>JACKHZ010000009.1 GCA_020638735.1 Planctomycetota bacterium | reverse complement strand
AGGCTGGCGTCGTGCGACGGATCGGGCAGCGGCGGCCCCGATTGCATCGAGAAGCCGATCACGCCGCCGATCGCCGCCGACAGCGCTGCGGTCAGCAGGTATGAGGTTGCCCCAGGTCGGTCTGCGCGGCGTGGTGTACTCACGGCGCGGAGCCTACCGCACCTCGCGGCGCAACGCCGCCGCGGCCGCCGTCGGCCATCGCCACCAACCGCCGCGCCTCACCGGAAGGCGACGCCGCCGCGTTCGGTCTTGCCGTCGTGCTCGACCTCGAACCACAGCTTGCTGTCGGCGGCGAAGTCCTTTGGCGCCGAGAAGTGCGCGTGCATCGCGTGGGCGCCGTCCTTGCCCAGGCGCTCCTTGACCGAGCCTTCGCCGCTCTCGACGCCGATCCAGGCGCGCACCGTCTTCGGCAGCGCGTCGCCGGCGAACTCGGCCTGGGCGACGGCCTCCTTGCCCGGCGCGACGTCGCCGAGCACCACCGCGGTGAACTCGAAGCCGGCGAGGGTCAGCTTGCCGCACTCGTGGCGCGCGCCGTGCGCGTCGCCGCCGGCCGTCTTGCCGGTCTCGCCGGTGCCGCCGCCGTGGTCGTGATCATGGCCACCGCAGGCCGGCAGCAGCAGCGCGAGCGAACAGGACAGCGTGCAAAGGAGCTTCTTCATCATTCGAGGACCTCGGACAGCGAGGAGGGGGACGGCACATGGCCGCGGAACAACAGGAAGAACCCGGCCGGAACGACGACCAGGTTGAGGAAGGTAGACGACAACAGGCCGCCGAGCACGACCACCGACAGCGGCGCCAGGATCTCGCTGCCCGGCTCGCCCGCGGCGAACACGATCGGCAGCAGGCCGAGCGCGGCGGTCAGCGCGGTCATCAGGATCGGCACCAGGCGGTCCATCGAGCCGGCGACGATCGCGTCGCCGAGCGGCGTGCCCTGTTCGAGCAGGTCGAGGTAGCGGCGCACCAGCAGGATGCCGTTGCGCACCGCGATGCCGAACAGCGTGATGAAGCCGACCATGCTGGCGATCGAGATCACCGGCGCCTGGTAGCGGTCGCCGCCGAGGCCGAACAGCGCCAGCGTGTTGCCGATCAGCGACGGCGACTCGGTCAGGTAGATCGCGGCGATGCCGCCGATCAGCGACAGCGGCAGGTTGACCATCACCAGCAGCGCCGCGCGCAGCGAGCCGAGCGCGGTGTGGATCAGCATCAGCATCACCAGCACCACCAGGGCGCCCATCCACAGGATCGTGCGGCTGGCCGACTGCTGCGCCTCGAACTGGCCGCCGACGTTCAGCTGACAGCCGGCGGCGGTGACGATCGGTTCGGCGACGGCGCGCACCGCCGCGGCGACCTGGCCGAGGTTGTAGCCGTCGGCGACGTTGCACGAGACGACGGCCTTGCGGCGGCCGTTCTCGCGGGCGATCAGGTTGGAGGAGCGCTCGAGGCCGACGTCGGCGACGTCCTCGAGCCGCACCAGCGCGCCGTCCATGCCGCGCAGCACCAGGTCGCCGACGGCGGCGAGGTCGCGGCGTTCGTCGGGGTGCAGGCGCACCACCAGCGCGATGCGCCGCAGCCCGTCCTGGACCTCCGTGACCTCGGTGCCGGCCAGCGCCGTCTGCACCTGCTCGGCGGCGGCGCGCGGCGACAGGCCGGCGGCCGACAGCGCCGCCGGGCGGTAGCGGATCGGCAGCGAGGTGATCATCACTTCGCGGTTGGCGGTGACGTCGCGCGTGCCGGGAACGCCGCGCAGGGCGCCTTCGAGCTGCTTGGCGACGCGGCGCAGCACGGCGAGGTCGTCGCCGTGCGCGACCACCGCGATCGCCGCCGGCGTGCCGGACAGCACGTGCGACAGGCGGTGCTCGATCGGCTGGCCGACGCTGGTGACGACGCCCGGCACGCTGGCCAGCACCTTGTCGATCGCCGCGCGCACGGCGCGCTTGTCACGGTCGGGCAGCACCGAGACCTCGATCTCCGAGCTGCTGACCGGCTCGGCGTGTTCGTCGCGTTCGGCGCGGCCGGTGCGGCGCACCACCGAACGCACGCCTTCGACCGCGCAGAGCTGCCGCTCGATGCCGCTGGCCAGCCGGTCGCTCTCGATCAGCGAGGTGCCGGGCGGGGCCATGACGAACACCGTGAAGGTGCCTTCGTGGAACTCCGGCAGGAAGCTCGAGCCGAAGGTCGAGGCGATGCCGAGGCTCAGCACGGTCGCCAGCGCCGAGCCGGCCAGCACCACGCGGCCGCGCCGCATGACCAGCTCCAGCGTCGGTCGGTAGCGGGCCTTCAGCCAGCGCACCAGGAAGCCGTCGTGGCCGTGCTTCGTGTCGCCGCCGGTGACGCGGCCGAGCAGCGCGCGACACAGCATCGGCGTCACCGTCAACGCGGTGACCAGCGAGGCCAGCGTGGCGACGATGTAGGAGATGCCGAGCGGGCGGAAGAAGCGCCCTTCGAGCCCCTGCAGGAACAGCAGCGGCACGAACACCATGCAGATGATGACGGTGGCGAACACCACCGAGCTGCGGATCTCGTTGCTGGCGGCGAACACCACCTGCACGACGCTGCGGCGCTCGGCGGCGGGCAGCGCGGCGTTCTCGCGCAGGCGGCGGAAGACGTTCTCGACGTCGATGATCGCGTCGTCGACCAGCTCGCCGATCGCCACCGCGAGGCCGCCGAGGGTCATCACGTTGATGGTCAGACCGGCGGCCCACAGCACCAGGAAGGCGACGCCGAGGCTCAGCGGCAGCGCCGTCAGCGTGATCAGCGTGGTGCGGAAGTCGAGCAGGAACAGCACCAGGATCACGGCGACGAAGATCGCCGCGTCGCGCAGCACCGCCAGCAGGTTGTCGAGCGAGCGCTCGATGAAGTCCGACTGCCGCACGACGTGCGGGTTGAGCACGACGCCGCTCGGCAGCGTGCTGCGCAGCTGCTCGAGCTGCGCGTCGATCGCCGCGGTCAGCTGCAGCGTGTTGGTGCCCGGCGACTTCTGCACCGACAGCACGACCGCGCGCTGCGCCGCTTCGGTGGCGGTGCCGCGCGGCGGGGTCGCGCCGAGCTGCACCTCGGCGACGTGGCCGATCGTGACCGGATGCGCGCCGTCGCGGCGGATCACCGTGTCGCGGATGTCCTGCACCGAGGTGACGCGGCCGGACTGGCGCACCGGCAGCTCGAGCCCAAAGGCGTCGGTCAGGTAGCCGGCGCCGGCGGTGGTGTGCGCGCTGCGCGCCGCCGTCACCACGTCGTCGAGCGAGAGGTCGTAGGTCTGCAGGTCCTGCTGCCGCACCAGCACCTGGTATTCGGCGAGTTCGCCGCCGATCGCGACCACCTGGGCGATGCCGGGCACCGCCATCAGCTGGTTGCGCAGCTCGAACTCGGCGTAGGTGCGCAGCTCCATCGGCGTGCGGCTCCGGTCGGGCGACGACACCGACAGCAGCATGATCTCGCCGGTGATCGACGTGATCGGCGTGATCTGCGCGTCGGCGTCCGCCGGCAGCAGTTCGCGCGCGGCGGCGAGCTTCTCGGCGACCAGCGTGCGGGCGCGGTAGATGTCCTCGCCCCAGTCGAACTCGACCCACAGCAGCGACAGGCCGATGGCGCTGGCGCTGCGCACGCGGCGCACCGCCGGCAGGCCGCGCACCGAGGTCTCGAGCGGCAGCGTGACGTATTGCTCGACCTCGTCGGCGGCGAGGCCGGGGCTCTCGGTCAGGATGACGACGGTCGGCGCGTTGAGCTCGGGGAACACGTCGACCGGCATGCGCGGCGCGAGCCACGCGCCGCCGCCGACCACCAGCAGCGCCAGCACCACGACCACGAACGGTCGCTGCAGCGAGAACGCGATCAGGCTGCGGAACACTACTCGTGGTCCTCTTGGTGGAAGGTGCCGTCGGCGTGGAAGTGGCCGGCCTTGCTGGCGCCGGCGGAGCTCGCCAGCACCAGCTCGAAGGCGCCGGCGGCGACCACTTCGTCGCCGTCGGTGACGCCGCTCTTGACCTCGACCCAGCGGCCGTCGTCGCGACCGAGGTCGGCGACGACACGGATCACCTTGTCGGGGTCGCCGGGGTCGCGGCGGAAGAACACCCGGTCGAGCCCGTCGGGCAGCACGCAGCCGCTCGGGATCGCGAGCTCCGGCCGTTCGCCGCCGGCGGTGACGATCTCGACGAACACCGCGACGCCGGGGCGCACGAAGGTCGCGGCGGCGACCGCGTCCGGCGCCGGCGTGACGAACAGGTCGATGGTGCGCGAGCGCGGGTCGCCGGTGGTGCCGAGCTGCAGGGCGCCTGGCACCGCGGTCGCGCCGTCGGCGACGCCGGCCGGAACGATCGTCGTCTGCAGGCCGTCGCGCAGCCGCGGCAGATCGCTCTGCAGCGCGCGCGCGCGGCAGCGTACCCGGCGCGGATCGACGACGGTCAACACCGGCGCGTGCTCTTCGAGCAGCACGCCGTTGGCGGCGGCGATGTGCTCGACGACGCCGTCGGCGGTGGCGCGCACCTCGACGTTGGTCAGCTGGCTCCACCGCGGCCCGTCGGCCGTGGTCTCGGCGAGCGCGCGCGGTTCGACGCCGAGCGTCGCCGCGGCGCCGGCGAGCAGCAGCTGCAGCTGCTGCTGCTGCACCCGTTGCTCGGCGGTCAGCTCGACGATGCGCGCCTCGGTCTCGGTGTGCTTCTCCGAGGCCTCGGCCAGCTGCGCGCCGAGCTGCGCCAGGTCGACGCGCGCGGCGGCGAGCTTCTGCCCCTGGCCGCCGACGTCGCGCTGCGCCTGCTCGAGGTCTTGGACGTAGCGCGTGGTCGTCGCGTGCGCCTCGCGCAGGCTCTGTTCGTGCTCTTCGCAGGCGGCGAGCACCTCGCGGGTCGCGCGCAGCCGTTCGCCGGTGATCTCGATCGCGCTGCCGGCGGCGCCGAGCTCGCGCTGGCGCGCGCGCCACGCCGGCGAGTCGAGCGAGTAGAGCAGGTCGCCGGTCTTCACCGCCTGCAGCGGGTCGACGGCGAAGGTCACGCGGCCGGTCAGCGGCGCGTGGTAGCTCCAGGTCGCCGCCGGCAGCAGCTCGATCTGCGCCGGCAGCCGCAGCGTGGCGACGACGCGGCGGCGTTCGACCTTGGCGAAGGTGATGCCGAGGTTCTGGCGGACCAGCTCGGGCACGTCGATGCGGTTGGTCTTCGGCGGCGTGTCCTGGTGGTCGTCGTGCGGATCGGCGGCGGCGCCGCCGCAGCTGGCGAGCAGCAGGGCGGCGACGGCGAGGGCGCGGCAGGGGGGCGGCAGGGTCTTCATCGGTCGTCTCCTCGCGGGGCCTCGGCGTCGAACCGCAGCGGCGCCGCGTCGGGCGCCGCCAGCAGGTCGTTGATGGTCACGGCGGCGTGGGCGGCGGCTTCGCGCGCGTCGAGCTCCTGCAGCTTCACGCCGTAGAGGCGCAGCAGCGCGTCGAGCAACAGCATCGGGTCGAACTGGCCGGCCTTGGCCAGCAGCTCGCCGTCGCGCACCTGCTGCTCGGCGAGCTCGCGGAGCTCGGCGAAGCGACGCGCCTGGCGCGTCGACGCGGCGAAGTCGATCTCGGCGATCGCCAGCGCCTGCAACAGCGCCTCGAGGCCGCAGCGCAGCGCCTCGGCTGTGCGTTCGCGAACGGCGCGCGCCTCGGCGATCGCCTGGGCGTTGGCGTTGAAGATCGGCAGGTTGAACTGGAAGCCGAGCTGCGCACGCTGCGCGCCGTCCTCCTGCTGGTGGCCGGGCCACAGCTGCAGGTCCGGCCACTGCATGCGCACCTGCAGGTCGAGGTCGGCCTCGGCGCTGCGGTGGGCGAGGCGCAGCCGCAGCAGCTGCGGGCTGTCGTGCACGGCGTCGCGGCGGGCGTCGGCGTCGGCGAGGAACGGCTCGACGTCCAGCTCCGGCGCGAGCGCGACCGGCGCGTCGGGGTGCAGCCCGAGCCGCTGCTTGACGTGCAGCGCGGCGGCGGCGACGGCGGCGGCGGCGCGTTCGCGCGCGATCTCCTTGTTGCGCCGTTCGAGCGCGAACACCCGCGCCGCCGGGCGGGTCAGGCTGTCGGCGGCGACCAGGCGGTCGGCGATGCGCTGCAGCTCGGTCAGGTCGTCGCAGACCGCGTCGAGCAGCAGCACGCGACGGGTCGCGGCGGTCCACTCGATCCAGGCCCGGTCGAGCTCGTTGGCGACGCGCTGTTCGGTGGTCCACGCGGTCGCGATCGCCTCGGCGCGCTCGCGTTCGGCGAGCGTGCGCGCGGCGCCGAGCCGGCCGTTGATCGGCAGCGTCACGCCGAGCTGCGACTGCACGACCCAGCGGTGCGCGACCTGCTCCAGCACGTACTGCGGCGTCACCGACAGCTGCGGGTCGGGCAGCAGGCCGGCGAAGTCGCGCAGCGCGGTGGCGACACCGGTGTCGCGCCGGGCCAGCCGTGCGTCGGGGTGGAACAGCCGCGCCGTCGCCCGCGCGCTGCGGCGGGTCAGCGCGCCTGACGCGGCGCGCGGTGGCTCACGGCGCAGGAACGACAGCTCGTGCGCGGCGAGGTCGACCGGCGCGGGCTCGTAGCTCTGGCATGCTGCGGCGAGCAGCAGCACGCACGGCAGCATGCGGGGGGTGGAATGGACGGATTGCATCGGTCGTTCGGCGCCACGGGGTGGTGGACCGCGCGGTACGCGGTCCGGCGGGGACGCGCGCGAGCGCGCCCGGACGAACGATCGACTACAGCTGCAGGACGACGGCGGCGCGGTGCACCAGCCAGCCCGGCGGGCGCGGCGGGCCGGTGGTCGGCGGCGCGCTGTGTGCGGCGCGAGGTGCGCAGGACCCGAGCAGGAGCGGCGGTGGCGGCGGCGTCGCGGCGGGCGGTGGCGGTGTCGGCAGCTCGACGCGCGGCCCGTTGGCGAGATCGATGGTCAGCGGGACGTGCTGGCACGTGCTGCCGCAGTCGGCGGTCGGCTCGCCGGGGGCGGGGTCACGACCGGCTTCGAGTTCGTGATCGTGGCCGCAACAGCGCGGCGCCGTCGGGGCGTCGTGATCGTGGTCGCAGCCGTTCGGCCCGTGGCATCCGAGCGCGTCGCGTTGCAGCTCGAGGCGCGTCGAACCGTCGCCGCTGGTGCAGTGCACCAGCTGCCGGCTCGCGGCGGCGAGCAGCAGCGCCAGGCCGACGATCAGCGCGGCCAGGTTCGCAGGCATCCGGGAAGTCACCACGGGCAACGCAATGTCGGGGGGGCGGTCGGCGCCGTCAAGGCGATGGCACCGGAGTCGGGAGCATTGCATCGGTCGCAGGCGGCGGCGCGGTGGAGTGGAACTCCGGCCTGGGCCTCGCGCTGGCCCAGCCGCGATGCGAGCATGGCCGCGTGCGTGCGCGCCCGCGTCCCCTGTCGTCGTCGACCGTCATGGCCCTGGTCTGCGTCGGCGGCGCCGCGTGTCACTTCGGCGGACCGGAGCCGCTCCCGCTGCGCGGCGCCACGCCGGCGTTGGTGGCGGTCTGGCCGCACGCGTTCGGCGCGTCCGGAGAAGGCCACGTCGACTGGTTCGCCGGGCTCGGCACCGAGCTGCGGCGCCGCGGATACGGCGTCGTCGCGCCGCGCGTGGTGCGCACGATGCTGGTGGACGCCGGCCTCGATCCCGTCGAGCCGAGCGCCGCCGCGGCGGCGACGCTGCACGCCGACGCGGTGCTCGAGCTGTGGGTGCGCACCTTCGACGCCGACGGCGACGGCAACGGCCTGCAACATGCGCGCTGGGACCTCGAGTGGCGGTTGGTGTCGCAGCACGGGGAAGGCCTGCAGTGGCGCTACGCGCACCACGGGACCTGGCGCGCCGCCGATCGCGCGCGGCAGACCGCGTTGGAGCGCAGCGAGGAGCTCGGCCCCGCGGCGATCCCGCCGATCGTGCCGATCGGCGGCGACGGCGGCCCCGGCTTCCGCGACGCGGCGTCGTTGTTGGCGTTCCTGCACCGCGAGGCGATGCAGTTCCTCCCGGAGCGGACCGAGGCCGACCGTTGAACGCCGATCGATGGGCGCGCAGCCCGCAGGTGCTCGAAGACCCTGGCGCGGCGTCGGCGTCGCCGATCGTCGTCGTGCGCCAGGCCGCCCGAGGCGCGCAGCGCGGCCCGCGCGCTGCGGTGGCCCCAGGCCAGGGCCTTCAGCGGGCCATCCAGCTCGCCTGGGCCTCGGCGCCGGTGGACTTGTAGTCCGCGCGCAGGCGCTCCTTGAGGAACAGCCGGTAGAGGCCCTGCACGATCTCGTGCAGCGCGAGCCAGTTGGCGGCGCGGTCGGCGGTGCGGTCGGTGTCCGACTCGCACTCCTCGGCGTCTTCGGGCAGCTTGACGCCGCCGAGCGACAGGGTCGGGCCGTCGAGCGTCGCGGCCCATTGGCGCTCGCCCTCGGCGACCAGCAGGCGCGCCTTGCGCAGCCGCCGGCCTTGGCGCAGCGCGGTGCGCGCCTCGGCGGTGCGGGTCGGCAGGCCGCGGCGCAGCGTCTGTTCGGTCTCGTCGTCGGTCGGCGCGGCGAAGGTCAGGAAGTCGTCGAGCGCGACGCCGACGATGCGACCGCCCGGCAGCGTGAACTCGCCGCCGTCGGTCTCCCAGCGGAACCACAGCCAGGTCAGGAACTCCTCACCCAGCCAGCCGTGCGACTCGGCGCCTGCGTTGGTCTGGTTCATGCGTCGCCCTCCGCGGCGCTGGCCGCGGCGGCAGCCAGCGAGGCGCTCGGCTGCGCGCGCTCGGCGTTCGGCCAGCGGATCGGCTCCAGCCGCTCGAGCGCGAAGTCCTCTTCCTCGCCGAGGTCGAGGCGTAGCCCGTTCTCGAGCGGGTTGCCCTGGTCGAGCTGCACGGTGAAGGTCTCGAACATCAGCTTCACGAACGCCTCCCTGGCGGTCTTGCTGGTGGCGAACAGCAGCACCGTGCGGCGGTCGTGGAACAGCAGCGCGTCGACCAGCGTGATGGTCGGCAGCACGCGCGGCAGCAGCTGGTCCATCAGGTCGTCCTTGAGCTCGCGGCGCTCGCGCGCCGACAGCTTCTTGCCGCGCGCCTTCTCGGCCGCGTCGCGGTGGATCTGCAGCCACTTCATCGGCATCGACTTCTTGTCGATGCGGAAGCGCAGCCACGCGCCGGCGCCGCCGTCGAGGTCTTCGGTGGCGAAGCTGTCACCGGTCGGGTCGGCGGGCGTGACCCAGCCGACCGACACCTCCTCGCTGGCGGCGTTCTCGATGGTGCGGAAGCGTCGCTGCGACAGTGCGTCGGCGAACGCGTCCTCGCGCGGGTCGGTGAGTTTGCCTTGCCAGTGAAAAGCGACGACGCCGCCGCTCTTGCGGATCGCGACCATGGGCCGTGGTGTGGGACTCGAGGTGTGGAAGGCCGCGGCCGACGGCTGCGCCATCGGCCTCCGGGCTGTGGGGAAGCGAACCGATCATCGGGCCCGACGCGCGGGCCGGCGACTCACTTCTCGCCCTTCTTCTCGTGCTCTTGCTCGATCGACCTGGTCTTCAGGCCGTCGTCCACGCCTTCCGGCGTCGCCTCCATCGCCTTCTTGACCGCCTCGAGCTTCTGCTTCAGCGCGGTGATCTCCGCCTGGTCGCCGCCGCTGGCCTGCAGCTGCTGGATGCGCTGCTCCATCTCCTTCGCCTGCTGCGCGAGCATGCCGCGCCGATCCGCCACGAGGCTCGGCGCCGTCGGCGCCGCCTTGAACAGCGCCGGCAGCATGTCGAGCGCCGCCTGGTCGCGGGCGATCACCTCGATCTGGCCGGTGTTGACCTTGAGCTGGGCGCGCTGCATCTCGGCGACGTCGGCGTAGTTGACCTGCGCGACGTGGCAGATCGCGGTGTCCTGCTCCGGCGTCGCGCCCTTCTCGATGCCGTCGACGTGCATCAGCACGTAGCCGTTGGCGTTGCGGAACGGCGACGCGTCGGTGCCGGGCTCGGTGGTGAAGGCGACCTGCTCGAAGAACGGGCCGTACTGCGAGTTGCGGGTGACGACGACGCGCCCCTCGGGGTCGGCGCCGGGCACGCTGCCGGTCTCCTTGGCGACCTCGGCGACCGACTTGCCCTGCTGGATCTGGCCGAGCACGTCACCGAACCGGGCTTCGCCCTCGCTCTCGTAGAACGCCGCGGCCATCGCCTCGGTGCGGATCAGGTCGAACGCCACCCGCTGCGCGCGCACCGCGTCGTCGCCGGCGGAGTGCTCGCGCATGTAGTCCATGACCTTGTCGAAGAAGCCCTGCGCGATGGCGCGGCCTTCGACGATCAGCATGGTGCCCTCGGGCTGCTGGCGCAGCTCCTCTTCGGTGGCGACGCGGGCGACGCGGCGCGGCTGCCGGGCGGCGGCCGGCATGCTGGCCGCCGAGACGCCGGCTTCGATCGAGCGGAAGCTCTGCTCCGCCCGGGTCAGCTTGCTGCGCAGCAGGTTCTTCGCGTCGGCCACGCGCTCCTGGGCATAGTGGATCTCCCGCTGCAGGCGGAGCTTCTCGGCGCGCAGGTTCTCGACCTCCTGTTGGGGCGTCGGGCCCGTCTGCTTCTCGGGGTCCTGGGCGGAGCCCTCTTGGGCGGGCAGGGAGAACGCCAGCAGGAGCGGCGCGCAGAGGCAGGAGCGCAGGTTCATGGAGAGTCGGCTGGGATAGTGGATTCCGGGGGGCCAAGATCAAACGGCCGCGCCGCTCGACGCGCAAGGGCCGCGGTTGCTCCCGGGGGCGTCGGCGGGGTCAGCGACCGGAAGTGATCCGCGGTGGCGAGGATGACCCGGTCGAGACCCAGCACGGCCGAGTAGTGGCCGAGCGGCAGCGTCAGGCGCTCCGGGCGGCCGAACGCCTCCCACAGCAAGGCCTGGTTGGGCGGCGGCACGACGGTGTCGAGTCCCGCGTCGACGAACAGCACCTTGTCGGTCGGCACCCGGGCGGCGTAGCGCAGCGGTTCGCAGCCGAGGGTCCGGCGCAGCTCCTGGTCGAGGGCGCAGCCGTCGATGCCGTCGGTGGTGCGCCGCCAGTCGACCCATTCGCGCACGATCGGTTCGCTGCTGGCCATCATCAGGCTCGGCAGGTCGCCGCCGCTGAAGCAGACCGCGAGCCCGTGCACCGACGGTTCCTCGGCGGCGACCACCGTCGCGACCATGCCGCCGAGAGAGACGCCGAGGAGGAACGTGGCCGGCGGTGCGTCGGGGCTGCTTGCGAGCCACCGCAACAACAGGCGCTGGTGCAGCACCGTGCGGCGGAACAGTTCGTCGAGCTCCGGGCCGCGCTGCGGCGGCAGCAGGGCGTCGCCGGCGCGAGCGCAGAACGCGACGTCGAAGCCCTCGGCGCAGATCCGCCGCGCGACCAGCTCCATCAGGTCGGCGCCGCCGGCCAGGATCGGCACCAGCAGCACCACCGGCCGCGCGGGCGTCGCCGGGCCCGCCGCGCGCCGCAGCTCGAAGCGCACCCGTTCGCCGCCGCCGTCGAGCACGCCGCGGGCCCGCCAGCCGTCGTCCTGCCAGCGGCTGCAGTCGGGCGTCAAGAGCGGCACCGCGTCGGCGAGCGGCAGCGGCGGGCGCGCCGTGCCAGGCGCCGGCTGCAGCGAGCAGGCGGCGGCGAGCAGCGTCAGCGCCGTGGCGGAGAAGGGCGGGGTGCGCACGGTGTGCATCGTCGCCGATCGGGCCGGCGGCGGGGCGATTTCGTTCAGAAGGTGTGCACGGCGTAGAGCACCAGCCCCGCCTTGCCATCCATCGGCGACTGGTAGAGCGAGTAGATCGACGAGGTGGACAGGAAGTCCATGTCGTCGCCGGCCGCCAGGTGCACGGTCAGTCGCGGCGAAGGGCTGTAGACCAGGTCGGCGCGCAGCCGGGTATGGCCGCTGGCGTAGTCGTTGCGGGCGCGGAAGGACAGGTGCACGAACGTGTCGAGCTGGTAGTCCAGCGACAGCTTGGCGTGCTCCTGGCTCGTGCCGATGCGCACCCCGGAGCGGATGTAGACGACTTCGACCGGGTCGGCGAGGTCGTTGGCGTGCAGCCGCACCGACACGCGGCCGAGATGCCGGCGGTCGCCGTGGGCCTGCTGGTAGTCCTCGGACAGCGGCACCTGCTCGGAGCGGAACTCGTCGACCTCGACCTGCAGCTCGTGCACGATCGGCAGGCGCTTCAGCATCTGGCGCAGCGGGCGCTTCAGCAGGCCGATGCCGTTCTGCTGGCACCACTGCTCGTGATCGAGCTGGTTGCGCTCCTCGCTGTGCAGCAGCATGCCGCGCTCGGTGTCGTCACGACGGAAGTCGAAGAACGGGATGCCGACCTCTCGCTGCACGCGCTGCGCGTCGGTCGCGACCAGGTCGGCGAGGAAGTGCACCGTCTCGCGGGCGATGGGGTCGTCGATCGCGTCGAAGTCGGCGTGGGTCAGGCGCGGCACCAGCGACGAGCGCTCGTCGGCGTCGCGCCCGCGCGCGAGGTCGGGGCCGTTGCCGCCGGCGCCGACGCGCAGCGGATGGGCCTCGACCCGCTCGGGCTCGGCGTCGGCGAACCGGTCGTCGGGCGGCAGGAACTCGAGACCGACCCGCAGCACCTGACCCGGCTCGGGCAGCGCGACGGCCACCGCGGCGTCTGGACCCGTGCCGGCGGTCGGTTGCATCGCGCAACCGGCCAGCAAGCAGGCCAGAATGCCGGTCGGATATCTCAAACTGCAGACCCTCGGAGAAAGAACGTCGCTGCGCCGGCACCTGGATCGGCGCGGTGGCCAGCCGGACTGCAGCGAATCTCACCGTTCACAAGGCATTGTAGCAAAAGAGCTCGCATCCGTTCGGCCGTTGCGGTCGAGCGTTGCGATGGGCGACAACCCGCGCCGCCACCGGTCGCGGGGCGGCGTGGCCGAGCCGCCTGCTCAACCGTCGATGGCGCGGCGGCGCAGGCCATCACACGGGCGGAACCGCGTGCCGAGCCCGCGCGCCAGCTCGTCCAGGCGGGCGACGATCGTCGCCAGTCCCTCGCGGCGCGCGAAGCGGGTGATGCCGCCGGTGAACGGCGGGAAGCCGATGCCCATGACCAGCCCGAGGTCGAGGTCGTGCTCGTGCTCGACCAGGCCTTCGTCGAGGCAGCGGAACGCCTCGTCGACCAGCGGGTAGACGAGCCGCTGCAGCAGCTCCGAGCGCGACGCCTGCCGCGCCGGCGTGCCGCGGCTGCGGCGCAGCGCCGCCAGCACCGCGCGGCCGGGGCCGTCGCCCTTGCCGTTCGCGCCGAACAGGCCGCCGCCGCTCTTCTGGCCGAGCGCCTTCGCCTCGACCATCGCCGCGAACAGCTCGCACGGCTGCATGCGCTCGGGGAACGCCCCGTGCATGACCTCGCTGACCTTGGCGGCGACGTCGAAGCCGATCTCGTCGAGCAGGCGGCACGGCCCCATCGGCATGCCGAAGTCGAGCATCGCCGCGTCGATCGACTCGGGGCTCGAGCCCTCGAGCAGCAGCCGCGCCGCCTCGTTTACGTAGGGGGCGAGGCAGCGATTGACCAGGAATCCGGCCGAGTCGCGCACGACGACCGGGAACTTGCCGAGCCGCACTGCGAGGCGGCACGCGGTGGCGACCGCGGCGTCGTCGGTGTCGCGACCGCGGATCACCTCGACCAGCGGCATCTTCTCGGGCGGGTTGAAGAAGTGCACGCCGATCACCCGCTCCGGGTGCGGCACGCCCTGCTGCATCGCCGTCACCGACAGCGAGCTGGTGTTGGTCGCCAGCAGCGCGTCGTCCGGCAGGCCGCGCGCGACGGCGTCCTGCATGACCTTCTGCTTGACGGCCAGGTCCTCGACGACGGCCTCCAGCCAGAGGTCGGTGTCGCGCAGGCTGCCGGCCTCGGTCGACACGGCGAACCGGTCCTGCACCGCCTGCGCCTCGTGACGCTCCATGCGGCGGCGCTTCGTCTGCTTGTCGAGCGTCGCCTGCAGGCGCTGCTTGGCGCGCTGCAGCGGCGCCATCGCCACGTCGCACAGGCGCGTGGCCGTGCCCTTCTGCGCCAGCAGGCCGGCGATGCCGGCGCCCATCACGCCGCCGCCGAGCACGAACGCGCGCTGCACGTCGCGCGCGCCGTCCTGCTTGCCGAGCCGCTTCTGGCGTTCGGTCAGGAAGAACAGGTGCACGAGCGCCTTCGAGACGTCGGTCGCGATCATCGCGCCGAGCGCCTTCGCCTCGACCGCGAAGCCCTGCGCGACCGGCATGGTCAGCGCCGCCAGGCAGCAGCGCAGCGCTTCACCGGGCGCGGGGTAGAAGCGCGCCTGGCCCTTCGCCAGTGCCTTCCGGGCGGCGCGCACGGCGAGCGCGCGCAGCGGCGTGCGGCTCAGCCAGAACGCCTGGCCGCGCAGGCGGCGCGGCGGCGCCTTGCGTCCGTCGCCCGCCAGCTTCAGCGCCTCTTCGCGCGCGGCGGTGAGCAGCTTGCTGCGCGGCACCAGACGGTCGATCACGCCGCTCCGCAGCGCCTGCTTGGGCCGCAGCAGCTTGCCGTTGAGGATCAGGTCGAGCGCCTTCGGCAGCCCGATCAGGCGGGTCAGGTTCTGCGTGCCGCCGAAGCCCGGCACGATGCCGAGCTTGACCTCGGGGAGGCCGAGCTGCGTGCCCGGTGCGTCGGCGACGACGCGCAGGTCGCAGAACAGCGCCAGCTCGAGGCCGCCACCGAGGCACGGCCCCTCGATCGCCGCGATCACCGGCGCGCGCAGCCGCCGCAGCTTCTCGAACACGCTGCGGCCGCGCACGGCGGCCGCTTCGCCGTCCTGTGGGTCGGTGACCTCGCGGATCAGGTTGACATCGGCCCCGGCGCAGAACATCGCCGCGCCCGGCCGCCGCGCGTCGGCGCCTGGCGCGGCCGTCGGGTCCGGCCCGGTGACGATCACCGCGCGCAGGCTGCCGTCGCCGAGCGCTTCGTGGGACAGCAGGCGGTCGCACGCTGCGTCGAGCTCGGCGATGCGTTCGACGGTCAGCGTGACCATGCCTTCGTCGGCGCGGCCGAGGCGCAGCACCGCCATGCCGTCGTCGCCGATCGTCAGCTGCACGCGCTCGAGCGCGAGCGGCGCCGCGGGGACCTTGGCGGCCGCGGTCGGGGTCGCGGCAGAACTTCCGGTGGTGCTCATGCGGCCTCCAGCACGACGGCCTGGCCCTGGCCGCCGCCGATGCAGAGAGTGGCGACGCCGTAGCGCGCCGAGCGCTGCCGCAGCTCGTGCGCCAGGGTCAGCAGCAGGCGGGCGCCGGTGGCGCCGATCGGGTGGCCGAGCGCGATCGCGCCGCCGTTGGGGTTGACCAGCGCCGGGTCGAACGCGCCGAGCGCCGCCGGCAGCCCGACCTCGCGCCGGCAGTAGTCGTCGTCGGCGAACGCCGCGAGGCAGCCGAGCACCTGCGCGGCGAAGGCCTCGTTGAGCTCCATCACGCCGACGTCGTCGAAGCCGATGCCGGCGCGCTCGAGCGCGCCCGGCACCGCGTGCACCGGGCCGAGCCCCATGGTCGCCGGTGACAGCGCCGCGGTGTGCGCGCTGCGCACGACCGCCAGCGGCTGCAGGCCGAGCTTCTTCGCCATCGACAACGACGTGCACAGCAGCGCGACCGCGCCGTCGGTGACCTGGCAGCTGTTGCCGACGGTGACGTCGCCCTCGCGCCGGTCGAACACCGGGCGCAGCCTCTGCAGCGCCTCGATCGTCTGTTCGGTGCGGATGCCGTCGTCCTGCTCGACCGCGGCGTCGAAGCGGGGCGGCGCGACCAGCGGCGCGATCTCGGCGGTGAAGCGGCCGTTCGCCCGTGCCGCGGTCGCGCGGCGGTGGCTCTCGAGCGCGTAGGCGTCCATCGCCGCGCGGTCGATACCGAAGCGCTGCGCGACCTTCTCGGCCGTGTTGCCCATCATCAGGCCGGTGATCGGGTCGGTCAGGCCCTCGACGATGGCGATGCGCGGCTTCAGCGCCGACGGGCGGAAGCTGGCCATCGCCGCGAGCCGTTGGCCGAACGAGCGCGCCTTGCCGAGCCGGGTGAAGAACTTCACCAGCTTCGGCCCCATCAGCAGCGGGAAGTTGCTCATCGACTCCGCGCCGCCGACCAGGAACACCTCGCCCTCGCCGGCGAGCAGCTTCTGCCGCGCCGCCAGCACCGCCTCCATGCCCGACGCGCAGTTGCGCATCACGGTCACCGCCGGCGTCGTCTCCGGCAGGCCGCTGCGCAGCGCGGCGACGCGGGCGACGTTGGCCTCGCGCGCGTCGGGCCCGGCGCAGCCGAGGATCACCTCGTCGATCGCGTCGCGGCGGATCGGTGTGCGGTCGAGCAGCTCGCGGAACGCGGCGGTGGCGAGGTCGGCGGCGGCGGCGCCCGCCAGCGCGCCCTGGACCTTGCAGAACGGGGTGCGCACGCCGGCGACGATCGCCATGCCGCGCGACGGCTTCTTCTGGCTGCTCATACCTTGGGCCTCGCGTCGACGAAGCGCTTCTCCTTCATCTCGGTCTCCATGCCGATCTTGCGCAGCATCGGCTCGAGCCCGAGGAACTCGATCTGGTTGGGCGAGATCTCGAGGCGGCTCTTGAACAGCTCCTGCACGCGCTCGGCGGCGGCGTCCTCGCCGCACTCGGGGCGCACCGCGAGGTGCACGATCATCTCGTCGACCTCCAACGGGTCGTCGTCCTTCTTGCGCAGCTCGATCTGCCACTCCTCGACCTCCGGCATGCTGCCGAGCAGCATCGCGCAGTCCTCGAGGTTGACCAGCGTGCCCTTGACCTTGAGCAGCTGCAGGTCCTTGAGGCTCGACTCGCGCGTCAGGTCGCTGGAGATGCGCGGCACGGTGCGGCCGCAGTGCGGGCACGGCTCGTACTGCAGGCCGCCGCGCACCAGGTCGCCGGTGCGGTAGCGGAACACGGTGCTGGCGCGCGCGCGCAGCGGCGTGAACACCAGCTCGCCGCTCTCGCCGTCGGGCAGCACCTCGCCCGTCTGCGGGTTCACGACCTCGAAGATCGCCAGGTCCGGGTAGAGGTGGTAGCCGGTGTACTCGTTGCCCTTGGTCGGGCACTCGGCGAACGCCATGCGCGCCTCGGTGAAGCCGTAGGTGCCGAACACGCGCACGTCGTGGGCGCCGGTGGCCTCCAGCAACTGCACGATCTTGTCCTTCATGCCCGACGGCACGCGCTCGGCGCCGAGCACCACGCAGCGGATCGACGACAGGTCGAGGCCGTCGGCGACGGCGCGGCGCAGCAGGTGGTAGACGTAGCCCGGTACGCCGATCAGCGCGTCGGCGCGCAGCCGCGTGATCGCGCGCAGGTCGCCGCTCGAGCCCATGACCTTTCCGCCGCCGGTCGACAGCGCCATCATGCCGGCGGCCTGGCCGGCGAAGAACACCTGCCAGAAGGCGAGGTGCGGCGCGTACGGGAACACGTTGGCGATCCGGTACTCGGGGTCGAGCGCCATCACGTCGACCAGCCGCGCGCCCGTGTCGTGCAGGTTGTGGATGTCGTGCGCCGAGTAGAAGAACGGCACCGGCTCCGCCGACCGCCCGGTGGTGAAGGTCATGAAGCACGGCGCGAACTCGTCGCGCAGGCGGCGCTTCACCGCCTCGGTGCCCTGGGTCCACTTCTGCCACAGCAGCGGCAGCTTCTTCGCCAGCGGCCAGGAGGCCTTCAGCGACGCCGCGTCGGGCTGCAGGATGAACTGCTTGAACCGCTGCGGGTCGGCGTCGGTCGGCAGCAGGTCCTGCTTCTTCGTCAGCGGCAGGCGGCGCAGGTCGTCGACGGTGCGGATCTGCTCGGGGCGCACGCCGCTGTGGTCGAACAGCGCGCGGTAGTACGGCGAGAACGGGTAGAGGTATTCGCGCACGTACCTGCGCAGCAGGTGGTCCTGCTCGGCGCGCAGCTCGGCGCGCGGCAGGCGCTGCAATCGTTGCCAAGCCGTCATTCGGACCATGCCTCCCGGGTGTTCTCTAGTCTTCGACCGGCGTCGGTTGCGTCCTTCAGGCAACCTCGGCGCAGATCCGATCTAGTGAGGGGAGCAGGGCGCGCGAGCTCCGTACACCGCGCCCGTCGCATGACCAGTGGACGCACCTGACCGGGATCACGACGACGCACGCCACCGCGCGTCCCAGAACGGGACCAACGGGCACGTCGTCGCACAGGAGCGCGCGGCGGTGCTGCGTGAGCCGCTGCGGTCGACGCGGCCGCGCACCGTGCTGGTGTTCGGCGGCGGCGGCATGCGCGGCTTCTGTCACATCGGCATCGTGCGCGCCATCGAGCGGCTCGGGCTGATCGTCGACGAGGTCGTCGGCACCAGCATGGGAGCGGTGATGGGCGGGCTGTACGCGTCGGGCCGCGACAGCCACGAGATGGAGGAGGCCGCCGGCGAGATCTCGCTGAAGGACTACTTCCGCCTCAACCTGCTGAAGTTCCTGGTCAAGGGCTATCGCCACGCCTCGGTCTACAAGGGCCGCACGTTCCGCGGTCTGCTGCAGAAGTGGCTGCCGGAGCGCGCCTTCGCCGAGCTGCCGCGGCCGTTCTTCTGCAACGCGCTGTCGCTGACCACCGGCGCGTCGCGGTTCTTCGGCATGCCCGGCGCCGACACCGTGCCGGTCGCCGACGCGGTCTACGCCAGCGCCTGCCTGCCGACGATCTTCGAGCCGGCGGAGATCGAGGGCGACCACTACATCGACGGCGGCATGACCGAGACGCTGGCGCTGCGCATCGCGCGCGCGCGGCAGGCCGAGCTGGTGATCGCCGTCGACCTGTCGCACCGCAACCTGCAGCAGCCGACGCCGTATCGCGCCAGCCTGCCGCACATCGTCTTCCAGACCTACGAGGTCATGGGCCTCGCGCTCAACGAACACAACCTGCACCGCTACGTCGACGACCGCACGGTGGTCATCAAGCCGAAGGTCTCGCACCTCGGCCTGCTCGACATGCCCGACGTCAACGAGGTCGTGCGGCTCGGCGAGCGCGAGGCGATCGAGGTGCTGACCACGCACCCGCTGACCCGCTACCTGTGCGATCCGCAGGCGGTGGCCGAGGAGGACCGCATGGTGCAGCGGCCGCGCGACCACGTCGTGCTCGACGTCGACATGAACGCCTGCATCCACTGCGGCATCTGCGCCGCGACCTGCGCGACGCACGGCTACGCCGCGGTGCCGCTCGGCAGCGTGGTGCGCAAGCTGCACAACTACGAGTGCACGCGCGACATGGCCTGCGAGCGCAACTGCCCGACCGACGCGATCCGGCTGCGCAACCTGTAGGTTCGCGCCGGAGCGCGCGGCTCAGCGCGGCGGCGCCGGGTCCTCGCCGCGGTAGGCGACCGCGCAGGTGACGATGTCGACGTCGAACTCGCGCCGCTGCTCGAGGTCGTGTTCGCGCCAGCGCGCGGTGACGACGAAGCGGTTGTCGCCGGCCGACTGCGCCGTCCACGCGTCGTGCGGCAGCTCGATCTCGTCCTGGTCGGCGCGCGTCTGCAGGTACTGCCAGTTGGCGGTCCCGGCCTCGAAGTCGAAGCCGTTCTTGGCCAGGCTCACGGCCTTGATGCCGCCGGGCTCGAACTCGTCGAGGCCGAGGCGCGCGGAGATCGTGTCCCAGTGGGCCCAGGTCGCGTAGCCGCCGGCGCCGAGCAGGGCCAGCAAGAACACCGCGTCGCGCTTTTCCATGCCATCGGCATCGGCCGCCCGCGGGGGCGTGCTTGCCGATTTCGGCGGCGGCGGGGCGAATCGCCGCTGGCACCGCGGGGGGGCGGCGCTGTTCGTCCGGCGCGGCTGCGGATACACCCGGTGGGCAAGCGCGTCCGGAACCCCCGCGCCCATCGCCCGCATGAAGCACCTGGCCCTCTCGTCGCTCCTGTCGTCGCTGCTCGCCGCCGCGTCTGCCCAGTCCGTGGCGATCGGCGAGCTGGTGCCGTTCCGCGAGCTGGCGGTGCAGGCCGCCGCGGCCGGCCGCGTCGCCGGGCTGGCGGTCGCCCGCGGCGACCTCGTCGCGGCCGGACAGCTGCTGGTGCGCCTCGAGGACCCGGGCGCTGAGGTGCAGGTGCGGGCGGCGCGCGCGGTCCTCGCCGCGGCCGAGGCGGAAGCCGAGCAGGCGCGCCTCGGGCTCGAGGTCGCGACCCGGCAGCTGGCGGTGGCGGAGCGCGACGGCAAGTCCGCCGGCGACGGGCTGCCGCGCGCCAAGGAGATGATGGACGCCGCCGAAGCGCACGAGCAGCAGCTCGAGGTGCTCGTGCAGGCCGGTCGCGCGTCGCGCGCCGACGTGCAGCAGGCGCACGTCGAGGTGCTGCGGTATCGCGAGACCTGGCAGGTGCTCGGGCAGCAGGTCAAGAACGCCCAGGAGCAGGTGGCGATCGCGCGGCTCGAGGTCGGCCGCGCCGAGGCCGGCCTGCAGGCCGCGCGCGCCGGCGTCGAGCTGCACCGCGCCGACCTGCAGGCCGCCGAGCTGGCGCTCGACGCCCTGCAGGTGCGGGCGCCGTTCGCCGGCCACGTGCACCGCGTGCACGCGGTGCCGGGTCAACTGGTCGGGGTTCGCGAGCAGGTGCTGGTCGAGCTGGTCGACGTGTCGCGGCTGCGGGTCGTGTTCACGACGTCGGCGGAGCACGTCGCCCAGCTGCGGCAGGCCAGGCAGCTGGAGGTGCGGCAGGGCGAGCGTCGCGGCGTCGCCGCGCTCGAGGCGGTCGACCTGGTCGCCGTCTCCGACACCGGGTTGTTCGCCGGCGCGGCGCTGCTCGAGGCGACGGACGGTTGGCTCGCCGGCGTGGCGGTGGAGCTCGCGCTGCCGGCGAAGTGACCGCCGCCGACGCGGGGTTGGCGAGGCGTGCCGCCGCACGGACGGCCATGCGGCGCGAGCCAGCGTGCGCTCCGCCCGCTGACCTTCGCGGTCGCCGCGGCAGGATCTCCGGCCGCCCGGCCACATGGCGCCGCTCTCGTTTCCCTTGCAGCCCGGCCCGCCGCCCTGCACCTTCTCCCTCTCGTCTGCACGCGGCGCCCGCCGCCAGCCCGCACGTCTGCCCCCCGCATGAAGTTCTCGACCATCGTCCTGCTCGCCCTCGGTGTCGCCGTCGTCGGCGGTATCACCTGGGCGGCGATGAAGCCCAAGGCGCCGACGATGGTCACCGTGACCAAGGTCGAGCGCATCCCCAAGCTCGAGGCCAAGGTCAAGGCGACGGGCAAGATCCGCGCCCAGGAGTTCGTCGACATCCAGGCCGAGGTGGCCGGCGTGATCGTCGAGCTGCTGGTCGAGGAGGGCGCGCACGTCGCGGCCGGCGACGTGTTGCTGCGGCTCGACGACACCCAGCTGCAGGCCGAGGTGGCCTCCGCCAGGGCGCAGGTCGCCGCGGCGCTCGCCGACGTCGCCAACGCCGACGTCGGCGTCACCTACGCCGAGGCCAACCTGGCGACGCAGAAGGTTGCGCTGGCCAGCGTCAAGGTCGAGCGCGAGCAGGCCGACATCTCGCGCGAACGCGCCGAGGCGTCGTACCGGCGCAAGGAAGAGCTGTTCCAGGAAGGGCTGATCGGCAGCGAGGAGTTCGAGGTCGCCGCCGCCGAGGCGCGGCTGGCCAAGCAGCGCTTCGACCTGCAGCAGGCCCGGCTCGAGCAGGCCGAGGCGCAGTGCAAGTCGATGGAGACGCAGATCGAGGCGGCCAAGACGACCCGGCAGCGCATCGACAGCCAGGTGGCGGTGGCGCGCGCCGGACTCGCCCGCGCCGAGGACATGCTGGCCAAGACCGTCATCAAGTCGCCGCTCGGCGGCCTGATCACCGCCTGCAACGTCGAGAAGGGCGAGCGCGCCGTGCCCGGCATCCAGTCCAACCCGATCGCGACGCTGATGACGATCGCCGACATGTCGGTGATCGAGGCCGAGATCGAGGTGTCGGAGGCGGACATCGTCTCGGTGCGCCTCGGCCAGGTCGCCGTGGTCGAGGTCGACGCGATCCGCGACCTCGAGATGAAGGGCGTCGTCACCGAGATCGGCCAGAGCCCGATCCAGAGCACCGACAACCAGGAAGGCAACGAGTTCAAGGTGGTGGTGCGGCTGGAGAACCCGCCGGAGACGCTGCGGCCGGGCTTCATCGCCACCGCCGACATCGTCACCGACACCCGCGAGAGCTGCCTCGTCGTGCCGCTCGGCGTGGTGGTCGCGCGCGAGGTCGAGCTCGACGCCGAAGGCGCCTACCAGCCGCCGCCGAAGCCGGCCGCGGGCGAGGTCATGGCCGCCGACGACGGCAGCTCGCGCCGCGACAAGAAGGAGCTCGAGGGCGTGTTCGTCATCGCCGACGGCTTCGCGCGGTTCCGCCCGGTCAAGACCGGCATCGCGGGCGGCGCGGACTTCGAGCTGCTCGAAGGGCTCGCCGACGGCGAACAGGTGATCAGCGGCCCGCACGACAAGCTGCGCACGCTGGCCGAGTGGGACCGCGTCGAGATCGACCCCAAGCGGCAGCGCGCCTGGCAGGCGCCGCGGCGCTAGGCGAGGCGCAGCCGATGAGCACGCCTCCCGTCATCCGCACCCTGGGCCTGACCCGCGAGTTCGCGATGGGCAGCACCACCGTGCGCGCGCTGCGCGGCGTCGACCTCGTCATCGCGCGCGGCGAGTACGTGGCGATCATGGGCCCGTCCGGCTCCGGCAAGTCGACGCTGATGAACCTGATCGGCTGCCTCGACACGCCGACCGAGGGCGAATACTGGCTCAACGGCCAGCCGGTCGCCGACCTGTCGCCGGATCAGCTGGCGCGCATCCGCAACCGCGAGATCGGCTTCGTCTTCCAGTCGTTCAACCTGCTGGCGCGCGCGTCGGCGCTGCGCAACGTCGAGCTGCCGCTGATCTACGGCGGGGTCTCGCCGAAGGAGCGCCGCGAGCGCGCCGCCGAGGCGCTGCGGCAGGTCGACCTCGTCGACCGCATGGACCATCGGCCCAACGAGTTGTCGGGCGGCCAGCGGCAGCGCGTCAGCATCGCCCGCGCGCTGGTCACGCAGCCGGCGCTGCTGCTCGCCGACGAGCCGACCGGCAACCTCGACAGCAAGACGTCGCACGAGATCATGGCGCTGTTCCGCCACCTGTCCGAGCAGGGCAACACCATCGTGCTGGTCACGCACGAGCGCGACATCGCCGAGCACGCGCGACGCGTGGTGACGATCCGCGACGGACTGGTCGCCAGCGACGAGGCGATGGTCGCGGCGCCGCCGCCGCCGCACGCCGAGGGTGGCGCCGCCGCCGCGGGAGCGCCCGCGTGAACCCGGTCGAGGCGACGCGCCTGGCGCTGGAGTCGATCTGGGCCAACCGGCTGCGCTCGTTCCTGACGCTGTTCGGCGTGATCGTCGGCATCGCCTCGATCATCGCGACGATCGCGGTGATCCAGGGCCTCAATCAGTACGTCGCCGACAAGCTGTCGAACCTGGGCCGCGGCGTGTTCACGGTGCAGCGCTTCGGCATCATCACCAACCGCAAGGACTTCCTCGACGCGATCCGGCGCAACCGCCACCTCGACCGCGAAGACGCGCGCGCGGTCGCCGAGTACGTCGCCGGCGCCGAGCAGGTGGCGTGGCAGGTGCGCTCGACGGCCGACCTCGAGCGCGAAGGGCAGGAGCTGAGGTCGGTCGAGGTCGACGGCGTCACGCCGGCGATCCTCGAGATCGAGCCGTTCGAGGTCGCCGACGGCCGCATCCTGCTGCCGTTCGAGGACCAGCGCGCGGTGCCGGTCGCGTTCATCGGCAACGACGTCAAGGAGCAGCTGTTCCCCGGCATCGATCCGATCGGCAAGGAGCTGCGCGTGCGCGGCACGCCGCTGACGGTGGTCGGCGTCGCCACGAAGAAGGGCTCGCTGTTCGGCATGTCGCAGGACAGCTTCGTCAAGATCCCGTACAGCGTGCACCGCAAGATCTACGGCTCCGACCGCTCGGTGCGGCTCAGCGTGCAGGTGCGCGAGGGCGAGCAGATGGAGGCGGTGATGGACGAGGTGCGCTCGGTGCTGCGCGGCCGCCACCACCTGCGGCCCGGCGACGAGGACGACTTCGCGATCGTCACGGCCGAGGGCATCAACAACCTGTGGAGCAGCCTGACCAGCACGATCTTCGCCGTGGCGCTGTTCGTCGTCGGCATCTCGCTGGTGGTCGGCGGCATCGTCATCATGAACATCATGCTGGTGTCGGTGATCGAGCGGACCCGCGAGATCGGCGTACGCAAGGCGGTCGGCGCGCGGCAGCGCGACATCGTGCAGCAGTTCCTGATCGAGGCGGTGCTGCTGTCGTGCCTCGGCGGCGCGATCGGCACCGTGCTGGCGTTCGGCGCCGCCGCGGGCCTGCAGGCGGTCGGCTTCCCGGCCAGCTTCCCGCTGTGGGCGCCGCCGGTGGCGTTCGTGCTGTGCACCGGCATCGGCGTCGTGTTCGGCATCGCCCCGGCGCGCCGCGCCGCGGGGCTGGACCCGATCGAGGCGTTGCGCACCGAGTAGCCGCGAATGGACGATCGTCGATGAACCTGCGCCGCAGCCTGTTCGCCACCTGGGAGGGCACGCGCCTCGCGTTCGAGACGCTGCTCGCCAACCGCATGCGGTCGTTCCTGACCGTGCTCGGCATCTTCATCGGCGTGCTGATGGTGGTCGCCGTCGCGTCGGTGCTCAACGGCTTCCGTCAGTCGGTGGTCGACCAGGTCGAGCAGTTCGGCACCAACAACGTCTACATCACGCGCTTCCCGATGATGCAGATCGGTCGCCGGACCCGCGAGCAGCGGCTGCGCCGCGAGCTGACGCTGGAGGACGCCTGGGCGATCCGCGACCTGTGTCCGTCGGTCGAGATGGTCAGCCCGGTGCTCGACGTGCCGACGTTCCTGAAGCGCGCCAGCCACGGCAAGGAGGAGATCGACTCGCCGATCCTGCACGGCGTGTTCCCCAACGAGGTCGAGGTCGCCAACCGCGTCGTCGTCGAGGGGCGCTTCTTCAGCGATCAGGAGAACGAGCACGCGTCGCCGGTGGTGGTGCTCGGCTTCAAGTCGGCCGAGGCGCTGTTCCCGTCGGGCTCGCCGATCGGCAAGCAGGTGTTGATCGCCGGGCACGAATACACCGTGGTCGGCACGCTGGAGAAGCGCAAGGACGGCCCGTTCGGCGACGACAACCGCGAGGACTCGGTGTTCCTGGCGCCGTTCAAGACGCTGCAGCGCTACTACCCCGGGGAGGAGGACCTCTTCATCGCCGCGCGCTGCTGGCCGGAGCAGCGCGACGCGGCGCTCGACGAGATCGTGCAGGTGTTGCGCTACCGGCGCCGCGTGCGCTGGAACGAGGACGACAACTTCGACGTCGGCACCGCCGACTCGCTGATCGCGTCGTTCGACGACATCGTGTTCGCGGCGCTGGCGGTGATGTTCCTGCTGTCGACGGTCGGCTTCATGGTCGGCGGCGTCGGCGTGATGAACATCATGCTGGTGTCGGTGCGCGAGCGGACCCGCGAGATCGGCCTGCGCAAGGCGGTCGGGGCGCGGCGCCGCGACATCCTCGGCCAGTTCCTGATCGAGGCGATGGTGCTGTGCACGATCGGCGGCGTCATCGGCCTCCTGGTCGCCGAGGGGCTGCTGCAGCTGGTGGCGATGGCGATGCCGAGGCTGCACACCGAGACGCCGCTGTGGGCGCGCGTGTTCGCGTTCGCCGGCTCGGGCGGCGTCGGGCTGTTCTTCGGCCTGTGGCCGGCGTGGAAGGCGGCGTCGCTCGACCCGGTCGAGGCGCTGCGCTACGAGTAGCGGCGGGGCCGGCATACGCCGATGCGAACGCGCGCGCCGCGACTGCGAACTGCGTCCACTTGTCGCCCCACGCGCGATCGGGTCTGCTGCCCGCCCGCCCCTCACGCCGCGACCGTCGTCCGGCCTGCTGATCCAACCGAATGCGCATCCACCTGCTGTCGTTCCTGGCCGCCGCACCGCTCGCGGCCCAGGCCATCGTCGACTACGAACTGACCGCCGCCGCCGGCACCGTCGACCTGGGGCCCGGCTACGCCAGCGAGCCGGCGCGGCTCTACAACGGCACGCTGCCGGCGCCGGTGCTGCACGCGACCGAGGGGCAGACGCTGCGCGTGCGGCTGCACAACGACCTCGCCGAATCGACGATCCTGCACTTCCACGGTCAGCCGCTGCCGCAGGGCATGGACGGCATGCAGGTGATCTCGCGGCCGGAGACCGCGCCGGGGCAGGAGTTCCTCTACGAGTTGCCGGACCTGGTGCCGGGCACCTACTGGTTCCACCCGCACAGCGACCATCACACGCAGCTCGACTCCGGCCTCGCCGGCGTGCTGATCGTCGACCCGGCCAATCCGGCCGACGACCCGGCGTTCGACACCGACCACGTGATCGTGCTCGACGACTGGAACGCGGCCAACACCGGCGGCTCCTACACCGGTCACCTGCTCAACGGCAAGACCAGCGACGGTCAGGCGACGATCACCGTGCAGCCCGGCGAGCGCATGCGGCTGCGCTTCGTCAACGTCGCGGCGATGACCAACTACGTGGTCGCGCTCGACGGGCATCCGATGACCGTCACGCACACCGACGGCGGCCGCCTGCAGCCGGTGGTCACGCAGGCGATCCCGATCGGCATCGGCGAGCGCTACGACGTGATCGTCGACTGCAACAACCCCGGCGTCTGGAGCCTCGCCGTGTCGACGATCGAGAACCGCACCGCGACCGTGGTGCGGGGCATCGTGCGCTACGCCGGCCAGGCGGGCGCCGATCCGTCGCCGACCGCGGTGCCGGGCAACCTGTCGTCGGGTGCGATGCTCGACTACGCCCAGCTGGCGAGCTACTGGCCGGCGAGCACGCCGATCACCGCGACGCCGGACCTCGTGCAGCCGATCGTGCTCGGCATGCAGCCAGCCCCCGGCGGCGGCAACTGGTCGATCAACGGCGAGTTCTGGCCCAACGTGACGCCGATCGAGGTGTCGCTCGGCGACGTCGTGCAGTTCGACTACTCCACCGGCACCGCCGGCATGATGCACTCGCATCCGATGCACCTGCACGGGCAGTTCGTGCGGCTGATGGGCACCGCCGGCGGCGCGACGCACCCGCCGCGCAAGGACACGGTGCTGGTGCGGCCGTCGGGGCAGCCGGGCAGCGCGTGGTCGGTGCAGTACACGGCCGACAACCCCGGTTCGTGGCTGTTCCACTGCCACCACATGATGCACATGATGCGCGGCATGATGACGCTGGTGAACTTCACCGGCGATCACGATCAGGACGGTCGCGTCGACCACGACGACATGGACCCGACCCGGGCGGCGCCGGTGCTGACGATCGCGAGCGACGCCGCGGCGTTCCAGACCGGCGGCGTCGGCACGATCGACCTGCAGTGGCAGCCCTATTCGGTCTGCGCGGTGTTCGTGTCGGGCACCGAGTTGCCGCTTCCCGTGACGGTGTCGTTCGGCGAGCTGCGCATCGACGCGGCGACCGCCGGCCTGCTGGGCGTCGCCCTCTGCGACGCGGCGGGGCATGGCGCCGTGCCCTACGCGCTGCCGACGGACCCGGGCCTGATCGGCGCGCGCGAGTTGCTGCAGGCGATCGCGACCACGACCATGCCGGGCGGGCTCGTGCTGTCGACCCACCAGGCGTTGACGCTGCGCTGAACGCTTGGCCGAGGCCGCGCACCTGATCCTGTTCGTCGCCGACCAGGCGGCCAGCCGCGAGTTCTACGCGGCGACGTTGGCGCGTGCCCCGCAGCTCGACGTGCCGGGCATGACCGAGTTCGCGCTGCCGGGCGGCGCGGTGCTCGGCCTGATGCCGCTCGCCGGCATCCGCCGCCTGCTCGGCGACGCGATCCCCGATCCGGGGGCGGCCGCGGGCGTGCCGCGCGGCGAGCTCTACCTGCGCGTCGGCGATCCGGCGGCGTGCCACGCCCGCGCGCTCGCCGCCGGCGCCCGGGAGGTCAGCGCGCTGGCGCCGCGCGACTGGGGCGACGACGCCGCCTATTCGCTGGATCCCGACGGGCACCTGCTGGTGTTCGCGGCGCCGGGTGGTTGAGCCTCGGTGGGCGCTGCACACGCCCTGCATCTCGCAGCAGGCATCGTCACGTAAGCTCTTCGCCAATGTCGACAGGCGTGCGGTGATGGCGGTCCTACTCTGGGTGGCGGGTGCTGTTGCCTTGTTGAGCAGCGTGCTGGTAGCGGTGGGAGCGACGCGCCGACCGTCGACGCGTCGAGCACGAGAAGTCGAACCAGTGCAATCGTCGGTCGAGGCGGCATCGATCTACCTGCTCGAGGATGAGATCTGCTTCATTCCGCATTGGGTCTTCGGGGGTCTGTCTCGTTCGTGCTTGCCGGTGACGAGGGTGTCCGCCACGGAGGCCAATGCTCAGGTCGGTGCAACGCTGAGGGCGTGTCTGGAGCAATCGTCGATGGCGAAGGAGCCATACCCGGAAGATCAGGAAGAGATCCTGCGCTGCTTGGGGGTGAAGTCCTGGCGGGCCTTGATGCGTGGAGGGGCGTCGATCGAGGTCAGGTGTTCTGGCGGCGAGCTCGTCCTCACGGAGATGCGGACTCTTGAGAATCGGCGAGAAGGGGAGCTTGGTCGAGCAGGTGATGGTGGTGTGCGCTTCTCGCTGTCCGAGAGTGATGCTGTGATCGGTGCGGAGATCCGGCGAACGCTGGGTATCGAGTCGTGAGTGACGTCATGGCGGCGGGATCTGCCTCCGCTGGCCTTGCACGGCTGTGCAAGGGGTTCGCACTCCGGTGTCTTCGAGCGCGGACCGCCTACAGCTGCAGAGCGCGCGCCTTCTGGCACCGCCCAGGGTTCTTCTCGACGCCGATCGCGTCGAGCCCGGCCGCGTTGGCCGCCGCCAGGAACGTGCCGACGCCGCAGAACGGATCGACGATGGTGCGCGCGGCGGCGTGGTCGCGCAGCCACGCGACGACGAAGTTCGCCACGTCCACGCCGACCGCGCGCGTCCACGGCATCTCGCCGAGCTGCGGCAGCACGTCGGCCGTGGCGTCGTCGCGAAGCGCACCGCCGCCGACGGGCACGAAGCACAGCAGGTGCGCGTAGCCGGGGCGGCCGCCGGTGGCGATGCCGGCCGGCGCGCGCAGCGCCAGCTTGTGCCAGCGCAACGTCGCGCGCTCGCGCTCGGCCGCGAGCTGGACCAAGAACGCCTTGTCGATCCAGCCGCCGCCCTGCGCGGGCTCGAGCCGCACGTCGGTCTGGAAGAACACCGCCGCCCCCGTCGGCGGCGTGCTGCGCAAGACCAGCGCCGCCGCATCGACGAACCATTCGCGCCAGCGGGTCGGATCGCGGTGCGAGAACTCGTCGAAGTTCGGCAGCGACGTCGCGATCGCGGCGCCGGCCGGCAACGGGTTCTCGACCAGCCAGCGCAGCGCGTCGGCCTCGTGCACGGTGCGCTGCGGCGACGCGTTCATCCGCCGAGCACGCGCCGATGGTCGGGGTGGTTCTGGGCGATGCCCTGGTAGGTCGCCGCCAGCTCCAGCGCCGTCGCCTGGTCGGCCTGCCAGCTGCGGTAGGCGGCGCGCTTGGTCAGCTGCACCGCGACCGGCGGCAGCGCGGCGATCGACAGCGCGCGCTCGACGACCTTGTCCTGCAGCGCGTCGTCGTCGAACACCTCGTGCACCAGGCCGATGCGCAGCGCCTCGTCGGCGTCGAGCACGCGGCCGTTGAGCATCAGCTCGAGCGCGCGCGGGAAGCCGACCGTGCGGGCGAGGAAGAACGCGCCGCCGTCGCCGGGCACCAGACCGACCCGCACGAACGTCGAGCCCATCGTCGCCGAGCGCGCGGCGAAGCGCAGGTCGCACATGCAGGCGAGGTCGAGGCCGGCGCCGATCGCCGAGCCGTTGATCGCGCACAAGAGCGGCTTCTGGAACTGCGCGATCGCGCGCGGCACCGACTGGATGCCGTCGACATAGCGTTGCCGCAGCTCGGCGGGATCGCCGGCGAACATGCCCGAGCGCGCCTTCATCGCCTTGACGTCGCCGCCGGCGTGGAACGCCTTGCCTGCGCCGGTCAGGATCGCGCAGCGCGCGTCGGGGTCTCTGTCGGCGCGGGCGAGCGCTGCGACCAGCTGCGTGCACATCTCGTCGGAGTATGCGTTGCGCGCCTCGGGACGGTCGAGCGTGATCGTGGCCAGCGGGCCGTCGACGGCGTAGCGCACGTGCTGCGGGGCTTCGGCGGATGCGGTCATGCGACCGTTGTAGCGAAGGTGGTAGAACGAGCGACATGGACAAGCGCGAGTTCCTGTTCGCCGCGGGGTCGGCGATGTCGGCAGCGGTGACGGGCTCGTGGTTCGGTGCGCGGCCGCGGGCGGTGGCGCCGCGCGACGCCGCGCCGTCACAGGGGCCCGCGCCGGGGGACTTCTGGGCCGAGCTGCGCGCGCGCTACCGGCTGCCCGAGGGCTACGTCGATCTCGAGCACGGCTACTACTCGCGCATGAGCGAGGACGTGCTCGACGCGTTCGTCGGCCACGCGCGCGACGTCAACCGCGACGCCGCGTTCTACATGCGCAGGAAGCAGCCGCAGGACAAGCTCGAAGTGCGCAGCACCCTGGCGACGACGATCGCCGGAGTGTCACCGGACGAGCTGATCCTGACCCGCAACACCACCGAGTCGCTCGACACGGTGATCGCCGGCTTCCCGTGGCAGCGAGGCGACGAAGCGGTGTTCGCCGAGCAGGACTACCACGCCATGCAGTCGATGTTCCGCCAGGTGTCGCGGCGCCACGGCGTCGTGACCAAGGTCGTGTCGGTGCCGATCGATCCGCAGAGCGACGACGAGGTGGTGGAGGTCTACCGCCGCGCGATCACCGAACGCACGCGGCTGCTGATGGTCTGCCACATGATCAACCTCACCGGCCACGTGCTGCCGATCCGCAAGATCGCCGACATGGCGCACGAGCGCTCGGTGCAGGTGATGGTCGACGGCGCGCACGCGTTCGCCCACCTCGACTTCGAGATCCCCGACCTCGGCTGCGACTACTACGGCGCCAGCCTGCACAAGTGGCTCGGCGCGCCGCTCGGCTGCGGCATGCTCTACGTCAGCAAACAGCGGGTCGAGCCGCTGTGGCCGCTGTTCGGCGACCACCACGCGGTGGACTCGATCGACAAGCTGAACCACACCGGCACGCATCCGGCGCACACCGACCTGGCGATCCACGCTGCGATCACGCAGCACCGGACGATCGGCGCCGCGCGCAAGGAGCAGCGGCTGCGCGCGCTGCAGCGTCACTGGACCGACCAGGTGCGCGACGCGAAGGGCATCGTGCTCAACACCCCGCGCGACCCGCAGCGCAGCTGCGCGATCGCCAACGTCGGCGTCGAGGGGGTCACGCCGGTGCAGCTGGAGAAGCGGCTGTTCGACGAGTTCCACATCCACACCGTCGCCATCGACGGCGTCGGCGTGCGCGGCGTGCGGGTGACGCCGCAGTGCTACACGACCACCGACGAGCTGGACCGGCTGGTGGCCGCGTTGAAGGCGATCGCGGCGGGCTAGGTCGCCGGGGCGCAGCCGGGCGGCGAACGCAGCAAGAATGCCCTGGGTTGCGCGTGGTTGCGGACCGGTCACGGTGGACCGTTCGTCGCCAGGACGTCACGATCTTCTCCCGTCCTTCACACCTGTCGCTCGGGGCCTATGGTCCGGAGGCCCCTCCGCTCCGCAACCCCGAGGTCCCGATGCTCCCGAGCCGCGCTCCAAGCAGCCGTCTCCTGTCGGTCGTCGCGCTCGCCGCCGCCTTCGCCGTGCGCGCCGCAGCCCAGGAAGTCGCCGACACCCAGTTCTCCGACAAGCGCGGCCTCTACGCGGCGCCGCTGTCGGTGACGATCAGCAGCGCGACGCCGGGCGCGACGATCCACTACACGCTCGACTGCAGCGACCCGCGCACCTCGGGCAACGTCGCCCACGGCACCACGCCGGTGACGGTGACGATCGACCCGACCAGCACCAACGGCGGGCTGCGGCCGCTGACGCCGGCGGTGGTGTTGCGCGCCTACGCGACCGCGCCGGGGCTGTCGCCGACCAACGTCGACACGCAGACCTACGTGTTCCCGGACCGGGTGCTGCTGCAGACGCGGCCGACCGGCTTCACTACGGCGGTGCCGTACGACATGGACGGCAGCGTGCTCAGCGACCCGCAGTACTCCGGCCGCATCCTCGCCGACCTCGCGGCGCTGCCGACGATGTCGGTGGTCACCAGCTACACGCAGATGTTCGGCAGCAGCGGCGTGGTCCGCGCGCCGAGCGGCAGCGTCGAGGCGCCGGGTTCGATCGAGGTGTTCCATCCCGACGGCCGCGACGACCAGGTCGACTGCGGGTTGACGCCGCACAGCTGGCAGCAGGCGAAGCGCTCGATCCGCGTCTACTTCCGCGCCGTCTACGGCGACTCCAAGTGGCACCACGACCTGTTCCGGCACAGCGCCGAGGGCAACGACTCGGAGGTGCGCACGTTCGACGACCTGGTGCTGCGCGCCGGCTTCAACGACGGCCTGCTCTACAACGAGCCGGCGCGCGCCGGCCGCTACTCGTTCGCGGTGGACGACCTCGCGCGCAGCTCGCAGATCGCGATGACCGGCGTCGGTTCGCGCGGCCTGTTCGTGCACCTCTACCTCAACGGCCTCTACTGGGGCCTCTACAACCCGGTCGAACGGCCGGAGGCGGGCTTCCTGTCGGACCGCTTCGGCGGCAGCAAGGACGACTGGTTCGCGCGCAACCACAGCGGCGATCTCGACGGCGACGGCACCTTCTACGACGCGATGATCGCCGCCGCCGGCGCCAACAACTGGAACACCGTCGCGGCGCGGCTCGACGTCGCGAGCTTCTGCGACTACATCCTCGGCTGGACCTGGTGCGGCGGCGGCGACTGGCCGTCGTTCAACGGCGCCAACAACAACTGGTACGCCGGCAACCGCAACGCCCCGCAGAACGGCCGCGTGCGCTTCTACAGCTGGGACGCCGAGGACAGCTGGATCGACCTGCCCAACCGGCCCGGCCCGCCGGCCGACCACGCCCGCATCGTCAACGAGCTGCTGACGGGGCCGCTCGACATCTCCAAGCTGTGGCGCTGCGGCCAACAACAGGCGGACTTCCGCGTCGCCTACGCCGACCGCGTCTACCAGCAGTGCTTCCAGGACGGCCCGCTGTCCGAGCAGAACGTGCTCGACCGCTGGAACCGCATCACCGGCGTCGTCGATCACGGCGTCGTCGGTGAGTCGGCGCGGTGGGGTCGCTTCGACCCGCGCGGCGTGACCTGGACGCGAAACGCCGATTGGGCGCCGTACGTCGACGACGTGCGGCAGATGTTCGCCGGCAACCGCGGCGACCTGATCGCGGCGCTGCGGAACACCTCGGTGCCGTCGCCGCACCCGATGTTGTACCCGGCGCTGGATCCGCCGGAGTTCGTGCTCGGGGTGTCGGGCGCGCCGATCGAGATCCGCGAGCCGTGGTTCGCGCCCGGCCAGGTGATCGGCATCCTGCGCAGCGGCAACTCCGGCACGCTGTACTACACGACCGACGGCAGCGACCCGCGCGCGCCCGGCGGCGCCGCGGTCGGCATTGCCGGCGGGTCCGGCGCGTTCGTGATCGCCAGCGGCCCGATGCGACTCAAGGCGCGCACGCTGCTCGGCGGCGTCTGGAGCGCGGTGCACGAGCTGTCGGTGCAGGTGCGCGCCGGCCTGCCGGCGGTCGAGATCGCCGAGGTGTTGGCCGAGAACGTCGACGGGCTCACCGACGAAGCGGGCGACAACGACGACTGGATCGAGCTGCGCAACCGCTCGGTCGTCGACGTCGACCTGTCGGGGTATCACCTGACCGACGACCTCGGCAACCCGACCAAGTGGACGATCCCCGCCGGGACCGTCGTGCCGGCGGGCGGCAGCTTGCTGGTGTGGGCCGACAACGAGCCTGGCGAAGGGCCGCTGCACGCGACCTTCAAGCTGAGCGGCAACGGCGAGGAGGTCGGCTTGTTCGCGCCCGGCGGCAGCCCGGCGATCGACCAGTTCGTGTTCGGCGACCAGCGCGACGACGTCAGCTTCGGTCGGCTCGATTGCGAGCCGGGCGTGCTGGTGACGATGCCGCGGCCGACCCCCGGCCGCAGCAACCGGCCGCAGCCGTGCGGGCACCTCAAGTACGAATGGCAGGACCACTCCGTGGCGGCGGCGCCGCTGCGCGGCCGCGGCGTTCCGCAGCTGGGCGAGAGCCTGCGCTTCGAGCTCGAGGAGCAGCCGGTCGGCAGCGTCGCCGCGCTGGCGATCGGCACCCAGGTCCTGCACGTCGCCGTGCCCGGCATCGGCACGGTGCTGGTCGACCCGTTGGTGTTCCTCAGCGGCGTCGCCAACGCCGATGGCGAGGTGCGCTTCGAGCTGCCGGTGCCGGACGATCCGCTGGCGCGCGGCGCCGTGCTGGTGGCGCAGGGTGCCGGCGACCTGTTCGGCGTGATGCAGCTCTCCAACGGTGTGGTCTCGCGGATCTGCGACTGACGGGTGGCGTCTGCCGGGGAACGGCCCCGGCCTGACCGGCCGCTGACACGCTCGGGGCCTGTTCGTGGCATGCTGGACCGTCGGCCGAACCCGGAAGTCGCCGAGCCGTTGTGCCGGTGACGGCGGTCGCAGTGTCGCTACAGGCAGCACCCCGCAGCCCCATGATCCGATCCCCTTTGCGTGTCGTTCCCGGTCGGGTCCTGCTGGCGATGGCTGCCGTCGCCGCGCTGCGCGCTCAGGACGAAGCGCTCGCCGAGCGCATCGCGAACGCCGTCACGCAGCCCGACTACCACCGCGCGCTGCAGGCAGCGGGTGTGGACGAGGTGCCGTTCGGCGCGCTGGTCGACACGGTCGCGACGCTTCGCGGGCGCCTGCAAGGCCATCTGTGGGCGCGCGCGATGGGGCCGCTGACCGCGGACCGCAACGCGCTGCCGCAGCTGTGGCAGCTGGAGCCTGGGCGGCGGCGCGCGCGGGCGGCGGTGTTCGCCGAGGCTCTGGACGGACTGGTCGACCGCTACGTCAAGGCCGGTGCGGAAGAGCGGGCCGACCTCGTCGCGGTGTCGCGCTTCCAGCGGCCGGAGCCGTGGGCCGACGAGTGGCGGCACGACGGCGCCGAGCGCCGGCCGGCCGAACTCCTGCTGCAGCGGACGCGCGCCGCCGCCGATGGTGAGGCCGCCGCCGAGGTGCTGGCGTGCCTGCGCGACCTCGGCCCGGGCAAGCCCGGCGCGTGGTTGCTGACCGTCGGCGACGGACGACACGGACCGTTCTCGCTGCAGAAGGCGCTCGTCGTGCCCGACCCGACCATCGCCCGGCGGGCGGCGATCGCGCTGCGGCTGATGCTGCGGCTGTCGGTGCCGGAGCGGCTCTCGCACGGCGGTCGCGACGACGCCGCGCTGGTGCAGCTGGTGCAGAACCGCGTGTCGTTCGGCGACGGCGTGGCCGCTTCGCTCGACAAGCTGCTCGACGACCTCGCCGCCGATCGCGAGTTCGGGGGCTGGGGGGCGAGCACGCCGTTGGACGCCGCGCAGCGCCGGCGGCTCGCGAAGGCGCTGATCTCCTACGCGCTGCGCATCCCGGCCCCGCCTTGGCACGAGATGTCGGCGCAACGGCCGGGCCTGCGGGCGCGCGACGTCGCCGACCAGCGGGCCAGCACGGCGCTGCAGTTCGCCGCCGCGCTCGGCGACGACGAGAAGGCCGCGGTGCTGTCGTTGGCCGTGGCGTCACCCAGGGTGCACGTCACGCTGCGCGTGCTGATGGCGCTCGGTGCCTGGTCGCGCGCCGCCTACGACTTCGAACCGCCGGCCGAACCGGAGCAGGCGACGCGCCTCGCGCCGATCCTGCTGGCGCTGCTCGATCACGAGGACCCGCAGGTCGTCGAGCGCGCGGCGACCGTCTGCGCCAAGGTCGTGCCCGGCGCGCCAGACTCGCGGCTGGCCGAGGTCGTCGGCGATCGCGCGCTCGCGGCCCTGCGCGGCAAGGCGCCGCTGAGGTCCGAGCTGCCGCAGCTCGGCGGCTTCTGCGGCACGCCCGGGCCGACGCGCGCGGGCTTCCCGGCCAACGCCGCGTCGTGGTACGTGTTCTCGGCGTGCGCCGCCGGCGACGCGCGCCTGCTCGTGCCGCTGCTGGCCGGGTTGCGCGAGTTCGTCGACGCCGACGGGAAGTGGCGCATCGCGCCGGAACAGGCGCCGCGGCACGAGCTGCTGATGCTCGCCCTGGTGCAGCTGTGTCGCCACGTCGACGCCGCGGGCGCCCGGCAGGTGCACGAGCTGTTGGCGCCGACCATCGAGCCGGCGCCGCCGCGCACCGGCGTGTTCTACATGCCGGTGCCGCAGAAGCTGGCGCGCAGCGCGCTGGCGGCGGCGTTGCCCGTGCTGCCGGACGAGTTGCTGGTTTGGTACGCGGCGCTGCCGCGGGAGGAGCGCCACGGCATGCCGTGGGCCACCGACGGCGTCGAACGCCTCGACGGAGCGCGCGCGAACCTGCTGATCGGGCGCAGCGACGAGGACCGCGACGCGGCGTTGTTGCACGTGGCGACGCTTTGCTTGCAGGCCCCGGAGCGCATCGCCGCGGCATGGCGGGCCGGTGGAACCTCGCGGGAGGCTGCCAAGGCCGCGATCACCGCGCTCGGCACGCAGCGCGGCGCGGCGCTGGCGTCGGCGGCGCGGGACGGGGTCCTGCCGCGCGCGCTGGTCGCGCCGGCGCTGTGCAGCGCGGAGCTGACGCTCGCGGCGCTGGCGCAGGTCGCGCCGACCGACCCGATGGACTTGGCCGACGCGAAGGACTGGCAGTACGGCTTGGCGATGGCGATCGAGAAGGCGCCGGCCAGCGACGTCGCCGGGGACCTCGCCGCGCTCGCTGTGCTGGCGGCGACGCCGGTCGAGGTGGTGGCGTTCGCCGCGGTGCGTCGCGCCGCCGCGCTCGGCGACGAAGGTCGCGCGTTCGCGGCGACGGCGCTGTCGCGTCGGGCGGACGCGACGACCGACGTCGAAGAGCTGGCGCGCGTCGTCGAACTGGCGGTGCAGCTGGGCGTGCAGCTCGACGACCTGGAAGCGCTGCTGCCGCGCCTCGACGACCGCCTGAGCTGGCGCGCAGGCCTGGCCGCCGACGCAGCGGCGATGCGCTTCCTCGGGCGCGACCCGCGCCGCTGCACCTCCGGCTACGCCGGCCAGGCGATCCAGCTCGCCGGCGTCGACGTCGACGAGGACACGATGCGCGCCGTGATCGGCGAACCGTGGGATCGCCAGTCGCTCGCCTACGTCGTCGGGCCGCTGCTGCGCGCTGCGCCGACGACGATCCTGTCGACGCTGCAGGTCGTGGGGGAGCTGTCGTACTGGGACGGCGCCGTGCAGCGCGACGTCGCCAACTGCACCGCGCACGACGACCCGAAGGTCCGCCTCGCCGCCTACCGCACGCTGGCGACCCGCGACGCCGAGGTCTGGCCGTGCGCGCTGCTGGTGCACGAGGCGGTGTTCGACCCGGATCCGGCGGTGCGGCGATTCGGGCAGGGCATGCGGCGGTGATGACGTGACGAACGGGGCTGGGAGTCGGGGCCGGGTTCGCTAGCCTCCTGATGATGCAGCTCGCTCGTTCGCTGGTGGTGTGGTCTGCGCTCGTGTTGGTCGCTTGCGGGGCGAAGGCGCCGCCGGACCTGCAGGCGTTCGTCGACGCTGCGGCGATGGGCAAGGTCGAAGACGTACAGGCCGGCCTCGCGGCGCATCCAGAGTGGGCCAAGGCGGCGACTGCCAGCGGCAACACGGCGCTGCACGGCGCCGCGCAGCTCGGGCGCGTCGCGGTGATCGAGGCGCTGCTCGCTGGCGGCGCGGATCTCGCGGCGACGCAGCCGGGCACCGGCGCGACGGTGCTGCACCTCGCCGCCGAGAACGGTCGCGACGAGCTCGTCGATTGGTTGCTGGGCAAGAAGGTGGCGCTCGAGGCGACCGAAGAGAACGGCCGCACCGCGCTGCAGCTCGCCTGCTGGGCGTCGGACGCCAACGGCCATGTCGTGCGGCAGCTGCTCGGCGCCGGTGCGGCGATCGAGGCCGGCGCCGCGGAGGGTTCGTCGCCGTTGATGCTGGCGGCGATCCGCGGCAACACCGAGCTCGCGCGCATCCTGCTCGAGCGCGGCGCCAAGGTCGACGGCGGGTCTGGCGACGGCCGCACGCCGCTCGCGGCGGCGAAGGAGGGCGGGCACGCGGAGACGGCCAAGGTGCTGGACCAGGCCGGCGCGAAGTAGCCGGGGCGGTTCTCGGCGCCTGGTCCAGAAATGCTGAACAGCCGGCGGACCTGGCCGTGGAGCTTCACGGAGTCCGTCATGAGAGAACCCGCATCGCTCTTCGTGCTGCTCACGCTCGCCTCCGCGGCGCCTTGCCAGAGCGCGCCGCAGGCCGGCGTCGACGCGCCCCGCATCGTCACGATCCCGGTCGACAACGCCGCCTCGATCGCGGTCGTGCTCGGCGTGCGCGCCGGTGTCTACGACGAAGCAGACGGCTGGAACGGCGCGGCGCACCTCGTCGAACACCTGGTGCTGAACAGCCCGGCGGGGGACCTCGACGACCCGTTCGCGGTGCTGTCGAAGGGCGGTCCGCTCGGCCAGCCGTTCGTCGACTGCAACGCCGAGACGATGTGGGCCGGCACCTACTTCTACTCGCTGCGTCCCGCGCCGCCGGCCGCGGGGGATGCGTCGGCCCCCGACCTGACGGACCTCGAGCGCACGCTCGGTGTGTTCGCCGACATGCTGCACCAGAGTCGGTTCGACGACGCCACCCTCGCGCAGGAGCGGCCGCGCGCGGTCGCCGAGGTGCGCAACGTGGCGGCGAGCCTCGCATCCAACCCGCGCCTGCGCTGGATGCTCGAACAGCAGGCGCGCCTGCCGAAGGCCGGCACCGAAGCCGACATGACGGGCCTGACCCTCGACGAACTGGTCGCGTTCCGGCGCGCGCACTACCGACCGGAGCGCTGCGTGCTGATCGTCGCGGGGCGGATCGACGCCGAGCAGGTGCGCGACCTCGCCGGGCGGGTGTTCCAGCGCGCAGCAGCAGCAGCGCCGTCCGATGAGCTGCCACCGCTCACGGCCAAGGCGGCGTCCGCGGAGCGTGTCGCGGCCGTGCGAACCGTTCTCGCGCCGGCCGAGCCAGCGGAACGGGTCGCCGTGCGGCTCGCCGCGGAGGTCTGCGCCAAGCGACTGCGCACGCCCGCGCCGCGAGCGCAGGACGCGGATGCCGCAGCGGAACCTCGGCCCCTGCACGCCTGGGTCGAGACGCCGGCGGACGGCTCGGTGCGCATCGCGATCGCGCCGCGGTCCGCCGCCGACGGCGAGGGCGCGGCGGCGGAGGCTGCCGACACCGAGGGCCTCGAACGCGCGCTCGTCGTGGCGATGCGTTCGCTGGCGAACGATCCGCCGAGTGACGCCGAGGTGCGGTCGGCGCGCCGCGCCGCGACGACGATGGTGCGCCAGCGGATCTTGTCGTCGAGGCTGCGGCGCATGCCCGACGGGGACGCCGGCCATCGCGCGCTGCTGCAGGCGGGCATCGATCGGGTGCTCGCCGAGCTGGACGGGGGCGTCGACTTCACCCGCCTGGTGGAGCAGGCGCCGGACGACGCGGTGCGCGCCGCCGGCCGCCGCATCGCCGCCTCGGTCGGCGGCGACTGAGGTCTGGCGGCGGCGATCAGTTCTTCTTCTTCAGCAGGTTCGCCAGCTGCGACGCCAGCGGATTGGCTGCTGCGGCGACGTCCTCGCGCGGGCCGAAGTCGCGCGGCGCCGGCGCCGACGGGCGCTGGTCGCGGCCGCCCGGGCGACCGCCGAAGCGGTTGCCGCCGGGGCGCTGGCCGGGGCGACCGCCGTAGCCACCGCCGCCGTGCGCGCCACCGCGGTCGTTGCGGGCGATGCCGCCTTCCGGACGCCCGGCTTCGATGCGCTCGTGCAGCTTCATCGTCAGCGCGATGCGCTGCCGCGGGATGTCGACGCTGACCACCTTGACCTTGACCACCTGTCCGGCCTTGACGACCTCGCGCGGGTCCTCGACGAAGTGGTCGGCGAGCTGGCTGATGTGCACGAGGCCGTCCTGGTGCACACCGATGTCGACGAACGCGCCGAACGCGGTGACGTTGGAGACCACGCCTTCGAGCTGCATGCCTTCCTTCAGGTCGGCCAGCGTCTCGACGCCGTCCTGGAACGCCGCGGTGACGAACTCCGGCCGCGGGTCGCGACCCGGCTTCTCCAGCTCGGCGAGGATGTCGGTGACGGTCGGCACGCCGAAGCGCTCGTCGGTGAACTGCTCCGGCTTCAACGTGCGCAGCACGTCGCGGTTGCCGAGCAGGCCCTTGGCATCGCGACCGGTGGCCTGCAGGATGCGCTCGACGACCGGGTAGGCCTCGGGGTGCACCGCCGACGCGTCGAGCGGGTCGTTGCCGTCGGGGATGCGCAGGAAGCCCGCCGCCTGCTCGAACGCCTTCGGGCCGAGGCGCGACACCTTCAGCAGCTCCTTGCGCGTCAAGAACGGGCCGTTCGCGTCGCGGTGCTGCACGATGTTCTTGGCCAAGGTCGGCGACAGGCCGGCGACGCGGCTCAGCAGCGCCTCGCTGGCGGTGTTGAGGTCGACGCCGACGTGGTTGACGCAGTCCTCGACGACGGCGTCGAGCGAGCGCGCCAGCTGCGTCTGGTTGACGTCGTGCTGGTACTGGCCGACGCCGATCGCCTTGGGCTCGATCTTGACCAGCTCGGCGAGCGGGTCCTGCAGCCGCCGCGCGATCGACACCGCGCCGCGCAGCGACACGTCCATGTCGGGGAACTCGCGCGCGGCGAGCTCGCTGGCCGAGTAGACCGACGCGCCGGCTTCGCTGACGACGATCTTCTTGACGCCGAGTTCGGGGTGGCGCTTCATCAGGTCACCGACCAGATTGTCGGTCTCGCGCGACGCGGTGCCGTTGCCGATCGACACGATCGCCACCTCGAACTGCTTGCACAGCGCGGCGAGCATGCGCAGCGAACCTTCCCAGTCGTCGCGCGGCGGGTGCGGGTAGATGGTCGTCGTGTGCAGCACCTTGCCGGTGCGGTCGACGACCGCGATCTTGCAGCCGGTGCGGATGCCGGGGTCGAGGCCGAGGATGGTCTTGGGGCCGGCGGGCGCCGCCAGCAGCAGGTCGCGCAGGTTCTGCGCGAACACCTCGATCGCCTGCGCCTCGGCGCGGTCGCGCAGCTGCGACATCAGGTCGGTCTCGACGTGCAGCGACAGCTTGGCCTTCCACGCGAGGCGCGCGGTGGTGGCCAGCCAGGCGTCGGCGGGGCGGCCCTGCTGGGCGATGCCGAAGCGCTGCATGACGAACTGCTGGCCGCGCTCGGCCTCGCCGATCGGCTGGTGCTGCGGCTCCTCCGGCTCGCCGTCGGCGTTGGTGGTGACGGCGGCGTCGGTGGCCATGCCGAGGTAGCCGTCGATGTAGCCTTCTTTCCTGGCGCGGAAGATCGCCAGCGCGCGGTGGCTCGGCACGCGGTGCAGCGGCTCGTCGTAGCGGAAGTAGTCGCGGAAGCGCTGCGCCTCGGCGTCGGTCTCCTTGCCCTTCGCCACCTTGGTGACCACCGACGAGTCGTGCTCGAGCCACTTGCGCACTGATCCGATCAGCTGCGCGTCCTCGGCGAACTGCTCGATCAGGATGAAGCGCGCGCCGTCGAGCGCCTGGTCGACGTCGGCGACGCCCTTCTCGGCGTCGACGTAGGCCGCGGCGACCGCGCGCGGGTCCTGCGTCGGGTCCGCCAGCAGGCCGTCGGCGAGCGGCTGCAGGCCGGCCTCGCGGGCGATCATCGCCTTGGTGCGGCGCTTCTGCTTGTAGGGCAGGTAGAGGTCCTCGAGCACCTGCTTGGTGTCGGCGCCGAGGATCGCCTTCTTCAGCTCGTCGGTCAGCTTGCCCTGCTCCTCGATGCTGGCGAGGATCGACGTGCGCCGCTCCTCGAGCTCGCGCAGGTAGACCAGGCGCTCCTCGAGCTTGCGCAGCTGGGTGTCGTCGAGGCCGCCGGTGACCTCCTTGCGGTAGCGGGCGATGAACGGCACGGTCGCGCCCTCGTCGAGCAGCTGCACCGTGGCGAGGACTTGTTCGGGGCGGACTTCGAGTTCGCGCGCGATGCGCGCTTCGATGATGGCGGTCACTTGGCTCCTCTGGATCGCCGGCTGACCCCGGCGAGTCGGGACACGTTAGCTTGCGTTCGCGCCCGGTCCAGCGGCTGTTCCGGCGGCCGCCAGCGCGGCGCGGCGGCGGCGACCGAGCCACGTCGCGACCAGGGCACCGCCGATCGCGCCCGCCACGCCGCCGAGGATCATGCCCTGCAGCGTGTCGCCTTCCTTGGCGCCGTCGAACGAGCGCAGCACTGCCTCGACGATCGGCTGCGCGTTCGGTTCGTCGGCCGTCGAGACGACCTCGAAGTACTGCAGGTGCTTCTCGGCCGGCACCAGGTAGAAGTCGTGGCGCCACGTGATCGCGCCGCGGGTGCGTTCGTACCGCATCAGCAGGCCGCCGGTCGCGAACAGCTCGGTGCGCGCGTTGTCGACGACGCGCGCGCCTTCGCCGAAGTCTGCGAGCAGCTTGGTCCGCATCTGCTCGACCGCGCGTTCGTCGAGCAGGTCGGCGGTCTTGACGGCGGTCTCGCTCGCGTAGCAGTTGATCAGCTGCAGTTGTCCGGGCGCCGGCGTGCGCTGGAGGATCAGGTGCTCCGCCGGCTGGCCGTGCTCGCGCAGCTCGTCGAGCGTCGTCAGCAGGATCGTGTGCGCCGGCTCGGCGCTCGGGTCGGAGGGCCGCGTGGCGGCCTCGATGTCCGCCGGTCGCAGCACCGTCCACGAGGCGTCGATGGTGACCCGCCCGGTCGAGTGCGGCAGCCACAGCTGGGTGCCATTGGCCGGCGGCGCGGTGGCGTCGGGCGCGGCGTCGGGTGCGGTGGGCTCCTGCGCGGACAGGAGCGTGGTCAGGGTGAGCGCGATCGGCAGCAGGTGGCGGCGGGCCATGCCGCAAGCGTGCAGGGGCGCGGGGCGGGTGGCAACGGTGTGCTTCTTGCCACGCGGTAGTGTCCTCAGAACCTCATCACCATCTCCCCGGCGTTCGTCGAGAGCGCAGGTAGCGGTGTCGTCAATTGCCAGTCGAGCACAATTCCCTGCACGTAGACCGTGGCGCCGTCGAGCAGAGGGCTAGGCGGGATGACCACGTCCCAGTTGGCGGTGCCCCAGCCGTTGACAAGGGCGAAGATGTAGCCGTTGGTCGGGTCGACGTACTGCGTGCAGGCTGCAGGCATCCCGTACACGTCCATCGGAAGCGCGAGCGGCGTTCCATCGGGCCACTGATTCGAGTAACCGAGGTAGACGAAGGGCACGGAGATTGGGGTCGCGGGCAGGTTCGTCAGCTGCATGTGGAACGTCGTGCCGAGGGTCGGGATCGCATCGTCCACTGCATCCAGGGTCGCGGTGCCAGCGCTGCCGGCGCACCCGCTGCCGAACATGTGCCACTCGGCATCCTGCGTGAGGTTGCCCTGGACCCACTGATAGCCGCCGTACAGCGTGAAGTCGCGGCCGTTGCCGCTGCTGTCATGCGCGATTGCTCCGTTGCCTTCGTCGAAGTGCCAGAGTCCAACTGTCTGCGCGTCGGCGACGAAGCGACGCTGCGGGATGAAACTGGCCGAGTAGCGTGGGGTGCTGGAGATCCGGGCCTCGTCGACGGTGGCATGCAGGAAGGACGAGTAGCCGATGTAGCCCACAGCGCCGAGCACGGTCTGCCATCCAGCGTAGGGGTTACATCCAAGAGCAGCGCACGAGGCGACCTGCACGCCGTCGACGTAGACGGTGCAAGAGGGGCCCCCCTCGGGGCCGTAGACCTCGGCAACGTGGTGCCATGTGTCTGCGGCAAGAACACCGTTGGCCGATTGGCCGGCGGGGCAGCTGGCGGGGCACGAATACGTGTTCACCTGTGCCTGTCCCGTGCTGACGTTGATGTCCAGGCCGTGTGAGTACATGCCCCAGCGGAACAGCACGGGCCGATAGCTGGCCGGAGTCACTGGGTTGGCCGGGATCTTCACCCAAGCCTCCCAGGTCGAGTTGGTGACGAGGTCGCCGACGCCCGCGGCGGTTCCGTAGGCGTCGATACCGTTCAAGGCGACGGCGTAGTGGCTTTGCTGGGCAGGTAGGCAGGCCGACGCGACGGCCAGCGCGGCGCTCATCCAGGCGCCGAGCGTGATGTTGGGGATTCGCTGCATGGACTTCTCCTTCATGGTTACCCCAGGAGGAATGTCTGGGGCCGTCGATGGTGACACCGACTTCTGTTGTCACAGCGCGCGCACCTGCGGATTCCAATCCACTGTCGCCTCAGGTGGATCGCGAGCCTTCGCCGGGAGTCAGTCGACTGGTCAATCGATGCCGCCAAGCTTCTGGCGGTGGTGCGTGATCGAGGCGCCGGCTGTTGGCAGAATCACGAGCCATGGAAGACGTGGAGCAGGTCGATCGATGAGCGAAGACGAGACTCCCGGTGAGGGGCGCGATCTCGAATCCGTGCTGTCGGAATTGCGTGAACTCGCGGGGCGCGAAGGAGGCGGTGGCCCGGCCTCGCTGCTGGCGCTTTGGGTGCGCATCAGGAACATGGCCCGCAAGCACCTACCTCCGTACAGCTCGTTGCGCGCCGGCCTCGATTCCGAAGACCTGGCCCAGGAAGGTCTGCTGCACCTCGTGCGCAACATCGAACGGTTCCGTGGCTGCACGTGGCCGGAGTTCCTGGCCTTCGCCCATGCGGTCGTGCAACAGAAGGTTGGTCAGCAGGCGCGTCGCATGAACGTGCGTTCCGGCGAGTTCTTTGGCGAGGTCGCCGATGATCAGATGTCGGGCGAGCAGGTGACCCCGAGCGTCGACGCCATGGCCGGCGAGGATCGTCGACGCCTACGGGAGCTGATGGCCGGGTTGCCCGAGAGCTATCGGGAGCCGTTGATGCTGCGACTCAACGGCCACGAGAACGCGGAGATCGCGGCGCGGCTCGGGCTCACGCCCGTCGCACTCCGCCAGCGCATGTCGCGGGCGATGAAGATGCTGCAGGAGCGCTGGTGAACCCCCGGCCGGACGACGCGCGCGGAGACGGGGTGGCGGACAGCACGGGGGACGATCTGCTGAGTCGGCTCGAAGAGCGGCTGCCGCGCGCACAAGACCCATTCGCCGCGCTTGCGGATGTGCTCGGCGACCGGTCTCGCCAAAGGGCCGAGCTGTTTCGTCGGTCCGGGGAAGTCGTGCTCGATGTCACGCTCGGCCAGATCCTCGGTGCGGGAGGCATGGGGGTGACCTACGCCGGCACGACTGCCGAGGGTGAAGACGTTGCCGTGAAGCTCGTTCCGGCCGTGACCGGGGGGCTGGAGCGGCGGTTCGAGCAGGAGTGCAGAGTGCTCGACAGCCTTCGACACGTTGCGATCGTGCGATACCGCGATCACTCCGTGCTGGATGACGGCACTGGCGTGTTGGTCATGGAGCGCGTCAGCGGCATCGACCTGGATCGGCTGCTCGCGGATGTGGAACTCGATGCATCGGGCTGGGCGTCGCCAGCCTCCGGCTTGCTCCTGGATGGAATCTCTGGCGGCCTGCAGGAGCGTCGGCGGTCGCCGCGCTATCAGCGACGTCTACTGCGTCTGCTCGCGGCAGTCGCCGACGGGCTTCATCTGGCGCATGAGGCCGGCATCGTGCACCGCGACGTCAAGCCCGCCAACATCCTCGTCCGCGACGACCTGTCGCCGGTCTTGATCGACTTTGGTCTGGCGCGTGACCAGCAGGTGAAGGTGTCGTTCACCGTCTCCGGCGCGGCGATGGGGACGTTGGCCTACATGGCGCCCGAGCAGCTCGCCCGGGATCCGGGAAGCGTCGATGGGCGCGCGGACATCTACGCGTTGGGGCTGATCCTCTATCTAGGTTTGCTCGGGGAGCCACTCCGGCGCGAGTTGGGCGAGGTCGTAGAGCAGTCGAGCCGACCGTTCCTGTTGGCGCGTCGGCATGCCGCGCGCCTGGATCTGCAGCTGCAGGGAATCCTCTATCGTTGTCTCGATCCGCGGCCGCGCTGCCGGTACCAGAGCGCCGCCGATCTGGCTGCAGATTTGCGGGCAGCCGCCGGCCAAGGCACCGTAGTGGCTAGGCGGCCTGCGGCTGTGCGGCGGTTCTTGAGGGACCGACGGTCGATGGCCAGACTGTCAGTCGGCGCACCGGCTCTGATCGCGGTGATCGTCTGGTTGGCTTGGCCACGTGGTCGTCATGTGGTCTTCGCCGGCAACTGGTCGCCAGAACTCGGCGCCGTGCAACTGGAAGATGGCACGAAGCACTGGCTCGGGCAGCGCCTCTGGCTGGCCTACGGGGAACACGAAGCGACCGTCGCCGGAGACAGTCTCGCCCCAACTACGTGCAGGTTCTTGGTCAGGCCCGGTGAAGGCGATCAATCCGTGGGGATCCTCACCAACAGTGTCGACGAGGGGGGTTTTCGCGCGGACCAGCTCCAGGGCCGCGCGATTGTCCAGCTGACATCGGGTTACAGCCGCGACCAGATGGCGCCTGCCGTTCCCCGGGACCGTCGCACCATCGATGGCCACGAGATCGCGGATCCGGCCGTGTTCGACGAGAGCCTGCTGCTCGCTCCGGGCGAGCACCGGTTGGTCGCAATCGATGGGCGCGGGCGGACCGAGGAACTCACATTTTCGAGTTCCTTGCAGCCTCTTGATGTGCAGCTGTTGCCGAGGGTGATGGCCGACATCGACGGTTCCTTCCGGAGGACATGGAGCACTGTGTTCTCGCCGCTGCCCGAGGGTGTGACCTGGCACGGGCGTGTGACTGCGTGGCTCGGGCCGGCCGAGCCCTCGGTGCTCGGTGGAGGTGGCCTACAGGCGGCGTTGTGTGCCCTTACACCAGAAGCCGCCGGTCTGTACGAACTGGAACTGCGCGTCGCGTTTCCCGAGCCGATGCGATCCGCTGTGGTGTACTTGCGGGGGCATGCGCTGCGTGCTCAGTCGTTGAAGGTCGAAGCGGGTTTCGACGGGGAAGACACGCGCGCCTGGCCGATGCAGGACTCCGACGTGGCCCAGAGCCAAGCGGTGAGCCGGTCGTTGCTCGAGCCGCGACTCGCGCTCACCAGCGTCGCCGGTGCGCGCGGACTCGTCGTGCGGGCCTGGCTCGACGCGGAGCGCGGGCCGACACGGGATCTGATCGACGTCGGTATCTGTGACGGCAAGGTCTTCGGTGGGCATTGGAACGACGAGCCTCCGTGCTTTGCCATCGTTGCCGACCCGGGTGATGCCGCGGCTCTGCCCACCGCGCGCCGCGCTGTTCCGCCCTCCGCCAAGTCGTTGTTGCTGGCAGAGGCCGGTGGAGTCCGTCACCTACTCGGCGTTGGCGAAGAGCTAGTTCGCATAGTGCCGTTCGTTGCTGCGGATGGTGGGCCCGAGGTGTTGCTGGCAGTGCAGCGAGACGGCGTCACGGGTGTCATCCGTCGATTCTCCTGGCCTGACCTGGGGTTGCGCGACGAGATCCTGCCCGAGGAGTTCCACGAGCGTGTGAGTAGAGCTGATGGCAGGTCCTGCGGCGCGTGGTTGTTGCCAGTGCCCAGCCCCGTGTACGCATCGCCACCAGACCTTCTCGTCGGCGATCCCTCCAGTTTTCGATTCGGCGCGGAGAGCAGTGGATCTGTGTTCCTCTACTCGGTGGCCGATCGACGGGTGCTCAGAACGTGGCCCGAGTCCGTTCGTCCTTCGCTCTACGGTGACGATGCTTGGAGCCACGTAGCCATCGCCGGTGACTTCCGTGGCGATGGACGGAGTTGCGTCGCGATTGGTGGATACCACGCGCCGGGCCCAGATGGAGAGGAGAAGGTGGGCGAGGTGCAGGTGCTCGATCGTGATACGGGTGAACTGGTATGGCAGTCATTCGGTCCCTTCCCGATGGCCAGACGGGAGTTGCTCGACGGTCTGGCCGCCCCTGACCGCACGCCTGCGCTGTTGATGCAGGACTACGGTCAGACGCCAGCTGGCCAGGTCCACAGCAGGTCGTTGCGCATTGTCGTAGGCGGTACGGAGCCGCAAGTGGTCGAAGGGCCGGAGCTCGGCTACCAGGCTGTGGCGCGGTTGGCAGTAGACCAACATGGTGCGGCCATAGGCATCGTCGCCTTGCGATTCGAGCCGGGCGCGTCGGGCTTCGTGGGGCTCGAGCGGTACGAGATGCGCCGGGGGCGCTGCGAACTGGTCGTGCGACAGCCGCTCGACGAACCGCCGATCACGCTACAGGATCGGCTGGTGGTCACGCCTCGCAGCCTCGCGCGCATCGACGACATCACCGGCGATGGGGTCATGGACTTCGCCATCGTGCTGGAGCACGGCGGGCGGCATGACTTCGCAACTCCGCGGGTGCTGCTCGCGGACGGCAGTGGCCTCGGTTGGATCGCACAGTGGGTCCCTGGGGATCGACCGGACCTGCAGCTCTGGTTCGCCGATTGTTGCTGGATGCAGGCCGGCAACGGGGCTCCGGCGCAGCTGCTGGTGAACACCCACGAGTTGCATGACGGTCAATGGCGCTCGGTTCTACGCGGATTGCTCCTGCCATAGCACCGTGGGGCTTCGGCTGGCCACGATCAGCGGTCGGTGCGAAACTGCCACTGCAAGAGATCGACATCCACGGTCATCCCGACGCCGCCCTCTCCCTTGCGGGTTGCCTCGATGGCGGCCTGCACCAGGTAGTCCTGCTCGGCGGCGAGTGGATCACCGGCGATGAAGAAGAAGGTGTGGTCAGTTGCTGCCTGGTCGATGTCGCGGATCGAGAAGAAGAAGCCTGGAACTTCGCGTCGCTCGGGCAGGGTGAAGAGTGCGATCGATCGCACACGCAGGGTCGAACCGTCGATCAGCTGCGCCTTGGGCATGCTCACCGAGATCGGCAGCCCACGAGGGCTTGCATAGAGGTCCGGGAACGACCGGGGGAATGGCCAGTTGCTCCCGCACGCGCGCGGTAGGTCGCGGCTGCCGGCCGCAGGTAGCACGAGGTATCGAGCGCCGCTGCATGGGCCTTCTTGAGCCCGGAAGAAACTCCAGCGTTGGGTGCGGGCCGCCCCGAACCGGGCCGCACCGGGGGCGAACACCTGGAAGCGGCTCTGCGTCATGGTGATGCAGCTCGCGACGTGGCCGGCGATCGTCATGCTCTCGGTCAGGAAGGCCACGCAGCCACTGCGGGACGCCTCGGCGCCGGCGTCGCTTCGCCCCTCCATGCCATCGGGCTCGCCGTAGTAGCTGTTGAGTGGTCCTTCCTTCATCGGTGCATGTTGGTGCAGGAACCGCGTGTGGGCGAGCAGGCCCTCGTTGACCTCGCGCCAGACGAGCAGCGGTGGCAGGCCGTGTCGATTGCGCTGCTCGTTTGCCGCATTCAGCGCGAGCCATTGGTCGTCGTCGAGGCCTTCGGGGCGCTCCGATGGTTGGAACTGAAGGCTTACTGCGCCGTTGCTGCCCGCGAGTCGGATGCGTCCACGGCGGGTGCCGTCATCGACCCGGTCGACGCCGCCCAAGGGACGCAGTGCGCCGCCCATGAACGAGACGAAATCGTGTGCGTCCCACCAGCTTCCGTTGGCGTCGCCGTCGAGCAGCAGGAACGAAGCGTCGCGGCTCTTGGCTTCCGCGGCCATCGCCGAGGCGACCCACCAGTCGCGGCCCCGTTCGAAAAGCAGTAGCTGCACGAAGCGCCCGCCAGCGAACCAGTTGACTACGTGTGGACCGGGGCCCTTCAGCTCTCGCCAGCGCTCGTCGAGGCCCTCGGCGTCGATCTGGATGCCGCTGTCCAGCCGCTTGATCCGCCCATCGGTCAGTTGCGACAGGCTCGATTGAATCGGAGTGCGCACCACTGGCCCGGGTGCGACGAACAGGCGCAGCAGGGACTCTGGCGGCATCCGAGCTGCGTCGTCGAGGATCTTCGGCTTGAGGCGCAGCGTTTGCCACTTCTCGCGCAGTGGCGGGCTAGCGGCCGGGAGGTGAGCAGAGACGAAGACGCATCGCTCGTCTTCGAGGCGACCCGGTGATGGAGGAACTGCTGCCGTGATCGCCGAGGCCGTGAGAATGGAGAAGAACAGGGACTGCATGCGGGCGCTCCTTTCGCCCACAGGGAATGCACGGGAAGCCGCCGCGTGACTACCTCACGCGGCGATTCTCGCGCGCTCGACAGTCGGTTGCCTACCGCCGCCGGTACGGCGAACCTGCGTCGAGCACCTGCAGGTCGACCATGCGAAACGCTTCGCCGGCAGCCTCGCGCACGTAGCGTGCCCGCGCCGAGGGGCGGCGCGGCGTACCGAGCGCCGGGTGCTCGTACCACTCCTCGAGGCGCAACACGCCGTCGACCTGCGCCAGCGACGCCGCGAACACTCCACCTTCGCGCACCAACTCCTGGTCGTCGAACGGCCACTGCATCGCGGTCCAGAAGCTCAGCACGTCGCGCAGCTCGAGGCCGCCGGGGCGGCGCTGCGGCTCGAAGAACACCACGGTCTCGGCGTTGACCATCGTGCCGTTGTGCTCGTAGCTGCGCAGCGCAAGCTGCCACGGCGCGCGGTCGTCGAGGCGCACGCGATGCAGGCGCGGCGGCATCTTCGGCACGCCCATGTCGTGGAACCGCGCGTCGAATTCAGGCGGCTGAGCAGCCAGCGCTCCCGTCGTCGTGTCGCGGAGCAGCAGCACGAAGGTCGGCGAGCGTGCCACGGCCATCAACTCTTCGCAGATGTAGAGCTCGAGCGAGTCCGGCAGCATCGCCCGCCACATCGAGCCGCGCAGCGGGCGCTGTTCGAGCGCCGGGTCGAACGGCGAGCCCACCGGGCCGAGCCGCGCGGTCAGCCACGCGAGCACATCGTCCGGCACGATCGCACTGCTGTGCACGGCCCATTCGCCGGTGTCGCGGTCGCGGCTGGCGAGCCGCGCGACGTCGAGTTCTTCGAAGACGAGCGCGGTCGGGGGGAGCGGCGCGATCGCTGCTGCGGCCGCTGGCGTGTCGCCGCCGATCGACATCAGCAGGATGCCGAATGCCGCGCCGAGCACACCGCCCAACGCCGCGCCGAGTGCCGTACCGGACCGTCGCCCCGCCGCGGGCGCACCCTTGTCGTTGTCTGCCATGATCCCTCCCGTGCCGTGCGCGCGCAGCTTCGCCGCGCGGCTCGGCGATCGTCGCGCATGTTCGCCTCGACGACAACGCCCGAATGCGCGTGCGGCTAGTTCGCCGCCCGTCGCCGCGTCAGCGCCAGCATGCCGAGCGCGATGCCGATGACCACGCCGCCGACGACGCGCACCAGCCAGGCGGTCGCGGCGCCGCTGGTCGTGTCGCGTGCGACGTCGAACAGCACCTCGTCGCCGGACTGCACGATCAACGCGGGTTCGGGATCGTCGTCGGGCGTCGTCGCGACGAGGTCGTCGCGCGGGATCGCCGACACCGTCAGCGCACGGCCGGGCTGCAGCGCTTCGAGGCGTTCGCGCAGGCGGTCGTCGGCCTGACGCACGTGGTCGACGGCGAAGCGGCGCGGTGTGTCGTCGACGGTGAGCGTCAACTGGCAGCGCAGGCCGGTGCGTTGCTGTTCGCTCCAGTCGATCGCGGTCAGTGGGCCGGCGACGTCGCGCCACTCGTCGTGCGGCGTCGGCTCGTGCCACGTGGCGTTCAGCAGCGCGCCGCCGACGAGCAGCAGGATCACCGCGACGATGCGGAACAGCACCCGCGGCTTCACGGCGGTGCTCATGCCGGGCCGCGCCGCCGCAACGAGACCAGCAGCAGCGCCACGCCGAGCGCGATCGCGGCGCCGCCGGCGATCGTCGTCGCCAGCGCCAGCCCGTCGCCGCCCGGCTCGTCGCGGTCGCGGTCGTAGAGCACCTCGTCGCCGTGGCGCAGCACCAGCATGGTCAGCGGTTGGCCTTCGGGCGCGGCCCAGCCGGCCTTGCTGCGCGGCACGGCCATCACTTCGAGCGGCGCGCGCGGCGGCAGCGCGCGCAGCGCCGGCTCGAGCTGCGGCAGGCGCTCCAGGTGGTCGCGGGCGAAGCGCCGTTCGTCGGTCTGGCCGTCATTCGGGGCGTCGAGCGTGACGACGGCGCGGCGGCCGAGCTTCTGCGTGTCGACGAACTCGGTCGATGCCAGTGCGCCGCGGAATGTCTGCCAGCCGTCGCGCGGCGCGGGGTCGGAGGTCGCGGCGCGGGTGAGCAACCAGCCGATGGTGGCGAACAGGACGGCGAGCAGGCGCAGCAGGATGCGGGGGGACATCGGGCGGTTGTTGAAGGTACCGGGTTCCGTACTGGCGCTACTTCAGGGGCATGAAGAGCGGCACGGTGAGAGTCGTCACCAGCCACGTGATGACGGCGAACGGCCCGCCGAGGATCACGTAGTCGCGGAACCGGTAGCGGCCGGGGCCCATGACCAGGATCGTCGACTCGTGCGCGACCGGGGTGACGAACGCCGACGAGACGCAGATCGCGACGCCGAGCAGGAACGGGCCGGGGCGGCAGTCGGCGGCGACGGCGAGCGCGTAGGCGATGGGGGCCAGCACGACGGCGACGGCGGCGTTCTCGATCAGCTGGGTCAGCAGCACCGCCAGCAGCAGGATCGCGCCGAGCAGCAGCATCGGCGGGCTGCCGTCGAAGGCGCCCGCCATCGTCTCGGCCAGCGACTGCGCGGTGCCGGTCTTCTGCAGCGCCTCGCCGAACGGGATCATCGCGCCGACGATGACCAGCGCCGGCAGGTCGATCGCCTCGTAGGCCGAGCGCATGCCGACGGTGCCGGTCAGCACCGCGACCATCGCCGCGAACGGGATCGCGGTCGCCGGGCTGAGGATGCCGAACGAGCTGCACAGCACCATCGCCGCCATGATGCCGAGCACGGTGAAGGCGTCGCGCTTGCGCGCCGTCGGCAGCAGCCGCGACTCGAGCAGCAACAGGTTTGGGTTGCGGCGCAGGCGTTGCAGTTCGGCCTCGTGCCCGACCAGCAGCAACGAGTCGCCGGCCTTGAGCGGCTCGGCGAGCGGGCGTTCCTTGATCGACCGTCCGGCGCGGCTGATCGCCAGCGGGCTGACGCCGTAGCGGTGGTGGAAGTCGAGGTCGCGCAGGCTGTGACCGATCAGCTCGCTGTCGGGCGACAGGATCGCCTCGACCATGCGCAGGTCGGCGGAGCGCAGCGTCTTGTCGTCGACCTTCAGCTCCTCCTTGACGCTGAGGCCCTGGTGCAGCGCGTCGGTGATCGCGGTGATGCGGCCCTGGATCACCAGCACGTCCTTCGGCTGCACCTTGAGCCACGGCTGCGGCGGCAGGAACTCCTTGCCGCGGATCACCTGCAGCACGGTCACGTCCTTGCCCGGCAGGTCGAGCTCGCCGAGCGTCTTGCCGACGATGTCGGAGCCGGGCTCGGCCATCGTCTCGGTCAGGAACTCGGCGACCTCGTAGCGGCTCTCCAGCGACGGGCTCGGGCGGGCCTGCGGCAGGAAGCGGCGGCCGACCAGCACGAACCACGTGGTGCAGGCGACGAACACCGCGGCGCCGATCGGCGCGAAGGCGAAGAACGCCAGGCCCTCGCCGGTGCGTTCGAGCAGGTAGTCGCTGAGGATGACGTTGCTGCGGGTGCCGATCAGCGTCCACTTGCCGCCGAGCAGCGAGGCGAACGCCAGCAGCATCAGGATGCGCGACGGCGCGTAGCCGCGCTGCCGGCAGATCGCCATCACCGGCGGCATCCACACCAGCACCGTGGTAGTGTCGTTGACCACCGCGCTGAAGCCGGTGACCAGCGTCAGCACGGTCAGCTGGAAGCGCAGCTCGCTGGTCGCGCCGGCGGCGAGCAGGCGACCGCCGAGCAGCTGCGCGGCGCCGGTGCGCACCATCGCCGCCGACAGCACGAACATCGACGCGACCATCAGGATCGCCGGGCTGCCGAAGCCGTGGAACGCCTCGGCCGGGGTCAGGATCGCCGTCAGGCCGTGTTCGCCGGGCCGCCACGGCACCAGCAGGGCCAGCATGACCAGCAGCGCGGTGACGTCGGGGCGCAGTCGCTGCGTGTAGAACGAGACCAACGCCAGCAGCAGCAGGACGGCGAGGAAGACGGAAGCGGTGGTCATCGAGGGGGCAGCGCGCGCGGCGCCGCACACCATAGTGCCGGGTCCCTTGCCGGCCACCTGTGCAATGCCGCGCCTTGACCATGTTGCGCGGGGTTTCGATGATCGGCGTCACAGACCCGCTGCGCCGCCCCGGCGCGGCCGAACGCCGCGAGATGCCATTGTCCGTCCAACTCCGTACGTCGCTCCCGTTCGTCTTCGCGCTCGCCGTCTGGCCGGCGCAGGTGTGCGCGCAGGGTGACACCGCCGCCCTGATCGCGCAGCTGAAGAAGGAGCGCGACGACGCCGACGTGGCGATCGTGCAGAAGATCGCGCGCGCCGGCACGCGCGAGGCGGCGATCGGCCTCGCCGAAGCCTACGACGCGGTGGCGACGCTGCTGTTCCGCCGCGAGATCTGCAAGGAGCTGCAGCGCTTCGCCAACGTGCAGGAGGCGCAGCAGCCGGCCCTGGACAAGCTGGCCCAGATCGCCGGCAGCGCCGAGGACGAGGTGCTGCGCGAGACGTCGCTGCACGGGCTCGGCCTGTCGTCGACGATCGGCAAGCAGCTGCTGCGGCAGATCGTCGCGTCGAAGGCCAGCGACGAGCTGCGCGAGCCGGCGATGCGCGAGCACGTCAAGCTCGCCGGCCCCGGCGACGCCGACTGGTACCGCGAGCTGTGGAACCTCGAGCAGAAGCAGCGGAAGGACGACAAGGGCGACATCGCGCCGCCGGAGCTCGACACGATCCGGGAGCTGGCGTTCGAGGGCCTGCTGAAGCAGCTGTCCGAGGCCGAGCTGATCGACGCGATCAAGAACGAGCGGCGCGACCCCAAGATCCGCCGCCGCGCGCTCGACTGGATGGACCGGCAGAAGATGCCGAAGACCGCCGACACCGCCGAGTGGGTGTTGGGGCGCGTGGACTTCCCCGGCGCCGACCGCGCCGAGGCGGCGCGCATCGTCTTCGAGCACGACGGGCCGAAGGCGGTCGGCAAGTTCCTCGACCTGGCCAAGAAGCGCGACGACCAGACGCCCGGCGACCTGCGCGTCGCGCTGGCGGCGCTGGTCGCGCAGTGCGGCGACGACGGCGTGCAGAAGAAGGTCAAGAAGCTGGTCGGCAAGGGCAAGCCGTTCGAGAAGGTGTTCGCGTTGCAGGCCACCTGCGACATCAAGGACGACAAGCTCGTCGCCGCGATCCGCAAGGAGCTCGGCGACAAGGACCCGGCGGTGCGCGCGGCGGCGGCGGCGGCGCTCGGCGCGCGTCGCGACCGCGACTCGCTGCCGCCGCTGCGGGCGATGCTGGCGTCGCCGCAGGACCCCTGCGACGCGCGCGCGGCGCTGGAGGCGATCGACCAGATCGAGGGGCCGATGAGCGCGTGGCTCAAGGAGCTGGCCGGGATGTGCGCGAGCGAGAACCGCGACGTGCGCAACGCGGCGATCGGCGTGCTCGGCAAGGCGCGCGACAAGCGGCAGCTCGACGCGCTGCTGCAGGCGCTCGAGCACGACGACTGGTCGACGCGCGCGGCGGCCGTCGCGGCGCTGCTGCCGCTGCGCGACAAGAAGACCGTCGGTCCGCTGGTGGCGCGGATCCAGAAGGAGACGGGCCGCATGAAGAAGCTCGTCGCCGACGCGCTGTGGCAGCTGACGGCGCAGCCGTTCGACGAGGACCAGGCCCGCTGGCGGAGCTGGTGGGAGACCGCCGCGGCGGAGTTCGAGGTCGCGTCCGAGAAGGAGCTCGACGAGGCGAAGAAGGCGCGCGAGCGGCGGCTGTTGACGCAGCGCACGGTGACGCCGGCGAAGTTCTTCGGCATCCGCGTCGAGTCGCACCGCGTGATCTTCGTGCTCGACGTGTCGGGCTCGATGCTCGAGGCGATGTACGGCCGTACCTTCAACGACCGGCCGGCGGCGCGCATCGACGTCGCCAAGCAGGAGTTGACGCAGGCGATCGAGCACCTCGACGCCGGCGCGCTGTTCAACGTGTTCGTCTTCTCGAGCGGCGTCGCGCGCTGGCTCGAGGGCGGCATCGGCGCGGCGACGGCGCCCGATCGCAAGAGCGCGCTGACCTGGGTCGAGCGGCTCGGCGCGAGCGGCGGCACCAACCTCTACGACGCGCTGCGCGCGGCCTTCGCCGACCCGGACGTCGACACGATCTTCCTGCTGTCGGACGGCATGCCGACCGCCGGCGACGTGATCGACCCGTTCGGCATCCGCCAGGCGGTGGCGGACTGGAACCGCCATCGCAAGGTCGTCGTCAACTCGATCGCGATCGGCGGCAGCCTGGAGGTGCTCGAGTGGCTGGCGAAGGACTCGGGCGGCAGCTACCGGCAGCTGCGGTAGGGGACTCGGGGCGCCGTACTGGCGCGGGGGTGCCCGGGCGCGGGGGCGCGCGCTATCGTCCCCGCACCTCCCCGTCGCCTCGTCACCACCCATGACCCGATCCATCCGTTCGACCGCGCCGCTGGCGCTGGCCGTCGCGCTGTCGCTGTCCCTGCCGTCGCAGTCCCCGGGGCAGTCGGCGCCCGCCGCCGAGCTCGCCCTGCGCTTCGCCCGGTTCGACCCGCTGCGCGGCGAACCCGAGGTGCCTGCGGCGTTGCGCGGGCGGGCTTCGCAGCGGTTGTGGATCGTGCAGCGCGGGGCCGCGTCGAGCGAAGCGGTGCGCGCCGCCGTGCGCGCGGTCGGCGGCGAAGTGCTCGGCCACCTGCCGGAGAACGCGTTCGTCGTGCGCGCCGATGTCGGCGCGCTCGACGGTCTGCGCGGACCGGCGGTGCGCTGGGTCGGCCGCTACCACCCGGCCTATCGGCTCGAGGGCGAGCTGCGGCAGGCTGTGCTGAACGGCGCGAACGGCACCTTCCGCCTCAACCTGGTCGTCGCCGACAAGCACCGCGACAAGCCGGCGCTGGCCGCGGCCGTGCAGCAACTCGGCGGCGAGGTGCTCGACCAGCACGTCGGCAGCCTGCTGCTCGAGGTGCAGGTGCCAGGCGCGGCGCTCGCGGCGCTCGCCGGCCTCGACCAGGTGCTGTGGGTCGATCGCGCGACCGACATCGACGTCGACATGGACAACGCCCGCATCCAGGGCGGCGGCAACTACGTCGAGACGCAGGCCGGCTACAGCGGCCAGGGCGTCAACGCCCACGTCTACGAGGGCATCGAGGCGACGCACTACGACTTCACGGGCGGCGTCACCAACGTCATGAGCGGCGGCGGCGTGCAGGACCACGGCCACGCGACGGCCGGCATCGTCTGGGGCAACGGCAGCAGCAACGCGGCGGTGCGCGGCATGGCGCCGGACTGCAGCAAGTTCTTCACCGACATGAACTCGGCGACGGGCTCGCGCTGGCAGGTGTTCCAGGAGCTGGTCGACGTGCGACAGGTCAGCCACACGACCGCGTCGTGGGGCAACACCCGCACGCTCTACTACTCGTCGATCTCGGCAGACTCCGACGACGCGGTGTTCGACGCCGACCTCTGCTGGACGCAGAGCCAGAGCAACGCCGGTGACCAGCCGTCGCGGCCGCAGGCGTGGGCGAAGAACCCGTTCTCGGTCGGCGGCGTGCGTCACTACGACAACAGCAGCGCCGGCGACGACGCGTGGGCGATGGGCGGCAGCACCGGGCCCGCGTACGACGGCCGCATCAAGCCGGAGATCTGCGCCTACTACGACGCGATCGGCACCTCGGATCGCACCGGCGCCGACGGCTACTCGGCCAACGACTGGTACGCGTCGTTCGGCGGCACCTCGGGCGCGACGCCGATCGTCGCTGGCCACGACGTGCTGGCGATCCAGATGTTCACCGACGACGCGGCGACGCCGGGCGTCGGGCCGTTCGGCAACGCGCTGCGCGTGCCCGGCGGCACGCGGCACCAGAACCGCCCGCACTTCCCGACCCTCAAGGCGCTGATGGTCGCCAGCGCGACGCAGTACGCGTTCTCTCCGTCGAGCTGGAACAATCGCCGTGAGCACCAGGGCTTCGGCTTCCCGAGCCTGCGCACGATGTGGGACCGTCGCGCCGAGACGACGATCGTCGACGAGGCCGAGGTGGTGGTCGAGGGCGAGGCGCGGCGCTGGGACGTCGTCGTCGCGCCCGGCCAGGCGAGCCTGAAGGTGGTGCTCGACTACGCCGACCCGGCCGCCAACCCGGCCGCGGCGAAGGCGCTGGTCAACGACCTGTCGCTGCGCGTGACGGCGCCGGACGGCACGCAGTACTGGGGCAATCACGGCCTGTGGCAGGGCAACTGGTCGGTCGCCGGCGGCGTCGAGAACCACGTGGATCCGCTCGAGTGCGTGTTCGTCGCGAGCCCGCTGGCCGGCACCTGGCACGTCGACGTCAAGGCCACCGAGATCGCGGTCGACGGCCACGCCGAGACGCCGGCGGTCGACGCCGACTTCGGCCTGGTGATCGTCGGCGGCGCGGCGATGCCGGCGGCCGCGCCGGGGCAGTTCGGCGACGTCGCGGTGTTCGGCAGCGGCTGCGTCGGCTCGGCGTCGACGGGCCCGTACTGCTTCGCGCAGAACGCCGCCGGCGGTTCGCTGGTCGGCACAACCAGCAGCAACCAGTACGCCTACCTGGTGCAGAACCAGGGGCCGGCGCTGGTGACGAGCTTCGAGGTCTACACGCGCTCGACCGGCGGCACCGTCAACGTGCCGGCCTACCTCTACGCGCACCTCGACGAAGGGCCGGACCCGACGCCGTTGGCCGCGACGACGCTCACGATCGGCGCCTCGGCCGGCTTCTACACGGCGACGTTCCCGGCGCCGGTCGCGGTGAACGACCGCTTCTACATCTCGTTCGTCAACGCCGGCGCCGCGGTGGTGTCCAACCTGAGCTCGGGAGAGCTCGGCAAGGCCTACTACAAGGCCGCGACCGGCACGACGTTCGCGGGTTCGACGCTGGTCTACGCGACGGGCTACCGCGTGCACTGCGTCGGCGGCGCGCAGGCGCTGGCGCCGACGATCGGCAACGACGGCTACCCGACGCTCGGTCGCAGCTACGGCGTGACGCTGGCCGACGCGTTGCCCTCGACGTTCGCCGTGCTGGCGACGGGTTTCGCGGCGGTGGCACCGGTGGCGCTGCCGGGCGCTCCCGGCTGCCAATTGCTGATCTCGCCCGATCTGCAGCTGGTGGCGGTGGTCTCGCCGGCGGGTGACGCCTCGTTCGCGATCCCGGTGCCGGCGCAGGCCGGGCTGGTCGGCGTCTCGCTGTTCCACCAATGGGCGGTGCTGGACCCGGGCAATGCGCTCGGCCTGGTGCTGTCGAACGGGGCGCAGGCGAAGATCGGCGAGTAGCGGCCCTCCCCTGGGCGGAAATGCCGGGAGCCTTCGGTGCGCCGCGGCGTAGCGACCCGGCGCGGCTGCGGATAGTTGCACGGCGAGGCTGCGGCCGGCCGCCGCAGTCCGTAGACTGTTCGCCCCGCATCGGCCTCCCGACTGCAGCACATGCGACAGAACCCCTTGACGAGCCCCTTCCCGTTCCTGCTCTGCCTCCTGGTCGGTCTCCTGCCGCTGCGCGCGCAGGACGACTTCGCCAAGGAAGACGCCGCCCTGACCAAGGAGTGCGTCAAGACGCTGACCAGCTTCGCCAACCAGGCCAAGTCGAAGAAGGTCGCCCAGCGCGCCAAGCAGGCGTTCGACCTGATCCTCGAATACGACCCGGACAACGCGACCGCGCGGCGTGAGCTGGACTGGACCAAGACCGCCGGCGTGTGGGTCAACCTGCCGCCGGAGAAGCGCAAGAAGTGGCGCGACAAGGCCAGCTACGAGGATCGCTTCAAGATCGTCGAGCTGTGGGCCAACACCGCCAAGTCACTCTCGGCGTCGCACGCCAAGGTCGGCCTGCGCGCGCAGAAGGAGGGCAACAAGGAGCGCGCGAAGTTCCACCTCGAGAAGGCGGTCTACTACAACCCGATGAACGAGGAGGCGAACCTCGCCCTCGGTCACAAGGCGGGTGAGGGCTTCTTCGGCACCGACAAGCAGATCGCCTTCGCGCGCAAGATGAAGGAGATCGAGAAGCGCGCCGTCGAGACCGCCCGCAAGCAGTATCCGGTCGAGGAGTTGCCGGAGAGCGCGATGCCGGTAGAGCTGCAGAACCTGGTGCAGAACGCGCCGGACTGGATGCTCAAGCCGAGCTTCGAGCTGCACGGCGCCAAGACCAAGAACTTCGAGGTCTGGACCCGCGGCTCGCAGGAGAACGCCAACGAGTCGTGCATGTGGGGCGAGCGCGCCGTCGAGTTCGTCGTCTCGCTGCTCGGCGAGGAGAACGCCAAGAAGCTGCAGTTCGTCGAGCGCGCGACCCAGTCGTGGAAGTGGCAGGGCTTCCTCGCCACCTCGCGCGAGCGCGAGGAGTTCCTGAAGGCCAACCCGTCGATCCTGCGCGGTCGTCCGGTCGAGGAGGCGATGCGCTTCGCCAACAACTCGTGGATGTCCAACGGCGGGCCGGCGGTGATGAAGGTCGGCTCCTCGCCGCGCGGCATCCAGGACGCGATCATCGCCTACGTCGTCATGGACGGCCTGTGCTCGCAGCGCAACGACGGCGTCGGCCAGGGCATCATCCACGCCATCACGTGGTACATGAAGTCGACGTCGATCTCCCGCTGGGGCGCGATCCCCGAGGGCACGGTCGGCGAGGACGGCCTCGAGCTGCCCGAGGGCACCAACTGGTGGATGCGCAACGTGCGCGACCAGGCGATGTCGAACCAGGACTGGGAGCTGGCGCAGGTGCCGCGCGAGAAGCTGTCGCGCTTCCGCAACGACTGCCGCCTCAAGACCTGGAGCATGATGACCTGGATGATGGCGGCCTACCCGGACAAGTGGCTGTCGTTCTTCCTCAAGCTGCCCGACGTCGAGAAGAAGGTGCCGACGCTCGAGGACGTCGAGGCGATCGTGCAGGAGATCTTCGCCACCTCGAGCCAGGCGCTCGACGCCGAGTGGCGCGAGTGGGCGCGCGGCGACAGCGGCGTCGCCTACGCGACCGGCTACGGCCCGCCGCTGCTCCCCGAGCGGCCGAGCGACATCGAGATCACCGCGCTCGAGCAGATCAACCTCGTGCGCGCGCAGCAGATCGCCTACTCGTGGGAGAACGGCAAGGACGTGCGCGAGGGCACCTGGGGCACGCTCAACGAGTGCGAGATGGACGCCGAGACGTCGATCGGTTGTGACCTGCACGCCAAGTACTGCTCCAACCACCCGGACCTCGAGCGCAACACCGACGGCAAGATCCACGAAGAGGACCCGGCGCACGACGACTTCACGCGGCAGGGCCAGCAGGCCGGCGGCGGCAACATCGTCACGAGCCACGGCCGCGCCACCAAGGCGTTCGCCCGCGACTCGGTCGACGGCTGGATGAGCGCGCCGTACCACCGCTTCCAGATGCTCGAGCACAACATCAAGCGGCTCGGCTACAGCCACAACGACGGCGAGAAGCTGTCGGTGTCGGTGCTGGACATGGGGTCGCTCGAGGAACCCTACGACCCCAACACGGCGCCCAAGCTGGTCATCTGGCCGGCGCGCGACATGACCAAGGTGCCGACCCACTTCGGCAACCCGGAGTGGCCCAACCCGCTCGAGGACCAGGCCGAGAACGAGAAGGACGTCACCAAGTGCGGCTACGCCGTCAGCGTGCAGATCCAGGACGAGACCGCGCGCCAGCTCGGCGACTGCGACATCGAGATCTGGGAGTCGCGCAAGGGGCGTCAGCCGGAGCAGAACATGGTCGCCGACGGCTCGGCCGAACACCGCGCGTGGACCGACCGGGCCAAGGAGAAGGTCGCCGCCTACGTGCACACGCCGAAGGTGCCGCTCAACCGGAAGCGCGACCTGCGCAACGTGCTGTTCCTGATCCCGAAGGAGCCGCTCGAGTCGAACAAGACCTACCAGGTGCGCGCCAAGTTGCAGATCGGCGGCATGTCGACGATGTGGCTGATCTGGGAGTTCACGACCGGCAGCCAGAAGGAAGGTCTGAAGTTGAAGTGACCGTGCTGCGGGCGATTGCAGCCTGCAAGCGCACGCGAACCGCGGTGGGATGGCGAAATCGCGCTCCTGCTGCGGCATGATCTTCGGCCAATTCTCCCCTGAACCGCCGGCGTTCGCGTCGGCCGCCCCGAAGAGCCATGAGCAACCGCGTCGAAGAGATCCTGAGCTGGTACGGCGCCGACACCCCCGGCGTCAAGACGAACATCGCGCGGCTCCTGAACACCGGGCGGCTCGCGGGGACGGGCAAGCTCGTCATCCTGCCGGTCGACCAGGGCTGGGAGCACGGCCCGCACCGGAGCTTCGCCAAGAACCCGGCCGGCTACGACCCCCGCTACCACTTCGAGCTCGCCATCGAGGCGGGGTGCAACGCCTACGCGGCGCCCCTCGGCGCCCTCGAGGCGGCGGCGAACGACTACGCCGGTGAGATCCCGCTCATCCTCAAGGTCAACAACAACAACTCCCTCTACAGCGACAAGAACCCCGATCAGGCGGTCACCGCCTCGGTCGAGGACGCGCTGCGGCTCGGCTGCGTGGGCGTCGGCTTCACGATCTACCCGGGGAGCACCCACTCCCAGGCCGGCTACGAGGAGCTCCGCGCCATCGCCGCCGAGGCGAAGCAGAAGGGCCTCGTCGTGGTCGTCTGGAGCTACCCGCGCGGCGAGCAGCTCTCGAAGTCGGGCGAGAACGCGGTCGACGTCGTGTCCTACGCGGCGCACATCGCCGCCCAGCTCGGCGCGCACATCATCAAGGTGAAGCCCCCGACGGCGAACCTCGAGCAGGACGCCGCGCGCAAGGTCTACGAGGAGTTCGGGCGCCCGATCGGGACGCTCAAGGACCGCATCGCGGACGTCGTGCAGAGCACGTTCGCCGGGCGCCGGATCGTCATCTTCAGCGGCGGCGAGGCGAAGGGGAACGAGCAGCTCCTCGCCGAGGTGAAGGAGATCGCCGCCGGCGGCGCGTTCGGCTCGATCATGGGGCGGAACGCCTTCCAGCGGCCCAAGGCCGAGGCGCTGCAGCTGCTGAAGAGCGTGCAGGACATCTACCGCGCCGCGAAGTGAGCCGCTCGGCGGGCCCGCTCGGTGGGCCCGCTCAGCGGCGCCGCCGGACCTTGGTCTTCGGGCCGGTATGCTGGCGCCACGCCAGTTCGAGGCCGGCGGCGTCGGTGCCGAACGACTGTTCCAGCGCCAGCTGCTGCCGCGCGAGCAGCTCCTCGTTGGTCGGGAAGCGCAGGCGGTCGTGGAACGGCGCCTTCATCGCGTGCACGAAGGCGCGCAGCTCGGCCGGGCGCTCGGCGGTCAGCCATTCGACCAGCGCCCAGCTCTCGAGCGAGCGCTGCTCGTCGAGGCGCTTCTCGTCGATGGTCTGGAACAGGTCGGCGAGCGGCGTGAACGACCAGTCCTTGCGCAGGATGCCCAGCTGCTTCTGCCACTGGCGATAGAACTCGCGTTCGGCCTCGTCGCGCATCGGCGTGACCGGCACGCGCGTGCTGACCTGACGGGCGTGGTGCAGCGCGAGGCCGCGCGGCAGCCACGCCGGCAGCATGTGACCGAACGAGCGGTAGCCGGCGTAGAGGCTCTGCGCGACGTGGTAGGTCAGCAGCGTGGCGAGCACCTCCTCGTCTCCGCCGATGCCGTGCGCGGTGTCGCCGGCGGCGACGAAGCGAATGGTGCCGACGCGTGTGTCGAGGAAGGTCGTCGGGTCGGCGGTCGCCCAGCCCTGGTGCGCGGCGGTGTAGCGCTGCAGGTCGCTCGCCCTGGCCAGCAGCAGCACCGTGAACTTCGCCGACATGCCGAGGTGACGGCCGAGGCCGAGGAAGGTCTCGGGCCGCCGCGGGTCGTGGCCGGGCGGCGACGGGAACTCGTCCGCGTCGCGGCCGAGCAGCTGCAGCACGTCGCCGTAGAGCACCTCGAGGCGTTGCGCGCAGAGGTGTGCGCGCAGGAAGCGGTCGAGCTTGCGGGTCCGCGGATCGACGCCGGACAGCTTGCCGGCCAGCACCGTCAGCTCGCCGCGCAGGTGCTCCTGCCACTGGCGACTGCCGGCGACCGCGACGGCCGGCAGCGCGCAGCCGATGCGGAAGTGCGCTGTCTCCAGCCAGACGATGTGCTCGTCCGGCAACAGCTCGGCGATGTCGAGCGACGTGTGGTTGCAGCCGAACTCGAACGGGCCGCGACCGACGTAGCCGGCGGCGTCGAGCGCGAGCGCGCCGTCGCCGACGTAGGGATCGACGACGACGTTCTCGGCGGCGGCCGGGGAGAAGTGCTGGGGATCGGTGTCGGTGGCGGTCGCCACGTCTGCGAGCAGCGCGGCGATGAGGGGCAGCAGAGCGATGGGGCGCATGGGCGCGGTCTCCTTGCGAGGGAATGCCTCGCAGGTCCATTGGGCAACATGCGGGCCGCGCACACCGCCCAGGTGCCCGCCCGCGCGCGGCGCCACCGCGGGCCGCGATCCGTTGCGCCGGCGGACGACGGCGTCACCTCGTTGCGACAGGTGGGCCGGGGCTTGGGGCGGGGAGCTCCGTGCGGCACGATGCCGGCATGCGTCGGCGCTCCGGGTTGTTCCTGACCATCTTCCTGCTGCTGGCGCCGTGGGCCTGCGGTCAGGCGCAGCCCGCCGCGGCGGCCGACCTGCATGGCCGTGTCGAGCAGCACGCGGGGCTGCGGCTGCTGCGGCTCTGGGGCACGCCGGCGGAGCGCGGCTACGCGCACGGCCGCCTGCTCGGCGCCGAGATCGCGGCCCTGGTGCGCGACGAGTTCTCGGCCCGGTTCGCCCGGAAGCAAGCCATCCTGACGCAGGCGCGCGGCGCCGTCGGACGGTTGATCGAGTACCCCGACGACGTCGCCGAGGAGCTCGACGCGCTGTGGCAGGGCGTCGTCGACAGCGGCGCCGACCGCGACATGCCGGAGCTCGACCGCGCCTTCGACCGGACCGACCTGCTGGTGGCCAACGCGATGGACGTGTTCGGCCTGATGGGCTGCAGCAGCTTCACGGTCTGGGGTGAGCAGGCGGTCGGCGGCGGCGTGCTGACGGCGCGCAACTTCGACTGGCCGCTGACCGGCGCGCACATGCTCGAGCAGACGATCCTGGTCGTGCAGCACCTCGCCGACGGCCGCGCGGTGGCGTCGGTGTCGTGGCCCGGCTACGTCGGCACGGTGACCGGCGTCAGCAGCGACGGCATGGCGGCCTACCTGCACGTCGGCTCCGGCGTGATCTCGTACACCCCCGAGCCGTCGTCGTGGCCCACCGCCGCCGCGGCCCGCGCGATCCTCGCGGGCGGCATCGACGGCGGGCCCGAGAAGGTGTTCGCGTCGGCGCGCGAGCTGCTCGGCAACACCAGCCCGCCGGCCGGCTTCCTGACCCACGTGGTGTTGCCGGTCGCGCCGGAGCAGGGCGAGCCGGTGGCGGTGTTCGAGACGGACGTCGACGAGTGCGTGCGCGGCGCGGCGCAGCAGGGGCCGTTCGTCGTCACCAACCACTTCCAGACGCGCGCCGATGGCCGGCCCGCGAGCGGCGACAGCGTCGGTCGCCTGGAGAAGGTGCAGGGCGGCATCCGCGGCTGCATCGACGTCGGCGATCATCGGGTCGACGTCGACGAGGCGTGGCAGATCCTGCGCTCGGTCGAGCGCGGTCGCGGCCGGCGATTCGGTACGCTGCACGCGCTGGTGTTCCGCCATCAGCCGTTCGTCTTCGAGCTGCGGCTGGCGTCGCTCGACGAGCGCGGCGACATCGTCGCCGCCCCGAGCAGCGAAGTTCGCCACACGCTCCGGCGGGAGCAGCTGTGGGGCGACCTCGAGCATCCCGAGCGCACGCGCTGAAGGGCCGTCGGACGCAGTCCCTCGCGACGCAAGCGGCCATCGCATGGCGTCGGGGTCGACGTGAGAATTGCCGGGTCCCGGTCCGTGGCAGCGGGCTATCATTCTCGCGCTCGAACTTCGCCCGCACCGCAAGACCCGCCACATGACCGACTCCGTCGCCCCTCCCGCCGCCGCGTCATCCGAGGACCCGTCGGCGGAGCTGCCGGTCGAGGTCGCCGAGGCTGCGGCCGTCGACGGGCCCCGCGTGCCGTGGGGCGCCTACCTGGGCATCGCGGTGCTGTCGGCGTCGCTGCTGGCCTTCCAGGTGTTGCTGACCCGCGTCTGCGCGCTGCGCCTGGCGTTCCACTTCAGCTTCCTGATCATCTCCAACAGCCTGCTCGGCATCGGCGCCAGCGGCTCGGTGCTGACGCTGTTCGAGAAGCGCTGGCGACGTGACCCGGAGAGCTGGGTCTGGGGCTTCAGCGTCCTGTACGTGATCAGCCTGCTCGGCACGTGGTGGTTCGCGCGATCGTGGCCGATCGACGAGAAGCTGTCGTTCGCGAACTTCGACTGGGCGACGTTCCAGAACTTCGCGATCTTCAACCTCGGGCTCGCCGTGCCGTTCTTCTTCGGCGGCGGCGCGGTCGGCCTGCTGCTCTCGGCCTACAGCCACCGGGTCAACCGGCTCTACGCCAGCGACCTGGTGGGCGCGGGGCTGGGCTGCCTGATCTGCCCGTTCCTGCTGTGGCCGGTCGGCGCCGGCGGCACCCTTTGCGCGGTCGCGATCCTCGGCGTGCTGACCGTCGCGTTCGTCGCGCCCAAGGCGGTGCGCGGCGCCAACCAGGTCATCGCGCTGGTGCTGACGATCGGCTTCGGCATCGCCATGCTGTCCGGCATCGACGGCATGTTCCCGGTGCCGGGCAAGAAGTTCCTGCAGGTCACGAAGCAGGAGGGCATGTCGATCGAAGGGCCGAAGGACTACTCCCGCTGGAGCGCCAACAGCCGCATCGACGTGATCCCGACGCCGCTCGACCACTGGCGCGCCTACGGCATCGGCGTCAAGGACGCGGCGGCGCTCGACCCGGCCAACAAGGCGAAGCTCGGCGAGCAGAAGTGGATCATGCAGGACGGTGACGCCGGCACGTTCGTCACCGACTACACGACCAACGAGCTGTCGCGGGAGTACCTGCAGCGCACGCTGTACGCGGTCTCCGGCGCGATCAAGAAGAAGGCCGGCACCGACGCCGTCGGGCCGCGCGTGTTCATCATCGGTGTCGGCGGCGGCCCGGATGTCTGGGCGCACAAGCTGCTCGGCGCGAGCTACATCAAGGGCATCGAGCTCAACCGCGGCGTGCTGGACGTGCACCACACGGTCGCGGCGCACATGTCGAAGGGCCTGCTCGAGGATCCGAACATCGAGTTCGTCTGCGACGAAGGGCGTTCGGCGCTGATGCGCGACCCGTCCAAGTACGACGTGATCCAGATGACCGGCATCGACACGTGGACGTCGCTCGCGAGCGGCGCCTACGTGCTGGCCGAGAACTACCTGTACACGGTCGAGGCGATGCGGCAGATGTACGATCACCTCGAGCAAGGGGGGATCATGCAGATCACCCGCATGGGCACCGACATGGAGCGCCTGCGGCTCCTGTCGAACGCGCACCAGGCGTTGCGCGAGCTCGGCGTCGAAGGCTTCGCGAACTCGGTCGCGATGATCACCGCGCAGTCTGACGGCCTGACCACGCTGCTGGTGCGCAAGGGCGTGTTCCCGTCCGAGGAGCTCCAGCGGCTCGAGGCGTTCGTCGCCGCGTCGGGGCACGGCGTGCTCTACATTCCGGGCCGCGACGACCTGCAGAGCATCGCCGCCAGCTTCATCCGCGAAGACGACAAGCAGGCGTTCATCGACGGCTTCGAGTGGAACATCTCGCCGACCACCGACGACCAGCCGTACTTCTTCAACTTCACGCGCTGGGACGCGCCGACCGAGAAGCAACAGCAGTCGATCGACGTCGGCGTCGAGATCACGCAGGGCAACCCGAAGTTCCTCTACTACCAGCTCGGCTTCTCGGCGGTCGTCGCGCTGCTGTTGATCGTGCTGCCGATCGCGTTCCGGCGTCGCGAGGGCCAGTCGCTGCACCCGTTCCGCTTCCTGGTCTACTTCAGCGGCATCGGCGTCGGCTTCATCTTCCTCGAGATCGCGCTGATCCAGAAGCTGACCCTGTTGCTCGGCCAGCCGCTCTACTCGATCGTCGTCACGCTGTTCTCGATCCTGATCTTCACCGGGCTCGGCAGCTTCCTCAGCGGCGTGGTCATCCGCGGCGCCTGGACGGCGCGGCTGATCCCGGTCGGCATCGCCGCGGTCACGCTCGCGATCGTGGTCTACGGCGACGACATCGTCGCCCGCTTCATCGGCGAGGACCTGAAGATCCGCGCGCTGGTCGCGGCCGGAATGCTGGCGCCGCTGTCGCTGCTGCTCGGCATGCCGTTCGCGCACGGGGTCGGGCTGCTGCGCCGGTACTCCCCCGGCTTCGTCCCGTGGGCCTGGGCCGTCAACGGCTCGGCGACCGTCGTCGGCTCGGTGCTGACGGTGATCGTGTCGATGAACTTCGGCTTCTCGTTCGTGCTGTGCTGCGCGATCGGTGTCTACGCGCTGTCGTTCCTCGCCGTGGATCGGCTGGCGCGCTGACCGGCGGTTCCGCGGGGGAACCGTGGCGGTTACGCTGGCGGGGCCAATGGTGACCCGCCCGCCTCTCATGTCGTGGTCGCGCCTGCGAGGGCTCCGCGCGCGCAGCCTCGCCGCGGTGCTGGGTTGTGTTGCCGGAGGCCTCGCGGCCCAGGCGCCGCACGGCTTCAAGACCTACGAGAACAAGCTCGCGCCGCTGACGTTCCACTACCCGGTGGCCTACAAGGAGGTGCCGTTGCCGCCGACCGAGCAGCTGCTGGTCGCGCACTTCGTCATGGACGGCGACAAGCGGCCGCGCGAGCTGAAGAAGCTCGACGACCGGCTGTTCGCCGCGGCGACGCCGTTCCTCGACGTGTTCGCGTTCGACGACACCAGCGCGCCGGTCACCGGCGGGCAGCCGGCGAAGGCCGACGAGTCCGGCCCGGCGACCGTGCGCGAAGCGATGGAGGCGCAGAGCAAGGTCTCGTCGTGGGAGGAATTCGAGAAGCGGCTGCCGGCCTTCCAGCTGATCGCGGACGACAAGGACCCCGACGCCTTCACGCTGCGCTACAAGGGGCGCAGTCCGGGGCGGGGCATGAACCTCGTCGGTCGCCTGCAGCGCAAGCGGAACGGCAACCAGGTGATGGGTGTCTACGCGATCTCGTTCGAGCCGCACGCCGAGGCGCTGGCCAAGATCGTCGCGCAGGTGCACAAGAGCCTGGAACCCACCGAGGAGGACTCCGGTGAGCTCGACGCGGCGCGTCTCGAGCGGCTCTACGCGACGGGCAAGTACGGCGCCGTCGAGTGGCGCATCAAGGCCCGCATGCAGCTCGCCAAGGGCTGGAAGGCGGTGGACACGGACAACTACCTGATCGTGCACCACACCAAGAAGCCGGCGCTGGTGCAGAACATCGCCCGCGAGATCGAGGCGATGCGCGCGTTCTACTCGGAGCTGTTTCCGGCCGACGCGCCGATCGACCGCGTCAGCGTCGTGCGGCTGTGCGAGACGCTGGCCGAGTACAAGCAGTACGGCGGCCCGCCGAACACCGGCGGCTACTGGCACCCGGGCAACGAGGAGCTGGTGCTGTTCGACTACGCCGAGACGCAGAAGGGGCTCAGCGACGAGCAGAAGGAGGCGATGGGGGGGCGCAAGCTGTCCAACGCCGACTCGTTCCTGGTGCTCTACCACGAGGCGTTCCACCAGTACATCCACTACGCAGTCGGCGAGTTCTCGCCGCACGACTGGTTCAACGAGGGCTACGGGGACTACTTCTCCGGGGCCGTCGTCAGCCGCAACACCGGCCGCGTGCTGCGCATCGACCCGAGCCCGTGGCGCATCCACCGCGCCAAGGACCAGTGTGAGTCCGGGCAGGGCTTCCTGTCGCTGCAGCAGATCCTGTCGGCGGAGCGCGCGCAGTTCTACAACCGGGCGCACATCGCGGACTACTACGCCGGCGCGTGGTCGTTGGTCTACTTCCTGAAGCACAGCGAGGAGGTGGCGAAGCACCCGCGCTGGTCCAAGCTGCTCGACGACTACTTCCAGAACGTGAAGCGCTGCTACCGCGAGCAGCTGGCGGCGATGGGCGACAACCCGGACCTGCGGCAGAAGCAGGTGGCGAGCTTCGAAGCGCGCAAGAAGGCCCTGGCGGAGACGCTGAAGGGCATCGACCTCGACGAGCTGCAGGCGGTGTGGAAGCAGTTCGTGATCGACATGAAGGACCCGTGGCCGGGCCTGCGCAAGAAGGGCGGGTGAGACGGTTGCCGGCGCATCTGCAGGACGACCCTCGACCCGGCGCGTCGCGCCGCTAACCTGTCGGGCCGATGACGCGCAAGGCGACCGATCCAACCAAGGGCCTCGGCTGGGGCGTGTTCCTGGCCGGCACCGTGCCCGGCCTGCTGCAGTACCGGCTCGGCCAACCGCGCAACGCGCTGCTGGCCGCGCTCAGCTGCACGGCGCTGTTCTTCGCCGGCTGGGCGCTCGTCGGTCATCGACTGTTCTATTGGGGTCTCGTGGCGCCGGAGGACTCGACGTCGCTGGCGCAATACCTGGCTCGCTACGGTGCGCTGGTGTTGCCCGAGGTGCTCAACCTGCCGGCCAACACGCTCGGCGCCGTGCTGGCCTTCGACGGCTCCGCGTCGGGGTTGCGCGAGGAGCGGCTGCTCGGCGCCGGGGAGCACATCGGCGGCTGGTTGACGGCTGCGTCCGGCATGCTCGCCGCGTTCTGGGCCGCCCAGGCGCACTGGGAGCTGCGTCTCAGGCGCGACGCGCGTCCCGTCGACGGGCAGCCGCTGCCGAAGCCGATCGCCCACCCGGCGCTGTGCGCGGCGCTGTCGTGGCTGGTGCCGGGGCTCGGCCACGCCAAGGCGGGGCAGAAGGACAAGGGCGTGTTGATGGGCATCGCCGTGCTGGCGGTGTTCGCGATCGGGCTGGTGGTCTCCGGCGGGCGCGCGGTCGATCGCGCCGACAACGCCGTGTGGTGGATCGGCCAGAACCTGTTCGGCGGCGGTTCGCTGTTCGCGTCCTTGGTCACTGCGCCGATCCGCGGCGAGGGCGTGCCGATCGACCTCGACCTCGGCGTCGTGCTGTGCACGGTCGCCGGTCTGATGAACCTGGTGGTGATGGTCGACGCGTTCACCGTCGCCGAGCGATCGGTGTTCCCGGTGGCCACGCCGGCGGACGTCGCCGGGCCCGAGGGCGGCGGTGAGGTGTCGGCATGAGCCTGCTGTTCCGCATCGTGGTCTACGTGCCCGTCTTGTTCCTGGTGGCGCTGGTCGTGGTCGGCCAGCACCACGCGACCGCGCAGGAGACGATCCGCGCGGCCGTCGCCCGCACCGTCAGGTGGGTCGTCTGGTCCGCGATGCTGGTGTTGACGATGACGGTGCTCGGCTGGCTGTTCATCGGCGGTTGAGGCTGCGTCGGGCCGACTGGCCTTTCCGTCCCATCCGGGCATCAGGTCCGCCGCCACAGGTCGCCGGGTAGCCGCCCGACGGCGCCGCGCTGCTCGAGTCCGAACAGCGCGCGCAGGAACGGCCCCGCATCGAGCCCGGATTCGCGGCGCAGCAGATCGCTCGGACGCGGTCCTGCGGCGAGCAACGCGAGCAGGGCCGCCTCGTCGGCGCTGTGCACCAGCGCCAGCGCGGCGGCGGGGGAGCCGCCGGCCCCGAGCCCGAGCGCCTGTAGCAGCCCGCCCGGATCCTCGACGACCTGAGCGCCCTCGGCGAGCAGGCGGTGACAGCCCATGCTGCGCTCGCTGCGCCACGGGCCCGGCAGCGCGAACACCTCGGTGGCGCATTCGGCGGCGAACCGCGCGGTGTGCAGTGCACCCGAGGCGAGGCTCGCCTCGATCACCAGGACCGCCGGCGGTCCGGCGGCGAGCAGGCGGTTGCGGCGCACGAAGTGGCCGCGTCGGGCGCGCCGGCCCGGCGGCAGTTCGCTGCAGAGACAGCCGCCGCCTGCCGCGATCTCGACGGCGAGCGTGTCGTGCTCTGCCGGGTAGATGGCGTCGAGGCCGCCGGCCAGCACTGCGACCGTCGGCGTGCCGGCGGCGACACAGGCGCGGTGGGCGAGCGCGTCTACGCCGCGCGCCAACCCGCTCCAGATCACCGCGCCGGCGCAGGCGAGCGTCTCGGCCAGCGTCGCGCAGGCGTCGATGCCGTACGGCGTCGGCGTGCGGCTGCCGACGATCGCCACCGCCGGCTCCCGGCGGAGCGCCGCCGCGTCGCCGCGGGTGAACAGCACCAGCGGCGGCAACGGCTGCGCCGAGAGCCGCTCGGGCCAGTCGCGATCGAGCGGTGTCAGCACGCGGATGCCGAGCTCGTCGCAGCGCCGGCGGATCGTCGCAGCGATCGCGCCGAGGTCCCTGCGTCGCAGGCGGGCGGCGACCCGGAGCGGCACTGCCGGCGGTCCGGGAGGTTCGGCGAGCACCGCGGCGGGATCTTCGCCGGGGCGTAGCAGCGATGGCACCGGGCGCTCGTCGAAGCCCTCGGCGATCGCCAGCATCAAGTGGGCGTCGTGCACGAAGGGACAGTGGCACGAGGCGCCTGGCGGGTGCGCCGGCGCCGCGGGATTCGCGGCGCAGTGTGCGCGGCCGCCGGGGCGGCCGCGCGCGGGGCGGTCAGGTGTCGCCGCCGCCGTCGTCGTCGCCGGTCGGGGCCTTCGGCTGGTCGTCCTTGGCGGCGCCGGCCTTGGCCTTCTTGTCCTTCTTCGGCGCGTCCTTGCGCTCGACCATCTCGAACACGACCTCGTCGCCGTCCATGTTGGCGGTGATCGAGTACGGCGTCTCGAGGCGGCCCTTCAGGATCTGCTCCGACAGCGGGTCCTCGAGGTGCTTCTCGATGCCGCGCTTCAGCGGTCGGGCGCCGAAGTCCTCGTGGAAGGACTTCTGGATCAGCCAGTCGATGACCGGCTGGCTGATGATCAGGTCGTGGCCCTTCTGCTGCATGCGGCCGTTCACCTTGACCAGCTCGTTCTCGACGATGCGCTGCATGTCGTCGCGGGTCAGCTGGTTGAAGATGACGACCTCGTCGAGGCGGTTGATGAACTCGGGGCGGAAGTGGCGTTCCACCTCGCCCATGATCATCTCGCGCATCTTCGTGTGGCCCTGCTCGGAGCCGCTCTTGGCGAAGCCGAGGCCGGTGCTGTTCTTGATCAGGTTGGCGCCGATGTTCGACGTCATGATCAGGATCACGTTGCGGAAGTCGATGTGCCGGCCGAACGAGTCGGTCAGGCGGCCTTCCTCCATGATCTGCAGCAGCATGTTGAAGATGTCGGGGTGCGCCTTCTCGATCTCGTCGAGCAGCACCACCGAGTACGGGCGCCGGCGGACCTTCTCGGTCAGCTGGCCGCCTTCCTCGTAGCCGACGTAGCCCGGGGGCGCGCCGACGAGGCGGGAGGCGTTGTACTTCTCCATGTACTCGGACATGTCGATCTGGATGATCGCGTCCTCGCTGCCGAACATGAACTTGGCCAGGCACTTCGACAGCCAGGTCTTGCCGACGCCGGACGGGCCGAGGAACACGAACGAGCCCATCGGCCGGTTCGGGTCCTTGAGGCCGGCGCGCGAGCGGCGCACCGCCTTGGCGATCGCGGCGATCGCGGCCTCCTGGTTGATGACCTCGCCGCCGAGCTCCTTCTCCATGTTGAGCAGGCGGTCGGCTTCGGCCTGGTCGAGGCGCTGCAGCGGGATGCCGGTCATCTTCGAGACCGTCTCGGCGATGACGTCCTCGTCGACGACGCCGCCCGACTCGCGCGAGTTCTCGCGCTCACGCCACTCGCGCTGGATCTCTTCCTTCTTCTTCGTCAGCTTGAAGGCCTGGTCGCGCAGGTCCGCGGCGCGCTCGAAGTCCTGGCCGGCGACAGCCTCCTCCTTCTCCTTGCTGAGACGGGTGATCTGCTCGTCCATCTCGCGCAGGTCCGGCGGCGCGGTCATCGACTTGATGCGCACGCGCGCGCCCGCCTCGTCGATCACGTCGATCGCCTTGTCGGGCAGGAAGCGGCCGGTGATGTAGCGGGTGGAGAACTCGACCGCGGCCTGGAAGGCGTCGTCGGTGTAGGTGACCCGGTGGTGGGCCTCGTACTTGTCGCGCAGGCCCTTCAGGATCTCGATCGTCTGCTCGGGCGTCGGCGGCTCGACGTTGACGGTCTGGAAGCGGCGCTCGAGCGCGCCGTCCTTCTCGATGTACTTGCGGTACTCGTCGAGCGTGGTCGCGCCGATGCACTGCACCTCGCCGCGCGACAGCGCCGGCTTCAGCACGTTGCTGGCGTCGATCGCGCCTTCGGCGCCGCCGGCGCCGACCAGCGTGTGCAGCTCGTCGATGAACAGCATCACGTCCTTGGCGCGGCGCACCTCGGTCATCACCGCCTTGATGCGCTCCTCGAACTGGCCGCGGTACTTGGTCCCGGCGACCATCATCGCCAGGTCGAGCACGACCAGGCGCTTGCGTCGCAGGATCTCGGGCACGGTGCCCTTGACGATGCGCTGCGCCAGGCCTTCGACGATCGCCGTCTTGCCGACGCCGGCCTCGCCGAGCAGCACCGGGTTGTTCTTGGTGCGGCGCGAGAGGATCTGGATGACGCGTTCGATCTCCTGGTCGCGGCCGATGACCGGGTCGAGCTTGGCGTCGCGGGCCAGCTCGGTCAGGTCGCGGCCGAACGAGTCGAGCGCCGGGGTCTTCGACTTGGTGTTGCCGGACGGCGAACCGCCGCCGCCGCCGCTGCCACCGCCGGAGGACCCGCCGCCGGACTCACCGGCGTCGCTCTCGTCCTCGCTGTTGTTCTCGGATGCGCCGAGGAACTCGAGCACTTCCTCGCGCACCTCGTCGAGCTTGACGCCCAGGTTCATCAGCACCTGCGCGGCGATGCCCTCGTTCTCGCGGATCAGCCCGAGCAGCAGGTGCTCCGTGCCGATGTAGTTGTGGCTCAGCTGCGACGCCTCTTCGAGCGACAGCTCGAGCACCTTCTTGGCGCGCGGCGTGAACGGCAGCTGGCCCATCGTGACCATCGAGGGGCCCGTCTTGACGATCTTCTCGACCTCGTGACGGATCTTCTCGAGGTCGATCGACATGTTCTTCAGGACGTTGGCGGCGACCCCGCTGCCTTCCTGTACCAGCCCGAGCAGGATGTGCTCGGTGCCGATGTACTCGTGGTTGAACTTCATCGCCTCCTGGCGGGCGAAGCTCATGACCTTCTTGGCGCGGTCGGTGAAGCGATCGAACATGCGTTAACCCTCGGTGGCCTTTGCTGTACCGATCCTTAGATCGGATGCCAGCGGTATAGGATTAACTCGACTTCGAGATCCAGTCCGCGGGCTCAAGGTGAGGGATTTTCCGACACCGGGGTTCAGGCCGCGATGGGGCCGATCGGGGGCGATGCCGCCAGGGGAGTGGGGCGACAGGCCGGGGCGAGGGCGCAGGCCGGCCGAGCGCCCGATCCGCCTTCGGAGCGGATCGGGGCGGCATGCGGTCACCAGCCGAAGTAGTTCTGCAGCACGTGCCGCGCGCCGCTGTGGTCGCCGGCCAGGACCAGGCTGCGCCGCCCGACTAGGGGTGACAGCCGAGGATGTCGCGCAGCATCTGCGCGCGGCGCTGGTCGCGCTCCTCGGCGGTCAGCTTCTCTCGCGACCAGCGCTGCAGGTGCGCGGGCTGCGACAGCAGCAGGGCCTGGTTGATGGCCTCGACCTTGAAGCCGTCGACCAGCTTCGTCTGCATGCCGAAGCGCAGCGCCGACAGGCAGCCGAGCGCTTCCTCACTGCTCAGGATCTGCGCTCGTTCGAGCGTGCCGAGGGCGCGGTGCACGCGGTCCAGGGTGCGCACGCGGGCGGCGCCGCGCAGCAGCGCGTCGCGCACCTCGCGCTCCCACTGCACGATGCGGGTCACTGCCAGCATCACGTCGCCGCGGATCTGGCCCTCGTCCCGGCCGAGCGTGATCTGGTTGGACACCTGGTAGAAGTCGCCCAGCGCCCGGCTGCCCTCGCCGTAGAGGCCGCGCACCGCCAGGTGGATCTTCTGCGCGACGTTGGTCGCCTTGTCGATCTCCTCGGACCACACGAGGCCGGGCAGGTGCAACATCACGGACAGGCGCAGGCCGGTGCCGGTGTTGGTCGGGCACGAGGTCAGGAAGCCGAACTCCTCGGACCACGCCATCGGCAGCCGCTGCATCAGCGCGTCGTCGAGGCGCTCGGTGCGCTCCCACACCTGGCCGGGTTGCAGGCCAGGCGCGAACACTTGCACGCGCAGGTGGTCCTCCTCGTTGACCATGATCGCGACGCTCTCTTCCTGGTCGATCGCGACACCGGTGTGGCGGTCGCTGGTCGCCAACTCGCGGCTGATCAGGTGGCGTTCGACCAGCATCGAGCGCTCGAGTTCGTCGACCGGCGAGAGGTCGACGACCTGCAGCTGCACCGGCAGGCCGGGGCGCCCGAGGCGCTCGACGACGAACTGGTAGAGGCGCTCGGACTCGTCGCCGTCGAGGCGCGGCGAGAACGGGAACCCCTGCAGGTTGCGCGCCAGTCGCACCCGCGTGCAGATGGCGATGTCGCTGTCGGGGCCGGTGCCGGCCAGCCAGGCGCCGGGCCGGAACTCGGGGTTCTTGTCGTCGCGTCGTTTCTTCGCCACGGATGTCGTCCGGTTCGGGCGCAGGGATCAGGGGGCCAGGATCAGGGGGCCAGTTCGCCGCGTTCGGCCCGACGCAGCTCGTCGCGCAGTTGGGCGGCCTCTTCGTAGCGTTCGCCGCGCACGGCGTCCTCGAGGCGGCGACGCAGTTCGGAGAGCGCGCGCTCGTCCGGGCCGGCCGGCGCCTCGGCGACGGTGCTCGGCAGGCGTCCCTGGTGCGACTGCGACTCGTGGATGCGCTGCAGGAGCGGCAGCAACTCGACGCGGAACGCCTCGTAGCAGCGCGGGCAGCCGAGGCGTCCCTTGCTGCGGAACTCTGTCGGGGTCATGCCGCAGCCGGGGCACGCCTCGGCGGGTTTGCCGCGCGCGCGCGGCTTGTTGAGCCCGCCGAGCAGATCCTCGAGCATCTCCGGGGAGAACTTCTGCTGCTTCGGCGGGGTCAGGCCCAGCTGTTCGGCGCACTGGGCGCAGACGTGTTGCGAGCCGGTCACGGCGCCTTCGCTGAGGTCCATGACCATGATCGTCGCGATCGCCTTCTGGCACGCGGTGCAGTACTGCATGTGCGGAGGCCGAGTCTAGCCGGAGGTCGCGCCGGTCGCACGCCGTTCGCGCAGCAGCGCGTGGAACTCGAGCGCGCGGGCGCGGAAGTTGGGGTATTGATCGAACGAGGCGAAGGCCGGGCTGAACAGCACCGCGTCGCCGGGCCGGGCTGCGGCCAGCGCCGCGTCGAGGGCCTGTCGCAGCGTGGCGTGCGCCGCCGTGGGCAGCGGCAGCTGCTCCTGCGCGACGGCGGCTGCGAACGGCGCAGCCGCTGCGCCGAACACCTGCGCGCTGCCGGCGAGCGGCGCGATCGCGCGCGCCACCGCCGCGTGGTCGCCGTCCTTCGACTTGCCGCCGCCGACCCAGTGCACGCGACCGCCGAGCGCTTGCAACGTGGCCAACGCGCGGCGCGTCGAGTCGACCTCGGTCGAGACGCCGTTGTCGTAGATCCGCACTCCCTCGCGCACATGCACCAGTTGCAGACGGAACGGCAGCGGGGCGGCGGTCGCCATGGCGAAGCCGATTGCGTGCGGCGCGGCGCCGCACAGCCGCGCGGCGAGACCTGCCGCGAGCACGTTCTCGCGCTGGAAGTCGCCGAGCAGCCGCAGCGCGTCCTGGTGCACGAGTCGTTCGGCCGGGTCGCGATCGGGGCGCACACACAGCCAGCCGCCGTCGGTCCCGGCGCCAACCGGTCCCGGCGGCCCGGCCGTGTACCACCCTCGCTGCTGCGCCGACGTGGCGTACCCGGCAGCGACCGGGTCGTCGGCGCCACAGACGACGAACGCGTCTGCCGCCGCCGCCAGCCGGCCCTTGGCGGCGTGGTACGCGGCCAGCGTGCCGTGGCGGTCGAGGTGGTCGGTGGCGACGCGGGTGAACACCGCGCCGTGCAGGCGCCGCGCCGGCCCCAGCCGCTCGAGCTGGAAGCTGGACAGTTCCAGCACCGCCCACTGCGCGCGACGCCACAGGGCTTCGTCGGCGAGCAGGCTGTGGCCGATGTTGCCGCCGAGCAGCGCGTCGTGCCCGCTGGCGAGCAGGGCCCGATGGAGCAGCATCGAGGTCGACGACTTGCCGTTGGTCCCGGTCACGCCGAGCACCCGCCCGGGGTAGGCGGCGAGGAACAGCTCGACCTCCTGCGTGAGGGGCACCCCGCGCGCGATCGCCGCCTGCAGCAGGGGATGGTGGTCGGGCACCGCCGGGCTGACGACCATCGCCTGCACGCCGTCGAGCAGCGCCTCGTCTTCGCGGCCGAGGCACCACTCGACCGCGGGCTGATCGGCGAAGGTCGCGGCGACGGCGCGCAGGTCGTCGCCGTCGGCGCGGTCGGCGACGCGCACCCGGCAGCCGCGGCGCGCCAGGTGGCGCACGGCCTCGCGGCCGCCGCCGAAGCGGCCGAGGCCGTGCACCAGCACCAGGGCGTCGCGCGGCGGCAGTGCCGGATCGGGTGAGTTCATGGACGGGTCAACGCGCGGTGCGCGCAGCCTCGGCACGTTGCCGCAAGGCGCCGAGCTGGTCCGGGGGAATGTCGAGCCCCGCGCCATCGCTGGCCGGGGCTTCGGGAAGCTCGACGGTCAGGAATTGGTCGCGCTGCCCGACGAACAGCCGGTGCACCAGCTCGAGCGGGAAGTCGAGCGGGAACAGCCACGGGCTGACCGGCGCTTCGACCTCGATCTCGCCGCTGGCGGCGAGCCGGTCGAAGCGCGGCACGCCCTCGCCGTCGTCGCGCGGCAGCGCGCGCCAGCGCACGGTGCCGTAGTAGCGGAAGCCCAGCGTGCCGTGCTCGATCGCCGGCATCGCGGTGCCATCGACGAACAGGTCGTCACGTCCCGGGTTGTCGATGTGCAGCTGCGGCCCTGCGCAGCCAGTGGCCGGCATCGCGGCAAAGGTCACCGCGGCGCAGGCCAACCGCGCGGCGCACGCCCGCGTGAGCGGCCGCGGGCGGCGTTCGGGGCCAGGCGTCGCGCGCGTCATCAAGGGCATGCTGGCCTCGTGGAGGCCTCCAGTTCCACAGGGAAAGCTGGCGGAGAGGGGGGGATTCGAACCCCCGGTACCGGGAAACCGGCACGCCGCCTTAGCAAGGCGGTGCAATCGGCCACTCTGCCACCTCTCCGGCGGCGCGAGCAGTAAAGCCGGCCGGGCCAACGCGCGCAACACGGATCTTCGCGAGTCCTTGCGGCCGGTGTCGATTCGTCGCTCAGGCCGGCGGCTCCTCCCACTCGTAGCCGAAGTAGTCGAACACCGGCGCGTCCTTGTCGCGCACCAGGCGGCGCAGCTCGGGGTCGTAGTAGCGGCTGTAGTGGCGGTGGCTGCTGGTGTTCTGCGGCGGCAGTTCGCGGATCGCCTCGGCCATCGCCGCGGGCACCTCGACGCACTCTCCGAACAGGCGCAGCATGTCTGCGCGCATCTGCTCCATCTTGCCGACCCGGGCGCCTTCGAGGCCTTCGCCGAGCATGTCGAACAGCGTCTGCGTCAGCGCGCCGTAGCCCGGGGAGAGCAGCCCTTCGCCGGTCAGCGCGTTGCGCATCGTCGCCTGGAAGTCGAGCCGGCCTTGGTCGCTGATGCGCAGGAAGAACTCCGAGTGCGCTTCCTTCTGCTGGAAGTGGAACCACGACACGTACCAGCTGAACGGGTTCCGGGCGAAGGCCAGCCGGGGCAGCGCGCGGTGGCTCATCGGGATCTCCCGCCAGGTGGCGTGCGCCTCGAGCGCCTGCAGCTGCCAGCTGGCCGGCGCGTGCCGCTCCAGGATCTCGCGCACGAAGTTGCCCCCGGTCTTGGGCACGTGCACGAACACGAAGTGACGGGTCAGGAACATCCGGGGGACAGCTTGTAGCACGCAGGGCCCCGAGGCAATTGCGGGGCAGCGTCCATTGGCGCCGGATTCGCATGGATTCCCTAAGGTGCGTGCATACTGCATGTGGACCGGCCTCCAGGACTCGGTCATGCCTACCAGCGACCCAACCCCCGCCCCGGATGTCGGCGACGCGGAGATCGTTCGCCTGCTCCAGCAGCAGGACGGGAGGGGTCTGCAGTTGCTGTTGGAGAAGCATGGCGGACGAGCCCGCGCCGGACTGCGCAAGACCTTCGGAGCAGCCTTGAACGACAACGAGATCGACGACGCGATGAGCCGCGCCAGCTTCCGGGCCTGGCGCTCGGCGGCCGCGTACGATCCGCTGCGCGGCACGCTGCGCGCCTGGTTCTTCGTGCAGCTGCGCAGCGCCGGTCTCGAGTTGTTGCGCGACCGCCGCAGGCGACGCGAACAGCTGCGGCCCGACCTCGAGCAGGTCGTCGGCGGGCCGGATGCCGCGATGGCGGACGTCGCTGCCGGCAGTTCGCCGGGTGCGTACCTCGCCGCCGTGCACGCGTGCATCGCCGAGCTGCCGCGGAAGCAGCGGGCGGTCGTCGAGGCGGACCTGCGCGCCGGCGAGATCGCCGACGCGGCGCAGCTCGCCCAGAGCTTGCGAACCACCAGGAACTCTGTCTACGTATTGCGATCCACCGCGCGCAAGGCGTTGAAGAAGCTGCTGACCGAGCGCGGTTGTGCCCCTGGCGCCGAGAGACCGGCTGAATTGTGATGTCCGAATCGAACGACGAACCACGGGAAGAAGACCTGCTCGACGGCGGCGAGGACCTGTTCTGGAGCCGGCTGTGCTCGGAGCTGGAGCGCGCCGGTGCTGCTTCGGCGCACGAACTGTCCGAGGCCGAGCAGCTCCTGGCCGGGCTGGACGAGGCCGAGGCGCAGCCGCTCGGCGCGCAGAAGGTCGAGGACCTGCAGCGCGCAGCGCTCGACATGGCTGATCCGCGCAGCGCGGCCGAGCTGCGCGATGACGGCCGCGGGGATGTGGCGCGGTCCGCCGCTGGGCCGGAGCGCGTCGGGCCGCACGAGCCGACCGGCGGGTCGGGCGTGCCGGCACCGGTGTTGGCGGGCCGATTCCGGCGCTACGTCGCGGCGGCCGCGGCGGTCATGCTGGCGCCCAAGTTCCTCGCTGCGGCCGCGCTGGTGACGGTGGCGGCGGCGACGACCGGTTACTTCCTGCGCAACACGACGCAGAACCTGCTGATCCCGAATGCCGCGCAGATCCTGATGGACGAAGGGGCTGACGAGGCAGCGCGTTCCGTGGCTCAGGGCACGGTGACCCTCAACGTCGTCGAGGTGTTGAGGGTGATCCGGGTGCTGGACGGTGGGCCTCCAGAGCTGCGCGGTCACGCCGACGCCGTGCGAGCCGAGTTGCGCGCCCTGCTACTGCAGCAGCCGAGGTTCATCCATCGGCGTTTCGATGCGTCACTCGACGAACTCATCGCGGACGTCCTGGACCGGGGCGCCGACGAAGAGGCACGCCACGAGGCATTGAGCGGCCTCGCTGCGCAACTCCGCTACGGTGTGACCGCGTTGTTGGCGGTGCGCCCGATGCTGACGCCGTCGCTGCTCGAGCAAAACGACGTCTGTTGCGCCAAGCTACGCCAGCTGCTGGAGTAGCCGCGAGCACTCTGGCTACAGGATCGGGCGAAAGACCTCGGCGACGCCATCGGCGTTGAACTTGGCGCCATCCCATGCGGGCACGAGCCAATTGGCCGTGCCGACGCCATTCTCGTTCAGCACGATCTCGACGGTCTGTACTTCCGGCGTGCGCCGCATGCCGTTGTCGATCGTGACGAGGATCGTCTGCCCGGCGCGGCTCGGGTCCGAGTAGGTGATGGTCGCCATGCTGCCGCTCGTCAGGACGTTGGGCCCGACCGCCATCTTGGGGTCGCCTACCGTCTTGGCTGCGGTGACGCTGGGGCCCTGCTCGGCCTTGGCGACGTGTGGAACGGAGAGGAACAGGCTGCTGGCGGCCAGCGCGGCGAGGAGGTAGTTCACGGGTGCGTCGTCTGGGTGCAAATCCCGGCACAGAAGGTGTTTCTGGCCAGGTGTGGCGGTATCGGACGGCACCTGCGCAGGACGGCCCGGATGAGGCCTCCCGCAGGACCCCTGGTCCCGTTCCGGGATCACGACAGCCCCGATGTCGAGGGCTGTTCCGTGCTCCGGCGGGTGCCCGGACGACATTTCTCCGCTGTATGGGCAAGGACCTCATCTCTTGCGACGACAAGGATTTGTGTGCGGCGGACCGAGCAGCGCGCGGGCTCGCTGCTAAGGGCCTCGCGTACACGGGATGCGTGGCCGCCCAGGCTCGATCCGCCCGCAAGGCACCATGACGCAGCTCCTGACCAGACCAGAACCGCCGGTGGCCGCAGTGCGCGCCCTGCTCGCCGAGGCGCAGCAGCACCAGGCCGCGCGGCACGCCTTCCTGGGGCGCTTCGCCGGCGCGGCGTTCCACGACCAGGAGCGGGTCGCGCGGCAGCTGGTCAGCGACTACGCCGGCTTCGCCGCCTGGGAGCTGCGGTTCACGATGGCGCTGCTGGAACGCCTGCCGTCGCCGGCCCACCGCGGCGCGCTGCTGCGGCAACTCGCCGCCGCGCACGGCCTGCTCGACGCCGACGACGAGGCCGCGCTCGCCCGCGCCGGCATCGCCGCCGCGCCGCTGCGCGCGGTCTCGCGTCCCGAACTGTTCCGCCGGCTGTGCGGCGCGCTCGACGTCGAGCCGTGGAAGATGCAGCGGCCGCAGCCGGCCGCGCAGCGCTGGCGCACCGCGCTGCTACAGCTGGTGCGCGAGGCGCCGCTGGTCGAGTCGATCGGCGCGTTGCTGGGCGTGCTGGCCGTCGCCGGCCGGATCGGCGACCAACTGGCGATCGGGCTGCAGCAGCTCGGCTCGCTGCACCGCGCCGACGCGGTCTACTTCGAATTGCCGTCGCTGCTCGGCGGGCGGGACCTGGACGAACTGCGCGCGCTGGCCGCTGCATCGGCGTCGAAGGCGGCCGACATCGAGGGGCTGCGACGCGGCCTGCGCGCGGCGCTCGATCTCGTCGCGGCCTTCTGGGACCAGCAGTACGCCGGCGCGCTCGCGCGACGGCTCGCGAATCCGGCCTGAGGCCGTGCATCACACATGGGGTGTCGTCGCCTGCGTGGAGTCGGTCGCCATCGCTCGTTGAGGCTGCGATGGTGGTATGTGCGGTGGTGAAATCCTGGCACCACCCTTCGATCGACCTCTGCGCAGGCGGCGCCCCCTCTCCCCCGTATCGGGATGACGGAAGTCATGGGGGGCGCCAGCCTCGGCCAGCCGTCGACCCGTGTCGCCTGGCGATGTGGCGGTGGGAGAGGGATTCGAACCCCCGGAGGGTGTGACCCCTCGTCGGTTTTCAAAACCGGTGCCTTCAGCCGCTCGGCCATCCCACCATGTCGGTCGGACCTCGCGGCCCGCCGTGCGCGCACGCTAGCCGTCGTGCCGCCGCGCGGTCAATCGCCGGGTCAATCCGCGGCGACGGCTTCGAACACGTCGCGGGCGACGAGGATCGGCGCGCCGGTCTGCACCGCCAGCGCGATCGCGTCGGACGGTCGGCAGTCGACCGTGCGTTCGCTGCCGTCGATCGACGTGCCCTTGTCGCGCGGCACCAGCTGCAGCGTCGCGTAGAACGTGCCTTCGCGCAGCTCGCTGATGACGACCCGATGCAGCCGGTAGCCGAGGCTCAGCAGGATGCGGCCGACCAGGTCGTGGGTCAGCGGGCGCGGCGGCTGCACCCCGTGCAGCTTGCGGTTGATCTCCTCGACCTCGTTGTAGCCGATGACGATCGGGAAGCCGCGCATGCCGTGCCGCTCGCGCAGGTGGATGAACTGCTGATCCCCCTTCTGGTGGATCACCACGCGCGACAGCTCGACTTCGACCAGGTCCATGAGGCCCGGCAGTTATACCGGGGCCCCGGTGGCGGGCTATAACCGTTCGCGTGCAACCGCCTCCGGCCGCAGCTCCCGCCGCCCCGAACCCCGTGCTGGCAGAGGTGACGCGCAGCGGCGACGTCGAGTCGTGGCACCGCGGCGCGCTCGCGGTGGTGCACGACGGCGAGCTGGTGCTGGCGGTCGGCGACGTCGTCCGACCGGTGTTCGCGCGTTCGGCGGTCAAGCCGCTGCAGGCGTTGCCGCTGCTCGAGCGCGGCCTGCACGAGCAGCTCGGCATGCCCGTCGAAGAGCTCGCCGTGATGTGCGCCAGCCACGACGGCACCCCGCGGCACACCGCCGCGGTGCGGTCGTTCCTGGCGCGCGGCGGGCTCGACGAGGCGCAGCTCGGCTGCGGCCCGCACGCGCCGTTCGCGCAGGACGCGCGGCTCGAGCTGCTGCGCCGCGGCGAGCGGCCCGGCAAGGTGCACAACAACTGCAGCGGCAAGCACACCGGCTTCCTGCACCTGGCCAAGGCGCTCGGCGATCCGCTGGAGCGCTACCTCGATCCGTCGTCGGCCGGGCAGCGTGAGGTCAACGCCGCCGTCGCGGCGATGGCCGGGCTGCCGGGGCCGCTGCCGACCGGGCTCGATGGCTGCGGCGCGCCGACGTTCGTGCTGCCGCTGGCGTCGTTGGCCGCGGCGTTCGCCCGCCTGGCGAACCCGACCGACCAGGCACCCGCGCGGGTCGCGGCCTGTCGCACCATCCTCGATGCGGTCGGCAAGGCGCCCGAACACCTCGCCGGTCGCGACCGGCTCTGCACCGCGCTGGTGCGCTGCTGGCCGGGACGGAGCTTCGCCAAGAACGGCGCCGAAGGCGTCTACGCGGTGGCGCTGGCGCCCGACCCCCGGCGTGCTCGCTGGCCGGGCGCGCTCGGCATCACGATCAAGATCGACGACGGCGCCGAGCGCGGCTACCAGCCGGTGATCGTGCAGGCGCTGTGCGCCCTCGGCGCGCTCGATGTCGACCGGTTGCCGGCGCCGCTGCTGCCCTTCGCCCGGCCGGTGGTGCGCAACACGCAGAAGCTCGAGGTCGGCGAAGTGCGCTGCGCAGTCGATCTCGCGGCGGTGTTGCCCGTCTGAGGTCGGTCGGGCCGGGACGAGGCTGTTGCGCATCCGGGGCACCTCCGGGCCTTGTCGTCCCGGCGGCCGCAGGTAGCGTCGGCGCGACTGCCCACGACCCCGGGACCCCTCCACATGATTCGCATCGCACGATCGCTCGGCCTGGTGCCAGCGCTGCTGCTCGCAGCGTTCGCCGCCGGTCAGCAAGCCGCGTCGAAGCCCGCGCCGCAGGACGACGGCAAGACCACGACCGCCTCGAAGGTCGCGTTGAAGCTGCCGGAGTTCACGGCCGCGAAGCAGAAGTTCTACAAGCTGATCTACGGCCTCGACGAGGTGAAACCGGTCGTCTGGATGGTCGTCGACGGCGACGACGTCTACTGCGACATCAACCGCAACGGCGACCTCACCGAGCCCGGTGAGAAGGGGTCGCAGGCCGCGAAGGCGGTCGAGTGGTCGCACGACGGGTTCTTCGTCAGCTCGTGGAAGACGTGCCTCAAGTCGAAGTACCAGGGCATGCTGCAGGGCGCGCTGTTCCCGACCGGCGGCAAGACGCCCGAGCAGGCCGGCGTCTACCACATCGGCGGCCCGCTGAAGGTGGTGCTCGGCACCGTCAACAACCGGCTCGGCCAGGCACGCGACGACGTGCTGTTCCACACCGCCATCGGCACCGAGTATCCCGGCGTGGTGCCGACGCTGCTGCGCTACGAGTGTTACGGCCGCGACGTCGTGGCGAAGCTGACGGTGCACTACGACGACGGTTCGAGCGCCGAGCAGATGCTCGACCATCGCTGTTGAAGCACCGACCTCTACGCTCCAGTTGGAGCGAAGATGTGGCCGGGGCAGGAGGTGTTCGACGTCACCGTCACGGTCGCGGCCAGACCGTTCGGTCGTGAAGTCGAGCCGCTGCGCACCAAGGTCGAGCTGAAGCGCAAGCCGCCGCCGACGCCCGCGCCGACGCCGCAGCAGGAAGGCGGGTCGCAAGGCAAGTCGAAGCGGTAGCATCCGCGGCGTGATCGCCGTGCCGCCTCGACTTCGACCTGCACGCCGGGCGAACCGGCGCCGCCTCGCCGCCGTTGGAGCCGCCACCTCGCCGGTGGCGGCGCAGGAGTCGAGATGACCAGCAAGTCGAACAGCGTGATGCGGGCGGTGCGCGCGGTGCCGCGGCTGCCCAAGCGCGCGCCGGAGGCGCACAAGGGCACCTTCGGTACGGTGCTGGTGGTCGCCGGGAGCGCGACGATGCTCGGCGCGTCGGTGTTGTGCGCGCGCGCGGCGCTGCGCGGCGGCGCGGGGCTGGTGCGTGTCGCGCTGCCCGAGCCGCTGCAGCGGCTGCTGCCGCTGGCGGTGCCGGAGGCGACGACGACCGGCCGCGGCAAGCCGGCGCTGCGGCGCGCCGTCGCCGATGCGGACGCGGTGGTGGTCGGGCCGGGGCTCGGCGACAGCGCGGTGACGCGGCTGCTGCTGCGCGCGCTGCTGCCGCTGGCCGCCGCCGCCGACGTGCCGGTGGTGCTCGACGCCGACGCGCTCAACGTGTCGGCGCCGCTGCCCGACGCCGCGGCGAAGGCGTCGTTGCGCACCGTCGCGACGCCGCACCCGGGCGAAGCCGCGCGGCTGCTCGGCACCGACGCCGCGACCATCCAGCGCGATCGACCGGCGGCGCTGCGCGCGTTGTGCCGCCGGCTCGGTGGCGTGGTGGTGCTGAAGGGCCACCACACGCTGGTCGGCGACGGCGAGCGTTGCTTCGTCAATCGCACCGGCAACCCGGGCATGGCCACCGGTGGCGCCGGCGACGTGCTGGCCGGGCTGTGCGGCGCGCTGCTGGCGAGCGGCATGGCGCCGTTCGACGCTGCGTGCCTCGCGGTCCACGTGCACGGCCGCGCCGGGGACCGCGTGGCGGAGCGGCTCGGTCAGACCGGGCTCTGCGCATCGGACCTGCCGCAAGCGATCGCCGAGGAGCTGGGGTGAGCGGCGCGCGCGTTCGTCTCGCGCTGCTGCTCGCGGCGCTGGCCGGCACCCTGCCCGCCCAGAGCGCCGGCGATGGCGAAGATGACGCCGAGGCGCGTTGCCTCGCGCTCTGCGAGGCGGCCGACGAGGGGCGCTTCGACGTCGAGGCGGCGCTGGCCGCGCTGCGCTCGGCCGACGAGCGCCTCGCCGCGACCGCTGCGGCGATCGTGCGCCACGAGTGGCCGGAGCTGCCGCGCGAGCTGCTCGAGGGGCTCGAGCAGGACCGCACCGCGATGCGGCGCATGCTGCACGAACTGGCGCGCGGTCCGCGGCGCAGCGCCAGGGCGTGGGCCGAACGGCAGGCAATGCCGACGTTCGGCCGCACGCTCGACCATCGCCTGCTGGCGTTGGCCGCGCGCGGCGAGCCGTTGAGCCTCGCCGACGCCGGACTGCTGCTCGAAGCGCTGCGTGCGCACGAGGTCGACGACGGCTTCTACCTGGCGCTGCAGTTGCTTCCGCAGCGCATCGCCGACGGTCTGGTCGGGCGGCTGCACCAGGACCTGGCCAGCGGCGCGGTCGAGGTCGAGCAGCTGACCTTCGTCTTCGACCGGTTGTCGCCGCGCGGCGTGATGGCGCTGCTCGGGCTGGCGATGTCGCTGCCGGTCGAGGTGGCGGAGGTGCTGGTGCGCGACGTGTACGAGCAGCGGCCGGAGCTGGTGCGCGAACGGGCCGCCGCCGCGCTCGACGGGCCGACCGAGGTCGAGCCGGTGTGGCTGCCGTACTGCGGGCCGCTGCTCGATCGTCCGGCGCGCGTCGCGCGGGTCACGGCGATGATGCGCGACAGCGACGACGCCGCGGTGCGCGAGGCGGCGTTCGCCGCGTTGCTCAGCGGCAAGGTCGTCGACCAGGCGACGCTCGAAGTCGCGCTCGACGTCGCGCTCGACGGTGGCGACGACCGGCGGGGGCGGCTGTTGCGCGTGCTGACGCGCGCCGGCGACGCGGTGCCGGCGGCGTTCCTCGCCGACTGCCTCACCGAGGCCAACGAGGTCGCGCACGCGGCGGCGCAGGCGCTGCTGCTGCGGCGCGTCATGGAGCCCGAGCTGCAGCGGCGGGTGATGGCGTTGCTGTCCGATGTCGAAACCGCCGGACGCAGCACCGGCCTCGTCCTGGTCACCGCGGTGATGTTGCTGGGCGACGCCGACGCGGTGGCCGAGGTGTGGCCGGCGGTGCTCGCCAGTTCGTCCGCCAGCGAGCTGCTCGACCGGTTCGCTCGCCGCAGCGACCCGTTCGTCACCGAACGCCTGGTCGCCGAGCTGGCGGATGCGCGCCGCGCGGCGCCGCTGGAGGGTGACGCCGCTGCGCGCCGGGAAGACCAGCTCGACCAGATCGCGCTGCTGCTGTGCGCGCGCGGCGATCGCCGCGAGCTGGAGCGCGTGGTGCGGCGCGCCGCGTCGGCGCCGGCGTCGTTCGCGCGGCGTTGCCGTCTCTACGCCCGGCCGCTGCCGCCGGAGCAGAGCGCCGCGGTGTTCGCGATGGCGCTCGCCGACGACGACCCGGAGCGCGCCGCCGACCTGCTGGAGTGGGCAGCGACCGATCGCGGCGAAGCCAATGTCGCGCGGTTCTGGCAGCTGTGGCAGTCGCCGCCGGCCGACGAGGAGTCGGCGGAGCTGCTGCTCGAGGTCGCGGCCCGCGCGCTCGCCGGCACTTCGCGCCGGGCGTCGCTGATCGAAGCCGTGCGCGAGGCGTGGGCCGAGGGCCCGCTGCCCGAGACCTGGTCGTCGCTGCCGTACGAGCTGCTCAACACCTGCCGCGCCGACGATGCGACCGGCGTGTCGTCGGAGGACTTGCGGCTGTGCGCCGAGCTGCTGGTGCTGCCGCCGATCCACGATCACGACGGCGAGGCGCGGCGCGTCGCGCGCTGGCCGGACGGTGAGTTCGGCTTCCCGCTGGTGGCGGCGATCGCCACGCGGCTGCGTGCGGCCGACCCGGAGGTGGCGGCGGCGGCGTTCCGCCGGGTCGTGAACGAGGTGGTGACCGGCGAGGCGGCCGCGGACCGGGCGTGCGCCAACATCTCGGCGCAGCGATGGAAGGTGCTGTGGCGCTCGTTGGCGGCGACCCCGGAGCTGATGGACGCGGTGGGCATCGCCACCGCGCCGTTGTGGCAGCTCGCGTCGTCCTACGAGCAGCCGATCGGCGAAGGCCCCGGGTTGTGGTTCTCGGCCCGCGCCGCGGAGGCGGCCGGCGACCTCGTCATGGCGGAGTCGCTCTATCGGCGCGCCGGCCGGGCCCTGCTGCGGCGGCCCGAGACCCGCCAGGAGGCGCGCTGGCTGCTCGGCGAGCGCGATGTGGCCGCGGGCAGAGATCCCTGGGCGGAGCTGGCGGCCGCCCCTTACCGTATGCAGCTCCTGCGGGCTCGCGCCGCCGGCGACGCGGTGGCTGAACTCCGCGCCCGCCGGCTCGTTGAGGAGTTCGCCGGACACGCCCGAGAGCCCCTCGCCGACCAGAGCCGAGAGAACCACTGATGAATGCCCGTCTGCCCGCTGTCCTGCTGTGCGGCCTGATGCCGTTCGCGTGCGCCCAGGACCCCGGCGCCGCCGCCACGCCGCAAGAACCCGCCGCCGCCGATGGCGCGGCCCTGCTCAAGCAGATGCTCGACCAGTTCCAGAAGGAGGGCATCACCTACGACAAGGCGACGCAGACCGTCAGCGTCACCGCGACCGTCAACCAGCCGCCCGACCCGATCGAGTACCTGCTGATCCACAAGCGGGGCAAACGCCACGAGGCGGTGTTCTGGACCGCGTCGAAGCCGAGCGTGCTGAACGCCGCGCTGCTGCTGCTCGGCCTCGAGCCGGGCACCAACGCGACCTACACCGAGAAGGACCCGCCGCCGACGATGGAGGAGATCGAGGCCGGCGCGGACCCGCTGGTCATCACGCCGCCGAAGGGGCGCAACTTCTGGATGACGGTGCGCTGGCAGGTCCCGACCGAGCAGGCGGTGGTGGCGCCCGGCGAGGCGCAGCCGACGAAGGCGGTCGAATACTGCGTCGAGGACCTGCTGCTCGACCTGACCACCCAGGAGCCGGTCGAGGACTGTTCCTGGGTCTACCTCGGCGGCCGCATGGCGCAGCTCTACAAGGGCGAGCCGGAGATCTACATGGCCGACGCCGAGGGCAACCTGGTCAGCACCTGCTACATGTCGCCCGACAACCACCTGGCGACGATGGTGCACGAGCGCGCGCGCGACGACCAGAACTGGTGGACGACCAACAAGCTGCCCGAGCCCGGCACCGAGGTGCAGTTCGTGTTCCACAAGATGGAGCCGGTGCTGCACCAGGAGCGGGAGAAGCGCATCGCGGCGCTCAAGAAGGCGCGCGCCGAGGCGGCGGCCAAGGAAGGCGGCGGCGAGCAGAAGAAGTAGCCGCCGCCGCCGCCGCGCCGCTCACGGATACAGCACGGTCTTGCCGGCCTGCGAGAAGCCGACGAAGCCCGGCGCCGTGGTGTCGAGCACGACCCACTGGAAGAATACCGGCGCGTAGGCGAGCAGGGCGTTCTGCGGCACGTTGACGGTCAGCGCGAAGCTGCCGACCGGCGACGGCGCGATCAGCGGCGAGTTGGTGTCCGGCAGGATCGACGCGAACGCCTCGACACCGATCGGCACCGCGAGGCTGCTGGTGCCCATGTAGGTCACCGCGAACAGCGAGTCGGGCACTCCTTCCAGCGTCACGTCGAACGCGCCGCCGAGGAACGGCGGGCCGTTGCGCATGCCGCAGCGGCCGAAGCGGCTGTAGCCGTAGCCGAACGGACCGGCGACCTCGTAGACGAACTGCTGGCCGCCGACGTCGGCGACGCAGACCAGGCGCAGCTCGGAGCCGCCGGTGCCGGTGGCGCCGAGGTCGAACCGGTACGCCTCGATGCCCAGCGCGTCGCCGCCGCGCGTCGCGCCCGGCGCCTGCAGCGTCAGGTCGCCGCAGAAGCGCGTGCCGGTCACTTCGTTGGAGTAGGCGGACAGCTCGTAGCCGTTGACGTGGATCGGCCCCGACGGCGTCGCCTCCGGCTCGGCGCTGAACATGTAGAAGCGGCCCAGCGCGTCGTCGTAGGCCATGCCGCCGCCGACCGGCAGGAACAGCTGCTGCAGCAGCGCGCCGCTGCGCGAGAACTCGAACGCCGGGTAGGCGCCGGGGGTCGCGGCCTGCCGGGTGCTGACCCAGAACGTACCCGCGCCGTCGTCGCCGTCCTTGTCGAAGGTCACGCCGAAGCGTTGCTGCGGCACGGCGGGGAACGCGGTCAGCGCGACGTCGAGGGCTGGCAGCCGCTGGCCGTTGTTGTGCGCGTCGAAGGCGAACAGGTTCACCGTGCCGCCGCTGCTGCGCAGGTCGACCAGCGCATAGACCGTCTCCTGCAGCACGTTGCCGGTCGGATCGCGCAGCGTCTCGACGCACAGGTCGGTGATGCCGAGCGGCGCGGCCGCCGCCGTGCTCGGCAGCGCGACCGGTGTGCCGATCACGACGCCGGCGTCGCTGAGCTGGAACAGCTCCTGCGGCGCCGACGGCGTCGCGCCCGCGGCGCCGATCCAGTAGCGCGCGGCGGGACTGATCGCCGGGCCCGCGGTGCGCGCCGCCGCCGAGCAGCTGCGGCCGGTCAGCGCCGTCAGGTTGAGCGGCGCGTCGACGACCTTGCCCATCGCCTCGCCGCGCTCGTCGGGCTTCGGCTTGATGCAGCGGCTCGACACGTAGAGCTCGTCGATCGCCGCCGTGCCCACGGAGTTGTCGAGGAACGTCCAGTCGATCTTCTCGTCGTCCGGCTGCGGGATCAGCTCGGCTTCGATCGTCACCCGCTGCCAGCCGGCGCCCAGCGAATCGCTCTTCCTGGAGACGATGGCGCGTCCGTACTTGTTGAGCTGCTGCTCGATCTGCTTCGCCACGTCGCCGCCAGCGCCCTTGAACTCGTCGAACTGGAACCAGAACACCTTGACCCAGTCGAGGTGGGGGTCGTTGTCCACCGTCAGTGCCATCGACGCCGCCTGCGCCGCGCCGCCGGTGCCAGCGAGCCCGACCACGCCGGCGTGGCCGTTGAGGTTGGCGATCCACTGCAAGTTGGGCGACAGCGCCATGGTCGTCACCTGCACCGGGTTGTCGAACCACGCCGGTACCGCCGCGAAGTCCGGGGTCGCCGTCGGCAGGCCCGAGTCGAAGTTCCAGTAGAGGCTGACGGTGACGTCGTCGTGCACGCCCCACCACGGCGGCGGCTTCACCGGGGTCTGGGCGCGCGCCGAAGCGCACAACGCCAGCAGGGCGAGGCTCGGCAACAACGGGTTGGTCAGGCGGTTCATGGTGGTCCTGGGGTGGGCGGCGAGCTTGCTGCGCCGTGTGGTGCGGAGGGAGCGTGGGTCGGAGGCCTGGAGGAAGGAGTGTGACCTACCTGAGGCTGGTCGGCGAGGCGGTCGCGTCGCGCCGGCGGAGAGGTAGACGACGGGCGACGGCGACGGGATCCGTCGGCCAGATGCAGCTGGTGCCGTTGCGCGACGACGTCGCCGCCCATTGGCCGGTGGCGGCGAAGGTTGCGCTGGTGATCGAGCCGCGGTGGTCGCCGAAGTGCAGCACCTCGGCGCCGTCGGCGACCCGCCACAATTGCGCCACGGCGTTGCTGCCGTTCCCGCCGGTCAGCACCAGGTCGCCGTCGGGGGCGAAACCGACGCACTGCACCACGCCGCGGGCGGCGAACGCCTGCAGCAGCTTGCCGTCGAGCGACCACAGCCTGGCCTGCTGGTCCTCGCCGCCGGTCAGCAGCGAGCGCCCGTCGGGCGCGAAGCGCACGCAGCGCAGCGGCGCCGCCTGGCCAGCGATCGTCCCGCGCGCGACGCCGTCGGGCAGCGACCAGAGCTTCACCTCGGTCGCGTCCTGTTCGATCGTCGCCAGCAGGCCGCCGTCCTGGCGCACGTCGGCGGCGATCACCGCGGCTGGCAGCTCGAACCGTGCGACGGGCGACTGGTCGGTGGTGTTCCACAGCACGACCCGTCCGGTCGACTCGCGGGCCTCGCCGTCGCGGCGCTCGCCTCCCGCGGTCAGCAGGCGGGTGCCCTCGGCGGTGAAGCGCACGACCGGCACCGAGCCGTGGTGACCGTCGAGGCCGAACAGCAGCTCGCCGTCGCGCAGCCGGTGCACGCTGACCTTGCCGCCGACCAGCGCGCAGGCGACGCGCTCTTCGCCCGGGTCGACGTCGATCGCCTGCAGCGGGTTGCCGCACTTGGCCGTCGCCCACACCAGCCTCCCGTCGCGCGCCTGCCACAGTCGCAGCTGTTCGTCGTCGCCGGCGGTCAGCAGCTGCTGGCCGTCGTGCACCAGCGCCGCCGCGGCCACCGGCCCGAGCTGCGAGACCGTGACGACCCCGCGCGCCGTGCCGAAGTTCCAGACCACGGCGCGGCCGCGCGCCACGGCCAGGATGCGGCGGCCGTCGGCGGCGAACTCGGCGTGCTCCACCGAGGTGCCGACCTCGTAGCTGCGGATCGGAGCGCTCGGATGCTCCTCCCCGCCGACGTCGAACACGCGCAGCTGGCCGTCGGGGCTGGCCGAGCCGGTGACCGCGAGCCGGCCGGTGGCGTCGAAGGCGACGTGCTGCACCGGCGCGCCGTGGCGGCCGAGCACGCCGTCCTCGCGCATCCAGACCCGGGCGCCGTCGCGGTGCACGTTCCACAGGCGCGCGGTGTTGTCGCGCGAGCCGGTCAGCATGCGTCGCGACGCCGGGTCGAAGGCGATGCTGGTGACGTCGCGCGAGTGGTGCTCGGTCGCCAGCAGCGCGCCGTCGGCGGTGGCGTAGAGCCGCACCGAGCCGTCGCTGCAGCCGACCGCGCACAGGGCGCCGTCCGGCGAGAAGCGCAGCGCCCGCACCTGCCCGCGGTCCGGGCCGCGCAGGTGCTCGCTCCACTCGGCGACGAGCGTCGCGTCGTCGGTGCGCCACAGCCGCACGGCGCCGCTGCTGGTCGCGCACAGGAGGCCGTCGTCGCTCAGCGCGCTGGCCAGGATCAGGCTGTCGTGGTGCATCGGCGGCGCCAGCGGTCGCCCGCTGCCGGCGTCGTGCACGGTGGCCGCGAACGGTCCGTTCGGCGCCGCGGTCACGACCAGCGCGCGGCGGCCGTTGGCGTCGGTGCGCAGCGCGGTCGCCTGACCGTCGAGCGACACGACCAGCGGCTCGCCGTCGCCGTCGAGGTCCCAGATGCGCAGCGTGCGGTCGGGGCTGACCGACAGCAGGCGACGGCGGCCGGCGAACGCGGCGTCGATCACCGGCGCGCGCGGGTCGTGGCCGTTCAGCAGCAGCGGCTCCTTCTCGCTGTCGCTGGCGAAGTACTGCAGCAGTCCGCCGAAGCCGGCGGTGAGCAGGCCGTCGCCGTCCGGCGACCACGCGGCCGTGACGCAGGCGAGGCCGCGCGGCGTCGGCAGGGTGCGCACCGACCAGCCGCTGCCGAGCGCGTCGAGCACCGCCGAGCGGGTCAGCTCGTCGGAGCGCAGCTGCTCGGCGTCGAGGGCCAGCAGCAGCGCGCCCTCGCGGTCGTGGTCGAGCAGCTGCTTCGACTGCGCGACCTTCAGCGCCGCCTCGAGCGGGATGCGCTTGTTCTCGGCGTGGTACGCGGCGAGGCGGGCGCGCGTCGCCTCGTCGTTGCGCAGCTCGAGCGCGCGGTTGGCGAGGTCGATGGCGGCGTCGAAGTCGCCGCCGCCGGCGCGGGCCTCGGCCTGCACCAGCAGCGCGTCGGCGCGGCTGCCGTCGAGGTAGCCGCGCACCGAGAACGTCACCAGCACCGCGGAGGCGGCCAGCAGCGCCGTGCCGCCGATCGCCGTCTCGGTGCGGTGGCGGCGCAGGAACTTGGCGAACCGCGTCCAGGCCGACGCCGGCCGGGCGTGGATCGGCTCCCAGCTGAGGAAGCGCTGCAGGTCGGCCTCGAACTCGGCGGCCGTCTGGTAGCGGTTCTGCGGGTCCTTCTCGAGCGCCTTCTGCACGATCGTCACCAGATCGCGCGGCACCTTCGGGTTGCGCCGCTGCAGCGGCACCGGCTCCTTGAAGCAGATCTCGTAGACGATCTGCTGCAGGTTCTTGCCGTCGAACGGCCGCTGCAGCGTCAGCAGCTCGTAGAGGATCACGCCGAGCGCCCAGATGTCGACGCGGTGGTCCACGGCGACGCGCTTGGCCAGCGTCTGCTCCGGGCTCAGGTAGTGCGCGGTGCCGGTGATCTCACCGGACATCGAGATGCTGCCGCCGCGCCCTTCGTCGTCGAGCGACTTGGCGAGGCCGAAGTCGAGCAGCCGCGCCTGCCGCCGGTCGTCGAGCATCAGGTTGCGCGGCTTCAGGTCGCGGTGCACGACGCCGGCGGCGTGCGCGGTGGCGAGCGCCGAGGCGATCTGCGCGGCGAACATCGCGCACTCGGCGACGTAGCCCTTGTCGGGCGCGATGCCGAGGCTGCCGACCGCGACGCCTTCGCCCTGGTCGTTGCCGAGCCGCAGGTCGTCGAGGATGTCGGCGACGTTGCGCCCGGCGACGTAGTCCATCGCCAGCGCGAAGGTGCCGTCGACCTCGGTCAGGCTGTGCACCGGCACGATCGCCGGGTGGCGCAGCTGCGCCGATGCGGCGGCCTCGCGGCGGAAGCGCTCGACGTGGCGCTTGCTCAGCGTCAGCCCGCTGGCCATCACCTTCAGCGCGACGCGGCGGTTGAGCGACAGCTGCCGCGCGAGGTAGACGACGCCCATGCCGCCGCGGCCGAGCTCCTCCTGGATCAGGAAGTCGCCGAAGCGGCGGCCGTCGTGGGTGGCCTCCGGCGGCGGCTCCGTCCATTCCTGGTGACCGAGCAGGCCGTCGAAGGCGAGGAACTCGCGACACTGCAGCACGATCTCTGCGCGCAGCGCGATCGGGTAGTCGGCGGCGAACGTGTCGAGATCGGGCGTGTCGCCGACGCCGTGGCGTTCGACGAAGCGCTCGACCGCCTCCTGCACGGTGGTCTGTGCGGAGACCCCGGCGTCGCCCTGCAGGTCACCCTGCACGTCACGACTCCCGGCGCGACAGGAGCCCGGCCAGCCGCGCCTGCGCACGCGACAGCAGCGCGCGCACCGCGCCTTCGGTCGGCAGCCCCATCTCGGCGCAGATCTCGTCGGTGTCGAGCTCGAGGTAGCGGCGCAGCACGATGATCTCGCGCTCGCGGTCGGGGAGCTGCTGCAGCGCCTCGCGGATGCGATCGGCCAGCTCGGTCTCGTCGTGCAGCTGCGACGGCGTGGCGTCCTTGGCCTGCACCAGGTTCTCGACCTCTTCGTCGATGCCGACCAGGCCCTTGCCGGCGGTGCGCTTCCTGGTCTCGACGGCGCGGATGCGGCGCACGATCTCGAACTCGGCGCCCTTCAGCAGCCACGCGAGGAACGAGCCCTCGCCGCGATACTCGAACTGGTGCAGCCTGCGCAGCGCCGACAGGATGGCGTCCTGCGTGGCGTCCTCGCTGTCGGCCAGCAGCACGCGGTACTTGGGGCCGATCAGCTTGCGCAGCGCCACCCGCAGCCGGTCGCGGTAGCGCTGGAACAGCAAGTCGATCGCTTCGCGGTCCTGCTCGAGGGCGCGGTTGACCAGGTTGCGCGTGTTGTCGTCCAAGAAGGGGAACCGGGCCGAGAACGAGAAGGCCTGATTCTGCCCCAGGCCGGGGCGCCGGCAAGCCGGGCGCCGGATTCGCCCGTCGCGGCGGCTTCCGAGCAGCATGCGGAGCGGTGCGAGGCTGGTCATGACGTCCTCGAAGGACCAGTTCGCACCGGACGCACGCGAGAAATGCCGGGGACTCGTGGCGAAGGCCCCGGGGGGGCCATGGCACCGCCCGCGGGGTTTCGGAGAATTCCGCGTGCGGGACCCGAGGAACCGCTCTTCCACGGGACGGGACCTCCCCCCGGTCCCGGGTTCTCTTCCCCTGCTACCGCCATGAACACCACCATGCTGGGCGCCCTGACGATCGCGCTCCTCTCGGGAGCGCTGACCGCGCAGCGCCTGATCGCCTACGACCCGCTCGCGGGTCTCGCCACCGAACTGCAGCCGCCGACCGCGATCCTGCCGGTGCCCAATCCGCCGCTCGTCACCTACCCGACCGTGCCGCTGCTGCCACCCGGCGTGCCCGGCTTCCCGGCGCCGGGCGACGCGACCTTCGACAATGTCCTCGGGGCGCTCTGGTACACCGAAGGCACGATCCTCGCGGCGATGCCGTCGCCGGCCTACCCGCCGCTCGGCCCGCTGCCGGCGCCGCTGCCGATCCCTGCCGCGGTGATGGGCGCGATCGGCGGTCCCCCGACCGGCATCGCGCTCGATCCGGTCGCCGGCATCATGTACCTGACGTCGATCCCCGGCTTCACCGTCGGCGTCGCGCTCGTGCCCGGCCTGCCGATCGTCGTGCCGCCGTTCCCGCCCGCCTTCCCGATGCCGCCGGTCGCCGGCCTCGAGTGGGACGGTGTCACCGGCACGCTCTGGTACGTCGACGTGCTGGGCACCGCCTACAACGCCTTCGTCGGCGGCATTCCGGTCGGTCCGCCGGTGTTTCCGCTCGTGCCGATGCCGCCGCCCGCCGGCGACATCGCGATCGACAAGATCGGCACCATCAACGCGGCCGGCGTGCGGCCGCTCTACGTCGGCTTCGGGCCGATGGTCGTCGACATCGCCGACCCGACCGCGATCCCGTTCCCGTCGGGGCCGCCGACCGAAGGGCTCGCCTTCTTCGATCACCCGGCCAACGTGCCGCCGATGCCCGGCTGTGAGGGCTGCCCCGGCATGACCGCCGGCCCGACCGCGTTCACGACCAGCGTCATGAGCAACGCCAACCCGGGCTTCACGGTCGGCATGGGCGGGTTGATCCCCGGCGTCAGCTTCGGCCTGTTCGCCTTCGACTCGGCGTCGGCGCCGCTGTTCCCGCTGAACGGTCCGGCCGCGTGCCCGCTCGGGCTGCCGGTCGGTCCGACGACGATCCTGGCCGTCGGCGGTCCGGCCGACCCGGCCGGCAACATCTACCTGCCTTTGGGGCTGTTCGGGCTGCCGATCGGCCTGTCGTTGAACAACCAGAACGCGACCTTCTGCGCGGCGCAGCCGAGCGGCTTCGCGCTGTCGCGGCTGCAGACGATCACGGTCGGCGGCTTGTGACACGACTGGTGCGGGGCCGCCGGGCCCCGCGCCGCCGCGACCGTGCTACCTTGGGCCCGCGGTGACCCCGCGGCTCATGGCGACACGTTCCTCGAAGTGGTGGCTCCCGTTCCTGGCCGCGGTGATGGTCGGCTGCGCCAGCACCGACCCGGCCGCGCTGGACGTCGCCGCGTCGAACGCTTGCGCATGCTGCGGCGAGTTCCCCGCGCCCGACTGCCTGCTCTGCGGCTTCGACGCCGCCGAGCCCGACGGCGATTGGCGGGTCGGCGACGAGCTGCTCTACGGGCTGCGCCTGCGCCGCGGCGACGAGGTGCAGAACTGGCTGCTGCGGCTCCGCGTGACCGACCCGCTGCTCCGCGACGACGGCGGCCACGAGCTCGACCCGGTCGAGTGGAAGATCCGCATCAACGGCGAGCTGCAGCGCTTCTCGTCGCGCCGCTGCCGCGTCGCGGCGACGGTGCTCGACGCCACGGGCCACGTGCTCGGCGAGAGCCGGCCGGAGCTGCCGAGGGACTTCCTCGACCGCGGCCTCGGCTCTGCGTGCCGCAAGGTCGAACGCGACCGGCGGCGACGGCACCGTCGGCGTTGGCACGCCGAGGAGCCGGAGCTGCCGCTGCGCCCGCTCGCCGAGGCGACCGTCAGCGCCGTCGCGCTGCTGCAGGTCATCGAGCGGGACAGCGTGCTGGCGCCGCTGTTGTGGGAGGTGGTCGAGAAGCCGTCGCTGTGGTCGGTGATCAGCAACCTCGGCGCCAAGGTGGTGGTGAAGCCGCGCTTCTACGAGCTCGAGCACGCCCTGTCGCCGGTCGCGGCGGTGCCGGTCGAGACGTGGCGGGTGCCGATCTCGCTGTTCGTCAACGACGCGGCCGCGCTGCACGTCGAGCTGATGGTCGCCGACTCGGCGCCGCCCTACGCGGTCGGTTGCGGCATGCTGGGCGCCACCGCGCGCCACCCGAGCAACCCGGACGTCGACTTCTCGGTGCTGCTGCTGGCGGCGCGGCGCGGCGGGTTGCCGGTCGCCGACGCGGCGCGCTGAGCCTCTGGGGCCATTGGCATCGGCCGTTCGGCCGACCGGTCGCGAAGCGGGACACAGTTCGAGTCCCGCGCCGGCAACGGCCGATAGGACCGGCATGAACTGGTCCGCCGTCGCCGTCGCCTCGCTGTTCGCCGCCTCCCTGAGCGCCCAGGTGCCGCCGGCGCCGACCGGCGGAGAGAGCCGGCCGAAGGACAAGATCGAGCGCCGCGCCGAGGAGATGCGCGAGCACCTCGGCACCGGCCGACAGGTGCAGAGCCACGTCAAGGTGTCGGTGCGGCTGAAGAACGGCAACAAGCTGGTCGGCGTCGTCAAGGACGGCCGCCTGGTCGAGCGCGTCGACGGCCTGCGCTTCGTCGATGCGCAGGCCCGCGAACGCGGCGCCGGTATCCGCCTCTGGTACTCGGGCGGCACGCGCAACTACGTGTTCGTGCCGTTCGAGAGCCTGCAGGGCTACGAGGTGCTGCAGCGCCTGACCAACGACCAGCTGAAGGAGATGGAGACGCAGCTGGCGATGGCCGAGAAGCGCGCCGCGGAGCGCGCCGCCGCCGCCCAGAAGGCCGCGCAGGGCGACGCCACCGCCGAGGTGCCGGTCGCCGGCGCCGAAGGTGACACCGCCGCGCCGAAGGACGGCGAGGCGAAGCCCGCCGAGAAGCAGCTCAGCGCCGAGGAGCAGCGCTGGGCCGACCTGCTGAAGAAGTACCCGCCGATGCTCGGCTGGAACAAGACGCGCCGCGACGAGATCGCCAATCGCTTCGTCGTGCTCGGCACCAACCCGAGCGACTTCGAGAAGGCGTTCGTCACCCAGTACGAGGACTGGTGCAAGGCCTGCCGCAACAGCGGCGTCGACCCGGACAGCCTGGTGCAGAAGAAGCCGGAGACCAAGGAGGAGCGCAAGGACGCCCGCGACAGCCGCGACTCGCGCGCCGAGAAGGCCGACCGCACGGACGAGCGCGCCAACCGGCGTGAGGAGCGCGCGAACCGGCGCAGCAACCGCCGCAGCGGTGGCGACGGCGACGGCAGCGACGGCGGCGACTGAACCGCGCGCGGCCCGATTCCGCGTTCGCGGCTTGATCCGGCCCGGGCCGGCGCGGAATGCTGTGCGCGATGCAACGCGCCTTCTTGTTCACCGGTCAGGGTTCGCAGTTCACGGGCATGGGCAAGGACCTGTGCGAGCGCTTCGAGCGCGCGCGCGAGGCCTTCGCCGAAGCCGACGAAGCCCTGGGCAAGGGGGCGCTCGGTGAGTCGGTCAGCGAGCTGTGCTTCGCCGGCCCGGACGACAAGCTGTCGCTGACCGAGAACACCCAGCCGGCGACGCTGACGGTCGCGGTCGCGGCGTTCCGCGCGCTCGGCCAGACGCCGGACCTCGCCGCCGGTCACAGCCTCGGCGAATACGCCGCGCACGTCGCCGCCGGCACCTTCACGCTCGGCGCCGCGGTCAAGCTGGTGCGGCAGCGCGCGACGTTCATGCAGAACGCCGTGCCGGTCGGCACCGGCGGCATGGTGGTGATGCGCAAGATGGGCATCGACGAGGTCCGGGAGCTGGTCGCCAAGGTCGACGCCGGCGTCTGCGAGATCGCCAACATGAACGAGCCGGAGCAGACCGTGGTCTCCGGCGAGCTCGCGGCGATGGACCAGCTGGTGGCGATCTCGCCGCCGAAGAAGGCCCTCAAGCTCGCGGTCAGCGTGCCGTTCCACTGCTCGATGCTGGCCGAGGCCGGAGAGCAGTTCGCGGCGGTGCTCGACGCGACGCCGATGCAGGACCCGGCCTTCCCGATCTGGTGCAACGTCGACGCGAAGCCGGTGACGACGGCGGCCGAGGCGCGGGACGCGTTGAAGCGCCAGTTCGCCGGCGCCGTGCAGTGGCTGCCGACCGTCAACGGCATGCTCGCCGCCGGCATCCGCCACTTCGTCGAGTGCGGGCCGAAGCCGACGCTGGTCAACATGGTCAAGCGCATCGCCGCCGGCGTCGAAGGCGTCGAGGGCGTCGAGACGTTCGCCGCGACCACGGCCGACGAGATCGCAGCGCTGCTCGCGTGAGCGCCGCCTCCGGCAACCCGCTGCGGCAGGCGCTGTGGCCGCTGGGCTTGCTCTACGGCGCGGTCGCCGCGGTGCGCAACGGCCTGTTCGCGGCCGGCTGGAAGCGCGTGCACGAGGTGCCGGCACCCGTCGTGTCGATCGGCAACCTGACCGTCGGCGGCACCGGCAAGACGCCGACCGTCGCGTGGCTGTGTGAGCTGGCGAGGCAACTCGGCAAGAAGCCCGGCGTGCTCGCGCGCGGCTACGGCCGCGCGCCGGGCGCCGAGCTCAATGACGAAGGTGTGTTGCTGCAGCGGCGCATGCCGTGGCTGTTGCAGCAGCAGGACCCGGATCGCGTCGCCGCCGGCAAGCGGCTGGTCGGTCACGGCGCCGACTACATCGTGCTCGACGACGGCTTCCAGCACCGGCGGCTGCACCGCGACCGCGACGTCGTCTGCCTCGACGCGACGCTGCCGTTCGGCAACGGCCAGTGCCTGCCGGCGGGCGACCTGCGCGAGTTCCGTTCGGGGCTGCGCCGCGCCGACGTGATCCTGCTGACACGCGCCGGGCGCCTGAACGAGGACCAGCGGCTGCAGCGCATGACGCGCATCGCGCAGATGGTGGGTCGCGACGTCCCGCTCTACTGCTGTGACCACGCGCCGCGCGACGTCGTGCGGCGGCCCGGAGACGATGTGCAGGACCTGTCGTCGCTGCGCGGCCGGCGCGTCGTGCTGTGGTCGGCGATCGCCAGGCCGCAGAGCTTCCGCGAGACCGCGGCGAAGCTCGGCTGCGAGATCGTCGGCGAGCAGGTGCACCGCGACCACCATCGCTTCACCGCTGCCGACGTCGCCGCCGCGCAGCAGCAGGCGAAGGCCGCCGGCGCCGAGCTGCTGACCACCGAGAAGGACGACGCGCGCCTCGATTCGTTCGACGTCGAACGGCTGGTGCTGCGCATCGACCTGCGCTTCCTCGACGCGACGCCGCTGCCGGGGGAGTTCCTGCTGTGAGCGAGGTGCTGTCGTGAGCGAGCGGCGGGTGCGCTTCCATCACCGGCTCGTCTACTGGGCGGCGCGGCTGGTGATCGGCTTCGCCGCGCGCGTGCCGGAGGCGCTCGGCTACGCGCTGGCCGACGGGCTCGGGCGGCTGTGGTTCCGCGTCGACCGTCGCCGCCGCGGCTTCGCGCTGCGCTTCCTGAAGAACGCGTTCCCCGACCGCCCCGAGCGCGAGCTGCTACGGATCGGCGGGCGCGCGACCGGCAACCTGTTCATGGTGCCGCTCGACATGGCGCGGTTGACGCGGCTGCTGGCGCGCGGCGGCGACCTGCGCGAGGTCGTCGACACCGCCGACGCCGACCGGCAGCTCGACCAGCTGCGCGCGCCCTATCTAGCGCTGACCGCGCACCTCGGCTCGTGGGAGGTCGCGGCGGTGGCGATGGCGCAGCGCGCCGGCCGCGCGCACGGCATCGCGCGGCTGATGAAGAACCCGCTGCTCAACCGTTGGATCCTCGACAACCGCGAGCGCGGCGGCCTCGTCATCCACCCGCGGCGCGGCGGCTTCCGCGACCTCGCGCGGGCCGTGCAGGAAGGCGGCGTCGGCATGCAGGTGGTCGACCAGAACCAGCGACTGCGCGGCGTGTTCGCGCCGTTCTTCGGCCAGCTCGCCAGCTGCGAACGTTCCGCCGCGAGCCTCGCGCTGCGCCGCGGCTACCCGGTGGTCGTCGGCGGCGCGCTGCGCCGCGGCCGGCGCTTCCGCTTCGACCTCGTCGCCGAGCCGCTGTTCGTGCCCGGGCGCACCGGCGACAAGACGCGCGACCTGCTGGCGACCGTCGGTCGCATCAACCGCGCGATCGAAGCGTTGGTACTGCGCGCGCCCGAGCAGTACCTGTGGATCCACGACCGGTATCGCACGCAGCCGAAGCCCGGCCAGGCGGTGGTGGCGATCGACGACGACGACGACGACGGCGACGAAGCGGTCGGAGACGAGGGGGGATGAGGGGGGGGGGGCCGCTGACCTTCCTCGGCTGCTCTGCAGCCGAGGAAGTCATGCCCGATCCCTGCCGGGCTCGGCCACGTTGCTTCGCGCGGCGGTGCGAGCGGAGGGATCGCCGCTGACCTTCCTCGGCTGCTCTGCAGCCGAGGAAGTCATGCCCGATGCCTGCCGGGCTCGGCCACGTTGCTTCGCGCGGCGGTGCGAGCGGAGGGATCGCCGCTGACCTTCCTCGGCTGCTCTGCAGCCGAGGAAGTCATGCCCGATCCCTGCCGGGCTCGGCCACTTCGCTCCGCGAAGTGGCACGCCCGGCAGGGATCGAACCTGCGACCGCCGGATTAGAAATCCGATGCTCTATCCGACTGAGCTACGGGCGCTCGTGCGGAGCAAGGTATCGGGCGCGCCTCGCCGGCTCCAGGGGCGACTGTCGCCGCCGACGAACGTGCACACGACCGCCGTGTTGCAGGCAGAATGGCGGTCCACGGCGTCGCCACGTCGTGGCGAGATCGCCGTTGTCGAGCGCCAAGATGAAGCACGTACCACCCCGTTCCCTCCCCCTGCTGACCTTCGTCGCGCTGGTCGCTGCGTGCAACAGCGGCGGCGGCGGCGGTGCGGTGCCGCAGGCGACCACGGCGGCGCTGAGCGGCAGCCTGCGTGTGCCGCAGGTCGCCCCGCAGGTCGCCGGCGCGGCGCTCGATGTCGACATGACGACCCTCGACGTCGATCAGCCGATGGTGCCGGGCGAGGTCGTCGTCTGGATGGCGCCCGGCCACGACGCGACGACCCTGCAGGCCGCGGGCTGCGACCTGGTGCGCGCCGGCGTCGGCCGTACCGCGGTGTTCCACGCGCGCGCCGCCGAAGGCCGTTCGTCGCTGCGCGACGGCGCGGCGCTCGCGGACAGCGTCGAGAAGGCCACCTGCGACGCCGCGGCGCGGATCAAGCAGATGCCTGGGGTGCTGTGCGCGAGCCCCAACTACCTGCTGCAGGCCTACACCAACCCCGACGATCCGTTCTTCGACAAGCAGTGGCACCTGCGACAGATCAACCTGCCGCAGACGTGGGATCTGACGCAGGGCTCGTCGTCGGTGATCGTCGCCGTACTCGACACCGGCATCGTCTCGGCGCACCCCGAGTTCACCGGGCGCCTGATCGCCGGCTTCGACATGATCAGCAACCCCCAGGTCTCGGGGGACGGTGACGGCCGCGACCCCGACCCCGAGGACGTCGGCGACCAGATCACGCCGCAGGGCTCGAGCTTCCACGGCACCCACGTCGCCGGCACGATCGGCGCCAACGGCGACGACGGCGTCGGCGTCGCCGGCGTCGACTGGAACTGCAAGATCATGCCCGTGCGCGTGCTCGGTCGCGGCGGCGGCACCATCGACGATATCGCCAACGGCATCCTGTTCGCCGCGCGACTGCCCAACGCCAGCGGCCAGCTGCCGGCGCAGCGCGCCGACATCATCAACATGAGCCTCGGCGGTCCGGGCCTCAACCCGGTGCTCGAAGCCGCGTGCAACCAGGCGGCAGCCGCCGGCGTGCTGCTGGTCGCCGCTGCCGGCAACGACAACTCCGATCAGCCGAGCTCGCCGGCCGCGTTCGCCTCGGTGCTGTCGGTCGGCGCCGTCGACCTGGTGCGGCAGCGCGCGCCGTATTCGAACTTCAGCCCGACGGTGGACCTGTGGGCGCCGGGTGGCGACATGAGCTCGGACAAGAACGGTGACACCTTCCCCGACGGCGTGCTGTCGGCGATGGCCGACGACCAGGGCAACCTGTTCTGGAAGTTCGAGAACGGCACGTCGATGGCCAGCCCGCACGTGGCCGGCGTCGCGGCGCTCGTCAAGGCTGCCGACCCGTCGCTGACCGCTGCGCAGATCCGCGACATCCTGATCGGTTCGGCGACCGCGGGCCTGGGTCTGCCCAACAGCGGCCGGCTGATCGACGCGCTCGCGGCGGTGCAGGCCGCGCAGGGCGGCGGCGGCGCCAGCGGACCGGTGCTGGTGGCGACGCCCAACGTCGTCGACTTCGGCGCGGATCTGACGGAGCTGGTCGTCGAGCTCGAGAACCGCGGCACCGGCGACCTGCTGGGGGACACGTTCGTGTTCACGCCGGACGTGCCGTGGCTGACCGCGTCGTTCGCCGACGTCGTCGCCGGCGACGGCATCGACGTCGACCGCATGACCCTCGACGTCGATCGCGCCGGGTTGCCGAGCGGCGTGCAGCAGACGGTGGTGACGCTCAACTACCTGAACGGCGGCGCGCCGGTCAGCACCGACATCGTCGTGCGCCTGCAGGTCGGGCAGGCGACGTTGCCGGCCGACACGGTGTTCGTGCTGCTGCTCGACCCCGACACGTTCGCGACGATCTTGCAGACCGAGACCACCCGCGACGCCGACTTCGGGTTCGCCTTCGGCCAGGTGCCCGCGGGCACCTACCTGCTGGTCGCCGGCACCGACCGCGACGACGACGGACTGCTCGGCGACGAGGGCGAGCTGTTCGGCGCGTTCCCGAGCCTCGACAGTCCGCTGAGCATCACCGTGGTCGGCGGCCAGAATCCGCCGTCGGTCGAGTTCAGCCTGCAGGAACTCGCGACCGTCGCGACCCTCGGCATCGGGGCAGGCGACGAGGTGCGCACGTTCCGGAGGTTGCGCTGATGCGCGGCCTGGCCGCAGCGATGTCGCTCGCACTCGGCGCGCTGTCCGCGTGCGCCGGGGGCGACGCCACCTCGACCATGAATCTGCCCGATTGGAGCGGCCCTGCCGTCACCTGTGTGCATCGCGTCGACGGCGCGATGGCGGTCGAGATGACGGTGCCGACCGGTGGCCATCAGCTGGCGCTGGCCGACGTGACGCGCGACGGCACGTCGGCGCGGGTGCGCCTGGCCTACGCGCCGCCGACCGGCGAGCTGGTGCCGCAGGTCGTCACGACGCTGCGCGTCGAGGTCCCGGCCGAACGACTCGGCGACGCCACCGCGGTGCTGGTCGAGCTGGCGGCGGCGGGCGCGCCGCCGCGGCTGGCGGTGGCGACGTCGCGCCCGCCGCGCTGACCGTCGCTCACAGGCCGGCGCCGGCGACGATGCGCAGGAACTCGTCGCGCCAGTGATAGCCGTCGAGCAGGCTCGGGTCGTCGTCGCCGAGCAGCTTGCGCGCCACGTAGAGCGCTTCGATCGAGGCCAGGCCCCCGGTCGGATCGTCGAACACCTTGCTGACGCGCGGATACGCGGTGACCAGGTCGCCTGGGATCGAGCGACGCACCGGCTCACCGGTCACGCACGCGGCGACCTGCGGCAGCCAGCGCCAGGTCGAGTCCAGCAGCAGCAGCGGGCGGCCCTGGTCGGCGAGCGACAGCGGCGCGGCGTCGACGGCCAGCAGCACGAAGCCGGTGGCGTCGAACTGCAGCGTCGGCTTCGCCCGCAAGAACGTCATCTCCGGCCGTTCGTGCAGGAAGCGCAGCGAGCACTTGGCGATGCGCTCCTTCGGGTGCCGGATCACCGTGGTCGGCACGACGCTCACCCCGTCACCTCCGCGAGCTGGCGCAGCACGGCCTGTTCGACGTCGTCGACCTGCACGCCGAGCACGCACAGCGGCGTCACGCAGGTGCGGCGGCGGCACGGTTGGCACGGCACCGCATGGCGCAGCAGCTCGTGGTGCACGGCGCCGTGGGCGCGCGGACCGTAGCGCGCCGGGTCCTTGGGGCCGAACAGCGCGACGCAGCGCGCGCCGACCGCGGCGGCCATGTGCAGCGGGCCGGTGTCGGCAGCGACCACCACGTCGCACTCGGCGAGCACCCCGGCGAAGCCGGCGAGGCCGAGCTGCTTGCCGTCGACGGCGCGGGCGCGCGGCGCGCGCTGCAGCGCCGGCGCCGCGAGCTCCTGCTCGCCGGGGCCGAAGCCGACCAGCACCGAGACACCGCGCGCGCACAGCCGTTCGGCCAGCTCGGCGAAGCGTTCGGTCGGCCAGCGCTTGAACGCGGCGAACGCCGAGGTGCCCGGATGCAGCAGTACCCGCGGTCGCGGCAGGTCGGCGAGCAGCGCCGGCGGCGGCGGCGTCGTGTGCATGCGCGACTGGGTCGGCGCACCCGACAGCCCGATCGCGCGCAGCAGCCGGTGGCCGATCTCCGCGCGGTGCGGCGGCGGTGTCGGCATCGGCACCTTGAGCGAGTAGGCGAACGACGCGCCCTCGCGCGCCGCCGGCGGCAGCGGGCCGACCTTGTGCCGGGCGCGGGCGAACAGCACGTGCAGCGCGCTCTTCTGGATGCCGTGCACGTCGAGCACGACGTCGTAGCGGCGGCGGCGCAGGCGCCACAGGCTGCCGGGGATGCGCAGCCAGCGGCTGCGTGGGTAGCTCAGCACTTCGTCCAGGTCCGGGTGGTCGTCGAGCAGCCGCCGGAACCGGTCTTCGACCAGGAAGTCGATGCGCACGTCGGGCCGCTCCCGCTTCAGCGCCGCGACCGTCTCGAGCGCGAACAGCACGTCGCCGAGCGCCGACAGCCGGATGACCAGCACGCGCCCCCCGACCGGCAGCATGGCGGCGCCGGGCAGCGCTGCGGTCTCGGCGGGAGGCGGTTCGGCGTTCATCGCCGGCAGCATTCGCCATCGTCGCGCCGACTTCCAGCGGCTACATTGCCCGGCGTGTCAGGCACTGGCGACGCAGGCTCCGACGGGTTCGTCGAGACGCGGCAGCGCGGGCAGGTCAGCTGGGTGCACCGCGACCTCGGCGACGTCGGCGCAGACGCGCTGTGGGGGCCGTTGGCGCCGCTGCCCGGCGCGAAGGGGCGCGGCGGCGTCGGCCTGCTGGAGCTCGGCGGCCGCACGCTGGTGGTGCGTCCGTACCGCCGCGGCGGCGCGCTCGGCTCGGTGTTGAAGGACCGCTACTCGAGCGCACAGCGCGCCCACCAGGAGCTGCTGGTGCTGGCCCGGCTGCAGCAGGAGGGCGTGCCGGTGGTGGCGCCGATGGCGGCGGCGGCGCGGCGCAGCGGCGCGTTCTGGCGCCTGCGCCTGTTGACCGCGTTCGAAGCCGACGCGCTGCCGCTGCCGGCCTTCCTCGCCGCGCATCCGGAGCTGCGCCGCTTTGCCGCCGAGGCCGTCGGCGTGGTCGTCAGGTTGGCGTTCGCCGCCGGCCTGCGGCATCCGGACCTGCACCTCGACAACGTGCTGTGTCGGTCGGCCGGAGATGGTGGCAAGGTGCGCGCCGTGCTCGTCGACCTCGATCGTGCGCGCGTCGCCGGCCCGCTCGACGAGGCCGCTCGCGACGAGATGCTGGTGCGCATGGCCCGCTACGTGGTCCGCCACCGGACCCGCATGGCGGCGGCGCCGAGCCGCGCCGAGACGATGCGCTTTCTCGGCGGGCTGGGTCTGGATCGCGCCGGACGTCACGCCGCGTGGCGGCGGCTCGCCGGCGCACTGCATCGCTCTCTGCGGCGGCGGGACTGGCTGCGCGTTCAGCGCGGTCGCAGCACCTCGGCGTAGCTCATGACCCAGAACTGCGCGAGGCCGGAGCGGGACATGCTCAGCAGGCCGAGCTCCGGCAGGCCGTCGCCGTCGCGGTCGCCCAGCGCCGTGATCGAGTAGCCGAACACCCTGTGCGCCGTGCTGCCGGCCATCGTCTGCACCGGCTGCACCCGTCGGAGATCGAAAACGCGCACGTAGCCGCTGCCGCTCGGACCGCCGCTGCCGGCGCAGACGGCGAGCGCCGGTGCGCCGGCCGCGTGTCAGCCGGGAACGTAGAGCAGGCGGGAGCCGAAGTTCTCGCCGATGCGCTCACCGTGCAGCTCGGCGAAGCTCTGGCGGGTGCGTCCGCTGATCAGCAGCACGGCGCCGGCGGTCACCTTGGAGTTGCGTCGCCCGGGCGCGCTGACGGCGAAATCGCGTTGGCCATCGCCGTCGAGGTCTTCGATGCCGACCAGCACGCTGCCGTGCGCGAGCTCGGGGTCGGGCTCGTCGAGCTCGAACAGCACGTCGCCCGAGGCGCCGTCGAACGCGACCACGTGCCCGGGAGCGCCGCCGTAGTTGCCGCCGACCAGCAGGTCGGTGCGGCCGTCGCCGGTCAGGTCGCCGGCGTTCGCCAGCGCCGCCCCGAACCAGGTACCTGCCGCCTCGGCCGAGAGCTCGTGGCGGCGTTCGCCGGTGCGGCCGGAGCACAGCCACACCCGGCCCGTCTGCCGCAGCGACAGGGGCGGGACGCCGATCGCGAGGTCCGGTACGCCGTCGCCGTCGACGTCGCCGAGCCTGGTCATCGCCGCGCCGAAGCTGAGCTGTTCGTGTTCGAGTCGCCAGATGGTCCGGCCGGTGCGGCCCGAGCGCAGCTCGACCGCCGCGAGCTCCTTGTCGGGCAGGCTCATCAGCGGCATGCCGACGACGATGTCGTCGCAGAGGTCGCCGTCGACGTCGCCGAGCGACGTCACCGCGCGGGCGAACGCGGCGTGTGGGGCGTCGCTGCGCCAGGTGTCGAGCAGGTGCCCGTCGCTGGCGTTGCGCAGCTCGATCGCGCCGCCGGACGCCGCGCCGATCGGCGGCACCGAGAAGCAGAGGTCGTCCAGCGTGTCGCCGTCGACGTCGCCGAGGTGCAGCACCTCCAGCCCGAAGAACTCGCGGGTCGGGTCGGTCTCGACGCGGAACAGCACCCGGTCCTCGACGCGGTGCACGGGGTCGCCGAGAATCGTCTGATAGGGCAGGATCTGCTGCGACAGCTGGTCGGTGAACTGCCAGAGCAGGAGCGGCAACACGGTGACGGCCAGCCGTCCGCTCGTCGGCAGTTGCAGCGTCAGGTCGTGGAAGCGCAGCGCGGCGATGGCGACGCCGAACAGGCCCACGCCGATCGGTCGGCTGTCGAGCCCATGGGCTGTGCGTCGGATGTCGTCGAGCACCGGCAGCACGTCGAGGGCGCGCTCGATGCCCGCCGTCAAGTCCGGCGACAGCCAGGTGCGCAGCGGGAGCGGGTCGGGGCCGGGACCGGTGCACGTGGCGAAGCCGTCTCCGCTGCGCGCGCGCAGGCCGCCGAGTCGCAGCAGCTGGAGGACTTGGCCCGGATCGAAGGGCTCGGCGTGTTCGGCGTCGCGGATCAGCGCGAGGAAGCCCGGCAGGTCGCGGCATTGCAGCCGGTAGCGGGCGAGCTGCATGCGGGCTGCGTGCAGGCTCGGCCAGCGGCGCAGCGTGGACTGCCAAAGCCGCGCGGCGAGTTTCAGTTCGCCCTGCTGCCAGAGCAGCTGCGCCAGGTGCAGTTGCGGGCGCGGGTCGCTGGCGTCGGCGTACTGCAGGCGCCGGTATTCGGTCTCGGCGGCCTCGACCTGCCCTTCGGCGGCCAGCAGATCGGCGGCGACCAGTCGGCGCTGTGCGTCCCGCAACGGATCCTCGGCGACCGGTATCGCCACCAGCCAGCGGCGCGCCATCTCCAGGTCGCCGGCCTGGACGGCGCCGTCGGCCATCGCGACGACCAGCGCGGTGGCGCCCGGGAACGCGCGCGCGGCGTGGAACACGCGCGGGTAGGCTGCGGCGGCGGCGCCTTCGCGGGCGTGCCGCAGCGCCGTGCAGGCATCGACCAGCGCCTCGCTGGTCAGATCGTCGGGCAGCTGGCGCCAGAGCCGGTCGTTGGCGTTCGAGTTGCCGGTGAGGAAGGCCAGCAGGCCGGCGGCGAAGAGGGTCTCGCGCGGCGCGGGGCTGGCGAACGCGTCGGTCCGGTGGTCGCACTTCTCCTGGTAGAACGACGCGATGGCGCGCGCTTCCGTCGTCGCTGCGGCGAGCGCGGTCGGGCCGTCGTCCATGGCCACCGCCGCCTCGACCGCGGCGGCCTCGTGGCGCAGCATGGCATCTTCCGGCGTCGCGGCCAGCGCGGCGGTGTAGTGCCTTCTGGCGCGGATCAGCGCTTCCCGCCGGGCCTGTCGGCTGGCGCTCGGCTGCTCGTGGTCGCCGGGTTGCCATGGCGCCTGCACGACCTCGAGACCGAGCAGCTCGGTGCGCGCGGCGTGGCGCGCGCTCGCGGCCACCCGGCCCATGTCCTCGCGGTTGGCGGCCAGCGCCGCGAGCGGCCAGGCGATCGCCGTGACCAACAACGCGCTGCACAACGACGCGGTCGCCGCCTTCTGGTGGCGGCGGACGAACTTGTAGGCGCGGCGCAGCGGGCCGGCCGGGCGGGCCAGGATCGGCTGCAGCGCGAGCAGTCGTTCGAGGTCGTCGGCGAGCGCGTCGGCGCTGTCGTAGCGGTGCCGCGGTTCGACCTCCATCGCCTTGCCGACGATCGTCTCCAGGTCGCGCGAGACCAGCGACGTGCGGGTGCGCAGCGGCGCCGCGCGGCCGTTCTCGATGCGGCGCAGCACCTCGTCGGTGGTGGTGCCCTGGAACGGCGGCGTCATCGTCAAGGCCTCGTACAGCGTCACGCCGAGCGAGTAGACGTCGGTGCGGACGTCGGTGTGGTCCTCGTCGCCGCGCAGCCGCTCGGGCGCGGCGTAGACCGGCGTGCCGGCGAACTTGCGCTGGCGGCTGTCGAGGTCGCCCTGCAGCGCGAGGCCGAAGTCGGCGAGCACCGGCGTGCCGCCCTTGCGCAGCAGGATGTTGGCCGGCTTGACGTCGCGGTGCAGCAGGCCGCGGCGGTGCACTTCGCCCAGCGCCCTGGCGATGCGGATCGTGATCCGGACGAACCACTCGACGGTGTTGCGGCTGCCGAGCTGCTGCGGTTCGACGTGCAGGACCCGCGCCAGCGCTTCGACCGCGTTCGGCCGCTCCGCCTGCCGCAGCTCGACGAGCACCTGCTGCAGGCTCGGCCCGTCGATGAACTCCATCTCGAACGCCAGCATCTCCGTGTGGTCGACCACGCGGTGGATGTGCACGACGTTCTCGTGGCGCAGCTGGGCGAGCGCGCGCGCCTCCTCGAGGAATCGTTGCTTGGCGTGCGGGGACATCGCCAGCGACTGCGGCAGGACCTTCACCGCGACGTCGCGCTGCAGGGTCTGGTGCCGGGCGAGGTAGACCGTCCCCATGCCGCCGTGGCCGAGCTCGCGGAGGATCTCGTAGCCGCCGAAGGTCGGCCGACTCGGCTCGCGTCGGCCGGCCACCGAGCAGGCGAGGCTCCACGTCTTGGCGATGCGGTCGGCGAGGTCCGGCCGCTTGCGCTGGTAGGCGGCGATGTCCGGGGTGCGGCCATCGAGGATCGCCTGCAGCAGCGTGTCGAACAGGTCGGCAAGGACGTCGTCGTCGTGTGCGTCGTCGCTGAGGTCCACCTGGCTCATGGCCCGGACTCCGAGCTCTCGCTGCCGAGCAGCATGCGCAGCCGCTGGCGATAGCGCGAGACGCCGCGCAGCAGGCGTTCCTTGGCGGTGGACAGCGGCAGGGCGAGCTGCGCGGCGACCTCGCGCATCGGCACCTCCTCGAACAGCCGGAGCCGCACGATCACGCGCAGCTCCTCGTCGAGGCTCTCGAGCGCCGTCTCCATCGCGCGGGCGCGTTCGCGGAAGCCGGCGACGCGGCTCGGCGTCGTCGAGCCGGGCGGCAGCAGCGACGACACCGACTCGGCCGTCAGCAGCGAGAACGGCGCGGTGTTGTGTTCGCCGCCGCGCTTCTGGCGGCCCATCGAACGGCCGGCGTCGCGCACCCGGTTCTTGGCGATCGACAGCAGCCACGAACGCCACGCCGACAGGTTGCGCCACTCGTGCTGCTCGCGGTCGCGCCACGAGCACCACAAGGTCTCCTGCCAGACGTCCTCGGTGCTCACTTCGCTGCGCAGCTTCGGCGACAACCAACCGCCGATGACGACGAACAGGCTGGCCACGTCGAGGCTCTCCACCAGCCGACCCCATTCGGTCGGGTCGCGGTGCGGTTGCGCCGCGGGGCGTGGGTCGTCGGTCGTGGCCATCGGCAAGGTGCATGATACCCCGCGTATGGCCGGTGGCTCGGCGGGGAGTCGCGACGCGCGGTCGGGCCGATGGCATCGCCGTCGCACATTTTCTCCGTCGACCGGGAAACCTGCGACAACCCGAAGGGTAGATCCGGGCGTTCGAGGTCGCGACGTGAGTCGCGGCCTGGGGCGCAAACGAGACTCTCCACCGAGGAAACTCGGGCACGTTGTCCGGGTTTCCGGGGGCGAGGTGGAGGGTCTTTCTTCCTGTACAGGCCGTGCTCCTCGTACGGGCCGTGCTCCTCCTACGGGCCATTCGCGCGAACGAGCCGTCCGCGCGGGACCGGGTGGTCCTTGTCCGACGGTGCGGCGCAAGCGTCGCGGCCCCGTGTGACGCTATCGCAGCCGCGCCGACCAGGCGTCCGCGCGGTCGCCGCCGGCCGGGTGCTCGCCGAACACGGTCACCAGCACCTCCCGCAGCTCCGCGTCGCTCGCGCCGAAGTGTCGCGCGCCCCGCGCGTGGGCGACGAACTGCCGCACCTGATCCTGCGCCGCCAGCAGGCCGACCGCCAACAGCTCGCGGGTGCGCGGCGGCAGGTGCGGCCGGCAGAGGATGCGGCCGTACGCCGCCTCGAAGACGAAGTCGTGCAGCTCGCCGTGCCCGGACCGCAGCAGCGCCCGCACGGCGGCGTCGTTCTTGCCGTAGATCGCGGTGAACAGCGCGTCGCCGGCGCGCAGCGCGTCGTCCCGCGGCAGCGCCCCGCCGCGCGGCGCGTCATCGGTCGGCCACGCCTCGTTGAGTTCGCCGAAGGCGGTGACGACGCGGGGGAAGCCGCAGAACAGGATCGCCTGCAGCAGCACCTCCTCGAGGTCCGCCCGTGACTGACTGCTCGCGTGTGCGTCCGCCGCGACGACGCGCAGCGTCGCCCAGTCCGCCCGCCAGACGGCGGCCCCGATCAGGATCATGCGCCGCAGCGCAGGTGCCAGGTGCGGGCGCGTCAAGATCTGCAGGACGTCCGACATGCCATGAACCTAGGACCGACTGCTTGCGTGTGCACGATCGCCCCCGTGGAACCGCGGTAAGTGGTGATCGTGGCGGCAGCACCGGGCTGCGGCGCCGTGACCGGTGCTCGCGCCGCCGCGCGGGAGCGCTCAACCCACTGTCGTGGCTGCGGCTGCGTTCGCTTGCCGCACACGGAAGCCGTCAGTTGTCGAGGCTGGCCTCGGCGGCGGCCTCGAGGATCTCGGCGCGCTGTTCCGGCGTCAGCCCCAGCACCTCGAGCGAATCGTCGTCGAGCAGGTCGCCGCGGTAGCCGCCGTCGGTGCCGGCCGCCGCGAGGTGGGCGAAGGTGTTGCCGGCCTTGACCAGGAACCCGCGCGCCCAGTCCTCGGCGTTGGTCGCCGGGCTGTGGTGGTACATGACCGCCGCCTGCACGCCTGGCGCGAGCTTCCAGCGGTTGGCGAGCAGGCCGCCGACGTGGGCGTGGTTGAAGCCGAACACCTCGCCCTCGGCCTTCGCCAACGGCATGCCGCTGGCGGTGCAGGTCTGCAGCGACTCGAGGAAGCGCTCCTCCTGCGACTCGAGCAGGATCAGCTTGCCGATGTCGTGGATCAGGCCGCAGGTGTAGGCGTCGTCCTTGGCCATGCCGTTGGCGACCGGCGAGCGCTCGGCGAGCATGCGGCAGGCGACGGCGGTCTTGAAGCTGTGGTCCCACAGCCAGTCCGCGTCGAAGCCGTTCTGTTGCTTGCCGGCGCCGAAGGTCTGCAGCACGGTCGCCTGCACGACGAGGTTCTTGATCACCTTCAGGCCGAGGATCGAGCAGGCCAGGTTGATGTTCGAGACCGGGTTCTTGAGCCCGTAGAACGAGCTGTTGACGAGCCGCAGCGCGCGGGTGGCGATGGCCGGGTCCTTCTCGATCACCGCCGCCGCGTCCTTGGCCGAACCGTCCTCCGAGTTGACGATGTCGGTGATCTCGGTCAGCACGGTCGGGATCGTCGGGATGTTGACGGTGCCGTCGATGAGTTCTTCGAGTTCGGCGGTGGTGCTGATCATGGCCTGGGCTGGCCGCCGCGGGTCCCCTCCTCCGCGTCACGGCGACGGGTTCTTCGTCGCGTCACGGGCCTCGACTTGACGTTCGGCGCTCAGCGGCGGCGCAGGTGATCGGCGCTGGCGAAGACCTCGCGCTGCAGGGTCGATGCGAGGGCGCGTTCGTCCGCGTCGAGCGAGCCGACGACATGTGCCAGACCGAGAACTTCCGCCAGCTCGGTGACGATCGCGTCCGCCAGCTGCGCCCGCAGCGCGGCGGTGACCGGCTGCTGATCGGCGACCGCGGCGACGAACGGCGTCAGCGCCGGCCGTTCGAGCACGAGGGAGCCATGGTGCAGCACGCGCGGCCGTTCGCCGCGCAGGCGCCGCTGCGCCGAACCGAGCAGCTTGCCGCGCGCGGTGACGAGGTCCTCGGGGGTGGGTTCGGCGAAGCACCAGCGGTTGCCCGGCCGGGCCGCCGCGGGGTGGCCGGTCCCGGCGCGCCGGCAGGTCACACCGACCGCCGCGAGCGCGCGCACGACGGCGTCGTGCAGCAGCACGTAGCTCTGCGCGACGACACCCGGCAACAGGGCCGCGTCGAGCGCCAGCGAGAACGTCAGCTCGTCGCCGTGGTGGATCGCGCCGCCGCCGGTCTGACGTCGCACGACGACGGCGTCGGGCGGCAGGTCGGCGAAGTCGTCGAAGCGCTGGAACCAGCCGAGCGACACCGCGTGCGGCGACCAGCCGTAGAGGCGCAGCGTCGGTGTCGACGCGAGCTCGAGCAGCGCGGCGTCGACGGCCATGTTCCAGGCGGCGTCGCCCGGGCCGTCGACGATCACCCGCAACGGCGTGTCGTGTTGCGGGGCGCGCAGGCGCTCAGCCCTCGGCCTTGCAGTGCGCGTCGTAGGCCGCGCCGTCCATCAGCTCGGCGGTTGCGCCGGTGACCTTGACCTTGATCATCCAGGCCTTGCCGAACGGCTCTTCGGACAGCCACTCGAGGTTGTCGCCGAGGTCGCTGTTGACCTCGACGACCTCACCGGTGACCGGCGCGTAGAGCGAGCTGACCGCCTTGACCGACTCGATCTCGCCGAAGCTCTCGCCGGCGGTGACCGACGCGCCCTTGTTCGGCAGGTCGAGGAACACCAGGTCGCTGAGGTGCGAGACGGCGAAGTCGGTGATGCCGACGGTGGCGATGTCACCTTCGAGCTTCAGCCACTCGTGGCTCTTCTGGAACTTGAGGTCGCTGGGACGCATGGGAGTCGTCTTGGGGTCTGGGGGAGAGTGGTGGGAGCGAAGCGTCGGCTTGCCGGTCGGCTCAGCGCTGGCGCTTGTAGAACGGCATCGGCACGACGACGCAAGGCTCCGGCTTGTCGCGCACGACGAACTGCAGCTCGGTGCCCGGCGCGGCGAAGGCGTCCTCGACGTAGGCGGTGGCGATGTTGGTCGGCGTGCCGCCGGCCGACAGCGTCGGCGAGATGCTGCCCGAGCAGACCTTGCCGATCTCCTTGCCGTCCTTCGCGATCGGATAGCCCTGGCGCGGGCAGCGCTTGCTCTGCGTGGTCAGGCCGACCAGCTGGCGACCGGTGCCGCCGGCGGCGGTGACCTTCTCCAGCGCGGCCTTGCCGACGAAGTCGTGGTTCATCTTGACCGCCCAGCCGAGGCCGGCCTCGAGCGGGTTGGTCGTCTCGTCGATCTCGTGGCCGTAGAGCGGCATGCCCGCCTCGTGGCGCAGGGTGTCGCGCGCGCCGAGGCCGATCGGCGTCAGGCCGTGGTCGGCGCCGGCGGCGAGGAACTCGTCCCAGATGCGGCGCTCCTGGCCGGTCGGGATGTAGGCCTCGAAGCCGTCCTCGCCGGTGTAGCCGGTGCGCGACAGCATCAGCGGCACGCCGCACAGCTCGGTCTCCATCCACGCGTAGTACTTGAGGCCGGCGAGGTCGCCCTTGCACAGCTGCTGGGTGATGACCTGCGACTTCGGGCCCTGGATCGCGATCATGCCGAGCGACCCGGTGCAGTCCTCGACGACGACGTCGAAGTCCTTCGCGATCATGCGCATGCGCTCGAGGTCGCGGGCGCAATTGCCGGCGTTGATGACGACGAAGAAGCCGTCGCCCGCAACCTGGCTGTCGAGCGGGTTGCGGTAGACGAGGATGTCGTCCTGGGTCAGCCCGTCGTCGTTCAGGATCATCGCGTAGCGGATCTTGCCCGGCGGGATCGCGGCGGCGTCGTTGGTCTGCAGCCGCTGCAGGAAGGCCTCCGCCTGCGGGCCGTGCACCTTCACCCGGCCCATGTGGCCGAGGTCGAACAGGCCGGCGTGCTCGCGCACGGTCTTGGCCTCCTCGAGGATGCCGCGGTACTGCACCGGCATGTTCCAGCCGGCGAACGGCACCATGCGGGCGCCGAGGGCGATGTGGACGGATTCGAGGGCGGTGCTCTGCATCGGGGCGAGCAGTCTAGGGAGCGGGCGGCCGGGAATCACGCGGCGGGTTGCGCGGGCTTGCCGGGGAGCGCCGTGGCGTCGACGACCTTGACCCGGTAGCCGCACCACTCCAGCACCAGCGCGCGCAGCGCATCGGTCGCCCACTCGGCCATGCGCTCGGCCAGCAGCCCGTGCTTCAGCGCCGGCGCCAGCGGCTCGGGGCTCTGCAGCTGCGGCCGCACCTCCTGATGGCAGCACGGCGCGGTGACGATCAGCGGCACCGAGGCCTCGACGCCGCGGCGGATGGCGTGGTCGGTGGCGGTGTTGCACGCGTGCAGCGCGACCAGCGCGTCGAGCTCGGGCAACGCGGCGTCGGCGATGTCGCCGGTGGCGAAGCGCAGGCCGCGCGCGCCGAGCCCTTCGGCGGTCCTGGTGGCGGCGGCGACCAGGTCGTCGCGCGCCTCGACGCCGAGCACTTCGGCTTCGCGGCGCAGTACGTGCGAGGCGACGTGCCACGCGGCGAACGTCAGGTGGCCCTTGCCGCAGCCGACGTCGGCGATCCTCAGCGGGCCGGAGCCCGCCTCGAGCCCGGCGTCGCGCAGCAGGTGCAGCAGCAGCTCGGCGTAGCGGTCGATCTGCGCGTGCTTGTGGGCGAGGTTGCGCTTGGGGCGGCCCTGTGCGTAGACGATGTCGAGCGCCTGCAGCCACCGCCGCGCCGGCTCGCCGAGCAGCGTCGGCTTGTCCTTGTCGTGGGCGCGCGTCGGCGAGGCCTTGGTGCTCGGCTTGTGGCGGATCAGCTTCGCCTCGCTGCCGTCGGCGCACTGCAGCTGCCAGTCGGCCGCGGTCGTCAGCAGCGTCGCCGAACGGTAGTCGCGCGGCAGCATGCGGCCGACCTCGGCGACGCCGTCGGCGACCGGCAGGTTCTCCTGGGTGTCGTTGCGCTCGTGCTTGCGGGTGAACGACAGGTGGCGCTGGCCCTTCAGCTCGACCAGGCGCACCTGCACGCGCTTCGGCTGCCGCGACCCGGTTGGCGACGACAGCGTCAGCCGCACGAACGTGTCGTCGCCGCAGCTCTGCGACAGGTGCTGGAGGAACGTCTCGGATGCGGTCACGGGCGGCGGATGATGAGGTGCAGGCGGGATGCGGGACAAGCGGGTTCAGGCCTTGGTCGTCGCCGTCGGCGTGGGCTCGGCGGGTGCCTCGGCCTTGGCGTCCTTCGGCACCAGCGCCAGCACCGTGGTGCCGACCTTCAGCGTCGCGGGCGTGTCGGTGGTCACGACCGTCAGCCTGCCGTCGGCGACGACGAACAGCGGCCGCGCCCGGCCGCCGTACTGCTGCTCGTACTGCTGCGGCCCGAACTGCTCGGTCAGCTTCGTGGCGCGGATGCGCGCGCCGCCCTGCAGCGCGTCGCGCAGGTGGTCGACGCCGAGTTCGTCGGCGAACAGCGCGCGACCGATCGCGTCGGGCTGCCGCTTCTTGCCCGGGATCGACGCGCGGTAGAGGCAGGCGCGGCCGAACGTCGGCACGAACTGCTCGAGCGCCAGCCGGTTGACCTCGGCGCTCGGCGTCATCGCCAGCATGTGGCCGATGCCGGCGAGGTCCGCTTCCTCGGCGAACCGCTGCGACAGCACGCTGCCCTGCCAGGTGCGCAGCCCCGACGTGCGCGCGGCGGTGGTGTGGGCGTGGTTGGTGTCGACCACCAGCACCTCGAAGCCCTGGTCGACGAGCGCCTTGCCGAGCTCGCGGCCGACCAGGTCGGCGCCGACCAGCAGCACGCCTTGCGGGTCGCGCCGCGCGACGCCGAGCCACCGCGCGACCGGTCGCGCGCCGAAGCCGTAGGCGACCACGGTGAGCACGATCGCCGGGAACACCAGCGCGACCAGCTGCTGGCTGCCGGGCACGCCGCTGTGTTCGAGGTGCAGCGAGAACTCCGAGCTGACCGCGGCGACGACGATGCCGCGCGGCGCCATCGCCATCAGGAAGGCGCGGTCGCGCCACGGCAGCTTGCTGCCGATCGTCGCGACCGCGACCGACAGCGGGCGTACGACGAGGATCAGCGCCAGCGTGAACAGCACCGCGCCGCTGCCGAGCGCGGTCAAGGTCGCCAGCGGCAGGCGCGCGGCGATGGTCACGAACAACAGCGCCAGCAGCATCGTCACCAGCGGTTCGTGCCACTCGAGCACGTGCTCGACGTCGAGCTTCTCGCGGTTGGCGAGCACGATGCCCATCACGGTGACGGCGAGCAGGCCGGACTCCGGCTGCAGCCAGTTGGCGAGCGCGAACGCCAGCGCCACGGCGCCGAAGGTCACCGGCACGTGCAGGCGGTCGGGGATGTGGAAGCGCTCGAGCGCGCGGCCGAGCAGCCAGCCGCCGGCGAGGCCGAGGCCGCCGCCGAACAGCAGCGTGCGCAGCACACCCATGGTGATCGCGAAGGCGCCGGCGTGCACGTCGGTCAGCGCCTCGAGCACCAGGATCGCCAGCACCGCGCCGATCGGGTCGATCAGGATGCCTTCCCAGCGCAGCACCGAGCCGAGCGGCTCGCGCGGGCGCACGTGGCGCAGCAACGGGATGACGACGGTCGGGCCGGTCAGCACGAGGATCGCCCCGCTCAGCAGCGCGACCTCGAACGACACGTCGGCGAGGTAGTGCGCGGCGAGCGTAGTCAGCACCCAGGTCACGGCCGCGCCGACCGAGCACAGCATCGTCACCACGCCGCCGGCGCCGCGCAGCTCGTGGAAGCGCAGCGTCAGGCCGCCCTCGAACAGGATGATGCCGACGGCCAACGACACCAGCGGGCGGAACAGGTCGCCGAACACCTTCTCCGGATGGATCCAGCCGGTGATCGGGCCGGCGACGAAGCCGGTCAGCAGCAGGAACAGGATCGCCGGCACGCGCAGCCGCCAGGCGAGCCACTGCACGGCGGCGCCGATGGCGAGCAGCAGCGCGAGGATCAGCAGCGTGTCGGCGTGCGGCATGCGGCTAGGAATGGCGCGGGGACGCGGTCTCGAGCGCCTGGGCGTGCGGGTCGCGCGAGGTGATTCGGCTGCTCGAGCTCAACCCGACAGACGGCGGGACAGATCGTCGAGATCACAGCGCGCGATCTCGCGGCGATCGATCGGGCGTCGCAGCTGGAACCGGCGCCGTTCGGCGTCGGAGGCGAAGTCGTCGTGGCGCAGCGTCGCGTCGGGCAGGTCCACGTCGTGCAGCGGCGCGTCCGCGCGGCGCGGCGGCGGCGTCTCGGCCGGCCGATCCGGGTGCGACGGGGCGGGCTGGCGTTCGTCGAGCTGCTGACCCGGCAGCAGCGGATCGAAGTCGGGGGCCAGCGGCAGGTCCGTGCCGCGGCCGAAGCCGTCGGTCGGCAGGGTGTCGCGGCGCGCGTTGGCGCCGAACGGCCGCAGCGCGCGCCACGTCGCGCGCGCGTCGGTGCCTTCGAAACCGTCGAGCTCGTCGACCGCGTCGTAGCGCGTGCCAGCGAGGCGCGGCTCGAACAGCTCCAGCGGGTGACGCAGCCGCGAGAACCGCACGGGGTCGGTGCGGCGGGCGTGTTCGAACTCGCGGCGCCAGCCGCTGTAGTCGCCGTGATCGAAGGCGATGCGGCCGAGGTGCACGTAGGCGGCGAAGCTCGCGCCGCGCAGCAGCAGCACGCGCTCGAAGTGACGGCGCGCCCGGGCCGGCATGCCGAGTCGGTACGCGACCCGGCCGAGCGCGGCGTGCACGGCAGCGCGGGCCAGGCGGAGGATTCGGCCGACGGGGAGCATCGGCGGGCAGAGTACGGCCCCGACGGACTCGCGGCAAGGCGGCGATGCGCCTGTTCCGGGGCCGACCCGGGCCGACCGGGGGCAGCGGTCCCGGTCAGGGGTGCTCCCCGGTTGGCCGGGCGCGCCGCGGCGCCCCAGGCCGGGGCCAATGTGCGGGCCGGCTCAGGCCGGCCGGTCCGGTGGTCGATAGGAGCTCGGAAGCGCTCCTGCTTCCCAACGCACGACGTAACTGCCCATGGCACTTCGAGGGGATCTCGCCAGCGTCGATCTGGCCCAGGTGTTCCAGATGCTGGCCCTCAACAAGAAGGTCGGCCTGCTGAGCATCCATTCGGCGAAGTTGTGGAAGGTCTTGTACTTCGACCAGCGCGGGGTCACCGTGCACCACAACGTGCACGCGGTGCTCGACCGCGTGGTGGCGGCGTTCGTGCGCAGCGGTCGGTTGCAGGAGCAGGCGCTGGAGGAGGCTCGCGACCATTCGCTGCGCATGGGGCAGCCGCTGGCCGACAGCCTGCTCGCCGGCGGCTACCTCGACGCCGCCGAGCTCGAGGATCAGTACCGCTTCGAGCTCGAGGAGGAGGTCTACGACCTGTTCTTCTGCCGCGAGGCCCGCTTCGAGTTCCACGAACGCGTCAGCACGCTCGAGGGCCGCGACGGCATCGTCGACGAGCGGTTCTTCTTCAACTGCGACAGCGTCATCATGGAGGCCGCCCGGCGCATCGACGAGTGGGCCTTCATCAGCGAGCGCATCCCGAGCACGGCCGAGGTGCTGGTGGCGACCGCCGACAGCATCGACGCCGAGGACTACGGCCCTGACGGCCCGGCGGTCTTCGAGTTGCTCGACGGCCGCCGCAACGTGGCCCGCGTCATCGAGGTGACCGGGCTGTCGAACTTCCTCGTCTGCAAGACGCTGAGCCAGCTGCTCGACGCCGGCGCGATCGCCCCGGTGGCGCAGGAGGAGCTGGTGCCGCTCGGCAACGAGTGCATGCAGGACGGTCGGCTCAAGGACGCGATCGCCCTCTACGAGCGGGCCATCGAGCTCGAGGTCGGCCTGCCGGAGAGCCATTCGCTGGTGGCCAAGGCCTATCAGGCGGCCGAGGAATACGAACTCGCCGTCTACCATCTCGAGTGCGAGGCGGAGCATCGGGTCGGCAGCGGCGACCTCGCCGGTGCGGCTCGCTGCCTGTTCGAGGTCCGGCGCATGATGCCGACCGACCTGCAGGCGCGCGAACGGCTGGTCGAGCTGGCGCTCGGCCAGGACGGCGTCAAGGTCGCCGACTTCGATCCGCTCGCCGAGGGCAAGGCCCTGGTCGAGCTGCTGACCGAGTTCGGCGACATCCAGCGCGTGCGCGCGCTGCTCGAGCGCCTGCTGCTGGTCGAACCGAACGACCCCGACCTGAAGAAGGCGCTGGTCAACGTGCACGTGCGCGCGGGCGACCAGACGCGGGTCGTGCAGCTGTACGAGTCGATCGCCGACGACCTGGTGCGGCAGAACAAGCCGCTGGAGGCGGTCGGCTATCTGCAGAAGATCCTGCTGATCGACCGCAGCCGCAGCGACATCAGCGAGCGGGTGCGCCGCCTCTACGAGTTCGACGAGCGCGCGCGCCGGCGCAGCCGCATGCTGAGCGTGCTGGCGGTGCTGTTCTGCCTGCTGCTGGTCGCCGGCTCGGGCTACTGGTTCTACAACGAACGCGCCGAAGAGGACTTCGCCCAGCTCGACGTGCGCGACCTCGTCGAGCACGAGGACTTCGCCGCCGCGCGCGGCGCCTTCGAGGCGTTCCTGCTGCAGCATCCGCTGACCACCGCCGTGCAGAAGGCCAAGGCCGAGCTGCAGAAGATCGAGACCGCCGAACAGCTGTTCAACGCGCGCCGCGACAAGGAGCGGGCAGCGGTGGCCCGCGCGCTGCAGAAGCTGCGCGCCGAGTACAAGGCCGAGTGGGCCCGCCATCGCGAACAGTTCCTCGCCGGCCACCCGGAGGTGTCGTTCGAGGCGCTGGGCAAAGTGCGCGAGCTGGTCGCCAAGGCCGGCGCCGCCGAGGACCTGGCCTGGGCGCTCGAACAGCAGGTCGAGCGCGCCTGGACCAACCTGCAGGAGTTCCTCGCCGAGTCGCGGCGGCTGGCGACGGTCTACGACGAGAAGGTCGCGGCCGGGGACTGGGCCGGGGCCCGGGTGATCGCGCTGCGCCTGCAGGAGGACTTCGACCACACCGAGAGCGCGCGGCGCGCGCTGGTGCCGGTCATGGTGGTGACGCGCCCGGCCGGCGCGGTGCTGCTGCAAGGGGACCAGCCGCTGACGCGTCTGGTCGACGGCAAGGCCGAGCCGGTGACGACGCCGGGGCTGGTGCTGGTCGGCGCCGCTGAGCCGGCGCGCCTGGTGGCGCGACTCGACGGCTTCGAGCCGCGCGAGCTGATCGTCGACGGCAAGCAGGCCGGGCAGCTGGACGCCGTGCTGACGGTGGTGCCGCTGCGTCGCATCTCCTTCGCCCAGGCGGTGCAGACCGGCGTCGGCATCGGCGACGGCTGGCTGGCGGTCGGGCTGCGCGGCGGCAAGCTCGCCATGTCGCGCGTCGACGGCGGCAGTCGCCAGGAGCTGGAGCTCGGCGGCCTCAAGGAAGTGGAGGGCACGCCGCGCGTGCAGGGCGGTCGCGTGTTCTTCGCCACCAACGAGAACACCATCGAGTGCGTCGCCGTCGAGCCCGGCCTCAACGCCGGGGCCTGGCCGGTCCAGCTGACGTCGCCGGTGGCGACGCCGCTGATGGCCGGCGAAGGTCGCGTCGCGGTCGTCGACGAGGACCGCGTGCTGCACTGCTACGAACAGAGCAGCGGACGCCGCCTCTGGGGCGTCGCGCTCGAAGGGCTCTGCGCCAGCGTGCCGACGATCGATCGGCGGCGCGTGTTCGTCGGCACCGCCGACGGCCGGCTGATGGTGTTCGACGCGACGGATGGTCGCAGCGTCGGCATGCTGCGGTGCCAGAGCGGCATCTGCACCCGCGTGCTGGTGGACGACGACGAGCTGTTCTTCGGCTGCGCCGACGGCGCGATCCGCGCCGTCGACCTGCAGAGCGGCAAGGTGCGCTGGACGGTCTCGCTCGGCCGCACGCCCACCGACGACGACCTGGCGCTGGCGCCGACGGCGGTGCTCACCCACGTCGGCGGGGAGCTGCTCGCGATCGACCGCCATAGCGGCGTCGTGCGCGCCCGTCAGGCGATCGCCCACCCGATCCAGCGCATCGGCACGGCCGGCGCGCGGGCCCTGGTGCAGCTCGGCGTCGAGCGCACGGCGCGCACGCCGGCGCACGCGTCGCTGCTCGCGGTCGACGCCAACGACCTGCGCATCCTGTGGGAGCACGAGCTCGACGGGCCGGCGCCGGGCTGCGTCGGCGCCGACGACCAGGCGGTCGCGCAGCCGTCGGGCGCCGAGGTAATCCTGTTCCGCTGATACGAGGACGCACCATGCACCTGATCCAGCGCATGAAGATCTGGAAGGAGCTGCGGCGGCTCGAGCAGCGCGCCAAGGAGCAGCCGTCCCCGTCGACGTTCGTCGACCTGGGCCAGGTCTACATCAACCTCGACCTGCACGACAAGGCGGAGAGCATGGCCGAAGACGGCCTGGCTCTGTTCCCCAAGTCCATCGAGCTGCGGCAGCTGCTCGACTGCGCGAGGCGCGGGCTGCGCAACCGTCGCGTGCAGGACCTGCGCGCGCGGCTGACTCGTTCGCCCAACCCGAAGGTCTATCGCGAGCTGGCGACGATCCTGGTCGACCTCGGCGACAACGGCGCGCTGCAGGCCCTGTGTCAGGAGTGGAGCCTGCGCTTCCCCGACGACGCCGGCTGCTGGCTGGTGCTGGGGCAGGCCCGGCTGACGAGCTTCTACCGCGACCTCGCGGCGCGCGAAGGCCACGAGGCCGTCGAGTGTCTGCGCCGCGCGGTGACGATGGATCCCGCCGACCAGCAGGCCCGCCGCCTGCTCGGCGAGGTGCTGTATCGCGTCGGCGCGGTGCAGGAGGCCCAGCAGCACATCGAGGCGCTGCGTCAGCTCGACCCCGCCGACCAGGAGGTCGAGGCGCTGCTGAGCCACGTGGCGCGGCTTCCCGATCGCGGCACCGACGTCGACGCGCTGTTCGACGACGTCGAGACGCACGGCAGCCTGCTGCACCCGTCGCTGCACGCCGCGGCGCCGGCGCCGACCGCCGACCGTACGCTCGGCAGCGTGCGCGAAGGGCTCGGGCACGTCGCGCAGCTCGACGGCGTCGAGAAGGCGACCTTCATCCGCGGCTCCAAGGCCCTCGTGAAGGGGGCGATCCGCGACGGCCGCGACCCGTTCCTGCGCATCGTGCGTGTCACCGCCAAGGCGGCGCACCGGTTCTCGCGCCGGCTCGACATCGGCAGCGCCAGCAAGACCGTCGTCGAAGGCGAGTTCGGCCGCATCTGCATCTGCGTCTACGGCGAGGCGCTCGCCGCCGCGCAGTGCCGACCGGGCACCGACACCGAGTCGGTGCTGGCCGAACTGCAGGAGATCGTCGCCGGCGCGCTGCACGGCGCCGAGGAACAGGCATGAGACCGTCGTGGAAGAGGCACGAGAGCGAAAGCGCCGTCATGGCTAGCACCACGACGCCTTCGAAGGCAGAGGTTGCCCTATGAGCAAGATCCAGGACGCCATCACCGAGCTGCGGCACGCCCCCGGCGTGCGGGGCGCCGCCGTCGTCACCTCCGACGGGCTGGTCGCGGCCGCGTCATTGTCCACGGGCCTCGACCCGGACGTGATCGCCGGCCTCGCCTCGTACCTGATGATGACCACCAACCGCAGCCTCTCCGAGGGGCACTACCCCGCCTGCACCCGGCTGCTGCTCAACGCGACCCACGGCAAGGCGGTGTTCGTCTCGCTCGACGACAGCTACCTGATCGTGCTGTTCGATCAGTTCGCCGAGGTCGCCCAGGCCGACCGCGAGGTCGACGAGACCGTCGCCCGCATCCGCCGCGCCTCGCGCCTCGCCTGAGCGCGCGTCGTCGCCAGTCGCCCGGGGTTCTCCGGGCGGGACCTGCGCCGACGAAATGCGCCGCGCTGCTCAAGGCAGGAGCCGCCGGCGGTCGATGAACAACCACCTGAAGGTGTCGACTTCGCCGACACCCGGGGCAACACCGCACGGACGCGCCGAACCATGGTCCAGATCAACTTCGCGCTCAAGGAAGTCAACTGCAAGGTCGTGTTCTACGGTCCAGGGATGAGTGGCAAGACCACCAACCTCGAGATCGTGCACCAGAAGGCACCGGAGGAGAACAAGGGGGAGCTGACGTCGATCTCGACCGACGGTGACCGCACGCTGTTCTTCGACTTCATGCCGCTCGACCTCGGCAACGTCGCCGGCATGCGGACCAAGTTCCAGCTCTACACGGTGCCGGGCCAGGTCTACTACAACTCGACCCGCAAGCTGGTGCTGCAGGGCGTCGACGGCGTGATCTTCGTCGCGGACTCGGATCCCGACAAGATGGACGAGAACGTCGAGAGGTACGCGAACCTGATCGAGAACCTCGCCGAGTACGGCAAGGACGCACGCGAGCTGCCGCACGTCATCCAGTACAACAAGCGCGACCTGCCGAACGCGATGTCGGTCGAGGACCTCGACGCGTCGCTCAATCGGTTCGGCGTGCCGACGTTCGAGGCGGTCGCGAACACCGGCGAGGGCGTGTTCCCCACCCTGAAGACGCTTGCCGGAATGGTGCTCGAGAGCATCGAGAAGATCGACGGCCGGAATCCGCGCAAGGCCGCGCGCCGAAGCCGGCGCCGGTCGCGGCTGCCGCGCCCGCTGCCGCATCGGCCAAGCCGCGCGCCGCTGCCGCGCGCCCCGCGCAACCGAAGGGCCAGGCGCCCGCCGCCGCCGCGCTGGCTGCCGCCGGGCGCAGCGCAAGCGCCGCCTGCTGCCGTCGCCGCTGCGCCGGCCGCCGCCCAGAAGGGCGCGCGTCCGGCCGCCGCCGGTCGCCGCGCCGCCGCCGCCGCGCCGCGCTGGCGCCCGCGAGAGCGCCGCGCAAGAGCAAGATGGGGCTCGTCGTCGGGCTCACCGTCACGTTGATCGCTGCGGCCGCGGGGGTCGCCTACGTCGTCATGGGCAACTCGCCCTTCTGATCACCATGGCCAACCCCAAGATGTCGCAGAACGACCGGCTGCGTTACGACCGGCTTCAGTTCTACAAGGAGGACGTCGAGAGGATCGACAAGATCCTCAACGAGTTCCTGCGCCTGTCCGGCGCCAAGTGCGCGCTCCTGATCGACAAGGAAGGGCACATGGTGACCAAGCGTGGCGAGCTGCGCACGATCGACATCGACACCATCTCGGCGCTCGTCGCGGGTTCGTTCGCGGCGACCAAGGAGATGGCGCGCCTGCTCGGTGAAGAGGAGTTCACCGCGATGTTCCACCAGGGCGAGCGCGACAACATCCAGCTGTCGCTCGTCGGGGACCGCACGCTGCTGACGATCCTGTTCGACGACCGCACGACGGTCGGCATGGTGCGCCTCTACGCCGGTGAGACGGCGAAGAAGCTCGCCGACATCTACCGCGACGCGTTGGAGCGCGGTGGTGACGATCCGGGCCTCGGTGACGAGTACGGAACGGACTCGAAGAAGGCGCTCGACAAGCTGTTCGACTGAGCGCGCACGCGCGATCACGCGCGATGCGAGACGACGAGCCACGTGCGGCGAGCGCTGCACGTGGCTCGCGTCGTTTCCACATGTGGAGAACTCTTCGCACGGCAGCTCTGCGATGGGCCGCTGGGGTGCGCGGGTGCCGCTTTTCGGAGCAGGGCAGGCAACCAAAAACAGAAAAAATAGAAAGCCGCCTCGAGTCGCTCCCCGGTGTCAATAACCAACCTGCCAGGCCATTGAGAATCAGTGGTAGATAGCGATTCGGTTTTCGATTCGGCGGGCCGTCGGCGCAGTATCCCCTGCTGCCATCGAGGGTTCCGGTGAATTCTGGAGCGCGGAATGCCGATCACTCCTTTGGCCGGAACTTGGTGGTCCACTGCGGTGGGTCACGCGCCGGTCTTTCCCCCACAAAACCCTAACGAGGACAGAGAGATGGCTGCCAAGAAGAAGGCTAAGAAGACCGCGAAGAAGACCGCCAAGAAGGCTGCGAAGAAGGCGACCAAGAAGAAGGCCAAGAAGTGACCTTCGCGGGTGCCGCCGCCTCACGGTGACGGCATCTTCAGCACGAAGCGGGGCCCGACTTGTTCGGGCCCTGTTTCATGTACGGCCAATTCGTGCCGGCCGCGCACCGGGCACATGTCGGGCGAATTGCCCGCACTGCCCGGGGCAGATCAGTGCAGTCGCTGGCCCGGCTTCGCGCCCGAATCGGGCGACATCAGGTAGACCTCGCCGTCGGTGCCCGCCGCGGCGACCATGCCGGCGCTGACGCCGAACTTCATCTTCCGCGGCGCCAGGTTGGCGACGTAGAGCACCAGCCGACCGACCAGTTGCTCCGGCTGGTAGGCCTTCTTGATGCCGGCGAAGACGTTGCGGCGCACGTCGCCGCCGAGCCCGAGCGTCAGCTGCAGCAGCTTGTCGGCGCCCTCGACGGCCTTGGCCTCGAGCACCTCGGCGACGCGCAGGTCGACCTTCAGGAAGTCGTCGATGGTGATGTCCGGCTGCAGCGGCTCCTTCTCGAGGGTCGGGCTCGGGGCGGCGGCGGGGATGGACGCAGGCGTGGGCTCTTCGGGAGTGAACATCTCGCTCACGCGCGCCGCTTCGACGCGCGCCATCATGTGGGTGAACTTCGCGACCGGGCGGCCGACCAGCGGCTGCTGCGCGAGCGACCAGTAGTCCATCGCGCTGCCGAGCAGTGCGCCGGCCTTCGCCGACAGCCCGGGCAGCACCGGCGTCAGGTAGACCATGATCTGGTGGAACAGGTTGAGCACGACGGTGCAGACGTCCTGCAGCTCGCGCGCCTTCGTCGGGTCCTTCTTCAGCGTCCACGGCGCCTTCTGCTCGACGTACTCGTTGGCGGCGTCGCACAGCGTCATCACCAGCCGCGTTGCCTCACGGAAGTCGCAAGCCTCGTAGCAGGCCGCGATCGTCTCGGCCATCGCCGCCGCCCTGGCGAACAGCCCGCCGTCGTCCGGGTAGCTCGCCGACAGGCCGGTCTGCTCGACGAACTTCGCCGAGCGGCTGGCCAGGTTGACGACGCGGCCGACCAGGTCGCTGTTGACCTTGCCGACGAACTCCTCGGTCTGGAAGTCGAGGTCGTCGATCTTCGGCCCGAGCTTCGACGCGTAGTAGTAGCGCAGCCACTCCGGCTCGAGGAAGTCGAGGTAGCGGCGCGCGTTGACGAAGGTGCCGCGCGACTTCGACATCTTCTCGCCGTTGACCTTCAGGAAGCCGTGGATGTGCACGCGCTTCGGCAGCGAGTAGCCGCCACAGTGCAGCATCGCCGGCCAGAACAGCGTGTGGAAGTAGGTGATGTCCTTGCCGAGGAAGTGCACCACCTCGCAGTCGGGGTTGCGCCACCACTGGTCCACGTCCTGGCCGGTCTTCGCGCACCATTCGACGGTGCTGGCGATGTAGCCGATCGGCGCGTCGAACCAGACGTACCAGAAGTTGCCGGGCTGGCCGGGGATCTCGAAGCCGAAGTACGGCTTTGGCCGCGACACGTCCCAGTCCTGCAGCGGCTTGTCGAGGAAGTGGCCCTTGAGGTAGTTGGCGACCTCCGGCTGCAGGGCGCCGCTCTGCTGCGTCCACTCGGTCAGCTTCTGCTGCAGCGGTTCGAGGCGCACGAAGAACTGCTTGGAGTCCTTCAGCTGCGGCGCGCTGCCGCTGAACACCGAGCGCGGCTCGATCAGCTCGGTCGCCGGGTAGGTGCTGCCGCAGGCCTCGCAGGCGTCGCCGTACTGATCGGGCGTCTTGCACCGCGGGCAGGTGCCCTTGACGAAGCGGTCGGCGAGGAACATGCCCTTCTCGGCGTCGAACAGGCGCGGCACCGCGCGCTCGACGACGAGGCCCTGCTCGACGAGCTTCTGCCAGATGCCGCCGGCGACCTGGCGATTGGCGTCGCTGTTGGTCGAGCCGTAGTGGTCGAACGACACGCCGAACGCGGCGAAGTCGCGCTGGTGCGCCTCGGACATCTCGGCGATCAGCGCCTCCGGCGTGCGGCCCTCCTTCTCGGCGCGGATCATGATCGCCGTGCCGTGGGTGTCGTCGGCGCACATGTAGGCGACCCGGTGGCCGCGCAGGCGCTGGAAGCGCACGAAGATGTCGGTCTGCAGGTACTCGACCAGGTGGCCGAGGTGGATGTGCCCGTTGGCGTAGGGCAGGGCGCTGGTGACCAGGATCTGGCGGGTCATGAGGGGAAACGGTGTACCGCCTCGCGGGGTGCGTTCCTACCCGCCGCCGAGACCGTCGGGTTCGGCGGCCGGCGGCCACGGCGCCGGCGCGGCCAGCGGGCGGCAGACGCCGAGCAGCGCCCGGGCGGCGTCCTCGTGCATCTCCGGCGACGGGTAGTAGGCGTTGTGCGTCCAGATCACGTCGGCCGGTTCGTCGGTGCCGGCGTCGGCCGGGCGCACCGGGCGGGCCAGCGGCTGCGGGCTGCCTCGCGACATGACGCAGACGACGCGGTGGTCTGCGCCGCGCCGACGCACGCGAAGTAGCTGCCGCGAGCGAGGTCCGCGAGCGGCGGACCGCGCAGCCATTCGCACCCCGGCGACGGTCGCCACAGCTCGTAGTCGACGAGCTCCCGGTCGCGCCTCTGGTATCCTCGGGACACGCCGCGAGCTTACATGTCCGCCCCACGTCCGCGTCACCTGCAGCTGTTCGGCGAACGCTGCTCCGGCACCAACTACGTCGCCCAGTTGCTGCGGCGCAACCTGTGGGGGGTGGCGCTGACCGATGCGCACGGCTGGAAGCACGGCTTCACGCGGCGGGTCGTCGACGACACGCCGGACTGCGCCTTCGTCGTCGTCGTGCGCGATCCGTTCGACTGGGTCTGCAGCCTGCACCGCAAGCCGTGGCACGCGGCGGGGCCGCTGCGCGACCTGCCGCTGGCGCAGTTCCTGCGCGAGCCGTGGTGGTGTGAGTGGGGCCGCGACATGGAGCTGCCTGTCACCGATCCGCGCATCGGCACCGAGATGCAGCACGAACGGGACCCCTCGACCGGCGAACGCTTCGCCAACGTGATGCGCCTGCGCGCCGGCAAGCTGCGCGACTGGCTGCAACTCGAAGGGCGGGTGCGGCACTTCGCGCTGGTGCGCTACGAGGACGCGGTTGCCCACGGACGTGAGGTGGTGCGCGCGCTCGCGGTACGCTTCGGGCTGCGGCGGTTCCCCTGGTATCGGCCGGTGCGCACCTTCAAGGGCGGGCCGCAGCGCTTCGTGCCGCGACAGCGCGAGGCGTTGCCCGCGGCGCTGCGGGAATGGGTCGCGAGCGAGCTGGACGCCGACCTCGAGCGCCGCGTCGGCTATGCGATCGACGCTACACTGCTGGCCTGATGCGCGCCCTCCTGTCGGTCTTGTCGTCGGCCTCGCTCGCGATCGCCCAGGCGCCGCTCGCGGTCGAGCTGGTCGCCAGCGGTTTCGACAGCCCGGTGCTGGTCACCGCGCCGCCGGGTGACCTCCACCGCCTGTTCGTCGTCGAGAAGCCGGGCCGGATCCGCATCGTCGACAACGGTGCGGTGTCGCCGACGCCGTTCCTCGATCTGACCGGCACCGGCCTGGTGCAGTCCGGCGGCGAAGCGGGTCTGCTGGGCCTCGCCTTCCACCCGGACCACGCGCAGAACGGCGTGTTCTTCGTGTTCCGCACCGCGGCGCCGTACCTGACCGCCTACGTCGATCGGCTGCAGGTCTCGGCCGCCGACCCGAACGTCGCCGACCTCGGCTCGCGCGTGACGTTGCTGCAGCAGCTCAAGCCGTACGGCAACCACAACGGCGGCACGCTGGCGTTCGGCCCCGACGGCTACCTCTACGTCACGCTCGGCGACGGCGGCAGCACCGGGCCGCTGTGGCCCAACGATCCGTTCAACCACGCGCAGAACGGCCAGAGCCTGCTCGGCAAGATCCTGCGCATCGACGTCGACCAGCCGGCGCCGCCGCTGCTCTACGGCATCCCGCCGGACAACCCGTTCGTCGGGTCGTCGACGTTCCGCCCGGAGATCTGGGCCTACGGACTGCGCAATCCGTGGCGGTGCGCGTTCGACCGGCTTACCGGCGACCTGTGGATCGCCGACGTCGGCGGTCGCAACGAAGAGGTCGACCTGCAGCTGGCGGGCGCGCCCGGTGGTCGCAACTACGGCTGGTCGTGCATGGCCGGCACGTGGTGCAACAACCTGCCGGTCTGCACCTGCTTCGATGCTGCGCTGACGATGCCGCTGCACGAGTACCAGCTGGCCGGCTCGCAGGCGATCATCGGCGGGCACGTCTACCGCGGCACGGCGATCCCGGCGCTGCGCGGCAGCTACCTGTTCGCCGACTACCCGACCAGGCAGTTCTGGAGCCTCGAGCCCGGCGCCGCCACCGCGACGCTGGTCGATCGCACCGCCGAACTGGCACCGCCGGCGCCGTTCACGGCGCTGGTGCCGAGCGCGTTCGGCGAGGACGGCGCCGGCGAGCTCTACGTCTGCGACCTCGGCGGCCACGTCTGGCGCATCGTCTCGGCCGCGCCGCCGCTCGCCGGCGTGACCCCGTTCGGTCTCGGCACCGCGGGTTGCAGCGGTCCGCACGCGTTGGCCGCCGAGTCCTCGCCGACGATCGGCAACGCTTCGTTCGCGCTCGGCTGCGGCAACGCGCCGCCGGGCTCGGTCGGCTTGTTGGCGTTCTCCAGCGGCGTCGACGTCGCCGGTAGTGACCTGCTCGGCGCGGGGCTGCGGGTGCACGTGCAGATCGCGGCGCCGTTCTTCGTGCTCGAGGCCATGCCGGTGGACGCGCAGGGCGCCGCGCGCTTCGCCTTCGCGATCCCGCCGGCTGCGGGGCTGGTCGGCATCGTGCTGCACACCCAGGCGGTGTTCGGCTGGGCGCCCGCCGTCTGCGCGCCGAGCGCGCTCGGCTGGTCGTCGTCGTCCGGGCTGACGCTGACGCTGCAGCCCTGAGTCCGCGGCGCGCCGCGCTAGTCGGCGTCTCGTTGATCGGCGGTCATGCGCAAGAACGTCTCTTCGAGGCTGTCGCCCTCGCGGACCAGCTTCGGCGCGAGGCCCAGGTCGAGCACCTGTCGCAGCGCGGCGATCGTCACCTCGTCGGCGGTCTGGTCCTCGGCCAGCGCGAACTCGACCCGGTAACGCTGCGGGCCGCGGTCGACCAGCCGAGCGACGCCCGGCACCGCCGTCAGCGCGGCGCGTTCGTCCGGATGCAGCGGCCGCCGCAGCTCGAGCTCGAGCATGTGGCCGCCGCGGGTGATCGCCGCGACCGTGCCGCAGGCCTTCAGCCGGCCCTTGTCGAGGATCGCGACGTGGTCGCACAGCTCCTGGATCTCGGCGAGGTTGTGCGAGCTGATGACGGTCGTCACGTTGCGCTCGCGCTGCAGCTGCAGGATCAGGTCGCGGATCTGCCGCGCGTTCTGCGGGTCGAGGCCGCTGGTCGGCTCGTCGAGCAGGATCAGCTCCGGCTCGCCGAGGAACGCCTGGGCGATGCCCATGCGCTTCAGCATGCCGTGCGACAGCGCGTGGATGCCGCGCTTCTTGTATTCGGCGATGCCGACCTTCTGCAGCGCCTCCTCGACGTCGCGCGCGGCGGCGGCCGGGTCGCGGCCGTCGAGCCGGCGCAGGAACACCAGCTGGTCGAGGATCGGCACGTTCTTCTGGAACGCCGCGTCCTGCGGCAGGATCGTCATGCGGCCCTGCAGGTCGGCGATGCGCGACACGCTGGTGTCGAGGATGTCGATCGAACCCTCGTCGGCGCTGAGGAAGCCGGCCGCCAGCGAGAACAGGGTCGTCTTGCCGGCGCCGTTGGGGCCGAGCAGACCGAAGATCGAGCCGATCGGCACCTCGAACGAGACGCCGTCGAGCGCGACGTTGCGGTCGAAGCGCTTCTTGATGCCTTCGACGCGCAGCGCGAACGCCGGGCGGCGTTCGGTGGTGGCGGGAGCGGTCACAGGTCGCGCCTCGTGAACTTGCGGTAGCCGAGCCACGTGTAGAGCACCGTCTGCAGCGCGCAGCCGGCGCCGGCCAGCGCCACCTGGGTCGGTTCGTAGTGGAACAGCCTGGTCTGGAAGCCCCACGGCAGCAGGAAGTTGACGTACCCGGCAGCTTCGTGGCTCATGCGCCCGAACATCGCCACCAGCGGCACGCCGCCGACCACCAGCGAGACCACCGTCAGCGACGTGAACGCGCCGCTGACCGACGCCGAGATCCACGCGCACAGCGCCAGGTACGGCAGCGTGACGACGGTCAGCGCCAGCACCCCGTAGACGGTCCACGCCAGCACGTCGGTGAGCGCGTAGAGCGGCAGCTTGGCGGCCATGTAGACGGCGACCGTCGCGCCGAGCAGCGTCAGCACCAGCACGAACGTCACGGTCGTGCCGATCAGCCGGCCGAAGTAGATGCTGGCGCGGTCGGCGCGCAGCAGCTGGTAGCGCAGCTGGCGCGAGCTGATGTCGCCGGCGTACAGGTCGAACGCGCCGAACGCGCCGACCAGCGGCCAGCCGAACAGCAGGATCAGGAAGATCGCCGACAGCATCGCCGGTCGGTCCTTCAGCAGGTACTCGGCCCACGCGTTGGCGCGGCGGTCCTGCTCGGGCGTCGCCTCGGCGGCGGTGCGCTCGGAGAGCAGCCACGCGACCGGACGGCGCGCCTCGTCGGTCAGCCGCTCGAGCACGCGCTCGGTGACCTTCTCCGGCGGCTCGTCCTGCATGCGCTCCTGCACCTGCTTCGACAGCAGCTCGACCGGCTGCAGCGTCAGGTGCGCGACCATCAGGCCGAAGGTCAGCGACAGCAGCAGGAACACCAGTCCGACGCCGCCGCGGACCGAGTAGCGCGCGCCGTAGCGGGCGATCAGCAGTGCCTTCTTGGTGTCCACGGCGCGTCGCTCCGGGTCAGCGGGCCAGGTCTTCCTTGAACGTCGTGTTGACGAGGATCAGCGTCAGCACCGGGTAGATCAGGCCGATGATGGTGCCGATCGAGAAGCCGCCGCCGGCCTCCTCCTTGACCATCAGGGCCATGACCACGGCCGTGACGATGGCGAGCAGGCCGTAGACGCTGCCGAGACCGCGGCCGAGCACCCTCTTCTGCTTGAGGTAGCCGACGCCCGAGGCGATCAGCAGGAACGCGTTGATCGCGCTCAGCGCCAGCAGCAGGTAGAACAGGCCGATGCCGATCTCGCGCCAGGCATCCGCGACCTTCTGCATGCCTTCGTCGCCGCTGTTGGAGCCGGCGTCGGCCGCGACGTTCAGCAAGGCGAGCACGGCCGCCATGCCGAGCACGCCGAGCACGTTGAAGCCGCCGAAGACGAAGTTGATGACGGCGAGGGCGGTCAGGCCGCCGGGGCGCTTTCCTTCCGACATGGTTCCTTCCAGGGTTGAGGGAGAAGCGGCATCGAACCTGCCGGGCCGCCCGGGTCAACCAGGAACCGGCCCGTCCGGCAGTTTGCCCGCCCGGGGTATGGCCTTGTCGAAGTGCAGGTAGGCGCTGGTCGCCGCGACCGTCGCCACCGCGCTGAGGCCGAGCAGGTTGAGGAACGGCACGGCCGCCGCGCACTGCAGGCCGAGGCCGGTGCCGAGCGTGCGCCACGGGTTGCGGCGCAGCAGCAGCAGCCGCTCGCGCAGCCCGAGCCCGCGCGCCGCCGCCGGCTCCTGCAGCCAGGCCACGGCAGCGATCACCGCGCCGAAGACGAACGCCAGCGGCAGCCCGGCGTAGGGGATCAGCACCAGCCCGAGGCCGAACGGCAGGGACACGCCGGCGAACATCAGCAGCTGCGCGCTCTCGGCGAGCCGGCCGCGGCGGGCCGGCGGCCGCGCCGCGGTGGCGCCGAGCATGTGGCGCTCGGCGGCGCGGCGGATCGGCTCCTGGGCGAAGCCGGTCAGCGCGTCGAGCACCGGCGGGCCGACCGTCAGCCAGGTCGCCAGCAGCCACAGGTGGGGGCCGTGCAGCGTCGTCGCCGTGCCGTCGAGCGCGAACCAGTGCTCGTAGGCCGGCAGCAGCCAGAACCAGCCGGCGACCGCCAACAGGCCGACGGCGGCGACGTTGGCGGCGACCGGCAACCGCAGGATGCCGATGAACTCGCGTTCGAACAGCACCGCGAACACGGCCCGCCGCACGTCGTCGAAGCCGCGCAGCACGTCCAGCAGCGGGTTGCGCCGGCCGCCGCGCAGCGCCGCGCGCCGGCCCAGGATCGTGCCCTTGCCGCCGCAGACGGCGCAGCCGCCGGGCACCATGGCGTAGCCGCAGGTGCCGCACATTGTGATCGTGGTGGGGGTCGTCACTTTCCTCGCGCGGGCCGGGCCACTACCTTGGTCGCCCCGCAGTCCGCATCCCAGCATGAGCGATCTCTACAAGGCACTCGACTTCTACAACGTAGACGAACTCTATACCGACGAGGAGCGGATGATCCGCGACACCGTGCGCCAGTGGGTGTCGGACCGCTTCATGCCGGTGATCGAGGAACACAACCGCGCCGCGACGTTCCCGACCGACCTGATCCCCGAGCTCGGCGAGATGGGCGTCTACGGCGCCAGCCTGACCGGCTACGGCTGCGCCGGCCTGTCGGGCGTCGCCAGCGGCCTGATCTGCCAGGAGCTCGAGCGCGGCGACTCGGGCCTGCGCTCGTTCGTCAGCGTGCAGGGCTCGCTGTGCATGTACCCGATCTGGGCCTACGCCAGCGAGGAGCTGAAGCAGAAGTACCTGCCGAAGATGGCGACCGGCGAGCTGATCGGCTGCTTCGGCCTGACCGAGGCGGACTTCGGCAGCAACCCCGGCGGCATGCTGACCAAGGCCGTCGCCGACGGCGACGGCTACGTCCTCAACGGCCGCAAGATGTGGATCACCAACGGCACGGTGTCCGACGTCGCGATCGTCTGGGCGAAGCTCGACGGTGAAGTGCGCGGCTTCGTCGTGCCGTGCGACCTTCCCGGCTTCAGCGCTCCGGAGCAGAAGCACAAGTTCTCGCTGCGCGCCTCGGTGACCTCGGAACTCGTGCTCGAGGACGTGCGCGTGCCCGCCTCGGCGATCTTCCCCGAGATCAAGGGCTTGCGCGGCCCGCTGCAGTGCCTGACGCAGGCGCGCTACGGCATCGCTTGGGGCGCGACGGGCGCCAGCCAGGCGGCGTTCGACGAGGCCTGCCGCTACAGCAAGATCCGCGTGCAGTTCGACAAGCCGATCGCGCGCTTCCAGCTGGTGCAGAACAAGCTCGTCTGGATGGCCAACGAGATCACCAAGGCGCAGCTGATGTGCTGGAAGCTCGGCAAGATGAAGGACGAGGGCACGATGACGCACAGCCAGGTCTCGATGGCGAAGCGCAACAACGTGCACATGGCGCTCGAGTGCGCGCGCACCGTGCGCGACATGCTCGGCGCGAACGGCATCAGCCTCGAGTTCCACATGATGCGCCACATGTGCAACCTGGAGTCGGTCATCACCTACGAGGGCACGCACGACATCCACGGCCTGATCATCGGCCGTCAGCTGACCGGCGAGGACGCGATCCTGTAGTGAGCGCCGCGCCGGCGTTCGACGGCTCGGCGTCGGGGGGCTCGGCGTTCGGGGGTCCGGTCGTACACGTCGACACCGAGCGCGGCTTCTCGGGCGGCGAGGTGCAGGTCCTGCTGCTGATGGAGGGCCTGCGCCAACGCGCGGTGCCGCAGCTGCTCTGCGCGCCGCCGCGCAGCGCGTTCGCCGAGGTCGCGAAGCAACGCGGCTTCGACGTGCTCGAGCTGGCGCTGTCGCACCAGCTCGACGCGCTCGGCGTGTGGCGGCTGTCGCGCGCGCTGCGCTCTGCGTCGCTCGCGCACCTGCACACCGGCCGCGCGACGTGGCTCGGCAGCCTGGCGGCGAAGCTCGCCGGCTGCCCGACGGTGATCACGCGCCGCATGGACCGCCGGGTCAAGCGCGGCCTGCGCACGCGCTTCGCCTACGGCCGCGCCGCGGCGGTCGTCGCCATCAGCCCGTCGGTGCACGACAGCCTGATCGCGGGCGGCGTCGACGCGGCGCGCATCGTCACGATCCCCGACGCGCTCGACCCGGCGCGGCTCGTCGAGCAGAAGGGCCGCGCCGCGACGCGCGCCGAGCTGGCCGTCGGCGACGACCAGCTGCTGCTGCTGGCGCTCGCGCAGCTCGTGCATCGCAAGGGGCTCGACGTGCTGCTGCAGGCGCTTTCGCGCATCGACGACCCGCGGGTGGTCTGCGCGATCGCCGGTGATGGTCCGGAAGCCGGGGCGCTGCGAACGCAGGCCGCGCAGCTCGGCGTAGCCGAACGAGTGCGCTTCCTCGGCACCCGCAAGGACGCCGGCGACCTGCTCGCCGCGTGCGACGTGTCCTGCCTGCCGTCGCGCGCCGAGGGCATGGGCGTCGCCGCGCTCGAAGCGCTCGGCAAGGCGCGCGCGGTGGTGGCGACGGCCGTCGGCGGCCTCGGTCAGCTGATCGTCGACGGCACGTCGGGCCTGCTGGTGCCGCCGGACGACCCGGCGGCGCTGGCCGCGGCGCTGCAGCGGGTCATCGCCGACCCGGCGCTGCGCGAACGCCTCGCCGCGGCGGGCCCGCGTCGCGTCGACGAGGGCTACCGGCCGCAGCAGTACGTCGACCGGCACGTCGCGCTCTACGTCGACGTGCTGGCGCGGCGCTGACGCCACGCGAAGGCGATGCTCAGCTGCGCGGCAGGGTCACGTACTGGATGCCCGCCATCTTCTGGGTCGCGCGCACGACCTGCATGCTGTAGCCGAACTCGTTGTCGTACCAGACATACAGCACCGCGCGATCGCCGTTGACGATGGTCGCGGCGGCGTCGACGACGCCGGCGTAGCGGCTGCCGACGAGGTCGGTCGAGGCGATCTCGGTCGACGTCGTGTAGTCGATCTGCAGCGACATCTTGCCCCACAGCGCCTCCTTGCGCAGGAACTCGTTGAGCTCCGCGACGGTGGTCGGCTTCTGCAGCTGCAGGTTGAGGATCGCCATCGACACGTTCGGCGTCGGCACGCGGATCGCGTTGCCCGACAGCTTGCCGGCCAGCTCCGGGATCGCCTTGGCAACGGCCTTCGCCGCGCCAGTCTCGGTGATCACCATGTTGAGCCCGGCGGCGCGGCCGCGGCGGGTCTTCTTGTGGTAGTTGTCGATCAGGTTCTGGTCGTTGGTGTACGAGTGCACCGTCTCGACGTGCCCGCCGACGACGCCGAAGCCGTCGAGCACCGCGCGCAGCACCGGCGTGATCGCGTTGGTCGTGCAGCTCGCCGCCGAGACGATCTTGTCGTCGGGCAGGATCTGGTCGTCGTTGACGCCGAACACGATGTTCTTGATCTCGCCCTTGCCCGGCGCGGTCAGCAGCACCTTGGCGACGCCCTTCGCCTCGAGGTGCTTGCCGAGCCCCTTGCTGTCGCGCCACGCGCCGGTGTTGTCGATGACGATCGCGTTGTCGATGCCGTGCGCGGTGTAGTCGATCTCGTTCGGCGCGCCGGCGTAGATCACCTTGATGAAGCGGCCGTTGGCGATCAGCGCGCTGTTCTCCTCGTCGACGACGATCGAGCCGGTGAAGCGGCCGTGCACCGAATCGCGGCGCAGCAGGTTGGCGCGCTTCTTCAGGTCGTCGTCCGAGCCCTTGCGCACGACGATCGCGCGCAGGCGCAGCGCGTCGCCGCTGCCGGTGCGCTCGATCAGCAGGCGCGCCAGCAGGCGGCCGATGCGGCCGAAACCGTAGAGCACGACGTCCTGCGGGCGCTCGATGACCTTCTCCGGCAGCGTCGTCAGCTCCTTCAGCTGCTCGGCCATGAAGCCGGCGACGTCGGGCTTGCGGCCGCCGCGGATCCACTTGACGCCGAGCTTGCCGAGGTCGACCCGGCACGGCCGCGGGTTCATCGTCGCGAGGTGCTGCAGCAGCGGGAACGTGTCGCGGATCGACAGCTCCTTCTCCTCGACCTTCCGCACCCAGCGGTGCTCGCGCAGGATGTCGATCGGCGCCTTCTCGATCAGCGGGCGGCCGTACATCGTCGGCACCACGCTGTGGTCGCGGAACAGCTTGCCGATGATGGGCACCGCCGCCTCGGCGAGGCAGACGCGCTCGTTCCAGTCCTGGAGATGACGATCGCTGAGTTCTTGGGTCATGGTTTTCGGCCAGCGAGCCTAGCCGGCGGGCCTGTTCGGCAAAACGACGGAGCGCCGAGGAATCGGCCGCGGGCCCGGCGGCGGGCCGCCGGGCCGATGGCATCGGGGACGGGTGTGCCAACTCGGGCGCCGGTTGACTAGGATCGTCCGGGCCGTGACTTCCGAGGAGCCCTCCAACCTCGCCGCCTACCTGCGGGGCAGCCTGCGGGCCGACGTGGTGGCGGGCCTGACCGTGGCGATCCTCGGCGTGCCGCAGGCGATGGCCTACGCGCTGGTCGCCGGGCTGCCGCCGGTCTACGGCCTCTACACGGCGATCGTCTCCTGCGCGGTCGCCGCGCTGCTCGGCAGCTCGCGCCACCTCGTCACCGGCCCGACCAACGGCCTGTCGCTGGTGCTGTTCAGCCTGACCGTGCACCTCGCCGACAGCCACCCGGGCGTCACGGTGTTCGAGGCGATCCTGCTGCTGTCGCTGATGTCCGGCGTCGTGCAGCTGACGGTCGGCCTGCTGCGCTTCGGCGGCGTCGTGCGCTACGTCGCCAACTCGGTCGTCGTCGGCTTCACCGCCGGCGCCGGCGTGCTGATCGCCGTCAACCAGGTGCACAACGTGCTCGGCGTGTCGATCCACGAGGCCGGCGCGACGCGCACCGTCGAGGTCGTGATCGCGACTGCCGAGCGCGTCGGGCGCACCAACTTCCACGCGCTGGCGATCGGCGCGCTGACGGCGCTGATGGTGCTGCTGCCGAAGATGCACCCGCGGCTGAAGCGCGTGCCCGGCGCGCTGCTCGGCATCGCCGTGTCCGGCGCCGTCTCCTACCTGCTCGGCTGGCACCTGCTGGAGCCGGGCAGCAAGGTCGAGATCATCAAGGACATCGAACCGGGCATCCGCGGCAGCCTCGACATCTTCCACGTGCCGGAGCTGCTGCGGCGCCCCGACCTCGCGCTGACCGCCGAGTTCGTGCCCGGCGCGCTCGCGGTGTCGATCCTGAGCCTGATCGAGGCGACGTCGATCTCGCGCATGGTGGCGCGCTCGTCGCGGCAGCGCCTCGACTTCAGCCGCGAGCTGGTCGGGCAGGGCGCGTCGAAGATCGTCGGCGCGTTCTTCTCGTGCTTCGCGGCCTCCGGCTCGTTCCTGCGCACGACGGTCTGCTACCGCTCGGGCGGGCGAACGCGCATGGCGGCGGTGTTCTCGGCGGGGTGGACCGCGGCGACGCTGCTGCTGTTCGGGCCGGTCGCCAACTACATCCCGAAGCCGGCGCTGGCCGGCATGATCATCGTCATCGCCTACTCGATGGTCGACCGGGAGCGCATCCGGCTGAGCTGGCAGTCGGGGCGCAACTCACAGATCGTGCTGGTCGGGACGCTGGTCTCGACGCTGGTGCTGCCGCTACAGACGGCGATCTACGTCGGCGTCGGTCTGTCGCTGTTCGTGATCCTGCGCGCGACCGGCCGCACCGACCTGACGCAGCTCGTCTCGCGGCCGGACGGCGACTTCGACGAGGTGCCGATGCGCAGCGCGCCGCCGTCGCCGGTGGTGACGATCAACATGTCGGGGGACATCTACTTCGCCGCGGCCGAGGACCTCGACACCGAGCTGCTCAGCGCGCTGACGCCGGAGACGCGGGTCGTCGTGCTGCGCATGAAGCGGCTGCGCGCCGCCGGCAGCACGGCGATGGCGATGCTCGAGCAGTTCTACGCGCTGCTGCACGAGCGGCGCGTCTACCTGGTCGTCTGCGGCATCGGCAAGGACCTCGAGAAGCTGCTGACCAAGACCGGCCTGCGGCGCCGCATCGGCGAGGAGAACATCTTCTACTCCGACAGCCGCATGTTCCAATCGACGTGGCTGGCGATCGCGCGGGCCAACGCCGTGCACCAGCGGCACGAGCGCATCGAACGGCGGCGGCGCCGCGAGGCGGGGCGCGCCACCGAGGTGGCGCTGCAGCGCGGCCCGGCGCCGATCGCGGCGCAGCAGCTGATGACCACCGCGTTCCCGCTGTTCGGCAACGAGCACCAGACGCGTGAGGCGGTCTGGCTGTTCTCCGAGCAGCAGAAGCACCGCGCGTCGATCAACCCGGCGCCGCTGTTCCTGCGCGACCGCGACACGGCGCTGTTCGGCGAGCTGTCGCGCTGGCACGTGCTGCGCGCGCTGGTCGAGGGCAGCGAGGCCGTCGACGCCGACGCGCTCGACGACGCCCAGCTCGCCGAACTGCTGCGGCGCCACTTCCTGCGGCCGGTCAGCCAGGTGGCGCGCACCGACGTCGTGCGCCACCGCGCGGACACGCCGCTGGCGACGCTGCTGCGCACGGCCGCCGACAACGATCAGGGTGTCGTGCCGATCTGCGACGAGGCGGGCCGGCTGAAGGGCTACTGCACCTCCAACTCGCTGTTGGCGGGCCTCGGCGACGCGCTGACGGCGCTGCCCGAACGCGACGACGTCGGGGAGGAGCGCGGCGATGGCTGAGCCGGTGCGCGCCCGCGACCTGATGCGCACCGCGTTCCGCACCGTGCGCGCGACGCAGACCCTCGGCGAGGCGATGCGCGTGCTGCGCGAGGTGCAGGGCGTCGAGGAGCTGCCCAACGCCGTGATGGTGGTCGACGACGACGGCCGCTTCGCCGGCATGCTGACCGCCAAGCTGCTGATCCGCATGCTGGTCGGACCGGCGCAGGACGCGGCCCACGACGGCGAAGAGCTGCTGCTGCAGGCGCGCGAGCGGCTGGTGATGTCGTGCGGTGAGGCGCTCGTGCTCGACGTGCCGGTGGTGGCGCCCCAGGACCGCCTGCTGACGATCGTGCGGCGCGGGCTGCCGACGCGCCTCGACTTCGTGCCCGTCGTCGACGAGGGGCGCCCGGTCGGGCTGGTGCCGGTCACCGCGATCTTCCAGGCGGCGGCGGCGTTGGCGCTGACCCCCGAACACGAGGGCATCCGCTTCGATCGCTGACGGCGCGCGGCTCAGGCCGCCGCCGGCCACAGCCAGCCGAAGGTGCCGGCCGTCACCAGCGCGTAGACGGTGCCGTCGAACACGAACTTGAGCGTCGTGCCCCACGACACGCCCTTCCAGATCGAGTCGGTGACGCTGGAGAACGCGTAGCCGAGCATCGCCACCGTGCCGGCGATGCGGAACACCTGGCCGTAGTGGGCGCCCGGGCCGAGCGCGAGGCCGGTCAGGTAGGCGGTGAACACGGCGACCACGAGGCAGAACACGAACCACTGGCCGAGCGACTTGCCCATCGCCGGCATGCCGTTCGGCCGCACGACGAGCACGCCGACCGGGCCCTGCGCGAACTTCGCCTGCATCTCCGGCGAGCCCAGGTCCTTCATCGACTCGCAGCCGGGGAACATGTACTGCCCGGGGCCGACGCCGGCCTTGCGCAGCGCGTCGCGCACGCCGTCGTCGTCCGGCAGGCGCCGGTAGTCGCTCTTGTGCAGCGGCAGGGCCATGTGGATCACGGAGCTGGCGACGAAGACGAACACCGCCGACAGCAGGATCGGCAGCCACAGGGAGGCGAGGTCGGTCATGGCGCGGAACCGTAGTCCCGCCGGCGGCCGGCCGGTAGCTTTGCGGCTGTCGTCGGGCGCCTCGCCCTGCCGATAACCCGCAGCAGCGTGACCGATCCCGAGCTCAAGACCGATTGCCGCCACATCCGCTGGGACCGGCCGTGCGCGCCGCACAAGCAGCGCGGCAAGGTCTGTCGCGGCTGCGACGAGTACGACCCGATCCGGCACCGGCTGCTGGTGGTCAAGCTGGCGGCGACCGGCGATGTGCTGCGCACCACGGCGTTCCTGCCGGCGATGCACGCCGTGTGGCCCGGGGCGCACGTGACCTGGCTGACGCGCCGCTCCGCGGCGAGCCTGTTCGCCGGCAACCCGCTGGTCGACGAGGTCCTGACCACCGACGACGCCTGCACCGCGGCGCGGCTGCAGACCGAGCGCTACGACGTGGTGCTGTGCCCCGACGCAGACCCCGACGCGGCGGTGCTCGCGGCGATGGCGAACGGCGCCGAACGACGCGGCTACACCCGCGACGATCGCGGCCGCGTCGTGCCGCTCGGCGACGGCGCCGCGCGCTGGCTGGCGATGGGGCTCAGCGACGCCGCCAAGAAGGCGAACCGCGAGACCTACCAGCAGCTGGTCGCCGACGTGCTCGGCCTGCCGCGCGACGGCGTTCGCGAGCCGATCCTCGAGCCGTCGCGCGCCGAGCGCGCAGCGGCGGCGGCGTTCGTGCAGGGGCTCGGCACCGACCTGCCGCTGATCGGCCTCAACACCGGCGCCGGCGGCCGCTGGGCCTACAAGCAGTGGACGCGCGAGCACCAGGAGGCGTTCCTGTCGGCGTGCGCGGCGCGCGGCCTGGCGGTGCTGCTGCTCGGCGGGCCGGAGGAGGTGCAGCGCCACCGCGACCTGCTCGCGTTCGCCGCCGAGCTGCCGGTCTACGACGGCGGCAATCACAACTCCTACGGCCGCTTCGCCGCGCTGATCGACCACTGCCGCGTGGTGGTGACCAGCGATTCGCTCGCCGTGCATTGCGCCGCCGCGCGCAAGAAGCCGGCGGTGGTGCTGTTCGGCCCGACGTCGGCCGCCGAGATCGAGCTCTACGGCCGCGGCGAGAAGGTCGTGCCGCCCGGCCTCGACTGCCTGTGCTGCTACCTGCCGCGCTGCGACCGCGTGCCGCACTGCCAGGCGCTGATCGAACCTGCCGCCGTGCTCGCCGCCGTCGAACGTTGGCTCTGAGCGGGGCGCCGCCCTTCAGGCCGGGTGCTGCGGGGACCGATCAGCGACGCGGAGGATCGTCGCGTGGCACAGCAGGGCATCGGTCGGTGGTGGCGGTCGGTTGCGGCAGGGCTGCTCCCGTTCGTGGCGGCGTGCGCCGGCGGCGGCGGTGACCCGGGCGACGGCGGCGGCGGTGGCACGGTCGACGCGCCGATCAGCCTGCAGTACGCGCACAACCCGGTGACCTACGCGATGGGCGCCGCGATCGCGCCCAACGCGCCGTCGAGCGCGGGCGGCGCGGTCGACAGCTACGCGGTGGCGCCCGACCTGCCGGACGGCCTGTCGCTCGACCCGTCGACCGGCGTCGTCAGCGGCACGCCGACCGCGATCACCGCCAGCGCGACCTACGTGGTGACCGCGACCAACGCCGGCGGCAGCACCACGCGCGAGCTGGTGGTCTACGTCGCCGATGCGGTGCCGGTCGTGGACTACCCGGACTCGCCGGCGAGCTTCGACGCCGGCAGCGCGATCGCGTCGCTGGTGCCGACCAGCAGCGGCGGCACGGTGACGACGTTCTCGGTCTCGCCGGCGCTGCCGAACGGTCTGTCGCTCGACGCCACGACCGGGATCGTCAGCGGCACGCCGACGGTGACGGCGGCGCAGGCGACCTACACGGTCACGGCCAGCAACGACGGCGGCGTCGACGCCGCGCCGCTGGTGCTGACGGTGACCGCGCCGCCGCTCGTGATCACCCTGCAACCGGCCGACGACCTGGTCGCTGCCGGCGCCACCGCGACCTTCTCGGTCGTCGCCTCGGGCAGCGGCGCGCTGAGCTACCAGTGGTATCGCGACGACGTGGTCGTGCCCGGCGCGACCGCGGACAGCTACACGACGGCAGCGGCGGTGGCCGGCGACGACGGCGCGCGCTTCTCGTTGTTCGTCGGCGACACGTTCGGCAGCCAGGTCGCCAGCGACGGCGCGGTGTTGGCGGTGGTCGGTGGCTCGGCCGCGGCGAGCAGCGCGCTGTCGCCGCATCGCGGCCGCGCGACCGTCACCACGCTGGCCAACGGCGAAGTGCTGGTCGCCGGCGGTCAGCACCTCTCGGCGAGCAACTACTACGACGGCTGCGAACGCTTCGCGTCGTCGAGCGCGACCTGGAGCGCGACCGGCACGATGACGCAGACACGCAGCGAGCACGCCGCGGTGCGCCTCGGCGACGGCCGCGTGTTGGTCGTCGGCGACCACCTGGCGACCGCGGCTGCCGAGCTCTACGCCCCGGACAGCGGGACCTGGGCTGCGACGGCCGGCGCGCTGAACGCGCCCCGTCGGCGCGCGACCGCCACGCGGCTCGGCGACGGCTCGGTGCTGCTGACCGGCGGCGACGACGGCGGCGCGCTGGCCAGCGGCGAACGCTTCGACCCGGTCGCCGGCACCTTCGCCGCGACGGGCGCGATGGTCGCCGCGCGCGACCTGCACACCGCCACGCGCCTCGCCGACGGCCGCGTGCTGCTGGTCGGCGGCGATGACGGCGGCGCGCTCGGCAGCGCCGAGCTCTACGACCCCGACACCGACACCTTCACCCCGAGCGGCGACGCGCTGACGACGGCGCGCATGCGTCACTTCGCGGTGCGACTGCCGGACGGCACGGTGCTGATCGGCGGCGGCAGCGACGGCAGCGACGCCCTGGTGAGCTGCGAGCGCTACGACCCGGCGAGCGACACGTTCCTGCCGGCGGCGTCGCTGGCGACGGCGCGCTTCGACGCGGTCGCCGAGCTGCTGCCCAACGGCCGCGTCGTCGTGCTCGGCGGCAACGACGGCGGCGGCCCGCTCGCCTCGTGCGAGGTCTACGTGCCCGTCGCCGACGCGTGGTTCGCCGCCGGTTCGCTGGTCACGGCGCGAGAACGCCTGGGCGTCGCGCGGTTGCCCGACGGCACCCTGTTGGTGCCCGGCGGCGACGACGGCGGCGGCACGATGCTGACCGAGGTGGAGGTCTACGATCCGCAGCTCGCCGTCGACCAGGCGTTCCGTCGCGCGGCCGACATGTCCGCCGAGCGCAGCAAGCCGTTGGCCGTGGAGCTCGGCGACGGCACGGTGCTGGTCGCGGCCGGCGCCAGCGGCGGCTCGCTCGCCAGCAGCAGCGCCGAGCTCTACGACCCGTCGGCCGACACCTGGGTGGCGACGGGCGCGTTGCTCGAGGGACGCAGCGACCCGATGGCGGTGCGGCTCGACGACGGCGAGGTCCTGGTCTGCGGCGGCGGCAACTTCCTCCTCTCGCTCGACTCGGCCGAGCTCTACGACCCGGCGGTGGGTGCGTTCGTCGCGACCGGCGCGATGAACGCCGCGCGGCAGGGGGCGAGCGCCACGCTGCTGTGGACCGGCGACGTGCTGGTCTGCGGCGGCTGGAACCTCGCCGACGGCCTGCTGGCGACCGCCGAGCGCTACGACCGCGTCACCGGCACCTTCTCCTCCACCGGCAGCATGGCGACGGCGCGCCAGCACCACCGCGCGGTCGAGCTCGGCGACGGCACCGTGCTGGTGATCGGCGGGCGCGACGCCGGCACGACGCCGCTCGACTCGTGCGAGCTCTACGACCCGGTCGCCGGCACCTGGTCGACGACCGGCTCGCTGACGACGGAGCGCGAGGACCCGTGCGCGGCGCGGCTGCCCGACGGCCGCGTGCTGGTGTGCGGCGGCGGGACCGCGTTCGCGGCGTTGGCGAGCGCCGAGCTCTACGATCCGGCGAACGGCACGTGGACGGCGACGGGGGACATGACGGCTGCGCGCAGCGCGGCGGCGATGACGCTGCTGCCGAACGGGCGGGCGCTGGTCGTCGGTGGCTCCGGCCTGTCGATCAGCGCGCCGTCCGGCGCGGAGGAATACGACCCCGCCTCGGGCACCTTCGCCGCCGTGGGGTCGATGGTCGTCGGCCGCTCCTCGGCGCGCCTGGTGCCGTTGTCGGCGACGGGCCGGGTGTTGGTGCTCGGCGGCGCCGTCGACAACAGCGCGACCGTCGAGTGGTACCGCTGAGCGCGCGGCGTCGCCGACGCGCTCACGGCACGGTCGCGACCGACGGCACGCCGAGGCGCAGCTCGCCGCCGTCGAACACCAACGGCTGCAGCGCGAACGCGGTGCCCGGCGGCAGCGGCGGGTGGGGCACGGTGATCGCGGCGAGCCGCGTGGTCGGGTCGAACACGTCGAACTGCAGCACCATCGCCGACAGCGGATCGAGCCAGGTGATGCCGAACGGCGTGACCAGCGCCGGCGACGGCGCGCTGAACAGCGTCGCGAACAGCACGCCGGCCGGGCCGTGCGCCTGCACCGACAGCGCGGCGCCATCGTCGCTCGTGCGCAGGCTGGCGAACGGCACGATCGCCGGCGTCGCGCCCGACACGGCCTGTGCGCCGGGGCTCGGCAGCAGCAGCGTGCTCGGATCGAGCAGCGCTTCGCCGCCGCTGCAGAGGATCGCCGGCGACGCGTTGGAGCCGGCCGGCGTGCCGCGGATCTGCCCGCGCGTCGTCACCAGCACTCCGCCGAGCACCCACACGCCGGCGCCGCCGATGCCGTTGCCGCCGTTGACCTGACAGTCGACCAGCGTCAGCGCGCCCGAGTGGACGACCACGCCGCTGAAGTTCGCCACGTCGACGAGGCAGTTCTCCAGCACCGTGACGCTGGCGGTGTTCTGGCACGAGAACAGCGCGACCTGTCGCGCGTGCACCTGCCGGCAGGCGGTGGCGGCGATGGTCCAGCGCACCAGCGCCCCCTGCTGCAGGTCGCGCAGCAGCACGGCGCCGTCGCAGTCGTGCACCGAGACCAGGTTGGTCGTCGCGCTGCTGCTGGAGCCGGCGGCGGTGAAACCGGTCATCAGGAACGTCTCGCCCGCCGGCACGTCGTGCACGTCGACGACCGGATGCAGCGGGTAATACGGCAGCGCGGCGCCCTGACCGATCACGCGGATGCCCTTGGCGACGTCGAGCAGTTCCGGATAGGTGCCGGCGGTGACCAGCACCGTGTCGCCCGGCGCGGCGGCGTCGACCGCCGACTGGATGGTCGTGAACGGCTGCCCCGGGCCGACGACCAGCGTCTGCTGCGCGACGGCGATCGGCGCGACGAGCAGGGCGGCCACCGCGGCGAGCAGGCGGGGGATGGGGGGAACGGCGAGTCGCTCCGTCTTCATCGCGGCATGATCCCGCGCCGCGGGGCGGACGGGAAGGCCCGCCGCGCCCTCGGGCATGGACCGCAGGCGTCGCGGCCGCTCCACTTGCCGGCATGGAGCGCGCCGCGCCAGGGCAGACGTCGAAGGTCTCGCGCCGACACATCTGGGTGCACCTGCTGCTCTACCCAGGCCACACGCTGCCGACCGCGGCGGCGCCGGTGCTGGTCGCCGCCGGACTGGCGGTGCACGACGGCGTGTTGGCGCCGTGGCCGCTGCTGCTGGCGTTCGTCGGCAGCTGGCTGATCCACATCGCCGGGGTGTTCGCCGACAACCACGAGCTGTTGCGTCGCCACCGCGCTCTGCCCGAGCACCCGGAGCTGTGCCAAGCGCTCGCCGACGGCTCGCTGCGGCTGTCCTCGCTGCGCTGGACGATCGCCGCGTGCCTGGTGCTGGCGGCGCTCTGCGGCATCGAGCCGGTGCGCCTCGGCGGCTGGCCTGCGTTTGCGCTCGGCGTCGTCGGCGTGGCGGCCAGCCTCGGCTACGCGGCCGGCCCGGCCTACGCGCGGCGCGGCTACGCCGATCCGCTGTTCCTGGTGATGTTCGGCGTGCTGGCCGTGGTCGGCTGCTACGGCATCCAGGTCGCGGCGACGCGGCCCGGGACGTTCGCGTGGACGGCGCTGCCGTGGTCGGCGTGGGTGCTCGGCATGCCGGTCGGCTGCCTCGTCGTCGCGGTGATGGTCATCGACGACATCCGCGACCGCGACTGGGACCGGCAGAAGGGCTGGCGCACGCCGGCCGTGCGCTTCGGAGTGGACGGGGCGCGGCGGCTGTTCGTCGCGCTGCTGGTCCTGGCCTACGCGGCGCCGCTGCTCTACTGGCTGGGCCTCGGTCGCTCGCCGTGGGTGATGACGACGTGGGCGACGCTGCCGCTGGCGGGGCACGTGCTGCGCGCCGTGCTGCGGCACGACACGACGCGCGAGCTGCTGCCGATGAGTCCGCGCACGTCGCTGCTGTCGCTGCTGTTCGCGGGGCTGCTGGCGGTCGGGCTCGCGGCTTGACGATGCGGCGCCGTTGGCACGGGGCGCGGCGCGCGGCAAGATGCCGGCATGGCGGTCACCAGGGTGTTCGGCGCGGCGGCGGTCAGGCTCGCTGCGAGTGCGTTGTGGTTCGTGGCGTCGACGGCGGCGCAGCGCTCGGCGTGGCCCGAGGCGGGCAGCCACGTCTACCGCGGCGCGATCGCGCTCGACAAGGGACAGCTCGAAGTGCAGATGTCGCTGCGGCTGCCGAAGGCCGTCGGGCACGGCCAGGCGCAGGGCATCGTCGGCGAGTATCGCTACGCCGCTCGCGGCCGCGGGCTGAGCCTGGTCGGCGACGGCATCGGTGAGCACGGCGAGCTGGTGCTGCAGGAATCGGAGCGACGTGACGACGGTGGCACGGGCGCCGCGACCGGCCGTTGGGAAGGCAAGCTCGACGCCGGCGCGCGCCACTTCACCGGCACCTGGCACGCCGCCGATGGCGGCAAGGCGCTGCGCTTCGCGCTCGAGCTGGTCGCCGTCGAACGCACGGTCACCAGCGAGCTGCCGTTCGGCCCGCAGCGCGAGCAGCGCGTGCTGGTCCTGCTGGCGAAGCACCCGATGGCGGCCGCGGTGAACGCGGTGCTGCAGCAGTCGGTGCTCGACTACGCCGCCGCCCCGGTGGCGGTCGACGACGAGCCGACCTGGCAGGAGCTCCGTGACGTGCAGGACGGCGTCGTGTCGACGACCCCGGCGAGCCTGCACTGCGACGAGGGCTTCAGCCGCTGGTCGGCCTACCACATCGGCGACGAGCTGGTGTCGTTGGCGGCGCTCGGCTACGAGTTCACCGGCGGCGCGCACGGCAACTCGTGGCCGAGCGCCAGGAACTTCGTGCTGCGTGACGGCGCGGTGGTGCCGCTGCGCCTCGCCGACCTCGCCGTCGACGATCGCTCCGGCCCGCGGCTGTTCGAACTGCTGCGCGACAAGCTGCGCGAACTCGGCGCGTCCGGCGCCGGCGATCTCACCGACGAGCCGCTCGACGGGGAAGGGCTGCCGCCGTTCGTCGTCTCGCCGGCCGGGGTGGTGTTCGGCTTCGGCCCCTACGTGGTCGGCAGCTACGCCGAGGGGCACTACCACGTGCTGTTGACCTGGGCCGAGTTGCGCGGCGTGCTGACTCCGCCGCGCCAGCTCGGGCTCGAGGCGAAGCGCGCGGTCGATGCGTCGGCGCGGGGCGGCCGGTGAGCTACCTCGGCCTCGACGTCGGCGGCACGCGGTGCCGCTACGAGTGGTGGCCCGCGGGCACCGCCGGCGGCGGCGAGGCCGAGGGCGTGCAGCCGGCCGTGCACGGCATCGAACGCACGGCCCAGCAGCTGGCGGAGGTGATCGCCTTCGCGCAGCAGCACCAACGCGCCGAGGCGGTGGTCTGCGCGGTGGCCGGCGCCGGCGACCCGAGCACCGCGAACGCGATCGTCGCCGGGCTCGAGCTGCACGGCACGACCGCGCCGGTCGCGGTGGTCGGCGACGTGCTGGCGGCGGCGGCGGCCGGGCTCGCCGACGGGCCCGGTGTCGTCATCTGGTCCGGCACCGGCTCGTTCGCGGTCGCCCGCGGCAGAGACGGCAAGTTGTGGCGGGTCGGCGGGCGCGGCTACCTGTTCGGCGACCAGGGCAGCGGCTTCGACCTCGTGCGGCGCGCGGTGACCGCGGCGGTGCTGTCGCTCGACGGGCTCGGGCCCGACACCGCGTTGCTGCCGGCGCTGACCGCAGCGTTCGCCGCGCCGTCGCCGCAGCGGCTCGGCGCGACGGCGCAGCGGCTCCCGCCGCGCGAGATCGCCGCCCGCGCGCCGGTCGTGCTCGAGGCCTGCGCCGCGGGAGATGCCGTGGCGGTGCTGGTCGCGGAGGAGGCCGCGGCGGCGCTCGAAGCGCTCGGTCGCGCCGCCTGCATCCGCGCGTCGCTGCAGGGCGAACCGTGCGAGCACTCGCTGGCGCTCGGCGGCGGCGTGCTGACCGGCTCGCCGGTGCTCGCCGAGCGTCTGCGCGAGCGCATCGCCCGCAGCGGCGCGACCCCGCGCATGCAGGTGCTCGACGCGTTGGCCGCCGCGCGCGGCGCGGCGTGGCTGGCGCGCGGCTGGCACGAGGGAATCGAACCGCAGCACGGGTGGGTGGACGATGTCGCGCTCTGACCTGGTGCTGCGCGACGGGCGCGTCCTGCCCAAGGACTGCTTCCACGTCTCCTTCTCCCGCAGCGGCGGCGCCGGCGGTCAGCACGTCAACAAGACCGAGACCAAGGTCGACCTGCGCCTCGACCTCGCTTGCGCCGCTCAAGTGCTCGGCGACCACGACGTCGCGCGCATCCGCGAAGCGCTGCAGAACCGCCTCGACGCCGACGGCCGCCTCGTCGCGGTGTCGAGCGAGCACAAGAGCCAGTTCATGAACTACCGCGCCGCGCAGGAGCGCATGGTGGCGTGGATCGCGCAGGCGCTGGTGCGCAAGAAGCGCCGCGTCGCGACCAGGCCGACCCGCGGTTCGCAGCGGCGGCGGCTCGACGAGAAGAAGCACCGTGGCGACATCAAGCGCGGTCGGCAGTCGCCGGGCGGCGAGTGACGGGCGTCGCGCCGCGCGTCAGGCGTAGATGCCGCGCATGCGCGTCGTCTCGGCGACGCGGTTGACGCCCAGCATGTAGGCGGCGATGCGGTTGGACTCCTGGAAGCGCTGCGCCATGTCGACGGTCGCGGCGAACGAGTCGACCATGATGTGCTCCATGCGCTCCTCGACCTCCTTCTGGGTCCAGAAGAACGCCATGCGGTCCTGCACCCACTCGAAGTAGCTGACCGTGACGCCGCCGGCGTTGGCCAGGATGTCGGGGATCACGAACACGCCCTTCTGGTCGAGGATCTTGTCGGCGTTGGCCGTGCAGGGCCCGTTGGCACCCTCGGTGATGATGCGCGCCTTGATGCGCTCGGCGTTGCGGCTGTTGATGACGTTCTCGGTCGCCGCCGGCACCAGGATGTCGACCGGCAGCTCGAGCAGGTCGTTGTTGCCGATCTTGTCGCCGCCGTCGAAGCCGTCGAGCTTGCGGTGGCGCTGCAGGTGGCTGTGGATGCCGGCGAGGTCGAGGCCGTCCTTGTTGTAGAGGCCGCCGTGCACGTCGCTGATGGCGACGACCTTGACGCCGATGCGCGACAGCTGCAGGGCCGAGATCAGGCCGACGTTGCCGGCGCCCTGCACCGCGGCGGTGCAGTCCTTCGGGTTCATGCCGAGGTGCTTCAGCGCTTCGCGCGTGCACAGCATGACGCCGCGACCGGTCGCTTCGATGCGACCGAGCGAGCCGCCGAGGCTGACCGGCTTGCCGGTGACGACCGCCGGCAGGTAGCTGCGCTGGTGCATGGAGTAGGTGTCCATGAACCACGCCATGATCTGGCCGTCGGTGCCCATGTCGGGCGCCGGCACGTCGCGGTCGGGACCGAGCAGGTCCATGATGCCGGTGACGTAGCGGCGGGTGACGCGCTCGAGCTCGCCCTTCGACATCTTGAACGGGTCGCAGACGACGCCGCCCTTGCCGCCGCCGAACGGCACGTTGACCACCGCGCACTTCCACGTCATCCACGCGGCGAGCGCGCGCACCTCGTCGCGGTTGACGTTGGTCGCGAAGCGGATGCCGCCCTTCGCCGGGCCGCGCGCGGTCGAGTGCTGCACGCGGAAGCCCTCCAACACCTGCACGGAGCCGTCGTCCATGACGACGGGCATGCTGATGGTGATCTCGCGCTCGCAGGTGCGCAGGATCGAGATCAGGTTCGGTTCTAGACCGAGTCGGGCAGCCGCCAGATCGAGGCGGGCTTGCATCGCTGCGTAGGGATTGTCTTCGCTGACGACTTGCTGGTTCATGCCGTGGTGGCGCTTGCGTAGCGTTGCCGGGGGGCGGAACGTAAGAGGAGTGAAGCACGCCAGCAACAAGGCGGTGGCGATGCCGGGCGGCGAGTTGTCGGCGCCGGGTGGCGAGCACGCCGCGGCGGTGCTCGGGATCTGGCATGGATCGCTCGGTCGCACGGTGCGTTGCGTTCCGACGCGGCGCACGCTGATGGCGGAGAGCGCCGGGCGCACACTGTATGCGAAGGTCTATCGGGGGCGACCGCGGGCCGTGGCGGAGGAGTGGCGGTGGCTGCACGTGCTGCCGATGCTGTCGATCGCCGCGCCGGTGCCGGTCGCCCGGCTGGCGGAGCGGGGCCGCAGCATGATCGTCATGGAGGCGCTCGCCGGTCGTTCGCTGGACGCCTGGCTCGTGGACGCCGCCAGGGAAGGGTGGCTCGGGGCGCTGTTCGAGACCGTCTGCGGCCCGGTCGCAGCGCTGGTCGGGCGGCTGTTCGCGCAGCGATTCGTGCACCGGGATCTCAACTGCGCCCACCTCTACGTCGATCAGCCGCGCGGCGCGGCCCGCGTCGCCCTGCTCGACCTCGAGCGTGTGTTCGCGCCGGCGCTTCGCTGGCGACGCTGGGTGGTCAAGGACCTCGCCGCCCTGCTGGCGTCGTCGCCGGTGCCGGTGCCGCTGAGGGTCGCGGTGCGCTTCGCGCGGCGGTGCTTGCCGGAAGCCGGGCCTGCGGAGCGGCGGGCGCTGTTCGTCGCGGTGGCGGCGAAGGCGCAGCGCATCGCCGGAAGACGGCCGCGCTACGGCTGAAGGCTGCGCGATTGGCTGTGCGCGCCGGCCGCGAGTCGAAACCGCTTCAGTCGGTGTGGCCGCGACGCCGCGCCAGCTTGCTCGTCAGCGCGACGCCGATCAGGCCGGTGCCGACCAGCAGCAGCGTGCTCGGCTCGGGTACCGGCGGTTGCCCCGGGGGTGGTGGCGGGGCGCTGCTCGCATCCCTGGCGTGCGCCGAGCTGGGTATGGCGTTGCCGGATCCGACCCTGTCGGAGATCGTCGTGTCCGTGCCCACGACGGGGCGGTTCGCAAGATCGTGCCGGGCCAGCAGCGCGGCCTCGGGACCCTCGATGGCCACAGTCGGGCCTTCGACATGCCGGACAGCCGGGACGCGGAGCGGCACTTCGACGCTCGGCGTGGTCGCGCGCTGGCCGAAGCACGGTGCCAGCAACAGCGTAGTGGAGGCGAGAGTGAGGGCGAGTCGCACGAGCGACCTTCAAGGTTGCGAGGCTCAGGTGGATCGGTGCGGCCGACGGCCGCGGGCGAGTCCAGGGAAGGCTAGCCCGCTACGCATCGTCGGCAAGCGCCGGCCTACGTTTTCACCGGACTTTACCGTCCCTTTGACCAATCTACCTGCCGCGGCTAGGGTTGCCGCCGCCTGGTCTCCGGACGACCGCCGGCAGCGCCCGCTGCGGGAGGAAAGTCCGGGCTCCTCAGGGCAGGGTGGTGGGTAACGCCCACCGTCCGCGAGGACAGGGAAAGTGCCACAGAGAACAAACCGCCGGACGGCCCGCGAGGGCGACGGCAAGGGTGAAACGGCGAGGTAAGAGCTCACCGCGGCCCGGGCGACCGGGTCGGCACGGCAAACCCCACCCGGAGGAAGATCGAGTAGGAGGATCGCGCGGCCCGCGCTCAGGTCCTCGGGTAGATCGTTGGCGGCCGCCCGCGAGGGCGGCCCTGGAGAAATGGTCGTCACCGCCTGCGGGCGGCACCAGAACCCGGCTTACGGAGACCAGGCACTCTCCCGTTCCGGCTCAGCCCGTGCCGGCGAGCTGCCGTCGGAAACGCTCGAGGATCACCAGCGCGGCGACGCTGTCGGCGAAGTCCTTGCGGCGCTTCGCCTTCATGCCGCCCTGCTTGAGGCGCTCGTGGGCCTCGTCCGTCGAGTGGCTCTCGTCGACGGTCGCCACCGGCAGCGGCGTCGCGGCGCGCAGCAGCTCGACGAAGCGCGCCGTGCGCTGCGCGCGGTCGCCGGCGCTGCCGTCGACGCACAGCGGCATGCCGACCACCAGGCCCTGGGTGTCGCGTTCGGCCGCCAACGCGACCACCTGGCGCACCACCTCGGCCGCGTCGCGGCTGTCGATGCGCGGCAGCGGCACCGCGATCACGCCCGTCCAGTCGGTCGCCGCGAGGCCGGTGCGGGCGTCGCCGTAGTCGACGGCGAGGATGCGCGACTTGGGCGTCAACGTCACAGCAGGTCCTGGCGGCCGCGGTCGGTCAGCTCCTGCACGAGCCGCTTGAGGTCGTCGGCGCGGTCCTTCGGGCACACCAGCACGGCGTCGCCGACGGCGCAGACGACCAGGCCCTGGACCCCGAACAGCGCGATGGTGCGCTTGCCCTCGCCGTAGACGACGTTGTCGGCCGCGTCGAGCGCGATCGCCTCGGCGTCGGCGTGCAGCGACAGGTGGTTGCCGTGCCGGTCGGCCGGCAGCACGCGCGCCAGCGCCGGGAAGCTGCCGACGTCGTCCCAGCGCGCCGTGCAGTCGACCGCGACCAGGTGCGCGGCCTTCTCCATCACCGCGTAGTCGATCGAGATCTTCGGCGCGCGCTTGAAGGCACGCGTGACGCTGCCGGCGTTGCCGCCGCGCAGCGCCTCGAGCATGCGGTCGGTGGCCTCGGCGAGCTCCGGCGCGTGCTCCGCCATCGCCGCGCGCATCGCCGCCGCTCGGAAGGCGAGGATGCCGCTGTTCCAGCGGAACGTGCCGGCGGCGAGGAAGCCGCGCGCGGTCGCCTCGTCGGGCTTCTCGCGGAAGGAGCGCACCGCGGCGGCGGCCGGCGCGGCGGCGTCGATCGGATCGCCGAGCTCGAGGTAGCCGTAGCCGGTGGCGGGGAACGTCGGCGGCACGCCGAAGGTGACCAGCGTGCGCTCGTCGCACAGCGCGGTGCCGCGGCGCAGCATGCGCTCGAACTCGTCGTGCGGCTCGATGACGTGGTCGGCAGGCAGCACGACGAGGGTCGCGTCCGGATCGACGGCGGCGATCGTCGCGGTGGCGAAGGCGATGCACGGCGCGGTGTCGCGCGGCTCGGGTTCGACCAGGATCCGTTCGACCGGGAAGTCGAGCAGCAGCCGGGCGATGTGCTTCTTCTGCGCGCGGTTGGTGACGATCCAGACGTTGTCCCGGCCGCACAGCGGCAGCACGCGGGCGACGGTCGCCTCGATCATCGGCACCCCGCCGGCGATCGGCAGCAGCTGCTTGGGGCGGTCGCGCCGGCTCGCCGGCCAGAAGCGCGTGCCGGAACCGCCTGCCATGATCACCGCGTGCAGCGAACTCATGGCCGCAGTGTTGGCCGCGGCCGGGTCGCGGTCAACTTCGATCAGTAGCCGGGCGAAGCCGGTCGCTCGCGCGCCGGCGGCATCGGCAACACCGGGCGGCGCCGCGGTGAGCGCTCGGTCAGCAGGCGCGGCTCGGCGCGCAGGTCGCGCACGTAGCCGAACAGGTGGAAGCGCACCAGGTTGCCCGCCAGGTAGTCGATCAGCGGCATCACCAGCGGGTCGGCCGAGCTGCCCAGCAGGTTGTCGAGGTCCATGCGCACGTCCAGGTAGCCGTCGAGGTCGAGCGTGCCGGCGCCCTTCGCGGCGAGGATGTCCGAGCGCACCTCGAGGTTGTCGATCTCGAGCTGCTGGTCGACGAGGCGGAAGTCGACGTCGAGGTGGTTGAAGCGCGGTTGCTCGGACGGCGGCAGCTGCGCGTAGATGGCGGTGAACAGCGGCACCTTGCCGAGATCGGCGCGTTCGACGTGCAGCGAACCGGCGGCGGCAGCGCCGACCACGTCGGCGCCTTCGAGGCGATCGAGCCGCAGCTGTCCCGAGGCGCTGCCGGAGTAGGGCGGGTTGGCCCAGCCCGACTGGCTGAGCAGCGTGAACACGTCGACGCCTTCGAAGGCGAGGTCGGTGGCCAGGCTGCCCTGCGGGGCCGCGACCGTCGGCAGGCGGTAGATCACGGCGGGCGAGGTCGACGCGCGATTGCGCAGCACGCCGTCGGCCAGGCGCGTCGTCAGCGTGCCGATCGCCAGCTGCTCGGCGTCGGCGACGAACTGCCCTTCGAAGGCCTCGAGGCGGTGGCCGAACAACGTCATCGCCGCGCGTCGCAAGGTGCCGCGCAGCTGCCCACCCGCATCGGTGACGGTGCTCTCGTCGATCGTCGCCACGCCGTGCAGGTCGTGCAGCTGCACGCCGTCGGGACCGCTGCCGAGCCGGACGTCGACGCCGTCGAGCGCGATGTTGCCCTGGATCTTCGTCTCGAACGGCGCCTTGCTGTCGCCCGTCGGCACCCGGAACGTCAGCCGCAGGTCGTCGACGTCGGCGTGTCCGCGCAGCTGGCGGTCGAGCACGGCCTGGTGCAGCGGGCCGGAGACGAGGTTGGCGAGCCCGTCGTCGACCTCGAAGCCCGGCGCGTTGACGGCGAAGTGGATCTCGGTGCGACCGTCCCCGGGCAGCGGCTCCACGCGGCCGTCCCAGCAGCGCACCCGGGTCGAGCCCATGTCCGCGCGCACGTCCTTGAACGTCAGCTTGCCGTTCTCGATGTGCAGCTCGCCGGTCATGTGTTCGGCCGGCTGGGGCAGCATCGGCGCCTCGGAGCGCACGTCGACCAGCTGCACGAACACCTGCAGGTCGTGCCGTCGGGCGTCGTCGACGGCGTCGCGGCAGACCAGGTCCACCCGCCCCGACGGCCGCAGCGAATCCCACACGCTGTCGTCGAGCGCGCCGAGCTGCTGCAGCGTTTGGTCGAGCTGCGGCGTCAGCTCCAGGTCCTGCACGACGAACGCGAGGTCGTGTCGCGTCGCCTCCCCGGATTGGATGCGGCCGAGCAGCGCCAGCCGCGACGGCCGGGACTCCCCGCCGGTCAGCTCGCCGCGCAGCGTCTCGAAGTCGACCCGGGACTCGACGCCATCGCCCTGCGCCAGCACCTGGCCGTTGAGCCCGGCGGCGTGCCACGGCGCGACCGGCAGCGTCAGGTCGACGTCCTCGAGCAGCAGCCGCACGTCGTGCTGCAGCGGGTCCTCGGGCTTCGGGCGCGACACCTTGACGCGGCCGGACAGCGCGCCGGTCGGGGCGGCCAGCCGCCACGGCTCGTCGAGGTCGTCGGTGATCTTCGCCACGGCCTCGCGCAGCGCGTCGTCGACCGCCAGGTGTTCGAGGTCGACGACGGCCTCGAAGCCCTGGCCGACCGGATGCTGCTGGTGCAGCGGGATGCGCCCGCGCATCGACAGGCCGCCTGAGCCGTGGCGACCGGTCAGCTCGAAGCGCGCGTCGGCCTCGTGAACCACGATCTCGCCGGCCAGCGCCGCCAGCTCGTAGGGGAAGCCTGCCCACAGCATCTTCGCGTCGAGCGGCCGCACCAGCACGCGGAAGCCGCCGGGCAGCCGCTTCATCGGCCGCACCCGCACGTCCACCTCGGCCTGCCCTTCGGGCTTCAGCCGGTCGTAGAACGACGCGCCCTCCTCGCCGAGCAGCTGCGCCAGCGCGCGGCGCAGGTCCGGACTGAAGGCGACTCGGTCGCTGTGGATGTCCAGCGACGTGTCCTCGCCGAGCGGCTCGAGCACCTCGATCCGGCCCTCGAGCGTCACCCGACCGCCGCCGGCGTGCGCGGCGATCGACGCGCTGAGACCCTGCAGCAGGATCACGTTGTCGCGCAGCCGCACCTTGCCGCGGGCCGCTTCCAGCGGCAGCGGGAAGCCGATGCGGCGCTGGTCGGGGCCGAAGCCGGCGAACGCCATCGCGACCTCGCGCAGGTCGAGGTCGAGGTCCACGTCGGTGCGCGGCAGGTGGGGGTCGCGCAGGTAGAGGTCGACGTCGGCGCGCCCCTGCGTCGGCTGCAGCGCGCGCACGACGTCGGCGCCGACCTTGAACGAACGCAGCGCCGTCAGCACCTCGTCGGTGACGCGCACGTCGCGGCCCTCGGCGCGCAGCGCGAAGTGCGGGGCGGCGAGATCGTCGAGCTGCACGCCGACGCGGATCGCGCCGTCTTCGTCCTGCTGCGAGACCGTGGCGGCGACGCGCCCGCTGCCGGCGGTGTCGACGAACAGCTCCAGTCCGGCGTGCCGCACCAGCGGCGGCAGCCCCGGCGCCGTCACGGCGATGTCCTCGCAGCGCAGCTGCACCGTGAAGCGCGGCACCTGCACCGGGTCGGCGCGCCGCGGCAGCTCGCACAGCACGGTCAGCTGTTGCACGCGCCCGCCCGCCTCGATCCGTTGCGGGTCGACCTGCAGCAGGCGGGTCAGGAACAGCAGCGTCGCCGGCGAGACCTCGAAGTCGTCGGCGCGCAGCGACAGCCAGCCGCCGTCGCCGGTGATGTCCACCTGGCCCTCGATCGTCAGCGGCGCCTTCGGCTGCTGCAGCGAGGCGCTGCCGCGCACGACGAGCTGCTCGTCGGCGCCGTCCGCCGGGCCGGCGATCAGCGACAGCTCTGCCAGCTCCAGCGGCTGCTCGCCCTGGCGCAGGTGCAGGCGCGCCGTGCCGCCGCGGATCTCGACGGCCGGCAGTCGTCCGGGGCCGCCACCGCCGCCGCCGTCGAGCACCTCCTGGCGGAGCAGCTGGTCGGGCCGGGGAAACGTCGGGCCGGCTTCGATCGCCAGGCCTTCGAGCAGCACGTGCCGCAGCGCCACCCCGCCGGCGAACGGCGCCGCCTGCACGCCGACGTGGCCGCTGGCGACGCGCAGCAGATCGCGCTCCGGCTGCGTCGGGTCGCCGACGCGCAGGCCGCGGAAGTCGAGCCGGCCGGCGGTCAGCTCGACCTGCGTCGACTCCAGCTCGGCGCGGCCCTGCAGCAACCGGACCAGCTCGCGGCGCACGAGGGCGGTCGCGGCCCCGGAGTGCTGCAGCAGCGCCCAGGTGACGACGGCGAGCACGGTGACCAGGGCCAACGACAACAGCGCGATGCGACGCCAGCTCATTCGTCGGCGCACTGTAGCCGATGCGGCGGCCGCCGCGCGCGCATGTTCCGCGAACCCGGGAGGGGCCAGCGAACGGCCGATTCGGCGTCGATCGCGGGGTTTTTCCGCTTCGTTGCGTCGCGACCGCCGCGCCTCGCGCGGCGCGCGGTCGGCGTCTCCGCGACGATCGCGCGTCTCCGAGAACTGGCGAGAAACCGCGGAAAGGGCCGCGAATTCGGGGGTTTCTTCGCGACGCGTCGCGCGTCACAAGCCGTGTGCCGCAAGCAGCCTCTGGCGCGGAAGTGCCGGAATCGGCGTCCAATTCGGGGTTTCGCGCCGGTTTTCCTGTTGACTGTCGTGAGGGGGCCGTCAAACTTCGCCGACGTTCGCGGGAGGCGTGCGGCACTTCGCCGTGGCCGGGCGAACGACCCAACCACAGAGCAGAGTTTCCAATGGCTGCCAAGAAGAAGAACGCCAAGAAGCCGGCGAAGGCCAAGGGCCCGGTCGAGCTGATCATCTCCAAGTCGCGCACCAAGGCCGCGGTCAAGAAGTCGAACGTGTCGTCGGACTTCTACGGCGCCCTGGACGCTGCCGTCCGCGGCATGATCGCCGGCGCCGAGAACCGCGCCGCCGCGAACGGCCGCAAGACGCTCCGTCCGCAGGATCTCTGATCCGGGAAGGAACCGGACCGCTCATCGGTGAACCGGGTGCGTGCCTGCGCCCGGCTCGGTCAGACCGGTGATCGCCTCGGCTCGGACGTTCCTCAGGGGACGTTCGGGCCGTGTTCGGTTTTGTGGTCGTCGCCGTGGTCGGGCGTGACACGCAGCGCCTCGAACCCCGCCCGTTCGGCCGCCAGCAGCGCCTCGCGCGCCTCGGCGGACAGCCGCTCCAGCGTCGCGTCGTCGGCGTCCGCGGGCACCTCGATCGGGCCGGAATAGACCGCCGCCACGCGCGCGAACGGCTTCGGGATCACGAAGGCGTCCCAGCTCTTCAGCCGCCACACGCGATCGGCTGCGAGTCCTAGCAGCAGCAGCGGTGCGCCCGTCTCGCGCGCCAGCCACGCCGGACCGACGTTGCACGAGTGCCGCGGCCCGCGCGGCCCGTCCGGCGTCACCACCAGCTTGCCGCCTCCGGCCAGCAGCTCGTGCATCTCGCGCAGCGCGCGCGCGCCGCGGCGGCTCAGCGAGCCGCGTACGACCACGTAGCCGAAGTGCCGCAGCGCGCGCATCGCCAACCCGCCGTCGTCGCTCGGCGACACCAGCACGCCGATGCGCCGCGCGCGGTGCGGGCGCAGCGGCATCGCCGGCAGCATGCGGCCGTGCCACATCAGCACGATCCAGGGGCCGTCGCCGTCGAAGCAGCGCTGCCCGCCGAGGTCGATGCGCTCGACGCGCCACGTCGCGGCGAGCGCGCGCACCAGCCATGGCGCCAGCGTCTCCAGCAGCAGCGCGCCGAGCCGCCGTCTGATGCGGCGGAAGCGCACCAGCATCGTCGTGTTGCGGCCCTGGGCCTCGCGCTCGGCGGCGCGCTGCGCCACCAGCGCGCGGCGGGCCTGGCGTTCGGCGCGCGGGTCCATCGGCGGGAAGGCGGCCGAGCATGCCGGGGAACGCGCTCGGCGTGGTGGGGAAAGGCGTGTTTCTGCTACAACCGACGCCCCGCAACTCTGCCCCCGAAGAGCGCATGCATCCCCGTCCCACGGCAGCTGCCGCTGCCACGCCCGAACAGTTGGCCGCGATCGACGCGGCGATCGCCCGCCTGCAGTCGCTGCCCGGCGCCTGCCTGCCGATCCTGCACGCGATCCAGGCCGCGCTCGGCTTCGTGCCGGCCGAGGCCACCGCGCGCATCGCCGCGGCGCTGAACCTGTCGCGCGCCGACGTGCACGGGGTGCTGACCTACTACCACGACTTCCGCAGCGCGCCGCCCGGCCGCCACGTGCTCAAGGTTTGCCGCGCCGAGGCCTGCCAGGCGGTCGGCAGCGACGCGCTGGCCGCGCACGTCGCCGCGCGCCACGGCGCCGCGGTCGGCGCGACCAGCGCCGACGGCGCGCTGACCGTCGAGGCGATCTACTGCCTCGGCAACTGCGCGCTCGGTCCGTCGGTGCAGCTCGACGGCCGCTTGTGCGGTCGCGTCGACGCCGCGCGCCTCGACGCGCTGCTGGCCGCCGCCAAGGGGGCCGACGCATGAGCGCCGAGGCCATCCACGCCAGGCTCTACGTGCCGCGCGACAGCGCCGCGTTGTCGATGGGCGCCGACGAGGTCGCCGACGCGCTGGTGCAAGAAGCCGGCGAGCGCGGCGTGACGCTCGAGCTGGTGCGCAACGGCTCGCGCGGCATGTTGTGGCTCGAACCGCTGGTCGAGGTCGTCACGCCGCAGGGGCGCGTCGCCTACGGCCCCGTCGCGCCCGAGCAGGTCGCCGCGCTGTGCGACGCCGGCCTGTTCGACGAGGCCGCGGGCAAGGCCGGCAGCCACGCGCTGCGCCTCGGCGCGACCGAGCAGCTGCCGTGGCTGCAGAAGCAGACCCGTCTGGTGTTCGCGCGGGTCGGCGTCACCGACCCGCTGAGCCTCGGCGACTACACCGCCAATGGCGGCCTCGCCGGGCTGCAGAACGCGCTGCAGATGCAGCCGTCGGCGATCGTCGAAGCGGTCACCGCGTCGGGCCTGCGCGGCCGCGGCGGCGCCGGCTTCCCGGCCGGCATCAAGTGGAAGACCGTGCTCGGCGCCACCGCCGACCAGAAGTACGTCGCCTGCAACGCCGACGAGGGCGACAGCGGCACGTTCTCCGACCGCATGTTGATGGAGGGCGACCCGTACCTGCTGCTCGAGGGCATGGCGATCGCCGGGCTCGCGGTGGGCGCGACCGAGGGCTACGTCTACCTGCGCAGCGAGTATCCGGACGCGCACGCCGTGCTGACGACGGCGATCGAACGCGCGCGCGCCGCCGGCTGGCTCGGCAAGGACCTGCTCGGCTCCGGCAAGGCGTTCGACGTGCACGTGCGGCTCGGCGCCGGCAGCTACGTCTGCGGCGAGGAGACGGCGATGCTCGAGAGCCTCGAGGGCAAGCGCGGCGTGGTGCGCGCGAAGCCGCCGCTGCCGGCGCTGGTCGGGCTGTGGGGCAAGCCGACGGTCGTCAACAACGTCATGACGCTGGCGTCGGTGCCGTGGATCCTGCAGCACGGCGGCGCCGCCTACGCGGCCAAGGGCGTCGGTCGCAGCAAGGGCACGCTGCCGTTCCAGCTCGCCGGCAACGTCAAGCAGGGCGGACTCGTCGAGGTGCCGTTCGGCGTCACGCTGCGGCAGCTGCTCGAGGACTTCGGCGGCGGCACGCGCTCGGGTCGGCCGATCAAGGCGGTGCAGGTCGGCGGTCCGCTCGGCGCCTGGCTGCCGGCCGGCAAGCTCGACACGCCGTGCGACTACGAAGCGCTCGCCGCGGCCGGCGGTCTGCTCGGCCACGGCGGCCTCGTGGTCGTCGACGACTCGGTCAACATGGCGAAGATGGCCCGCTACGCCATGGAGTTCTGCGCCATCGAGTCGTGCGGCAAGTGCACGCCGTGCCGGATCGGCTCGACGCGCGGCGTCGAGGTCGTCGACCGGCTGATCCAGGGCCAGGACCGCGCCGCCGACGAGGCGCTGCTGCGCGACCTCTGCGCGACGATGACCAGCGCGTCCTTGTGCGCGATGGGCGGGCTGACCCCGTTGCCGGTGCTCAGCGCGCTCGACCACTTCGCCGACGACTTCCGCGGGCGCTGAGGCCGGTCCACCCGGGCCGATGCCCTGCGGAGCTTGACGCCGGCCCGGGCACGGGATGCACTGACGGGCGGAGCTGCCGCCCGCGACTCCGCGACATCATGTACTCCAACAAGGTCCTCGATCTCGGCACGCCGGCCCCCCGCAGCACGTCCACGGTTACGGTGCACATCGACGGCAAGCCGATCGACGTGCCGGCCGGCACCTCGGTGATGCGCGCGGCGATGGAAGCCGGCGTCAAGATCCCGAAGCTGTGCGCGACCGACTCGCTCGACGCGTTCGGCAGCTGCCGCCTGTGTCTGGTCGAGGTCGACGGACGCAAGGGCACGCCGGCGTCGTGCACGACGCCGTGCGAGCCCGGCATGAAGGTCAAGACGCAGTCCGAGCAGCTGCGCAAGCTGCGCCGCGGCGTGATGGAGCTCTACATCAGCGACCACCCGCTCGACTGCCTGACCTGCCCGGCCAACGGCAACTGCGAGCTGCAGGACATGGCCGGCGCGGTCGGCCTGCGCGAGGTTCGCTACGGCTACGAGGGGGAGAACCACCTGGTCGGGCAGAAGGACACGTCGAACCCGTACTTCACGTTCGACGCGACCAAGTGCATCGTCTGCTCGCGCTGCGTGCGCGCCTGCGACGAGATCCAGGGCACCTTCGCGCTGACCGTGCAGGGCCGCGGCTTCGACAGCAAGATCACAGCCGGACCGACGGACTTCCTGTCGAGTGAGTGCGTGTCGTGCGGCGCCTGCGTGCAGGCGTGCCCGACGGCGACGCTGATGGAGAAGTCGATCGCCGACGCCGGCCAGCCGGACCGCGCGGTGACGACGACCTGCGCCTACTGCGGCGTCGGCTGCTCGTTCCGCGCCGAGCTGCAGGGCAACGAGGTCGTGCGCATGGTGCCGGACAAGGACGGCAAGGCCAACCACGGCCACAGCTGCGTCAAGGGCCGCTTCGCCTGGGGCTACGCGACGCACCCGGACCGCGTCAAGGCGCCGATGATCCGCGACCGGATCAGCGATCCGTGGCGCGAGGTGTCGTGGGAGGAGGCGTTCGCCTTCGCGGCGAACAAGGTCAAGGGCATCCAGCAGCGCTACGGCGCGGGCGCGGTCGGCGGCATCACGTCGTCGCGCTGCACCAACGAGGAGACCTACCTCGTGCAGAAGCTGGTGCGCGGCGGCTTCGGCAACAACAACGTCGACACCTGCGCGCGCGTCTGCCACTCGCCGACCGGCTACGGGCTCAAGTCGACGCTCGGCGAATCGGCCGGCACCCAGGACTTCGACAGCGTCGAGCACACCGACTGCATCATCGTCATCGGCGCCAACCCGACCGACGGCCACCCGGTGTTCGGCTCGCGCATGAAGCAGCGGCTGCGCGAAGGTTGCGGCCTGATCGTCATCGACCCGCGCCGCATCGACCTGGTCAAGACGCCGCACGTGCGCGCCGACCACCACCTGCAGCTGCGGCCCGGCACCAACGTCGCGGTCATGAACTCGCTGGCGCACGTCATCGTGACCGAGGGCCTCGAGGCGAAGGGCTACATCGCCGAGCGCTGCGAGCAGGACGCCTACGACAAGTGGAAGGCGTTCATCAGCGACCAGAAGAACTCGCCGGAGACGCTCGAAGAACACACTGGCGTGCCCGCCGCCGAGATCCGGGCTGCCGCGCGGTTGTTCGCGAAGGCGCCCAACGGCGCGATCTACTACGGCCTCGGCGTCACCGAGCACGCGCAGGGCTCCACCGGCGTGATGACGATCGCCAACCTGGCGATGCTGACCGGCAACATCGGCCGCCCCGGCGTCGGCGTGAACCCGCTGCGCGGCCAGAACAACGTGCAGGGCTCGTGCGACATGGGCTCGTTCCCGCACGAGCTGCCGGGCTATCGCCACGTCGGCGACCCGAGCGTGCGCGCGCTGTTCGAGGCCGAATGGGGCGTCAAGATCCAGCCCGAGCCGGGCCTGCGCATCCCCAACATGTTCGACGCCGCGATCGACGGCTCGTTCAAGGCGCTCTACGTGCAGGGCGAGGACATCGCGCAGTCGGACCCCGACACGCAGCACGTGCAGAAGGCGCTCGAATCGCTCGAGTGCCTGATCGTGCAGGACATCTTCCTCAACGAGACGGCGAAGTACGCGCACGTGATCTTCCCCGGCAGTTCGTTCCTCGAGAAGGACGGCACCTTCACCAACGCCGAGCGGCGCATCAGCATGGTGCGCAAGGTCATGCCGCCGCTCGCCGGGCTCGCCGACTGGGAGGTGACGGTGCGCTTCGCCGAGGCGCTCGGCTTCCCGATGCACTACCGCCACCCGCGCGAGATCATGGCCGAGATCGCGCGCCTGACGCCGACCTTCACCGGCGTCAGCTACGAGAAGCTCGACAGGCTCGGCAGCATCCAGTGGCCGTGCAACGACGCGGCGCCCGACGGCACGCCCTACATGCACGAGAAGGAGTTCGTGCGCGGCAAGGGCAGGTTCTTCCTCACCGAGTTCTTGCCGACGCCGGAGCGCACCAGCAAGCGCTTCCCGCTGCTGCTGACGACCGGCCGCATCCTGAGCCAATACAACGTCGGCGCGCAGACCCGCCGCACCGGCAACAAGATCTGGCACGACGCCGACGTGCTCGACATCCACCCGGTCGACGCCGAGGCGCGCGGCATCCGCCACGGCGATCACGTGTCGCTGCAGAGTCGCAAGGGCGACACCACGCTGCGCGCGGTGGTCAGCGATCGCATGCAGCCGGGCGTCGTCTACACGACGTTCCACCATCCGGAGTCGGGGGCCAACGTCGTCACCACCGACAACTCGGACTGGGCGACCAACTGTCCCGAATACAAGGTCACCGCCGTGCAGGTCACGCGCGTCGCCGTCGACAAGAGCGACTGGCAGCGCCGCTTCGACGAGTTCGCGCAGCAGCAGGAGCAGCTCGCCGAGCGCGCGCAGGAGGTGAAGAAGTGAACCTGCCCAAGCTGGTCACGATGGCCAACCAGATCGCGTCGTTCTTCGCCACCGATCCGGATCGCCAGGCTGGCGTCGCGAGCACCGCCAACCACATCCAGAAGTTCTGGGAGCCGCGCATGCGCAAGGAGCTGCTGGCAGGGTTCGACGCCGGCAAGTGCGAGGGCCTGCACGAGCTGGTGGTGGCGGCGGTGCAGCAGCATCGCGCGCAGTTGGAGCCGATCGCGGTCGGGTGACGATCGCGCCCACGCCGGTGCTTGACCGGCATGGCTTTGTATGACAAAGTCCGCAGCGTGGACACGCCATCCAGCGTCATCGACTCGGCCGCCAACCGTCGCGCCTGGGGCCGGCTCGCCACCGCGCTCGGGTTCTGCCTGGTGGTCTGGACCCTGTCGTGCCGACCGACATGGTCGCCGGACGGCAAGCGACTGACGTTCGTGGCGCGACAGGGAGAGCGCGCGGCGATGGTCGAGTACGAGGTCGAGGGCGGCACGACGCGCTTCCTTCACGAACTGCCACCCGACGGCGCCGCGGTCAGCGCATGGGACGAAAAGGCGCGTAGGTGGGTCGTGCTGGAGGCGCATCCATCGGAGGACACCTGGATGGCGGTGACGACGTTCGATGCGTCCGGCAAGGTCGACAAGCGGCACGACGTCAAGGTCGGCGTGCGCAACATCGGCACGTTGGTGGGGGAGCCGGTCGTGCTCGACGGCCACCTCTACATGATGGGCGAGCGCGCGATGCGCGTCGATCTCGAGTCCGGCGAGGACACGGGCGCCGTCGCCGACGTCGGTGTGACGGCGATGTTCCGCCTGGGCGGCGGCGTCGGTTATGTGCACGCCGACCCGCGCGCTCGCTCCAAGTGGGAGATCGGCCGCCTGCACCCCGAGACGCTCGCCGGCGAACTGCTGTTCCTGCAGCCTGCCGACTGTGAGTGGCACATCATGCCGCAGCCGGCGTTCAGTCCGAGACGGGATCGTTGCGCGGTCGCGGCCTTCGACGGCGACGGCCAAACTGCCCCTGGCGAACGCAACCACGCGATCCTGGTGCTGGCCGACGGCAAGGTGGAGTCGGTGCTCGACCTGGGCACAGGCCTGGTCGCCGGGCCGCTCTGCTGGTCTCCCGACAACACGACGATCTACGCGACGATCGTGCGCTTCGGCGAGCAGCACGACACGTATGCGATGATCGAGACGGACTTCAGCGGCGCCGTGCGACGCGAGATCGAGCTCCTGCAGCTGCCCGTCGACGAGAAGTTGCAGAAGCAGGGCGGCGCGCAGCTGACCAGCATGATGGCGCTGTTCCTGCAACCTGCGGTCTCGCCCGATGGTCGGTGGGTCGCCTTCACGACCGCCGTGTTGCCCAAGCTGCCGCAGGAACGCCACGGCTTGCTGCTGATCGATACGCGCGACAAGCAGCGGCAGGTGAAGCGGGTGCCGTTCCCGGAGTGGCAGTAGTTTCATCCGCCGACGCGGTCGGTAGCGGCGCTTGGTCGAATGCCGCTGCATCTGTAGCCCTTGGCCAGAAACTCTGTAACCGCCGGCTGCTTCGTGTCCCTGTGCACGCGTGAGCAGACTTCCCCGAACCGGCCGCGTCCTCTTCGCTCCAGCGCCTGCAGCCCCGCGCGGCGCTCACCCTGTTCCTGTCAGGGATTGTCAGTCTTTGACAACCTGCTACGGTCGGGGCATGAACGTCAACCTCACCCCCGATCTCGAGAAGCTGGTCCAGGAGAAGGTTGCCTCGGGCCTCTACAACAACCAGAGCGAGGTGGTGCGGGAGGCGCTGCGATTGCTGGCCGAGCAGGATCGCATCCGTGAGGCCCACCTGACCAGGCTGCGCGCGGCCCTGGCCGAAGGCCTTGCCCAGGCCGACCGCGGTGAGCTGCACGATGGCCCGCAGGTCATCGAAGAGTTGCGCGGGTTCCTTCGCGACAAGGGCAGGTCTGCAAGGAAGCGGTAGTGCCCGGCTACCGGCTGAGCGACAGCGCGAGGGTCGGGATCTGGCGCATCGTCGTCTACGTCGAGGAGCACTTCGGCGAAGAGGTCGCTCAGCGCGTGCTGTCGGAGTTCGAAGCCGCGTTCGAAGTGCTGGCAGCCAACCCTGGTCTCGGCCATCGGCGCGACGATCTGATGAGTGACCCGCAGGTGCGCTTCTGGTCCGTCCGGCCGAGCCTGGTGGCGTATCGCTTGCTCGGAGGGACCGTGCAGGTGCTGTTCGTCGAGCGTGGCGAGCGCGACTGGGAGCGGTTGCTGGGTGAGGATTCGTGACGGCACCGCAGGAGGCCTGTAACCGCTGACGATTCGCGGTCCCTGTACCGGCGTGACAACCCCACGCCTGATGGACGTCGTGCGCGAGCGCATGCGCCGCGAACACAAGAGCCGCCGCACCGAAGAGGCCTATTGCGGCTGGATCGAGCGCTTCATCCGCTTCTCCGGTATGCGCCACCCGCGCGACCTCGGCGGCAAAGACGTCGAGCGCTTCCTCAACCACCTGGCCAACCAGGGCCGGGTCGCCGCCGCGACGCAGAACCAGGCGCTGTGTGCGCTGCTGTTCCTCTATCGCAGGGTGCTCGGGGTCGACTTGCCGTGGCTGGACGGGCTCGAGCGCGTTCGGCGCCCACGCCGGCTGCCGTCGGTCATGTCCCGTGCTGAAGTTCGCCTCCTGCTGCAGCAAATGCCGCCGTTGACAGGCCTCATCGCCCGCCTCCTCTACGGAGCTGGCCTGCGCCTGCTCGAGGGCCTGCAGTTGCGCATCAAGGACCTCGACTTCGATCGCAGCTGCATCACCGTTCGGCAGGGCAAGGGTGACCGTGACCGCCAGGCGTTGCTGCCGACCCAACTGCATGCGCCGCTCCGCCGGCAGGTCGAGCTGGCGCGAGCCCAGCACGAAGCCGATCTGCGCGCCGGAGCCGGCTTCGTCGAGTTGCCCGGCGCCTTGGCCACCAAGCTGCGCACGGCGGACCGTGAGTGGCCCTGGCAGTGGGTGTTCCCTGCGACGCGGACCTACGTGCACCCCGAGTCCGGCAAGGTCCGCCGACACCATCTGCACGAGTCCGTCGTGCAGCGCGACGTCACCGCCGCCGCCCGCCTCGCCGGCCTGCCGAAGCGCGTCACGCCCCACACGCTTCGCCACAGCTTCGCCACGCACCTGCTCGAAGACGGCTACGACATCCGCACCATCCAGACCCTGCTCGGCCATCGCGATGTGCGCACGACGATGATCTACACGCACCTCGTCGCTCGCGGCCCGATGGGGGTGAAGAGTCCGCTGGATGGGCTCGGTGGTAGCGTTGACGAGGAGGGCGAGGATCTAGGCTGACCGGCCGAACAACAGTGGCGCGGTAGGAGGAGCGGAGTGCAGGGGTTGTGGAGATGCGTGAGGCGGATAGGCTGCGGCGGTGGGCGGCGGGAATAGGCCGGTCGTCCGAATTGAAGTTGAACGAAACCGCTCCGCGGTAGCCCGCTCCCGGCACCTTGCGTCGGTTGAGCCATCAGCGGCCTGATTCCTCCGCCCGATCGTCGTCGCCGGCAAGATCGTGTGCGTGGCGGCAGGGAGGAGTCCCTGACGACGAGGAAGTCGATGGCGTTGCTACGCGATCGGATGGCAGAGGATCTGCGCATCCGCAACTACTCCCCGCGGACGATCGAGACCTACGTGTCGATGATGCAGCGGTTCGCGCATCAGTTCGACAAGCCGCCGAGCCAGCTCGGGCTGGCGGAGATCCGCGCGTTCCAGGTGCGGCTGATCGAGCAGAAGGTCTCGTGGTCGTTGTTCAACCAGGCCGTGTGCGCGCTGCGGTTCTTCTTCCGCGTGACGCTGCCGCGCGACTTCGCGGTGGAGCACATCCCGTTCGCGAAGCGCAAGCGGCCGTTGCCGACCGTGCTGAGCGTCGAGGAGGTGCGCCGTCTCCTCGCGGCGCCGTCGAACACCAAGCACCGCACGATCCTGAGCCTGATCTACGCGACGGGCCTGCGGTTGACTGAGGCAACGCATCTTCGAGTGAGCGACATCGATGGCGAGCGGATGACGGTGCACGTTCGGCGCGGCAAGGGTGGCAAGCCGCGCATGGTACCGATGTCGGCGGCGTTGCGTGCACAGCTGCGCGCATACTGGCTCTTGGATCGTCCTCGCGACTACCTGTTTCCAGGCAAGCGACCTGACCGTCCGCTGCACGAGACCAGCGTTCAGCATGCGATTGCCAAGGCACGGCTGGAGGCACGCATCGAGAAGCCTGCCAGCGTGCACACGTTGCGACACAGCTACGCAACCCACCTGCTCGAGATGGGCGTCGACCTACGCACGATCCAGCAGTTGCTCGGCCACGGGAGTCTGTCGACGACCTCGATCTACGTGCACGTGACGGGGCGGCTGCTCGACTCGGCGAACAAGGCCATCGACCTGCTGGCGATCCCGACCTGACGCCGACATGGCCCGGGCCACGTTCGAGGTGGCAGACGTGATAGATCGCTTCAGCGAGCAGTTGCTCGCCGAGGCGCCGGTCTCGCTTGACCAGAAGCGCGTCATGCACGCGCTGACCGCCTGCCGTACTGCGCAGCTCGGCGGTCACGTCGAAGCATGCGATCACTGCGATTATCGCCGCATCGCCTACAACAGCTGCCGCAACCGGCATTGCCCAAAGTGCCAAGGCACACGTCAGGCGAAGTGGCTCGACGACCGGGCGAAGGACCTGCTACCGGTCGAGTACTTCCACGTCGTGTTCACGGTACCCGAGGAGATCGCCGCGATCGTGCTGCAGAACAAGCGGGTGCTCTACGGCATCCTGTTTCGTGCGTCGTCGGAGACGCTGCAGACAATCGCGGCGGACGAGCGGCATCTCGGTGCGGAGATCGGCTTCGTCTCCGTGCTGCACACGTGGAGTCAGGACTTGCGGCACCATCCGCACGTGCACTGTGTCGTGCCGGGCGGTGGGCTGTCCGCAGACGGATCGTGGGTCGCGTGTCGTCCGGGCTTCTTCCTACCCGTGCGGGTGCTGTCGAAGATGTACCGCGGGCGCTTCGTCGCGCTGTTGCGAGCGGCGTTCGAGTGCGGCGAACTGGGCTTCCATGGCAAGTTGGCGGCGCTACGTGACCCCGATTGCTTCGCGCAGTGCCTCGATCGTGCGATGGCCACGCCCTGGGTCGTCTACAGCAAGGCGCCCTTCGGCGGACCCGAGCAGGTGCTCAAGTACTTGGCGCGCTACACGCACCGAGTTGCCATCGGCAACAGCCGCATCCTCGGCATCGATGACGCCAGCGTGACATTTCGTGTGCGTGATCGTGCGCAAGACGGCCGCCATCGCACCATGACCTTGCCAGGGGTCGAGTTCTTGCGCAGGTTCTTGCTGCATGTCTTGCCGAAGGGGCTGCAGCGCATTCGGCACTACGGATTGCTCGCCAACCGTCGCCGTGCCATCAACCTCGCGCTCGCGCGGCTGCAGGTCGGTGCCGCGATGCCCATCTCTGCGGTTGTCGGCGTCACTCCCTTCGAGCCGTTCGACGTGAGCTGCCCGGCTTGCGGCAAGGGGCAGCTGCATCGCGGGCCGTTCACCGACGTGACCATGACTCTGCTCCTCGACTCTTCATGAGCCCACGGACGACGATCTCTGCCTTGAACATGGTGACCGTTGGGGCCGCCTCAGAGAGGGTCCGTATGGCCTCGACGGACGGCAACGCGTTGGGCCCCACTCCCTTGTCGGCCGCGCCGAATGGAAGCGCAGCAAGCAGCTCCAGGGGATGTGCCAAGTCGGCCAGAGTGTCCGGCAGGAGCTCCCGGGCCGCCGCGGGGATGCCGTCGGCGATTCGAAGCCCATAGGGCGTTGCACCGCGGCTTCGTTCAACTGATTCTATCCGGAAGAAGTCGCGGTCAGGATGTTGGCCAACGTCGGAGCATCTGCGCGACTTCCTCCGGATAGAATCCTCTTCGTTGGACGGGCCAGGCGGCATGACCGATCGGACTCAGGCACTGCGGGATCTCATCGAATGCAGGCCACCCGTCGCAGCCGCAGCGGCCCGCGTCGCTGAGTTCCCTTTCGCCTCCGATCGTGAGCTCATCCACCTGACTCCTGATCACTTGGTTGCGGTCCTGCATCGCTTCATTCGCGGAGAATTGACGTCGCACGATGTTGAGACGTGGGCGGATGCCCTGGAGCTGCGAGAGGATGTTGGTTGCCCGCCTGAACTGGGCGATGCGCTCTTCGTGTTGTCATCACCAGAGATCAACGGGCTGCTGACGACCACTCTGGCCACCGAGATGATCACCCGGTACGGTGGCCGTCCAACGAGCCCCAGCAGCTGACCGCGCTTCGCGCGGCAGCTGAGGGGCCAAAGACGTTGGGCAGGCCAGACTGCGGTGTGTTGAAGCATGGGGCAGTTCGAGTGGGTCTCGACAACGGTGCCGCGCCGAGTGGTGGTCGTTCGCATGCCGACCGTCGACGACCTGCATCTGCCCACCCTCGAGGCGCCGTTCGGGGTTCTACCAATAGCCTTCGACCCTGGCGAGCGGCGGGCCGCCGTCGAGCGACTCAAGGAAGCTCTGGCCGACGCTGGCGCTTCTCCGGTCATGGGCTTCGGAGGGCCGGGAGCCGACCTTTGGGAGGAAGGCGTGCTGTCTGCGGCGGATTGCCTCCGTTCCCCCAAGAAGGCGGTCGACTTCTACTTCGATGGCACCGTGCTCGGGATGGGCGTGGGGGTGACTGACTTCGCTGTGCTCAGCCTGGACGGCGACGACGCGGACTGGCGGGAGGTGCTCGATGCAACGCGTGACATCCTGTCGAGGCGGGTGGACTGGCGCCTGCACGCTGCGGCGGATGCCGGACGCGAGGCGGAGGTGCGACAAGCAATTGCCGATGGCTGGCCAATCGAGGACTTCGACGACGACCTGGCGGAGACGCCGCTGCACAAGGCTGCGCGCAAAGGGCATCTCGACATCATGCGCATGCTGCTCGCTGCTGGAGCCGACGTGAACCGGCACTGCGAGGACCGCATCGGTGAGACACCACTTGGTCTGGTCGCAGATGCATGTTCCCCGGAGTTGGCGAGTTTGCTGATGGGTGCCGGCGCGGATCCGACCATTCCAGGCTGGATGGGGTTGACCGCGCTCGACCGTGCAGCGCAGCGCACTGACGAGGCAGGCAGGGTGGTGCTTTCGCTACTCAAGACTCACGAGTCGCGCCCGGGTGAGTAATCCCCTTGTGTCGGATCACCTGCTACAGTGGCTGCCCAACTAGCCGCAGGAGCTGGCGAGCCCCGTAGCGGCGCTTGCAGCTCAGCGGCCGATCCGTTGGACCAGCTGCGGATTCGGGGGAAAGACTCTGCACCAAGCACTGCATCCAGCAGCCGCGCCCGAGGTAAGACAGGCATGGTGGCCCGCGCGCTCATCGACATCGGAACGCACCTGCGGCTCGTCGCTCTCGGCATGGAGTGCGGGCACGGCGTCGGACTCGCGCACCAGGAGATCCAGAGGGCGGTGGACGATGCGCGCCCAGACGAATCCGGCGCAGTCGACGTGAGTCCGAAGCGCTACCTCTTCCGAGAAGCCGGTGGCGTACGGATCGAGGGTTGGGTCGAGGAGCACGAGCCGGGCACGATCTGGCTCGCGGTCGACGGTCACCGCCAACTCGAGCGCGACTTGCCGAGGCATAGGAGGTCGGAGCTCGCCGACGGAGCTGTCCGCGGCGAGCGTAGCTCGTGAGTCGGTGGAGTCGCAGCGCGCGCCAGCGGCGTTACACGCGCGAGCACGCGGGCTAACATTGCCGTGCGCCGTGGTCGCAGGCGCCAAGAGATGGAGCCCTCATGACCAACCGCTTGCCCCTGTCGCTCTCCCTGTTCGCGTTCGCCGCCGCTGCGCACGCCCAGAACATCAGCATCGCCGCTGCCTCGGCCTCGACCCTCTCGGCCAGCGTCGGCACGAGCCAGCAGGTCATCCCCGTAGCCGCCGGCCCGCTCGCCGCCTCGGGCTACGGCGGGGCCGCGGAGACGGACGGCGCCGGCACCCACGCGTTGGCCGAACTCTCCTGGAACTCGACCGTCCATCCCTACTCCCTCGACGTCTACCTCGATGCGTCGGCCTGGGTCACCGGGACGGCGCCCGCGCAGGCGGATGGGGGGCCTCACGAGCTGATCGTCACCCTCAGTTCGCCGACGCCGATGCCGATCTCGCTCAGGCTCGAACGCTACGTCGGCGGCACCGCCGGCAACCCGCTGCCGGTCGCGCGCGTCGACGTGAACGACGACGGCGCCTTCGAGCTCGACGATCTGTCGCCTCCTGCCACGGACGTGTTCGTGCTCGTCGGCCCGACGCCGGTCGCCATCCGGTGTCAGCTCGGCGCCGCCGTCGTCGGCAGCGGCTCCGTGTTCTCGTCGCTGCGCCTGACCGGCACGCCGGGCAACGCGACGGCGTTCCCGATGCTGTCCGGCTGCATCGAAGCCGGCTATGTCGTTTCGCCGCGCTTCGACGGCAACCTCGACTTCTGGGTCAACTCGCAGCACCCGGGCATCGCCGTCGCGGTGTTCGGCCTGGCCACGCAGCCGCTCTACCTCGGCAGCCAGGCGCCTGGACCGTTCTCGCCGGTGCTGCCTTGTGTGCTGATTCCGCGGCCGGACCTGATCGTGCTGTTGCCGTCGCTCGCCGCGGAGACGCTGGTCGTGCCCCCTGTGGCGCGGCCGTTGATGCTCTACTCGCAGTCTGTCCGGCTCGACAGCGGCGTGCTGGCCACGTCCAGGGCCTTCCAGATCTACGAGTACTGAGCCTCGTCGCCGCGTTCGCGTGCCGGGCGACCGGCCGTAGACTGTGTCGCGCCATGAAGCTCTTCCGCCCCGTCGGCGTGCACGAATTGCGCCTGATCGCGCGATCCGGCTGGAACGCATTCCCGCCGCGCCTCGCCGGGCAGCCGATCTTCTATCCGGTGCTCGACGAGGACTACGCAGTGCAGATCGCCCGCGACTGGAACTGCACCGACCAGGCCTCCGGCTTCGCCGGAACGGTGCTCGCGTTCGACGTCGAAGATGCGTTCGTCGCCCGCTACGCGGTGCAGGTCGTCGGCGGCGCGCAGCATCGGGAGCTGTGGGTGCCGGCCGAGGAGCTGGGCGAGTTCAATCGGCACATCGTCCCGCCGATCGAAGTGCGGGCCAGCTTCTACGGCGAACGGTTCGTTGGCGAGGTCGACGGCGTCACCGGCCTGCCTGGCGATGTCGTCCCGCCGCGGTGAACGTGCCCGCGTCTCTTGGCGTGAGTGCTCCGGGCGAACGGTGCTCCGCCCGTCCGCGCGCGCCCCGTCAGCCGTGCCCGCGCCGGGCGTGCTCCTGCAGCACCCGCCGCAGCTCCGCGTCGCGCGCGGCACGACCGAACGCTTCGACCGACAGCTGCTGCGACAGCTGGTCGACCCGCTTCAGGACGCCTGGCAGCGCCGCCGCGAGCGGTCCAGCTGCCGGCGCGCCGGGCGGGCGCGGCGCCGCCGGCGCGCTGGCGCGGGGCGCCGTGCCGGGCGCGGCCAGCAGCACCGCTTCGGCCAGCACGTCGGCCCACAGGGACCGCGGCAACGGCGGTTCGGCCAGCAGCTCGCGACGATCGCTGTCGAACAGCACCGCTCGCGCGTCGAGGCTGGCGTCCTGGGCGAGCTGCTCGCGCACCTTGGCGGCGCCGGCGCCGCCGTCCAGGCGTTCGGCCAGTTCGCCGACCAGCGCTTCGACGCGGTCGCCGCTCTGGGCGTCGTGCACGAGCAGCAGCTTCGCCAGCAGCAGGCCCAGCGTCGGGCGGCCGTCGGCCGCGCCGGCGTGACCCGGCATGATGCCCAGCGTCTGGTCGCCCAGCTGCAGACCGAGCTCGAACTGCCACCGCGCCGGCGCCGGCGAAAGCGGTGACAGCCGCAGCACGCCTATGACCTGCAACGACAGCAGCTCCTGGTCCGGGTCCTCGGCGGCGGCCAGCACGCGGCACAACGAGCGGAACGCCCGCAGCTTCAGCAGCGCGACCTCGCGGGCCAGCTGCGCGGTGGTCTCGGGGCTGGGCTGCGTCGCGAGCGCGCCTGGCGTCGAGAAGGCGTCGAAGGCGTCGAGCATGCGCGCCGCGTTGGCGCCGCCGCTGCCGGCCAGTGTGCGGCCGGCGGAGGCGGCGCCGAGCAGCGCGGCGAGCGTCTCGAACGGCACCTCGACGGTGGTCGTCGTGAGTTCGGAGGGCTGGGAATCCGACACCATCGGGCGCAGAAAGTAGCCGTTGACCCGTCGCGGCGCCGCCGCAAAAGGGCCTGGATCAGCTCAGCCGCAGCAGGTCACCGTCGATCTTGACGACGCGCTCGGCGACCGTGGCGTGGCGGCCGGCCGTGCGATCGTCGTCGCCGTCGATCTGCCGCTCGACCGCGCCGGCGCGTTCGTCGAGCTGGCCGTGAACGGTCGTGTCCTGCGCGTCCGCGTGGGAGACGATGGTGTCGGCGTCGGTCTCGAGCCCGGCGGCCTCGACGTGCACTGTGGGAGCCTCCAGCCGCACGCCGCCGTCGGCGCCGAGGCGCAGCGCGCCGGATGCGTGCACGGCGGTGTCGCCGCGGAACGCCAGCTGCGAGCGGCCGCGGCCGTGCACGACGCCGGTCACCCAGAAGCGGCCGTGTTGGCCGAGCACCTGCAGCAGGTCGCCGGTCTCGGGCGTGTAGCGGAACGGGATCGCCCAGTCGGCGATGATCGGCGCGGCCAGTGCGCCGTGGGCCAGTGCGCCGTCGGCCGGCGCGCCGTCGGCCGGCGCGCCGAGCACGATCACGCGCGGTCGGCCGTCGGTCTCGACCGCGAGCACGCGCGCGCTGCCGGCGAACACCGTCACGGTTGCGCCTCGGTCGGCGGTGTGCCGCGGCGCGCGGCTTCGGTGGCCGCCGTCGCCCGCTGTTGCTGCGCCTTCGCCGCCTCGCTGCGCAGCAGCTCGAGCGCCGCGTCGACGCAGATCGCCCGGCTGAAGCGCACCGGCATCGCGCGGGGGTCCGTTTCGGCGGCCAGGAGGTTGCCGAGCACGATGCCGCAGAGCGCCACCTGGCCGCTGTGCGGCGAGGTCAACAGCAGCGGCGCGCCGGCGTTGCGCGACAGCAGCGGCGCGGTCGACAGGATCTCGCCGGAGCGCGGGTTGACGCTGGAGACGATGCCGTCACAGGCGGCGATCAGCGCGGCCTGCTCGGCGGCGAGCTCGGTGCCGTAGAGCGCGCCGATCGTCGCCGTCGGCTGAAGCGGCTGCAGGTCGCGCACGCGCGCGCACTGCCCCTCGCCGAACGCCTTCACGCTGAAGCTCGGGTTGAGCGGCAAGATCGTCGCGCTGAGGCCAGCCGGGTGGTGGACCCACTCGAGGCCGAAGTCGCGCATCGTTTGCCCGAGGTCGAGCAGGCCGTGGCCGGTGCTGCGCGGCACCCAGACGCTCGGCGACGCGTCGGCGCAGCCGGTGACCACGGCGCGCGCCGTCACGAGCCAGACGAACGGGCGTTCGAGCAGGAGCACGCCGCCGCCGCGCGGCTCCCAGCGTTCGCCGATGCGCACGCCGATCGGCAGGAAGGCGTTGCGCCACTCGCTGGTCGAAGCTGCGTCGGTCACGACCGGCTCCCGGGGCGGGCGGCGAGCCAGGCGGCGGCGGCCGCTGCGGCGTCGTCGCCGTGACACACTTCGTCGGCGCGCAGTCCGCGCCGGCCGAAAGGCAGCGCCCCGTCCCCGCCCAGCGCCGCGAGCTTGCCGTCGCCCACGGCGAACCACGCGGCGCGGTCCTTGCCGAAGCTGCGTTCGCCGAACAGCCGCGCATCGGCGTGCCGGCACAGCAGGCTGGCGAGCAGCTCGGCCGACGACGCCGTGTGCCGGTCGATCAGGATCGCCAGCGGGCGCTGCGACGCCGACAGCAGCGCGGCGCAGCGCTGCGCGACGTCGACCGGACCGCCCGGGTTGCCGCGCAGGTCCAGCAGCATGCTCGGAGCCGTTGCGTGTCGCCGCAGCGTCGCGGCGAGCCAGCGCGCCGTGGCGAAGCCGAGCTGCGGCAGGCGCAGTTCGAGCACTTCGCCGTTTCGGCGCGCGCTGCCGGACTGCGCGAGCAGCAGCCGCAGCGCGGTCGCGCCGCCGTCGTCGGCGAGCAGCGCGGCGTCGCCGAGCAGCACGTTGGTCACGCTCGGCACCAGCTTGGCGCCGACCGGGTTGTTGAAGTTGTTGCCGTAGGTCGGCACCGTCAGGTGCGACGCCGGCATGCCGCCCATCAGGATGCGCGGGTTCCCCATGGTGGTGCCGCCAGGCATCATCACCATCGGGTGCGCGACGCCGGCGTTGTCGCCGTTGGTCATCGTCGGCTTGGCGCCCATGTTCTGCGCCGGCGCCATCGACACCAGCACGTTGGGGATGAACGGCATCGACATCGCGTTCATGCCGATGTTGGGGTAGGGGATCGGCACCGGCGCGGGCCCCACGGGCGTCATGCAGACGTCGGGGAAGCCCATGTTCATGCCGACACCCTGGTTGGCCGCGGGCATCATGGCGTGGCTCCTTCGGTGGCCGGCGGCGGCGGCGGCTGGAAGCCGCGTTCGCCGCGCAGGCGGTCGTCGTCGGTCCTGCGGGCGCGCGAGCGCATCGCGCTGCCCCATCGGGTGCCGCGTTCGAGCACGCCGTGCAGGTTGGTGCGCGCCATGTCGGCGCCGTCGAACACCGCCTGGTCGAGCACCGCGTAGCTCATGTCCGCGAACTGCAGGTTGCTGTCGGCGAACACCGACCCGCTCAGGTCGGCCTCGCTCCACACGGATTCGCGCAGGTCGCAGCCGCGGAAGTCGGCGCCGAGGGCCTTGGCGTTGGGCAGGATGGAGTTGCGCAGCACGGCGCCTCGCAGAACGGCGCGGCTGAGGTCGGCGTTGGCCCAGATCGACATTTTCGCGCTGACCCCCTCGAAGTTGGCGCCCTCGAGCTTCGCCTCGGCGAAGTTGGCCATGTCGAGCCGTGAGCCGCGGAAGTCGGCCCCTTCGAGGTTGCACTTCATGAACAGCGTGCCGGTCAGGTTGCAGTCGCGCAGCGCGCGGCCGCTGAGGTCGACCTCGCGGAACATGCAGCGGCTGAGGTCGACGCCGGCGAACGGCAGGTGGTCGTAGTCCAGCTCGCTGAGGTCGCAGTGCAGCTCGGCCTTGGTCAGCACGATGCCCTCGATGCGAGCGCCCTTCAGGTCGGCGCTCTTGGCGACGGCGCGGGTCAGGTCGGCCGCGCGCAGGTCGGCCTCGGCGAGCACGGTCATGTCGAGGAACGTGTCGGCGAGCTGCGCGCCCTGCAGGTCGGCCTGCTTGAAGCTGGTCATCTTCAAGGTGTGGCCGCGCAGGTCGACGCCCGGCAGCCGCGCGCCGACGAAGCTGGCGGCCGTCAACGCGGCGTCGGTGAACACCGCGCCGGTGGCGTCGGCGCCGTCGAACACCGCCCATTCGAGGTTGGCGCGGGTGAACACCGCGCCGGCGAGCTGACCGTTCTTGAACGAGCAGCGGTGCAGCCCGCAGTCGGTGAAGTCCTGGCCGCGGAAGTCGAGGCCTTCGAGGTCGGTGCCCTCGAGGTCGCGGCCCCGCAGCGCGTTCGGGTCGAGCTGGGCCCACGCGAGCGAGCAGTCGCGCAGCGTCTGCGGCAACCGCGCGCCGCGCAGGTCGGCGCGCGCGAGCCGCACCTTGGTCACCTCGGCGCGCGACAGGTCGGCAGAGCGCAGGTCGGCGTCCTCGAACATGCAGCTGTCGAACTTCGCGGTGCCGAGGTCGGCGCCGACCAGGCTGGCGCGGCCGAGGATCGACTCGGACACGACCGTCGCGCCGAAGCGCGCGCCGTCGAGCTTGACGCCGTTGAGCATGCAGCGCGTCAACCGCAGCCCGGACAGGTCCTGGCCGCTCAGGTCGCCGCCGTCGAACATCAACATCTGCCACTCGCCGCTCGGCAGCTTCGCAGATCGCAGGTCGCAGTCCTTGAACAGGGTCTGCTCGAAGGTCGCGTCGCGCAGGTCGGCAGAGCGCAGGTCGGACATGGCGAACATCGACTTCTGCACCTGCAAGCCGCGCAGGTCGGCGCCGCGCAGGTCGGCGCGCACGAAGCCGGCGTCGCAGACCGAGGCGCCGGCGAGCGTCGCGCCGGACAGGTCGGCGCCGACGGGGCTGGCGCCGTCCATGCGGCAACCGGTCAGGTTCGCGCCGGACATCTTGGCGTCCGCGAGCACCGCGCGGCGCAGGTCCGCGCCGTGCAGGTCCGCTCCCGTCAGATCGGCGCCGTTGAGCACCGCGCCCTGCAGGTTGCTGGTCGAGAGGTCGGCGCCGACGAGCTGCGCGCCGCTGAGCACCGCGCCGGACAGGTCCATGCCGGACAGGGTCACCGCGCCGAACACGGCGCCGACGAGCTGGCAGCCGCGCAGCGTGGCGCCGACCAGGCTCGCGCCGGTCAGGTCGAGCCCGGTGGCGGTGGTGCGCTCGAGCACCGCGCCGTCGAGGCGGGCGTCGCGCAGGTCGCACTGCCGCAGCGTCGCGCCCTCGAACCGCGCGCCGCGCAGGTCGGCAGAGCGCAAGTCGACCTCGCTCAGCGCGGCGTCGCGCAGATCGACGTTCTGCAGGTCGGCGCCGGCCAGGTCGAGACCGGTCAGCGAGCGGTGGGCCAAGGCCTCGCCGCGTCTGGCGGATGCCAGCACCTGCTCGCGGGTGACGGGTTGATGGCTCATCGCTGCTGCGCCTCCGGATCGTCGAGCTGCAGACCGGCGACGAACGCGTCGGTGAAGTCGCTCTGCTGCGCCTTGGTGCCGAGGAACTTGGCGTCGTAGCAGTTGGCGGCGCGGAAGTCGGCGCCGTCGAGGCGGGCCTCGTTGAAGTCGGCGCTGGCGAGATCGGCGTTCGGGAAGCGGGGGCGGACGAGCACCGCGCGACGGAAGCACGCGCCCTTCAGCATCGCCGCCGAGAAGTCGACGTCGTCGCCGTGCACCCCCTGGAAGTAGGCGTTGGCGAAGCGGGCGTGCGAGAAGTCGGCGCCGGCGAGGTCGACGTCCATCCACGTCGACCGCTTGCCGTCTGCGCCGGAGAACCGGGCCTTGCGGAACACGGCCGCGCCGGTCGCCGATGCCTGGGTCAACGTGGCGTCGCGCAGATCGGCGCCGATCGCCTGGGTGTCGCGCAGGATCGCCTGCTCGAGGCTGGCGCCGCGGCAGTCGGCGCCGTCGAGCACCGCCTTCATGAAGTCGACCTTCTCGAAGCGCACACCGCGCAGGTCTGCGCCGGTCAGGTCGCTGCCGCTGAGCGAGCCCATGCTGCTGCGCGCGCCGGTGAACTTCGCGCCGTGGAAGCGGCTCTTCGTCAGCCGCGCCATGTCGAAGGTGACGTCGCCCAGGTTCGCCCCGTCGGCTTTGGCGAGGTGGATCGTGGCCAGCGACAGCTGCGCACGGCTGAGGTCGGCGCGGCGCAGGTCGGTCTTGCTGAGGTCGGCGAAGCGCAGGTCGGCGTCGGGCAGCCGCGCGTCCGTGAAGCGCGCCTTCGTGCACGTCGCTTGTTCGAGGTTCGCCGCCTCGAGGTCGGCGCCGGTCAGGTCGGCTTCGTCCAGGCGGCAATCGGCAAGCACCGCGCGGGCAGCCTTGACGCCGTCGAGGCGGGCCTTGGTCAGCGTCGCGCCGGTGAAGTTCGCTTCGATCAGCGACGCTCCGCTCAGGACCGCGCCAGTCAGGTCGGCCTGCCGCAGGTCGGCCCCGCTCAGGTCCGCGCCATCGAGGAGGGCTCCGCCGAGGTTGGCGCCGCGCAGGTCCTGTCCGCGCAGGTCCTTGCCGCGCAGATCGCGGCGGCGCAGGTCCTTGCCGGCGTAGTCGCCTGCTGGTGCCGGCGTGCGCTGCGGCAGCTGCGCCGCGAGGCCGTCGACGCGCGCCATGAAGCGCGACAGCGGCGCGAGGGCGGCGGCGCCGACGCCCATCGCGACGAACTGCGCGTTGAGCTTGCCGAGCGCGCCGACCAGCGGCGAGAGGTCGGGCACGATGTCCTGCAGCCGCGGCATGCGGTCGATGAGCCGATGGCCGAACGCGAACATGCCGAGCATCGGGTGGTCGCCGAACTTGTCGCGCATCTTCGCCTGTTGCGCATCCAGCGCCGCGCGCTCGGCCGCCAGTTGGCCGTCGACGTCGGGCAGCGGCGGCAGCTCCGGGAGCTGCAACTGGTCGAACGGCGCCAGCGCCTGGGCCCACAACGCATCGGTGGTCGGCAGCGCCTGCGCGCTGCCACCGGGTGCCACGGTCAGGCTCTTGTTGGCCGCGGCGAAGGCGTCGTCGAGCGTCGCCGGCCGCGCCGGTGCGGGGGTGGAGCCGGCAGGCATGCGGCCGATCGCTTCCTGGAGCGTGTCGATGCACGGCTGCATCGTCGCCTGCTTCTCCGGCGGCATCAGGGCGACGAGTCCAGCCAGCATCTTCGCGGCGACAGCCGGATCGCTCGGGTCGCCAGCGGGTGTCATCGCCGCGTCGAGCTTGTCCTTGTGGCGCAGGTCGCCGATCTGCGCGGCGACACCGAGCGGGTCGTCGTCGTCGAACACACTCGGCGGGAACTGCTGCTTGACGCCGAGCGGGTCCGGGTCGCCCGCGGCCGCGGCCAGGAACCACGGCGGCAGCGGGCAGTCGGCGGGCAACGCGGCGGCGACGGCGGCGAGGTCCGGCATCGGCTCGCCGTTGCGCTCCGCCAGTTCGGCTGCCTCGATCGCCGCGCCCATCTCGAGCATGCCCGGCGCGAACGCGGTCTTCAGGCCGACCGGGTCGGCTTCGAACTCGGTCAGCAGCGCCTCGTAGTGGGCGAACGGCAGCGGCTCGTCGGCGAGCTGCTCCGACGCGATCAGCACGACGCCGACGTCGGTCATGTCGATCTCCTGCACCTGCACGTGCCCGCGCCAGGTCAGGAACAGCTTGCCGTCGTCGACGTCCGCGAGCAGCGTGTCGAGGTTCATCTGCGGTTCGACGACGCGGCCGTCGAGCGTCTTGACGAACGCGCGCACGCGCAGCGCCGGTAGCCGGGTGCGCCACGACGGCGCGTCGGGGTGCAGGTTCTCGAACACGAGCTCCTCGTCGCCGCGCAGGTAACCGTCGTACCACTGGTCGGGCAGCGTCGACTGGAAGTGCGTCCAGTCGAAGTCCTCGGCGTAGAACGGCGCGCGGGTCTTCTTCCACTTCGCGTCGTAGCGCCTGCCGCGCTTGTGCACGCGCAGCGGCCAGTTGGGGCTCACCGGCAGGAAGGTGGCCGGCGTGATGCCGCGCTTGCCCTTCTTCGCCGCCGGACCATCGGGCAGCTCGACGGTCGGCATCTCCTCGCCGGCGAAGCCGCGCCCGGCCGGGTTGTCCGCGTAGCCTTCGCCGCCGTAGGCGTTCTGCCACGTCAGCGGCATGCTGGTGAACGGCTGCGGCTCCGAGACCTTGCCGCCGAGCAGCAGACCCGGCGTGAACGCGCGGGGGCCGAAGCAGCGCAGCGCCTTCGACCAGGTGCCGACGGCGAAGCGCACGTCGCACACGGTCGCGTTGCCGCCCGGCGGATGGCAGCTACCGCGCAGCAGCAGCTCGGCGTGCAGCTTCCAGTCGGCGAAGTCGCTGGCGTGCAGCAGCGCGCCCTGCTGGTCGATGTCGTCCGGGGCGAAGGTGTCGCCCGACATGAAGCCCTGCTGCATCGGGTCCTCGACGACCGCGAGCGGTTGCCCGGGCGCGAGCCGGAACACGCCGCGCACGCACACCGCCATCTCCGGTTGCGGCGGCGTGCGCGAGGTGATGCGAGGGCCCCAGAAGAAGGGCGTCAGGTTCTTGTGGATCATGCCGGAGACGCGTCGGGCCTACTGGATCATCGTCACGCCGCTGGTCATCGAGTTCATCGCCGTCGTGACGTTGTTCATCACGCGCTTGTCGTCGCCGGCGAGGACCATCGTCTGCTGAGCCAGCGCCTTGACGCCGGTGTTGAGCGCGTTGGTGTTCTGGTTGAGGGCGTTCTTGACCTCGTTGAGCTTGGACTTGGTCTCGTTGATGCCGACCTTGTTCTCGAGGATCTGCGCGTCGGACTTGTTGAGGTTGGCGTTGATCTCGTCCAGCTGCACCTTCTTCGCCTGCAGCGACAGCTTGTCCTCGCTCGCGTTGAGCTTGGTCATGTACTTCATGTTGAGCTGGAAGTCGATCGGCATGATCTCGGTCTTGATGTTGCCCGCGGCGCTGATGATCAACTCGACCTTGCCGCCGACGAAGATCTCCGACGTGGCGAAGACGCCGACCTTGACGTCGTTCTCGTTGGTCGCCGAGACCGTGACCGAGTTCTTGTTGAAGGCGCCGATCTGGATCTCGGTCTCCGAGTAGGCGCCGATCGTCAACTCGAACTTGACGTGGTCCGAGTAGTCGTAGGACGTCTCGCTCTTGTTCGCGTAGTTGGTCGACGTCGACGTCTCGCTGCCGTAGGTCGTCTCGGTCTTGGTGACGTCGCCGCTGGTCTCGGTCGTCTCCGTCGAATTACCCCAGGTGAACGACTCCTTGGTCGCGTCGCCGCGCGTCTCCTCGCGCGAGTAGCCGCCGGTGCCGATCTTGATCTCGTTGCTGCCGTCCGTGTATTCGAACACGTCGCCGACCGTGACCTTGATCTGGTCGCCGACGTCGACGCCGACCGTCGAGCCGGCGGCGGTCGCCTCGAAGTTGCGCGCCACCTTGACCAGCTTGCCGATGACGCCGCTGAGCGCGGTGCCGTCGACCGAGTCCGACTCGGAAGCGCGCGGGTGGTGTTCGAGCAGCTTGTTGAACATCTTGACGATGTTCGCCTCGGTCATCGTCGTGTCCGCGAGCAGCGGGACACGGGTGATGTCGGCGGCCGAGGACAGGCCGAGCGGCGAGGCCGTCTCGTCGGTGTAGCGGCCGTTGCTGCCGATCTGCTGGAACGCCGTCGGACTGGCGCCGCCGTCGCGGAAGTAGGCGCGCCAGCCGACCGCGGCGCCGTCGGTCTCGTCGACGCCCTCGTCCCAGATCGTCGAGATGATCTCGCCCTCGGGATCGCCTGGCACCGCGCTGCCGTTGCCACCGGCCGGCGTGCCGCCGAGGCTCGCGGCGGGTGTCGCGGCCGCACGCTGGGGCTGACCGGGCTGCGGCGTCTTCGCGCGTGCGCCGCCGTTGCCGCCCGACGTCGACCCGTTCGTCGAGGCGGGCGGCGGCGTGCCGCCGGTGCGCCAGCGGTAGTCGCAGATCATGCTGCCGAGTGAGTCGGCGAACACGAAGCCCGACGCGCTGCGGCTGTCGTCGAACTTCATGACGTTGCCGCTGGCGGTGCGGATCGTGTTGCGCGTGTAGGTGTTGCCGGTGGTCGGGCTCTCGGTCTCCGGGTTCGGCACGGCGCCGCAGATGATCGGGCGGTCGGGGTCGCCGTCGATGTGCACGATCAGCACCTCGGTGCCCTTCAGCAGCGGGAAGTGCATGCCGGCGTTCTCGCCGGCGTAGGGCTGCGCCATGCGCACCCAGCGCGACGCCTTGCCCGGCTCAGCTTCGTCGGCGTGCTCGTCGAACGGCATCGTCAGCTTGTAGCGGCCGAACTCGTCGAGCTCGGCGTACTGGCCGTCACCCTCCGCGTCGACCTTGGCGTGCATGACGCCGTGGATCGTCGGCCAGTTCGTCGTGCGCTCCGGGCGCCACGCCTGGTCGTCGGCGATCGCGGTGAAGGTGTTGTCGTACTTGAAGCCGGTCACCGTCGCCGACTCGAGGCTGATCATCTGCTCGGCGGCGTGCTGCACGGTGACCAGCAGGTAGCTGCGGTCGAAGTCGTCGCGGTAGTGGCCGGACAGCGAGAACGTCGTGCCGGGCCGGAAGGCGCGGCAGCTGCCGGTGCCGTGGAACACGCGCGCGCGGCAGATCAGCTCTTCCTTGCGCAGCAGCACCAGCGCCTTGCCCTGCGCCTCGTCCTTGAAGTGGTCGTTGTACTGCGTCTGCAGGCCGGTGCCGTCCTCGCGCACGTCCTCGGTGTAGTGCAGCCGCGCGCTCGGCACGCGCCAGTTGTAGTCGTTGACGCTGACCTCGGCCGGCAGCCGCGTCTGGCGACAGACGAACGAGCGCACCTCCTCCTCGGTGAACGTGTCCGATTCGCCGCCGTCGCCCGTCGCCTCCGGACGGTAGGGATACTCGCTGCCGAACATCGACTTCGCATACGACGACTCGGTGTCGGCGAAGACGACCTTCTCGTCGCCGCCGTCGTTGGTGAAGTAGAAGTAGATGCCCTCGTGCTCGAGCCAGCGGGCGAGGAAGTCCCAGTCGGTCTCCTCGTACTGCACGACATACTCGCGCTCCGGGTAGACCGGGCGCGTCTTGGGGTCGCCGTCGGCGTCGGGGCGCTGCAGCTGGAACTCGAAGTCGAGGCCGTGCGACAGGCCGTCCGCCTCGAGCACCTGGCGCACGAGGTCCTCGATGGTCACGTCCATGAAGATGCGGCTGCGGTAGGCGCGCGTCGCGAACCACAGCTTGGGCACCATCACGGCGCGGTACTTGGCCCAGCCCTGGCCCTGTTCGTGCTGCTCGAACGACTCGAACACGCCGGCGATCTCGCGCGTCGCGGAGCCGACCTGGCCGCCGGCGATCGGCACCGAGACGCGGATCGCGAGCTTGCACGGCGCGTAGAGCACCTGCTCGAGGTCGAGCTCGCGGTCCTCGCAGATCAGCTCGAGCTCGAAGCGGAAGAGCCCGCTCATCTGCTCTTCGCCGGTGAGCTTCTGCACCATCAGGGTGTCGGCGGGCAGCGCGTCGCTGTGCAGGCTGAGGACCTGGTTCTGGAACTTCATGGCGATTCTCTGTGCGGCCGGAGCGAAGGGGAGCGAGGCGAAGATCAGTGCCCGAGGTGGAGCTGGTCGCCGTCGATGGTGACGGTGTCCTTGGCGAGCGTCGTGGAGTTCTGGCAGCGCGTGCTGTCGAGGCCGTCGACGACGCGGCGCGAGGCGCCGGCGCGCACGGCCATCAGCCCGCGCACCCAACGTCGTACCTGCGCGGCCTTCTCGACGACGTTGTCGGCGAGCGTGCGCAGCAGGCCGGTGCGCACGGTGACGCGTGGCGCGCGCAGTTCGATCGCTTCGTCACTCGCCAGCAGCAGACGGCCGCCGACGGCGCGCAGGTCCGTGTCGCCGGCGAAGGTCAGCGTCGCCGGGCGGGCGCCCTGAAGGACTCCGACCGCGAACCAGCGCTGCTCCTGGCCGAGCACCAGCAGCCTGTCGCCGATCGTCGGCTGGTAGGGGAACGGGAAGGCCGGCGTCGCCAAGAGCTCGCGGCGGGTGTCGTCGTCGGGCTGCACCAGCAGGTCGCTGCCGCGCAGGTCGCGCACCGTCGCCGGGCCGAGCCAGGTCGAGTCCGGCGTCGTGGCAGCGGGCGCTCGGGCGAGGCGGTCGGCCGCGGGGGCCGGCGAGGAGGTCGTCGGGCTGTGCATCGAGGTCACTCCAGAACGCCTGGCAGGTAGCCTCCGTTGTCGGAGAACGTGCCAGTCTGGTTGGCGTAGCGGTAGCGGAAGTGTTCGAACGCGCGCAGGCCGCGCGCGGCGGTGAACGTGCCGGTGCCGGCGACGCGATGACCGCGGGGCCCCGGGCACAACGAGGTGATCTCGCGGAAGGCAGCGGCGCCGTCGCGGATGCGGAGCACCGTGCCGGAAGCGCCGCCGGGGCCGCCTCGCAGCAGGCCGAAGCGCGCGCCGCCGTCGACGATCACGCCGGCGTCGTCGACGACGTCGCCGTGGCCGAGCAGGAACTGCTTCCGCACGTCGAGCACCGCCTCGCCGCGCGGCAGCGCCGGGCCGCCGCGGCGCTGCTCGCGCACGAGGCCGACGATCACCGCCTGACGCCAGCCGTCGCGCAGCAGGTCGAAGTCGTGCACGTCGATCGCGTGCACGGGGCCTTCGCCCGGTCCGGCGGGCGCGGCGAAGAACTCGTAGTAGGTCTGGCGGAAGTCGGCGAGCCGCTGACCGCCCTGCACGAAGCGCACGTGCACGCGCACCCGCTGCAGCAGGCATTCGCCGGGCAGCAGCGCGACGCGGTAGCAGCGGCAATAGCCGGTCCGCGGCGCCGCGGCCGCGGCCAGCGGCGTCACCTGAGGCGCCCGGCTGCTGTGCGCTGCGGTCGGCATCGCGTCAGGCCCCGAACTCCATCGCGAAGCCGCCGTCCGCGCCGATCGTCACCTTCAGCGTCGACGGCATCTGGTCGCCGCTCATCTTCTCGAGCAGCTGCCGCGACATGCTCGGCAGCAGGTTGCCGCGGATGATGTGATCGACGTTGCGCGCGCCGGTCTCGACCTCCGTGCAGCGCGCCGCGATCGCCTGCACCACCGCGTCGTCGTAGGTCGCGGTGATGTCGTGCGACTCGCCGAGCCGCTTCATGATCTTGTTCAGCTTGAGCCGCGTGATCATGTGCAGGACCTCGGGCTTCAACGGGTAGAAGGGCACGATCGTCATGCGCGCCAGCAGCGCCGGCTTGAAGTGCGCGCTGAGGATCGGCCGGATCATCGCCGCCAGGTCCTCGGGGTTCGGCGGGGTCTCGAGCATGCCCGCCTCGGTCAGCACGTCGGTGGCGAGGTTCGACGTCAGGAAGATGACCGTGTCCTTGAACGTGACCTCGCGGCCCTCGCCGTCGGACAGCGTGCCCTTGTCGAACACCTGATAGAAGACCTCCATGACCTCGAGCGAGGCCTTCTCGCACTCGTCGAGCAGCACCACGGAGTAGGGCCGTTGGCGCACCGCCTCGGTCAACAGGCCGCCTTCGCCGTAGCCGACGTAGCCGGGCGGCGAGCCGATCAACTTGGAGATGTTGTGCTTCTCCTTGAACTCCGACATGTTGATCGTCGTCATGAAGCGCTCGCCGCCGAACAGCAGGTCGGCGACGGCCAGCGCTGTCTCTGTCTTGCCGACGCCGCTCGGGCCGACGAAGAGGAAGATGCCCATCGGCACCTCCGGCGCCTTCAGGCCCGACTTGGCGGCGCGGATGCCCTCGGCGACGACGCCCATGACGTGGTCCTGGCCCTTGACGCGTTGCACCAGCTCCTCTTCGAGGCGCAGCAGCAGCGCCGCTTCGTCGCGCACCATGTTGCCCACCGGGATGCCGGTCCAGTCGGCGATGACCTGGCCGACGACCTCGGGCGTCACCTCGACGTGCACCAGCGCTTCCTTGCCCTGCACGCTCTTCAACGCGGCGAACGCCTCGTCGATGCTGGCCGCCAGCTGCGTCACCTGCGCCTCGTCCTTGGCCTCCCGCGCCTTCGCCAACCCGGCGCGCAGCTCGAGCACCTTGTTGGCGGCGGCCTTCTCCGCCTCCCAGCGCGCGGTCAGCGCCGCGCGGTCGGCCTCCAGTCCGGCCAGCAGCTCACCGAGCTCGGCGATGCGCGCGTCGAGGTCCTTGACGCCGTTGAGGCGGTCGCGCTCCATCGCGTCCTTCTCGCGCGTGGCGGTCGCGATCCTGGCGTCGAAGTCCTCGAGCGAGCCGGGCCGGGCCGCGAGCGAGATGCGCACGCGCGCCGACGCCGTGTCCATCAGGTCGACGCCCTTGTCGGGGTGCTGTCGGCCGGCGATGTAGCGGCTCGCCATCTCGGCGGCGGCGACCACCGCGTCGTCGCGCACGACGACGTCGTGCGCTTCCTCGTAGCGCTGGCGCAGCCCGCGCAGCATGCCGATCGCCGTCGCGGTGTCGGGCTCGTCGACCTTGACCACCTGGAAGCGGCGGGCGAGCGCCGGGTCCTTCTCGAAGTACTTCTTGTACTCCGACCACGTCGTCGCGGCGACGGTGCGCAGCTCGCCGCGCGCGAGCGCCGGCTTGAGCAGGTTGGCCGCGTCGCCGCTGCCGGCCGAGCCGCCGGCGCCGATCAGCGTGTGCGCCTCGTCGATGAACATGATGATCGGCTTCGGCGACGCCTTGACCTCGTCGATGACCTTCTTCAGGCGGTTCTCGAACTCGCCCTTGACGCTGGCGCCGGCCTGCAGGAGCCCGAGGTCGAGGTTCAGCAGCGACACGTCCTTGAGCTGCTCGGTGACCTCGCCGGCGGCGATCTTCAGCGCCAGGCCCTCGGCGAGCGCGGTCTTGCCGACGCCCGCTTCGCCGACGATGATCGGGTTGTTCTTCCGGCGTCGCGCGAGGATGTCGACGATCTGCCGGATCTCGCGGTCGCGGCCGAAGATCGGGTCGATCTCGCCGTCGCGCGCGCGCTGCGTCAGGTCGGTGCAGTACTTCTCCAGCGCGCTGTCGCCGGTCGGCGCCTTGCCGCCGGCCTGGGCGCCGCCTGCAGCGCCGGCCGGCGCCATCTGGGCCTGCTCGCTGGAGTCCGAGGTGATCTTGTCGAGCGAGTCGGCGAGCTCGCGCTTGTTGATCGCCTCGAGCAGCGTCGCGTAGTCGCCGCCGCAGATGCGCATGCCGCCCTCGACCATCGCGTGCAGCAGGTGGCCGCTGCGGATCTTCTGGTCGCGGTGGGTCAGCGAGCCGAGGATCCAGGCGTCCTTGAACCAGCCCATCAGCGTCGGCGAGAACACCGGCCGGCCGGTGTTGCCCGAGCGCAGCTGGTCGAGCGCGCCGTTGAGCGCCTTCTGCAGCCGACCCGGGTCGATGCCGAAGTGGCGCGTGATGCTCTGCACGTCGGTGTAGGGATCCTCGATCAGCGCCGCGAGCATGTGCTCGACGGTCACCTCGTGGTGCTGACGGGAGACGCTCATCCCGGCGGCGCGCTCGAGCGCGCTGGTGCAGGACGGGTTGAGGCGGGAGACGATTGATTTGACGTCGACGTCGACCATCAGGCCACCAGGCTGTCCCCGGGAGGGGGTGAGGGAGAGGGCGTGGCGCCACCTGGGTGAAGTGGCGGTTGGTGAAGGGTAGTGCAGTGGGTCTCGCCGCGGGCCTTGGCGAGGGAGCGGGCGCGCGCGCCGAGCCACGTGTTCCAGCCGAGGCGCTGGTCCGGGTCGGCGATGCACGTCGGTTCGATCTCGTCGGGGTCGATGTCGACGGTGATCTCGCAGTCCAGCGCTTCGCCGTTGAGGCGGTCGACGAGGTCGGTCAGCTCGCGGCGGCGCGGGCCGCCGGGCAGGAAGGCGCGGAAGGCCGCAGCGTCGAGCGGGCCGAGGTGCACGCCGAACGTGCCGGTCGCCGAACGCACCTCGCCGCCGAGCGCGCACAGGCCGCCGAGCGCGCAGTTGTCGCGGCCGAGCGCGTTGCGTTGGTGCGACGGGACCTGGATCCAGCGCACCACGCACGAGCGGACCTCGATCGGCACGCCGAGGCACGTGGACAGGATCGTCTCCAGCGACTCCTCGGAGAGCGGGCGCTGTTGCAGCATGCCCGCGAACGACAACAGGCCGACCGGCTCGCCCAGCTGATCGAGGTGGAACAGGATGCGCAGCCGGGTCGACGTCGTGTCCGTCGCGCGACCGTCGAAGGTCGCGCCGCGGCGGTACTTCTGCCAGGCCCGGTAGCGCAGCGACAGCAGCCGGTGGTTGAAGAGGTCGAGGAACGCGCGCAGCCGCTCGTCGGGGTCGTCGTAGAGCAGCTGCTCGGTGTACTGCGCCGGCAGCGGCGATTGCGTGCCGTAGAGCCCGAAGAAGCGGCTGGTCAGCAGGTAGCGGCCGTTCTCCTCGTCGAGTTCGCAGCCGTCGACCTCGCTGGCGCCGAACGAGAAGTCGAGCGCCGGACGGAAGCGGACCGCCTCGCGCGACGGCGGTCCCTGGTGCCCGATCGGCACGGCGTCGTCGCGCGGCGGCAGCGCTTCGAGCAGCCGCACCAGCTCGTGGAACGACGCTTCGTTGCTGCGCTGCAGCAGCGCGCGGATCAGAGGGTGATCCGCCGCCCGATCCGCGCTGGCCATTGGAAGACCTCCTGGTTGCCTGCGCACTTCACACGCAGCCGGCAGAACGAGTTGAGGGACACGTACTGGGCCAGGAACTGGCTCAGGATCGTGCCGAACAAGTAGACCTCGCCTTCGCCGCCGACCTTCTCCTCGTCGACCGTCAGGGTCAGCACGGAGCCGGGCACGGGGGCGCCGTCGAGCAGTTCGATCGCGCGCTCGGCGCGCAGCTCCCCGATCGCGGCGAGCAGGTTGTCCAGCCGACGCCGCGCCTGGCGGTCGAAGCGAGACCGGAAGTCGTAGAGCGCCAGCGCCGTGCACAGCGTCTCGCGGTCGGTCAGGCGACGCAGGTCGAGCGTCATGTGCGACAGCAGGCGCCAGTGCACCTCGTCGCCGACCGGCGGCGGCACGGGCGCCGACGGGGCGCCGATGCTGCGGTAGTCGAACGCGGCCGGCGTTTCGGTGGTCGGTTGGCCGATGTCGCCCGGCCGCAGCCGCGTGGGCAGGTCGCGGTTGCTGCAGACCAGGTCCATCGAGATCGTGTCCAGATCGGACCACTCGGCCGGGTCGGTCGCGCCGAGGCGCAGATACATGTCGGTGCCGACGCCGCGCAGCGACTCGCGCCGGCGCACCTCGTAGAAGCGGCCGCCGCGGCGGTCCTGCGGCCCGAACGAGTAGAACGGGCGATACGTCTGTTGCTCGGCCGCGCCGCGCACGCGGCCCTCGACCGCCTCCACCGAGAACACCTCGTAGTGGTCGCTGTTCTTGCCCGAGGGGCGGATGCGGTACTCGGTGCGCCCGGCCTGCGCGCGCACCGGGTCGGCGTCGTGCGCGAACAGGTTGACGATCGGCACGCAGTCCAGCTGCAGGTTGTTGGCCGACACCGGCGGCATGTTCTCCGGCAGGTGCTGGAACTCGAACTCGAGCTGGACCTCGCCGGCGTCGCCGATGGCGCCGAGCCCGACGATGTCGACGAACAGGAAGCGCTCGGGGAAGGCGAAGTACTCCTGCAGCAGCCGGAAGCCGCGGAACGCGCCCGGCGGCATCGGCAGCGCGGCCTCGGCCTCGTCGAGGCCGGCGGGCGAGATGCGCACGTCCAGCTGCCGGCGCGCGCCGTCCTTCTCGACGACCACGGCGCGGCTCAGGTGGTGGCACAGCGTCACCAGCAGCGCGCGCGCCACCGGTGCGTCCCCGGCGAGGTGCAGGCGCAACGGCTGACGTTGCAGCGCCGCAAAGCTCTGCCGGGCGCGCGGCCGCAGCGACAGCCGCAGCTTCGACGGGTGGCCGACTGCGAACTCGACCGCGCGCAGCTCGACCGGCGCCGGGGTCGCGTCGGCGACGGTGCGGAAGCGGCAGCGCGTGCCGTCCACCGGCGTCGACTCGACGAGCGTGCCGCGCGGCACGCCGGTCGTGCCCGCGTTCATGTTGGCCTTCGGCTTGACCTGCAGGATCGCCATCGCCGGGATCGGCCGCAGGTAGTGCGGACAGAACATGTCCATCAGCCCGTGCGTCAGCTCGGGGAACTCGTCGTCGAGCTTCTGACGGATGCGGCCGGTGAGGAACGCGAAGCCTTCGAGCAGTCGTTCGACGTCCGGGTCAGCGCCCGGCTCGCCGAGGAAGCGCGCCATCTCGGGGTGCGCCGCCGACAGCTCGGCGCCCATCTCGCGCAGCCAGGCCAGCTCGTCTTGGTAGTACTTGGCGAACATCGCTCGGGGGGATCAGGCTTTGACGTGGATGCGACCGTCGGCGGCGATCGTCGCGTCGAGCACGATCGGCTCGGGCGGATCGCTCGCCAGCTTCGCATGCAGCGTGAACTGGATCGCGTGGCCCAGCTCGGCGGACTCGATGTGCAACACGCGCACGTCGCGCAGGCGCGGCTCGAACTGCTCGACGCAGGACTTCAGCTTCTTGCGCATCAGCTCGGCGCCGCCGTCCCAGGCGTGCAGCACCTGGTTGGGGTCGGGCATGCCGTAGTCCGGCTGTGCCGGCGCGTGCAGCTCGCGCGAGGTGAAGATGCGGCGCAGGTTCTCGGCGATGGAACGCCGCAGGCGCGCGCGGTCCAGGGACATCGACGGGTCCCTGGCCGCGCGCGCCTCGCGCAACCGCTCGAAGAGCGTGCTCTCGGAGATGCCCATGCGGCAGAGCGGCGCGGCGGCTCAGGCCGCCGGCGCCGGGATCAGGCCTTCGGGTCCGAGAAGTCGAAGGTCGTCTCGATCGCGCCGCCCGAATCCCACGTCCAGGTGATCTTGCGGTAGGCGAAGCCGATCTCCTCCATGTGCGGCGGCGAGTTGTCCTTGCTCTCGCCCTTCGGCACGTGCGGGCGCGCGGTGATGACGCGGCAGTCCTTGAGCTCGATGCGGAAGTAGGCCTCGGTCGAGCCCTCACCCGGCTTGTCGCGCTCGAACTCCAGCAGCACCGAGTCGACCTTCTTCTTCTTGGCGAGCGCCTCGTAGAGCTTCGGCGACGACTTGTCGATCTCCTTGGTGACGGTGCAGGCGCCGTGCTCCGGCTCGCCGCGCCCGCGGTTGTCCCGCATGTCGAACGGGTATTGGAGCATGTGGTCGAAGCCACGCACGTCGCTCCAGTCGGAGCGGCCCTTTTCCATCGAGGAGCCGGCGATGCCCTCGACCTTCATGAACACCTTCATACTGCCCATACGGACCTCCAGAGTGGGGAAATGACGGCCTGGTCAGGCCGCCGGGTGAGAGGGAACTGACGGAAGGAACGGGTGAGAGACGGTTTCGTGGCGACGAGGGCGCGGAACCCTGCGCGGGGCCGCGCCGCCGCGCTCACTCCTTGTCCAGCTTGCCGACCATCGACAGCGTGAACATCGAGCCCATGTACTTGAAGTGCGGCCGGACCTGCATGCGCACGCGGTACCAGCCCGGCTCGCCCTCGACGTCTTCGACGATGATCTGCGCCTCGCGCAGCGGCCGGCGGGCGCGCACGTCCGGGGACGGGTTGTCGTCCTCGACGACGTACTGCGACAACCAGCTGTTGAGTTCGCGCTGCAGGCCGTTCTTGTCCTTGGCGCTGCCGATCTGCTCGCGCTGCAGCACCTTGATGTAGTGCGCCAGGCGGTTGATCACGAACATGTAGGGGAGCTGCGTGCCGAGCCGGTAGTTGAGCTCCGCCTCCTTGCCCTCCTTGCTGGTGCCGAACGTCTTCGCCTTCTGCGCCGAGTTGGCGGAGAAGAAGCAGGCGTTGTCGCTGCCCTTGCGCATCGCGAGCGGGATGAAGCCCTGCTCGGCGAGCTCGTACTCGCGGCGCTCCGAGATCAGCAGCTCGGTCGGGATCTTGGTCTCCTTCGCGCCGTTGGCCTCGTAGTGGTGCAGCGGCAGGTCCTCGACCGCGCCGCCGCTCTGCGGGCCGATGATGTTCGGGCACCAGCGGTACTGGGCGAAGCTCTCGGTCAGCTTGGTGGCGAAGGCGAACGCCGTGTTGCCCCACAGGTACGAGTTGTGGCCGCCCGAGACGCTCTCCTTGTAGTCGAACGCCTTGACCGGGTTGTCCTCGCCGTACGGCAGGCGCAGCAGGAAGCGCGGGCAGGTCAGGCCGACGTAGCGCGCGTCCTCCGACTCGCGGAACGAGTTCCACTTGGTGTACTGCGGGCCCTCGAACACCGACTCGAGGTCCTTCAGGTTGGCGAGACCCTGGAAGTCCTCGTCGAGGCCGAAGAACTTGGCGCCGGCCGCGGCGATGAACGGCGCGTGCGCCATCGACGCGACGCTGGCGCAGTTCTGCAGCAGCGCGACGTCCTGGGCACCCGGGCCGAAGTCGTAGTTGGCGATCATCGCCGCATAGGGCTCGCCGCCGAACTGGCCGTATTCCGCCGTGTAGGCGAGCTTGTAGAGGCCGGAGCGCACGACCTCGGGGGAGTCCTCGAAGTCCTCGAGCAGCTGCTCCTTGGAGATGTTGAGCAGCTCGACCTTGTTGCCCTCGCGGAAGTCGGTGCGGTCGACGACGAACTTGAGGCCGCGCCACGCCGACTCGAGCTTCTGCACGTCCTTGTGGTGCAGGATCTGGTCGATCTGCTGGCTCATCTTGCGGTCGATCTCGGCGATCATCTGGTCGACCGCGCGCTTGTCCGCCTTGTCGTAGGTGGTCTTGGGCGCCAGCATCTCGCCGATGAAGGCCTCGACGCCGCGGCGCGCGACGGCGTAGCTCTCGTCCTGCGGACTGAGCTTGGTCTGCTCCATGATCTGATCGAGCAGCGATGGGCCGGCGGCTTCGGCGGCCGGGGCCTGGGGCATCTCTTCCTTGCGTTCTTCGCTCATGGTGATGTCTCCGTGGCTCAGTTGCCGGTTCCGGCGTCGCCGCCGTGCTTCTTGATCTCGTCGAGCAGCTTCTCGCGGCTCGCGTCGTCCTTGAGGATGTCCTGGATCTTCTTGCGGAAGCCCTGCATGTTGCCGAGCGGGCCCTTCAGCGCGACCAGCGCCTCACGCAGCGCCAGCAGCTGCTGCAGCTCCGGCACCTGGTTGGCGATCGACTCGGGGCCGAAGTCCTTCAGGCTCTCGAACTTCAGGCTCGCCGCGAGCTCGTCGTCGGACTTCTCCGACATGGTGTTCTTGACGTTGACGTCGAGGTTCAGCTTCATGCCGCGCATGACGTCGTTGAAGTTGTCCTTGTCGACCTGCACGGGCTTGCGCTCCTCGAGCGGAGTGGCGTCGTTGCGCAGCGTGTAGTCGCCCATCATCAGGAGCTTGAGGGGGAGCTCCTTCTCCTCGGTCGCGTCCCCGGTCGCCGGGCGGTACTTGATGTTGATCCTCTCGCGAGGTGCTACTGAGCCGTCCTTGGCCATCGTCAATCTCCTTAGGGACCTATCGCGGATACCGCGGCGGCCGGGTCCAGTCGGCACAGGCGCGCGTAGATGTCCTTGCTGCGGCCCTGCAGCGACGCGACCGCGTTGGGTCCGGCGCAGCACTGCCACAGCGAACGAACGACACTGGTTGCGAGGTCCGGCTCCCACTCCTCGAGCGAGAAGTGGGTGACCTCCTGCTCGAGCTGCTCGAGCTGCGGCACGGCGAGCTCGAGGCGCCCGGCCTCGATGCACAGCTGCGCCAGGTCGAGGCGCAGCACGAACCGGCCGCGCCGGCTCGCGGTGCCCTCGATGTTCTGCACCATCAGCCGCATCGCGGCGCCGAGGTCGCCGCGCGCGACCAGCTTGCGCGCGTCGGCGCCGACCTTGGCCGGGCCGTGCGCCTCGCCGTCGCCGTCGCCGAGCACCTCGTTGGCGAGCCAGACTCGCGTCGCCTGGCTGGCGTGCGCGCGGCCGTTGCCGTTCTTGTCGGTGGCCAGCGCGGGGAAGCGCTGCAGCAGGAACGACAGCGACGCCAGCAGCGCAGCGCGGGCGCGGGCGTAGCGGCGGCCGAGGCCTTCGAGCGCGCGCACCGCGCACAGCTGCACGTCGAGCCACAGCGGGAACTCGGCGCTCAGCGCCTCGGTGCGCTCGAGCACGCGTTCGTACTCGCCCTCTTCGAGGTCCTTGTCCAGCGGCGCGAGTGCGTCCGCGTCGCCGATACGGGCCTCGGGCAGGGACGCCGTCGAGAGGTCGCTCCACAGCGCCTCGCGCAGCAGCGTGTAGCCGCGCGGGTCGGCGAGGTCTGCCTCGCGGAGGATCGCCGCATAGGCCCGCTGCCGTTCGCGCATCTCGACCAGCGCCGCGGCGACGGTCTCGGGGTTGTCGGGCTCGGGCTCGGGCTCCGGTTCGGGCGGCGGCGGCGGTGGTGGCGGTGCTTCGGCGGCCGGAGCCGACTCGGCGTGCGGCGCCGGCTCGGGCTCGGGCGCGGGTTCCGGCTCGGGTTCAGGGATCGTCGCGCGCTTGTCCTTCAGCGCCCGGATCGCCGGACCGAGGTTGGGGGAGTCGCCGCCGAAGCGGTTGGCTGGATCCTGCAGCAGCTGCTGCAGCCCGGCGATCGCCGCGTCGAGCGGGTCGCGGTCGCGTTCGTAGGGGTCGCCGCGGCCGGCGAGCACCTTCTCCAGCCGCCCTGCCAGCCACTCGAGCGCGGCGATGCGCGCGCGCAGCCTTCGCAGCTCGGGGAACAGCCCCTCCCAGAAGGTGTCCACCAGCCCGTTGAGCACGGCGACGCCGGCGGCGAGGCCCGCATAGCCCTCCTGGTCGAACAGGCCGATGGTCAGATAGCTGCCGACGAGCAGGTCCTTGCCCTTGTCGCGCAGCAGGCCCTCGGACAGCTGCGTCACGCGACGCCAGTCGACCGGCGTCTGCTCGACGGAGGTCAGCTTCTCGATCTCCTGCGAGACCTGCTCGAACTCGGTCTCGTAGCGCACGGAAGCGCCCGCCGGCTCGCCGCCCGGCACCGGCGTGGTGCCGAGGGAACGGATCGCGTCGAGGTCCATCAGCGTCGTCCTCCGGGAAGGGCCGCGAGGGCCGCGGCCGCGGTCGGCGCGGCGACTGCGGCGGCGAAGTCGCGCACGGCGTCCCCGAGGCGCCGGGCGTCGCCGTGGTCGCGGCCGATGTCGTAGGCGTCGTCGTCGTCGCGGTCGAAGAAGAGCACGCCGGCGAACTGGCGCGGGGTCAGCTCGCCGAGCACCGCGCGCACCACGCCGGGCGCCGCGGCGTCGCCGTGCCACAGCACGAGCCGCGGCGCGGGCGCGCCGAAGTGCGCCATCGCGGCGAGCCAGAACGCGAGGTCGGCGCCTTCGCCGCGGCTCGGCCAACGCAGGCTGTACGGCAGCGAGCCTTCGCGCGCCGCCTGCTGCAGGTCATGCATCAGCAGCTCCGCCCGGTCGCCGTGACCGGCCCAGCAGGCCGCCGTCGCGGCGCGCTGCAACGCGGCGGCCTGGGCGGTGCGCGAAGCAGCGAGGTCCGGTGCGCACGGCAGTGCATGGGCTTGCGCGATCACCTCGGGCACGCCGCGACCGCCGCCGCCGGGGCTGCAGATCCCGTCCAGCCAACCGCGCGCCGCGGCGAAGAAGTCGTCGAGGGCCACCGGCAACAGCGCGTGCTGCGTCGGGGTCGCCGGGACGCGCGCGCCGACGAGGAACGGGTAGCGCCGCCCCACGGCGTCGCGCGACGCCCGCCACCAGCCGGCGAGCGCGACGCCGCGCTCGGCCGTCCACAGGAAGCGCGCCGGCGGCAGCGCGTCGAAGCGGGCCTGCCAGTCGGCGCCGAGCTGCTGCTGGCTCTTGTACATGCCGTGCTGGATCCAGTCGTCGAGCTCGGCGAACTCCGGCACCGCGTCGACGCCGTGCAGGAAGTCGCCGGCGAGCGGCAGCTTGCCGAAGCAGAACGTGCGCGCCGCGTCGCTCACCGCTGGCCTCCCGGTGGCACCGGCTTGGTGAACACCTGGATGGCGAAGGTGTTGTCGAAGAACCCCGGCGCCAGCGGGTCGGGCTCGGCCAGCGTGCGGAAGCTCAGCTTCGCCGTCGCCGGTGTCTGGCCCCAGGTTTGGACCGTGCCATCCTTGCGGAATTCGCTCCAGGTGCAGACGTGGTAGCGCACCGCGCCTTCGTCGACCGTGCCGGCGGTGCCCTTCGTCAGCAGGCGCAACAGCGCCCAGCTGCCGGCCTCCGTGACCGCCAGGTCGACCGGTTCGCTGGCGGTTCGGAACCCCAGCACCGTGATCGTCGCGGCGTCCGACGGGTGCCACACCAGCGACTTCGTCGTCTCCTGCAGGCCGCCGATCGTCGCGGCGCCGAGCGTCAGGGTGGCGCCGCGCGACTCCGGACCCTTCGACACGCGGAACTCGATCTCCCGTTGCGCCGTGTCGCGTTCGAACAGCGCCAGCTGGATCCGACGCAGGAGCTTGCGGTCGGCGACGAACTGCTCGCTCGCACCCGACTGCGTCAGCACCGTCAGCTGGTCCTCGAGCCGCTTGATCCACTCCAGCGCCTTGTCGAACTCCTTGTCCCGGCCGAACACGCGCTCGAAGTCGCCGAGGTCGAGCACCTCGGTGGCCTTGGGGGCGAACGGGAAGCGGGTCGAGAACTCGGCGAGGCGCCCGCCGAGACCGCGCTCCCAGGCGCTGTTGGCCTCGACGACGATCTCCGAGGCGAGCGCGAACTCGATCGACTCGACGAGGTTGTCGAGCGCCGTGCTGATCTCGGTGTTGAGGCTGGCGGAGATCGGCACCTTGTTGCCGATCGAACGACGCACCGTGCGCAGCTGGCCGGTCACCTTGGTCAGCTTCGAGAAGTCGCCGCCCTGGGCGAGCGGCACGATGCGGTTGCGGTCCTCGCTGTCCTTGGTCAGCTCGTCCACCGCCGTCTGCACGCCCTGGAATTCCTTCAGCAGGTCGGTGAGCCAGCCGGTCTCGCCGGAGCCGGTCTCGGTGCCGAGGTCGGTCAGCGTCTCGCAGACCTTGCGGTAGAGCTGCACGTAGAGGTCGCCCTTGGTCAGCGCGGTGACCTCGTCCATCGCCTGCTTGACGTTGTCGCGCGGCAGCGGGCGGGTGGCGCTGAGCAGGCGCTTCCACTCCTCGCGCGCCTTCGACCTGCCGGTCTTCAGCAGGTCCTCGGTCTGATCGTCGCCGAGCTCGTGGCCGCGCTCCTCGAGCTCCTTCAGCAGGTCCTGGTACTCGCGGTAGGCGGCGTCGAAGCTGACCGCCGGGTCGAGCAGGCGGACCTCGGGGTAGGTCGTCAGGATCTGGTCCCACGACACCTTGCCCTTCAGCGGGCCGCTGGACACGGCCTTGTCGACCTCGTCGCTGTGCGTGTCGCGCGAGTCGATGACCTTCGCCGCGCGGTCGATCACCTCCTCCAACGCCTGCACGCGCCAGTCCGGCAGGTCGCCGACGACCAGGTCGATGAAGGTGTCGCGGTGCGCCGGACACGGCGCGCGCTCGGCGTCGCGGGTCCAGGTCCACTTGGTGCCGAGCAGCTGCTTCCCGAGGAACTGCTTGTCCACCGGCGCGCGGGTGTTGCCCAGCATGCGGTAGAGGGTGAAGGTCTCGTTCAGCACGGTGCGGTCCATGCGGTCGATCGCCTTCGGGTCGTCGATGATCTTCTGCAGCTGCTCGCGCAGCCGCTCCTCGAGCGGCGCGACGAAGGTCTTCTTCAGCAAGTCGACGTAGAGCGGCCGGATGCGCGCCGCGTAGAGCTGGTCGGCCTCGCCGAGCAGGTCGCTGCCGACCGAGAAGCTGGCGTCGTGCAGCTCGACGAACATGCGCCGCAGGCGCTCGAGCGGACCGCCGCCGCGGCCGTGGAACTCCTCTTCCTTGGTCAGGTCCGCCTGCTTCGTCGGGTCGAAGGCGACGGCGTCGTCGAACGCGGTCTTGGCGCGGCGGATCTCGTCGCTGTGCTGCACGTACTGCATCATCAGCATGACGACGGCGGCCAGCGCGGCGACGGCGGTGCCGATCATGCCGCCGCGGTGCAGCAGGAAGCGCCGGCGCTCGGCCTTGGCCGACGACTGGGCGAGGTCCCGGTCGGGGAACACGACCTCGGTGAACAGCTCGTCGATGAAGTAGGCCTTCTTGTCGACCGGCTCGCGCTCCGCGTCCTCGGCCTCGTCGGCGAGGCCCGTCGCCTTGCGCATCTGCGACAGCACGCGGTCGAGCGGCTGACCTTCCTGCGTGCCGCTGGTGAAGTAGAAGCCGCGGATCTCCGAGCTCTCGGAGTACGGGTTCGGCTGGTCGACCTGCGCCAGGAAGCTGCGCAGCCGCTCGCGCGCCATCGCGAACTGCATCGGGAACGAGAAGATGCGCGCCTTCTTGGCCTGCGAGCGCGCGGTGCCGAGCACCTTCAGTCGCTCGGCGCACAGCCGCTGATGCAGCTGATCGAACTCGCGGTCGAAGCGCTCGGCGAGCGACGCCGCGTTCTTCTCCAGGTAGGGCAGCGTGAAGCCCCACACCTGCGAGCGTTCCTGCTTGCCGTAGCCGCCGAACAGGTCGACGAAGCCGTCCAGCAGGTCGCACTTGCTGAACATCACGTAGACCGGGAACAGCACCTCGAGGCGCTCGGTCAGCTCGGCGAGGCGCTCGCGCACCTTGCGCGCGTGCTCCGCCAGCTGGTCGTCGGTCGCGGTGACGATGTCGGCGATGCTGATGGCGATGATCGCGCCGTTGATCGGCTTCTTGCTGCGCGACTTCTTCAGCATGTCGAGGAACGCGAGCCACTCACCCTTGTCCTCGTCCTGCGTGGTGTAGCGGCCGGCGGTGTCGAGCAGGATGCCCTGGTCGGTGAACCACCAGTCGCAGTTGCGCGTGCCGCCGACGCCGCGCACGCCGCGGCCGTGCGTCTGCTGCGGGAAGGTCAGGCCGGACTCGCGCAGCAGCGTCGTCTTGCCGGAGCCAGGCGGGCCGATGATGATGTACCAGGGCAGCGAGTAGAGCGCGCTGTTGCCGAGCTTCGAGGTCTTCAGCGCGGTGAGGGCTTCACCGAGCTGTCGTTCGAGTTCCTCGACCTGGTTGCGCTTGTCGGGGCGCACCGACTGCTTGTGCTCGCGGGCCTGGCCGCGCAGCCGATCCTCGATCAGGCGCGCGCGCTTCCGGTCCTGCAGGCGGCGCCAGACGAACACCGCCGCGGCGAGCACCCAGATGCCGACGATGATCAGCAGCAGGGTGTTGTCGGACAGCCCGATCCACGAGCGCAGCGCGCGGCCGCCGTAGTAGACGACGGCGCTGAGCAGCAGGAGGCCGGCGAGCTGCGGGACCGGCGGGCGCAGCAGCATGGCGAGGACCTTCTTCATCTCGGCAGCTCCGTGTTGGCGAGGAACTGGTCGGCCTGCGACGACAGCAGCGAGCTCAGCAACAGCCACAGCAGCAGCACGACGCCGGCAGCGCTGGCGGCGGCCACCCACACCGGCAGACGGCGGACCTGGGTCGGCAGCGACTCGGTGCGCACGAACGACTTCGACAGCGCCGGGCCGGTGACGCCGCGTGCCCTGCGCGTCTGCTCGCCGAGCTCGGCCAGCAGGTCGTCGACCTTCTGCATGCCGGCGAGGTCGGCGTACTTGCCGCGGAAGCCGATCGCCAGGCACTGCGCGTAGACCTCGATCGCGTCGACGTTGTGTTCGGCGTCGCCGCGCAGCTCGTCGAGGCGGCGGTAGAACTGCTCGCCGGCGGTGAAGTCGCCGAAGTAGATCATCTGCAGCGGCTGCTGGAACCAATGCGTCTTCAGCTCCCAGCGCGACCCCAGCACGATCTCGTCGAGCAGCGCGCACAGCGCGTAGCGCGCCGCGTCGAGGTGCGCCGAGTCGACGCCGGCTTCGCGCGCGCGCTGGCCGAGCTTCTCGAGCAGGCGCGCCATCGTGCCCTGCAGCTGGTCCATCGCGCCGGGGTCCTTGGCCGTGCGCAGACCCAGGGCGAACGCGAACAGGTCGTTGCAGAGCTCGGGCAGGCGTTCGCGCCCGAGGTTCCTGGAGGGGGTGCTGGGGGCTGGGCTCATTGCTTGACGGCCATCAGCTCCATGCCGAGCTGCGGCAGACCGGGAGAGACGTGGATCGCGAGGTTCAGGGCGGCCTTGATCGCCTCCCAGTGCTCGCCGCCGGGCTCGAGCAGGAAGTAGGTGCGGCCGATCTGGCTCGGGATCGCGGCAGGCGGCTGCGCGACGTGGCGCACCGGCAGGCCGGGGATGGCGCGCATCAGCAGCTCGGGCACGCGGTCCTTCGACGAGATCTTGACCAGCGTCGGGAAGCGGGTCTGCACCTCGTCGGCGGTCGCCTCGGCGCGCACCGACAGGTAGAGCCGGCCGTTGGCGATCATGTCGACGGTCGGCACGCGGGCCCAGTACATCGCCTCGCCCTCGCGCTGCAGGTCGAGCGTGTCGCACATGTTCGGCGCGGCGTCGCCGAGCAGCTCCTGCAGCATCTCGCCGAGCTCGCGGAAGCACGGACCCGGGTTGTCGTGGGCGAACGACGGCACGTCGGACGGCGTCATGCTGTCGTGGAAGGTGCACATCTGCGCCGTCAGCCGCGCCAGCGTCAGGTACGCGTGCTCGGGCGAGATGCTGCCGTGATCGACGCAGTGGCGCAGCAGCGGCAGGTTCTCGCCGGTAGTGTGCAGCAGCATCAGGCCCGACGCGTCGGCCATGCCCGAGCCGCTGCCGCGGCGCCGCCCCGACAGCTCGGTCCACTTCTGCGCCAGCATGCCGGTCACCTGACGCAGCACCGACAGCGCCATCGGCATGGCTGCGATCGTCAGCGCCGGCGGCGAGAAGCTGGCGGCCAGCTCGACGCCGCCGCCAGCCGAGCGCGTCAGTCGAGCCAGCGGCATCGCGCGGAAGCCCTCCAGGCCCTGGCCGTCGAGGCGCACGCTCAGGTTGAGCGGCGCGAGGCCGATCTCGCGTTCGGTCTCCGGCCGCGCCGCGTCGGCGACGCGGGCGCGGCGGCGCAGCAGCGGCGCCATGCTGCCGGGCTCGCCGTACGACGACGCGCCGGGCGTCACCTGCGGCAGGCACAGGTAGGCGGTGGCCGATTCGGCCTTGCCCTCGAGCGCCTGCTGCACCGGCTGCGCCGTCGGCAGCGGGTCGCGGCCGGGGCACTGGAACGCGGTGCCGTCCGGCAGCACGCCGGCCATGTGCACGATCGCCAGCTGCCCGCCGCTCAGCGCCCCCCGGTCGATCTCCAGCGCGGTGAAGCCGTGGCTCCAGGTCGCGCCGACGCCGGCGCGGTCGCGCAGTTCGGCCTCGACCCAGCGTTCCCACTGCTGGAAGTGCTGGGGCGCGAGCATCATGCCCTCGTCCCAGGCGACGCGGTTGGGGGTGCTCATGGCGTCTTCTTCCCGTCCTTCTTCTCGCCCTTCCCCGGCTGCCCGTCGGCAGGCTTCGCGTCACCCTTCTCCGTGTCACCCTTCTCCGGGTCATCGTCGCCGAGCAGCGTGATCGCGAACTTGTCGAGCTGCAGCTTCGGATGGTCGTCGAGCTCGTCGACGCTCATCACCAGGCGGGACTTCTCCGTCATCTTGTTGAACAGGCCGAGCACGCCGACGAAGCGCACCTCGGGCTTGATCTCGAACTTGACGTCGACGACCTGGTCGACGTAGACGGTCACTTCCTTGTGCGGCTCGATCCAGGCGGTGGGGGCCAGCTGCGGCTTCTCCGCCATCAGGTCGTCGTCGGAGGCGTTGCGGAACGCCTCGGCGTCCTTGAGCGCGAACAGCCGCAGCGTCACCGCGCCCGGTTCGCCGAACGAGGTCGGATTGAGCTGCGACGAGCCTGCGAACTGCAGGGATGCGTCGTACGGCCCGCTCGCGCAGCCGGCGGCGGCGAAGCTGGCCAACAACAGGGCGACGACGGTTCGGCGCGCACGGGGTGCGCGGTGGCGAAGGGAGCTCATGAGGGAGAGAGGTTGAGGGGGATCCTGGTTCGCTGAGGCGGCTGCGGGTGGCGCCCGGCGCTAGGGCGAGGCCGCGTCGCCAGGCCGGTCGCCGTGACGATGCAGGTAGCCCTTCTGGATGGCGGGCGAGATCAACTCGTGGAACAACTTGCTGCGCTCCTCGGTCAGCTCCTTGTGCAGCTGACAGTAGGTCTGCCAGGACCGCGTCGCGGCGGTCCAGCCCTTGGCCTTCTGCTGCGCGGCGAGGCCCTCGACGCGCTCGGGCGACAGACGGGTCAGCACGCCGGCGACGGCCTCTTCGACGCCAGCGAGCACGCCGACCTGGTGCTCGTGCAGGTCCTCGAGCACGCCGTCCAGGTAGCGGCGGCGGGTGTCGGGGGGCGCGGACTCCTTCCAGTCGAGCAGGTAGCGCTGCAGATCCTCGCGGCTCATGCCCTTCAGCGGGTTGGTGCTGCGCTGCAGGACCAGGGTCACCTCGGCGCCGAACTCCTGGCCGAACACCGCCCGGCCCTCGAGTCCGCGGGCCATCCAGTCGAGCGCCGATTCGCTCAGCTGGGCGACCAGCGTCATGAAGCGCGCGCGCTGTTCCGCGTCCGTCAGCCGCGCCCCGGGCACGAGCCGCAGCGCGAGCAACTGCAGGTGGTCCACCTGGGTCTTGTCGAGGTCGACGGGTGGCAAGGAGTCGTCCGAGGCCCCGTTGCCGCTTCGCGCCGGGGACTGCGCGCGCTGGGCGGTGGCCGGTGCAACTCGTGCTTCTCCAATTGGTTCGGCCGGGCTTTCCGCCGGGAGGGCGGCCCGCGCCGGGGGCTGTTCCGCTCCCGCTCGAGACGGTCCGGCCGGCCAGCCGCGGCGCTCGAGCAGCTCGGCGAGCAGCGTCTCGGTCACCTGCGCGCGGCGTTCGCCCGGCACGGCCCCGAGTCCGCTGGCCAGGGCGCCCGCGATCCGTTCGAGGCGTGGGCTCGAATCCTGTTGCAGGGCGTCGGCATATGCGCGCTGAAGCGACTCCATCAGCGGCCCTGCCGCCGGGTCGGGCGCGCGATCGTCCGCGGGCGCCGACAGGGCCGGCGCGGCCGCGCCGCCCGACGGTATGCCGGCCGGAGTGAGCTCCTGCCACGCCGCGTCGCCTTTGGGGCCCGCTTCGACGGCAGGGGCCGCGTCGGCAGCAGGCTCCTGGTCGGTCGCCCAGCCGTTGCCGTCGGTCCCTGGCGGGGGCGCGGTCTCGGCCAGGTCTGCGACCTCCGGCGCGGCCAGCGTCAGCACCAGCTCGAAGTCCCCGACGCGCAGAACGTCCCCGTCGGTCAGGTCTCCGCCGATCTCCGTATCCAGCGCCGCACCATGCAGATAGGTGCCGTTCAGGCTGGCCATGTCGAAGCCGCGCAGGGAGCCGTCGTCGAGACAGGTGATGCGACCGTGGCGGCTCGAGACCTTGCGGTTCTGGTCGGGGATGACGATGTCGGCGTCCGGGCTGCGGCCGAACAGGACCTGCTGACCGGGCTCGAGGTCGAACGCGTGCCGAGTCTCGAGGCCGGATCCGTCGGCGAGTCGCAGCAGCACCTCAAATGTCGCCATCCGCCTCCGGCAGCGGCGCCGCAGGGGCTGCTGGCATCCTCGCGGGGAAGCAACCCCGGTTGTCGCGGTGGATGGCTCGCAACGCCGACATGCGCTGACTTCTACCTTGGCATCGGGGCTTGGCGAAGGGGATTCCGTGCTTCGTTTGTGCACCGGCCGGCCGTCGCACGGGGCCGTGCACCGGCGACGTACGCAGCCGCGTCCGCCTCCTGGCATCGGCCCCGTCGCTGACCTATCCTGGGCCGCCGCTGCAGCAGGCCGTCGCAGCGGAAGCTTCGATGGCAGCCGGGCTACGGCTCATTCCATCGCCGCGCCGATAGGTCGGCGCACGATGCCGGTCGGGCTCCATCCGCCGGTGACCGGACGGCCCCTGGTGTGGCGAGAGACAGCAGATGACGAACCAAGTGACGAAGGAACCGGGCGAAGGGCAGGGGGCACCGCGCAAGCCGCGCGGCATGGGCGGGGTGATCCTGATCCTGGCCCTGCTGCTGGCGCTGTTCGTGGTGGTCTCGACCTCCCAACGCGACGGCCAGCAGAACTCGGTGCACGCGTTCCTGAGCCACCTGCTCAACGGCCGCCTGACGAACGTCTCGCTGACCGACGGCGTCGCCTCCGCGCGGGTCGAGACCATCGACGGCAGCGAGCGGGTCATCGAGGTGGTCGTGCGCGACTTCCTGCGCGACGGCGACGCGGAGCTGTTCACGCAGCTGGCGGCGCAGCGGCTCAACAAGACGCTCTACCCGAGCAGCGCCGACGCGACGACGCGCTTCCTCGCCGACCTCGACGGCGGCGAGGTGCGCGTGCTGCGCGCGTTCTTCGTGCAGGAGGTCGATCCGAAGGTGCCGACGCAGGCGCTGCGTGCGACCGACGACGAGCGCAAGGCCGGCGCCTACGTCACCATGCTGCTGCAGCGCGGCTCCAACGTGCACTACGTGCGCCTCGACCCGCCGAGCTCGGCGGGCGCCGCGTCGCTGCAGGAGGTGATGGCGGGGCTGCAGAAGCGCGACGTGCCGATCCGCGACTTCACCGGCCTGTCGTTGAGCGCCGCCGACTACCGCGTCGCCGAGCCCAACACCGCGTTGCTGTACGTGGTCGGCACCGTCGGCCCGTGGATCCTGGTGCTGGTCATCGTCTGGTTCTTCATCCTGCGCCAGATGCGCGCGCCGGGCGGCTCGGGCGGCGTCTTGAGCTTCGGCCGCTCGCGCGCCTCGCTCTACACCAAGGAGAACCGCACCAACGTCACCTTCGACGACGTCGCCGGCATGGAGGAGGCGAAGGCGGAGGTGCGCGAGATCATCGAGTTCCTGAAGAACCCCGGCAAGTTCGCGCGGCTCGGCGGCTCGATCCCGCGCGGCGTGCTGCTGGTCGGCTCGCCGGGCACGGGCAAGACGCTCCTGGCCAAGGCCATCGCCGGTGAAGCGGGTGTGCCGTTCTTCTCGGTCAGCGGCAGCGACTTCGTCGAGATGTTCGTCGGCGTGGGCGCCAGCCGCGTGCGCGACCTGTTCAAGCAGGCCCGCGACAGCTCGCCGTGCATCGTCTTCCTCGACGAGATCGACGCCGTCGGTCGCCGACGCGGCACGGGCCTCGGCGGCGGTCACGACGAGCGCGAGCAGACGCTCAACCAGATCCTCGTCGAGATGGACGGCTTCGACACCGACCAGGGGATCATCCTGCTGGCGGCGACCAACCGTCCCGACGTGCTGGACCCGGCCCTGCTGCGTCCCGGTCGCTTCGACCGCCAGATCGTCATCCACCTGCCCGACGTCAACGGCCGCGAGAAGATCCTCAAGGTGCACAGCCGCAAGGTGAAGCTCGGCGGCTACGTCGACCTGACCAAGATCGCCAAGGCGACCGCGGGCTTCTCCGGCGCCGAGCTGGCGGCGGTCATCAACGAGGCGGCGATCCTCGCGGCGATGAAGTCGAAGGAAGCGGTCGACATGTCCGACCTCGAAGAGGCGCGCGACCGCGTGCGCTGGGGCCGCGAGAAGAAGTCGCGCGCCATCGAGGAAGCCGACAAGAAGGTCACCGCCTACCACGAGGCGGGGCACGCGATCGTCTCGATCATGACGCCGGACCAGGACCCGGTGCACAAGGTCACGATCGTCTCGCGCGGCCGCGCGCTCGGCGCGACCTTGTCGCTGCCGGAGAAGGACGACTACAACCACTGGCGCAAGAAGCTGTGCGGCCGCATCGCCGTGTGCTTCGGCGGCCGCATCGCCGAGCAGATCGTGTTCGGCGACGTCTCGGCCGGCGCGCAGAACGACATCGAGCAGGCGACCAACCTCGCCCGCGTGATGGTCTGCGAGCTCGGCATGAGCGAGAAGGTCGGGCCGATCAAGTACACCGCCGACGACGAGAATCCGTTCCTCGGCCGCGAGTTCCGCCTCGGCGGCGTCTCCGAGCGCACGATGGAGACGATCGACGAGGAGGTGCGGCGCATCATCGACGAGCAGTACGAGGCGGCGACCGGTCTGTTGCACGAGCATCGTCAGGCGCTCGACAAGATCGCCGAGGCGCTGCTGAAGTACGAGACGCTGACCGGCGACGAGTGCGTGGCGGTGTTGCGCGGCGACGACCTCGAGGAGTTCCGCGCGGCGCAGGAGCGGCAGCAGAAGGCCACGGAGCGCAAGCAGGCCGAACAGAAGGCGCTCAAGCCCGACCTCGCCGACGGGCACGGCAAGGCCGGCGGCGAGAAGCCCGACGTCGGCCTCTCAGGCGCCTGATCCGGTTCCGCCCCGCACATGCTGCCCTCTCTCGCCCCGCTGCTCGAAGACGGCTCGATGACCGAGTTCGTCGAGGTCGGCAAGATGGTGATCGAGGTCGCGGTGTTCGCGATCCTGATCTACATCGTGCTGCGCTTCCTCCGGGCGACGCGCGGCTCGGTGATCATCCGCGGCCTGGCCCTGCTGCTGATCACGTTCGCGGTGGCGTTCTTCGTGCTGATCTACCTGTTCCAGCTGACGCGGCTGGAGTGGGTCGTGCAGCAGATCGCGCCGTCGGTGGTGGTCGGCGTGGTGGTGGTGTTCCACCCCGAGATCCGCCGCGCGATCGTGCACCTCGGTGACGCGCCGATCTTCGGCCGCTTCTTCCGCCGCGACCCGAAGATCGTGCCGCGGCTGCTGCGCGCCGTCGCGCGGCTCAGCAAGGAGCGCATCGGCGCGTTGATCGCGATCGAGCGCGAGGCGTCGCTCAGCGACCTCTCCGAGAACGGCATCACCATCGACGCCGAGCTCAACTCCTACCTGATCGAGTCGATCTTCTTCCCGAAGAGCGCGCTGCACGACGGCGGCGTGGTGGTGCGCGACGACCGCATCGTCGCCGCGTCGTGCCTGTTCCCGCTCAGCCAGAACCCCGACGTCGACAAGCGCCTCGGCACCCGCCACCGCGCCGCGCTCGGGCTCAGCGAGGAGACCGACGCGCTGGTCGTCGTGGTCAGCGAGGAGACCGGCAAGATCTCGACGGCGAGCCTCGGCAAGCTCTACCACGACCTGACGCTCGAGCAGCTCGAGCAGGAACTCGACGCCGTGTTCGGCAGGAAGGCGGTCAAGTGAAGGGCGAACGGCGACGCGGACGCGGACTGTTGCGCGCGGTGGTGGACGACCCGTACCGCAAGCTGATGGCGATCGGCCTCGCGGTGCTGATGTGGTTCATGGTCAACAACCGCATCCAGAAGACCAGCAATCCGCGCTCGCTGCCGCTGACGGTCGTCTCGGTCTCGGCGGTGCGCGACCGCAGCAACGACGAGCTCGCCGTCGTGCTGCCCAACGAACAGGTGGTCAGCCGCCGCTTCCTCGACGGCACCCGCGAGATCCAGTCGGTCGAGGTCACCGTCACCGGCCCGAGCTACATCGTCGACGCGATCGAGGAAGAGAAGCTCAACCTCAACGTCGCGCGCGAGGTCCGCACCGCCGCCGCCGGCGACGGCGGCGGCGACACGGAGTTCCTCGAGTTCACGGCCGCCGACATCCGCCGCGAGCAGGCGCTGCTGAAAGACGTCGAGATCCACATGTCGCCGGCGCGCGTGCGGCTGGAGTACCGCATCGAGAAGGACATCGTGCTGCCGCTGCCGCCGCAGGATCCGCGGGCGATCGACCTGTCGATCGACCCGGCGCTGGAGAGCCGCGTGCTGCGGCAGACGACGCGCTACTTCCCGCAGTCGCTGCGGGTCGTCGGCCGCGGCGCCGAGCTGGCCAAGCTGGACAAGCGGCAGCCGCCGCTGTTCCGCGCCATCCTGCGCCCGGCCGGAGTGACCGGCAACAAGGTGTCGGCGACGCTGCAGCTGGTCGGCGAGGACCTCGACCTGCGCATCGACCCGCCCGCGACCGTCGAGATCGAGCTGCAGCCGCAGACCAAGCAGTTCACGCTGACGGTCCCGGTGATGGTCGACGACCTGTCTCTGCCGGACGAGCAACGTCGCCTCTACGAGCCGGAGACGCCGACCCTGTCGGTGCTGACCAACATCAGCGGCGGCCTGTTGTCGACGCTCACCAACAAGGAGAGCGGCGACCACGACGCGCTGGGCGCCTACGTCAAGGCCAACTTCCGGCTGCTGGTGCCGATCGAACCGCCCGAAGCCGGCGGGGCGTTGCCGGACCGGCTGCTCGACCGCCCGGCCTACCTGATACCCACCGGCAAGCTGCTGTCGCCGCCGATCGACCGCAACGAGTACTCGCTCGCCGAGGTCGTGACGGTAAACCTGCGGCGCAAGCAATGAGCACCATCCGTCCCATCGAGTTCGGCACCGACGGCCTGCGCGGTCGGGCCGGCGACCCGCCGATCGAACCCGAGTCGCTGCGCCGCGTCGGCGCCGCGCTCGGCGTGCTGCTGCAGCAGACCGGCGGCGAACGGCACCGGGTGCTGATCGGCAACGACGGTCGCGAGAGCGCGCCGTGGATCCTCGACTGCCTGGTGCAGGGGCTGATGGCCGCCGACGCGAGCGTCGCGGACCTCGGCCTGTGCACGACCCCGGCGCTGGCGTCGCTGGTGCGCACCGAGCCGTTCCAGGCCGGCGTCATGATCAGCGCGTCGCACAACCCGGCGCACGACAACGGCATCAAGATCTTCGCCAGCGACGGCACCAAGCTGCGCGACGAGGACGAGGCGACGCTGGCGTCGTTGGCGCAGGAGCTGCGGCCCGAGAACCCGGGGCAGCCGCGCACGCGCCAGGCGGAGGACCTGCTGCTGCGTTACGAGCAGCTGCTCGGCGAGCGCTTCCCGCAGCTCGACCTGACCGGCAAGAAGATCTGCGTCGACGCGGCCAACGGCGGCGGCAGCGTCATCGCGCCGCGGGTGCTGCGCGCCTTCGGCGCCGAGGTCGTCGAGGTCGGCTGCGAGCCGGACGGCTTCAACATCAACGACGGCGTCGGCGCGCTGCACCCCGAGGTGCTGGCCAAGGCCGTGGTCGAGCACGGCGCGTGCTTCGGCATCTGCCTCGACGGCGACGGCGACCGCGGCATCTTCGTCGACGAGCTGGGCAGCGTGCGCGACGGCGACGACGTGCTGAGCCTGTTCGGCCGCCGCCTGCACGGCGCCGGCGAACTGCCGGGCAATCAGGTCGTGGCGACGGTGATGAGCAACCTCGGCCTGCACCGTTCGCTGCAGGAGGCCGGCGTCGGGCTGCGCATCACGCCGGTCGGCGACCGCAACGTGTTCCTGGCGATGGGCGAATCCGGCGCTGCGGTCGGCGGCGAGCAGTCGGGCCACATCCTGTTCCGCGACCACCACCTGGTCGGCGACGGGCTCTACACCGGGCTGCGCATCCTCGACCTGCTGCGTGGCCAGCCGGCGTCGGCGGCGTTCGCCGGCTTCCGCCGCTACCCGCAGAAGCTCGTCAACGTCAAGGTGCGCGAGAAGCCCGACCTGGCGACTATCCCGGCGATCGCCGCCGCGGCGAAGGCCGTCGAGCAGGAACTCGGCGACGACGGCCGTCTCTTGCTGCGCTACTCCGGCACCGAGCCGAAGTGCCGCGTGATGATCGAGGCCGTCGACGTCGCCACCTGCGAACGGCTGTGCCAGCAGCTCGCCGACGTGATCCGGGCGGAGCTCGGCGGGTGACGATCGCGCTGGCGGTGACCGGCAGCAACCTGTGCGGCGACCGACCGTTCTCGGCGGCGCTGCGCCGCGCCGACGGCGCGATCACCACCGCGCACTCGCCGGCGGGCGAACGGGGCGACCTCGCCGTGCTGTGTCGCGAGCTGTGCTCCGCGGCGGGCGTCGCGCCTGCGCAGGTGAAGCAGGTGGTCACCGACGTCGGACCGGGTTCCTACACCGGCCTGCGCGTCGCGGTGACGTTCGTTCGCTTCCTGCAGGGCTTCGGCGGCTGCTCGGTCGAGGCGGTCGACAGCCTGGCGCTGCTCGCGCACCACGCGCTGCAGGGGCGCGACGCGTCGTCGGTGCAGGTGATGCTCGACGCGCGGCGCGGCCGCTACCACATGGCGCGCTTCGCCGTCGAAGGGGCCGTGCTGCGCGAGCTGGAACCGGCGGCGGCGGTCGAGACCGACGCGGCGCTGGCCCGGGTCTCGGCCGGCGACGTGGTCGTCGCGCCCGCGGCGTTGCTGGCGCAACTCGACGCGCTACTGCGGGAACGCGCGGCCACCGGCCTGGTCGCCGAGGGACTCGGCGCCGAGGCGCTGTTCGCCAGCGGGCTGCCGCGACGCGAGGCTGCCGCGGTCGATCTCGAGCCGCGCTACCTGATGGCCAGCTACGCCGGGTAGCCGGTGGCCCGTCTCCTGTCGCGACGGAAGAACGGGCGGCGCCGTCGCGTCCCAGCGTGGTGACCCCGTCCGAAGCCTCGTCGCCGCCGGGCACCCGGTGGCCCACGACCGGCCGGTGGCTCGGCGCGTTGCTCGTCGTCCGGCTCGCGCTGGCGGCTGCCTGCGCATCGGCGGCTGCCGCGGCGGGCGACGGATGGTTCGTCTGGTTGCTGCTGGCCGCGGTCGTCGGCATCGACCCGGCGCTGCGCTGGATCGCACCGCAGCGGCGCGGGCGCGAGTTGCTGCTCGAGCTGCCGGTGCAGGCGGCGGGTCTGCTGGCCCTCGGCTGGCTGACCGTCGAGGTCCTGTTGCGGCAGAAGGGCACGGAGATCGCGCCGGCAGCCCTGGTCCGTTTCGCCGGCTACGTGCTGCTGTGGCTGCTGGCGCTGCGGCAGGTGCACCGCCTGCTGTTGCGGGTCGCCGGACTCGCGCCGTGGCTGCGTCGCCACCGCGACGCGCGCACCGTGCTGTGCGCGGCGGTGCTGGTCGTCGGCGGCATGCCGCAGCTGTTCGTCGCGCTGCAGACGCACCGCATCGCCGTCGGCCAGACGCCCGACGCGCGCTTCGCCGGCGCCGCCGCCCGCGAGGTCGGATTCGCCAATCCCGAGGGTCTGATGCTGCGCGGCACGTTGCTGCGGCGGCCCGACGCCGCCCCGGACACGCCGGTGGTGATCGTCTGCCACGGGCTCGGCGCCAATCGGGCGATGTTCTTCGGCTACGCGCAGCTGGCGTTCGAACTCGGCTGCCACGTGCTGGCGTTCGACTTCCGCGCCCACGGTCACAGCGCCGGCATGGTGACGACGATCGGCGCGGGCGAGGCCGAGGACGTGGTGGCCGCGGCGGAGTTCGTGCGGTCCGAAGGCGGCATGCGTGGTCCGCTGGTGCTCGTCGGCGTGTCGATGGGCGCAGCCACGGCGCTGCGGGCGGCCGGGACGGTCGCCGACGCGGTGTTCGCCGAGAGCAGCTACGCCGACCTGACGACGATGCTCGAGGCGCGCATGGGCATGCTCGGTCCGGCGGCGCCGTTGGCGTCGACCTTGGCGCAGTTCGCCGCGCTGTGCCAGCTCGGCGTCGACCTGACCGGCGTGTCGCCGCGCCGCGCGCTCGCCGCGCTGCCCGCCGAGATTCCGGTCGTGCTCGTGCACGCCGGCGCCGACGGCGTCATCCCGATCGACGAAGGTCGCCGCCTCGCCGCGGCGCGCCCGGGCCTCGAGCTGCACGTCATCCCCGGCGCCGGTCACGGCTACTGCCTGTTCACGGCGCGCCGGCGCATCGAAGGTCTGCTGCGCGAGCTGCTGGCGTCGATCCCGCCGCCCGATCGTCGCCGCGCGCGCTGATGGTCGGGAACCGGCCGCCGTCGTCGCGTATCTTGCGCAGATGTCTGCGATCCCGCGTCCTGCTCCGTTCCTGCCGCTCTTGTTGCTCGCCGCCTGCGCGAGCGACGCGGGCACCGAGGCGGTGATCCACGACCCTGACCCACTACCTGACTCCGCGATCGCCATGAACACCGTCGATCCGTTCGTCGACCTCGACCTTCCCCCGTTGGATCGCGACGCGACGACCGCGTTCGCCACCGCGACCTTCGCCCTCGGTTGATTCTGGGGGCCGGACTCCCAGTTCGGGAGTCTCGACGGGGTGCTGCGCACGCGCGTCGGCTACTGCGGCGGGCAGAAGCAGAACCCGACCTACCGCGACCTCGGCGACCACGCCGAGACGATCGAGATCGACTTCGATCCGAAGCGCATCACCTACGAGCGGCTGCTCGAGGTGTTCTGGTCGTCGCACAACGCCTGCCGTTCGCCGTGGAGCCGCCAGTACATGTCGGCGATCTTCTACCACGACGCCGAGCAGCTCGCGGCCGTGCATCGCACGCGCCTGCGCTGCGTCGACACGCCGGACGCGATCAAGACGGCGATCGTGCCCTACGAGAAGTTCTGGCTCGCCGAGGACTACCACCAGAAGTACCGCCTGCGGCACGAACCGGAGCTGGCCGCCGAGCTGAAGGCGCGGTACGGCGGCGACGAGCGCGCGTTCGTCGTGTCGACCGCGGCTGCGCGCATGAACGGCTGGCTCGACGGCTACGGCGACGAGGCCCAGCTCGAACGCGAGATCGGGCGCCTCGGCCTCGGCGACGACGCGATCGCGCGACTGCGCCGCCACACGCGGTGACGGCGGGGCCGGGCACGGCTCACCGCTGCCCGGGCAGCTCGGCGAGCATCTGCTCGGTGGACGCCGTCATCGGGTGGTCGGCCGGAAGGTGCCGGCGCAGCTGCTCGAGCAGCGCGGCGCCGACGGCGCGCGCCTCGTCGATCGACTGACGCTGCATCAGGCATCGCAGCAGCGAGAAGTCGGCGTAGAGCGTGTCGAAGTGCTCGTCGCCGAGCGACGCGTGGCGCTGCGCGCTCGCTTCGCGCAGCAGCGGCTCGGCGGCGGCGGGGTCGCCGAGCGCCTGGTGCGCGCGCGCCTCGCCGATCAGCGAATGCGCCATGCCGGGGAAGCCGGCGGGCGTCGTACGACGGAACATCGCCGTCGCCTCGGCGAACATCGCCGCCGCTTCCGCCGCGCGGCGCGTGCGCATCAGGCACGTCGCCAGGCTGACCATGCTGTTGGCGGTGTCCTCGTGCTCGCCGCGCACGCGCCGCCGCGCCTCCAGCACCTGCCGCAGCAGCGGCTCCGCGGTCGCGAAATCGCCGCGATCGAGCGCGATGACGCCGAGCTGGTTGCGGGTCGTCAGCACTGCGGGGTGGTCCTCCGGCAGCACGCGTTGCCGGATCGCCAGCGCCTCCTCGTAGAGCGGCGCGGCCTCGTCGAGGCGGCGTTGCCGCTGCAGCAGCGTCGCGAAGTTGGCCAGCGTCGTCGCCAGCTCGAGGTGGTCTTCGGGCAGCACCTCGCGCATCAGCGCCAGCACCTCGCGAAACTCGCGTTCGGCGTCGTCGAAGTGGCCTTCGTTGCCGGTGACCATCGCCAGCTGGGCCCGGCTGATCAGCGCCATCGGGTGCCGCGCGCCGAAGCGCCGGCGGTCGCGCTCGACGACTTCGCGCAGCGTCGCCTCGGCGCTCTGCCAGTCGCCGTCGTCGATCTCGACCATCGCCAGGGCGAACAGGTCGGCGTCGACGTCGGGGTGTCGATCCCCGGCCCAGTTCCGATCGATCGCCGTCGCCTTCAGCAGCTCCTCGCGCGCCGCGTCGGTGTCGCCGCGCTCGTGCAGCACCTGCGCCAGCACGCGGCGCACCCGCGCCTGGTGCGGGTGGTCGGGGCCGTCGGCCTTCATCGACAGCCGCAGCGCCGCCTCGGCCAGCTGCTGCGCCTTCTCCAGCTCGCCGCGGTCGCGACGTACCTCGGCTTCGCTGAGCGCGAGGTCGATGCGCAGCAGCGGGCTGCCGTCGACCAGCCGGTTGGCTTCGCCGAGCAGCTGCAGCGCCTCGTCGAAGCGCCCCTGGTCGCGCAGCCACGTGGTCAGCGCCATGCGTCGCGCCGCGCGGATCGCGGCCGGCATCTCGCGTCCGTCGGCGAGCGGCTGCCAGGAACTGCGCAGCAGCTGTTCGCCGCGCGCGGTCTCGTTGAGGTGCAGGAAGGCGCCGGCCAGCACGAACTGCGCCTCGCGGTGGGCGAAGCCATCCCGGGCGATCTCGCCGAAGGTGCGCTCGGCGGCTTCGAGCAGCGGCAGGGCGTCGTCGTAGAGGCCGAGCGCCTGGTACGCGCGGCCCATCGCCAGCTGCATCGGCGCGCGCTGCTGCGGCAGGTTGGCCAGCTCGCGCTCGACCCGCCGCGCGCCGAGGTCGAGCAGCTCGCGGGCGCGCAGCTGCTCGGCGCGCTCGGGATCGGGCGCCGCCATGTCGTAGAGCGACACCAGGAACTGCACCACGCGGTCGGCGACGGCGCGCTCCTGCATCGCCTTGTCACGCTCGGCGCGGATGGTGGCGTTCTGCTCGCGGATCGTCGTCAGTTGGCCCCGGATGGTGCGGTTCTGCTGTGCGGTGACGACGACGAACGCGACGCCGAGGCTCAGCAGCACGGTCGCCGCGCCGACGCCGAGCCGGTGCCGGGCGACGAACTTGCGGGCCCGATAGCCGATCGTGTCGGGCCGCGCCGTGACCGGCAGCCCGCGCAGGTGGCGTTCGACGTCGGCGGCCAGCGCTTCGGCCGAGTGGTAGCGCCGCGCCGGCTCCTTCTTGATCGCCTGGGCGACGATCGTGTCGAGGTCGCCGGCGAGTCGGCGCACCAGCCGGGTGCCCGTCTCCGGCCGCGATCCGTCGCGCGGCGGGGACTTGAGCACGGCGGCGCTCGGCGCCGTCGGCATGCGTTCGCAGATCGCCTCGTAGAGCGACGGCCCGGTCGCCGCGTCGCGCCGCTGCGCGCGCACGCCGGTCAGCAGCTCGTAGAGCACCAGGCCGAGCGCGTAGACGTCGGTCGCCGTCGTCACCGCTTCGCCGCGCACCTGCTCGGGGCTGGCGTAGTCGGGCGTCAGCATCATCTCGCCGGTGCGGGTGACCGGCGCGGCCTCCTGCTCGTCGGCTTCGTCGACCAGCTTGGCGATGCCGAAGTCGAGCAGCTTCGGCTCGCCGTCGTCGGTGACCAGGATGTTGCCGGGCTTGAGGTCGCGGTGCACGACCAGCGCGCGGTGGGCGTGGGCGACGGCGCGGCAGACCTTCTCGAACAGCCGCAGCCGCTGCTCGACCGACAACCGCCGCTGGTCGCAGTGACTCAGCAGGTCGGTGCCGTCGACGAACTCCATCGCGACGAACGGCTGGCCATCTTCGGTGACGCCGCCGTCGTAGAGGGTGGCGATGTTCGGGTGCTGCAGCGCGCCGAGGATGCGCCGTTCGCGGCGGAAACGGCGCAGCGCGTCGGAGCCGCGCGCCGAGCTGCGCAGCACCTTGATCGCGACCTTGCGGCGCAGATCCGGGTCGGCGTGCTCGGCGAGGTAGACGACGCCCATGCCGCCGTGACCGATGCGGCGCAGCACGCGGTAGGGCCCGACGCGCTGCGGCGGCGGCACGTCGTCGTCCGCAGCGCAGCCGGCCGGCGCCGCGTCGGCCAGCGCCGCGGCCAGCTCGTCGTGGTCGAACGCGCGTTCGGGCGCCGCCAGCGCCTCGGGGTCGTCGTCGTGCTGGGCGAACAGCGCGCGCAGCGCAGTGGTGATGCCGGGCTCCAGCACCGCCAGCGCCTCGAGGCGCCGTTCGCGTTCGAGCGATGGCAGCGGCCGCAGTCGTTCGAACGCCGCCGCCAGGCGGGCGAACTGGTCCGGCGAGCTATACTGCGCCGCACTCTCGTCAGGAGCACTTCCAGAAGGCATGTCGTCAGGGTCTCCGTCGTTCACCGAGTTGCTGCAGCGGCACCGCTCCGGCGAACCCGTGGCCCTCGATTCGTTGCTGCCCGCCGTCTACGACGAGCTGCGGCAGCTGGCGCGGGCGCAGCTGCAGCGCGAGGCCCAGGCCCCGTTCGAACCGACGGCGTTGGTGCACGAAGTCTACCTGCGCATGGTGGATCAGCGGGTCGCCGGCCTCGAGGACCGCGCGCACTTCCGCCGGCTGTGCGCCAGGGTCATGCGGCAGGTGCTGGTCGACCACGCCCGCAGGAGGAATGCGCAGAAGCGCGACCAGGCCCGCGAAGAAAGTCTGCTGACCGGCTTCGAGCCCGAGGCGCCGGGTGGCGGCGGGGACCGCCTGCCGGTGTTGGCGCTCGATGAAGCGCTCGGGCGACTGGCCCAGCTCGACGCGCGCAAGGCCCAGGTGGTGGAGCTGCGTTGCTTCGGCGGCCTGTCGATGCCGGAGGTCGCCGCGGCGCTGGAGGTGTCGCTGCGCACCGTCGAGGCGGACTGGTTCTTCGCCCGGGCGTGGTTGAAGGCCGAAGTGGCCGGCTGAGCTCTCGAGGGGCCGGCGGAAATCTCTGCGGGGTGCTGCGGGCGCTGGCGCATCGGCGGGTGCGCCACCCGAGCCGCAACCAACCCAACCCCGCAGAGACTCCATGAACCCTCATCCTTCCCGCCTCTCCCTCGCCTCGCGCCCGCTCGGGCTGCCGCTCGGCCTGTCGCTGTTGACCCTCGCTGCTTGCGGTGGCGGTGGGGGCGGCGGCGGCAGCACCGGCGCCGCCTCGCTCGAGGACGGACTCAATCGCCTTGGCGTCAACACCAACAAGACGCCGCGTCAGTCGGCGCCGGGCCTGACCATCGACGAGGAGACCACGCCGCTCGGCAAGCGCCCGGTGCTGCAGCGCACCGACGAGCTGCTGCTGCTCAACATCGGCCGCGCCGGCGCGCCGGCGACCGACAACCCGCTGGTGCTGCTCGACGTCACCGACGAGAACGGCGCCGCCGCCAACGACTTCCTCTACGGCCAGAGCGAGACGCAGATGCCGTTCCTGCAACAGTCGGAGAACAACGACCCGGTCGGACTGCTGCGCACGGCGGTGCCTGCGGACGTCGATCAGAACGGCCTGCAGGACCTGGTGTTCGTCTACCAGTCCGGTATCGAGACCCGCGTGCGCATCGTCGGCGACCAGCTGGGCGGCTTCGGCGACGTCGTCGACAAGCAGCTGGCCAGCAACTTCGACGTCACGCAGCTGACGGCGGTGGCCACCGACCTCGACCTCGACGGCCGCGACGACCTGGTCATCGGCCTGGTGTCGGCAGGCTCCGCGCGCGTCAGCGCGTGGCGCTGCACGGGCGCCGACTACGTGCAGCTCGGCAGCGACGTGGTGGTGGCGCCCGACCTCAGCGGCTCGCAGATGTGGGTGCAGCTGTGCTGTGGCAACGTCGACGCCGACTCGGTGCCCGAGATCGGCGTCGCCGTGCAGGAGCTGGTCGGCGCTACCGGCACCGCGCGCACGCTGGTGCTCGACGACGTGCGTCGCGGTCTCGCCACGCTGCGCAACGAGGTGTTCTCCGAACGCGACCAGGACCAGGTGCTGCGCATCCCGCTGACGGTTTCGATCGCGATGGGCGACATCGACGGCGACGGCGTCGACGAGGTCGTGCTCGCCGGCCTGACCGAGTTCTCGACGCAGTGCCAATCGACCAAGCAGCTGCTGATGGCGCTCGACGACCGCGTCGCCGGCTTCGCCGACCTCGGCGTGTTCTACACCGAGTTCTTCTACTCCGGCTGCAACAGCCCGTCGAACCGCCGCGTGCGCACGCTGTTCGTCAACGCGCTCGACTGGGACGGCGACGGCGTCGACGAGGTCGCGATCAACCAGTTCGTCTACGACGACTTCGCCGGCTCGGCGCCGTGGACCGCGGTCGCCGACTGGCAGCTGCCGGACAACACGGTCTGGGACCAGAACTCGTTCGGCTTCTTCGACCGCACTTCGGCGTCGATCATCGCCGGCAGCTTCGACGGCGACGACCGCGAGGACCTCGCCGTCTACCGCCAGGACAAGAACCAGGTGCGCGTGTTCGGCCTGCCGGCGACGTCGCCGACGCGGGTCGAGTCGCGCACCGTGACGGTGCCGTTCGCCAACAGCCAGGACCAGCGCATCCCGCTGCTGGTCGCCGCCAACGTCGACACCGACAGCGCCGTGCTGAGCTACTCGGAGGCCGAGTACAAGCTGGTGTTCAGCGAGCCGATCGTGCTCGCCGCGCTGGCGGCGCCGCCGACGCGGGCCGGTATCGGCCAGAACGTCGGCGGCTCGTTCACCGCCTTCGGCAACACCAACACGACCACCAACGAGAGCGAGCGGTCGATCACCTTCTCGGCCGGCGTGTCGGTCGGCGTCAACATCGACGGTGGCGTGCTGACGCAGTCGGGCTTCGAGCTGAAGGGCACGCTGACCACTGCGGCGACGCGCACCCAGGGCGTCGCCTACGAGCTGTCGAAGACGATCCTGTTCACGTCGGCGCCGACCGAGGACACGGTGGTGTTCACGACGGTGCCGGTCGATCAGTACACCTACACGGTGATGACGCACCCGGACCCGACTCTGGTCGGCAGCAAGGTGATCGTCAGCTATCCGCGCACGCCGATCACGCTGCAGGCCGAGCGCGGCTTCTACAACGCGTCGGTGCCCGACGGCGCGCAGCACGTCGACGCGTCGGTGTTCCGCCATCGCGTCGGGGAGCCCTCGACGTATCCGACGGTCGCCGAGAAGAACCAGCTGCGCCAGCTCTACGGCGGCCTGCAGGTCGGCCCGCAGGCGGTCGGTCAGGGCGCGGGCTCGACCGAGGTGACGCTGCAGGTCGGCAGCGCGGTGTCGACCGGCGGCGCGCTCGAGGTCGGCTTCCAGCTCGACGTCGAGACCACCGCCGGCAGCGTGCTGGTCGGCACGTCGGTCGGCGTCAGCTCGACCAGCACGTGGAAGGTCACCAGCGGCCAGTCGACGACCTACACCGGCGTGGTCGGCGCGATCGACGCGGCGAACTTCTCGGCCAACCGCTACTCGTTCGGCCTGTTCACCTACGTGTTCCGGGCGTCGGGCCAGCAGCAGTTCCAGGTGCTCGACTACTGGGTCGAGTGATCGGCCGATGCGGCGCCGGCGGCGTCAGTCGCCGAGCCGCCGCTTCACGCCGAGGTAGAGGTGCTCGACCTTGGTGCGCGCCCACGGCACCGAGCGCAGGAACTTCAGCGACGAGTTGATGCTGGGGTCGCGCGCGAAGCAGTTGATGTCGATCGCGCGCGCCATCTCGTCCCAGCCGATGGTCTCGACCAGGTACTCGAGCATCATCTTCAGGGTGACGCCGTGCAGCGGGTTGTTGGGCTGCTGGTTCACTGGCTGACTTCCTCGAGCCGCGCCGCCTCGACCTCCCAGGCGGCGGTCTCGGCGTCGAGGCGCTGCACGACCTTCTGCAGCTCGGCGTCGAGCGCCTTGGCCTGCTTGGGGTCGTCCCAGGTCGCCGGCAGCTCGAGCTGTCCGCGCAACTCTCCGGCGCGAGCCTCGAGCTGGGCGATCTGCTGCTCGAGCTTGTCGACGACCTTCTGCTGCTTCTGCATCGCCGCGCGCGGCGACAGGCGGTTGCCGTCCTGGCTCGTGTTCTTGGCCGGTTGTGCCTGCGCCTGCTTCTGCTTCTTGCTGCCGCCGCCGCCAGCATTGCCGCCGCCAGCGGTCAGCGCCTCGCGCGCCGACGCCGCCTTGGTCTGGTGCAGGTAGAACTCGTAGTTGCCCAGATACGGCGTCAGCTTGCCATCGGCGACGTGCAGCACCTTGTTGGCGAGCGTCTTGATGAAGTGCACGTCGTGGGAGATGAACACCAGCGTGCCGGCGAACTGCGTCATCGCCTCGACCAGCGCGTCGATGCTGGAGATGTCGAGGTGCGTGGTCGGCTCGTCCATCAGCAGCAGGTTGGGCGGGTTGAGCAGCAGCTTGACCAGCGCCAGCCGCGTCTTCTCGCCGCCGCTGAGCACGGCGATCTTCTTGAACACCGAGTCGCCGGAGAACAGGAACGAGCCGAGCAGCGTGCGCACCTGCTGCTCGGTGACCTTGGCCTCGGTGTCGAGCGCCTCCTCGAGCACGGTGCGGCCCGGCTGCAGCATCTCGACGCGGTACTGCGAGAAGTAGCCGGCGGTGACGTTGTGGCCGAGGTTGCGCGCGCCGCGCTGCGGCGTCAGGCGATCGGCGAGCAGCTTGAGCAACGTCGACTTGCCGGCGCCGTTGGGGCCGACCAGCACGATGCGTTCGCCGCGTTCGACCTCGAAGTCGACGCCGCGGTAGACCGGCTTGTCGCCGTAGGCGAAGTGCACCTGCTCGAGCCAGACGACGCGCTGGCCGCTGCGCACCGGCTGCGGGAAGCGGAAGCCGACCTTCTTGTCGGCGGCGACCGGCGCCGCGACCTTCTCCATGCGCTCGATCTGCTTCAGCTTGCTCTGCGCCTGGGTCGCCTTGCTGGCCTTGGCCTTGAAGCGGTCGGCGAACGCCTGCAGATGCGCGATCTCCTTCTGCTGCGCCTCGTAGGCGGCCAGCTGCTGCGCGTCGGACGCGGCGCGCAGCACCAGGAACTTGCTGTAGTTGCCGGTGTAGCGCTGCAGCTTCTGGTGGCGGATCTCGACGATCGCGGTGACCAGCGCGTCGAGGAACTCGCGGTCGTGCGAGATCACGAGGATCGCGCCCGGGTAGTTCTGCAGGTAGCCCTGGAACCACAGCAGCGACTCGAGGTCGAGGTGGTTGGTCGGCTCGTCGAGCATCAACAGGTCGGGCTCCTGGGTCAGCAGCCGCGCCAGGTGCGCGCGCATCACCCAGCCGCCGCTCAGCTCGCGCGCCGGCCGCTCGAGGTCGCTGTCCTTGAAGCCGAGCCCGGCGAGGATCTGCTTGGCCTTGGCCTCGACGAGGTAGCCGTTGAGCTCGTTGTAGCGCTCGTAGATCGTGTGGTGCTCGGCGTCGTGCAGGTCGACGTGTTCGTCGTTCTCCCACGCCTTGACGATGCGGTGCAGGCGCAGGAAGTCGTCGGTGATCTGCAGCGCGATCTCGAGCACGGTCTCGTCGCCGACCGGCGCGCTCTCCTGCGGCAGGTAGCCGACCACCGCGTCGCGTTCGCGGGCGATCTCGCCGTCGTCGGCGGGCTCGTTCTGCAGGATCAGCGAGAACAGCGTCGACTTGCCGGCGCCGTTCGGCCCGACCAGGCCGAGGCGGTCACCGCGGTTGACCTGCAGCGCGGCGTCGGCGAACAACACGCGGTCGCCGTAGGACTTGGATACTCCGGACAGGGTCAACATTGGGGGCGAACATGATGCCGGGTGGGGGCGGGATTGGCCATGGGGGTCGGGGATTGGCCGGGGAGAAGGGGTGGGCCTTTGGGTTCGGATGGCCTCGTGCCAACGGCCGCAGGCTGCGGGTCGGGGGTGGTGCGGCTCGTCGTGTGTGGGCGGGGTTGCATGACGGCGTGCGGAGTGCGTGGATCGCGGCGTGATGTCGCGGGCCCTGCTGTGTCGGGCAGGACGTTCCGCGGGATCGCGACGGGCAGTCCATGACGATCGCGCAGCGTCGAGCTGTGACTGCTCGCGGTCTGGGAACTCACCAGGCTCTGCTTCGCCTGGAACCATGACGACTCCGGGCACGCCGACTTCCGTGGTCGCTTGGCCGCGTGCAGCGCGTTGAGTGCCGCATCGTCGGCGCTCACACGCTGCCCGCGCATGGATGGACCCGCGCGACGAAAGACCTGGGAGTGTTCGTTAGGTCGAGCGCGCTCAGCGCTGCTCGGGTGTTCGCTGCGCGGGCTGGGGTCGCATCGTCGATGCGCCGGAGTCAGGCAGTTCGGCCGAAGAACTGGGAGTGCTGCAGGGGTGTCGTGAGCTCAGTGGGTTGCGAGAGTGCGAGCGGGAGATAGGCTGACGGGGAAGGCTGACCGACGGGAGGTCGGCCGAAGTGTGCAACTTGAAGTTTGGCGGAAGCTACAGCTCCGTCTCAGAGAGCGCGCGGAACATGTCAAGCCGACGGGCAACCCCAATCCTCGTGCTGATGGTCGCCCTTGGGGACTTCTCAGCTTGTAGTTCCAGCGACAAGGAGCAGAACGACGTGGGGCTCTTCCGGAGAAACATCACCATCGAGGCCCAGCTTGCCTCGTTGGCCAAGGCCGGCCTGATCCTCAACGCAGGGGTTGTCGAAGCGGACCTCACCGCTTTCCATTCGCGAGTTGACTTGGAGCGCAACCCGTTCGTCGGCCTCGTGGAGGCTCTCGGCAACGATCTTGAGCGCGAGCCATTCACACCCGTCTGCGATCATCTCTGGATGTGTGACTTCGAGCGCATCGAGGACCACGGGGCCTACCGCGATGTCCTCCTGCGGCTTGAGCGCATGACGGGGCGAGCCCTGAGCCTGAGCGGCATCGCGGATCACGTCGATGTGGATGCGGGCGAGGCATGGGTCGAGTTCGAGTTTCGGGGAGACCATGTGCGCTGGGATCTTCGAGTCGATAATGACTGGCTGGATCCACAGGTGCTGACGAATTACGACTCCCTGCTCAAGACCTCCGGGTCGGCGATTCGCTTGTACCTGAACCAGGACGACTACGGCCAAGTTGCGTTCCTGGGAGCCTTCTCTCCGGAGGAGAAGGCCGCTTTCGACAAGCTGACCCGGATCAAACTCCTACCCCTAACGGGGAGGTAGCAATGGTCTGCTCCGCCCAACTAGGCGCAGGAGCCGGCGAGCGCCCAGAGGCGCTCGCGGCTCAGCGTCAAAGACGTTGAGCAGGGAGAGCGACCGTAACTGAGATGCCTGCGGATTCAGTTCGTCGGACGAGGCGGCCGCCGGCCCCGCAGAGTCGCTTCGCGTTCGTCGTGGCCATGACGTTGCAGGGTCTCGCGCTGCTGGCGCTCGTTTTCGGCGACATCGGCTTCGACCATCCTGGACGATTCGGCCTCGAATTCGATCACGGCGTCTTGCTCGCGCTGTTGTGGTTCGGTTCCTCCTGCGTGGGGTTCATGGTCGCTCGGGGCCGGAAGCAGTCGGGTCTTCTGAAGCTGCAGGCCTTGGTCTTCTCTCTGTCCGTTTGCGTATGTCTCGTCATCATGGCTCTTGGCTAGCCGGGATGATGCGGACCAGCTCTCCCCAGGCTCGAGGCGGTCGAAGGAGATCGAATGGCTGGGACGCCGCTGTTCTGCGCGAGCCGAGTAGCATCGCGCCGGAGCGCCAGACCTGCCCGTGCTCGCGCAACCACGACCGCATGAAGAACGACCACGACGGCGGCCAACCCGACCCCGAGACCTTGATCGCTTCCTGGATCGATCGCCTCGACCCAAAGCACCGACAGGTCTTCCGCGCCGTGCGCACCGCGCTGCGGAAGCGCCTGCCGACCGCCAACGAGTTGGCCTACGACTACACGACCTCCGTCGTCATCGGCTACGCGCCGGGTGAGCACGGCATCGACGCCGTCCTCGCGCTGACCGGGCGCGACACAGGCGTGTCGCTGTACTTCGGGCAGGGGCCGAAGCTGCCGGACCCGACCGGGATCCTGCAGGGCTCCGGCAAGATGGTGCGTTTCGTCGAACTGAACAGCGCGCGTCGACTGGCGAGCCCTGAGGTCGAGGCCCTGATCGCGGCGGCGATCGCGCAGGCCAAGACGCCGTTGCCGGCCACCGGCAAGGGCCGCCTGATGGTCAAGTCGTCGTCGGCGGCGCAGCGGGCAAAGCGCACCGCGAAGAAGTGATGGCGGCGAGTCGCCACGCGGTCGTCGTGCTGTGCGCCGCGTTCGCGGCCTGCGGGGCTTCGCTGCCGCAAAGCGCCGGTTGGCTCGACCCGAAGACCGGCATCCGCATCGTCGTCGATGCCGTGGATGCGCACCCGTCGTTGCGCGACCACGGCCGCACCCTCTGCGTCGTCTCGCCGGGCGGGGCCGTGCAGCGCTTCGCGCTGCACCCGGAGAACGGCCTCGGCGTGCCGTGCAACCTCTACCGGCTCGACGCGCAGCGGCTGCTGGTAGTCGACTGCGACGGCGTGTGGATCACGATCGGCGCTGGCGGCGAGGTCGAGTCCAGGCGGTGGTGCTGGCGCCGCGAACTGCCGCGGGAGTTCCTGGGCTGCTTCCGCGCGGAGCGGGATCGTGTCTACCGGCTGGAGCAAGGCGCTGCGCCCGAGATCTACCTCTTCAAGGACGCACCGGACGGCGTGGAGCGCGACGGATGAAGGGCGGCGAAGGGCCCTCGATGTCGCGTGGTGACGCTTCGGCGCTGCTGCACCAACTCGGCGCGCCGGCGCGGCTCTTGCGACACGTTGAACTGGTCGGCGAAGCTGCCGAAGCGTTGCTCGCGGCGCTGGCCGAACACACGGTGCCGCTCGACGCGACGTTCGTGCGCGCCGGCGTCGTGCTGCACGACGTCGGCAAGATCCTGCACCCTGCAGAGCTGGCGGCGTCCGGCGCCCGGCACGAGGCCGCTGGCGAACAGCTGCTGCGGCAACGCGGCGTCGCGCCGGCGTTGGCGCGCGTCTGCGTGACGCACGCTGCGTGGCAGGCACCCGACGTCACGCTCGAAGAACGCGTCGTGGCGCTGGCCGACAAGCTGTGGAAGGGCGCGCGCGTCGGCGAGCTCGAGACCCTGGTCGTCGACGGCGCGGCCGCGCGGCGCGGCGTCGATCGCTGGCAGCTGCTCATTGCGCTCGACAACGCATTCGAGCGCATCGCGGCGGGCGGCGACGAACGGTTGGCGCGCGCTTGGTAGGGCACCCCGGTCGGGCAAGGATGCGCCGATCGGCGAGGTCGTCGAGCATGTCGTCGGCCGCAGCCTCGGCGCGGCCGATCCAGCGAGCACCGGAGCTCCGCTTCGCGGTTCTCGCTACCATGGCGTGAGATGCCAACCGTCCTTCGGATCGGGTCGACGCGGTTCTTCTTCTATTCCAACGAGGGGGCGGAGCCGCCGCACATCCACATCGAGCAGGCGGGAGCGCTGGCCAAGTTCTGGCTCGATCCGGTAACGTTGGCGGCATCAAGCCGGCTCAGTGGCAGAGAGCTTCGGAGGCTCGAACAACAGGTGAGCGAGCATCGGCAGGAATTCTTGGAGGCATGGCGTGACTACTTCGGAGCCTAGTGTGGATCCTCGCGCGGTTGGCGCTGCCATCTCCGACGACGAGTTGTCGGTCGAACTGGCCGACGGCCGCCGCCTCATTGTCCCGTTGGCTTGGTTTCCCCGCCTGCTGCACGCGACGCCGGCGCAGCGGGCCAATTGGCGGCTGCTTGGTGATGGTCAGGGCCTTCACTGGCCCGACGTCGACGAGGATCTGAGTGTCGCGGGGCTGCTGCGCGGCGCGGCGTCTCCTGGTGCGGCGCGACGCGCGGTCTGACACTCCCCTCTGGCAGCTGCCGCTCCGCCCGTCTACGCCGGCGAACGCTGCCGCAACGTCGCCGCGTAGACCTCGCGCATCTCAGCCGGCAACGGCGCGTCTTGCACGCGCTCGAGCGCGGCCGGCAGCGCTTCGCCGAATTCGCGCAGCACCCGCTCCACCGCCTTGCTGCCGATGCCGAAACGTTCGGCCAGTTCGCGCAGCGTCTCGGTCTTCAGGTTGTCGCGCTTGCCGCAGACCGGCAGCGCCTGTTGGTCGTCGGGCAGCACCAGGCGTGTATTGAGCTGGTCGTAGGCCGGCGACAGCCGCCAGCGGCCATCGTCGTGCCGCAGCAGCGCGAGGTTCTTCAGGTGCATGTCGCCGTTGCCGACCCACCAGGCGAAGACGAACTGGCGATACAGCCGCAGCAGCTCGATCAGCGGTTCGCTGGCGTAGCGGCGCACCAGCTTGCCGCACTGCTCGGCGCTGGCGGTGTATTTGGCGCCGGGCGCGAGTTCGGCGAGCTGGCAGAAGTCCTCCATCGCCAGCTTGCGCAGGTCGTCGGTGCGGTCGAAGCGGCGCACGACGTAGGCCAGCGTGCCGTCGCGCAGCTCGAGCAGCGCGCACGGCGGCACGTCGATGCCGACCAGCGCGGCGAGGCGCTGCGTCAGCCATTCGTTCTCGGGCAGGTGCGGGAAGGTGCCCGCTTGCGGCTTGAGCAAGAACTGCGCGCCATCGACGGCGATCTGCAGCGTGCAGCGCTTGTCGTCGAGGCGCAGGTTGAGCTTCTTCTGCACGCCGGAGATCGACGCCCTGCCGACCATCGCCAACGCGAGCGTGTGCAGCCGAGCCGTGTCGATGTCGATGTCGGGCAGTTGGCCGACGCCGAACAACTGCTCGAGGCAGTGTTCGTGGTAGCGCACAGCCGCCGCGATCGGCTCGCCACACGACCAGCAGCGGCTCACCGTTCTTCCTCCGCCGGCACGACCTCGCAGTTGCCGATGCAGTCGCGGCACGTCGCCAGCAGCAACCCGAACGGGTCGTCGCGCGCGACCTTCAGCCGCGTCAGCGAGATGTCGAGCAGCCAGCCCTCGGGCAGCAGGTTGCGGAAGAACGGCAGCAGCTGGTCGCTGCTGTAGGGTTCGGCGCGCAGCGGCATCGTCAGCGACACCGGCTGCGCGTCGCGGCGTTCGAGGTGGTCGGGGTCGTAGGTGAAGCGGCTGCCGCCGTTCGGCAGCTCCTCGATCACGCCGCAGCGGGTGCCGGCGAGACGCACGATCGCGCGGCGCAGGTGGTCGTCGTTCACTGCCGATCCTCCGCGGCGAGATCGACGACGCCGAGGCGCTTGCCGAAGGCCGCGAGCACCTTGTTGACGGCGTCCATGCGCAGCGTCGGCTTGCCGTTCTCCAGCTCGGAGATCACGCGCACGCCGGAGCCGATCAGCTCCGCGAGTTGTCGCTGGGTCAGGTTTGCCTGGCGTCGACGATCCCGCACGAAGCTGGCAACGGATTCCCGATCGGGAACACCTGGCTCGGTCTTGGTCATTGCGGGTGGCATGTGTGGCTGTGTGATACCGATCGGGATTATCGGGTTCGATGCCTGTGCAACGCAAGCCGGGTTGGCGCCGAATCTTCCCGATCGGGAACATTCGGACCGTTGTGTCGGCCCAGCTCAAGTGACCACCGTGCTAGACCGATAGTACGGTCGTGAACCACCGCGTCGATCCCGACAGCCTCGTGCCACCGAGCCAGCAGCTGGTGGCGGCGATCCTGGACGCGATCGCGCGCGGCGAGCTCGGCGTCGGCGACAAGCTGCCGTCGGTGCGCGGGCTGGCCGCCGAGGCGCTGGTCAATCCCAACACGGTGACCAAGGCCTACCGCGACCTCGAGCACCTCGGCGCGACCGAGGGGCGCAACGGGTCGGGGGTCTATGTGACCGCGGCCGGGCCCGACGTGGCGCGCGCGGTGCGTTCGGCCGAGACGCTTCACGCGTTCCGTGAGGCCGCGAAGCAGGCGGTGTCGGCGGGGCACGAGTTGGTGGTGCTGCAGGAAGTGCTGGAGCGGGTGCTGCAGCAGCGGGGAGAGCGGGAACAACCGGGAGAAGTCAGGGGGAGCAAGGCATGAACACGACACTCGAAGTGAAGGGCCTCGAGGCCGGCTTCGGCCGCAAGCAGGTGCTGCGAGGCTTCGACCTCGCGCTCGAGCCGGGCAAGGTCACGGTGCTGATGGGGCGCAACGGCGCCGGCAAGAGCACCCTGATGCGCGTGCTGCTCGGCGTGCTGCGGCCGCGCGCGGGCACCGTGCGGGTGCTCGGCCAGGACCCGCTGCGCGCGCACAAGCAGGTGCTGCAGCAGGTCGGCTACGTGCCCGACGTGCCGGACGTCTACCCGTGGATGACGGCGAAGGACCTCTACCGCTACCTCGAGCCGCACTACCCGACCTGGGACCGCGCGCGGCAGCAACAGCTGTGCGCGCAGCTCGACGTGCCGCTGAAGACGCGCTTCAAGGCGATGTCGCGCGGCCAGGGTATGAAGGCGATGCTGGTCGCGGCGCTCGCGCCCGAGCCTCTGTTGCTGCTGCTCGACGAACCGTTCGCCGGGCTCGACGCGCTGGTGCGCGAGGAGGTGCTGCAAGGCGTCATCGAGGCGCTGAAGGACGGCGAACGCACGGTGCTGTGCGCGACGCACGAGCTCGAGGTCACGGCGCGCATCGCCGATCGCGTCGCGGTGCTCGACGATGGCCGCGTGGTGCGGCACGGTTCGCTGGCCGAGATGCTCGGTCAGGACGAGCCGGTGCAGGTGCCGCGCGCGCTGCAGCAGCTGCTGCGCGAGGCGACGACGGCGGCGACGGCCGAGAAGCGCGCGGAGGTGCTGTCGTGAGGCTCGCGCTGGTGCACCTGTGGAAGGAGTGGCGCGCCCAGCGTGCGCTGCTGTTGGCTTACACCGGGCTGGTGTTCGCCAGCCTCTGTCTGATGCTGTGGATGTTCCCGAAGCACAAGCTCGCCGACGACTACGGCGTGCAGGCGCTGTCGTGGTTCGTCGCCGCCGGCGTCATCGGCGTCGTGGGCTTCGCGGTACCGGGCCTGGTGCGCGGCGAGTTCGCGCCGAAGGACGACCAGTTCGTGCGGCGTCTGCCTGGCGCGCTCGGGCCGGCGTTCGGCGGCAAGCTGTTGTTCTTCGTGCTGGCGACGTTGCTGCTGCCGCTGCTCGGGCTGTTGCTCGGCGAAGTGGTCGTCGACGCGCTCGGCGGCGACTGGAACGCGCTGTGGCAGTGGGACTGGACGGGGGAGACCGTGTGGTGGCAGCGGCCGTGGCTGTTCGACACGTGCGTCGTCGCACTGTGTTGCACGCCGTGGATCTGGGCGATCGGCACGTGGCTGCCGGGCGGCCGCATGGCGGTGCTCGGCACGGTGTTGTTCGGGCTGTTGCTCGGCACGCTGGTGTTCGCGGTGCTGCGGCAGAGCCCGGGTCTGGAGAAGTGGCTACCGTGGCTGTCGTGGCTGTGGGTGGTGCCGCCGAGCGGCCTGCTGGTCGCGGCGGTGTCGTGGTGCAAGGGCCGCCGCGGCGGCGGCCCGCTGCGTTCGGCACGCTTCGGCCTGGCGATGACCGCAGCCCTGTCGTCGCCGTTCGCGGTCTGGCTCGGCGCAGCGACGTGGCGCTACCGCCACCCGGACCTGCAGCAACTGGCGAAGTTGTATGTCGGCGGCGTCAGCCCCAGCGGCCGCTTCGTGCTCGTCGTCGGTGCCGAACACGAGGACTTCGCCGGTGTGCCGCTGCGCATCGACCTCGCGACAGGTGCGGCGGAGCAGCTCGACGACCTCTACGGGGCATTCGCCGCCGAACTGCTGCAGCCGACGCCACTGGGCATGGAGGCCGAGCAGCGCTACTGGCGCATGTACGGCGGCGACCGGGCCACGTCGGTGCTCGATCTCGAGACCGGCGAGCGCACGGTGGTGGACTACGACTGGCAACACCGCACGCTGCACGCCGATGGCGCGCTCGGCGACGCGATCGCCGTCGAGCACCGCGATACGTCGAGACTGTGCGGGCCGGGAGGGCAGCGGGTGGCCATCGACGGCGACGCCATGACCATCACGTGGCCCGACGGCAACCGCCTGCGACAGGCGTGGCCGCTGCAGGACATGAGCGTCTACCGCGCCGCGGGCCACGGCCTGCAGGTCATGTTCGACGACGAAGGCATGCTGTTCGACTTCGTGCACGGGCGCAAGGTCGCGGTGCGGCGCCTGATCCACGCGTTCTTCGTGGGCGAAGCGCTGCTGCACGATGTCGATGGCGATCGCGCGGGGTGGTTGTTGCGCATCGGCGACGGCGAAGCCGCGCCGTGCGAGGCGCTGCGCGGCTGCGATGTGCTCGGCCTGGTCGACGACCGCCGCGTGCTGGTTGTTCGCGAAGTGCGCAAGCAGCAGCCGGAGGCGCGGCTGTTCGTCATCGACCCGATCACCGGCGAAGCGACCGACGTCGCACTGCCACCGGACCTGCCGTTCGATTCGGTTCAGCCGGTGACGCCGATGCATCGCACCGGCTCGCTGCTCGAACGCGACCCCGACGGCCGCATCTGGTTGCTGTGTCGCGGCGGCGACCGGGGCGCGTGGCTGCGCTTCGATCCCGCAAACAACACGCTCGAGCCGCCGATGCCGCTGCCGGTCGACAACCACTGGCGCCTGCGGCTGTTGTCGTGGAGCGGCTGGCCCAAGGTGCTGGTGCAGGACCGCGCCGAGATCGTGCGCTACGACATCCACACCGGCCAACGCGAAGTGCTGTTCCCGCGGCGCTGAGCTCACGCCGGCACGAGGCACAGCGACACCGCGACAGCGAGCCGCAGCGACCACAGCACGGTGCGCAGCCAGTTGCTGCGCACCAGCCGCCGATGCACCGCCGCGTCGAAGCCGGCCTGCAGCCGATCGTGACACGGCACCTGCAGCGTGAACGTCACCAGCCAGATCGCCGCGACCAGCGCCGCGCCGAGCCACGGCAATACGCTGGCGGCTGCGGGCGCTGCGGCGACGACCCAGCCGGCGAGGCCGAGCTCGGCGCACATCGGGGGCAGCACGACCCACGTGGTGCGCGCGCAGTGCGCCTGCTCGAAGCCGCGGAACGCGCGTTCGCCGACCTGCGCGTAGAGCGGGTAGTGCACGACCTGCACGAACCAGATCACGCCGGTCATGAACGCGGTCGGCAAGAGGTGCAGCAGTGTCAGCGTCGGCCAGGCCATGTCACTGCGGTCCCCGCTGGTGGTGCCGCCACGCACCGCGCAGCAGCAGCGCGAACGGTAGCCACCAGATCAGGTCGTTGCTGACGATCATCCAGCCGGCGCGCCACGGCACCGCGCCATCCATGGCCGCCTGCACGAAGCCGATCGGACCGAACACCTTGCCGAGCAGCCCGGCCAGCACGATCGGCCAGTGGCGCAGCGGCCGCCACGCGGCGCACGCGTAGCCGATGCCGTAGACGCCGACGATCATGCCGACGCACTGCCACAGGTAGAGCTGCTCGGGCACGGGCATGCCGGACAGCTCGAACCAGCCGCGCGGCCACAGCACCGCGAAGGCGCCGAAGGCGAGGTTGTAGAGCGCGGCGGCGAGCAGCACGGGCTTCGCCCAGGAGGGGCCGGATTCGGTCATCGGCGGCGCCTTCGTCGGCTGCGTCCGCCTGGTTGCAGCGGTTCGGCCCCGGTCACACCGTCGTCAGCCACACCAGCGTGCCGTTGTAGAGGAAGTGCATCAGCATGCCGGGCAGCAGGCTGTGCGCGCGGTCGCGCAGCCAGCCCAGATAGAGTCCGATGCCGATGTGGATCGGCAGCACCAGCGGCGCGCCGTGGCACAACGCGAAGCCGACCGCGGTGACGAACAGGCCGAGGCCGCGGCCGTAGAGCGCCATCAGTCGGCCCTGCAGCAGCCCGCGGAAGATCACTTCCTCCAGCACCGCCGGCGTGACGGCGATGACGAACAGCGACCCCGGCAAACCGAGGCGTTCGATCAGCTGGTCCATGCCGTCGTGCTCGAGGTCGGGCAGCAGGCGCTCGAGGCCCATCGAGTACGCGGTGGCGATGCCGACGCCGAGTCCGGCGACGAGCACCGCCTCGGCGAAGTGCACGGGCGCCGCGGCGCGGAAGCCCAGCCGGCCGTACGGGCCGGCCCAGGCGACGACGACCGCGACCAGCGCGCCGCTGACCAGGCTCGAGAACGGCAGCAGCAGCTCGAACTCGCTGCCGCGCGCCAGCAGCCACGCCAGCAGCTGCGGGCCGAGCAGCGCCGCCATCAGCAGCACGAACTCGAGCACCGTGCGGTTGGTCCAGCGTGTCTGGTTGGACGAGCTGGCGCGGCGCAGCGTGCCCGGCGCCATCGGCCGGTCGGTCGGGATCAGCTGGTAGACGACCTCGCCCTCTTCGGTCGGCAGCTCGATCAGGCCGTCGGCGCCGCGCGGTTGCGTGACGACGGCGGGCAGCTCGAGCGCGCGCGCCGGCGCGGGCAGCGCCGGTTGCTCGGGCGGTGGCAGCTCGACCCAGGCGCCGCAGTGGCAGCGCAGGCGGAAGCCGCGCATGCGCTCGTGCACGCGCCACAGCTGGCCGCAGGCGGCGCACTGCACGGACACGCACGCATCGGGCGCCGGCGGGTGGCCCGGCGGCCAGTACTGCGCGGCGGGAAGCTGTGGTTCGGCGGGGCCGCCGGGCGCCGCATCGGGCGCCGGCGCGGCGTCGGCGGGGGCGCGGTCCGGCTCGTCGGCATCGTGCGACCCGCCGTCGTCGAACCCGCCGTCGTTCACTTCGGTGCCTTGCCGCTCGCCAGTCCCAGACGCAGCGTGTGGGCGGCGATCCGGCCCGGCAGCGTCACCTCGCGTTTGCCGTCGGCGGCCGCGAGCAGCGCGCGAAGGTCGGTGCGCCGTTCGGCCAGCACCTCGCCCTGCGCGTCGAGCAGCTGCACGAACAGCTCGCCGCCGTCGCCGACCAGCTCGGTGGCGGCGCGGCTGGTCAGGTCCTGGCTGGCGTCGCGCCGGCGTGCCAGCGCTTCGGGCGTCTCCGGGTAGCCGGGGCCGCGCTGCAGCGTGACGACGTAGTTGCCCCACTCGCGCGACGCCGCGACCGCCAGCATGTCGCCGAACGGCCCGGTCTCACACGCGATCGCGTCGGCGCGGGCGGCCAGCACGCGGTCGATCCAACCGGTCTGCCAGGCGATGAAGGCGCCGAGCAGCAGCAGCACCGGCGCGACCCACATCAACTCGCGGCGACGCACCTGCATCTCCGCGGCCGGTTCGTCGTGCGGCAGCGGCGGCGCGTCGCCGACGCTGCGCGGCCGACGCCGCGTCAGCGGCTCGAGCTGGCCGGCCTGCAGCACGAACAGCGTCTCGGCGACCTGGTCGGCGTAGACCATCTTGCAGCGCAGCGTGGTCTCGACGCTGCCGGGGGCGGCGGCGTCGACGACCTTCTGCAGCGTCTGCAGGAACGTGGCCTGCGCGTCCTCGTCGAAGGCCGCGCCCGGCACCTGCGTGTCCTCCGGCAGCACGTTGAACCGGCCGCCGGTGACCTCGAGGCGGAAGCGCCCGGCGCCGGCGGCGCTCAGCAGGTGGACGGTGGCGCGCAGCGCCGCTGCGTCGGCCACGCGGCCGTCGAGGATGCCCTCGACGACCAGCTGTTGCGGCGCGCCGGTCGGCGGCGGCGTGCTGGGCTGTGGCATCGGCGGCGGCGCGTCGTCTCCGCTGCGCCCGGTCATGCCACGTCCTCGCGGAACTCGTCGACGTGGCGCAGCTCGCTCCAGTCCTGCATGCCCTGGCTCCAGACCAGCGTGTCGCGCTGGATCGCGCGCGCCTGCAGCAGGTGACGGATCGTCTCCGCCGACACCGGCCCCTGGCGTTCGTTGTCGCGGGCGTAGAACCACTGGCCGGTGCCGGTCTCGGTCAGCTGGGCCGGGGCGGTGCCGCCCGGCAGCTGCGGCGGCCGCGAGGTGTCCACGCCGAGCGCTTCGTCGTGCACGCCGAGGCGCCGTTCGACGTGCTGGTGGCGCTGGTCGGCGACCTGGCGCTCCTTGTCGAGCTGTTCGCGCAGCCGGCGGTTCTCGAGGCGGATGCGCTTCTCGCGCGCCTCGGCCTCCTTCTGGTCGGGCAGCACCAGCACCAGGATGATGCCGATGCAGCCGGTGAACATGCCGACGAAGAACCAGCCGACCGCGCTGCGGCCGCGGCTGCCGGCGATGGCGGCGCAGATGCCGCCGAACACACACATGACGACTAGCTGCACGAGCAGGGCGATTGCTTCCTCGTCCATCGGTGGGGACTCGGTCCGGTGAGGTTGGGGGTCAGGTCAGCAGACGGAAGATCCAGCCGCCGAGCACGGCGACCAGGAAGGTGATGCGGCCGGCGCGGCGCAGCCAGCGGTGGGCCGGCAGTTCGCGAGCGCGCCGAAGTATGTCCAGATGGAGCAGCGCGGTGCCGGCGAACAGCGCCGCGACGACCGGACCGGCGGGGTGGTAGGTCCACGCGGCGCCGAGGTCACCCTGCACGGTGGCGGCGACGCTGCGCACCAGGCCGCAACCGGGGCACGCGAGCGGCCCGAGGCAGCTGCCGAGCGGGCAGTGCGGGCCGCGCAGGCCGAACCAGCGCGCGGCGTCGGGCGTCACGGTCGCCGTCGCGGCGAGCATCAGCGCGCCGGCGCTGCCGACGGCGAAGCCCGCCGACACCAGCCCGCCGGTCGGTCGGCTGGCGGTCGTCGCGGTTCCCCAGGAGGTGCGCTCGGCAGCGGTCACGGGGCGATATCGAAGGCGATCGCCCCCGGCCTGGCAAGGCCGGAGCCCCTGTTGCCGCGCGGGCTACTTGCCGACCTTCGCCCGGTGCTCGACCGCCGCGGCGACGAAGTCGCGGAACAGCGGGTGCGGCGTCAGCGGCTGCGTCTTGTACTCCGGGTGGTACTGCACCCCGACGAACCACGGGTGGCCCGGGATCTCGACGACCTCGACGAGGTCGAGCTTGGGGTTGCGGCCGGCCATCACCAGGCCCTTCTCGGCCAGCAGCGCGCGGTAGTCGTTGTTGAGCTCGAAGCGATGGCGGTGGCGTTCGCTGATCTGCGTCGTGCCGTAGGCCGCGGCGGCCTTGGTGCCCGGCTGCAGCTCGCAGTCGAACGCGCCGAGGCGCATCGTGCCGCCCTTGTCGTTGGTCTTCTTCTGTTCCTCCATCAGCGAGATGACCGGCTGCGCGGCGTTCGGGTCGTACTCGGTGGTGGTGGCCTTGGTCAGCCCGCACTCGCTGCGCGCATACTCGACGACCGCGGCCTGCATGCCGTAGCAGATGCCGAGGAACGGGATGCCCTTCGCCCGCGCGTAGCGGATGCTGGCGATCTTGCCCTCGAAGCCGCGCTCGCCGAAGCCGCCCGGCACCAGGATGCCGTCGACGCCGGCGAGGTACTTCTCGGCGCCCTCGTCGGCGACCTTCTCGGCCGACACCTTGCGCAGGTTGACCTTGCAGCGGTTCTTGATGCCGGCGTGGCTCAGCGACTCGTAGATCGACTTGTAGGCGTCGTGCAGCTCGATGTACTTGCCGGCGACGGCGATCGTCACCTCGTGCTCGGGATGCTTGACGACCTCGAGCAGCTGCTTCCAGTCGGTCACGTCGACCGGCCGGCGCGGCGTCACCTGCAGGTGGTTGAGGATGCGCTGGTCGAGGCCGGAGTCGATCAGCATCAGCGGCACCTCGTAGATCGAGAAGGCGACGTCGCGCTCCTCGATGACCGCCTCGGGGCGCACGTTGCAGAACAGCGAGATCTTCTTCGCCATGTCGTCGTCCATGGCGATCTCGGTGCGGCAGATCAGCACGTGCGGCTGGATGCCGATCTCGCGCAGCTTGCCGACCGACTGCTGCGTCGGCTTGGTCTTCAGCTCGCCCGACGCGCGCAGGAACGGCAGCAGCGTCAGGTGGATGAACATGCAGTCGTTCGGCCCGACCTCGAGGCTGAACTGACGGATCGCCTCGAGGAACGGCAGGCTCTCGATGTCGCCGACCGTGCCGCCGATCTCGGTGATGGCGATGTCCGGCGCGGCTTCGCCCTCGCTCGGCGCGGCGCCGGCGCGGATCGCCATCTTGATCTCGTCGGTGATGTGCGGGATCACCTGCACCGTCTTGCCGAGGTAGTCGCCACGGCGCTCCTTCTGGATCACCGACTTGTAGATCTTGCCGGTGGTGTAGTTGGAGTCCTTGTTGATGCGAGCTGTGGTGAAGCGCTCGTAGTGGCCGAGGTCGAGGTCGGCCTCGGTGCCGTCGTCGGTGACGTAGACCTCGCCGTGCTGGAACGGCGACATCGTGCCGGGGTCGACGTTGATGTAGGGGTCGAGCTTCTGCATCGACACCTTCAGGCCGTGGCGCTCCAGGATCCAGCCGATGGCGGCGGAGGTCAGGCCCTTGCCGAGCGACGACACGACGCCTCCGGTCACGAACAGGTACTTGGTCATCGGCGGGCCTCGATCAGCTGGTGCGGGCGGTCGTTCATCGTTGGTGTTGGTTCAGGCGCGCGAGGAATGCGTCGTAGTCTGCGCGAGTTTCGATGCCCCACGGATCGCCGTCGGCGTCCAGCACATGCATCGCGATGTCGTTCTCGAGGAAGCGCAGCTGCTCGAGGCTCTCGGCCTCGGCGAGCCCGCTGGACGGCAGCCCCGGCACGCGCAGCAGCGTGTCGCGCGCGAAGCCGTAGACGCCGATGTGGCGCAGGATCGGGAAGGTCGCGGCGCCGCCGTTGGGGTCGACGCTGCGCAGGTACGGGATCGGCGAGCGGCTGAAGTACAGCGCCTTCTGGTTGCCGCCGCGCACCACCTTGACGACGTTGGGGTTCTGGATCGTCGCCGGGTCGTCGAGGCGCGCGCACAGCGTGTTGCAAACCGCGTCGCCGGCGAGCAGCTGCGCGACCAGCGCCTCGAGGTCGCGCGGCGCGACCTCCGGCCAGTCGCCCTGGATGTCGAGCACCGCGCGGCACGGGAGCTCCGCGGCCGCCTCGGCGCAGCGCTCGCTGCCGGTGCGGCACGCGGGGCTGGTGCGCACGACGCGGTAGCCGTGCCGCTTCGCGGCCGCTTCGACGCGGTCGTCGTCGGTGGCGACCGCGACCAGGTCGATGTTCGCGGCCTTCTTGGCCTGCGCCAGCGTGTGCAGGAACAGCTCCTGGCCGGATTCGGTCAACAGCGCCTTGCCGGGCAGGCGCTGGCTGCCGACCCGGACCGGCACGATGGCGAGGGCGTCGATCGCGCGGCTCAAGGCTTCCTCCGGATGCCGGCGCGGCGTTCGGTGTCGCGCAGCGCGTCGCCGCCGGCCGGCCGGTAGTTGGCCGCGTCGTTGAACAGCGCCTGGAAGTGGGTCCAGGTCCGCAGGTAGGCGGTCCGTCCCTCGACGGTGCTGCCGGGCGCCCAGTACCATTGCCGGTCGCCGTGCTGGAGCACGATCAACTGGCTTGCGCCCGGCGGCGCGCTCGGGATCGCCGCGGCGAACGAGCCGTCGGCGGCCATGGCGTCGAGCTTCGCCTGCAGCACGGCGTCTTCCACGGTCTTCTGCGCCACGCCCGCGGCCGCGGCCGGCGCGGCGGAGTTGCCGACCATCAGCACCTGGTCGTTGCGCGGCACCAGCGAGATCGTGGTCGCGACGTCGGGCGTGACGACCACCACCCGGTTGGCGGGCGTGTCGACCGACGAGCAGGCGGCGAGAGCTCCGACGAACGCGATCGACAGCAGCTTCCGGAGGTTCGGGGCGGGCACCATTCCGGGGCTGCAGTCTAGGTGCGCGCGCCGCGGATTCCACGCACTCGTGAAGGCGATGGTCGACGGCGCCGCGGCGCTGTTGAGGATCGTTGCCAACACTCTGTCCACAGCGCGCGTGTGGCGGCGCCGCCAGCGGTCGCTCGCGGCGCGAATCCGGCGACGCCGAAGTGCATGTGGCGTCGGCACGAAGGGGAGTACAGGCCCACACCTGGGGGCGCCGAAATACTCACCGTGGCGACCGGTCGGTCGCCACGTCAGGCCGTACCCTGGATCCGCCATGCAACCTCGCCCCTTCCAAAAGGTCCTCTGCGCGAACCGCGGCGAGATCGCGATCCGCGTGTTCCGCGCCTGCGCCGAACTCGGCATGCGCACCGTCGCGGTGTTCAGCGACGAGGACGCCACCAACCAGCATCGCTACAAGGCCGACGAGAGCTACCTGATCGGCCGCGGCAAGGGCGCCGTCGCGGCCTACCTCGGCGGCGACGAGATCCTGGCGGTGGCGAGACAGGCCCAGGTCGACGCGATCCACCCCGGCTACGGCTTCCTGTCGGAGAACCACGCCTTCGCCGCGGCGGTGCGCGCGGCGGGCATCGCCTTCGTCGGCCCCAGCGCCGACGTCATCTCGAGCCTCGGCGACAAGGTCGCGGCGCGGCACACCGCGGCCCAGCTCGGCGTGCCGACCGTGCCCGGGCTCGAGCTGCCCGAGGACGAGGCGCAGGCGATCGCGGCGGCGGAGCGCTTCTTCGCCGAGCACGGCACGACGATCTTCAAGGCGGCGCACGGCGGCGGCGGCCGCGGCATGCGCGTCGTCGAGCGCAAGAAGGACATCGTGCCGTTCCTGCGCCAGGCGCGCAGCGAGTCGCTGGCGGCGTTCGGCAGCGCGGTGGTGTTCCTCGAGAAGTACCTGCCGAAGGTGCGCCACATCGAGGTGCAGATCCTCGGCGACCGACACGGCGACGTCGTGCACCTGTGCGAGCGCGACTGCTCGGTGCAGCGCCGCCACCAGAAGGTCGTCGAGATCGCGCCGGCGCCCAACCTGCCGCAGGCGGTGCGCGAGGCGCTGTTCGCCGACGCGGTGCGGCTGACGAAGCACGCCGGCTACCACAACGCCGGCACGGTCGAGTTCCTGGTCGCCGACGGCCGGCACTACTTCATCGAGGTCAACCCGCGGCTGCAGGTCGAGCACACCGTCACCGAGCAGGTGACCGGCATCGACATCGTGCAGGCGCAGCTGCGCATCGAGCAGGGCTACCCGCTGTCGAGCCTGGAGGTGGGCGTGCCACCGCAGGCGCAGATCGCGCCGCGCGGCTGCGCGATCCAGTGCCGCATCACCACCGAGGACCCGGAGAACGAGTTCCTGCCGGACACCGGCACCATCAACGCCTACCGCGCGCCGGGCGGCTTCGGCTTGCGGCTCGACGGCGGCGACGGCCTCGCCGGCACGGTGGTGTCGGGTCACTACGACTCGCTGCTGGTCAAGTGCATCACCTACGGCCCGACGCTGCGGCACGCCGCGCAGAAGGGCGTGCGCGCGCTGCGCGAGTTCCGCATCCGCGGCGTCAAGACCAACCTCGCGTTCCTGCAGAACGTGCTGCGGCACCCGACCTTCCTCGACGGCGCGACCTGGACGCGCTTCCTCGACGACACGCCGGAGCTGTTCGAGATCGAGCACGGCCGCGACCGCGCCACCAAGCTGCTGACCTACCTCGCCGACGTCATCGTCAACGGCCACCCGACGGTCGCGGCGGCGCAGCGGCTCGCGCCGGCGAGCCTCGCCGCGGCGCCGCTGCCGACGGTCAAGGACGGCATGCCGCCGCCCGGCACCGCGCAGATCCTCGCCGAGGGCGGGCCGGCGAAGCTGGTCGAGTGGATCAAGCGCCAGCACCGACCGCTGTTGACCGACACGACGATGCGCGACGCGCACCAGTCGCTGCTGGCGACGCGCGTGCGCACCAAGGACATGCTGGCGATCGCGCCGGCGATGGCGCAGCTGGGGCACCGGCTGTTCTCGTTCGAGACCTGGGGCGGCGCGACCTTCGACGTCGCCTACCGCTTCCTCAACGAGGACCCGTGGGACCGGCTGGCGAAGCTGAAGCGCGCGATCCCGAACGTGCTGCACCAGATGCTGCTGCGCGGCGCCAACGCGGTCGGCTACACGAGCTATCCACAGAACGTCGTCGAGGGCTTCATCGACGAGGCCGCGCAGTGCGGCATCGACGTGTTCCGCATCTTCGACAGCCTCAACGACCTCGACTCGATGCAGGTCTCGGTCGAGCGCGTGTTGCAGACCGGCAAGCTCGCCGAGGTGGCGATGTGCTACACCGGCGACGTCGACAACCCGGCGCGCACCAAGTACTCGCTCGGCTACTACGCGGACCTGGCGAAGCGCATCGAGGACATGGGCGCGCACATCCTGTGCGTCAAGGACATGGCCGGGCTGCTGCGGCCGCAGGCGGCGCGCATGCTGATCACGAAGCTGCGCGAGGTCACGCAGCTGCCGATCCACCTGCACACGCACGACACGTCGGGCAACGGCGTCGCCACCTACATCGCCGCGATCGACAGCGGCGTGCACATCGTCGACACCGCGCTGGCGCCGATGGCCGGCCTCACCTCGCAGCCGAGCATGAACGCGCTGATCGCGGCGCTGCGCGGCGACAAGCGCGAGACCGGCCTGACCAACAAGGAGATGCAGCCGCTCTGCGACTACTGGGAGGCGGTGCGCGAGTTCTACGCGCCGTTCGAGTGCGGCCTGAAGAGCAGCACCAGCGAGGTCTACTACCACGAGATCCCCGGCGGTCAGTACTCCAACCTGCGGCCGCAGGTGCAGTCGCTCGGGCTGATCCACCGCTGGAACGACGTGCGCCACGCGTTCGCGGTCGTCAACCAGCTGGTCGGCGACATCCCCAAGGTCACGCCGTCGTCGAAGATGGTCGGCGACTTCGCGATCTTCCTGGTGCAGAACGACCTGCTGGTGATGCGGCACGACCTCGGGTCGTCGGTCGACGCGACGCGCCAGAAGGTGCTCGCCGAGGCGCGGCGGCTCGACTTCCCGCAGAGCGTCGTCACCTACTTCCAGGGCCACCTCGGCAACCCGCCGGGCGGCTTCCCCGACGACCTGCGTACGGCGGTGCTGAAGGGCCTGCCGATCGTCAGCGGGCGGCCGAGCGACGGCATGGCGCCGTTCGACTTCGCCGCGGCGAAGGCGCACGTCGAGGCGCGCCGCGGCCGCGAACCGGAGCACCGCGAGGTCGTCAGCTACGCGCTCTACCCGCGCGTGATGGACGACTACTTCGCCTTCCGCAACCGCTGCGGCGACGTCTCGCTGCTGCCGACGGCGACCTACTTCTACGGCCTCGAGGTCGGACAGGAGGTGTGGGTCGAGCTGGAGAAGGGCAAGACGCTGGTGGTCGCGCTCGACGCGCAGAGCGAACCGGACGAGGCCGGCATGGTCACCGTCTACTTCAAGCTCAACGGCCAGAACCGGCAGATCGTCGTCGCCGACAAGTCGCTCGAGGGCGAGGTCGAGACGCGTCGCCGCGCCGATCCGGCGAGTCCGGGCGAGGTCGGTTCGCCGATGCCGGGGCGCGTGATCTCGCTGGCGGTCGTCGAGGGCGCCGAGGTGCAGGAGGGCGACCCGCTGTTGACGCTCGAGGCGATGAAGATGGAGACCGTGGTCCGCGCACCTGCCGCGGGCGCCGTGCGCGAGCTGCACACGGACGTCGGGCGCGCGGTGCAGGCGCAGGACCTGCTGGTGGTGCTCGACCTGCGCAAGTAGTCGCGCGCGGCGGCTACTCGCGCGTGGTCAGCCGGTCACTCCGGCCGGCCGAGGATCACCCGGGTCGAGCCGGAGAACGTGATGTCGCCCGGCTCCGACGAATCGAGCTGGAACCACTGGCCGAACACGCGCGCGCCGGTGATCGTCGGGTCGTTGGGCACCGACAGCGCCGACAGCGCCAGCCCGCTGCCGCTGGTGGCCGCGGAGTTGATCTGCAGCGAGTAGGTGTACGCGTTGCAGTTGGTCCAGCCGAACTGCGTCAGCGACAGCGGGAACGGGAAGGTGTCGTCCAGCCCGAGGCCGAGGAACGCGAAGTTGTTGGGCGTCGCGTTGCTGCAGCGGAACCAGAACGTCGACCCGAGGTGCCCGTCGCCGATGTGGCTGGCGTCGAGGCGGCCGCACGAGGCGCCGTGTTCGGAGCCGTAGGCGCAGTCGAAGCTGACGCGCATGCGCAGCGCGGAGTCGTCGTCCACCGCCGCCGTGGCCGGCGTCAGCAGGCTCCAGCTGGCGTTGACGACCCGCGGCTCGGTCGAGCTGCGGTAGAACGCGGCGCTGCTGGTCTGCACGTTGCCGCGCGCGAGCACCTCGATCACCACGTCGGAGCTGCCGTCGTAGTGGAACGGCGCCTGCAGGCCGATCTCACGCCACTGGTCGGCGGCGTAGTACCAGCTGTAGTTGTTGGCCGACAACACCAGCACCGGCGCCGGCAGGTTGTTGGCGAAGGTCGTCGACAGCGTGTGGCCGGAGGGCACGTGCGACATGCGCACCTGCAGGTTGGAGTTGAAGTGGCGCCCGTCGACGCCCACTGCGAAGGCGAGGCCGGTGATGTCACCGGCGTTGCCCAGTTCGTCGTGGCGCACGATCGTCTGGTAGCGCACGTTGCTGCCGATCGAGCCGTCGGTGCGGTAGTTCAGCGTCACGTTCGGGTAGCGCGGCGAGAACGTCGAACCGCTGAACAGCCCGGCGGTGGACACGCCGCCGGTGATCGAGACGTTGGCGTCGGACACCGTCGTCGTCGCCTGGCTGGTGTAGGCGTGGCCGAAGTTGCTCGACGACACGGCGAAGCCGTAGGTGCCTGCCGGCAGCCGGAACGGCTGCGCCAGCTCGACGTGGGTCGCGACGCCGACCCCGGCCGCCGTGCCGCGCCCCGCGCTGCGTGCGAGCCACGCCGCCGGGTTGGTCTGGTTGCCGACGTAGGTGCCGCCGGTGCCGGTGGTGTAGAGATCGAGGTAGATCTCGGTGCCGACGGCGGCGGTCGTGTTGATGTCCAGCGAGTGCACCCAGAGGGCGTTGGCGACGTCGACGTCGAAGTAGATCGCGCCGCCGCTCACCAGGCTGGTCGAGTTCGTGAAGGTGGTCGTCAGGCCGACCGGCGCGTAGCCACCCCACGGGAAGTAGTTGGCGCCGCCGCCCGAGGTGCTGGTGTCGGGCACGTAGCGCGCGCAGCCGGAGCCGTAGACGCGCCGGCCGCCGTTGACGACCAGCGCGTAGGTGGCGTCGGTCGCGCCGGTGGCGACGTTGGCGTCGGTGGTCAGCGTCGGCGCGGAGATGCGCACCGTCCAGACGCCGGCGATCGGGTTGTTGAAGAACGCGCACTCGACGGTGTCGCGGCTGTCGCTGACGCCGCCGTTGGTCGAGTGGTTGGTCTGGCTCGAGCCCTCGAGGCCGTAGTTGCCCCAGTAGAGCAGGCCGGCCGGCGACTCGACGCGCAGGTTGAGGTCGTTGACGCGGTCGAACGCGGCGGCCGGGTTGCCGGCCGGGTCGAGGTAGGTCATGACGACCTTCAGGTCGGTCTCGCCGGGCAGCACCTCGAAGCGGTACTCGTGGGTCGCGCCCTGCACGATCGGTACGTCCTCGGGCACGATGGCGATGCGATCGCGGCGCGAGTAGAGGTCGCCGACGTTGGGGAAGCCCCAGCCGACGTGTTCACGCCGGTTGGTGGTCGCGGTCGGCGTGTAGTCGCGCGCGCCGGCGATCATCAGCGCCTTCAGCGTCTGCGCGAAGGGGCGGTTCTGGAAGCGCGAGCCGCCGGGCACGCGCGCCGGGTTGCTGAACAGCTGGTCGGTGAACATCTGGATCGCCAGCCCGTTGAAGCCGGCGACGATCGGCGTCGCGCCGGACGTGCCGCCGAAGTCGGGCGTCCAGTCGTTGGTCGTGTAGCCGCCGGAGCCGCTGTAGTAGAGGCCGTTGTCGGTGCCGGCCGTGAGGTCCGAGGTCAGGATGTCCTCGTAGTAGGCGCACAGGTCCGGCTTGTTGCGGGTGTCGGCCGCCGGGCCGATCGAAGCGTTGGGGAAGGGCGCCGCGCCCGGGCCTGGCCACGCCCACGAGTCGTCGGCCACCGCCGAGTTGTCGCCGTGCCAGACGGCGCCGACCGAGATGACGTTCTTGGCCCACGCCTCCGGGCGTACGTCGACGTTGGTGCCCCAGTTGGACATCGAGTTGGTCCACGGGATGCGATGGTCGAAGACGATGTCGTCGGCGTCGGCCGAGGTCGCGTTGTACGAGCCGGTCAGCGCGCCGCCCCACGACGCGGTCGTGAACATGCAGTTGTTGCCGTTGACGATCTGGTCGATGACCTGGTTGCGCGAGAAGCCGGCGGTGACGCTGTAGTGGTTCGTGTAGAAGCCGATCGCGTCGGGCACCAGGCCGCGCGCCGACGGCGTGCTGGTGCCGTCGCCGAAGATGATGCCGGCCGTGCAGTGGCCGTGGATGTCGGGCTCACCGCCGCTGAGCACGTTGGTCAGGTGGGTCGCGAAGTCGGGGTGGTCGAACTCCACGCCCTCGTAGACGTGGCCGCGCACGCCGGTGCCGGTGTAGCCGGCCACGCTCTCGAGGTAGTTGGCGCCGCCCTGGGCGCGCGCGTTGTTCATGTCGACGCCGGGCTCGCCCCAGGCGTTGATCCACAGCACTTCGTCGAACCGCGCGGCCTGCAGCAGCTGCGCGCCGGTCAGCGCGACGCTGAACAGCAGGCTCTGCGGGTGGCGTTCGACGACGCGGCCGCCGATCGCGACGACGCGGGCCTCGAGCCGCGCCTTGTCGCGGTGCTTGTCGACCATGACCATGTCGTAGCGACGGGCCGCCAGGTCGGGCGTGCGCAGCAACTCGGCGAGCAGCGGCGGATCGAGGCGGTAGGCGGGCTGGTAGGGGCCGACCCAGCGCACCGTCGGCAGCGCGGCGAGCGCCGCCGGGCTCCCTTCATGGCGGACCAGGTGGCAGTCGTGCGGCAGGTAGCCGACGACGCGACCGCCGGCGGCGGTCACCGCGGCGCGGTCCCGGTCGTCCGGGGTGGCCTGGAACTGCACGACGAACAAGTGCACGTCGGCTGTGGCCTGCAGCCCCTCGGGCACCTGCGGGGGGGCGACGAGCGGGTCGAACTGCGCATACTCGAGCATCACGCGCGGGTCGGCGGGCGGGCGCGCGGCGTCGCCGTCGGTGCGGGGGGACTGGGGCGATTGCGCTGCGAGCGCGGCGGCGAGGGCCAGGAGGGCTAGCGGTGACTTCGGCGTTTGCATGGGGGCCTCGGGGGCGGGAGTGCTGGAGGCCGTGGGGACCGGGCGCATCGCGCCGCTGTGCCGGGCCTCTCTCCACGGGTGAGCGAAGCGCGACGGCGGGTGTCACACCTGCGATCGAACTTCTTGCCGCCGCGTGCTCGCCGCGGGTCGTTCGCGGGCCTCGCCCGCCGCCGCCGGATCAGCCTTCGGCGGGTGGCGGCGGCGCGTCCGTGCCCGGGACCTGGCCGTCGGCGGGCGCCGGCAGGTCGTTGTCGCCGTCCGCGCTGCTCACCGGCACGGCGCCGCCGGCCAGCAGCCGGCCGAGCAGGGCGGGCGACGCCTGCAGCTCCATCAGGCAGCCGTCCTCGGTGTAGAACTCGGACAGCACGGTGGCGCGGTTGCGGATCTCGTTGTGCAGGTTGCCCGCCGAGTGCGGCAGCAGGATCTCGACCCGGTTCTCGACCGCGGCGAGGTGCTCCTGGATGGCCGCGAACAGGTCCGGCAGGCCCTCGCCGGAGTGCACCGAGACCGGGATCGCGCGCGGGTCGACCTGCCACAGCGGCGTCAGCGCGCTGCGGTCGTCGAGCCGGTCGATCTTGTTGAGCACGGTGATGCGCGGCAACGCGCCGACGCCGAGCGTCTCCAGCACCTCGTCGACCGCGCGCAGCTGCTCGACCGCCTCGGGCGAGCTGCCGTCCACCAGCAGCAGCAGCAGGTCGGTGTGCAACGCCTCCTCGAGGGTCGCGTGGAAGCTGGCGACCAGCTGGTGCGGCAGCTTGCGCAGGAACCCGACGGTGTCCGTCAGCAGCACGGTGCGGCCGCCGGGCAGGCGCCACGGACGCGTGCGCGTGTCGAGCGTCGAGAACAGCTTGTCCTCGGCCAGCACGCCGGCGTCGGTCAGGCGGTTCATCAGCGACGACTTGCCGGCGTTGGTGTAGCCGACCAGCGCGATGGTGAAGAGGTCGGGGCGGCCCTGCACCTCGCGCACCTTGTGCTGTTCGATGCGCTTCAGCTCGCGGGTGACCGTGGCGATGCGCGTGCGCAGCAGGTTGCGGTCGACGTCGATCTGCTTCTCGCCGGCGCCGCCGCGCACGCCGATGCCGCCGCGTTGGCGTTCGAGGTGCGTCCAGCGGCGGCGCAGGCGCGGCATCTCGTACTGCAGCGCCGCCAGCTCGACCTGCAGCCGCGCCTGCGGCGTGCGCGCGTGCATGCCGAAGATCTGCAGGATCAGCTCGCTGCGGTCGATGCACGGCACACCGACCGCGGCCTCGATGGTCTTCGCCTGGTTGGGCGTCAGCGAGTCGTCGCAGATCACCGCGCCGCTGTGCGCCAGCTTGACGACCTCGGCGAGCTCTTCGAGCTTGCCGCTGCCGAGGTAGCTGTGCGGGTCGGCGTGGCGACGGTGCTGCACGACGCAGCCGGCCGGCACGAAGTCGGCGGTCTCGGCGAGTTGTTGCAGCTCGGTCAGCGCCTCGGCCGCGGTGCGCGGGTCGCCGAGCGGCACGAGCCCGAACAGCATCGCCTCGGTGGCGTGGCCCTGCTGGGTGTCGATCGTCTGGTCGCCTCTCACCGCTGCGCCGCCTCGCCGCCGGTCCGGTCCGCTGCCTTGTCGGTCGGTGCGTGCAGCGGCCCGGGCACGGCGCCGATCGCGCCGTCGGGCTGGCGCTGCAGGAAGATCCGCCGACAGAAGCGCGCGTCGTCGCGGGTGGGGGCGTCGCTGCGGAAGTGGGTGCCGCGCGATTCGGCGCGGGCGAGGCCGGCTTCGGCGACCAGCGCCGAGACGGTCAGCATGTTGGCCAGTTCACAGGCTGCCCGCGCGCCGATCGGTCCGCGGGTCAGGTAGTGGTGCCAGAAGGCGATGCGCTGGCGGGCGTCCTGCATGCCGTCCTGATCGCGGCGCAGGCCGACCTGGCGCCACATCAGGCTCTTCAGCGAGTAGAGCAGGTCGTCGTGCAGGAGGCGCGGCGGGTCGTCGGCGACCGGCGGACCGTCGCCGAGGCGCGGCAGGCCGATCTTGCCGACGTGCAGCCGGGCTTCGGCGGCCGCGGCGCGGCCGGCGACCGGGCCGATGACGGCGCCTTCGAGCAGCGAGTTGGAGGCCAGGCGGTTGGCGCCGTGCAGCCCGGACGCGGCGGCCTCGCCGACCGCGAACAGACCGGGCACGTCGGTCCTGCCGGCGGCGTCGGTCGCCGCGCCGCCGACGAAGTAGTGCGCGCCGGGGCGCACCGGGATCGGGTCGCGTGCGAGGTCCAGGTCGAACGTCTTGCAGATGCGCGCGATCGACGGGAACAGCTCGCGCGGGTCCTGCGCCATCTCGCTGAGGTCGAGGTAGACGTGCGTGTCGTTGGTCGCGACCATGCGGTCGAGGATCGCCCGGCTGACGACGTCGCGCGGCGCGAGCTCGGCCATCGGGTGCGCGCCCTGCATGAAGCGCTCGCCGTTGCGGTCGCGCAGCACCGCGCCGGCGCCGCGCACCACCTCGCTGATCAGGAAGCGCGACGCGCCGGCGATGTAGAGCGTGGTCGGGTGGAACTGCACGAACTCGCAGTCCGCCAGCCGCGCGCCGGCGCGGAAGCACAGCGCCTGTCCGTCGCCGCTGGCGCCGGTCGGGTTGGTCGTCTCGCGATAGATCTGGCCGGTGCCGCCGGTGGCGACGATCACCGCGCCGGCTTCGATCGCGATCTCGAAGGCCTTCTGCCGCCCGTTCTGCAGGCCGATCGCGCCGACGCAGCGCCCCTCGCGCAGCACCAGGTCGCGCACGAACACGTGCGAGCGCACGGTGATGCGCGGGTGATCGTGCAGGGCGCGGTCGAGCGCGCGCTGGATCTCGCGGCCGGTGGCGGCGCCGTGGCTGTGCACGACGCGGGCGAAGCTGTGCCCGCCTTCACGCGACAGGTCGAGCGGCGCGTCGGGGCCGTCGCCGATGCGGTCGAAGTGGGTGCCGAGGTCGTTCAGCCACGCGATCGCGTCCTTGGCGCCGCGCACGACGTGTTCGACGATGCGCGCGTCGGCGACGCCGGCGCCGACCTTCAGCGTGTCGGCGATGTGCTGTGCGGCGCTGTCCTCGGGCAGCTGCACGACGGCGATGCCGCCCTGCGCGTAGGCCGTGTTGGTCTCGCCCAGCTCGTCCTTGCACAGCAGCAGGACCTCGGCGCCGGCGTCGGCCGCGGCCAGCGCTGCGGCGGCGCCGGCGACGCCCGCGCCGATCACCAGCACGTCCGTGCGCAGCAGGGCCGTCGAGCGCAGGTCGAACGGCGCCAGCAGGCCGTGGAAGCGGGGGGTCGGGTGAGGAGCGTTCATCGCGGGTGGCGGGCCCGGGCCGCTGCGAGAGCAGGGCCCGCGCCGGTCACGCCTCCGCTTCGACGACGTCGGTCTCGATCGCGGTGACGTCGACCGGGCGTTCGGTGATGATCGGCGCCTCGCCGCGGTCCATCCAGATCAGGATCGGCGCGGCGATGAAGATCGTCGAGTAGACGCCGCTGACCATGCCGACGATCATCGCGAAGGCGAACGACTCGAGGTCGGATTCGCTGCCCCAGTTGACGGCGAACTGGGCGAGCACGACGAACAGCGTCAGCACCGTCGTCAGCACCGTGCGCGACAGCGTCTGGTTCAGCGAGCGGTTGATCAGGGTGCGCAGCGGCTCGTCGGTGCCGTTGCGCACGTTGTCGATGCGGTTCTCGCGGATGCGGTCGAAGACCACGATCGTGTCGTTGACCGAGTAGCCGATGATCGTCAGGAACGCCGCGATCATCGACAGGCTGATCTCGGCGTGCACCAGACCGAGGTGGTTGGCCACCACCACGGCGGCGAAGGTGACCAGCACGTCGTGCACGAGCGCGACCACGGCGGCGACGCCGTACTTGTACTCGTGGAAGCGAACGCGCAGGTAGAGCACGATCAGACCCCAGGCCAGGATCAGCGCGCCGATCGCGGCGTTGCGCAGCGTGTCGACCAGGCGGCCCTGGATCTCCTGCGCCTCGGGGAACGGGTCGGACAGCACGATCGGCTCGTCCTTCTCCTCGCCGTCGACGGTCTTCTTCTCGGTCCAGCCCTCGAGCTGCTTCTGCACCAGGCCGGACAGCTCCCACTGGCGCGTCGACTCCTGCGTCTGCCACTCGATGCGCAGGTCGCGCGCCTCGGTCAGCGTCGCGTCGGGCAGCGGCGTCACGCTGCTGCGGGCGAGGCCCTTCTTCACCCGCTCGGTGAGTTCGGCGACCGAGATCGGCTTGGCGAAGTGCACGTCGACCTGCGCCCACTCGAGGTTCTGGCGGTTGGCGTCCGGCGTCGTCATCGCATCGCTGAACGCCGGGTTGACCAGCTTGCCGGCGAACACGCGCTTCAGCTCGACGACGTAGGGCGGCTCGTACGGCGCCGGCGGCGCCTCCTCTGCCTCCTCGGCCGCCTTGCGCAGCTCGCGCCAGGCCTTGCGGCCCTCGACGATCTCGTCGCGCTGGCTGTCGTTCAGCTTCAGGCGCACGTTGAACTCGGTGCCCGAGTCGCCGTAGCGGTTGACGGTGGCGTTGGGGTAGGCCTCGGAGAACTTCTGGTCGGCCTTCAGCGCGTCGCGGATCGCCTGCGGGTCGGTCGCGTCGGTCAGCACCATGCGCAGGTTGGCGCCGCCGGTGAAGTCGATGCCGAGCATCTCCTCGCGCGGCACGACCAGCGTCGCGTAGAGCAGGCCGGCGACGATCACCGTCGCCGAGACGCCGACACACAGCTTGATCTTGCCGACGAAGTCGACGTTCTTGTCGTCGAACAGCGTGCGCGGCTTCCAGTTGTCGAGCTTGTGCTTGTCCAGCGCGTAGTGGAACAGCAGGCGCGTGACGAAGAACTGCGTGAAGACGGTCGTGATGATGCCGACCATCAGCGTCACGGCGAAGCCCTTGACCGGGCCGACGCCGACCTGGAACAGCACGATGCCGACCAGGAACGTCGTGATGTTGGAGTCGAGGATCGCCGACATCGCGCGCTCGAAGCCGGCGCGCACCGCCTGCAGGACCTCCTTGCCCTTCTGCAGCTCCTCGCGGATGCGCTCGTAGATCAGCACGTTGGCGTCGACCGCCATGCCGAGCGTCAGCACGATGCCGCCGAGGCCCGGCAGCGTGATCGTCGCCTGCATGAACAGCATCGCTGCGTAGAGCAGGTAGACGTTCAGCAGCAGCGTGATGCAGGCGATCGTGCCGGCCACGCCGTAGTAGAGCAGCACGAACACGAACACCAGCAGGCCGCCGGCGAGGATCGAGATCACGCCGCGGAAGATGGCCTCTTCGCCCAGCTGGGCGCCGATCGTCTGCTTGCTCATCAGCTCCGGCTCGACGCGCAGCGAGCCGGTGCGCAGCACCTTGACCAGCTCGTCGACCTCGTCGCGGGTGAAGCTGCCCTCGATGACGCCGACGCCCGGGATCGGACCGTTGAACACCGGCGCCGACTTGACGATGCCGTTCAGCACGATCGCGCTGCACTTGCCGATGTACTCCTCCGACCAGGCGAGGTAGTCGCTGCGGCGCGAAGCTTCGATCGCGTAGTTGACGGCCGGCCCGCCGTTGCGGCCGGTGCCGATGCCGACGCCCGACGGGTCGAGCTGCTCGCCGGTGAAGGAGATCTCCTTCATGTTGAGCGCCAGGAACTCGACGAGGAACTGGTCCTTCGGCTCCTTCTTCAGGTAGGCCTCGGGGATCACGCCGTTGTTCCAGTCGGCGTCCGAGTAGGCCTTGACGGTCGAGGCCTGCAGGTTGCCCACCATCGTGTAGGACGAGTCCCACATGCCCTTGCGGCGCGGGTCGGTGCTCGGCTTGATCTGGTGCGCGTACCAGGCGAGGTTGCCGCTGGCCAGCGGACCCTGGACCGGGTCCTCGTTGAACTGGCGGATGTTCCGCGCGTCCTCGGCGATCGAGGCGGCGTGCTCCGGGTCCTTGAGCCAGTTCTCGAGCCGGGTGCGCTCCTGGTCCATCCGGAACGACACGTTGGCCTTCTGGAAGTCACCGTCGGCGACGATGCGCATCTCCAGCTTGCCGAGGTTGCTGATGCGCTCGAGGACCTGCTTCAGCTCCTGCGGGTCCTGGAAGTAGCCGAGCTCGATCAGGATGCCGGTGTCGCCGCTGCGCGTGATCAGCGGGTCGAGCGTGCCGTTGGGGTCGATGCGCTCGTGGATGACCGTGACGGTCTGCTGCATGATCGCGTCGACCGAGGCGCCCTCCTTCTCGACGAGGTCCTTCAGCACGTCGGCCGGCACCTCGTAGAGCAGCTGCGTGCCGCCCTTCAGGTCCGGGCCGAGCGGGATCCTCAGCGTGAGGATGCAGGCCAGGCCTGCGACGATCGTCAACAGGACGAGGAAGAACTGACGCTTGGCGTTCTCGAGCATGACGATCGGCCCGTCTCACGCGAGCCGGGCGCAGGTCTTGGCGTGGATGGCTCCGGGTGCGGCGTGCGCCGGTCGGGCCTTGGAGGGTCAGACGGCGCCGTTGCGCGGGCGCCTCGCGGTCACTTCGCTTGGCCGATCACCGGCGCCGGATCACTCGGCGGCGGGCGCGTCGTTCTTCGGCGCGACGCCGCTGCCAGCACCACTCCGCGGGAACTTCGACTTGCCGAGGTTGCGGGTCAGGCGGGTCGCCTTGCCCTCGCGGCCGCGCAGGTAGAACAGCTTGGCGCGACGCACGATGCCGCGCTCCTTGACCTGCACGTCGGCGACGCGCGAGCTGTGCAGCGGGAAGGTGCGCTCGACACCTTCGCCCGACACGATGCGGCGGATGGTCGTCGTGCGGCGGGTACCGGCGCCGTGGAAGGCGATGACGACGCCGCTGAAGATCTGCACGCGCTCCTTGTCGCCTTCGCGGATCAGATAGTGCACGTCGACGGTGTCACCGATCCCGAAGTCCGGGAGGGTGGGCTTCATGTGCTCGAGTTCGAGCTGGCGCATGATGTTCATAGTCAGTCCTGTCGTTGGTCGTCGGCGTGTGCGCCGCGCGAGTTCGTCTGGTCGGTGGCCGTGTTGGAAGGGGATGGAAGTTCGTCGTCGCCGTCGCGCCGCTCGGCCGCGCGCTCTCTTCGGAGCTTCTGCGCGGTGAGTCGGATGGCCTGCTGCTGCCGCCACCGGGCGACCGCGCCGTGATCACCCGAGAACAGCACCTCGGGCACGTCCATGTCGCGGTAGCTGCGCGGGCGCGTCCACTGCGGGTAGTCGAGCCACTCGCCCTCGAACGACTCGAGCACGTTGGACTCGGCGCAGCCGAGCACTCCCGGGATCAGCCGCACCGCCGCTTCGAGCACCACCATCGCGGGGAGCTCTCCGCCGGCGAGCACGAAGTCGCCGAGCGAGATCTCCTCCCAATGGAAGCCCGAGCGCGGATCGCGGATGCGTTCGTCGTAACCTTCGTAGCGGCCGCAAAGGAACATCAGCCGGTCTTTTCGGCTGAGCTCGCGCGCGCGCTGTTGGTCGAAGGTACGACCGCGGGGGCATAGCAGGACCTTGTGGAACGGGCCGTGCGCCTGCTCCACGTCTTCGATGGCTGAAAAGATCGGTTCGGGCTTGAGCACCATGCCAGGCCCGCCGCCGAACGGTCGATCGTCGACCGTTCGATGCGGGTCCAGCGCATAGTTCCGGAAGTCGACGAGGTCGATCCGGAGCTTGCCCTGGGCCTGCGCGATCCCGAGGATGCTCTCGTCCAGGTAGGGCCGGATGGCCTCCGGAAAGAGGGTCAGAATGGCGCAGTGCAAGGTGCCCCTGCCGCAAAGAAGGGGTGAGCACACTACGGGCGAAGCCGAGGGTGGTCAAGATCGGTCGTGGCCCGGGCTTTCGGGCGGGGTGGGCGGAGCACTAAGGTGCCGGCCATGTTCACCGGACTGGTCCAGGGGGTCGGCGCCGTCACCGGCCGCCACGAGGTCGGCGCCGAGCTGCGCCTGACGGTCGACGTCTCGGCCCTGGCACCGGGGGCCGGGGGCGGGCCGTTCCGGATCGGCGACTCGATCGCCCTGTCGGGGGTCTGCTGCACCGTCGTCGAGCTGGCGGACGGGCGCGCCACGTTCCACCTGAGCCGGGAGACGCTGGAGCGGACCTGGCTCGGGCGGGCCGCGGCCGGCACGATCCTGAACCTCGAAGGGGCCTTGCGGGCGGGCGAACCGCTCGGCGGCCACCTCGTCCAGGGACACGTCGACGGGGTCGGCGAGGTGACCGGGGCGATCGACCCGCGCGGCGGCGGGGAGCTGTGGGCCCGGGTGCCGCCGGAGCTACAGAGATACTGTGTCGAGAAGGGCTCGATCACGCTCGACGGCGTGTCGCTGACGATCGCCGGTCGACGGGACGGGCAGGTGCGCATCGCCGTGATCCCGCACACGGCCGAGGTCACGACCCTGGGCCGCCGGGTGGTCGGCGACCCGCTGCACGTCGAGGTCGACGTGCTGGCGAAGTACGTGGAGAGCATGCTCGCCCAGCGCGGGCTGTGACCCGGCAGGTCTCGCTGGGGGTCAGCGCGTCGCCAGGGAGGCCAGTTCGCCGGGGGCGAGCCAGCGCGGCGGCACCGCCTGCCCGCCGCCGGCCGTCCGGGCGTCGAACACGGCGACCTTGCCGTGGCCGACGACCTCGAGCTGGTCGCCGGTGACGACCACCGCGGTGCCTTCGTCGATGCCCAGCCCGACGATCTGCGGGGCGCGCGTCACCACGCGCTGCAGGTCGGCGGTCCGGTCGCGCACGACGAAGTGCTGATCCACGGCCACGCCGGGCAGGAAGCCGAAGCCGCGCTGGTAGCCCTCGCACCACATGTCGCGGTTGCCCTCGGGGTTGCCGCGCACCAGCAGGCTGCCCTGGATGGTCGCGCCCGCCGAGGTGCCGCCGATCACCCCGCCGCGGGCGAGCACGCGGTGGAACGCGGCGACCGCCGGGGTGCCGTCGAAGGCGTCGACGATGCGCCACTGCCTGCCGCCGCCGAACCAGATCGCGGTGGCGCGTTCGATCGTGGCCAGCTGTACGTCGGTCAGCTCGTCGGGGTGTTCGTTCGGGATCGTCTCCACGTGCGCGACGCCGTGGCGGCGCAGCAGCTGCTCGAAGTCGTCGTCGTGGCGCTGGCTGCGCGGGGCGGCAGCGGGCACCAGCACGACGCGGGCATCGGCGCCGCCGGCGAGCGCGACGAAGCGCCGCACGACCTCGTCGGGCATCGCGCCGCCGCCGTGCAGCACCAGCGCGCCGTGCGGGACCGCCGGCTGCGGCGCGTCGCTGACCCGCGGCGGGAACGCGCCGCGGCTGCGTTCGCGCGCCGCACGCTGCCACGTGACGAGGTCGGTGTGCTGGCCCGCGACGAACTCGTCGATGCGCTGCGGCAGGTCGCCGGTCGCCGGCAGCACGAACAGCGCCTTGCTCTGACCGAGCACCTCGACGTCGCGGCTGCGCACCAGGATCGCGGTGCCTTCGTCGATGCCGACGCCGAAGTGGCCGGGGCGCATCGCGAGCGCGCGTTCGAGACGCGGCAGGCGGTGGCGCGCGAGGAAGTGCTGGTCGAGGATCGCCCCGGGCAGGTGGTCGAAGCCGGTGGCCATGACCGGCGGGTCCATGCCCTCCTGGATCATCGTGCGCGACTGGATCGCGGCGCCGGCCGACGAGCCGCCGACGACGCCGCCGCGCCCGAGCAGCGCCTGCAGTTCGCGTTCGACGCGGGTGCCGAGGTAGGCGTCGGCGAGGCGGTCCTGCGCGCCGCCGCCGATCCAGACGCCGGTCGCCGTGCGCAGCGGCGCGCAGAACTCCTCCGCGTCGGCCGTGGCGCGGTCGCGTGTGTGCAGCAGCTCGAAGTGCACGCCGGGGTGGTCGTCGCGCCAGCGCTTCAGGGTGGCGGCGCGGCCCTCCTCGGTGTCGGCGCGCGCGCTGGCGGTCGGGATCAGCACGACGCGCGCCTCGGCGCCGCCGGCCAGCTCGAAGAACCGCGCGTAGATCGCGTCGGGCAGCGCGCCGCCGCCGGCGATCAGGCGCGCGCCGGGCAGGCCGCGCGGGTCGATGCGGGGCCCGGTCCCGGCCGGCTGCTGGGCGTGGAGCAAGGTCGCGAGCAGGGTGAGGACCGTGACGAGGGCGCTGTTCGTCATGGCTGCACGATAGCGGCGGCGTAGCATGGCGTCGTGGCCGAGCTTGCTGTCGAAGACGAACGTCGTGGCGAACACCCGCTGGTGCTGTTCGACGGCACCTGCAACCTGTGCCACGGCGCGGTGCAGTTCATCATCCGCCGCGACTCGCAGGCGCGCTTCCGCTTCGCGTCGCTGCAGTCGCAGGTCGCGGCCCGCGTGCTGGCGGCGGTCGGCGTCGGCGAAGTGCGTCCGGACAGCCTGGTGCTGGTGCGCGACGGGCGGGTGCGCTTCCGTTCGGCGGCCGCGCTCGGCATCGCCCGCGGACTGCGCTGGCCGTGGCCCCTGACGACGGTGTTCTGGCTCGTGCCGTGGTTCGTGCGCGACCTCGTCTACGACTGGATCGCGCGCAACCGCCACCGATGGTTCGGCAGGCGTGAAGAGTGCTGGGTGCCCACCAGGGAGCTGCGCGCGCGCTTCCTCGACGCCGGCGAACCGCGCTGACGCGCGGGTGTTGCCGTCCGCCGGTGCGGTGCGACCGGTGCGGTGCGAGCGGCGCCGCGGCTCAGAAGGCGCCCAGCAGCACCTGCACGAAGTTGCCGATCGGCGCCGCTTCGCGGGCGTCCTCGATGGCGCGCGAGACCTGCGTCATGATGCGGCGGAAGCGCGCGCCGACGTCCGGGTCGTTGGCGATCGCGCCCCAGAGCGTGTCCTTGCGGGTCAGATACTCGGTGACGTCCTTGACGTTGGCGATCGCGATCTTGAGATCGCCGGCCATCGTCGGGTCGCTGGTGATCGCGCCGAGCGCGCCGGCGTCCGGGTCGTTGGCCTTGCGCATCAACGTCGCCAGGTCGGCGACCATCTCGCCGAAGCGATGGCCGAGCTCCTCGTCCTGGAACAGCCGGCCGGCGACGCCCTTGCCCGCCTTGGCGTCGGCCAGCAGCAGCGACAGGTTGTGCGAGATCGTCTGCAGGTCGTTCGCGGTCGCCTTGTCGTTCAGCAGCACGCCGAGCGGGCCGTCGGTCGTCAGCAGCTGGTCGCTGACGCGGCGCAGGTTCTCCATCAGGCTGGCGATGTCCTCGCCGGTGCGGCGGTTCATGATCAGCTGGCCGACCGCGCCGTCGCCGGCCTCGATCGCGCGCAGGATCGACGTCAGGCTGTTGGTCGCGTCCAGCAGCCCGTCGTACAGCTTGCGGTCGTTGAGCAGCGCGCCGACCGAGGTGTCCTTGTCGTTCATCGCGCGGAAGAAGTCGCGGATCGCGACCAGCGTCTCCGACAGGCGCTCGCCGACCGCGCCCTGGCCGTCGGCGATGCCGCCGAGCTTGTCGAACGCGCTGCCGGCGACCAGCCCGAGCAGCACGGTGCCCGACGCCACCGCCGCGCCCCTGCCCGGGTCGATGTAGACCTGCTTGCCGCCCAGCACGCCGGCGTCGCGGACCTCGATCAGGTGCCCTTCGCGCAGCGGCACGTCCTCGGCCAGCAGCAGCGACAGCCGCACCGGGTTGTCGGTGCGGTCGTACTCGACGTCGATCGCGCCGACCTTGCCGACCTTCTTGCCGAGCACCATGACGTTGGTGCCGACCTCGACGCTGCCGCCGTTCGGGAAGTAGACGACCAGTTCCTTGTCGAGCGACAGGTCGGTGAGGTTGACCGTGGCCCACAGCAGGAAGGCCAGCGTGCCGAAGAAGACCACGCCCAGCAGGGTGTCGCGCCGTAGCTTTTCCATGTCGGTTCTCGCGTGTTCGTCAGGGTCCGGTGCCGGTTGCTCTGTTCGGGGCCTCAGTCCGCGCCGCCGCCGAGGAAGGCCTTCGCCAGCGGGTGTTCGCTGCGCACCATCTCGTCGACGCTGCCTTCGACGGCGAGCTTGCCGGCCTCGAGGATGCCGATGCGGTCGCCGCATTGCACGGCGCAGGCGCGCGAGTGGGTCACGATCAGGCCCGTGACGGACAGGCGATCGCGCACCTCGGCGATCAGCTCGTGGATCTGGTGGCTGATGATCGGGTCGAGGCCGGCGTTGGGCTCGTCGTAGAGCACGTACTCGGGGTTGGTGACCAGCGCCCGGGCGAGCCCGGCGCGCAGCTTCATGCCGCCGGAGATGCTCGGCGGGAACTGCTGCGCCGCGTGGTCCATGCCGACCATGCCGAGCACCTGGTGCACGCGGTCGTCGACCTCGGAGCGCGGCAGCCGGCTGTGCTCCTTGAGCGGCAGCGCGACGTTCTCGGCGACCGTCAGCCAGTTGATCAGGGCGCCGTTCTGGAACAGGTAGCCCATGCGCTTGCGCAGCGCCATCAGCTGCTGGTTGTCCATCGACGGCACGTCCTGGCCGTCGACGTGCACGGTGCCGCGGTCCGGCTTGAAGATGCCGATGACGTGCTTGAGCGTGACGCTCTTGCCGGTGCCCGACGGTCCCATGAGCACGAAGTTCATGCCCTTCGGGACCTTGAGGGTCAGCCCCCTGAGGATCTCGCGGGTGCCGAGCCGCTTGTGCACGTCGTGCAGTTCGATCATCGCCCGGGCGCCTTCAGTCGAGGAAGTAGAAGAACCAGGTGACGATGAAGCCGAGCACGATGATCAGGATCACCGAGTTGCGCACGGCGACCTGCACCGCGAGCCCGACGCCGAGCGCGCCGCCGCGCGCGCGCAGACCAGCGGCGCAGCTGACGGTGGCGATGGCGACGCCGAACAACAACGCCTTGAACAGGCCCACGTAGGCCTCCTTGGGCAGCAGCGTGCCGCTGGAGGTCAGGGACTCGATGGCGCTCGACCAGTAGAGATCCGGGCTGACGCCGAGGTTCTGCTCGGCGATGACGCTGCCGCCGTAGATGCCGATCAGGTTCGACAGCACGGTGAGCGTCGGGCACATCATCGCCATCGCGACCACGCGCGGCAGCACCAGGTAGTCGACCGGGTCGATCGACATCACCTCCAGCGCGTCGATCTCGTCGGAGACCTTCATCGTGCCCAGCTCCGCGGCGATCGCCGAACCCACCGTCGCGGCCAGGATCACGGCGGTGATGAACGGGCCCATCTCGCGGCACATCGACAGCGCGGTGATGGTCCCCAGCACGTTGGAGTTGCCGAAGCGGCGCAGCTCGATGCCGGTCTGCATCGCCAGGATCGCGCCGGCGAACGCCGCCACGATCATCGTCACCGGCAGCGCGCGCACGCCGGCGTTGAAGGCGTTGTCGAGCAGGAACCGCCAGCGCCGCGGCAGGTGGGGGACGACGACGAACGTGCGCAGCAGCAGGTTGACGACGTAGCCGGCGCCTTCGGCGCGCACGATCAGCGTGTCGGTGAGCTTGGCGAACGGATTCACTGGTCGACGCGCGCGGCGCTGCCGAGCGGAATGGGCAGGAACTGGAACAGGCGCAGTGTTCGCGCGCCACCTTCGTCCTGTTCGTAGTTGAACAGGAACGGCACGCTCGCCGTCGTGCCGTCGGCGCGTGCGCGCTGCGTGTAGAGGCGCCCGGCCACGTCGAGCGCGTCGTCGTCGGGGGCGCGCTGCACGCCGCGGGCGAGCTCCCACAGGAAGCCGTACGCCTCCTCCAGGCCGCTGGCCATGCCGTCGCGCTGCACCAGCGGTGACAGCAGGCTCCAATCGCCGCGCACGGCGACGCCGTCGGCGTCCCGGTGCACGGTCCGGTGGGCGAGCGGCCAGAGCTTGACGTGGTCCTCGCTGCGGCCGTCGTTCCACTTCTTCGCGACGTGCCAGAAGAAGGGCAGGACCCACTGCTGCGAATTGGTGCCGTCGGGGTCGAGGTAGTCGCGGAACCAGATCAGCGGCCACAGGAACACCCACGCGTCCTGGTCGGTGCTCTTGGTGCGGCTGACGAACGGGAACAACCACCACTGGTGGATGTCGTCCTCGAGGCGGTTCCAGTAGTAACGGAACACCGGCCACAGCAGCGTCAGCCGGTAGAAGGTGCCCGCCTGGCCGTTGGCCTGGAAGAACGGCCACAGCGCCGCCCAGCCGCTGGCCTCGATGCCCGAGCGCCAGCCGAACAGCGGCCAGAACGAGAAGCTGCGCACCGGCCCGTTGTTGCCGTCCTCGTTCTCGGTGCTCCAGCTGAAGAACGGCCAGAGCAGGAAGCGGCGGTCGAAGCGGCCCGGCTCGATGTCGTGGCCGTACAGCGGGATCACGCGGAACCAGCTGTGGTCGGCTTCGGCGCAGGAGCCGTAGCCGATCAGCGGCCACAGGAACAGGTGGTGGCGGTGACCGCCCTTGTCCACGCACACCCAGAGCGGGAACAGGAACGTGCGGAACCGGTCGTAGGTCATGCACTGCGGGACGTCGGCCCACAGCGGGAACACGGCGAAGTAGTCCTCGCGACCGTCGGCGGCCGAGCCGCCCCAGACGAACGGGAACAGCAGGTACCAGTCGACGTCGCGTTCGCCGTCCTCGTTGACGCGCGAGCGCCATGACCACAGCGGGAACAGGCGCGCCGAGGTCTCGTCCGGGTAGCTGCGGATCCGCCCGAAGGGCGCGAGGAACTGGTGCTCGACGGCGCTGTCGGCCGGCAGGTCCGCAGACGGCTCGGTGACGCGCCGGTACAGCGGTCGCACACGGAAGTCGTCACCGCCCTCCGGCGTGCGCTCGTAGTGCAGCACCGGCCACACGGCGTCCCACTCGAGCAGGTTGCCCTCTGCATCCATCCGGTGGAACCAGAGCGGCGTCAGGTTGAGCTCGCGCGGCATCACCGAGCAGCCGGCGGCGACGAGGCCGAACAGCACGACGATCAGGTTCGAGGCCGGCCTGGGCATGCGATGGGTGGGGAGGATGCCAGACTGCGCACGGCGTCGCACGCGGATTCGGCGGAAGGGCGCGCCCAGCGCACTCGCCGTCGGGGTGTGACAAGAGATTCGCACGCGGCGGTCTCCGCGCTACAACGAAGCGCATGGTCCGCACCCTGTCCGGCATCCAGCCGACCGGCAACCTGCACATCGGCAACTACCTGGGGGCGCTCGTCAATTGGGTGCGCCTGCAGCGCGAGTACGAGTCCTACTTCTTCCTGGCCGATCTGCACGCGCTGACCCAGCGTCCGCCGGCCGGGCAGCTGCGCAGCGCCGTGCGCGAGCTCGCGATCGGCGTGCTGGCGAGCGGCGTCGACCCCGACAAGTCGACCCTGTTCGTGCAGTCGCACGTGCCGCAGCACGCCGAGCTGTGCTGGGTGTTGACCTGCCTGACGCCGCTCGGCGACCTGAACCGCATGACGCAGTTCAAGGACAAGAGCGCGCAGCAGCCGGACAACATCAACGCCGGGTTGTTCACCTACCCGATCCTGCAGACCGCCGACATCGCGCTGTACCGACCCGAGTGCGTGCCGGTCGGCGAGGATCAGGACCAGCACCTCGAGCTCGCGCGCGAGACGCTGCGGCGGTTCAACTTCGTCTATGGCGACACCTTCCCGGAGCCGAAGACGGCGAAGAGCCACGCGCCGCGGGTGATGGGCGTCGACGGCGACAGCAAGATGTCGAAGTCGAAGGGCAACGAGATCGGACTGTTCGAGACGGCTGACGAGACGTGGCAGAAGCTGCGCGGCGCGAAGACCGATCCGGCGCGCCTGCGTCGCGCCGACCCGGGCAACCCGGACATCTGCAACATCTACTCGTACCACGGCTTCTTCTCGCCGCCGGAGACGTGCGCCGAGGTCGCCGCGGGTTGCCGTTCGGCGGCGCTCGGCTGCGTCGACTGCAAGAAGATGCTGGCCGTCAACATGGAGGCCGTGAAGGGGCCGATCCGCGAGCGGGCCGCCGCGTTGCGGGCCGCGCCGAAGCGGCTCGACGAGATCCTGGCGGCCGGCGCCGAGAAGGCGCGCCGCACGGCTGAGGAGACGATGACGCTGGTGCGCGAGCGCATCGGCATTCGCGGGGAGGCGAACGCATGAAGAACCCGATCGGGAAGTGCAGGTGGCGCGGACGTCTGGTCGTCGGGCTGATCGCGATGCTGCCGTCGTTGGGCAGCTGTGGCGCGACACCGGCGACGACGGAGATGACCACGCAGGAGGAGCGTCGGCTGCTGGCGCCGTTCCTGGCCCAGCGGCTGGTCGTCTGCGACGAACTGGTGGTGGACATGAGCGGCAACTTCGACAAGTGCGTGACGACCCCCGGCGTCGACCGCGAACTGCACCGCTTCGACGTCCGCGAGCAGGACGGGGTCATCGAGAAGGTCTGGACCAACATCACCGGGCTGCAGGCCGGTTGGTTCTCGATCACGATCCGTGAGGCGCCGGCGCCCGACGACGTCAGCGGCAAGCTCGGTCCCCACACGACCTACAAGGTGCTCAACCGCTTCACGCGTCGCACACGCGGGGGCACCATGGGGCTCTCGGCCGTCGCCACCGGCGAGCAGGTGCTGGTGGAGGAGACGCGTGGTCAGGTGCAGAAGCTGCGCGAGTTCACGATCGCCGACGGGGTCGTGCGCCGGTGATGTGCACGCGTCGCGCGGCGGCCTCGCTGGCGTTGGCGGCGGTCTGCGCGCTGCCTGCCTGCGAGTTGTTCGGCGGCGCAGGGGTGCGCGGCTCGGGGGCGCAGTGGACGACCTGCGCCGATCCCGACGGTGCCACCGCCTGGCGGGACGCTCAGGCCGCCCTGGCCCGGGGCGACCAGGCGGCGGCGCTGGTCTCGTTGCTCGCCGCGATCGACCACTGCCCCGAGCTGGTCCGCGCCCACTTCGCCTACCAGGACCTCGCGAGGGAGCTCGGCGGGGAAGTCGAACAGGCGATGGTGGATCGCTACACGCAGGCGCCGGACGACGGCAGTTCGCCGTTGCCTGCCTACCTGCGGGCCCGCCTCGCCGACACGGCCTATGCACAGGCCAACGCACTGCAGGCGCTGCTGAAGCGGTTTCCCGGGTTCGGCTGGGCGTGGCTGTCGAGCGCCCGCGTCAACCGCGGCCAGGGGCGCCTTTCGGAGGCGTTGGTGGGGTTCGATCGGGCGATCGCCGTCGACGGAAGTCTGCTGGAGGCGCTGCTCGAGTCGGCGCAGGTGCTCGTCGAACTCGGTCGCGACGAGGAGGCGGCGAGCCAGTTTCGTGCCTACCTCGCGCAGCGCCCGGAGGACCTCGACGCGCAACGTAGCTACCTGATGCTGTTGCTCTATCGCCTCGGCCGCGTCGACGAAGCCCTGCAACGCATCGCCACCCTCGAACAGCTCGGCGACCACTCGGTGGCGCTGCGCATGGACCGCGCTGCGGCGCTCTGGCGCAAGGGGGCGCCGGAGAGCGCCGTCGATCTCTACCTCGAGATCCTCGGTGACGAACCCGGCGTGGCGCGGGCCGCGCTCAACATCGGTCTGATCTACTACGAGGTGTTGCCGCGCACCGACGCGGATCGGCTGCTGTACTGGCCGAAGGCGCGCGCGGCGTTCCGCATGTTCTTGCAGCGTTCGCAGCCGAGCGACGGTCACGAACAGGCCGAGCGCACCGTCTGGGTGCCGTTCCGGCTGCGGCGCATCGGCGAGCTGCTCGGTCCGTCGGAGAGCACCGAGCCATCGCTGGACGAACTGCGGCGGCCGAATCGCAACACACGCGGGTAGACGCGCCGCGGTCAGCCGGGCGTCGCGATCTGCGTCGTGAAGGCTGCGAGCTGAGGTAGCAATCGCCGCCAGTCGGCTCGCGCCAGGCGATCGTCCGCCCGGCCCGGCCTGACGATGCGGTGCCGCGGTGAGTCGATCTTGGCGACGGTGGTCTTCGCGCCGTCGTCGTGCAGCAGCAGGTTGCGCAGGTCCAGGTTGCGGTCGCGGAAGCCCGCGGCGTGCAGGCGCCGCACGAACTCGCCGATCGCGTCGACGAGGCGTGTGCGCGCCGCCGGCGTCGCGGCGGCCAGCGCGTGGTCGGCGCGCGTGCCGGGCTGCGCCCGCGTGACCAGCACCGCCTCGACGACGAAGCCGAGGCGGCGGCGTTCGAGGACCGCGAGCGGCTCCGCAGTCGGAAAGCCGTGTTCCGCCAGCCATAGCAGGGCGGCGGCCTCGGCGGCGGCGCGAGATCGGCGGCATGGCGCCGTGTGCTTCGCCATGTTGCGGAGCCGCGCTCCCCAAGTGTTGTAGCAGTATGTCTTTATGTAGACGTCGCCGCCCTCGGTAGGGCGCCTGCGCACCCACGAGCTGCGATGCGTGACGACTTCTTCCCCGACGTCGGCAGGGCCGACCGGGCCATCGCGCAGCAACGCCGCGGCGATCGCCGGCCATTGCGCCGAGGCGAACTTCAGCCTTGGGGGATCGGGGACACTTGTGGACACGGTGAGCGCAAGAGTATAGTCCGACGCGACTTCGTGCACACTCCAGCAGCCGCACCGGTTGCCGCAACCCCCGAGGAGGCCCAGGTGAAGACAGTGACCAAGAAGGAGCTCGTCCATCGCATCGCCGAACAAACCGGCGTGACGAAGGTCGTGGCGAAGGACGTCATCCAGTCCTTCCTGAACTCGATCATCGACGAGTTGGCCGAGGGCAACCGTTTGGAGTTCCGTGAGTTCGGCGTGTTCGAGTCGCGCGAGCGCGCGGCCCGGCTGGCGCAGAACCCGCGCACGCTGGAGAAGGTGCCGGTGCCTGCGAAGCGCATCGTCAAGTTCAAGGTCGGCCGGCTGATGCGCAAGAAGGTGTCGGGCGAGGACGTCGGCGATCTGCGACTGGACGACGACGACGACGATCTGCCGACGCCGGCGCCGAAGCGCAGCGCGCCGACGCAGAAGCCGAACGAAGCGCAAGGCATGGCCTGAGTCCCGCGCTCGCGCGCTCTGCCGCGCCGACCACCAACCTGGGCAGGTGGTCGGAGTTGGCGCAGAACGCCGGCGATCAGCCGATCGCGCGATCGAGGTCGGCGATCAGATCGTCGCAGTCCTCGATGCCGACCGACAGGCGGATCAGTCCGTCCTGCAAGCCCGCGGCGCGCCGCTCGGCCGCGGGGATCGAAGCGTGGGTCATCGACGCCGGGTGATCGACGAGGCTCTCGACGCCGCCGAGGCTCTCGGCCAGCGAGAAGACGCGGAACGAACTGCAGACCCGCTTCGCCTCGTCGACGCTGGCCTTCAGTTCGACCGAGACCATGCCGCCGCCGTGGCGCATCTGACGCTGCACCAGCTCGTGCTGCGGATGACTCGGCAGGCCCGGGTAGATCACGCGCTCGACCTTCGGGTGCTGCTGCAGCCACTCGGCGATGCGTCGCGCGTTCTCGCAGTGACGCTCCATGCGAACGTGCAGCGTCTTGGTGCCGCGCAGCACGAGGAAGCAGTCCATCGGCCCCGGCGTGCCGCCGCAGCTGTTCTGGAAGTGCATCAGCCGCTTGTGCAGCTCCTCGTCGTCGGTGATCAGCGCGCCGCCGACGACGTCGCTGTGGCCGCCGAGGTACTTGGTCGTCGAGTGCACGACGATGTCGCAGCCGAGGCGCAGCGGGTTCTGCAGGTAGGGCGTCGCGAAGGTGTTGTCGGCCAGCGACAGCACACCGTGCCGCTTCGCGATCGCGGCGATCGCCTGCAGGTCGCAGCAGCGCAGCAGCGGGTTGGTCGGCGTCTCCAGCATCACCAACTTCGTTTCGGGCCGGAACGCGCCTTCGAGCTGGGCGTGGTCGGTGAGGTCGACGTAGGTCGTCTCGACGCCGAACTTCCTGTACAGCGTCTGCAGCAGGCGGTAGGTGCCGCCGTAGAGGTCGTTGCCGGCGATCACGTGGTCGCCCGACTGCAGCAGGTTGACGACGCAGTGGATCGCCGCCATGCCGCTGGCGAAGCCGAGGCCGAAGCGCCCGCCTTCGAGCGCGGCCAGGTTCTGTTCGAGCGCGGTGCGGGTCGGGTTGTGGGAGCGCGAGTAGTCGTAGCCCTTGTTGACGGCAGGCGCCTCCTGCACGTAGGTGCTGGTCAGGAACACCGGCGTCATGATCGCGCCGGTCGTGGGGTCGGGGGACTGGCCGGCGTGGATGGCGAGGGTGCCGAAGCCGGAGGCGGAATCGCTGTTCATCGGGGCGGCGAGTTTACAAGCCGGACGAATCGGGCAACATGCTCGCCTCCGATGTCCAGCCGAGCCCAGCCCTTCGACCTCGACGCCCTCGAGTTCGCCGTCGTGCGCGCCTTGCTGACCGCACGGCTGACCACGCCGCTGGGCCGTACTGCGGTGGAGGCGTTGGCGCCGGCGGGCGACCCGGCGGAGGTCGCCGAGCGCCTGGCGGCGACCGCGGCGTTGGCCGCGCGCCTCGGCGAGCGCAACGAATTGCCGCTGTCGGGTGCCGTGGAGGTGCGGTCGTGGCTCGAGCGCTTCGTCGCCGGCGAGCACGCGCTGCAGGCGCGGGACATCGCCGACCTGAAGCGCGTGCTGCGCACCTCCGATCGTTGTCGGCGCTGGTGTGGCGCCGGCGCCGGCCCGTTGCAGCGGTTCGCCTCCGGGGCGCCCGACCTCGAAGACCTCGTCGGCGAGCTGGAGCAGCTGGTCGACGATCGCGGCGAGGTGCTGGACTCGGCGTCGCTGCGCCTCGGTCAGGTGCGGCGGGACATCGAGGCGGCGAAGCAGGCGGTCGACGTGGCCATGGCCAAGGTGCTCGCCGACGCAGAGGTGCGTCGCTGCCTGCAGGCGCCGGAGCCGGCGTGGCGGCACGGGCGCCCGGTCCTGCAGGTCAAGACCGATTACCGGCAACGCGTGCGCGGCGTGCTGCACGACCGCAGCGCGTCGGGCGCGACCTTGTTCGTCGAGCCGGACGCGGTGGTGGAGGCCGCCAACCGGTTGTCCGACGCACAGGCGGCCGAGAACCACGAGATCAACGTCGTGCTCGCCGACGCTGCGCGCGGCCTGCGGCGCCACGCCGACGAACTGACGGCTGCGGTGCAGTTCGTCGCCGCTGCGGACCTGCTTCAGGCCAAGGCGCGGTTGGTCGCCAACGACGGATACACGGTGCCGGAGGTGCTCGAGGGCGGTCCGCTGCGGCTGCGTGGCGCGCGCCACCCGCTGTTGCTGGCGGGCGCCAATCCGGCGCCGGTGGTGCCGCTCGACATCGCGCTGGGGGATCCGCACCACCTGCTGGTCGTCACCGGTCCGAACACGGGCGGCAAGACCGTGGTGTTGAAGACCATCGGCCTGCTGGCGTTGATGGCCACGGCGGGAGTGCCGATCCCGGCGGCGGCAGGAGCGCAGGTGCCGTTTCTCCGCGCAGTGCGGGCCGACATCGGCGACGAGCAGGCGATCGCGCAGAACCTGTCCACGTTCAGCTCCCACGTGCAGCGCATCGCGCGATGCGTGGAGAGCGCGGCGCCCGATGCGCTGGTGTTGCTCGACGAGCTCGGCGCCGGCACCGACCCGGAGGAGGGGGCCGTACTCGGCTACGCGGTGCTCGAGGCGTTGACGAAGGCGCAGGTGTTCGCCGTGGTCACGACCCACCTCGGTCGCCTCAAGGACTTCGCCTACCAGCACCAGGGTGCGGAGAACGGTTCGATGGCGTTCGACGGCGAGACCTTGCGACCGCTCTACCGGCTCGACCTCGGCATTCCCGGGAACAGCCACGCGCTCGACATCGCCGCGCGCGTCGGCATGCCGATGGCGATCGTCGATCGGGCACGGGCGCTGCTCGGCACCCGCGACCGCACGCTCGACAACCTGATCGAGCGCGTGCAGGTCGCGCGCCGCGACGCCGAGCAGGACCGGCAGCGCACCGCCGATCGATCGCGCGTCGTCGAAGCGCGCGAGAGCGAGCTCGCCGAACGGTTGGCGGCGGCGGTGAAGAAGGAGAACTGGCTGCAGGAGGAAGCCGATGGCGTCGTCGAGCGCGAGCTGCGGAGGGCACAGGCGGCGATGCACGAGCACCTGCAGGCCCTGGCGAGCGCGCCGGGACAGCACGGTGAGCGGGCGCGGGCGCTGAAGGCAGTCGTCGATGGCCTGTCGAAGCAGGCCGCGCTGCACCGGCGCCGGATGGCATTCTGTCACCGACTGAAGAAGGGCGACCAGGTGTTCTTGCCGCGGTGGAGCCGCACCTGCCCGGTCTTGAAGGTGGACAAGGTCCGCGAGTTGGTCGTCGTCGAGTACGGCCGGGTGCGCATGGAGGTGCCGTTCGAAGACATCTCGTGGCTGCAGCCGCTCGGCGACGGCTAGAGCGCGCGGAGGGGCGCCGGCTGCCCTGCGGTCGGGACCCAGCGGTGGTCGGCGGGTTTCGGCTTCACCGGATACCCACCAGCAGGCTACATTCCGCGGCCTGGGTCGCCGCCGCCGACGCGATCCGGCTCCGTCTCAACGCCCTAGTCCAGGTCCGGTGGCTCCGTGACGAACGTCCTCATCGCCGACAACGATCGCGACGTCAGCAGCCTGCTCGTCGAATTGCTGCGGCGTGCAGGACTGCGCGCGACTCCGGCCTACGACGGACCGAGCGCTGCGCGCCTCGCGCGCGACCCGGCTTTGAGGGTGCTGGTCTGTGATCTCGACATGCCCGGCGCCAGCGGTCTCGAGGTGCTCGAGTCCCTCTGTGATCTCCGGCGGCCGCCGGCGGTGATGGTCATCTCCGGCTACCTCGACGACAGGATCCGCACGCGCCTCGCGGCGTTGCCGTTCGTGCACGCCGTGTTGGGCAAGCCGTTCGACCTGATGCGGTTCCAGGCGATGGTCAAGGACCTCGCGGGAACGGTCGGTGGTCAGGGGGGCGAGTTCGGCGTCGCGAACGGCGAAGGGTGAGGCCGAGTGTCCGCTGCCGCGGGTGGCAGCGAGCACCGCAAAAAATGCGCTGCGGCAGCCTTGAACTGCCTTTGGGCGCCGGTATCTTCCTCCGTCCTTTCCGCAGCAGCTGCCTGCTAGCGTAGCTCAACTGGTAGAGCACCTGATTTGTAATCTGGAGGTTGTGGGTTCGATTCCCATCGCTAGCTCCAGGTTTCGTCGAGGTGGCCAGGACGGGTCCGCGCAGCAGGGAGGGGTTGAGGAAGGGGCACGTGCACGGCTAGCCCGGGCGGATACCAAAGCGGCCAACTGGGCCAGACTGTAAATCTGGTGGCTCTGCCTTCGCAGGTTCGAATCCTGCTCCGCCCACCACCTGAACTCCACGGCCTGTCGAGGTCGTGGGGGCGTGCGCGCGACTGACAACATGGATTTCGTGCGCTGGCGATTCGTCGCTGGGCCCGAAGTCGCCCGTCCTCCGCGGGTGTAGCTCAATGGTAGAGCTCCAGCCTTCCAAGCTGGCTGTGAGGGTTCGATTCCCTTCACCCGCTCCAGGTTTGCTGGTGCTCCGCCGCTCCGATGGGTGCTGCGGGGGGCCGGCGCTCGTTCTTTCTCCGATTTCGTTCGCTGCTATAGCTCAGCGGTAGAGCACCTCCTTGGTAAGGAGGAGGTCCTGGGTTCAAGTCCCAGTAGCAGCTCCATCTTCGAGTCTCCATCCTCTGCGTCGACCGGTGCCAGCCAAGGCCCGTTCGCCAGGCCCACACACCGTTCGACACTCCCCGAGTCCAGACCCATGGCAAAGGAAACCTTCACGAGAACCAAGCCCCACGTCAACGTGGGGACGATCGGGCACGTTGCCCACGGCAAGACCACGACCACGGCCGCGATCACCTACACCCTCGCTGCGGTTGGCCTCGCCAACTACAAGGAGTACGCGTCGGTGGCCAAGGGCGGCACGGTCCGTGATGCGACCCGCGTCGTGACCATCTCGGCCGCGCACGTCGAGTACGAGACGAAGAATCGTCACTATGCTCACGTCGACTGCCCCGGCCACGCCGACTACGTGAAGAACATGATCACCGGCGCCGCCCAGATGGACGGCGCGATCCTGGTCGTGGCGGCCGACGACGGCCCGATGCCGCAGACCAAGGAGCACGTGCTGCTGGCCCGTCAGGTCGGCGTGCCCGCGATCGTGTGCTACCTGAACAAGTGCGACCTGGTCGACGATCCGGAGCTGCTCGACCTCGTCGAGATGGAGATCCGCGAGCTGCTCAACAAGTACGAGTACCCTGGCGACGACGCCAAGGTCGTGCGCGGCGCGTCGTTCAAGGCGCTCCAGACGGCCAACCCGGGCCCGGACAACCCCGACAGCAAGTGCATCTTCGACCTGATGGACGCGATCGACGCTGCCATCCCGGAGCCGCAGCGTGAGATCGACAAGCCGTTCCTGATGCCGGTCGAGGACGTGTTCTCGATCGAAGGTCGCGGCACCGTCGCCACCGGTCGTATCGAGCGCGGCCGCATCAAGGTCGGTGAGGCGATCGAGATCGTCGGCATCCGCGAGACGCGCCCGACGACCGTCACCGGCGTCGAGATGTTCCAGAAGACGCTGGATCAGGGCCAGGCCGGCGACAACGTCGGTCTGCTGCTCCGCGGCATGAAGAAGGAAGAGATCGAGCGCGGCATGGTGCTCGCGGTGCCGAAGACGGTCACCCCGCACACCAAGTTCAAGGCTCAGGTCTACGCCCTGAACAAGGAAGAGGGCGGTCGTCACACGCCGTTCATGAGCGGCTACCGCCCGCAGTTCTACTTCCGCACCACGGACGTGACCGGTACCGCGCAGCTGCTCGGCGCCGAGATGTGCATGCCCGGCGACAACGTCGAGATCGAGGTCGAGCTGATCACCCCGATCGCGATGGACGAGCACATGCGCTTCGCGATCCGCGAAGGTGGCCGCACCGTCGGCGCCGGTCGCATCACGCAGATCATCAAGTGACCTGCGATCGCCTCGCGATCGTCGAAGTCGGCGATCGTGGGGGCGCTTCGATCCCGGTGCCTGCGACCGGGACCTCGCGGCGGGGTTGGTTGCACCGACCCCGTCGTTCGTGTGTAGGGCAGTAGCACAATTGGTAGTGCAGCTGATTCCAAATCAGCCGGTTGTGGGTTCGAGTCCTTCCTGCCCTGCCATTTTCCGTTGGCCCTGAACGGCCAGCGCTGCAGTCGACCGATACGAACAGGCCGGCGCGGTGAGATGGGTGCGCGAACAACGGCGCCCGGCTTCGCCGCTGCTCGGCGAGGACCAAGACCGTGAGCTATCGCAAGAACGACGGCCGTTACGCGCGGATGTTCGCCTTCTGGGCGCTCTTCCTACTCGTGGCCTACGGCTGCTTCCACGGCGGTGGGCTGGACGACGTGCTGGCGCGCTGGATGGAGACGTCCAACCCGACGCTGATCAGTCCGTTCCCGATCCTCGGTGAGCTGCGCGGCTCGACCTGCGTCGCCATCGGCGTGCTCGCCGTGCTCGGCTTCTTCATCTACATGGTTCTGAACCGCCCGCGCATCGCCGACGCGCTGATCGACACCGAGAACGAGATGGTGCGCGTGACGTGGCCGACCTGGGCGGAGACGTGGCAAGGCACTCTGGCGGTGACCGCGATGGTCGCCGTGTTGTTCGTGTTCCTGACCATCGTCGACCTCGGTCTGGTCATGGCCATGAACCTGCTGATGGGCGGAGGGGCCTGATGGCGCTCTCGTGGTACTTCCTGCGAGTCCAGGTCGGTCGTGAAGACCGCATCCGCCAGAGCATGGTGCGCCGCCTCAAGCAGGCGGGGATCGAGAGCCATGTGCCGCAGATCGTCGTTCCGACCGAGACGATCGCCGACCACCGCGGGGGCAAGAAGACGGTCAAGCGCCGCAAGCTCTACCCCGGCTACCTGATGGTCGAGATGGAGTTGAGTGACGACGTCTGGTTCGTCCTGCGCGAAACCCCCGGCTTCGGCGACTTCGTCGGTGGTGCGGCGCATCCGACGCCGGCCAAGCCGGAGGACGTCGAGAAGGTGCTCGCGACGATGGACTCGAGCAAGGATCAGCCGAAGGTGGCGGTCCAGTTCAAGAAGGGCGATCGCGTCAAGATCAAGACCGGGGCCTTCGAGAACACCGATGCAGTCGTCGAGGAGGTGCACGCCGACAAGGGCACGCTCGACGTTTCGGTCAACTTCTTCGGTCGCCCCACGCCGATGTCGCTCGGCTACTGGGAAGTCGAGCCGATCTGAGGTCGCGCGTCGGGCGGAGCCCGGCGCTGCCGACCGGTGATGATCGGGTCCGTTGCTCCCGGGTTCCGGTGATCATGGGCCCTGGGGCCGCGCGCCCGAGACCGGCGAGCCGGTAGCCCGTGACCCGAGGAGTCGGGAGGCCGGATCCCGGTTTCCGAGCCAGGCCAGGCCCAGCTGGAGTTCGCGCGAGGGCGGAGGTCGGAATCGGCAACTGCGCACGTTCGCCGGGCCCGGGTTGCTCCCGGGGAGGAGCGCTCGTCGAGCGCGGTTTTCCTGGAGAGCACTCTTGCATCCGGGGGCTGCGCCTGCTTTGATCTTCGCCCCCTCACTCGGATCGCTGCTGATCCTCGAGGCTCTCACGAAGCGGGAGGCTGCCTCCAACGCAGCCGCTGGACCGCGGAGATCAGAATCATGGCCAAGGAAATCACCGCAACCGTCAAGCTGCAGTGCCCCGCAGGCGCTGCGACCCCGGCCCCGCCCGTCGGCCCCGCGTTGGGTCAGCACGGCATCAACATCGGGCAGTTCGTCAAGCAGTTCAACGACGAGACGCGCTCGCAGGCTGGCCTGATCATCCCGGTCGTCATCACGGTCTACAAGGACCGCAGCTTCACGCTCGAGTTCAAGTCGCCGCCCGCTTCGGTGTTGCTGAAGAAGGCGGCGAAGATCGAGAGCGCCGCCCAGACCCCTGGCAGCCAGGTGGCCGGCAGGGTCACCCGCGCCCAGGTCAAGGAGATCGCGGAGATCAAGGTCAAGGACCTGAACTCCGTCGATGTCGAGGGCGCAATGCGCATGGTGGAAGGCACGGCGCGTTCGTGCGGAATCGAAGTAGTCGACTGACAACCGATGGCGCCGCGAGGCCGCGCCTCCGCCAACTTGCCGCATCGAAGCGGTCGAGCGCCTGAGGGCGCGGGTTGGAGCGGGGGGTGGCGCCGACGCCGAGGCCAACAACCAAGCAGGATCAACCCATGGCTCGTCATCGCAGCCGTCGTTACGAGAAGTGCGCCGCCAAGGTGGAGCGCAACAAGCGCTACCCGCTCGATGAGGGCATGGCGCTGATCAAGTCGCTGCCCGGCCCCAAGTTCGACGAGTCCGTCGAGGTGGTCGTGCGAATCGGCATCGATCCGAAGAAGACGGACCAGCTGGTCCGTGGTTCGGTGAGCCTGCCGAAGGGCACCGGCAAGACGGTCCGCATCGCGGTCTTCGCCGACGGTGACAAGGCCAAGGAGGCCCTCGAGGCCGGCGCCGACTTCGTCGGTGCGGCGGACCTCGCCGACAAGATCGAGAAGGGCTTCACCGACTTCGACATGACCATCGCGTCGCCCGACATGATGCGCTTCGTCGGCAAGCTCGGTAAGGTCCTAGGTCCGCAGGGCAAGATGCCGTCGCCGAAGGCCGGCACCGTGACCCCGAACGTCGCGCAGGCCGTGCGCGAGTTCAAGGCGGGCAAGATCGAGTTCCGCACCGACTCGGGCGCCAATGTGCACGCCGCGATCGGCAAGAAGTCGTTCGGTGCCGACGACCTGGCCTCCAATCTGCACGCCTTCGTCGAACATCTCCGCACGCTGCGCCCGGCGCAGGCGAAGGGTTCGTTCATCAAGAAGGTCGTCGTCTCCACTTCCATGGGCCCGGGCGTCGCGCTCGCCGTCGAGTAAGGAGCACTCCAATGCCCAGCCAAGTCAACGAGATCCTGCTCGCCGAGCTGCAGAACGAGTTCCAGAACATGGGCTCGTGCGTCGTGGTCGAGTTCGGCAACCTGCAACCGCTGCAGGACATCGATATCCGCACGCAGCTGCGCCAGGCCGGCGTCCGCTACCGTGTCGTTCGCGGTCGCCTCGCGGCGCGCGCCCTCTCCGGCATGGGCCTGGACATGGGCACGGCGCTGCGCGGTCGCTGTGGCGTCGCCGTGGCCGACAAGGAAGGTGCGATCACTGCCGCCAAGATCCTGCGCGATTGGATCAAGAAGACCAAGGACGCGCCGCTGAAGATCAAGGGCGGCGTCGTCGAGGGCACTGCCTTCACCGGTGCGGCCGCGGCCACCCTCGCGGACCTGCCGGACCGCAACACCGTCAACACGATGATCGTGACGGCCATCAGTGGTCCGGCGCGGTCGATCGCGACCGTCGTCAGCGCCGTGGCCGGTGGCCTCGCCCGCTGCATTCAAGCCAAGATCGACAAGGGGGAAGGCGCCGCTTGATCGGCGGTGTCTGGCGCGGCCACGTGACGGCCGTCGCCCTCCTGCGATCCTCAGTTTTTCCCACTCCTCCCTGCACTCCGATACCTTCAGAGGTAGTTTCCGATGTCGGACAATGAAACCGTGACCCTCGACGCTGATCTCGAGGACATCTTCAAGAAGATCGACGCGCTGAGCCTGGGCAAGGCCGCTCAGCTGGTCAAGGCCATGGAAGAGCGCTGGGGTGTCTCGGCTGCTGCTCCGGTCGCCGTCGCCGCTGCTCCGGGTGGCGCCGCCGCTGCTCCGGCCGAAGAGAAGACCGAGTTCACGGTCGTTCTCAAGGACGCCGGCGCGAACAAGATCAACGTGATCAAGGTCGTGCGCGAGATCACCGGTCTGGGCCTCAAGGAGGCCAAGGCCGTGGTCGACGAGGCCCCGAAGCCGGTCAAGGAGGGCGCGTCGAAGGACGAGGCCGCCGAGATCAAGAAGAAGCTGGAAGAGGCTGGCGCGAAGGTCGAGCTGACCTAGTGCCACTGAGCTTCCGGTCCAACCTGGAGTGGCCCGTCCGCGAGTCCGCCGCCGCGCCTGCGGTGGTGGCGCTGTGGCCGGGGTCCATCGACAGCTCCCGTTCCCCACGCCGCACTTTTCGTTTGCGGTTGGGGCGGCGAGCTGTCTACTGTTCGCTCCGCAGGTTGGATCACTTTTTGCACCATGCAGCCCCCCGGTCGTCTCGGGCAGGTGCCTCCATCAGCCGCGCGGCGACCGCCGCACGCGACGCGCATCGTTCGCTCGATGCCGTGATGGGGGGCCGGCTCGTCGGCGACGCGCGTTCAAGGGCGATGGTCCGGTCGGTTTGCAGCGATCGAGTCCGAGCCGTTGTGCGCGCTACCCGGCGAACCCAGGGAGCGACGTCGGCGGGGCTGGGCTCGGATATCTAGCGTCGACGTTGGTTGGATCGTTCAGTCAAGAACCCCGCTCGCGGGGAGCTCAAGCCCCGCGTCCGGGGCCCTCAGGTGGAACCGCATGGAGACTGTAGTCTACGGTCGTTTCCGTTCCGTTGCCGACATCCCCGACCTCGTCGAGATGCAGACGAAGTCGTACGAGGCGTTCCTGCAGCCCGAGGTTGCGCCGAACCGGCGCAAGAACGATGGCCTAGAGGCGCTGCTGCGGGAGATCTTTCCGATCTACTCGTACGACAAGACGCTGTGCCTCGAATACGTCAGCTATGAGCTCGGCCGTCCGCGCTACACGGTAGAGGAGTGCCGCAAGCTGCGCGTGACGTTCGGCTACCCGTTCAAGATCCGGGTGCGGCTGGTCAAGCCGGAGCCCGTCGAGGAGGACATCTACCTCGGCGAGATCCCGATCATGATCGGCGGCGGCGAGTTCATCGTGAACGGCTCGGAGCGCGTGACGGTCAGTCAGCTGCACCGGTCGCCGGGCGTCGACTTCTCGGTCGAACTGCACACCGGTGAGAAGAAGCTGCACTCGTGCTGGATCATCCCGGAGCGCGGCAGCTGGATCGAGCTCAACGTCACCAAGAAGGACGCCGTCGCGATCCGCATCGATCAGTCCGGCAAGTTCTCTTGCACGACCCTGCTGCGCGCCATGGATGCGCAGTTCTCGACCGACGCGGCGATCCTGCGCACTTTCTACGACGTCGAGAAGATCGCGCGGAAGAAGTCCGACCCCGAGGCCAAGTTCGCCAAGGCGCTGGTCGGGACCTATGCGGTCGGCGACATCGTCGACACGGCGAGCGGCGACCCGTTCGTGCACAGCGGTGACGAGATCACCGAGGAAATGGCGCGTGCGATCGCTGCCAGCGAACTGACCAGCGTCGAGGTCCTGCGCGATCCCGAGGACTTCCTGCTGCTGAACACGCTGCGCGAAGACACCACGAACAGCCACGAAGAGGCGCTGCTGAAGATCTACCAGCGCCTGCGTCCGGGCAACCCGCCGCAGCTGGAGAAGGCCCGCGAGCTGTTCCACGAGAAGTTCTTCGACGAGACTCGCTACCGCCTCGGTCGCGTCGGCCGCTTCCGCCTCAACCGCAAGTTCGGCAACACCGCGCCGGAAGGGCAGCAGACGCTGTCGGCGCAGGACTTCGTCCAGGCCATCAAGTACATCCTCGGCCTGCGCGCGGGCGTCGGCGAGATCGACGACATCGACCACCTCGGCAACCGCCGGGTTCGCACCATCCAGGAGCTCGCCGGCGACGAGTTCCGCAAGGGGTTCCTCAAGCTCCGGCGCACGGCGCAGGAGCGCATGAACCTCGAGAACGTCGACACGGTCACGCCGCGCAACCTGATCAACTCGAAGACCTTCAGCTCTGCGATCGAGTACTTCTTCGCCCGCGGCGAGCTGAGCCAGGTCGTCGACCAGACCAACCCGCTGTCGCAGCTGGCCCACGAGCGTCGCCTGTCGGCGCTCGGCCCAGGCGGTCTCAACCGCAAGCGCGCTGGCTTCGAGGTTCGCGACGTGCACACGTCGCACTACGGTCGCCTCTGTCCGATCGAGACGCCTGAAGGCACGAACATCGGCCTGATCAGCTCGCTCGCGATCTACAGCTCGCTCGACGAGTACGGCTTCCTCACCACGCCCTACGTCGTGGTCAAGAACGGCAAGGTCACGGACGAGGTCGTGCGTCTGCGCGCCGACGAAGAGAGTGATTCCGTGCTCGCCCCGGCAGACACGCAGGTGGACAAGTCGGGCAAGCTCGTCAGCGACGACCAGGGCAACGTCATCGCGCGCGTCAAGGGTGACCCGGCGCTGGTCGACCCGAAGACGGTCGAGTACATGGACGTCAGCACCAAGCAGGTGGTGGGCGTTTCCGCGTCGCTGATCCCGTTCCTCGAGCACGACGACGCCAACCGCGCGCTGATGGGATCCAACATGCAGCGTCAGGCCGTGCCGCTGCTGATCTCCGATGCACCGGTGGTCGGCACCGGCATGGAGGAGGTCGTGGCGCGCAACTCGAGCATGGTGGTGCGGTCCAAGAAGTCCGGCACCGTCACGGCTGTGGACGCGACGCGAATCGTCGTCGGCGACGACGTCTACAAGCTGCGCAAGTACGAGGCGCTCAACGAACGCACGTGCCAGAACCAGACGCCGATCGTCAAGCTCGGCGAGAAGGTCAAGGCCGGTCAGGTGATCGCCGATGGCGCTGCGACGCAGAACGGCGTGCTGGCGCTCGGCAAGAACGTCACCGTCGCCTTCATGCCGTGGGACGGCTACAACTACGAGGACGCCATCCTCCTCAGCGAGCAGCTCGTCCGCGACGACGTCTACACGTCGATCCATATCGACGAGTTCGAGATCGAGATCCGCGAGACCAAGCTCGGCCGCGAGGAGTTCTCGCGCGACATCCCGAACGTCAGCGAGAAGGCTCTTCGTCACCTCGACGAGACCGGCATCGTGCGTGTCGGCACGCGGGTGAAGCCCGGTGACATCCTGGTCGGCAAGGTCGCGCCGAAGTCGAAGAGCGAGCTGACCCCCGAGGAGAAGCTGCTGCACGCGATCTTCGGACGCGCTGGCGAGGACGTGAAGAACGCTTCGCTCGAGGTGCCGACCGGCGTCGAGGGGATCGTCATCGGCGCGGAGAAGTACTCCCGCAAGGTCAATCTGACCGAGCAGGAGCGCACCCGCAATCTCGAGGAGATCAAGAACGCCGAGATCGAGTTCCTGAAGCAGTTCCGCAGCAACACGAAGAGGTTGTTGGAGAGCGCGAAGGAGCACCTGGGCGCCGCGGTGACCTCGGCCGAGGGCAAGGCCTTGGGCGTCAACGACCAGATGCTGATCCTCGACCTGCGCACGATCCGTGATCGCGTCCGCCAGGTCGCGGAAGAGCACGGCGACGCCAAGGTCCGCACCGCGCTGCTGCACGTCCTGCAGGAATACGGCGAGCGCGTCGAAGAGTCGGAGGCCGAGAAGAACAAGCTGGTCAACCGCCTGTCGCGCGGCGACGAGCTGCCGCAGGGCGTGCTCGAGATGGTCAAGGTCTACGTCTCGACCAAGCGCCGCATCTCGGTCGGCGACAAGATGGCCGGCCGCCACGGCAACAAGGGCGTGATCTCCAAGATCCTGCCGGTGGAGGACATGCCATTCCTCGCCGACGGCACCCCGGTCGACATCGTGCTCAACCCGCTCGGCGTGCCGAGTCGCATGAACGTCGGCCAGATCCTCGAGACGCACCTCGGCTGGGCGGCGCGCCGCCTCGGCTGGCGCGTGCAGACGCCGGTGTTCGACGGCGCGAGCGAGCAGGACATCGAAGAGGCGCTGACCAAGGCTGGATCTGCGACCGACGGCAAGTCCCAGCTGTTCGACGGCCGCACCGGCGAGCCGTTCACGCAGCGCACGACGGTCGGCACGCTCTACATGCTGAAGCTGCACCACCTGGTCGATGACAAGGTGCACGCCCGCGCCACGGGCCCCTACTCGCTCATCACCCAGCAGCCGCTGGGCGGCAAGGCGCGCTTCGGCGGCCAGCGCTTCGGCGAGATGGAAGTGTGGGCGCTCGAGGCCTACGGCGCCGCGAACATCCTGCAAGAGCTGCTGACCGTGAAGTCCGACGACGTCGACGGTCGCACCAAGATCTACGAGGCCATGGTCAAGAACGAGAACATCCTCGAGCCGGGCACCCCGGTGTCGTTCGGTGTTCTCTGCAACGAGATCAAGGGCCTCGGCCTCAACATCGAGCTGCACAAGCGCGGCGCCGCCGAGAGCGTCATGCCCGGCTGATCCGCGCGACCAGCAGCTCTTCCCGGAACATCTTCAGTATCTGACTCCCTTCGGGCGGTCGACGCGGCGTGACGACGCCGCGGGTGACTGGCCCCGACAACTCCAAGGCGGCGAACGATGGTCGAACCCATCTACGACAAGATCAACGACTACGCATCGGTGACCATCCGGCTGGCCTCGCCCGAGGACATCCGCGACTGGTCCTTCGGTGAGGTCAAGAAGCCGGAGACGATCAACTACCGCACGTACCGGCCGGAGCGCGATGGCCTGTTCTGCGAGCGCATCTTCGGCCCGGAGAAGGACTGGGAGTGCTCGTGCGGCAAGTACAAGGGCATCAAGCACAAGAACATCACGTGCGACAAGTGCGGCGTGATGATCACGCACAGCCGCGTGCGCCGGAAGCGCATGGGCCACATCAACCTGGCCGCGCCGGTCGCGCACATCTGGTTCTTCAAGGCGATGCCGTCGCGCCTCGGCACGCTGCTCGGGCTGAAGACCGCCAGCCTGGAGAAGGTCATCTACTTCCAGGACTACATCGTCATCGACGCCGGTGACACGCCGCTGAAGACGCTGCAGTTGCTGTCGGAGGACGAGTTCCGCCAGTCGCGACAGAAGTACGGCATGGCGTTCCAGGCCGGCATGGGCGCCGAGGCGGTGCGCGAGCTGCTGCGCCGACTGGACCTCAGCCTGCTGAGCGAGACGCTGCGCGAAGACCTCAAGCGCACCGAGTCGAAGCAGAAGATCAAGGACATCATCAAGCGGCTGAAGACCGTCGAGATGCTGCGCGACTCGGGCAACAAGTCCGAGTGGATGATCCTCGACGCAGTGCCGGTGATCCCGCCGGACCTCCGTCCGCTGGTGCCGCTCGACAGCGGCAACTTCGCGACCTCGGACCTGAACGACCTCTACCGTCGTCTGATCAACCGCAACAACCGCCTGAAGAAGCTTCTCGACCTGAACGCTCCGGAGGTCATCATCCGGAACGAGAAGCGCATGCTGCAGCAGTCGGTCGACGCGCTGTTCGACAACAACCGTTGCCGCCGCCCGGTGCTCGGTTCGTCGAACCGCCCGCTCAAGTCGCTGACCGACATGATCAAGGGCAAGCAGGGTCGCTTCCGCGAGAACCTGCTCGGCAAGCGCGTCGACTACTCGGCGCGTTCGGTGATCGTGGTCGGCCCCGACCTCAAGCTGCACCAGTGCGGTCTGCCCAAGATCATCGCCCTGGAACTGTTCCAGCCGTTCATCATCCGTCGCCTGAAGGAGCTCGGCCACGCCGACACCATCAAGTCGGCGAAGAAGATGCTGGAGCGCAAGGACGAGGAGGTCTGGGACATCCTCGAAGAGGTGATCCAGAACCACCCGGTGCTGCTCAACCGCGCGCCGACGCTGCACCGCGTCGGCATCCAGGCCTTCGAGCCGGTGCTGGTCGAGGGCAACGCGATCCGTATCCACCCGCTGGTCTGTTCGGGGTTCAACGCCGACTTCGACGGCGACCAGATGGCGGTGCACCTGCCGCTGTCGTTCGAGGCGCAGATCGAGGCATGCACGCTCATGCTGTCGATCAACAACATCTTCTCGCCGGCGCACGGCGGGCCGATCATCGCCCCGAACCAGGACATCGTGCTCGGCTGCTACTTCATGAGCCTGCAGCGGCCCGGTGAGCTCGGCGAGGGCAAGACCTTCGCCAGCCGCGACGAGGTCTGGATGGCCTACTCGTCGGGCAAGGTGCACATCCATGCCCGCATCAAGGTGCAGTTCCCGGCTGGCGTCGAGATCCGCAACCAGGGCAACACGGTGCGCACCGACGGCAAGACGCTGGTCGAGACGACGCCGGGTCGCATCATGTTCAACGAGATCCTCGAAGAGGGGATGCCGTTCTACAACCACGACCTCGACAAGAAGGCGCTGTCGAACATCATCGCCGACTGCCACCTGCTGCTCGATCGTGACGCGACGCTGCGTCTGCTCGACAACCTGAAGGAGACCGGCTTCAAGGCGGCGACGCGCGCCGGCATCTCGTTCGGCAAGGACGACATGGTGGTGCCGCCGACCAAGGAGGCCATCATCGAGAAGACCGCCAAGGAGGTGGAGAAGATCCACCTGGCGCACGCCCGCGGCATCATCACCGAGGGCGAGCGCTACCTGAAGGTCATCGACTCGTGGACGCACGCCCGCGAGCAGATCGGCGACGACATGCTGAACGAGCTGCGCAACGACACGCGCGACGGTCGGCTCTACGTCAACCCGATCTTCTGCATGGTCATGTCGAAGGCCCGTGGTTCGGTCGAGCAGATCCGTCAGCTCGCCGGCATGCGTGGTCTGATGGCCAAGCCATCCGGCAAGATCATCGAGCAGCCGATCAAGGCCAACTTCCGCGAAGGTCTGCGCGTGCTCGAGTACTTCTCGTCGACGCACGGCGCCCGCAAGGGCCTGGCCGACACCGCGCTCAAGACGGCGGACTCGGGTTACCTGACCCGCAAGCTCGCCGACGTGGCGCAGAACGTCGTCATCTCCATGGAGGACTGCGGCACCGAGAACGGCGTCGACAAGGGCACCGTCTACCAGGGTGACAAGGTCGCGGTGTCGTTCGTCGATGCCGTGCGCGGCCGCGTCGCCCTCTACTCGGTCGTCGATCCGATGACCGACGAGGTGATCGTCGAGAAGAACCAGCTGATCACCGTCGACATCGCCAAGCGCATCGAGCTGGTGGTGTCGAGCGAGACGATCCGCGTGCGTTCGCCGCTGACCTGCGAAGCGGGCATCGGCGTCTGCGCGCGCTGCTACGGCATGGACCTGTCGCGTAGCGCGATGGCGGAGCCGGGCCTCGCAGTCGGCATCATCGCCGCGCAGTCGATCGGCGAGCCGGGCACGCAGCTGACGATGCGCACGTTCCACATCGGTGGCACGGCGTCGAAGAAGGTCGAGGACAGCGAGGTGCGCAACAAGCGCGCGGGTCGCGTGCAGTTCGCCAACCTCGAGACCGTCGAGGTCGAGGTCGCCGACACCAAGGAGCGTCGCACCATCGCGCTGAAGCGCCGCGGCGAGATGCTCGTCGTCGACCAGAAGGACCGCGAACTCGAGCGCCACGCGGTGCCGCTGGGCGCCGTAGTGCACGTCACCGAGGGCCAGGAGATCAAGGAGCACCAGGTGCTCTGCTCGTGGGACCCGCACCACAACCCGATCCTCGCCGAGGTCGGCGGTGTCGTGCGCTACGAGGACATCCTCGAGGGCAAGACGTTCCGTGTCGAGCGCGACGCCGACACGAAGGTGCAGCGCAAGGTGATGATCGAGCACAAGGGTGACCTGCACCCGCACCTGATCATCGAGGACGAGGGCGGCAACCGTTTGGCGATCACCCCGGTGCCGGAGAAGGCCTACATCGAGGTCGAGAACGGCCAGAAGGTGATGGCCGGCATGATGCTGGCGAAGACGCCGCGTGAGATCCAGGGTACCCAGGACATCACCGGTGGTCTGCCGCGCGTCACCGAGCTGTTCGAGGCGCGTCGTCCGAAGGACCCGGCGGTGCTGTCGGAGATCGACGGCATGGTCGAGCTCGGCGACAAGCGTCGCGGCAAGCGCACGATCCTCGTCAAGGGCGAGGGTGGTCTCGAGCGCGAGCACCTGGTGCCGCAGGGCAAGAACCTGCGCGTCCACCGCGGTGATCACGTCAAGGCCGGTGAGGCGCTGGTCGACGGCCCGCTCGTGCCCCACGACATGCTCGCCATCCAGGGCGAGAAGTCGGTGCAGAACTACCTGCTCCGCGAGGTGCAGACCGTCTATCGCGCGCAGGGCGTGCACATCGACGACAAGCACATCGAGATCATCCTGGCGCAGATGATGCGCAAGGTGCAGGTGGAGGATCCGGGCGACAGCGAGTTCCTGCCGGGTGCGGTGGCGGACAAGTTCCGCTTCCGCGAGGCGAACCACGAACTGCGTCAGGCCCGCAAGAAGCCTGCGACGGCGTCGCCGCTGCTGCTCGGCATCACCAAGGCCTCGCTGCAGTCGGACTCGTTCATCAGCGCGGCGTCGTTCCAGGAGACGACCAAGGTGCTGACCGAGGCCGCGCTGGCCGGCAAGCGCGACGAACTGGTCGGTCTCAAGGAGAACGTGATCCTCGGCCACCTCGTGCCGACCGGCACGGGTTTCCGCAACTACCAGAAGACCCGCGTGCTCAAGAACGTCGACCTGCAGGCCGCGGCCGAGGAGATCGGTCGGCTCAGCCGGCAGGGCTTCCTCGACCAGGGTGGACCGGTCATTCGCCTCGAGGGAATCGACGACGTGCCCGAGCCGCCTCGCCCGACCGCCGGCCAGGAGGCCGAGAAGAGCTGACCGCCGGTCGGCTCGCCCGCGAGGGGGAGCCGGCGCCTCGAAGACCGCCCCGTAGACCAGCGACCGCCTCGACCAAGATCGGGGCGGACTTGCTTTCCCCGATTCAATCCCTATCCTCTCCGCCCCCTCGAATCCCGCCCGGGCTGCACCGGCGGGATGGCCCGGGGGGCCAACCGGACTGCGCAGTCACTGTAATGCCCACGATCAACCAACTCGTCCGCAAGGGGCGCAAGAAGATCAAGTACAAGAGCAAGTCGCCGATCCTGGATGCCTGCCCGCAGAAGCGCGGCGTGTGCCTCCAGGTGAAGACGATGACGCCGAAGAAGCCGAACTCCGCGCTGCGCAAGATCGCCCGTGTGCGTCTCAGCAACGGCAACGAGACGACGGTCTACATTCCTGGTGAGGGTCACAACCTCCAGGAGCACTCGATCGTGCTGATCCGCGGTGGCCGCGTGCGCGACCTTCCGGGTGTGCGCTACCACGTCCTGCGTGGCTGCCTCGACGCGTCCGGCGTCGAGAGTCGTCGCCGCAGCCGCAGCAAGTACGGCGCGAAGCGCCCGAAGAGCAAGTAGTCGTCCGATCCAGCTGAACCGCACAACTCCACCGAACTGCGATGCCCCGCTCCTACAAGTCCACGGAAGTCTACCTGAAGGGCGACCCCCGTTACGGCAACAAGCTCGCGAGCAAGATCATCAACAAGATCATGCTCCAGGGCAAGAAGACGACCGCCCAGACGCTGTTCTACAACGCGATCGACACCGTCTGTGCCAAGGTCGAGGGCGCCGAGCCGGTGGACGTGTTCACCAAGGCGATCGAGAACATCAAGCCACGCGTCGAGGTGCGCAGCAAGCGCGTCGGCGGTGCGACCTACCAGGTGCCGCGCGAAGTCAACAAGCGCCGTCAGCAGAGCCTGGCGATCCGCTGGCTCGTCGACGCGGCGCGCGCCAAGCGCGGCAAGCCGATGGCGAAGTCTCTCGCCGAAGAGTTCTTCGACGCGTTCAACAACCAGGGCGCCGCGGTCACCAAGAAGGAGAACGTGCACAAGATGGCCGAGGCCAACAGCGCCTACAGCCACTTTGCCTGGTAAGCCGGCATTCGCTCGGTAGCCGGGCACATCGCCTCGTGACCGGCACATCGCCGGGTGACCGCACATCGCTTGGTGATCGGGCGACGCGACCGCCCCCAGACGACGCCTCGCCTCTCGCGAGGCGTTTTGCGTTTCCGGGACGAAGCCCGAGGGGCTCGTCGGGCACCCGGGTGGAATAGTCCGGACGGGAGCGCCGTCCATGGCGCCGGTTCCGGTTGTCATCGCCGCGGATTCCCGACCCGGCGCCGTTCCGCTACCCTCAGCAACTGCCGATGAGACTGCCGATTCCGTTCTTGCTCTACGTCACGGCGCTCGGCCTGTTCGGCTGGGCGGGGTGGACGGTCTACCAGATGTTGCCGCAGTGGAGCGTCGAGACACGCAACGCCTCGGCCAAGCGCGGCTACAACGACGCCGTCAAGTTGACGGCCCAGGGCAAGGGAGCTGGCCCGATCACCGCCGATTGGCGCTACGAGCGTGACGTCTGGTGGCCGCAGCTGAAGCAGGTCAATCTGGTCGGCAAGTTGCCGCCTGAGCCGGTGGACCCCGTCGAGGCGCAGCGCATCGCCGACGAGCAGAAGAAGCCTCAGGTCGACACGACCCCGCTCGAGGACATCTTCGAACTGGTCTCGCTCGTCTACGACAGCGACAACGACGGCAAGGGCCCGCAGACCCACGTGATCATCCGCTACAAGCAGGGCGCCAATGTGGAGCCGCCCGAGTGGTGGGTGCGGGAGAACACGCCGCCGACCCCTGGCGGATTCGCGGGCGGTAGCGACCGGATCCCCAGCAACACGACGGCGCAGCCTCGCAACACCAACCGCGCCATGACGCGCGGCCGTTCCGGCGGTCAGTCCGCCGGGTCACCGATGCCGACCGCGGGAGCGACCTCGCTGGCCGGGCGCGAGATCCTCCAGGAGTTGTGGCTCGAGGAGAGCGCAGGCGGTCGCCGCACGCCCCGCCTCTGGCCACAGTATGCCCACATCCGGCTGGTGCGCGTCGCTCCCGACGCGCAGTCCGCTTTCTTCGTGCGCGATGTCGCGCCGCCGACGGATGGTTCGACGCCGCCCGAGCCGGAGGAGGAGGAGCTGCTCAAGACGACGATGAACCTGAGTCAGGACGTGCTGGTCGAGCTGCGCCGCCTGCAGGGGCGCGAGACACCGCGTGCGAGCACGAACGCCAGCACCGCCAACGACAACCTGGCCTGGAAGGACGTCGAGGAGACGACCCGCTTCGGCAATCAGTTCCACATCGGGCGCAAGGACGAGGAGCGGTTCCGACAGGGGGCCGACGACTTCCTCGGCGGCGTCTACCTGGACACCTATACCAGCCGTCACAGCAGCACCCGCGGCCTGCAGGTCCGGCAAGTGGACTCCAAGATCGCGCAGAGCTACGGCGTCGTCCAGGGAGACGTGCTCCTGGAGATCAACAACCGCAAGGTCGAGTCCAAGGCGCAGGCGACCAATCAGGTGACCCGCGACTATGACCGCGGCGTTCGCACGTTCACGACCAAGTGGCTGTCGAACGGGCAGGTCGTCGAGCGCGTCTATCAGGCGCCGGACCGGTGAACGAGGTGATCCGCGGGTGCCCGGCGCGCTGCTGACGATCGACTGCGGCAACAGCACCATCGGCGCGCGTCGTCACCCCGATGGCGCGCGCGCCTCGACCTCGTCGCGTGACCCGCAGTTGCATGCGCTGGTCGACCTCTGGAGTCCAGGAGACCGGGTTGTGATGGTCAGCGTCGTGTCGGCGGCCGCCAGTGCGGTGCGCGATGCGTTCGCTGGACGAGGTGTCGGCGTGGAGACCGTCGGGCAGGAGCTGCCGTGCCCGCTCGCCCTGGAGTATGCGACCCTCGAGACGCTCGGCGCGGATCGCTGGCTCGGGGCGCTGGCTGCACACCGGCGCTACGGGCACGCGATCACCGTCGATTGTGGCACGGCGACGACCGTCAACCTCGTGACGGCAGACGGCGTCTTCCGCGGGGGTGCCATCGCGCCCGGTCTGGAAGCGATGGCGAACGGCCTCGCGCGGCTGGCACCGGCCCTGCCCCGCGCCGACCTCGACGGGCGAGTGTCGATGCCGGCGCCGAGCAGTCAGCTGTCGGTCGACGCGGGGGTGTTGCTCGGCTATCTCGGCCTTGTCGAACGCCTCGTGGCGGAGCTGCGGAAGGTGGCGCCGCCGTGCACGGTCGTGCTCACCGGCGGCAACGCGCCGAGGGTGTTGGGCCGGGTCGGGTTCGACGCGGTTTGGGCGCCCGATCTCCTCCACGAGGGCATGGCCGCGCTCGCCGGCTGCATCGCGTGAGGATCCTGACCGCCCCCGGCGTCGCCGGCATTGCCGTGGTCGCGTTCGACCAGGAGCAGCGCGACCTGGCGCTCGCCTCGGCAGGAGTCGCGGCGGACGATCCATGGCTCACTTCGGCTGTGCCTGCGCCGCGGCGTGCTCTGCTGCGGCTCGGCGATCGCGTCGTCGACGACGTGCTACTGGTGCCCAGGAGCGACGGCTCGCTCGAAGTGCACCTGCACGGCGCGCCGGCGGTGCTGGCGGCATTGGAGCACTGTTTCGGCGGGCGCTACGAGGTCCCCCAGTCCGCCGCCGCGCAGCTGCTCCGCGGTGCGCTGGGGCCCCAGCAGCTCGCGCTCGCGCTCGAACAGTCGTCGCCTGGCTTCGCGGCGTCGCTCGCCGCGGTGCTGGCCGGGCCGGCTGCGCTGCGGCAGGGGGCATTGATGGCGGCGATCGAGCGGTCGCGTATCGCGGAGGCGATGGTCTCGCCGGTGCGGGTCGTGCTCGTCGGGCGCCAGAACGCCGGCAAGTCCACGTTGTTCAACAGCCTGCTGCAGCGCGAGCGCGCGCTGACGGGGGCGCGGCCCGGCGTCACCCGCGATCCGATCGCCGAGGTCACGATGCTCGATGGCTACCCCTGCGAACTGATCGATACCGCCGGCGAAGGGAACGCGGGCGACTCCGTCGATCGCGCCGCGATCGCCGCCGCCCGCGCCGCGTGCGTCGGGGCGATCGTCGTGCTGGTCGTCGAGTGCGCCCGCGTCCTGGACCATGTCGATCTGGCCGCGATGGTCGCGGCGGACCTGGTGATTGCCAGCAAGCGCGATCTGCTCCGCGCCGGGGCGGCGCTGGAATGGCCGCGCACACCCGACGCGCTGGTCGCGGCGCCCGACGACGAGCCGGGCGCGCTGCGCGTCGGCCTGGGGCGCCTGCTTCGTCAGTTGCGCGGCTTGCCGCCAGCCGGGCCCGTGGGTGGCTTCGCGGCGCTCGATCGCAGCGAAGGTGAGCGGCTGAGTCAGGCGCTTGCCGGGTCGTGACAGTCGCCGGTCGGCGCCGCGTCGGTGTCCGCGTAGAACGATCGGCGATTGTGCGGCTCCCGTCGCGTCGGCATGATGGGCCTCGTCGATGTCCGAACACGGCAAGCGTGATCTCGTCTCGATCGAGGATCTGAGCACCGCCGAGATCCTCGAGCTCTTCCATCACGCCGACGAATTCCGGGCAAACCTGCACGCCTGGTCCGACCTGTGCCGCGGCGCGATCATGGCGACGCTGTTCTTCGAGCCGAGCACCCGCACCCGCCTGAGCTTCGAGTCTTCGATGCTCCGCCTCGGTGGCGGCGTCATCACGGCGGCGGACGAGAAGTCGACCAGCCGCGCCAAGGGGGAATCGCTCGCCGACACCGTGCGCGTGGTCGGCGGCAGCTACGCCGACATCCTGGTCGTTCGCCATCCGGAGGACGGCGCCGCGCGCGTCGCGGCGCGCTACGCGCGCGTACCGGTCATCAACGGTGGTGACGGCGCGCACGAACACCCGACGCAGACGCTCTGCGACCTCTACACGCTGTGGCAGGAGAAGGGGCGGCTCGAAGGACTCGAGGTCGTCTTGTGCGGCGACCTGCGCTACTCGCGCACGATCCACTCGTTCTGCTACGCGTTGGCGCGGTTCGGCGCCAACATCGTGACGATGCCGTACCCGGGCTTCGAGCTGCCCGAGTACGTGCTGCAGCGTCTGCGCCGCGACTACGGAGTGCAGGCGGCGACGGCGTCGGTGGGGGACCTGCCCGGATTGGCGGGCAGCAGCAACGCCGCCGCCTACCTCACGGCGAGCAAGCCGCACCAGCTGGCGCTGTTCACCAAGTTGACCAAGGTCGAGGTCAACCGCATCGACGCGATCTACATGACGCGCGCCCAGCGCGAGCGCCACGAGGGACAGGACACCAGCAACTACCCGCGCTTGACGCGGTCGACGATGGGCGCGGCGGCGACCAAGGACGCGCGCGTGATGCACCCGCTGCCGCGAGTCGACGAGATCGACTACGACCTCGACGACGACCCGCGCTCGATCTACTTCCGCCAGGCGGAGCTCGGCGTGCCGATGCGCATGGCGCTGATGGCGTACCTGCTGGGCAAGATCCAGCTGCGCGCCGAGCGGCCAAAGCTCCTCTCGGTGATGCCCGGGTTGCAGTCGGGCATCGGCCTGCGCTGTCGCAACGAGCGTTGCATCACCAACAACGAAGGCGTGCGTTACCTGCAGCGTGAGTTCCGCCTGATCGACGAGGTCAGCCCGCTGGTTCTGTCGTGCTGCTACTGCGGACGCGAGGTCGAGGCGCGCTTCATCGGCCACAGCCAGAGCCGGATCGTCTACCGCCACAACGCGGCCGAGGCGCGGCGCATCAAGGCCTCGAATCGGGTCTACTTCGAGTCCGAGGAGCAGGCGCTCGCGGCGGGCTTCACGGCGCACGCCAGTTGAGGAGTCGGCCCGGCTCGCGGGCGCCCCGCGACAGGGGCTCTGTGGCGGTGCGGCGCCGATCCGGTGTGGCGGCGCGGAAGTTCCGGATCCCCCCGTGGCTGCGAGCGAATCCGCACCGGCGCCCGCGCGAATCCCGGCCCGCCGAGGGCGCGGCGATGGCGGCGATTGGATGGAAATCACTACGCCCATCGATGTTATGGAGGCTTGCAGCCGAGCAGGGTGGTGGCATGATGTTTGATCTGTCCTCTGCGCCCCCCGGACGTACCGGTCAAGCTCACCCCGGCAACCGGCCGCGCCCGATGTAGCATTCTCCACCCAGGTTCCGGCGCGCCGCTCAGCGGGTGCCGTGGCCGGGGAGTTTCCCAGTCCGCACGGTCTGCCGGTGTGTATCCGGCAGGGCCAAGATCCCACGCATGTCGCCTCACAACCTCCCGTTGCATCTCATGAAGGTTGGTAGTCAGGACTCCGTTCGCGCTCTCCGCCCGTCCCGCGGAACCTCCTCGCGCGGCTGGTGCGCGGCGCTCTGCTACGCGACTTCGCTGGCCGCGGTCTTCGGGCTCGCCTCCTGCAATGGCAAGGGCAGCGGAACCATCGGCGGACTCGCGACCGACACCACGCAGCCGCGGCTGGTCAGCGTCGACTACGGTCGCCTGGTGGACGTCTACGGTCTGCAGGTGACGGCAGACGGCACGACCATCACGTTGTACGAGCGCGACGTCGTGATCGGCGGCGACATCGACGACGAGCGCCCGGCCAACTCCAACCTCAGCGACCTGGAGATCACGTACGACTTCATCGGCGCGGATCCGGACACGCTGCAGCAGCGCCTGTTCATCCCGCGAGACGTCACTTCGCAAGAGTTCGCCGACGCCTACGACGCGCTCGACGACAACCTGCGCACGGTCACGCCGATGCTGTTCGGCACCAACCAGGCGGGGCAGCCGTTCTCGGTCGTGCCGCGCAACGCCGGTTTGCGCATGCGGTTCTCTGCGCCGCTCGGCATCGACGACGGCTTCTTCGTCGGCCGCGACGCCCAGGGCGCCGTCAACGAACTGCGCAACACCGAGGCGGTGCAGTTGCTCCGCATCGTCGGCGACCCGGCCCAGCCCAACGGCTTCGTCCCGATGCCGGTGCGCGTGGTCGTGCGCGAGCGTGAGATCGTGCTCGACACGGTGCTGCTCGGCAGCGAAGGCCTCCAATACCAGACGACCAACAACGCCGCCGGTCTGCCGGCGTCTCCCGACCAGGTCGGCGCGAACATCCGCATCGCGATCGCCCTCGAGGGACCGCTGGCGATCCCCAGGCTGCGCGAGAGCGGCTCTACCGGCATCACCGGTTGGAACAACAGCCAGCGCAACTCGATCGTGCGCGACTTCCGCTCCGGCAATGCGGACGACGACTCGGGTGACATCGCGCGCGGCTTCGTGCGCGACCCGTTGCCGCTGCGCATCGTCGGCGAGATCCCGATGTTCCTGGAGCGCGTCGACGAGATCAACGCGTTCACTCAGGAGATCACGGTGTTCAAGAACGGTCTTTCGCACGAGATCGACCGCGGCGACGTGATCCGCTTCGTGGCCGACAGCTCGGGCGTGGCCTTCGGCAGCGCCGAAGTGGTCGTCGATCCCGCCGACGACCTCGACAGTCCGTTGACGCAGCACGTGCGCGTGCGCATCCGTCGTGTCGACGGCCTCGCCGACATCGATCCGCGCAACCTGCCCGGCTACCCGATCTCGATCACCGAGCGTGAGCCGTGGCTGGTGCAGAACGCGCCGCGCGCCATCTGCCTCGCCGAGTTCACCGCCGGCGACGGCGCTGGTCGCGACGACCCGCGCAACTTCCTGACCTTCACCCCGTTGCCGCTCGAACTCAACGGCTACCGGCCGCAGCAGAACGAGTTCGTGTCGCCGTTCGCCGGTGCAGTGGTGCGCTTCACCAAGCCGGTCGACATCTCGACGGTGAAGTGGGCCGACACGTTCTTCTTCGCCATGCGCGACCTGACGACGCAGGCGAGCATCGACGAGTTCATCAACAACCGGCCCAACAACCAGGGTGGTATCGGCATGAACCCGGCCACCTTCGACCCGGCGAAGTACCGCACGCCCTACCTGATCACGGCGCGCGTGTTCGACGAGGACGGCTCGCAGACGTCGCTGCGCCTGCAGCCGACGACCGGGTTCTACCTGGACAGCACGCTGCGCAATCCGCCGGCGGGCGCCGACTACCGCTACTTCCTGCACCTGATCTCCGATTCGACGGACGGCGGCGTGCGCGACCTCGCCGGCAACCGGCTCGACCTGCAGGGCACGACCGCGGACCGGGCCAACAGCGTCGTGATCCCGTTCACGATCGACACGCGCATGAACGGCAACGAGCCGGTCTTCGCCGACAACCTGGCGATCTCGGTCGTGCGGCGATTCGCGTCGCGCGACGAGGACTCCAACCCGAGCTACTTCCTGCCGGACGAGGTGCAGTCGCCGACGTCGGGCCAGATCGCCAAGGGCTACCCGCTGGAGGACCTCTTCGGCGCCTTCCTCTACCTCGACAACAAGTTGCTGGCCAGGCCGACGACGCGCGCCCGCATCGTCGCCGACAACCTCAACCAGACCCCGGTGCAGCAGCAGCAGCCGCCGCCGGCGCCGGCCAACCCGCTCGCGGCCTGCCCGCAGACCGTCACGGATCCGCTCGGTACCGAGGAGCAGATCACCACCAATACGGCCAACAACCTCGTGCCGGCCGGCATCCAGAATCCGCTCAACCCCTACGGCTGTCGGCTGCAGACGCTCTGGCGCGAGATCGACCTGAGTCTGTCGCGCACCGATCCGTTCGACTACAACCTCGACGTCGAGCAGATGTATTGGGCGCCCTACGTCGGCACCAACCTGTCGTTCGACGAGTTCGATCGGGTGAGCATGTGGCTCGGTCACTGTGAATACCGCCCGATCCCGTGCGTCGGTGGATTCAGCTCGTTGCCGTCGCTGCCCGAGTCCGGCCTGGACAGCAAGTTCGAGAAGAACTTCGCCTGGAACCCGGTGCCGACCGGTAACGGTCAGAGCATCGAGAGCCAGGCTCCGCGGCGCGCCGCCTACATCGACACGCCGCTGACGATCGACCCCTCGACGGTGGTGCTCGAGAGCAATGGCGTCAACCGGTTCCTGCCGCTGCCGACCTTCCAGAAGCCCTACTTCATCTACCGCGACGAGACGGTGATCGAGCAGGGTGGCAAGTCCGACACGGGCACGCTGGGTTCCGACTTGTCGGGTGCTGCCTACAGCCCCTACATCCTCAATCCGTTCAGCATGGGGCAGGGGCGTCGCTGGGTCGACGCCAACGGAGCCCCTGGCGACGTGCGTTTCGTCAACTCGTTCTGGAACGACGCCAAGAACCGTTCGTTGACGAGCCCGAGCTCGAACGACGAGTTCACCGGTGGTCTGGTCGGCAACGTGGCGCTGCCACTGCTGGCCGACTTCTGGACCTACTGCGATTCGTCGGAACTGCCGGCGGGCGGCGGCTACATCGCCCTCGGCACCAACGGGTGGCAGACGGCCGTGACGGTGCAGTCCGATCCGCGCCCGTACTTCCGCGCCCTCAGCTCGGGTCGTGCAGCGACGCCGAGTGGCTCGGGGCCGATCTGCCGTTCGCCCGGTGATTCGCAGTGGAGCACGGCTTCGGGTGGCTTCACGCCGACCGGCGCTGGCACCGCTGCGCGCGACAACACGTTCTACTGGATCATGATCGACGCGCTGAAGCGGCAGACGGTCATCACCAACGGCTTCGTCGACCTCTACAACCCGCACCGCGTGCCGGAGGGCTTCGCCGATCCGCGCCTCGGTCCGTTCTACCTCTCGGGTGGCCAGACGCAGCTGCCGCAAGGCGTGCTGCCGCACTTCGCCTTCGAGTTCGACCCGCCGCTGTCGCAGCTGCCGTCGGGCACCTCGTGGGTGCCGCAGTTCCGCGGCGCGAGCCCCGTCGATCCGACGCCGTGGTATTGGGACAAGTGGATCAACGGCGGCTCGACGCTGTTCCCGACGGCCAGCTGGACGGCCAACGCACGCGCGGACCTCAAGCCGACCGCGGCCAACTTCCCGTTGGACCCGTACAAGGCGGGTGACGCTCACATGCGCAAGTGGGACCCGCGCGTGATCCCGGGCACCAGCCAGGCTCGCAACTGGTGGACCTACCTCTACAACCGCACGGTCACCAAGTACGTCGAGGATCCGAACGAGCTGATGGACCCTGCCTACACGCAGCAGTTCGCCGGCCCGAACGAGACCTTCAACCCGGTGGACATCCGCTACGTCAATTGGCGCTTCATCGTCGGCAACAACGCCGACGCCAGCCCGCCGGTGTCGCCCGCGATCGACACCTTCTCGTTGTCCTACAGGTTCCAACCGCAGTAGTTGCCCCGCGGGCGCTCGCCGCGTCCGCATCACCATTTCCCTCCGCGATTGACGGGCATCCCCAGGCCTGGCAGTCGCCGCCCCCGTCCCCGACTCCTTCTCCCCTGATGGTGGCCGCCGCTGGCGTCCACCGGTTCACCCATGACACCGAAGCTGCAGCCCGAGCGGTTTCATCGACGGATGACCATTCGTCGCCTCGGGTTGCGGTGGGGTAGACTGCAGATGGCCCCTCTGCAGTCCACCGTTTCGGTGCCTGGTCTCGCGCGCTGCGGTGGAGCCTGCAATCAGCCCAGGTTCCTCCCCATGTCCCGAGCACCCGGTCGCGTCATGGTGAGCCCGCTTCCCCCTTGTTCCGTCCCCGTCCCAGCCGGGGCGGACCTGCACTAGCCATGACTCGAGTGTCAATTGCCCGATTCTTCCCCCTGGCCATCCTGGCTGCGCTTGCGGGTTGCTCGTCCGGCGGCGGCGGCGCCACGGGAGAGGTGACGAACCGCGGCGACTTCATCGTGCTCAGCACCGAGCCGGTCGACAACGCGCAGTTGTTCCTGAACGACGCGGTCCGGATCGACTTCAACCACGCGGTCGACCTCGACTCCGTCGATCTGACCACGTTCACCTTCCAGGTGTTCGACCAGATCGGCAACCAGGTCGCGGAGCCTGTCGCCGGTGATTTCTCCGTCGGCACGAGCCCAGGTGACAAGGAGCCGGGTCGTCGACTGCTGTTCACGCCCCGGCTGCCGACCAACGACCAGTTCACCAACGGCGGCTTCCGTCCGGGGCGCGTCTACCAGGTTCAGCTGGTCGGCGGCAACCGACACAACGGCACGGTGCTGCGCGACACGTCCGGCCGCGCGCTGGCGTTGCCGCGCACGTTCCAGTTCTCGACCTCCGACGGCACGTCTCCGGCACAGCTGTTCCGCAACACGGCGCCTGGCGGTCCTCGTCGCGCCTCGTTCGAGATCACGCCCACTCCCGAGACCACCGGCGTCGTGCTCAACAAGCTCGGTGGGCCGCCGCTCGAACTGCGCCTCAACTTCGACCAGCCGCTCAATCCGAGCAGCGTGAACATCCCGGTCGCCGTCGAGACCGACCCGGTGATCCGCAACAGCAACAACCGCGGCCGCGTCTTCCTCGAGTACGACGACCCGGTGTACGGCAACAACTGGTGGATCCCGGCCGACGCGGAGCTGGAGGGCAACGAAGTGACGGGGGCGACCCTGGTGCTGCGTCCGCTCGGCGTGCTGCCGAACAACGCGACCGTGCGCGTGATCGTCGAACGCACGCTCGAGGACATCTCGGGTGAGTCCAACGTCGCGAACGTCGCGTTCGATCGTCAGTTCGCCACCTTCACCACGCGTCGCGCCTACGAGCAGCAGTTCGCGGGCCTGGTGGACGACTTCGCGGCCTCGTCGCAGGTCGATCTGACCGCGGCGTTCTCGGAACCGTTCGCCGATGTCGGCCCCGGCTACCTCAAGGCCGGCTTCGCCTTCGAGGGCAGCGTCACCGGTGCCGATTTCGAGCCGAGCGCGCCGGAGACGATCCTGAACACCGACTTCACGCTCGTCACGCCGAAGAACGGCGCGCCGTTCAACGTCTCGGGCGGCGTCTTCAACTTCCGCAACGTGGTGATCCCCGCCGGCAAGACCGTCAAGGGCCAGGGCACCAAGCCGATGGTCTGGCTCGTGTCCGGGAGCTTCGAGGTCTCGGGCACCCTCTCGGTCCGCGGTGGTGACGGTGTTCGTGTCCTCACGTCCGGCACCGCCGACAGCCCCAAGGCGGGCGGTGCAGGCGCGTGTGGCGGCGGCGACGGCGGCGACGGTTCGCCGAGCTCGACGCAGCGCGACATCGCCGGCGGCACCGGCAATGGCCCGCTGCAGGTGGCCAATCGGGGCGGCGTCGGCGGCACGTTGTCCTGCACCGCGGGTTGCAACCGTGGCTCGGGTGGCGGTGGTGGCTCGCTCGCCACGCAGGGCGATCCCAACTACAAGTTGACGACCATCGCGCCAGGCACTGCGCCGCCGAACAACGACAACGTCTTCCCGATCTTCCCGCAGCAGACCGGCATCGGCGGTCAGGGCTGTGTCGGCTTGGCTGGTACGGTCACGCGCGTCCTCGAGGGCGGCACGCCCGGCCCGACGGTCTTCACCGACGCCCGCAACGACAACAACTTCTGGGGCGTCGGCGTCCGCTACGACACCAACCTGCGCATCACCGGTGAGCTGTCGGTGCCGATCGGCGGCGGTGGTGGTGGTGGTGGTGGTGACCTCTCCTACAACAGCGACTGCAGCACCGCTGCGCCCAACTTCGAGACCGACAAAGCGGGCGGCGGTGGCGGTGGCGGCGGTGGTGTGCTGATCGTCAAGGCGCTCGGCCCGATCATCGTCAACGACACGGGCCACGTGGTCGCGGACGGCGGCAGCGGCGGCGGCGGCGAGCCTTCGGCGTCGTCCGGCCAAGGCGGCGGCGGTGGCGGCGGCGCGGGCGGCATGGTCGTGCTGATGTCGGCCACCCGCATCGACCTCTACGCGCACGGTACGGGCTCCAACGTCCGCTACGCTGCGCCGGAGAACAACTACGACTTCTGCATCTCGGCCGATGGCGGCGTGTGCGTGACCGGCGCGACCCCGCCGATCATCGCGGGCAAGTATCCGTCCTCGGGCCAGGGCACGATCCCGTCGTCAGTCGCCACCACCTACGACAGCGTGCCGCTGGGCGGCTACGGCGGCATGGGCATCGTCCAGTTGATGGCACCCCCGGGTGACAACTCGGATCTCACCAACACGGTGCTCGACGACAACATCCGCGTCTTCGAAGGTGCCGGTGAGCAGACCGGCACCCGCAAGCGCGACATCCTCGCGTGGCGCGGCTTCCCCAACGGCTTCGGTCAGGGCGTCGACGACAGCGGCACGATCATCAACCCGACCAATGCCGCCAACGAGGGCGACATCCGGCCTGCGCCGGTGCTGCTGCCGACCCCGTTCGCCTCCAAGTCGCGCCTGCGCTCGCGTTGGATCGACACGGGTGCCACGGCCCGCCGTTACCTCGGCAGCCTGACCGACGACAACCAGCCGCGCGGCCTGGTCGCGCCTAGCTCGACCGACGCGGGGCCGAAGTACGAGTGGCAAGGCGTGTTGTCCGACAGCGGTGTGGAGGGCTACGCCGACTACACGATCGCACAGGCTCAGGCCCAGACGGTGTTCCAGCAGGTCGTCGCACCGACGACGATCCTCAGCCGGAGCGCCGACTCGACGTTCCTCGGCCGGCCGGCCTACCGCGTGCGCCTGACGGCGCCGGCGATGGGCACGATCAACGACCGCTTCGTCCAATACGAAGCCGAACTGCTCGACACCGACCTGTCCGTGCTGGGCTCCTACCGGATCCTCTCGCACACCGCCGACGAACTCGTGCTGTCCACCGAGAGCGGCGTGCTCGACACCGTCGCCACGCGGGTGCGCGTGCTCGCCAAGTTCTTCGACCTCGTCACCAACGAGCTCCCGGGGCTCGGTTCGACCTACTCAGGCAGCGGCGGGCAGCGTGTGCCCGTGGCGAACGTGCGCATCGGCTTCGCGTTCCACACGGACCCGCAGAACGCGGCCGCGCCGCGTCTGCCGGCCGAAGACGGCACGTTCCTCTACGACCTGTACGACCCGGCGACCCAGGAGGCGGTCCGCGCCCTCGGTGCGCAGTTCGTGCAGTGGGACATCACCTTCGACACGGCCTTCCGCCGCAGCCCGGCGGACGTCCCGCCGGCCCTCAACCCCGAGACCCCGCGCCCGGAACTGCACTTCCTGCGGTTGCCGTTCCGATTCTGAGCCGGTCCGCCCGCTTGGGCGGCGGCCAGGCTCCCTTGCCACCGGCCGTCCCGGACCACCCCCCGCACATTCCTTCCGAAATCCGATACCTGATGCTGCTGCGGCCATATCCGTCTGCCGAGCAGCAGCGACAGCGCCGGTCGCCGGCGACAAAGCACGAAGGCAACGATCCATGATGCACACGAAGAACCGGTCGCGGACTCTTCCGCTCGTCCTCGCCGTGGCGGCGTTGGCGGCCTGCGGTGGCCCCGCCAGGGTTGGTGAGTTGGGCCAGGGCGCCGGGCGCCCCGAGCTGCTGAGCGTCGAGGTCGGCAGGCTCGTCGACATCTACTCGTATCGCATCATCGACCCCAACCTCGAGGGGGGCTCCGACCGCCGGATGCGCAGCAACCGTCGGCTGGAGTTGGTCGCGAAGAACGTCATCGTGAACGCGGGCATCGGCACCCAGTCGCTGTTCACGCAGACCGGTGCGGCCTCCGACTCCGCCAACTTCGAGTTCCGGCGCTTCGACAAGGAAGTCGGTCACGAACAACTCGTGATTCTCTGGGACGACCGTGATGGGGCCGAGCAGCAGCGTTTCCAGGATGCGCTCGCGGTGGCGCAGGAAGGCCTGTCGCAGCTGCCGGCCTCCTATCGTGGCCAGAACACGCAGACCCGGCCGATCCCGATCGTCGCCCGCAACGCCGCGGTGCGGCTCCGCTTCAGCTCGAAGCTCGACGTCACGGAGTCCTTCTTCGCGACGAACCCGTCGGCGGTCCAGGTGCTCGAGTTCAAGGGCGATCCCGCGGTCGTCGACCCTGCGGATGCGTTCCGTATCCTGCCGGTCCGCGTCATCCCGAACGGTGACTCGATCATCCTCGACACGACGATCCTCGGCGGCGAGGCCAACGGCGGCGTGACGTCGCCGGGCATGCCGCTGTCGTCCGACAGCACCACCGCCAACATCCGCATCGCCATTCCGACGCGCGGCAGCGTTTCGTCCGCGTTCTACGTGCGGGAGGACGCGGTGAGGGAGCTGCAGGGTGTCGACAGCGCCGGTCGCGCGTCGACCATCCGCGACTTCCGTTCGGGCAACCTGTCGGATGGCGCCGCCGGGCGCCTCAGCGAGCCGGAAGCGCCGCAGATCGTCTCGTCGCTGTCGATGGGCATCACCGCCGTGGACTCCGTCAACGGCATCATCACGCTCAACAAGCGGCTCAACTTCGTCCCGGTGCGTGGTCGCTATCCGTTCGTCGACGGTCCGCTCACCGCGCTCGGCGGTGGAATGATCGGCAAGGGCCCGGCTGCGGTGCCGCTGCAGCGCCCGCTGGTCAGCGGCGACATCCTCACCCAGGAGGTCGTCGTCCAGCTCGACGACGGCTCCTTCGAGACGGTGACGGTGCGGGCCGAGGTGCTCGAGAACCTCTCGGTCGTGTCGGCCTTCGGCGACCCTGCCGTGGGCACCGCGCCCAACGCGCCCAACGGGCCGAACGGGGAGTTCGACGACTTCTCGCAGGGCGCCTACTTCACGACCGTGAACGTGCGCGTCGCGACGGTCTCCCCGGTGCGCAACTCCGACGGTGACCCGGTGTCGTTCCGCGCCAACACGACGCCGGCCGGCGAGGACTGCCTGCTCCGGGCCGTCTACGTCGACGACTCCCGCTTCCTCTCCGGTTCCAACCGGCTCAGCGACCGCAACTGGAAGCAGTACTTCGTCCGCATCGAGCCCAACACCGGCGTCGCCGGCAGCAACGTCGCGCCGAACGCATCGGTGGCCATCGAGTTCACCAAGCCGATGGACCTCGACCAGGTCGACAACTCGGCCAACCTGCTCATCACCAACACGTCGGTCGCGGTCGAGTCGTTCGCCGACCAGATGACGGATCCGAAGGTCGCGACGCGCCGCGTCGTGCCGACCCGCCTGACCGACCTCGCCGGCGACGGCACGGTGCTGCGCCTGCAGCCGCCGATGGGCTTCGCCCACGTGGCCGGCGCCGCGGAGACGTACTGCGTGCACGTGCGCCTCGGCGACGGCGGTGTCGTGGACCTCGCCGGACAGTCGGTGCAGGTCTTCGACGACATCAGCGCGCCGCAGGACAGCTGGTCGGTCGACTTCACGCTCGACGCCGGCGCCAACTCCAACCTGGTCGGTTGGCACACCTACCTGTTCGAAGCGGAGGACGAGGACGGCACGCTGCCGGGCTCGGTCGACATGTTCGGCCAGTTCCGCCTCGAGGGTGGTCGCCTGACCGGCGCCAGCGCGGTGCGCCTCAAGCGCTCCGCCAACAGCCAGAACCTGGCGACGATCAGCCGCATCAATCGCGGCGAGTGCTGGGACTCCGGCGATCCGCTGGACCCGGTCGACAACCCGTTCGGCTACCCGGGCACGGCCGGTCAGGCCAACACCCAGGTCCCGCCGGTGCCCGGCCCGCCGGCCGGTGTCGTGCCGATCAGCCCTTCGTTCGGGACGCACCCCGGCAACCTCTACTGGGCGCCGCTGATGGCGGACCAGGTCGCGCCGCCGGCAGTGCCGCAGGTCTACGAGTACTACCAGACCGTGTCGCAGCCCGTCGGCCGCGTGATCGAGCCGCTCAAGCCGCAGGGCTCGCGCATGCAGATGCGCTACATCGAGGACGACTTCTCGTTGAGCTACACGCAGCCGTCCGAGTTCTCGCTGGACGTCGAGCAGCTCTACTGGTCGCCGTTCAACAACGAGACGGTGCTCTACGACGTCTTCGACCGCTTCACGATGTCGCTGGCCCACGCCCGCACCCGCCCCGACGAGCGCTGGCTGCTGTTCGTCGACAACCAGGTCCCGCCCGTCTCCTGGTGCACGATGGACTGCGCCAGCCTGAACAGCTCGCTGTCGACGGTGTTCGCCGACAACGTGCTGCAGGGCACGTCGCTGGTGCCGGTGTTCGAGGACGAGGTCTACACGATCAACCCGAACGCCGCGATCCACGACCAGGTCGGCGTGGCCTACGTGCCGTTCCCGCGCTTCGACCGCAGCTACACCTGGCGTGACTCACGCCTGGTGACGGTGGACGCGACCGGCCAGGTCATCGGCCTCGGCGGCGCGCAGAACCCCGGCGCGACGCCGCCGGCCAGCGACACCACCGCCAACATCGATTCGCCGTGGATCACCAGCCAGCCGGATCCGGACTTACTGGCCGGCACGGGCGTCTGGACGCAGGATACGGCCGACTTCGTCGGTTCGAACCAGCGCGACCACGACCCGATCGCGCTGCCGCTGCTGGTGGACTTCAAGGTGTTCGCCGAGAACGCCGGTGACCCGAACGCCGCCCAGGGCCGCAACGGCTTCCAGGTGGCGATGCTCGGCCCGCCGTCGAACTTCGCCGGTGGTGACCCGGGTGGCTACTACGACTCGGTCGCCGCCGGCTGCGGCGGCGTGTTCCCGTCCTGGCCGCGCGTGCGTGTCCAGGCCTCGGGCGGCTTCGATCTGATCACCGGCGCCGCCGTCTATGTCGACCCGGCCAACACGCTGAACGCGCTGCCGACCGTCGTCAAGGACGCCGGCCTCGGTTCCGCGACGACGGCGCTGTTCACGGCGGCGTCGGGTGACGGCATGCTGCACTGGACGCGCGCCGACATGGTGCGCAAGGTCTCGACGGTCACCTTCGGCTTCCTCGACACGCTGCGTCCGCAGCTGTTCGTCACGCAGAGCGGCGAGAGCGCCGGTCTGCCCGACTGGTCCGGCTCGACGACGCTGCGCCCGACCGACCTGGTCGTGCAGCTCGATCCGCCGCAGACCCGACAGCCCGCCGGCACCGGCGTCGTCGTCGAGCTGCGCGGCGCCGAGACGTTCCTCAACGACGACAAGGTCTACAACCCCGTCTTCGATGGCGTCGCTGGTCAGCCGAAGGACGACACCGCGTCGGGTCGCGGCAACCTGCTCAACGCCAACTACGCTTGCGAGGCGTACCGTTACTCGACGGCCAACGTGGTCGGCGCACCGCGCGTTGCCGCCACCGGCCTGACGCCCTACGTGACCGAAGACAAGCTCAGCCTGATGCGCAACGCGGCGTCGGGTCTGCTGCCGCGCTACCTCAACGTGCGTCTGGTGATGACCAACAACGTCTCCGTGACGCCATCGCTGTCGCCGTCGCTGCGCAGCATGAGCGTGGTCTATCGCCTGGTGCCGAGCCCGTGATGCGAGCGGCGCGCGACGCACGTCGCGCGCCGTGAACCGACGCCGGCTCGCCAGCCGACGAGACGCCGACGGGCCGCCTCCGAGCGGCCCGTTGGCTTGGGTGTCGGTTGCTTGCATGTCGGGAGCTCGGTCGCGCCCGCGGCGTTGGCTCACGCCGTCAGCCCCGGATCGACCGATAGCAGCTCGCAGGCGAGTTCTGCACGTTGCACCGCATGGGGCGGTGGTCCGCCGGATACGATGCCCGTCGCCATGAAGTCCCTTCGCCGCCTCTCGCAACGGCTCGCGCTCGTCGCCCTCGGGTGCGCGGCCGGGTGCTGGCAGGGTGGTGGCGGGCGGGAGCCGCTGAAGATCGATCGCACGTCCCCGACGCTCGGCGATCCCGATCGGCCGGTTCTGCTCAACGACTCGATCACGGTCTACTTCTCGGAGCCGATCCTGCCGTTGAGCGTGACCCCGGACTCCGTGACGGTGCTCGACGACCAAGGACACCAGGTCCCTGGCGATCTGCGTATCGGCGACAATTGGGTCGCGTTCGTGCCGGAGCCCCCGCTCGCCGCGGACCTCGGCGACGGCTCGTTCCGGCCCGGCGCGCACTACGGCCTGATGATCGCGGGCTACCCGCGCCACGACGCCGTGCGCGCGCGGGACGGCCGGTGGCTCGTCGCGGCCGAGACGTTCGACGTCTACGCCGCGTCGATCGAGCAGCGACCGGCCGGTCTGCCCTCGCTGCTGCGGCCGCCGTCGAGCGCCGTGCCGTTCGTGCTGCGCACGACCGACGTGCCCATGCAGGTCGCCGCGGACGCGCCGCGCCTTCAGTTGCACTTCACGCAGCCGGTGTTGCCGACCAGCGTGCGCGTCGAAGCTTTCGAGATCCGCGTGCTGCGTAGCTCGCTCGACGTGTTGCGTCCGCGCAGCGTGCGCGTCGTGTCGACGTCGCTCGACAACCTGCCGGGCTCGACGGTCGAGATCGACCTCGGCTCGCTGCCGCAGAACGCCGCCGGCGAGCAGTTGCCGCTGACCGAGGCCGATCTCATCAGCGTCGCCGTGCTGGCCGACGGCGGCCTGACCGACTACGCGGGCAACCCGCCGCTGCCGACCCCGGCGATGGGCTGGACCGTCGTCTCCGGCACCAGCGTGCCGCTCTGTGAGTGGCCGAGCGACGAGCACGGATACGTCGCCGAGGACGCGCTGCTGCCCGGGTTCGAGGTCGCTGGATCGACCATCCGGCCGCGCGTGCGTGTCGAGGCCGGCAACGGCAGCCTCGGGGTCTTCCGTCCGAGCAACGACGTCGAGTTGCGTCCCGGGCAGCCGTTCGATCGCGGCGATGGCACGTTGGTGCAGAGCATCGGCGGCGACTTCCCGTTCCTCGCCGTGGACGTGCCATCGGGGGTGCGCGTCACGCTCGATGCCAGCGCAGGGCCGGTGCGTCTCTTGGCTTGCGGCAGCGTTCGCATCGCCGGCGAGCTGGTGCTGCGAGCCGCTCCGGTCCCGATGCCGGGCAGCCGCTTCGCGACGTGGCCGGTGCGCTCGTTGCTGGCCGAGGCGCCGGTTGCCGTGCTCGCCGCCGGTGACGTCCATGTGGAAGGCGCGCTGACCGTCGAGCGCCAAGCCAGCGAAGGGGAGACGCAGCTGCTGCTGGCCGCAGCCGGGCGCATGTCTCTGCGCGGCACCTTGCCGGTCAACACGTTGCTCGTGGTCGACGCCGCGGTGGTCGGCGGTGACGCCCTGATCGAAGGTCCGCGCGGGCAGAGCCGCGCCTGGTCGGCGACGTTCACCCGGGGTCTCGCCGCCGGCGCCGACTTCGAGGTTCGCGGCGTGCTGCCGTGGCGGTGCCTGCCGAGCTACGAGGACCACGGGTTGCTCCGGCTCGTCGATTCCGAGCCCATGGGGGTGTTCGAGGTCGCCTGGCAGGCGACCTCGCCCGACGCGCTGAGTCGTGGTCCGGACCTGAGTCCGGGGCACACCACGCGCTGGCAGCAGGCGCGGGACGGCGATCTGCTGACGGTGGGCCTCGGCGGCTTCGTGCGCTTGTCGCTGGCCTGTCGCGTGCGCGCCGACACCCCACTGGCGCGGCTGCGCGCCGTGCGCATCGACGAACGCTGATTGCGATCGGCGGTCGCGCGCCAGGCCGGCGAACGTCGCATCGCGAATGTCGAATCGTCCGACGCGGTCCGGCCCGCGCCGCGTGATGCGATGCGCTGCGCAGGTGGCTGGAATCGGTCCGGCGATACCGTATGCTGCGCCGAGCCATCGGGCGGTCAACTCGTCGTGGGTCAGCGCGACGAAGGCGGCCACAGGGGTCGCGTCCCGACGGTCACGGTCAGATCAGTCAGAATCGAGGGGCCGCATTCCACGCGGCGTTCCAGCATTTCGATGGCAACGGCGGTGTTCGAAGTCGGGGCAGCCCTGTTCGGGGCGTGCATCGGCTCCTTCCTCAACGTCGTCATCTGGCGACTGCCGCAGGAGGATCCGGCGAAGCGTTCGCTCGGCGGTCGCTCGCACTGCCCGCGGTGCGGCGCGCAGATCCGCTGGTTCGACAACGTGCCCGTGCTGTCCTGGCTGCTGCTGCGCGGACGTGCGCGTTGCTGCAAGAACCCGATCGCCGCTCGCTACCCGATCGTCGAGTTGCTGACGGGCGCGCTGTTCCTGCTGCTCGCGGTGCAACTGCCCGGCGGCTCGGTGTGGTCGGTCGACCTGGCCGGCGTCGAAACGATCGACCTCCGCGGTGCGGCCACGTTCGCGCTGCACGCGTTGTTCCTGTCCATGCTGGTCGCGCTGTCGTTCATCGACTTCGACACGCAGTTGTTGCCCGACGCGCTGACCAAGCCCGGCATGGTCATCGGCGTCGTCGCCGGCATCTGGCCGGGCATCGTCGCGCCGATCGCCGAGGATCCGGCGGTGTCGCGCGCGCTGTGCACTTGGCTCGGCAGCGTCGTCGGCCTCTTGGTCGGCGGCGGCGTCACGTGGGGCGTGCGCGCGCTCGGCACCGTCGTGTTCAAGAAGGACGCGATGGGCTTCGGTGACGTCAAGCTGATGGGCATGGTCGGCGCGTTCCTCGGCTGGAAGGCCGCGCTGCTGACGCTCGCCCTCGGCTGCCTGTTCGGCTCGATCGTCGGCGGCGTGATGGCCCTGCGTCGCGGCCTCGGCGCGCGCATCCCGTTCGGCCCTTACCTCGCGCTCGGCGCGATCGTCTCGTTGTTCTGGCAGCAAGACCTGATCGAGCTGCTGTTCCGCCGCTGGCCCGATTGGCAGCGCGAGAACCCGGGCGCGCAGTGGCTGGTGCTGCTGGCGGCCGCCGGTTCGTTGTTCCTGATGCTCGTGCTCGTGCGGCGCGGGCGTCGCTCTGGCTAGTTCTCACCCCGACACCACTTCGACATCCGTTCGTTCGATCGACTGGGAGGCACCATGAAGTCCCGCAAGGCCCTGCTGTTCGTCTCGTTGTTCGCCGTGTTCGCGGCGCCAAGCTGCACCACGCGTTACCAGGACATGCTGCGCGACCGCGACGCGCAGATCCGCGACCTCTCGCAAGACGTCGAGCACCTGCGCGGCGCCAACGAGGAGCTGCAGCGTCGTTTGATGGAGAAGCCTGCGCCGCGCGAGGCGAGCGCCGAGCGCGAGCCGGCCAGCCTGCTCGACGAGCTGCGCGGTGACCTCGGCAGCGGCGCCGACGTCAGCCTGCGCCGCGGGCGCATCTCGATCGGCGTCGAGGATTCGGTGACGTTCGACTCGGGCAGCACGGCGCTGAAGAGCTCGTCGCACGGCATCCTGAAGAACGTCGCGTCGGTGCTGCGCTCCAAGTTCAGCGGTCGGCGCATCCTCGTCGAGGGCCACACCGACAGCGATCCGATCGTCAAGACCAAGGACAAGTACCGCGACAACGTGCACCTCTCGAGCGAGCGCGCCGACGCGGTCAGGCGCTACCTGATCCAGCAGGGGGTGCCCGAATCGAGCATGGTGCTCGTCGGCTGCGGCCAGTTCGACCCCAAGGACCCGAAGGCCAAGGCGCGCAACCGCCGCGTCGAGATCGTCGTCGCCGAACCGCTCGGTCAGTGATCTCCTCGTGCGCGGTCTGAGGCGCCCTGCCGCCGCGGCGGCAGGCGTCTCGGCTGCGGCACCAACAGCCGTGCACGGCGATCGCCGCTTCGCGGCGCCTACGCAGGGTGCCCCAGCTACCGTCAGCCGATCGGCGCGGTATAAGGGGAGCATTCCTGGTGCCACGGTTCTCCGACGGCCCTCTCCGTAAGGTCTCCCGCGGTGTCGGGTTGCCGCAATCTGGCGGCTCCGCGCCGGCTCCCTGCCGGCGGCAGGAGGCGCCCTACCTCACGGAGTAGATCATGGCCTCGGAAGTGACCCGGAAAGACGAGATCCGCAACCTGGCTGTAATTGGCCACGGCCACGCGGGCAAGACCGCGCTGGTCGACGCGATGGCGTTCCACCTCAAGCTGACGACGCGCCTCGGCAGCACCGCGGACGGCTCGAGCATCAGCGACGGCGAACAGGAGGAGAAGGAGCGCAAGCAGACCCTGGCGGCGCACCTGTTCCGCATGCCGGCCGGCACGCACCAGCTGAATGTCTTCGACACGCCTGGGCATCCCGACTTCATGGCCGAGGCGATCGCCGCGGTGGACGTCGTCGAGACTGCCGTGCTGGTGGTCAACGCCTCCAACCCGCTGACCTTCCACGCCCGCCAGCTGTGGAACGCAGCTGGCGTCGCCGGCATCGGCCGTGCGATCGTCGTGACCCACCTCGACCACGACAACACCAACTTCGACCAGGTCGTCGAGCAGCTGCGCGAGGCCTTCGGGCACGCGGTCGTGCCGGCCACCTATCCCAACGCGACCGGTTCGGCGTTCACCTCGGTGCACGACGTGACCCACGACGAAGGGCCGCTCGCGCCGAAGTACCACGACATGATCGAGGAGGACGAGGCCGAGGTGGACGACACCTTGATGGAGCACTACCTCGAGGAAGGTCACCTTTCGCACGACGAGTTCGAGCAGAACCTGCGCCGCGCGGTCGCCGGCCAGAAGCTCGTGCCGGTGTTCGCGGTCTGCCCCAACCGGGGCCTCGGCATGCAGCAGTTCCTCGAGTTCGTCGAGCAGCACTTCCCGTCGCCGGTCTGCTTCGGCGCGCGCGGCGCCGGTGAGCCCGGCTCCGGAAGTTTCGGCACGCTCGTCGAACCCGACGACGGGCCGTTCGCCGGCAAGGTCTGGAAGGTCGTGTCCGATCCGTACGTCGGCCGTCTGACCTTCGTGCGCTGCTTCCGCGGCAGCCTGCGCAAGGACGGCGCCGTCGTCGATGTGCGCACCGGCACGTCGCACAAGGTCGCGCACCTGCACAGCGTGCACGGCACCGACAACAAGGAGGTCGATGCCATCGGCGTCGGCGACCTGTTCGCGATCAGCAAGATCGAGGACTTCGTGCTCGGCGACACGCTGTGCGCAGAAGGGGCGCTGCTCGAGTTCCCCAGGCCCATGTTCCCGCAGCCGACCTACTCGCGCCACGTCTGGCCGAAGGCGCGCGGCGACGAGCAGAAGATCGGGCACGCGCTGGAGAAGCTGGCCACCGAGGACGCGACGCTCGAGTACCACCGCGACGCCGAGACCGGCGAACTGCTGGTCACGGGCATGAGCCCGATCCACCTCGAGATCACGTTCCATCGGCTGCACCGCCGGCACGGCGTGGACGTCGAGCAGGGGCCGCCGACGATCCCGTACCGCGAGACGATCACGTCCCGCGCCGACGGGCACCATCGCCACAAGAAGCAGTCGGGGGGCCGGGGCCAGTTCGCCGAGGTCTACCTGCGCATGGCGCCGCGGCAGCACGGCGAGGGCTTCGAGTTCGTCGACTCGATCGTCGGCGGCTCGATCCCGCGCCAGTTCATCCCCGAGTGCGAGAAGGGCAGCCGCAAGTTCATGGCCAAGGGGCCGCTGGCCGGCTTCCCGGTGGTGGACGTGCAGGTGGAGATCCACGACGGCAAGTTCCACGACGTGGACAGCGACGCGCTGAGCTTCCAGCTGGCGGCGGAGCGGGCCTGCATCGACGCCTTCGAGAAGGCGCGGCCGATCCTGCTCGAGCCGATCATGGACGTCGAGATCCACGTGCCCGAGCGCTTCACCGGCGACGTCGCCGGCAACCTGGCCAGCCACCGCGGCCGCATGTCCGGCATGGACCTGCAGGACGGCGTGCAGGTCATCAAGGCGCAGTGCCCGTTCTCGACGATGTTGGACTATTCGACACAGCTGCGCTCGATCACCGCTGGCGAGGGCACCTTCACGATGAAGATGGCTCACTACGAGCCGGTGCCGCCGAACATCCAGGCGGACATCGTCAAGGCGCACAAGAAGCAGCCGGAGTAGGCGCGGGCCGGTTCCGCCCCGCCCGTGCCGTGGGCGGGGCCGGGGATCTCCCGGCGCCCCTCAACAGCGAGCCCGTCGCGGACCGATAGGCCTCCGTGTCCCGCCACAACGGCGGACCAGCACAGGAGCGCGACAGCATGGTCTCGATGGAAGAGCTGCTGAACCTGATGGTTCAGCGCGGTGGTTCCGACCTCCACATCTCGGTGGGTTCTCCGCCGCGCATCCGCGTCGACGGCAAGCTGATCGACACGGAGTACGAGCCGCTGATGCCCGAGGCGACGAAGAAGCTCGTCTACTCGGTGCTCGGCGCCGACCAGGTGGCGAAGTTCGAGAAGAACCTCGAGCTCGACTTCTCGTTCGGCGTCACCAACCTCGGCCGCTTCCGCACCAACGCCTTCGTCCAGCGCGGCACGGTCGCGGCGGTGCTGCGCGTGATCCCGTTCGAGGTGTTCGACTTCGAGACGATCGGCCTGCCGCGCAAGGTCTGCGAGTGGATCTGCAACCTGCCGCGCGGCCTCGTGCTGTGCACCGGCTCCACCGGCTCGGGCAAGTCGACGACGCTCGCGTCGATGGTCAACTACATCAACGAGACGCGGCAGGGCCACATCGTCACGATCGAGGACCCGATCGAGTTCCTGCACCGCAACAAGGGCTGTCTGATCAACCAGCGCGAGGTCGGCGGTGACACGCACGGCTTCGGCAAGGCGCTCAAGTCGGTGCTGCGTCAGGACCCCGACGTCGTGCTGGTCGGCGAGATGCGCGACCTCGAGACCATCGAGGCGGCGCTGACGCTCGCCGAGACCGGCCACCTGACGTTCGCCACGCTGCACACGTCCGACGTCGCGCAGACCGTCAACCGCATCGTCGACGTCTTCCCGTCGCACCAGCAGCAGCAGATCCGGACGATGCTGTCGTTCACGCTGCAGGCGGTGGTCTGCCAGCAGCTGGTGCCGCGTCAGCACGGCAAGGGACGCGCCCTCGCCGCCGAGGTGATGATCGCGAACCCCGCCATCCGGGCCCTGGTCCGCGACAACAAGGCGCACCAGATCATGTCGATCATCCAGACCGGCGGCGCGGTCGGCATGCGCACGATGAACCAGTCGCTGTTCGAGCTCTACCGCGGCGGCGTCTGCAGCTACGAGGACGCGCTCGAGCACACCAGCGACGAGGCGGACTTCCAGCGGTTGATGGAGCGTCACGGGGCCGGCGCCGCGCGCCGGACGCGCTGAAGATGACCCAGTTCGCCAAGAAGCTCCGCGCCATCCTCGAGAAGGCAGGCAAGCTCGACGCCGATGCCGGCGGCACGCTGCTGGCCGAGGCGCAGGCGCAGCGCCGCCCGTTCACCGAGGTGCTGGTCAAGAAGGGCGTCGCCACCGAGCAGGAGCTCGTGGCCCTGATCGCCAAGGCCGCCAACATCCCGCCGATCGACCTGTCGAAGCTCACCCTCAACAAGGAGGTGCTCGAGTCGGTGCCGGAGGACGTCGCGCGCGACTACGGCGTGTTCCCGGTGGACAAGATCGGCTCGCTGATCACCATCGCGGTCGCCAACCCGTTCGACGTGCTGAAGCTGGACGACATCCGCATCGTCACCGGTTGTCAGCTGCGCCTCGTGGTCTCCACCGAGGAGGAGATCGAACGCACGCGCAACAAGAGCTACCAGCAGGAGAGCGAGTCGGTCAGCGGCATCCTCGACTCGTTCGACGACGCCGACGTCGCGCTGCAGGAGGACCAGGCCGACGACGAGTCGACCGACCTGTCGGCCATCAGCAGCGAGGACTCGCCGGTCGTCAAGCTGGTCAACAAGATGATCCTGGACGCCTGCAACCAGGGCGCGTCCGACATCCACATCGAGCCGTTCGAGAAGAAGGTCATCATCCGCTACCGCAAGGACGGGTCGATGGTCGAGGCGATGACGCTGCCGAAGCGCATGCAGAACAACATCACCTCGCGCATCAAGATCATGTCCAAGCTGGACATCGCCGAGAAGCGCAAGCCGCAGGACGGCAAGTTCCAGATGAAGATCGGTCGCAAGGCGATCGACTTCCGCGTCTCGATCCTGCCGGTCGTGTGGGGCGAGAAGACCGTGTTCCGCATCCTCGACTCGTCGAACCTGGCGCTGGACATCAAGGGCCTGGGCTTCGAGGCGCGCTCGATGGAGGACTACCTGTGGGCGTGTGAACAGCCCTACGGCATGATCCTGGTGACCGGGCCGACCGGCTCGGGCAAGTCGACGACGCTCTACTCGGCGGTGCGGCACATCGCCTCGCCCGACATCAACCTCGTCACCGTCGAGGACCCGGTCGAGTACCAGCTCGAGGGCATCAACCAGGTGCCGGTCAACCCGAAGGCGGGGTTGACCTTCGGCGCCGCGCTGCGCTCGATCCTGCGTCAGGACCCCGACGTCGTGCTGCTCGGCGAGATCCGCGACCACGAGACGCTGGAGATCGCGGTCAAGGCCGCGCTCACGGGCCACCTGGTGCTCAGCACGCTGCACACCAACGACGCGCCGTCGACGATCACGCGCATGGTCGACATGGGCATGGACCCGTTCATGGTCGCCAGCTCGGCGCTGCTGATCTGCGCCCAGCGCCTCGGCCGCAAGCTGTGCCCCAACTGCAAGCGCCGCGTCGACGTGTCGAAGGACGCGCTGCTGCGCCTCGGCTTCCTCGAGTCCGACTTCGAGGATCCGGACCTCAACATCGAGCTGTTCGAGCCGGTGGGCTGCGCCCGCTGCAGCAACGGCTACAAGGGCCGCTTCGCGCTGCTGGAGACGATGCGCATGACCGAGCCGGTCAAGCGCATGATCGTCGATCGCGCGCACATCGCCGACATCAAGAAGCAGGCGCTCAGCGAAGGCATGCTGACGCTGCGGCGCTGCGGCCTGCTGAACGCGGCGCGCGGCAAGACCAGCCTGCAAGAGGTCGAAGCCACGACGATGGCCGACTGACGGCGGCTGACAGGGACAACGCGGACGAAGGGATCAGGGGACGAAGATGGCAACCAAGTTCAAGTTCGAGGCGCGCGATTCGGCCGGCAAGGTCGTCAAGGGCGCGGTCACGGCGGGCAACCAGCAGGAGGCGATCGCCGAGGTGCGGCGGCGCAATCTGACGCCGCTCGACGTCACCAAGACCGGCGGTCTCGGTTCGCTGCTGTCCAAGGCCAGCAAGAAGCCGATCGCGAAGAAGGCCTCGGTCAAGAAGGGCGAGCTGGAGGTCTTCACCCGGCAGCTGTCGACGATGCTGTCGGCGGGCATCCCGATGCTCGAGGGGCTCGAGATCCTGGCCGACCAGGCCGAGAGCCCTGGCTTCGCCTACTGCCTCAACAAGGTGGTCGACGACATCCGCTCCGGCTCCGACCTGTCGAAGGCGATGGAGCCGCACAAGAAGGTCTTCAGCCACATCTACGTCAGCATGATCCGCGCCGGCGAGGTGTCCGGTCAGATCGACACCATCCTGACGCGCCTCGCCGAGTACCTCGAGGCCGCGGCGCATCTGCGCAGCGAGATCAAGTCGGCGATGACCTACCCGGTCATCTCGCTGGTGCTGGTCATCGGCATCGCGTCGTTCCTGATGATCGGCATCGTGCCGTCCTTCAAGCCGGTGTTCGAGTCGCTCGAGGTCGAGCTGCCGGGGCTGACGGTCGTGATCATGGACATCGCGTTCTTCATGCGCGACTACTGGTACGTGATCTTCGGCGGCATCGGCGCGGCGTTCTTCGGCATCGGCGCGGCGTGCAAGACCAAGAAGGGCGCGTTCGTCAAGGACGTCGTGCTGCTGCGTCTGCCGGTGTTCGGCGTGCTGTTCAAGAAGGTCGCCCTGTCGCGCTTTGCGCGCACCTTCGCGACGCTCGTCAAGTCGGGCGTGCCGATCCTCGGCGCGATGGAGATCGTCTCCGACACCGCCGGCAACCTGGTGATCTCCGGCGTCGTCGACCGCGCCCGCGACAGCGTGCGCAACGGCGACAGCCTGTCCGAGCCGTTCCACAGCTCGTCGGTGTTCCCGCCGATGGTCGTCAAGATGATGGCGATCGGCGAGCGGTCGGGCGCGCTCGACGCGCTGCTGGAGAAGATCGCCGAGTTCTACGACCAGCAGGTCGAGGCCGAGGTCAAGGGACTCACGTCGATGATCGAGCCGATCATGATCGCGATCATGGGCGTGATCGTCGGCGGCATCGTGCTCGCGGTGTTCCTGCCGATCTTCAAGCTGCAGGAGAAGCTGTCCGGCGGCCACTAGGCCGCGGCCGGTCCGGCATCCGACGTCGCATTCGGGGAAGGCAGAGGGAAGAACGATGAACGAGATCCAGAAGCGCGCGCTGCTGTACGGCGGCGCGCTGGCCGCGATCGGCGCGATCGGCGCCGCGTGGGCGAACACCAGCACCGACGCCGACGTGATGACGCTGCTGAGCGGCGCCGACGTGCAGCTGCGCATGGCCTTCGTGCTGCCGGAGCGCGGCGACGACGGCCGGCCGCTGCCGGCGCGCGAGAACCTGATCGACACCGCGGTGCAGCAGTTGACGGACGTCGAGCGTATCCAGCCCGGTATGGCGAGCACCGCCGAGTTCCGGGGCTTCGCGCACATGATGCGGGGCGAGTTCGCCGAGGCGGCGGTCTGCTACCACGACGCCCAGCAGCGTCAGGACTGTCTGCAGGAGCAGCGAGACGTGCTGGCCTTCAACGAGGCGCGCATGCTCGCCAAGGCCGGCCGCGACGCGCAGGCGCTGCAGGTGTTCTCGAGCCATGCGGCGCAGCTCGACGCGCGCTTCGGGCACCAGCGCTCGATCGAGGAGGCCGGCATCCTTCGCGAAATGGGACGCGTCGACGAAGCCGCCGCGCGGCTCGACGTGGTGCTCGCCGACGAGGCCGCGTCACCGATGGCATGGCTGCAAGCCGGCTTCGGTTTCGCCGCGCTCGGCGACGACGCGAAGGCCGAACGCGCCTTCGGCGCTGCATCTGGTGAGCTGCCGATCGCGCACTACCACCTGGCGTGCCTCAAGCTGCGCGCCGGCGCGGTCGATAGTTGCTTCGATGCGTTGCGTCGCGCTGCCGAAGCGCGGCCGATCGAGGTGAGGCGGTTGCTTCGTGACGAAGCAGGCGCCTGGTCGGCCGTCGCGGAGGACGCGCGATTCCTCGGCATCACTGCCCAGCCGGCGTCCCCGGGACGCTGAACGGGCGGGAAGGAAGAAGAGACGAAAGGGGAAGGGCGGCCACGTCGGCCGCTCCGAACAAATCGGTTGTCACGGAGAAAGCAAATGTCCAAGCGGGAACAGGGCTTCACCCTCATCGAGCTGATGATCGTCGTTGCGATCATCGCCATCATCGCGTCGATCGCGATTCCGAATCTGCTCAGCGCGCGCCTGAACGCCAACGAATCGGCGGCCATCGCCACGCTGAAGAACATCTCGTCCGGCCAGTCGCAGTGCCAGGCCTCGGGCGTCATCGACACCAACGGCAACGGCCAGGGCGAGTACGGCTTCTTCAGCGAGCTGTCGGGCCGCGCCCAGATCCGTGGCAGCACGGTCTCGATCACCCCGCCGGTGCTTTCGGCGGCCTTCGGCAACGTCGACGCCAACAGCCGCGTCTCGCGTTCGGGCTACCTCTTCCAGATGTACCTGCCGAACATCACCGGCGTGGGCTTCAGCGAAGCCGCCAGCGGTGCGCAGTACACCGGCACCGACGTCGACGCGGGCATGGCCGAGACCATGTGGTGCTGCTACGCCTGGCCGCAGACCCGCGGCAACAGCGGCAACCGCACGTTCTTCATCAACCAGGCCGGCGACGTCCTGGCGACCAACGGCGCGGCGACGGCCTACACGAGCACCACGACGGTGCCGCTCTACTCGGCCGCGTTCGTCAGCACGTCCTCGGGCACGCTGAACTCGGCGGTCGCGGCCAACACGGTCGCGGTCGACGGCAACACCTGGGTCGTCGTGCAGTGATGCACGCCGCCTGATCGACGCGGCTCCGGCCGCGTGATCACGTCGACGCCCGCGTTCGGCTCCGGCCGGCCGCGGGCGTCGTGCGTTTCCGGAGGCGGCGTCACGGGCGTTTCAGCCAGCGGCTGCAAATGCCGATAGCAGCGGCGATGTCGGCCAACCTGCAGGAACTCGAACTCGAGGTCCGCCCCAACGCCCTGCCGTCGCTGATGGGCGACGGCGACGTCCCGGTGCGTGTGATCCCGCATGCTCCCGCCGCAGCCGTCGCGCTGCCTGCGCCTGCCGCGCCGCTCGCGCCGGTGGCGCCGACGCCGCCAGCGGCGGCCTCGCGTGTGCAGCGGCTGTCGGTCGTGATCCCGGCCCGCAACGAAGCGCTCAACCTCGACCGCCTGCTCGACGAGGTCGGCGAGGTGCTGGCGCAGCTGCAGCTGCCGTTCGCCGAGGTGGTGGTGGTCGACGACGGCTCGACCGACGAGACCCCGGCGATCGCGGCCCGCCACGGCGCGCGCGTCGTGCGCCATCCGGTCGGGCTCGGCAACGGCGCCGCCGTGAAGCGTGGGCTGCGCGAGGCGCGCGGCGACTGGATCGTCATGCTCGACGGCGACGGTCAGCACCCGCCGGCCGACCTGCCGGCGATGATCGCGATGGCCGAGAGCTACGACATGGTCGTCGCCTCGCGCGGCGGTCGCGGCGGCAGCCTGCACCGCAACTTCGCCAACCAGGTCTACAACCGCTTCGCCAGCTACGTCTCGGGGCGGCAGATCCCGGACCTGACCAGCGGCTATCGGCTGCTGCGCGCCGACGTCGCCAAGAGCCTCGTCTGGCTGCTGCCCAACACCTTCAGCTACCCGACGACCATCACCATGTCGATGCTGCGCGGCGGCTGGGCGGTCGGCTTCCACCCGTTCCAGGTGCGGCAGCGCAAGGGCAAGAGCCACGTGCGACTGTTCGCCGACGGCTCGCGCTTCTTCGTCATCATCCTGCGCATCGCGACGATGTTCGCGCCGCTGCGCGTGTTCCTGCCGACATCGCTGGTGACCGGCGCGATCGGGTTCGCCTGGTACCTGCACACCTGGTTGACCGAAGGACGCTTCACCAACATGGCGCTGCTGCTGCTGACGCAGGCGATGTTGATGTTCGCGCTCGGCCTGATCGCCGAGCAGATCGCCGCGCTGCGCTTCCAGGGGCTGTCGCAGGTCGACACGCAGCGCGCGCCGCGCGACGACGGGCCTCGAGCGGACGCGGCGTCGTGAGCGGCGGACTGCTGTTCTGCGGCGCCTGGGACGAGGGCCCGGGCTATCCGCGCGCGCGGTCGCTGCGCCAGGGCTTCGCTGCTGCCGGCGTGCCGGTGCGCGACTGCCGCGTGTCGGGGCTCGGCCGCGACAAGCAGCGGCTGCTGCGCGCGCCGTGGCGGTGGCCCCGGCTGTGGCTCGAGCAGCGCCGTGCCCGACAGGAGCTGCTGGGCATGCTGCGCCGCGCGCTCGCTGCAGACCGCCCGGACGCCGTGCTGGTGCCGTATCCGGGCCACGCGATCGTCGGCGCCGTGCGCGAAGCGGTCGACGTGCCGGTGGTGCTCGATCTGTTCCTGTCCGCCTACGACACGATCGTCGAGGACCGCCGCCTGGTGCTGCCGGGCTCGCTCGGCGCGGCGTGGCTGCAACGCCTGGACCGCGCCGCGTGCAGCGCCGCCGACCGCGTGCTGCTCGACACGCCGGAGAACGCGCTCTACGCCTCGTCCCTGACCGGCCTGCCGGCCGAGCGCTTCGCGTGGCTGCCGGTGCACGACCCCGACGCGCCGCAGCATCCCGTGCCGCACGGGGCGCGCGGTGACGGTCCGCTGCGGCTGTTGTTCTTCGGCACCGGCGTGCCGCTGCACGGCCTGCGCACGCTGCTGCACGCGGTCGCCCAGGTGCCGGACGTCGCACTGACGCTGGTCGGCGGGACGGCCGCCGACCGCGCGCTGGCGCGCGGGCTGCTGGGCCACACCGTGACGCTCGAACCCGAGTTCGTCGATCGCGAACGGCTCGCCGCGCTGCTCGCCGATTCGCAGCTGGTCGCCGGAGTGTTCGGCGACGGCGGCAAGGCGCAGCGGGTCGTGCCGTTCAAGCTCGTGCACGCGCTGGCCGCCGGACGGCCGGTGGTGACCGCCGACACGCCGGCCGTTCGCCGCTGGCTCGACGGCTCTGGCGCCGTCGTGCTGACGCCGGCCGGCGACGTGCAGGCGCTGGCCGCGACGCTGCGCGAACTCGCCGCGTCACCCGAGGCGCTGCGTGCCGCCGCGACGGCCGCGCGCCCCGCCTACGACCGGCACTTCGGCACCGGAGCGTTGGCGACGCGCTGCAGCAGGCTGTGGCGCGAGTTGGGCGGCGTCGCCGCGCGGGAGGTCGCGTGAACGCGCGCCGCACTCCGTTTGGGCTGTTCGCCGTCGTCGCGCTGCTGGCCGTGGTCGCCTACGGCGCCGCGCTGACCGGCGTCTACGTGTTCGACGACATCCACTCGGTGGATGCCAACCCGGCGCTGCACGACCTCGGCAACCTCGGGCGGTTCTGGGTCGATCCGGGCGCGTTCAGCGGCGCGGCGTCGCGCATGTACCGCCCCGCGCTGCTGACCAGCTTCGCGCTGAACCTGTGGATCAGCCCCGCGGCCTGGAGCCTCAAGGCCGGCAACGTGCTGCTGCACGCGGCGACCGCGGCGCTGCTCTGCGCCTGGCTGTGGCAGCTGTCGCGACGGCGCCGCGCCGCGGCGGTCGCCGCTGCGCTGTTCGCAGTGCACCCGCTGGCCTCGGAGGCGATCAACCTCGTCTCGGCGCGCAGCGAGCTGCTGACGACGTTCGGCGTGCTGGTCGCGATGTGCGCGCACGTCTCGTGGCAGCGTCGCCGGAGCGGTGGCGCGGCGCTGGCGGCGATGCTGCTCGGCGCGGTGCTCGCCGTCGGCAGCAAGGAGACCGGGGTCGTGCTACCGGCGCTGCTGCTGCTGCAGGCGACGTGCCTCCGCCATCGCTGGCCGGACCGCCGTGAGTGGCTGCGCACCGCCGGTGCAGTGCTGCCGGTGCTCGCCGTCGTCGGGGCCTACCTGCTCGCGCGCAAGCTGCTGCTCGGACAGGCGACGGTGCAATTGCTCGGCCGCGGCGGCGAAGACCCGCTGTCCGGCTACGGCCGCTCGCTGTCGACGCAGCTGGCGACGATGGGCACGTTGCTGCCGCGCGTGCTGTGTCAGGCCGTCGCGCCGACCACGTTGTCGGTGAACCCCGAGGTGCACTACACCGGCTTCGACGACCCGTTCGCGCTGCTCGGCTGGGCGAGCCTCGGCGGCTTGACGGTCGCGGCGCTGTGGCGCGCGCCTTCGGCTCGGCTGACCCGCATCGGTGTCGTGCTCGCGTGGGCGATCGCCGCGCCGTGGATCGTCGTGCCGCTCAACATGCCGCTCGCCGAGCACCGCCTGTACGGGCCGATGGTCGGCTTCGCGGCCGTGCTCGCGGCGTTGTCGCCCCGGCTCGCCGCTGCCGTGCGTCGTCGGGCCACGCCGCGCGCGATGCCGGTCGCGTGCGGCGTGCTGCTGGCGCTGGGTGTCGCCGGGTCGGCGTCGCGGTCGCTCGACTACCGCGACGAACGCACGCTGTGGCGGCAGGAGCTGGCGCGCAATCCCGACGACTTCCGCGCGTGGTGGGGGCTGGGTGCCACGCTGCGCCGCGAAGGCGACGTCGTCGCCTCGGTCGATCCGCTGCGCACGGCGCACCTGCTCTACCCGGCGCACTACGACCTGCTGCGCCACTTCACCGAGGCGCTCGTGTCGCTGCCGGACGAGCTGGCGCGGCCCGACGAAGCGCTGGTCGTCGCGCAGCGGCTGTGCGCGCAGGGCCCCGAGGATCCCTGGGCGCGAACGCTGTGGGTGCAGGCCGAACTGCAGGCCGGTCGGGTGCTCGGTGACCCGCGCTACTTCGAGACGGCTGGGCCGCGCGCGCTGTCGTGCCTCGAGATCGCGCCGCCGAAGGGCTACGTCTACCAGCTCGCCGCCGCCGCGCGCCGTGGGCTCGGCGACTACGAGGGCGCGTTGCAGCTGCTGGACGCCAGCATCGCGCGCGGCCTGGCGCCGGTCGGCGTGCGCGCCGATCGCTTCCTGACCTTGCAGGGTCTCGGTCGCGCGCAGGAGGCACGCGACGAGCTGCTCGCGCTGCAGCGCGACTTCCCGGGCGACGCGACGGTGTTCGGCCTGGTGCGTTCGCTGGCGGCGCCGCCGCGCTGAACGGCGCGGCGCCTCAGCCGAAACAGCGCCGCGCGTTGGCGAACGTCGCCTCGGCTGCCTCGGCGAGGGGGATGCCGCGCACGTCGGCGAGCTTCTGCAGCGTCTCGACGACCAGCGCCGGCTCATTGCGCTTGCCGCGGCGCGACTGCGGCGGCAGGAAGGGCGCGTCGGTCTCGACCAGCACGCGGTCGAGCGGCGCGAACGCGCACGCCTCGCGCAGCGCGTCGCTCTTCGGGTAGGTCAGCGGCCCGGCGAACGACAGCAGGTAGCCGAGGTCGAGCGCCCGCCGCGCCTCGGCGACCCCGCCGGAGAAGCAGTGCATGACGCCGCGCACCGGCGGTTCGTCGGCGAGCACGAGGAACATCGGCTCGAACGCGTCGCGACAGTGGAAGATGACCGGCTTGTCCAGCTCCCGGGCGAGCGCCAGGTGGGCGCGCAGGGAGCGTTCCTGTTGGTCGATCGGCGTGCGGTCGCGGAAGCAGTCCATGCCCGTCTCGCCGATCGCCGCGCACGACGGGTCGCGGGCCAGCTCGCACAGGCCCGGCCACTCGGCGTCGAAGCTCGTCGCGTCGTTGGGGTGCAGGCCGGCGCTCCAGCGCACGCCGGGCAGGCGGGTCAGCGCGCGCGCGGCGGTGCTGGTCGCGAGGTCGATGCCGACCACCAGCATCGCCGTCACGCGCGCGGCGACGGCGTTGTGGTGGTCCTGGTCGGCGGTGCTCGGGTCGTCGAGGCCGAGGTGGCAGTGGGTGTCGTAGACCTGCATGGGGCGGGCGGGGCGCGGGCCGGGAAAATAGGTGGACCAAGGTAGAGTAGCGGGGCGCCCATGAACACCACCGCCGTCGTCGTCGTCTCCGCCGTGCTCGCCACCGCCGCCGCTGCCGGCGTCTCCTTCGCGTTGCGGCCGCCCGCCGACGACGCCGCGGCGATGAAGCTGCTCGACGTGGAGACGCGCCTCGGGGACCTGCAGCGGGCGAACGAAGAGCTACGCGGCGCACTCGACGCGCTGCGCGATCGCCCGGAGCCGGTGGCCGCAGCGCCGGTCCAGCGGCGCGAAGCCGCCCCGGTCACCCAGGAGATGATCGCCGCGGCGGTCGAACTCTACCTGTCGAAGCGCGCGGGACGCGCCGAAGCGGCCGACGCCGCGGCGGGCGGCGACGGCGGCGAGGCGGCGTTCGACCTGGAGCGGGACTTCGACAAGTTGGCCGGCACCAACTTCTGGAGCGACTCGGCGCTGTGGCGGAAGGCGTTCGAAGCCGGCCGCATGGACGACGTGATCGCGAAGTTCGAGGAGCTGGCCGAGGCCAATCCCAACGACCCGGAGTCGCAGATGCAGCTGGCGCGCGCCTGCATGTCGTACGTGCAGATGGACCAGAGCAAGTGGCAGTTCTCGATGAAGGCGGACAAGCAGTTCGACAAGGTGCTCGCGCTCGACGACCATCACTGGGAGGCGCGCTTCACCAAGGCGGTCAGCTACACGTTCTACCCCGACTTCCTCGGCAAGAAGAAGGACGCGATCGCGCACTTCGAGACGCTGATCGACCAGCAGGACTCGATGCCGGTGCAGGACGACCAGGCGCAGACCTACCTCTACCTCGGCAACCTGCTCGCCGAGCGCGAGCCCGAGCGCGCGGCGGAGATCTGGCGCCGCGGCCTGCGTCGCCACCCGAACAACCAGGAGCTGCAGCAGAAGGCGGGGCAGTAGCGCGCCGCTCCTGTAGCGTGCGGTGGTGAACGCGATCCCGCAGCGCATCGTCAGCCTGGTGCCGAGCACGACCGGGTCGGTGGTGGCGTTCGGCGCCGGCGCGCGACTGGTCGGCTGCACGCGGTACTGCAGCGAGCCGGCCGCGGCGCTGCGCTGTGTGGCGCGCGTCGGCGGCACCAAGAACCCGGACCGCGAGGCGGTGCTGGCGCTGGCGCCGGAGCTGGTGCTGATGAACCGCGAGGAGAACCGCGTCGAGGACCTCGAGTGGCTGGCGGCGCGGGTGCCGGTGTTGGCGCAGACGCCGGTCACGATCGAAGAAGCCTCAGCCGCGCTCGTCGAGCTGGCGGCGGCGCTCGGCGCGCCAGACGCGGCGACGCCGGTCGTCGCCCGCATCGCCGCGACGCGGCGACAGGCGCACGACGCGACCCGCGGCCGGCCGCGTCGCCGCGTCTACTACGCGATCTGGCCGAAGCCCTGGATGACCGTCGGGCCCGGCACGTTCGTGCACGACGTGCTGGCGGCGGTCGGCCTCGACAACGTCGCCGCCGTCGACGGCCCGTCGGCCCGATATCCGGAGCTCTCACCCGAGCAGGCGAGGGCGGACGGCGTCGACGTCGTGCTGCTGGCCAGCGAGCCGTGGGCGTTCGACGCGGCGCAGCGCGACGCGTTGTGCGCGTCGGGCCGCTTCGGCGCGGCGCAGCTGGTGCTGTGCGACGGCCGCGACTTCAGCTGGCACGGCGCGCACCTCGCCGTCGGTCTGGAGCGGGCGCTGCGCTGCGCGCAGACGCTCGCGGGCGCCGATCAGTAGTGGCGCACCTTGCTCGGCTCGGTGACGAACGTGCCGGTCAGCGACAGGTCGAACAGCGCCGCGGCGTGGTGCAGGCCGAGCCCCAGCGCGCCGGGCAGGCCGGCCGGCAGCTGGAAGGACGCGCTGCCCGCGCCGTTCGCGTCGGTGAGCCAGAAGCTGTTCTGCCAGATCGTCGAGTTCGGGAGCTCGATCGTCGCGCCCAGCCAGAAGTCCGGGTTGAGCGGCACGTGCAGGCTCGGGTTGAGCGGGTTGAGGAAGCCCGGCCGCGTGCCGGCGCCCGACGCGATGACGAGGTAGAACTCGTTGGCGTGGGCGGGGCCGCAGTCGATGTGGAAGTCGTGCGCGACGCCGCCGGCGGCGGGCACCGACGCCGGCTCGCAGATCATCGAACCGACGTGGCCGCGCACGACCGCGTTCTCCGAGCCGCTGAACATCTTCAGGCAGACGTCGCCGTTGTTGTTGAACTGCATCATGCAGCCGTCGCCCGAGGCGTAGCTGTTGCTGCCGTTGAAGCCGGCGGCCGACGAGGTCGCCCAGACGTTGCCGTTGACGGTGAACGTGTCACCCTGCACGTAGAAGGCGCGCGCGCCGTGCTCCGGGTCCCAGCAGATCGTGCCCGGGGTGCCCCAGTTGGCCTGGGTCGGATCACCGACACCGGCGACGTTGACCAGCACCATCTCGCGGTCGTTGAGCAGCGGGTGCGTGGAGCTCGAGCCCATGCCGCCGCCGTTCGTGTTGCTGACCGTCCAGCCGACGGGCAGGCCGGCGACGGCGTCGCCTTCGCGCAGGATCATCGTCACGTCGCCGGGGCCGTAGGGCGGCACGGCGCGGAAGATCGCGACGTCCGAGGCGGTGCTCGCGGCGTTGCCGAGCTGGGCGACGAAGATCACGGTGCCGTTGTCGTTGATCGACTGCGAGCCGTTGGTGAAGAAGGCGCTGTAGGTCTCACCCGACACGCCGGTCGGCGCGGCCTCGCTCTCGCGGGCGACGCGGGTGAAGCCGCCGCCGATCTGGCCGGCGAAGATGCCGATGTCGTCGTTCGCGCCGGTGACGTTGCCGCCGGTCATGTTGCTGAGGAACAGCACGTGGCCGTTGTGGCGCGACAGGCTGGCGCGGGGCAGGTTCAGCGTGCCGTAGAGGTTGCCCTCGCCGAGCGGCGGGTTGGTGTCGGCTGCGGCGTCACCTTCGCGGATCAGCAGCGACAGGCCTGAGCCGGGCGTGTAGAGCAGCAGCGTGGCGTCGTCGTTCGAGGTCGCGGGGCTGAGGCCCTCGGTCGTCGACAGCGCCTGCGCGAAAACGGACCGGCCCTGGTCGTCGATCGTCACCGGCGAGCTGCTGCCGAAGAACGTCAGGTTGCCGATTGCCTGCTGGCCGCCGTTGATCAGGTCGCCTTCGCGGCAGACCCACGACAGGTTGCCCGGCGTGCCGACCAGCAGCGCGTCGTTGCCCCAAGTGCTGATGCCGTTGAAGACGCCGACGTCGCCGCCGGCGAACGTGGCCTTGAAGATCGCCGTGCCGGTCGAGTTCATCACGAACTGGCCGGGCGCGGCCGACTGCGTGCCGCTGGCGACGGCGCCGCCGCTCGGCATCACGGTGGTGCCTTCCTGGATCAGGATCAGCGGCGCGCTGCCGACCTGGCCCCAGTAGACCAGGGTGTCGTTGGTGGAGACGATCGTCGCCCCGTCCTGCACGAGCGACGTGCCCCAGACGAGGAAGTCGTTCTCCGGGCTGAGCCGGTGGTTGTCCCACTGACTGCCGCTGGCGGTCGCGTTGCCGTAGGTGCCCGACGGGTCCGCGTCGCCTTCCTGGAACAGCATCGTCAGGTCGTTGCCGTTGCGACCGTAGAACAGCGCGTAGTCGTTGGCCGTGGTGATCGAGGCGCCGGCCAGCTTGGCGCGCCAGACGATGTTGCCGTCCAGGTCCATCACCGGGACGCTGGTGGCGGCCGAGGCAGCGACCGTCACGCCGGCGGCGACGGTCTCGTTGGAGCCCTGCACGTTCTCACCGTACTGCTGCAGGAGGCTCTGGGCGGATGCGGTGGACAGTGCGGTGGCGAGCGCCAACAGGGTGGCTGGGGTGTGACGGGTCATGGATCCTCGGTTTCTGGTGTGCGAGCTGCGCCGATGGGCGCGCGACAGCCGCAGGCGTCGAATCGTGAGCATTGGCCGGGGGAATCCGATCAGGGCGGCGGACCCCGAGCCTCGGCGGCGCGCCGTCAGCTCGGCGCGATCCCCCGCAGTGCTCCGCTATGCTCTGCCGTCCCTCGGAGAGTCCGCGCATGAACACCTCGCCCCTCGCCTCCATCGTCGGTGCCTCGACCTTCCCGCTCGTGCTGACCGCACTCGCTGCGGCGCTGCCGTCGCAGCACGCGCGGCAGCTGCTGCGTACGTTCGGCGACGGCATCTTCGGCGGCGGCGGCTACGGTCGGGCCGTCGTGGTGGTCGGGGACGTCGACGGCGACGGTTGGCGCGACGTCGCCGTTGCCGACCCGTTCCATTTCCCCGTCACCGGCTCCGTGGGCGGGGGCAAGGTGAGCCTGCTGTCCGGCCTCGACGGCGCGATCCTGCATACGTATGTGCCGGTCCTCGGCGTCGACGGCGCCGGCCGGCTGCTCGCCGCGCCGGGCGACGTCGACGGCGACCTCGTGCCCGACGTGTTGGTCGCCACCCAGAGCGCCGTGCACCTCGTCTCGGGCGCCGACGCGTCGCTGTTGAACGCGTTCCCCGTCGCGGTCGACGCGCTGGTCGCGGCCGGCGACTGGAACTTCGACCAGGTGCCGGACCTGGCCTGGCTCGTCGGCGGCGTCGTCGAGGTCGTGTCCGGCAGCAACGGCGCCCCGATCGCCTCGCTCGGCAGCGCGGTGACGAGCGTCGCGGCGATCGCTGGCCCGTCGGTCTGGACGCGCTACCTGGTGGTGCGCGAGCCGGGCGGCCTGACGGCCCATCAGCCGTCGGGCATGGTGTGGACGGTGGGCGGCTACGAGCGGGTCGACGACGCCGGTTGGTTGGACGGCGACAGCATCGGCGACGTCATCGCCACGGCCAGCGGCGGCGCTACGGCGGACGTGCTCTCCGGCTTCGACGGTTCCGTGTTGCTGACCGTGCCCGGCGGCGAGAGCGCCTGCGGCGGCGTCGACCTGGACGGCGACGGGTTCGCCGATGTCGCGGTCGGCCAGCCGGCCGCCGCGCCGCAGGGGCGCGTGCGTGCCTATTCGGGCGCCGACGGCTCGTTGTTGTTCGAGCGCGCGGGCCAGGAGGCCGGCGAGGACATGGGGCGCGCGGTCGCGATGCACCCGGCCTTCGGGCCGACCACGCGTCCGGTGGTGCTGGTCGGGGCGAGCAACACCTACAACGGCTCGCAGACCGCGGGCTCGCTGACGATGCTGGCGCAGGCGGCGGCTGGCGAGCGCGACGGCTCGTTCCGCCCGTTCGGGAACTCCTGCAACTTCACCTCCACGCACATCCGACCCGGCATCGGGCTGCCGCACATCGGCACCGCCTACAGCTTCCGCTTCGACAACCTCACCACGCCGACCGGGTTCGAGTTCCTGATCCTCGGCACGTCCGACACGGACTACGCCGGGATGTCGCTGCCGCTGCAGCTGCAGACGATCGCCAGCTCGTGCACGCTCTACGTGTCGGCCGACCATCTGCAGTTCCCGTCGATGAGCAGCTTCCAGTCGATCAACATCCCGCTGCACGCCTCGCTGGTCGGCGCCAGGATCTATGTGCAGGGTCTCAACGCGCTCGGCTTCCCCGTGCTCGAGACTTCGGACGCCGCCGAGATGACGATCGGCAACTGAGGTGGTCCGGCGCCCCGGCGGCGGCTACTTCGCCGCCTTCCTGCGCGCCGGCGCGGCGGGCTTCTTGGCCGACTTCTTCGGCGCGGCCTTCCTGGCGGTCGCCTTGGGCGGCGCCTTGGGCGACGCGACCTCGACGGTCTTGGCGGGCTTCGCCTTCGGCAGCTTGACCTTGCGCCCGTGCTCGTCGGCGAACGCGCGCACCTGGTCTCCGGCCTGCGCGGCCGCCGCGACCAGCACGTCGTCGATCGCCTTCTGCAGCAACTGGTCGGCCTCGGCCAGCAGCGGCGTGACCAGCTTCTCGAAGCGGTCGAACACCGTGCCGTCGCTGCTGAGCGGCGCCTTGGTCGCGTGCACGGCCGCGCGGCGCAGGCGTTCGTTGGCGCTCTGCGCGAGCTTCTGCAGGTCCTTCCACAGCTTCTTGTTCTTGCCGACCAGCGGGCCGAGCACTTGCGCGGCGAGCCTGGCAGTGTGCGCCGAGCCGCTCTGGTCCTTGAGCAGCGTCTCGACGAACGGCAGGTCGTGCGGCTCGAGCAGCTGCGCGCGTTCGGCCAGGATCGTGACGCCGACCTGGCGCAGCTCGTGCACCTTGCTCTGCCACAGCGTGCGCACGAACGCGGTCATCTGCGCGCGCCCCATCTCGGGGTAGGCGGCGCAGAGATCCATCGCCGCGGCTTCGACCTCCGCGTCGGGCGCGCCGAGGTAGCTCTGCTCCCCGCCGTGCTCCGCCTCCTTCTCCGCCGCCTGCGCGGGCGTCGCGACAGCCCCGAGGCGCTGCTTCAGCAGCGCCTGCTCCCTTCCGAAGTTCATGCTCATACCGAAGGTCTCTTCGTCAGATGTTCGATCAGGTCGAGCTTGGTGATCAGGCCCAGCACGTGCCGGTCGCCGTCGACCACCAGCGCCACCTCGCCGCGTTCGAAGATGCGCGGCAGTTCGCTCGCCTCGGCATGCGGCGCCACCGTCGACACCTTGCGCTCCATGACCTCGACGATCGAGGTCGTCGGCGCGGCGCCGTCGACCAGCACGCGCAGCGTGTCGGACTCGGTCAGGATGCCGGCGAGCTTGCCGCCGTCGGTGACCGGCACCTGCGAGAAGCCGCGCTCCTTGAACAGCGTCACCGCCTTGCTGAGCGGCGCGGCGACGTCGATGGTCACCACCTCGCGCTTCGGCATCGACCGCAACAGCTCCTCGATGGTGCCGATCGCCCAGTCTTCCTCGAGGAAGCCGTTCTCGCGCATCCAGCGGTCGTCGACGAACTTGGTCAGGTAGTTGCGGATGCCGTCGGCGAGGATGCAGACGATGCGCGCGCCGGCCGGGAAGTCCTTGGCGACCTGCATCGCCGCCCACACCGCGGCGCCGCACGAGCCGCCGCACAGCAGGCCTTCCTGGCGGATCAGCTGTCGCGCGGTGCGGAAGCTGTCGGCGTCGTTGCTGCGCACCCAGCGGTCGACGAGGCCTCGGTCGAGCACGTCCGGGATGAAGTCGTAGCCGATGCCCTCGACCTTGTAGCTCTTGATCGGGCCCGGGCCGGCGAGGATCGAGCCCTCGGGGTCGACGCCGATGATCTTGCAGTCCGGCGCGCGCTTCTTGACCGCGCGCGCGACGCCGGTCAGCGTGCCGCCGGTGCCGGCCGTCATCACCACCGCGTCGACCTTGTCGTCGAACGCCTCGCAGATCTCGACGCCGGTGCCTTCCTCGTGGGCGAGCGGGTTCGACGGGTTGCCGTACTGGTCGAGGATGTGGGAGTTGGGGATCACCTCGCGCAGGCGCTTCGCCACGCCGATGTGGCTCTCCGGAGCGTCCCACGCCGCCTCGGTCGGGGTGCGGATGATCTCGGCTCCGAGCGCCTCGAGCACCACCTGCTTCTCGCGCGACATCTTCTCCGGCATGGTGATGATGACGCGGTAGCCGCGCACCGCCGCCGCCAGGGCGAGGCCGATGCCGGTGTTGCCGGAGGTCGGCTCGATCAGCGTGTCACCGGGCTTGATGCGGCCCGACTTCTCGGCGTCGAGCAGCATGCGCACGCCGATGCGGTCCTTGACGGAGCCGCCGGGGTTGAGGAACTCGCACTTGCCGTAGAGCTCCTGGGGCAGGTTGCGGCCGAGGCGGGCGAGGCGGACGATCGGCGTGTTGCCGACCGCAGAGAGGATCGAGTCGTGGATGCGCGGCATGACCTTGGTGGCTGCCGTGGATCTAAGCAGACCGGCGCCTCCAGGGGAAACGTCGCCTGCGCCGTGAGGTGCGCTGCGGTGTTTCTTGCCCGGCCGGCTTGCCCGTCCGGCGGTCGCCCTGCATCGTCTTCCGGCCCGTGAACGAGTCCGATCCCGCAGCTGTCCCGCCGGCCGAGCCGGCGCACCCGACCGAGCCCCAGGCAGAGGTCGCCGCGTCGTCGTCGCCATCGCCCGGTGGTGATCCTGGTGGTGGGCATCGTCCAGACGATGGCGCCGACCACGATGGCGCCGACCACGATGGTGGTGGCGAAGGCGCCGCTACCGGCGAAGGCGATGGGGAGGGTGGCCGCAAGCGCCGCCGCCGCCGCCGCCGCCGTCGCAAGGGTGGTGGCGAGGCCGGTGGCGATGGCGCGGAAGGCGGCGAGACGGCCGAAGGCGTCGACTCCGGCGAGGCTCCGGCCGAGGGCGAGGCCGAGGCCGCGCCGCGGCCCCAGCAGCAACGCCAGCCGAAGCAGAAGCAGGGCAAGCAGCGCCGCGAAGGCGGTCGCGAACATCCGCGCAAGGAACACGGTCGCGACCGTCGCGGTCACAAGGACTCCCAGCACTCCGCCATGCTGGCGGTGCGTGCGCTGGCCGACATGGCGCAGGCGTTGTTGCGCGTCGAGGGCGTCGATCCGTTGGCGATGCCGCGTTACCTCGACCTGCACCTGCGCGTGCCGCTCGACGGCGGCAACGACGTCCGCCACGCAGCCGGCACTGCGGTCGAGCAGATCCTGCAGCGCGTGCGCGACGTGCGCGAGCACGAGAAGGCGCTGCGCCCGGGCGCCGTCTACAGCTACTTCGACGACAGCTCGCACGCCGAGGGTTGCCGGCCGAAGGAGCCGCGTCAGGTGTTCGACGGCTACACGTCGACCGGCAAGCCCAACTTCGCCGACTTCGTGACGCTGGCGATCGATCGCAAGGACGCCAACATCGACCGGCTGCTGGCCGGCGAGGAGGTGATCCTGACGCACGTGACGATGGGCCGGGTGCTGCGCACCCAGCAGCTCGCCGAGTTCGGCAGCGCCTCGCCGGTGTTCAAGATCCTCGGTCAGGTCGACGCCGGCCTGTTCCGCGTGCTCAACGACGCGGGGCGCTGCGCCTTCAGCTTCCAGCTGCTGCGCGGGTCGACGCTCGAAGGCCGCGTGCGGCTGCGCCTGCACGCGGTCGGGGCCGTCGACCCGATGGACCTCGCCGACCCTGCGCTGATGCAGATCCTCAGCCGGTTCCAGCGCAAGCTCGACGGCGAGGCGCTGCGGCTCGAGGGCCAGCTCAAGCACGGCGAGGTCGACGAGGAGGCGTTCGTGCTGCCGCTGCTGCAGGACCTCGCGCGCCAGCTGCAGAGCCGCACCAGGAACGCCGGTCGGCGCACCCAGCACGGTCTCGAGCGCAGCGAGGAGGGCCAGCGGCCGACGTCGCGCGCCTACCCGGACGCCGCCGAGGCCAGTGACCAGGCGATCCTCTGGGACATCGACCAGGCGACCGTGGTCGTGCTCGGGCCGAAGGGACGCGTGCACGTGTTCTCGCCCGAGGGCAAGCACGTCACGTCGGTGGTGATGCAGGGCGCGGCGATCGAACGCCGCCGCCATCAGGGCCGTTGGCGCCCCGCCGAGCCGGAGGAACGCGGCGAGTTCCGCATCCGCATCAAGAGCATGGTCGCTGCCGGTCGCGACACCACCAACGAGGACGCGCCGCTGCCGGACGCGGGCTCGGTGTGAGCGAGCCGCGCATCGGCATCGTCACCGTCAGCGACCGCGCCACGCTCGGCGTCTACGCCGACGAGAGCGGGCCGGCGATCGAGGCGGCCTTGCGCGACTACCTGGCCACGCCGTGCGCCTTCGAGAAGCGCTGTGTCGCCGACGAGCGCGACGTGATCGCCGCGACCCTTCGCGAACTCGCGGCCGCGGGCTGCTGCCTGATCTGCACGACCGGCGGCACCGGTCCGGCGCCGCGCGACGTCACGCCCGAGGCGATCCGCGACGTCTGCCACAAGGAGCTGCCCGGCTTCGGCGAGCAGATGCGGACGGCGTCGCTGCAGGCCGGGGTGCCGACGGCGATCCTGTCGCGACAGACCGCGGCGATCCTCGATCGCGCGCTGGTCGTCACCCTGCCGGGCAAGCCCGCCTCGATCCGCGTCTGTCTGGACGCGGTGTTCCCGGCGATCCCGTATTGCATCGACCTGATCGGCGGGCCGCGCCTCGAGGGCAACCCGGACGTCGTGCAGGTGTTCCGCCCGAAGGGCAAGTGAACGAGAGGGCCACCGAGTCGGAGAACCCGAGCCATGTCCGAGAAGCTGAGCAAGGAACAGTTCGTCGAGTTGCTGCGCCCGCTGGCCGAGGCGTTGCGTGCCGTCGACGTCGACGCACCCGACGCGGCGCAGCAGGCCGAGCGCGCTGCGGCGTTCGGCGGCGAGTCGGTCGCGGCGATCCGCCGGGCGACGTTCGCCAACGCCGGCGGTGAGTGGCTGATGCCGAAGGAGGCAGGCGGCATCCGCTTCGGCCGCGTCGCCAAGGACCTGTGCGGATTCAGCGTCGACTGCGTGTCGATGGACCGACCCGGGCCGCGGCACCGTCACCCGAACGGCGAGATCGATCTGTGCTTCGCCGGCGACGGCAACGGCCGCTTCGACGGCCAGCCGGAGGGCTGGGTGGTCTACGGCAAGGGCAGCGAGCACGTGCCGACGGTCACCGACGGCCACATGCTGATCCTCTACTTCCTGCCCGGCGGCGCGATCGAGTTCCTCGGCTGATCCTGGCCGCGGACCGCCTCACTTCAGCTTGTCGAGCAGGAACTGGACGTGGCGCAGGACCACGTCCGAGCTGGCGGTGGCGAGCGCCTTCTCGAGGAACGGCTTCAGCGCGGCGCCGCGGATCTCGAACAGCGCGTCGAGGCAGGCGTTGAGGAAGAGCGGGTCGTCCTGCGTCACCGGCGGGTGCGCGTAGAACTGCTCGATCGGCCCGGCGGCGCGCGCGCACTTGCGGCGTCCGAGCTCCTCGATGCACTCCTTGATCGTCAGCTGGTCGTGTTCGGCGCGCCCCATCACCTGCAGCAGGGTGTCGTCGATCTCGGGGTCTTCGCTGCGGATGTAGTGCGCGACGAAGTTGTAGAAGCCAGTGGTCGCGTAGGCGGCCGGGTCGAGCACCTTCGCGTCGTACTGCGCCGCGCGTTCGTTGTTGCGGCCGCGCCAGGACTCGGTCAGCAGGATGCGCCGGAGCAGTTGCTGCGCCAGCGGCTTGTTGACCTGGGTGAGCAGGTATGCCGCGAACCAGCGCAGCCGCGGGGACGGCAGGCGGTAGCCGAGCAGGATCTCCTGCACGAGATGCTCGCCGGCGACCGGGTCGACGCGCACCGCGGCCCGGAGCAGCCAGGTGATCTCGTCGTGGTCCTTGCGAACGTCCGCCTGCTCGAGTCGCGCGACGATCGGCGCGTAGGCGTCGTGACCGAGCGACTCGAACGCCCGCAACACCGCATCCATCTGCTTCCTCGCGTTCTGGAAGTCGGGTTCGGTCACCTGGGAATCGACGCTCATCGGCGCGTAGACCCGCAGCTTCTCGAGCAGCGCCGACGGACCCTGGCCCTCGCTGCTCTGCTCGAGGCGCATGCGGGTCACCTCGGCGAACATGCCGCTGAGGGTCTCGTTCTGCGCGGCGAGCTGCCGCTCGACCTGGAGCACCCTGTAGCCGGTGTAGCCGACGACGCCGGCCAGCGCGGCGAGGGCAATGGGGGCGAGCAGGCTTGCGCGGGGTGGGCGAGGGGCGGTGCCGGTCATCGGTAGCAGGGTAGATCGGGGAAGGTGGCGCGTCACGTCGTGTTCGATGTCGAACAACACGACGTGCCGTACTGCACCCGCACCCGCCGTGTGCGCTCCCGATCGGCGGGGTGCCGGCCCGGCGAAGGGATGCAAAGCCCAGTGCCACCGGCTGTTGACGAGGTCCGGTGCGGTGGGGCCGCGGTCCATCGCCACCGGCATGGAAGTTGTCCCGGTTGCGTGCGCCCCGGTCCGCCCCTCCCCATCCGTCGGCACACGCCGACCTTGCAGCTTCTCCTGCGGTATGGTTTCCTTGCCCAGCCTCTGCCCTCACGTCCCCGGTCGCCGTCAGCCCCTCACGGTTGCCGCCCCGAAGGACGGCGTTCCGTCTGCATCTCCCGACTCCGCGCCGCTCGTTGCGCGGCGCGTGGGGTGCAGTCGGGCAGCTGCCTTCCACCCCGATCCTGCACAGAAAGTGACTGCCAGATCACGATACGGTGTCATCCACCGACACGGAGCAAACATGACTGTAGGTGCTCGGCCGAGACGTTCACTACTCGTTGCGCTGGTTGGGCTTGTGCTGCCGATTGTCGGGGCGGGGCTGAGCGGTTGCTCCAACGGCGGCGCCGCGATCGGTCGCAGCACGGGGTTCTCGTGCGTCGACGTGAACGGCCAGAGCTCGCGGGTGCTGTGCCTGCAGAACTGCAACCTGGGCTGTTCGACCACCGGCTGCTCCCGCACCGACATCGCGCAGAACGAGATCATCGTGCTGCAGTTCAGCGAGCCGGTCGACGAGAACACGGTCAACTCTTCGTCGATCCGCTTCCGCACCCCGAGCGGTGACGAGCCGGTCGGCGAGTTCTTCGTCAACGGCTACCAGGTCGAGTTCGTGCCGACGCTGTCGATCACCGGCGGCCAGACGTTCTACGGCTTCACGACGGGCGAGACCTACACGATGACCATCATCGGCGGCGACAACCAGCCGGCGGTGGTGCGCAGCACCTCGGGCAAGCCCTTCGGTCAGACGCTGACCTGCACGCTGCGGTCGGTGCTCGGCATCCAGGACCTCAACCAGTCGCCGCCGTCGGCGATCCTCATTTCGCCGCCGACCAGCCAGATCGACGCCGCCCCGCTCGACGCCGCGATCCGCCTCGAGTTCAACGAGCTGATCGACGCGACGCCGTTCCTGTCGGGCACGCAGAGCCCGGTCGAGTTCGGCGTGCGCCGCACGCGCGCCGCCAGTGGCGGCGGCTACGAGTGCGACCCGACCTCGTCGTTGCAGACCCTCAGCGGCACGCAGTCGCTGAGCTTCGACGCGGCGCGCAGCGTGTCGATCCTGACGTTCACGCCGACGCAGGCGCTGCCGGGCAACGTCTGCATCGAGATCAACGTGACCGACGTCGTCACGGACCTCTCGGGGCATCCGGCCATGCCGCAGAGCTTCGTGTTCCGGACCGTCGTCGTGCCGTTGGCCGACTTCGAGATCACCGAGAGCTTCGACGACAACCTGCACTTCGACGCCGACGGTTCGGCGGGTGAGTGGGGCAGCGGCACCGCCAGCTTCGCCAAGATCGGCGGCGACGGTCGACACGGCGAGTTCTCACTCGCCCTGTGCGTCAACACCGGCAACCAGCTCTACGGCAAGGACCTCTACGAGCTCGACTGCGACAACACGATCATCCCGGCGGAGAACACGACGACGGGCGCCGCGCTGGCGGTGACCGACGGTCGGTTCTTCTTCTCGTCGATGGTCGTGCCGAGCTCGGTTGCCCTGCGGTTCGTGGGCAGCTCCGCGCCCGTCGTCACGGTCGCTGGCAAGATCGAGGTGCTCGGCGTCATCGACGCGACCGGCGAGTCGCTGACCACGGTGCCGACCGTCTCGACGACTCCCGGGCAACCCGGCGGCGCCGGCGCGATCTTCGCCGGCTCCGGCGGCGCCGGTGGCGACAAGTGCCTGGGCCTCGGCGCGAGCCTGGGCAACTACGACGGCAACGACGGCGGCAACGCCCGTCTGCTCGCCGGTCACGCCTACCTCGGTTCGTTGGCCAGCACCGGCGGTCGGGGCTCAGACCTCTTCCCGGCGTCGGGCCTCAACGCGGACATGCTGTTCGCGACCATGCCCCCGCCGACCACGCCGCTCCACTACGCGCTGAACGCGGTGGCCGGCGGCTCCGGTGGCGGTCTGTTCACCGCGGGCGGCGACGGCTACGTGCTCAGCATCAAGCAGAACGGCGTGCCGATGAGCAATCAGACGACCTTCTTCGGCCCGGTGGCGCCGGGCGGCTCGGCCGTGCAGCTGTTCCCGTTCCCGCCGGCGACCGGACTGCTGCGCAGCTCGCTGCACTTCCTCGCCGGTGGCGGCGGTGGTGGTGGCTCGGCCAGCAACAGCACGCTGTCGCTCGCCCTGTCGCGCCAGTGGGCGCCGGGCGCCGGCGGCGGCGGCGGTGGCGGCGCGTTCGCGCTGCGCGCCGGCCGTTCGCTGGTGGTGACGCCGGCGGGCAAGCTCCTGGCCGTCGGCGGTGGCGCCGCCAGCAACATCGGCGTCGCGGCCGGCCCGCAGGTCGCGCCGGCCGGCGGTGGCGCCGGCGGGTCGATCGTGCTGCAGAGCGGCGGCACCGCCGACCTCGAGGGCGAGATCAACGTCTCCGGCGGCCTCGGCGGCGTGTTCACCAAGACCGGCGGCGGCGGCACGGCGCCCGGCGGTGGTGTCGTCGACATCCGCGGTGGCAATGGCGGAAACGGCATGGTCCGGTTCGAACTGCCGACCCAGCCGCAGCTCTCGGCGCTGTCGTCGATGTCGCCGGCCGCCACCACGCAGAACGTCGGCGCGCTGACCGAGCTCGACGACATCGTCGCGCTGCGGTCGACGTGGTATTCGACCGGCCTGATCTTCGGCCCCGAGTTCGCGCGCTACGAGATCTCGGCGACGGTCGACGGCGCGCCGATGCTGTTCAGCGACGACCCCGCGGTGTCGAATCTCGCGGCCGGGGTCGGTGCGCCGCTGCGCGTGCTGTTCCAGGCCGCCAACCTCGACCTCGTCACCGGCGAAGTGCTCGACCCCGTGTTGCCCGCCTGGCGCACATCGGTGCGCAGCAGCAGCAACCAGACCGGCATCGCCTCGGACGGCCGCAATGCCTTCCGCTTCATGCTGCTCATCGATCATGCGCTCGCGGCCGACGTGGTCGTCGATCGCGTCACCGTCGTCTACCGGAACTGATCCCGAACCGTCCCCCGTTGCATCATGCGCATCGCCTCTTCCCTCGTGCTCTTCGCCGGCGCGCTCGCGTTCGGCGGCTGTTCCGGCGGTTCGACCGACTCGCTGTCGTCGCTGCGCGTCCGCTGCAACGACGGCGCGACGTTCTGCATCGTCAGCTGTGACCTCGGCTGCTCGAGCACCGGCTGCTCGGTGACCGAGATCGCCGAGAACCAGCGCCTGCATTTCCGTTTCTCCGACCGGGTCGACCCGAAGAGCGTCAACGGCGCCAGCATCTCGATCCGCACCGCGTCCGGCGTCGCGCCGAACGGGCAGTTCCTGGTCAGCGAGAACGAGGTGACGTTCGCGCCCAGTGTGACGACCGAGAACGGCATCAGCACGTTCGGGTTCGTGCGCAACGAGAGCTACATCATCGCCCTGACCGCGGGCGCGCAGAGCGTGCGCAACCTGTCCGGGCAGCGTCTCGCCTCGAACTTCGCGTGCACCGTCGTCGCCTCGCTCGGCATCCAGGACGAGAACGGCGAGGCGCCGACCGTCGAGTTGCTGTCGCCCAGCGACCTCGAGCACGCCCCGAGCCAGCCGACCGTCGTGCTGCGCTTCTCCGAGCTGATCGACACGACGCCGCTGCAGGTGTCGCTGAGCGACGCCTCGCCGATCCGGGTCGTGCTGCGCGGCACGCTGCCGGACGGGACGTGCGACACCGACGCCGAAGGGATCCCGCTCGGCGGCGTGCCGCTGCTGTCGACGGAGACGGTCGGCACGCGCGAGGTGACCGTCGTCACCTGGCAACCTTCGGTGCAGCTGCCCGGCCACGCCTGCATCACCGTGCGGGTCACGTCGGACCTGCGCGACCTGTCGGGCCGCAGCGCGACGCCGGCCAAGTTCACGTTCCTCACCGAGGCCGGCGTCTCGGTGCCGATCACGCTGACCGAGACGTTCACCAGCTCCGCAGGTCAGGAAGAACTGGTCTCGGGCGGTGTGTGGGGCGGCTCGCAGGGGCCGGGCGCTCGCCCGGGCCAGATCGGCGGTGACGGCCGCCACGGCTCGTTCAACGCGCAACTCGGCACCCCGGTGGGTGGCGGCGTGTTCGAGTGGAACACCGACAGCTTCACGATCCCGGCTTCGGCGTCGCTGACCGGCGAGGAATACCTGGTCACCGACGGGCGCTTCTTCTTCACCGACTTCGTGCTGCCCGCTGGCACGACGCTGCGCTTCACCGGCAGCGTGCCGCCGGTCATCCACGTTCGCGGCAGGGCGATCGTCGACGGTCGTATCGAGGTCAACGGCGCGGACGCTCCGTCGACCGTGGCGACGATCGGTCCGGCCAATGGCCAGCGCGTGTCGACGTACGTCGCTCGCGGCGTGCCCGCCACGTCGCAGGCGCTGGGACAGCCTGGCACTGCGGGCGGCGTTGGCGCCGGACGCGGCGGCGCCGGTGGCAAGGAGGGCAACAACGTGGGGCCCGAGATTGTCAACGGCGTGTCGCTCAACGACGGCGAGCCCGGTGAGAACGTGCGCGTCTTCGCCAGCCACGCCTACGCCGCGCAGACCGGCGACACGGGTGGTCGCGGCGGCAAGCAGGTGCCGGCGACCGGCATCGCGCCGACCCTGCTCCAAACGCAGATGATCAACAACATCTACCAGCCGCTGTATTGCAGCGGCGGTGCGGGTGGCGGCTACGTGCTGCCCGGCGGGACTCCGGTGGTGTGCGATCCGACCTCGGCCATTCCGATCATCACCGAGCCCGCAGCCACCGGTGGCGTTGCCTTCCCGTGGCAGTATCCGACCAGCCCGCCCTCGGGCTACCAGTCGCTCGATCACTACGCGGTCGGCGGTTCGGGTGGCGGTGGCGGCGGCAGCCACGGCTTCGGCCTTTACGGCTTCACTGGATCGACCGAGCGCTGGATGGCGGGTAGCGGCGGTACTGGCGGCGGCGGCGCCGTCGTGCTGCGCGCCGGCGGTGACGTCACGATCGGGGCGAGCGCCTCGCTCGAGGCCAAGGGCGGCAACGGCTGCTACATCACCGGCGACGACCTGACCTCGACGACCACCGCGGACATCAACGCCGGCATCGCCTCGCCGGGCGGCGGCGGCTCCGGTGGTTCGTTCCTCGTGCAGTCGGGCCAGGATCTGCAGGTCGATGGCTCCATCGACACCAGCGGCGGCACCGGCAGCATCGTCGCCCTCGTCGCCTTGTCGGCGATGGCGATCCAGGTCCCTGGTCACGGCGGCGACGGCTCGAACGGCTTCTATCGCCTCGAGGCGGCGGGCTTCGTGGCGTTCCCCGGCGTCGGCGTGCCGGCCTACGTCCCGGCCCAGAACGCAGGCACGCTGAACGACTCCGACGACCGTTCGGGTGACACGTCGACCTGGCGCGGCACGGGGCTGGTGTTCCCGCCGACCTGGCAGCGCTACGAGCTGGACGTGGACCTCGACGGCAATGGCACGATCGACGAGACCTTCACCGACTCGGGCGCGCCCGGCACGCGCCGCGCGTGGGAGCTCGGCGGGCCGATCACGCTGCCGCTGCAGCTCGAGTTCCAGGGTGCCGATCTCGACACCGGCGGCGTTGTCGTCCCTGGCTCGGAAGGCGGCTGGCGCGCCGGCATCGGCGGCGGCGCCGGGCCGGGCATCAACCTCGACTCGGTGACCGCCGTGCGCTTCACGATGACCTACAACCGGGGCCTCTACCCGAACATGGTCGTCAAGGCGCTGCGCATCTACGCGCAGTCGTGAGGCTGCGCGGCGCGCAGCCTTGAGCCGACCCGGAACGAACGTCGGCCGGCCGCACCGCGGTGTGTCGCGAGCCGTGCCGCCGCGCGGTGCCGCAGGGCGCGCCGGTGAGTTCGCCGCGCGCTACGTGTGGCTCGACCCAGAGCGGGTGCTCGAGCCAGGGCTGGTGCGCTGGGACGCGCGCGGCCGGGTGACCTCGTTGCGGCGGCTGCGCGGCGCCGCCGCCGCACGCGTCGCCGACGTGGCCGTGCTGCCGGGGCTCGTCGATGCCCACGTCCACCTGCAGCTCGGCGCGCTGCCTCGCGTCGAACGCAGCTTCCTGCCGTGGGTGGGGCTGGTGATGGCCAGTCGCCGCGACATGACACCGGCCGCGCATCGCCGCGCCGCCGAACTCGCGCTGCGCGATCTCTGGTGCACCGGCACGACCGCGATCGGCGAGATCGACTCGACCGGTCAGAGCCCGGCGGCGTTGCGCCGCGTGCCGCTCGGCGGCCGTTGCTACCAGGAGCTGGTCGGCTACCACCTCGACGACGTCGGCGCGCGCGCGCTGATCCGACAGCGCAACGCTGCGCCACGACCGCAGCTTCGCGCGGCCCGGGGCCTGTCGCCGCACGCGCCGTATTCGGTGTCGGCCTCGCTCGTGCGTGCGGCGGCGCGCGCGAGTCGTCACCTGTCGGTGCACTGCGCCGAGCTGCCGGAGGAACAGCAGTTCCTGCACACCGGCGAGGGGCCGTTCGCCGAGCTGCTGGCGCGACTCGGTCGCCTTCCCGAAGACCATCGCGCGCGCGGCTGCGGCGCGGTCCGTTGGCTGGAGCGGCTCGGCGTGCTGCGCCCGGCCACACAGCTCGTTCATTGTCAGGAACTCGAGCGCGGCGATATCGCCCGCATCGTCGCCGCAGGGGCCTCGATCGTCGTCTGTCCCGGCACGATCGAGTGGTTCCGACGTGCGCCACCGCCGGTCGCGACCTGGCTGCGTCGCGGCGTGCCCGTGGCGCTCGGCACCGATTCGCGCGCCAGCAACACCGGGCTGTCGATGGTCGCCGAGCTCGGCCGCGCCGCCCGCTTCTGGCCGGCGCTGTCGCCGGCCCAGCTGCTGGCGATGGCGACCGTGCACGGCGCCCGCTCGCTCGGCGTGACCGGCGGGAAGCTGCGGCGCGGCGCGCCGGCGGACTTCCTCGTCGTCCCGGCGCGCGCGTCGGCGGATGCCACGTTGACCTCGTTCGTGCAAGGCGAGCTGGCGCCGATGGAGACCCGATTGGCGGGTGTTTCGCTGTCGAGCGTCGGCGAGCGTTGAGCGCCGCTGCGCAGGGGCGTACAGTGCCGGGCACGTGACTGCCTTCCTGGAGCTCCTGCGCCGACGTTCGTCGTTCCTGCTGACCGGTCACGAGAACCCGGACGGGGATTGTGTCGGCGCCGAGGTGGCGCTCTATCACCTGCTGCGCGCGCTCGGCAAGACGGTGCACATCGTCAACCCGGACCCGATGGCGAAGGCGTTCGACTTCCTGGCCGAGCACACCCCGTTCGCGTCGGCGCGCACGAGCGAGACCTTGCCCGAGTTCGAGGTCGCGGTCCTGCTCGACTGCTGCCAGCTGTCGAGGGTGGGCGCGCTCGGCAAGCGGCTGCTCGCCAGCGGCGCCACGATCGCGGTCGTCGATCATCACGTCGGCAGCGACGCGGGCGACGGTTCGGTGTGCTACGTCGACCCGACTGCGGCGGCGACCGGCGCGCTGGTGCGGCGCCTCTACCGCGAGCTCGACGTGCCGCTGGGCGCCGCGGCTGCGGAGGGCGTGTTCCTGTCGCTGGTCTCGGACACCGGTTGGTTCCGCTACTCCAACGCCGACGAAGAAGTGTTCGCGATGGCCGGCGAGCTGGTCGGCGCCGGCGTCGACGCGTCCCGGGTCTACGACGCGATCCACCGCCGCAACCACCCCGACTCGCCGGCGGTGTTGGCGGAGACGCTGAAGCGCTACCAGATGCTGCACGGCGGCAAGCTGGCGCGGGTGAGCATCGACAAGCCGCTGCTCGAGCGCTGCCTGCGCGCCGACTTCGACACCGACGCGGTGCTCGAGCCGCTGCGCTCGATCGAAGGCGTCGAGGTCGTCGCGCTGCTCAAGGAGCGCTTCGACGGCGGCGTGAAGTGCTCCCTGCGCGCGCGCGGTGACGTCGACGTGCAGGCGATCGTCGCCCGTTTCGGCGGTGGCGGGCACAAGAAGGCCGCCGGCGCGACGCTGGCGATGACCCTGAACGAGGCCGAGGCGGCGATCACCGACGCCGTCGGCGCGGCCCTGGCAGGCGGCGCCTGACCGCCGAGCACCGAGGAACCCTTGGCGACGTTCGCGATCATCTCCGACCTGCACAGCAACCTCGAGGCGGTCGAGGCGGTGTTCGCGCGCATCGACGAGCTCTCGGTGCCCGAGGTCGTGTGTCTCGGGGACGTGGTCGGCTACGGCGCCGACCCGCTGCCCGTGACGCTGATGGTCATGCAGCGCTGCAAGTGGACGCTGCAGGGCAACCACGACTGGGGCATGTTCCACGACATGGACGACTTCAACCCGCTGGCTCGCGAGGCGCTGCTCTACGCGCGCGCGCAGCTGCGGCCGTCGTTCCTGCGGCCGAAGCGGCGTCAGGCGACCGAGTTCCTGCGCGGCCTGCCGGAGCGCATGGAGGACTTCGGCTTCAAGTTCTATCACGGTTCGCCGCGCGACCCGGTGATGGAGTACGTGCTGAAGAGCGACGGCTTCCTGGAGCCCGAGAAGCTGGCGCAGATCTTCCAGTACGTCGACGGCCCGTGCTTCGTCGGCCACACGCACTGGCCCGGCGTGCATCGCCCCGACTACCGCTTCACCCAAGCGACCGACGACGATCGTGAGTTCGCGCTCGAAGGGCCCTGCATCGTCAACGTCGGCAGCGTCGGACAACCGCGCGACGGCGACCCGCGCGCCAGCTTCGCCGTGGTGCGCGATCGCATCGTGACCATCGAGCGCGTGCCGTACGACTTCCGCCGCACGCAGGCCAAGATCCTCGCCGCGGGGCTGCACCCGGCGCTCGCCGAACGGCTGGCGCGCGGCAAGTGACGGCGCCCGCCGACGTCGTGGTGGTGCTGTGCAGCGCGCCGGCCGCGGCAGCCGAGGCGTTGGCGACCAAGCTGGTCGAGGAGCAGCTGTGCGCGTGCGTCAACGTCAGCGCGCCCGTGCGCTCGGTCTACCGCTGGCAGGGGGTCGTCGAACGCGCCGAGGAGCTGCTGTTGCTCGTCAAGACGACCGCCGCCGCCGCCGACCGCCTGTCGCAGAGGCTGGTCGAATTGCATCCCTACGACGTGCCCGAGGTGCTGGTGCTGCCGGTCGCCGGAGGTCACGCGCCGTACCTGCAGTGGGTCGCCGACTCGGTTCGATGAGGACGCCGTGTCGCCGCCCGCCCCGCACGACGAACCTACCCACCGCGACGAAGTGCGTCCCTGGCGCCTGCTGTTGGCGCTGGGGATCGGCTGCGCCTGCTGGTGGGCGGGCCACGGGCTGCCCTTCGCGGCGGCCGCTCCGGGGCAGCCGCCCAATGGCCCCGCTGCCTGCCGGCTGCTGTTCGTCGTCGGCCTGACGACCTCCACGTGGCTGCTGTCGGCGCTGCCGATCGCGGCCGCGTCGCTGCTGCCGCTGGCGCTGCTGCCGATGCTCGGCGTGCAGTCGACGGCGGCGCTGACCGCCGGCTATGGCCACCCGATCCTGTGGTTGTTCGGCGGCGGCTTCGTGCTGGCGCAGGCGGTCGAGCGCTGCGGCCTGCACCGGCGTCTCGCGCTGCGCCTGACGGCCCGGCTCGGACCCTACCCGCGTCGCCTCGTGCTCGGCTTCTGTCTCGCCGCGACGCTGTCGTCGATGTGGATCAGCAACACCGCGATCGCGCTGCTGCTGCTGCCGATCGGCATGGTCGTGGTGCGCCGCGCCGCCGAGCTCGGCGACCTCGATCCGCGCGCGCAGCGAAACTTCGGCGGCGCGATCATGTGCGCGATCGCCTTCGGCGCGACCATCGGCGGCATGGGCACGCCGATCGGCACCGCGCCCAACGCGCTGTTCTTCTCCGCCTACGAGCCGCTGGAGAAGGCCGGGCACGAGCCCGTGTCGTTCTTGCTGTGGGTCGCCGGCTTCGCGCCCTACTCGCTGCTGCTGTCGGTGGGCTGCGCGTTCGTGCTGTCGCGCATCGCCATGCCGCTGCCGAAGGCGCGGCTGTCGCACGGCGACGAGCTGCTGCGCGAGGCCCACGAACTGCCGCGCTGGTCGACGGCCGAGCGCCGCACCGGCGCCCTGTTCGCCGCGGCCGTGTTGCTGTGGACGACGCGCGCCGACATTCCGCTCGGCGGCGGCGACGCGCTGCACGGATGGGCGCACTGGCTGGTGCCCGCCGGCGCGCGCGACACCTTCGTCGCCGACGGCAGCGTCGCGGTACTGGTCGCGATCGCCGCGTTCGTCATCCCGACCGGCGAACGCGCGCGCCCGCGGCTGGTCGACTGGGAGACGGCGCGGCAGATGCCGTTCGATCTGTTGCTGCTGCTCGGGTCGGGCATCGCCATGGCCCAGGCGTTCGGACCGACCGGTCTGTCGGCGGCGTTCGGCGAGCTGCTGAAGCCGCTGATCGGCTCGATGCACCCGATGCTGCTGGTGTTCCTGGTGATCTGCACGGTCTCCGCGCTGTCGGAGGTCGCCAGCAACACGGCGATCGCGACGCTGCTGCTGCCGATCGTGCGCGAAGGCGCGCTGGCGGCCGGAATCGACCCGCTGGTGCTGATGCTGCCGGTCGTGATCGGCGCGTCGTGCAGCTTCATGCTGCCGATCGCGACGCCGCCCAACACCATCGTCTTCGCCTCGCGGCAGCTCGGCTTCGGACAGATGGCCAGGGCCGGCGTCGGGCTCAACATCCTGTCGGCGGTGCTGATGCTGCCCGTGCTCTGGTACTGGGCGCTGCCGCTGCTCGGCGTCGACACCACGGCGCTGCTCGGGGGTGGCAGGTGAACGGCGACGCGCGGACGCGGCGCGGCGGGCTGCTGCTGTGGCTCGGTGCCTGGCTGTGCTTCGTCTGCGTCGCGCACGGCAACTTCGAGTCGACCGACGCCGGCTTCACGATGCACGCGGCGCGCAACCTGTGGCTGCGCGGTGACAGCGGGCTGCGCACGGCCGCGCAGGGCGGCGAGCTCGAGGGCGAGAAGATCGGCGCGTTCGTCATCGCCGACAGCCAGCGTCGGGAAGAGCAGGGGCTCGGGGCGCGCGTCGACGGCAAGCTCGGGCAGAACGGCCTCGCCTACGTGTGGTTTCCGATCGGCTACACCTACCTGATGGTGCCGTTCGTGCCGCTGGCCGCGGGCGTCGAGCGCGCGTTGCCCGACGCCGACCGGAGGCTGACCCAGAAGGCCGCGGGGTTCGTACCGACCGTCGTCGAAGGCACGCCGGCCGTGCTGCAGGGGCTGGTGGCGTTGCTGCTGCCGTCGTTGTGTCTGGCGACTTCGCTGTGGCTGCTGTTCCGCATCGCGCGCGAACTCGGCGCCGATCGGCGCGGGGCGCTGTGGACCGCCGCAGGCATCGGCGTCGCCAGCCAGGCGTTCGCGCTCGGCCGCGAGCAGCTGTCGGACGGGCCGGGGCTGACCCTGTTGCTGCTGGCGCTGTGGCCGGTCGTGCGGCTGCACCTCGCGGCGCCCGGGGCGCGCGGCGCCGTGCGCGACGCGCTGCTGGCCGGCGCGGCGAGCGGGGCGGCGGTGCTGGTCCGCTACCAGAGCGCGCTGGCGATCCTCGCCTTCGCCGCGGTGCTGGCGCTCGCCGCGCGGCGCCGCGGCCGGTATCGGGAGTTGCTCGCCTTCGCCGTCGGCGGCGCGCCGTTCCTGGTGGTGCTGTTGGCGGTCGACCACGCGCGTTTCGGCAACCCGTTGGACACCGGCTACACCAGCGCCGCCGATTGGCTGAACCAGCCGTGGTATCTCGGCGTGCTGAAGATGCTGTTCGCCGCGGGTCGGGGCGCGCTGTGGCTGTCGCCGCTGCTGTGGCTCGGGCTGCCGCTGGCCTGTTCGCGCCGACGCCTCGCGCTGCGCTGGCTGGCCTGGGTGCTGCTGTTGACGCCGGTCGCGCTGTTCTGCAAGGCCAACGGCTGGCAGGGCGGCCAGTGCTGGGGTGTGCGCTACATCACGCCCGGCGTCGTCGGCCTGCTGGCGATCGTGCTGCCGCAGGTCGCGCCGTGGCGGCGGTGGCCGCGCCTCTGGCGCGCGCTGTTCGCCTGCGGCTGCCTGGTGTCGCTGACCAGCGTCGTCGCGCCGGTGCGGGGCGTGCTGCAGCTCGGTCGCCAGGCCTACACCGCCGCGACCGAACGCGCGCTGGCCGACGGCGCGCTGAGCCGCGACGAGGCGACGGCGTTGCTCAACGCCGCCGACGACCGGATGTCGTGGCAGCCGCGCTATTCGCCGCTGTGGAGCAACTGGCGCTACGCCGCGCAGTGCTGGAACGGCGCCTTCGAGGACCGGCAGCAACACGTCGTGCGCGACGGCGCGGCGACCATCGGCGCGGTGTTCGGTGTCGAGCCGGTGCAGCCCGAGCAGGGCGTCGGGCCGCTGCATTGGACCGACCGGCAGGGCCGGCACCTGTGGTGGCGGTTCTGGGCCGACCTCTACGGCGTGTCGAGCTGGCTGCTGTTGACGCCGGTCGCGCTGCTCGCCGTGCTGGCGCTGTGGCGCGGCTGGCGGAGTCTGGCGGCGTCGGATTTCACGACAACTTCGCCCGACGGGTAAAGCCGATGCCATGGCGCGTTCGATGAGGGGGGCGGAGTCGATCCCTCAATGAACGCGCTGATGCCGCTGCTGCTCTGCCTGCTGCAGGATCCCCGACCTGCCGAACAGGCTCCCACCCCCCGGACCGCCGGCCGGCTCGACGTCGTCGAGCTGAAGAACGGCGACCAACTCACCGGTCGCGTCACCAGCGAACTCGACGGCTACGTCGAGATCGAGGTCGAGCACGGCGCGGTGATCGGCGTCAGCCGGGCGATGGTCGCGGCGGTTCGCCGCGCCGCCGTCGACGCGCCGAAGTTCGCCGCCAAGGTCGCGGCCGACGACGCGTGGTTCGTGCTGCACGACGCCGACGGCGAGGCGGTGGGCTGGCTGCACACCGTCGTCACCACCCGCGGCGACGGCGGCTTCGCGGTGAACGAGGAATACGAGTTCACCAGCGGCCAGCGTCGCTACCAGATCACCAACCTGTGCGCCGCCGACGCCGACGGCCGCGGCGAGTCGTGCTACTTCCGCGAACGCATCAGCGAGCCGATGCTGGCCGCGCAGCACGGCAGCGCCGACGACCCGATGGCGGCCAGCGAACGCGTCGTCGACGAGCGCATCGTCGAGGCGCAGTGCCAGCCCGGTCGGCTCGTCGTCAAGCACCTCGACGGCACGTCCCGCGACGAACGCGAGCTGCCGTGGTCGGACGAAGCGACGTTCCCGCTGCTGGCGCGCACGCTGGCGCGGCAGTCGTCGATCGAGATCGGCCCGGTGACGATGTTCGACCCTGCCAACGAGGAGCTGGCGGTCGGCCACTTCGACGGCACCGGCGCGCGCCACGTGCTGATCGACGGCGAACGCCGCAGCGTCGGCGAGCTCGCCGAGACCACCGCCGCCGGCCAGAACCGCGAGTGGGTGGACGCCGGCATGAAGACCGTGCGCCGCGAACTCGCCGGCCCGTCGCTGGTCGCGGTGCCCAGCAACGCCGCCTCGGCGCGGCACGCGGTCGGCGTGGCGACGATCCCGAGCGCGGTCGTGGCGGAGGCCGACGGGCGCTTCGGCCTGTGGCTGCCCAACCCGACCTGGCAGGTCGAGGCGCCGTTGCCCGCCGGGCACGTCCTGCTGCGCTGCCCGGCCAACGACGCCGAGGTGCGACTGTCGCTGCTCGACCATCTGGAACCCGGCACGCCGCTCGACACCGCGGTCGACGCCGTGCAGCGCTGGTTCGCGCTGCTCCACCCGGAGCTGAAGGTCGAGTGCCGCGTGCCCGGCCGCGTGCGCGACCGCGTCACCGTGCGCCTCGAGGCCGCGACGCCGAGCGGCCCGCGGGCGACGCGCGCCGCGATCGACGTGATCCCGGACGGCGAGACGTTCCTGGTGCTGATCTGCCTCGCGCCGCGCAGCGCCTGGGACGAACTGGCCGACGACTTCGCCTTCGTGCGTCGCGCGGTCGAGCTGCAGCCCGAGGCGCTGTCGCCCAAGCTGCAAGGGCCGCTCGACGCGCGCACCACGCTGCGCCGCAGCGGCCGCGGCCCGCTGCCGATCGGCGTGCCCAAGCCGGGGCCGGCGGAGCGGGTGCCGACCTCGGACGCGGTGCCGAACGTGCGCATCCCGAGCGAACCGAAGCACGACTGAGCGCTTCCGTCGCGCCGCGCGCCGCGCCACGATGCGCCGATGTCGTGGTGGATCGTGCCAGCGGCCGGCCTCGCCGGCTACGTCGGGTTCCTGCTCGGGGAGAAGAAGGGCCTCGCCGCGGCGGCGCCGCGTCGCGAGACACCGCGACCCGATGCGTCGCGCCTCGATGCGTCGCAACGTGATGCGTCGCGCGCGCCGGGAACGCCCGCTGCTGCCGCGAACGCGACGGCGGCCTCGTCCGGGGCGACGCGCGAGCAGCTGCTGCAGCTCGCCCGCGAGCTCAACGACGTCTACGAGGTGATCGCGCACCCCGACGACCTGCGCACCCAGCCGTCGTTCGCGCGCGCCGTCGAGCTTCTGTCCGGCGACGCGCTGCCGCTCGACGATCTGTTCGGCTACCTGGTCGGTGACAACTCGGCGCTGGCCTGCGCCGCCGCCGCCGCGACCGAGCACCGCGCCGAACTGCAGGGGCGCGAACACGAACTCGTGCCGCGCCTGGACGGCATCAGCATCTACGCCCGTACGTTCCTGCTGCGCACCATCGCCCGCAGCGCCGCCCCCGACACCGCGATCGCGGTGCTGCTGGCCAGCAACGGTTCGTGGGGCTCGGCGATGGGGCGGGATCTGCTGCGCGGCTACGTGCGCGAACGGCTCGACGCCGAGCTGCTGCAGCAGCCGGCCGTGCGCCGGCGCTTCACCGGTCTCGACGAGGCCCACGTCGGTTGGCTGCGCGACACCCTCGAACCGCTCGACAGCGACGCCGCGCGCGCGCTGCTGACGCTGCTCGGCGACCGCTCGGCGGCAGGCGTCGACCTCAAGGCGCTGCGCGGATTCGCGACCGTGCTCGACGCCGACGAGTCGTTCCGGCTGCCGCTCGGCAGCCCGACGCAAGAGCAGGCGTTCGTCGAGCTGCAGCGCGCGCTGCACCGCGACCCGCCGCGCTCGCTGCTGCTGGTCGGTCCGCGCGGCGTCGGCAAGTCGGTGCTCGCCGAGCGGCTGGCGCGCGAGCTCTGCGCCGACGGTTGGACGGTGTTCACCGCCGGCGCGACGCAGCTGCTCGCCGGGCAGAGCTACATCGGGCAGCTCGAGCAGCGCGTCGTCGACCTGGTGCGCGCCGTCGGCGGCCGGCCGCGGGTGTTGTGGGTGGCGCCGGACCTCGCGGAGTTCCTGACCGCGGGCCGAACGATGCAGTCGCCGACCGGCCTGCTCGACCTCTTGCTGCCGCACCTGGTGCGCGGCGAGCTGCGCATCTTGGCGCCGATGACCTCGGCGGCGGCGGAGCTGCTGCTGCGGCAGTCGCCGCTGCTGCGCCAGGCGACCGTCACCGTGCGGCTCGGGGAGGCTGGCTCGGAGGAGACGCTGCAGATGGCGCGCGAGTGGTTGCAGCGCGGCGTCGCCGCTGGCGGCGCGCCGTGGTGCGACGACGCGGTGCTCGCCGAGGTGTTCCAGCGCGCGCAGCAGCACGTCGTCGACCAGCAGCGACCCGGCAGCCTGCTGTCGACGCTCGCCGCGCTGCGCGAACACGTCACCGCCGGCGCCGGCAATGCGCGGCCGGCGACGCTCGACGACGTCATCGCGCTGCTCAGCCGACTGACCGGGCTGCCGCCGGTCGTGCTCGACGAACGCGACGGCCTCGACCTCGACAGCGTGCGGCGCGCCTTCGCGGCGCGGGTCATGGGCCAGCCCGAGGCGGTCGACTGCCTCGTCGAGCGCATCGCGATGCTGAAGGCCGGGCTGTGCGATCCGCGGCGGCCGGTCGGAGTGTTCCTGTTCACCGGGCCGACCGGCACCGGCAAGACCGAGCTGTGCCGTGCGCTGGCGGCCTACCTGTTCGGCAGCGAGCAGCGGCTGCTGCGGCTCGACATGAGCGAGTTCCAGCAGCCCGAGTCGATCGCGCGGCTGGTCGGCGACGCCGACGACGTGCACGGCCGCCGCGCGCTGGTACACGAGGTGCGCGAGCAGCCGTTCTCGGTGGTGCTGCTCGACGAGATCGAGAAGGCGCACCCGCTGGTGTTCGACCTGTTCCTGCAGGTGTTCGACGAGGGCCGGCTGACCGATCGCCGCGGCCGCGTCGCCGACTTCCGCCACACGATCGTGATCCTGACCAGCAACCTCGGCGTCAAGAGCCTCGAGGGCGCCGGCCTCGGGTTCGGCGGCGGCGGGCCGGACCTGCAGCGCGCGCTCGAGGAGGTGTTCCGCCGCGAGTTCCTGAACCGCATCGACCGGGTCGTGGTGTTCCGCGCGCTCGATCGCGACACGCTGCGCGACGTGCTGAAGAAGGAGCTCGACCTCGTGCTGCAGCGGCGCGGCCTGCGCTCGCGGCCGTGGGCGGTCGAGTGGGACGAATCGGCGCTGCAGTTCTTGCTGCAGCAGGGCTACAGCGAAGCGCTCGGCGCGCGGCCGCTGCGCCGCGCGATCGAACGGCACGTGCTGGCGCCGCTGGCCTCTGCGATCGTCACCGACTGCACCCCGGCGGGCGACCAGTTCTTGTTCGTGCGCAGCGACGGCCGCGCGGTGCGGGTCGAATTCGTCGATCCCGACGCCGAGGTCGCGCCCGACGCGGCGGCGGCGCTCGAGCCGTGCCAGCGCGGCCTGCGCGAGCTGGCCCGCGACGCGGTCGGCAGCGCCGACGAGCTGCTCGCCGTGCAGCGCGAGCTCGACGAGCTGCTGCAGCGCGTCGGCGAGGAGACGTGGACGCGGCGCAAGGCCGACGCCTACGAGGCGATGGGCGGGCGCGACTTCTGGACCTCGGACGGGCGCCACGCGGTGCTCGGTCTGATCGAGCTGAAGAGCCGCATCGAAGAGGCCGTGCAGGGCGCGCACGAGCGCGTCGCCGGCATGCTGCAGCAGCGCGGCGCGCCGAACGCCGACGAGGTTCGCGACCGCGCCGCGCGCGCGCTGCTGCTGCAGCTGGCGATCGCCGCGGTGGAGCACGACGAACCGCAGGACGCCTACCTGTCGATCGCGCCGCTGCACGACGTGCACGGCGACGCGGCGGCGACGCGCGCGTTCGCTACGCGGCTGGTCGGCATGTATCGGGCCTGGGCGCGGCGCCGCGGCATGCAGTGGCGCGAGCTCGAGGGCGGCGGCGGCGCGGCGGGAGGCGCGGCGGGCGGCGTGGCGGGCGGCGTGGCGGACGGCGGCGCGCTGTTGGCGGTCACCGGCTTCGCCGCGTGGCCGCTGCTGCGGCTGGAGAACGGCCTGCACGTGTTCGACCTCGGCGACCCTGGCAGCGCCGGCGGCGGCGTGCGCCCGTGCCGCGTGCGGGTGACCGTCGTGCCGCAGCCGCCGGTGCCGGCGACCGGCGACGCCGAACGGATGCTCGCGCGTTCGGCGCTGCAACCCGCCGCGGCGTCGACGCCGGTGATCGTGCGCCGCTACCGTGAGGTGCCGTCGCCGGAGGTGCGCGACCGCGTGCGCGGCTGGCGCAGCGGCCGGTTGGATCGCGTGCTCGGCGGCGAGTTCGACGTCATCGAGTGACGGCGGGCGGCCCCGCGGGCGGTGCCGGCGCTCCTCACTTGGTGGCCGCGCCCGCCTGCTGCAGGTAGGCGACGACGTCGGCTGTGCCCTGCGCGTCGAGCCCATACAGCGCGAACGGCCACATCAGCGAATGGTCGAGGCGGCGGATCTTCTTCACCAGCTGGCGCGGGATCATCTGCACCACGCCGCCCTGTGACTGCACGATCACCGGGTCGCCGTCGCTGTGCACGATGCCGTCGACGTTGCCCTGCTCGGTCTCGACGGTGCGGCCCTCGAAGCCGTGGCTGATGGTCTGCGACGGCTCGAGGATCGCCTGTACGATCGCCTCGCGCGACTGCGCGCGGCCGAATGCGGTCAGGTCGGGGCCGAAGGCGACGCCGGTGCGTTCGATCTGGTGGCAGGTGTAGCAGACCGCCATGCGCACGGCGCCGCGCGTCGGGTCGCCGCTGCAGGCGAGCACGTCGGCGACGCTCGGCGCGGCGGGGGCTCCGTCCGGCGCGGTCGGGGTCGCGATCGGCACCACCTGCACCTTGGCCGGGTCGTAGACGCCGCTCTCCCGCAGGCGGTTGGCGAGGCCGAACGCGCGCCACTCGTTGCCCATGCGGGCGATGCACCACGCGACCGCGTCGGCGCGCAGCGCGAACGTCGGGTCGGCGGCGAGCGTCGCCATCGCCTCGGCGGCCGCGGCGGTGTGCACGAACGCGAGGCCGGTCAGCGCATGGCGGCGTTCGTCGGTGGACAGCTCCGCGCTGCCCGCGCGCGCGGTGAGCGCAGCGACCGAGCCCGGCGCGCCGAGGCGCCAGGCGATCCACGCCATGCGCGGCGACCACTGCGTCGGGTCGCCGGCACCTTTGGCGAGCTCCTGGTAGACCGCTTCTTCCTTGCCGGTGCAGCCGATGCCGAACGCGTCGAGGTAGGCGCGGTCCGCGCCATCGAAGCCGGCGGCCAACTGCACCAGCACGGACGTGGTGTCGTCGCCGGCGGGTTGGTCGCGCAGCGCGGTCGCGACCGCGGCGCGCACTGCCGGTGAAGGATCGGAGGCGAGGCGGCTCGCGAGCGGCAGCAGCGGCGAGCCGGCGCGGCGCAGCGCGCGGAAGGCCGTCAGGCGGCGCTCTGCGTCGGCGTCGGTCAGGCAGGCGTTGAGCTGTCGGCGACCGTTCGGCCCGAGCTGCGCGAGCAGCCAGACCGCGCGCGCGGCGACGAACGGATCGTCGTGGTGCAGCAGCGTTGCCACCGCGTCGGAGACGGCGTCACCCGCTGTCCGCAGCCGCACGAAGCCGAGGTGACGCACGTTGATCGCCGGGCTCTGCAGCGCCTGCAGCTGGCCGTCGACGGTGTCGAGGTCGAGCTCGGGCACGTGCGGCACGAAGCCCTTCGGCGCGATGCGGTAGATCGCGCCCGACAGCGAGTCGTCGAGCGTCTGGTGGCCGCCGACGCGGCCGTCGAACCAGTCGGCGACGTAGATCGCGCCGTCAGGGCCGACCGCGACGTCCGCCGGGCGGAACTGCGTCGCCAGCGCGCCGTCCCAGCGGCCGCCGGTGAAGTCCGAGCCGACGAACTTGTGTTCGGGGTTGCTGGTCAGCCAGTCGCTGCGTTCGAGGGCGTAGCTGGCGCCGCGGCGCTGCGGCAGGTAGCCGAAGATCGTGTTGCGGCCCGGCTCGCAGGTCAGCAGGAGCCCGCGCCACTGCGGCCCGAGCGCGCCGTTCTCGTAGAACACCACGCCGGTCGGCGAGCCGCCGCCGTAGACGTCGCCGGCCGGCATCGTGCCCGGGTCCTCCTGCCGCCATTCGGCGACCTGCGTGGTCTGACCGCGGCGCTGGTCGGCGCGCCAGTCGCGCCGGCCGTCGCGCGACGCGAAGCCGGCGTTGCCGTACTCGAGCACGTGGGTGACGCGGCACGCCGGCGGGTCGTCGTTGTCGCTCTGGAACACGTCGCCGAACGACGTCACCGCCTGCTCGTAGCAGTTGCGGTAGTTGAAGCCGATCACCTCGACAGCGCTGCCGTCGGGGTTCATGCGCGCGGTGAAGCCGCCGACGTAGACGTGGCCGTCGTCGCTCGGCTGGCCCGCCACGCCCTGCGGGTCCATGTAGCCGCTGGTGATGCGGAAGGTCTTGCCGGAGCGATCGGTGAACACCGCGCCGCAGTTGCCGGAGTTCCAGTACCACAGGCCGTCCGGGCCGGCGGTCACCGAGTGCAGGCTGTGGTCGTGGTTCCTGCCCTGGAAGCCGGTCAGGCGCACCTCGCGCGTGTCGACGGCTGGGTCGAAGCGCAGGTCGCGGTCGACATCGGTGTAGACGATCAGGTCCGGCGGCTGCGAGACGACGACGACGTTGTCGAACACGGCGATGCCGAGCGGCGACACCAGCGCCGGTTCCTGAACGAACACCTTCGACGTGTCGCAGCGCCCGTCGCCGTCCTCGTCGATCAGCACGACGACGCGGTCGCCGTCGGGGCGGCGGTGTTCCTTGCCGCGGTAGTCGACGCCCTCGGTGACCCAGACGCGCCCGTGCTGGTCGATGTCGAGGTTGGTCGGGTTGAGCAGCTGCGGCGAGCTGGCCCACAGCGTGACCTCGAGGCCGTCCGGGGCGTGCAGCGCCTCGACCGGCACGGCGATCGGTTGTTCGGCCGTGGGCTCTTGTGCCGCGGACTGCTGCGAAGCTGCGACGGTCGCGCACAGGGATGCGGCCAGGACGAAGGACTTGTGCGGCTGCGGCATGGGGCGTCAGGGTAGCGCGGACGGCGGCGGCGAGCGCCTTCAGTACGGCGTCTTGTCGGGCATCGCCTGCCAGGCGGCGAACGGGCGCTGCGCCTCGTCGCGCAGGATCTGGTGCATCGGCAGCGCGCGTTCGGTGTTCGGCAGCGCGATCTGCTGGTACAGCAGCGCGTCGTCGAAACCGATCGCCGCGGCGTCGTCGCGGCTGCTGCCGAACCAGATCGCCTCGACGCGGGCCCAGTGCGCCGCGGCGAAGCACATCGGGCACGGCTCGCAGGTGCTGTAGAGCACGCAGCCGTGCAGCGCGAACGTGCCGAGCGTCTGGCAGGCGCTGCGGATCGCGACGACCTCGGCGTGGGCGGTCGGGTCGTTGGTCGATGTGACCTGATTGGTCCCGCTACCGACGACCCGCTCGCCGCGCGTGATGATGCAGCCGAACGGGCCGCCGTCGCCCCGAAAGAGGCCGACCTCGGCGAGCGTGATCGCCGAACGCATGAAGAACTCGTGCAGCTTCCGGTGTTCGTCCATCGCTCGCCGAGTCTAGCGGTTGCCCCTCGCGTACGACCCGTCGCCCCGCCATCGTTGTCGCCGTGTCGCAGTTGCTCGCCGTGCTGCTCGCGGTCGCGCCGTGCCTGTTCTGGCTCGACGCCGTGCTGCGCCACGACGACCACGAGCGCGAACCGTGGAGCCTGGTAGCGCTCGCCGTGTTGCTCGGCGCCGCCGCGCCGTGGCTGGTGCTGTGGCTGCGGCCGTGGCTCGAGGCGTGGGCCGGCAGCGCCGCGGGCGCGCGCGGCGCGGCGCTCGACGCCTTCGTCGTCACCGCGCTGCTCGAGGAGCTCTGCAAGCTGGTCGCGCTTCTGCCGCTGCTGCGCCACCGTGAATGCGACGAACCGATCGACGGGGTCGTCTACGGCTCCGCGGTCGGGCTCGGCTTCGCCGCCTGCGAGAACGTGCTGTTCTGTGGGCCGACCGGCGACGTCGCGCTGGCGCTGCAGCGGGTGTTCACCGCGACGCTGCTGCACACCGTCTGCACCGGCCTGCTCGGCGGCGCGTTCGCGGTGGCCAAGCTCGACGCGCGCGGCGTGCGGCGGGGTCTCTGGGTGGTGGGCGGGTTCTGCGTCGCCGTGGCGCTGCACGGCGGCTACGACCTGCTGCTGGCCGGCGAGCAGCCGAACGTGATGTTGGCGCTGCTCGGTGTGCTGCCGGTCGGCCTCGGCCTCTTGTTCGTCAAGCTGCGCTGGGCGCGCAGCCGTTCGCCGCACTTCCATCCGCCGGATTGAGCGGGCCTGGACCGGGTTCATCGCATCGCTCCCATGAGGTCCAAGCCGCGCAGCGCGGCGGCCTGCAGCACGTGTGCATCGTCCACCGCCGGGCGGTCGTCGAGGTCGGCGAGCGTGCGGGCGATGCGCAGCAGGCGCACGCGGCCGCGCGGCGATTGGTGGTGGCGGCGCAGCACGTCGTCGAGCGCCGAGAGCGCCGCGTGGTCGGCGTCGCAGGCGGCGAGCAGCGCCGCGTCGGCGAGGCGGCCGTTCGGCGTGAAGGTCAGCGTCGTGCCGGAGCGCTGCTGCCGCGCCAGCTGGCGCTGGTGCGCGAGCAGCACCCTCTCGCGTAGCGCCTTCGTCGTGCCGTCGGGATCGACCGGTTGCCGCAGCTCCTCGGGCAGCAGCACAGGCACCTCGACGCGCAGGTCGAGCCGATCCAACAGCGGCCCGGACAGCCGCCCGCGGTAGCGGGCGACGGCCGCCGGCGTGCAGTTGCACGGCCGCGTACGGTGTCCGCGGTAGCCGCACGGGCACGGGTTCATCGCCGCGGTCAGCAGGAACTGCGCCGGCATCGTCACGGTCTGGCGCGCCCGACCGACGCTGACGACGCCGTCCTCGAGCGGTTGGCGCAGCGCCTCGAGCACGTCGCGGCGGAACTCCGGCAGCTCGTCGAGGAACAGCACGCCGCAGTGCGCCAGCGTGACCTCGCCGGGCCGTACGTCGGCGCCGCCACCCAGCACGCTGGCGGCCGAGCTGGTGTGGTGCGGGGCGCGCAGCGGTCGGCGCCCGCCCGGCGGCAGCGGCAGCCCGGCGGCGGCGTGCACCTGCAGCACCCCGAGCCGTTCGTCAGCGGTCATCGGCGGCAGCACGCCGGGTATGCGGCGCAGCAGCGCGCTCTTGCCGGTGCCCGGCGGGCCGGTCAGCAGCAGGTTGTGACCGCCGGCGGCCGCGACGGCGACCGCGAGCTTCGGCGTGCTGTGGCCGCGCAGGTCACCCAGGTCGGGCAGGGGCGGGGCGGGCGGCGCCGCCGTCGGCGGGGGCGGCGGCAGTTCGCGACGCCCCGCCAGCCAGTAGATCGCGTCGGCGATCGTCTCGGCGCCGAACAACGGCAGGCCCTCGACCACGGCGCACGCCGCGGCGTCGTCGCCGCCGCACAGCATCGCCCGCGCGCTGCGCTGCCGCGCCGCCAACGCGACGCTGACCGCGCCGCGCGCCGGCAGGATGCGGCCGCGCAGGCTGACCTCGCCGAACGCGAACAGTCCCTGCGCCCGCTCCGGCGCGAACAGGCCGGCGGCGCCGGCCAGCGCGAGCGCCAGCGGCAGGTCGAAGCCGCTGCCGTGTTTCTTCAGCGAGGCCGGCGCGAAGTTGACGGTGGTGACGCCGCGCGGCGACGGCAGGTCGAGCGCGAAGAACGCCTGCAGCACGCGGTGGTAGGCCTCGCGCACGCAGGCGTCGACGAGCCCGAGCAGCCGCGGCGTGCCGTCGCCGGCGCTGCGGGTCGTCGCCTCGATCTGCACCGGCACCGCGTCGACGCCCTGCACGAGGCCGCAGCCGATGGTGATCGTCGCGTGGTCCACACGGGACTGTGGCGCGTCCGGCGCCGCGGTTACACGGAATCGTCGCGCGTCACCAGTCCGCTGCGGCCGAGCGGGCCGCGCGTTCGACCAGCGACGCGCTCAACTGTCGCGCATCGGCCAGCGTCAGGTCGGGCAGGCGCGTCGGCGAGCCGCCGGCGACGAACACCGTCAGCTCGGCCAGTCCGAGCAGCTGCGACAGCGGGCTCTGCCGCACGACCACCGCCTGCACCTTGGCGGTCGGCACGCTGGCGAAGGTGCGGCCGACGACGCCGTGCTGCAAGGCGAAGAACGAATCGCCGGCCGCCCAGCCGAGGTTGCGGTAGACGAGCACGCCGAGCACCGTCCACAGCGGCACGAAGCCGAGGCCGGCCGCGCCGATCGGACCGAATCGCCACCACAGCAGCGGCGTGGCCACCGCCGCCCACAGCACGCCGACCAGCGCCATGCGCAGCACCAGCCGCGGGGAGCCCTTGTGCCATGTGAACGAGTCGTTCTCGATGCCAGGCAGCAGCGCCGGCAGGATCGCGTGCGCCGTGCCGAGGCGCGTCAACGGCACGACCACGTCCCAGCCGCCGCTGGTGTCCTGGCCGTCGCCGCGCGAACCGCCGGCCGAGTCGGCCTTGACCACCGCCAGCCCGCACAGCCGGCGCAGCCAGGTCTGCTCGATCGTCACCCGCTGCACGCGCGCCCGCGGCAGGGTCTTCTGCCGCGTGGTCAACAGGCCGAAGCGCCGCTGCAGCACCGTGCCGCGCAGCAGCAGCGTGAAGCCGTGGAACTGCACCAGGTTGCCGAGCGTCGACGTGACGACGCCGAAGGCCAGCACCGCCAGCAGGAAGGTCATCAGCACGACGCCGAGCAGCGCCGGCGACAGGCTGGTCAGCCAGCGCTCGACGGTGTCGAGCACGCCGACCGCGCCCGACAGCAGCTTGAGCTGGTCGGCCAACTCCAGCGCGGCGAAGCCGGTGACGACGAACGCGCCGAGGCGCAGGTCGGTGGCGCCGCGCAGCAGCAGTTCGCCGGGTGTGCTGCGGTGCACGTACCACTCGGGTTCGTGCGTCGGCGACGCGGGCGGTTCGCGCGTCGCGTCGCCAGTGCCGTCGCCGGGCGCCGCCGCCGCGTGCTCCGCGTCGACCGCCGGCGCCGCGGCGCGCACGCCGCGCGCCGCCAGCAGCACCTCGCGCAGGTGCTCGGCATCGGCGCGCGACAGCGCGTCGAGGCGCGCCTCGACGCCGCGACCCGACGCGGTCTCGACCAGCACGACGACCAGCCCGAGGCCCCGCCGCAGCAAGGTCGATTCGAAGCCGAGGTCCTGGATGCGATCGAGCGGGATGCGGCGTTCCTGGCGGTGCAGGATGCCCTCGCGGATGCGCAGCTCGTCCTCGGTCAACAGGTACGACAGCGTCAGGTAGCGGGCCACCGCCGTGCCGAGCTGCAGCACGAAGGCGATCAGCGCCAGCACCAGGAACCAGGGTTGTACGGCGAGTCCGATCAGCAACGGCGCGGCGACCTGACGCATCGCGTCGAGCAGGCGCAGCAGCAGCACCGCCGGGTGCAGGTGGCCCTGCGCCAGGATCGTCTCGTCGCGCGGCGCCGCGGCGGTCGCTGGCACGTCGTCGGGCGCCGCGGCCGGCGGCAGCTCAGAGTCGTCCGTCACCGCGCATCTGCACGATGCGATCGCGCAGCTCCGTCGCCCGTTCGAGCGGCAGTCCCGGCACCCGGAACGCCGAGCCCTCGTTGCCGGCGGTGAACACCACCAGCGTCGCCAGCCCGAACAGCCGCTCGACCGGGCCCCGCATCAGGTCGACGTGCTGCATGCGCCGCACCGGCACGGCGCGTTCTTCGACGAACACGACCCCGTAGCGCATCAGCAGCAGGTCGCCGAGGAAGCCGTAGCGCCAGCGCGCGTAGCTCAGCGTCGGCATCACCGCGGCCATCGCCAGCAGGCCGCCGCTGACGCCGAGCAGGGCGTAGTCGAGCCCCGGCGACCAGTGCCGCCAGTTGTCGGCGAGCCACGGCCGCGCGAACGCCCACAAGCCGACGGCAAGCAGCAGCGAGGTGATGCCGTCGACGAGCATCCAGTACGGCACGACCCGCCCGGCGAGGCGGTCGGTCGGTCGCGGCGGCTCGGCCAGTTCCATGGCGGCGAGCGTGCCGGACCGCGGCTTCCGGCGCAACAGGGCGCGGCGGTCGCGCGCGCGATCAGCCGCCCAGGCGATCGAGGCTGGTGCGGAGCTGACGCACGCCTCGCGACTGCTCGGCGGTCGATCTGGCGATCGTGTCGACCAGGTCGGCGAAGCCGCCGGTCGCGTCGACCAGGTCGCCCAGGTGGCCGTCGAGTTCGCGCGACAGCTGGCCGCCGCGCTGGGCGCGTTCGCTGGCCGCGGCGACCAGCTGCGCGGTGTTGCGCGCGGCTTCGGCGCTGCGTCCGGCCAGGCGGCGCACCTCCTCGGCCACGACGGCGAAGCCCTTGCCGGCGTCGCCGGCGCGCGCCGCCTCGACGGCGGCGTTGAGGGCCAGCAGGTTGGTCTGGAACGCGATCTCGTCGATCGTGTCGATGATGCGGGTGATCTCGGCGCTCGACTTGTCGATCGCGTCCATCGCGTCGGCCATGCGGCGCATCGTCTCGCTGCCGAGCCCGGCCGTGGCTTCGACGCGCCCAGCCAGCGTGCGGGCCTCGCTGGCGCCCTGTGCGGTGCCGTCGATCGCCTGCTCCATGTCGCCGAGCGCCGACGTGAACGAGTCGATCGTGTTCTGCAGCTCCCGGTCGTCGGCGTCGCGCTCCGGCGCGCGCCGGCGCTCGGCTTCGGCCTGCGCCTCGGCCCACCGCGCGGGCAGCGCGGGCGCGTTCGTCGGCGATCGCCGCGGCGGCTTCGCCGCGGGCCGTCGCGGCGGCCGCCTCGGCGGCGCGGGCGCGGCGGCGTTGCGACAGCGCGTTCCAGACCCCGACGCCGAGCGCCGCGAGGCAGCAGAGGACCAGCAACGCGTGGCCGCGGAACGCGAACGCGCGCCAGGCGAGAACGGTCGGCAACACTGCAGCGAGGCCGGGAACGACGAGTTGGACGAGTCGCATGGAGGAACCTTGGACCTCCGGATTTCGGCGGCTGTGCCATGGGGGATTGAGGCAATGCGTCGGGGACTTCCCTGTGCCGTGCCGTCGGCGGTTTGCGCCGCAGGTCGCCTGCTACGATCTCGCGTCATGCGTCGAGTGGTCCTCGGGAGCGTCGTCACGGCCTTGGCGTGCGTGGCGCTGTGGCTCGCCTGGCAGCGGTCCGCGCCGTCGTCGCCGCGCGGCGCGGCGGCCGGCGCGGCGGCCGGCGGTGTCGCAGAAGCCGACACCGGTGACGCCGCCGGGCGCTCCGACGCACCGGCCGCCGCCGAGGCGGGGGGGGCGCGCACCGCGGTGGAGCCGGTCGACGACGGAGCGCTGGTCTACGAGCTGCTGGTGATCGACCCGGATCGCCAGCCGGTCGTCGACGCCGAGGTCCGTGCGATGGAGCGTCCGCAGCTCGTCGTGCGCAGCGACCGACACGGCCGCTGCCGCTTGCCGGTCCACCCCGGGGCGGAGCACTACCTGCTGCGGGTCAGCTCGGGTGCGCGGCACGTGCAACGCCAGCTGCTGCCGCCGAGGGCCGGTGTCGAACGGATCAGCCTGCCGTGGTCCGGTCCGCTGCGCGGCCACGTCGTCGACGTGCGCAGCGGCGCCCCGCTGGCCGGCATCGACGTCACCCTGCAGCACGACGCCTGTCAGCAGTGCGAACCGGAGCGCACGACCAGCGACGCCGACGGGCGCTTCGAGCTGTCGTCGGTGCCGCGCGGCGTCGAGACGACGTTCGTGTTCCGCGGCGAGCACTACGCGCTGCAGTGGGACCGGCGGCAGTTCCGCGGCGACGGCGCGCCGCTCGACTGCACCTTCCCCCTGCGGGCGGGCCACGTCGTCCGGGGGCGGGTGGTGGACCTCGAGACGCACCAGCCGGTGGTCGGCGCGACGGTGTCGTCGCTGCGCGAGGTGCTGACGCGGTCGGCGACCGACGGCAGCTTCGCGGTGCGACTGCTGCCCGACGTCGGCGGCACGACCCACGCGGAGATCCGCGGCGAAGGCTACTGCCGGCACCTCTGGCGTTGGCAGCGGAGCGAGGTCGGTGACTGCGTGATGGTGCGCGCGCTGCAGGTGCGGGGCGTGGTGCGTGCGACCTCCGGCGAGCCGATCGCGGGGGCCGCGATCGATCCTTCGCGGCAGACGCGCGGCGGGCGTGACGTCGTGCCGGAGAACTGCCAGGTCGGCCCCGACGACTGGGACCTGCGCACCCGGACCGACGAGCGCGGCGAGTTCGTGCTCGATGGCGTGGTGCCGGGCGACGACTACCGCCTGCGGGCGACGCACGGCGACTTCGAAGAGCAGCGCGAACGGGTCCAGGCGCTGGTCGCGCGCGACGCGCCGGTCGCCGAGATCCGGCTGCAGCGCCGCCCCGCTGGCCGCGGCACCGCGGTGCTGCGCGGCGTGATGCGGCTCAACGGCGAGATCTGTGAGGGACGCGTCGGCTTCGAGGTCGGCGGGCGCAAGGACGAAGCCTGGAGCGACACGCGTCGCGGCTTCCGCATCGAGCACCTGCCGGCGGGGCGCGTCGAGCTGACGGCGCTGCCGGACCGGTTCCGCCGCGTCAGCGGCAGACTGGCCGAGCGCATCTCGCTGCAGCTCACCGTCGAGCTCGGCGAAGGCCAGGAGCGCGAGCTGGACCTCGACGTGTTCCTCGACATGACGACCGTGGCGGGGCACGTGCGGCACCCGGACGGCACGCCGGCGGTCCGGACCCACCTGTTCGCCGGCCGTCCCGACTTCTACTTCGACGCCAGCACCGGTGAGGACGGCAGTTATTCGATCGAGCTGCCGCAGCTGCTGAGGAAGGTCGTCGTGCGTTGTTCGGGCCGCGCGCAGCCCGGCCAGCAGGAGGTCCTGTCGGGAGCGACCGACGTCGACTTCGTCGTGCCGCTCGACGGCGAGCTGCGCTTTCGCACCGTCGGGCCCGACGGGCCGGTGCTCGGCGTGCAGATCCTGCTGCGCGAGATCGGCGGCCCCGCGCGCGAGACGGTACGCGGCAGGCAGCCGCCCGACGAGCTCGGCTACTGCACCGCTCGGCTGCCGCGCGGCGACTACGAGGCGATGCTGTGCGCCGACGGCTACGCGCCGCTCCGGCGCACGTTGACGATCGGCGAGCACACCGAGCTCGACGCCGAGCTGGCGGTCGGGCACACCGTGACGCTGCGGCTCGCGAGCGACGCGCCGCCGCCGCCGCGCGCGCTCGACGTCGAGCTCGTCGAAGAGGGCTTCGCCGGGTTCGAGCGGCCGACCATGCGCTTCTTCGGCTCCAACCGGGTGGTGCAGCTGCGGCAGGATGCCCGCGACGTGCGCCACGTGACCGACGGGCGGCACACGTTGAAGCTGCGCAACGACGGCTTCGCCATCGCGCCGGACACGATCGAGGTCGCCGGCGCCGACGTGGTCGTCGAGCTGCGCTGGAAGAAGGTCGAGGAGTCGACGAAGCCGGAAGGACGCTGAGCCGCTATCGTCTGCGGCGGAGACCGCATGACCCGATCCGCCCGCCCTTCGTCTCGTCGCCGCGCCGCGTTCGGCGCCGTGCTCTGTGCGTTCGTCGCGTTCCCCGCCGTAGCGCCGGCGCAGGACTTCGCCGGCAAGCTCGAGGACTTCCGCAAGCAACACGGCATCCCCGGTCTGTCGTGCGCGATCGCCGTCGGCGAGCGCATCGTCTTCGCCGAGGGCTTCGGCACAGCCGACCTCGAGAACGACGTGCCGGCGACCGCCGCGACGGTCTACCGGCTGGCATCGATCTCCAAGCCGATCGCCGCGGTGCTGGCGATGCAGCTGGTCGAACAGGGCAAGCTCGACCTCGACGTCGACGTGCACGGTCTGGTCGCGGCGTGGCCCGAGAAGCGCTGGCCGGTGACGACACGGCAGCTGCTCGGGCACCTCGGCGGCGTGCGCCACTACAAGTACGGCGAAGGCGAGTGCTGCGAACACTACGACTCGCAGACGGCCGCGCTCGAGCGCTTCGCGGCGGATCCGCTGCTGCACGAGCCGGGGTCGAAGTACCAGTACAGCACCTTCGGCTTCAACCTGGTCGCGGCGGTGGTCGAGGCGCGCTCCGGCGAAGCGTTCGCCGCGGCGGTGAAGGAGCACGTCGCCGAGCCGTCGGGGGCCGCGTCGCTGCAGGACGACGACGTGCGGCGCGTCGTGCCGCATCGCGCCGCCGGCTACGTCAGGCTCGGCGACGAGCTGCAGAACAGCCGGCTGATGGACTCCAGCTACAAGCTCGGCGGCGGTGGTCTGTGTTCGTCGGCGCCCGACCTGGTGCGCTTCGCGCAGGCGCTGATGGCCGGCACGCTGGTGGACAAGGAGTCGCTGGCGACGATGTGGACCACGCAGCACACGGCGAGCGGCAAGGCCACCGGCTACGGCCTCGGCTTCGGCGTCGGGGTGCACGACGGCGTGCAGATCGTGTCGCACAGCGGCGCGCAGTCGCAGGTCAGCACCACGCTGCTGATGCTGCCGGAGCAAGGCGTCGCGGTGGCGGTGCTGTGCAACCTCGAAGGCCAGCGGCTCGGCGACCTGGCCCGGGAACTCGCGTTCGCCGCGGCGAAGGCAGGTGACAAGTGACGAAGCGCGTCTGGTCGGTGCTCGGCAACTCGCAGCGCCTCGACGGCGGCGCGATGTTCGGCAACGCGCCGCGGGCGATGTGGTCGCGCTGGGCCGAGCCCGACGCGCAGAACCGCATCGCGCTGGCGTGCCGCTGCATGCTGATCCGGGACGGCGGGCGAACGATCCTGTTCGAGGCCGGCATCGGCGCGTTCTTTCCGCCGCCGCTGCGCGAACGGTTCGGCGTGCACGAGGCGCAGCACGTGCTGCTCGACAACCTGGCGGCGCTCGGCGTCGCGCCCGAACAGGTCGACGTGGTGGTGTTGTCGCACCTGCACTTCGACCACGCCGGCGGCGTGCTGACGGAGTACCGCGACGGTGAGGCGCCGGCGCTGGTCTTCCCGAACGCTCGCTACGTGGCCGGCGCCGAGGCGTGGCAGCGCGCGCTCGAGCCGCATCCGCGCGACCGCGCCAGCTTCGTGCCGGAGCTGCAGCCGCTGCTCGAGGCGACCGGGCGTTTGGAGCTGGTGCACGGCACCCACAGCGACACGCTCGGCGACGGCTACCGGCTGCACCGCAGCGACGGCCACACGCCGGGCATGCTGCTGGCGGAGGTCGGCGGCGTCGCTGGCCCGATGCTGTTCTGCGCCGACCTGATCCCCGGCGTGCCGTGGGTGCGCCGCGCGATCACGATGGGCTACGACCGCTTCCCCGAGCAGCTGATCGACGAGAAGACCGCGCTGCTCGACGAGCTCGAACGGCGCGGCGGGCGACTGTTCTTCACCCATGACCCCGCGGTGGCGTGCTGCGCGTTGCAGCGCGACGAACGCGGCCAGATCGGCGCCGACCGGCCGGTCGCCGAGCTGACCGGGGAAGTGGTGTGAACGTGCGGATTGCGCGCAGCGTCGTCGCGGCGCTGCTGCTGGTCGCGGCGGCCGCGGCGCAGGAGTGGCAGACGTTCGCGATCGGCAAGGTCGGCGCCGCGGTCGAGGTCGACGGCGATTGGCGGCGGCGCGTCGAGGACGAGTACGACGAGGACTACGGCGGCGACCAGTTCGAGGTGCGGCACCGGGCCGCGGCGTTCGGTCGACTGCGCCGGGCGCAGGTCGTGGTGCGCGAGGTGCGGTCGTTGCTCGACGGCGAAGGCGATCTGCGGCGGCTGCTCGACGCGTGGAACCCGTCGGGGGCGGCGACGCCGGTCGAGATCGCGAGCTTGCCGTCCTTCGTGCATGCGACGCGCACGTACGAGGTCGTCTCGCAGGGCGTCCAGCTGGTCGTGCGCTGTGATCTGCTGGTGCGGCCGGGGCTCGCCTACCACGTGATGTCCTGGTCGGATCGCAGCGACGCGGCGCTGGTCGCCAGCTGCGCCGCGCAGGTGGTCGACGGCTTCGCCTTCCCCGGCGCCGACTCCGAATGGGGTAGCAGCGAGGCGCCGACGCGGGCAGAGCTCCGCATCGGCGGGTTGCGCGTGGTGGTGCCGTTCGCCGAGGCGGTGTGGCAGCGCCTGCCGGTGACCGGGGATGCGCCGCTGGTGCTGGAGAGCGTCGGCGGCGACCAGCGCCTGACCGGCTTCGTCATCGCCGCCGCCAGCGTCGATGCCGCGGTGGGCGCGGAGCGGGGCGGGCTGCTGCGATGGGACGACAGCCTCGTCGCGACGCCGGTGCGCGCCGTTTCGTTCGCCGGCCTCGACGCCAAGGTGTTCGACGCGAGCACCGGCAAGACCAGCTTCCGGTCGGTCTGCGTCGAAGCCGAACCCGGGCGCTACCTGGTCCTGCGCTACCGCGCGCCGGGTGCGGTCGACGAGGTGCGGCCGCACCGCGACGCGTTGCTCGCGGCCGTGCAGCTCGTGCCGATCGTCGAGGCCGTACAGCTGCCGCCGCTGCCGAAGCGTTCTCCGCGCCGCATCGACGACCGTCTGGCGGCGTTCGTCGATGCGTGCCGGACGTTCCCCGGGCCGTCCGCCGTGCGATCGCAGCCGGTGCAGATGCTGCAGGACCAGAGCTACGTGGTGCGGGGTTGGGGCCAGCTCGATCGGGTCGATTGGGACGGCACGTCGCGCCTCGCGGACCTGTCGCAGGATCTCGGCGGGACCGGTGTGCTGTGGCGTGGCCAGGTCTGGGTGCAGCACCCGGGTGCATGGCGTGCGTACGGCGGCGCAGGCAGCGGGCCGGCGCCGCAGGACGCCGAGCTGGCGACCGCCAACGACGACACCCTCTGGCTGTGGCGCCGTGCGGCCGATGCGACGCCGGCGATGCCGCCGCCGGCGGTCGCGCGGGGGTGGCCCTGGCATGACGGTCTGCTGGTCCAGGTCGATGCTCAGGGAGCGTCGGTCGAACGGGCGCGGCTGCGGGCGTGCTCGATCGACGGCATGATCGCCAATCGGCGCGGCGACGTCGCGCTGCACGGGTTCCAGCGCCGCGCGTTCGGCGACGAGGTCGGGCGCTCGGTCGTCTGGCGGGTCGCCGCCGACGGCGTGGTGCACGAACTCGGGGCGTGGACCTCGGTGACCGGGGTCGCGCCGGCGCGCGATGGCTTCGTCGTCGCCGGCTTGCCGGTCGATGGTGCGGCCGGCATCTGGTTGTTCGCCGACGACAGGCCGGGCGAACTGCTGGTGAGCGGCGACCGCATGCAGCCGCTCGGGCAGCCGTTCGATCGGCTCGAGTTCCTGTTCGACGGCGGCGACGCCAGCTACTTCGTGCGGGCGACGCTGGCCGACTGTCGCGAACGGGGCCGCCTGTGCCAGCCGTTCTCGGCCGCCGACCTCGACGCGATCGGCGCGGAGTTGATGGCGACGGTGGCGGCGCCGCGCAGCGCGCAGGAGCTGACGCTGGCCTGCGGGCTCGCCGACGACCTGGCGCAGCGTCGTTGTGGCGCCCCGTTCGCCGCCGGCTCCGACGAGCTCGCGGTGCTGTTCCGTTGCTCCCGGTCCGGGGACGGTTCCCGGGTCTCGACCGCGTGCCGCACGCTGCTGGCGCTGCTGACCGCGCGACAGGTGGTCGCGGATGGCGGCGAGTTCGTCGCTGCGGACGCCGCGGACTGGAGCGCCTGGAACGAGGCGCGCGGGAGCGGCGAGAGCACGCCGTTCGCGCTGTGCGTGGCGCCGGCGGTGGTCGTCGCCGACGAGCTGTCGGACGACTACGGAGGTGCCTTCGGGCTGGCCCGCCTCCGCGAAGCGCGAGGCAACGGGCTGCGGGTGCTGATCGGGGTGCACGGTGACGCGCTGCAGCAGCGCGAGCGCGTGTTGGCTCCGGCTGGCTTCGGGTCCGCGCTGGCGACCGGCGACACGGCGGTGCTGGCGCCGGTGCTGGCCGCGGCGCCGGCCAACGCACCGTTGCGCGAAGCGGTCTACGCGGCGCTCGCCGACGCCGGCGCCGCGGCTGCGCTGCAGTCGCTCGCCGAGGAGCAGGCCCGACGCGGCGAGGCGCTGCCGGTCGACGTCGTCGCCTGGCTCGGCATGCGGGTGGGTGGCCTCACCGCCGGCGACGTCGAGGTCGCGCGCGCGTTGTGCGGCGAGGTGCAGGCGGCGTTGGACCGGTTCCCCGGGGAACCGCGGCTCGCGTTGTTGCTCGGCGACGTCGCGCGGCTGGCGTTCGCCGACGATCCCGCCCAGGCGCGGCGCTGCTACGAATGGGTCACCACGGCGGTGCACCACGGGCCGCTGCACGAGCGCGCGGCCCGTGCGCTGCGCGAGCTCGACGGCCGGTAGCGCTCTCAGCGCGGCGGCAGCACGAGGTCGAGTTCGGCCATGCCAACGGCTGGCACGTCGACGTCGACGATCGCCGTCTGGTGGCCCTTGGCGCAGACGAACAGGCGGTGGCGGCCGACGGTCAGGCCGCGCAGCAGCAGCGGTTCCTTCAACTCGATGCGCAGGTCGTCGACGAACAGCACGATCGCCGCGGTCGGCGCGTCGTCGCAGCGCGCGCGCAGCCACAGCTCGCCGGCCGGCAACGTGAAGTCCCACGGCCCGTCGCCGTCGATCGCGAAGCGCGCCGGCACGCGGTAGATCGCCTTGCCGTCCTCGAGCTGCGGCTGCTCCTCCACCGGCTCGACGTGCAGCACGTCGCCCGGTTGCAGCTCGAGCGTCGGCGTGTGGCCGGCGCGGCGCAGCCGCACGTGGCCGACCTGCTCGGCGTCGACGAAGCCGCGGCGCAGCAGCGCCACCTGCCAGTCGACGAGCTCCTCGCCGTCGACGTCGCGCAGCAGGAACTGCGGTCGCTCGGACAGCTCCACGGTGCCGACGTCGACCACGACGTCGTCGCCGCGCGGCGGCAGCAGGAAGGTCAGCAGCCGCGTCGGCAAGGTGCCGATGCCGTCGGTGACCTGCAGCACGGCGAGGCCTTCGCGGTCGGTCTCGAGCGCGATCGCGCCGGGGCACGGCGCGCCGTCACGTCCCGGCAGGTCGGGCACCGTCAGCGCCTCGGCCGGCGTCAGCAGCTTCAGCTCGACGTCGCGCGGCGCGCCGTCCGGGCCGATCACGCGCCCTTCGATGCGCGTCGGGCGGAACCAGCGCAGCCGCACGATGCCTTCGGCCAGCGCCTGTTGCCGCGTGTAGCGGAAGGTGCGGTGGGGGCCGTAGGCCGAGCCGAGCACGAACGCGAACGGCTCGTCCGGCAGCGGCACCGGCGCGCCGCTCTTCACGTAGTCGTCGAGGTCGTGTTCGGCCGTCGCGGTCACCAGCGTCACGTGCTCGTCCGCCGGCAGGTCGACGGTGCGCACGGTCACCGCCGGGGCGTTCGCCACGGCCCCGCTCTCCGGCGGCCACGGCTGCGAGCCGGGCGGCACGTCGCGGCGCGGCCGCTCGCCTTCCTGCAGCTCGACGAACTCGATCCAGCCGGGCCGCCGCGAGACGTCCGGCGGCGGCGCCGGCGGCAGCTGCAGCCGCAGCGGGACCTGGTCGTTCAGGGCGACCTCGATGCGGCGCTGCGCGCCGTCGGCGCCCGGCACGTCGACGTAGAGCACGGTCGGCACGTCGTCGGTGCCGCACAGCCGGAACGAGCCGTCGGCGGCGGTGCGCGTCCACGGCCCGCGATGCACCTCGAGGTAGCCGACGAACGCGCCCGCGACCGGCTTGCCGTTCTCGTCGACGACGACGCCCTGCGAGCAGTTGCCGTAGGGGGCGACGACGTGCACCGGCGGTTCGCCGGGGAACCACTGGCGGTCGTCGTACAACAGGCCGAGGCGCGGGTGCTCGAGGTAGAGGTCGCGGATGCCCTGCCGGTCGTCGACCCCGCGCAGCGTGCATTGGCCCTTGGCGTCGGTGCGGGCCCAGGCGATGTCCGGCGTGTGGCCGCAGCCGCAGCACATGCCGATCAGGCAGTCGGCGACCGGCTCCTCGAAGCGGTCGACGATCTCCAGCGGCAGGTCGATCGCCGGCGCCAGCGCGACGACGTCGCCGAGGTAGCCCATCTCCATGCGCTGGCCGTGGCCCGGCGCGCGGGCCAGCATCCAGCCGTGCAGGCGGCCGTCGGCGGGCGCTCCGTTCGGCAGGCGCACGAAGCCGTCGGCGTCGGCGGTGGCCCGCTGCAGCGCCGAGAACTCGCCGCGCACCGGGTGACCCGACTCGGCGACCAGGGCCACTTCGGCGCCCGGCAGCGGCGCCCCGGTCATCACGTCGACGACGCGCACGCACAGCCACTCGGCGCCTTCGTATCGCTGCACGCCGTCGCCGGGGAACAGCGCGGTCGAGAACGTCGGGGACTGCGCGGCGGCGAGGCCGGCGACGGCGAGCGCTGCGAGTGCGGCGTCGCACCAGGGAGGGAGGGAGCGCATCGGTGGGATCGGCATCGTCCAGGATGACGATCCTCCACCGCGACCCGTTTCCGGAATGTCCTGTTCCGTCCCGCGCCGCGCGGCGGGGGCCGATCCGGCCGGCGGGCAGACCCTTGCGGGTGCCGTGCCCTGGCTTCAGGTCGCCAGCGCGGCCACGTCGCGCTGCAGCCGCTCGCTCTGCTCCTGCAGTCGCGCGTTGGCCTCGAGCGAGCCGCAGACGACTTCGCCGAGCTCGTCGGCGCTCTTCTGGATCGACTGGATCGAGGCCTCGGCGTCGTCGATCAACGCCATGCCCTGGCTGGCCTCCTCGTTGGCCCGGCCGGTGACGGTCGCCAACTCGGCCGCGCGCTGCTGCACCTGCTGCGCGAACTGCTCGATCTGCTGGGTCGCCGCCGTCGTGCGCGCCGACAGCGAGCGCACCTCGTCGGCGACCACGGCGAAGCCCTTGCCGTGCTCGCCGGCCCGCGCCGCCTCGACCGCCGCGTTGAGCGCCAGCAGGTTGGTCTGGAAGGCGATGCTCGAGATCAAGCCGGTGACCTTGGCGATCTCGCTGCCGGTGTCGACCAGCGCCTGGATGCTGGTCCCGGTCTGCTGCACCGACGACGCCAGCGCCTCGAAGCGCTTGACGGTGCGCTCCAGCACCTCGCTGCCGGCGCGCGCGTGCTGGCGGTTGCTCTCGCCGATGGTCTGCAGCTGCAGCGCCATCTGCGCGCTCTCGTCGATCGAGCCGCCGACGTTGCGGAACTCGTCGAGGATCGCGCGCACCTGCTGGATGCCTTCCTCGCGGGCCGCGGCGACCTGCATCGCCTGGTCCTGGTGGGCGCGCTCGACGTCGGCGCGGGCCTGTTCGCCGGCGATCAGCGCGGTCGCCGTGCGCAGCATCTCGGCCATCGCCATGCGGCAGACGACCACCAGCACCGCCACCTCGACGACCACGTAGGTGGCGTGCTCGACGACGCGCAGCAGGTCGACGACGTCGCTGCCGAACACCGAGCGGGGCAGCAACAGGCCGCGCGCCAGGTGGTCGACGGCGGTGACAACGGTGGCGGTGATCAGCACGCGCCAGTCGCGGTAGGCGACCAGGAAGCCCATCGTCACGAACACCGAGAAGTGCGCCTCGATGCGGCCGCCGGCGAGGTGGATGAACAGCGACGCCATCAGCATCGTCGCCGCGGCCGTGGCGTGCCGCGTCAGCGCTTCGCCCGGATGCACGCGCGACAACCAGTGCAGCGCCGCCGCCGAACTGCCGCCGATCAGCACCGCGGCGATCAGGTGGGTGTGCGGCGCGGTGCTGGTGCCGGCCCACGCCAGCGGCGTCCACAGCCAGGCGATCAGCAGCGCCAGCGTGGCCTCGATCGTCACCAGCCACATCATGCCGTTGTCGACCTGGGCGCAGAACGCCCGGTGGTCGGTGGCGAGGCGTTGGCGAGGATCGTCAGTCAGAGCGGCATTCATTGCAGGTCGATGGTGCGTCGGTCAGCGGACAGCCGAACACCGCGGTCTGCACCGCGGGGCCGGAGGTGGTGGTCTCGGGTTGCTCGGAGCTGGAGGTCCCGCGGCGCGGCGAGGCGGCGTCGAGCGCGCGCAGCAGCGCGCGTTCGGCCTGGTTGGCGCCGGTGTGGCCGCGGCCCTGGGTGATGCCGCCGGCGAACGCGAGCGCGCCGACCGGGGCATAGAGACTGACGTGGCCGGAGGTCTCGGCGCCGAGCGACGCGGCCAGCTGGCCGTCGCGGTCGCGCACCACGGCGCCGTCCGGCAGGCCGTCACACAGCGTGCGGCTCTGCGCCTCGTCCCACGACGGCGGCCGCTTGCTCGGCGTGTAGACCAGCACGCGCAGCTCGACCTCCGGGTGCTCGGTCAGCACGCGGGCGAGGCCGTCGAGGGTGCTGGGCAGGCACGGGCACTGCGGGTGCGCGGCGACCACCAGCAGCGGGCGGTTGCCCTGCCAGCGCAGCGCCGCGACCTGGTCGCGGGTGAGCTGCTGTGGCACCGCGCCGACCGTGCCGGCCGCGGTCGCGTGTTCGACCAGCTGCCACGCGCCAGCGCCCGCCAGCCCGAACCAGGCGGCGAGGATCCACGGCGTCAGCGTCGTCCGGGTCGACATGGCATCGGCATCGGCAATTCCCCGGTCGACGCTGAATGGTCTGACCTACCTCGGCTGCCGGCGGAGCCTTGCATGCCTCAGGCCGGCCCGGTAGCAGGCGCTCGTCCGGCTCGGGAATCCCGCCCCGGGCTGTCGCCGCGGGCTGGACCCGCGCGCGGGGCTGGCGATGATGGTCCGACGAGAATGACCATGAAGCTCCGCGCCCTGACCCTGTTCGCCTCGCTCTCCCTCGCCGCCTGCGGTGACAGCCACCCGCTCGCCGGCAGCTGGTCGCAGGAGACCCCGGACCACAAGCCCGGCATGTCGCTCAGCTTCGAGACCAAGGAGGGCGGTACGCGATTGCAGGTGCACACGGCGCCCGACGCGAACGACAGCCACGAGCACATCCATGGCACCTACACCTTCGACGCGGCGACCGGCGCCGTGAGCGTCGATGCGGAGCTGCTGGGCAAGGGCAAGCCGGGCAAGTGGACCGGCAAGCTCGCCGACGGCCACCTCGAACTCGGCGCGGCGGATACCAAGCTCGAGTTCCACCAGGGCAAGGACCCGCACGGTCACTAGCGGCGACGCCTGCGGGCCTCGCATTTCCCACCGCCCGGTCTATCCTGGCGCTCGACCCCTTCTGTCCGCCATGCCCCAATCGCCGCACTCCGACACGACCACGAACGGCATCCGCGTCTACGCGGCGGCCGAGTTCCTGCCGCAGGAGGCGCTGCCGCAGGACTTCCTGGTCGGCGGCCACGCGGAGCGGCAGAGCTTCGTGTTCCGCTACAAGATCACGATGACCAATGTCGGTGGCGGTGACCACGACGGCGCCGCGCGGCTGCTGTCGCGGCACTGGATCATCGTCGACGGTGATGGGCGGCGTGAGGACGTGCGCGGCCGCGGCGTCGTCGGCGAGTTCCCGCACCTCGGCATCGGTGAGAGCTACAGCTACGTCAGCTACTGTCCGCTGCGCACGCAGTGGGGCACGATGGAGGGCAGCTACACCTTCGAACGCGACGACGGCAGCCGTTTCGAGGTGGACGTCGGCCGCTTCTTCCTGGTGCCGTCGGCGCCGCCGCTGCAGCTCGAGTCGCCAGCGTGACCGACTGAGCTGCGCAGCAGTCCAGAAGGGCCACCGTGCCTGGCGCCGCGCGACGGGTAGGCAGCACCCGCGCGTTCGCGACGGGTCCCGACGATCGCGTTCTGCTAACACTGTCGGGGGAGCTCCGTCCTTCCTCGTGTGCATGGCCGATCCGACCGGCGGCAATCCTCGACCGGCGACCGACCGCAGCGCATGGCGCGCGCAGGTCGGCCCGGCGGCAGGCGGCGACCGCGCCGCGCGCGCGGCGCTGTACGAGACGTTCGCGCCGGTCGTGCACGGCATCGTGCTGGCCCTCGTCGGCCGGCAAGTCGCCGAAGACGTGACCCACGACGTGTTCTGCTCCGTGTTCGCCTCGCTGCCCCGTCTGCGTGATGCCGACGCCTTCCCGGGCTTCGTCGCCACCGCAGCGCGCAACGCCGCGCGCGACGTGCTGCGCCGGCGGCAGCGGGCGCCCTTGGCCGCGCCGTTCGATGCACGGCAGGGCGACCCGGTCGACCCGGCGGCGGCGCCGGATGAACGGGCTGCCGGGCGCGAGCTGGCTGCGCGGGTGTTGGCGGCGATCGCGGCGCTGCCGGAGGCCTACCGCGAGACGCTGACGCTGCGGCTGGTCGCCGGGCTGTCGGGCGCCGAGATCGCCGAGCGCACCGGCATGACGCACGGCTCGGTGCGGGTCAACCTGACGCGCGGCATGGCGCAGCTGCGCGCGGCGCTCGGCGACGCCGTGGAGGAGCGGCGATGAACGAGCGCGACGCCGACTCCCTGTGGGACACCGACTACCTGTGGGACCCCGACTACCTGTGGGACACCACCGCGCCGGTCGAGCCCGACGTCGCCGCGCTCGAGCGCGCGCTGGCGCCGCTGCGCTGGTCCGGCTCGTCGGCGCCCGAGCACGTGTTGACGGCGCGCGCGAGCGGCGCGCGGCCGTGGCGTTGGTTCGCAGCTGCGGCTGCGGCTGCGGCGCTGCTGCTGGCGTGGGGGGCCGCGGCCTGGTGGCGTGGCAGCGAGCTGCGGCCCGGTGACGCCGGCCGCCACTTCGTCGCCGGGCAGCAGGCGCTGCACCTCGCGATGGGGGAACTGGCGACGGTCACGCTGTCCGTCGGCGGCGAGCTCGAGCTCGTGCACTGGCGCGACGACGAGCTGCGGTTGCGTCTGCGCCGCGGCCGCCTGCAGGCAGACATCGCCGAGCCGCCGGCCGTCGTCGCAGGGTTCTTCGTCGTCGAGGTGCCGATCGGGTCGGCGAACGGCGAACGCGCGGCGGTGGACATCGTCGACCGAGGCTGTCGCTTCGAGGTGGACGTCGAGCGCGTCGGAGAGGTCGCCGTGACGGTGCAGGAGGGCGCCGTGTCGGTCGCCGTCGGTTCGCGCGAAGCATGGGTGCCGGCGGGCGCCGGCGCGCGCGTCGTCGACGGCTTCGTCGGGACTCCGCTGTTCGCCGACGCCTCGGGTGATGTGCGGCAGCTGGTTCGGCTCTACGACAAGTCGGTGCGCGGCGGCAGCAGCGCCGAAGAGCGGCGCAAGCTCGCCCAGAAGCTGGCGATGCTGTCGCGCGCGCCGCACGACGCGTTGCCGCTGTGGCACCTGCTGCTCGACGACGACGCCTTCGTGCGCAAGATCGTCACCGAAGCGCTGTATCGGCTCGCCGGCGCGCCCGACGGCAGCGCCGTGCTCGAGCGGGTCTACCGCGCCGACGAGTGGTTGCCGCTGCTGCGCGGCGGCGTGTGGCGCGCGCGCTAGGCGAGCGGCGCGTAGGCCTCGTCGCTGAAGCCGACGTACCAGGTCTTGCCGACGCGCGCGGTCGGCGCGCGCAGGTTGCCGGACGGTCCGATCACCGCCGTCTCGAACGCCGTGCGGTCGAAGTCGGCGGCGCCGGGGGTGAACGTCAGCACCTTCTTGCCCCTGGCGACGACGACCTTGGCCGCGTCGGCGAACAGCTGTTCGAGGTCCGCGGGCGCGAACCGCTGCTTCTGTGCATCCACCGTCTCACGGACGGTGGCTCCGGCGTCCCCGAGGAACGCGTCGGAGCGCTTGCAGCTCGTTCAGCCCTTGCGGTGGTAGTACCAGTCGATCTTCTTGGCCATCGGCGCAGTGTGCGGCCCCGGCGGGGCAGTTCAAGGTGGCGCCGGAACAGCCTTCGGCGGTATTGGTCTGGCCGATGACCAAGATCCTGCTCGGCGAGCCCGACCTGCCGCTCGCCACCCTCGTCGCGCTCAGTCGGCCCGGCCACACGATCGCGCTCGGCAAGGACAGCAAGCGCCGCGTCGCGGCCTGCCGCGCCGAGGTCGACGCCGCCGTGCGCAGCGGCCGCACGATGTACGGCATCAACACCGGCTTCGGCAAGCTCGCCGGGGTGCGCATCGAGTCGCAGAAGCTCGGTCAGCTGCAGAAGAACCTGCTGCTGAGCCACGCCACCGGCGTCGGCGAGCCGCTGTCGATCGAGCAGAGCCGGTTGGCGTTCGCGCTGCGCATCCACAACCTGGCGCTCGGTCACTCTGGCGTGCGGCCGCTGCTGATCGAGCAGGCGCTCGCGCTGTGGAACGCCGACCTGATCCCGGTGATCCCGCGGCAGGGCTCGGTCGGCGCGTCGGGTGACCTGGCGCCGTTGAGCCACATGGCGCTGCCGCTGATCGGCCGCGGCGAGGTGTGGTCGGGCGGCAAGGTGATCTCGGGCCAGGCGGCGCTGAAGAAGCTCGGTCGCGCGCCGCTCGAGCTGGCGGAGAAGGAGGGGCTCGCGCTGATCAACGGCACCCAGATCATGACCGCGATCGGCTGCCTCGTCGTGGCGCAGGCGATGCGCCTGTGCCGCACCGCCGACGTCGCCTGCGCGATGACGTTGGAGGCGCTGCGCGGCAGCGAGCGACCGTTCGACGCGCGGGTGCACGAGGTGCGGCCGCACGAGGGGCAGGGCGCGACCGCCGACAACCTGCGCCGGCTGCTGCACGGCAGCAAGATCATCCCGAGCCACAAGGACTGCGCCAGGGTGCAGGACGCCTACTCGCTGCGCTGCGCCCCGCAGGTGCACGGCGCGGCCAAGGACGGCGTGCGCTACGCGCTCGACGTGCTGGTGACCGAGGCCAACTCGGTGACCGACAACCCGCTGGTGTTCGGCGGCGACGTGATCAGCGCCGGCAACTTCCACGGCCAACCGGTCAGCCAGGCGATGGACTTCCTGGCGATCGCGGTCAGCACGCTGGCCAACATCAGCGAGCGCCGCATCGAGCAGCTGGTCAACCCGGACATCAGCGGCCTGCCGCCGTTCCTCGCCCGCGACCCGGGGCTCGAGTCGGGCTTCATGATCCCGCAGGTCGTCGCGGCGTCGCTGTGCAGCGAGAACAAGTCGCTGGCGCACCCGGCCAGCGTCGACACGATCCCGACCTCGGCCAACCGCGAGGACCACGTGTCGATGGGGGTCACGGCCGCGCGCCACGCCGACGACGTCGTGCGCAACACGGCGAAGGTGCTCGGCATCGAGCTGCTGTGCGCGGCGCAGGGGCTCGACCTCGGTGAGCCGTTGAAGCCCGGCAAGGGGGTGCACGCCGCCTACCGCGCGCTGCGCGCCGAGATCCCGGGGTTGGACGGCGATCGCTTCCTGGCGCCGGACCTGAAGCGCGCCGAGCAGCTGGTGCTCGAGGGCGCGATGGTGGCGGCAGCGGAGAAGCAGGTCGGCGCGCTGGCGGTCTGAAGGCCGCGTCCGTCGTCGCCGACCAGGCGCGCGCCGCAGCGCGCGCGGGTTCGGCCGGGCGCGGGGACATGCCCGTCGCCCGGCCGCCGATCTCGATCAGAAGCTCGAGATCGTGTGCTTCACGCCGTTCGACGTGATCATGCCGAAGTTGTTCTGGCCGTTCGGCAGGCTGTTGGGGGCGATCAGGTTGATCGCCTGCGCGTAGATCTCGACGCCGCTCGGCACGCCGCTCGGCAGGGTGAATCCGGCCGTCAGCGTCGGCGTGAAGCCGAAGAACGGGATGTTGGCGTCGATGGTCGACACGTATCCCCGGCAGCCCGGCGCGCCGATGAGGCCCAGGTCCAGGCCCGGGTTCTGCAACGCGCTCAGCACGACCAGACCGATGTAGCCACCGCCGACCTGCTGCAGGTTCTCGGCGGTGTAGGTGACCGTCGTGCCGCTGCTCGGGGTCGAGATCGGCGCCGGGCCGGCCGTCAGCTTCATGGCCTGCACGTTGGTGCTGCTGGTGACGAAGGTCGTCGTCGTCGACAGACCGATGTTGCCGGAGTCGATCGACGCTCCTGCCGGCGTGTAGCCGACGAGGTGCGCCGAGCCGAACGTGCTCGAGGTGTCCGAGTTCAGGCTCTGCCAGACGATCGTGACGTCGCCCGAGGTCAGGTTGAGCTGGAACTGCATGAAGTTCGGCTGGGCCGTGCCCGTCGGCCACTGGTCGACGTTGTCCCAGGAGATGACCAGCAGCGTGTCGGCGCCGGAGACGACCTCCTCGTAGACGATGCGGCCGCCCGCGACGTCCTGCTCGGCGTAGTCGTGCCACGAGTAGATGCCGGCGTTGACGCCGTTGAGGAACCCGTTGGCCGTCGGCGTGTAGTCCTGCGTGCCCGGGAACGTCTGGCCGGTCGCGCCCCACGAGATGACGCCGTTGCTCTCGACGAACAGCGATGCGACGGGGCCGGTCGGGGTCGGGAACGGCAGGCTCGGCGTGAGGGTCGTCTCACCGTCGTCGGTCGGACCAGCGGTGAAGACCGGCGAGGCCGCGCCGGACGGCGGGATGTAGGCGACGCCCGAGTCCCAGGTGACGACGTAGTCGGACGCGGCGAGCTGCATCGTCATCGAGTGACCGTTGAGCGTCGCAGCGGCGAGCGCCGCGTCGGCGAAGCGCTCGTAGAACGAGTCGCTGATCGTGTAGCAGCCGCTGCCGTAGTACTCGTTCTTGGCCGGCACGCACGGGCCGGCGTCCTGGACGTAACCAGGAGAGGCGTTGTAGAGCGTGACGCCGCTGTTCTGCAGGCCGCTCGACGTGGCCGGCAGGAACTCCTCGTAGAGGCAGTAGGAGGACGCCGTGTTGATGGGGGTGCTCAGGTCGACGGAGCCCGGGTCGGCGACGCCGTTGCCCTCGGACGCGCCGATGCGCACGTTGAAGGTCGGGTCGACGACGCCGGTGAAGCGACCGTCGTAGTAGAAGACGATGTCGCCGTTCTGGAACAGCTGCGCCTGGAACGTGAAGACGGCGGGCGTGCCCGGGATCGTCGTCGCGTACCACTCGACCATGTTGACCCAGGTCACGACGAACTTGCCGGGGATCGTGTTGTTGACGTAGACGCCGCCGCCGTAGGCCGCGTCGGCCATCAGGTCCGCGAACAGCGGCATGATGCGCGGGTCGGAGCCGGCGAGACCGAGGAACGTGGCGGTGTCGACGTAGGCGTTCCCGGCGCCCATGTTGGCGGTGGTGCTGGCGCCGCCGTTGGTCAGGTACAGGTTGCCGTTGTCGCCGAACTGCGCGTGGGTGTAGGTCGTCGACAGGCCGCCCATCGGGAAGGCGAAGTTCAGCGGCTGCACGTCGAAGGCGACGTCGTCGCCGAGACCGGGGGAGCCGGCGGCGTACGGCGCGAGCACCCCGAGGTTCTGTTCGAAGCACTGCGCGGTGGCCAGCGTGGCGCACAGCGGGATCGCGGCGAGGATGAGGAGACGTTGCATGGACTCTTTCCTGATGCGTCTTTGGTTGGGAGAAACGAGACGGGACGAGAGCCGCGAGCGCGCGAGGGATGCGCCCGGGATGGCTCGTGAGCGCCGACAGCGCCACCCAGGCGCTGACAGCCAGAGCAGACGCGAGGTCTGCGCTCCCTTAGACGTTAGCACAGGTGGGCGAAGATCCCTGGCGAACCGGGATACTGTCGGGAAGTGTGCTGCACAGTTTCGCCGTGGCGATAACGGGCGGAGTGCGGCGTGAACCCGCGGCAACGCCCTTGCAGCGGCGCCTTCCTCGCCGGGGCGTCGCCCGACGGCGCCTGCTGCCGCCGAACGCGGCGCTGGCGCGCGGGGTCGGGCTCGTCGACTTCTCGTGCTGCGGCTACTTCCGCTCGACGAGCCCGTCGTCGCGTCGCTACTGGACCAGCTGCAGCGGCACCGCGTTGCTGGCGAACCGCGCCGCCAACGTCGACGTGTCGGTGACGAGGAACGCGTGGTGCATCTGCAGCCCGAGCAGGCTGCCGATGCTCGGCACGAACAGCGCGCACTGCGCCTCGCCGCTGCCGTCGAGCAGGCCGAGCGTGTCCTGCAGGATGACGGTGTTGAACACCTGCGCGGTCAGCGAGAACCACGGGTCGCCGACGCTGTTGAGCGGCAGCGTGACGTTGCCGAACACGGTGCCGCGGCTGGTGCCGCTCCACGAGCCGAGCAGCTGGTAGGTCTGGCCGGCGTTCTTCAGGCCGGCGCGCAGCGAGAAGTGGACCAGGCCGCCGGTGGTCACCGACACGGTGGCGGTGTCCTCCTGCAGCGGGTCGCAGGCGTCGAGCACGCCGTTCTGGTCGAGGTCGGCGGCGGTGCCGTCGGCGATCTCGCAGCTGTCGGCGAGGCCGTTGTGGTCGCAGTCGTCGTCGCTGCCGTAGACGACGCGCAGCACGCGGCCGCCGACGGTGGTGGGGCCGGTGGTGTTCTCGTCGCGGTAGAGCTCGGAGAAGTAGAGGCCGTCGGGGCCGGCGGCGAGGCCGACCGCGGTGGCGAAGCCGTCGCCGACGTAGCTCACGAACGGCACCGGGCCGGCGACGAGGTTGCCCTGCAGGTCGAACTCCCACTGCGTGATGACCTTGCCGATCGGCTGCTGGCCCTCGGCGTAGGTCGCGCCCGACTCGGTGACGAACGCCTTGTCCTGCAGCGAGGCCGGGAAGCCGCTGCCGCCGAACGTCTCCGGCTGCACGAACGCGATGTTGACCGGGCCCGACGACGGCGCCCAGTTGTAGATCGCGTAGTTGGACATCGAGGCGTTGGTGTTGTCCCAGAGGTAGTTGCGGCCGGAGATCAGCCGCGACAGGCGGTCGATGGAGGGGCCGTTCTCGCAGCAGTAGCGCTGGCCGTCGGCGGCGCGCCAGGCGCCGCCGAACGGGTTGCGCACGCCGAGGCAGTAGACGTAGTCGCGCGAGTTGATCGTGCCGCCGTTGTAGTACGGGTTGCTGGTCACCGGCGACCCGTCGAGGTTCATGCGCAGGATCTTGCCGCGATACGAATCGAGGTTCTGCGCGGTCGTGTAGGTGAAGCCGTCGCCCATGTGCACGAACAGCTCGCCGTTGACGATCTCGAGCGTCGAGATCTGGTGCGACTGGCCCTGCGTCTCGCCGACCATGTCGAGCAGCACCGAGCGCGACGACGACGTCTTGCCGCCGTCGTTGCTGGTCAGCCTGGTGACGCGCGGCGCGTTGTTGCCGCCCGTTCGCCACAGGTGGCCGACGAACACGTCGCCGCTGATCGGGTCGACGTCGATGCCGGTCAGGCCCTGCTCACCGGACCCGGGGAACACACCCGACGGCGTGTAGTTGAGCAGATTGCTCGCATAGGTAGAGACCGTGCCGTCGTTGCTGACGACCTTGATCGTGCCGTAGAGCTCGGTGACGTAGAACTTCGGGTCGTCGGGGTTGGGCCCCGGGTTGGGCACGAAGGCGATGTTGCACGGCATGCTCAGCCCTTCGGCGACCACCTCGATCGAGAACGTCGGGTCGTCCACTGCCCACGGCACCGGCACGCCGCGCGCCAGCGTCGAGAAGTCGGGCACCGAGCTGGTCGAGCTGCCGACGTAGGTCGCGCCCGCCTCGCTGACCCAGAAGTCGGCGCGGCCGTTGGGCGGCAGCGTGATCGCCGGCAGGTGGATGGCGAACTCCTCGCAGTCGTGCTCGTAGGCGAAGATGTCGCTCGCCGGCAGCACCAGGTTGCCGCCGGTGTTGCCGGCCTTGACCACCACGCGCACCGGCGCGTGCACCGGCAGGCCGATCGGATTGATGACGCGGTTGCCGGGCGCCGGATCGCCGTCGATGCGCAGCAGCAGCCAGTGCGCGTCGGACTCGACGCGCAGCATCGGCTGCGGCGCCCCTGTCGGCAGCTCGATCGGCTGACCGTTGAGGTCCAGCCACAGCGGACCGGGCTGGTCGTCGACGTCCTCGATCACCAGCGGCTCCTTGACGCCGGCGGCGCCGGTCGAGAACGGCCTCTCGGCCCAGCCGCTCCACTCGGTCGCGGCGTCGCCGCTGTCGTCCTTGTGGCGCACGCGCAGCTTGTACTGCGTGTCGGCGAACAGCCGGTGCCAGCCGGCGTGCGTGCCCTCGAAGACGCCGTCGCCGAGGTGCGTGTGCACCTTCTCGAGGCCGGTGATGCCGAGCGTCGCCCAGACCCGCTGCAGCGGGTTGACGGTCCAGATCTCCCAGTCGCTGGCGGCGTGCAGGTCGCCGGCGTCCGGGTCGGAGAACGGCGCCGTCTCCATGTGCACGTCGTTGGGGTTGAGCACCGCGTTGGGGGCCGCGGGCTCGGTGATGGTCGGCGTGCTGGGCGAGTGGTTCTGCGCGACGGCGATGCCGGTCAGGGTGGCGGCGACGACCGCGCGCGTGATGTGCTTCGTGAAGTTCATGGCGGGCGTGGGGTCAGTTGCCGAGGGTGATGGTGAGGGCGTCGCCGAGCAGCAGCGGGCAGGCCTGCAGCGTGATCTCGAAGTACTGTGCGGTCAGCGGGATGCCGCACAGCAAGTTGTCGGGCGGGATCTGCAGCGTCAGCGACGTAGCGCCGAGCGCGTCCACCGCGGCGTTCAGCAGCACCGGGTTGTTGACATGCGCGGTGCTGGTGCAAGCCGCCCACACCAGCGACAGCGGCACCGCTTGCGGCGTGTCGGTCGAGACCGCGAACAGGCCGAACGGCGTGCTCGGCGTCGCGCCGACCACGGTCCACTCGACCGGCACGCCGACGTTGCCGGTGCTGTCGGTCGAGATCAGCGGTCCGGCGCCGCCGCCGAGATTGGTCTGCGCGCCGGCGTTCGGGCAGGCGATGCAGCCAGACACGTTGCAGGCCAGCACGGCGATGTTGCCGTCGGGGTTCGAGCCGCTCTCGAAGGTGATCGCCGTCAGCACCATGCCCGCCGCGGCGCTGAGGTCGATCGAGGCGCCGTCGATGCGCAGCGGCACGCCGGGCAGCGCGCGATCGACGGCCGACATGCCGAGGTAGCTGCCGCCGACCCAGTCGCTGCCGCGCAGCGTCGCGGTGATCGACCCGCCGAGCAGCGAGAAGGTCACGTCGAAGGCGCCGCCGCCGTTGGTCATCTGGAACAGGAAACTCGCCGTCGACGCGCCGTCGAGCAGGATCGGCTGCGGCAGCGTCGTCGTCTGCGGCCCCGTCAGATCGGGGTCGACGAGCCAGTTCGGCTGCACGCCGAAGTTGTCGCCGTCGGCGACCAGGTCGAAGGCGTTGCTGCCGTTGCCGACGGTGTTGCGGTTGCCGAGCATCACGCAGTCGAGCGCGCCGGGCGCCGCCACCAGGTCGAAGTCCGCGAGCTGCGTCGTGTTCGGCACGCCGGCGCGGAAGTCGAGCGCCTTGTCGGCGATCGAGCGGAAGCCGTCGGGCGCGTCGGGCTGTTGGTCCTCGCCCGCGTGCACGACGCCGTTCCAGTTGCAGTCGAGCGCGATGCGGTTGACGAGCCGCGGCAGCACGGCGGCCTCGACGTTGACCGCGTAGATGCCGTAGTCGGCGGTGGTGTTGCTGCGGTTGGAGAACGCGATCTGCGTCAGCGTCTGGCCGACGTCGGCGCTGAGGTCGACGATCGCCTCGACCAGGTTGAGGCTCTGGCCGGCGTCGGCGAGGTCGGTGTTCTCGCGGCCGGCGAAGCTGCCGCCGAACCAGTCGGGCGCCGAGATCGTGTGCACGCTCGAAGCGCCGCTCTGGTAGGTGAAGGTCACGCTGCACGAGCCGCCGCCGTTGCTGACGTGGAACAGCACGCTCGCCGACGAGTTGTTGCCGATCGGGATCGGCGTCGCCAGCACGGTGGTCTGCGCGCCCGCCTGGTTGACGTTCGGCAGCCACGCCGGCTGGGTGCCGCGGTTGTCGCCGTCGGCGGTCGCCTCGAACGCCCAGTTGCCGTTGTCCACGGTGTTGCGGTTGCCGAGGTGCACCATGTCGAGCACGCCCGGCTGTGCGACCACCGCGAAGCGCTGGAAGACCGCCAGCGGCGGCACGCCGCCGGTGAAGTCCAACGCCCGGTCCGAGATCGAGCGGAAGCCGTTCGGCGCGTCCGGCTGACCTGTCTCGCCGGCGTGGGCGATGCCGTTGAAGTTGTAGTTGAGGGGGACTTGCACCGTGTTCTGGCACGGTGCGAGGGCGCACGCGGCGAGCGCGGCGGCGAGGAGGCGAAGGCCTGGCACGGGAGAGCGTCCTGGGTGGGGCGGCAGGGGAAGGCGGGCGGAGGATAGCTCGATTCGGGCCGAAGTGGGGCGGGTGTCTCGATTGCGGAGAATTGCACGACTGCCCCCAGTTGCCGCCCTACGTCCTCGCGCTACCTTCGCACCTCGCCCCTGACCGCTCTGTTCTGCTCGCCGCCGGCGAGAGCAGTGGCGGGACGGACTTTCGAAGACGAGTTCGCAACCCTCATGAAGCACACCTCACTCCTCGGTCTCGCTGCCACCCTCGCGGTCGCCCCGCTCGCAGCGCAGAGCATCCCCGTCCCGCTCGCCTACAACTTCAACGGCATCGTGCACGCGGGCGAGGACTTCCTGCCCGACGATCCGAACGGCTACCGCTCGATCTCCGACCGCGGCCTCGACTTCACGCTCGGCATCCCGAGCGACCCGGTGCTCGCCGCCTACCAGCTCGTCGACCAGCCGTACCAGCTCGACATCGTGCACGTCGGCAACCGCAACACGGTCGACGGCGGCAACAAGATGTTCGACGCCGTGGCCAACGGCGACAACCTGGGCACGCAGCCGACGTGGCTCGCGAGCGTCGACCAGACCGGCACGCAGACGACCGTGCTGGCGGCGCCGATGCCGATCGGCTCGACGACCAAGGCCGCGTTCCTGTTCCAGATCAGCAACGGCGGCGGCGTGTTCGACGTGACCTTCACCCTCGCCAGCGGCGGCAGCTACACCGCGCAGCTGTCGGGCAACGACTGGTTCGGCGGCCCGCTGCCGGGCACCGACGGCGTCGACCAGGGCAGCCACCCGGCCAACAACCTGTCGGTCACCGAGCAGCGCGTCGACCTCAGCGCCTACGACGGCGACGTCGTCACCGAGATCTCGTTCGGCAACCGCTCCAACGCGCTCGCCGGCTACGCCGTGCTGGCGTGCAACTTCGAGTACCCGCCGGAGCCGAGCCGCGTCAACCAGATCGACCTGACCTACAACTGGAACGGCATCGTGCACGCGGGCGAGATGGGCCCGGGCGCGCCCGGCAACCCGCTGAACCCGGGCCAGGCCGACGACCCGAACAGCTACCGCTCGATCGCCGACCGCGGCCTCGACTTCACGGCCGGCGTGCCGGCGGATCCGACGATCGCGCCCTACAAGTTCCAGACGCAGCCGTTCGCGCTCGACATCGTCTACCTCGGCAATCGGAACCTCGGCGGCCACGTGTTCGACCTGACGGCCGACGGTGACGCCACCGGCGTCGAGCCGGCGTGGCTCAACGGCAACCCGGACCTGACCGGCCCGCAGACGACCACGCTGCCGACCGACGGCCAGATCCTGCTCGACGTCACCTCGAAGGCGTCGCTGCTGGTGCAGATCAGCAACGGCGGCGCGTCGTTCGACGTGACCTTCTCCTTCGCCAGCGGCGGCACGCACACCGTGACGACCAACGCCGGCGACTGGTGGGGCGGCAGCCTGCCGGGCACGACCAATCAGGACAACCCGTACCCCGAGCACAACCTGTCGCTGACCGAGCGCAACTTCGACCTGTCGGCGTTCGCCGGTGAGGTGTTGACCGCGGTCTCGTTCTCGAACAGCAGCAACCCCGACCGCGGCATCGCGATCACGTCGCTGAACGTCGTCGGCTGCGTGCACTGCGTCAACGGCAGCACGCACGCCATCACCAACCTCGGCGGCAGCAGCGGCACGCCGACCAGCGGCAACGTCTACTCGACCAGCACCGGCGGCCTCGGCTGCAAGCTCGACTGGAACATCACCGGCACGACCCCGTTCGCGGTCGGCCTGTGCGCCATCGGCACCGCGCCCGTCTCGGCCCCGCTGTCGATCCTGATCCCGGGCTGCAGCGGCACGATCCGCAGCTCGGCCGAAGCCATCCCGGTGGTGTTCGCCAACGCCTTCGGCGCTGCGACCTATGGCTTCGATCTGCCGGCGGACCAGGTGTTCTGCGGCGCTTCGTTCTTCGGTCAGTTCGCGATGCTCGACAACCTGCCGTGCTGGCTGAACCTCAGCGACGCGATCCAGATCCAGATCGGCGACTGATTCGGCGTGGCCGCGGCGCGGCCACCACGAATCCTGTCCAGCCGGCCGCGGCTCCCGCGGGCAGCGACCGCCAGGCGGCCGCGCCCGCGTCCGGACCGGCTGCGGCGTGCGGCGCTGCGCGCCGTCGCCTCAGCCCTCGTTCGTCCGCCCCGCGCCGTCTCGCGCACCGCGTAGCGACGCGAGCGCCAGGTAGGCGGCGACCGGTGCCTGGCTGATCGGTTCCCCGTCGTTGAGCGCAGCGACCACGGCGACGATCGCGGGCCGCACCGCAGGGTCCTGCAGTTCGCGCAAGGTGTGCTGCGCCGCGACCCGTACGCCGTGAGAGCTCGGGTCGGCGACGACCTGTTCGAGCGCGGCGATCGCGCCGACGCGCCCCAGGCGTCGCAGTCCTTCGGCGGCGGCCCAGGCGATCTCGGGCGTGTCGGTGAAGCGGCGGGCGAGCACGTTCGCGGCTTCCGGGGCGCCGATCGCCGCCAGCGCCCGCGTCGCTTCGAGGCGCAGCTGGCGTGCGCCGTGCTGGGCGGCGTGGGTCAGCGCGTGGATCGCCGGCGCGCCGATCGCGACCAGTCGCCGGCGTGAACGTTCCCGGCGCAGCCCGTCTTCCCCCTGCAGTGCCGCCAGGAGGTGCGCCAGCTCGGCGTCCATCGGCGCCACCTCGGCGCGCGACGGGCGCGCCTCGTGCAACCAGCGCAGCGCGGCGTCGCGTTCGTGGCCGTGGAAGTAGCGCAGCTCGGCGGCGGGGAACGCGCGGCAGAACGGCGCCAGCCCCTGCGGCCGCGCGCGGTCGCCGACGATCGCCACGCGTTCGACGCGTTCGGCGTAGGGCGGCGAGAAGTGCGCGTCGTGCCACAGCGCGCCGGCGGTCCAGCCGCGGAAATCGCGCAGCTCGATCAACAGGCGCGCGCTGCCGTGTGCGTCGACGTGGGCGGCGATCGCCGGTGTGAGCTGTTGGTAGTCGGCGGCGGTCAGCGTGCCGGTGGCGCGGAGATGCAGGCACCCGCCCTGCGGTTCGGAGTTCGTCTCGACGGTCATGCGGTCCTCGCGGCGGTGTCGGCAGGCAGACGCCGCAATCGGCCGTGTCGACGTCGACGCGCCGCGATCGCTCCGGGTTGTCGCGATTCGTTCGCAGGGCGTTACGACGGGCACACGCGGCCGCGCAGGTGTCGCGGATCTGCGCCAGCCTCAGCGGATGAAGAACTCCGCGCCGCTGCTCGCGGCCACGCCGCCCGGCGCCGCTGGGTCGCCGACGAACATCTGATAGTACAGCGGGATCGTCGCCAGCCCGGGGTCGTCGGGCAGCGGGACGTGCCATGTCGCATGCCCCGGCTGCCCGGCCGCGCCGCCGAGCAGGAAGAGCTGCCAGGCCAGCGGTTCGAGATGGAACGGCACGCCCTGGACCGTCACGGCCGGCTCGAATGGTTGCAGGCCGATCGACAGCGCGGCGAGGCTGCCGGGAACGCTGCCGACCAGGCCGAGGTGGAACGCCGTGTTGCCCGGGAACGGCGGCACCCAGTCGATCAGGAACGGTTCGCTGGTGCCGACCAGCGGCGCGCCGAACACGCGCGGCGGGGCTTCGCGCACCGAGCGCAGCTCGGGGTGATCGAACGGCGGCAGGCCGGCCGCGACGCGCGGGTCGACGAGGGCGGTGCGGACGAACTCGAACACGAGCACCATCTCGGCGAGCGTCAGCCCCTGTTGCCGCAGGTCCGGCAGCAGCGGGTCGGAGGCGAGCGCGAAGCCGCCGCCGCCGCGCCAGTGCACCTGCAGCGCCGCGTCGGTCGCCGTCGTCTGCCGCGGGTCGGCGAGCGACGGGCTCTGGCCGTTGTGGAAGAGGCGCGGCCGCAAACCGGCGCTGCGCAGCGTCGGCGTGCGGAACGCCCCCGGCACCGCGGTCGGATCGACGGCGGCGCGCCCGACGTCCTCTGTTGCCGGCCGCACGCCGAGGTCGTGGAACGCGTGGTCGGTGAACGCCGGCGCCGGGTGGCAGCTGGCGCAGCGGGCCTTGCCCTCGAACAGCCGCCAGCCGCCGAGCTGGCGGCGGCCGAGCGCGGTCGGGTCGCCGGCCGCGAAGCGGTCCCACGGCGTCGCGCCCGTTCTGAGCGTTCGTTCGTAGGCGCCGATCGCCACCGCGAGGCGCGTCGGCGTGATCGCCGGGTCGCCGAACACCGCGGCGAACAACGCCGGGTAGTCGGCACATCGCAGCAGCAGCCTCTGCACGTCCGCGGGCAGCGCGCTGGCGAGTCGCATCGGCGTCGCCGCCGCGAGCTTCTGGGTGACGTCGGCCCAGGTGCGGCCGACGTGGCCCATCTCGCCGGGATCGAGCAACGGCAGCAGCGCCTGGTGCTCGAGCGCCGCGCCGCCGGCGATCGCCACCGCGCCGGTCAGCGGGTCGACGAGGTGGTCGTCCACGCCGCCGTCCCACTGCAGCGTCGGCGCATCGGCGGCGTCGAGCACGCCCGGCGCGGCGCGGCGCGTGACGTGCTGCCGCAGGCCGAACACCGCGTCGGGCGTGAAGTCGCCATTGGCCAGCGTGCGCACCATGCCCGTCGAACCGCGCACGTCGTCGGCGGTGCCGAAGACGCCGTCGGCGCCGGGGTGCAGCGCGGCGTCGGCGCGCGGGTCGCCGCCGCCGGCCGACGGGCGGTGGCAGGTGCCGCAGGCCATCGAGTCGTCGCTCGACAGCTGTTCCTCCCAGAACAGCATCTTGCCCAGCGTGACCAGCGCGGCCGTCGCCGGCGGTGGCTGCGTCGGCGGCGGCGCCTGCTGGCGGGCGGCGAGCGTCAGCGAGGTCAGACTCAGCGCGGCGAGGGCTAGAGCGGTGGGCAAGGGCATTCCTCCGGGCGGCGCCGAGAGCAACGCTCGTGCCGTCGCCCGGGCCGGCGTTCGCCCGGGGTGCTGGCATGGGAGTCATGGCGTTCCATCCGGATCTCGACGTCCGGTCGTCCGGCTCTCGACGAACGCGGTCGTCGACGGGTGGTGATCGCACGGACTCGCGCTTGCGGCAGATCGGGTGCTTCGCCACGCTAGCTCCATGACCGAGTACCGGGCCCCGCGGGGCAGCACCCTCAACTGCGCCAACTGGCAGATCGAAGCTGCCTATCGCATGGTGCAGAACAACCTGGACCGCGAAGTCGCCGAGGACCCCGAGCGCCTGATCGTCTACGGCGGGCTCGGCAAGGCGGCGCGCAACCCGGAGGCGCTGCAGAAGATCCTCGCGACGCTGCGCCGTCTGCAGCCGGACGAGACGATGCTGGTGCAGTCGGGCAAGTGCGTCGGCGTCTTCAAGACCCACGCCGACGCGCCGCGCGTGCTGCTCGCCAACAGCAACCTGGTCGGCGACTGGGCCAACTGGGACGAGTTCCGTCGGCTCGACAAGCTCGGGCTGATCATGTACGGCCAGATGACCGCCGGCAGTTGGATCTACATCGGCTCGCAGGGCATCGTGCAGGGCACCTACGAGACGTTCGTCGCCGCGGGCAAGCAGCACTACGGCGCCGACCTGAAGGGCAAGCTGGTGGTCACCGCCGGCCTCGGCGGCATGGGCGGCGCGCAGCCGCTGGCGATCACGATGGCGGGCGGCGTCTGCCTCGCCGCCGACGTCGAGGGCTGGCGCATCGACAAGCGGCTCGAGACGAAGTACCTCGACGAGCGCATCGACGACCCGCAGGCGGCGCTGGCCGCCGCGCAGGCGAAGGCGCAGGCGGGGGTGCCGTGGTCGATCGGCGTCTGCTGCAACGCCACCGAGCTGTTGACGGTGATCCGCGACGCCGGCGTGGTGCCGGACATGCTGACCGACCAGACCTCGGCGCACGACATGCTGGTCGGCTACGTGCCGGACGGCATGACCGTGCAGCAGGCCAACGCGCTGCGCGAGAAGGACCCGAAGAAGTACCTGCAGGAGTCGGGGCGGACCGTCGCGAAGCACGTGTCGCTGATGCTCGAGCTGCAGGAGAAGGGCGCGATCACCTTCGACTACGGCAACAACATCCGCACCGAGGCGCGCGATCACGGCATCGCCGAGGCGTTCCGCATCCCGGGCTTCATCCCCGAGTACATCCGGCCCTTGTTCTGCGAGGGGCGCGGCCCGTTCCGCTGGGTGGCCTTGAGCGGCGACCCGAAGGACATCGCCCGCACCGACCGCCTGGCGCTGGAGATGTTCGGCGACAACGCGGCGCTGCGCACCTGGATCGAGAAGGCGCAGCAGCAGATCGCCTTCCAGGGCCTGCCGGCGCGCATCCTGTGGCTCGGCTACGGCGAGCGCGCGCGCTTCGGCCTCGCCGTCAACGAGCTGGTGGCGAAGGGCGAGCTGTCGGCGCCGATCGTGTTCGGCCGCGACCACCTCGACTGCGGCTCGGTGGCGTCGCCGTACCGCGAGACCGAGGCGATGAAGGACGGCAGCGACATGATCGCCGACTGGCCGTTGCTCAACGCGATGTCGGCGGTCGCCAGCGGCGCGACGTGGGTGTCGATCCACCACGGCGGCGGCGTCGGCATGGGTAAGTCGATCCACGCCGGCCAGGTCACCGTCGCCGACGGCACGCCGGAGGCCGCAGCTCGCATCCAGCGGGTGTTCACCTGCGACCCGGGCATGGGCATCCTGCGCCACGCCGACGCCGGCTACGAGAAGGCGCAGCAGTTCGCCGCCGAGCACGGCGTGGACCTGGGCGGCTGATGGGCGCGATGGCCGACGCTGCCGAGCTGCGCTGCGACGCCGTCGTCATCGGCGGCGGCCCGGCCGGCGCCGCCGCCGCCGCGCGGCTGCGCCGCCGCGGCCACACGGTGGTGGTGCTCGAGAGCGAGCGCTTCCCGCGCTTCCACATCGGCGAGTCGCTGTTGCCGCTCGGCCACGACGTGTTCGACGCGATCGGCTGCCGCGAGCGCGTCGAGGCCGCCGGCTTCCACCAGAAGCGCGGCGCGCAGCTGCGTTCGCCGTGCGGTGAGCATCGCATCCTGTTCGACTTCGCCGCGCAGGGCGTGCGCCCGTCGACGACCATCCAGGTGCACCGCGCCGCGTTCGACCAGCTGCTGCTGGACCACGCAGCGTCGCTCGGCGCCGAGGTGGTGGTCGCGCGCGCCAAGGACCTCGAGTTCGCGTCCGACGGGGTCGCGGTCGTCGGCGAAGCCGAGGGCGGTGGCTGCTGCGTGGTGCGCGCGCGCGTCGCGATCGACGCCAGCGGTCGCGCCGGCTTCGTCGCCCGCCACGTCGGCGTGCGCGTGCCCGACCGCGAACTGGTCAAGGCGTCGATCTACGCGCACTTCCGCAACGTGCGGCGCGACCCGGGCGAGCGCGAGGGCGACACCCGCATCGTGTCGCTGCCCAACCTCGGCTGGGTCTGGCTGATCCCGCTGTCGCACGACGTCACCAGCGTCGGCGTCGTGCTCGACATCGCCGACTACAAGCAGCGCGAGAAGGGCGACCTCGGCGCGATCTTCGACGACGCGCTGCGCGCGGCGCCGCTGCTCGTCGAGTTGATGGCCGACGCCGAGCGCGTGACCGACTTCGGCGCGGAGAGCGGCTTCAGCTACCGCGCCGAACGCTACGCCGGCGAGCGCTGGCTGCTGGCCGGCGACGCCGGTTCGTTCCTCGACCCGGTCTGGTCCACCGGCGTGCAGATGGCGCTGATGAGCGGTGTCGAGGCGGCGGATGCCGCGGTCGACGGCTGGCTGGCGCCTGCGCCACGCCCGGCGCGCGCGATCGCCCGCTTCGATCGCACGCTGCAACAGCGCTATGCCTTCGTGCGGCGGTTCGTCACCGGCTTCTACGACGAAGCGACGCGCGACCTGTTCTTCGCGCCGCGGCCCTACCTTGGTATCCACCGCGCGGTGACGCGCGTGCTCGCCGGCGGCTTCGAGCTGGGCTGGCTCGACCGTCTGCGCCTCCAGCTGTTCTTCCTGCTCGGCCGCCTGCAGGCGAAGTACGACCTGGTGCCGCGTCGGGTGCACGACACGCCGCACGGCGAATCGGCAGCGCCCGCGATGGGGGAGTCGTGAATCGCCGCGTGCCGATGTCGCTGAGTGCGCTGGTGTGCGGCGCCGTGCTCGCCGGGCAGGAGCCGCCGGCCGGGACCGAGCGTTCGCCGGCGCCAGCGGCCGAGCAGCAGCAGCAGCAGCAGCAGCCCGCGGTGGTCCCCGACGCCGAAAGGCAACTCGCCGAGCAGCTGCTGCGCCGCCATGCCGAGCAGAGCCGCGACGTCGCCGTGCTGGTCGCCGACTACGTGCAGCGGCGCACCACCGAGTTGAGTCCTCGACCGCTGGTCAGCAGCGGTGAGTTCCTGTTCGTCGCCAAGCCTGCAGCGGTGGTGTTCCGCGCCAGCAAGCCGCGCCCGTCGGTCGTGCGCTTGACGGCGGATTGCTACGAGGTCTACCGGCCGAACCAGCGGCGCCTCGAGCGCTTCCGCCTCGGCGGGCCGCAGCTGGCCGTCGGCCTGTTCGCCGCGGTCGCCGGCGACGACGAGCAGCTGCTGCGCGACTTCTGCATCGCCGGTTGCGCTGATGTGCCGCGCCGCGAGGGGGAGCCCGAGCGCCCGGCGCGGGTCGCGGTGCGATTGCTGCCGCGTCGCGACGAGGTCGGTCGTCATCTGCGCGAACTCGTCATCACCTTCGCGCGCGCCGAGGCGCGGCTGTGCGCGATCAGCTACCGCGACGCGAGCGGGGATCTCGTCGCGATCGAGCTCCGCGACCTGCGCGCGGATCCGGAGAACCCGCCGAGCGCCGATCTCGGACTTCCGGATGGTGTGCAGGTCGTCGAGCACGCGCCGCCACCGCCAGCGCCGGCGGGCGCCGAGCAGTCCGCGCCGGCGTCGAAGTCCGAACCCGGTCGCTGACGACGAACAAGTTCGTGTGGCCGGTGCTTGGCGGTGCCGCTTGGTTCGCGTAGCATCCCGCCGTTCGCAACGGGCGGTCATCCCGCGGCGGGCGATGGTCTCGCGATCCGGTCAACGCGCGCTGCAGCGCGCGAGATCGCGTGGTCATCCGGCGCGAAGTGGAGGTCCCCAGGATCGCCGCGGCGCGTCATGGCGGTGGTCACACCGGAAGCGGCGCGAGCCGCGCCCGGTGCCGGGCACGTCCCGGTGGAGGGCAGCATGAAGCAGAACGAGCGGTTGTTGGTCTACGCGGTCACGGGCTTCCTGGCCCTGATCCTCGTCATCGCGGTCCTGTTCGGCAACGAATCGAAGGCCGGCGGCAAGCAGCAGGGCGATGGCCTGCACAACCTCAGCGACCTGCTGCAGCCGGCCGGCGCCGAGCAGCCGGCGGCCGGCCCCGGCAACGCGGGGCTCGTCGGCGCAGGCCCGGGCGCGTCGGCCGGCGCCAATGGCAATGGCGCAGCCGGTCTCGGTGGCACCGGTCTCGGTGGCGCCGGTCTCAGCGGCATCGTGCCGCCCAACGCGCTGGTGCCGGAGCAGCCGCTGGTGGCCCGCCCGCAGCTGGCCGCCGAGGTCGTCGCGCAGAAGCTCGGCCCGTATCGCCGTGACCACAACGTGCGATTCGTCCGCGCCCGCGCCGGCGACAGCCTCGAGGTCCTGGTGCGGCGCTGGTGCGGCGCCCGCGATCCGTTCCTCGACGAGGCTCCCTACCTCAACGAGAACCTCCAGGCCAACCGCCTGCAGGTCGGTCAGGAGGTCGGCGTGCCGTGGGTCGACGACGAGGTGCTGATGGCGATGCTCGAGCAGCAGACGCCCCGCACCCTGGTGTCCGACGCGCTGTCCTCCGCTGCCGGCCAGCCGGTGCGGTACGACGCCGTCGATCCGTCGCGGTCGGGTGGCAGCGACGGCAGCGGCCGCATCGGTCTGCCGGACTTCGCCCTGCCGGGCGGGCGCGCCGCCGAGCCGGACGCGGGTGGCGGCGGCGCCGCCGCGGCCGCGCCGACGATCGCCGGTACGGTGACCTACACGGTCGTCGCCGGCGACTCGCTGTGGAAGATCGCGGCGAAGAAGTACGGCAAGGGCAAGGCGGACAAGATGGTCCGTGAGATCCTGTCGCTGAACCCAGGCCTGACCGAGGACCTCAAGGTCGACCAGAAGTTCCAGCTGCCGACTGCTCAGTAGCGACCGGCTTCGTCGGTGGCGCTACTTGAGCCCGTAGCGCTCGAGCTTCTTGTAGAGGTTGCTGCGCTGCAGCTCGATGTTCTCGGCGGTGCGCTTGATGTTGCCGCCGAACTCCAGCAGCTTGCGCCGCAGGAACTCCTTCTCGGTCGCCGCGCGGAAGTCCTCCAGGCGCTGGAACGCGAACCAGTCGGCGCCGCCGCCGTCGCGTCCTGGTTGCGCAGCCTCCGGGCCGCGCAGGTCGTCGGCCTGGATCTCGGGGCCGTCGGCCAGCACCGCGCCGCCCTCGACGACGTTCTTCAGCTGCCGCACGTTGCCGGGCCACGGCTGCGCGCGCAGCCAGTCGTAGGCGCTCTTGGCGAGGCGCCGCTTGCCGAGCCCGTTGCGCTGCGTCGCCGCGCGCAGGAAGTGGTCGGCGAGGCCGGCGATGTCGTCGGGGCGGTCGCGCAGCGGCGGCATGTGCACGCGCACGACCAGCAGGCGGTAGTAGAGGTCCTCGCGGAAGGTCTTCTGCGCGACCATCGCCGCCAGGTCCTGGTTGGTCGCCGCCAGCACCCGCACGTCGACCCGGCGCGGTTCGTGCGAGCCGAGCCGCACGACCACGCCCTCCTGCAGCACGCGCAGCAGCTTGGCCTGCATCGCCAGCGGCATGTCGCCGATCTCGTCGAGGAACAGCGTGCCGCCGTCGGCTTGTTCGAACGCGCCGAGCCGCGTCGTCAGCGCGCCGGTGAACGCGCCCTTCTCGTGGCCGAACAGCTCGCTCTCGGCCAGGTCCTCGGGGATCGCCGCGCAGTTGACCGCCAGGAACGCGCCGTCGCGGCGCTTGCTCTGCACGTGCAGCTGCCGCGCGACCAGCTCCTTGCCGGTGCCGTTGTCGCCGGTGATCAGCACCGCGACCTCGGTGGGCGCGACCTTGGCGACGGTGGCGCGGATCTGCTCCATGGCCGCGCTCTGGCCGAGCAGCTGGGGCTCGGTGCGCAGGGTCTGCCGCAGCGTCTCGTTCTCGGCGCGCAGCTGCCGCGTGCGCAGCGCGTTGTGCAGGGACAGCAGCACGCGGTCGGTGGCGAAGGGCTTCTGCAGGAAGTCGTAGGCGCCGCGGCGCACCGCCAGCACCGCGGTGTCGAGGTCGCCGTGGCCGGAGATCATCACCACCGGCACGTCGGGGCGCAGCTCCTTGAGCTTCTGCAGCACTTCGAGGCCGTCCATGCCGGGCAGCTTGACGTCGAGCAGGACGAGGTCGACCGTCGGGTCCTGCGCCTGCTCCAGACCGGACGGGCCGTCCGCCGCCTCGCGGGTCTTCCAGCCGTCGTAGTCGAGCGCGAACGCCAGCTCCTCGCGCACGGCGCGGTGGTCGTCGACGATCAGCACGGTGCCGCGGTCGTTCCTCTGCCCGGTCATGCCGGTCGTTGTAACCAGCGTCCTCGTCGGCGCCAGCGATTGCCGGCGCGCGGGTCCGCGGCGGCGGAATTGTTGGCCGCGCGCTGCGCGCCTTGCCATCGGCGGGTCGCCGCTCGGGGGAGCCCCGCCGGTGGCGGTGGCCGCGCATCTCGCAAGCGGCAGGGTATCCTTCGCCAGAAACCCGGCCAAGCGGTGCGTCCACTTGACGGTCGGGCGACGGAACATAGCATTCGACAGCCCTTTCCGGCCTGTTTCGCCGGGGGGAGTTCCGGCGCCAGATCGTCCCACGCCCTGCGGCGCCTACTCCCTGTCGAGCCCTCTCAGACCCCTCACGCATCCGAATCTCCTAAGGAGCCCGTTTTCATGGCCCGCTCGTTCCATCAGTCTCTCCTGGCGGCAGTCGTCGCCGTCGTCGTCGGTGGCTCGGCTCTGGCGCAGGAAACTCCGCTGCAAGAGGCCGTGATCCTGCTGCGCGTCAACCAGCCGAAGGAGGCCATCGAGAAGCTGCAGGAGATCCTGCACTCGGATCCGTCGAACGAAGAGGCGCTGCGCCTCTACCAGAGCGTGAGCCAGGACGAGTGGTACCTGCTGATGACGCAGGAGGGCGAGATCCAGAAGATCGCCCGGTCGATCCTCGAGAAGGCCCAGGTCACCCGCAAGGAGCGCAACCGCGACAAGGACGCGATCGCCGCGCTGGTCGACACGGTCGTCTCGGTCGATGCGAGCTACGAGGACCGTCAGGGTGCGATCAACAAGCTGGTCGTCGAGCACGGCGAGTTCGCGGTGCCGGCGTTGGTCGAGCGGCTGGGCGTCGACGACGCCAACACGCAGATCCAGTCGATCGCGGCCCTCAACCAGCTCGGCGCCGTCGCGGTGCTGCCGCTGATCGAGGCGCTGGGTTCGAGCAACGACCTGGTGGTGCGCAACGTCGCCGCCGCGCTGAAGCTGATCGCCGACCGCCGCGCCGCGCCGATGATGGCCTCGCTGGCCAACGACCCGCGCACCGACGTGCAGTCGATCGCCCAGAAGTTCCTGGAGAAGGTCAAGGTCAGCGGTGACGCGCTGAACCTGATGCTGGCCCAGGCCGACGGCTACCTGAAGGGAGTCATCCCGCCGGGCGGCTACAGCGAAGTCGTCTGGTCGCTGGTCGACGACAAGCTCGTCGCCACCGACGTGCCGTCGCAGCTCTACCCGACCGAGCTGGCCAAGGCCGTCGCCGCGCACGCCGTGGCGATGGCGCCGACCAGCCTCGCCGCCCGCAGCTCGCTGGCGCAGGCCAACCTGGCCGAAGCCGAGCTGATCGGCAGCGACGAGGCCCTCGCCGAGCTCGCCCCGGTGGCGGACGACCTGAAGATCGCCGCGCTGGCAACCGGCGTCGACGCGCTGCGCGGCGCGCTGGACGCGGGCGTCGCCAAGGGCCTGGCCCCGGTCGCGGTCGGCGCGATCCACGCGCTGTCCGAGGCCGAACTCGTCGACTCGATCGGCGACAGCGCGCTGGTCGCGGCGCTCAACAGCACCGACAAGCGCATCCAGTACGCGGCCGCCAACGCCCTGGTGCGCGCCAGCCGCGGCAACGACGTGCCGCAGCTCGGCCAGGTCGTCGACGTGCTCGCCCAGGCCGTCACCGAGGAGAAGGTCAACACCGTCAAGGTGATCGCGCCGCCGTCGAACGACGTCAGCGCCGCGGTGGCCAGCCTCTCCGGGGTGCGCAGCTTCACCGGCACCGCCGAAACTTCGGCGGTGATGGGCATCCGCGACCTGCTCTGGACGCCGACCGACGTGGTCGTCATCAACGAGATCCTGCCGGACCGCATGCCGGAGGACGTCATCGGCAACATCAAGAAGGACCCGCGCATGGCGCACACCCGCATCGTCGTCGTCACCAAGGACGAGGACGCGGCCCGTGAGCGCTTCGGCGACGAGGTCACCTTCACGATGGCGCCGCTGACCGGCGAGAGCCTGATCGCCGCGGTCTCCACCGCGCTCGAAGGTGCCGAGAACGCCGCCGGCGCGCGCGCCGAGACCTACGCCAGCGCCGCCAGCGCCGACCTGCTGTCGCTCGCCCGTCGCAAGGCGGACATCGCCGGCGCCGTCACCAACCTGGCCCTGCAGCTGAACCGCGGCGACACCGTCGCGGTCCCAGCGGCCCGCGCCGTCGGCCTCGCCGGTGGCGAGAACGAGCTGCCGGCCCTGCTCGCCGCGCTGGAGAGCGGCAGCGACGAGCTGAAGGTGGCCAGCGCCGAGGCGATCGGCAACGTGCTGGGCCGCATGCCGGTCTGCCCGGACGCGGCGGTCGCGGGGCTGTCGGCGGCGATGGACGCTTCGAGCGACGTCGTGCTGCGCAAGGCGATCGCGATCGCCTTCGGCAAGGCGAAGCTGGACGCCGAGAAGAAGGCCGAGCTGCTGCGCAAGCTGGCCAAGGTCGCCGGCACCGGCGGCGAGGGCTGATCGCACGCGGGCCTCGCCCCGCCCCGAACCCGTCACCGCCCGCGCGGTGATCTCGCCGGCCGCAGCAGACGCTGCGGCCGCGTCGTTTCCGGGGCGGGTTCAGGTCTCCGGGGCGGGTTCAGGTCCGCGCGGCGCGCGACCGATGCAGGTGGTCGCGGGGTGGTTCTCGCTGGACCTGACCCGGACACCTCGCTACTGTCCTTCGCCTCACACGCCGATGTAGCTCAGCTGGTAGAGCAATGCTTTCGTAAAGCATAGGTCGTCGGTCCGAGTCCGACCATCGGCTCCATTCCCGGCCGCCTGCAGCTCCTGCAGGCGGCCGCGGTGCTTTCCGGCGGGCGCTTCCGGTGCGCGCCGCGTGTGAGCGTCGCTGCCCCGCAGAAGACGGCTGATCGGCCGCGGCGTGTCGCTATGTTCTCGGGCACGATGCCGAAGCTCGTCCTGCCCCTCGCCGTTGTCTCCCTGGTGACCGCCTGCACGACGCCGCCGCCCGAGCCGTGGTTGCGCGCCGAGCTGACCGGCCGTACCAGCCTGACCGAACGCGGGCCGGGCTCGTATGGCGGCCAGCTGTGTGGCGCCGACGTGACCGTCGATCTCTACGAGCAGGAGGTCTTCGTCAAGGTGCAGGTCGACAACCACGGCGCGTCGCCGGTGACCGTGCACGTGGGCCGCAACGGCGGCGTCAACCTCGGCACCATCGGTCAGGTGTTGCTGCGGCGCCTCGACGGCTCGATCGGCGGCCCGGACATGATGCCCTACGGCTCGCTGCAGCCGCAGGTCGTCGAGCCCGGTTGGCGGGCGACGTTCTACATCGACCAGCCGCTCGGTCGCGAGCCGAAGCTCGGCCAGTACTTCGTCATGTCCCTGGAGGGCGAACCGGCGTCGTCGGGTGAAGTGGCGGGCGACGCCCGCGAGCGCCACCTGCTGCCGCTGATCGTCAGGCAGGGGGGCACCCGCACGCCGCGGGCCCGCTAGGGCGATGTGGTCGGCGGCCCAGGGTGTCGCTGCGACGCTCGAGAGCGACGCCGTGTGGGCGTGGTCGTCGATCGTGTTCCTGGTCGCCGTGCTCGGCGAGGTGTTGGCGGCGGTGTTCGTCTACCGCGTGCTGACGCGGGGAGGCTCGCCGGCGAGCACGCTGCTGTGGGTGGCGGTCATCCTGCTCGCGCCGTGGTTCGGCCTGTTGCTCTACTACCTGCTGCCGCGTCGTCTGCAGCTGCGCAAGCTGCGCATGGTGCGTCGCCGCGGCGGTCGCCTGCGCGCGGTGCAGGAAACGGACGACGACGAGGCTGCCGCCGGCGATCTGGTCGACGTCCCGAGCGCTGGCGCCGCTGGTCTCGAGGCGCTGCTCGCGCGCGGCGGCGCGACCACCGGTGGCAACCGCGTGCGCTGGCTGTCGGGCGGCGAGGAGTTCTTCGCCGCAGCCGCGGCCGCGATCGCCGGCGCCCGCAGCCACGTGCACTGTGTCGTCTACATCCTGCGCCCCGACGAGACGGGCCTGCGCTTCCTGGCCGTGCTCGCCGACGCGGCGCGGCGCGGTGTGCAGGTGCGGCTGTGCTACGACTCGTTCGGCAGCTGGGGGCTCAAGGCGCACCACCTCGCCGCGCTGCGCGCCGCCGGCGGCCGCGCCGAGCCGTTCCTGCCGCTGCTGTGGAAGCGGCGGCCGTTCACGGTCAACCTCCGCAACCACCGCAAGCTGCTGATCGTCGACGGCGAGGTCGGCTTCGTCGGTGGGCGCAACGTCGGCGACGAGTACCGCACCGACCGCGTCGGCCGCACCCGGCGCTGGTTCGACGCGATGCTGGAGCTGCGCGGTCCGGCGGTCGACCGGCTGCAGGAGGTGTTCGTCCAGGACTGGTGCACCGCCGCCGACGAAGCGCTGCCGGACCTCGGCCCGGCGGCGCCGTCGCACCCGGACGGCGAGCGCGTCGCCGTCGTCTTCAGCGGACCCGACCGCGAGCAGTCGATGCTCTGGTTCGCGATGGTGCAGGCGATCGGCGAGGCCGGGCGCACCGTCGACCTGAGCTCGCCGTACCTGGTGCTGCCGTCGACGCTGTTGTTCGCGCTGCAGCTGGCGGCGGCGCGCGGCGTGCGGGTGTCGGTGCGCACCAACGGGCAGAGCGCCGAGGCGCCGGTGCTCTACCACGCGCAGCGGCACCACTATCGGCGCCTGCTCGAGGCCGGCATCGAGGTGCGCGAGACGCTGCAGGAGTACAACCACGCCAAGTTCCTGGTGCTCGACGGTCGCACCGTGTTCGTCGGTAGCCACAACATGGACCTGCGCAGCGCGCACCTGAACTTCGAGATCGCCGCGGTGGCGCTCGACTCGCCGGAGCTCGCGGAGCAGGTGCTGGCGACGGTCGCCGAGCGCGACGTCGGGTTCCGCAGCGTCGCCGAAGGCGATCTGCCGCGCGACCCGCTGCGGCGGGCGATCGACGGGCTGTGCGGGCTGTTCTCGCCGCTGCTGTGACGCGGCGCGGCGTCAGCCGCGCACGATCTCCCAGATGTCGGCGCCGAGGTGATCCCACGGCAGCCGGCCTTCGTCGCACTCACCCGGCGTCATCGAGAACAGCACGTCGACCATGTAGAGGATGCGGCCGCGCTCACGGCCGATGTTGCGCGCGCCGTGCGCGACGCCCGGCGGGATGCGCACCAGGCGGTCCTTGCCGTCGCCGAGCACGAAGCGCATCGTCGCGCCCTCGGTCGGCGAGCCCTGGCGGCAGTCGTGCAGCACCAGCAGCAGCTTGTCGCACGGCGGCACGTACCAGACGTCCGTCTGGCGGTGGTGCATGTGGAAGGCCTTGATGGCGCCCGGCTCCATCTCCGAGTAGTTGACCTGCCGGCACTCGAAGCCCGGCAGCTGTTGGTGCAGGCCGCCCTGGAAGCGGCCCAGCTCGGTGATGGCGCCGCCGTCGTCGTTGAAGCGCTTCAGCTCGACGATCTCGACGCCGTCGATGCGGCGGGTCGAGCCGTAGTCCTGGACGAAGAACGCGTTCTTCGCCTGCTGGTTGATGGTGGCCTTGCGGTCCGGGTGGTCGGCGGCGGTCACGGGGGCGTTCTCGGGGCTCGGCCGCGGGCGGCCGTCGGCAGGAATTGGCTCGGTGGGGGAAGTCACCTGGCGGCTACTTCTTCTCCGCGCCCTGCATCGGCAGACGCCACGGGGTCTCTGCAGTCGGCGGCTCCTGGTCCAGCCCGACGTGCAGTTCGAACCCGACCGCCTTCTGCTCCTTGCCGGCGATCAGGGGGATCGAGAAGGTCAGCTTGGCGACGGCCTTGTCCTTCTGCTCCTTGGTGCCGGCTTCGATGACCATCGTCGCCGCGGCGGCCGGGCCCGCCGTCGGCTTGTGCTTCGTGCCGGGCAGGGCGGCGACGATCTTGCCGTCGGTGGCGAGCAGGAACGCGCTGCGGGTGGTGTCGATCTTGACGCCGTCGATGCGCACGAAGCCGACGTCGCCGTCAGCCGCGGACGCATCGGCGAGGTCCTCGTCGGTCAGGCCGAAGCGCTTGACGACGGTGCGCCACTGCTCGTTCTTCTCCTGCTTGTCGGCCTTCTCGTCGTCCTTCTTGTCGCTCTCCTTCTCCTTGCCCTTGTTCTTCTCGGCCTCCTTGAGCTCCTTGGTGATCTGCTTGTGGCCGCGCTTGACGGCCTCCTGCAGGTCCTTCGGGATGCCGGCGTCGCGGTAGAACAGGGCGTAGAGGCCGGGCTCGGCGCCGCAGCCGAACGCCGCGGTGGCGGCCAGTCCGCCGATCAGCAGCGGCTTCTCCTGCGAGCCCTCGAGCATCTGGTCGAGACGCGCGCGCTTGTCGCTCGACAGCCAGTTGACCGGGGCGAACGAGACCGCCTCGTACTTGCTCGGGAAGCCGTTGGCGGCCAGCGTGTAGCGCTCGGCGCCGACCAGCGCGGCCAGGTCGAGGTCCTGGTCCTTCTCGAACACGCTGCTGCTGAACTTGATGCGCTTCAGCGACAGCAGGTAGTCGTAGCCGGGCGTCGTCGACTTGGCGAGGCGGAAGCCCACGCTCTCCAGCACGTCGCTCGTCTGCACGCGCACGCGGGCGTCGATCATCAGGCCCTCGGGCTGCTGGAACGACAGGAAGCAACCGCCCTTGACCGGCGTGTGGATGTAGTCGAACGGCGGCTTCGCCGTCAGCATCTTGCCGAGCTTGTTCTTCTGCAGCTTGTCCCAAGTCTTGTTGTAGTCGTCGTTGCCGTGCAGCGGCAGATAGCCGAGGTCCGAGCAGAGCTGGAAGACCTGGCCGAACATGTCGAAGTGGCCGTACGGGCCGGTCGCGGCCTGCACCGAGCCGACCGGCTTCAGGTGCTGGTCCTGTCCGTTGAACATGCGCAGGGCCCTCAGCAGGTTGCTGTCGTAGTGGTCCTGCACCGGCCAGACGTTCTCGCCGTCGCCGCGCATCGCCCGCGTCAGCTCGGCCTCGGTCGGCAGCCGCATGCCGACGCTCGCCGCGAAGCGGTTGGCGTCGCGCCAGCTGACGTAGACCACCGGCAGCTCGCCGATCGGCTTGCCGTCCTTGTCCTTCAGCGCGCCGGGCAGCTCGTCGCCGTGGCGCTCCCAGTATTCGACGCCGCCGCGCGGGTCCTTCGGGAAGGCCTTGCGGATGTCGTCGAGCTTGGACTCGTAGTCGTCCTTGCGACCTTCGATCCACCACAGGAACGGCACCTTGATCTTGCGGCCGGCGGCGCGCTCGGCGTTGACCAGGACCTCGTATTCGTCGTTGCGCACCGGCCACTTGCCGAGCAGGAACGTGTCGACGTGCACCTTGTCGCGGCTGAGCGCCGGCGCCGACCGCGCCATCGTCTTGACGAACTTCTCCGGGGCGATCTCGAACGCCTTCTCCGGCTTCATCTCGAAGGTCGCTTCGGCGACCGCCTGCACGAACTGCTCGACGTCGAGGCCCATCCAGACGTCGCCACCCGGGACCTCGAGCAGGAACGTCGGCAGGCCGTCGCCGGAGTTGGTCGCCTGCGGTTTGCCGGCGCCTGGCAGCGCCGTGGCGTTCGATCCCGGCTCGTTCTGGGCGAGCAGCGGGCCGAACGAGCCGAGGGAGAGCGACAGCAGGGCCGTGGCCCGCAGCGAGATCGATTGCATCGTCGGTTGGGGAGGCAACTGGAGCTTTGGCCGCGCGGCGCGAGGGCTGTGCCGGGCGGGCTGCAGAGGGGGAGGCCAGAGTCTAGCGGCAAGGACGCCGTGGCACCACGCCACCCCTGGCTCCGCAGGTTGCCCCGGCGGCACGGTCCGCAGGCCGACGGAGGTGCCGCCCGCGCGGCGGCGGGGCGCTAGAACAGCAGCCCGTCGCTCGGGGCGAAGAACCGGCGGCCCCTGGCCTCCAGGCCGTCGGCGACGATGCGCGCGAGGTCGGGGTCGAACTGCTTGCCGGCTTCGGCCCGGAACAGCGCGACGATCTTCTCGATCGGCCACGCCTTCTTGTAGCTGCGCTCCTCGGCGAGGGCGTCGTAGACCTCGGCCAGCACCAGGATGCGGCCGGGCAGCGCCACCTCCTCGCCGGCCAGGCGGTTGGGGTAGCCGCCGCCGTCCCAGCGCTCGTGGTGCTGGTAGACCCACAGCCGCACGTTCTCGTGGCAGTCGGTGTCGGCCAGCACGTCGTAGCCCATCTGCGGGTGCTTGTTGACCTCCTCGCGCTCCTCGGCGGTCAGGCCGCCCGGCTTGCGCAGGATGTGGTCCGGCACGCCGATCTTGCCGACGTCGTGCAGCAGGCTGGCCAGCCGCAGGCAGTCCCGGTCGTCCTCGGTGACGCCGCAGCGCTGCGCCAGCGTGTCCGAGTATCCGACGACCCGGGCGGCGTGCCCGCTGGTGGTCGGATCCTTCATCTCGATGGTGCGCGGCAGCACCGAGCTGAGCACCCGGTTGACCGACTGCAGCTGGTGGTTGCGCCGCGACAGCTCGGTCTCCTGGATCACGCGGCGGCACGTCGACAGCAGCGCGTGGGCGTCGACCGGCTTCACGACCATGTCGGCGACGCGGCTGCGCAGCGCGGCCTGTGCGCCGTCGAAGGTGGGGCGACCGGTCAGCACGATCACCGGCGGCCGCGGCCGCAGCTCGCAGGCGACCTGGGCGATCTCCGATCCCATCTCGGTCTCGCCGAGGTAGAGATCGGTGAGCACCAGGTCGAAGGCGCGCTCGTGCATCAACGCCACCGCCTGCCGCAGCGAGCTGGCGCAGATGACGTCGAAGTCGTCGCTGGCAAGGGTGTTTGCGAGGCCGAACAGCACGTCGGGCTCGTCGTCGACGAGCAGCACGCGGCGGCGCGGTTCGCTGGAGCGTGGACTGGTTGCGGCGATGCTGCCGCAAGGCCACGAGAACTGAGGTTCGGCGGCCGACGAGTTGGCTCGCCACGCGGCGTGGGCGTCGTGGAATCTCATGGTTGTGTCGCCGGTCTCATGCATGGGAGACCGGTGGTTTCACGGAGGGCCGTATGCTTGGGCAGTTTCCACGGGGCCCGCGTTCTCTCAACAAGCTTTCTGGGGAAACTGTGGAGAGAGTCGGTGACTGTGGAGAACTTTGCCGAGCCGCTTGCAAGCAGCGTGCTGAGCCCCATCGCACCGGCCGTTCCGTCGTCGCATTCGGCAGAGGATTCACGGCCGCGGTGACTCCATGATGCTCGGCGACGATGACCAACGAGCAGCCGCTGATTCGCACGGTTTCGCCTCGGGACACCGGCGTTCGCCTCGACGTGTTCCTCGCCGGCCTGCCCGAGGTCGGCGGTCGGGCGCAGGCCCGGCGGATGATCGACGCGGGGTGTGTGGAGGTGCCGGGTCACCGCGTGCGTCCCGGGCTGTTCCTCGATGGTGAGCAGGAGGTCCGCTTCCGCCCGCTACCGGACGACGCCCCCGACGTGCTGCGGCCCGACGTGCCGTTGCCGGAGATCCCCGTGCTCTACGAGGACCCGGACCTGGTCGCGATCGACAAGCCGGTCGGCATCGCCGCGCACCCGCCGGAAGGGCGACACGCTCCGGCGCACACCGTGGCGAGCTGGGCCCTGGCGCGCTATGGCGAGCTGCCGACGGTGCCCGAGGCCGAGCGGCCCGGCATCGTGCACCGCCTCGACCGCGACACCTCGGGCGTGATGCTGGTGGCGCGCACGCAGCTGGCGTTCGACTTCCTGCGCGCGCAGTTCCGCGACCGCACCGCGCAGAAGGAGTATCGCTGCGTCGTCTACGGCGTGCCGCGCTTCCACAGCGACTGGATCGAGCACCAGATCGGCACCGACCCGAAGCACCCCGACCGCATGGCGACCGTGGAGGAAGGCGGCCGCGACGCGTCGACCTACTACGAGGTCGTCGAGCGCTTCGACGGCTTCGCCCATGTGCTGTGTCGGCCGAAGACCGGACGCACGCACCAGATCCGCGTGCACATGATGGCGATCGGCCACTCGTTGGTCGGCGATCGCGTGTATCGTTCGCGGCGTCGGCAGCACGACCGGTTGCCCGGCGGCGCACCGGAGGTCACGCGGCACTGCCTGCACGCGCTGCGCCTGACCGTGCCGCACCCGGCGACGCACGCCGAGATGACCTTCGAAGCGCCGCTGCCGTACGACCTCGAAGCGCTGCTCGCCTGGCTGCGCACCAACCGCCCCGCATGAAGCAAGGAATGCCGCCGATCGTCAGCCGCTGGTCCGACGAGGCCGCCGCCGCGTGTGTCGCCGAGTGCCGCGAGCACGGCGAAGCGCTCGGCCTGCGCGTCTACACCTCGCGACTGCTCGGGCAGGACCCGGCGTTGGTGCTGCACGGCGGCGGCAACACCTCGGTGAAGACCCTCGCGCGCGACGTGCTCGGCCGCGACGTCGAGGTGCTGTGCGTCAAGGGCAGCGGCAGCGACCTCGCGTCGGTCGGGCCACGCGGCCTGCCGGCGGTGCGGTTGGCGCAGCTGCGCGAGCTGCGCCAGCTGGAATCCCTGTCGGACCGGCAGATGGTCGACGCGGTGCGCGGCGCGCTGCTCGACAGCGCGGCGCCCAACCCGTCGGTCGAGGCGCTGCTGCACGCGTTCCTGCCGCACGCCTTCGTCGACCACACGCACGCCGACGCGATCCTGGTGCTGACCGATCAGCCCGATCCCGGGCTGCACGTGCGGCGCGCGCTCGGCGACGACGTGCTGGTGTTGCCTTGGATCATGCCGGGGTTCCCGCTGGCCAAGGCGGTGGCCGCTGCCTACGAGGCGAAGCCCGGCTGCCGCGGCATCGTGCTGGCCAAGCACGGGCTGTTCACCTTCGGCGCGGATGCGCGCGAGAGCTACGAGCGCACCATCGAGCTGGTCGAGCAGGCGCGGCGCTACGTCGAGCGCGAGATCGGCGGCTGTCCCGCGATGCTGTGCGGCGAGCCGCCGCCGCTCGATGCCGCGGCGCGGCAGCGGATCCTGGCCGAGGTGCTGCCGGTGCTGCGCGGCGCCTGCGCGCCGACGGTCGAACGCGCGTTCGGCGCCGACTTCGACCGGGTCGTCACCGTCGCGCGCACCGGCGACCGGCTGGCGGCGTTCGGCGCACACGGCAGCGCCGGTGCTCTGTGCCAGAGCAACCCGGTGACGCCCGACCACGTCATCCGCACCAAGGGGCCGTACCTCTATCTCGGCGCCGCCGAGCTGCGCGACCCCGACCGCATCCGCCGCGAGGTGCTCGGCTACGGCGTGCGCTATCGGCGCTATTACGAAGACCACTGTCGCGCGCGTTCGCCGCAGCACATGCACGCGCCGTCGCCGGTGGTCGCGGTGCTGGCCGGTGTCGGGCTGGTCGCGCTGCACCGCGATCGCAAGGCCGCCGGCATCGCCGCCGACATCGCCGAGCGCACGCTGTGGGTCAAGGCCGCGGCGCACGCGCTCGGTTCCTACACCCCGCTCGCCGACGCCGAGCTGGCGGAGATGGAGTACTGGCCGCTCGAGCTGGCGAAGCTCGGCAAGCAGGCGTCGCCGCCGCTGCTCGGTCAGGTGGCGTTGGTCACGGGCGCGGCCGGCGCGATCGGCCGGGGCATCGCCGAGGCGCTGCTCGAGCAGGGCGCCTGCGTGTTGCTGACCGACGTCGACGGCGAGCGGCTCGCCCGGGTCGCCGCCGGCTTCGCCGGCCACGGCAGTCGGCTGCACGCGGTGGTCGCCGACCTCCGCGACGAGGCGGCCGTGCAGGAACTGTTCGCGCAGTGCTGCGCGACCTTCGGCGGGCTCGACTGCCTGGTGCCCAACGCCGGCATCGCCCGCACCGGCGCGCTCGAGCTGCTCGACGCGGCGACCTTCCGCGAGGTGCTCGACGTCAACACCACCGGCACGATGCTGGTGTTGAAGCACGCCGCGCCGATCTTCCGCAAGCAGGCCACCGGCGGCAGCGTGGTGGTGCAGGCCAGCAAGAACGTCTTCGCGCCCGGCAAGGGCTTCGGCGCCTACTCGGCCAGCAAGGCCGCCGCGCTGCAGCTGATGCGCATCGCCGCGCTCGAGCTCGCCGACCTCGGCGTGCGCGTCAACGCGGTCAACGCCGACGCGGTGTTCGGCGACGACGAGGTGCCGAGCCAGCTGTGGCAGGAGGTCGGTCCCGAGCGCATGGCGGCGCGCGGCCTCGACGCGGTGCAGCTGCGCGACTACTACCGGCAGCGCTCGCTGCTCAAGGTGCCGGTCACGGCGCGGCACGTCGGCGAGGCGGTGGCGTGGTTCGCGGCGCGGCGCACCCCGACCACCGGCGCGGTGCTGCCGGTCGACGGCGGTCTTCCCGAGGCGTTCCCGCGGTGAGTCCCGACGGCGCCGCGAGGCCCGGCGAGGGCGGTCGATGACGTCCGCCGCGGACGCGGCGCCGGCGATCGAGCTGGCCGGGCTGCGCAAGGCCTTCACCAAGGGGCGCGAGACGACCGTCGCCGTCGACCACCTCGACCTGGTGGTGCGCCGCGGCGAGGTGTTCGGTCTGCTCGGCCCCAACGGCGCCGGCAAGACCACCACCGTCGAGATCTGCGAAGGGCTCACCGCGCCCGACGCCGGCGAGGTGCGCATCCTCGGCCGTTCCTGGCGGGACGGCGACGACGGCGCGATCCGCGCCCGCATCGGCGTCTGCCTGCAGGAGACGAGGTTCCACGAGCACGCGACGGTGCGCGAGGTGCTGGCGTTGTTCCGCGTCAGCTTCGAGCGCGGCCGCAGCGTCGACGAGGCGATGGCGCTGGTGTCGCTCGAGGAGAAGGCCGACGCGCGGCAGAAGTCGCTGTCCGGCGGTCAGCGGCAACGGCTGGCGGTGGCGGCCGCGCTGGTCGGCGACCCCGAGCTGCTGTTCCTCGACGAGCCGACCACCGGCCTCGACCCGCAGTCCCGCCGGCAGCTGTGGCAGGTCGTGCGCGACTTCCGCGCGGGCGGCGGCACCGTGCTGCTGACGACCCACTACATGGACGAGGCCGAGCAACTCTGCGATCGGGTCGCCGTCGTCGACCGCGGCCGCGTCATCGCGCTCGACACGCCGGCCGGGCTGATCCGCTCGCTCGGCGCCGAGCACTTCGTCACCGCCGACGTCGTCGCCGACTCCGGCGTCGCGCCGACCGAGGCCGAGCTGCGCGCGTTGCCGGACGTGGCCGCGGCGGCGTTCGACACCGCGCCGGGCAGCGTGCGCCTCACGTTGACGGTGCGCTCGGTGCACCGCGCGCTGCCGGCGTTGCTCACCCTGCTCGAACAGCGCGGCCTGGTGCTCGGCGGCCTGTCGACGCGTCACGCGACGCTCGAGGACGTGTTCGTGCATCTGACCGGGCGCCAGCTGCGCGAAGGCGGTGCGGCATGAGGTGGCGCGTGGTGCGGGCGGTGACGCGCACGGCGTTCCTCGAGTTCTGGCGCAGCCCCGCGGCGGTGTTCTGGACCTACGGGTTCCCGCTGGGCATGGCGTTCGTGCTCGGCTTCGCCTTCCAGCCGGCCGCGCTGCCGCCGGTGCCGGTCGCGGTGATCGCGTCGCCGGGCGCCGAGCACTACGCGACGATGCTGCGACGCAGCGCGCGCCTCGACGTCGAGGTGCTCGACGAAGCCGACGCCGACCGCGCCCTGGCCCGCGGCCGCGTGGCGCTGTCGCTGCACGTGCAGGACGGCGCGCCGGTGCTGCGCAGCGATCCGACGCGGCCCGAAGCCGAGCTGGCGCGCCTGCTGGTCGAGCGGGCGATGATCGACGCGTCGCCGCAGGCCGCGTCGATCGCGCCGGTGCGGCACGAGGTCGAGGATCGGCCGGGGGCGCGCTACATCGACTTCCTCGTGCCGGGTCTGATCGGGCTCAACCTGCTCGGCGCCGGGATGTACGGCGTCGGCTTCAACCTGGTGCAGATGCGCACGCAGAACCTGCTGCGCCGGCTGTTCGTCACGCCGATGCGCCGCTCGGAGTTCATCGCCGGCTACCTGCTCGGACGGTCGGTGCTGGTGCTGCCCGAGGCGCTGGTGATCGTGCTGTTCGGCACGCTGCTGTGGGGGGTGCCGTTGCGCGGCAGCGTGCTGGCGCTGCTGTCGATCGTCGTCGTCGGCGGCCTCTGCTTCAGCGGCATCGGCGTGCTGTGTGCGTCGCGCGCGCGGACCATCGAGACCATCAGCGGCCTGATCAACGCGGTGATGCTGCCGATGTGGATCCTCGGTGGCACCTTCTTCGCCAACGAGAACCTCGAGGGCCCGACCCGCTGGGCCGCCGAGGCGATGCCGCTGACGCACGTCAACCGCGCGCTGCGCACCGTGATGCTCGAGCCGTGCGGGCTGCTCGACGTGTTGCTGCCGCTCGGCGGCTTCGCGGCCCTCGGCGGGCTGTGCTTCTGGCTGGCGCTGCGCATGTTCCGCTGGCAGTAGTCGGCCGGTCGCGGCTCCGGGCACTGGCCCCTTGCGCGGAGGCCGCGGCGGCGGGATGACTCCAGCAACTTCCCGCGACCGACCATGACCGAACCGCTCGACTGGGCCCAGGCCTTCCGCCAGGTCCACATCTTCGCCAACCTGACCTCGACCGAGGTGGACCGTCTGCTCCGCGAGGTCCAGCACACGACCTACCGCGAGGGGGAGGTGCTGTTCCGCGAAGGGGACGCGCGCGCGCGCCTCTTGCTGCTGCGCCGCGGCCGCGTCGAGCTGACCCGCAACGACGTCTACGGCGACCGGCGCGTCGTCTCGACGATGGTGCGCGGCGACCTGCTCGGCGAGGGCATGATGATCGAGTCGGTGCACTCGACGACCGCCACGGCGACCACCGACGTCGAGGTGTCGTTCCTGCACCGCGACCGCGTGCTGGCGTTCCTCGGCGGCGACGACGGCCTCGAGAAGCGCATGCTGCAGAGCCTGCTCGGCGAGGTCGTCGGCCGCGTCGACCAGCTGCTGTTCCGCACCACCGGCGTGACGCACGCGTTCTCGACCGGCAGGACCCGCACCGAGCACGACCTGCTCGGCGACGGCGAGGTGCAAGCCGAGGCCTACTTCGGCGTGCAGACGCTGCGCGCGCTCAGCAACTTCGACATCGGCGGCGTGCGGCTCAACGCCTACCCCAACCTGATCAAGGCGCTGGCGATGGTCAAGAAGGCCTGCGCCTTCGCCAACCGCGACTGCGGCGCGATCCCCGCCGACATCGCCCAGGCGATCGCCGACGCCGCCGACGAGGTGATCGTCGGCAAGCTGCACGACTACTTCGTCGTCGACGTGCTGCAGGGCGGCGCCGGCACCTCGACCAACATGAACGCCAACGAGGTGCTGGCCAACCGGGCGCTGGAGCTGCTCGGCCGCGACAAGGGCGACTACGAGCGCCTGCACCCCAACAACCACGTCAACTGCTCGCAGTCGACCAACGACGTCTATCCGAGCGCGTTGAAGCTCGGCATGATCCTGTCGAGCCAACGGCTGACCGACGCGGTGGAGGGGTTGATCGCCGCGATCGACGCGAAGGCGCGGCAGTTCGCCAACGTCGTCAAGATGGGCCGCACGCAGCTGCAGGACGCGGTGCCGATGACGCTCGGCCAGGAGTTCTCGGCGTTCGCCACCAGCCTGCGCCAGGAGCTGAAGACGTTCCGCCGCACGCGCGACGACCTGCGCACGCTCAACATCGGCGGCACCGCGATCGGCACCGGGCTCAACACGCCGCAGGGCTACCGCGAGCGCGCGATGCAGCACCTGTGCGCGATCACCGGCCTCGAGCTGACGCTGGCGCCGGACCTGATCGAGGCGACGCAGGACACGCAGGGGTTCGTGATGTTCTCGGCGGCGCTGAAGAGCCTCGCCATCAAGCTGTCGAAGATCTGCAACGACCTGCGCCTGCTGTCGTCGGGCCCGCGCGCCGGCCTCGGCGAGATCCAGCTGCCGCCGCGGCAGCCGGGCTCGTCGATCATGCCGGGCAAGGTCAACCCGGTGATCCCCGAGGTCGTCAACCAGGTCGCCTACCGCGTCATCGGCAACGACCTGGCGGTGGCGATGGCCGCCGAAGCCGGGCAGCTGCAGCTCAACGTCATGGAGCCGGTGATCGCCGCCTGCATCCTCGAGTCGCTGAAGATCCTCGCCAACGCGGTCGTCACGCTGCGGCACAACTGCGTCGAGGGCATCGTCGCCGACGCCGAGCAGTGCCGGCAGTTCGTGTCGAACAGCATCGGCCTGGTCACCGCGCTGGTGCCGGTGCTCGGCTACGGCACGTCGACCGAGGTCGCCGCCGAGGCGCTGCGCACCAAGCAGAGCGTCGCCGACGTGCTGAAGGGGCGCGGCCTGTGGAACGCCGACATCGAGGCGCGGCTGCAGCCCGAGCGCATGGTGTGACCCGGGCGGGCGCGGCGCGTCACTTGACGATCGGCACCTCCAGCCGCTGGGTGCTCAGCAGCTGGGTGAAGGTCGCGTCGGTGTGGAAGTCCTGGAAGTAGAGCGTGCCGTCGGGGAGGTGCTCCGGCAGCGGGATCACCAGGGCGGTGGGGAAGAACGCGTAGGGCCCCATCATCGCCAGTGCCACGTGGTCCGGGCCCGCGGATTCCTCGCGCGGCGGTGGGGGCAGGCCCCGATTTCCGCTGCCGCCGCGTCACGCCGCCACCAGGTCCGTGATGTGGCGGGGGCGGGCGTCGGTCCGCTGCCGGACCGGCAGCACAACCCGATCCGCGCCCGACACCCGTTCCATCCTTCCCTCACCAGATCACAGCGATGAACCGTTCCCTCTTCACTCTCCTGCTCGGCCTCGCCGCGCCGCTCGCCGAGACCTGCGCCCAGGTGTCGGTGCCCGTCAATCCGAAGGCCACCTACCTCGGCATCGCCAACGACGCCGGCGCGCTGCCGGCGCCCGGCATCCCGCTCAGCGCGCTCGGGCTCGCGCCGGGCGCCTGGGTCCACATCGCCACCACCGGTGCCTACCGCTACAACGGCAGCTCCGACACCCAGCGCAACCTGATCGCGGTGTTCAGCAGCACGCCGCAGCTGCTGACGCCCGTCAACGGACTGGTGAACCGAGTGCCAGGCGCCATCCCGGTCGTGCACGGCGCGCCGATCACCACCGGCATCACCGCGAGCCTGGGGCAACCGACCAACATCGCCGAGGACTTCGTGGTGGGGCGCACCGGCTGGAGCGACAGCGCCGTGGTGCAGGTGCCGGCGGGCGCCGTCTACGTGTTCTTGTCGGTGTTCGGCAGCAGCACCACCAACAGCTTCGGCGGCAACTCGGACCCCAACAACGACTACTTCGCGGTCTTCACGCCGGTCGCACCGGCGACACTGCAAGGCACCGCCGAGCACTGCGAGCTGCGCACCGGCGTCGGCGCGACGCCGAGCACCACGCCCGATGTCAAACCGGCCGCGCCGTTCGCGACGGTCGCCGTCGAGTGCGCGCAGCGCTACGGCATGTCGACCGGCGAGCTGTTCCTGATCGCCGCCAACGTCTACTCGACCGGCAACGCGCCGCCGGTCGGGCCGCTGCCCGACTTCCACGTGGGCATCGACGCGCTGATCGTGCAGGTCGGCGTGATGACCGCCGCACCGGGCCTGTGGAGCCTGTTCGCGCCCCCGGGTCATCCGGGCACGACGATCGTCGTGCAGGGCTTCTTCCTGGCCCCGTCGGCGCACAACGGTCTGTTGTCGGCGTCGGACGCGCACCGCATCGAGCTGCAATGACCATGGCCGAGGCCGCGCCGCAAGCGTCACTGGGCGGTCTGGCCGTCGAGCAGCAGCAGCATGCGCGCCTTGGCGCGGTGCAGCAGGGCCCTGACCGCCTCTTCGCTGCGGTTCATGCGGGTGCCGATCTCGGCGCGCGACAAGCCGGCGAGGTGGGCCAGGGTCAGCACTTCGCGCTGCTCTTCGGGCAAGCGCTCGATCGCGGCCTCGAGCCGCGCGACCTCCTCGGCCAGGATCGCCTTGCCGCTCGGGGTCGAGAACTGCGAGTAGGCGCGGCACAGGGCGGCGGCGCCCGCTTCGTCGAGGCCGGCGACCTCGCGGCGCGGGTCGCGCTTCTGCCCGAGCAGGTCGCGCGCCCGGTTGGAGATCTTGCGCCGCGCGGTCGTGAACAGCCATGCACGGAAGCCGTCCTCGTCCGGATGGCGGAACGCGTCGCGGTGGGTGAGCAGTTCGCGACAGATCGACTGCACGATGTCCGACGACGACTCCTTGGCGCGCAGCTGCGGCCCCATGTGGCAGCGCACGAACGCGCGCACCGACGGCAGGTGGCGCTGGATCAGCTCGGCCAGGGCGTGTTGATCACCCTGGGCCGCCTGCTGGGCGAGAACGGAGGATTCGTGCATCGGCGGATCCGGGCGCGGAAGATACCACACGGGAAGGGCGAGCCGGTGCGGAGGTGCTGGAGCGTCGCCTCAGGGTGTCGACGCGGTCGCTGCGCTCGCTTTCCGGCCCAACCTGCGTCCCGCGTCCGGATCCTGCCATGACCGACCCTGCGAATCCGTCACCCGAGCCCGACTACGAAGAGGTGTTGGTGCAGGCCATCGGCCTGCTCGAGCACGACGAGGCGGCGATGGCGCGATTCCTCGCGTCGCATTCGTCGCACGCGGCGCGGGTGCGCGCGCACCTGTCGCGGTTGCACGAGCTCGGCTTCGCCGGCGGGGGGAACCCGGGGCCCGTGCCCGAGCAGATCGGCGACTACCGCATCGTTCGACGGCTCGGCGGCGGCGGCATGGGGGTCGTCTACCTCGCCCGTCAGCTGTCCCTGGGGCGTGACGTGGCGCTGAAGCTGATCCGGCTCGACCACGCGCACCTGCCTGGCGTGCGCGAGCGCTTCCGCCGCGAGGTCGCCACGATCGCCCGGCTGCAACACCCTGGCATCGTGCCGGTGTACGGCGCCGGTGAGGACGGCGGCGTGCCGTGGCTGGCGATGGAGCACGTGCCCGGGGCCTCGTTGGACGCGGTGATCCGGATGTTGGCCGCGCGGGACCCTGCGTCGCTGCACGGCGCCGATCTGTGGGCGGCGTTGCAGGCGACACTGCCGGTCGGCAGCGACGTGCCGCAGCAACCACCGCCGGGAGAACCGTTCGCCGCGGCGTGGGTGACGGCGTGCCTGCAGCTGGTGCGCGCCGTCGCGGTCGCCCTGCAGCACGCGCACGAACGCGGCGTGTTGCACCGGGACCTCAAGCCGAGCAACGTCATGGTGACACCGACCGGACAGGCGATGCTGCTCGACTTCGGCCTGGCCGTGGCCGCCGGTGACGAACGCCTGACGCGCTCGGGCAGCCAGCTCGGCACGCTGGCCTACATGTCACCGGAGCAGGTGCGCGGCGAGCACGCGGCGATCGACGCACGTTGCGACGTCTACGCGCTGGCGATCACCGCCTGGGAACTGCTGACGCTGCAGACGCCGTTCGCCGCCGACTCCGAGGCCGTGACGCGCGACCTGGTGTTGGCCGGCCGCCTGGCGCCGCTGCGCGAACGCAATCGCGCGGTGCCGCGCGACGTGGAGGTCGTGTTGCGCAAGGCCTGCGACGTCGATCCGGCGCGGCGCTACGCCAGCGCCGCCGCCTTCGCCGAAGACCTCGACAACGTGCTCACGCTGCGGCCGATCCGCGCCCTGCCGCCCGGCCCTTGGCTGCTGGTCCGGCGCTGGGCGCAGCGCCACCCGGCGCGCGCCATCACGATCGTCGCCGCCGTGCTGCTGTGCCTGGTCGCGCCGAGCGTCTTCCTGCTGCAGACCCAGGCCGCCAACCGCGACATCCAGCGCGCGCTCGACACCGCCAACGAGCAGCGGCGGCTCGCCGACCTGCAGCGGGACATGGCTCGCGAGGCGGTCGACAGCCTGCTGGCGCGCGTCGCCGACGAGGAGCTGTTCGACGTGCCGAAGATGCAGCGCGTGCGTCGCGACCTGATGGAGCGCGCCATCTCGTTCTACGAGCGCTTCCTCGCCGCCGCGCCGGGGGACCTCGCGATGCTCGAGAAGACCGCCCGCGCGACGCTGAACATGGTGTTCGTCGAGGGCAGCCTGGGGCAGTTCGCGCTGGCGATGGCGAGCGCCGATCGCGCCGTCGAGCTGGCCACCCGGCTGGCCGTCCAGCGCCCCGGCGACGACGACCTCGCGCTGGTCGCGGCGGACGCCCTCCTGAGTCGCGGTCGGGTGCTGTTGACGCGAGGTGATGCGGAGACGGCGCTGCGCGACTTCGAGGCGGCAGGGCAGCTCACGAGCGCGGTGTTGGCGCGGCAGCCGTCGCATGCGCTGGCGATCGTGCACCAGCTCGGCATCGAGCGCGGCACCTCGATGGCGATGCGTCAGCTGGGCCGCCGCGACGAATACGAGGCGAGCCTCGCGCGGCTCGCCGAGCTGTGGCGGACCGGTGGCGCCGCGACGGTCGGGCACGAGTACCGCGACGTGGCGATCGATCACGTGCTCTCGTCGGCGGAGGACGACGTGCGCTTCCTGATCGAGGAACAGCGCTTCGAGGAAGCGCGCGCCGTCTGCGAACGGGCCCTGGCGATCACTGCCGCGGTCGCCGGCGAACCGCTGGGCGCCTCGGCGCGGGTGGCGCAGGCGGCGGTGGCGGTGCTGCGCGCGCAGCTCGACGCCGACGACTTCGCGGCCCAGGAGCGGGCCATGCTCGACGGCATCACGCAGATCCAGGCGGTGCTCGACGATCATCCCGAACAGGCCCACGCGCTGCGCTGGCGCTCGCACCTGGAGAACTCGATGGGGTTGTTGTGCGCGCAGCAGGGCGGGCGTGACGCGGAGGCGACCCAGTGGTTCGAGCGCACGCTGGCGACGCAGCGCGTGCTGGTCGCCGCCGATGCGTCGGTGCTCGACAACCGCGCCAACCTGGCGGCATCGTTGGTCAACCTCGGCTCCCAGGCCCTGGACGCCGGCGAGCCGCGACGGGCGCTGGGCATGTTGGCAGAGGCGGAGCGCCTCGCCGCCGAGGTCGTCGCCGCGGCGCCGCAGCACCGGACCTGGCAGCTGTACCTCTACAACGCGACCTGGTTCGTCGCCCAGACCCACGGCGAGCTGGGCGATCATGGCGCCGAGGCGGCGGCCGCGAGGCGGCTGGCGGCGCTGCGGCCCGACGACGGCAAGACGCAGCGCATCGCCGCGGAGTTGCTGGCGCAGGCGAGCACCATGCTGGCGCGCGACGCGAAGCTGTCGGACGAGGACCGCGGGCCGCGGGGGGAAGCGCTGCTGCATGAGGCGCTGCAGCGGCTCGCGGCCGCCGCCGAGCACGGCTACGCCGACGCCGAACGGCTGCGCACCGGCGGCAAGCTCGAGCCGTTGCGGGCGCTGCCGGGCTTCGCCGCCGTGCTGCAGCAGGTCGTCGACAATGCCGGTCGCTGACCTTCGCGGGCCGGCGGTGCGGCGCCTGGCCCGCCGATCGCCGGCGCTCCAGGGCGATCTGAACGACAGCGCTGGGTGGACTTCGTGCGCGAGCACGAGATGGACGGCACGCAGCGGCTCCTGGAGGCCGGCTTCCAGTCGCGTTTCCTCGCCGACTACCACGTGAAGGGCTTCCCGACCTTCTGCGTCATCGACCCCGACGGCCGCGTCGCCGACACCCTCTACCTGCGCCCCGAGGATCCGGCCCTCGCATCGGGACTGCTGGCCATGCGGGGCCGCCTACGACGCGGTGCACGGCGGGCGCTGACCCGGTCGGGGCCTGCGCGTGAGCGCCGTGCCGGTATCCTCTGGAGTCCTTCCAGAGGTGCGTATGGCTCGTCTCGCAGCAGCGTTGGTGATCCTCGTCCTGTCCGCATCCGTGTCGGCGCAGACGCTGCCGTTCAAGCTCGTCGCGCCGCTGTCGTCGGCGACGACCGAGGGCGCGGCCTCCACGGCGTTGCCGTTCGGTTCGTCCGTCGCGCGCCACGTGATGTACGCCTATGACGGCAGCCTCGTCGACTACGCCGCGCCGATGCGCATCGCCGCGGTCGCGTTGCGCTGCGACGGGGCCACGCCCGGCACCTCGGTTGCGGGCGGTTACGTCTTCACGCTCAACGTCTCGACCGGCCGCAACCCGGTGAATGCGCTGTCGACGACGTTCCTCGCCAACCACGGCCACGACCTCCTGCGGGTGCACACGGGGCTGTTGTCGGTCCCGGCGCCGTCGGTCGGCGCGTCGCCCAACGCGTTCTCGCTGCGCATCCCGTTCGATCGGCCGTTCGATTGGGACCCGCGCAATGGCCCCCTGCTGCTCGATTTCGGCTACTCGGCGTCGGCGCCGGCGTTCGGCGGCTGGGACGTCGGCCTCAACGGGGCGCCGATCGCGACCACCATCGGGCTGCCGTCGCTGCCGAACCCGTCGCTGCGCATGCGGGTGCGCAACGCGGCCGGGAACGCGGCGGCGCTGTTCGCCGCCGGCTTCGCGCCGTTGAGCGTGCCGCTGCCGGGCGCGCCGAACTGCCTGATCCTGCACGGCGGGGAGGTGGGGCTGCTGGCGGCGACCATCACCGACCCGGCGGGGGACGGTTCGATCGCCCTGCCGCTGATCGGCGCGCCGCAGTTCGACGGCTTCTCGTTCCGCGGACAGTGGTGGATCCTCGACCCGAGCAACGCGCTCGGCATCGTCACCAGCGACGCCCAGGCATACACGGCGCGCTGGTTCTGACCGCGGGCCCGCGCGCTACGATGCGACCGCGATGACCGACGACGTGCCCGGACCGCGCCCGATCGAGGAGACCTGCGGCGTCTACCGCCTGCACGAACGGCACCTGCCGGCGCTGCAGCAGCTCGCCGCCGATCCGGCGATCGCCGCGACGACGCGCGTGCCACACCCGTACCCGCCGGACGGCGCGGCGACGTTCTACGCGCTGACCCTGCGCGAGCGCGAAGCCGGCACCGCGCACGTGTTCGCCATCGAGGACGACGGGCGCTTCGTCGGCCTGGTCGGCTTCCACCAGATCCACGACGGCACGGGCGAGCTCGGCTACTGGGTCGCACGTGGCGAACAGGGCCGCGGCGTCGGTCGCCACGCCGTGCGGGCGGCCGTGCGGGTCGCCTTCGACTACCTGCGGCTCGACGGGCTGTGGGCCGAGGTGCTCGCCGACAATGTCGCGTCGATCCGCATCCTCGAGGGTCTCGGTTTCCACCGTATCGGCGAGCGCGCGCACGACGTCGAGCGCTGGCCGGCCGACGTGCCCCTGCTGCGCTACGAGCTGGCGCGCGACGTCGGTCCTGTCGGCGGGTGACGTCAGGCAGCGATCACGTGCCGGAGGCCAGCTCGCGCGCCACGACCGCGTGGAAGGTCCGCAACGGGGCCGTCTTCGCCAGTGCCTGATGCACCTTGTCGAGGTCGAGGCTGGTGTACATGCGCACCAGCTCGTTGCGCATGCCGGCCCACTGCTGCAGGGCGTCACGGAGCGGTGCGTCGATGACGCCTGCGTGCCCCAGCACCGCGAAGGCGTCGCGGTCGGTCTGCGGCGTGCCCAGGCCGCGGCGGGCGACCAGGTCCAAGGCCGCGTCGATGGCACATTGCGCGGCGACTTCGAGTGCCGCCTTGACCTTGAGCCACGTCTCGCGATCTGCGTCGAGATCGGCGCGCTGCACCTCCCGGGCGTAGCGCTCGAGCATCGAGATCATCTCGAGCAACAGCGAAAGGTGCGCTTCAGCCACGCGACCAGAGCTCCAGCACGCGCCGCCGCATGCGCTCCCAGGCCGGTCGGAAGTCCCGCCACGCGTTCATGGCGCGTACCTCGAAGGCGACGCGGGCGTCGCGGTCGCCTTCGTAGCAGCGCTGGCCGTCACGCAGGAGGTTGCCGAGGAAGACCGGATCGGCATCGTTGACGATGCGAACGTCGAAGTCGTCGACCGGCCGACCGCACTCTGCGGCGATGGCTTCGGTGATGGGGCCGGTGTCGAGCGCGTGGGCTCGGTCGCGTTCGACTACCAGGGCGAGATCGATGTCACGTGCCGGCTGCCGGCGCGCCGACGAGCCGTAGTGATAGGCGGCGACGACCTCGGGCGAGCCGCGCAGCACCTTGGCCGCGGCGGCATGTACTTGCCGGATGTCTCCATCCGACAGGTTCAGCCAGCGGATCGTGTCGACGGCTTCCACGCGTGGACCCTACGTCGATGCGGCCCGCATCGTCAACGCCGGGGCTTGGCCGCCGGATCCCACCATGCATCCAGCCGCCGCCGCAGCTCGGCGACCCGTTCGGGGTGTTCGGCGGCGACGTCGTGCTGCTCCTTCGGGTCCTTGACGACGTCGAACAAGAACACTCCTTCGGTCTGCGGGTCCATGCGCGCCCGCTTGTCGCCGCGGGTGACGATCAGCTTCCATTCGCCGCAGATCACCGCGCGGCCTTCCAGCGTCGCCGCCGGGTCGTCGGGCGCCGCCATGTCGTGCGTGAAGTCCTCGCAGAACACCGCGTCGCGCGCCGCCACTGCCGCAGCGTCGAGCAGGTTCACGCCGCGCATCGTGTCCGGGATCGGCACGCCGGCGGCCGCCAGCATCGTCGGCGCCAGGTCGATGCTGCTGGCGAGGTGCTGCTCGTCGCGGCGTGGCAGCACCCGGCCCGGCCACCGGATCAGGAACGGCTGCCGCACGCCGTGCTCCCACAGGGTCTGCTTGGAGCCGCGGAACCCCGCTTCGCCCTGGCTCCAGCCGTTGTCGGACAGGAACAGCACGATCGTGTCGTCGCGCAGCCCGCGCTCGTCGAGGAGGCCGAGCAGTTCGCCGCAGGTCTCGTCGAGCCACTCGCACATCGCGAAGTACTTCGCCTGGGCGAGGTCCGCGGCCTTGTCGCGGTACTTCGCCAGCAGCCGCTCCGGCGGCGTGTGCGGCGTGTGTGGCAGGAACGGCGCGTACCAGAGCAGGAACGGCTGCTGCTGCTCCTGCGCGGCGGCGACGAAGTCCTCGATCGGTCGCAGCGTCTCGCGGCCGATCGCCAGCGCCTGGCCGCCGTGCCGTCCGGTCTCGCCCATGCTGTCGGTGAAGCCCGAGACCTTCGGGTCGCCCTGCCAGTACTTGCCGGTCTCGAGCGTGCGGTAGCCGGCGGCGGCGAGCAGCGCCGGCACCTGCGGCATGCGGCCGAACGGTTCGATCCACGCGTTGCGGTCCTTGCCCTTGACCGGGTCGTTGCCGGTGAAGCCGTGCTGATGCGGGTAGGTGCCGGTCAGGATGGTCGCCAGCGACGGGCAGCACAGCGCGGTGGGCACGTAGCCGCGCGGGAACACCAGGCTCTCGGCGGCGAGCCGGTCGAGGTTGGGCGTCTCGATGACCGGATGACCCATGAAGCCGTAGTCGCCGAAGCCCTGGTCGTCGCTGAGGATCAGCACGAGGTTGGGGCGCTTCGCCGCGGCGGTCGGCGCGCGTTCCTGGGCGAAGAGCGCGCCCAGCGTCAGCAGCGCGGCGAGCGCGGCCTTCACCGCACGACCCTCAGCACCGGGTAGAGCTCGTCGGTCGCCGCCTCGAAGAAGTTCCAGCTCGACAGCGAGTCCTCGCTCTCCGGTTCGAGCAGCGTCGCGGCGACCAGCGCGTGCGGTTGGTGCGCGTCGATGACGATCGTGCCGAGCGGCAGTTCGGTCTCGTAGGCTGGCTCCCAGTGCCCCTCCAGCACGAGCTCCTGGTGGCCCTGGTAGGGGCGCTTCGGCTTCTTCTTCTTGTCGACGGCGAAGCGCTCGACGCGCCGCCTGGTCGGCGCCTCGACGGCGCGGAACTGCACGCCGTGCCACTGCAGGCGCTGCACGACCTCGGGCGACGGTCCGACGATCGCCCAGGCCTCGGGCAGGCGGCGCTGCGCGTGGGCGCGGAAGCGGCGGAACACCGGCATCGTCTCCTCGTGCGCGCCGGGCTGCTGCACGATGCGCGTCGGCCGGTCGCCCTCGCCCTTCACCTCTTCGGCCTCGCCGACCAGCACCGGCAGCGGCTCCGGGTCGCCGAACGTCGTCTGCCAGCCGAACCACGCGTCGCCGTCGGCGAGGCGCCGCTCGGCGCGCGCCATCACCGCGAGCGCCTCGTCGCGGCGCTGCAGCAGCTGCTCGCAGAGGGTCAGCACGAACGCGCGGGTCGCGGCGATGCGGGTCTCGAAGTCGGCGTAGCTGTAGGCCTCGCTGAGGATCGCGACGCGGTTGCGCAGCGCGAAGCCGTTGACGCCGTAGCGGGCGCGGTGGTCGTAGGTGAACCAGCCGCGCTCGCTGCCCGAGTCCGGCGCGCCGCTGCCGTCCCAGTCGTGCGTCTCGAAGTTGCCGTAGTCGAACGTCTCGAAGCCCTGCGGCCGCAGCGCCGCGCGCGTCGCCGCGAGCAGCTCGCGACCGAGCCGGTCGACGCCGCGGTCGAGGTTGGCCGACAGGCTGGGCGCGTAGGTCAGCTGGTAACCGTGGAACGAACCGTTGGTCGTGTGCAGGTCGACGAACAGGTGCGGGTCGAGTTCGTTCCACAGCGACAGCAGCACGCGCGTCTCCTTGGCGTCGGCCTTGACGAAGTCGCGGTTGAGGTCGAGTTCGTTGGCGTTGTGGCGCGTGCCGACGACGTCGGGGCCGTTCTGGCCGCGGCGGTTGCCGAGCTTGACCGCCTCGTTGCCGTCGACGTTGTAGATCGGCACGAACCACAGCTCCATGCCGCGCAGCAACGCCTCGTGCTGGCCGCTGGCGAACTCGCGCAGCAGCACCTGCACCGCCTCCTTGCCCTCGACCTCGCCGGCGTGGATGTCGGCGATCACCAGCGCGCGCAGCCGCGCCGGTGCGTCGGCTGCGGGCGGGGTCGGCAGCGCGACCTTCACCGCCAGCATGGCGCGGCCCTGCTCGCTCTTGCCGGCGACGCGCACCGTCAGCCGGTCGCCGTGCGACAGGCCGACACAGGCGTCGACGAAGCGCTGCACGTCGGCGGCGCGCGACGTCTCGGCGTAGGCCGTGGCCTCGGGCACCGTGCGCGGCTCGATCGTCTGGGCCGCGAGGCCGCCGAGGAGGAGGAACGCCGCCGGGATCCGCTTCGAGGTGCGCCGCATGCCGCGAGTCGAACCCGCGACGCCGCGCGGCGCAAGGCGCCGCTGCTTGTGCGGAGCACGACGCGCGGCGCGGGGCGCCGCTGCTTGTGCGGAGCACGACGCGCGGCGCGGGGCGCCGCTGCTTGGATCAGCGGGCTGGCGGCGGCACGGGCTTCGGTGCGGCCGGCTTCGGCGGCGCCTCGGCCGGCGGCGGTTGCAGCTCGTTGGCCGCGAGCTTGCCGTCCTTGTCGCGGTCGATCCGGGCGAGCAACGCCTTGGCCCAGCGCGCCAGCAGCGGGTCGATGCGTCGCAGGACCGGCTCGAATTCGGCGGCGTCGATGCGGCTGTCGCGGTTCTTGTCGGCCTCGAACCACGGGGGGGGCAACGCTCCGACGCCGCCTGCAGCCTGCTTCGCCATCGGCGGCAGCATCTCGAACCACGGCGCCAGTTCGGGCTCGTCCACCTTGCCGTTGCGGTCGACGTCGAGCGCCTTCAGCGGACCCGCCATCACGTCCGGCAGGCCGGTGCGTTGCAGCAGCTGCTCGATCTCCTGCGGCGACAGGGAGCCGTCGCCGTCGGCGTCGTGCGTGCGCAGGAACTGGCGCAGCGGCGTCGGCGGCGCGGGCGGCGCCACCGGCATGACGAACGGGCGCGCCGTCGCCACGCGGAAGGTGCCGCCGTTCTGCAGGCCTTCCCGGAACAGCTGGTCGAACTCCGGCCAGGTGACGTAGCCGTCGCGATCGCGGTCCAGCTTGGCGAAGTCCTCGCAGTCGCGCGGCGTGCGCACGGCCTCGAACGACTGCGCCGCCTCGAAGACGTCGAGCCGATCGTCGCTGTCGGCGTCGCAGGCGGTGAACAGCTCGCGGCTGACCGACGCGCTGTAGCTGCCCTGATAGCTGCGCTCGGTGCGCGCCTGCTGCGGCTCCGGCAACGCACCCTGGGCGAGGGATACGCCGGCCGCGGCGGCGGCGAGCGCGGCTGCGCACAGGCGGGTCGGGTCGAACGGCAGGCGCATGTTCTCGGCAGCTCGAGGGGGCTTCTCCGGCGTGGGCTTCTTCGACGTCGGTCCGCCGCGACTATAGCCGGCGCCGTCGCGGCTCGCTCGTCGGCGCGCCAAGCCCGGTGCGACGGGGGCGTCGCGTCACGGCACGAACACGCAGTCCTTGCCGAGCGGCACCACCGCCATGCCGCTGGCCTCGCCGGCTTCGAAGTCGACCAGCTCGACCGTCCGGCCGTGGCCGCGCAGCGCCCGGGCGAGCACGGCCAGCGCCGGCGTGACCGGCGCCAGCAGCACCGACGCGCCGTCGGCGGCGCCGGCGAAGGCGGCAGCCGCCAGCTCCACGCCCGCAGCGAAGTCCCCGCCAGCCGCGAGCAACGTGAAGCCGGCCGGGACCTTGCGCGTCGCCGCGCCGAAGGCGGTGGCGGCGACGACGGTCCTACCGCGGGACAACCCGCGCTGCAGGCGGTTCCACGACAGCTCGACGTTGCGCGTGTTGGCGCCGACCCTCAGCGCGTCGAGGTCGATCAGCAGCACGACGCGGTCGGCGGCCGGCACGGCGGCGCGCGGCGCGGCCGGTGCAGCGCGCTGCGCGTCCGCACGCGGTGCGCCGTCTCGCGGCCCATGCTCGCGCCGTTCCTCGCGGCGCTCGTCGCGGCGGCCGCGATGTTCCTCCCGCCGGCCGCGGTGCTCGTCGCGCCGCTGGCGGTGCTCGTCGCGGCGATCGCGGTGCTCTTCTCGGCGTCCTCGGTCTTCGTGTCGCGGCTCACGCGGCTCACGCGGCTCACGCGGCGGACGGCGGTCGTCGCGCGGCGCGGCATGCTCCCGGCGCTCGTCGGCGTCGGTGACGTCCTGCCACGGATTGGCGGGTGTCGGCGCGCGCTGGACCTCGACGAGCTCGCGCGCTTCGTCAGCAGCGCGCTCCCGACGGCGCTCGCGCGCTTCGCGCGCTGCGGGTTCAGGAGGTTCCGACGCCGGCTTCGCCTGCCGGGCCGGTGCCTCGGGCTGCGTCGGAGCCGGGGAATCGTCGAAGATGTTGGCGCCGAAGTCGCTCATGGGGGGGAACACGTTACCCGACCGGTCGGCGGGGGTGCTACGGGGGCAGCGGCTTTCGCCGCGATGACCGCTGGACAGCGTCGGCGTCGTGCGGTCCGATGCGGCGGCGGTCGCCTCGACCGCTCCCTGCGTCACCCCCGGAGGTTCCTTGTCCCATCCGCTGCCGTCGCGAATCGCCACCGTGCTGCTGAGCCTTTGCCTCGGCGCCTGCGGCACCCTCAACCGGGCCGGCAAGGATCTCGCCATCGGCGTCGCGTCGCCGGTGTTGATGCTGTGGAACGGCGCGAGCGATGGTGTCGCGACGGCCGGCATGGTGCGCGAGTCGGCCGGCGCCGGCTGGGTCGTGCAGGCGGCGGTGACGCCGTTCACCTGCGTGTTCCACGTCATCGAGCACGGCTGCTACGGCCTGGTCCACGTCGTCGATCTGCCGCTGTGCGTGGTCTACGGCGCGGCATCGCAGCTCTACCCGGCGGGCCACGAGGTCGAACCCCTGGACATCTACCAGGGGACCTGGTTCGACCGCTGGGCGGCGGAGGCGCGGCGCGGGCACGACATCGAACTCGCCGGGGGTCCGCCGCGCGAGGACCGCGCCGAGGCGGATCGGCCGGTCGCCGACGACGACTGACCCGGCCCTTCGGCGGGGCGGCGCGGCTCGGTCGACCTGTCGATCCGGGCCGATCCGTTTCCTCCGTCAGGGCAGCGTCCCCGGATCGTTCCGCGTCCTTCGCCGGTCAGCGGCGACCGCCTCCGGCGCCGCTGCTGCTGCTGCCGGAACCGTTGCCGCCTCCAGGACCATTGCCGCCGCTGTTCCCGGGAGACGGATCGGGATCCTGGCGCTGGTCCAGGATCAGCCGCTCGGCGTAGATCGGCAGTCGCGACAACAGCGCGAGCGCCTGCTCCGGGCCCTTCTCCGCCTCGGCGTCGAGCGCGTCGCCCAGCTCCTTCAGCAGCGAGTGCTGCAGCGTCTCCGGGCCCTGCTCGTCGAGCCAGATCGTCAGTCGCTGGCGCACCGTCGCCAACCGCTCCGACGGGTCGCCCGTCACCTCGGGCGGCTTCCAGTTGGCGAAGTACAGCGAGCGCAGCGCCTGCGCCTGTTCCTTGCGGTGGCTCAGCTCGACGCGCAGCACGTCGGCAGCCGACCAGATCGGGCTCGGCGCCCAGCGGCGGAAGCGCGGTCGCCCTCGCGGTCCGGCTGCAGCGTTGGCGCCGAACTGCATGCGGACCCAGCTCTGCACCGCCTCGGTGGCGCTGTGCAGCGGCGGCAGCAGCTGCTCTTCGCTCGGGTTGGCCAGCAGCTGCGCGGCAGACGGCGGCGTCGGCAGCTCGTCGATCGCCTTGCGCACGGCCTCCGGCGCCTGCGCGATCGACGCCGGCTCCGGCGACAGCACGCCGAGCTTCTTCAACTCGGCCAGTCGCGTGACGGCGATCCAGCGCTCCGGCCGGTTGCGCGGCGCTTGCTTCTGGATGCGGTCGTAGTCTTCGGCGGCGCCGCGCACGTCGAGGTCGAGCACCTCGGTCAGCCACGCTTCGTGCACCTGCGTGGCCACCGACTTCGGGGCGCGCGACGGGTCGGGGGCGGTGGTGGGCTTCGGCGCCGGCTCCTGCGCCGCGAGCGCGGCGCCGAGCAGCGCGGCGCCGAGGCCTGCAGCCATCGTCACTGCGAACGGGCTCCTCACCTCTCCTCCAGCAGCTCCGACTCGAAGCGGTAGCCGAGGCCGTGCACGGTCACGACGTGCACCGGATTCTCGACGTCGGCCTCGAGCTTCTTGCGCAGCCGCGCGATGTGGTTGTCCACCGTGCGCGTCGTCGGCAGGTGCACGTAGCCCCAGACCTTGCGCAGCAGGTCCTGCCGGCTGACGACCTCGCCGCGGTGTTCGATCAGCATGCGCAGGATCTCGGCCTCGTAGCGCGACAGCTGCACCTCGTCGCCGTCGCGGCTGACGGTGAAGCGTTTCCAGTCGACGACCAGGCCGGGGAAGGTCATGACGGTCGCCGCCGCGCCGCGTTCGCCGGCGCCGGCCTTGGCGCCCGACTTGGTGCGGCGCAGCACGGCGCGGATCCGCGCCAGCAGCTCGCTGAGGCCGAACGGCTTGGTCAGGTAGTCGTCGGCGCCGAGCTCCAGGCCCTGCACCTTGTCGCGGTCCTGCCCCTTGGCCGAGATGATGATCACCGGGGTCTCGTGGCCGGTCTCGCGCAGGTGCTGCAGCACCTCGATGCCGGACATCTCGGGCAGCATCAGGTCGAGCAGCACCAGCGCCGCCTGCCCCTCGCGCGCCTTGCGCAGGCCTTCCTTGCCGTTGGCCGCGGCCAGCACCTTGAAGCCCTCGAGCTCGAGGTTGTGCTGCAGGCCGGCGCGCAGGTCGGGTTCGTCCTCGATGATGAGGATGTGCGTCTCGGTCATGGTGCTCAAGTCGGGTCCTTCCTGGCGGCGTCGCGGGCGGGGGAGTGAGGGGTGGGCGGTTTCGAGCCGAGCGGCAGCGTCAGGCGCATGATGGTACCACCGCCGTCGCGCGGCAGCGCCACGATGTCGCCGCCGTGGGCCCTGGCGAAGTGCTGCACGAGGCCGAGGCCGAGGCCGGCGCCGCGCACCTCGCCGGCGTTGCTGGCCCGGTAGAAGCCCTCGAACACACGCTGGTGCTCGCCGTCGGGGATGCCGCGGCCGCGGTCGCGCACCTCGATCACGGCTTCGCCGGCGCGGCGCAGCAACTGCAGGTCGACCTCGTGCTCCTCGGCGTCGGGGCCGTACTTGGCGGCGTTCTCGAGCAGGTTGAGGATCGCGCTCTCGAGGCCGTTCTTGTCGCAGGTGGCGGTGATGCCGAGCGGCAGCTCGTCGATCAGGATCACGCCCTTCGACTCGAGGTGGGGCGCGTAGGCGTAGGCGATCTCGCGCAGGCGCTCGCCGAGGTCGTGCGGCTGCGCCTCGTAGTCGAGCGTGTCGTTCTGCTGGCGCGAGTAGTCGAGGATGCGCTGGATCAGCGTCGTCAGCCGCTCCGACTCGCGCGCGATGATGGTGCCGAACTCGGCGGCCTGGTCGCTGTCGCGCGCCCGCCCCATGCCGAGCGTCTCGCCGTACATGCGGATCAGGGCCAGCGGCGTCTTCAGCTCGTGCGAGACGCGCGACACCAGGTCGATCTTGAGCGCCGCGAGCTGCGCCTCGCGCTGGGCCGAGCGCCACGACCAGATCGCGCCGCCGAGCGCGGTGACGAACAGCGCGATCAGCAGCAGCGTGCGGGTGCGGGTGGCGGCGGCGCGTTCGGCCATCAGCCGCGCGGCGTTGGCCGGGTAGGCCCGCAGCGTCAGGTCGGCGCTGCTGTTCACCTCGGGGGGCGTGAAGCCCTCGGGCACCACCTCGGGCGGCGGCACCAGCGCGACGTCGTCCGGGTCGCTGACCGAGAGCACGTAGTTGCCGGTGCCGTCGACGTAGGCGGCCAGCGCCGCCGACAACAGCGTCTCGAGGTCGAAGTCGATGCCGACGTGCGAACAGTACCAGCGCCGCTGCTCGGCGTCGGTCGCCGGCCGCATCGCCAGCAGCGAGGTGCGGTCGTCGAACGTCGTCACGGTGTGTTCGATGCCGCGCAGCGCCGCGAGGTTGTCGAAGCCGTCGGCGTCGGCCGCGTCGTCGCGGCGCTGGCGGGGGCGGTTGAGCACGAACCGCACCACCAGCTCGCTGCGTTCGGCGAACTCTCGCGTCGCCGCCCGCTGGCGGTTCTCCCGCAGCAGCCGCTCGACGGTCGGCCGGTGCGGCGACTCGCTGGCGAAGGTCGCGGCCAGGCGGTTGGCCAGCGCGGTGGACAGCCCGTCGGCGACCGCGTCGTAGCGGTTGTCGGCGATGTCCGTCAGCACCGAGATGCACTGCTCGGGTGTGCCGAGCTCGGCGAGCGAGGCGTCGGCGACGATCGCGAACGTCGGCATCTCCGAGTTGCCGCCCATGCCGCGACCACGGGAGCGGTTGGCCAGCTCGCGCACCCGCTCGAACTGCTCGCGGGCGCCGTCGGTCTCGCCGGTGGCGCGCAGCACCGCGGCGAGGCGGAAGCGCGCGAGCACCTCCTTCTCCTCGAGGTCGTAGCGCCGGCCGCGGCCCGACTCGCTGGCCGGGTTGGCCGCCTCGAGCGTCTCGACTTGCCTGGTCAGGCGGGACTGCGCGGCCTGCCAGTCGCCGCTGGTGATCAGCAGTTCGGCGGCGCTCAGCGCCGTGTCCGGCTCGTTCTGCCGGTCGCTGACGCCCGGCAGGGCGATGACCGACGGCGCCGGGTTGGGCCAGGCGATGCCGGTCTGCTTGTCGACCAGGACGATGTGCTGCACCGCCGGAAAGCCCTCGGTGCCGCGCATCGCCATCACCGTGCGCACCGGGCCCTTGTCGACCAGCAGTCGCTGCGAGGCGAGGAACGCCGGCTGCAGCTGCAGCTCGAGCTGCTGTTCGACGGCGGCGCGCGCGGTGGTCAGGAACTGCCGCGCCTCGCGTTCGAGCGACGCTTCGGTCAGCTGGCCGCTGCGCTGCAGCTCGTTCCAGCCGAGCAGCGCCAGCACCGCGAGCGGCACCAGGAAGGTGCTGAGCGCGAGCAGGTTGCGGCGGCGCTGGATCCGGTGCGGCATCGTGGCGGGTGGACGACCCGGCGGAGCGTAGCACGAAGGCCGGTCCGCCGTCAGCGGCAGCCGGGCGCCTAGCGGTCGGTCAGCTTGAGGCCGACGATCGCCACCAGCAGCAGCCCGAGGAACAGCAGCCGCAGCGGCGACGCCGACTCACCGAGCTTCAGCACGCCGTAGATCGCCGTGCCGAGCGCGCCGATGCCGACCCACACCGCGTAGGCGGTGCCGATCGGGATGCCGCGTTGGGCGACGGCGAGGAGCCACATGCTGGCGAGCAGCGCCACCGCGACGAAGGCGGTCGGCCAGGGTCGTCGGAAACCGTCGGTGTAGGCGAGGCCGACCGACCAGCAGGTCTCGAACAGGCCGCCCAGCACGAGCAGGAGCCAGGGCATCAGCGCGCCTCGCGGCAGGTGGAGAAGGGCATGCCACCATGCAAGCGCGCCGGGCCCGTCGGCGGCAGGTGGCAGCCGGGCAATCGTCCGGAAATGCGCGAGGGGCACCCGGGGTGCCCCTCGTCACCGCGGCGCGCGGGCGCGCGGGCGTCGCGGCGTCGGCCGCGGGCCCGCGTCACTGCATCGTGATCGCGTAGCCGTCGGTCACCGTGGCGAACGACAGGATCGGGCAGCTGGCGGCCGCCGGGTCGAAGACGTCGATGCCCTGCGCGTAGACCGTGGCGCCGACCAGCGCGGTGTCGTTCGGGATCTGCAGCGTGAACGAGCCGCTCGAGGTCAGGAGCCCGAGGTCGGTCAGCACGGTGCAACTGCAGAGCGGCGCGCTGAGGTTGGTGGTGCCGAGGTAGATCAGCGGGAAGCCGACCGGGTGGGTGACGTCGAGGAACACGTCGGTGCCGATCTGGCCCGAGCCGGACGCCTTGATGTCGGCGCTGCCGCAGGCGAGGCCGTTGAGGCGCTGCAGCGAGGTCGGCACGTCGTAGTAGCGCACGCCGCGGAACATCGAGCCCGGCGCGGCCGAGGTCAGCACGTTCGCGGTCGAGCCGGCGCCGGTGTCGACGACCATGATCAGGTCGTTGCCGTTGCCGCTCGAGAAGCCCACCTGCGACGTCGCCCACAGCGTGGTCACGCCGTTCTGCGTGTAGCCGCTGAGGCCGCGCGCGACCTGGCCGACGATGCCGAGCGTGTACTGCCACGTCCAGACGCCGCCGATCAGCTCGTACTTCTGGATGCCCGGGTCCAACGAGCCGTCGTCGGCGACGTAGACCGTGTGCGGGTTGGCGAAGTAGAAGTCGTAGCTGCTGCCCGCGTTGCTGTTCGGGAAGCCGGGCAGGTAGGCCTGCGGCACGCCCGAGCCGGTCGGCAGGCCGGTGTCGACCTGGATGAGGCCGACGCCGCCGGACGAGCCGGTCGAGGCGTAGACGTCGCCGTGGAAGATGTCGACGCAGCGCAGGTTGGTCGGGTTGCCGCCGGTGACGAGCGTCGAGGTCGTCGCGCCGTAGGTCGCGTAGCGCACGCCGCCGGACGAGCCCGCGGTCCACAGGTTGATGCCGTCGTCGGTCACCGCGCTGCGGATCTCCGCCGCGTCATAGGCGTCGGTCAGGCCGGTGGAGGTGTTGACGTTGCCGGTGATGTCGAGCAGGGCGACGACGCGCGGAACGACGTTGGCAGCCACCTGTTCGTAGTTGGTGCGCGGCGTGCCGGCGTCGGCGTCGAAGCCGACGGCCGTGAAGTAGATGCCGTTCGTCGAGCGGGTCAGCCGCCCGTGCGAGGCGGCCGAGCCGCGGATCGTGCAGCGATACTGACCGACCGGCTGCGAAGCCGCGTCGGCCGGCACCGGGATCGACTGCACGAGGGTCCCCGCGGGGGTGTACTCGTCGAAGAAGATCGGCGCGGCGGCCGAGGTCAGCGTGGCGGCGCCGTCGCCGACGCGCAGCACGATCAGGTTGCCCGGGCTCGGGGGAAGGCCTTGGGCGAGAGCAGCCTGGGCGCTGAGCAGCGCGGCGGCGACGAGGAAGGAAGAACGGATCATGGGTTGCAAAGGGTTGGGGTCGCGGCAAGCCGGCTTCGACTCGCGCGAGCAGTGTGGCCGCACATGCTAGGCGGTCAACCAGCGCTGGATGAAGCGAGGAACAAGTCGGATTCGGTCGAGTTTCATCCGCGGGCGCGCGAGGCAGCTCAGTGTGCGGTGCGGCGTAGCACGAGCCTCTGCGGCCACGGCCCTTCTGCGTGGCCGACGAGCCCCAGCGTCACCGGGCCTTCGGCGACGCCCGGCGGAAGCGCGACCGACAGCTGCTCGCCGGTGAGCCCCGCGCCGGCGATCGCCCGGACCTCGCCGCTGTCCGGGGGCTCGAGCGCGACGTCCCAGCGTCCGGCGGGCAACGACAGCGTCATCTCCGCCGTGGCACCGGCCGGCAGGCGCAGCGCGAAGCCGCCGCCGCTCGCGACGGTGGCGGTGACGGCGCCCGCCGTGTACCACGCCAAGACCTGCTGCATCGCGGCCATCTGCGCGCCGTCCCGCTGCGGGTCACCCGACGCCGGCTGGTGGCGGCGCTGCACCGGCGCCGGCAGCGCGAACGCGCCGAACAGCCACGCCGGCACCTCGACGCGATCGTCGCCGCGGCGCACCCCGGCGGCGCCTTCGACGCGCACCCACAGCGAACACCGCAGCGTCTCGCGCAGCGTCTCGGTCAACGGCTGCTCCCCGAGGTCGAGCAGCACGCAGCGATAGCCGTCGAGGAAGCGCGGGTCGTCCTCGAACTCGCAGGCGCTGACGAACACCGGCAGCGGCAGCCCCGGCGGGTTGCTGAACATCAGCAGGTCCGGCGCGCGGTCCATCACGTAGGCGCCGTTGCCGCGCAGGTGGCCCGGCGGCCGCGGGATCTCGGGGCGCATCGTCGCGATCCACGCCGGCTCGGGCGTCGTCGCGATGGTGCGGTCGCACAGGCCGAGCATGTCGAGCGCCGGCAGCCGCGAGTAGTACGGCAGCGCGCCGGCGGCGTCGACGGCCAGCAGCGGCCGGTCCGCGCGTTCGCGATCGGCGAACGCGCGTTCGAGCGCCTCGCCGAGCGCCTTGCCCCGCCACTCCCACACCTCGCCGCGCAGCTCGAGGCTCTGCGGGTCGGTGCGGGCGAACCAGACGTCGACGGTCGTCGCGGCGACGCCGAGCGCGGTGACGACCAGCGTGGCCGGCAGCGAACGCGCCGCCGCGTAGCCGCCGAGCCCCGCCAGCAGCGCCATCGGCACCAGCGCGCCGTGCAGCAGGCGCCGGCCGGGGAAGTGGTCGCCGCCGATCGTCACCAGGTAGCAGAGCCAAGCGCCGAGCGGCAGCAGCAGCAGCCAGACGACGCGCCGCGGCCTGGCGAGCCACGCGATCAGCGCCGCGCCGACGATCGCCAGCGTGGTCAGGCCGGGCACCGCGAGCAGCGCGCCAGTCACGTAGGTGACGCCGTCGCCGAGCCGCGCCGGATCGAAGCCCGCCTTGACGTGCGCCGTGTTGGGCACCACGTCGCCGTAGTAGACGACGCGGAACACCGACTGCGCGAGCACCGCGACGAGCGCCGGCGCGCCGAACGTCACCGTCGCGCGCAGCGCGGCGCGCGCGTCGCTTCGCAGACCGAGCAACAAGAGGCCGCCGCCGCAGCCCAGCGCCCACAGCGGCGCGTCGGGCCGCGTCCAGCAGGCCAGCGCGAACGGCGCGCCGAGCCGCAGCAGCACGCGCGCCTGCCACCGCGTCGGATCCGCCTGCCGGTAGACCTCGGTGACGACGCCGCCGATGCCCCACGCCAGCAGCGCCAGCAACAGCGGTCCCTCGAGGCCGCCGAGCGTCCAGCCGAGCACGGTCTGGCTCGACGCGACCAACAGCGGCGGGATCGTCGCCAGCGCGCCGGTGCGCAGGTCCTTCGGCCGCAGCGCGAGCGCCAGCAGCCACAGCGCGAGCAGCGTGCTGACCGCGCCGATCAGCCGCGCCGCGTCGACCAGCTCGAGACCGAGCGCGCCGAGGCCGGCGGTCAGCAGCACGAACAGCAGGTTGCTGTAGCCCTCGACGCGCTCGCCGTCGGTCCACGTCAGGCCGTCGCCGTGCAGCAGCCGGTCGGCGAAGCGCAGCGAGATGAACGCGTCGTCGCTGAAGAACGGCCACGGCCACGTCGCCTGGAACGCCAGCAGCAGGATCGCGGGCGCAGCGCAGAGGATCGCCAATCGCCGTTCGTCGATACGCATCGGCGCACAGGTTGCGCGGTGGGAGGCGTTCGCACAACGGGGCGACCATGGGGATCGCGTTCGACGGCGGAGAGGGCGGTTGCGCGGCGATGGGGGCGCTGCAGACTCCGACGGCGCTGTACGCTCGGCGGAATGGCCGCGATCGGCACGCCCCGAAAAAGGTCCGCTGCGCCGACGGCGGGGGGTGGCCGCGTGCGCGCGGCCTGCCTAGCATCGGCCGCGGAGGAAAGAGGCGCACGCGCGCCGACAACACCATGACCATGCCTGCCACCCGTCTTCTCACCGTCGCCCTCGGGGCACTCGCCGCGACCGGGCTGCGCGCCCAGTTCGCCGAGCCGTTCGACAGCCAGACCTCGGCCGACGTCACGATCCTGCAGGAAACCGACACGACCGTCGACTTCGTCGACTACTCGAACATGACCGTCGGCAGCACGCCCTGGAGCATCCCGGAGGCGCCGCGCCAGCTGGCCGGCTCGCTGCCGACCCGCGGCGTGCTGGTGAAGGTCAACGTCACCCAGGGCTTCGCCGCCGCCGTCAACATCGTCGCCGGCGCGACGCCGATCACGTTCGGCGGGCGCTACCGGCTGTCGTTCGACGCGTGGATCAACGTGCCGTTGCCGGTTCCGGGCGGCAGCACCGAGCAGCTGCTGTGGGGCGTCGGCGTCGACAGCTTCGCGCCGATCGAAGCGCGTCACAACCGCGGCGCCGGCACGGCCGGAATCTGGGGTTGGCTCGCCGGCGACAACGGCTACAGCAGCGAGGACGCCGTCATCAACGACGGCGACGTGGCGCAGGGCCTGCTCGGCGACCTGGTGACCGGCCAGGGCGTGCCGTTCAACGAGGCGTTCGACAGCAACTCTCTGGGCGGGCCCAACGGCTGCGCGGCCAACACCTGGACCCGCGTCGACATCGACGTCGACGCCAACGGCACGCGCGTCTACTTCAACGGCGTCCAGTTCTTCGACCTCCCGACGGCCCCGCTGCCCGGCTTCGCGATGATCGGCTACGAGGATCCGTTCTCGTCGCTCGGCACCGCGCCGGACGGCCAATGGTGCCTGCTCGACAACTTCCTCGTCACCGTGCCGAACGGCTGCGGCACGCTGGGCACGGCGGTGGCGCAGGGCACGCCGACCGGGGGTGAGCTGCTCATCGGCAGCGCGCCGCCCGCCCTCTCGGCGCCGCTCACGCTGCGCCTGCGCGGCGGCCCGCCGAGCTTCGTCGCCTTCCTGGCCGCCGGCGTGCCGGCGCCGTTCACGATCAACGTGCCGCTCGGCCCGGGCTGCAGCGTCGACGCCGAGATCGTCACCATGGACGCGGTCGTGTCGATGGCCACCGACTCCCTCGGTTCGTCGCAGTTCACGCTGACGTTGCCGGACAGTCCGGTGTACTGCGGCGCGCAGCTCGGCCTCCAGATCGTGTGGCTCGACCTGAGCAACCCGTCCTGCCTGTTCCAGGTCACCAACGGCCTGACGACGACGTTCGGCTCCTGACCGGGCGATCCGGATCGCCCGCCCGCCCAGGATCAGCGCCGCGCGGGCGGGCGCCGTGGACGCCGTTCCCTGATCGCCGGCGACTTCGATCGCCGGCTACTGGGCTGCCGCGGCGTGCGGCGCCGGAACGTGCTGGTCGATCAGCAGCATGTTGCCGTCGGGGTCCCTGAGCATCAGGAACGCCGGGCCGTCGCCGGCTTCGGCGCGCACCACCGGCTCGAGGCCCTTGCCTTCGAGCTGCTGCTGCAGCACGCGCACGTCGGTGAAGGTCGGCAGCGGCTCGGCCTGCTGCGACCAGCCCGGGTTGAAGGTCAGCATGTTGCCCTCGAACATGCCCTCGAACAGCCCGATCACCGTGTCGCCGTTGCGCAGCACGATCCAGTTCTGCGCCATGTCGCCGTGACCGGCGGTGAAGCCGAGCTGCTCGTAGAACTTGCGCGACGCGGCGAGGTCCTTCACCGACAGGCTCACCGAGAACGAGCCGATCGAGTTGGAGGCGCGCGGGGACGCCGCGTCGGCGGACGGCATCGGCGCGGCCGGCGCGCTGTTGCAGGCGACGGCGCAGAGGGGGAGCAGGACGGCGAGCAGCGGCTTGTTCATGATCAGCGGTAGATCAGGTCCGGTTCGCAGGTCGCGAACCAGTCGTTCGGCGCGTCGGTGACGGCGTCGAGCGCCGACCACGGCAGCTCGCCGTCGACGAACGCGCGCAGCGACGGGCCGCCGGCCAGGATGTCGATCGGCATCAGCGTCGCCTCGTATTCGTAGGGCGGCTGGCGCCACGCGAAGTGCGTCGGCCACAGCTGGCGGACCACGCGCAGCAGCGTCGCCGTCAGCCGGTACGACCGCAGCGCGACGGGGTCCGTGGCGTGCACGAACGCGCCGCCGCAGCGCTCGCCCTGCCACTTCTGGAAGGTCGGCTCGAACGCGATCGGCCGCAGCACGACGCCGGGCAGCTCGTGCTCGGCCATCGCGTCGCACAGTCGCCACGGGTCGATCCAGGGCGCGCCGAACACCTCGAACGGCGTCGTCGTGCCGCGCCCCTCGCTGAGCTGGGTGCCTTCGAGAAGCACCTGGCCCGGATACACGAACGCGCCGGCTACGCGCGGCAGGTTGGGGGAGGGCGGCACCCAGGCGCGCCCGAGCTGCGGCCACAGCGTCGAGCGCTTGAGGAACCGGCAGGTCTCGACGTGCAGGTCGCAGCCGATGCCGTGCACGCGGTTCAGGTGCTGCATCAGCTCGCCGATCGTCAGCCCGTGCCGCATCGGGATCGCCGCCAGACCGACGAAGCTCTCGAAGCGCCGGTCGAGCAACGGACCCTCGGCCGCGACGCCGCCGAGCGGATTGGGGCGATCGAGCACCAACACCGGCAGCCGGCGCTTCGCGCACTCCTCGAGGCAGTAGAGCGCCGTCCAGACGTAGGTGTAGACGCGCGTGCCGACGTCCTGCAGGTCGATGACGAGCAGGTCGAGGCCGTCGAGCATCTGCGCGGTCGGCCGCCGCGTCTCCGAGTAGAGGCTGTGGACCGGCACGCCGAGCCGCGGGTCGCGTTCGTGCGCGGTCTCGATCATGTTGTCCTGCTCGGTCGACCACAGCCCGTGCTGCGGGCCGAACAGCGCGGCCAGCCTGCCCGGGAAGCGCTGTTGCAGCAGCACCGCGGCGTGCCGGAAGTCGCGGTCGAGCGACGCCTGGTTGCAGACCAGGCCGAAGCGCTGCGCCTTGCGCAGCAGCTCCGGCGGTTCGCTCGTCGCGGCTTCGAGGCCGGTCTGGAACGCGTCGTTCATCGCTCGATCGGTGCTCGGGTCACTCGTAGATCAAGAACGGTCGGCGCCGCAGCGCGAACGTCTTCAGGTCCTTCTGCCACGCGGCGACGATCTCGTCGGCGGGCGCGCCGGCGACGATCGCCGCGTGGCTCGCCGGGTGCTTCAGCAGCCAGTCGAGCTTCTTCGGTTGCCAGTCGTCGGGGAACAGCTGGCGCAGCGCGCAGGCGACGTGCACGCCGGTGCGCACCGGTTCGAACGTGCGCCAGTCGGTCAGCAGGATCTGCACGCCGGAGCATCGCGCGCCCTCGTGCTTGCTCGAGGCCGGCGTGAAGTGCACCGGCACGAACGTCACGCCCGGCAGCTTCGCCGCGTTGAGGGTCGTCGCCAGCAGACGCCCGTCGCACCACGGCGCGCCGAGGATCTCGAACGGCGTGTCGGTGCCGCGGCCGACCGAGACGTTGGTGCCTTCGACGATGCCGATGCCGGGATACAGCAGCGCCTGCGACAGCCGCCGCATGTTGGGCGACGGGTCGACCCAGTAGAGCCCGGTCGCGTCGTAGAGCTCGGCGCGGCGCCAGCCCTCGCACGGCACGACGACGAGCTCGACGCCGATGCCGTCCTCGCCCGCCATCATGCGCGCCAGCTCCCCGGCGGTCATGCCGTGGCGCAGCGGGATGGTGTGCGCGCCGACGAAGTCGCGGCGCTCGGCGGCCATCAGCGGCCCTTCGACGGCGACGCCGCCGATCGGGTTGGGCCGGTCGAGCACGACGAACGCCACGCCGTGCTCGGCGGCGGCCTCCATGCAGTTCCGCATCGTCGCGACGTAGGTGTAGAAGCGGCAGCCGATGTCCTGGATGTCGAACACCAGCGCGTCGAGGCCGTCGAGCATCTCGGCGCTCGGCCGCCGCGTCTCGCCGTAGAGGGAGTGCACCTTCAGCCCGGTCGCGTCGTCGACCGTGTCGCCGACCTTCTCGTCGACCGCGCCCTGCCAGCCGTGCTCCGGCGAGAACAGCCGCGTCAGCTTCACGCCCTCGGTCGCGACGAGCACGTCGACGGTGCGGCGGCCGTCGCGCGTCACGCCGGTGTGGTTGGTGATCAGGCCGAGGTTCCAGCCGGGCTCGTGTTCGCGGCCGAGCACGGCGCGACCGTCGCGCGCGAGCACGTCGGCGCCGGTCAGCACCTGGGCGGTGCCCGGGGCGGCGAGCAGGGCGGCGAACGCGAGCGATGCGGCGAAGGGCGAGGGAGCGCGCATTCCCGCAGCGTAGCCGCGACGAGGGCGGCCGCTACGGCGAATCGGTGTCGACGGTCGGCGGCGCTTCGTCGCGCGCGTCCCACGGCCGCTCGAACACGATCAGGCGCACGACGCGGCCGTTCTCGACCAGCTCCTCGGTGCCGACCGGCGCCGCGCCGAGCCGCCGCGCCACCGCCTGGCTGTCGAGGTTGCGCTCGTCGCAGCGCAGCACGATGCGCCGCGTCAGCAGCTCGTCGAAGGCCAGCCGGATCAACGACCGCGACGCCTCGGTGGCGTAGCCGTGACCGCAGTGCGCCGGATGCAGCCAGTAGCCGATCTCGCGCGCGCCGGGGCCGCCGCGCAGCAGCAGCATCGTCTCGCCGACCAGTTCGCCGGGGCGGCCGTCGTCCTGTCGCCGGCGGATCGCGTAGCGGAAGTGTTCGCCGCGGTCGAAGAAGCGCGCGATCTCGTCGAGCCAGGCGCGGGTCGCGTCGAGGCTGCGCGGCTCGTGCTGCATGAACGGGATCCACGGCCGCAGGTGCGCGTCGGACTCGTCGATCGCGCGGCGCAGGTCGGCGGCGTCGTCGGGGCGCCACGCCCGCAGCACGAGGCGTTCGGTGTCGATGCGCTCGGGCAGGGTCACGCGGCGGCCTCGCGCGGCGCGCGCTGGCCGAGCAACATCGCGAGCAGGCCGCCGACGAGCACGGTCGGGCCGCAGGTCAGCAGGCTGTGCCACGGCCACGCGATCGCGACGTCGAAGCGCTTGAGCACGAACACGACGACGATCGCCGCGGCGGCGCCGGCGCACAGGCCGACGAGGGAGGCGAGGTTGGAGCGCTTCGGCAGCAGCGCCAGCAGGAACAGGCCGAGGATCACGCCGGTCGTCACGCTGGCGATGCCGAGCACCTGGTTGACGACCGCGTCGGCGCCGCCGAGGCCGCTGATGCCGACGCCGATCTGCAGCGCCGCGAACACGACCGTCGCGGCGCGCGCCGCGCGCAACGCGAACTTGGAGTCCTGTCGGTGGCCGGTCAGCGGCAGCACGAAGTCGTTGACCAGCGCCGACGCCGACGCCGACAGGGAGCTCGACAGCGTCGACATCGCCGCCGAGAACACGGCGCCGAGCACCACGCCGACCAGCCCGGTCGGCAGGTGGTGCACGATGAAGTCGGCGAACACGCGGTCGCCCTTCTGGAACGGCGTGCTCGGCGGATGGGCGGCGTAGAACGCCGCCAGGCCGAGCCCGAGCACCAGGAAGAACGCGAACTGCAGCATCACCACCGGGCCGCTCCACAAGAGCGCCTTCCGCGCGTCGCGCAGCGAGCGCGCGCTGAGGTAGCGCTGCACGATGATCTGGTCGACGCCGTGGCTGCCGATCGACAGCACCGCGCCGCCGATCAGGCCAGCCCAGAACGTGTAGGTGCTGCTCCAGAACGCCGCCGGGTCGTCGCCGAACGGGCTCGCCCAGTCGAACACGCGCAGCCGGCCGGTCTCGTCCGCGGCGTCCAGCATGCCGCCGAGCCCGCCTTCGAGCTGGTCGCCCAGCACCCACAGCGCGAAGCCGGCGCCGAGCATGTAGACGGTGAACTGGATCGCGTCGGTCCAGACCACCGCCTTGATGCCGCCGGTGACGGTGTAGACGACGGTCGCCGCGCCGACCGCCAGCACCGCGGTGGTCAGTGTGCAGTCGAACATGATCTGCATGACCAGCGCGGCGAGGTAGAGGCGCAGGCCGTCGGCGAGCGTTCGCGTCACCAGGAACAGGCCGCTGGCGAGCGTGCGCACGGCCGGGCCGCTGCGCTCGCGCAGCACGTCGTAGGCGGTGAACAGCTGGCCGTGGAAGTAGAGCGGCAGCAGCACCAGGGCCGCGATCGAGCGGCCGACGATGTAGCCGATCGGCAGCTGCAGGTAGCGCAGGTCGCCGGTGCCGAACTGGCCGCCGTAGGCGATGCCGGGCACGCTGAGGAACGTCGCCGTGCTGGTCTCGGTGGCGACGATCGACAGCAGCAGCAGCCACCAGGGCAGGTTGCGCCCGCCGAGCAGGTAGTCGCTGGCCGACTTCTGCCCGCGGCCCATCCAGACGCCGAACGCGACCGTCGCCGCGAGGTAGACACCGAGCACCGACAGGTCGAGCGGAGAGATCGCCATCGAGGCGAACCGTCGCGATGGAGATGGTGCGATGCAACCGTTTCCCCGCGGTTCGTGGGGGGTTCGGCGGGGAACGACACCGTGGCGATCGGTCGCGCGATGGGCGATCATGGCGCGAGAGGAACCGAGATGAGCCGCATCGACCTGTCCACGCTGACGACCGAGACCCGCAACCCGCGCAGCGAGCAGCTCGACGCGATGACCACGCTCGACCTGGTCGGGGCGATGAACGACGAGGATCGCCACGTCGCCGAGGCCGTGCGCCACGCGCTGCCGCAGATCGCCGCGGCGATCGACCAGATCGCGCAGCGCATGCACAAGGGCGGGCGGCTCGTCTACGTCGGCGCCGGCACCTCCGGCCGGCTCGGCGTGCTCGACGCCGCCGAGTGCCCGCCGACCTTCTCCGCCGATCGCAACCAGGTGCTCGGGTTGATCGCCGGCGGCGAGAAGGCGTTCCTGCGCGCGGTCGAAGGCGCCGAGGACGATCCGGCGCTGGCCGCGAGCGACCTGCGCGCGCACGGCATCGGGCCGAAGGACACCGTGGTCGGCATCGCCGCCAGCGGCCGCACGCCCTACGTGGTCGGCGCGCTCGAGCACGCGCGTTCGGTCGGCGCGCTGGCCATCGCGCTGGTGATGAACACCGGCGGCGCGGTCGCCGCCGCCGCCGAGCTGGCGATCGAGGTGGTCACCGGCGCCGAGATCCTGACCGGCAGCACGCGGCTGAAGGCCGGGACCGCAACCAAGATGGTGCTCAACATGCTGAGCACCGGCGCGTTCGTCCGGCTCAACAAGGTCTACGGCAACCTGATGGTCGACCTGCAGGCCAGCAACCAGAAGCTCGTCGCGCGCAGCATCCGCATCGTCGCCGAGGCGGCGTCGTGCAGCCACGACGACGCCGCGGAGCTGCTGCAGCGCGCCGACGGCGAGGTCAAGGTGGCGATCGTCGCGCGGCTGCGCAAGGTCGACGTCGCGGTGGCACGCACGCTGCTGTTCACCCATGACGGCAGCGTTCGCATGGCGCTGCACGCGCCGGCGTGAGCGAACCGAGACCCGCCCGCTGGATCGGCCTCGACGCGCTGCGCGGGGCGTCGATCATGGCCATGATCCTGGTCAACAACCCGGGCTCGTGGGGGGCGAAGTACCAGTACGCGCCACTGCGCCACGCCGACTGGCACGGCTGCACGTTCACCGACCTCGTCTTCCCGACGTTCCTGTTCTGCGCCGGTGTCGCGATCGTGCCGGCGTTCCAGAAGAAGCTCGACCACGGCGCGCCGCGCGGCGCGATGGTGGCCGGCATCGCCAGGCGGGTGCTGTCGCTGGTGCTGATCGGCATGTTCCTGTCGGCGTTCCCGCTGCTCGCGTCAGGTAACGACGGCTGGTCGTTCGCGCCGCTGTGGCGCACGCGCTTCCCCGGCGTGCTGCAGCGCATCGGCGTCTGCTACGGCATCGCCGCGCTGCTGTACCTGTTCGCGTCGCTGCGCACGCAGCGGTTGGTCGCGGCGCTGTGCCTGCTCGTCTACTGGCCGCTGATCACGCTGGTGCCGGTGCCGGGCGTCGGCGCGCCGGACCTCGGCGACGCGGCGAAGACGCTGCAGGGCTGGCTCGACCAGGTGGTGTTCGGCGAGCACATCTGGGTCAAGGGCAAGTACGACCCCGAAGGGCTGCTCAGCACCATGCCGGCGCTGGCGACGTGTCTGCTCGGCGTCGAGGCCGGGCGTGTGCTGCGGCGCGACGCGGCCACCGGCGACAAGGTCGCGACGCTGCTGCGCCTCGGCGCGATCGGCATGGCGCTCGGCGCGGTGTGGGGCTGGCTGCTACCGATCAACAAGTACCTGTGGACGTCGAGCTACGTGCTGTGGACCGGCGGCATCGCCGCGTGCGGGCTGGGGCTCGCGGTGTGGGCGTTCGAGCAGCGCGGCTGGACGAAGTGGGCCCGGCCGCTGCAGGTCTACGGCACCAACGCGCTGCTGGTGTTCGTGCTCAGCGCGCTGGTCGGCCGCGTCGTCGGCAAGCTGTGGACCGTGTCGGTCGACGGCCGCGACGTGCCGCTGAAGTCGTGGTTGTTCGGCGGCCTCGAGGCGGCGGTCGGCGATCTGCCGCTGGCGTCGCTGTTGTTCGCGCTCGGCTGGGTCGGCGGCTTCTACGTGCTGCTGGCCTGGCTGTACCGGCGCGGCATCGTCTGGAAGGTGTGAGAGTCTGGAAGGCGTGAGGCTCTGGAGGGTGTGACGCGGCCTACGCCCGGCGAAGCCGGCGCGTGGCGGCGTCAGTCGTCGAACACCTCGGCGAGCGAGGCCGCGGCGAGCAGTCGGCTGGCCCAGCGGTCCAGGCGGGCGCGGTCGGCGTTGGCCAGCCGGTCCAGGGTGGCCGGGTCGAGCGCGCCGAAGCGCTGCTCGAGCAGCGCGCGAGCAGGCATGGACTGGCCGACTAGGCAACGACCGCGTTCCGATCAGGCTGCGCACGGAACAGGCGCGCCGACTTCCTGCAGTAGCGGTTGGTGAACGACAGTGGATGGATGCTCCAGCACGCGGTCCTGGCGCCGCGCGCGCGCAGCACCGCTCGCGCCACGTCAACGCTCGCGGCAACAGCGCGAGCGCAGCATACCAGTGAGTCGGTCGCTGCACGCGCGCCAGCCGGTCTCGAAGATGCGCGCGTTGGTCTCCGGTCGCCGATCGCCTCGGTCTGCGCGGAACGACTGTCGCGAGAACGTGCGACGACACATCATGCACTGGTAGCGGGCGATCGAGAACCGACGACACTTCGGCCGAGGCAGCCGCGGCGTTCGTATCGCCAGCCAGCGGGCTCGAGGTGGTGCTTGCAGCAGGGGTTCGGGCAACGCGGCGGTGTGAACATCGACAGCTCCTGCCGACCCGAAAGGGGCGCGGCAGGTGCAGTGGCCCGCCGGCTGGCGATACCAACGCCGCGGCTGCTACCGGCCTCTCCGTGCACGTCGGTTCAGTCGCCCGCTACCAGCGCATGAAGCCTCCAGCGGGTGCATCGCGACCAGCGTTCCGCGCGACCGCATCAGGCCGAGGCTTGCGCGGAGACCTGACGCATCCGAGATGCACAGGCAGCGCGGGTTTGATGGACAGATCGCCCGCCCGCTCGTCCCCAGGTGCAGGTGGTCGCCAACGCCGATGCGGCGGTGCCACTGCTGTTGTCGGAGGTGCGCAACGTGCTCGCCCGGGGCAACCTGCCGCTGATCAGCTTCGCGACCGGTGGCACCTTCGGGGCGTTCTTCCGGGCGCTCGCCACCGAGGTCCAGCAGGGCCGCATCAGCACCACCGAGTTCATCGGCACACACCTCGACGAGTACATCGCCTACGAGCCGCAGCGCCGCGGCGGCATGGTGCACGAGCTGACGCTGCGGTGCCCGCCGCTGCGCGAGATGCTGGCGCGCGGCACGTTCTTGCCGGTGCCGTGCCACGGCGCCGAGGGCTCGATGCGCGCCCACGAGGAGCGCCTGCAGCGCGCCGGCGGCGTCAAGTTGCAGCTGCTCGGCATCGGCCGCAACGGCCACATCGCCTTCAACGAGCCGGGAACGCCGCTCGACACGCGCTTCCACGTCACCGAGCTGGCCGAGTCGACGCGCCTGGACGCGCGCTCGCGCTTCGTGCCGGACGAACCGCCGAAGCGCGCCGTCACGTCCGGTGTGCAGACGATCCTCGGCGGCGAACGGCTGGTGTTGTGCGCGTTCGGTCAGGCCAAGGCCGAGGCGGTGCGCTCGATGCTGCACGGCGACGTTTCGTCGGCCTGTCCGGCGTCGGTGCTGCAGCGCCACCCCAACGCGTTGGTGCTGCTCGACACCGAGGCGGCGAGCCTGCTCGAAGGCAACGCCGCGGCCGCCGGCGGCTAGGCCTTGGGATCCTCGTCGAGCAGCTGCCGCAGCTGCTCGGGGCGCTTCTTCAGCGCGCGCCACAGCGCGGCTTCGCGCCGCTTGGTGACGACGCGCTGACCGAGCCCGTCGGCGCCGCACGTCATGATGTGCGCCTCGTGCGGCGTCACGCTGGCGCGGCCGAGCGGCCGTCGCCGCGGCGCGACCTCGGCGGGTGCGGGGCCCGTGGCGATGGCGACGAACGAGTAGGGCAACGAGCGCAGGTCGATGCCGAGCTGCTTGCCGCAGCGCGCCCAGAAGCCGTCGGTGAACACCTCGGGCGGCGGCGTCGCGAACAGGTGGCACCACTCGTGCTCGCTCGCCAGCGCCGGGCAGGCACCCTGGTGGGGGCACGGCGCGACGACGTGGCGTTCGCCCGGCGCCTGCAGGATCCCGTCGCGCAGCAGCTGCAGCCGGCGCGCGGTGGGGCGGTTGCCCGGCTCGACGAGCACCACGCGGCGGCTGCGTTGGGCCAGGTCGCGCAGCGCGGCGATGCCGGCCTCGTCCAGCTCGGAGAGCACGTGGCTGACGAGCAGGACGTCGGGCACGAGCGCGCCGACCGTCGGCAGCGCGCGCGCCACCACGCCCGGCAGGTCGAGCCGCAGGCGCTCGACGGCGAAGGCCATCGCGTGCGGCGAGCGGTCGTGCAGCAGCACCTCGCCGCCGCCGAACCGCCGCACGAACCGCCGCGCCGCGACGCCGGCGCCGCAGCCGAAGTCGACCACCACCTCGCCGTCGGCGCGGGCGAAGCCGCGCTGGATCAGCTCGTCGAGCGCGGCGTCCCACTTCCAGCCGATGCGCGCGCCGAGCACGCGGTCGTACGCGTCGACGTCCCGGCGGTCGCGCCAGTAGTCGCCGAGCGCCGCCTGTCGTGCGACATCCGACGACGCGTCGAGGAAGCGTTCGCGCAGCCGCTGCACGCGGTTCAGGTCGTCGTCGCCGAGGGACATCGCCGCACAGCATGGCGCCGCGCCACGCCGCGCCGCAAGCACGCGTCCTTTGACAGAGCTGCGACATCGCTGCGGCCGAGGTGTCGGCACAGTCTGGACATGTACGCCTCCGCAGTGAAGTCCGGCTGTCTCGCGTCGCTGCTGCTGGCGCCGCTCGTCGCGCAGTCCTCGAGCTGGTTTCCGGCGCCGGTGCTCGGGCCGCGCTCCGGTCAGGTCATGGTGTTCGACGCCGCGCGCCAGCGCGTCGTGCTGTTCGTGGCTTCCTCGGCGGTCGCTTCGACGACACCTGGTCGTGGGACGGCTTCGAGTGGAGCCTCAGGATCGCCGGCGCAGCAGCTGGCTGCCGCGCTGGTCGGCGGTTGACCGGCGCGATGGCCTACGACTCGCTGCGCGCGCGCGTCGTGCTGTTCGGCGGCAACGGCGCCGGTGGCGGCCTCGCGGACACGTGGGAATGGGACGGCGCGCGCGCGAGCGCGCTGAGCGGCGCGCGCGCGCCACCACGCCGCGGTCGAGCCGCGGCAAGCGACGGCGAAGGTGCCATCGCGTGCGTGGTCGACAGCAGCGCCTCGCCGCGCGCCAGACTGCCGCACGCGTTGCGCGCGCGACGACGCCGCGCACCCAGTCGACGCCACCTGCCGCCGTCGGCGGGGCGCGCCGCGCTGGACCACGGCGGCGCGCGGCACGCAGCGATGCGCGCCGAGCACGCGCGCCTGAGCGCGCGCGGCGCCAGTAGTCGCCGATCCTGGCCGCGCCAGTCGTGCGAGCGCCCGACGACGCCGACGAGCGCGGTCGGCAGCCGCTGCACGCGCAGGTCGTCGTCGCCGAGGGACACATCGCCGCACATGGCGCGCGCCACGCCGCGCCGCAAGCACGCGTCCGACATCGCTGCGGCCGAGGTGTCGGCACGGTCTGGATCGGCGCACCGCCTCCGCAGTGCAGCCGGCTGTCCGCGTCGCTGCGCGGCGCGCGTCGCGCGTCCTCGAGCTGGAGTCTCCGGCGCTGCGCGCTCGCAGGGCAGCGACGCCGCGCGCCAGCGCGTCGTGCTGTTCGGCGGCTTCCTCGGCGGTCGCTTCGACGACACGAGGCTTGACGCTGGCGGTGATCACGCGATGGACGCGCGCGCGCGGGCGCGTCGTGCTGTTCGGCGGCAACGGCGCCGGCGGCGGCCTCGCGGACACGTGGGAATGGGACGGCGCGGCGTGGACGCAGCGCGCGCCGGCGAGCGGCGTCGCCGCGCGACGGCGCGCAGATGGCGTTCGACGCGGCGCGCGGCGTGACGCTGCTCTACGGCGGCCAGGGCGCCGGGCCGCAGGCCGACACGTGGAGCTGGGACGGCGTCGCCTGGACGCAGCTGTCGCCGGCGCACGCGCCCGGCGCACGCGAGCTCGGGGCGATGGCCTACGACGCGGCGCGGCAGCGCGTCGTGCTGTTCGGCGGCACCGACGGCGTCGCCAACCACGACGACACGTGGGAGTGGGACGGCGCCGACTGGCAACAGGTGTCGACGGTGCACGCGCCGCCGGCGCGGCAGCGGTTCGGCATGGACTACGACGCGGCGCGCGGCGTGCTCGTGCTGTTCGCCGGCAGCGCGACGGGCGTGCGCTTCGACGACGTGTGGGAATACGACGGCTCGGACTGGCTGCAGTCGGCGCCGGCGAACACGCCCGGGCTGCGCGACCGTGTCGCGCTGGCCTACGACGCGGTGCGCGGGCGCACGGTCGCGTTCGGCGGCCGCGGCCCGACCAACAGCCAGAGCCTCGCCGACACGTGGGAGTGGGACGGCAGCGCGTGGGCGCTGCGCGACGACACCGAAGTGCCGCCGGCGCGCGACGCCTTGGCGCTCGACTACGACCTCGGCCGGCAGGTCACGGTGCTGTTCGGCGGCTCTCGGCGGCGGCGCATCGCTGCAGGACACGTGGGAGTGGGACGGCGCGCACTGGCGCGAACGCGCGCCCGCGCTCGCCCCGCCGGCGCGCCGCGCGCACGCGATGACCTACGACGGCGCGCGGCAGCGCTCGGTGCTGTTCGGCGGCCTCGACGGCAACGGCGCCGCGCTCGACGACACCTGGCTCTGGGACGGCGCGACGTGGGCTCCCGGCCCTTCCGGCGCACAGATCGGTGCGCGCTCCTCGGCGGCGTTGGCCTACGACGAACGCCGCGGTCGTGCGGTGCTGTTCGGCGGGCTGCTCGGCCTGTCGCCCGTGGCGTTGGACGACACGTGGGAGTGGGACGGAGCGACGTGGACGCCGTGCGCGCCGGGCGTTTCGCCGCCGGCGCGGTACGGGCACGCGATGGCCTACGACCGGCGGCGCGGAACGGTGGTGCTGTCCGGCGGCGCGACGACGTCACCGGTCGGCGTGCTCGACGACCTGTGGCAGTGGGACGGTGCGTCGTGGACGCCGATCGTGACCACGGCGTCGCCGCCAGCGCGTGCCGACCATCAGCTCGGCTACGACGCGGCGCGTGGGCGGCTGGTGCTGTGCGGCGGCCGCGACGGTCTCGGGACCTTGCTCGCCGACACCTGGGAGGAGGTCGGCGGCGCGTGGCGTCGGGCAGCCGCGATCGGCGGCGGTCGCGCGGCGAGCGCGCTCGCCTACGACCGACTGCGCCACCGCTTCGTGCTGTTCGGCGGCGACACCGCGGCGGGCGTCGCCGCCGACACGATGACGTTCCACGTCGCCGACGCGGCGGACGTGCGCGCGTTCGGCAGCGGGTGCCCAGGCACGCTGGGTGAGCCGGTGCTGCGCGCGCTGGGCACGCCGGCGCTGGGCGACACCCTGTGGCTCGAGCTGCGCGGGGCCTTGCCGAGCACGCTGGCGATGGTCGCCGTCGGCACCGCGCGGCAGCTGCAGCGGCTCGGTGCGTGCGAGCTCTACGTGCCCGCCGCCGAGGTGTTGCTGGTCGCGGTCGCCGACGCGGGCGGCATCGCGCGCCTGTCGACCTCGCTGCCGGCGAACCCGTCGTTCGCCGGGCTGCGGCTGTTCGCGCAGGGCGCCGGGCTCGACGCCGGCGGCGCGTTCGCCGGGCTGCTGTCGCTGTCCGGCGGCCTGGAGCTGGTGCTGGGCCGGTGAGCCGCGGCGCCAGCCCGTCCGGCCACCGTGTCGGCGGGCTGGACTCGCGACCTACCTCTGACCGCGGGCCGTGGCTACCGTTGGCGGCGTGATCCCCGTTCGCGCCGCATCGTTCCTCTGTCTCGCATCAGCGCTCGTCGCGCAGGACCCCGTGCAGGACCCGGCCGAGCTGCTGCAGCAGCTCAGCGTCGAGCAGAAGGCCGGTCAGCTGTTCATGTCGTGGTCGCTGTCGCGTTCGGCCGGCACCGGTGACGACAACAACCACGTCAAGCTGGCGAAGTGGGTGGAGGAGGTCGGCCTCGGCGGCGTGATCCTGAGCCTCGGCACCTGCGAAGACGCGGCGGAGCTGATCCCGCAGCTGCAGCGAAGCGCCAAGGTGCCGCTGCTGCTGGCCGGCGACTTCGAGGGAGGCGTCTGGTTCCGGCTCGACGGCGCGACCCCGCTCGGCAACCAGATGCTGGTCGGCGCGACCGGCTCGACCGGGCTGGCGGAGCAGATGGGGCGCATCACCGGCGAGCAGGCGAAGGCGCTCGGCTTCCACTGGGTGTTCGCGCCGGTGCTCGACGTCAACAGCAACCCGCAGAACCCGATCATCAACGTGCGCAGCTTCGGCGAGGACCCGCGCGCGGTGGCGCGGCTCGGCAGCGCCTTTGCTCGCGGCGTGCGCGGGGCGGGGCTGATGGCCTGCGGCAAGCACTTCCCCGGCCATGGCGACGTCGACAGCGACTCGCACCTCGAGTTGCCGACGGTGCCCGGCGACAGCGCGCGGCTGCACCAGGTCGAGCTGCTGCCGTTCGCCGCTGCCGCGAAGGAAGGGCTCGAGTCGGTGATGACCGGTCACCTCGCGGTGCCGGGTCTCGGCGAGCTGCCCAACGTGCCGGCGACGCTGAGCCACCGGATCCTGCACGACGTGCTGCGCGAGGAGCTCGGCTTCACCGGCCTGGTGGTCACCGACGCGTTGGAGATGGGCGGCGTCAAGAACGCCTTCGCGCCGGGCGAGGTCGCGGTGCGCGCGCTGCTGGCCGGCGCCGACGTGCTGCTGATGCCGCCGGACCCCTACGCGGCGCGCGCGGCGGTGGTCGACGCGGTCGAGAGCGGGCGCGTGCCGATGGCGCGGCTCGACGACGCCGTGCGGCGCATCCTGCAGATGAAGCAGCGGGTCGGGTTGCTCAACGGCGGCGGCCACGTGCTGCGCGGTTGGCGCGAGCACGTCGACACCGCCGAGGCGCGCGGCGTCGCCGACGCGATCGCGCAGCGCGGGCTGGTGCTGGTGCGCGAGCGCGACGGCGTGCTGCCGGTGGCTGCCGACGGTCTGCACCAGAGCCGCGTGCTGGTGACGCTGATCGACAAGGAGGAATCGCAGGGCCACGCCTTCGCCGAGGCGCTCGGCGACATGCCGCAGGGCGTGCTGACGCACCGCTTCCGGTTGCTGCCGGACAGCGACCCGAAGGAGATCGAAGCGGCGGTCCAGGCGGTCGGCGCGGCCAGTCGCGTGATCGTCTCGCTGCATTGCCGCGTGCGCGCCTACCAGGGCGGCGTCGGTGTGCCGCCCAAGCTCGCGCCGGTGCTCGCGGCGCTGCGCGACGAGCAGTCGGTGGTGGTGGTGTCGTTCGGCAACCCCTACCTGATCCGCGACCTGCCGCGCGCCGACGCCTACGTCGCCGCGTTCGCGTCGACTCCGCCGGTCGAACGCGCCGCCGCCGCCGCGCTGCGCGGCGAACTGCCGTTCGTCGGCCGACTGCCGGTGTCGATCCCCGGGGTCGCCGCCGTCGGCGACGGCATGACGCGGCTGGTCGAGGCCGGCGTGCCGCGCGCCAGGCCCGAGCAGGTGGACATGGACCCGGCGCTGCCGACGGTGCTGCGCGATCGGCTGGAGGCGGCCATCGCCGACGGCGCGTTCCCGGGCGCGGTCTGCGTCGTCGCGCGCCACGGCCAGCTCGTCGCCGAGGTCGCCGCCGGGCACCTGACCTACGACAAGGGGGCGCAGACCGTTCGCCTCGACACGCGCTACGACCTCGCGTCGCTGACCAAGGTCTGCGCGACGACGCCGGCGGTGCTGCGGTTGATCGCGCTCGGCAAGCTGTCGCTCGACGACCCCGTACAGAAGTGGGTGCCGGCGTTCGTCGGCGACGGCAAGCAGCAGGTCACGATCCGCCACCTGCTCGCGCACCAGGGCGGGCTGCCGGCCTACGAGCGCTACTACCGCACGATCGAGGGCAAGGACGCGATCGTCGATGCGGCGGCGAAGGAAGGACTGATGAGCGAGCCCGGCACGGCTACCGCTACAGCGACCTCGGCTTCATCCTGCTGATGGCGGTGGTCGAGGCGGCGAGCGGCGAGCCGTTCGTCGACTTCGTGCAGCGCGAGGTGTTCGCGCCGTTCGGCATGCGACACGCGACCTGGGCGCCGACCGCGGCACCGGCGCTGCGCCGGCGCCGCGCCGACCGAACGCGACGACGCGCGCGGCGGCGTCGTTCGCGGCTACGTGCACGACGAGAACGCCTTCGCGATGGGCGGCGTCTCCGGGCACGCCGGCCTGTTCGCGACCGCCGACGACGTCGTGCACCTCGGCGTCGCGCTGCTGGCCGGAGGTCGCGGCGTGCTGCCTCGTGAGCTCGTCGAGCGCGCGCTGCGCCCGGCCGGGTTCGACAACGACACGTCGCGCGGACTCGGCTACCAGCTGCTGCAGTCGGGCGGCTACGGCGGCACCGACGTGCCACGCGGCACGTTCGGCCACACCGGCTTCACCGGCACGTCGCTGTGGTGCTCGCCGCAGCACGACCTGTGCGTCGTGTTGCTGACCAACCGCGTGCACCCGACGCGCGTCAACAACAAGATCACCGCGGTGCGTCGCGCGGTGCACGACCTGGTGCTCGACGCGCTACGCTGACGGCCGAGGAGAACCGATGCTCATCAGAACCCTGACCGTGCTGTTGTTCGGCTGCGCGCTCGCCGTCGCGCAGCGAGAGCCCGGGCCGGCAGATGCCGCGCCGCCGGCTGTCGGCGTCGCCAAGGCGCCCGAGCGCATCCACATCATCGGCGCCAGCGTCAGCGGCGGCTTCGAGGACGGGCCGCTGTTCGGCGCCGAGAAGCAGGGCGACTCGGTGCCGCTGCAGCAGCTGCTGAAGAAGTGGTGCGGCGAACACTGCCGGGTCACGACGCACGCGCCGATGGAGATGTGGAAGTTGTTCGAGGATCCGCTGGGCGTCGGCGACAAGGAGGTCGTGATGGCCAGGCGGCGCAAGCCCGACGTGGTGCTCGCGATCGACTTCCTGTTCTGGTTCTCGTACGGCTACGTTCGCGGTGACGAAGCCGAGGCGCGCGCCGCGCTGCTGCAGCAGGGGCTCGCGCTGCTCAATCAGCTGGAGGTGCCGCTGGTGATCGGCGACCTGCCCGACATGAAGGGCGCGGCCACGCGCATGCTGAGTCCGCGGCAGGTGCCTTCGGCGGAGCAGCTGCGACAGCTCAACGCGACCATCGCGGCGTTCGACCGCGAACGCGACGACGTGACGACGCTGCCGCTGGCGGCGTTCGTCAGCGAGATGCGCGACAAGGGCGTCGTGCTGCCGCTCGCCGCCGGGCCGCTGCAGCTCGCGCCGCTGGCGCTGCAGCAGGAGGACCGGCTGCACGCGACGCGGCTCGGCATGGCCGTGCTGGGCTTCCGCATGCAGGACACCCTGCGCTCCCTGTTCCCCGAAGGCCATGCGCTGCACGACCAGCAATGGACGTTCGAGCAATGGGTGGAGGCGGCGGGCGCCGACGGCGAGCTCGAGCTGCTGCGCGCCAAGGTCAAGGCCGACGAGCAGGCCGCAGAGGCCGCGCCGGCCGGGAGCGGCAAGTGAGCGCGGCGACCGTCGCGTCGAAGGACGCGCCGGCCTCGCGCTGCCGCGCCCGCACCGCTGCGAGTTGCTGATCGCCGCGGCTACGCTGTGGCTGTCGACGCTGCTGGTGTTCGCCGGGCTCTGGCAGGCGGCGCGGCGATGGCGCCGCGCGCGCTGCACACCGTGCAGGGTGTGGTGATGCTGCTCGTCGCGCTCGAGTCGATCGGGCTCGCCGACGTCGCGCGGATGTGACGCCTGCTCAGCCCTGCAGCAGCTGCTGCCGCACCGCCTGCAGCGTCTCGACCATCGTCACCAGCTGACGCACGTCTGCCTCGCTCTCCCGCGCGCTGCTGCGCGTGCCGGCCGCGAGGCCGACCAGCGCGTCGATCCGGCGGGCGATGCCGTCGACCAGTGCAGTGGTGCGCTCGAGCGCCTCGCTCATCTGACGGCCGACGGCGTGCTGTTCCTCGACGGTCGCCGCGATCGTGGTCTGCCCGCCGCGGATGTCGTGGATCGTCTCGCAGATCGCCTTCACCGAGCGCACGACCTCGCTGGTGCGCCGCTGGATCTCGCCCATCTCCTGCGCGATCTGGCCGGTCGCCGCCGACGTGCGCGTCGCCAGGGCCTTGACCTCGTGGGCGACGACGGCGAAGCCGCGGCCGGCGTCGCCGGCGCGCGCCGCCTCGACCGCGGCGTTGAGCGCCAGCAGGTTGGTCTGGAAGGCGATGCTCTCGATCAGCTGCACGACGTTGCGGATCCTGCCGACGCTGTCGTCGAGGCCGTCGATGTTGGCGACGACGGCGTCGGTGCTGTCGGCGGCCTGGCTGGCGACGTGGGCCATCTGGGCCGTGCTGTCGGCGATCCCGCCGATGCTGGTGCCGAGCTCGCGCACGCTGTTGACGACGGTGTTGATGTTCTCGCGCACGTCGGCGGCGACGTCGTTGACGGTGTGCGCCTCGCTGGCCGTGCAGTCGGCGGAGGCGGTCAGCTCCTGGTTGGTTCCTGCCATGCGGTGCGTGATCGAGGAGATCGTGCCGGCGACCTCCTCGGTGCTGGCGACGGCGCGTTCGACTCCCGCGGCGGCGGCGCGCTCGCTCTCGGCGCGGCGCCGGATGGCGCGTCGGCGCGACCAGAGGGCGGCGACTGCGACCAGCAGCACCGCGCCGCCGAAGCCCCAGCGCAAGAGCCGCGCTTCGGCGACGTCGGCGCGCGCCCAGAAGGCGGCGTCGGGCGCCCCGCTCCACAGCGTCCACGTCGCCTGGCGGTCGGCGGTGCGAAGCGGCGTGACCTCGCTGTAGATCAGGCTCGAGGCGGGTTCGCCGGCGGCGATCGCGTCGGCGTGCTGTCGCCAGATGCCGTCCTGATGGCTGCCGGCGGTCAGCTCGTGCATCGACACGCGCAGCGCGTGGCGGCCTTCGGGCAGCAGGTCGCTGAGGGCGTGGGTCAGCACGATGCCAGAGACCATGCCGGCGAACTCGCCGTCGAGGCCGAAGAACGGCACCGAGCAGATCACGCCGCTGCGGTCGGCGTCGTCGGGGTGCGCGGGGTCGAAGCGGCTGTTGTCGCAGGTGATGACCTGCGGACCGGTCAGCATCGGCAGGTCGAGGCCCTTGCACGACGATGCATCTGGCGTGTGCGCGGCGAACCAGGCGAGCTGCTTCACCATCAGGCGATACTCGAAGATCTCCGTCTCCTCGAGCTCCTCGTGCTCGTCCCCTGCGTCTTCGGCGTCGTCGGCGGCGCTCCGGTCGATGATCAGCGCGTCGAAGGTGACGATCGGCGCCTCGGGCTCGCCCGTGACCGGGTCGATCCGCTCCGGGTCGAGCGTGCGCGGCACGATGTAGACCTCGGACATCGAGACGCTGGCCGCGAGGTTGTTGTAGAGCTCCTGCACCGTGGTGCGTGCGTCGCCGGCGAAGTTGGCGCCGTGCCGTTCGATGCCGCGCACACCGGGCAGACGTGCGATCGTACGCAGGCCGGTGTAGAGGTCCTGCAGGCAGCGCTCGACGTCGCGCGCGACAACCAGTGTCTGGTCATGCAAGTCTTCACGGTGCCGCTCGCGGGCCTGCGACAACGAGGACCCGTAGCGCCACTCCGACGTGACCAGCAGGGCGGCTGCGATCGTGACGACTGCTCCCAGGGACTTCCGCATCCGGCCTCTATCGTTGCTGCGGCAGGTCTGGCTTGTGGGCCAATCGACCGGGTCCGGCGACCGGCCTCAGGGGAAACCCCCAGGGCGCGCGCCCGATCGCGGCGATCAGCGCGCCAGCAGCGCCCGCCACTCGGCGATGGCGCCCAGCCGGTCGAGCAGCCGCTGGTCGAGCATCGCGCGCTGCCACGGCAGCAGCTTCGCCCGGCCCTTGGCCGCCTGCGCCGCGAACGACCGCGCGAGGTCCGGCTTGTCGAGGTCGAGCGCGTAGAGGCCGCCGACGACGAACGGGCGCAGGTCCTCTTCGGCGCGGCCGGCGGCGGCGAGCTGGTTGCGCAGCTGGGACAGCAGCGGTCCGGTCTGCTCGAGCAGCGCCTCCTCGGACGAGCCGAGCGTGCGGCACAGCGCGGCGAACGTGTGCTCCGCGATCAGCCGGCGCGCGTCGGTCTCGTGGCCCTTCTGGTCGGCCAGCGTCGCGAGGTCGGCGAACACGTTCGCCAGCTGGGCTCGCAGCACCGGGTGCGGCTCGACCACCAGCGCGGCGATCGCGCGGTCGACGTCGCCGAGCGCCGTGTAGCTGGTCGCCTCGAGCACGTGCAGTTCGGGGTTCTGCGGGTCACGGCGCAGGCCTTCCTTGGCGACCTGCAACGCCTCCCCGTACTTGCCGCCCTTCGCCAGCACCTCGCCGAGCAGCACCAGGTACTGCGGCGAGAACGGCCGCAGCGAGCAGGCCCGCGCCGCCGCCCTGGCCGCCGCGGGCAGGTCGCCCGCGGTGAGCGCGCGCCGGGCCTCGGCCTCGAGCCAGCGCGGCTCGTACGGCATCCACCAGGTCGCCGCACGCGCGGCCTCGATCGGCGGTGGGGCGGCTTCGCGCTGCGCGCGCACGTACGGCACGAACGCCAGGTTGCCGGCGATCGGCAGCACGCCCAGCGCCAGCATCGCGGCGCCGAGCACGATGCGCGTCGCGATCCCGACGGCGCGGCGCCAGCCGGCCAGCGCCTTCGCCTCGGCGGGCACGCCGACCAGCCAGAACGCCGCGGCGACGGCCGGCGCGTTGCCGAGCGGCGCGCGCACCAGCATCAGCAGCAGCAGCACGAACAGCGGCAGCAGGCGGGTCTTGTCGCGCGTGCCGCGCTGCAGCGCGAACAGCATCGCCGCGAACAGCGCCAGCGCCGGCAGGCCGCCGTCGACCAGCAGCTCGAGCCAGTCGTCGTGGGCGGTGCGCGCCTCGGTCGAGAACCTCCGGCCGAAGCTCGACAGCTCGATCTCGCGTTCGCTGCGCACCCGCGGGTACTGCACCTGGAACTGGCCGGGGCCCTGACCGAACACCGGCGAGTCGGCGAACAGGCGGGTCGCGCCGCGCGCGATCTCCCAACGCACCTCGAGCGTCGCGGTGCTGCGCTGCAGCTCGCGCGTCGCCGCCAGGGCGTCGGTCGGGGTCGGCTTCGCCGCGCCGGTCGCCGCGACGAGGCCGAGCATCGCGCCCATCAGCGCGGGCACCAGCGCGACGACCGCCGCCGGCTGCACGGCAGCGGCGCCGCGCTTGCGCCAGCGCACCAGCAGCAACAGCACCAGACCGAGCGGCAGCGCGATCATGCCGGAGCGCGAACCGTCGACGACCAGGTAGGCGGCGGCGAGTCCGATCGCGGCGGCGGCGAGGCCGCGCCGCCGCGCGGTCGTGGCGTCGGCGCCGAGCGCCGCGGCCGCCATCGCGGCGACGGCCGTCCACTCGCTCGCGACGTTGAGGTTGCCGAGCGTCGACACCGGTTCGCGTTCGACGCCGTAGCCGCCGATCTCGCCGAGTCCGAAGCGCTGCACCAGGCCGAACGCGCTGGTCAGCAGCAGCACGGTCGACAGCGGCGCGAGGCTGGTCGCGGGCGCGACCGCGGCGCCGAGTCGCACGACGACCAGCGCGGCACACCAATCGAGCAGCCGGTAGGTCATCAGCCACGGCTCGAGCGACAGCGGCTGGCCCGGCGCGGCGAACCACCGCTGCGTCAGCCACTGCAGCGCGCCGCAGGCGGCGAGGCCGAGCACGAACACCACCGCGACGCGCTGGCCGCGCACCGGCGGCAGTCGGGGGATCAGCAACAACCCGGCGCCGGCCAGCACCATCAACAGGCCGCGGCGCACCTGCTCGAAGTCCACCCACAGCGGATGGAACGGCAGCACCAGCAGCGGGAACAGCAGCCACGGCAGCCAGCGCGGGCCGCGCGGCAGCGGCGGCGACGGGTCGCTGCCCTCGGCGTCGGCCACGTCAGCCCTTCGCCCCGTCCTCGAAGCGCAGGATCGCGTCGACGTAGTCGGTGGCGACGAACGGCTCGAGGTCGTCGATGCCTTCGCCGACGCCGAGGAACTTGACCGGCACCGGCAGCACGCTGCGGATGCCGAACAAAGCGCCGCCCTTGGCGGTGCCGTCCATCTTGGCCAGGATCAGGCCGGACACCGGCGCGGTGCGCGCGAACTCGCTCGCCTGGCGGATCGCGTTCTGGCCGGTGGTACCGTCGAGCACCAGCAGCGTCTCGTGCGGCGCATCGGGCAGCTGCTTCTTGACCACGCGCACGATCTTCTCGAGCTCGGTCATCAGGTTCTTCTGCGTGTGCAGACGGCCGGCGGTGTCGAGGATCAGGTAGTCGACCTTGCGCGCGACGGCCGCCGAGACCGCGTCGAACGCGACCGCCGCGGGGTCGGCGCCGGTCGCCTGTCGGACGATGCCGAGGCCCAATCGTTCCGCCCACAGCGACAATTGTTCGACCGCGGCGGCGCGGAAGGTGTCGCCGGCGCCGAGCAGCACCGAGTGGCCCTGCTTCTTCAGGTGGTTGGCCAGCTTGGCGATCGACGTCGTCTTGCCGGCGCCGTTGACGCCGACCACCAGGATCACCGTCGGCGCGGTGGGGGCGCGCGCGATCTGCCCTTCGCAGCCGGCGAGCCGTTCGAGCAGCCGCTCGCGCAGGAACGCCGGCACCTGCTCGGTCTCCTTGACGAGCTTCTTCTTCCACGCCTCCTTGAGGTCGTCCACGATCGCCGTGCCGAGCGGACCGAGGTCGCTGTTGTAGAGCACCTCCTCGAGCTCCTCGAGGAAGGCCTCGTCGAGCTTGCGCCCGTGGAACAGGCGTGAAAGCCCCGCGGTCAGGACCTCGCGCGTCTTCTTCAGCGCGGACAGCAGCTTGCCGAACACCATCGGCCGGGCAGTCTGGCGGATCCGTGCCCGCCGTCCAAGCAGGATCAGGCGCCGCCTTGCGCCGTGTCGTCGCCCGCCGGGGCGTCGCCGGCGCCCGGCGCCTTGCGGGCCTGCTTGCGCTCCTGCTCGACGTCGATGCGGATACGGTCGAGGATGCCGTTGACGAAGCCGCCCGAGTTGGCGGTCGAGAACTTCTTGCCGATCTCGATCGCCTCGTTGATCGCCACCTTCGGCGGCACGTCGGCGCAGTGCAGCAGCTCGAAGACCGCCATGCGGAGCACGTTCCGGTCGACCACCGCCATGCGCCGCAGGTCCCAGTTGCGCGTCACCGACTGCAGGCGCTGGTCGATGGCGTCGCGGTGGGCGATCGTGCCCTCGACCAGCCGGGCGGCGAACTCGACCACTTCGCGGTCCGCGGCGCCGAGCTTGTCGGGCTGCTCCATCTGTTCCCCTTCGGCGTCGGCGAACAGCTCAGCACGGCACAGCTGTGCCACCGAGCCGCCCATCTCGTCCGCGGACTGCTGGTCGCCGGCGGTCTGCTGGCCGCGCAGGTCGAACTGGAACAGCACCTGCATGGCGATCTCGCGGGCGCGCGTACGACGACGGATGGGAGCGGTCATGAGAAGGAGCGGCGGCGAGGTCCAGGGGAAGGAGACCGCGCGGCGCGAAGAGGGTATCCCATGCGCGGCCCGGATCAACTGGTCGTGTCGGCGGTCACGCCAGGGCCAGCTGGGTCTTCAGGTCGGCCATCGCCAGCGCGGCCATGGCAGCGTCACTTCCCTTGTTGCCGTGCTCGCCGCCGGCGCGCGCCAGCGCCTGCGACATCTCCGCGCAGGTCAGCACGCCGAAGCCGATCGACACGCCGGTCTCGAGCTGCACCTTCATCGTGCCTTCGGTCACGCCGGCGCAGACGTATTCGTAGTGGTCCGTGCCGCCCTTGATCACCGCGCCGAGCATGACCACCGCGTCGCAGCCGCGGTCGATCAGCCAGCGGCAGGCGGTCGGCAACTCGAACGCGCCGGGCACCCACAGCACGGTCACCCGATCGTCGGGCACGCCCTGTTCGCGGACCGTCGCCAGCGCGCCCTCGAGCATGCGCTCGGTGACGATCTCGTTGAAGCGGGCGACGGCGATGCCGACCTTGCGGCCGGCGCCGGGGCAGTTGGACGTGAGCACGTTCACCATGCCGCGAGCGTAGACGCGCGATGGTGGGGCGGGCAACCTCGGCGGTGAGCCCGCCGCCCCGACCAGCGCGTCAGTTGCCGAGCACCATGTACAGCCCGTCCGTGGCGCGGATGCCGATCGGGTCGGGCGTGAACAGGAACGCGCCCTGCACGGTGAAGTCGAAGCCGATCAGCGTGGCGAGGTTCGGGACGACGAACGGCGTCGCCGAGCGGCCGAGCGCGTCGGTGAAGTCGGTCGACATCAGGACCGAGTTGGCGACGTCGATGTAGGCGGTGCACCACGACCACAGCGGGACCTGCACCGGCGGGCCGAAGCTCGCCAGGTGCGCGACGAACCAGTTGGGCAGCGCGTGGCGCACCTCGAGGTCGACGGTGGTGCCGATGGCCGGCGGGTCGCAGCGCAGCTCGGCGTACTGACCGCTCGGCGTGCAGCCGGTGCCGATCGTCGACGAGCTGGCGTTGCCCGAGCCGACCGGCAGCACGTCGACGGCGATCGTGCAGCCGCTGCTCTGGCCGAGCTGGTCCGACGCGGCGTAGACGAACGCGTGCTGGCCGACGTCGGCCAGGGTCGGCGTCCAGGTCATGGTCGTCGTCACCGTCACGTTCTGGCCGGCCTGCGACAGCGGCAGCGGCGGGTTGTGCATCGCGCCAGCCGGCAGCGTCGTCGCGCTCAGCGTGACCGCGTTGCCCGGCAGCCCGGTGGCCGCGGACGCGGCGACCTGGAAGGTCAGCGGCACGCCGACCAGCGCCTGGAAGTTCTGGCCGCACGGCGTCGGCGGGAGGAAGTAGCCGCCGCCGCCGCCGCACGAGAAGCTCTGGCCGCGGATCAGCACGTTGGAGTCGAACACGTCGTCGCCGGCGTCGGCGATCGCCAGCTTGATGTGGTTCGTGCCGGGTTGCAGCACGCCGGTCGCGGTCAGCACCACCGTCAGCCCGTCCATCTCGGTGTCGAACGGGCCGTTGCACGGGAACGTGCCGCCCGGCAGGTCGGCGCAGCTGTTGTTGCGGTAGAGGTTGCAGTTGCCGCCCGCGCTCGACGAGTACGGATTGCCGCAGTTGACGTTGTTGATCGCGACGGCCGTGCCGCCAGGCAGCGTCGCGATGTTGACGCCGTTCAGGAAGAAGCCGAAGACGTCGTTGTACTGCGAGTTGACGTACTCGTTGTACTCCTCGGAGGCGAACACGTACTGGAACGCGATCGCGCCGCCGCTGGAGCAGACGAAGTCGAACTCGAGCGTCATCGCGTCATAGGTCGGCGAGGTCGTCAGCGCGTCGAGGTCGGCGTCGCCGCCCAGCGTGTTGGACGTCGAGGTGTCGTCGAGCAGGTTCGGTCCGGCGATCGACGCGATGTTGCCCGAGGACAGGATGATGCCGTTGTCGATGCCGACCACCGGCAGGCCGCCCTGGAAGGTGCCGGCGGCGATCGCCGCGCCGTTGACGACGATGTTGGTCGCGGCGACGCCCGGGCCGAGCAGCTCCTGCACCAGCTGCTGCGGCGTCAGCGACGTCAGGTCCGTCGTGACGACCGAGGCGAGGCCGTAGCGCGGCAGCGCGTTGGTGTCCTCACCGACCGGCAGCACGGGGCGCTGCACCTGGGCGGTGACGATCGAGGTGAGGAGGGCGAACGAGGCGCCTAGGGACAGGGCGGGAGAGCGGGACGGCATGGAAGGTGTTCGAGGAGCGAATCACATCCGACGGATGCGAGCGCGGTGATCCGTTGACTACGCAAGCAACGGCCGCGGCCGGGTGCGAATTCCCATGGGCCTCGCCGGCCGTGCAGCGGCTGCCGCGGAACCGGCCATCGCATCGCGGCCCGTGTCGCGGCATGGCCGCCGACGCGGAGCTCGAGCCGTGCGGCGGGGATGCGCCGCAGCGCTCAGCGCGCCGGGGTCGGCTTCTTGGCCACCGCGCCGGCGATCGGCTTGACGAAGATCGACGGCTTCACGTACTCGAAGCCGTGCTTGACCGACAGCAGGCTCTCGGACTCGCCGACGATCAGCAGGCCGCCCGGGCGCATCAGGTCGAAGGCGTGCTGCAGCACGCGCTCGCGGCTCTCCTGGTCGAAGTAGATCATGACGTTGCGCACGAACACCGCGTCGAACGGCTGCGGCACCGTCAGCTTGTCCATCAGGTTGTGCTGCTGGAACCTGACGTGCTGCAGCAGGCGGCGGTCGAAGACGTATTCGTCCTTGTCGGCCTTGGTGAAGTACTTGTCGACCACCTGCGGCGGGGTCTGCGCCAGCGCGTAGGGGCGGAAGCGCGCCGCGCGCGCCTCGTCGAGGATCGCCGTCGACAGGTCGGTGCCGACGATGTCGACCGAGACGCCGCCGAAGCCGTCGCCGAACACCTGGTGCAGCACGATCAGCATCGTGCAGGCCTCCGCGCCGTTGGACGCCGCGGCCGACCACAGGCGCAGGCCGTTGCGCCTGGTGTCCGGGTCCTTCTTCTTCTCCTCGAGCCAGGCGCGGAAGTGATCCCAGTGCCGCTGGCAGCGGAAGAAGTAGGTCTCGTTGGTGGTGATCGAGTTGAGGAACTCCTGACGCTCCTTGGACTCGGAGCCCTGGGCGATGCGGCGCAGGTAGGAGTCGAAGCTGGCCTCGTTGGTCGCGCGCAGACGACGGCGGATGCGGTTGCTCAACAGCTCCAGCTTCTCGCTCGGATAGTGGATGCCCGCGATCTTGTAGATCAGGTCGTGGTAGCGCGCGAACTCCTCTTTGGTCAGGTCCCGGTCCATCACCCTCCGGATCGGCTTTGGCGGGGGGGCACCTGCATACGCATTCCTGGCCATGGGCTTCTCCCGGTGACATCAGGTCTTCGGCGTCTGACGCTTCCCTGGCGGCGGGCGATCGCGGAGCATGTGCCGCCGATGCCGCCCTCCACGATCCCGTTCTGGGTCACCTTCGTCACCACGGTGCTGCTGCTGGTCGTGTCGCTGGTCACCGGCTGGACCAGGAAGCGGCGTGCCCACCTGTGGCTCGGGCCGTTGACGATGGTGTCGCTGGTGGTGACGGTGAAGCTGACCGAGGAGCTGGTCAGCCGCTACGACTTCCCGCCGGACGACCTCGCCTTCCACCTCAAGTTCGCCAAGGCCGGCGGCTACCTGGCGCTGCCGGTGATCCTGACCGGCGTCTGGTTGTGGAAGAAGCCGAAGGCCCGGCTGTGGCACCAGATCGCCGTCTACGTCTGGTTGGCGGCGGTGCTGACCGCGACCGGCACGGGGCTGTGGATGTTCGGGCTCGGCACGCTGAAGACTGCCTGAACGTGCTCCGCGGCGGGGCCGCCGCTACAACGACGGCATGCACGTCCGTCGTTCCGTGGCTCGTCCGCTCTCCCTCTGCGCGCTGCTGCTCGGCGCGCCGCTCGCCGCGCAGCACGGCAGCGATCCGGACCTGCAGCGGCAGGCGATCCGTGTCGAGGCGGAGTCGCAGCTCGGTCCGGCGGAGCTCGCGTCGCTCGACTTCCTGCTGGCGAACATGCCAGAGCGTGACCTCGTGCCGGAGCTGCGCGGCATGCTCATCGAGAACGTGCAGCTCGCGCACCGCGCCCGCGCCGCGGTGCGCTGGGGGGCGGCGCTGAGCGACGCGCTGTTCCACGACGACGTGCTGCCCTACGCGCAGGCCAACGAGCAGCGCGAGGCGTGGCGGCCGGCGATGGTCGAGCGCTTCCTGCCGCTGGTGAAGGACTGCGGCACGCCGGGCGAGGCGGCGCTGCTGCTCAACAAGACGATCTTCGACCAGCTGAACGTGCACTACTCGACCGGCCGCCGCCGCGCCGACCAGGCGCCGAGCGAGTCGATCGCGCAGGGCAAGGCGTCGTGCACCGGGCTGTCGATCCTGCTCGCGGACGCCTGCCGCGCCTGCTGCGTGCCGGCGCGGCTGGTCTCGGTGCAGTGGCCGCACAAGCAGGGCAACCACACCTGGGTCGAGGTCTGGGACGGCGCCGCGTGGCGCTTCGTCGGCGCCGACGAGCCGGACCCGAAGGGCCTCGACCGCGGTTGGTTCGTCGGCGACGCGGCGCAGTGCAAGGACGGCGATGCAGCGCATCGGGTGTGGGCGGTGTCGTTCGCCAAGCCCGCCGACGGCGGCGCGCGCTTCGCCGCCGGCTGGGGCCGCGGCGTCGAGCTGTGGGGCGTCGACGTCACGCAGCGCTACGTGGATGCTGCGGACGTCGGCAAGAACGGCACCGCCGAGGTGGTGTCGAACCTGTCGCAGGAACCTGCCCAGGACGCGGTGCTGACGGCGCAACTCGAGCGCTGGTTCGCATCAGACGCCGAGCGTCGCGCGACGTTCGAGTTCGACCGCAACCTCGACGAGGAGCTGAAGACGCCGGTCGGCGACACGCGGCTGCGCGCGGTGGTGTGGAGCGCGATCCGGAAGCACGACAAGGCGCTGCTGCAGCAGGACCACGACGCCGGCATCGTCAAGGCCGGCGACAAGCAGAGCCCGTTCACCGTGAAGCAGGTCGGCGAGATGCCGGCCGGCGGCTGGCCGCTGGTGATCGCGATGCACGGCGGCGGCAACGCGCCGAAGCGGGTCAACGACCAGCAGTGGCGCCACATGCAGATCTACTACAAGGACCACCCGGAGACCTCGGGCTACCTGTACTGCGCGCTGCGGGCGCCGACCGACGAGTGGAACGGCTTCTACACCGACTACTTCTACCCGCTGCTCGAGAAGCTGATCCGCCAGTTCGTGGTCTGCGACGGCGTCAATCCCGACAAGGTGATCGCGATCGGCTACAGCCACGGCGGCTACGGCGCGTTCGCGCTCGGGCCGAAGCTGCCCGATCTCTTCGCCGCCGTGCACGCTAGCGCGTCGGCGCCGACCGACGGTGAGTCACTGGCGCTCGGCCTGCACAGCCTGAAGTTCTCGTTCATGGTCGGCGGGCTCGACACCGCCTACGGCCGGCGCGAGCGCTGCGAGAAGTTCGCCGCCGAGCTCGAGCAGCTGCAGAAGGAGCACCCGGGCGAGTACCCGACGAAGTTCACGCTGGTCGAGGGCAACCCGCACACCGGGCTGCCCGATCGCGACCTGCTGCAGGAGCTGGCCGGCTTGTCGCGCGTCGGCGCGCCGGCGGTGCTGCGTTGGCAGCTGACCGACCCGGTGGTGAATCATCACTACTGGCTGCACGTGCAGAAGCCGACCCGCGGCGTGCGCTTCGAATGCAAGCGCGACGGCAACCGCATCGAGCTGACGCGCAGCGGTGACGGCGCGGCGGATGTCGGCGCGGAGCTGTGGCTCGACGCCCACATGGTGAACCTGAAGGAGCCGGTGCAGCTGGTCGTCGACGGCAAGCAGCAGCAGGTCACGCCGGCGCCGACGCTCGGCACGCTGGTGCGCACGATGTACGAGGTCTGCGACCCGGAGCGCGCGGCGAGCTGGGTGTTGCCGGTGAAGTGAGCGCGTGGGACTGCGGCCGCGGCCGTCCGCACCGGGTGTCGTGCTACAGCCGCTCCTTCACCCAGCGAACGAGCGGATCGAGCGCCAGCCGGAACGCGTCGAGGAAGCGTTCTCCCGGATGGCGGACGCCGTCGATGGGGGGGCTGTCGAACCACGACCAGTACGGGGCGAAGCGCTCGTAGAGGTCGCGCAGCCGCGATGCCTGCACGGTCGCGCTCGCCTCGGCGATGCGCGCGTCGCGAGCGAGCCGATCGCAGGCGATCAGGATGGCGAACGCCTGAGCGGCGTAGCCCCACGGCGGCGCCAGCCGGTGCCCGGGTGCATCCGCGTCACGCACCACGAAGCCGGGCGACATCGAGCCGATGCGGTACCGCGCCGGACGGCTCTCGATGCGATCGACGAAGCCTGCCCGCGCCATCTGTTCCACCGCCTGGCGGGTGGCTGCGCTCGAGTAGCCGAGGATCGCGACCAGGTCGGCGACGGAGACGCCGCCCGCGTGCTGGTTGGCAGCGCTGCGGAGTCCGGTGAGCAGGGCGATCACGTCCGCCTTGATGCCGACGCCGAGTCCGGACCGCATGCGCAAGACGAACGCCGCGTCGCGCCGCAGTGACAGCGGTGGCATCGACTTGCCAGGCCGTCCGCGCCGTTCGTCGCTGGCGCCCTCGGCCAGCCTGCTCCAACGCGCGTCGCCGACGCGGCAGCGCGCGGCGAACCAGGCGAGGTCGCTGCCGATCCCTGCGGGGTGGTCGCGCAGCAACGCGGCGATGCGCTGCGTGCTGAGCAGGTTCGACTCCTCGGCGATCCACAGCAGCATGTCGTCGAGGCGCAGCTCGTCCGTTCGAAGCGCCAGTGACGCCAGCACCAGGGCTTCGGGGTCGACCATCGCGCGGGGAGTGTCGGGCGGTCCTGGGGATTCGGCCTTGCCGAAGTTCCGCCAGCGCGCGTGCTGCGACTGCAGCGCGATCCACTGCTGCCAGCAAGCGTCGAGCGCTGCCAGCCGCGCGCCCTCAAGAACTTCGTCGAGTCTGGACATGGTGGATCACTTCGTCGAGCAGTTGCGGCCAGGCTTCGCTGTGGTCCTGGGTGAGCGCCCAGGTGCGCGCTTCCCGCAACTCGACGTCGGTCGGCGCGAGCGCGAGCAGGTCCTGGCAGTGCACGCTGCGCGGGCTGTGGTCGGCCGTCGCGCACAGCTTCAGCGCGATCATGGTGCTGCGTCCGGCGATGCCCACGTGCAGCGCGGCGAACGAACGCCACGCGACATCGTCGCGCAGGCGCGGCGGCAGGCCGGTCTGCCACTGCAAGGCGACTGCGCTGTTGAACCAGTCCGCCTGCAGCTCGAAGTCGTCGGCGACGCGGCGCGTGTAGGGCTCGAGGTCGCTGAGGTCCGACGTCCTGGCGCGCCGTAGGGACTCGTCGACCACGGCCAGCACGTCGACGTCGTGGGTCGTGCGCGAGACCCAGCCCCGGAGCAGCAGCGCCGCGCCGCCGACGACGAGCACCCGTGCCGACTTGCCGTCAGCTTGCAGGAGTTCGCCGAGCGCCTGGAGTTGCGTCATGGGGAAGCGGTGGTGCATCGAAGTGCTTGCTGGGATTATCGGTTGTCGAAAGATGGATTATCAAGCGATGGGCGGAAGGCGCCCCGCCTGACACACCACGTGGTGTTGGAACGGGGGCTGATCGCGGCAGGTCGGTCGGGAGGCCTCAGGGGATCGGGACCCGCTGCGCCTCTGGCTGCTGGCGCGACCGAAGCCTCAGCGCGCGACGGCGTGTGCGGCGGTCGGACCGGTGTCGATGTGCAACGCGTTCTCGGTTGCTGCGACGTGCAGTGGCACGCACCACTGCGGGGCGGCGAGCATTGCGTCGAAGGTCTCCCACCTGTCCGGCGCCGTGAACCAGAGCAGGTAGTCGCCGGGCGGCACGCGCTCGGCGAGGGTGAACCTGCCTTCGGCGTCGGTGTTGGTCCCGGCGCAGAAGCCCGCCGGCACGGTCGCCTGCCGCGGCCCGATGACGACCTGGCAGTAGTCGAAGCCGGACGGCAGCGCGAAGCGCCCGGTGACTGCGGCGCCGCGGTGCAGGCGCAATCGAGAGCAGTCGAATCGTGCGCCGTGGACCGGCACGGTGAACGGGGCGAAGTCGGGGTGCTCAAGGCGCAGGCCGACGACGCCGTGCGGCGCGTCCTGTAGCGCGAAGTAGCCTGTGTCGTCGGTGGTGGTGGAGTGCTTCGGGACGAACGGGCCTCGCGAGCACCAGCGGGCGACACAGCCGGACAGTGTTTCGACGGCGATCACGCAGTCGGAGTTGCCGATCGTCTCGACTCGCGCGCCATGCACCGGCGCGTCGTCGATGTCGACGACATGAGCGGCGAGCGAGACTCCGCCTGGTGGCGCCGCGTCGCCTGATGCACAGGCCGCGACCAAGGACGGGAGCAGGACGGCGATCAGGCGTTGACCGACACGCATACCGCCATCGACGATGTCGTCGGTTGCGCTATTCCGGCCGGCGGGCTGGCACCGAACCGTTCGCTGGCTGGCACCGCGCGACGAACGCCGCGATCACCGCCGCCCCGGCCGCCGCGTTCTTGTGCAGCGCGAAGTGGTCGCCGTCGATCGTCATCACCTCGAGGTCGGGGCGCAGCGCGCGCATGCGGGCGAGGTTGTGGTCCGGCACCACGCGGTCGTGGCTGGAGCGCAGATAGAGCAGCGGTTGCCGCACCGCGCGCAGATCGTCGCGCGCATCGACCCAGCGGATCGCCGCGACGCGGCGGGCCAGCGTCGCCGCGCCGATCGCCGCCCAGATCTTCGCCTTGTCCTGCCGGAGAGGATCGCTCGGCGGCTTGAGCAACCACAGCGGCAGCCTGCGCAGCGTGCGCACCAGGCCGACGACCGGCGCCTGCAGAAACACGCCGGCCACGGCCAGCCAGCGCTGCGGCGCGGTGACGAACGTCGCCACCAGCGTCACCGTGCGCACGCGCAGGGGGCGCGCGTTGGCGAGCCGCATCGCCACCGGCCCCGAGAACGACCAGCCGAGCACGTGCACCGGGCCGTCGCCCGGCAGCGCGTCGAGCGCTGCGAGCGCGGTGGTGAGCGCCGCGGCGTAGTCACACGGGCCGTCGGCCGGATACTCGACGACGATCGGTTCGAGGTGCTCCGGCAGCGCCTCGACCAGCGGCCGCAGCATGAAGCGCGTGCCGTCCATGCCCGGCAGCAGCAGGATCGGTGTGCGCGGCGGCATCGTCACGACCTGCCGATCAGGCCTGGGCGAACGCGACCACGCGGTCGTAGGCGTGCTTGCTCTCGAGCAGCAGGCTGTGACCGGCCTGCGCGAACACCTCGTGCTGCGCGTTCGGCAGCAGCGCCGCGGTCGCCTCGACCTCGCGCGGCAGCGTCAGCACGTCCTCGGCGCCGGCGAGGCACAAGGTCGGCAACGTCACGTGCGGGCACAACGCTGCGCCGTCGAAGGCCTGCAGCGCGCGCGCCTGCGCCAGCATGAACGCGCGCGACGCGGCGCTCGGCCGCGTGCTGCGCACGATGTCGTCGACCACGCCCGACTTCTCGTTGAGGAACGTCTCGCCGAACAGGAACGGCGCCGTCAGGTCGCCGAGCAGCTCGCCGTCGACCTTGCTGCACAACAGCTCGAACCAGCGGTAGACGCGCTTGCTGCGCGCTGTCTGCAGCGCCGAGCTGCACAGCATCACCAGCTTGTGGGCCTTCTGCTCGGCGCCGCTCTGGCCGCTCATCGCCGCCGCGCACAGCGCGACCTTGCCGCCGAGCGAGGTGCCGACCAGCGTCACCGGCTGCGGCAGCGTCGCCGCGACCGCGAGCACGTCGCGCGCCGCCTCGGTGAAGTCGTAGACGCCGCCCGGCAGCGGCCCCGACGGCTCGAGGCCGACCGGGTCGACGGCGCAGCAGGTGAACCCGGAGCGGGCGAAGCGGCGCGGCAGCGTGCCGAACAGGCGCGCGCCGGAGCCGAGGCCGGGCACCAGCACGATGCCGGGCCCGTCGCCTTCGCGGGAGTGGTGGATGGTGCGGCCCTGTTGCTCGACGATCGGCATCGTCGGCGATCGTAGGCGCGGCGCCGCGCGACGCGAGCGCGCAGCGAGGCCGTTCGCGGCAGCTACTTCTCGTCCGGACTGACCAGCACACCCGGCAGCCCGTAGCCCGGCGGGCGCGTCAGCAGCACGATGCGGCCCGAGTAGCCGGTCGCGACCAGCTCGTCGGTGCCGTTGCGGCCGTCGTACTCCCCGCGCATGATCCAGTGGCCCTTGTCGCGGTCGACGAACAGCGTCTCGACCTGCCATTCGCCGTCGCGCTTCGACAGCAGCTCGACGCGCTTGCAGTAGCCGTGCACGGCGACCGTCTCGACGCTCGGGTCGGCGTCGAAGCGGCCGGCGGCGCAGCCGCGCATGCCCTGCGAACCGATGTAGATCAGCTCGGTGCTCCAACGGCGCTGCGCGTCGCGGTGGTGGCGGAAGACACGGCCGTCGTCGGTGGTCGAGTAGGCGATCACCGAGTCGGGCGTCGCGTCGGGCCGCAGCGACAGCCGCCCCATGCCCATCTGCGCCTCGTGCACGGTGCGCCAGGTCGGCACGCCGCCGTCGAGCGTCAGTACCTCGAACTTGCCGTGGCGGCCGACGGTGGCGATCTCGCGCGGCTTGCCCGGCTCGGCCGGCAGCAGCGCCGCGTCGCGGATGCGGCCCGGCATGTCGCCGAGCGCGTTCATCGTCCAGCCTTCCCCGTTGGCCTCGGGGCGGAACAGGAACATGCCGCCAGGATTGGTGAACGCGAGCAGCTCGGCGCCGGGCGTCTGCGGGTCGAGGTCGCCGCCGATCAGCGTGTGGATCTCGTGGCCGGGGATGCTGCCGATCAGCCGCTGCGAGCAGTGCACCGGCACGTGCGTCGTGACCTGCCACAGGTGCCCGGTCTGCGAGCCGGTGTAGATCTCGGGGCCGTCGCGCCGCGGGTCGAGGTCGTCGTGCACGAAGCCGCCGAGCCAGCTGCCGTCGTGCACGGTGGACACCGGCGTCCACTTGCCGCTGTAGCTCCACAGCAGGTGCAGGCGGCCCTTGTCGTCGAGCGCGGCGATCTCCGGGCAGGCGTAGGCGGGGAAGGCCTTCAACGAGGCCAGCGCCCAGATGCCGACCGGCCCCTGGTCGAGCACCAGCGACGCGCGCCATCCGGACAGCGCGGGCAGCGGGACCTCGTCCTTGCTCGGGTCCTGCGCAGGTCCTTCGGGGGCGGTGACGAGGGCGGGTTCGACGACCTCTGCTCCGGTCGCGGGCGCGGCCATGTCCGCGGGGGTGCGGACGTTCGGTGTCGCGGGCGGTTGTTGCGGGCGGCACGGCTGGATCGGCAGGCAGACAGCGGCGGCGACGACGGCGACGAGGCGGATGGCGGTCATGGTGCTTCGGGCGGGTTCTGGGAGCGGCGGGGCGCGCCGCAAGGCAAGGTACATGCCCGCTGGTCGCGCGCCCATGCGCAGCGGGGCGCAGGGCGGGTCCGCGCCGCGGCGTTCCGCTCGCGAAACGTCGTGCGCCATCGACGTGACGCCGGTCAGCGCGCTTCGACCCGGTGCAGTCGGCGCAGATCGACGCGGTAGAGGTCCGGGCCGAGGCCGATGCCGTCGACTGCCGCGCTGCGCACGGCCATGTGGTGCGGGGCGTAGAGCGGCACCACCAGCGCCTGCTCGTCCATGCGCTGTTGGATCTGCGCGTAGATCGGCACGCACTGCAGCTCGTCGGGCACCGACAGCGTCGCGGTCACCAGCTCGCGCAGCGGCTGGTCGATGCCGGTCTCCGGCCGCGGTTCGTCCTGGTTGTGGTTGGCGAGCGGACCGAAGCGCGACGCCAGCGTCAGCTGCGGGTCGTAGGGCGCGCCGAGCGTGATCTCGACGCACAGGTCGGCGGTCTCGGCGGCGCGGCGCACCGCGCGGTTGGCTGCGGCGCGCACCGCGCCCGACTCGAGCGTCGGCGCCGTCACGTTGGCCGTCGCCTGCTGCTGTGCGAGCGCCTGTTCGGCTTGTTCGCGCGCGTGCAGCTCGACGACCTCGACGTCGAAGCCGTGCGGTGCCAGCTGCGCGGCGACGGCGCGCGCGACGCGCATGGCGCGCGGGTTGAGGCGCGCGGCGGCGATGCGCAGCGGCACGCGCGCGGCGTCGTCGGCGGCGGGGGCGGTCGGCCGCGCGCCGGCCGGCGCGGCCAGAAGCGGATCGCCGGGGCGGCCCATGCGTGGCACGGCGTGGCGCGGCCGCCTTCGAGCTGCCGGACCAGCGCGTCGCGGTCGATCGCTGCGGCGATGCGCCGGCGAACGTGTACGTCGGCGGTCGGCCCGTCGAGCAGGCGGAACGACAGGTAGACGACCGACGTGCCCGGCGCCGTGTCGACGACGAAGCGCGGGTCGGCGTCGAGGCGGTCGAGGCGCGCCGGCGGCAGGTCCTCGTCCCAGCCGAACACGAACGCGTCCAGTTCGCCGGCCTCGAGCAGGTCCAGCGGGCGCACGTCCACGGTCGGGTCCATGTTGCTGCGCGGCAGCCCGTGCAGCTCGACGACCGGCGCGCCGGGGGCGATGCCCTGGTAGCGCCAGCAGCCGTCGTCGGTCGTGCCGAGGAAACGGAACGGGCCGCTGCCGAGCGGCCGCACGAACTCGCCCTCCCAGTCGCGGGAGCCCGGTGCCGTGATCGCGCAGGGGTTGATCGCGGCGAGGTCGCCGAGCAGCGGGTACGGCTCGTCGAGGCGCACCACGAACGTGTCGTCGGACTCGACCTCGACGCCGGTGACGTGGCGGTTGGCCGGCAGCCAGTCGTGTTCGGGGAGCCCGACCCAGCGGCGGAAGTGGGTCTGCACGGCTCGGGCGGTGACCGGAGTGCCGTCCTGCCACGTGGCGCCCTGCCGCAGCGTGAAGCGGAACGTGCGCCCTTCGTCGGCGATCTGCCAGCTGGCGAGGCCCGGCACGATGCGGCCGTCGGGACCGCGTTCGACCAGCGTCTCGTAGACCAGCGTCTTGGTCTCGAACCCGCCGAGGTACCGCAGCGGCGTCAGCCGGTCGGCCGAGCCGGCGCGCGCGCGCACGGCGACACGGATCGGCTGCTCGGGCTGCTGCGCGGGCACGGCGAGCGCGCAGAGCGCGAGGCCGGCGAGGCGGGGGACGAGTCGTTCGCAGCGCATGGGGGAGCCGCCGGGAGCAAGCACCATGCCGCCGCAGTGCTACTTCCGCTCGGTGACGTAGGCCTTCTCGACCGCGGGCAGCATCGTCAGCACGACGTCGGCGACCGCCTGCAGGCTCTGCGGCGACATCTTGTCGAGCGTGTCGGCGGCGGTGTGCCAGTCGGGGTTGCCGTTGAGGTCGATCAGGTCGATCGCCGGGATGCCGACCTCGAGGAACGGCTTGTGGTCGTCGGCGGCGGCCTCGGCGCGGCGGAAGAACTGCTGACGGTGACCGGTCGCGACGGCGGCCGACCACGTGATGCGGCGCAGCAGCTCGGTCGAATACAGCTCCTCCTGGATGTGCAGCTCCTTCCGGCCGACCATGTCGAGCAGGATCAGCGCCTCGATGCGCGGCTCCTTGCCGAGCAGCAGCGCGTCGCGGTGTCGCTTCGCCAGCCGCTTGCTGCCGAACAGCGCGCGCGCCGCCTCGTTCCAGCGCCAGTCGAGGCTCTCCTCGCCGTCGAAGAACACCAGCTCGATGGTCGCCTCACGCTCGGTCGCCTTCAGCACCGGCGCCAGCGCCAGCAGCAGCGCCACGCCGCTGGCGCCGTCGTTGGCGCCGACGAAGTGGAAGTTGTGCGCCGGGTCGTCGTGGCCGGTCGTGCACTTGGTGTCGTGGTGGCACGCCAGCACGACGCGCTCCTTGCGCTTGCCGGGCAGCGTCGCGGTCAGGTTGCTGAACGTCAGCAGCTCCTTGCGGTCGGTCCAGGTGTCGCGGCGCACGTCGATCCCGAGCGCCGCCAGGGTCGCTTCGATGTAGTCGAGCTGCTTCGACCAGCCCGGAACGCCGGCGTAGCGCGGGCCGAACTCGCACAGCGCGCGCGCGTGGGCCATCGCGCGTTCCCCCAGGTCGGCGGGCGCGCGCACCGGCTCGAGCGGCAGCACGCGCTGCTGGTCGATCGCCGCCTGCTGCCGCACCGGCTTCGGCTCGTCCTGGGTCCGGGCCCGCTTGTCGGCGACGGCGGCGCCGATGCAGGCGCCGAGGCCGAGCACGGTCACGGCGAAGATCGTCGACCAGCGCATCGCGGTGCCTGACCTCACTTGCCGAGAACGAAGGATTCGAGCTTGGGGAAGGCCTTCATCACCAGGTTGCCGGCGATGGCCAGCGAGTCGGCGTCCATCGCCGCCGGCGTGTCGTCCGGCGAGTGCCACCACTGCTCGTAGTTCGGGTCGATCTCCGGCTGCTGGCCGGCATTCAGGTTCTGGTTCTGCGGCGGGATGCGCAGCTGGAAGTCGATCAGCAACATGCTCGGCACGCCGCGCTTCTTGAAGCTGAGGTGGTCGTCCTTGATGCCCCAGTCGCGACCGTTCTCGGTGCACCAGCGGATCGTCTGCTGCGTCGGGAACTGGAACATGCGCTCGCCGATGCCCATCGCCACGCCGGCCTCGTCGAACATCGCCATCAGCTTGGAGCTGCTCTCGCCGTCCTTGTCGAACTTGACGTTCTTCGAGCCCATCAGGTCGAGCAGCACGAACGCCTTGACGCGCTTCAGCGTGCCGTCGGCCTGCAGCTTCTTGCAGAAGGCGTCGCTGCCGAGCAGCGCGCGCGCGTCGTTCCAGACCCAGTCGATCGACTCCTCGGCGTCGATCCAGTAGAGCCAGACGTTGCACTTCGGCTTCTGCGCCTTCAGCACGCGGGCCAGCTCGAGCAGGATCGCCGGCGCGCCGGTGCCGTCGATCGCGCCGACGAACGGGAAGTTGTGCGCGGCGTCGTCGTGGCCGTCGGCGAGCTTGGTGTCGTAGTGGGCGCCGAGCATCAGGATCGGGCCGCTCGCCGGGTCCTCGCCGTCGATCTGCGTCCACAGGTTGCGGACCAGCTTCTTCTCCTTCTCCAGCTCGACCTCGTGGCGCTGCAGCTTCAGCCCGAGTGCGGTCACCTGCGACTCGATGTAGTCGGCGGCCTTGGCGAGGTTCTGCGAGCCGAACGGGCGCGGGCCGATGGCGACGATCTTCTCCACGTGCGCCATCGCGGCGGCGCCGTCGACCGGGCCGGAGACGCCGGCGGGACTGCCGCACGCGGCGAGCGACAGCAGCGCCAGGAGCACGGTGGGGGTGCGGAGCGAGCGGCGCGCGCCGCGGACGGAGCCGTTGAGCATCGCCTGAGGGTAGCAGGCCGATGCAAATCGTTCATGCCGGATGCGGGAAGGTCCGATACCATGGCAGGTCTCCCATGGGCGGGGCTGGTCTCGACCCGAGAGGTGCAGGCATGAGTGATCTCGATCTTCCGCGGCTGATCCGCGAGTCCCTCGACCTCGAGCAGTACCAGGCAGAGCACTGGGAAGGCACGTTCCAGCAGTACCTCGAGCTGGTCGAGCAGAATCCGATGGTGCTGCGCACGGCCCACCAGCGGCTCTACGACATGGTGCTCAGCTACGGCGTCGAGGAGATCGAGGTCGACAAGGCGAAGGTCCCGTTCTACCGCTTCTTCGCCGACAAGATCGAGGACGGCCGCGACGGCATCTTCGGCCTCGAGCGTTCGCTGCACAACCTGATGGCGATGTTCAAGGCGGCCGCGCACGGCTACGGCCCCGAGCGTCGCGTGCTGCTGCTGCACGGTCCGGTCGGCTCGTCCAAGTCGACGATCGTGCGCCTGCTGAAGAAGGGCCTCGAGAACTACACGCGCACCAAGGACGGCGCGCTCTACACGTTCTCGTGGGAGATCGACGGCGAGCGCATCCCGTCGCCGATGAACGAGGAGCCGCTGCTGCTGCTGCCGCCCGACGTGCGGGTGAAGGTGCTCGCCGGGCTGCAGAAGAAGGTGCGCGTGCCGTACAAGCTGCGCCAGGACTTCGACCTGTCGCCGGTGTCGCGCTACTACCTCGAGACGCTGCTGAAGCGCTACGACGGCGACTACTCGAAGGTGCTCGACCACGTCGTCGTGCGGCGCCTGCTGATCAGCGAGAAGGACCGCGTCGGCATCGGCACGTTCATGCCGAAGGACGAGAAGAACCAGGACTCGACCGAGCTCACCGGCGACATCAACTACCGGAAGATCGCCGAGTACGGTTCGGACTCCGATCCACGTGCTTTCAACTTCGACGGCGAGTTCAACATCGCGAACCGCGGAATGATCGAGTTCATCGAAGTGCTGAAGCTCGACGTCGCGTTCCTCTACGACCTCCTCGGCGCGAGCCAGGAGCACAAGATCAAGCCGAAGAAGTTCCCGCAGACCTCGATCGACGAAGTGATCGTCGGGCACACGAACGAGCCCGAGTACCGGAAGCTCCAGAAGAACGAGTTCATGGAAGCTCTCCGGGACCGTACGGTGAAGATCGACGTCCCCTACATCACGAAGCTCGACGACGAGGTCAAGATCTACCGGAAGGACTACTCGGCGAAGAAGATCGAGCAGCACATCGCGCCCCACACTCTCGAGATGGCGGCGATGTGGGCCGTCCTCACCCGTCTCGAGCCTCCGAAGAAAGCGGACCTCACGCTCCTCCAGAAGCTCAAGCTCTACAACGGCAAGACGCTTCCGGGCTACACGAGCGACAACATCCGTGAACTGCGGAAGGAAACCGAGCGCGAGGGCATGGAGGGGATCTCACCCCGCTACATCCAGGACAAGATCAGCAACGTGCTGGTGCGCGACATGCCGTGCATCAACCCGTTCATGGTCATGAACGAGCTCGAGGAAGGGCTCGACCACCACAGCCTGATCTCCGACCCGGAGACCAAGAAGCGCTACAAGGACCTGCTGATCGTCGTGCGCGAGGAGTACGAAGAGGTCATCAAGAACGAGGTCCAGCGGGCCATCGCGGCGGACGAAGAGGCCGTCTCCCGTCTCTGCGCGAACTACATCGACAACGTCAAGGCCTACACCCAGCGGGAGAAGGTACGGAATCCGTACACGGGCCAGGACGAGGAACCGGACGAGAGGCTCATGCGCTCGATCGAGGAGAAGATCGACATTCCGGACAGCCGGAAGGACGACTTCCGTCGTGAGATCATGAACTACATCGGTGCCTTGGCGATCGAGGGCCGCACCTTCGACTACAAGACCAACGAGCGGCTGCACCGGGCGCTCGAGCTGAAGCTGTTCGAGGACCAGCGGGACTCGATCAAGCTGACGAGCCTCGTCTCCTCCGTGGTCGACAAGCAGACGCAGGAGAAGATCGACATCGTCAAGCAGCGCCTCATCGACAAGTACGGGTACAACGAGGAATCGGCGACCGACGTCCTCAACTACGTCGCGTCGATCTTCGCGCGGGGACACGAAGGGCAGCTGACCGTGACCGTCCGCCGCATCGACCAGGACCACACGCGGTTCCGGCAGATCGTCAAGGGCCGCATCAAGCGCGACCTGAAGCGCTTCGTCAGCTCCGGCGAGCTGATCGGCAAGCAGGGCAAGCGCTACGTCTCGATCCCGCTGCCGCACATCGACCTGCCGCGCTTCCGCTTCGGGGACAACCAGAAGAAGGGCGTCGGCCAGGGCGAGGGCGAAGAGGGGCAGGCGGCGCCGGGGCAGGAGCCCGGGCAGGGCCAGGCCGGCGAGGACAGCGGCGAGCACCAGCTCGAGGTCGACGTCTCGCTGGAGGACCTCGCCCGCATCCTCGGCGAGGAGCTCGAACTGCCGAACATCGAGCCGCGCGGCAACAAGAGCCTGCAGACGCAGGCCGGCCGCTACACCGGCATCTCGCGCGTCGGCCCCAACTCGCTGCGGCACTTCAAGCGCACCTTCCGCGAGGCGCTGAAGCGGCAGATCGCGTCGGGCACCTACGACCCGGACAACCCGGTGGTCGTGCCGATCAAGGAGGACATGCGCTTCCGCTCGGTGCAGCGGCGCAAGCAGCCGCAAGCCAGCGCCGCCGTCATCTACATGATGGACGTGTCGGGCTCGATGGGCCGCGAGCAGAAGGAGATCGTGCGCATCGAGGCGTTCTGGATCGACACCTGGCTCCGGCACCAATACAAGAACCTCGAGGTGCGCTACGTCGTGCACGACGCCGCCGCCAGCGAGGTCGACCAGCACACGTTCTTCCACCTGCGCGAGAGCGGCGGCACCAAGATCAGCTCGGCCTACGAGCTGTGCCTGCAGATCATGCGCGAGCAGTACCCGGCCAGTGAATGGAACGTCTACCCGTTCCACTTCTCCGACGGCGACAACTGGTCGACGCGCGACACCGAGCACTGCGTCTCGCTGCTGAAGGACTCGCTGCTGCCGATGTGCAACCAGTTCTGCTACGGCCAGGTCAAGTCGGCCTACGGCTCGGGGCAGTTCAAGAAGGACCTGGACGACGCGTTCCGCTCGGACGACAAGGTCGTCACGACCGACATCATGGATCGCGACGGCATCCTGCCGAGCATCAAGAGCTTCCTCGGCAAGGGGCGCTAGGTCGCGGCGCGGGCCGCGGAGCCCGCCGCGCCGGTCACTGGTACTCCGACATGAACCGCCGCGCCCGCGCGATGCGGATCTGGCCGTCGGGCATGCGGTCGCCCTCGGGCAGGCCCAGCGTCCAGTCCGGGCTGTTGAGCCCCTCCCAGCCGAGGTGCTCCACGAACGACGTACGCGTGCAGTAGATCTTCAGGCCGGCCTCGACGCAGGCCTTGGAGTAGATGCTGTCGACGGACGGCTTGTCCCACATCATCGCCACGACCTTGCGCGACATGACGACGCCGAGGAAGCCGATCTGCCGCTTCAAGAAGTAGAGCGGGTCGCCGAAGTCGATGTCGACGTAGGACTCCTGGTTGAACAGGCAGCCCATGCCGAGGTCGGGGAAGCGCTCGATCATCTCGCGCGTCTTGACCAGCGCCCACGGGTGCACCGCGGCGTCGCAGTCGAAGCTGAGCAGGTGGTCGTGCTCGTAGTGGTTGACGAACACGTGCTGCCACACCGAGTGGTGGGCGAGCCGGTTCTTGTGCGCGCCGAGGTCCAGCTCGACGACCTGCGCGTCGAGGCCGCGCAGCAGCTTCTCGGGCACGTCGAGCCCCGGCCGCGTCTTGTAGATCAGCACCCGGGTGCGCTCGATGTCGTCGGCTTCGCGCAGCGTCGCCAGCAGCATCCTCAGGTAGTTGAGGCGGCCGCAGTAGGGGATGGTGCAGAGCAGCGGTTCGGTCATGGTTGCTTCTTGTAGACGCGGCTGAGCACGCCCGCGGATTCCCAGATGGTGGACAGGTTCAGCACCAGCCAGGGCGCGAAGCCGTGGCTGCGCAGCAGGCGATCCCAGCTGGCCGCGGTCTTGCGGTTGACGTGGGTGGGGTCGGCCTCGGACACCGGCAGCACGAAGCGGCCGCCGTCGCGTTCGGCCAGCGGGATGCGCACCACCAGCAGCTCGGTGTCGAGTCCGGCGAGGAACGCGGCGACGTCGTCGTCGTCCATGTGCTCGAGCACGTCGAGCGCGGTGACCATCGACCAGCGCGTGCTCCAGTCGATCTGCTCCGGCAGCCGCAGGAACGGGATGCCGAGCGTCTCGCCGCCGTAGCGCACCGACCACTCGCTGATGTCGCAGCCGCTCGCCTTCTTGCCGAGCCGCTGGAAGCCCTGCACCAGGAAGCCCGGGCCGCAGCCGAAGTCGAGCATGCGCTCGACGCCCTGCCAGGCAGAGACCTTGTCGAGCAGCTCGGACAGGTCGCGCGCGAGGTGCCAGTAGCGCTCGCCCTTCGACAGGTAGTGGCTGTAGTTGGCGGTCGCGTAGTACGACTCCCCGAACGCCTGCTCAGGCGAAGTTCTTGTCGGGCATCTCATGCGCCACCGTGTGCAGGATCTGGTTGTTGAACCGGTAGAAGCAGAACTTGCAGGTCGCGTCCCAGCCGCAGCCGCCGTTGCCGTCGATCTGGTAGGGGAAGCCGAACAGCCGGTAGCTCTCGCTCATGCGCGCCCAGATCGCCGGGATCTGGTCGGTGGTGCCGAGGCTGTGCCGCAGGTCGTAGGTGCGCTGCTGCAGCACGTGGCTGGTGCAGGTGTAGACGTGGTAGCTGCCGTCGCCGGTCGGCGACGCGGCGAGGTACGGCCGGATCGCGCCGACGTAGCAGCCGCCGGCGAACGGCGAGTCGTCGTCGCCGATGTCCTTCAAGAACATCTTGCCGTGCGCGTCGAGCGTCTCGATGACCTCGCGCCACTTGTCGGCGACCGCCTTGTTGTTGCCCTTGATCAGGCAGTTGCCGGCGATGCGCACGAACTTGACCTTCGGGTGCAGGTCGACGAGCCGCACCATGCGCTCGATCGACTGCACGGTCGTGCCGGCGCTCGGTCGACGCTTGCGCGGGCTCGCGTCGGTGCCGTCGTAGATGATGTAGCTGAAGCCGAGGCGCTCCTCGGGGAAGCCGTGGAAGTCGTAGTCCTCGGGCTCCCGGCCCTCGTCGAGCTGGATCAGGCTGACGCGCACCCACTTCAGCAGCGCGTGCACCGAACGGTCGAGCTTCTTCAGGTCGTGGCTGTTGGTGATGACGCCGATTTCGTAGCCGAGCCCGGCGGCGAAGCGGATCACGTCGTTGAGCGTCTCGCCGCTCTTGCGGTCGCGGTAGAGCAGCGGGTTGCCGCCGCCGGTCAGCTCGAGGCTCTTGGCGCCGAGCGCGCGCAGGTCGCGCAGCGCCTGCTGGATCGCCGCGAACGGCATGTAGCTGTGCAGCGGCCGCGCCGCCACCGAGCAGAACGGGCAGTCGCTGTCGCAGACCTCGCACGGCGCCAGCTGCACCGTGATCGGCCGGAACGTGCGCTCGTTCTGGATCGCGTGCAACACGTCGGTGTGTTGCAGGAGCTTGTCGCCCCACGTGCTGTACTGCTGGGTCAGCTGTTGGTGATCGCGCTTGGTCACGGGCCTCTCTCTGGTCCGTTCATCGGTGCGCGGGCGGTCCCGGCTTGAGACGGCGGCCGCCGAAGCGTCGATGCGACCGGGCGGTTCAGCGCGCGCCGGCCGGGGCCGGGCGCTGCAGCCAGGTCGCGCACAGCTCGTGGTCGCGGCGGTTGAGCTCGCGCAGGCGGACCAGCTCGCGGCGGTCGGCGCCGACCACCCAGCGCCCGGGGCGCAGGCTGTCGGGGTCGAAGCCGAAGTCGGCGACCAGGTCGAAGTGTTCGCCGGTGACCAGCTCCAGCATCGCGCCGACGTCCGCGGCGTAGCTGCTGGCGCGCAGCATCGGCGGCCGGTCGTCGCCGAGCACGGCGCTGACCGGGTTGCCGCGCCCGTACCGCTCGACCCAGTCGGCGACCGAGTCGCAGGCCAGGCACTGCGCGCGCAAGTGGTGGGTGAACAGGTGGTGCCCGGGCTTCGCGTTGCGGATGCCGTGGTATTCCGACGCGCAGATCTCGGCCGGGTCGCGCCAGCAGGCGCCGTATTCGAGGAAGTCGACGTCCGGGTTGCGGGCCTTGACCGCCGCGGCGCTGTGCGCCAGCGCCAGCACGCCCCGTCGTTCGCCCCGCCGCAGCAGCTCGTCGAGCAGCTCGGCATCGCGCGGGTAGTCGGGGCGCAGCACCAGCAGCTCGAGCTGCTCGAAGACCTCGGCCAGGAAGGTGCCGCCGGAGCGCGGCACGTGATAGAGCAGCAGCGGCTGCGCGATCAGGTCGCGGAGGTGTTCGCGGCGGCCCTCGTGCACCTCGGCGAAGAACCGTTCGAGCGCCTGCTCGGGTTGGCACTGCGGGCAGTCGGATTCGGCGCAGGTACCCTCGAGGCAGCGCGTGTAGGCGCGGCGGGCGCCGGCGGGCAGCGGTCGGCTCAGCGACATGACAGCACCTCCGGGCGCGACGAAGCCCGGGCGACTGCGTCGAGCACGCGGCAGAACTGCGCCGCGACGCGCTGCGGCTCGCACAGCGCCAGCACGTGCTCGCGTCCGCGACGGCCGCGGGCCGCGGCCTCGTCGGGATCGCGCACGCAGCGCTGCAGCTGGCGGGTGAGGTCGTCGGGGTCGGGTTCCCACCACTGCTGGCCGGCGAACACCGGCGTCTCGTGCGCCGCTGCAGCGCTGACCGGCGCGCGCCTCGTCGCGACCGGAAAGCCGACCCGCTCGTCGGGCAGCAGCGTCGCCAACGCGCCGGCGTCGGTGGCGACGACCGGCAGGCCGCACAGCAGCGCCTCGTGCACCGGCCGGCCCCAGCCTTCGCCGCGGCTCGCCAGCACCAGCGCGTCGCAGGCGGCGTAGAGCTGCGGCAGCTGGTCGGCGGGCAGCAGCGCGTCGACGACGTGCACCTGCGGCGCCGGGCCGGCGGCGCAGCGCTGCACGACGCGGCGGCAGTGTCGTTCGAGTTCTTGCCGGTCGAGGTCGGCGCGCGGCACCACCTTGACGATCAGTTCGGCCTCGTCCTGTCGGCACGCGCGCGCGAACGCCGGCAGCAGCACGTCGAAGCCCTTGCGCAGCGACCAGTCGCCGACCGTCAGCAGCCGGCGCACGCCAGGGCGACGCGGGGGCAGGGCGGCCCACGGAGTGGCCGGCCGCAGGAACGGCGCCGTCGCGACCGGGGGCGCGATCGAGTGCACGCGCTGCTCCGGCACCCCGCCGGCGACGAACGCCGCGGCGATCTCGGGCGCGGGCACGACCAGCGCCGCGGCGCGAGCGAGTTGCCCGCCCCAGCCCTGTGGCAGCGACGTGGTCTCGAACACCGTGACGACGACGTCGGCGAGCGCGCCCGGGTCGGGCGCGAAGTGCGGCGGCAGCACGTGGTGCACGGTGACGCGGCCGCGGCCCGGCGCGCGCGCCGCGGCGCGGGTGATGCAGGCGCGTTCGTCGGCGGTCTCGCCGCCGTCCAGGGCGCCCAGCCGGGCGCCGTGCAGCGACGGCGCGAGGCCGATCGCGTCGAGCAGCGACAGCCACTCGCGGCCCTGCGCGGCGAAGCCGGACGGGCCGAGCACGACGCCGCGGAAGTGCAGCGGCGGCGTGTGGTCGTCTGCAGGCGCGTGGTTCATGCGCTGCCGATCGGCGCGCCGAGGTGGCGCTCCAGCCTGGCGACGATCTGCGCAGCGGTGCCGCGGTCGTTGTCGCTGGCGAGCGAGCGCGCCGCGAAGCGCATGTCGTCGAGCGCCAGCTCGGGCTGGCCGGTCGCGACCAGGCAGGTGCCGCGCAGGAAGCGCGTCTCGGCGACATCGACTGTGGCCTGCGGCGGCACGGCCTCGAGGTGCCGTTCGAGCAGCGCGATCGCCGCCTCCAGGTCTTGCAGCTTGCGCAGCAACGTCGCCTGGCGCAGCGTCTGCACGTGGTGCGACTCGCCGTCGCCCAGGTGCTCGAGCAGCATCGTGTGCAGCCGCGTCGCGTAGGCCTCGTCCGGCAGCCGGTCGTCCATCGCGGCGATGGCGTTGAGCACGTGCTCACGGTCCGGCGACTCGCCGATCTCGCTCTCGTAGAGCGAGAACAGCTGATCGCGCAGCCGCGACGCCATCGGCTCCGGCACCGGCACGTGCAGCGCCCGGTGCAGCACGTCGACCGCGTGCAGGCGGAACGCCGGGCGGGCGCGGCCGCGTTGGCCACGCATCATCGCGCCGCAGTGCGCGACCGCCGCTGCGACCATCTGCAGCACGGCGCGGCCGTCGTCGAGCGAACGGCACTGCGCCATCAGCGTGCGCACGACGTCGAAGCCGAGCTCCGGCGCGACCCCGCCGCGCAGCGCCTCGAGCACCGCCGGCGTGTCGGCGCAAGCGCCGACGGTCGGCGGCACGCTCTCGAGCAGGCGGCGGTGCTGGTCGAGCGCGAACATGCCGAGCTCGGTCGGCAGCGGGCGACGGGGTGCCGGGGTGGCGCGTGCGGGCTGCTCGACGCGGCGCGTCGCCGGTTCGCAGACCGGGCTCGGCGTGCCGAGGAACAGCTGGGTGGTGGTGCCGACCAGCGTCGGGCCGTCGGCGCTGGCGATGCACAGCGCCGGCTGCTCGCCCCAGAACTCGGCGTCTTCGCCGACCTGGTCGGCGATCACCGCCTGCAGCCGCGGCAGCACCGCGTCGGCGGTCAGGCCGCTGGCGCCGCAGTGGCGCTCGGGGCACGGCGTGACGCCGCACGGCACAGGGCAGCAGGACGCCGCCTGCACCGAGCACGAGCCGATCGCGCGCGGCGGCGCGACGCGCAGGTGCGAGCCGCCGAACAGCGCCAGGCTGCGCACGCCGAACGCCGAGGCGATGTGCAGCGGCCCGGAGTCGGGGCCGACGAACAGCTCGGCGCCGGCGATCGCTGCCGCGCTCTCGGCCATGCTCAGCTGGCCGGCGAGGTTGCAGGACGCGGGGTGGTCGACGCCTTCGCCGCCGCCGCCGATCACGACCGGCTGCAGGCCGGCGCGCGCCAGTTCGTCGGTGATGCGTTCGAGCAGCGCCGCGGGCGGCGACTTGTCGACCCAGCCGGCGCGCGTGTGCACGATCGCGTAGGGGCGCTGCAGACCGAGCTGCCGGCGTCGCTGCTGCCACGCGGCGCGCGGCGCGGCGGCCAGCGCGAGCTCCGGCGGCAGGCCGCAGGCTTCGGGCACGCCGGCCTGCAAGGCGTAGAAGTCGGCCAGGGTCAGGCCGCTGTGGTGGTAGCTGACGCTCTCCAGCCGGTCCGACAGCATCACCAGGCGGTCGTGGCGTCCGGCTTCGAGCGCGGTGGCGACGACGCGGTCCTCGGCGACGAAGAACGGTCGGTCGGGCATGCCGTCGGCGATCAGCACCGCGTCGACGGCGGCGTGCTGTTCGAAGATCCACGCGTAGGCCTTCTCGGTCAGCACCTCGATGCGCGCGTCGGGGTGGCGGCGGCGCAGCGCGCCGAGCACCGGCGTGGCCAGCACGGCGTCGCCGAGCGTGCGCAGCATCACGACCAGGATCGAGCGCGGCGGCGTCGGCCGCATCGGGTCGGTGCCGTTGGCGCCGAGCTGTTCGTCGAAGCGACGGCGGGCCAGGCCGCGCGCGGCGATCGGCCGGGCGCGTTCGCCCGTCGAGATCGCGCGTGCGCCCGGCACGGTGACGGCCGCGCGCTGCTGCGCGACGTCCTGCCACAGCCGCGGCGTCGAGTAGGGGCTGTCGTCGAGCGCGCCGATCGGCCACGCCGACGCCGGCAGCAAGAGGCAGCTGCTCGAGGCGTCCCCGTCGGCGAAGGCGCGGCCGAGCGGGTCGCTGGTCAGCGGCACGGCGGCACCGGCGCCGTCGGCCAGGGCCGCGCGTAGCGCCGGGCCGGCCGCCGGGGCCAGCATCGTGCCGGGCTGCAGCACCAGCAGCGCCTCGCCGCGGGCGAGCCGGCGCAGGTTCTCCCAGCGCTGGCCGTACGGCAGCGGCCGGCGGTCCTCGACGACGTGTACGCGCGCGTCGCGCGCCGCCAGGTCGCGCACCGCGGCCCGCGCGTCGCCGTCGCAGCGGGTGCGGTCGAGCACCAGCACTTCGTGCTCGCAGCCGGCCAGCGCGGTCTGCGCGGTGGCGACGGTGGCGCAGATCGCCGCGGCGTCGGCGGCGGTGTCGTGCGACGGGTCGGCGACGATCAGCACCGAGACCTGCGGCGCCGGCCGCGTCTCGCGCTGCACGAAGAACGAGCGCCGCGCCTTCTTCCTGGCCACCAGCTCGAAGCTGTTCTCCCGCTCGACGCGCGCGCTGTGCACGATCTCGCAGTGACCGAGATCGCGCAGGAACTGCTCGACGTCCTCGGGCACGTAGTCGTCCTTGTGCCCCGGGTTGGCGTTCGGCGTGCCGACGTTGGGGTAGAAGTCGCGCAGCGGCAGGAACAGGCTGAGGTGGCCGCCCGGCTTCAGGATGCGCGTCCACTCGGCGAGCGCCTGGTGCGGGTGCCACAGGTCCTCGAGGCAGTGGCTCGAGTAGACCGAGTCGAAGCTGTCGGACGCGAAGAACCACAGGTCGCGCACGTCGCCGATCCAGTCGGTCTCGTCGAACTTGAAGAAGTCCACGCCGACCGCGTCCGGGTGCACCTTGTGGCCGCCGTGGCCGAGGTCGGCGATGCGGCCGTGCATGTAGGGCTGCAGCCGCGCGCGGCACAGCGAGCTCTCGCTGCGGTCGTCGCCGGTGACGCCGGGCACGAAGTGCTCGAGCGCCTCGTGGATCAGCCGCAGCGGCAGGTCGCGACGGAAGTTGGTGCCGGAGCGCAGCACGCGCAGGTTCTCCTGGCGGAAGTTGCGCAACGCGGCGGGCAGCGCGACGCGATCCGGATGGCCGTCGGCGAGGTAGATGGTCCTGGTGCCGGCGGTCGCCGCGGCCTCCAGCCAGGTCTCGTCGGCGGCGATCAGGCACGCCGCGTCGCGCAGCAGCTCGGCCATCGCCGCCGGGTCGCCGTCGCCGGCGAACGGCACGCAGCGCCCGACCGGCAGGCTGCGGGCGCGGTCGATCTGCACGAACGGCGTGCGGCAGCGCCAGGCGCTGACCCAGTGTCCGCCGAAGCGCGAGCCGTTGGGCAAGGACGCGTTCTCGGCGTGCAAGACGATGTAGGGCCGCAGCTCCGGGGGGAGCGGCGCCGAGACAGCCTGGGTGGTGGGGGCCTCGTCCATATCCGGCCATGGCATCGGCCGGATGGGGTGTTCGGCTGTAGCGGGTGGGCTGCGGTGGCGGCTGGTCGCCTCCCGCGCCGCGGGCGCTCACTGCGTCAGCCGCCGCAGCAGTTCGACGTAGCGCCGGGGCGCGTGGTCCATCAGCGCGGGATGCGGCGCCAGCTTCGACGACGGCGCGCTCAGCTGCGCGGTCGCGCTGGCGAGCGCGATGGCGTCGGCGGCGCCCGCAGCGCCGAGGTGGTGCAATTCGCCGCCGTGCACGTAGCCGCCGCGCGTCGGCGGCAGCGTCGGCACCAGGTCGCGGCCGTTGACGACGCGGTGCAGGCCCGGCGGCAGCGCGTCGACGAACGCGCGGTCGCCGACCATCGGCGCGCCGAACGTGTAGGTGGCGCGCGGTGCGTGCAAGGTCGCCGCCAACGTCGCCAGCGCTCCGCCGAGGCTGTGGCCGGTGAAGAAGAGCTCGCGCGGCGCTGTGGCGAGCGGGCCTTCGAGCTGATCCCAGACGCGCAGCAGCGCGCGGCGGAAGCCGTAGTGCACGCGGCCGGGGCCACGCCACGATCGCCGCACCGCACGCACGTTGACCAGCCAATCGCGCAGCGACGCCGTGCCGCGGCACACCAGCGCCGCGCAATCGGCGCCGCGCGTGCACCGCAGCAGCACGGTGCGCGTGCCGTCGACGGCGCATTCGTGCAGCAGCGCGAAGCCGGCGGCGGCGAGCGGCGCCGTCAGCTCACCGTCGCGGTAGACCAGCCGCGACAGCTCGGCGAGCCACCACGCGGTGCCTGGCTGCCATCGGGCGTCGACGATCAGCGATGGCGCCGCGTCGGCGGACGCGAACCAGTCGTCGGCGGCGCCGGGCGTCAGCAGGTCGGACCAGTCGGACGAACGCGTCATCGGGGGGTGGCCGCGCAGGGCCCGCGGCCATGATGCCCCCGCGACGTGGCCGACGCACCGTTTCCCCAGCGGCCGCCAGGGCTTAGGCTTCACCGCGGAACTGCCGATGGTATCGGCGTTCCCCCGACCGGCTCTCCGGCCGGCTACCGACATGGGCAACCTCACCCCCGAACTCGCCGCGATGCGCGACGAGACGCGCGACCTGGCGAAGAGCTACGGCCTCGACTTCTACGAGGTGATCTTCGAGCTGGTCGATCACGACGAGCTCAACATGGTCGCCAGCTACGGCGGCTTCCCGGTGCGCTACCCGCACTGGCGATGGGGCATGGAGTACGAGCAGCTCAGCAAGAGCTACGCCTACGGCCTGTCGAAGATCTACGAGCTCGTCATCAACAACGACCCCTGCTACGCGTACCTGATGCGCAGCAACTCCATCACCGAGCAGAAGCTGGTGATGGCGCACGTCTACGGCCACTGCGACTTCTTCAAGAACAACGCGTGGTTCGCGCACACCTCGCGCAAGATGATGGACGTGCTGGCCAACCACGGCGCGCGCATCCGCCGCTACATGGACCGCTACGGCCAGGGGCGCGTCGAGGACTTCATCGACGTGGTGCACACGCTCGACAACCTGATCGACCCGTACTCGCCGTACATCGACCGCGGCACGAGCCGCAAGTCGGAGGCGAAGGAGCGCGCCGAGAGCGACCGGCAGGAAGTGCAGAAGATCGCGGCCAAGGACTACATGGACCGCTACATCAACCCGCCGGACTTCCTGCAGCGGGAGAAGCAGCGCATCGAGCAGCAGCAGCAGCAGTCGCGGCGGTTCCCGGCGCGGCCGGCGCGCGACGTGCTCAAGTTCCTGCTCGACAACGCGCCGCTCGAGACGTGGCAGCAGGACGTGCTGGCGATGCTGCGCGACGAGGCCTACTACTTCGCGCCGCAGGGCATGACCAAGATCATGAACGAGGGCTGGGCGGTCTACTGGCACTCGACGCTGATGACCCGGCACCTCGTCGAGGCCAGCGAGGTCGTGCAGTACTGCGACACGCACAGCGGCACGCTGGCGACGCGGCCGGGGCAGATCAACCCGTACAAGATGGGCGTCGAGCTGTTCCGCGACATCGAGGAGCGCTGGAACAAGGGCCGCTTCGGCGCCGAATACCAGAAGTGCGACGACCCCGAGCTGCGCCGCAAGTGGAACCGGCCGACCGCCGGTGAGGGGCGCAAGAAGATCTTCGACGTGCGGCGCATCTACAACGACGTCACCTTCATCGACGAGTTCGTCACGCCGGAGTTCGCCGAGGACCAGAAGATGTTCATCTACGGCCAGGAGCGCGAGACCGGCCGCTACGTGATCGTCGACCGCGACTACACCAAGGTGAAGAAGCAGCTGCTCGAGGCGCTGACCAACTTCGGTCAGCCGATCATCAAGGTGGTCGACGGCAACTTCCGCAACCGCGGCGAGCTCTACCTGGTGCACGAGTGGGTCGGCGGCGACCTGCAGGTCGATCAGGCGCAGCTGACGCTGCGGTCGCTGTTCGCGATGTGGCAGCGACCGGTGCACATCGAGACGGTCGTCGAGGGCAAGGGGCGGCTCCTGTCCTTCGACGGCGAGCAGTCGAGCGACGAGGAGATCGAGGCGAGCCACCCGGCGACCGGGCGCGTCGGTCGGGGCGCGCCGTAGCGCCGGGCGAGGCGCGCATGGGCGAGACGCCGAGGCCGACGCTCGAACGGGTCTGGGTCGCCTACCTGGCCGCGGTCGCCGTGGTCGCCGTGGTGACGCCGGGCGGCGGGGACCCGCGGCACGGGCCGTGGTCGCTGCTGGCGCTGCACGCGGCGCTGGCGGCGGCGGCGTGGTGGTGCGCGCGCGTGGCGACGCGACGCGGGCCCGACGCGGCGCGGCCGTGGCGCACGGCGCTGGCGCTGATCGGCCTGCCGGCGTCGTTCTCGGCGCTGCGCTGGCTGCTGCCGGCGGTGCACCCCGAACCCTACGAATACGACCTGCTGGCGCTCGACCGGTGGCTGTTCGGCGGCGAGGCCGCGCAGGTGCTCGGCCCGCCGCCGCCGCTGCTGGCCGAGCTGTTGCAGCTGACCTACGGCGCGTTCTACTTCCTGTGCATCGCCGCGGTGGTCGCGGCGGGCGTCGGCGGCGGCCGCCGCGCGTTCGACCGGGCGATGCTGGTCACGGTGGGCGGCTTCCTGGTCAGCTACCTCGGCTACCTGCTGGTGCCGGTGCTCGGGCCCAACCGCGTGTTCGAGGGGCCGCCGCCGCAGGGGGTCTGGATCGCCGCGCCGTTGCACGAGGCGATCGACGCCGCCGAAGCCAACCCGTGGGACTGCTTCCCGAGCGGGCACACGATGATGACGCTCACCGCGCTGCTGGTGACGTGGCGGCCGGCGCGGCGCGCGTTCTGGCTGCTGCTGGTGCCGGTCGCGTCGGTGATCGTCAGCACCGTCGTGCTGCGCTACCACTGGCTCGGCGACGTGGCCGCGGGCGCCGTGTTGGCGTGGCCGTGCGCGCGCTTCTTCGGCTGGCTCGGCGACCGCGACGGCTGGCCCGACGCCGTCCCGGCCGCCCCGCCGGCACCTCAGGCCAGCTTGAAGTAGCAGCCGTCGGGCGACTGCACGAGCGGGTCGTTGCCGAGCAGATCGGCGAGGCAATCGGCGAACTCCGCCAGCTCGGGCCGCGCGCGCAGCACGTCGGCGACGGTGACCGCCTCGTCGAGCTCGCGCAACGCCTGTCGCGCGGCGCGCAGCAGTCGCTGCGGCAGCGCCAGCTCGGCGAGGGCGATGATGCCCGGCGCCAGCACCGCGAACGGGCCGTTGCGCCGCAACACGTCCGTCAGCAGCTCGGGCGTCAGCCAGTCGCCGCCGAGGTCGGTGTGGTCGATCGCCGCCTTGAGCGCCTCGACCTGCGCGTAGCCGGTGCGCTGCTGCAGGTGCTCGCGCACCAGCTTGAGCAGGCGCTGCATGCGCTCCTGGTTGAACGGGTAGTTGCTCAGCGTGTCGATCCGGTCCGCGCACGGCTTGACGAAGGCGCGGTTGTGGCGCAGCAGGCGCTCCACCAGGCGGCGCTGCGCCGGCGGCTGGTTCTGCACGAAGCGGCTCTCGACGACGTCGCCGGCGGCGCGGCGGAAGGCGCGCAGCAGGCGCTGCATGACCGTCGACTGCTGCTGGTCGGCCGGGCAGGCCTCGCCGCGACCGAGCATGCGTACGCGCGGGTCGTCGGCGAGCCGGTCGAGCACCAGCCAGCGGGTGCGCTCGTCGTTGCGTTCGGCCGGCAGCAGGTCGGCGATGCGGTGGCGGCCGCCTTCGCTGCAGATCAGCCGCGCGGTCTGCTCGACCAGCGGCTGCAGCGCGGCGAGCTCCTGCTCGTGCCACTGGCGCAGCGCCCAGCGTTCGTCGCCGACCTGCAGGAACGCCGAGTTGCCGCGCAGCTGGCGCAGCAGGCGCTGCTTGGAGGCGAAGCGGAAGCGCTCGCGATAGCCGAACACCAGGTCGTCGAGCGCGGCCTCCGCGCCGCACTCCTGCAGGATCTCGACCAGCCGCGCCGCCGGTGTGCGCGGGTCGGGCACCGCCATCTCGCCGTGCACGCCGTCGAGCTCGATGGCGACCCGCAGCTCGGTGCGCAGCACGTGCAGCAGCACGCCGTGCGGCACGTCCACGCCGAGGTCGTAGAGCTGCGACGCGATCGCGTCGATGGCGAGCGGCAGCCGGTGCTGCGGCACCAGCGACGGCAGGCTGCGCAGCAGCTCGCGGAAGCTGCGCGGCGCGGTGCCGTGCAGCACGCCGCGGTGCAGGTGACAGTCGTGCGGAAGGCAGAACGCGGCGAGGCGCAGGCCGAGCAGCGGGTCCGCGCCGGCGTCGCGCAGCACCTGCACCAACGTGCCGGCCGCTGCGTGCTGCGGCATCAGCACGCCGTCGAAGGCGCGAAGATCGGCTTCGACCTCGTCGCGCAGGCGGCCCAGCAGCGCCGGGCAGTGCTGCAGCAGCCGCGTCCGGACCCGCGCCAGCTCCTCGTCGAGCGACGCGCCCGAGGGCAGCAGCGACTGCAGCGCCGGGCGCGGGCGCGGGGCGTCCTCGAGGCCCACGGCCGCGGTCAGCAGGCGGCGCCCGGCGTCGTCCAGCGGGCCGAGCAGCTGGGCCCGCAACGACGGCCAGTCGTCGCTGGCGGCGCTCGAGAACTGGCGCAGGCCGTCGTCGAGGGCGCGGGTCAGCGCGGCGCGCAGCGGCGCCGACTCCGCATCGTCGAGGCCGCTGCGCACCAGCGCGTCGCCGACCGTCAGGAAGCCGCGGCCGGCCAGCGCCTCGGTGACCTCGGACGGCAGGCGCAGCGCCGTCAGCGGCAGCTCCCAGAGCGTCGCCGGCAGCACGCGCTGGAGGTCGCGCGCGAGTTCGGCGGTCAGCGTCGCGGTGTCGTCGTGCATTCCTGGTCGGTCAGCGTCGTGGGTCGATGTTGCGGAACTTCTTCGCCCCGTCGCGCCGGCGGTGCGCCAGCTGCAGCACGGGCGCGGGCACCAGCGGCGCCAGCGCGGCGTCGCGTTCGCCCTTCTGCAGCAGCCCCTCGCAGAGCTGGAGCTGCACCTCCGGGTGGCACGGTCGGCGCAGCATCTGCTGCATGCGCGCGGTGGCGGTCGGCGCGTCGATGCCGGCCAGCAGGGTCGCGGCCCGCAGGTCGCGGGCGCGGCCGCGGTCGAGGAACTGCGACAGACGCTCGGTCACCAGCTGCGTCGGGCACCGCTCGAGTGCGCGCCGCAGCAGGCGCGCCTGGTCGGGGCGGGCGGCGTCGAGGTACATCGGCAGCAACGTGTCGACCGCGGCGTCGTCGGCCGTGCGCGCGGTCAGTTCGGCCAGCGTGGCGGCGCGGGTCCGGCCCTGTTGCAGCGCCGTGGCCAGCTGGTCATGAACCTTCTGCCGTTCGGCGGCGGTGAGCGGCAGCTGCGGCAGCGCCAGCAGCGCGTGCGCGGCGTCCTCGGCGATGCGCGGCTCGTCGTGATCGAGGGCCGCGGCGAGCAGATGGGCGAGGGCTGCGTCGTCGGCGCCGGCCGCGAGCAGCGCGGCGGTGTGCTGCACGACCGCGGGCGCCGCCGGCAGCACGCCGCGCGCGCCGCCGAGCGGGTGCAGCAGCGCGCCGGTGCGGCGCAGGAACAGCAGCCGCTGGTCGCCGAGCCCGAGCGCGAACAGGCTGTTGCCGCAGCAGCGGCCGGCCGGCTCGAGCAGCGAGAACGACGCGCCGACGCTGCCCTTCAGCACCTGCCCGCGCTGGAACTGCGTGCGCAGCCACTCCGGCTGCTGCTGCACGGCGTCGACGGTGGCGACCACGACGACGTCGGCCGCGCGCGCCAGCTGCGCCAGCGCGGTGGCCTGGTCCTGGGCCGGCAGCGCGGCGGAGAGGCACGCCAGCAGCAGCGGCGCGCACGAGAACGGCGTGGATTTCATCGCAGGAGCACCCTCTGACGCAGGTAGGCGAGGTCGATGTCGCGGAACGCGTAGTCGAGCGTCGTCATCGCCTCGTAGCCGACGGACGGCGCCATCACCTCGGCGGCGCCGGCGTAGCTGTCGTGCAGCGACGAGTCGCCGAACAGGCCGCCCGGCATCGCCCCCGGCGCGACCAGGCCGACCGAGTGGCCGACCTCGTGGGCGAGGATGATGCCGATCACCGACACCCAGTCGTCGGCGGCCGCCATCAGCTGGTTGTAGCGCGCCCGTTCGGCGGTGCTCGCCAGCGAGTAGTCGAAGTCCGCGCCGAGCACCGTGGCGTCGAGCGCGTGGCTGCCCGCGGGCGTGCCGCCCATGTCGGGGCAGATCGGCAGGAAGCGGCTCGCGAACAGCGTCTGGTAGCTCGGATAGACCTGCTCGTGGATGCGCGCCTGGTAGAGGAACATCTCCGCCGGGAACACGCCGAGGGCGGGCGAGGTGGAGGTGTTGCGTTCGGACAGGTTGCTGTTGCGGTAGTCGTAGTAGGCGCGACCGAGCACGCCGGTGCTGTCCGAACCGTAGGCGCGCGTCTTGCCGCCCGACGGGTCGAGGCCGCCCAGCGAGATCTGCATGTGCGGCACGCCGATCGGCTGGCGCGTCGAGAAGCGCAGGCTGACCGACGAGGCGTCGAGCGGTTCGCCGCGGCTGCCGCGGCCGTAGACGTGGTTGCTCTTGGCCAGGATGCCGTTGAGCACGACGCGTCGCATGTTGGCGTTGGTCCCGGCCGGGTCGCCGGCCGTGGCGAAGCCGAGACGCAGCATGTCGTCTTCGAAGTCGGGGTGTCCGTTGCCGTCGCGGTCGAGGTCGGTGCGCACCCAGACCACCTGGGTGATCTCGAACGGCAGCGCGCCGCCGCTGGCCGTGTCGACGGCGAACGGGATGGCGGCCGAGGTGCTGAGGTTGCCGGCGAGGTCGCGCGCGCTCACGGTCAGCGTCCACTGCCCCGAGGAGAGCGGGTCGGTGCCCGGCACGACGACGCGGTAGGTGCCGTAACCGATCTCGGCGAACGGCGCGAGGTCCGCGGCCGACGGGCCGACGCCGCCGTCGAGGTGCACCTCGATCGAACTCATGTCGACCCACTGACTCGACGTGTCGTAGGTGCTGACGTCGATGGTGAAGCCGCTCGGCGGCACCACCAGACCGTCGCGTCGGGAGGCCGGCAGATCGTTGATGGTCGCGTTGACGACCGGCGCCACGCTGTCGCTGCTCGCGCCGGTGTGGAAGCGCGCCGTGCGGTCGAGCTCGAACCAGTTGCCGCTGACGCGGCGCGCGCCGCCGGCGCCGCTCTTGACCCGCACGCGATAGTAGGTGTCGGCGGCCCATGGGGTCGCCGGGCTGAAGTGCACGGCGCGTCCGCCGGCCTGCACCTGCAGCGTGCCAGGGTAGGCGTTGCCGTAGTCGTCGGTGACCAGCACCGTGTCGCTGGTCAGCGTGGCCGTGTCCATCGGCGCGTCGAACACCACGCTGACGTGGGCGTTGCGCGCGATGCTGGTGGCCCCGTCGGGCGGCGAGATCATCGCCACCGGCGAGCCGGTGTCGGCGGAGGTCGTGAAGCCGATCGTGGCGTCGGCGGCCAGCACGTTGCCGGCGACGTCGTGCAGGCCTTCCTGGCCGCCGCGCAGCGTGACCCGGCACGGGGTGTCGGGCGGCAACGTCAGCACCGGCGTGACGCGCACGACGCGGTCACCGCTGAGCTCGACGACCGCGGTCCAGGGTTCGTCGCCGACGACCAGGCTCACCGTGTCGACGTCGACGAACGCCGCGTCGAGCGCTTCGTCGAAGGTCACCTCCAGCACGGCGGTGCCCGGGGCGCGGCTCTCGCCGTCGGCGGGCGTGCTGGTGACGATCTGCGGCGCCGTGGTGTCGGTGCCGGTGGTGAAGGTCAGCGCCTGCGTCGCCGCCAGCGGGTTGCCGCTGACGTCGGTGGCGGCCGCGCCGCCGAGCAGGAACGCCATCGTGTAGCGGCGGCTCGGCTGCAGCGTGACGGTCGGTCGGACCCGCAGCGTGCGCTGGTCGGCGCTGGCGTCGATGACGAACGGCACCAGCGAGCCGAACTCGTCCTGGAACAGCAGCGAGGTCGGCTCGACCGTCGCCGGGTCCATCGATTCGTCGAACGTGAAGGTCGGCTGCAGCAGCGGCGATCTGCCGCCGCTGTTGCTGGCCGGCCACGCCGAGGTGACGTGGGGCTGTCCGACGTCGGCGACGGTGCGGAAGCTCGAGGTCCAGCTCGACGCCAACCGGTTGCCAGCACGATCGGCGAGCGCGAGGCCGGCGACGAGGGTGAACTGGCGGTCGCCGGGCAGGTCGCTCAGCGGGGCGATGGTCACGGCTGCGCCGTCGAACGAGTAGTCGGCCGCGTAGCGGGCGCCGAACACGTCGCGCAGGTAGAGCGTCGCGCCGTCGACGCTGTCCTGGTCGAGGGCCTCGCTGAAGGTGACCGTGAAGGTGCGCAGGCGACCGACGTTCTGTGCGCCTGCGTCGACGTCGGCGCCGACGACGGCCGGCGGCGTCTGGTCGACGGTGCGGAAGGTGAACGACGCGGTGACGTCGAGGATGCGCCCCGAGGCGTCACAGGTCAGCGCCGACAGCTGGAACTCGTAGTCGGTCTCGGGCTCGAGCGGCGAGTCGGGCTGGCACGACACGCGGCCGGCCGAGCCGCGCGCGAACGTGCACGGCACGTCGACGTCGCTGCCGACCACGCGCAGCCAGGTGTCCTCGTCGGCGAACGACTCGACCGCCATGGTGGCGTCGAAGGTCAGGGTGATGACGGCGTCGAGCGCGACCTGTACGGCCTCGTCGGCCGGCACATGGCCGAGCAGCTGCACGGCGCCGAACGCGCCGTTGGCGCTGGTGCCGGCGCCCGCGCTGCCGCCGCCGCCCGATCCGCAGGCGGCCAACAGCCCGAGCACGAGCGTGCCCGCAATCCGAGTTGCATACCCCATTGTTCCCCGTTGTCTGACCCTGGTGCGCGCGAACCATCGACTTGAACCGCGCTTACGCCGAAGTCTCTCAATGGGCCTTCCGCAGCCGTCGGTGCTACGGAGGACTGCAGGCGGAGGAGGCGGCGCGGCAGCGCGGGGGAGGCGCGTTGTCGTCGGGCGCGACAGGCGCGCCGTCGCTGCTCAACGGCGCGTCAGCAGGATGCGCAGGTCGCGCACGTTCATGCCCGAAGGGCCGGTGACGACGGCGTCACCGAGCCGCTCGAACAACGGGTAGGCGTCGCAGCGCGCGAGGTGTCGGGCGGAGTCGAGGCCGAGCGCGGCGGCGCGCGCGACGGTGTCGCCGTCGGCGACCGCGCCGGCAGCCGGCGAGTCCCCGTCGATGCCATCGGTGCCGCAGCTCAGCGCGGCGACGTCGCCGCCGGCGAAGCGCAGCGCGCACTCCAGCGCGAACTGCTGGTTGCGGCCGCCGCGCCCCGGCGCAGCCGGCAATTGCACCGAGAGCTCGCCGCTGCTGACGACGGCGCAGGTGCGGCCAGGGTTGGCGGCCGCCTGTTCGTCGAGGCGCCGCAACAGCGCCTCGGCGGCGCGCCCGCACGGCCAGTCGTCCACGCGCTGGTCCTCGACGGCGACGATGTCGCGCGCGGCGAGCCAGCGCACGGCGGCGTTCCGGGCCGCCGCCTCGTCGAGCAACACGACGAACGCGCTGCGGCGCAGCAGCGGGTCGTCGGCGGTCAGCGGCGGCGGCAGGTCGCCGCGGCGGCAGCGTTCGCGCAGCGCCGCCGGCAGCGCCGGCCACAGCTGGTGGCGATCGAGCACCGCGCGGCAGTCGTCGAGCGTCGTCGGGTCGGCGACGGTCGGGCCCGACGCGAGGCTCGTGGCCCGCGCGTCCGGGACGTCGGAGATCGCCAGCGTCAGCTGCGTCGGCGCCGCGGCGGCGGCCCGCGCCAGCCGGCCGCCCTTGAGCGCCGACAGGTGCCGGCGCACGGTGTTGATGGTGTGGATGTCGGCGCCCGATCCGACCAGCGCGCGGTTGAGCACCCGCAGGTCGTCGAGCGTCACCGCGGGATCGGCCGGCAGCTCGAGCATCGCCGAACCGCCGCCGGAGACCAGGAACACGACGTGTTCGTCGGCGGCGACCGAGCGCGCCAGCTGCAGCGCGCGCGCGCCGGCGGCGAGGCTGCCGGCGTCGGGCAGCGGGTGGCCGCCGGGCAGCACCTCGAACGGGCCGAGCGGCGCGTCGTCGCCGGTCGGCGGCACGACCAGGCCGCGCACGCTCGACGCGTCGACGTGCTCCAGCAGCGCCGCCGCCATCGGCCGCGCCGCCTTGCCGAACGCGATCACCAGCAGGCGCGCGTCGCCCAGCGCTGCGAGCTGCGGCGCCGCGACCGCCGCGAACGCGCGCCGCACGTCGAGCTCGCGCAGCACCGCCGCGTAGCAGTCGCGCAGCAGCTGCTTCAAACGAGCACCTCGGGATTGACCGGGTGCTGCGGCCGTTCGCCGTGCAGCACCGCGTCGCAGTCGCGCGCCGCCAGCGCGCACATCAGGCTGCGCACCGACGTGACGGCGCTGCCGACGTGCGGCAGCAGCACCACGTCGTCGCGCTGCAGCAGCTCCGGTGTGATCTCCGGCTCGCGCTCGAACACGTCCAGCGCGGCGCCGCCGAGCAGTCCTTCGTCGAGCGCGGCGGCGAGCGCGCGTTCGTCGACGACCGGGCCGCGCGACGTGTTGATCAGGATCGCGCCCCGCTTCATCGCGCACAGCTGCGGCACCGAGATCAGGTGGCGCGTGTCGTCGGTCAGCGGCACGTGCAGCGAGACGAAGTCGCTCTCCTTCAGCAACAGGTCGAGCGGCACGTGGCGCGCGCCGAGCCCGGCGGCGACGTCGTCGGGCGCCGGGCGGCGGCTGGCGTAGACGACGCGCATGCCGAAGCCCTTGGCGCGCCGCGCCACCGCCTGGCCGATGCGGCCGAAGCCGACGATGCCGAGCGTCTGCCCGTGCACGTCGCGGCCGCACAGCAGGTCGACCTCCCAGCGTTGCCAGCGGCCCTCGCGCAGGAAGCGCTCCGCCGTCGGCAGCCGCCGTGCCGCCGCCAGCAGCAGCGCGAAGGTCAGGTCGGCGGTGGCCTCGGTCAGCACGCCGGGCGTGTTGGTGACGACGATGCGGCGCGCGCTCGCCGCGGCGACGTCGACGTTGTCGTAGCCGACCGCGACCTGGCTGATGACCTTCAGCGCCGGCGCCTGCGCGATGACGTCGGCGGTCAGCGGGTCGGTCAGCTGGCAGACCACGCCCTGCGCCAGGCTCAGCTTCCGGGCCAGCCGTTCGGCGTCCATGACGTCCCGGCTGTCGACGTAGTCGACGACGCAGCGCTCCTGCAGCATCGCGATCGCGGCGGGGTAGACGTGGCGGGTGACCAGCACGCGCGGCTTCATCGCCGCACCGTAGCCTGACGTCACGGAGCTTGCGAACGCGCGGTCGAGCCGGGCGCGCCGCGGTGCTATGGTGCGCGCGATGTCAGACCGCAGCGGGTTCCGCTACTGGCGCGACCCGCTCTGCGTGGGAGCTGCCGTCGTCTACGCGCTCAACCGCTACTGGTGGAAGCCGCTGCTGCCCGGCTCGGCGTCGTTCGTGCACGGCTACCTCGGCGACGTGCTGCTGCTGCCGGTGCTGGTGCCGATCGCGCTCGCGGTGCAGCGGCGCCTCGGCCTGCGCGCGCACGACGGGCCACCGACCGTCGTCGAGCTGCTGGTGCACTGGATGTTGTGGAGCTGGTGCTTCGAATGGCTCGGCCCGCGGCTGCCGGCGCTGGCGCCAGGCGCGGTCGCCGATCCCTGGGACCTGCTCGCCTACGCAGCGGGCGGGATGTTGGCGGCGCTGTGGTGGCGCGGCGGCTTCTGCGCCCGCGGCCACTTCGCCGGCGCGGTGCCGGTCGTGCAGCGCGCGACCGTGGCCCTGGCGTTGTCGCTGCCGGTGCTCGGCGCCTACCACGCCGCGCCGGGCGGCTGCCTGGCGCTGGACGCGCCGCGGCGGCCGGAGGATGCTGCCGCCCATGCGAAGTTGGAACGCCACGTGGGTGCTCGCGGTGACGGCGGCCTCGCTGACGCAGGCGTGGGCGACGGCGCAAGCGGCGTCGCACGCTGATCGGCCGATCGCCGACCTTCACGACACGCTGGCGGAGCTCCGCGTCGAACACGACGTGCCGGCGCTCGGCTGCGCGGTGCTGGTCGACGGTGAGCTGGTCGCGCTCGGCGCCGCCGGCGTGCGCAAGCACGGCGACGACTCCGCGGTCACCGACGACGACCTGTGGCATCTCGGCTCGTGCACCAAGGCGATGACGGCGACGCTGCTGGCGCGCGACGTCGAGGCCGGGCGCCTGCTGTGGACGACGACGCTCGGCGACTTGCTGCCGGACCTGCGCGACGGCATGCACGCGGACGCGCGCGCGATCCGGTTGGAGCAGCTGCTGCAGCACCGCGCCGGCTTGTCGCGGCAGCCGCCGGACGCGCTGTGGCGCGAGCTGTTCCGCTTCGAGGGCGGTGACCGCGCCGCGCGCACGGAGGTCGCGCGGGTGATGCTGGCGAACGCGCCCGAGGCGCCGCCGGGCGAGCGCTTCCTCTACTCGAACGCCGGCTACATGATCGCCGGCGCGGTCGCCGAGCGTGTCACCGTCGACGGCGAGGTGCACGACTGGCAGCAGCGCATGCGCGAAGAGCTGTTCGCGCCGCTCGGCATGGCGAGCGCCGGCTTCGGCCCGCCCGGCGAGCGCGAGCACGTGACGCAGCCGTGGGGGCACCGCAAGGCGCCGCGCGGTCCGCGGCCGGTGTTCGCCGACAACCCGTCGTCGCTCGGCCCGGCCGGCACCGTGCACTGCTCGCTGCGCGACTGGGCGAAGTTCGTCGCGCTGCATCTCGGCGTCGTAGCCGCCGAAGGCGAACCGCTGCTGCGCGCCGGTTCGCTGGCCGCGCTGCACCAGCCGCCGGCCGAACCAGCGGGCGCCGACTACGCGCTCGGCTGGGGCGTGCACCGTCGCGACTGGGCCCCCGGCCCGATCCTGTCGCACAGCGGCAGCAACACGATGTGGTACTGCGTCGCGTGGCTGGCGCCCGAGGTGAAGTTCGCCGTGCTCGTCACCTGCAACCAGGGCGACGCCGACCAGGCCTGCGACGCCGTCGCCGCGGCGATGATCCGCCGCTTCCGCCGCTGATGCGTCAGTCGCGCCGCGGCGGCAGCAGCGCCGCGATCTCGCGCAGGCAGGCGACGACGTCGGCCCCGTCACCGCCGCGGGCCAGCGCGAGGTCGAGCTGCTCGCGGTCGGCGTCCTCGGCGTCGCGAGCGGTCCAGCGGGCGTCGTGCAGCAGCTCGTCGAGCACCACCCGCGTCGCCTGGGCGCGGAACCGCTGCGGCAGGTTCGCAGCGGACGGGTAGCCGTCGAAGGCCTCGTCCAACAGCGGCGCGCCGTCGCGCACGACGAGCACGCGGTCGTAGTGCTCGCTGCTGGTCCAGCGCCGGTCGTCGAAGTCCGCGACCCGTTCGAGCCGGGCCGTGGCGAACAGCTCGAGCTGCCGCACGGCGTCGGCGGCCAGGGCCCGCGGCACCACGGCGCGGTCGAGCTGCAGCGACGGGGCGCCGCGGGCGTCGCGGCGGAGCAGGATGCGGGCGACGGCGAAGCCCTCGGGGCGTTCCTCGGCGCGTTGCAGCGCGAAGGGCAGACCCTTGCCGACCGCGTTCTCCCACGCGATGCGCGGCAAGTGCGCGACCGCCGGCACCGGCCCGTCGTGGCGCAGCTCGAAGAGGTCGGCGAAGGCCTCGTGCTGCAGCGGCCCCACCCGCAGCGCGCGCTGCGCCAGGTCGGCCAGGCCCGCGCGCTCGAGCTGCCGGACGATGGTCCAGCCGCGGCGCGCCAGCGCGGCCGCGAGCAGCTCACGGGTCGGGGCGTCGCCCGACGTCGCGCCGTAGATCGCGATCTGCCGCTGCACCTCGCGGTCGCCGAGCATCGTCAGCAGCTCGGTCGCGCGCTCGGGATCGCGCAGCCGACCGTCGTCGTGCGCGGCGAGCAGCCGTTCGGTCGGGTCGGCGGCCAGCGCGCCGAAGCCGCGGCCGCAGACCGAACGCAGCTTGGGGACCGGAGTGTCGATGGCGGCCTGGAGCAGGGCGTCGAGCACGGCCTCCTCGTCGCTGCCGATCGCGATCAGCGCCTGCGCTGCATAGAGGTGCGTCCACCATTCCCCGCCCGCGACCAGGCCGGCGACCAGCTCGGGCACCATCGGCGCCGCGGTCGGGCCGAGGCGCTCGCAGGTGCGGGCGACGCCGCGCCAGACGATCTCGCGGCCGTAGTGGCACAGTTCGCGCAGCAGCGGCAGGCAGTGCGCGCCGCGCGCGGCCAGCTGGGTGATGGCGTCGTTCTGACGGGTGAGCAGCAGCTTCGCCCAGGCGTCGACGTCGTCGTCCTGTTGCGCCACCGCGAGAGCGGTGAGCAGCGGCAGAAGGGCGTGTCGGCGGAGGCTGCGCGGCATCGTGGCGCAGCATAGCGTCGCTCGGGGGGCGCACCGACCATGGCACGGGCCCGTCGCGGGACGGGCGACCTTCACGAGCGCGAGGACGTGGATCTGCTAGCCTCTGCACCCTCTCGTGGTCTCGTCTCCCATGCCCTCCGTCGCCGTCGCGCATCCCGCCGTCGCCCCGTCGTGCTCGCGGGACGGGTGGCACGTCAACCTGCTGCAGGCAGCCGACGACCTGCGCCGCGGTCGGCGCTGGCTCCTGGTCGTGTTCGCCGCCTACGCCGCGATGATGCTGTTGGCGGTCCCCCAGGGCATCGGCAGCTCGTGGCGCGAATGCGACACGCAGGCGATCGCGCGCAGCTTCCTGGTCGAGGGCTTCGACCCGCTGCACCCGCGCGTCGACTGGCGCGGCGACACCAGCGGCGCCGTCGAGTGCGAATTCCCGCTGTTCCAGCTGATGGTCGCGACGGTGATGGCGGTGACCGGCGAGGCCGAGTGGCCGGGCCGGGTGATCGCGCTGCTGTCGATGCTGTTCGCGGCGTTCAGCCTGCATCGGCTGATGGAGGCTCGCGTCGGGGCGGCCGGCGCGCTGGCCGGGGCGATGGTGTTCCTGACCGGCGGCCACGCGCTGGTGCTCGGCGGCCGCGTGCAGCCGGACGCGACCAGCACCGCGTTGGCGCTGGCCGGGCTGACGACCTACGTGCGGTTCCTGGCGACGGGCAGCGGCAGCACGCTGCTGCTGGCGACGCTGGCGACGACCTTCGGCGCGCTGGCCAAGCCGACCGCGCTGCAGATCGTGCTCGTGCAGTTCCTTTGGACGGCGCTGCTGGCGCCGCAGCGGCTGCGCGAGACGCGGGTGTGGGCGGCTCATGCGGCGACGGTCGGGGTGGTGGTGTCGTGGCTGTGGCACAGCCAGAGCCTCTACCTCGAGACCGGCCTGACGTTCGGCGTCGTGTCGGGTGGCGACACCAAGTTCCCGGACCTGGAGCACCTGCTGATGCCCGAGCTGCACGTGCAGATGCTGCGCACGACGGGCCGCTACGGCTTCGGCCTGCTCGGTGGCATCGGGTTGCTGGTGATGGTGGTGCGGCGCCGCTTCGACCTCGTCGACGCCAGCCTGCTGGTCATGGTCGCGCTCGGGCTGTTCGGTTCGTTCCGCTACAGCCACTCGTCGGGCCTGGGGCGTCACTACCACGTGTTCGCCGCCGTCGCCGGCGCCTGGTGTGTCGCGCGGGCCATGCCGGCGCGGCCCGGCCGGCTGCTCTGGGCGCTGCTGGCGGCTGCGGTGATCGGCCAGGGCGCCATGCACGCGGCGAACGAACGGCAGTGGCGGCAGGACGTGCTGAGCAGCAGCCAGCTGCCGCTCGCGGCGGCGGTCGAGGCGGCGTCGAAGCCGGACGAGCTGGTGGTCGTGCACGGCATGGAGTCGTCGTTCGACGAGGACTGGCAGCGGCGCATCAACTTCGAGGAGCCGATCCTGCTCTACAACGCCCGCCGCCACGGCTGGGTGCTGGCCCTCGACGCGGTCAGCGACGGCGAACTCGCCGCGCTGCGGCAGCGCGGGGCGCGGCTGTTCGTCGACCAGGCGCCGGCGGCGACGCCGCCGGCGGCCCAACGCTGGCTCGACGAGCACGGGGAGCTGCTCGAGACCCTGCCGGGCGGTCGGGTCTACCGGTTGACGCCGCCGTAGCGGTCGTCGCGGGACGGCGCCGGCGGCGGCGAGCCGACGCCGCGACCGGCCGCACGGGGCGCGGCTGCAGCGGCGGGTGTCGGCCGGTCGATGCCATCGTGAACGGGTGTTGTGCAGCTGCGACCGGACCCGGTCGCCGCTAGCATGCTCGCCCCGTTCGCCGTGACCATGCGCTTCCCCTTCCTGCCCATCGCCGACTACGAGGCCCACCGCGCCGCGGTGGACGCCGCGATCCAGCGTGTCCTGACCAGCGGCCACTACATCCTCGGGCCGGAGGTCGGCGGCTTCGAGAAGGAGTTCGCCGCGGCGACCGGAGCTGCGCACTGCATCGGCGTCGGCAACGGCACCGACGCGCTGCACCTGGCGCTGCGCGCGCTCGGCGTCGGCGCCGGTGACACCGTCGTCACCGTGTCGCACACCGCGGTGGCGACCGTCAGCGCGATCGAGCTGTGCGGCGCGACCCCGCTGCTGGTCGACATCGACCCGCGCACCTTCACGATCGACCCGGAGAAGCTCGACGCGACGCTGCAGCGGCACCCTGGCTGCAAGGCGGCCATCCTGGTGCACCTCTACGGCCACCCGGTCGCGCCCGAATGCGTCGAGATCGCGCGTCGGCACGGGCTGAAGGTCCTCGAGGACTGCGCGCAGGCGCACGGCGCGGCGTTCGGCGGGCGCACCGTCGGCACCTGGGGCGACCTCGCGGCGTTCAGCTTCTATCCGACCAAGAACCTCGGCGCGATCGGCGACGGCGGCGCGGTGCTGACCGGCGACGCGGAGCTGGCGGCGTCGGTGCGGCGGCTGCATCAGTACGGCTGGGAGGAGCGCTACATCAGCAAGGTCCAGGGTCTCAACAGCCGCCTCGACGAGCTGCAGGCGGCGATCCTGCGCGTCAAGCTGCCGGCGCTGGCGGACGGCAACGCGCGCCGTCGCGAGCTGGCCCGGCGCTACACCGCCGGAATGGGCGAGACCGCCTGCGAGGCGCCGCGCGTCGCGGACGGGGCGACGCACGTGTTCCACCAGTACGTCGTGCGCAGCGCGCGGCGCGACGCGCTGCTCGCCGAGCTGCAGCAGCGCCGCATCCCGGCGGCGATCCACTACCCGCAGGCCGTGCACCAGCAGTCGGCCTACCTCGGGCGGGTCCAGGCCGGCGTCGGCGGCCTCGGCGAGACCGAACGCGCCGCCGCGCAGGTGCTCAGCCTGCCGCTGCACCCGCACCTGACCGACGCCGCCGTCGACGAGGTGCTCGCCGCGCTGCGAGAGCTGCGATGACGCGACCGTTGCTGAGCATCGTCGTGCCGCTGTACCGCTCCGCGGACAGCATCGAGCGCCTGATCCGCGAGCTCGGTCAGCTCGAGGTCGACGGCGGCTGCGAGCTGGTGCTGGTCAACGACGGCAGCCCGGACAACACCGCCGAGCTCGCCGAGCAGCTGATGAAGGACGCGCCGCGCGCGGTGACGCTGGTCAAGCTGTCGCGCAACTTCGGCGAGTACAACGCGGTGATGGCCGGTCTCAACCACGCCAGCGGCGAGTGGATCGTGACCATGGACGACGACCTGCAGAACCCGCCGTCCGAGGCGCTGCGGCTGCTGCAGCACGCGCGGGACGGGGGCCACGACGTCGTCTATTCGTACTACGCCGACAAGAAGCACAGCCTCGGCCGCAACCTCGGCAGCTGGCTGACCAACCGCGTCAGCGACTTCCTGCTCGACAAACCGCGCGGGCTCTACCTGTCGAGCTTCCGCTGCATGTCGGCGTTCGTCGCCGAGCAGGTCTGTCGCTACGACGGTCCGTACGTCTACATCGACGGCCTGATCCTGCAGGTGACGCAGAAGATCGGCACCCTCGAGGTGCGCCACGACGAGCGCGCCGCCGGGCAGAGCGGCTACAACCTGCGCCGGCTGATCCGCCTCTACCTGATCATGTTCGTCGGCTTCTCGGTGATGCCGTTGCGCATCGCCACGCTGCTCGGCTTCGTGTTCGCCGGCGCCGGCTTCCTGTTCACGCTGTTCGTCGTCGCCTACAAGCTGTTCTACGGAACGGTCGAAGGCTGGACGTCGCTGATGGCCGCGCTGCTGGTGTTCAGCGGCGCCCAGCTGATCGTCATGGGGGTGGCCGGCGAGTACATCGGACGCACCTACCTGACCGCCAACAAGCGGCCGCAATTCGTCGTGCGAGACGTCGTTCGCAACGGCCGGTCGGAGGCGTGACCGCCCCGGGCGAAGGCGCGGCCGCGTTCTTTCGCATGACCGACAATGAGACAAGCGCGCATTTTGGCGACCCGCGCCGCCGCGCATGGGGCATGCTGTCATGCCGCCGAACGAGAACCTTGAGATGAGTATGGGAAGCGAACGAACTGCCCCTGTCGTGCCAACCGCCAGCGATCGCGCCGAGCCGGGCGTCGCGCAGCGCGTCCTCGATGCGATCACCGCCCGCCCGTTCGTGCCGTCGGCCGAGCTCTGCGAGCAGTTCGGTGTCAGCAAGGACCAGCTGAAGGCGATCTACGCCGATGCGCGGTTGTCGGCGACGACGCAGGCGAAGTTCGCGCGGTCGCCGTTCTTCTACCTGACGAAGACGATCCACCGGCTGACCAGCGACCACGCCCGCACCATGCAGGTGCTGCGCGACCGCAGGCCGCAGAACCCGTTCGAGACCCTCGAGCTGTTCATCAGCGCCGACTGCAACGTCAACTGCACGTTCTGCTACCGCCGCGACCGTGACTACGGCGACCAGCGCATCCTCGCCGCGTCGGAGTTCCTCGCCATCATCGACGAGTTCGCCGACAGCAAGGGCAAGAACATGGACGTCAGCGGCGGGCTCGAGCCGCTGCTGTCGCCGGCGGTCGCCGAGGTGTTCGCCAAGGGCATCGAGCGCGGCCTGCGCGTCAACCTCTACACGATCGGCAACGCGCTGCACAATCCGAAGATCCAGGACCTGCTGATGCAGCTGTCGCAGATCCGGATCAGCTTCACCGCGCACGATCGCGACAGCTACATCAAGATGATGGGCGTCGATCACTTCGACCGCGTGACGAAGAACGCCCGCATGCTGATGGCGCGCAAGCAGGAGACCGGCTCGCCGGTCGGCATCGGCACCAGCTATGTGGTGACGCCGGAGATCTTCCGCGACATCCCGAAGGCGGTGGCCTTCGCCCAGGAGCTGGGAATGCACTTCTTCGACCTGCGCTCGGTGTCGGTGTGGGCCGCGGACGACTACTCGCCGGAGCAGCGCGCCGAGCTCGGCGCGATCCTCGACGAGGTGCGCGAGGGCCAACGCAGCGGCGCGCACGGCGACCTGAAGATCAGCATCGCCGACACGTTCGCGTCGATCACGAACCCCGAGGCCAACCCGCTGCCGTACGTCAACCACGACCTGGTCAACATGCTGGTGCACTACCGGCTGACGGTGACCCCGGCCGGCAAGGTGTTCCCGCTCAACATCCTCGGTCAGCCGACGCGCGAGGACGAGCGCTTCCTGATCGGTCGCGTGGACTCGCAGCACTCCATCGCCGAGGCGATGACGACCAAGAAGCCGATCCCGTTCGAGCCCGAGCTGCTGCTGGCCCACGACAAGACGCTGCTGATCGCGTTGTCGAAGCTGGCGGCCGACCTCGAGTTCGGCATCGCGCTCGACGAGAGCCCGTTCGTGCCGGTCTGATCGACGCCCGCTGCTCCCGAGGCGTCAGCAGGCGAACGCCGTGGAACACGCCGAATACGAGATGATGTACCGCGCCGAGGACCACCACTGGTGGTACCGCGGCATGCGCGCGATCACGCGGGCGGTGCTCGACCGGTTCGTCGCGCGCGAAGACGGCGCGCTGCGCATCCTCGACGCCGGCTGTGGCACGGGCTCGACCCTCGAGTACCTGCAGGACTACGGCTGGACGGTCGGCGTCGACCTCGCCCCCGAGGCGGTGGGTTTCTGCAGCGAGCGCGGCCTGCCGCGGCTGGCCCGGGCGTCGATCCTCGAGCTGCCGTTCGCCGCCGACTCGTTCGACCTGATCACGTCGTTCGACGTGGTCAGCTCGTGCCGGCGCGAGCAGGCGCCACACGCCTTGGCAGAGTTCTTCCGCGTGCTGCGCCCGGGCGGGCACCTGCTGCTGCGGCTGCCGGCCTACATGTGGCTGCGTGGCCGCCACGACGAACTCGTGCACACCTGGGCGCGGTTCTCGCGCGGCGAGACCCGCCGGTTGCTGCGTGCGCAGGGCTTCGAGATCGAGCGACTCAGCTACGCCAACTGCCTGCTGTTCCCGCTCGCCGCGGCGAAGCGGCTGAAGGACCGCCTGCTGCCGCCCAAGCAGGCCCGCTCCGACGTCTCGGTGACCGGCGGATGGATCAACCCGCTGTTCGGCGCGCTGCTGCGCAGCGAGGCGCCGCTGGTCAGCCGCGTCGGGCTGCCGTTCGGTCTGACGATCCTGGCGCTGGCCAAGAAGCCGGCCGCCTGAAGGGCTGCGCGGCGCTACTTCGCGTCCAGCCGCACGAAGCGCCGAACGCTCGGGTCCCAGCGCCGCACGTCCTGGCCGCGGCTGGCCAGCTCCTCGACGGCGTCGGCTGGCAACAGCTCGACGTCGGTGTTGGTCATGTAGCCGCGGGTGCGCACGATTCGCCACGGGCCGGCCACGCCCAGGCGCGTCAGGGCCTTCTGCAGGCCCCAGTTGAACACCGGCACGTCGCGTTCGGCGCCGACCTCGCCGGGCGGGTCGACCAGCACGACCTGCGTCGTCGGGCCGACCTCCTCGCGGATCCGGCGGGCCGACTCGACCACGGCGATGCCGATGTCGCCGCCAGCGCGGATCTCGGCGACGTCGACCGCGGTGTCGTAGATCCAGCCGGCTGCCAGCAGCGCGAGCGGCACGATCCAGCGCGGTGTCGGCCTGGCGCGCAGCAGCAGCGCGACGGCGACCACCGCCGCGGGGAAGTAGGCGTAGCGGATGACGAAGCCGGCCGTCAGCACCGGCGGGACGAGGTCGATCAGCGCGATCAGCAGCAGCGCCCGCACGACCCGGTCGGCGCGCCAGAGCACCCATGCCATCGCGGCTGCAGTCGCCGCGCAGAGCGCGAAGCCGAACGCGCTGCCGAAGGCGCCGTGGGCGCCGCGCAGCCCTTCGATCGCCGGGGCGCGCAGCGTCTCGGGCAGCAGCGACAGCAGCGCCCGCGCGCCGTTGGCGCCGATGGCAGCGAGGCTGCGCAGGGTGTGGTAGCGCTCGGTGGCGGGCAGGCTCGCGATCAGCAGCACCAGGCCCGAGCCGACCACTGCCTCGGCGATGAGCCACGGGTCGAGCAGCACCCGCCAGCCGCGCGGCGAGACGGCGGCGGCCATCACCGCGACGCAGAACGGCAGGAAGGCGGCCGCCGAGTGGCTGCCGACGGCCAGCACCTGCGCGACCAGCAGCGCGACGCCGGTGGCGGCGCGTGGGCGCCGGGCATGCGCGACGGTGACGATCAGCGCGACGAGCATCAGCATCACGTGTTCCGGCGTCGAGATCGCCAGCAGCCACGCCAGGCCCTTCACCGTCGGGAAGCACAGGAACAGCGCCACTGTCAGCAGCGCGCGCCGCGGCGACGCGCCGAGCGCGCGCGCCAGCACCCCGACCAGCCAGGCGATCACCGCGTGCATGCCGAACAGCACCGCGCGGATGCGTTCGGGGTGGTCGAAGCCCTCCGGCAGCAGGACCCACAGGCTGACGAACCACACCGGCCGCGAGTGCGAGACCGGCAGGTCGAACGCGGCGAGCCACGACTGCTGCCGGCAGAGGATCTCGAGATGGATCCAGTCCTCCGACTGGGGCGGGTAGAACGCCGTCAGCGCATAGAGGACCGCGGCGGTCGCGGCGGCGAGCAGGAAGCCGAGCATCGGAGAGGGGCGGAGTGGGGCGGTCCGGGCGCGCGACCGCCTCTTCGATTGAACCACACGGCCGCCGCAATGGCGCGTCCCGACCGCGGCAACGGTGACCGGTGCGGAGGGGCGGTCGCGCGCCGCGCGGTTCGCGGTGAGCCCTGGACCGGAGCGGTCCGGTCGACGACCCTTGCCGGCAGCTCCGTTCGCCCATGCCAAGGACCTGACCATGTCACGCTGCGCGCCGTCGTCCCGGGTGTCGTTCCTGTTGTCGTCGCTGTGCGCGCTCGGCGCAGCCGCGGCGCAGACGCCTGCCGCGTCCGTGGCGCCGTGCGACGCGGTGCTGCGCGACGGTGCACGGGCGCGACCGGTGTTCGTACGCATGAAGGCCCAGCTGTTCGCCAAGGGCGGCGACTACGAGGCGTGGTGCGCGGACCATCACGACGCCGCGCGGCGCGAGACGCGGCGGGAGGTGCTGGCGCGCCTGCACCGGGACGCCGACGACAGCTGGCTCGCGGTCCGCGACGAGGTGGAGGCGCTCGAGGCGGCCGGCGAGCTGCGCGAACTGCAGCGCTTCTGGATCGTCGACGGCTTCGCCTGCGACGCGACCCCGGCGGCGGTCGGGCGGCTGTGTGCGCTGCCCGAGGTCGCCTACGTGCACCTGCAGACCCAGCGCGGCTCGGTGCAGCACCGTCACCAGGGCCGCGACGAGCCGTGGCTCGTCGAACGCGAAGCCGACGAACGGCGGGCGCTGCAGCTGTTGGCCGCCGCGGCGGCGCGGCCGGCGGCGGTCGTGGCGTCGGCGGTGCCGTGGAACCTCGAGGCGGTGCGCGCGCCGGCGGCGTGGCAGCTCGGCGCCACCGGCGAGGGCGTCGTCGTCGCGCTGCTCGACAGCGGCGTGCTGTGCATGGAGCCGCTGGTCGAGGCGCTGTGGCGCAACCCCGGCGAGGGCGCCGCGCCGGACGGCGTCGACGACGACCACAACGGCTTCGTCGACGACCTGTTCGGCTGGGACTTCGGCGGCGACACGCGCTTCGTCGTCGGCGACGGCGAGAAGTCGCACGGCACGATGTGCGGCGGCATCGTCGCCGGTCGGCCGTGGCCCGTCGGCGAGCAGAGCACCGTCACCGGCGTCGCCAAGGACGCGCGGCTGATGGTGCTGCGCGGCATGGGCTCGCTGCGCGCCTACGAGTACGCGGCGGCGATGGGCGCCGACGTGCTGTCGATGAGCTACATGTGGGTCGGCTACGACCTCGGCAGCTACCGCGGCGTGTTCCGCACCGCGCACGAGCACCTCGCCGCCTGCGGGGTGGTCGCGGTCGGCGGCGCCGGCAACTTCGCGCAGCAGCAGCCCGAGGGGCGGCAGATCGCGCTGCCGAAGGACATCCCGTGCGTGATCGCCGCCAGCGGCATCGGCCAGGATGGCGTCGCGCCGGCGTTCAGCAGCCGCGGTCCGTGCACGTGGAGCGACGTGCCGTTCTTCCTCGACTTCCCGCCGTCCGCGCCGCTGCAGAAGCCCGACGTCGCCGGCTGTGCGGCGGGCTTTCCGGTCTGGCATCGGGCCGAGATGGAGGGCCGGCCGGTGCGGGTGCAGTGGCGCGACGACGCTGGCTACGGCCTCATCGTCGGACCGCGCGGCAACTCGTTCTCCGGTCCGCACGCCGCCGGGGTCGCCGCGTTGGTGCTGTCGGCGGCGCCGGACCTGATGGCGTTCCGCGTCAAGGAAGTGCTCGAGCAGAGCTGCAAGGACCTCGGGGAACCGGGGCGCGACACGACCTACGGCGCCGGGCTGCTGCAGGCCGACGCGGCGGTGTCGGCGGCGCGCGCGGCGGTCGGTGGCGAGAAGCGGTAGCATCGTCGGCCGTCCAGAAAGGAGGTCCACGATGCGCACGCCGGTCGTCGTCTGCTCGCTGTTCGCGCTGTCGGTCGCGGCGCCGTCCGTCGGGTGTCAGCAGCCGCTGCGCCACGACGTGACCGGCGAGGTCATCGGCGCCGACCCCGCCGCGCGCCACAGCCCGCGGCTGATGCTGTGGCACCACGACTACCGCAGCGAAGCGGCGACGGTGGTCGCCGACAGCTTCGCCCGCGACGACGGCGCCTTCGCCATGAAGGACGTCGAGTGGCTCGCCGGCAACGACTGGGGCTTCGAGTTCTTCGTGCTGTTCGCGAGGCAGGGCGATCGCGTGGCGATGTCCTACCTGCGCGGTGACGCCGCGGCGCGCGAGCCGCTGCACCTCGAGCTGAAGCAGGCGGTGACGCTGCGCGGCCGCGTCGCCGACGGCGCCGGACATCCGGTCGCCGATGCCGAGGTCGCGCTGTACTCGCTGTCGCACGGCGCGATGTGGGCCTGGTTCGCCGAGGCCCCGCCTGGTTTCCGCGTGCGCAGCGACGCCGACGGCCGGTTCAAGATCACCGGCGTGCCGCCTGGCATGAACCACGGGTTGACCTGCCTCGCCGACGGCTTCGCCCGCGGTCGCGTCGACACCGCCGACCTGGACGGCATCGACTTCCAGCTCGATCCGGGCGGCGCGCTGGTCGGTCGGGTGGTGCTCGCCTCGGGCGCGCCGGCGGTGCGGGTGCGGATCTGTGCGCAGGGCACACAGCACAGCGCCTGGGCGACGACGCGCACCGACGACGACGGCCGCTACCGCCTCGGCTCGCTGCCCGACGACACCTACAACGTCTGGGCGGAGGCGCCGGAGCTGGTCGGCGCCGCGCTCGATCGTCAGGGCATCGAGCTCGGCGAGCAGGTCGAAGCACCGCCGTTGAAGTTGACACCGGGTGGGCTGTTCGTCGGCAAGGTCGTCGACGCCACGACCGGCGAGACGCTCAAGCCCGGGCCGAGCGCCGACGTGGCGATCTACGGCCCGTCGCGGCCGCGCAGCGGCGCCGCGTGCGACTGCTCACCGGTCGCGGCCGACGGCACCTTCCGCATCCGGGTCGCGCCGGGTTCGAACTACATCTACTTGCGCGGCGTGCACGGCTACGCGTCGGTGGGGCCCGACAGCTTCACGCTCGACGTCGGTGAGGGGGAAGAGCAGCAGGTCGAGTTCCGCGTGCAGCAGGCGCCGCCGCGCTGAGCCGGTCGCGCCGCGTGCATCACCGCGCGCCTCGCACTAGCTTCAGGGCATGTCGTTCGCCTACCAACCGATCTTCGAACTCGGCCCCGACGAGACCCCGTACCGCTTGCTGACGAAGCACGGCGTGTCCACCGTGCAGGCGGGCGATCGCAAGCTGCTGCGCGTCGAACGAACCGCGCTGCGCGACCTGACGTTCGCCGCGATCCGCGACATCAGCCACCTGTTCCGGCCCGGGCACCTGCAGCAGCTGCGCAACATCTTCGAGGACCCGGAGGCGTCGGCCAACGACCGCTTCGTCGCGCTGCAGCTGCTGAAGAACGCCAACGTCTCCGCCGGCATGGTGCTGCCGAGCTGCCAGGACACCGGCACGGCGATCGTCATCGGCAAGAAGGGCCAGGGCGTCGTCACCGACGGCGACGACGAGGCCGCGCTGAGCGAGGGCGTCCACCGCACGTTCACCGAGACCAACCTGCGCTACAGCCAGATGGCGCCGCTCTCGATGTACGAGGAGAAGAACACCGGCGACAACCTGCCGGCGCAGATCGAGCTCTACGCCGAAGCGGGGGACGCCTACAAGTTCCTGTTCCTGACCAAGGGCGGCGGCTCCGCCAACAAGACGTTCCTGTTCCAGCAGACGCGCGCGGTGCTCAACGAGAAGGCGCTGCTGAAGTGGATCGACCAGGAGACGCGCAAGCTCGGCACCGCGGCGTGCCCGCCGTACCACCTGGCGATCGTCATCGGCGGCATGTCGGCGGAGTTCACGCTGAAGACCGTCAAGCTGGCGAGCGCGCGCTACCTCGACGGCCTGCCGACGAGCGGCAACGAGCGCGGCCGCGCGTTCCGCGACCTGCAGCTCGAGCAGCAGGTGCTGGAGATCACCAGGAAGAACGGCATCGGCGCGCAGTTCGGCGGCAAGTACTTCTGCCACGACGTGCGCGTGATCCGGCTGCCGCGGCACGGCGCGTCGTGCCCGATCGGCATCGGCGTGTCGTGCAGCGCCGATCGGCAGGCCAAGGCCAAGATCACCGCGGACGGCGTGTTCCTCGAGCAGCTCGAGACCAACCCGGCGCGCTACCTGCCGGAGGTCGACGAGGCGAAGCTCGCCGGCGAGGTCGTCGCGATCGACCTCGACCAGCCGATGGCCGAGATCCGGAAGACGCTGAGCCGCTACCCGATCAAGACGCGCTTCTCGCTCAGCGGCTCGATGATCGTCGCCCGCGACATCGCCCACGCGCGCATCATGAAGCGGCTCGAGGACGGCCTCGGTCTGCCGGACTACATCAAGGACCACGTCGTCTACTACGCCGGCCCGGCGAAGACCCCGACTGGCATGGCGTCGGGCTCGTTCGGGCCGACGACCGCCGGGCGCATGGACAGCTACGTCGACGCGTTCCAGGCCGCGGGCGGTTCGTTCGTCATGCTGGCCAAGGGCAACCGCAGCCAGGCGGTGACCGACGCGTGCAAGAAGCACGGCGGCTTCTATCTGGGTTCGATCGGCGGCCCGGCGGCGGTGCTGGCGCAGGAGTCGATCGAGAAGGTCGAGGTGCTCGACTTCGCGGACCTCGGCATGGAGTCGGTGTGGAAGATCCGCGTGAAGGACTTCCCGGCGTTCCTGGTCGTGGATGACAAGGGCCACGACTTCTTCCAGTAGTCGCAGGAAGCGAGTGGCCCCGAGTCGGCCGAGGCGGCGTCGCGGGCAGCGAACGCCGCGAGAAGCCAGGAACGGGGCGGCAGCGACTCCTTCATGCGGTGAGGAGGCGGGTAACCGGACCGGCCCTTGCGGCGGCGCGTGCAGCGGGTGATGGGTTCATGGGCCAGCTTGTCAGCGGCTCGACGCAGGTGAGAATGCGCCGACGTGCCCGCATGATCCCGCCGACACCCTCCGACCTGCCCGGTCCCGAGCGCCTGACCTCGCTGCTCCAGGCCGCAGGCGCCGGCGACGCTGGCGCCTTGGAGGAGCTGTTCGCGCACACCTACCGCGAGCTGCGCCAGATCGCCGCGCGACAGCTGCAGGGAGAGCGGGCTGGTCACACGTTGCAGGCGACGGCCCTCGTCCACGAGGCGTTTCTCCGGCTGGTGCAGCAGGACACCTGCAGCGCCGGCACACCCTCCGAGTTCCTCGGCGTCGCTGCGCTCGTCATGCGCCGCATCCTGGTCGATCACGCGCGACGTCGGGGGCGGCGGAAGCGCGGGGGCGGGGGGGCGTCTTCCGTGCTCGAGGCGGTTGCCGAGACCTGGAACGAGCGCGCCATCGACCTCATCGCCCTCGATCAGGCACTCACCGAGCTGGGGCAGCGGGATGCGACCAAGGCTCGATTGGTCGAGTTGCGGTTCTTCTGTGGGGCCTCGATGGCCGAGGCCGCAATGGTCCTGCAGCTGCCGCTGCGCACGCTCGAACGCGAGTGGACGCTGGCCCGCGCCTACCTGCGCGCGCGGGTCGGAGAGGTCGGAGCGTGAACGATCGCGAGCGCTGGCAGCGCGCCCAGGCGCTGTTCTGGCGGCTGCTGGAATTGCCCGTCGAGGCGCGGGAGGCCGCCCTCGATCGCGCTGCTGGTGAAGACCTCGCGGTGGCCGCCGAGGTGCGCGCGTTGCTGCGCGGTCACCAGGAGGCCGGCGCAGACTTCCTCGCGGCGCCGCCGGTAGGAGCCGCCCCCGGAACAGGACTCGTGCTGGGCGGGTGCCGTCTCCTGGAGCTGCTGGGGGAGGGTGGCATGGGTACGGTGTGGCGGGCGCGCGACGAGCGGCTCGACCGCGCCGTCGCCGTCAAGGTGCTGCGCGGCGGCGTGATGTCTCGTCTCGATCTGCAACGGTTCGAGGGTGAGGCGGCCGTGCTGGCACGCCTGCGGCACTCCTCGATCGCCGCCGTACATGCGATCGGGCGCGCCGGCGCCGGTCCGTTGGCGCCGCCGTTCTTCGTGCTCGAACTGGTGGAGAACGGGGCGGCGATCACCGCGTGGGCCGAACGACGTGGCGTCGACCGCCGCGGACGGGTGTCGCTGTTGCTGCAGGTCGCCGACGCGATCCAGCACGCGCACCAGCGTGGCGTCGTGCACCGTGACCTGAAACCCGCCAACGTGATCGTCGGCGACGATGGCGTGCCCAAGGTCATCGACTTCGGCATCGCCTTCGGTCTGGATCCCGGCGCGGTCCGCGAAACGCGACACGGCCAGATGCTGGGGACGATCGGCTACGCGAGCCCGGAGCAGTGCGACGGGGACCCGGACGCCATCGATGCACGCACTGACGTGCACGCGCTCGGGCTGCTCGGCGTCGAGTTGCTGGCGCGCGCGCCGGCGTTCGCAGTCGAAGGTCTGACGCTGCCCCAGGCCCTGCGGCTCATGGCCGAAGCGCCCGCCCGCCGCGCGCGTCGATTGGACCCGACGATCGATCGGGATCTCGACGCGGTGCTGGCGAAGGCCTGCGCGCCCGAGCGCGCGGCGCGCTACGCCAGCGCCGACGCGTTCGCCGACGATCTGCGCGCATGGCTCGGGTCGCGGCCGGTGAATGCGCGTCCGCCGTCGAACTGGGGGGCGCTTCGCCTGTTCGTGCGGCGCAGTCCGGCGTTGGCCGTCGCGCTCACGGTGGCGGTGGTGTCCCTGTTCGTGGGGTTGGCCTTCAGCCTGCACTTCGCGGTCGTCGCGGCCGATCGTGCCGAGGTCGCCGAGCGGCAACGGCACACCGCGCAACAACTCGCGGATTCGCTCCAGGAGATCATGCGGGCCGGCAACCTGCTCGGATCCGGCCGCGAACTGACGATGCGCGAGGCGCTCGGCGCGAGCGCGGCGGCGTTGGCCAGGCGGCGGGGGATCGAGCCCGACGTGGCCGCCGAACTGCATCTGACCCTCGGCGCCGCCTACCGCTCCCTCGGTCGCCTCGAGACCGCGGAACAGCAACTTCGGGAGGGGCTCGCGCTGCTGGCGAAGGCCACCGGCGACACCCGGCAACTCGAAGCCCGCCTCGACATCGCCTTGGCGGCGGTCTACGCCCAGCAGCAGCGGGACGAAGCGCTGCTGTTGCTCGACCGCGCAGAGGAGCTGCTGCTGGGGGCGTGCGGGGAAGGGGCGCCGCAACTGGTCGAGGTGGGTGCTCGCCGCGGCGGCATGCTGGTGTCACTGCATCGCGCGGCGGCTGGCGAGCGGGCCCTGCGGCAGGTGTTCCCGCAGCTGGTCGAGGGCGGGCCGACGCTGCTGCTCGCCGAGAGCCAGGCCAATCTCGGAACGGCCATGTTCGAGCAGGGGCGACTCGCCGAGGCCGAGGCCGCCTGGCGCGCCGCGATCGCGACCTACGACGCGGTCGCGCCGCCAGAGCATCCCTTCCGGGTCAAGACGCTCGGCCACCTGGCCAACGTCCTGCGAACGCGGGACCCGGCGGCGGCCGTATCCCTGGCCCAGGAGGTGGTCGGGATCACCGCGCGTCGCTTCCCCGAAGGCCACACCGACGTCGCACAGGCGCGCGCACAGCTCGCCTTTGCGCAGCTCGAACTCGGCGATCGCGCTGCGGCGGAGGCGGAGTTCCGGGCGGTGATCGAGCTGCGGCGGGCGATGCAAGGGGCCGATCACCCGGCGACCCTGTCCGCGATCACCGACCTGGGCTACTGCTTCCTGCAGTTCGGAGACCCTGTCGCCGCTCGTGACGCGCTGGAGCCGTGTCGGGCGGCGTTCGGCGGCGCCGATACCGCGCCGGCGGCGGCGGCGGCGTTGGTCTTCGGGCTCGCCCTGACGCGGGCCGGCGACCCGCCCGGGGGCGAAGTCGTGCTGCGCAAGGCGATGGCCGCTCGCGCTCGGCTGTACGGCCCGGAGAACGTTCGCACGCAGGTGGCTGCCAGCGCCCTGGGCGAGTGCCTGTTGGAGATGGGGCGGTTCGCAGAGGCGGGCGCGTTGCTCGCCGGCGCGGTCCCTGCGATCGCCGCGGCGTACGGAGACGACCACCGCGAGACGAAGGCCGCGAGAGCACGCCTCGCGAGATTCCCCACGGAGCGGCGCTGAGCACGGTTGCGCCACCGGGACGTCGTGGAGATTTCTGGCGGGTCCTTCGGGGTCACGGCGCGGCCCACGCAGAGGAACCCGCCATGTCCGACTCTCCCGGTGCCGTGCGTCTGATCCGTTGTCTCGCCTTCGTCACCGCCTTGACCGTGCCCGGCGTGGCGCAGCAGCTGGGCATGTTCCCGTCGAGCGGCTACTTCGTCCACTGCCGAGGTCCGCAGACGGCGACCCATCAAGGCGGCGACGACGACCACGTGAACATCTGGTTCTTCCTGGTCGATCCGACGCTCGCCGACGGTACTTCGGCGCCGGACTTCTACATCCATCTGTTCGACGGGGACCACCACGCGGTGAACTCGACGTCGGGCGTGCTCGACATCGACATCTATTCGCAGTCGAGCAGCTCGGTGTTCGAGTACCGGCTCTACGGTGGAGCGGGAGCGGCGACCCACGACAAGCTCGTGACGGGCCAGGATCCGCTCGTCTTCGCCGGCTCGCTGATCGACATCGACAGCGATGCCAACGATTCCACGCTCCGCACCGACGACCCCGACGACAACGACGACAACTCGCCCGAAGACCTCAGGGATCAGGGCTACTCCCTCATCGGCGTCGACATCGACGCGAATCCAGGCGAGCTGGTCGGCGGCCTGATGGTGTTCAAGTTCGTCGTCGACGGGACCGCAGGAGTCGGCGGCGAGTGGAACCGCTACCGGATCCTGGGCACGCGCGATGCCGGCCGCACCGACCCGACCGGCGTGCAGATGCTCGTCTACGAGCTCGCCTACGCAGGGCGTCCCGGCAGCAGCGCGACTTGGAGCAACCTCGCCTTCCGCGTGCCGGCGACCAGCGACGATCGAATCGACTTGCAGACGCTCGACGAAGATCGCCAGTACTACGCCGCCAAGAGCCGTCTGTGGACGCCGCTCGGAGTCTACGACGATTCGGCTACGTTCGAGACGGGCGAGCAATACACGGGCGGGCAATGGCGCTGGTCCTCGGTCAACCAGCAGGCTTCGCTTGCGATCGGCAACGGACGCACCGGCTTCACCTACGACTCGATGGGTCAGACGGGGCAGATCTGGGTGTTCGATGTCGATCCGGTCGGAGGCGACAATCCGTTCTCGGTGCGGTTGATGGACAGCCAAGGGCAATTCCTGCCGATGCTCATCGACCCGGTGTATTCGGAGTACGGCGGTGGCGGCATTGGTCACCACGGCGCCGGGCTGCCACGTCCTGGCGGCTCGCTCACCCTCTTCGGTGATGGAGCTCCTGCGAACGCGCCGGGCTTGATCCTCTTCGGTCCTGACGTCACCAACACGCACCTGGTCGTGCCGCCGTTCGACTTCCAGCTCTACGTCGACCCGACGACGGCTGGGCTGAACTCGATCGGCTTCGACGCCAACGGCAACTGGACGCTGTCCTTCCCGATCCCGGCATCCGTCGTGCCCGGCTACTTCTACGGGCAGGTCTTCGCCTTCGACTTCGCGCCGCTGCAGGCCCTGCACAGCAACGGCCTCGCGATCCGCGTCGTGCCGTGAGCCGGGTGGCGAGAGCGCGGTGGACTCAGCGGCGCAGCGGCGCGCCGCGAAGTTCCTCGCAGCGCGCACGCATGGTCGCCAGCGTCGCCGTGTGCGCCGGATCGCGCGCCAGGTCGTGCAGCTCGTCCGGGTCCTGCTGCAGGTCGAACAGCTGCTCGAACGGCGGCTCCTGCTCGTCGTAGCAGGCGTAGACGAAGCGCTGGCCACGCACGCCGACGCTCTTCGGGATCTTCGGGTTGTCGAAGCGGTGCTCGTAGAGGAAGTCCTCGCGCCACGGCACCTGTTCGCCGCGCACCAGCGGCATCAGGCTCGCGCCGTCGTAGCTGGCCGGGACCGCGAGCCCGGCCAGCTCGAGCAGCGTCGGCGCGAGGTCGAGGTTGAGCGCCACCTCGTGCTGCACCGCGCCGCGCCGTTCGGCCGGCAGCCGCGGATCGCAGACGATCAGCGGCACGCGGATCGACTCCTCGTAGATCAGCCACTTGCCGGCGAGGCCGCGTTCGCCGAGGAAGTAGCCGTTGTCGCTGGTGAAGATCACCACCGTGTCGTCGGCGTGGCCGCTCGCGGCGAGCGCGTCGAGCACGCGGCCGAGGGCGCGATCGACGCCGGTGATCATGCGCCAGTAGTCGCGCGTGCGCCGCACCTGCTTGTCGCGGGTGTCGAAGCGCCAGCCCCAGCGCTCGCGTCCCATCGAGCGCTGCAGGAAGTCCGGCAGCGCGGCGAAGCCGTCGTCGGCGTGCGGCGGCACCGGCACCTCGGCGTCGGCGTAGCGCGCCGCGAGGTCCGGCGGCGGGATGTACTGGTCGGGGTGTTCGTCCTGCGCGTGCGGCGCGTGGAAGCACAGCGTCAGGCAGAACGGCCGCTCGTCCTGCTGCCGAACGAACTCGATCGCCAGTTCGCCGAGGCGATCGGTCAGGTGGCGGCCGTCCTTGCCGAGGTACGGCGGCGTCGGCGTCTTGCGGTAGGCGATCGCGCCATCGAGCGCGCCGTCCTCGAAGCGCACGCCCCACTTGCCGACGAAGCCGACCCGGTAGCCGGCCTCGGTCAGCAGGCGCAGGTAGGTCTGGTCGGCGAGCGCCTTCGGCATCGGCCCTGTGCCGAAGGTGTAGCGGTGGTGGCCCTCGCGCAGCCCGGTCAGGATCGACGCGCGTGATGCGGCGCAGATCGCGGTGCTGACGAACGCCCGGTCGAAGCGCACGCCCTGCGCCGCGAGCCGGTCCATCGTCGGCGTCTCGAGCACCGGGTGTCCGGCGCAGCCCATCTGGTCGAAGCGCTGGTCGTCGGTCACCACCAGCAGCAGGTTGGGGCGCCGCTGCGCCCTGGCGGGCGCGGCGAGCCCCGCGGCGAGCGCTGCCAGCACGGCGACGAGCCGGAAGACGAGGGGCGATGGGCGCGGTCGCATGGACGCGCGATGGTACCGGATCCGCTAGGCGTCGGCCCAGTAGGCGTGCGGCAACAGCTCGGCGGACTCGTCGCGGTCGGCGCGCGCCAACACGAACCACAGCGGCCGGTCGAGGTGGCCGTTGGGCATGCTCTTGCGGTCCAGGCGCAGGCTGACGAGCCAGCTGGTCTCGTTGCCGGCGAGGTCCTTCGGCACCTTCACGCGGCCGAAGTCGGCGCGCTGCATGCCGGCGAGCAGCCAGTCGCGCAGTTCGCGGAGCGGCGCCGCGACCTCGCCTTCGGTGGTGGCGCCGGCGGCCTTGGCGGCGCGCTGCATCGACTCTGCGTCCGGCTGCGGGCCGAAGTCGACCAGCAGCACGCCCGGAACGATGCTCGGGCCGGGTTGGTAGACGCTGCTGTGCGCCATGACCACCGCCGCGGCGAACGGCTGCGCTTCGCGGCGCCAAGCGGCCCCGGCGCGCTTCATGCCGAGCCGGTACAGCAGCCACATCACCAGCGCCAGTGCGCCGGCGACGAGCAGCACCTGCAGCACCAGGCCGGTGGTGAAGATGGCCGTGACGCCCCCGGCCAGCAGCAGCAGCGCGGCCAGCAGGCCGGCGAGCGTGCCGCGCATCTGGCGCATCGCGTCGTAGCGGCGGCCGTTGCCTGGATCGATGCAGAACGGCAGCTCGGGCTGCGGCTGCTCGGGACCGCGGGCGGCGAAGCGACGGCGGGCCGCTTCGAGGAGCGCTGCGAAGGACTCTTCCATGGCTCGGCAAGGGAGCGCGGGCGGCCGTCGATGTCCAGCGTCCTGCACTTGGCGCCGCGCGGCGCTTCGCTGCCGAAGGGTATTCGCTAGGATCTTCGACTCTCCCAGGAGTCGGGATGACGGTGCTCAGGCACGGATCGTGGCTCCGCAACCGCTCCTCTCTCCATGTCCAAGATGCGTTCGTTCTCGTCGCTGGTCGCCACGGTGCTCGTGGCCGGCATCCTCCTCCCCGCGCAGCAAGGTGAGCTGTCGTCCCAAGAGTCCCAAGAGCCGAAGCCCGCGACGGGCGCGGCCGGGCAGGACCCGGAGCCGGAGGCGCCGGTCGACCTCGCCACGGCGTTCGCCCAGTTCCACCCGAAGACCGGCACCATCGAGTTGAAGAGCCACGGCAAGGTCGCCCTCGGGGAAGGGTGGTTGTGGCTCGCCGGCTCCGACGGGCAGCGCTTCCTGGTCGTGCTCGGCAACCGCCAGGACCCCGACGTCAACGGTGTCGCGATCTCGCCCGACTACAACGAGAGCGGCATCTTCGCCGTCTACAGCCACTCGGAGGAGGGCCACGTCGACGACGAGGAGCCCGACTACGACGATCTGTTGCAGTCGATGCGCGACGGCGAGGAAGACGACAACAAGGCGCGCAAGAAGGCCGGGGTCGCCACCGTGCGCACGCTCGGCTGGGCGGAGCCGCCGCACTACGACAAGGTCGGCCACAAGATCTACTGGGCGACCAAGCTGCAGTTCGAGGGCAACGAGGGGCCGACCCTCAACTACAACGTGCGGGTGCTCGGTCGCACGTCGACCATCGACATGATCGGCGTCGGCGACATCGATCAGCTGCCCGAGGTCTCCGAGCGATGCAAGGAGCTGCTGGCCGTCACCGAGTTCGTCGACGGCAAGCGCTACACCGACTTCGACCCCGAATACGACAAGGTCGCCGCCTACGGCATCGGCGGTCTGATCGCCGGCAAGGTGGCGCTCAAGGTCGGCTTGTTCGCCAAGCTGGGCCTGTTCCTGGCCAAGGGTTGGAAGATCGTGCTGATCGCGCTGGCGGCGATCGGCGGCCTGATCGCCAAGCTGTTCGGCGGCGGCAAGAAGCCGGCGCGGCAGCCGCGCGTGGCTCGGGCGCCGGCAGCCGGCCGCGCGATCGCCGACAAGGCCGACGAGCAGGACTGATCGGGGCTGCGACTGGCGGCTGACCAAATCCATGTCTCGCCGGCACGGGACACGACGGATGGGCGCTGTCGGCGTCATCGGCACCGGGTCGTCCGGGACGGGGCGCCAGCCACGAGGTCCCATGAATCGATCGTTCGCCCTCTCCCTGTTCGTCGTCGCCGCCCTCCTCGCCAGCTGTGAAGTGATCAGCAGCGAGAGCAAGTCCATGCAGTGGGACGACCCGGGCGCGCGCGCCGGCAAGCTCGCGCTCGTTTCGCTCTACGCCGACATCCAGGGCCTGGATCCGCAGGACCCCGACCTCGCCAGGCTCGAGTCGGGTGTGCTTCGTGACATCCTGGTCGCCGCGGAGGATGCCCTGCACGAGAAGTTCGACGTGCAGCCGGCCAAGGGCTTCGTCGCCGACGCCAACTACCACAAACACGCCGCCGGGTCGCCGCGCGGCGCCCAGCCGATGCCGTCGCTCGGCGGTCACAAGATGGTGCGGTTGACGCCAGCGCCGGACGAGAAGCTGCCGCTCCACCTGGCCGGGCAGCTGGCGAGTGATCTGGGGGTGCGCTACATCGCGGTGCTCGAGACGCAGCTGTCGGCGCGCATGGTCGAGGTGCAGGACGTCGCGTCGATCAAGCGCGGGGCGGGCAGCCCCGTTCGCCTCGAGCAGCGGCAGGTGTTCGCGAAGACACGCCTGAGCATCTACAACCGTTCCGGCTTCCCGGTGGTCGTCGCCGAGAGCGAAGGCAAGGGCGGCATGATCGAAGTCAAGGGGCGGCTGGTCGAGCAGTTCAAGGCGCGCCGCGACAGCAGCAACAGCGCGAGCGCGGGAGCGTGTGACAGCGCCGCTGCGGCGTTGCGAGACGGCGTCAAGGCGATCATGGACAGGCTGAGCTACACCGCGAACAGCATCGACTACGACGGCTGATCGCGCACCGGTGAGCGGCTGTACCGCTGGACTTCTCAGCGCTCGGCGAGCCGCTCTTCGAGCTGCGTCAGCATCGCGTCGTGGTAGTCCTTCTTGGTCGCGCGCTCGTCGAGGAAGGCGCGCGCTGCCGCGGCGGGGCCGAGGCACAGCAGGCCGAACGCAGCGTCGACGCGCACGTCCATCACCTCGTTCTGGTCGTTCATCAGGCGCTGCAGCTCGGCGCGGCTCGATTCGTCGCCGAGCAGGCCGACCGCCTGTGCCGACGCGCAGCGCAGCTCGGTGTCGCGGTCCGTCAGCATCGGCCGCAGGTGCGGCAGGGCCTCGGTCGCGCCGATCTCGCCGAGCGCGCGCACGGCGTAGGACTGGGTCAGCGGGTCGGCCAGCAGCGGCAGCACGGCGGGCGCCGCGGCCGCGGCGCTGTGGCCGAGCTCGGCGAGCACCTGCAGCGGCATCGTGCGCAGGTAGCGCTCGTCGGCGACCAGCGCGCGTACCAGCATCGGCACGCCCGGCACGCCGAGGCGGTTGAGGATCCATCGAGCGTCGTCGATCGGCCGCAGCTGCGGGCTCTGCGTCGTCAGCAGCTGCGCGGCGATGCGCCACTCGAGCTGCTCCGGCGCCGGCGCCGGAACGTCCGGCAGGTCGGAGACGCCGCGCTCCTGCCAGGCCTTGCCCTTCTCCGTCAGCAGCCGGTGCAGGTCGTCCCAGCTCGGCGTGGCGGGGACCTCGACCGAACGGGCCTGCAGCGCAGCGATGGCCATCGTGCCGGCCTGCTGCACGATCGCGTCGCGCCGCGACTGCTCGCAGTTCTGCAGCGTGTAGAGCGCCGGCGAAGTGCTCTCTCGCGCGCTCGGCCGGCCGGTGATCAGCACGTCGAGCCAGATCAGCCCGGTGTCGTTGCCGAGCTGCTGCACGGCGTCGGCGATCCACACCAGCACCTCGGGCTCGGGCTCGTACTTGAGGCGCAGCAGCAGCGGCAGCTGCAGCACGGTCTGCTTCGACTGGCCGATGAGCCAGGCGGCGCGCTGGCGCACCGCGAGCTGCTCGTGGAACAGCGCCGGCTCGAGCACGAACCACGCGGCCGGGTTCTCGAGCAGGTCCTGGGTCGCGCGGCCCGCCGTGCGCGGGTCCGCCTCGACCAGCTGCAGCGCGACGTCGGCGTAGTCACGCAGCTCGCGCTGGGTGGCCTCGTCGGGCTGCGGCCAGGCATCGAGGATCGCCTGGAGCTCGGGCACCATCGGTCGCAGCTGGAGCGGCGGCAACGGCGGCGCCTTGGGGCCGGTGTCCTTGGCGTCGGCGCCGCAGCCGGCGAAGGTCAGGCCGAGCGCCGCCACGGCGAGGCGCGACGCGCAGCGGGCGTGGCGCGTCACAGCTCGATCCTCCGCTCCTCGAGCAGGGTGCTCTGCGGGCTCGCGTCGTCGACGAACGGCGTCAGCCGGTACCACAGGCGCGCCTCGACGGCGACCACGCCGTCCGGGATCGCGACGCGGATCGACTTCGTCTCGCCGGCCGGCAGCTGCGTGTTCTCGCCCGAGGCGTTGCCCGGGTTGATCGGGTCCATCTCGTCACGATACGGCATGCGGAAGCGCCACGCGCGCTGCCAGTCGCCTGCCCCCTCGGCGGTGACGAAGCGATACATCATGTCGACCGCGCGGTGCCGCTCCTCGGTCGGGAAGTTGTGGCCGGCGCCGACGTTCTTCAGCGTCAGCACGAGCTCCCCGCCGTCGCGCGTGGCGGCGAACTCGCTCGCCTTCTTCAGCGTCGGCACGTCGTGGCAGCCGTCGTAGACGTGGCCGCGGCCCATGCGCTTGCTCTTGTCGCCGCGCTGTCGCTCGACCTCCGGCATGTGGCAGGTCGCGCACGTGTTGCCCTGCTTCTGGTAGTGGCTGGCGAGGAACTGGTCGGTCGTGCCGTGCTGGTTGTGGCACGACGCGCAGGCGTCGACCGCGAGGAACTCCTCGCTGCGCTTCGGCTTGCACGGCACCTCGGGGCGGTCGTTGCGGCCGACGATGCCGCCGTCGGGGCCGAGGTGGCAGGTGATGCAGGACACGCCCTCGTCGAAGTGCGTGCGGCGCGGCAGCGTGCGCTTGCCGAAGCCGGTCACCGCCAGCGGGCGCGGCAGGTGGCAGTCCATGCACTCCTCCTTGCGGAAGTCGTCGCTGAGCGCGCGCACCTCCGGGTTGGTGAACGCGATCTTGTGGTGCGACGACTGCCATTCGGCGAACACGTCCTCGTGGCAGCTCTTGCACTGTGTCGACGATTCCCAGCGCGTCTGCTGCGCTTCGAGATGGTTGTCGTCACCGGACGAGAGGAACGCGATCACGCCGGCGAACGGCGCCAGCACGGCGATGGCGATGCCGATTCTGGTCTGCAGGTTCATGCCTTCTCCTCGGACGTCTCTGGGAGGGGGTCTATCGCGCTTGCCACGGCAGCAGGCGCGGGGAGCCGGTCAGGCGCAGCCGCGTGGTGCCGTTGTGGTGGGTGGGATTCGCAGGGGCCTTGGCGACGACGATCTGGTCGTCGACCGCGCAGCGCCAGCGCATGCCATGTTCGCCGGGCAGTCGGGCCAGGATGCGCGCCTCGGGCCCGTCGACGCCGTCGTGGGCCTCGGCGTCACCGGGGAACAGCACCAGCCGCAGCTCGTTGGCGGCGGGGGCGGCGGCTGGCGCGTCGAACTCGCCGAACGGCGTGCGGACGCGGCCGCCGCCGAGCGCGGACGTCTGCAGGCACGCAGCGCCGCGCAGGAACGCGGCGGTGAACGCCGTGCGCGGCTGCTCCAGCAACGTCACCGCGGCGCCCTGTTCGACCAGCTGCCCGTCGCGCATCACCGCCAGCTCGTCGGCCAGCGCCAGCGCTTCGTCGCGGTCGTGGGTGACCAGGATCGACGTGACGTCGCGCTCGTCGCACAGCGTGCGCACCAGCAGCACCAGACCGTCGCGCTGGTGCACGTCCACCGAGCGCAGCGGCTCGTCCAGCAGCAGCACCTGCGGGTGCTGGGCTAGCGCGCGCAGCAGGCCGAGGCGCTGGGCCTCGCCGCCGGACATGCGGCCGGGCTTCTTGTCGGCTTGCGCGGCGAGGCCGGCGCGTTCGAGCAGCTGCAGCGCGTCGGCGCGGCTCAGCTTCGGTGCGGCGAAGGTCAGATGCTGCACGGCGGTCAAGTGGGGCCACAGCGCGCCGTCCTGGAACACGAGCCCGACGCCGCGGTCGACCGGCTCGACGTGCACACCCGCGCCGGCGACGGCGCGTTCGCCGATGCGGATCGCGCCGCGGTCGGGGCGCTCGAGACCGGCGATGCAGCGCAGCAGCGAGGTCTTGCCGGAGCCCGACGGGCCGACGATGGCAGTGCGGCTGCCGGGCTTCACCGACAGCGAGACGGGGCCCAGGTGGAAGGCTCCCTTCTGTTGTTCCAGATCGGTGACGGTGACGGCGAGGGACACGTGGTGCTGCTCAGGAGAGGGCGGACAACTTGCGCCCGGCCAGCAGCGTAGGCAAGAGGGGTACCAGGATCGCCAGGCTGAGCAGCATCAGCGCGATCACGCCGCTCCAGTCCTCGTGCTGGAAGTGCACGGCGTTGGCCAGACGGCGCACCGCGGTGGCGTTGGCGGCCGGCAGCATCACCGCGAGGTCGAGCTCGCGCAGCGACAGCACGAACGACAGCACGAACGCCGACCACGCCGCCGGCAGCAGCGGCTGCACGTGCAGGCGCAGCGCGCGATGCACTGCGTGACGCGGCACGAATCGGCCGGCCTCCTCGGCGGCGACGGGCAGGCGGCGCACCTGGCTGGCGAGGGTCAGTGCGGCGAACGGCAGGAAGCGCGCGGCATAGCCGCAGACGGCGAAGCCCCAGCCGGCGTAGAAGTCCCAACCGGTCCAGCCGAGGCCCGGGTTGGCGTGGAAGGTGCGCACCAGGCCCATGCCGAGCAGGATCGCCGGCATCGTCGCCGGCAGCGCGGTCAGCAGGTCGAGCCACGGCGAACGCCGCGCGGAGCGCCGCGCCAGCGGGATCGCCAGCAGCACGATCACCGCCGCCACGCCGAGCGCCAGCCACAGCGAGTGCACGAGGTCCGGCAGGCCCTGGTCGATCGCCTTCTGGTAGCTCTGCCGCGCGTACTCGAGGCCCATCGGCTCGCGACGCTGCGCCGAGCCGAGCACCCAGCGGGTCAGCACCAGGAGCGGCACGCCGATGCCGGCGCCGAGGTAGGTGAGCGGCAGCAGCAGCGCCGGCCAGCGCCACGTGCCGAGCGGGCGCCGGGGCAGCGGCCGCACGACGCCGCGGTCCGGCGCGGACGCGCGCAGCCGCAGCGCCGCCCACAGCAGGCAGCCGAGCCCGGCCAGGAACGGCAGGGCGGCGACGATCGGGCTCTCGAGCTCGGCGAACGTGGTGCCGACGGCGCGGCGGTTCCAGCGCGAGAAGATGCCTTCGGCGTAGGTGTGCCAGGTCTTGCCCTTGACGGTCAGGAACTCCGGCACGCCGTGGTCGGCGACGGTGAACAGGAACGCCAGCAGGCAACCGGCCAGCAGCTCGGGCAGGATGCTGCGCAGGAGCCACAGCTCGGCGCGGCCCCGGCCGCGCAGCAAGAGCGCGGCTTCGTAGGCGCGCCCGTCGGTGGCGCGCAGGCCCCGCGCCGCCAGCACCGCGACGAACGGCGCGTGGCAGATGCCGAGCAGCATCGCGCACGGCCAGAAGCCGCGCACCTCGGCGAGGTCGGCGAAGCCCATCGCGACGAAGATCGGCGGCACCACCAGCGGCGCCACGCCGAGCGGCACCAGGAAGCGGCCGAGCGGCAGGTCGCGGCCGATCGTCAGCCACGCGTGAGCGCCGCCGAGCAGCAGCGACAGCGTCGTCGCGGCGACGCCGAGGCGCAGCGTCGCCCACAGCTGTGTGAGCGCGTTGGTGTCGTCGGCGAGCGCGCGCCAGGCGTCGAGCGTCAGGCCGTCCGCCGACCAGACCGTCTCCACGGCGAGCACGCCGAGCGGCGCGAGCACGAACAGCAGCAGGAACGCGAGCGCCAGCCACAGCGGCGCCCGGGTCCAGCGATCGCCTCGCGCCGCCGTCATCACAGGCCGAGCCGCTTGCCGTACTCGCGCTGGAAGGTGTCGATGTGCGCGCCGGTCCAGGTCGGGTCCCAGGCCATCTGCCGGAACCCGCCGAGCTTCTTGATCTCGGCGTCCTTCGGCCCGGTGACGCCTTCGCGCAGCGGGATCTGCGCGCTGTCGGCAGCGGCCAGCAGCGCCTCGGTCCGGCGCGACAGGATCGCGTCGATCAGCTTCTTGGCGGCGTCCTGGTTGGGGCCGCCCTGCACCAGGCCGATCGCGTTGGGGATCAGCATCGTGCCGATCTGGCCTTCACCCTGGTCGGGGAACACGCAGGCGACGTCGAAGCCCTTCTGCTTGGCGGTGTGGAAGTCGTCGGTGTCGGTGAAGGCGAACGCCATCGTGCCCTCGCGCACCGCGCGCATCGTCGCGCCGTTGCTGCCGAGGAACGCGACCTCGTTCTTCTGCATGTCGTCGATCCACTTGCCGAGCGCTTCGTCGCCGATCACCTTCTGCAGGGCGGTGAAGTGCGTCAGCGTGGTGCCGGTCTTCGGCAGCGCGATCGCGCACCTGCCCTTCCACTTCGGGTCTGCGAGGTCGAGGTAGCTGGTCGGCCAGTCCTTGCGGTCGGGGATCAGCTTGGTGTTGACGATCAGGATGCGGGCGCGCGCGGCGAAGCCGGTCCAGCGGTGCTCCGGGTCGCGCCATTGCTGCGGGATGTCCTGCGCGCTCGGCGAGTCGTAGGCGGCGAGCACGCCCTTCTGCGCCAGGCTGACGGTGTTGGCCAGCTCGTTGTTCCAGAACACCGAGCAGCGCGGCGTGGCCTTCTCCTCGACCAGCGCGCTGACCAGGCCGACGGTCTTGTTGACCTCGGAGTCGAAGCGCAGCTTCAGCTCGACGCCGAGCTGCTTCGCGAGGTCCTTCAGGACCGGCTCGGAGAACTCCTGGTCGAGCGCGCAGTAGACGCTGACCGGGTCGCCGGCCGACGCGCCTGCGGCGTTGCCGCCGCAGCTGGCGAGGGACAGCAGGAGCAGGGTGGTGACGGCGGTCGAGAACGTGGTAGGGACGATGCGCATCGCGGGCAGGCTCGGGAGAGGAGTGGGGGCGGACCGGGAAACCGCGCGATCAGTCGCGGTGCACCTTGTGGCAGTCCTTGCAGGTGGTGCCGATGGTCTTCAGCAGCTCGGCCGCGGCGGCGGCGTCACCGGCGTGCACCAGCTCGTCGAGCTTCGCCGTGTCGGTGATGGCCTTGTCGAGCATCTGCTGATAGTCGGCCGGCAGCGCCATGCTCTCCTTGTCCTTCTTCAGGTTGGCGAACAGCGTGGCCAGCCGCTTCGTCTCCTTCGGCGCGTTGAGGTCGGGATGGTCCTCGGGGGCCTTCCAGCCGGCCTTCTCGGCCTGCTTGACCAGGTCGAAGACCATGTCGACCTCGGACATCGTCTGCACCATGCCGGAGGTCTTGGCGACGCTCGGGAAGACCTTGGGGTCGACGTGCAGCTGGGCCTCGGGCAGCGCTTCGGCCTCGCGCACCGCCTTCCACAGGCCCTTGTAGGCCGGTGACGTGCCGGAGATCTCCATCTTGGCGACGGCCTGCTCGGGCGTCATCTTGCCGGCGAGCACCAGCGCGCTGCCGAGCGCGGCGGCGCTGCGGTGCTTGCCGTGGTGGCAGTGCATGTAGATCGGGCCTTCCGAGCTGGCGACCGCCTGCGCGAGCTCCTTCTGCCGCTCGGGCGTCACGGTGTCGTAACTGATCGGCAGGTGGATGTAGTGCATGCCCAGCGCCTCGGCGCCCTTCGCGTCCGGCGCGGCGCCGTCGACGGTGATGATCGTCTTGATGCCCATCGCCTTCAGCGCCTCGAGGCCTTCGTGGCCTTCGGGGGCGCCGCCGCAGACGACGTCCGGCGCGTAGGTGACGACGTTGTGCAGGCCGGGGAAGCCGACCGCCTGGTCGGCGTCGACCGGCGGCGCCTCGACGTGCGCCGCGATCTGATGGGCGTCGCCGCTCGACTGGCAGGCAGTGATGAGCAGCAGGGGGAGGCAGGCCGCGGAGAGCAGGGACGCGGCCGAGCGGAAGGAGAGGGTCATGGACGACAAGGGCAACGAGTGTGCCATGTCGAGGCGGTCGAAGCGACCGCCGCGCCGCTGCTTCGCCGCGCGTGGCTCAGGCGCCGTGGCCGCCCTCGCCGAGGTCCTTCAGCCGGCGGTGCAGGTGGCCGCGCGAGATGCCGGCGAGCCGCGCCGCCTCGGTCACGTTGCCCTCGGCGCGGCGCAGCACGTTCTGGAAGAACAGCCGGTCGAAGCGCGTGCGCGCCGCTTCGTAGCTCTCGTCGTCGACGACCGCCTCGATCTCCTCGCGAGCGCGCATCTCCGGCGGCAGGTCGGCGATGCCGAGCTCGGCGCGGCCGCCGGCCATCACGACCATGCGCTCGATGACGTTCTCCAGTTCGCGCACGTTGCCGGGCCAGTGGTAGGCGCTCAACACCGCCAGCGCCTCGGGCGAGAAGTGGTGCAGCGGCGCGCCGTCCTTGCCGTGCCGCAGCAGGAACGAACGGACCAGCGCCGGCACGTCGTCGCGGCGTTCGCGCAGCGGCGGCACGTGCAGCGTGACGACGTCGAGGCGCCACAGCAGCTCGGCGCGGAAGTCGCCGCGTTCGACGAGCGCCGGCAGGTCGCGGTTGCTGGCGGCGACGACGCGCACGTCCACCTTGCACGGCTTCTCGGCGCCGAGCGGCGTGAATTCGCGGTCCTGGAGGAAGCGCTCGATCTTGGCCTGCGCGCCGAGGCTCATGTCGCCGATCTCGTCGAGGAACAACGTGCCGCCGTGCGCGCGACGCAGCAGGCCCGCCTTCTTGGTGCGCGCGCCGGTGAACGCGCCGGGCTCGTAGCCGAACAGCTCGCTCTCGATCAGCGTCTCGGGCACGGCGGCGCAGTTCATCGCCAGGAACGGCTGCTCGCGGCGCGCCGAGCGCAGGTGCAGCGCCTTGGCCAGCATGCCCTTGCCGGTGCCCGACTCGCCGGTCAGCAGCACCGTGCTCGACGACGCCGCCGCGAGGTCCAGGCGGCGCAGCGCCTCCTGCATCGCGCGGCTGCCGGCGCACAGGCCGATGCCGCTGTCGGGATTGTCGAGCAGCGCGCGCAGCCGCTGGTGCTGCTCCTCGGTGCGTCGCATCGCCACCGCGCGCTCGATGCGCAGCGCCAGCTCGTCGATCGCGAACGGCTTGGTGACGAAGTCGGCGGCGCCGGTGTGCATCGCCTCGACGGCGGTCTCGATGGTGCCGTGCGCGGTCATCAGCAGCACGATCGCGTCCGGCTCGTCGCTGCGGATGCGGGTCATCGCCGTGACGCCGTCGGCGCCGGGCATGCGCAGGTCGAGCACCGCGAGGTCGAACTCACCGTGCCGCCAGGTGCTCACCGCGGCCTCGCCGTCGGCGACGGCGGCGACGGTGTGGCCGAGCCTCGTCAGGCCCTTCTGCAGGAAGTGGCGCATGCTCTCCTCGTCGTCGGCGACGAGGATGCGCAGGGGTTTCTTTTCGGGCACGCCGACGATGGTGTGGAGGCGCGGCGGTCGGCGCAAGGGCCTGCAGTGCGGTCCGTTGGCGGCCGTCGTACCCGTAGTGCACGCGCCGCGACAGCGCGTTCCCTGCCCGTAACAACGCCGTGCGCGAAGGACCTCGATCAGCCCTGCGAGCGCGGCAGCAGTACGCGGAAGGTGGTGCCGCGGCCGGTCTGGCTCTCCACCTCGATGCGGCCGCCGTGCGACGCGACGATGCCGTACGACACCGACAGGCCGAGGCCGCTGCCGCGCTGCGCCGGGTCGGCTGCGTCGCGGCGCGTGGTGAAGAACGGCTCGAACACGTGCGGCAACGCCTCGGGGGGGATGCCGGTGCCGGTGTCGCTGACCTGCACGACGACGCGCTCGTCGGGCGCCACCGCGGCGTGCACGCGCACGGTCAGCGTGCCACCCTGCGGCAAGGCTTGTAGCGCGTTGACCAGCAGGTTGACGAACACCTGGTGCAGGCCGTCGGCGTCGCCGTCGACGGCGAGCCCTGCGGCGAGGTCGCGTTCGACGTGCACCTGCTGGCGGCGCGCCGCCGGCTCGCACAGGCGCAGCGCGTCGGTGACGATCGCCGCCGGATCGACGCGGCCGCGGCGCTCGACCGGTTGTTGGGCGAAGCGCTGCAGCTGCCGCACGATGCCGACGCCACGCTCCGCGGCGCGGGTGATCACGGCCAGCGTCTCGCGTCGGTCCGCATCGGGCTCGTCGGCGCTGAGCTCGTCGGCGCAGCCGCGGATGCCGCCGATCACGTTGTGGAACTCGTGCGCGACGCCGCCGGCCAGCGTGCCGAGCGCGGCGAGTCGTTCGGCTTGCGCCAGCTGCCGGTGCGACGATTCCAGCGCGCGCGACTTGCGCGCCACCTCGGCCTCCAGGTTGTCGGCCAGGTGTTGCAGCGCGCGGCGCGACCCGTCGAGCTCGCCGACCATCGCCGCGAAGTCGCGCGTCAGCTCGCCGAGTTCGCCGCGCGGCGCTGGCGGCAGGTCGACCGTCGCCTCGCCGTCCGCCACGCGCCGGGTCGCCGAGCGCAGCCGCTGCGCCGGTCGCACGACCAGGCGGTGCAGGCCGAGGCCGAGCACCAGCAGCAGCACCATGAGCGTCACCGCCAGCAGCGTCAGCAGCCCGCCGTTGAGGTCGCGCACGAACCCCGCTTCGCGTGCTGCGCGCACGTCGGCCAATTCGTCGAGGCGGCGCTGCATGTCGCGTTCGGCGCGCCGCTGCATCTCGGCCGCCAGCACCTCGACGTTGCGGCGTTGGCGCGCCGAACGCTCGGCGTCCTCGCGCAGCACCGCGGCGCGGATCGCCGCGACGTCGCCGCCGAGCGTCTCCAGCGGCAGGTCGGCGAGCGCGCGTTCGCGCGCGGTGGTGTTGTGCGCGATCAGGTCGATCAGCACCTGGCTGCTCTGACCGGTCATCGAGGTCGAGACCTCGCGCATCGTCGCCGCGCTCTCGCGCAGCGTCGCCGAGCCGAACTCCGCGAGCGCGTGACCGGTGGTCGGTCCGACGATCAGCAGCAGCCAGGCGAGCAGCACGCCGGCGACGACGATCAGCGCCATCGAGAGCTGCGTCAGCAGCGACGGGCCGCGGCGGATCGGCACGAGGGGGACGCTCATCGCATCTCCTGCGGCGCTTCGGGGGCGATCAACTCGTCGGCGATCGCCAGCAGCGACAGCGGCAGCTCGAAGCCGTTGCGACGCGCGGCGGCGAGGTTGACGACCACGAGGCTGCTCTGCATGCGATCGACGGCCCATTCGCCGAGGCGGTCCGGGTGGCGCAGCGCGCGCTGCAGCAGCGCCGCGGCGCGGCGGCCGTGCAGGCGGTAGTCGACCGCGGCGCCGACCAGCGCGCCGCCGCGCACGCCGGACGCGGCCGTCGTTAGCAACGGCACGCGCCGTTCGCCGAGCGCGTGCTCGACCGCCGGTACGTCGCTGTAGACGGTCAGGTCGATCGGGATCCAGATCGCGTCGACGCCGGCTTCGAGCAGTTGCTTGACGGCGCCGTCGAGGCCGCCGTCGCCGTCGACGAACGCCTCGTGCACGGTGATCGCCGGCGCGCCCGGCCGCGCCAGCAGCGCGCGCATGTCGGTCAGTTCGGCCTGGCTGACGACGCCGCTCTGCCGCGAACGCAGCATGCCGAGCCGCCGCAGCTGCGGCACCGCCATGCGGAACACGTCGAGCACGCCCTGCGGGTCGATCCAGTTGCTGGCGCCGCACAGCGGCACGCCGGACGGGCCCCACGCCGGCAGGATGTCGGACGCGACCGGGTTGGTGACGGCGGCGAACACGATCGGTCGGTCGGGCATCGCCTCGCGCGCCAGCTGCGTCGCGCGCGTGCCGAGCGCGAGCACCAGGTCGCAGCCGGCGCCGCGCAGCTCGGCCAGGCAGCGCGCGGCGCGCTCGGGATCGGCGTCGGCCTGGCGCTCGACGAACTCCACCGCGACGTGCGCCTCGGCGAGCCCTTCGCGCACGCCGTCGAGGGTGGTGGCGTCGTTGGGGGAGTCGTGCCACAAGAACACGCCGACGCGCGCCGGCGGTGTCGACGGTCCTTGGGCGGGCAGCGGGGGGGCGAAGGGGGCGGCGACGGACGCGAGCAGCGTGGCCGTCAGCAGGGCGGGTCGCATGTCGGCCTGCATACAAGAGGCGGGCCCGGCCGTCGCCGGGTCGTGGTCCCCGGTTCGCCTACGGTCAGGGGGTTGCACTCTCTGGCAAGTGCTTTACAATGCAAAGCGCACGGAGGCGACCATGCAGATCTTGCGAGCGGATGCGATGGGAATGTGCTTTGGCGTGCGCGACGCGCTGGCGGCGACCGAACAGGTCGAGCAGCCCGACCAGGTGACGATGCACGGCGAGCTGGTACACAACGGCGAGGTGCTGGCGCGGCTCGACGCGCGCGGGTTCCGCCGTTCGCCGGAGCGGGCCCGGGCGGTGCCCGCCACGCCGGCTGTGCTGATCACCGCGCACGGCGTCAGCGACCGCGAACGGGCCCGTCTGGCCGCGGCCGGCAAGCAGATCCTCGACACGACCTGTCCGCTGGTGCGGCGCGCGCACGAGGCGGCGCAGCTGCTCGAGCGCGAGGGGCGGCGGGTGGTCGTGATCGGTCGCGCCGAGCACGTCGAGGTGCGCGGCATCGTCGAGGATCTGCAGCGGCCGGTGGTGGTGGCCGGGCCCGAGCAGGTGCAGCGCTGGCCGGAGGCGCGCCTCGGCGTGGTCTGCCAGACGACCACGCCGGACGAACGCGTCGCGGCGACCTTCGCCGCGATCCGCGCCGCCAACCCGCACGCCGACGTGCGGCTGATCGACACCGTCTGCAACCCGACCAAGGCGCGCGGCCGCGCGCTCGAGGAGCTGTTGCCCCGCGTCGACGCGCTGGTGGTGGTGGGCGGGCGCGACTCCAACAACACCAGGAAGCTCGCCGAGCGCGGTCGTGCGCGCGGGGTGCCGACCTGCCACGTCGAGAGCGAGCGCGAGCTGGTTCCGGGGTGGTTCGAAGGTCGGCGCGCGGTGGGCCTGACCGCCGGGACGTCGACATTGCCGGAGACGATCGAACGCGTGCACCGTTGGCTGTGTCTTCTCGCGGCCACCGCCCCGGTCCGGGCCAGCTGACACGCCGGTTCGTGCAGTTCCCCGCGATGCCGACGAAATGCGCCCGGGGCCGTCGCCGCCCGGATCCTATGCTGCGCCGCGCATGACCGGTCCCTCGCGCCACCTCACCCGCTGCTTCGTCGCCGGCATCGTCGCCCTGCTGCCGTTCGGCGGCACCGTGCTCGGCATCCTGTGGCTCGAGACGACCCTGTCGGAGTCGTGGCGGGCGCACGTGCCGTTCTACTTCCCCGGGCTCGGCCTGCTGGCGGCCCTGGTGACGATCTACCTGGTCGGGCTGTTCGTGACGTCGTTCTTCGGCCGGTGGCTGTGGCGGCGGGTCGACCGCATGCTGGAGAACCTGCCGCTCGGCGGCACCCTCTATCAGTCGCTGAAGGAGGTGCTCGGCTACGACTCGTCGCGCGACCGCTTCTTCGAGGCGGTGGTGGCGGTGCCGATCGACGGCGGCGGCGGCTTCGAGATCGGCCTGGTCACCGGCCGGGCGCCAGGACCCGACGGCGTCGAGCACACGGTGGTGTTCGTGCCCAGCTCGCCCAACCCGACCAACGGCCGGTTGCTGCTGCTGCCGCCGGACCGGCTGCGGCGCCTCGACCTGCGCGCCGCCGACGCGTTGCGGGGGCTGGTGTCGATGGGCAAGACGCCGCTCGGCCGCGCGCGCACTTGAGCCCACGTGCTGGATGTTGCATTCGACGGCCCGACTCCGGATCGTCTTTGCACCCATGACCTGGCTGTCTTCGTTCTGGCGGTCGTCGATCGGCGGCAAGGTGACCATGGCGGTCACCGGCGTGCTGCTGTTCGGCTTCGTCATCGCTCACCTGCTCGGCAACCTGCAGCTCTTCCAGGGGCCCGAGGCGATCAACCACTACGCCAAGTGGCTGGCCGACCGCGGCGCGCTCCTTTGGGTGGCCCGCATCGGCCTGCTGGCGATCTTCGTCCTGCACGTCGCCACCGGCGTGCGGCTGTCGCGCGCCAACAAGGCGGCGCGACCGGTCGCCTACCAGAAGCCCGACACGCTGCAGGCGTCGTTCGCGTCGCGCTCGATGGTGCTGAGCGGGCTGTCGCTGCTGGTGTTCGTCGTCTACCACCTGCTGCACTTCACGTTCGGCGTCACCAACCCCGACTACTACGCGAAGAAGGCGATGGGCGCCGAGGGCCACGACGTCTACGCGATGGTCACGTCGAGCTTCCAGGTGCCGGCGATCGCGCTCGCCTACGCGGCCTTCCAGGTGGTGCTGTTCCTGCACCTGAGCCACGGCATCCAGAGCTTCGCGCAGACGCTCGGGTTCCACCACGCGCGCTACACCAAGATGATCAAGACCGTGTCGTTCCTGCTTGCGCTTTTGATCGCCGGCGGCAACGCGCTGCTGGCGCTGTCGGTGCTGACCGGCATCGTGGAGGTGAAGCCGTGAAGCTCGACGCCAAGATCCCCGAGGGGCCGGTGCAGGAGAAGTGGGACAACGCCCGCTTCAAGGTCAAGCTGGTCAACCCCGCCAACAAGCGCAAGTACAAGGTGCTGGTGGTCGGCTCCGGCCTCGCCGGCGCGTCGGCCGCGGCGACGCTGGCCGAGCTCGGCTACCAGGTCGAGTGCTTCTGCTTCCAGGACAGCCCGCGCCGCGCGCACTCGATCGCCGCGCAGGGCGGCATCAACGCGGCCAAGAACTACACCAACGACGGCGACAGCGTCTGGCGGCTGTTCTACGACACCGTCAAGGGCGGCGACTTCCGCGCCCGCGAGGCCAACGTCTACCGCCTCGCGCAGCTGAGCGTGAACATCATCGACCAGGCCGTGGCCCAGGGCGTGCCGTTCGCGCGCGACTACGGCGGCCTGCTCGACAACCGCAGCTTCGGCGGCGCGCAGGTGTCGCGCACCTTCTACGCCCGCGGCCAGACCGGCCAGCAGCTACTGCTCGGCGCCTACGCGGCGCTGTCGCGGCAGATCGGCAAGGGCGCGGTGAAGATGTTCCCGCGCACCGAGATGCTCGACGTGGTGCTGGTCGACGGCCACGCCAAGGGCATCGTCGTGCGCGACCTCGTCACCGGCGAGGTGCGTTCGCACGCCGGCGACGCGGTGGTGCTGGCGACCGGCGGCTACGGCAACGTGTTCTACCTGAGCACCAACGCCAAGGGCTGCAACGTGACGGCGACGTGGCGCGCGCACAAGCGCGGCGCCGGCTTCGCCAACCCGTGCTACACGCAGATCCACCCGACCTGCATCCCGGTCAGCGGCGACCACCAGTCGAAGCTGACGCTGATGTCGGAGTCGCTGCGCAACGACGGCCGCGTCTGGGTGCCGAAGAAGCAGGGCGACAAGCGCGCACCCGGCGAGATCCCGGACGCCGAGCGCGACTACTACCTGGAGCGCAAGTACCCGAGCTTCGGCAACCTCGCGCCGCGCGACATCGCCTCGCGCGCCGCCAAGAAGCCTGCGACGACGGCCGCGGCATCGGCGAGAGCGGCCTCGGCGTCTACCTCGACTTCCGCGACTCGATCAAGCGCCTGGGCAAGGACGCGATCGCGGCGCGCTACGGCAACCTGTTCCACATGTATGCGAAGATCACCGCCGAGGATCCGTACTCGCGGCCGATGCGCATCTTCCCGGCGGTGCACTACACGATGGGCGGGTTGTGGGTCGACTACGACCTGCAGTCGACGATCCCGGGCCTGTTCGTGCTCGGCGAGGCGAACTTCAGCGACCACGGCGCCAACCGCCTCGGCGCCTCGGCGCTGATGCAGGGACTCGCCGACGGCTACTTCGTGATCCCGTACACGGTCGGCGGCTACCTCGCCGGGCAGAAGGCCGGCTCGGTCAAGGCCGATCGGCCGGAGTTCAGGCGGTGCACGGGGAGGTCAGCGAGCGCATCCGGCGCCTGCTCTCGATCCAGGGCAAGCGCACCGTCGACGACTTCCACAAGGCGCTCGGCAAGATCATGTGGGGCAAGTGCGGCATGGCGCGCAACGAAGCGGGCCTGCAGCAGGCGCTGCAGGAGATCCCGGTGCTGCGCGAGGAGTTCTGGCGCGACGTGCGCGTGCTCGGCAGCAACGAGAGCCTCAACCAGTCGCTCGAGAAGGCCGGCCGCGTCGCCGACTTCCTCGAGTTCGGCGAGCTGCTGTGCCGCGACGCGCTCGAGCGCCGCGAGTCGTGCGGCGGTCACTTCCGCGAGGAGTGGCAGGACGCCGGTGAGGCGCAGCGCGACGACGAGAACTTCTGTCACGCCGCGGTGTGGGAGTACAAGGGCGAAGGGCAGCCCGAGGTGCGCCACCAGGAGGAGCTGGTGTTCGAGAACGTGGCCCTGGCCGTGAGGAGCTACAAGTGAAGGTCACGCTGCACATCTGGCGTCAGTCTCAACCCAGCACGAAGTCGGACTTCCGTCGCGACGGCGCGATGGTCCGCTACGAGCTGGACGGCGTCTCGTCGGACATGTCGTTCCTCGAGATGCTCGACGTGCTCAACGAGAAGCTGATCAAGGAAGGTCAGGAGCCGGTCGCCTTCGATCACGATTGCCGCGAGGGCATCTGCGGCTCGTGCGGCGTGGTCATCAACGGCCGCCCGCACGGTCCGGAGGGCGGTACCACGGCGTGCCAGCTGCACATGCGCAGCTTCAAGGACGGCGCCGAGATCTGGATCGAGCCGTGGCGCGCGTCGGCGTTCCCGGTGGTGCGCGACCTGGTCGTCGACCGCTCGGCCTTCGATCGCATCGTGCAGTCGGGCGCGTTCGTGTCGGTCAACACCGGCGCGCCGCAGGACGCCAACGCGATCCCGGTGCCGAAGGCCGACGCCGACCGCGCCTTCGACGCGGCGACCTGCATCGGCTGCGGCGCCTGCGTCGCGGCCTGCAAGAACGCCTCGGCGATGCTGTTCGTCGGCGCCAAGGTGTCGCACTTCGCGCACCTGCCGCAGGGCCGGGTCGAGCGCGCGGAGCGCGCCCGCAACCTGGTCGCGACGATGGACGCCGAGGGCTTCGGCAACTGCACCAACCAGTACGAGTGCGAAGCCGCCTGCCCGAAGGAGATCCCGGTGCGCGTGATCGCGGAGATGAACCGCGAGTACCTGCGCGCCAAGGTCACCGAGGAGTAGGGGTGAAGGAGTCCGCCATCGCCCAGCACCTGCTCGGGCTCTCGCCGAAGGCTCGCGTGTGGGTGGGCCTCGCGCTGGTGGCGGTCGCTGTCGCCGGTGTGCTCGATCTGTGGGGGCGCGGCGTGATCTGGTACGGCAGCCTGGCGCTGTTCCTGTTCGGTCTGGTGCTGTTCGTCGGCGGATGGCGCGAGCTGCGGCGGCAGGCGGTGGTGGCCGCCGAACTCGGCCGTGTCGATGCCGAATGGGCGGAGCTGCGGCAGGCCATCGCCGAGTGGCGTCGCCGCGGTGACAACGTCGCACGGCAGCTGCAGCAGCGCGGCTACCGCGAGTACTTCGTGCGCCAGTGGATCGTCGCGCGAGCGAGGGAGGAAGGTGACGTCGCCTGAACTTCGCTCGGCGACGCGCCCGAGCCTGCTGGCGCAGCTGATGGTGCTGCCGCCGTGGGTGCGCATGGCCACCGGCATCGGCATCGTCGGCATGGCGGCGGTCGTGCTGTCGACCTACGGCATCTCCTACTACGGCGTGCTCTTCTTCGGCTTCGGCGCGCTGTTCGGCGTGCCGCTGTCGTGGAGCGGGATCCACGACTGGCGCGAGCAGCACCGCGAGCGCGACGAGCGCGCCCGCGCCGCATCCGAGCTGGCTTCGCTGCGTGATGCTCTCGACGGCCTGCGCGAGGACAAGCGCGGCGTCGAGCGCTTCCTGCTCGAGCGCGGCTACACGTCGGCCAAGGTGCGGCGTTGGATCGCGCTCGAATGCGGGGTCGTGTTGCCGGCGAGCGTGCGGTAGGGCCTTACAGAGCGCCTACACAGCGGCCGAAGGGATCGCGTTAGGTTCGTCGATGCGCCGATCGGGCGCCGTCGAGGACCCCATGAGAACGAACCCCAACCTGATGGTCGCCGCGCTGACTGCGGCGCTCTCCGTCGCCGCTTCCGCGCAGCAGCCCGCGACCGTGCCGACGACGTCGCTGCCGGTGCGCGAAGTCACCGTGTTCAAGGACGGCCACGCCTTCGTGCTGCGCGAGGCGCCGCTGCCCGCCGACGCCGGCGGCGAGGTCGTGCTCGACGAGCTGCCGGCGCCGGTGCTCGGGACCTTCTGGCCCTACGCCAGCGACGGGGCGCGGCTGGTCTCGGCGACGGCCGGCCGGGTCGACGTCACCGAGCGCGTCGAGCCGGCCGACCTGCGGCAGCTGGCGGGCGCCAACCTCGGCCGCGCCGCCGTGCTGCAGCTCGACACCGGCGAGCGGCTGGCCTGCACGCTGCGCGACCTGCTGGGCGACAACGACGACCTGCTGCTGGTCGAGACCGCCGCCGGCAAGCGCGCGCTGTCGATCGGTCGGGTGCGCGAACTGGAGCTACAGGGCGATGTCGCCACCGAGATCGAGCGAAAGGTCGCCCGGGACCGTCTCTCGCTGCGCATCGCCGGCGGTGGCCCGGCGGCCAAGGTCGGCGTCGTCTACGTTCAGCGCGGACTGCGCTGGATCCCGTCGTACCGCATCGAGCTCGCCGGCGACGGCAGCGGCAAGGCCGCGGTCGCGCTGCAGGCGACGCTGGTCAACGACCTGATCGACCTGGTCGACGCCGACGTGCACCTGGTGATCGGAGTGCCGAGGTTCGTCTTCGAGAACATGGTCGACCCGATCTCGCTGCAGCAGCAGGCGGCGCAGGTCGCGGCGCAGACGCAGTACTCGCAGTTCGGCAACATGCTCAGCAACGGCCTGATGACGCAGCTGGAGCGTCGCAGCGGCGGCTTCCGCGACGTCGCCCAGGACGCACCAGAACCCGAGGTCGACGGCGGCACGAGCAACGAGGACCTGTTCGTCTTCACCGTCGAGCACGTGACGCTGAAGAAGGGCGAGCGCATGGTGTTGCCGGTGCGGAAGAGCGAGCTGCGGTACCGCGACGTCTACCGGCTCGACGTGCCGCTCGCGCCGCCGCAGGAATACCAGCGCAATCTGCAGGACCAGCGCGTGTTCGAGCTCGCGCGCATGATGGCGGCGCCGAAGGCGCGGCACGTGCTGCGGCTCGAGAACGGCAGCGACACGCCGCTGACGACGGCGCCGGCGCTGGTGTTCGAGCAGGGGCGGCTGCTGGCGCAGTCGCAGGTGTTCTACACGTCGCGCGGCGGCACGTCGGACCTGGAGATCAACACCGCGATCGACATCAAGGTGTCGACGGACGAGCGCGAAGCCGGGCGGACCGGACCAGTGCTGCTCAATGGCGACAACTACCAGCGCATCGATCTGCTCGGCACGATCACGCTGAAGAACCTCAAGCAGGCCCCGGTGACGATCGAGGTGCAGCGCAACGTGCTGGGCCTGATCGACGCCGCCGACCACGACGGGGTGTTCCACCAGGTCGACCTGGCTCGCGTCTGGGACGACGGCGTGCGGCCGATGTGGTGGGGGTGGTGGAGCTGGCCGTGGTGGTGGTTCCGCTGGAACGGCTTCGGCAAGGTCGATTGGCACCTCGACCTGCAGCCCGGGCAGGACACCTCGCTGACCGCCGAGTGGCACTACTTCTGGCGCTGAAGGAATAGGCGCGCCGCGACGGGCGTCGATCGGCCGGACGCGAGCGCGCGCTCGGCTTGACCGGGAGTTCGTCGGGTGGTCGCACATCCTTCACGCCCTTCGCCAGACTGTTCGCGGTGAACCAACCCAGCGGGTCGGAGTCCGTCATGAAACCGGTATCGCATGCTTCCCTGATCGGTGCGGACTTCGCCGCCGTCTGCGCGCGTTTCGGCGCGCCGCGCGGCTGCCTGCACGAGGACGGCGCGCTGCTGCTCGCCTACGAGACGGTCGGCGGCGACGTCGTGCTCGGCGCCGTGCAGCTCGTCGACGGTGTCGTCACCGTCGCCCGCGACGACCTGCGTCGCTCCGCCGAGCCGTGCTGTGGGCAGGACCTTGTCGGTCGGCCTGTCGAGCGCGTCCTGCCGCAGCTGGGGCCGCCGCGCGGCATCGAACTGCTCGGCGACAGCACCCGCTATGTGTTCGCCGATCGTGAAGTGACGGTGCACGAAGGCGTGGTCGCCTGTGTCGTGCCCACGCCGCGCATCACAGCATCAGCGTGACGAGCGACAAGTAGATCACCGCGCCGCTCAGGTCGGCGATCGCCGTCACCGCCGGCGTGCTGATCATCGCCGGGTCGCCGCGCAGGTACTTGACCACCAGCGGCGTGCTCGCGCCGAGCAGCGCCGCGGTCACCACGTGGCCGACCATCGCCAGGCCGATCACCATCGCCGCGCGCAGCACCGTTGACACCGGGTCCGGGTCGTCCTCCATGCGGCTGACGACCATCGAGTTGAAGAACGCGATCACGCCGAGCAGCGCCGCCATCAGGCCCGCGACGCGCAGCTCCTTCCAGACCACGCGCGAGACGGTCGCCTTGCCGACGTCGCCGACCGTCAGCGCGCGGATCACGAGCGCGCTGGCCTGCGTGCCGACCATGCCGCCCGTGGCCATCACCATCGGCAGCAGCGAGATCAGCAGGACCTGCGTCTGCAGCGTCTCCTCGTAGGCGCCGATGATGGTGGAGGTGACGACCCAGAACACCGCCAGCAGGCAGATCACCGGCGCGCGGCGGCGCACCTGGCGCCACACGGGCTCGTCCATGTAGTCGTAGTCGCCGGGCTCGACGCCGTGGCCGGTGACGCCGGCCATCTTCTCGAAGTCCTCCTGCGCCTCCTCCTCGACGATGTCGACCGCGTCGTCGTGGGTGACGATGCCGACGAGGTGGTTCTGCGAGTCGACCACCGGCAGCGCCAGCAGGTCGTAGTCGCGGATCATGCGCGCGGCTTCCTCCTGGTCGGCCTCCGCGGTGATCGACAGCAGCTCGGTCTTCATGATCTCGCTGACCGTCTGGTGGGGCTTGGCGAGGATCAGGTCGCGCAGCGAGACGAAGCCGACCAGCTTGCCGAAGCGGTCGAGCACGTAGCTGTAGTAGATGGTCTCGCGGCTCGGCGCCTGCCTGCGCAGCTCGTTGACGGCGGTCGCCGCGGTCCACTGCGGGTTGAGCACCGCGTAGTCGGTGCTCAAGAACGCGCCGACCTGGTCTTCGCGGAACGTGCTACGACGCAGCAGGTCCTCGCGCGCGGCGCGCGGCAGCAGCGAGACCAGCTGTTCGCGCACGCGCTCGTCGAGGCGCTCGAGGAACTCGGCGCGGTCGTCGCTGAGCATCGTCGACAGCACCTGCAGCACGCGATCGCGGCCCGCGCCTTCGACGTAGCGCTGCTGGACCTCGGAGTCGAGGTAGCCGAAGACGTCGCGTTCGTAGTCCGTCGGCAGGTGCCGCAGCACCGTCGCCAATTCGTCGACTTCGAGCGCACCCAGGATCGCCGCCGCGTCCGACGGGTGCATGTCCTCCAACACCGCCACGAGGTCCGCGTGCCGGCCCTCGGCCAGCAGCTCGCGGATCTCCGGGATGAGCAGGTGGGTTCGCATGTCGGGGCGGGGCGGTCCGCGGCGCGAGCGGTCCGCGCGCTGCGGGGTTGTGCCGGACCTTACCGACTGGGGGCCGTGCATTCATCCGGACGGCGGGCAGCCGAGCCGCCCATGGTTGCGGGCCCGTAGGCGGGCGGAATCGAGTCTGGACGGGAGCGCGCTTGACCCGGTGCGGATCGCTGGCTAGTGTTCCTCGCTCGATTCGCGGCAGCGATGCCGTGGACGTCCGGTCGGGGCGTGGCTCAGCTTGGTAGAGCGTTGCGTTCGGGACGCAAAGGTCGGAGGTTCAAATCCTCTCGCCCCGACCAGTTTCTCGCGTCGGATGCGCGAGTCGCGGCGGGTGGCTACCAGCCCAGGTCGACGACGCCGTTGACGGCGAAGACTTCGACTTCGTCCCCCACCCACGTCAGGCCCAGGGTGTCGATCGTGCTGAGGACCTCCGGACGATCGTCAGCGAGGATCAAGGTCAGGCTCGGTGTCGTTCCCCACGTAGGGTCGATGGTCCACTGGCCCGTGGCCGCCCATGCGGGCGGCAAGGTCGAGGAGAGCAAGAAGGTGTCGTCGCCGTGCAACTCGAGCTGGTCCGCGCCGAAACAGTTCAAGGTTCGGTAGTTGCCGACGGGACGCTCGGGTGTGGCGGCGCAGGCAGCGAGCAGCAGCGGGCCCAGCAGGTGGAGCGTCGAGCGCCTCATGATCGTCGGTACCGCCGCGCGACGGTCCGGTAACCGCACGCCGCACTACCGCCAGCCTCAGTGCGGCAGGGTACCGCACGTCACTGTCGCGACGCCGGGCGTGGAAACGAACGTGAACGTCGTGCCGTGCAGTTGTGCGGCCAGTTGGCGACCGGCCGGCAAGGTCTGGAGCGTGCTGGCCTGCACGGACAGGTTGGCCAGTTCGTCGTCGCCGAATGCGGCCAGCCATCGGCCCGAGCATTGACCTTGCTGGATGGTCAGCGTGAAGCTGCCGTCGCCGCGGAGGTCGAGTACGAAGGCGTCGTCGAAGGTGGCCAGCCGATAGACGCCGGGGCGCCACAGGGTGTTGCTCAGGCTCGGCGCGATGGGTGGCGGCGCAGCGTGTCGGCATGCGACGCTCACGAGCGGCGTCGCCGCGAGGAGCCAGCCCGCGGCGGTCAGCCAGGCGCGCCGATCGCGACGAACGCAGCTCAATCGGACACCCGCCGGTAGACGACGAGCCGCGCTGGGCCGCGGTCGGCTTCGCTCGTGATGACGAGGTCGCCCGAGGGCAGGAACGTCAGCCCTTCGGGCTGCGGCAGGTCTTGCCTGGGGAAGAACCAGGCGCCGCACACGGTGCCGTCGGCAGTGAACACCAGCAACGCGCGATCTGGGCCCGACAGCGCGAAGTAGCGCCCCGTGCCGGGTTGTTCGGCGATCGACGAGAAGCGCACGTCGGGGTGGGCGTGCAAGCCGAGCCCGCCCAGGTCGGCGGCGATGCGGCCCGTGGTCGTCTCGAACAGCACGGTCGGCACAGGCTCGGCGGCCGCCGGGTCGAGGCGGTAGACGCGGCGCACGTCGCGTGCGCCCTTGTCGTGGGGCGCGGACTTCGGCGCGACCAGCAGCGCACGGCCGTCGGCGGCCGCTTCGAGGCCCTCGACTTCTTCGTGCGCGAGCTCGAGGTCCAGGCGGCGGGAGCGCTTCATCCGCTCGCCTTCGCGGCGCAGCTCGAGCAGGCGACCGTCGCTGCGCAGCACCCAGAACGCGTCGTCGAGGCGCGCCAGCCCCTCGTAGTCGCCGTCCTTGCCGAACGACAGCCGCTGCGTCACAGCGCCACTGGTGACGTCGACGAAGAACAGCGTGCCGGTCTCGTCCTCGACGCAGGCGACGGTGTGCGCGTCGACGGCAGCCAGGCCCGAGATCTCGGCCAGCTCGGCCGGCAGCGCGAACGACGCGACTGGGCGCGTCAGGTCATACCCGGTCGCGGCGCCCATGGGAGCTTGCGACGACTCGCAACCCACCAGCACCAGCGTGGCGGTGAAGAGGCAACTGCGATGGCTGCTCACGGGATCGGCACAGGGTAGCGGGCTTCGGACGGCTATGCCCCGGACCCGACCGTTCGCCGCGGTCTCGACGGGCGCGCCGAGGCTGGTGAGGGGCCTTCCAGCGGTGCGGACGGTTCGCTGTCGAGCAGCGGCGCGTCGCGCCAGCGCCGCGGCAGCAGCCAGTCGGGCAGCGTCGCGGCGAACAGCCACGCCATTCCCGCCCAGAGGCCCCACGACAGCAACTCGTCGAGCAGCACGCCCGCCGTCGCGTCGCCGATCGCCGCCGTCAGGCCGGCGCGCCAGGACATGCCCCACTGCAGCGCGAGCACGGCCGTGACGCTGGCTGTGGCGAGGCGACGGGACGCGCCGCTGCCCTGCATCGTCCAGGTCGCCAGCTGTGGCAGGGTCGGCAGCAGCATGAGCAGGCGATAGTCGAAGTTGTGGCCGAGCAGGAAGGTGCCGAGGTAGACCGCAGCGCCGGCACGGAACCCGGCGAGCGAGGACGCGGTGCCCGCGGCGCCGAGGCGGCCACGACGGCGGGCGAGCAGCGCGACGCAGGCGGTCGCGAGCAGCGCGGCGCCCGCGGCGGCGAACGCAGACGGCGCGTTGAGGCCCGTGTTCTTGCTCAGCAACGTGGGTAGCAGCTCGAGGCCGTAGGCGAGCCACGGCGCGTGCGTGGCGCCGGCGCGGATGGGGCCGAGGTCGTTCCGGATCCAGAAGGTGTAGGCGATGAAGGCGAGCCCGAGCGGCAGCGCCACGCGCAACGTCGTTCGTCGGTGTTCGTCGAGCAGCGCGGCGGCGGCGACGATCGGATACAGCTTGAGGACTGCGGCGACCCCGAGCGCGATCGATGCCGTCGCGCGCCGGGTCGTCGCCAGCGCCGCTGCCCCTGCGACCAGCGCGAACATCAGCAGCGCGGTGTTGGCGCGTTCGACGCCGAGCCAGGTCGTCGGCGCCAGCGCGCCGGCAGCCAGCAGCCAGGCGGCGCGCCGCGAGGTGACGAGCGGGCGGAGCGCCCACAGGCCGCAGCTGAGCGCCAACAGCATCACGGCGGCGAGCCATGGAGTGTCCGCGGCCGTGAGGCCGAGGCGCGGCAACACCAGCCAGACGCGCGGGTAGTTGAACGGGCGACCCCAGGGATCTCCCGGGTTGTCGAACATCGGATCCAGGCCGCGCTCGATGGCCACGTTGGCGCCGGTCAGTGGGCGCAGGTCCGCCCACGGCACCTCGAGCACGGGCACGCCGAGCCAGGTCAACAACGACCACGCGCCGGAGGCCATGAGGCCGACGGCGAGTGCTGTGAACACGCAGAGGGCCGCCGTGTACGGCAGGCGGGCCCTGCGGATCGCCGCGGGGGCGGCGGCTGGATCCATGCCCGAAGGCTCGGTGCCAGGGGCTTCTCCGTCAAGAGAAGCTCTGGTGTCAAACGCGTCGCGGGCGTCAGCGGCGCCGCGGTGCCGGCGCGTCGTCGCCCTCGCCGGCTTCGGGCAGGTCGGCCGAGAACACGATACGCAGCTCCGGATGCAGCTCGCGCAGTCGGACCACGGCCTTGGCTGACACCTCGGTCTGCCAGACGTAGAGCTTCTCCAGGTGCTCGAGCGGCTCGAGCGCGAGCATCGCGTAGTCCCCGACCTCCGTGCCGAACAGGTTGAGGGAGCGAAGCTCCTTCAGCGCGGCGAACTCCTTGACGCCCTGATTGCCGACCTTGGTCTGCCGCAGGTCGAGGTGGGTGAGGCGTGGCATCTTGGCGAGCAGCGCACAGCCGGCGTCGCCGACCTGGCTGCGGCCCAGGTCGAGCTCGAAGATGTGCTCCTGTAGCGGGCGAAGCCGCGCCAGGGACTGGTCGTTGACCTCGTCCGTGTGGCCGCAGGCGGTCACCGTCAGCAGCGGGTTGTCGTCGCCGACGCTCTGCACCTGGAACGGCCCGTCGGCGAACCCGGCCAGGGTCTTCTCGTCGAGCGGCTTGAGGCCCTTGGCCAACGTCACCAGCGGCGACGGGCCCTTCTTCTTCGGCTGTGCCTTGGGCTGGGTACCGGTCTTGCCCGTCGACGGCTTCGGCTTCTCCGTCTGGCCAGCCTTCTCGCCCGTCCACTTGCCGAACTCGGCGCCTTCGTCGATCCAGCGGCGGATCGTGTCGATCTGCTCCTTCGACAGCGGCGGCCCCTTCTTCTGCGGCGGCATGCGGTCTTCGTCGTCGGCCGGCAGCGAGATCGATTCCACGACCATCGAGTCGTCAGGCTCGTGCGCGACGAACAGCTTGCCACCCTTCGAGCGCGCGATGTTGGCTGCGGTGTCGAGCATCACCTTGCCCTTCGGGCGGACCGTGCGGCCGTTCTCGTCGGTGTGGGTCTCGCGGTGGCACTCGACGCAGCTCTTCTCGAGGATCGGCCAGACCTGCCGCTCGAAATCGACCTTGCCCTTGGACTGGGCGACGGCGGGGGCGAGCAGCAGCGGCAGCAGCGACAGTTGGCGTGGCGACATGCGGTGGCTCAGGCGAGGATCTCGGTGATCGGCATACCCTTGTCGGCGACGCGGAACGGCCGGCCTGACGGCGACGTGACGACGTAGTCGGTCGGGATGCCGCAGGCGTGGGCGATCGTCGCGTTGAGGTCCTGGATCGTCGTCGGCTCGGTCTCGCACTCGCGACCGTCCTTGTCGGTGCGGCCGTAGCGCTGGCCGCCGCGCACGCCGCCGCCGGCGAGCAGCGCGCTGAAGGCCTTCGGGTAGTGGTTGCGGCCGTCGTCCTGGTCGATGTCGGGCGTGCGACCGAACTCGCTGGTCAGCACGACCATCGTCTCGTCGAGCAGGCCGCGCGCGTCCAGGTCGGCGAGCAACGCCCCGAGGCCCTGATCGATCGGCGGCAGCAGCGTCTCGAGCCGGTCGAAGTTGTCGTTGTGGGTGTCCCAGCCGCCGGCGACGACCTCGACGAAGCGCACGCCGTGTTCGACGAGGCGCCGGGCCAGCAGGCAGCCGCGACCGAACGGGTTGTCGCCGTAGGCGTCCTTCAGGCTGGCGGGCTCCATGTCCGTGTCGAAGGCGACGAGGTCGCTGCTGCGCATCAGCTTGACCGCGTCCTCGTAGGCCTGGCTGTAGGAGTTGACCGACAGCTGCTTGTGGCGCTGGGCGAACGTCTGGTCGAGCTGGCCGAGCAGCTCGAGGCGGCGGCGGAAGCGGCTCTCGCTCACGCCGCCCGGGAGCGACGCGTTCTGCAACCCTTCGTCGGCGCTGCCGATCGGCAATGGCTGGAACTGCGGCGGGAAGAAGCCCGCGCCGGGCATGTCCGAGCCGCCGCCGACGATCACGTGGCCGGGCAGGGTCGCGTTCTGGCGGCCCAGCATGCGGTGGCACCAGGCGCCGAGGCTCGGGTGCTGGATGGTGCCGCGCAGCTCGTAGCCGGTGCGCATCAGGTACTGTGCCTGGGCGTGCGCGCCCTGGTTGCTGGTCATCGAGCTGACGATGCAGCACTTGTCCATCTGGTTGGCGAGGTTCGGCAGGTGCTCGCCGAGCTGCACGCCGTCGGCGCGCGTCGAGATCACGCCCATCGGGCCCTGGGTCGGGCGGCCCGGCTTGGGGTCGAGCGTGTCGATGTGGCTCATGCCGCCGCTCATGAACAGGTAGATCACGTGCTTGGCGGTCGCCGGGCCGAGCACCAGGCGCTGCGGGTCCTGCGGGTCCTGGTTCAGCGCGCGGGCGAGGGCCGTCGGTCCGAACGAAGCGAGGGCGCCGACGCCGAGCAGCGACCGGGCCATGCCGGAGAGGAACATGCGCCGCGAGTCGAGGTCGGCCGAGGCGGTGAGGTTGCGAAGCGTCATCGGTCGGTCTCCTGATCAGCGGACGAAGCGGAACTCATTGCTGTTGCACAGCACCCAGACGAGGTCGCGCACGACCTCGATGCCGTTGACGGCGATCTGGCGGCGCCAGGTGTCGATCTCGTCCTCGGTCGGTTCGCGATTCAGTGTCGTCAGGAAGGCGATGCGCACGCGGCGCACGCCGTCCTCGGCGGTGGACAGGTCACGCGCCAGCGCCGATTGCCCCTTCAGCACGCGGTCGTCGAGGAAGCCGTTGAGCAGGGTCAGCACCTGCGGCACCGTCGCCGCGTCCGAAGAGGCGTCGATGGTCTCGCGGTCGGACTGGCCGAACTGCCGCAGCAGGTGGCCCGGGCGGGCCGGCTGCGAGAGGTCGCTGGCGCGCAGCATGTCGCCTTCCTGGCCGCGCCCTGCCCGCTCACCGAGACGGAAGCCCATCTGTTCCAGGCGCCCGGCGAGCTCGGCGACGCGCTTCAGGTCGCCGTCGCGGCGCGCCGCCTGCAGCTCCTTCAGCAGCGGCTGCGCCCGCTTCGCCAGCGCCCCGTCGCGTTGCATCTGCTCGCGCGCCGCGCGGCGCGCCTCCTGCGCCATCTCACGTCGGGGGTCGCGGCCGCTCTTGATCATCGCCAACAGCTCCTGCGGGTCGGCGTTCTTCAGCTCGTCGAACTGCTGGTAGACCGGCGCAGCGCGATCGTCCAGCGGCCGCAGCCGGTCGTCGATGTCGTCGAACACCAGCGTCAGCAGCGAGTCCCACATTTGTTCGGCGGTCATGCGGCGAAGGACCGGACCGGTGAACAGCGGGGCGATGCCCGGCTGCGGATCGGTCGGCTCGGCCTCCCGTTGGAACAGCTGGGTGTGCACCAGCACCCGCTCGAACTGGCGCAGGTCGAAGTCGACCTTGACCATCAGCTTCTCCAGCGCGTCCATCAGCTCGGGGTGAACGGCCTTGGTGTCCTCGCGCCAATCGTCGCTAGGCTCGACCAGTCCGCGACCGAAGGTCCTCGCCCACATGCGATTGGCGATGACCTTGGCGAACATCGGGTTCTTGCTGCTGGTCATCCATTCGGCCAGCGCGAGGCGGGAATCGGCGCCCGGCTCGTCCTCTCCCCGACGTTGGCGGCGGCGGCGGTCACTGCTCTTGGTGCTCGCATACTTGAGCTTGACGTCCGCGCCGAAGATCGTGTTGGCGAGCACCGAGGCGCCGGGCTTCAGGTCGTCGTACTTGTAGTCCTTCGGCAGTTGCTCCTTGCCGCTGCCGGCGCCGGTGATGCCCTGGGTCAACTGGCGCACCATCTGCAGCGCCCGCGCGCGCACCCGCTGGTCCTCGTTGGCGAGGGTGTTGCGCAGCCCCGCGTACTTCTGCGCCCCGCTCGGGTCGCGGTACTGGATGCCGCCGAAGAAGGCGGCCATCTCGTAGAACTCCTTCTGCGTCCAGTGATCGAACGGGTGGTTGTGGCACTGCGCGCACTCGAGCCGCGTGCCGAGGAACAGCCGCAGCGTGTTCGCCATCGCGTCGTGCGGCATGTTGGTGTCGCGCATCAGGTAGCCGGTCGCGCCCTTGCCCTTCTCGTGCGCTGGCCCCTGCGCGGTCAGCATGTCGCTGACGAACCGGTCGTAGGGCAGGTCCTTCTGGATCGCCTCGCGGATGAAGTGCGCGAACGGCTCGCCGTTGAGCTGGCGCTGGTTGCTCTTCACGCGCAGCAGGTCGAACCAGAAGTTGGCGAAGTGGCTGGTGCGGCCCGGCGAATCGAGCAACCGATCGCACAGGGTGGCGCGCTTGTCGGGGGACTGGTCGGCCAGGAAGCGCTCCGTCTCCTGCAGGTTGGGGATGCGGCCGACGATGCCGAGGTAGGCGCGCCGGACGAACGTGCCGTCGTCCGCCAGTTCCTGCGGGGTCGCCTGGTGGCGCTGCAGGCCGCGGGCGAGCAGGGCGTCGAGTCTGGCGGCCTCCTGCAGGACCCACTTCTGCGGGTGCACGGTTTCGACCATGCGTTCCGGGCGCTGGGGGTTGCGCGCGGCGGTCTGCGCCGTCGCGGGGGCACAGATGGAGGTCAGGGTGAGGACGACGGCAGCGGAGACTGCGCTCGAGCGGAGGAGTCGGGTCATGTCGTTCGGTCCGGGCGGGTCGGGGCCCCGAAGGCGCCATTGAACGCGCCCTGCAGCGATTCGGCCACCCGCTCCGATCGTACTAAGGTTGTCTCCGCGAAGTACCGGGCAGCTGGGTGGGCCCTGGCTCGCCGGCACCACCGAGCTCGTCCAAGGTCCGGGGCGTGTCCCTCGCCGGCTGTGGCCGACGCGGATCGAGCTTCTCGTCGGGCAGCCGCCGCCTGGTGACCATCACGACCCGGCCGCCGCTGTCGAGCCCTTCGGTCGGCGAGGGCCGCCCCAGGCGGCGCTCGATGCGTGACGGGTCCAGTTCTGGCAACGCGGCACGCAGCCGCGCCTCGAGGGCGTCGAACCGCGACGCGGCCAGGGACTCGACGGCCGCGCGGGTGCGGCGGTTGGCAGCCCGCGGACTCTGCGCCGACAATTGGTCGAGCGCCCGCCGCAGCGTCATCTGCAGCTCGCCCAGCTTCGTGTCGAGCGCGCGCAGCTCGGCGTGCCGCTGACGTGCATCGGGATACTTCGCCGCGTGGTAGAGCGCGGTGACCTCGCGCGCCAGCGGACCGCGCTGAAGTTCGAGTTCGTCTCGCTGCTGGCGCAGTTCGCCGGCGGTCGCCTGCACCAGCGCCGGCGCCGGATTGGCCAGCTCCGCGGCGTGGTCCACGTCGGCGGAACCGAGCTCGTGGGTGAGCACGATCGACAGGGTCGGGTCGTCGGCCATCGCCGCAGTGATCGCCGCCAGCGGCACCTCGTCCGGCAGCGGGGAACCGGGGCGGAACGTCGCCTCGCTCGTGACCACGGCCGCTTCGTCACTGCCGAACAGCGGATCGGTGATCACCTGCGTGACGCGGCTGCCTGCGCCGGCGACCGCGTCGGCGATGACCCGGGTCAGGCTGGCGATCGCGAGATCGAGGATCGCGCCTCGACTGATGCCGTCCGCAGGCACGTGCAGGTCGATCGGCAGGCGCTGTTCCCCGGCGCCGTTGCGCAGCAGGAACAGCACGGTCTGCAGCGGCGCGGGCAGGCGCAGGTAGGTCGAGATCGGGCCGTCGGCGGGCTCGTCCAGGCTGAGCCATGTCAGCACGTGTCGACTGGCGATGTCGATACCGTCGTAGCCGCGGAGGTTCGCAACCGCGCGCAGGTCGTAGGTGCCGTCCGACAGCTCCACGCCGGCCTGCTCGGCGAGGCCGCGGAAGGCCGCGAGTTCGAGCGTGTCGACGGTGGCAGTGACGCGGCCCTTCGCCTTGGGCCACAGCTCCAGCTGGCCCTTGATCACCGCCTGGTCGAGCAGCGGCCGCTGCTCCGTCTCGTGTCCGTCGGCGCCGAGCGCCAGGTGGCCGACGGCCGAGAGCAGGCCCTGCACGGGGGAGCGCACGACGCGGCGCGGCAGCTCGATGTCGCCGCCGCGCGCCGTCACGGTGAACGAGAACGGCCGCGCCTCGTGCAGCGCCGCGGTCGAGAAACGCAGCAGTTCGGCGTCGGTGTCGACCAGTCGCAGGTTCGTCGGTGGATCGGTCGTCTCGTCGACGAACTCGGCCGCGACGCCGAACATCCGCAGCCGGTCCACGGCGAACTCGGCCACGTCGACGGTCGCGTCGCCACCCGTCGCCGGTGCGGTTGGCGCCGGTGCGGCCGGCTCGGTCTCGCCGGCCAGCAGCACGAAGCCCGCCGCGTGGAAACCCTCGGCGTCGCGGCTGGCGGCGAAGCGCGGCTCGTCGACGTCGACCGAGCGCAGCAGCAGGTCGCCGCTGCGCGGGTCGAACGAGCGCGCGACCACGTCGATCGCGGCGACGCTGGCGAACGTACGCTCGGTCGCGGCGTCGCGCAGCGCGACGTCACCGACGTGCACCTCGAAGCCGAACGGACGGCCGAGGTCGAAGCGCGTCACGTCGCGCCGCCGCAGTTGCAGTTGCGCGTGAAGTTCGGCGCTGACCTCGAGCTGGCGCGCATCGCCGCGTAGTTGCGTGGTGAGCGACGGCAGCACCTCGGTCAGGCGCGTGGTGTCGAAGCCGGTCATGTTCAGCTCGGCGTCGAGCGTCGGCGACGGCGCCAGCGGTGAGGCTTCCACGTGCAGGTCGACATGCGCACCGAGCGGCGCTGCGTCGGCGCGCAGCGACCAGCGCATCGGTTCCGGTTGTTCGGCCCGGGCATCGCCGATCCACGGGCGATCCAGCGTCAGCTCGGCTTGCAGCACGAGCGGGGGGGCCTCGCTCGCGCGGCGGTCGCGCACCTCGAACCGCTCGAGCTGCACGCGTGCGGCGTCGATGGTGAGCTTCGGCAGCTGCAGCGGCGAAGCGCGCGGCGCGTCGGCGACTGCGGCCTCGTCGGTCTTGGTCGTCGGCTGCTCCGCCGTCGATCGCCCGGTAGGTGGCGGCGGCGCGCTGGCGAGCGCGAAGCCCGGCACCTGCAGCGCCGACTCCGTCAGCGCCGCGACGCTGCGCACGCCGCGCAGGGTCACCTCTTCGACGTGCACTTCGTCGGCGCCGAGCTGCGGCACCTTCAGCAACGCCTCGTCGACCGCGAACAGCTCCGCTGCGCCGTCGGCGAGCTTCAGCCCGCGCAGCGCCGCGGCCAGCTGGTCGGCGGCTGCGTTGGCTTCGACCTGCAGATCGAGAGCGCCGTCGACCAACGTGCAATGCATGCCCGGCGGCAACAGGTCGTCGAGGCCGGCGCCGCGCAGGCCGCGTACGGTGACGGTCGCGGTCACGGCGAAGTCGTCGGGCACCAGCCGCAGGCGGGCGTCGACGCCGAGCCGGTCGACCGCGCCGGGAATGCGCAGCGCCACACGCGCCGGCAGCATCTCGATCGTGCCGTCGTTGGCGCCGAGCGACGCATCGAGGCCGAACGTGCGCGGCGTCGGTCCGCGTGCGGCGTCGAGCCACGACAGCACCGCGCCGTCGACGCGCAGCTCGCCGTGGCGGAGCAGCGGCCTGGACGTGTCGGGTAGCTGATCGGGACGCGGCAGCGGCTCGATCGGCTCGCCGTCCGGCTTCGCCGCGGAGGCGCCGAGCAGGCGATTGCCGAGCAGGTGCAGCGTGCCGTCCGCGTCGCGTCGCACCGCGGCGAACGGTTCGGTGACGGTCCAGTCGCCGAGGGCGAGACCGTCGCCGGTGACGCGCAGGCCCTTGCCTTCGACGGCGCGCACCTTCAGCCACTGCTCGTCGCCGTCCACGAGGCGAAGGTCGGCGAGTCGTGCGTCGCAGCCGAAGCCGTCCGCGAGCTGCTGGATGTCGGCGCTGAGGGCGAAGCCGAAGGTGCCGGCCCCGAGATCACATCCGAGGCCGAAGCGCTCGAGCCAGGGCGCGAGCGCTGTGCCGCCGAGACCGCTGGCGCGCAACCGCGCGTCCGCGGCGACGCCGTCGGTGCGCGGCGTCAACTGCGCCTCGAAGCGCAGTTCGTCGATCGCGTCCGGCACGCGCGCGGTCAACGTCAGCGTTCCTGGCGGGCCGGCGTCGCCGAGGACCATGCCTTCGGTGTGCACGTGCACCGCTTCGACGGCGAGCGTGGACGGCGGGGTCGTCGCCTCGTCGGTGAAGCGCACCGCGGCGCCGCTCCAGTCGACCTTGCCGATGTGCAGCTTGGGCAGCTGCGCCGCAGCCGCGTTCGACGGGACCGGGGGCGGTGCCGTCGTCGCAGTCGGTGTCGTCGCAGTCGGTGTCGGCGAAGCCTGCGCCAGCAGTCGCAGCCCGGCGAGCGCGAGGGTGCCGTCGGCTTCGCTGCGCAGCTGCAGCTCGGGGCCGACGATCGTCAGCTCCTCCAGCACCATCGCGCCGTCGACGGCGCCGAGCCCGCGCACCACCACGCGCGGCAGCGACAAGCGTTGCCGGTCGTCGGGGCCGATGGTGAAGTCGTCGAGCTGCAAGGACAACGTCTCGCTCGCCGTGACGTCGAACTTCGCCTGCAAGTCGACTCCCTGATCGACGAGCTCGACGCCGGCCGCGGCCAACAGGTCGTGCGTGCGACGCAGCGTCAGACGCTGCGCCTCGATGGTGCCGGCGACCCGCACATCGGCGTCGTCGAAGTGCAGGCGACCGTCGCGCACCTGCAGCTTCTCGACCGCGTCGTGCAGGTGCACCTCGAACGAGAACGGCGTCTCGATCGCGCCGTCGGCGGTGGCCGCGACGTCCGACGGGCCGAGCGCGACGTTGGCGTGTGCGCGTTCGACACCGTCGAGCTGCAGCCGCAGCGCACCGTTGCCTTCGAGCGCCGGGTGCATGGGGGCCTCGGGCAGCACGGCGGCCGCGAAGTGACCGTCGACGGCGAGGTCGACGACGTTGGCGTGGTCGATCGAGCGTGACAGCTCGTCGGGCAGCTCGAAGCGGCCTGGGCGCACGCCGCGCAGCGCCAAGGAGAAGTCCAGCTCGGCACGCTCCGCGCGGGCGGTGACGGTGGCCTGGACGCTGAGGTCGTCGAACCACGCCGGCGCGTGCACGCGCACGGTCAGCGCGCCGTTGCGGTCGGGCAAGCCTACGTCGGCGACGTCCACGTCGAGCGAGCCGCCTTGTCTGGTCGGCGGAGTCGTCGCCTCGTCGACCAGTTCGAAGCGCACGTCGTGCAGCCGGGCGGAGGCGACGCGCACCGGCAGCTCGAAGCTGAGCGGCTGCGGCGGTTCGGCGACCGGTGGCTCGGTCGGCGCATCGCCGGGAGCGAGCCACGCGGGCGGCAGGCGCAGGGTGCCGTCGGCGGCGCGCACGACGGTGATGCGCGCGCCGGACAGGCCGACGTCGACGACCGACAACCGACCAGAGAGCAGCTGCCGCATCGACAGGTCGGCGATCAGCTCCTGTGCGCGCAGCAGCGGTTCGTCGACGGCGACGTCGCGGGCGCGCACCTCGAGATCCTCGATGTGCAGCGACAGACCGAGCAGCGACAGCGAGTGGCTGCGCCACGAGACCGAGAGGCCGGCGAAGCCGGCGCCGAAGTCGGCGAGCTGCTCGAGGCCGACCGCCAGCACGAGGCGCGCGACGACCGCGGTGATCGCCAGTCGTCGCAGCCAGCGGCGCCACCACGGCCGCCTGGCGCGAGGTGGCCCAGCGTCGTTCTCCGTCGGCTGCGGGGTGGGGGGCTCGGAGCTCATCGAGCGGCCTCCCGGGCGGTTGCCCGGTCTGCGGCGGCCTTCGCTGCGGTGGCTTCTTCGGCGGCGGCCTGCGCGGCGCGCCACGCGTGCAGCGCTTCGCGGCGAACGGCCTTGTCGGCGAGCGGGGCGTAGCCGGGCACCGCGGCGGCGTTGCGTCGCAACCAATCGTCCGCGACGACGCGCAAGGCGGCGCTGCGATCGTCGAGCGCCACCACGTTCTCCTCGCGAAGCGCGGCGGCGAACGCGCCGCAGTCGACGCTGGTGTCGAGCAGCAGGCTCAGCGTCGACGGGTCGTCGTCGAGCGCGCCCAGTTGCCGGACCAGCGACGCGCGCAGCGCCGGCGTCAGGTCGTCCCGCTCGATGCGCGGTCGCAGGCCGGTCCACACTGCGCGTTCGAGCGGCCACGGCTGTTCGCGCTGCTCGGGCGGCAGCGCCGCGAGCGCGCGGGTGATGGCGATCAGGCCGCGTTCATCTGCGGCCAACACGACGTCGGCCGCGCGTTGCAGGTCGGGCGGGGTGAGCAGGGCGAGCAGGGCGGGGCGCCGGTTCTGTTCGCCGATCGCCCGCATCGCCACCTGCCAGGCGGCGCTCGCCGGTGCAGCTGCTTCGGCGGGAGCCGTCGGCCGTGCGGCCGTGCGGCGCGCCTCGACCTCCTCCGCGGCCGGGGGCGGGCCGGGCAGCAAGGTCAGCAGGTAGCCGCCGCCCGCGATGGCCGGCGCCGGCACGAACAAGCCGGCAGTGTCGGTCTCGCCGAGACGCCCCGCGATCGTCAGGTGCTCGTGCCCTGCTGCGTCGGGATCCGCCGCGCTCGCGGCGTCGTCGGCCAGCGGCGTCACCAGCTGCACCTCGATGCCGTCGGTGTGCGGCCGCAGCTGCAGTTGCGGCAACGGGGTGTCTGGCGCCGCCAGCGTCGTGCAGAGGCCGTTGACGACGAACGCCGTGGCGTCGCCGAGCTGCTGTGCTTGCGCGGGCGTCGCGGTCTGCAGCGCCGTCAGCTGGGTGCGCGCGGCGGCGTCGTCGAGCCAGAGGGTGCCGATGGGCAGCCGGGAGCGCCCGCGGAACGGCGCTCCGCGGTCGCTGCCGATGACGGCGGCCGCGAGGGTGATTGGCGTGCCCTCCGGCGGCTGCGCGAGTGCGAACAACGCCACAACGAGGCCGCGTGGCATCAGTTCGGCGCTCGTCGTGTCGGCGCTCCAGCTCGCGCTCGGCGCGACGGGAGGCAAGGCCAGCGGCGTGGCGATGTGGCAGGCTGGCAGCGCGGCCAGCAGCACGCCGACGGCGCAGCGGCGGGGGAGGCAATGGAAGATCGGCATCGACGCCGAGAACGTACACGCCTGCTGCAACCAGTCGCAACCGTTCCAGGGCGGCTTCTGCGCCGTGTGCGTCGCTGTTTTCTTGCCGCGCTGGTCGGTACGGTGCGGACGCCGGGAGGCGTGTCGCCCGGCATGCAATTTCATTGTCCGGGAGGTCCCTACCGTGTCGTCCGCTGCGCGTGCTGCCGCAATCGAGCTGATCGCTCGCAAGTCCCCGCTCCCCCTCGAGGATCGTTCCACCAACGTGCCGGAGGTGTTCGGCGCGAACGTGTTCGGCCTCGAACAGATGCGCACACGCCTGCCCGAGAGCGCCTACCAGGCGCTGCGCTCGTGCATGGAGCGTGGTCAGCAACTCGACGCCGACCTCGCCGACCTGGTCGCCAACGAGATGAAGGAATGGGCGATCGAGCGTGGGGCGACGCACTTCACGCACTGGTTCCAGCCGATGACCGGCTCGACCGCGGAGAAGCACGACAGCTTCGTCGGCTTCTCCGACGGCAAGGTGATGATGGAGTTCAGCGGCAAGGCGCTGATCAAGGGCGAGCCCGACGCCAGCTCGTTCCCGAGCGGCGGCCTGCGTGCGACCTTCGAGGCGCGCGGCTACACGGCGTGGGATCCGACCTCGCCGGCGTTCATCCGCGAGACGACCAGCGGCGCGACGCTTTGCATCCCGACGGCGTTCTGCTCGTGGACCGGCGAGGCGCTCGACGAGAAGACGCCGCTGCTGCGCAGCGCCGAGGCGCTCAATCGCGCTGCGCTGCGCCTGCTGCGCGTGCTCGGCGACACCCGCACCGGCTACGTCTATCCGACCCTCGGCTGCGAGCAGGAGTACTTCCTGATCGACCGCGACTTCTACGTGCTGCGCCCCGACCTGGTCGCGACCGGTCGCACGCTGTTCGGCGCCAAGCCGCCGAAGGGCCAGGAGCTCGAAGACCACTACTTCGGCTCGATCCCGCGCCGCGTGCTGTCGTTCATGCAGGAGACCGAGCAGGAGCTGTGGAAGCTCGGCGTGCCGGTCAAGACGCGCCACAACGAGGTCGCGCCGACCCAGTACGAGCTGGCGCCGATCTTCGAGCGCTCGACGATCGCCGCCGACCACAACATGCTGGCGATGGAGGTGCTGAAGCAGGTCGCGCAGCGTCACGGCTTCCAGTGCCTGCTGCACGAGAAGCCGTACGCCGGCATCAACGGCAGCGGCAAGCACAACAACTGGTCGATGTCGACCGACACCGGCGAGAACCTGCTCGAGCCGGGCTCGTCGCCGGGCGAGAACATGCGCTTCGTCGTCGTGCTGGCGGCGGTGCTGCGCGCGGTCGACACCTACGCCGACCTGCTGCGCGCGGCGATCGCGCACGCCGGCAACGACCACCGCCTCGGCGCCAACGAGGCGCCGCCGGCGATCCTGTCGGTCTACCTCGGCGAACAGCTGACCGAGGTCGTTGAGTCGCTGGTGCACGGCAAGCAGGGCGACTCGCGCCGCGTCGGCACGATGCAGCTCGGCGTGACGACGCTGCCGCCGCTGCCGCGCGACGCCACCGACCGCAACCGCACCTCGCCGTTCGCCTTCACCGGCAACAAGTTCGAGTTCCGCGCCGTCGGCTCGAGCCAGACGCCGTCGAAGCCCAACACCGTGCTCAACTCGATCGTCGCCGACAGCCTCGAGTTCCTGGCTGCCGAGATCGAGAAGCGGCGGGCGGGCAAGAGCCTCGAGGCCGCCGTCAACGACGTCGTCGCCGAGGTGTTCAAGAAGCACGAGCGCATCATCTTCAACGGCAACGGCTATTCGTCCGAGTGGCACCAGGAGGCGGCGAAGCGCGGCATGCCGAACGTGCCCAACTCGGTCGATGCGCTGCTGGCCTGGGGCAACGCCAAGAACGTCGAGCTGTTCTCGCGGCTCTCGGTGCTGTCGCCGAAGGAGAGCGAGTCGCGCATGCACATCCAGCTCGAGGCCTACGCCAAGGCGATCGCCATCGAGGGGCAGAGCGCGCTGTCGGTGGCGCGCACGATGATCCTGCCGGCGGCGCAGAAGACCCAGCGCGACGTCGCCGAGAGCATCGCCGCGGCGAAGGCGCTCGGCCTCGACGTGTCGCGCCAGTTCGAGCGGCTGCACGCGCTGTCGGCGACCATCGAGCGCTGCGTGGTGGCGATCGACGAGCTCAACGGCAAGTTCGAGCACGCCGAGGGGCACAGCGGCGACACGCTGTCGCACGCCAAGCTCTACCGCGACGAGGTGGTGCCGGCGATGGTCAAGCTGCGCGAGCACGCCGACGTGCTCGAGACGCTGACCGACGACAGCTACTGGCCGCTGCCGAAGTACCGCGAGCTGCTGTTCGTGCAGTAGCCGCGGCGCGCGGGTCGGTCGGTGTGTGCTGCCGACCCGCCAGCGCCGGCCGAGCGTCAGTGCAGAGCGACGCCGAAGGCCGTCGATGTCGTCAGGAAATCGGCGCCGAGCCCGACGGTCTGCGTGTAGAGCGTCGCCGGGCGCGCCGCAGCCGGGATCGGCAACGTGATCGGCTGCCACGGCATCAACAACAGCAAGACGTCGGTGGTGGGTATCAGCAGGCAGACCTGCCAGCGCTGGCCCGGCAGCAGCACCGGCGCGACGTCGAAGCCCAGCACGGCGACGGCCGGGTCGCCCCAGGCGGGCGCGGCCATCAGCTGTAGATCGCCGGAGAACGTCGGCTGGACCTGATAGCTGGTCGCTGTGCAGCCGAGGGCGATCGGGAAGACGTCGTCGGTCGGGTAGCAGCGCAGGTACAGGTGGGTCTGCGCCGCGGCGTCGCCGACGACCTGCATCGACGCGCGGATGCGCACCGTCAGCGGCGTCGGGCCGATCTGACGCACGCTCGTGACCGTCGTGCCCTGTTGCGCCTCGGTCAGTTCGTCGCTGCCGTCGTCATCGACGTCGACGCGCAGCAGCGGCGTCGCGGTGCCGGCGGTGGCGCTGGTCAGCTGGTACAGCTCGAGGATCACCGTGCGGCTGGTGGCGTTGCCCAGCTGCAGCACGAAGTCCACGTCCGACACTGCCGCCTGCGCCTGCACGAGCGAGCTGGAGGCTTCGGCAGTCAGGTCGATCTCGGCGCCGATGGCGGCGGCGTTGGCGTAGGTCAGCCAGTCGAGGCGGGCTTCGCCGTACGGCGGCAGCGCGTTCTGCAGGTTGCCGACCGACGGCAGCGGTCCGACCGGCAGGGTGGTCACCTGGGTGGAGCCGCCGAACGTGACGCGGGCATCGCAGGCGACGGTGTTGGTGGCGGTGATCGACTGCGACGGGAGGGCAGACGACAGCAGGGTGAGACCGGTCAGGATCGATGCGAATCGCACAGCAGGCTCCGTGTGGGTGGAAGTGGCCTGCGGCGCGACGCTCTCCCGCGGCCACGCAGGCGCCCCTGCTAGCCAGGTTCGCCGGGGAGGTAACCGCGCCGGGGCGGTCGGCCGGGGCGGCGGGTATCGCCGCCCGGCGTCAGTTCGCGCGCTGCAGCTGCAGCAGCGGCAGCACGATCGCGATGACGATGCCGGCGACGACCACGGCGAGCATGACGATGATCAGCGGCTCGATGACGCTGGTCAGCTTCTGCGTCGCGAGGTCGACCTCCTCGTCGTAGGTGCCGGCGATTCGCTCGAGCATCTCCTCGAGGTTGCCGGCCTGCTCGCCGACGCCGACCATGTAGCTGATGGTCGGCGGGAACGCGCCGGTCATCTTCATCGGTGTGGCGATGTCGGTGCCCTCGATGACGCGGTCGTGCACGACCTGCAGGGCGTTCTGCAGCACGACGTTGTCGAGCACGTTCTTGGTCACCTGCAGCGCCTGGAGCGCCGGCACGCCCGAGCGCAGCAGCGTCGAGAGGGTGATCGAGAAGCGGGCCATCGCCTGCTTCTTCATCAGGTCGCCGAACACCGGCAGGCGCAGCTTGAACCTGTCGAAGGCCAGTCGCCCCTTCTCGCTGTTGACGAACATCTGGAAGGCGACGACGGCGCCGAGCGCGCCGATCAGCACCAGGAGCCAGTAGTCGACCAGGAAGTCGGACGCGGTGATCAGGACCTTGGTCGGGACCGGCAGCTCCTGGCCGCGCCCCTTGATCAGGCGCGTCACCTTCGGCACCACCCAGGTCATCAGGATCGCGACCACGATCACGCCGACGATGACCATGATCATCGGGTAGATCAGCGCCGCGCCGACCTTGTTCTTCAGCCGGGTCTGCGCCTGCAGGAAGCTCGCCAGGCGGATCAGCACCTGGTCGAGCGCGCCCGACGACTCGCCGGCGCGCACCATGTTGGCGTAGAGGTCGGTGAAGTAGCCTGGGTGCAGCAGCACGGCGTCGCCGAGCGGCATGCCCTGCGTGACCTTCTCGCGGATGTCGCGGAACGCGCTCTCGATCTTCTTGTCGGGCGCCTGCTCGATGATCATGCGCAGCGCCTCGGCCAGCGGGATGCCGGCCTGCAGCAGCGACGCCATCTGGCGGGTGACCGCGGCGACCTGTTCGGTGCGCAGCTTGTTGGGCGTCTCGACCCCGGTCACGCCGCGGATCGAGACGGCGGACTTCTTCTTCTTGCTCGACTCCTTGATGTCGGTGACGAACAGCGACTCCCGCTTCAGCTTGAGGCGCGCGTCACGCGGCGTGTCGGCATCGATGATGCCCTTCTTGACCTTGTTGGCACCGTCGATCGCTTTGTATTCGAAGATGGGCATCGGATTCGAAGGTCGGCGTGCTCGCGGCTCAGGTCACGTCCAGCTGGGTCACGCGAAGGACCTCGTCGGGCGTCGTCATGCCGGCGAGCAGCTTGTTGACGCCGTCCATGCGCAGGGTCTTCAGGCCGCGCTCGAGCGCGCCGCGCTTGATCTGACTGGCGGTCGACTTGTTGATGATCTGCTCCTGGATGTGCGTGTCGATCGGCATCACCTCGTAGATCGCCGTGCGGCCGGCGAAGCCCGAGCGGAAGCAGTCGTCGCAGCCGCGGCCGATCATCAGCTTGCCGTCCGGGAACATGTCCGGAGACAGCTTGAGGTCCTCGAGGAAGAAGCGCTGCTGCTCGGTCGGCACCACCGCCTCCTTGCAGTTGGGGCACAGCGTGCGCAGCAGGCGCTGGGCGATCACGCACAAGAGCGACGACGACACCAGGTAGGGCTCGACGCCGATGTCGATCAGGCGCGTCACCGTCGACGCCGAGTCGTTGGTGTGCACCGTCGAGAACACCAGGTGGCCGGTCAGCGCGGCGCGGATGGCGATGTCGGCGGTCTCGTTGTCGCGCACCTCGCCGACCATCATCACGTCCGGATCCTGGCGCAGGAACGAGCGCAGGCCGGCGGCGAAGGTCAGGCCCTTCTTGGTGTTGACCTGCACCTGGCTGATGCCGTCGAGGTTGTATTCGACCGGGTCCTCGATGGTCAGGATGTTGAGCTCGGGCGCGTTGATCGCGTCGAGGCAGGCGTAGAGCGTCGTCGTCTTGCCGGAGCCGGTCGGACCGGTGACGAAGATGACGCCGTGGCTGTAGTTGATGTAGCGGCGGATCGTGCGCTCGGCTTCCTGGTCGAGGCCGATCTGATCCAGCGAGTAGACCTTGGTGGTCTTGTCGAGGATGCGGAACACGATGCGTTCACCGCCGGCGACCGGCACCGTGCTGATGCGCACGTCGACGTCGCCGTCGCCGATGCGGATCGACGCGCGGCCGTCCTGCGGCAGGCGGCGCTCGGCGATGTCCATCTTGCCCATGACCTTGACGCGGGAGACGATCGCCTCCTGCGCGCGCCGCGGGATCGACTCCATGTCGTAGAGCACGCCGTCGATGCGCATGCGCACCTGCAGGCGGTCGGCGTAGGGCTGCAGGTGGATGTCCGAGGCGCGCAGCTTGAGCGCCTGGAACAGCAGCATGTTCACCAGCTTGATGACCGGCGCCTTGTTGGAGTCGAGCAGGTCCTCCGACTCCTGGATGTTCTCGGCGATCGAGACGATGTCGGTGTCCTTGACGTCCTGCAGCGCCTCGTCCACGCCGTCGGCCTTGTGCCGGTAGGCGCGGTTGATCAGGTTGGCGATCTCACCGCGCGGCGCCAGCACCGCCTCGACCTCGAGGCCGAGCAGCGTCGCCAGGTCGTCCATCGGTTGCACCTCGAGCGGGCGGTGGGTGGCGACGCGCACCAGGCCCTCCTTCTCCTCGACGGCGATCAGCGCGTGGGTGCGGGCGAACTGCACCGGCACCTGCTGGATGAACGCGCTGGGCACGCCGGTGCCTTCGAGGCTCGGCAGGAACTCGAGGCCCAGCAGGTCCGCGAACAGCTCGAGCACCTTGCGCTCGGGCAGCAGGTTCTTGCCGGTCAGCACCTGGTCGAGCGACTGGCCGGTCTCCTGCTCGGCCTGCAGCGCGTCCTGGATCTGGGCCGGCGTCAGCCCAGCCTTCTTCAGCAGGCTCTCGCGGATGCGGTCCTGGCGGAAGGCTGGCGTCGCCGGCGTCGCGGTGGCGCGGGTGTCGGTCATCGCTGCGGGTCTCCGTTCGGCTTGGTCGTCGGCTCGCCGCCGGTCGGGGACGACGGGCCGGGGCCGGCGCTCGGCCGGCTGCGGCGGTAGCTGACCATCTCGTAGCCGCCCTGCGCGTCGCAGTCCTCGATGGTCGCGCCCGAGTCCTCGATGGTGCGGGTCTGGCCGCTCGAGCCCTGCCAGCGGTGGTCGATGATGCGCAGCCGGCGGTAGCCGATGTACTGCTCGGCCTCGAGCTTCTTGTGCAGGCTCTTGTCGTACAGGTCCTGGAAGTCGTCCTCGTCGAGGATGGTCGGCGTGACGAAGAAGTAGAGGTTGGTCTTGTTGCTCGTGTCCTCGCTGCGGCGGAACAGCACGCCGAGGATCGGGATGTCCTTGAGGAACGGGATGCCGCCGTTGCTCGACGACTCCGAGTCCTCGATCACGCCGCCGATCACCATCGTCGCGTCGGACGGCATGGTCACCTGGGTCTGGATCGAGCGGGTCAGCTTGATGCCGCCGCCCGTCACCGACGTCGGGTCGAAGGCGCCGACGAAGCGGCTGACCTCGAGGGTGATGTTGAGCCGCAGGTAGTTGTTGGGCGAGATGGTCGGCGAGATCGACAGCGTGATGCCTGCTTCACGCGGCGTGCCGTTGCCGCTCGAGGTCGTCGCCGTGCCCTGGTTCTGCGTCGTCGTCGGGCGCTGCTCCGTCGTCTTGACCACCGCGGTCTCGTTGTTGTTCACGAGCACGCTCGGCAGCGACAGGATGTTGGCGCGGTCGTCGGTCGACAGCGCGTTGATCAGCAGCGGCACCGCGAAGTCGCTGCCGCTGATGATGCCGCCGGTGATGCCCTGCAGCGGGTTGGTGAAGTCCGGCAGGCGGGTGTCCGGCAGGCCGTCGTCGTCGGTGTCCTGGAAGGTCGACTGGCCGAAGCTGGTGAAGCCGAAGCCGCGCGTGAACTTGCCGTTCTGCTTGAGGTCGATCAGGCCGAGCTCGACGCCGAAGCGGTCGAGGTCGCCGGTGGTCAGCTCGACCAGCGCGGCCTCGATCAGCACCTGCGGCTGCCGGCGGTCGAGCTTGTCGATCAGCGCCTGCACCTGCTTCCACTTGGTGCCGGCGGCCGAGATCAGCAGCGAGTTGCTCTCCTTGTGCGACTGGATGACGGTCTTGCGCGTGCGTCGCGCGGCGTTGGCGCCGGGGCCGCCGGTCTGCGCCTGCTGCTCGGCGGTGCTGTCGTCCGTCATGAACTGCTTGAGCGTGTCCTCGAGGTCGTCGGCGAGCACGTTCTTGAGGTAGATGACGTTGGCCGAGCCGTCGACCGGCTGCGCCGGCACGTCGAGCCGCGCGATCAGGTCGAGCGCCTCGCGCACCTGCTCCTGCGTGCCGCTCAGCACCAGCGCCTTCTGCGAGCTGTGCACGACGACCTTGAGCTGCGGTTGTCCGGAACCGCCGGCGCCGCCGGCGCCGGGCTGCGCGCCCTGCTCCTGCAGCACCTGCTGGCGGATGCGGCTGCGGCTCTCGAGCACGTCGGTCAGGATCGGCTCCAGCTCCTCCGGCGCCTGGTGCTCGAGCACGATCACCTGCACGACCAGGTTGGGCTCCTCGGTCGGCACGTCGACCAGGCGCAGCAGCTCGACCGCCGAGTAGACCTGCGGGCCGAAGCCCTGCAGCAGCATCGCCGAGCTGTTGCCGACGTTGCCGAGGGTCAGGGCGCCGCCGGCCTGACCGGTGGTGTTGGCGAAGAACGGCCGCAGCGCGTTGGTGGCGATGGTGGCGTTGATGTTCTTCAGCGGCACCGTCGTCAGGATCGGCACGCCGGTCTGGAAGCGGTAGATGGCCAGTTCGTCGGGCGTGACGTAGCGCGAGCCGTTGGTGATCTCGCGACCGCGCTGCCCCGTCATCAGCACGATCTCCATCATCTCCAGGTCGGCCTCGCCGCGCGGCACCAGCGCGTAGCCCTTGATGTAGAGCATCGTCTGGAAGAACGCGTAGAACTGCTCGGCGAAGTCCTCGCGCTTGATGCGGAAGGTGCCGAGGAAGCTGACCGTGCTGCCGGCGGGCGAGCCGCTCTGCAGCTCGGTCGGCGAGAACGTGAAGCGGCGCCCGGTGACCTCCTGCGCCCACTTGACGAACTCGGTCAGCTCCATGCCGTTGCTCTCGTTCATCGAGAAGGCGATGGTGCCGGTCGCTTCGTCGACCTCGAGGCGCGGCTTGACGGGGTCCTGGCCGGTCGGCGGATCGTTCTGGGCCGCCAGCGGGGCGGCCAGCAGCAGCGCCAGCGGCAGGAGTCGCCGCCACGGCGAGAGCGGGCGCGACGGGGTGCGCGGGGCGGAACGGGAGGAGCGGTGGGCTTGGTAGACCATCTCGGCTTGTTGGTGGCTTCACCCCGGAGTCGGGGCACACGATCCGCCTCGGACTGGCGGGCGGTCGTTTCTATTCCCCGCCCCGGTGATCGGCCAGCGCTAGCTGGTGCGGGGGTCAGAAACAGAGGTCGCGCGTTCGTCTCGGCGGCGTCACCGGTCCGACGCGCGCCGCGCGGGCCGGCGAGTCGTCGGCGCTGCGCCGACGCACTCGTTCGGGTTTTCCGATTGCCAAGCGCGGTCGGCTCCGGTTGCATTCGACGGACGGCGATCGAGGTGACTCGACGCGGTCTACGCGGGTCATGAAGCTCTCCGAACTCATCCAGAAGGACCTCGTCGAGGTGCCGCTGCGGGCCACGGACAAGTGGCAGGCGCTGGCCGCCCTCGCCCGTGTGCCGGTGCGCGCCGGCCGCTACCCCGAGTCGATGGTCTCGACCGTCGAGCAGGCCCTGGTGGTGCGCGAGCGCAGCATGACCACCGGCATGGAGCACGGCATCGCCATCCCGCACGCGGCGATCGACGGCATCGACGACCTGGTCGCGGTGCTGGGCCTCAACCCGGCCGGCATCCCGTTCGAGACGCTCGACGGCGAACCGGCGCGCATCGTCATCGGTCTGGTGATCCCGCGCAGCAAGAAGCTGCTGCACATCAAGACGCTGGCCGAGATCGCCAAGCTGCTGTCGCGCGCCGAGGTCCGCGAGCGGCTGCTGTCGTGCACCACGCAGGAGCAGGTCGTGCAGGCCCTCGCCGAGTTGCAGGGCGTGCCTCGGTGACCAGGCGCCGTCGCCACGTCGTCGCCGCGTAGGCGCGGTCCCATCGCTCCCAGCGTCGCACCGCCGTGTCCCGTCCGTTCGTCTCCCAGGCCACTGGGCGTCACCGCTCCGAACTCGCCGCGGAGCAGCGGGCCTGTCCGTTGACGCAGCCGGGTATCCTGCTGGCGATGGTCTCGCCGGAGCAACCCGACAGCGAACCGGCGTCGGGCACCGGCTTCGACCCGGGGCTCCGGCTGCTCGGCGCGACCGCGGTCGGCCTGGGCGTCGGCGCGTTCGTCGCGGCGATGGTGCGCGGCCACGCGGAGCGGCTCGCGGTCGGCGACACGTTGGACCCGCTGGCGTGGCGCGGTCCGGGCTGGGCGTGGGCTGTCGCGCTCGTGCTCGGCGCCGCGGTCGGGCTGTTCGCGCGCCGTTCGGCGGCGCAGCGGGCCCTGCGACTGGCGCTGGTAGGGCTCGGGCTGCTGGCCGCGGTGGTGCACGGCGTGCAGCAGCGCCCGCCGGGCACGCTGCCGTGGCTGCACGGCGCCATCGCCTTCGCGCTCGGTGCGGCGGCCGGCCGCTGCGCCGCGGACTGGCAACGCGGCTCGGCGTGGCCGCTGGTCGCCCTGGCGGCCTTCGTCGGCGGGGGCGGCGCGGTGGCCGGGATCGAATACGGGACCGCGGACCTCTGCGGCGCGTCGGCGTTCGGCGCCTGTCTGGTCGCCGGTTCGTGCACGGCGTCGGCACAGGTGGCGCGGGCGACGGCCCGGCAGGCCGCGGTGCTGCTCGGCGCGGTGGCCGCCGCCGTCGCGCTGACCGTGGCGGCGCCGCTCGACCCGGCCTGGCTCGCCGCATTCCTGGCGTTGGCCCTGGTCGGTGCCGGCTGCGTCAGGCCCGGCCTGCCGGTCGGTGCGGCGGTTGCGCTGGGCGTGGCGCTCTGGCTCGGCGGCGGGGAGCCGGCGCCAGCGGCCTCGGCGTGGCTGCTCGACCGGCATGGGGGGGCGTCGCTCGTCTATCAGCGACGCAACCAGGAGATGCAGCTGGTCCGCGACGGTCGCCGCCTCGTCGCGTTCGGGCCGGCGCGCACCGAAGGGCCGTTGGCCGCGGCGATGGTGACCGCGTTCTCCCGCGCGGGGGACCGCGTGCTGCTGGTCGGCGCCGGAGCAGAACGGCTGGCCCGCGCGCTGCCCGCGGACCCGACGTGGCTGACCGAGCGGCTGCTCGACGACCGTGAACTCGGCGCGCTGCCGGCGCGACTGTGCGGTGACGGCCCGGTGCCGCCGCCGGACGCCGCGCACGCGTCGCCGCCGTGGCGCGACGTCCCCGGGCCGTTGACCGCGTTGGGCGGTGGTTCGCGTCAGCTGGTGGTGGTGGCCGAGGACGCCCTCGGCGCCGGCGCGCATCGCCGCAGCGACGGCTGGCAGCGCGAGCTGCGGCGTCTCGTCGGCGACGGCGTCGTGCTGCAGCTGCTGGCGCTCGACGAGGCCGAGCCTGCGGCGTTGGTTGCGTTGCTCGACGCCGTCGCTCGCGCGCATCCGTGGAACGGCCTCTACCTCGTCGGCGACGGCGGCGTGCTGGTCAGCGCGCCGCGGCAGCCCGCGCGGCGCGGTGGCTTCGCCGGCTGGAGCGACGACGCACGGTGGTGCCTGCACGAGGCGCACCTCGGCGGGCCGGACGACCTCGACCAGGCGTTCACCGGCGTCGTCACGCCGCCGACCGCGGCCGACGCGGTGGGCGTCGACCTCGCCCGCGTGCTGCTGCAGCGGCTCGGGCCGCCGGCGGTGGGGCCGACCGCGGACTCGCTGCTGCTGCGCTGGCTGCGAGGCCAGTCCGATCAGCGTCGGGCCCGTGCCCGGTTGTTGGCGCTGCGGGACGACGACGAAGGCCGCGCCGAGGCGCAGGCGCTGACCGCGCCGTTCCTGCCGACGGGCGCGCCGCAACCGTGGCTGCAGGCGGCCATGGCCCTCCCCGACCTGCGCGGCGGTCGCCTGGCCGATCCAGGTCGCGCGGTGCGTGCGGCCTGTTCGCTCGACCCGACCTTCTTCGACGCGGCGCCGGCGGTGTTCGCGTCGCTGCCGCGGCCGCGCGCGGAGCGGTTCGCCCTCGAGGACCTGTGGCAGATCGGCGCCGGCCGCCGCCTCGCCGAGCGCTGCGCCGGCGAAGGGCCGCTCGCCGTCGCGTTGCGGGCGCGTTTCGCCAGCCGCTGCGCCCGCGCCCTGGTCGGCCTGCTCGCCGACGGCCCGCTGACGCCCGAGCAGGGGCTCGCGCTGCGGGAGCTGGCCGATCCGTTCGTGCTCGGCGAGGCGGCGCGGGTGGTGGTGCCCGCCGGCCGCGCGCTCGAGTTGCTGGGTTGGTGGCGCTTCGACCTGCCCCTGCCCGCGGCGCTGCGCGACGTGGGCGTGTTCGCCGCGGAGCAACGCCGCCGCCTGGCCGCGGCGCTGGCGGGCCGGCGCGAGCCGAGCTGTCACCCGCTGCTCGCCGACCTGCTGCTCGACGAGGACCGCGAAGTGCGCGCCGCCGCCGGGGAGGCGTTGCAGCTGCTCGTCGACGGGGCGATCCCGTTCGATCCCGACTGGCCGCGATCCGCCCGACTCGATGCGGCGGCGCGGCTGCGCGAACTGCATAATCGCCGGCCATGACCGAAGCCTCCGTCGCCGCCATCGCCGAGCTCGTCTCCGGAACCCTGCACGGTGACGGCGAGCGGCGCATCGTCGGCCTCGCCGATCTGCGCAACGCCCAGCCAGATCGCATCGGCTTCGTTCGGCACCAGAGCTACTACGCCGCCGCCAAGGACACCAAGGCCGGGGCGCTGCTGGTCGCCGAACAGATCCCGACCGGCGCCAGCCTGATCGTCGTGCCCGACGTGGACGTCGCCTACGCCAAGGTCGCCGCGCTGTTCCATCCGACCCCGCGCGCGAGCGAGCATCGCGTGCACCCGACCGCGGTCGTGCACCCGGAGGCGCAGATCGAAGGCCCGGTCGAGATCGGTCCGCACGCGGTGATCGGCCGTTGCCGCATCGGTCCGGGGTGCGTCGTCATGGCGGGGGTGACGATCGGGGACGACTGCACGCTCGGCGCCGACTGCGTGCTCTACCCCCGGGTGACGCTCTACCACGCCGTCACGCTCGGCAACCGGGTGATCTGTCACGCCAGTTCGGTGATCGGCAGCGACGGCTTCGGCTTCGCTCGCGAGGGCAGCACGTATCTCAAGGTGCCGCAGCTCGGCACCGTGGTGATCGAGGACGACGTCGAGATCGGCGCCGGCACGATGATCGACCGCGCCACGCTCGGCGTGACGATGGTGCACGCGCGCACCAAGCTCGACAACCTCGTGCACATCGCCCACAACTGCACGATCGGCTACGACGTGGTGATGGCCGGCGGGGCGATGGTGGCCGGCTCGACGTCGATCGGCGATCGCTGCGTCGTGGCCGGGCGGGTCGGCATCGCCGGGCACCTGAAGATCTGCGCCGACACGCGCCTCGGCGGCGGGTCGGTGGTGATCCGCGACATCGACCAGCCGGGCGACTACATGGGGCACCCGCTGACCAGCATGCGCCGCCACATGCGGTTGCTGCAGAAGCTGCGCGAGATGGTCGACGAGTAGCGTCGCAGGGTCGCCGATGAGGAGCGCCGCGGGCCGCGCGTCACGTCTTCGCCGGCAGCCACTCCGGCAGCCGCGCCGCGACCGCGGCGCGGATCTCGTCGCGCGCCCGGCGGTAGGCCCGCAGGTCGCCGCCGTAGGGATCGGCGATGTCGAGGCCGTCGGCGCGCAGCAGGTGCACGCGGTCCGCGACCTCGGGTGCTTCGGCCAGCAGCGCGCGGCGGTGACTGTCGCCGAGGCAGTAGATGCGGCTGGCTCGCCGCCACAGCTCCGGTGAGAGCTGCTGGCTCAGGTGCGGCGTCAGGTCGAGCCCGACCTCGGCGCCGGCGACCAGGCTGCCTTCGCTCGCCGGCATGCCCGGCATGGTGCTGATTCCGGCGCTGGCGAAGCCGAGGCCGCGCGGCAACACCCGCTCGTCGGTGGTGCCCATCGCCACGGCGGTCAGCCGTCGCGCGAACGCCTCGGCGAGCGGGGAGCGACAGGTGTTGCCCGTGCAGACGAACACCACCAGCTCGGCGGCCGTGGCGAACACCTCGTCGCGCGACAGGATGCCCTCGCGCAGCACTTCGAGCTCGTCGCCGGTCGCGCGCACGATCGTCGAGGCGGTGCCGAGCGGCGACGGCCCGTCGTCGACCAGCAGGTCGACCTCGTCGGCGAACACCCTGGCGATGCCGTCGGGCGTGACCTCCGGCGCCTCGCCGCCGCGGTTGACGCTGGTCATCCACAGCGGCTCGCCGGCGGCGGCGATCACCGCCCTGGTGAACGCGTGCGCCGGCAGCCGCGCGCCGATCGTGCCGCCGTCCGCGCCGGCCAGCAGCAGGGTCAGCGGCCCGGGCCAGTAGCGGGCGATCAGTCGTTCGACGCCGGGCGTCACCAGCGCCCCGAGGCGTTGGAGTCCGGCGCGATCGGCGAGGTGCCAGGTGAACGGCTGGTCGCCGTCGCGTCCCTTCAGCCGGCGCGCGGCGGCGACCGCGGCGGCGTTGCTCGGCAGCACCGTCAGGCCGTAGACCGTCTCGGTCGGCAGCGCGCACAGGGCGCCGCGCCGCAGCCGCGCGACGACGTCGTCGCGCAGCGTCGTCGGGTCGCTGTCGCAGAGGCGCACTCGCTGCATCGCCATGGCCGCGGACCATACCCGAAGCGGTCCCGAATCCGCGCCGCTTCACGACGCCGCGCGCGAAGCGCAAATCGCGGCGGTCGGGCCGTTGGCCGCCGCCGCCTTCGGGCTATCGTCTTCGGTCCCGATGTCGAGCACGGCGCGCGAAGAACGACTGTCCCGCATCCGCATGCAGCGGCTGGCGCAGCTCGGTGCGTTGCTGGCAGGGTTCGCCCACGAGGTGCGCAACCCGCTGAGCACGATCGGCCTCAACCTGCAGCTGGTGCTCGAGGACTTCGAAGACCCCGAGACGCCGCGCGACAAGCGCACCCAGAAGCGGCTCGGCACCGTGCAGAACGAGGTCAAGCGGCTGCAGACGATCCTCGAGGAGTTCCTCGGCTTCGCCCGCGCGCCCGAGCCGCGGCTGGTGCCGGTCGACCTCAACGAGAAGTTGCGCGCGTTGATCGAGTTCCACGAGCCCGACCTGCGCGACGCCGACGTGTCGCTGCGCTTCTATCCAGGCGCCGGCGTCGGCCAGGTGCCGGTCGACTGGGACCACCTGCAGGCCGCCGTCGTCAACCTGATCCGCAACGCCAAGGAGGCGACGCCGCGCGGCGGCGAGGTGCTGGTCTCGACGGTGCGTGAGCCGGCCGCCGTGCTGCTGCGCGTCACCGACACCGGCGCGGGCATCCCCGCCGAGCTGCAGCCGCGCGTGTTCGAGCCCTACTTCAGCACCAAGAAGGCCGGCACCGGGCTCGGTCTGCCGACCGTGCGGCGCGTCGCCGAAGAGCACGGCGGCACCGTCGGCCTGCAGAGCGACGTCGGCAAGGGCACCCAGTTCACGATCAGCCTGCCGACCCATCCGGTGGTGGAAGGCGACGGCGAGGGCACGCGATGAACGATCCGATCCTGATCGTCGACGACGACGACAACCTGCGCGAGACGCTGGTCGCGGCGCTCGAGGCGTTGCCCGTCGACATCACCACCGCCAGCGGCGTGCAGGCCGCGCAGGCGCTGCTGGCGCAGCGGCGGTTCGCGGTCGTGGTCACCGACCTGGTGATGAAGGACGGCGACGGCTTCGCCGTGCTCACCGCCGCGCGTGAGCACTATCCGAACTGCCGCATCGTGATGCTGACCGGTCACGGCAGCCGCGACGTCGCGGTGCAGGCGATGGAGCGCGGCGCCACCTACTACGTCGAGAAGCCCGTCGACCTCGCCGACCTGCGCGCCAAGGTGCGCAAGTCGCTCGAGGACCACCAGAAGGACGTCGCCTACGACGACCTGCGCGGGCAGATGGACGCGGTCTACGGCATCGAGGGCATCGTCGGTCAGGACCCGAAGATGCAGCGCGTGCTGTCGCTGGTGCGGCAGATCGCGCCGACCGACGCCTCGGTGCTGATCCTCGGCCCGTCGGGCACGGGCAAGGAGCTGATCGCGCGCGCGGTGCACAACCTGTCGCCGCGCGCGAAGCGGCCGTTCGTCGCCATCAACTGCGGCGGCATGTCCGAGGGCACGATCGAGTCGGAGCTGTTCGGCCACCAGAAGGGCGCGTTCACCGGCGCGGTCGCCGACCGCGAGGGCAAGTTCGAGTACGCCAACGGCGGCACGCTGCTGCTCGACGAGGTCGGTGAGATGCCGGTGGCGACGCAGATCAAGCTGCTGCGTGTGCTCGAGGAGCGCGCCGTCGCCCGCGTCGGCGACAACAAGATGCGGCCCGTCGACGTGCGGGTGCTGGCGGCGACCAACGCCGACCTGCTGCAGAAGGTCAAGGACGGATCGTTCCGCCAGGACCTCTACTTCCGCCTCAAGGTGGTGACGATCGACCTGCCGCCGCTGCGCGAGCGGCGCTCGGACATCAAGCTGCTGGCGACGCACTTCCTGGCCTACTTCGCCAAGCTGCACGGCAAGGATGTCGAGTCGATCGACCGCGACGCCCTGGTGGCGCTGGTGCAATACGAGTGGCCCGGCAACGTGCGCGAGCTGCGCAACGCGATCGAGTCGATGGTGGTGCGGGCGCGCGGCAACATCCTGACCCGCGGCGACCTGCCGCCCGAGATCTGGGCGCCGTTGCCGACCGACCAGGATGCCTGGCAGTTCCTGGCGGGGCGAACCTGGCAGGAGGTCGAGCGCAACCACATCCGGGTCTCGCTCGAGCTGACCGCCGGCAACCGCCAGAAGGCGGCCAAGGCGATGGGGCTCAGCGAGCGCACGCTGTATCGCAAGATCAAGGAATACGAGCTCTAGACGGGCTGGCCGCCCGGGCCCTAGCATTGCGCGGCCCATGACCGAATCCTCGACGCGCCCAGCGGTTCAGGACGGCCTCGCCTTCGAGCGGCCGCTCAACGAGCTGCAGCAGAAGATCGACGAACTGCGCAAGCTCAAGCAGGACACGCACCTCGACCTCGACGGCGAGATCGAGCTGCTCGAGGACCGCAAGCGGCGCGAGACCGCCGACGTCTACAGCAAGCTGTCGCCCTGGGAGCGCGTCAACGTCGCGCGACACGCCGACCGGCCGCTGACCAGCGACTACATGCAGCTGATGCTCGACGACTTCGTCGAGCTGCACGGCGACCGGGTGTTCGGCGAGGACCGGGCGATCGTGACCGGTCTGGCCAGCATGGACGGCGTGCGCTTCCTGCTCGTCGGCCACCGCAAGGGCAAGACCGTCAAGGACCGTCTGGCGTGCAACTTCGGTTGCGCGCACCCCGAGGGCTACCGCAAGGCGATGCAGAAGATGCGCCTCGCCGAGAAGATGAAGCTGCCGATCGTGACCTTCATCAACACGCCCGGCGCCTATCCGGGCATCGGCGCGGAGGAGCGCGGCCAGGCCGCGGCGATCGCGCAGAACATCTACGACATGTTCGAGCTGCGGGTGCCGATCGTCTGCCTGGTGATCGGCGAAGGCGGCTCGGGCGGCGCGCTAGGCATCGGCGTCGGCGACCGCGTCGGCATGCTCGAGAACAGTTACTACTCGGTGATCTCGCCCGAAGGCTGCGCCGCGATTCTCTGGAAGGCGGGCGACAAGGCCCCCGAGGCCGCCGAGGCGCTCAAGCTGACCAGCAAGGACCTGCTGCGGCTCGGCCTCGTCGACAAGGTCATCGAGGAGCCGCTCGGCGGGGCGCATCGCGACCAGAAGGGCACCATCGCCAAGGTCCGCGCGCAGATCGAGCAGTGGATCACCGAGCTGCAGGCGATCCCGCCCGCCGAGCTGATGGAGCAGCGCTACCGCAAGTTCCGCGGCATGGGCGTGCCAGTCGAGCTCTGACTGTCGAGCTCTGACTGCCGAGCTCTGACAGTCGAGCTCCGACCGGGGCCAGGGCCGGGAGTTTTGGGCCGGCGCCCGCATCTGGCGCGCGGCATCCGTAGACTGCGCCCGGACGCGCCGGACCCGAACCAGCCCATGATCCCCAACCAGTCCTTCCCGACGCCCGGCCCGCTGGACGCCCGAGGCGCCCCAGGAACCGAGCGCTGGACCGCGCTGCCGGGCGGTCTGCCGTCCCAGGTGCAGGCGCTCGCCGGCGACGGCGGGGTCAGCGACGCCGAGCTGGTGCGCCGCTCGCTCGCCGGTCAGCAGGACCCGTTCGCCGCGCTCGTCGCCCGCTACCAGCGCCGTGCGTTCTGGATCGCCTTCCACGTGCTCGGCCGCGCCGAGGAGGCGCGCGACGTCTGCCAGGAGGCGTTCGTGCGGCTGTATCGCTCGCTCGATCGGTACGACTACGCGCGCAGCTTCTACACGTGGTTCTATCGCATCGTCATGAACCTCGCGATCGACGCGCTGCGCAAGCTCAGGAGTGCGCGCGCCAGCAGTCTCGACGATCTCGTCGCGATGCTGCCGGACGAACGCGAGGACGCGGCCCAGGCGCCGATCGAGCGCGACGAGCAGAACGCGCTGGTCTGGCAGGTGCTCGACAAGCTCGACGCCAAGTTCCGCGCCGTGCTGGTGCTGCGCGACATCCACGGCCTCAGCTGCCGCGAGATCGCGCCGATCCTGAAGATCACCCACGCCACCGCTCGCTGGCGCCTGCACCGCGGTCGGCAGGTGTTCCGCGAGCACTGGGACCGGGGTCAGGGGGAGGCGTGAACGGCCACCCGATGCAGCCTGTCGACTGTGCCTACGTCCGGCCGCTGCTGCCGATGCTGGCGGCAGAAGACCCGGACGGCGAGGCGGCGGGGACGTGCGCCGCGCAGGTGCGCGCCCACCTGCGCGAGTGCGTCGGTTGCCGTGCCGAGGCGGGCGGCTTCCTCCGTGCCGGTCGGGCGCTGCGCGACGCGGTGGCGGCGCGCGACGCGGCGGTTCCGGACGACGCGCTGCAGCAGGACCTGCACGCCGCGATCATGGCGCGGGTCGCCGAGATCGAATGGCAGGACGGCCCCGGCCACGAGGCCGTGACGTCGGCCTACGGACCCGGCGTGCTCGGCTTCGCGCGTTGGCGCCGGGAGCTCCCGTGGCGCCACGTGGTCGCGCTCGGCGCCGCGGCGATGCTGCTGGCGGCGATCGGCTTCTGGGCGTTCGGCTTCTGGCTGGGGCACGGCGGCGAGCGTGACTCGATCTGGAGTCGTCAGCCGCTGCAGGCGACCAGTACCGGCCCATTGCGCGCGGTGCCGTACGCGGGGCCGCGGTTCGAGCTGCTGCCGGTGGGCCTGCCGATCGACGATCAGGGCAGCGCCGAGAGCGGCGTCGGCCCCGGCATGATGGGGCGCGGGCGGCTGCGCACGCCGATCGACGAGCAGCTGCCGCCGCCGCGCTGACGCCGCGGTCGGAGTCTTTCGCGGCCGACGTCGTTGTCCGGAGGACCTCGCGGCTGCCTGCCGGCCGCCGCCGGAACGAGACTGGTGAACGCGATGAAGAACGAGCTTCGAACCCTCCTGATCACGTCCGTGCTCGGCCTGCCGGTGCTCGCCGGCGCCCAGGAACCGAGCCAACATCCCGAGACCCGTACCGCGCCCGAGGCCGAGAAGGCCCGACCGGGCGCGAAGCACTGGATCGAGCAACTCGGCAGCGACAGCTACCGTGAGCGTCTCGAAGCCGAGCGCCGCCTGCGCGAGCTCGGCGATGCCGCGGTGCCGCAGCTCGAGGCGGCGGCGAAGGACGCCGCCGACGGCGAGGTGCAATGGCGGGCGCGTCGCCTGTTGCGGCAGATGCAGAGCGGCGGTGGTGGCGGCCTCGTCGATCGCCAGCGCGGTGGGCAGGGCCAGCCGCCGCAGGTCTCGCGGCCCGACGGCGGCACGCGCGCCGCGCCGCCGCGGCTGGACCAGGTCGCACCGGACGAGATGCGCGACGAGTTCGACCGATTGTTCCGCCGCTTCGAGCAGGACTTCGGCATCGACGTGCCGCGCGGCCGCTTCTTCTCCGACGACTTCTTCCGCGACCTGCAGGACCAGATGCAGGCGATGGGCCAGGGTGGCCAGTCGAGCGGCATGAGCATGCAGGTCGGCCCGGACGGCGTGCGCGTCGAGGTCGACGAGGTGGGCGCCGATGGCAAGACCGAGAAGAAGGTCTACGAGGCGCCAGACATGAAGACCTTCCGCGAGCAGTATCCGGACGTGCTCAAGCAGAACGGGCTCGGCATGGGCCTGGACCTGCAGTTCGGCGACCGCGCCCCGGGCTTCGGCGGCCTGAGCGGGCGGCTCGGCCCGGTCGTGCGTGGCTTCGACCAGCAGGACCTGCAGCCGCGCGTGCTGCCGTTCGACCGCGCCCGCCGCGCGCAGCGCCAGCAGATCGATCTGCAGCCGGACGCGACCGCGGCGGCGCCGTTGCCGCCTGCCGGCCGCCGGCTCGGCGTCGTGATCCGCGAGCTGCCGGACCAGCTCCGCGAGTACCTCGAACTCGACCCGAGCGTCGGCTTGATGGTCGCCGAGGTTCAGGACGGCACGCTGGCGCAGGACCTGGGCCTTCAGGCCAACGACATCGTCGTCAAGATCGGCGAACAGGCGATCGGCTCGCCCGCCGACGTGCAGGCTGCGCTCGGCGCGCTCGGCAAGGGCGACAAGGTCGTCGTCGAGTTCGTGCGCAAGGGGCGCCGTCAGACCGCCGAGGCGCCGAAGCGCGAGGACGCGGAGCCGGTGCAGGAGCAGCCGAAGCAGCTGCAGGAGCGCGGCACGATCCGCTGATCGCGCGCGCCGGCGGTCGCCTCAGCGTCGCGGGGTGACCGCCTCGACGCTGAGTTCGCGCGTGCCGTCGGCGTCGGTGACGCAGAACGGGAACCGCATGTTCGACGCCGCCGCGCCGTAGCGACCGAAGCGGTCCACGGCGACGAAGCAGATGTCGAGCTGGTAGCCGCGCGGATCGACGGCGGCGATGCGGTGCACGACTTCTTCGCAGGCCTGCATCGGCGTCATGCCCTGGCGCATGAACTCGACGATCTGGTAGGTGCCGCAGTAGCGCATCACGTTCTCGCCGATGCCGGTGGCGCCGGCCGCGCCGACCTGGTCGTCGACGTAGAGCCCGGAGCCGAGGATCGGCGAATCGCCGACGCGGCCGGGCAGCTTGCCGCCGGCGCCGCTGGTGGAGCAGCCCCCGGCGATGTGGCCGTCGGCTGCGCGCAGCACCAGCGCGATGGTGTCGTGGCCTCGGCGGTCGATGTCGGCGGGGCGGTGGCCGTCGGTCCACGCCTGCTTCTTCGCCGGCAGGTCGTCGACCGCGACCGAATCGACGCCGTGCTCGAGCGCGAACCAGCGCGCGCCTTCGCCGACCAGCATCACGTGCTTGCTGTGCTCGAGCACCGCGCGCGCGGCGGTGATCGGGTGCACGATGCCCTCGAGTCCGGCGACGCTGCCGGCCTGCTGGCCGGGGCCGTCCATGATGCAGGCGTCGAGCTGCGGGTAGCCGGCGGCGTTGGGGCGGCCGCCGAGGCCGACGCTGCCGTCGCAGCTGCGGGCCTCGACCTCGCGGATGCCGGCCTCGATCGCGTCGAGCCGCGAGCCGCCCTGCTGCAGCTTCGCCAGCGCGCCGTCGTTGGCGAAGTGACCGAACGGCCACGTCGAGACCAGCACCGGGCCGGCGGCCGGCTCGGGCGCGGCCGGGCCGGTAGCGCACGCGGCGCACAGCAGCAGGCCGGCGAGAGGGCGAAGGGCCCGGAGCGTCGTCGTCGTCGTCACGCCGCGCATCCTAGGCCGACCCGGCATCCGGGACGAGCCTACGCGCCCGGTTGGCGCCGCAGCCGCAGCTGGCCGCACGCGGCCGAGCGATCGGCGCCGCGCTGGCGCCGCACCGTGACCTTCAGCCCGCCACAGCGCAGCGCCTCGGCGAACAGGTCGACGTGCGCTTCGAGCGGGCGCTCGAGGCCGCGTTCGCGGCGGATCTCGTCGACCGGGTTCCACGGGATCAGGTTGACGGTGCACGGCAGGCCGCGCAGCGTCTGGATCATCGTCTCAGCGTGCGACGGGCGGTCGTTGACGCCCTTCAGCAGCACCACCTCGTAGGTGACCTCGCGGCCCTTCAGGCCGAAGTAGCGGTGCGCGGCGGCGACGATCTCGCGCACCGGGTGGGTGGCGGTCGGCACCAGCTGCTTGCGCAGCTCGTCGTCGGCGGCGTGCAGCGAGACGGCGAGGTTGTAGCTCTCGTCGGCTTTGGCGAAGCGTTCCATCTGCCGCGGGTAGCCCGACGTGCTGACGGTGATGCGGCGCGCGCCCATGCCGATGCCGTCCGCGTCGTGGATGCGGGCCAGCGCCGGCAACAGCGCGTCGAGGTTGAGCATCGGCTCGCCCATGCCCATCACGACCAGGTTGGTCAGGCGGCGGTCGTCGGGCAGGCGCGCCTTCGCCAGCAGCACCTGCTCGGCGATCTCGCCGGCGGTCAGGTTGCGGCGCACGCCGCCGAGGCCCGACGCGCAGAACACACAGCCGACCGGGCAGCCGACCTGGGTCGAGATGCACAGCGTCGTGCGTTCACCGTCGGGGATGATCACGCACTCGACGGCGTCGCCGTCGGCCAATCCGACCAGCAGCTTCTCGGTGCCGTCCTGGGCCAGCTCGGCCTCGCGCACCTCGGCAGCGCGCAGGCGGTGGGGGCGCAGCGCCTCGCGCAGCTTCGCCGGCACGTTGCGCATCTGCTCGACGTCGTCGACGCCGTGCTTCCACAGCCAGTGCAGCACCTGGCGGCCCTGGAACGGCTTGCCGCCGAGCTGCTCGACCAGCCTCAGCAGCGCGTCGTCCGAGAGCTCGGTCAGCGCTGGCCCGCTCTGGGCGGCCCCGTGCGGGGCCGCGCTCAAGCCGAGTCGCGCTTGCGGCGCGGCAGGTGGCTGGTCGGGCTGCGCGACAGGCGCTCGCGCACGTAGTCGGCGGTCAGCACGACCTGCTCGCCCTTGCGCGACGCGATGTCGTAGCGCAGGTCGAGCAGCACGTCCTCGAACATCGCCCGCAGCGAGCGCACGCCGGTCTCGCGGCGCATCGCCTCGTCGGCGAGCACGCCCAGCGCGTCGTCGGTGAACTCCAGCTGCACGCTGTCGAGCTCGAACATCGCCTTGTACTGCCGCACCAGCGCGTTCTTCGGCTGGGTCATGACGTTGAGGATCTCGTCGCGCGTCAGCGACCGCATCGGCACCGTCACCGGCAGGCGGCCGACGAACTCCGGGATCATGCCGAAGTCGATCAGGTCCTTCTGGTCGAGGAACGGGATCAGGCGGTCGCGCTCGGCCTGGCTGGTCGTGAGCACCTCGCCTTCCTCTTCCTCCTCGCGGCCCTGGCCGAAGCCGATGACCTTCTGGCCGAGGCGTCGGGCGATGAAGTGCTCGATGCCGTGGAAGGTGCCGCCGCACAAGAACAGGATGTGTTCCGTGTTGACCTGGATGTAGCTCTGCTCCGGGTGCTTGCGGCCGCCCTGCGGCGGCACGTTGGCGACGGTGCCTTCGAGGATCTTCAGCAGCGCCTGCTGCACGCCCTCACCGGAGACGTCACGCGTGATCGAGACGTTGCTGGTGGTGCGGCCGATCTTGTCGATCTCGTCGATGTAGACGATGCCCTGCTGCGCCCGCTCGACGTCGAAGTTGGCGGCTTGCAGCAGCTTCAACAGGATGTTCTCGACGTCCTCGCCGACGTAGCCGGCTTCGGTCAACGTCGTCGCGTCGGCGATGGCGAACGGCACGTCGAGCACGCGCGCCAGCGTGCGCGCCAGCAGCGTCTTGCCGGAGCCGGTCGGCCCGACCAGCAGGATGTTGCTCTTCTCGAGCTCGAGGTCCGGGTTGTGGTAGCGCGCGTGCAGGCGGCGGTAGTGGCCGTAGACGGCGACCGACAGGACCTTCTTGGCGTGCTCCTGGCCGATGACGTAGTCGCTCAGCCGCTTCACCATGTATTCCGGCGTCGGCACCTTGTCCTTGAGGACGAGGTCCTTGACGAACGTCGGCGGCGCGGTGCCCTTCTGCTTGCGGTCCTCCTCCTTGAGGATCGTGTTGCAGATCTCGATGCATTCATTGCAGATGTAGACGCCGGGCGGGCCGGAGATCAGCGACTGCACATGGTGCCGCGACTTCTCGCAGAACGTGCACCGCTCGACCGTCTTGCCTTTGCCAGCCATTTACTCTCGGCCTGCCATTCTCGGGTATGGATCGCGGGCCCGGGCGCGTCGGCCCGGGTGTCGACCGCGGGGGGCGGCCGACGCTTGGTAGGCCCCAGGACCGCGCGGGGCCAAGGGGGCTTGCCAACTCTGTGACCGCGCCACTCTACCCGACGAGGGGCCTGGCTTCACGGCCTTCGTCGAGCCTCCCTTGCGTCCGGGGCACTTACTTCGAGGTCTGCACGATCTCGTCGATCAGGCCGTACGCCTTGGCCTCTTCGCAACCCATGAAGAAGTCGCGGTCGCTGTCCTTGCTGACCACGTCGATCGACTTGCCGCTGTGGGCGGCCAGGATGCCGTTGAGGGTCTGCTTGAGGCGCAGGATCTCGTCCGCCTGGATCGAGATGTCGAGCGCCGTGCCGCCGACCCCGCCCCACGGCTGGTGGATCATGATGCGCGCGTGCGGCAGCGCGTGCCGCTTGCCCTTCGTCCCGGCCGCCAACAGGACCGCGCCCATCGAGGCGGCCTGGCCGATGCAGTAGGTCGCGATCGGGCACTGCACGAACTGCATCGTGTCGTAGATCGCGAGGCCGGCAGTCACGCTGCCACCGGGCGAGTTCAAGAACAGGTTGATGTCCTGGTTCTTGTTCTCCTTCTGCAGGAACAGGAGCTGCGCGATGACCGAGTTGGCCAGGCCGTCGTCGATCGGCGAGCCGATGAAGACGATGCGGTCCTCGAGCAGGCGGCTGTAGATGTCGTACTGCCGCTCGCCGCGGCCGGTCTTCTCGATGACGTAGGGGATGACGTAGTCGTTGGCGATGCTCATGGCTCGGTAACCTGTCCTATGCCGCGCCTGCGGAGCGCGCGGCCTGCTTGTAGGACTTCGACCCGGCGATGGCACCGGGGCGACGTCAACTTTCCTTCTTATCGACGGGCTTGCCGTTCTCTCTGAGGAAATCCCGGACCTTGCGCTCCAGCAGGGCCAGGCGCAGCTCGCCCATGCGGTTCTGCTTCTCCAGGAACTCCCGCACCTGGGCCGGGCCGATCTGGGTCTCCTCGTTGCTGTTGGCGGCGGCGATGTTGCGCAGCTCGCCGTCGACGTCACCCTCGGTGACGAACAGCTTCGCCTGCTTGGCCACGGCCTCGATCAGGAAGAACAGCTTCACGCGGCGCTCGGCGTCCTGCTGCGCCTCGCCGTCCGACTCGGCCAGCTTGGCCTTGATGTCGTCGTCGCTGGCGCCCTGCTCGTGCATGCGCTGCGCGAACTGGCCGAGCGAGGCGTGCTTCTGCTCCTCGACCAGCGACGGCGGCAGCGCGATCTCGGCCTTGCTGCTGAGGAACTCGAGGCACGCGTCTTCCTGGCGGATCTTGCCGAGGCGGGTCTTCTCGGCGCCGATGCGCGTCGCCAGGTCCTTGCGCAGACCGGCGAGGTCCTCGAACTCGAGCTCCTTGGCCAGCGCGTCGTCGATCGGCGGCGGCGAGACGCGCAGCACCTCGTTCACCTGGACCTTGACCGACCCGGCCTTGCCGCGCACCGCCTCCTTCTCGAACTTCTCCGGGAAGGTGATCGCCATCTCGCGGCTGTCGCCCGCCTTGGCGCCGATCAGCGCCTCGGTGTAGGCGGTCTCCTCGACGCCGTGGATCGGGATGCGGGTGTTGAGCTGCACGCCCTTGCGCGAGTGCACCTCGGCGCCGCCCTCGTCGTGGAACGTGTAGTCACACTTGACGAAGTCGCCGTCGGCCACCGCCTCGTCGGTCTTCTGGATCTTGCGCTTCTGGTGCGCGATCTCCTTCAGCGCGTTGTCGACGTCCTGGTCGTTGGCCTCGGGCTCGAAGCTCGGCACCTCGATGCCCTTGATCTCGGGCAGCGTGAAGGTCGGCTTGACGTCGATCTTGGCGGTGAAGGCGAGCTGCTGGCCGGGCTGGATCTCGAGCTTCTCGAACTCCTCGATCTGGATGCGACCGACCGGGTTCAGCTCCTTCTCGCGGCAGGCCTCGCCGAAGTAGCGGTTGAGCAGCTGCTCCTTGGCCTCGGCGAGGATCTCCTTGCCGTGCAGCTTCTCGATCATCTGGCGCGGCACCTTGCCGCGGCGGAAGCCCTTCACCTGCACCTGCTGCGAGGCGGACCTGTAGAGCTGATCCAGGTGCTCCTTGACCTGCTCGGGCGGGACGGTGATGTGCAGGGAGCGGCTGCAGGGGCCGGTTTCGGCAACCTGGACTTGCATGGGTGGGCTGGTGCGGAAGATGGCGCGGAACGGGGCGGGCAGCGGGGGCGCGGCCGGCCAAAAGGGCGAGCATCTTGGCCGCCGTGGTCGGTCCGGTCAAGGCGACACCGGGACCGTCGCCGCGGCGGCGCGGATGGGCTGCCGGGTATCGGCTGCCGGGCCTGCCCGGGGCGAGCTGGTCCCCGGGGGGCGGGCGCCCCGGCCGTGGCCGGCCGCCGGGGCGCCGGGCGGCCGCGGCCCTACTTGGGCGCCTGTTCCTTGGCCAGCTGGCGGAGGAAGCTGCGCACGCGGTCGTGGCCGAGCGCGGTCTGCACCGCCTCGTCGCCTTCGCCGAGCTGCTCGATCTCCCGCACGGTCATGCCCGAGGCCTTCAGCTGCTTGACGAGGTTCTGGATCTTGTGTCGGCGGGCCTCGCTGCGGATCAGGCCCTCGTAGGCGCGCCGCGTCATCGCGATGCCCTCCGTGAACTCGAGGATCTTCTCGTAGTCGTCGATCGCGTCGGCGTACTCTCCGATCTCGAACAGCAGGCTGGCGCGTTGCTCGTACAGCGCGGCCTCCCGCTTGCGGCGGCGCAGCTTCTCGTCGAGCGCGCGGCGCAGCCGCACCGCGCCCTGCTTGTCGCCGAGCTTGCGCAGCGACACCGCCGCCGCGACGCCGAGCGAGCTCGAGTCGTTGGCGTCGACCAGCTCGTGCAGCTTGCGGCACGTCTCGTCGTGACCGACCGGCGCGACGTCGGCCAGGGCCGCGACGAGGTCCTTGGTGTCGTTCCAGTCGAGCCGCTCGCCGCCGAGCAGCGGCAGCAGCGCGGCGGTGGCGTTGGCGTCGCGGCGCACGGCCGCGGCGAAGTACTGCACGTAGGTCGGCAGCAGCCGGTTGTCGGTCTCGGCGCCGAGCGCCTGCACGACGCTGGGAGCGACGGAAGAGGCCTTGGCGGCGATCAGGAACTCGAGCACCTCCTCGCGCACGCGGCGGTCGCTCGAGCCGAGCAGCGCGACGACCTTCGGCGCGGCGCTGGCGTAGCGGAGGCGGCGCAGCGAGGTCAGCACGTGGCGCAGGTCGTCGCCGGTGACCTTGTCGACGAGGTCGGTCAGCACCCGGCCGGCGAGCGGCACGTTGGCGTAGCCGAGCAGCATGATCGCCTCGTTGCGGGCGATGTCGTGCTTGCCGCGCGCCATCTCGGCCAGCGCGTCGACGAACGAACCCGGGTCGAGCCGGGCCAGCACCCGGGCGCAGTTGTCGGCGAGGTGCCGCGCGGTCGAGCCGCCCTGGGCCGGCTGCAGCTTCTCGAGCAGCAGCGGCACGACGCTGTCGCCGAGCTCCGCGGCCTTGGCGATGCGCTCGTCGAGGAACGGCTTGCTGCCGTCGTAGTCGAGCGACAGGTCCGCCCAGAACGGCTCGAGCGCGGCGACCTGTTGCGGCCGCAGGCGCTCGGCGCGGGCGCGCGCCAGCTCGGGCACGGCGCTCAGCGCCACCTGGGACCAGGCGGGTCCTGCCAGCGTCGGCAGCACGGCGGCCAGCAGGAGGGAACGACTCATGCGCATCGGCGCAGCATAGGTCGGCGGCCTGCGGCGCTCCAGTCGCGGCGTCGAAGGGCCGATGCAAGGCGCATGTGGACCTACGTCATCCGCCATCGGCTGCTGCTGCGCGCCATCTACGCCCGCTCGGTCGCGGCCTGAGCTGACCGGCCCGCTGGGCCGGCAGCCCCTTCAAGCCGCGCGCCCCGCCGGGTATCTCCTGCCGCGTGACCCGTGACTTCGACGTCCTCGTCGTCGGCGGCGGCCATGCCGGCGCCGAGGCCGCCTCCGCCGCCGCGCGCACCGGCGCGCGCACGGCGATGGTCGTCATGGACCCCGCCGCGATCGGCCGCATGTCGTGCAACCCGGCGATCGGCGGGCTGGCGAAGGGGCAGCTGGTTCGCGAAGTCGACGCGCTCGGCGGGGAGATGGGGCTGGCGACCGACGCCGCCGGCATCCAGTTCCGCATGCTCAACACCAAGAAGGGGCCGGCGGTGCGTTCGCCGCGCGCCCAGTGTGACCGCGACCTCTACAACCGGGTCATGGTGCAGCGGGTGTTCGCGCGCCGCGGGCTGACCGTGTTGTCCGGCGAGGTGGTGGACCTGCTGAGCAGCGGCGACGGGGCGCAGCGCCGCGTCGACGGTGTGGTGCTCGCCGACGGCACCCGCGTCACGGCGCCGGCGGTCGTGCTGACCACCGGCACGTTCCTCGGCGGCCGGCTGTTCGCCGGCCGCAACGAACGCGAGGGCGGTCGCCACGGCGAGCCGGCGGCGGTGGCGATCTCCGGCGCGCTGCGGCGGCTCGGCGTCGCGCTCGGCCGGCACAAGACCGGCACGCCGCCGCGGCTGCGCAAGTCGACCATCGACCTCGACCGGCTCGAGCTGCAGCCCGGCGACGACCCGCCGCAGCCGTTCTCGTTCCGCACGGCGAAGCTTGAACAGCCGCAGCTGCCGTGCTGGATCACGCGCACCAACGAACGCACGCACCAGGTGATCCGCGACCACGCCGACGAGTCGCCGATGTTCCAGGGGCGCATCCAGGGCACCGGCCCACGCTACTGTCCGAGCGTCGAGGACAAGGTGGTGCGCTTCGCCGACCAGCCGTCGCACCAGGTGTTCCTCGAACCGGAGGGGCGCGACAGCGACGAGATCTACCCCAACGGCATCAGCACCAGCCTGCCGCCGAACGTGCAGATGGAGTTCCTGCGCACCATCGCCGGCCTCGAACAGGTCGAGATGCTGCGCTGCGGCTACGCGGTCGAGTACGACTACATCCTGACCGAGCAGCTGCGGGCCGACCTGCAGGTGGCGACGCTGCGCGGGCTGTTCGCCGCCGGGCAGATCAACGGCACCAGCGGCTACGAGGAGGCCGCGGGCCAGGGGCTGGTCGCAGGGCTCAACGCGGCGCGCTTCGCGAGGGACGAGGCGCCGGTCGTGTTCGACCGCGCCACCGCCTACCTCGGCGTGATGATCGACGACCTGTGCCGGGTCAACCCGCGTGAGCCGTATCGCATGTTCACCAGCCGCGCCGAATTCCGGCTGCTGCTGCGCAGCGACAACGCCGACCGGCGGCTGACCGCGCTCGGCGAACGCTACGGCCTCGTCGACGACGCGCAGGCCGACGCCGCGCGGCAGAAGGAGCAGCGCATCCGCGCCGCGCTGGGCTGGCTCGCCAACGCACGCCGCGAACGGAAGACGCTGCAGGAGTGGCTGCGGCGGCCCGAGGTGACGGTCGCCGACGTGCTCGCCGCCGACCCGACGTTCGCGGCGATGGCGCTGTCACCGGCCGAGCTCGCCGAGGTCGAGGCCGAGGTCAAGTACGACGGCTACATCAAGCGCCAGGCGATGGAGGTCGAGCGGCTGCAGCGGCTCGAGGCGCGGCGCATCCCCGAGCGGTTCGACTACGAGCGCCTGCCCGGCCTCAGCAACGAGGCGCGCGCGCGGCTCGTGCAGCGGCGGCCGCTGACGCTCGGCGAGGCGTCGCGCATCGCCGGCGTGCGGCCGGCCGACGTGCAGCTGTTGCTGGTGGTGCTGGGCCGCTGAAGGCGCGGCACGGCGCTCAGACCATCATGTGGCAGTAGTAGGCGTCGTCCCCGTGGCGGTGGCGCGGGTGACGGTCGTCCATCCACGCCGGGGCGACGTCGACGGGGCAGTAGTGCGTGACCAGGCTGCGGCGCGTCTGCTCGCGAAGCTCGCGGCGGGAGCCGCCGTGCACCAGGTCGGCGTGCCAGATCACCGCGTCGCCCTTCTTGGGCAGGAAGCGCACCAGCTCGCAGCCGCGCTCCTCCGAGTGGCGGCGGACCCAGTCGAGGAACTCGCCGTGGTCCTCGTAGCCGGGTGGCCTTGCGCGCGATCGGCCGAGCCACAGGTATTCGGGGATGCGGTGGCTGCCCGAGTAGTACTGCAGCTCGCCGGAGCCGGGCACGATGTCCTCCAGGGCGACCCAGCAACCGACGAACTCCATCGGTGAGCGCATGACCACGTAGGCGGTGTCCTGGTGCATCGCCTGCTCGGTGCCGTAGGTGAACAGCAGGCTTTGCGTCGCCATCGGCGGTCGCTCGAACAGCTGCCGCAGGAAGCGCCGGATCGCCGGCGCGAACTGGATGCGCCGCGCGCTCTCGCGGACGCCGTGGTAGTCGAGCACCTTGCTCGGCCGGTCGCGCCACTCCGGCAGCATCCGGTGGTAGCCGCCGTCCCCGTCGCACAGCTCGATCGTGACCGCCGGGTTGCCGGCGCGCCAGTCGCGGGCGACGTCGTCGGTGAGCTGGTCGATGTCCGCACCCGTCACGGCCTGCGGCAGCACGACGAAGCCCCGTTCGATCCAGTGCGCGAACCGCGCCGCGTCCGCCTCGTCCAGCGCGCCGCTCGCCTGCCGCGCGGCCAACTCCGCTGCTGCGTCGGGACGGTCCGGCCACAGACCGCCGAACGGCGAGCGGTAGCCAGGCTGTCCGGTCAGCCGCGCGTAGTACTCGTCGACGGCCCGCGGGCAGCCGGCGATCAGGCGGCCGAGCGCGAAGCGCCAGCCCGCCTCCGCCTCGGCCAGCTGCTGCTCGGGCATGCCGTCGTGCTGCACCGTGACCGAGCTGCCGGCGGCGTCGCGGCCGAAGGTGACGGTCAGCTGTGAGTCGTGCGTGCCCCGCGGGTCCTGCTGTCGCAGCGTGCCGACCAGGGCGCCGCCGGGTTCGTTGGTCTGCCAGCGGAAGGTCAGGGTCACGTCGCCAGCCGGCGTCGCGAAGCGCAGCGCCGAGCCGCCGTCGACGGCCTGCGCCGCCGCGACCGGCACGTCCGGCGCCGGTCGGAACCACCGCCGCAGCCGTTCGGTCAGGGTGAAGGCCTCGCGGAGTTCCTGCGGCGAGGCGTCGAAGCTACGGGAGATGCGCATGGGGCCGGACGAACTCTACCGCGGGGAGCGGTCGTTTGGCGCGCGGCGTCGATGCGCGGTCAGGCGAACACGTCGACCTTTGCGCCGGTCGGCCGTGGTCCGTGGCCGCTGCGCAGCTCGTCCGCCTGCGCCGCCTTCTCGGCGGCCAGCTCGCGCCGCGCCTTCGCGGCGATGCGCGCGGCCTGCGACGCGACGACGCGGTCGGGCCCGGACGGCTGGTCCGGCGCGTGCGCCGCCTGCATCGCGTGCTCCATCTTGCGCAGCGTCTCTTCGGGGGTGCGACCCTCGCTGAGCCGCACGGTGACCTCGCCACCGATCGCGTAGCGCTTGCCGTCGGGGCCGGTCTGGAAGGTGTAGCTCGGGCCGCCGATCGCCAGCTCGCCGGCGGCGGACTGGTGCGCGGCCTCGTGCGCGCGCACCTCGCGGTCGCGCGCCGACAGCTCGTCGAGCATCGCGCGTTCGCCGTCGCCGTGTGTGTCGTCGCCCAGCGCTTCGTGGTCGTGATCGCGATCGCTCGCGGCGGCTTCGCGCGCCGCCTGCGAGATCGTCGCCGTGTCCTGTCCCTGCAGCCCGGCCAGCGCGACCGCCTGCTGCAACGGGTCGTCGAGCCGTTCCTGCTGCTGCGAATGCCGCAGCGCGGCGAGCCGTTGCAGGTAGCTCGCCGTCGCCTCGCCGCCGGTCGTGGGTAGCGCGCTGGACAGCCCGGACACGTTCACCGCGGTCCCATCGGCGCTTTCGCGCGGAGCGCTCGCTGGCGGCGTCGCAGCGGCGATGGCATCGCGAACTGGTGCGCGATCTCTAGTTCGGGAAGTCGAGCACCGTCACCCCGTCGCACACCGGCACGAACGGCATCTCGCGCAGCACCTCGTCGGAGAAGATGTCGCGCAGCTCGGCGCGCACCGCGGTCTCGACGACGGCGCCGACGACCGAGTGGCCGCGGTGGATCCCGAATTGCCAGCCGCCGCTGCGGAACGATCCCTGCCACGGCTGGCGGATGCGCAGTTCCGTTCCGTCGGCGTCGAACAGCATCACCTTGACGAAGCGTTCGTCGACACCTTTCGTCGCGATCCGCATCAGCACGTGCCGCTGCAAGGTGACGTGCACCAGCCCGCCGCCATCGGCGGCGACCGTCACTTCGCGCGGCTCGAAGCCAGGCTTCTCCAGCCGCAACCGCAGGTCGCCCGCTGGCGCGTCGGTGTAGACCAGCACGCCTTCGGCGTCGGTCGCCGCGTCGAGGCCGAGCGGCAGCGAGGTCGTGCTGGTGTGACCTCCGTCCTCGGTGCGCAGCTGTTGCGCGGTGACCGAGCAGCGCACCCGCACGTCGGGCACGACGACACCGCTGCGGTCGGCGACGACGATGCGCAGCACGGGGTGGGCGCGGCGCAGCGGCAGGGTGATCGCGCAGTCCGAGCCCGGTCGGAACGGACCGAAGGTCTTCGCGTAGCCGGTCGACAACTCGGCGACGCGCAGGTGGTAGGGGCGTTCGAGCACCGGCGTGATGGTGAAGGCGCCGCCGCCGTCGGTGATCGCGTGCACGCCGTAGTCGGGGTGACCAACGCCTTCCATCGCGATTGTCGGGTGCAATTCGTGGGTCGGTGTCGCGTCGGCGAGCATCACCGCGACGTCGGGCAGCGCGCGGCCCTGCGCGTCCACGACCCGGCCGCTGAGCGCCGCCCCCGCGGTGTCGAGCACCAGCGTGCAGGTCGTGGCGCCCTCGGCGGCGATTGGGATGCGGAACGAGCGCGGAGCGAAGTCCTCTGCCGCGGCGACCAGCGTCACCTCTTGTTGCGTCGAGATCCGCGCGCTCGTCTCGAACGATCCGTCCGCGGCGGTCGTCGTACCGCCGTCGCTCCAGCGCGGCTCGCGCACGATCGCGCCTTCGAGCGGCTGGCCGGCCTGGTCGGTGACGATGCCGGTCACCTTCGCCCAGTGGTTGACGATGGCGTCGGCAGACGGCGCAAGTCTTGGCGGGATCGAAATGTGACCGGTGCCGAGCACGATGCGCAGGTCTTCGCTGTCGGCTGCCGGCAGCGGCACGCGGGTCTCGTTCGAGGACCACGCGACCCGCAGATCGCCAAATGTGAAGCCCGGCACGCGCGGCAGACGGAACGCGCCGTTACCGTCGGTGCGCGTGCTCGGCCAGCGGAACACGCGGCCGCACGCCGCCGCCGGCAGCGGAAAGCCGAAGGCGTCACCGATCTGCACCGCGACGTCCTGCTCGGGCACCGGCGTGCCGCGGGCGTCGACGACGACGCCCGCGAGCCGCACCGCCGGCGCGGCGATCACCATCGCCTCGATGCCCGAACGATCCTGGTGGTCGCCGAACGGCCATGTGCGCAGCGCGACGAACTCGCCGCCGGTCTCGAGGTGGCCCGGCGTTGCCGCGGGCACCTGCACGTCGAAGTTGCCGTCGTGGTCGGAGGTGCCGAGTTGCTCCGGGTCGCCGCCTCGCTCGGGAACGAACACCATCGGGACCTGCGGCAGCGGCGCGCCGTCGAAGCGGAAGACGCGGCCGGTCACGCGCATGGTCGGCAGTGGCAGGGGTGTGTCTGCCTGGTCCGTTGCCTGCTCGACGCGTGCGCGGTCCGGCGCTTCTCCGCGCGGTGCGTCGTCGACGGCCGCTGCGACGGGTGACGCTGCTGCTCCGGCGTCGGCGAGCTGCGTCGGCACCGCGTCCGGCGGCGCGCCGAGCCACCACCAGCTGCCGAGTGCCAGCAGCGGCACGGCAGCCAACGCCAGCAGCAGCGGCGGCGTCGCGCTCGTCGCCGTCGCTGCGCCTTCGGGCAGCGGGCACGCCAGCAGCAGCGCGGTGCGCCAATCGCGGCCGTGTTCGTGTCCGAAACGTTCGCGCAGCAGCTGGTGGGCGCGGAACAGCCTGGTGCGCACGGTCGCCGCGGGCACCCCGGTGCGCTGCGCGATCTGGCTCGGCGTCAGGTCCTCGAAATAGCGCAGCAGCACGACGCTGCGGAACGGTTCGTCGAGCTGCAGTACTGCGGCGGCGATGCGTTGCCGTGCTTCGACGCGCTGTACCAACTCGGCTGGGTCGAACCGCGCTCCGTCGTCGTCGCGCGTCGCGACCTCTTGCTCGCGCGCACGCCGCCGTGCGGCGCCGCGGCGTCGACGACCCGCGACGCGGCGCGCGACGGTGGCGAGCCACTTCGGCAGCGCGCTGCGTTCGCGCGGCGGCGAGCGCATCGCCGTCAGCCGCACCTCCTGCAGCACGTCGTCGACGTCGTCGCCGACCAGGCGCGCCACCAGCTGGCGCAGCCAGCCGTCGTGTCGGGCCAGCAGTTCGGGGGGCATGTCGCTCATCGGGGTCTGCACCATGCTGCCCCGAAGTGCCCGCCGCTGCCGGGATCGTTCCCGCGCGCGGCGGCAAAACGCGCCGCTACATCTGCAGCACGGCCTTGACGATCGCCTCGGTGTCGGCGGTGCCGCCGAGCCGGCCGCGCGCCTTGTCGACCTTGGTGCGCGCGTCGTTCTCCTTGAAGCCGAGCGTGACCAGCGCGGCGATCGCGTCGTCGTCGACGCCGCCGACCGACGTCGCCTTGCCGGACGCCGCGGCGGGGGCGCCGAGGTCGAGCTTGGCGACGACCTCGCGCAGCTCGAGGCAGATGCGCTCGGCGGTCTTCTGGCCGACGCCCTTGACCGCCTTCAGCGCCGCGGCGTCGTCGCGGGCGATGCAGGCGGCGAGGTCGGCCGGCGCGTAGACGCTGAGCAGCGCCAGCGCGATCGCGGGCCCGACGTTGGTGACGTTGAGCAGGCGCCGCGCCAGCTCGCGCTCGGCCGCGGTGGCGAAGCCGAGCAGCGACGGCACGCCGTCGACGACGTTGAGCACCGTGAACAGCTTCTGCGTCGCGCCGACCTGCAGCTGCGTCGCCGAGTTGAGGCTGACGCGCACGTCGTAGCCGACGCCGGCGCAGCGCACGACGACGCGCGAGGCGTGCTTCTCGACGATCTCCCCGAGCAGGTGGTCGTACACGCGGGGGGCGGTGGTGGGGTGGTGCTGTTCAGGCGGGAAGCGGGCTGCTCCCCGCCGCACGCGCGGATCAGCCGCGCAGCGACAGACCGAACTCGTCGAGCTTGGTCTTGATCTCGTTCAGCGACGTCTGGCCGAAGTTCGGGCACGCCAGCAGCTCCGCCTCGGTCTTGCCCGAGAGGTCGCCGATGGTGCGGATCTTCAGCAGGTCGACGATGCGGCGCGAACGCACCGACAGGTCGAGCTCGCTGATCGGGCGGCGCGCCGGGTCCGGGCTGTTCGGGTCGGCGACCTCTTCGGTGACGGTCGGCGCCTCGGCGGCCTCGCCGAGGTCGCGGTGCATCAGCTCGTCGTTGGTCATGCCGAGGCGGAGGCCCTTGTTCTTCAGGATCTCCTTTATCTCGGTCAGCGACGTCTCGCCGAAGTTCTTGTAGCTGAGCAGCTCGGCCTCGGTCTTCTTGACCAGGTCGCCGAGCGTGCGGATGTTCATCTTCGCGAGGCAGTTGCGCGACCGCACCGACAGCTCGAAGTCGTTGATCGGGGTGCGCAGGAGCTTGTTGCGCTTGTCGTCTCGGCGCTCCTGGTCCTCGTCGTAGTACATGTTGAGCGCGGCGGCGGCGTCGCGGCGATAGAGGCGCGCCCGGGCGTTGTCCGGGTGGGCCTGCAGCGCCAGGTCGAAGCACTGCATCGCGCGGCGGTAGTTGCCCATGTCCTCGTAGAGGATGCCGAGATTGACGACGCAGGCGACGTTGACCGGCGGGGCCAGCAGCGCGCGCTCGTAGAGCTCGCGCGCCTCTTCGTCTTCGCCGCGCAGGTCGACGTTGAGCGCCAGGCGGAACAGCGCCTGCTTGTGGTTCTCGTCGCTGGCCAGCACGTCGTCGTAGGCGGCGATCGCCGCCTCGATGTCGTGCTCGAGCTCGAGCACGCGGCCCTTGAAGTACATCTGGTCGGTCGGCTGCAGCAGACCCGAGAGCTTCGGCACCGCCGCCGACAGCTGTTCGGCGTCGTTGACGCTGTCGAGCGCGCGAAGCCACACCAACGCCTGCGCCGGGTCGCTGTCGCGCTTGGGCAGCAGCGCCTTGACCTGGTCGAGCTGGCCGAGCGCGGCGTGGCAGTCGGCGAGGCACAGCGCGACGGTCGCGTTGTCCTTGCCGGCGCTGAGCAGCGGGACCGCGTCCTCGTTGCGGCCGAGCGCCCACAGCGCGACGCCGCGCGCGACGCCTTGCGCGCGCGGATCGAACAGCCACTCGCGCAGCGATTGGAACGAGTCGACCGACTGGAAGGCTGCCGTCCGGAAGGACGCGAGCCTGGCGGGGGTGAGGTCGCCAGCCAGCAGGGCAGTGGGGTCGAGCGGGCGGGAGTCGTTCGTGACCGTGTCCGTCATCGTCAGTTCGCAGGTCTCTCGGAGCGGCCCGGTGCAGGTTCGGAACCTTCGCGGAGGCGGAAATCGCGCTCCGCCGCCAGGGTTCGCGGGCGGCCGGGCTGGAGAAAAGGCCGCGCAGCGTAGGAGCCGGCGCCGGGCAAAGCAAGATCCGGGCCCGGTGCGGCGGCGACTCGCGGCGGCCGGATCCGTCCGTCAGTCGGTGCCGGTCCGCGCCGCGGCGTAGACCCGAACGAGGTCGTCGGCCATCGCCGCGAAGCCGCGGGCGCGGCCGCGTGCCGCCGCCGACCACCTCGCGACCAGCCCGCGGTCCTCGGCCAGCTCGCGGATCGCGGCCGTCCAGGCCGGCACGTCGCCGGGCGGCAGCACCCGCCCCTGCTGCCCGTCGGCGACCGCGTCCTGCAGGCCGCCGACCCGGCTGACCAGCACCGGCCGGCCGGCGGCCAGCGCTTCGCGCACGGTCAGGCCGAACGCCTCGTGCCACAGCGCCGGCGCCGCCAGCACGTCGACCGAGGCCATGCGCGGCGCCAGCTCGTCGAGCGAGTAGGGGCCGTGGTAGGTGACCCCGCAGCCGGGCTCGAGCTGCATCAGGCACTTCGTCGTGTAGCTCTCGTCGCCGTGGTAGGGCACGACGTTGCCGTGCACGTGCAGCTCGACCGTGCCGCGCGGTAGCGCCAGCACGGCGCGGATCAGCACGTCGAGGCCCTTGCTCGGCATCACCGTGCCGAAGTAGCCGAGCCGCAGCGGTCCGGGGCCGGCGGCCGGCGCCGGCAGCCGCTCGAGGCGCTCGGTGTCGACGCCGTTCTCGACCACGGCGATGCGTGCGGCCGGCACGCCGAGCGCGACGAACGGCGGCGCCGCGCGGCCGCTCGGCACCACCAGCCGCTGCGGGATCGCCAGCGTCGCCAGCGCGCGCTGGTGCAGCGCCTGCACCTGCGCCTCGGGCTCGTTCTTCAGCCACCACGGAAAGGTCTGCTTCAGGCAGTCGGCGCAGCGCGCCACGGTCGCCGTCTCGCAGACCTCCTCACGCTTGTGGAACATCTGCCCGCGCGGGCAGAACAGCCAGTAGTCGTGCAGCGTCAGCACCGTCGGCACGCCGGCCGCGCGCAGCTTCGCCAGCGAATCGACCGACATGCCGGTCAGGTGGTGCACGTGGGCGACGTCGTAGCGCGCGCCCGCCGCAGCACGCGCCGCCAGGAACGCGGCGACGCCGTCGGCCATCGGCGCGCACGTGTACATCGCCGCCAGCGAGTCGACCCCTTCCCAGCGGTAGGTGATGCGGAACACCGCCGGGTTGCCGTTGACCGTCTGCTCGAACGAACCCTGCGCCCGGCCCGGCCCGTGCCACCGCGCCAACACCTCGACTTCGTGACCAGCCGCTGCCAACGCTGCGGCCAGGCCGCTGACGTGTTGCTCGACACCGCCGACGCTGTCGGGCGGCAATCCGTGGCTGACCAGCAAGATGCGCATCGCCGCACGATGCCGGCCCGGCCCCGCGGCTCCAAGAGCCGACCCGCCGGGTTAGGCGGGGGAGGTGGACCCGGATCCACGCCAGGTGGCAGAAAGGCGAAGCGGAAGCATTGACGACCGCCAATTCCGCCGCTAGCCTCCTCGCCCCCGCAATCCGACTACTGCCATGAAGCTCAAGGTCCGCCGTTCCAAGTTGAAGCGCCTGAAGAAGGTCGGATTCCGCACCCGCAGCAAGACCGCTGGCGGCCGCAAGGTCATCAAGCGGAAGATCAAGCGCTCCGGCAAGTTCCGCGTCGGCTGATCGGCGCGGGCGAGGCGCGTCTGCGGACACCGTGGGCGGCGTCGCGAATGCTCGGCGGCCAGGAGGCCGCCTCCGCTTCGCTCCTTGCCCACGGCGCCCGCAGACGCACCTCGCCCACGCCGAGCGCTTCGCGCGTGCGTGCGGCGCCTGCGGCGCGCACCAGCGTGCGGCGCCTGCGGCGCGCACCAGCGCGCGGCGCCTGCGGCGCGCGCCAGTTCGCGGGCCAGGCGAGGTTTGGCTACGTCGCGGAGCTCAGCGCGTTGGTGAAGTGCTCAGCCGTGCAGCGCGATCCGGCAAGCGCGCCTTGGCGCGCGCCGCAGGCGCCGCGCGCAGCGCGGCATCCCGCCGCAGCGTGCGCGAGCGGTGGGCTCGAATCGGCGGCGCAGGCCTTCGAGCAGCTGCGGCGGAGAAACACGTGGTGTTCCTGACGCAGCTCTGCCGGGCAGTGTAGCCCGGCTCCGCCGGGCTACTTGCCCGGCAGCTGCTGCTTCAGGAACGCCATGTCGCTGGCGAACTGGCTCAGCGCGTCGCGGTCGGCGTCGGGGATCTTCTTGTACTTGACGGTGACGCGCACGGTGCCGTCGTCGCCGGCGGGCTCGACGCCAGCGCTCTCGCCGGTGATCTCGAAGTAGCTCTTCTTGATCATCTTGACCTGGAACTTCAGGTTCATCTCGCCGCCCGCGAAGAACAGCGGCTTGGCCTGGTCGGCGTTGAAGCCGGCGGCGCTGCCGTTCCAGAGGAACTGCATCTTCTGGCCGTCGACGTTGGCGATCTTGCCGACCAGCACCTTCTTCTTCGGCGGCAGCATGGCGTTGCGCGTGTCGTCCGGGAAGGTCACCAGCACCTTCTCCTGGTCCACCGGCGCCTCGCCCGTGAACTCGCGCTTGTTGAGGTGCTTGATGATCGCCTTCGTCGCTGCGGCCTCGTCCGGGTGCAGGTCGATCAGCTTGTCGATGCCGACCTTGGTGATGACGTCGCGCACGAACGGCGACGGCTGGGCGATGACCAGGTCACCGTCCTCGGCGCGGCAACGCTTGTGCGCCTTGATCACGGCCCCGAGCGCGGTCGAGTTGATGAACTTGACCAGGTGCATGTCGAGGATCAGGTAGCTGATGCCGCGTTCGACGAGGTCCTCGACCTCCTCCATCAGCGCCGGGCAGTAGAACGTGTCGAACTCACCCTTGAGCGTGAGGGTGGCGTAGTCGTCGTGGAGGGACTTGTCGATCTTCATGGCTTCGCGACTTCGGAAGAGGGCTGCCCTTGCGGGTCGGGCGATTCTGGCGGTTGGTGGGGTTCTGCGCAACGAGGCTCAGGCGCCATTCTGCCCGGAACTGTCGCGCCGGGGCGGGAGCGCGATGGACCGGCTCGGCGCGGTTGCTAGAGTGCTCGCGGCGATGAAATGGCCCTGGTCACGCAAACCCGAGGAGCCGCGGCGGGCGCCGACGGCACAGGCGCCCGAGCTCGAGCGCTCGACCCCGTCGACGATCCTCACCGGTGACGCCACCGAGGACTCCAGGTCGCTCGAGATCCTGCTCGACACGATCGCGGCGGTCACCGCCAACATCGACCTCGACGGCGTGCTGCGCGACATCGTCGATCGCTCGCTGCAGGTCACCAAGGCCGAGCGGGCGATCGTGCTGCTGGGCAGCAGCCCCGAGGAGCTGACGGTGCGTCTGGCCCAGGACAAGGAAGGCCAGATGTTGACCGGCGAGCTGCAGTGGAGCCGCAGCCTCGTGCGCCGCTGCCTCGAGGAAGGGCTCGCGGTGCGATCGGTCGTGCAGTCGGACCAGGAGGCGCTCGAGCTCGGCAGGTCGGTCTACGACCTCAAGCTGCGCGCCGTGATGTGCGCGCCGATGCGCGCCAAGGACCGCGTCGTCGGCGTGATCTACGTCGACTCGCGCGCGGTGCGTCGCGAGTTCTCGTCGCGCGACCTGGCGCTGTTCGGCGCGATCTCGGCGCAGCTGGCGATCTCGGTCGAGAACGCGCGCCTGCACGCCGATTCGCTGGAGAAGGCGCGGCTGCAGAAGGACGTGGAGATCGCGCGGCGCATCCAGCAGCACCTGCTGCCGAGCCTGCCCGACGACCTCATCGGCGTCGACGTGGCGTGTCGTTACCAGGCCGCCGAGCAGGCGTCGGGCGACACCTACGACTTCGTCAAGCTGAGCGGCGGTCGGTTGGCGGTGATGATCGGCGACGTCACCGGCCACGGCGTCGGCGCGGCGCTGCTGACCCACGCCGTGCAGGCCGCCCTGCGCAGCTACCTCGAGCTGCTGGACGACGCCGCGACGGTCGTCGGCAAGGTCAACCAGCGGCTGGTCGACGGCGTCGAGACGGGCAACTTCATGTCGCTGCTGCTGGTGATCGTCGACCCGGCCCAGCGCACGTTGCAGTACGTCAACGCCGGCCACCCGGGCCTCGTGCTGGTGCAGGAAGGCGGCGCGCGCGTGCTGGAGAAGACCGGCATGGTGCTCGGCGTCGTCGGCGACCAGACCTACGAGGCGAGTCCGACGATCGAGCTGCGCCAGGGCGACGTGCTGTTCCTGCACACGGACGGCGTCGACGAGGCGATGTCGCCGGAGCGCGAGGTGTTCGGCGTGCCGCGCCTGCTGGAGCTGCTGGGCACGCTGCGCGATCGCAGCGCCGACCAGGTGCTCGCCGGCGTCGAGCAGACCATCCGCGACCACGTCGGCAGCGACGATGTCGAGGACGACACGACGATGATCGTCGTCAAACTGACGTGAGCATGTCCAAGTCCCCGTCGCGCGGCCGATCGGCCTCGCCGTTCGCCAATCCCCGCGTGCTGCTGCCGATCGGCCTCGTCGTCGCGGTGGCCGGCTACTTCGGCTTCACCTGGTGGAAGGGCGTCGCGGACGCCGCAGCGGAGCGGCGGCGGCTGCTCGACGACACGGCGCGCGAGCTGCAGCAGGAGCGACCTGACGACGGCGCGCTGTCCAAGCTGATGGCCGGGCTGAAGCAGCAGCCCGACGCCAAGACCGCGGCGGATCTGCTGGCGGCGCAGGCCTCGATCGAGCTGTGGCGCGGCAGCGTCGAACGGGCCTACGAGCTGTTCGGCGCGGTCGCGGCGCGGCCGGAGGCGAGCAACGACGAGCTGCACCTCGGCGCCCGCATCCTGATGGCGCGTCAGCAGGGCTTCACCGGCGAGATCGCCGAGTCGGCGACCATGCTGCAGCAGGTGATCACCTACACCGAGCGGGCGATGGACGGCAGCGACGACGCGGCCGACCTGCTGCGCTGCTGGCAGGCGGCGGAGCGGGGCTTCGACCACGCGCGCGCCGACGGGTTCGCCGGGCAGCTCGCCGCCGGCTTCGCGCAGACCGCCGAGGGGCGGCTGGTGCAGCTGCTGCGCGGCGTGCTGGCGACCGGCGAGTTCGGCCTGTCACAGCTCGAGGCGTTGCCGCCGGTGGCGACGAAGGTGGTCGAGCGCGACGCCGTGCACGCGCTCGGCGTGTTGCAGGCAGGGCGGGTCGAAGACGCGTTCCAGGAGATCAGCGCGCAGCTGCTGGCGGCGCCGGGCGTGTGGTTGGTGCGGCACGCCGCGGCCATCACGTTCCTGACCAAGGCGGTGGCGTGCCAGGTCCCGGAAGAGCGGGCCCGACTGTTGGCGCGGCGCGACGAACAGCTCGACTGGCTCGCGGCGCGCGCCCCGGTCGACGAGCCGCTGCGCGCCAAGTGGACGCAGATGCGCGCCGTCCGCTAGCTGTCGCAGCTATCGGAGCCGCGCGGCCGCCCAGACGCCGACGGCGAGCGTCGCGAACAGCGGCGCCACCGCGCGGCGCGGCAGGCCGAGGTTCTGGGCGATGTGGGTCAGGTGGCGGCGGTCACCGACCCACGGCGGCACCGCCAGCACGACGCGCGCCGTGACGACCTGCGCGAAGTCGGCGAGCGGCACGGCGACGCTCCACATCGAGCCGCTGTCGACCCGCGCCGCCGACAGCGCCACCCACGACGTCGTCGCGCCGAGCGCGTAGGCGCCGGCGTCGCCGAGGAACACCCGCGGCGTCGGCCAGTTCCACGCCAGGAAGCCGAGCGCCGCGCCGCCGAGGCCGAGCGCGACGGGCGCGAGGTGGTGCGCGGCGAGCGCGGGGTCGCACCCGAGGCACAGCAGCATGGCGGCGGTCAGCGCCGCGGCGACGCCGTCGGTGTTGTCGAGGAAGTTGACCGCGTTGGTCAGCACGAACGCGAAGGCGGCGGCGAGCAGCGCCGCCGCCGGTCGCGCGATCGGGTCGACGACCGAGGCGCCGAGCAACGCGCAGCCGACGCCGAGGCCGAGCGCCTTCCAGCGCCAGTCGAGTCCGTCGCCGCGTTCCTTCCGCCGATCGTCGACGAAGCCGACGGCGGCCTGGATCGCCACCGCGAGCGCCGGCACCAGCGCCTCGTCCAGCAGCAGCAGCGTCAGCAAGGTCGGCAGCAGCAGCACGCCGGCGAGCGGCATCGGTCGCTGGTGCTGCTTGCGGCCGGGGCGCGGCGGATCGTCGGGCAGCCAGCCGACCACGCGGCGGTTGACGAGGTCGCCGAGGCCGACCGCCGCGGCCGTGCCGAGCAGCGCCCACAGCGCGGCGATCATCGGTAGAGCCCGCGCCGTTCGATGTAGTCGAGCACGGCCGGCGACAGCTCGGGCAGCGGGCGCCCGCCGGCGCGCAGCCGCTGCCGCAGGTCGCTGGCCGCGACCTCGTCGGCGTCGACGTCGAGCACGTGCCGGAGCAGCTCGTCGCGTTCGTCGTCGCGGAGGTCGAGCCCGCGCAGCGTCGCGGCGTCGATCGCATGGCCGCGCCGCGGCCAGGTGACGACGCTGGCCAGCTGCAGCAGGCGGTGGTGCTCGTGCCAGGTGGGCAGCAGCGGGAGGTTGTCGCTGCCGATCAGGAAGAACAGCGGCGCGTGCAGTTCGGCGCGCAGCTCGGCCAGGGTGTCGACGGTGAACGACGGCCCGCGGCGCCGCAGCTCGCGGTCGTCGACGGTGACGCCGGGCAGGTCGCCGAAGGCCAGCCGGCACATCGCCAGGCGGTCCTCGGCCGGCGCCATGTCGCGGCCGCGCTTGTGCGGGTGGTCGCCGGCCGGGATCACCAGCAGGCGGTCGATCGGCAGCCGGGCGAGGGCCTCGCGGCACAACCGCAGGTGGGTCGCGTGCGGCGGGTTGAACGAGCCCCCGAGCACGCCGACGCCGTGCGTCGAGCCCTGTTGGTCCGCGCCGTTCGCGCCTGCCGCCATCGCGCCCGAGCGTAGGGCGGCCGGTGGGGGGAGCAAGCACGGACGGGACTTGTCGCGCGCGGCCCGTTTCCGCGCCTGCCGGCCGGCGGTCGGCCGCCGGGAATTGACGGTTGCACGGTCATTATGGACCGGCTAGCGTGCGCGACCCGCGCTCTCTCCCGGCGCGTCTCCCGAGACCCCCAACTTCGCACCGACCCCAACTTCGCACGACCCATGCGCAAGCTTGCACTCGTCCTGGCTCTGCTCCCCTTCGCTGCGTGCTCGAATCTGGTCAACTGGGAAGGCCAGGGCGCCGGCCTGACCCGCGAGCAGAAGCAGCGCGGCATCAAGGACGTCGCCGCCCTCGCCAACAAGTACGAGACGGAGACCTTCTTCCGCAACGTGCGTCGTCGTAGCGACGGCCGCAACAACGCGTTCGGTCGCGACCTGATGGCGATCTCCGACTTCATCGATCGCCACTTCTGGAACTACAACCCGAACGACCCGTACGTCAACTACCCGAGCAATACGACCAAGCTCGAGCACATCGGCCGCTTCGGCCTGATGACCGCGAGCTCGATGCCGCTGGTCGACGAAGTGGTCAACCGCTGATTCGCGGAGCGAATCGGCGATCGATCATTGCCTCGTTGGCGCGCGGCGCTGCCTCGTTGGCGCGCTGATCGGGGCCGCTGCGCGGCCCCGCCTCGGGCGCGCGAGCACCGGATGTGCTCGTAGTGCCCTGGCTGCCATCGTCCGGATGGCCTGTCGCCCTCTGGGGTGACCCGGTGCGTGCTGCCAGTGCTACCTGGCGCGCTGGTAGACGCCGAGCTTGCGGTGACGCGCCGCGGGCTCGGGCAGGTCGTACTCGACGACGCGGGCGAGCCTGAACTTGCCGAGCCGCTCCGGCGTCTCGGCGTCGGCGTCGAGCCACAGCACCAGGTGGCCGCCGGGGCGCACCAGCGGCTCGGCGAGCTCGGCCATCTGCGCCGGCTGGCCGACCGCGCGCGCGGTGGCGACGTCGAACGCGTGGCGCAGCTCCTTGTGCAGCGCCGGGGCCTGCTGCGCGTCGAGCTGGCGCGTCTCGACGCGGTCGAGGCCGGCGGTCACCAGGCACATGCCGATGGCGCGCACCTTCTTGCCGGTGCGGTCGATCAGCAGCACGGTGGCGCGCGGGAACAGCGCGGCGACGCCGACCCCGGGGAAGCCGTTGCCGGTGCCGATGTCGAGCACGTGATGCGGCTCGACGCCGGCCTTGCCGAAGGCGAGGCTGTCGAGCGCGTGCAGCACCACCGCCTGGTCCCAGTCGCGCACGCCCGTCAGGTTGACGTGCTCGTTGGTCTGCAGCATCGCGTCGAGGTACGCCAGCAGCTGGTCGGCGTCTTCGACGGCGACCGCCGCGCCGAGTCGGCGGGCGTGTTCGACGAGGGTCTCGGCGGGTGAAGGTTCCGGGGCGCTGCTCACGCGGCGGATCTTCGGCGGGCGGGGCGTCTACAGCAACGACGGTCCGTTTGCCTCGTCGCAGACCTGCGCGGCTTCGTCGTCGGGGCCCCCGGGTGTCGCCCCGCCGCGCTGGCGCAGCAACTGCAGGCCGAGCACGCCGATCACCGGGCCGCCGAGCAGCGCCGCCGTGCCGATGCGCAGCCAGCGCTCGGGGGCGGCGAAGTGGTCGACGACGACGAAGGCGCCGAACAACGCCGCCCCGATCAGGGCGCCGTCGCGCATCGCCGCGGCGAACGCCCCGGGACGTACGTGCAGGATGCGCATCGCCAGCACCGCCGAGATCAGCAGCGCGACGCCGATCGACACGCACGCGGCGATCGCGAAGCCGAGCACGCCGTGCTGCTTCGCCAGCACGATGCCGAGGCCGTAGATGACCACGCAGCGCACGAACTGCGTGTTGCGGTCGAGCTGCGGCCTGCCGATCGCCCAGAACAGCGGCCCGATCACCGAGGTCATGCCGGTGAGGCCGCCGTGCAGCGACAGCAACGCGAACAGGCCGTCGATCGCCGCGTAGTCGGCGCCGAACGCGAGCTGCGGCAGCGCGTCGCCGCACCAGGCCAGCGACACGGTCATCGGCGCGCCGAGCAGCAGGAAGGTGTGCACCGCGCGCAGCCACGCCTTCTGCAGCCGCTCCGGATCCTGACGCAGCTGCGCGTAGGCGGGGATCGCCACCGGGCCCAGCACGCGGAGGAACACGTCTTCGGGCAGCTTGGCCAGCTTGCCGGCGCCGTCGTAGACCGCCAGCGCGCCCCAATCCCCGAGCACCTTGGTCAGCACCAGCGCCGGCGAGGTGAAGATCAGCAGCAGCAGGAACGGGGCGCCGGCAGCGCCGAGGTTGTAGTGCAGCAGCTCCTGCAGTACCGCGCGGTCGAAGCAGAAGCGCGGCCGGTGCGGCGCCGAGAGGTAGCTGATCGCGCTCTTCAGCGCCGTGGTGCAGAGATACCCGATCACCAGCGCCCAGACGTCCTGCCAGGTCGCGGCCAGCGCGATCGTCACGCCGGCGCCGAGCACCGCCGCGGCGAAGTCACCGAGCACGATGCGGCGGAAGTCGAGCCCCTTCATGTGCGCGGCGCGCGCCGGGCTCTGCAGCGCGTCGAACACGCCGTTGGGCGCGAGCACCAGGAACAGTCCCGGGAGCCAGTAGTTGGCGGCGGACTCGGCGTCGTCGAAGAACCACGCCAGCGGCCAGGCGAGGCCGCACAGCGCCGAGCTGATCAGCAGGCCGCGAAGTACCCGCACGGTGAACACCGTGTCGAGGTAGCGTCGGTCGACGGTGCGCTGCGAGCTGATCGTGCTCTGCTCACCGACGAACATCGTCAGCGCCTCGATGATGCCGATGCCGGTCAGCAGGCCGAAGAACAGGCCGAGGTCCTCCTTGGGGATCAGCCGCCACAGCGCGGCCAGGCTGACCATCTGCAGCACCCGCTGGCCACCGACGCCGAGCAGCTGCCAGAACAGGCTCTTCACGGTGCGCCGCCGGAGGTCGGCGTGCGCGCTCATCGCGCGGTCCCCGCGGCGACGGCGCTCGGCCGCACCTTGCCGCAGAACACGCGGTGCCACGAACCGAGCACCAGCAGCGAGTGCAGCGTCAGCGCGTTGTCGCGCACCGTCTCCGGCGTCGCCAGCAGGCCCTCGAGCCACTTCTGCGGCAGCGTGTCACCGACGAAGGTGCCCGCGCCGAGCAGTCGTTCGCGCAGCGCCGGCAGCGTGTCCGGCGACAGCCAGCGCGTCACCGCGTTGGGGAAGCCGTGCTTCTTGCGCGTGGCGACGTCGCCGGGCAGGTGGCGCGCGGCCAGCCGCCGCAGCAGCAGCTTGTTCTCGTGCACCGCGCCGAACTTGTGGTCGCCGTGGATCGACAGCGCGAACTCGGCGACGCGGTGGTCGAGGAACGGCACGCGACCCTCGACCGACGCGCCCATCGTCGTGCGGTCGAGCAGGCTCAGCAGCTGGTGCGGCAGGTAGGTCTCGGTGTCGGCGCACAGCTGCCGGTTCCGCGGGTCGAGCAGCGCCGCGCTGCGGAAGCTCTCGCCGAGCTCTTCGAGGTGGTCGCGCTGCACCAGCCCGCGCAGCGCCGCGCGGTCGCCGTCGGTGAGGTGCGTCATCGCGCGGCCGTGGTAGGCGAGCCGGTCCTTGCCGAAGCCGCGGATCGCCGCGCGTTCGACCGGCGGCCTGCGCATGCCGACCGCCTTCGCCGCGACGCCGTCGCCGAGCACGGATGCGAGCAGCCGGTAGGCGTTGGCCCGGCTGGTAAGCCGGTAGTGCCCGTAGCCGGCGAACAGCTCGTCGGCGCCGCTGCCCGCCAGCAGCACCTTGACGTGCTCGCTGGCCGCGCGCGCCACCAGCAGCGCCGGGAAGAACGCCGGGTCGGCGACCGGCTCGTCGTTGAACCATGTCGTCGCGTCGAGCTCGGCGAGGAAGTCGCCGGCCTCGGCGGTGATCTCGATCTGCTCGATGCCGAGCTGCTGCGCGACCGCGCGCGCGCACGCCAGCTCGCCCGGATCGGTGTCCGGGAAGGCGATGGTGAACGCGCGTACCTCGGCGCCGTGGCCCTGCTGCTGGCCGCGCCGCGCGTAGTGCGCGATCAGGCTCGAGTCGAGGCCGCCGGACAGGCTGATGCCGAGCGGCACGTCGGCCATCAGCTGCAGCCGTGTCGCGTCGGCGAGCAGCGCGTCGAGCTCGTCGAGCCGGTCACCGGGCGCCGCCGTGACGTGGCCGGCGAGCCGCCACCAGCGCTCGCGCCGCAGCGGCTTCTGCTGCTCGAGCACCAGCCGTTCGCCGGGCAGCAGCTTCTGCACTCCACGGCACAGCGTCGCCGTGCCCGGCACGTAGAACAGCTCGAGGAACGGCACGACCTGCGCCGGGTCGATCGCCGCGTCCACCAGGCCGCTCGCGAACAGCGTCTTCAGCTCGCTGCCGAACACCACCGCGTGGCCGCGCTGGGCGAAGTACATCGGCTTGATGCCGAGGCGGTCGCGGTAGACGCGGCACGAGCGGTCGCGGCCGTCGAGCACGCAGATCGCGAACATGCCGTTGAGCAGCTCGACGAAGTCCTCGCCGTAGCGCTCGTAGAGGTGCGGCAGCACCGCGGCGTCGGAGCCGTGGTCGATGGCCACGCCGTGCTCGCGGCGCAGCTTGTCGCGCAGCTCGAGGTGGTTGTAGATCTCGCCGTTGAAGAACACCTGGATGCGCGGGTCGGCGGCGCGCACGGGCTGGTCGCCGGTGACGAGATCGACGATCGCCAGCCGCCGGAAGCCGACCGCGACGTGGGGTTCGGCGAGCACGTTCTGCGCGTCCGGACCGCGGTGCGCGATGGCCCGCGCCATCGCCTCGACGCGCGCACCGAGGTCGGCGGCGGCAGGGTCTTGGTCCAACAGGTAGATGCCGGCGAAGCCGCACATGGTGGGGGGGCGAGTCTCTCTTTCTGCAGGCCGCGGGACGCCGCGATCCTATCGGGGGCGGCCGCAGAACTACTGGAGTTCGGCGGAGCTTGTTTCGAGCGCCCGCTGCACGGCGTCGGCGCCGGCGGCGGCGGGCACCGTCGCGGCCTCGGCGAGGCGCCGCAGCCAGGTCGACTGGCGACGGATCAACTGGTGGGTGTTGCGGCGGATGCGGTTGCGCAGCTCGGTGCGGTCCTTGAACCTGCCGCGCAGGAACTCGCGGCACTCGGCGTAGCCGATCGCCGCGCCGGCGGTGCGGGAGAAGCCGCCCTGCCGTTCGATCGCCTCGGTCTCGGTGAGCAGCCCGTCGTCGAGCATGCGCTCGGTGCGCTGCTTTACCCGGGCGTGCAGGTCGTCGCGGTCGCGTTCGACGACGACGACGCGGCACGGGCGCAGCCAGCCGTCGCGCTCGAAGTGGTCCTGCTGGCTCGAGATCGTGCGGCCGGTCTGCTCGAGCACCTCGAGCGCGCGCACCAGCCGGCGCAGGTCGTTGCGGTGGATGCGGGCCGCCGCCGCCGGGTCGCGCGCCTGCAGCTCGGCGTGCAGCGCGCCGGGCTCCGCGTGCTCGCGGGCCTCGAGCGCCGCGCGCAGGGCCGGGTCCGACTCGGGGCCCTCCATCATGCCCTTGAAGAACGCCATCAGGTACAGCGGCGTGCCGCCGACGAACAGCGCGCCGACCCCGCGACGCTGCAGCTCGTCCAGCCGCATGGCGGCCTCCTCGCACCATCGCGCCGTGTCGAACGTGTCCTGCGGCGCCACCAGGTCGATCAGGTGGTGCGGCACGCGGGCCCGCTCCTCGGCCGTCGGCTTGGCCGTGCCGATGTCCATCTGCCGGTAGACGGCCATCGAGTCCATCGACAGGACCTCGCGGCCGGTGCGGGCGGCGATCTCGACGGCCATGGCCGTCTTGCCGGAGGCGGTGGGGCCGGTGACGACCCAGAGCGGGGGGGCGGGATGGGGTTCGCTGTGCACCGGAACTCTGCGGGGGCGTCGCGGCCTTGGCGCGCGGATCGGGACGGAAGTTACCGGCTCCGCCCTTCCGCGTCGCCGCCTGCTTCGGTACCGTCTCCGCCCCCTGACGATGATCGCGCTCCTCTCCGACATCCACAGCAACATCGAGGCCCTGACCAACTGCCTCGCCGAGAGCGAGCGGCTCGGGGCGAAGCGGTGGATCTGCCTCGGCGACGTCATCGGCTACGGCCCGCAGCCCCGCGAGGCGCTGCGCACGGTGATGGAGCGCTGCGAGTTCTCGCTGCTCGGCAACCACGAGCAGGGGGCGATGTTCTACGCCTCCGACTTCAACCCGCGCGCCCGGGCCGCCATCGACTGGACCCGCGACCAGCTCAGCCGCCGCGACTGCCCGCGCGACGAGAACATGCGCTTCTGGAACTACCTGGACGCGATGAAGAAGGAGCACCGCGAGCAGAAGATGCTGTTCGTGCACGGCTCGCCGCGCGACCCGGTGCGCGAGTACATGGTGCCGCGCGACGCCGCCGACCCGCAGAAGATGGGCGAGTGCTTCGCCAAGATGGGCGAGGCGAAGCTGTGCTTCATCGGCCACAGCCACGTGCCCGGCGTCTACCTGAAGTCCGGCGGCTTCCTGATGCCGAACGAGATCGGCATGGAGTGGAAGGTCACCGAGCCGGCGATCGTCAACATCGGCTCGGTCGGCCAGCCGCGCGACGGCGACCCGCGCTCGTCGTTCGTCACCTACGACGGCGACGGCGAGGGTGGTACGGTGCGCTTCCACCGCGTCGAATACGACGTCGAAGCCGTGATGGCGAAGATCCGCGCCATCGAGCAGCTGCCCGACTACCTGGCGGACCGGCTCGCGCAGGGCCGGTGAACCCCAACCCCGATCCCGCGTTCCGCCGCCGACGCCGGACGCCGCCACTTCCCCTTCGCCGCCGCGCCCGGCCGCCCCGAGCACTCATGTCGATCGTGACCCGTCTGTCCCTGGTGTTGTTGGCGCTGTTCGGTGTGGCGCCGTTGGCTCGCGCGCAGAACGGAGCGCAGGAGCCGGTCAGCTTCGAGCAGCAGTTCGGCGAGCCGGGCACCAACGGCAGCCTGCGCGCCGGCTTCAGCCGCCGCGGCGCGGCGCTGAAGTGGCTGCAGCTGACCGACCACTACCCGACCGTCGCGCAGCGCGACCAGCAGGAGCACAAGAGCGGCGACTACCTGTTGCTGGTCGACGACCCGACGCACGCGCTGCGGCTGACGCAGCGCAGCGGCGCGACCTTCGCGGTCGATCCGTCGACGGCCGACTGGACGCGCGAGCCGATCGCCGACGGCGTCAAGTTCGTGCTCGCCGACGGCAAGGGCCTCGTGCTGGAGAAGGTGCTGCACTACCAGCAGGAGCTGCGCGGCTTCACCTTGGAGCTGACGCTGCGCAACCAGGGCTCCGACCTGCGCGGCAACCTCGAGCTCAGCCTCAACGGTCCCACGCTGTTCAGCCCGGCGGGGCATAGCTCGACGTTCCTCGACGTCTCGGCCGCGATCGCGACCTCGCAGGACGGCACCGTCGCCTCGGTCAAGCCGAAGCCGGGCGAGGCGCAGGTGCTCGAGATCGATCCGCGTACGATGTCGTTCGCGGGCAGCACCAACCGCTTCTTCGCCGCGTTCCTGTCGCCGCTCGACGACACCTCGCGCAGCGCCCTGACCCGTCTCGACGTCGACACGCTGGCCGGCGGCGGCTCCGCCGAGCACCCGGCCGCGCCGACCGCGCGCGTGCTCTACGGCCTGTCGATCGCGATCCCCGACGCCGGCCAGGCGGTGACGCTGCGTTACGGCCTCTACTTCGGGCCGAAGTCGTACCGCATCTTCGACGCGCAGCCCGAGCTGCAGCGCTACGCGCCGGTGCTCGACGTCGACCTGACGGCGCCGTGCTGCCTCATCGAGGTGCCGCTCGGCAAGCAGATCGCGTGGCTGCTGCTGAAGGTGCTCGGCTTCTTCCACGACCTGCTCGGCAACTGGGGCTTCGCCGTCATCCTGTTGACGATCGTCGTGCGCAGCTCGCTGTTCCCGATCAACTTCCACATGCAGAAGTCGATGCGGAAGTTCGGCGCCAAGATGGCCAAGCTGAAGCCGAAGATGGAGGAGCTGAAGAAGAAGCACGCCGACGACCCGAAGGCGTACCAGCAGGCGATGCTGCAGTTCAACCGCGAGCACGGCGTGATGCCGCCGCTCGGCGGCTGCCTGCCGATGTTCCTGACGATGCCGATCTACATCGGCCTGTTCACGGCGCTGCGCACCGCCTACGACCTGCGCCAGCAGCCGTTCCTCGGCTGGATCGACGACCTCAGCACCAGCGATGCGCTGGTCGCCTTGCCGTTCTGGCCCGGGGTGCTCAACCTGCTGCCGCTGCTCTGGATCGCGCTGTTCATGTTCATGACGCTGCGGCAGCCGCTGCCGACCGACCCGCAGCAGCGGCAGATGCAGCAGATGATGCGCTTCATGCCGCTGATCTTCGCGGTCATGCTCTACAACTACGCCTCGGCGCTGCTGCTCTACATGGTCACGTCGATGACGTGGTCGCTGATCGAGTCGACGATCGTCAAGAAGATCCTCGGCCCGGTCGACCCGAGCGCCGCGGGCATGGCGCCGGCGCCGATGATGTGACCGACGGCGGAGTCCGCCGCGAGCGGCGGGCTCCGATCGGCGACGTCAGCTCGGCAGCAGGAAGTCGAACTGCAGCGCGCCGTCCGGCGTGCGCCGCGCGGTGGCCTGACCCTTGTGGCCGAGGATCACCGTCTGCAGCAGGAACAGGCCGAGGCCGTGGCTCTGGCCGCGCAGCGCGCGCTGCGGGTAGAACGGCTCGAAGGTCTGCGGCAGGCGCCAGCCGGCGAGGCCCTGGCCGCGCGCGACCAGCCGCAGCCGCAGCGCGTGGCCTTCCTGCTGCAGCGACAGGTGGCAGTCGGTGTCGAGGCCGGCGAGCTCGTCGGCGAAGCGCACCATCGCCGCCATCGCCAGCTGCAGCTGCTCGCGGTCGCCGTTCACCACCTGCGCGCCGTGCGGCAGCGCGATGGTCGCGGTCGGCGTGCCCGGCGTGCGCGCCGCGATCGCCTCGGCGATCAGCTGCGCGACGTCGACGGGCTCGCGGCGGCGGGGGCCGTCGGCGGCCTGCGACAGGCGGCGCAGCCGTTCGACCGAGGTGTGGATGCGATCGAGCCCGGCCAGCGCCGCGTCGACCTGGTCGCGGCGGTCGCGGTCGCGCTGCGGATCGAGCGCGGCGCGCAGCAGCTGCAGGTGGCCCGAGGCGAACATCAGCGGGTTGTTGATCTCGTCGGCGAGGCCGTGCGCGAGGTCGACGAACAGCTCGGGGCGCGGCCGGTCGCTGCCCTGCAGGACCTGCTCGATCGTCGCCGCGACGTGGCCGGGGGCGTCGGGATACAGCAGCACCCGCGCGTTGAGGCGGCGCGCCACCGGCGCCGCGGCCAGCTCCTGGTCGGGGCGGGCCACGACCACGACGCCGAGCGCCGGCCACATGCGCTGCAGCAGCCGCGCGGCGCCGACGTCCTCGTCGGGGCGCGGCCCGAACGCGATCAGCAGCAGGTCCGGCTGGTAGCGCAGCAGCGCCTCGCCGTCGCCGAGCAGGGTCGGCATCGGGCGCACCTCCGGCTGCAGCGGCAGCTGCCGCAGGTCGCCGACCAGCCGTTCGTCGACGGGGCCGACGACGGCGATGCGCACGGACCGATCCATGGAGGTTGCGTTGAGGCTTCGCAAGTCCGGTCGGGCGCTTGCGGAACTGCTTGTGCGCGCAGGCTATCCGCCGACGCGTCCGGTGTCATCATACCTGCCGTTGGGGATGGCTCGCGGGGCGCCGCGGCCGCTCCAGGGCGGCGCGCTGCGCGGTCGATAGAGCGGGCCGTGACAGGGGAAACCGACGAGCCGGACGAGGCCCATGGCAGCGGCGCCGCCGGTCCGCGGCTGCGCGCGGTGCAGGGGCCGCTCGACGGTCCGGGCGGTCCGCCGCCCGAGGTGCGGCTGCTGCGCGAGTTCAAGGGCCTGACGGTCGCCGACCTCGGCCGCGACGAGATCCTGGCGCGGCTGCCCGGTCAGGTGCGGTCGGCGCTGCGTCACATCGAACGCGGCGAGCTGGACGCCGCCGAGCGCGCGTTGCCGGGTCACTTCGCCAAGGTGCTCGAGGGCCCGCGCCCGGCGCGCTCACGACGGTGGGGCGCGGCGATCCTCATCTCCGCGCTCGCGGTCGTGACCGCCGCGTTGCTCAGTTCGCTGCTGACCACCTGCGGTGCTTCCTGAGCCGAAGGAATCGCTCGCACAACCTCCGTTCGCCGCGCACTATCCTGCTCCCGCCGTGACCTCCTCCGCCTCGTCGTCCGATCGATCCAACGCCGTCGCCGGCGCGCTGTGCAGCGTGCCCAGCGTCAGCGTCGTGGTGCCGATCTACAACGAGCGGGACAACATCGTGCCGCTGCACGAGGCGCTGTCGTTCTCGCTGGCAGGCCTCGGTCGCAGCTACGAGATCCTGCTGGTGGACGACGGCAGCACCGACGGTTCGCGCGACGTCATGCGGCGCCTCGCGGCCGCGGATCCGCACCTGCGCGTCGTGCTGTTCCGCCGCAACTACGGCCAGACGGCGGCGATGGCCGCAGGCTTCCGCGCGGCGCGCGGCCGCACGATCGTGTCGATGGACGGCGACCTGCAGAACGATCCGGCCGACATCGGTCGCCTCGTCGACAAGCTCGACGAAGGCTACGACGTCGTCTGCGGCTGGCGCCGTCACCGGCAGGACCGCGTCGCGACGCGCCTCTTGCCGTCGAAGATCGCCAACTTCCTGATCGCCCGCGTCACCGGCGCGCGCATCCACGACACCGGCTGCTCGCTGAAGGTCTACCGCGGCTGGGTGGTGCGCAGCCTGCACCTCTACTCCGACATGCACCGCTTCCTCGCCGCGCTCGGCGCCGGCATCGGCGCGCGCATCACCGAGGTGCCGGTGCGCCACCACGCGCGTCGCGCCGGCCAGTCGAAGTACGGGCTCGGTCGCATCTTCCGCGTGCTCGCCGACCTGGTCGGCATCAAGATGCTGATCCAGTTCGCGGCGCATCCGATCCGCTGGTTCACGCTGCTGTCGCTGCCGCTGTTCGTGCTCGCGCCGTTGATGTTCGCGCTCGGCTTCGTCAAGGTCACGCGCGAAGGGCAGTGGCTGCTGTTCGGCGACTACGACATGGCCGCGGTCGCGGCCGGCAGCGTCGCGCTGCTGTTCGCGATGAACGTGTTCCTGCTCGGGTTCCTGGCCGAGCTGCAGATCAAGGTGTCCAAGTTCTTCCGGCAGCGGATCTCGGTCACGGCGCGGGAGGCGAGCCGGTGAACGGCCCGCCGAGCGCCGCGCCGGCCGCCCCGGCCACGCCGAAGTTCCACCCGGGCCCCCTGGTCTCGGTGGTGATCGCCATCACGTCGCCCGACGCCCACCCGCGCGAGATCGTCGAGGGCTTCGGCTCCGCGCTGCTGCGCGGCGGCTATCGCTGCGAGTTCGTGATCGTGCTCGACGGCCCGGTCGGTCGCTTCGCCGAGGAGTTGAGCGACCTCGGTCGCAGCTGGACGCTGCGCATCGTCAGCCTGGAGGGCGGCGGCCTCGGCGAGTCGATCGCGCTGTCGGCCGGCGTCGCCAAGGCCGGCGGCGACCTCGTCGTCAACGCGCCGCCGTACCTGCAGATCGAGCCGGACGACATCATCGACGTCGTGCACGCGCTCGAGGCCGGCGCCGACTGCGTCGCGACGTGGCGCGATCGCCGCGTCGACCCGTGGCTCAACCAGCTGCAGTCGCGGCTGTTCAACAGCGTGCTGCGGGTGATCATGAACGCGCCGTTCCACGACCTGAACTCCGGCACGCGCGGCTTCCGCCGCCAGGTGCTCGAGGAGGTCGCGGTCTACGGCGAGCTCTACCGCTTCCTGCCGGTGCTGGCGGCGCGGCAGGGCTTCCGCGTCGTCGAGGTGCGCGTCCGCCACCGCGAGGAGAAGGGCCGTTCGGGGTTCTACGGCGTCGGCGTCTACCTGCGCCGGCTGCTCGACATCCTCGCGATCACCTTCCTCACGCGGTTCACGCAGCGGCCGCTGCGCTTCTTCGGCTACCTCGGCTTCGCCGCGATCGTCGTCGGCGCGCCGGTCGCGCTCTACTACCTCTACGAACGGCTGGTCAACGACAAGTCGCTGGCCGACAAGCCGGCGTTCGTCATCGGCGCGATCCTCGCCGCGTTCGGCGTGCAGCTGATCGGCTTCGGCCTGATCGGCGAGATCATCATCTTCACGCAGGCGCCGAACCTGCGCGACTACAAGGTCGACGAGATCGTCGACGGCGCCGAGACGCTGGCCGCCAGCGGCGCCGATGCGCCCGCCGAGGAGGAACTCGCCGCCGAGGAACTCGCCGCCGCGCCGCCGCCCGCGGCGACGCCGGCCGAGCCAGCCGCCGAGACGCCGCTGCGCGTGCGCGCGCTGCTGCCCGGCGAGGACGCGCGCTGGGACGCCTACGTCGCGCGTCACCCGCTCGGCACGTTCTTCCACCGGACCGGCTGGTCGCGCGCCGTCGGTGAGATGTTCCACCACCAGCCGCATCACCTGGTGGTCGAGCAGGGTCGGCGTTGGCTCGGCGTGCTGCCGCTGTTCCTGACCAAGAGCCCGTTCCTCGGCAAGAACCTCGTCAGCGTGCCGTACAGCGTCTACGGCGGCGTGCTGGCCGACGACGAGCGTACGCACCGGGCGCTGCTCGAACGCGCCGGCGAGCTCGGCAGGGAGCTCGGTGTCGGCTTCGTCGAGCTGCGGCACCTGGAGACGCGTCCCGGCGACCTGCCGGAGTCGCCGCTCTACGTGACGTTCCGCTGCGACCTGCCCGACGACCCGGCCGACGTCATGGCGCGCATCCCGAAGAAGCGCCGCGCGGAGATCCGCGCCGCGCGCGACGCGAAGGCCGCCGCCACCGACAAGACCCGCGAGACGTTCGGCATCCGGGTGACCGACGACGGCTCGGTCGACGAGCTGTTCCGCCTGTTCGCCGACAACAAGCGGCGGCTCGGCTCGCCGACGCTGCCGCGGCGTTGGTTCCAGGCGCTGGCCGACGAGTTCGGCAAGGCGGCGGTGATCCACCGCGCCGTCGAGCCGTCGGGCCGGACCATCGCCGCGGTGATGTCGTTCACCTTCAGGGACACCGTCTACGCCTACTACTCCGGCTCGCTGCCGGACGTGAACCACACCGGCGTCAACAACTTCATCTACTGCGCGATCATGGAGTGGGCGGTGGAGAACGGTTATCGCCGCTTCGACTTCGGCCGCAGCCGCATCGATTCGGGCCCGGCGAAGTTCAAGGTCAACATGGGCTTCACGGCGGAGCCGCTGCACTACCAGTACCTGCTGCTCGGCGACGGCGCCAAGCTGCCCGAGTTCCACCCGAGCAACCCGAAGCTCGCGCTGCCGCGCCGCTTGTGGTCGAAGCTGCCGATGTTCGCGACCACCGCGCTCGGCGCGCGGCTGTCGCGCTTCCTGCCCTGACCGGGGTGCGCGGGCGACGCGTCGGCGGCGGGAGCATGCGCGTGCGCCGTTCGTTGCGGATCGTCTCCCGCGACGGGGCTTTCGCCGCCGCCGTCGCCCGGCGACACTTGCCGCGGGCAGGGCACTGCGGGAGCGGACGCGACGTCGCCGGCCGTCGCGTCACGTCGTCAGCCGGCGCCTTCACATCCGGAGGTGTGGGTGGTCCTCGATCGAGCTCCGTGGGTCGTGGTGCTCGCCGGCGGCGCCGGTGAGCGGCTCGGCAGTCTGACGCGAGGTGTCGACGGCGTCGTCGTGCCGAAGCAGTTCTGCTCGCTGCGCGGCGGGCCGAGCCTGCTCGAGCAGACGCTGGAGCGCGCGTTCGCCGTGACTGCGCGCGACCGGGTGCTGGCGGTGGTGACCGCCGGACACGAAGTGTGGTTCGAGGAGCAGCTGGCGCCGCTGCCGCACGAGAACGTGCTGGTGCAACCGCAGCCGCGCGGCACGGCGCCGGCGGTGCTGTTGGCGGTCGGCGAGGTGCAGCGCCGCGACCCGCGTGGACGGCTGGCGCTGATGCCGAGCGATCACTGGTTCGACGCGCCGGAGGTGGCGCTGACGGCGTTGCGAAAGGCCTTCTACGGCGTCGACGAGCGCCACGACCGGCCGGTGCTGCTCGGGATCTCGCCCGACGGACCCGAGTCGCAGTACGGCTGGATCGTGTCCGGCGACCCGGCGCACGGCGACACGCTGCCGGTGCGGCCGGTGCTGCGCTTCGTCGAGAAGCCGCCGCGCGACGTTGCCGCGGCGCTGTGGCGCGATGGCGCGGTGTGGAACTCGCTGCTGTGCGCGGCCCACGCGGCGTCGCTGTGGCAGCTCTGCGAGCGGCACGTGCCGGCGGTGACCGCGGCGTTGGCGCCGTGCTTCGTCGCGGCCGAGCGCTGCGCGACGACGTTGGCGGCCGCGTACCGCAGCATGTCGACGGTCGACTTCTCGCACGCGTTGCTGCAGCCGGGCGCCGCCGAGCTCGGCGTGGTCGTCGTGCCGGCCTGCGGTTGGACCGACCTGGGCACGCCGGCGCGGGTCGCGGAGTGCCTGCACCGGCAGGGCGCGACGAACGGCGCCGGGTTCCGGCCGCCGGAGCGCCGGGCGCCGGTCGTGCTGGCCCACGCGCTCGCCGTCGGCTGATCTGCGCGCTGCGCCGTTCGCCGGCGCCGGCGGCGCCGCTACGGTGCGCGCATGGCGACCGTCGTCCTGCTCGATCCCGAAGCGTCGGTGGCGGCGCAGCTGCGTTGGGCCGTCTGGCTGGCAGCAGCGCGCGACGAACCCCTGACGCTGCTGGTGCCGAAGGGCGGCGGCGACCGCAGCCGCGAGCGGGTGCGCGCCGAACTGCGGGCGGCGCTGCTCGCCGATCCGGCCTTCGCCTACGCCGGTGGCGCCGATCCCGACCCCGCGGAGGTCGCCCCCGACGGGCTGCGCGCGCAGCTCGTCGACGTCGACCTCGGCGCCGTGGATTCGGTGCGTGCTGCGCTCACCGCCGCCGGTCCGGCGCTGTTCGTCGTCTTGCGCCAGCAGCTCGACCCGCGCGACGAAGTAGCCGGGCGGCTCGGCCGCGAGCTGCTCGGGCGCGTGCCGTGCGCGGTGGCCGTGGTGCGGCTCGGTGACGGCGAAGTCGCCACGTGGCCGCCGGCGCGGCTGTTGGTGGCGGCGAGCCGCGGTCCGCACCCGCGCGCGGCGGTGACGTTCGCCGCGAAGCTGGCCCGCCGGCACGACGGCGCGCTGGTCGGCGCCTACGTCGAGCCGGACATCGGCGGCGACGCCGGCGACGTCGGCCGCGGCGTGCTCGACCGCGTGCTGCGCCGCGCGCTCGGCGACGGCGCGCCGCAGGTCGGCCGCGAAGTCGTGGTCGCCGACGTCGTCGAGGACGGCCTCGCCGCCGCAGCCGAACGCGTGCGCGCGGACGTCGTGCTGTGCGGCGTGCCGCGGCCCGGCATGCTCGGCCCGCGCTTCCACGGCACCGCGCCGGCGCGGCTGTGCCGCCGTACGAAGCTGCCGGTCGTGCTGCTGCGCGACGCGCTGCCGCTGGGCGGCCGGCTGCGGCGCGCGATCGAGGAACGGCTGGTGCGCGTCGTGCCGCAGGTCGAACGCGAAGTGCGCGTCGAGCTGGCCGACCGCGTGCAGTCGAGCTCGGCGTGGACCTTCGACTTCGTCGCGCTGCTCAGCCTCGCCACCGCGATCGCCGCGCTCGGCCTGCTGCAGGACTCGGCGGCGGTGATCATCGGCGCGATGCTGATCGCGCCGCTGATGACGCCGATCCTCGGCGTCGGCCTGGCGCTGGCGCACGGCAACCGGCGGCTCGCCGGCCTGGCGTGGCGCTCGATCGTGCGCGGCGTCGCCACCGCCTACGCGCTGGCGCTGCTGCTGGGTCTGCTGCTCGGGATCGGCGACGCGGCGCCGCCGCCGACCGGGCAGATGCTGGCCCGCGGCTGGCCTGGGGTCAGCGACCTGCTGGTGGCGTTCGTCTCCGGCCTCGCGGCCGCCTACGCCAACTCGCGGCCCGGGCTGGTCGCCGCGCTGCCCGGTGTGGCGATCGCCGCGGCGCTGGTGCCGCCGATCGCGACCTCCGGACTGGCGACGGCGGCGGGCCAGTGGGAGCTGGCCTACGGCGCGATGTTGTTGTTCGTCGTCAACATGGTCGCGATCGTGCTCGCCGCGAGCCTCAGTCTGTGGGCGGTCGGCGTGCGTTCGCAGCGGGAAGGCGGCTGGCTGCGCCACGTCGGCACGGCGTTCACGGTGGCCACGCTGGCGCTGGTCGTGCACCTCGTGCAGCGCACCCACGTCGGCGGCGCCGTGCCGCTGCCACAGTCGGCGGTGGGGGCGGCGCGCGCGGCGCTGCCGACCGGCTTCGTGCTCGCCGGGATGACCGCAGAGCAGGCCGAAGGCCACCTCGTCGTGCACGCGACCATCGCCGGTCCCGGTCAGCCGCCGCCCGCGGCGGCCGCCGCGTTGCTCGACGTGCTCGCGCCGCTGCTCACCCAGCCGCTGCGGGTCGACCTCGACTACGCGTGGCGCGCGTCGGCCGGCGCCGGCGTGCCGGCCGGCCGTTGAACCGCTGCGGCCTGCGCGTACGCTGCTCGCCCGATGTCCGACGTGCCGACACCGCCCAGCGCTCCTACTCCGCCGCCGAAGCCGCCGCAGGCGCAGACGGAGCACACCCGCTGGTCGCCCGGGCTGATCGGCTTCTACCTGAGCTGCGCCGGCGCGTCCGGCGGCGCCGGGTTCGCCTTCGGCAGCTGGTTCTTCTTCCGCTCGGTCGGCGGCCTGGTCGTGTTCGGCATCATCTCGCTGGTCAGCTGCGTGACCTGCTACACGTCGCTGAAGGCAGCCCGCCGCCCTCCGGAGTAGCGCCGCTCCCCGTTCAGCGCTCGAGCAGCCAGTCGACGGCCGCGAGCAGGTCCGCGGCCTCGTGATCGGCCGGAGCGCCCGCCGCGGCGAGCTTCGCGCGCTGCTCGTCGATCGGCTTGCCGCTCGCGACGAGCACCTTCTGGAACGGCAGCCCGCGCGCCATCAGCAGGTCGCGGGCGCTGTCGCCGACGACGACGTTGGCGCTGCGCAGCGACACGCCGAACGGCGCCAGCAGCGACTCCGCCTCGTGCAGCAGGCCTGCCCCCGGCTTGCGGCACGCGCAGTCGACGACGTAGCCGGCCACGGCGCGCGCCGCTTCGTCCGCAGGGAGCTGTCGCGGCGGCAGGTGGGGGCAGTGCAGGTAGGCGAGCGGGATGCCGTCGAGCTGCGCGTGCAGCCGGCGGTGGATCGCCGCCAGTTGGCGCTCGTCGAGGTGCCCGCGGGCGACGCCGCTCTGGTTGGTGGTGACGACGACGCGGAACCCGGCCGCGTGCAGACGGCGCACCGCGTCGCGCGCACCCGGCAGCAGCTCGAGGCGCTGCGGGTCGGCGAAGAAGCCGATCTCGCGGTTCAGGGTGCCGTCGCGGTCGAGGAACGCGGTGCGCGTCACTTCGCCGGATCCGCGGCGGCGGCGGCGCGCGCCGCCAGCAGGTCGAAGCCGAGCAGCGGCGCGTCGTCGCGCTCGAGCTGCACGTAGAGCTCGGCCGGCAGGATCGCGCCGCGCACGCCGAACGGCGTCATCACGTCGCCGAACGTCCACAGGAACGGCAGCGGCGGCATCGCCATCTCGTAGGCGCCGTCGATCCACTGCGACGTGTAGCCTTCGGTCCACTGGGTGACCTTGCGCGTCGCCGGGCGGTAGCCGGGCTTCTGCAGCGTGATCTGGTGGTCGGTGCCTGCGAGCCCGCCGATCAGCAGCCGCGCGGGCGTCGTGCGACCGGTGTCACAGCCGTCGATCGCGATCGCGGCGCCCTGCGGCGCGCTGGTCACCAGCACGTGGTCGGTGCTGGTGAAGAACGTGCAGGCCGTGCCGAGCAGCAGCGGGGTGAGCAGCGCCGCGGTCGGCAGCAGGCGGCGGGGGCTTCGCGGGGTCACCGGCATGGGTCTCGGCATGCTATCGGCTGGCGGCCCGGGCGGAACCCACTGCGCCGCCGGAGAGCGCGCGCCGAAGCCCAACCTCGCGCTTCGTTCCGGCCGCGGGATCCGGTAGCATCGTGCCCGCGCGTCGTCGGTCACGGCGCGCGTTCGCTGCATTTCCGGTCACTCACCCGGTCAATCCGAGGGATCCCATGGTCATCCACCGTGTCCAGGGCGGTCACGGGGGCGCGCTGCGCCCGCGCCGCTTCGTTCCGTTCGCCACGCTGACGCTGCTCGTCACCAGCCTCGTCGCGCCCCGCGCCGCGGCGCAGGAACCGGCCGCCGCTCCGGCGGCGGCGCCGGTGTTCGGCAAGATCGTCGTCGACGAGGCGCCGCTGCGCTGCTGGTCGGGCGCCGTGCAGGCGCCGCCGGTGTTCGAGGACGTGCTGAAGAAGGACCAGATCGTGCAGCTCGGGCGCACCGAGAACGGCTTCCGCTGCGTGATCCTGCCGGTCGGCCCGGTCGGCTACGTGTCGCAGCGCTTCTGCTCCGTCGCCGACGACGGCACGGTCGCGACCAAGGGCACGAAGGTGGCGTTCCGCTATCGCCCGCGCACGACGGAGGCGCCGGTGGCGCAGCTGCCCGACGGCACGCCGGTGCTGGTGGTGGGCGAGCACGAGGACTGGTTCAAGGCGCGGGTGCCGGGCGTCGACGCCTGGGTCGCCGCCGCCGAGGTGCAGGAGCTGGACGGCAGCGATCCGGCGGTTCAGGCCCGCTGGGCCGCGTTCGAGCAGGCGCAGCGCGGCGAAGGCCAGGCGCGGCTCGACGCGATCGCCGCCGAGCGCGCGCAGCAGCAGCAGGACCGCGCCGACCTCGAAGCCGTCAAGGTGGTCGAGGACGCGTTCGCCAAGGAGCTGGCGAAGCCGGCCAAGGACCAGCAGCTCGAGCCGCTGAAGGGCGCGATCGCCAAGCTCGACGCGACCCTCGTCGACAAGAGCGCCGCCAAGCCGGCGCTGGCCGCGCTGGCGAAGCGCATCGACACGCAGAAGTGGATCGTCGACGCGATGAACTTCTCGAAGGACGAGCCGGTGATCGAGCCGCAGCCGGCGCCGGTGCAGTCGAAGGACCGCCTCGAGCGCTTCGATTCGATCGGCTGGCTGCGCTACGAGAGCCGCCTGGCGGGTCCGGGCGTCTTCTACCTGGAGAAGGGCGGCCGTCGGCAGCACGTCTTGACCTGCAACACCTACCGCTACGACCTGGCGCTGTTCGTCGGTCGTGAGGTCGGCGTCATCGGTCCGCGGCGGCAGCCGCCGGGCGACGCGCTGAGCCAGCTGGACGTCGAGCGCCTCGAGGTGCTCAGCTCGTCGAGTCGCTGACGGTCGCGGGCGGCCCGGTGTTCAGCGCGTGCCGCGCGGCGGCGCTGCCAGCCGGGCCGCCTGCTCGAACAGCATCACCGCGCTGAGCTGCGCCGCGAGTTCGACCGCGCCTTCGCTCGCCTGCCGCCAGTCGGGGCCGAACAGCAGCGGCGCCGAGCCGTCGCGGGCCGTCGCCGGCAGCTGCGACCACAGCGCCTCGGTCTGGCGCTGCACGAACTCGGGCGCGCCTGCGCCCGCCGCTTCGGCGTCGACGGTCAGCCATTCGCCGACATAGCGCAGCAGCACGCCCTTGAACAGCGCGCCGTCGCCGTTGCCGTGCTCCTTCAGCACGCCGCGTTCGTCGCACAGGCGCGCGGTGGTCGCGGCAAAGGTGCGCCGTGCGTCGTCGAGGAAGCGCTGTTCGCCGCTGCTGCGGAACAGCTCGACCGCGGCACCGATGCGCAGGCCCTGGTTGTAGGTGAACGCCCAATCGCGGTCGACGCGGCCGTCGCCGCGTCGGTTGACGCCGTCCCAGACGAAGCCGGTCTCGGGGTCGACGAGGTGCGCGTCGAGCCAGTCGTAGACCCTCCGGGCGAAGTCGAGGTCGTCGGCGTCACCGCCGCCGCGGGCCAGCCGCGCGCCGAGGATCACCGCCGGCGCGTTGGCCGGCGTGTTCTTGTAGTCGCGCTGCGACTTGCGCCAGGCGATGCCGCCGCCCTGCTGGTCGTTCCAGCCGCCGCGCACGTCCCGCCACAGCGTCGCGACGTCGCGGCGCAGCGCCCGGCGCTGCTCGGCCGTCACCGCAGCCGCGAGCCGGTCGAGCGCCAACGCCATCCACAGCATGTCGTCGTAGTAGTCGTTGGTCGGGCCGCCGTTCTTCGCCACCACGCCGCGCCACAGCTCGCGCGCGCGCTGCAGGTGGCGGCGGTCCCGCGTGCGCTCGAAGGCGTCCACCAGCGCGTCGATCGCGTGGGCCTGCCACCAGTAGTCGAACGGCCGTCCCTGGTCGGCGTCGACGGCGCTGCTGCGGCGGAACAGGTGGCTGCGTTCGTCCCAGAACTCCAGCAGGCCGCGCTGCGCCGCCGCAGCCTGCACCGCTGCCGGCGGCCCTGCCGGCGGCGCTGCAGGAGGCTGAGCCTGTTGCGCGAGGACCGCCGCGCTGACCACGACGCCGACCGCCGCGGCGGCGACGCGACGCCTCAGGTCCAAGGACGCGGTCGGATCTTGCACGGACGGCATCGGAGCACGCGTCGCGCTGCGGCACAACCGCGGCCGCGAACCCGCCGTCGCAGCGGCCGTTCGAGGCCGCCGCGACGCGCGCCCAAGGCGATCGGGCAGGCGTGCCGAAGAGCCGTCGGTGGCACCGTTCGCGCGGGCCGCAGCACCCGCCGACATGGACCCGAGACGCCGAGCCGATCCCCTGCGCCCCGCCCGAGCGTTGTGGGTGTCGGTGGTCTCCGCGCTGCTGGTGGCCGCCCTCGGCGCGCAGCAGGACCCCGTCGCGCACGCCCCGGTGCCCGGTGGCGAGACGGTCGCGGCGGGCAGCGTCGGGCCGGGGCCCGGCGAGTGGCTCGAGCGCGGCGCAGGGCTGCTCGACGTCGAGGATCCGCTCGGCGCGTGGCGCGCCTTCCTCGAGGTCGTCGCGCCCGAACTGCTCGTCGACCGCGACCTCGGCCTCGGCCGCGCCCAGCTGATGCTCGGCCGCAGCGCGCAGGCGGTGCAGCTCGGCGAGGGCGCGCTCGGCGCGGCGCCGGTGCGGCAGGACGCGATGGCGCTCCTGGTGCGGGCCCTGATCAAGGCGCGGCAGTTCGACGACGCGGTCACCCGGGCCGAGCGCTTCGTCGATCGCGCGCCGCGCGCGACCGCCGAGCTGCTGGCAGCGAAGGGCTCGGCGTTGTTCCGCGTGCAGCGCGTGCACGAGGCGGCGGACGTCTACCAGCGCGTCGTGGCGCTCGACCAGCGCAACGCGGAGGCCCACCTGCGGCTCGGCTCCGGGCTGCTGGGGCCGGTCGTGGTGGGGGTGCCCGGCGAGCTGCGCCGCGCGGTGACGGCGTTGGCAGCCGGCCGGCACGACGAGGCGATCGCGCTGCTGCTGCGCGCCCTGCGCGAGCAGCCAGGTCACCCGATCGCCCATCGCCTGCTCGGCGAGACGCTGTTCGCGCAGCGCACGGCGTCGAGCATGGCGGCGCACGATCCGGCCTACCTCGCGCTCGCGGCGGCGTTGCCGCGACCCGACGTCTCCGCGCTGCCGGTCCAGCGCTTCGTGCCCGGATACGAGCTGCTCGGCCCCGAGCGGCGCGCGGTCGTCGATCGCACCGCGGCGCTGTTCGGCTCACGACTCGCGAAGCTGGTCGCGGTCGGCGGACGGCACGACCTGCTGCAGGAGCTGGAGCGGACCACCGACGCCGATGCGCGCAAGAACCTGCGCGGTCGACGGACTTTCGACGGTCGGGTGTGGGACGACGTGCGCGGCGTCGGCGGTCTGCGCGCGGCGACCGGCATCGAGGCGCTCGACGACGCGGTGACGTTCGGCTTCGACACCTTCGCCCACGAGGTCGCGCACCAGATGCACTACTACGCGTTCACGCCGGTGCAGAAGGCCAGGATCCGCGCCCTCTACGACCGCGCGGTCGCCGATGGGCGCTGTCTCGACTACTACGCGGCGACCAACGAGGCGGAGTACTTCGGCCAGGGGGTCGAGGCGTTCGTCAGCCTCGGCAAGCGGCCGGGCGGCGAGACGACCCACGGCCACACGCGGTGGGAGTTGAGGCGCGTCGATCCGGACCTCTACGAGTTCGTCGCCGGGCTGGTGGACTTCGACCCGCTGCTCGACGACGCCGCCCGCGTCCCGCTGCTCGAAGCCGCGATCGGCGTGGCGCTGCGCTGCGGCAGGCCGCACGACGCCGAGGTCGCCGCCGAGCTGCTGCCGTCGGGCGCGCTGCGCGACCGCCTGCGGGCCCAGGCGGTCGAGGTCGCCGCCTGGATGAAGAGCCACTGAGCCCCCGTGCGCCGGGATCGTCGTCGTTCGCTGCAACCGGCGCGCGATTCCTGCCACTGTCCCGGTGATGCGAGAAGGTCGGCAGAACGAGGCGATGGGCGAGCTGCGGCACGGGCCGCGCGAGCGCATCCTGCAGCTCGGCGAGGCGCGGTTGAGCGACGCGGAGTGCGTCGCGTTGGTGCTGCGCACCGGCACGCGCGGCGCGCCCGCCGAGGTGCTCGCGCAGCAGCTGCTGCGTCGCTTCGGCGGCCTGCCGGGGCTGGCAGCGAGCACGGTGCGCGAGGTCGCGGCGCAGGGCATCGGACCGGTGCGCGCGGCGGCGCTCGGGGCTGCCTTCGGCCTGGCGCGGCGGCTCGGCGAGGCGAGCTTCCGGCCGGGCACGCAGGTGCGCCACGGCGGCGACGTCGCGCGGGTCGTGCGCGACACGGCGCGCGGCACCCGCCGGGAGAACTTCTTCGCCGTGCTGCTCGACGTGCGACACCGGCTGTTGGCGCTGCACGTGGTGTCGACCGGCGGCATCGCCGAGGCGCCGGTGCATCCGCGCGAGGTGTTCTCGGCGGCGATCCGCGACGGCGCCGCGGCGATCGTCGTCGCGCACAACCACCCGTCCGGCGATCCGGCGCCGAGCGACGCCGATCGTCGCGTCACCGAGCGGCTGCGCGCGGCTGGCGCGCTGCTCGGCATCGAGGTGCTCGATCACCTCGTCGTCGGCGACGCCGGCTACTACAGCTTCGCCGAGGAGCGCACCCTGCCGATCTGCTGACCGGGTTCAGCGCACCCCGCGCCACGTCGGCACGCGCAGCGTCGTCGTGATGCCGGCCTGCACGTCGAACTCGACGGCGCGCACGACGCCGTCGGCGCGCCACAGCAGCAGGTGGTGGCCGGCGCGGATCTCGTGCAGATCGTCGGACAGCTGCCGGGTCGTCGCCCGCACGTCGAAGGCGTCGGTGCGGTGGTAGAAGGCGAACTCGCCGTCGAGCGGCGACGGCTCGCCGGTCGCCGGCACGACGTGCACGCGGCCCGGCGCCGCGAGCGAGATGCGGCCGAGGTCCCACAGGCCGCGACCGTCGACGTGCACCGGTCCGGTCTCGACGATGCCCAGCACCGGCACGCCGAACTCGACCAGGTAGGGGCCCGGGGGCAGGCCTTCGATCTCGAACGCGTCGTCGACGTTCAGCGGCGGCATCGGCGCGCTGCAGCCGGTCTCGAGCTGGGTGACCCGCACGTCGACCGTCGCGCGACCGTACCGCGGCGGCAGCAGCGGGCTGACGCGCAGCCGCGCGCGCACCGGCACACCCGCGGCCAGGTCGAACGGGAGCGGCGTCGAGTCCGGCAGCGCCACGGCGCCGTAGCGCACTGGCAACGCGTCGCTGCCGTCGCCGCGCCAGAGCCGGCAGGTGCCCTGTCCGAACGCGTCGGGGAACAGGAAGCGCCCGTCGGCGTCGGTCGCGGTCAGGTCCGCGTGGCGGCCGTCGTCGCGCTCGAACTCGACCAGCCAGCCGACCAGCGGCTGGCCCTGTGGGTCGCGCACGACGCCGCGCACGACGCTCTGCAGCTCGAGGCGGCAGTCCCACGACTGCCGTTCGCCGGCGATCTCCAGCACCGTCTCGGTGCGGCCCTGCTCGGCGCCGCCGGCGGCCAGCCGCACGGGGCCAGGCTGCAGGCCGTCGATCCGGTAGCGCCCGCGCGCATCGGTCAGCGTGCGGTGCAGCACCGCGCCGTCGGCGGCGAGTGCGACCACCGGCTGGTCGGCGGCCGGTTTGCCGCGGGCGTCGCGCACCGAGCCCCACAGCTGCGTGCCGCGCGGCGGCAGGCGTCGCTGCCGGGCTGCCGCTTCGGCTTCCGGCTCAGGCGGTCGTCGCTCACGCTGCATCGCCAGCTCGAGCGCGCCGACGGTCGCCACCGGCTCCCAGAAGCGCGCGTGTGGGTGCAGTTGCGTCGCCGCGGTCGGTGCCTGTGCCAGCGCCGCGTGACGCTGCAGGCGGCTCTGGTCGTGGCACATCACGCACTCGAACATGCGGAACAAGAACTGCGAGCGCCCGCACAGGATGTCGAGCTCGTCGCGCGACGCACGGTCGCTCCTGCGGCTGTCTTCCTGCACGCGGCTCGCGTCGCGCTGCAGGTCGCGTAGATCGCGGCGACGAACGTGCTCGAGAGCGTCCTGCGTCTGCGCCTTGCCGCGCAGCACGAGCGTGCGCTCTGCCGGGTGTTCGGCGTCGCACTCGAAGCGCTGCACGGCCTGGGTCTCGCCCCAGGCCATGGCGGTGAGCGACAGCTGCACCGTGCGCTGCTTCGCCGCGAAGGTGATGATCAGCTCGCCGCGGGCGTCGGTGGGGTCCGGCCAGCGCGCCAGCGCGCAGCCCGGCGGCGCCACGTAGGCGGTCGCGTCGGGCACCGGCAGGCCGTAGCGATCGACGAAGCGCAGCGCGAGCTGGTGCTGCCACGCGTGGTCGAGGTCGACGTCGGGCGGAGGGGGTGACGTCGGCTCGGGGGCGCGCGGCGGCTCTTCGGCCAGCATCGTGCGTTCGACGCCCGCGCCCTGCTCCGGTGCCGTCGGCGGGCTCGGTCGCGCGTCGATGACGGCGGGCGTCGGCGCCTGCGGCTCCTCGTCGCCTGCCGACGACCACCACCAGATCGCCGTCAGCAGCACGAGCAGTGCGCCGCTGAGCACGCGCGTCGCGATGGTGCGCGGGTCGCGCGCGGACTCCCGTTCGCGGGCAGCGGAGGAAGGGGGCGGCATCGACGCGTCAACATAGCGCGGTGCTGCGCCGGCGGGTCGGTCAACGCGGCTGCACGACCTCGGCAGTCAGCGCCGCGACCAGGAATCTGCCGTCGCTGCGAGGAGCGGCGACGACGATCAGGCTGCCCGGCGCCAGTTCGGCGACGCTCTCGAGGTGCACGCCGGTGATGCGCGGCAGCTGGACCTTCACCGGCGCGGCGCCCTTCACCAGGTCGACCTCGGTCTCGGCGAGCGGCTTGTCGACGCGCTGGTGACGGATCTCGCAGCTCAGACCGATGTTGCCGTTTGCCAGCAGCACCGCGCAGAGCCGGCTGCGCTCGCCTGACCACTCGGTGCCGATGATCGGGTTGGCGATCGCGCTCTGCTGCCCGTAGACGAGCTCGTAGTCCTTGATGTACGAGAACACCTCGACGACGTCGACCTGCGCCGGCACCAGCCATGGCACGACGACGCGCGGCACCTGCAGCAGCTCGCCGTGCTGCTTCGCGGCGTCCAGCAGCGCCGGGGCGTCGGCCTTGGGCAGGACGACGCGGTAGCGTTCCTGGGCGTCGCCGGTGACCTGGATCAGCTTCGGCTCGACCTGCGTGTGGAAGGGCTCCGCTGCGAGCTCGAAGAAGCAGACATCGATGCTGACGAGGTCGTCGCGGTGGTTCCGTGCCTGCTGGAACAGGCGCTCGATGCAGGCGATCTGCGCCGGCGCGCCGAGCACCGCGAGCCACCGGTCGCCGAGCGGGCGCAGGTCGTCGCCGGGACCGAGCGCGGGTTCGACGAACGGTCGCAGCATCGCCGCGACGTGCTCGCCGGCGAGGTCGGCGGCGGCGTCGGGATCTTGCGCGTCGCGCAGCGTCTGCAGGTCGAACAGCTGCAGCACGCGGTCGCCGGAGTGGGGCACCGGCATGCGCTGCGCGGGCAGCGTCACGGCCAGCGCTGCGGTCAGGGCGAACGGGATCGAGTGGAGCTTCGGCATCGATGGGGGCTCTTGCGGGGTCTTCGGCGGCCGGATCAGCGAGCGATGTGGTGGAGGTAGTAGGTCTCGAGCCGGAGCTTCGCGCCGCCGGCCCAGTGCGTCGTCGTCAGCGACTCGCGCACGGCGAAGTCGGCGGCGGCGTAGAGCCGGGGCGGGTGGCCCTCGAGGCTGGCGGTCAGCACGCGACCGGGCGAACGCGCGGCCGGCGCTGCCGGCGGCGGCTGGCGCAGCACGACGCCGAGGATCGCGGTGCCGGCGACCGCGACGACCGCGACGGCGGCCAGCGCGACGCGCGCGGCGCGACGGGGCACCGCTGCCGGACGCGGGGACTCCGCACCGAGCCCGCGCAGGTCGTCGCGCAGCCCGGCGAACGCAGCCAGCCGTTCGGGGTGCGCGTCGAGCCAGGCGACGAGCTGCGGATCGTCGAGCGGGTCGCGGCGCTCGTCGAGCCGCTGCTGCAGGCGGGCTTCGAAGTCCGCGTTGCTCCACGCGGAGGTGTTCGGGGATGCGTTCATGGGTGCTCGTGGTGCGACCGCAGCTCGCGGCGGGCGCGGTGCAGGTGCGACTTGACGGTGTTGAGCGGCAGGCGATGGTCGCGCGCCAGTTCACGCAGCGAGCGGCCGTCGCGGTGGAAACCGAGCAGCAGCGTGCGCGCCAGCTCGTCGAGGCGCAGCAGGCGCTGGCCGAGTTCGTCGCGCAGTTCGGCGGCGCAGGCGGCGGGCGGCGCCGGGGCCGCGTCGACGTCGAGCGCGGCCGCCGACGCCGACGGTGCGCGGCGAAGACGCTGGCGCAGGTCGCAGAAGCTGTGGAACGCGGCGCGTTGCAGCCAGGCGACGCCGTTCTGCGTCGGGTCGAAGCCGGCGCGCAGGCGCCAGGCCTTGGTCAGCGCGTCCTGTAGCACGTCGTCGGCGTCGTGCTGGTTGCCGCAGAGCCGGCGCACGAACGCGCGCAGCTCCGGCATCGTGCGGGCGATCAGCTCGCGCAGCGACTGCTCCGGGTCGACCTGACAGGGGGGGCAGTCAGGGGCGCGGTCCGTGCTCACGCCGTGCTCTACCGGCGCCGACCCCGGCGAGGTTGCAGGAATCGGCGACGTCGTGCGGATGCTCGGGGTCACGAGCCCGGCGCGGTGAACCAGTCGGCCGGCACGCCGTCGTCCACCTGCACGTCGCTGCGGTGCACCGTCAGGCCCGGCTGCTCGACGCCATCGTGGAACACGCGCACGGTGGTCGGCACGAGCACGCCGCCGACGGGGCGGAGGTCGTCGAAGAACTGGACGACCTCGCAGTAGCGCTGGTCGGCGCCGAGGCCGCGGAAGCGTGCGCTGCGCACGTGGTGCTCGGCGTCGACGCCGAACGCGACCACCTCGCCGTCGAACCACAGCAGCACCTCGGTCACCGCGGCGCCGCAGACCTCGCGCGCCTCGCCGCGCACCGAGCGGGTCCCGTCGTCGTGACGCAGCGCGACCAACGGTTCGCGGTGCAGCTCGCGCAGCATCGCTCGGCGGGCGGCGGCATACATCGGTCGCGGGGTGCCGTCGTCGACGAACCAGCCCTCGTCGCCGCTGACAGCGCGCGCGTATCGCCAGACCTTGTCGCCCTGAACGTAGTCGGTGTCGACGCGCAGCGCGCCTGCCGCCGCGATCGCGGTGCGGGTGGTCACGGTCGCCTCGCCGGTCGCGCGGCTCGCCGCCCAGCGCAAGGTGTGCCACGCGTCGCCGTGCGCCGCCGCCGCCTGCTGCCACAGTGCATCGGCCTCGCCGTCCGCCTCGGCGCCTTCGGGCGGCGGCGCCGGCGAGAACAGGCAGCGCGCCGGGGCCTGAGCGAAGCCGTCGCGACAGGCGTCGCTGGCGAAGGCGTAGATGCGGCCGTCGTGGACCAGGAAGCGCTGCGGTGAGCCGGGGCCGCTGAGCGCGCCCATGCGCGCGCAGGCGCCGCCGAGCTGGATCGCGTAGCGCCCTGGATCGACGAGGAACGTCGCCTGCGAGTCGGCGTCGACGAAGCGGTATTCGTTGCCCTCGTGCTGCACGCGGAGCTGCGGGTCGCCGGGGAAGCGGTCCCCGCGGCACAGCAGCACGGGATCGAGTCCACCGAGCGCGGCCTCGGCGAGGGCTGGACGTCCGGCGGCCGCCGGCTGCTCCGCCACTGCGGAAGCTGCGGGCTCTACCACGGCGTCGGTCGGCTCGCCGGCGCCACCCGCGTCGGCGCCACGCTCGCCAGCGCCGAACAGCGTGCAGCTGGCGCACACCAGGAGCAGGACGGCGGATGGACTGACGAGCGGACGGAAGCGCATGGTGCGCACTCTACCGCCGACCGCGGCCGCGACGCCTAGAGGTATTGCGTCGAGCGCGCGTTGGTGGGCAGCAGCGGGAAGATGGTCTGGTCCATCAACGCCGCCTGCCAGTGCAGCGTGTAGCCCGCCAGGATCGGCGGGATCTGGGTCGACAGGATCGACGTGTGCAACACCGGGTCCTGCACCAGCACCGCCAGGGTCTGCACGTCGCTGAACTGCGCGCCGATCTGCAGGTCGACGATGCCGGGCGCGAAGCTCGGCTGGTCGGAGAAGCTCACCAGCAGCAGGTTGAACGCGAAGCCCTGCACGTCGCCCTGGTGCACGACGAGGTTCTGCACTTCGCCGACGAAGCGTTCCGTCTCGGTCGCCAGCGTGCGCGTCGCCGGCTCGACCAGCGTCACGCCGATCTGGTTGCTGCTGCGCGTCGGGTTGAGCATCGTCATCGGGTAGAACGACGCCGGCAGCGCCTGCGGCACCGACACCTCGATGGTCTCGTGGTCGACGACCTGGAAGTAGCCGTCGAACCAGCGGCGCTGGTCGTCGCCGAGGATGTAGGGGCCGAGCGCGACCTGGGCGACGAAGCCGAGGTCGGTGCCGGTGAACTGCAGGACGGCGTCACCGACGTTGTCGATCGACTGGCCGTTGCCGGTCAGGATCATCGGCGGCGGCAGGATGCAGGCGGTGGCGAGGTTGGCGCGCAGCGTCGCGTCGCCCGTGGCGACCACCGTGCGGGCCAGCGGCTGCTGCTGCAGCGACACCGTCAGGGTGCCGCCCACGCCGAAGAACTGGTTGCCCTGCGCCGCGCCGACGCCGACCTGGAACGCGCTCGCCGCGGCGAGCTGCACGAGGCCGCCGTCGTTGATGCCGAGGCCGGTCAGGCTGCCGCTCGCGGTCGTGTAGTAGCGCCAGTGCGACGGATCGATCGGTCCGCCCTGCGCCGCGTAGATCGTCGCCAGCAGCTGCTGGTCCGGCGCGCCGACCGGCGGATGGCTGACGTCGCCGGGCAGCGTGAGGCCGCCGAGCGTCAGGTCGAGCTGCCACGCGTCCGCGTAGTCGCCCTGCCGTTGCAGCGTGCCGGTCATCGTCGCGGTGCCGTCGGCAGACTCTGCCCACGATCCCGACGGCAGCCAGAGGTAGTCGTCGGCGATACCGGGCAGCAGCATGGCGGTGCGTCCGGCCGTCCCGCTGACCTGCGGGTCGTCGTCGACGTGCGTCGCGCACAGTGACAGGTCTGGCGCGAACATCGCCCGCAGCTGGGCCGCCCCGGTCGGCGCGAACGACGCCGAGGTCGGCGCCTGCACGACGGTCAGGATGAGGTCGCAGGCGAGGCCGGAGAGCGCGTTCTTGTTGGTGGCGCCGTCGCCGACCTGGGCCGGGCCGAGGTTGGCGACGTCGATCCGGGCGCCGTCGTACGCGCGCAGCCCGGTGATCGTGCCGGTGACCTGCGTGAAGTAGCGCCATTGCGACGGATCGACCGGGCCGAGCGGGGTGTAGGCGCCGGCGTCGAGGGTCGTCACCGGCGCGCCTGCGGGCGGGTGGTTGGCGTCGCCCGGTTGCAGCAGGCCGCTGAACGTGAGCTCGACGAACAGGTCGCGATCGACGGCGGCCGCGCTCTGCGCCACCGCGGTCCACCGCGCGGTGTCATCGGGCCGCAGCTGCCACTCACCGTCGCCGAACAGCACGAAGTCACCTGCGACCCCGGGGATCGACAGCAGGAAGCCGCCGGACTCGGTCGCGTAGGAGTCGGCGGGCGCCGGCAGCGTGGCGGCGTTGACGGGGAGCTGCGCATGCGCGCCTTCCCCGACGTACACGGCCACCGCCGCCGCGATGCACGGAACGAGGCGGGAGATCATTCCAGGAAGGCTACCCCATCCGCGCCTGCCGCGCTCCCCGCAGTTGGCCCCATCCCCGGCCCGCCGGGCGGCCTCCTCGTCATTGCGCCGGACGGCACCGGGGCTAGCCTGCCGCATACCCAGCGCCTCGACATGCCGTCCAGCAGACCTCCGCAACCCCCTGCAGCACCGACGTTCACGCGCAGGCAGTGGCTCGTGGTCGGCGTCGTGACGGCGGTCGCAGCGGGGCTGCGGTTGTTCGACCTCGGCGCCTGGTCGTTCTGGGTGGACGAGGCGCACACGTGGCGCGACGCGACGATGCGGCTGACCGGGGATTACGGGTTCCTCGCCACCGACCGCAGGTTCTACCCGGTGGCGCCGATGCTGTTGCGGTTCCTGATCGGGGTCGGCGTGACGGGCTTCGACGAGGGATCGCTGCGGCTGCCGTTCGCGTTGGTCGGGATCCTGACGGTGCCGCTGATGGCGTCGTGCGGCCGGCGGCTGATCGGCGCGTGGCCCGCGGTGCTTGCCGCCGGGCTGCTGGCGATCCACCCGTGGCACGTGTTCTGGAGCCAGAACGCGCGCTTCTACGTGCTCGCGGTCGCGGCGGCGGTGTGGTTCGTCGAGCGCGTCTGCGCGTGGCAGGACAGCCGACGGCTGCTGCACCTCGGTCAGGCGGGGGCGGCGTTGCTGGTGGGCACGATGAGCCATCCGCCGACCGCGACGCTGGCGGTGGGGCTCCTGGTGTTCCTTGTCGCGCGGCGCCGGCCGGGTGGCGCGTCGGTCGCGCGCACCGCGATTTGGTCGACGGCGCTGCTCGCCCTGCTGCTCGTCGGCGTGCCGTGGTTGGTCGACGAGTACGCGCCGTTCGAGGAGTTCCTGGAGGCGAAGGGGGGCGGCGCGTCGCTGCGCCACTTCGTCGAGACGTCGGCCTACTACTTCCGACCGACGCAGCTGCTGTTCGCGGCGGTCGGCGCCGGGCTGGCGATGCGATCGCACGAGCGGCAACGTGGGCTGCTGTTGACGGCGATGGCAGCGGTGCCGTTCCTGGTGCTCGCCGCAGTCAGCGCGAGCATCGTCAAGGTCACGGCCCGCTACTCGATCTGCACGTTACCGGCCGTCACATGGCTGGTGGCGTTCACCTGCGCGCGTGTGTTCGAGACCGTGCGGCGTCGGAGCCTGACGGAGCGGCTCGCACCGTTCGGCCGCGTCGCGGTCGCCGCGGCGCTGCCGCTGATGGTCGTCGGCGAGCTGGTGCAGCTCGATGTGCTCTACTACACGACCCAGCACGGTCAGCGGCCGCGTTGGGCCGAAGCGGTCGCGTTCGTCGAGCAGGAGGCGCAGCGGCGCGGCCAGCAGGGCCTGCACGTGATGACCATCAGCCAGCCGACGATGCTCTACTACCTGCGGCGGCGGCATTGGTTCGTCACCGACGGCGACCCGCATCCGAACGTCGAGGTGCACACGATCCAGGACTACATGATCCGGGACGGCACGGACGAGCTCGGCAAGGAGAAGGGCAAGCAGCTGCACGAGCCAGGGCTCGACGGCTACTTCGACTTCCACCGCCGCATCGCCGCGCGGCGCAAGCAGCTGCTGGCGGTGATGGTCAAGCGGCCGGAGCTCATGGAGAAGGACCCGGGCGGGCTGTGGGAACGGCTGCACAGCGAGCTCGAGCTGGCCCTCTACCTGCCGTGCTGGGTGGGGCCGAAGGACGAGAGCGTCTACGTGTTCCTGATGCGTGAATGAGGAGGTCGTGATGGTGGCACAGGGTTGGTCGGGGGTGCGGTGGCTTTGCGCTGCGTTGTGGTCGTTGGTCGTCGTCGCGGTTGGCCACGGTTGCGCCGGATCGCCGCGCGTCCTCGGCGTCGAACGATGCGACGTGTGCGTCTACGGGGCGACGTCGGCAGGCGTGATCGCGGCGCTGCAGGCGCGGGCCGACGGTCACTCGGTGATCCTGCTCGACTGCGACGACTGGGTCGGCGGCCTGACGACGTCCGGCCTCGGCGCCACCGACGTCGGCAACAAGGACGCGATCGGCGGCATGTCGCGCGGCTTCTACCAGCGGTTGAAGCAGCACTACGACGACCCGGCGGCGTGGACGCGGCAGCGGCGCGACGAGTTCCAGGGGCGCGGTCACGACGAGAGCAGCGACGCGGCGTGGACGTTCGAGCCCGGCGTCGCGCACGCGATCATGCGGGAGATGCTGGCCGAGGCCGGCATCGTGCCGCGGCGCGCGAAGCTCGACCGCGGCCCCGGCGGCGTCACCGTCGAGGGCGGACGCATCCGCGCCGTCGCCTGTACCGACGGCGTCGTCGTCGCCGCCCGCGTCTACCTCGACTGCAGCTACGAAGGCGACCTGCTGGCCGCCGCCGGCTGCGCGTTCACGGTCGGCCGCGAGGCCAACGCCACCTACGGCGAGACGTTGAACGGCGTGCAGACGGCGAACGCGACCAAGCACCAGTTCTCGGGCCGGGTCGACGCCTACGTCGTGCCGGGCGACCCGTCGAGCGGGCTGGTGTCGGGTGTGCACGACGGCGGCCCCGGCGAGGAAGGCGCCGCCGACGCGCGCGTGCAGGCGTACTGCTACCGCATCTGCGCCACGGACGACCCCGACAATCGCCTGCCGTGGCCCAAGCCCGAAGGCTACGACGAGCGCGACTACGAGCTGCTGCTGCGCCACTTCGAGGCCGGCAGCACGATGGCGCCGTGGCACCCGGTGTGGATGCCCAACCGCAAGACCGACAGCAACAACAACGGCGCGTTCTCCAGCGACTGGATCGGCGGCAACTACGACTGGCCGACGGCCAGCCATGCCGAGCGCGCGGCGCTCGCCGTCGGCCACCGCCGCTACCAGCAGGGCCTGTTGTGGACGCTGGCCAACCACGCGCGCGTGCCGGTGAAGGTGCGCGAGCACTTCCAGCGCTTCGGTCTCGCCGCCGACGAGTTCGTCGACAACGGCCACTGGCCGCCGCTGCTCTACGTGCGCGAAGGCCGGCGCCTGGTCGGGGACTTCGTCGTCACCGAGCATCACTGCATGGGCCGCGAGGCGTGCGTCGACCCGGTCGGGCTCGCCGCCTACACGATGGACAGCCACAACGTGCAACGCTACGTCGCCGCCGACGGCGCGGTGCGCAACGAAGGCGACGTGCAGGTGCGCGTGCCGAAGCCGTACGGCATCTCCTACCGGGCGCTGGTGCCGAAGCGCGGCGAGGTCGACAACCTGCTGGTGCCGGTGTGCCTGAGCGCCAGCCACATCGCCTTCGGCTCGGTGCGCATGGAGCCGGTGTTCATGGTCCTGGCGCAGTCGGCGGCGGTCGCCGCCGGGCTTTGCATCGAGCGCGACCTGGCGGTGCAGGATGTGCCGTACGAAGCGCTTGGGCCGCGGCTCGACGCTGTCGGACAGGTGCTCACCTGGCCCGCGCCGGGCCGCCGCTGAACGCGCGCTTGTGGCGCGCGCGGATCCAGCCGATCATGTGGGCATGTTCGTGCGCACGCTGGCGGTCCTCTCCGCGTTGACGTTCCCCCTGCCCGCGATGCCTGCGGCGCAGGAACCGACCGCGGAGCAGGAGCCGCAGCCGGGAGACGGCCCGACGCAGGTGCCGAGCGACTTCGTGCGCTTCGTCAAGGACGGCGACGGCGGTCACCTCGACACGGCGGTCACGACCTACGAGAAGGACGGCGTGCAGGTGGTGTTCTACGGCGCCGTGCACATCGCCGATCCGGCGCTCTACCAGGAGCTCAACGACCGCTTCACGACCTGCGACGTGCTGCTCTACGAGCTGGTCGGCCCGGCCGACTACCGGCCGACCAAGGACCGCGACCGCGGCGGCTTCAACCCCATCGGGCTGCTGCAGAACGGCATGAAGAACAGCATGCAGCTGTCGTTCCAGCTCGACGAGGTGGACTACCAGGCGGACAACTTCGTGCACGCCGACATGACGCCACAGGAGTTCGAGTCGTCGATGGCCGAGCGCGGCGAGAGCCTGCTGTCGATCATGATGAACATGATGATGAACGGCATGGACATGGAGCGCGAGCTGGCCGATCGTGCCGCCGACGAGGGCGCGGGTGAGCGGGCTGGGGCGCAGCCGTTCGACCTGGTCAAGGCGTTCCGCAGCGGTCAGGGCCGGCACCTGCTCCGCATCACCCTCGCGCAGCAGATGGAGCAGATGGAGCTGCTGGCCGCCGGCGGCGAGGGTTCGACGTTGCTCGAAGGTCGCAACCAGAAGTGTCTGCAGGTGCTGAAGCGCGAGCTGGCGAAGGGCCACCAGCGGCTCGGCATCTACTACGGCGCCGCGCACCTGACCGACATGGAGCGTCACCTGATCGACGACTTCGGCTTCCACAAGGTCGCCCACGAGTGGCTGCCGGCATGGGACTGCACGCCGCGGCCCGATCCCAAGTTCGATCGCGAGCTCTATCAGCAGCGTCGGCAGTGCAAGAAGGACCTCGCGCAGCTGGCCGAGGCCGGCCGCGACCACCGGCTCGCGACGCACCCCGACGCGGTGCCGACGCCGCGCGAACTGGCGAAGCTGCAGCGCGACGGCCAGCCGGCCTACGCGGGGTCGCTGGTCGACCCGTGGGGTCACGACTACGTACTGCGCAAGCGCGCCACCGGCTCGCGCTGGGAGGCGGTCAGCGCCGGCGCCGACGGCGAGTTCGGCACGGACGACGACCTGGTCGCCGCCGAGCCGCGTCGCGGCGGGCTGTAGCGCGCGGGCCTACGCGTCGTCGTCGCCGCCGGTATCGAGGACGCGGCGCAGCCGCGCATCGTCCGACAGCACGGTGATGGTCTTGGTCTGCGACGGCACGACGGCGCCCGGCGGCAGGCCCTTCGGCTTGCGCACGTGCTTGCGCGGCGTGTAGATCACGTCGATGCGCGGTTCGCCGCGCGCCTTCGAGAAGTGCACCGCCAGCGTCGCCGCGTCGAGCAGCGTCTCGAGGCTCGCGCTCTTGTTCTTCGGCAGGCGCACGACGACGTGCGAGCCGGGCCGGCCGCCGCCGACGTGCAGCCACAGGTCGTTGCCGTTGGCGAAGCGCATCGTCAGTTCGTCGTTCTGCGCGTTGTTGCGGCCGACGTACAGCGGGTAGCCCTCGGCGGACGTGAAGCGGCGGAACGGCACCTTGGCCTCGGCGGGCTTGCGGCCGGGTTTGCCCGCGGCCTTCGCCTCGGGCTTGGGCTTCGGCAGCGCGCCGAGCGCGACCATGCGCTGGCGCAGCGCATCGAGCCGGTCTTCGGCGGGAGGCGGTGCGCCGACCAGCTCGGCAGCGATCGTCGTCAGCTCGTCGGCGAGCGCGGCGGCGGCGGCGTGCCGGCGTTCGGTCGTCTCGCGTCCGTCGTCGAGTCGCCGCGCCTTGTCGTAGAGCTGGTTGGCCTGCACCGCGATCGGCTTCGCCGGGTCGAGTTCGATCGTCTGTTCGCCGTCGCCGTCAAGCGCCGGCACCGTCATCGAGGTCGCGCCGCGGCGCACCGAGTGCGCATAGGCGAGCATCAGGTCGGCGGTCGCACGCAGCGCCTGCGCGCGTTCGCCGTCGGCGAGCTGGCGGGCAATGCCGTCGCGTTGCTGCGCGGCGCGGCGGAGCGCGCGTTCGGCCGCGAGGCGCAGCGCGTCGAGCGAGCCCTGCTGCTCGGCCGCGAGGTCGAGCGCGGTGAAGTGCGCGTCGATCGCAGCGAGCACCGGCGGGGGGAAGCGCGGCGCCGGCCCGGGGCGCGCGTGGCCGGCGGGCGCTGGCGGCGGCGGTGCGTAGGCGTCGCCGCGGCGCAGCGTGCGCACCGCCGTCTCGACCGGCCGGGAGAGCGTCAGGATCGCGCCGGTCTCGTCGCACAGCGCCCACAGTCCGCGCGCGCCGAACAGCTCGATCTCGAGCCGCCGCGTCGGGCGCTCCCCGCCGCCGAAGCGCAGCGTGCAGCGTCGCTCTCCGGCCACGTGCTCGACGGCCACCAGGGTCAGCCGCTCGAGTTCGCGCAGCAGCACGTCGGCGCCGGGGCCGCGGCCGCGCCGGTCGCGGCCGAAGCGGCGGGCCGTCGTGCACAGGCGGGCGCGCGTGCCGCCGAGCGCCGCGTGCACGAACTGCTTCGGCGCGGCTTCGTCGTCGGGGGCGCGCAGCACGAGCAACAGGTCGTCGTTGCCGCCCGTGCCGTCGAGCGGCACCGCGTCGAGCACGACGGCGCCGCACGCCGCCGCCAGCTCGGCGACGGCGAGCCCGAGTTCGGCGGCGCTCAGGCTGCGTTCGACGGGCCGATCTGCGGGAGCGGGGTCGGGCATGCGCGCCGCCAGGAGCCGCGCGGCGCGTGGCCGCGCCGGGCTCGCTGCCTCAGCTCACTTCTTGAGCTCTTCGATCGGATCGTAGATCCACCGGTAGGCGGCGTAATCGTAGTCGACGACACCCTCCGGGAAGAACAAGCCGACCTCGCGCTGCGCCGCCTCGGGCGAGTCGCTGCCGTGCACCAGGTTGAAGCTGCGGCTGATGCCGTAGTCGCCGCGGATCGTGCCGGCCTCGGCGTTGTTGCCGAAGGTCGCGCCCATCATCTTGCGGCAGACGGCGATCGCGTCGATGCCCTCGAGGCACAGCGCGACGACCGGCGAGCTGGTCATGAAGGCGACCAGGCCCTTGTAGAACGGCCGTTCCTTGTGCTGCTCGTAGTGCTTGGCGGCGAGCTCCGGGCTGATCTGCATCAGCTTCATGGCGGCGATGCGGAGGCCCTTCTGTTCGAAGCGGCTGAGGACCTGGCCGACGAGACCGCGCTGCACGGCGTCTGGCTTGAGCAGGATGAGGGTGCGTTCCATGGGTGGTTGGGTGGCGTTGCGTGCTTGAATGAGGGCGAAGATGATACCGGTCGCCATGGCTCCCTCCGCACGGTTTTCCCGGTCGCTGCTCCGTGGCCTGCTGGCGGCGGCCGCCGCCGTCCTGCTGGCCGGCTGCGCCAGCGAGCGGGAGACGAGCCTGTTCCGGTCGAGCCGCGCCCGGGCCCTCGGCGAGCTACGCGTCGAGCGTGCGCGGCAGGAGCGCGAACTCGAGATCTGGCAGGCGACCCGCGACGAGGCGGTCGCGGCGATCGACGAGATCCGCGCCGCCTCGGTCGAGGCCAGCGCCGAGCTTCGCACGGTGCGTACCGCCCTGCTGCTAGAGCTCGACCGGCTGCAGCGCGGCGAGCGGGAATTGGCGGCTGCGAAGCTGCGCGCGAAGCAGATCCAGGACGAGCTGGCGCCGCTGCGCGCGCTGGAGGGAGCCCTTGAGGACAAGGAGGCGCAGGTGCAGGCGCAGCAGCAGCGGCTCGGCGCCGCCGAGAAGCAGCTCGCCGAAGCGACCGCGACCGCCGATGCGGCCATACGGGCGCTGCAGCCGAAGCTGGATGCGGCGACCGCCAAGGTGCAGGCGCTGCAGCAGGCTGGCGTGACGCTGACCGAGGTCGAGCAGAAGCTGCAGCAGGTGCGGGACGTGCTGGCGCCGCCGCAGCCGGCCGAGGCGCCGCCGGCGAAGAAGTAGCGGCTGACAGCGGGCGCCGTCGCGGTGGCGAGGCCGCCGCGCTACGGCCACTCGTGATGGAAGAACTGGCCGGCCGGCTTGTCGACGCGCTCGAACGTGTGCGCGCCGAACAGGTCGCGCTGCGCCTGGGTCAGGTTCTGCGGCAACGACGCGCGGCGGAACGAGTCGAAGTAGCTGAGGCTGGCGCCCATCGCCAGCGTCGGCACGCCGCGTTCGGCGGCGAGGCCGACGACCTTGCGCCAGCTCCCCTGGCGCTGCTGCAGGAATCCGCCGAGCTCGGGGTCGAGCAGCAGGTTGGGCAGCTGCTTCTGCTTGTGGAACGCCGCCTGGATGCTCTTCAGGAAGCGCGCGCGGATGATGCAGCCGCCCTTCCAGATGCGCGCCACCTCGCCGAGGTCGAGGCCCCACTTCTTGTCGGCGTCCGCCGTCGCCAGCAGGTCGAGCCCCTGGGCGTAGGAGCAGATCTTGCTGCAGTAGAGCGCGTCGCGCACCGCCTCGACCCAGGTCGCGCGGTCGCCGGTCGGGGCGCCGGTGGTGGCCGGTCCCGCCAGCTTCTGGCTGGCAGCCGTGCGCTGCTTCTTCATCGCGCTGAGGTAGCGCGCCTCGACCGCCGCCTGCATGGTCGGCGCGGGCGTGCCGTAGCGCAGCGCGATCTCGCTGGTCCAGCGGCCGGTGCCCTTCTGCCCAGCGCTGTCGACGATCACGTCGACCATCGGCTTCTGCGTCTCCGGGTCCTTGGCGCGCAGGATGCGCGCGGTGATCTCGATCAGGAACGACTCGAGGAAGCCCTCGTTCCAGCTGGTGAACGCGGCGGCCATCTCGTCGTGCGACAGGCCGAGCACGTTGTGCAGCAGGTCGTAGCACTCGGCGATCAGCTGCATGTCGCCATACTCGATGCCGTTGTGCACCATCTTGACGAAGTGCCCGGCCGCGCCCTTGCCGACGTGCGTGACGCATGGGCCGTCGTCGACCTGGGCGGCGATCTTCTTCAGGATCGGCGCCAGCTCGTCGTACGCGCTGCGCTCGCCGCCGGGCATCAGGCTCGGACCGTTGAGCGCGCCCTCCTCGCCGCCGGAGACGCCCATGCCGACGAAGCGGAAGCCCTTCGCCGCGAGCTCCACCGAGCGGCGTTCGGTGTCGTCGGGGTGCGAGTTGCCGGCGTCGATGATCATGTCGCCCGACTGCAGGTGCGGCAGGAACGACTCGATCGTCGCGTCCACCGGCGCGCCGGCCTTGACCAGCAGCAGCACCTTGCGCGGCCGCACCAGCGACGCGCAGGCCTCGGCGGGGGTCTTGGCGCCGAACATGCGCTCGTTCGGGCCGCAGCGCGCGAGCGTGGCCTCGGTCTTGTCCGGCGAGCGGTTGTAGACCGTGACCGGGAAGCCGTTGCGGGCGATGTTGAGGGCCAGGTTCTGGCCCATCACGGCCAGCCCGGCGACGCAGATCTGGGAGGTGGCTTGCATGCTGCTGTTCGTTGCGACCGACCGCATGCTAGCCGGAAGTGGCGCGCGACCCGAACTGCAATGTCGGCGATGCGCGGCGTTGCGTGACGGGTGACTACTTGCCGACGGTCGGCGTCGACGTCGCACCCCCGGTGGTCGGCGCGGCGCCGGGCTTCGGCAGCTTCTCGAGCCACGCCGCCCACCGCCGCGGGTCGGCGCCCGGGTCGGACGAGGTGAGCTGCTTCAGCGCCGCGCGGTAGGCGTAGACGATCGTGCGCACCTCGAACGAGCCGGCGACGGTGACGTCGAGCACCGAGCCCGTGTTGAGCGTGTCGATCTTCGGGTCGGCGATGAACGCGGCCTGCGCGACCTCCACGTCGAAGTCGCGGATGTAGGCCTGCTGGTTGAGGAAGGCGACGTGGGCACGGTCGCCGGCCGCGCCGCCGCCGCCGAGACCCGCGGCGGCGTGGGGGCCGGCCTTGACCAGCAGCGGGATCGCGCTCGGTTGGCCGAGCGCACCCAGCGCCTCGGCGGTGCGGGTGCGTACCTTGCCGCTCTCGCTGGCGAGTCCGGCGGCCATGTAGAGCACGTCGTCGTCGTCGACCGTCGGCTTGCCGAGCGCGATCGCGGCCTCGCGCACGTTCTCGTTCTTGTCCAGCACCGCGGTGCGCAGCACGAAGCGGTCGTTGCCGGTCAGGCTGCGGCGCTGCAGGGCCGACAGCGCGCCGATGCGCTGACGGACGTTGCCGTTGCGACGGGCGTGGCGGCGCAGCTCCTGGTCGGCGCCCTCCTCGCGCACCAGCAGCTCCTCGATCGCGGCTGCGCGCGACGGTCCGGTGTCCGGGCGGAACAGCCGGAGCAACGCTTCCACCCGCCGAGCGGTCGGCGCCTGGCGCAGCTCGCGCGGCAGCAGCTCGGGCTCGAGCTGCGCCAACAGGTCGCGCAGGCGACGCTCCACCGCGCCGCGCGCGGCGTCCGAGCTGGTCTTCGGCAGTTGCTCGAGCACCGTGTCGAGGTTGTGCCACATCTCCTTCTCGAGGCCGTAGTCGCGCGCCTTGCCGGCCAGCTGCAGATGGCTGAAGGCGCTGTCGTCGTGGTCGCGGGCCACCTCGCGGAGGCGATCGCGGAGATCGTCGACGGAAGCGATCTGCACCTGGCGGTTGGGCACCATCACCACGCCGTCGCGGGTCTCGACCTCGAGCGTCTCGCCGCGCTGGGTGATCTTGCCGACCAGCACGCGGCCGTCGGGTAGCCGCAGCTCCTGGGCCGCGATGCGGGAGGTGAATCCGGCGCCGAGGCCGGCGAACAACGAGGCGGTGAGCAGGAGGCGGAGCGGAGCGGAGAACGGAGCCATGTCAGGACCTCGGTCGGCTGTCGGACGCGGGCGTGGGACGAGGGCGCGTCCCTGGTATGATCGCCGCCAGAAGCATGAAGCGTACCATCGTCGTATCGGCCCTCTGGATGGTGGCGGTGTGCGGTGCGACGTTCGCCCAGGACCCGGCTTCGCGTCCCGGTGCGAAGGCCCAAGTGGACCCTGTCGACGGCGTTGCGGAGGCCATCGCGGCGGTCGAGCGCAGCGCGCGCTCGCTGCGCATGGAGCTGTCGAGCCGAGGCCGCATGCCCGGCGGGCTCGAGGTCTCGACGCGCGGCGAGCTGCGTGTCCTGCGCGAGACACAGCCCGATGGCGCCGCTGCCCCCGTCGCGCCGCTGCTGTACAGCCGGCTCGAGTACTCGTTCGGCGAAGGGCTGACCGGCAGGGTCGAGTCGGCGCAGACCGCGGCGGGCGTGATGATGTTCGAAGAGGACCCCGCCTTCGGCGCGGTGCTGTTGCGCATTCCGCCTGCCGTCGTCGGCGACCTCGAATGGGCGGGCCGGGTGCTGCAACGTGCCGACCTGCCCGGCATGGGGGACAGCCGCGCGCGGGCGCCGCTCGGCAGCCAGATGCTGGTCGAGCTCGGGCGCGCCTTCACCTTCACGCAGGAGGCAGGGGAGAACGGCGGCGTTGCCGGCACCTGGCTGCGGGGCAAGCGCAAGCCCGGCCTCGACGACCAGGACCCGGATCTGCCGCTGGCGGATCGGGTCGAGGTGTTCGTCGGCGCTGCGCCGCGCGCGGTGCGCACGGTGCGGCACTACGTCGGCGAGGACGTCGTGCAGGAGCTGGACGTCACCGCACTGGAGCTCGGGGTCGAGCTCGGCGAGGACGCGTTCGCCGTCGATGCGCAGGACCTGCGGCCGCGCGACGTGAAGTCGTACCAGCCGATGTGGGAGCAGATCGAGCAGACCCTGCTGCGCGCCGCGGTGAAGAGCGGCGAGGTGCGGCCGAGCAGTCGTGAGAAGCAACTCGGAACGCTGGTGGTCGCCGGCAAGCCCTTCCTGCTGGTGCAGCTCGGCGAGCTGATGGCGGGCGTCGGGATCACCTTCGAGGCGTTTGCCGGCGGACTCGCGAGCTCCGACCTCAAGCAGCTCGAAGCCCATCTTTGGATCGAAGCCGGTGACGGCACGCAGCTGAGCCGGCCGGAGAAGGGCGTTCCTGGCGGCGATCGCCTGACGTTCCAGTGCACGCCCACTCGGGTCGATGCGGCGCCGTTGCGGGTCGTGATGAGCCTGCGGCGGGACGGTCGCGACGCGCGCGCCGAGTTGCCGCTCGACGGCTCCGGCCATCGACGAGTGCAGGGGCCGCACCGCGGGGTCGCGGCGAAGTTCGGCGGCGGTGGCCGCACGGGGCACCTCGAGCTCGAGCTGCACGCCGACGACGGCAGCCTCGAGCTCTGGCTCGCGGCCGACGACAAGCACGCGCAGCCGTTCGACCTGCCGCTCGACGCGGCCGTCGAGGTGGAGTTCGCCGCCGAGGACGGGCGCAAGCTGACGCTGCATGCGCGCAACTCGGCCCAGAACGAGGGCCGGGACGGCAAGCCGAACGTGCGCGGCGGCAAGACCAACTACTTCGTCTTCCCGGGGCCCGACGGCGAGAGCGCGAGTTGGCTGAAGGGGCCGGGCTTCCAGTCGGTGGTGACGGTCCGGTTCGTCGTCGACGGGCAGACGTTCACGTCCGAGAAGTTCGTGCTCGACGCTTCCCCGCGCTGAAGCGGGGATCGAGCTCCGAAGGCCCCGATCAGCGGCCGATGTCCTCTTCGGCCGGCGGCGTCTCGAACAGCTCGAGGCCCTTGTAGCGCGACTTCGCGTAGTCGATCTCGAAGTCGCTGTGGAACAGCGCGACGAAGCGGTCGGCCTCGTCCTTGACGACCATCGGCAGGATCTCGAGCACTTCGTCGGTGACGTTCTCGACCCAGCGCGCGCGCGTCCACGCCTTGCGATCCAGGCGCAGCGAGACGCCGTACTCGCTCTCCAGGCGCGATTGGAACACCTCGAGCTGCAGCTCGCCGACCGCGCCCAGCACCGGCTCGCGGGCGCCGATGCGCGGCCAGAAGATCTGCACGACGCCCTCTTCGCCGAGCTGCTGCAGGCCCTTGGTGAAGCCCTTGGCCATCGACGGCTCGCGCGGCGCGACCTGGGCGAAGATCTCGGGCGGGAAGCGCGGGAAGTTGCGCACCTCGAACGACGGCCCCGAGCTGAGCACGTCGCCGACGCGGAACATGCCGGGGTTGATCAGGCCGATCACGTCGCCCGGCCACGCGTCCTCGATCGACACGCGCTCCTGGCCGAAGAACCGGTGCGGGTGCGACAACCGCACGTCGCGGCCCATGCGCAGGTGCTTGGCCGCCATGCCGCGCTCGAAGTGCCCGGACGTCACGCGCAAGAAGGCGATGCGGTCGCGGTGCATCTTGTCCATGTTGGCCGCGACCTTGTAGACGAAGCCGCTGAAGAACGGCGACTCGGGCGGCACCTCGCCGTCGAGCGTCGGCAACGGACCCGGCGCCGGCGCGATCTCGAGGAAGCGCTGCAGGATCGTCTCGACGCCGAAGTTGACCAGCGCGCTGCAGAAGAACATCGGCGACTGCTGCTGTTGCAGGAACAGCTCGAGGTCGAACGGCATCACGCACTGCTCGACCATCTGCAGGTCCTCGATCAGCTGCTTGTGGGCGCGTTCGCCGAGCTGCTCCTTGAGCTGCGGGTCCTCCGGGCCGGTGGTCTGCACCGCCGCCTTGGTGGCGTTGTGCGCGGTGCGCTCGAACAACAGCACGTTCTTGTCCTTCAGCGAGTAGACGCCGCGGAACGAGTCGCCGGAGCCGATCGGCCACGACGCCGGCGTGACGGTGATGCCGAGCACCTTCTCGACCTCGTCCATCAGGTCGAGCGCCGGTCGCGCCGGCCGGTCCATCTTGTTGACGACGGTGACGATCGGGATGCCGCGGTCGCGGCAGACCTTGAACAGCTTGATCGTCTGCGGTTCGACGCCCTTGGCGCCGTCGATCAGCATCAGCGCCGCGTCGGCGGCGACCAGGGTGCGGTAGGTGTCCTCGGAGAAGTCCTGGTGGCCGGGCGTGTCGAGCAGGTTGACGCAGTAGCCGTCGTACTCGAACTGCAGCGCCGACGAGGTGATCGAGATGCCGCGCTTCTTCTCGATGTCCATCCAGTCCGACGTCGCGCTGTGGCCGCCGCGCCGCGCCTTCACCGAGCCGGCCTCGCGGATCGCGCCGCCGTACAGCAGCAGCTTCTCGGTGAGCGTGGTCTTGCCGGCGTCCGGGTGCGAGATGATCGCGAAGGTGCGGCGGCGTTGGATCTCGTGCTTCAGGTCGGACATGGGCGGCGAACGCGGGCGAACAGCGTAGCGGCGTCGCCCGCGATTGCACGGCCCGCAGCGGGCCAGCGGATCAGCGTTCCTGGAGCAGCCGCTCGACCACCGGCCGCACGTGCCGGGTCCAGGCCGCGTAGCCGTCGGCGTTGAGGTGCAGGTGGTCCTGGCGGAAGAACCGCGGATCGGGGGCGCCTTCTGCAGTCGCGAGGTCCGCCGTCGGGTCGACGAATTCGAGCAGCGGGTCGGCGGCACAGTCCTCGCGCACCAGGCGGTTGGCCTCGCGCACGATCGCCAGGTGCGGCGCGCGCGCCAGCGTCGGTGTGATGGCGATCCATGCGATCGGCAACCCGGGGTCGGCACGGCGCACGCGCCGCACGAACAGCCGGAACAGGTCGCGAACCTGCTCGGCCGTCTTCGGGTGGTCGCCGGCGATGTCGTTGGTGCCGCTGAAGATCACCACCGCAGCCGGGTGATGGCGCGTCACCAGCAGCTCCGACCAGTAACAGGCGTCGAACAGGCGCGAACCGCCGAAGCCGCGCTGCACGATCGGCAGGCCCGCCATGTCGTCGGCGAGCGTCGACCACAGCCGGATGCTCGAGCTGCCGACGAACACGACCGGGTGCTCGGGCGCCGGTGCGCTGCGGTCGAGCTCGGCGAAGCGCGCCATGTCCCCGGCCCAGGCCTGCGGATTCTCGCCGGGGGGGATCGTCGGCGGCTGACGCAGCGCCCAGTCGCGTTGCCACTCCGGCGCGGAGTCGTGCGCGAGCTCGGCGATCCACGCGTCGCGCTCGGCGTGTCCCGGCTGTGTCGTCACGAGGTGCGCGAGCATCGTCGCGCGATGGTGGCGGTCGATCGGAGTCGCGTCGGCCGCGAGCGGCCGCAGTCGGTCGAGGAATCCCTCGTCCGCCGGCCTCGCCTGCTTGCCGGACACCGCGCGCGGCACCTCGGGGATCGTCAGCTCGAGCACCTCCGGGTCGCACCAGCTGAGCTTCAGCCGCACCGTGCCGGCCGGATCGAGCACGATCGCCGAGTGCGGCAGGTCGCCGAACATCGCGCGGCTCTGGTCGCCCTCGTCGTCGATCCAGACGTCGACGTCGAGCTTCAGCTCGTCGAGCGCCTGCTGCGCCAACTTCGCGCGTTCGGCGTGGTCTAGCGGCTGCGGCACCTCGGCGAACGCCATCTGTCGCGCGTGCGGCTCACGCTGGTAGACGACGACGAAGCGCACCTCGTCGTCGCCCCGGTACTTCTCGATGAGTTGCCGCAGACCTGCGGCATTGCGACGGAACGGCGGTCAAGTGTAGCTGCCGGCGATCAGCACCACGACGCGGCCGCGTTCGAGGTGCAGGCTGCGCGGGCGGCCGGCGAGGTCCCACAGCTGCAGGTCCGGCGCGTCGCTGTCGATGGCCGGCGCGCGCGTGGCGTAGACGGTGCCAGAGTACTCGTCGATCCAGCGCTTGCCCATCTGGGCCGGCAGCGCGGCGGCGAGCGTCGGGATCGCGGCGAGGCAGAGCAGCTTGTGGAGTGCGTTCATGGCGGGCGGACGGAGGAACGGCGCAGAGCTTACCTCGATTCCGGCGCGGCCTCCCGTAGCACGCGGAAGCCGACGTCGTCGGCGCGCACGTCGGGCCGGAGCCGCATGCGCATCGAGTTGCGGCAGAAGATGCCGTCGAGCACGAACGAACCGCCGCGCAGGGCGCGGAACTCGCGTTCGTCGCGGGGCCCGCCGTCGCTCGGGTGCGGCCCGTAGGCGTTGCGCAGGTAGCGGTCGGCGGTCCACTCGAAGGCGTTGCCGGTCATGTCGAACAGGCCGAAGCCGTTCGGCGCGAACGCGCCGCACGCGCGCAGCCGGCCGCTCTCCTGGTTGGCGGCGGCGGTCGTGCAGGTGTCGCCGTAGGCGTAGACGCGGGAGCCGGGGCCGCGCGCCGCCTTCTCCCATTCGGTCTCGGTCGGCAGGCGGTGTCGCGTGCCGGTGGTGCGGGTCCGCCATTCGCAGTAGGCGACGGCGCCGGGCCAGCTGACGGTCACGACCGGCAGGTCGGGGGCGTCGGTGGCGAACGCTTCGGCGTCGGCGTCCCATTGCACCCTGCACTTCGCGCCGTCGAGATCGAGCCAGCGTCGGTCGACGGCGTCGCGGCCGATCGCGTTCAGGAACGCGGCGAACTGCGCGTTCGTCGTCTCGTGTCGCGCCAGCCAGAACGCCGCGGTGCACGGCGTCGACAGCGGGCGCTCGTCCTCCTGGCCGACGCCGAGTTCGTCGCCGCGCAGGGCGAGACCGCCCGGGATCCAGCACCAGCCGGTTTCGTCGGCGGGCCAGGGTTCGACCACGACCAGCGTCTCCTCGGGTGGCGAGAAGCCGAGTCCGGCGGTCGGCAGCGGCAGCGGCACGCGATGCGACGGGTCGTCGCCCGGCTGCAGCGCGTAGCGGCCCGGCGGCAGCTCGAGCCGGATCGTCGGCGTCGAGCCCAGCCGGGTCGGTGGGCCCCAGCCGTCACGAACCGCTCGACGGAGCAGCAGGGGGGCGCCGCTGCGGTTGGTCACGACGACGCGCCGGGCCCCGTCGAGCGTCGTCGGGGTGGCGCAGGCCGCGGTGAGCGCTGCCGCGAGCAGCGCGGCGACGGGGGGCCGGTTCGAGGGCTTCGGCATCGCGGTCACGGACGTCACGATGTGGCGGACCTTACACCGATCCTGCCCCCGTTCCGCCGCGTGCCGGCCGCGCGGCTCAATCCCCGAGGTGGATCAGTCCGACCTTGGACAGCGCGAGCCCGCCGGCGGCAGCCGCCTCGAAGGCGAGCGCCTGCACCGACACGTCGAGGCCGCGCAGGCTCTCGAACAGCGGAGCGTGCAGCTGGACGTCGAAGTAGCCGAGCGACGACGTCAGGCCGACCTGGATCGACTCCGGCACGATGGCGACCTGGCACGGCAGCGGCGCGGGGGCTGTGCCCAGCTGGAGGCCGATCACGGCGATCGTGCCGGCGGTGGCCGTCGCGGCGCTGATCGTGCGCGTGCTGCCGAGCGCGAGGCTCGGCAGGATCAGGTCCGGGCCGTCGTTGCCCCAGGCCCCGGGCCCACAGCCGGAGCCGATCACGTTCCAGCCGGCCGGGTGGGTGGCTTGCAGCATCCACAGGTCGCCGAGCGCCTGGCCTTGCGCGTCGCGGCCGCCGAACACGTAGTAGGGCATCGTCAGACCGAATGGGAACGCCACGGCCGATTCGCGCGGCGGCATCGCGCCGGTCGGCTGCTGCTCGATCCACACGCCGTCGTCGAAGTAGTAGCAGCGCTCGTGGGCGAGCGTGCGCAGCACGCCGTCGGCTGCGCGGCCGCCGAGCAGCGCGTGGCGCAGCCGGGAACCGTTGTCCTGTGCGAGGCAGGCCTCGGTCGCAGCGAACGGCGTGTCGCCCTGCGTGAGCCACTGCTGCCCGTCGAACAGCCACGCGTCGCCGAAGGTCTGGCTGGCGTCGTTGCCGCCGAGCAGCTGGCAGCCGCCGTCGACGGGGATCATCACGTGGCCGGCCCGCGCCGGCGGCGTGGGGCCGCCGACCAGCTGGTGCCAGTCGCCGTTCTCGAACAGCCAGGTCTCGGCGTCGTAGCCGCTGTCGGTCGCCCCGCCGAACAACACGTAGGTCTGGCCGACGTAGGCGATCGCATGGCCGGAGCGTGGAGAGGGCGCGTGCGCCGGCGTCAGCTGCGTCCACGAGCTGGTGAAGGGCTGGCCCGGTGGCGTCGTGCCGAAGTTCGTCGCGAACAGCCAGGTCTCGTCGTTGCGCACGCCGTCGCCGTCCGCTCCGCCGAACATGAGCATGCCGAGCATCGCGTGGCCGCTGCGCGGCGACGGCTTGGTGGCCGTCGGCATCGGCAGCCAGCCGGTCGCGGGGCTGGCGAAGACCCACATGTCATCGAACGCCTGGTCGGCGTCGCGGCCGCCGAACACGTAGCCGTAGCCCGTGACGGTGTGGTCGTAGCGCGCTGCCGGGCCCTGCGGCACCTGGACCTGCTGCCAGGCCAGCTGCGCGGTGAGAGGGGAGGCGACGAGCGTGATCGACAGGACGACGCCGAACACGGCGGTGATCTCTCTGGCGTTGGGCATGGCTACTCCTTCGTGGGCGGGACTATATCCGACTCCGACGGAAGGTAACGAGCCCGCGGGCCTCGGTTCGCCGCCCGGGGACCCCAGAGGCCGATCTCCTCAGACCCCGATCGCCTCAGACCCCGATCGCCTCAGACCTTGTCGGGGTCCTGGCCGCGCAGCACCGAGTTGCCGTCGAAGGTCTCGCGCAGGTTGGCCGTCGCCGGCTTCTGCAGCATCGCCTCGTTCAGCCGGCCGCTCTGGCCGAAGAACGCGATCGGGTTCTTCCACACCAGCTGCTCGACGCGCTCGCGCGGCACGCCGGCCTGTTCCAGCTTGACGCAGGTGCGCGGCACCATCATCGGGTCGCTGACGCCCCAGTCGGCGGCGCTGTTGATGACGAAGCGCTCGATGCCGTACTCGAGCACGATGTCCACCATGCGCTGCGGCGACATCTTGGTGTTCGGGTAGATCGAGAAGCCCGACCAGCAGCCGAGGTCGCGGGTGATCTTGATCGTCTCTTCGTTGCCGTGGTCGAGCAGCAGCTTCTCCATCGGGAAGTTCTGCTCCTTGACGATCGCGATGCAGCGCTCGAAGCCCTTCTTCTTGTCGCGGTGCGGAGTGTGCACGAGCACCGGCAGATCGTGGCGCTTGGCGAGCTCGAGCTGCTCGGCCATGAACTTCTCCTCGGTCTTGGTCTGGTCGTCGAGGCCGATCTCGCCGACGCCGACGCAGCTGTCCTTCTCGCAGTAGCGGGGCAGGATCGCGAGCACGTCCTTGTTGACGCGGTCGTCGTTGGCCTCGCGCGGGTTGAGCCCCATGGTGCAGAAGTGGTGGATGCCGAACTGCTGCGCGCGGTGCCGCTCCCAGCCGATCAGCGTCTCGAAGTAGTCGACGAAGGTGCCGACCGAGGTGCGGTTCTGGCCGAGCCAGAACGCCGGTTCGAGCACGCCGCGCACGCCCGCCAGCGCCAGGCGCTCGTAGTCGTCGGTCACCCGACTGAACATGTGGATGTGCGGTTCGAAGATCAGCATCGCGGGTCGTCGGAGCGGTCGTAGGGGGATGGGGTCAGCTCGGGTCGGCGAGGCGCTGCAGCAGCGCGGTGATCGCCGTGCGCGGCTCGCGCGCGACGCGTTCCTTGGCGAAGCCGGCGATGCCGGCGCCGCGATCGGGCAGCGCCAGCAGGCCTTCCGCGGCGGCGAAGCGCACGCCGTCGTCGCCGTGTTCGAGGCCGCCGATCAGCCGGGCCAGCGCGCCGGCGCACGGGGCGCGGCCGAGCAGGCGCCAGGTGTCGCGCCAGACCGCACGGCCCGCGGCTTCGCGCTCGGTGGCCAGGTCGCGCAGCATCTCCGACAGTCGCACGCTGGCCAGGGTCTCGGCGCCGAGCGCGCGCTTCAACGGCAGGTCGAGGAAGGCGAACTTGAGCAGCAGCTTGTCCTTGGCGTCGGCGTCGACGGCGCCCGCGGCGACGGCGCGGCCCAGCAGGTCGCAGTCGCACAGGGCGGCCTCGAGGTGCAGCACGACGTTGGTGCGTTGCACCTCGCCGAGCAACGCGTTGGTGATCGGCCCGAGCGGCAGGAAGTTCAGGGCGCGCAGCAGCATCGCCCGCTCCTCGATGTCGCCGTGCGCGTAGAGGTCGAGCAGCTCGGCGTCGGTCGCGCCGAGCTCCCGCAGCAGCCACGCGGCGACGACGTCGCAGCGGCGGAACGCCACGAGGTCCAGCGTGGCGTCGCCGACGCGGCTCATCACGTCGCCGACGGGGTCGCGACCGGTGCGGCGGGGCAGCCCGGGGAACAGGCTCGGCAGCCTGGTGCGATCGGCGCGGGCGGTCGCCAGCAGCTCATCGGCGAGGCCAGCAGCGGGGCCCAGGAGGGCGCGCAGTTCGGTGGTGGACATCGGGGCGAAGATCATAGCGCGATGCGTGCTCAGCGTCATCGCTGCGCTGGCCGGGGCCTCGACCTTGCCTTGGAGCGGAGCGGCGCGCAGCCGGGCCTTCGAGCGCGGCGTCGTGTCGTCGCCGGCTGCAAGCCGTGGTGGTGCCCGCCGCGGCGAGCCGCTAGGTTGCCGCGGATGGAATTCCCCGCCTGGGATCCGGTCCTGTTCGACATCCCGTTCCTGCCGATCGACATCCGCTGGTACGGGCTGATGTACGTGGTCGGGTTCCTGGTCGCGCAGTGGATCTTCGTGCGCCTCGCGCGCCGCGGCTTCTTCCCGGTGCGCCCCGAGGACGCGCCGGACCTGGTCTTCTACTGCGTGTTCGGGGTGATGCTCGGCGGGCGCGTCGGCTACGCGCTGTTCTACGACCAGGCGCTGCTGAACCCGCTGCAGTTCGTGCAGGTGTGGAAGGGCGGGCTCGCCTTCCACGGCGGCCTCGGCGGGGTCTGCGTCGCCGTCTGGCTGTTCTGCCGCCGCCATCGGATCGGCTGGGCGCGCGTCGCCGACGTCGCGGCGCTCGGCGTGACGCCCGGCATCCTGGCGGTGCGCATCGCCAACTTCGTCAACGGCGAGCTGTACGGGCGCGAGACATCGCGCGACACGTGGGGGGCGATGCAGTTCCCGACCGATCCGGCCGCGCTCGCCCGGTTCGAGATCCCGGACGGTTGCTCGATGCGCGACCGCGAGCTCTGCATCCAGGTCGCCTACGGGCACCGCACCTGGGACGACGTGCAGCCTTTGCTCAGCGCCAAGACCGAGCACGGCGCGACCATCGACTGGGCGGCCGTTCGTCCGCAGCTCGACTGGGACGCGGTGCGGCAGCTGACCGACGCCGGCAGCAAGAACCCGGACCACTTCGTGGTGCCGTTCCGGCATCCTTCGCAGCTCTACGAAGGGCTCTGCGAAGGGCTGTTGCTCGGCCTGGTGCTGCTGGTGGTCTACCGGCTGACGCGGTCTCGTCCGCTGCGCGCAGGCCGCTACGCGGCGGTGTTCCTGCTGGGCTACGCGGCGGCGCGTATCTCGCTCGAGGAGGTGCGCAAGCCGGACCAGCAGTTCCTCGAAGGTGGTCGGGACGGCTCGGTGCTGTTCGGCCTGACGATGGGCCAGACGCTCAGCGTGGCGATGGTGGTGGGTGCGCTGCTGATCCTGTTCTGGCCCCGCCGCGCCGTCGCGCCGTCGACCACCGGGCCCGACTGAGCGCCGCCGCCTCCGGCGCCGGTCCCGGTTCAGGCTCCCGCTGGTGACGGTCGGCTCCGCAGGGAATAATGGTCGCCGCCGCGGCGTCCCCTGGCACCAGCCGTCCGCCCGACCGTCCGCCGGCCTCTGCGCCCATGCTCCGAATCCGCCACCTGTTCCCGCTGCTCCTGATCGGCGTGGCCGCCTGCGACAACGTCGGCCGTGCGTTCGACCCGATCATCGACTCCGACAACCCGGGCGCGCAGACCGGGACTTCGGAGATCGCGATCGTGCCGGTCGGCGGCGACGTGCGCGACGGGCGCCCGGTGATTCGGGCGGCCTATCCGAAGGACGCCGGCTGGCCCGCGACCGTGCCGGTGGTCGTGGAGTTCAGCGAGAGCGTCAACCAGGACTGGCTGAAGCCGACTTCGGCGACCGGCACCGATGGACGAATCGGCGTGCGCGTGCAGGGGACGACGCAGCTGCTGCCGTGCCAGTACGACTTCGAGGCCGGCAACCGGCTGCTGATCCTGCGGCCCTTGAACGGTCTGCCCGCCGCCGGCGGCGCGATCTACGAGGTCGTGCTGCTGCCGGACTCGCGCGACGTGGACGGCGTGCGGTTCTCGATCACGGGCGGCGAGAAGGTGCTGACCGACTTCCAGACCAACCAGGACAGCACGCTGCAAGACGGGCGCATCGTGGCGCTGTTCCCGCGCGACAACAACGCCGAGATGACCCGCGAGGGCGATGTCTGGGTGGTGTTCGACCGGCCCTGCAACGCGGCCACGCTGATCGCCGGCAACGTGTTCGTGCGCACCCAGGGCGGCGCCCCGCTGAACGCCGCCCTCGCCACGCCGCTGAGCACGGTCGGCCTGGCGGACACCCGCGTGCTGCGCATCAACCCGAACGCGACGCTGGCCGCGTCGACCCGCCACGAACTGGTGGTCAACGACTCGATCACGTTCGGGCAGTCCGGCAAGCTGTCGTTCAACAACCGCACGCCGTTCGCCCGTTTCGACACGGTCGGGCCGGCCGTGCCGACGGCGATCGCGCTGGACAACCCGATCACCGGCTTCCCCAACAAGATCAACCGCGACAACGTCGCCAACGCGCGGCTGAGGGTGGACACGCCGGCCGACACGCTGGCCGGCGACCGCATCCGCGCCCGCATCTACGGCGGCGTCGCCAGCACGGCCGCGACCTTCGACCTGACCTTCGTCGAGCGCACCGTCACCGTGCCGGCTGCCGGCGCGCAGACGGTGACCATCGACTTCGCCGGGCAACTCGGCTCGATCGGCAGTCCCAAGTTCGACGACGGTTCGGTGACGTTCGCGGCGCAGATGCTGCGCGGTTCCTCCCCGTCGGGCTTCGTGCACCAGGGCGGCAACGACGAACCTCGTTTCGACGTCACGCCGCCGACGCTGGACCACGCCGGGCCGCCGGCGGCTGCCGACGGGCTCGACCTGCTGACCGACCAGGAAGCGGTGGCCTTCGAGGGCGTGGCCAGCGAAGTCGTCGCCGGCGCCGACCTCGCCGACGGCGTCAATCCGATCACGGCGCTGTGGGCGTCTGGCAGCGACGGTCGCTTCACGGTCAAGCCGGTCCCGCTCGGTCGCCTGACGGCGCCGCGCTCCTACACGCTGACGCTGACCGACGACGCCGGCAACCTGGCGGCGGCGACGGTCGCCGGGCGCATCGTGCAGCGCGGGCTCGTCACCGGCACGTTGGCCGGCACGCTGGTGGTCGAAGCCTACGACGAGGCGACGCTGCTGCCGATCGCCGGCGCCACCGTGCTGCTCGACGCGCCGGCGGCGACGCAGCGCGTCGGCACCACCGACGATGCGGGGCGGGTCTCCTTCTCCAGCGCGGCGGCGTCGCACACGGTGACGATCGTGCGCGCCGGCTATGGCTTGACGACCCTGGCCGGCACCCAGGCTGCGTTCGTCAGCCTGCCGCTGCGGGCCAACGCCGCCGCCGACGCCGCGGCGACCCTGGTCGCGACGGCGACCTTCCAGCCTTCTCCCGGCAAGACCATCCTGCTGTCGGACTCAGCCTTCGCCAGCGCCGATCCGCTCGGCATCGAGTCGAGCACCGCGACGCCGAACGAGCTGCCGCACGAGGCGATCGTGCCGAACCGCCAACAGGTCATCACCGCGTTCGGCGGCAGCTTCGAGCCGACCGCGGTGCCCGCCTACTCCCTGCAGGGCAGCCAGCTGCTCGGCGCGACGTTGACCCAGCCGACCGTGCCGGGGGGGCCTGCGGCCGCGGGCACCGACTCGGCGCAGAGCCTGCTGCTGCTCGACGCCTCGGCCACGTTCAGCGGGTTGGTCTCTCCGGCCACCGAGGACTTCGTCGGCGCGACCGGCCTCGACCTCGGCGACCTGCTCACCGGTGCTCCGCGGGTGCGTGTCACCTCGTCGCTGAGCGGCTTCCGCGGCCAGGTGCTCGTGGGGGTCGGCGCGGTCACCGCGACGGCGGGCACGCAGTACACCGTCGAGGCCACGTGGTCGCTGCCGATCATCGGCGGGTTCGCAGAGTTCTCGCCGGTGTCCTGGCTGCTGACCGACGCCGAGGACACCGCCGGCCGCCGCAGCCGCACCCGTCGGCTGCTGGACCCGACTGCAGGCAACGTCACGACCGGGCTCGGCGCGACCGCGATCCCGGTCGTCACGGCGCCGGCTGGGCCGAGCACCGGCGCGCCCCTGGTCGAGTTCGTGGACGTGCTGACGCCGGTGCCGGGTCTCGGCGTCTTCACTGTCTACGAGGTCACGGCGACCGATCCGAACGGGCGGCGCTGGACGATGCTGGTGCCGGACCGTGACGCTGCCGGCGGGACCGAGCAGGTGCAGTTCCCGGCGTTCACGGCGGCCGCGGTGGCAGGTCTGGCGAGCGGCACGTGGAGCGTGGTGGTCGAGGCGCGCGCGTTCCTCACGCTGACCGCCGCGACGATCGACGACTTCGTGCTCGCCGAGCGCATCCGCCAGGAAGTGAACTACGCGCGCTCGCGGGCCGTGTCGTTCACCGTGCAGTAGCGCATGACCGGCTTGCTGCGCAGCGGCGTCGCGCTGTTGTCGGGCGGGCTCGACTCGGGCGTCGCCGCGGCGTGCTTCCACCGGGAGCCGGGGCAGCGGCTCGCGGCCGCGTTGTTCTGCGACTACGGCCAGCGGGCGGCGCGGCGCGAGGCCGAGGCGGCGGCGCGGCTCGCGCAACGGCTCGACGTGCCGCTGCACCGCGCCGCGCTGCCGTGGCTCGGCGACTGCGCGCGTCGCGCCGGTTCGCGCCTCGCGCCGGACACCGGCGCGTTGCCGACGTCGACCGTGGCGCACCCCGGCGACGCGGCCTCGGCGGCTGCGGTCTGGGTGCCGGCGCGCAACTGCGTGCTGGTGTCGATGGCGGCGGCGCTCGCCGAATCGCTCGGCGCCGCGTGCGTCGTCGCCGGCTTCAACCGCGAGGAGGCCGCGACCTTCCCCGACAACTCGCCGGCGTTCCTCACTGCGGCGACGGCGATGCTGGCGCTCGGCACGCGCAACGCCGTTCGCGTCGAGAGCCCGACGCTCGCCTGGGACAAGCCGCGCATCGTCGAGGAGGCGCTGCGACAGGGCTTCGGCGCCGGCGACTTCTGGTCGTGCTACGAAGGCGGCGAGCAGCCCTGCGGCACTTGCGAGTCTTGCGTGCGCAGCCGCTTCGGGCGATAGCTTTGGCCATGCTGGCCCCGCGACTGTTCGGCATCGTCAACGTCACCGCCGACTCGTTCAGCGACGGCGGCCGCTGGCTCGACCCGCAGGCGGCGATCGCGCACGCCGAAGAGCTGCTCGCGGCCGGCGCCCACGTGCTCGACCTCGGCGCCGAGTCGACGCACCCGGACGCCGAGGATGTCGCCGCCGACGAGGAGATCCGCCGCCTCGCACCCGTGGTGGAGGCGCTGGTCGCGCGCGGCGCCGAGGTCAGCATCGACACCACCAAGGGCGAGGTGATGCGGGCGATGGTCGCGCGCGGCGCGCGCTGGCTCAACGACGTCAACGGCTTCCGCGAGGCCGACGCGCTGCAGGCTGCTGCCGGAGCGCCCGCCGCGGTGCGGTTCGTGGTGATGTACTCGCGCAGCAGCTCGCCGCGCGCCGGTCGTCCGGCCGCCGGCGCCGACGGTCTGCTCGACGAGCTGGCCGCGTTCGTCACCGAGCGCCGCGCCGCGTTCGCCAAGGTCGGCGTCGCCGCCGAACGGCTGGTCTTCGATCCGGGCATGGGCTTCTTCCTCGGTCGCGAGGCGGCGCCGAGCCTGACGGTGCTGCGCCACCTCGAACGGCTGGTCGCGATCGCCGGCCCGCCGTTCGTCTCGGTGTCGCGCAAGTCGTTCCTCGGCGAGGTCACCGGCAGCCCCGTGGCGCGGCGCGGCGCTGCGACCTTGTGCGCCGAGCTGTGGGCGGCGCGGCACGGCGCCGGCTGCCTGCGCACCCACGACGTGCGCGCGCTGCGCGATGCGTTGCTGGTCGAGAACGCGATCGCGGGGGCGCCGTGATCCCGCTGCGTGACAGCATCCCGACCGTTCGCACCCCGGTGGTGCGCAACGCGCTGGTGGCGATCTGCGCGGTCGTGTTCCTGCTGCAGTTCGTCGGCGGCGACGACCTGACGTTTCGCCTCGGGCTGGTGCCGGCGCGCCTGTCGCACGCCGATGCGAGCGGCGGCCTGGAGGTCTCCGGCCGCTGGTTCGGCAGGTCCGGACGGGTGCACATCGACGCCGCATTGGTGCCCGATTGGCTGACGCTGGTGACGTGCACCTTCCTGCACGGCGGCTGGCTGCACATCCTCGGCAACATGTGGTTCCTCTGGATCTTCGGCGACAACGTCGAGGATCGCTTCGGCCGCGCGCCGTTCCTGTTGTTCTACCTCGGCTGCGGCACCGCCGCGTCGCTGGCGCACTACCTCGCCAACCCGGAGTCGCCGATGCCGACCATCGGCGCCAGCGGCGCGATCGCCGGCGTGATGGGCGCCTACATGCTGCTCTACCCGCACTCGCGGGTGCTGACGCTGATCCCGATCGGCTTCTTCCTGATGGACGCGGTGTTGCCGGCGCCGCTGTTCCTGGGCTTCTGGTTCGTGCTGCAGCTGGTGCAGGGAACGGTCGACGCGGGGCTCGGCGGTGGCGTGGCCTGGTGGGCGCACATCGGCGGCTTCGCGGTCGGCGCAGCGGTCGCGGCGCTGCTGCGGCTGGCCGATCGGCTGCGCCCGCAGCCGCCGTCGGTCGAGCTCCTGCGGCGGCGCCGCGGGCGCCCGCCGTGGGGCGGGCCCGCCCGCTGACGGCTGGCGTCCCGCAACGGGACACGCCGCCGCCGCTGCCGTCTCAAGTTCGCTCCCGGGCGGCCCGAAAAGGCCTGTGGCGACCGCCGCGCGCGGTCCGCCCACGAGGCCATGGAATCCGTCAACGAGATCAAGGAAGCGCTCTCCGCGCGATCCCGCACGGCGACGCTCGACGAGCTGCGCAGCGAGGGGCGCAAGCGCGTTCGGCTGATCCGCGCCGAGCACGTCGCGCAGATGATCAGCGAGGCGGTCCACGCGGCCATCGAGCACTCCGGTCTGCTCGACCAGGAAGAGGTCGATCGGCTGGTCGAGAAGAGCCGGCAGGAGTTCAAGTCGATCCTGCGCGAGCGCGAGCAGGAGCTGGCGCGTTCCCGCGAGACCGAGGAGGCGCTCGAGGCCAGGGAGGGCGAGCTGACCGAGCTCAAGTCGCGGTTCGGCGAGCTGACGCGCGCGTTGGCCTCGACCCGCGCGGAGCTGCAGCAGGTGCAGAGCGAACTCGAGGTCGCCCGCGAGCTGCCGGCGCCGGTCGCGCCGCCGCCCGCGCCCGCTGCGGCGCCGTCGAGCGACATGCTGATGGCCCTGGTGCAGGAGATGGCCAACCTCAAGGCCAACCTGATGCAGGCGCAGGCCCCGCAGGCCGCGCCCGCGCCCGGCGCCGACTTCTCGGCAGCGATCGAGAAGCTCGCCGGTTCGCTCAACGACCGGCTGGAGACGCTCGGCAAGAAGATGGGCGTCAGCGCCGCGGTCGGCGGCGACGCGCCGACGGACTTCGGCAGCCTGTTCGACGCAGGCGAATCCAAGCTGGAGTCCAACATGGACAACATCCAGGTCAAGCAGAAGGCCGGCGGCGGCATCGCCGCCAACCTCGCGCGCCTGAAGAAGCTCAAGGGCGGCGGCTGATCCGTCGCACGGCATCACACGACTGGTTACCGGGGAAGAGAAGGGCACAACGCCATGACTGAACAAGATCAATTCGACTCGAACATCGACCAGGGCGCGGACACGACCGTCGCGCTGGGCAAGGGCCTGGACGTCGGTACTGCCAACCTGGCGGCCGCCGTGCAGAACGACGAGGGCGGCATCACCGTCAACGTCGAGCGCAACGCGTTCCTCGACATCCCGAGCGACGCCTACAGCAAGAACATGCTGACCAAGCTGAAGGTCCCCTATGTCGTGCACAACGGCAAGCTGGTGGTCATCGGCGAGGCCGCGTTCGAGCTGGCCAACGTGTTCGGGCGCGAGACGCGCCGGCCGATGGCGGACGGCCTGGTCAGCCCCAACGAGCAGGACGCCCTGCCGATGATGAAGATGATCATCCAGAAGATCCTGGGTGAGCCGCAGGTGCCGGGCGAGAACTGCTACTTCTGCGTGCCGGCGCCGTCGCTCGACGTCGACAACAACGTCGTCTACCACCAGGGCCTGTTCGAGAGCCTGATCGGCAAGCTCGGCTACACGGCGCGCGCCATCAACGAGGCGCACGCGGTGGTGTTCTCCGAGCTCGCCGACAACGACTTCACCGGCATCGGCCTGTCGTTCGGCGGTGGCATGGCCAACGCCTGCATCACCTACAAGTCGATCCCGTGCCTGTCGTTCTCGGTGGCGCGCGGCGGCGACTGGATCGACAAGAACGTCGCCAACGTGCTCGGCTGCCCGCGCAGCAAGGCGACGGCGATCAAGGAGCGCGGCATCGACATCCGCGACCCGAAGAGCCGCGAGGAGGAGGCGGTGGCGATCTACTACCGCAGCCTCATCAACTACGTGCTGTCGAACATCAAGTCGCGCTTCGAGTCCGGCCAGAACATGCCGAGCTTCAAGGAGCCGATCGACATCGCCTGCGCCGGCGGCACGTCGATGATCGGCGGCTTCATCGAGGTCTTCCGCGAGGAGTTCGCGAAGATCGACTTCCCGATCCCCGTCGGCCGCATCTTCCGCAGCGAAGAGGCCCTGACGGCGGTGGCGAAGGGCTGCCTGGTCGCCGCGGCGATCGGCGAGAGCTGAGCGGGACGCGCCGCGGCGCGGATGCGAGCTCTGCGGGCCGGCGATGCACGCCGGCCCGCGTCGTGTACCGGCCCTACAGCTTCAGCGTCAGCCGGACCCAGTTCGAAACCTTGCGTTCCACCGGGACGCCGGTCGCCAGCGAGAGCCCGGCGAAGTAGATCGGCAGGCCGTCGAGGAACGGCAGCGGCGGCACGGTCAGCAGCGGGCTGGCCGAGCCCGACGCGTCGAGCTGGCCCACGAAGTCGACGAAGAACGGGCTGCCCGGCGTGACGCTGAGCTCCAGCAGGAGTCCGTGGTTCAGCGGCAGCACGCTGCCGAGCGGCAGCACCGTGCCCGGCGTGTAGCCTTCGCTCAGGGCGAAGATGTAGGGCAGGTTGTTCTCGCCATCGAGGTGCAGGTCGAACTGCGCCGCGCCGCCCATGACCAGCTGCGTCGGACCCCGTAGCGCCAGCTGGTCGCCGAGCAGGTAGAGCACGCTCTGCTGCAGCAGGCGCGCCCTCGCCGTGGCGTCGACGATCGTCTCCAGCGGCAGGCCGAGCACCACGGTTCGTGCGCCGGTCAGCGGGTCGAGCTTCTGCACGCCCGCGATCAGGCCGTTCGCGTAGCGCAGGCAGGTCGTGCTGGCGGTGGTGGTCGGCGCGAGCACGTCCGGGTAGTTCACGTCGTAGCTGCCGAAGTTGCCGTTGTCGAACGTCGTCGCCGCCGTGCCGGCCGACACCGTGCCGGCGATGCCCGCCTGCAGCCCGTAGGTGCCGGCGTCGTCGGCCGTGTAGGTCGCGCCGAGCACGTTGCGGTAGAAGTTGCGATCGCTGGCCGAGCCGAGGTGGTCGAGGTCCCAGCCGACCTCGGCGCCGCTGACCAGGATCGCGCCGCCGCCGTTCAGGTAGCTGGTCACCAGCGACTGTTCCGACGCGTCGAAGGTGTCGTCGGCCGAGCTCTCCTCGCCGAGCGACCAGACCACCGCGTCGTAGGTCGGCAGCGTGACGCGGCCGAGCTTGACCGCCTCGTTGCTGGCGGCGTCGAAGCCGCACGAGAAGTCGGCGTCGCGGCGCAGCGCGTCGCCGAACAGCCGCAGGTAGTCGCGGGTGTTGTCGGGGCCCTTGACGTAGCGATCGAGGCGGTCGAAGCCCTGCACCAGCAGCAGCTGCGCGGTGCCGAGGTGATCGGTGCCGGCGGTCAGCACTTCGGTCGGGAACGACCGGCCGGTCGCGTTCCAGGCGCGCACGCGGAACGAGCGCACCGAGTGGTGCGGCAGCGGCGGCGTCGTCCACGTGCCGCCGGTCACGTCGGCGACCTGCACGAAGCCCTTGCCGTCGAGCGACTGTTCGACCGTGTAGTGCGTCGCGCCCGCCGCCGCGTCCCACTCGACGCGCAGCCCGCGGGTGCCGCTCTGCACGACCCGCAGCGCGCCAGGGGGTTCCGGCGGGAACGGCGCCGTCGGCGCGAAGTAGCGCAGCACGCCGCGGGCATAGGCGCGCGCCGCCAGGTAGCGGAACTCCGGGTCGTGCAGCGAGGTGTGGTCGAGCGAGCCCGGCGTGTCGTGGAAGGCGAGCTCCACCAGGATGCCGGGCATCGTGCTGAGCAGCCGCACCTCGCCGAAGTTGGCGCTGAGCTGGCCGCGGTCCGCCCAGCCGGCGTTCCATTCGGCGCGCAGGTCGTCGACGATCTGCGTGTGCACCTTCTGGCTCAACGTCGACGAGCCGGCGGTCGCGCCGCCGTTGTAGATGTAGGTGCTGGTGCCGATCGCGCCGGTGCCCGGCGTGCCGGCGGCGTTGGTGTGCAGGCTGATGAAGGCGTCGGCACCCCGCCATTCGGCGAAGCGCGGCCGCGCGGTGACGTCGTCGTCGTTGTCCTGGCCGCCGCTGATCGAGTTCCAGACGGTGCTCGGCGCGCCGGAGAACAGCGCCCAGTAGCGCGCGCACTCGCGCCAGCGCGCCTGGTTGCTGGTGCCGCCGCCGCTCGACACCGAGCCCAGGCCGCCGCCGAGCCGGACCGTGTCGGCGATGACGACCCCGGCGGCCGGCGACAGGTTGGACAGCACGACCTCGGCGCCCTGGTCGGCGCGGAACCACCACGTGCCGAGGTGCGCCCAGGTCAGGTTGTCGACGGTCTGGTCGACGACGACCGTGTCGACGCCGCCGGCGTGGTGCACGCGGTAGCTGGCGCTCGGCGTGCGGTTGCTGCTGGCGCGGAACCACGCGTAGACCGGGTAGAGGCCGTCCTGCGGCACGGTGAGCTGCCAGGTCGCGGTCGCCGTCTCGACGGTCGGGTTGCTGCCGGCGTAGCGGTAGCCGCCGCCGGCGTAGCCCGACGACGCCGAGGTCGTCCAGCTGCCGGTCTCCGAGTAGGCCGGCGCGCCGCCGTCGTCGTCGACCAGCACGTCGCTCGGCACCTCGCCGTGCTCGCGCGTGAACACCACCTCGGCGCCCATGTTCTCGAGGAACGGGATCAGGTAGCGGTTGGCGATCTGCGCGGTGTGGATGTCCTCGATCAGTCCGTCGATGTCGCCGCGTTGCGTGATCCAGCCGAGCGACGAGTGCCAGTAGTAGCCGTGGCCCGGTGAGACTGCGACGCGCTTCTGCGCGAGCGCCCCGAACGACGCCACGGCGCTCGGCGGCGCGCTCGGCGCCAGCATCGTCGGCGCCGGCGGCGCGGTCTCGCCGAGCGCCTCGGCCAGCGACACCTCGCTGCCGTCGGCGCGGCGCACGCGGATCTCCACGTGGCGCACTCCCGGCGTCGACAACACGGTCTTGTCGATCTGTTCGATGGCGTCCTCGCGGCTCATGCCCGGAGCCGGCTTCAGCAACGCCACGTCGAACAGCAGCTGCACGGCGTCGCCGTTGCGCCTCACGCGCAGCAGCTGCGTCGCCGGCGGGAGATGGCTGTAGTAGCCGTTGGCAGCCTCGGTCGCGCTGGGGCCCGCGCACAGGTGGGCGACGGCTGCGGCGACGTCGCGGTGCACGGGCAACACGGCGGCGGGGTTGGCGTCGCGGAAGAACACGGCGACCTGCGCCGTGGTCAGCGGCGTCAACATGGTGAGCAGGGTGATCTGGGCGAGTGCGCGTGACGGCTGCATGGCCGCACGATAGCGGGCTGGCGGCTGCGCGCACTGCCGACGCCCGTCGAGATGGCCCCGCGGCGGTGGTTCCGGCCTTGCCATGGAGCGCACGGTGGCGAAGCCGGACCGGACGGCGCATGATCGACGCATGTCCGAGCCGCTGCCGACGCGCCGGGATCCGCTGCGTGAGGCCTTCGAGCGCGACGGGTTCGTCGGCCCGATCGAAGTGCTCTCCGCCGCCGAGGTCGTCGAGGTGCGCGATGCCGTCGCCGCGGTGATCGCCGATCTGGCGCGCCTGGCGCCGCGCCTCTACGAGGTCGAGCGCGCCCACGCCGAGCGGCCCGACGAGGTCGTCTGCCACTTCCTCGGCGGCTGGCTGGTGCACGATCGGCTGCGGCGATTGGTGTTCGACGAGCGGGTGGTGGGGCCCGCGGCGCGGGCGCTGGGCGTCGAGACGCTGTGGCTGTTCCACGACCAGGTGTTCGCCAAGCCGCCGCGCCATCCCGGCGTCGTGCCGTGGCACCAGGACTACTCGTACTGGACCAGGACCGCGCCGGCGCAGCACGTCACCGTCAACCTGATGCTCGACGACGCCGACGAACGCAGCGGTTGCCTGATGTTCGTGCCCGGCAGCCATCGCTGGCCGCTGCTGCCGAAGCTGCCGTTCGACGCGCCCTTGGAGGCGGTGCGTGCGCACCTGCCGGCGTCGACGGTCTTCGCTCCCGTCGCCGTGCCGCTGCGCGCCGGCCAGGCGACGCTGCACCACAGCCACACCTTGCACGGCAGCGGGCCGAACGGCAGCGAGCGCTGGCGGCGTGCCGCGGTGCTCAACTTCGTCGGCCCCGACGTGCGCGTCGCCGACGACAGCGCCCCGCTGCTGCGCGGCGCCGATTTGCTGCCGGTCGGCGCGGCGGTGCGTGGCAGGTACTTTCCCCAGGTCTGGCCGCGAAACGAACCATCGCCGGGGCTCGATGCGGAGCGGCCCTAGGTAGCAACCCGGTGCCGCGCGGGAGCGGGGCGATCGGGGGCTGGAACCCGGAACGCAAAGCAGCTCGGCGGCTCCGGTCGGCGCCGGCGGTGGCCGATGAAGGTACGCGCGCCGAACAGGGACGGCGCGGCGCCAGCCCTGATGTCCACGACGCCCCGAGACGACGCATCATTGCCGGACGCCGCTGACGCGGCGGTGCCGTACGACGAGCTGGTCGAGCTGCGACGGTTGGCGGCCGGCGGGACGGACGCGGTGCTGACGGTCGACGAGCTCGGCAGCATCGTCGCGCTCAACGAAGGCGCCGAGCGCCTGTTCGGCTGCCGCACCGCCTCGGTCGTTGGGCGTCCGCTCCAGACGCTGGTCGTCACGTCGCTGCTCGATCCGCTCGACGCCGAGCTGCGTCGCTGCCTCACCGGGAACGATGGCGGCGGCAACGGCGGTGGCGGAGAGGCGCAGGTGGCGACCGGTCGTCGCGTCGACGGCCACACGTTCCCCGTGCAGCTGTCGCTCTGCGAGGCCCCGATCGGCGGTCGCCTGTTCTTCGTCGCCGTCGTCCGGGATCTGGTGCCGATGCGCGCCGCGGAGGCCGAGCGTCGGCGGCTCTCGGCGTTGGCGAAGGACTCGCACGACGCCGCGGCGACGATCTCGCTGGACGGCACCATCACCCACTGGAGCAGCGGCGCCGAACGCCTGTACGGGTACAAGAGGGACGCATCCCTGGGGATGCACGTGCGCACGATGCTGCCCGCCGATCGCGTCGGCGAGTGGACGGATCGTCTGCGGCGGGTCCTCGCGGGCGAGCAGCTGCTGCCGTACGAGACGCAGCGCGTGACGGCGCAGGGCGACCTCGTCGACGTGCTGTCGACGATGACCTTGCTCGAAGGGAGCGGCGGGGAGCCGGCTTGCGTCGCGGTGACCGACCGCGACATCACGGCGCAGAAGCGCAGCGAGCTGGCGCTGCGGCGCAGCGAAGGGAAGACCCGCGCGATCGTCGAGGCCGCGGTGGACGCGATCGTCACGATCTGGGCCGACGGGCGCATCGAGTCGGTCAACCGCGCCGCCGAACGGCTGTTCGGCTACAGCGCGGCCGAGCTGATCGGCCGCAACGTCAACGTGCTGATGCCGTCGCCGCATCGGGAGCGTCACGACGGCTACATCCGCCGCTACCTGCGCACCGGCGCGCCGCGGGTCATGGGCACGGGGCGCGAAGTGATCGGCCTGCGCAAGGACGGCACCAGCTTCCCGATGGACCTCGCGATCAGCGAGATGCGGGTCGGCGACGAACACATGTTCACCGGCATCGTGCGCGACATCAGCGAGCACAAGCGCACCGAGCAGGCGTTGATGCAGCAGGCCGAGTCGATCGCGCAGGCCAACGTCGTGCTGCAGGAGGCGATGGCGCGCGCCGAGCAGGCGACGGCGGCGAAGAGCGCCTTCCTCGCCAACATGAGCCACGAGATCCGCACGCCGATGACCGCGATCCTCGGCTACACGGAGACCTTGGTGGAGGCGCTGCAGGGCAGCGAGCACAGCGAGGCGCTGGCGACCATCCAGCGCAACGGCGAACACCTGCTGACCATCATCAACGACATCCTCGACCTGTCGAAGGTCGAGGACGGGCGCATGACGGTCGAGAGCGTGCACTGCTCGCCGTTGTCGCTCGCCGCCGAGGTGCGCGGGCTGATGCAGGGGCGGGCCGCGGCCAAGGGCATCGAGCTGGCGGTCTGTTGCGTCGACGACATCCCGGTGACGGTGGTGACCGATCCGACGCGGCTGCGGCAGATCCTCGTGAACCTCGTCGGCAACGCCGTCAAGTTCACCGAGCGCGGCAGCGTGCAGGTGCGGATCGGGTTCGAGCCGGAGACGGGACGCGAGGCCGCGCAGCTGGTGCTCGAGGTCGTCGACACCGGCATCGGCATGACCGACGAGCAGACGGAGCGCATCTTCGAGCCGTTCGTGCAGGCGGACGCGACGATGACGCGGCGCTTCGGCGGCACCGGGCTCGGTCTGGCGATCACCCAGCGCATGGTGCAGCTGCTCGGCGGCGTCGTGACGGTGCGCAGCACGGTCGGACGCGGCAGCACGTTCCGCGTCGCGCTGCCGGTGGACGTGCCGGATGGCGCGGCGCGGACCCGGGAAGTGCCGGTGCTGCGCCCGGTGGACCAGCGCGCCGTCGACCTCGGGGTGCTGCGAGGCATGCGCGTGCTGCTCGCCGAGGACGGTCCGGACAACCAGCGGCTGATCGCCGCGACCCTGCGCCGCGCGGGCGCCGTGGTCACCGTGGTGGGGGACGGTCTGCGGGCCGTGGACACGGCGAGCGACGCCGGCGCGAGCTTCGACGTGATCCTGATGGACATGCAGATGCCCGTGCTCGACGGCTATGCGGCCACCACCGAGCTGCGCCGCCGCGGCTACGACGGCGCGATCGTCGCTCTGACCGCCAACGCGATGACCGGCGACCGCGAACGCTGTCTCGCCGCCGGGTGTGACGGATACGCCTCCAAGCCGCTCCGGCGGGGCGAACTGGTGCAGGCGATCCGCGACAGCCGCACCGCGCGCGGCTGAGATCGCTCAGCGGTCGGGCGCGCGCACCAGCTCGCGCGAGGCGGCGAACACCGCGCCGAGGATCGCCGTCAACGCGGGGGCCGGGAAGCCGTCGGCGGGCGCCGCCGCCAACGCCGCGGCCAGCATCGCCTGTTCGCGCGCCGGATCGACGGCCGCGGCGCCGGTGTCCCGCTTCAGCCGACCGATGCGACGGGCCAGGCGGGCGCGCTCGTGCAGCGCCGCCAGCATGCGGTCGTTGAGCGCGTCCATGTCGGCGCGCAGCGCGCGCAGCGGGTCGTCGGGCGTCATGTCGCCAAGGCTACGCGCCGACGGGGCGGTCGGCGATTGCCAGTCCGGCGCGCGACGGATACGACCTCGGGGCCGATGACGAACGCCGTCCGTCCCGAAGTGCTCGCCCCGGCCGGCTCGATGGAGTCGCTGCGCGCCGCCCTGGCCAACGGCGCCGACGCCGTCTACTTCGGCCTGCGCGACGGCTTCAACGCGCGCGCCCGCGCCGCCAACTTCGCCGCCGCGGAGCTGGCCGAGGTGGTCGCCCGCGTGCACCGGGCTGGCGCCCGCGCCTACGTGACGCTCAACACGCTGGTGTTCGAGCCCGAGCTGCCGGCGCTCGAGCGCGTGCTGCGCAGCATCGCAGCCTCGGGCGTCGACGCGCTGATCGTGCAGGACCCGGCGGTCTGCCTGTTGGCGCGTGCGGTGTGTCCGCAGCTCGAGCTGCACGCCAGCACGCAGATGACGATCGCCGAGCCGGCGGCGGTGCCGTTCGCGACGGCGCTCGGCGTGACCCGCGTCGTGGTGCCGCGCGAGCTGTCGGTCGAGGAGATCCGCGCCTTCGCCGCCGGCACCGAGACCGAGCTCGAGGTGTTCGTGCACGGTGCCCTGTGCGTCTCGTGGTCGGGGCAATGCCTGACCAGCGAAGCGTGGGGCGGCCGCTCGGCCAACCGCGGCCAGTGCGCGCAGTCGTGCCGCATGCCGTACGAGCTGGTCGTGGACGGTCGTCGCCGGCCGCTCGACGACGTGCGCTACCTGCTGAGCCCGAAGGACCTCGCCGGCGCGCGTGCGGTGCCGGAGCTGCTCGACGTGCCGGTGCACGGGCTCAAGATCGAGGGCCGGCAGAAGGGACCGCAGTACGTCGCCACGGCGACCGGCGGCTATCGGCGGTGGGTCGACGCGCTGGCCGGCGGCGGCGATCGCAAGGCCGCCGAGCGGCAGCTGGCGCGCGACCTGCTCGAGATGTCGCTGAGCTACACGCGCGGCTTCTCCGACGGCTTCCTCGGCGGCAGCGACCACCAGACGCTGGTCGAGGGGCGCTTCCCGAAGCACCGCGGGGTGTTCGTCGGGCGGGTGTCGCACGTGCAGGGCAACGTGGTGGTGGTGCGCGAGGGCGACGACGGCAGCGGCCGGCCGTGGACCGGCGCGCGCGGGCTCGCCGCCGGCGAACGACCCGACGCGCCGATCGGCGAACGCGCGGCGCCGTTGCCGCCGGCCGGCGACGCGGCCCCGGTGTCGCTGCGACCAGGCATGGGCGTGGTCTTCGATCAGGGCGACCCGGAGAGCGAACGCGAGCCGGGAGGGCCGCTGTTCGCCGTCGAGCGTCGCGAGGCTGTCGGCGGCGGCGGCGAGCTGTGGCTCGGCTTCGGCCAGCCGGGCCCGGACCTGACGCGCGTGCGCCCCGGCGACCGGGTGTTCGCCAACAGCGATCCGGCGCTGCAGGTCGCGGCGCAGAAGCAGGTGCGCGACGACGCGTTCGAGCCGGAAGGGCGCAACCCCGTCGACCTGACGGTGCGCGGCGCGCTCGGCGAGCCGCTGCAGGTGACGGCGCGTTGCCGCGGCTTCACCGCCGAGGCCGTGACCGATGTGCCGCTGCAGGCGGCGCAGCGTCAAGGGCTCGACGCGGCGCTGCTGCGCGACAAGGTCGGCGCCTTCGGCGGCACGCCGTTGCGCCTCGGCGCGCTCGCTTGCGACGCGTTGGCGCCGGGGCTCTACGTGCCGACCGGCGAGCTCAAGGAGCTGCGCCGCCGATTGGTCGCCGCGCTGCTGCCGCAGCTCGAGCGCGGGCCGGTGCGCACGCTCGACGTGCGTCCGGCGCTGCCGCGGGTCGCGGCGGCGTTCGCGCCGATCGAAGTCGACACGCGCGGGCCGGTGGTGGTGCCGCTGGTGCGCAGCGACGAACAGCTCGAGGCGGCCCTCGCGGCCGGCGTCGACGAGGTCGAGCTCGACTGGATGGAGTTCGTGGGGCTCGGCAAGGCCTTCGAGCGCGCCCGCGCGGCGGGGGTCGCCGCCACCGTCGCGACCACGCGCGTCGGCAAGCCGGGCGAGCAGGCGCTGGTCGAGCGCATCCTCAAGCTGGAGCCGGACGGCGTGCTGGTGCGGCACTTCGGCGCGCTGATGCGCTGTCTCGCCGCGCGCGCGACCGGCGCCCGCTTCGCGCTGCACGGCGACTTCTCACTGAACGCGAGCAATTCGCTGACCGCGCGGCATCTGCTCGGCCTCGGGCTCGAGACCATCACCGCTTCGTTCGACCTCGACGAGCAGCAGCTGCTGGCGATGCTGCAGGAAGTCGCGCCGTCGCGCGTGGCGATCGTCGCGCACCACCGCATCCCGACCTTCCACACCGAACACTGCGTCTACGCGCACCTGCTCAGCAACGGCCGCGACTTCCGCTCGTGCGGTCGGCCCTGCGAGCGACATCGGGTGGCGCTGCGCGACCACACCGGCCGCGAGCATCCGGTGATCGTCGACGTCGGTTGCCGCAACACGGTCTTTCACCACGAGCCGCAGCAGAGCGCGCAATGGACCCGGCGGCTTCGAGACGCGGGCGTGCGGCGCTTCCGGGTCGAATTCGTGCGCGAGTCGGCGCGCGAGGTGGCGGCGGTGCTCGACGCCTGGCGCGAACTGTTGGCGGGGAGGCTTGGGCCGGACGAACTGGCGCGTCGTACCGGTGCGTCCGGACAGATCGGCGTCGCCCAGGGCGGCATGAAGCTGCTGCTCGAGTGACGCGTCACGCAGTGGGCGGCGGTGGCGTGCCGGCGCGCAGCAGGCGGGCAAGGAAGGCGCAGTAGGCGGCGGCGAAGGCGCAGGCGGCGTGCCACAGCGTGCGCAGGCCCCAGGCGGCGTTGCCGCCCGCAGGCTCGGGCGTGAGAGCTTCGGCGGCGCCGCCGAGCAGCCCGAACAGCCCGGCGACGAACAGCGCCGCGGTCGCGGCGACCATGCCGGGACTCGCTCCCTCCGGCAGCGGCGGCAGCGGGCGACGGGGCCGCAGGCGCGCGGTGACGGTCTGGACCGCGAACGCGGCGGCGCAGACCACGGCCCACTCGACGCCGGACAGCGCCATGTCGCGGAAGTGGGCCACGCCGGCGATCCACAAGAGCGCGACCAGGGTCGGCGCCAGGCCCAGCAGGCGCAGGTGCAAGGGAGGGCGGGAGTGGGGTGGCATCAGGCGGATTCCTGTGTGCCGGTTTACTCGACGCGTGCTTCGGCATCGACAGTGTGGCGAGGCCTGTGCCGCCCCGGTCCGGGACGGCACGTGGTACGTGGCCGCAGAACTCGCCTCTTCTCCGCGGGAGTTCCGGTCGATGTAATCGTCGTGAGTCGGTCCGCGCCGCGCGATTCGCCTGGGCGGTCCGTCCTGCAACAGAGGACGCCTCTGCGGCGTCGCCGGCCTTGGCCACCAACATCCTGTTCGGTTTGTTCGCCGCGACCCTGATCGGGATCGCGCGCTTCCACAAGCACGCGCTGCGCATCGCCGTCACCGGGCTCTGCCTGGTCCTGCTGACGCGCCTGTCCTTCACCGACTTCGACGTCGTGCACCATGCGGCGCACGAGTGGAAGAACGTCGTCAACCTCGGCGGGCTGCTGCTCGGCTTCTCGGTGCTGGCGAGCTACTTCGAGCGCAGCAAGTTGCCGGAGCGCCTCACGCGGGTGCTGCCGGCCGGTCGGCTCGGCGCGATGTCGCTGCTGGTGGTGGTGGCGCTGATGTCGTCGGTGCTCGACAACATCGCCGCGGCGCTGATCGGCGGCGCGGCCGCGGTGACCCTGTTCCGGCGTCGCGTGCACATCGGCTATCTGGCCGCGATCGTCGCCGCCAGCAACGCCGGCGGCGCCGGCTCGGTGGTCGGCGACACCACGACGACGATGATCTGGCTCGATGGCGTTTCCCCGCTGGACGTCTGCGAAGCGGGCATCGGCGCGGCGGTGGCGCTCGCGTTCTTCGGCTGGTTCGCGAGCCGTCAGCAGCACGCGCTGCAGCCGCTGGTGCGCAGCGGGTACGGCGCCGAGCCGGTCGACCGCGGCTGCGTGGCGATCGTCGCCGCGATCCTCGCCGGCGCGATCGGCACGAACCTGTGGCTCGGCTTCCCCGCGGTGGGCGTGTGGGCCGCGATCGCGCTCGGCGGCCTGTGGCGCACGCCGGAGTGGAAGGTGCTGCCGGGCGCCGCCACCGGCATGGTGTTCTTGCTGAGCCTGGTGCTGTCGGCGTCGATGATGCCGGTCGACGACCTGCCGGCGGCGACGCCGTGGTCGGCGCTCGGTCTCGGCTTCGTCTCGGCGTTCTTCGACAACATCCCGCTGACCGCGCTGGCCATCCGGCAGGGCGGTTACGACTGGGGGTTCCTCGCCTTCTGCGTCGGCTACGGCGGGTCGATGCTGTGGTTCGGCTCGTCGGCCGGCGTCGCCTTGTCGGGGTTGTTCCCGGAGGCCAGGTCGGTGAAGAACTGGCTGCTGCAGGGCTGGCACGTCGCGGTCGGCTACGTGCTCGGCTTCTTCGTCATGCTGATCGTGCTCGGCTGGGAACCGCACGTGCCGCACCGCGCTCCGGGCACCATCGGGCACGGTGAGCAGGCTCACCAGCCGGAGTCGCCGAGCGCGCCGTCGGCGCGCTGACGGGCGTCGCCGCCGCGTCGCCCGCCGCTCCGTTGCGTCGCCGGAGCAACGCAGCCTGGATCCAGGGCGCTTCGGGGGGTATCCCATCTGCCCTGTCCGCGCACCGCGGGCCGCCGCTGCTGTGGTACGGAGAACATGATCAAGGTCCCCGGCTCGAAGTCCTTCTGGTCCGCAATCACCTGCAGCGCGCTGCTGCTCTCCTGCGCCGGCCCCGAGCGGGCCACGCGCGCATCGACCGAAGGCCTGGCCGACGGCGCCAATGATCGGTTGGCCGGCGCTGGCGTCGGCGACGTGGCGTCGAACGGCGGCGGGGCCGTCGGGCGTGAAGCCTGGCAGACGATGACCAAGCGCTTCGCCGACGACCTGATCGCTGCGACCGCCGACCTGCGCGGCGCCGTCGCGGTGTTCCCGGCGTTGGCACGTACTCCCGCCGCCAATCGCTGGGCGAGCTGCGGCATCGGCGACCGCATCGCTCAGGAGATCGTGCTCAAGCTGCAGGCCGCCGGCCGGCAGGTGCTGGCCGAGCAGGCGCTGCGCGCGGCGATCGAAGGCAGCAACCGCGGCCTCGACGCGTTGGTCGACGAGGACGCGGCGATCGCGCTCGCCGAGCGCCTGGCCGGCATCGGGCAGGTCGCGGTGGCGGTCACCGGCACCATCGACGTCGTCGAAGGGCGCGGCTTCGGCGGCGGACGCCGCGTCGAGTTCGCGCTGCGCGCGACCAACGTGCGCGCTGGTGGCGCGGTGCGGCGCGCCGATGCCACCGTCGAGCAGCCGGCAGCGGTCGCGGCGACGGTCGCCGATCTCGCTGCCGCCGGCGCCTGGCGCATCGGTGCCGCCGCGACGCCGTTCCAGCCGTCGGTCGATCGCGAGTTCGACGTGCTGACCACCGCCGCGCTGGCACGCATCCTCGACCGGTCGCCGGAGCTGGTCTTCGATCGGCGGGTCGCGGTGATGCCGCTCGAACTCGACGCCACCGGCGACAAGGCGCGCGCGCTGGCGTCGCGGCAGCGCGCGCTGGAGTCGGCGATCGACACAGCCGAGCGCAAGGCCAAGGCCGACGGCGCCAGCGATCCGCTGCAGGCAGCGCTCGACGGTCCGCTGACCGTCGCCGGCACGGACTACCCGTCCGGCAGCGCCGCGCTGCAAGCCTACTACGATCTGCGTCAGTCGACCTACGGCGTCGGCTCCGGCGCGCTGGCTGCCGACCTCGGCGACTCGGTCGCCGAGACGCTGCGCGGCATCACCGGCGACCGCGTGACGATCGTCGCCGCCGACGATCGCCGGCTCGCGGTCGGCATGGTCCAGGCCGATTCGCTCGAGTCGCGCACCGACGGCAGCGTCGCCGGCAGCTCGATCGCGTTCGTCGAGAGCCAGGCGGCCGACGTCGTCGTCACCACGCGGCTGCGCCAGCGCATCGAGGACTACGTGCTGCGCGTGCGCGTGTTCGACCTCGCCGACCCCAACCGCGGTCGCACCGAGACGGTGACGTTGGCGCCGTGGGTCGTCGAACCGCTGAAGAAGCGTCTCGGCACCCGCTAGCCGCGCCGCTCGACGATCCGTTCCTTTTCCAGACCTCCGGTCCCCGCAGCGCGTGCTGGTGGGGGCCATGTTCCCGAGAACCTGCTCATGACCCGTTTCGCCTCCCTCCGCTTCCCCCTGATCGCCGGCATCCTGTTCGCTGCGTGCTCCGCCCCGCAGGCGCGCATCATGGACGACAACGAAGAGGACCTCGTCGGCGGCAACAAGGCCGGCTCGGCCGTCTTCGACCGCATCGTCAACGGCGCCGTCAAGGAGCTGCTGAACAAGTACACCGACAAGGTGCTCGGCGGCAAGGCGGCCACGGGCCTCAACGTCGCCTTCGCCGGCGTCGAGAATCGCCAGCGCGAGGAGCTTGGCGAATGGCGCGACGAGCTCAACGAGCTGATCGACACCTCGATCAACGAGTACGAGGGCTTCCGGACCGTCAGCCAGCGCTACGTCGCCGCCGCGCTGCGCGAGACCGGTCTCGCCGTCGACGACCTGTTCCTGCCGGCGAAGCGCCGCGAGTTCTTCAAGGTGCTCGAGGTGCAGGCCGGCAACCCGGTCAAGGCGATCGTGTTCGCCAAGATCACCGGCGGTGGCCAGGAGCAGGGGCAGACGCGCCAGCAGCGCTACCGCCTGACGCTCGACATGGTCGACAGCGAGACCGGTGAGAACCTGAAGGCCGACGCCGACGTGCGCAAGGAATACAACCGCTGATCCGCGGCTGCTGTCGATCCACGCGTCCGAAACCGCCCGCTCGGCCCATGCCCCGACGATCCTCGCAGCGCGCCGTGCCGTTCGCGGCGGCGGCGCTGTTGGCCGCCTGCGCGGCCAGCGACCCGATGCAGCCGGTGCGCGACGCGTACTCGGCCGGCGACTACCCGCAGGCGCAGCAACTGGCCGAGGCGGTGGTCGCCGAAGGCGGCGGCGACGTGCACGTCTGGCAGCTCGAGCAGGGCATGTGCGAGCTCGCCGTGCAGCGGCCGGACCCGGCGCTCACGGCGTGGCGCGCGGCGCGCGACCGCCTCGATTCGCTGCAGGGCCGCGACACGCTCGAATCGGTGGCCAGCTGGCTCACCGACGAGACGGCGCTCGACTATGAGGGCGCCGCCTACGAGCACACGATGGTGCGGGCGATGCTTGCGGTGGCCGAGCTGGCCGCGCCGGATCGCATGTTCGGCGACGACGCGATCGCCTACGCCAACCAGGTCGGCGAGGTGCAGAGCCGCCTGATCGACGAGCTGACCAAGATGCGCGACGAGCTCGGCGGCAAGTCGCTGGTGCCGCCGGACGCGCCGTTCAAGTTCGTCGCCTTCGGCAGCCTGATCGTGGCGATGATCCGCGAGGCCGATCCGACCACCGTCGACGAGGCCCGCTTCCAGATCGGTCGTGCGCTGGAGCTCGAACCGGGCAACGACTGGCTGCAGCAAGAGGCCGAGCGGCTGCGCTCCGGCCGCTTCGCCGCGCCGGGCAAGGGCGTGGTCAACGTGCTCGGCATGGTCGGGCGCGGCCCGTTCAAGGTCGCCGATCAGGTGGAGGCGACGCGACAGGCGTTCCAGCTGGCGGAGATCATCATCGCCATCCAGAACCGCACCGTGCCGCAGATCAGCATCCGCGGCCTGCCGATCGATCGCCTCTCGTTCCACCAGGACAATCCCGACGCGCTGCGCGTGTCGATCGACGGCCAGGTGGTCGGTGACACGGTCACCGTCACCGACGTCGAAGAGGTCGCGCGTCGCGAGCACGAGGCGACCAAGGACGCGCGGGTCGCGCGAGCGCTGGTGCGGCGCATCATCAAGGTGGCGACCACCGAAGCGAGCCGCGCGGTCGTTCGCCAGGCGCGCAACGAGGACCAGAAGGGACGCAACACCGAAGGCGAGCTCCTCGACGTCGGTATCGCCGTGCTCGGCAGTCTCTGGCAGGCGACCGAGGTCGCCGACCTGCGCTGTTGGAGCCTGCTGCCGGCGCGTTGCCAGGCGCTGCGCGTCGAGCTCGATCCGGGCGTGCACACGCTGACCGTCGCGCCGCTGCGCGGCGGCCGACCGTCCGGGCCCGCGACCACCATGCAGGTGCGCGTCAACGGCAATCGTCCGAGCTACGTCGTCGCGTTGGCGCCTACCGACCACACGCCGGTGCCGCTGTTGTCGCGCGCCGCCGTCGAGGCGGCCGGCATCGACGCCGATCTGCATCGCCCAGAACCCAGTCAGGAATCCCCATGAAGCTCTGCACTGCCCTGCTGCTGTCCTGCCTCGCGGCCTGCAACTACAACAATGCCCACGACTCGCAGGACTCGCCGCCGACGTCGTGGGTGGACACCGACCCACCGGGGGCCACGCTGCTGCTCGTGCGTCGCAACCTGACCTTCCGCACGCCGGTCGACCTCGGCGAGGAGGTCTCGGCCCGGGAGGAGATGGAGATCAGCAAGTCGGGCTACAAGACCTGGCGCGGTACCCTGCGCGACATCCCGCGCTCGGCCAACCGGAGCTACCACCTGGTGCTCGAGCCCAAGTAGGTCGGCGTCGCCGTCCCAGCTCGACGGCCCGAAGGAGAGAATCATGAGTCCACGCTTCGCCAAGACGATCCCGGTCTGCCTGCTGTCCATGGTGTCGTGCGCGCTGCATGCGCAGGCGCCGACGCTGCCGCCGTTCCGCGTGCTGCTGCAGGCCCGCGCCGGCGCCGGCGCCGAGCGCTTCGCCGCCGACCTCGCCCGCGACCTCGGCGAGGTCGTGCGCACGTCCGGCTACCACGTCGTCGACGAGGAGCAGGCGCGGTTGCTCGCGTCGCGCGAACGCACGCTGCTGCAGGGCTTCGTCGCTCCGGACGTCGAAGGCGACGAGCAGCTGGCGCTGCTGTCCCGCTGTGACGTGCTGATCCGGCTCGACGTCGAGCCGGTGCGGCAGAAGAAGCAGCAGGGCCGCTACGTCAGCGAGTACGCGGGGCGCTTCAAGATCAGCTTCGTCGACTCGGCGGAGGCGCTCGGCAGCGGCGAAGGTGTTGGCCGCGGCCGCACGCTGGACGGCTACGACGAGGCGGACCGCGATGCGCGCCGCCAGCTCGTCGACACCACGCAGCAGGGCAGTCTCGCCGCCGGTCTGGTCGCCGCCTTGGCCCGCGTGCGCGAGCAGGAACGCAGCGACGGCGCGCGGCTGACGGTGGCGCTGTACGTCGACGACCGCAGCGCCGGGCTGCTGACGCCGCTGGCCGAGGCGGTCGCCGGCGCCGATGGCGTGGTCGCCGACAGCTTCACGCCGCTGCGCACCTACCCGAGCCCGGCAGCTGGCGACAAGGCCGGCGGCTCCTGCAGCGAGTTCGGCGTGCGCTACCGCGGCGGCACCGGCGGTCTGCAACAGGCGGTGCTGCGCGGCCTGCGCGAGGCCGGCGCGTCGATCGAGAAGGAGCACGGCGTCGACCTGCGCACCGTGGTGGTGGCGTCGGGGCGTCGACTCGACGTGCTCGTCAAGGCCTCGCCGTCGGTCACGGCGTTGGCCGACGAGCTGGAGAAGGTGGTCGGCGACGCGGTCGACACCATCTACCGTCGCTACGGCGGCGTGCTGACGGGCAAGCGGCTGGCGGTGTTGCCGGCGTCGATCGCGGCGACCTCGGAGAGCGGCGTGCGGCTCAGCGCGTTCCGACGCGCCTTCCGCGCCGCCTACGACGCTGCGGAGCTGCGCTTGAAGGACAAGCCGGGCGCCGACCCGCTCAACGACTCGGGCTCGGTGAAGGTGCTCGAAGAGGCGTTCGAGAATCTCGGCGCTGCCAAGCAGCGCCTGCTGGTGCTCGAGGACGAGTTCGCCGAGAGCCGGGCCGGGGCGCTCGCCGGCAACATCGGTGAACTGGTCGAGCGCGCCTTCGACAAGTGCTCGGCGGGTGCGGTGACGATGCAGCCGCAGGCGCGCGACCGCGACCGGGCGATCGACTTCATCCGCATCGAGGCAGCGGCGAGCAGCGAAGACGGCGCCGTGACCCCGGAGTCGGTCGCCTTCTACGAGCAGCTGGGCAGCCAGTTCGTCGTCACCACCGCGGTGCGCCGGTTCCTCGACCAGTTCCAGGTGACGGTCAACGTCACCGACCTGACCTCGGGCACCGGCATGCAGGGCTCCGCCCGCCTGCACCAACGGTTCGCCGAGCAGATGGAGTCGCAGCTGGGTAGCTGAGCGGCCTGCTCTGGCGAGGACCGACCTTCGCGCTTCTCTCCGCCGCTCGCTCGGCGTACCGTCGTCGCCCGAATGAAAGTCCTCGTCGTCGGCTCAGGCGGTCGTGAGCACGCCCTCGCCTGGAAGATCGCCCAGTCGCCGCTCGCCACCCGCGTCTACTGCGCCCCGGGCAACCCGGGCATCGCCTCGGTGGCCGACAACGTCGACATCTCGAGCGACGACATCCAAGGGCTGCTGCGCTTCGCCAACCAGGAGGCGATCGACCTGACGGTGGTGGGGCCCGAGGCGCCGCTGTGCGCCGGCATCGTCGACGCGTTCAAGAAGGCCGGGCGTCTGTGCTTCGGCCCCGACAAGGCGGCCGCCGAGCTCGAAGGCTCGAAGGCGTTCGCGCGGCAGCTGTGCCAGCGGCACCGCATCCCGGGGCCGGGCTTCTGGACCTTCGACAACCTGTCGATGGCGCGCTCGTTCGTCGACAACCGTCCGGACGGGCCGATCGTCGTCAAGGCGTCGGGCCTCGCCGCGGGCAAGGGCGTCGCGGTGTGCAAGAACAACGCCGAGGCGCGCGTCGCGGTGACCGAGTGTCTGGAGCAGCGACGGTTCGGCGAGGCCGGGCGCACGGTGGTCTTCGAGGAGTTCCTCGAAGGTCCCGAGGTGTCGCTGATCACGTTGACCGACGGCGAGACGATCGTGCCGCTCGAACCGGCCCGCGACCACAAGCCGGTGGGCGACGGTGACACCGGGCCGAACACCGGCGGCATGGGCGTGGTCACGCCGGTGGCGCTGATGCCGCGCATGCTCCGGCAGATCGAGACGCAGGTCGTGTTCCCGACGGTGCACGCGATGAACCGCGAGAAGCGCCGCTACCAGGGCTTCCTCTACGCCGGCCTGATGCTGACGACGCAGGGGCCGCGCGTGCTCGAGTACAACTGCCGGCTCGGCGACCCGGAGACACAGCCGCTGCTGATGCGGCTGAAGAGCGACCTGCTGCCGCTGCTGCTGGCCACCGCGGAGGGCAAGCTGTCCACCGTCGAGGCGCCGGAGTGGGACAGCCGGGTCGCGGTCTGCGTCGTCGCCTGCAGCGGCGGCTATCCAGGCGACTACAAGAAGGGCGTGCCGATCTTCGGCGTCGACCGGGTCGCGACCGGCGCCGACCTGCAGGTGTTCCACGCCGGCACCCAGCAGCGCGGCGGCGACCTGCTGACGGCCGGGGGGCGCGTGCTGGCGGTGACCGCGCTCGGCGACGACCTGCACAAGGCTCGCGACAAGGCCTACGCGGCGCTCAAGCAGATCGAGTTCGCCGGCATGCACTATCGCAAGGACATCGGGCTCGGCGCGGCCAAGGCGTGAGCGTGCGGCGTCCTGCCGGTAGGATCCCCCTTCCCGGGTCGTGAAGAACGAACAAGAACAGTCGATCGTCGCCCAGCAGCTGCGTCGCAACGGCTTCCGTTGGACCAACCAGCGGGCGCTGATCGTGCGCGCGGCGATGTCGTCGCACGAGCACTACACGGCCGAGGAGCTGCTCGAACTCTGCCGGCGCGAGGACCCCAAGGTGTCGCGCGCGACCGTCTACCGCACCCTGGCGGTGCTCGAGCGGGAAGGCTTCGTCGAGGGGCTCGACGCCGGCGACGGCGGCCGCCGCTTCGAGCACGTGCTCGGCCACGAACATCACGACCACATGGTCTGCCTCGCCTGCGGCAAGATCCTCGAGTTCCGCGACGACGAGCTGGAGCGTCGCCAGGAGCTGGCGGCGAAGCGGCTCGGCTTCGCCATCGAGCGCCACAGCCTGCGGCTCTACGGCAAGTGCAAGGACTGCCAGCGGCAGCGCGGCAAGCGGTGAGCGACCGCGAGCGCGTGCTGGTCGTCGACGACGAGCCGGACCTGGCCGAGTCGTGCGCCTACTTCCTCGAGCGCGCGGGCTTCGAGGCGCGCACCGCGCAGTCGGCGCACGAAGCGCTGGACCTGCTCGACCAGGAGACCTTCGGCGTGGTGGTCAGCGACGTGCGCATGCCGCGCATGAGCGGCATGGAGCTGCTGCGGGCGATCCGCGAACGCGACCCCGACGTCGAGGTGCTGTTGCTGACCGGCTACCCCGATCTGCAGATGGCGGTGTCGGCGATCAAGCAGGGCGCCTTCGACTACCTCGCCAAGCCCTACGCCGAGCAGGACCTGATCGATCGCGTCGCCAAGGCGGCCGCGCACCGGCGCGTCAAGGAGGGCAACGAAGGGCTGCGCGAGCGACTGCGCTCGGGCGTCGCTGGCCGTCGCCTGGTGCACCGCTCCGAGCAGTTCGCGGCGGCGCTCGAGATGCTCGAGCGGGCCGCGCGAACCGACGCGTCGGTGATGCTCATCGGCGAGAGCGGCACCGGCAAGGAGCTGCTCGCGCACTACCTGCACGACGCCAGCGAGCGACGCGACAAGCCGTTCGTGCCGGTGGACTGCGCGTCGATCCCGGCCGAGCTGTTCGAGAGCGAGCTGTTCGGCCACAAGAAGGGCGCCTTCACCGGCGCGGCGAGTGACAAGCTCGGGCTGTTCCAGGTCGCCGACGGCGGCACGCTGTTCTTCGACGAGCTCGGCGAGCTGCCGGCGGCGTTCCAGTCGAAGCTGCTGCGAGCCATCCAGGAGCGCAGCGTGCGACCCGTCGGCAGCAGCGAGCTGCGGCAGGTCGACGTGCGCATCGTCGCCGCGACCAACCGGGACCTGCAGCGCGAGGTCGACGAGGGCATCTTCCGCAGCGACCTGTTCTACCGGCTCGACGTGGTGCGCATCGCCGTGCCGCCGCTGCGCGATCGGCGGGGGGACGTCGACCTCCTGGTCGCGCACTTCCTCGACCGCTTCGGCGAGCGGGCCGGCTTCACCAGCGTGCAGCCGGCTGCGGCCGAGCGCCTGCGTGCCTATCACTGGCCCGGCAACGTGCGCCAGCTGCGCAACGCGATCGAGCGCGCCTGCGCCCTCGGCGCGCCGCCCGAGCTGCGGCTCGAGGACCTGCCGCCGGAGCTGCAGAAGGACGCCCCCGCTGTCCCGCGCGTCGCCGACGGCGGCGACGAGAGCGGCACGTTCCAGGAGATCAAGGCGCGCCGCATCGCGGCGATGGAGCAGACCTACGTCGAAGGTCTCCTGCGCCGCCACAAGGGCAACGTCACGCACTGCAGCGAGGAGGCCGGCATGGCGCGCAGCGCGTTCCAGAAGTTGATGCAGAAGTACGGTATCCGCTCCGCGGACTATCGCGACTGAAGGCCTGGGCGCGGTCCTGACCTCGTCGGGGCGGGGTGGCGTTCAGCGCTCGTCGAGCCGCTTCGGCAGGCGCTCGTCGAGGCCGGTCGCGAACAGCGGCTGCGGGCGCATGCCGGCGGCGATGGCGACCAGCGTCGACGGCACCTGCTGCACGCGGTCGTTCCACTCGGTGACGGTGTCGTTGTAGAAGCTGCGGGCGTGCGCGACCTTCTCCTCGATCGTGCACAGCCGGTCGTGCAGGTCGCGGTAGAGCGCGTCGCTGCGCAGCTGTGGATAGCGCTCGTGCAGCAGCAAGGCCTCGCGGGCGGCGCCGCGCGACGCCTCCTCGGCGCGCACCTGCTGCGGCAGCGAGCCCGCCGCGCGCAACGCCGTCAGTCGCTCGAGCAGCTCGCGCTCGTGCGTCGAGGCCGCCTCGACGACGGCGACCAGGTTGGGCACGAGGTCGCGCCGCTGCTGCAGCTCGATCGACACCTGCTTCTGCGCCGCGTGCACCTGCTGGCGCAGCCGCACCAGCCGGTTGAAGGTCAACAGCCACCACTGCGGGACCAGCACGGCGGCGCCGACGGCGGCGGGCACCAGCCAGTCGGCGGCATGTTGCGCGCGTCGCCACAGCGCTGTGGCGACGACCAGGCCGGCGTAGGGGAACAGCAGCGACCAGAACTGGAACCAGCCTTCGCTGCGCTGCGAGCTGCGAATGCGCTGATCCCTGGTCTTCGGCGTGACCAGCAGCGGCACGCCGCGGAACGGGCCGAAGCTGCCGTCGTCGCGCAGCACGCCGAGCACGCTGACATCGGCGCCGAGTTGCAGGGCCTTGGCCGAGTGGCGGCGGTCGCTGCGTTCGTGTTCGGTGCCGAGGCTGCGCAGCGCCTCGTTCTCGGCGTCGGGTAGGTCCACGGTGATCCGGGCGCCGTCGTCCAACACGAACGGGATCGCGCGGCTCTCGCTGTGCACCGTCTCCCAGGTGGTCGTGGTGCGGGTCTTGCCCTCCGCGTCGGTGTGCGTCTCGGTGCGCTCCTCCTCGATCTCGTAGCTGTAGGCGACGCAGTCGACGTCGAACCAAGGGCAGACCAGCGGCGTCACGCAGCGCACCGCGCCACGCAGCCAGGCGTCGTCGTGCGCGCTCAGCGTGCGGACCGACAGCGCCGGTGCGCGGCCGAGCACGAAGGTCCTGTGGTCACGGCGGCGCAGCGCGGTGGCAAATGCCCAGCCGGCCAGCGCACCGGATGCGGCGACGATGACCGCGACGGCGTCCTGGTCGAGCGCCGCGAGCATCGTCGATCAGCCCTCGGCGGCGGCGACCTTGACCATCTCGCGGAACACCACCATGCCGTCGCCGTCCTCCGGCAGCTTGCCGTGGGCGAGCATCGTGCGACGCCAGTCCGGCATGTGCGTCGGCAGGTAGCTGCGGTCCGGGTGCGGCATGACGCCGAGCACGCGGCCGTTGTGGTTGCAGAGGCCGGCGATGCCGAGGCGCGCGCCGTTGGGGTTCTGCGGGTAGCGCTCGGTCGGCTCACCGGCGTCGTCGACGTAGCGCACCGCGGCGAAGCCCTCGTCGACCAGCAGCTGCTGCGTCGCGGCGTCGCGGGCGACGAGGCGGCCTTCGCCGTGCGCCGCCGGCCAGCGCAGCAGAAGCCCGGCCGGCAGGAACAGGCAGCGCGACTTCTCGGTCTTGAGCGTCACCCAGCGGCACTCGTAGTGGCTGCTGAGGTTGTGGGTCAGCGTGACCTCCTCCTCGAGGCGCGCCTTGGTGCACGGCAGCAGGCCGAGGCGCACCAGCACCTGGAAGCCGTTGCAGATGCCGAGCACGAGCCCGCCGCGGTCGACGAACTGCAGCACGCGCTCGCCGAGCTTGCCCTTCATCTCCTGGGCGAGCACGCGGCCGGAGCTGATGTCGTCGCCGTAGGAGAACCCGCCCGGCACCGCGAGGATCGCGAAGCGGTCGAGCTGCCGCGGGTCCTGGAGCAGCTGCTGGATGTGCAGATACTCGCTGGTGGCGCCGGCGCGGGTGAACGCGTGGTGCGTCTCGCGCTCGCAGTTGATGCCGGGGGCGCGCAGGATCAGGGCCTTGGGGGCGCTCATCGCGACACCTCCTGCGTCAGCGTGCCGTCCAGGTCGAGCGGCGCCTTCCACGCGCGTTCGGCGTCGGCGACGGCGACGGTCGCCAGCTCGCGCGCGCCGTCGGCGAAGCGCAGCGTCGGGGCGGCGGTCACCTGGCCGATCACGGCGAACGGCACGTCGCCGAGGTTCGCGCGCAGGTCGGGCAGGCGGTCGGGGGGCACTTCGAGCAGGAAGCGGCTCTGGGATTCGCTGAACATGCGGCGGGTCGGGTCGAGCGGGCCGTCGGTCGGCATGGCGGCGAGGTCGATCGCGGCGCCGAGGCGACCGCCGATCGCCATCTCGGCGACCGCTGCAGCGACCCCGCCTTCGCTGAGGTCGTGCGCGGACACGGCGCAGCGGGCCTGCAGCGCCCGGTGCACGGCGTGCAGCGTCGCCTTCGCCCGCTCGGGGTCGACGCGCGGCGCGTTCCTGCCCAGCTCGCCCTTGCTCTTGTAGTAGACGCTGCCGCCCAGCTCGTCCTTGGTGGTGCCCACCAGGACCAGCTGGTTGCCATCGCCCTTGAGGTCACTGGTCAGCGTCAGGCGCACGTCCGCGATCACCGACATCGCCGTCACCAGGATGCAGCCGGGGATGCGGATGGTGCGCGCCGTGGTCCGGAACTCGTTGTGCAGCGAGTCCTTGCCGGACACGAACGGCGTGCGGTAGGTGGTCGCCAGCGCGCACAGCGCCTCGGTCGCGCGCACCAGCTCGCCGAGGCACTGCGGATCGCGCGTGTTGCCCCAGCAGTAGTTGTCGAGCACGACCGTGTAGTCGGGGTCGCCGCCGGTGGCGACGACGTTGCGCATCGCCTCGTCGAGCGCGCATTCGGCCATCGCGGCGGGGTCGATCTTGCTGTAGCGCGGGTTGAGGCCGTTGGCGAGCACCACGCCGCGCAGCGAGCCGAGCTTCGGCGCCAGCACCGCGGCGTCGGCGGGGCCGTCCTCGCGCACGCCGCACAGCGGCTTGCCGGCCGAGGCGGCTTGCACCTCGTGGTCGTACTGGCGCACGATCCACTCCTTGCTGCAGACGCCGAAGTCACCGAGCACCTTCAGCAGCGCCGCGCCGTGGTCCTGTTCTGGTGGCAGCGTCGGTTCGCGGTGCGCCGGCGCCTTGTAGCTCGCCTCGAGCACGCGCTTCGGCAGGCCGTCGTGCAGGAAGTGCAGGTCGAGGTCGGCGTGCACGACGTCCTGGTGGCGCACGATCAGGCGGTTGTCGTCGCGGAACGTGCCGAGCACGACCGCCTCGCAGGCCTCCGCCTCGCACAGTTGCAGCAGCTCGTCGAGCTTCGCCGGCGGCACGGCCAGCACCATGCGTTCCTGCGCCTCGCTGATCCAGATCTCCCACGGCGCGAGGCCGGCGTACTTGAGCGGCGCCGCGTCGAGCTGCACGTCGGCGCCGAGCCCTTCGGCCATCTCGCCGACCGCCGAGCTGAAGCCGCCGGCGCCGCAGTCGGTGATCGCCGAGAACAGGTCGCGGTCGGCGCACGCCATCACCGCGTCCATCACCTTGCGTTCGGTGATCGGGTCGCCGATCTGCACCGCGCCCGAGCTCAGGGTCTCGCTCTCGGTGTGCAGTTCGAGCGAGCTGAAGGTCGCGCCGTGGATGCCGTCGCGGCCGGTGCGGCCGCCGAGCGCGACGATCTTGTCGCCGGGGTTGGCCTTCTTGTGGGCGCGCGCGGTCGGCAGGATGCCGACGTTGCCGACGTAGACCAGCGGGTTGCCGACGAAGTCCTCGTCGAAGTGCACGCTGCCGTTGACGGTCGGGATGCCCATCGGGTTGCCGTAGTCGCGCACGCCGGCGACCACGCCCTTGAGCACGGTCAGCGGGTGCAGGCAGCCCTGCGGCAGCTCGGCGCGGCCGAGGTCCGGCGGCGCGAAGCAGAACACGTCGGTGTTGGCGATCGGGCGGGCGGCGAGGCCGGTGCCGAGCACGTCGCGGATCACGCCGCCGACGCCGGTGCCGGCGCCGCCGAACGGCTCGATCGCCGACGGCCGGTTGTGGGTCTCGACCTTGATGCAGACCGAGTCCTCGTCGTCGAACTTGACGATGCCGGCGTTGTCGACGAACACGCTGACGCAGAAGTCGCGGTCGAGGTCGCGCGTGACCTTGGCGATCGTCGACTTCAGCAGGTTGTCGATGGTGCGTCCTTCGAAGCGCACCGTGCCGGTCAGCGTCTTGTGCTTGCAGTGCTCGCTCCAGGTCTGCGCCAGCGTCTCCAGCTCGAGCCGCGTCGGCGCGCGGCCGAGGCCGTCGAAGTGCGACTGGATGGCCTTCATCTCGTGGCCGTCGAGCGCGAGGCCGCCCTTCTGCGACAGCGCGACCAGCGCCGCTTCGTCGAGGCCGGCGAGCGGCACGCTCTGCACGGCGAGGTCCGGCGGCGGCGGCGCACCCGGCAGGCCGTCGGGGATGGTGTCGAAGAGCAGCTCCTGCACGGTGTCGTTGGCGAGCCCCTTCCTGGCAGCCTGCAGCAGCTGCGACTTGACCACGTCGCTGCGTTCGAGGCCGCGCACGTCGAAGCAGCGGTAGGTGCCGGCGGCGACCATCGGCAGGTGCATGTCGTTGAGCGCTTTCTGCACCGAGTGCGCGACCGGGTCGGTGACGCCAGGGCGCGGCACGATCGTCACCGCGTGGATGTCCGCGGCCGGCGCCGGGCGCGCGCCGGGCGCGTGCACGACGAACTGCTCGACGACCGGATCGCACAGCACGTCGCGGGCGAAGCCCTCGACCTGCTGCGCGGTCAATTCGGCGCCGAGCAGGTAGCCCCGCCGCGCCCGCACGCCGGTGATGCCGGACAGTCCGGCGGCGGTCAGCGCGCGTTTCGCGGCGTCGCCGACGGGGTCCAGTTGATCGGCCTTCGCCAGGACATCGATTCGCCACGCCTGCATGAGTGGCAGCCACGATGCCGGCCCGATCGGAGCGACGCAAGCGCGACGAATCGACGGGCGAGGTTCCTTGGCCGGTCGGCGCCCGCGCGGCGTAGAGGCGGCCGTGCAGCCTTCTCGATGGAGCTCTGCGTTGGACATCCTGCGGCGTCGTAGCGAGCGGGTGGAAGAGGACTTGCGCCTCTGTCCGGAGCGGCGTGCGGAGCCGTGCGGCGGCGAGGACCTGGGCGAGTCCGGGCGGCCGACCGGGGAGTTGCCAGAAGGTCAGGCGGAGCGCCCGCGGTGGGGTGGCAGCCGCGACAACTGAGTCGGCATCCGGGTGCGGATGCGCTCAGTATGTGACGCCGTTGGCGGCGATGGCTAACCGGTCGAACGGCGCCGTCGCCCCCGCACCGACCCATGAACACCCGCACGATCCTGTCGTTTGCGCTGACCGCTGGCCTCGCCGCCGCGCAGTGTCCGTTCTCGAACTTCTCGGTGACCGTGGCCGGCAGCGGCTGCAACCCGGTGGTGGCGTCGGCGACGACGCCGATCGTCGCCGCCGCGTCGTTCGCCAGCTGCTCTTTGCAGATCGGCACGTCGGTGTTGGTCGCGTCCGACTCGGTGCCCCTGTTGCGAATCCTCGTGCTTGGCTTCAGCGACGTGTACATGCCGATGCCGCAGCTCGGTCCCGGGTGCGTGCTGATTCCCCAGCCGGACTTCATGGTGATGGAGCCGGTGATGACGCCCATGCACCTGGTGGTGGTGCCGGCCGGGTTGCAGATGCCGGTGTCGCTCACCGCGCAGGGCGCCGTGCTCTACGTCGGCTCGATCACCGGCCCCTACGAATGGGCGGTCAGCGACGCGCTGCGGCTGACGCTGCAGTGAGCCGCAGCGGGCGCGCCGGCGTCGCTCAGTAGCTCTCGGCGTCGCTGGGGAAGCCGCCGTCGCGCACGTCCTTGCAGTACTCGCCGATCGCCTGGCCGATCTCGGTCGCCAGTTCGCGGTAGCGGCGCACGAAGCGCGGCTGGAAGCGCGTGAACATGCCGAGCATGTCGGCGGTGACCAGGATCTGGCCGTCGGTGTGCGGGCCGGCGCCGATGCCGATGATCGGCACGGGCACCGCCTCGGCCATGCGCTTGCCGAGCGCGGCGGGCACCTTCTCCAGCACGATCGCGAACGCGCCGGCGTCGGCCAGCGCGACCGCGTCCTCGACCAGCGCGTCCTGCTCGGCGGCGTCGGTGCCGCGCGTCTTGTAGGTGCCGAACTGGTGGATGCTCTGCGGCGTCAGGCCGAGGTGGCCCATCACCGGGATGCCGGCGGCGCACAGCCGCGCGACGGTCGGCACGAACTCGCGACCGCCTTCGAGCTTGACCGCTTCGACCTGGCCTTCCTTCATCAGCCGGCCGGCGTTGCGCAGCGCGTCCTCGATCGACACCTGGTAGCTGAGGAACGGCAGGTCGCCGACCACCAGCGCGCGGGCGGCGCCGCGCGTCACCAGTTCGCAGTGGTAGACCATCTGGTCCATCGTCACCGGCACCGTCGAGTCGCGGCCCTGCATGACGGTGGCGACCGAGTCGCCGACCAGCAGCACGTCGACGCCGGCCTGGTCGAGCAGGCCGGCGAACAGGTGGTCGTAGCAGGTCAGGGCTGCGATGCGCTCGCCGCGCGCCTTCATCGCGCGCAGCGTGGCGGTCGTCACCTTCGGCGCTGCGCCCTCCGGGCCGGCTGCCATCACCAGTCTCCGAACGTGTCGCCGTCGTCGTCGGTGCGCGGCGGGGGCGGCGGTGCGTCCGGGCCGCTGCCGCTGCCCGGCGGGGGCGGCGGCCGATAGTCGTCCTCGCGGTCGACGCGCGGGCCCTTGCGCTTCGGTCGCCCCTTGCCCTCGACGATGCTGCCGAAGGTCGGCACGCGCTTCGGGTCGAGCTCGACGTCGAAGGCCGACAGGTCGAGGCTCACCGGCTCGATGACATCGACCTTGCCGCGGCGGTCGCGGTATCGCGGCACGACGTCGACGTCGCGCGGCGCACCGTGGCCCTTGCCGCCTCGATCGCGGTCGCGGTCGCGGTCTCGGCTGCGCCGACCGCGCTTCTTGTCGCGGCGGTCGTCGCCCTTCTGCTTCTGCGGCTGCTTCTGGCCCTGGCGCTGCTGCTGGCCTTGCTGCGGTTGCCGCGGGCCCTGCTGCGGGGCGTCGGCGTCCTCGCCTTCGCGGCGTCCGCGTCCGCGCCGACCGCGGCGGCGGCGCTTGCGCCGACCAGGGCCGTCCTGCTGCGCGACCGCAGCGCCGGCTTCGTCCTCGGCGTCCTCGTCGGCGTGTGCCTCCTCGTCGGCGTCGGCGAAGACGCCGTCGTCGGCGTGCGCTTCGTCGTCGTCCTCGCCGTGCGTGAGGTCGTCGTGCGCGAACTCGGTCGCGGCGTCGTCGCGGGGGAAGGTGCCGTCGTCGTCGCGGTCATCCGCGTCGTCGGCGTGCGGCGCTGCGAGCGTGTCGCCGTGCGGTTGCGGTTCGTCGCTGAGCGGGAAGGCGTCGTCGCGGCGGCCGCGCCGGCGTCGACGGCGTCGCTTGCGACGCGGCTCATCGCCTTCGGCGCGCCCACCGGTGTCCTCGTCGGTGCTCCGTGTCGGATCGGAGTCCTCGTCTTCCGCGCGGTCGACGTCTGCCCGGCCCTCCGCTGTGCGATCGTCCCAATCGCGGTCGCGGCCGTCCAGGTCGACGTCACCATCCGCGGCGAGGGCGGCATCGTCGGCGTCGTTCGCTTCGTCGGCGGTGCGCTCGCCGCGGCTGCGCCGGCGGCGACGCCGCCGACGGCGACGCTGGCCCTCGCCCTCGTCGCGAGCGCTCGGCGCGCCGGCATCGTCTCCGTCCGGCTGCCGATCGTCGTCGGCAGCGTCGGCTCGCTCGGCGTCGCGCTCGAGCGGGGAGTCCTCGTCGAACTCAGCCTCGTCGAACTCGCTGCGCAGCGGCGCGTCGCCGGCCAGCTCGCGCCAGCGCGTCACCAGGTCGAGGTCGCCGTCGTCGGCCTGCGTGCGCAACGCGAACAGCTCGAGCGCCTCGGCGAAGTACGGGCTGCGAACGAAGCTGTCGGGCCGGAAGCGGCGCGAGTCCTCGTTCTGGGCGAAGCGGTGCTGCACGCCGCAGATGCGCTTCAGGCAGCCGGAGTCGCGCCGCGGCAGGCGGAGATCGGCGGAGAGCGGGCCGAGCAGGTCTTCGGCGACCGACGACGCGCTGCGCTGCGGGGCGTGTTCGAGCGCCGCGGTGACGGCGCCATAGAGCAGCGCGCCGAGCAGCACACCGTTCTGCGGCGGCGGCGCGTCGGCCGGGCGGTCGGCGACGTGGTGGTCGAGCGCCTCGAGCAGGCGCCAGAACTCGACGCGCTGCTGGTGGCGGGCGGTGGCGAGGAACTCGCCGAGCACCGGGATCAGGTGCTTCAGCGCGCCGACGTCGCGCAGCAGCTGGAAGCTGTCGAGCGCGTGGCCCGAGCGCAGCAGCCGAAGGATCTCCTCCAGCACGCGCGGCGGCGCGGCGCGGGTCAGGTCCTGCGCCGTCTCGGCCATCGCCGCCAGCGTCTCCTGCTCGATGGTGAAGCCGAGCCGACCCGCGAACTTGGCGGCGCGCAGGATGCGCACCGGATCTTCACGGAAGCGCACGCGCGGGTCGCCGATGGTGCGGATCACCTTGGCTTCGATGTCGGCGAGCCCGTTGACGTGGTCGACGATCTTGTCCTGCGTCGGGTCGAGGAACAGCGCGTTGACCGTGAAGTCGCGGCGCAGCGCGTCCTCCTCGGCGGTGCCGAACTCGTTGTCGTGGGTGATCAGCAGGTCTTCGTCGGCGGCGTCCTCGCTGCGCTCCTGCGGCGTGCGCCGGAACGTCGAGCACTCGAGGATCTTGGTGTTGCCGTGGAAGTGCAGGTGGGCCAGCTTGAAGCGGCGGCCGATGATGCGGCAGTTGCGCGGGAACGTGCGCTTGACCTGAGGCGGGCGCGCCTCGGTGGCGATGTCGTAGTCCTTCGGCGTGCGGTCGAGCAGCAGATCGCGCACGCAACCGCCGACGAGATAGGCTTCGAAACCCCGGTCGATCAGGCGCGTCACGGCGCGCACGGCGTCGATGTCCAGCTTGGACAGGTCGTGGCCGCTCGGGGATAGGATCGTCGGTTCGATCGTTGTTCTTCCTGGTTGATAACCGTTGGAAGGAAGACGGTTTACCGGCGCCGCCCGGGCGCTGGCAAGGCGATTCTCTCGGCCGTCACGCCGTCGGTGGGGCGAATCGGGCGTCAGACCTGCAGGCCGCCGTCGACCGTCAGCACCTGCCCGGTGACGTAGCTGGCTTCCTCGGCAAGGAGATAGCGCACCGCGGCCACCACGTCGGCGGGGCTGCCGAGGCGTCCGGCCGGGACCCTGGGAAGCATGCGCGCCTGGCTGTCGCGATGGCTGTGCGGGTGGTCGATCAGGCCCGGGGCGACGACGTTGACGGTGACGCCGGCCGGCGCGACCTCGGCCGCGAGCGAGCGGGCCAGCTGGATCACCGCGGCCTTCATGGCGAAGTAGACCGGCGCGCGCAGCATCGCCTTCTGCTTGTCGGCGCCGGCGGCGGCGAACAGGATCACCCGGCCGCGTTTCGCCTCGACCATCGCCGGCACGATCGCCTGGATGGTGTGGAAGACGCTGTCGAGGTTGCTGCGCTGCTGGGCCGACCAGGTCGCGGCGTCGGTGCCGAGCAGCGGCTGCTCGGCGAAGTCGCCGACGGTGTGCACCAGCGCCCACGGCGCGCCGTGCTGGCGGCGGAAGGTCGCGAACGCCGCGTCGAGCGAGCTGCGGTCGGCGGCGTCGACGCCGGTGCTGCGGGTCCAGACCACGGCGCGGTCCCCGCAGTCGTCGGCGATCGCGCGGCCGATGCCGCGGCCGCCGCCGACGATCAGCACGCGGTCGTTCACGCGTTCACGACTCCTTGAGCCAGCCGAGGATCTCCTTCAGCTTCGGCGGGTTGCCGGTCATCAGCACGCCGACGCGGAAGATCTTGCCGGCCGCCTTGAAGGCGAACCAGACGCTGAACAGGATCAGCACGGTGGTCGCCGCGTACTCCCACGCCGGCGGCGGGCCACTGGCGCGGTTCATCATCGCGAACGGCGTGTAGAGGGGGATGTAGGTGAACACGCGCGCCATCAGGCCGTTCGGCTCCTGCACGATCGGGAACATGGCGAACAGCGGGACCATCAGCAGCAGGAACACCGGCTGCACCAGGTTCTGCGCTTCCTTGAGGCTGTTGCAGACCGAGCCGATCGCCACGAGCACGGCGGCGAACAGCAGGTAGCCGGTCAGGAAGTAGCCGATGAACGACGCCAGGTAGAGCGGGTCGCGCGCGATGCCGAGCAGGTCCAACTCCCCGATGATCGGCAGCACCTGTGCACCGAGGCTCATGCCGATGACACCGACCACGGCCCACGAGACGACCATCGTCAGGCCGGTGGCGCCGATGCCCCAGATCTTGCCGGCCATCAGTTCGCCGGGGGAGCACGACGACAGCAGCACTTCGATGATGCGGTTCGACTTCTCCTCGACGGTGTTGGTGAGCAGCATCTGCGCGGCGCCGAAGATCGCCATCCATAGCAGGTAGACGAACGCCACCGGCGCGAGGTTGCGAGCGCGGTCGGCGCGCTCGACCGTCTTGCGGTCGGCGCCCTCGCCGGGCTGTTCGGCCGGGAACACGACCGGCTCGCGGATGTAACGCGCGACCTTCGCGTCGATACCGGCGGCGGCGATGCGCTTCTTCTGCACCACCCGCGTGGCGGCGCGTCCGTACCAGTCGCGCAGGTCGTTGTCGTTGGTGTTCTCGCTGACGAACGAGATGCTGCCCTTGAGTTCGGCGACGGGGTCGTTCTCGAACACGAAGTAGCCGAACAGCCGGCCGTCCTTGGCCATCGCGTTGAGCCGGGTGATCAGCTCCTCACGCGGCAGGTCGGCGAGGCCGAGCCTGGTCAGGTCGTCGAAGCGGTACTTCTCCTTGCGCTGGGCGAGGCGCTGCTCCAACTGCGCGCGCACGTCCTCCGGCATCAGCTTCAGACCAGCCTCGACCATGCCGGGTTCGATGTTCTGCAGCTGCTGCACCGCGGGGTGGTCTTCCGGCAGCTGTCGCTCGGCTTCGCCTTGCAGGATGTCGAGCAGGATCCCGGCGCGCGCCGCCGCCTCGACCTCGGCGCCCAGGTGGTTCGTGGTGAAGTCGGCTACCGTGTAGACCTGCGTCTTCTTGGTCTTCTCCATGATCCAGCCGACCCCGATCGCGATCGCGAAGATCGCTGGGAAGGCGAGGATGCCGAGCCAGAAGGTCTTGGTGCGGATGTTCTCGAGGTATTCGCGCTGCGCGACGAGCAGGATCTTGTTGGCCATCAGCGGCTCCTCCCGGCGGCGGCGAGTTCGGCGTCCTTCTCGGCGACGGTCCGCACGAACACCTCGTGCAGCGACGGCTCGCGGATGTCGAAGCGGCGGATCGTCAGGTGATCCACCAGCCAGCGCAGCGCTTCCTGCGGGTCTTCGCCCTCCTTCAGGAACAGCTCGGCGGACTTGTTGTTGTCGTTGAGTCGCGTCGGGTCGAGGCCCGGCAGCTGTCGCAGCACGCGGCCGTCGCCGTCGTATTCGATCTGGATGCCGTGATCGCGGCCCGCCTTGATCTCGGCGATGGTGCCGGCGAACGCCAGCCGCCCCTTGTGGATCATCATCATCTCGTCGCAGAGCTGCTCGGCCTGCTCCATGACGTGGGTCGAGAAGATCACCGTGCGGCCTTCGCGCTTCATCTGCAGGATGGTGTCGCGCATGACGTCGCGGTTGACCGGGTCGAGGCCGGAGAATGGCTCGTCGAGGATCACCAGGTCCGGGTCGTGCACGATCGTGCCGAGGATCTGCACCTTCTGGCCCATGCCCTTCGACATCGCCTCGCACTTCTTGTCGAGCCAGTCGCCGAGGCCGTAGCGCTGCAGCAGCTCCTTTGCCTTGTCGTTGGCGGTGGCGCGGTCCATGCCCTTGAGCTTGCCGAAGTAGGCGACGATCTCGGCAGTCTTCATCTTCTTGTAGAGGCCCTTCTCCTCCGGCAGGTAGCCGAGGCGGTCCTTGACCTCCGACGCGTCGGAGTGACCGAGCACCGAGATGGTGCCCGAGTCCTGGTGGAAGATGCTCATCACCATGCGGATGGTGGTCGTCTTGCCGGCGCCGTTCTGGCCGAGGAACCCGTAGATGCAACCCTTCGGGACCTGCAGCGAGAGGTCGGACACCGCCGTGAACGAACCGAACCGCTTGGTGACGCCTTGCAGGGTCAATGCGTGGTCCATGTGGCGAGTGCGCGCGGTGGCCGCGCGGCGGCGAAGATTGTCACCGTGCGCTGCGCGAGGCAAGGCGCGCGGTGAGGATCGTCACGGCGATTGCAGCCGCCGCGGCGCGAACATCGGCAGCGCCGGGTGCGCGCTCTGGCCGTCGACGATCATCTCGGCGAGGCACCGCGCGGCGAGGAACGCGAAGCTGAGGCCGTAGCCGTTGAAGCCGAGCAGCGCGAACACGCCGGGCTGGCCGGGCAACGCGCCGCACAGCGGCAGGCCGTCGGGCGTGCCGGCCATGATGCCGGTCCACGTGGTGTCGAAGGCGACGTCGGCGAGCGTCGGGAAGTGTTCGCGCGCGTAGGCGAGCAGGTTGTCGCTGACGGTCGGGTTGTGCGTCGAGTCGTCGAGGATGCCGAGCTCCTCGCCGGGCACCGACCAGCGCTTGCCGCCGATGACGAAGCGCTCGCCGTGCAGGCGGAAGTACTCGTAGCAGAAGTTGCTCGACATCGCGTACGGCGGGAACTGCCCCGCCAGCGCGGCCGGCAGCGGCGCGCTGGCGAGGATCTGGCCGCGGAACGGGAACACCGCGCGCTGCAGCAGCCCGCTCGGGTCGAGCTCGCGGGCGAGCGTCGACGTGCAGTGCACGACGACCGGCGCGCGCAGGATGCCGCCGTCGGCCAGCTCGAGCGCGTAGTCGCCGGGTTCGCCGCGCAGCGCCAGCACGCGCTGTTGCTCGCAGAGCACCGCGCCGGCCGCGGCGGCGCGGGCGGCGAGCCCGCGCACCATCGCCGCCGGCTGCACGATCGCTTCGCCCGGCAGGTAGAGCCCGCCGTGGAAGCCGCGCGCCGGCGGCAGCCAGCGCGGCAGGTCGGCGGCCGGCACCAGTTCGTGGGGCTTGTGCTCTGCCGCCAGCAGCGCGGCAGCCTGCTCGAGCTCGGCGAACTCGTGCGACGTCTCGGCGAGGCGCAGCCCGCCGCGCTCCTCGAGTCCGCATTCGATGCCGCCGGCGCGCAGCTCTTCGACCAGCGCGCGGTGGTTGTCGGCGAGGAAGTCCCACAACACGGGCGCCGCGGCGGCGCCGAACTGGCCGTGGATGCGGTTGTAGTGCTCGCCGAGGCCGAGCAGCAGCTGGCCGTCGTTGCGACCCGACGCCCGGCAGGAGATCTCCCCGGCTTCGAGCAGGCAGACGCCGACGCCGTGGCGCGCGAGGTGCAGGGCCACCGACGTGCCCGCGACGCCGCCGCCGATGACGGCGACGTCGGTCGTGGCCGGGCGCGCGCCGACGGGGGCCGCCGGCGCCTCGCGCAGCCAGATCGAGGTCACTTGCAGCCGTTCGGGCAGCAGTCGCCGAGGCTGGTCTTGACCGACATGGCGATCGACTTGGCGGCCTCGATGGCCTTCTCGCGCTCCATGCCGGCGGCCATCGTCACGCCGCAGACGGTGGTCCACTTGCCGTCGGTCATCAGGATCGGCACGGTTACGTCGACGCCGCCGTTCTCGTCCTTGACCACCGTCTCGCCGGTGTTCATCGCCTTGACGTCCTCGGCGTCCGAGGCCTTGCCGACGCGCGCCGAGTCGGTGCTGGCGCAGCAGGTGGCCGCGCCGTCCTGCATGCAGTGCAGGGTCAGGCGGGTGCAGCCGGCGTTGGCGGCGGCGACCGAGGCGACGATCTCCTGCGGCGACGAGCCCGACATCGAGCTGCAGCCGGCGAACAGGAACGGGAGCGAGGAGAGCAGTGCGAGAGAGAAGCGCTTCATCTGGGTTCCTTCTAGGGTTGTGCCGGAAGGTACCTGCCTGCGGCAGGCGAGCCAAGCGCGAACCGCGATCACGCCGGGCGGCGATCGGGGCCCGGGTGGTTGGCGATGATCATGATCTTCTGCCAGACCTTGCGCGACAGGCCGGTGGTCAGGTCCTCGATCGCGTCGACCGCGGCGACCGCCTGCGGGTCGGGGAACCGCTGGGCGTAGAGCGCCGCGAGCTTGCCCATCAGCGACAGCATCTCGGAGCAATAGTCGAGGTAGCGGGCCAGCTCGAACTGCGTCAGCCGGCGCTCCGGCGACGACGCGGTGCGGGCGCCGGGATGCAGCGCCATCTCCGGGTCCTTGGTCAGCTGGTGCATGTCGACGACGTGGGCCAGCGCGCGCAGCTCGTGCAGCGCTTTGAGGCAGCGGCTGCGACGGCGACGCAGCTCGAGGCCGGTGCACAGCACGGCCGCGGCGGCGAGCAGGAACAGCATCGACAAGCCCGCCTCCATCGCCGGCACCAGGTCGAGCAACGACATGTTGCCGGGGTCGTAGCGACGCACCGACACGAACAGCAGCACCAGCGCGCCGAGGCCGAGCGCGAGCAGCAGCGCGGAAAGGCCGCGCAGCAGCCAGTTGGGGCGGTGGATCGCGTCGCTGGTCGCGGCGTGGCGTCGGCCGACGGCCACCAGCTCGGCGGCGACGGCGGTCAGCGAGGCGTCGGGGAACCGCTCGCGGATGCGCACGTGCAGGCGTTCGATCGTGTCGAGGATGCGCGGTGCGTCGAGCTGGGAGTAGGGCACGCGCGGCATTGTCGGCGGCCGGGCGTCTGGGCCCAAGCGCGTGTTCCGGTCGGTCAGGCCCGGCGCCGCGTCGCGGCTGCTCGCGGAGCGAACCGCCGGCCGCGCTACGCCTGGAGCGGTCTCCCTCGCCGGCGGCGCTCCGCGGTCGCCCGGCGTTCCGATGTCGCCAGGCGACAGGGTCCAGCAGCGTTCAGGGGGTCGTGGCGTTCAGGGTCGCATGGCGGCAAGCAGCAGCAGCATGCCGATCGCGAGCAGGGTCAGGGCCACGGACGTGCGGTTCAGGGCGGTGGTGGTGGTGCCTTCGCGCATTGGTCGCAGGGGAAAGAGAAGATCTTCGCCTCGGTGTGGTGGTGGGTGCGGTCAGCCGGGGGGTGCGTCCAGAGGCGACTCTCGGCAGGCAATAGTGCGCAAGTGCCCCGAGGTTGCGCGGAATATGCTCGTCCCGCCCGTGCGCACGGCGGAACGGCTCCCCCGGCAGGCGGAGATTGGCAGTGCATTTCCTGAGGGCACCGATAGACTCCTCGGCCTTTTCATCGCCCGGTCGTGTACCGGCGTCGGCATTGGCCGCTGCGCCACGAGATTCGTTGGCGCGTAAAGAACCCTAGCCTGCTTCCGCACCATGAGCAAGGAACTGCGACTCTTCACCAGCGAATCCGTCAGCGAAGGCCACCCGGACAAGGTCTGCGACCAGATCTCCGACGCGGTGCTCGACGCGATCTTCGCGCAGGACCCGGACTCGCGCGTGGCGTGCGAGACCATGGTGTCGCGCGGGTTCGTCGTCATGGCCGGTGAGATCACGACCAAGGCGCAGATCGACTTCCAGGAGACCGCGCGCCGGGTCATCGCCGAGATCGGCTACAACGACCCGGAGGTCGGGTTCGACGCCAACTCCTGCGCGGTGCTGACCTCGATCCAGAAGCAGTCGCCCGACATCGCGCTCGGCGTCGATTCGCACACGTCGCAGAGCAAGGAGCAGGGCGCCGGCGACCAGGGCATGATGTTCGGCTACGCGTGCCGCGAAACGGATGCGCTGATGCCGTTCCCGATCCACTACAGCCACCGCATCCTCGAGAGCCTGGCCGCGGTGCGCAAGAGCGGCAAGTTCCCGTTCCTGCGTCCGGACGCGAAGAGCCAGCTGACCGTCGAATACGACGCCGACCACAACCCGAAGCGCGTGCACACGGTGGTCATCTCGCATCAGCACCGCGCCGACGTCAGCGACAAGGACCTGCACGCCGCGCTGAAGAGCGTCGCGCTCGAAGTGCTGCCTGAGGATCTGGTGGACGATCAGACGCGCTGGTTCCTCAACCCGACCGGCCGGTTCGTCGAGGGTGGCCCGAAGGCCGACTGCGGCCTCACCGGACGCAAGATCATCGTCGACACCTACGGCGGCATGGGCCGCCACGGCGGTGGGGCCTTCTCCGGCAAGGATCCGAGCAAGGTCGACCGTTCGGCCGCCTACGCCGCGCGCTGGGTGGCCAAGAACGTCGTCGCGGCCGGCTACGCCGACCGTTGCGAGGTGCAGGTCGCCTACGCCATCGGCGTCGCCGAGCCGGTCAGCGTTCGCTGTGATCTCTTCGGCACGGGCAAGGTCGCCGAAGACAAGCTGACCGCCGCGATCCGCCAGGTCTTCGACCTGCGCCCGGGCGGGATCATCCGCGACCTCGAATTGAAGCGCCCGGGCTACCAGGCGACCGCGGCGTACGGCCACTTCGGTCGCGACCAGTTCACCTGGGAGCGCACCGACCGGGTCGCCGCCCTTCAGAAGGTGCTCGGCTGAGACGAGATGCGGCTCTCCGGCCGCGACTCTCGGCCGGATGACGTCGCTTCTGCCAGCCTCGCGATCGCGGCCGGCGCCCGCCGCCGGGCGTCGCCGAGCCGGCCGTCCTGCCGCGGCGTCGCGCATCGGGACGGGAATGCGACCGGCAAGCTGCTGACGCCCAGCGACCGCCCCGGGTCTCGACCGCTGACCTGCAGATGTGCGGTTTCGCGCCGAAGTTGGTTTCGCCCCGACGGTTCGAGACTATGACTGGGCGTGGGTCGAGTTCCCCGTGCGGCGAGGTAGTCATGCAAGAAGTCGAAGTGGCCTTCTGTGATCTGTGTGGTGGCTCGGTGCCTGCCGCGGACCTCGAGTCCGGCAAGGCCGTGCGCAAGGACGGCAGGACGGTCGGCGCGTGCTGCATCGGCGTGCTGCGCGACGCGCCGCCGCCGATGGCGGGCGCACCCGTCGGGTCCGGCGTCACCGCTGTCGCTGGCGCCGCACAGCAGGAGGGCGGGCGGCTGCTGACCGTCGCGATCGTGCTGCTGGTCGCCATCGCCACCTCGGTGGTCTTCCAGATCTTCCTGCAGGACAAGGTCAACGCCCTGGCCGCCAGCTGGCAGGAAGCGCAGGACCACGCCGTGGAGAAGCAGGTCTCCGACAGCAACGTGCTGATGGGCATGGACCTCAAGCTGGACCGTGCGGCGACGCGTGCCGACCTGGAGGCGGTGCAAGGTCGTTCCGGTGAGCTGGCCGCGTCGTTCGAGGTGCTGAGCGGCAGCGTCGGCCAGCGGCTCGACGCGCTGCAGCAGGAGTTGACGACCATGCGTCAGGAGCTGCGCGCGCTCAGCGACCGCAACGTGGACTACCGGCCGCTGTTCGCCGACCTGCGCGACCGCCACCAGCGAATTGCCGAGGCCGTCGAGTCGTTGCGCGCGATTGCGCTGCGCGCGCCCGCTGCGCCGGTCGTCGTCGAACCGGCACCGCCGGCGCCGGTCGAGACGGGCGGCGGCACGCTGCCTCCCGAGCTCGCTGGGCTGGTGCAGAAGCTCGGCGCCGCGGATCCGGCGGTCAGGTTCGAGGCCGTGGACCTGCTGATCGAGAGCAAGAACCCCGACGTGCTGCCGCACGTGTTGCCGCTGTGCAGCGACGCGGATTCGTTCGTCCGCCGGCTGACGGTGGAGGGGTTGCGCGAGTTCAAGCATGTCGACGCCGTCGAGGCACTGCTGCGCGTGATGCGCGAAGACGCCGATCGGGACGTTCGGGACACCGCGTGGCGTTCGTTGCGTGACGTTACAGGCGAGAAGCACCCGTTCGACGCCGACGCGACGAAGGAGGCGCGCGGTCGCGCCGTGCAGCGGTGGCAGGACTGGTGGGACAAGGCGAAGACGAACTTCGGTCGCTGAGCTGCTCGGCGCACGTTTGGGATTCGGGGCTTCGCTCGCTAAAAGATGCCGCGCATCGGCCTCGCCTGTGTGAGCAGCGAGCGCGCATCCGCAACGCAGACCCCCGTATCGCCCAATGAGCTGGCAGAACCGCACGAAGATCGTCGCCACCCTCGGCCCGGCATCCAACACCGATCGCGGCGTCGCCGACCTGATCCGCGTTGGCGTCGACGTGTTCCGCATCAACTGCGCACACGCCGATCACGACACCATCGCCGACACCATCAAGCGCGTGCGCCGGCTGGCGAAGCTGCAGAACCGCGCGATCGGCATCCTCGCCGATCTGCAGGGTCCGAAGATCCGCGTCGGCAAGCTGAAGGACGCCGAGCCGATCTATCTGAAGCGCGGCATGGATGTTGTGATCGACTGCACGCCGGGGGTGGTCGGTCACGCGCGCGCTGATGGCTCGGTGGTCATCGGCACCGGCTACGAGCGTCTCGCCAAGGACGTGACGAAGGGTGAGCGCATCCTGCTCGACGACGGCAACCTCGAATTGAAGACGCTCCGCGTCGACGGACCGCGCATCCAGGCTCGCGTCGTCTACGGCGGCATGCTGATCCAGTTCAAGGGCATCAACCTGCCGGGCACCGAGGTGTCCGCGAGCTGCCTGTCGAAGAAGGATCTCGAAGACCTCGGTTGCGTGCTGGCGCACGGCGTGGACTTCGTCGCGCTGTCGTTCGTGCGCCGCGCGTCGGACGTCGTGGAGCTGCGCAAGCACATCCAGAAGCGCAAGGGCGATGCGCAGGTCATCGCCAAGATCGAGCGGCCCGAGGCGGTGAAGAACCTCGCCGAGGTGCTGGATGCCGCCGACGCGCTGATGGTCGCGCGCGGCGACATGGGCGTCGAGATGGGGCCGGCAGCGGTGCCGCAGGTGCAGAAGCGCATCATCGAGATGGCCAACGCGGCGCGGAAGCCGGTGATCACGGCGACGCAGATGCTCGAGTCGATGATCGTCAACCCGCGGCCGACGCGCGCCGAGGCGAGCGACGTCGCCAACGCGATCTACGACGGCACCTCGGCGGTGATGCTGTCGGGCGAGACCGCGTCGGGCAAGCACCCCGTGCGCACCGTCGTGACGATGGAGAAGATCGTGCGCTCGGCCGAGCGCGACGTCTACACGCACATGGGGGCGCGGCGCCGCCTCGGCGGCAAGGTGCTGACCCCGTCGGAGGCGACGGTGCGTGCCGCGGCGCACGCCGCCTTCAACACCCGGGCGTCGTTGATCGTCTGCTACACCGAGACGGGGTCGACGGCGTTGCAACTCGCAGGGGAGCGGCCGCCGACGCACATCGTCAGCTTCACGCCGTCCCAGCGCACGATGCAGAAGCTGGCGCTGGTATGGGGGGTGCTGGCCCGCAAGATCAAGCCGGGCGCGACCAGTCGGCAGCTGACCCTCGACGGAGACCGCATCCTGCGTGTCGAGGGGCTGGCGAAGGCGGGGGACCGCATCGTTCAGATCGCCGGCACGGTGCGGCAGGCCGGCCTGACCAACACCATGACGATCCGGACCATCTGACCCCGGCTGGTCCGCCCCGGCCGGGTTCCGCTGGCCGGGTCGTGTTCGCCGTTGACAAGGACGGCGTTCCCGGTAGTCTGCTCGCCCCTTTCCCGGTGCGCCTCGCAGCGGCGCCCGCGCACGAATCGACATGACCAAGACCACCTTCGCGACCGAAGCCACCCGTCACACCGCCATGAACACATGGCACGTCGTGGACGCGGCGGGCAAGACCCTGGGCCGCATGGCGACGGAGATCGCGACCGTCCTGATGGGCAAGCACCGCCCGGACTACACCCCCCACATCCTCGTGGGGGAGGGCGTGATCGTCATCAACGCCGAGAAGGTCCAGGTCACGAGCAACAAGGCCAATACCCGCGTCTACACGTACTACACGGGTTACGCGGGCGGTCTGCGCGAGATCCTGATGGCCGACTACCTCGAGCAGAATCCCGAGGAGGTCATCCAACTCGCCGTGCGCCGCATGCTGCCCAAGAACAAGCTGGCGCGCAAGATGATCTCGCGCCTGAAGGTCTATCGCGGCTCGCAGCACCCGCACGTCGCGCAGAAGCCAGTCGCCCAGAACGCGGCGGCGGTCTGATTCGCGTCGCGGCTGAACTACCATTCGTCTTCGAGGATCCGAAATCGTGGCAGTCAACAACCCGTACATCTGGGGCACCGGTCGTCGCAAGACCTCCACTGCGCGCGTGCGCATCAAGCCCGGCTCCGGCAAGTTCGTCGTCAATGGCAAGGCCATCGACGAGTTCTTCGTCACCGAGGATACGCGTCGCTTCGCGGTCCAGCCGCTGGTGGTCACCGAGACGCGCAACAACTACGACATCTGGGTCAACGTCGCCGGCGGTGGAATCACCGGCCAGGCGGGCGCGACCAGCCTCGGGATCGCCCGTGCGCTGCGCAAGGAGAACGAGAACTTCGACCCGCTGCTGCGTGAGCACGGCCTGCTGACGCGCGACTCGCGCGAGGTCGAGCGCAAGAAGTACGGCCGCCGCGGCGCGCGTCGTTCGACGCAGTTCAGCAAGCGCTGAGGCGTCTCTGCAGGCGCCGTTACGGCGCCTGCGCTGCATCGGAGCTTGCTGCGCATCGGGGCAGCGCGCCTCGGGCGTGCCGCCCGATCAACTACACTGCCGCGCGCTGTGTGTGCGCGGTGCCCCTGCGCCCCTCGACCGCAATCCGTCGGAGCATGGCTGGCCACTCCCATTCGTCGAACATCCGGTTCCGCAAGGACCGGGTCGATGCGAAGCGCGCCAAGACCTTCGCCAAGTTGTCGCGCATGCTCACCGTCGCGGCGAAGCAGGGCGGCGGCAGCCCGGACGCCAATGCTCGGCTCCGGCTGGTCATGGAGAAGGCGCGCGTCTTGAGCATGCCCAAGGACGCGATCGACCGGGCGATCAAGAAGGGGACCGGCGAGGGCGCGCTCGGCGACTTCGAAGACGTGGTCTACGAGGGCTATGGCCCGGGCGGTGTGGCGTTGATGCTGGACATCCTGACCGACAATCGGCACCGGACTGCTGCTGACGTGCGCATGGTGCTGGAGAAGTTCGGCGGCAATCTCGGCACCAGTGGCGCTGTCGCCTGGATGTTCCAGCGGCGCGGACGGTGGTTGGTGCCGGCTGCGCGCGAGGGACACGATGCGTGGACCGAGGAGGCGCTGCTCGAGGTCGCGCTGGAGGTCGGCGCCGACGATCTGCGCCGCGACGGGGACGCGTTCGTCGTGCTCAGCGGTCCGGCGGCGTTCGCCGAGGTCGACGAGCAGTTGCGCGGCCGCGGCGTCGTGTATGCGCAGGCGGGGCTCGCACACGTCCCGGACCAGCTCGTGACTGTCGATGATGCGAAGGTCGCTGAGCGCCTCGTTCGCCTGATCGACGCGCTCGAGGACAACGATGACGTGCAGGAGGTCTTCAGCAACGAGGACTTCTCCGACGAGGTGTTGGCGGCATTGGAGGAAGGGTGAGCGAAGCGCGCAGATGGTTCTGGGTCGGCTCTCGGGCCGAGGTTCGCGACGCTGTGGCCGTGGCAATGGGCGGCCCGGCGACGTCGGCGCCCTTGTCGGAGTCCTCCGTCGGTGACGTCGTGGTCGTCGATCCGATCGCCGATCGTGCGGCCATGGCGGCGCTCCCGCACGGGCATGCGTTCAGCGGCGCGCGGGCGCTGAAGCGAGCGCGGGGGCCGGCGGTGTTCGTCGTGATCGATGGTGACGACGCGGTCGGCGTGCAGTTGACGCGGTTCGTGTTGGCCGACGGTGCGCTGCGATGGCACGCGGCCGAAGGCCGCCTCGATGTCGACGAATTGCACGCGCCCGGTCGGTCGAGCGCCCGGCCGTCGGTCGAGGATCTCCTGAGCCGGCTGCAGCGCGATGCAGGCGAGGGGGGGCAGGAGAGCAGCCTGCAGCGCCTGCTCCGCTTCGAGCGCGAGGACTCGCTGTTGACCCGGTTGCAGGACGCGGAGACCGGCCTCTTCGACGGGCCGTACGCGACCGTCAAGTTGGACGAGGAATGGAAGCGGGCTCACCGCTTCCATCAGCCGCTCTCGCTGTTGCTGCTGGACCTCGGCATCGCGCCATCGCTCGGTGACGCGGCGCGCCGCGCGGCGCTGGCCGAGGCGTCAGGGGTGCTGCTGAACGAGTGCCGTGACATCGACGTGCTGGCGCGGTTCTCGCCCGACGTGTTCTTGCTGTTGCTTCCGGGCACCGGCGCGGAGGGGGCGCGTGTACTGGCCGAACGCATCGTCGCGTCGCTCCAGGCGCGGTTGCGAGGCATCGCTGCGGCGACACCGGTGGGAGGGCTCTGCACCGTGCCGTCCGCCGAAGTGCGCGACCGCAAGAGCTTCGTCGCCGTCGCCGAGGCGTGCCTCGAGCGGGCGCGCCGTGCCGGGACTGGCGGAGTGTCCGCATCCTGGCAATAGTCGCCGCAGCAGCCGTAGGGCCGCCCCGATCCGCCGGTTCGCTCTGCGGGTCCTCGCGTCGTCATGTTCGATCGGTTCATCCGTCTGGCCCGGGCCAGGAAGGCCCTCCGCGAGCAGCGCCTGCACGAGGCGCTGCAGCTGGCGGCCGATCCCCTGATTGCCGGTGATCGCCGCGCCGAACAGATCCGCACCGTGGCGACCACCCGCTTGCTCGAGCGGGCGCGAGCGCGGCTCGCGGCGGGTGAGGTGGGGATCGCCGAGTTCGAGTTGAAGCGCCTGCAGCAGTTGGCGCCCGGGGACGAGGTCGAGGCGCTGCGGGCGGAGGCTGCGGCGTGTGTCGTCGCCCATGCCAGCGAGGCGGCGACGGCGCAGCGGCGGGCGCTCGAACTGCGGCGGTTGCTCGAGGTCGGCGACCTGCGTCGCGCCGAGGAGCTTCTGCAACTCGGCGATGCCCCTGATGGTGGCGAGCTCCGGCAGCGGATCGCAGCCCGTCGCGAGCAGTGCGCGACGCAGCTCGATGCGGCCTCCTCCGCCGCCGCTGACGGGGATCTTCGGCTGGCAGTGGCAGCGGTGCAGCAAGCGCTCGCTGCCGACCGTGATCCGCCGTTGCCGCGCCGCGTGTTGGCATTCCGCGCGGTGGCCCGGGAAGCTGCCCGGCAGCTGGGGCGCGAAGTCGATGGGGATCAGCTGGAATCCGCGTTGCGCACCTTCTCGATGACCTCGAGCGCCTTGCCGGAGCTGCTGGAAGAGCCGGCCTTGGCGCGGGAATGCGAGCGGCTTGTCTCGCTGGTGGCGACCGTGCTCGATCGCGCCGCCAGCATCGGCGATGCGATCGAAGTCGCCCAGCGCGCGCGCGCGGCGAACCTGCCGGACGAGGGGCGCGCCGAACCGGTCGTGGCTGCCTTGCTGGCGTTGGGGCAGGAGGAGGAGCACGGGCGCGCCCGGGTCGCTGCGCTGGGCACCGTGGAGGCGCACGCGAGGGCAGCCGGCCTCGACCTCCTGGCTGCCAAGGCGTCGGCGGCCCATCGGGCAACGGCGTCCGCTGAAGAGCGGCTCGTTGCGGCGCGGCAGCACCTGACGGATGGACGGCTGGAAGCTGCCCGGGCGTTGTTGGTCGCATTTCTTGCCGACGATCCGCTGCACGAGGGCGCCCGTCGCGACTTGGAGCTGGTCGACGAGGGCCTCGCTGACCTCGACCGGCGACTCGCCGATGCGCGTCTGCTGCTGCGCGGTGGCGAGTTGCGGGCGGCCTGTACGGCGGCGATGGCGTTGATCGGTTCGGCTCGCATCGCCGGCGAGGCCCAGGAGATCCTGGCCGAGGCGAGGGGTCGCATGGCGCTCATCGACAAGGGGCTCGATGAGGTTCGCGTGGCGCTGCACGGCCGCGCCGCCGCGACCCCTGAAGGCGTCCGTCATTGCCTCCGTCGGCTCGAAGAGCTGGCCAAGGTGCAGGTCGACCACCCCGACCTCGGTGCGGTCACTGCGTCGGTTGCCGTCGAACTCGAAACGCTCCATCGCCTGGATGCGGCGAACGCAGCCTTGGCTGGCGGGCGCCTGACGGAGGTTGCCGGGGCGGTCCTCGAACTGGTGGCGGCGCGACGACGCCTGCTGGCTGTCGAGCGCATCGACGCGCGGTTGTGTCGACTCGGCGACGAGGTCGCCCAACGTGGCGACCGCGCGCTGCGTGACGGTCGCCACCGTGACATCACCATCCTGGCGGACGCCCTCGAGACTCTGCAGCCGGTTCGCGCGGACTTCGTCATGCGCGCTGCAGAGTGGCGCGCCGCAGTCGTCGGGTTGGAGCAGCGGGCCGACGACCTGGTGAAGCAGGCGCGCGCCAGGCTCGCCGAGCGAGACCTCGCCGAGGCCGAGAAACTGCTCGAGTTGGCGCAGGAGGCCTGCGCCGAGGCTCCGGCGGTGCAGGCGTTGTCGGTGCAGTTGGGGCGGGTCCGTCGCCACGCCGCGACCCTCGACCAGGTGGCGTCACTGGCGCGCGAGAAGGACTTCCTCGGCGCCCACCAGAAGCTGCAGGGAATGGGCGAGGTGCCGGCGCTGCTGCGCACGAGGATCTACGACATGAAGCAGGATCTGGCGCGGGCACAGGGCCTCGAGGGGGCCTTCCTGTTGCGCGTGGACGAAGGTGGAGAACACCTCGTACTGCGCGGCGAGACGATCTGTGTCGGCAACGTGCGCCAAGGGCGTGCAGACCTGCCGGTGCTCGCCAACCTGGCCGGCCGGCATGCCTCGATTCGTCGTAGCATGTCGTTCCACGGTGGTATGCAGGACAAGATCGCCGCCGACGACGGAGAGCTGCGGGTCGGTGGCGTGACTCGACGAGAGCACCTGCTTTGCGCCGGCGACAAGGTGTCGCTCGGCCCAGCTTTCGGCTTTCAGTACCTCCGGCCGACGTCGCGGAGCCTCAGCAGCAGCTTGCAGTTGGGCAGCGGCTTCCAGGTCGCCGGCACCGATCGGGTGATCTTGATGAAGGACCGCGGCCGCGACGGCCGCATCCTGATCGGTCCCGGCGGCGATGTGCACGTCCGCGTGCCGCGCGCGACCGGGGAGGTCGAGGTGTTCGCGACGCCGACCGGGCAGGTCCGCGTCGCCAGCAGCCAGGGCGGGACGATCGACGGGGTGCCGTTCAAGGGCGAGCATCCGGTCGCGGCGGGGCAGGTCGTCGAAGCGGTCGGGATCACGTTCCTCATGCTGCCCTGGCAGCCAGGGGTCTGACTCGCGGGCCGGGCTCCGGCGCCGGCTTCGTGATGTCGGCGCGAATAAACCACCGTGGGGGCGTAGCGACCCGTGAACCAAGGAGGCACCCCATGCTCGCGTTCGTGCTGTCGGCCTGCATCGTCTGGGCAGCTCCACAGGAGCCGCGTGCTGCGCAAGTCGCGGCAGTTGCGGTCCGTGGTGACGCCGAACTCACGGCGGCAGCGGCCTTCGCCTCGGCCCAGGCCCGGGTCGAGGATCACGTGCGCTCGGTGTGGGAGGAGCGGGCGACCAGGGCGATGACCGATCGCCGACCGTTCTGGCTGCCAGAAGTCCTGGCCGACCGCGAACTGCACCGCTGGATGTCCGACCTGCCCGTCGACCGTCTGGTGCAGCTGGTCGACCGCGAGGATCGTCAGCGTGCGCATGAGTTCGGAGACAGCTACCAGACCACGCTGTGGGTGGCCGAAGATCCTCGTGCAGTCCGGCGCGGCGAGGAGCAGCTGCGCGACAAGCTGCGGCGCCTCGAGCGGAGCACCGCGGTCAAGTACGGCGGTATCGCCGCCGGCTGGTTCGTGCTCGCCTTGGCGGTCGGATGGATCGATCGTCTGTCACGCGGATACATGACCGGGCGTCTGCACCTCCTGGGCCTGCTCGCCGGCGCCTCGCTGCCGGCGTTGGCCTTCCTCGTGTAGCATGTCGACGCGTCCCATGGAGGCCCCTCGCATCGACCCCGAGACTCCGGGCCCGGCCCGTGTGGACTGGGAGGCGTTCTACCGCAGCTATCGCAAGCCGGGCTACGTGCCTGGCTTCGAGATCGTCAACAAGCTCGGCGGCGGCATGTTCGGGCTCGTGTTCAAGGCCCGGAAGGAGTCGATCGGCAAGGACTACGCCATCAAGTTCCTGAAGGTCGACGACGATTCCGTGCGCGATGCGGTGATGCGCGAGATCGACAACGTGTCGTTCTTCGCGCAGATCGACCACCCCAACCTGGTGTCGATCGAGGACCGAGGCGTCGTCGACGGCATCCCGTTCCTGGTGATGAGCTATGCGGGCGACCAGACCCTGCAGCACCGCCTGCAGCAGGGGCGCCTCGGCCGTGACGAGGCGCTGCAGATCTTCGTCCAGGCCGCGCGCGGCGTGCAGGCACTTCACGATCACTCGTTGGTGCACTTCGACCTCAAGCCGGCCAACGTGTTCCTCAAGGGCGACGTGGCGCGGGTCGGTGACTACGGTCTCAGCAAGCTGGTCTCGGCTTCACGCAACTCGCTGAGCTTCGGCCGCGGCACGCCCTACTACATGGCGCCGGAGATGCTGCAGCGCCGCGGCGACGCGCGCAGCGACGTGTACTCGCTCGGCATCCTGCTGTTCGAGTGCCTCTATGGCGACGTGCCGTTCCGCGGCGACTCTGAGTGGGAGGTGCTCCGCAAGCACGAGACAGCGACGCCCGAGTTTCCGCCGGAGGGGCTGCCCGCCGACGTGCAGGTGATCCTGCGCTGCCTGGCCAAGGACCCGGACCAGAGGTTCCAGTCCGCAGCCGAACTGCTGCGGGCGTTGCAGGCGCCGGTGGCGCTGGGCGAGAGCATGTTGATCGGTCCGGGCAGCGTCGCGGCTTCGCCTGCGCCGCCGCCGGCACCGCTCATGCCCGCGCCGGACTTGTCGACCCGGCGCGCCGCGCCGGCCGCCGCCGAACCGCCGCCGATGCCAGTCGGACCGTCCTGGCGCGAACCAGGTCACGCCAGCGGCTTCATCGGCCTTTTCGTGCGCATGATGTTCGGCGTCATCACCCTGGTGGTGCGCGCCCTGCTGCTGCCGGTGCGGCTGGTCAGCGTGATCGGTACGCGCGGCTTCGGTTGGCTGTTCCGTGTCCCCGTGGCACTTGTCGGGGTGGTGGCGCGGCTGATCGGGGTGGTGTTGGTCGTCTCGTTGATCGTGCTGCTGATGGTCACCGTGTTGTCGTTGTTCGCGGCGGCGTGAGCCGTTGGTGGCGGCGGCGCGATGCTCCGCTTGCTATCATCTGCGCCCGATGAGCGACCGAGTTCATGACATCGCGCGCCTGCAAGCGATGGACGAGGCAGCGTGGGCCACGCTGCAGGATGACTATTTCCGCCGCGTCTACTTCTACATGAAGCGCTATGTCGGCGATCACCAGACCGCCGAGGACCTGACGCAGGACGTGTTCGTCGGCGCGTTGCGCGGCATCGCCGGCTTCGACCCGATCTACACGCTCGACCAGTTCCTGTTCGGCATCGCCAAGAACCGCGTCATCGACCACTACCGCAAGCGCAAGCCGACGCTCATCCCCAACAAGAGCGATGGGGACTCCGAACGAAGCCAGGTCTGGCTCGAGAACCTCGCGCCGGATCACGCTCCCGCGCCGAAGGAGCAGGTCGTGCTGTCGGAGAACGAGGCGCGGCAGCGGCAGGTGTTGGCGACGATCCTGCGGGAACACGTCGGCGAGCTGTGGAGCGAAGGAGAGTTCCAGAAGCTCATGATCCTCGAGTACCTGTTCGTGCTCGGCGGGCGCAACAAGGATGCCGCCGCCCGCTTCGGGGTCGCGGACGAGAAGGCGATCGCCGGAATCAAGTTCCGGGCGATCGAGCGCCTGCGTGGCATGGCGCGACAGCACGACCCGAACCACTCCCTGTTCCTCGGCCTGTGGCGGCCGGGGTCGCGATGAGGGAACGAACCGGAGCGACGATGACTGCAGAAGACAACGATCCCGACGCCGCGCTCGCCTTGACCGTCGCTGCCGTGTGGCGCGCCGAGCGCATCTCGTGTCCGCACCCGCACGTGCTGCAGAGCTGGCTGCAGGGGGGGCTCGATGGCGGCGCCGCGGAGTTCGTGGCGTTTCACCTCGGCGACAGCGGTTGTCCGTACTGCAACGCGGTGATCGAGGACCTGAAAGCGCGTGAGGACGAGGCGGCGCAGCCGGTGCTCGAGGACTTGAAGGATCGTTTGCTGCGTTCGACGGTCGCGGCGCTGCGCAAGCACAAGCGCTAGGTCCCGGTGCGCGCGAAACGCTGCGTCGTGCCCAAATAGTGACCTTGTCGTGCCGAAGGAGCCCCGCGGAGCCAGTTGGCTCCTGGCCTTCCTACCTACGGAAACGACATGATCGGCAAGACCTTCAAGTGGATGCTCCTCAGCGGTTTGGTGCTCGGTGGGGCTGGCTTCCTGTTCCTCGGCACCGATTTCCCAAGCTATGTCGGCACGATGGCGTCGTCGGTTCGTGAGACCGTCGCCGGCCAGATCCCGATCGACATCGAGCTGAAGCGCGCCGAGGGGCTGATCCGGCAGATCGACCCGCAGATCGCCACGTGCAAGCGCGATCTGGCGCGCGCCGAGATCGAGCTCGAGGGCCTGCAGCAGTCGGTGACGCACCTGGAGAAGGTGGTCGGCGGCGAAGAGAAGAAGCTCAAGGTCGGCGCCGCGTTGCTGCGCGACGACGACGAACACGGCGCGCAGCTCGCCGCGGACTTCGGCGCCCGTCGCCGCGTCAGCGCCGACCTAGCTCGCACCAAGGACTCCTACGTCAACAACCAAGCGATCTTGAAGGCGAAGCGCGCCCTGATCGATCGACAGACCCGCGCCGTCGAAGCCGCCAAGGAGCGTCTCGCCGCGGTGCGCTACGAGCGCGCCGCCCTCGAGGACCAGGTCCAGGCGCTGAAGACGCAGCAGATGCAGGTGGAGGCGCTCGCAGCCGCGAGCGACCGCTTCGACCTCGACAGCACGGCGCTGAGCCAGGCCAAGGAGGTGATCTCCAACGTGCAGAAGCGCCTCGACATCGCCCAGCGCATGCTCGAGAACGACCTCGCCTTCGACGGCGAGCCGGTGGCTTCGGCCGTCGAGCAGCGCAACGTCGTCAAGGAGATCGAGGAGCTGTTCCTCGCTCAGGGTGAGGATCGCGCGGCTGCCTCCGGCACCTCGCTGACGATCGACCTGCCGGCCGTGCGCTGACGGTCCCCGTGGTGCGGGCCACCCTGCGTGGCCTGCGTCCCTCCCCGGCCGGCCGGCTGCCCCTGCGCGGCCGGCGCCCCGCCGCTGGCGCCCCTCGCGCCGCGGCAGTCCCCGCCCCGACCACCGGTCGAGGATTCGCGCGGACCACATTCGACTCGGCTGGCGGGCCTCGCTACCGTGCTCGGCCGCGAAGCCATGAACATCCACGAGTACCAGGCCAAGCAGCTCTTGGCGAAGTTCGGCGTGCCCGTCAGCAAGGGCATCGCCTGCAAGACGGTCGACGACGTCACGAAGGCGTTCGCCCAGCTCGGCGAGCCGCTGCAGGTCGTCAAGGCGCAGATCCACGCCGGCGGCCGCGGCAAGGCCGGCGGCGTCAAGCTGGTGCGCAGCGCCGACGAGGCGACCAAGGTCGCCACGGACCTGCTCGGCAAGACCCTCGTCACGCACCAGACCGGCCCCGAGGGCCGCGTCGTCAAGACGCTCTACGTCGAGGCCGGCAGCGACATCGAGCGCGAGATGTACCTGGCGGTCGTCATGGACCGCGCAGCGCAGGCACCTGTCGTCATCGCCGCTGCCGAGGGCGGCATGGACATCGAGGAGCTGGCGGCACACAAGCCCGAGGCGATCGCTCGCCACCGCGTGCACCCGGTCAAGGGCCTGATGCCGTTCCAGGCGCGCGCCATCGCCAAGCACCTCGGACTCTCCGGCGACCAGGCCAAGGGCGGGCAAAAGCTCGTCACCGCGCTGGTCAAGGCGTTCATGGCGCTCGACTGCTCGCTGGCCGAGATCAACCCGATGATCGTCACCAAGCAGGGTGAGGTGAAGGCGCTCGACGCGAAGATGAGCTTCGACAGCAACGCGCTGTTCCGTCACCCGGAGGTCGTCGAACTGCGCGACCTCAACGAAGAGGACCCGAAGGAGATCGAGGCGAAGAAGTTCGACCTCAACTACATCGCGCTCGACGGCAACATCGGCTGCATGGTCAACGGCGCGGGGCTCGCGATGTCGACCATGGACGTGATCCAGCTCAAGGGCGGCAAGCCGGCCAACTTCCTCGACGTCGGCGGCGGCGCCAACAAGGAGCAGGTCACCAACGCGTTCAAGATCCTGCTGTCGGACAAGAACGTGAAGGGCCTGCTGGTCAACATCTTCGGCGGCATCATGAAGTGCGACACGATCGCCGAGGGCGTGATCGCCGCGGCCCGGGAGGTGCACCTCTCGCTGCCGCTGGTCGTGCGTCTCGAAGGCACCAACGTCGAGCTCGGCCGCAAGCTGCTCGAGGAGTCGGGGCTGGCGCTGCAAACGGCCGCGTCGCTCGACGAGGCCGCCGAGAAGATCGTCAAGGCCATCGCCTGAGACCCAAGAGCACCCGGAGCACAACCAATGAGCGTTCTCGTCAACGGCGACACCAAGATCCTCTGCCAGGGCTTCACCGGCGCGGCGGGGTTGTTCCACAGCAAGAACTCGCTGGCCTACGGCACCAGGCTGGTAGGCGGCATCACGCCCGGCAAGGGCGGCCAGACGATCGAAGGCGTGCAGGTCTTCGACACCGTCGCGGAGGCCAAGAAGGCCACCGGCGCGACCGTGTCCATGGTCTACGTGCCGGCGGCGTTCACCGCCGACGCGATCTGCGAGGCGGTCGACGCCGAGCTGGACCTCGTGGTGACGATCACCGAGGGCATCCCGGTCGCTGACATGGCCTTCGTGAAGGACTTCATGAAGGGCAGCAAGACGCGCCTGATCGGCCCGAACTGCCCCGGCATCATCACGCCCGTCACCGACAAATCCGGCTGCAAGATCGGCATCATGCCGGCCTACATCCACAAGCCCGGTCGCGTCGGCATCGTCTCGCGCAGCGGCACGTTGACCTACGAAGCCGTGTGGCAGGTCACGTCGAACGGCATGGGCCAGTCGACCTGCATCGGCATCGGCGGCGACCCGATCAAGGGCCTCGACTTCATCGACTGCCTGAAGCTGTTCCAGGACGACGCCGGCACCGACGGCATCATCATGATCGGCGAGATCGGCGGCACCGCCGAGGAAGAGGCCTGCGAGTTCATCCGCCAGTACGTCAAGAAGCCGGTCGTCGGCTTCATCGCCGGCGCGACCGCGCCTCCCGGCAAGCGTATGGGCCACGCCGGCGCGATCATCAGCGGCGGCAAGGGCACCGCGGCCGACAAGAAGGCGGCGATGGCGAAGGCCGGCGTGCACGTCTGCGATACGCCGTCGGTGCTCGGCGCCCGCATGAAGGAAGTCCTCGGCTGATCCGGAGCCGACCGTGAGCCAGAAGGTCCAGCAGTTCGAGTCGCTGTTCCGGCAGATCACCCCGCTGTTCCTCCTCGGACTGCTGCTGGCGGTCCTGTTCGAGAGCTGGCTGCCGTACATCGACTGGCTGCGCGCGACGTTCGGCGAGCAGATCGTGCTCAAGGCCGCGCTGGCGTTGACGATCGGCTACGTGCTGCTGTTGTGGGGGGAGACCCTGCGCCTGCACGGCCTGCTGACCGGCGTGCTCGAGGCGTTCCGCGCCTTCGAACGCGAGCGCCGCGGCGAGGGTGGCGGCGGCGGTGGCGGGAGCGACAAGTCCACCGGCGCGCGCAACCCCAAGGCCCGCATCGAGGCGGCCCGGCTGCTGATCGCGGCGATGCGCTCCGGCGACGCTTCGATCCGCGAGACCAGCCACCACAACCTGATCCGGCTCGTCGGCCAGGATCTGGGCGTCGACCCAGACGCCTGGCAAAGCTGGCTCGACGAGCAGCCAGGTGCCTGACGGCGGCCGCGCCGTCTTCACCCGGTCGATCCCGCGAAACACCGAGTCCGCCCAGTCATTCCTTCACCTCGCCCCGCCGAAACCCTGGCGTCGAGCCCCTGCCCAGGGGATAGTCAGTCACCCGAGACCGCACGCATGATCGCCTTCGTCAATCACTGGGAACTGCTCCTCATCCTGGCGGTCGTGCTGTTGCTGTTCGGCCACCGTCTCCCCGGCATGGCCCGGTCGCTGGGCTCGGGCATCACCGAGTTCAAGCGCGGCCTCAAGGACGGCGCCGAGAAGGGCTCGGGCAACGGGAGCAAGGACGACAAGTCCGGCGCCGACAAGAACCAGAACGACGGATCTGCTCGGTGACCAAGACCCAGCTGCTGCACGACGTCACAGGTCTCGTCCAGCCGCAGCTCGAACGGCTGAATCGCGAACTGCTCCACGACCTGGCGCCCGGTCACACGGAGATGCGCCCGCTGATCGAGCACGTCGGCGGATTCCGCGGCAAGCAGCTGCGCCCGGTGCTGACCTTCCTGTCGGGCATGGCGGTGCGCGGCGCGACGCACAGCGGCGGCCTCGGCGACGACGTCGTCACCGTGGCCAAGGTCGTCGAACTGCTGCACACCGCGACGCTGGTGCACGACGACGTGCTCGACAGCGCGAGCGTGCGGCGGCGCATCGAGACGATCAACCACCTGAGCGGCGTCGAGACGGCGGTGCTGCTGGGGGACTATATCTACGCCAAGGCCTTCCACATGGCCGTGCAGCTGCCGGATCCGGCGGCTGCCCGCTGGCTGGCCGAGACCGTGCGTGTGATCTGCCAGGGCGAGATCACGCAGATCCTCCACCGATTCGACTACCAGTGGAGCGAAGCGCGCTACTTCACGGTGATCGCCGAGAAGACCGCGAGCCTCTACGCGGCGGCGTGTCGCCTGGGCGGCTACTACGCCGGCGGCGAGCCGAGCGAGGGGCGCTTGCGGGCACTCGAGGAGTACGGCCTCGAACTCGGCATCGCGTTCCAGATCGTCGACGACTGCCTCGACCTCGATGGTGACGAGAAGGTCGTCGGCAAGTCGCTCGGCACGGACCTCGCCAAGGGGAAGATCACGCTGCCGCTGCTCTACCTGCTGCAGCGCGACGCCGACCAGGCCGAGCGGCTCAAGGCGGTCATCGGTACGACCGAGGCCGAGGGCCTGCGCCGTCTGCGCGCCGAGTTCCCGCTCGAGCACGCGATCGCCTATGCGATGGAGGAGGCGCAGCGGCGCATCGCCAAGGCCCAGGCGTGCCTGTCACAGCTGCCCCCGGGTCCGGCTCGCGATGCGCTGCACCAACTCGCCGGCTTCGTGCTGAACCGTCGCGTCTGAACGCCGCTCGTCCGGGGCGTTTCGGGGCTCGCAGCGTCGGGGCGCAGGCGCCGGTCCGAATCGGCCGCCCGCTCGCCGCTTCCGCTGCGTAATTCGAACCATGCGCAGCGGTTCGACACATTGCGGGAATCCGCTCCCGCGCACCGCGCCGCCGTGACTTCGCGGTATCCTGGCCGCCTCCCGACGAGCAATGAAGAGAACCGCCGCAATCCTCCTCGTGTCCCTGCTGCCGGTCGCCTGTGGCGGCAAGGAAGAAGCCCAATTCGGTGCGCCGCGCCAGGTGCCGGCTGCCGATCGCCCCACGAACTGGGGAGCCTCCACCCACGACCGACTGGACGCCATGACGGTCGGCCCTGCGCAGGGCGCGACCGCTGGTGGTCCGCCGAGCGTCTCGGTGCAGGTCCCGGACGGCTGGAAGAAGCTGTCGTCTTCAGGTCGGCAGTTCCGCGACGCCGAGTTCCAGGTGACCGGTGAGCCCGACACCGATTGCTACCTGACGCTCGGCGTCGGGGGCGGCGCTGCGGGCAACCTCGGCCGGTGGTTCGGCCAGTTCGGCCGCAGCGACGTGCCGACGGTCTCGTCGCTGCCGGCGATCGAACTCGCCGGCAAGCCGGCGCGCCTGGTCGCGCTCGAAGGCGCGATGGGCGGCAAGGACGACTGGGCGGCGTTGATCGCGTTCTTCGCCGACGGTGCGCAGGTGACGTCGCTGAAGTTCACCGGGCCGCGCGCGGTCGTGCAGCAACATCGCGACGGCTTCCTGGCGCTGGCGCGAGCCATCAAGCTCGGCGGCAGCAGCGGCGGCGGCGCGCGGCAGGCGCCACCGATCCAGCCCGGCGCGCAGATGCCGGCAGATCACCCCGGCGCCGCGCACCCCGGCGGTGGCGCCGCCGCGCCAGCGCCGGTCGCCAACGACGGCCCGTTCACCGCCGACGTGCCGAGCGGCTGGCAGGCGAAAGCGGGCAAGCCGATGCACCACACGTTCGGCGAGGCCGGCGAGGTCTACATCAGCATGCTCGGCAGCAACCTCGGCCAGGCGATCGGTATCTGGCGCGGTGAGTTCGTCGAGTTCCAGGGTGCGCCGCCGCCGAGCGAGGCCGACCTCGCGGCGCTGCCGAACGTGCAGTTCCTCGGCGACGACGCCGTGCTGCTGGACGTGAAGGGTCACTACAAGGGCATGTCGGGCAAGGAGATCGCCGCCGGGCGCATGTTGGTCGCGGCGCGCTTCGACGGCGGCACGCTGACGTTCTGCAAGCTGATCGGCACCGCCGGCGACGTCGAAGCGCAGCGCGACGCGTTCCTCGCCTTCCTCGGCAGCGTGCGGAGGAACCAGTGAGCGACCAATCCGCATCGGCCGATGGGCCCGCGGCCAGCGACCGGATCGCGCCGGCCGCGCAGGTCGCGCAAGCCGAACGGCCCGCTGGCCAGGCACCCGGGCTCGGCGCGCGCCTGCTCGGGCTGATCGGCTCGATGAAGCTGTCGGTCGTGCTGCTGATCCTGCTGGCGGCGCTGACCTGGCTCGGCACGCTGGCGCAGATCAAGCACGGCCTCTGGCAGACGCAGCGCGACTACTTCGAGTCGTGGTTCGTGCTGGCCGAGCTGCCGCTGTCCTGGTGGGGTGAGCCGCTCTTCCCCGACGCCAACGGCGAGCCCTGGGCGCTGGTGATCCCGCTGCCCGGCGCCTATCCGGTGATGGCGCTGCTGTTCCTCAACCTGTTGGTCGGCGGCATGCTGCGCATGCGTCTGCACGCGCGCAACGTCGGCATCCTGATCATCCACGTCGGCATCGCGCTGCTGCTGATCGCCGGCTTCGTCAAGCTCGAGGTCAGCTACTCGGGCAGCCTCGCGCTCTACGAGACGCCCGAGGCCGGACAGGGGGTCGCGCACCGCCAGTATCGCGCCAGCACCTTCGTCAGTTTCCACGACCATGAACTGGCGGTGTCGAAGCCGACCGGCGACACGATCGAAGAGCGCGTCGTGCCGGAGGCCTACCTGCGGCGGGCGAAGACCGACCGGGTCGTCGTGAGCGGCGACGGCCTGCCGTTCCGCGTCGAGGTGCACCACTGGCTCGACAACTGCCGGGCGATGCCCAAGGGGCCGATGGTCAAGGCGACGACGCCGGTGCTCGGCGCCGGCGACGGCCCAGGACTGTTCCTCAGCCCGGTGGACGTGCAACTCGAACGCGAACACAACCAGGTCGGCTGCTACGTGACGATCGTCACCGCCGACGATCAGCGGCTCGAGGCGATGCTGGTCTCGTCGCCGTGGCGGTTGCCGCAGGACGACACGCGCACGCCATTCGTGTTCGAGGTCCAGGGGCAGCGCTACGGCCTCGACCTTCGCCGCGTCGTCTACGACATGCCGTTCGCGCTGCAGCTCGACCAGTTCATCCGCCGCGAACACCCCGGCACGATGCAGGTCGCCGACTTCCGCAGCAAGGTGACGGTGTTCGAGGACGGCGCCCAGCGGCAGGCGCAGATCTGGATGAACAACCCGCTGCGCAAGGGGGGCTTCGCGCTCTACCAGACCAGCTGGGGGCCGCAGATCCAGGGTCGCCCGGCCGGCGGCCCGCCGTGGTACTCGGTGTTCGAGGTCGCCGACAACCCGTCCGACAAGTGGCCCGAGTACGCGTGCTACGTGATCGCCATCGGCATGATCGTGCACTTCGGCGCCAAGCTCATCCGCTTCCTGATGTCCTCCACGCGCGAGGCCCTGTCCGCATGAACGCTACGAACCAACGGCTCCGGCTCCTCGTGCTCGCGCTTCTCGCGCTGGCCGTCGCCGCTTGCAGTCGTCCGTCGCCCCGCCTGTCCGAGGTACCCGCGCGCCAGGCGCCGTGGAGCAAGGAGTGTGTCGACGAGCTCGCGCGCACGCCGGTGCAACAGAACGGACGCGTCAAGCCGCTGTCGGTGTGGGCGGCGTTCACGCTCTACTCGGTGCACGGTCGCCGCGACCTCAAGTACGAGTACGGCGCCGAGAGCAGCCCGCAGAAGGTCACGCTCGAGCCGATCGAGTGGCTGCTCGACGTCTGGTGCTACCCGGAGCAGGCCGACGAATACCCGCTGTTCCGCATCGAGAACGTCGCCGTGCTCGACGCGCTCGGCATCGACAACGAGGGGCAGAAGCAGGGCTTCGAGTTCCTCAGCTTCCACCAGGCCGCAGCCTCCTTCGAGCAGCTCAGGACGCTGGGCAACGAATACGCTGCCCTGGACGCTGGCAAGCGCAGCGAGGTGCAGGAGCACATCGTGCAGCTGTGGCGCCACTTCCGCGAGTACGACAACCTGCGCAGCACGCTGGACCCGCTGCGCTACCCGATCGCGGTGCCGGATGCCGAGCTGCAGCAGCTGTTCGGCGGCCAGCAGGTGAAGCTCGCCGAACTGCTGGCCAAGGGGCCGGAGTTCCGCAAGCGCATCGCGGCGATGGGGGACGCCGTCGTCAGCGACGACCAGATGGTCGTCATGCTCGACCTGCTGCAGCGCATGTTCCGCTTCGACAGCGGCGCCGCGCTCGTTCCGCCGCTCTCGGCGATGACGCCGGGCGGCGTCGGCGAGCCGGAGTGGCTGTACGTCGGCGGCGGCGCGGAGCTGGTGCTGCGCGAGGTCGAGGGACCGACGCGCGACGCGGTGTTCGGGCTGGATCGGGCCGTAAACGGCGCCGACCATGCCGCCATCGAAGCCAGCTTGATGCGCTATGCCGAGGCCGTCATCACCGCCGCGGCGCCGCTGCCCGGCGCCGCGCACGTCGACCTCGAGGCGATGTACTACCGCAAGGCGTGGCACTACCAGTCGATCCACTGGTTCCTGTTCGGCTTCGTGCTCGCCGCGGCGTGCTGGATGTTCCCGAAGAGCCGCCTCTTGTGGTGGGGCAGCGTCGGCGTCACCGTCTTCGCGCTCGGCCTGCTGTCGTACGACGTGGCGCTGCGCTGCGTCATCACCGGCCGGCCGCCGATCAAGAACCTCTACGACACGTTCCTGTTCATCGCCGCGATCGCCGTGCTGGTGTCGGTGATCGCCGAGTTCGTCTTGCCGCGGCGCATCGCGCTGGCGGTGGCGCCGGTGCTCGGCGCGCTGCTGGTGATGTTCGCGCGGCTGTTCGAGGTGTCGAAGGGCGAGGACACGATGGATCCGCTGCAGGCGGTGCTCGACAGCAACTTCTGGCTGGCGACGCACGTCACGACCATCAACATGGGCTACGCAGCCGGCCTCGCCGCGTCGTCGTTCGCGGTCGCATGGGTCGTCAACCGCGTGCTGCGGCTCAGCGACGTCAACGGCAAGGAGGCCAAGGCGATGCTGCGCATCACCTACGGCATCACCTGCTTCGGCCTCGCGTTCGCCGTCGTCGGTACGATCCTCGGCGGCGTCTGGGCCAACGACTCGTGGGGCCGCTTCTGGGGCTGGGACCCGAAGGAGAACGGCGCGCTGCTGATCTGCCTGTCGCAGATCGCGCTGCTGCACGCGCGCATGAGCGGCTGGGTGCGCGACGCCGGCTTCGCGTTGTGGTCGGTCGTCACCGGCATGGTGGTGACCTTCTCGTGGTTCCACGTCAACCTGCTCGGCGTCGGCCTGCACAGCTACGGTTTCTCGTCGGGGCTGCGCACGGCGGTCTGGATGACCTACTGCATCTACGGCGGCACCGCGCTGGTCGGGTTCATCGACGTGCTGGCGCGACCCAAGCCGGCGCCGATCGCGCGGCTCGCCGAGGACGAGGACGCGGAGCTGGTACCGCCGCCGCTGCCGGCGAAGTCCTGACGCCGGGGTGCGATCGCTACGGCAGCGCGCACGGCGCTCCGCCGTCGCGGGTCGGCACCTGCGCCGCGCAGGCGGTCAGCTGCCGTCGCAGCAGCAGCCGCAGCCGCGCCACGTCGTCGGGGCGTTCGGCGGCCAGGTCGTGGTGCTCGCCGATGTCGACCGCCAGGTCGTAGAGTTCCGCGCGCTCGTCCTGGTAGAACCAGATCAGCTTCAGGTCGCCGTCGCGCACCGCGCTGAACGGCTCGATGCCGGGCCCCGTCGCGCCCCAGTAGTGCGGGTGGTGGAAGAACAAGGGGTGCGGCACGGTCGGCATGCCGGCGAGTCGCCGGGCGAACGCGTGGCCGTCCGGGCACTGCGGGTCGACGCCGACCAGCTCGCACAGCGTCGGCATGACGTCCTCGAGCTGGATCGGCAGCGGCTCGACCGCGTCGGCGGTGACGTGGCCCGGCCATTGGATCGCGAACGGCACGCGGATCCCGCCTTCGTATGCAGAGCCCTTGCCGCTCCGCAGCGGCAGGTTGTGCATGTGCTTCTCGCCGCCGCGCGCGCTGGCGCTGAGGCCGCCGTTGTCGCTGGCGAAGACGACGATCGTGTTCGTCTGCCGATTCTGCTCGAGCCAGTCGAGTACCCTGCCCAGCGAGTCGTCGACGCCGCGCACCAGCGCCGCGTAGCGCGCCTCCGGTTCGGACAGCCCGCGGTCGCGGTAGCGCTGCACGTAGCGCTCGTCGGCGTCGAACGGCGCGTGCACCGCGTAGTGCGCGAGGTAGAGGAAGAACGGCTGGCCGGCGGCGCGCGCCCGGTCGGCGGCGAGCAGCGCCTCGTCGGTCAGCACGTCGGTCAGGAAGCGGTCGCTGCCGCGGTAGAAGTCGAGCCCCGGCACGTTCCAGACCGGATCGCCGCCTTCGCGCGCGAAGCCGTTCCTGGCCAGGTAGCTGGCCGGCGCGCCGGCGGCGTGGCCGGCGATGTTGACGTCGAAGCCCAGGTTGGTCGGGTCGGCGCCGGGCGTGTCGACGGCGCCGAGATGGGCCTTGCCGACCAGGATCGTGCGGTAGCCGTTGCGTCGCAACCGCGCCGGCAGCGTGTCGTAGCACGCCGCGTGCGGCGTCGCCGGGTCGCAGCTCAGACCGGCCTGGTTCCAGTTCGGGCGGCGCAGGCCCTTGCGCTCCGGGTCGGTCGGCTGGTCTTGACGCAGCGTCCAGTGGGTCACGCGGTGCCGCGCCGCATGTGCGCCGGTCAGCAGGCTGATGCGGGACGGCGAGCAGATCGGGTGCGCGTAGGCGTTCGGGAACTTGGTGCCTTGCCGGCAGAGCCGCTCGACGTTGGGCGTCTCGTAGCGATCGTTCCACTTGCTGCGCTCGGTCGCGAACGGCTCGCCGAGGTCCTGCCAGCCGAGATCGTCGACCAGGAACAGCACCACGTTGGGCCGCGGCGGCGGGGGCGCTGTCGGGGCCGTCGCGCAGCCGCTCCAGCCGACGGCGAACCCGGCCAGCAGCAGCGAGGCGGCGGGGCCGCGACGCCGCGCCATCAGACGCTCGCCCCGGCGGCGCGCAGCGTGTTGCGCAGCAGCATCGCCACCGTCACCGGGCCGACGCCGCCGGGCACCGGGGTCAGGAAACCGGCGACCTCGTTGGCCGAGGCGAAGTCGACGTCGCCGACGATCTTGCCGTCCGGGCCCTGGTTGATGCCGACGTCGATGACGCAGGCGCCGGGCTTCAGCATGTCGCCGTGCACGAGGCCCGGCTTGCCGACCGCGACGACGACGATGTCGGCGCGGCGCGTGTGGTCGGCCAGGTTCCTGGTGCCGATGTGGCACACCGTCACCGTCGACAGGTGGTGCAGCAGCAGCACCGCGATCGGCTTGCCGACGATCTCGCTGTGGCCGACGACCACCGTCTCGGCGCCGCGCAGGTCCATGCCGGTCGCGACGATCAGCTGCTGCGCGGCGGCCGCGGTGCACGGCGGTAGCAGCGGCTCGCGGTAGAGGATCGACCCCATGTTCGCCGGGTGCATGCCCTCGACGTCCTTGTGCGGGTCGATCGCCATCTGCACCTGGCGCGGGTCGATGCCGTGCGGCAGCGGCCGCTGCACGATGATGCCGGACACGTCGGCGCGCCGGTTCAGCGCGGAGATCGCCTCGACCAGCTGCGCCTCGGTGCTGGCGACCGGCAGGTTCTCGACCTCCATGGCGATGCCGACCTCGGCCGCCGCGCGCTGTTGGTTGCGCACGTAGACGTCGGCGGCGGGGTTCTGCCCGACCTCGAGCGACACCAACCGAACGGGTCGGTCACCGAGGGTCTGCCGCGCTTCGGCGAGGCGCTCTCGCATGCGCTTGGCGATCTGTCGTCCGTCGAGGAGTTGCGCGGGCACTGGCTTGGTCTCCGGTTATGGTTTGGCCGAAAGATAGCGACGGGGGCCTCCGGTCCCAACCGCGAGAACATGAGCTACGACGGACCAAGCCTCCAGATGCCTCGGCTGACGCCGGCGATCAAGCACCTGATGCTGCTCAACGCGGCGGTGTTCGTGTCGAACATCCTGCTGTGGGGACGACTCAGCGAACCGTCCGCGTCGGGCGGCGGCTTCTGGTTCGCGTTCTCGTGGTCCAACTCGCTCGAGGGCTTCGGGCTCGGGGTGCTGCGGCTGGTCACCTACCAGTTCACCCACGCGTTCCGCGACCCGATGCACTTCCTGATGAACATGCTGGTGCTCTACTTCATGGGCACCATCGCCGAGCCGAAGCTCGGCTATCGCGGCGCCTGGAAGCTCTACCTCGCCGGCGGCGCCGTCGGGGGCCTGCTCTACCTCGTGGTCGCGGCGTTGGGTGGCTACCAGGACGTGCCCCTGGTCGGGGCGTCCGGCGCCTGCTACGCCTTCCTGGTCTACGCGGCCCTGCGTTTCCCCATGGCGATGGTCTGGGGCATCCTGCCGCTGTGGATCCTGGCGGCCGTGCTGGTGTTCGTCGGGCTCTACGCCACGATGATCGAGCTGGTGGACGGCTATGCGCAGGGCGTCGCGCACAGCGCCCACGTCGGCGGGGCGCTCCTCGGCTTCGTGGCCTTCAAGCGCTCGTGGTTCATCGACTGGGCCGACCACGCGAACGTGCAGCGCCCGTCGCTCCTCAAGGGCCTGCTGCAGGGCGTGCAGAAGAAGCGCGCCGAGGCCCGCGAGCGCGATGCCCACCACAAGCAGCTGCAGCTCGACGAGATCCTCGACAAGGTCAAGCGCGAGGGCCTCGGGGCGCTGTCCGCGGCCGAGCGGCGCTTCCTCGAGCAGATGAGCAAGCAGGCCCGCAAGGGCGACTAGCCGTACTTCGACGGCTGCGCCGCTGCGCCGCCCCGGCTACGATCCGGTTTCCACCCCTCGAAGCCGATGATGCGCCAGACCCTGACCGTCCTGTTCGTCTTGCTGTGGGCCCTGCTGCCGGCGCTGCGCGCGCAGGAGCTGAGCAGCGACGAGTTCCGCCGCGACTTCAACAAGGGCCTCGAGCTCAGCGACGAGAAGCTGCAGGACAAGGCGATGAAACGGGGCTCGTCGCGCGCGATCTCCTACTACGAGGAGCTGTGGTGGGGCGTGCGCAACGGCGAGCAGACCACCCGCTCCAAGTGCGACGCGTTGATGGCGTCGTGGCAGCGTTGCTTCGGCGACGCGGTGACGATCGACAAGATCCAGCGCTGGACCGACGGCTGCAGCAACGACCACTACGAGGTCATCCGCAAGGTGCGCACCGAGGCCAACCGCGCGTGGAACCGCTACCTCGACCCGATCTCCAAGGGCCAGGACCGCGAGGCGTTCCGCTCGGTGGTGGACGGCTTCAAGCAGCTGGCCAAGACCTGCGAGGAGGTCGCGCACTACTACGAGGCCTCGGAGATGTGGGGCCTGGCGAGCGTGGCGATGAACGCGATGCCGCAGAAGACGCTCGAGGACAAGGAGGAGGTCGTGTTCCTGGTCGAGCAGCAGCTCGCGGCGCGCGACAACTGGGGCTTCACCTTCGACAGCCACTACATCACCGGACGGGAGTTCGTGAAGGCGCAGAAGGTCGCGCTCGAGGAGGCGAAGAAGAACGCCGACAAGCGAGAGGCCGAGGGCTACGGCGCCGACGCCAAGGGCCTCGAGGCGCTGGTCATGCCCAACGTGCCGGCCGCGGTGCACGAGCTGAGCTACGCGACCGTCAAGGACTGGCAGAAGGACATGGGCTACGGCCCGCGCAGCGGCCCGCTGCCGCTGTTCTGGTGGCAGGGCTCGATGACGCAGATCGGCACCAACCGCAAGCTCGATTGGTTCCGCGCCGCCAACGTCTACCTGCACCGCACCGGCGCGTCGAAGTTCGCGATCGGGCTCGACGCCGCCACCGCCGACGGCGCCACCGAGGTCGAGGCCAGCGCGCGGCCGAAGCCGACCGAGTTCTTCCTCGACGCCGACAAGAAGATGCCCTACGCGATGTTCTTCTGGCAGGGCGGCGAGCGCGAGATGACCGGCGTGGCCGAGTGCAACTACTCGCCGAGCACCGACGTCGCCAACCTCTACTACAACAGCGCCGCCAGCTGGGAGGCGACCGCCGACAAGGAGACCTTCGTCTTCTACGACGACGACTGCAGCGGCGCGCCGGGCCGCGCCGACCCGTTCGAGGGCGAGTTCAAGATGCACCTGCTCGGCGACGCCGGCGGCAACGGCGTCGCCGCGCCGCTGCTCGACTCGATGCGCCTCGGCAAGGGGCCACGGGTGCCGTTCTCCGCGTTCGTCAAGCTCGCCAGCGGCTGGCACCACATGGAGCTGAAGGCGCGCGACTCGGTGTCGCTGCGACCGCTCAACCCCGAGTACGTGAAGACCGGCAAGCTCAAGCTCGCCTGGAGCGGGCCGAAGCCCACTGCGCCCGCGCAGCTGGTGGTGCGCGGCCGCGGCGACTTCGCTGCGGCGATGTTCGACATCGCGGGCGGCAAGGAGGTCGAGATGCCGGCGGGCGACTACGACCTGCTGTTCGGCCGCATCGTCGCCGGCAAGGGCGCGCGCATGCAGGGCGCCTGCATCTACGCCGGCGAGGACCAGAAGCCGATCCTGGTCGAGCCGGGCAAGACCACCGTGGTCGAGATGGGCGCGCCGTTCCGCGTCGAGTTCCGCCGCGACGGCGACAAGAATGCCTCGATCGACGGGTTGTCCATCTACGTCGCCGACAAGAGCGGCGCCAAGATCACCGAGCTGCAGGGCATCGGCCTGCACTGCGCGGTGTTCGCCTGCAAGGACGACACCGGCAAGGGCAGGAAGGAGGTCGGCGAGTTCTTGCCGATGACCGACGGCAACCTCGCCGGTGCCGCCAGCAGCCAGTACCCGAACGTCGGCTTCCAGGTCGCGTGCTTCCCGATGCCCAAGGGCTACCAGAAGGGCGAGCTGGTGTTGAAGTGCGACATGCCCGCCGACGGCATGAAGCTCGGGCTCGAGGCCAAGAAGCCGCCGCTGTTCGGCAAACTCGACATCTCATGGAAGTGAGCCGACGGCCGTGGCGACGGCACCCGGCGTGCCGCTAGACTGCTCGGCCGAAAGCCATGCTCGACATCAAGGTGCTGCGTGAGAACCCCGACGCCGTGCGCGCGGGGGCGGTCAAGAAGTGCATGCCGGATCGCGCCGAGGCGGTCGATCGGGCGCTCGCGTTGGACGCCGAGCTGCGCGCGATGACGCCGAGGCTCGACGCGATGCGCAGCGAGCAGAAGGCCGCCGGCAAGCAGCTCGGCAAGCTGTCGGCCGAGCAGCGTCCGGCGTTCCTCGAGCAGCAGAAGGCGCTCAAGGTCGAGCTGCAGGCGATGGAGGAGCAGGAGAAGCAGTTGCGCGCCGAGCTCGACACGCAGCTGAGCCTCGTACCCAACATCCCCGACGACGACGTGCCGGCCGGCAAGACCGACGCCGACAACGTCGAGGTGCGCAAGGTCGGCACGGTGCGCACGTTCGACTTCCAGCCGCGGCCGCACTACGAGATCGGCGAGGCCCAGGGCTGGCTCGACTTCCAGCGCGCCGCCGAGATGGCGGGCTCGCGCAACTACTTCCTGTTCGGCGACCTGGCACTGCTGCACGACGCGATCCTGCGCTTCGCCGTCGAGCTGCTGGTGCAGCGCGGCTTCGTGCCCGTCGACCCGCCGCTGCTGGTGCGCGACGCGGCGATGTTCGGCACCGGCTTCTTCCCCGGCGGCGAGGAGCAGACCTACCGCAGCGAGAAGGACGGGCTCAACCTGATCGGCACCGCCGAGGTGCCGGTGACGTCGCTGCACATGGGCGAGATCCTCGACGCGAAGGACCTGCCCAAGAAGTACGTGGCGCGCTCGGCGTGCTTCCGGCGTGAGGCCGGCACCTACGGCAAGGACACGCGCGGGCTCTACCGCGTGCACCAGTTCCAGAAGGTCGAGCAGGTGGTGGTGGACGTCGCCGACAAGGCGCGTTCGCTCGAGCACCACCACGACATCGTCAAGAACTCCGAGGACCTGCTGCAGGCGTGCGAGCTGCCGTACCGCGTCGTCGCGGTGTGCGGCGGCGACCTCGGCGTGCCGCAGGCGATGAAGTACGACATCGAGACCTGGATGCCGTCGCGCAACGCCTACAGCGAGACGCACTCGGCGTCGCGCTTCTACGACTACCAGGCGCGCCGGCTCGGCCTGCGCTACCGCCCCGAGGGCGGCAAGCCGCAGCACTGCCACACGCTCAACAACACCGTCGCCGCGAGCCCGCGCATCCTGATCCCGCTGCTCGAGAACCACCAGAACGCCGACGGCACCGTCAACGTGCCGGCCGCGCTGCGGCCGTATCTCGGCGGCCGCGCGCTGCTCGGCACGCCGGTGTTCTGATCCCGGCCAGTGCGGCGCTCGCCCGACGTCGCCGTCCGCAGATGTCCCGGTCCGCCGCTGCCCGATCGACCCGGCGTCTGCCTCAGCCGACCTGGATGACGACGCCGTCGTGGAAGGTGATGGTGACGGTCCGCCGGTCGTCGTCGACGTGGAACTCGTAGACCCAGACTGGGCTCGCGCCACTTGCGTTGACGTAGGTCGGCGCGCCGAAGCGCTGCAGCACGGCCGCCATCGGCATCAGGAACAGTTCGTGCTGCGCGCCGTTCCAGTCGTCGTCGATGTGCCTTAGCAGCTCTCCGAGCGCTTGTGTGTCGGGGGCGCGCTCGGCCGCGAGGCGTTGCAGCGTGCCATTGTCGGCGATCTGCCGGGTGGCGATCTGCTCGACGCGCACGACCAGCTGTTCGATCGCGGTCAGCAGCCGCTCGTCGGTGCTGGCGGTGGTGGTCGGCGACGGCGCCGCATCGGTGCGTTCGCTCGTCTGTGACAGCGCGCTCGGTGGCGGCGCTGCCGGGCGCGCGGCCAGCGCGCGCAGCTCGGCGCCGAGGCGTCGCAGTTCGTCGACGATCACCTGCGAGTCCGCGTTCGGCGTCAGGAGCTCGCCGCGGCCGGAGGTCGCGCCGGCGAGCCAGCCCGCTGCGGCGCCCGTGACGGCCGCGAGCAGCACGATCGGCGCCGCGCCCCGCGCGCTCATCGGGTCAGCCACCGCCGGGGAACAGCCCGCCGAGTCCGCCGCTACCGCCGCCGTTGCCGAAGAAGTTGCGAAGGTCGAAGCCCGGCGGCAACTGGATCGGGTTCTGCGCGCTGCCCGGCCCGCTTGCCCCCGGTCCAGCGCCGCCGCGGCCGGGCCCGCCCGGGTTGATGGCGCCGGGGCCCCCGGTCGAAGTCGTCGCCGAGCCCTTGCTGATGGTGCTGCCGTCGCGGCCGGTGATCGTCGTCACCTGGTTGCCCCTGCCCGCGTTCTGTCCGCCGGGACCCGCCGGCCCTGCCGGCCCGCCGGGGCCTGCCGGGCCGTTGGCCTGGTTCTGCGCGCCGGCATCACCCGCCTCGGGTTCGCCCGGCGGGATCACCGGCACGCGCGCGTTGTTGGCCTGCAGGATCGTCTCGAGCCGCGGATCGAACACGAAGTGGCGCACGTAGGTCTTCTCGGCGCCCTCGAAGTCCTCGACCTCGACGTCGCTGACGACGTTGCGGCTCGCGCGGCGGCGCTCGATCGTGAACTCGATGCGGATGCGCTTCGGCAGCTTGTCGTCGATCGAGCTGTCCCACTCGAGGCGCTCCTCGGCCTCGTAGCCGAGCGTGTCGAAGTAGCGCACCTTGAAGCTCTTGATGCGGTCGTGCACCAGCTGGAACGAGCCCTGCGTCAGCAGGTCGTCGTCGACCATCGGGTCCTCGCGGCGCCACATCTCGAACACGTCGCGGTAGCGCGGGTTGGGCTTGAACCAGTAGCCGACCTCGCAGATCGACGGCTTCAGCGGCCGCTCGTCGAGGTCGAGCACGTAGCCGACCGCGTCGGTGGTGGTCAGGAAGTCCATGCGGTCCGCGTCGCGGCCGTTGACGTCGGCGACCCGGCCGCGGAAGACCTTGTTGCCCTGCACGTTGAACGTCCAGAGGCCGCGCAGGTCGCGTTCGATCAGGTTGAGGATGCGCGGTCCCGCCTCGCTCGACTCGGCGAGGTCGTCGACGACGTCGCGCGCGTTGAGCATGATGCTGAACGTGCTGCCGACCGTCACCATGACGAACGCGGTGATGCCGATCGCCAGCAGCACCTCGACAAGGGTGAAGCCGCCTTCGCGGGCCGGTCTCGGGTCGTTCGTCATCGTCACCTCGTTGCTCACCGGATCATCGGTCATCGGCCACCGTTGCCCGCGGGAATCCCGCCGCCGCTGCCGCCGGCGCCTGCCGCGCCGCTGTTGGAGTCGCCGGTCTCGCCCTTGGCCTGGGCGATCGCGTCCGCCCGGTCCGGGGTCAGGCCAGAGATCGCCAGCGTCGAGACGCGCGATTTGATCAACAGCGCCTCCTGCTGGCCCTCGAAGTCGGGGTCCAACTTGGGGAAGTAGACGACCACGGCGACCTCTTCGATGTCGTCCGCGCTCGGCGCCTTCTCTGCCAGCCGCTGGTTGATGTCGTCGTGCTGCTGGTCGTCGAACTCCATCGCCGTCAGGCCGCGCTCGCTCGCGCGCCGGTAGTTCTCGCGGTCGCGCTGCCACTCGACGCGGCCGTTCTTGACCTCGTCGTCGCCGGCGGCGGCCTGCGCGACCTCGCTCTCCAGCTCGGCCACGGCGCTCTCGCCGAGCACGATCTTGTAGGAGAACCCTTCGTACTTGTCGATCGGCACCAGGATGCCGCTCTCCGGCGGCACCTCGCGCGCGCCGGCCTGCAGCTCGGTCAGCCGCTCCTCGGCGATCTCGCGGGCGAGCCGCCAGTTGCGCGCGTGCGTCGCATCGACCAGCGCGGTGGTGCGGATGCCGAGGTAGCTGATCGTCACCAGCGCGACGATCGCCAACGCGACCAGCGCCTCGAGCAGCATCATGCCGCGCTCGCCGGCGCGGGCGTCGGGCGACGCGTGCAGCAGGGGGGCGGAGTGCATCAGAACGCACCCTCCTCGACCAGTGCCGGGTGCGGCTTGTCGCCGTTCTCGGACTTGTCGATTTGCACCTGGCCGGTGAGGCCGGTCAGGTACAGCGACCAGATCATCTTGTCGTCGCCCTCGAGCGTCAGCAGGATCAGCTGGTCGGCGGTCGCGCCGTACTCGTCGAAGACCATGCGGTAGACGCCCTTCTCGGTCATGCCGCGGCGCGCGTCGCCGACCCCGGCGAACCGCACGCCGGTCTCCATCTCCTGCCAGCCGAAGTCGCTCTCGGCGATCTCCTCGTCGGACTGCAGCTCCTGCTCGCTGGTCAGGCGCTCCTCGGGGGGCTCCAGCCAGCGCCAGCGCGAATCGTCGAGGTCGAGCTCGAGCACCATGCGCTTGGCCTGGATGCGCGCTTCGCTGCGCACCCAGTCGATGGTGCGGCGCAGCTGGCTCGAGCTGCCGTCGAGGCGCGCCGACGGCACCAGCATGCCGAGGTTGGGCACGATGATGCCGATCGCGACGCCGATCAGCGCGATGACGACCATGATCTCGACCAGCGTGAAGCCGGCGCTGGCGTCGGCTCCGCGGGACTCGGTGGATCGGGTCGTCGGACGGTCCATCACGTCGTTCAGTTGTCCTTCTTGGCGCGGCTCGACAGGTCGTCGTCGGTGCCTTCGGAGCCGTCCGGGCCGTAGCTGATGACCTCGAACTCGCGCGGCGTGTTGCCCTCGCGCAGCTGGTAGGCGTTGCCCCACGGGTCCTCGGTCAGCTCGGTGATCCAGGTCTTGTTGTTCTCGTCCGGCTCGGCCAGGGCCTCCAGCGACTCCGGCAGGCGGCCGCGCTGGGTGTAGTAGAGCCGCACCGAATCGGCGATCGTCTTGATGTCGGTCTGCGCCTTGGTGACGCGGGACTCGTCGCTGGCGCCCATGATGTTCTGGGTGACCAGCGTGGCCAGCAGGCCGAGGATCACGATCACGACCATGATCTCGACGAGGGTGAAGCCGCCTTCGGCGGCGCTGCGGGCGGCGGGGGCGCGGTGGAGCGGGTGGGTATCGGCGTTCATGTTCGTCACGGGGCGAGTCTAACCGCTCGGTCTGGCGGCGACTTCGGGAAAGCTGCTCGGTGAGACGGCGCGGCCCGCGCTTCCTTCCCGAACCCGTGGCGTCGCCGTGACCCCGGTGGCATCGCTGCCAGCCGGTCGCGATGATCCGGCCCATGCGTTCGCACCTCCGCCTCGCCGTGTTCGCCGCCGCGGCCTGCATCGGCACCGCCTCGCTGCCCGCGCAGCACGTCCTCACCCCCGAGATCCTCAACCGCCTGCACCGGGTGAACGGCTTGACGCTGTCGCCCGACGGCAAGCACCTGTTGTTCGCCGTCAGCACCCCCGACGTCGCCGCCAACCGCAGCCGCAGCAAGGTGTTCTTGCTGGCCACGAGCCCGGGCGCCCAGCCGGTCGAGGTCGCCGACGGCGGCGCGCCGTGCTGGCTGCCCGGCGGCGCCGAATTCGCGTTCGTCGCCGGCGACGGCGTGACCACCCGGCACCTCGGCAAGGGCGGTCCGGACTCCGTGATCCCGGTGGAGGGCGGCGTCGACAACCTGCGCTGGTCGCCGAACGGCGAGCACTTCGCCTACACGCAGTCGGTCAAGCTCGACAAGATGGTCACCGAACTGCACCCGGACCTGCCGCTGGCCAACGCGCGCGCCTACGACGACCTGATGGTGCGGCACTGGGACCACTGGACCGACGGCACCTTCAGCCATCTGTTCGTGCGGCCCCTGGTGATGGGCGGCGCGGCGCGCGACCTGATGGCCGGCGAACGCGCGCACACGCCGATGCCGCCGTTCGGCGGCGCCGAGCAGATCGCCTGGTCGCCTGACGGCAAGGAGCTGTGCTACACCGCCAAGAAGGTCGCCGACCCGGAGGCGAGCACCGACTCGAGCCTGTGGGCCGTGCCGGTTGCGGGCGGCGAAGCGCGCAACCTGACCGACGGCATGCCCGGCTACGACCAGGACCCGGTCTACTCGCCGGACGGACGCTGGATCGCGTTCTCGAGCATGCCGCGGGCCGGCTTCGAGGCCGATCGCCTGCGGCTCGTGCTGCACGATCGCAAGAGCGGCGAGAACGCCGAACTGCTGCCCGACTTCGACGCCTCGCCGCACGGCGTGGTCTGGACCGCGGACAGCAAGCGCCTGTTCTTCACCGTCGAGACCCAGGGCACGACGCAGGTCTACACGACCGCGCTCGCGGCGCCGAAGGCGGTCGCGGTGACGAAGGGTCGCCACCAGCTGTCGGACCTGTCGGTGTCACCCGACGGCAGGACGCTCTACGCGCTGTGCGCGTCGACCGAACGCCCGTTCGAGGCGGTGCGCATCGACGTCGAGAGCGGTGCGATCACCCCGCTGACCGACGTCAACGGGCCGCTCTACGAGGGCCTGGCGCTGCCGCAGGTCGACGCCGAGTGGTTCGACACCACCGACGGCAAGAAGGTGCACGCGTGGATCGTCAAGCCGCCCGGCTTCGACCCGACGAAGCGCTACCCGATGCTGCTCTACTGCCAGGGCGGCCCGCAATCGATGGTCGGCCAGTGGTTCAGCTACCGCTGGAACTTCCACCTGATGGCGGCGCAGGGCTACGTCGTCGCGGCGGTCAACCGGCGCGGCCTGCCGGGCTTCGGCCAGGCGTGGAACGACGAGATCTCGAAGGACTGGGGCGGCCAGGCGATGCGCGACCTGCTCAGCGTCTGCGACGCGATGCAGGCCCGCGACTACGTCGACGAGGAGCGCACCGCCGCGGTCGGCGCGTCGTTCGGCGGCTACACGGTCTACTGGCTGATGGGCAACGGCGGCGACCGCTTCGCCTGCATGATCTCGCACTGCGGCGTGTTCAACCTCGAGTCGATGTACGGCGCGACCGAGGAGCTGTGGTTCGTCAACTGGGACCTCGGCGGTCCGTACTGGGCGTCGGCCGACGTGCAGGAGCTCTACCGCCGCTTCTCGCCGCACCGCTACGTCAAGAACTGGAAGACGCCGCTGCTGGTGATCCACGGCGAGCGGGACTTTCGCGTGCCCTACGACCAGGGCCTGCAGGCGTTCACTGCGGCGCAGGTGATGGGCGTCGAGAGCCGGCTGCTCGAGTTCCCCGACGAGTGCCACTGGGTGTTGAAGCCGCAGAACGGCGTGCTGTGGCAGCGCGAGTTCTTCGGCTGGCTGGACCGCTTCTGCAAGCCGGGCGCGACGAGCACCGGCGGCGGCAAGTGACGCCGCGCACCGCAGCGCTGCTGCTCGGCGCGGTGTCGACGCTCGGCGCCTGCGCCGCAGCGCCCGAGTGGCAGCGGCAGCTGCTGCCGGCGCTGAGCGCGGCACGCGACGACGGACGCGAGCTGGTCGTCTACTTCGCGCTGCCCGGCCGCGACGCTTCCGATCGCATGCAGGCGTCGCTCACGGACCCGCGCGTGCTCGACGCGCTCGGTGACGGCGGGTTCGACGCGGTGATCGCCGATGCCACGGCGGAGAACGTGCGGCGGCTCTACGGGGAGTGGGTCGGGTTCGGCGAGGGCATGGGCGTGGCGGTGGTGGACGCGGCCGGCCGCTGCTACGCGACGCGGCCGGGGCCGCAGGACCCACCCGAACTCGCAGCCTGGCTGCGCAAGTGCGCCGCCAGCCGCGCGGCGCTCGCCGCGCTGCGGGCGAAGGCGGGCGACGCGGAGGCGCGGCCGCGCGACCTGCACGCCTTCGGCGCGCTGCTGCTCGAGCTCGGCTGCCGCAACGTCGCCGAGCCGCTGCTCACCGAGGCGGCGCTCGGCGGGGCCGTCGAGGCCTGTCACGAGCTGGCGCGGTCGTTCGCGCTCGGCGGCAACGTCACCCAGGCGCGGCGGTGGCTGAAGCCGGCGCCCGACACGCCGCGCAAGCTCGTCACCGAGGGCTACGTGCTGTTCAAGGAGCGTCGCCACGGCGACGCCGTGAAGGTGCTCGAACGCGCGCTGCAGCAGCCGGCCCAGCTCGGCGCCGACCGGCAGCGCGCGCTGCTGTTCCTCGGCAAGGCGCTGCACGAGGAGCGCCGCGACGACGAGGCGCGGCGCGTGCTGGAGGGCCTGATCGCCGAGGGCACGGACTCGACGTTCGAGGCGGCGGCACGCCACACGCTCGGCCACATGCTGGACCCGTCGCAGGAAGACCACACGCACTGACGGGGCGTGCCGATCCGCGGGCGGGTTCGAGCCCTACCGCCGCGCTCAACACGGTGGGCAGGAGGATGATCCGTCGTGCCGGGCTCAGCGACCGCCGCCGCTGCCCCGGCCGCCACCGCCACCGCCGCCGCCACCGCCACCGCCACCGCCACCGCCGCCGCCGCCTGCATTGCCGCCGCCATTGCCTCGACCGTTGCCGCCGCCAGGTCCGCCCGGACCGCCGAAGCCGCCGAGGCGCCGCGCCCCGGCGCCGCGCGCCGGCAGGCGCAACGGCTGCACCAGCTTGTTCTCCTGTTCGACGAGCTTGTCCTGCTCCTTCTGCAGCTCCTCGAGCTCCTTGTCGGCCTTCTTCTTCTTCGCCTCGTCACCGCCGGCGCGCGCCTGGTTGGCCTCGGCCTGCTGCTTCTTGCGCAGCAGGGCCTCGAGGTCCCGCACCACGTCGCCGTACTTCTTGGCGAAGGTCTCGAGCGACGGCTTGACGGCGCCCTTGGCGGCCTTGTCGAGCTGTGCCTCCAGCGCCTTCGGGTCGGCCTTGTAGCCGCTCATCGCGACGTCCTTCTCCGGCTTGCCGTCGGCGGCGAAGACGACGAACAGCGGTGCCTCCTTCTCGTAGCGCGCCTTCAACGCCGCGTTCTTGCCGAGGTCGATGCTGCCGCAGTGGAAGCAGCGCAGCTTGATGCCGAGCGAGTCGTCGCGGAACAGCGCGCGCTCGAAGTCCTGCACGACCTGCTCCGGCGCCGTGCCGTCGTGGAGATAGAGCACGGTCAGCTGGTTGGCCGCGGCGGCGGTGCGGACCAGCTCGCAGGTGGCGAGGTCGGCGACCTTGTCGCCGTCGGTCGCCGGCGCGGCGGTGTCGGCGAAGTAGACCGCGACGCGCTCGATCACCTCGTCGGGGCGACGCATGCGCCCGCGTTGCGCGATCGCGAGCTCGGTGCAGGAGACCGCGGCGAACAAGGCCGCGACGAACGGGAGGAAGCGCATGCTCTTGGAGGGGCGCGCGCGGGGCGGCGGGCGCCGACGGAAGCATCGCCGCTCGCCCGGGCCTTCGCCGAGCCGCAGGTGCACCACATTGGTATCACCGGTTCCCGTGTGCCGGCCACGCGGCGCCGGGCCGATGTGCGCAGGCGTCGGGGCCGCGCCCGCCGCGCAACCACGCAGAGAGCCCGCTCCGCGTGTCCGGCCATACCCGGCGCTACCAATGCAGGACCGGGCGCCGCACACTACCCGCCATGCGCATCCTTCCGTGGGTCTCGGCGACGTTGGTCTTGGCTGCGGGTGGGCTGGCGCGGGCGCAGCAGGCGTCGGCGGCGGTGGCGATCGGCGGTCGCAGTTACACGTGGCAGAAGGGCTTCGCGGTGCACCTGCGCGACGCGGAAGGCAAGCCGCAGGACCTCGGCAACACGCACGGCTGCATCGTCGTGCGCAAGGACGGCAAGCTGCTCGCCAACACCGACACCGATCACGCGGTCGTCGTGTTCGACGCCGATGGCGAGGTCTCCGGAACCTGGGGCGAGAACTTCCACGGCGGCTTGCACGGCATGTGCCTGCGCGTCGAAGGGGGCAAGGAGGTGCTCTACCTCGCGCACACGCGCCGCCACGAGATGGTCAAGACGACCATCGACGGCGAGGTGCTGATGACCATCGGCTGGCCGGAGGCGTCGGGCGTCTACGGCGACGAGAACGAGTACAAGCCGACCGCGGTGGCGGTCGCGCCCGACGGGCGCATCTTCGTCGGCGACGGTTACGGCAAGTCGTGGGTGCACTGCTTCGCCGCCGACGGGACCTACCAGAAGTCGATCGGCGGACCCGGCGCCGAGCCGGGCAAGTTCCGCACGCCGCACGGGCTGTGGATGGACGCGCGGGGCGCCGAGCCGCTGCTGCTGGTCTGCGACCGTGAGAACCACCGTCTGCAGTGGTTCACGCTCGACGGTGGGTTCGTGCGCATGATGGACCAGGGGCTGCGGCGGCCCTGCAACGTCTGGCCGCTGCCCGAGGGCGGGTTGGTGGTCGCCGACCTGGTCGGTCGCATCTCGTTCCTCGACGCGAAGGATCAGGTGGTCGGGCACTTCGGTGACAACCCGGACGAGAAGCTGCGCGCCGTCAACGGCGTGCCGAAGGACCGTTGGCGCGACGGCGAGTTCCTGGCGCCGCACTCGGTGTGCGTCGACGCCGCCGGCAGCGTCTACGTGATGGACTGGAACGCCAGCGGTCGCATCAGCAAGTTGACCAGCGAGGTGGTGAAGGAGTCGGCCGTGGAGGTGCGCAAGGAGAAGTGATGCGATGAACGGCAGGGCGGACCGTCGGGGGGCGGTGTTCGCGTTGGTGGCCATGGTCGTGGCGGCGTTGCTCGCCGTGCAGCTGGTCGCCAAGGTGGCGCCGTGGTTCTGGGAGCCGGTGGCGCTGGCAGCGGCGCGCGCGCCGGCGGAGTCGAGCCCGCCGGGGGCGGTACGTCCCGAGCAGACGCTCGACGGGCTGTTGCGGCCGGAGGTCGCCGCGCTGCGCGACGAGCCGGACGACGAGCCGGAGCGGCGGGCGCCGGAGCTGCCGCGCTGCGAGGACCCGCGCATCGGCGGATGGGTCGTCGATCTGCGCGACGACGACGTGCGCTGGAACGCCACCGAGGCGGTGCGGCAGCTGTGCGCGCTGCCGCCGGGCGAGATCGTCGAACTCGAGCAGGCGCTCGGCTCGTCGGACCTGCAGCAGCGCTACACCGCCGCCGGGGTGCTGCGCATCCGCTGCGGACGCGACCTCGCCCGGCCGAGCGCGGGCCTGCTGCAGGTCTCGGTCGACGCCCTCTCGAGCCGGGTCGACGTCGACACCCGCTTCCTCACCGGCGACAGCACCGATGGCAGCCTCTACTTCCTCGCCGAGCACACCCGCGCGGCGCGACAGCCGCTCGCCCGGGCGCTGGCCACCGGTGACGCGCAGCAGCGGTTCCTGTGCGCCTATCTGCTGGCGCGCGAGCGCCTGCCGGAGGCGGACGCCTGGGCGGTGAGGCAGCTGGTCGAGCACCTCGGCGACAATCGCATCCGCGGCGACGCGCTGATGGCGACCCACGGCCTCTACCGGCTCGGCGAGCCGGCGATGGCGCAGATGCTCGAGATGCGTCGCTACGCCGACGAGCAGGGGCGCGGCCTGCTCGACCTGGTGCTGCTCGACCTGCGCGATCCGCCGCGCGACGTCAAGGCGCTGCGCAGCCGCCGAGCACTGCACGACATCAGCTGCATCTACCACGATCCGGCGATCGAGTACCGGCTCGGTCGGTCGCCGGTACCGTTCTTCACCGGCTGGTGAGTCACCGGTCGGCGAGCTGACGCGGCGCTGCTGCGGTGATGGTCGCCGGCGGTCCGCGCAACGTGATCGTGCCGTGCAGGCCGGTCACCCACAGGTCGGCGCCGCTGCGGCGCGCCAGTCGACCGAGCGCCGTCTCGCCGTCCTCGCGCGCCGCCGATGCGAGGCAGGCGGACGGGCGCACCGCCGCGAGCAGCTGCGCGGCCAGGTCGTTCGGGCGGCCGTGATGGGGCAGCACGAGCACCTCGCTGGGGCCGGCGAAGCCGGCGATCAGCGCGGCGGCGATGCCGGTGGCCTCGGCGTCGCCGGTCAGCAGCACGCGGGTCCCGGCGACCCGGCCGCTGAGCCACAGGCTGCGGTCGTTGTCCGCGGCGTCGGGCGGCAGCGCCGGGACGAACGACTCCAGGTCGGGCAGCGGACGCAGCACCGCGCCAGCGGCCGCGAACTGCACGTCCGCGCCGTGGCGTCGCAGCGCGAGGTCGAGCGCCGAGTCGCGCATCGCGGCGGGCAGCAGCGCCGCGGTGACGGGCACGCGCGCCAGCAGCGGCGGCACCCCGTTGTGATGGTCCTGGTCGTCGTGGGTGACGATCAACAGGTCGATGCGGCGTCGGTCGAGTGCGCCGTCGATCGCGGCGGCCGCGAGCGTCGCGCCGTGCAGGCTGCCGCAGTCGACGACCACCTGGTCGCCGCGGTCGGTGACCAGCAGCGCCGCCTGTCCGTGGCCGACCGCGAACAACTGCAGGCCGGCATGGGGCCGGAGCGGCGGCGGCAGGAACCAGGGTGCACAGCCGAGCGCGATGGCGACCGCGGCGCGGCGGCGCGACGGGCGATGGAGCACCAGCGCTGCGCTGCTCGCCGCGAACAGGGCGACGCTCCACCACGGCGGTCGGCATGGCGCGTGGATCGGCGTCCCCGGCAGGGCATCGGCGGCGTGCACGATCGCCGCGTAGACCGCGGCGAGCCCTTCGAGCAGCGGTCCCAGCGGCACCGCCAACGGCGTCGCGCAGGCGCCGAGCGCGCCGGCGATCAGCCCCAGCAGCAGCATCGCGGCGACCAGCGGCGCGCACAGCGGCGTCAGCAGGATCGTGCACGGCGCCAGCTGGCCGAAGAACCACAACGTCAGCGGCGCGGTGCACAGGGTCGCCCACACCGAGGCGCGCAGGGCGTCGCCGAGCCAGCCGAAGAACCCCTCGCCGGGCCGCCCCCGCAGCCCGAGCGCGAGACCGACCACCGCCGCGTAGCTGAGCAGGAAGCTCGGGCCGAGCAGGGCATCCGGCTGCACGATGCAGGTGACCAGCGCCGGCAGCAGCAGCCCCGGCGCGGCGCCGAACGGGCGCCCGCGGCGCGCCGCGAGCGCGGCCAGCGCGAACGCCAGCAATGCGCGCAGCACCGGCGGTTCGCCGCCGGCGACGCCGCCGTAGGCGAACAGCAGCAGCATCACCGTCAGCGCGCGGCGACGGCTGGCGCCGAGCCGGCGACCGCGACTGGACCACCCGAGCAGCATCGCGAGCATCGCCGCGTGCGCGCCGCTGACCGCCAGCAGGTGGCTCAGTCCGGTGTCCCGGTGCGCCGCGGCGAGCGCTGGCGACGGCCGCGTGCCGCGGCCGAGCACCAGCGTCGCCAGCATCGCGCCGTGCTCGCCCGGGACCAGCCGCAGCAGCGCGCGCTCCATCGCCGCGCGCAGCGCGGCGGCGGCGCGCGGCAGCGACCACGGCCCCGGACGGCTGCGCAGCGTCGCCGTGACCGCGTGCAGGCCCGGCGCGTGACCGGGGGCGATCGGTGCTGCGCGGTGGGCCAGGACCTGCACGCGGTCGCCGGGACACAGGTCGACCTGCGCCGTGAACAGCAAGTGCACGCCGGCGGCTTCCGGCTGCAGCGTGACCCGGCTGTGGCCGAGCAACGGCACGTTGACGACGCGTGCGACGATGCCGGCGACGGCGACCGGCCCGGGCGTGGCGATCGGCGGCGCCGCGGTTGGCCGGGGCACCGCCGCGAGCAGGGCCGGCAAGGCGGCGAGGCCGGCGCGGCAGACCGGCCGCGCCGACCACAGGGCGAGCAGCAGCGCGCCGGCCGCCCACAGCGCTGCCAGCGGCAGGCAGCGGGGGGCGAGCAGCGCCGCCGGCACGGCGGCGGCGACCGCGGCGCCGAGCGGGGGCAGCGAGCACGTTTGCACACGGCACAGTGCCCAGGAATCGCTGCCGGTTACAGTCGCGCGCCATGGTCTCGGCCCTCTATCCCGGCAGCTTCGACCCGGTGACGCGCGGTCACCTCGACCTCGTCGAGCGCGCGTTGCCGCTGTTCGACCGCCTGACGGTCGCGGTGGCGATCAACAGCCAGAAGCGGCCGACGTTCAGCACGGAAGAACGCGTGGCCATGCTGCGCGAGGTGTTGCACGACGCCCTGCCCGGCGATTCGCGGGTCTCGGTCGTGACCTTCACCGGCCTCGTCGTGGACTACTGTCGGGCGCACTCCATCGGCGCGATCCTGCGCGGTGTACGCACCGTGTCCGACTTCGAGGCCGAGTACCAGATGGCGCTGACCAACCGTCACCTCGAGCCGGGGGTCGAGACGGTGTTCGTGATGCCGAGCGCGCAATACAGCTACGTTTCGTCGTCGCTGATCCGCGAGGTGGTGCGCAACGGCGGCGATGTCAGTAGCTTCCTGCACCCCACGGTCGAGCGCCGTCTGCGCGACCGCCTCTCCAACTCCCAGTCATGAAGCTCGACATCGTCTCCACCGCCGACGCCCCCGCGGCGATCGGTCCCTACAGCCAGGCCGTCAAGGCCAACGGCCTGCTGTTCTGCTCCGGCCAGATCCCGCTCGATCCCGCGACCATGCAGATGGTCGGCGAGACCGCTGCACAGCAGGCCGAGCAGGTGATGAAGAACCTCGCCGCGGTGCTGGTGGCCGGCGGTGCGAGCCTGGCCGCGGTCGTGCGCACGACGATCTTCCTCGTCGACATGGACGACTTCGCCTCGGTCAACGAGGTCTACGCGCGCGCGTTCGGCGAGCACAAGCCGGCCCGCGCGACCGTCGCCGTGCGCCAGCTGCCGAAGGGCGCGCGCGTCGAGATCGACTGCATCGCCGCGCTGTGACGCGGGCATCCCTGTGACGCGGGCATCCCTGTGACCGGGGCCGCCCTGTGATCCCGGCCAGGGGGCGCCGTCGAGGCAGCGCCGCGGTGGCGGCGTTCTGCTGCTCCGCGCTCGTGCTGCTGCTGCCGACGCTTCTGGTCGGGCTGTCGCTCGGCGACGCGCCCGGCCCCGCGGAGCTGGCCCGCGTCGAACGCGCGTTGTCGCCCGAAGCTGCCGACGGCGCGCCACCGCCGCAGCGTCGCGAAGGGCTGCTCGCCCGCCAGTTCCTGCGCGCGGCGATCGCCGGCGAGACGTGGCCCGACGACGCGACGGCGCAGCGCGACCTCGTGGTGCGGGCGCGCATCGCGCAGGTCGCCGCAGTGACCGCGCTGTCGCTGGTGCTCTACCTGGCCGTGCTGCTGGCCCGCGGACGGTTGCAGGCGCTGCTGGCGTGCGCGCTGTTCGCGGCCTTGCCGCCGATCGCCTCGACCGGTCACGTGCTGCGGCCGGAGGCGCCGGCGCTGCTGTTCGCGCTGTTGTCGGCGGTGCTGCTCGAGAGCGCGGTGACGGTCGCGCCGCGCCACCGCGCGCGGCGGCCGCGGCGCAGCGCGCTGTTGGTGACGGCGACGATGGGCTGCGCGGCCCTCTGCGCCGCGTTCGCCTGCGCGGCGCTGCCGTCGATCGGCGAGGTCCTGCTGGTGCCGGTGGTGCTGCTGCTGGTGGTGTCGACGCAGCTCGGGGTGCGCGCGGTGCGCAGCCTGCGGCGTCGCGGGCTCGACGGCGCGCCGGTCCGCGCCCTCAACCGGCGGCTGCTGCCGTGGCTCGGGCTGGTGCTGGCGTCGTCGTTGCTGACGGTGGTGGTGATGAACGGCACGGCCGCGGTCGCCGCCGAGCACGTCGTCGCGGCGGCGCGCGACCAGGGCCTGCTGGTCGGCGCGGGGTTCGCCCGTCTGGTGGCATCCGCGTTGGCGGCGGTCGGCCTGGGCGTCGCCGTGGCGCGGGTCGGGCTGCGCTTCGGCCGGCGCGGCCGGGTCGGCGCCGACCTCGTGCTGTTCGTCTGGTGCGCGCTGTTCCTGGTGCCGGCGTTGCGCGAAGACGGCCGCGACGCGCTGCCGATGGCGCCGGCGATGGCGGTGCTGCTCAGCGAAGGCCTTCGCGCGCTGCTGGTCGGCGCGCTGCTGCTGCGCCGCCGCTGGCGGCGATGACGTTCAGCGCAGCGCCTGTTCGATCGCGGCGACGAGGTCCGCGCGGCCGTCCGCGGTGCCGGCGTGTTGACCGAGCGCGGCGACCCGGCCGGCCTTGTCGAGCACCTGCACGGTCGGTCCCTCGACGAACCAGCGCAGCGCCGCGTCGCACTGCGTGCCCTTGCCCTCGCCGAGCACCGGGAAGCGCACGCCGAGCTTCTTGACCGCGTCGCGGATGCCGCCGAGGTCGCGGTCGAGGCAGACGCCGACGACCAGCAGGTCCGGGTGCAGCTTCTGCTGCTCGGCGAGCAGCGCCACCAGGTTCGGGGCGTCGAAGTCGCCGGCGCTCCAGAAGGCCAGCACCACCGCGCTGCCGCGGTGGTTCGACAACGTCCAGATCTGGCCGTCGAGCGTGCGGCCGGTGAAGTCGATGCCGGGGTCGCCGATCGTCAGCTGGGAAGCGCGCAGCCGGTCCTTCGCCACCGAGCCCCAGTAGGTCGTCGGCAGGTCCTTGGCCAGCTGCTCCATCGCGGTGAAGGCGGCGTCCTCCGGCAGGTCCTCGCGGTCGCGCATCGCGTCGGCGCGGTGCCAGCGCACCAGCGCGCGCTGTTCGTCGTCGACCGCGTCCTGCAGCGCTGCGTCGTAGATCGCGTCGCTGCGCGGCACCTCGCGCAGCACGGTCGCCAGCAGGTGGGCCATCGCCATGCGGTCCTCGAACGGGGCCGGCTTGCCCGCCGCGGTCTGCACCAGACGGTCGCGCAGCGCCGTCAGGCCGATGCCCTGCGCCATCACCGCGGCGCTGGTCAGCACCATCGCCGGGGCCTCGGCGGGGTCGATGCTCTCGAGCGCCTGCTGCGCGCTGTTCCGGTCGCCGCGGCCGAGCTCGATGTCGGCGAGCATCAGCCGCCCGTTCCAGCGGTCGTCGCCCTTCGCCGGCCCGGCGACGAAGGCGCGCAGCCGCTTCGCCTGGTCGGTCATCAGCGCCTGCACGCGCTCCATGCTCGGGGACCCGGCCGACAGGGTCTGCATCTCGGTGCGGAAGGTTCGCTGCAGCGCGTCCAGGGTGTCTTGCGCCGGCAGCAACTGGAGCGTGAGCAGGGCAGCGAAGGCGGCGAGGGTGCGGATCATGCCGGCAGCTTATCGAAACCCGTGCCGTCGCGGCGAGCGGGTGGTCCCTTGCAGTCGGGCGGCCGATGCCGTGCGATGGCGGCTTGCCCGAGCTGCTGCAGATCGCCGACTACACGCTGCGCGACGACGCCGGTTTCGCCGTGGCGTTGCCGGAGCTGACGCTGCGCGCCGGGCAGGTCGCGGCGTTGTTCGGCCCTTCCGGTTGCGGCAAGACCAGCATGCTGCTCGCGCTGCTCGGTCTGCTGCGGCGGCCGGGCTGGCGCGCGGCGGGGCACGCGCAGCTGTTCGGTCGCGCCCTGGAGCAGCTGCCGGCTGCCGCGCTGCGCGAGCTGCGGCACCACCAGACGGCGTTCCTCGTGCAGGACGCGCACACCGCGCTCGATCCGCTGGTGCGCGTCGGCGACCAGATGGTCGCCGCGGTGGGCGCCGAGCCTGCGGCGGTGGTGGCCATGCTCGAGCGGCTCGGGGTCGCCGATGCGCCGGCGCTCGTCCGCCGTTTCCCGCACCAGATCTCCGGCGGGCAGGCGCAGCGGGTGCTGCTGGCGATCGCCTTCCTGCGGCGGCCGGCGCTGGTCATCGCCGACGAGCCCTCGGCGAGCCTCGACGGCGGCTCCTACCAGGAGCTGATCGAGCGGCTCCAGGAGCTGGTCGCGCAGGGCAGCGCGGTGCTGATGGCGACGCACGACCATCGCCTGCTGCGCGACCTCGGCGCGGACGTCTACGCGCTGCAGGGCGACGCGTTCGTGCGGGCGGCGCCCGAGCCGCAGCCGTGGCCGGAGCGGTCGCGCGCCGAGGTCGGCACCGTGCCGCTGCTGCACGCCGCAGGTGTGACGGTTCGCTACGGCGACCGCGCGGTGCTCGACGGCGTCGACCTGGAGCTGCGCCGCGGCGAGATCGTCGCGCTGCTCGGCGAGTCGGGCGCGGGCAAGACCACGCTGCTGCGCGTGCTCGCCGGTCACCGGCGTCCGGACGCAGGGCGGGTCGAGTCGCCGGCCCGGCGCACTGCCGTGCAGCTCGTCTGTCAGGACGCGCACGGCTCGCTGACGCCGGGACGCCGCCTCGGCGCGTTGATCGCCGAGGCCAAGGCGCCGTTCTTCGATCCGGCCGCCGGTGCGTCGGCGGTGCACCTGCCGGCGGGCGTGTTGACCCGCACGGGCGCGACGATGTCCGGCGGCGAACGTCGGCGCGCCGCGCTGCTGCGGGCGCTGGCGGTGCAGCCGGACGCGCTGCTGCTCGACGAACCGACCGCGTCGCTCGATCGCGCCGCGGCGGTGGCGGTGATCGACAACCTGCTGACGATGCAGCGCAGCCGCGCGCTGGCGCTGGTCGTGGCGACCCACGACGAAGGGCTGGCGGCCGCGATCGCGCACCGCTGCCTGTGGCTGCGGAGGGGGGAACTGTGCGAACAGGCGTGAGGGCGTTGGCGACGACTTGGGCGATCTGGGCGTCGGCGGGCGGCGCGGCCGGTCAGCGGGTCGTGCCGGTGCTGGCCGTGGAAGGCGCCACCGCGACGGCGGTCGGGGTGCTCTGGGAGCACGGCTTCGACGACGACGAAGGGGGCGGCGACGCGGGCTGCGTCTCCGGCGCCAGTCGCGTGCTCGCCGAGTGCCGGCTGCTGCGCGCCCGCGCCGCGGCGCCGCGCGTGACGCGCTCCGGCTGCGCGGTCGGCGGCGACTACACCCTGGTGTTCGGCGTGGCTCCGGCCGGCGACGCGGCGACGGTGCGCGACTTCGTCGCGGCCCTGCTCGACGACCGCGCCGGGCGGGCGGCGATCACCGACGACGAACTGCGCCTGGTCGTCGCCCGCGCGGCGCTCGCCGCCGACGACGACGAGTTCCACTATCCCGGCGCGGTGCTCGAGACGATCGCGAGGCGGCGGCTGTTCGCCGGCGCCGCGGCGGCGCGGGCGCCTTCGGGGGACGCGGCGGCGCTGGCGCAGCTCGCCCCCGACGACGTGCGGCAGCTGCTGCGGCAGCCGCACGCGGTGCGGCTCTGCGCGCTCGGGGTCGTCGACGACGCGCTGCGCCGCGAGCTGCAGGCGCTGCAGCCGCCGTCGCCACCGTCGCCGCCGCCGCGGGCACCGTCCGTCGTCGCCGCTCCGGCCGGGGACGCGCCGCCTCTCGTGCACACACGCGTCGACGCCCCGTTCGTCATGGTCGCCTTCGCGGTGGGAGCGCCGTCACCGCAGCTGGCCCTCGGCGTCGAGGTGGCGAAGGAACGCGCGCGGCGCCGGTGGAAGGTGCGCGGCTCGGAGCTGCTGGCGCGCGCGCCGCTGGTGCGCTGGTCGTGGGCAGAGGGCGACCCGCTGCTGCAGTTCTGTCGTCGCGGCGAGGATCCGGAGCAGCTGCTGCCGGGGCAGGTGCCCGAGGCGGACTGCGCGGCGGAGGCGGCCGCCGCGGCGCGCGAGCTCGAGCTGCTGCTGGCCGATCTCAGGGACAACCCGCCCCGCGCCGCGGAGCTGGCCGCCGCCCGCGCGTCGTTGCAGGTCGCGCTCGGGTTGCCGGCGCCCGGGGAGGCGACCACCTGGGCGTCGCAGCCGGCCCTGCTGCCCGGCCGCCTGCAGGCGCTGCTGCTGCGAGACCTCCGTGGCATCGACCTCTCGGCGGTGGCGACGGCGACGCCGACCGACGTGCACGAGGCGCTGCGCGCGGCGCTCGACCCGTCGCGGCGGAGCCGGCAGACGCTGCTGCCGCAGGCCCGCGAGGACTACGGCTTCCGACGGCGGTGAAGTGCGGCGCACCGATCGGTCGATGAGTCGGCCGGTTCCGCACCGAACTTCCTCGCCAGAGAGCCGATGGGTTTCATCAACGTCGCCGAACGCACGATCAACGCCAAGCTCGTCTACTACGGCGTCGGCGTCGGCGGCAAGACCACCAGCCTGCAGCAGGTGCACGGCATCTTCTGCCCTCGCAACGAGGTCCAGCTGGTGTCGATCAACACCGAAGAGGACTCGACGCTGCTGTTCGACTTCCTGCCGATCAACCTCGGCCAGGTCGGCGGCTTCAAGATCCGCATCCAGGGCTTCACCGTGCCCGGGCAGCCGAAGTACAAGCAGATGCGCAAGTATGTGCTGCAGGGCGCCGACGCGGTGGTGTTCGTCGTCGACAGCCAGCGCAGCCGTCTGCAGGAGAACATCGAGTCGCTGCGCAGCATGCGCGAGCACCTGCGCGAGCAGAGCAGCACCTCCGAGGACATCCCGATCGTCGTGCAGTACAACAAGCGTGACCTCGACGACATCCTCGGCGAGCGCGACCTCGACCAGCACTTCCGCTTCCGCGAGGACATCCCGGCCTTCCCGTCGGTCGCGACCGAGGGGCACGGCGTGTTCGAAGCGTTCGTCGAGGCGGCGGTGATGCTGGTCGAACGCAAGGTCGCGTTGTACGGCCTGGCCGACGATCGCGCCCGTCCGCACGACGTCGCCGAGGGCGTGCGGCAGAAGCTGTGGGACATCTGCGACGAGGTCCGACGGGCGCGCGAGGTCGTGCCGGTCGAGCGGCTGCCGCAGACCCGCTTCTCGGTGGGCGAAGCCGAGCCGAGGCGCGACACGGACGCCAGCGGGCACGCCGCCGACTCCCTGCAGCTGCGTGAGTCGGCGCCGCCGCTCGCCGAAGACGGGTTGGCGACGTTCGCCGACGACGACTTCGACCTGTCCTACGAGCTGCGCGACGAGTCGGGCGCCGCGCCGCGCGCGTCGCACGACGTGCTCAGCGACGAGGAGCTCGACCTCGACCTGTCGGCGGGGCTGGTCGACTTCCAGCGCGAGGCGAGCGACGAGGCCGACCCGGCGCTGTTCGACAAGAGCGTGCAGTCGAACTTCGAGCTGGCGCGCCGCTACGGCGAGCTCGACGAGCAGCGGCTGCTCTTGCAGCGAAAGGTCGACGAGATGGTCGACGCCGCGCAGCGCACCGTGCACGACCTCAACCGGCCGATCAGCGCCGTGCGGCTGATGCTGTCGACGCTGCACAAGGGCTACCTCGGCGCGCTGCAGGACAAGCAGCAGAAGGCCATCGAGACCGGCTTGATGGCCGTGTCGCAGATGGAGCGGCTGGTGCGCGACCTGCTCGACAGTTCGCGCCTCGATCACGACGGCGTGAGCCTGACCTTCGAGCCGGTGGACCTGACGCTGCTGGTCGCCGACGTGCTGCGCACGCTGCACTACGAGCTCGACGAGCACGGTGTGCAGGTTCGCGTCGAGCCGTTGCCGACGATCTCCGCCGACGCGTGGGCGCTGACCAAGGTGCTGATGAACCTGCTCGGCAACGCGATCTCCTACCGGTCGCCGGACCGCGTGCCGACCGTGCACGTGCAGTGCGAGGACGACGGCGCCGGGTGGACGCTGAGCGTTCGGGACAACGGCATCGGCATCCCCGAACAGGATCGCGGGCGCCTGTTCCGTCGCTTCGAGCGCGGCTCGAACACCGGCGGCATCAGCGGCACCGGCCTCGGCCTGCACATCGTCAAGGAGATCGTGCAGGGCCACGGCGGTACCGTGTCGATGGAGTCGGAGGTCGGCGTCGGCACGACGTTCCACCTGCACCTGCCCAAGGTCCCGGTGATGCCGGCGCACTCGCCGTTCACCGAGACGGCGGCCCGCGCGGATCTCTAGGCGACGCGCATCTCTGGTCGACGTCGATCACCGCCGAACCGCGGGCGGGGGCGGGAAGCAGATCGGCCCGACCGCTGTTGGGCGATCGGGCCGTCGCGTTTGGTACCTCCGGAAGGGCTCGAACCTTCGACCCGCGGATTAAGAATCCGCTGCTCTACCAACTGAGCTACGGAGGCGTGTTGGGGGCGAGGAAGCTAGCGATCACGCGCCCGCCATGCAAGCTTTCGCTTCTCACGAACTTCGTCGTGCTTGACCGAAGCGGTATGCGACGGCACACTGCTCCGCCTCGATCGTCGTCGGCGCAGGCCGAGGACGGCACGGTGGCTATAGCTCAGTTGGTTAGAGCACCAGATTGTGGTTCTGGGGGTCGCGGGTTCAAATCCCGTTAGCCACCCCATCTTCCCGTTCCCCGGCCTGCTCAGCGACGCGACAGGCTGCGAAGGAAGCGCAGCAGCGCGCCCTGGCCGGCGCGCGAACTCGGATGGAACGCGCCGAGGCGCGCCGTGCGTGCGGCGGCGCGGGAGTCGCCGAGCTTGGGCCCGAACGTCGCCAGCGCCAACGCGGGATCGACACTCGCGAGCGACGCCGCGACCCTGCTGGCCAGGCCAGGCGCGACGTCCGGGCCGATGACCAGGCAGTCGTGGCCGCCGGCGCCGAAGAACGTCGACCGGGCGTCGGCCAGGTTGCGCACGGCGTCGACCTGCAGGCCGGCCTGACGCAGGTGCACCAGCAGGGCGTGCATCGGCTGCGGGTCGCCGCACAGGGCGAGCACACCGAGCTGTTGTGGGACGTCGTCGGGCAAGCGCATGGCTCTCTTCGGCAGGGCCGGAGGGCCGGGTCAAGGCGGCTCGGCCGGATGTCCGATGCTGCCGTTGCCATGGTCCATCGCGCATTCGCCGTCTGTTCGTTCCTGGTCGTCGGAGTCGCCGCGCAGGCGCCGCTGCCGCTGCCGGCATCGCACGCGACGGTGGAGGCCTCCAGCGCCACCAACGTGCCGTTCGGTCGCAGCACGCCGACCCGCGTGCAGTACGTCTACGACGCCTCGCTGTTCGCCGGCCCGACGACGGTCACCGGCGTGCAGTTCCGCCTCGACGGCGGCCAGGTCGCGGTCGCCAAGGTGGTGGACGTCGAGATCTCGATGTCGACGATGCCGAACGACCTCGTCGACCTCGACCCGGACTTCTCGCTCAACCGCGGCGCCGACGAGGCGATCGTGCTGCCGCGACAGCTGTTGACGCTGCCGGCGCAGGGTGCCGGCGCGACGCCGAACCCGTTCCTGCCGCAGATCCCGCTGACCACGCCGTTCGTCTACGACCCGCAGCTCGGCGGGCTCGTGCTCGAGGTGACGGTCTACGGCCAGCCGCCCGGCACCTACCTGCTCGACGCTACCTACCTCTGCAACAGCCCGATGGTCTCGGTCGGTCCGGCGTCCTGCGTCGGCTCGACGAGCCTGCCGCTGCTCGCCGAGAGCGCGACGACGCAGGTCCTCTGGGGCAAGCCTTGGATCGTGCGGGTGGCGGACGGTCAGCCGGGGGCACTGCTGCTGCTGGCGCTCGGCACCCAGGAGGGCGGCGTCTGGAACGGTCTGGTGCTGCCGCAGGAGCTGTCCGCGATCGGCGCCTCGGGCTGCTATCTGTCGATCGACACCGCGATCGTCTACTCGGCGATCGCGCAGGTCGACGGCAGCGCGCAGTTCCCGTTCTTCATCCCCAACACGCCGCTGGCCCTCGGCTACTGGCTGCGCTTCCAGGGCGCCGCGTTCGACCCGCAGGCCAACGCGCTCGGGCTGATCACCAGCCAGGCGCAGAAGGTGCAGGTGTGCGGCTGGGAGCCGGTCGGCCGGGTCTGGTCGAGCGGTGTGACGACCCAGTACGGCAACCGCGAGATCGGCCTGGGCGCGGTGATCCAGCTGGTCACGCAGTAGGCCGTTCGCGCTGCGCGACGCGGCCCGCCGGTGGCACTGGCGCCTCGCGTGCCTCGTCAAGAACCGCGCGATTCCCGCCGATCTCCTGCCTGCGCGCCGCGCGCCGTTCGGGGGGATGGCAGCGGCGTCGCGCGGACCGTGCGGGATCAGGGGGTTCGCGCGCTGGCGGGTGGTGGCTGGGGGGCCGCCGCTCGGCAGGTGAGAGCGCAGTGGCCATGGGGGTGGCCGCAGCGGTCGGGCGCCCGCGGTGCCTCGCATCACCGCGGTCCGCCTTTTCTTTCGCGCCGGGTGCCGGTACCAACCAGGCGATGCGCCGGAACCTCCACGCCCTGCTGCTCGCGTCCGGTCTCGCCGCCTGCGCGACGTCCGATCCGGGCCTGCCGCCGACCAAGGTCACCGGCCTGCCCTGGAGCGACGCGCCGGCCGATCGGCTGGCGCTGTCGGCGCGTCAGGCCTACGAACGCAACGAGCCGCGGCGCGCGCTCGAACTGGTCGAGCAACTGCTGTCGCAGGCGCCGCGCCACGTCGACGCGCTGCGGCTGCGGCAGGACCTGCTGCGCGAGCGCGGCCGCCTCGGCGTGCTGCTCGACGAGGCGCAGCGCGCGGTCGCCGCGCATCCCGACGACGGCCTGTGGCACTACCTGCTGGCGCGCGTCGAGGTCGATCCCGCGGCCAAGCTCGCCGGCTTCCGCCGCGCCGCCGCGCTGGCGCCGGACTCGCTGTGGCCGTGGCTGGGACTCGCCCACACGCTGCGCACGGTCGAGCCCGAACGCGCGCTCGAGATCTACTCCCGATTGCTGCCCGCCAGCGGGCGCCACCCGCTGGTGATGATCGCCTTCGCCGCGGCGTTGCGCGAACGCGGGCGCGATCAGCAGGCCATGCTGCTCTACCAGGCCATGCGCGACGATCTCCGGCTGCCGGGCGTCGGTGACCTGGGCCTGGGCGAGCTGGCGATGACGCGCGACGACCAGCACGGTGCGTGGGTGGCGCTGCTGTCCGCGCTGCGGGCCCGGCCGTTCGACGTCGCGGCGCAGGCGTTGGTCTACGCGTGGCTCGGCCAGCGCGGCACGTTCGAGCACGCGCAGCAGCTCGGCGACGCGTTGCGCGCGCGTCCGGAGCGTCTCGCGGCGTTGGCACAGGGCGGCGGCGCGGTGCCGCTCGCGGCGCTGCTCACCGAGCTGGGTCAGCCGCTGCTGGCGCGGCGGTTGCTGGCGCAACGCGTCGCCGATGTGCCCGAGCCGTCGGCGCGGCGCGCGCTGCGACGCTCGTTGTTGGCGCTCGGCGACGTGAGCGGCTTCCTCGGCCGGCTGGAGGACGACGTGCCGGTCGCGGTCGTCGGCGCCGAACGGAACCAGCTTCGCGGCCGCTGGCTCACGCTGCTGAACGGGCCGTGGCGCGACGCGGTCGACGACGCGGACACGGCGCGCGCGTTGCTCGTGGCGCTGCGGGACGTCGGTTGGCTGCAAGAGGTCGAGCTGCTCGCCGAGTGGGCGCGCGGGCGCTGGCCGGACGGCGACGCGGCGTTCACCGCGCTGCAGGACGAGGTCCGCGTCGAGCTGGCGTTCGAGGCCGGGGTGCGGCGGCTGCTGTACCACGGCTACCAGGTCGGCGACGACGGCGACCTGCGCACGGTGCTGCGGCGCCTCCGCGAGCTGTCGCTGCAGGTGCTGCAGCGCGACGTGGTCGGCGATCCCGAGGTGTTCGCGGTGCCGCTGGTCGGCGAGATGATCGACCCGTTCACCGGCGCGCTTGCCGAGCATCTGGCGCGTTACAACCGCCATTTCGTGCTGGGGCGGCGCGCCGGCGGCACCGCCGAGGGAATGATGATGACGCGGCTGTCGCTGGCCGAGCTGCCGCCCGACGACGCCCTGCCGCTGGTCGGCCGCTGCTACGAGGTCGTCGCGATCGACCGCGACGTCAAGGCGCTCGCCGGTGTGCTCGGCGGTGACCTCGCTGGCGTCGCCTTGCTGAACCACTTCCTGGTCGACCACGACGCGGTGGTGGACTGGGCCGAGGGCATCCGGAGGCGCCGGCGCGTCGCGCGCGAGGACGGCATGGCGCTGGTCACCGATCCGCTGCCGGCGCAGCCGGTGCCCGGCGCCCTCGACGCCGCGTGGCGGCTGTCGGTCGCCTCGCCGGTCCCGGACGAGCTGCTGCCGCAGGCGGTGCTGGAGATGATCCGTGTGCACGAGCGGCAGCACCTGTGCGATTCGTTCCACTACCTGCCGATCGGCGACAACCTGTGGCGCGGGCTCGGGCTCCTGCTGCAGACCGGGGTCTCACCGGTGGCGGTCGAGGGTGAGATGGAGCGCCGCGCCGAGCTGGCGGCGTTGGCGCGATCCCCGCACACCGAGCTGGTGCTGGCGCACATCGTCGATTTCTACGGAGAGCCGCCGCTCGACTCGCCGCATCATCGCGGCTTCTCCGAGTTGGTCGAGCAGCTGCGCGACCGCCTCGTGCGCGGCGGGCTGTCCGTCGAACAGGCATGGCCGGCGCGTTGGCACGAACTGGACATGCAGCTCGTACGGGACGCCGCCTCGTCGCTGCTCGACGAACTGCCGCGGTAGCCAGCGGTCGGTGTCATCGGCGGAATGCGGCTGGTCCGCGGCGCCGGGGCACGCGTTTTGATATCCTGGCGCCCGCACGGCGCGGCAGCTTCTGCAGCGGGACATCCGCTCGCAGCGGCTGCGGCGTCGATAAGGACCGGAGATCCCGATGACGACCCAATCCGCACGAATCGTCCGCACGCTGCTCCCGGCGCTGCTCGCCGGCCTGACCGGCGTGCTGGTGGCCCAGAACCCCGCGCCGGCAGCGGCGACCAAGAAGGACCCCGACCCGGAGGTCGCGAAGCAGGTCGAGACGCTGAAGGACGCCGCCAACGACAAGAAGCTGGAGCGCGACAGGGAGGCGGTCGACGCGATCAACGTGTTGTTCCAGAAACACGAGGACGGCCTCTGCGAGAAGGACGACAAGATGATCGTCAAGGCGCTCGACGAGGTGCTCAACAAGGGCAAGAACCACCGCACGCCGAAGCAGATCGAGGTCTACACCGCGGCGAGCGCGGCGCTCGCCTACCACGGCGAGGAGGGCGCGAAGGCGCTGCGCAAGGCCTACGACGGCAAGCGCTTCCCGGACAAGACCGAGTGGGTGCCGTTGCGCGAGCGGCTGCTGCTCGACATCGGCAAGACCAAGCAGGAGAGCATGGTCAAGTTCCTGCTCGACGAGGCGTCCCGCAGTCCCGAGGCGGCGCTGCAGGCGGCCGCCGGCGAGGCGCTGGGGCACTTCGACGAGGCGAAGGAGGAGCTGCGCAAGCAGATCGTCGACGACCTGCTCGCGCCCTACGGCGCGATGACGCAGAAGGCCTCGCAGATCGGCACCAGCATCGAGGCGCAGAACGCCCAGGACCGCCTCGCCGCGCTGTCCGGCAAGTGGAACGAGACGCTGAAGAAGCTGACGCGGCAGAACTTCGACTCGTTCTCCGACTGGCAGGCCTGGCACAACAAGAACAAGAACAAGCCCTGGTGACGGTCGGATCGCCTGCGGCCGGGAAGGGTGCGCGGCGGTCCCCGTCCGAGGCGTTCGATGGCGCGCTGGTCGTTCCGCATCCTGTTCTTGCTGCTGCTGGTCGCGACCGTCGGGCTGGCGCTGCACTCCCGTGACCTGGCGGCGATGTGCGGCCGCGGCGAACGTGAGGTCCATCGCCTGACGGCCGAGCTGGCCGCCGCGCGGCAGCAGGTGTCGCCGCCGGCCGCGTCGTCCGCCGCGGCGGCCCCGACACCTTCGCCCGAGCCTGAGGTGGAGCTGACCCAGTACGCCCGGCTCGAGCTCGAACTGCACGAGGCGCGGCACCAGCTCGCCGCGGTCTCGGCCCTGCTCGAGCAGCGCAACGAGGAGCTTCTGCGGCGCGCCGAGCTCGCACAGGAGCGCGCCGCGCGAGCGCTGCGGCCGATCCCCGAGGGCGTGCGGCTGTGTCTCGACCAACTGCACACCTGCCTGCGCGCCGAGGGCTTCCACGACCAGCGCTTCCTCGGCGCCCTGCAGCTCGACGACGACGGGCTGCACGACGTCGAGCTGCTCGAGACCGCCAGCGACGGGCTCGGCGTCGCCTTCGTCGCCGCGGCCCGCATGACGGCGACGCTGGAACGGGCGACCGGCACGTTGGTGCTGCGGTTCTTCGACGGCGTGCGAGCCGAGAACGACGACCGCAAGGCGCTGCCCGAGGACGGCTATGCGGTGACCTTCCGCGGCGTCGACGGGCGCATGTTCGAGCAGCGGCTGCCGTACCTGGTGCACGGCGAAGGCACCTACCCGGCGCCGGCCGATCCGGCGGCGCGCACCCCGGGCGAACTGGATCCGGTGCAGCGGCGGCAGTGGCTGTCGCGGCTGGACCTGCTGCTGTCGGCCGCGAAGCTCAGCCAGCGCTGGCGCGCGGCGCATGTGCGCGGCCTGCAGGATGCGCAGTTCCAGCAGCTGCAGCTGGTGGGCAGCGACCCGAAAGGCCTGCTGACGTCGGCCGCCAGCGCGCAACGCGCCGAGGTCGAGGTCGATCGGCGCGCCGGCGTCGTCTCGCTGCGACTCTACGACGGAGTCTTGCACCTGGACGGCGTCGAGTCGAGCATCACCGGCGAGGGCTTCCGCATGGTGTTGCCGGGAGTCACCCCCGAGACTGCGATCGACGCCATGATGGGCATGGTCGTGAACAAGTGACCGAGACCGCTCCAGGATCCACCTTCGTCGCGTTCGTGCGCGACCACCAGTCCGCCGTCGAAGCCGCGCTGCGCGAGCTGCTGCCGCCGCCAACCGCGGCGCCGGTCGCCCTGCACGAGGCGATGCACTACGCGATGTTCCCGGGCGGCAAGCGGCTGCGGCCGATGCTGGTCCTGCTCGGCTGCATGAGCACCGGCGGCGACCCGGCGCGGGTGCTGCGCCCAGCCGCGGCGCTCGAGTGCCTGCACACCTACAGCCTGGTGCACGACGACCTGCCGTGCATGGACGACGACGACCTCCGCCGCGGCCGGCCGACCTGTCACAAGGTCTACGGCGAGGCCACGGCGCTGCTGGCGGGGGACGCGCTGTTGACCCTGGCCTTCGAGGGCGCCGCCGCCGGCGGTGGTGCGGCGGCGATCGCGCTGGCCCGGGCGGCCGGCAGCCTCGGAATGGTCGGCGGGCAGGTCGAGGACCTCGCCGCCGAAGGGGAGACCCACGGCCACACGCTCGAGCGCGTGCAATGGATCCACGATCACAAGACCGGGGCGCTGATCACCGGAGCGCTGGTGGTGGGGGCGCACGCCGGCGCGGCCGCGGCGGGGCACCCCGAGGGTGCCCCCGACGACGTCATCGCGCCCCTGATCGCCTTCGGGGACCGCCTCGGCCGCGCGTTCCAGATCGCCGACGACTGCCTCGACCTGACCGGTTCGGCGCAGGAGCTGGGCAAGAACCCGGGCGCCGACGTGGCGCTCGGCAAGCTGACGTGGCCGGCGCTGGTCGGGCTCGAACGCAGCCTCGCCACGGCGCATTCGCTGGCCGGCGAGGCGGCGGCGCTGGCGGTCGAGGTGGTGGCCGCGGCGGCGCGCTGGCGGGGGGTGGACAGGAGCGTGCTGGACGGCGCCGCCCGGCTGCTGCAAGATGTGGCGTCCTACACAGTAGAGCGTCGTAGCTGACGGTCCGGCGGAGCCGGGGTCGGCCCCGGCGCGCCGCGCGGGACTCCCCGCCGGCTCGAACCAGGCTGTCCGGTCAGGGCAGCGCGGAGCAGCATCTTGGACCAACCGTCGCCGACGCCCCTCTTCGACCAGGTAGACAACCCCGAGGACCTCAAGCGCCTGCCGCGCGAGCAGCTGGCGCCGCTGTGCGCCGAGCTGCGGCAGGTGATCCTCGACACCGTCTCGGTGACCGGCGGGCACCTCGGCTCCGGCATGGGCGTCGTGGAGCTGACGGTCGCGCTGCACTACCTCTACGACTTCAAGGTGGACCGCCTGGTCTGGGACGTCGGGCACCAGTGCTATCCGCACAAGCTGCTGACCGAACGCAAGGCGCGGTTCCACACGCTGCGGCAGAAGGACGGCCTCAGCGGCTTCTCCAACAAGTGGGAGTCGGAGTACGACGCCTACCTGATGGGTCACGCCGGCACCGCCGCGTCGGCCGCGCTCGGCATCGCCATGGGCGATCGCATGCAGCACAAGGACCGCAGCTCCGTCGCGGTCGTCGGCGACGCGTCGCTCGGCTGCGGCGTGGCGTTCGAAGCGTTGAACCACGCCGGTTCGCTCGAGGACACGAAGCTGCTGGTGATCCTCAACGACAACCGCTGGTCGATCGCCAAGACGGTCGGCGCGCTGTCGCGACACCTCAACAAGCTGCGCTCGGGCTCGCTCTACAACCGCGCCAAGGAGACGGTGCACAACCTGATCCAGTCGATCCCGCTGGTCGGCAAGGACCTCGACCGCGGGCTCGGCGACGCGCTCGACATCGTCAAGAACATGGTGGTGCCCGGCCACCTGTTCGAGGAGCTGGGCTTCCGCTACTTCGGCCCGGTCGACGGCCACAACATGACCGAGATGCTCGAGGCGCTCGAGGCGGTCAAGAAGCTCGACGGCGTGACGCTGCTGCACGTGCTGACCGAGAAGGGCAAGGGCGTGCCCGGCAGCGAGGATCGCTACGACCGCGCCCACGCGGCGAAGCCGACGAAGAAGCCGACCAAGAAGGAGCCGGAGAAGGTCCCGGTCGAGCCGGCCGTGCTGCAGCCGATCGCGCCGGTGGCGAAGAGCGACGGCAAGCCGTGGACGACCTGGTTCGGCGACAGCATCGAGGCGCTGGCGGCGGCCGACGACCGCGTCATCGCCATCACCGCGGCGATGCCCGACGGCACCGGGCTGATGAAGTTCCGCGACATGTTCCCGGACCGCTTCATCGACGCCGGCATCGCCGAGCAGCACGCGGTGGCGATGGCCTCGGGTCTCGCCACGAGCGGCATGCGCCCGGTCTGCGCGATCTACTCGACGTTCCTGCAGCGCGGCTACGACCAGGTGTTCCAGGAGGTCATCCTGCAGCGCCTGCCGGTGGTGTTCGCGATGGATCGCGGCGGGCTGGTCGGTGAGGACGGCGCCACCCACAACGGGCTCTACGACCTGTCGTTCCTGCGCTGTCTGCCCGGCATCGTGCTGATGGCGCCCAAGGACGGCCCCGAGCTGCGCGAGATGCTGCAGCTGTCGCTGTCGCTCGAGTGCCCGAGCGGCATCCGCTACGCCCGCGGCAACGCGCCCGAGCTGCACGAGCTGGTGGGCTGGCACGGTCGCCGGCGGCCGGTCGAGCTCGGCAAGGCCGAGGTGCTGCGCGAAGGCCAGGACGGCGCGATCTTCGCCTACGGGCACATGGTGCAGACCGCGCTCGAGGCCGCGCAGCTGCTGGCGCAGCGCGGCGTCTCGATCGAGGTCGTCAACGCGCGGTTCTGCAAGCCGCTCGACGAACAGTTCCTGCTCGGCCTGAGCGCTCGCCACGACAAGATCGTCACGCTGGAGGACCACACCGTGCGCGGCGGTTTCGGCAGCGCGGTGCTCGAGTGCCTGGCGCAGCACGGTCCGCAGCGGGCGCAGGTGCAGGTCATGGGCGTGCCGGACGACATCCTGCCGCACATGAGCCGCGATCAGATCGTGCAGCACTGCGGACTGACCGCGCGCCACGTGGCCGATCGCTTCCTGGTCGACCGCCCGGCGGTCGCCGGCGCCCCGGCCGGGCGCTGATCGGAGCTGCGATGACGGCCGCTCCGATCCGCCGTGTGCTGCTGGTCGGCGACGCCAAGAAGGGCGGCTCTGCCGAGGTCGTCGCGCAACACGCGGCGTGGTTCGAGGCGCGCGGCATCGTCGCCGTGCAGGTCGTCGATCGCGACGACCCGCTCGATTGCAGCGACGTCGACGTGGTGGTGGTGTGGGGCGGCGACGGTTCGCTGCTGGCGACCGCCCGGCGTATGGGCGCGCAGCAGCGCCCGACCCTCGGCATCAACCGCGGGCGCCTCGGCTTCCTGACCTCGTTCGAGGCCGAGCAGAGCGAGCAGGCGCTCGAGATGCTGGTGCGCGGCGAGCTGATCGAAGAGCCGCGCTCGATGTTCCGTTGCCAGGTCGCGGCGCGGGTCGTCGAGGACGCCCCGCTCGAGGCCGACGACGTGCTCGGGCTCAACGACGTCGTCGTCAGCCGCGCCGGCGCCGGCGGCATGATCATGGTGCGGGTGCGCCGGGACGGCGCCGAGCTCGGCACCTTCCGCGGTGACGGCGTGATCGCCGCGACCGCGACCGGCTCGACCGCCTACTCGATGGCCGCCGGCGGGCCGGTGCTGGCGCCCGACCTCGACGCGGTGGTGTTGACGCCGCTGGCCTCGCACTCGCTGACCGCGCGGCCGATCGTGCTGTCGACCGGCGGCGGGCTCGAGTTCGAGCTGATCGAGACCGGCGACATGCCGTACGCCTACTGCGTCGTCGACGGACAGGTGCAGATGAAGCTCGCCGCCGGCACGCGCCTGGCGATGCGGCCGTCGCCGACGCGCTTCCGCCACCTGGTGCTCGGGCCCAAGCAGTTCTTCGACGTGCTGGTGGCCAAGTTCGGCTTCGCCGGCATGGCCCGGTCGCGTCGCTAGGCGCGAAGACCGTCGGCACTGCGGATGGCCCGCGGCGCACCGGTCGCGGCCGGCGTCGCAACGGTGTGACGATCCGGCGGCCGGATCGGCTACCTTTCGCCGGCGGGCAGCGGGTCCGCAAGTGGCCGCCGCCGGAGCAGATCCCCGTTCCTGCGGCTACGTGGTGAGCACCGAGAGGAGCGCGTCTTGGACTTCTGGGAATGGATCAAGGGTCACCTGACCGAGTTCGGCATCGCCAAGATCTACCTCACGTGCGCCATCGCCGGCGGCTCGGTGATGCTGATGCAGCTCGGGCTGAGCATGTTCGGCATCGGCGGCGGTGACCTGGAGGTCGAGGACGTCGACGTCACCGATGCGGACGCCGATGGCGACGCCGGCGGCAGCCTGCAGATGCTGTCGGTGCGCACCGTCGCCGGGTTCCTGACGATGTTCGGCCTGGTCGGCTGGGGCGGCACCGCGGCGCAGTGGGGCCACGGATGGACGGCGTTGGCGGCGTTCGGCTCGGGACTCACCGCGATGCTGTCCGTGGCGATGGTGATGCGCTCGTTCCGCCGCCTGTCGGAGTCGGGCACCTTCGACCTCGACCGCGTCGTCGGGCAGGTCGGCAGCGTCTACCTGCGCGTGCCCGCGCGCCGCGCCGGCAAGGGCAAGGTCACGGTCTCGGTCGACGGCACGTCGGTCGAGTTGCAGGCCATCACCGCCGGCGACGAGCTGCCGACCGGCAGCACCTGTCGCGTGGTCGGTCGCGTCGCCGGCGACACGTTCGAGGTCGCGGCGTTGGACAACCAGTAATCAGGTCGAACCGGGAAGGAGAAGCAGAATGATCGCAGTGCAGATGTTGGCCCAGGAGACCGCGCTCGGCGGCGACCTCGCGTGGCCGCTGATCGTCGTCGCGCTGGTCGTGATGTTCATGGGCACGTTGGTCGTGCTCGCCAAGCGCTACAAGCGCTGCCCGTCCAACCGCATCCTGGTCATCTACGGCCGCACCGGCGCAGGCCGATCGTCGCGCTCGCTGCACGGCGGCGGCGCGTTCGTCTGGCCGCTGATCCAGGCATACGACTACCTGTCGCTCGACCCGATCCAGATCGAGATCCCGCTGCAGGGCGCGCTGTCGATGGAGAACATCCGCGTCTCGGTGCCGTCGGTGTTCACCGTCGCGATCGGCACCGACTCGGACGCGATGACCAACGCCGCGGTCCGCCTGCTCGGGTTGACGACGAAGGACATCATGAAGCAGGCCGAGGACATCATCTTCGGCCAGCTGCGCCAGGTGATCGCCTCGATGCGCATCGAGGAGATCAACCGCGACCGCGACGTGTTCCTGGAGAAGATCCAGGCGTCGCTCGAGCCCGAGCTGAAGAAGATCGGCCTGGTCCTGATCAACGTCAACATCAAGGACATCACCGACGAGTCGGGCTATATCGAGGCGATCGGCCGCAAGGCCGCGGCCGAGGCGATCCAGCAGGCGACGATCGACGTCGCGCAGCAGAACAAGAAGGGCGCGATCGGCGTCGCCGACGCCGAGCGCGAGCAGTCGATCGCGGTGGCCAACGCCGCGCGCGAGCGAGACATCGGCACCACCGCCGCGGAGCGTGACCGCGCCGTCAAGGTCGCGGACCTCGAGCGCGAGCGCGTCGTCGGCGAGAAGCAGGCCGAGTTCACCCGCGACGCTTCGGTCAAGGACTCCGAGCGCGAGATGCGCGTGCAGATCGCGTCTGCCAACGCCAAGGCGGTCGCCGGCGAGAACGAGGCCAAGGCGGTCGTCGCCGCCAGCAACGCCGACCTGCGCGTCAAGGAGGCCGAGGCCTACCAGGAGGCGGAGTCGCGCTACCGGCAGGCCGAGGCGGCGGTGCTCGAGGCGCAGTACCGCGCCGAGGCCAAGGCCGCGCTGGCGCAGGCCGAGAAGCTCGAGGCCGAGAAGCGCGCGCAGCTCGAGGCGGTCGCCAAGGCGCAGAAGGCGCAGACCATCGTCGACGCCGAGGCCGCGGCGCAGAAGCGGCGCATCGAGGCCGAGGGTGAAGCCGCGGCGATCTTCGCCCGGCTCGACGCCGAGGCGCGCGGCAACTACGAGATCCTGGCCAAGAAGGGCGAGGGTCTGCGGGCGATCGTCGAGGCCTGCGGCGGCTCGCAGGCAGCGTTCCAGATGATGATGCTCGAGCACCTCGACAAGCTGTCGGAGACGGCGGCGAAGGCGATCAGCAACATCAAGTTCGACAAGATCGTCGTCTGGGACGGCGGCGCTGGCGGCGGCAAGGACGGCCAGGGCAACGCGACGTCGGGCTTCCTGCGCGGCCTCGCGTCGTCGCTGCCGCCGATGATGCAGATGATGCGCGACGTCGGCGGCGTCGACATGCCGGCCTACTTCGGCAAGCTGGCGACCGAGGCGGAGGCGCGCGCCGAGGCCGCGGACGCCGCGGGGGCGACCCGCGCGGAGCCGGCGTCGCCGAAGAAGCCGGCCGGATGAGTCGCGCCTAGCCCAGCTCGAACTGCCGCTTGGCGTCGACCACGTCGCGGTTGACCGCGACCACCGCCTCGTCCAACCGCGCGCGCAGCTGCTGGCCCTTGCCGACCTGCATGCCGACCTGGCGCATCATCTGGATGGCCATGCGCAGCGTGCGCACGACGTCACCGGCGTCGCCGTGCGACATGCGTTCGAGGTCCTCGATCGAGCCGCCTCGGCTCCAGCAGTCGACCGCCGGCGCGATGCCCCAATCGGGTTCCTTGATCGCGGTGCCGATGCCCTGCTCGAGCTCGACGTCGCGGAAGCGGCGCACCGCGTCCGTCGCCGCCTTCATCAGCGGCCCGGCCTCGCGGCGGTGGTGCTTGGGGTCGGCGCGCCGCCGCTCCTCGTGGATCAGCGCGGTGAACGTCGCCGCCAGCTGGTGCAGGTCCATCTGCTCGAGCACGCCGCTGAACAGCAGCTCGGTGGCCTGGATCTCGTAGCCGTTGATGCGCTGTGCGACCTTGCCGCGCGGCAGCAGGCCGTCGTCGTCGAGGTACCCCGCGTCGCGCAGCACCTGCACGCGCGTCGCCAGCGCGGCGTGCGCCGCGGCGCGCTTCTTCTGCCGCGCCGACGCCGAGCCCTTCATCGCCTGGAACGCGGCGAAGCTCTTGTCGTAGGCGGCGAGCAGGCCCTTGCTGCCGAGGCGGTCGTAGAGGTTGAGGATCGTCGAGTACGACAGGTTGAAGCGCGACGTGATCGGCTCGACCTTGCCCGAGTGGAAGCGCGACAGCGGCCCTTCGATCAGGTCCTCGTCCTCGAGGATCGCGATCACCAGCCCCGACGTGTCGAGGCCCTGACGGCCGGCGCGCCCCGCCATCTGCAGGTAGTCGCGCGCCTTCATGTAGTTCATCTGCACGCCGTCGAACTTGCGCAGCAGATCGAAGATCACCGTGCGCGCCGGCATGTTGATGCCGAGCGCGAACGTCTCGGTGGTGAACAGCAGCTTCAGCAGCCCCGACGTGAACAGCCGCTCGACGACCTCCTTGTGGATCGGCAGCATGCCGGCGTGGTGGTAGCCGACGCCGGCCATCGCGCGGCCGAGGATGCCGACCAGACCCGGGTCGCGGTCCGGGTCGAGCTCGAAGCGCGCGCAGATGTCGTGGAACTCGGCCTCGATCGTCGCGCGTTCGCGGCGATCGAGCAGGCGGCGGCCCATGCTGCGCTCGGCCTTGATCTCGCACTCCTTGCGCGAGAAGCAGAAGTAGAGCGCCGGCAGCAGCTGGCGGTGCACCACCTCGTCGAGCAGCATCACGTACGGCCGCGGGCCGAAGCGCACGTTGCGGCCCTGCTTGCGTTCGCGCTTGTCGCCCCAGCGCGAGCGTTCGCGTTCGCGGCGGCCTTCGCGGCCGCCGTGGCGCGTCTCGCGGGCGGCGGCCTTCTCGTGGAAGGTGATGGCGCGCGCGCGCTGCTCCAGCTGGAACACGCCGGCGTCGGGATGGAACAGGCGGTGCGAGAGCGGCACCGGCCGCTTGCTGTGCTCGATGACCGTCAGCTGCTGCTCGCGCACCGAGCGCACCCATTCGCCGAACTCGTGCAGGTTGGCGATGGTCGCGCTGAGGCCGACGAAGCGCACGTGCGGTGGCGCGAAGATCAGGCTCTCCTCCCAGACCGTGCCGCGGTCGACGTCGTCGACGAAGTGCACCTCGTCGAAGATCGCGAAGTCGGTGTCGCGGAACCGCTCCGGGTCCTCGAACACCGCGTTGCGGAAGATCTCGGTGGTCATGATGACCAGCGGCGCATCCGGGTCGAGCGTCAGGTCGCCGGTCATCAGGCCGACGCGCAGCCCGTCGTTCTTGAAGTCGCGGAACTTCTGGTTGCTCAGCGCCTTGATCGGGCTGGTGTAGATCGCGCGCCGACCCTGCCGCACCGCGTGCTCGATCGCATACTCGGCGACCAGCGTCTTGCCGGAGCCGGTGGGGGCGGCGAGCAGCACGTTGTCGCCGCGTTCGATCGCGCGGGCCGCCTCGACCTGGAACGGGTTGAGCGTGTAGCCCTTGAACAGGATCGGGTCGCCCGGGCGGTCGTCGCGGGAGGGCCGCCGTTGCGTGTGCGCATTCGCCACGTTCCGCAGCATCGCACACGTCGGCGGTGGTTGGAATCGCGCGGCCGGATTGCGCGCACGTCAAGTCGGCTGAGCGGTGTGGAGAGTTGTCCAGGAACTCACAACGAAGCGCGCCGATCCGCACGACAACGACGACACCGGACGCTGGCTTGTCGCCGAGCCCTCGGTATGCTCGCGCTCGTTCCGTCGGTCAGGCGGAGCATTTCGCACCGGCCGTGCGGCGCGTCGCTGCCCGGCTTCCGATCCATCGATCGTTGGTCTCGGCCATCGATCGTCCGGTAGCGGTGGAGGTCACCACCGCTCCTCCCTGCAGTTCTCCCTGCTGGCCAATCGGCCTTGGAGCCAAACAATGGATAGCAAGTCTGAAGTCAACGTCGGCAAGTTCGTCGGTCGTCACCTCTCCCAGCTCAAGATCCTGACCCGCCTGCTCGACCACGAGCTCGAGGCGGCGAAGGGCGGCCGCGAGGTCACGCTGGATCGCGATCTGGTCGAGAACGTGCTCGACGCGCTGGAGATCTTCACCGACGACTGCGAGAACGTGTCGGGCGGTGGCCGCGAGCGCGCCAAGGCCGAGCAGAAGCCGGTCGTCGCTCGCCTGAACTGATCGTTCGGTGAGCTGGCTCGTCCGCGGGCGGGCTCACCGCTGAAGGGATCCAGGCCGCTCGCGCAACCGGGCCCTGGATCCGCTCGCTCGGCGTCCACGCGAACAGCGGTGTCCCGCGTCGCGCGGACAAGGTGACTGCGGCCCTGTTCGCCGTCGTCACAGGCGGTCCCCGCCAGCAATCCCGACATGACGTCGTCCAAGTCGCCGCAATGGGCGCTCCGGGTCTTCGTGCTCGGCGCCTTCGCCGTGACCGTGTGGCTCGCCGGGCCACGCGCGGTGGCCGTGCTCGCCGCGCGTCTCGACCGGCAACCACAGACCGGCCCGATGGTCGAGCTCGACCACGTCGGCTTCCGCGCGATGCCGCCGTGGCTCGACCGCGCGCTGCTGACCGAGGTCAGCGCGGCGCTGTCGCCGTGGCTGTCCGATTCGGTCGGCATCCTCGACGAGGCCACCTCGCGGCGGCTGCGCGACGGGCTCGTCACCGTGCCGTGGGTCGACGAGGTCACTGTCGAGCGGGTGTTCCCCGATCGCTTCCGCCTGCACGTCGGTCTGCGGCGCCCGGTGCTGGCCGTGCGCAGCGCCGACGACGTGCCGCTGTGCCTCGTCGACAGGGACGCGGTCATGCTGCCGTGGGTCGAGACCGGCCTGCCGTCCCTGCGCCTGTACCGCGAAGGCGGCCGCGCCGCGCTGACGCCGGCGCCCGGCGAGCCGGCCGTCGACGCTCGGGTGCGCTGTGCCGCTGCGCTCGCCTGCGAGTGGCGCGACGAACTCGCACCGCTGGTCGCCGGGTGCCCGCAGTTGCTCGAGATCGACGCCTCCAACCTCGGCGAACGTTGGCTGGTCGGCCCGGAGTATCCCGAGCTTCGCGTCGTGCTGCGCCGCGCCGACGGCGAGCGGGTCGTGTTCGCCTATGGTCGGCCGGTCGACAGCCCGCAGCCGCGCGTTCCCGTGCGCACCAAGGCGACGGTGCTCGACCGCGTGCTGCAGAAGCACCCCGGGCTGCAAGGGCTCGTGGCCGGCGACCTGCGCCTCGCCAACCGCTGGGCCGACTACCTGCAGCCGCGCGCGCAGGGCGTGCCGAGCCCGTACGGGCCGTGGTCGGACCTTCCGGTGCCGGGCGGCAGGTAGCGACCTGCCCCGTCAGCGGCGCCCTGGCGCGTCGGCCGCGGCGCGTGGCAGCGCGTCGTGCGTCGCCCGCAACAGCGCGTGCCGATCGAAGCCGCCCTGCTTGGTGCAGCCGAGGCGCACGACGATGAGCTCGGCGGCCGGAGAGACGACGCACGACTGTCCCTCGTGACCGTCCATCAAGAACAGGTCCTCGGGCAGGTCCGGCCAGCGGCGCTCGTGCGGGCCGTCGCCGTCGGGGTCGCGGTTGAGCCAGAGCTGCCAACCGTAGCCGCCGCCGCTCGCCGCCGTCGCCGCCGTCGAACGCGCGACCCAACCAGCGGGCAGCAGCCGCTGTCCGGCGAACACGCCGTCCTGCGCGAACAACAGGCCGAGCCGCGCCCAGTCGCGCGCCGAGGCGAAGCCGTAGGAGCTGCCGACGAAGGTGCCGCTCGGATCGGCCTCGAACACCGCGCTGCGCATGCCGAGGCGCCGGAACAGCTGGCGCGGCAGGTCGTGGTAGACGGCGTCGTCGTCGATGCGCTGCCGCAGCAGCTTGCACAGCAGGTTGGTGGCGCCGCTCGCATACTGGAACCGCGTGCCGGGCATCACCGCCTGCGGCGCCGCGGCGAACGCGGCGCCGTGATCCGCAGAGCGGAACAGCATGCGGAGCGCGTCGCTGTTCGGGTCCTCGTAGCTCTCGTTCCACTGCTTGCCGGCGGTCATCGTCAACAGCGCGTAGAGGTCGGGCTCGACGCCGTGCGCGTCGCCGTCGGCGCTGGGCGGCGGCAGCTCGAAGCGGCCCTGCTGCACGGCGAAGCCGAGCAGCGCGTTGCTCAGCGACTTGGTCATCGACCAGCCGGGCAGCGGCATCTCCGGCGTGACGTCGGCGGCGTAGCGCTCGGCGACCAGCTGGCCGCGGTGCAGCACGACCACCGCCCGCGTGAACACGCGGCGGCCGTCGTCGGGCTCGGCGAACGCGGCGTCGAGCGCGCGCTCGAGCGCGTCGCGATCGATGCCCGTCGCCGCCGCCTCGGGCATGCGGTCGCCGAGCGGCCAGTCGGTGGCGGTGGCGTCGGGCCAGCGGTCCGACGCCGGCGGCGCGCCGCGGCGTCGCAGCTCGTCGAGCGTCGCGTCGGAGTGCAAGAGCACGCAGCCGAGTCCGGCGGTGCGCACCGCGGTGGCCTTCGCCTGGCCGAGCCGGCACGTGACGGTGCCGGCCTCGCGGTCTACGTCGAAGCGGAGCAGCGGGCGGATCAGCTTCTCGATGGTCCCGTTCGGCGCGAACTCCTGCGTCATCACCGAGTCGATCGAGCGGCCACTGACGAACACCGCGCTGGCGGCGACCTTGGCGGCGTAGGCGGCGGCGACCTCGGCGAGTTCGCGGGTGGGCGTCTGCGCGGTCACGCCGGTGGCGAGCAGCAGGACGCCGAGCGGCGTGGTTCGATGCATGCCGCGATGGTAGCCGGGGGCGGCGTCGCATACCGTGACGGCGTGCGCGTGCGCGGACTCTGGATTCCGGCCCTGGTGGTCGCGGCGTGTGGCTGCGAAGGGGCGCCGACCCCGGCGGTGCCGATCGAGCTGCAGGGGGCAGACGCCGCGGCGATCGTGCGGCGCTGCTTGGTCGCGCCGGCCGACGCCGGCGCCGCGGCTGGGTGTTGGCGGGCGACCGCCGACGACGACCGCGCCGCGCTGCTGCGACGGGTGCTCGGCGAGGGCGCCGCGGCACCTGCCGACGATCCGGACGTCGCGCTGGTCGCCCTGGTCGAGCCGGGCGGGCCGCGGCTCGAGCGGGTCCTGATCGGCAGCGAAGAAGGCGTCGACGTGCTGACGCTGGTGCTCGGCGCGCCGCCGCCGCCGGCCGCGGCAGCGCGCACCGCGGTGCTGCTGTGGATCGAGCGCCGTCCGCACCAGCTGGCGGTGGTGCGCCGCGACGTGCCGGCCGACACCGAGCAGACTGTCGGGATCTTCGACGGTCGGTGACGCCTCCCGGGGCACGCGACGTCAGGTCCGGGCGGCGGCGCGGACGATGACGTGGCGTGCGCACCGCCGAACGAGCCGTCCTGGTCAGCATCGTCGTCGTGATCGCCGCCGCGCTGCGCATCGGCTTCGTCGTCGGCGCCGACGTCCAGGCGCCGCTGCGCGCCGATGCCGGCCAGTATGCGCAGTACGCGCACAACCTCGTCGCGCACGGCGTCTACTCGCTGGACGCCGGCTCTGCGCCGGCGCCCGACTCGTTCCGCTCGCCGGGCTACCCGCTGCTGCTCGCCGCCTGTCGACTGCTCGCCGGCGACGGCTGGTACACGCTCGCGCGCTGGCTGCAGGTCGCGCTGTCGACGGCCACGGTGCTGCTGACCTACCTGCTGGCGCGCCGCTTCCTGGCGTTCGTCCCGGCGCTGGCGGCGGCGGCGCTGACCGCGCTGAGCCCGCACCTGGTGGTCTCGCCGGCGTTCGTGCTGACCGAGTGCCTGACGGTGTTCGTCGTCGTCGCGGCGCTGTGGGCGCTGGCCGGCGACGGGCCGCGGTCGCGCGCGCTGCCGGCGACGCTCGGCGGCGCCTTGCTGCTCGGCGCGCTGCCGCTGTGCAACGAGACGCTGGTGTTCCTGCCGGCGGTGGTGGTGGTGGCGCTGTGGCGCGGCGACCGGCGCCGCGCGGTGACGGTGCTGCTGGTGTCGGCGCTACCGTTCGCGGCGTGGTCTTTGCGCAACCAGCTGACCCCGATGGCGAGGAGCGGCGGCGAACGCGCCGTCGCCTCGATCAGTCACGGCAGCTACCCGGGCATGGTCTGGCAGGATCCCGCCAGCTTCGGCTTCCCGTACCGCGAGGATCCCGCGCAGCCGCAGATGGCGGCGTCGTGGCACGACCTGTTCGCGGTGCTCGGCCCGCGTGTCGCGGCGGAGCCGCTGCGCTACGCGAAGTGGTACCTGCTCGACAAGCCGGTGTGGCTGTGGAGCTGGCCGCTGGTGCAGGGGCAGGACGTCAACGTCTACCCGGTCGGCAACTCGCCGTACGAGCGCCAGCCGGTGATGGCGGCGACGCACTGGCTGATGCACGTGTTGCACGCGCCGGTGATGCTGCTGGCGCTGTGCGGCGCGCTCGCGTCGCTGCGGGCACGGCGCCGCGCCGCGCACTGGGCGCCGTTCGCGCTCGGCGCGGCGGCGCTGCTCGGCACGTGTGCCTATCTGCCGGTCATCCCCGATCCGCGCTACCTGCAGCCGTTCCGGCCGCTGCTGTTCGTGCTCGCCGCGGGCGCGGCGCCGTCGCTGGTGCGGGCGTGGCAGGCGCGCGCCTCCGGGCGACGATCTGCGGCGGCGACGGCGAGCTGAGCGGGGGCCCGATTCAGCGACAGCGGCGCGCCAACGCGACGAACGGGTCGTCGCGCTCGTCGGGCCACGCGACCTCGCCGAGCCCCGCGCTGCGGGCGGCGTCGGCGGCCTCGCTGCGGCCGAGCAGCGCGACCACCGCGCGCACCTGGGCCTCGTGGCCGTGCGCCGGCTCGAGCAGCGCTTCGACCGTGCCGGTCAGCACGTGCTCGCACTCGCCGCCGGCCAGCATGCGCAGCGCCTCACGCAAGGCCGCGCCGCGTCGTTCGGCGGTGACGCTGACGCTGACGCTGGCCCCGCGCAGCTTGTAGCGCAGCGCGATCTCGCCGAGGCACGTGCTGGTCAGCGAGTAGGGGAAGATGCCGGCGTGCACCAGCTCCTCGCCCAGGCTCCGCGCGAACGCGAGGTCGGTGGCCAGCGAGCCGATGTCGGTCTCGACGACGATGGCGGTGCGGTTCCGCTGCTCTTCGTCGAGCACCGCGCCGAGGTCGGCGGCCTCGCAGGCGAGCACCAGCGCGCGCGCCGGCAGGTCGATGCGGCGGAAGGTCGCGTCCTGCTTGTCGAACACGTGCTTCATCGTGCTCGGGCCGCCGGGCGCCGGCGTGCCGAGCGATGCCCAGGTCACGTCGGTGCCGCGCGAGCCGGCGATGCCGGAGGCGTCGACGAGGCCGCAGGCGAGCAGCGTGGCGCTCGGGTTCATGACGAGTAGACCGCTGCGCCCTGCACGCCGCCGAAGCCGCTGGCGACCTTCAGCGCGTGCTTGCTGCGCCGCAGCGCGCGCGGCGAGGTCGGCAGGTCGAGGCGCGGGTCGCAATCGGAGGTGGTGAGGCCGACGTTGGCCGGCACGGTGGCGCGCTGCAGCGCGGCGATCGCCAGCAGCGACTCGAGCACGCCGGCGGCGCCGAGCGTGTGCCCGGTCTGGCTCTTCGAGCCGAACGCCGGCGGCGTGCGTTCGAGCGCCGTGCCGCTGGTGAACGCGTTGCCGAGGCCGATCGCCTCGGTCTTGTCGTTGGCGCGGGTGCCCGTCGCGTGCAGGTGCAGCAGGTCGACGTCGGCCATCGCCAGGCCGGCGTGCGCGACGGCGCGGCGCGCCGCCAGGCCGACGCCGAGACCTTCGTAGTCGGGGCCGGTGACGTGGCAGGCGTCGTTGGCGCCGGCCCAGCCGCTGACCCTGACGCCGATCGAGTCGCGCTCCGCGCAGCTCAGCACGATCGCGCCGGCGCCGTCGCCGAGCGAGACGCCGCGGCGGCTCTCGTCGAACGGCCGGCAGCGCTCGGGGTCGAGCGCGCCCATGCCGCCGAAGCCGCGCAGGATGAACTCGTTGATCACGTCGCTGGCCAGCACGATGGCACGGTCCCACTCGCCGGCGGCGATGCGGCGCGCGGCGGCGGCGACGCCCTGCACGCCCGACGCGCACGCGCACGACACCGACGCCGGCCACAGCTCGCTGCCGAGCGCCGCGGCGAGTTGCAGCGCGAGGCGCTGCGGCGAACCGAGGCCGCGGCCGTCGCCGCAGATGCCCGACATGTCGGCCTTGGTCGTCGCGTAGATCACGCCGAGCCGCCGGCGGTCGGGCTGGCCTGCCTCTTCGAGCGCCTCGTCGGCGGCCAGCAGCGCCGCGCGCAGCGGCACGTCGTTCTCGGCGACGCCTGGCAGCACGTCGGGGGGCAGCTCGCCGACCACCGCGGTCGGCGCCTCGTAGGCCGCGGTGCGGCGGCGTTCGCGCAGGGCGCTCTCGCCGGCGAACACCGCGTCGACCAGCGCGCAGAGGCCGAGGCCGAAGCCGCTGACGGCGCCGCGGCCGGCGACGAACACGGTGCGCCTCATCGCGGCTCCCGTCCGTCGCCGGTGCTCTCGTCGGCGTCGGCGTGCGCGTCGTCGGTGTCGAGCAACGTCTCGGCGATGGTGTCGATGGTCAGCCGGTAGCCGAACCAGCCGTTGTCGAGCACGACGCGACCCGGCGCGTGGTGGACCTCGCCGTCGACGCTGCGGTCTGCGCTCCACGAACAGGTCACGGTGATCGCGCCGGCCGGCTCGCCGCTGCGGCGCACGAACGTGCGTTCGAGCAGCCGGTCGCCGTCGCGGCGCTCGGTGACGTGTTCGTCGCCGACGTCGCCCTCGAGCGTGCCAGCGGGCAGCCACGGGTAGAACGCGCGTTGCACGTCGAGCAGGATGAACCGCGGCGGGATGACCATCTGCTCCGGCATCTTGTCGTCGACGCCGATCGCGCCGTCGGCGCCGAGCGTGATCGAGAAGCCGACCGAGCCCATCGGCGACAGGCCGAGCACGACCAGCTGGTCGCCGCGGCGCAGCAGCGCGGCGTCGAAGCTGCGTTCGTGCAGTTCGCCGTCGGGACCTTCGCGCCACGCGGCGGTCACCCGCTGCTGCCACTGCACCTCGATCGGCAGCGTCGCAGGTGGCTGCAGCGCGCCCGGATAGTCGAGGTCGTGCAGCGTCGGCCGGGTCTGCTGGCAGGCGAGCAGCGCGAGGCCGGTCAAGGCGAGGCAGAGGTGGCGGGGGAGACGGCGGCTCACGCGTCGCGGTTCGGGGCGGTGAAGGCGCACAGGGTCGGCGCCAGCGCGAGGCACAGTAGCACGCCGACTCCCGAAGTCAGCCCGATATGCAACAACGGCGGCTGTGAGGACAGTGACAGGAGGCCGAAGCCGAGCAACGTCGACAGGCCGGCCAGCACGACGCCGAGCAGCGTCGCGTCGCGGTGCTGCGGACGATGGCGGTGCTCCGCGAGGAACACGCCGTAGTCGACGCCCATGCTGACCACCATCAGCAGCGCCACCAGCGACAGCATGTTGAGCTCGAGCCCGCACAGGGTCAGCAGACCGACGGTGCCGGCCGCGGCGAGCAGCGCCGGCGCGCAGGCGATCGCGGTCGGGGCGAAGCGGCGGTGCCGCAGCGCGACCAGCGCCAGCACGGCGCCGAGACCGAGCAACCACAGCTCGAGCAGGCGGGCGCGGTAGGCGCCGTAGGCCGACGAGAGCGCGCCGGCGATGTCGATCAGCTTCGCGCCCGGCACCGCGGCCAGCGCGTCGCGCAGCGCCGCCTCGTCGGCGAGGCCGTGCAGGAAGGTGACGAAGCCGGGGCCGCCGCTCCAGGTGAAGCGGAACGGCTCGACCAGATCGGCGAGCGGGCTCGCGGCCAGCTCGGCGAAGGTCAGCGGCGGCGCCGGCGGCTGCTCGAGCAACTCGTGGAACGGCGCGAACGGCGCGCTGCGGAACTCGTCGGCTTCGAGCACGCGCTCGAGCCGCGGCCACAGGTCGGGGCAGGAGTGCACCGCGTTCTCGACGGCGCGCTGCTGAGCGGCGCTCGGCAGCATGTGGCCGATGCCGCGGAAGCCGCGCAGGCCGCCGGCGGCCACCAGCGCGTCGAGCGCGCGCTGCGCGCCATCGTCGGCGACCAGCGCGGCTTCTTCGTCGACGCCAGTGGCGACCACCAGCCGTCGCTGCTCGAAGCGCACGACGCGCTCGCGCACCGCGCGGTCTCGCGCCTCGAGCGCCGGGTCGACCTTGTTGAGGTCGGCGAAGTCGTCGTTCCAGCGCAGCTGCGGCACACCGATCGCAGCCAGCGCCGCGACGACGACGGCCGGCAGGGCCAGCAGCGCACGGCGTCGCGGGGTCGCCGGCCCCGCGTCCTGGGAGCCGAACAGCCGGCGGCCGAGCACGCGCACCAGGCCGCGGCTCTGCGCCGTCGGGCGTCCGGCGGGGCCGGCGAGCAGCGGCAGGAACAGCCACGTGCTGAGCACCGCGGCGGTGATGCCGGCGGCGGCGAACACCGCCAGCTGGCGCAGCCCGGGGAAGCTCGACGCCATCAGCGCGACGAAGCCGACGATCGTGGTGCCGGCGCCGAGCAGCAGGCCGGGCCAGATCTCGCGCAGCGTCGCCCGCGGACCGGCGGGCGACGGCGACAGCTGATGGTGGCAGTGGAAGTGCACCGCGTAGTCGACGCTGACGCCGATCAGCGCCGCGCCGAAGGCGAGCGTCAGGCCGTGCACCGAGCCGAACACCGCGAGGCACGTGGCGGTTCCGGCGACGAAGCCCGAGGCCAGCGTCGGCAGCACCAGCAGCATCAGCCGCAGCGAGCGGAACATGACGACGAACAGCAGCAGGAGGCCGATCGTCGAGCCGATGCTGACGCGCTGGATGTCCGATTTGATCTGCGCCTCGGACGACAGCGCGAACATGTGCGTGCCGCTCTCGTGCAGGGCCAGCGCGCCGTCGAACCCGGCGTTCAACGCGGCGAACTGCGCGTCGATCGCGGCCAGCAGCGGCCGCACCGCCGCCGCGTCCGAGGCCGAGGCGCGCGTCGTCAGCAGCAGCACGGCGCCGTGTTCGTCCTGGGTCACGAAGCGACCGTCGACCAGCTTCATGCCCTCGCCGTCGCCGCCGAGCAGGCTCTCGAACAGGTGCGGCAGGATCAGCAGCGGGTCCTGTGGTGCGACGCGGCCGAGGAAGGTCGACATCGGCGAGGCGAGCTTGTGCTTCAGCTCGGCGACCGCGCGGCGAAGCCCTTCGTCGGTCAACGCCGCGCGCGCCGCGTCGGCGTCGGCCGCCAGGAAGGCGAGCCGGTGCGGGGCGTAGAGCCGCCACATCGCCTCCTCCATGCCCGGCAACGATCCGCCGACGAGGCGCGCCGTGCCGTCGGCGATCGCCGGCGTCGCGCGCAGGCGCGCCTCGAACGCGCGGCTGGCCCGCGCCGCGGTCTCGGCGTCGGGTGCGTCGACCAGCAACACCATCGTGCGGCTCAGCTCGCCGGCGGCCAGTTCGCGCGCCAGGTGCACGTCGTCACCGTTCTCGCCTTCCGGCAGGAAGTGCGTGATGTCGGTGGCGACGTGCAGGCGCAGGATGACGAACAGCAGTCCGAGCCCCAGCAGGACGCAGCCGAGCCCGAACGCGCGGCGCTCCTTCACTTGTCGGCGGCGCCCTTCCGCGCGGATTCCTTCGCCGCCGGATCCTGCCTCGCCGACTCCTTCTGCGCGGGGTCCGCGTCCGTCCCGGCGGCATCGCCGAACAGGCTGCGGCGCTCGGCGTCGTCGAAGCGCCGCGCCGGATCGACGAGCACGATCTTCGTCACCGTGCGGTCGCCGCCTGGTTCGTGCAGCTCGATGCGGCTCACGGCGACGCCCTCGCCGCTCAGCACCAGCTTCTCAAGGATCTGTTGCAGCGACCCGGTGGTCGGCGCCAGCTCGAGCGTCCACGCGCGGGGCTGCGCCGGGTCGGGGCTCGGCGTGTAGGTGACGCGGTAGTGCGCCGCCAACGCCTCCTGGTCGCCGCGGAACACCTGCAGCAGCGAGGTGACGAACAGCCGCACGCGGTCGCTCTTGCGCAGGTCGATCACCTCGGTGCCGCCCTTGTCCGCCATGCGCAGTTCCTTGTCCGTCAGCGTCAGCTGCGAGCGCTCCGGCGACTGGACGACGCGCGTCAGCGTGCCCGGCGGCAGGAAGTGCAGCTCACCCTTCTGCTTCAGCGGCACGGCCAGCAGCGCGAGGTGCTTCTCCTCGGTGTAGGTCGCCGACAGGCCCTTCAACCCGGCGAACGCTGCGAACAGCGCGGTCACGTCCTTCGGCCGCTCGCCGGGCAGGTCGCGCGGCGCCTTGGCCTTGGCCGTCCACGGCTCGCTCGGCGCGGTTGCGCCCTGCTGGCCGGACTGGTCCTGCCGAGGGGCTGGTGGCGGGGTCTCGCCCTGCTGCACGGTGGCCTCCCGGGCCGGCAGCGCGGCGAGCAGGAGCGCCGCCGCGAGGGCGAGCAGGCTAGCGGATCGGCAGTCGCTCGAGCAGTCCATCGGGAGTCTTCGTCAGCAGGTTGCCGGCGACGTCGGTCGTCGCCAGCACGGTGAAGGCGCGCGCGCTGCGCCGATCGCGATCGACATTGTAGATGTCATAGGCGACGCGGATCAACGGCGACGACGCGGTGAACCACGCCGTGACGCGGACCGTCTCGTCGTAGGTCATCGGCACCATGTAGCGGCACCGCGCGTCGACGATGAACATCTTGAAGCCCATGCCCTTGATGGTCGGCACGGGCAGCCCGACGCTGCGGAACAGCTCGGTGCGGGCCTGCTCGAGCCACTCGAAGTAGCGGCCGTGCCAGGCGACGCCGAGCGGGTCACAGAACTGGAACGCGACCCGGTTCTCCACCTGGATGGCGTGGTCGGGGAGGTTCCTGCCGGGCAGCTTCCTGCTGTGCGTCTTGCCAGAAGTCATAGAAGTTGAACCAGTTCTCGGGGGCCTCGCGGCAGAAGTGCTCGAGCCGCGCCGCGTAGCGCCGCACGACGTCCTCGAGCGCCTGCTGGCGGCCCTTGCGCGGCAGGTGCAGGTCGTCGGCGAACGGCTCGCAGAACAAGTCGTAGCGGTTCGGCGCCCGGTAGAGGCCGAACACCAGGTAGACCGGGCAGCGCATCAGCGATGCGATCAGGAACGGACCGGCCGGGAACGACGCCGGCGCGCCGAAGAACGGCACCGTCACGACGCGCTCGTTGAGCCCGGTGCGGTCGCCGAGCAGCGCGACGAACTCGCCGGCCTCGACGCGATCGTGCACGCGCGCCATCTGCCCGACCGGGTCGTCGCCGATGTGGATCACCCGCGCCGCGCGCTTCGGGTCGAGCCGCGTCAGCAGCTGGTTGAGCATGCGGGCGTTCTGGAAGTGGCCGACGATGTTGATGCCGAACTTCTCGTCGTGGTCGCCGGAACGCATCGCCTCGAAGCTGCCGAGGTGCGCGCCGAGCAGGATTGCGCCGCGGCCGGTGGCCTGCTGCGCGCGCAGGTTGTGGTTGCCGGTGCGCGTGAACTCGAAGCTGCGCGTGCGGCCGCTGACGAGGAAGATGCGATCCATCGTCACCTGCGCGAACGTGCGGATGTGGCGATAGATCGCCCAGAAGCCCGGCTCCGCCCCGTGCACGCGGCGCAGCCAGTCGCGCGACGCGCGCACCGCCTTCTTGTCGAACAGGCGGTAGTAGAGCGCGATCGCCATCACCAGCGGCTTCATCAGCGTGCGGCCGAGCAGCGTCGCCAGCCGGAACGTGACGTAGATCAGCCAGACCGCGCCGCGTTCCCGCTGGCTCAGCCAGGTGTCTGGCGCCGCTGCGGGAGCGGCGGCGTTCGGCGTGTTGCCGTGCGTGGCGTCGCTCACGAGCGGAAGGCCGGCAGTGCGGCGGTGAAGACGGCGCGACCGGCGGTGCAGCGGGCGCCGTCGCGCGAGACCTCGAAGGAGATCTTGCGCGCGTCGTCGCTGCGCTGCAGCCGGAGCGCGATGGCGTCGCCGGGGGCGATGCGTTGCAGGAACTTGATGCCGTCGATCAGCTCCAGCGGCGGCAGCTCGCCGCACAGGTCGACGAGGCGCGCGACCACCAGCTCCTGCAGCTGCACGGCGCCGGCCAGCACCGGGTAGCCGGTGAAGTGACCTTCGAAGAACAGGTAGTCGCGCGGCATCGTCGTGCGCAGCACCGCGACCGCGGCGTCGTCGTCGGGCACTCGCTGCCAGTCGAGGGTACGCAGCACGGCGCGACCGTCGCGGCCCCGGCCGGCGCGCAGCCAGACGTCGGCCGTGCAGAGCCGCCCGTTGGGGTCGCGAGGCATCACGTCGAAGGCGACCCAGCGCAGCTCGCGGCCGTCGGGCAGCGCCCGGTCGGCGTCGCGGATCGCGGCGGTGGCGCCGGGGCCGGCGGCGGCGGCGACGACGACAGGTGCGTCGGGCACCGGCACCGCGTCGACGTCGTGCACGCCGGCGCAGCGGCGCAGGGAGTCGATCGCGGCCGCGTGGCCGATCGGCGGGGTGTCGCTGGTCGCGGCGATGGCCGGCGGCAGCGACAACGGGGCCGCGCGCAGCGGCGCCAGGTGCAGACCCGGCGGCAGCGGCGCGGTGCTCCACAGCGGCACGCCCGCGGCCGGCCTGCCGTGTTCGCCGCCGGCCGCCATCGTCCGCAGCGTCAGCACGTCGCACAGCACCCCGGCCACCTCCGGCTCGCGGCTGGCGGCGGCGAGCGCCGACGCGTCGCGGCCGGCGATCAGGTCGAGCACGCCGCCGCGGCGCAGCGGCAGCAGGCAGCCGGCGAACAGCGCCGGCAGGAAGCCCGGCGTGCAGCAGTGCAGCAGGCGCTGTCCGGTCGCCAGCGGCAGCCGTTCGGCGAGCGCGTCGATCGCCGAGAGCAGCGCTGGCCCCGACCAGCTGCGCAGGCTGGTGCGGCCGCGTTCGTCGTGCAGCTGTACGGCCAGCGCGGGGGCATCGGGTGCGCGCAGCCGGCGGTCGATCGCCGCGCCGTCGAGCGGCGTCTCGTCGTCGAGGTTCGCGCCGTCGAACAGCGGCGGTACGCGCAGCCGGCGGCCGGCGCCGGTGTCGTGCAGCAGCAGCGCGGTGTCCGGGTGCTGCAGGGCCGGCGCGATGCGTTCGCGGCGCGCGTCCTCGACGATCATCACCGCGTGTCCGCCGTGCCAGGCGGCGAGCAGCGTGGCGACGAACGCCAGCCGATCGGCGCCGAACGCCAGCGCCAGCCAGCGGCCGGCTTCGGGCGCAGGCAGCGCCCGTGCGACGACTGCGGCGCGCTGCAGCAGCTCGCGCGCGGTGACGTCGCCGTGGAGGGCGCGGCCGACGACGAGCGTCGTCGCGGTGCAGAGCGGCAGGAAGGAGGTCTCGGTCACGAGCGGGTCCGGTCGGGTGCGGCGTCGGTGGAGGCGTCGTGCGCAGTCGCGTCGGCGCGGCGGTTGCGCTGGCGCAGGTGGGGGAAACGGCGGCGCCGCAGCACGAACTCACCGAGCGCCATGAGGCCGATCAGGGCGTAGCAGATCATGCCGTTGTAGAGCGCCCACCAGGAGCGTTCGGCCCAGGTGGCGAGCGCCGCCGCGGTGGCGCCGTTGCCGACGAAGAACGCACACCAGCCCCAGGTCCACGCGCGGCACCACGCGACCTTCCCAGCGTCGAGCTCCTTCTGCTGCAGGCGTGCGAAGCGCTCGATCATCGGCGTGCTGCCGGCGCGCAGCGTGGAGGCGAAGGCGAACAACAGCACGGCGTTGGTCGCCACCGGGGTCCACAGGATCCACTGTTCCCCGTCGAGCACCGCCGCGACCCCGAGCACGACGAGGATCGTGATCGGCACGATGGCGAGGCTCTTGACCGCGGCCTGGGCGCCGCTGCGGCGCCGCAGCAGCATCGCCGGCGCCATCACCGCGAGCAGCACCAGGGCCACCGTGCGCGGCGAGCCGGACGACAGCCCGAGCCAGACGAACACCGGGTACGCGATCAGGGCGACCGCGGCGGCGACGCGCAAGACGACGCGCCAGACGTTCACGGGACGAGGCTGGCCATCGCGCGGACGCGGGAAGGCGAGGGGACGCGGAAGGGAGACCCGGCGAAGCCTATTCGGCCGTGGCTGCCTCGGCCTGCTTCTCGCGGATGAACTTCGCCAGCGACGCGACCGAGTGGTAGTACTCGCGGTTGCGCTCGTCGTTCTCGACCGTGCGCACGCCGAACTCCTTGTGGAACGCCAGCGCCAGCTCGAGCGCGTCGATGGAGTCGAGGCCAAGGCCTTCGCCGAACAGCGGCGCTTCCGTCTCGATGCTCTTGGGCTCGACGTCCTCGAGGGCGAGCGTCTCGACGATGATTTCCTTGATGCGGTCTTCGAGCTGATCTGACATTTGGTTCCTTTGCGGCGGATCCTAGGTGCGCCGCGCGGCGCGGGCAAGCTTTCGCAGCGCTCCAGGACCGGCAGTTCTGCATCCGTCAAGGGGCCTCGCCGGCGCTCGGCGGGCTGGAACGGGCGGGCCTCGTCGCTACCATCGGCGTCGGCTCGAATCCGCTCGTATCCGAGCGCATCAACCCTATGTCGCAACCGCGTTCGTCGTCTCCTCGTGACGTCGTCATCTGTGGTGGAGGCCTCTCGGGCATCCTGCTCGCCCGCCAACTCCGCCGCGAACTACCCCAACTGTCGGTCGCGCTGATCGAGCGCACCACCCGGCCGCTGCCCGACGCCTGCCACAAGGTCGGCGAGTCGTCGGTCGAGCTCGGCTGTCAGTACTTCGAGAGCCTCGGCCTCAAGGAGTACCTGCTCGAGCACCACCTGGTGAAGCTCGGGCTGCGCTTCTTCCCCGGCGGCGGCACGCTGCCGCTGCACCAGCGCCACGAGATCGGCCCGTGCTCGGAGCCGGTGGTCAAGTCGTACCAGATGGACCGCGGCCGCCTCGAGAACGACCTGCGCGGCTTCCTCGCCGAGGACGGCGTCGAGATGATCGAGGGCGCCAAGGTCACGGACATCGACCTGTCGACCGGCGGCGGCATGCACCGCGTCGCCTTCGAGAACGCCGCCGAGGGCGGCGCCGAGTCCGGCGAGCTGACCGCGCGCTGGGTGGTCGACGCCACCGGTCGTCAGGCGCTGCTGCGCAAGCGCATGAAGATGACGCGCGGCTCGCCGCACACCGCGCACAGCGGCTGGTTCCGCGTCAAGGGCTTCGTCGACATCAACGACATGGTGCCGAAGACCGAGACCGAGTGGTTCCAGCGGCCGTGCGCCGACGAGCGCTGGCGCTCGACCAACCACTTCATGGGGCCGGGCTACTGGGCGTGGTTGATCCCGCTGTCGACCGGCTACCACTCGGTCGGGCTGGTCATCACCGACGAGATCCACGACGCCAGCCGCATCGCCGGCCTCGAGGCGACGATGGACTTCCTGCGCGAGCACGAGCCGCACCTGGCCAAGCTGATCGAGCCGTTCGAGGTGCACGACTTCCTCTGCCTGAAGGGCTTCAGCCACAACGTCTCGCGCAGCTGGTCGCCGGACCGCTGGGCGCTGGTCGGCGAGGCGGGCGCGTTCGTCGATCCGCTCTACAGCCCGGGCTCGGACTTCATCGCCGCGGCCAACCACTTCACCGTCGAGATGATCCGCACCGATCTCGCCGGCGGCGACCTGCACGAGAAGTCGAACCACCTCAACGTGCTCTACAAGTCGCTGTTCCACGGCTGCGCCGACCTGTTCCGGCGTTCGGCGCCGATCTACGGCCACCCGTCGGCGATGAGCTGCAAGGTGTTCTGGGACAACCTGCTCTACTGGTCGTTCACCTGCCACCTGATCCACCAGGGGCTCTACAAGCTGCCGGCGGCCGTGTACCAGCCGTACGGCGAGATCGGCACGCGCTTCCTCGAGCTCGGCAACTTCGTGCAGGGCTTCCTGCGCGAGTGGGCGATGCTGGCGCCGGAGCAGCAGCGGCCGACGTTCATGGGCGCGCCGCACTTCCCGTCGATCCTGGTCGACGCCCACGTCTCGGTCGGCGAGCGCATGACGCCGGAGGAGACGATGCAGATGATGAAGATGCGCATCGCGCAGGGCGAAGAGGCGGTCGGCGAGATCGTGCTGCGCGGCCTGCAGACGGTCGGGCCGGAGCTCGGCGAGCAGCTGCTCGAGAAGAGCGGCTTCCGGCAGATCGGCGTCAAGGTGTCGGCGCACCGCCTCGAGGGCGAGGCCAAGGTCGGCAAGGCGCGCCGCGACCACATGACGCTGGTCGCGCGCGACTTCGAACGCACGCTCGGCAAGTTCGAGAAGCACCCCGAAGCCGATCGCGCGCGCGAGCTGCTGCTGGCGATGGCGCCGACGTCCTGAGCGGACTGGTGGGCGGCGAAGCAGAACCGCGGCCGGCGCTGTCGGCCGCCTACGTCCCGGCCGACGACGACGAGCTGCTGCTGTTCGAACTCGGCGGCAAGCACCGCGCGCAGGCGCTGTCGACGGCCGCGGCGCTCGGTGTCGCCGACCGGCTGCGTGCGAGCGGCGCGCGCGGCGAGCCGCTCGAATCGCTGGCCGCGGCGCTCGGCTGCGACCCGGACGACCTGCAGAGCCTGTTGCGCTGCCTCTGCGGCATGGGCTACCTCGACGAGCCGGCGACCGGGCGCTTTGCGCTGACCACTCGCGGCGAGGCGCTGTGCAGCGACCGGCTCGGCGCGTTCGCCGCGTTCCAGGGCTCGCCGTCGCAGTGGGACGCCTGGTCGCGGTTGCGCGTTGCGATGCGCGACGGCGGCAGCCACGGCACCACGCCGTACCAGCGCGCGGCGGGGCACGGGCTCTACGAGCACCTCGCGCAGTCGCCCGACGAAGCGAAGGCCTACGACGCGGCGATCGACGCGTTCTCGCGCATGGAGGCGGCGGCGCTGGTGCGCGGCGCCGAGCTGGCCGGCGCGCGGCGGTTGGTCGACGTCGGCGGCGGTCGCGGTGCCCTGCTGCGCGAGCTGCTGCGGCAGCTGCCCGACGCCGAAGGCGTGCTGTTCGACCTGTCGCACGTCATCGCGCGCGTCGACGTAGCTGAGCTGGCCGACGGCGGTCGCGCGCGCTGCGAGAGCGGTGACTTCTTCGCCGCGGTGCCGGCCGGCGGCGACGTCTACCTGCTGAAGCACGTGCTGCACAACTGGGACGACGAACGCGCGGCGCAGCTGCTGCGTCGTTGTCGCGAAGCGATGTCGCCCGGCGGCCGCGTGCTGGCGATCGACGCGCTGCTGTGGCCCGACAACCGCCCCGACCTGGCGCGCATGATGGACCTCGAGATGCGCGTGTTGTGCGGCTCGCGCGAGCGGCGCAAGCCGGAGGTGCGGCGGCTGTTCCACCAGGCCGGACTGGAGCTGGCGGAGCTGCGGCAGCTGACGCCGATGAGCTGGTTGTTCGTCGGGCGGCCGGTGCAGGCCTGAGCTCCTCAGGCGAGCAGCGCGCGCACCACCTTGCCGGCGACGTCCGTCAGGCGGAAGTCGCGGCCCTGGTGGCGGAACGTCAGCCGTTCGTGGTCGAAGCCGAGCAGGTGCAGCATCGTCGCGTGCAGGTCGTGCACGTGCACCGCGCCGTCGACGACGTTGTAGCCGAAGTCGTCGGTCGCGCCGTGCACGTGGCCCGCACGCACGCCGGCGCCGGCGAGCCAGACCGTGAAGCAGCGCGGGTGGTGGTCGCGGCCGTAGTCGTTCGGCGTCAGCTTGCCCTGGCAGTAGGCGGTGCGGCCGAACTCGCCGCCCCAGACCACCAGCGTGTCGTCGAGCAGGCCGCGGCGTTGCAGGTCGGTGACCAGCGCCGCGCTCGCCTGGTCGGTCTGCTGGCACTGCCGCGTGATGCCACCGGGCAGCCCGCCGTGCTGGTCCCAGCCCTGATGGAACAGCTGCACGAAGCGCACGCCGCGTTCGAGCAGCCGCCGCGCCAGCACGCAGTTGGCGGCGTAGCTGCCGGGCTCGCGCGCGCGTTCGCCGTAGAGCGCGAACGTCGAGTCCGGCTCGCTGCGCAGGTCGGCTGCCTCCGGCACGCTGCTCTGCATGCGGAACGCCAGCTCCGCCTGCCGTGTGCGCGCGACGATCGCCGGGTCGTGTTCGTGCGCGAGCTGGTCCGCGTGCAGCTGCTGCAGCGCGTCGAGCTGGGCCTGCCGCTGCGCCGCGTCGACGTGGGCGGGGCGGTCGAGGAACAGCACCGGCTCGCTGCCCGGCCGGAACGGCACGCCCTGGTGTTCTCCCGGCAGGAAGCCAGCGCCCCACAGCCGCGCGTAGAGCGGCTGGTCGCGCTGCGCATCCTTGCTGACCAGCACGACGAACGTCGGCAGGTCACGGTTGTCGCTGCCGAGCCCGTACGACGCCCACGCGCCCATCGACGGCCGGCCGGCGATCTGGCTGCCGCTGCAGAAGAACGTGATCGCCGGGTCGTGGTTGATCGCTTCGGTGTGCATCGAGCGCACGATGCAGAGCCGGTCCAGAACCTGCGCCTGGTGCGGCAGCAGGTCGCTGACCCAGGTGCCGCTCTTGCCGTGGCGGGCGAAGTCGCAGAACGCGCCGGCGAGCGGCAGTCGGGCCTGGAAGCCGCTCATGCCGGTCAGCCGCTGGCCGTTGCGCACCGAGTCCGGCAGGTCCTCGCCGTGGCGTTCTCGCAGCAGCGGCTTGGGGTCGAAGGTCTCGAACGGCGACGGACCGCCGGCTTGGAACAGGTAGACGACGCGGCGCGCGCGCGGCGTGAAGTGGGGGCCGCGCGGGGGCGTTGCGTCGTCCCCGCCGCCGAGCCAGCGCATCGCCAACCCGCCGAGCCCGAGCGCGGTGTTGCCGAGGAACGCGCGGCGGCCGAGCGCGAGCGGGTACACGTCGAGCGGGTCGGTCATCGCACCACCATCACGGCGTCGCTGCCGAGCAGGGTCGAGGCGCACAGCGCGAGGCCTTGGCGTTCGTCGGCGGCCTGCGCGCAGAGGGCGAGCAGCGCGTCGCGTTCGGCGTCGCGCGGCGCGCGGCCACACAGCCAGCCGAACACGAAGTCGACGTGCGACGCGAGGCCGCGCTGCGGCAGCTCGAGCTCGGCGCGCCGCGCCAGCGCTTCGGCGCACTCGCCGAACACCGGGTCGTTCCAGATCGTCAGCGCCTGCAGCGGGGTGTCGGTCGGTTGCCGGCGCACGAGGCACGTCTCGCGGCTCTGCGCGTCGAACACCACCATGTCGGGCGGCGGCGCGGTGCGCTTGACGAACGTGTAGAGGCTGCGGCGGTGCGCGCCGGCGGGGCCATCCGGCTGGTAGTCGCCGCCACCCCAGGCGGCGCCGCTGTCGCGCCACAGGCCGGGCGGCTGCCACGGCCGGCAGCTCGGGCCGCCGACCGTTCGCCGCAGCAGGCCCGCGGCGAGCAGCGCGTGGTCGCGCAGCGCTTCGGCCGACAGGCGGAAGCTCGGGCCGCGTGCGAGCAGGCGGTTGTGTGGGTCGGCCGCGTGGCGTTCGGCGGTCGTCGTCGAGGCCTGGCGGAACGTCGCCGAGCAGACGATGCGGCGCAGGATCTCGCGCGTGCTGCCGGAGCGCTGCAGGTCGCACGCCAGCAGGTCGAGCGCGTGCTGGTGCAGCGGCGCTTCGCCGGCGCGGCCGAGGTCGTTGGGCGTCGGGATCAGGCCTTCGCCGAAGCACTGCGCCCAGAGCCGGTCGACGACGACGCGCGCGGCGAGCGGCTGCTCCGGGGCGTTGAGCCAGCGGGCGAGGCCGCGGCGGTCGCGCGGCCACGACGCGTCGAACGGCAGCACCGCGGCGGGCACGTCGGCGTCGACCGGCTGCTTCGTGTCGGGCTGGTCGTAGGCGCCGCGGCGCAGCACGAAGCGCTGGGCCGGGTGCGGGTGCGCGGCCATCACCATGAGCTCGGGCAGCTGCTCGAGCGCCTGCTGGTGGGCGCGCCGCGCCTGACGCAGCGCGTCGCGCGCGGCGGCCACGGCGGGCGCGTGGCGCCGCGCGTGGTCGCGCCGTTCGTCGTCGGTCGCAGCACGCCGACACAGCGTCGCGATCTCGGCGCCGTCGAGCTCGCGGTCGAACATCGCGAACTCGTCGATGGTCCCGGCGAAGCCGCGGTCGCGGTCGCGGCCGCCGAGCTCGAGGCGGCGCACGGTGGCCGGGCCGCGCAGCTCGTCGCGCACGACGGCGACGTCGGCGCGTTCGCCGTCGAGCCAGATCGCGAGGCCGGCGGCGCGCGAGCTACCGTCGTAGGTGACGACGACCTGCACCGCTCGTCCGCCCGGCAGCGACGTGCGCGTCGCCACCGCGATCGCCGAGCCCGGCCAGTGGTGCACGACCTCCCAGCACAGCCGGTCGTGCTTCAGCAGCACCTGGAAGCCCTGCGTGTCGGCGTCCTCGGTGTAGTTGCTGGTGTGCACCAGCACGGCGCGCTCGATGGCGTCGGTGGGCGCGGTGACGACGAAGCGCAGGCTGTACGGGTCGGCGCGCGTCGGCGTGGGGGGCTTGTCGATGCCGACGCGACGGTCTCCGTCGCCGACGAACCTGCCGTGCTGCGCGACCGGCGCCGGCGCGGCCAGCTCGTGCACGGGCGTGCTGTCGGCCACGCGCAGCGCGGCGGCCAACGCGCGCTCGGCGTCGGCTTCCGCTGCCGCCAACCGCTGCAGTTCGCGCTGCGCCGCCGCGTCGCCGAGCCGCATCGCCGGCTGCGGCGTGCCGCCGGTCGAGTACGGCGTCAGCCCGGCCTCGTCGACGGCGAAGAAGCTGCCGGTCGCGTAGAAGTCGCGCTGGCGGATCGGGTCGGACTTGTGGTCGTGGCAGCGCGCGCAGCCGAGCGTCAGGCCGAGGAACGCCTGGCCGAACGTGTCGACGCGGTCGGCGACGTATTCGTGGCGCCACTCCTCGTCGATCGAGCCGCCCTCGTTGGTCTGCCGGTGCAGCCGCCAGAACGCGGTGGCGATGCGCGCGTCGTCACCGCCGCCGGCGCCAGGTTCACCCGCGTCCGCCAGCAGATCGCCGGCGACGACCTGCTCGACGAAGCGCGGCCACGGCAGGTCGCGGTGCAGCGCGCGCAGCAGCCAGTCGCGCCACGGCCACGTGCGGCACGTGTAGTCGGACTGGTAGCCGTAGGTGTCGGCGAAGCGCGCGAGGTCCAGCCAGGCGACGGCGCGGTGTTCGGCGCACGCGTCGCTGGCCAGCAGCCGATCGACCGTCTGCCGGTAGGCGGCGTCGCTCGGCTCGGCGACGAACGCGGCGACGTCGCCCGGCGACGGCCCGAGGCCGGTCAGCACCAGGTGCAGGCGACGCAGCAGCACCTCGGGTGCGGCTTCCGGCGATGGGTGTTCGCCGCGGCGTTCGAGCTCGGCGAGCACGCAGCGGTCGAGGTCGTCGCGGCACCAGGCGTCGTCGTCGACCTCCGACGCGACGCGCTGCGGGGGCGTGAACGACCAGTGCCGGGTCGGCGCCTGCGCCGCCGCCAGCGCGACGAGGGCGAGCGACGTGGTCAGGGCGCGCAGCATGGCGGGCAGTCTAGCGAATGCGTACGAGTCGGCTAGCGCACGCGTACGAGCCGGTGCCGCGGCAGCGCCAGCTCGTCGATCTGCGCCGCGACGTCGTCGAGGAAGCGGCGGCCGTCGACGTAGTAGCCGGCGGTCGGCTTGAGGTCCGGCACGCGGCCGGCGAACCACAGGTTGAGGCACTCGACCAGCAGCTCGCGCGCATACTTGGCCATGCAGCTGGCCAGGGCGGTGGGGAAGGCGCTGTCCTCGGCGCGCTCGGCGAACGTCACGTCGACCTGCTTGCCGGCCTCGACGATGCGGTACTGCGAGCGTTCGGGGCGCTCGTCGAGCACCTCGACGCGCGCGCCGGGGCAGAGCCGGCGCAGGTCCTGCGCGTAGTGCATGCGACCGCCGCAGCGGTCGGCGACGAGGTGCGCGCGGTCGCCGTCGACGAGGCGCGCCTGGACCTGCTGCAGCAGCTGGCCGAGCACCTCGCCATAGGCATGGAAGTGGGCGCGGCTCTTGTTGTCGGTGTCGGCGATCAGGCCGTTCCACTCCTCGACGTCGACCACCCGCACGGCGATCTGGCACAGCTCGGCCCCGCCCTTCTTCAGCGCGCGGGCCACCAGCTCGCCGGTCAGCCGGATCCAGCCGGCGTCGGCGCGGCGCGGCAGCGCCAGATCGAGGCCCGAATACCACGGGCAGCGGGCGAACGGCTCGAGGTCGTGGCCGAGCTGCCGCAGCCAGTCGGCCAGCGTCGGCGGCGGCTCACCGTGCAGCGCCGTCCAGAACACCAGCGCGGTCTCCTCGAGGCGCTGCAGGCCGTGCGGCCCCTGGTTGACCTTCTTGCTGTCGGCGACGCGGACCTTGCCCTTCTGCTGCTTCAGCTTGGTCACGTGTTGCTGCAGCAGCCGCCACGGCGCCTGCCCCTCGGGGCCGGCCAGGGTCGTGCCGGCGACGACCAGCGGCCCGAGGATCGGCCCGAGCCCGGCTTCGTCGACGCCCGCGAGGTGGTTCACGGTCGCACGACACAGCGCGGCGCGTCGGCAGTCAAGGCGCGATGGCAACGGCGGCTCGCCGCGGCGGGGACGGCGAGCGCGGCCCGGGCTCCGGTCGGCCGGCCGCACGGCCGATAGGGCGAAGCATGGAAGTGCTGCTCGTCGAGAAGGACCCTCTGATCCGCGACCAGGTCAAGGTCGGCCTGCAACAGTTCGACGAGTTCCACGTCACCGTGGGGCAGGGCATCGCCGGCGTCAACGAGGCGCGCAGCCGGATGTTCGACTGCGTGTTCCTCGGCGTCGATCCGCGCCAGAAGGACACCACCAAGCTGCTGCAGCACCTGCGCTCGTTCGACACGACGACCGAGCTGTTCGTGCTGACCGACCCGCGCAACGTGAAGGACATGGCGGTCGACAAGGGCCGCTACGACATCCACTCGTTCGTCGCCACGCCGATCGTGGTGCGCGACTTCTTCGGCCTGCTCGGGCGCTTCCTCGAGCGCCGCACCGACCGCAAGAACTCGGCGTTGCGCAAGCAGGAACGGGTCGGCGCCCGCCGCTGAGGCGCGGTCCCGGCGGCTCCCGCTTGCTCCGGCCGGCGCGGTCGGCTCTCCTCTCGGCGGAATGTCCGAACCGGTCCCTGCCCCGTCCTCCCGTCGTCGGCCCGAGTCCCGGCTCTGGCTCGAGTCCCGCTACCGCAAGCTGAAGCGGGGGCTGCCGCAGACGATCTTCTTCTGCCCGCGCTGCAAGGGCGACCGGCGGCGGCGGCACGGCTGCCCGACCTGCGAAGGCTTCGGCAAGCTGACCAAGGAGTCGGTGCAGGAGCTGATCGCGCGGCGGTTGCTGCCGAAGATGCAGGCGAAGACCGGCCGCTTCCACGGCGCCGGGCGCGAGGACATCGACGTGCTGATGCTCGGGCGCGGCCGGCCGTTCGTGTTCGAGGTGATCGACCCGCGCAACCCCGACTTCGACCTCGAGGAGCTGCGCCGCGACATCGTCGAGCGCGCCGAAGGGCAGATCGAGCTCGAGCCGTTCCGGCGCGTCGGCCGCGACCGCGTCGTCTACTGGAAGGAGACGCACTTCGACAAGGTCTACCGCGCCGACGTCGCCGTCGAGGCCGCGCCGGCGCCCGAACGGCTGGCGGCGGTGGCGGTGCACGCCGGCGCGATCGTGCAGCGCACGCCGCAGCGCGTCGCGCATCGCCGCGCCGACCTCGATCGCGAGCGGCGGTTGCAGGTGCTCGCGCTCGAGCCGCGCGAAGAAGGCATGCTCGAGCTGCGCGTGTTGTGTCAGCACGGCACCTACGTCAAGGAGTGGATCAGCGGCGACGAGGAGCGCACCTCGCCGTCGCTGGCGTCGCTGCTCGGCGTGCCGTGTCGTTGCGTCGCGCTCGACGTCGAGCAGATCATGACCGACGACGTCGACGGGCCGCGGCTGGCGGTCGCCGGCGCGGACTGACCGCCGGCGTCGCATGGTTCAGCTGCGCGGAGCCGCGCCGCGTTCGCGGCGTTGGCGGCGCAGGAAGCGAACCATCGCGACCAGGTAGGCGAAGACGTCGTGCACGATGCGCACCGTCGACTGCTTGTCGGCGCGGCGCACGAACACGGTCGGCACCTCGACGATCTTCAGGCCCGCCTGGTGGCCGAGGATCATGATCTCCGAGTCCCAGAACCAGCCGACGTCGCGAGTGCGCTTCGCGACCGGCACGATCTTCTCCCGTCGGAAGAACTTGAAGCCGGTCTCCGGGTCCCGGAACGGCACCCCGAAGACCAGCCGGAACAGCCGCCGGTAGCCGCCGCTCAGGAAGTGGCGCAGCAGCGCCGACGGCCGCCAGCCGGGCGCGTAGGTGCGGTACGCGGTCGCGCCGTCGGCGCCGTCGTCGATCGCCTGCAGCACGGCCGGCAGGTACCTGCAGTGGACCTCGAGGTCGATGTCGAGGAAGCCGACGACGTCGCCGGTCGCCAGCAGGAAGCCCTCCGTCACGGTGCCGCCGCGGCCGACGTTGTGTTCGTGGAACACGGCGCGGCGGTTGTCGTGGCCATGCACCAGCCGGCGCACGACGTCGGCGGTGCGGTCGCGGCTGCGGTCCTCGACGAAGATCAGCTCGTAGCTGCGGCCGATCGCGTCGAGGGTCGCCGTCAGCTGCGCGACCGACTCCTCGAGGTGACCCTCTTCCTGATAGCAGGCGATGACGACGCTGATGGCCGGCGCGGCGCGCGGATCGCTCGGCTCCTTCATGGCCGGATGCGGACCTTGTGCACGTCGATGCCGGTGAAGCGCCGGGTCTCCAGCACCTCGACGTGGGGGTCGCTGAGCAGGGCCTCGACCGAGCGGTCCGCCGTCAGCGGCGGATGCCAGCGATCGCGCACCAGGTAGCAGATGTCGTCGGGGCGGTCCGCCGGCAGCTCGAGGGCCTGCGGGGTCGGGTGGCTGCGGCGGACGAGCAGGCGCGCGTCGCGCAGCAGCTGCTCGTGCTGCTCGAGCAGATCGGCGAACGTGCGTTCGGCGACGCCGCCGAGCCAGGCGCCGAGGCGCGCCGAGACCTTGCGTCCGAGCTCTTCGGGCGTGGTCGGCGCGCGCAGGTTCTTCTGGTCCTGGATGCGCGGGTCGTAGTACGACAGGGCGCGCGGGTTGGGGGTCGGCGTGAACACCGATCGGCCGGCGCCGCCGGCGTCGACCTCGGCGCCGAGCCATGCGGCGGCGCTGCGCCAGTCGGACTTGGGGCGATACACGGTCCAGTGATCCTCGCCGTTGGCGAACAGGGCCAGCAGCGCGGTCGTCGCGGCGGCGACGGCGGCGCCGCCGGCGACGGGTTGTGCGCGCCCCGCCGCAGTGACGCCGGCGCCCGCCAGCAACAGCACGAACGGCAGCGTCGGGGTCATCGCACACTCGACGAAGGTGTCGCCGTGGCCGGTTGCCTGGCCGAGCAACACCAGCGCCGGCAGGTGCAGCACGCCGATCACGACCAGCCAGCCGCGCGGGTGCGCATGGCGTCTGCGCCACAGCGTCAGCAGCCCCGCGGCGACGGCCGCGACGCCGAGGACTTCGAGCACGGTCGCGGCGCCGTCGGCGAGCGCGGTGTGCGTCGCCTGCACGGTGTTGCCTGTCCAGCACCAGCCGAACACGAAGTCGAACAGACCGCCGGCCGTCAGCGGGCGCACGTAGTGCGGCGCCGCCTCCGGCGCGCCGATGCGGGTGTCGAGGAACACGTAGAGCGCCAGCAGCAGCACGCCGACGCCGTGCCACTGCACGATCGCGCGGGCCGCTCCGGTGAAGCCGCGCGCGACCACCGGCGCGAGCAGCGCGAGGATGACGACCGGCGCCGCAAGGTAGTAGTGCAGGCCGAGCATGACGACGACGTTGACGAGGTGCGCCGGCCACAACCAGCGCCGTATCGTCGGCGACGTCGGGTCGAGCAGGCGGTCGAAGGAGCCGAACGCGAACAGTGTGCTGGCGACCATCGGCGTGTACGGCTGGGCTTCGGCGCTGTACCAGGCGTGCGCCGGCGACAGCGCCAGCAGCGCCGCGGCCCACATCGCCGCGTCGGCGCCGACCAGGCGGGAGCCGGCCCAGAAGGTCAGCGGCACGCACGCGACCCCGGTCAAGAGCGCCGGCGCGCGCAGCGCCAGCTCCCCGTCGCCGAACACGCCGTTCCACAGGTGCATGAAGGTCGCGAACAGCGGCGGATTGCTGTCGACGTAGAGCACCGCGAGCAGCTGCGCGAAGCTGCCGAGCCGCTGGTCCGAGGCGCACGCCTCGTCGAACCAGATCGGCCAGCCGAGCAGCGGCAGGCGCAGCAGCAGCGCGAGCAGGGTCAGGCCGGTCAGCAGCAGCACGCGCCGGCGGTACGCGATTCCCTCGGGAGGTTCCGTGGTGGCGGCTGGGGATCCCATCATTCTCGAGCGCGTGAGGTTAGTGACGCGCTGGGGCTCGCGGCAGCCTGTTCGTGGGTTCTTTCGGGCGCCGGGTGTCTGCGCTGCGCCCTGTGCAGACGCATCGGACGCGAGGAAGCGATGAAGCAAGCCCGATCCCGCGGCCCCCAGGTGACGAAGGGACGCGCCGCGTGCCGGGGTGCCGGCCGGCGCCAGGACAGAAGCCACGGTTGGTCCGGCGGAGCCTGGCGGGCGGGCGGGCTGCTCAGCCGCGGCCCTTGCCGCTGACCGCCATCGGCGCGGTCGAGCGCTGGTCGCCGAACGTGATCTCGAGCGCCGTGCCCCCGTGATCGGTGGCGAACCCGACAATCAGCGCGTCGCCCGGAGTCTGTGCCTTCGTGTGGTGCAGCGGCACCTCGAGCGCGGCCTGCCCCTGGTCGGGGGCGGTAATCATGAGGACGCAGGCGTCGGTGATCGCGGCGATCGACTGCTTCACCACGGAGGTCTGGACGTGGAACGGGCTGCAGACGTTCTACACGCTGTTTGCGATCCATCACGGCTCGCGCAGGGTCGAGGTGCTCGGCACGACGACCAACCCGGATGGCGCCAACATGCGGCAGCTGGCGCGCAACTTCACCGGCGTGGCGAGCTGCTGGTGGCGCGACCTGAAGTTCTTGCTGATGGACCGCGACACCAAGTTCGACGAGGACTTCCGCGGCATGCTGAAGGGGGCGGGCATCGAGCCGATCCTGCTGCCGCGCCGCGCGCCCAACGCCAACGCGATCGCCGAACGCTTCGTGCGCAGCATCAAGCGCGAGTGCCTCGGCCGCATGATCCTGATCGGCGAGGAGTCGCTGCTGCGCGCGCTGCGGGAGTACGTCGAACACTACAACCGCGAGCGACATCACCAGGGTGTCGGCAACCGCCTGCTCGATCCGCGACCCGCGGACGTGGGCGGTGAGGGGCCCGTGCGGCGGCGTGGGCGCCTCGGTGGCCTGTTGAACTTCTACCGGCGCAGCGCCGGGTAGTGCCGCGCCGGTCAGTCGGCGTGCTGCAATGCGTTCTTGGCGAACTGCCGGGGGTGGCGGTTGGGGGAGCGGGCTGTACTGTGCGTCGCGTGATGGCTTCAGCGAGTGCGAGGACGTGGTGAAGTGTTCAACACGAGCGCGGGTGGGGGTTCATTGGCCGACTATTTGGCTAGTACGGGGTTTGGGTCCATGATGCCAACAAAATTAGATGTCAAGCATGAAAGGCTGCAACGTATTATGGCTGGCTGCAATCGGCATTCTGCCTCAGCTATTCACGGCCTGCGCCAGCCGGCGGTGGATTGGGCCAGAGTCACTACATTGTTCGTAACCGTCGCGTGAAGCACATCTGGTCGCGGCAGCCGCGCTCGGCATCGTGCCGGCATGCAACGACGCAAGGAGATGACCGCGCTGCTGGCGCGGCGTGAGCGCGAGGGCCTGAGCCTGCGCGAGTTGTCCGAAGAGACCGGGATCCCGTTCGGCACGCTGTCCTGGTGGTGCTGGCGCCTGCGGCAGGATTCTGCTGGTCGGCAACCTGCAGATGCGTTCGTCGAGGTGGAATTGCCGCCAGCGGTCCGCGGTGAAGTCGTCGTGCGTGTTGCCGACATCGAGATCGCGGCTCCTGCCGGGGCGGACATCGACTGGCTCCGCGATCTGATCAACGCGCTGCGGCCATGCTGAGCCTGCCGTCGAGCATTCGCATTTTCGTTGCTCGCGACGCAGTCGACTTCCGCAAGGCGCACGACGGTCTACTCGCCGTGATCCGCGACGCGTTCGGCGACGACCCGTTCGACGGCAGCCTGTTCGTGTTCCTCAATCGCGGTCGCGACCGGGTGAAGCTGCTGCAGTGGGATCGCGACGGCTTCTGGCTGCACTACAAGCGGCTCGAGCAGGGCACGTTCAAGCTCGACGTCAAGACCGACGAATCGCGTTGCGAGATCAGTCGCGCGCAGCTGTCGATGCTGATCGAGGGAATCGATCTACAGAAGCGAAAGATCCGCCAGCCTCTGTCGTTGCCTGCGCGTCGTGGCGATCGTGACGGACGTGGCAACTGAGGATGTGGATCCGAGCGAGCTCGAAGTCCTTCGCGGCCAGGTCGCCGCGCTGCAGCAGCAACTGGCTGCTCGTGACGAGCTGATCCGCAAGCTCGAGCACAACGTCGAGGTGTTTCGACGCATCGCGTTCGGCGGCGGCTCGGAGAAGCGCGGCAATCGCAAGCTGCCCGACGGCGAAGTCCCGACCAAGCAACTGCACCTGTGGCTCGTCGATCTCGTCGCGGAGGCGGAGCGCACCGCCGAGAAGACAGGCACCCACGGCTCGATCACGGTTACTCCTCCGAATCCAGGGCGCACGCCCAGCAAGCGCCGCCAGAAGTTGCCGTCGCACCTGCCCAGGGTGCGCACGACCTACGAGCTGCCGGCCGACCGCCTCGCCTGCGAGTGCGGCTGCCAGATGGAGGAGATCAGCGAGGACATCAGCAGCGAGCTGATCCGGATCGAGCTGACGCTGGTGCACGAGATCGCCCGGAAGAAGTACGGCTGCAAGAAGTGCGGCGGCGCCGCACGCACCGCACCCGGTCCGGACCGTGTGATCGAGAAGGGGCTGCTGAGCCCGAGCTTCCTCGCCCACGTCATCAGCGAGCGGTTCGGCATGCACATGCCCTACCACCGCATGGAGCAGAAGTACGCCGGCGAGGGCTTGGACCTGTCGCGCAGCGTGCTGCAGCGTTCGACGGCCAAGTGCGCGGAGCTGCTCGAGCCGATCTACAACCAGCTCAACCGCGAGATCCTCGCCCAGCGCGTCATCCACACCGACGACACGCCGGTGACGATCGCGTGCGACGAGAAGGGGCGACCGGCCAAGGGCCGCGTCTGGGTCTACGCCGATCACGATCACCGCATCTGGTACGACTTCACGTCCAGCCGCCGCCAAGACGGACCCGAGCGAGTGCTCGGCAGCTTCAAGGGCTTCCTTCAGGCGGACGCCTACAAGGGCTACGACCAGTTCTTCGTTCCCGAGGGAGCAACCGAGGTCGCGTGCTGGGCGCACGCGCGGCGCAAGTTCGTCGACGCTGAGTCCAAGGATCCGAAGCTCGTCGCGCAGGCGCTCGATCGCATCGGTGCGCTCTACGCCGTGGAGCGAGCGGTCAAGGACGCTGCCGCGGCCGAGAAGCGCGAGCCCACGCCGGAGGAGTTCCTCGCTGCGCGACAGCAGCACAGCAAGCCCCAACTCGAGGCCATCCGCGCCTGGCTGGAGTGGGCGGAGACGCAGGTGCTGCCCAAGAGTCCGGTCGCCGAGGCGATCCGCTACGCGCTCAACCAATGGCAGGCGCTGACGGTGTTCGTCGATGACGGCGAACTGCACATCGACAACAACCTCGCCGAGCGATCGCTACGACCGTTCGCCGTCGGCAGGAAGAACTGGCTGTTCTTCCAGACCGAGGGCGGCGGCAAGACCGCCGCGATCCTCGCCAGCCTGCTACAGACCGCGCGTGCGATCGGGATCAACCCGCAGGACTACTTCCGCGACGTGCTCCTGCGCATCGGCAGCGAGTCCGATGTCGCCAAGCTGACGCCGCACGGTTGGAAGCAGCACTTCGCGCAGGACGTCGCCGACCACCACGAGGACATCCTCTGTCGGCTGCGCGACCACTTCGCCAAGGCGCAGTAGCAACCGCGGGCAGCAACGGTCGGCTGCCCGAGCTATGCCGGCGACCTGTCCTTCACGCGACGGTTACCATTGTTCCGCGGCAGGGTCACAGTTCTCAATTCGGTCTGCGCCGAGCCCTCGTTATCTTTCTATCGGGAGATCTGGAATTGGGCCGGCTAGGACCATGGAAGTTGCATTATTTGAGTTTGTAGGTGACGGGAAGAGGATTCGCAAAGTGTGCGGTGCTCCTCTGGATATAAACTATTGGGATGTGGGTGGATTCTGGCTCATGGGTGGGAGATTCTATTTGGCCATAGATGAGATAGCGCCGGCGGTGGGGGGCATTGGTGGAGATGCGGGGTGTGTCGTGAGTTGCGTGTGCGTGGCTGATCTGGTTAGGGGGGAGCGGTGGAGGGTTCGGTTAGAGGATATTATGTCACCAGGAGAATTCTCGGCGTTAGGCACTAGCGTAGACTTTCCCGGTAAGGAATGGTATGAGGGATGGCCGTTGTTGGATCGACGGAGCATGAAGGTATTCATCAATAGTTCGGAGGAGAGTCGAGCGAGGCGACTTCCGCTGGTTGTTGTTGACCTACTCGACCAGACAGTGCGAGTGGTCCCGTATTCAAGAGAAGCGGTAGTGCATGCTGAGCCATTGGAAGTCTACGGCTCTGGCGGGAGTGGCAGGTCGGGGTGGGAATGGCGAATGACCACGGGTGGTGGACATGCTGACGAGCGTTGGCTGGAAAGTGGGCTCCTTCCGGACATGCTTAAGTGCAATGCGCCAGACATGGACGGCTACGTTCGTGTGGTCTACTATCGACTTGATGCACACAGTGGCGACTATGTGGAGTGCACCGCAGCGGAATGGCCACAGTGAAGAGTGGCTACGTACTCGAGTGGTAAGCGTCCGACAGGCCTGTCCCCGCTCCCGAAATAGCCCGCCCGTTTGAGCCGGACCCGACTGGAGTAACCCGCGACCTTCCGGCTTCGGGTCTCGCCGGTGTAGCCTGGTGCAGTGACCATCGGCGTGGCGGCCAGCTTGGCCGGCCGCGCGAAGAGCTGACCGCGCTGCAGCGGCGGGCGGTCCGCCTGCTGCTCGAGCGGCATCCCTCGTGGGGTATCGCCGAGCTGCGGGCTGAACTGCCAGGGCTGCCGCGCAACTCGACCACGGCCTTCCTGCGGCGCTTGCGGCGTTTGCGCAGGCGTCGCCGTCGTCGCCGTAGGCCCCGACTGAAATGGGTGGCACCGGGGGCGGTCTGGGCGATCGACGGGACCTGGCTCGATCAGCCCGTGGGGCCGCTCGGCAGGCGGGCGCTGATCGTCGTCGAGCTGCACAGCAAACGAGTGCTCGCGCTGCAGTCCGTGCCAGGCGAACGCGCCGACGCCGTCGAACGGGTGCTCGCGGCGTTGATCGCGAAGCACGGCCCGCCGCTGGTGTTCAAGCTCGACAACGGTTCAGCATTCATCGCCAAACGCACCGCCATCTTCTGCAGATCCCACGGCATCAGCCTGATGCACTCGCCGCCGCGCACGCCGCGCTTCAACGGCACCGTCGAGGTCTGCGGCCGCTGGGCCAAAGCGCGGGTCACGCGAGCGGCAGAGGCGCGTGGTGCGCGTGGCGAGCTGTCGCAGGCCGACCTCGATGCCGCGGTCAACTTCGTCGGGGAGCTGCCGCGCATCGATGCCGACGATCGCGCGCGCTTCCAGGACGCCGTCGCCGAACACCTGCGCGTCGTCGCCGCCGAGCGGGGACTTGTGCTCGGCCCGGCTTTCCACGATCATGCGCGCCGCAGGCTGTCACGCGTGGCAGTGCAGCGTGCGCTGATACAGTGCCACATGCTCACCATCGAAGGCCGTGGGTATATCCAGTCATTGCCGAGGTCAAGCGCGTGACAACATGGCAGCGGGTACATGAAGTGCGGCCGCGGGTACACTGGTCTGCTCAATGGGGTTTAGCTATGGATAGATTAGTATTCCGTGTATCGGCAGCACGCGATATGCGGCGCATTGTTGCGTTTGTCAGTGCGTTAGCGGAGGCCAAGCGTCGGGATGAGTTTGGAGATATGGAGTACTGGGTCGGGTTGTTAGACGGCGAGGCAAGGAAGGGCTTCTGGTGGCCTAGCGACAGGGAGCTGAGCGATTCGGACGCTAGGTTGCGTCGTGACCCACATGCACCCGTCCGGTTGCCTGCGTCGATGCCTCAGTGGACTCTTGAGGGGGTAGTGGAGGCCGTGGATAACGGATCGTTCGAATTGGCGGGGTGTGTAGATGAGGGTGGAGGTATTGGAGCAATTGTATTTGACCCACTTGGGTTTCCCTATGGTGGAACTGGTTGGATGCATGCAGTCGTGGCGGCGTTTGGTGGCAAGGTACTATCAGGCCCTTCATAGTGGCCGTGGCCACGGCTGTCCTATGCGTAAACTCCGCCGACCCGACTCGTGCTCCAATTGGCCGTTCCGACCCCGCCGATGACCAATTCGCCGACCCGTCGACCGTGATCGCGGCGCGCGGCAGATCCCGGCTCTCCATTACTCGCGTCACCGTCTCGCGGCCGATCGCGGCGAGCACCTGCCGCAAGTCGGTCAGGAACGCGCCGAACTGAGCCGGAGAGAACTGCTCGGCCGTGACTCTCGCGACCATTCCGTCGAGTTCTTGCTCGAACTTGCGCACGAGGCCGGCGCCGAGTTCACTGTTGGTGGTCGAGGAGTGCGGCGCGTCGCCGCGTGCAACGATGTCGGGTTTAGGCCGGCGAACAGCAGCAACACGAACCGCAGCGGCTGCAGGGCGTCCGGCATGGTGGCGCAGACGGTAGTCTGGCTGCTGGCGACGGCGGGCTCGGCGCTGGTTCTTCGGCAGGGGCGCGGTGACGCCGTCGAAGCGATCGTCGAGCTGTCGGCCGACGACGAAGCGGACCTTCGCCGCCGCCACCAGACCGCCCCGGCCGCCGTGTGGCACGAGGTTGTCGAGCTGGGGCCGCTCTACCGGGCGGGCCAAGTGTTCCCGTTCTGGCCGGCATGGTTGAACGAGGTGCGGTGACCCCGCGGGGCCGCTCCCGAGCTCCGTACTCTACGAGTGTCAACCAGGATCGCGCTCTCACCCGGTTCGCGTGAGAGCACCGCACCGATGCGGTCTGGCCCCCCTCGCTTCCCGGCCTGCGGTGCCCAGTGCACCGCGCTCTCGCGAACTCGAACCCTGCCGCGCGTCACCGGCCGCAAGTGGCGCCGAACACGCCCGTTCCGCCCCTGCTCCCCAAAACCGCAACCGCCCCGCGGCTGCTAACCGCGAGGCGATCGGGTCCGCTCATTCCAGCGGAAGTGGCTCCCCAGTCAGGGCGGAAAAGCGAACTCTCGCTCGCATGGGTCGCCCCTCGCCACCGTCGGGCGGCTCGCTAGCAGTGCCCATGAGTGGTGTTCGCGCGCGCGTGCAGAACGGTCGCCTGATCGTCGATGAACCGACCTCGCCGCCCGAGGGGACCATCCTCGACCTGGTTCTCGACGACGAGGGGGACGACCTGGATCCTGCGAGCAAGGAGGCGCGTTACTCGGCGCTTGTGCGGGCGTGGCAGCAGGCGCAACGGGGTGAGGGCAAGCCGGGCCAGGCATTGATCGACGAGCTGCGCCGGCGGTGACCTCCGTCATCTTCGTTCCTCCTGCGGAAGAACAGATCCGTGCCATCGACGATGGTGGCGTGCCAAGCGGGCCGCGGCGCCGGACTGGCGGCGTGGGAGGGGCTGATCCTGGCCGTCGCGGCCATGTATGCTCCTCCCAATGACCGACGTGAAAGACCTGCTCATGCGTGCGCTCGACTTGCCACCCGAGGCCCGGGCTGCGCTCGCGGGTTCGCTGTTGGAGAGCCTCGACTCCGTCGTCGATGCCGACGCCGAGGCCGCCTGGTCCGTCGAGATCGAACGACGGATTCGTGAGATCGATGCCGGGGCGAACAGCGCCAGGTAGTGCCGCGTCGGTCCGCCGGCGTGCTGCAACTCGTTCTTGGCGGGCTGCCGGGGGTGGCTGCGAGCCAGCATGGAGTTCCCCGGCCCGCGCCTCACTCCAATCCGCAGCGCCGCTACTTGGTCGCTGCCGTTCGCCTTGAGGTCTTTCGCCGACGCGGCGACCCACTCGTCACCGCCACGAACCGCACCTCGACCCTTTGGTCGAGCGCCTCGGCGACCTTCTGCAGCATCGTCAACGAGTGGCCCTCGTAGTCGGCGTCCTCCAGTCGGGAGATCGCGCTCTGGGTCGTCCCGACCATCTTGGCGAGTTGCGTCTGGGTCAGGCTGGCGCGCTCCCGTGCCGCCAAGATCATCTCGGCGATCTGCGAGTTGAGCTTGTGCTCCTCGATGGCCTGTCGGATCTCCGGCCGCTTGCCGGTGATCCGGTCCAGGATCTTGGTCGCGCTGCTGGTCTTCGGGTGCTTGGTCATGGTGCTACTCCCTGTAGGTGTGCTGTTCGGGGTCGGCTTCGAACGCCTTCTTCCTGCGCAGGGCGCGATCGATCTCGACCCTCGGCACCTCGGCTTCCTTGGTGATGCCGTGGGCGAGGATCGCGACGTTGCGACCGTGGAAGAAGTAGAGGATGCGGTAGTTCACGTGGCCCTTCCGGACGCGCAGCTCGTAGATGCCGTCCCGCAGAAGGTCGGCCGTTGGCCGGCGAAGTGCATGGCCATCGGCTTCGAGCCGCTGGATCGCGGCCACGCACTTGGCGTAGGCGGTCGCGTCCTTGGAGCTGAGTTCTTCGAGCCATGCGACAACGGGCGAATGCCCATCGGCCTCCTGGTAGAAGACGACCTCGGTTATCGGCATTCGTGTTTTGGACTGTATCGCATTCCTGCGATGTAGGCAAGCCGTGGTGGCACGGGAGCTTCGGCGCCCCACGCGCCAACAGCCGCCTGCAACCGCGCCCTGTCCAGCCTCGCGTCGATGACCGTGCTGGCGTGTCCCAGGGCTTCTGGGTCACCTGCAGGTCGCCGGCAGACCCGGGTCGCGAAGGTGTGCCGCAGCGCGTGCGCCGATCGTCCGCGGATGCCGGCCGCTGTGAGTCACCGCGCGATCCGCCGCTGGGCGTGTCGCATCGAGAGGCGCCGGCCGCCGGCTTGGAACAGTGGGCCGCAGGTGCGGTCGCCGACGATCGCCCGCAACATCTCGGCGATGTCCTGGGCAGCACCGCGGTGGCCGGTCGGTCGCCGTGCCAGAGTGCTCACTCGCACTCGCTCTGGTTCATGGTTTCCCGCTTCTCCGCCGCCAGCGCCGATGAACGGACATGAAGCGACGACTCAACCCCCTGCATCAACTGATGGCGTGGTTCGGCGGCATGGCCAACCAGGCGGCGATGCGCGAGATCGACTACCTGCGCGAAGAGAATCACGTGCTCAAGCAGAGCCACGGCAAGCGCCGCATCCTGCTGACCGACGAGCAGCGTCGCAGGCTCGCGGCCAAGGCCGCGGCGCTCGGCCGCCGCGTGCTCGAGCGCACGGCGACGATCGTGACGCCGGACACGCTGCTGCGCTGGCACAAGAAGTTCATCGCCGCCAAATGGACGACCACCGGCAGTCGCGTCGGTCGGCCGCGCAAGCCGGTCGACGTGCGCGCGCTGGTGCTGCGCATGGCGCACGACAACCCGACCTGGGGATCGCTGCGCATCGCCGGCATGCTGCCCCAGCTCGGGCATGCGATCGCGCGTTCGACGGTGCGGCAGATCCTGAAGGACGCCGGCATCCCACCGGCGCCCGAGCGGCAGACGTCGTGGCGGCAGTTCTTGAAGACGCAGGCTTCGGCGATCGCGGCGATCGACTTCTTCACATCAGAGGTCTGGACGTGGAGCGGGCTGCAGACGTTCTACACGCTGTTTGCGATCCATCACGGGTCGCGCAAGGTCGAGGTGCTCGGCACGACGACCAACCCGGATGGCGCCTATATGCGGCAGCTGGCGCGCAACGTCACCGGCGTGGCGAGCGGCTGGTGGCGCGACCTGAAGTTCTTGCTGATGGACCGCGACACCAAGTTCGACGAGGACTTCCGCGGCATGCTGAAGGGGGCGGGCATCAAGCCGATCCTGCTGCCGCGCCGCGCGCCCAACGCCAACGCGATCGCCGAACGCTTCGTGCGCAGCATCAAGCGCGAGTGCCTCGGCCGCATGATCCTGATCGGCGAGGAGTCGCTGCTGCGCGCGCTGCGGGAGTACGTCGAACACTACAATCGCGAGCGACATCACCAGGGTGTCGGCAACCGCCTGCTCGATCCGCGACCCGCGGACGTGGGTGGTGAGGGGCCCGTGCGGCGGCGTGGGCGCCTCGGTGGCCTGTTGAACTTTTACCGGCGCAGCGCCGGGTAGTGCCGCGCCGGTCAGTCGGCGTGCTGCAATGCGTTCTTGGCGAACTGCCGGGGGTGGCGGTTGGGGGAGCGGGCTGTACTGTGCGTCGCGTGATGGCTTCAGCGAGTGCGAGGACGTGGTGAAGTGTTCAACACGAGCGCGGGTGTGGGTTCATTGGGCGAGTTTCCGGCCAGTACGCTACGCCGGCAAGCCAGTGGTGCCGCCCTTCCCGGTGTTTGCGGCGCATGCTGGCATGCGCTGAGGTGGAGTTCGTTTCGCTGCGAAACACGAAGGTATGCTCGGGCTCCCAACCCGTGATGTCTTTCCGTTCGGTGAATGGAAAAACATCACAACATCACCTCGTTGAGCACCGTCCGTCCCTTTGCGGTGATGTCGAGACGGGTGCGGTGGATGGCGCCAGCCTTCCGCATCGCCGTGATGTCCTTCGACACGGTGCTGTCGCTGGGGCCGCCCGCGCCGAACTCGTCAAGAGCGGCGACGATCTTGGAGTTGGAGTCCTTGGGTAGGGCCTTGAGGAGCGCGATCCTGCGCTGCCTTGTTCGGTCTTGGCGGCCGAGCACCTCAGGGTGCAGGAGCTACTTCTGGGCCTTCTCGTTCTTCCCACTCCCGACTCGGTCGCGCGTCGTGGCCTCTTCCTGCGGGCCTGGCGATCCCCGTTCGTCTGGTGAGTCGGCCTCGGCCTGTTGTGCGATTGCTTGCTCGAGAACGCCGAGCCATTCGCCCCTGAGTTGCTTCACGCGCGGGTCGTTCCAGGCCGGCAGTTCCGGCCACTCCGTGTAGCGCGGTCGGGCGGCAGTGGCAGGATCAAGGCCGAAGCCCAGTGGGCCACGCTTCCATTCAGCCTCCCGTTCTTCTTGCCACCGTCTCTCGAAGTCCGGGTGAGGGCCACCCTCGTCCTTCCAGCGAGCGTGGTAGTCGCAGATCTTCGCCAGGACCGCACGGGCGGGATCGGGCAGGGAGTAGCGGAGCCTTCCGATCGCGACGCCGTCCTGGTCCATCAGGCGCAAGAACGTTCTGGGGTCATCGTCGCGGGCTGCATGCACATGCTGGTGCAGGCCTTGGACTTCTTCTTGGAGCATTGCCCACTCGCTGCTGGTGCGTGGTGATGACGATGCATGGCATCGTCGCGAGCCAGCATGGTAGTCGCCGGCCCGCACCCTACTCCAATCCGCAGCGCCGCTACTTGGCCGCTGCCGTTCGCCTTGATGTCGGTCGCCGCCGCGGCGACCCGCTCTTCACCGCCACGAAGCGCACCTCGACCCGCTGGTCGAGCGCCTCGGCGACCTTCTGTAGCATCGTCAACGAGTGGCCCTCGTAGTCGGCGTCCTCCAGTCGTGAGATCGCGCTCTGGGTCGTCCCGACCATCTTGGCGAGTTGCGTCTGGGTCAGGCTGGCGCGCTCCCGTGCCGCCAAGATCATCTCGGCGATCTGCGAGTTGAGCTTGTGCTCCTCGATGGCCTGTCGGATCTCCGGCCGCTTGCCGGTGATCCGGTCCAGGATCTTGGTCGCGCTGCTGGTCTTCGGGTGCTTGGTCATGGTGCTACTCTCCCTGTAGGTGTGCTGTTCGGGGTCGGCTTCGAACGCCTTCTTTCTGCGCAGGGCGCGATCGATCTCGACCTTCGGCACCTCGGCTTCCTTGGTGATGCCGTGGGCGAGGATCGCGACGTTGCGACCGTGGAAGAAGTAGAGGATGCGGTAGTTCACGTGGCCCTTCCGGACGCGCAGCTCGTAGATGCCGTCCCGCAGAAGGTCGGCCGTTGGCCGGCGAAGTGCATGGCCATCGGCTTCGAGCCGCTGGATCACGGCCACGCACTTGGCGTAGGCGGTCGCGTCCTTGGAGCTGAGTTCTTCGAGCCATTCGACAACGGGCGAATGCCCATCGGCCTCCTGGTAGAAGACGACCTCGGTTATCGGCATTCGTGTTCGGAACTGTATCGCATTCCTGCGATGCTGGCAAGCCGTGCTGGCACGGGACCTTCGGCGCCTTACGCCCCAACCGCCGCCCGCAACCGCGCCCTGTCCAGCCTCGCGTAGATGACCGTGCTGGCGATGCTGGCGTGCCCCAGCGCGGCCTGGGTCACCTGCAGGTCGCCGGTGGTGGAGTAGATCCTGGTCGCGAAGGTGTGCCGCAGCGCGTGCGCCGACCGCCCCCGGATCCCGGCCGCCGTGAGCCACCGCGCGATCCGTCGCTGGGCGTGCCGCATCGAGAGGCGCCGGCCACCGGCCAGGAACAGCGGGCCGGCGGTGCGGTCGCTGACGAATACGCGCAACATCTCGGCGGTGCCCTTGGGTAGCACCGCGGTCGCCGGCCGGTCGTTCTTCGACTTGCGCAGGGTCAGCTCGCCATGCCCCAGGTCGATGTCCTCGATGTCGAGTCCGATGGCGCTGCCGATCCGGATGCCGGTGCCGAGCAGCAACTCGATCAGGATGTGGTCGCGGTTCGATTCGGCGCCGGTGGCAGCGCCGAGCGCGTCGCGCAAGCGGTGTTGTTCGTCAGCGTGCAGCGCCTTCGGCGGTGGGGGCGCGCACAGTGCCCGCCGCAGCAGCCGACCGGCGTTCGTCGTGGTCGTGCCCGACTCGTGCAGCCACCGCAGGAAGCACCGCAGGCTGGTCCGCTGTGCGTTCGCCGAGGTCGCTTTCTTCGGCCCGCCGCGGCAGCTCGACTTGGCGTCGTCGCTGGCGAAGAACTCGGCGACGACCTGCGGCGTGATCGACTCGGCGGTGGTGGGGCGGTGGGCGTTCGTCAGCCAGGCGATCAGGCCAGCGACGTGGCGGCGGTATTGCCGGCGGGTGTGCTCGCTACGGCCGTCGGCGGCGAGCTGAACCTGGAATGCCTCGAGGGCGGCTTGGAGTTGCATGGCCCACATGGAGCCATGGGGCGGCCGAGATCATCAAGGCGCATTCAGCCACATCGGCGAGTCAGACGCGCGCTGCGGCTCGGCATCGCCAGAATCCCCTTGAGATGTGCGACCAGCGACCTACATCCGGCGCCGCACTTCGACGGGGCCGTCTGGTCGAAAGCGGAGAATCCAAGAAGGAGGAAACGATGTGGGCAGAAGCTCGAGACGTGGCAGCGATTGTCGGGGTCACAATTGCGTTGGTAACTCTGATCAAGGCGGTATTCGAATACTCAAGCCACGGAGCCCAGAAGCGTGCTGAGCACTTTCTGGCGATGCGTCAGCGCTTCAAGGGCAACGAATCGTTTCGAAGTCTGTGCGCCATGCTCGACGGCGACGACCGAGAGTTGGCGGATGTTGCGTTCAAGGAGAAGCGCGACTTGCTCGGGTTCTTCGAGGAGGTTGCTCTGATGGTCAACTCGCACCTGATCCGCGAACCAGTGGCGCACTACATGTTCGGCTACTACGCGGTGCGGTGCTATCAGAGCGACCAGTTCTGGAATGGCGTGAATCGCGACAGCTCCTACTGGAGCCTGTTCACGGACTTCGCCAAGCGCATGGAAGCCATGGAGCAGGCATCCAGCATTGCTCCGTCGAGTCTCCGATTCTGATCGCGTAGTCGCATTCGTCAGGGAATGCGCCCCACGATCTCCACGTCCGTACGCCGGATGACCTCGACGACCTGGCCGATCGCCGCGTCGCGCTCGTCGCCACTCGCCCGCGCCGCGGCATCCAGCGCCGCCATCAGCTCGGCCACGTTGCCGCCGCGCTTGTGCTCGAACAGCGCGTCGATCTCCACGCTGCCCAGGATGATGTCGCGCATCACCGGGTCCGTCGGCAACTTGCCGTGCCGGTAGAACTCCACCGATAGGTCGAAGAACCGCCGCTCCCAGTCCTCGTTGCACGGACCCTTGCGTTGCATCAGGTCGCCGTAGCGCACGAACAACCGCCGCGCCTGATCCTCGTAGGGCGGCACGACGAGGAGGTCGGGGTAGCCGAGCAGCGCGAAGCCGACGGTGCCGAAGCGCGGCATCTCGCGGTCGGCCAGGAACGAGGGCGAGGCCACGTCGTCGCCGCCGTCTGCATGCCACGCCAGCGCCTTGCGCGCGATGCCGCGCACCGGCTCCGGCGCCCACACCGCCTCGCCGTAGAGGCACCGCAGCACCTTGGACGGCTCCACGTGCGTCTTCGCCTCTTCGGTCTGCGGCTTCACGCTCTGCACCGTGATCCCGACGCGCACCTGTGCCGCCCGGAGGTGCTTCAAGACCGGGTTGGTCTCCTCGGCCACGTCCCAGCCGGGGTCGAGGACCGTCCTGGTCACGGCGTCGGCGAGGCGCTGTTGTTCGGGCAGCTCGCCGGTGGCGCGGAACTGCTCGAGCGCGGCGTCGATCGCGGAACGGCGCAGCGGGCGGTGGTGGATGGCCTTGTCGAGCCTGGCCAGGCGGCCCTTGTTCTTGGCCTTCATGGCATGGCCTCCGCGCGCAGCTGGTCGAGGTGATCCAGGTCCGCGGCTACGTCGGCGCCGCAGAAGTGGTCGACCAAGGCGACCATCTCGGCGCTGTTCAGCACGCACTCGCGCATCTGCGCGTCGTCCGGCAGTTCCCCGGACTCGTCGAACGCTTCGATCGCCCGCGTCACGCTTTTGTGCCAGTGGCGACTGCGGTGCCCGATCTGGTCGGCGAGGCTCTCCATCCGCGCGAACAGCTCGTGTGCGCGTTTCGCGTGGGGCGCCTTCGCCAGCCGCTGCGGGAAGCCGAGTATCGACAGGCCGACTGCTCCGAACTTGGGCAGGTCGGGCTTCCAGTGCAGGAACTGTGGTTGGCTCACGTCCTCGCCGACGGCGGCCAGCGACCGCAGCACCTGTCGCGCGGCCCAGCGCACCAGCTCGGGACCGAAGATCGCCTCCAGGTACAACTCGTCGAGAATCGGGTCTGGCTTGCGACTCGGGCTCGACAGCGCGACCTGCATCGTGGCGCCCCAGTCCATGCTGCCGTCGGGCCGGTAGACGGACGCGAAGCCGACCTTCGCCCGACGGGTCACCGCGTAGGCCAGCCCAACGTCATCGGGCAACTCGCCGGTGCGGCGGAACTCGCCGAACGCCGCCTCCACGACGGCGTGCGGGATCGGCACGGTGCCGAACGTCTCGGTGAGGCGCGAGAGCCGGTTCTGCACGTTCTTCTTCATCGCTCGGCCCGGGTTGGTGTCCTGGTGAGGCGGCAGATGGAGAACGCCAGCCAGCCGAGGATCAGGTCGAGCACGGCGTAGGTGACGCCGCCTGGCACGTCGCCGGATGCGAAGCTGGCCACCGACACGATCGCGATGGTGCCGAGCGAGATCGTCAGCAGCGTCGGCGGGTGCAGATGGAGCAAGATGGCGAACACGGCGCAGAGGCCGGTCCCGATCAGGAAGGTGGTAACCGTCGCGTGAAGCACAGGTCGCCGGCATAGCTCCGGCAGCCCCCACGGCTTGCTGCCCGCGGGCGCTACTGCGCCTTGGCGAAGTGGTCGCGCAGCCGACAGAGGATGTCCTCGTGGTGGTCGGCGACGTCCTGCGCGAAGTGCTGCTTCCAGCCGTGCGGCGTCAACTTGGCGACATCGGACTCGCTGCCGATGCGCAGGAGCACGTCGCGGAAGTAGTCCTGCGGGTTGACCCCGATCGCACGCGCGGTCTGTAGCAGGCTGGCGAGGATCGCGGCGGTCTTGCCGCCGCCCTCGGTCTGGAAGAACAGCCAGTTCTTCCTGCCGACGGCGAACGGTCGCAGCGATCGCTCAGCGAGATTGTTGTCGATGTGCAGTTCGCCGTCGTCGACGAACACCGTCAGCGCCTTCCACTGGTTGAGCGCATAGCGGATCGCCTCGGCGACCGGACTCTTGGGCAGCACCTGTGTCTCAGCCCACTCCAGCCAAGCGCGGATGGCCTCGAGTTGGGGCTTGCTGTGCTGCTGTCGCGCAGCGAGGAACTCCTCCGGCGTGGGCTCGCGCTTCTCGGCCGCGGCAGCGTCCTTGACCGCTCGCTCCACGGCGTAGAGCGCACCGATGCGATCGAGCGCCTGCGCGACGAGCTTCGGATCCTTGGACTCAGCGTCGACGAACTTGCGCCGCGCGTGCGCCCAGCACGCGACCTCGGTTGCTCCCTCGGGAACGAAGAACTGGTCGTAGCCCTTGTAGGCGTCCGCCTGAAGGAAGCCCTTGAAGCTGCCGAGCACTCGCTCGGGTCCGTCTTGGCGGCGGCTGGACGTGAAGTCGTACCAGATGCGGTGATCGTGATCGGCGTAGACCCAGACGCGGCCCTTGGCCGGTCGCCCCTTCTCGTCGCACGCGATCGTCACCGGCGTGTCGTCGGTGTGGATGACGCGCTGGGCGAGGATCTCGCGGTTGAGCTGGTTGTAGATCGGCTCGAGCAGCTCCGCGCACTTGGCCGTCGAGCGCTGCAGCACGCTGCGCGACAGGTCCAAGCCTTCGCCGGCGTACTTCTGCTCCATTCGGTGGTAGGGCATGTGCATGCCGAACCGCTCGCTGATGACGTGGGCGAGGAAGCTCGGACTCAGCAGGCCCTTCTCGATCACGCGATCCGGACCGGGCGCGGTGCGCGCGGCACCGCCGCACTTCTTGCAGCCGTACTTCTTCCGGGCGATCTCGTGCACCAGCGTCAGCTCGATCCGGATCAGCTCGCTGCTGATGTCCTCGCTGATCTCCTCCATCTGGCAGCCGCACTCGCAGGCGAGGCGGTCGGCCGGCAGCTCGTAGGTCGTGCGCACCCTGGGCAGGTGCGACGGCAACTTCTGGCGGCGCTTGCTGGGCGTGCGCCCTGGATTCGGAGGAGTAACCGTGATCGAGCCGTGGGTGCCTGTCTTCTCGGCGGTGCGCTCCGCCTCCGCGACGAGATCGACGAGCCACAGGTGCAGTTGCTTGGTCGGGACTTCGCCGTCGGGCAGCTTGCGATTGCCGCGCTTCTCCGAGCCGCCGCCGAACGCGATGCGTCGAAACACCTCGACGTTGTGCTCGAGCTTGCGGATCAGCTCGTCACGAGCAGCCAGTTGCTGCTGCAGCGCGGCGACCTGGCCGCGAAGGACTTCGAGCTCGCTCGGATCCACATCCTCAGTTGCCACGTCCGTCACGATCGCCACGACGCGCAGGCAACGACAGAGGCTGGCGGATCTTTCGCTTCTGTAGATCGATTCCCTCGATCAGCATCGACAGCTGCGCGCGACTGATCTCGCAACGCGATTCGTCGGTCTTGACGTCGAGCTTGAACGTGCCCTGCTCGAGCCGCTTGTAGTGCAGCCAGAAGCCGTCGCGATCCCACTGCAGCAGCTTCACCCGGTCGCGACCGCGATTGAGGAACACGAACAGGCTGCCGTCGAACGGGTCGTCGCCGAACGCGTCGCGGATCACGGCGAGTAGACCGTCGTGCGCCTTGCGGAAGTCGACTGCGTCGCGAGCAACGAAAATGCGAATGCTCGACGGCAGGCTCAGCATGGCCGCAGCGCGTTGATCAGATCGCGGAGCCAGTCGATGTCCGCCCCGGCAGGAGCCGCGATCTCGATGTCGGCAACACGCACGACGACTTCACCGCGGACCGCTGGCGGCAATTCCACCTCGACGAACGCATCTGCAGGTTGCCGACCAGCAGAATCCTGCCGCAGGCGCCAGCACCACCAGGACAGCGTGCCGAACGGGATCCCGGTCTCTTCGGACAACTCGCGCAGGCTCAGGCCCTCGCGCTCACGCCGCGCCAGCAGCGCGGTCATCTCCTTGCGTCGTTGCATGCCGGCACGATGCCGAGCGCGGCTGCCGCGACCAGATGTGCTTCACGCGACGGTTACGGAAGGTGCCGAGGATCACGACTCACCTCGCTCGGCAGTGCCCTCGGCGAATGTGCGGCCGTCGCCGTCGAGCACCGCATCCTGCCCGGTCGCCTTCTGCCACCGCTTGATCGCCACGTCGACGAACGGCGGGCTGATCTCGATCGCGCGGCACCGGCGGCCAGTGCGCCGGCCTGGTCGTTCAGGCGGGGGTTGGTCGGGCTGCAGAACAGGCGGTCGATCGAGACGAACTCGACCGCAGGAGAAGACGTGTCCAAGGGCGCACCTCGTGACGGTTGGGAGCCGCTTGGAGGTGGGCGTGGAGGTCTGGCTCGATGGGCGGAAGTCTACTGTTGGCTCTTGCCTACGTCATCGTCCCGGCGTTCTGGTTCCGCGCTGGAGTCGGGGGTGGCGGTTGGGGGATCGGGCTGTACTGTGCGTCGCGTGATGGCTTCAGCGAGTGCGAGGACGTGGTGAAGTGTTCAACACGAGCGCGGGGGCGGGGTCATTGGGCGACTTCTTGGCTAGTACGGGAGATGACGTGATATCTCCATGCTCGCGCTGGGCGGTCGCATTGCCTTGAGCCTGCGGCCCATTCTTGGTTTTGGCTAATGCTCAACGCCGCCTCGCGACGCGGGCGCATTCGTCTCGATGCGATAGAAATCGACAGCCACGCCTGCCTCAGCGAACATCTGTTCCGCAAACTTACCCGTCTTGATCCACTTGGAGTTGGCGTCGATGCTGTCGGGACTCAGCGCGACAACACGTGAAATGCCCGCTTGAATTATGGACCCAGCGCATCTGGCGCACACGGGTTTGCCCCAGACATAGATCGTGGCCCCCTCTGCCCGACTGCCAGCAGCAAGCAGAGCGTTTTGCTCGGCATGAACGATGATCTCTAGCTTGAGATCAGAGTCTTCCAGCCGTTCCGCTGAGTCTTCGACCCCCATGGGGAATCCATTGAATCCTATTGATACGTCGCCCCCTCGTCGCGCAAGTACTACGGCGCCAACCTTGGCGCTGGGGTCCTTCGACCACTCAGATACGAAGCGAGCAAGCTCGCAGAAGCGAAGATCCCACTTTTGCATGGGCTTAGATTGGATCGACAACTGCATGGTGCAAGCTATTCAGGTTTGGGGACGCGGTGCTTGATGGAAAAGGTATAGTCGTGCGTGCCGTTCCATTCTTTCATGAGGTAGCCACATACCTCGCACACGAACTGGCCACGATCTGAGGCCGGGTAGCGAGTCACCCGCACTGCATACACGGACAGACAACCCGGACAGGTCATGTCGGGGTCGTCGCTGGACTGCCAAGTCTGAACCATGTGATGGGACGGTTTAGGGGGTTCGGGGCGAATGTTGCAGGGAATACGCCGTCAGTCGCCCACCCGCGCCGCGATCCCGTTCGAGACCGACGCGCCGGTGGGAGTGTGCAGGACGAGCGCCTGGACGAAGAACTCGAACCCGACTGGGGCGGCGGCAGGGATCGCGAACGCGTGGTCGGCCTGGCCGGTCGTGGTGATGGTCCAGTAGAGGATCTCGTTGGACACCAGCTGCTCGCAGCCGGGCCAGCCCAGCGGTGCCAGGTCGAATGGCAGCGCGTAGCCGGCCGGGGTCGTTGAGTCGCTGAAGCCGACGACGAACACGGGGATGGTCACAGCGAGCGGCAGGTTCGATACGCGAAGGTGCGACGTGGTCCCGACGCGCGGTAGCTCGCCGGCCACGGGCTCAAGCGTTGGCACCGCGCCGTCGGGAGTGGGGCAGCCTGTTCCGAACGGGACGTAGGCCGCCGGCGTCAGGTTGGTCACCTCGAGGATGCCCCTGCAGACCCAGCCGTAGGACGTGTCACCGTTCGGCGAGTCGTTCCAGAACGGGTATGCCTGTGGTCCGGTCCAAGGCAGGCCGAGGTGGCACCAGTCCTCGATCCCGTTGCCGTTGGTGGGTTCGCCCGGATGCCAGTTGGTGTAGGTCACCGGTTCGCCGCTCGACCAGACGAAGTGGCCCTCCGACGCGGCGTCGTTGAGTCCGATCCAGTGGCATTCCGTTCCGATCGCGAAGGTGGTGGCGAGCCAGTCGTTCTCGGCGGCTGACCTGATGGTCGCCAGGTGGCCCCCGATCTGCACGGCAAGCGCTTCCGCGTCGGTCCAGCTCATCTGCGTCGTGAGGCCGTAGTAGTGGCCGTTCGCCGGGTTCTGCACCCAGGTGCCTACCTGCGCGGCGAGCGAGGCGTGGAAGGCAAGGCCGGTGGCGGCGACGAGGAAGGTGGTGCGCATGGTTCGTCCCTGCCGCGGATAGTGACACCTGGCAGCCTGGCCAGCAACCCGCCGTCTGTGATCGCGACCGATTCCCGGAGCCGAGCGTTGGTCATCGGGGCTTCAGCAGTCCGGTCGTAGTCGCATCACTCGTCCGGTCCTCGATGCCGGACGCCCTGCTGGTCCAGCCAGTCCGGCTCCTCGTAGACGTTGCCCAGCCGCCCCGTCACCTTGCGCGTCGGCCCGGCCTTAGGTCGCCTGGCTTCGCTACTGCGACGGCGGGCGGATCCTCGGCGCCGTTGTCGTCGAGGTCCTTGTCGATCTCCTCCTGGTCGCGCAGTTCTTGCAAGAGCGCGTCGATGTCGTCCTCGGAGTAGCCGACGCCGTCGAGCGCGTCCTCGGCGCGCAGTTGCTCAAGCAGCTTGGCGAGCACGGGCTCGTCGAACTCGGAGAAGGTCGCGGTGCGGTTGTCGGCGATTCCGTAGGCGATGGCGTCCAACTCGGTGCCCTCGAACCACCAGACCGGCACCTCGGTCATGCCGAGGCTCTGCGCGGCCTTCAAGCGCGTGTTGCCGGCGATGACCTCGCCGTCACGCTTGGCGACGATGGGCTGCTGCCAGCCGAAGCGGCGCAGGCTCGCCGCGACGTGCGGCACGGCCTGGTCGTTCAGGCGGGGGTTGGTGGGGGAGCAGTAGAGACGGTCGATCGCAACGATCTCGACCGCAGGAGAAGACGTGTGCAAGGGCCGCACCTCGAGGCGGTTGGGAGCCGCTGGGAGGTGGGCGTTGAGGTGTGGCTCGACGACCGAAGTCTAGCATTCTCATGGGAGAGCGTCACGTGAGCAGCGCCTGAGGACATGCGACCCGAGCGGCGGCGTCGGGTCTGTGCTCGCGCAATGTGGCCAGGGGTGTCGATGGCCGTAGACGGGCCCGACTTCCGACCATGTTGCGAACGATCCGGACGTAGACTTCGATTCTCCTGCGGTGAGGAGGACCCCGAACGTCCCAACGGTTAGAGGAGCCAGTCGTCTCTCCGTGCGCGCGTGCAGTAGCTACGCAGGGCATCCACTTGAGGTTAGGGTCGACGAACGGGACCATCTTTCTGCGGAACGCGTCTTTCGGCACCACTACCAAGGAGACATGTATGCCGTCCGTGCCACGCAATCGCCGTCGGCTATGGCCACTCGCACTACTGTCCGTCATCTCGACTGCGCTCGCTCAGTCACCACCGACCGGTGATCTCTACCGCCACTACGCTGGACGCCGCGACCCGCTGGACCTCGATCCGACGCGCATCGTCGTGGAGACCCGGGCAGACATCACGCCCGACACCCTGCTGCTTGCGTTGCGCGACAAGGGAGTCTTCGGCACGGCCGCGGAGCCGACAGGTGTGCCACGCTGGCATCTGATCGCGCTGCGCGAACGCCTCGCGGACATCGCGAACCTGCGCGCGATGCTCGACCGTGCGCTGCAGGCCGCACCCGTGCAGTTCGCTGCGCCCGTGTTCCACGGTATGGGCGGCGCCTTCGTGACGATCACCCCGGACCTGATGCTGCAGAAGCAGCCGACCGCCACCGCCAGAGCGATCGACTTACTCGCCGAACTGGTGCCGACGGCGACCGTCTTCGACGGTGACTTCGGCGGCATGCCGGGAGCCATCCGCGCACACAGCCCCGCCCGCAACGGTCTCGACGTGCTGGCGGAGGCCAATCGGCTTGCCGAGGACGCGCGGATTGCGTGGGCCGAACCTGACTGGCAGTTCTCCGGGCGCGCTGACGTCATCCCGAACGACCCCGGCTGGGGCCAGCTTTGGGGCATGCGCAACACCGGGCAGTTCGGTGGCACCGCCGGCATGGACATGGACTGCGATCTCGCTTGGGACATCACGACCGGCAGTGCGTCCGTGCGGGTCTGCGTGATCGACAACGGCGTGCAGCAGGACCACCCCGACATCAACCAGCTCGCTGGCGCCGACTTCACCGGCCAAGGCGGCAGCGGCGGTCCGGTCAACGCCTGCGACAACCACGGCACGGCGGTCGCCGGCTGCATCTCGGCGATCCTCAACAACGGACTCGGCACCGTCGGCACCGCTCCCAACTGCCGCTCGATCTCGGCGCGAACGTTCATCTCGACCGTGCCTTGCAATGGCTCATGGACTTCGCAGACGAGCTGGACCGTCAGCGCGCTGGCATTCGCGCAGACGCAAGGCTGCCGGGTCACCAACAACAGCAACGGCTACGGCTTCACGTCGGCAGCAATCGATGCCCAGTACGCTACGACCTATGCGGCTGGCATCGTGCATTTCGCGGCGGCGGGCAACAACAGCTCGGCGACGATCGATTACCCGTCGTCCCTGGAAGTCGTCAACGCGGTGTCGGCGCTGGCCTCGAACGGCGACCTCACGTCCTTCAGCAACTTTGGCACCGGCATCGATTTCTCTGCGCCCGGCCAGGACGTCTACTCAACCGATCGCACCGGAGCGGATGGCTACGACGACCCCGGCGACTACGCGCTCATCGACGGGACCTCGTTCGCATCTCCATACACTGCCGGGATCGCGGCGCTGGTCTTGTCGCAGACGCCGTCCATGACGGCGCCGTACGTCGAGCTGGCCCTGCGCGCCGCCCGCGACCGGGGGGCCACCGGCTACGACACGACGTTCGGATGGGGCTTCGTGAATGCGAACTCGGCGCTGCGTTCGATCCCGTACGGCGTCGGTCTCGGCGGCTCCGGGGGCTTCGTGCCGCAGTTGTTCGCCGGGGGGATCCTCTGCATCGGCAACGTCATCACGACGACCGTGGACCGTGGCTTGGGCGGCTCGGTCGCGGTCGTATGCATCGGCAGCACCGCGGCGGCGATCCCTCTGTTCGGCGGCACGCTGCTGGTGAGTCCGCCGTTGGTGCTGGCGACGGTCGGACTCGGCGGATCGCTGGGCACTCCCGGGGCCGGCTCGGGCACGATCGACGTGAGCATCCCGAACAGCGTGAGCTTGGCGAACGCAAGCGTCTACCTGCAGGCCGGTGTTCTCGACCCTGCGACACCGCAGGACATCGCCTTGAGCAACGGCCTGCAGATCCGGATCGGTCCGGTCTACGGTGTTGTGGGACCGATCACGAACTCCATTGGCATGCAGCTACAACCCATCGCGGCGGGTACGTTCCTGATGGGGTCGAATGCCACGACAGGTTCGCCCTACTACTCGCCGAACTGGGAGCGACCTGTGCATCAGGTGACGATCAGCCAACCGTTCTGGATGGGGAAGTTCGAGGTGACCCAGGCGCAGTACCAGGCGGTGATGGGCGTCAACCCGTCTTACTTCCAGGGCGCCTCGTGGCCGAACAGTGCTTCGAGGCCGGTGGAGCAGGTGAGTTGGAACAGTGCGATGGCATTCTGCGCCGCGCTCAACGCAATCGAAGCGGGCTCGCTGCCGACAGGCTACCACTACCGGCTTCCGACCGAAGCAGAGTGGGAGTATTGCTGCCGGGCCGGCGGGCCGCCGAGCGACGAGTTCCACTACGGGCCGACGCTCGACTGCGGGCAGGCACGGTTCTACTACAGCTACCACACGGCCAGTTCCTGCGGCAGCAACAGCACGGTCCAGGTCGGCAACTACCTGCCGAACGCGTGGGGGTTGTACGACATGCACGGAAACGTCTGGGAGTGGTGTCGAGACTCGTGGGATGGAAGTGGAAGTGCCAACTACCCCGCAGCGCCAGTGACCGATCCTTATGTCACTAGCGGCCCGTACCGGGTCCTCCGGGGCGGCTGCTGGGACAACTACTCCTACTACTGCCGGTCCGCGCTCCGGTCCGGGGACTACCCCGCGAACCTGAACCACTACATCGGGTTCCGGGTCGTGCTCGCCCCAGTTCTCCCATGAGGAACGGAGGATGAAGTCGAGTCGACGGCGAGCTCGGTCGAGGCGCAGGCCCGGAGGCCCGGCGGTAGCCGGGCCGGAGGTGCCGGAGCCGAGGGCGTGACTCAGTGACGCTCGGCCACCGCACCAACGCGATCTACCAGGACGCGGTCAGCGCGGCGCTGGACCTCGAGATCGACATCCTCGCCCGGGCCGGTGAGCGGCTCGTCGACCGTGAGCTGGCCCGCACGTTCGGCAGCGACGACCTCGTGCTGCACGAGCTTCGACGCCTGCGCGTGTTGAACGCCGCCACCGAGCACTACGACCTGGGCGCCTACCACAACGCGTTGATGCACGCGGTGGTCGCTGACCAGATCGAGGTGCTCAACGAGGCCCATGCTGTCGGACGCTCACTGATCAGCTGCTCAGGCCGCGGTGGCACTTCAGCACCTCGCCAGAAGCGGCTTCTTCAACGGCCTGCTAAGGGGCAGCGCTGCCTTGCCCCTCCTGCAGCAAGTCTAGGCTTTGTACATCGTTGATCGCCCCCATGTTCCCCCCCCACATGCGGGTAAAATCCGATGATCTTGCGATGGGCCATAGTCGCCGAGTAGACATGCTAAAGGTGTGCCACACGTTGTCGGTGTCCAAGTCCTCACGCATTGCGACGACTAGTCCCTCGGCGATGTCCTTGATGCGCTCCCATCGGATATATAGCGTCCAAGGTTCGGATGATTCGGGTTTGGGGAACCAAGCCTCCGCTTGGACGAATTTCACATCGGGATTGTTGAGGTGTTTCTCGCCTATGGCCGCGAGCGATCTTTCGCTCCAGCCCATGTTGCCAAATGGTAGTCTCTTCCTGTTTGGTCCTAACTGCAGTGATCGCAATGCGCCGCGCCCACCGACTGTCCGGGCGAGGCGGTCAATGATAGGGAAGAAATCCCGCATGCCTTGGGAGCGGTATACACCTTGGCCATCCGGGAAAACCATAGCAAGAACATGGTACCGCGGCTTCATGGCAATACCCTACGAGTGGACGCTGATGGTGGCGACGCGGAACGTCGGAGAATCTCTTGGGATGCTGCTGGAGGCGACTGGGTACACCGTGTCGCATCAACTGATGGCGGCATGGCCAACCAGGCGGTGATGAGCGCTGAGCAGCGCCGCTGACTCGCCGCCAAGGCCGCGGCGCTCGGCCGCCGCGTGCTCGAGCGCACGGCGACGATCGTGACGCCGGACACGCTGCTGCGCTGGCACAAGAAGTTCATCGCCGCCAAATGGACGACCACCGGCAGCCGCGTCGGTCGGCCGCGCAAGCCGGTCGACGTGCGCGCGCTGGTGCTGCGCATGGCGCACGACAACCCGACCTGGGGAGCGCTGCGCATCGCCGGCATGCTGCGCGAGCTCGGGCATGCGATCGCGCGTTCGACGGTGCGGCAGATCCTGAAGGACGCCGGCATCCCACCGGCGCCCGAGCGGCAGACATCGTGGCGGCAGTTCTTGAAGACGCAGGCTTCGGCGATAGCGGCGATCGACTTCTTCACGACCGAGGTCTGGACGTGGAACGGGCTGCAGACGTTCTACACGCTGTTTGCGATCCATCACGGTTCGCGCAAGGTCGAGGTGCTCGGCACGACGACCAACCCGGATGGCGCCTATATGCGGCAGCTGGCGCGCAACGTCACCGGCGTGGCGAGCGGCTGGTGGCGCGACCTGAAGTTCTTGCTGATGGACCGCGACACCAAGTTCGACGAGGACTTCCGCGGCATGCTGAAGGGGGCGGGCATCAAGCCGATCCTGCTGCCGCGCCGCGCGCCCAACGCCAACGCGATCGCCGAACGCTTCGTGCGCAGCATCAAGCGCGAGTGCCTCGGCCGCGTGATCCTGATCGGCGAGGAGTCGCTGCTGCGCGCGCTGCGGGAGTACGTCGAGCACTACAACCGCGAACGACATCACCAGGGTGTCGGCAACCGCCTTCTCGATCCGCGACCCGCGGACGTGGGCGGTGAGGGGCCCGTGCGGCGGCGTGGGCGCCTCGGCGGCCTGCTGAACTTCTACCGGCGCAGCGCCGGGTAGTGCCGCGCCGGGGTTCCGGCGTGCTGCAACTCGTTCTTGGCGAGGCACTCGCGTCTAATTCCCTGACTCGAGGCCGCACCCGGTATCGCCTTGGCATCGTCCTGTGGGAGTGCTTCGAGGCGCGGAAAGCCCAAGTTTCCCAATCCGAGGGCGAGGCACTCGATATGCTCGGCTCGCATGGAGGCTCGTCGCGTGCGCTACCACGCTCAACTTCATTGGATCGGCGCTCTCAAGGATCCGAGCTTGCTCTTGCCGTGGCGACGGCGGGCGCTGGTTAGCGACTCTGCCCTGGAGCTAACCGACGGCTGGGTCAATCGGGCCACGCGCAAGGTGAGCCTGGCGTTCGTGCCGCACGTTCGGATCGAGCGCACATGGCTTGGGAGGCTCTTGTCCTACGGGCACGTCGAGGTGGCTGTCTCGGGACTCGATGGCACTGATGTGCCGAAGTTGTATCGCATCGAGTTCCTTCGCGACCCGGAGCGGTTTGTTGACGCAGTGTGCACTGCGGGGCGCCGATCTTCACTGGGGCAAGGTGACCGAGGTGGTCCGGCCCGAAGCGCGCAGCACGACGGTCGGACAGCGGCCTGGCGGGTTGCGGATTCGCCTGTGCCAAGTGCGACCGTGCAGAGGGAAGCCAGCCACCTACCCATGGCCGAGGTCCTGCTGCTTCTTGCCAAGTGGCCGCCGATCGAGATGGCACGGGCTATCGAGCGAATTCGCAGTGGACCGGGGAGAAGCGGCCTCGGGGCAGCGAATCACGGGGTTGTGTCGTTCCGTGGCCACGGCATTGACGATGCGGTGGAGCAAGACGGGCAGCTTTGCGAGACCGTGCTTCCGTGGTTTGTGCGGCACGTCGAAGAAGCCGGGCTCAATCGAGTTCTGGCAGTGTCCGCAGAAGTGGCAAGGTGCGTCGCCGGTTTCGATGAGTCCGAGCCGCCCGGCAACATCCCCGTAGAGTTCCGAAGTGGGGCCGAGATGTTGGAGACGTGCAGGGCTGTTTCAGGACGTCCGTTGTCGTGGACGCACCCCGGTGCATCCCCAACCAACCTGCCCAATGAGCTCGCTTGGTTCGGCGCGGAACTCTCGCCAGTCGAGATCGTGGTTCGGTGTTTGCAGTCGGTCCTTCTCTCGAACCTCGTCTTCCGCGATTACTACGATCGCGCACGTGAAATGGCTGCGCAAGGCAGCGAGGCAGGACTTGATCACTGCCACGAACAGATGGAGTATGCCCGACTCCAGGCTCCGATCGAATGCGCGCTCCTCGTCAGCGCGGCGATCAACGCAGGCAGTGACCCGGAGGTCATCGAGAAGATTCTGCAAACCCTCGCGAATTCCTCATAGGTCGAGGACGCGCGTGTTCGCTGCTCGCTGCTGACGTCGGGCCACATCAAGCGTGTCCCCGCTCCCGAAATGGCGCGCCCGCTTGAGCCGGACCCGACTGGAGAAACCCTCGACCTCCGGTTGTGATGCCCGGCCACCTCGCCAACGCGATCTACCAGGGCGGGGTCACCGCGGCGATGGACCTCAAGATCGACATGCTCGCGCGGGCCGATGTGCGACTTGTTGATCGTGAGAGCACGATCAGCTCACCGCCGACGGCATGGGCCTCGTTCACTGCCTCGTCGACGCGTTCTTCGCCGACACCGACTTCGCGCTGCCGGCCGATGTCGTGAACGCGCTGTCGGGAGGCGGCAAGGCGATGCTTGTGCTGGAGGGCGGCGTGTTCGGCCTGGCCAACGGGCTGGCGCCGCAACGGGACGAGCTGGTTCCTCGAAGGGGCCGTGCCGACGCGGTCGAGGCGATCGTTGAGCTGTCCGACAGCCACGAAGCCGACCTTTGTCGCCGCCACCAGGCCGCCCCGGACGCGGTGTGGCACGAGGTCGCCGAGCTGGGGCCGGTCTACCGGGCGGGCGAGGTGTTCCCGTTCTGGCCGGAGTGGTTGGGCCAGGTGCCGTGACCCCGCGGGGCCGCCTCGCGGCTCGGTACTCTACGAGTGTCAACCAGGATCGCGCTCTCACCCGGTTCGCGAGAGAGCACCGCACCGGTGCGGTCTGACCCTCCTCGCTTCCCGCCCTGCGGTGCCCAGTGGACAGCGCTCTCGCGAACTTGAACCCTGCCGCGCGTCACCCGCCGCAACCGCCGCCAACCCCGCCGCTTCCGCACCTATCCCCCAAAACCGCAACCGCCCCGCGGCTGCTAACCGCGAGGCGATCGGGTCCGCTCATTCCAGCGGAAGTGGCTCCCCAGACCATCTGCTCTCTGACCAGCGGGAGAGAGCGCTTTCCCCGCGGCTTCCCCACGAGTTCACCGGAATCGAGGCTGGCCGTTGTCCGAGTTCGGTGGAGCTGGTGCGCGGAACTCCCCATGGCATGGGAGATTCCGAGCCGCATTCGCGCAGATTGAAGCAGCGATAATCCCCCAAGCGAGGCTCCATCGGGGAAGCACTACTCGGCAGCCGGCGGATCGGTTGCGGTGCCAAGCCCGGAAGGGGCACCAGGCCGGGCAGGCCGGGCGCATCCCCTCGCGAGACGTCGGGTGGCGTGGTTACTCTGAAAGCCGATCGCCGACCACGGGTGTGTCCCGACCTCGCCGCCGAAGTCAGCCAAGGCCCGATTCATCAGGTAGTTCAGGGCCGGGTTCATGCGTCTCGGCTGCCAACCCAGCAACGTGGCAGTTGGTACGACAGGGAGCCATCCACCCGGTGACTCCAGGGCCTTGGTCGCCAGCACGAGCGCGTCCTCCGATGGCCTCCACGGCATGAAGTGATCATCGAACTTCGCGAACAACTCGCCCTCGGGGTAGATCGCAGCAAATCCGATTTCCCCGCAGCCGCAGTGGATGTGCTTCCCGACGTACCCTTGTCCCACGAGTTCGTCAACGGCGTCAGCGAGGTCGTCCTCCGTCAGCCTGGTCGCCTTCTCGAGTTCCTCGACATCCACGCGGGGGTCGTGAGCGTCGCCGTGTTCCGAACGCGTGACCAGCAGCCGGACGATGGATTCGGCGGCCGGCGACAAGCCGATCCCAGCGGTCGCCACTGTCTTGACCGCCGGCCTCGGGCCGAGCGGCGGCTTCCGAGTCACGCCGTGGATGTCAGAGATCAGAGCGGGGAGATCGGCCTCGTAGTTGTCGATTGCCGGTGCGGCGATCCCCCGCAGCAGAGGAGGTAGACCGGCGACATCGAGGCCCAGCCGCAGCGGGATGAAGACGACCTGTTGCTGAAGTCGCATCACGAAGCCAGCATCCATCTCGCTGTTGACCCATGGCTTGCAGATGCTTGTTGGCGAGAGGACCGCGACGAAATGCGTGCAGCGATCCAGTCCCGCGTCGATCTTCTGCCGCAGGCTGTCGCCGCCGCGGATCTCCCACTCGTCGAAGAACACCTCGACGCCATGGGCCATGAGATCGTTTGCCAAGCGACGCACCACGTTCTTGTCCTCCGAGGCGTGGCACAGAAAGGCAACCGGTCGTTCTCCTTCCTTGGGTCCTTCTTCGCCCTCCGTCTCGTTGAGTCCGAGTCGTGCCGTCACCAACTCGATGACTTTCGCGGACCCCTCGACGCTGATCGAAAGGTGCTCGATGTCACGCCCCCTGACCACGACAAGCGGGAACTCGCCTGTCTCGGGGTCACGGATGCTGCCGATCTTGGTACGAAGGTCCTCCTCGATGGATGCGAGCAGTGCTGCCTGAAGCGCATCGTCCATGTTGTTCGGGGTCACCGAACGCCCGCCAATGCTGAACTTGATCATCGCCCTCCGAGCCGTGTGTTGGCCATCGTAGGTTCGAGTTGGGGAGGCACAATGGTGCGACGGGGGAACATGGGTTCGGCCTTCTGGCCGGATCTCGTCGCGGCAGTGTCAGGCCGCGTTCGAGTCTCGGCATCGCAGGCTTCCGTTCCGCCAAGTGGCCCAGCTCGGCTGCGCGTGATGTCGTCCCTCAAGTTCTCGCGCTTGGTCTGCGACGAAGGCAGCAGCGCATCCCTGCTGCGCTGATGCCAACGCCCTGCTCGATTCGCCATCACCTCAGAATGCTTCGACGGGCTCACCCAGGTCCGCATAACCGGCCGCCGTCAACGCGGTCGCGAGCCTGCCGATGTCCTGGTGGTACTGGACGTTGCAGAATGGGGTCAGGTTGGAGTCGCTGTCCGTCGTGTCGAACAGCACGTCGAGCAGCGGAGCTGCCTGCCATCCGATGCGCACGATACCGACGTGCAGGCTCATCGGAGGAGTCTGTTCGCACAGTGCGAGGCGCACGCGCGCGAGCCGGTCCTTGCTGCCCCTCAGGGTCCGGGCAAGCTCCTCGCCGAGGTAACGGTGCAGCTTCGTGAATCGGGTGCTGACCGTCATGCCGATCGCGTTGCCGGACAGCGCGCCCGCCGCGATCAAGCCGTTGTAGGCATCGACCAGGATCTTCGCGGCGAGGATTGCCCGTCGATGCAAACCGTCGGGAGACGTGCGGAGATCCTCGTGCACGGCCGTGACAATCTGCGACGGGATGATTGCCGGATACGAGGCAGACGGATCTGCCGGAAGATGGAGGGTGTGGCGCGGTGGCGGAGCCGACGCCTCGAGCCGCACGTAGCCGTCGGTCGGATCCTGTCCGACGGCAAACCGCACGCTTGGGCCCAGGTTGTCGTCGTGAAGATAGATGTGCTGCACGCCGCCGTCCTGGAGTTGGACGGTGCCGACTTGTGGGACGGGCGGTGCACACTCGCGGAAACCAACGGCGCACACCGCATGTGCCCCGTTGTTCTCCAACTCACCGATGATCAGGGCGGGATACCCCGACCTGATCAGAGACGCGCACGCAGCTGCGAACCTGTCCCGTGTGAACGCGGCGCGTCCGTTCTTGCCCGTGTCGCCCTGCAACACCACCGGCGCGAGCCCAGCCTCCTTGATGGCCTCGCAGAGCTGATAGATCGTCAGCCCCGATGAAGGGAAGACGCGTGACCCGAGCGACGCGTTCTTGTGGGCGAACCGAGTGATGTCAGCCGTCGTCGGGATCGCGTGGTGGTCATCGAACGCGGACGAATGGAGCATGGACCAGAGTGCAACGGTGGCGCATGCCCCTACTGCCGCATCCTGCTGCTGCCAGGCAAGTCCGTTCACGCGCAGCGGGATGCCAGCGACGTGGCACCTGTACTCCCTCGCAGGGTTCGTGACTCGCGGTGGCGTCTTGGCCAGGTCAGGGTACCAACGGACGACCGTTCGTCCGAGGGGCGCGGACGGGATCGGCCGGACCACCACGAAACCGAGATACGCCTGCTGCAGGTACGCGATCGCGGCCTTGCTTCCACCGGCTGCCGAGCGGATTCGGTCTCGTGAGACCTTCGTCGAGAAGAAATGGCAGCGGCGGCAACGGTTTGAGTAGCCGCGCGAGCTCACGCCGTAGAACGCTGCGAACTCCGAGAGGTAGTCACGGTCGAAGTACGCTGGCTCCTCGAGCACCGTTGTCGCACCCAGGTCGGCGAGGTAGTGGCGCAGGTAGACCGCTTGGTCACGTCTCCCGAGCGCGACCAGTGGATCCTTCTGGCCATTGAAGTCGTGAAACCTGAGCTTGGCCAAGCCTTGGCGGTCCTTCTCAGCCTTGAGTTGGCTGGCTCAGTACGTCCGGGGTGACCGGCGTCTTGAACGCCTGGGCCTGCTCATCCCCCTCAACTCTGGACCGATCCAGGTCGAGGGCAGCCAGAAGCACCTTCAGGTCCGCAGGCTCAGGGACCCTCTCGATCGGCGACTCCCACGATCCGGGCGGTGCGGTCCACAGGGAGAAGGCTTCGTGGCTTCCTTGACCTGATTCATGGACCTCGATGCGCTTGCCGCTCCTCTTGGTCATGTCGACTCCATCATGGAGCTGAGACTCTAGTTGGTGCGGTGGATCGATTCGACGCTGCGCTCAGAGAACCGCCTGCTTTCCGTGGAGAAGGTGCCGCGGTCCACGGCAAGAGGGCCTCATTCGGTTCCCACACCTGAGATGCAGTAGGGGCAGCCGGGTTCGGGAGGGTCCACCCGAGCGGAGACCAACCCGAATGTGCCGCGGTACTCGAGATGGGGCCGAGCGGCACGCAGCCCGGTTGCCGCAGCAGCGAACTCCGCCACGCCGAGCGATGCGATGATCCCGTTCAGGTACACGACTGCTGGACCGGAGCCCTGGAGTGCGCCCGCTTCGATGCCGTAGATCGCCTTCCTGTCGCGACGCTCGGCGTCGTCGGCGAGCGACGTCTGGATGTCCTCTTGCGAGAGCAGCCCGAGGCAGTACAGGCACCCTCTGCCGGACATGGCTACGCAGACGCGGCCCCCCCAGTCTGTTTGGTTCTCGCTGACGTAGATCTCGGTCGCGAGGTCGACGTACGGCCTGCGCGCCTCGGCACACCGCTGCGTCAGCAGGAGTCGCGCGCCGTCGTTGTCGACGCACCCGAATATCCAGTCCGCGTTCCGAATCTCCTGCTCGACGACTGCATCGCGCAGATCGCATTGATGCGCCACGATCTCGATCCCGGGATCGATGGCGGCAACGAGTCGGTGTGCGATCGCGACCTTCGGCTTTCCCAGCGGATCGCTTGTCCATGCCCCGACCAACCGATTCCGGTTGGTCTCATCGAGGACGTCCGGGTCGACGACGATCAGTTGACCAGCGCCCAGGTACGCCAACTGCTGCACGATGTGAGAACCCAGGCCGCCGGCTCCGACGATCAAGACCCGAGTGCTGCGCAACCTGTCTTGGCCCTCGGCTCCAAAAAACCTGCGCTGTCGGTCAAACCGGTCCATGAGTCCTCCAGCCACGACTCGACGTGTAGCCGGTCGGGAGCATCCGCTTGCCACCGACCAGAACCGCATCGATCGTGCGTGCTCGACCTCCAGGCTCGGTCCAAATCAGCGCGTCGAATCCGGCTGGCGCTACGACGATTGCCGCGTACGGTCGCTGCGGCAGCCGAAACATGACGTGCGGGACGACCTGAGCAAGTCCGGCCAGGTCGCTCGGCGAGAAGCAGGCAGCACTCTCGAAGTCGTAGGGGTGCGAGTGCGTCTCGATAAGCACGGCGTTCATGTCGTGCGCAGTTCGGATCATCCGTTCGTGCACATCCGCCCGGAGTTCGAGGTGGCCGAGAGTTCGGATGTTGAACTCCTCCGGCTCCACGAAGTACTTCTCGATGACTCGGAGCTGCAACCGGCCAGCGTCCACGGCGGATGTCGCGAAAAGGAACGCTGCTTCCTCGGCCTCGGGCTCCACAGGCAGCAGGTGCGCGAGCACGGCTGCGTGATCAGCCGCGGCGAGTTCAACGACGGCGCTCACCACCTACACTCCTTGCAGGAAGCGATCGCGGAAGCCGATGGCGTAGTTGACGAGGTTCGACCCCTCGGCGATGTTCGCCCTTGGCCTCCACTGGTCGCCGTCCGACGTCCACGACAGCAGGGCCCAGCTTCCTGGAAACGGCGGCTGCCTGCTGGCTGGGTCCTGGATGTTGCTCGGGGGACTGCCGGCGACACGGATACCGGATGGCACCCAGATGCCGTACGGCGCCTGGCCCGGATGGCCTGGCTGCGCGTGGAACGCGACGGGCAAGGGGCGAGGCGTCCAGCCCAACGCCTCCGCTGCCGGATAGTCCGGGATCATGAACCAGTGCCCGTCTTCCGAGTACACGATGTCGGGGAAGACGCCGCGCAGCAACCTGAGCTCGGCGGATACGCGTTCGGTCAGCGCGTAGCCGCGCTTCCACTGCACCTTCTTGGCGAAGCCCTGGCCCGGCCGGAGTTCGATGGTCTGCCCAGGAGTCAGAGTTCGGCTTTCGTTGGTCTTGAGGTCGATCTCGAGTACACCCAGCGTCGCCTCCCATCCGCCCAGACGGAGGATCTCCTCCGTGGTAATGGTCGGTCGATCCCACTCGTGAATGGTGCCCTCGATGTTGATGAAGTACTTGGGCCCGTGGGGGCCGGTCGAGTCGTTGGTCATGTGAGATGCCTCGCGTTGCGAGAAAGCAACGTGTGATCGAGATGTAGCACACAGACCGAGTGTTGCAAGAGGGTGCCGAGCGTTTTAATCTAGCAACGATGACGAGGACCCATGACTCGACCACATCTTGACGTTCGCGCGCTTCGCGACGCACTCGACCAACAGCGGCGAACTAGGAAGCTATCGTGGCGCCAAGTTGCTTCTGAAGCAGGGGTTAGCCCTTCGACCCTGAGCCGGATGGCCGATGACAAGCGGCCCGACGTAGACAGTTTCGCGGCTCTTGTGAAGTGGCTCGGCGTTCCGGCAGACGCGTTCTTGGTGACGGGAAAGGGCGAGACGATCGCCGCCCAGCAAGCCAGTGCAGTCCTCTCGACACACCTTCGGGCCGGCAAGAACCTCTCGCCGGAAGCAGTCGACGCCGTCCAGGATCTGCTCGGAGCGATTCAGCGTCTGATGGATTCTGGCAGTGTAGCTCCACCGAGAAACGAGGATGGCAGCTGACTACCGCCGGGGCTTCAAGGCGCTCGCCGAACGCCTCGCCCTCGAGGTTCGTGACGGCATGGGAAGCGACTGGCAGGGGCGGCTCGATCCCAGGGCGCTCGCGAAGCACGTGGGCGTGGTTGTCTTCGACCTTCCCGAGATGCGACGCCTCGGCATGAAGGAGGAGTCGCTCCGGTTCCTGCTTGGGCGCGGGCGGCGCGAGTTCTCTGCCGCGCTCTTCGAGAGCGATGGCGTGCGCGTGATCGTCGCGAACCCCTCGCACTCCGCTGTTCGACAGGCGAGCAACATCGTCCACGAGGTCGGCCACGTTCTCCTTCGTCATCAGCCCCCGACCGAGATCATCGACGCTGGCTGCCGCCGCTGGGACGCGACCATGGAACTCGAGGCCGACTGGCTGGCCGGCGAGCTTCTCGTACCGCGGCGAGCAGCGCTCGAAGTGGCAAGGCAGCAGACTGACGCAGAAGCTGCCGCGCAACGGTTCGGCGTCAGCCGAGCGTTGATGGAGTGGCGTCTCAACCACAGTGGTGCGAGGAAGCAGGCTGCCCGGGAGCGTTCGGCCTACGAGCGGAACATGCCGAGTATCCTGCGAGGGCATGCGCGCTGATCCTGCAAGGTCAGGGGAGGCGCCAGACGCGCGTTCGTTCAGTCAGTGGACGCCAGGCACCGGGTGGCCGTGGTTTCTCCCGAAGAGCGTGCAACGCCCACCGTTGGCCTCGTCTGCGGTTGTCCTGGTACCCTAAGCGAGAGCATGTCGAACAACCCACACGGTCCCGCGGCCAAGTCCGGATCGGGCTGCCATTCTCATCAGCATGAAGCCGCGCACGACGGCAAGCGAGGGCCGGATGCCGCCCGAGGTCCGGCATCGCTAGGCAACTACACCTGCCCGATGCATCCAGAGGTTCGGCAGGTAGGGCCAGGCCTCTGCCCGATCTGCGGCATGGCCTTGGAGCCGCTGGACGCCACCGTCGGCGAGGACGATTCCGAGTTCCGGGACATGCGTCGACGCTTCGTCTGGAGCATGGTCTTCACGTTGCCGATCCTGCTCCTCGCGATGGGCGACATGGTCTTGCCCGGCGCGCCCGTGCACAGTTCCCTCGGAGCGTCTGCGCGCTGGCTCGAGCTCGCGTTCGCGA
>JACKHZ010000087.1 GCA_020638735.1 Planctomycetota bacterium | reverse complement strand
GCAGTGGCGCCGGCGGCAGTGGCGCCGGCGCTGGCTGCGGCGCGCTCACCACGTGCCCCAAAGGCTGCGCGGATCTGGCGACGGACACCGAAAACTGCGGCAGCTGCGGCTACCTGTGCACCAGCTCCGTGAGCGGCGCCAAGGTGACGTGTCAGGGCGGGCAGTGCGGCGAGACCTGCTCCGACCCGAAGGCCACGCTGTGCGCGAGCCAAGGCGCCTGCTTCGATCTCGCGAACGATGCCGATCACTGCGGCAGCTGCAACAAGAAGTGCACGGCGCCGGCCGGCGGCAGCGTCGCCTGCGTCAACGGACAGTGCCAGAACGGCTGCCCCAGCGGCTACGTCCAGTGCGGCAGCAAGTGCGTCGACGCCAACACGGACAACGCCAACTGCGGCCAGTGCGGCAGCGTTTGCTCGTCGTCCTCGAGCTCCGTCAGCTGTCAGGGCGGGAAGTGCAGCTGCACCGGCGCGGACAGCGGCAAGACGCTGTGCAACGGCGTGTGCGTCGATACCGACAGCGACTGGAAGAACTGCGGCACCTGCGCCAAGGACTGCACTACCGCGGGCGGCGCACTGCCCTACGGCGCGAGCGTGGCGTGTGAAGCCGGCACTTGCGTCGCCCACGGCGACGTGAACCCCACTTGCTATTACCAGTCGTCGTGCCAGGGGAAGACCTGCGCCGACTTCTGCCAGAGCGGTGGCTACACCACGGTGGAGCCCAACACCAAAGGCTGCAACGGCGGCTTCGGCACGACCGTCGGCTGCTGCGGCTACTACAAGTACAGCGCCCTCGCGAGCGACTGCAAGATGGCGGTCTCCTGTACTGCGGCGGTGCCCAGCAGCACGACCTGTTCCGGCTACAACGCGACGATCGACACCGTCACCTGTCCCTGCAAGAAGACGTTTTGAGGCCCGCCATGAAGATGAAAACACTGATGTTCTCGACCCTCCTCGCCGTGGGCGGCTGCAGCGGCGGGGGCGGAAGCGGCGGCGGAGGCGGGATGGGCGCCAGCGGCGGCGGGGGCGGCTTCGGCAACTTCGGTGGAGGCAGCGGGACCGGTGGCGGCGCCACCGGCGGCGCCGGTGGCACCGCCAGCGGAGGGCAGGGCGGGCAGAGCGGCGGCGCCGGCGGCACCGGCGGCGGCGCGCCCAGCTGCGCCCCCGGCGTGCCCGCGGCGTTCTCCGCTGCGCCGTCGCCGCTGTCGCTCCCCGCAGCGCGCTGCGGCGTGAGCTTCGACGCGCTCGGCAAGGCCAGCGGCGCCCTCGAGTACATGCTCTCGGATCTGACCGGCGACGGCGCGCCGGATCTGATCGTCACCCAAGACGACTGCGACCCGGACGTCGGCAGCACCCGCTGGGACGCGTACCCCGGTTCCGCCGCGGGGCTCGCTGCGGCGCCCACGTCACTTTCGCTGCCGGCGGCGCGCTGCGGCGTGAAGTTCGACAAGCCCGCGCGGAGCTCCGGGGCGCTGGAGTACGGTCTGCTCGACGCGACGGGAGACGGCTTTCCGGATCTGGTCGTGGTGCAGGACGACTGCGACGCGACCGTCGGCGCCACGCACTGGGACGTGTACGCCGGCAGTGCCGCCGGCTTCGCCGCGGCGCCCAGCGCGTACGCGCTGCCCGCAGGGCGTTGCGGCGTGATCTGGGACGAGCTGGGCAAGTCGAGCGGCGCCCTCGAGTACGTGCTCATGGACCTGACCGGCGATTCGCGCGTGGACCTGCTCGTCCACCAGGACGACTGCGACGCGAGCGTCGGCACTACGCG
>JACKHZ010000086.1 GCA_020638735.1 Planctomycetota bacterium | reverse complement strand
CCTGGGTGCGCGCGGGTGATCTGCGGCCGAAGTCGGTGGTGCGCGACATGTACGAGCGCTACGCGACCTTCGGCGAGTACGTGCGCCACTACGGGCTGCCGCGGGCCGAGGGCGTGCTGTTGCGGCACATCTCGCAGACCTACAAGGCGCTGGTGCAGTCGGTGCCCGACAGCGTCAAGGACGACCGGGTCTATGCGCTTATCGGCTACGTGCGCGCCCTGCTGCGCGCCGATTCGAGCCTGCTGCAGACCTGGGAGGCGATGAAGCAGGGCGAGGGCACGCCGCTGGAGGGGACCGAGCCGGGGCCGGCCGCCGTGCCGACGCTGCTCGACGATCCGCGGCTGTTCCGGGCGCGGCTGCGCGCCGAGCTGCACGCCTTCGTCAAGGCGCTCGCCGATCGCGACTACGAGGAGGCCGCCGACTCGCTGCGCACGCCGGCCGATCCCGACGAGGTCTGGGACGCCGAGCGGCTGGAGAAGGCGCTCGCGCCGTTCTATGCGGCCTACGACCGGATCCGCTTCGACCACGACGCGCGCAACGCGAAGTACACCCGGCTCGTCGAGACGGGGCCGCGACAATGGACGGTCACGCAGGTACTCTGCGATGACGAGGGCGACGACATGTGGTTCGCCGAGGGGGTCATCGATCTGCGCGACGACCCCGATCCGGCGGGGCCGCTCGTCGCGCTGACCCGGTTGGAGAGTTGAGATGCCCGAGACGCGGGTGAACAGTTCGGGGCAGATCGCGCTGCCGCCGTCGATCCTGCGCTACCTCGACCTGCACGCGGGCGACCGCGTCGAGTTCCACCGCACCGCCGACGGGCGGGTGGTGCTCGAGAAGGTCGGCGCGCCGGCGCCGCCGCCGCTGCTGCGGCCGGTGGGCAAGTCCAACATCGAAGAGGTCGACGTCGAGGTCGAGCACTCGGCCGAGAAGCCGCCGCGGCGGACGGACTCCTGAATGGGGACCCGCTTCGTGCGCTTCGACGACGGCGACGGCGCGCGCTGGGCGGTCGTCGTCGGCGATGAGGCGCGGCCGCTCGTCGAGCGCCACGAGACGACGGCGGCGCTGCT
>JACKHZ010000085.1 GCA_020638735.1 Planctomycetota bacterium | reverse complement strand
GCGCCGCCGAGCCGGAGCTGCTGAAGCGCTCCGTCCCCGTTCCCCGCGAACGCGGCGCCGCCGCCCAGGCGCGCCGCGCGTCGCGGTCGCCCCGCATCGTTGGAGGTTCCCGTGTCCTGCACGGCCTCGCCCGTTCCGTCCGTCGTTCCCGCCGACCTCGGCGCCCCCCACCTGCCGCGCGCGCGCGCCGTCGCCCGTCGCCTGCTCGGTTGCGACCACCTCGCCGACGACGTCGTGCAGGAGGCGCACCTCGCGCTGACCGCGCTCGCGACGCCGCCGGACGAGCCGCGCGCGTGGCTGGTGCGCGCCGTGGTGCTGCGCTGCCGGCAGCTGCGCCGCACGCTGGCCCGCCGCCGCCGCCACGAACACACCGCGTCGCAGCACTGCGCGCTGCACGCCGACTGCGACAACCCGCTGCACGTGGCGATCGCCCACGAGCTCGGCGAGGCGCTGCAACGCGGCGTCGACGCGCTGCCGCCGGAGCAGCGCGCGGCGTGGGAGCTGTTCGCGCTGCAGGCGGTCGACTACGCGGGCGTCGCCGAACGGCTCTGCCTGCCCGTCGGCACCGTGCGCTCGCGTCTGCACCGGGCGCGCGCCGTGCTGCGCGGCGTGCTGGCGGCCCACCAGTCCGGCTGACCGGCGGCAGCGCGCGCTGTTGCCGTCGCTGCTGATGGCCTACGCTCCAGGACCGTGCTGCTGCTGCTGAGTTTCCTGGCCCTCGCCGCCGGACCGCTGCTGGTCCTGCTCGCGCGTTCGCATGCCTGGTCGACGGTCGTGCTCGACAGCTTCTGCCTGATCACGATCAGCGGCTTCGCGCTGCTGCACCTGCTGCCCGAATCGGCCGAGCAGGCCGGCTGGCTGGTGTTGCCGCTGGCGCTGCTCGGCTTCGTGCTGCCGGCCGTCGCCGAGCGAACGCTGCACCACGGCGAGGGCGGCATGCGCAAGACGGTGCTGCTGCTGGCGCTGTTCGGCATCGCCGCGCACGCGACGCTCGACGGGCTGTTCCTCAACGCCGGCGGCCACGCCCACGACCTCCACGAAGACGCCCACCGCCACTCGCACGAGCTGACG
>JACKHZ010000084.1 GCA_020638735.1 Planctomycetota bacterium | reverse complement strand
TTGATCACGACCGGGCCGCCGACCTTGCGAGCGGCGGCGCCGGCCTCGTCGGCGGTCTCGCAGAACGTCGCCGGCACGATCGGCACGCCGTAGCCGGCGACGAGGTCGCGCGCCTCGGTCTCGAGCAGTACGCGCCGTTCCTGTTGGCGCACCGCGTCGAGGCCCTGCCACTGCTTGCCGCCGATCGGCGGCGGTGTGCCGCGGCGCAGGTCGAGCTGGCGGCCGCGTTCGAACAGCGCCGCGGCGCAGCGGCAGGCGACCTCGAGCGAGGCCAGCACCGGCACGCCGCCGGCGCGCAGCACGTCGAGCGGTTCGCTCGCCATCTCGGCGTAGAGCGTGTGCACGACCACGGCCCGGCGGTGCCGGCCCGCGGCTTCGACGATCGCCTGCGCGGCCGCGACCTCACGCGCCAGCAACTCGGCCGAGAAGCGCCGGTGGTAGCCGCCGAACAGGCCGACGACGAGCACCGTGCCGATCTGCTCGTCCTGCATCAGCACGTCGACGGCCTTGGCGAACACCATCGGATCGGCGTCGGCGGCGCCGGCGAGATCGATCGGGTTGCTCGGCGGGAGCTTGTGGCCGAGCGCCTGCTGCAGCGCCGCGGTGGTCGCCGCGCCGAGCCGCGTCAGCTGCGTCTGGTGGTAGTGCAGCGCGTCGGTCGCCAGCGTGCCGTGGCCGCCGCCGTCGGTCAGCACCGCGACGCCGCGGTACGAGCCGCGCGCGGGCTGGCTGGCGAGGCTCTCGGCGACGTGCAGCAGCTCGTCGGAGCGCCGCACGAGGATCACGCCGCTCTGCTTGAGGCCGGCGCGGAACACCGGGAAGGAGCCCGCCAGGGCGCCGGTGTGCGAACGCGCCGCGGCCTTGCCGCGCACCGAGCGGCCGCCCTTGAGCAGGATCACGGGCTTCTTGGTGGTGACCTCGGCGGCGGTCTCGAGGAACTTCTGGCCGCGCCGGAAGCCCTCGACGTACATCGCGATCGCGGCGGTGTTGGGTTCGTCGGCGAGGTAGGTGAGGTACTCGTCGAAGCGCAGGTCGACCTCGTTGCCGACGCCGATCACGAACGAGAAGCCCGCGCGGGTGCGGCGCATCGCCTCGGTCATCACCTGCAGCGAGACGTTGCCGCTCTGCGTCAGCAGCGCGATGCGGCCCGCGGGCACGTTCGGCACGCCGATCAGGTTGAGGCCGCGGTGCGGGTTGAGGATGCCGCTGGTGTTGGGGCCGACGACGCGGATGCCGGTCTCGCGCACGACCTGCTGGATCT
>JACKHZ010000083.1 GCA_020638735.1 Planctomycetota bacterium | reverse complement strand
CCGGCACGTACTGGCCGACCAGGGACAGGTCGTCGCTGGCGAAGTGCACCAGCCGGTGGTGCACGGTGCGGCCCGACAGCCGACCCGCGACCTTGCTGGCGCCCTCGACGAGCACCTCGACCGTCTGGCCGACGTGCGCGACGTTGCGCCGCAGGGTCAGCTCTTCCTGCGCCGCGAGCAGCACCTGGTTGCGCCGTTCCTTCTCGGCCTCGGGCACATCGTCCGGCAGCTCGGCGGCGACCGTGCCGGGCCGCGGCGAGTACTTGAACACGTAGCTCTGCGCGAAGTCGACGCGCCGCAGCAGCGCCACCGACTCCTCGAAGTCGGCCTCGGTCTCGCCCGGGTAGCCGACGATGAAGTCGCTGTGCAGCTCGAAGTCCGGCGCGGCGGCGAGCAGCTGCTCGACGCGTGCCAGATACCGCTCGACGGTGTAGCCGCGGCGCATCGTCTTGAGCACGCGGTTGCTGCCCGACTGCACCGGCAGGTGCAGGTAGCGCGCCACCTTCGGCAGCTCGGCGAGCGCCGTGATCAGGTCGGGCCCCAGGAAGTTGGGGTGCGAGGTGATGAACGCCAGCCGCCGCAGCGCCGGGATCTCGTGCAGCGCGCGCAGCAGCAGCGCCAACGTCGGCTTGCCGGGCAGGTCGCGGCCGTAGGCGTTCACGGTCTGACCGAGCAGGGTGATCTCGGTGACCCCGTCGTCGCACAGGCGCTGCGCTTCCTCGACGATGTCGGCGACCGGCCGCGAGATCTCCTCGCCGCGCGTCGTCGGCACGATGCAGTAGGTGCACGGCATGTTGCAGCCGCGCATGATCGACACGAACGCCTGCGAGCGGTGCGGTCGCACCCGCACGTCGCGCACGATGGTGTCGCCGCTGACGCCGTGGTCGACCTGCACCACGCCCGCGCCCTGCACCTCGTGTTTGGTGCGCGCCGGTTCGCGCTCGGCCGCGAGCTCGCCGTTCTTGCGCCGCGCCTGCTCGACCGTGCGGTCGATGTCGCCGAACGCCGACGGCCCGACCACGAGGTCGACGTGCGGCATGCGCGCCAGCAGGTACCGCTTGTGCTCCTGGGCCATGCAGCCGAGCACGCCGACCACCAGGCCCGGGTCGGTGCGTTTGCGAATGCGCAACTTGCCCAGCTTGGACCAGACCCGGTCCTCGGCATGCTGGCGCACGGAACAGGTGTTGAGCAGCACCACGTCGGCGTCGGCCTCGGCCGGGGCCGCGACGTAGCCGAGCTGCCGCAACTTGCTCTCCACCAGCTCGCTGTCGAGCTTGTTCATCTGGCAGCCGTAGCTGGTGAGG
>JACKHZ010000082.1 GCA_020638735.1 Planctomycetota bacterium | reverse complement strand
AGCGACGCGGACGTCGCGACGCCGAACGGCCGCACCTTCGGCGACGAGCAGCGGCCGCTGGTGACCATGCCGGTGACGCGGCGCCGCCTGCGCGCCAACAACTGCCTCGTCTACGCGAGCCTCTACCGCCGGGAGCTGTGGCAGCGCGTCGGCGGCTACCGCCCGACCGATCCGGCCGGCTACGAGGACTGGGACTTCTGGCTGTCAGCGCTCGAGCACGGCGCGCGCTTCGCGCGCTGCGCGGAGCCGCTGTTCCTCTATCGCAAGCACGGGCCGTCGATGCTGGCCAGCGCCGATCGGCAGGCGATGCGGTTGTTCGCCACCATCCAGAGCCGTCACCCGGCGCTCTATCCGTCGTGGCGCGTGCGCCTGGCGCGGCGCGTGCTCGCCGCCGGTGAGCACGTCGGTCCGTGGCTGCAGCTCGGCATGATGGCGACGTTCCTGCTCGACCGTCGTCTGCGCCTGTTCGTCCGTCAGCTGCTCGCCTTGCGGGCGACGAACATGCTGTCGACGTAGCGCTGTTCGACCCACCGCGGGTCGTTGGCGATCAGCTCCTCGACCACGCGCCGCGGGCCTTCGTGCACCGGATGCACGACGTCGTGCATCGCCAGGTAGCCGCCGGCGCGCACCTTCGGCCCCCAGTCGAGGAAGTCCTGGCGTACGGCGTCGTAGCCGTGGTCGCCGTCGAGGAACACCAGGTCGAGCGAGCCGTCGACGTGCTGCGCCTGGTCGTGGCTGAAGCCCTGCCGCACCTCGACGACCTCGCGCACGGCGGCGTCGATCAGGTTCTGCTCGAAGGCGCGACGCAGCGGTCCGCCGAGGCGGTCGGCGCGGTCGCCGTAGACGTCGGCGCTCGCGGCGTCGCCCGACGCGTCGAACGGGTCGATGCAGGTCAACACCGGCTGCTGCTTGTCGCGCATGCCGGCGGCGATGCAGACGGTGCTCTTGCCCTGCCAGCTGCCGATCTCGACCGCGCGAGGATGGTCGTCGGGCAGCGCGCGGCCGAGCTCGTACAGCGCGATCGCCTCGTCGACCGTCAACCAGCCGTCGATCGACGCGTACGGCAGGAGGCTCGAGTAGCGCAACCCGCGCAGGAGCAGCTTGGCGCGGGTGCCGATCCGCCACGGCTTCTTGGTCTGCATCGGCGTTGCTATCGGCGTTTGGCGGCGCCGGGTTGAGGGACCGTCTCGGCGGGCCGTTCGCTACTCGACGAAGCCGCTCGCCGTGGCCAGTCCGTCGCCGACCTTGCGCAGGCGGCCGCGCAGCTCGAACCACCACAGCACGACGACGAAGCCCACGCCGCCGGCGGCGATGTTGGCGAACACGCCGAGCGGCGGCGGCAGCCACGGCTGTGGCAGCGCCGCCGCGCCGGCGCAGGCGGCCGCG
>JACKHZ010000081.1 GCA_020638735.1 Planctomycetota bacterium | reverse complement strand
CCGAGCGCCTCGGCGCGGTCATAGGCCAGTGCGTCGAGCACGTGGCGGACGGTGAGCGCAGTCGGCAGAAGTGGCGCGATCGCGAGAGCGAATCGCTTGAACCGGAAGTCGCTGCGGCGATTAAAGACGACGAAGTGCGCGAAGACGACGCGCACGAGCAGCTCGACGCGCCGCCACACAGCGAGAAGTTCGGGTTCGTCATGCGGCAGCCAACGCACGCCGCCGTTATCGAACGTCACCGGCACGCCGAGCAGGTGGCGCTTGTCGCCGGCCTCGAACAGCGGCTCGCCGCCGAGCACGAGCGGAAGCGTGGCGTCGAGCCGAACAAAACGTCCTCGCACAGGTGCGTCTTGCCGCCGCCGGGCGCTGCGAGCAGCGCTACGACGCCAAGCTGCGCAGTACGACGGACGCCGGCGCCGCCGCTCTCGGGTTCGCGCGTCAGCGGCTTGCGCACGTAGTCGCGCACGTCGCACGAGTTTGAAGGCCTCCGTGCGGTCGTACGTCGGCAACGAAGCCCGCACTTCGCACGCCGTGCTCGGCCGGCGGCACGAGCGAAATGCTAGGCACATCCGGTGAGGCCGTTGCGCAGCGCACGCGGATCGTCGACCGGCCACGCGTCATTGCGTCGCCGTCGGTCGGCTGGTGCGCGGCGTGCGCCACGCCGCCACCGCTGCCGGTCAGGGCACAACACAAAATGCAATTTATTCTGCCTTGTTGCACGGCCCCCCGTGAATCAGTCGATCGATTCAGGCAACGATGTCGTGACACTGCGGTGCTCGCGCGGCGCCGCGCACGCGTGCCGGCCATTGGCGACGTGTGCTCCGTCGGCAGCGCCGGCGCGTATTGCTCGTCGGTGGCGGCCAAGAACCGCAACTTCTACTCGCTGCCGTCAGCGCCTGAACTGCTGCGCACGACCGCCGCAACGAGCACCGCCAGACGCTCGACGACATTTTGCACCCACCGCTGCGAAGTCAAATGAACGAACGCGTGCTCGCCGAGTCAAGCCGCAAGCAGCCGCGGTCTGTGAAAACGAAAAGTCGTCCTTGGGGCCAGCGCGCAATATGACTACTGCTTTTAGTGCGCCGCAGCGGCGGCGGCGGCGCCATCGCCGCGGCCGCCGCCATCGCCGGATTCCCTCTCGTCGAGCATGTGCTCACACAGCGCCAACGACGGCGCGAGCGTGTCGCCGTAGTGCTGCTTGAGCGCGGCGTGGTCGAGCAGCACCACGTTGAACGCGATCGACTGCGTGAGGTTCAGCTTGCGCAGTGCGGCCCGGAGCGTGTTGCCGCTCGTCGAATCCTTGCGCAGCACGACGAAGCACAGCGTGACCTGGTCGGGGCCGGCGATGCCGGCGAGCCTGAATGGGTGCTCGTCGCGCGCGTTGTCGGCGAACAGCTCGGCGAGCTTCTTGTGCGCACCCTTCACTTTGTCCGTCAGCTCAGTGGTCG
>JACKHZ010000080.1 GCA_020638735.1 Planctomycetota bacterium | reverse complement strand
CTCGATCGCCACGAACTGTGTCGGCGGCGCGGGTCCACTCACCGCGACCGCCGACGAACTGCCGTGGCTCGGCGCCACGTTCCGGGCCTCGACCAACGGGTTCGCGATCGGAGCTCTCGGCGTCGCCGTGGTCGGCCTGACCTCGCCGAACACGCCGCTGTCGGCCCTGCATCCGTCGGGTCTTCCCGGCTGTGCGCTGCTCGCCAGCGGTGAGGCGACGACGCTCGTCGTGCCGACGGCCGGTCGCGCCAGCGTGCAGTTCGTGATCCCGCGCGACACGGCGCTGGTCGGCGTGCAGTTCTTCCATCAGATGCTGCAGGCGGAGTTCGTCGGCGGCGCGATGCAGTCGCTGAGCAGTTCGAACGCGCTGCATTTGACCGTCGGCGTGTTCTAGTGTCGGGCGTGACCCCGACCCCCGACCATCCCCACGCGACCCCCGACCAGCTGCGCCGTTACCTCGCCCGCGTCGGCCTCGCCGAGGCCGCCACCGGCGACGCCACCGCGGCGCAGCTCGCCGCGCTGCACGAGGCCCACCTGCGCGCGATCCCGTTCGAGAACCTCGAGATCCACCTGGGCCGGCCGATGCGCCTCGAACCCGAAGCGCTGTTCGCGGACCTCGCGGACCGGCGGCGCGGCGGCTACTGCTTTCAGATGAACGAGCTGTTCGCGCTCGTCGCGGCGGCCCTCGGCTACGGCGTCGAACGCTTCGCCGCACGCGTGCGGTTCGGCAACCCGATGCCGATGCCGCCGCGCTCGCACCAGTGCCTGCGCATCACGGCCGCCGACGGCAGCCGCTGGTTCTGTGACGTGGGCTTCGGCGGCGCCAGCCCGATCCGCCCCTTGCCCTGGAGCTTCGACGAGCCGGTCGACCAGCAGCTCGCCGGCTACGTGCTGACGCGCGGCGCGGCCGGCGAGGTCGTGGTGCGCACGCGGCTGCACGGCGGCGACTGGCAGGACATGATCGTGTTCACCGAAGAGGTGCAGCAGCCGATCGACTTCCGCTACGCGAACTTCGCGCTCTCGCACATGCCCGACTCCAAGTTCGTCGTCAGCCGCATCGCCTCGCGCCTCGTCGTCGGCGCGCGGCTCAACTTCCAGGACGGAGTGCTGCGGCGCATCACCGCCACCGACGTCACCGTCGAGCAGCTCACGCCCGCGGCCGAGGAGCACGCGCTGCGCGGACTGTTCGGGCTCGAGCTGCCCGACGCGCTGCCGTGGCTCGCCGAGCGCTGAACGCGCGCTACTTGCCGCCGGTCATCTTGGCGCCGTCGGCGTGCACGCCGAGCACGCTGCGCCCCGACGGGTCGGCGTTGTTGCGGAACGACGCGTCCCACTCGAGCGCGGTCGGCGTCGAGCACGCGATGCTCATGCCTTCGGGAACGCAGCGCGCCGCCGCCTCGCCCGGATACCACGACTCGAAGATCGCGCGGTAGACGTACTCTTCCTTGGTCTTGGGCGGCTGCACCGGGAAGCGCGCCGCGGCGCGCGCGAGCTGCTCGTCGCTGACCTCC
>JACKHZ010000008.1 GCA_020638735.1 Planctomycetota bacterium | reverse complement strand
CGATTGACTCCTTGGTTCGGATCTCACCATCCTCGTAGCCGAGCGCCTGCAGAAGTCGGAGGACGAAGAATGACTCGACGCTTGCCTCGTTCGTGAGGTCGCGCGAGCTGCAGAAGAGGTTCGCATCGTGGGCGATGCGAGCCTGGGGCGTGTTCTTCTTGGAAGCCAAAGTACGCGCTGGACCGTAGGGGTCGGCTGCAGAGCAGTCCAGCGTGCGGGCGGCCGGTTTCTGCGGCCCGTCGGTGCCCGGCCGGGGTAGGCAACCGACCAACCCAACGCAGCCGCTGCGGTCGAGTCAGGGTGGGCCCACGGAGTGCGCTCTTGCGCCCGCGGTGGGCGCGTGCTTTTCTTGGGTCTGACCTCCGGTCTGACCTCGGGCCAGCGGAGCCGTCTGACCTCAGCCTGCAGCGGCTGCCTGCCGACGCGCGGGACTGCTCCAAAGCGCCGACGGGACGGGCTTCCTAGCGTTCCTGCGACAGAGAGAACTGGAGCGGGTGATCGGGATCGAACCGACGACATTCAGCTTGGGAAGCTGACGTTCTACCACTGAACTACACCCGCGCGCGGTCCAGACGAACCACGATGGCGACGCGGCGTGACCGTGTCAAGCGCGGCGCTTTGCCCCGGCCACCCCTCGACAGGTTCGTTCCCGGGAGCGATCGCACCACCGCCGCGCACGTCACCCACTCAGCATCGCGGCGACCGACCCGCGCTGGCCGACCTTGTCGATCCGTACCCCGACCAACCCACTCACCCGCCGCGATGCCGCCCACAAAGCAGCACCGTGACCCTCTTCCCCTTCGTCGGCAAGAACCCACTCGCCTCCCACACCGGCTGCTCCAGCGCCGCGCGCGCGCGTTTCGCCACCTCCGGCTCCGCCGCAGCCAGCGCATCCGCCGCCGCCAACAGCGGCGCGCGTTCGCGCTCGAGCATCAGCACCAGCTGCCCCTCCTCCGCCAGCATGTGCAGGGTCTCGGCATCCTCGACGACCAGCGGCACGGTGTCGTGCAGGTAGAAGGTCACGCTCGGCAGGATGAAGCGATAGAGGTTCACGACCTCGCCCTGCTTGACCTCTGCCGGCAACCGGTTGGCGAACTGCCATGCCAGCATGGTCGGGCTGGCCATCGGCAGCGCGCGGGCGAACAGCGCAGCCATGCTGAGGGTGACTCCGGCAGCTAGGGTGGTGACGGCGTCGAGGGTGCGCGCCTCGCGCAGCTGCCCGGCGGCGCGCCACAGGGTCGCGGCGAAGGCGAGGCCGCCGATGGTGGCGGGCGCGACGGCGAAGTCGAAGCCGGCGACGACGATGGCGATGGGCAGGGCGATCGCGACGGCGACTCCCAGCACGCGCAGCGCGACGGCGGTGATCGGCATGCGGCAATCTGCACGGCCGATCAGGATCGCTAGCGCGATCGCCGGATAGCACGGCAGCACGTAGTGGGGCAGCTTGCTGATGACGACGGTGAAGGTGGCGACGACGCCGAGGGCCCAGCCGAGCAGCAGGCGCGAGGTCGCCTTGGGCGTCAGTGGGGGGCGTTCGGTCGACGCGCCCGGCCCGGCGGCGCCGACAGCGGCGACATCCACCGCTCGACTCCGCACGGTCCGCCACGCCCACGGCAGCAGCAGCGACCACGGCAGCATGGTCAGCGGGATCGTGACGAAGTACATCAAGAACCACCACGGCGCGAACCCACCGTGCCCTTCGAACGGGCGGCTGCTGCGCTCGACGACGTGGTACATCACGCCGCGCGTCCAGAACCTTCCCTCCGTCTGCACCAGCGCGGGCACGGCCCACGCGGCGACGAGGCCCGTCGCGAGCACGACACCGCCGACGACCGACGACCAGCGCGCGCGACCGCCGGCCCACCAGACGCCGACGGCCACCGCGATCGGGCCGACGACGGCGGGCGGGCCCTTGGTCAAGAACGCCACGGCGACCAGGCCCCACAGCGCGAGCCACGACGCGACGCCCGGGCCGCGGCGGAAGCGCCACACCTGCACGAACGCGACGGCGGTCTCGGCGCCGTAGAGGAACCCGTCCGCGGTCGAGCCATGCGCCATGCCCTGCGCCAGCGGCGCGGTGCCGGCGACGACGCCGGCGATCAGCGCCGGCAGCAACGCGAGGCCGAGCAGGCGGCCGATACCGGCGGTCGCCAGCGCGGCGAGCGCGACGCCGATCGCCGACGGGAAGCGCGCGGCGAACTCGATCGGGTGCAGGATCGCCATCGACGCGGCCTGCAGCCAGTAGATGAACACCGGCTTGTCGAAGCGTTCTTCGCCGTTGAACCACGGCACGATCCAGTTGCCGGTCTCGAGCATGGTGCGCGACGCGGTGGCGAAGCGCGGTTCGTCGACGTCGAGCAGCGAGAAGTGCGCGGTGCCGGCGATGCCGATCAGCGTCACGACGACGAACAGCAGCGCGTAGGGCACCGCTGTGCGCCAGCCGCGCGGTGACCTGGCGGAGCGGTCGTATGCGTGCGCGTCGTCGAGCGCCGACGGGCTGCCCTGCAGCGTGGTGCCCGACCCGAGCGCGCGCGATCGCGACTCCACGAGCCGCGTCGCGGCCCACAGCCCGCACACCAGCGTCGGCAGCGCGTTCAGCAGCAGGTCGGTGCCCGACTCTCCGGAGCGCCGCGCCAGGCTCAGCCACCACCACGCGACCACCGACCACGCGACGACGATGCGCGCGCGTTCGCGTTCGAGCCACTCGGGCAGCCACAGCGGCATGCGCCGCGCGAAGAAGCCGCACGCGCTGCCGACGAACAGGCCGCCGAGCACGTCGCCCGGCCAGTGGCGCCCGCGCATCACACGGCTCGCGGCGACGCCGAGCGCGGCCGCCCAGCCGGTGACGGCCACCGCCGGCCGCCAGCCGCTGAGCGCCGCCGCCACAGCCGCGGCCGCGGACGTGTGCCCGGACGGCCACGCATACGACACGTTGGGCTCGGGGCGCTCGCGCGCGACGATCACCTTGACGACGTTGACGACGATGCCGGCGAGGATCGCGGCGATGGCGCCGTCCTGCAGTCGCCGCCGGTCGCCGGTGACGACGAGGATCGCGAACAGGATCAGCACCAGACCTTCGCCGAGCCCGACGTCACTGAGCACCCACCACAGCGTGCTGAGGCCGGCGCCGTCGTGGGCCTCGCGCGCCAGCAGCCACTCGCGCAGCGCCGGCGTCGTGTGTTCGATCCAGACCGCGATCGCGGTGGCGATCGCCAGCGGCACGAGCACGCCCAACAGGACGGCGAGGGAAGGGCGTTGTCGTTCGGTCGGGGTCTCGGTGCCGTTCATCAGGGCCTGGCGGCGGCGTGCGGGCGACCACGCGTACCGCAACGCCCGCCGCGTCGCCAGCGCAGCGTCGGAATGCGCGCGGATCGGCGCGCAGGGTCGCCACCCGGCACGTCGCCACCCGGCACGTCGCCATCGGGCACGTCGCCATCGGGCACGCGATCACCGGGCACGCGATCATCGGGCCGGCCGACGCCGTCAGCGGTCCCCTTCCTGCTGCGCGCCTCCTTCCCCAGCCCCGTCCAGGCCCGTTTCGTCACTTCGGACGTCGCCGGCGTCGCTCGCGTCGCCGGTTGCTTCCTCGCCGCGATAGCGGGCGGCGGCCCGGCGGGGCATCGCGAGGATGCAAGGCCGGTGCGGGGAGCCCTCCGGGGCGGAGGCGAGCAGCGCCGGCGGGCGCAGTCGCCGCAGCTGCGCGCGACGATGGTGCAGGTCGGCCATCAGCTGCGGGTGCCGCGCGACGAACCGCGTCCACAGGTGGAGCAGCGCGTGCCGCGAGCGGAGGTAGCGGCCGTCGATCGACACCTCGTACGGGTGCGGGTCGGGCAGTCGGATGCGCACGGAGCCGACGGGCAGCGCCTCGTCGTCTTCTTCGTCGTCGTCGTCCAGCACCTCGTCGTCGGCGCGGATGCGATGCACCACGAAGCGCACGTCCGCGCATTCGCAGCCCGGGGTGACACAGTGCAGGTCGTCGAGGCGATAGGTGACGCCGTCGCTGCGCAGCCCGGCGAACACATGGTTGGGGAAGTGGTCGACGTGATGGACCATGTCTCCCGCCCGCCAGCTCCGCCACAGCCCGGGGTCCGGCTGCGCGTCGCGACGCTGCGCGGCGACGATGCGGTGCAGCGCCGCGCGCAGTTCGTCGTCGACCTCGGCGTGCAGCCACCGCGCGACGTCTTGCAGTCCTTCGGCGTCGCCGTGCAATGGCTCGAGCGCGCCGGTGCGCGCGTCCCATCGCAGGTAGTGCACACCCGGGGCGAGCGGCCGATCGTCGTCCGGTCGCCCGCGGCCGATGATCCGGAGCCGGTCGCCGTCGAGCTCGATGCACGCCATGCGGTCGTCGATCCAGACGCCCTCCAAGAACAGCGTGTGGCAGCGACAGCCCTCGGCCGTGCACGCCAGCAACAGGCCGGCGAAGCCCTGGCGGCCGCGGCCGCTCGGATGGTCGCGCCAGAACGCCCAGAGGCCGTGCTCGTCGAGCTGGCGGCGCGCGTCGGGGTCGAGGCACAGGTCGGTCATGGCGGTGCTCCTGCTCGCTGGGTGTTCGTGCCGGTCGGTGCGCGCGCCTGGCGCCGACCGGCCATGTGCGCCGCGGCTACTCGAACTCGAAGCGCAGCACGTGCGCGAGGTGCACCGAGACCTGCCCTTCGGCTTCGCTCGGGTCGCCTTCGACCAACGCCATGTCGAGCGTCGGCAGCGCGCCGCAGACCGTCCACTGCAGCGCGTTGCTGGTCGCCATCTGCTCCCATTCGAGCCATTGCGTCGTCAGCTGCATGCCGAGCGCCTGCGCGGCGCCGGGCAGCTTGAGCTCGATGTGCGCCAGGCCGCCGCGGCTCTGCAGCATCGGGTCGGTGTGCGGCACCAGCACCGCCGGCATCAGGCCGTCGATGGTCGACAGGTGCAGCTCGCAGTCGATCGGCGACGGTAGCCCGAGCGCGTGCACCGGAAGGCCCGTCGGGTTGCCCAGGCCGAACGCCGCGACCGCGAGGCTCCACGGCGTGCCGTAGGCGAAGAAGTCGGCGTAGTTGCCGGCGACCAGCGTGCGCGTCGCGACGTGGCTCCACGTGTGCTGCGGGCCGCCGAAGCCGCCACATCCGCCGCCGAGGTCGGTGGCGCTGCCCTCGACGTCCTCGAACATGGCGTCGGCCATCCACCACGCGGCCTCCTGGCCGGCGATCGGCGTGCCGACGACGTCGAGGCACAGCGTGCCGCCGCCGTAGACGAACGGCGTCGCGAAGGCGATGCGCACGACGTTGTCCGGCGTCCAGGCGACGTTCGGTCCGGGGTTGGGCGGCGAAGTCGGAAACTGCACGGCGCCCGAGAACACCTGCTGCGGCGCGACGCCGACGTTGCCGGCGAAGGCGCGCGTGATGTTCAGCGGGTCGTGCGGCGAGATCGACAAGGTCACGGTCAGGTTGGCGACGCCGCCGGCGAACGTCTCGTTCTTGGCGGAGCGGCGTAGCTCGATCGCCGTCAGCGAGTGGCCGACGAGTGTCTGCAGCGAGCCGGCGCCGATCAGCGTCTGCTGCCGCACCGCGCGGCTCGCGCCGGCGATCCACTGGTAGCTGATCGCGTCGGTGTGCTCATAGGCGGCCGGCACGACCAGGTGCTGCGGTGACTGTGCCGTGGTCTTCGCGGCGAGAATGGAGATCACGAGCGCGGCGACGGTCGCGGGGATGGTGTGCGGCGAGGGCTGCGTGCGGCGTGCGGTGGGAGCGTGCATGGTTCGCGGGTGGCTGTGGTTGGGGGGAAGTGGGGAAGTGGGGAAGTGGGGAAGTGGGGAAGTGGGGAAGTGGAGGAAGTGGGGGAGCTCGAGGTGGATCCGCGGGCGGCTCAGCTGGCGGGGGCGACGATCTCGACGGTCACGGTCCGCGTGCGGGCGCCCCAGCCGACGGTGATGTGCAGCACGCTGCCCGGCGGCAGCGGCGGGATCGGCACGCTGGCGACCTTGCTGGGACCGACGCCGTGGTGCGTGGTCTCGCCGGTCAGCGGGTTGGTGACGGCGACGCTGTCGTCGTTGCTCGCGACCTCGACGTTCAGCGTGCCGCCTGGTGTGGCGGTGCCGCTGCAGCGCAGGCCCTCACCGCCTTGGCCGCCGCCGGGCAGCGCGAAGCACGCGACCGGGAGCGGAGTCGCGGGCGCCGCTGCCGGGCGTGTTCGCGCAGGGTGGGGTGTCGGGTGGGGTGTCGGCTGGGGTGTCGGGTGAGGTGCGAGGTGACGCAGCACCTGACCGCCGGCGAAGCCGAGCGCGAGGCCCGCCAGCGCGAGCACGGCGAGGCGCCGACGCGAGGGCCGGTCAGCCCGAGAACCCTGCCCTTCCGGCGGGTGACGCCGGCGCTCGAGGGCGACGATTCGAAGATGGCTCACATCCCCGAGTGCGCGACCGGGGGGAGCTCGTCGACAAAAATCCTTGTCGGGTCACCGCGGGCTGCCGCGGCCGATCGCGCGCGGCGGGGCGCGATGCTGCGGCCGATCGCGCGCGGCGGGGCGCGATGCTGCGGCCGATCGCGCGCGGCGGGCCGTTCCGTCGGCTACTGGTATTCGAACCGCAGCACGTGCGCGAGGAACACCGTCACGTTGCCGTTGGTCTGGCTCGGATCCGATTCGACGAGCGCCATGTCGAGCGTCGGGATCGCGTTGGCGACCGACCACTGCAGCGCGTTGCTGGTCGCGAGCTGGGTCAGCTCGAGCCACTGCGTCGTCAGCTGCAGGCCGAGCACGTAGGTCGTCTCCGGCAGCTTGAGCTCGATGTCCGCGCGACCGCCGCGGCTGACGAGGTTGGGGTTGCTGTGCGGCAGCATCGCCGCGGCCATCATGCCGTCCAGCGTCAGCACGTGCAGTTCGCACTCGGGCGGCGAGGGCAGGCCGAGCGCGGTCATCGGGATGCCGACCGGAGTGCCGACGCCGAACGCGGCGATGGCGATGCTCATCGGCGGGCCGTAGGCGGTGAAGTGCGCGACGCCGCCGGCGACGAGGGTGCGTTCCTGCACGCTGCTCCAGACGTGCGCCGGGCCGCCGTAGGCGCCGCAGCCGCCGCCGAGGTCGACCACCGTGCCCGGCAGGTCCTCGAACATCGCGTCGGCCATCCACCAGTTGGCCTCCTGTCCGGCGATCGGCGTGCCGAGCACGTCGATGCACAGGGTGCCGCCCGAGTAGGCGAACGGCTGCTGGAACACGACCCGCAGCACGTTGTCGGCGTCCCACGCGACGTTCGGGCCGGGCTCGGCGGGAGAGGTCGGCAGCGTCACGATGCCGTCGAACACCTGGACGGGCGTCGCGCCGACATTGGCGGCGTAGGCGGACGAGCACAGCAGCGGTTCGTGCGGAGCGATCGACAGCGTCACCGTCCAGTGCATCGCGCCACCGACAAACTGCTCGTTCTTCGCGGATCGGCGCAGCTCGAACGCCGTCAGGTCGTGGCCCACCATGTTCGTCAGGTGCGATGCCCCGATCAGCGTCTGTTGGCGCACCGCCCGGCTCGCGCCGGCCACCCAATCGTGGCTGACCGCGTCGGCCGTTGTGTACGCGGCGGGCACGACCAGGTGTTGTGGCGTCTGTGCGATGGCGATGCTCGCCAGCAGCATGGCTGCGGCGGGCATGGCGCAGTTGGTGGTGGGGTGCATGGTTGGGGGCGGTGGGGGTGGGCTAAGGGGAGAGGGCGACGACTTCGACGTAGATCGTTCGCGTACTGGCCCCTGTTCCAACCGTGATGGTCAGGATGGTCCCGCCGGGAACCGGCGGAACGGGAATGGAGGCCGTCTTGCCAGGGGGGACTGTGTGGGTCGTCGTGGAATCCTGCGTGCCCGCACTCACCTCAACGGTGGTCTCGTTTGGGCCAATCTCGACGTTCATGGTGCCCCCTTGAGACACCGTTGCGCCAGTTCGGATGCCTTCGCCCTCTTGGGTCATTTGACTAGACGAAGCGATTCGATGTAGCGCTCACAGCCGGTTCGAACGCTGGGGTCGGCTCCTGAAATCACCTGAGCGAGCCACCGTGCGAAGATGCGGCGGTTTGAAATGGCGGCACCGGAGATCGTTGCTTCGGCAAGACGGGCGATGCCAGTCCAAGCAATCTTGTCTTGGGTGTAGGTCTTGTAGAGATGGCGGACGAAGTCATCGCGCTTCTCGATCAACTCCTCGATCGGCGCCTTCGTCGCCAACCGGCGCAGCTCATCGAGCAACGCATCCCCACTCGACGCCAACTCGGGCTCGGTCCCCCCAGCGCCAGACCCTTCTTCCTCTTCTCCCCCCTTCCCGACACCTACGGCATACCCACAGGCACCACCGAGGCCGAGCCCGGCGCAGAACGTGGCGCCCGCGACCAGGAACGCGCGGCGGGAAGTCGTGGAGGGTGGCTTGGGTGCCACCAGGCATGCTGCATCGAGACGCATGTTGGGTTCCCGGTTGTTCGGGCCGCGCGGCAAGACGCGGCGAGGACGAGGTCGCCAGATGATCGCCCCGCTCGCGCCCGAAGGTCAAGCAGGCGAGCACCCACTACACAGAAGAACTGTCTCCTCCGACTTCCGGAGTGTCATATGCGCTGCATGGTCTCCCTCCGCCTCCCGACGCTGACCCTCGCGGCGCTGGCCATGCTCGCCGCCCCGACCGCGACGACGCGCGCCGCCGCGCAGCGACGCCCCAATGTGCTGATCTTCGTCAGCGACGACCAGGGCTGGGCCGACATCGGCTATCACAACCCGGCGGTCTACTCGCCGCGCCTCGACGCGCTCGCCGCCGAGGGCGCGCGCTTCACGCAGCACTACGTGATGCCGCAGTGCACGCCGACGCGCGTCGCGATCCTCACCGGTCGCTACCCGAGCCGGTTCGGGCCGGCGGCGCGCGAGGCGAGCAACGACCCGGCGCTGCCGCTCGGCACGCCGACGCTCGCCGACGTCGCCACGGCGCGCGGCTACGACACGCACCTCGTCGGCAAGTGGCATCTCGGCTCGACGCCCGCCAATGGGCCGAATCGCTACGGCTTCGCGCACAGCTACGGCTCGCTCGCCGGCGCCGTCGGCATGTACGACCACCACTACCGCAAGGGGAAGTTCGCCGACTCGTGGCAGCGCGACGGCGCGCTGATCGACGGCGCCGAGAACGGCCGGCACACCACCGACCTGATCGCCGACGAGGCGATCCGCGTGCTTCGCCAGCCGCACGAGAGGCCGTTCTTGCTGTATGTCGCGTTCCACGCAGTGCACACGCCGCTCGACGAACGCGGCCGCCACGTCGACCGCCCGACGCAGCTCGACCCGGACGATCCGACGCGCTGGCTCGACGAGGACGACATCGAGTGGTTCCACGATCCGGACGGCGTGATCCAGCGCGAGAGGGACCCCGAGAAGCGCCTGCTGCTCGCCGCCGTGCACCACCTCGACCACGCGATCGGCCGCGTCGTCGACGCGCTGCGCGCGGCGAAGCTCGCCGACGACACGCTGATCCTGTTCACCTCCGACAACGGTCCGCAGGTCGACTGGCCGGGCAACGCCTATCCCGACGATCTGAAGCTGACCGACTTCAACCAGTCGCTGCCGATGCGCGGCAAGAAGGTCGACGTCTACGAAGGCGGCATCCACGTGCCGGGCTTCGCGGTGTGGCCGGGGCACATCGCGCCGGGTGCGATCGACACGCCGGTGCACGTCGTCGACTGGCTGCCGACGATCGCGGCGCTGCTGGCGCGCGCCGACGCCGACGCGGCGGAGCGCACCGCGCCGGCGATCGACGGCGACGGCGTCGACCTCGGCCCGCTGTTGTTCGCGACGGCTGAAGCGCGCGCCGCAGCGTCGCTGCCGGACCGCGACCTCTACTGGACGTGGAGCCGCGTCACCAACCGCTGGGCGCTGCGTCACGACGACTGGAAGATCGTGCGCTACGGCAAGGGCGCGCCCGAACACGCCGAGCAGTGGCAGCTGTTCGATCTCGCCGCCGATCCGCGCGAAGCCGAGGACCTCGGCGCGCAACACCCCGCGATCCGCCAGCGACTGCACGAACGCTTCCTGCGCCAGCACGCGCGCGACGCGGACGACTGACGCTATGGTCGCGCCGATGTCCGACTCCGCCGCGTCGTCCCCGCGCGATCCGTTCTGGTGGTTGATGGCGGTCTGCGCGGCCGGCGCGGTCTGGGCGTTCGCCGGCACCGAAGACGTCGCCACCTGCGCGTTCGAGATGCTGCCGCTGACCGCGGTGATGGTGGTGTTCTCCGTGCGGCGCCGCTGGTTCCGCTTCAGCACGCTGTCGTATGCGCTGCTGACGTGGTTCTTCCTGATCCAGTGCGTCGGCGGCCGCTACACGTTCGCCGCGGCGCCGTTCCCGCAGGCCTTGTCCGAACTGTTCGGGCTCGAACGCAACCCCGTCGATCGCATCGGCCACTTCTTCCAGGGCTTCGTGCCGGCGATCGTGCTGCGCGAATGGCTGCTCCGCCGCCGCGGCATGCGCGCCGGCGGCACGGTGTTCTGGCTCGTCACCGGCTGCTGCCTCGGCTTCAGCGCCGCCTACGAGCTGCTCGAGATGTGGGTCGTCAAGCTGTTCTACCCCGACGCCGGGCCGGAGTGGCTCGGCATGCAGGGCGACCCGTGGGACGCGCAGATGGACATGACGATGGCGGTAAGCGGCGCGATCGTGGCGCAGCTGCTGCTCGGGCGGTGGCTCGTGCGCAGCATGCAAACGGCCGAGGTCCGCGGATGAGCGCGCGCCAGTCGCTGCGGCGGCGACACCCGCGCCGCGTCGACGTGCCGCTGCTCGCGCTCTTGTCGCTGGTCACCCTGGCGATCGGCGTCACGCAGCCAGCGCTGGTGTTCGACAATCTCGTCGGCGACGAGACCTTCTCGGTGCTGTCCGGCATCTGGGGCTTCGTCACCAGCGGCAACCTGCTGCTGGCGCTGCTGCTGTTCGGCTTCTCGGTGCTGTTCCCGATCGGCAAGCTGGTGGCGATCCTCGTGCTGTGGCTGGTGCCGGCGCGGGAGTCGACGCGCCGCGAAGCGGTCGAGTGGCTCGAACTGCTCGGCAAGTGGTCGCTGCTCGACGCCTTCGTCATCACCGTGGTGATCGGCTCGGTGCAGCTCGGCTGGCTCAGCGAAGCGCACGCGGCGGCGGGCGCCTACGTCTACCTGGCGGCGATCCTGCTGTCGCTGCTGGCGACGCTGCTGCTGAGCACGGTGGTGCCGGCGCGCGCCGAGCCGGCGCGGCCGTTCGCTCGCCTCGGCCTGCTGCTGACGGCGCCGGCGGCGGCGCTCTACGTGCTCGGCGTCGTGCAGCCGCTGCTCGAGGTCGAGAAGGCGTGGTTCTGGGCCAATCGCTACTCGCTGCTCGACGGCGTCGGCGAGCTGTGGCGCAGCGGGCAGTGGGGGCTGGCGGTGGTGCTGACCGGCTTCGTCGTCGTGCTGCCCGGGGCGCGGTTCGTGCTGCTGCTCACGCTGCGCGCGGCGGCCGTCGACGCGCCGCGTTGGCGCGTGCGGCTGCTCGCGCTCGATCGCTGGTCGACGCTCGACGTGTTCGCGCTGGCGCTGCTGATCGTGTTCACCAAGCTCGGTTCGCTGGCGACGCCGACGCCGCTGCCCGGCATGTGGCTGCTGCTCGGCGCGGCGGCGCTGTCGCTGCTCGACTCGGTGCTGCTGCGGCGGTTGCCGCGCAGCGACGAACCAGCAGACGGCGACGACGACTGAGCGTCAGACCTTGCGGAACCAGACGATCGCGTCCCAGGTCTTCTTGGCGATGTCCTCGGTGACGTCGAAGGAGAACGTCGCGCCGTCCGCCGTGATCGGCGTCGACACCAGCGTCTCGATCTTCTGGCTCTGCTTGTCGTAGAGCTCGACGGCCATCACGCACTTGCCGAACAGCTCGTGCTGCTTGCTCAGCTCGAACGGGTGCACCGTGACCTTGGTGCCGTCCACGAGGTGCACCTTCCAGCCCTTGGCGATCGGCGCGCCCTGGGTGCCGGTCGCGGCGAGATGCGTCGGGCTGCCGGCGCCGGTGGTCGGGCCGTACTTCCACGCCAGTTCGCGGTTCTTCCAGTCGGTCTGTTCCGCCGCTTCGCCGCCGCAGGCAGCGGTCGCGAACAGCACCAGCGCGAGGCTCGCGCGGCGCAGAGGGCGTTGCGTCAGGGTCTGCATGGCGACGACGATCCGCAGCCGGTGGAGCGATTGCAAGCCGCTGCTGCGCGCGCATTGCATCCGGTTGCGTGCGGCGCGCGTTGCGGCGCGTCTCGGCGGCGGATAGACCAGCGGGTCGATCATGAGCACCCCTCCGATCAAGCTCGGCATCCTGTGCGGCGGCGGCCCCGCGCCCGGAATGAACTCCGTCATCTGCGCCGCCACCATCGAGGCCATCAACTCCGGCTGGGAGGTCTACGGCATCCCCGACGGCTTCTCCGACCTGATGAACGGCGACACCTCGCGCGTTCATCCGCTGACGCTCGACGACGTCAGCCGCATCCACCTGCAGGGCGGTTCGGTGCTGTTCACGTCGCGCGCCAACCCGACCAAGAAGAAGGAGTCGCTCGACAACACCGTCGCCGCGATCAAGAAGCTCGGCCTCGACGCGCTGGTGACGATCGGCGGCGACGACACCGGCTACTCGGCGTCGATCGTCGCCGCGGCCGCCGGCGGCCGCCCGCGCGTCGCGCACGTGCCGAAGACGATCGACAACGACCTGCCGCTGCCCGGCGACGTGCCGACGTTCGGCTACCAGACCGCGCGCCACGTCGGCTCGGAGCAGGTCAGCAACCTGATGACCGACGCGCTGACGACGCGGCGGTGGTACTTCGTCGTCGCGATGGGCCGCCAGGCCGGCCACCTCGCGCAGGGCATCGGCAAGTCGTCGGGCGCGACTCTGACCGTGATCCCGGAGGACTTCGACGCGCAGAAGCCGATCCGCCTCGACCACGTCGTCGACATCCTCGAGGCGGCGATCTACAAGCGCATCGCGCACGGCCGTCCCTACGGCGTCGCGGTGCTCGCCGAAGGCCTCAGCCTGCGCTTCCCGCAGGAGGACCTCGACCGCGCGATGCCCAACGGCGAGCGCGACGACCACGGCCACGTGCGTCTGTCCGAAGTGCACCTGCACCGCCTGCTGTCGGACCTGGTCAAGCAGCGCTGCGCCGAACGCGGCCACAAGGTGACGATCGTCGCCAAGAACATCGGCTACGAGCTGCGCTCGGCGCCGCCGATCCCGTTCGACATCGAGTACACCCGCGATCTCGGCTTCGGCGCGATCGAGTACCTGCGCAACCTGTTGAAGAAGCAGGACAGTGACGCCGACGGTGACGAGGTCGGTTCGATGGTGACGATCCAGCGCGGCGAGCTGGTGCCGTTGCGCTTCGGCACCTTCAACGATCCGGCGACGGGGCGGCCGCGCGTGCGCACGGTCAACCCGCAGTCGGAGGCCTACCGCGTCGCCCGTGAATACCAGATCCGCCTCGACCACGACGACATGCACCACGCCGAACGGCTGGCGGCGATCGCCGCGACCGCCAACATGTCGCCGACCGCGTTCCGCGACCGCTACGGCTACATCGTCGAGCAGGACGTGTTCCCGGCGCGCGGCTAGCCGGAAGCCTCCCGATCGTCGGTTGCGCCGGCGTCGCGCGGCTCGTCGAAGTGACCCGCGTGCGCCGCCGCCACCAGGTCGAGCATGTTGAGGCTGCCGACGACCACGCCGTCGGCGTCGACCACCGGCACCTCGTCGAAGTGGTAGCGGAACATCGCGTCGAGCACTTCGTCCATGTGGTCGTCGAGTCTCACGACGGCGACCTTCTTGCGCGCCAGGTCGCCGGCGTTGCGCGCGCTGACGAGGTCGAGCATCTGCGTCGCCGTCCGGTCGGGGACCGCGTGGTGGAACAGGTGCTGCGCGAGCCGACGCAGCGGGATGACGCCCAGGAACCGTCCCGCCTCGTCGACGAGGTAGACCTCGCGCTTGGAGCGGTCGTGCAGCATGCGCTCGACGACCAGGCGCGCGTCGGCGTCGCCGCGCACCACGCACGGCGGCGTCGGTGACAGGGTCAGCAGGTCACGGACCAGGAGCTTCTTCATCCGGCACCTCCGCCGGCGGTTTGCTGGGGATCTCACCGGCGCGCGCGATCGCGAACTTCACGAACGGCGGACCGATGATCTGCACCAGGAAGGTAGTCGCGGCGATCACGTTGACTACCAATGTACCCGTCTCCTGCGCTTCCCTGCTGCCGTCGTGGAACTCCTGGGCGATCGCCAGCGCGAGCCCGACGGCGACGCCTGCCTGCGAGAACAGCGCGCAGCCGAGGTAGCGGCGCACCGAGTCCGCCGCGCCGACGGCGGTCGCGCCGAGCCACGCGCCGCCCATCTTGCCGGCGGTCCGGCCGGCGACGTAGAGCAGGCCGATCAGGCCCATCTGCGGCAGCAGGCCGACCTGCAGGCGCGCACCCACCAGCACGAAGAACAGGACGTAGATCGGCTGCGTGATGCCCTTCACCGCCTCGAAGGCGCGCCGGCTGCTCTTCGGCGCGAGGTTGGTCAGCGCGACGCCGAGCGTCATCTCGGCGAGGATCAGCGAGATGCCGAGCCACGCCGCGAGGCCGGCCACCGCGAGGATCGCCGCCACCAGCGCGGCCAGCAGGTCGTCGGGGTCCGACAGGCGCCGCACCGCGACCGCCGCCAGCCAGCCGGCGGTTGCGCCGAGCAGCACCGAACCGCCGATGTGCTCGAGCGGCACCAGCAGGCCGGTGTGCAGCGACACCGCGTCGCCTTCGAGCAGCGCGCGCGCGAACGCCAACGCGAAGCCGTAGAGGATCAGCGCCAGCCCGTCGTCGAGCGCGACGATGCCGAGGATCGTCGTCGTCAGCGGGCCGCGCGACCGGTACTCCCACAGCACGTCGACGGTCGCCGCCGGCGCGGTCGCCGACGCCAGCGCGCCGAGCAGCAGCGCCAGCGCGAGGTTGCCGGTCAGCAACTCGACGAGCCCGGTCACCAGCGCGAACGCGGCGAGGCCCTCGGCGAGCATGATCAGCACCATCTGCTTGCCGAAGCGCTCGAACACGCTGCGCTTGAGCTCGCCGCCCACCATGAAGCCGATCAGCGCCAGCGCGAAGTCGGTGAACGGCGCGAGATCGGCGACGCGGCGCAGCGTGATGACGTCGGTCACCGAGCTGCCGAGCAGCACGCCGACGACGATGTAGCCGACGACGCGCGGGATGCGCAGGCGCTGGAACAGCTTGCCGGCGAACAAGCCTGCGAGGCCGGCGATTCCGAACAGCAGCAGGAGATTCGTGGTTCCGTCTCCTCGGCGGGAGGCCGCGCGAGCAGGGGCTTTGGCGAGCCGTTACGGGACGACATCGGCGCCCGGAGTGCAAGAGACGCTTCGTCGCAGCGGGTGGGAAGGTCGGCCGGGCTCAGAAATCGCGCGCGCCGAGGCTCGCCTCGTTGCCGAACACGCCGGCGGCGATGCCGTCGGCGGCGAGCGCGGCGGCCGCCTGCTGATGCTGTCGCTGCAGGTCGGCGAGCGCGACGATGCGCGCCGCCAGTCGGGCGTCGAGGGCCACCGGCTCCGGTGCCTCGTCGCCATGCTTCGAACCCGGCGGCCGCAACGCGAGCTCGTGCTCGAGGGTGCTGTGGTGGGCGAACAGGGTCGCGGTGTCGAGCAGCGCCAGGCCGTCGCCCGCCGGCGCGAGCTCGGAGCCGAAGTTGATCCAGCAGACGACCCCGGCGTCGGGCAGGAACAGGCAGTCGTGCCACCGGCCACCGCCGTGCACGAGGTCCATCGCGCCGTCACTGAGGAACTGGTAGAAGCGCAGCGCGCGCACGGTGCCGGTGGTCGGGGCCCCCGGTGCCGCGCAGCCTGCCAGCGCCACCGCCAGCATCACGACCTCGAAGCCCCTCATCGTTCGCCGCCGACGACGTGCCCGTTGGCCGGGTCGACGTCGAGCCCCAGCTGCTCGTGCTCGGCGACCCAGAACAGGAACGCGTACATCATCTCGTCGGCCGTCTCGAGGCCGAAGCCGACGGTCGCGCTCGGGTCCGGGTTGAACGGGTTGAACGCCGAGTTGTCGTAGTGCGCGAGCGCCTGCAACACGGTGCCCTTGGCGAAGCGGCGCCCTTCCCGCGGCCAGCGGTAGGACTGCTGCCAGTCGAAGTTGTAGTTGGGCACCAGCAGCAGGCTCTCGTCTTCGCCCTCCGGCGGCGCCGCGGTGACCAGCATGTCGCGACCGCGCAGGTGCATGTGCACGAACAGGCCGATGCCCAGCGCGTCCTCGGGGATGCGCTTCTTCGCCCGGACCGGGTGCGCGCGCGCGCCGGGTGGGATCTGGAAGCGGAAGTCGGCGGCGATCGTCACTTTCAGCTCCTTCTGCACCTTGGTGCGCGGGAAGCGCAGGCCGACCTTGAGCCGGTCGATCTCCTTGTCGCCGGTCGTCACGTAGTGCGCCTGCAGCGCCAGCGCCGAGCCGGCCGGCATGCGCACGGCGGTGCCGGGGTCGAGCACCATCGGGTCGCCGCCGGGCACGTAGCCGGTGACGAAACCCTCCTGCGAGAAGCGCTCGCCGAGCTTGACGCGCGCCAGGTTGCAGTGGTGCAGCACGCGCGGGTTGTCGGGCTTGATCTCGATCGCTTCGACCCAGGTGTCCTCGACGAAGTGGAACGGCAGCACGAAGTAGCGGTACGGGATCACGCCGTCGGCGGGGATGCGGATCGGCGTCTTGACCTCGAGCACGAGGTCCGGTTCGCCGATGCGCCAGCCCGGCTCGGGCCACGCGACCTTTGCCGGCGCGTCGGCGGCGTCGCCCTGCTGGCGGCCGCCGGCGAGCCAGCCGAGCAGCGTCGCGCGTTCGGCCGGCGACATGCCGCGGAAGTTGTCGAACGCGCCGTGCGCCTGGCTGCCGTACCACGGCGGCATGCGGCCCTGCTCGACGACTTCGCCGATCATCGACGAGTGCTTGCGCACCTCGGCCTCGTCGAGCAGCGAGAACGGCGCCTGGCCGCCCGGGCGGTGGCACTCCTGGCAGTGGCGCTGCATCACCGGCAGCACGTCGCGGGTGAAGGTCGGCGCGGCCGCGGTCGCCGTCGCCATCGCGGCGCGCGGCGTGACGACGCAGCCCGACACCTCGGTGCCCGGCGTCGCCACCGCGCGGCCGGCCAGCACGTCGACGAGCGCTTCGCGCAGGTCGTCGCGGCGCGGCGCCTCGCGCTGGCCGGAGTAGCCGAACTGGTCGTCGACGCGGCCGCGGTAGACGATGCGGCGTCCGGCGTCGAGCACGACGCAGGTCGCCGAGCGATCGACGCCGCAGGCGCGCAGAAGCTCGCCGTCGAAGTCCTTGGCGAACACGCACGCCGGCGCGTGCAGCGCGACCTGCGCGGCGGCGTCGACCAGCGCGTCGTCGGCGCCGACGTTGGCGACGACGAACACCGCGCCCTGCGCCTCGAACTCGCGGGCCAGCGCGCCGACGCGCGGCAGGTAGCGCTTGACGATCGGGCACTCGACGGTGGCGAAGAACACGACCGTCGCCTGTGGCGCGCCGAGCTCGCTCAGCCGGCGCTGCTGCCAGCGCAGATCGGTGAAGCGCGCATCGACGGCGAGCTCCGCGCCCGCCTGCTGCGCCGCGAGCGGCGCGGCGAGCATGGACGCCATCACGGCGACGGACGCGAGGTGGCGGGCGAGGTGGCGCATGCCGCAAGCACACCCCATCCCGAGCCGGCGGTAAAGGTGCGGCGGGTGGTGGGGGCGATGCCGGCGCTTGTCGTGCGGCCGACGGCAGGGTCTGCTCGGCGCCGATGCCCGCCGGTCACGACCAGCCCGAAACGCCCGGACCCGATGCGCGCGTGGTCGCCGGTCTGCAGCGCGCGGCTGCCGACTGGCGCGCACGTCCGCACGCGGACCTGGCCGGGCTCGCCGCCGCGACCGCGGCGGCGCTGGTCGACGTCGCGCCGGAGCTCGTCGCCGCGTCGGCGCGCGCCAAGTGGGGTCGCGTCGACGACGTCGTGCTCGCCGAGGAGTGGGCGTCGGGACCGCTGCCGCCGGCGCGGTTGCTGCGACTGCTGCACGGCCTGCACACCGGGCTCGCGTCCGGGCGTCTGCCGACGCCTCGCGCCGTCGCCGCGCCGCTGCTGACGCCGGCGCCGGGCGAACGTGCGTTCGCCGCGCTGCCGGCGCGGACCGGCGGCACCTTCGATCGCGTGCTGTTCGCCGGCTACCGCGCCGAGGTGCACGCCATGGAACGCGGCGCCGGGGCACCGCCGCGCCGCGGCGACGTCGCGGTCGTGCTCGGCGCCGGCAACGTCGTCGCGACGCCGCTCTGCGACGTGCTGCACCAGGTGCTCCTCGAGGGACGCGCGGCGTGGCTCAAGCCGAGCCCGTTGCACGCGCCGTTGCGCCCGGTGCTCGCGCGCGCGCTGGCGCCGCTGCTCGCCGCGGGGTTGGTGGCGATCGGCGACGGCGACGGCGCGCGCGGCGCGGCGATGGCGCGGCACGCGGGCGTCGGCGCGGTGCACCTGACCGGCGCGTTGGCGACCTGGCGGGCGCTGCGCGCGGATCCGGCGCTCGCCGGCAAGCACCTGACCGCGGAGGTCGGCTGCTGTTCGCCGGTGATCGTCGTGCCCGGTCCGTGGCGCGCACGGGAGCTGGCGCACGTCGCCGCGCAGCTGGCGGCGTTCGTCGCCAGCAACGGCGGCGCGACGTGCCTGGCGCCGCGGCTGCTGCTGACCTGCGCCGACTGGCCCCAGCGCGACGAGCTGCTGCGGTTGCTGCGCCTCGCGCTCTCGGCGCATGCGGCGCGCGTTCCGTTCCACCCGGGGGCCGCGGAGGCCTACGCGGCGGCGGCGGGCGAGGCGGCGGCAGGCCCGCGAGGGCGCGCGCTGCAGCCGTGCCTGCGCGCGGGCCTCGACGCCGGGCGGGACGCGGCGTTGTTCGGCCGTGAGCACTTCGCGCCGGTGTTGCTCGAGGCGCCGCTCGCGGGCGCCGACGCCGCGACCTTCTGCGACCGCGCGGCGGCAGTCGTGCGCGATCGCGTCTACGGCGCGCTGACGGCGATGGTGTTCGCGCCGCCGGCGGTGCTGGCGCGCGAACGGGCGGTCGTCGCGCGCACGATCGCCGCATTGCCGCACGGCGCGGTGGTGGTGAACGGCTGGGCCGGGCTCGCCTATGGGCTCGGCACGTCGCCGTGGGGCGTGCCGCCCGACGCGCACGTCGACCACGGCCGCGGCTTCACGCGCGGTACGCTGGCCCTCGCGGCGCCGCGCCGCGTGGTGGTCGAGGCGCCGTTCCGTCCGCGCCCGCTGCCGCCGTGGTTGCCGGCGCACCGCCGCGGCGGAGAGACGCTGGCCGCGCTGACGCGGCTCTACGGGTCGCCCGGCGCCGGCGCGCTCGCGGCGGTGGCGTGGCACGCGCTGCATCAGCCGTGAGGTGGCCGTCGGTCGCGCGGCGGTGATGCGGCCGGCGAAGGGAACGGGTTCCGTACTGGCGCGGCGGCGGCGATCCGGTCACATCAGCGCATGCTGCAATGGGTGGCCGCGATCGCGACGGGCGTGGTGCCGGGCGCGCTGTTGTGCGTGCTCTGGTTCGACGCGGCCGGCGACGATCGCGAGCTGCTGCTGGCGCGCATGCTGTTCTGGACGATGCCGTTCGTGCTCGTCCACGCGCTCGTCGCGCTGTCGTGGCGGTGGCGAGCGAGTCGCTTCGCGGTGCGGGCGGCGCTGCCGGCGGCCGGCGTCGCGGTCGCGCTGGTGGCGCTGGTGTTCTGGCTGGTGCCGCCGACGATGCGGGTGCAGTTCGACGAGACCAGCCTCGTCGGCGCGTCGCAGGAGATGCAGCGGCTCGACGTCGCGGTGATGACCACCGGCGCGGTGCCCTACGACGGTGCGGTGATGCCGATCGAGAGCACCGTCGACAAGCGGCCGCCGCTGTTCGCCTTCCTCGTGCACCTCGTGCACCGCGTCGTCGGCTACCGCGTCGAGAACGCGTTCGTCGTCAACGCCGCGCTGCTGGCGATCGCGCTGGCGGTCGCGTTCGCGGCGTTCCGCCGCTCGGGGCTCGTCGTCGCGTGCGCCGCGCCGGTGTGCCTGCTGGCCGTGCCGCTGACCGTCGTCGTCGCGACGTCCGCCGGCTTCGAGCTGATGGCGTCGGTGTGGCTGCTGGTCGCGGTGCTGGCCGCGCGAGCGTTCGTGCGCCAGCCCGACGACGCGCGTTGCGCGGGCCTGTGCGGCGCCGCCATGCTGCTCGCGCAGTCGCGCTACGAGTCGCTGCCCGCCGCGGTGCTGCTCGGCCTCTTGGTGCTGTGGCGGGTGTGGGGTCGCTATCGCCCGTCGTTCGGCGTCAAGACGCTGCTCGCGCTCGCCGTGCCGCTGGTGCTGCCGCTCGTGTTCCTGATGTGGAACGCGCAGAACGCCAAGTTCTACCCCGAGGCCGGCGGCGCGCCGCTGGTGTCGTTCTCGCACCTGCGCGAGCACCTGCTGCCGTTCCTCGCGGCGTGCTTCGCGCCGCGTCTCGGCGGCGCGTGGCCCGCCGCGCTCGGCCTGCTCGCGCTGCTCGTGCTGGTCGTGCGGCTCATCCGGCGCGAGGCGGGCCGCGACGACCTGTTGTTCGCTGCGCCGGTGCTGGCCGTCACCGCGGTGACGCTGCTGTGGTTCTTCTCCGACCCCGACGAACCGGCGGCGCTGCGGCTCTACCTGCCGATCTGCTGGGCGTGTGCGCTCGCCGTGCCGCTCGGTCTGGCCTGGAGCGGGCCGCGCGCGCGCGTCGCGCTGGTGGCGGGGCTGGCGCTGCTGGCCGGGCTGCGCCTGACGGACCTGGCCGCCGGCGGTGCGTTCCCCGAGCTCGGGCGCGCGGCGATGGTGCGGCGCGTCGGCGAGCTCGCGGCCCGGCAGCCCGGTGACGTGGCGACGACGCTGTGGGTCGGCATGCCGGCGCAGTACCTGATCGTGCAGGGGCGCGCGGCGCTGACGCCGCAAGGCTTCGTGCGGCACGTCGGCGACCTGCAGCAGCTGCGGCAGCGCGGTGACCTGCGCGCCCTCTACTTCGTGCAGACCGCGCTCGACGCGGCGATGGCCCCGGCGCTCGGCGACGTCGCCGAGCTGCTGCGGCGCTACCCCAACGAGCTGGTCGCGCAGTCGGACGGGGACCTGCCGGTGCGCATCTACCGCATGCGGTGACGCGCCCGGCGTGAGGCGCCGCTCAGAAGCGCCAGAGGAAGTCGACCATGAAGCGCGTGTCCCAGATGTCGTCGTTGCGGTTGGTCAACGCGAACTCGTAGCAGACACCGGCTTCGAGGTTGTGGTTCAGCTCGACGCGCGCGCCGAGCGTCGCCCAGCAGACGAAGTGGTGCTTCGGGTTGGAGCCTAGGTTGGTGTAGTCGCCGCCGCCGATCGTCAGCCCCGAGTTGGCACCGGTGGCGTCGTCCAGGTAGTGCAGGCCGTGCACCTCGACTACCGGCGCGACCACGACGTCGCTGTTCGGGTTGAGGTCGTAGTCGACGTGCAGGTCCCAGTGGCCGACGACGTTGCCCTTGCTCGAGTCGCTCGGGAAGCGCAGCGTCAGGTTGGTCAGGGTGTGCAGGCGGCTGTTGCCGTTGGCGTCGGGCATGTAGCCCTTGGCCGTGCTGACGAACGGGCTCCACTCCTGCACGTTGCCGTTGATGACGCCCTTCAGCCGGTCGCCGTTGGCGGCCATGTAGCGCAGGCCGCCGGAGACGACGTAGTCGTTCTCGCGGTCCGCGTGCATCACGTACTTGAGGCCGGCGGCCAGGTCGTTCCAGCCGTAGTCGCCGCCGAGCGCGCCGGTCGAGATGTCCGAGTAGCCGTCCTTGGTGGCGATGAACTGCCAGCGCTCCGACAGCGCGGCGCGCACCTGCAGCGCGGCGACGGTGACGTGGCCGCCGGCCAGCAGCGACCCGTTGCCGAACGTATGGCGCAGGTAGATCGCGCGCACGCCGGTGTCGTTGAACGGCGTCTCGAAGTAGATCGGTTGGCCGAGGGGTTCGTGGAAGTGCTCGAAGCCGCGCAGGCCGGTCAGGAAGCCGCTGTTCGAGCCGCCGGCCGGCGACTGGGCAGGTTCCTGAGCGGAGGTGACGACCGCGAAGAGGGCGGCGGCCGCGGTGACTGCGAGCGAACGGGAGAACAGCGAGTGTGTCATCGTGAGGACTCGAAGCACTGCGCCGACCGCGCCTTTTCATCGCAGGGCCCGGCTGGGCACTCGTTGCCCGGCCGCTGCGCCGGTGGCGACCCCATGCTGCGCACAAGGGGGGCGGCGCCACTCGACGGAGGCGCGGGGCGCGGTCGAGCCGCCGAACTCGTGCGCGGGTCTGCTGGGGCGTTGGCATCGGGCCACCCGGATGCCGGGGCCGCCCGGGGGTGTCGGAGGACGGGGAAACCAGGGGCGTGGTGCGGGATCGGCAGCTGTCCGGGGCCCGACGCCGGAGCCCGGAGGCTCGACGGGGCTTGCCGCCGCCGCCCCGGTGGGCGAAAACCGACGTCATGCGCTGGCTCCTGTTGGCACTGCTCCTGGCCTCGACCACCGCTTGCTGGCAGCCGCGCTACTTCGCCCCGCGCGAGAACCGCAACGGCACCGGTCCCGATGGCGAGGCGGCGGCGAGCTACGACATCAAGGTGGACGGCCACGCCGACACCAAGGGCGAGCTGCGGGTCTGGTCGTCGGGCGCCAGGGCCCGCTTCACCGACGACGACAAGGAGGTCGTCGACCTGCGCGTCGGCTTCGAGTTGGAGAACAACGGCACGACGCCGGTGCAGCTGGACACCGAGTCGATGCGCTGCGAGGAGCTGATGGTGAAGGGCAAGCTGCAGGAGGCGTTGGCGCCGCAGCAGGTCATCGGCAGCGGCTACGCCGGCCCCGGCACGACGACCCGCATCGACGTCGTGTTCCGGCCGCCGACGACGCGGCCGCGCGACATCGACGGGTTCTCGGTGCGCTTCGCGCTGCGCGACGACCAGGGCGGCGAGGTCACGCAGGCGACGCCGTTCGCGCCGGCGTACCCGCAGTACCGCAACGGCGGCTACGGGTGGTACGGCTCGTGGGGCTGGTACGGGATCAACGGCTACTACGGCGGCGCCTGGGGACCCTACGGTGGTTGGGGGCCGTACGGTGGTTGGGGACCCTACTATGGCGGCTGGGGCTATGGCTACGGGCCCAGCTTCGGCTACTGGGGCGGGCACCACCGCCACTGACCGGCGTCCCGGCCGGCCCGGGCGCCCTGGACCGCTTCGTGCCCCGGCTCGGGAGTTTCCGCCAGGGTGCCCCGTCCGTCGCCCCTTCGTTGCATCGAGCGGTCGCGGTCCTCGACCCGGCCGTTCGGAGCTCGGTCACCCTGAGGTTGCATGGCCTGGGGGTGACCGCTAAGCCTTCTGCCCCACTTTTCGGCGGCGGTGCGATGCGAGAGCAGCCGCCCCGTCGTGACCATTCGGCCCATTCGTTCCGCTCCCCATGACCGAACCCGAACCGATGATCGAGGCGGTCGACCTGTGCAAGCACTACGGGTCGTTCGCCGCTGTCGATGATCTCTCCTTCACGATCCGCCGCGGCGAGGTCGTCGCCTTCCTCGGCCCCAACGGCGCCGGCAAGTCGACGACGATGAAGATGCTGACCGGCTACCTGGCGCCGACGTCCGGCACCGCGCGGCTGTGCGGCATCGACGTCGTCAGCGACCGGGTGCGCGCCGCCGAGAAGCTCGGCTACCTGCCGGAGAACGGGCCGCTGTACCAGGAGATGACGCCGCGCGAGCTGCTGCGCTTCTTCGCCGATGCGCGCGGGCTCGGCGGCGGCCGCTTCGTCGAGCGCCTCGACTTCGTCACCGCGGAGTGCGACCTCGGCGAGCTGCTCGACAAGCCGATCGGCAAGTGCTCGAAGGGCCAGAAGCAGCGCGTCGGCATGGCGCAGGCGCTGCTGCACGACCCCGAGGTGCTGATCCTCGACGAGCCGACCACCGGCCTCGATCCCAACCAGATCCGCCACGTGCGCGGGCTCGTCAAGAAGCTCGGCGAGACGCGCACCATCCTGCTGTCGACGCACCTCTTCCAGGAGGTCGAGGCGATGGCCGGGCGCGTGCTGCTGGTCGACGACGGCCTGCTCGCCTTCGACGGCACGCCCGCCGAGTTCAAGGCGCGCGGCGGCGGCCAGATGGACCAGGCCTTCCACTCCCTGACCACGCACTCCTGAGGCTCACGCGATGAACTCCAACGTCGTACGCGCGGTCTGGAAGCGCGACCTTCGCAGCTGGTTCGGCAACCCGACCAACTACATCTTCATCTGCCTGTTCGTGATGATCGCGACCGGGCTGCTGATGTGGTCCGGCGAGTTCTTCACCAACAACCTCGCCAACCTCGACACGCTCAACGCCTGGTTCCCCGCGCTCGCGGCGGTGTTCATCGCCGCCTCGACGATGAGCAGCTGGTCGAGCGAGCGGGCCACCGGCACCCAGGAGCTGCTGTTCACGCTGCCCGGCAGCGACTTCGACCTGCAGCTCGGCAAGTTCCTGGCCTCGGTGTCGGTCTACACGGTGTCGCTGGCCTTCACGATGGTGCTGCCGCTGGCCCTCAGCTGGCTCGGCAACCCCGACTGGGGGCAGCTGTTCGCCAACTACCTCGGCTACTGGCTGCTCGGCGTGATGCTGGTCGCCGTGACCATGGTCGGCTCGCAGCTGACCCAGAACGGCACCGTCGCGCTGATCCTGTCGCTGCTGCTGTCGGCGGTGGTGCTGGGCACCGGTGAGTCGCTCGGCGCGCTCGGCTTCCTCAGCTGGCAGGCCAACGGGCCGGTCGGGCAGTTCCGGCTGTTCGCCGGCGGCGAGGTGCCGCTGTCGGGCCTGCTGCTGTTCCTCGGCCTGACGCTGGCGTTCTTCTACCTCGGGTTGACGCTGCTCGCCCGCCGCCAGTGGCGCCACGTCGACCAGGGCCTGCACGGCCTGCTGCGCTTCGCCGGACTGACCGTCGCGGCGTTCGCGCTGACGGTGGTCGGCGTCAACGTGCTGCCGCGCATCGACGCGACCGTCGAGGGCATCCACTCGCTGAGCGACGAGACGCGCAAGCTGATCGCCGAGCTGAGCCCGGACCGGCCGGTGATCATCACCGCCTACGTCAGCGACCAGGTGCCGGAGCAGTTCGTGCAGCAGCGCAAGCTGCTGCTCAACCTGATCGACCAGTTCGACACGCTCGGCGGCAGCGCCATCGAGAAGAACCTCGTGATCCCGGAGCCCTACTCCGAGGAGGCGCGGCAGGCGGAGGCCAACTACGGCATCCGTTCGCAGAGCGTGACGATCCCGCTGCCCGCCAGCGGCTTCGCCGACGTGCAGATGTTCTTCAGCTTCGCCGTGCAGTCAGGCACCGAGAAGGTCGTCAACCCGTTCGTCGGGCCCGCCGTGCGCTCGATGCGAGCTGATGCGCAGCGTGCGCACGGTGGCGAAGACCAGCCGGCAGAAGGTCGGCATCCTCAAGACCGACGTCGAGCTGTTCGGCGGCTTCGACATGCAGACCTTCCAGCAGAAGCCGCGCTGGGCGATCGCCTCGGAGCTCGAGCAGCAGTACGAGATCGTCAACGTCGACCCGACCGGCGAGTACCCGACCGACATCGCCTGTCTGCTCGTGCCGCAGGCCAGCTCGCTCGAGCAGGAGCCGATGGACAAGCTGCAGCAGTGGATCCTCGACGGCCACAAGGTGGTGCTGTTCGAGGACCCGGCCCCGGTCAGCGCCTGGGGCACCGCGGCCGACGACCAGAAGGGCGGCATGCAGGCGCGCATGATGGGCGGCGGCGGCCCGGAGAAGGGCAACTGGGCCGGCTTCCAGCGCGCGATCGGCGTCAACGCGCCGGTCGGCGAGGTCGTCTGGGACCTGTCCTACAACACCTTCCCCGGCGGCCGCATCAGCCCGGAGTTCGTGTTCGTGCACGACGCCGGCATGTCGGCGGACTCGCCGATCACCAAGGGCCTGCAGAACGTCGTGTCGATGCTCGGCGGTCACGTCGAGTCGAGCGGCGCCGACGGGCTGACGTTCACGCCGCTGCTGGTCTCGCGCGGCCCCGACAGCACCGGCGAGGAGAACGGCATCGTCGCCAAGATGGACCTGTTCCAGTTCAACCCGTTCGGCGGCGGTCCGTCGCTCAACCCGCGCCCGCGGCGCCAGGTGCGCAACAAGGACCTGACCCTCGCCGCCCGCGTCACCGGCAAGCCGGATGGTGACGGGAAGGGTATCGACCTGATCTACGTCGCCGACCTCGACATGATCGGCAACCAGTTCTTCCAGCTGCGTCAGCGAGTGATGGACCCGAACGTGCGGTTCGACAACGTCACCTTCGCGCTCAACTGCATCGACACGCTCGTCGGCGACGACAGCCTGATCGGGCTGCGCAAGCGGCGGCCGCTGCTGCGCAAGCTGACGGCGGTCGAGGAGGCGCAGACGGTGTTCGAGAAGGCCTGGCAGAAGCAGAAGCGCGACGCCGAAGAGGCCGCCAAGACGTCGCTCGACGAGGCGCAGGCGCGGCTCGACGAGGCGGTCGACAAGATCAAGAACGACGCGACCCTCGACGCGCAGGCCAAGGAGGTCAAGATCGTGCAGGTCCAGCAGCAGGAGAACCGCAAGCTGGAGCTGGCGAAGGCGCAGATCGAGGAGAAGAAGGAGCGCAAGCTCGAGGAGGCGCAGTTCGACCGCGACGCGGCGCGCATGCGCATCCACAACAGCTACCGCTGGATCACGTTGGCCCTGGCGCTGTTGCCGGGCATCCTGCTGGGGCTGGTCACCTTCGCTCGCCGGGCCATGCGCGCCTCGGCGATCGTCCCGAAGAGCCGGCTGGTCGGCAGCCACGGAGGCAAGTGATGAACGAGTTCGCCAAGACTGGAGCCGTGCTCGGCGCCGCTGCGGCGCTCACCGCGCTGGCCCTGTTCACCGGGCCGCGTGAGGCCCGCCTCGACCTGTTCGACGATCAGGGCGAGGTGTTCTTTCCCAAGCTGACCGACGGCGACCAGGTCGCCGAGCTGGTCGTGACCGCGTTCCGCGAGGAGCAGAGCGACGTCTTCCCGTTCGCGGTCAAGCGCGACGACAAGGGCGTGTGGACGATCCCGTCGCACTACAACTACCCGGCCGACGCCAAGGACCAGATGGGCAAGGCGGCGGCGATGCTGATCGGCCTGACCAAGCTGGCGGTGGTCAGCGACTCGCGCGCGCGGCACGTGGAGTTCGGCGTCATCGATCCGCTCGCCGAGGGCGTGGAGACCGAGGGCCGCGGCAAGCGCGTCACGATGAAGGACAGCGCCGGCAACGTGCTCGCCGACCTGATCATCGGCAAGGAGATCGAGGACAAGATGGACGTGCGCTACGTGCGCATTCCGGACAAGAAGCGCGTCTACGCGACCAAGCTCGTCGGCGAGGTGTCGACCAAGTTCGCCGACTGGATCGAGACCGATCTGCTCAAGACCCAGACCTGGGACATCAGCAAGATCACGTTCGACAACTACTCGGTCGACGAGCAGGCCGGGCAGATCGTCAAGGGCGAAGCTCGTGGTGAAGAAGGACGCCGCGGGCGAAGTGGGTGCTCGACGGGCTCGACACCGCCAAGGAGGAGCCCAACGAGGAGAAGCTGACCGAGATCGGCAACACCCTGGGCCAGATCAAGATCGTCGGCGTGCGCGCCAAGCCCGATGGCCTGACCGCGGCGCTCGAGCAGGCCAGCGGCATCGACCGGCAGATCCTCGGCCAGCTGCTCGCGCAGAAGGGCTTCTTCCTCGGTCGCGGCGGCAAGCTGTGGTCCAACGAGGGTGACCTCTTGTTCGAGACCAAGAAGGGCGTGCGCTACACGCTGCGCTTCGGCGAGCTGGCGCGCGACGACGGCAGCGAGGTGTCGGGCATCGGCAGCGAGCCGAAGGAAGGCGAGCAACCCGCCGAGGAGGCCAACAACCGCTACCTGATGGTCACCGCCGAGTTCGCCGAGAGCCTGCTGAAGAAGCCGACCGGCCCGCGCCTGGAGCAGGCCGAGCTGGACAAGCGCGCCGAGGCGCGGAAGCAGGTCGAGGCGATCCAGAAGGCGGTCGAGGCCTGGCGCGCGAGCCACGAGAACCAGCTGCCCGCCAACCTGCTGGCGCTGACCGAGAAGCCGGCCGAGGGCGAGGCGCTGCTCGCCGAGCTGGCGCCCGACCCGTGGGGCGGCGAGTACCAGCTGACCGCCGAGGGCGACGGCTACGTGGTGTCGTCGTTCGGCGCCGACAAGGCGGCCGGCGGCGACGGCGCGAACGCCGACGTGCGCAGCGATCGGCTGCCGTTCGAGGACGAGCTGAGCAAGTTCGCCGGCGAGTGGACGAGCTACGACGCCAAGGTCAAGACCGGCCAGGAAGAGGCCGGCAAGCTGACCGCGCGCTTCGGGCCGTGGTACTACGTCATCGACAAGACGCTGTTCGACAAGCTGAAGCCGAAGCGCGCCGACCTGGTCAAGCCGAAGGCGGCGGACGACGCGGCGAGCCCCGGCGGCGTGCAGCCCGGCGGCGGCGACAAGTAACCGCCCGCCGCGGCGTCGCCCATCTCAGTCGAGGCCGACGAAGCGCTGCCGGCCAGCGGCGCCGGTCTCGGCGTCCACGCCAGGCCTGCGCGCCGCGGACTCATCGAGCGCCTGCTCGATGACGCGCGCCAGCTCGACGGCGTTCTGGCCCTGCACCATGCGCAGGTGATCGCCCGGCACGCGGCGCGCGTGCAGCCGGTCGCTCGACACGAAGCGCTCCCAGCCGAGCGTCGGGTCCTGCTGGTGCGCGAGGCGGCTCATCAGCGCGCGCGGCTCGGTCTGCAGCAGCGTGACGTGGCCGTCGAAGTGACCGCCGCGGTAGCGCGCCGCCGCCGCGCGCCAGACGTCCTCGACCTTGCTCAGCTTGAAGCGGCTCGGCCGGAAGGTGCGCAGGAACCACTGCGTCGGCCGCCGCATGACGGTGTTCTGCAGCTTCGCGCGCAGCCGCTCGAAGAAGAACGCGACGCCTTCCTCGCGCAGCAGCCCCACCTCGCTGCGCAGGCGCTGCAGCATCGTCAGCCGGACTTGCGGTCGGAAGTCGACCGCGAAGCCCGGTGCGTAGGTGTCGAACACGAACAGCTGCGCGACCTGCTCACCTGCCGCGCGCAGCTGTCGCGCCATCTCGAACGCGGTGATCGCGCCGCCCGAGTAGCCGGCGATCAGGTACGGCCCGTTCGGCTGGTGCTGGCGCAGCCAGCGCACGTGGTCGGCGGCCATCGCCTCGATGCTGTCGAGCGGCCGGTGGCCGAGGATGCCGCGGGTCTGGAAGCCGATCACCGGGCGGGTCGCGCCGACGGCACGGCCGAGCTCGTAGAGGTTGTTGACGTTGCCGCCGACGCCGCCGACCAGGAACAGCGGCCGCGCGCCGCCCTGGTCCGGTCCGCGCGCGATCACCACCGACGTGTCCCACGGGTCGTCGATCCGGACCTGCGCCTCGGCCGAGCCTCGTGCCCGCTCGATGCGCTGCGCCAGGCTGCGGATCGTCGGGTGCTGGAACAGCGTCGAGATCGGCAACGTCGCGCCGAACTCGTCCTGGATCGCGTCGAACAGGCGCACGGCCAGCAGCGAGTGGCCGCCGAGCGCGAAGAACTCGGTCTCGGCGCCGATGTCCTTCACGCCGAGCAGCCGCTGCCAGATCGCCGCGATGCGGTGCTCGAGCTCGCCGGCCAGCGGCGCCGCCCCGGTGTCGGTCAGCATGATCGGCGGCAGCGCCTTCCTGTCGACCTTGCCGTTGTGGTTGAGCGGCAGCTGCTCGACGAACGCGAAGTGATGCGGCCGCGCGAAGTCCGGCAGGCGCTCGGCGAGCCACGCGCGCAGCTCGTTCGCCGCGGGCGCGCTGCCCTCCGGCACCAGGTAGGCGGCGAGCACCTTGTCGCTCTGGCCAGGCGGCACGACCGCGACGACGACCGCCTGGCGGATCGCGGGGTGGCCCTCGAGCGCCGCCTCGACCTCGCCGAGTTCGACGCGGAAGCCGCGCACCTTCACCTGGCCATCGGCGCGGCCGAAGAAGCGGATCACGCCGTCACCAGGGTCCATGGCGATGTCGCCGGTGCGATAGAGGCGCAGCTTCTGGTCCCACGGCGCGGTGACGAAGCGCTCGGCGGTCAGCTCCGGGCGGTTGTGGTAGCCGAGCGCCAGGCCGCGGCCGCTGATGACCAGCTCGCCCTGGACCCCCGCCTCGACCGGCCGCAGCTCGTCGTCGACGACGTAGCACTGCGTGCCCGGGATCGCGCGGCCGATCGGCAGCGCCTGGCCGGTGGCTAGGTCGTCGCGGCTGATCGGGTGCGCGTTGGTCACGTTGCTCTCGGTCGGTCCGTAGCCGTTGATCACCAGCACCTCGGGGCAGGTGTCCATCACCTTGCGCACCTGCACCGGCGAGACGACGTCGCCGCCGACGATCACCTGGCGGACCGCGACGAACACCTCGGGCCGCAGGTCGGCGACGGCGTGGAACAGCCCCGAGGTCAGCCACAGCGTGTTGACGCCGTGGCTCTGGATCGCGTCGGCCAGCTGCTGGATCGACAGCGCGCCGTCTGGCGGGATCACCACCGTGCCGCCGTGCAGCAGGGCGGCGAACAGGTCGATGATCGACGTGTCGAAGGCGAACGCCGACGAGTGCAGCGTCACCGTGTCGGGGCCGAGCTGCAGCCAGTCGGTGTCGACCAGCATGCGGATCACCGAGCGGTGCGGCAGCACGACGCCCTTCGGTCGACCGGTCGTTCCCGAGGTGTACATCACGTAGGCGACGTGCTCGCCGCTGATCTCGACGTCGAGCGGCCGCGCGTCGCCGCGGGGGAACGCCGCGAACGGGAGCGCACGCACGCCGCCGGCCTCCAGCGCCGGGCACTCGCCGAGCAGCACCTCGACGCCGGTGTCGCCGGCCATGAAGGCGAGCCGTTCGTCGGGCAGCGTCTTGTCGAACGGCACGTAGCCGCAGCCGGTCTTGAGCACCGCCAGCACCGCGACCACCAGCTCGAGCGCGCGCTGCGAGGTGATGCCGACGAGGCCGCCCGCGACGACGCCCTGCTCCTGGAGCCACGCCGCCAGCGCGTCGGAGCGCCGGTCGAGCGTCGCGTAGTCCATCGTCGCGTCGCCGAAGCGCACCGCGGTGCGCGCGGCGTGCTGTTCGGCGATGCGCCGGAAGCGTCCGACGATCGACTGCGACCCGCGGGCGCCGGGGTCGTCGTGGCTGCCGCTCGCCGGCGTCGGGGCGCCCGAGAGCAGCTCGCCGACCGCGTCCAGGCGCCGCTGCGGATCGTTGGCGAGGCCGTGCAGCAGGCGGCGGAAGCGCTGCAGGTGCCGGCGCACCGTCTCCTGCCGGAACAGGTCGCGGTTGTAGCTCCAGAACAGCAGCGCGCGGTCGGGCTGTTCGAGCAGGTTGACGAACAGCTCGAAGTGCTCGTGGTTGCGCGGGTTCATCGCGAACCGCGCCTCGAGCCCGGCGAACGGCAGCGTGTCGAGGTCGCCGAGGTTGTCGATGTTGAAGATCACCGGCACCAGCGCGGTGCGCGACGGGTCGCGGTGCAGCCGCAGCTCGCGCACCAGCGCGCCGTAGGTGAAGTGCTGATGATCGAGCGCCTCGCCGAGGCTGCGACGCACGTCGTGCACGAAGCTGGCGAAGGTCGCCTCCTTGTCGATCCGGGTGCGGATCGGCAGGAAGTTGATGCAGTGGCCGACCGTCAGGTCGAGCTCGTGGGCGAGCTGGCCGGAGGTCGGCAGGCCGACCGTCACGTCCTTGCTCTGCGTCATGCGGCCGAGCCACAGGTGGAACGCGGCGAAGACGAAGTTGGGCAGCGAGGCGCCGATCGCCTGCGCGGCCTTGCGCACGCGCTCGGTGAGCGCCGGGCCGAGGTCGTCGTCGAGCCGCGCCGCGCGCGTGGTGCGCACCGGCGGGCGCTGGCGATCGGGCGGCAGCTCCATCGCCGGGCCGCCGTCGGCGAAGCGCTCGAGCCAGTAGCGGCGATGACGCTCGGCGTCCGGCGTTGCGGCGAAGGCGCGTTCGCGCCGCTCGAGCTCGGCGATGCTCTGCGCCGGCGGCAGGGTCGGCGCCGAGCCGGCGCGGCGCGCCTCGAACAGCGCGTGCCAGTCGCGCATCGCCACGCCGACCGACCAGCCGTCGCAAGCGATGTGGTGCACGACGAACAGCAGCTCGGTGCGCTCCTCGTCGAGGCGGATCGCGACCGCGCGCAGCACCGGGCCCTGCAGCAGATCGAAGGTGCGTTCGCCGGCGTCGCGGTGCAGCGCCTCGCGGCGGCGGTCGCGTTCTTCTGGCGCCAGCGCGCACAGGTCGACGCGCTCGAGGTGGAACGCGCTGTCGGCGTGGATCGTCAGCGTCTGGCCGTCGGCCGCGAACGTCGCGCGCAGGCTGTCGTGGCGGCGCACCAGGTCGCGGCACGCCGCGTCGGCGGCGCCGAGGTCGAACGCGCCGCGGAAGTGCCAGCTGAACGACAGGTTGTAGGCGCGGCTCTGCTCGGCATCGATCAGGATCGCGGCGAACACCTCGCGCTGCGCCTCGGTGGTCGGCACGGTGCGGGCGGCGCGCGGCGCCTCGGCGGCGGGGAGCGGTGCCGGGGTCGCGGCGGCGACGGCGCCCGCGGCCGGGGCGGCGATCGGCGCGGTCAGCTCCGGCCGCGCCTCCAAGACGCGCGCCGCGAGCGCCTCGACGGTCGGCTTCTCGAACAGCGCCGTCAGCGGCACGTCGACGCCGAGCTGCTTCTTGAGCCGGTTGAGCATGCGCACGGCGTTGAGCGAGTGCCCGCCGAGGGCGAAGAAGTCGTCGTCCCGGCCGACGTCCGCCACGCCGAGCAGGTCGCCCCACAGCGTCGCGACCTGCCGTTCGGCCTCGTTGCGGGGCGGCTCGCCGGCGCGGTCGGAGGCCGCGTGGCTGCGTTGCGGTCGCGACGCCGCCTGCGCCGCGGCCATCTGCAGCAGCACGTCGTCGAGCGCCATCGGCGACACGACCAGCGCGCGCGCCGGCAGCCCCAGCACGTGGGCGAACAACCCATCGGCGTCGGCGAGGCGGATGCCGCGCGCCAGCAGCACGTCGGTCAGCCGCGCGCCGTCGTCGGCGCCCGGCTCGCGCATGCCGTCGGCCGGGACGGCGCGCATCGTCAGGCCCTCGAGCACGGCGAGCACCGCGCCGTCGGTCGCGCGCAGCTCGACGTCGAACGTACACAGCTTGCCCGGCGTGTGCGTGACCAGCACCGCGCGGCTGCGGCAGCGTTCGGTCAGCGGCGCGAACAGCCGCACGCGGCGCACTCCGACCGGCGCGAACAGGGCGCGGCGTTCGCTGGTGTCGCCGTGCAGGCGCAGGATCTCGAGGCCGACCGTCGCCGCCATGTCGAGCAGCGCGGGATGCACCGCGAACTGCTGCAGGTCGCCGAGGTAGCGCTTGGGCAGCTGGTACTCGCCGGTGGCGAGGTGCTGGTCGGCGTGCAGCTCGCCGACGTTGTGCCAGCGCGGCCCGAACGTGATGCGCTCGACGTCGGGTGCCTGGTGGCTGCGCGGGCTCGTGGTCAGCTGCGGCGCGCCCGCCGCGGCGAGCGTCGCCGGCAGCTCGCGATCGGGGGCGTCGACGGCGCGCAGCGTGGCGCGCGCGTGCTCGGTCGCCTCGGCGCCCTGGCCCGGGCGGCTCTCGACCAGCAGCAGGTGCTCGTCGCCGTGCGCGCTGATCCGCACCGTGCAGAGCCGCGGTGCGTCGTCGCCGAACACCATCGGTTGCAGCAGCGACAGCTCGTGCAGCTCGAACGGCCCGTCGCCGAACCACGCGCGCCCGGCCGCCGCGGCCAGCTCGACGTAGGCGGTGCCGGGCAGCACCGGGTGGCCGCCGACGCGGTGTTCGTCGAGCAGCCACAGCTCACGCGGGTCGAAGCGCCGCGTGAACGTGACGCTGCCGTCGGCGTGCGTCACCGCCGGGCCGAGCAGCGTGTGCGGGCCGGGCGCGGTGTCGCCGACCCCGTAGGCGCGCTCGGCCATGCCGACGTCGCGCCACACGCCCCAGGCGATCGAGCGCCCGTCGCGGCGCGCCGCGGCGATCGCGGCGGCGCCGGCGTTGGCGGCGACGTAGTCGACCTGGCCAGCGGGCCGCAGCACCACCGACGACGACGAGAACACGCAGAACGTGTCCAGCGAGCCGTCCGGCAGCAGCTCGTCGAGCCAGCGCGCGCCGTCGAGCTTGGCGGCCAGCACGGCGTGCGCCTGGGCGAGCGTCTTGGCGGCGAACGGCGCGTCGTCGAGCGCGCCGGCGGCGTGGAACACGCCGTGGATCGCGCCGTGCGTCTCGCGCACCTGCTGCAGCGCCGCGGCCAGCGCGCCGCGGTCGGCGACGTCGCAGGCGTGCCAGCTGACCGCGCCGCCGGCGGCGCGCGCTTCCGCCGCGAACGCTTCGTCGGGCGCGGCGTGTCGCGCCAGCAGGGCGACGCGGGCGCCGTGGTGGGCGGCGAGCCAGCGCGCGAGCGCCTTGCCGATGCCGCCGGTGCCGCCGGTCAGCACATAGACGCCACCCTGGCGCAGCGGCGTCGTCGCCGGGGCAGTCGCAGCGGCGGCGTCCTTGGCGGCGGTGCGCTGCGGCGCGAAGCGGCGGTCGCCGCGCCACGCCAGCAGGTCGTGCGAACGGTCGCTCGAGGTCGCCTCCAGCAGCAGCGTCGCCGCGGCGTCGCGCGGTGTCGCCGTGGCGGCGAGGTCCACCTGCACCGCGGACAGGCCGGGCACCTCGCGCGGGCCGCAGCCGACCACGCCGGCCATCACCGCGCCGGTCGGGTCCGCCACCTGACCGCCATCCGGCGCCGCCGCGCCGCAGGTCGCGACCACCAGCCGCACCTGCTCGAGGTCGCGGACGAGCAGCGCGCGCAGCAGACAGAAGCCGCCGTCGAAGGCGAGCCGGCGGTCGTCGTGGGCCGCGAGCGGCCACAGATCGAAGACGACGTCCGGCGCCGGCAGCTGCTGCAGCACGGCCTCGAGGTCCTCGATCGAGTCCGGGCGCACGACGTGGCGTTCGCCGTCGTGACGCAGCGCCTGGCCAGGCACGACGACGTCGCAGGCGATGCCGCGCGCGGCGAGGCGTCGGCGCAGCGCGTCGGCGATCGGGACGAGCCCGTCGGCGGTCGTCGGCGCCAGCAACAGCGCGCGGCGCGGCTCGTCGCCGGCGGGCGGCAGCGGCAGCTCGCGCCAGGTGAACGCCTCGCTCCAGTCCGCCAGCGCCGCGCGCCGGCGCAGCGGTGGCGCCGCGGCGTCGGCCTCGGGCGCGCCGGCGCCGCGGCCCGGCTCGATCCAGTGGCGCTGCTTCTCGAACGCGTAGGTCGGCAACGAGACGCGGCGGCCGCCGTCGTGTCGCGCCTTGCTCCAGTCGACGTCGACGCCGTGCGTCCACAACGCGCCGAACGCGGCGGAAGCGACCAGCGCGTCGTCCGCGGGGTCCTTCGGCTTCCTCGCCGAGGCGAGCACGGCGCGCGCGCGGTGCGGGCCGTTGGCGAGCGCCACCAGCGGCGACAGCGTCTGGCCGGGGCCGACCTCGACGACGACGCGACCGGGGCGCTCGAGCGCCGCGGCCATCGCCTGGGTGAAGCGCACCGTGTGGCGAAGGTGGCGGACCCAGTAGTCGGCGCTGGCGAGGTCGCCCGCTTCGGCCGGGCCGCCGCGCAGCGACGAGATCATCGGCACGCGCGCGCTGCCGAAGCGCACGTCGTCGAAGCCGCGGCGGAACCGATCCAGGACCGGCTCGAGCACGCGGCTGTGCGCGGCGACGTCGATGTGGATGCGTCTGCACTCGTGCTCGCTGCCGGCGAGGCGCGCCTCGAGCGCGGCGATCGCCTCGCGCGTCCCGCTGACGACGGTGAGCTCGGGCGCGTTGAGCGCCGCGATGTCGAGTTCGGCCAGCGCCGGGTCCGCGGCGAGCAGCGCGCGCACGGTCGCCTCGTCGGCGGGCACCGTCGTCATCGCGCCGCCCGGCGCCTCGTCCATGACGCGACCGCGCAGCGCGGTGATGCGCAGCGCACAGTCCAGCTGCATGGTGCCGGCGACGACCGCGGCGGCGTACTCGCCGACGCTGTGCGCCACGACCAGCGCCGGTTCGACGCCGAGCGCGCGCCACCAGCAGGCGTAGGCGTACTCGAGCACGAACAGCGCCGGGATCGCCCAGGTCGACCGGTTGAGCTTGTCGCGCGCGTCGCGGTCGTCGAGCGTGCGCTCGAACATCACCTCGTACAGGTCGGCGGGAGCGACGTCGCGCAGCACCGCGAAGCAGCGGTCGACGGCGTCGCGGAACACCGCCGATTCGCGCAGCAGGCCCGCGCCGGCGCCCGGATACTGCGCGCCGCCGCCGGGGAACAGGAACACCACCTCGGGCCGTTCGCGTTCGTCGCCGGGCGCGCTGCCGCGGTGCACGGCCCAAGGCGCCTCGCCGCGCAGCGCCGCGCGCAGCTCGGCCTCGTCGCGGGCGGCGACGACCGCGCGTTCGCCGAAGGTGCGGCGACCTTGCTGCAGCGTGAACGCGGCGTCGAGCAGCGCCGGCAGGGACTCGTCGGGCTGCTGCACGAACCCGCGCCACTTGTCGAGCAGTCCGTCGAGCGACTGCGCCGTGCGGGCGGACAGCGGCAGCAGGTGCACGCCGGTGACCGTCGGCGACGGCGCGCGCGGCGGCGCCTCCTCGACCAGCGCGTGCGCGTTGGTGCCGCCGACCCCGAGCGAGTTGATGCCGGCGCGGCGCGGCCGCTCGCCGCGCGGCCACTCGCGCAGCCGGTCGACGACGAAGAACGGGCTCTGCGGCAGGTCGAAGCGGCGGTTCTGCGTCCGGTAGTGCAGGCTCGGCGGCAGCTGCTGGTGGCGCAGCGCCTCGACGACCTTGATCAGGCTCGCGGTGCCGGCGGCGGTGTCGAGGTGGCCGATGTTGGTCTTGACCGAGCCGATGCCGCACGACTGCTTCCTGGCGCCGGCGTAGGCCTGGCTCAGACCGGCGAGCTCGATCGGGTCACCGATCGGCGTGCCGGTGCCGTGCGCCTCGATGTAGTCGACGCTGTCGGGTTCGACGCCCGACATCACCAGCGCCTCGGCGGCCGCCGCCGCCTGGCCGTCGATCGACGGCGCGAGGTAGCCGACCTTGCTGGCGCCGTCGTTGTTGATCGCCGAGCCGAGCAACACCGCCTTGATGTCGTCGCCGTCGGCCAGCGCGTCCTCGAGCCGGCGCAACACGACCAGGCCGACGCCGCTGCCGAACACCGTGCCCTGGCTGTCGTCGTCGAACGCGCGGCACAGTCCGTCCGGCGACAGGATCTCGCCCTCGGCGTAGCGGTAGCCGCGGTGGTGCGGCACCTCGATGGTGACGCCGCCGGCGATCGCCATGTCGCACTCGCCGCTGAGCAGCGACTGCATCGCCAGGTGCACGGTGACCAGTCCGGTCGAGCACGCCGTCTGCACCGACACCGCCGGCCCCTTCAGGTCCAGCAGGTACGACAACCGCGTCGGCAGGAAGTCCTTGTCGTTGCCGGTGTGGCGCAGCAAGAACAGCCCGACGTCGTCGACCAGCTCGGGGTTGGTCAGCAGGTTGAACGACCAGTAGGCCTGCATGCCGACGCCGGCGAACACGCCGATGCGGCCGTCGAAGCGGTCCGGCACGTGGCCGGCGTCCTCGAGCGCTTCGACCGCGCATTCGAGGAAGTGGCGGTGCTGCGGGTCGAGGATCGACGCCTCGCGCGGCGAGAAGCCGAAGTAGCCGGCGTCGAAGCACTCCATGTCCGGCAGCACGTTGGCCGCCTTGACGTAGCGCGGGTCGCTCAGCTTCTGCCGGCTGACGCCGGCAGCGAGCAGCTGTTCGTCGCTGAGCCACGTCGTCGCCACCCGCCCTTCGGCGAGCATGCGCCAGAACTGCGCGACGTCGCGCGCGCCCGGAAAGCGTCCGGCGCGGCCGACGATCGCGATTCGTCCCGACGAAGGGGCGTGCTCGGTCATGGCGAGACGTGGAGGTGGTGGTGATCCTGGGCGAACCGCTGGTGGGCAGGCGACGGTTGGGCCAGCCGGCCGCGCGGCCACGCGGGCCCCTCCCGAAGCAGTCGGCCCCGCGGCGGAGCAGCGACACTCCGTAGAGATGAAAGGATCGGACGGCGTACGCAATGGGCAGGAGTGCGATCCTCGAACTGCCGGTGACATCGTGGCTTGGATCGCTGGTCGAACGTGGCGCGCGCGACCCGGATCGGGGTGGATGCCCGTAGCTCAGCCCGCTGCGCGACCTTGTCGCCGCAGCCGCAGCGAGTTGAGCAGCACCGACACGCTCGACAGCGACATCGCCGCGCTGGCCAGCACCGGCGACAGCGACACGCCGAACGAGGCGAACGCGCCGGCCGCGACCGGGATGCCGAGCAGGTTGTAGACCGACGCCCAGACCAGGTTCTGGCGGATCGTGCGCATCGTCGCGCGGGCCAGACCGAGCGCGGTCGGCAAGCCGTCGAGTCCACCGCGCAGCAGCGCGACGTCGGCCGCGGCGGCCGCGACGTCGGTGCCGGTGCCGATGGCGACGCCGAGGTCGGCGGCGGCGAGTGCCTGTGCGTCGTTGACGCCGTCGCCGACCATCGCCACGCGGCGGCCGCGGCGCCGTGCCTCGGCGACGAGGTGTGCCTTGTCGGCTGGCAGCAGCTCGGCGTGCAGATCGTCGACGCGCAACTCGGCGGTGACCGCGGCGGCGACGCCGGCGCGGTCCCCGGTCAGCACTTCGACGCGAACGTCCATCTTGCGCAGCCCGGCGATGGCGGCGCGCGCTTCGGGGCGCAGCGCGTCGGCGAGCCCGATCACGGCGAGCGGCGAGCGGTCGCGGGCGAGCACCAGCGGCGTGACGCCGCGCTCGGCCATGCGCGCAGCGACCGTCGTGGCAGTCGTCGTGTCGACACCCAGGGCCGCCAGCCACTCGGGCTTGCCGACCGCGATGCGAGCGTCGTCGACGCGCGCGGTGACGCCCATCGCCGCGGTCGCGGCGAAGTCTGTCACCGGCTCGACCGGCAGTTCGCGTTGGCGGGCCGCCTCGACGATCGCGCGGGCGAACGGGTGTTCGCTGCCCAGTTCGGCCGCGGCGGCCAGGCGCAGCGCCTGGTCTTCGTCGTTGCCGTCGAGCAGCTCGATCGCCGCGACCTCGGGGCGGCCGTTGGTCAGCGTACCGGTCTTGTCCAAGAACACCGTGTCGACGTGGCTGGCCTGCTCGACCGCCGCGCCGTTGCGGAACAGCACGCCGAGCTCGGCGCCGCGGCCGGCGGCGACCGCGACCGCCGCCGGCGTCGCCAGGCCGAGCGCGCAGGGGCAGGCGATCACCAGCACGGCGACGGTGTATTCGATCGCGACCGCGAGGCCGCCGCTGTCGGGCTGCTGCAGCCACCACGCGCCGAAGGTGATCGCCGCGAGCGCCAGCACGATCGGCACGAACACGGCGCTGGCGCGGTCGGCGAAACGGGCGATCGGCGCGCGCGAGCCCTGCGCCTCCTCGACGGCGGCGGCGATGCGCGCCAGCGCGGTGTCGCGGCCGACACGGTCGACGCGCAGCAGCACCGCGCCGGTGGTGTTCATGCTGCCGCCGACGATGCGGTCGCCGACGGCCTTGTCGACCGGCACGCTCTCGCCGGTCAGCAGCGACTCGTCGAACGCCGACGCGCCGTCGGTGACGACGCCGTCGACGGGGGCGCGTTCGCCCGGGCGCACGCGCACGACGTCGCCGACGCGCAGCGCCGCGACCGGCACTTCGTGTTCTGCGCCGGCTTCGACGCGGCGGGCGTGCGCCGGCACCATCGCGTGCAGCTGGCGCACTGCGTCGCCGAGCCGCCAGCGCGCGCGCGATTCGAGGAACTTGCCGAGCAGGATGAAGCCGAGGATCGCGCCGGTCGCCTCGAAGTAGACGTGCGGCAGCTCGTGTTCGCCGTGCGCGAACCACTGCGGCGCGAACGTCGCCACCGTCGACCACGCCCACGCCGCCATGGCGCCGAGCGACACGAGCGTGTTCATGTCGGGGCTGCGATGGCGCAGCGCCGCTGTGCCGCCGCGCAGGAAGCGCATGCCCGGGCCGAACAGCACGATCGACGCCAGCGCGAACTGGGTGATGCGCCCCGCGTGGCTCGCCGCGAACGGGATGGCGCCGTGCGACATGCCCATCACCAGCAGCGGCACGGTCGCGGTCGCGGCGACGGCGAGGCTGCGCAGCTGGCTGCGACGTTCGTCGAGGTCGGCGCGTTCGCGGGCGCTGGTCGTGGATGCCGCGGGGGAGCTGTCGTCGCCCTGCGGCGACGTCGGTGGCTCGGGATCGGGTGGCTGCAGCACGCCGTAGCCGGCATCGACGATCGCGGCGTCGAGCTGGGGCCGCGACACCCGCGCCGGGTCGAAGCTGGCCTGCGCCTGCTGGGTCGCCAGGTTGACGGTCGCGTCGGCGACGCCGTCGAGCTTCTGCAGCGCGCGCTCGACCCGCCGCACGCAGGCGGCGCAGGTCATGCCGGTGATGTCGATGGTGGTGCGTTCCATCGCGGGGCTGTCGGTCTCGTCGCTCATGTCGGGCGCACGCCCGCTGCCGTCAGCTTCGGTCGGGGATCGTCACGAAGGGCTCGCCTCGTAGCCCTCCTCGACGATCGCGGCGATCAGCGCTTCGATCGGCGCGCGCGAGGCGTCGTGTAGGACACGGGCGCTATGTCGGGCCAGGTCCACTTCGGCGCTCTGCACGCCGTCGACCGCGGCGAGCGCCTTCTGCACGTGCTGCACGCAGTGGCCGCAGGTCATGCCGGAGACGTGCAGCACGCTCTCGGCGAGCGGGGATGGGGCGTCGGGGTCGTTCATCGGACGTGGCTCACTTCAGCCAGCAGGTCTGGCCGCATCCGTGACGAGGATAGCGGCGGACGCCCTGTCGATTCGACCAGTCGAGCGAAGCTCCGCGCCTGGCCCGGCGGCCGGCTCGCTCCTCAGGCCCGGGCGGCGAGGCCGCGCGAGGCCTGGTCGAGCTCCTGCACGACGGCGCTCTGCTCTTCGACCACGCTGGCGATGTCGGTGGTGTTGGTCGAGACCCCGTCCAGTTCGCGGCGGATGGAGTCGAAGGCCGCGACCGCCGACTGCACCTGCTGCTGGATGCCCTCGATGCGGCTCGAGATCTCGCTGGTCGCTTCGCGCGTCTGGTTGGCGAGGTCCTTGACCTCGTTGGCGACCACGGCGAAGCCACGGCCGCTCTCGCCGGCGCGCGCGGCCTCGATGGTCGCGTTGAGCGCCAGCAGGTTGGTCTTGTCGGCGATCTCGCGGATCGTCTCGCTGATCGCGCCGACGTTCTTGCTGCTCTCGTCGAGCACGGCGATCAGGCGCGAGGCGCCCTCCATGTGCTCGGTCGCGCCGCGCGCCAGGGCGGCGTTGTCGGCGATGCGCCGCGAGATCTGGGTCGCGGACTGGTTGAGCTCCTGCAGGCCGCTGGAGAGCGTCGCGGTGACCCGGGCGGTGTCTTCGCGGATCTGCATCTCGTGGGTCACGTCGGAGGCGATCTTGACCACGCCGGTGACGTTGCCGGCGTCGTCGAGCACCGGGCTGTAGGTGCCGCGGATCCAGATCGGGCGGCCGCCGCGGGCGACGCGGCGGAAGTCGTTCTGCTGGAAGGTGCCCTGGCCGAGCTCGCGCCAGAACGTCGCGTACTCCGGGCTCTGGGCGTGTTCGGAATCGACGAACATGCGGTGGTGCTTGCCGCGGATCTCGTCGAGCGAGTAGCCCATGCACCGCAGGAAGTTCTCGTTGGCGTCGACGATCGTGCCGTCGGGCGTGAACTCGATGTAGGCCTGCGAACGGTTGAGCGCCTCGGCTTCGCGCCGCTTGCGCGCGGTGATGTCGGCCGCGACCTTGACCACGCCGGTGACGTTGCCGTGCTCGTCGTGGACCGGGTTGTAGGAGGCCTGCAGCCAGATCGGTCGCTGGCCCTTGGCGAGGCGCCGGAACACACCCGACTGGAACTCGCCGGCGGCGAGCTTGCGCCAGAACGCGCGGTAGCCCTCGCTGTCGCGCAAGAATGGCTCCATCAGCATCGAATGGTGCTCGCCGATCAGCTCCTTCGCCGAGTAGCCGAGCGTCTTCAGCATGATCGGATTGGCCGCGCGGATGACGCCGTCCGGCGTGAACTCGATCACCGCCTGGCAGGCGCGGATGGCATCGAGCGCGCGCAGTTGTTCCCGCGCGGCGGCGAGCTTCGCGAGCAGTTCGGAGTGCGGCTCAGGGTTGTCGGGTGCTGGCGCCTTCGAGGGCTTGGGACGCGACCAGGGCCATTGGATCATCGTGTCGCCGTATCGGCGCCAGTTGCGGCCGGACTTGCGCGTCCGGCGGATGAATGCCGCGGCGGCGATGCGCGTCGGGCAGGGCTCCAGCGCTGGCGCGGGCTGCGCGATCAGGCGATGGAAGTGGTGGGCAGGGCCGGAGTTGAACCGGCGACCCCAGCATTTTCAGTGCTGTGCTCTACCAACTGAGCTACCTACCCACGGGCCAACCCGCGGAGGGTGGGGCGGGGGACGGTAGCGAGCCGCGGCGCCGCGCGCAAGGGTTCGTCTGCGCGATCGCGCCGCCGTTCAGGCCTGCAGGCACGCCCGCGCCGCGGCGACGTCGCGTTCGATCTGGGCCATCAACTCGGCGGCATCGGCGAAGCGCCGTTCGTCGCGCAGGCGGCGGCGAAACGTGACCTCCAGCTCCCGGTCGTAGAGGTCGCCCTGGAAGTCGAGAAGGTGCACCTCGAGGGTCGGCGCGTCGGCTGCGGCGAAGGTCGGGCGGGTGCCGAGGTTGGCGACCGCCGGCCAGGTCTGGCCATCGACGATCGCTTCGACCGCGTAGACCCCGGCCGGTGGCATTGCGCCGGGCTGCAGGCGCAGGTTGGCGGTCGGGAAGCCGAGCTGGCGGCCGCGCGCGTCGCCGCGCACGACGTGGCCGAGCACGCCCGGGAAGCGGCCGAGGCCGCGCTGCGCCGCGTCGAGGTCGCCGCGCGCGATCGCCTCGCGGATCGCGGTCGACGAGATCGGCTGTCCGTCGAGCAGGAACGGCTCGCCGGTGCGCACCGCGAACCCGTATTCGGCGCCGAGCTCGCGGAAGCGTTCGGGCGTGCCGGCGCGATCCTTGCCGAGCGCCGAGTCGTAGCCGAGCAGCAGGCCGCGGGCGCGCAGCGGGCCGACCAGCACGTTCTCGGTGAAGTCGCGCGGCGTCATCTCCTGCAGCCGCGGTTCGAACCGGAGCAGCACGAGCCGCAGCACGCCGGCGCGGCGCAGCAGGCGCAGACGCAGCGGCACGCTGCAGAGCGGCGACGGCGCCTCGCCGCGCAGCACCTGGTCCGGGTGGTTGGCGAACGTCACCACCGTCGGCATGCCCTGCAGCGACGAGGCCATCTCCAGCAGCTCGTGAAGCAGCCGCTGGTGCCCGAGGTGCACGCCGTCGAACACGCCCACCGCGACCACCGAGTGGCTGTTGGCGGTGTCCGCCCCGTAGATCGACGCGAGGTCGAGCTGCTGCAGCGCGTCGAGCCCTTCGATCAGTCGCATGGAGGTGCGCCGCCGGGCGGGTGGGTCAGGCGCGGGCCTTGTATTCGTCCTCGAGCTCGAGCAGCTTCGCCTTGACGCGCAGCTTCTCGGCGGCGGTCAGGCGGTCGGTGAAGAACACGCCCTCGAGGTGGTCGATCTCGTGCTGCACGATGCGGGCGAGCCAGGCCTCCTCGCACTTGAGGGTCTGCTCCTTGCCGTCCAGGTCCAGGTAGGCGACGGTCAGCTCGACCCAGCGCTCGACCTCGGCCTGGATGCCGGGGAACGACAGGCAGCCCTCCTCGTCGAACTCGCGGCCCTTCTTGCGAACGATCTTGGGGTTGCAGAGCACGCGTTCGCCGCTGCGGTCGTCCTTGCTGCCGCTGGGGTTGAGCACCAGCAGCTTGAGCTCGATGCCGACCTGGGGGGCGGCCAGGCCGACGCCGCCCTCCTCGTACATCGCCTCGATCATGCGGTCGGCGGTCTCGCGCAGGGCCGGGCCGAACTCGGTGATCGGCTGGCCGCCGCGGCGCAGGACGGGGTCGGGGTAGATCAGGACTTCCATGCGGTGGGGCCCGCGGAGGCGGGCGGCCCAGGTTGGTCCAGCCGGGGGCCGGCGTCAAGCGGTCGCCTGGAACGGCGGGGGCGCCCCACTCCCGGGTTTGCGCGCAGAAGCCCCGGAGGCGGCTGGCAGGCGCCGGGGTGGGACGCTAGATTCTTCCGCCCCTTTCGCCCGCAGCAGGCGTCGGTCCATCGTCGACCCCGCCGCTCGCGCCGCAGTCAGCCCCGCATTCCGTTCCGTCGTCGATGGTGGATCTCAGCAAGTACCTGGAGCAGGCCGCGGACGCGGTCAAGCGTCGCAACTTCGCGATGGCCGTCAAGATCTACGGCCAGGTGCTGTCGATCCAGCCGGACTTCGGCGACGCGCGCAGCGGGCTGCGAAAGGCGCTGTTCCAGAAGGCCGCGCAGAAGGCGCCGTCGAAGCTGGCGGCGATGCTGTTCGGCGGCGTGCACCTGATGACGGGTGGGCTGTGCCGCATGCTCGGTCAGCACGGGGCCGCCGCGAAGGCCTACGAGCGCTACCTCGCGCTCGATCCGCTGGCCGAGGGGGCCAACCTCAAGCTCGGCGACTCGCTGCAGCGCGCCGGACTGGCGAAGTCGGCGTTGGCGGTGTTCGCCGCGTATGCGGAGCATCAGCCGCGCTGCCTGGAGGCGTGCCGGTCGGCCGGGCAGCTCTGCTACGAACAGGGCAAGCTCCAGGAAGCGCTGCAGATGTACGAGCTCGCGCTCAAGGTCGATCCGCGCGACCAGGAGTCGCTGAAGGCGCGCAAGAACCTCGCCGCCGAGGGCGCGCTGCGCAGCACCGGCATCGAGAAGGCCGAGAGCTCCCGCGACCTGATCAAGGACAAGGAGCAGCAGAAGAAGCTCGAGCGCCAGGAGCGGCTGCAGCTGTCGGCCGAAGAGGTCGAGCAGGAGCTGCAGGAGCTCGAGGAGCAGCTGCAGCAGAACCCCGCCGACCAGAAGCTGCTCCGCCGCGCGGCGCGGCTGCGTGAGATGGCCAAGGACCTCGCCGGTGCGCTCGACCTGGTCGAGCAGCTGCTGCAGAAGGCCCCGGGCGACCCCGACCTGATGGATCAGGCCGGCGACCTGCGCATCCGGCTGCAGGAGCAGATGGTGCAGAAGGCCGAGAAGCGCGGCGACGAAGCCGCCGCGGCGCGCGCCCGGGCGGCGCTGGCGCAGCTGCGCGTCGGCGAGGCACGTCGCCGCGTCGAGCGCAATCCGGCCGACTTCGGCTCCCGCTTCGAGCTGGGTGCCGGGCTGCTCGCGTCGGGCGACACCGACGCGGCGATCGCCGAGCTGCAGCAGGCGGTCAAGGACCCGCGCAAGAAGACCGAGGCGACGTTCCTGCTCGGTCAGGCCTTCCAGCAGAAGGGCCTGCCCGATCTGGCGCTCGGCCAGTACGAGAAGGCGCTGCAGGCCGCCGGCACCGGCGCGGTCGCCAAGGAAGCCCTCTACCAGATGGGCTCCATCTGCGAAGCGCAGGGCAGGGCCGCCGAGGCCCTGAGCCACTTCACGAAGATCCTCGAACAGGACATCGGCTTCCGCGATGTCGCCAAGAAGGTGGAGGCGCTGAAGGGCTGAGCCCGGCAGTGCGACACGGAACCACCTCCCGAACCTTTCCTCCCTTAACCAGTCCGTCCGCTAGATCGATCCGAGTCCCCCGATGGCCCACAGCAAGCAAGCGCTCAAGCGCATCCGTCAGAACGAGAAGAACCGCATCGCCAACAAGTCGCGCGTCAGCCGCATGAAGACGGCCGTCAAGAAGCTGATGGCGGTGGTCGCCACCGGCGACAAGGGCAAGGCCAGCGACCTGCTGCCGAACGTCTGCAAGCTGATCGACAAGGTCGCGCAGAACAACGTCATCCACAAGCACAACGCGTCCCGCCGCAAGGGCCAGGTGATGCGCGCCGTGTCGTCGATGAAGTGAGCTGCGGACGCGGCGGCGGCCCGGGCACGGGGCGCACGCCTGCGACCCGACTCCGTACACGGCAGGAGCCGCGACGTGCGCGGCTCCGGTAGCGGGGACCCGTCGACCCTTCGGCCGGCGCGGGGCGCGGCGCGCGCGCCCGCAGAGCGCGCGGCCGAAACGCCTGGATCAGCCTTGCAGCAGCTGTAGCGCGGCTTGCGGCTGGGTGTTGGCCTGGGCCAGGATCGAGATCGCGGCCTGCTGCAGGATCGAGTTGCGCGTCAGCGCCGAGGTCTCGACCGCGACGTCCACGTCGCGGATGCGCGACTCGGCCGCGCTGAGGTTTTCGGACTGGATCTGCAGGTTGGCGATCGTCGTCGTCAGGCGGTTCTGCGCGGCGCCGAACTGGCCACGGACGCGGCTGACGGAGTTGATCGCGTCGTCGAGCGCGGAGACCGCGATCGTCGCGCTGCCGCCGGAGCCGATGTCGAGCGAGGACAGGCCGAGCGTCGACGCCAGCGTGTCCGACGTGCTCAGCTGGATCGTGTCCACGCCCGCGGCGGTGCCGGTGCCGACCTGGAAGGTCAGCGTCGAGCCGGTGCCGTCGAGCAGCCGCACGCCGTTGAACGTCGTCGACTGGGCGATGCGGTCGATCTCGTTGATCAGGTCGGTGAACTCCTGGTTGAGCGTCGCCTTGTCGGCGTCGCTCACCGTGCCGTTGCTCGCCTGGATCGACAGCTCGCGCATGCGGATCAGGATCGAGCTGACCTCGTTGAGCGCGCCTTCGCCGGTCTGCGTCAGGGAGATGCCGTCCTGCGCGTTCCGGATCGCCTGGTTGGTCGAGCGGACCTGGGCGCGGAAGCGCTCCGAGATCGCGAGACCTGCCGCGTCGTCCGATGCCGTCGAGATTCGCAAGCCCGTGGAAAGCCGCCGGTAGTTGGCCTGCAGTCGCTCCGTCGTCGTCGACAACGAGCGCTGCGCGTTCAGGGATGCGATGTTCGAATTGACCCGAAGGCCCATCTGTCCTCCTCGATACCTTTGCCGTGGGAGTGCGGACGAAGCCGCCCCCTGTTGGCAAACCCATCGGCACGCGCTTGAGTCCCGCTTCAGGAAAAGTTCGCGTGAGTTGCCTGATCGGGCCCATGCCAGGGGGGGATCGCTGCCGGCCACCTGCTGGAAACCCCTGTCTCCAAAGAGGACAGGGATGGGTCAGGCCCCGGCCTTGCGTCCCGCGGTGGGGCTGCTTTCGCCCCGGGAAATTGGTCGCGAGGCTCGCTGTGGGCCGGTCCAGCCTCAGCGCACGAGGCGCGTGTAGCGGTAGTTGGCCTGCATCGTCAGCGTCAGGATGGCCGTCGAGTAGACCCGGCCGCCGTCATCGCCCCACACGCCGACCGGATCCCAGGAGCCGTAGCGGTTCTTGTCGTCGCGCGCCTGGTGCTGCGTGCGGCCGACGGCGCGTTCGACCTGTTGTTGCCACGCGCGCCACTGCGGGCCGCCGACCTGGAACAGCGCATAGGTCGCGTAGTACCAGTAGTAGTGGTCGATCGAGCCGGACTTCTCGTCCCACACCGGCGGCCGCGTCAGCAGGCGGGCCGCCGCGGCCTTCATCACCGGCGCTTCGCGCGGGTCCTGACCTAGGAAGAAGCGGCAGAACAGTCCGACGGCCGTCATCGCTTCGCCCTTCTCGACGGGGAATCGCGCGGCGTGCCCGCCGACCTTGCGCGAACTAGGCTCGCCTGCCTTCATGTAGCCGTGCCGGCCGGTCGCGTCGCTGACCTCGTCGAGGTAGACGGCGGCCAGCTTCAGGGCCTGTTCGTTGACCGCGAAGCCGAAGAACCGCGCCGATTCGTAGGCCATCACGCACCACGCCGTGACCGACAGGTCGCGGTCGCCGTCGCGCGGCTGGTAGCGCCACACCGAGTACGGGTTGCGATGCGCCTCGAGGTAGGCGAGCGCCTTCTGCACCGTCGGCCGCAGCAGCGACGACGCCGACAGGCCGCACGCCTCGCACAGCGCGTAGGTCGCGATCGCGTGGTCGTAGACGAAGTCGCTCGAGGCCGCGGCGCCGAAGCGGCCGTTTTCTTCCTGCTGTGCGCGCAGCCACAGCACGCCGCGCTTGACGACGTCCTGGTAGCTGCCGGCGCGCATCGTGTGGCCGTCGCCGAGGAACGCCAGCAGCGCGAGGCCGGTGACGCCGATGTCGTGCACGGGGTTGCCCGGGCCGGTGCAGAGCGGCAGCGTCGCGTCATCGTGCTTCATGAAGCCGTCGGCGTCCCACTTGCCGTCCTCGTCCTGGTGGGCGGCGAGCCACTCGAGGCCGCGTTCGACGTTCGGTTGCGGCGCGTGGCCGCCACCCGGGCCCTTGCCGCGGGTGCCGCGAGCGCCATAGGGGCCGGCGGCCCCGCCGCCGAGACCGACCGCCGGGTTGTCGCCGACCGAGTCGAACGCCGACGGGATCGTCGTCACCTCGCTGTCGAACTCCGAGGGGCTGTCGTCCGGAGTCTCGGCGACATCGGTGTCGACGATCGGGGTCTCTTCGACGTCGTCCTCACGCCGCGTCTCGGGCGGCTTCGGCGGCGGCGGCGGCTCGACCTCGACCTGCTCGGTCGGCTGCACGGCGACGCGCACCTCGGTCGGCTTCTGCCGGTCGCCAGGCACGAACACCCAGATCAGCGCCAGCAGCACGGCGTGCAGCGCCGCCGACAGCGCCAGCCACGGCGCCTGGCGCAACCGCTCCGCCATCAGGTCCTGGAAGGTCGCCTCGTCGGCGGGGGAGCGGTGGGTACGCACCGGTGGCGCGAGCGTGTTCATGAGGGGCTCCTTGCTGCGGCTCGGCGCAGCGGGTCGGGTGACGGTCGCTCCTCGGGAACGATCGGGGAGCGGCGCTTGTCCGGCTGTTCAACGGGGTTGGCGGCGGCGCGGATCAGTGCCGCAGCCAAGATCTGTGCGATTCGCGAATGGGGCGCGCGGCGGGCGGCTACCTTGCCGCGATGCCCGGCTCTCGTTTCCGCAGTGCCGTGATGCTGTGCGCGCTGCCGCTGCTCGGAGCGGCGTGCGCAATGGCCAACGGCGATCGACGGCGCGTGCTCAACGTGCTCGACCACAACCTCACGCCTTCGAGCGCGACCGGTCGCTGGTTGCTGTCGCCGGTTGCGCTGCCGGTGGGCATCGTCGCCGGCGTCGCCGATGCGGTGGTCGTGCACCCGGTCTCGCAGCTCGACGACGCGTGGCTCGACACGGTCGATCTGCTGTGGGTCTCCCACGGCGACAGCCCGCTGCGCCGCGCGGTGCTGATCCCGGTCGCGGCGCTGGCGACGCCGTTGGTGTTCGCCGGCGATTGGTTCGGCCGCGCCGTGTTCGACATCGACGACCACGGAGGCGACTCGTGAGCGCGCCGCTCCTGCGCCGCTCGGCGCTGCTGCTCGGCCTCGCCGTGCTGCCGTCGTGCGCGTGGTCCAACCCGGCCAATCGACCCGTGTGGAACGCGTTCGAGCAGCACCTCGTGCCGGAGGGCGACGGCCTGTTCTACGCGACGCTGCCGTTGACCGTGCCGGGCGGGTTGCTGGCGTTGCTGACCGACTCCTTCGTCGTGCACCCGGCGCAGATCGTCGACGACGCGTTCGACGACGCAGGCGAGTTGTGGGTCGAGAACGACCCCGACTGGGGCGACGCCTACTACACGGAGATGGCGTTCCTGCCGTTCCGGGTGGTGCTGACGCCGGTGGTGTTCGCCGGGTCGTTCGTCGGCAGGAGCCTGTTCGACATCCCGAGTGATGACGAACGCGAAGAGCGCGTCGCGACCGGCGAGGAGGCGATCGAGCAGCGGCGTCAGCGAGCCCAGGCGATGTTGCGGCAGATGTTCATTGCCTGGTTGCAGAGTCTGCCCGATTCGCCAGCCGCCAGCTGTCCTGGTGTTCCCGAGTCGGACGGCGAGACGAGCGCAGAGTTGACCGCGGCCCTGCAGCGAGGAGCGACCGTGCGCGCCAGCGTCTACAAGGGGTTGCTCGCTGCGGACGTCGTGCAGTTCGGCGACGTCGATCTGTCCCGCGGTCTGCGTGATCCTGATCCTGTCGTCCGCCACACGGCGCTGCGATACTGGCCGTCGCCTCTGCCGCTGCCCGAACCGGCGCTCGAGGCGCTGCGCAACGACCCGTGCGAGTCCGTGCGCGAGCTGCTCGCGCGACGCGGCCGTCGCTAGCGCGGCGCGCGAGCGAACCGCGGCGCCCGCCGAGAGGCGGGCCAAGGCTCGCGGCAGCGGGGCTGCTGCGTGGCATGCGCATCGCGTGTCGTCGCGCGTTGCCGCGAGCCCCGGAGGGGACTGATCCGTTTCGCTCTGCGGCGCGGCCGAGAGGCGGGCTAAGGCTCGCGGCAGCGGGCTGCTGCGTGGCTTGCGCGTTGCGTGTCGTCGCGCGTTGCCGCGAGCCCCGGAGGGGACCGATCCGTTTCGCTCGCGCGCGAAACCGAACCGCAGCGCTCGCCGAGGAGGCGGGCCAAAGGCTCGCGGCAGCGGGGCTGTTGCGTGGCTTGCGCGTTGCGTGTCGTCGCGCGTTGCCGCGAGCCCCGGAGGGGACTGATCCGTTTCGCTCGCGGCGCGAGCGAACCGCGGCGCCCGCCGAGATGCGGCCAAGGCTCGCGGCAGCAGCGGGGCTGCTGCGAGCTTGCGCGTTGCGTGTCGTCGCGCGTTGGCGCGAGCCCCGGAGGGGACTGATCCGTTTCGCTCGCGGCGCGAGCGAACCGCGGCGCCCGCCGAGATGCGGCCAAGGCTCGCGGCAGCGGGGCTGCTGCGTGGCTTGCGCGTTGCGTGTCGTCGCGCGTTGGCGCGAGCCCCGGAGGGGACTGATCCGTTTCGCTCGCGGCGCGAGCGAACCGCGGCGCCCGCCGAGAGGCGGGCCAAGGCTCGCGGCAGCGGGGCTGCTGCGTGGCTTGCGCGTTGCGTGTCGTCGCGCGTTGGCGCGAGCCCCGGAGGGGACTGATCCGTTTCGCTCGCGGCGCGAGCGAACCGCGGCGCCCGCCGAGATGCGGCCAAGGCTCGCGGCAGCGGGGCTGCTGCGTGGCTTGCGCGTTGCGTGTCGTCGCGCGTTGCCGCGAGCCCCGGAGGGGACTGATCCGTTTCGCTCGCGGCGCGAGCGAACCGGATCAGTGAACCAGGCGGCTGTAGCGGTAGTAGGCCTCGAGCGTCAGGGTCAGGATCGCCGTCGAGTAGACGCGACCGCCGTCCTCGCCCCAGACACCGACCGGGTCCCACGAGCCGAACAGGTTCTTCTGGGCCTTGTCCTTGCGCTGGTTGTTGACCACCGCGGTCTCCAGCTTCTTCTGCCAGTCCTTCCAGTGCTGACCGCCGTACTGGAACAGCGCGTAGGTCGCGTAGTACCAGTAGTAGTGGTCGATCGAACCGCCCTTCTCGTCCCAGACCGGCGGCTTGGCGCGGATCAGGTTCGCGGCGGCGGTCATGATCGGCTTCTCCTTGGGGTCCTGGTTCATGAAGAACCGGCAGAAGAGGCCGACCGCGGTCAGGGCTTCGCCCTTCTCGATCGGGAACTTGGTCTGGTGCTCGCCCGGCTTGCGGGAGCTGCCTTCACCGGCCTTGGTGTAGCCGTGCTTGCCGGTCGAGTCGGAGACCTGGTCGAGGAACGTCTCGCACAGCTGCAGGGCCGTCTTGTTGATGTCGAGGCCGAAGAACTGGCCCGACTCGTAGGCCATGATGCACCAGCCGGTGACCGAGATGTCGTTGTCGTTGTCGCGCGGCTGGTAGCGCCACACCGAGTACGGGTTGCGGTGTGACTCGAGGTAGTTGATCGCCTTCTGGGCGGTCGGCTTCAGCAGCTTGGAGCCCGACAGACCGAACGCCTCGCACATCGCGTAGGCCGCGATCGCGTGGTCGTAGATGAAGTCGTGCGAAGCGTTGCCGCCGAACAGGCCGTTCTCCTGCTGCTGGCCGCGAAGCCAGTTGACGCCGCGCTTGATGTTCTCCTTGTAGGGGCCGGAGCGCATCGTGCTGCCGTCACCGAGGAACGCCAGCAGCGCGAGGCCGGTGACGCCGACGTCGTGCACCGGGTTGCCGGGGCCGTTGCAGATCTCCAGCGAAGCATCGTCGTGCTTCATGAACTGGTCGCAGTCCCACTTGCCCTCTTCGTCCTGGTGGGCAGCGAGCCACTTGAGGCCGGCGTCGATGGCCGCCGCGTAGGACTTGCCGCCGCCCTTGCCGCCGCGACCACCGCCACGACCGCCGTAACGGCCGCCTGCACCGCCGCCGAGGCCGACGGCCGAGTTCCACTGGTTGGAGTCGAAGGCCGACTCCTTGCTGGTGAACTCGCTCTCGACGTTGTCGAACGCTTCGGTGGTCTCCTCGGTGACCATCGTCTCGGTGACGACGACCTCTTCGGTGACCTCCTCGGTCTTGGTCTCCGGCGGGGGAGGCGGAGGCGGCTCGACGATCTCCTGCTCGTCCTTGATCTCCATCTCGACCTGGACCTTCGGCGGCTTCTTCTCCTCGGCGGGGAAGAGCACCCAGGCGAGCGCCAGCAGCACGCCGTGGAGGGCCGCGGAGAGGATCAGCCACGGCGCCTGGCGGAGCCGCTCGGCCATCAGGTCCTGGAAGGTCTCCTCGTGCTCCCAGACGGGAGTCGCGGTGGACTGAACGTGGATCTTGGTTGGGTCGAGGTGGACCATTTCGGTGACCCCCGGAACGGGGAAGTCGAGAGGGGCAATTCGAGCGTTCCGACGGCCGCCATGGCGACGACCGCGGACCGGCCATCGAACGGGGTCGTCCGGACGATGGTTCAGAGAGGGGGGCGGGAAAGTAGAGCGGCGCGGGGCGGGGGACGCAACGCCCGGATCCCGCTCCGGCCCCGGTCGCGCCGGCGCCGTCGGCCGCCTGCGTCAGCGTCGGAGGGGCGGCGGCGCGGGGACCCGGCGGCCGTTCTGGTAGACCCAGACCTCGGTGCGCTGGCGGGCCTGTTCGAGCGCCTGCTGGTGCAGCTCGGAGATGACGATCTCGCGCGCCAGAATGCGGACCTCCTCCTGCACCTTCGGGTCCTCGAATCGGCCGTCGGCCGCCGGCACGTAGGCGATGATCCGGGCCACGTCGAAGGTGCCGTCGCCGCGCGGCAGCGGATCCGAGACGGCGAAGGCCGGCCCCGCCTCGGCGAACGACTTCAGCGCCTTCAGGCTCGGTCGCAGCGAGCTGGCGGCCATCCTCGGCAGCGGCGTGCCGCCTGGATTGCGGTCGGCGATGTCGCGCGGCGAGAAGTCGCCTGTGCGCCACAACTCACTGGCTGATCGTGCTTTCTGCTCGGCGTCCGGGCCGGTGAAGCTGATCGTTTCGAGCTCCGCGTAGACGTCGTGGACGAAGCGGTGGCGGTTTGCCTGGTAGGTCTCGCGCAGCATGCGCGGCGTCAGGTAGAGGTTGGACTGCTTGCGCAGCCGCTCGAACACCGCGAACTGCATGGCGAAGTCGTGCAGCTTCTCGATGCGCTGCTCCCGGGCGTAGGACGGCCAGGTCTGGCCGCGCTCCTGCAGCTCTTCGCTGAGGGCCAGGGCGCTGCCGAGGTCGCGCACCCGGTCCTGCTTGTCGCGATCCAGTTCGATGTCGAGCACTTTGTCGATCTGCTCGGGCGGCAGCGTCGAGAAGGACTTGGCGGATTGCGCCATCTGGTAGTGGCTGATCAGCTCCAGCAGGTCCTGCGCGATCAGTCGGCTGACGATTTCGAGTGGCAGGGTGCGCTGGTTCTGCTCCTCGGCCACGCGGATCCGCGACTTGGCGGTCTCGAACAGGCGGCTCTGCAGGATCGTCGTGTCGTTGATGGTGGCGACGACCGCGTCGACGAACAGCCGCTTGGGCTCCTGGTCACCACGTGCCTCCTGGCCGAGCAGCGGCGCCGCGCCGAGCGCCAGGATCGCAAACCGCCTTCGCATCGCGGCGATGATGGGGGCCCGAGGCCGCCACGGCAAGGCCGCGAAACACCTTGGCCACGGCTTCGGTTGCATTCCCGCCGATAGGGGTCTCTCCTCTTCTGCCCTGATGTCCGCCCGCTCTGGAACCTGCATCGTCGTCGGCGCCTCCTCGGGCATCGGCCTCGCCATCGCCCGTCGCCTCGCCCAGTCCGGCCGCAAGGTCGCCATGCTGGCCCGCCGCGAGGCCGAACTGGCAACCCAGGTCGAGCTGATCAACGACACCCTCGGGCGCAAGGCGGCGTTCGCCTTCGTGCACGACGCGGCGGACATCGACGCCGCCGACGGTTTGTTCGCCCGCATCGAGCAGTCCGTCGGCGAGGTCGACGAGCTGTTTTTCGTCGCCGGCGTGATGCCCGAGGTCGGCGCCGAAGAGTTCGATCTCGGCAAGGACCGGCAGCAGGTGGTCGTCAACATGCTCGGCTGCATCGCCTGGGGCAACGCCGCGGCGCGGCGGTTCCAGCAGCGCAAGCGCGGCGCGATCGTCGGCGTGAGCTCGGTGGCGCAGGACCGCGGCCGCGTCGGCCGGCCTGTCTACAACGCGTCGAAGGCCGGCATGGACACCTACCTCGAGGCGCTGCGCAACCGGCTGTGGCGGCACGGCGTGCGGGTCACGACGATCCGCCCGGGCTTCGTCGATACGCCGATGACCGCGGGCCTGAAGCTCAAGGGGGCGATCACGGCCGACAAGGCGGCGCAGCTGGTCCTGAAGGCGCGCGACCGGCAGAAGGCGATCGCCTACGTGCCGGGCAAGTGGCGACCGATCATGTTCGTGATCCGCAACATCCCTTCGTTCGTGTTCCGCAAGTTGTCGATCTGAGGTGGTGAGCGCGGTGAAGACTCCGACCTGGAACGACGAGCAGGTGTTCGGCTTCGGCATGGCCCTCGGCGGCCCAGCCAAGGTGCTGCGGCCGACGACGGTCGAGCAGATCGCCGACGCCTTCGCGAAGGTGAAGAAGGACGGCGGCAGCGTCGCGCTGCGCGGCGCGGGCTGCAGCTACGGCGACGCGTCGACGGCGAAGGGCGGGCGGGTGCTCGACCTGACGGCGATGAACCGCATCGAGTCGTTCGACCCGACGACCGGCGTCGCGGTCTGCCAGCCCGGCGTCACCGTGCGCGACCTGTGGCGTCGCGCGATCGGCTACGGCTACTGGCCCAAGGTCGTCAGCGGCACGATGGCCGTGACGATGGGCGGCGCCGCGGCGATGAACATCCACGGCAAGAACAACTATGCGCTCGGGCCGTTCGGCGAGTGCGTCAAGTCGTTCGACCTGCTGACGCCGTCGGGCCAGCAGCTGCACGTGACGGCGGAGTCGGACCCGGACCTGTTCCACGCCGCGATCTCCGGCTTCGGCATGCTCGGCTGCATGACGCGCCTCGAGATCCAGACCAAGCGCGTGCACTCCGGTCGCATGCGGGTCTACGGCATCGTCGCGCAGGACCTCGAGCACAACCTGCAGATCCTCGAGGACATGCACGGCGAGGCCGACTACCTGGTGTCGTGGCTCGACCTGCACGCCAAGGGCATCGCGCTCGGCCGCGGCATCATGCATCGCGCCGACCAGATGAAGCCGGGCGAAGACCCCGAGGGGCTGCGCTACTTCGAGCCGTCGCTGCAGGACGTGCCGCTGAAGATGTTCGGCGCGGTGCCCAAGGGCTGGTTGTGGCCGGGCATGTGGTGCGCGCTGCACTTCGGCCAGGTGCCGTTGGTCAACTGGCTGAAGTTCCAGGCCGGCTCGCGCGAGCAGAAGCACTCGCCGTACCTGCAGACGCACGGCGCGTTCCACTTCCTGCTCGACTACGTGCCGCGCTGGCAGTGGATGACGAAGCCCGGCGGCTTGCTGCAGTTCCAGCCGTTCGTGCCCAAGGCCGAGGGCGCGCGGGTGCTGCGCAAGCTGATCGAGATGTGCCACGACGCGCAGCACGTGCCGTATCTCGGCGTGCTGAAGAAGCACCGGCCGGACAAGTTCCTGATGACGCACGCCGTCGACGGCTACTCGCTGGCGATGGACATCCCGGTGCCGACCAGCCAGAAGGGCCGCGAGTCGCTGTGGCGCCACTGCCGCGAGATGGCCGAGATCGTGCTCGAGGCCGGTGGGCGGTTCTACTACGCCAAGGATGCGGTGCTGCTCGAGTCGTCGTTCGCGCGCGTGCACGGCGAAGACGCCGTCGCCAAGTTCCGCGCGCTGAAGCAGAAGTGGGACCCGGAGCGGCTGCTGCAGACGGACCTGTCGCGGCGGTTGGGCGTCTGAGTTTGCGTGTAGATCCGGCTGCTCGCAAACGACTAGGCTCGCTGAGCGTGTCTGTGCTGACGTAAGGCGACGATGCGGCGGGCGGCCGCGCGAGCTTTGCAGCGCGCGCCATCGCGCGAGCGCGATGGGAGGATGACGATGTCGAATGTGGCTGCTAGAGAGCCCCCTCGCAGTGGGCTGGGCGATTTCCTCGGCGGGGCGCTTGACTCTCTCTCTCTCTCTCTCTCTCTCTCTCTAGTCCACGATGACCCGTCGTTGGCGGCAGCTTCGCCGCTCGTCTTGGTCGGAGGTCACGTGGCCGGAGAATGGGAATCTCAACCTCGGATGAGTTGCGGCTTGGCGCGGCTGACGAAGCAGAGCGGCAGCGGAGGGTGGCTCGTGAGATCCGTTCGCGTTGTCATTGCGCTCACCTTACTGGCTTCGGCCGGAGTCAAAATCGCGGATGGTCATGATGACGCGTTCCTTCTGGGGCCAGCAGGCTACTACGGGATCTCAATCTTGGAGATTGTGGTTGCCGCTGCGCTTCTTGCCGGGCAGGCGATAGTCAAAGCACTCGCTGTGGTCGTGGTCATGGCAGTGGCTGGTATCCTGGTCTCTCTCGCTTATTCGGATCGAAGATGCGGTTGTTTCGGTTCGTGGGTTGATGATCCATCGTTGCACATCCTTGTCTCGGGTGCGATCGGGCTGGCTGCATGCGTAGGCCTGTTGCGGTGCCGTTCTGTGCGGGGTGGAGCCGTGTCGGATCAGTCCAGTAGCGGGAGTCGGCGGATAATGATCCTGAGAAGATCCTCTGTCGGGATCGTGTTAGCCGGCTCCATCTCCTTGGGGTTGATTCGATGCGGCACTGATGGGCATCCGCCCGATTCGGGCGGTTTGTTCGAATCTGATCTGCGCGCTGCCTACTCGGACCCGGTAGTCGTTGTGCCCCAAGTCTTGGTGCGCGAACCGGTCGAAGATCTCCCTGCTGCTGTCGGTCAGCATCTGCTGGTTAGAGTCACGGAAGTGGCTACACGGCGAAGCGTTGTCGGGTGTGCAGTTGCGCTGCTCCCCAGCGCGTCTCGGCTGATGGTGGCACCGGTTGCGAGATCCGTCAGCGATGGTGAGGGCGTGGCGCGACTTGAGTGGCAGCAGGACCTAGTCAGCAGGTTCCCTGTCGTCTCCGTGGCCGCGCCCGGATTTGCGTCGAGATCCGTAGTCCTATCTGCCGACGATGTGGGGCCTGAGGGCGTGCATATCGAGATGAGTCGCGCGAGCACCCTGGGTGTCAGTGTGCGCGACCACCAAGGCGTCCCCATCGGCGAAGCGGTGGTCGCGGTTTCCAAGGTCGCGTTCGCGGACGTGCCGGAGGTGCTGGGGATGCCGGAAGGTGGGCTGCCTGCCGGAGGCGCGCCGATATTCTGCGCGGTGTCGAGTGTCGCTGGCACGGCTTCCTTCGGAGAACTGGAATCCGGGAGCTACTTCGTAGGTGTCCGACGCCCGGGATACATCACGATACGGCAGTCATTCCAAAGGTGTGTCAGTCTGGCTCCTGGCGTAACAGCAGTCGAAGTTGTTATGGCTCCTCTGGTTGGTGCTGCGCGCCGAATTGTCGGCGACGAGCTTGTTTCCTACTCGACCGCACCAACCAAGCCTGGCGGGCTGAGGACGCGCCTGTTCGGAGACGTTATCAACAGAGTTCAGAGGCGCATTGAGGGGCGGTTCGAAGGTGCGGACTTCGTCATTGTCGATGTTCCAGAGGATGATGGCGATACGCGAGTCGAAGTCGAGTTGCTGTTTGCGGCGAGTGGTCGACGAAGGATGTTCATAGACTTGGTGCCGATTGCCGGCGTGGTGGTGCAAGATATCGACCCTCAGCGACTTGAGCTATTGGAGGCGTCTAGTGATATCGCGCGGGCCTCGATTCGTTTGCTCTCCGGCTCGGATGCGCTCGAGCCCCATGGGCTTATGTCCCTGGTGCTGGCCGGGGGGGCGGGGAGCAGCGCTCAGGCAAGCCGAAAGGACGCGCTGAAGAAGATGTCGCGTTCCATCTTTCCAGTCAGGGGGCGCTCCAACCTGTGGTTGCCTGAAGGCACCTATACTGCCATTTCGAGCGATCCCCTCTTGCAGCAACACTTGAGGGGGCTTCAGCCGATCGAGTTCTCACCGAGCGCCGGGCCGATCGATGTCTGCATCCCTGCGGGGTACGTGATTCGACAGTGTCATGTGTACATCGATGGTGTCATGGGGGTCGGCGGAGGGAGGATTCGCCTGTTCTTGTCGGAGGGGGACGCGCAGCCGGTCCGATCCGTGTTCTTGGAGGATGCGGATGACTATGTGCTCCTTCCTACCGGGCGACTGTTTGTGTCCGTCCAGGTTGGCGGACTCGTCGTTCCGGATCGTCTGGTGGTCGACGTGAGTCGGTCGACGGATCCGTTGGTCATCAGGTTGAGTTCGAAGTCCTATCAACAGGAGGCAAGATGATAGTTCCCTTGGTCAAGTTTGCTGCGACAGGCTTCGGCCTCGTTGCCGTGTTCGGAGCCGCCGAGTTGGCTTCGAATGTTCTTGATGTTCCGTGTCGATACGAGGTGCAGTGGCACGAGGAGATGGGGGGCTACTACGAGTGGTTTTGTGATGGAAACTGCAAGAAGACCGGGACGGAGGCGCACTGCTTCGAGTGGTCGGGAGTCGTCAGCGGAACCAGATACAGTTGGTGCGACTGCGAGTTTGCGCTCGTGGCAGCTTGTGATGTCTGGCGGAAGAGCAACGCCAATTGGCTCTGCCTAAACATGGGGTGTAGCGAGGACTGTGACAAGCCGCCGGATGACGGGCAGAGGCACTTCGCCTGTTTGTGCCCATAGGCGTGGAGGCGGATTCTCAGTCGCGCCGCTCGTAGACGCCGTCGAACAACCGGTTCCAGTTCTCCCCGTCGGGCGACATGTCCATCGCCGACAGCAGCTTGCCGGGCTGTGAGTAGTCGTAGGTCAGGCGCGCGCAGCCCATCGGGTTCTTGCTCTGCATCGTCAGCACGTCGCCCGCGAACGCGCCGCGGAACTCCTCGACGCCCTGGCCGATGTTGTCGTACCAGTGCAGCATCACCTCGCCGGTCCCGCCGTCGATCGAGTAGACGCCGTGACCCTCGAACACCACGTGCCCGTCCTTGGACTGCGTGTAGTCGACGATCGCGTAGAAGCCACCGAGGGCGATCTTGATCACCGAGCAGCCGTCGGCCTGGCTGCCGCCCGGATCCCACGGCGACGGGTGCATCGTAAGCGTCCGACAGCCGCGCGAGCGCCCTCTGGCCTTCGCGCGTAGCCCCGCCATGTTGGCGGCATGCGCAGAATCGCGATCGGAGCGCGGCCGACGAGCCGAGCGGACCTGGCCGAGTGGTACGAAGCCATCCTCGAGCAGCAGGCGGCGAGCGGGCTGAGCGTGACGGCGTTCGCCGAGCAGGTCGGGCTCTCGGCGTGGACGCTCTACGACTGGCGGCGGCGGCTGTCGTGGTCGGAGTCGCCGGGTCACGGATGCTTGCGGGCGGAGCCCAAGCTGATCGAGGTGGCGATCGCGCAGCCGGGACCGGTGCATGATGCGCCCATGGTCGTTCGCCTCGGAGATGGCCGCCGGAGCATCGCGATCGCGCCCGGCTTCGACAGCGGCGAGCTTCGACGTCTGGTCGCGGTGCTCGAGTCGTGCTGACGTTCGGCGGCCGGCGGATCTACCTCGTGGCCGGCGCCACGGACATGAGGAAGTCGTTCAACGGCCTGTCCGGGATCGTGCGCGAGCGCCTCGATGCGGACCCGATGTCGCGGCATCTGTTCTTGTTCTGCAATCGGCACCGCAACCGACTCAAGGTGCTGGTCGCCGACGAGTCCGGCATGTGGGTGCTGAGCAAGCGACTCGATCGCGGCACGTTTGCGTGGCCTGCTGGCGACGCGACTGCGGTGCGCATCGAGTATCGCGAAGAGCAGCTCGCCCTGTTGCTGCGCGGCTTCGATGCCGAGCGGCTGCAAGCTCGGCCGTGGAAGCGGCGAGTTCTGCAGCCTTCGTGAAATGCGATGCGCGCAGTGGCATTGTCCGCTGCGTGACGGACACCGATCGCGCCGACGGTAGCACGACGCTGCAACAGCAGCTCGCCGAGCGCGATGCCGAGATCGCCGAGAGTCGCGCTGAGATCGCGGACCGCGACAAGACGATCGCCAAGCTGGCCAAGGACGTCGCGATGCTGCAGGAAGCCGTCGCGCACTTGCTCGCGCAGCGCAGCAGCGGCCACCGCGTCAACGAGAAGCAGGGGCTGCTCTTTCCGGCGACGACCACGATGTTCGAGACGCCCGAGCCGGCGGTCGTGGTCGATGCCGAGCCCGACGACGGCGGTGTCGCTGCCGATCAGGGCAAGCCCTCCAAGTCGAAGAAGAAGGGCTCGCCGCGCAAGCCCGGCAAGCTCGACACCACCGGCCTGCCCAGTGAAGAGCGGCTGCACGATCTCGACGAAGCAGCGCGCATCGATCCGGTGACCGGCAAGCCGCTCATCAAGATCGGCGAGACCGTGTTCGAGGAGCTCGACTACCAGCGCGCGCAGCTGCGCGTGATCCGGCACGTGCGGCCCGTCTACGGCCTGCCCCCGGAGGAAGCCGCGCACCGCAAGGTCGAGCCGGCCACGGCCGAGTTGCCGCCGCGGCCGCTGGAGCGGTGCGCCGCGAGCGCGGGCTTGCTGTCGTGGCTGCTGGTCCAGAAGTTCGCCAATCACCTGCCGCTGCATCGCCAGGAGCAGATCTTCGGTCGCGACGGGCGCCGGATCTCGAAGCAGACCCTCTGCGACTGGACCCTCGCCTCGGGCGATGCGCTGCAGCCGATCGCCGACCACTTGTTGCAGACCATCTGCAGCGGCGTCGTGTTGCAGCTCGACGACACTCCGGTCATGTGCCAGGGCGGACGTGGCGAATCCAACTTCCGCGCCTGCTTGTGGACCTTCGTCAATCCGCAGGTCAACGCCGTCGTCTATCGCTTCACCTCCGGCCGCGCGAGCGAGCTGCTCGCCGACGAGATCAGCACCTTCCGCGGCACGCTCGTCGGCGACGGCTACAGCGGCAACCGCGCCGCCGCGGACAAGGTCAGCGACGACATCGTGCTCAGCGGCTGCTGGGCGCACGTCGCCCGCAAGTTTCGCGAGGCCGAGCAGGAGGCGCCGGGCACCGGCAAGCTGATCGGCGACGACATCAAGAAGCTCTACGAGGTCGAGCGCCAAGCCGACGAGGCCAAGCTCGATCGCGAAGGGCGCGTTGCTCTGCGAAGGCAGAAGTCGCGACCGATCCTCGCCACGATCTTCTCGCGCACCCGGCGATTGCGAGACCAGTTCAGCGACGCCGGGGCGATGGCCAAGGCGTTCGACTACCTGCGCAATCAGCGCAAGGCGCTGCGGCAGTTCCTGCGCGAGGGCCTGGCGCCGCTCGACAACAACGCCTGCGAGCGCGCCATCCGGCCAGTGGCGATCGGCCGCAAAAACTGGCTGTTTGCCGGCAGCATGCGCGGCGGGCGCGCGGCGGCGGTGATCTACACGCTCGTCGAGTCCTGCAAGGCGGTGGGCGTCGACGTGCTCACCTACCTGGCCGATGTGCTCGTCAGAGTCGCGACGCACCCGGCGAGCAAGATCGGCGACCTGCTGCCTGCCAACTGGGCGAGGCTCTTCGCGCCGCAGGCAGTCGAGCCCGCGTAGGCATCGGCGGCGACCGAGCTGCTACGCGGCCGAGCTGAGGCTCCGACCCGTCGGACGCTTACGGTGCATCGTCTCGACACCCTGCCAGGTGCCGGCGAGGCGGTGGAGCTGCTGGTGGCGGGCGTCGGGCTTCGGCATTTCCATGGCAAGGGCCTCTCGGGCAGTGGGGCGAGCATCTTGGCCCGACCGCCGGTGGCAGATCCAGGGCGGTGCTCGGCGATTCCTGGGGACTCCGAGCCGCGGGCCTTGTGATGAGCGGCATTGCGGCTACTCTTCTCAGCCATACGGCAGCCGCCCGAGGGCGTTTGTCGGGCATACGCGAAGTCCCGTCTCAAGCCGGGGCGATGAATCGCCGATGCCAGGGCCGTTGTGGGTTTGCACGACAGTCCGGAATGCCACGTCCGTTCGCGGCGAACAGCGGCCATGTGGGTCGGTTCGCGCGCGCGGTGCCGCCGGATGAGCCCGTCCCGAAGACATCGACAGCCCGCGGACCCCTAGAGTCCGGTAGCGGGCCGACAACCAAGACGATTACGTGAGTTTCGAATCCCTGGGGCTGAAGAAGCCCGTGCTGAAGGGTGTGCAGGCCGCCGGCTACGAGAAGCCGACCGAGATCCAATCGCACACCATCCCGAAGATCCTCGCCGGCCACGAACTGATCGGGCTCGGCCAGACCGGCAGCGGCAAGACCGCGGCGTTCGGTCTGCCGATGCTCGACAAGCTGACCGGTGGTGAGCCGGGCCTGCGCGGCCTGATCATCGTGCCGACCCGCGAGCTGTGCGTGCAGGTCGCCGAGAACCTGCGCATCTACGCGCAGCACACCGGCCTGCACGTCTGCACCGCGTTCGGCGGCATCGACATGTCGATCCAGGAGTCGGCGTTCAAGCGCGGCCTGGACGTGCTGGTCGCCTGCCCGGGTCGTCTCTACGACCACATCGAGCGGCGCAACATCTCGGTCGAGAAGGTCGAGATGGTCGTGCTCGACGAGGCCGACCGCATGCTGGACATGGGCTTCATGCCGCAGATCCGGCGCATCTTCCTGCGTCTCCCGCACGAGCGGCAGAACCTGCTGTTCAGCGCGACGCTGCCGAAGGAGGTCGAGGGCCTGGTCAAGGACTTCCTGCCGCACGCCGAGCACGTGCAGATCGGCTCGCGCAGCCAGGCGGCGAAGACCATCACGCACCGCTTCGCCGCGGTGCACGCGACCGACAAGCCGGACGCCGTCGAGCGTCTGTTGTGGAACGAGGACGGCCGCGTGCTGATCTTCTGCAACAAGAAGATCGGCTGCGAGAAGCTCGGCAACCAGCTGAAGCGCGCCGGCCTGCCGGCCGACTCGATCCACGGCGACAAGAGCGCCGAGGCGCGCCACGCCTGCCTGCAGGCGTTCTCGCGCGGCAAGACGCGCTTCCTGGTCGCCACCGACGTCGCCGCGCGCGGCATCGACGTGGACGACGTCGAGCTGGTGATCAACTACGACTTCCCGCTGGCGCTCGAGGACTACATCCACCGCTCGGGCCGCACCGGCCGCGCTGGCAAGACCGGCCGCTGCGTGTCGCTCGTCGCGCCGATGGAGAAGCGCCTCTACGAGGTCGTCAAGGCGCACATGTCGGGCAAGGAAGTGACCAACGCGCCGAAGGCGCCGGGTCGCGGCTACGGCATGCCGAAGCGGCGCGAAGGTGGTGGTGGACGCGGGCGGTCGGGCGGGCGCGAAGGCGGCCGTTCGGGTGGCGGCGGTGGTGGTCGCGGCCGCGGTGGCCGCGGTCGCACGACCGCCGGCGCGGTGTGAGCGGGCGCGATTAGGCGCAGCGCTCAGCCGCGCGGATCGACGTAGCGACCGAGGAACAGCACCGCGCTGGTCTTCAGATCGCGGATCAAGAACAAGAACGGCCGGTCGGCGCGCACCACCGGGTGGAACGGCACCATGCGAATGTCCGGCATCGCGGCGCCGGGGGCCATCACCACGGCCGTCGCAGCGGCGGCCTCGGTGCCCTTCTCGCTGACGTCGAGCCAGGTCTGGTGCACGACGCGGCCGATGTAGACCTGCTGGCGCGGGTCGTCGGCGTCGCTGATGCCCGAGAACTGCGCGCCGTAGGGTTGGACCGGCGACGTGAACGCGCGCCGCATGCCCATCGCCTGCAGCGCCGGCGCCAGTTCGTGGCGGCCTTCCAGGCGGAAGCGCGGCAGCGCGGTGTCGACCTGGCGCGCGTCGAGCTTCGCCAGCCATGCGTGCAGGCGCTCCGCCGTCAGCAGCTTCTCCAGCGCCGGCAGGCCGTCGCGCGACTGCGGCACCAGCACGACCATCGCCAGCTCGCCGCCCTTGTACGGCAGCTCGATCATCTGGAAGCCGAGGGCGTCCGGATAGGTCTGCGGCTGCTTCGCGCCGGGCTCGCCAGGGACCTCGCGCGGCGTGTCGAAGAACCTGCCGTCGCCGGTGAACGCCGCGTAGGGCACCCCCGACCGCCACCGGTCGCGCATCAGGTGGACCTGCGCGTCGCTGCCGGATGCCAGCAGGAACGGCTGCTGCTCGGTGCTGCGCTCCTCGAACGGGTCCTGCCACTCGCCGCGGAACCAGATCGCGTTGGTGACGATCATCGGCGTCGTCGAAGGCACGGCGTCCGGCGACAGCAGGTCCTGGATGCGCGAATTGGTGCGTGCGGCGACCCAGTCGTTGATCGTGCGCACCGCGCCAGAGACGTCGTGCGCGAAGTCGAGCCGCTGCGCCGCGCCGGCGCCGTACCAGCGATCGACGGTCGCGACGTAGTCCTCGAGGATCGGGAAGCCGCGGTCGATCCACAGCGCGTTCGCGCAGCTCAGCTCGTAGCGATCGATCGTCGGCAGCAGCGCGTTGATCTCCGCCGCGAGCTGCTGCGCCTGGTGCTGGGTCTCGCCGGCGGCCTTCCAGTCCTTGCCGGCGAGCTCTTCGGCGCGCCGGTTGAGGGCCGCGAGCTGCGCGCGCATCGCCGCCACCTTGGCCCGCTGCTCGTCGGTGCCGACCCCGCGGCCGGCCTCGAGTCGGCGGTGCAGCAGCTGCAGGCCCTCGTGCAGCGTCGCGTCGGGCGTGTCGGCCGGCAGCCCGAGCGCCGCCTTCATCTCGGCCAGGGTCTGGTAGCGGGCGCCGGCCATCACGATCGCCAACGCGGTCGTCACCGAGTCGGGCGACACGAACAGGTTGTGCCCGGGCGCGTAGTGGCTCAGCGTGCGGAACAGCTCGACGCCGAGATGGGTCGTGGCGATCGCGGCCGCGTGTTCGGGGGTCGGCGCCTGGTGGAGGCCTTGTGGCATGGGGATCAGGGCGGAGACGACGAAGGGCAGGCTCGTGATCATGGCGGGGCGGGGCGAACGCGTCCCATCATCGTCGGTTCCCTGCGTGTGCCGCATGTCGGAGCGTCGCGCGCGAGCGATCGCGCACAGCTGCCGATCCGTCGTTACGATTCCGCTCGGCGGTGGTACTCGCGGACCCGCCCTCTCGGGAATCGCTAACCACTTCGAAGCGGAGACCCATGTCTGCCCTCAGAGTCGCCACCGGCGTTGCGTCATTGCTCGCCTTCTCTCCCGTCCTGCTCACCCAGACGACCTCCTGGGTGCGCGAAGCCGCACCGGGTGCACCACCGGCGCGTTCGGGCCATGCGCTGTGCACCGACCAGTTCCACCACGACGTGGTGCTGTTCGGCGGCGAAGGCGTCGGGCTGCTCGGCGACACCTGGCGGCTGCACGCCGGCACCTGGCAGCTGGCCGCGCCGGGCAGCGGTCCGTCGCCGCGCCGCGACCACGCGATGGCCTACGACGCGGCGCGGCAGCGCGTCGTGCTGTTCGGCGGCGACGATGGCGCGCCGACCGCCGACACCTGGCTGTGGGACGGCACGTCCTGGTCGCAGCTGGTGATCGCGGGTCCGTCGCCGCGTGCCGGCCACGCGATGGCCTACGACGCGACGCGGCAGCGCGTCGTGCTGTTCGGCGGCAGTGGCGCGCCGGGCACCATGCTCGCCGACACCTGGGAATTCGACGGCACGGCGTGGACGCAGGTCGTCACCGCCGGCGGTCCGGTGGCCCGCGATGGCCACGCCATGACCTTCGCGACGGGGCAGGTGCTGCTGTTCGGCGGCCGCAACCCCACCCTGGGCAACATCGCGGACACCTGGCGCTGGTCGGGAACGGCCTGGCTGCCGGTGGTGACCGCGCACTTCCCGCCAGCTCGCCGGGAGCACGCGATGGCGCGCGACGGGGCCGGGCGGGTGGTCCTGTTCGGCGGGTTCGACACCCAGCAGCGCGGCGACACCTGGCGCTACGACGGCGTCGATTGGTCGCAGCTGCAGCCGGTCGGCGCGCCGCCCTCGCCGCGTGTCGCGGCGGCGATGGCCGACGGCGAGCTGCGCGGCCCGGCGATGTTCGGGGGTGAGAACGGCGGCCTGTTGCGCGACGCGTGGACGTTGCACGACTCGGCGATGCCGTACGGTCAGGGCTGCGGCTCGCCGGCGCTCGGCTTCGTCCCGGATCCAGCGGCGCCGCCGCAGCTCGGCCAGTTGGCCAGCGCCACCGTCACCAACGCACCGATCGCGGCGACCGCGGTGATGATGGGTTGGAGCCGCGAGTTCTTCGGCGCGTTCCCGCTGCCGTTGTCGTTGAGCGGCTTCGGTCTGACCGGCTGCGAACTGCTGCAGTCGGCCGACCTGCTCGGCCTCGGTGTCAGCGTGCTGACGCCGACCTCGCTGTCGTTCGGCTTCGTGATCCCCAACGCGCCGCAGCTGGTCGGCGTGGACGTGTTCGTGCAGGCCTACGCCTTCGCGCCCGGCGCCAACCCGGCGCAGCTGATCGTCAGCAACGCCATCGACTGGTCCGTCTCGGCGCCGCTCAGCGGCACCTTCTCCATCGTCGAGCCGTTCGACACCGCGGACCAGTTCGACGCGTCGGCGTCCGGCGGCACCTGGGGCGGCGGCCTCGGCATGTTCGGCCGCATCGGCGGGGACGGTCGTCACGGCGCCTTCGACCTCGCGCTCGCGACCGACACCGGCACGCAGATCGACGGCCGTGAGCTCTACCTGATCGATTGCGACAACACCTCGATCCCGGCATCCAGCACGCTCGACGGACAGGCCGCCCTGGTCACGGACGGCCGCTTCTTCTTCTCGACGATGACGGTGCCGGCCGACGCGCACGTGCGCTTCGTCGGCACTTCGCCGGCGGTGCTCAACGTCGTCGGTCGCATCGCGGTGTCGGGTGTGCTCGACGTCGCCGGACGATCGCACGCGGCGGTGCCCGCGACGACGCAGCTGAACGGTCAGCCGGGGGCGGCTGGCGGCGCATTCGGTGGGCGCGGTGGCGACGGTGGCGACAAGTGCCTCGGCGTCGGGCCCGGCTCAGGCCAGTTCGCGGGGCACGACGGCGAGGACTGTCACGTGCCGGCGGGCCACGCCTACGCCGCGTCGGCGATCGGCACCGGCGGCCGGGGCAGCGCGCTGTTCCCGGCGTCCGGCCTCAACTCCGACATGCTGTTCGCCACCAGCCCTCCGCCGACCGTGCCGCTGCACTACGCGCTGTCGGCGGTCGCCGGCGGCGCCGGCGGCAGCATGTGGACGTCGGGCGCGGGCGGCGCAGTGACCAGCGTCGAGCAGAACGGGGTGCCGCTGCCCAACCAGGCCTCGTTCATGGGGCCGGCGACGTCGGCGGGCGCGCCGATGGTGCTGTTCCCGCAGCCCGGTCCGCAGAGTTCGCAGCACTTCCTGGTCAGCGGCGCCGGCGGCGGCGGCGCGGCGAGCAACACGACGCTGGCGCTGGCCCTGGCACGGCAGTGGGCGCCGGGTTCGGGCGGCGGCGGCGGCGGCGGCGCGATGGCGCTGCGTGCCGGCACGCAGTTGTTCGTGCACGTCGGCGGCGCGCTGCTGGCCAACGGCGGCAGCGCGGCGGATCGCATCGGCACCAGCGCCGGCCCGCAGCCGGCGCCGGGCGGCGGCGGCTCCGGCGGCTCGATCGTGCTGCAGTGCGACGGCGCGACGGACCTTGCCGGCCTGATCGACGTGCGCGGCGGTCAAGGCGGCTTCTTCCGCGTCACCGGCGGCGGCGGGCTCGCGCCGGGCGGCGGCACCGTCGAGATCCACGGCGGTGACGGTGGTGCCGGCTTCGTGCGCTTCGAACGCACCTTCGCGCCGTTGTTGTTCGAGCTGGCGTCGATGCAGCCGCCGGCGACGGTGCAGAACCTCAGCTCGCTGATCGAGCTGGACCCGTTGGTCGCGATGCGGTCGCAGTTCTACTCGACCGGCACCGACCTGCCGGTGGACTACCGCCGCTACGAGCTGGTCGCGCTGGTCAACGGCGTGGCGACGACCTTCAGCGACGATCCGGCGGTGGCGCCGATGGCGGCGACGGTCGGCGCGCCGGTGCGGGCCATGTTCCAGGCGGCGCGCATCGAACCCGGTTCCGGCGAAGTGATCGAGCTCGGGCCGTGGCGCGAGTTCGTCGGCAACCGTCCCGGTCGCATCGGCATCGCCGCGGAGGGCTTCAACGCGTTCCGCTTCCAGGTGGTGCTCGACCGGACGATCGCGACGCAGGTCGCCGTCGACCAGCTGACCGTCGTCTACGAGCAGTAGCGGGGCCCGACCGCGCGGCCGCGCCGTCAGCCGAGGATCGCGCCGGCGGCAGCGGCCGGGTCGCTCGCCTGCACCAACGAACGGAAGACGTTGTCGAGGTGTGCGTCGGCGCCTTGGCCGGCCTGACGGCGCAGCTCGGCGGCGGTGCCGGCGGCGAGCAGTTGCCCCTTGTCGAGCACGGCGATTCGGTGGGCGGTGTTCTCGACGACGTCGAGCATGTGGCTGCAATGCAGCACCGCGCCGCCGCGCGCGGCGAACTCGTGCATCAGCTGCTTGACGACCAGCGCGGTCGTCACGTCGAGGCCCGACAGCGGCTCGTCGAACACCAGCAGCCGCGGCTGGGTCAGCAGCGCCGCCGAGATCGACACCTTCTGCAGCATGCCCTTGCTGAACGCGACCATCGGCTCGTCCTTGCGGTCGAGGATGCCGAAGCCCGCCAGCATGCGTTCGCTGCGCTGCGCGATCACCGCGTCGTCGAGGTCGAACAGCCGGCCCTTGAGCTGCAGGAACTCGAGCGGGGTCAGCGCTTCGTGCAGGCGCGCCACCTCTGGCAGGTAGCCGACCAGCCGTCGCGCGCGGGCCGGATCGGCGAGCGCGTCCAGGCCGTCGACGTGCACCGTGCCGGCGTCCGGTTGCAGCAGGCCGACCAGGCACTTGACGGTGGTCGACTTGCCGGCGCCGTTGGGGCCGAGCAGGGCCAGGATCTCGCCGGCGGCGATGGACAGGTCGAGCCCGTGCAGGGCGACGAAGCTGCCGTAGGTCTTGCGCAGCGATTCGATCCGCAGCATCGGCGCATCTTGGCCCGGTCGCCGCGTCGGCACCAGGGCGCGCCCGAACGCGGCCGGGAGCGGGATCGTGCGAACCGCCGGCCTTCGGGTATCGTTCCGCCCCTCGTGCGTCCGTCCCTCCTGGTCCTGTCGATCGTCCTGCACGGCACCGCGATCGGTGCCGCGATCGGCTTCGGCGCGTACGCCAGGGAGCAGGGACCGACCCCGCCGGCGCGCATCGAGATCCAGACGACGCAGGCCGCGGTGCCGGCCCCGCCGCCCGTGCCGGTGCCGCCCGTCGAGGCCGAGCAGGTGGAGGTCGAGGCCGACGTGCCGGACATGGTGCTGTTCGACGAGGTGGAGCCGGCCGCGCCGGAGACCCCGCCGGTCGATCGCGAACTGCCCGCAGACCGTCTGTCGAGCCAGCCGCTGGCGCGGGTCCGAACGCCGCAGCAGGAGCCGCAGCCGCCGACGGAGGTCGAGCGGCTGCCAGAGGTCGAGGTGCCGCCGGACGCTGTCGCCCAGCCGGCGGCGCCGTCTGCTCCGCCGCAGGAGTTCGTCGAGGCGCAGCGCGCCGACAACGCTCCGCCGCGCTACCCAGAGCGCGAGCGACGGCTGCGCCACGAAGGCGCGGTCGTGCTGGCTGTCTCGGTGGCGGCGGACGGCGAAGTCGTAGAAGTGGCCGTGCGTCGACCGTCGCGGCACGAGGCGTTCAATCGTGAAGCCGTGCGCGCCGCGCGCGGCTGGCGCTTCTCCCCGGCCAGGGAGCGCGGCGAACCGGTCGCCAGCGTGACCGAGATCACCGTCGAGTTCCGGCTCGAAGACGCCTGAGCGTCCCGAGGCCAGCCGGGGGCGTGCGCTTCAGAGGGTGACACCGAGCTCGGCGACCAGCGCGTCGAAGCGCTCGTACATGCGCTCCCAGCGCCACTCGCGCCGAACCCACTCCGCCGCCGCCGAGCCATCGCGGCGGGCCCGCGCCGGGTCGGCGAACCAGCGGCTCACCGTGTCGACCGTGGCCGCCTCGCCGTCGGCGATGACCACGCTGTCGGCGGGCACGTCGCCCAGCCCCTGCGCGGCCTGGGGCGAACTGACCACCGGCAACGCCATGCTCAGCGCCTCGAGCACCTTGTTCTGCACGCCGCGCGCCAGCCGCAGCGGCGCGATCGCGACCGACGCCTTGTCGAACCACGGCGGCGTCGTCTCGACGCGGCCCGTCACCGTCACGCCGGGCTGTCCCGCCAACGCGAGCACCTTCGGCACCGGTTTGCTGCCGACGATCAGGAAGCGCGCGTCGGGGAAGCGCGCGCGCAGCGCCGGCCAGCAGCGCTCGACGAACCAGCAGACGCCGTCGACGTTGGGTTCGTAGTCCATCACGCCGGTGAACACGACCGTGTGCGGGTGGCGTTCGGCGTCGCCGCTGGACGCGAAGTGTGCGACGTCGACGCCGTTGGGCAGCACCGCGGGTTCGACGCCCGGAATGCGCTCGCGGAACAGCTCGCGTTCGACCTCGCTGACCACCACCGAGCGCGACAGCGTGCGCGCGACGCGGTCTTCGAAGGCCAGCAGCCGCCTGGCCTCGCGGCCGTAGATCCAGCGGCCGAGCGGCCCGCTCACCGTCGCGTACTGCCGCCACTTGTCCGAGTCGAGCTCGGCGAACTGCATCAGGCTGGCGCGCGCCGGCCGGCCGAGCGCGTACTGCGCCATCGAGGACGAGTAGACGTAGGTCAGGTCGGGCGGGGTCGCGGTCCAGCGGGTCATCGCCGCCCGCAGCTCGCCGCTGCGGAAGAACGGCAGGGTCAGCGCCTCGCCGGTCAGCAAACCGCGCAGGCTGGTCAGCTTGCGCACCCGCCGGTCCAGCATCGGCGCCACGACCTCGGCGCAACGTTGCTGCAGGAAGGCGACTGCGTCGGCGTCGCGGGCCTCCTCGCGGAAGCAGCCGACGCGGACCTCGACGCCGCGCTCGAGCAGGTGCTGCAGGAAGTGCCAGGTCGTGATGCGGTCGCCGCGGTCTGGCGGCCACGGCACGCGCTGGCACAGGAACACGACACGGGCGGCGGACTTCGGGGCGATCACGGCGACGGGGTCAAGTGGAAGCGGCGTTGTCACCGATAGGAGCGTCGGAGCACGTCCATGGCCGACAGCACGAGTTCATCGACCAACATCCTGTCGCTCGTCAACAGCACGATCGACCTTCCGACGATGCCCGAGGTGCTCGTCCGGCTCAACGAGGTCATGGCCAATCCTGACACTTCGGCGGCCGACGTCGCCAAGGTCATCTCGGCCGACCCCGCGGTGTCGGCCAACATCCTGCGCATCGTCAACTCCGCCTACTACGGCCTGCAGGTGCGCGTGTCGTCGGTCAGCCTGGCGATCTCGGTCATGGGCTTCAACATGACCAAGAAGGTCGCCCTGAAGGCCGCCGTGTTCTCGGCGTTCGGCAAGCGCCGCGAGAAGATCCAGCACTTCGACCCGTCGGCGTTCTGGCGCCACGCGGTCTACGCCGGCGTCGCGGCGCGCGCGCTCGCCACCAGCAGCAACGTGTTCGAGGACATGCACCCGGAGGACGCCTACGTCGCCGGTCTGCTGCACGACATCGGCAAGATCCTGCTGATGGAGAAGATGGCGCCGCGCTACCTGGCGATGCTGCGCAAGTCCGTGCAGTCGGGCCATCCGGAGTTCGAGCAGGAGATGGAGGACTTCGGCTTCACCCACGCCGACGTCGGCTCCGTCCTGGCGATCAAGTGGTCGTTGCCGGAGGATCTGGCGATCGCGATCCGGTATCACCACGCGCCCTCCCGAGACCCCTTCCATCGTTCGCTGTCCTCACTCATCCACCTCGCCGACCAGCTGGCCTGGAACGCGCAGGTGCCGTCGACCGTCGGGACCCGGGTCGGGCCGATGGAGCACGCCGTGTACGACGCGATCGGGCTCAGCCCGGAGCAGGTCGAAGAGCTCCTGCCGCAGGTCCAGGAGGACTTCCAGGCTTCCGAGCTGCCCTGGTGACCGGAGCACCGCGCGCTGCGCGGTGAGTCGAGCATGAACTTCCGGCGCTGGGTCGTGTTCACGTTCCTGGTCCACGCGCTGGTCGTGGCCGTGGACAAGGGCGGCGGCCTGATCCTGTACCTGCTGACCGCCAACCAGCCGCAGGAGCACGGGCGATCCGGCGTCGCGGCGTCGCTGCCGTTCATCCTCGGTGCGGTCGCCAACCTGGGGCTGGCGACGTCACTGGTCTACTTCGTGCGGCGGGGCAAGGTCGCGGCGCAGGTCGCGTTCGAGACCTCGCTGACGGTGGCGCTCGTATGGGGCGGCGCGGTGGCCGGCGCCGCGCTGCTGTTCTGCCTCTACGTGATGCCGTGGCTCGATCCGGAGTGGCGGCTCGACTGGTTCGGCGTGCTGCCGATCTGCCTGGTGGTGCCGCTGCTGCTGGTCGCCAGCTACGCCAACAGCACGCAGCTGGCGACCGAGCGCATCAAGGACTACGGCGTCGTGCACGTGGCGACGTCGATCGGCTTCCTGCCGGCCTTCTTCGCGATCTTCTACCTGCTCGGCGGCTCGGTGACGAAGGGCGACGTGCCGCTGGCGGTGGCGTGGGGGCGGCTGGTGTCGACGTTCGGCATCGCGCTGTTGTCGCTGTGGATGGTGCGCAAGGTCGTCACCGTGCGCGCGCGCGTCGACCGCGGCTATCTCGGCGAGGCGCTGCGCTACGGCTGGCGCGCCAACCTGACCTCGACGTTGACCTACCTGAACCACCGGCTCGACCTGGTGGTGCTCGGCTTCATCTACGCGACGTCCCGCTTCGTCGACGGCATGGACGACGAGGCGGTCCTGGCGGTGAAGAACGTGGCGATGACGCAGGTCGCCTACTACTCGATGGCGGTCACCTGGGCCGAGCTGGTCTGGCACTTCCCCGAGGCGATGCGCGACCTGTTCTTCTCCAAGGTTGCCGGCAGCTCGCACGAGCAGGCGCGGCAGCTGACGCCGGTGCTGTCGAGGCTCGGGCTGCTGATCTCGCTGCTGGGCGCGGTGGCGATCGTGCTGCTGGTCGACCCGATCATGGGCACGATCACCTGGCTGGCGGGCAAGGACCCTTCGACCTGGTACGACGGCTGGAGCGCGCCGGTCAGCGAGTGCCTGTGGGTCCTGGTGCCGGGCACGGTCGGGTTCACGGTCTCGAAGGTGTTGCAGGCCGACCTGGCAGCGCGCGACCGGCTGCAGACCTGCGTCAACGCGCAGGTGCTGGTGCTGGTGGTGATGCTCGGCCTCGACCTCTGGCTGGTGCCGGGCGAAGGTGCGAAGGGAGCGGCGATCGCCTCGACCGTCGCCTACCTGATCGGCACGCTCTGGACCCTGGTCGCCTACTCGGCCAGCACCGGCACGTCCGCGTGGCGCTGCCTGTTCGTGCACGTCGAGGACTTCCGCTACATTCGCGAGATCGCGGCCGCCGTGCTCGGCAAGCTGCGCCGCCAAAAGCCATGACCCGCACCGCCCCCGTGACCGTCGTCGTGCCGGCGTTCCAGGCGGCGCCGTTCCTCGAGGTGACGCTGCGGGCGCTGCAGACCCAGACGACGCCGCCGGCGCAGGTCGTCGTCGTCGACGACGGTTCGACCGACGACACCGCGGCGATCGCCGAACGCCTCGGCGCGACCGTCGTGCGGCAGCAGCAGCGCGGGCCCGGCGCGGCCCGCAACCGCGGCCTCGAGCTGGCCACGACCGAGTTCGTGGCCTTCTGCGACGCCGACGACTGGTACGTGCCGGACAAGCTCGAACGCGCCGTCGACCGCCTCGTCGAGTTGGGCGCCAGCTGCCACGCCACCGACGCGTGGATCGTGCGCGGCGACCGCGTCGAGGGCCGCAAGAACGAGCGCCGCAGCGTGCCGCACGTGCTGACGCTCGAGTACCTGCTGCTCGGCAACCCGGTCGTCTGCAGCTCGGTGGTGGCGCGCCGCGCGGCCGTGGTCAAGGCCGGCGGCTTCGACGAGTCGCCGGACCTCGTCGCGACCGAGGACTACGACCTCTGGTTGCGCATGGCGGCCGAGGAGCCGATCGCCTACTCGTCGCGGCCGATGACGTTCTACCGGGTGCACGAGGGCAGCCTGTCGGCCAACGGTCGCTTCCTGCGCGGCGTCGATCGCATCCTCGAGCGCATCGCGCACCACCACGAGGGCGAGGCGCACTTCCAGACGCTGATCAAGCGACGGCGCGCCGCGGTGCGGCTCGACCTGGCCTGGGACCTGCTCGGCGAAGGACGGCACGGCGACGCCGACAAGGTGATCGCCGAGGCCCAGGCGCTGGCGCCGACGTGGAAGGGCTTCAAGATGCGGCTGCGGTCGTTGCTGCGCCGATGAGCCCGCGACCGCTGCTCGGGGTCGTGCACCTGCGCGCGCTGCCGTCGGCGGCGGGGCACCGCTCGATGGCCGAGGTGCTCGACGCGGCGCTGGCCGACGCCGAGGCTTACGTCGCCGGCGGCTGCGACGGCCTGGTGATCGAGAACTTCGGCGACGCGCCGTTCCACCGCGGCACCCTCGACGACCCCGTGCCGCCCGACGTCGTCGCCGGCCTCGCGGTGGTCGGCGACCGCGTGCAGCGCGCGACCGGCCTGCCGCTCTGCGTCAACTGCCTGCGCAACGACGGCGCGGCCGCGCTCGGCGTGGCCGCGGTGCTCGGTGCGCGTTGGGTGCGCGTCAACGTGCTGACCGGCGCCTACGTGACCGACCAGGGCGTGATCGCCGGCGAGGCCGCGCGGCTCGGCGCCTACCGTCGCCAGCTCGGCAGCTCGACGCTGATCCTCGGGGACTTCCTGGTCAAGCACGCCGCGCCGTTGGCGCCGCTCGACGTCGCCGCCGGCGCGCGCGACCTGGCCGAGCGGTCCGGCGCCGCCGGGCTCGTGCTGTCGGGATCGCGCACCGGTGAGCCCGTGGATGTCGGGTTGTTGGACACCGTGCGCGCGGCGGTGGGGGCGTTCCCGATCTGGCTCGGCGCCGGTCTGTCCGCCGACAACGCGGCGACGCTGTGGCCGCGCTGCGACGGCGCGATCGTCGGCTCGTGGTGCAAGGTGGACGGTCGGGTCGGCAACCCGGTGGACGTCGAGCGGGTGCGCCGGCTGCGGGCCGCCTGCCCCGCCGGCACGCGGCGGTCGGGCGGCTGACCGTGGCCGGCGCCGTGCGCCTCATGCGCGCGCGCCGGGTTGGTCGAAGAGGGATTCCGTGAAGGTCCTCTTGATGACGCCGGCCCCGACGCACGAACACCTCGGTGGGTTCGCGACGGTGACGCGTTGTCGCGACGGCCTGCAGCAGCGCGGCCACCTCTGCGAGCTGCTCGGCGGCACCTCCGAAGGCGGCATCCGGCAGTCGCTCGAGGGCACCATCGGCCGCTTCCGGCCGGACATCGTGCACGCCCACGACGCGCTGCGGTGCGGCGTGCAGCTGCTCGGTTCGCGCACGCCATGGGTCGTGTCGCTGAGCGGCGAAGATCTGCACCAGGACGCGCTCGACGAAGGCCACGGACCGCTGGTCTGCGAGGTGATCCGCCGCGCGCACCGCGTGCTGGTGCCGAGCGCCGACCAGGCGCGCACCGTCGAGGAGCGCGTGCCCGACGCGGTCGGCAAGATCGACGTCGTGGTGCGTTCTGCGCACCGGCTGCCGACCGACGGCACCGACCTGCGGCGTTCGCTCGGCATCCCGCGCAACCGCTTCCTGGTGTTCCTGCCCGGCGGCCTGCGGCCGATCAAGGGGCAGCACCGCGCGATCGCGATCGTCGACGTGCTGCGCGCCGCGGGCGCCGACGTCGAGCTGATCCTGGCGGGCCCGGACCAGGACCCGGTCTACGCCGCCGAGCTGCGCGAGCTGTGCGCCCGCAAGGCCGGCGTGCGCGTGCTGCCGTCGCTGGCCAGCGACCGCATGGGCGCCGCCTACCTCGACGCCGACGTCGTGCTCAACACCTCGCTCAGCGAAGGTGCGTCGCCGACCATCCTCGAGGCCGGCATGCTCGGTCGCCCGGTGGTCGCCTCCGACGTGCCCGGCAACCGCGAGCTGATCCGCCACAAGGAGACGGGGCTGCTGTTCCAGTCCGAGGAGGACATGGCCAAGCAGATCCTCGCCCTCTACCGCAACCGCGCCGCCGCCGGCGCGCTCGGCGTGCGCATCCGCGAGGACTTCGGTCGCCGCTTCGACCCCGAGGTCGAGATCCGCGCGCTGCTGTCGGCCTACGCCGCGGCCTGAGCAGGCGGCGCGCTCACTCCGGGAGCTTCGGCAGCGGCTTCGCCGCGCGCGGCTTCTGCGCCTTGGGCTTCGGCGCCGGCGCTGGCGCGGTGATCCCGGCGAACGCCTCGAACAGCTGGCGCAGCCGCTCGGCCTGCCAGCGCAGACCGGCTTCGAACTCTGCCGCGAGCTTGTCGCGGGTGGTCGCGCGCACGCGCGGCTGGCGAGCCTTGTCGAGCGCCGGCAGGCGCTCGTCGTCGTCCAGCATCGGCACGTCGGCGCCGCTCTGGTCGCCGAGCAGCGCCGCGGCGGCGCGTCGCAGGTCGCGGTAGTCGGTGAGCTGCGGGTCGAACACGCCCGACTCGAACAGCTTCATCATGTCGAGGTGCGCCTGGCCGAGCAGCGCCCGCACGTGCGCCTTCTCGTCCGGCAGACCGTCGAGCAGCGTGCGCACCTCGCGCACCGCCTCGTCGTCCCAGCACAGCAGCGTGCCGCCGACCTCGAGGTGGCGGGCCAGCGTGCGGGCGAACGACGGGCGCGGGTCGTCGCGGTCGAGGTGCACGTGCGCGGCCTGCTCGACGCGGCCGTCCTCGTGCACCGTCACCGCGGCCCACGCATACGGCGTCGTCTGCCACGGCTTCTGCTTGTCGAAACGCGGCAGCGGATCGGTGTAGGCGGCGATGGCGACGAAGTGCCAGGGCTTGCCGCTGCCGCTCAGCTCTTCCTTGACGAACGGCTCGACGATCCGCTTCTGGCTGCGCAGGCAGGCCAGCGTGCGCCGCTGGCGGAACGTCAGGTCGGCGCGGTCGTCGGCGATCGCCAGCACGTCCTCGATGCCGTCCTTGTGCAGCGCCAGCTCCTGCTGCCGCGACAGCTCGGGCAGCTCGCAGAGCGGGTGACCTGGGGACTCTGCGCGGCAGCGGGCGAAGTGCGGGCACGGGAACGGCGTCCTGCAGTAGGTGCCCATCGGCAGCGCCGGCGCCGAGCCCTCGTCGAGCACCTGGCGGAACTGCCGCAGCCGGCTCTGCACCGCGCCACGCAGCTTCTGCACCTTGGCGGTGACGTCCGCGCTGCGGATCAGCTGCATCGGCGGGAACGGCTCGCCGGCCTTGTGCACGTAGGCGGCGTTGATGTGCAGCAGGAACGCCCGCTGCAGCTCGAGGCCGCACTTCTCGAGCACGGTGGCCTGCAGCGCCAGATCGCTGACGTAGCGGTGCTTCACCTTGGTGCCGGCCTTGATCTCGAACAGGTCGGCCTTCTGGTCCTTGTGCACGACCAGCACGTCGCACACCGCGACCACGCCGTCGGCGACGAAGGTCGCGTCGAACAGCACCGGCTCGCCCTGCTCGAGCAGACGCGTCGTCTCGGCGGCGGCTGCCTCGGCGTTCTTGCCGGTCACGGCGACACCCTTCGGGAACGCGGTGCGCGCCAGGTCCCGCAGCTCGTCACCGGTGCGGGACATGATCTTGCGCGCCTCGTTCTCGACCTCTGGGGCCGGGTCGTGCGCGTCGAGCCACAGCCTCTTGTGGCACTGGAGCCCGGCCTCGAACCGATGCTTGTCGAGCGGTGCGGGGGCAGACTTGGATTGCTTCTTCAAGGTGTCGGTCGGGATCGGCGGCGGGGCTGCGGTCGAGACCAGTGTATGCCCGGCGCGGGGGCTGCTCAACGAGCGCTTTGCCTCCGGCCCCGCGTGTGGCGGTAGAGCACGATCAGCACGATCCCGACGAGGCCGCCGGTGAGGATCGGTGTCCACAGCCGATCGGACAGCGACTCCTGCTCCTTGGCGACCCTGGCGAAGGTCAGCGTCGCCAGCCAGCGTCGGAACTCCGGTTGCCATCGCTCGAACACGTCCGGCGGGCAGGCGAACGACAGCACGACCTTCTGGTTGGCGGTGGGGGCGTAGACGTCCAGCGAACGCAGGGCTGGACGTGGCGCCGGCGGCGTGCTCAGGCGGACCGCGGTGACGCACTCGACCTGCTGGGTGCCGAGCCGTTGGCGGCGGATCTCCTCGACTTCGTAGCGGGTGTCGCCGCGCTCCGACTCCTCGCGCCACCTGGCGGTGATGTTGTCGGCGTAGTCCTCGTCGATGTACCAGGCCTCGTCGAACTCGACGGCGTAGAGCCACGGCGCCGAGAAGTCGCCGGCGAACCACTGCTCGACTGGCCCGACCGCGAAGTTGGTGCGCGGCAGCGACTGGTGCAGCAGCATCGGCGTCGCGGGCGAATCGCCGAGCTGCGAGGCCTCGTTGGGCGTCAGCAGGCGCCAGCCGACCGGCAGGTCGAGCTCGAAGGTCTGGTTGTGGTTGCGGAAGCGCTGCGTCGTCGCCGCGGCTGGTTCTTGGGCGTCGGGTGACGGGGCGTCGGGCGCCTGGGCGGCGACGCCGACGCCGAGCGCCGCGATCGCGAGGCACCGGAGGAACATCGCGGCATCATGCGGTCGGCGCCGACCCCGACGCAACGATCGGCTCGCGCGCCAGCGGCAGCGTGAACCAGAAGGTCGCGCCGGGACGCTCGGGGCGGTGGCCGATCGCGCCGCCCATCTGCTCGACGAGCTGCCGTGCCACGTGCAGGCCGAGCCCGGTGCCGGCGTTCGGCGCGCCCTCGTCGCCGACGAACGCCTCGAACAGGCGCGGCCGCACGTGCTCCGCCACGCCGGGGCCGCGGTCGCGCACCTCGAAGCGCGCGCGCCCGCCGCCGACGTGCACCGTCACCTCGACGGGCGCGCCGGGCGGCGAGAAGCGCAGCGCGTTGCCGATCAGGTTGAACAGGACCTGGGAAGTGCGTCGAGGATCGGCGCGCACCCGGTGCGGCTGCGGGCTCTGCGGGAAGCGGACCTCGCCGTGGTGGCGTGCGGCGAGCACTCGCATCGCCCCGACGCAGGCGGAGAGCAGCGCGTCCAACGGCAGGTCCACGGGCGCGAGCCGCAGGCGTTCGGCGTCGATCGCCGCGGCGTCGAGCACGTCGTCCACCAGCAGCGCCAGGTGGCGCGCGGCCAGCTCGGCCTGCTCGAGGAACAGCGCGCGCTCGTCGTCGGTCTCGGCATGTCCCTCGCGCACGATCTCGAGCGCGCTGAGCACTGCGCTCAGCGGCGTGCGCAGTTCGTGGGAGGTACGCGCCAGGTGCGCGTCGCGGCGGCGTACGTCGCGCCGCAGGGAGCCCTCTACGCGGCGCCGCGCCAGCCACGTGCCGAGCGAGCCGAGCATGGCGCCGGTGACGAGCACCAGCGCCGACGTGGCGGACGCACCGCCCCCCGCCGACGCCGCTGCGCCGCCCGTGCCGGCCCCTGCGGTCGGATCCCCGACCGCGGCCATGATGAACTTCATCGCCGCTGCGAACATTGCTTCTCTCCCCTCCTGCCGCCGCGCCTATCGGGCCGCCGCGAGCGGGGGATGAGCGTCGCGGGCGGCGACGTCCCGAAACGGGGCGGCGGGCGTTCTCAGGCGGGGGCGTTCGTCGCCAGCGGCACTGGGCAGTCCCACAGCTCGCCGAGCGCGCGCAACAGGTCGACCTCGTCGGGCTGCAGCACGCCGTCGGCTGCGGCGACGTTGGCGCAGGCGTGCATCAGGTTGCGGTGGCCCAGCGGCGAGACCCGGGTGAGCGCTTCGATCGCCTGGTCGAGCCGCTGCGGGGACCGCACGGCCTCGCGCGGCAGCAGCTGCGCCGCGACGCCGAAGCCGAGGCCCTCGACGCCGCGCGAGAACGCGGCCGCGGCGTCGGCGTCGCGCTCGGCGCCGGCGTGGGCGATGGCCGACAGCACGACGGCGGCGTCGGCGGCGCGCTCGACCAGCGACACCGGCTTGCCGCGGGGCCGCGGCGGCGCCTCGTCGGGCAGTCGGACGTGGCGTTGCAGCGTCTTCAGCAGCGCGAACTCGAACGGCGTCAGCTGCCCGTCGGCGAACGCGAGCGCCCGCGCCAGGCTGCGCAGCCGGCGCCGTTCGCCCGCCGGCAGCTGGCGCAGCGTCGGCATCGCCAGCTCGAGCAGCGGCAGGCGCAGCGCGCGATCGACGGCGGCGACGTCGCGATGGCACGCGAGCACCCGGTGGCCGAGCTCGCGGTCCTCGGCGGCGACCAGCGCGGCCTGGCGTTCGCGCACCGCGCCGTCGGCGTCGAGCAGCAGCGCCAGCGCGAGCGCCGGCGCGCGCGCCGGCTCGCGGCTGGCGACGGCGAGCTCGAGCGGCAGCGCGGCGAGCAGGTGACGGGCTGCGTCGACGTGCTCCTGCTGCGGGTCGCCGACGTGCTCCAGCACCGCCGCAGGGGTGCGCGGGCGGGCTGCAGCGCCGGCGAAGCCGCTCGCGCCGGCCGCCGGCTGCGACGGGGTCGCGGCGACCGCCTCGGTCATCGACTCGTTCGCCTGCAGCTGCCGGAGGAAGCCCGGCAGCACCCGTTCGATGCGCCGCTCGATCGGCGGGTGGGTGGCCATCGCGCCGCCGAGGCGCGAGATGCCGTCGGCGAACAGCATGTGGCTGGCCTCTTCGGTGTGCGGGCTCTGCAGGCGGGCGCCGTAGCCGCCGATCTTGGCCAGCGCCATGCCGATGCCGCGCGGGTTGCGGGTGTACTGGACGGCGCTGGCGTCGGCGAGGTATTCGCGCTGTCGCGACACCGCGGACTGGATGAGCCGCGCGAAGAACACGCCGGCGTAGCCGATCACCATCACCACCAGGCCGAAGATCGCGATGCCCGCGGCGGCGCCCTTCTTGTCGCTCGAGCTGCGCGACCCCGACGTCGCCCGCAGCAGGATGCGGCCGACGACGGTGATGCAGACGATGCCGAACAGCGTGCCCATCAGGCGGATGTTGAGCCGCATGTCGCCGTGGAACACGTGGCTGAACTCGTGGGCGATGACGCCCTGCAGCTCGTCGCGGTCGAAGTGCTCGAGCGCGCCGCGGGTCACCGCGACGGCGGCGTCGGCGGGGGACCAGCCGGCGGCGAAGGCGTTGATGCCCTGTTCGTGCTCGAGCACGTAGACGTCGGGCACCGGTACGCCGGACGCGATCGCCATCTCCTCGACGACGTTGCGCAGCACCCGTTCGTGCGGGTCCTGCGTGTCGACGTCGACCAGCCGGCCGCCGAGCAGTTCGGCGACCTTGCCGCCGCCGCTGCGCAGCTGCGCGGTCTTGACCAGCATCGCGCCGCCGACGATGGCGACCGTGACGCCGGCGACCGCGCCGAGCACCGGCCAGTCGATCGCGCCGCCGCCGCCGCCGCCGCGGGAGTCGGTGACCACCAGCAGCGCTTCGGCGGCGACGTAGATCAGCACGATGATGCTGACCACCGCGGCGAGGAACAGCCACACCAGCCGACCCGACGCGCGCCGGGCCTGCTCCTGGTGGCCGAAGAAGTCCATGCCGCTCATTCGCCCTCGAGCTCGAACAGGGCCACGCCGGCGCGGCGGCTGACGAACACCCCGCCGCCGCAGTCCTGGAAGTGCGGCTGCAGGCGTCGGCGGTACCAGGCCCCGGTGCGCAGGTGCACGTCGCCGTCGGTGCGTTCCCGGTCGCAGTTCTCGGCCCAGTCGCGCCGGGTCAACGCCTCGAGGTAGAGCGCGCCGTCGGTCCAGCGGGCCAGGTTGGCGAGCGCCCGGTCGGCGTCGTCGTCGTCGAGGTACTGCATCACGCCCTGGCAGACGACGAGGTCGAAGGCGCCGCGGCCGAGCTTCTTCCTGGGCTGGAGGTCGACGATCGACCCCTGGGTCCAGCCGAAGCGCGCGCAGAGATGCTCGCTGTACTCGACCCCGTGGTAGCGGGCGCGGGGCCACTGCTCGGCCGTCGCGGCCCGCCAGTGCCCGACGCCGCAGCCGACGTCGAGGATCGTGCGCACCGGCACGTCGAGGTAGCGCAGGTAGGCGGCGACGAAGCCGCACAGGCGGTGGATCTCGGCGGCGTCGGAGACGCGCGTGTCGCGGTCACCGTAATAGCGTTCGTAGTAGTCCGGGCCGAACGCGCGCGGCTGGGTCGCGGGCCGGGAGGCGGTCGTCTTCTTCATGGCAGCCGCCGGATCGTCACCGACCGCAGGCTCCGGCGCCACGCCGAAGCCGTCGCCGCGCGGAGTAGGCCGTCCGCCCCCTGGCGCCGTCTGACCCGCTGGCTATCATCTTCGGCCCGCTCGGAGCTCGCCTCCGGCGGTCGCTTCGCGCGGCGGCAGTGGCTGCGTCGCGCGGGCGGCCAGAGACCCGCCACATGGAGGCTCCGTGCCGAAAGAAGACGCAATCATCATGGAGGGCACAGTGATCGAGACCCTCGCCAACACCAAGTTCAGGATCCGTATCGAGGGTGACCACATCGTGCTCGCCCACATCTCCGGCAAGATGCGCAAGCACTACATCCGCATCATCCCGGGCGATCGCGTGACGGTGGAGCTGTCGCCGTACGACCTGACCCGCGGCCGCATCACCTACCGCGGGTGAGCGAGGCGTTCGCGATCCGCGCGGCCGCGCCCGACGACGTGGCGCACATCGCGCGCTTCATCCGTGAGCTCGCCGCCTACGAGCGGCTGGAGCACGAGTTGGCGATCGACGAGAAGGCGCTGGCCATGCACCTCTTCGGCCCGACGCCATGTTGCGGCGCCTTGCTCGCCGAGTGCGACGGCGCGCCGGTCGGCTTCGCGCTCCACTTCACCAGCTACTCGACGTTCCTGACGTCGCCCTGCCTGCACCTCGAGGACCTCTACGTCGAGCCCGCGCAGCGCGGCAAGGGTGTCGGCCTCGCGCTGCTGCGCGCCACCGCCGCGGTCGCCGTCGCGCGCGGCTGCCAGCGCCTCGACTGGGCGGTGCTCGATTGGAACACGCCGGCGATCGGCTTCTACGAACGCCAGGGCGCCCGCGTGCTGCCGGACTGGCGCGTCTGCCGCGTGGACGGCGAGGCGCTCGCGGCGATGGCCGCTGCCGGTCGCTGACGCCAGCGTCCGGTTCTGGCGCGCGTCCGGTTCAGAAGCCCGCGCGCTGTTCGAGCCAGGCTCGCCACGGCTCGTCGAACTGCTCGATCGGCCGGCCCATCTCGCGGTCGAAGGTGCTGCTGCTGTCGCCCTGCCGCTGGGCCAGCGCCGCCTTCACGTAGCGGAGGAACGCGGCGCGGGTGTCGGGCTGGTTGTCGTCGCGCAGCAGCCACGTGACGAACATCGTCGCCGCCGCCCAGTTGGTCGCGGTCGGCGTGTCGTCGGTCAGGTAGAAGCTCGCGTACATCGGCAGGTGCACGAGGTGCGTCAGCCGGTAGCCTCGGCCGAGCGCCTGCAGGGCCTTCATGTCCTGCGCCTGCAGCGGCCCGGGCTCGGCGAAGCCGGCGTCGCCCTGCATGGTGTTCTGCATGTACATGCCGAGCCCGACCTCGAGCCACGAGCAGACGCGGTCGCGGCGGTCCTGCCGGTCGCTCTGGCCGATCATCGTGCGGTAGAGCAGGCCTTCGGCGCCGACGAAGAACAGGTCGTCCGGCCGCTGCGGCGACGGGCCGGAGAAGAACGTGCGGGCCAGGTCGTCGTGCGGCGGGGGCTCGTAGTAGGGGCGCGGGCGGAAGCCCCACTTGGGGAACTCGTCGACGTTGCGGAAGGTGCGCACCTCGATCGGCTTCAGCACCTCGGCGAGGTCGAGCTCGGCGCCGAAGCGGTCCATCCAGACCACGCCGAGGTGTTCGAGGTCGAGCAGCGCGCGCAGGTTGACGGCGAGTCCGGCGTCGCAGCGCACGGCGAAGCGTTCGCCGACGATGCGCAGCGTCTGCTTCGGCAGCGCCGCCTCGAACTTGTCGAACGGGTAGAACTTGCCGTCGAGCGGCCACTGCCAGCCCTTGCTGGTCTTCTTGTGTCCGAGCAGCTCGTGCAGCGGCTCGTCGTCGTCGTCGTCGAGCACCAGCAGCATCGCCAGCGCGCGCGCCAGGCCGGGCAGCCCGTTCTCCTCGGCCCAGTCGACCAGGTACCGTTGCGCGCGCGGCGAGCTCTTGTGTCGCAGCCGGCGGGCGAAGAACTCGCGCACGCGATCGGCGACCAGGTCCTTCTGTAGCACCTCGCGCGGCTCGACGCGCACCCGCTTGCCGCCCTGCAGCACGACCAGCTCCTCGGCGGCGAACGGCTGCACCACGCGCCCGGCGACGACGCGCCCGCTCTGCAGCACGACCTTGTCGCGCAGGTCGTCCTGCGCGCGGACGGGGGCGACCAGGCAGGCGATGGCGGCGGCCGATGCGACGAAGCGGGCGGAGCGGACCATGCGCGGATGGTAGCAGCGCGGCGTATCCTCAGGGGACGATGCGGCATCCTGCCCTGCTCTCGACGGCGCACCGGCCGTGGCCCGTGCCGCCCCGTCCGTGGTCGGTGACGATGCGCTGGCAGGACCTGTTGTTCCTGCACTGGCCGGTCGATCCGGCGCCGCTGCGCGCGCAGCTGCCGCCCGGCCTCGAGCTCGAGACCTGGCAGGGCCGCGCGTGGCTCGGCGTGGTGCCGTTCGTGATGGCGCGCACGCGCTTCCGCCGCCTGCCGCCGGTGCCGACGACGCGCACCTTTCCCGAGCTCAACGTGCGCACCTACGTGCGGCAGGCGGATCCTGCGGACCCGCGGCGCGGCGTCTGGTTCTTCAGCCTCGATGCGGCCAGCCGGCTGGCGGTCGAAGGCGCCCGCCTCGGCTTCGGCCTGCCCTACTTCGCGGCGACGATGCGGGTCGACGTGGCGCACGGCGAGGTCGGCTACCGCAGCGAACGGCAGGATCGTCGCGGGCCGCCGGCCAGCTTCGTCGCCAGCTGGCGGCCGCACGGCGACCCGTTCGAGGCGGCGGCCGGTAGCTTCGAGCAGTTCCTGGTCGAGCGTTATTGCCTCTACGCGGTGCGCCGCGGGCGGCTGGTCGTCGGCGAGATCGCCCACCGGCCCTGGCAGCTGCGATGCGCCGAAGTCCGGCTGCAGACATGCGCAATGACGCGGCTGTGCGGTGTCGAACTCGCCGCTCCGCCGGCCTCGGCGCTGGCGGCGGCGCCGCTCGACGTCGCCGCCTGGTCCGCCACCCCGGTCGGCGGGCGGCTACGGCCTTCGGAGTAGATCGGCGCGCCGTTCGTCGTGCCCTGCGTGTGGACTGCCCCCGCACGAAGGACGCCCATGATCACCTTCGCTGCCCTGTCGATGTTCTTGCTGCTGGCGCAACAGCCGCAGCATCCCGAGCCGCTCTCCCTGGTCTACGACAGCGGCGAGACCTGCACCGCCCGCGTGCTCGGGCTCGAGAAGGGCGAGGCGCGGCTGGAGGTGGAGCTGCTCGGCGGCCACCTCGAGGTGACGCGGCGCCTCGGCGACTTCACGCCGGCGTCGGCGTTCGCGATCGAGAAGGCGGCGCATCCGCCGCACGACTACGACTCGCACTTCGCGCTGGCCGAACGCGCCGCGGGGCTCGGCCTGATCGGCGAGGCGGGCACCGAGGCGCGGGCCGCGCTCGACGCGCTGCCGGTGTCGTCGGCCGCCGACGATCGTCGCGAGGCGGTGCGCGAGTGGGGCGCCAAGACGCTGCTGCGCCTGTTCGACCGGGCCATCGCGTCGCGGCACGCGGAAGAGGCTCGGCACTGCCTGACGCTGCTGTCGACGCGCATGTCCGATCGGCTGACCGACGAGGAGTTGGAAGGCATGGTGGTCCGGCTCGAGGAACTCGAGAGCCGGCCGACGGCGGTCGCCGACGCCGCGCTGCACGCCAAGGACGACGCGCGCGAACGCGAGCGCATCGAGCAGCACCTCGGCCCGATCCGCAAGAAGGTCGCCGCCGGCGACGAGCTGCTGAAGGAGGCGGTGCGCAAGTCGCGGTCGACGGTCGCCGCGACCCGCGCCTGCGAGCGCGCGGTGGACACCTTCCAGAAGGCCTTCGACCAGCTCGGCGCGCTGACCCACGAGCACCCGGACGACGCCGAACTCGAGCGCACCGCCGAGCGGCTCGGCAAGCACCTGCACGACGCGACGATCCGCGCCGACCTGTTCGCCGCCAACATGCTGACCGTGCAGAGCGACTACCGGGGCGCCGCCGGTTGGGCCAACCGCGTGCTGCTGCTCGAGCCCGACAACAAGGAGGCGCACGAGATGCTGCGCACGATCGAGGTCGCGCAGGCCGCCGCCAGCGGCATCTGGCGCTGGGGCTGGGGCTGGGGCACGCCGCAGGCGGCGCGCGGCTTCTGAGCGTCAGTTGGCGCGGCGAACGACGCGCGGCTCGCCTTCCTTCGCCGTCACCGGCACGGGCTTCAGCCGCACGACGATGAACACCGGGTCGCCGCCGGCGACGCCGAGCACGGCGTACTCACCCGCGAACACCGTCGTCGCGGTCTCCAGCAGCACGCCGCTCGTGCGCGTGCCGCCGCGCTGCTCGAAACGCAGGCTCTCGAGCATCATCGACCCGCGCTCGGGATCGTAGGCTCCGATCAGGCCGTGCAGCGCGTAGTCGGGTGCAGGCGCGTCGCCGACGTCGGCGAGCTCGATCGAGAACTGGCGCATCGGCTCGGCGGCGATGCGCACGACGCTCGCGGCGTGCACGCGGTAGTGCGCGTAGGGCATCACCTCGCGCAGCGCGTCCTCGAGCTCGCGCGCCGGCTCGTGACCCACGGGCGCGTCGCCGCCGATCAGCACGAAGGCCGACAGCATCACCTGCGGCGAGGGCCGATCGACCTGCTCGAGGATGCGCTTCGCCTCGCCCACCGCCTGTTCGGAGCCGTGCAGCAGCAGATGACCGCGTTCCTGCCGGATCACCTTCAGTCCGGTCCCGGGCGGGCCCTCCAGCTGCAGGAGCGGCGCGAGCGTGCGTTCGAGTGCCGCGCCGTTCTGGGCACGCGGCTCGTAGACGATGCTGACCTGTCGGTCGTCGCCCTGCTCGTTCGGGACGTCGAGCTGCGCGATCGTCCTCCGGATCTCCGCGAGCCGGTCGGCGGTCTCGTAGATGAGCAACGCGCCGTTGCCGAGCATCAGGTTCGGCGTGACGCGGCCGTCGGGGAACGCGACCTGTCGCGCGTAGAGCTGCTGCACCAGCCCGAACATCTGTTTGGAGCCGATGTGCTCGGTGCGCAGCAGGGTCAGCTCGAAGTCCCCCTCGGCGGGCGTCACCTGCTGTGCGGCGAGCGGCGCGCACAGCAGCAGGGCCAACGTCGAGGTGCGGAGGAACGTGAGGGAGGGCGTGTTCATGGTCGGTCAGCGTTCGCGGCGCGGAAGAGCGCCGACTGGGAAGGAGGAAACGGGGGGCGTCGTGGCGTGCATCGGGACGAAGGTGAAGCGCACCCGCCCGCAGAGGATCTCGGTTCGGTGTTCGTCGGCGTGCACGACCGTGGCGCGCGGTGTCGCGTTTTCGTTGGCCGGTCGATCGTCGTCTCGCGGTCGATCGGACGAAACGACGCGCGGCGTCTGCAGCATCGTGTCGACCGCCAGCATCGCGCCCACGGTCAGCGTCGCGGCCAGGGTGACCAGGGCTGCGGCCATCGGCATCCAGGCAGCGGCGCGACGGGTTGTCGGCAACGGCGCACGTTCGGGGCGTTGCGCGAGCCAGGCCGTGCGCAGCTGCGCGAGGACCAGCAGCGTCTCCCGATCGTCGGCCCCGTCGTCGTACGGGCTGGGCACAGTCGGCGTCGTCGCGTGCCAGGCGCGTCGCATCAGGTCGCGCGCTTCGCGCCACTGCAGGTCGTCGTCGTGTCGATCAGCCACGGCGATCCTCCCCGTCGATGCACGGCGCCGCCGTCGGCGGTTGCGCCTCGAGCCGATCGGCCAGCAGGCCGCGCAGGCGGCGCCGCGCCAACGTCAGCAGCGAACGTACGGTCGCCGGCGTCACGCCCATCGCGGTGGCGACGTCCGCGGTGTCGACGTCCTCGAGGTCACGCAATACGAACGCCTCGCGTTCGCGCACGGGCAGCGCGCGCAGCGCCTGCTCGAGCATCGCCCGCAGCTCGCGACGTTCGAGCGCGTCGCTCGGCGCAGGCATCGCGTCGGCACGGGCCGCGACCGCGTCCAGATGCGCCCGCCGTCGGCGACGCCAACTGCGCTGCCGGTCGCGGCACAGGTTGAGCACGACGGTGTTGCGCCACTGTGCGAACGGCTGCTGCGGATCGTACTGGCGCATGCCGTCGAGCAGGCGCAGCATCGCGTCCTGCGCCGTGTCCTCGGCGTCGCTCGCGCTGGCGAGAAACCCCAGGCACAGCCGGTAGACAGCCGCGTGCTGCTCGCGACAGCAGACGTCGATCGCGCTCGCGTCGCCGGCCAGCACGCCGCGGAGCCAGTCTGGGCCTGCAGGAGGCGGGACGCGTTCGGACATCGCCGCACCTACGCCAGCGCCGCGGTCGGCGCTGAAAGGAACGGCGGGGAAATCCACCACGCAGCGCGCCGGTCCCGTCGCGCGATCGCGCCGATCAGTTCGGCTGCAGCAGCCGGCGGTAGTTCCTGCCGCCGAGCCACAGGCCGGCGAGCCCGACCAGCGCGCCGTAGCCGATCGCCAGGCCGACGATGTGCGGCCACAGCTGGGCCAGTTCGGCGGAGGTGAACGAGTGCGGGTGGTCGCCGAGCCACCACCACGCGATCGCGGCCGGCGCCAGCGTCACCTCGAACAGCGTGACCATCACCATCGCCGCGAGGAACGTCTTGCCGCCCTGCAGGATCTGACCGTCGCGGTCCGGTCGCATCAGCCGGGGCCAGGTGCCGACCACGGCGATCACCCCGAGCGCGGCGAGCGTGCCGCCGATCGCGACGCCGACGAAGCGCGACACCGCCAGGAGGTCCGCATCGAGCAGCTTGACGCCGGCGAGGATCACCAGCAGCAGCGGCCACAGCAGGAACACCGCGATCGCCTGCAGCTTGCCGCGCAGGATCGCCCGCGGCCGCGGTGGCGCCGCCATGTAGAGCGACCACTGCGCGCCGTCCCACAGCGACAGCCGGCCCATGTGCGTGTAGAGCACGAACAGCACCGCCAGGAACCACTGCGTCAGCATCGCCACCACGACCCGCAGCTCGCGCGGCACGCGGAAGTTGGCGAGGATGCCGGTCACCAGCACCTGCTGCTGCGCCAGCCCGAACACCAGCACGGCGAAGACCACGAAGCCGATCAGCGCGCCCGGCTGCTGCAGCACCTGCGCGAACTCCTTCTTGCGGATCGCCGCCGGCAGTGACGCCGGCCAGCGGCGCCCGCGACCGCGCCACAGCGGTCGATCGGCCTCGAGGTGGCGTTCGTGGGCGCGCGGGTGCAGCAGCGCGGCGGCGAAGAACAACGCCGTGGCGCCGCCGATCCAGCCGAGCACCGGCAGCAGATCGGCGAGCCCGGCGGTGCCGCTGGCGGCGCGTTCCAGCAGCTGCGCCGCGGCCTCGATCGTCGGCGGCAGCGCGCGGGTCGGCGCCGCGGCGTCGACCAGTTCCTGCACGCGGTGCTGCCGCGTTGTGAACAGCTGCAGCAGGAGCCACAGCGTGAAGCCGACCGAGGCGGCGCCGGCGAGCGCGGCGAAGACCATGCGCAGCGCGCGGCCGGAGAGGAAGCGCGCCATCGCGATCTGCGCCGACAGCAGCGTCGCCAGCAGCGGCAGCGTGCAGGCGACGATCGCCACCGGCAGCAGCGCGTAGGCGGTCGGGCCGGCCGGGCTGCGCCGCAGCAGCGCGACCACGAACGGGCCCGCCAGCGCCCCGGCCCAGACCGCCGACAGGAACGCCGCGCGCAGCAGCACCTGCAGCGGGCCGCGCCAGCCGGGCAGCGGCGCCGTGCGCCACAGCCACAGCTCGGGCGTCTCGAACAGCTGCCGCTGCGCCATCGCCAGGCCGAGCCAGGTCGAGACCATCGGGCAGGCCATCAGGCCGTAGCCGAGCAGCCCGCGCAGCGACGCGCCCTGGCCGCGTTGTTCGAGCAGCAGCAGGAGCCGCGGGTTGTCGGCGACGGTCGACGCGAACCACCACGACAGCGCGCCGAGCAGCAGCAGCCCGACCAGCAGGCCGAAGGTCGCGCGACGCCCGATCGCCGTGGCCGGCAGGTTGACCAGGGCGCGCAGGTCGGCGAGCAGCAGCTTCATGCAGGGTCCTGCGCCGACGCCCCGGACGTGTCGCTGAGCTGCACGAACACGTCCTCGAGCGACTGCCCGCCGTGCGCCGCGCGCAGCGCCGCGACGGTGCCCTCGGCGACCAGTCGGCCGCGCGCCAGCACGCCGACGCGGTGGCAGATCTGTTCGGCGGTCTCCAGCACGTGCGTCGAGAACATCACCGTGGTGCCGCGCGCGACCTCGTCCTTGAGCAGCTCCTTGAGCCGGCGCGTGCTCAGCGGGTCGAGCCCCGTGGTCGGCTCGTCGAGCAGCAACACCTCGGGCGCGGTGACCAGCACCGCCGCGAGGTGGACCTTCTTGCGGGTGCCGTGCGAGTAGCCCTTGCACAGCTCGTCGGCGGCGTCGCCGAGCGCCAGCAGCTCGAACAGGCGATCGCAGCGCTCGTCGCGCGCGCGTCGATCGACCCGCCACAGGCTGGCGACCAGGGCCACGTACTGGCGACCGGTCAGGTAGTCGTAGAGCGGCGGCGTGTCGGGAACGAAGCCGAGCCGCTGCTTGATCGCGGCGCTGTCGTCGGCGTGCGAGCGACCGGCGACGCGCAGCTGGCCGGCGCTCGGCTGCAGCAGGCCGGCCAGCAGCCGCAGCGTGGTCGTCTTGCCGGCGCCGTTCTGGCCGAGGAAGCCGTACAGCTCGCCGCGTGCGATCGCCAGGTCGAGCCCCTGCAGCGCCCACTTGCCGCCGTAGTGACGGCCGAGCCCGCGGGTCTCGATCATGATCGCCGGCGCGTCGCTCATCGCTCGCGGTAGACGGCCGTCACCGGCACGTGGTCGCTGGGGCCGTTCTTGAGGCGCTCGTCGTCGTGCACGATCACGTCGGTGCAGCGCGCGGCGGCGCTCGGCGACGACAGCACGTAGTCGATGCGCAGCCCGGCGTCCTTCTGCACGGCGCCGCCGGAGTAGTGCCACCAGGTGTAGATGCCGGCCTCGGGGCGGAAGCGGCGCAGGCTGTCCTCGAGGCCGAACGCCATCACGTTGCGCATCGCGTCGCGCTCCGGCTGCGAGCAGAGGATCTTGCCGCGCCACCAGGCCGGGTCGTGTACGTCGCGGTCGTCGAGCGCGACGTTGAAGTCGCCGACCACGACCACGTCGTCCTGCGCCGAGAAGGCCGCGTCGAGGTAGCTGCGCAGGCGCCGCATCCAGTCGAGCTTGTGCGCATACTTGTCGCTGCCGACCTCCTGGCCGTTGACGACGTAGAGGTCGAGGATGCGGAAGCCGTCGATCGTCGCCGCCAGCGCGCGGCGCTCGACGTCCTTGCCGCCCTGCGGGTCGTCGGGGAAGCCGCGCCGCACGTCCTCGATCGCGTTCGCGGCCAGGATCGCGACGCCGTTGTAGCCCTTCTCGCCCCAGAAGGTGACCTCGTAGCCCTCGTCCTCCAGCGGCTCGCGGGGGAACAGGTCGTCGGTGACCTTGGTCTCCTGCAGGCACAGCACGTCGGGCTGATGTTCCCGCAGGAAGTCGATGACGTGCGTGAGCCGGGCGCGGATGCCGTTGACGTTCCAGGTTGTGATCTTCATTCCGGCCCGGCTGATTCAAGCATCGGAACGGCGTGGCGGAAGCCCGAGTCCGGCAGTTTCCCGCCGCGGCGGCCTTCGCTTGCCGGGGCTGGCCCGGCGCTGTCTGATCACGGGATGCGTCCGCTCCGCCCGAAGACCCTGTTCGACGTCGGCGCCGTGCTCGCGCTCGGCGCCCTGCTCACCGGCTGCGCCGCCGGCCCGCGCATCGTCGCCACCGCGAACGACCGCCTGGTCACCGTGCGCGACGTCGCCAAGGCGGTCGCCGACGCCGACGTGGTCGCGCTCGGTGAGCTGCACAAGACCCCCGACGTGCATCGGCTGCACCTTGCGCTCGTCGAGGCGCTGTACGAGCGCCGCCCCGAGATGGTCATCGCCATGGAGATGTTCGAGCGGCCCGACCAGGAGGCGATCGACCGCTACATGAACCGCATGATGGGCTACGACGAGTTCGTCACCCGCACCGAGGTCTGGCCGCGCTACGAGACCGACTACAAGCCGCTGGTCGAGTGGGCGGCCCGCCACGGCGTGCCGGTGCTCGGCGCCAACGCGCCGCAGTCGCTGGTCTCCAAGGCCCGCAAGGAAGGCCTCGCGGCGATCCGCGGCGACAAGAACGTGGCGCGAGAGGTCGAGGTGCCGGAGGGCGACGAGTTCGACGACTTCGTCAAGAGCATGGAGGGTCACCCGGGAGTGAGCCTCGAGGACCTCCGGCGCTACTACACCGCGCAGTGCGTCTGGAACTCGACCATGGCCGAGACGGTGCTCGACTACCGCGCCGACGTCGCGAAGCGCGGCGGCGATCCGCTGGTGGTGCTGGTCTGCGGCAAGCAGCACAGCGACCGCTGGCGCGGCGCGGTGGGGGTCATGCAGCGTCGCCAGCCCGACCTGAATGTGCGCGTCGTCTCGGTGGAGGAGGTCCCCGACCTGTCCGCGGGCACCTACGAGTCGGCGCGAGACGTCGCCGACTTCGTCATCGTTGTCGCCGAGCCGGATCGCAGTCACCCGGCGGTCGGTCCGGTCGCGGCGCAACGGCCCGAGCCCCAGCTGCCGCCCGCGGCGAAGCCGGTGACGCCGGCGCAGCCGGTCGCCACTGCGCCCGAGGCGGCGCCGGATCCCGGCGCCCGCCCGGCGCTCGGCCTGATGCCGGACTACAACGGCGGTGCCCCGGACGGCATCTTGGTCGAGGGGGTCCGCCCGGGCGGCGGCGCCGAGAAGGCCGGCATCGAGGCCGGCGACGTGATCGTGGCCATGGACGGCCAGCCGACCCCGGACTTCGACGCCTACATGAAGGTCCTGGCGACCCTGACGGTCGGCAAGTCGGTCACGGTGCGGGTGCGCCGCGGCGAGGCCGAGGTGGACCTGCAGGTCGTGGTCGGCGCCCGCATCCAGTAGCCCCGCCCGAGGTCCAGTCCTGGCGCCGGCCGAACCCGTCGCTATCATGCTTCCCCCGAATTGGCGGTCACCCGCCCCCGGTCCAGTGAGCGATACCCTGCAAATCACCGAAATCCCGGTCGAAGGCTACGAGCGCGTCGTGCGTGGCGTCGACCCCTCCTGCGGCCTGCACGCCCTGATCGCCGTGCACGACACCACGCTCGGACCGGCGCTCGGCGGCCTGCGCATGTGGAACTACGCCTCGGAGGACGAGGCCCAGTTCGACGTGCTGCGGCTGGCCAAGGGCATGAGCTACAAGTCGGCGGTCGCGCACACCGGCCTCGGCGGCGGCAAGGCGGTGATGATCGGCGACCCGAAGACGATCAAGTCCGAGGCGCTCTACCTGTCGATGGGGCGGCTGGTCGACTCGCTCGGCGGCCTCTACACGACGGCCGAGGACGTCAACACGTCGATCGGTGACCTCGAGATCATCCGCCGCGCGACCAAGTACGTGACCGGCCTGTCGCGCGAGAGCGGCGGCAGCGGCAACCCTTCGCCGTACACGGCCTATGGCGTGTTCCTCGGCGTGCGCGCCGCGCTCGGCCAGGCGTTTGGCGACGACTCGCCGAAGGGCCGCACCATCGCGGTGCAGGGCGTCGGCGCCGTCGGCGGTCCGCTGGCCAAGCGCCTGCTCGACGCCGGCGCGACCGTATACGTGACCGACCGCAACGAGCAGCGCGTGGCCGACCTCGTCGCGCAGGGCGCCAAGGCGGTGCCCGAGGCCGAGATCATGGGCATGAAGTGCGACCTCTACGCACCGTGCGCGTTGGGTGGCATCCTCAACGACGACACGATCCCGAAGCTCGGCGCCAAGGTCGTCGCCGGCGCGGCCAACAACGTGCTGCTGAAGCCAGAGCACGGCAAGATGCTCGCCGACCGCGGCATCCTCTACGCGCCCGACTACGTCATCAACGCCGGCGGCATCATCAACGTCTCGGTCGAGTTCCACGAGGGTGGCTACGACGAGCAGGTCGCTCTGTCGAAGATCGAGCGCATCCCGCAGGCGCTGAAGGAGCTGTGGACGATCGCCAAGGAGGAGAAGATTCCGCCGAGCGACGCCGCCGATCGCCTCGCGCGCCGCATCATCGCCGAAGGCAAGGCGCAGAAGGCCTGAGCCGCTGAGGCCTGAGCCTGTGCGCCGTGTTTTCACGGCGCGCCCTTCCCGCCGCACGCCCCGCCGCGCCATAGTCGCCGGCGGCGGGCCGCGACGGCCCTGCCGAACACCGCAGGAGCCATCGTGAAGATCAACGTGAACGGCGTGGAGCGCGACCTCGGGAACCTCGACCCGATGACGCCGCTGTTGTGGGTGCTGCGCGACGAGCTGCAGCTGACCGGGACCAAGTTCGGCTGCGGCGCCGGGCATTGCGGGGCGTGCACCGTGCACCTCGGCGGTGTGGCGATGCGTTCGTGCCAGCTGCCGGTGATGGCAGTGCAGGCGCCGGTGACGACCATCGAGGGTCTCTCCGCCGACGGTTCGCACCCGGTGCAGCAGGCCTGGCGCGAGCTGTGCGTGCCGCAGTGCGGCTACTGCCAGTCCGGGCAGATCATGTCGGCGAGCGCGCTGCTGGCCAGCGATGCGCAACCCGACGACGCGGCGATCGAGGCGGCGATGGCCGGCAATCTCTGCCGCTGCGGCACCTACCCGCGCATCCGTCAGGCGATCCAGCGCTGCGCTGGAGGTGGCAAGTGAGCGCCGCCGACCTCGCGGGTGGTGACGGAACGGGCATCGACCGCCGCAGCCTGCTGCGCGCCTTCGGCGCCGGCTCCGCGTTGCTGATCGGCGCGCGCTTCGGCAGAGCAGCCGCGCGACCGACGCTGACCGCTGCCACGGCGACGACCCTCGCCGACCCGCTGCAGCCGTCGCTGTGGCTCGCGATCGCGCCGGACGGCGCGGTCAGGATCTGGGCGCACCGCTCGGAGATGGGCACCGGCATCCGCACCAGCCTGCCGATGGTCGTCGCCGACGAGCTCGGTTGCGACTGGGAGCGGGTGACGATCGAGCAGGCGTTCGGCGACGCCGGCTACGGCGACCAGAACACCGACGGCTCGTGGAGCATCCGCGGCTTCTACGAGACGATGCGCAAGGCCGGCGCGGCGGCGCGCTGGCTGCTCGAGCAGGCCGCGGCCAAGCAGTGGGGCGTCGACGCGGCGAAGTGCGTCGCGCGCGAGCACGCCGTGCACGGCCCCGGCGGCGAACGGCTCGGCTTCGGCGAGCTGGTCGAGGCGGCGCGCGCGCTGGCGTTGCCGAGCGACGATCAGCTGCGCTTCCGCAAGCCGGGAGAGCTGCGCTACGTCGGCAAGGACAAGGTGCGCTTCTACGACGCCGCCGACATCACGGTCGGCAAGGCGAAGTTCGGCGCCGACGTGCGGCCCGAAGGCATGGTATTCGCCGCGATCTGGCGCGTGCCGGTGCTCGGCGGCAGCATCGAGTCGGTCGACGACACAGCGGCGCGCAAGGTGCCTGGTGTGATCGACGTCGTGCAGCTCCCCGCCTTCCAGGGCGCGCCGGCGTTCCAGGCGCTCGGCGGCGTGGCGGTGATCGCGCGCAACACCTGGGCGGCGTTCCGCGGCCGCGACGCGCTGCAGGTGAAGTGGAACGGCGGCGACGCGGCGGACTTCTCGACCGAGAAGTTCTATGCAGCGATGCGCGAGACGGCGCAGAAGCCCGGCAAGCTGGTGCGTGAGGTCGGCGACGCGGCGAAGGCGCTCGAGGCCGCCGCCGAGCGACACGAAGCGCTCTACACGGTGCCGTTCCTGGCGCACGCGCAGATGGAGCCGATGGTGGCGACGGTCGAGCTGACCGACGACGTTTGCCGCGTCTGGGCGCCGACGCAGAACCCGCAGGGCGCGCAGCAGATGGTGGCGATGGCGACGGGTCTGAAGCCCGAGCAGGTCGAGGTGCACGTGACGCTGCTCGGCGGCGGCTTCGGCCGCAAGTCGAAGCCGGACTACTGCGTCGAGGCGGCGCTGCTCGCCAAGCAGTTGCAGAAGCCGGTGCGCGTGCAGTGGTCGCGCGAGGACGACACGCGCTTCGACTACTACCACTCGGCTGCGGCGGTGCGCATCGAGGCAGGCCTCGATGGCGACGGCAAGGTGGTCGCGTGGCACGGGCGCTCGGTGTTCCCGCCGATCGGCACGACCTTCGATCCGCGCGACGCGGCGTCGATGCCGTCGGCCGGCGAACTCGGCCTCGGCTTCACCGAGCTGCCGTACCCGATCCCGGCGCTGCGCCTCGAGGCCGGGCCGGCGCGCGCGCCGACGCGCATCGGCTGGATGCGCTCCGTGCACCACGTGCACCACGCCTTCGCCGAGTGCTCGTTCGTCGACGAACTGGCGGCCAAGGCCGGCGTGGACCGCGTCGAGTTCCTCGAAGCGCTGATCGGCGCGCCGCGGCACGTCGACATGTCCGGCACCGACTTCCCCAACCAGGGTGCGTCGATGGACGAGTATCCGGTCGACACCGGTCGGTTGCTCGGCGTGTTGCGCGAGGTCACCACGAAGGGCGACTGGAAGGGCCGCAACGAGCTGCCGCGCGGCCGCGGCCTCGGCCTCGCCGCGCACCGCAGCTTCCTCGGCTACGTCGCGGTGATCGTCGAGGTGGACGTCGCGCGCGACGGCACGGTGCGCATCCCGCGCGTCGACGTCGCGATCGACGCCGGCAAGCTCATCAACCCGGACCGCGTGCGCGCGCAGCTCGAGGGTTCGGCGACGTTCGGCACCGCGATCGCGATGCTCGGCGAGATCACGTTCGAGAACGGCGCGGTCGTGCAGTCGAACTACCACGACTACCCGGTGCCGCGCCTGCCCGAGGCGCCACGCGAGGTGCGCACGTATCTCGTGGCGAGCGATGCGCCGCCGTCCGGCGTCGGCGAGACCGGCACGCCGCCGATCGCGCCGGCGATCTGCAACGCGATCTACGCCGCCGTCGGCAAGCGCGTTCGCGACCTGCCGGTCAAGAAGCACGACCTCAGCTGGAGCTGAGGTCGCGGCGCCGGTTGATCGAGAGAGATCCTCGAGGATCGGGACTTGACTCTCTCTCTCTCTACTCGTGCTCTTCCGCTGCGGCATCCCCGGCAAGGTGTTTGGGGAGGCGAGCGGATGACAAGCCAGTGAAGTGGAAGTTGAAGTGGAGAGATGCAGGTCAAGCGGGTCCCCCGTTGTGCCTCCGGTCGAACACGAGCAAGCGATCACCACCACCGTGTTCTGCAGCCAGTGCAGGCAGTAGCACAATCCTCGTTCATCTTTGCTTGGTAGCTCAGGTCCGGCTCATCCCTGCTCATCGGAACCGTGATGAACTTCATCCGTAGGCGCCTCGCGCCTGTTGCCGTGTTGGTGATCCTCGTCAGTGTTCTGGTCATCTGGATGAGTCGCGTGCCGCCGGATGTAGCCCCCGTTGTTGCGGCTCGGTCTGACAATGCTGACCAGGTGCAGGCTGGGCTCGAATCGACGGGTGCCCCGCAAGATTCACCGCAACGCCTCGCCATTGACAATCCAAGGGACTCGGAGACGCAACTCGAGGTTGAGGGCGTTCCACAAACACTGAGTTCGCGCGTGTCTCTCGCCCGCGAGCTAAGCGGACTAGGCGAGCTGACGGACGATGAACTCGAGAACCTTGTTCAGTTGTGTGTCTCTCTCGAGAAGGGCATGACGGAGCAACGCACCGGATTCGTCTCTGCCGGGGGGGCGGTCAAGTCGAGGCAGTTCGCGGACCTGACCTTCGACATCGAAGGAGCGTCCGCCAAGGCGAACGCGCTCTTGGAAGGGAGCTACGTCTTGCTGCCGCTCGGCGAGACGCTGGGGCGTGAGTTTGTCGCGGACAAGAAGCTGCACATCGTGGCTGGGCCGGGTGGCATCCGCGATGGGCGAGCATTCGCGACCCACATCATCATCGACCTGCAGAAACATGGACGCTTCGCCGTTGCCAAGCGCGACCTGGAGCGTGCGCTGGAAGAGAAGTCTCAGGGGAAGTAGGGGGCTTGGCCGGGCCAGGGCCTCAGCGCCGCGCCGCCGCGTCGCGATACGCCTGCAGCGTCTGCTCGGCGGTGCGCGTCCACGTCAGCTGCCGCACGCGCGCCATCGCCTGGTCGCGCCGCTGCGGCCACGTCGGCACGTAGCGCTCGATCGCGTCGATCAACGCCACCGCCATCGAATCGACGTCGTTCGGATCGAAGTAGCGCGCGTCGTCGCCGCCCGCCTCCGGCATCGCCGACGTGTTGCTGGTCAGCACCGGCGTGCCGAGCGCGAGCGCTTCGGTGACCGGGATGCCCCAGCCCTCGACCAGGCTCGGGTAGACGCACAGCGCGGCCCCGGCGTAGGTGGCGATCAGGTCCTGCTGCGACAGATACGGCAGGAAGCGCACGTGCTCGAGCACGCCGGCGGCGGTGGCGCGTTCGCGGAAACGATCGACGGCCTTGCCGAGGCCCGACACCAGCAGCAGGTGCGGCAGGTCGGGCCGGCGCTGGCGGGCGAGACCGAACGCCTCGATCAGCCGGCCGGTGTTCTTGCGCTCGAGGCTCGCGCCGACCGCGAACAGATACGGCCGCCCCTCGGCGAAGCGCCGGCGCGCGTCGTCGCCGGCGCCGGTCGGCGCGCCCTTCAGCACCTCGGGGTGCAGGCCGTTGCGCGTGATGCGCACCTTGCCCGGGTCACAGCCGTGGCGCTCGCAGATGTCGCGCTTGCTCCACTCGCTGACCGTCAGGATCAGCGTCGCGTCGCGCACCACACGCGGCGTCACCTGCCGCGCGTAGCGGGTGAACGGGTCGTGCAGGTCGTCGTCGTACCACGTGACGATCAGGTCGTGCAGCGTGACGACCATCGGCGGGCCCTTCCACAAGGGCCAACGCGGCGGCAGCGTGTTGTAGGTGCCGTGGTAGACGTCGAGTCGGTCGCGGCGCAGCCGCCACGGCATCTGCAGCCGTTCCCAGCTGTGGAAGCGCCCGCCCGGGATGTCGGTGTGCACCGCGCGTTGGTTGTTCGCCAGCACGAACGGGTTGTCGCAGTCGGGCGGCAGCAGCAGCTGGTGGTAGAGCAGCAGTTCGTGCTCGGGCGCCGGCGCGAGCGCCGCGAACTCGCGCGCCAGGTGGCGCACGTAGAGGCCGATGCCGCGCGGGTGCGGCCGGAACCCTTCGCGGGCGTCGATGCCGATGCGCATGGCGGCGGGGTTCACTCGGGCAGCTGCGTCAGCACCTCGGCGCCGTCTTCGTGGATGAAGATCGTGTGCTCGAACTGCGCGATGCGCACGCCGGGCTTCTCGCACAGCGGCGGGTAGTCGTCGATCAGCTTCTTCTTCTGCAGCAGCTTGATGGCCTCTTCGCAGCGCTTGTCGCTGCCGAGCCAGCGCACCAGGTCGCGCCGCGCGAACGGCAGCCGCGTCGACGCCTCCATCGCGTCGGCGACGTCCTTCGGCAGGTTGTCCTTGAGCTTGACCGGCCGCAGCAGCATGAACACCTCGGCCTTGCCGTCGACGTCGATCATGCCGCGGCCGTCGCTGGCGAACGGCTCACAGGCGATGGTCTGACCGGCCTTCAGGCGCGACGCCTTCTGGTCGGCGTAGTTGGGCACCGACGGCGCGCAGTGGATCGTGTAGCGCGCGACGCCGTGGCCGCACAGGTTGCGCACCGGCTGGAAGCCGAGCTGCGTGATCGTCGATTCGACCTGGTGGCCGACCTCGGTCAGCGACACGCCCGGGCCCATCACCGCGATCGCGTTCTGCAGCGCCATCTTGCTGGCCGAGCACAGCAGCGAGCCCTCGCCGTCGCGGTGGTCGACGGTGGTGGCGTTGTCGGTGACCCAGCCGTCGAGGTGCGCGCCGCAGTCGAGCTTGAGGATGTCGTTGGGCTGCACGACCGTCGGGTCGCCCGGCGGCGAGCAGTAGTGCGCGGCGATGTGGTTGCGCGACACCTGCGCCGGGAAGCACGGCTCGCCGCCCATCTCGCGGATCTTCGCTTCGACGGCCAGCTGCACATCCTCGATGCGCGTGCCGACTTCGAGGAGCATCTTGCGCCCGTGCGCCAGCGCGGTGGCGCTGATGCGGCCCGACTCGCGCAGCTTGTCGAGGTCGATCTTCACTTCAGCACACCGAGTTCCCGGCCGACCTTGGTGAACGCGGCGACCGCGAATTCGAGCTGCGAGCGTTCGTGCGCGGCGCTGATCTGCACGCGGATGCGGGCCTTCTCCTTGGGCACCACCGGGTAGCAGAAGCCGATCACGTAGACGCCTTCGTCCATCATGCGCCGCGCCATCTCGACCGCCAGCCGCGCGTCGCCGAGCATGATCGGGCAGATCGGGTGATCGCCCGGCACGATCGCGAAGCCGGCCTTGGTCATCGCCTCGCGGAAGAACTTCGTGTTGGCCTCGAGCTTGTCGCGCAGCGCCGTGGTCGCCGACAGCTTGTCGATGCAGGCGATGGTCGCGCCGACGATCGCCGGGGCGACGGTGTTGGAGAACAGGTAGGGCCGCGCGCGGTTGCGCAGCAGGTCGACGACCTCCTTGGGGCCTGACGTGAAGCCGCCCGAAGCGCCGCCGAGCGCCTTGCCGAACGTCGAGTTGACGATGTCGATGCGGTCCTGCACGCCGTGGTACTCGGGCGTGCCGCGACCGGTCGGGCCGAAGAAGCCGGTGGCGTGGCTGTCGTCGACCATCACCATCGCCTGGTACTTGTCGGCCAGCTCGCAGATCGCCGGCAGGTCGGCGATGAAGCCGTCCATCGAGAACACGCCGTCGGTCACGATCATGCGCGAGCGGCAGTCCATCGAGTCCTTGAGGTGCTGCTCCAGCTCCTTCATGTCGTTGTTGGCGTAGCGCAGCCGCCGCGACTTGGTCAGCCGGATGCCGTCGATGATCGAGGCGTGGTTGAGCGCGTCGCTGATGATCGCGTCCTCCTGGCCCATCAGGATCTCGAACAGGCCGCCGTTGGCGTCCCAGCACGACGAGTAGAGGATCGTGTCCGCAGTGCCGAGGAACGTGCTGATCTTCTGCTCGAGCACCTTGTGCGGCGCCTGCGTGCCGCAGATGAAACGCACGCTGGCGAGGCCGAGGCCGTAGTGGTCGATCGCGTCCTTGGCCGCCTGGCGCAGGTCGGGGTCGTTGGCGAGGCCGAGGTAGTTGTTGGCGCAGAGGCACAGCACTTCCTTGCCGTTGGCCTGGATGCGGGCGCCCTGCGGCGACTGCAAGATGCGCTCTTCCTTCCACAGACCGGCCTCGCGGATCTCCGAGAGTTCCTTCTGCAGGCGTTCCTTGACGTTGTCGAACATGGCGCGTGGTTAGGTACCCGGTGGGCGTCGCCGACGCCACTGGTTACCGGCTTCGCCAGCGCCGCTGTCCGTCCGCGTCAGCGCAGCACGCCGCCGAGCGTCGGGCCGGCGCGCAGCGCGGCACCGTCCCAAGTGATCGGGTGCAGCCACAGCTCGAGGCCCAGGCCGGCCGCCGGCAGCGGCGGAGTCTGCGTGTCGAACGAGCCGAAGCCCGGCCACGCGGCCAGCGGCGTCGTCAGCAGGCCCGTCTGGTAGACGATCACCGTGGCCAGGTCGAAATGCACCGGCGTCGCGAAGAACGGGATCGTCGTGGCGGGGGCCCGGTCGAAGCTGAGCCCGACGGCGACGAAGGCGTTGAGCGGGCCGAACACCGTCGCCGAATAGGCGAAGCCGCTCGCCGGACCGCTGCCCGGACCGATGCCGCCGACCAGCGGCTCCTGCTGCTCGGGCCCCGTGATCGGCGGCGCCTGCACCAGGACCGGCGGAAAGCCGACCTGACCTTGACTGCCGGTCAGCGTCGATCGGGCGTGCAGCACCGGGTTGGCGGTGTTGTTCTCGATAGCACTGACGCCCGGCGAGCACGACAGGAACCACGAGGTGCCGGCGATGGCCAAGCTGTCGGTGATGCGCAGACGGGCGTTGCCGCTGAGCACGATCGCCGAGCTGCCCGGGCAGCTGACCAGGTCGTCGCCTGCGGCGCCTTGCAGCCCGGACGAGAAGATCTCGAGCACGCCGCCGGTCGCGACCACAGCGTGCGCCGGACCGTGGTTGTAGCTCGTCCAGCTGGCAGCGAGGTTGCAGTCGTTCAGCTGCACATGGCCACCGGCGACCTCGAGGCAATCGTCGAGCGCGGTCCAGATGCAGCGATCGAACTGCACGTCGCCGTTGCACGTCGTCGGCGTGCCGTCGTAGTCGGCGTTGGGGCATTCGAAGCGGCAGTTCTGGAACACCGCGTGGCCCTGCACCTGCATCGCCAGCGGCCAGATCGCCGGCGGATAGGAGGTCACGGTCCGCCAGCTCAGGCCGACGAACGACGCGCGCTGCCCCGGCGGCACAGCAATCGCGACCGGGAACTGTGCGCCGATCGGAGGCGACACGGTGGCGCCTGCCGGGGCGACGATGCGCACGCCGATCGGCACGTCGAACGGCAGGTAGGTGCCCTGCTGGACCACGATCAGGTCGCCCGGCTGCGCGGCGGCGACGGCGTCGCCGATCTGCGCGAATCCACCGGGGCCGACGAGGTGGGGCGCCTGCGCGACCGCCGGTAGCGCGGTCGCGAGGACGAGCGCGAGAGCGGCGGGCATGCGGCGGATGGCCGGGGTGGGCGTGGTCATGCGCGGGAGCATACCGGCTATCCGGGAGGCGGGTGGTTGCGGCGGCAGGGACCGTTTCGGGCCGGTTTGGCGGTTTGCCTCTGGCCCGTTCGCGGCGGCTGTCTAACTTGCCCGGCCATGTACGCGAGCAACGAACTCAAGAAGGGCGTCGTCGTCGAGCTCGACGGGGCGCCGCACGTGGTCGAGAACACCCAGGCGGCGTCCGGCGGCGGGCGCGGCGGCACGACGACCTTCCACGTGAAGCTGCGCAACCTGAAGACCGGGCAGCGCATCGAGAAGTCGTGGCGCTCGGGCGAGATGGTCGCGTCCGCCGACATCGAGAAGCGGCCGATCGCATACCTCTACGACGAGCCGGGTGTCAGCCACTTCATGGACAACGAGACCTTCGAGCAGTTCGCGTTCGCCCACGCCGACATCGAGTGGGAGAAGCAGTTCCTGATCGAGGGCATCGAGGACATGCGCGCGCTGTTCTACAACGGCGCGCCGATCGCGATCGAGCTGCCGGCCCAGGTGTCGCTGGAGATCGTCGAGACGATGCCGGCGGTCAAGGGCAACTCGGCGACCTCGCGCAGCAAGCCGGCGACGCTGTCGACCGGCTACGTCGTGCAGGTGCCGGAGAACGTCGAGCAGGGGCTCAAGATCAACATCGACACGCGCACCGGCGAGTACCTTGGCCGCGCCAAGTCGTAGTCGCGACTCGCCGCGCCGGCCGACTCAGGCCAGCTGGTGCGGGTAGAGCACGACCTTCTGCTCGAGGCCCTGACCGAAGCGCTCGACGCCGGTGCCGAACTGCTCGAGCGGCATCTCGGCGGTCACCAGGTGGGTGATGTCGAGGCCCTTCTTCAGCAGGTCGAGCATGATGTCCCAGGTGCGGAACATCTCGCGGCCGATCACCGCGTGCATCGTCAGGCCCTTGAAGATGAAGTTCTTCGAGAAGCCCTCGATCGACACCGAATCGCCCTTCGGCAGGCCGAGGTTGACGATGTGGCCGGCGGGGCGGCACATCTGGATCGCGTTGTTGATGCCGACCGGGTGACCGGAGATCTCGAGCGCGACGTCGACGCCGCCCTCGGTCGCGTCGACGATCGTCTGCACCGGCTTGTCGCGGCCGTCGACGACGGTGACGCGGTCGGTCAGGCCGCGGCGGATCACCCACGCGCGGGCGCGGGCCAGCGCCTTGTCGGCGACGTCGACGACGAACACGTGCTGCGCGCCGACGAACGCGGCGATCTCGCCGCACATCGCGCCGATCGGGCCGAAGCCGATGATCGCGACCTTCTGCCCCTCGACCGGCACCTTCATCGTCGTGTGCACGGCGTTGCCGAGCGGGTCGAGGATCGCCGCGACCTGCATCGGCAGGTCCTTCGGCAGCTTGACGACGTTGCCCGCCGAGACGACCACGTACTCGGCGAACGCGCCGTCGAGGTTGATGCCGCGGATGCGGGCGGTGGCGCAGGCGTGGAACGCCTTGGCGCGGCACGCCGGGCACTTGCCGCAGATCTCGTGCATCTCGGCGCTGCAGTAGGTGCCGAGCGGGTAGTCCTTCTCGTCGACGCCGTCGCCGAGCTTGTCGATGTGGCCGCAGAACTCGTGACCGAGCGTCACCGGCGGCGCGATCAGCCCGTTCATCGACGGGTCGCCGCTGCAGATGTGCACGTCGGTGCCGCAGATGCCTGCGGCTGCGACCTTGATGCGGACTTCGCCGCGGCCCGGTTCTGGCACGGTCAGGTCCGTGCGCAGGCGGTAGGTGCCGGGGGAGGAGAGCTGCACGCCTTTCATCGACGTCATGGGTGGAGGGCCGCCGTTGGCGGGCGAGTATTGTGCGGATACAACGCCGCCTTCGCCACCGAGGAGATCGTGATCGCTGCACCGAACCGCCAGAACGGCCCGCTCGCCCTGCTGCTGTTGACCGCCGCTTGCGGTGCGCCGCCGTCCGACCCGCCGGATCTGCAGCCTCGGGAGGTCGTGACGCTGGCGCGCTGGGACGTGTTCTCGGCGGGGCAGCTCCGCGGCCAGATCGTGCACCTCGAGATCCGCGACCCGGCTGGCCCCGTGCGCTTCTACCGCATCGAGGACCCACGCGGCCGCTGGGTGGGCCAGGCGACCGAGAACGGGCGCTTCACCCGTCGCACGCCGTTCGACGAGAACGGCGAGGACCTCGGCGTGCTGTCGATGAAGCGCGGCGTCGCGGAGCTGTTCGAGGCGACGGCGGTGGACCTGCGGCCGGTGGCGGCGGACGCGGACTGGCGGCAGCGGGATCGCTGAGCCTGGCGCGGGCGGTCGCCAGCGAACTGTGGAAATGCGGGCCGAAAGTGCGGCGGCCGAGCCACCTGTCGTGTGGCCCAGCCTCACGATCACCTGTTCCAGCTGGCGTTCGGCGACCCGGTGCACGCGGTGCCGCTGCTGCGCAGCGGTCTGCCCGCCGAGGTCGCCGCGGCGCTCGATTGGCGCACGCTGACCCGACTGTCGGCGACGCAGCGCGGGCGGCGGGGGCGGCGCGTCGTCTGCGACGTGCTGTTCTCGGTCCGCTCACTGCGGGGGCGAGAGGTGCTGATCTACGTCGTGCTGGAGCACAAGTCGAAGGGCTCGCGCTTCGACTCGTTGCAGATGCTCGAGCAGGTGGTCGGGGTGATGCGCACGCACCGCCGTCTGCATCCGAAGGCGCAGTTCCTGCCGGTCGTCCTGCCGATCGTCGTGCACGCGGGGCCGCGGCCGTTCCCGGGCCCGACCAGTCTGCGCGAGTTGTTCGACGTCGCGAGCCTGAGTCCCGAGGTGCTCCGCTACGTGCCGTCGTTCGAGTTCGTGCTCGACGACCTCAGCAGCAGTCCGCCGGAGCATCTTCGCGGCCGGGCGCTGTCGGTGCTGGGGTTGTGCGTGCTGTCGACGCTGCAGCACCTGCCGGCGGCGGCGCGCGACGAAGGGGCGCTCGCGGCGTGGCTGGACGCATGGCGCGACGTGCAGGAGCGGGCGGCGGACCTCGCCGACGCGGGCTCGGCGCGCGACCTCTACGACGCGGTGGTAGACTACATCTTCGAGACCTCGGACCTGCCGCATCCGGTCGTGCACCGGGTGATGCAGGCGCGGCTGACCGGTGAGACCATGAAGAAGTTCGTTTCGACGCGCACGCAGATCCGCAACGAGGGCAAGGCCGAGGGCTCTGTCGAGGGGCGCGTGGAGTTGCTGCTGCGCCTGGTCGCGCGCCGCTTCGGCGCCGATGCGGCGCGCGACGCGGAGCCGCGGCTTCGCGACGCCGACGCCGCGCAACTCGACCTGCTCGGCGATCGATTGCTCGACGCATCGTCGTTCGACGACCTGTTCGACGCCTGATCGCTGCCGGTCGAACCGCGGCCGACGACGAGGAGCGGCGCAAGGGCCGCGGCGAAGCAGCGGCGCGCGCTGCGTTTGCTGCGTCGCCAGTCCCGAGGGCGCTGGCTGGTTCTTGGGAAATGCCCGCCGAAAGTGCGGCGGCCGAGCCACCTGTCGTGTGGCCCAGCCTCACGATCACCTGTTCCAGCTGGCGTTCGGCGACCCGGCCCACGCGGTGCCGCTGCTGCGCAGCGGTCTGCCCGCCGAGGTCGCCGCGGCGCTCGATTGGCGCACGTTGACCCGACTGTCGGCGACGCAGCGCGGGCGCCGAGGACGGCGCGTCGTCTGCGACGTGCTGTTCTCGGTCCGCTCACGGCGGGGGCGAGAGGTGCTGATCTACGTCGTGCTGGAGCACAAGTCGAAGGGCTCGCGCTTCGACTCCTTGCAGATGCTCGAGCAGGTGGTCGGGGTCATGCGCACGCACCGCCGTCTGCATCCGAAGGCGCAGTTCCTGCCGGTGGTGTTGCCGATCGTCGTGCACGCGGGGCCGCGGCCTTTTCCGGGGCCGACCAATCTGCGCGAGCTGTTCGACGTCGCGAACCTGAGCGAGGAGGTGCTGCGCTACGTGCCGTCGTTCGAGTTCGTGCTCGACGACCTGAGCAGCAGCCCGCCGGAGCACCTTCGCGGCCGGGCGCTGTCGGTGCTGGGTCTGTGCGTGCTGTCGACGCTGCAGTACCTGCCGGCGGCAGCCCGGGACGAGGCGGCGTTCGCGGCGTGGCTGGACCAGTGGCGCGACGTGCAGGAACGCGCGGCGGAACTGGCCGACGCGGGCTCGGCGCGCGACCTCTACGATGCAGTGGTAGACTACATCTTCGAGACCTCGGACCTGCCGCATCCGGTCGTGCACCGGGTGATGCAGGCGCAGCTGACCGGTGAGACCATGAAGAAGTTCGTTTCGACGCGCACGCAGATCCGCAACGAGGGCAAGGCGGAAGGCCAGGTGGAAGGACGCGTCGAGCTGCTGTTGCGGCAGATCGCCAGGCGCTTCGGTGCCGACGCCGCGGGCGACGCCGAATCACGGCTGCAGGCGGCGACGCCGGCCGAACTCGAAACACTTGCCGATCGCGTGCTCGACGCATCGTCGTTCGACGACCTGTTCGGCGCCTGATCGCTTGGCCCAGTCGGGGCGCGGCCTACAGTGGCCGCCGATGAGCAAGTCCGACAGCCCCGCCCGCGGCACGGTCGCCGCCACCAAGGTCGAGATGACCGAGATCGTCATGCCCAACGACGCCAACCCGCTCGGCAACGCGATGGGCGGCCGCGTCATGCACTGGATCGACGTCTGCGCGGCGGTCTCGGCGGGTCGGCACGCGCGCACGCCGGTGGTGACGGCGAGCGTCGACAACATCGACTTCCACAACCCGGTGCCGGTCGGTGGCATCATCGTGCTGCTGGCGTCGGTCAACTACACCGGCCGCACCTCGATGGAGGTCGGCGTCAAGGTCTGGCAGGAGGAGCGCTCGACCGGCAACCGCAACCACGTCGCGTCGGCCTACCTGACCTTCGTCTCGCTCGACCCGGAGACGCGCAAGCCGCGCGAGGTGATGCCGGTCGAGCCGCAGACCGACGACGAGAAGCGCCGCTGGGCCGCGGCGAAGCAGCGGCGCGAGCTGCGGTTGTTGCATCGCAAGTCCTAGGGGCGCTGGCGGATTCTACATCTTCGAGGCCTCGAACCTGCCGCATCCGGTCGTGCACCGGGTGATGCAGGCGCGGCTGATCGGTGAGACCATGAAGAAGTTCGTTTCGACGCGCGCGCAGATCCGCAACGAAGGCAAGGCCGAGGGCAAGGTCGAGGGCAAGGCGGAAGGCTCGGTCGAAGGCCGGGTCGAGCTGTTGCTGCGGCAGGTCGCCCGGCGGTTCGGGGCCGGTGCTGCGCACGACGCCGAGTCGCGGTTGCGTACCGCGTCGCTGTCCGAACTCGACGCGATCGCCGAGCGCGTGCTCGACGCATCGTCGTTCGACGATCTGTTCGACAGCTGAACGAGCGGATCACTCGCTCGGACCTCGTGGCCGCGAGCTCGCGTCAGCCCAACGCGCTCAGAACCACTCCGGAACCTGCTCCGGATCGAACCCCATCGCCTGCAGGATCAGCGTCTGCACGTATTCCGGGTCGATCGAGAACTCCTTGAGCGTCTCGTAGCACGACCCGGCCTTGATCGACAGCACCGCGAGTGCGAGGTGCTCGGGCTCGACCTTCTTGCTGCCGAGCTGCACCGAGGCGTCCTTGGCGCGCTCGAACACCGTCATGCAGTGGCGGTTCCACGGTCCGTTCGGCACCTCCGGCTCGCGCGGCAGGCTCTTCACGTAGCCCGAGAACATGTCCGGGTCGACGTTGAGGTCCTGGAAGATGTGGTGCAGGCAGACGCTGCGATCCACGGTCAGTCCGTAGATCAGGTGGCCGGTCGCGACCGACTCGTCGTGCAGCTGCAGCGCCAGTTCCTTGGCCTTCTCGGTGGCCAGAACGGTCTTCTCGGCGAAGTCCTCGAACATAGGGGGGAGGAAGGGTAGCCATGGGAGGCGGTCGGCGCCAGCCGGGGAGGTGCCAGGAACGGGTTTCCCGCGCGATTCCGGGCCCGTCCGGGCCGTCGGGCGGGGCGGGGCGGTCGCTAGGATGCCCCGGTGACGACCGGGCCACGCACCATCCTGCACGCCGACATGGACGCGTTCTTCGCGGCCATCGAGCAGCGGGACCGGCCGGAGCTGCGCGGCAAGCCGGTCATCGTCGGCGGCGACGGCCCGCGGCAGGTCGTCAGCACCTGCAGCTACGAGGCCCGCCGGTTCGGGGTGCGCTCGGCCATGCCGGGCGCCGAGGCCCGCCGCCGCTGCCCGCAGGGCATCTTCGTGCCGCCGCGCATGGCCGCCTACGCGGCCGTGTCGGCGCAGGTGCAGGCGGTGTTCGAGCAGTTCACCGACGAGGTCGAGCCGCTGTCGCTCGACGAGGCCTTCCTCGACGTGACCGGCAGCCGGCTGCTGTTCGGCGACGGTGAGACGATCGCCCGCCGCATCAAGCGCGAGGTGCTGGAGCGCACCCAGCTCACGGTGTCGGTCGGCGTCGCCACCTCCAAATTCGTCGCCAAGGTCGCCAGCGACCTGCAGAAGCCGGACGGGCTGGTGGTGGTCGCGCCGGGCGACGAGAAGGGCTTCCTCGCCGGCCTGCCGCTGGCGCGGCTGTGGGGCGTCGGCCCCGCGACGCGTCAGACGCTCGAGCGCGCCGGCCTCTCGACCATCGCCGACGTGCAGTCGCGTTCGCGCGCGGCGCTCTGTCAGGCGTTCGGTGACCACCTCGGGGCACACCTGTTCGTGCTCGCCAACGGCCTCGACGCGCGGCCGGTCGAGGCCGAGCGCGAAGCGCGTTCGATCGGCCACGAGCTGACGTTCGTCGACGACCTGCACACCGACGACGAGGTGCGCGCGTTGCTGCTCCGACTCAGCGAGAAGGTCGCGCGCCGCCTGCGCCGCGCCGGCCTGCGCGCGACGGTCGTGCGGCTCAAGCTGCGGCACCCGCCATTCGACACGCTGACGCGGCAGAAGAAGGTCGCCGCCACCGCCGACGAGCTCGAGCTCTACCGCACCGCGGCGGCGCTGCTCGACGACGCGTGGGATCGCCGCCGCGGCGTTCGCCTGCTCGGCGTCACGGCCGCCGACCTCGTCGACGCAGATCGGCCGGTCCAGCAGGGATTGTTCGGCGGCGCCGCGGCGCGTCCTCAGCAGCGCGACAAGCTGCTGCGCGCGCTCGACGCGATCAAGGATCGCCACGGTGACGACGCCGTGCACCACGGCGGTCCGGATCCGGACGGCGGCGACGCATGACGGCGCGTCACTTGTCGAACGTGAAGCTGTGGAACGGGTGCTGGTCGGGTCGCCCCGCCGTCAACCGCAGCTCCGGCTTCTCGCCGAGGGTCATCACGGTGCAGGTCATCGTCATGGCGTTGCACACCGGCGCCGCCGTGCACTCCTGAAGCGCGCGTTCGACCTGCGCCGCGTCGGGACGCGTGCCGGCCAACGCCGCAGTGAGCGCGTCGTAGCGATTGCAGCCGGGCACCTGCTCGACGTCGAAGCCGTGCTCCTTCGCCGCGTGATGCCATCCCGGCGACCAGTCGCGGCTGCGCAGCGGGTGGTTGGTGTGCCAGCGCCAGCCATCACAATCGGCGGGTTGCCAGGGCACCACGCCGCCGGCCGAGGCCTCGAAGCACGGCGCGGTGTCGGGGCCGCCGATCGTGTAGGCCTGCCCCGACGCGTGCGGCACCTGCTGGGCGAACGCCAGCGCGTCGGCGTGGCTGGTGCGCGCGAGCAGCCCGCGCACGACGAACGCCACCGGCAGGCCGTCCGGCCGCGGCCGCAGGTGCAGGATCGTGTTGACGCCGACCGCGACGCGGTGGTTGTTGACGCCGTTGGCGCCGACCAGGCCCGGCACGGTGACGACCAGGCTCTCGAGCGCGCCGTGCGCGCCGCGCCGCGAAGCGTCGTGGATGCGCAGCACGGTCGGGTGGCCCTGCATCCACTCCGGCAGGTCGAGATTCTGTGCAACCAACGTCGGCGCGTCGCCGCGGCGATCGACGCCGATCGTCGAGCACTTGTCGACGAGCTCGCTGCCCTGCGCCCACAGCTCGTCGACCAGCTGGTAGCAGAGCATCGTCTCGTAGGTCTGCCCGGCGCCGGCCGCGATTCCGCGCACCTCGTCGAGCAGCTCGGGTGTGTGCCGCCGCGCCGCCTCGTCGAACTTCGTCGCGCCGAGGAAGCGCGTGACGACCGTCTCGGCGTCGAGGCCGCTCGCCTGCTTCAGGTCGGCCTTCCATCCGGCGAGCATGGCCGCGATCTCGTCCTTCAGCGCCGCGCCGTGCTGCACGCCGCGTTCGTAGGGCGTGCCGGACAGTTCGACGACGTGCAGCTGCGGCGTGTCCTGCGCGAGCAGCGGAACGGCCACGGCCGCGAGGGCCAGCGCCACCGGACAGATCGAGTGAACAGGCATGCGCCGCATTGTCGGCGGCCCGCTTCGTTCACCGTCGGAAATTCGGCCGGTAGCCGCGCGCGAAGCGCAGCGTGCCCATCGTCGCCAGCACGGCGGCGCCGAGGCGCGCCTTGGCCTTCGGCAGCGACATGCGCAGGTCGAGTTCGCGGCAGCGCTGGATCATCGCGTCGAGCGTCTGGTCGACGACGTAGCGGTACTGGCCGGTCAGCGCCGAGACCTTGGTGCGCAGCTCCTGCTGCTCCTCGCGCAGGAACGACGCCGCGCTCTGCCGCCGGCCGGTCTTGCCGCCGCCGAACAGGTACTGCAGCTCGCGGTCGAACTGCCACGGCGAGCCGGGGCCCATCCACGACTTCTTCTTCTTGTAGTGCTCGCGCAGCGTCATGCGCTTGGTCGGCAGCGACTCCGGCCGGTCGCGGCTCGTGACCTGCTGCTTCTTCCGGCCGACCTCGGCGAGCATCGCGTCGAGCGCCTGCAGCTTCTTCAGCGCCGGCCAGTCGCGGTAGGTCTTCTCCCAGCGCGCGTGCGGCGTCATCCACACCGCGAACGTCTCGGCGTAGTCCTCGGCGGGATGGCTCTGCGCATACCACCAGCCGAGGTGGTGCACGAAGGCGCGGCTCGTCGGGTTGGGCTGGTAGGCGCCGCTGTAGGGCAGCGAGTAGTTGCCGAACGTGCGTCGCCAGTCGCTGCGGCGGTGCAGCTTGTAGGCGTTGTCGATCGCGTGGCCGGTCTCGTGCCGCAGCAGCTTCATGCACTGCGCGTGCGTGCTGCCCTCTGCCTCGAACATCTGGTCGTGCTCGAGCCGCACCAGCCGCGGGTGGGCCAGATAGAACGGCACCGCGAAGCCCGTCGAGCCCTCGGGCGTGAACCAATCGGTCGACAGGTAGACGTACGGCTTGAAGCGCAGGCCCTTCTTCTTCAGCTCGTCGTGCAGCAGCGCGACGCGCTGCTCCAGCGCGGTGCCGTCGATCGTCAGCTCGAGCTCGCAGAGGCGCACGTCGAGCAGCTCCTCGGTGGGCAGGTCCTGCCACCACTGCTTCCGGCGTCGCTTGCGGGTCTTGGCCGTCACTTCTGGTCCGACAATAGGAAGCCGCCGCGCCATTCCCAGCCTCAGTCGGGGTCGATCTACGCGTCGCGCACCGCCTCCAGCCAGCCGTGGCCGAAGCGCAGGTCGGGCTCCAGGTAATGGCCCTCGCTCCACTCGTTGAGCGAGGCGAGCAGCACCAGCGGGTCGTCGACGCCGATCGGCGAACGGAAGGCCCGGGCCCGCCGCAGCGCCGCCGCGAACCGCGCCGGATGCTCGCCGGTGATGACCGGCGACCAGGGATACTTGTCGGGGCGGGCGTCGCCGAAGTCGGCGCCGCGCGGGCTGGCGTCCCAGCCGGGCGCGACCGACGGCATGTAGGGCAGCCCCGAGCGCGCGGCGAACGATCCCCATTGTCCGGCCCGCAGCGCGGCCATCTCGGCGTAGTCCTGTTCGAACGGCCCCTTCCAGTCGGGCAGGAACACGTAGTGGGTGACGCTGTCGAAGCCGAGCCCGGCGCACAGCGGCAGCGCCTCGGCGTTGGGCTCGATCGCCGCCAGGTGCAGGTCGCGGTGGCCGTGCTCGCGCAGCCAGCCCCGCGCCGCGGCGATCGCCGCGCGGGCGCCGTCCGGACCCAGCTCCTTGACGAAGAACGTCGAGTCGAAGATCGACAGGTAGCTGCGGCCGCCGACCGTCAGGTAGTTGGGCCGGCAGAAGTAGCCGTCGGCCAGCATCGCCACGAAGCGCACGAAGTCGTCGACGTCGCTCGGCACGAAGCGCGCCGGGTCGAGCACCGGCAGGTCGGCGCGGCGCACCGGCAGCACGCGGCGCGGCATGCGGTTGGCCCACATGCAGGCGAACGGCGCCGTCGCGCCGAGCGGGCCCTTCAGGAAGCCGCGGTCGAGGCCCTGCTCGAACACCCGCTTGCCGCGGCACCAGAACACGCCGAACACGAACGCGTCGACGCCGTGCTGCATCGCCAGCCGCAGCCGTTCGCCGAGCGCGACCGGGTCGCGGTCGTCGTACTCGCCGAGCAGCGGCACCTTCGGCTGCGCGTGTCCGGCGAAGCGCGGCCGGCACGCGCGCACGAGCTCCCACTCGGTGAAGCCCGGGTGGAAGCTCTCGTCCCGCTCGGCGATCGGGTGCCAGCCGGTGTAGACGTAGGCGGCGGTGCGCACCGTGAGATGCTCGCCGATCGTCGGGCGCTGTCCAGCGCGGCGATCAGACGTCGCCGATCGTGCCCTGGACGCCGTTCGAGGTGATGAGCTCGAGGGCGTTCACCGCCGGCGCCAGCGAGGCACCGTTGGCGTAGAGCGGGATGCCGACCAGGCTGGGGACGTTCGGCACCGGGACCGTGGCCGTCGAGCTGTTGAAGATCAGGTCGAGGGTGGCGCGGATGCCGCAGCCCGGCATGCCGATGAAGGACAGGTCGGCGATGTTGGGGTCGACCAACCCGACCACGATCACGTCGAACAGCGCCCCGTTGCTGGTCTGCAGGTTCCAGTTGGTGCCCAGGGCCGGACGGGTCGTGGCGTCCAGGGCCATCGGCAGGATGTCGACCGGCCCGACCTCCAGCACGACCGAACCGGCTGCGACGGGCGACAGGTCGGCGTTGCCCGGGTCGGCGTTGGCACCGCCCGGCGAGTAGCCGACCAGGAAGCCGTTGGCGTTGGCGGACACCGTGCCCCAGGCGATCGTCACGTTGCCGCTGCTGGTGTCGATCTGGAACTGGACGTGGTTCTCGTCGGCCGCCGACGTGCCACCCCACGAGTAGACGCCGTCGAAGGTGATCTGCACCAGCGGGCCGTTCTCTTCGTACTGCACCTGGCCGCTGCCGGGCTCGCTCGGGTTGAGGTCCGTCCAGCAGTAGAAGCCGGTGGCCGGGTTGTTCAGCATCGCCGCCACGTCGGGCGCGTAGTCCGTGCTGTTGCCGGTGCCGAGCGCGATCCAGCAATTGGAACCGACCTCGATGCCGAACGAGCCGGTCGTGATCGAGCTGTCATCGGTCAAGGCCAGCGCCGTCGGCGTGCCGAGGCTGCCGACCGGGTTGAAGCCGCCGCCGGTGGTCAGCACGTAGCCGGTGCCCGTGTTGATCAGCTGGATCGACGAGTTCGCCAGGTCGAAGTTGGCCGGGTCGACGAAGGCCTCGTAGACCGACGAGTAGTGCCCGTAGCAGCCTTGTCCGAGGCTCGTGTTGGTCGCCAGGGTGGCGCCGCCGACGTTCGTGTAGACGACTTCGTCGATGCCGACGTAGTCCGAGTTGGTGCCCGTCGGGCCGCCGTTCGCCGGGTTGTAGTGGAAGGCGAAGCGGCCGGCCGTGGGGCCGCTCAGGCCCGTGATCGTGGCGGTGAACTGCGTCCAGACGCTGGGATAGCCCGTAGTGGTGAGTGTGGGGTTGACCGTCAGCAGCACATTGGTGAAGTCCGCAGGCAGCGTCGAACCGGTCGTGTTGTAGACCAGCTCGAGGCGATCGGGGAACGCCGGGGCGGTCACCGTCCGGGTGTAGAAGCTGATCGTGTCCCCATTGCTGAGCGCCACCAGCGGTGACATCAGGTAGTTGCTGATGTCGCTGGCGCCGACGACCGAGTTGTAGTTGGCGAAGGCGTAGGTGGTGCCGCTGAAGGCAGCGAACACAGCTCCGTCGTTGCGCACCTGCCAGTCCGGGTTGAGACCCGGCCCGCTCGGGCTGTCGTTGACCGAGGTCCAGTTGGTCGGAACCGCTGCGGTGCCGACAGTTGCCGGACCCGGCTCGAAGCCCTCGGTGAAGGACTGAGCGTGACCGAGTCCCGCCACGGTGGCGATCGCGGCGAGGGAGATGAAGGAGCGAGCAGAAACGAAACGTGTCAGCATCGGATCGAGGATGAGTAGGGATTGGGCCACACAGGCGAGTCGGGGGCAGACTCCGGGCGCTGCGCCTAGTCGGCCGCTCGCGCATTTCTTCAGCGAACGGCGAATTGCCTGAGCGACGCAGGGCAAAGCTCCGCGTTCGTACGTCGCCGATGCGGTAGGCCGTCGCGAAACGACGGCGACCTCGAGTCGGTGAACGAGGTGGCGCGGAGTTCTTGCCGGGCCTCTCGCAACAACTGGCTGCTCGAGTGTGCGGACTCCCGTGCATTGGCGGGTCGCCCTGCGACACTGCACGAGACGACCTCGGGCCGCGACCCGCGGACTCGCTTTCAACCCGCTGTTCGCGATCGACGTGACGATCGCGATGAGCCGCGACGACAACGGCCGGCTGCGCCGCCCGCTGTCGTGGCGCGAGGTGCTGCGCTGACGTCAGGACTGGGGACCGTGCAGCGAGTGCCCGATGTCACGCAGCGGCCGGCGGCTGGTCGGCGCGCTCGTCCCGTGCGCAGCGTGAGTGCAAGTTCCCGCTGCCGCAGGACCCGAGTGACGTTCGGCACACCCGAGCAGTCGATTCCGCGATCGACGTCGAGCTCCGGCGAGGCTCGCCGAGTCGCGCCGGGACCGTCGCGTGGTCGCGCCGACGTCGCCGCCGGAGTGCGAGCGGTGGGCGCGACGGAGGTTCGTCGCCGTCGACACAGACGACCCGTGACGGCGCGGGTCCCGGACCTATGATCCCGAGCCCTCGAAGCCCGCGGGGCCGATGACAGAGACCGAGACCGACACCCCGAAGACCCGCCTCGCGGCGCTGCTGCACGAGACGTCCGCCGATCCGGCGGCCGCGGCGCGCGCGCTGGCTGCGGAGCGGGCGGCGATGCTGGGCGACGGGCGACAGGTCGACGATCTGTCCGCCGAGCTGCTGCAGCGCGAGCTGCGCTGGCTCGAGGCGGCGCACGCGACGTCGCGCGACGGCCTGCAGCAGGAGCTCGCGGACCTGCGCCACGAGTGGCTCGCCCTGCGCGTGCGGCGGCTCGGCGCGGCGGCACCGAGCGCGGCGGTGCTGCTCGACCTCGCCGAGGCCCGCGCCACCGCCGACGCGAGCGGCGAAGCGGACCTGGCGAGGCAGTGCGCCGAGGCGATCGAGCGCGGCTTCGCGGCGTTGCCGCCGACGGCCGAGGTCGGCGAGGAGGCGGGCGAGCGCTTCGCCGCCCTGACCACGGCGCTCGAGGACTTCCCGATCGAGCAGCAGGTCGTGCTGCTGCGGCAGAGCGGCGAGGTCATGGCGCGGCTCGGCGCGGTCACCGGGTCGAAGCGCTGCCGCCGGCTCGGCCGCCGCCTGCGGCGCGCCGCCGACGACCGCGAGCTGGCGCGGCGCATGGAGCGGCGGCTTGGCCGGCGCGGTGTGGCCGTGCTCGAGACCACCAACTTCGTGCTGCTGCTGGTGGTGCTGGTGACCTTGGTCATCGAGAACACGATGCACCTCACGGAGGCGCAGGAGCACGTGTTCCAGTGGATCGACGCGGTCGCCTGCCTGTTCTTCATCGCCGACTTCGCGTTCGAGCTGGTGCTGCACCCGTCGCGACTGTCGTGGTTCGCGCGCAACGCGCTCACCGACCTGGTGCCGGCCATCCCGTCGGTGATCCTCCTGTTGCCCGACGTGTCCGGTCTGGCGGCGGCAGACGATCTGCTGCTGCTCCGGCTGGTGCGGCTGATGCGCGTCACCTGGGCGGCGCGTTACGTGCAGGCGCTGCGGCCGCTGCTGCGCGCCGCGCGGCTGCTGCTGTTCCTCGTGCGCGGCATGGACGGGCTGGTGCAGCGCTTCGGCCAGCTGCTCAACCGCGAATTCGTGTTCGTGCCCGCGGCCGCCGAGGTGGTGCGGTCGGTGGAGCAGGAAGATCGCCGCGACCTGGTGTTCGAGGCGCTGCGCCGCGAGCACGAACTGGTCGCGCTGCTGCCGCAGGAGCAGCGCGCCGCCGTGCTGCACGAACGCGTCGCCGCGGCGCGCGCCGGCATGGCGGGTCTGTCGGCCACTGCGTTCTCCGGCCGCTCGATGGCCGCCGAGCTGCGCGACGTGCCGATCGGCGAGGCGATCGAGTTCTTGTGGGGGCTGCGCGTGCAGGATCTCGGTCGCTGGCTCGGCAAGGACGACATCACCGCGCTCGACCGCGTCGTCAAGGTGCTGTCGGTGGTGCCGGTGCGCTGGTTGCCGCTGATCCGCCGCCTCGCCGTGCATCCGCTGCCGGCGAGCCCCGAAGAACGCATCGTCGCGCTCGCGCACCGCACCGCGGATTGGCTCGAGTCGTGGCACGGCCGCATGCTGTTCTTCGCCGACCTGCACGGCATCGTCACCGGGCCGCAGATCCTCGACCGCGTCGCCACGGCGATGGTCAAGGCGACGCAGCGGCCGGCGGTGCGGCTGATGCTGTTCGGCAGCTTGTTCCTGCTGTTCGACCAGCTGATCCGCAGCGATTGGATCAGCGCGATCCTGAACAAGATCGTCGGGATGCCGCTGCTGATCCTCGGCAGCTTCTGCCTCGTGTTCCTGGTGCTCGGCCACTGGCTGAAGCGACTCGCCGGCCAGGCATCCGAGAACTACCGCCTGACCAGCGAAGCGCACTTCATCTCGCAGCTCGAGCGCGTGCAGTCGCTGTACGAGCAGGAGGACCTCGACTTCCTGACCGCGCGGGCGTTCGGCGACGGCGAGGCCGGCCGCCACGCGCGGCAGCTGCTGCAGGGGCAATTGACCAGCGCCCGCACCGGTGTGCCGGTTCGCGCCGACGGCGTGCCGCACGACGTGTGTCTCGACGCCAACCGCATCGCGCTGCTCTACCTGCACTTCCTCGACGGCGCGCCGCTGCACATCAGCGACGTGAAGACCACCGAGCAGCTGCTCGCCAACCAGTCGCTGGAGAACCTGCGCACCGAGTTCCTGGCGATCGACAGCCGCGAGCGCAAGCGCCTGCGCAAGCTCAAACTCGACGACGGCTCGCTGTTCAGCGGGCCGTACCTCTGGTTCCGCTTCATCACCGAGTCGATCGCCGTCGAGGCCGCCAAGCGAATCTCCGGCTACAACTCGTTCTGCATCCCGCTGGCCGAACGGGCCGCCGCGGGCGCCGAGGCGGTCGCCGAGATGGAGCACTGGCTGCAGCGGCGGCGGGATCCGCGCGGCGGCCGCACGCCGAAGGACACGCGCGAGGCAAGCTCGCTCGACAGCTACCCGACCACCGAGTTCACCGCGCTGGACTTCCTCGGCGGCGACCCGGAGCGCGACCGCCACCTCGCCGCGGTGTTCGGCGACGACGTGCTCGATGTGGTGCGCTTCGACCGTCGCACGATGGTGCGCGAGATCTTCGGCACGCGGCCGGTCAACCACCTGCCGAAGCAGGACCGCAGCTTCAACCCGCTGCGCTTCTACGAGCAGCGCCTGTCGCACGGCCGCATCCTGCTGGCGCCGGTGCTGGTCGTGTGGCGCTTCGTGCGCAGCATCGGCTGGCTGGTGGCCAAGGTGCGGCAGATCGTGCGCGAGGTGCTCGACCCCGACCTGGCGATGCAGCGCCGCGAGATCGGCGAGGCGCCGTTCGCCGTCGCGCTGCGCAAGATCCACCGCATGAAGGCGCCGGGCCTGCTCGAAGCGGTCCGGCTCAGGCTCGCGCTCGACCCGGCATACAGCGGCGCGCCGGCCGGCTGGACGCGCGAGGCGGTGTCGGTGGAGCGATCCGAACTGGAGCGCGACCTGCAGTTCCTGCACCTGCGCGAACGCGAGGCCGTGCAGCTGCGCGATCGCGCCGCCGAGGTGCAGCGCCAGGTCGCGGCGCTGCACGCGGCGATCGCGTGGTTGCCGCCGCTCGCAGCCGCGACGGACGGCGCGCCGGATCGCGCGACGCGCCGCGCCGGCGAGCTGGCCGTGACCTGCGCGTGGATCGCCGATCGCGGCGGCGCGCGCACGCTGCTGTTCGCCGAGCGCTGGCGCAGCGAGGTGTTGCCGCAGCTGCTCGAACAGGGCGCCCGGCGCGCCTGGCCGCTGCGCTTCGCCGCTGCCGTCGGTCGCCTGCTGCTGGGCCACCCGGTGGATCAGTGGCTCGCGCGGCACGGGCGCGACCTGCCGCCGTCGGCCGCAGCGGTGCTGCGCGCGGCCTACGCGCACGACGTCGACGGCACCCGCCGCGTCATCGACGTCTGGCGCGCGCTGCCGGCCGAGGCGTCGCCGACCGGCCACGCGCTGTCGATCCTGCGCCGCACCTACGCGCAGGGGCCGGCCGTGCGCCGCGACCTGATGGCGCTGCGCACCGTGCAGTCGTTGGCGGTGCTCGACATCCGCAACTACCGCGACCTGGTGTTCCGCATCGGCGACTACGAACGCGACGGCGAGGACCCGATGCTCGGCAGGTCGTTGCCGTGAGCGGGCGCGAGGGAGGAGCCGACGCCGCGCCGACGGGCATGTTCGAACGCGATCGTCGCGCGGTGCTGTGGCTGTGCTGCGCGGGGGTCTGCTGGCGCTGGGTCGTCGGCAAGCACACGCCGATGCCGACCGCCGAGGCCTGCGAGCAGCTGTGGCTGGCGCAGCGGTTGGCGGTGGGCGACTTCACGCCGGCGGTCGCCGTGTGGTGGCGCGCCCTGCCGGCGCTGCTGATGGCCCCGGCGATCGCGGTGGGCGCGCCCGCTGTCGCGACCGCCAAGGTGCTCGCGGCGCTGGCCGGTGGGCTGGCGGTCGCACCGACGGCGCTGGCCGCCGAGCGGTTGCGGCAGGGGGCGGGCGTCGGCGCGGCGGCGGTCGCGATGGCCGGCGGCGCGGCCGTGCTCGAGGCCGGCGCCGGCGGGTCGTCGGCGACTGCGTCGCTGCTGGTCGCGCTGGCATTGTGGGCCGCGGCCGGGCGGCGGCGGGGGCTGGCCGGGCTGGTCGCGGTGACGGCGGCGCCGCTGGCGATGGTCGCCCCCGAGCCGGACCGGCCGTCGTTGCTGCAGCAGGTGTGGCTGGGTGCTGGGCCCGCGGCTGCGCTGGCGCCGCTGGTGCTGCTGCGGCCGCGTTCGGCGCACTTCGTCGTGCCGGCGGCGGCGTTGCTGCTCGGACTGGTCGCGGGCTTGGCCACCGGCGAACTCGTCGCCGCGGCGTCGGCGGTGGGGCCGGCGCTGGCGGTGCTCGTCGGTGTGGCGCTGGCGCGCTTCGGTCGCCGCTGGCGCGACCTGCTGCTCTGCGTCGTCGTCGCCGCACAGTGCCACACCGCGTGGACGTCGATCGCCCCCGCGTCCGCGGTCGCCGAACGGGTCGTCGCCGGCTACCTCCTTGGCAGCGTGCTCGACCCGGGCCAGCGGCTCGCCACCGACCTGCCGCGCGTCGCGTGGGCGGCCGGTGCGCAGCCGGTCTCGATCGCCTCCGCCGAGGAGCTGCGCCGCGTCGTCGCGGATCCGCAGGTCGGCGCGGTCGTGCTCGGCGGGGCGCTGGTCGGCGACGCCAGCCTGCGCGCCTGGCTCGCCGGGAGGTTCGTCGTGGTCGGCATGCCCGCCGACCTCGAAGACCTGGCCGCCGAGCGTCATCTGGTCGTATTGGTCCGGCGCACCTGACGGCCCTCCGGCGTCGCGGCGAAGGAAACCGAGGCCGATGCTTGTCCGGTCATGATTCGCGTCCGATAGCTGGCGCTCGTCGACGCGACGTCCCATACCCGGTCCCACTCGAGAGAACCCCACGATGAAGATCCTCTTCCTGCTCCCCGTCGCCCTGATCGCCGCGGCGTCCCCGTTCCACCGTTCCACCAAGGTCGAGCAGCAGCTCGGCGAGCACGACTGGGTCGTCGACCCGGTGCACAGCTCGGTGGTGTTCCAGGTCAAGCACGCCAACGCCAGCTGGTTCTTCGGCACCTTCGACAAGATCGAAGGCGCGGTGACGCTCGACGAGGCGGCGCCGGAGAAGGGCAGCGTCACGCTGACGATCCCGGTCGACAGCGTCGACACCAACGACCAGAAGCGCGACGGCCACCTGAAGGGGCCGGACTTCTTCAACTCGGCCGAGAACCCCGACATCACCTTCACCAGCACCAAGATCGGCAAGAAGGGCGACAAGCTCGCCGTGACCGGTGACTTGTCGATGGCCGGCCACACCAAGTCGATCACGATGACCGTCGACAAGGTCGGCGAAGGCGAGTTCTACGGCGCGCGCAAGGGCTACCTGGCGATGTTCACGATCAAGCGCTCGGACTTCGGCATGACCTACGGCGTCGACAAGAACGTGCTCGGCGACGAGGTCTCGCTGCACGTCGGCCTCGAGCTGGTCAAGGGCAAGTAGTCCCGGGCGATCCTCGCGACAGTCAGCCAACGGAATCGACCCGTGGACCAAGAAGTCATCCTGCGCGGCGTCGGGCCGGCGATCGTCGCGGCGCTGCTGCTGGTCGCGCTGTTCGGCGCGCGCCTCCTGCCGCTGGCGGTCGCGATCGGCGTGTTCGGCGCGCACTGGCTGCTGAAGAAGGCCGCGCCGCCGTGGCCGCACGCGCTGTGGCACAACGGCAACGGCGTCGCGTGGGCGATGTGGGGCGTGGTCGCGGCGGCGCTGGTCGCGCAGCTCGAACGCCTGCGCGTGCTGCCGGCGCGCGTCGGCCAGACCGCCGGCGCGGGCGTCGTCGCGTTCGCCGTATACCTGGTGCTCGAGAAGGTCGCCGCGCGCTGGTCTTCGGGCGAGGTCTGGCTCTACGTCGGCGGCGGCGGCGCGCTGGCGATCGCCACCGTCGTCGCGCTGCGCCGCGTGCTCTCGCGGGCGCCGCGGCCGGCCGAGGGCGCCGGCGTGTCGTGGCCCGCGATCCTGTTCGTGCTGCTGCTGTCGCTCGACGCCGGCCTCGTCGTGCAGGGGCGCAGCGCGTTCGCCGCGCAGCTCTGCGGCGCCGTCACGGCGGCGCTCGGCGCTGCCGTCGGGCTCGGTCTGGTCGTCAGGCGGCGCGCGGCTGCGCTGTTGCCGGCCGACGCGACCTGGCTCGCCGCCGCGCACGTGCTGTTCCTGACGGTCGCGGTGCACCTGGCGATGCTCGAGTGGTTGCCGGCCGGCCTCGCCCTGGTCGCGCCGCTGCTGCTGCTGGCGTTGCCGAAGGAACTCGGCCGCGAGCGCCCGCTGCGCTGGTTCGGGGTCGCCGCACCGGTCGTGCTGGTGCCGCTGCTCGGCGCGCTGCTGCTGACCCTCGGCGAGGACGCGTCGGGCTACTGAGCGCCGCCGCGCGCTACCGGGCGCCCAACGGCAGCTCGGCGACGACGTCGCCGACCATCTCCTCGATGCGCCAGACGCGCGGCTCGTCCACCGGCGTGAAGCGCTCGACGGCGCCGCCGAACGCGTGCGCGACGACGCGCAGCGGCCGGCGCGCGTCGGCCTCCCAGACCGAGCGGCGCTGCAGTCGGTCGAACACCTGCACGGTCAGCACCGCGTGCTCGATGTCCTCGACCCGGTAGACCGAGTACTGCGGCTCCTTGCGCAGCAGGCGCCGGTCGAAGCCGACCACGGCGCTGAGCAGCACCTGCGCCTCGCCCTTCTCGACGCGTTGCAGACCGCGCTGCTTCAGCGCCGCGTCGATCTCGGTGGTGACCTCGCCGAGCACGTAGGGCTTGTCCTCGTTGGTGCCGGTGAAGTGCGCCGGCTCCTTCCACGCGTAGGTGGTCACCGCCGCGAACGGGTAGTCGGGGTCGCGGCGGCGCTCGACGCCGGTGCAGGCGGTGAGGAACAGCGCCGCGGCGCCGAACCTCGCGGCGCGCCGGCCCAGGATCACCAGGCTCGTCATGGCCGAAGTCTAGGACACGGCCTGCCGGCTGGAAGGAGTGCTTTGCCGGGCTACTGTTCCGCCGATGAAGCGCGGCCGTATCGAGGCGTTCAGCGACGGGGTGCTCGCCATCGTCATCACCATCATGGTGCTGGAGATGAAGGTCCCGCACGGCGACGACTGGGGCGCGATCGCGCCGCTGTGGCCGCGCGCCCTCGGCTACTTGCTGAGCTTCGTCTACATCGGCATCTACTGGAACAACCACCACCACCTGCTGCACGGCGTCGAGCGCGTCACCGGCGGCATCCTGTGGGCCAACCTGCACCTGCTGTTCTGGCTGTCGCTGGTGCCGTTCGCGACCGCCTGGATGGGGGAGTCGCACTTCGCCGCCGAGCCGACCAGCCTCTACGGCGCCGTGCTGCTGATGGCGGCGATCGCCTTCACGATCCTGCAGAAGGCGATCGTGGGCGCGCACGGCCGCGACGCCGTGGTGGCCCGGGCCATCGGTCGCGACCTCAAGGGCAAGGCCTCGATCGCCTGCTACCTCGCGGCGATCCCGCTGGCCTTCGCCGCCGCGTGGATCGCCGGCGCGCTGTTCGTCGCGGTGGCGCTGCTGTGGCTGGTGCCGGACCGTCGCATCGAGAAGGCGCTCGGGGGGTGAACGCTGCCGCGCCTCGTCGGCCTCAGTCCCCGGCTTCCCACAGGTTGTTGTCGCGCGACACGTCCGGGATCATGCCGTCCGGATCGATGTGCACCTTGACGACCTTCTTGGTCGACTCCATCGCGCGCACGATGCGGTCCGACTGCGCCCAGACCTCGACCGGCACCTTGAAGCGCTCGATCGTGCCGTCCTCGAAGGTGACCTCGAAGTCGAGCGGCATGACCATGCGCTCCTTGTTGACGATGGTGATGCGCGCGCCGCGGTTGCCGGTCGGCTGCCGCACCGAGTCGACGGCCTGATCGAGCATCGCGTCCTCGAGGAACCAGCCGCGGAAGAACCACGCCAGGTCCATGCCCGCCGCGTCCTCCATGCTGCGGAAGAAGTCGGCCGGCTGCGGCGACTTGAAGCGCCAGCGCTCCACGTAGGTGCGGAACGCGAAGTCGAAGCGCTCGGGGCCGAGCACGACCTCGCGCAAGAGCTGCAGGCCGACGCCGGTCTTCTCGTACTGCAGCATGCCGAGCTGCATGCCGTTGAGGCGGTCGGCGTTGGTGACGATCGGCACGCCCGGCATCTTCAGCATGCCGCCGAAGCGGCCCGGCTTGCCCGGCACGTGGTCCTCGAACCAGTCGACCGTCGAGTAGATGTTGATGAAGGTGTTGAAGCCCTCGTCCATCCACGCGTGGCGGCGTTCGTCGGTGTTGACCATCATCGGGAACCAGTTGTGCCCGATCTCGTGCGTGGTCACGCCGTAGAGCCCCTGCTCGCTGCGGCTGCGGCCGCTGCAGAAGATGATCATCGGGTACTCCATGCCGCCCTCGACGCCGCCGACGTTGGTCGCGACGGGGTACGGGTAGGGCCACAGTCGCCGCGAGTAGCCTTCGATCGCCGTGCACAGCATCGCCGTCGACTTGCTCCACTGCGCCGAGTACTCGGCGGCGTAGGCCGACTGCACGAGCACGCCGGTGTTGGTGGTCGCGGCGTCGAGCACGAACGCCGGCGACGACGCCCAGGCGACGGTGCGCACCTGCTCGGCCTTGAAGCGCCACGTCAGCGGGCCCTGGCCGGCCGGTCGCGAGTCTGCCTGCGTGACCTCCTCGCCGCTGCGGATCATCACCGTCTGCCGCGTCTGACGCGCCTTGGCCAGGCGCGTCAGCTGCTGGTCGGTGAACACGTCGGTCGGGTTCTGCAGCACGCCGCTGGCGACGACGATGTGGTCGCGCGGCGCGGTGATGTTGAGCTCGTAGTCCCCATAGTTGGTGTAGAACTCGCCGGTGCCGAGGTACGGCAGCGTGTTCCAGCCGTGTACGTCGTCGAACACCGCGACCGCCGGGAACCACTGCGCCAGCTCCCAGATGACGCCGTTCTTGGTCTCCATCGTGCCGTAGCGGCGGAACACGCGCTGCGGCACGTGGAACGACCAGGCGATGTCGCACTCGTAGCGCGCGCCCGGCGCGAGCGGCGTCGGCAGGTGCACGCGCATCAGCGTGTCGTAGACCTGGTACTCGAGCGCCTTGCCGTCGTGCGAGACGTCGCTGAGCATCACGCCCTCGCTGGCGTCCGATTCGCCCTGCGCCATCGCCGCGCCGCCTTCGGTCAGCGTGCCGATGCTGTCCTTGCGCAGGATGTTCTGCTCCAGGTGCACCCACAGGTAGGTGAGCCGCTCCGGCGAGTTGTTGTGGTAGACGACGTGCTCCTTGCCGCGCACCAGCCGCTCGTCGGGCAGCAGCTCGACGTCGATGCGGTAGTCGACCTGCTGCTGCCAATAGTCCGGCCCCGGTGCGCCGGCGCCGGTGCGCGTGCGGTTGGGTGCCGGCAGGTCCAGCTCGCTGAAGATCGTCACGTCGGGGCGCTGGCCCGGGTGACGTGCATACTCGTCACGGCCGCGCTGCGCGGGCAGCGCCGCGGCGACGACCGACAAGCCGAGACAGAACAGGACGGCGGAGCGCCATTGGCGCAGGACGGCGATGGACGGCATGGAGGGCAAAGGTTCGCGCTCGCGGGGCGCGCTGTCCACTTCTTGATCGGCGAGTGGTGGGGCGGGGCGGGGGCCGCGTGCGGTCGGGCGTGATTGCCGGGTCATCCACCGAGGTGGGTGTCTTCGAGTGTCGAGACCTCGACACCGTCTGCGGTGACATGCGACTGCGCCGGCCGACAGACGATCGTCTTGCGCACGATGGCCTCGGCGCCGTACGCGCGCTCGAACGCGGCGAAGCCGCGCGTGGCATCGGCGCCAGGTTGGCTCGCGACCTTGGCCTCCAACAGGTGGAAGCGCGCGCCCGCTTCGAGCACGAAGTCGACTTCGGCGCTACCGTGCGCTGCCCAGAACCACAGGGGCGTGCCCGGTGACCTCACGGCGAGGTTGCGCCTCAACTCGCCGTGCACGAGTGTCTCCCACAACGCTCCGAGCATCGGCGACGCGAGCAGTTGCTGGCGCGTGCGGATGCCGCACAGCCACGCGGCGAAGCCCGCGTCGTCGAAGTAGACCTTGGGGCTCTTCACCAGGCGCTTGCCGAGGGAACGGTGGTACGGTTCGAGCAGCGTGACGATGTGCGAGGCCACCAGCACCGACGTCCACTCGCGGATCGTGCTGACGGCGGCGCCGACGTCACGCGACAGCTCCGCATAGGAGAGCAGGCACCCGGTGCGCGCCGCGAGCGCGCGCACGAAGCGCTCGAAGTCGCGCAGGCTGCCGACCTTCACCAGGCTGCGCACGTCGCGCTCCAGGTAGGTGGCGAGGTAGCTCGAGAAGAACAGGTCGGTCGGTAGCGCTGGCTCCGCCCACAGCTTGGGGTAGCCGCCGCGCACGATCAGCGACAGCGGGTCCGCATCGTCGGCAAGGCCGGCGTCGCGCAGTTCGCCGTAGCCGAGGGTGTGCAGTGACAGCAGGGCGCAGCGACCGGCGAGCGACTCCGAGATGCTGGACAGCGAGGGCAGCACCTGGGACCCGGTCATCAGGAACGTGCCCGGAGCAGCGCCAGCATCGATGCGCAGCTTGAGGTGGCGCGGCAGCGACGGCGCGTACTGCACTTCGTCGATCAGCACCGGGCCGGAGCCGAGCAGATCGTCGGGGCGGTGCTCGGCCTGCTCGGCGGCGGACGGCAGGTCGAGCGTGATGTAGCGGTGTGACGGGTAGGCCTGCCGCAGCAGCGTGGTCTTGCCCGCCTGCCGGCAGCCGCCGACGAAGACGGCGGGGAAGTAGCGGGCTGCTTCGTCGAGTCGGGAGGCCAGGTGCCGCTGGATCTCAGCCATGTAGATATTCTTCGACCGAATCGAAGGATTTCAAAACCCGTCGTGATGGAGTCGTAAAGTATCCCCTTTAAGGATCTTGTGATGTCGCTCCAGATCGATGGATGTGGCCGGCGGGGCTCACCGCCGATCCATCACCTGGTAGCGTCGCCATTCGGGCGACCAACGGCGGCGGTCCCGGTCATCGGCGAGGCACGTGCGTCTCAGCGCCGATCGAGCGCGGCGACCACCACGCCCGCGACGATCAGCCCGCCGCCGGTCCACTGCAGCGATCCCAGGTGGTCGCCCTGCAGCATCCACCCCGCCAGCGCCGCGAACAGCGGCTGCAGCGCGAACAGCAGCGCCAGGTGTTGCGGCGGGATGCGGTGCTGGATGCGGGCCTGCACGCCGATCGCGACCGCGTTGGCCATCACGCCGAGGTAGGCGATCGCGCCCAGCACCTCGAACGTCCAGTTCACGCCGCGCGCCGCGTCGAGCGCGACGTCACCCTGCAACGCGACCGCGACCCAGCCCATCGCCGAGATGACGACGAACTGCCAGCAGGTGAACACCAGCGCCGACAGCGTCTTGCCGAAGTGCGACAGCAGCAGGATGTGCACCGCGAACAGCGCCGCCGAGCCGACCTGCAGCAGCATGCCGCGCAGCGTGTTCTGCTGGGTCGGGTCGTCGTCGCCGCTGCGCGCGCACAGCGTGACGATGCCGGCGAGGCCGAGCACCAGCCCGGCGATCGCGCGCGCGCCGAGCGGCGCGTGGAACACGAAGCGCCCGCCGAGCGCGACCAGCAGCACGATCAGGCCGGTGACGAAGCCGCCCATCGACGCCGTCGTCTCCCGCACGCCGAACATCTGCATCAGGTAGGCGGCGCCCATCACCAGCCCGGCGACGACGCCCGGCAGCAGCGAAGCGCGGCGTTCGGCGGCGGAGGCGCGCAGCAGGAACGGCAGCAGGCACAGCCCCGCGAGCGAGAAGCGCAGCGCGACCAGCGCGAAGGCGTTGACCTCGGTCATCGCCACCTTGGCCATGACGAAGCTGACCGCCCAGATCGCGATCAGGGACGTCAGCAGCGCGTGGGGGACCAGGGAGACGCGGGGACCGCTCATCGGGGCGGGCACGATAGGGGCGGCGGCGCCGCGCGCCAGGGAGATCGCGGGGCCGCCCGGGGTGAGGATTGACCGACTGTGCGCTCGCGTGGAGCAGCCCGGCCGCGTAGACAGCGGCCATGTGGTTCTGGCGACTGCTCGGCCTCGGCGACGCGAACCGTCACGAACGGCTGGCGACCTTCTGGGTCGCGGTGATGGCGTTCGCCTCGCTGGCGAGCATGAACCTGCTGCAGCCGATCCGTAACCAGTTCGGCGTCGACCGCGGGGTCGAGGGCATGCCGTACCTCTACACGCTGACGCTGCTCGGCACGGTCGTGCTGGTGGTGCCGTTCTGGGCGCTCGCCGACCGCATGCCGAGCCGCCGCTTCGTGCCGTTGTCGCTGCAGATCGCGACCGGGGCGCTGCTGGCCGTCGCCGCCGGGCTGTGGGTGGTCGGCGACTACGATTGGAACACGCACCCGTGGATCGGCGAGCTGTTCTGGGGCGGCCTCTCGGCGCTCAACGTCGCGCTGCCGGCGCTGATCTGGATCCACGCGGTCGAGCACTTCGGCAAGCAGCAGGCGAAGCGCTTGTTCGGCCTGATCGCGGTCGGGGCGACGCTCGGCGTGGTGGCGGGGTCGTGGGGCTTCGGCCTGCGCGGCGCGCCGCCGTGGCTGTTCGCGGTCGTCGCGGCGCTGCTGCTGCAGGTCATGCGGCAGGCGTTCTTCGCCTCGATGTCGTACTGCCTGCGCCTCGACGGCGGCGACACCCGTGAGCACGTCGCGCGCGGCGGTCTGCTGGAAGGGCTGCGCATCGTCGTCGCCGACCGCCGCGCGCTGCAGATCGCGCTCTACGTGATGCTGGTCGGCTTCGTCGCGACGGCGTTCTGGACCGCGCAGACGGCGCTGGTGAAGGCCGAGATCGACGATGCCAGATCGCAGCACGAGTGGTTCGCGGACGTCAAGGAGTACGGCAACCTGCTGGTGCTCGCCGTGCAGCTGTTCGGCACCGGGCGCATGATGACGCGGCTGCCGGCGTGGTCGATGCTGGCGGCGTTGCCGGTGCTGTCGATCGTCGGCCTGTCGGTCTACTGGCTGGTGCCGACGGCGTTCGGCATCTTCTGTGTGCAGATCGCGCGCAGCGGCGCCAACTACGCGGTCGAGAAGCCGGCGCGCGAGGTGCTCTACACGCCGCTGGCGCTGGCGACCAAGCACAAGGTCAAGTTCCTGATCGACACGTTCGCGCTGCGGCTCGGCGACCTGCTCGGGGCCATCGCCCAGGCGTGGATGTACCACGCGAAGCTCAGCGTCGGCGCGATCGTCGCGGTCACGGTCGTGTTCACGCTGGTGTGGATCGGGCTGGCGGTGTCGCTCGGTCGCGATCAGCGCCCGCGAACCTCGCCGATCGCGTCGATCTCGTAGCGCAGCCAGCGGCACTCGATCGGCCCGTTGTTGACCGGGTGCTTGCGCGAGCTGCGCAGGCCGAGATGGCGCGGCAGGTCGGGATTGCCGCACAGCACGTGCGCTGTGGCGCCGCGGCACTGGCCGTGCAAGAACTCGCCGAGCGCGCGCCAGCTGTCGACCAGTTCGGCCGCGTCGGGCTGCAGGCGTTCGCCGTACGGCGGGTTGGTGACGACCGCGGCCGGCTCGAACGGCGGCACCCAGTCGCCGGCGTCGCCGTGGCGCAGCGTGACCTTGCCGGTGAGCCCGGCGCTGCGAAGCGCCTGCTCGGCGATCGCGATCGCGCCCGGATGACGATCGTTGCCGGCGAGCTGCGGGCAGCGGTCCTGGCCTGCCGTGGCGCGGCGCTCGGCGTCGTCGTAGGCGCTCTGCCACGCCGCCTGGTCGGTGTCGCGCCAGCGCTCGAACGCGAACGAGCGGCCGAGCCCAGGCGCGCGGTCCATCGCGATCCACGCCGCCTCGACCAGGAACGTCGCCGAGCCGCACATCGGATCGACCAGCGGCGCCATCGGGTCCAGCTCGGCGAGCAGCAAGAGGCCGGCGGCGAGCGCTTCGTTGAGCGGGCTCTTGTGCTGGATCTCGCGGTAGCCGCGCTTGTGCAAGGGCGCGCCGCCGAGGTCGCGGTAGAGGATCGCCTCGTCGCCGCGCAGCACCAGCTTGATCGGCAGGTCGGGGCGGTCCTTCTCGACGTCCGGGCGCACGCCGTGCACCTCGCGGAACTGGTCGCAGATCGCGTCCTTGACCACCAGCACCGGGAAGCGCGTGTCGTTGGCCCAGCTGTCCTTGACCGCGCCGTCGACGGCGAGCGTGCCGTCCTTCGCGATCGAGCGCGACCAGTCGACGCTCTTCACCAGGTCGTAGAGCTCGGCGCGGCCGGTGGCGCGACCGCGCGCCATCTCCTGCTGCACGCGGATGCCGCTGCGCAGCCACAGGCAGGCCCGGTAGGCGACGACCGGTTCGGCGGCGAACGCGCAGGCGCCCTTCTTCACTTCGATCTGGTCGGCGCCGAGCGAGGCGAGCTCGTCGGCGAGCACCTGTTCGAGGCCGAGGGTGCAGGCGGCGTAGTAGTTGGGCATGTAGGTCGGCGGTGTCAGTCGGCGATCGCTTCGATCTCGCAGAGGCGGCTGAAGGTCGGGAAGGTCAGGTCGTGGCAGCCTTCGGTGCGCACGCGCACGAAGCGCGCGGTGTGGCGGGGGAACTTCCAGGTGGCGAAGCTGTCGGCGCCGCGCTCATCGCGCGTGTCGGTCGCGCCGACCTGTTGCCAGGCGACGCCGTCGGCCGACAGCAGCACCTCGTAGACCTCGTGGCTGTCGCCGACCGCGTTCTCGTGCACGACGACGCTGCGCAGCGCGATCGGCGCGCCGAGGTCGACGGTGATGTCGAGCGGCTTCGGTCGGCACGGATAGCCGAGGAAGTGGTCGTCGCGCGCGGTGACGCCGTTGGTCAGCCGCTCCGGACCGAACGGCGGCTGGTGTTCGCCGTGCGACACGTGCACCGGTCGGCCGAGCGCGACGTTGACGCCGGGGGCCGGCGGCAGCGGCGCCGGACGCGGGCTGTCGGGCAGCGTCACGCCGGCGATCGCTGCGAAGCGCTGCAGCAGCCGCTGCTGGCGGTGCAAGAACGACGCGAAGTCGCGTTCGCCGTCGCGGTTCCACGCCGCCGCCGCGACCGCCGCGAGGCGCTCTGCGCACAGCCCGAACAGGTTCTGCTCGCGGCCTTCCCACCACGGCATGCAGAAGCCGACGATGCCGTCGGCGGTGTCGGGCACGTGCGGCTGCGCGAACGTCGGCATGCCCGGATCGACGTGCGCGAAGCGCCGCAGGTCCCAGTCGTAGCAGCGCCGCAGCGGCGCCGCGGTGAACATCGTGCGCGGGTAGTGGTCGACTATGTACATCGGGTCCCACGCCGCGTTGACCACCTCGTAGCCGGCGTCGAGCATCTGCTGCGCCGGGAAGTGGATCGTGTCCCAGTTCACCTGCAGCACGCGGGTGTCGAGCTTGTGCTCGCCTTCGCCGAGGCTCGGCCCCTCCCAGACGATCGCGCGGCGGCCGCGCGCCTCGACGTGGCGGGCCATGCGGTTGAGGAAGTCGCGCAGCGGGTCGCCGCCGACGCCGGACTCGTCGCCGCCGAGGTGCACGTAGGGCGTGCTCGCGAACACCGACAACAGCTCGTCGATCAGCTTCGTCACGCCCTCGGCCGCTGCATCGGTGGTCGCCAGGTCGTGCGGTGAGTTGCCGAACACCTCCGGGTAGCGGTCGCGCAGGATCGACGAGTGGCCGGGCACGTCGATCTCCGGGATCAGCGTGACGCCGCGCGCCGTGGCGTAGGCCTCGAGCGCGATCCACTCGTCCATCGTCCAGCCGGCGCGTTCGTCGCGCAGCTTCGGGAACACGCGCGACGGCCAGCTGCACAGCTGGTCGTCGGTCAGATGCAGCTGCAGGAAGCGCACCTTGTAGAACCAGCACAGGTCGACGACCTGCTGCAGAGTCTTCGGGCCGTGCGGATTGCGACCCAGGTCGACCATGAAGCAGCGGAACGGCAACCCCGGTGCGTCTTCGATGGTCGCCGTCGGCCACGTCGCCACGCCGCGCTCGACCTCGAGCAGCTGGCACAGCGTCGCGGTGGCGCGCGCGATGCCGACCGGGTCGGCGGCGACGACGCGCAGGTCGTCGCCTTGGCGTTCGATGCCGTAGGCCTCGGGGTCTTCGCCGTCGCGCTGCTCGATGCGCAGCGCCGGCGTCGTGTCGTCGCCGTCGAGCGCGGCGCCGCTGCGCTGCAGCACGCGGCGCAGCACGTCGAGCTGCGCGGCGAACGCTTCGTCGCCGACGATGCGGCGCACGCCGATGCGCTCCGCGGACGGCGTGACGGTGCGCGGCGCGGGCACGACCGGCAGCTGCGCCGTCACGAGCGACGCCGCGGCGGTGCACAGCAGCGACGGCAGCGCGCGCATCAGGCCTCCGGCGCCGCGCCCGGTCCGGCTGCGCGCGCGAAGTCGTCGGCGAAGCAAGACAGCGCGCTGATCACCGGCGCCGCCGCCATCTCGATCAGCGAGCAGCGGCCCTTCTTGCGCGAGAAGTCGGCGAGCTTCTTCATCTTGTCGTCGTAGCCCGGACCCTTCGCCGCCTGCACTGCCTTGAGGATGTGCACGAACTGGTTGGTCTCCATGCGGCACGGCGGGCATTGGCCGCACTGCTCCTTCATGAAGAACTCGGCGATGCCGATCGTCATCGCCACCACGTCGGTGGTGTCGTCGACGATCTTGACGCCGCCGCAGCCGGGACCCGTGCCGAGCGGGCGCAGGGTCTCGTAGGCGATCGGCACATGGAGGTGCTCGGCGAGCAGGAAGCCGGCCGACATCGCCGGCAGGAACGCGCGCAGGGTGCGACCGTTCTTCAGGCCGCCGCCCTTGCCTTCGATCAGGTCGCGATAGGTCGCGCCGAACGGCAGCTCGTAGACGCCGGGGTGCACCACTTCGTCGCCCAAGGTGAACAGCAGCGTGCCCTTGCTCTCGGCGGTGCCGATCGCCGCGAACGCGGCGCCGCCCTCGCGCGCGATCCACGCGACGTGCGCCAGCGTCTCGACGTTGTTGACCGTCGTCGGCTTGCCGAACAGCCCGGCCTGGCCGGGGAACGGCGGCTTCTGCCGCGGCTTCGCCGGCTTGCCTTCGATCGACTCGAGCGCCGCGGTCTCCTCGCCGGCGACGTAGGTGGTGGGGCCGAGGTGCAGCTCGACCGGGAACGGCAGCAGGCCCGCGGCGGTGGCCTCGGCGAGCGCCTGCTCGATCGCCGCGCGCTGCGCGGTCATGTCTTCGATCAGGTAGACGTAGCCCTTCTGCGCGCCGGTCGCGAAGCCGGCGAGCAGCAGTCCTTCGAGCACCGCGTGTGGATGGTGCGCGACGAGGTAGCGGTCCTTGTCGCTGCCCGGCTCGTGCTCGCCGCCGTTGCCGACGACGAACTTCTCGTCGCCTGCCGCGTCCGCCGCCAGCTGCCACTTGGTCGCGGTCGGGAACGCCGCGCCGCCGCGGCCGCGCAGGCCGGCCGCCGTCACCTCGCTGCGCAGCCAGATCGCGCCGTGCTGCTGCGCGTTGGCGAGACCGCCGTAGCCGCCCCGGGCGCGGTATTCGCTCAGCGTCTCGGGCGCGTCGGACGGACGTTGGGGGAGCAGCAGCGCGGGGGTTTGCACGCGAGCATGCTAGGCACGGGCGGTGCTGCGGGCCACGGTGCGGCGCGGCTCGTCCGTTCAGCCGACCGGCAGCTCGCCGTCGCAGTGCGGGCAGCGGCGACAACCGGCCGGTTCGCCCGCCGCGGCGCGGCGCTGACGGGCCAGTTCGTCGACGAAGGCGCTGCCGAGCAGGCCGGCCGGCAGCGCGAACATGCCGATGCCCAGCACGGCGACGACCGCGCCGAGCAGCCGGCCTTCGAAGGTGATCGGCGCCATGTCGCCGTAGCCGATCGTCGTCAGCGTGACGACGCCCCACCACATCGTCGTCGGGATGCTCGAGAACGCCTCGGGCTGCGCCTCGTTCTCGAGGTGGAACATCAGCGCCGACGACAGCACCAGCAGGATCAGCAGCACGAACGCCATCGACAACAGGTCGGGTGCCTTGCTCTGCAGGACGTGCCGCAGCGTGCGCAACGCGACCGAGTAGCGCCCGAGCTTGGCGATGCGCAGCAGCCGCGCGAGGCGCAGCACGCGCACGATGCGGGTGTCGGTGCCGCTGAGCACCAGCGCCGGCGCGATCGCCAGCAGGTCGACGAGCGCTCCCGGTGTCACCATCCAGCGCAGTCGCCCGCGCAGTCCGGCGAAGTGGGCGTGTTCGCCGGCGCACCACAATCGCAGCAGGTACTCCGCCGAGAACACCGTCAGGGAAACGGCCTCGAAGGTCGAAAGCGCGCCGGCGTGCTGCTCGGCGATCGGCCGGACCGTCTCGATCAGCACGGCGAGCACGTTGGCGACGATCAGCAGCGCCAGCGACAGGCGCAGCGCGCGCGCGACGACGCCCTGGGAGCCGTCGAGCAGGAGGTGGACGCGGGAGCGGAGGGTCACGGCGCGCATGTTACGCCGCCGGGCGCGTCGTCTCGCGGGCGATGCTTGACCGTGGGCAGCGCCCGGACCGATGCTCAGGGCCGCGCGCCGGAGGTCCCGGCGCGCACCCCCGCTCACCCAGAGGACCGAGACATGATGACCCGCCTGTTCCTGGCCGGCTCGCTGCTGATCGCATCGGCGATCGCACAGGAGCGCGCCGACAAGCAGCCTGGCAAGCCCACCGCCGAAGCGCGGATGAAGGAGCTCCAGGAGATGCAGAAGAAGTGCATCGACGACTATCGCGCCGCGATCAAGGCCGCCCAGGAGGCTGCCAAGAACGTCAAGCCCGGTGAGGCGATGCCCGCCATGCCGATGAGCCCGGACTACGGACCGATCCTCGAGAAGGCGATGGCCGCCGCGGCCGAGTTCGCCGGCACCGACGACGCCGTGCAGTTCCTGGTGATGGTGCTGCAGAGCAGCCGCGATCAGAGCATGGCGCGCCACGCGCTCGACGTGCTGCTGACGGGTCACCTCGACAGCGACGGCTTCGCTGCGATCGCCGGTCTCGCGCCGTACCTGCCGCAGTTGGTCGGCGAAGATGCCGTCGGCCCCGCGCTCGAGAAGATGGCGAAGAGCCACAACGGCAAGGTGCGCGGCTGGGCGGTCTACGCCAAGAACCTGCCGACCATCGAGAAGGCCGAGCGCGAAGGCGAGGCCTATGCCGAGGCCAAGGCTGCGCTGCTGAAGATCGCCGACGAGTGCGGTGACAAGCGGCTGGCCAAGGAGATCAGGTCGGCGATCGACCTGCGCGAGAAGTTCGGCGCCGGCAACACCGCTCCCGACATCGCCGGCGTCGACCTCGACGGCGTCGCCTTCAAGATGTCCGACTACCAGGGCAAGGTCATCTTCCTCGACTTCTGGGGCGACTGGTGAGGCCCTTGCCGGGACCTGTACCCGCACGAGCGGTCGCTCGTGGAAGAGATGAAGGACAAGCCGTTCGCCCTGATCGGCGTCAACAGTGACGACACGATCGAGCGCGCGAAGAAGGCGATCGAAGAGCACGGCCTGAACTGGCGCAGCTTCCAGAACCAGGATGCGGGTCGCGAGCGGGCGATCGCGGACGACTGGGCTGTGTCGGGCTGGCCGACCTGCATCGTGATCGACCAGGACATGGTGATCCGCTACCGCGGCCACGACGGCCACGCGGCGAGCAAGGTCGCCGAGGAACTGGTCGCGAAGTTCATGTCCAGGTGAGGTGCGGGCCGACGTAGGCGGCCCGAGCCCCGACCGCAGGAGCTGACGGCGCTGCGCGCCGCAGCTCAGCGGTCGGACAGAATGACGTGTGAGCGGCCTGCTTTGCCCGACGGGGTGGGGTGGGCCGTGGCGGTGTACGGGGCGGCTGCAGGCGGTATGGGCTCCTCGTTTTGCCGGATTTGGGGAACGATGCGTGGGCTCCGCGACAGCAGGGGCGCCATGAAGAGCCGCGCCGATCGTCGTTTCGCCAGGTTCGTCCGCACGCGCGATCCGCGCGACCTCGCGTTCGTGTTCGACGCGACGGCGCCCGAGCTGTGGCGCGTGGCGGCGTTCTTGTGCCGACGACAGCAGGATGCCGAGGACGCGGTGCAGGCGACGTTCGTCGTCGCGATCGAGAACGCCGCGTCGTGGGACGCGAGCCGGCCGGTGTTGCCGTGGCTGCTCGGCATGCTGGTCAACCGCGTGCGGGCGCAGCGGCGGGTCGATCGGCGCGTGGTCGCGGTCGATGTCGCGGAGCGCCGTATCGGGGACGATCCGGCGCAGGCGGCGGCCGAACGCGAACTGCACGAACGCGTCGCCGAACTGGTCGCCGAGGTGCGCGGGCCGTTCCGCGCCGTGCTCGAGCGCGCGCTGCTGCACGGCGAGGCGCCGCAGCAGATCGCCGAACGGCTCGGGCTGCCGGCGGCGACCGTGCGTTCGCGGCTGCATCGCGGGCTCGCAGCGCTGCGGCGGCGGTTGCCGGCGGGCGCGTTGGCGATCGGGCCGGCGGTGCCGTCGGTGCTGTCGCCGCAGGTCGCGACGCGGGTGCGGGCGAGGGTGTTGGAGCGGATCGGCGACGGCGCTCCGGTGAGTGTGGCGGTGGTTGCCGCGGGCTTCGGGCTGACGTCGCTCGCGGTGCTGGCGTGTGCGGCGCTCGCGGCGGTGGCGGCGACGCTGTGGATCGGTTCGGGTGGTTGGCGCACGCAAGCAGCGGTGACGCCGGTGGTGGAGAACGGTCGCGTCGAGGTCGCTGCGGCGGCGGCCGGTCAGTCGTCGGGGGCAGGCACGAGCGCGGTAGAGGCCCAGCCCGAACGGTTCGTCGCGCCGACGCCTGCTGCCGCGGCCGGCACGCTGCGGGTCGTCGTGAGGCATGGCGGGACCGGCGAGGTCCTGCCCGGGATCCACGTAATGGCGATGCACGACGAGCCGGATGCGGCTCCGTCTGCGGGTTCGCGGTCGGGTTCGTCCTCGGCGGCCACCGCATCGACCGCGAGCGTTGGTGAGGGCCTCGCGCCGGATCGTGCCGATGGGGACACCGATGTCGACGGCCGAGTCACCCTTCGTCTCGCCGCCGGCCCGGCGCGCATCGTCACCATCGGTGGTCTGCCGAACCCGACTGCGGTGATCGTGCCGAGCGGCGGCGAACTCGAGGTCGTGCTCGAACTGCCGGAGCTGATGGTTGCCGACGTGCTGGTGCTCGACGCAGATGACAAGCCGGTCCCCGGTGCGGCGATCCTGCAGTCAGGTGGCTCGATGGGCGAGAGGTTGTTCCCGGCCGTGATCGGGCACACCGACGACAGCGGTCATTGGCGTTCGTCGCGCTTCGAGCCGGAGCTGCGGTTGTTGGCGACGGCACCCGGGCACGCGCCGTCGGCGGTCGGTCACGTGCTGGTTCCGCAGCCGGCGTGTGAATTGCGCCTTGGCGGCCCGGCGATGACCGTGTCCGGTCGCGTGCTCGATGCCGACGGGCGCGCAGTGCCCGGCGCCTGGGTTGCGTTCGACCACGATGTCGACGCCAACGAGACGGTGGCGGTGCGTGCCGACGACGACGGGCGTTTCGTCTGCGATCACGTCGCGCCCGGTCGGCAGTTCGTGATCGCGGCGCGCGATACGGACGGCAAGCACGGTGCGGCGGCGGTGCAGATGCTCGACGTCGGGGCCGGAACTCAGCCGCAGCTCGAACTGCGCTTGCCGCGCGGCGCTTCGCTCGTGGTGCACATCGAGGTGCCGGGTGTGATCGGCGGCACTCGGAGCGCCTCGGTGCGCCCGCAGGAGCTGGTCTTGTCCCAGGTGATGCGCCAGTGGTTGACGCGCGGTGCCGATGTGCAACCGGATGGCACGATGCATCTGTCTGGGCTGTCTCCCGGCCGCTACCAGCTGTCGATCCGTTCCGGGAGCCAACGCGCGACGCGTGAGGTCGAGCTACGGGATGGTGAGATCGCCCGCATCGATCACGTGTTCGAGCGCGAAGGGCGTCTGCGCCTCGAACTGGTCGACGAACACGGCGCGCCGCGCCCTGGGCTCCAGGTCCGGTGGTATCACGAGGAGCGCGAAGCACAGCGGCTCGTCAGCGACGAGCACGGGGTCGTCGAGTTCTTCCGCGTGGCGCTGACCGAACAACAGGTAACCATCGGCGGCGCCGTCAACAGCCTGATCTGGATGCGTCGGGCGGTCATGCCGGGGCGGCCGGTGCGCGTCGTCGTTCCCGCTGCGTTCGGACGCAGTCGGGTGAAGGGTCGATTGGTTGCGCGCGGTGTGCAGCCGACCGGGATGCGCGTCGCGTTGCAGCGTGTCACACCCGCGGGGCAGTTCGAATCGACGGAGATGTGCCAGGGGGAACTCGATGCCGACAGCAGGGAGTTCACCGTCGTCGAGTTGCCGCCCGGGCGCTTCCGGCTGGCGGTTGCCACGGAAACGGCACTGTTCGCCATGCGCGGTCCGTTGGAAGTGCCGGCCGAGGGCGAGCTAGACCTCGGCGAGATCGAGGTCGGGCTGGGCAGCGTGCAGGTCGTCGGGCGCGGCGTCGCGGCGATCGTCGAGCCGCACCTGTGCTTGACGCAGGGAGGCGATGTGGCGCTGCGCCGACCGCTGCGGGTGGTCGACGGCGCGCTGCACGCAGTGGATGCGCCGGTCGGCTCATGGCAGATGCTGGTGTGGGGCGAGAACATCCAGCCGGTGCGGCAGGACATCCAAGTGCGCTCCGACGCGGTCACCACGGTTGCTGTCGACCCCGTGCCCGGCACGCCGACCACGCTGCTGCTGCCCGATGGCATCGGCTTGATGACGTTCTCGATGGCCGACGGGCGCACGTTCCACTTCTACAGCATGGGCCAGCGCCGCATCGTGCGCGGCATGCCCCGCGGCCGGCACTGGGTCGAGCTGGTCACCTTCGGCGGCGAACGCCACCGCGCCGAGTTCGAGGTCGGCGAGACCCAGGGCGAGCCGGTCGAGCTGCGGTGAAACGAGGAGGATGAACCGGGTTCGGTACCCTCTCTTCGCGGGATTGGCGCCGTTCATTGGCCGCAGAGGGGGCTGGTCCCTACAGTGTTCGCCCCTTTCGCCCCCGGAATCCGTGCCGACCTTCGCCGAGCTGCCGCTGCTGCCTTCCCTGCTCGAGACCCTGAACCAACAGGGACTCTCGCGGCCGACCGACATCCAGACCCAGGCGCTGCCGCCGCTGCTCGAAGGACGTTCGCTGGTCGGTGTCTCGCCGACCGGCAGCGGCAAGACGCTGGCCTACGCGCTGCCGTTGCTGCAGCGGCTGAAGCAGCTCGACGGCGATGATCCGGTGCTGCTGCCGGGGCGGCCGCGCGGCGTGGTGCTGGTGCCGGGACGCGAGCTCGGCGAGCAGGTCGGCAAGGTGCTGAAGAGCCTGACGCACGACACGCGGCTGCGCGTGCGGCTCTTGATCGGCGGCACGGCCAAGGAAGTCGCGCGGCAGAACATCAAGGGCATCTTCGACGTGCTCGTCGCCACGCCCGGTCGCCTGCAGCAGCTGCTCGAGGCCGAGAAGCTGCGTGTCGACGACGTGCGCTTCCTGGTGCTCGACGAAGCCGACCAGCTGCTCGACCGCGGCTTCCTGCCGATCGCCGAGCGCATCGTGCACAACTGCCATGGTTCGCTGCAGGTGGCGCTGTTCGCGGCGACGCTGCCGGACGCGCTGAAGGGCGTGATCAAGGAGCTGTTCCCGACGGCGCCGGTGCACACCCGTGCGCGCGGCAGCCAGCGCACGGTGCCGACGCTGCGCACCGAGAACCGCGAGATCGAGGGCGGCGAACGCGAGGACGTGCTGCTGGCGCTGCTCGGCAAGAAGGGCAAGGTCGGCACGTTCTTGTTCGCCAACACGCGCGCGCAGTGTGAGACGGTCTGCAGCTGGCTCGAGGCCGCCGAGATCGCGCACGTGCGCTACTTCGGCGAGATGGAGAGCAAGGAGCGCCGGCAGAACCTGAAGAAGTTCCGCGACGGCGAGGTCGACGTGCTGGTGACGACGGACCTCGGCGGCCGCGGTCTCGACATCGAACGGGTGGAGCGCGTCGTCAACGTGCACCTGCCGCAGGACGTCGACAACTACCTGCACCGCGTCGGCCGCACCGCGCGCGCCGGGCGGTCGGGGCTGGTGGTCAACTTCGTCACGCAGCGCGACAACACGCTGCTCGCCAAGCTGAAGCGGCGCGAGAGCACCAAGGGCTGACGGCCACGACAGACGAGTCTGCGAGTGCTCGACGGATGGGGTTCTCGGCGAGTCGCCGGTAGATGGTTTCGACCGTGCTCCCTGGTGTCTTGGCGGGGGCAGGCGTCCATGGACGGGCCGGGAGCGGGCCCGGCGGATCGAAAGAGGCGCGGTCGGCTGATCGAAAGCGACGGGGTCGGCTGATTGAAAGCGAAGGGGTCGGCTGATCGAAAGCGGCGCAGGTCAGCCCGAGAACCGAGGGGCTTGCCCGAGGGCGCGGAAGATGTGCCGGGCGAGTCTCAGGAGCCGCCTGTCAGCGGCTGGTGAGGCGCAGCACCTGTTCTTGGTTTTGGCCGGGTTCGAAGGTCGCGTCGAACGTCGGGCAGATGCCGGCCCGTGAGAAGCACGTCAATTCGACGTGGCCAGGCGGCAGCCACAGCGTCAGCTTGCCGTGCTCGTCCGTCACCAGCTGCTCGTGGCTAAGGTGGTCGAGCGGCAACTTGTCGTCGGGATCACGGACGGACACCCGCGCGCCGGCAACCGGATTGCCGTCTGCATCGACGACGAGCAGCGGTGCGCGGGCCCAGGGGGTGAGTTCGAGCTTCACCTCCTGGTGCGCCGCGACGACGAACGGAGCGCTCCGCTGCGAGGCCAATGGCGAATCCGCGGCTGGTGCGGTGCCGCGATATTCGACCCATACTTCTTCGCCGATGGTCAAGTCCGTGATGTGCACGCGCCCATCGGTGAGCAGGTGCCCTCTGCCCCTCGTGTTGCTGGTGTTGCCGACCTGCCAACGATGAAAGACCCAGGCTTTGCCATCGGCTGGGCGTTCTCGCCAGTCGCAGACGGTGACGTCCAGCGTGCCGCCAGCGAGCTGTTCGTCGGTGACGACGACACGAACATTGGTGACAGGCCCGGGCACGACCGGGCCGCGGATGGTGAGCGAACGCTTGTGCAGTCGGAGGCGCTGGTCGCCGTGTTCGCTCGCGAACAGCTGGAACTCACCTGCTGCGTTTGTCACGTCGTCGGAGTGGATCCTGCTGCCGGTGGAACTTGCGGCAGACAAGCTGATCTCGATTCCGGGCAGCGGCTGTCCTCGCTGATCGACCACGAGCCCTGACAGGGTCGGCAGCGCCTTGCCGATCTGCACGGGAGCCGGCAGCTCGGTAGTGCCCTCCTTCGCTTGTACGTGGATCGGTGCGGAATCCTCGTGCCCGCGGACCTCGGCCAGCAGTTCGTAGGTGCCGGCTTCGGGGGCGTAGACGACGAAGGAACCGTCGTCGTCAGTCAGGGACAGGGGCAGCTCTCTCGCGGCCGATCGGAACAGGCCTGTGAAATCGACGTTTTCGCCCATCACCAGCGCGCTGCTCACCGGCGTACCGGTGTCGTCGACGACCTTGCCCGTGATGCGGAAGGGGGTCTCGACGGGAGGCGGCACGTACGGCCGGCTCGGGTGCGGCGTCTGCGGACGGTCGCGCAGCACGTAGAGCAGCGTGAACGTGCCGAACGCCGCCGGCAGCAACCGCCACAGCACCCCGGGCCTCGGCACCTTCGCCTCCGTCATCGCCGCGCACGATACCCCGCACCCCCGACTCCACAACCCGCTGCGCCGCATCGAGAGTCGATGGCTCGATGGACCTCGACGGCCGGAGAGGCACGAATCTGCAGGTACTCTTCCGCTGCCGAGTCCACCCGGCGGTGTCACCAGCAACAAGGAGCTGATGACATGATGACCTTCCGCGACGCGTTCCTCTCCCTCGCCACCCTCGCCCTCTGCGCGACCGCGAACGCCCAGGGCAACGCCGTCACGATCGGCATCCAGCCCGGCCAGTCGACGACCGGCACGGCCAGCGACGGCAGTCCCGGCGGCATCGGCATCACCATCGGCGGCTTCGGCAACACGCCGGTCGTGGTGCCGCCCGGCACCGATTCGATGGGCATCGCCACGGCGGCGACCGCCGCGCTCGCGGCGCAGGGCTTCACCGTCGTGCAGAACGGCACCGACGTGATCGTCACCGCCGGCCCGGGCGGCGCGCCGCTGCAGTCGGGCGGCGGCATCGGCAGCACCGACACGGGCATCAACGGCGTCAAGGCCAAGGTGACTCCGCCGGCCGGCCCCGGCGGCCCCGGCGGCGGACCTGGCGGGGGCGGGCCAGGCCCGAACGCCGGCAAGCAGAACGGGGGCCAGGTGCAGAAGGCCAACCCGCAGAAGTTCGCCAACTCGAGCGGCTCGATCCAGGTCGACGTCGAGGTGCTGAAGTTCGTCAACGGCACGTGGACGCTGCTGTGGATCCAGGTCGTCGTGCCGGTGTTCGCCGGCGACACCGGCCAGGCCGTCAACGACCGGGTGCGCCAGCAGCTGCAGGGGCAGGGCCTGATCGTCAGCGACCTGACGCTGCCGCCGGTGGTCGCGCCGATGACCTCGGGCTCGTTCGGCATGGACCGCACGCAGGACGGCGGTCGCGTGCAGGGCGTGGGCTTCGCTGCTGGCGGCGGCGCGCGAGACGTGCTCGACGGCAGCGAGGCCGGCGCCGGGCAGGTGCCGCAGCAGGGCGCGACCGAATACGACCGATCGATCGACGAGAACGGGGACGCGACCACCGACTGGTTCCGCTTCGCCGGGGACGCGACGGTCGGCGGCGGCGGCGTGCTCGACGCCCACGTGCTGCCCGGCCAGTTCGGCCTGTGGGCGATCACCCCGGGCCCCGGCGGCTTGGGGCTCGGCGCGCCGCTGATCCCGGCGCCGTTCCTCCACCCGGGCTTCGACCTGCCGATCGATCCGCTCGCCGCGCTGCTGCTCCCCGGCATCAGCGATCCGCTCGGCGGCATGCAGCTGCCGCTGCCGATCCCGCCCGACCCGGCGCTCGGCGGCGCCGAGCTGCTGATGACCGCGCTGACCATCGACCCGTTCGGCGCCAGCCTGTTCGACGGGGTGCGCCGCACCAATGGAGTGACGCTGCGCATCGGCGACTGAATCGCCACGACCTCCACCCTGCGAGCCCGCCGGAGCCAGCGACCGCTGGACCTCCGGCGGGCTCGTCGCGTTGCGGCTCCGCTGCCGACGGCTGAGTACGGAGAAATCCGAGAACGGCTTCCGCTCGCCGACCACCCGCGCGGTGTGGCTGGTGAACACCGAGCACGAGCCATGACCACGACCCACACCCGATCCTTCCTCCCCGCCATGACGACCCCAACGCTGCTGCTGGCCGCCGCCGTCTGCTGCGGCGCATCCGCCGCCGCCCAGATTCCGAATCGCATCGCCAGCTCGAACTCGGCGCAGTCGCCGGGCAACGACGACAGCCTGTCCCTGCCGCACGTGTCCGCCGACGGTCGCTGGGTGGTGTTCGCCTCCGACGCCAGCAACCTGGTCGGCGGCGACACCAACGGGCACGCCGACGTGTTCGTGAAGGACTTCGGCACCGGGCTCACCGACCGGCTCAGCCTCGGCCCGCAGGGGCAACAGGCGGACGACCGCTGCTCGGAGCCGCGCATCACGCCGGACGGGCGGTTCGTCGTCTACACGTCCAAGGCGACGACGCTGTCGCCGTTCGACCCCAACCACGGCAGCGACATCTACCTCGCCGACCGCGCGCTGCACACGACGACGCTGTGCAGCGTCAACCACCTCGGCATCGTCGGCACCGACGCCAGCTTCTCGCCGAGCGTCTCCGACGACGGCCGTTACGTCGCGTTCGCCAGCAACGCCGGCAACCTGATCCCCGGCGGCGACGGCAACGGCGTCACCGACGTCTACGTGCGCGACCTGCTGACCGGCGCAGTGCACCTGTGCAGCCGCACGCCGCTCGGCGCGCCGGGCAACGGCCCGAGCCGCAACCCGCGCATCAGCGGCAACGGGCAGTTCGTGGTCTTCGACAGCGCGGCGACCGACCTGGTCGGCAACGACACCAACGGCCGCCGCGACGTGTTCGTCTACGACCTGACGACCGACGGCGTGTGGCGTGCGAGCATCGGCCAGAACGGCGTCGAGCCCGACGGCGACTGCACGGCGCTGGCGATCAGCCGGTACGGCCTCGACGTGGTGTTCCAGAGCTTCGCCAGCAACCTCGTGGCGGGCGTGGCCGGGCAGCAGGTCTACGTCACGGCGCCGATCGGCGGCGCCTTCGAGTGCGTCAACGTCGACGACTCCGGCAACTTCGGCAACGGCGCGAGCCTGCACGGCGGCATCTCCGGCGACGGTCGCTTCGTCGCGTTCACGACCCGCGCGAGCAACGTGTTCGACGGCGACACCAACGGCGCGCTGGAGGACGTCGCGGTGCGCGATCGGCAGACCGGAACGACCCGCCGCGCCAGCATCGCCGCGACGGGTGGTTCGCCGAACGGTTCGTGCCAGTGGCCGGCGATCAGCGACGACGGCCGCTTCGTCGCCTATCTCTCGGCGGCGCCGAACCTCGTCTACGGCAAGCAGCAGCCGATCGACGACGTGCTGCGCGCCGACCGCTTCCCGCCGTTCACCGCGACGGCGACGATCGGCGGCGCGGGCTGCCCCGGCAGCCAAGGTCCGTCGACGCTGGCGCCGGCGACGGGGTCGTTGCCGTGGCTCGGCCAGGACTTCGTGCTGCGCGGCGCCAACGTGCCCGACTGGCTCGGCTTGTTCTGCATCGGCCTCTCCGCGACGGACTGGAACGGCGTGCCGCTGCCGCTGCCGCTCGACGCGTTCGGCATGCCGGGCTGCACGCTGCACACCTCGCTGGACCTCACCATGCCGCTCATCGCCGACGCCAGCGGCGAGTACGAGTTCGCGATCGCGATCGCCGACGACCCGGCGACGCGCGGGATCGGGCTGCACTTCCAGGCCTGGCTGCTGGACGTGCCCGCCAACGCCTTCGGCGGCATCGTCAGCAACGCGGTCGACGCCGCGATCGGCGGGTGAGGCCCGAGCCCGCGGCCACGGAGCGGACATGATCTGCGATACTCCCGTGATGCACGAACTGCCCGAACTGCTGCGACGGGCGCGCGCCGGCGATCGCGAGGCGCAGGACGAGCTGGTGACGCGGTTCGAGGCGCGCGTGCGGGCGCTGGTGCACGGGCAGCTGCAGCGGCGACTGCGCCCGCAGCAGCACGCGTTGCTGCGACAGCTGAGCACCGGCGACATCGTGCAGGAGGTGTTCGTCGACGTGCTGCGCAACCTCGGGCGATGGGACGGCGACCGCGAAGAGGCCTTCGTCGCGCTGCTGGCGACGCTGGTCGAGCACCGCCTCGTCGATCAGGTGCGCAGGAGCCAGGCGGCGCGGCGCGACGTGCGGCGCGTCGGCGACGCCGGTCCGGCGACGGTCGGCGCCGTCGCGGGAGAGGCCGGCCCGGCCACGATGGCCGGCGATCATGAGCAGCTGCGCATCTACAGCGAGGTGCTGGCGACCTTCGACGAACGCGACCGCGCGCTGTTGTCGCTGCGCCACGAGCAGCGGCTCGAGTTCGCCGAGCTGGCGGAGCGGCTCGGCTGGCAGACGCCCGACGCCGCGCGCAAGGCGTTCCACCTGCTGCAAGGGCGGCTGCTGCTGCGGCTCCGCGAGCGCGGCGTCGACTTCGGAGCGGACGCATGAACGCGGACGACGAAGCGCTGGTCGCCGGCTGGATCGCCGAGGCGCTCGACGTGATCGACGACGGCCGCGACGTCGACGTCGACGCGCTGTGCGCCGCGCGGCCCGAGTTCGCCGCCGCGGTGCGCGCGGCGCTCTCGATGGGGGAAGGCGCCGCCGCGCTGCACCGCCGCGAGGCGGAGACCGGCGTCTGCGCCGACGCCGATGCCGCCGCCGGGGGGCGTGTGCTCGCCGGCCGCTACCGGCTCGTCGAGCCGATCGGCAGCGGCGCCGCGGGCACGGTCTGGCGCGCCCGAGACCAGCAGCTCGAGCGCGAGGTCGCGGTCAAGCTGCTGCATCGCGGGCTGTTCGACGGCCCCGACGGCGAGGCGCGCTTCCGTCGCGAGGCGCTCGCGCTGGCGGCGCACGAACACCCCAACATCGTGCGCATCCACGATCACGGCACCGCCGAGCACGGCGTCACCTTCGTCGTCACCGAGCTGCTGCGCGGCGCGACGCTCGCGCAGCTGCTGGACGCCGCGTACCAGGCGATGCAGGGGCGGCCTTCGGTGCAGGCGTTCGCCCAGCTCGACTGGCTGCGGCGGCGGCTGCCGGACGCGACGCTCGAGAACGGCTGGTTGCGCCAGACGGTGCGCTGGGTCCGGCAGCTCGGCCTGGGCCTCGTCGCCGCGCACGAGGACGGCATCTGCCACCGCGACGTCAAGCCGGGCAACGCCTTCGTGCGCGACGACGGCAGCGCGGTGCTGCTCGACTTCGGCCTCGCCGCGCGCGTCGGCGACGCCTGCATCACGCGCACGCACACGGTGCTCGGCACGCCGTGCTACATGGCGCCCGAACAGGCGCGCGGCCGGGCCGAGCCGCGGGCGCAGCTCGACGTCTACGGCCTGACGGCGACGCTCTACCACCTGCTGACGCTGCGGCCGCCGCACGAGGGCGACCTGCAGCACGTGATGGTCGCGCTGCAGCGCGACGATCCGATCCCGGCGTCGCGGCTCTGCCCGGCGCTGCCGCGCGACCTCGCGGCGATCCTCGACAAGGGCCTCGAGCGCGACCTGCGGCGGCGCTATGCGACCGTGCGCGCGCTGGTCGACGACCTCGGCGCGTTCCTCGACCACGCGCCGGTCACCGCGCGGCCGCTCGGCCGGCTACGTCGCGGTTGGCGGCACATCGCCCGCCGGCCGGCCCGCAGCGCCGCGATCGCGGCCTCGGTCGTGGCGGCGGTGTTCGGCGCGGTCGGCGTGCCGAGCTACCTCGCCAACGAGGCGATGGCGGCCGAACGGCTGCGCGCGACGCGGCTCGCCGCGTTGCCGGCGGACCTCTGCATCGAGGGCTACCCGGATCAGCGCCCGCTGGTGCCCGTCGACGAGCAGCGCGACCTCGTCGCCGAGCTCGACACGTTGCTCGGCGAAGACGCGGCGCTGCATCGCGACGACGAGGATCTCGGCCTCTACCTGCTGCGCGCTGCGAGCCTGCTCGACTTCGGCGACCGCGCGCGCGCCGCGGCGGACTTCGCGCGCATCACCGCGGTCGCGGACAGCGTCTACGTGCGCGCCCTGGCCGAGCGCTACCAGAACGCCGCCGTCGGTGCCCATGGTCGGTTCGTCGTCGACCTCGACGGCCTGCCCGGGCCGACGACGCCCGTCGACTGCTTCCTCGCCGGCTTCCACGCGCTGCGCGCGCGCGACTGCGCCGCTGCCGATCGCCTGCTGGCGCAGGCCGGGGACTACCTGCCGGCGCAGGACCTGCGTCTGCTCGCGCTGCTCGGCAAGCGTCCACCCGATCCGCAGCTGGCGATCCGCGAGGCGAGTCGGCTCGAAGGCGTCTATGGGCACCCGACCGCGCGCACGCAGCACGCGCTGGCCGCGGCGCACCTGCAGCTCGCCCGGTTCGCGGCGGCGATCCCGTTCTGCGAGCGCTCGCTGCAGCTGCGCCCCGGACGGCACGGCCCGTGGACCAACCTCGGCTTCGCCCACCTGCGCCTCGGCCACCTCGACGACGCCCTGCGCTGCTACGAGACGGCGGTCGCGCTGCGGCCGTGGCTGCCGAACAGCCGCTCGGGCCTGTGCCAGACGCTGCGCGACCTGGGCCGCTTCGACGACGCGCGCGCCGCCGCCGCCGGCATCGAGGACGAGGGCTGGCGGGAGTACGAGCTCGGCAACCTGGAGCTCGAGCGCGCGCTCGCGGCGCTGCGCAGCGGCGACGTCGCGGCGAGCCGGCAGGTGGCGGCCGTCGCGGTGTCCCACTTCGCCGCCGCGCGCGACGTCGCCGAGACCGACAACCCGAAGGCCGCGAGCGTGCGGCCGTCGCTGCTGCTCAGCCGGCACCTCGCCGAACACGACCTCGATCGTGCGCTGGCGCCGTTGCTCTACCAGCTGCGCGCCGAGCCGACCAGCGCCCGGCAGATCGCCAACCTCGCCGACCTGCTGCGCAGCGCGACGATCGACGCCGACGCGCGCGGCCGGCTGCGCCTGTGGCTGCTCGACCTCGCCGTGTCGCTGGCGCCCGATCACCCTGTCTACCGCAGCCTGCGCGAACAGCTGCTCGCCGAACTGCAGAACCGCTGACCTCGAGGTCTCCCGATGCGTCTCGCCACCGTCATGCTGTCGCCGCTCTTCGCCGTCGGTCTCGTCGCGCAGAGCAAGGGCCCGTTGCTCGGCCTGCCCCACGGCTTCTCGATCGACCTGACGACCTCCCTCCCGGCGACCAGCGCCGGCCGCCTGCGCCTGACCGACGCCGGCATCGACGGCGTGCTGCCGCCGTCGCGCACGCCGAGCCCGACGATCCCCGACTTCTCGACGTTCCTCGGCGGCGCCGCGGTCGACGTCGACGCGTTCTCGCTCGGCTGGGACTGGATCGACTCGACGCCGCTCGGCGAGGCCGTCGTGCCGCCGGGGCAGTGGGCGGCGCTGACCTACACGGTCTCGCGCGCGACCGTCGGCGTGCCCGGCAAGGCCATCTACGACGAAGCGCTGGGCGGCGACGCGGCGGCCGACGTGTTCGCCTACGTGATCCCCGGCAGCGCGCTGTGGGCGACGGTCATCGGGGTGCCGTTCCGCAGCGTCGACGCGACGGAGATGGCGGCGTTCGGCGGCGGGCCGGGCAACGTCGACGCGCACGACGTCTACGCCGCGCTGATCTACCAGGAGAACCCCGACATCGCCGCGTTGCTGCCGGCGCCGACCGTCTACTTCTCGGTGACCGACGCGAGCAAGGCGGCGATCCCGGCGGCGTGGACGACGAGCCCGGCCGCGGTCAGCGGCGCGACGGTGTTCGCGACGACGTGGATCCCCGGCTCGTTGTCGTGGACGACGCCGGTGGTCGCGCTCACGGCGGTCGACCTCGGCATCGATCCCGCCGAAGACCTCGACGCGCTCGCGCTCGACGTCGCCCACGGCGTGTTGCTGTTCTCGACCGACCTGCTGTTGCCGCCGCCGGGCGGCGTGGCGCGCAACCAGCTGCTGTTCTCGGTCGTGTTCAGCGGCATCCACGTTCCCTATCGCCTGCCGACCGGACCGGAACTGTCCGACGAGCTCGGGCTGGGCCTCGGTCCGGACGACATCGACGGCATCTGCGCGCTCGATCCCGGCGGCCCCGGCGCGCCGAGCCCGGTGCTGCTCGATCGCATGATCGGCGCGGTGCCCCAGGCGCTGCCGACCAGTTTTCCGACCCTGCTGCAGGCCTCGGCGTTCCGTCACCAGGACCCGGTGACCGGCAACCTGCTGGCGAGCACCTGGATGACCGGCTGGCCGCCGCCGGGCACCCCGCAAACGAGCCTGGCGATCTCCGGCGTCGCGTTCGGCGGTCCGTTCTCCAGCTACCTGATCCTCGACGTCTTCGTGCGTCCCGACCCGAGCAATCCGTGGCAGGGTCACCCGCAGCACACCGACCTGGTCGTCCCGCCGACGCTGTCCCTGAGCGGCGCGCAGATGGCGTATCTCTGGGGCGCCCTGTCGCTGTCGTCGTTCGACGTCAGCCTGCCGGTGGTGGTCACGCTGTAGCGGGGCCGGACGGAACGGTCTGGGTGCACGACCCGCCGAACCGCATCGACCTGGGCCCTTCGCCCCGGTCCCCCGGGCCCCGAACCGGACCGCTGACCGGACCAGCATTGGCCTCGGCCGCCCCGGCTCCCTATCCTCTTCGGCCCGACTCGCCGCCCCTCGGCGAAGCCCGTAGAGACCCACGATGCAATTCCAACCTGCGATCCTGTTCGCCGCCGCCACCCTGGCGCTCGGCGCCTCGTTCCCCGGCTCGATGGCCCGCCCCGACGAGGGCATGTGGCCGTTCGACGGCCTGCCGCTGAAGACGCTGAAGGAGAAGTACGACTTCGAACCGACGCAGGAGTGGATCGACCACGTGCGGCTCGGCTCGGTGCGCTTCGACACCGGCGGCTCGGGTTCGTTCGTGTCGGCCAACGGCCTGGTGATGACCAACCACCACGTCGCGCTGACGACCATCCAGGCGGTGTCGACGCCGGAGAAGGACTGGGTCGAGCCGGGCTTCAGCGCCAAGCTCTACGGGCAGGAAGTGCCGGGCAAGGACCTGACGCTGCGCCAGCTGGTCGAGATCAAGGACGTGACCGTCGAGATCATGGCGGTCAAGAAGGAGGGCGGCAGCGTCGAGGAGAAGCTGACCGAACTGTGCGCCGCGAGCAGCGACGCCGCTGCGAACCTCGACGCGCAGCCGGTCACGCTCTACGACGGCAACCAGTACCGCATCTACGTCTACCACGTCTACGACGACGTGCGCCTGGTGTTCGCGCCGGCCAAGCAGGTCGCGTTCTACGGCGGCGACTACGACAACTTCACCTACCCGCGCTACTGCCTCGACTGTGCGTTCTTCCGCGTCTACGAGGACGACAAGCCGGTCGACTCGTCGAAGTGGTTCTTCCCGTTCAACCCGGCCGGCGCCGCGACCGACGAGCTGGTGTTCGTGTCGGGTCACCCGGGCGGCACCGAGCGCTCGCTGACGCACGCCGAGATGGAGTTCCACCGCGACATGTCGGTGCCGGCGATCGTGCGCTTCCTCGAAGGGCGTGAGAAGCAGCTGCGTCAACGCATGGAGAAGGACCCCAAGGCGGCGTTCGCGCTGCGCGACACCTACTTCGGCGTCACCAACAGCCTCAAGGCCTACACCGGTCACCTCAACGGCCTGCTCGACGACAAGTGGATGGAGCGCATCGCCGAGCGCGATCAGGAGCTCATCCAGAAGTCGGGCAAGGAAGAGGTCGCGAAGGCGTTCGACTTCGTCGCCGAGCAGATGGCCGCGCTGAAGGAGGAGTTCGGCGGTGAGCGCGTCAACATCGGCGCGATGATGCAGAAGCTCGAGGTCGTGGCGACCGAGACCTGCGCCGACGCCAAGGCCGTCATCAACCAGGCGCGCTTCGACGTCTACGGCAGCGAGCGCTACCCGGACGCGACCTTCACGCTGCGCCTGTCGTTCGGCACGGTGAAGGGCTACGAGGCCGGCACCACCAAGGTGCCGCCGAAGACGACCGTCTGGGGCCTGTTCGAGCGCAACAGCTCGTTCGACAACCAGAAGCCCTACGACCTGCCGCAGCAGTGGCTCGACGCGAAGAGCAAGCTCACGCTGGACACGCCGTTCAACTTCGTCTGCACCTGCGACATCATCGGCGGCAACTCCGGCAGCCCGATCCTCAACCGGGACGCGCAGATCGTCGGCCTCGTGTTCGACGGCAACATCGAGTCGCTGCCGGGCAACTACTGGTTCGACGAGGTCGTCAACCGCTGCGTCGGCGTGCACCCGGCGATCATGGTCGAGGCGCTCGACAAGGTGTACGGCGAGAAGGACCTCGTCGGCGAGTTGATGGCGAAGTGACGTTCGGGCCGACGCAGCGGCCCGAACTCCGGCCGCAGGAGCCGGCGGCGCGAAGCGCCGCGGCTCAGCGGCCGGGGGAGGGCGGCGGCGGCGGGGCGGACGTGCAGGCGCTCAGCTGCGGCGCGTAGCGCCGGCGGCTGCAGCGCGCGAGGGAGGGCGGCGGCGGCGGGGTGGACGTTCAGGCGCTCAGCTGCGGCGCGTAGCGCCGGCGGCTGCAGCGCGCGAGGGAGGGCGGCGGCGGCGGGGCGGACGTGCAGGTGCTCAGCTGCGGCGCGTAGCGCCGGCGGCTGCAGCGCGCGAGGGAGGGCGGAGGCGGCGGGGTGGACGTGCAGGCGCTCAGCTGCGGCGCGTAGCGCCGGCGGCTGCAGCGCGGTGCGTCTCAGCGCGCGGTCGGCGAGCTTGCGGCGAGCTCGCTCCAGAACGCCGACTCCCAGTAGGCCTCGAGCGCGGACAGCTTGTCCTCGTCGTTGCCTTCGCGGCGCGCGACGCCGAGTTGGTAGGCGAGGCGCGCGGCGATCGGCACGAAGCCGACGGCGCGCTGCGCCTTGGCGGCCGACTCGCGGGCGAGGCGACGGGCCAGGTCGAGCTGTGCCGACAGCGCCTTGCGGTTGCTGAGCGTCAGGTTGCCGGCCTGGTCGCGCTGGCCGCCGAGCGAGTAGTACTTGTTGACCAGCGAGGCGCCCTTCAAGAACGCCATCGAGCCGGCGGCGAGGCGCAGCATGTTGGTCTCGGCGGCCTTGCCCTCGAGGCCTTCGGCGATGTTGACGGCGCGCGACGCCAGCAGGTAGTCGGTGTCGTTGTTGGCGAGGCGGTTCTTGGCGGTCTGCTTGTCGATGCCTGCCTCCTCGGCGGCGCTGTCGACGACCAGCGACTCGAGGTACTGCAGCACCGCGCCGGCGGCCGAGCCGTAGGCGGCGGCCGAGCGGCCGATCGCGGCGAGCTCGATCGGCGGCGACTGGCCCTCTTCGTTGCCGAACGCGCGCTGGTCCTCGGCGACCTCGAGCATCGTCTTGGCGACCGAGTAGGCGCGCAGCGCCTCGAACAGCAGGTCGGGAATCGCGTCGACCTGGTCCTGGCTCGCCTTGCCGTCCTTCTGCAGCTTCAGGATGCGGCGCGCGGTGTCGTCGGCGCCCTCCGCCTGCGAGCGGTAGGCGTCGGCGATCACCGCCGCCTGGTAGGCGCGCAGCGTGTTGATCTGCCCGCCGCCGGTCTGCGTCTTGGCGCGCAGCTCGGTCTCGCTGAGCATCGCGTTGAGCTTGCCGCGCACCGCCGCGGCCTCGTCGACCTGGTTGAGCATCGCGTCGGTGTCGTTCGCGGCGAGCGCCTTGAGGAACTGCGCCGCGCTCTTCGTGGTGCCGGCGGCGACGGCGGCCTGTACGTAGCTGTCGAACGCCGAGGTCAGGAAGTCGCTCTGCTCGAAGCCACGGGCCTTGGCGAACGCCTCGTCGGCGGCCTGCGCGAACGGTTGCACGCGCTGCGCGAGCTGCTGGGACATGCCGCGCGCGGCGGTCTTGAGCCCGGCGATCTCGCCTTCGACGATCGCCGTCCACTTCTGGTTCTTGCTGCGCAGCAGGCCCGCGGTCGAGCTGTCCAGCTCCATCGCCGCCTCGGGCACGGGCGCCGGGCGCTCGAGCTTGTCGTCGGTCAAGAACTCGTAGGCCTCGAACACGTCGTGGATCTCGCGCACCTCGAGCCCGAGCTCCTTGCCGACGTCGAACAGGTCGACGATGCGGCCGTCGCGCATGTCCTGGTGGTTGCGCGCGCCCATCGGGAAGCCGAAGCGCTTGATGCCGTCCTTGGCCGCGCCGTTCATCTTCTGCACGATGCCGCCAACCGGCCCGGCCGAGCCGTCCGGGTTGATCGTGCCGGTCATGGTCGTGTCCGGCCGCGGCTTCTTGCCGCGCAGCAGCGCGATCATCGTCGACGTCATCAGCATGCCCGCCGACGGACCGTCGATGTGGCCGCTGGTGCGCACCAGGAACTCGTAGTCGGTCAGGCTCTGACCGGTCAGCTGGCTGGCGCTGAACGCGGCGAGCCACGTCGCCGTGCGCCACTGGTTGCCGGCGCCGCCGGCGAACTCCTCCATCACGCCGACGCTGGCGCCGCCCTTCTTGTTGGGGGAGATGCGCACCGTGCTCTGCGTCGTGCCGCCGCTCGCCTGCGGTCCCTGCGGGCCGCGGAAGTAGACGGCGCGCACCGTGACCTCGGTCGGATCCTTGATCGCGGCGTTGCCGCGCTTGCCGTCGCCGCGGAACAGCATCGTGCCGATCACGGCGATCACGACCGCTGCGCCGGCGATCGCCCCGACCTTGCGCTGCTGCGCGGTCAGTCGCGGCCTCGGGGTTTTCGCCGTGCGGGTCGGCGCCTCGGTGGCGGCGAGCCCGGCGCCGGGAGCGCGCACCTGCGTGCCGGACGGACCGACCGGCAGCTGCGGCGGCGCCATCACCAGCGTGCCGCCGGCGGTCTCGAGGCCGCGGAGCTCGACCAGCTCCAGCGTGCTCGTGCCGATCGTGAACTTGACGCCCGGCGCCATCGTCTCCTTCTCGACCTTGCGCGTGCCGAGCCAGGTGCCGTTGGTGCTGCCGATGTCGCGCAGCTGCACGATGCCGTCGTGGAAGACGATCTCGGCGTGCTTCGACGACGCGCCCGGATCGTGCACCGCGACGTCGCCGACCTCGCGGCCGATGCTGATGCGCTCCTGGTCGAACTCGAACGTCTGGGGCGGCTGTCCGTCGCGGACGAGACGGAGCACGTAGCTGGGCTTGCTCATCGGAATGCGCAGCCGGGCGGCCGCGGAGAGAGGCGGGCGGCGCGATCGTGCCGACGAGGAACGACGGGCCGTCAGGCTTGGCTTCCGATGCTGCGAGTTGGCGGCGGGTGGGTCAAGCGCCGCCGCGCGCCATGGTGTCACCGGACGACTTCGAGGCCTTCGCGCTCGGCCAGCGCGGCGGTGAAGTCGGCCCAGTCGAAGTCGACCGGCCAGCCGGTGAGATCGAGGGTTCGCAGGCGGTTGGTGTCGAGCAGGGCCAGCGCCCCGCGTGGGGTGATCGCGCCGCGTGCGCCGCCGAGCCGGTGCCCGTCCGGAATTCCTGAGTGCGCCGCCACGCCCGGGAGCACCTCCGGATGACCTCGGCACCATGACCATTCGCGTGCTTCGAACTCTCGCCATCGGTTGCGCCGTGTCGGCAGTCGCCCTCGCCCAGAACGACAACTGCGCCGGCGCCATCCCTGTCTTCGCCGGCGACAACGGCCCGTTCAGCAACGTCGGCTCGACGACCTCGGCGCCGGCCTGGCCATGCGGCAACTCCGCCAACGACGTGTGGTTCAAGCTCGACACGACCGTGGCCGGCAGCGTCACGGTCGACACCTGCGGGGCCGCGATCGACACGGTGCTGCAGGTGTTCTCCGGCAGCTGCGGCAACCTCGTCAGCCTCGGCTGCAACGACGACACCTGCAACACCGGCTCGAGCGTGACCGTGCAGGTCCAGGGCCTCAGCACCTACCTGGTGCGCGTCGCCGGCTACGGCGGCGTGACGGGCTCGTTCCCGGTCCGCGTCCAGGGCCCGGTGGTCGGCACCGCCTACGCCAGCCAGGCGATCACCGGCCAGGGCTGCATCCGCAACCCGGCTTCGTTCTACGAGTCTCTCTCCCTCGCCGCGATCGACCTCGACAACTCGTCGATGACCCTCATTCCGTCCGGCGGCGGCTACTTCGTCACCCAGAGCAACCCGGTGTTCCTGCCGCCGTCTGCCGCGGCGATCGTGTTGCCGCTCGGCGACGACACGGGCGTGGCGGTGCCGTTGTCGGCGCCGATGAGCTATCCGGGAGGCTCGACCTCGACGCTGCACGTGAACTCCAACGGGGTGGTTTCGATGGCCGCGGGCAACAACACCGCTCCGCTCGGCCCGATCACCCTGCTCGACCAGCCTGCCACGGCCTACTTCGTGCAATCCGACTTCGACCCTTCGCTGCTGTTCGGCGGGCGCGTCAAGTTCGAGCAGGTCGGCGCCAAGGCGTGCGTGACGTGGGACGGTGTGTGGGCGTTCGGCGGCGGCAGCAGCACGGCCTCCACGTTCCAGCTCCAGTTCGACACCAGCACCGGCAACGTGCACTACGTCTTCCTCGGGCTGGAGACGATCTGGGGCCTGATCGTCGGCTACTCGCCCGGCGGTGCCAGCTACGACGGCGGCGCGATCGACATCTCGGCGCGACTCGCCACGTCGTTCCAGCTGCCGGCCGTCGACGGCCTGCCGCTGACCGTCACGCCGGCGTCGCGGCCGATCATCGGCACGGCCTGGACGATGGACGTCACCAACTTCCCGCCCGCCAGCACGCTCGGCGTCGACATCATCGGCCTGGTCGATCCGGGCATCGACGACCTGGCGTCGATCGGCATGCCCGGGTGCGGTCTGCGTTCGAGCCTCGAGGTGGTGAGCCCGTGGACGCCCTTCGGCGTGCTGCACAGCTACGCGATCGGGCTGCCTGCCAACCCGGCGCTGATCGGGATCCAGCTGCACACGACCTCGGCGGTGTTCGTGCCTGGGGTCAATGCCTTCGGCGCGATCACCGGCAACGGCGTCACCGGCTTGCTCGGCGACTACTGATCGGTGTCCGTAAGGCTCGCGAACGGGGCGCGTCGACGCCCCGGTCGCGTCACTGCCGCCACGTGTCGGGCAGCCGCAGCTCGAGTTGCTGGTCGCCGTTGGCCTGCAGCACGACCTCGCCGATCGGGATGCGCAGCGGGGTGAACGGGTCCTTCTCGCCGCGTTGCCGCGCGTCGTTCCACAGCGCCATCTGCGCCTCCTGCGTGCACAGCCGCTTCGGCAGCACCGCGAGCTGCAGGTTGCCGGGCGCGCGCACCAGCTCGAGCTTGCCGTCCTGGTCGGTGGTGCCGGCCTGCCAGGTCTGATCGCCGACGAACACCGCGGTGTTGGCCAGCGGCGCGCCGTCCGGGTCGAGCAGCTTCAGCGTTACCTTGCCGGAGAAGAACTGCAGTTCGACGTCGGTCCGTTCGCCGCTGCGCACGACGAGCTTGCTCGGGTAGGCCAGGTAGGGGGGCTGGAGATGGAGCTCGTAGGTGCCTGGGAGCACGCTGCCCGAGCAGCGGCCGTCGGCTTCGATCTTCAGCGAAGCGCCGCCGTTGTCGCCGCCGTACGACAACCACGCGTCGTGCACCGGGACGCCGTTGTGCAGCACACGCGCGCTGAGCGTGCCCGGGATCGTCGGGGTCAGGTCGAGTTCGACGTCGGCGGTCTGTCCCGACACCAGCGTGACCTCGGCGAGCGGGATCCTGCGGCTGGTGGAGCTGCCGTTGCCGAGCGACACCGACGCCTCCACCGCGAGCTTCCACGTGCCGGCGGGGATGCCGTCGGCGGCGAACGTGCCGTCGTCGGCCAGCGCGAGCATCGACGCGGCGACATACTCGAGCTGGCGGTCCGGGAACTGCGCGCCGTCGGTGCGTGTCAGGCGCAACCGCGGCCGTCGCTGGTCGTCGAACGCGGCGTCGGCCGCGAGACCGCCGAGTTCCTTCAGCGCGGCCAGACCTGCGGGCGGCGTGCAGCGTCCCTTCAAGCCGGCGCCGCGGTCGATGCGCACGAGCAGCTCCTCCTCGACACGCAGCTGCACTTCGTCGTGGTGCGCGGTGCAAGCACCGTCACCGCCGATCAGCAGGCCGAGCGCGCGGTCGGCGGGTCCGCGCAGCATGAGGCGCCCGTCGTCGTCGGTCTTGCCCTCTTGCACGACCTTGGGGTTGAGGTTGCTGAGGTTCCACATCCACTGCTCGCCCTTCATGGCCGGGAAGTTCTCGACGAACGACTTGCCGAACATGTCGCACAGCCGAACGTTGGCGCCCGCGATCGGCTCGCCGGCCGTGTCGAGCACGCGCAGCGTGCGGGTCCCCGTCGCGTGCGCGATCAGGTCGAGGCGGGCGGGCGCGACGTCGCCGACCTCGAGCGTGTGGGTGATGGTCTCCAGGCCGCTCTGCGCGGCGAACTCGATCAGCAGCACCCAGTGGCCGCGTCGCAGCCCCGGCAGCGTGGCCGTGCCGTCCTCGTGTTCGCCCTGCGTGCGCACGCGCTGATCCTCGCTCGAACGGATGTGCGCGTCGGTCTGCAGCATGCGCACCGCGTAGCGCGAAACCGGGTGCTGCGCCTCGTCGGTGACGCGCAGCGTCAGCTGGCCGGTGCGCTTCACCTTGACGACGACGTCGGTGCTGCCCCATGTCGTCTCGAGCTTCTCGTCGACCGGCGCGTACTCGCTGCTGCGCACCTGCAGCCACAGCGGTCCTTCGCCGAGCTGCTGACGGTTCGTCAGCACGAACGTGCCGTCGGCCTTGCTGCGCGTATCGGACCACCCGTTGCCGAACGCCGTCACCTGGACCCTGGCCACCGGCGCGCCCGCTTCGTCGACGACGCGGCCGGTGATCGTCTGCTGCTCCTTCTGATCGGCGACGACGACGGTCAGCACCTCTTCGGGGCGCTCGGCGACCAGCTCGACCTGCTTCTCCGACTCGATGTCGCGGTCCTGCACGCGCAGGTCGTACTTGCCGGGCACGAGCCATCCGCGCGTCACGAACGCCCCGTCGTCCTTGGTGACCACCTGCGTGCCCCAGACGGGGCCGACGCCATCGCCGATGCCGCCGCGGTCATCGCTGGAGATCGACAGGTAGGCCTTGGCCAGCGGGGCACCCTGCTTGTCGACGACGCGGCCGTGCACCTTGACGCCCGCGGTCACCACGACGTCGCCGACGTCGAGGGTCTGGCCCTCGTCGAGCTTGCTCCAGCGCCCGTTCAGGTGTCCGCAGGCTTCCTTGGTGACATCGAGCGAGAACTGGAACGGCGGCGGCGGCCAGAACGCGAACGCGAAGCGCCCGTCGTCGCCGGTGACGAGGTCCTCGGGGTCCTTCCACGGCGGGTCCTCGTCGTGATCGACGCGCCACGCGTCCACGCGTTCGCTGTTGGCGTTCCAGCCGTCCAGGTCGATCTTGCACCCTGCGAGCGGCGCGCCGGCGGCGTCGACGCAGCGGCCGACGATGTGGGCGAGCGGGCCGGGCGCGGGCGCCGCGGTGGGTTCGGCTGCGGTGCGCTGCGGTTCGGCGGGGGCCGGTGCAGCCGTCTCGGTGGCGATCTGGCCGTCCGCGGCCTCGGCGACGGTCGGCGCTGGTTGCGCGTCGGCCGCACGCGGCGGCGCGTCGACCTGCGCGATCGCGGTCGACGGTTCGTAGAGCAAGAACGTCAATGCGGCGGCGACGATCGCGACGGCGACGATCGCGACCAGCAGATTGCGAGGGGTCATGCGGCTCCTTCTCCGGTGGACGGCCGGGCGCGCATGGTAGCAAGCGCGTGCCGCGCGTGGTGCCGGTCACTGCCGCCAGGCTTCCGGCAGGCGCAGCTCGACAGGCTTGTCGTCGTTTGCCTGCAGCGTCACTTCGCCGAGCGGCAGCAGCAGCGTCCGGTACGGATCCCCGTCGCCGCGCGCGTGTCCTTCACGCCAGATGCGCTGAACGTCCTCCGGAGTGCCGAGACGGCGTGGCAGCACCGACAGCTGCAGGATGCTCGGGGTGCGTACGACGAGCAGCTGTCCGCTTGCGTTGGTGGTGCCCAGCGGCCGGGGCTGATCCTGCGCGAACACCGGGACGTTCGCCACTGCCGCGCCGTCGGGGTCGAGCAGTTGCAGCGTGACCTTGCCGGAGAAGAACTGCACCTCGACTTCGGTCTCCTCGCCGGCGCGCACCACCGCCGTGTTGGTGCTCAACAGGCCGCTCCATCGCAGGTCGAAGCGGTAGGTGCCGGGCAGCAGTTCGCCCGAGCAGCGACCGCCGGCGTCGATGTCCAGTCGGGTGACCTGCTGACCCGCATCGCACATGATCCAGTCCCCGGTGAGCGGTGTGCCGTTGTGCAGCACGCGGGCGTTCAGCGTGCCGGGCAGCAGCGGGGTCAAGTCGAGGTCCAGGACGAGCGTCTGGCCGTCGACCAGCGTCACCTCGGTCAGGATGGTCTGTTGCAGACTCAGCGAATGCTCGTCGTCGATGCGGACGGCGATGCGCCAGGTGCCGGCAGGGATGCCCTGCGCGGCGAACGTGCCGTCGTCGGCGATCGTCAGTGGCGTGGATCGTGCCGGGGTGAGCAGGTGGTGGGGGAAGGTCTCGCGGTCGCCGCGCAACAGGACCAGCTTTGGCCTCTGCACGCCGCGCTCGGCGTCGAACGGCAGACCGAGCTTCGCCAGGCCGGCGGCCGGCATGCAGCGTCCTTTCAGGCCGGCACCGCGTTGAAGCTGCACGACCAGCTCGTCGGCGGTGTCGAGCCGCACGTCGCCGTGCCAGAGCAGGTGATCGCCTTCGCCGCCGATCAACAGGCACAGCGTGTGGTCGCCTGGGCCGTGCAGTTCTGTGCTGCCGTCGTCGCCGGTCGTGACCTGCTGCAGCAACCGCGCGGTCGTCATGCGGAGCACGCGCAACCATTCGTCGTTGCTGCTGAGCGAGAACAGCTGATCGAGCGGCTTGCCGAACAGGTCGCACAGCCGCACGGTCGTGCCGACGACCGGCGCGCCGGCGCTGTCCAACACGCGCAGCGTGCGCGACGCCGTGGCGTGCGCGACGAGGTCGAGGCGGCCCGGTGCGACGTCGCCGATCTGCTGCTGCGTGGTGATCGTCTGCAGCCCGCTCGATGCAGCGAACTCGACCACCAGCAGCCAGTTGCCGCGGAAGAGGCCGGGCAGCATGGCGACGCCGTCAGGGTGTTCGCCCTCGGTGCGAACGTCCTCGTCGGTGACGTAGTGCACGGTCGCGTCGGTCTGCATCATGCGCACCGCGTAGCGCGTCACCGGCGCGCCGGCCTCGTCGGTGACGCGCAGCTGCAGCGGGGCGACACGGCGCACGCGGACCACGACGTCGCGGTCACCCCACTTCGCCGGCTTCGGCGGCTCGAGCGGCTGGCAGGCGGTGCTGCGCACCGTCAGCTGGGTCGTCGGCTGCTCGATCGCGCCCGCTGCGGTCAGCACGAAGCTGCCGTCGGCAGCCGTGTACTGCGCGGCACTTCCGGATGTCTCGAACACCCCGACATCGGCGACCGGCGCTCCGGCTTCGTCGATGACGCGGCCCGCGATGCGCGTCTCCGCCGCGTTGGTGACGACGATCGTCAGCTGCTCTTCGGGGCGCTCGGCGAGCAGGTCGACGGTCTCCGCCGATGTCAGCGTGTGGCCCGGCACGCGGAGCCGGTAGGTGTCGGCCGGCAGCCAGCGCTGGCTGGTGAACGTGCCGTCGCCCGCGGTGTGTTCGATCGTGAAGTCGTCGGGGCGGGCGAGGCGGTGGCTCGCGGGCCCGCGTCCGGTCGAGGTGAAGCGCACGGCTGCTTCGGCGATCGGGTTGTCGTCTTCGTCGATGACGCGTCCGCGCACCCGCACCCCGGCGTGCAGCACGACATCGCCGAGGTCTTCGCTCTGCCCGGCGTCGAGTTCCTCCCATTCGGCGCGCAGTTCGCCGCGGCCCTGCATGGCGATGTCGAGCACGAACCCGAGCGACGGCGGCGGCCAGAACGCGAACGCGAAGCGCCCGTCGTCGCCGGTGACGACGGGTTCGGGCTGCAGCCATGGCGGCGGTTCTTTGTGCTCGAGGCGCCAGGTTACGGCGCGTGGGCTGTCCGAGCGTTGCGACTGCAGGTCGATCCGGCAGCCGGCGAGCGGCACGCCAGCGGCATCGACACAGCGGCCCGTGACGTGGGCGAGCGGTTCGGGTGGTGGAGTAGTGGCTGCGCTCGCCGCGGTGCGTCGCGGGCCGGCATCGATGGACACGACCGCGTTAGGAGTTGCGACCTCGGAGGTCGCCGGGGGCGTGAGGTTCGTGGCGCGCAGCGGCCTATCGCGGTCGCCGGGCGCGGCCGCGGGGCCGTGCAGCGTCAACAGCAGTGCTGTGGCGGCGAGCGCCAGCACTGCGAACGCGCCGAGCGTGGAGCGAGGGTTCATGCGGATCCTTCCCCCGGTGGACGATGGGGCCGCGCATGGTAGCCGGCGAGTTCTAGCAGGTCAGGGCGTTCAGGATGTCCTGGCAGGCAGTGAAGACGTCCGGCTGCTCTTGCAGGAGGTCGCTCAGCGGCGGTTCGCGCGATCCCCGACTGGAGAAGCACCATTCGAGCAGGCCATGGTCATCGGCCGCCCTCAGCAGTTCGGTCAGTTGCTGCGGGCCCATTCTGGACTGTCGCGCTGACTCGCAAACGGCAGCGATCCTCTTCCACGAGGCGCGGAATCCTCGCTGCATCGCCTCTCGCAACTCGAACTGCAGCACTTGGACAGTCGCCTGGCCGCGCGCATCGAACACTTGAGTTCCGAGGTCGAAACGCGCGGTGAGGATGCCGGTCAAGGGATCGAAGTCGAGGTGGTCCCAGGGGTTGTCCAGACTGGGGTCGATCAGCAGCGGTTGGCCCTGCGAGTCGACGGGGAACTTGTCTGACTTGATGCGCCCGCACTCGGTGCAGCAGAGGAGCATGTTCGACCAGGCGAACATGACCTCGGGATGCGAGGCTTTGGGGCGCCAGTGCTCGATGTCGGTGCCGTGAGAGTCTGAGCAGTACATGCACCGCTCGCGTGCGCCCGCCATGGCCTGCAGCACTCGAAGCACTTCCTTGAGTAGCTTCGTCTTGCGCGCGGTCTTCCAGGTCTTGGTGGTGTCGAGATTCCCCGCCTTCCTGTTGGAGTCGACCTTGCGCTGCTTCTTGGCGAGCTGCGCGGACTGGTTCGCGTTGAGCTTGGGCCGTCGGTAGTGGCGCATCGGCCTACTCGTCGGCGTCGAACTCGGCGAACAGCGTCAATTGCCTGAGGCGAGCTTCGTCAGCCGGGCTGAGAGTGTCTCCTGCTCGGCGTCGCGCACTGAGCCTCGAGTGCTCGGTGCGCTTCGCCACGGCGAGTTCCGATCGGGTCGTGGGCAGCCCGAACGCCGGTCCGGTCAGGATGCGATTCGGACGGGACGCGATCACCTCGAGGAACTCCTGGTCGTCCAGTCTTCGTGGCCGGTCGTCGCTGCCTGGCTCGGGCAGGTGGAAGATCAGGTCTGCTGCCTGAACGACGAGTGGGCTGTGCGTCGTGACCAGGAACTGGATCTTGGGGAAGTGGCGTTTCAGCCAGAACCCGATCTCGCGCTGCCACTCCGGGTGCAGGTGGGCATCGATCTCGTCGATCAGGACCACGCCGCTGTGACAGACCTCAAGTCGGCCTTCGCCGGAACGCGTCACCAGGTTCTGCGAGCCGAACGCCTTCACGAGATGGCGTACTATGTCTGCGAGAAGAGCGAGGCACGAGCGGTAGCCGTCACTCATCTCGCTCCAGGACAAGCGGACGCCGTTGCGGTCTTCGAGCCACAGGCCGTCTGCATCGACTTCCGCGATCCGGAACTGGTTGGGCATCAAGTCGTCGTTCAGGAGGCCCAGTAGCAGATCCAGCTGCTCACGATCCGCTGCGCGCCCTTCGAGGACGCGATGCTTCATGCTGCGCATCCAGCGATCCACTTCGGCCAGGGATGCCGCCTCTTGGAACATCGTCACGTAGCGTTCCGTGGAGGGGGCGACCATGAGGCGCGCCGCTTCGGAAGAGTCGCCGAACACGCGCCGGAAGGGGCCGTAGCCGCAGCTGAACCAGCCAGATGCTTCGGGGGCCCAGATCGTGCGCTGCGGCGTGATGGAGCCGCCGGTCTCCTCGGCTTCCTTCAGGTGGGTTTCCTTGCCACCGTTGGTGAGGAACAGCTTGGCCGGGAATGCGGCCTTCGGGGCTCGACCGGTCCCGACAAGTCCGTCGTCGTCGCACTTCAACACGTGGACTTCGATCGAGGCCTCAGCGCTGCCTGTGCCGTGGCGGATCCACCGATGGAAGTTCGGCTGCAGTAGCCTGGCCGTGTCGCGCCCGACGAGGCCTACTGCAATGGACTTGAGCAGTGCGCTCTTGCCTGCCCCGTTGTCGCCAGTGAAGACGGTCCACCCTGCGTGCGTGTGGCCGGCGCGGGCGAGGTCGAACTCCAGCTCGCCGAAGCCACGGACGTTCTTCAGCTTGATGCGATCGACGTACATCTTCGGCCGGGAAGTCTAGCTGACGTGGATGTCGCAGCGCGAGGCTCGAGGTCCGGAGCCCGTACAGCGAGCCGGCCCAACCGCGGATGCGGCGGGCCGGTGGCGATCGGGTCGGCGAAACGAGGAGGGTGTACCGGGTGCGGTACCCTCGTTCAGTAGGGCCAGACTCAGTAGGGACTGTCGAGCATGTCCCAGATGATCTGCTCGACGTCGGGCTGGCACTTGCCGGTCAGGCGCGTCACCGGCTCGCCCTCGCCCTTGATGTGCGCGGCGATCTCCGGCAGGTCGGCCTCGGTGACGGTGCTGTAGAAGACCTTGTCGGGATACAGCGTCACGTTGATGCCCTGCTCACACGCGCCGAAGCACGGGTAGCGGCGGATCTTGATGCGCTCCTCGCCCGGATCGAACTCCTTCACGAGGTCGCGCAGCTTGTCGAAGATGTCGCCGCTGCCCTTCTCGGTGCAGTCGCCGCCCTCGCAGACATAGCAGAGTCGGTTGGTCATCTGTGGGGTTCGCTCGGCCTAGTGGAACTTGACGTACTCGAAGTCGAGCGACTGGTTGTTCACGCCCTGCGCCGGCGGCGCGATGTAGTTGGCGAACTTGCCGGGCTCGGTGACCTTGACCATGCACGAGTTGACATAGTCGCGGTCGGCCTGGGTCGGCAGCCACTCGGTGTGCTTGTGCGTCCAGGTCGCCTCGTCGATCAGCTCGCCCTGCGGGGTGAAGCGGAAGCCGGCGTAGATGCCCTGGTGGCGGTTGAACTTGTGGTCCGGCAGGTAGACGCGCGCCGAGACGCCCGTCTTCTCGAGGTCGCGGTTCCACCGGTCGACGATGCGACGGCAGTCGGCGATGTAGGCGTCGAGCAGCACCGCGTTCATCGCGCGGCGCAGCGGGATGTCCTTCTTCTCGATCTTGCCGTCCTCGGTCGGCACCTCGAGCGAGTAGTTGGCGTTGAGCGCCTTCGGGTCCTTGTAGATGCCGTCGCTCTCGCGATAGCGACCCTTGAGACCGTTGGCGAACGACTCGGCCGCGTTGGTCGAGTCCTCGCCGCCGAACAGGTCCATCGAGCCGGTGAACCAGAAGTTGATGTAGCGCTGGATCACCTCGAGCGGGATCGCGCCGACGGTGCGCGGGTCCTTGCCCTCGGCCATCAGCTCGCCGGTGCGCTTGACGATGCGGCCGACGCCGTTCTCACCGGTCTGCAGGTGGTAGGCCTCTTCGGCGAGCATGAACTGCGTGGTGCGCGCCAGCGGGTCGAAGCTCGACTCGGCCAGCGACGCCAGCTGGTACTTGCCGTCGCGGTCCATGAAGGCCGTGAAGCAGAAAAAGTCCAGCCAGTTGGTCACCGGGTAGTTGAACGCCTGCAGGATGCGCGGGTTGTCGACGTCGCCGCTGTGGCGCTCGAGCATCGCCTCGGCCTCGTCGCGGCCGTCGGCGCCGAAGTGCGTCTGCAGCAGGTAGACCATCGCCCACAGGTGGCGGCCTTCCTCGACGTTGACCTGGAACAGGCTGCGCAGGTCGTAGAGCGACGGGCAGCAGTGGCCGAGCATGCGCTGCTGCTCGACCGACGCCGGCTCGGTGTCGCCCTGGGTGACGATCAGGCGGCGCAGGCGGTTGCGGAACTCACCGGGCACCTCCTGCCACGCCGCTTCGCCGACCTGGTCGCCGAAGTGGATCTTGCGATCGGCCGGGCCGTCGGCGAGGAAGATGCCCCAGCGGTAGTCGGGCATCTTCACGTAGTCGAAGTGCGCCCAGCCGCCCTGGCCGACACCGATCGCCGTGCGCAGGTAGATGTCGTGCTTGTTGAAGTCGCTCGGACCGACGGTGTTCCACCAGTCGAGGAACTTCGGCTGCCACTTCTCGAGCGCCATGGTCAGGCGCTTGTTGTCGCGCAGGCCGACGTTGTTGGGGATCTTGGCTTCCAGGTCGACGATGCTCATGGGAATCAGGTCCTTCTCCAGTCGAATCGCGCGCCCTCCGGGGCGCCGTAGCGGGTCAGTGCGCCCTCGTCGCCGGTGGCGTTGGGACGCGTGAAGATCCAGTTCTGCCAGGCGCTGAGGCGCCCGAAGATCTTGCTGTCGCAGTTCTCGGCGCCGCCGAAACGCAGCGACGCCTCCATGCCGGTCAGCGCGTCGGGCGACAGCGAGACGCGCTCCTCGAGCGCGATGCGCACGTCGTCGTCCCAGTCGACCGGGTCCAGCAGGTAGGTGCAGAGGCCGTTCTCGTCGGCGTCGGCTGCGTTCAGCGTCGGCATCTCCTTGGCCAGCTTCGCCGCCTGCTCGGGCTGCGCGAGGAAGCGGTTGTCCAGGCGGGTGATGCCGTGGCTCATCGGCAGCAGGCCACAGCTCAGCGGGCCGACCGCGAACTCGACCTTGTCGCTGTCGAGCGCGTAGACGCGGTCGCTGGCGATCGTCAGCTCGAGGAAGGCGCCGGCGCAGCACGAGTCGGCGTCGACCAGCGCGTAGGTCGAGCGCGCCATCAGGTCGTAGCGGCGCAGCACGCGCGCCATGTGCAGCAGGATCTCGTGGCAGAGCCAGTGCTCGCGGTTCGCGAACAGGTCCTTCTCGACCTGCAGCAGCGCGTCGCGGTCGCCGCGCGTCTGCAGCACGATCAGGCCGACCTGCTCGTGGTCGAAGCGCAGCTGCAGCAGCGCGTCGTCGAGCTCGCGGTAGCAGCGCAGCGCCCACGCTTCGGCGCCGGCGGCTTCGTATTCGGCGCCGTTCTTCGGCTGGTTGCCGGTCGGGCCGCTGACGGTGATGGTGGCCTTGCGGCGGTCGGCGTCGAGCTCGACCGTGACGCAGCTGTAGCGGAAGCCTTCGGCGAGGTCCTTGCTGTCCTTGGCACCGGCGAGCAGCTGGCGCTCGATCTTCGGCAGGCTGATGCCCTTCGCGGCGCGCTTCGGCGCTGCTGTGGCGAGCGCCTTGGCGTGCTCGTCGACCGACGCCTGGAACTTCGACTTCGGCCAGATCGCGTCGACCAGGCCCCAGTTGAGCGCCTTCTTGCCGCGCATGCCCTCGGCCATCGTGCAGAACACGTCGGCGCGGTCGCGGCGCACCTTGCGCTTGTCGACGAGGCGCGTCAGGCCGCCGGTGCCCGGCAGCACGCCGAGCAGCGGCACCTCGGGCAGCGACACCGCCGAGTTGTTGTCGTTGACGAGGTGGATCTCGTCACACGCCAGCGCCAGCTCGTAGCCGCCGCCCGCGCACGCGGCGTTGACCGCGCAGATCGTCTTGACGCCGCTGTTGATGCTCAGGTCCTCGAGGCTCAGTCGGGTCTCGTTGGTGTACTTGCAGAAGTTGACTTTGAACGGGTGCGTGCTGCCCGCCAGCATGCGGATGTTGGCGCCGGCGCAGAACGCGCGCTCCTGCGCGCTGCCGACGACCAGCGCGCGCACCTCGGGGTGCTCGAAGCGCAAGCGCTGCACGGCATCGCACAGCTCCATGTCGACACCCAGGTCGTAGCTGTTGAGCTTCAGCTCGTAGCCGTCCTTGTAGGGGTGCTCGGGGTCGACGTTCATCCACAGGTGGGCGACGTCGCCGTCGATCTGCAGCTTCCAGTGGTGGTAGCTGTCCGGGTGGCGATGGAAGTCGGTCATGCCGCAGCGGTCGGTCAGGGGCCTCGGAAGGGGTGGGGTCCCGGATTTCGGGGGTGGCCAGTGTGGGGTGTTGGCCGGTGCTTGGCAAGCAGCATAACGCATGAAACTGAAGCACTTTCATGCAGTATGGTGCATACCGTCGCGCTGTCACGGCGGCGCCGCGCTGGTGATCGTCGAGCATGCACCGTCGCGCCCTCGTGTCCCTGCTGTTGACCGCTATCCCCCTGTCGACGGAGCTTCTGGCGCAGGAGCTGGCCCCGGCCACCGTCGCCCCGACCGCGCCCGCCATCGCTCTCGACCGGGTCGTAGGTTCGTGGCGCGACCGCGCCGGCGACCTGGCGGGCGGCGGCGCGGACTACCGGGTCGCGTTCCCGGCGGCCGGCGCGCGCTTCGAGCCGGCGCTCGGCGACGGCTGTCCCGAGCTGCAGCACCTGCAGCTGACGCCGATCGCCGTCGGCCGCGGCAGGGTCGCCGCCGCGCAGCTGCCGTCGTCGGCGCTCGCCGAGGGCGACGGTCTGCTCGTGCGCTACCCGCACGCGCCGGGCGTGCAGGAGCGCATCGAGCTGTGGCCCGAAGGCGTCGAGTTGTCGTGGCGGTTCGACGCGCGGCCGGCGGGCGAAGGCGATCTGGTGGTGCGCTACGCGCTCGACACCACGCTGCCGGCGCCGACCGTCGACGGCGACGGTCTGTCGTTCGTGTTGCCGGGCCTCGGCGGTGTGCGCATCGGCGCGGTGACCGGTGTCGACGCCGCCGGCCGGCGCGTCGCCGGCGCGCTGCATAGCGACGGTCGCACGCTCGAGCTGTCGCTGCCCGGCGCGTTCGTCGATGCGGCGAGCTACCCGCTGCTGCTGGATCCGTCGATCGCGACGCTGACGGTCAGCAACCCGCTGCCCAACGCCGCTTCCGAACCGGACTGCGCCTACGACGCCGCGACCGGCCGCTACCTGCTGGCCTGGCGCCTCGCCTACTCGGCGACCTCGTCCGACGTGCTGACGATGCTCGCCGACGCCAGCGGTCCGATCGGCGCGCTGCGCGCGATGCTGTGGGGGCGCGCCGGGGTGCCGCGCGTCGCCGGCTGGGGCGAACGCTCGCTGTTCGGCGTCGCCACCACCGAGATCGTCAGCGGCATTCCCGGCACGACGACCTACATCGCGTCGGTCGCGTTCGTGCGCGCCAGCGACGGCACGCGGTGGTTCACAGAGGATCTCACGTCCAACAACTCCGCCAACTACCCGACCGTCGACATCGGCTGCGAGACCTACGCGCCGGTCGGCTCGGGGCGCGGCTTCGCGATCGTGGTCGACGATCCGACCACGGCGACCATCGACCTCTACCGCGCGACGTTCGGCGGAACCTTCATCCTGGTGCCCAACTTCACCGGGCCGACGACGATCGTCGCCGACGGCGGCGGCGTCAGCTTCTCGCAGCCGGCGATCAGTCGCAGCGCCGGCGCCGACGGCGAGCTGCTGCTGACGATGCGGCGCGTCAACCTGCTCGGCGACTCGATCGTCGCGCGACGCGTCGGCAGCGACGGCTCGTTGCCGGGTTCGCTGCAGACGGTGCACTTCGCGACGACCGACGACGTCAGCGTGCCCGATGTCGACGGCATGAACGGGCAATGGGTCGCCGTCTGGCAGCAGTTCACCGGCGGCTCGACCTACGCGAGCGTGATCCGCCGACCAGTCGCGCTCGACAACGGCACGCTGACGTTCGGCGCCGAGGTGGGAATCGGCGGCACGGCGCTGGTGCAGGACACGGTGCCGACGGTGTCGTGCTCGGGCACCAAGGCGTGGCTCGGCTACCGCAGCCACACGGTGCTGCCGTCGCCGGCGACGACGCTGCGCATCGCCGGCATCGACCGCGGCAGCTGCGTCAGCTGCAACGACTCGATCACGGCGTCGCCGAGCGGCGCCGAGACGCGCATCGCCGTCGCCACGCAGGTGTCCGGCGGCGACCCGACCGGCGAAGGCGCGCTCGCGGCGTGGGTGGCCAACGGCGTCGTCTACTGCATGCTGATGCGCAACACGTTCCTCGGCGGCAGCCTGTCGAGCCTCGGCGGCGAGTGCGGCGGCGGCGGCCAGCAGCAGTTCCCGAAGAACCCGTCGATCGGCACCACGTCGTTCGCCTGCAACCTCGTCAACGTGTCGCCGACCGCGCTGCTGACGGTGTTCAACCTGGCGCCGACCGGCGGCGCGCTGTCGTGCGGCGCGTGCTTCTGGGTGCCGTTCTCGGTGACGGCGACGCTGCCGGTGGTCGGCGGCGGCGCATCGATCTCGTTCGCGATCCCGTGTCTGCCGACGCTGGTCGGTGCGCAGCTCGAGACGCAGTGGACCAGCCTCGACTTCGCCGCGGCGCCGTGCCCGCTGCTGCCGGGCCTCATCGTCAGCAGCCGGGCGCTGATGACGTTCGGGCAGTAGAAAGACGGAAATTCCCGTCACTCGAAGGCGGCGTTGGTGATGGATGCCACGTGAACCACGCGCGCTGCTTCGTGATCGGTCTGCTCAGTTCGTTCCCGGTCGTCGCACAGAACCTCGTTCCGCCGCCGATCAGGGCCCTGGCGCCGCCGTTTTCGGTCGGTGGCCCGCAGCTCGGCAGGGACGAATCCGGACGGTTGATCGGCGCGAGCGCCGGTTGTCGCGCGACCTTTGCGGTCGGTGGCATGAGACTCGAGTTGGTGCGGGAGTCAGCTGGTGAGGATCCGGGCCAGCTGAAGTTGACGCCGATCGCCGTCGGCCGCGACGGCGTGGCGGTGACGGCACTGCCGTCGCTGGCGCCAGCCGAGGCGGATGGGCGGATGGTGCAATTCCGCCACGGGGCGACGGTGCGCGAACGATTCGAACTGCGCGCCGAGGGTGTCGAGTTGTCGTGGGTCTTCGACACGCGCCCAGCTGGCAACGGCGACCTGTTCGTGCGATACGCGGTCGAGACCGCGCTGCAGGGCCCGGTCTGCGATCGCGACGGGGTCGTGTTCGGGACGGTGGGCGAAGACGGCGTGCGCATCGGCAACGTGTTCGGGGTCGACGCCGACGGCGCTCGGGTGCGCGGCGCGATCCGTTGGTGCAGCGGCGCGCTCGAGCTGTCGTTGCCGGCGGCGTTCGTCGATGCCGCTCGCTATCCGCTGGTGCTGGATCCGTTGGTCGGTGCCGCCTTCGCCTGGAGCACGGTGACGACGCCGATCGTCAACCGGGGGCTCGATGCAGTGCGGGATCGATCGACCGGCCGGACGCTGTTCGCCTTCCAGCACGACTTCTTCGGCTCGACCTCGGTCGGCTACGAGATAGTCGACGACCAGGGCATCTCCAGTGGTGGGGCGACGCCGAGCACTCCGCACCCCCAGTCCGCGCCGAAGGTCGCGTCGTGGGGCACCGGAGCGATGTTCGGCCTCGTCTACCAGGAGGACCTCTCGTCCACCAATCACGCGCTGCGCCTGAAGTTGGTCTCAGCTGCCACGGCGGGGGTCGTCTTCGACCTCGTGCTGGGCACCTCGACGGCGGCCTGGTTGCACTACGACATCGGTTGCGAATCGAACGCTGCGGTTGGCTCGGGTCGTACGTTCGTCGTCGTCGCCAAGGACGAGGCGACGGGGGGCACGAAGATCTACGCAATCGGGCTCAGCGGCACCGCTCCCTCGTTCGTGCCGAGCGTCACCGCGTCGAGCGTGATCGTCACCGACGCGCCGCTCGGCTCGACCTACACCCAGCATGCGCTCAGCAAGAGCGCCGGTGTCGATGGCGACCTGGTGTTGTTGATGCGGCGGGTCAACCTGACCGGCGATTCGATCGCGATGCGGCGAGTGCGCACCGACGGCACCTTGCCGGGCAGTGTGCAGACGCTGCACTTCTCGAGCACCGACGATGTCAGCGTGCCCGACGTGGACGGTAGGAGCGGCCGCTGGGTCGCCGCCTGGCAGCAGTACACCGGTGGTTCGAGCAACTCGAGCGTGGTCGTCGCGCCGATCCACCTCGATCCCGCCGGCATCCTGGTCGCGGGCGCGGAGTCGACGCTCGGTGGTACTGCGGTCGCGCAGGATTCCAAGCCTTCTGTCGCCTGTTCGAGCGCCAAGGCGTGGGTCGGCATGCAACACCGTGTGACCCTGCCCTCCGTGTCGACGTCGATGCGCCTCGCCAGCTACGACGTTGACACCTGTGTCAGTTGCAACGACACCTTCACCTTGCCCACCAGCTCCTCGACGGATCGCGTCGTGGTCGCTCCGGCGGAAGCGGGCGGCGGGGTCGGCGATACCGCGCTGGCCGGGTACATCAATCTCCTTGGCGGCTGGTACAACGCGTGGGGCCAGTTGTTGGTCAACACCGCCAACGGCGGCACCGTGGTGATGCTCAGCGGCGGCTGTGGCGCCGCGGGCTCGCAGAGCATCCCGCATCCACCAGCGATCGGCGCGAGCCAGTTCACCAGCGCGTTGGCGTCGGCGCCGCCGACCGCTCTGTTGTCGGTGTTCAACCTGTCGCCGGCCGGGGTCGGCACGCTGCAGTGCGGCTCGTGCGTCTGGGTGCCGTTCTCGGTGACGGCGACACTGCCGCTCGTCGGCGGAGCCGCGTCGATCTCGTTCCCGATCCCGTGCCAGCCGACGCTGATCGGGGCGCAGCTCGAGACGCAGTGGACGACGTTCGATCCGACCCAGGCGTCGTGCCCGCTGGTGCCGGGGCTGGTACTGAGCAACATCGCCCTGCTGACCTTCGGGCAGTAGGCCTGCCGGCGGGCCAGAACAGCCCGTAGGATCGCGAGAACGGCTCAACCTCGATGCCCCTGGCGGACGAAGCCGCCGTCGTCTGCCCAGGGAGAGAAGTCAGATGAGCGTTTCGAGCATCCATGGATCGGCCGTCGGCAATGCGCCGCAGGTCGCACGGCCGGAGCGGCCGCAGTTTTCGCAGCCGGGCGTGCAGGGACCTCGCGGCCCGCGCGACGCCGACGGCGACCACGATGGCGACAGCAGCGCGAGCATCTCGCGCCGCGGCCAGTTCCTCAGCGAGCTGCGTGAGCTGCAGCAGTCGGATCCGGCACAGGCCAAGCAACTGCTGACCGACCTGGCGGACAAGATCCGCAGCGAGGACCCGAAGGGGCAGGACCCGCGTCGTGCGGCGTTCGCCGAGCGTCTGCAGCAGGCCGCCGACACCGGCGACATCGACAGCCTGTTCCCGTCAAGTGGCGGCAAGGACGGCGGGCAGGGCGGCGCGCCGTCTGCCGCGATCGGCGCCTACACGCAGGCGGCGAAGACCGGCTCTTCGTGGTGATGCGGTGATCACCGCGACGCTCCAGCGCCTCGCGTTCCGCGCGATGCACTGCGCGATGGCGCTGGTCGTCGACTCGAACGAAGCGGGCGCGGCCGCCGAGCTGGCGGCGGTGCCCGGCTGGTTCGTCGAGTGGGAGCAGCGCTTCAGCCGCTTCCGCGACGACAGCGAGCTGAGCCGCCTCAACCGCGATCCGGCGGTGCACGTGGCGGTCAGCGCGTTGATGGCGGAGGTGCTCGGCGTCGCGCTCGACGCCACGCGCCTGACCGAAGGTCTGGTGACGCCGACCGTGCTCGGCGCGCTCGAGGCCGCGGGCTACGACCGCAGCTTCGAACGGCTCGAAGGTCCTTCGCGCGCGACCGCCGCGACTCCCGCGAGCTGCGGGCGCGACCTGCTCCGTCTCGACGCCGACCGCAGCGGGCTCGAACGACCCGTCGGTGTGCGTCTCGACCTCGGCGGCGTCGTCAAGGGCTGGGCCGCCGACCGCGTCGCCAGCAGCGTTCGCGGCTGCGCGCTGCTCGTCGACGCCGCCGGCGACATCGCCGTCAACGGCCCGCGCGCCGACGGTCGCCCGTGGTGCATCGGCGTCGCGTCGCCGTTCGTCGAGGGCGACACGCTTTGCGAGTTGCTGCTGCGTTGTGGCGGCGTCGCCACGTCGGGGCGCGACCGGCGGCGGTGGCAGCGCGATGGTCACTGGCTGCACCACGTGATCGATCCGCGCACCGGTGCGCCGGCCGACACCGACGTGTTGACCGCGACGGTGGTCGGGCCGAGCGCTGCGGCCGCCGAGGCGGTCGCCAAGGCAGTGCTGATCCGCGGCAGCGTCGACGGTCTACGTTGGCTCGACGGGCTGCCGCAGTTCGCCGGGCTGGTCGCCTGCGAAGACGGCCGCGTACTCGAGAGCTGCCGACTCGGCGCCTTCCGCGCACATCCGGTCGGATAGCATCGCGACCGCGATGGACCCGTTCTTCCACCTTGTCGAGCAGCGGCTGCGCGAAGCCGACGCCGACGGCAAGCTGCAGAACCTCGCCGGCGCCGGGCGACGCCTCGTGCTGGAGGACCTGTCGGCGGTGCCGGACGAGCTGCGCGCCGGCTACCTGCTGCTGAAGGGCAACGGCTTCCTGCCGCCCGAGCTCGAGGCGAAGAAGCAGTATCTGCAGCTCGCCGACCTGCTCGCTGCGTGCACCGACGACGAACGCCGACCGGTGCTGCGCGACCAGGTCGCGGCGGCGCGGCTGCGCTACGAACGGCTGTGTGCGGCGCCGCGCTGAACCTGCGTCGCGTCAGCGCACCAGCTCGCAGCGGGACGCCAGCAGCGCCGTCGCCTGCACCAACGACCGCGCGCCGTCCCGCCGCTGCACCTCCGGATCGAACGAAGAACCGGCCCGGCGCGGCGCCTGGTCGTGCGGCGGCAGCAAGCCGGACAGGTCGAGTTCGACGGACGACGGCCGCGCCAGCTCGGCCAGCCTGGCCAGCGACGTGCCGTCGTCGCCGCGCACCACCAGCCGCAGGCCGGCGCGCGGCCGCGGGTCGCGCAGGATCAGCTGGCTCAGCAGCATCTGCGCATCGTTCGTGATCGACACCGTCTCGCCGCGACGCAGCAGACCGGGCAGCGCGCCGAGGTCGAGTTCTTCGAGCTGCGGCAGCTGCAGCAGCCGGACGATCGTCTCGGCGTCGATGCGCGGGTAGTCGCGCAGCCGCACGATGCGCAGTCGGGGCAGCGCGGCGAGCGCCGACAGCGAGCCGGCGGAGTCGCCGACGATCGTCAGCTCGGGCACCGCGTCGAGTTCGCCGCCGCGCGCCAGATCGCGCAGCTCGCCGATCGTGATCACGCGCAGCTGCGGGGGCGGAGCTGGCGCCGGCGCCGGCGCGGCACAGCCCGCCAGCATCGCCGCCGCTGCGAACAGGGACCATCGACGAGAGGGCATCGTCATCCACCCTCAGACCGCGCCCGCCCTGCCGTTCTTCCACGGGAGGTACCGAACCCGGTACGACCTCCTCGCTTCGCCGCCGCCTACGCCGGCACGCGAACGTGGCTGCGCGCGTGCACGCTCTGCGAGACCTCGACGGCGCCGGTGCGCTTCAGCACCTCCGCGGCCGTGCCCGCCATGCCGCCGGTGGTGTTGACCGCCAGCAGCTCGGCGCCGTTCTCGATGCTGACCTGCAGCTGCTCCTGCACCTGATGGCCGGTGGCGGCGCCGATGCCGAGCCCGATCACGCCGCCGGCGCCGCCGCCGAGCACCGCGCCGACCGCGCCGGCGATCAGCCAGTGCACGGGGAACACGCCGAAGCCGAGCGTGGACAGCAGCAAGGCGCCGACGCCGAAGCCGAGCGCGCCGGTGGCGACACCGACGTAGGTGCCGCGCAACGCGTCCGACGTCTTCTCGCGCAGCAGGTCGTGCAGGCCGTCGGTGTCGCGCGTCAGCGTCTTCAGCTCCGCGGTCGAGAAGCCGGCCTTGAGGAGTTCGCGGCGCGCATCGAGCGCCTTCTTGGGATCGGGGAACAGACCGGTGACGGTGGTCTCCATCGCAGCACCTCCTTACATGGACCGCCGATTGTATGGCGGCGCGGCGGAGGCGTCAGGTGGCGCGAATGCGCAGCAGGGCAGCGTCGACGATCGGCAGCGGCACGCCGTTCCAGGTGGGGCGAATGGGGAAGGTGAACAACTCGCCGAAGTCCCGGTCGTCGAAGGGGATCTCGTCGGTGAGCAGAAGTGGACCGAGGCAGGTGTGCCACCACGCGTCGAGCTCGCGCAGGCGTCGGTCGAGTTCGGCGTCGGCGTCACATTCGTCGGCTTCACCCCAGGAAGACCACGCCGTCACCTGTCCGTTCGCAGCGACCTCCTGCAGCCACGTGGTGCCGCTCTGATCGCTGACCCCGACGAACAGCGCGCGCGCACCGAGCGCTTGCTGTAGCGCTTCGTGGTCGAGACGCGCGCCGAAGTCGCCCGCGAGCACGTGCGTCCAGCGGTGCCCCGCGAAGCGCACGACCAGGTGGTCGCCGCGATGCACGGGGAGCGTGTTGCCGAGCAGCGGGTGGATCACCTCGTGCGCCAACGGAGCTGCGCAGCGCACGACATCCGCGACGTCGGCATCGACCAGCATCGCCGTCTCGACGACGCCGGGGTTCTGGAGACCCCGCGCGCGGCGGAAGTGCTCGGTCGTCGCGTATTCCTCACGAGGGCCGGTCTCCGGTTCGACGATGTCGAGCCAGAGGAAGCGCAACAGCGGCTCGCGCAGCTCGTGCCACACCGCCGCGTCGATGCGCCACCGTCGCTCGAGGCCCGCGCCCTCTTCGCGCACAACGGTTCGCTCGAAGAACATCTTCGGCAGCTGCAGACCCGCGACGCCGTCGATGCCCGCACGCCACGCCGCGCGTTTCGCCGCGCCGCGGCGATCGTAGAGCGCGAGCTCGTCGTCGCCGATCGGCGGCGCGCCGAGGTCCCTGACGCCGGTCTCCAGCATGCGGTCGCCGCGTGCGCGCGGCAGCGGCGTCCACACCAGCGCGTCGTCGCCGACTTCCTCGAAGAACGTGCCCATGTTCCGCCGGCAGCGTAGCGCGCGGCCGCGACCACGGCGCGTAGCATGTGCCCCCATGGATCTCGGTCTGCGCGACAAGGTCGTGCTCGTCACCGGCGGCGCGAGCGGCATCGGCCGCGCCATCGTCACCACCTTCGCCCACGAAGGCGCGCGCGTCGTCGTCGTCGATCGCAGCGACGCGAGCGCGCACGCTGGCGTCGCCGCAGCGGTCACCGGCGACCTCGCCGACACCGACACCTGCCGCCGGGCGATCGACGCGACGATGACCCGCTTCGGCCGGCTCGACGTGCTGGTCAACAACGCCGGCCGCAACGACGGCGTCGGGCTCGACGCCGGGCCCGAAGCGTTCGTGCGCTCGCTGCAGCAGAACCTCGTGCACGCCTACACGCTCGCGCACCTGGCGCGGCCGCACCTCGCCGCCGCCGCCGCGCAGCACGGCGACGCGGCGATCGTCAACATCGGCTCCAAGGTCGCGGTCACCGGCCAGGGCGGCACGTCCGGCTATGCGGCGGCCAAGGGGGCGCTGCTGGCGTTGACCCGCGAATGGGCGCTCGAGCTGGCGGCGCAGCGCGTGCGCAGCAACGCGGTGTTGCCGGCCGAGGTGTGGACGCCGCTCTACGAGTCGTGGCTGGCGACGCAGGGCGATCCGCTCGCCGAACGCGCACGCATCGAACGCTCGATCCCGCTCGGGCAGCGCTTCACGACGGCCGACGAGATCGCCGCGATGGTCGCCTTCGTCGCTTCGCCGCGCAGCGCGCACACGACGGGCCAGCTGCTGTTCGTCGACGGCGGCTACACGCACCTCGATCGGCGCGCGACCTGACTTGCGATCGCGGGTGCGCGGTCGGCCGGAATCCGTGAAGGGCCGCGGCCCGGGATCTCGTCTGGTCCTGGTCGCCGGCGCTTGCCGGCCCGGAGATCCGCCATGCGCCTTTCCCATTCCATCTCGTTCCTCCCCCTGGCGTTCGGCGCGGCGCTGACCGCGCAGCGCGTCGTGACCATCGACGTCAACAACGGCCCGGGCACCGACCACACGAGCCTCGCGCCGGCGTTTGCGGCGCTGCAGGACGGCGACATCCTGATCGTGCGCGCCGGCACCTACGCCGGCCTGCAGGTCTCGACGCCGTGGGACTTCGTCATGATCGGCGAGGGCAACCCGCTGGTGCAGCCGCCGACGGTGGGGGCGCCCGAGGCGATGCGCATCACGCTGAGCGGCTCCTACGACCAGCGCGTCGCGATCCGCGGCATGGTGTTCGAGAGCCAGAGTACCGGGCAGTGGGCGCTCGACCTGCGCTCCTACTACGGCTCTTGGCCGGCGCCCGTCGTGCAGATGGAGGACTGCGACCTGCACTCCGACTCGCCGGACAACGACCGCATCGCGCTGGTCGTCGACAACCTGGGCTTCACGGCGCAGCGCTGCACGATGAACACCACCCAGGTCATCGACAGCCTCGTCAGCATCGTCGAGTGCACGATCCAGGGCATCGACCAGTCCTACAGCGGGTCGTTCAGCCAGTTCGCGCAGGTGGCGCTCGACGTCATCCGTTCGGAGGTCTGGATCGTCGATTCGACGCTGCGCGCCGGCAACAGCAACTTCGTCAGCGGCTCGCCGGCGTCGTGCCTCGGCACCAAGGACAGCAGCACGACGATCTACTCCAAGGTGCACGTCGCTGGCAACTCGCTGCTGCAGGCCGATCAGCAGCCGGCGCTCAACTGGCCGACGCCGTACGTGTTCGTCAACTACGCCTCCTACTACCCGGCCTTCGCGCAGATCGACTACGAACCGACGGTCTCGCTGGTGTCGTCGCCGGGCGGCGTGCTCGCCGGCGCGGGACTCGTGCTGACGCAACAGACCGTGCCGAGCCTCGCCGCGACCGCCGCGCCACTCGGCGGGGCCTGGGGCTGCACCGTGCACGGCGACCCCGGGGACCTGGCGATCCAGCTCGTCTCGACGACCGTTCACAGCCAGGTCGTGCTGGGCATGCCGACGCTGATCGACCTCGCGGCGATGCAGTTCGCCGGGGTCGGCGCGATCGATGCCACCGGCCAGTTCGCCTTCGCGTCGATCGCCGTGCCCAACGACCCGGCGCTGCGCACCGTCGGCCTGCAGTCGACGGCGGTGCTGTTGACCCCGAGCGGGGCGCTGCGCGGCACCAACCCGGTCGCCGGGCAGATCTACTGAGCCGATCGGGCGAGCGGCGGCGCGGTATCGTGCTGCCGTGGAGCCGAGCCCTTCGCCCGCCGCCGACCCGACGCTCGAGCGCTTCGCCGAAGCGTTCGCTGCCGCTGCGCCGGCGCTGTTCGCGTGGGCCAGCTGCCGCATCCGCGGCGAGCTGCGGGCGCGCGTCGAGCCGGAGGACTTCGTGCAGGAGGTCGGCGTGCGCGCCTGCGCGCGGCGCGCCGACTTCGACGCCCACCGCGGCGCCTTCCGCCAGTGGTTGTTCGGCTTCGCCAACCGGGTCTGGCTCGAGACGCTGCGCGAGCTCGGGCGCGACCCCGGCGGTTCGCGCTGGCGGCGCGGCGGGGATTCGCAGCTGCCGGCGATCGCCGACACCGTGACGACCATCAGCCGCCGCGTCGCCCGCGACGACCTGGCGCGGGCCTGCCGCGAACGCGTCGAGACGCTCGATGCCGAAGACCGCGCGCTGCTGGTCGCGATCGGCATCGAAGGGCTGACGCACCACGAGGCGGCGCAGTTGTTCGGCGTGCAGGAGGCGACCTGCCGCAAGCGGTGGCAGCGGCTGCGCGAGCAGCTGCGCGACGACCCGTTGTTGCGGCTGTGTGAGCCGTGAGCGGCGTTCAGCGCAGCGGCCGCGCCGGGCGCAGGCCGGCTTCGGGGCCGTTGGTGTTCTTCGGCACGCCGCCGCGCGCCGCCGCGCGCACGTCGTCGAGGTAGCTGGAGAAGCTGCCGCCGCGCACGATGCGATACTCCTCGAACTTCCCGCGGCGCCGCCCGTCGCCGTCGCGCGGCGCCGTGGCGCCGTAGTCCTCCCACGAGTCGTCGCACCACTCCTTGACGTTGCCGCCCATGTCGTGGAAGCCCCACGCGTTGGGCGCGAACGACCCGACCGGGGCGTGCACCAGCCAGCCGTCGTCGAGCCAGTCGATGAAGCGCAGCCGCGTGTTGGTGCCCTTGTCGCGGGCGGTGACGTCGGCGAGGTTCTCGCGGCCACGCAGCTGCTGCATGTCGGCGAACGGATACGGCGTGTGGCTGCCGGCGCGGTAGGCGTGCTCCCATTGCGCTTCGCTGGGCAGCACCAGGTCGAGTTCGTGCGCGACGCGATCGCACTCCTCCCACGTCACCATCTCGACCGGGTGACGCAGGCTGTCGATCTTGGTCAGCCCGCCGCCGACGCGGTAGGCCGCGGGGTTGTGGCCGGTGTGGCGCAGCCATTGGGCCTGCGTCATCTCGCAGCGGCTGAGGAAGTACGGCGCCAGCTCGACGGCGTAGCTCGGCGTCTGTTCGTCGGGGGTCTCGGGATCGACGTTGGCCGGGTGGCCGTCGGCCGGCGCCTGCCGCTCGGCGCCGAGCACGCTCGCGCCTCCGGGTACCAGCACCATCACCAGCGCGCTGTCGTCGTCGAGTTGCAGCGCGCCGGCGGCATCGCGGCTCGGCGCCGCGCCGGAGAGCAGGTGCGCGAACTCCTCGAGCCCGCTGACCGGATCGGCGCCCAGCGGCAACAGTCCGAGCTGCGGCGTGAGCGCGAGGCCGGCGTAGTGCGGCGAAGCGGCGACGCGCGCCGCGGCGGCGCGCCACGCCGCGGCGGCGGCGCTGTCGGTGAGCGAGCGCGCGGCGACGGTCGATGCGAGCGCGGCGCGGCCTTCGACTTCGACGGCCAGCTGGTCGAGGCGCCGGTGGTTGTTCAGGAGCTCGGTCAGCAGCTCGCGCTCCCAGGAGGTCGTGACATCGGTCGGGGCCGCCGGCAAGCCGGCGATGCGGCGTTGGTGGGCGGGCAGCCGCTGGCGCAGCGCCGCCAGGTCGTGTTGCCACCGCCGCATGTCGTCGAGACGGTCGGGCAATGCCGGCCACAGCTGGTCGGCGCCGGCGACCAGCTCACGGGCGAGCTTGAGGTCGGCGAGACGGCGCACCTCCTCCAACGACGCCGCGTTGGCGCGCCACAGCCAGGTGGTGATGGCGAGGCCGGCGGTGAGCGCCACAGCCAGCGCGGCGAGGCTCTGCGCGAGCAGCCGGTTGCGCTGCGCCCAGCGCTGCAGGCGCAGCGCGGGTGAAGCAGGGCGCGCGCCGATCGGTCGCAGCGTCAGCACGCGCTCGAGGTCGTCGGCGAACGCCGCGGCGTCGGCGTAGCGATCGACCGGCTCCTTGGCCAGCGCGGTGGCGACCACCGTCGCGAGATCGCGCGATACCGCCGGGTTGTGCGCGCGTACGTCCGGCAGCGGCGCCTCGGCGATCGCGCGCAGTTCGTGCGCGGTGACCTCGGCCTGGTAGGGGCGGCGCAGCGTCAGCATCTCGAACAGCACCGCGCCCAGCGCGTGCACGTCGGTGCGGCGGTCGGCGGGCGCACCGGCGAGGCGTTCGGGCGGCAGGTAGGCGAGCGTGCCGAACACAGCTTCCGGCGCGGTCAACGTCGGCGTGCCCGAGCGCGCGTCGGCGGCGAGGCCGAAGTCGACCAGCACCGGCTGTTCGTCGGCGGCACACAGCAGGTTGCCGGGCTTGATGTCGCGGTGCAGGATGCCGGCGTCGTGGGCGGCGGCCAGCGCCCGCGCCGCCCGCTCGACGAAGCGCACCGCGGCGGCGATCGACGCGGTGCTGCGCGGCGGGCCGTCGCCGCGCCCGAGCTGTTCGGCGAGCCGCTGCTGCAGGCTGCCGCCGGCGACGTAGCGCATCGCGATCCACGCGCGGCCATCGTCACGGCCGTTGGCGTAGACGGTCGCCAGACCCGGATGCTCGAGGCGGGCGAGCGCTTCGGCCTCGCGTTGCAGCCGCAGCGTCGCCTGACCCGAAAGAGCCAGCACGTCCTCGGCCAGCACCTTCAGCGCGACCCGCCGGCCGAGCTGACCATCCTCGGCGAGGTAGACGACACCTTGTGCGCCGCGCCCGAGTTCGCGCAGCAGTCGGTAGGGGCCGATCGCGCCGGCCTCGTGGCCGTCGGCGCCCGGCCCGGCGACGGCGAACTGCGCCACCGCTGCGTCGGTGAGCATCAGCCACTCCCGCGCGATGCGCGCCTCGAAGCGGGCGAAGCGCTGCAGGTAGTGCGCCAGCGGCGGCGCGTGTCCGGCGGCCCGGTCGGTGACGAACGCCTCGAGGAACGCGATCGCGGCGCGTTCTTCGAGGGCCTCCGGGGTGAGGGTGGTCGCCGGATTCACGTCGTAACGCCTCGCGCGTAGGTGGCGGCACGTTCGGCGGGCGCCGCCGCGTCGTCAAGCGGCGCATTGGCTCTGCAGCACCAGGTCGACCCCGTTGCTGGCCGCGGCGAAGCCCAGCAGGGGGCCGCCGGTCTCGAGCACCGCCCATTGCGCGCCCACGCGCAGGCCGGCGAACGCCGGCGCGGCGGGGATCGGCAGCGGCACGGACGCCGCGCCGTTGGCGTCGGTCAGCAGCACCAGCGGCGGGGTGATGTTGGCGACGCGCAGCTCGCACGGCGCCAACGCGACGTCGACCGGGTCGCCGAGCACCAGCAGGGCGATCGAACTCGGTGCCGCGTCGAGGTGCAGCGCGAAGGTGGCGTCGCCGAGCGAAGGGGTGCCGTCGCCGCGCGCCAGCGGCGCGGTCGCCGGGTCGAGGCTGCACGGGTTGCCGACGGGCTCGGCGCAGGCCATCACCGGCAGCGCGAACGGCTCGCGACCGATCGGTTGTGCCGGAGCTTCGGTCTGCGTCGCCGCCAGCAGCAGCTGCGCGCCGGCGCGCGCCGGTCGGCCCGGCCACGAGCCGAGGGCGCCGGGCTGCAGCTCGGCGTGCAGCCACGTGACGGCGGCGGTGCCGTCGGTGCGCCACAGCTCGCTGCCGGTGCCGTCGGCGTCGGCTGCGAAGTCGAGGTAGCTGCCCCAGGTGAGCCCCGACATTCGCCCCGGCTGGGAGAAGGCGCCCGGGTTGTCCGGCGCGAGCGCCTCGACATCGACGAGCAGGGTCGGCGTGCCCTGGGCAGCGAGGGATGCGCCCAGCAGGAGTGCGGCGGCGCGGAAGGTGCGGGACAGCGGTGTCATGACCCGCTGTTGCCCGGGACCGTCGGCCCGTGACCAGGCGCCGGGGAATTCCCGTTCGTTCCTGCACCCTCTGGCCGGGTTCGTGGATTCTGGGCGTGTGACCCTGACCCGGACCATCGCCGAGGCCGACGTCGTGCGGCTGGTGCAGCAGCACCAGGCCGAGGTCTGGCGCTACCTGCGCTTCCTCGGCGCGTCGGCGGAGCTGGCGGACGACCTGGTGCAGGAGGCGTTCCTGCAGCTGCTGCGCGCGCCGTTCGAACAGCGCAGCGACGCGGCGACCGCCGGCTGGCTGCGCACGGTGGCGCGCAACCTGTTCGTGCGCGCGTTCCGCCGGCCGCCGTTCCAGCTCGCCGAGCTCGACGAGATCGAGGCGACGTGGAACGGCTTCGCCCGCGACGACGGCGGCGAACGCTCGCTCGTGCACCTGCGCGAATGCCTCGAGGGCATCGACGGCCGCGCCCGCGAGGCGCTGCGGCTGAACTACGAGGAGCGTCGTTCGCGGCGCGAGATCGGCGAACGCCTCGGCGTCGGCGAACAAGGAGTCAAGTCGCTGTTGCGCCGCACCCGTGCGGTGCTGCGTGAGTGCGTCGAACGCAAGGAGCAGAGCGCGTGAACGACTGGGAAGACCGCATCGTCGACAGCGCGCTGCACGAGCTTCACGGCAGCCGTCCGCCGGACCTGTCCGCGCGCGTCGTGCTGGCGTTGCAGGAGCAGGCGCGCGGGCCGCTGCCCGAACTGGTGTCCGCCGCGGCGCCGCGCGGCACGTCCCTGCGTTGGGCGTTGGCCGCCGCGGCGCTCGTGCTGCTCGGAGTGTGCGTCGGCGCGTTCGTGTCGCGCGGCGCGCCGCCGGCGATCGAGCGGATCGTGCAGCTCGACGTGCAGCTGCGCGAAGGAGGCCTCGAGTGCGTCGAGGTCGTGGGCGGCGAAGGTGGCGCCGAGGCCCGCGAGCTCGGTGAGACACGCATCACGCGGCACCAGGCGCCGGCGATGTTGTCGTTCGCGGCGCGCGCCGGCAACCGGCTGCGCGCGGTGGAGCCGAGTCGATTCCAAGTCGGGCCGTTCGGCGAGATCGCCACGGGCCGGCAAACCGAACTGGAGGTGAGGTCGATGTCCGTCAGTTGGAAGCAAGGAGTCTTTGCCGCGTCGTCGTTGACGGTCGCGGTGGTCGCCGGGGTCATCACCTGGCACACGTTGAACAAGGACGGCACGGCGATGGCCGGCGAGGTCGTGCACCTCGAGGCGCGCGATCCGGCCGTGGTGAGCCCGAGCTCGGCCGAGGAGCTGGCGCTGCTGCGTGACAAGGTGCGCCAGCTCGAGCAGCAGAACGCCGACCTGCAGCTGCAGCTGCTGCGCGAGCCGGCCAAGCCGATCGATGTGCCGGTCACCGAGCCGCCGCCGCCGCCGGAGCCGGAGATCGCCGGGCCGGTGTTCGACGACGCCAAGTACGCCGACGCGCTGGCCAAGCTCGACTGGAAGCTGATGGGCGAGGTGACCAACGAGATGGCGCCGTTGCTCGTCGACCTGGCCAAGGCGATCGAGGACGGCAAGGAAATGCCGATGGACCTGATCGCCAGGATCAGCGAGCTCAACGGCAAGCTGATCGCGCAGGTGCCGGCGCTGCTGAAGTCGGGCCTGCCGGGCAGCGGCCCGAACGGCGCCTACACGCACCCGCTGGTCTCGGCCAACATCCTGGCCAAGACGCTCGACGCCGCCGGCGTCGGCATGGACCAGGGCCAGCGCGACCGCATCGCCGGGCTGGTGCGCATGTTCTCGATCGAGAACCAGGCGGTCGCCGACTCGACGCAGGAGCTCGACCTGCAGAAGCTCGCCGCCGAGGCGGAGTCGAAGGACCGCTTCTACAAGGAGGTCTCGCAGCTGCTGACGCCGGAGCAGCAGGCGGTGATGTTCCCCGAGGGTGCGCAGCGCTACGAGGGCACCAGCCTGTTCCACTCGAGCCTGTTCACGCGGCAGTTCGTCGATCCGGTGTCGGCGGCCAATCCCGCCGAGTTCGCGCGCTCGGTCGCCAACACCTACGCCGAACAGCTCGGGCTCAGCGACCAGACCAGCGCGCAGATCCGTGGCGTCGTCGAGCGCATGAGCGGCGCCGATCCGGCGCTGTGGACGAACACCGCCGGGCCGGTGGAGAGCGAGCTGCGCATGATGCGCGCCGGCCGCACCGAGGCGGCGATGCGGCAGCAGGTCGCGATCATGCAGGAGATCCTGCGCACGGTGCCGATGAGCCCCGAGCAGCGGCAGAAGTTCGTCGCGATGCGCCGGCTGTTCGTGCCGCTGCCGAAGTAGCGGCGCGGGAGCCGGCTCCCGCTGGTGCTGCACGGCGTGCCTGCACAAGATGCGGGCATGCGAACCTGCTGCTCAATGGTGGTTGTGCTCTGCCTTGTTGCGTGCGCTGCAGCGCCGTCCGGTGATGGCGGAGTCGAAGCGAAGTGGCCGGAGAAGCTGTCGCTGCTGCACTGGCGGGAAGCGCCGCGGGTCGCCGACAAGGTGGTCGGTCGGGTGGTGCCGGCGGATGCCAGGGACGAAGTCGTCGAGCGCGCCGCGCGGGAGTGGCTGCTGGCACACTACGAGGGTGTGCAGCACGTCGAGCTGCAACAGACGTCGTTGGCCCGCTGGGCAGACACCGAGGCTGCGATCCCGAACTTCTGTGTGGTGCTGACGCAGGCCTTCGCTGGTGCGACGACCGATCGGGAGAGCGTCATCTACCTCGACGAGACCGGGATCAACGGCCACTACCTCGCGGTCGGCGCGTTCGAGGTCGCGCCCGGAACGGAATGCACTGCCGTGCCCGAGGCCGAGGTGCGCCGCACGATCGCCGGCTTCCTGCCGGCCCTCGGCTTCGACGCGGCGCTCGCCGCCGACATCCCGCTGCACCTCGATTACATCTGGCAGGGCGAAGAAGACGGTGTCGTCACGCTGCGGCCGGTCTGGATGCTCGGTGAAGGCCCGTTCCTGGTCGATGCGCGCACCGGGACTCCGGGGCGCAACGGCTGAGCACTCGGGCGCACGGCGTGACGTCGGACGTGGTCCGGGCTATCTCGCGCAGATGTTCGCGCGTGCTGCCCAGGTACTGTTGGTCGTGATGCTTGCGGCGTGCGCCGCGCCCGGCACGATCGAGCCACTGCAGCCGGGGCAGTGGCCGGAGCGGTTGCCGTTGCTGCGGTGGCGGCAGGAATCGGCGATCGGCGATGGTGGGACGTTGCCCGGCGTCACGGCCGGATCCAGCGACGAGCAGCTCGAAGCCGCGACGCTGCGTTGGCTGCGCGATCGGAGTTCGGCCTGGCCGGCGATCGAGTGGGAAGTCCGGGCGCTGGCGATGCACGGTCAGCGTTGGGTCTGGGCCAGTGAGACGTGGTGTGGCATCGCCACGGCGGGCTGCGCGTGGTTGTCGATCGCGCTCGCCCCGGACGGCGCGATCTCGGTGACGGGCGACGTCGGCCGGTTCGAGGTGGTGCTGGGTTCGATGGCGCCGGCGGCCTCCGAATCGCAGGTGCGCAAGGGGGTCGCGGCCATCCTGACGCAGCTCGGCGAAGACCCGGCGCGCGCTGCCGACGTGTCCATGGAGTTGCGCTACTTCCCGCCGAGGGCGGGCGGGGACGAGTTGATACCCGGGTGGTTCGTCGCCGGGGCGCGCTACGTCGATGCGCGGATCGGCGACCCGGGGACCTGGTTCGCAGCGGCCGTGGCGAGCAGCGTGCAGTCGCCGCCGAGGTGGTCGGAGAAGTGACGTCGCTGGTCGACCGCGACGCTCGGGCACCTTCCATATCCCGCGGGCAGCGGTACCGTCTTCTCCGTGGATGCTGCGAACGCACCGGCGAAGGTCCCGGCGAAGGTCACGGTCGAAGTCGAACACGGCGCCGAGCTGTGCTACGCGATGCAGCAGAGCGCGGTGCGCTGGCTGCGTCGCGTCGCGGTGACCTCGCTCGAGGCCGCGCCGCTGCGCGACCTCGTGTTGCGCCTGGAGCTGCCGGGCTTCGCCGAACCGTGGGAGGCGCGTCTCGACGAACTGCCGCCCGGCGCGACGGTGCAGCTGCCGCCGCCCGACCTGCAACTCGAGTCCACCGCGCTCGCCAACACGCTCGAACGGCAGCGCTGCGATCTCGTCGTGACGCTCACGCGCGGGGACCAGCCGCTGCTGCGCACCGTGCGTTCGCTCGACGTGCTCGCCTACAACGAGTGGCCCGGCCTGCAGCCGCTGCCGGCGCTGCTGGCGGCGTTCGTCGCGCCCAATCACCCGGCGCTGGCGCCGGTGCTGGCCGCGGTGTCGGCGCGGCTCGAGGTGGCGACCGGCGACGGCGCGCTCGACGGCTACCAGCGGCGCGATGGCAAGCGGGTCGCGGCGATGCTGGCGGCGGTGCACGACACGCTCAGCGCGGTCGGCGTGCGCTACGTCAGCCCGCCGCCGAGCTTCGAGCAGCACGGCCAGAAGGTGCGCCTCGCCGAGCAGGTGCTCGGCGATCGCCTCGGCACCTGCCTCGACCTGACGCTGCTCTACGCCGCGGTGCTCGAGCACATCGGCCTCGACGCATTCGTCGTGCTGCTGCGCGAACACGCCTTCGTCGGTTGCTGGACGCAGCAGGGCTCGACGCCGGAGGTCGCCGTCGGCGACGCGGTCAGCCTGCGCAAGCTGGTCGCGGTCGGCCAGGTGCAGGTGCTCGAGTGCACGGTGGCGTGCACGCGCCCGGCGCAGCCGCTGCAGCGCGCGGTCGCGGCGGCCGCGGCCCGGCTGCAGGACGACCAGCAGTTCGTGGCGATGATCGACCTCGCCGCGGCGCGGCGCGTCGGCGTGCGCCCGCTGCCGGTTCGCACCAACGTGTTCGCAGTGGCGGTGGACGGCGACGCGCTCGGCGCAGGCGACGCGCCGACGAACGTGGGCCCGGCACCGGCAGCGGCGCAAGCTTCGCTGGAGGAGGCGATCGCGCCGTCGCCCGCCGCGCCATCGCCGTCCGCACCGGAGGCGCCGCCACCGGACGATCGCCTCGAGCACTGGAAGCAGAAGCTGCTCGACATGTCGATGTTCAACCGGTTGCTGAACTTCGCCGAGACCAAGAAGACGGTGCGGCTCTGCGCGCACGACCTCGCCGCGCTCGAGGATCGGTTGCAGACCGGCGCGCGGCTGCACCTGTATCCGAAGCCCAAGCTCGGCGGCGACGGCGATCCGCGCGACCTGCAGCTCGACGCGGAGCGCAGCGGCGTCGACCGCATGGCCGAGTACCTCGCCGAAGAGCTGCGCGCCGGCCGCATGCGCAGCGACTTCGAACGCGAAGAGCTCGACACGCGGCTGGTCGAGATCTTCCGCCACGCGCGCACGTCGCTCGAGGAGACCGGCGCCAACACGCTCTACCTCGCGATCGGCTTTCTGCGCTGGTTCGAGTCGCCGCAGTCGCAGAAGCCGCGGCGCGCGCCGCTGCTGTTGGTGCCGATCGTCATCGAGCGGCTGTCGGTGCAGGAGGGCTTCCGCTTCGTCATCGACGACGCCGAGCCGCGCGTCAACACCACGCTGTTGCAGCTGCTGCAGAAGGACTTCGACCTCGACGTGCCGCTCGGCGATGCGCTGCCAGAGGACGAGCACGGCGTCGACGTCGACGCGATCCTGACCGCGTTCCGCCGCGCGACGCTGGCGATGCCGCGCTGGGAGGTCGAGGCGGGCGCCTGCATCGGCTTCTTCTCGTTCACCAAGTACCTGATGTGGCTCGATCTGCAGGACCGCGACGAGCTGCTGCAGAGCCCCGTGCTGCAGCACCTGGTCGAGACGCCCGGTGCGCCGCTGCAGCAGGAAGTGCCGGAGCAGCCGCGCGACGAGCTCGACGACCTCGATCCGCAAGACGTGTTCTGTCCGAAGGACGCCGACAGCTCGCAGCTGGCAGCGGTGCTGGCGGGCGCCGGTGGGCGTTCGTTCGTGCTCGAAGGGCCGCCCGGCACGGGCAAGTCGCAGACCATCACCAACCTGATCGCGCAGAGCCTGGCGACGGGCAAGCGCGTGCTGTTCGTCGCCGAGAAGCGCGCCGCGCTCGAGGTCGTGCACCGGCGGCTCAGCGACGTCGGCCTCGGCCCGTTCTGCCTCGAGCTGCACTCGCAGAAGAGCGGCCCGAAGGCGGTGCTCGAGCAGCTGAAGCTGGCGCTCGACCTCGGCCAGAAGCGCGCGCCGGCGGAGTGGCAGCGCGTCGCCGCCGAGCTGCAGCAGCAGCGCGCGCAGCTCAACGACTTCGTCTTGGCGCTGCACAAGCGGCGCGAGCACGGCTGGTCGGTGCACCAGGCGATGGCCAGGCTGGTCGCGTTGCGCGACGTGCGGCGGCTGCCGATGCCGGAGCTGGCGAACGGCACCGCCGACGACGTGGTCGCCGCGCGTGCGGCGGTGCAGGCGCTGCGGGTCGCGTCGGCCGCGCTCGGGGTGCCGAGTGAGCATGCGTGGTGGGGCGTCGGTCGCGGCGACTGGACGCCGGCGGTGACGCGCGAGGTGACGCCGATGGTGCAGCGCCTGCAGCGCGCGACGGCGGGCCTGCAGGCGGCATTGGCACCGGTCGTCGAACAACTCGGCCTCGCCGGGGTGTTCGGCGAGCAGGGCCCGGGCCGCGCGCAGCTGCGGCTGCTGCTCGAGTTGCTGAAGGTGCTGCAGCAGTCGTCACCGGCGCCCGGCGGGTGGCTCTGCGCCGCCGATTGGCGCGAACTCGACGACGACCTGACGCGCGCGATCGGCATCGGTCGCCGTCGCGACGAGCTGTGGCAGAAGCTCGGCAAGCGCTGGCGCCGCGAGCTGCTGCAGCTCGACCTCGGCACGCTGGCGGCGCAGTACCGCATGCACGCCGAGTCGTTCTTCGTCGTGCGCTGGATCAAGCTGCGCGCGGCCAACGGCGAACTGGCGGCGGCGGCGGTCGGTGCACTCGGCGCGCCGACGCAGGTGCGCGACGACCTCGAGGTGGCGCTGCGGGTGCGCGACGAGGAGAAGGCGCTCGCGGGCTGTGAGCGGGCGCGGGCGGCGTGCGGCGCGCGTTGGCAGGACGGCCTCGCCGACTGGGCGGCGTTCGAGCGCTGGCTGGCGCAGGCGCGTGCGCTGCGGCAGCTGTTGCTCAAGCTGGTGCCTGGCTCGTTGCAGCCGGATCCGACCGCGCTGCAGGCGCTGGCGCGGCAGCTCGACGGGCTGGCCGAGGGCGGCAACGCGCTGTCGGCGCTGTGCGGCGCGCTGTTCTCTGCGCACGACGAGTTCGCCGCCGGGTTGCAGCAACTCGATGCGCACTTGCAGCTCGACGAGGCGCGCGCGTTCGGCGCCGACGCCGCCGCGGACCTGTGCGGCAACGTCGCGCGTCGTTGTGAGCGTTGGCAGCGCAGCGAAGCGGAGCTGCGCGACCACTGCGCCTACCGCCGTGCCGCCGACACGGCGATCACCGCCGGCGCCGACGTGCTGGTCGACGCGCACGCGCGCGGCGACGTCGCAGTCGCCGAGCTGGAGCCGGTGTTCGAACGGGCGGTCGCCGAAGGTTGGCTCGACCGCATCCACGAACGCGAGCCGCAGCTGGCGCGCTTCCGCGGCCAGGACCACGCGGCCGCGATCGAACGCTTCGCCGAGCTCGACCGGCAGTCGATCCGGCTGGCGGCCAAGGTCGTCGTTGCGCGGCTCGCCGCGGAGCTGCCGCAGCTGCGCTCGACCAACGTCGGTACCAGCGAGCTCGGCGTGCTCGAACGCGAGCTGAAGAAGCAGCGCCGGCACAAGCCGGTGCGGCGTCTCCTGCACGAGATCCGGGGTTTGTGGCCGCGCTTGTCGCCGTGCGTCTTGATGAGCCCGCTGTCGGTGGCGCAGTTCCTGTCGCGCGAGGCGCATCGCTTCGACCTGGTGGTGTTCGACGAGGCGTCGCAGATCCCGATGTGGGATGCGGTCGGCGCGATCGGTCGCGGTCGCTCGCTGATCGTCGTCGGCGACAGCAGGCAGCTGCCGCCGACCAGCTTCTTCCAGCGCGCGGCGCAGGACGACGAGGCGACGGACGGCGACGTGCCCGAGGATCTCGAGAGCGTGCTCGACGAATGCGCCGCCGCCGGCCTGCCGCGGCAGAGCCTCGACTGGCACTACCGCAGCCGCCACGAGTCGCTGATCGCGTTCAGCAACCACCACTACTACCAGAACCGGCTGCTGACCTTCCCGTCGCCGCAGCACGCCGGCGACGGTGCGGGCGTGCGCTGTGTGCGCGTCGCGGGTGTCTACGACCGCGCCGGTTCGCAGCAGAACCGGGTCGAGGCCGAGGCGTTGGTCGCCGAGGTGGTGGCGCGCCTGCGTGACCCGGTGCGGTCCAAGCGCAGCATCGGCGTGGTGACCTTCAGCAAGGCGCAGCAGACGCTGATCGAAGACCTGCTCGACGCCGAGCGGCGCAAGGACCCGTCGCTCGACGCGGCGCTGGCCGCGGCCGACGAGCAGCTGTTCGTCAAGAACCTCGAGAACGTGCAGGGCGACGAGCGCGACGTGATCCTGTTCTCGATCTGCTACGGCCCCGACGCCGCCGGCAAGGTCTACGAGAACTACGGCCCGCTCAATCTGCAGGGCGGCGAACGGCGCCTCAACGTCGCGGTCACGCGCGCGCGGCGCGAGCTGGTGGTGTTCACGTCGGTGGGGCCCGAGCAGGTCGCCAATCGCACCGCGGCGGCCGGCGCGCGGCACCTGCGCAACTTCCTCGACTACGCCCTGCGCGGCGAAGCGGCGCTGGCGGCAGCCGTCGAACGCGATCCGTCGCGCGGTACCGACTCGCCGTTCGAGGCGGAGGTGATGGCGGCGCTGGTGCAGAAGGGCTGGGAGGTACACTCGCAGATCGGCTGCTCCGGCTACCGCATCGACCTCGCGGTGCTCGATCCCGACGCGCCCGGCCGCTACCTGCTCGGCGTCGAGTGCGACGGCGCGACCTACCACCGCGCGGCGACCGCGCGCGATCGGGACCGGCTGCGGCAGTCGGTGCTCGAAGGGCTCGGCTGGCGATTGGTGCGGGTCTGGTCGACCGACTGGTGGCAGGATCCGGCCGGGCAGCTCGAGCGGCTCGAGGCAGCGATCGACGACGCGCGGCGCGCGTGGGCCGAGGCCGACGCGGCGGCAGCAGCGGCGGCGCAAGCGGCGGCGGCCGCTGCGGCGGCGAAGCGCGACGTGGACGCCGGCGCCGTCGCCGGAGCTGCGATTGCGGAGTCTCCGGTCGAGGCGGGGCCCGGGCCGGCTGCAGATGCTGCCGAGCCGGTCGATATGGCGGTGGCCGAACCCGCTGCTGAGCCGACCCAGGTCGAAGCGTTCGTCGATCCCGACGGGCCGCGACCGTACGTCGGCGCCGGGCTGCCCATGGTGCAGGTCGACGCCGAGTTCACCGATCCGTTGGCGCTCGACCTCGTGCGCACGCAGGTGCGCGTGCTGCTCGAGGTCGAGGGGCCGCTGGTGTTCGACCGCTTCGTGCGCAGCGTCGCCGACGCCTGGCAGGTCAGCCGCGTCACCGAGCGCGTGCGTGACCGCGCCCGCGAGGCCCTGCCGAAGGGCGCGCTCGTGGACGGCGACGTGGTCTGGTTCGACACAGCGCAGCGGGACGCGTTCGCCGGCTTCCGCACCCCGGGTGAGGGCGGTTCGGGCGAGCGCGACGCGGACGAGCTGCCGGCGGTCGAGGTCGACAACGCGGTGGCATGGCTGCTGCGGCAGCACCAGGCGATCGGCGTCGACGACCTGCTGCGCGAGGCGGCGCGTTGCTTCGGCATGACGCGCCTCGGCAGCGTCGTGCGCCAGGTCATGGCGGCGGCGGTCGAACGGCTGGTCGCGTCCGGGCGCGGGCAGCGCGACGAGGGCGACGGCGAGATCGTTCGTTGGCGGCGGCCGGAGTGAGGTCGCGCGGCGGCCGCGCCGCGGGCATAGTCCGGTCGTGAAACCACGTGAGCTGATCGCCACCGCCAACATCCCGGGCCAGGACCAGGAGCTGCGCTGCTACCACCACGACGGCGCCTACGCGGTGTGGGTCGGCAACACCGAGCTGATGAGCACGCGGGTGTTCGGCTCCGAGGAGCAGCTCGCCGAGCTGGCGCTCGAGCGGCTCGGCCCGCGCAAGGCGCCGCGCGTGCTGGTCGGCGGGCTCGGCATGGGCTTCACGCTGCGCCGCGCGCTGCAGCTGCTACCGGAGAAGGCGAGCGTCGAGGTCGTCGAGCTGGTGCCGGAGGTGGTGACGTGGAACCGCGAGATCTACGGCCAGTGCGCCGGGCACCCGCTGCAGGACCCGCGCGTCACGGTCACGCTCGGCGACGTGCGCGAGGCGATCGAGAACGGCGAAGGCGCCTACGACGCGATCCTGCTCGACGTCGACAACGGCCCGGAGGGCCTGGCGCGGCCCGGCAACGACAGCCTCTACAACACGCCCGGCCTGAAGGCGCAGCACCGCGCGTTGAAGTCGGGCGGCGTGGTCGCGGTGTGGTCGTCGGCCGACCACCCGCAGTTCGACCAGCGGCTGCGCCGCGGGCGCTGGGCGGTCAGCCAGCACCGCGTGCGGGCGAGGCGCGACAAGGGCCCCGTGCGCTTCATCTGGGTAGCTCTCCGCACGTAGTGCGGAGAGCGGCGCGGAAGCACTTAGCTGCGAAGTGCGCCGCTTCGCACTTAGGTGCGAAGCGCGCGCGCAGCCACGACGATCAGAGCGTGAAGATCGTCTCGAAGAAGAAGTAGCTCGTGTCCGAGTTGCGGCCTGTCGTCGACGTGTCGCGGTAGTTGCCGCCGGCGAGGTAGGCCATGCCGGTCTCGAAGCGCACGCTCTTCTTCGCCGGGTCCCAGCGCAGGCGAACTTCGGTTTGGCTGCCGACGTGACGGCCAGCCCCGGTGTTGTCGCTGGCCTCGACCCACGAGTCGTTGGAGTTCTGCAGGTAGAAGTCGCGCCACGCGATCATCACCCACGTCGAGTCGCACGGCTTCATCATGTAGCGGATCTCGGGCGACAGCAGGTTGCGGCGGCCGATCGCGCCGTAGATGCCGGTCGGGCCGTATTCGAAGCGACGGGCGCCGAACAGCGTGTTGAAGCGCGTGTAGTCGCTGCCGCTGTCGTTGCCGGTGGCGACGTCGATGGCGACGCGGAAGGCCGGCTCCGTCGGCGCGTCGAACGTGTAGCCGGCCGAGCCGTGCACGAAGTAGGCGGAGACGTCCTGCGCGCCGCGCTTGCCGAACTGGTAGACGGCCTCGGTCTCGCCGAACACCTTGCCGGGCTTGGCGGGACGGAAGTAGCGGAAGCCGACCGAGTAGAGCTGCTGGTCGGTCGAGCCGCGGGTGTCGTCATAGCCGAGCAGGTAGACCTGCGCGGTCGAGCCCGGGTCGAGCTGCTTGGTGGCGTGCACGCCCCAGAACTGGAAGTCGCTGGTCTGGGTGTCGACGTCGTGCTTGTTATCCACGAGCGCCGCGCGCGAGGTGGGCTTGCGCTCGGTCGGCATCGCCCAGAAGGCGCCGGCCTTGTAGCCCGAGTCCTTGTTCTCGTAGTCCCAGCGCACGCCGTTGAACGAGTTGATCGTGTTGCGGTACTGGTTGCGCGCGATCAGGCGGCGGCTGCCGAGATCCATCGTCCAGCGGCCGGCGGTGAGTTCGTGGCCGTTGTCGGTGCGGTAGCTGACGAACGCCTGCAGCAGATCGCCCGTGTCGACCGTCGTGTTGTCGGCGAACGAGTTGCCTTTGGCGTTCCACATGCGGCCGTCGATGCCCTCGACGGACGCGCCCCAGGCGCCGCGGCGATAGTCGACTCGCAGCAGCGCGCGACTGGCGATCTGGTCCTCGTTGTTGCGCGTGGTGCTGTTGCGGAACTGGTTGTTCAGCCCCTCGTAGCGCAGGCGGTATTCGCCGGACACCTTCAGGTAGTCGGGCGTGTGCAGCAGGTCGTTGATGCGGAACGGCCGCTTCTCCGCCTTCGGCGGGTCCTGCGCGAGCAGCGGCGCGGCAGAGAGCAGGGAGAGAGCGACGGTGCCCAGCCAGATCGGCCGGCGCGAAGCAGTGGTCAGTAGCACGGGATCGTCTTTGCGGGGAAAGGAGAGGGCGAGCCCGACACGTCGTGTCGAGTGCGCCCCGGGGAGCAAAGTGCGTTCCTCTCACCGGGCCGAGTAGACCCGGCTCGCCGGAAGCGCTTGGCGTTCCGGCTCGGGAACGCACTGTCGCCGCGCGGAGCGCGGCGGGGGATCACATCGTCGCCGCGAAGCGCGCGGCACGGGATCACACCATCGCCGCGGCGAGCGCGGCGCGCGGTCAGAACCAAGCCTTCTTGCCGACCTGGTAGGTCTCGATGAAGTCCTCGTCGGTCTTGGTCAGGTAGATGATGCCTTCGATGAGGCCGATCAGGTTGCCCAACCCGCACGTCACGACCGTGATCAGGATGCGCAGGATGCCGCCGGTGGTGTCGCCGAGGATGAAGCGGTGGATGCCGAGGCCGCCGAGCACGATGCCGAGCACGCCGGCGACGATGCGCTTGCTTTCTTGAGAGGAAGAGGGCACGAGGTTCTCCGAGGGGCGAGAAGGACGATGAAAACGGGCCAGGTGTCGGGTCCAGGTCAGCGCTCGCGGCCGGCTCCGACTTCACGAGGGGCGCAGTGGACTGGCACCCGGGCCGCTGCGCAAGCCGCTTCCCGTTCATTCCGCGCCTCGCAGCACGTCGATCAGCTGGAGCGCCGCGCCGCCGACTGCGCCGTAGAAACCACCCGCCCTGACCGCCGGGGCGAGCGCTGGCGCTGCCCAGGCGAGGTGCTGTTCGACCAGCAGTCGCGCGAGCTCCGCGTGCGACTCCGCGAGTTCGGCCCACAGCAGCAGGATGCAGCCGAGATGATCGGGGGCGGCGTTGCGTGCGATGGCGGACAGCTCGAGCCCGCCGGCGCGGGCGATGCGTTGCACGGCGATCGCCGGCTCGCCGTGGTAGCGACCGTCGCGCCACAGCGAGTGCACCGGCGGGGGCGCACCCTCGGGCTGCAGAAGACACGCGAAGTAGTCGGCCGCGAGCGCCGGCAGGTCCTGCTCCGCCGGCGGCTCGACGCCGAGCGCGCGCAGCGCCGCGGTGACCTCGGGATGTTGCAGCTCACGCACCGTCTCGGCGTCGAGTTCGCGCAGCAGCAGGCGGCCGAACAGACGCGCCGCCGCGGTCAGGTCGGCGAGCCCGTTCACGTGACCTTGGTGAGCCGCACGACCGTGCTGTTGAACGCCTGCTGGCCGGAGATCGGGTCGGGGCAGATCGGCAGCACCGAGTTCTGCGCCCAGCCGTTGCCGGTGTTCTTGACCCACTTCTTCGGGTCGCCGCCGGAGTCGTCCTGCCACCACATGTTGCGCTCCCAGTCGGCGTCGCGCATGCCGGCGCCGTCGTAGCCGGCGGCCTCGCCGCTGACGTCGCGGCTGCGCTTCGCCTGCGCGACCGACGTGTAGGCGGTGTGGCCGAGCGAGTTGCTGATCGCGATCGCCCGCGGGTGCACGGCGCGCGTGACGACCACCGGCAGCACCAGCTCGCCGTCGACCTCGCCGGCGCCGAGGCCGAGCTTCGGCGCCATCTGGTCGACGTGCTTCGAGCGCTTGCCCTTCAGCCGCACGAAGTCGCCGTCCACCAGGCCGAAGCGCGCCGCGGTGTCCGGATGGATCCACGCCGGGTTGCTGTGCACGATCTCGGCGAGCCACTTGAGGTTGGCGGTGCGACCGTGGTTGTGCACGTTCCACTTGAACGACGTCATCACCAACTCGTCGCTGCCGAGGTCCTGGTGCTCGACGATCTGCATGAACGTCGGCCACGCGGGAAGGTCGTACTCGTGACCCTTGTGGTGCGAGCCGCGGTTCTTGCCCTTGCTGTTGGCCAGCGCGGCGAGCTTGGACACGTCCTCGTTGCGGCCGAGCATCGGCACGAAGTCGCTCTTGACCTCGAGCTTGCGCGACGGCGTCTTGAAGCCGACCACCGGCTTGCCGCGGTGCACGATGCCGATGCCCTTGCCGTCCTTGGTGACGATGCCGGTCGCCGCGTCGGTCTCGCTGCCTTCGAGGTCCTTCGCCGAAAGCGGCTTCAGGTAGGGCTCGTAGTAGGGCTTCTCCTCCGGGTCCTCGAACGCTCCCTCGGCGGCGAGGAACTGCATCGGCGAGTCGTAGCGCGCGGCGTCGAACGGCACCTTGGCGACGTTCTCCGCCATGTACGCCTCGACGTCGGTGCCGGTGGGGTACCACTCGGCCATGTCGGGCGCGATGCGCTTGCTCAACTCGGCGAAGATCTCGCGCACGTCCTTGGCCTCGCCGAGCGCCGGCACCATCGGCCTGCGCATCGAGAGATACGGCTTGAGGTTGTAGGCGCCGCGCGCGTCGACGTCCCAGCGCTCCATGAAGGTCGCCCACGGCAGCACCATGTCGGCGAACGACGCGGTCTCGTTGAGGAACGGGTTGATGCAGACGTGGAAGCCGATCTTCGACTCGTCGAGCAGCACGTTCCTGGTCGTGCCGGTCTCCGGCCAGGTCAGCGGCGAGTCCAGGTTGTAGGTCATGTAGACCTGGATGTGCGCGCGGTCCTGCGCCAGGTAGTGGTAGACGATCTCGCCGACCTTCATCTTGTTCCAGACGTTCGACAGCACGAACTCCGGCGGGTCGGCGAGCAGCGACGGGGTCTTCGGCGTCGGCGGCATCGCCGGCGTAGGGAAGCGCTTGCCGTCGTAGCTGCCGGTCCACATCCAGCAGAAGCCGCCCTTCTTGCCGACCGAACCGACGAGCACGTCGAGCAGGATGATCGCGCGGTCGTTGGTGTAGCCGTTGACGTGCGCGCTCGAGCCGCGGTTGCACATCGTCGTCGCGGCCGGCGCGGCGGCCGCGAACTCACGGGCGATGCGGCGGATCGTCGCCGCCGGGATCGTCGACACCTGCTCGGCCCACTCGGGCGTGTAGGCCTCGATCTGCTGCCAGAGGTCCTCGATCGAGCAGTTGGCCCAGTCGCCGAAGAACTGCGCGTCGTAGAGCTTCTCGCTGACGATCGTGTGCGCCATCGCCAGCGCCACCGCGCCGTCGGTGCCCGGCGCCGGCATGTAGAACTCGTCGCTGTTGCCGGCGGTGTTCGACATGCGCACGTCGAAGGTCACCAGCTTGGCGCCGCTCTCCCCCGGCCCCTTGTCGAAGCGGCCGCGCTGGATGCGCTGCGCGCCGGCGACGTGGCCCTGGTGCGCCTCGAACATGTTGGAGCCGAAGTTCAGGATGTACTTCGAGTTCTCGTAGTCGCCGAGGTCCCAGTCGGACTCGAACAGGTAGGTCAGCGCCGCGGCGCGCCGCGACGCCGAGCACAGGCCGCGGTGGTTGAGCGCGGTGTTGGTGCCGAACGCGTTGAGGAAGCGATTGACCGCGTCCGGGCTGCGGTTGCGACCCTGGTGGAACGCGAACTCCTCCGGCTTGCCGGATTCGCGCACCGCCTTGAGTCGCTGCGCGAGCTCGTCGTAGGCCTGCTCCCAGGTGATGCGCTGCCACTGGCCGCTGCCGCGCGGGCCGACGCGCTTCAGCGGGTAGAGCAGCCGTTCGGGGTGGTACTGGTGGTTGAGCGCGGCCTGGCCGCGCGCGCACAGCCGCCCGCGCGAGTTGGGGTCGAGCGGGTTGCCCTCGACCTTGACGATGCGGCCGTCCTTGACGTGGCCGGTGATGCCGCAGACCGTCGAGCACAGCTGGCACATGCCGTGCACCTTGGTGGTGTCGCGGTACTTGTCCGGGTCCGGGAAGCGCACCTTCTTGTCAGGGCCCGGCAGCGTGCAGACGCCGGGCATGTGCAGGTCGCCGACGGCGTACGGCTCACCCTTGCCGCGTTGCCAGACGCGCAGGCTCTCGTCCTTGCTGGCCGGCGCCCGACCCGCCGGGGAAGGGCTGCCGGCGCACGCGGAGGTGGCCGATGCGGCGGCGAGCGCGGCGGACAGCCGCAGGAAGTTGCGACGCGACGTGCTCACTCGGCACCTCCCTTCTTCCACTCGTAGACGCTGTAGGCGTCGTTGTGATAGCTCTGGCCCTCGCGCGGGATCTTCGGTTCCCACTCGTCGATCGGGCGATCCTTGCTGTGACCGAACCAGGCGCGCGGCAGCGTGCCCTTGTCTGCGCGCAGCTGGCCGAGTTCGCCTTCGGCCTCGAGCCGCGCCTTGATCTTCGACACCTTCGACTCGGGGTCGTTGAGGTCGCCGAAGTAGAGCGCCTCGCTCGGGCACGTGGACACGCACGCCGGCTCCATGCCGACCTCGACGCGGTGCGTGCAGTTGTGGCACTTGATCGCCTGGTTGGCGACCGGGTCGATGTAGATCGCGCCGTAGGGGCAGACCTCCTTGCAGGCACCGTGGCCCGAGCAGACGTCGTAGTCGACCTGCACCGAGCCGCCCATGCCCTTGTGCAGGGCGCCGCACGGGCAAGCCTTGATGCACGGCGCGTCCTCGCAGTGCTGGCACGCCATCGGCACCATGATGCGGGCGAGGCCGCCCTGCGGCTTCTCGTAGTCGTGGTAGATCGTCTGCCGCATGTAGTTGCCGAGCGGCACGTCGTTCTCGGCCTTGCACGCGACCTCGCAGCCGTGGCAGCCGAAGCAGCGGCGCACGTCGACGACCCAGCCGAACTTCTTGCCGTCGTCCGGCGCCTGCATGCGCTCGCGCCAGTGCTCCTCGGCGAGGAACAGGTCGCTGCGCACGGCACCCTGCGGCGACTGCGCTGCAGCGGCGCCGCCGGCTGCCGCGGCCAGTCCGCCGGCCAGTAGCGTGCGGCGGTCGATCGCGCCGGACTGCGGGGTGGGCGAATCACCCCGGGCGGCAGAACAGGAGCACGCCGCTCCCTTCGAGCAGGACTTGTCTAGGGTCATCGGTAGCTGGTGGGGCGCCGGCGCCGCGCGACCGCTACGTACGGGCTTCAGCTCAGACCGAGCTGCTGCACGACCGCGCGACCGCCGGTCCGGCGTGCGCAGGTCAATGGAACGGAAGGGAGCCGACGGCGCGTCGTGCGCAGCGGTCCGACTTCCGGGCAGGCAGCATGGTGCGAACCATAGCATCGGCGACACGGTCGTCCAGGTGCGGGCTGGCGTTGTCCCGGTCTCACGCCAAGATGCTGCGATGCGTCGCCCGTCGATCGCCTGTTGCGCGCTGCTGTGTGCGTTGTCCGCGTGCCGAGGCGATTCGCCCGAGGTCTCGCCCGCCGCCGAGGTGCTGCGCTTCTCGGTGATCCCCGACTGGAACAAGGGCCGCCTCGCCGAGAACGCCGCGCGGCTCGCCGAGCTGCTGACCGCGCGGCTCGGCGTCGAGGTGCGCTACGAGCCGGCCAACGACTACACGGCGTGCGTCAACGGCCTCGCCGCCAACAAGCTCGACTTCGTCTGGCTCGGCGGCAAGACCACCTGTGACGCGATCGACGTCGGCGCGGGCCACGTGCACGTGCTGGCGACGCGCGACATCGACCTGCACTTCAAGAGCTACTTCATCGGCAACCGGGCGGCGCTCGACGCCGGCAGGGTCGCGGTCGTCGACGACCTCGCGGCGTGGCGGGGGCACACCGAGGGGCTGCGCTTCACCTTCGGCGACGTCAACTCGACCTCGGGGCATCTGATGCCGCGGCACTTCCTGCTGCAGGCCGGCATCGAACCCGAGCAGGCGTTCGCGTCGGTCGGCTACGCCGAGGGCGGGCACAGCGGCACGCTGGAGGCCGTCGCCGCCGGGGCCGTCGATCTCGGCGCGCTCAACTTCGCCTACTACGACCGCGCCGACGAGCAGCTGCGCGAGCGGGCGCCGCTGCTGTTCACGACGCCGGAGTACGTCGACTACGCGTGGGTCGCGCACGATCGCGTCGGCGCCGACCGCGTGGCGAAGCTGCGCGAGGTGCTGCTCGGCCTCGACCGCGCGCACGGCGACGACGAGGCGGCGGTGCTCGACGCGTGGTCGGCCGGCGCGTTCGTCGGCGCGCGCGACGAGCAGTGGCAGGCGATCCGCGCGGTGCGCGACGGCCTGCCGAAGGGGTTCTTGAAGTGACCGCGGCGCCGGCCGTCGAGCTGCGCGGCCTGCAGGTGCAGGTCGATGGCCGGCGGCTGCTCGGGCCGCTCGACCTGCGCGTCGAAGCCGGCGAGAAGGTCGCGCTGATCGGGCCGTCGGGGGCTGGCAAGACGACGCTGCTGCGGCTGCTGGCCGGCTTGCGCTGGCCGAGCGCCGGCGAGGCGCGCGTGCTCGGCGCGCTCGTCGGCCAGCTGCACGGGCGCGCGTTGCGCGATTGGCGGCGCCGTATCGGCTTCCTGCACCAGCAGGACAACCTGGTGCCGCAGCTGCGCGTCGCCCACAACGTGCTGATCGGGCGGCTCGGCGCGTGGTCGCTGCCGAAGGCGCTGTGGTCGATGCTGCGGCCGCAAGAACTCGATCGCGCCGCTGCAGCCTTGGCCGACGTCGAACTGCAGCCGCGGCTGTGGTCGCTGCCGGGCGAGCTGTCGGGCGGCGAGCAGCAGCGCGTCGCGATCGCGCGGTTGCTGGTGCAGGAGCCGGAGCTGGTGCTCGCCGACGAACCGGCGAGCGCGCTCGACCAGCGCCTCGCCGGCGACGTCGTCGACCGGCTGGTGAGGTTCGCGTCGACTCGCCGCACGCTGCTGGTCAGCCTGCACGCGCTGCCGCTGCTCGACCGCGGCTTCGACCGAGTCATCGCGTTGCGCGACGGTCGGGTCGTGCACGACGGACCGCCGTCGTCGCTCGATCGCGGCGTGCTCGGCGCGCTCTACGGCGCGTCGCTGGACTGGCTCGGCGAGCCGATCGGCAGCGAAGGCGGCGGCGCGCCGTGAACGCAGCGCGCGGCGAACGACTGCCGTCGCCGCCGCGACGGACCTGGCTTCTGATCGCGGCGCTGCTCGTGGTCGCGGTCGCAGCGGCGTGGTCGCTGCAGCTCGACCTGCGACCGCTGTGGTCGGCGAACTGGTGGGGCGAGGCGTGGCAACGGCTGCGGCAGTTCGGCGGCGGTCTGCTGGCGCCGGCGCTCGACGCGGCGACGCTCGGCCGGGTCGCCGGGCTCGCGCTCGACACGCTGGCGATCGCGGCGCTCGGCGCCTTCGCCGGGATGGTGCTGGCGCTGCCGCTCGCGCTCGGTTCGAGCCGCGCGGTGATGCACGCCGACGGCGCGCGAGGCTGGCCGACGACGGTCGTCGTCGAGGCGTTCCGGCTGCTGCTCGACGTCTTGCGCGGCGTGCCCGACTTCGTCTGGGCGGTGCTGTTGGCCAACGTGTTCGGCGTCGGTCCGGTGACCGGGCTGCTGGCGATCGCCGTCAGCGTCGCCGGCGTGCTCGGCAAGGTGCTCGGCGAGCAGTGGGACAACCTGCCGCAGGAGCGCCTGCTGGCGCTGCGCACCACCGGCGCATCGCGGCTGGCGGTGTTCGCCTACGGCATCGCGCCGCTCGGCGCGCGCACCAGCCTGGCGTTCGTGCTGATGCGCTTCGAATGCACGGTGCGCAACGCGTCGGTGATCGGCGTGGTCGGCGGCGGCGGTCTCGGCGCGGGGTTGTGGGACGCGTTCACCGACGGCGACTGGTCGCGGGTGGCGACGCTGTTGGCGGCGTTGTTGGTGGTGACGGCGGCGGTCGATCTCGGCACCAACCTGCTGCGTCGGCGGCTGCGCACCGACCCGAACCACCCGCAGCTCGAACGCGCGCTCGATCGCCGCGCCGCCGGTCGCCGTCGCGCGCAGGTCGCAGTGGTGCTGGGACTCGCGATCGGCGCCGCCTGCTGGCGACTCGGCTCGCCGCTGCTGCAGGCGTTCACCGAGCTGTCGCGCATCGAGTGGGACTTCGTGTGGCCGTACACGCTCGGCATGTTCACGCCTTCGCTCGAGATGACGACCTGGGCGGCGGTGGCGCGCGCGGCGTTGGTGCCGCTCGGCATCGGTGTGCTGGCGACGCTGCTCGGGGCCGGGCTGGCCGCGGTGTTGGCGCCGTTCGCTTCGAGTTCGATGCAGCTCGAAGCGCACCGCTTCACCGGCGAACGCGCGTCGACGGTCGCACGTCTCGCCCGCTGGTGCGTGCTGCTGCTGGCGCGCGCCGTCGCGCTGCTGTGGCGCGGCATCCCCGAGGTCGCCTGGCTGATCGTGCTGGCCGTGTTGCTGCAGAACGGCGTCACGCCGTGCGTGCTGGCGATCGCGCTGCACAGCGCCGGCGTGCTGCACCGCGTGTTCACCGACGCGGTCGACGACGTGCCGTTCGCGCAGCTCGAGCGCGTCGGCGCCGGCCGCGCTGCGACGTTCGCCTACGGCGCGCTGCCGTCCGTCGCGTCGACCTGGCGCAGCTACGCGCTGTTCCAGTTCGAGGTCAACGTGCGCGCCGGCGTCGCCCTCGGTCTGGTCGGCGCCGGCGGGCTCGGCCAGCTGTTCCGCCACAACCTCGCCTTCCGCCAGCACGCCGACGCGGCGGCGTTCCTGTGGGGCATGGTGCTGCTGACGGTGGTGATCGACCGCGCGTCGCGCGCGCTGCAGCTGCGGCGCCTGCGCTGCTGAACGGCAGCTGCGGGCGCGGTCGCGCGTTCCTCAGTAGTCGGCCGTGTAGCGGCTGCGGTTCGACAGCGAGATGTCCGGCAGGATCGGGCAGGCGTTGGTGTTCGCGCCCCAGACCATGCCCTGGGCGTCGATCTGGGCGCCGATCAGGCCCGGGTCGTTCGGGACCGGCAGCAGCGTCATCAGCGTCGCCGTCGGCGACGGGAAGATCGCGACCACCATGCTCACCGGGTCGACGGCGACGCACGAACCGCACGGCAGCACGCCGCCGTAGCCGAGGAGGAACACGCCGAAGAACGGCGCCGGATCGCTCGTCGTCATCGTCAGCCGGAAGTCGAGGTTGCCGAGCGCGAACGGCCCGTTGTCGCCGAGCGTGACGCCGCTGCCGCAGCCACCGCCGGCCGTCTGCACGCCGCCGCCCTGCATCGTGCGGTAGACGCGCGTCATGACCCGGCCCTGGAAGGTCACGCTGTCGGCGGTGTTCCACAGCACCAGGGCTTCTTCCCTGCCGGCGGACGCCGCCGAGCCGTGGCGCTGGCTGGCGATCGCCGGGGCGAAGTTCGCGCCGTTGGGGCCGGTGAGCACGGTCTGCACGCCGGCGATCGCCACGCCCGCGTCCTTGGTGATGTCCTGCGTGACGACCTGGCTCTGCAGGAAGCCCGTCGGCTCGGTCCACGCCATCAGGAACTTCTGGCCGACCCAGGCGATGCGCGGATTCTCCTGCCAATTGCCACCGATCGTCAGCGGGGTGGCGGCCAGCGTCGCGAGCCCGCCGGGGAACGTCAGGTCGAACTCGATCGCCGCGCTGACGACGGTGGCGGTGTCGTACTCGGCGACGGCCTTGTAGCCGACGGTCGGGTTGCCATCGACGTCGGGTAGCCGGTAGCCCACCGTGCTCGCCTGCCAGGCGGTCGGCGTGGCGTTCATCGCACCCTGGTTGTCCACGCGGGAGAACCACACCGAGTCCTTGTTGCCGCCGGTGGTGTACTTGCTCTGCCAGACCAGCGCGTGCTCGTCGGCGCTGCCGCCGCTGAGCCGCGGGCGCACGGCGTTGGCGTCGGCGACGACCACCGACGACGGGCTGATCGTCATCAGGCCGGAAGCGCCGATCGTGATCCGGTTGCGCACGATGCCGGCGTTGACCCTGTCGTAGACGACGAACGTGCCCGCGCTCGGGCCCGGCTTGTCGGCGACGTCGGGGTGGCGTTCGCTCTGGCCGGTGGACACGCCGCCGGTCTGGGTCACCAGCTGGGTGTCGACGATGGCGCCCGCGCCGTCGATCGAGCAGGCGGAGATGTCCCACGGCCCGATCGGCGAGGTGGCGTGCTGCCACGCGACCACGAAGTGTCCGGCGGACAGCACCGCGCCGACCGACGGCTCGAGGTTGACGGTGCCGGTGCCGTTGGTGATCGCGAAGATGCCGCCGAGCGCGGCGTTGTCCTCGTCGCGCAAGGAGCCGCGGATCTCGACGTCGTCGGCGGCGAACGCACGTTCGAACACCACCAGGTAGGCGCCGGCGGTCTCCAGCCACGCGCCGTCCGGCTCGCCGTCGTCGTTGCTCGGGCTGCCGAGCACCACCTGCGCGCCGATGATCGGGTCGAGCACCAGCGGCAGCTGCGCGCGGTCGGCGAACTCGCCGGGCAGCACCAGGTCGAAGTGGCTGCCGTCCCAGCGCATCGAACCCTCGACCTGCTGGCCGGCGGCGTCGTAGCACAGCACCGAGTCGATGTGCACGCCGCCGAACCGGCCGGACGTGAAGTCGATGGCGGCGGCGTCGTTGGAGTGCTCTGCGGCGAGCTCGCTGCCGACGTGGCCGCGCACGACCAGGTCGCCGCTGCCCGTCAGCTCGGAGAACACGAACGACTGCTTCAGGCCTTCGCCGCGCACGTCGTAGACCTCGGTCACGCCGTTGCCGCGGTCGTAGCGGACCCGCGTGCCGTCGGTGCGCGGCGCCGCGGGCGGTGCGCCCGTGACGTCGAACAGCACCTCGCCGCCGCGCTGCACCGACTCGAGTCGGTAGCGCCACGGGAACGTGTGCGGCGCCTCACAACCGAGCGCCGGCGTGAAGACGACCTCGCCGGGGCGGAACGCCGCGCGGTAGTTGCTGCCGCCGGTGTGCACGCCGTCGTCATCGACGACGAAGCGCACGACCTCGGGATCCTTGGTGTCGGGACGGGCGGGTGCGTTCGCCGGCTGCTGCTGCGCGAACGTCGTCGCCGGGAGCAGCGCGGCCGTCAGCAGGACGCGCGCGAAGAACTTCTCGGTGATGTGGTTCATCTGTGTGGTCCTCACTGGATGGTGACGCGCTTGGCGTCGGTGAAGTCGGCGCCGAGTTCGGCGCAGTTGCTGGAGCCGTTGACGTTGCTGACGACCCACTGCACGTAGTAGCTCAGGTCCTGCAGTTCGGGGATCTGCGGGATGGCGACGTCGAGCTGCGCGGTGCCGGTCACCGACGTGGTGAACGGAAACAGCAGCGACGCGAACGGGTTGACGTGCAGCGTGCAGCCGCTGGCGCACGACAGGCTGGCCTCCTCGAAGCCGAACACCAGCACGGCGGTCTCGTTGGCCCGCGCGTTGTTGACGCGGATCGAGTGGCCGGCGAAGCCGACCATCGCGCACTCGGTCGCGACGGTCGTGGTCGTGCCGGTGCCGCAGGCGCCGCCGAGGTTCTCGGTCACGCCGGCCTTGCTGTAGTAGCGCACGGCATCGACGTACTTGGTGGTGCCGTCGCGGCTGAACGCGACCAGCGCCTGTTCGTTCGTCGTGTCCGTGCTGCCGCCGTCGGTCTTGCTGGCAAGGAACACGTAGGTCGGCGCGCTGCCCGCCGCCACGTCCGTCACCGTGCCGCAGCGTTCGCAGCTGAAGTCGAGTTCGGCGACGTGCACCTCGGTGGTGGTTTCGCCGAGGTAGCTGACGAGGAACGACTCACCGGTCATCGCGACCGCGGCGCGCCGCGTGCGAACGCTCAGGGCGTCGTGCACCGCGCGCAGGCTGTCGAGCACCTGCCACGAGCTGTTCCGCTTCGAGTGCTCGATGGTCGCCACATAGACGTCGTCGTCGGTGCCGATGGCCCCGGTGTAGGGACGCGCACTGTAGGCGATCATGTAGCGGTCGCCGTCACCGGCGACCTCGGGTTCGTAGCACTCGGCCCAGTAGACGGCGCCGGTGAGCCAGGGGTAGTACCAGAGGAGCGTCTGCGGCATGAAGTCGCCGGCCTGAACCTCCATCGCGCCGCTGAGCGAGCTCAGGTTGACGTCGCGCGCGTCGGCCCAGATGTCGCGCGGACCGAAGGTGAGCGCGCTGTTGGTCACCGGGTCGTAGGCCCACATGTCCCACGTCAGCAGCCAGTGCTGGTGTTCGTGCGAGGCGGTCGAGATGCCGACGCGCCTGGCGTCCACGTCGAGGCTGGCCGTGACGGTCGAGCTCTTCGACAGCGAGCCGTCGCTGTTGACGGTCAGCACGGTGTGCATGACCCGCCCGGCCTGGTAGACCGTGGTGCCGAGCGCTGCCGAGCGCGAGAACGCCAGCATCACCTTGGGACCGAACGAGTCGTCGACGTCGCTGGTGTTGCCGCCGACGTCGACGTCGTACTCGTCTTCGACGTCGGTCGAGATCGTCTTGACCGTGCCGACCGTGCCGTCGAGCGCGCTCACCGTGCAGGCGTAGATGTCGCCGTTGAAGTCTACGCCGTTGTAGTTGGCGTCCTCCTCCCAGGCGACGACGAAGCGGTCGCGCAGGTTGTTGTTGCAGACGCGCGCGAAGGCGGAGCCGCCGTTGCCGGTGCGGATGCCGACAGAGCTGCCCAGCGTGCCGTCGCTCTCGACGAACCGCCCGGTGACGTCCAGGTCGACCACCGACGTCGCGCGGTGGCAGACCACCAGCCAGCGGTCGTTGCTCAGGTCGTAGGCGGCGTCCGGATTGGTCTCACTGCCGCTCTCCACGGTGAAGACCGAGCCGATCAGCGGGTCGACGGTGATTGGCGCCACCGCTCTGTCGACGAAGGCCGCCGGCAGGCGCAGCTCGAGGGTCGAGCCTTCGAGCTGCAGCACGCCGTCACAGCGCTGGCCGCGCGCGTCGAAGCCGACCACCCGGCCGACCGACACGCCGCCGCAGACGCCGTGGAAGACGAGCTCCGTGGTCGTGGCCGAGACGAGGTCCATGTCGGCGCTCAGCTGGCCGTGCACGACCAGGTCGCCGCTGCCCGCGGGCTTGGTGGCGAACACGAACGACTGCTTCAGCCCTTCGGGCTTCGCCTCGTAGACCTCGCGCACGTCACCGCGTTCGAAGGTCACCTCGAGCCCGTCGACGGCGCGGCGCGTCGGCGCGACGGCGGGGCGCATCGCGTCGTCGCGGCCGACCGCGGTCAGCCGGTAGCCGAGGTGTCGCGTGGCCGGTTCGAGCTCGCCCAGGTACGGCGTGAACTCGATGCGGTCGGCGAGCATCTCGGCCCGCCAGTCCTGGCCGATCGCCCACAGGTGGTCGCCGTCATCGGCGATGGCTGCAGCGCCACGGAGCAGGCCGCCGGCGGGGAGGTTCGCCGATGGCGACGTCTGGATGGGGGACTGCGCAAGTGACACCGGGGCGGCGATGGCCACGGCGAGGGCGCACGACACGGGGATGGAGAGCCTCATGCCGGGCAGAACCCGGAATCCCCGCGGGCCGGGCCGAAAAATCCCGGCCGGCTCCGGCGCGGGCTACTGGCCGCGCGGCAGCTGTTCGCCGGCGCGGTCCTTGTAGAAGTCCTTGATGATCTCCCAGCACTCCTCGGCGGTCTCGGCGTAGCTGATCAGCTCCAGATCCTCCGGCGAGATGGTGCCCTCTTCGACGAACAGGTCCCAGTTGACCAGCCGGCTCCAGTAGTCCTTGCCGAACAGGATCACCGGGATCGGCTGCATGCGCTTGGTCTGGATCAGCGTCAGCGCCTCGAACAGTTCGTCCATCGTGCCGAAGCCGCCGGGGAACGCGATCATCGCCTTCGCCCGCATCAGGAAGTGCATCTTGCGGATCGCGAAGTACTTGAACTCGAAGCACAGCGCCGGGGTGATGTAGCTGTTGGGCTCCTGCTCGAACGGCAGCGTGATGTTGAGGCCGATCGACTTGGCGCCGACGTCGAACGCGCCGCGGTTGGCGGCCTCCATGATGCCGGGGCCGCCGCCGGTGCAGATCACGTAGTCGCAGGTGCGGTCGATCTGGCAGCTGCCGGAGACGATGCGGCCGAACTCGCGCGCCTCGTCGTAGTAGCCGGCCTTCTTCAGCACGTTCTCGGCGATGCGCACGTCGCGCTGCTTGTCGGGATCGTTCGGCGCCGCCTCGAGCGCCTGCTTCGCCGCCGCCAGCTTGCGCTCGGCGTCCGGCTTCTCGATCACGCGCGTGCCGCCGAACACGACCACCGTCGATCGCACGCCCTGCTCTTCCTGGATCAGCTCCGGCTTCAGCAGCTCGAGCTGCAGGCGCACCGGCCGCAGCTCCTTGCGCCCCATGAAGTCGGGGTCGGTGTGCGCCTGCCGGTAGGAGTTGGAGTTGCGGATCGCCTGGATCCGGTAGCTCTTGGCCTGCTGGTCGTTCTGGGCGGGGGTGTGCGGGGTGTCGTTCATCGGCTCTCGTGGGGCCGCGGGCCCCCCGATGCCATCGGCATTTGGCGGCCCCGGCTTGCGTCGTTCCTGGCGCAGCCTCGGCGTGCGGTGATGCGCGCGCAAGGCCGCGGTCCGGAATCGGCGTCGGCCTTGCATGCCGCGGTGCCGGGTCCAAGATCCACGCCATGCCGACGCCGCGCATCACCTACTGCACCAACGTGCACCCGGCGCCGAGCCTCGACAGCCAGTTCGCGACGCTGCGCGAGCACACCGCGCCGATCGCCGCCGCTGCGTGGGCCGCGGGGCGCGAGTTCGGTCTGGGCGGATGGTGGCCGGCGACGCTGGCCGCGGAGCTGCGCCGCGACGCCGGCAGGCGCGAACGGCTCGCCGCCGAGCTGGTCGCCGCTGGTGCGCGGCTGTGGACGCTGAACGTCTTCCCGCACGACGACTTCCACGGCGACGTGGTCAAGACCGCGGTGTACCGCCCGGACTGGGCCGACGAGCAGCGGCTGCTCTACACCCGCACCTGCGCCGAGGTCGGCGCGTCGCTGCTGCGGCCCGGCGACACGCTGTCGCTGTCGACGCTGCCGCTCGGCTACCGCGCGCCCGGCGACGAGCCGGCCGACCTGCGGGTGATGGCGCGCAACCTGGCGCGCTGCGCCAGCGCGTTCGCCGCGATCGAGCAGGACACCGGCGTACGCTGCGTGCTGGCGCTCGAGCCCGAGCCGGACTGCCTGCTGGAGACGGTCGGCGCGACGGCCGACTTCCTGGAGGAGTGGCTGTTCGACGAAGGCGCGTGGACCACGGTGCCCGAGCAGCAGCTGCGGCGGCACCTCGGCGTCTGCGTCGACCTGTGCCATCTGCTGGTGGTCGGCGAGGACCCGCTCGCAGCGCTCGACGGGCTGCGCGAACGCGGCATCGCCGTGCCGAAGATCCAGGTGTCGTCGTGCCTCGAGGTGCGCGACCCGTCGGGGCTCGACGAGCTGCTGGCGTTCGCCGAGCCGCGCTACCTGCACCAGACCGCCGCGGCCGGCGGCGCGCGCGCGCTCGACCTGCCCGAGGTCGCCGCGCGGCGCGACGAGTTCGCCGCTGCCGGCCGCGTGCGCTGTCACTACCACGTGCCGCTCGACTGGGACCGCGACGGCGCGTTCGGTTCGACGCAGCGCGAGGTCGCGCGCGTGCTGCAGCAGCTCGCCGCGGGCGCGGCGCCGGTGCCGCTGCTCGAGGTCGAGACCTACACGTGGTCGGTGCTCGGCGACACGTTCGGCGCCGAACCGCTCGCCGCACGCATCGGCCGCGAACTCGACTGGGTCGCGCAGTTCTGGAAAAGCTGACCGCCGCAGCGGCGCGCGCGTATCCTCGCCCCCCGCGTGCCCCGCGCGTCCGAGCCGATGATCCACCTGCGCGACGTCCAGAAGAGCTACTCCCGCGGCGGGCACTCCGTGCTCGCCTGCGCCGTCGATCGCCTCGACGTCGCCGCCGGCGAACAGGTCGCGCTGATCGGCCGTTCGGGCACCGGCAAGACCACGTTACTGCACATCCTCGCCGGCATCCTGCGGCCGGACCGCGGCTCGGTGGAGATCGTCGGCAAGCACCTCGAGAAGCTCGGTGAGGCGGGGCGCGACCGCCATCGCGGGCGGCACATCGGCATGGTCTACCAGACCTTCAACCTGCTGCAGCCGTTCACGGCGCTGGAGAACGTGCTGCTCGGCGCGCTGTTCGGCCGCGGCGCCGGCGGCGAGGCGCGGCTGCGCGCGGAGGCGCTGCTGCAGCAGGTCGGCCTCGCCGACCGCATGCACCATCGCCCGGCCGAGCTGTCGGTCGGCCAGGTGCAGCGCGTCGCGATCTGTCGTGCGCTGGTCAACGACCCCGAGCTGGTGCTGATGGACGAGCCGCTCGGCAACCAGGACAAGGCCACCGGCGGCCAGGTGCTCGACATGTTGCTGCAGCTGGCGAGCGACCGCGGCAAGACGGTGGTGATGGTCACGCACGACCCCGAGTCCGCGCAGCGCATGCAGCGCATCGTCGACCTCGCGTCGCTGCGCGCCGACCTGCCGGCGGAGGTGGCGAAGTGAAGCTCGTCTCGATCAGCCTGCGCAACCTGCGCATCCGCTTCGTCGCCACGGTGCTGACGGTCTGTTCGATCCTGGTGGCGACGGCGCTCTACGCCGGCATCCTGGTGATGGCCGAGCAGACCAGCGAGCGCTTCAACGGCGGCTACAGCGCCAGCCATGCGATCGTCGGGCCGAAGGACACCAGCCAGCTCGAGATCGTGCTCAACACGATCTTCAACGTCGGCGACGCGCCGGCCCTGTTCCCGTTGAAGGTGGCGATCGACCTGCGCAACCCGCGCGCGTTCGGCGGCCGCGGCCAGGTGCGCTACGGGATCCCGCAGGGCCGCGGCGACAGCGTCAGCCGCTACGCGTTCCCGGTGGTCGCGACGATCGACGAGATGTGGAGCGAGTACGAGCTGCACGGCACCACGCTGCAATTCGCCGAGGGTCGCGGCTTCGAGTTCTCGTGGAACGACCTGATGCAGCTCGCCGAGGGGCTGGCCACCTACGAGAGCGCGCGACGTGCCGGCGAAGGTCCGCCGCCCGATCGGCCGCTGCTGCGCCCCGAGTGGCGCAAGTGCGTGATCGGCTCGCGGGTCGCGCGCACCCTCGGCCTGTCGCTCGGCGGCGTCATCACGCCGGTGCACGGCAAGCCGGGCGAGTGGGGGACCCACGATCATCCCGAGGCGGCGTGCGAGGTCGTCGGCGTGCTGGCGCCGACCAACTCACCGATCGACACGACGATCTACCTGCCGCTCGGCGTGCACCTGCTGATCGGCGGCCACGAGGGCGGCGTGTTCGTGACGCCGCAGGTGCCCGGCAAGAGCGAGGCGCAGCTCGCGGAGATGCCGGTCACCGCCGACCAGATCGGCCTGACGGCGATCATCATCGACCCCAAGGACCCGGTCGGCGACCAGATCCTGCGCAACGCGTTCATGCGCCGTCCGGACGCGCAGATCGCCAAGCCGCGCGAGGTGATCCCGAAGTTCCTGCGCGACGTCGGCAGCGCCGCCGACGTGCTGACGGTGATCGCCTGGCTGGTGCTGCTGGTCGCGTCCGTGTCGATCACGGTGGCGATCTACAACACCATGAACGAGCGCCGCCGCGAGATCGCGATCATGCGTTCGCTCGGCGCGCGGCGGTTGCAGATCCTCGCCATCATCACCGGCGAGGCGGCGCTGCTGTCGCTGTTCGGCGCCGTGCTCGGGCTGGTCACGTGTCACCTCGCCGCGCTGCTGATGCGCAACGCCGTCGAGGACATGACCGGCGTCTACCTCGACTGGCTGCAGTTCCGGCCGTGGGAGCTGTGGCTGCTGCTCGGCGTGACCGCGGTCGGCGGTCTCGCCGGCGTGCTGCCCGCGGTCAAGGGCTCGATGACCCAGGTCGCAGACAACCTGGCACACAACTACTGAGGCCACGCATGTTCGGTTGGTTCCGCCGCAAGAAGCCGAACGACCGCGAGGGACTGTCGCGCCAGCACTGGGCGCGCGGGCTGACCCGCAAGCAGCAGGATCGCGTCGAGCGCCTCGCGCTCGAGCACCTGCGTCGGCGCAGTCCGACGGCGGCGTTCGACGACGGTGTTGCGCAGGCGGGCGAGTTGCAGTTCGGGCTCGAGAACCTGGCGCAGATCTGCGCGCACGCGCCTGCCGACGACTGGCCGGAGATCGTCGATGGGCACTTCGCGCGCATGCAGCGCAGCGAGGAGGAGGCCGCCGAGTGGGAGGTGCACTCCGGCACCTTCGCCTGGGCGATCGAGCAGCTGCGGCTGCGGCTCTACCCGGACAACATGCTCGGCGCCGACAAGATGGTCGCGCGGCAGGACCTGCCGGGCGTGCTGACGGCGCTGGTCGCCGACCGGCCGTCGATGCTGGTCACCGTCAGCGACGAGCTGTTCGTGCGGTGGGGGCGTTCGCGCGAGGAGGTCTTCGCGCGCGCGCTCGAACAGACGCTGGCGCACGAACCGGTCGAGCTGGAGTGGCTCGAGCTGCCGGGCGAGCCGGTCATGCGCGTCGCTTTCCTCGGCGGAGAGGGCCTGTGCGCGACCGCCCACGTACTGCGGCTGGAGGCGTGGCCGGAGCTGCTCGGTGCGCACGGAGCGCTGTGCGCGGTGCCCAACCGCCACAGCGTGCTGGTCGCCCCGATCGACGGCGCGTCGATCGTCGCGCTGAGCCAGCGGCTGGTCGGGCTGGCGGTGCAGGGCTGCGCAGCAGGACCGGGCTCGATCACGCCTTCGCTCTACTGGCGTCGGCCGGATGGACGGTTCGACGTGCAGCGCGTCGAGCCGGGTGAGCCGGGCAAGTCGGTGCGGTTCTTCCCATCGCCGGGCTTCGTCGAGTTGCTGAACCGGCTGCAGCGCGAGCCTTGAGTCACGCGGCGGACCGGCCGAAGCAGGGGGAATCCCGTCGGGCTCGAAGCGATCCAGGGCGCCGCCCGTATACTCGGCGCCCGCCGTTTCCCCGGCCACCGCCCGAGACCATGAAGATCCTGACCTCCGCGTTGCTGCTCTCCGGCCTGTTGACCTGCCAGACCCCGTCTTCGGAGCTGACCTGGGGAGTCGGCGTCTCGACCGGGGGCGGCGCGACCGGGCAGGTGACGTTCGGCCAGGACCCGGTCAAGGTCCAGGAACCGAAGAAGCAGCAGGAGCCGAAGCCGGCGACCGACAAGCCGAAGGTCGACGAGCCGAAGTCGGACAAGCCGGTGACGGACAAGCCGGTGACGGACAAGCCGAAGCCCGACCAGCAGGGCGCGGACAAGCCGGCGACCGACCAGCCGAAGGGCGACGAGCCGCGCATCGACAAGCCGGCGAAGGACCAGGCGCAGCCGCGCGGCACGGACCCGGCGGACATCGCCGCGATGCGCTCCGCGGAGCAGATGATCGAGGTCGAGAAGAAGCTCGCCGCCGAGCTGAAGGCCGGCAAGATCAAGGGCCTCGACAAGATCCTGCCGTTCGACGAGCTGACCTCGTGGCCCTACGAGGACGGCCTCAAGGGCATGCCGAAGCGCATCAAGGAGCTGTCCGGCAAGAAGGTGCTGATGACCGGCTTCATGCTGCCGATCGACGAGGTGCAGAACATCAAGGAGTTCCTGCTCGTCGAGTCGCTGTGGTCGTGCTGCTACGGCCAGCCGCCGGACATCCACGGCATCGTTCGCGTGGTCATGCCGAAGGGCAAGACGACCGACTACTTCTTCGATCCGCTGAAGATCATCGGCACCTTCAAGGTCGAGGCGACGGTGATGGAGGGCTACTGCGTCGACATCTTCCAGCTGCACGTCGAGAGCCTCGAGTCGCTGCGCCTGAAGTGACCCGGACGTCCGGTGCGGGCGGATCCGACGCACCCGCGGCCGCGGACTGAAGCCTGCTTCGCGCGCCCAAGGCGCGCTGCCACCGGCGCGGTGCCCCCGGGGACCACAAGTCCGGGTCGGGTCGAGCCGATAACAAGGCGCGATGGCCTCTCGAATCGAACGCCGGACCCGCGCCTGGTCGCTGACGCGCCGCCTCGTCGTCGCCTTGTCGATCGGCGCGTTCTTCGTCGCGCTGGTGCTCGGCTTCCTCGGCGCCGACCGCGACGCGCAGCAGCAGGCGTCGTCGGCCGCTGACGCGGATCGGGTGCTGGCCGCGGCGATGGCCGAGCGCGCAGGCCCGTTGCTCGATCGCGGCGACGTCATGCGGCTGTCGATGCTCGCCGCCGTAGTTCGCGATCAGGTCGACGGTCGCGCGATGGTGCTCGACCGCGCCGGCAAGGTCGTCATCGACTCGGCGCTGGTGATGGGCGAGCGGCAGATGTCGCTGCTCTCCGGGACGGCGCCGTTCCAGCGCATCCAGACGCTCGCCGACGGCTCGCGCCAGCGCGAGAGCCTCGCGCCGGTGCGGTTCGGCGGCGAGGTGATCGGCGAGGTACGCGTGCAGCGGGCCGAGGCCGCCCAGGCCGCGGTGTTCGACTTCAGCTGGTTCGGGCTGGTCTTGCTGAGCTGCCTGACGCTGGTCGCCGCCGCCGCGATGCTCGGGCATCATTGGTCGGCGCGCGTGCGCGAGGCCTCCGACGCGCTGGTGCGCCTCGCGGCCGGCGAGCTGCCGGGTGAGTCCCGTGCGGATGCGGACAGCGAGCTGCAGGACTTCGGCGTCGCCATGCGCGAGCTCGAGCGCGGCATGCAGGAAGGCATGCAGAACGTCACCGAGGGCTACGTGGCGATGGCGCAGCAGGTCGTCGACAACCTCGAGCAGCGTCGGCTGGTGCCGCCGGGACACGGCGAGCGCACCGCGCGGCTCGCGGCGCGGCTCGCCGAGCGGCTGCAGCTGCTCGCCGACGACCGGGCGGAGCTGCAGGTCGCGTGCCGCCTGGTCGAGCTCGGCAAGGCCTCGGTGCGCGCGTCGATCCTGCAGAAGCAGGGACCGCTGACCGAGGTCGAGTCCCGCTCGCTCGAACACCATCCGGTGCGCGCGGCCGAGCGGCTCGAGTGCGTGCCGGGACTGCGCCGTGTCGCCAAGATCCTGCGCCACCAGCTGGAGCGCTACGACGGCCGGGGCACGCCCGACGCGCTGCGCGGCGACCGTATCCCGCTCGGTTCGCGCGTGCTGGCGATCGCCGCGTCGTTCGACTACCTGACCACCTGCGCCGCGGACAAGCCGCTCGAGTGGCCGGAAGCGCTGCGGCAGCTGCAGGCGGCCAAGGGCGAGGTGTTCGATCCGTGGCTCGTGGACCTGTTCACCGAGGTCGTCGAGAAGGATCCGCCGCAGCCGTTCGATCGCGAGGTCATGATCGTGCCCGGCGGTGTGATGCCGTGGCGTGACGTCGCCCACGACGCCGAGCACGACGACGTCGAGGACGCCGATGCCGAGCTCGAGGTGATGCTCGACGACTTCCCGTTCGAGGAGAAGTCGTGACGCGTCGCGGGCGGCTCTGGTCGCTGTTCGTCTGCGGGTTGCTGGCGTCCTGCGTCGCGCGCACACGCGACCCGTTCGTCGCCGCCGAGCGCGCCATGCACAAGGACGACCTGTTGTCGGCGCTGCAGGCCTACGACACGGTGCCGGTGTCGCATCCGCGCTACCCGGATGCGCGCGCTGCCGCGGTCGAGATCGAGCGGCGGATGCGGCGCTGCCACGAGCTGATCCTGGAGGCGCTGGTGCTGCGCGGCGAATGGCGCGACGACGAAGCGCTCGAGTCGCTGCAGCGGGCGCGCAAGCAGTGGGCGCGACAGCCCAGTATCGATCGCTGGATCGTCGCCACCGAACAGCGCCGCCGCCTGTTCGGCGACGGCGCGCGTCAGGCAGCTCCCTCCGCGCCGCTCGGCAGCGAGGTCGGCGAGGTCGTCGAGGTGGCGCCATCCGCGGTGCCGCCCCAGACATCGGCCGCCGTCGTCGCCGAGCCGGTCGCGCCGATCGCGCGGACTGTGTCGCCCGTCGGCGCGATGCCGCGGGACACGGTGCCATCGCCGGTCACTTCGCGCGAACCGGCAGGCGACGGACCGGTCGCGGCGGGCCCCGAGGAAGCGCGCGGGCCGGCGGCGGGGCGCGGCACCGCGCCTCCGCCGGTCGTCGTGGTCGGCGCGGCGCCGATCGGCGAGGCCCGGCCGGCGCAGGTGCGCGAGGCACCGACGCCGGTCGCGCGGCCGGCGCCGCGCCCGTCCGCTCGAGTCAGCGTCGGCGAGGACCCGGTCGCGCTCGGGCTCGTCAGCGTCGAAGGCTGCCTCGGGCGCGGTGAGCTCCGCCAGGCGGTCGACGACCTCATCGAACTGGCGCGACGCTTCCCGAGCGACCTGCGCGTCTGCCAGCGTCTGGTGCCGTTGCTGAAGCAGCGCGCCCTGTTGAGCTACGGCGATGGCGCTGTCGCTGCGGCCATCACGGACTGGCGACGGGTCCTCGAGATGCAGCCCGACGACCCGATCGTCCCCACCCTGATCGAACGGGCCTTGCAGGAATCGCGAGGCGCCGTCCAGGGCTCGGAGGCTCCCCTCCAGGAAGCTCGACGGGCCGGGGAATCCGAGCGACGCTGAACAACTCGGGGCCCGCCTCGTTGGGCCACCGGGCGCGTGGCCGCTTCGCGGCGTTGCCTGGTTCGGGGACGGACGGGCCGAACCGCTGCCCGCGCTCTCCTTGGCGGGCGTAAAAGGTGCCGGGGGTTAAACTTCGGGAAAAAGGGGAAGAAGGAGAGTCAAGTTTTTACGTCCGTCGCGGACAACCCCCGGCGTTGTGTCGGTGCCGACCTATCCTCCCCCTTTGCAGGGGCCTCCTGGCCGGCTGAATCTCATCCAGGTTCGGCTTTCGTCGCTCTGCGCGATGGCACACCTACGCCTGTCGGAACGAGATTAGCTCAGCATTCTGGCACGGTCAAATCCTGATCTCCGGATCCTGGGCTGCTCAACGTCACGCCAACGTCATCCCGGGGCTGGTCCGCAGATCGGAATGCCGCGAGAAAGTTTCGCTAATCCGCTTTCCGGAGGATGGTTCCGTAGGCCGTTGCGGTGAGGGTCCAGTGTGCCGGCACGAGGGTCGTGGCCGTCGCTTCCTCGCACACCAGCGGACCGGGGATTTCTGCACCGATGGGAATGTGACGCCGGTCCAACACCCGGATCGCACGCGACCCGAGCGGGGCCCGGCGCGTCCTCGGTGCGAACCCTCCCTTCGTGCGAGCGGTCGGCGTCCGGGGCATCGGCAGCGGCCTCGTCTCGACCCGCGCCACCAGCTGCACGACCTCGAGCGCTGCCTCCGTCACGAAGCCGAACCGCCGGAGGTGTTCGCGGGCGAAGTCGGCCGCGAGGCGTCGGGTCAGCGGCAGCCGCAGGCTCGCGCCTTGTCCGCGATACCGGACGCTGGCGACGACCCGGCCGATGGCCGGTGCAGCCGTGCTGCTGTCCGCGGCGAGTTGGCTGCGTGCGCGTTGAAGCAACTGCGCGCCGTCCGCCAGCAGCTCGCGAAGGCTGCCGTTCGTGACCACTTCCTGCCGGGCTTCGACGACCTCGACCGCTTCGCCGGCGAGGGCCAGCCCCAGGGCGCTGAAGGCCCCAGGGTGCGGGGGCAGCACGGCCATCGGCATGCCCAGCGCGTCGCACAGCGCCGCCGCGTGCAGGCCGCCGGCGCCGCCGAACGCCACCAGCGGGACCTCGGCCGGGTCGACCGCGCGTTCGGCGGTGATCACCAGGATCGCCCGCGCCATCGTCGCTTCGGCGACCGTCAGGATGCCGCGTGCGGTCGCCGCCGGGCTCATGCCGAGCTTCCGACCGAGGCGCGCGACGGCCCGCACCGCCGCGTCGACGTCGATCGGGAAGGCGCCGTCGAGCAGCGTCTGCGGGCCGAGGTGGCCGAGCGCGACGTGCGCGTCGGTGACGGTCGGCTCGTCGCCCTTGCCGTAGCACGCCGGGCCCGGGTCGGCACCGGCGCTCTCGGGCCCGACGCGCAGCGCGCCGCCGGCGTCCCGGTAGGCGATGCTGCCGCCGCCGCAGCCGACGGTGTGCACCGGCACCGTGGGCAGCGGCAAGGGCAGCCCGCCGATGCGCCCTTCGGCCGTCACGTCCCCGGCGCCGGCTTCGACCAGGCAGACGTCGGCGGAGGTGCCACCCATGTCGAACGCCGCGGCGTAGGGCAGCCGCAGGCGCTTCGCCACCTGGGCGGTCGCGAGCACGCCGCCCGCCGGGCCGGAGAACATCGCGCGCGCCGGGAACTCGCTGGCCTCGGCCGGCGGCAGGATGCCGAGGCTCGAGCGCAGGAGGCGCAGCTTGCCGGCGCCGAGGCCGGCGGCGATGCGCCGCGTGTAGCTGCCGACCACCGGCGCGATCGCCGCGTTCAGGATCGCCGCAGAGAAGCGCTCGTACTCGCCGAAGGCCGGCAGCAGTTCGGCGCTGCACGTCACCGGCACGCCGGGCAGCGCGCGGCGCAACGCACGCGCCAGCTGCTGCTCGTCGCGCGGATCGGCAGGCGAGTGCAGCAGCCCGACGGCCACTGCCTGCGGTCGCTGGCGCACGACGGCGGCGACCGCGCGTTCGATCTCGTCGCGTCGCAGCGCCTCGACGACCTCGCCGCGCGCGCCGCGGCGGCAGGCGACCCCGACCCGCAGCTGGCGCGGCACCGGCGGCACCGGCCTGCCCGGCTCGAGCGCGTAGAGGTCGACGCGCTCCTGGCGGCCGATCTCGATCAGGTCCTCGCAGCCGCGATTGGTGACGAACGCGGTGCGCGCCAGCCGTCCGGTCAGCACGGCGTTGAGGCCGACCGTCGTGCCGTGCACCAGGTCGACCGGTTCGTCGGGCGTGCGCCGCACCGCGGCGAGGCCGTCGAGCACCGCGCGCGACGGGTCGTCCGGTGTCGAGCGCAGCTTGAACACCTCCACGGCGCGACCGTGCAGCCGCACGACGTCGGTGAAGGTGCCGCCGGTGTCGATGCCGATGCGCGTGCTCACGGCCGCGGAACGTAGCGAGCGCGACTTTGCGAAGGAACCACCGTAGCCTTCCCGCCGCATGCCGTCGGTCCTGGACCTTCCGTTCGCGCTCGCCGTCCCGCTCGCCTTCCTGCTCGGCGCGGTGCCGTTCGCGTGGCTGGTGGTGCGGCTGCTGAAGGGCATCGACGTGCGCACCGTCGGCAGCGGCAACGTCGGCGCCACCAACGCCAGCCGGGCGTTCACCGGCAAGGGGCGGCAGCTGGCGGCGTTCCTCGCCATCTACCTGCTCGACGCCGGCAAGGGCTTCTTCGCCGTCCTGCTGGTCCACGCCACCGACGGGCCGGAGCGGGTCGCCTGCGGCGCCGCGGCGATCCTCGGCCACGTGTTCACGCCGTTCCTCGGCTTCCGCGGCGGCAAGGGCGTGGCGACCGCGACCGGCGCGCTGCTGGCGCTCGATTGGCGGGTCACGGCGATCGCGCTGGTGGTGTTCTTCGCCGTGCGCTTCTCGACCGGCCAGGTGTTCTTCGGCAGCCTCGCGCTAGGCCTCGCGCTGGCCGGCGCGGCGATCGGCCTCGAGCCGGCGGCGGCGTTCGGCGAGCGGCTGCCGCTGACCTGCCTGTGCCTTCTGATCGCCGCGTTCCTGTTCTGGACGCACCGCAGCAACCTGCAGAAGTTCTTCGTCGCGCGGCGCACCCCGCGCGCATGATGGCCGGCCGACCATGAGAATCGCGATCCTCGGCAACGGCGGCTTCGGCACGGCGATGGCGTTGACCCTCGCCGGCGAGCACGCCGTGTCGCTGTGGGGGCACGACGCGGTCTACACCGCGGCGATCGCCGCGTCCCGCAAGAACCCCCGCTACCTCGACGTCGCCACCCTGCCCGATTCGATCCGCGTCAGCAACGACGCCGCGGCGGTGCTCGACCGCGCCGGCGTCGTGCTGGTCGCCGTGCCGACGCAGCACGTGCGTCGCACGCTGCAGGACCTCGCGCAGCACGTGCCGCCGGGCGTGCCGGTGGTGTCGCTCGCCAAGGGCCTCGAACAGGGCACCGGCGCGCGGCCGTCGCAGATCCTCGCCGACGTGCTCGACGACCCGCACCGCGTGTTCGTGCTCAGCGGCCCGAGCCACGCCGAGGAGATCGCGCTGCGCATGCCGACCACCGTGGTGGTCGCCGGCGACGACGACGAGGCGCTGCAGCAGCTGCAGTTGACGTTGCAGACCGAGCGCTTCCGCGTCTACCGCAACAGCGACCTGCTCGGCGTCGAGCTGTGCGGCGCGCTGAAGAACGTAATGGCGCTCGCCGCCGGCATCGCCGACGGTCTCGGCTACGGCGACAACGCCAAGGCGGCGATCCTGTCGCGCGGGCTGGTCGAGATGCAGCGCTACGGCCTCGCCGAGGGCGCGGACCCGCGCACCTTCTTCGGGCTCGCCGGCGTCGGCGACCTGGCGGTGACGGCGTTCTCGCGCCACGGCCGCAACCGCGCCTTCGGTGAGCGCATCGGCCGCGGCGAGACGCTTGCGCAGGCGTTGGCGTCGTCGCCGAAGGTCGCCGAGGGCGTCTGGACGGCCAAGGTGGTCGTTCGGGCCGCAGCCGAGCTGGACGTCGAGATGCCGATCGCGCAGGCGGTCTCGCGCGTGCTCTACGAGGGGCTGCCGCCGGCGGTCGCGGTGCGCGAACTGATGGAGCGCGACCCCAAGGCCGAGGCGTGATGAGCGGTGCGTCGCTGCGGTAGGATCCGGCGCGCCCTGTGGTCTTCGTCTCGTTCGTCTTCCTGTTCTGGTTCCTGCCGGTCTTGCTGCCGCTCTACTGCGCGGCGCCGGTGCGGTGGCGGAACGTCGCGTTGACGCTCGGCAGCTTCGCCTTCTACGGCTGGTGGCGACCGCAGTACGTGCTGTTGATGCTGGTCAGCGTGCTGATCGACTACGTCGCGGCGCGGGCGATGGGCGCGCCCGATCCGGCGCGCGCCGGTCGCCGCCGCGCCTGGCTGCTCGTCTCGGTGGTCGCCAACCTCGGGCTGCTCGGCTGGTTCAAGTACGCGAACCTGCTGGTCGGGACGTGGAACGTCGCGGCGCCGTGGCCGATCGCCTGGGAGGAGGTGCTGCTGCCCGTCGGCATCTCGTTCTTCACCTTCCAGTCGATGAGCTACACCATCGACGTCCATCGCGGCGACGTGCGGCCGACACGCTCGCTGCCAGACCTCCTGTGCTTCGTCTCGATGTTCCCGCAGCTGGTCGCCGGGCCGATCGTGCGCTACCGCGACGTCGAGCAGGCGTTGCGCCGGCGCACGACGACCCTGCTGATGGCGAGCGACGGCGTGCTGTTGTTCGCCATGGGCTTCGCCAAGAAGGTGCTGATCGCCGACGCGGTGGCGCCGCTCGTCGACGCCGCCTTCGCCGCCGATTCGCCGGGGTTCGTCGCGGCGTGGGCCGGCGCGCTCGGCTACTCGGTCCAGCTCTACTTCGACTTCTCCGGCTACAGCGACATGGCGATCGGGCTCGGGCTGCTGCTCGGCTTTCGCTTCCCGGAGAACTTCCGCTCGCCGTACCGCGCCCGCAGCATCACCGAGCTGTGGCGGCGCTGGCACATCAGCCTCAGCACGTGGCTGCGCGACTACCTCTACGTGCCGCTCGGCGGCAACCGCCGCGGGGAGGGGCGCGCGCAGCTCAACGTCGCGATCACGATGCTGCTCGGCGGCCTGTGGCACGGCGCCTCGTGGACGTTCCTGCTGTGGGGCGCCTGGCACGGCCTGTTCCTCGTGCTCGAGCGGCGCCTGGGCAAGGTCTCGCCGTACGGCCGCCTGCCGACCGCGGTGCAGGTGGCGGTCACGTTCCTGATCTGGACGCTCGGCATGGTGCTGTTCCGCTGTCACACGCTGCCCGAGCTCGCCGACACGGCCGTCGGCCTGTGCGGCGTCAACGGCATCGGCGCGCTGCCGGCGCTCGGCCAGAAGCAGCCGTTCGCGCTCGGCGGCCTCGTGCTCGGCTGCGTCATCGCCTTCGCCGCGCCGCGCAGCGCGCAGCTGGTGCAGCGTTGCCAGCCGCTCGTCATGCTCGGCGTGCTGCTGGTGTTCCTGCTGGCGGTCTGCCAGGTGCTGGCCGCCGACTACGTGCCCTTCATCTACTTCCAGTTCTGAGCGATGGAACGACCCCACGACGAAGCCGCGCAGACTCCGGGCCAGTGGGCCGTGCGCTGGTTCGCCGTCGTCGCCGTGGCGGTGCTGTGCGCCAGCGTGCCGCTGGTCGACCTGGTGTGGCACGGCCTGCTCGGTCGCGCCGAGCCGCCGCTGCGCACGCGCAGCCAGGTGACCGCGCCGGCGGCGACGGTGGCCAACGTGACCGACGGCTCGTGGATGAAGCAGAAGGAGCGCGAGCTGCGCGAGCGCTCGCCGATCGTCTGGTGGCTGCGCGGCAACTGGAACGAGCTGCGCTATCGCTGTGGCGTGCCGCAGAGCGTCGGCGTCGAGTTCGGCGACGACGGCTGGCTGTTCCTGAAGCGGACCCTGTATCCGGACGTGCGCGGCTTCGGCGAGGCGACGGCCGCGCGCCGCGCGTTCCTCGTCGAGGTGCGCGACCGCGTGCGCGCGGCGGGCGCCGAGCTGCTGGTGACGATCGTGCCCGACAAGGCGCGGGTCTATCCCGAGCACGCGTGGCCCGGTCGCGCCGAGAACGCGGCGCGCACGGCGAACTACGCGCGCATCCTCGCCGAGCTCGGCGAGCTGGAGATCCCGACCGTCGACCTGGTCGCGGCGCTGCGCGCGCATCGTGCGCAGCCGCTGCCCGGCGTGCCGGACGGCGAGCTCTACTACCGCCGCGACACGCACTGGCGGCCGGCCGGCGCGCTGGTCGCGGGCATCGCCACGGCGACGGCGATCGAACAGCGCTTCGGCGGCCGGCTCTCACCGCGACGCGTGATGCAGCCGACCGGCGAGACCGTCGTGCGCGCGGTCGGCGACCTGACCGACCAGCTCGGCCTGCTGTCGGCGATCCAGCCGGATCCGCTGACCGGCCAGCGCCCCGTCGCGCTGAGTCTGCTGACCGACGAACTCGCCGAGCCGCGCAGCTACTACGGCGTCGCCTTCACGACCCCGCAGGGGCTCGTGCAAATGGACGGCGAGGACCCGGCGGCGGAGGTGCTGCTGGTCGGCACGAGCTTCGCCGAGGAGAACGGCATGGGCGCGCTGTCGCTCGCGCTCGGTCGCGCAGTGCGCGCGGTGACCGCCCGGGGCGCCGAGGGGCTTTCGCCGATTCGGCAGGTGCTCGACGAGCTGCCGCCCGACGGCGCCGCCGGGTCCGCCGCCAAGGTCGTCGTCTGGGAGATCGTCGAGCGCGGCATCTTCGCGGACGCCTGGCACGATCCAGCACGGTGAACTCCGACGTCGCGAAGATGACCGGTGGGCGCGCCGCGTGGCTCGGCTTCGTCACCTTCCTGCTGATGTTGCCGGAGACGCTGCCGGTGCCGGTGCTGCGCGGGCTGGTCGCCGAGCGCTTCGACGTCGGCGATCGCGCCGCGTCGTGGTTCATGGCCGCCAACATGATGGGCGCCGTGATCACGGCGCCGCTGATCGGCCTGCTCGTCGAACGATCGGGTCGCCGCCGCACGCTGGCGTGGCTGTGCCTCTTGCTCGACGCGGCGTTGATGCAGGCGCTCGCGCATCCGCACGACTACGCGTCGTTCCTCGCGCTGCGTTCGCTCGAAGGCGCCGTGCACATCGCCGCGCTGACCGTGGTGATGAGCCTGTGCGCGGACGCCGCCGGCGAACGGCGGGGCCGCGTGCTCGGCTGCCTCGGCGCCGGGCTGACGCTCGGCGTCGCCACCGGCGCGGCGCTCGGCGGCCTGATCGGGCGCCACGATCCGCTGCGCACGCTGCACGTCGCGTCGGCCGTGCTCGCGCTCGCCGCGCTGCTCGCCGCGTGGCTGCTGCCGGGCGACACGCGCAGCGCGGAGCGGCCGCGCTTCGGCGACCTGTGGACCGGCCTGCGCCGCGAACCCGGGCTGCGCGCGCCGCTGCTGCTGGCGTTCGTCGACCGCTTCACGGTCGGCTTCTTCACCACCGGCTTCCCGCTGCTGATGGCGTCGCGGCACGTCGTCGATCGGCAGACGATCGGCATGATGCTGGGCGCGTTCCTCTACCCGTTCGCGCTGCTGTCGTGGCCGTTCGGCCGCCTCGCCGAATCGTGGTCGCGGCCGCTGCTGGTCGCCGGCGGCAGCGTGCTCTACGGGCTCGGCGTGATGCTGGTCGGCGCGCTGTCGCCGTCCGCCATGTGGTGGCTGATGCCGCTGCTCGGCGTCGGCTCGGCGGTGATGTTCGTGCCGACGCTGCTGTGGCTGATGGAGCGCGCGCCGGGGCTCGGCCGCACCACGGCGATGGCGGCGTTCCACGGCGCCGGGTCGCTCGGCTTCCTGCTCGGTCCGATCGTCTGCGGCGAACTGATCGCGCTCGGCGGCGACTCCGGTGACGGCGGCGACGGCTACCTGCTCGCGTTCGCCGTGGCCGGGCTCAGCGAAGTGCTCGGCGGCCTGCTCGTCGTGACGGCGATGCGGCGTCGATGATGCGGGCGGCGGGCCGTCGATCGCGCGGCTAGACTGCGCGGCCATGGTGCGCGCGTTCGTTGCCCTCGTCGTGTCGTCGATGCCTGCGGCGGCGCTGCTGGCCCAGGAGCCGCTCGATTTCGACCGCGACGTGCGGCCGATCCTGTCGCACCACTGCTTCCAGTGCCACGGTCCGGACGCCGAGACGCGCAAGGCCGACCTGCGGCTCGACCGCCGCGACGACGCGCTGGCGGTGATCGTCGCCGGCGATGCCGCGCGCAGCGAACTGATCCAGCGCATCCGTCACGCCGATCCGGACGAGGTGATGCCGCCGCCGAAGGCCGACAAGCCGCTCGACGACGACGAGAAGGCGACGCTCGCGCGGTGGATCGACGAAGGCGCGGTGTGGCGCGAGCACTGGGCGTTCGTGACGCCGGTCGTGCCGGCGCTGCCGGCGGTGCGCGACGCGGCGTGGCCGCGCGGTGCGATCGACCGCTTCGTGCTGGCCCGGCTCGAGCGCGAGGGGCTCGCGCCCAATCCCGCCGCCGATCGTCGCACGTTGCTGCGCCGCGTGACGCTCGACCTGACCGGGCTGCCGCCGACGCCCGACGAGCTGCAGCAGTTCCTCGCCGACGACGCGCCGGACGCCTACGAACGCGCCGTCGATCGTCTGCTCGCGACGCCGGCCTACGGCGAGCACATGGCGCGCTTCTGGCTCGACGCGGCGCGCTACGGCGACACCCACGGGCTGCACCTCGACAACCATCGCGAGATGTGGCTCTACCGCGACCACGTCGTGCGCGCGTTCCAGGACGACCAGCCGTTCGATCGTTTCCTCGTCGAGAACCTCGCCGGCGACCTGCTGCCCGATGCGACCGCCGAGCAGCGCATCGCGTCGGGCTTCAACCGCTGCCACATCACGACCAACGAAGGCGGCTCGATCGAAGAAGAGGTCTACGTGCGCAACGTCGTCGATCGCGTCAGCACGACCGGCACGGTGTTCCTCGGCCTGACGCTCGGCTGCGCGGTCTGTCACGACCACAAGTTCGATCCGATCACGCAGCGCGAGTTCTACGAGCTGTTCGCGTTCTTCAACGGCCTCGACGGCAAGCCGATGGACGACAACGCCAAGGCGCCGGCGCCGGTGCTGGCGGTGCCGAGCGCGGCGCAGCGCGAGGAGCTGGCGTCGCTGCGCGCGCGGCAGGACGACGTCGAACGGCGCGCTGGCGAGGCGCTGGCGGCGATCCGCTACGAGGAGCCGCCGCTGCCCGACGTGCCGCCGCGGCCGCCGCAGACGATCGTCTGGGTCGACGACGAACTGCCGACCGGGGCACAGGCCGAAGGCGACGGGCTGGTGTGGGTGACGCCCGACGACGGCCACGTGCACCTCGGCGCGCGCGCGATGCGCCGGCGCGGACCCGGCAACCACCAGCACTTCTTCCGCAACGCCGACCAGAAGCTGCGCCTCGCCGACGGCGACGTGCTGTTCGCCTGGGTGTTCGTCGACCCGAACGATCCGCCCGAGCAGCTGATGCTGCAGTGGAACGACGACGGCGCCGGCGGCTGGGGGCACCGCGCGTTCTGGGGCGCCGACAAGATCGGCTACGGCACCGCCGGCACGACCGAACGCCGACGCATCGGCGACCTGCCATCACCCGGCGCGTGGGTGCGGCTCGAGGTGCCGGTCGCGGCGGTCGGGCTCGGCACGGGCAGCGCGGTGCACGGCATCGCCTTCACGCAGTTCGGCGGCACGGCGTGGTGGGACGAAGCGGGCGTCGTGACGACGTCGCCGCAGCTCGCCGAGGACTGGCTGTGGTGGGACGACGAGGCTCCGGACGGCGCCGACCTGCAGGGCGACGGCGAGCGCTGGCAGTGGACGGCCGGCGGTCGGGACGCCGGCGGCGACGGCCAGCCGACCCCGCGGAACGGCGCGCGCATGCTGCGCCGCAAGGCCGAGGGTCTGAGCCAGGACTTCTTCACCGGCGCTGTGATGCCGCTGGTCGTGCGCCACGTCGACCGCCTGTTCGCGTGGGTGTGGCTCGACCCGAACGATCCGCCGCGCGCGGTGCAGCTGCAGTTCCACGTCGACGGCAGCTGGGAGCACCGCGTGCGCTGGGGCGACCCCGCGCACGGCGCCGGGCGCCCTGGCGGCGCCGACCATCGCGCCGGCGACGTGCCGGCGACCGGGCGCTGGGTGCGGCTCGAGACCGACCTCGCGTCGGTGGGCCTGCAGCCCGGGCAGCGCCTCGACGGCATGGCGATGACGATGGTCGGCGGCACCGTCTGGTGGGACGGCGGTGGCGTGCACACGTTCGCGCCGCCGAGCCGCGAGTACCTGGTCTCGCTCGCCGCGTGGGAGCGCAGGGCGTCCAACGGCAAGGACCTGCCGCAGCCGGTGCGCGACGCGCTGGCGGTCGCCGCGGGGGAGCGCAGCGAGGCGCAGCAGCGCGCGGTGCGCGAGCACTACCTGCGCTTCGTGCACGGGCCGTCGCGGGCGACGTTCGCGCCGTTCGAGCGCGAGCTCGAGCACCTCGCCGCGGCGCGCGGCAAGGTGGAGGCGGCGATCCCGACCACGCTGGTGATGAAGGAGCGCGTCGAGCCGCGCCCTGCCTACCTGCTGAAGCGCGGCCTCTACGACCAGCGCGGCGAGCAGGTCGAACGCCACACGCCGCGCGCGCTGCCGCCGATGGCCGACGACCTGCCGAAGGACCGCCTCGGCCTGGCGCGCTGGCTGATCGATCCGCAGCATCCGCTGACCGCGCGCGTCACCGTCAACCGCTTCTGGCAGCAGCTGTTCGGCCAGGGTCTGGTACGCACCAGCGAGGACTTCGGCAACCAGGGCGAACGGCCGAGCCACCCGGCTCTGCTCGACTGGCTGGCGACGCGCTTCGTCGCCGAAGGCTGGCACGTCAAGGCGCTGATGCGCGAGATGGTCTGCTCGGCGACGTATCGCCAGGCAGCGACCAACCGCGACGAGCTGCGCCGCCGCGACCCCGACAACCGGCTGCTGGCGCGCGGGCCGCGCTTCCGCCTGGACGGCGAGACACTGCGCGACCAGGCGCTCGCGCTCGGCGGGCTGCTGGTGCGCGACGTCGGCGGTCCGCCGGTCAAGCCGCCGCAACCTGCCGGGCTGTGGGAGGCGGTCGGCTACTCGAGCTCCAACACGGCGAAGTTCTCGGCGGACACCGCGCCCGACAAGGTGCACCGGCGCAGCCTCTACACCTTCTGGAAGCGCACCGCGCCGCCGCCGCAGCTGACGACGTTCGACGCGCCGAGCCGCGAGGAGTGTCGCGTGCGCCGCGAGCGCACCAACACGCCGATGCAGGCCCTGCTGCTGCTCAACGAGGCGCAGTACGTCGAGGCCGCGCGCGGCTTCGCGACGCGGGCGCTGCGCGAAGGCGGCGTCGACGACCCGACGCGCGTCGGCTGGATGCTCGAGGGTGCGACGTGCCGTGCGCCGGATCCGCGCGACGTCGCCGAGCTGCTGCAGCTGCTCGCCGACCAGCGCGCGGCGTTCGCCGCGATGCCGGGCGACGCGGCGAGGCTGGTGGCGATCGGCGCCGTGCCGGCCGACCCGGCGCTCGACGCGGTCGAGTTGGCGGCGTGGACGATGCTGGCCAACGTGATCCTCAACCTCGACGAAGTGCTGACCAAGGGCTGATGCGCCAGGTGAAGTGATGGACCCCAGAGACGACTTCGTGCAGCAGCTGACGCGGCGCCACTTCTTCCAGCGGGGCGGCCTCGGCCTCGGTTCGGCAGCGCTGGCCTCGTTGCTCGGCCGCGGCGCAATGGCCGCGATGCCAGGAGGCAGCGACGGCCCCGGCCTGCAGGGCCTGCCGCACTTCGCGCCGAAGGCCAAACGCGCGATCTGGCTGTTCATGGCCGGCGCGCCGTCGCAGCTCGACACCTTCGACCACAAGCCGAAGATGCAGGCGCTGTTCGACACCGACCTGCCGGAGTCGATCCGCAACGGCCAGCGCCTGACGACGATGACGTCGGGGCAGACGCGCTTCCCGATCGCGCCGTCGATCTATCGCTTCGCGAAGCACGACAACGGCGGCGACGGCGCGTGGGTGTCGGAGCTGCTGCCGTACACGGCGCAGATGGTGAAGGACCTGGCGATCGTGCGCTCGGTCTACACCGAGGCGATCAACCACGACCCGGCGATCACGTTCATCACCACCGGCCGCGAGCTGCCCGGCCGCCCGAGCCTCGGCAGCTGGCTCAGCTACGGGCTCGGCAGTGAGAACAAGGACCTGCCGTCGTTCGTCGTCATGACGCCGCGCTGGAGCGGGCGGCGCGACGCGCAGGCGCTCTACAACCGGCTGTGGGGGGCGGGCATGCTCGCCAGCAAGCACGCCGGCACGGCGCTGCGGCCCGAAGGCGACCCGGTGCTGTTCCTGCAGAACCCCGACGGCGTGTCGCCGGCGGCGCGCCGGCGCATGCTCGACACGCTGGGCCGCTTGAACCAGCGCACCGCCGAACGCGACGGCGACCCCGAGACGCGGGCGCGCATCGCGCAGTACGAACTCGCCTTCCGCATGCAGACGTCGGTGCCGGAGCTGACCGACCTCGCGAGTGAGCCGGCGATCACCGACGCGATGTACGGCCCCGAGGCGCGCACCCCCGGCACGTTCGCCGCGTCGTGCGTGCTCGGCCGACGCATGCTCGAGCGCGGTGTGCGCTTCGTGCAGATCTTCCACCGCGGCTGGGACCAGCACGGCAACCTGACCGGCGACCTGCCGCTGCAGTGCGGCGACATCGACCGTGCGGCGTGGGCGCTGGTGCAGGACCTCAAGCAGCGCGGCATGCTCGACGACACGCTGGTGATCTGGGGCGGCGAGTTCGGCCGCACGATCTACTGCCAGGGTGCGTTGACGCGCGAGAACTACGGTCGCGACCACCACCCGCGCTGCTTCACGATGTGGATGGCCGGCGGCGGGATGAAGGGCGGCGTCGTGCACGGTGAGACCGACGACTTCGGCTACAACGTCGTGCGCGACCCGGTGCATGTGCGCGACCTCAACGCGACGATCCTGCACTGCCTCGGCATTGACCACGCGCGGCTGGCGGTGCAGCACATGGGGCTCGACGTGCGACTGACCGGGGTGGAGCCGGCGCGGGTCGTGCGGCAGCTGTTGGCGTGAGCGCGGCGCGGTCGCGCTGCTGTCCTCCGCGCTGTCCGGGGGCGTCGTGCGCGTGCAGCGACAGTGTGAGATTCGCATGCCGCCCGACGGACGAAGGGCTGATCGCGCGCGAGTGAGTGCTGCAATCTCGGGCTATCCTGCCGTCGACAGCGTGATAATTCATGTTGCAGGAAAAGATACAGAAGTGTAGCTTATCCTGTCATATGAAATCTGACGCGCAGCGCCTGGAAGAGGTGCAGGCGACACAGCGGGGCGTGTTCTGCAAGGCCGACCTGCAGGTCCTGCTCGGCGAACGCCACCCCGCGGCGTTCACCCGCCGCGTGCAGGCGCTGGTCCGGGCCGGTGTGCTGCGACGCTTCGTGCGCGGCGTCTACGTGGCCCGCGAGTTCGACCTGCCGACCCTGAGCCAGCGTCTCGCCGCCGACTCCTACGTCAGCTTCGGCACCGCGTTGGCCCGGCACCTGGTCATCGGTACGCGGCCGGACCGTCAACTGATCGCGGCCAAGACCGGTCGCGCCCACGTCTACCGCGGGCTCGACGTCGAGGTCGTGCACGTGCACATCGCCCAGCACCTCGACTTCGGACACGAGGTCGAGCATGGTGTGCGTTGGGCCGACGCCGAGAAGGCCGCGCTCGACTCGCTCTACTTCCACCTGCGCGGCCGGCGATACCCGTTCGACGTCTTCTCGGACCTCGACCTCGCACGCCTCGACGAGCAGCGGCTGCGGCAATACCTCGCGCGCTTCAAGAACCCCAAGTTCGTCTCCTTCGCCAGCTCCGTGCTGGAACTCGCATGAAGGCGAGGCTCGATCGTCCCGCGACGCCGGACCGGCTGTTCGTCTGGGTTCTGCACCGATTCGCCGAGGTGTTCGAAGAGCACGCGGTGGTGAAGGGCGGCATCGCGCTGCGGCTGCACGATTGTCCGCGGTCGACGACCGACATCGACTACGTGTTCGTGCCGTTCCGCTCGAAGAAGGACGTCGTCGCGCGGCTGAAGACGGTGCTCGCCGAGCTCGAAGGTGCCGACGTCGAGGTCGAGACGCACTCCAAGATGATCCGCGCCCGCATCGTCGTCGACGGCGCGGCGATCCAGATCGAGGCCAACGTCGACGTCGAGTGTCCGTCGGTGGTGGTGCCGACCGCCGACTTCGCGCTGCGGCAGGGGCAGCCGTCGCGACTGGTGCGGGTGATGGCGCTCGAGCGCGCGCTGGCGCACAAGCTGGCGGCGTGGAACGAGCGGCGGCTGCTGCGCGACCTCTACGACGTCTACTACCTCGCGGCGCGGCTCGGGGCGAAGGTGGACGTCGCGGCGCTGCAGAAGCGGCTGCGCAAGGTCGAGTCGCGGTTGCCGGCGCTGAAGGGCAAGAAGTCGATGACGATGGGGGAGTTCGCGGCGGCGTTGCGTCGCGCGGCAGAGCGCGTCGACGATGCGACGGTGCGCGATCAGCTGGCCCCGGTGCTGCCGGGGGACGAGGTCGAGGGGCTGGTGCCGCGGCTGCGCGCGGGGGTGATCAAGGTGGTCGAAGGGCTGGAGCGGCTCGACGCGGGCGAGTAGGAGGCGGCTCTGCGCTTCAGCCGTGCCGCAGCCACAGCCACGCGGCGGCGATCGCCAGCGTGCCGAGCGTGATCGGCACGCCGGTGCGCAGATGCACGCGCGACCACGAACCGTTCGCCGGCGCGACGCCGAGCCGTTCGGCCTGCTGGACGACGATCAGGTTGGCGATCGAGCCGACCAGCAGCAGGTTGCCGGCGAGCGTCGTCGCCAGCGCCAGGATCGGGCCGGCGATCGGCGCGTCGCCGGCAGCGGGCAACAGCAGCATCGTCAGCGGCACGTTGCTGACGACGTTGGAGCCGACCGCCGCCGTGACGAACAGCGTCACCGGCTGTTCGACGTGCACGCCCGCGTCGCCGAGCCAGCGCAGCAGCGTGTCGAGGTGGCCCGCCTGCGCGAACGCGTGGTTGCAGACGAACAGTCCGGCAAACAGCACCAGCAGCTGCCAGTCGACCAGGCCGAGCATCTCGCGCGTCGCGACCTTGCGCGACAGCAGCAGCACGCCGGCGGCGCACAGCGCCTGCACTTCGTGCGGCAGCGGCGCGAACAGCAGCCCGAGCACGAGCGCGCCGAGCACGACGAAGCCCTTGGTGCACTGCGCGGCGTCGAACTCGCGGTCCGGCGCGGCGTCGCCGACGGTCCCGCGTTCGAAGCGACCGCGATACGCGCGCTGCAACAGCCACCACGTCAGCAGCAATCCCAGCACCGCCGGCGGCCCGCCGTCGAGCAGGTAGTCGGCGAACGACATCGCGCGCGCCTGCCCGATCAGCATGTTCTGCGGGTTGCCGATCAGCGTCGCCGCCGAGCCGACGTTGGCTGCCGCGGCAAGCCCGAGCAGGAACGGCACCGGGTCGAGGCCGCGGCGGCGGCAGACGTCGACCAGCACCGGCGCGATGGCGAGGCAGACGACGTCGTTGGTCAGCAGCGCCGACAGCGCGCCGACCACCAGCACCAGCCACAGCAGCAGCCGTTCGGGCGTGGTGTCGCGCGCCGCCAGCGCGCGCGTCAACCGGGTGTAGAAGCCGCACAGCCGCAGCTGCGCCGACACGATCATCATGCCGAGCAGGAGCCCGATCGTGCCGATGTCGATCGTGCGCCACGCCGCGGCGCTGTCGAGGCAGCCGCCGGCGATCAGTGCGATCGCGCCGAGCAGCGAAGCACCGGTGCGGTCGAGCCGCAGCCACGGTACGGCACCGAGCACCATCACCGCGTAGACGGCGACGAAGACGATCAGTGGCAGGTCCAATCCAGCGCAACACTACCGCAAGGAGAACTGATTCTTGCAGTTGGCCTGCTGCCCGTTCTGGTCGGTTTGCTGGGCGCGTCAAGGGCCGTGCGTACTGATGATGATGAAGGATGCGGCCGAAGGCGACGCGGGGCGGGGTCGGCGATGTCTCGATGTTGTCGTTGCTTCTCGCGAGTGGCATCGTGCCCTTCAGGCTGCTGCTGCTGCGTGTCGGCGCTACGGGGGGGCAGGACTGCGAGGAGTGTGTCGCGGAGGGGGTATTCCGTCTGCTGGGGGAGTTGAGGCGGGGTCTGCAGGTGCGAAGTCTGCCGGCTTACGCGTTTCGTGTGGCGACCTCCGTCATGCGCAGGGAGCGGCGCGCGCTGTGCCGTATCCGATACGGGCACGTGGACGTTGCCTGCTCGCCGCCGCCTGCTCGCGTGTCCCGGTCGGGGGAGGTGGCTCGCGTCGAGGTGCTCGGACTGCGCGGTCGTCCGACAACATCAAGAAGCTCGAGGTCAACAAGTCCGACACCGTGAAGGTCACGGAGATCTGGAAGCTGGTCGACGGCTTCTGGATCCAGGTCTGGGAGCTCGGTGACACAGGTGGCTATTCCCTGGATGGGCAGGCGACTCAGACCACCGACATCAAGAGGGCTGACGGCAGCAACTTCTCCAAGGACGAAAGGTACCGCATCGTCATCGAGGCGGCGGACTCGGACGGGAACTCGACCTCCATCAAGTCGGTGGATCAGAAGCCGCAGTAGTCTTCGGTGACCTGACGATGCAGCAGATTTCGAATCGCATCGGGCTCGCCGTCCTTGCCCTGGTGGTCGCCACCGGGGTGAGCTTGCTCGGGTTCCGTGCTGCATCGGGAGGTCCCGGCATCGTGCGATCGGATCCGGCTGCGTCGAGATCGCAGCCGGACTCCACGGCTGCTGCTCATCGCATCGAGCGGGTGACTGCGCCGGCGCCAAGGGTCTCGGCAGGTGCGCCAGTAGCCACCGCGGCCGAGGTCCTGACCGTCGAGTGTGTATCGGCGGACGGCAGCATCCTGGTCGCGCCCGTCGGGCGGGAGTGCTTGTTGATCGAGCACGCGCCTCGGCATGGCGCGGCACTCGGCAAGGAGTTGGCGCGCTCTCGCGCCGAACCGCAGAGCGCTGGTTCGTGCCTGCGTCTGACCACTGGCGAGCTTGCGATCCAGCCGGACTCGGAGTTGCTCGTGCAGATCGATGGCTATCTCCCCTGTGTCGCCGCAGCCGGCACTGGCATGCATCGCGCCACGCTGTTGCGCACCGGCACGAGCCAGGTGGAGGTTCGCGGCCTCCCGGGCGACATGTTGCGCAGCGCTGGCTTGACTGCGTCGTTCTTCCCAGCTGGCGATTCCGCGGTCTGGCGCGCGTCGCCGGATGGCTCACGCCATCAGCCGCCCCGACCGATCGTGCCTGCGGCGGTTGAGGACTTCGAAGTCCATGGCTTGCCGCTGGGAGTCGACTACCTGTGCCGCCTCACCGATCCGCGAGGTGATCACGTGCTGGCCGAGGTGCCGTTCCGTGCGCCGGCGAAGGTGGTCCTGGTGGCTGCGGCGGATGGCTACCTGCGCGTGCAATGCGACGAGTCGGTGTCGGGCATGTTGGTGGTCCGGGATCGCCAAGGCACGGCCGAGAAGTGGCGCCAGGAAGTCGGGCTGCGCGAAGGGAGCGGATGGTTGCGTCCAAATCTGCCGCTGACGGATGCCGCGGCCCTCGAGGCCTGGGGCCCCGGCTGGCAGGGGACCTGCCGCACGGCGTCCGACGGGATCGCGATCGACGTACGGCCGTTGTCGACCCGTCTGCTGACGGTCGATGTGCCCGTTCGGAGCTGTGAGCTGCAGCTCGTTCGTGATGGACGGCGCCAGTCGATCGGCTCGAGCCAGCATTCGCGCGGTGTCGAGGTCGGGGCCATTCCGCACGGGGACGGCTTCGTGCTGCGCGGTCTCGCGGTCGGCGATCACGTCTTGGTGCGCGACGTGGAGAGCGCGGCGATGTGTGTGGTCGCCGTTCTGGACTCGTCGACGCAACTGAGAGCGAGTCTGGCAAGCGTTCGAATCGGAGTCGTGCCGGAAGGGCCCGAACTGCGGGATCGCCTGCTCGCTTCGTCGCCCACGGGTTCCGACTTCGAGCTGTGGTCGACCTTCGAAGTCGCGGGGGCCGAGCTGGCGTTGCCGATGTATGTGGAGGCGCTCGGGAAGGGCGCGTCGCGCTTCGCCGATGCCGACGGTTGGCGGCTACCCGAGTTGCCAGCTCATGGGCACTACGAAGTGCGCGTCACAGCCTATCGGCGGGTCGGGGCGGAGAAGCGTGTCGTCGTGCTCGCCAGCCATGCGATCGCATGGCGCGCGGAAGATTGACGGGGCGCCGGAGCTGTTGTCGAGCCCGTCGCCCTGGCACGATGCCCGGCGATGAAGCGCGTCTTCCTTGTCACTTCCACCGTCCTCGCCGGCTTCGCCGCGACCGTCTCGGCGCAGAAGAAGCTGCAGCCGATCGACATGTTCCGGCTCGACTTCAAGATGCAGGTGCCGGCTGAGAAGCCGCTCGCCTGGCTCGACGCGACGCACTACGCGGTGCACGACGCCGGTGAGGAGTCGGTGCCCGGCCGCGGCGTGCCGAAGTGGTGGAAGGTCGAGGCCGCGACCGGCAAGCGCGAGCCGCTGGTCGACGACAAGGCGCTGCAGGCACAGCTCGAAGAACTGTTGGGTGACGACGCCGAGATCGATCCGGTCGACGACGCCGACAACTGGACCTGGGACGCGGCGCACCAGCACTTCGTCGTCGCCATCGGCGGCGACCTGTTCGCGTCGGGTCTCGACGGCAAGGCGGTGCGACTGACCAACACGCCGGACAAGGAAGAGGTCGGTGTCAGCTTCTCGCCGGACGGCAAGACCGTCGCGTTCATCACCGACTACAACCTGCACGTCGTGCCGACGGCCGGCGGTGAGGTGCGCGCGCTGACCGGCGGCGGCCACGACGACCTGTTCTACGGGCGCCTCGACTGGGTCTACCAGGAAGAGCTCTACGGCCGCGGCAACTTCCAGGGCTTCTGGTGGTCGCCCGACAGCAAGCGCATCGCGCTGCTCAAGCTCGACGAGTCGCCGGTGGAGGAGTTCGTGCTGGTCAGCGACGAACCGGCGCGGCCGAAGATCGAGCGCACCAACTATCCCAAGGTCGGCGAGCCCAACCCGATCGTCGAGATCGGCGCGGTCGACGTCGCGAGCGGCGAGACGAAGTGGTTCGACGTCTCCGAGTATCCCGCCAAGGACCGGCTGGTGGTGCGCGTGACGTGGGCGCCGGACAGCAAGGAAGTGCTGTTCCAGGTGCAGAACCGCGAACAGACCTGGCTCGACATGTGCGCCGGTGACCCTGCATCCGGCAAGTCGCGCAAGCTGTGGCGCGAGACCAGCGACTGCTGGGTCGAGGCCGGCCCCGAGCCGCAGTGGCTCGACGGCGGCACGTCGTTCCTCTGGCTCAGCGAGCGCGACGGCTACAAGCACCTCTACCGCTTCGCTCGCGACGGCAAGGAGCAGGGTCGCCTGACCGAAGGCGACTGGCAGGTGCTCGAGGTGGTCGACGTCGACGAGACGAGCGGCTGCGTCTACGTGCTGTCCGACAAGGACAGCTTGGTGCAGGCGCACCTCTATCGCGTGCCGCTGAAGGGCGGCGCCATGCAGCGTCTGACCGAAGGTCGCGGCACGCACGACGTCAAGATGGCGCCCGACCACAAGACCTACTGGACCGAGTGGAGCTCGATCGAGGTGCCGCCGTGCACGTTCCTCCGCGACGTCGAGGGCAAGGAGCTGCGCAAGATCGCCGAGTCCAATCCGGCGATGATGGAGACCTACGACCTCCGAGCGCCCGAGCTGTTGCAGGTGATGACCCGCGACGGCTTCCCGATGGAGGCGATGCTGATCAAGCCGGTCGACTACGACGCCAACAAGAAGTACCCGGTGCTGCAGTTCACCTACTCGGGCCCGCACACGCCGCGCGTGCGCGATCGCTGGATGGGCCGCGACTACCTGTGGCACCAGCTCGTGGCGCAGCGCGGCTACGTGGTGTTCTGCTGCGACAACCGCTCGGCCAGCGGCAAGGGGCGCAAGTTCGCCAAGGCCTGCTGGCGACAACTCGGCCAGAGCGAGCTCAGTGACCTGGAGGACGGCGTCAACTGGCTGCTGGAGAAGGGCATCGCCGACGAAGAACGCGTCGGCATCTGGGGCTGGAGCTACGGCGGCTACCAGACGCTCTACAACCTGACCCACAGTCGCCACTGGTCGCTCGGCGTCGCCGTCAATCCGGTCACCGACTGGCGCCTCTACGACACCATCTACACCGAGCGCTACGGTGGCCTGCCGACCGACAACGCCGATGGCTACGAGAGCGGCAGCGTCACCGCCGCCGCCGACAACCTGCACGGCAAGTTGATGCTGGTCGCCGCGGCGATGGACGACAACGTGCACATGCAGAACAGCCTGCAGTTCCTGCACGCGCTGCAGATGCACGGCAAGGACTGCGACTTCATGGTCTACCCGGGCGTTCGCCACGGCATCGAGACGCTGCCGCAGCAGGTGCACCTGTTCTCGCGCTTCCTGAAGTTCGTCGAGGAGAACCTGTAGCTTGGCGAACGCCTTCGTCGGGCCGCTGTCGCGCTTCTTCGCGCGGCAGCAAGGCGACCCCGCGCTGCTGCGCGCCGGGGTCGAGGCGTGGCGTCGCGACCTGCGCGACGGCGTCGCGGTCAAGGTCGGCGAGCAGCTGGTCTGGGACGAAGGCGCGGACGTCGCGGTCGAGTTCGACCTCGGCGCCGCCGGTTGGACCGCGTTGCGGCTGCTGGCCTTCTACGCCGAGCACAGCGAGCTCGAGTGGCCCGACACGGTGCCTTTGCTGTGCGAGTTCGAGCCGCAGTGGCGCGAGGCCGCCGAGCAGAAGTTCGCGAAGTCGCTCTACGGCCAGTTGCTGGCCTGCGAGCTGTGGCTGCCGGGGGAGTTCCCGGTGACGATCCGCGCGCCGCGGCCGGACGGTCAGGACGCCGAGATCGGCTCGCTGCAGGTGCTGCACGAGCAGCTGCAGTGGCTCAATCAGCGCACGTTCCAGGCAGATCGCGAGGTCTCGGCTGGTTGGCGCGAACAGCCCGCGGACGTCGGCGCGCCGTTCGTCGCTGCGGCGCAGCGCGGCTTCGCGGCGATGCAGGCGGCGGTCGAGGCCGCGCGCGCGGCCGGTGCGCCGCTGGTGGTCACCAACGAGGTGCCGCCGGCGCCCCGCCAGGGGTAGTCGTCACCGAGGCGCGGGGAAGCTATCGACGACGAGTCCGACGCCCCATGGGGGCGCCGGGATTCGATGTCACTGTGCCAGATGTCGTCGATGCACCATTGTCCGAAGGGGCGGAAAGTGCCGACATTTCTCGAGCCAGATCGGGCGCTCACGACGCATCTTGGTGCAGCCACAGCAGCCGTCCCCTGGTGTGTTCCGGTGTGGATCCGGGGTTCGGGACGGTCGCCTCTCGTCCGCTCTCTCCGGAGGAATCCCGATGCGTTCGTACCGTTCTCTCCTGGCCTGCCTCGTGCTGTTCGTGACCCTGGGATTGCAGAGCTGCACCGCCTGGACCGTGGTCCAGCAGGCCGAACCCAACCCGTTCGTCGGTCAGAAGGCGTTCGCGTTCCAGCCGCTCCAGATCTCGTCGGTGCCCGACGTGGGGACCGAGCCGGACAAGGTCGCGAACCGCGACAACGACATGGCGTCGATGAAGCCGATCTTCGCCAACACGCTGAAGCAGGCCGGCCGCGACGCGGGCCTGCAGATCAGCGAGTCAGGCGCGCCCTACACGATCCGCACCGACGTGACGACGCTGGACCTCGGCAGCATCTGGACCGGCTACAGCCAGGTCAACGTGACGGTCGAGATCGCCGACGCGTCCGGCAAGAAGCTCGACGTCATCACGATAGACCAGCGCGTGGACATCGACGAGAGCGGCAACAGCACCACGCAGACGCGCGGCAATACCTCGGTCACCACGTCGGGGCCGGGTTCGGTCAAGGAGACCATCGACACGGCGAAGAAGCTGAGCTCCGGCAACCGCATCCGCATCGGCGCCGAGCGGGTCGCGAAGGTCGTCGTCGACTATCTGGTCGCGCGCACGTCCGGCGGCTAGTTTCGCCGGGGGACGACGTCGGCCGCCGTTCCCCCCGCGCAGGCTCTACGGAGCATGATGCAGCTCCGACCCTACCAACAGCAGGCGATCACCCGGGTGCGCGAGGCCTACCGGCAGGGCCATCGCGCGGTGCTCGTGGTGATGCCGACCGGCACCGGCAAGACGGTGTTGTTCGCCGAGATCGCGCGGCTCGCCAAGGGCCCGGTGCTGGTGCTGGCGCACCGGCAGGAGCTGGTCGAGCAGGCGCGGGAGAAGATCTCGCTGTGGTGCAACGACACCGTCGCCGTCGAGATGGCGGGGCGGCGCGACCTGACGCGGCCGGACGGCACTCGGCCGAAGATCACCGTCGCCAGCATCCAGACGCTGCAGCAGCGGCTGAAGGACGTGCCGCGCGACGCGTTCAAGATCGTCGTCGTCGACGAGGCGCACCACGCCACCGCCGAGTCGTATCGCGCCGTGCTCGGCCACTTCGACGCCTGGCTGCTCGGCGTCACCGCGACCCCGGACCGCAGCGACCGTGTGCCGCTCGGCGAGGTCTTCTCGGCGGTCGCGTTCGAGTACGACATGCGCGCGGCGATCCGCGACGGCTTCCTGTGCCAGATCCGCTCGTTCGTCGTGCAGACGCAGGCCGACTTCTCGCGGGTGCGAAAGGTCGCGGGCGAGCTGTCACAGCGCGACGTCGAAGCGATCCTCAACCAGGAGCTGCACCTCGCCGAGATCGCCACGCCGATCCTGCGCGAACGCGACGGCCGGCCGACGATCGTCTTCGCCGCGTCGGTGGCGCACGCCTACGCGCTGACGCGGGTGATGAACGAGATGGCCGGGCGGCCGGACTTCGCCGCCGCGCTCGACGGCACCACGTCGTTCGAGCTGCGCGCGCCGGTGCTGCAGCGCTTCCGCCGCGGCGAGATCCAGGTGCTGGTCAACTGCTCGCTGTTCACCGAGGGCTTCGACGTGCCGGAGATCGCGCTGGTGGCGATCGCGCGGCCGGTGCTGTCGCGGTCGTTCTACGCGCAGATGGTCGGCCGCGGCACGCGCCCGGCCAAAGGCAAACGCGACCTGCTGGTGCTCGACTTCGTGCCGAGCCACTGCCGCCACTCGCTGGCGCAGGCCGTCGACATCTTCGCCGGCATGGACGACGAGCTGCAGGCCGCGGCGCGGCGCATCGCCCAGAAGGCCAGCGCCGATGGTGAGGCGATCGCGCTCGAGCTGGCGATGGAGCTGGCGCAGCAGGAGCAGGAGGCGCTGCACGCCGACGTCGTCTACCAGTTGAAGAAGCGCGACCCGTTCGCCGCGGTCGGCATCGACATGGGCGAGTGGCTGCGGCGGCGCGGCGGCGGCGAACGCGCGACCAAGGACCAGCTCGCCTACTTCCGCCGCGCGGGGCTGCCGACCGAACCGATCGCCGAGCTGTCGAGCCACCAGGCCGAGGCGCTGCGCGAGCAGCTGCTCGAGCGCAAGGCGGTCGGACTGTGCACGCCGAAGCAGGCGCGACAGCTCGTCGAGCTCGGCTACGACCCGCGGCAGATGTACTACGACGAGGCGCAGGGCTTGCTGCGCGAGGCGCGGCAGGCGAAGAAGGGCGCGCAGCAAGAAGGCGCGTGAGGCATGGCTGCCCGAAGGCGACTTCTCGAGGGAGGGTTGCTCGCTGCCTCAGAGGGCGAGACCTGTTCGCCTTGCGCCATGCGATTTGAAGACTGGATCACGGTGACGCCGGGAGTGCGCAGCGGCAAACCCTGCCTGCGCGGCACACGGATCACGGTCGTCGATGTGCTCGAATAACTCGCCGGCGGGATGACCGAGGCGGAAATCCTCGCCGACTTCCCGGACGTTCTTCCAGAACACCTGCGAGCGGTCATGGCGTTCGCGGCGGCCCGGGAGCGGCGCCTTTCCGAGCCGCCGGCGGCATGACGACCGTCGGACCGGCCTGCTGTTGGACGAGAACCTCGGCCATCGGTTGCTTGCGCGGCTCGGCGACTGTTGGCAGATCGGCTCGCGGCTGTGCTCGAGTTCATCGCCGATCCTGAGTTGGCCCTGCTGGTGTTGCGGATGCCGGTCGAGAGCTGAGGCTGAGGGGCTCAGGCGCCTGATCCGAGCCAGCGTTCGACCAGCTCGGCCCACCAGCCGCCGAAGCCGATCGGTCCGCCGATGGCGATGCCGAAGGCGATCACGGCGATCGTGCACCACGTCGTCGCGTGCACACGGCCGAGCGTCGCGCGGTCGTGGCGCAGGCACGGGACCCACAAGGCGACGATCGGCAGCACCGTCAGGGCCTCGGGCAACGAGACCGCCTGCATCAGACGCACCAGCGCCGGGGGCATCATCGCGATCGACGCCCACAGCATCAGTCGCTTGTGCACTGCGGGCCGCCGCACCGTCAGCAGCGCCGCGGTGAACAGTCCGACGAACTGCACCAGGTTGATCAGGTTGAACAGCACCAGCGGGGCGTCGTGCTTCAGCCGGTAGTTGGAAGCCATCACCAGGCCGCCGGTCCACAAGAGCGCGATCGCCAGCGGCACGCTCGCGTAGCCGATCAGGCGGTGCAGGCGGCGCCGGCCGCGGCCGATCCAGTACGCCTGCAGCGGCAGCAGCACGAACCACGCTCCGATCGTCAGTACGTGCGGCACGACCACCGCAGCCGTTGGCGAAAGCTCTTCGTGGTGCCGCAGCGCGCGGCCGCCGAAGCCGCCGACGATCAACGCCAGCAGCAGCAGGCCCATGCGCACGAAGAAGGTCTGGTCGGAGACTGGGCGGGCCACGGCGAGCAGGCTACCGCCGCCGCCTGGAGGTAGCATCGCGCCGGTCGCCGATGCCCGAAGCGAAGCCGTTCCTGACCTGGTTGCCGCACCACGCGCAGCGTGTCGTGCCGTGGCGCAACGGGCTCGGCCAGACGCGCGAGGTCGCGATCGATCCGCCCGACGGCAGCGTCGAGCGCGGCTTCCGCTGGCGGGTCAGCTGCGCCGGCGTCGCCGCGGACGGGCCGTTCTCGGTGTTCCCGGGGGTCGATCGCTCGCTGTGGCTGGTGCGCGGCGACGGCGTCGAGCTCGACGTCGATGGTCGGCGCGTGCTGCTCGATCAGCGTTGGCAGCGCGTCGACTTCGCCGGTGAAGCGCCGGTGCACGCGCGGCTGCGCGGCGGCCCGATCGACGATCTCAACGTCATGGTGCGCCGCTCGGACGTGCTGGCCGACGCCGCGCTGCTGGAGCTGTCCGAAGGCGCGACCGCGCCGCTGTCGCTGCCTGCCGGCCAGCACGTGCTGCTCGGTCTGCAGGGCGTCGCGACGGTCTTCGGCGGCGTGCTCGGCGGCTCTGCCGGCGGTGGCGACGCGGTGCGCTGCGACGGCGCGATCGCCGGCGAGCTGCTGGCGATGGATGGGGCGGTGGTGGTGCTGGTGGTGACGTTCGTCGCTCGGCACGGTGTGGATCCGTGACTCGATGCGAAGATGGCGCGAAGTCGAGGGCGTTTGTGGCCCCGTTGGGCGACGCTATTGTCCTCCGGATGAACAACGTCACGGCCGCCGGCCTCCGCGTCGCCGTGAGTCGGGGCCGGGGCGTCTCGGGATTGCTGCTGTTGCTGCTCTGCGTCGGCATGGTGTGCGGCGCGCAGGCGCTGAGCTTCCTCTGTGACGACGCCTTCATCACGTTTCGCTACGTGTCGAATGCGCGCGATGGCGCCGGGTTGGTCTGGAATCCCGCGCCCTTCGCGCCGGTCGAGGGCTGCTCGTCGTTCCTCTGGGCTTCGCTGCTGTGGGCCGTCTGGAGTTGGAGCGGCATCGAGCCTCCCGACGCCGCGAACGTGCTGTCGATGGCCTTCGGCGTCCTGCAGTTCGCGATCATCGCCTTCGCTGCGATGCGCTTGAAGCACCGGGATGGTCGCCCGGTCGGAGCGGTGATCTGGCTGGCGGTCCTGCTCGCCGTCGTCACCAACCGCACTTTCCTCCAGTGGCAGACGAGTGGCCTCGAGACCGCATTGTTCAACGCCTGCTTCCTCGGCTGGGTGATCAGTGGTCTCTGCGTCGACGGCGCCCCGCACCGCACGCGCGCCTGGGTGGTCTGGCACACCTGCGCCTTGCTCGCGGAGTTGACTCGTCCCGACGGATTGCTGCTCGTCGCCGCGACCTGTTGTTGCGCGGTGATGGCTGGAGTGACGAGACGCGCGTCCTGGTCGCGCCTGCTGACGGGCGCTCTGCCCGTATTGGTGGTAGTGGCCCAGCTGGTTCTCCGCAGGATCTACTATTCGGAGTGGCTGCCGAATACGTACTACGCCAAGGTGCTCGCGCCGTGGCCCGAGGCAGGTTGGCGGTACCTGCAGTGTTATGCGTTCGAGCACGGCGTGTGGTTGTGGTTGCCGTTCGGCCTCTTTGGAGCTGTCGCCGCGACGCGGGCGGTGTGGCGTGGTGGGGCGCACGTCGTGTTCGCGAGGTTGGCGTCCGCGACGGTCGTCATCGCGACCCTCGCGCATGTCGCCTACTACGTCGTCAAGGTCGGTGGCGACCATTTCGAGTATCGCGTCTTCAGCCAGTTGGGGCCGTTGTGCGCCCTGTCGGCGGTGGCGGTCGTTGCCCGTGCCACCAGTCGTGCAGCGTGGGCGACGGCGACGGCGCTCGCCCTGGCCCTGTCGAACGCGCCCGGGTGGCTGCTGCTCGGCTGGACCGCGGAGCAGGCACGCCCGGGCTTCTACCCGATCGTCGACAAGGTGCCGGGGTCTCTGCAGCCATTGGCCAGGTGGTACGAGCGCAACCAGGGCTGGCTGCAGGAGCACTTGATCTGTCTCCGCGCGAGTCAGCACGCGTCCTTCTACCGCGGCATGGCGATCAGTCTGCCCGAGCGGCGCCGCCTGGACTTGTCGACCGGGGATGTGCCCGTGTTGGCGATGTCCTCGGTGGGGGTCGCCGGCTGGTGCCTTCCCGACGTCGCCATCATCGATGTCCACGGGCTCAATGACCGGGTCGTCGCGCGCACTCCGTTGGCACCGGCGCCGGAAGCCCTCTCGCCGGTTCGCGTCCGGCAGTGCATCGTGGCGGCGGACGCGGATGGCGATGGTTGGCTCACGGCCGTGGAGCTCGCCGCCGGGATGGGGGCTGTGCTCGGCGTGCCACCACCGCCCCCGGGAGATCACGGTGTGCGCATGTTGCTCGACATCGGCGCCACCGAGCGTCGCGATGCGCTGCGCATCGAGGAGGCGCTGACGCTCCTCGATGGGCGGTTCCGTCGCGGCGGCATGGCGCATGAGCGGCTCCCGCCGCCCGGCTACGTGGAAGCGTTCTCGCCGAATGTCGTGTTGGAGGCCGGCCGGATGTCGGTTGGACGCCGCGAAGAGCCCCTGACGGCCCTGCGGGTACGGCAGATCGAGGCCGCGTGGTGGCAGTGGGTGCAGGAAGGGGCAGACATCGAAGCGGTGCCGAGAATGCGCTGATGCGTGCCGGGGCCCCGTGGTTGGTCCCGCCGGCGTCGCTCATCGCGGGCGAGCTGCTGGCGACGGATGGGGCGGTGGTGGTACCGGTGGGGACGTTCGTCACGACTTGCTCCGCCGCTCGCAGCGCGCCACCCCGGCCCGCTGCCCGGAGCGGGGTGTCGCCGCGGTCGTGATCGTCGACCGCAGCGCCGGAGCTCGATCGGCCACGCGTTGACGGCCTGGGTGACGGCACTTGCGCAGGTCGCGACGGCAGACCGGGCGGAACCTGCGGATCGACTCAGGCGCGCACCGGCAGCTCTCGATATCCTGCCGGCGGCGCCGGTGGTTCGGCGTCGACAAGTTGGTCAAACAGGCGACCGGGTTCTGAGGGCAAGGGATCATGTTCAACAAGCAGTTCGGTGCCGCGATCGCCTCGATGGCGGCCGCCGCTTTGGGTGTGGGGCTGGTGCTGCCGCAGGGCAGGTCGCTCGAGGCGCGGGTCAGCGGCCTCGAGGAGCGCGTCGCCAAGCTCGAGGCGGCGCTCGGGCAGGCGAACACGCCGGCGGTGCCCATCGGCGAGGTCCGCACCGAGAAGCAGGGGCCGTTGTTCGTGCCGGTGGCGATCACCGATCGCCGCTACCAGCCGGGCAGCGCCAAGGAGGGCCGCGACAAGGACGCGCTGTGGTTCGACCTGACGTTCGATCTGGCGAAGCTGACCAAGGACGCGCGCATGCTGCGCGGTACGTTGGAGTTCCGCAGCCTCGCCGGCGAGACCAAGTTCCAGCTGAGCACGACGCTGACCGAGACGATGAAGGCCGGCACCCAGCACAAGGCCGAGGGCAAGGGCTTCCACTTCGACCCGCTGCTCGCCGAGCACCGCTGGGTCTACCAGACCGAGCTGCGCGACATGCAGGTCGTGCTGCGGGTGCAGGAAGTGCTCTACGCCGACGGCTCGCGCACCGAGCACCGCTGACGCTGCTACGTTCGTCCGGATCCGCACCGAGCCGCCCGCGGCCGTCGCCGAGCGGGCCGTGCGCCGGGCCGTAGCGCCTCCGGGTGCGGCGAGGGCAGATTCTGCAACCTGCCCACCTCGCGGCGCCTGCCAGCGACGGGGAACGGGCGATATCTGCCCTCGCCCCCGGCGCGCCGCCGCGCACGGCGTCGGCACGGCCCTTGCCCCGGGGATCCGTGCGCGCGGCGTTCGGGCCCTGCACCTGGTGATCCACCGCTCAGAAGAAGACGGACGTCGCGCGCGCTTTCCTTCCCTCCCCCAAGCAAGGAGATCGCCATGCGCCTGCTCGGCACCCTGTTCATCCTGTTGCTCGCCACGGTCGTGATCGGCTACGTGCGCGGCTGGTTCTTCGTCGACACCGTCGAAGGTGCCGAACACGTTCAGCAGCGGGTCGTCGTCGACCAGGACAAGGTCGAGGCCGACGTCGGCGCCGTGGCCGAAGAGGTCGGCGCGCTGACGAAACGCGCCAAGGAGCTGGTGCTCGGCACCGCGACGCGCACTGCGGCCGGTGCGCTCGAGGTCGACGCGCAGGTCGTGTCCGTGGACAGCGGCGCGCGCAAGGTCCGCCTGCGCATCGACGAAGCCGACGTCGACTTCGTCGTGCCGACCTCCACCGGGATCGTCGTCGACGGCGCCGACGCGCGCCTCGATGCGCTGCTCGCGGGCCGCGACGTGCGCATCACGGTCACCGCGGAAGGGGACCAGCTGCTGCTGCAGCGGATCGCGACGCGTTGACCGTCGGCAGGCCGGGTTCTCCATCCCTTTCCCCATCCGGAGTTCTCATGCGTCTCGTCTTCAGCATCGTCCTTCTCGTCGTCGCCGCCGTCCTGCTGACGTTCGGCGTGCAAGCATCCGACTCGGTCGCGTCCGAGGTCTCGCGCGTGTTCAACGGCACCCCGACCGATCGCAGCATCTGGCTGATCGTCCTCGGCGCAGTCTGTGGCCTGATCGGTCTGCTCGGCCTCGCGCAGAAGCCGCGACCCGCGCGCTGAGGGCGCGCTCAGCCCTTCTTCGCCTCGTAGACCTGCAGACGGGAGTAGAGCGTCTTGACGCTGATGCCCAGCAGGTTGGCGGCCTCCTTCTTGTTGCCGCCGGTGTGCCGCAGCGTCGCCTCGATCAGCATCTGTTCGGCCTCGGCGATCGGCATGCCCGGTCGCATGCGCAGCGCTTCGCCGGCAGCGGCATCGGCGCTGGCGACCGGCTCCGACTCCTCGGCGGGCGCTTCGACCGGACTCCCGGCGCCGGCTGCTACCGCTGCCTCCGCCGCTTCGTCGCCGCCGCGCAGCAGCAGATCCGACGGCTGGATCTCGTCCTTGGCCATGACGTAGGCGCGTCGCAGCGTGTTGTACAGCTCGCGGACGTTGCCGGGCCAGCCGTGCGCTTGCAGCCGCCCCAGCGCCGCTGCGCTCAGCGTGCGCACGTCGTCGTACTCGTCGTTGAGTTCGTCGAGGAAGTGGGCAGCCAGCAGCTCGACGTCGTCGGGTCGTTCGCACAGCGCCGGCAGCTCGATCGGGAACACCAGCAGGCGGTACAGCAGATCGTGGCGCAGCTTGCCGTCGGCGACGGCCTGCTCCGGATCTCGGTTGGTCGCGGCCAGCAGCCGCACGTCGACCTCGACCTCCTCGGTGCCGCCGACGCGCGTCACGCGCCCGGTCTCGAGCACGCGCAGCAGGCGAACCTGCAGCTCGATCGGCATCTCGGTGACCTCGTCGAGGAACAGCGTGCCCCTGTCCGCCTGTTCGAACAGTCCCTTGCGCCGCTTCTCGGCGCCGGTGAACGCGCCGCGTTCGTGGCCGAACAGCTCGGACTCGATCAACGACGGCGCGATCGCGCCGCAGTTGACGGTGACGAACGGTTGGTCCTTGCGGCGGCTGAGGCGCTGGATGGTCGCGGCCGTGACCTCCTTGCCGGCGCCCGACGGGCCCATGATCAGCACCGTCTCGTTGGTCGGCGCGACGCGCTCGATGCACTCGTAGACACGCTGCATCGCCGGCGACGCGCCGATCATGTCGCCGAAGCGGCCGAGGCCGATCAGCTGTCGGCGCAGCTCGCGTACCTCGCTGCGCAGCGCCCGGCGCTGCTGTTGATTGGCGAGGATCGCCTGCAGCCGCGGCAGGTCGAGCGGCTTCTGCAGGAAGTCGACGGCGCCGAGGCGCAGCGCGGCGATCGCGTCCTCGATCGTCGTCTGGCCCGAGATCATCACCACGTCGACGGCTTGTCGCTCGAGCTCGCGCAACAGGTCGGTGCCGTTGCCGTCGGGCAGCTGCAGGTCGAGCATCACCAGGTCGACCGGCTCGGCCGCGAGCTGTTCGCGCGCGGACGCGAGCGAGCCGGCGACGCTGGTGCGCAGGCCCTGCGCCTGGAGATAGCTGGCCAGCGCGTTCGCGCTCGGCTCGTCGTCGTCCACTACCAGGGTGTGCAGCACGGGTGGCATGCCTCGATCACGCGCTCACGGAGCGGGGAATTGGAGCTCGGCCCGCAGGGTCGTGGTGTCGTGTTCGACACGCAGGTCCGCGCCGAGCCCTTCTACCTGACAGCACAGGCGGAACCAATCGGCGCCGCCGCTCGGTCGGGTCGGCACGAGGTGAGCGATCATGCGCGCGGCGGGCGCGTCGATGCGCGGGCCCTCTGCGCGCACCGTCACGCCGGCTTCGGTCCTGTCGAATGCGATCGCGCCGCCGTCGGGCAGCGACGCAGTGGCGCAGGCCAGCAGCGAGTCGAGCAATTCGTCGACGCGTCTTGCATCGCCGCGGATCTGGATCGCCTGCGCCGGCGCCGCCCCGAGCTGCACACCGCCCGGGCAGGCGAAGCGCGCGGTGGCGGCGCGCAGGTGCGCGACGAGGTCCAGCGCGTCGCGATTCGCGGTGAGCACGGCGGCGACTTCGCGCAGCCGGTCGAGCATGGTGCCCAAGCCGACGATCGCCTTGGCGATGCTCGCCGCCTCGTCGTCGGCGCCCTTCTGCCGCAGCACCTCGGCCAGGATCGCCACCGTGTTGAGGGGCCCGCGCAGGTCGTGGATCGCGCGCTGGAGACTTTCCGTACCCAGGCCCGACGCCGACGACGTAGTGGCTCGTCGTGGATCAACCAAGGGTCGCAGGGTAGGGCCGACGTCAGCACGCACAAGCAACGAATGCGTCACCTCGTCCTCGGATCGACTCGGCCACGACCTAAGATGCGCCGCGGCGGCTCGCCGCTCGCCACGACATGCTCCGCAACCTGTCCGTCCGCCGAAAGGGGCTTCTGGTGCTCGCGCTGCCGCTGGTCGTCGCGACCCTGGTGCTGGCGGTGCTGCACGACATCGGGCGCTCGCTGGACCGGTCGCTGCGCTGGGCGCTGCACTCACAGCAGGTCTTGACCACCATCGAGCAGGCGACCAGCGAGCTGGTGGCGATCCACGGCGAGAACCTGCAGCTGGCGCTCATCGGCGTCAGCGAGAACGAGTTCCAGATCCAGGATCGCGTCGACGCCGCGCGCGCGGCGTTGGCCCGGTTGGCGCAGCTGCTCGCCGACAACCGCGAGCAGACCGACCTGTTGCGGGAGTTCGCGCCGCGCGTGGAGGCGTTGCTGACCGACCTGGTGGAGACGCATCAGGTGCTGCGCGACGGGGACCTCAAGCCGGGCTCGACCCGTTCCGCGGAGAACGATCGACGGCTCCTCGACGTGACCCGCATCGCCGACGACCTGCGCGTCGGCGAGCGGCGGCTGCAGCTCGAGCGCTTCGAGCAGGTCGCGCGCCTCGGCAAGCAGCGCTCGATCGCCCTGGTCGCCGGCGGGGCGCTGTTCCTGGTCGGCGGCGTCTGGCTCGGCTGGCGGCTGTTGCACAGCATGATCCGACGCATGTTGGTGGTGCGCGAGAACGTGCAGCACCTCGCCGACGACGAGGAGCTGGCGCCGCCGATCCCGGCGCGCGACGAGATCGGTCAGATCGACCTCGCCGTGCACCGCATGGTGCGCGCGCTGCGTTCGCAGCGCAGCGACAACGAGATGTTCATCTACAGCGTCTCGCACGATCTGCGCTCCCCGCTGGTCAACCTGCAGGGCTTCGGCAAGGAGCTCGAGGCGGCGGCTGCGGAGCTGCGCGCGCTGCTCGACACGGGCGACGCCGACGAGGCCGGTCGCGAACGTGTTCGCCGCATCGTCACCGAGGAGATGCCCGAGGCGCTGGCCTTCATCGACCTCGCGGTGCAGCGGCAGTCGCGCATCATCGACTCGTTGCTGAGCCTCTCGCGCGCCGGTCGGGTCGAGTACCGATGGGACGACATCGATCTCGGGCAGTGTCTCGACTCTCTCGCCGCGCAATACCGACGCGCCGAAGGCGGGCTCGAGCTGACGCTCGCCTCCCTGCCGAGCGTGCGCGGCGACCGCGACGCGCTGGAGCGCCTGTTCGACAACCTGCTCGGCAACGCGGTCAAGTACCTCGACCCGGCGCGCGCCGGTCGCATCGAGGTCGGCGCTCGGGACGAGGGCAACGGCAACGTCGTCGTGTTCGTTCGCGACAACGGTGTCGGCATCGAACCGCAGGACCTCGATCGGGTCTTCCTGCCGTTCACGCGGCTCGCCGGCGGCGAGGGTGAGGGCATCGGTCTGTCCCTGGTGCGCCGGGTGGTCGATCGGCACCACGGCAGCATCTGGATCGAATCGGATCCCGGCGTCGGCACGACGGTGTTCGTGAGGCTGCCGACTGCGCGTCCGGCCTCGGCACGTTGACGCGCGCCCCACGAGAACTCCTGCATGAACACGAAGAACGTCACGGTCGTCATCGGTGAGGACGACGATGGGCACGCCCTGCTGGTGCGCAAGAACCTCGAGCGCGTCGGCTTCTCCGGCGCCTTCGTGCGGCTGCGCGACGGGCGTGAGGTGCTCGAGTACTTCACCGGGGATCCGCCGCCCGCGGCAGCGTTGCGCAACACCCTGTTGTTGCTCGACATCAACATGCCGCAGATGGACGGCATCGAGGCGTTGCGGCGGTTGCGCGCCAACCCCGCGACGGCGCGTCTTCCGGTCATCATGCTGACCACCACCGACAGTCCGCGTGAGGTCGCGCGCTGCTACGAACTCGGCTGCAACATGTACATGACCAAGCCGGTCGTCTACGAACACTTCGTCGACGCGATCGCCCGGCTCGGCAGCTTCCTCGCGGTCGTACGGGTGCCCACCGATGCCGCCGACTGAGGTCATGCGCCCGCTGCTCTGTGTCGTCGAGGACGACCCGGGCACCGCGCGCGTCGAGCAGCGTGCGCTCGAACGCACCGGCTATCGGGTGGTGGTGTTCGACAGCGCCGAGCACGCCGTCGCGGCCGCCGACGTGCCGGCGATCGACTGCTGGTTGATCGATCAGAGCCTCGAGCGCGGCCGCACCGGTCTGCAGCTGGTGCACGAACTTCGTCAACGCGGCTTGCATGCGCCCGTGGTGCTGGTCACCGGGAACGAGGATCCGTCGGTGCTGCTGAAGGCGATGCGCGAAGGCGTCGCCGACTACGTGCGCAAGGGCGACGGCTTCCTCGAGCTGCTGGTGACCCGCGTCGACGCCGTGCTGGCGGCGTCGCGGGCATCCCACGAGCTGCGTCTCACCCAGGCCCGCGCCGAGCTGGAGACCGAGCGTCGCCGTGAGTTGGAGGCGGAGATCCAGGAGCGGCGTCGCGCCGAGGCGAAGGCGCACGCGGCGCTGGCGCGGCTGCGCGACGTCGATCGCCGCAAGGACGAGTTCCTGGCGATGCTCGGCCACGAGCTGCGCAACCCGCTGGCGCCGATCGCCAGCGCCGTCGAGGTGCTGCGGCTGGAGCCCGGCGAGGTCGATCGTGTGCGATGGGCCGCCGGCGTGATCGGTCGCCAGGTCGACCAGATGCGCCGCATCGTCGACGATCTGCTCGACGTGGCGCGCATCATGAACGGCCGGCTGGTGCTCAAGCGCCGGGCGGTCGACCTCGCGGAGGTCGTGCGTCAGGCCATCGAGCGCGCGGCGCCGCTGATGGGCGAGCGCGGCCACACCCTGACCGAGCGGATCGATGACGGGCTGGTCGTCGACGGCGACCACGTGCGGCTGGTGCAGATCGCCGCCAACCTGCTGGAGAACGCTGCGAAGTACACGCCGCCTGGCGGTCGCATCGCGGTGTCCTTGGAGCGTGCCGGCAACGCCGCCGAGCTGCGCATCGCCGACGACGGCGTCGGCATGGCGCCGGAGATGATCGAAGCGCTGTTCGGCCTCTTCGTGCAGGGCGACCGCGGCCCCGAGCGTGCGGAGGGCGGCCTCGGCCTCGGTCTGGCGCTGGTGCGCCGGCTGCTGTCGATGCACCAGGGGTCGGTGACCGCCGCCAGCGACGGTGAAGGGCGCGGCAGCACCTTCACCGTGCGGTTGCCGCTCGCCGTCGGTGACCGCGTGGTCGCCGACCTCGCGACGTCGCCGCAGCCGCCGAAGCCGGGCGCGGGCGCGCGGCGTCGGGTCCTGATCGTCGACGACAACGCCGACGCCGCCGACGCCGCGGCGAAGCTGCTGCAGCTGTGGGGGCTCGAGGTCGCGGTTGCCATGGACGGCGACCAGGCGCTGCTCGCGCTGCTCGAGCACGATCCCGACGCGGTGCTGCTCGACATCGGCTTGCCGTTGCGTGACGGCTACCAGGTGCGCGCGGCTGCCGCCCAACTCGACGGCGCGCGGCAACGGCGCTGGATCGCGATCACCGGCTACGGCCAGGATGCCGACCGCGAGCGCGCGCTCGCCGCCGGCTTCGACGTGCACCTGACCAAGCCGGTCGTGCCCGATCTGCTGCGCGCGGCGTTGGCGCCGCTGTGGGGCGGCGCGTCATCCGAGGTTCAGGAATGAGTCGCGCACGGCGTCGCCGATCAGTGACCCGGAGCTCGGGTGCTTGCCCTCGCCGTGGCGCTCCCCGTCGATGCGATGCAGCTCGTCGCCGATCGAGTCGAGGCGCTCCTGGCCGGCGCGGAAGCGTTCTTCGAACCGCCGTGTGAGGTCGTTCCAACGGCCTTCGTGCAGCACGACCTCCTCGGTCATGCTGACCTTCTCGAGCAGCGCGTGCGCGAACGCGCAGGTGCACTCGAGGCGGTGCCGTTGCGCGGGATCGTCGGCCTCACCGCAGTGGGATTCGATGCGGGTGACCAGCATGCCGGCGTGCCGGCGCAGCTGTTCGAGGTGGTGCTGTTGCAGGGGGAAGTGCTTCATCGGTGTTCTTCGGGTCGGGGGGGGGGTGTCGGGGAGGGGGCCGCTGGTGCACGACGGTCACTGCCGAGCCAGCATCGCGTGGTGCGGCATCACACGGACGGCTGGCGCCGACCGAGGACCAACGACACGACGAACATCACCAGGAACAGCACGAACAGCACCTGGGCGATCGACGCCGCAGCGCCGGCGATGCCGGCGAAGCCGAAGACGGCGGCGATCAGCGCGAACAGGAGGAACATCAGGGACCAGGACAGCATCGTTCGTCTCCTTGCTTTTGCGGGTGGCGCGGCGCGGCGACGCGCGGCGCGCGGGTGACGCCAGGAGGTGGGCAAGCTGTGTGCCGACGACTCCGTGCCGGCAGCGCGCAGGGCAGCGGGGACCGCGGCGCTGCGCATGCGCAGTTCTGCCGTCGCCGCTCGCGCGGCTTGTACAAAACTCCCTCGCGCGCCCTCGTCGGCTGGCCGGCGACGGGGGAAGTGGCCCGCGGCGGTGTGGGTACGGCCGTTGCTCCCGTGCCGTCGGCCGCGCGGGCGCAGGTGTTCGCGTCGGTCCCGTTCCGACAGACCCCGTGACCTAGGAGATCCACAGATGACCTACACCAAGAAGCTGCAGTCGTTCGGCGTCAGCGGGCTCGCCGCCTCACTGATCGCAGCGAGCACCCTGACCGTCGGTCTGTGCGCGCAGGAAGAGCCGTCGATGCCCGAGCCGCCGATGGAGAAGCCGATGGCCAAACAAGGCGCGCAGGCTGCGGCGCCGGACTTCACCAGCACCTCGCAGCTGATCGGCATCAACGTCTTCCTCGAGGCCGCGCGCGATCAGCAGAAGCAGCCCAAGGCGGAGGTCGCCGACGTGTTGATCGACGGCTACACGGGCGAGGTGACCCACGCGGTCATCAGCGTCGGCGGCTTCCTCGGCATCGGCGACAAGATCGTGTTGGTGCCGGCATCGAGCCTGAAGTGGAACGCCACCGAGCGGCGCTACGAGCTCGGCTGGACCAAGGACGAGCTCGAGCAGCGCACGCCGTTCGACCTGGCCAAGGCGTCGGCCGACGGCCTCGACGAGGCCTGCGACTACCGCGTCATCGGCGCCGCCGAGGAGGCGGTCGTCGAAGCCACCGAGGGCACGCCGGCCAAGGTCGTCACCGAGGCCGCGTTCGTCGCGTTCCCGACGCGGCTGGTGCGTGGCAGCGAGCTGATGAAGTTGCCGGTCTACGCCGGCAGCGGCGAGTTCGGCACCGCGCGCGACCTGATCATCGACCGCAAGGCCCGCAAGGTCGTGCTGGCGGTGGTCAACCAGGGCGCCAAGCTCGGCATGGGCGGGACCGACTACCTGGTCGCCTACCCGCAGTTCTCGCTGTGCAACAAGGAGAAGTCCGCCGTGCTGTGCGCGCACGACTGCTCGGCCGCCGACCTGCGCGCGTCGGTGCAGTATCACAAGCCGGACGAGGGCATCGTCGATCCGGCGGCGGCCGCGAAGGCCATGCACACCAAGACCGCGACCGACGATGCATGAGTCGGGGCGCGGCAATGCGGCCCCGCACCGATCCTGGCGGTGCGGGGCCGCATCTTGTACTGCCGCCTGCTTCAAACCCGCCCTGCTCGATCCCGCTACTTCATGCCGACGTGCAGCTTCTGCACGTCGTCGTGGTCGTCGAGCTTCTCGAGGAACGCCGCGACCTCCTCCTGCGCCTCGCCGTCGAGCGCGACCGGGTCCTTGGCGACATACCCGAGCTCGGCCGACGCGACGCTCCAGCCGGCGGCGCGCAGCGCGTCCGCGACCGTGTAGAGGTCCTTGATGTCGGTCAGGAAGCGACCGCCGGCGTGGTCCTCGGGCGTGCCCTCGAACTCCTCGACGTCCTGCGCGCCGCACTCGATCGCGGCCTCCTCGCGGTCCTTCGAGCCGTCCTCGTGGGTCGCTTCGACGATGCCGCAGTGCTCGAACAAGAACATGACCTTGCTGCCGAACTGGCCGCCCTTGAACAGCGACTTGACGTCGGAGCCGGTGCGGTTGCGGTTCTCGGTCAGGCACTCGACGATCAGCGGCACGTTGTGCGGCGCCATGCCCTCGTAGAGCACGACCTCGTAGTTGGCGCCGTCGCCGCCCTCACCGGAGCCCTTGGCGATGGCCCGCTTGATGACGTCGTTGCTGACCGACTGCTTGCGCGCGGCGTCGACGGCCATCGCCAGCCGCGGGTTCATGTCCGGGTCCGGCGTGCCCATCTTGGCAGCGACGGTGATCTCGCGGACGAGCTTGGAGGTGACCTTCGCCTTCTTGTTGGCGTTGGCCTCGCGCTTGCTGTGCAGCCACTGACGACCCATTCGATTTGCTCCTGTGCGGGCGAACAGGATGGCGGCGGGGTGCGCGGGGAGCAAGGGGGAAGGGCTGCGGAGGTGCTGTGCGGCGCAGCTGTGGGCACGCCGGTTGCTCGCCGGCGCGCCGCCGCCACGGATCGGTTCGCCGCCGGGACATCTGGTGCGTAATCGCCTTCGGGGGTGCCTGTGGGCGCCTCCGTGGCTAGCCTGACCGCCCCCTCTCGAACTCTTCCTCGTCTCATCGTCAGGAGACATCGCCTTGAGCGACGACTCGTCCGGAACGGGCTTCCTCGGCCGCTACTTCGCCGGTCACCCCAAGGGGCTGCCCACCCTGTTCACGTCGGAGATGTGGGAGCGGTTCTGCTTCTACGGGGCGCGGGCGCTGCTGGTGTTCACGCTGGTCGGGCAGTTCGGCTTCTCCAAGGGCGACGCGAGCAAGGTCTACGGCGTCTACTGCGCGTTCGTCTACGCGACGGCGATCCTCGGCGGCTGGGTCGCCGACAAGGTGCTCGGCTTCCGCCGCTCGATCCTGGTCGGCGGCATGATCATGGCGGCGGGCGAGTTCCTGCTGTTCGTGCCGAGCCAGGACGTCTTCTTCTACGGCTTGGCGCTGATCATCACCGGCAACGGCCTGTTCAAGCCCAACATCTCGTCGATCGTCGGCAAGCTCTACGCGCCGGGCGACAAGCTGCGCGACCAGGGCTTCGTCATCTTCTACCAGGGCATCAACCTCGGCGCGTTCCTGGCCCCGCTGATCTGCGGCGGCATCGGTGAGAACGTCGACTTCCGGCTCGGCTTCCTGATCGCCGGCATCGGCATGGTGATCGGCGTGGTCACGTTCTGGCGCGGGCTCGGCAAGCTCGACGACATCGGTCGGCCGCCGCCGGGTCGCGAAGGGCCCGGCTCGATCGCGCTGGTCGTCGGCGGCGCCGCGGTCTTGTCGGGCGTCGTCTACCTGCTGCTGCAGCGCGACGACCTGATGTTCGGTGTGCTCGGCACGTTGTTCGGGGTCATCGTGCTGCTGCTGGTCGCGGTCGCGATCCGGCAGGATCGCGTCGGTCGGGACCGGCTGCTCGGTCTCGTCATCCTGCTGTTCGCCAATGCGTTCTTCTGGGCGCTGTTCGAGCAGGCCGGCAGCTCGCTCAACTTCTTCGCCAAGAACTGGACCGATCGCCAGCTCTTCGGCGCCGAAGTGCCGGCGACGTGGTTCCAGTCGGTCAACGCGGTCTGCATCATCACGCTGGCGCCGGTCTTCGTCTGGCTGTGGCGTTGGCTCGATCGCACCGGCCGCGACCCGTCGATCCCGGTCAAGTTCGGCATGGGCATCGTGCCGCTCGGCCTCGGCTTCGGCGCGCTGATGCTCGGCATCGGGCTGGCGCCGGAGGGCGGCAAGGTCGGCATGTGGTGGCTCGGGCTGCTCTACGTGCTGCACACCTGCGGCGAGCTGTGCCTGTCGCCGGTGGGCCTGTCCGCGGTCACCAAGCTCGCGCCGCCGTCGCTCGCCGGCATGGTCATGGGCGCCTGGTTCCTGTCCATCGCGGTCGGCAACTTCGCGGCCGGCCAGGTCGCGGCGCTGGTCGGCAGCGGCGGCGACGGCGAGGGCATCGCCTCCGCGCAGGGCTACGTCGACGTCTACGGCCCGGCGATGTATGCCAGCTTCGGCGTCGGCGCGTTCTTCCTGCTGATCGGTCCGCTCGTCAACAAGCTGCTGCACGGCGTGCGCTGAGCAGCTCCACGATCTCCCGCGGCCGTCGTCTGACGGCCGCGTTCGTTTTCCTCACGTCGTCCGACCCTCTCTCTCTCCCGACATGGAAGCCACCTCCTCGACCAGCCTGTTCGGCGGCCACCCGCGGGGCCTGTTCCGCCTGTTCTTCATCGAGATGTGGGAGCGCCTCGCCTTCTACACGATGGTGGGCATCCTGCTGCTCTACGCGATCGACAGCGAACGCGGCGGCCTCGGTCTGACGCGCAACGTCGGCAACGAGATCTACGGCCTCTACCTCGCGTTCGTCTACTTCACGCCGTACCTCGGCGGGATGATCGCCGACCGCTTCCTCGGCTACCGGCGATCGGTGCTGATCGGCGGTGTGTTCTTCGCCACCGGCTTCTTCCTGATGAGCCTGTACGGCGACGTGACGTTCGTCAGCGGGCTGGTCTGCCTCTGCATCGGCAACGGCTTCTTCAAGCCGAACATCTCGGTGATGGTCGGCAACCTCTACCAGAAGGGCGACCCGAAGCGCGACGCGGGGTTCAGCATCTTCTACATGGGGATCAACATCGGCGCGCTGTTCGCCAACTTCCTGGCGGCCTACGCGCGCAACGAGCTGGGCGGCTGGCCGGCGGTGTTCCGCTGCGCCGGTGGCGGCATGCTGATCGGCATCGCCATCCTGCTCGCCAGCTGGAAGGTGCTGGAGAAGGCCGACCGCCCGCCGGAGCGCAGCGAGGGCGACACGACGTTCGGCGAGATCTTCGCCAAGATCCTGATCCCGGCCTTCGCCTTCGGCATCGCCGGCTTCTTCGCCGCCAAGCAGTGGTTGCCGGAGTCGATCCCGATGCGTCCGGCGGTCTGCGGCTTCCTGTTCGGCATGGTGCCGATCGTGATCTTCTTCGTGCGCCTCGGCCTCAAGGCGGTCGCCGCCGAGAAGCCGGGCCTTCTGGCGCTGCTGCCGGTCTACCTCGCCGGCGGCACGTTCTTCATGGTGCTGCACCTCAACGGCTCGGCGATGACTGCGTGGGCGCTCGACAAGACCGATCGCCAGGTCGCGCTGCTGCCGGACTCGTTCAAGCAGGACGCCCTGCCGTCGTACTACCACAACGCCGACGCGACCACGCCGCGGCCCAACAAGGCCAACCTGCTGCCGACCGAGACCCCGGAGCTGGCCAGCATGTTCGGTCAGGCCCGCTTCCAGGCTGCCGCGCTCGAGGCGCTGCGCGGCAAGCTGCCGGCCGATGTCCGAGTCGAGGTGCTGCCCGCCGACGAAGCGGCGATGAGCGACGACCAGAAGGCGTGGAACGCGCGCGGCACCGACGTCTACGACGAGGTCGAGGTCAAGACCGAGAAGGACGCGCACGGCGCGCCGGTCGTCACCGTCAGCGTGCCCGCGGGTAGCAAGCCGACGCAGCGCATCGCCTTCGTGCGCACGATTGCTGCGGACAAGACGGTGCCGCTGGTGCTGGTCGACGGCGACACCTTCGCCAAGATGTACGCCGGCAACCCGCCCGAGCTGGCGCCGGGTGAATACCTCCGGGTCGCGAACTCCGAGTTGTTCCAGTCGCTCAACGCGTTCTTCGTCATCGGCTTCACGCCGCTGGTGATCCTGTTCTTCGGCTGGCTGACGCGTCGAGGCGTCGACTTCAGCACTGCGCGCAAGATCTTCGTCGGCATGCTGCTGACGACCGTGTCGCTGCTGCTGATGGTGGTGGCCGGCGTCTCGGGCGGCAACGGCGAGCACAAGGTGTCGTGGTTCTGGCTGGTGCTGTTCTACGCCGTGATCACCTTCGGGGAGCTGTGCCTGTCGCCGATGGCGCTGTCCCTGGTCACCAAGCTGAGCCCGCGGCGATTCGTCGGCCTGACGATGGGCGGGTGGTTCCTGGCGACCGCGTTCGGCAACAACTTCTCCGGCTTCTTCGGCGGTCTGGAGTCGCAGATGTCGCCGACCAGCTTCTTCCTGACGCTTGCGGCGATCAGCGGCACCGTGACGCTGATCATCCTCGCCGTGCTGAAGAAGCTCGACGGCGCGATCAAGCAGTACGGCGCATGACCCGTCGCGCCGCCGCCGTTGCCGCGACGCTGGCCGCCGGCGCGGCGGCCGCGTCGTGCTCGCTGTGGCGGCTGGCCGACGACGTCGAACAGATCGAGTCGCACGGCATCGCCGCGGTGCAGGTCACCGGGCGGCCCGCGCACGCGCCGTGCTACGTGGTCGCGTGGGCCTGGGTCGACGGCCAGCGGCGGCTGCTCGGCCAGCACCAGGCGCGCGACGACGGGCGCGCCTGGTTCGTGCTCGAGCTGGAGCATCGTTACCACTTCGGCGCCTTCGCCGACGTCGACGGGGACGGGGCCTATGACGACGGCGAACCTGCCGCGTCGACGTTCGGTGTCGAACCGAGGCCATTGGCGCGGGTCGAAGCGCAGGTGACGCCGGTCGAGCTGCGTCTCGAGGTGGCGACGCATCTGCCGCTGACCGCCGCGGAGCTCGCCGCCGCGGTGGTCGAGCCGTCCGCGCTCGGCGCGCCGCTCGACGTGCAGATGGGTCAGCTCGCGCCGCTCGACGCCGAGCGCTTCGGCGAGGCCGCCGGCGAGCTCGGCATGTGGCAGCCGTTCGAGTTCTTGAAGCGCTACGGCATCGGCATGTGGTTCGTCGAGCCCTACGACCCGGCGCGCATCCCGGTGGTGTTCGTGCACGGCATCAACGCCGCGCCCGGCGACTTCGCGCAGCTCGCACCCGGCATCGACCGCGAGCGCTTCCAGGTGTGGCTGTTCCAGTACCCGAGCGGCCTGCGCCTCGCCAGCGTCGAGGCGGCGCTCGCCAGCTCGCTGCTGCAGCTGCGCGAACACCACGAAGTGCCCCGCGTCGCGATCGTCGCGCACAGCATGGGCGGGCTGGTCGCGCGCGGCGCGATCCGCGCGCTGGCGAAGGAGGCGGCGCAGGACTTCGTCGCCCGGCTGGTGACCGTCTCGACGCCGTGGGGCGGGCACCAGGCGGCGACCATCGGCGTCGAGGCGCTGCGCCACCCGGTGCCGGCGTGGCGCGACATGGTGCCGGGCAGCGACTACCTGCGCGAGCTGCTGGTGGCGCCGCTGCCGGAAGGGCTGCGCCACGACCTGATCTTCGGCTTCCACAGCGAGTCGGGCATCGGCCTGCCGGACGACAACGACGGCGTCGTCGGCGTGCAGAGCGAGCTCGAGCCGTCGGTGCAGGCGACGGCCAACAGCGTCTTCGGCCTGCCGTTCGACCACCACGCGATCCTGCGCGAAGCCGCCACGATCGAACGCGTGCGGGTGGCGCTCGACGACCTCGGGCGCTGAACCGGCTGCGCACTGCGGCCACCTCGCCGCGGGCAGGGGTGCGGGGCACCATGCGCCGATGAAGCGCCTCACCCTCGAGACCCTGATCGACCGCCTCGGCCGACTGCGTCACGACGAGGTGACCGTGCCGTGCGTGCAGGAACTGCTCGCCGACGGCGCGCTCGACGACGCGGCCCTCGATCGCTTCGTCGGCGTGCGCCAGGACAAGTATGCCCGGCGCCTCGTGCACCGCAGCCCGCTGTTCGACGTGATGGTGCTGACCTGGGCGCCCGGGCAGTTCACGCCGGTGCACAACCACGCCGGCAACTGCGGCTGGGTGCGGCTGCTGCGCGGCCAGATCTCCGAGGAGACCTTCAAGCTCGTTCCCGGCTCGGCGCTGCCGAGCGCCGCCGTCTGCGGCTCGGTCGAAGGCAAGGTCGGCAGGGTCGGGCTCGAGGCGACCGGCCAGGGCGTGATCTCGACGGTCGGCGCGGTGGCGACGGTCGATCGGCAGCGCGCCATCCACCGGCTCGGCAACCCGGCTGCCGCGGGTGGCGACGTGACGGTCACGCTGCACGTCTACTCGCTGCCGCACGACGCGTGTCTGGCCTTCGATCCGGTCGCGCACACCTGTGAGCGGCGCGACATGGTGTTCGACGCCGCGTTGGCCTGACGCGGACGGGGCGCAAGGTTGCCGACGCGACGTCGCCGCGTAGGCTGCGCGCCGTCGCATGACCGCCGCCGCGCCGAATCGCCTGCAGGAACACGAACCCGAGCGGGTGCCCGCGCTCGACGGCGTGCGCGGCCTCGCGATCCTGCTGGTGCTGTTGATGCACGGCCTCTACATCGCGCCGCTGCTCGATCCGGGCCTGCTCGCCGGAGCCTACGCCAAGGTCGCGCTGCTCGGCTGGTGCGGCGTCGACGTGTTCTTCGTGCTCAGCGGCTTCCTGATCACCGGCATCCTGGTGCGCAGCAAGGGCGGCGCGCACTACTTCCGCAACTTCTACGCGCGGCGGGCCCTGCGCATCTTCCCGCTCTACTACCTGGTCGTCGGCCTGCTGCTCTACGTGCTGCCGCGCCCGCCGGTCTCCGTCGCGGCGCAGCTGTCGTACCTGCTCTACTACCAGAACTGGCAGCTCGCGCTGGTCGACCCGTTCGCCGACTTCCCGCTGAAGATCACCTGGTCGCTCGCGATCGAGGAGCAGTTCTACCTGCTGTGGCCGGCGCTGGTCTGGCTGGTGAGTGCGCGCACGCTGCGCATCGTCTGCGCGATGACCGTCGTCGCCGCGATCGCGCTGCGCCTGTGGTTGCTGGACGGGGACTTCGCGCACACGCACTTCCTGACCCCGTGCCGCATGGACGCGCTCGCCGCCGGCGCGCTGCTCGCGGTGTCGCCGAAGCCGCGCCAGTGGTTCGGCTGGGCGGCGACCGGGGTCGGCGTCGGCGGGCTCGTCGCGACCGCGCTCGCCTCGGGCTCTTCGGTCCCGGAGGCGCTACCGCAGCAGCGCTGGGGCCTGCTCGCGGCGTCGAGCCTCGGCGTCGGTCTGCTGTCCCTGGCGCGCGGCGCGCCGGCGTGCGGTCCGCTGTTCCGCCTCGCGCCGCTGCGCTCGCTGGGCAAGTACAGCTACTGCATCTACCTGACGCACATGCTGGTCATCGAATGGTTGGCCGGCCGCGTGCTCGAGCTCGGCCCGGAGCGGCTCGCGCAGCTGACGCAGCGGTGGTCGTCGCTGGTGCTGGTGCTCGCGTTCACGCTCGCCACCATCGCCGGCAGCTGGCTGCTCGCGGTGGTGAGCTGGAACGCGTTCGAGCGCTGGTTCCTGCGCTTGAAGCGCCGGTTCCCGAATGCCGTCGTCGACGACCGCTGACGCCGAAGTGGCGGGTCAGCTCGCGTCCGACGCCGGCGGCGGGGCCGAATCGTCGCCGGCGGCGCCGCGCGCGCGCCGCCGCACCGCGTCGCGCAGGATCCACTCCAGCTGGCCGTTGATGCTGCGCATCTCCTGCTCGGCCCAGCGGCGCAGCTCGTCGAACAACGGCTGCGGCAGGCGCAGCAGGAAGCCCTTCTTGTCGTCCTTGCCGGCCACCGCCGACTACCCGTAGAGCGTGCCGGCGTTGACCACCGGCTGGGTGCCGCGCTCGCTGCACAGCACGACCAGCAGGTTGGAGATCATCTGCGCCTTGCGCTCCTCGTCGAGCTTGACGACCGAGTTCTCCTCGAGCTGCTGCAGCGCCATCTGCACCATCGAGCAGGCGCCGTCGACGATGCGCGTGCGCGCGTCGATGATCGCCTCGGCCTGCTGCCGCTGCAGCATCGCGCCGGCGATCTCCGGCGCGTAGGCGAGGTGGCTGAGGCGGCACTCGAGCACCTCGATGCCGGCGCGCTGCAGGCGCTGCTCCAGCTCCTGCTGCAGCTCGCCGTTGATCGCGTCGCTGCTGCCGCGCAGCGACGTCTCGTCGTCGTGCGGCGAGTCGTAGGGGTGCAGCGACGCGAGGTGGCGCAGCGCCGACTCGGTCTGCACCTCGACGTAGGACTCGTGGTTCTCGACGTCGAACGCGGCCTGCGCGGTGTCGCGCACGCGCCAGACGACCACCGCGCCGATCTCGATCGGGTTGCCGCGCAGGTCGTTGACCTTCAGCTTGTCGCTGTTGAAGTTGTGCGCGCGCAGGCTGATCGCGCGGCGGTTGGAGAACGGGTTGACCCAGTAGAAGCCGGGCTCGCGCAGCGTGCCCTTGTAGTTGCCGAACAGCACGATGACGCGCGACTGGTTGGGCTGCACCATGACCAGGCCGCACAGGATCAGGATGCCGAACGGGATGCCGATCACCGTCAGCAGCAGCAGGATGCCGACGATCAGCATCGTGACGCCGGGGGCGCCGCTTTCGAGGGGGACTTCACGGGAGGGGGTCGTCGTCATGGTCGTTGGCTCGCCGGCCACTTGCGGCATATCGAAATGATATCACAGCGATAGCCCGGAGTGGCCGCCCGAGTCGCCTTCCTGTCGGCGTCGTCGACGGGAGCGTGGGCGGACGCGAGGAAACGCCTGCGGTCGGTCGGACCTGCGTCCTAGCATCGCGACCGGTGGCGGATCTCCATTCGATCGATGTCGTGGCCGATGGCCAGGGCACCCGGCTCGCGCTCGCCGGCGATCTGAGCCTGCAACACGGCGCCGCGCTGTGGCGTGACCTGCGGCAGGCGCTGGCGCGCAGCGGCCCGATCCGCATCGACCTGTCGGGCGTCGAGCGCGTCGACGGCGGCGCCGCCTGCATGCTGCTCGACCTGCGCGCCCAGCGCGAACGGGGCGGCGCCGCGACCGAGATCACCGGCGGCGGCGAGGGGGTCATGCGGCTGCTCGAGCTCTACGGCTGCCCGTCCGGTCAGGCCTGCTACAAGGAGGCGCCCGCCTGCGAGCCGGTGCTCGAACAGCTCGGCCGCATGACCGTGGCCGCGATGCGCGACGCGCAGCGCGAGCTGGACTTCGTCGGCGGTCTGCTGCGTTCGGCGGTGGCGGCGGTGCGCGCGCCGGCCACCGTCTACTGGCAGAGCCTCGGCTCGCTGATGGAGCGCGCCGGCGCCGACGCGTTCCCGATCGCGACGATCATCGGCTTCCTGCTCGGGCTGGTGCTGGCGCTGCAGTCGAGCGCGCTGCTGTCCACCTACGGCACCGACGTGCTGGTCGCCGACCTGGTCGGGCTCACCGTGGCGAAGGAACTCGGGCCGCTGATGACCGCGATCGTCGTCGCCGGCCGCTCCGGTGCCGCCTACAGCGCCGAGCTCGGCAGCATGAAGGTCAACGAGGAGATCGACGCGCTGCGCGTGCTCGGTCAGGACCCGCTGCGCTTCCTGGTGTTCCCGCGCGTCGTCGCGCTGGCCGCGATGATGCCGTTGTTGACGCTGTGGACCGATCTGATGGCGATGGTCGGCGGCATGGTCGGTGCGGTCGTCAAGCTCGACGTGACGGCCTTCCTCTACTGGCACGAGATGGCGCGCAACATGGACCTCGCCGACGTCTTCGGCGGGGTCTTCAAGTCGGTGTTCTTCGGCGTCGCGGTGGCGCTCGTCGCCTGCCAGCGCGGCCTGGCCACGCGCGAAGGCGCGGTCGGCGTCGGCCGCTCGACGACCTCGGCGGTGGTCACTTCGCTGCTGGTGCTGGTGCTCATCGACGCGGTGTTCGCGTGGGTCTATTCGATGGTGGGCATGTGATGGACGACGCGCCGATGATCCGCGTGCGCGGGCTCGCCGTCGGCTTCGACGGCGAGCCGATCCTGCGCGACCTCGACTTCGACGTGCGGCGCGGCGAGGTGTTCGCGATCCTCGGCGGCAGCGGCTGCGGCAAGTCGACGCTGCTGCGTCACCTGATCGGCCTCGACGAGCCGATCGCCGGCAGCATCGAGGTGGAGGGCCACGCCGGCCAGCGCCTGCGCTTCGACCGGCCGCCGCCGTACGGCGTGATGTTCCAGTCGGGCGCGCTGTTCGGCTCGGCGACGCTCGAGGAGAACGTCTCGTTGCCGCTGCAGCGCTGGACCGACCTGCCGCCGGCGGCCGTGTCGGCGGTGGCGAGGGGGCGCCTGCGCATGGTCGGCCTCGGCGGCTTCGAGAACCACCTGCCGGCGGAGGTCTCCGGCGGCATGAAGAAGCGCGCCGGCATCGCCCGCGCGCTCGCGCTCGAGCCGCGGCTGCTGTTCCTCGACGAGCCGTCGGCGGGGCTCGATCCGGTGACCGCGGCCGGCGTCGACCAGCTGATCGCCACGCTGCGCGACCGCCTCGGCGTCACCGTCGTGCTGGTCACCCACGAGCTGCCGAGCATCTTCGCCGTCGTCGATCGCTGCATCGTGCTCGATCGCGACGCTCACCGGATCGTCGCCGCGGGCGACCCGCGCGCGCTGCGCGACGCCGCGGAGGACCCGCGCGTGCACGACTTCTTCCACCGCAAGGGCGGCGTCAGGGTCGGATGAACACGACAACCAATCACTGGAAGCTCGGGCTGTTCGTCGTCGCGGCGTTCCTGCTCGCCATGGCGGCGCTGGCCTGGCTCGGCGCCAGCCGCTTCGAGCGCGACTCGATGCAGTTCTACGCCTACTTCGACGAGTCCGTGCACGGCCTCGCGATCGGCGCGCCGGTCACGTTCCGCGGCATGGAGATCGGTCAGGTCGACTCGATCCACGCCGCGCCGGACAAGAAGCACATCGAGGTGCAGGCCAAGCTGTTCGTCGACAAGATGAAGGAGATCGGCCTCGACCCCGACACCTCGCGGCAGGACGGTCCGCCGCCGGGCCTCGCGGTGCAGCTCAACAGCAGCTTCCTGACCCAGGTCGCATGGATCGAAGCGGACTTCATCACCGGCGGCACCGAGCCGCTGGCGCTGCCGTTCGCGGTGCCGTTCCTGACCATGCGCACGGTCAAGTCGACCTTCAAGAGCGTCGAGGCGGGCGTGCTCGGCACGCTGGCCGAACTGCCGACGACGCTGCAGACGCTGCAGAAGCTGCTCGAATCGGTCGACCGCGAGGTCGGCGGCGTGCAAGCCGAACAACTCAGCAGCGAGGCGCGCCGGCTGATGGCGGCGCTGCGCGAGCAGCTCGACCGCATGGCGCAGCTGCAGCTGTTGTCGCACCTCGACGCCGGCGTCGGCGACGTGCGCGCCGCCGCGAAGTCGCTCGACGAGCTGGTGCGCGAGTGGCGCAGTCCGGACGGGCCGGTGCGCACGCTGGCGACGCGGCTCGAGGAGCTGGCCGGCGCGGTCGAGCACGAACTCGCGGCGCTGCAGCCCGGACCGACCGGAGCGGCCGTGCGGCACGCCGCCGACGCGGTGGCCGACGCTGCCGGCGCCGCGCAGGGGCTCGGCGTGGCTGCTGGCGACGAGCTGGCCGCGTTGCGCCGCACCCTCGCCGCGATCGAGCGCCTCGTGACGATGCTCGAACGCGACCCGTCGGCGTTGCTCTACGGCGCCAGCCCTGCCGGCACTCCCAAGCCGAACCGATGAGAACCCACCGCCTGTCCGTGCTGTGCCTCCTGCTCCCGTTGGGGGCCTGCCTGAGTTCGCGACCGGCCGCGGTCGTGCGATGGTTCGACGCGACGCCGGTCGCGTCGGGCGAAGGTGCGGGGCTGCCGGTCGCGCGGTGCACCGCGGCCCCGCAGCTCGGCCAGCCGATGCTGTGGCGCACCGGTGCGCACGAGTTCGCGTTCGACGAGCTGCACCGCTGGCTGGTGGCGCCGGCCGACGCGGTCGCCGCGGCGCTCGGCGAACCCACGGCCCCCGGCGCCGCCGGGCTCGCGCTGCACGTCGTCGCGTTCGGCGGCGACCTGACCGCGGCCCCGATCGCGACGCTGACCGTGCAGGCTGCGCACGCCGGCCGCGAACGCACGTTCGCGGTCACCGCGCCGCTCGCCGACGCCAGCGCCGAAGCGCTCGCCGCCGGCATGGCACAGGCGTTGGCGGAGCTGCGCGACGCGCTCGGTGCGTGGTCGGCGGCGCCTCAGGCGCCGTAGGACCTGCCGTCCGCGTCGTAGTCGGCCGAGAACGGCAGCGCGGCGACGAAGCGCCGCCCGTAGGCCTTGGTCCTGAGCCGCGGGTCCATGACCACGACCTTGCCGCGGTCCTGGCCGCTGCGGATCAGCCGGCCGAAGCCCTGGCGGAACTTCAGGATCGCCTCCGGCAGCGAGTGGTCGCGGAACGGGTCGAGCCCCTTCGCCTGCAGCGCCTGCATGCGCGCCTGGGTCAGCGGGTGGCCCGGACTGGCGAAGGGCAGCCGCGTGATGACGACCATCGTCAGCGCGTCGCCGCGCACGTCGATGCCTTCCCACAGGCTGTCGGTGCCGATCAGCACCGAGCGCGCGTCGTCGCGCTTCTGCTCGAGCAGGCGCGTCAGCGGCGCTTCGCCCTGCACCAGCAACTGGATGTCCCGGTCCCCGAGCGGTCGGCGCAGCTCGGCGGCGAGGAAGCGGACCAGGTCCCACGACGTGCAAAGGACCAGCGCGCGGCCGCCGTTGTCGAGCACGTGCCGGCGGGTGCGGTCGGCGACGTCGCGGCGCCACGCCTGCGCGTCGCGCGAAGGGTCGGGCATCGCCTCCTCGAACACCATCTCGACGTTGCGGTCGTAGTCGAACGGCGAGCCGACGCGCAGCGTCTCGGCGCGGTCGAGGCCGAGCTGCTGCCGCAGCCAGCCGAACGAAGCGTCGTCGCCGGTGCCGAGCGTCGCGCTGGTCAGCACGGCGGTCGGGCCGCCGTCGAACAGGTGCTTGCGCAACGCCGCGCTGACGTCGAGCGGCGCGCCGCACAGCAGCGCGCCGTGCCGTGACGGCTCCAGCCAGCGCACCAGCGGCGTCTCGGCGACCGGGTTGTGCGTGCACAGCGCGCGCAGCGTCGCGCACAGCCCGTCGAGGCCGTTGGCGCGCGCCTGCAGCTCCATCTGCGCGTCGACCTGTTCGGTGCGAACCGCCGCCGCGGCCAGTTCGCCGCTCAGCGCGCGCAGGATCGGCGACAGCGTCTCCTCGATCTGCTGCTCGTGCAGCGCGAGACCTTCGCCGGAGCCGCCCTTCTGCAGGCGGTCCTGCAGGTCGGCGAACAGCGCCTCGTTGACCAGCCCGGCCTCCTCCCACAGCAGCATCGCGGCGGCGCCGCAGTGCCGCGCGAGCAGGCTCTTCTGCTGGCGGCGCGAGTGCATGCGGCGCAGGTGCCAGCCGACGGTGGTGCGGCCGACGCGAAGGCCGAGGCTCTCGGTGGCGACGCGTTCGAGGTGGTGGGCTTCGTCGAACACCACCACGCGGTGCGCCGGCAGGTACGACGCGCCGGCGATGCGCAGCGCCAGGTCGGCGAAGTAGAGCGCGTGGTTGACGATCAGCACCTGCGCCGTCTGCATGCGGCGGCGCGCGCGCTGCCAGTGGCAGTGGTCGTAGTGCTTGCAGGCGCGCTGCAGGCAGTTGCCGTGCTCGGCCTGCACCTCCTCCCAGACCTCGGCGCGCGGCTCGAAGTCGAGGCTCTGGCGGGTGCCGTCGGCGGTGTGCAGCGACCAGTCGACGATGCGCCGCAGCTGGCTGTGTCGCTCCGGGTCCTCGAGCAGGTGCTGCTCGCGCTCGGCGAGGTGCATGCGGCGCAGGCAGACGTAGTTGTTGCGGCCGATGGCGGTGACCGAAGACCACTCGAACGGCAGCACCGCGTGCAGGAACGGCAGGTCCTTCTGCTCGAGCTGCTCCTGCAGCGCGATGGTGCGCGTCGAGATCACCACCGGCCCTTCGCCCTGATGGGCGTCGGCGTGCAGCGCCGCCGGCAGCAGGTAGGCGAACGACTTGCCGGTGCCGGTGCCGGCCTCGGCGACCAGGTGGCGCCGCTGGCGCAGGCAGCGCTCGATCGTCTCGGCGAGCGCCAGCTGCTGCGGGCGGACCTCGAAGTCGGGCAGCCGGCGCGCGATCGGCCCGTCGGCGCCGAGCAGCCCGCCCACGTCGAGCACGGCGTCGGGGCCGTCGTCCGGCGGCAGCGGCAGCTCGTCGGGCTGTTCGCCGTTCACGGCTGCTCCACCGGCGTCGGGCGCTGCGGTGACGGCAGGAAGTCCTGCGCGAGCAGCAGGCGGTTCCACTGCGGGAAGCGCCGGTCGTGCACAACCGGCAGCGACAGCGGTCGCTCGTGATGGCGCTGCAGGTGTTCGAGCAGGCGGCGGCCGAGCACGCCGTTGACGCGCACCCAGTGGCGGTTCTTGCGCTGCACGGCGCGGTGGTCGCGGAACTCGTAGGCGACCGACAGCATCGGCGGCAGCACCCAGCGGACCTCGCGCACGTCGCGCACCGTCGCCACCGAGACGTCGCCGTGCACCAGGACGCGGAACAGCTGCGAGACGCCGGCGAGCCACGCCAGCAGGATCAGGCCGCCGGGGATGACGACGTTGGCCAGCCAGAACGGCGCGTAGAGCCACGGTCGGTGCATGTGCAGCACGCCGCCGTCGATGCAGTGCACGTTGGCGTCGGCGTCGAGCACCGCGGCGTTCGCCGCCTGACCGACCGCCAGCGAACCGGTCGGGACGAAGCAGGTGCCGGAGAGGCGGCTCGGGGCCGGCGCGCCGGGCAGCAGGTGTTCGAACTCGTAGTGCACGTAGTCCCAGGTCCGCCCCTCGAAGCTGCGCGGGTAGTCGACCTGCGTGACCCTGACGACGACCTCGGTCGTCGGGCCGGCCTTCAGCAGCGCCTCCCTGCCGAGCATCGCACCCGACTGCAGGAACATCGCCCACGACAACAAGAGCCCGAGTACGACCATCGCGCCGCCGACCGCGAGCAGCGGCCAGCGGTGCGCGCAGAGCGGGCGCATGCGCACCAGCCGGGGGGCCGGTGGGATGGTCCGCACTTCGTGTCGCATGACGGCGTTGTATCCGCCGGCGACGTCCGCTGCATCCGGCTCAGCCGCCGTACAGGGCGGCGATTTCCTGCTGGGCGCTGACCAGGTCCTCCGGCGTCTTGATCGGCAGGAACCTCGAGCTCGGGCCCTCGCGGCCGACGCACAGGTAGTTGGTGTCGAGGTGCGCCGTCAGCTCGCCGACCAGGTGCTCCATCTGCACCGCCTGTCGGCCCTCGACCTTCTTCTCGACGTAGTACCAGCCGAGGTCGAAGTCGCGGTCCAGCGCCTGCGCGTCGAACGTCATCGTGTTGCAGTTGAAGACGTCGATGACGTCCGGATCGAAGTCCGCCGGGTAGCGCACCTGCTCGACCAGCTGCACGCGGCCCTCGTGCAGGTAGGGGCCGCCGCCGACGTCGCCCGGCCACTTGCGGGTCAGCTCGGCCGTCATCGGGCGACCGCTCCGGATGTGGTGCCCGAGCACCGCCGGGCTGATGCGCGCGCCGAGGTTGTCGACGTTGCGCACGAACACGTAGCGGCCGCCGCCGCGCACGAAGTCGCGCAGGCAGGCCGCGCGGAACGCCGGCGCGAAGTCCCCGTGGCCGGGGCCGTACGGCGAGACGCCGCCGTCGGCGGTGCGGAACAGCTCGCCGGACGGCGTCATGCGCAGGGCGACGAACTGCGCGAAGTGCACGATGTCGGCGGCCGCGGCGCCGAAGTTCTCGTGCTCGGCGAAGTGGGCGCGGGTCGCTTCGTCGGTGGCGAAGCTGTTCATCAGCATCACCGGGATGCGCCCGCCGGCGGCGCCGGCCTGCTGCAGCGCGTCGGCCACCGCGAGGGCCAGGAACGAGCGCCCGTCGCGCACCGGCACCACGCCCTTGACGACGCCGCCGAAGCGGGTGGCCATGCCGCCGTTGAGGATCACCACGCCGAGTTGCCCGTCGCGGATCGCCTGCCGGCCGATCGCCTCGAGCTCACGATGGGCGTTCGTACCGGCCTCGGGCAGGCTGTGGAGGGTCTCCGGCGGCGGCGGCAGCAGCGGCTCGGTGACGAGGTTGCGCTCGCGGGAGAGCTCGCCGGCCGCCAACTGTCGCTGCCACCGTTCCTGCAGTTCGGGGTCGTAGCCGAAGCGGGACAGCGCGGGGTCCTGGTCGTGGTCGAACGAGTTCAAGGCGCGGGCAGGCTACCCGTGACGAGCCGGAATGGCAGCGGGGCCGAGTCCGTACGGGGCAGATGCGCAAGTTTGCATGAAGCGCTCGGGGGCCGCCCGGATGGCTGGCCGGGAGCGATGGGATTCGCTACAACCGTTGCCCGAATCGCGCGGACCGGGCCGCTCGGATGGCCTGTCCACCATGCCGTCGGTGCTTCCCGCCTCGCGTCCTGCCGCCGCCCCCTCGCGGTCGATGGCGGGTCCAGAAGCAACTCGCTCGTCCCTGAAGCTCCCGTCATGAAGATCGCAGTCGTAGGAACCGGATACGTCGGGCTCGTCACCGGCTCGTGCCTCGCCGACGTCGGCATGGACGTCACCTGTGTCGACGTCGACCAGAAGAAGATCGCCAACCTCAACAAGGGTGTGCTGCCGATCTACGAGCCCGGCCTCGAGGACATCGTCGAGCGCAACACGGCCGCCGGACGCCTGAAGTTCACGACCAAGCTCACCGACGCGATCCAGGGCGCCGAGGCGGCGTTCATCGCCGTCGGCACGCCGCCCGGTGAGGACGGCAGCGCCGACCTGCGCTACGTGCTCGCGGTGGCCCGCGAGATCGGCGAGACGATGGCCGACTACCTGGTCGTCATCACCAAGAGCACGGTGCCCGTCGGCACGGCGGAGAAGGTCAAGAAGGAGCTCGCCGCGGCGCTCGCTGCGCGCGGTGCGAACATCCCGTTCGACGTCGCCAGCAACCCGGAGTTCTTGAAGGAGGGCGCCGCGATCGAGGACTTCCAGAAGCCCGACCGCATCGTCTGCGGCGTCGAGAGCGAGCGCGCGCAGGAGGTGCTGGCCCGCATCTACAAGCCGTTCACCCTCAACGGCCACCACGTCTACTTCATGGACGTGCCGTCGGCGGAGATGACCAAGTACGCGGCCAACGCGATGCTGGCGACCAAGATCTCGTTCATGAACGACATCGCCAACCTCTGCGAGCTGCTCGGCGCCGACGTCAACGCGGTGCGCAAGGGCATCGGCAGCGACTCGCGCATCGGCAACCGCTTCATCTATCCCGGCATCGGCTACGGCGGCAGCTGCTTCCCGAAGGACGTCAAGGCGCTGGTGCGCACGGGTCGCGAGAGCGGCTACGAGCTGCGCATCCTGCAGTCGGTCGAGGACGTCAACGAGGCGCAGAAGCACGTGCTGTTCACCAAGGTGAAGAAGCACTTCGGTGACCTGAAGGGCAAGCACTTCGCGATGTGGGGCCTCAGCTTCAAGCCGGAGACCGACGACATGCGCGAGGCGCCGGCGTTGGTCATCTGCGAGCAGCTGATCGCGGCCGGCGCGACGGTGACCGCCTACGACCCGGTCGCGATGCCGGAGTGCAAGCACATGATCGGCGACAAGATCGGCTACGCCGACGACGCCTACGCGGCGCTGCACGGCGCCGACGCGCTGCTGCTGGTGACCGAGTGGCGCGAGTTCCGCGTGCCGGACTGGAGCCGCGTCAAGAAGGCGCTGAGGTCGCCCGTCGTCTTCGACGGCCGCAACATCTACAGCGGCGACGAGCTGATCGAGCTCGGCTTCGCCTACCGCGGCATCGGCGTCTCGGATCGCAACCCCGGCTGATCCGGCGCCGCACGCACCAGAACACGCACCCGAACACATGCCTCGCATCCTCATCACCGGCGCGGCCGGCTTCCTCGGCTCGCACCTCTGCGATCGCTTCCTCGCCGAAGGCTACGAAGTGGTCGGCATGGACAACCTGATCACGGGTGACCTGCGCAACCTCGAGCACCTGTTCCCGCGGAAGGAGTTCACGTTCTACCACCACGACGTCTCGACGTTCGTGCACGTGCCGGGCGCGCTCGACTACATCCTGCACTTCGCCTCGCCGGCGAGCCCGATCGACTACCTGAAGATCCCGATCCAGACGCTGAAGGTCGGCTCGCTCGGCACGCACAACTGCCTCGGCCTGGCGCGGGCCAAGAAGGCGCGCATCCTGGTCGCGTCGACGTCGGAGGTCTACGGCGACCCGGCAGTGCACCCGCAGACCGAGGAGTACTGGGGCAACGTCAACCCGGTGGGGCCGCGCGGCGTCTACGACGAGGCCAAGCGCTTCCAGGAGGCCATGACCATGGCCTACCACACCTACCACGGGCTGGAGACGCGCATCATCCGCATCTTCAACACCTACGGCCCGCGCATGCGCCTCAACGACGGCCGCGTGCTGCCGGCGTTCATCGGCCAGGCGCTGCGCGGTGAGGACCTGACGGTGTTCGGCGACGGCAGCCAGACGCGTTCGTTCTGCTTCGTCGACGATCTCGTCGAGGGCATCTACCGGCTGCTGCTCAGCGACTACCCCTACCCGGTCAACATCGGCAACCCCGACGAGATCACCATCGCGCAGTTCGCCGAGGAGATCATCAAGCTGACGGGCACGACGCAGAAGGTCATCTACAAGCCGCTGCCGAAGGACGACCCGACGCAGCGCCGCCCCGACATCACCAAGGCGAAGCAGATCCTCGGCTGGGAGCCGAAGGTGTCGCGCTCGGAGGGGCTGAAGATCACCTACGAGGCCTTCAAGCAGCTGCCGCAGGACGTGCTCTACAAGCAGGAGCACCGCGACTTCGAAGGCTACGTGCGCAAGTAGGCGGGGGACGAAGATGAGCAAGGTCCTGGTCACCGGTGGGCTCGGCTACATCGGTTCGCACACCGCCGTCGAGCTGCTCGCCCGCGGGCACGACGTGGTGATCGCCGACAACCTGGCCAACACCCGGCCCGAGGTGCTCGACGGCATCGCGGCGATCGCCGGGCGGCGTCCGACGTGGGGCGAGGTGGACCTCGCCGACCGCGCCGCGACGCATCGCTTCCTCGCCGCGCACGAGGACCTCGACGGCATCATCCACTTCGCGGCCCACAAGGCGGTCGGGGAATCGGTGCAGAAGCCGCTGGCCTACTACCACAACAACCTCGGCTCCCTGGTCAACCTGCTCGAGTTCGTCGCGCAGAAGCCCGACTGCGCGTTCATCTTCAGCTCGTCGTGCACGGTCTACGGCCAGGCCGACTCGCTGCCGGTCAAGGAGGACGCGCCGGTCAAGCCGGCCGAGTCACCGTACGGCAACACCAAGCAGATCGGCGAGGAGATCATCCGCGACGCGGCGAAGGCGCACGGCTTCCGCGCCATCGCGCTGCGCTACTTCAACCCGGTCGGCGCGCACCCGTCGGCGAAGATCGGCGAGCTGCCGCTCGGCGTGCCGCAGAACCTGGTGCCGTTCATCACGCAGAGTGCGGCCGGCCTGCGCGGCGGGCTGAAGGTGTTCGGCAACGACTACCCGACCCGCGACGGCACCTGCATCCGCGACTACATCCACGTCGTCGACGTCGCCAAGGCGCACATCCTGGCGATGGATCGCCTCTTGGCGAAGAAGGGCGACGAGGCCGTCGAGGTGTTCAACCTCGGCACCGGCACCGGTTCGACCGTCGTCGAGGTGATCCACGCCTTCGAGAAGGCCACCGGCGTGAAGCTGCAGTGGGAGTTCGCAGAGCGTCGCCCGGGCGACGTGATCGCCGCCTACGCCGACACCCAGCGCGCCGCGGAGGGGCTCGGCTGGCGCGCCGAGCTGCCGCTCGAGCGCTCGATGGCAGACGCCTGGCGCTGGCAACAGTCGCTGCCGAAGTAACCGCCCAACCCCGAACCCGCCATGCGCATCGCAGTCCTCAGCTACGAGTATCCGCCCGAGACCGGCTTCGGCGGCATCGGCACCTACTCCTACTACCAGGCGCGCGCGCTGGCCAAGCTCGGCCACGACGTGCACGTGTTCGCCGGCGCCACCGAGAACGGCCTCGGCACCGTCGAACGCGATGGCCTCAAGATCACCCGCATCAAGCGCGAGGGCTGGTTCCACGGCGCGCTCGAGGGGCTGCGCAAGCGTCGTGGCTGGTGGGCCGAGAATCGCCTGCGCACCGGCTACGCCGCGTTCGAGGCGTTCCGCCACGAGCACGACAGGAAGCCGTTCGACTTCATCGAGGCGCCGGAGTGCGGCGCGGACTCGGTGGTGACCTCGACCTTGTTGCAGGTGCCGACGGCGATCAAGTTCCACTCGCCGGCGCGCCTGATCATGAACATCTACGACACGCCGCGCATCGACCGCGAGGTGTGTTCGTTCGTCGAGCAGCTCGGCATCAACCAGGCCGAGGTGCTGACCTCGTGCAGCCGCTTCCTCGCCGACGAGGTCGCGACCAAGATGCACGAGCCGAAGCCGATCCACGTGATCCCCAACGGCATCGACGTGGAGATGTTCGACCGCGACGACGGCATCGACGTCTACCAGCGCTTCGACCTGCCGAAGGACAAGAAGCTGATCTTCTTCGCCAACCGCATGGAGGAGCGCAAGGGCGTGCACATCCTCAAGGAGATGGTGAAGGAGACGCTCGCCCAGTACCCGCAGATCGCGTTCGTGTTCGCCGGCCGCGACCTGTTCGGCTACATGGAGAAGCAGATCCTGCCGTGGGTGAAGGACAACCAGCTGACCGACCGGTTCTTCTACCTCGGCCAGCTAGACCTGCCGGCGGTGCGCGCGTGCCTCAAGGCGGCGAGCATCTTCCTGATCCCGAGCCTGTGGGAGAACTGCCCCTACTCGTGCATCGAGGCGATGACCGCCGGCCGCGCGATCGTGTCGTCGGACTGCGGCGGCATGCCGGAGCTGATCGAGGACCGCCGCACCGGCCTGCTGGCCAAGAACGGCGACCCGGCGTCATTCGTGCAGGTGCTGCGCGAGATGATCGAGGACGACCAGCTCGCGGCCCGCTGCGGTGAGGCGGCGCGCAAGGAGGTCGAGAAGCGGCTGACCGACACCGGCATCGCGAAGATCGGCGTCGACACCTACCAGGCGTTCCTCGACGGTGCGCCGCGGCAGGCCGAGTCGCAGCAGGACCGCATCGCCCGCGTCGCTGCCGAGGCGCAGAAGGAAGGCGCCAGCGCCGCCGAGGTCAGCGAGCTGAGGCAGCGTGTCGCCAAGCTGACCGCCGAGCTCGACGCGGCGAAGCAGCGTGAGGCCGCGGTGAAGCTCAGCCGCGAGTTCCGCTGGGGCAAGAACCTGCTCAACGTCGTCACGCTCGGCGCCCGTCGTTCCTAGACTCCTTCATCGCTCCCTCAATTCCGCGTCGGCCGTGCCAGGTCAGCGCCCATGAGACGATCGATCATGTGTATGCGATACTTCGTTGTCCTGGCCGCGATGGCGGCGCTGCTCGCCGCTTGCGGCAAGTCGGATGCGTCCCACCAGGTCACGGGGCCGGTCGGCGGAGCGCCGGCGGCGTCTCAGGATCCGGTCGTGGACCGGCGCTCGCCAGTCGAGATCCTGCAGCAGGAACGCGGCGCTGACGAGATCGTCGCGCTACTGCCGTGTCCGATCGTGCAGGAACACCTCGCGCCGGCGCTGGCCGAGGCGAAGGTCCCGGTCGAGGCGCTGCGCAAGCCAGACTTCGTCCGCTATCAATTCTACACCAACAACCTGGTGCAGCTGATCCGGCGACAGCGCGCTGGGTCGCTGTGGGTCGCGCTCGACGACAGTGATCCTGAGCTGGTTGCCTATGTCGATCAGTTCTTCTTCGCACGACACAAGGTCATGGCACGCTATGCAGTCGACAAGCTGCTGTTGGTGCACGTCGCCAACCAGATGTCTGGCGGCGGCGGTGGGGGCGTGGACCTGGTGGAGGTGCAGGTGAAGCCGGGTGGCTTCGTCACGGGTATGGCCTTCGACGCGAGCGGTCGCGAGCTGTGGTACATCGTCAAGAACGGTGTACTCAGTTGCGTCGAGATGGACGGCCTCGAAGTGCGCGGCGACCAGAAGGTCTTCACGCTGCCGTCGCTGCAGAAGGGCAAAGAGGGCGTCTACACCGGCGGCGAGTCCGGCCTCGTCGGCCTGGCCCTGCACCCCGGGTTCACTGACAACCGTCGCCTGTTCCTGCACTACAACTACAAGCGCGAGGACCAGTCGAAGCAGGCGGTCGTCGAGGAGTTCGTGCTCGCAGGCCGGCTCGGCAACTACACGGTGCAGAGTCGTCGTGTGCTGCTGCGCATCGATCAGCCCAACGACGATCACAACTCCGGCGTGTTGATGTTCGGCCCCGATCACATGCTCTATCTTGGCGTCGGCGATGGCCTGGTCGGCAAGTGGACGATCGGTCGTGCGCCGGCCGAGCTGTTGCGCGGCAAGATCCTTCGCATCGACGTCGACCGACGCGACGAGGGCAAGGAATACGCGGTGCCGCCCGACAATCCGTTCGTCGGCGACAAGGTCGTGCCGCCGGAGACCTGGGCCTGGGGCTTCCGCAATCCGTGGCGCATGCACTTCCTGCCCGATGGACGCCTCGTCGCCGGTGACATCGGCGAAGATGTCAACGAGGAAGTCACGTTCGTCGTCCGCGGACGCCACCACGGTTGGCCCTACTGGGAAGGTGCCTACGCGCGCAACCCATGGGGGCTCGAGGGTGTCGAGCCCGTCACGCCGTTCGTCGCGTACGAACGCGAGGTCGGTAACTCGGTGATCTGCGGTCCCCTCTACCTCGGCGAGATCGAGTCGTTGCGCGGCAAGCTCATCGTCGCCGACCATCTCACCGGTCGAATCTGGGCCATCGACGTGCCGCCGCCGGATGCGCCGGCGGGGGCGCCGTTGAGCGGTGCAGACCTCCACGAGATCGGTCGCTGGCCGCAGCTGTTCACAACCTTCGCCGAGGCCCCGGACCATACGTTGTACGTCGGCGCTGCGAACCAGATTCTGCGCCTGGCACCTGGCACTGGTCGCCCGACCTCCGCCGGTGATGACGTGCAGCCGCTCTCCGACGATGTTGCGCGTGGCATGTTCGGCCAGGACGTGCCGAGTCCGACGCGGCCCGCGATCCGCGAAGGTGAGGTCGCACTCGGCCGATTGCTCTACGAGAGCACAGCATTGTCGAGCGACGGCAAGCAGTCGTGTGCGAGCTGTCACCCACTCGATCGATACGGCCAGGACGGTCGCGTCGTGGCGGTCGACGTCGGCGGCAAGAAGGTGCAGCGCAACACGAGCTCGACCTTCAACGCGTCCCGCCAGTTCGCGCAGTTTGCCGACTATCGCGCCGACTCCGTCGAGGCGGGGGCGCTGGAGATGCTGCGCGGCGTGCAGGGGCTCGGGGACGCGGCAGCGATCGAGGCCGCGGTTGTCGAGGTCCCCGGCGCAGTCGAGGCAATGGCCCGGGTCTATGGCGGCAACTCGCCGGTGACCGCCGCAAACGTCGGGCTGGCGCTCGGTGCGTTCCTGCGCCAACTGAGTACGCAGTCGCGCTGGGAGCGCTACCTGGGCGGCGCAGACGACGCGCTGACGGCCGACGAGAAGCTCGGCCTGAGCCTGTTCGTCTCGCAGGGCTGCATCTCCTGTCACCAGTACGCGACCCTCGGCGGCGGCATGCCGCAGAAGCTCGGCCTGATGCAGGCCTGGACAGGCACTGATCGTGGTCGCGTCGAGGTCAGCGGCGTCGACAGTGACGCCTGGTTCTTCAAAGTGCCGGTGTTGCTGAACGTGGCGCAGACGGCGCCCTACTACCACGATGGGTCGATGGCGACCCTGGAGGCCGCGATCCGCCACATGGCAAAGGTGCAGCTCGCCCGGGACCTCACCGAGCGGCAGGTGGCGCTGATCGCCGGCTTCCTCGCGTCCGCAACCGGGGAACCGCCCGTGATCCGATGACCGAGCCCCGAGCCGCAGTCGGTGATCGGTCCGCGTTCGTCAGGCCTTCCTGATCCTCAATGAAGCCTCATTCCGGCAAGTCCATGTGGAGCAAGCGGTCGCCGCGAGTCGCCTGCTTGCTGAGTCATCGCTATCCCGTGGAGTCGGATCGAGCGATCTACCTCGAGATCGACAAGATCGCCGAGGTCCTCGACGCCGAGGCTCGGGTCTTCCACTCGATGCATGCCGATCCGATCCAGTGTGCCGAAGACCTGCGCGGCCGGATCGACAGCCAGTTCTTCGTGCCGCCGAACCCGATGTTCCATTGGAACGACGCCGAGTACTGGCGTTCGTGCCACGGTCCGCGGCTGGACTCGGTGCTGGAGGCCCTCGCAGGAGCGCTCGGCAAGTCGGCGGTGGAGGTGTACCACCAGCGAGAAGTGCAGGCGGCCCTCTCCTGTGCGCGCTGGGCCTTGGCCTGGCAGCCCGACCTGGTGTGCACCTGGCATTTGGGTGAGCCCGCACTGTCGGGGCTGGTCACGGCGATGCTCTTGGGCGTTCCGCTGGTCTGCATGATGCACTCGCTGGAGGGATCCAGGTACCATGCGCTCCTCGACCTGTTTGCTGATCGTGCGCAGGTGGTCGTCGTCAGCTCGGCGTCGCTGTACGAGCGGTTGAACCGGGCGGCCGTGAGAGGGCGGGTGATCGAGCACGATTCGTCCGAACTATTGCCGCTGCTGCGGGCGCAGCTGGGCAGGGGGGCGAACGGGCCGCGGGGTGCCGAGGTCGCGTTTCGCGCGCCGGTCGCCGACGTCCACGTGCCACAGTCCAAAGCTCGGCCTTGTCTGATCCTCGGTACGGAGCGCACGGGCACCAACATGCTCTCTGAGATGCTCTGCCGGCAACCCGGGGTGACTTTCGTCGGTGAGCTGTTCAACCCGCGGTTCATCAAGGAGCGACACGTGCCTTGGATGTCGGGTTCGGACACCGACCAGGCGATGTTGCTCTGGTTGCGTGCGCACGATCCGGTGGCCTTGCACGCGCGGCTGCTCGCCGATGCGGATCGCGCACTTTGCTCCCTGGCCGGTTTGAAGCTGCTCTACGTGCACCTCATGTTCGATGATCGAGTGCTTCGCCTCCTGGCGACCAATCCGCACATGCCGGTGTTGCACATGAGGCGCAAGGATCATTTGGCGCGCTGGGTTTCGTTTCGCAGGGCGACGGAGACGGACAGCTGGTTCTCGCGCAAGAGCGACGTGCCGCGCCGGAAGGCGCACCCGGTCGAGCTCGAGCCGCTCGCGACGCTGAACTACCTCTCGTTGTCCGAGAAACTGGAAGCGAGGTTCGCGTCGGTAGTGGATGACCACCCCGTTCTCGACATCGACTACACGGAGTTCGTAGCCGACATGGCCGGCGGCCTGCAACGGATCTGCCGGCACCTCGGGTTCGAGGCCGAGCTGGTCGAGGCATCTTCGCGGAAGACCGGATCGCACGATGTTCGGCGCGATATCACCAACTACGAGCAGCTGTATCAGGCCTTCAGCGGCACACGCTGGGAGTCGGTGTTCCAGCACGGAGAAGAGCACTCGTGAGCAAGCTCTACCAAGAACTCGACGGCCCCCATTTCGACTACGAGCTCGTGCCCGTCGCCGGCGACGATCGTGAGCTGTACCGTGGCCCCGCGGTGCCGATCGACGGACCCTACATTGCCTGCATCGGCGGTGCGCAGACATTCGGGCGGTTCGTGGAGTGTCCGTTCCCAACGCAGCTTTCGAAGCGGCTCGTCCTGCCTGTGTTGAATCTCGGTCTCGGCGGCGCAGGGCCACGATTCGCACTGCTGCCGCACGTGCTGAGGCTGCTGCAGGGCGCGCGTCTGGTGGTGGTGCAGATGTTCTCGGGGCGCAGCACCAGCAACTCGCTGTTCGACAACTCGGAGTATGGTCGCGGCGGTGGCCGGCTGCGCGCGACCGGCGAGTGGAGCTCGTTCGAGAAGTGCTTCCGCGACCTGTTCGCGACCGGCGATCGGGATCGCATCGAACGTATCGTCAAGGAGTCGCGGGATGACTACGTCGACAGCATGACGCAGCTTGCCGCCGCGCTTCCATGCCCCAAGGTGCTGCTGTGGATGTCGCGCCGCGAGCCTGCCTACACGCCGCGGTGGAACGACGTCTTTGGCGTGTTGCGGCACTACCCGCAACTGCTGGACGACGGTGTCGTCGAGAGACTGCGGCCGCGCTACGACGCCTACGTGCAGTGCGTCTCGGAGAACGGTCTGCCGCAGCGGTTGTGGCGGGCCGAGGCCAAGGTCGAGGGGGCACGTCTCGGCGACGACGGCTACCTCTACAACGAGTACTACCCTAGCCCCGAAGGCAATGACGAGGTGGCCGCGGCGCTCGAGCCGGTCTGCCGCGAACTGTTGACGGGTGCGGCAGGTCAGCCGTCGCCGAGCGCCGTGTAGCCGGCCTCGTAGCGATCGAAGCACTCGGCGATGCCGCCGCCCGGGCGCACGTCGAGGTCGGCGAACCACGCCGGGTCGCCGGCGACGCGTTCGATCGCCGCGCGCAGCGCCGCGGCGTCGCCCGCCGCGAACAGCAGGCCGTTGCGGTCCGGTTCGACCACCTCGCTGAGGCCGCCGAGGTCCGAGGCGATCACCGGCACGCCGGCGGCGAACGCCTCCAGCACGACGAACGGGGTGTTCTCGTACCAGGTGCTCGGCACCACCAGCACGTCCATGTCGGCGAACACGCGCGGGGTGTCCTGTTCGCCGTAGGGGCCGGCGAAGGTGATGCGCGGGTCGCCTGCCGCTGCCGCGACCACGCCGTCGATGTACTGCTGGAACATCGGCTCCGCGACGCGCCCGTGCACCGTCAGTTGCACCTTGGCGGCGCTGCTGCGTACCGCCTCGACCAGCAGGTGCGGCGCCTTCCACGGCGAAAGCACGCCGCAGAAGCCCAGCCGCAGCGGTGCGCGCGGCCGCGTCGCCGGCAGCGGCTGCACCCGGCCGGGCTCGAGGCCGTAGGGCACGGTCTCGAAGCCGGGGTGGTCGAGCCCGTTCTTGCGGAACATGTCGGCGAGGAACCGCGACGGCGCGAACACCCTGTCGGCGAGCGCCAGGTTGCGCAGCTGGGTCGACTTGCGCTGCAGCAACGCGCGCAGGCGCGCCGGCGGCGCGTCGGTCAGCGGCCAGGCGTCGGCGCTCGCGTCCTTGCCGCGCAACTCCGGGTGGTTGCAGTCGACGCAGCCGCGACCCTCGTCGGGCGGCCCGTCGCACAACGCGCCGTCGCCGCGCAGCAGCGTGAAGCGCGGGCACAAGAACCAGAAGTCGGTCAGCGTCACCGCCACGCGCAGCCCGTTGCGCTTGGCCACGCCGAGCAGGTTGGAGCCGAGCTGGCGCAGGTGGAAGCTGTGCACGACGTCCGGCCGTACGTCGTCGAGCACGCGCTGGAACCAGCCCTCGAGGTGCAGGTTCTCGTAGTCGCGCAGCACGTCGTTGGGGTTGATGCCGCGCCAGTGGTTGAGGCGGATCACCCGTAGCCCTTCGATCGGCTGGTCGAACAGCTTGATCGGCGGCCAGGTGCGGTCGTGGTCCCAGTGCAGCGACAGCACCGTGACCTCGTGGCCGCGGCGCTGCGCCTCGCGCGCCGCGGCCAGGCAGTGCTGCTCGGTCCCCGAGTGGCAGTCGGGGAAGAACTGGTGGATGACGTAGAGGAGCCGCATCTGGCCCGCTCGTCGGCTCAGGCCTACGCCTGCGCCTTCTCCTTCTGTGCGAGGAAGCCGGCGATGCGCTGGTGCAGCCGCTTCTCGGTGACCTTGATGTCGAAGTCGCGGTCGAAGCGGGTGCGCGCGGCCTTGGCCATGCGCTGCTCCAGCGCGGGGTCGGTGATCAGCTTCTCCAGCGCCGCCGCGTAGGCCTTGCTGTCGCGCTGCGACACGACGAGGCCTTCGACGCCGTCGTCGATCACCTCGAGGATCGAGCCGGAGTCGGTCGTCACCACCGGCAGGCTCGACGCCAGCGCCTCGAGCATCGCCGTCGGGATGCCGTCCTTGTCGCCGCTCTCGGTCTCGATGTAGGGCGCGACGAATGCGCGGCACCTCTCGATGATCGGCGGCATCTGCTCCTGCTTCATCATGCCGTGCAGGATCACCTGGTCCTGCAGGCCGTGGCGGGCGATGCAGTCCTCGAACTCGGCGGCGTACTCGAGGCTGCCCTTGCTGTGCGGGTCCTTGCTGCCGATCACGTGCGCGATGACCTTGTGGCCCTTCTCCTTCAGCGTCGCGATGGCCTCGACCAGGTAGGTCAGGCCCTTCTTCGGCTCGATGCGCGACACCGACAGCACCTCGAACGGCTCGTCGACGTTGCGCGCGGGGCGCTTCTGCGCCTTGAAGCGATCGCCGTCGACGCCGTTCGGCTTGACGATGATCTTGTCGTCGTACTTGCCGCCCGACAACTGCGACAGCTCGCGCTTGATGCGCGCGCTGGTCGCCACGATCACGTCGCAGAGTTCGATGTGCAGCGGCACGAACTTCCACGGATAGTCGTTCATCATGTGGTCGGCGTAGCACGACACGCCGCGCGGCAGGTCGAGCAGCCAGGCGGCCTGCATGGCCATGAACGACTGGTCGTAGAAGAAGTAGCTGTGGATGTACTTCGCGCCGGCGAGCTCGGCCATGCGGGCGAAGGTGCAGCCTTGCATGACGATCGGCTCCTTCTCGAGTTGCTCGACGGTCTTGCCGGAGAGCGGCGCGATGCGCTCGAGGAACGAGCGAAGGCGGCCTGGGCGAGTCTTCTCGAAGTGCTCCTTGTCCTTCTTGTGGTTCTCCCAGATCGGCTGCAGCTGGGTGCGGTTGTCGTACAGGTAGCGGAACGCTGCGTGCAGCTGCTCGGTGTCGCCGAGGTCCCAGTGGAACAGGCGCACGTCGAGGCCCATGTGCGTCAGTGACACCATCTCCTGGTAGACGAAGGTGTGCGAGTAGATCGGCCACTGCCAGCAGGCGGTGACGACGGCGGTGCCCTCGGCCTTCCGGTTGTTGCGCTTGAACCACATGCCGGCGCGATCCTTCGCATCGAGGAGCCGCCGGTACCACTTCTTGCCGCGTCGTGACATGTATCCGAGGGGGAGCTTGTTCCAGAGGAAGTTGCCGGTTCGGAACTCGCGAGTCCCGAGCAATCTCTCGATCTCCTTCTGTTGGTTCGCGACCTTGTGCAGGAGTTCGTTGCGTTGCTCCGTCACCTTGTCTTTCGCGTCGTTGGCAGCGCGAACCTGAGCTGATTCGGCGGCCAGCCGGGTCCCGAGTTCCTCGAGCGCTTCGCCGCGAACCTCCAGCTCGGATTCGGCCTTGGCACGGGCCCCTCGCTCGGCGATCAGTGCGTGCTCGATCTCGCGATGGGCGTGCTCGAGCGTCACGAGGCTCTCCAAGACCTCGTCGTGCGTGCCCTGGAGGTCGAGGATCTGCCGTTCCTTGTGCTCCAGACCGGCGACCGTCTCGGCCAGCTCGGCACGTTCCTGTTCGAGCTCGTGGCGCAGCGTGTCCAGGACCTGTTGCAACTCGGCCGTGCGCTGTTCGGCTGCGGCACGGTTCTTCCGTGCCTGCTCACCCTGGGCGTAGGCCTCGGCGAGCCGCCGGTCCAGTTCGCGGGTCCGTTCGATGCGCTGCTTCTGGTCCTCGTAGAGGCCGCGCTTCTCGTTCTCTAGCTGGCGGATGCGTTCGATGCGCCGCTCTTGGTCTTCGTAGAGACGCCGCTTCTCGTCCTCGAGCTCCTGGATGCGCTCGATGCGCCGCTTCTGATCCTCGTAGAGACGCCGCTTCTCGTCCTCGAGCTCCCGGATGCGCTCGATGCGCCGCTTCTGATCCTCGTAGAGGCGCCGCTTCTCGTCCTCGAGCTCCTGGATGCGCTCGATGCGCCGCTTCTGATCCTCGTAGAGGCGCCGCTTCTCGTCCTCGAGCTCTTGGATGCACTCGATGCGCCGCTTCTGATCCTCGTAGAGGTGGCGCTTCTCGTCCTCGAGCTCCTGAACTCGTGCGATGCGCTGCTTCTGGTCCTCGTAGAGGCGTCGCTTCTCCTGGTCCAGCCGCTCGAAGCGCTCGATGCGCTGGCGCTGGTCCTCGTAGAGCTGCTTCTTCTCTGCCTCGAGCTTGTCTCGGTAGCGCCAACTGTCGTTGAGGCGCAGCTCGAGCTCCTCGGTGTGCTGAACCAGCCACTGGTTTCGCGTCGACGCGCGCTGTGAGAGTTCGCGCGCCAGTCGCAACAGCAGATCGAGGTGCAGGAGGCCCGTGGTGTCGGCTTCGGCGACGGCTGAGTGCTCCCGTAGCTCTTCCGCGCGGTCGTTGAGCTGTTCGACGAGCGCGGTCACCACCGGCTGTTCGTTGGCGGCCTGATCGAGCTGCACCGGGTCGAGCGCGGCGTTGAGGAACAGCGCCAGGCCGTCCATCTCGCTGTTGGTCGCCAGGTGGCGCGTCACCGAGTCGACGACCTGTAGCAAGCGTGCGTCGGCCGACAGGCGGCCCTGAGCGGCGAAGCGCTGCAGCGCCTCAGCGGCGACGCGGTTGACCTCGAGGAAGTACGACCAACGTCGCCCCTCGCGGAACCAGACGGTGTTGGTCGCGTGCAGGCGGTAGGCGATCAACGGCTGGTGCAGATGGTGCAGTACGCCTTCGAGCGCCGCCTGCAGGAACAACTGCCAGTCGAGGCAGTATTTGAGACTGCGCAGGGTCGTCGCCTGGCTTCGCAGCCAGTCGGTGCGGGCGACGAGGTTGCTGCTGGTGACGAGGAAGTTGCGCTCGAGCAGCGCAGCGAACAGCTCGTGCTGCGACAGCTCCTCGCCCGGCGTGATGCGCGCGAACCAGTGCACCCAGTCGTAGACCTTCTTGCCGTCCAGCACGAGGCTGGCGTTGGTCGGCGTCAGCAGGCCTCCCGCGTGATCGATCAGCTGCACGCCGGTGGTCACCAGCTGCACCGTCGAATCCCGTTCGAGCACCTCGCAGCAGCTGGACAGCCGAGTGGGGTGGAACAAGTCGTCTGAGTTGAGCAGCGCGACGTAGGGTGTGTCGATGGTCTCCAGCGCGCTCAGCACGGAGTTGCCGAGGCCCAGATTGCGAGCGTTGCTGCGGACCTCGATGCGAGGGTCTTGGACCCGGCGGGCTCTGGCGGCGGTTTGGTCCGGCGAGCGGTCGTCCACGACGAGCACGCGGAACTGCGGGTGGTCCTGCGCCAGCACGCTGCGCAGCGTCTCCTCGATGTACTGCTCGTGTCGAAACGACGGGATCAGCACCGTCACGTCGGCGGGACCCGGGCTCGCCGGGGTCGGCTTGCCGATCGCGAACGGCCGTCGTCGGCCGCGGTCGTGCAGCAGGCCCAGCCGCTCCGACCACGGGCCGCCGTAGCGGGTCAGGTCGAACTGCTCAGAGAAGGCGCGGTCCTCGGCGATCAACGCCTTGCGCTGCTTCGGTTCGTGGTAGAGATCGCGCAGGCGATCCAGCAGTGCCGGCGGGTGGCGATCCGAGGCGATGCGCAGGGTCAGCACCCGCAGCCAGGTCAATTCCCCGGCGGCGAGGTCGGTGTCGGGCGCAGCGAGCGTCTCGTGCAACCAGTCGATGACCGCAGGTAGATGACCTCCGCCGTAGAGGAGTGTGAGCCACCAGGTCCGACGACTCGGGTCGACGATCCAGGGATGAGTAGGCGACGGCAGCGCAAGCCGGGCCGGCGCCGAAGCGGCTCCGCCACGCTCCGCTTCGGCGCGACGTCGCAGTTGCTGCCGCAGCTCTGCGGCCACGTGCTCGAACGAATGAGGCTCGAGCGTCGCTGGTGCACGGGCGCCCTCGAAGCGATCCCAGCTGCTGGTGATGACGTCGCGGATCAGGGACAGGTCGTCGGTGCACAGCGCCGCCAACGGTACTTCGCCGTCGCGATCCAGCACGCGGAACTGCAGCGGCACGTCGACCGTTGCGCAGGCTGTCGCCACGTCTTCGAACCAGTGCCAGTCGGCGGGGGTGAAGACGAACCGGGCCGAGAGCGTCACGCCCGACTCGTCTGCCGCCAGACGCAACGCTGCGAGCCCGTCGGTCGCCACCGACTGTAGCTGCAGTTCGAGGTGCAGGGTGTCCTTCGATGCTACGGCGAGTCGGTGCAGCAGCCCGGGTGACGGCGGTGGGCAGCGCAGAACGGTACGGCGTGCCGTGACCCGCGACAGCACGGGTTCGGCGAAGGTCGCGTCGTCGGCCTCGAGCACCAGCTCGTGCAGGTCCGTGCCGAGCGCTGCGCACTGTTCGAAGACCTCCTCGTCAGGCTGTGGCAGTCGCAGTACTACGCGCGCCGGAGCCGCGCCAGGTGCCTGGCCGGTCGGTGCCGCCTGATCGCGAAGCAACGGCGCGCGGGTGCCGAGGTCGTCCTGCAACCACGATACGCAGCCGGCGCAGTGGGGCAGCGGCAGTTCGCCGTTGGTCAGGTCGTGGCGCAGGCGCTGCAGCGCGGCGCCACCCCACGCTTCGGCCAGGGAGGTGCGATCGCACGCCGCCGTGGCTGCGGCTTCGCAGGCGCGCACCGCGCCTGCGCGATCGACCACCAGGCCGGTGTTCGGGGCCGTGCATGCAGTCCAGTGGTCGGGGGCGGTCCCGACCGGCAGTGAGTCCAGTCGCCTGAGTCCGTCGAGCAGCAGCCGTTCGACGCGGAAGCCTGCAGGTTGTCCAGGGCTCGGCATGGTGCGGCGTCGGCGTCAGACGGTGTCGGCAAGCTTCTTGAACTCCGACTTGCGAATCGCAGCGACGACATCGGCGTGGTTCTCGAGGATCTCCGAGTACGGGCGGTTGATCACCTTGGAGATCGTCGCCGGCGCATGGAACTCGTTGGGCACCGACAGGAACGATGCGATCCTGCCCATGATCTTGCCATCGGGCGCGATCCGGCCGGCCTCGTCGGCGCCGGCGCAGTCGTCGGCGACGTCCTCGTAGAAGACTTCGAGGTAGTTGAGCCCGCCGGCGAGCTTGCGGAACACCTCGACTTCGCGCGCGACCCACTGTGCGTGGCGGATCAGTTCGTCAGGGTCGAGTGTCACCTTGCCGCTGAACTTCTTGCCGCCGTAGTTGTGGTAGACATTGCGCGCCGCGGCGATCGCCAGCGACAACGCCTGGTGGATCGTGTTGCGCCGGATCAGGTGCACGATCGGCAGGTTGCGGCGCCAGAAGTAGTCGACGAGGAACGGCTTCTGTTCGAGATCGCGGATCAGCGGTGCGATGAAGCGAAGCTGGTTGTACTTGATGTCCAGGCCCACGGCGCTGAGCACGCCGAGCTTGCCCGGGTAGCCGCGCTTGACGTCCTCGCGAAGGTAGACGAGGTAGTCGTCGACGAGGTCGATGGCGTCCTTGGCGTAGACCGGCGGCATCGCCCGGTTGACCATCGTGCGCACGTAGTTGTGCCAGCAGTTCGGCAGCGGGTACGGCATCAGGATCTCGCCGTGCACCACCGTCTGCGGGTTGGTGTTCATCAACTCGCGCAGGAAGTTGGTGCCGCAGCGCTGGCTGCCGACGAGCGCAAAGTAGGTGACGCCCTCGACCTGATGGTGGGAGCCGTCGCGGGGGTCGGAACTAGTCATGGTGTCGGACCTTGCCTGGCCGGAGCGGGCTGTCCTCAGGCGCTTTCGGAGGCCGCGCGTGACCCACTTGAGCCATGTGGACTTTCTCGTCATGCGGACACGCTCGACGATGGGAATAGAGGGTCCTGGGCGGGGTTGCAACTGCCGATGCCGGGGGCCACGGGGAGCGGCAGTGTGATTCTTGGATCGGGTCCGGACTCCGCTCTCCTGCCGGCGACGTTCTTGTCGACAAGGGCTAGGTGGGGTGCCGTTGCCCGAATGGACTCGCGGCTCCCGAGCGCATCGCTTCTACTTCCCGCCCTGATGCTGGTGTCACACAAGCTCTCGTTCCTCGTCCTGTCCGTCGTCTTGTGGGGGGCGTGTGGGGGCTCGGGCGCGACGGGGCAGAACGAGCAGGAGAAGGACGCCCCCCGGGCGGCCCGAGCGGAGCCCGAGGTCCAGGACCCGACGCCCGCGCCCGCCGGTCCGGCCGACCTGATGCCCGTGTTGTTGAGCAGGATGGCGGAGGGCGATCCCGTCTACGTCGCGAGTGACGACAAGGACGACGCCGACACCGCGATCGCGAGCGTGATCCGCGGCCTGAAGGCGCAGGGCATCGACTTCAAACGTCCGCAGTGGCCCAACTACCAGTACTACCTCAATCAGCTGATCCCGATGGCGCGTCGTTCGGGGCGGGTCTGGCTGATCTACGATCACACCAACGAGGCCCTGGATAAGACCCTGCGCGAGGGCTTCTTGGAGCAGCAGGGCGTCGGTTTCCGGCAGCAGTTCGGTCCGATGACGATGGCGTTGGTGACCAACGAGTTCGCCGGCGCCGTGTCTGGTCGCTATGCGCTGGAGCCGATAACCGGTCGTAGCAGCACCACCACGAACATCTGTTTCACCGCTGACGGTGACTACATGTTCATCAGCAGCAAGGAGGGCTACATCCAGTGGTTCTCGCGCCGTGACGGCAAGCACGGCGGAGCGCTGCGCTTGCCGCGTGCTGGTGACGGCAGCGGAGGCTTGTTCGTCGGCGGCGAGTCCGGGCTGATCGGCATGGCGCTGCACCCGGGCTTCGCCCAGAACCACAAGGTCTACATGCACTACAACTGGCGCGACGCCGCCGGCGAGCGCGCCCAGGTGCTCGGGGAGTGGGTGATGGACATGTCTCAGGCGCCGGCGCGGATGGGACTCGGCTCCGAGCGGCGCCTCCTGTCGGTGAGGCAGGTCAAGGACAACCACAACGGCGGTTGTCTGATGTTCGGCCCCGACGGCTACCTGTACATCGCCATCGGTGATGGCGAGGACGGCGAGTGGACGAACGGGCGCTCGCCGGCGGGCTCGATGCGCGGCAAGGTGCTGCGCATCGACGTCGATCGCCGCGACGAAGGCAAGCAGTATGCGGTGCCGGCCGACAACCCGTTCGTCGGCGACGCGTCGTTCCCGCCGGAGACGTGGGGCTGGGGGTTCCGCAATCCGTGGCGGATCGCGTTCGTGCCGGATGGTCGGTTGATCGCCAGCGACATCGGCGAGGATGTCAACGAGGAGCTGACCTTCGTGGTCAAGGGCAGCCACCACGGGTGGCCCTACTACGAGGGCTCGTTCGAGCGCAACAAGTGGACACTGGACGTGCCGCTGCAGCCGCCGTTGGTGCCCTATTCGCGTGACTACGGCATGTCGGTGATCGCCGGCAACGTCTACGAGGGCACCGCTCTGCCCGAACTGGTCGGCAAGTTCGTTTTCTGTGACTACCTCAGCGGCCAGATCTGGGCCTTCGAACTGCCCGACACCGGCGCCACGTTGTCGATCGAGCAGTGCGAGAAGGTGACGCGCTGGCCGCTGTTGTTGCCGGCGATCGCCAAGGGGCCCGACGGAGAGCTCTACTTCGCGTCCCACACGGGCGAGGTGTTGAAGCTGGTGCGCGGCGCAGGCGACTCGGTCACGTCTGCTCCGGTCCAGGCGTCGAAGCCGGATGCTGCCGTGGTCCGGAGCATGTTCGGGGACCGCTTCCGTGGCCCAGCGGCGCCGGCATCGACGGATGCGCAGCGAGAACTGGGCATGGCCCTGTTCGCCGACACCCGGTTGTCGGGCGACGGCGCGCGGTCGTGTGCGACGTGTCACCCGCTGGCGTCGTTCGGTCAGGACGGGCGGGGGGCGGAGGGAGCGGGGGCGCCATCGCGCAACACCCTGTCGGTGTTCGGTGCCGAGCAGCAGTTCGCGATGTTCTGGGACTATCGCGTTGCCACCGTCGAGCAGGCCGTGCTCGCGTCACTGGCCAGCCACATGGGCAACGCGTCGGCCGAGGCTGCGGTGGCGCGAGTCGCCGAAGATCCCGCAGTTCGCGCGGCATTTGAGGGTGCAGGCGCTCCGACGGCGGCGGACATCGGCCTGGCCATCGGCTCCTACCTGCGTGGTCTGGTGACGACTTCGCGTTGGGACCGCTACCTCGACGGCGACGACGGTGCACTGAGTGACGCCGAACGGATCGGGCTCGGTGAGTTCCTCAGCGCCGGCTGTGTGACTTGCCACATGTACCGCGGGCTCGGCGGCGGCATGCCGCAGAAGCTGGGCCTGGTGCAAGCCTGGCAGGGGCCGGATCTGGGGCGTGGTCTGATCGACAAGACACCGGGACAGGAGTACTTCTTCAAGGTGCCGGTGCTCTACAACGTCGCGGAGACGGGGCCCTGGTACCACGACGGCAGCATGAAGACGCTGGCCGACGCGGTCAGGAACATGGCCAAGGTGCAGCTTGCGCGGGAGCTCACGGACGAGCAGGCGGCATCGATCGCCACGTTCCTCGGCTCATTGACCGGCTCGCTCCCCGACGGCGTGCGCTGAAGCGCGCGCGGCTCGTATCACCGACGACCGACCTCATGCGCATCTCCCTCGTCATCCCCACCCTCAACGCCGGCCCGCTGCTCGACGACGTGCTGGCCGGCGTGCTGGCGCAGCGCGATCCGGGCTTCGACGAGCTGATCGCCATCGACAGCGGCTCGACCGACGGCACCGTCGAGCGGCTGCAGCGCGCCGGCTTCCGGGTCGCTTCGATCGACAAGCGCGAGTTCGACCACGGTCGAACGCGCGACCGCGGCATCGCGCTGACGACCGGCGACATCGTCGTGCTGTTGGTGCAGGACGCGACGCCGCAGGGCGCCGACTGGCTCGGCAAGATGGTCGCGCCGTTCGCCGACCCGCAGATCGCCGGCGTCTGGTCGCGGCAGATCCCGCGTGAGAAGTGCCAGCCGATCATGAAGCGCCGCATCCTCGGCTGGCCGGGCTGGGGCGACGGCGTGACCAAGAAGGCGCTGCCCGAGGGCAAGCAGCTGCGCGACCTGCCGCCGTTCGAGCAGCTGTTCACCTGCGCGTTCGACAACGTCGCGTCGGCGATGCGTCGTTCGGTATGGCAGCGCTTCCCGCTCGGGCCGCGGCGCTTCGGCGAGGACATCTGGTTCGGCAAGCGCGTGATCGAGGCGGGGCTGGCGATCGCGCACCAGGGTTCGGCGATCGTCATGCACAGCCACGACCGCACGGCGTGGGCCGAGGGCAAGCGCACCTTCTGCGACCACCGCAACCTGCATCGCCTGTTCGGCCTGGTGGGCATCCCGACCAGGGAGGCGCTCGACGGCGCGATCGTGCATGCGACCAAGGAGCACTGCGACTACGTCAGGAGCCTCGGCCTACCGGTGGACGAGGAGGTGAAGGCGCTGAAGTGGACCACCGACTACGTCAAGTGGCAGTGCTGGGGTCAGTTCGTCGGCGCCAAGGCCGGCGCCGACCTGCCGGGACCGGAAGGCATGTTCTTGCGCCTGCTCGGCAAGCGGCTCGAGCGCGGCATCGGCTGAGCGCCGCCGCCGGGCTCAGCCCTTGGCGCCGCCCTTCGCCTCGCGCAGCTCCTTGCGCGAGACGTCGAGCATGTGGATCAGGTGCTCGGCCTGCGCGACCAGGTCGTGGCGCGCGCTCTCGCTGAGCTCGAGGCGCTGCCGCAGGCTCGCGTTCTCGGCGACCAGCACGTCGAGGCTGCGGCGCAGCTGGCGCAGCTCTTCGGCGAACGCAGCGTCGGGAGCGGGGTCGGAAGGTGGCGTCGGCACGCGGGCGAGCATACCGTGCGGCGCCCCAGCCTCCGCATGGCCAAGGTCCTCGTCGTCGCCCCGTACGTGCCGTTCCCCGCCCGCCACGGCGGCGCGATCCGGTCGCGGGTGCTGCTCGACGCGCTGCGACAGGACCACGAGGTCACGCTGGCAGCAGCGGTCGCCGACGAAGCGGCGCGCGCCGCGCTCGCCGCGCTGGCCACCAAGGCGGGCATCGCCGTGCTCGCGCTGCCCGCGGCCACAGCGCCGCGTGCGAGCCTGCTGCGCAAGCTCGACTGCTGGCTCTCGGGCACCTCGGAGCTCGCCGCGCGCCGTTGGGACCTCGCCGCCGCGCAGACGATGGTCGAGCGTTGCGGCGCGGACCACGACCTGCGGGTCGCCGACAGCAGCTGGTCGCTGCCGGTGCTGGACGGCGCGGCCGACGTCGTGTTCCTGCACAACCTCGAGAACGGGATGTTCGCGCGCGAGGACCACGCCCGGCGCGGCCTTGCCGAGCGCGTGACGCGGCGCATGGAGGCGCGCGGTCTGCGCAACCTGGAGCGTCAGGCGGTGCTGGACGCCCGCCTGACGATCACGGTGTCCGAGCACGATCGCGATCTGGCCCTCGCGCTGGCGCCGTGCGCCCGCGTCGAGGTCGTGCCGAACTCCGTCGACCTCGACGCGCTGCCGCTGCTGCCGCTCGCCGATCCCGCTGCAGCGCCGCGGCTGCTGTTCGTCGGCTCGCTCGACTACCCGCCCAACCTCGAGGCGGTCACCGAGCTGTGCGAACGGCACGTGCCGGCGCTGCGCGCGGCGTTCCCGGCGTCGACCGTGCGGCTGGTCGGCAAGGACCCCGACGGTCACGGTGCGCGCTTCCGCGGCGTGCCCGGCGTCGAGGTGGTGGGGCCGGTCGACGACCTGGTGCCGCACTACCGCGACACCCACGCCGTCTACCTGCCGATCCGCAGCGGCGGCGGCACCCGCATCAAGATCCTCGAGGCGTGGGCGCTCGGCGTGCCGGTGCTGAGCACGGCGGTCGGCGCCGAAGGGCTGCCGGCCGACGACGCGCACGTCGCGCGCTTCGAGACGCCCGAGCAGGGCGTCGCCGCGCTGCGAGGGCTGCTCGTCGGCGACCGCGCGGCGGTGATGCGGCAGAGCAGCCGCCGCCTCGTCGAGCAGAGCTTCTCGCACGCCGCGGCGATCGCGCGCCTGCGCGGACTGCTCGGCGCGATCGCGACCTGAGCGTCGCGCCGGGCGGGCAATCAGTTCGGCATTCGCGATGTCCGGTCGACTTCGAGGATCTCGGAGACCCGCTGCAGCAGCTGCTGCGGCGTGTACGGCTTGGCCAGCAGCTGCGCGCCGTCGGGTAGCCGTCCCTCGAGGTGTTCGTTGGCGTAGCCCGACACGAACAGCACCGGCAGCTGCGGGCGCTCGGCGCGCAGCCGCTTCGCGAGCTCGCCGCCGCTCATACCCGGCATCACGACGTCGGTCAGCAGCAGGCCGATGTGTGGTTCGTCGGCGGCGAGTTGCAGGGCCTCGTCGGCGCGCGCGGCGCACAGCACCCGGTAGCCGTGCTCCTCGAGCGTGCGCCGCGCGAGGTCGCGCAGCGCGGCCTCGTCCTCGACCCACAGCACGGTGCCGTTCCCGCGCGTCGTCGCGCGGCTGACAGGCGGCCGCGGCGCCGGCTCGTCGTCGCAGCGCGGCAGGCGGATGCGCACCGTCGTGCCGAGTCCCGGCGTGGAGCGCAGCGTGATGTCGCCGCCGGCCTGATGCACGATGCCGTAGCAGGTGGTGAGGCCGAGCCCGCTGCCTTCGCCGGCCGGCTTGCGGGTGAAGAACGGCTCGAACGCGTGTTGCAGGACCTCCGCGGACATGCCGCAGCCGTCGTCGCTCACCAGGATCTCGGTGTGGGTCGGCAGCGTCTCGGGGCCGCGGGTGACGTCGATGCGCACGCTGCCGAGCTCGCGGATCGCGTCGCGGGCGTTGACGACCAGGTTGACGATCACCTGCTGCAGCTGCGTCGGGTCGATGCGCGCGATGTGGCGCCCTGGGGCGATGTGCAGCCGGAGCTCGACGTCCTCGCGCAGCAGGCGTCGCAGCAGGGACTCGCTCTCGCGCAGCTCCGCGCCGAGGTCGAGCACCTGCGGTGCGGGGCGGTCGCGTCGGGCGAAGGTCAGCAGCTGGCGCACCAACGCGGCGCCGCTGTGGATCGCGCGTTCGATCGAGGTGAGGTCGGCGGCGTCGCGGTCGTCGGCGCGCTCGCGCAGCAGCTCGAGGTGGCCGAGCATGCAGGTCAGCAGGTTGTTGAAGTCGTGGGCGATGCCGCCGGCGAGGCGGCCGACGGCCTCGAGCCGCTGCGTCTGCTGCAGCTGCGCCTCGCGTTGGGCCAGCTGCTCGGCGGCGCGGTCGCGTTCGGCGATGCGGGCGCGCAGCTGCGCGCGCGTGGCCGTCAGCGTCTCGATCAGCTCGTCGAGTTCGGCGATTCGCGACCGCGGCCGCGGGGTGTCTTCGAGCTTCAGGTCGCCGATCCGGCGGCTCATCGTCAAGACGTCGCGCAGCGGGCGTTGCAACCTCCACGCCAGCACCGACGCGAGCAGGAGCGCCAACAGCGCCGCGCCGAGCGCGAGACCGAACGGGTGGTCGAGGTCGCGGCCGGCCAGCTCCAGCAGGTCGGCGCGCGGCACGACCACGCCGAGCCACATGGGATCGTTGTCGCCGAGGCGCAGGGGCAGCCACGAACCCCACCAGGTTTCGCCGCCGTGCTCGAACATCGTCGATCCACGCTCGGCGTCGCGCAGGAGCCAGCGCCGATGCCAGGCCCGCACGGGCGGGGGGGCGACCTGCTCCAGCGGCTGCATCAAGGTCTCCGGGCCGGCGGCCGGCAAGGCCAACGTCTCCCCCGCAGCCGTGCACAGGAACGCGCGGCTGTGCGGCGTCGGTTCGAGCGTCGCCACGAACTCGCGCAGGTCGTCGAGCAGCAGGTCGTAGGCGACGATCGTGATCGATCCGTCCGTGCAGCGCGCCGCGGCCGACGCCGACACGCCGGGCGTCTTGGTCGTGAACATCGTGTAGACGCTGGTCCACGCCACTGGCGAAGCCGACGCCGCGTCGCCGCGCTGCTCGAGTTCTGTCAGGCGTCGCACTGCCTGCGAGTGCCACGGCCGCTGACGCGGGTCGTAGCCCGGCAGCTCGACCTCCCAGCTGGTGACGGCCTCGTCGCCGATCTCGGACCACAGCGTCCAGCGGCTGCGTTCGCCCCACTCCGACGGTCGGAAGTCCCGGGTGAAGTAGCGGTGCTGGCCCGGTTCGACCGCGGGCAGGTCCGGAACGCCGGCCAGCAGCGGGGAGCTGCGCGCCTCCTCCGACCAGCGCATCAGCAGCAGCTGGTGGCCCTGCTCGTCGCCCAGCATCATCGAGTCGACGCCGCGCAGGTGGCGCATCGACGGCAAGAGCTGACGGGTCAGCTCGGCCGGCCGATAGCGCGGCAGTCCGCCGCTGCGCACCCGATCGAGGTCGGTGGCGAGGCGCTGTTCGAGCGGTCGCAGCAACTGCTGGAGCTGCGCCTCGACGCGCGCCTGCAGGTCGTCGACGAGGATCGCCGCGAGGCGCCGCTCGGCCTGCGCCGCCTGCAGCCCCGAGATCGCGGACATCCCCACGCTCAGCAGCGCGACCGTCGTCGCCAGGATGGCGAACAGCGCGGCGCGGATGGACGGGCGCCAGCCGCGCGACGCGCGTGGTCTGTGCTCGCCCTGCTCGGTGCTCGTCACGTGCTCGTGGCCTTCCAGCGGCCGCGCCGGTCTCCTGGTTCGCCCGGCCGTCGGCGCAGCCTAGCGTCTGCAACTCCACGAAACACCGCCGCAGTGGCCGACCCTCGCCGAATACCGGCTCCTCAGAGACCGAGAGAGAATCCTCTCGAGGGGGCCCTGGCCGCCGCGGCGCGCAGCGTGCTCGCGTCCGTCCGTCGGTAGCAGCGCCGTGACGCCTGCCGCTGCCACACCGCGGCGGGCAGGCGGGGCAGCGTGCCGAGGATCGCGAGCACGCCGTCGGCGATCGTCAACCCGAGCTGACGCGCCCGCTTCGGCAGGTTCCAGCACAGCCAGAATCCGTGCGCGAGCACCAGCCGTGGGGCGGTGACGCTGCGCACGAAGAACAGCTCGCGGTTGCGCCAGTCCAGCCGCTCCAGCGCGGCGCGGGCGAACACCCTGGACGACGACCCGCGGTGCGCGTGGTGCACGACGCTGCGGTGGCAGTAGATCGCGCGCCAGCCGCGCCGCCACGCCTGGTACGACAGGCTCACGTCCTCGACGTAGCACGGCACGTAGAGCCGTTCGAAGCCGCCGATCGCGTCGTGCTTCTGGCGGTCGAACGCGCTGCATCCGCCGCCGGCCCACAGCACCGGCGCGCCGTCGTCGGCGTCGCTGCCGGGCGGCTGCACGAAGCGCAGCTCGCCCTTCTTGACGAAGCAACGCGAGAGGCCGGTCTCCTTGCGCTCGCCCTGCATCTCGATGCGCGACGTGGTCGCGAACAGGTCGCCGCGCGCGTCGTCGGCGAACGGTCGCAGCAGCTCGACGAGCCAGTCGGGCTCGACGCGCATGTCGTTGTTGAGGTAGACGATCAGGTCGCGCGTCGCGGCCTTCGCGCCGGCGGCGTTGCCGCGGATGAAGTGCAGGTTCTGCGGCAGCGGCACCAGCTTCGCCCACGGATGCTCGCGGGAGAGCCAGGCGGTCGAGTCGTCGGTGCTGCCGTTGTCGACGACGATCACTTCGTGGTCGCCGGGGCAGCGCTCGACGGCGACGCGCAGCGACGGCATCAGCTGGCGCAGGAAGTCGATGCCGTTCCAGTTGAGCACGACGATCGACGCGTCGCGCGTGCGCGGTCGTTCGTCGCGCGGCGGCCGCCGCAGCAGCAACACCAGCGGCGTCACCAGCAGGTCGAGCAGCACCAGCGAAAGCGCGAACGCGATCGCCAACAGCGCGACGACCGGCAGCAGCAGCGTCAGCAGCGCGCGGCCGGGGGCGTTCATGCCATGCCCTCGGGGCCGCGTTCGATCGCCGCGATCAGCTCGTGGGCGGCGACGTGCACGTCGAGCTTGCGACGCACCTCGTCGCGGCCGCGTTCGCCGACGTCGCGCGCGCGCCTCGGATCGCCGAGCGCCTCCCCGAGCCTGTCGGCCAGCGCCGTAGGGTCGTCGGGCGCGCACAGGAAGCCGGTGTCGCCGTCGCGCACGAGCTCCGGGATGCCGGAGATCGGCGTCGTCACCACCGGCACGCCGAGCGCCATCGCCTCGACGAAGAAGATCGGGATGCCGTCGCGTTCGCCGTCGTGCGCGATCACGCACGGCAGCACCGCGAGGTCGGCCGAGAGCAGCGCCGCGCGCACCGCGTCGCTGGCGACCGCGCCGCGGAATTCGACCAGGTCGGCGACGCCGTGCCGCTCGCACAGCTGCTCGAGGCGCGCCCGCTCGGGGCCGTCGCCGAGCACCCGCCAGCGGAACGAGACGCCGCGCCGCCGCAGCGCCGCGAGCGCTTCTGGCAGCAGGTGTAGTCCCTTCTTCGGCACCAGCCGCGCCGCGCTGACGATCTCGCCGTCACCGGACGGCGTCGCGCGCTGCTGCCAGTCGTCGAGGTCGATGCCGAGGTAGACGACCGGCACCCGCGCCGCCGGCGTCTCGGGCAGCAGCGCGCGCAAGCGTTCCCGGCAGTAGCGCGTGACGACGCGGAAGAACGTCGCGCGCGCCACCTTCTCGGCCAGCATGCGGTGCGAGTAGGGGAATTCGAAGTCGACGTACGACGAGATCGAGAACGGCACGTCGAGCAGCTGCGCCGCGCCCATCGCCACGTTGGCCGGCCACGTGGACGCGTAGACGTGCAAGTGGCGCGGTCGGCGCCGGCGCAGCATCGCGGCCAGCGCGAAGGCGTTGCCGGGATGGCGCGGGTCGCGCAGCGCCAGCTTGTCGAACAGCGCGCGCGATGCCAGGTCGGGCTGGGCGCGATAGAGCCCGGCGAGGCGGCGCGCCCGGGCGTCGGTCCACATCGACCTGGTCCACAGCCACCAGCTCGCGGTGACGCCACGGCGCGGCAGGAACTCGGCGCGCGCCAGCAGCTGTTCGGCCTCCGGGTGGCGCGGCGCGAGGTCGTTGCGCTGCAGCACCACGACGTGCCAGTCGGGTCGCGCGGCGAGCATCGCCAGCACCTCGCGGTAGACGAACGTGTGCGACAGGTCCGGCAGCACCGGCAGCACCAGCACCACCGGGCCGTCGCCGCTGTGCAGTCGTTCGGCCGAGGTCGGTGCCGGGCGGCGTGCGAACATCGCCATCGTGAACTTCAGGTCGATCGCGAGGACCCGTTGCCACAGCGCGCGCGCCGCTTCACGCAGCCACGTGACCGCCCCAAACGGCCGCTCGCGACCGGCCTCATCGACGACCCGCGTCGGCCCCAGGCGCCGCGCCGCGAGGATCGCGCCGAGCGGCGCCGGCGCGTGCGGCCAGCCCTGCCAGACGATCGTCTGCGCGCGCGCTTCGCTCACCGCGGGCCGGCCTCGCGGTAGAGCAGTTCGAACTCGTCGACGGCCTGCGCCAGCGTCTTGGGCGGCGCGACGTTGGCGCGGTAGGTCTGCAGCCGCGCCGGCTCGTCGACCAGTCGTTGCAGGCGCCGGCCGAGGTCTTCGGCGTCGCCGGCCGCGAACAGTTCGCCGTCGTGTTCGTCGCGCACGACTTCGACCAGGCCGCCGAAGCGGCTGGCCAGCACCGGCAGCCCGGCGGCGCGCGCCTCGAGCACGACGAACGGCGCGTTCTCGTGCCACGTGCTCGGCACGATCAGCACGTCGATCGACGCCAGCGCCGCGGCCAACGAGGCGCGGTCGAACGGCCCGTCGATGCGGATGCGCGGGTCGACAGCGGCCTGGTGCACGAGCGCGCCCGAGTAGTCGGCGAAGTCGCTCTGGCGGCCGCGCAACAGGGCGCGGCAGTCGCCGCGCACGTGGCGCATCGCCTCGACCAGCACGTGTGGCCCCTTGTGCGCCGAGAAGGTGCCGAAGAAGCCGAACGTCAGCGGTCGCGTCGCGGCACCGGCGGCGTCGCGCAGCGCGCGCACTTCGTCGGCGAGCGCGCCGGTGTCGACGCCGTAGGCGCGGTGGTGCAGCCGTTCGGCCGGCGCGCCGTTCTTCACGAAGACCTCGCGCAGGAACGCGGTCGGCGCGATCACCGCGTCGGCCATCGCCAGCCTCTGGCGCAGGTACTCCGGCCGCTCGAGCAGCGACGCGACCCTGCTGCGCAGGTCCCAGCCGGGCTTCGATACGCCGCTGGCCACGGCCTCGAGCCCGAGGATCTCCTCGCCGACCGCGCTCGCCTGCAGCTCCGCCCACAGCTCTGGCGCGTGGCACGGCAGGCAGCCGCGGCCGCCGTCGGGCGGACCGTCGCAGGCGCTGTCGTCGCTGCGCATCAGGATCACACGCGGGCACAGGAACCAGAAGTCCATCAGCGATATGCACAGCTGGCGGCCCTGCTCGACGACCCGGTCGATCAGGTCGGCGCCGACGTGGCGCAGGTGGAAGCAGTGCACGACGTCGCTGTCGCGTTCGCGCAGGTGCGCGCCGAACACCTCGGCCATGTAGGGATGCCGGTACTCCATGCGGCGCCAGTCGCGGCCGAGGTTCATCCAGAAGTTGATCCGGCGCACCGGCAGGCCTTCGACGACCTCGCGCGTCTCGCGCCACGGCCCGGTCGCCTCGCCGAACGCCGGGTCCAGCGCGAACACGTCGACGTCGTGCCCGCGCCGCTGTAGCTCCCGGCCGACGGCGAGCACGTACTGCTCGGTGCCGGTGAAGTAGTTCGGCGGGAACTGGTGGACGACGAGGGTGACGCGCAAGGCGCGCCGACGATACCGGCAGGGCCCTCGACGTCGAAGCGTCGCCCGGCTGCTACTGCACGACCACCGGGACGGCGTCTCCGACCACGCCCAGGCCGCACGGCCCCTGCGCGTCGAGCGTCGCCGCGGCGACGAAGAACTGCAGGCCGAGCAGCGCTGGCAGGTCGGGCAGCGCGATCGCCGGTGACGTGCTGTTGCCGAACGCGTCGAGCACGCCCAGGAAGTCGGGGAACAGCCGCGGCGTGCTCAGCGACAGCGCCAGCAGCGAGTCGTCGTCGAGCGGGAAGGTCCTGCCGCAGCCGAGCGCCGTGCCGTGGGTCGCGCTGAGCGATGCGGCGACGACGTAGGGGCGGTGTGATTGGGTCGGCGCGCTCAGCGCGAAGCGCCGGGTGTGGCCGGGATGGGGCATGCCCAGCGGCGCCACGCCCAACGGGGTGGCGCCCAGCTCGAACGGTTGGCCGTCGACGAAGTAGATGCCGGGGAGGACCTGCTGGCCGAGCATGTCGCGCTGGTCCCACCATGTCGTCCACGTCTCGCCGGGCGCCATCGCGAACTGTGTCACCGTGCAGGAGATCGGGGCGACCAGGTTCCCTTGTGCGTCGAGTACGGTCGGCGTGCACGCCAGGTACGGCAGCCATGCGTCGCCGTCGTTGGCGATCGTGCTCGGCACGGGGCGGCCGAGCGGCCACGGCGTCGGGTTCTGCGCGCGCGGTGCGGCCGCGAGCGCGGCCAGCGTGAGGCCGGCGAGGAGGGGGAGGGGCAGTGCGATGCGGTTCATGGCCGCGCATACGGTCCGCGCCGCGTCGCGCGTCAGCGGTCATTGGCCCGACGGCGGGGAGTTGTGCGGCAGGCGTGGAAGCGCGCCGCGGCGGTCGTGCCGGCACAGTGGCGTTGTGCGTCGCGGGCTCACGGCTCGTCGTCGGTGCGTCGCACGCCGTGCTGCTGCAGCAGCCACGCGCGGAACGCGCGCAGCGCCGGCAGCGTCGCGCGGCGCTCCGGGTAGGCCAGGAAGTAGCCCTTGCCGGTGCGCGTGCGGGTGTCGGGCAGCGCCTCGACGACGCGGCCCTTCCGCAGCTCGTCGTCGACGACGAACGACGGCAGCACGGCGACGCCGAGGGCGGCGACCGCCGCCTCGAGCGCCATCTGGTGGTGTTCGAAGCGCGGTCCGCGGCGGCCGTCGACGCCGTCGATGCCCTTGGCCAGCAGCCAGTCGTCGAAGGCGTGGGGGCGGCTCTCGATCTGCAGCAGCGTCGCGCGCTGCAGGTCGGCCGGGGTGCGCAGGCTGCGCGCGTCGCGGTAGTCGGCGCTGCAGACCAGCACGACCTCCTCGTCCATCAGCGGCTCGACGATCGCGCCGGGCCAGTGACCTTCGCCGTAGTGGATCGCCGCGTCGAGGTCCTGGCTGGCGAAGTCGAACACCGACAGGCGGGTCGTGAAGTGCACCTGGATCGCCGGATGCGCGGCGGCGAACGACGTGAACCGCGGGATCAGCCAGCGCGTGCCGTAGGTCGGCAGGATGCCGAGTTGCAGCACGCCGCCGCCGCCGCGCGCGGTGCGCAGCTCGAGCTGGGCCGCCTCCAGCCGATCGAACGCGTGGCGCACGTGCTCGAGGTAGCGGTGACCGGCCTCGGTCAGGCGGATGCGTTGCCGCTGCCGCACGAACAGCTCGGTGCCGAGGTGCTGTTCGAGCCCCTGGATCTGTCGGCTGACGGCGCTCTGGGTCAGGCTGAGTTCGGCGGCGGCGGCGGTGACGCTGAGGTGGAACGCGGCACTCTCGAACGCCTGCAAAGCCGCGGTGCTAGGGAGGGAACGGGACACATGATGATCCTAGTGCATGAAGTCATGTGGAGATGTCACGTTCTGCGTCGCTGCCAGGTGGTCGTCCAAGTCGTAGTCTTCTGCCGCCATGGGGCGATTGCATGTAGTTGCAGTCGCTCCATTCCTCCTGGTGGTTGGAGCCAAAAGATGAAGATCCTGCATGAGTCGACCCTGTGGCAGTTGCTCGACCGCGTCGTCGGCACGGTCCGCACGGTGCGCCTGTTCGAGGCCCTGACGATCCACCCGGGCCTGCTCACCCCGGTCACCGGGAGGGTGTCGCGTGCCGAGCTGGCGCAGGCGCTCGACATGCTGCTGTTCGAGGACGTCACGCGGCGCGTGCCGATGGCCGCCGCCTACGTCGGCGACGCCGTGCGCCACGGCCAGAAGCTGGTGTTCGACCACGGCGCGCTGCGCACCGTCGCGACCGACTGCGGCGCGCTTCCCGGCGGCCACGCGGCGTTCGCCCGCATCCTCGAGCCGCTCGGCTTCGAGCTGCGCGACACCTACCCGCTGGAGAAGCTGGCGATGACCGGCCGCGCCTACGCGCACCGCGACCTGCCCGAGCACATCGCGCAGTTCTTCGTCAGCGAGCTGCACCCTGAGTGCTTCACCGACACCTTCCAGATGGCCGTGCAGCGCACCGTCGGTGGCTCGCGCGACCCGCTGCCGCTGTCGGCGAAGGGTCTGCTCGCCGAGCTGGCGGAGAAGCACGAGCTGTCGTTCGAGGACGCCGCCCACCTGCTGCCCAACCTGTTCGGCTGCTTCGACCGGCAGCACGCCGAGCCGACCTGGGCCGACTACCAGGCGCTGCTGCGCGAGTCGAAGGAGATGGCGTGGATCGCCACCGAGGGCAACTCGTTCAACCACGCCACCGACCGGGTCGCCGACGTGGTCGCGGTCGCCGAGCGGCAGCGTCGCCTCGGCCGGCCGATGAAGGACACCGTCGAGGTGTCGCGGAGCGGCCGCGTGCGGCAGACGGCGTTCCGCGCCGCGTCGGTCGAGCGGCTGTTCGTCGGCGACGACGGTTCGCTGCGCGCGGCGATCGTGCCGGGCTCGTTCCACGAGTTCATCAGCCGCGACGAGGAGCGGCCGGGCGTGCTCGACCTGCGCTTCGACGCCGGCAACGCGACGGCGATCTTCAAGATGACGGCCAACGACGCCGGTCGGCGCGACGCCGACCCGGGGGTCGAGAAGGCCTCGGTCTGAGTCCCGCGTCAGCGCGCGCCGCGCGGCGACACGTCGCGGCGCTCGACCTCGACCAGCTTGCCCTTCTCGACGACGTAGCTGACCACCCGTTCGACGTTGTGCTGACCCTGCCGCATGCGCGCGCGCACCACGTCGAGGGCCATGCCTTCGACGATCGGCAGCAGCGCCACCGCGCGAAAGCCCTCGTCGTCGCCCGGCGCGTTGCGCTTCTCCTCGTGGATCAGATCGCCCGAGTCCCACACCCAGACGTCGTCGACCGAGACGAACTGGCACTTGTGGTTGCCGCGGTTCTTGCCGACCAGGCCGCCGGGGCAGACCACGAACGGCGCCTCGATCCACGGCTGCACGCCGATCCCGTCGCGGCCGAAGCCGATGCGGAACGCCGCCTCCAGCACCGCCTGCTGGTCGCCGGCCTCGCGCGCGCGACGCGCCTGCTCGTCGCGGATCGCCGCGCCGAGCTCGATCAGCGCCTCGTCGGGCAGCTTCGCCGCCAGCTCTCGGGCCGCCTCGGGCGACTCGCGCAGGTGGCGCAGGATGGTGCCGAAGCGGCGGGTCGTCATTTGCGACGCATGATGCGGCCGCCGCGTCGCGACCGTCAACTCCGACTGATGAACGAGACCGCGCGATGCGGCAAGATCCGACCATGAGCGATCGACTCGTCGAAGCCCTGACCCAGGCCCTCGGAGACCGCGGGGTGATCACCGACGCCGCCGACCGCGTGCGCTACGAGGAGGGCTGGCGCTACGGCCGCGGCACCGCGCGCTGCGTCGCGCGGCCGGCGAGCAGCGACGAGGTCGCGGCGACGCTGCGACTGTGCCGCGAGCACGCCGCGCGCGTCGTCGTGCAGGGCGCCAACACCGGGCTGGTCGCCGCGTCGACGCCGGACCAGAGCGGCGCGATGGTGGTCGTGAGCCTGGAGCGCCTCAACAAGACGATCGACGTCGACGTCGAGGCGCGCACCGCGCTGGTCGACGGCGGCGTGCTGCTGAGCCAGCTCAACGAAGCGCTCGCGCCGCACGGCCTGTGGTTCCCGGTCGACCTCGGCGCCGACCCGCAGATCGGCGGCATGGTCGCGACCAACACCGGCGGCACGCGGCTGCTCAAGTACGGCGACGTGCGCCACAATCTGCTCGGCGCGGAGATCGTCTTGGGCGATGGCCGGGTCGTCTCGCAGCTGAATCGGCTGCGCAAGAACAACACCGGCCTCGACATGAAGCAGCTGTTCGTCGGCACCACCGGCGTGTTCGGCGTCGTCACGCGCGCCGTGCTGCAGCTGGCGCCGAAGCCGGCGCAGCGCGCGACGGCGCTGGTCGGCTGCCGCGACGGCGCGGCGGTGGTGGCGCTCTTGTCGGCGGTCGAGAAGGACCTCGGCGACGTGCTCAGCGCGTTCGAGGTGATGAGCAGCAACGCGCTCGACGCGGTGCTGCGCCACCAGCCGAACCTGCGCCGGCCGTTCGCCGAGCTGCCGGCCTACAGCGCGCTGGTCGAGCTGTCGTCGACGCTGCCGGCCGCTTCGCTGGCGCTGAGCGACGTGCTCGAGGAGCGGCTCGGCGCGCACCTCGAGGCGGCCGAGGACGCGATCGTCGACGTGCTGATCGCCGACGGCGACGAGTTCTGGCAGCTGCGCCACCACATCAGCGAGAGCCTGCGCAGCGACGGCCGCATGCTGGCGTTCGACGTCAGCGTGCCGCGTTCGCAGCTGCCGGTGTTCACCGATCAGGTCGCGGCGCTGCTGGCGGCGGAGTTCCCGTTCGTCAGGCTGTGCGACTACGGCCACTGGGGCGACGGCGGCACGCACCTCAACCTGGTCTGGCAGGCGGCGGACGTGAGCGACGAGGCGGCGCTGAAGGCGACGCTGCAGGATCGCATCTACGAGCTCGCGGTGGTCGGCCACGGCGGCAGCTACTCGGCCGAGCACGGCGTCGGGCCGCACAACCAGCGCTTCTACGATCGGTATGCGGACGGTGAGGTGAAGGCGCTGTGCCGGGTGATCGGTGCGCACTGTGATCCGGCGGGCATGCTCGGCACGGTGCGGTTGGGCTGAGTTCCCGATCCCGCGCATGCCCATCTTCCCTCTCCAGGGAGTCGGGGCCACGATGCTGCGGTGTCCACGTCGGATCCCGAGTTCCGTGCCCGCTTCGAACAGATGGGGCGGTTCTTCATGGGCACGTCCGACGTGCACATCGCCATGGCGCGACTCGTGCAGAAGCTGGAGGAGCTGCAGATCCCGTACGCGATCTGCGGTGGCATGGCGGTCAACGCCCATGGGCATGAGCGCACGACGACGGATGTCGACGTGTTGCTGACGCCGGAGGGATTGGCGCAGTTCAAGGAGGGCGCGCTCGGTCGCGGTTGGGTTGAGAAGTTCCCGGGCAGCCGCGGCGTGCACGATGCGGAGTCGCGCGTGTCGGTGCGCTTCCTGCTGACTGGGGAAGTGCCTGGAGACGGTACGAACCATGGCGTCGTGTTCTCCGACCCGGTCACGGTTGCGGTCGATCACGGCGGTGCGCAGTACGTCTCGCTGGGTACCCTTGTCGAGATGAAGCTCGCCAGCGGACTCACTGCCCTGGATCGTCCGGGCGATCTGGGCGACGTCATCCAGCTGATCCGCAAGAACCGCCTCGGCGAGCACTTCGCCGACGCGCTGCATCCGTACGTGCGGCCGAAGTATCGCGAGCTGTGGGGCTACGCGCAGCGGCCCAACGACCTGCCGGAGTGAGGCCGGCTACTCCGCCGCTGCCCCGCGCCGCGTCGCCAGCAGCCTGGCGACGACGCCGCGCTCGGGGTCGTCGGGGTTGCGCGCGACCACGCCGACCAGACCGCCGCAGAGCATCGTGCCGCCGCGCGGCTTCACGATCAGCAGGTCGGCCTCGAGCGCCGGGTCGCCGTTGAGGTCGAGGTCGAGGCGGTAGACGCGCACCTCGGCGCCGTCGCTGCCGGGCAACCGTGCCGGGAACGTGACCGGCGGCGCGACCGCGGTGCGCACGTTGACCAGCACGCCCAGGTTGGTCGCCAGCGACCAGAGGCTCGGCGGGTCGACAGCCAGGAACAGCGCGTCGCGCAACGAACGTTCGTCGTTGGCGAGCCGCTGCATGCTGAAGGTGATCATGCTGGCCATCGCCCGCGCGGTCTCGTCGGCCGCCGGGTCGGTGTCGGGCCACCAACCGGCGCGCAGCGCCTCCTCGTAGAGCGTGACGTCGGCGCTGGCCAGCTCGCGGCCGTCGGCGGCGAAGCGCTGCACGCGAACGGTCACGTCGTGCATCACGTAGCTCTGCGAGTGGGGCTCGCCGTCGTTGGTGGTGGTCGTCAGGGTGCCCGTGGTGGTGCGCCGCAGCGTCGCCTGCACGTCGCCGAACGCGGTGCGCACGATCGGCAATGCGACGACCTCGAGCCGCATCAGCTGCCGCTCGACACGCGCGCCGCGACGGAACTCGAGCGCCAGCAGCGCAGCGTCGCCGACGCGCAGCATCGGGTCGTCGTCCGTGGCGGCGTAGCCGTCGAGCAGCGCCGCCGCGGCGGGGAAGTCGGCGGCGCGCAGCGCCAGCACCGGCGCCGCGTCCAGCGCGGCGCGTTCGCTGCGCGGCGCGGTGGCGCAGGCAGCGCACAGCGCGAGGGCGAGATGGGCTAGCGGACGCATCGCCGGCATCGTCCCCGCTCGTCGCAGCGGGCGCGAGGGGTCACCAGGGCTGCGGCGCATCGCCGCGGCGGCACGCGGCGAGCCGACGCTCGAGCAGGCGGCGCTCGGGCTCGGTGCTCGGCTGTTGCAGCGCGCGTTCGAGCGCCTTCGCCGCCGCCGCGTGGTCGCCGCGTTCCCAGTGCAGCTGCGCCGTCACCGCGCCCAGCAAGAAGTAGTCGTCGAGCGCCGGGTCGTCGTCGAGGCCGTCGAGCGCGCGCAGGCCGGCCGCGGCGCCGTGCACCTTGCCGACCGCGACGGCGCGGTTGAGTCGCACGACCGGCGACGGCGCCAGCTGCAGCAGCCGGTCGTACTCGGTCAGGATCGCCTGCCAGTCGGTGTCGGCGAAGGTCTCGGCGATCGCGTGCAGCGAGGCGATGCGCGCTTCGCAGTGGTAGGCGGTCAGCGTCGGGCCGCCGAGCGACGCGCGCAGGTGGGCGAAGCCGCAGGCGAGCCAGCGCCGGTCCCAGCGCGAACGGTCCTGCTGCGCCAGCGTCAGCAGCTCGCCGTGTCGGTCGGTGCGGGCCGGCGCGCGCGCGCCGAGCAGCAGCAGCAATGCCAGCAGCGCGTGGCCCGAGTGGCTGGTCACCGCCGGCGTCTCCTGCAGCAGCGTCAGCAGCCGCACCGCCTCGTCGATCAGGTCCGAGCGCAGCAGGTCGGCGCCGGCGTGCGCCCGCCAGCCTTCGTTGAACAGCAGGTAGACGACCTCGTGCACGGTGCCGAGGCGCTGCGCCAGCTCGTGCTCCGCCGGCATCACGAACTGCACCTCGTCGGCCTGCAACCGGGCCTTGGCCCGCGTCAGCCGCTGCGCGATCGTCGCCTCCTTCTTCAGCAGCGCGCGGGCGATCGCCGGCACGCCGAAGCCGCAGACGTTCTTCAGGATCAGCGGCACGCGCGCGTCCGGCGGCACCGCCGGGTGCGTACACAGGAACAGCATGCGCAGCGTGTCGTCGTCGATCGGGTGCGGCTCGCGCACCTCGCCGCCGCGCGCGTCGTGCGCCGCCTCCGCCTCCGCCCAGCGCTGCAGCTCGGCGCCGACCCGCGTCGCGATCTTCTGCCGCCGCAGCGAGTCGAAGGCGAGGTTGCGGGCGACCCGGAACACCCACTTGTCGGGTTGGTCCGGCACGCCCTCGGCGGGCCAGATGCGCAGCGCGCGCGCCAGCGCCTCCTGCACGACGTCCTCGGCGAGGTCGAGGTGGTTCGGGCCGAGCACGCGGCAAAGGCCCGACACCATGCGCGCATAGCGGTGCCGGAACAGGTCGTCGACCAGGTCCGGCGGGCGCGCAGCGTCGTCCACGTTCGGCCGCTACTCCTCCGGTCCGCCCATGAAGTCGAGTTCGCGCACCTCGATGCTGCCGAAGCGCAGGTTCGGGTGGCCGTCGCACAGGCGTACGGCGTGCTCGTAGTCGTCGGCCTTCAGCACGTAGACGCCGCCGACGACCTCCTTCGACTCGACGTACGGGCCGTCGGTCACATCCGGGCTGCCGCCGGCCTTGGGGCGGATCACCTTGCCGCCCTGATCGGTCAGCTTGCGCCCGAGGTCGAGCCGGCCTTCGGCCATCATCCTGGCTCCCCAGGCTTCGTATTCGCCGAGGATCTGCTGGAAGTCCTCGGGGGTGAACTTGCTGTAGTCGGCGGTGACGTCCGCGCGCAGCACGAGCATGAATTTGGGCATCGGTCCTGTCCTTGGTTGCGCCGGTCTCCCGGCTGGTCGAGCGGCTGACGATCGAAACCGCCGGGTCGCGACAACGGGACCCAAAAAAAGCCCGCGGAGCGTGTTGTGCGGGCCGCTAGCATCGCAACTCCCCGACAGGAGTTGCCCCCCCGGTCATGGACCGCCCCAACCCGACTCGCCCCTCTCTGTCAGCCAACACCTCCCCTCAGGACCCGCCGGCCGCCGCCGATGGTCGCGGCGCCCGGAACCGGATCCGGAGGCAGGGGCTCCGGATGGGGGGAGCGTTGTGTCTCCTGGGGCTGGTCGGGCTGCAGTTCTACGGCTGCCGGTCGTCCGACGCGGGGTGGCGCGCCTACGAGCGGCCCGGCGACGGCGCCGGCCAGCAGATCCTGGACGCCGCCATGCGGCTCGACCAGGACGGGGGTTACGCCGCCGACGGCAGCTGCGTCGAGTGTCACACCGGCTGCGCCGACCCGCACCTTCGCGGCCGCAAGGCGTCGTGCGTGCACTGCCACGGCGGCGACGCGAGCAAGCCGGACGCCGACCGCGCGCACCCGCCGGCCCGCTTCCCGAAGCGCTGGGCGGAGAACGGCTCGGGCAACCCGGAGCAGCCCTACCTGCTGACCATCGAGGAGGCCGAGGCCTACGTGCGCTTCGTCAACCCCGGCGATCTGCGCGTCGCCAACCAGACCTGCGGCGCCTGCCACCCGGACGAGACGCTGCAGGTCATGAAGTCGCTGATGACCACGTCGCAGCACTTCTGGGGCACGGTGACCTACGTCAACGGCATCGTCAGCACCAAGCGCTCGATCCTCGGCGAGTCGTACGGGCCGGACGGCACCCCGCAGGTGGTCAACCACATCGTCAGCGAAGACGGCGGCGTCTACCGCCACGGCGAACCGGGCCGCGCGCCGACCCCCGAGGAGATGGCCGAGCACAGCTGGTCGGCCGTGGCGGTGCCGCTGCCGCACTGGGAGGTGACGCAGCCGAGCAACATCTTCCGCATCTTCGAGAAGGGCAGCCGCCTCGGCGGCGTGGCGCTCGGGCTCAACGGCCTGCCCGGCCAGGTGCCGGGCCTGCCCGACAAGCTGGAGGATCCGGGCCGCCCCAACAACAAGTCGTCGGATCGCGGGCTCGGCACGCTCAACCGCGTCGACTTGCCGACCCTGAACGTGCACAAGACGCGCCTCAACGACCCGCACCTGTCGATGATGGGCACCAACGACAACCCCGGCGACTTCCGCAGCAGCGGCTGTTCGGGCTGTCACATGGTCTACGCCAACGACCGCGACCCGGTGCACAGCGGCCCGTACGCGCAGTTCGGCAACGCGGGTCACGGCAACGTCGGCCAGCAGGCGAAGTGGCTCGAACCCGCTGGCGGCGCGCCGATCGCGGTGGACGCGGCGATCCCGCCGGATCGCGCCGGGCACCCGGTGGCGCACCGCTTCACCCGCTCGATCCCGTCGAGCACGTGCATGGTGTGTCACATGCACCAGCCCAACTCCTTCCTGAACACCTACTACGGCTACCAGATGTGGACGTACGAGACGGACGGGAAGGAGATGTGGCCGGCGCAGCAGCGCGAGAAGTCCGCCGCCGAGATCCACGCGATCATCGACCGCAACCCGGAGGGCGCCGCGCAGCGCGGCAAGTGGGGCGAGCGCGAGTTCCTCGACCGGGTCGCGGAGGACGTCAACCCGAAGCTGCAGCACACGCAGTTCGCCGACTACCACGGCCACGGCTGGATCTTCCGCGCGGTGTTCAAGACCGATCGCAAGGGCAACCTGCTCGATCGCGACGGCAAGCAGGTCGACTACGACCGGGCGGACAAGTTCGCCGGCGTGATCCCGAAGCTCGGCTCGGCGCCGACCGCCGAGCAGATCTGTCCGCCGGGCGCCCCCGACCAGGGTGTGTTCGCGCCGAAGCCCGGCCAGCCGGTGCACCTGAAGGACATCCACGCCGAGCGCGGCATGCACTGCGTGGACTGCCACTTCGCCCAGGACGTGCACGGCGACACGCACCTCTACTCCGAGTACCAGGCGGCGCTGCAGATCCAGTGTCAGGACTGCCACGGCACGACCACCGCGCGGGCGACGCTGCGCTTCTCCGGGCCCGCCGCCAAGGACGACGGCAGCGGCAAGAAACAGGACCTGACGCGCCGGCCCAACGGCTCGACGATCGACACGCCGTGGGGCGAGCCGCGGTTCTACCAGAAGTTCGACGGCGGCCCGATCTACCAGCGCTCGATGCTCTACCCGGGGCTCGAATGGGAGGTCTCGCAGGTCGTCGACAGCATCGACCCGCGGCCGGGCAACGCCGCCTACAACCCGAAGGCCGCCTACGCCAAGCTGGCGCAGAAGGCCGACGGTTCGTGCGCGCACACCGCCGAGAAGATGGACTGCGCCGCCTGTCACACGTCGTGGATGACGTCGTGCTTCGGTTGCCACCTGCCGCAGGAGGCGAACTGGCGCACCGACATGCACCACTTCGAGGACAAGAAGCTGCGCAACTACGCGACCTACAACCCGCAGGTGGCGCGCGACGACGTGTTCATGCTCGGCATCTCGCCGGACGTCAAGGACAACAGGGTCGCGGTGGTGCGATCGTCGTCGGCGGTGATGGTCTCGTCGACCGACTCGACCCGCGCGATCGGCTACAAGCAGCAGCTGACGGTCGCCGCCAACGGCATGAACGGGCAGTGCTTCAACACGCACTTCGCGCACACCGTGCGCAAGACCGAGACCCGCAAGTGCTCGGACTGCCACCTCAGCAGCAAGAACGACAACAACGCGTGGCTCGCGCAGACCTATCTGCAGGGCACCAGCTACGTCAACTTCTTCGGCATGTATGCCTACGTCGCCGCCGATCGCGGCGGCCTCGAGGCGGTGCGCATCACCGAGTGGCCGGAGCCGCAGGCGATGATCGGCTCGAACCTGCACCGCCTCGCCTATCCCGAGCAGGCTGCGGCGCACCAGCGGGCCGGCGGGCGGCTCGACGAGGCGCACCACCACGGCGGCAGCGTGCGCAGCCTCGAAGTTCGCGGCGAGTATCTCTACACGGCGTGCGGCAAGGGCGGCTTCCGCGTCTTCGACATCGCCAACATCGCCAACAAGAACTTCAGCGAGCGCATCGTCACCGCGCCGGTGTCGCCGCTCGGCCAGGACACGCACGTCGCGACGAAGTTCGCCACCGCGGTGGCGCTGCCGACCAACATGTCGATCAGCATGGCGCGGCCGTGGATCGAGGCGAACCGCGAGCAGAACTACCCCTACCGCGGCCGCGACCAGAACCTGCACGAGAGCTACCGCTACGCCTACGTCAGCGACCGCTTCGAGGGCCTGATCCTGGTCGACATCGACTGCCTGACCGACGGCGACCCGGACAACAACTTCACCGAGCGCGCGGTGACCTTCAACCCTGGCGGCGCGCTCGACGGCGCGGAGCACCTGGCGATCGCCGGCACGACGGTCTACGTCTGCTGCGAGCAGGGCCTGGTCGCGGTCGACGTCAGCGACCCGCTGGCGCCGCAGGTGCTCGCCACCGTGCCGGTGTCGAAGCCGACCTCGGTCGCCGTGCAGTTCCGCTACGCGTTCGTCACCACCGCGCGCGGCCTCGAGGTCGTGGACGTGACGGTGCCGGCGAAGATGGCGCTGGTCGACGGCGCGACGGTCGCGCTGGAGGACGCGCGCAACGTCTGCGTCGCCCGCGAATACGCCTACGTCGCGGCCGGCGCGACCGGCGTCGCGATCGTCGACGTGACCGTGCCGACCGCGCCCAAGCTGCTGCAGGACTTCACCGCCGAAGGCCGCATCGGCGACGCCAACATGGTCCGGGTCGGCATGGTCAACGACAGCGTCTACGGCCTCGTCGCCGACGGCGAGACCGGACTGCACGTGCTGCAGCTGGTCACGCCCGAGGACGGCGGTCGCAGCGCCTACGGCTTCTCGCCGGAGCCGCGGCCGCAGTGGATCGCGTCGCGTCGCGTCGATGGAGCGATGGCGATCGCCAAGGGCCTCGAGCGCGACCGCGCGGTCGACGAATCGGGCCACCAGGTGTCGGTGTTCGGCCGCATCGGCGGTCGTCCCTTCACCCTCGAAGAGATGCAGCGGCTCTACATGCGCGACGGCGCCACCTACACGGTGTCCGACCAGCCGCCGCAAGGCTGGCAGCCGCCGACCCTCGAGGCGGTGCGGCGGCGCTAGCCTCACGCCGCGCGCTCCGAGCCAGACCCATTCCGCAATCAGTCAGTCCGCAACTTCACAACATGAACGGAGACAGCCCCAACTCACCTCTCGACGTCCTGATCGTCGGCGCCGGCCCATGTGGCACCGCCGCCGCGTGGCGCGCCCACGAACTCGGCCTGTCGGTGCTGATCATCGATCGCGACTGCGTGCTCAGCATCGTCAAGGAGTGGGGTGAGCACCAGCCGGAGCCCAAGGACGTCGACGCCGACTACGGCGACCTCTCCGACCTGATCTTCCCCGCCGGCGGCGCGCTGGTGTCGCAGCTGCCGTACGAGGACCAGACCCCGGCCGATCAGCTCTACGCACGTTGGATGAAGGTCTACGACGAGCACCAGGTGCCGTATCGCAACGGCGTCGAGCTCGGCGGCTGCGAGCGCCTGCCCAACGGCGTGCTGGCCGCCGAGGTCATGGAGCTGAACACCCAGGCCAAGACCAGGGTCTACTGCAAGAACCTCGTGCTGGCGCTCGGCAGCGGCCAGCCGGCAAAGGTGCGGGTCATGGGCGACGGCCTCGGCATCCGCTACAAGCTCGGCGACGCCAACGAGTTCGTCGGCGCGCCGGCCTGCGTGGTCGGCGGCGGCATGTCCGCGGCGGAGGCGGTGGTGGCGATCGCGATGGCCAAGGCGACCGCCAAGGACGACTCCGACATCTTCTGGTGCTACCGCGGCCGCGGCATGCCGAAGGTCGCGCAGGGCAAGGCGCTGGCGAGCAAGTTCTACGAGGCGTGGACCGGCGGCAACATCCGCTACCTGCCGCTCAGCGAGCCGCTGGCGGTGTTCAAGGACGACAAGGGCAAGGACCTGGTCGCGATCAAGACGCGGCGACTGCAGCAGCCGAGCCAGCCGCCGGAGCTGGTCTGCTACGAGTTCGAGAAGAAGCAGGTGCTGGCGTTCATCGGCTCCGAGCGGCCGACCGAACTGCTGGGGTCGATGGGCATCCAGGAGTTCGAGCTCGCCGACGCGCCGAAGAAGAAGCGCCTCGCGGTCACCGCCCTGCACGAGTCGCAGGAGCACAACATCTTCATGGCCGGCGGTCTGCTGCACCCGGCCTACCTGCAGACCAACGACTTCCGTCCCGAGGCGCTGCAGTCGACCCTGAAGGAGTACTCGACGTGCTTCAAGATGGGCATGATCGAGGGCGTGGCCATCATCGAGACGATCAAGAAGCGCCTCGACGGCGGCAGCGACGAGCAGATCGCCAAGGCGTTGGCGTCCCAGAGCCGGACCATGGTGCAGCCGGTCGAGAAGCCGCCGGCGGCGCCGGCGCCGGTCGAGGTCCCGCCCGAGCCGTTGTTCGGCGCGGCGTTCGTGCACATCGGCCCCGGCGAGAACCCGAGCAAGGAGGAGTACTTCTTCCCCGTCGGCAACAGCGTGGTCGGCCGCACCGGCGGCCGCGTCGTGATCGGCGGCGACGCGCTGCTGCGCGACCAGCACGCGGCGTTCCGCATCGACGGCGACGAGTGCTACGTCACCAACTCCGACCTCGGCGGCGAGTGCTACGTGCGCGTCAACTCGGAGCGCACGCTGCCCGTCGGCTCGGTGCTGGTCGCCGGGCGGCAACGGCTGCGCGTCGACGACGCGGCCGGCAAGCTGGTGCTGTCGCGCCTCGACGCCTCCGGCGGCGTGCTCAAGACCATCCCGCTGACGCGCGAGGAGCGCGCCATCGGCCGCGACGAACTGGACGCGCGCGACTTCGCGTTGTCGCGGTCTCATCTGGCGGTGTCGGACGCTGGCGGCCTCTTGCGAGTTCGTGACGAGAGCCGCAACGGCACCTTCATCGAGCTGCGCGGGACCCTGCGCCTCAACGAAGGCGACGAGGTGTGGATGGGCGAGCAGCGCTTCCGCTACGTGGAGATGCGCAGCGAGATGGTGGCGACGGGCACCGTGCAGCTGAAGCGCATGCCCGCCGGGGCTCCGGCGCCGGCGGCGCCAGCCGTCACGGCGTTCTTGTCGCCGGGCGCCGCGGCGGCGCCCGCCGCGCCTGCCGCGCCTGCCGCGTCGGCGCCTGCTCCGGCACCCGCGCCCGTTCCGGCTGCGGCGCCGGCAGGCGGTCCGCCGGTGATCGTGCTGCAGGACGGCACCGAGGTCGCCGCCGGCGACGAACTGCCGATGCTCAGTTACATGGCCGAGGCCGGCGTCGCGACCAACGAGGAAGGCGGCGTCGACGGCAACTGTCAGACGCTTTGGGAGTGCTGGGAGGACAGCGACCCGACCGAGTCGGGCGGCACCTGCGGCAAGTGCGTCGTCGTGGTGCTCGACGGCATGGCCAACCTCAGCGAGGCGTCTTCGCGCGAGAAGAACACGATCAAGAAGAAGGCCAAGAAGAAGCTCGGCGACAAGGTCGACGAGGCGCAGTGCCGTCTGCCGTGCCAGGCTCGCTGCATGGGGCCGGTGAAGATCCAGGCGACGGGCAAGTAGCGCCGGCATGCTCCCGCGGCCTCTCACGCTGCTGTCGCCCGTCTGGGTCGCGCCGCTGCTCGGGTTGTTGACGATCGTCGCCGCGTGCCTGCTGCAGCCGCCGGCGGCGAAGCCGTTCTCGCACGCCGAGCACGTCAACGAGGCGTGGCGAGACCAGCGCGAGGTGTTCCGCGACTGCCGCGGCTGCCATCGCTTCTCCGCCGACGCGCAGGCCTCCGCGCCGCAGCGGCACTGCGACGACTGCCACGCCGGGACCGGTCAGCTGCAGCGGCGGTTCGAGCCGGCGTGGCAGAAGGACCTGTCGGCTGATGCGACCCGCACCGGGCCGGCGTTCCGGCACTTCACGCACGGCATGCTGGAGTGTGCCGTGTGCCACGACGCCGGGCTGGCGAAGAGCCTCGCGGCGGGCGAAGCGGTCGCGCAGCTGGGTCGCATCTACGCGCACTTCGTCGTCGAGACCGGCCCCGGGCAGTGCGCGCGCTGCCACGGCGGGACGGTCGGCGCCGAGGTCGTCGCGCGCTTCCGATGGTTCGGCGGGCTGCAGCCTGGGCAGGCGCTCGACGAGCCGCTGCGCGCGGCGATCGGCTTGCCCGACGCGTTCACGCGGCCCGCCGACGACGCGGCCTACGCGCAGCGTCTGCGGCAGGTGTTCGCCGGCCCCGGCGCCGGCATCAACGAGGTGCCGCTGCCGGTCGGCGGCGCCTTCGACCACGCCGACCACATCGTCCTGCGGTCCGGCGGTCCGGGCCTGGATTGCGGGGTCTGTCACACCGACATCCGGCGCGCCGCGGCGGACCAGATCGGCACCGGCAGCATCCCCGTGGACGGCTGCAAGGACTGCCACCTCCGCGCGGCCGGCCAACCGGCGCGGCCGGCGGCGGACGCGCGCCAGATCGAGCGGCCGCTGTGGTCGCTCGGCACCTTCGCCCACGCCGATCACTTCTCGTTCCTCGACGGGCGCGCGCGCAAGGACGGCGTCGCCGGCGCGCAGGGCTACGAGCGCGTGCGCGACCAGAGCTGCGCGGCTTGCCACGTCTACGCGCCGGTCGTTCCGGGCAGCTCGCTGGACTTCCCGTTCGACGGCCGCTCGAGCAGGCACCGCTACGCGGATTGCCTCGGGTGCCACGACCTCCCGGCCTGGCAGACGGGCGAGTCGCTGGCGTCGGGGCCCGCCGGCGAGCTGCCGCCGTTGCACGACTCGAACGGCGGCTCGGGGTGGCAACGGTGCGATGCGTGCCACGTGCTCGGCCGGCCGGACCTCGCCCGTGAGCGGCCGCAGACCGAAGTGCAGCGCTGGACCGGGCGGGTGTTCGAGTTCACCGGCCAGACGCACCCGGACGTCACGTCGGCCGGCGTCTCGCGCAGCCGGGAGACCGGCAAGGTCATCTCGGTCGAGCAGTGCGCGAAGTGCCACCGCGCGGTCGTGCCGGAGTTGCCGTCGCGCCTGATCGAACGCACCTTCCACCACGCCTCGCACCTCGGCGCCGCGCCGACGCAGGCCGACTGCGCGAAGTGTCACCCCGCGGCCCTGCGCGCCATCGGTTCGGCCGAGCTCGCCGACGCCGACTTCCGCACCTATTCGCTGGCGAGCTGCAGGGACTGTCATTGGGGCGATCCGGTGATCGAGAAGGTCGCGCCCGGCGAGACCGCGCCGCGTCGTCAGGTGGCGTCCTTCCCGCACGGCCTGCACGCGGTCGCCGGCAAGCAGTGCACCGACTGTCACGTGCTCGCGGGCGACGGCGTCGACCAGCTGGTCAAGCCTGGCGCGGCCGCCTGCAACGACTGCCACCGGCACGAGCTGGCCGCGGGCGCGACGAAGCGCCCCGCCGAGTACCTGGTCGGTGACGAGGTCGAGAGCTGCGGCAAGTGCCATCACGAAGGCCGCGGCGCCGAAGCGGTCGTCTCGGTGCCGCCGCCGCGCGGCAGCGATCGCAGCAAGATCGATCGACGCTACGCGTCGCCGCAGACCGCCTTCGCCGGCTTCCGCGACGCGCAGTTCCATCCGTCGGGGAGCGACTGTGCGCAGTGCCATCGCGGCATCGTCGGCGCGCCGGGGCAGGCAGCGGTGGCGTTCCAGACGGTGCGCGTTCCGCCCGCCGATCACCTGCTGGTGGAGCGGCCGGGCACCGTGCACGCGGACGTCGGCAAGGGCGGGTTCGGCGCGGGGCGCCCGGTCGATTGCCTTCGCTGCCACTGGAAGCCGGTCTCGGGCTACGACCCGGCCGTCAACCTGCAGGGGGCGTCACCGGAGCGCCAGCTTCGCCGGCTGCCGGGCAGCGCGGAGACCCGGGCGCGGTTCGGCGACCTGTTCGACGGCTACCCCGGCACCGAGCGCGCCAAGGGCTGATGGTCGGACGGGTGTCGCCAGGGCGACGCCCCGCTAGACGTAGCTCTCGTAGTCGGGTTCGTAGACCTGCGAACGCACGTGCGCGACCACGTCGTCCGGCCGCGGCGCCGCGGTCGCGCCGTTCTCCCAGACGCGCTCGGCGACGGCGACGGCGATGCGCAGCGAGACGCGGCGGATCTGTTCGAGCGGCGGGTAGAGGCAGCCGCTGTCGAGGTCCTGCTGCGAGGTCTCGTCGGCCAGCGTGCGCGCCGCGATGGTGAACAGCTCGTCGCCGATGCACCGCGCCTGGCTGGCCACCACGCCGAGGCCGATGCCGGGGAACACGTAGCAGTTGTTGCCCTGGCCGGGCACGAAGGTGCGGCCGTCGAGTTCGACCGGCTCGAACGGGCTGCCGCTGGCGAAGATCGCGCGGCCGCCGCTCCACTCGTAGGCCTGCTGCGCCGTGCACTCGGCCTTCGACGTCGGGTTGGAGAGCGCGAAGATCATCGGCCGCGCGTGCTGCTCGGCGAGCGCCGTGACGACCTCGCGGGTGAAGGTCTGCGGCTGCCCCGAGACCCCGATCAGCGCGCTGGGCCGCAGCGCCTGCACCGCGTCGAGCAGCGTCGCGGTCGGCGCGTGCCGGTGGGCGTAGGGCAGCTTGTGCGCGGCGAGGTCGTCGCGGTCGGCGACCACCAGCCCGCGCGAGTCGACGAACCAGCACTGCTGACGCGCCTGTTCGACGGCGACGCCGCGCGCGACCAGCTCGGCGACGATCAGGTCGGCGATGCCGGTGCCCGCCTCGCCGGCGCCGAGGAACAGGAAGCGCTGGTCCTCGAGCCGTTCGCCGGTGATCCGCAGCGCCGACAGCACGCCCGCCAGCGCCACCGCGGCGGTGCCCTGGATGTCGTCGTTGAAGCTCGGCACGCGGTCGCGGTAGCGGCTCAGCAGGCGGAACGCGTTGCGGTTGCCGAAGTCCTCCCATTGCAGCAGGGTCTGCGGAAACACCCGCTGGACCGCGGTGACGAACTCCTCGATCAGGTCGTCGTAGTCCTGGCCGACCAGCCGCGGCTGGCGCAGGCCGACGTAGAACCGGTCGCCGAGCAGCGCCGAGTTGTTGGTGCCGACGTCGAGCGTGATCGGCAGGCAGACCCGCGGGTCGACGCCGGCGCAGGCGGTGTAGAGGTTGAGCTTGCCGACCGGGATGCCCATGCCGTGCGCGCCGAGGTCGCCGAGGCCCAGGATGCGCTCGCCGTCGGTGACGACGATGACGCGCACGTCGCGGTTCGGCCAGTTGCGCAGCACCTGCTCGACGCGACCGCGGTCCTCGGCAGAGACGAACAGGCCTCGCGGGCGGCGGAAGATGTGGCCGAACTTCTGGCACGCCTCCCCGACCGTCGGCGTGTAGACGATCGGCATCAGCTCGCGCAGGTGGTCGAGCAGCAGCCGGAAGTAGAGGGTCTCGTTGCGGTCCTGCACCGCGGCGGTGGCGACGTAGCGCTGCAGGGGGTCCGGCGAGCGGCGGATGTTGGCGAGCGCGCGATCGACCTGGTCCTGCAGGGAGAAGACGTGCGGCGGCAGCAGCCCGCGCAGCCGCAGCGCGTCGCGTTCGGCCTCGGGGAACGCGGTGCCCTTGTTGCGCTTGGGGTCGTGCAGCAGCTCGGTGCCGAGGCGCAGGTGCTGATCCTGTTCGAGCAGATCGCGTCGCAAACTCATGCCGTGAGGCGACCGCGCCGAGGGTGGGAATGCCAGCGAGAACTCCGGCCGGCGGGCGCGCGGTTCCGTCGCCGTCAGCGCCAGTGGAACTGCTTCTCCAGGTGGCACTTCCTGCACAGGGCCTGGCCTTCGTCCGGCACCTTCACGTCGGCGAGCGAGCTGGCCTTCTCCAGCTGACTGTCGCCGTGGCAATCGGCGCACTTGCCGTCGCGGTGGCCGGCCGACAGGTGGCTGAAGCCGTTGGCGGCCGGCCAGCTGCGCGTCGACCGCGGCGGCACCGTGCGACCGAACACCATCGCGCCCGGCGGCACGGCCTGGCTCTCGAGGAACGAGTTGCTGGCCTTCGTCACCGGGTGGCACTGCAGGCACAGGCCGTCGGCGACGTTCTGGTGCCCGGCGTGGCAGCCGCTGCAGTTGATCGCGTCGTCGCGCGTGGTCGGCACTTGCGAGAACGACTCGCCGTCGCCGGGCGCGCTGAAGCCGTGGCAGGCGAAGCAGCCGTCGGCGAGCTGGCCCGACCTGGCGAACGTGGGGCTGCCGACGTGCACGTCGTGCGGGAAGTCGGGCACGCGGCGACCGCCCGTGACGGGGCCCTTCACCGCGGCCAGCCGCAGCGGTTCGCCCTCGGCCTCGCGGTGGCACGACGAACACGCCTGTTGCGCCGCCGCGCCGTCGGGCCAGTGGAAGCCGCCGTCCTTCGCCTTCGTCAGGTGCGTCGCGTCGGCGCCGGCGAGGTCCTGGTGACACGACATGCAGCCTTCGCCCGCGTCGGCGCTGACGGCCGCTGGGTCGCGCGGCGCCAGCTTGCCCTGGCGCAGGTGCAGCGCGTGCCAGAACGTGCGCGGCCGCGCCGCGTCGTCCTCGGCCGCGATCGTGTCCTTGAGGTGGCACGTCGAGCAGGCCCGGTCGCCGGCGTGCGCGGCGAACTGTTCGGTGTGGCGGCGCAGCTGCGCCGTGTAGCGGGCGCGCTCGGTGCGATAGCGCTCCGGGTCGGCGGACGGCCGGTCGACCAGCCGCAGCTCGGGGCCGATCACCCGCGTGCCGTTGCGCTCGCCGCGGTCGTGGCAGGTCAGGCAGTGTGCGCCGTCGTCGTCGACGCCGTGCCATTTCAGCGCCCACTGCGGGCTCTGCTCGCGCCACTTCGCCTGCTGCTCAGAGGTCATCTGCGCGGCCGCGGACCCGGGCACGTGGCACGACGCGCAGACCGCGTAGGGCACGCCGGCGAAGTCGGGGCGCAGCGTGTCGTCCGGCACCCCGCGCTCGCGGTCGGCGAGCAGCTTCGCGTCGAGCTGGTGGCAGGTCTCGCAGGCCACCTGCTTCTTCAGGTGCTGATCGTGCGGGAACCGGTAGCTCGGGTACTCGCGCTGGCGCTGCGGCGGCAGCTCGAGTCGCGCCTTCGCCACCAGCGCCGCCCGGTCGAGCGGCGCGTCGCCGTCCGCGTGGCAGTGCTCGCACTTGCCGCGCAGCTCCGTCGCGACGGGCTTCAGCCACTGGCCGCCGGCGTGGTCGGTGTGGCACAGCACGCAGAACTGTTCGGTGACGTCGATGCCCGGCACCGGGCCGAGCGTCGAGTCGTTCTGGTAGGGGTGGCGACGCGAACCCTCGCCGCCGAGCTGGCCGGGCAGGCCGTGGCACTGCATGCACTTCTGCTCCGGTGTGCCGCTGCCGGCGGTGTGGCAGACGTTGCAGCCCTGCTCGCCCGACAGCTCGACGCACTTGTCGAAGCCCTCGTGCGTGGCGTCGGCCACGGCGCCGCTCAGCAGCAACGCGTGCGTCGGCAGCAGCGCGCCCGGATCGGCGAGCCGGGCCATCACCGCCGAGGCGAACGTCGCGGCGAGCAGCAGCACCGCGCCGGCGATCAGCGCCAGGCGGTTGCCGAGCCGCAGCGCCGGGAAGCGGCCGAAGCCGACCTCGCTGCGCACCAGCTGGTCGGGGTCGTTGTCGAAGACGCCCTTGCCGGCGCGCTTCCACCAGAAGCTGCGCGGCTCGACGGTCAGCTCCAGCACGGCTGCGCCGGCCTCGTCGCCGATCGCGACCTTGATGCGCGTCGTGCCGATGACGATGGTCTGTCCGTCGCGGAGCTTGGCCCCGCTGGTGACGCGCTCGTCACCGAGCCAGGTGCCGGTGACCGAGCCGCGGTCCCGCAGCACGAAGCGGCCCTCGTAGCTGATGGTGCAGTGGCGATCGGCGACCATGACGTCGTCGAGCACCAGGTCCGCGCCGGTGCGGCCGCCGACGTTGACGGTGCCGCCGTCGAACACCAGCTCCTCGGCGCCGTGCTTGACCTTGATCCTGCTCTTCGTCATCAGAGTCCTCGGCGGCGGGCGGTCGCCGGATCGAACAGCTCTTGCGGTTGCTTGCGCAGGATCGCGGTGGTGGGGCAGTTGTAGACGCAGGCCTCGAACGGCAGGCCGGCGCACAGGTCGCACTTGATGGTCTTGCCGTTCACCTGGTTCAGCTTGCCGCCGGCGCCGATGGAGCGCATCCGGGCCGCGTCGTCGTCGCGGGCCGGCGCCGCTGCGGTCGCCGGGGCGGCGGGCGGGGAGCCGAACAGCTTGCCGACGAGCGGCAGCGACTGCAGGAACGACGGCGGCGGGGGCGGTGGCGGCGCCGGGGCGACGAGGCGGATCACGCCGTAGGGGCAGCCGTCGATGCAGCCGGCGCAGCCGACGCAGTTGTCGTACTCGAAGCGCACGCGGCCCTGCGGGTCGCGCCGGATCGCCGCGTACTCGCACGACAACATGCACTGCGGCGTCTCGCAGTGGTAGCAGGCGGTGATCAGCACCTCGTCGGTCGCGACCGGCGTGCCCACCTTGCTGAGCCGCGGGATGCCGTCGTCGTGCACCGCGACGCACGACTCGACGCACATGTTGCAGCGCACGCAGCGGGTGCGGTCGATGACCAGCGCGCGGCCGCCCTTGACCGACTCCCGCTCGACCATGACGAACAGTTCGTCGAGCAGGCGCCGGCTGCCGATGTCCTCGGCGTTGGCGCTGGTCGCGGCCGCGACCTCGTCCTTGCCCAGCAGCCGGTTGGCGGCGCGCACCAGGCCGCGCTGCTCGGGCGCCGACAGGTTGCGCGCGGCCTGCTTCGGCAGCTTGATCAGCGTTGTCGCCGTCAGCGCCTTGTAGGTCGCCGGCCACGTCGCGCCGTTGCCGAGCAGCGCGTGTTCGCCGAACGTCGCGTTGCCCTTGTAGAACGCCAGCGTGCGCTCGCTGCCGTGGCTGTCGACGACCGCCGCCACCGCGCCGGCGCGCACCAGGAACACGCAGTCCGCGGCCTCGTTCCGTTCGACGATCGTGTCGCCGTCCTCGTAGGAGACCAGCTCGGCGCCCTTCTGCAGCGCCGCGATCGCCTGTTCGTCGAGCTCGCGCGTCAGCGGCGACAGCCGCAGGTGCAGCGCGAGGTTGTCCAGGTAGCCCTGGTCGATGCGCTCGCGGAACGTGTCGTCCTCGGCGTAGAGGCGGGCGAACATGCGCGCCTCGATGACCGCGATCAGCGTGTCGCCGTCGGCGCGGTAGGTGGCGAGCGCGGGGTGGTGCGAGCGCGTCGAGACCTCGCCGAACCAGTCGCCGGGGCCGTAGTCGCGGTGGCGGTAGACGTCGCGGCCGCTGCGCGCCTGCAGCGCCTGCACCTGGCCGTGCAGGATCACCACGAACTCGGTCGTGATGGTGCCCTGGGCGACGATCTCCTCGGCGTCGGCGACGTCGCGGAAGCGCACCAGGCCTTCGCGGCGGGCGACGCCCGGCTCGAACGCGTAGCTGCCGTCGGCGATCGCGGCTTCGGTGCGGATGCCGTCCAGCAGCTCGTCGTCGACGCCGGCGAACAGCGGGGTCGCGAGCAGCGCTTCGACCTGGCCTGCTGAGGCGGAGCTCATGGTCTGGGTGGGGGGGGGCTGGGTGCCGTGGGGTCAGTAGAGATAGATGCTGAGCACGTGCACCGCGACCAGCGCGAGCAGCACGACGGAGCAGGGCACGTGCAGCAGCCGCCAGCCGCGCAGCAGCGTGCGGTAGCGTTCGAGGCGCGCGGCCTCGCGGCCGACCAGGTCTGCCTGGCCGCGCAGGATCCGCGCCTGGGCAGGCAGCTCGGCCACCTCGCGATCGACCGCCTGCACGTCGCCCTCGGCCTTCTTCAGGTCGCGCTGTGCGTCCTTGACCGCCTTCTGCAGCGCCTTGTCGCCGCTCGCCGCGCCGGCGGCCCGCTCGGCAGCGCGCAGCGCGGCCTCGGCCTGGGACACACCGGCGAGCGCGCGTTGGCGGCGATCGGGCGCGGAGCGCTGCAGCTCGTCCGCTTCGGCGAGCTTGCGCGCGAAGTGATCGCGCAGCGCCAGCGACTTCTCGATCGACAGCTCGCGCTCGGCGCGCGTGAGCCACGTCGGGCCGACCGCCCAGAAGAACGCGCCGAGCAGGCCGGTGCCGATCACCACGTAGCTGAGCGCGTTGAGCGCGAGGCCCATGGTCGAGCCGGTGCGCATGCCGCCGTGGAACCAGACCAGCAGCGCGGCGGCGATGCCGTACCAGGCGTGCGCCGACAGCCAGCTGGCGAGCCGGCCGAGCGCCTCGCGCGGCAGCACCGTGACCCGCAGCTGGCCGAGCGTGCGGGGGTCTTCGGCGACGACGACGCGCAGCGTCTTGTGCACGCCGTGGCGGCGCATGATCTCGGCGGCAGCGCGACGCACCTGGCCGGCGCCGCCGAGCTCGCGCCGCTCGATGCGGTTCTGCAGCTCGGTGAGCTCGACCTGCGCGCGCTCGAGCTGCGGCAGCTGCACGCGCCAGCCGAACTCCGGGGTCAGGCGCAGGCGATGCGCGGCGCGGCGCGCCGCGTAGAGCGCCAGCACGACGTAGGCGGCGACGGCGAACCAGCCGGTCGTCAGCAGGAACAGCACGTTGTCGTCGGCGCGGTCGCCGAAGCGGTGCGCACCGACCAGGTGCCAGGCGACGAACGCAGCGACGACCACGACGGCGAGCGCGGCGTGCCGGGAGCGCAGGAAGGCGAGGTTCATGGCCGCGGCGTCGGCTTCATGGTCAACGGCGGGAGAAGAGGCCCAGGATGCGGTCCACCATGGACACCTTGGCGCGCGCCGTCGCGACCGCGCTGGCCCAGTCGACGGGCTTCAGCCCGGTCTCCATCATCAGCGTCTCGGCGATCGACTGGCTGGTGTCCGCGCGGCACAGGCGGCGGATCTGGTTGGCTTCGCCCTTGGTCAGACGGCCGGCCCGCACGATCAGGTTCAGCGCGCGCTCCTCCTCGCGGCGGTCCTGCGCCGCGGTCCTGGCGTCGACGCAGAGGAAGATCACGTGCAGCGCGCCGACGCCGATCAGCGAGTTGCGGCGCAGCGGCTGCGACGTGCGGCGGAGATGGTTGCCGTCGACGATGGTGCCGTTGGTGCTGCCCATGTCCTGCAGCGACCACTGCTCCCCGTCGAACGTGATCTCGGCGTGCAGTTCGGACACCGACTCGTGTGGCAGCAGCACGTCGGAGTTCTCGGCGCGACCGACCCGGTTGCTGGCCTTCATCAACCGCACCCGGCGCTTGAGACCCTCGCTCTTGACGAACAGGCGCGGCACCGAGCCGTGCAGCTTCGACTCGCCCTCGCTGCCGAGGAACGCGGTCGTCGGCGCCGGTGCCATGTCCTCGGGCCGCATCGCCACGGTCTTGGGCTTCTCCCGCGGCGTCGGAGCCGGCGCGGGCGCCGGTGTCGGCGCCGGGCGCGGTTCGGCCCGCGGCGCCGGCGGCGGAGGGGGCGCCGGAGGAGGCGGGGGTGGCGCCGGCGGCTTCGGCGCCGGCGGCTTGGCGCAGGCGGTGGCGGGCTGGCGGCCGGGGTCGCGCCGCGGCGGCGTCGCCGGCGCCGGGCGGGTGCCGGGGCAGGTGCACCCGGCCGGAAGCCACCGGGACGCAGCTGCATCGTCTGCTCTGGAATGACCTCGTCGGCGCCGGCGACGTCGGGTTGGGCGGGCGGTGGCCCCGAGCCGGGCCGGTACATCTGGGTGCCCGGGGACGCGGGCGCCGGGGCTGCTGGGGCGCCTGGGGCGCCGGGGCCCTTCAGCTCGAGCGTCTTGAGCGGGACCTCGTCGGTCTTCGGCGGCGCCGGCGGCGCTGGCCGCGGCGGTCCTCCAGCAGGGCCGGGCGCGACCATCGTGCGTTCGACGATTTCTCCGGGATTGCCAGCCTCGCCCTGGGTGCTGTCCGCGGACTGGACCTCGAATGTGGTCTTGCCGACGCGGATGATCGCGCCGATCGCCAGCGTCGTGCGATCGCCGGCGCCGATGACCCCGTCGTCGACGCGCGTCGGATTGGTCGTGCCGAGTCCCTCGAGCACGACGAAGCCCGACGTGACGCCGATGCGGAACTGCTTGCGGCCGACCTCCTCGTCCTCGACGGCGAGGTCGGCGTTGCGGGAGCGACCGACGACGACCGGGTCACCCAGCGCCACGGTTCGTGGCTCCTTGGCGGGTTCGCGTATGAGCAGCTGGAATCGTGGCATGCGATTGCCGCGCGATGCTAGAAGGTCGCGCCACCTGTGCCAAGGACATGGCCGGCCTCCGGTGCCCCGAATGTTCTTTCGCGAGGTCGCGACCGTCGCTCCAATCGGCCCGCACTCTCGGACGGAAGGCTGCCCCATGAGGATCGCATCGAGGCGTCGGATTCGCTGGCAGGAGCACGGTCGCGGTCCGCGAACGTGTCAGGGACCGTGCCGCCGGCGTCAGGCGCCGGCCGCCTCGGGGAGCTGGTCGCGGCCGCTCGCCGCGGCGCTCGCCGCGGCGCTGGCCCTCGGCGGTGTCGCCGTCGGCCAGCAGGCGCCGCGAGACTTCGAGCCGATGCCGTCGCGCTGGTTCGCGCCGGGGCGTCCCGTCAACGGCCTGGCGGCGCCCGACTACGTCGTCAACGAACGCGCTGCCTGGTGGAACCCGTACCGCCAGCACCAGCTGAAGGGCGACTTCCCGGTGTTCGGCCGCGAGGACCTGTTCCTGTCGGTGACCGCGACCAACCGCTTCCTCTACGAGGCCCGCGACGTGCCGACGCCGTCCGGCATCACCGGTCCCGGGCCGGTGTCGCAGAACGTCTTCGGCAACGGGCGGCAGACGTTCGTGCAGGACGACGTCGCGCTGACCATCGACCTGTTCAAGGGGCAGCAGGCGTTCAAGCCGGTCGATTGGCGCATCCGCGTCACGCCGGTGTTCAACTTCAACCAGCTCGACGTCAACGAGGTCGGCGTCGTGGTCATCGACCCGGCGCGCGGCACGGTGCGGCGCCGCACGTTCTTCACGCTGCAGGAGGCGTTCGTCGAGTACCACCTGCTCGACCTCAGCGACCGCTACGACTTCCTCAGCGTCGAGGCCGGCGTGTTGCCGTTCCGCAGCGACTTCCGCGGCTTCCTGTTCGAGGACACCAACCTCGGCGTGCGGTTGTTCGGCAACGCCGACAACAACAAGTGGCAATACAACCTGGCGTTGTTCAACCAGCTCGACAAGGACACCAACTCGCAGCTGAACAACTACGACAACCGCGATCAGAACGTGCTGATCGCCAACGTCTACCGCCAGGACTGGCCGGTGAAGGGCTACACGTCGTCGCTGTCGTTCCACTGGAACGACGACCAGCGCGGCTTCAAGTTCGACGACAACCGCTTCCTGGTCTCGCCGGCGCCGATCGGCGTGTTCACACCCAACGAGATCGACGTCTACTACCTCGGCTGGGCCGGCGAAGGGCACCTCGGCCGCTGGAACGTGACCCACGCGTTCTACCAGGCGCTCGGCAGCGAGAAGGTCAACGCCATCGCCGGCCGCGGCGTCGACGTCAACGCGCAGTTCGCCGCGCTCGAGGTGTCGTACGACATCGACTGGCTGCGCCCCCGCGTGTTCGGCCTGTGGGCGTCCGGCGACAGCAACCCGCGCGACGGCACCGGCCGCGGCTTCAGCGCGATCTTCGACAACCCCAACTTCGGCGGCGGCGGGTTCTCGTTCTGGAACTCGCAGGGCCTCAAGTTCACCAACACCGGCCTGACGCAGCCCGGCAGCTCGCTGGCGGACCTGCGCACCAGCAAGTCGCAGGGGCAGTCGAACTTCGTCAACCCCGGCGTGCTGCTGTTCGGCGCCGCGCTCGACGCCGAGCTGACGCCGAAGTGGCGCGGCCAGGTCGGCTTCACCTACCTGCGCTTCGACAAGACCGAGTCGCTCGAGTTCCTGCTGCAGGCCGCGGACATCAGCAAGTCGATCGGCACCGAGCTGTTCTTCGGCACCCAGTACCGGCCGCTGCTGACCAACAACGTGATCCTGCAGCTCGGCGGCGGCGTGCTGCTGCCGGACGACGGCTTCGCGCGCATCTACGACTCCAACGACATCCGCTACAACGTCTTCACCCAGATCATCACCACGTGGTAGCCATGGCCCCGATCAGCTCCTGGAAGGTTCGCGTCGCGCGCGGCGCGGCGTTCGGCCTGCTCGCCGCGGCGGGGCTCGGTCTGCCGTCGTGCAGCGGCAAGACGACCTCGACGCCGGTCGGCTTCGTCACCGGCGGGCCGGCGATCCCGCTGACCGCGCCCGAGGTGTCGCGCATCATCCAGCGCGCCGTCAACGCGGTCGAGGCCGCGGCCGGCGCCGACACCTTCGACGTGCACGTCGCGGTGACCGATCGCACCGGTGACATCCTCGGCGCCTTCTCGACGGTGGGCGGCGCCGCCGCCGACGACGACGACATCGCCGTCAGCCTCGCGCGCACCACGTCGTACTTCTCCAACAGCCAGGCGCCGCTGTCGTCGCGCACGGTCGAGACGCTCGGCGCGTTCCACTTCCCGCCGACGTTCGCCAGCGAGCTGATCGCGTCGCAGGCGCCCAACAGCGGCGCGAGCATCGGCGGCAACACGGTGATCGCGCCGACCCGCCGCATCACCGGCGTCGCCGGCACGCCGCAGGGGCCGCTGTGGCAGATCAACGCCACCAACCGCGGCGCCGACATCGCCACCAACCTGACCACGCCGCCGACGCTGTACAACACCGGCGTCTCGGTGCCGCCGCCGCCGGGCGAACCGGTCGAGCTCAACACCGGCAACATCTTCTTCAACCCGTCGCGCAACATCGGCGGCACCTTCCCGAGTCCCGGCATCACGCTGCTGCCGGGCGGGATCCCGCTGTTCAAGGCCAACGGCGCCGCGGTGCCGCGCCTGGTCGGTGGCGTCGGTGTCTACGTGGTCTTCAACTCGGGGCCGAACGCCGGACAGCCGTTCGTCGCCGCCGGCGAGTTCGCGGCGATCCAGGGCGCGAAGCCGGATCCGACCGTGCTCGGCGACCCCGACTTCTTCTTCGACGACATCCCGCTCGAGGGCGCGATCACGATCGTCGGCGTGCTGTTGCCCTACGTGCAGCAGGTGACGCGGCCGGCTGGTACCCAGGCGCGCACCGCCGCAGCGCCCGGCGCGTTCGTCTCGGCGGTCGTGGCGGGGCGCGAAGACCCGTTCGGTTTCCTGATCGGCCCGCGCGACGGCCAGACCGGCAACGGCGGGGTGCTGCTGACGCAGGCCGACGTGTCGAAGATCATCGGTCAGGTGGTGGCCAGCGCGAACATCACGCGCGGCCAGGTCCGCCTGCCGCTCGGCAGCTCGGCGCGCGTCATCGCCACGGTGGTGGACGCCCGTGGCCTGATCCTGGCGCACTACCGCATGGAGGACACGCTGTGCGACGCGATCGACGTCGTGCCGGCCAAGGCGCGCTCGGTCGTCTACTACTGTCGGCCGGGCGGGCCGTTCGCGACGGCGACGACCACGCAGGGCTTCCCGTTCCCGAACGGTGACCAGTGGCCGGGCTTCCCGCTCGGCGACGCGCGCGGCATCGCGCTGACGACGCGCACGCTCGGCTTCCTGTCGCAGCCGTTCTATCCGCCGGGCATCGGCGGCACCTTCAGCCAGGCCGAGTACATCGCGGCGCTGCCGAACTTCACGCCGGCGACCGGCAACACCGCGCCGGGCCCGCTCTACAACCTCGCCCTGCTCAATCAGCTCGACAGCCAGGTCGACCGCTGGGGAAACGATGCACCCGATCCCGGCTACCAGAACGGCCTGACGTTCTTCCCCGGGTCGGTGCCGCTCTACAAGGCGGACGTCAACGGCGTGAAGCACCTGGTCGGCGCGCTCGGCGTGTCCGGCGACGGCGTCGAGCAGAACGACCTGATCGCCGCCGACGGCGGCGTCGGCTTCGAGCCGCCGCCCGAGCTGCGCATCGACAACTTCGAGTTCCAGGGCGTGAAGCTGCCCTACCTGAAGTTCCCGCAGACGCCGCGCTGAGCTGCGCGGGGCCACGATCGGCGGGCCGGCCTCCCGGCGGGGTCCCGCGGCCCTCAGGCTCGGCGCCCGCAACTGCCGATGCCATGGTCGGCATGCCCGATCTGCTGCGTCGAGGATGGTCGCTGCTGCGCGCTCCGGCGAACGAGCTCGGCTTCGTCGTGCGCTCGACCTTGCGTTGGCGCCGGGGCGCCCCGCCGCGCCGCGGCGGCGACGGTCCGACGCTGTTCGCCTGGTTGCCGGCGGCGCGGCGCGACGGGGCGCACGAGCGCGCCGCTGCGCTGACGCAGCGCTACGACCTCGGCGCGCTGCGTGAGGCCGTCGACGCGCCGGTCTTCGCCCGCAACCTGGCCCGTCTCGAAGGGCTCGAGCGCCTGATCGGCGGGCGCGCCGCGCCGCTCGGTCCCGACGGCGCGTTGCGCGCGGTGGACGTCGGCTGCGGCGACTTCCACTACGCGACGGCGCTGCAGCGCGGGCTGTCGCGCGCCGCCGGCGGCGCGCGGGTCGTGTTGCGCGGCGTCGAACTCGACGGCCACGGCGTCTACCGCGACGGCCACTCGCGCGCCGACCACGCCGCCGCGCACGCCGCCGGCGCCGGCCGTGGCGGGGACCTCGTGACGTTCGAGACCGGCGACGTCGCCGCGATGCGACTGCCCGAACAGGACGTCGTCACGGCGTTCTTCCCGTTCCTGACCGCCTACGCCTGTCTGCAGTGGGGGACGCCGCTGTCCCGCCTGCGGCCCCGCCGGTTGCTGCGTCGCGCCGTGCAGGCCCTGCGGCCCGGCGGATGGTTGCTGGTGGTCAACCAGACGGTCGACGAGCACCGGCGGCTCTGCCGCCTGCTCCGCGAACTGCCCGTCGAGCGTCTCCGCCGCTGCCGCTTCGGCTCCGATCTCGTACCGGAGGCCGGCCGCACCGCAGGGCAGGTCGCAAGTCTGTGGCGACGGCACGCAATGGTCCCGATCGGCAAGCCGACCGGGTAGACTGCCGCCCCCACTCTGGACCCGTTTCCCCAACCGGCCGCAGGTGGGTCCAGCGCATGTACACACTGCAGATCCTCGACAGCGGTCAGACGTTCCTGCATCCCATCGGCGAGCGGGCGGTGACCTTCGGCGCCGCGCCGGGGGCCGCCGTGCAGCTGCGCGGTGAGGGGGTCGACGCCCAACACGTCCGCTTCGAGCCGATCGACGACGGCGTGCGCTTGACCGCGCTCGGCGAGGTCCGGGTCAACGGCGAACGCGTGCGGCAGGTCGTGCTGCAGCTCGGGGATCGCATCGAGCTGGGTGACGCGGTGATCGTCGTCGGGCGCACCGTGGTTCGCGCCGCCAAGCCCGAGGACGTGCTGCGCACCCCCGTCGCGCGCGCCCCGCGGCGCGCGGCGAAGGCACGCGGCAACCTGCTGCCGGTGCTCGGCGCGTTGGCGGTGGCCGCGGTCGTCGTCGTCTACTCGCTGCGCAGCGACGATCGCGGCGACGTGCGCGGTGAGCTCGCCTACGTCGAGAAGCTGCGCGAACAGGGCGATCTCGCGGACGCGCGCCAGGTGCTCGATCGCCTCGGCCGGGAGTGGCGCGACGCGACCGACGACCGCCTCGATCGCCTGGCGGCGGCCCGCCGGTCGGTGGACGACGTGGACGCCGCCCGCGAGCGCCTGCTCGCCGAGGTGCGTGATCCCGCCGGCGAGGGCAGCTACGCCGATTGGATGAAGGACCTGCAGCAGCGCGAGTCGCGCGGACCGGTCGAACAGCGCGTCGCCGCGCGCCAGGTGCGCTCGCAGCTCAAGGCGACGCTCACCGAGCGCGACGAACGGCGTCGGGCGCTGGCCGCTGCCTCGTCGGGGCGCGACAGCGCCGCCGCTGGCGGTGCCGCGCCGTCGCGCGTCGAGGTGCCGGGCCTCGACACGTCCGAGATCGAGCGCTTCATCGGCCTCGGCAAGTTCGCGCAGGCGTTCGCGCTGGTGCAGGCCGGCTTCGAACAGGCGGAGGACGAACCGTCGGTCGCGGCGCTGCGTCGGCTCGAAGGATCGGTGCGCGAGGCGGCCGTCGGCGCGCTCGCCGGCGTGATGGCCGAGGCCGCGCGGACCGAGGCGGCGGAGGGCTCGGCCGCGGCGCTGTCGGTGTTGCAGGCGGCCCGCGACCAGTTCCCGTCGACGCAGGCGTTCCGCAGCCTCGGCGAGGAGATCGATCGCCTGCAGGGTGTGTCCGCCGCCGCCACCGGGACCGCGGTCGCCAGTTCGGCGCCGACGGCGACGGGGGTGGCCGGAGGAAGCGCCAGCCCCGACGCGCCGGGCGCGCGGCGCGACGCGCCGGGAGCTCCGGGCGACGCGGCGAGCGCGCCGTCGCCGGTCACCGAGGCCACGCGCCTGCAGACGTTGGCGAGCCTGCGCAGCCGCATGGACGCCGTGCGCGCCGCCGAGGAGCGCAGCGCCTACGCCGAGGCCGCGGCGCTGCTGCGCGAGGCCGGCGAGGCGGTGCGCGATCGCGACCCTGAGTTCGCCGGGCGTCTGCTGGCCCGCGCCGACGAGGCCGGGCTGCTGGCCGCGTGGCAAGCCGCCGTGCGCCAGCACGTGAGCACCGGCAAGAAGGTCGCGGTGACGATGGCCGACGGCCGAACGGCGCAGCTCATGCCCGGTGACGGGCACGGGCTGCAGGCGCGCACGCCGGACGGCGATGCGCCGCTGCTGTGGCACGAGGTTGCGCCGGCCGGTGTGCAGGCGCTCGTCAAGCAGCTCGCGGTCGGCGGCGACGCGGCGCTCGGCGCCGCAGCGCTGCTCTACAAGCAGGGTGAGACGGCTGGCGCCGAGGCGGTGCTGGTGAAGGTGCTCGAGGCCACGCCGACCGAGCAGGCCCGCGTCGACCAGGTGATCGCGCGCGGGCGCGGCGAGGCCGTCGGCGACTCCCACTACGTGCTGCACAAGGGCAAGCTGGTGGCGGCGCGCGACCTCGACATCGCCGATCGCGTCAAGGCGCTCGCGCCCAAGCTGGCGCAGGCGCTGCGCAACCGCGACACCGGGGCCCGCGATGCGTTCGTCGACGGCGTGGTCGCCGTCGGCGGCGTGGACCTGGCGGCGCTCGGCAAGGCGCTGTGGCAGCAGCTGGTCGTCGATCGCGACAAGCTGGCCACCGGCAGCCTCGGCAAGCAATACGACAAGATGCACGCCGCGCGCGAAGAGCTCGACGCGGCGCGCCGTCACGCCAAGGAGCTGATCTACGACGAGGTCCGCTACTTCTACCCCTACAAGCCGCCGGCGGTCTCGGGCGAGAAGTTCGCCGAGTACAACAGGGTGCAGGCCGAGGTGGACGAGCGCGTCGCCGCGGTGCGGGCGCTCTGGGAAGGCAACAAGGCGAAGCTGCGGGTGCCGGCGGAGCTGGCCGCGCAGCTGCGCGACCTCGACTGGCTGCTGCAGAAGCTCGTGCAGCTCGACGCGCTGCCGGACGGCGAGTCGTTCGCCTCGGCGCTGGCCGGCGTCAACTGGGCGCGCGGGCTGCCGGCCGGCGAGACGGTCGACCTGCAGGGTTTCTGCCGCGACCGCGCGGAGGCCGACGAGCGCCGCGACTGGCGCCGCGTCCTGGCGTTCAACGAGGCGGTCGGTCCGCAGCTGTCGGTGGCGCAGCGGGAGCTGCTGCGGCACACCAACGAGTATCGGGTGATGTTCGGGCACCGGCCGCTGGCCGGCGTGCCGACGATCTGTGCCGCGGCGCAGGGGCACGCCGACGAGATGTCGAAGCTCGGCTACTTCGCGCACATGTCGCCGGTGCCGGAGCACAAGACGCCGATCGACCGCATGCGCAAGGCCGGCTACCAGTACGGGGTCAGCGAGAACATCGCGCTGTGCGACGGCGCGATGGCCGCGGTCTCGGCGTGGCGGCGCTCGTCGGGCCACCACCGCAACATGCTCGAGGCCGGCCACCGCGAGCTCGGTGTCGGCGGCAACGGTCGCTATTGGGTGCAGAACTTCGGCACCGGCCGTGACCACGAGTCGCACCCCGCCTGGGCCGGCACCGCCGGCAAGTGAGCGCCGTCGCGACGGCGCTCAGCGGGTCTTGAACTGACCGACGACGTCGCGCAGCTCGCGCGCCAGCGTGGTCATCGAGTGGCCGAGCTGCAGCGCCGCGTCGGCGGCCTGGGTGGTGTCGCGGGCGCTCTCGTCCACGCGGCCGATCGAGCGGGTGATGTCGCCGCTGGCGCTCGACGACTCGCGCACCGCCGTCGCCACTTGCGCGACGCGGCTGGTGCTCGCGGCGAGCGTGCTGGAGATCTCGTTGGTCGCGGCGCGCTGCTCGCCGACCGAAGTGGCGATCGCGCGGCTCGACTCGTTGACCTTCTTGATGACGCGGTCGATCGCGGCGATCGCGTGCACCGACTCGGCGGTGCTGTTCTGGATGCGCTCGATGCGGTTGCGGATGTCCTGCGTCGACTCCGCCGTCTGCCGCGCGAGGTCCTTGACCTCGTTGGCGACGACCGAGAAGCCCTTGCCGGCCTCGCCGGCGCGCGCCGCCTCGATGGTCGCGTTGAGCGCCAGCAGGTTGGTCTGCTCGGCGATGTCCTGGATGGTCTCGATGACCTGACCGATCTCGTTGGCCGCGGTGCCGAGCTCGCTGACCTTCTCGTGGCTCGAGTGGGTCAGGTCGGCGGCGGTGTGGGCGACCTCCGCGGCGTTCTTCGCCGCGCCGGCGACCTCGGCGATGCTGGCGGTCATCTGCTCGACCGCCGCCGCGACCGAGCGCAGCGTCTCCGCCATCGAGTCGGTGGAGCTGTCCACGGTGCGCATGTTGGCGTTCATCTGCTCGGCGCCGGCGGCCACCGTCGAGCTCTGCTGCCGCGTGTTCTCCGCGCTCCGGGCCAGCTGGTTGGCGGAGACCGTCAGGCTGTCGGCGGCGGTCTGCACGTCGTTGGCCTTCTGCTCGACCTGCTGCACCGAGCCGCGCAGCTTGGTGAGGAACGCGTTGAACCAGCGCGCCAGCTCGCCGACCTCGTCGCCGGCGGAGTCGTCGAGCCGGGCCGTCAGGTCACCGTCGCCGTCGGCGATGTTGTGCAGCGCGTCGGCGGTCGCCTGGATCGGCCGCACCAGGCGCTGCGCGAACCACCAGCTGAAGGCGCCGACGGCGATGCCGACGAACGCCAGCAGGCCCACCGTCCAGCCGAGCATCTCGTCGGCCGCGCGCGCCGCGTCGGCGCGCATGGTCGCGACCGAGGCGAGGATCTCGCCCGTCTCGACCTTGGCGACCATCGCCCAGCGCGTGCCGAGCACGTCGATCGGCAGCCAGTGGGCCAGCTCCACGCCGCCGTCGATGTCGGTCACCGGACCGCCGCCTTCCCTGCCGGCGAGCGCCTCGCGCACCGGGGGCATGTCCATCGTGCCGGTGGCCCGCTGGCGGAACGAAGCGACGACGCTGTGCGTCGTCGGCTCATGCCGCGAGTCCGATCGCATCAGCAGGTCGGGACCGACCATGACGCATTCGCCGGTCTCGCCCATGCCCTCCACGGCCGAGGCGACGGCGTTGATGCGGTCGATGGGCAGCTGCACGATCACGCTGCCGAGGCGCCTGTCGCCGTCGAACAGCGGCGTGCCGACGAACGACGCCGGGCCGTCGTAGCTCGGCGCATAGAGCGCGTAGTCGCTCGCGAGCACCTTGCCGGCGGCGGCGTCCTGCAGCCGCTGCGCGAGCTTGCCGAGCCCGCTGTCCTGCCACGGGCCGGTCTGCAGCGAGGTCGCGTAGTCGAGCTCCTTGAACACCGAGTAGACGACGCGGCCGTTCGGGCCGACGACGAACAGGTCGTAGTAGCCGAACTCCTGCTGGGTGCGGCGCAGCGACTCGTGCAGGCTGGCGTGCGCCGCCGAGTAGGCGGAGCCGTCGCCGGCGTCGTCCAGCGCGTCCTTCGCGCCGAGCGGGTTCGGGTTGCGCTGCACGTAGAGCAGTTGCGCCATGACCGCCGGCGCGTCGAGTCTGGCCAGCGCGGCCTGCACGTCGAACCGCTTGCCGGCGTTCTCGGCGGCGTAGTTGGCGGCGAACGGTCCGTTCCAGTAGGCGCCGAGTTCGCTGCGCAGCGTCGCCAGCTGCGTCGCGTCGACGCCGTCGGCGAGCCGGGTGATGCCGTCGGTCAGCGCGACGACCTGGTCGAGCACGTCGCGGCGGGCGGCGGTGGCGCGCACCACGCCTTCGACCGACTCGAAGTAGTGCACGATGTCGTTGCGACGCGTCACCGACACCGCCTGCAGCTGCTGTGCGGCGCGCTGCTCGAGGGCTTCGGTCGCCTGCGCCAGCTGCTGCCGCGAGTTGCTCTCGTGGCGTGCGAGCGTGACGAGGCCGGCCGCCAACATCGGCAGCAGGCCGCAGGCCAACAACGAGACCATCAGGCGCGTCTTGATCTTCACTCCGGGCTCCTCCTCGGCGCGGACCATCGACGTGACATCGATTCGCGATGCACGGGGAAAACCCTCGGGCGGCGGCGATGGCGCCAGGCCGACCGTGCGAGCGACGGTTCAGCCGCGAGCGGCGAGCAGCCGCCGCGCGGCGACCGTCGGCAACAGCTTGCCGTCGGCGACGAGCTGCCTGGCCTCCGACAGCTTCGCCGCGACGTCCGGTCCGTTCAGGAACCAACCGAGCAGCGCCTCGCGCACCGACTCGTCGAGCCAGCGCGTGGCCTGTTGCGCGCGCATCGCCGTCAGCGTGCCGTCGCCGCGGCGACGCGTGATGGCCGCCTCCAGCGCGGCCCACAATTCGTCCACGCCGCGCCCCGTGGTCGACGAGGCGAGCAGCACCGGCGGCGCGTCTTCGCCGGGGTGCAGGATGCGCACCGCCAGCGCACACTGCTGGGCGGTGCGGTCGGCGGCTGCGGCCAGGTCGCCGTCGGCCTTGTGCACGACGATCGCGTCGGCCAGCTCCATCACGCCCCGCTTGATGCCCTGCAGCTCGTCACCGGCGGCCGGTGACAGCAGCAGCAGGAACAGGTCGACCATGCCGTGCACCGCGACCTCCGACTGGCCGGTGCCGATCGTCTCGATCAACACCACGTCGAAGCCGGCCGCCTCGCACAGCAGCATCGCCTCGCGCGTGCGTCGCGCGACGCCGCCGAGCGTGTCGCCGCCCGGCGACGGGCGGATGAACGCCTCGGGCCGGCGCGACAGCAGCTCCATGCGCGTCTTGTCGCCGAGGATGCTGCCGCCGGACACCGACGAACTCGGATCGACGGCGAGCACCGCGACCTTGTGTCCGCGGTCGCAGAGGCGCGAGCCGAGCGCTTCGATCAACGTGCTCTTGCCGACGCCCGGCGCGCCGGTGATCCCGATCCGCATGGCGCGCCCGGTGTCGGGCAGCAACAGCTCGAGCAGCGCTTCGGCCGCGGTGGTGTGCTCCGCGCGGCGGCTCTCGACCAGCGTGATGCCGCGCGCCAGCGCGCCGCGGTCGCCGCGGCGGATCGCCTCCGCGAGCCGCGTCGGGTCGTCGCTCACCGGGCGGCCTCGAGCAGGTCGAGCAGCGCCAGCGCCGCCTTCGGGATCACGGTGCCCGGGCCGAACACCGCCGCGACGCCCGCCGCCTGCAGCGCCGCGTGGTCCTGCTGCGGGATCACGCCGCCGGCGACGACCAGCACGTCCTCGCGGCCGGCCTCGCGCAGCTGCTGCACGAGCTCCGGGATCAGCGTCTTGTGGCCGCCGGCCAGCGTGCTGACGCCGCACAGGTGCACGTCGTTCTCGACGGCCTGGCGCGCGACCTCCTCGGGCGTCTGGAACAGCGGGCCGATGTCGACGTCGAAGCCCATGTCGGCGAACGCGCTGGCGATGACGCGCGCACCGCGGTCGTGGCCGTCCTGACCCATCTTGGCGACCAGGATGCGCGGGCGGCGGCCGGTGCGCTCGAGGAACGCTCTGGTGCGGCGTTGGGCTTCCTGCAGCTCGCTCATCGACTGACCGGCGGCAGCATACACACCGGACACCGTGCGCGGATGCGCGGTGTGGCGGCCGAACACCGTCTCCATCGCCATCGACACCTCGCCGACCGTCGCGCCGAGCCGCACCGCGGCGACCGCCAGGCCGAGCAGGTTGCCGTCGCCGCGCGCGCCGTCGGTGATCGCCGCGAGCGCGCGCTGCACCGCCGGCTCGTCGCGTTCGGCGCGCAGCTTCTGCAGCCGCGCGATCTGCTGCTCGCGCACCGCGGTGTTGTCGATCGACAGGATGTCGAGCGCCTCCTCGTCGGTCGGCGGGTACTTGTTGACGCCGACGATCGTCTCCTCGCCGGAGTCGATCGCCGCCTGCCGCCGCGCCGCGGCCTCCTCGATGCGCAGCTTGGGCAGGCCGGCCTCGATCGCCTTGGTCATGCCGCCGAGCTGCTCCACCTCCTGGATCAGCGCCCACGCCTTCCGCGCCAGCTCGTCGGTCAGCGCCTCGACGTAGTGCGAGCCGGCCAACGGGTCGGCGCAGTGGGTGACGTGGCTCTCCTCCTGCAGGATCAGCTGGGTGTTGCGGGCGATGCGCGCCGAGAACGTCGACGGCAGCGCGATCGCCTCGTCGAGCGCGTTGGTGTGCAGCGACTGCGTGCCGCCGAGCACCGCGGCCAGCGCCTCGAGGCAGGTGCGCACGACGTTGTTGTAGGGATCCTGCGCGGCCAGCGACCAGCCCGACGTCTGGCAGTGCGTTCGCAGCGCCATCGACTTGTCGCTCCTGGCGCCGAACGCCTTGACGATCTTCGCCCACAGGATGCGCGCCGCGCGCAGCTTGGCGATCTCGGTGAAGAAGTTCATGCCGATCGCGAAGAAGAACGACATGCGCCCGGCGAGCTTGTCGACGTCGAGCCCCGCCTGCACGCCGGTGCGCAGGTACTCGAGGCCGTCGGCGAGCGTGTAGGCGAGCTCGAGGTCGGCCGATGCGCCGGCCTCGTGGATGTGGTAGCCGCTGACGCTGATGGTGTTGAACTTCGGCATGTGCTCGCCGCACCACGCGAAGATGTCCCTCACGATCCGCATGCTCGGCGCCGGCGGATAGATGTAGGTGTTGCGGACCATGAACTCCTTGAGGATGTCGTTCTGGATGGTCCCGGACAGCTGCGCCGGCGAGACGCCCTGCTCCTCGGCGGCGGCGACGTAGAGGGCGAGGATCGGGATGACGGCGCCGTTCATCGTCATCGACACCGACACCCGGTCGAGCGGGATGCCGGAGAACAAGACGCGCATGTCGGCGATCGAGTCGATCGCCACGCCGGCCATGCCGACGTCGCCGGACACGCGCGGGTGGTCGCTGTCGTAGCCGCGGTGGGTGGCGAGGTCGAAGGCGACGCTGAGCCCCTGTTGCCCGTTCGCCAGCGCCTGCCGGTAGAACTCATTGGTCTTCTCCGCGGTCGAGAAGCCGGCGTACTGGCGGATCGTCCACGGCCGCTCGCTGAACATCGACGCGTAGGGGCCGCCGAGGAACGGCGCCACGCCGGGCAGGCCGCCGAGGTGCGGCAGCGGGGCGCGGTCGTAGCGGGAGCGGTGCACGACGCCGTCGGGGCTGGTCCACGTGCGCGCCGAGGACGGCAGCGCGCGGGCGTCGGCGGCGGGCTTCGGGAACTCGTCGAAGCCGTACGGCAGCTTGGTGAAGTCGGGGTTCATCGGGCGCCGGCAATGTAGTGCATCGGTGCGCGCGGCTGGAGAGCGAGTCGGCCGGAGGCGTCGTTCAGCGTCGGTCGTCGCGCGCGTCCCAGAAGTCGATGCGCCCCTTGGCGTCGATCGCCGCGAGCCTGGTGCCGTCGTGGCTGAAGGCGACCGCCACGACCAGCCCGCCGATGCGCATGCTGGAGACCTCGGCGCGGCCTCCGACGTCCCAGATGCGCACCGTGCCGTCGCGGCTGCCGCTGGCGAGGCGGCTGCCGTCCGGTGCGAAGGCGACCGCGTTGACGTGTCCGGTGTGGCCGCGCAGCAGGCCGAGGTCCTCGCCGCGAGAGGAGACGAGCCACACCGATTGGTCGGCACCGGCGATCGCCAGGATGTCGGCGACCGGGCTCGCGGCGAGGCCGAGCGGTCCCTGCGGCACCGCGTGCGCGAAGAGCTCGCGTCCGGTCTCGCCGTCGAGCACGCGGAATGCGTCGCTGCCGTCGATCGTGGCCAGCCGACCGTCGTTCGTCCACGCCGCGCCGCGCACCCAGTAGGGGTGTTCGTGCGGCGTCGCTTCGGTGGCCTTCGGCGGCCACAGCCACAGCTTGCGTGCGCCCCGGTCGAACAGCGCGAGCGTGCCGTCCGGGGCGATCGCCGACAGGTCGTGGCGCGGCGTGGTCTCCGCTTCCAGCCGTCGATCGTCGCGACGCCAGCGGAAGCCGTCGCTGGTCGAGTCGTCGGTGAGGCACCAGATCCGGTCGGCCGCGTGGTCGGCGCGCACCGCCAGCTGCTGGTCGCCGTCGAGGAAGGCGAGCTGCGCCAGCGTGATGGTGCCCGACAGGCGCAGTTGCAGCGTGCGGTGCGGCGGGCGCGCATCCAGTTCCCACCAGCGCAGCGTCGCGTCGTCGGCCATCGTCACGAGACGGCTGCCGTCGGGGGACCAGGCCACGGCATTGACCACGCCGGTGTGACCGCAGAATTGTCGCGTCTCGCCGCTGTCGAGGTCGTGTAGGTAGGCGACGTAGTCCTGGCAGCCGACCGCGAGGCGGCGACCCGATGGATCGAAGCTGACGCAGCGCAGTCCGTCCAGGTGTTCGAACTCGTGCGTGAGCGCGCCGTCGCCCAGCGACCAGACGCTGATCCGGCCGTCGTCGCCGACCGCGGCCAGCCGCGTCGCGCCGTCGTCGAAGTCGAGCTGCCACGCGCCCTCGGCGGAGCTGCGCAGGGCGAACCGCGGGTGTTGCAGGTCGTCGCGGTCGAACACCAGCGCCTTCACCTCGCCGCGGCCCGGCGCGCCGACCGCGACCAACCGGCCGTCGTCCGACGCCGCCATCGTGCCGTTGATCCCGCCCGCGAGGTCGGCGAGGTGTTCGCCGGTCTGGCCGTCCCAGACGTCGACCGCGGCGTGCCTGCTCTTGGTCAGCAGCAGGCTGCCGTCGCGCGAGAACATCGCCCGATAGGCCGGGGCGGCGTGTCGCAGCACGGCGAACTGCTCGCCGCTGTCGATGCGGCGCAGGGCCACGTCGGTCGGCGACGTCGACAGCGCCAGCACGCGGCCGGCACCGTCCACCGCCATCGCTGCGACGGGGCGGACCGGAGACTCCCAGCGGCCGAGGTGCTCGCCGCTGGCCGCCGACCAGGCGTTGGCCGCGTTCCAGTGCGTCGACAGCAGACGATCGTCCGGGGTCCAGAACAGCTGCATCAGGTGGCCTTCCGCGGCGGCGACGTGCAGCTCCCCGTGGCAGCGTGCGTGCAGCAGGTGCCACTCGAAGCCGCGCAGATCCTCTGCCCCGGCCTCCGGCAGCCACGCGGCCAGCAACTCGCGCGCGCGAACGACGCCGCCGGGGGCGTGCATCGCCTCGGCCGCGAGCCTCATGTGCGAGCCGTACAGGTTGTGGCGCAGGACCCGGTTGCTCGTCTCGGCGGCGGCGCGTGCGGCCGCCTCGCCGGCGGCGAGCTGCTCGTTGCGGGCGGCGAGCAACCAGACGGCGACCAGCCCGGCGACCAGCGTCGTGAACACCACCAGCGAACTCGCGACGAGCGCCCGGTAGCGGCGCACGAACTTGCGCAGCCGGTAGGCGTGGCTCGGCGGGCCGGCCTCGACCGGCAGGTTGGCGAGGAAGCGCCGCAGGTCCTCGGCCAACGCGCGCGGCGTCGCGTAGCGGCGCTCCGGGTCCTTCTCCAGCGCCCGCATCACCACCCAGTCCAGGTCGCCGCGCACCCGCGGCGAAGACGGCGCCGCGCGCGCGGGCTCTCCGGCCGACGTCGGCGGTCGGTTGCGCAGCCGCGTGCTCGGCTTCGGTGGCACCTCGTCGCGCACGATGCGCAGCAGGTCGGTCAGGCCGGCGCGGCGCAGCCGCTCGGCGTCGAACGGGCGTTCGCCGGCGATCAGCTCGTAGAGCATCACGCCGAGCGCGTAGACGTCGCTGCGGGTGTCGACAGCGCGTCCGTCGCCGGCGAGCTGCTCGGGGCTCATGTACTCGGGCGTGCCGAGCAGCGCGCCATCGAGGGTGTGGATCGAGGCGTCGCCGAGCGGGCCTTCGAGCGCCTTGGCGATGCCGAAGTCGATGACCTTCGGCATCGGCGTGTGTTCGTCGTGCACGACCAGCACGTTGGACGGCTTGAGGTCGCGGTGCAGCACGCCGCGACGATGGGCGTGGTCGACGGCGTCGCAGACGCGCGCCATCAGCTCGACGCGGGCGTCGACGTCGAGGCCGTGCGTCGCGCAGTAGTCGGTCAACGGTTGGCCGTCGACGAACTCCATCGCCAGCCACGGCCGGCCCAGCTGGTCGGCGCCGGCGTCGTAGACGGTGGCGATGCCGGGGTGCGCCATGCGCGCCAGCGCCTGGCGTTCGGCGGCGAAGCGCGCCAGCAGCGGACGCGAGTCCAGCCCCGGCCGGATCGTCTTGATGGCGACCGTGCGCGTCACCGGCTCGCGCTGGGTGGCGCGGTAGACGGTGCTCATGCCGCCTTCGCCGATCCGCTGCAGGTCGACGTAGCCGGGGATCTCGGGCACGGGCGTCGCGGCGTCGACCGGCAGCGCGGCGACGATCGGTCGTGACAGGAAGTCCGCGAGGTCGCCGTCGACTATGCGCAGCAGCTCGATCAGCTCGCTGCGCAACTCCGGAGGCTCGTCGGCGATGCGCGCGAAGAACTCCTGGCGGTCGCCCGGCGCCAGCTCGGTCGCCTCGGCGAACAGCTCCATCAGGCGGTTCTTGCGGTGTTCGTCGAGCATGTCGGGGGACCCCGATGACTGTGCCCGATCGCGGGGGGGCGGGCCAGGGGCGGCGGCCGGGTCGAGCCGTGCGGGTACCGAACTCGTCGCCGCGCCGCGGCGCTCGCGGGACACGCTACGCTCCGGGCCATATGTCTGCGATCCCGATGCCGATGCTCGCCGCGCTGGCCCGCGGCGGCTTGATCCTCGGCCTGCTGCTCGGCGCCGCGGCGCGCGCGCAACAGGCTGCGACCGCGCCGACCGTCACCCCCGAACGTCTCACCGAGCTGCTCGCCGGCGGCGAACCGGCCGACGTCGCCGAACTGCAGGCGATGCAGGAGCACGTGCAGCAGCTGGTGCAGAAGGTGCTGCCGGCGACCGTGTCGCTGCCCGGCGCCAGCGGCGTGCTGGTCGAACGCGACGGCGAGACCTTCGTGCTGTGCGCCGCGCACGTCACCGAGGAGGCCGGCCGCAACCTGCGCATCCGGCTCGAGAGCGGGCGCACGCTGCGCGGCACGTCGCTCGGCGCCGACCACGTCAAGGACGTCAGCCTGATCCGCGTGGACAGCGAGGGGGACTTCCCGACCGTCGAGATCGGCCGCTCCGCCGACCTGCAGCGCGGCCAGTGGGTGCTGATGCTCGGGCACCCGAGCGGCCTCAAACCCGAACGCAGCGCGCCGGTGCGGCTCGGCCGCGTGCAGCGCGTGCCGGAGACCGGCTACCTGGTCACCGACTGCACGATGCAGGGCGGCGACTCGGGCGGGCCGCTGTTCGACATGCAGGGGCGCGTGGTCGGCATCAACAGCCGCATCGACGGCAACCTGGCGCGCAACATGCACGCGCCGGTCGACGCGATCACCGACGCGTGGCAGGAGCTGCTCGACGGCAAGGTGACGCAGGCGCCCACGCGCCGGGGCGGCTTCGCCAGGCTGGGCTTCGGTGCGCCGCTGCAGTGGGGCGAGGGCGCGCCGGTGTTCGACGAGGTGCCGGCGGACAGCGCTTCGGCCAAGGCGGGGTTGCAGGCGGGCGATCGCCTGTTCGAGGTCGGCGACGTCGAGGTCACCGATCGGCGTTCGCTGATGCGCGAACTACGTCGCCTCGGCGAAGGCGCCGAGGTCCGCGTGCTGGTCTATCGCGACGGCAAGGGTGTCGAGCTGACGCTGCGCGTCGAGCAGGAGGCGGGCCGATGAAGTCACCAGCGAAGGGTGCGTTGCTGCCGCTGTTGTTGCTGCCGCTCTGCGCGTCGCAGCTCGAGGCGCAGCGCTTCGCCAGCACGAGCCAGGGCGAGGCCGTGCGCCGCGCCTGGTCGTCGGTCGTGCAGCCGCTGCGCGACGCCGTCGTCACGGTCGAGGTCGACGAGACCGAGCGCGCGCTCGGCACGGCGGTCGCTGCGGACCTGGTGGTCACCAAGTACAGCGAGCTCCGGCTCGAGGAGTTCCTGCCGGAGTCGCAGCCTGGCCTGCGCTGCGTGCTCGGCGAACGCCCGCTCGCGTGCCAGCTGGTCGGCTTCGACCGCGCGAGCGACCTCGCGTTGCTGCGCGTGCCGGAGCCGGTGTTGCGGCCGCTGACGTGGCGCGACGCGACGCCGCAGGTGGGCGCGTTCCTCGCTTCGCCGGACGGTGGCGCGCTGCCGCGCGGCGTCGGCGTGCTGTCGGCGGCGCCGTACCCGCACACCCGTCAGCGGGCGTTCCTCGGCGTGCGCTTCGCCGACGGTGGCGGCGGCGAGGCGCGCATCGCCGAGGCGGTCGCCAACGGCGCCGCGCGCGCGGCGGGCCTGCTCGACGGCGACCTGGTGGTGCGCTTCGCCGGCGCGGCCGTGCAGAGCGCGCAGGACCTGCGCGACCTGATCGGCAAGCACCAGCCCGGCGATCGGGTCGAGTTGGTCGTGCGCCGTGGCGAAGAGGACAAGACCTTCGCCGCCGTGCTCGGCAGCAACAACAGCCCCGCGCCGTCCGACCAGGAGGCGATCTGGGGCCCGCTCAGCGACGTGCGCAGCGGGTTCCAGCAGGTGCTGCAGCACGACACCGTGCTCGAGCCGCGCGACATGGGCGGCCCGGTGATCGGCCTCGACGGCAAGGCGCTCGGCGTCAACATCGCCCGCGCCGGTCGCGTCGAGACGCTGGCGCTGCCGGCGGCGGCGGTGCGTGCGGTGGTGGCGAAGCTGCTCGGCGAAGCCACCCCGAACGCCCGTTGAGGCTCATGGCTCGCTGACCGCCGGCTCGGGCGCCGGGCTCGGCGTCGGCGACAGCTCGGGCTCACCGGGCAATCCGCCGACGTCCGGCACGGCCAGCGTCGGATCCACCGCCAGCGGCGCCGGACTCTCGGCGCGCGCGCGTCGGGAGGACTCGAGCTCGGCGCGCATGCGCGGCAGCGCGTGCGGCTGCTCGGCGGCGAGGAACGCGACGAGCTTCTCGCGCACGTGGCAGCGCAGGTCCCAGGCGCGCGGCGACGTGCTGGCGCTGACCAGCGCGCGCAGCTCGATCGCGCGTTCGCTGCTCTCGACGACCTGCAGCACCGCGACGCGACCGTCCCACAGCTCCGTCTCCTGCACGACCCGCTGCAGCTCCTGGCGCAGCGCGGCGACCTGCACGCCGTAGTCCGCCCACAAGGACACCGAGCCGAGGATCTCGGCGCGGGTGCGCGTCCAGTTCTGGAACGGTTGTTCGAGCAGCTTGCTGAACGGCACGATCAGGCGTCGTTCGTCCCAGATGCGGACCACGATGTAGGTGGTCGTGATGTCCTCGATCCAGCCCCATTCGCCCTCGATGACGACGGCGTCGTCGAGGCGGATCGGCTGGCTCAGGGCGATCTGGATGCCGGCGAGGAAGTTGCCGAGCGTTCGCTGCGCCGCGAGTCCGACCACCAGGCTGACGATGCCGGCCGAGGCGAGCAGGCCGTTGCCGAGCGCGCGCACCGCCGGGACCGTCGACAGCACGATGGCGGCGCCGAGCACCCAGACGAGGATCAGCGCGATGCGTAGCAGCACGCGGTACTGGGTGTGCATCCGGCGCGCGGTCAGGTTGTCGGCGACGGCGAGGTCGTAGCGCTGCAGCAGCGTGCGCACGCCGATCGACAGCAGGCCGGCGAAGGTCCACGTCACGCCGAGCCCGAGCGCCACCGCCAGCAGGCGTGGCAGCCATTCGCCGCGCGCCGCCGCCGACGGCGCCATCGGGGTCGCCGCCAGCGCGAGGCCGGCGAGCGTCGACAGCAGCACCGGCGCGAGCACTTCGCGGCGGTGTCGGGGCTCGGCTGCGGTGCGCACGACGCGCAGCGCGGCGCGGAGCCAGCCGAGCGATCGCCACAGGACCACCAGGAGCAGGGCCGCGACCGCGACCCAGAGAACGACGTCTGCCGGGTTCTCCATGGTCCCATGGTTCCCCATGCGCGCGGCCACGCCAACCCCGAACGCGCCGTGTGCGCTACGTTGCGCTGGTGAACGAGGACCACGATCGCAGGGTGTTGCTGTTCGTCGGCGACGACTACGAGGACCTGGAGCTCCAGTACCCGCGGCTGCGGTTGCGCGAGGCTGGCTATCAGCCGCTGCTGGCGGGGCTCGAGGCCGGCGCCGTCTACCGCGGCAAGCACGGGTATCCGCAGCGCTGTGACGTCGCGCTGGCCGACGTCGCGGCGACGCCGTTCGTCGGCGTGATCTGTCCCGGCGGGTGGATGCCGGACAAGCTGCGCCGCTTCGCGGCGGCGACGGCGGCGATCCGCGCCTGCGACGAGCGCGGGCGGCTCGTCGCCAGCATCTGCCATGGCGGCTGGATGTGCATCTCGGCCGGGGTGGTGCGGGGCCGCCGCTACACCGGCTCGCCCGGTATCCGCGACGACCTCGTCAACGCCGGCGCACGGTTCGAGGACGCCGAGGTCGTCGTCGACGGACACCACGTGTCGTCGCGCAAGCCCGACGACCTGCCGGCGTTCCTCGCCGCGTGCCTCGAGGTGCTCGGGCGCGCGCCCTGAGGTCCGGTCGCGCGAGGCGTCAGCGGTCCGGCACCGCGCGCGCCGCTGCGAACGCGGCGCCGCGCCGCGCGCTCGACGCGTCGGGCGGCAGCGCGAGCAGCGCCGCGACCGCGGCGCGCAGCTCGCGCGTGCCTGACGGCTCGCCGCCGGCGAGCGCCGCTGCTGCAGCGCCGAGGCCGCGCCACCACGCGACCTCGTCGCGCGGCGGCGGCGGACCGCCGCGCAGCGCCGCGGCGCAGGCGTCAGCGTCGGCGCTGCCGAGCGCGCGGCACGGCAGCGGTCGCGCGTCGTAGGCGGCGCAGGCTCCGTCGACCAGCAGCGGGCACGCGCGCCCCACCAGTTCGTGCCAGCGCAGCAAGGCCGTGGCCGCGGCCTCGGCGCGCACGCGCGCGGCGTGCACGAGGTCGAGCGCTTCCGCCAGCAGCGCCGCTTCGGCGAACGTCACGCCGACCGGGAACCGGCAGCAGTGCGCGCAGCCGCTGCGGCACGCACGCGCGGCGTTCGTCGGCGTCTCGGTCAGCGCCGGTGCCATCGCCGCGTGCACCGCAGCGGCGCGCGCCGCGGGCGTGACGCCGGCCGCGTCGGCGGTGGCCAGGGCGTCGCCGGCGAGTTCGAGTCCGCGATAGAACTCACCGAGGGTGGTGGCCATTGAGGTGCGCGGCGGAAGATGTAGCGGGCGGCCGTCGGGACCGCCAGACCCGGCGATGTCCCGCGGGCGCGACCCGGCGTGCTATGTTCCGCGCCAATGACCCCGGACCTGCTCGAGCTGGCCGAACGCGCCGCCGCCGGCGACCAGGAGGCGCTGCACGTGCTGCTGGAGCAGAACGTGCCGGCGCTGCGCGCGTTCGTGCGGGCCAACATGGGGCCGGGCCTGCGCGCGCGCGAGTCGGCGTCGGACCTCGTGCAGTCGGTGTGCCGCGACCTGCTGACCCACCGCCAGCGGTTCCAGCACCCGAGCGAGGAGGCGTTCCGCGCGTGGCTGTTCACCACCGCGCGGCGCAAGGTGCAGAACCGCGCCCGCGACCTCGAACGGCAGAAGCGCGCCGCCGATCGCGAGGTCTCCGGCCTGCAGGAGACGGCGCTGGCGGCGCTCGGTCCGGTCTACGCCCGCATCACCAACCCGGGCGACCGGGCGCTGCGCAACGAGGAGGTCGAACGCCTCGAAGCGGCGATCGGCGCGTTGCCGGACGAGCAGCGCGAGGTGGTGACGCTGGCGCACCTGGTCGGCCTGTCGCGCGCCGAGATCGCGCGGCAGCTCGGCAAGACCGAGGAGGGCGTGCGGGCGATGCTGCACCGCGCGATGGCCCGGCTGTCGCTGCTGATGGACGCGCCGTAGCGGCGCGGGGACGGCGGTCAGCGATCGGCGCGCTGCCGATTCGCCGCCACCTGCACCAGCACCTCGTCGTAGCCGTCACAGCCGCGCAGCGGCGCGAACTCGTCGCCGTCGCGGAGCCACTCGTGGTCGGTGCAGCCGAGCATCGCGGCGCGACGCAGCAGCGTCATCGCGTCGGCCTTCAGCTCGCCGTCGAGGCTGGTTCGGTCCGCGGCGCTCAGCGCTTCGTCTCGCGCCGCCGCAGCGACCGCGGAGGCCAGCATCCCGGCGGCGATGCGCTGGGTCCTGGCGTCGTCGCTGCGCTGCGCGGCGAGCCGCGCCGCAGTGCGGCGCAGCGCGACGTGGTCGCCGCTGGCCGCCTGCGCCTGGCCGGCGAACCAGGTGACCTTGTAGAGGTGGTCGTGCCACGCGACGCGCGTCGGCACCTCGGCGATCGCGGCCTCGATCAGCGCGCCGGCCTCGTCGAACGCCTGACCTGCCGCCGCCGCATCGCCCTGGTCGAGGCGGATCGAGCCGAGGTTGGTGATGCTGGCGGCGAGGTTGACGCGGTTCTCGACCACCTCTGGCGCGGCTGCGGCGAGGCGGCGGAGGGTGTCGATCGCCTGCTCGAGCAGGGGGATCGCGTCGGCCTGCCGCGACTCGTCACCGGCGAGCATCACCATCAGGTCGTTCTGTGCGTTGGCGAGGGTGCGCAGCGCGACGGCGTACTCGGGGTTGTGTTCGAGCAGCGTAGCGACGCCGTCGATCACCTCGCGGTAGCACCTCTCGGCCGTCTCGATCGCGCCGGCGGCGTGCTCCGCGCCGGCGCGGGCCAGTCGGCCGCGCAGCCGGTCGAGCGCGTGCTGTGCCGAGAGCCGCGTCGCAGAGTCGGGGTGGTCGCGCAACAGCGCGTCGCTGCGGTCCAGCGTCGCTTCGGTGGCCGCGACCTCGCCGCGCCCCTGGCTCGCGAGGGCGCGTTCGATCAGCGCCGTGAAGTAGCGCTCGAGCCCTTCGTAGAGCTGCTCCGTCGTCGTGGTCGGAGCCTCCTCCAGTTGTCGCCAGACCGCGTCCATGCGCGCGTCCACCGCGTCGGCGGCGATCGGCTCGTCGAGCTGCCGCAGCGCCATGCTCAGCGCCTGGTCGTTGTTGAGCAGCGCGACCGCTGACCTGGCGTCCGGCGCGCCCCCCTGCGGTCGCTGCAGGAATGCGGCCGCTTCCTCGAGGTCGGCGCGCCCTGCCTGAAGCTCGCCCCGCAGCACGTGCATCTCGCCGCTCATCGTCAACGCGCGGGCGAGGAGTCGTCGGTCGTCGGCCGTGCCGGCGCCTCCCCCGACCAGCGCACGCGCCAGCTCGACGGCGCGCGCCGCGCTCTGCAGCGCTTCGTTGGCGAGACCGAGCTCGCCGTCGAGCAACGCCACCTGCAGCGCGGAATCCGCGGTCCGCGCGGCCGAATCCGGGTCTTCGCCGCCGTCGGCGAGGAATCGCTCGTGGAAGTCGCGCGCGCTGGTCAGCAGCGCGCGGCGCAGGCCCTGCATGCGCGGCACGCGCAGCAGGTCCTCGTTGGCGACCTGTTCGAGCAGCACCTCGACGACCTCGCGCGCGCGGTCGCGGTCGCGGCGCGCGACGCCGAGCGCCCGGCGGATCTCGTCGTTGGCGGTCCGCTGCTGCAGCAGGAACACCGACGGTGCGACGAACAGCAGCAGGAACGCGGCGGCCGCCGCCACGGCACGCGCGGGGTGGCGTCGCGTCCAGCGCTGCACGCGCTGCAGCGCGCCCGGCGGTGCAGCGGCGATCGGTCGCGAGGCCAGCGCGTTGTCCAGGTCGTCGGCGAACGCCTGCGCCGACGCGTAACGGCTCCGGCGCTCGACCTCGATCGCCTTGCGACAGACGACCTCGAGGTCGCGGGGCACGGCGCGGTTGTGGGCGCGCGGCGGCGGCGCGCTGCCGGCGAGCACCATGGCGCGGGCCCGCTCGATGGAGTCGACCGCGTACGGCGCGTGATGCGTGAGCAGCTCGTACAGCGTCAGGCCGAGCGCGTAGACATCGCTGCGCGCATCGAGGTCGCGTTCGCCGCGCAGCTGTTCCGGCGACATGTAGGCGGGGCTGCCGAGCACGCCGTGCGAGGCGGTGAGGCGCACCGCGCCGCGCGCCGCGGCCAGCCCGAAGTCGAGCAGCAGCGCGCGGCCATCCGGCGTCAGCACGATGTTGCCCGGCTTGACGTCCCGGTGCAGTACGCCGCGGCGGTGTGCGTGCTGCATCGCGCGGCCGACGTCGCGCACGACGTGGGCACACGCCATCGGCCAGCCGAGCCCGGCGAACGCCACCTCGCCGTCGTGTTCGACCGCGACGCCCTTGTCGCGCAGCACGTCGCGCACCGCCTGCTGCAGGTCGCGGCCGCCCAGCGCCGTCGGGTCGCGCCCGGCGAGTTGCTGCAGGACCTCGTCGAGCGTCGCGCCGACGACGTACTCCATCGCCAGCCACGGCACGCCCTGATCTTCGCCGGCGGCGAACACCGGCACGATTCCGGGGTGCTGCAGTCGCGCGATCGAGTCGACCTCGCGGCGGAAGCGCTCGCGCGCGCCGTCGAACCACAGCAGCTCCGGACGCACCAGCTTCAAGGCGACGCGGCGACCGAGCGATTCCTGTTCGGCCAGGTAGACGACGCCCATGCCGCCGCTGCCGAGGCGTCGCAGCAGCCGGAAGTCGCCGAGCCGTTCGGGGAAGTCCACGCGCGCCGGCTGGTCTTCGTCCTGCACCAGCCCGAGGCCGCGCAGCCGCGACAGGTGGCGGCGCAGCGCTGGCGCGTGGGCCGGGTTGGCGGTCAGCAGCGGCTCGACCGCGTCGGCGCCGCCGGACTCGAAGCGATCGAGCAGCTCGACCAGCAGGCGTTCCAGCTGTTCGTCGCCGTCGGCAGGTGGGGTGGGCTCGTCGACCACGGGCGCGGCATGATCGCCTGCGCGCGGCGGGGGCGCCAGCGGGATACGCGCATGCAAAGGGTGTGTCCGGCGGTAGGCTGCGCGACCACATGGACTACTTCGCCGCCGCGATGGAGCGCCATCGCCAGCACCAGGGGAAGATCGAGGTGCGCTCGCGTATGCGCCTGGAGTCGGTCGAGGACCTCAGCCTCGCCTACACGCCGGGCGTCGCCGCGCCGTGCGAAGCGATCGCCGCGCGGCCGGCGGAAGCGTGGGACCTGACGTGGAAGGGCCGCACCGTCGCGGTCGTCTCCGACGGCTCGGCGGTGCTCGGCCTCGGCAACCTCGGCGGCATGGCGTCGCTGCCGGTGATGGAGGGCAAGGCGGCGCTGTTCCGCGAGTTCGGCGGCGTCGACGCGGTGCCGATCGTGCTCGACACGCAGGACGAGGACGAGATCGTGCGGGTCGTGCGCGCGATCGCGCCGACCTTTGGCGGCGTCAACCTCGAGGACATCTCGGCGCCGCGCTGCTTCCGCATCGAGGAGCGGCTGCAGGACCTCGGCATCCCGGTGCTGCACGACGACCAGCACGGCACCGCGATCGTGCTGCTCGCCGCGCTATGGAACGCGACCCGCGTCACCGGCAACCCGCTGCAGCACCTGTCGGTGGTCGTCAACGGCGCGGGCGCCGCCGGCCGCGCGATCGCGCGGCTGCTGTGCTGTCAGGACCAGCACGACCGCTGCATCCCCGTCGGCAAGGTGCGCGTCTGCGACTCCAAGGGCGTGCTGCATCCGTCGCGCGGCGACCTCGACGGCTACAAGCTGGAGATGGCGCGATGGACCAATCCCGAGGACGAGGGCGGTTCTCTCCGCGACGCACTGCGCGGCGCGAACGCGTTCATCGGCGTCAGCAGGGGCGGGCTGCTGCGCGCCGACGACATCCGCACGATGGCGCGGGACCCGATCGTGCTGGCGATGGCCAATCCGACGCCGGAGATCCTGCCCGACGAGGCCGAACGCGGCGGCGCGGCGATCGTCGGCACCGGGCGCAGCGACTTCCCCAACCAGGTCAACAACGTGCTCGCGTTCCCCGGGCTGTTCCGCGGCGCGCTCGAGGCCCGCGCGCACCGCTTCACGACGGCGATGAAGTTCGCGGCGATCGAGGCGATCGCGGCGGCGGCCGGGGACCCGGCACCGAAGCGCATCCTGCCGGCGGCGTTCGACCGTTCGGTGGCCGTGGCGGTCGCCGACCGCGTCGCCAGAGCGGCGCGCGAGTCCGGCGCGTGCGAGGCGCTGCCGTGAAGAGGATGCGCGCCGCGTACTGGTGGACGATGGTGCCGGCCGCCGCGACCTCGATCCCGGCGAGTCGTTCGGCGGCTTCGTCGAAGCGACCTCCGAGGTCGGAGTGGACCTGCTGGCCGTGCGCCTGACGGGCGCCGGCGAGCGCTACCGCGTGTCGGGAACGGCCGACGCGCAGGCGGAGCTGACGCAGCTCCAGGCGCTGTCGCTGCTCGGTCGTCGGATCGAATACGCGGCGTGGCTCGAGGCGCGGCTGATGTTCGGCATCGGCTCGGGCTACGCCGAGCTCGACTACGACGATCGGCCCGGGATCCCGACCTGCTCCGGTATCAGCGGCGCGCTCGCCGCCGCGGTCGAGCTGGAGGTGGGCGACCACGCGTTCTTCGGCGTGATGGGGTGGTTCGGCGTGGCGGGACACCCGGGCAACGTCGAGTGCGAGTTCTCCTCGGTCATGCCCTGTCTCGGCGTGCGGTTCTGAGCGCCGGGCACGCCGCGCGGCGCCGCTCCTGGTATCGTCGGCGCGCTCCAATCGAGACGCGATGCCAGAACCACGCCGCCACGACGTCCTCCCGTTCCTCTTCGCCCTCGCCGTCGCGCCGGTCGCCACAGCGCAGCAGGATCCGCCCGCCGAGAAGGCCGCGCCGGTGTTCGTCGACGGCATGGCGCAGGTCGTCGATGCCTTCCGCAGCCCGCGCGAGTGGATCCGCGAGTGGTGCTTCGTCGAGACCGACTTCGACACCGACGGCGACGGCAAGAAGGACCGCATGCACGTCGACGTGACGCGGCCGCAGCAGACCGACAGCGAAGGCCTGAAGGTGCCTGTCGTCTACGAGACCAGCCCGTACTTCGCCGGCACCGGCCCGATGAGCCTCGACTACTACTGGGACGTCGAGCAGGAGGTCGACACGCCGCCGCCGCCGCGTCCGCAGATGAAGCCGATCCCGTTCGGCAAGCAACCGGGCATGATCTCGCGCGAGGAGGTCAACACCTGGGTGCCGCGCGGCTTCGCCGTCGTGCACTCGTGCTCGCCCGGCACCGGCTTCTCGCAGGGCTGCCCGACGCTCGGCGGCGACAACGAGTCGCTGGCGCCGGCGGCGGTGGTGGACTGGCTGTGCGGGCGCCGCAAGGCCTACAAGACCCTCGACGGCGACGAGCAGGTCGAGGCGAAGTGGTGCAGCGGCAAGGTCGGCATGATCGGCACGTCGTACAACGGCACGCTGCCGATCGCCTGCGCGACGACCGGCGTCGAGGGGCTCGCGACGATCGTGCCGATCTCGCCCAACACGTCGTACTACCACTACTACCGCAGCAACGGCCTCGTGCGCAGCCCGGGCGGCTACCTCGGCGAGGACATCGACGTGCTGTTCGACTTCATCCACAGCGGCGACCCCGACAAGCGCGCCTGGTGCGTCGAGCACTGGCGCGACGGCGTGCTGCGCAAGGGCTTCGACCGCACGTTCGGCGACTGGAACGCGTTCTGGGCCGAGCGCGACTACCTGCTCGACATGGGGCCGTTGAAGACGCCGATGCTGATGGCGCACGGCTTCAACGACTGGAACGTGATGCCCGAGCACACGGTGCGCATCTACGCCGAGCTGAAGAAGAAGGGCGTGCCGTGCATGGCCTACTTCCACCAGGGTGGCCACGGCGGCCCGCCGCCGATGACGCTGCTCAACCGCTGGTTCACGCGCTTCCTCTACGGCGTCGACAACGGCATCGAGAAGGAGCCCAAGGCGTGGATCGTGCGCGAGAACGACCGCATGGGCGACCCGACGCCGTACGCCGACTATCCCAACCCCGACGCCGCGCCGGTGCTGCTGCACCTGCAGGGCGACGGCGGCAAGGCGGGGGCGCTGGTGCTCGGCAAGGGCAGCGACGAGAAGCAGAAGCTGATCGACGACGTGTCGCTGTCCGGCGGCAAGCTCGCGGCGGAGGCGGAGTCGCCGAACCGGCTGCTGTTCGTGACCCCCGAGCTGCGGCAGCCGCTGCACCTGTCGGGCACCGCGCGCATCACGATCCGCGTGGCGAGCAGCAAGCCGGCTGCCAATCTGTCGATCTGGCTGGTGTCGTTGCCGTGGCAGCCGAGCCGCAAGCCCAACGACAACATCGTCACGCGCGGCTGGGCCGATCCGCAGAACCACGCCTCGATCGCGGACGGCGAGCCGATGGTGCCGGGCGCGTTCTACGACATGGCGTTCGACCTGCAGCCGGACGACCAGATCGTGCCGGCGGGGCAGCGGCTCGGGCTGATGATCTTCTCCAGCGATCGCGAGTTCACGTTGTGGCCGCAACCGGGCACCGAGCTGACCGTGGACCTCGCCGGCACCTCGTTGACCCTGCCGGTGGTCGGTGGTGGGGACGCGTTCTCCGCCGCGTCGGGCGGTCGTTGACACGAGCCGGCGCGCGATCTCTCATTTCGCGCGATGCCGGTCCGCGCCACGAGCCCAACTCCCGCCGACCGGCGCTCGGCGTTGGTCACGGGGGGAGCGCACGGCGGCATGCGGGTGCGGCTGGTGCGGAACGGCGACGACGCCACCGAGCCGTTCGTCGTCGTGCACGCCGGGCGCTTCGCGCGCATCGTGCTCGCCGAGACGGTGCTCGGCGACGGTTCCGCCGGCCAGCGCTTCGCGCTGAAGCTGCGCATCGATCACGTCGGCGGTGACCGCCCGCCCGGCAACGCCGACCTCGATCGCCAGTGGCAGCAGGAACGTCGCGAGCTGGCGCGCGTGCGTTCGCCGCACGTCGTCGCGCCGCTGCCGGTGCCGGACTCGCTGCTGCGCTCGCCGCCGGTGTTCCACTGCCGTCGCGTCGACCGCTACTTCCATCCGGTCTGTCCCGAGACCCTCGCGTCGCTGGTCGTCTGCCGCGACGACGCCCGGTTGGCGCAGGCCGGTCTGCCGCCCTACGCGACCGACACGGAGCGCTATCTGCACGCGGCCGCCGGCGAGGCGACGCGCTTCTATCGCGCCGGCGACGAGCCCGGGCAGGGCGCGGTGCGGGGTCCGCGCGAGCTGGTGCGGTCGTGGCGCGCGCTGGTGCACGGCGAGGCGCCCGTCGAGCTGCCGTGTCAGCGCTGCGAACACCGCGGCGAGTGCTTCCCGGACGGCGACGGCGGCGCGCTGCCGGCCGAACGGTACCTGCACGCGGTGTCGTTCTACGACGTCGATGCGCTGGCGCTGGAGCTGGCGGCGATGCCGTTCGAGGAGGCGATCCTGCGGCTCGGCGGCGGCGCCGAGCCGGGCGCCGACGAGCGTCGCTGGCTCGGCGGCGCGGCCGGGGCGTCGCGCGCGCTCGAAGTGCTGCGGCTGAAGCTCGCCGCCTTCGCCGACGTCTGTCGCGGCGTCGCCGCGGTGCACGAGTCGGGGCGCCCGCACCTCGGCGTGTCGCCGCAGAACGTCGTCGTCTACGAGGCCCGCGCCGGCAGCGCGATCGCCGCCAATTGGCGCCTGCGCTTCGCCGTGACCGACCTCGGCGGGGCGATCCCGGTGGAGGTGCCGGGTGGCGACGTCACGTTGTGGCAGCCGGGGCGCGAGGTCAGCGAGGACGCCACGTCGCGGCTGTTCCTGTCGCCGGCGCTGCGCTCGCTCGAGGGCGGCAGCGTGACGATGTCGGTGCGCTGCACGGAGGTCTCCGGCAGCGACGGCGCGCGCCAGGTGCTCGAGGTGCATCGTGCCGGCGTGCCGCCGTTCGTGCTGCCGGGGGACTTCGTGCTGGTGCAGCCCGCGGCCGGCGGCCCGTCGCGTGGCGCCCGCATCGACGAGGTCGGTTCGCGCGGCCTGTTCGCGACCGTGCTGCGCCACGAGTCGGAGTCGGCGACGTCGGTGCCCGGCACCCAGGTCATGAAGCGGCCGACGATGCCCCCGTTCGGTTCCGCCGCGTCGCCGCCAGCGGCGGCGGCGGGCGGCGCCGCCGTCGACGTCGGCTGGGCCGGCAAGACCTTCGACGCGCGGCTGCAGTTCGTGCGCCGCTCCGGGCCGAGCGCCGATCTCTACGGCCTCGGCATGCTGCTGCTGCGCATCCTGCTGGTGCACGACGAGCAGCCGCTGGACGCCGTCGCCGCGACCGTCGAGCACTGCCTGCAGCGCATGACGGTCGCGGCACAGCACGCCGGCGAACACGCCGACCTCGCCGCGCAGTGGCAGCACATCCTCGACGGCGAAGACGGTGAGGGACGCTTCGCGGCGTGGCACGTGCTCCAGCGCCGCAGCGCCCGCCAGGCGCTGTTCGACGCCGAATTGCAGGGCACTCCGGTGGTGCCGCGCGCGGTCTGGCGCGGGCTGCTGGCGCTGGCCGGCCGGCTGCTGCTGGCGCCGCCGGTCTCGCGCGCCGCCGAGGGCCGGTCGCCGAGCCGGCCGCTCGACGGCGTGCTGGCGGAGCTGCACGCGCTGGAACGGGAGCTGGACGTCGAGCTCTTCGGCCGCGACGCCCGCGACCGCATGTTGACGACGCTGTGCACCCAGCGTGTCGTGGCGCTGCGCGGCGAGCTGGCGTCGTCCGACGGTGAGGCCCCGCGCGGCGGCGCCCTGCGCGGGTTCGTGCTGGCGGTCGGGCGGATCGGCGAGTCGAACATCGACCAACACCACTTCGTGCAGGACCGCGTGACGATCGGCCGCCGCGAGGAGGACAACACGCTGGTGCTCGTCGACCCGATGGTGTCGTCGAAGCACGCCGTCATCGAGCTGGACGGCGGCGAGTACGTGTTGTTCGACCGCGGCAGCACCAACGGCACCGAGGTCGACGGCATCCGGCTGCCCGTCGAGGTCCCGCACCCGCTCGATGACGGCAGCGTGATCCACATCCGGCCGTTCGTGTTGTCGTTCCGCCGCGCCAGCTCGGTGGCGCTGCAGACCACCGAGGCGCCGAAGGTCACCGCCGACGACCTGTTCGACGAGCTGCGCTCGGCCTACGCCGAGCACCTCGAAGGCGGCGACGCTGCCGCTGCCGCGGCGGTCGGCGAGGTGCTCGATCGCGCCCGCAAGAAGCTCGGCCGTCGCGTGCTGCTGACCCAGCTCGAGGCGGTCTGCCGGCGCTTGCCGGTGTCGCCCGAGGCGTTGTCGGCGGTCGGTGGCGCGCCCGCGGCGCAGGCCGGCTCGCCGCTGGCCACGGCGGCGCTGCGCACGATGCAGCAACTGGCGCGCAACCTGCTGGCCGACGGAGAGCTCGACACCGCGGCCGCGGTGCAGGAGTTCGGCGGGCGTGTGCAGCGCTTCGTCGAGGTGACCTCGCGCTGGGTCGAGTCGATGCTCGACTGGCGCAGCGTGCTCGGCCAGCAGCTCGATCTGCGCAGCACGTCGACCGGCGCGGGCCGGCCGACGCTGCGTTCGGCGCGCGAGGTGCAGGAATCGATGCTGCGGCCGACCGGGGACGACAGCGCGGCGATCGCCGAACGGTTCCTCGCGCGGTTCCTCGACGACGTGCTCGGCTTGCTCGAGGGGCTGCTGCTCGGCAACCAGCGCATGCGCAGCGCGGTGCGCGAGCAGCTGGCGCCGGAGCGGCTGGTCGAGGCCGCCGGCAAGGAGGCGAAGCTGCGCATCCTGGTGCAGGCGACGGCAGGTTCGGCGCTGTGGAAGCTGTTCGAAGAGACCTACCGCTCCTTGACGGCGCCGGACGCCCGCGAAGCCGAGCTGCAGCGGCTGCTCCAGGTCGCCACCGAGCGGCGCCGCGAGCGCGACGCCTGATCGGCCAGGGCCGCAGTGGCAGGGGCGGTTGGGCAACTGCGAGGCGATTGCTGTCGGGTGCGGGGGCATGTTGTATGCTTCCCCGCCTCCAGCCCGCCATGACACCCAGCAAGCCCGACCCCGACGGCAAGCCCGTCCCGCAGCCTCACGAGGCCGAGGGCGGCGGCACCGAGTTCCTCGTGCGCGAGGTCGTGCACGGTGAGAAGACCGAAGCCTGGGGCATGCTGTCGCAGAAGATCCTGCACTACCTCAAGACCCGCTTCGGTCGCAGCTCGTTCCCGCAGGGCGTCGAGTTCACGGACTTCGTCAGCGACTCGATGCTGAAGATCCTGACCTCGATCGAGTCGTTCGAGTACCGCGGCAAGGACTCGTTCTGGAAGTGGGTGCAGACGCTGGCCGGCAACCTGTGGCGCGACCTGTGGCGCAAGCACAACCGCGACCAGAAGCTCGGTCTGCTCGGCCGCGGCGACACCAGCAGCGGCAACGACACCGGCACGTTCTCGATCCCCGAGTCGGCGCCGACCAAGGAAGAGACGCCGACCCAGATCGTGCGCTTCCGCGAGCTCGAGAAGGCCGAGAAGGAGTGCGTCGCCAAGCTGCCGGACAACATGCGCGAGGTCTACGTGATGCGGCGCCAGCACGAGCTGTCGTTCGCCGAGATCAGCGAGCGCACCGGCGGCACCAACGAGGCGACGCTGCGCAGCCACTACATGCGGGCGCGCGACAAGGTGCGCGAGTGCCTCGGCGCCAAGATCGACGCGCTCGGCACCAAGATCCAGGGCTGGCAGTAGGCCGCGGGCCGTCGGCACGCTGCCTCGGCCGCTGTGGGCATCGCCGCTATGGGAAGCGCGGCCAGCCAGTGCGGTTCCAGGCCTTGAGCTCGATCTGGCGCGCCAGCTCGCCGAGGGTGCCGTGCTCGCGCGCGTCGTCGAGCCGTCGTTCGAGTTCGGCGAGCGGCCAGCCGACTTCGCCGGCGATCACCTGACGCAGCGCTTCGTCGCGCCACGAGCCGTCGCCGATCGACGCCAGCGCCATCGCGGCGACGGCTCGCACGGCGTCGGCCTGCGCGGTGTGGCTGCGTTCGGGCACGTAGCGGCCGGTCAGGGCGAGGACCGCGGGGCGCGCGTTGGTCGGCATCTGCTGCGGAGCGGCGCCGAGCATGGCGATCAGGCGATCCCGGTGCGCCGCGGTGACCTCGCCGCGACCGAGCAGCTCGACGGCGGCGCGCAGCGCCACGTGCCAGCGTTCGGAGGCGAGCGCTCCGGCCAGCTGCACGGCGTCGGCCGCGGGGCCGGCGAGGATCGCCGCCTCGGCGGTCCACAGCGACTCCCAGGAGCGCGGCGAGAAGCGCCAGCGCGATTCGAGCAGCAACGAACCGAGCTCGTCGTGGGGCGCCGGCGCGGCGTCTGGCCCGAGCTCGGCCAGCGCACGCGCGGCCTCGAACCAGCACTGTTCGTCGCCGATGTCGAGCAGCGACAAGAACGCGTCGCGCAGCGGGTCGTCGCCGTCGCGCAGCGGGATGGCGCCGGCGGTGACCGCCAGCCGGGCCAGCGCAAGGGGGGTGTCGTCGTCGACACCGCCGCAGCCGCGCACGATCGCCGCCAGCAGCTCGCGGCCGGCGTCGTCGCAGCGTTGCGGGGACGCCGTCGGCGACTCGCCGCGCAGCACCTGGTCCACGCATCGAACCAGCTCGGCGGCGACCTCGCCGCGGGAGGCGGCGCTGGCGGCCAGGCGGTCGGCGCATCGACGGTAGTAGCCGGCGCGGTCGAACGCCCCCTGGCTCCGCGCCCACGCCTCGAAGGCGCGCAGCGGCCGCAGCGCGATCAGCCCGTCGGCGTCCAGCGCGCTGATGGAGGCGACCGCCAGCTCCTGGGTGGCCCGGTCCGGATCCCACAGCATGCGCACCAGGTCGAAGCGTTCGGCCGGGGTCCAGCGGGCGACGTCGTGCAGGCTCTCGAGGCCGAGACGGCGCAGCTGGGGCTCGCGGCAGAACAGCAGGCCGCGAACGACGTCCGCGGCGTCGGCGCCGTGGTGCAGCAGCGCGCGCGCGATGTCGCCGGTGGCCGTGCTGTGGTCAGGGTCCCTGAGCCACGGCAGGGCGGGGCGCAGCAGCGCACGCGCGAGCTGCTCCTGCAGGTCGGCGCGCAGCTCCTTGGACAGCTTCGGCAGGTCGTGCGCCGAGCGCGCGGCGGCGACGGCGTAGAGGTTGCCGATCTCGAGGAACTCGTGCAGGTGTGGATCGTCCGGGGTCGGGCCCAGGATCAGTCGCTGCTGCGCGACGACGAAGCCGTCGGGGTCGAGCGTCGGCGTGTAGTCGCGCCGCAGCACCATGAGCAGGTTGGCGCACGTGGCCTCGGACAGCCCTGGCGTCAGCTCTCCGATCGCCGACATCGCCGCGTTGCGCACGCCCAGGTCCGAGGCGTAGCGGAACGCGCTGGTCACGGCGTCGCCGGCGCGCTTCGCGGCGGCGCCGAGCCGTTCGATCACCTGCAGCGCGCCGACCAGCTGCTCGGCCGGCGGTTCGTCGGCGTCGCCCGAACGCTTCAGCAGGTCGATCAGCAGCGGCAGGCAGGCCTCGCCGCTGCGCACCAGCTCTTCGATCGCGTGCGGGCGATGCGCCTCGTAGGCGAGCTTGTCGACGGTGAGCGACAGCTCGTCCTGGGCGAGGCAGGGGCATGACGCAGCGAGCAGCGCGGCCAGGGTCGGACCGCGCGAGGAGAGGCTCAGGGACACGGTGCCTCCGGGGGAGTGGGGTCTGGCACGCGCGAGGGCAGCGCGTCGACGCAGTCTAGCCGGGATCACCGCCCAGGTGACGCCGTCGCGTCACATGTTGCGCCGGTACTGCCCGCCGACCTCGTAGAGCGCGCTCGACATCTGGCCGAGCGAGCAGGTCTTGGCGGCCTCCATCAGGCTGGCGAACACGTTGCCGCCGTTCAGCGCCGCCTGTTGCAGCGACTTCAGCGCCGCCTCGGCCTGCGACTCGGCCGCGTGGAAGTTGGCGAGGTCGGCGATCTGCGCGTGCTTCTCGTCGTCCGTGCTGCGCATCACCTCGTGCACCACCTGGATCGGCGAGCCGTCCTTGCCGAGGAACGTGTTGACGCCGACGATCGGCAGCTCGCCGGACGCCTTCTTGCCCTCGTAGAGCATCGACTCGTCCTGGATCTTGGAGCGCTGGTACATCGTCTCCATCGCGCCGAGCACGCCGCCGCGCTCGCTGATGCGCAGGAACTCGGCGTAGACCGCCTCCTCGACCAGGTCGGTCAGCTCCTCGATGATGAACGAGCCCTGCAGCGGGTTCTCGTTCTTCGCCAGGCCGAGCTCGCGGTTGATGATCAGCTGGATCGCCACCGCGCGCCGCACCGACTGCTCGGTCGGGGTCGTGATCGCCTCGTCGTAGGCGTTGGTGTGCAGCGAATTGCAGTTGTCGTAGATCGCGTAGAGCGCCTGCAGCGTGGTCCGGATGTCGTTGAAGTCGATCTCCTGCGCGTGCAGCGAACGACCCGACGTCTGGATGTGGTACTTCAGCATCTGGCTGCGCTCATTGCCGCCGTAGCGGTGCTTGATCGCCTTGGCCCAGATGCGCCGCGCGACGCGGCCGATCACCGCGTACTCGGGGTCGGTGCCGTTGCTGAAGAAGAAGCTGAGGTTCGGCGCGAAGTCGTCGATCTTCAGGCCGCGCGACAGGTAGTACTCGACGTAGGTGAAGCCGTTGCTGAGCGTGAACGCCAGCTGCGTGATCGGGTTGGCGCCGGCTTCGGCGATGTGGTACCCGGAGATCGACACCGAGTAGAAGTTGCGCACGCCGTTCTCGGTGAAGAACTGCTGCACGTCGCCCATCATGCGCAGGGCGAACTCGGTCGAGAAGATGCAGGTGTTCTGCGCCTGGTCCTCCTTGAGGATGTCGGCCTGCACCGTGCCGCGCACCACCTGCAGCGTCTTCTCGCGGATCTCGGCGTAGACCTCCGGCGGCACGACCTGGTCGCCGCTGACGCCGAGCAGCAGGGTGCCGAGGCCATCGTGGCCTTGCGGCAGTTGGCCACGGTAACGCGGCCGCGGCAGGTTCTTCGTCGCGTAGTGCGCGTCGATCTTCGCGTTGGCCTCGTCGACCTTGCCCTGCTCGGCGAGCCAGCGTTCGCACTGTTGATCGATCGCCGCGTTGAGGAAGAACGCCAGCAGCATCGGCGCCGGACCGTTGATGGTCATCGACACCGAGGTGACCGGTGCGCACAGGTCGAAGCCCGAGTAGAGCCGCTTGGCGTCGTCGAGCGTGCAGATCGACACGCCGGCGTTGCCGACCTTGCCGAAGATGTCGGGGCGCTCGGCCGGGTCCTCGCCGTAGAGCGTGACGCTGTCGAACGCGGTCGACAGCCGCTTGAAGGGCTGACCGTACGACAGGTAGTGGAAGCGGCGGTTGGTGCGCTCCGGGCCGCCCTCGCCGGCGAACATGCGGGTCGGGTCCTCGGCGGTGCGCTTGAACGGGTAGACGCCGGCCGTGTAGGGGAAGTGGCCAGGCAGGTTCTCCTCGAGCAGCCAGCGCAGGCGGTCGCCGTGGCTGCGGTAGCGCGGCATCGCGACCTTCGGCACACGCAGGCCGGACAGCGACGTGGTGTGGTTGTCGACCTTCACCGCGCGGCCGCGCACCTGGAACGTCGAGTGTTCGGCGGCGAGCTCGCCGACGCAGGCGTCCCAGCCGTCGAGCGCCTCGCGGCACTCGGGCGCGAGCTTCTGCTGCAGCGCGTCGAGGTGCTGCTGCAGCGCGCCGCGCGCCGCGCCGGCGCCGTCCGCGTCGGTCGGCAGCTCCTGTAGCGCCAGTTCGAGCACGTGCACGCGCTCGGCCAGCGCCGCCTGTTCGCGCGCCCAGGCGCTGTAACGGCGGTTGTGCTCGACGATCTCGGCGAGGTAGCGCACCCGCTCGCCGGGGATCACGTGGGTCGTCGCCGGCTCGCCGTCGGCGAGCTGCATGGTGCTGGCGAACGCGCCCGGCCGCAGCTCGTCGAGGCGGCGCGCCAGCGCGTGGTAGAGGGTGTTGGTGCCCGGGTCGGCGAAGGTCGCCGCCATCGTGCCGTAGACAGGCATGGTCTCGGCGTCGCGGTCGAAGGCCTTGTGGTTGCGCTGCACCTGCTTCTTGACGTCGCGCAGCGCGTCGCGCGCGCCGCGCCGATCGAACTTGTTGATCGCGACGACGTCGGCGAAGTCGAGCATGTCGATCTTCTCGAGCTGGCTCTGCGCGCCGAACTCGGGCGTCATCACGTACAGCGACAGGTCGGCGTGCTCGATGATCTCGGTGTCGCTCTGGCCGATGCCGCTCGACTCGAGCAGGATCAGGTCGAAGCCGCTGAGCTTCAGCACCGTCAGCGCGTCGTTGACCGACTCGGACAGCGCGGCGTGCGCGCGGCGCGTCGCCATCGAGCGCACGAACACGCGCTCGTCGCTCGCCGAGTTCATGCGGATGCGGTCGCCGAGCAGCGCGCCGCCGGTCTTGCGCCGCGTGGGGTCCACGCACAGCACGGCGATGCGCATGCGCGGGAAGTCGAGCAGGAAGCGGCGCAGCAGCTCGTCGATCAACGAGCTCTTGCCGGCGCCGCCGGTGCCGGTGATGCCGAGCACGGGCGGCGGGGCGGCCAGTTCGTCGCCGCGGCGCCGCAGCTCGTCGCGGAAGCGCGTCGGCGTCGACTCGACCAGGGTGATCGCGCGGGCGACGTCGCGGCTCGAGGTCGTCGGCAGGCTCGGCAGCGGCTCGCCGTCCTCGACTGTGGCGAAGTCGCTGCGCTGCAGCATGTCGTCGATCATGCCCTGCAAGCCCATCGCGCGGCCGTCGTCGGGCGAGTAGATGCGTTCGATGCCGTAGGCCTGCAGCGCCGCGATCTCCTCGGGCAGGATCACGCCGCCGCCGCCGCCGAACAGGCGCACGTGGCCGCAGCCGCGCTCCGCCAGCACGTCGTGCATGTAGCGGAAGAACTCGTTGTGGCCGCCCTGATAGGACGTCACGGCGATGCCCTGCGCGTCTTCCTGGATCGCCGCCTCGACGATCTCGCGCACGGAGCGGTTGTGGCCGAGGTGGATGACCTCGGCGCCCGACGCCTGGGCGATGCGGCGGAAGATGTGGATCGACGCGTCGTGGCCGTCGAACAGGCTGGTCGCCGTCACCAGCCGGATCTTGTGCGATGCGTGGAAGCCTGCGCCTGCCGGATCGGACGAAGAATCGGCCGGGGTCGGGGATTCGGGGGCCGCGGAGCTCACAGGACGTTGCGACAAGAGGGTGTTCGGCGCCATCGGGTCTGCCGCGGCGGCGCCGCCGATCGACCCGGGCCGACCGGGCGATGTCGGCACGCCCTCACGGCGAGGCCCATCACGGCGAGGATGGTGTCACTCAGCCGCAGCTTCTTCTGCGGAGAGCGGCGAGTAGTGTTGCGCGACGATCTTCCAGTCGTCGCTCATCCGGCACAGCGCGAAGGTGCACCGGCCGGATTGTTCGTGATTGCGGCCCTCGGGGTCGGTCTGGCTGAGGCGCCAGGTCGCAACCGCGGTGCCGAATTGGTCTTCGAAGACCTGACAGTCCAGGTCCTTCAGCTCGAGCCGCACCGAGTCGAGGTAGCGGAACTCCTGGTCGAGCACTTCTTCGAACTCGCCCCAGCCGCGGTCGCGGCGCCCCGACGCATCGAGGTTGTGGAAGCGTTTGTCGGTCCAGAAGTGCGAGCGGAAGGTCTTCAGGTCTCGGCTATTGAACGCCTGCCGCATGCTGCGGAAGAAGTCGTCCAGTTCCTTGAGGCTCTCGACGCTCATTGCTTGGATCGGTGACGGGGACTGGGCGAGGTCGGGCGCCGGAACTCGTTCGGTGCCAGACGTTCGCGTCGTGCCTCGTGCCTTGCGGGTTGGCCGGAACCCGCCAGTGGGCGGTCACCGGTCGGTGTGACGGTCGATGTGTCGGTAGAGGGCGTCGTCGCCCTTTTCGTAGACGACCTTGCCGTTGACGATGGCGGTGGTCACGAAGGTTGCATAGTGCAACGGATCGCCATCCAGAATCAAGATGTCGGCGTCCTTGCCGGGCTCGATCGAGCCGACCCGGTCGGCGACGCCGAGCATCTCCGCGGCATCCAAGGTGATGGTGCGTAGTGCCTTACGGTTGTCGAGGCCGCCGCGAACGGCGTATGCCACGTCGACGTTGGGGGTGTTGAGGTCCTGACCCAGGATGCCGTTGGTGCCGACACCCGCTCCGCCGAACATGCCGACGGGGCAGGTGACCGCGACCGGCACCCCGGATCGGGCGAGGATCGCCGCGGATGCGAGGTTCGAACCGGTGTGGTCCGGGGCCTTCGGATCGGCCTCGACCCGGGTGCGCGGGCTGAGGATCGCCTTCGAGCCGGTGGCCGCGATCTCGTCCGGGATCACCCATGCACTCGTCGGCTTCACCAGCACGACGCCGCGCCCGAGCTTCTTCGCCAGGTCGAGTCCCTGACGGATCGCGTCGACGTCGGACTCGCCGCCGCTGCCGCCGCGCCGCCGGAAGAAGCCGAAGCTGCCGCCGCCGAGATTGACCCACAGGCTCGCCTTGCCTTCGAGGACCTCGACCAGCTTCTCGCCGCCGCGCGGTGCCTGTGGCGCCTTCGCCTTCTCGTCCTTGGCCTTGGCCGCCGGGTAGTCCGCGACCTCTTGCAGGTACTTCTTCGCCGCGTCGATCTGCTCGTAGAGCTTGTCGCGTTCGTCGGTGCTCATCGGCATCGAGATGCCGACCACCGGGTTCTCGCGCAGCACCATGCCGTCGAGGTCGCCGTACGCCAGCTTGACGACTGCGTTGCTGCCGCCGGGCGTGCCGCGGCCGTTCGTCGAGCCGGCGAGGAACGACGTGACGCCTGCGGCGAGGCCCTGCTTGATGTCGGGCGCGAACGGGTTGACGGTGTCGGCGTACGGGCCGTTGCGGTCCGCGCCCATGCCGCCGCCGGCGACGGCGACGAAGCCCGGGCTGACGCACTTGCCCTTCGCGTCGATGACCACGGTGCCTTCTGGCAGCTTCAGGTTGTGCCCGACGGTCTCGATCTTGTCGTCGGCGATCAGCACCGTCGCGCCGGTGAGGCGCTGGCCGGTGCCGAGGTAGACGTCGCCGCCGACGATCGCCGTGTAGGACTTCGGCTTGTCGTTCTTGGCCGGCTCGGCGGCCGGCGCGGCTGCGGGCGCCTCGGTAGGCGGGCCGCCGGGGCGGCGGCCGCGGCGGCCGCGTTCCTGACCGGGCAGGTCGACGGCGCTGAGCAGGGCCAGCGAGAGCGCGAACAGCGTGGGGGTGCGCATGACGGGGTGCAGTGGAGGATGCGGGTCGGGTCGGTGCGTGGACGTCGGGGTGGTCACGGCTGCGGCACGGCGCGGCCGCGCAGCCAGACCTGCTGCAGACGCCCCTCGGGCGACAGCGGGTCCCCGTCGAAGATCAGCAGGTCGGCGTCCTTGCCGACCTCGAGCGAGCCGGTGCGGGCGTCGATGCCGAGCACCTTCGCCGGCACCTTCGTGACGGCGGCGATGGCCACGTCGGCGGGCAGGCCGGCGCGCACCAGCTCCATCAGCTGGAAGAACACCACGCGGGCGCTGTTCTGGTCGTCGCCGACGAGGAAGCCGAGTTCGATGCCGGCGTCGTGCAGCTTCTTGGCCGGATTGGTCAGGTGCTGCGTGCGCGGCAGCACGGAGAGGCTCGGCGGCAGCAGCACCGGACAGTCCCACTTCTTGACGTGTTCGAGCACGAGGTCGATGGTGCCGGAGAACTGGTCGTGGGTGCCGACGACCAGCGCGCGCGGGAAGGCGATGTCGTCGTCGACGGCGTTGCGCCAGTGCAGGAAGTCCGCCGCCGAGTCGATGCGCACGATCGCGCGCCGCTTCTTCTGCAGCAGGTCGGCGAGCACCTCGAGGTTGGGATCCTTCGGCTTCTCCGGCTGCTTCTGCTCGGCAGGCTTCTGCTCCTGTCCCTGCGGCTGCGGCTTGGGTTCAGGCTTCGGTTCCGGCTTCGGTTCCGGCTTCGGCTCAGGCTTCGGCTCGTCCTTCGGCGGCTGCTGCTGCTCCGGCTTCGGTGGTTCGGGCTGCTTCGCCTGCTCGGGCTTCGGCTCGGGCTTCGGCGCCTCCTTCGGCTTCTCGCGCTCGGCGACGACCTCCTTGGCCTTGGCGAACGTCTCCTTCAGCAGCTTCTTGGTGTTGCCGTCGCGCTGCATGCCGATCTGCACGAACGCGTCGTCGTCGAGCGTCAGCTGCTCCTTGGTCTCGCCGCTCGGGTCGAGCAGCGCGCCGAGGCCGGGGAAGCCGGCGCCCTGCGGGGTCAACGCCAGCGAGGTGATGCCGGCGTGCAGCAGCTCGCCGAAGATCGGCTGCCGCGCGTAGAGGCCGTCGATCACCTTGGTCGCCGCCGCGTTGGCGGTGCGGTTGGCGCCGCCCGAGGTGATGATCTGCGAACGGCCGCGGCGACCGCCGCGCTGCGGGCCGTTGTCGACGTTGCGCGTCGGCTGCGTCAGCCCGGCGTTGGACACCGCGCAGACCAGGCCCGGCATGATGGTCTTGCCGGTCGCGTCGACGACGCGCGCGCCGGCCGGCACCGCGACGTCCTTGCCGAGCGCCTCGATCTTGCCGTCGCGCACGACCAGCGTGCCGCTCTCGATCACGGCGCCGGCCGCGGTGACCAGCCGCGCGTTGGTGAACGCGACCGGGCGGTAGTCCTGCGCGACCGCCGCGGTGGCGGCGAGCAACGCCGCTGCGCCGATGCGTGCGAGGGCGAAAGAGGCGGGAGACCGGAAGCCGGAGGTTCCGGAGTGGGTTCGTTGCATGCTCATCGCGCGTCCGTGCTGCGGTGGACCAGTTTGCCTTCTATGTAGACCTGGATCGGTGCGTGCTGCGGATCGAGCGGGTCGCCCGCAGTGACCTGGAAGTCGGCGTCCTTGCCGACGGCGAGCGAGCCGACGCGGTCGTCGAGACCGATCTGGCGCGCCGGGGTGATCGTGATGGCCGCCAGCGCGGCCGCGTAGGGCAGCCCGAGCCGCACCGCCATCGCCGCCTGGAGCTGCAGCTCTTCGGGCGCGATCACCGGTGCGTCGGTGTTGATCGACATGTTGGTGCAGCCGGCGTCCCAGTAGGCCTGGCACATGCCCTGCATGCGTCCATAGCGGTCGAACTGGTACATGCGCGGCCCGAGGTTGAGCGGCGTGCCGGCGATCGCCAACGGATCGGCGGCGAGCCAGCCGTCGAACGACCCGTGCGACAGGATCATGCGCAGGTCGTAGCGCTGCTGGAACATGCGCTGCGTCGACAGGCAGTCGCGCAGGCCGGCGGTGTGGATCAGCACCGGCACTTCCTTGTCGAACACGCGACGCAGCTGCTCGAGTTCGACGTCGAGCGCCGGCTGCGGCCCCTCGCCGGCGCGGTGGGCGCGCCACGCCGCCGCGTAGTCGCGGGCGCGGTCGAGCAGCTGGTAGAGCAGCTCGCTGCTGCCCATGCGCGTCTCGCCGAGGTCGCCGGCGTCGCGTTCGGGGTTGTAGCCCTGCGCGATCTTCATCGCGCCGAGCTCCTTGATCACCATCGCCTCGAGGGTGCCGCCGCCGCGCATCTTCAGCAGCGCGCCGAAGCCGCTGAGGAAGGTGCCGCTGCCGGGGATGAACAGCGTCGTCGTCACGCCGCCGCTGACCGTCTGGCGGATCAACTCGGCGCTCGGCTTGACGGTGTCGAGCGTGCGCAGCGCGGGGTTCAACGGCATGTTCATGTCGTTGATGTCGCCGCCGCCGCTGGAGACGTGGTGGTGCAGGTCGACGAAGCCGGCGCACAGCCAGTGATCGCCGTGATCGACGACCGGGGCGCCCGCCGGGATCGAGGTCTCGTCGCGGCGGCCGATGGCGACGATGCGGCCGTCGCGCTCGATCAGCACTGCGCCGTCGATCGGCGGCGCGTCGCACGGCAGGATGCGCGCGGCGAGGTGCGCGGTCGCGCGACCGCTCGCCGTCTTGCCCGCGTCCTGCTGTGCGCGTGCGGCGACGCTGGCGCAGGCCAGCGCGACGACCAACAGCGAGGACGCGGAACGGCTCAACGGATCACCACTCGGGGCGGTCGGGGTTGCGGCGGTAGCAGATCGTGCCGTTGATGACCATCAGCTCGACGTGCGAGCGCGGATCGACGGGATCGCCGCTCCAGATGCCGAGGTCGGCGTCCTTGCCGACCTCGAGCGAGCCGACGCGGTGGTCGATGCCGACGAAGCGCGCGGCGTTGATGGTCAGGCCGCGCAGCGCCCATTCGTGCGGCCAGCCGAGGCGCACGCCCATCGCCGCCTGCAGCGTCAGCTGCTCCTCGGCGATCACCGGCGAGTCGGTGTTGACGCCGACGCCGTCGCGGCCGAGGCCGAGCACCGGCGAGCGCCAGCCGTGCAGGCCGCCGTTGGCGTAGTTGGCGAGCACGCCCTCCATCGCGCCGGTGCCGCGGTCGAAGTGGTAGGCGCGCGGGCCGCCGGCGACCGGCACGCCGGCCTTCAGCAGGTCCTCGCTCAGGCGGTAGCCGTCGAACGTGCCGTGCACGATGACCGTCCACAGGCCGAGCTCCTGGCGCAGCTCCTGCAGCGTCTCGAGCACGACCTGGTAGATCTGCGTGTGCACGCTGACCGGGTACTCGTGGCGGAACAGGCCGCTGATCAGCTCGAGAGTCGGGTCGTATTGCGGCTTCGGGCCCGTTCCCTGTTCGAACGCCAGCATCTCCTGCCAGTAGCGCTTGCCGTCGAGCAGCGTCATGCGGATGCCCTCGGCCATGCCCATCATGTCGGTGCCGAGGTCGCCGCTGCCGCGCTCGGGGTTGCCCGCCTGCGCGATCTTCAGGCTGCCCGGGAAGCGCACCAGCGCCTCGTCGGGGTTCTTGCCGTACGTCTTGGTGAGCGTGCCGAAGCCACCCATGTTCGAGCCGGAGCCCGGGATGTAGAGCGCCGTCGACACGCCGCCGGCCCGCGCCATCTTGATCTGATCGTGCTCCATGCTGATCAGGTCGAGCGTGCGGAACTCGGGGTTGGTCGGGTGGACGGTGTCGTTGAGGTCGAAGCTCGGGCTGGCGATGTGGCAGTGCAGCTCGATGATCCCGGGGAACAGGATCGAGTCGCCGCACTCGATGCGCTCGTAGCCGGCGGGAACGGTCACCTCGCCGCGCTTGCCGATCGCCTCGATGGTGCCGTTGCGGGTGACGACGACGCCGTCGAGGATCGGCGCCGACGTGATCGGCAGCACCTTCTGCGCGAAGAACGCGTAGCCGGGGCTCGGCAGGTGGCGCGGGCCCCACTTGGCGACCTTGTAGTCCGCCTCGCTCTTCGGCGTGTTGGGGTGCCACATCTCGAAGCGCACCGGTTCCTGCGCCGCCGGCTGCTGCGCGGCGGGCGCGGCGGCCGGCGTGTCCTGGCCGACGGCGGAGACGGCGAGCGCCGCCGTGACGGCGGCCGTGAGGGTGGCGGTGACGACGAACGCGCTCATTGCTTCTGCTCCCTGCGATCGACGACGACACGGCCGTTGCAGACCACCAACAGGACCCGGCTGGTCGGTTCGAACGGGTCGCCCGAGAACACCACCAGGTCCGCGTCCTTGCCCTTCTGCAGCGAGCCGATGCGGTCGTCGAGGTGGAACACCTTCGCCGGCCACAGCGTCAAGGCCTGCAGCGCGTCCTGCGGGCTCAGCCCGTAGCGCACCGCGTAGGCGGCGTGCAGCGGCAGGTAGCGCGTGCCGATCGTGTCGTCGCTGCCGAGCAGCACCGGCAGGTCGAGGTCGGCGAAGCGCGCCGCGACGTTGACCAGCGCGCCGTCGTCCTCGACGACCACCTCCGGCCCGAGCACCACCGGCGGCTTCGCGCCGCCGAGCAGCGAGGCGTCGTCGAGCAGGTCCTCGGCAGAGGCCAGCGCGTACGACACCTTCTCCTTCTCCAGCAGCGCCACGACCTCCTGGATCGCCGACGCGCGGTCGGTCTTGACGACCATCGTCGCCTTGCCGCCGAGCACGGCGCGCATCGGCTCGAGGGCTTCGTCGACCTTGGGTGCCTTCGGCTTGCCTTCCTCGCCGGCCGGCTTCTCGGCGCGCTTCCGCGGCGCGCTGCTGCCGGCGCCGGCGCTCTTGCTGGTGCGCGTGCCGGTCACCTGCTGCTCGCCCATCGGGCCGAGCTGCAGCGTGCCGCTCATCGAGTCGCCCTGCACGGTCGCCTCGAGCACCGCCTCGCCGCCCATGCCGCGGAACTCGAGCCGCAGCTTGCCGCCCTCGAACGAACCGGAGGCGATCGGCTGCGGCGGGATCTCGCGGCCAGCGAACGACAGGCCGATGGTGCCGGTGACCTTGCTGCCGTCGCGCTTCAGGTCGAGCGTGACGTGCAGCTGCATGCGGCCCTGGATGTCGATGTCGGCCTCCCACACGCCGGTGATCGGGTCGACCTCCGGCTTGGCTTCGCCTTCGGTGGGGGCCGGGGCGGGTGTCGGAGCAGGCGCCGGCTGCTTGCCGTTCTGCCACTCGGCGAGCTCCTTCTCGTACTTGTCCCACGCGGCGACGTACTGCTTCGCGCGGCCGAGCTGGTCGGCGAGCGGCTTGACGGCGTCGGGGCCGATCGCGTCGAACACGAAGCGCTGGCCGACGATCGCGCGCAGCACGACCGAGGACTGGTCGGCGGCGCCGGTCTTGATCGCGGCGAGGCGGCCGGACACCAGGCCGCCGTCCTTGCCGCCGGTCAGCACCGTCGTCACGCCGGCGGCGAGCGCCGGCGCGAAGGTCGGGTCGTCGTGCTGCACGACGTCCTGCAGGCGCTGGTTCGGCGCGCCGCCCGGCACGCCGGTGCCTTCGCCGGAGAGCCCGAGGTGCGAGAACGCGTCGACGAAACCCGGGGTGGCGACGCCGCCCGCGATGTCGATCACTTCGGCGCCGTACGGGATCGCCAGGTCCTCGCCGACCGCCTTGATGCGGCCGTCCTGCACGATGACGACGCCGTTCCGGTGCACGTTGCCTTCGCCGTCGACGACGCGGGCGGCGCGCACGGCCAGCACCTGGCTGTCGGTCTTGCGCGAGTATGCGCGCACGCCGTCGATCCAGGTCGATTCGACCATCGTGCCGACGGCGAGCGGATCGCCGCTGAGGATCACGAAGTCGGCGTCCTTGCCCTGCTGCAACGTGCCGACGCGCTCGTCGACGCCGAGGATCTTCGCCGCGTCGGCGCCGATCGCGCGCAGCGCGCGGTCGGGGGCGAGGCCGTTGCCGACCGCGATCGCGACCGCCATCAGGTAGTCGCGCAGCGGCACGCCGGCGTCGGGGCACAGGCCGATCGTCATGCCGGCCGCGGCGGCCTTGGCGGGCGCGTCGAGGTGTGGCTCGGGCTGCTCGGCGAGCCGGTCCTCACCGCCGGGGTTCTGCTGGCCGAAGCGCACCGGCACGCGGAACACCGCGGCGACGTTCTGCCTGGTGGCGGTCGCGGCGACCGCCGCGATCTCGCGCGGGTTCTCCAGCACCAGGTGCAGGCCCAGCTCCTGCTGCAGCTGCAGCGCGCGGCGGATGTCGTAGGCAGACGTCGCGGCGGCGCGCAGCGGCAGCCGGCCCTTCAGCACGTCGGCGAGCGCGTGCTCGTCGTAGCGGTGCTCGGCGGGGCCTTCGCCGGCCGGGCGGGTGTCGTCGTCGGTGGCGGCGGCGAACAGCGCGCGCAGCTCGGCCAGCACGCTGATGCGCGAGGTCGGCAGCTGGATGCGGGCCGGCTGCAGCGGGTCCTCGTCGGTCGGGTGCGCGGTCGGCTCGAACACGCGCGGCGCGCGCAGCGCGCTGTCGTCGAAGTTGACGCGCAGCGCGGCGTTCTCGCTGAGCACGCGCGCCACCAGGTCGTTGCCGGCCATCTTGACGACGGCGCCCTGACCGGAGACCAGCCTGGTGCGGCCCGGCGACAGGTAGGCGGACGTCACGCCGCCCTCGAGCGCGTGGCGGTGCCGCGCCTCGAAGTCGAACGCGTCGAGCGCGAAGGCGTCGGGCGTGACCTGGTACTCGCTGTCGTTGGCGGGCGCGAGCTCGCTGTCGACGGCGACGATGCCGGGCATCACCACCTTGTTGCCGGCGTCGACGATCGGCAGGTCGGCGGGCGCAGCGCCGCCGACGCGTTCGATCTTGCCGTCGACGATCACCAGCCAGGTGTCGCGCAGCGCCGCCGAGCCGTCACCGAGCAGCAGCGTGCCGCAGCGCACCGCGAACGAGCCGGACGGTGTGTCGTCGGCGGCCATCGGCGCCTGCGCGGATGCAGCGGCGCCGATCAGGAGGCTTCCGAGGAAGCCGAGCAGGGGAAGCGTGCGCATCAGTTGCCCTCGCCCGAGCCCTCGCTGCCCTTGTTGTCGCCGCCCGTCTGCTCGCCTTCCGGGGCCTTCGGCGCCGGCGCCGGCGCATCGGCCGGCGCGGCGGCCTTGGCCGCTTCGTCGAACAGGTACTTCAGCCGCGGGTCGTCCTTGCGCTGGTAGACCACCTCGCCTTCCAGCACGACGGTCTCGACCCAGGTCGTCGCGGCGAACGGGTCACCGGTCAGGATCTGCAGGTTGCCGAGCTTGCCCTCGGCGAGCGAACCGACCTGCTCCTCGAGGCCGAGCAGGCGCGCCGGCACCACCGTCAGCGCCTCGAGCGCCGTCTTGCGGTCGATGCCGTTGCGCACGCAGGTGCCGAGCTGCCACCACGGGTAGCTGGTCTGGCCGCCCTGGCCGAGCGACAGCGCGAACGGCACGCCGGCGTCGGCGCACAGCCTGGCGGTGCAGTGCAGCACCTCTTTCTGCGTCTCCTCGTCGGTCTCGAAGTACTCGAGCGTGTCGTCGAGCACGACGGGGCTCTTCAGCTTCGACAGCAGCGCCTTGGCCTCGTCGATGTTCGGGCCGAGCACCAGCTGCAGGTCGAGCTCCTGCGTCATGCGCAGCGCCTCGTCGAGCTCGGCGTAGCTCGGCACGTAGAGCCAGCCCTTCAGCTTCTTCTCGACGAAGTCGACCGCCGCCTGCTTCTTGCGGTCGATCTCCTCCTCGAACTTCTTGTCCTTCGGGATCGCGCCGGCCTCCTGCTCCTTCGCGAACTCGGCCTTCTTGCGCTCGAAGTCGGCGAGGTACTCACGGATCTCGGCGATCGCGCGGCGCAGCTCGCGGATCTGCTGCAGGCGGCTGCCGTTCCTGGCCAGCAGCGACAGCTTCATGCCGGTGTTGGCGGCGACCGTCATGTCCTCGACGGTGCGGCCCGCCGGGCGCACCACCATGCCGGTGCCGGCGAGCAGCGTGCGGTTGCCGGCCATCACGTGCACGGTACCGACGCCGTTGCGCAGCGCGTTCTCGAAGTAGCCCGAGGCCGGGTCGATCGCGTCGCGCACCGTCAGCCACGGCACGTTCTGCATCGACTCGTTGCTCGGCCGCATGCCGCCCTCGGAGTGCGCGAGCACCCACGTCGGCATGACGACCTTGTCGCTGGCGTCGATGACCTTGGCTTCCCACGGGATCTCGACGTCGGCGGCCTTGGCGACCTTGGTGATGCGCCCGTTCTGGATCAGCACCACGCCGTCCTCGACGGTCGGCCCGGTGATCGTCAGGATCTTCTTCGCCTTGACGGCGACGAGGTCCTGGCAGTTGGCGGAGACGGCCACCATCGGCAGGATGGCGGCGAGCAGCAGCTTCGGGTTCATCGGGTGAAAGCGGGGTTGCCGTCGATGTGAACGGACTCGGCGACGGCAGCCGGGTCGAGAGGATCGGTGGACCAGATGACGAAGTCGGCGTCGAGACCGGCGGCGAGGCGGCCGGTGCGGTCGTCGATGCCGAGCAGGCGGGCGGGCTCGACCGTCACGGCGTCGAGCGCCTGCTGCGGGCCGAGGCCGTTGCGGTTGGCGAACATCGCCTCGCGCACCAGCGGCAGCGCCAGCGCGTTGGTGCCGGTGGTGACGACCACGCGCACAGAGCGCTCGGCGAGCGCGCGCACGGTGCCGCTGCGCGGCGACGCGCCGTCCGAGCCGGCGGTGCCGCCGACCTGTTCGGCGCTCGGCGCGCCGAGCAGCACGGTGGCCTTCTTCTGCGCCAGCTCGTCGGCGACGAGGTAGGCGTCCTGCGCCTCGTCGATCACGGTCTCGTAGCCGAACTCGTCGGCGATGCGCAGCGCGGTGCGCAGGTCCTGCTCGGAGCGCGCGGTCGTGACTGCGGTCAGCTTGCCCTGCAGCACGCGGGTCAGGATCTCGACGCCCTCGCTCGGCGGCGACGCGTTGGGCGCGCCCTGCGTCATCTGCAGCGCTTCCTTGGCGTCGTAGAAGGCGCGGCGCACCTCCCAGACCACGCCCATGCGGGTGGTCGGCCGGCGGTAGTACATCGACTCCGGCGGGCCGCCGCCGATCGAACGGTTGCCCATCGACGGCTCGGCGCCGAGCGTGATGCGCAGGCTGGCGTCCTGCTTGACGATCATCGAGGTCGGATCGCCGGCGGTCTTGACGACGCAGCCGAGGCCGCCGATGACGTTGCGGGTGCCGGGCATCACGTGCACGGTCGTCACGCCGTCGCGGCGCGCGCGGGCGAACGCCGGCGCCTCGGGGTCGAGGCTGTCGAGCACGCGCAGCGCGGGCGTGACCTCTTCGCTCTGCTCGTTGAGGTCGTTGGCCGATGCGCCGCCGGCGAACGCGGCGTCGATCAGGCCGGGGGTGATCGTCTTGCCGCTGCAGTCGACGACGACCGCGCCGTCGGGGATGCGCAGCGTCGCGTCACCCACGGCGAGCACCTTGCCGTTGCCGACCACCAGCACGCCGTCGGCGATCGCCGGCTTGCCGCCGGGCAGGATGCGGGCGTGGGTGTAGGCAGTGACGGTCTGCTTGCCGGCGGCGGCCCGACCATCCTGTTGGGCGGCGGCGTTCTGCTGGGCGGTGACGGCGACGGCGAGCGCCAGCGTGACCGCGGCGGCGAGCGCGGCGGAGTTGGGGGTGCGGATCATCGACGGTCTCCGGCGGCGCTGGTGGTGTTCGGGGTCGCGGTGCGGGCCTGCTGCGGTTCGTCGCCGAACACGCACCGGCCGTCGATCCAGGTCGCGACGTGGCGCGCGCCGAGGTCGAGCAGGTCCCCGTGGTGCACGACGAAGTCGGCGGCGCAGCCCTGGCGCAGCGCGCCGACCCGGTCCTGCAGACCGAGCAGCTGCGCCGGCGTGCGGGTCAGCGCGGCGAGCGCGGTGCGGCGGTCGAGGCCGTTGCGCACCGCCAGCGCGGCGGACAGCCGCAGGCGATCGGAGCGGCCGGCGAAGCAGAACGGCACGCCCGCTTCGGCGAGCTGCGCGGGCAGTCGCAGGGTGGCGAGGCGACCCTCCGGGTCGAGGGTGTCGAGCACGACTGCGGCGCCGACGGTCGCGAGCCGCGGCAGCACCTTCGCTGCCTCTCGCGCGCCCACCAGCACCGGCTGGAAGCCGAACTGCTGGCTCAGCTCGAGCGCGGCGTTCAGCTCGGCGTAGGTGTCGGCGTGCACGACCGCGCGGCGCGTACCGGCCATGACCTGGCGCAGCACGGCGAGGTCGGGGCCGATCTCGACGCCGGTCTTGGCGGTGTCGAAGGCCTCGCGCAGCATCTCCTTCGCGCCCATCAGCGAGGTCGGCATGCGCTCGGGGTTGCGCGCGTCGGCCGCCAGCGAGAAGCCGACGAACGCCTCCGGCTCGGCGATGCGGCCTTGGGCGGCGCCCGGCTTGACCAGGCCGCCGATGCCGCCGGCGACGTTGCGCGCCGACGGCGCGAGGCCGATCGCCGTGACCCCCAGCGCGGGCAGCAGCTTCAGCTCGTCCTGCCACGGGTCGAACGCTTCGATGGCGCGCAGGTCGGGCGTGAACGCCACCGCGGTCTCGCCGAAGTCGGCGTCGCGTCCCAGCGTGCTGGTGGCGACGACGAAGCCCGGTGTGATCGTCGCGTCGCCGTAGTCGACGCGCCGCGCGGCGCTGCGCGCCTCGGCGGGGATGTCGGCGCCGACGTAGGCGACCTTGCCGTCGCGCACCAGGATCGCGCTGTCGGTGAGCACGCTGTCGGGCGCCAGCACCAGGCGGTGCGCCTGCACCAACACGTCCTGCGCGGCGGCCTGCGCACCGGGTAGCAGGACGCAGACCAGCAGCGCGCCGGGCAGAAGGGGGGAACGTCGCGGGATGCGCATCATCGGGGTCTCGTTCACTTCGCCTCGAACTCGGTGCGGCCGCGCGCCAGCACCAGCAGCACGCGGGAATCGGTGGAGAACAGCGGCCCGTCGGTGACGAGCACGTCGGCGTACTTGCCCTGCTGCAGCGAGCCGGTGTCGCCGGCGACGCCGAGGATCTCGGCCGGCGTCAGCGTGATCGCGCGCAGCGCGGCGTCCTCCGACAGGCCGCGGCCGATCGCGGCGGCGGCCATCATCGGCAGCAGCGGCGCCAGGCGGCTCTTGCCGGACGCGATGGCGAACGGCACGCCGGCTGCCTGCAGCTTCGTCGCCAGCGTCGTCGGGTCGAAGCCGGCGTACGGGTGGCGGGTGACGGTCGCCGGCACGATCGAGTAGGGCAGCAGGTCGGTCAGCACGACCATCGCCCCCTGCCGCGCGATCTCCTCGGCGACGCTGTCGGCGCCGTAGGCCTGCTCGAGCACCAGCAGCGGGATCTCGTGCTCGCGCTGCATCGCCAGCGCCGTGCGCAGCTCGTCGGGGCGGTGGGCCTCGACGCGCAGCGGCAGGTCGCCGTCGACGACCTTCAGCAGCGCGTCCTTGGTCGGGTCCGGGTTGGGCTTCTTCGGCCAGGTCGGGCGCTTCGGCCCCTCGTCCTTCTTCTCCTCGGGCTTCTGCCCGGCGGGCCCGTTCGGCTGGCCCTCGCCCGGCTTCGGTTCCTGCTTCGGCTCGGCCGGCTTGGGGTCCTGGGCGGTCGTCGGGGCCTCGGCCATCACCGCCATCAGCGTCGCAAGTGCCTCCTCGAACTCTTCTTGCGAAACCTCTCCGCCGCCGCCGCCCGGGCGCGGGGGGCGCTCGCCAGTGCCGCGCCGCCCGCCGCGCCGGCCTTCGCCACCCGGGCCACCCGGGCCCGGCTGCTGCGGTGGCGCTTCCGCGGGCTTCGCCTCGCCGCCTTCGGCAGGCTTCTCCGGCTGGCCGCTCTTCTTCTTGTGGTGGTCGAGCCAGGCCTCGAAGTCCTTCTCGTACTTCTTCAGCTCCTCGTCGTACTTCTCCTGCGCCTTGCGGAAGTCGTCGAGGCCGTCGAACAGGTTGCCCTGCTGCTCGAGCTGCTGTGCGCGCTGCAGCGGGTGCGAGGCGCCGGGGCCTTCGGTCATGCGCAGCTCGACGGCGGCGTGCTCCTTGCCCTGCCACAGCTCGAAGCCGTCCTTCATCGGCCGCACGATCGCACCCTGGCCGCGCAGGCGGGCGCCCGAACGCACGGCGATGTAGGCGGTCGTCACGCCGCCGGCGACCAGCTGGTCGTCGCGCTCGCCGTTCCAGGTCAGGCCGTCGGCCAGCTCGGCGCCGCCATCCAGCGTGCCGTCGTTCTTCAGGTTCTGATCGGCGAACGCGTCGGTCTCGGCGTCGATCAGGCCAGGATAGACGTGGCCCGTCGGGAAGCTGTGCACGACGGCGTTGTCGGGCACCGGCAGCTCGCCCTGCTTGCCGACCGCGACGATGCGGTCGCCGCGCAGCAGCACGACGCCGTCGTCGATCGCCGGGCCGCTGACCGGGTGCACGGTGCCGGCCTGGATCGCGACGATCGCGCGACGACGGCCACCGGACCTGCGGCGGCCTTCGTTGCGCGGCGCCTCGGGCGTCTCGGCGTTCTGCGGTTCCTGAGGCGGAGGCTCGGCGCTGCCGGCGGCCGGCGACGGCGGCGCCTCGGGCTCCTGGGCGAACAGGCCGGGTGCGCAGCACACCCAGGCCGACAGCACGGCGGGGACGAAGAGCGAGCGGAGACGCTGCATGAGCTGATGGTCGGGCCGGGCGCGGAAGGCGGACAGAAGCGGGCGGGCCATTTACGGAGTCCGCACGGCCCGCTGCCAACCCTTTTTGCGGCTTCGCGAGTACCGGATGCGTCATCCGGTGACGCGGTCGGGCGAAGGTCGCGACGCGCGACGGCGTCTGCCTGGGGATGACCGGGCGCCGGGTGCGGTGGACGAACTTCTGCCGAATCCTCGCGCACGTGCCGGGCCCGCTCCGCGTCGGCTATCGCGGCAGGTGCTCGGTGGTGCCGCCGTCGAAGGTGAAGGCCTGGCCGATCGAGACCGACAACTGCCAGCCCTGGTCCGCGCCCTGCAGCTCGTCGAGGGGCTTGGCGAGGTCGATGCGCAGCACGTTGCGGCCGAGCAGGCGGCGGCTGCCCACCCGCAGGCCGCAGCCTGCAGAGGTGAAGGCCCTGCCGAGCTGCCGGCCGTCGCCGACCTGGCCGAGGTCGAAGAAGGTGGCTACCCCGAGGCGGAGAGTCAGCACGTCGAGCGTCGTGTCGACGCGATGTTCGAGATTGCCGACCACACGGCGCGTGCCGACCAACTGCCGCACCGGGTAGCCGCGCAGCCCGTTGGCGTCGCCGAGCGTCAGCTCGATCGGCAGGTCCTGAGCCTCTTCGACGGCGTCGAAGGCGACGTTGACGCACAGCGTGTGGTCGCGACCGAAGCGGTAGTAGGCGCGGGCGCCGAGGCTGGTGCGCCAGCCGACCGTGTCCCCCGAGTACCAGCGCCAGCCGGCGCTGCCGGTGAGGTTGGCGTAGAGGTCCGCAAACGGCTCGGCGGTCCAGGTCGCGAGCGCCGACAGCTCCGGCTGCAGTTCCCCGCCCACGCCATGTTCGTCGCGCCAACGCGCCCCCGCGGTGATGGTGAACTCGGTGCCGAGCGCGACGTCCTGCACGTAGCGCAGCGTGTCGAGGTTGTCGACCTTGCGGAAGCCGGCGATCTCACGCCAGCCGATCGTCGGGCCCAGAAACACGCTCTGCGTGTCGCCCGGCACACGGAACAAGGACGCGAGCGTTCCCGTCGCCGGCTCGTAGTCGTGCGCCTCGATCCGCAGCAACAGGCCGAGCCGGCGGCGGCGCTCGCGCGGGCCGGCGGCCCAGGTGATGTCGGCGCCGAGGACGTTGCTCGTATCGGGGATCGTCGCCACCACCTCGTCGTCGCGGTAGTAGTCGACCTCCGTCTCCGCGTAGTTCCAGTCGACACCGTAGGCGCGTGGGTCGAGCAGGTGCTTGAACGGCCGCCTCACGCCGACTCCGAGCGCGTCGCCTTCGTCCGTGCGGGACATCGTGATCGAGGCGGTGTGCCAGCTGTCGAGCATGTGCAGGTCGCTGTAGCTGACGCTGCCGCGGTACTCGTCGTCGCTGTTCTCGGCGTAGCTCGCGGCGAGGCGGTTGCCGTAGCCGAGCACGTTCCTGTCACCCAACGCGCCGCGCAGCCCGCTCTTGCCGCCGACGTAGGACACGCTGGCGTTGACGTTCAGCGTCAGCCGGTCGCGGGTTCGGACCACCAGGTCGTAGCCGCCGTCCTCGCCGACCGGCACCAACTCGGCGCGCGCCTCGCCGAACAGGCCGAGCGCGCGCAGATTGCGCTCGAACTCGGCGGCCATCGCCGCGTCGACCATGTCGCCCGGACCGAACCACAACTCGCGGCGGATGACCTCTTCGCGCGTCTTCCAGTGCAGGGCGTTGACCATCTGCTCGAGGAACTTGTGCGTGTCGGACTCGAAGACGTCGTTGGCGACGATGCGCACCGCGTGCAGTCGCCCCCTGGCCGGCGGTGGGTCGGCTGCCTGTGCGGCGGCGGCCGCCGCGACTGCCGCGACCAGCGCGGCGGCGAGGAGCCAGGTCTGCATGGGCGCTCGTCGTTCCATGAGGCGCAGGCGTGATGCGCGGTCCGCGGCTCCAGGCGATGCGGTTGCGGGGGGTCGCGTCGCGCAACCTCATCGTCCGCGGCGATGCCTCGTGGCGCCCTGCGCTCTCGGCCGCGGTCGCCTCCGCACAGTTGGGGTGGCCGCTCGCCGCGTCCGGCGACCAGCGTGCGCGCACCTGCTCCGCGGTTCGCGGCCCAGGCTATTGACAAACAAAGTTGTCAATGCTCCGATGAGCCCCCGATGTCCGCCGTCGAAGTCATCGAAGACCCCGCCGCCGCGGCGGTTGCGCTCGACCCGATCCGGAGCCGCCTGCTCGCCGAGCTGGTCGAGCCGGCCAGCGCCGCGGCGCTCGCGCAGCGCGTCGACCTGCCGCGGCAGAAGGTCCACTACCACCTGCGCACGCTGCAGCAGCACGGCCTGGTGCGCGAGGTCGACACGAAGAAGTGGGGCGGCCTGACCGAGCGCCGCATGGTCGCGACCGCGCAGGCCTACGTGGTGTCGCCCGGTGCGCTCGGGCCGGTCGAGGCGACGCCCGAACGCGCCACCGACCGCCTGTCCGCCAGTTACCTGATCGCGCTCGCGGCGCGCGCGGTGCGCGAGGTCGGCGGCCTGGTGCGGCGCGCGCTCGCCAGCGACAAGCGGCTGGCGACGCTGTCGATCGACACCGAGATCCGCTTCCGCTCGCCGACCGAGCGAGCCGCCTTCAGCGCCGAGCTGGCCCAGGCGATCACTTCGCTCGCGGCCAAGTACCACGACCAGGACGCGCCGGGCGGTCGCCCGCACCGCGTCGTGGTCCTCGCCCATCCCCTCCCCAGTGCGCCCGCCGATGCGTCGGGCCCGTCCAACCCCACGGAGCAGTCATGAGTGTGAAGAAGGAGCCGAGCGGGCGCCGCAGCGTCCAGGTCGAGGTCGAAGTCCAGGGCACGCCCGAGCAGGTCTGGCAGGCGATCGCCAGCGGTCCGGGCATCTCGGCGTGGTTCGTGCCGACGCAGCTCGACGGCAAGGTCGGCGGCAAGCTCGCGTGCGACTTCGGCGGCGGCATGGTGTCGTCGGCGGAGATCACCGAGTGGCAGCCGCCACATCGCTTCGTCGCGACCGACGAGACGTGGCTGCAGGGCGGTCCGCCGGTGGCGACCGAATGGACCGTCGAGGCGAAGGGCGGCGGCAAGTGCGTCGTGCGCGTCGTGCACAGCCTGTTCGCCAGCACCGACGATTGGGACCACCACATCGAAGGCACCGAGAGCGGGTGGCCCGGCTTCTTCAAGGTGCTGCGCCACTACCTCGAGCACTTCGCCGGTCAGCCGTCGGCGTCGTTCATCCACATGGCGATGTCGGCGGATTCGACCGCGGCGATGTGGCGCACGCTGGTCGCGGCGATCGGCAACGAACCGCAGGCCGGCGCGCAGCTGCGCATCACCGCGCCGGGTGTCGCGGCGATCGAAGGCACCGTGCAGTCGGTCGACGAGGTGCCGCAGGGTTTCGCGATGACGCTGCACGTCACGCAGCCGGCGCCCGGTGTCGTGATGGCGTCGGCGATGGACTGCATGGGCATGCACATGGCGTCGCTGCAGGCGTTCTACTACGGCGCCGGCGCGGCGCACGCGGCCGGCGAGCGGGACGCGTGGCAGCAGTGGCTCGCGTCGCTGTTCCCGCCGGCTGCGTCGTAGCCGCGCGCTACGCCAGCAGCCGCCGCACGACCTTGCCGTGCACGTCCGTCAGCCGGAAGTCGCGGCCCTGGAAGCGGAACGTCAGCCGCTCGTGGTCGAAGCCCAGCAGGTGCAGCAAAGTCGCGTTGAGGTCGTGCACGTGCACCGGCTCGCGCGCGACGTTGTAGCCGAGCTCGTCGGTCTCGCCGATCTGCGCGCCGCGCGCGACGCCGCCGCCGGCGATCCACGTGGCGAAGCAGCGCGGGTGGTGGTCGCGCCCGTAGCCGTCGCCGTCGACGTCGCCCTGCGCGTAGACCGTGCGGCCGAACTCACTGGTCCACACCACCAGCGTGTCGTCGAGCAGGCCGCGCGCGCGCAGGTCGGTCAGCAGCGCGGCGCACGGCTGGTCGACGTCGCGGCACTGCGCCGGCAGGTCCTTCTCGAGCTCTTTGTGCTGGTCCCAGCCGCGGTGGTAGATCTGCACGCAGCGCACGCCGCGCTCGAGCATGCGCCGGGCGAGCAGCGCGTTGTTGGCGAAGGTGCCGCGCTGCGCGACGTCCGGTCCGTAGAGCGCGAGCGTCGCCGGCGACTCGGCGCCGACGTCGACCAGCTCCGGCACCGCCGCCTGCATGCGGAACGCCAGCTCGGCCTGCGCCTGCCGCGCCGCGATGTCGGGGTCGCCGAAGCGCCGCTGCGCCGCGTCGTGCAGGTGCTTCATCGCCGCGATCTGCTGCGCCCGCTGCGTGCGCGACACCTCTGGCGGGTCCTGCAGGAACAGCACGGGGTCGCCTTCGCTGCGCAGCAGCACGCCCTGGTGCTGCGCCGGCAGGAAGCCCGCGCCCCAGAGCCGGTGGTAGAGGGGCTGGTCGACCTTGGGGCCGCTCCACTTCGAGTGCAGCACGACGAACGCCGGCAGCTCGCGCGAGTCGGCGCCGATCGCCCACGACAGCCACGCGCCGAAGCTCGGCCGGCCCGGCTGCTGGCTGCCGGTCTGCAGCAGGTTGATCGCCGGTTCGTGGTTGATCGCGTCGGTCTGCATCGAGCGCACGATCGCCAGCTCGTCGGCGCAGCGCGCGGTGTGCGGCAGCAGGTCGCTGATCCACGCGCCGCACTCGCCGTGCCGGGAGAACGTGCGCCGCTTCGGCGCGGCGATGCGCAGCCGCGACTGGCCCGAGGTCATCGTCGTGATGCGCTGGCCCTGCCGCACCGAGTCCGGCAGGTCCGCGCCGTGCCACTTCTGCAGCGCCGGCTTGTGGTCGAAGAGGTCGTGCTGCGACGGGCCGCCCGACATGTGCAGGTAGAGCACACGGCGGCAGCGCGGCGTGAAGTGGGGGCGGGGAGCGTCGTCGTCCCCGCGCCGCCACAGCGCGCACGCGCCGGCCGTCGCGGCGGCGCGGGCGAGGAACGTGCGGCGATCGTATGGGCCGTACATCAGTTGCGATGGTGGGACTCGTCGAGCGAGAACAGCGTCGTCGCCAGCAGCGCGCAGCCGTGGTCCTGTTGCAGCAGCGCGCGGCACGCCGCGACCTCGTCGTCGTCCGGCGCGCGCTGCAGCAGGGTGCGGAACGCGAACGCGACGCGGGCGTCGTCGTCGCTGGCGGCGGCGCGGACGCGCTCGCCGAACGCGCGCGCCGCCTCGCGCATGCCCTCGTCGTTCCACAGCGCCAGCACCTGCAGCGGCGTCGTCGTCACCTGCCGTTCGACGACGCACTGCTCGCGGCTCGGCGCGTCGAGCGTGGTCAGCAGCGGCGGCGGCGCGGTGCGCTTCCAGAACGTGTAGACGCTGCGGCGGTGGATCGCCGCGCCGGTGTCGGCGACGTAGTGCTCGGTGTTGCTGCCGGGGAACGCGACCGCTTCCCAGATGCCCGGAGGTTGCGGGATGCGCACGCTCGGCCCGCCGCGTTCGTCGACGAGCAGGCCCGCCACGGCGAGCGCCTGGTCGCGGATCGCCTCGGCGGGCAACCGCACGCGCGGCATGCGCGACAACCAGACGTTGGCCGGGTCGCGGCTGCGGCGGGCGTCGTCGCAGCGCGCGCTCTGCCGGTAGGTCGCCGACGTCAGCAGCAGCTGGTGCAACCAGCGCTGGCTCCAGCCGTGCTCCCTCAGCTCACACGCCAGCCAGTCGAGCAGCTCCGGGTGGCTCGGCGCAGCGCCGCGCGTGCCGAAGTCGTGCGGCGTCGCCACCAGGCCGCGGCCGAAGTGCTGCTGCCAGATCCGGTTCGCGACGACGCGCGCGGTCAGCGGGTGCCCTTCGGCGAACAGCCACGCCGCCAACGCGCGGCGGTCGCGCGGCGCGCCGGCGGGCAGCGGCGGCAGGAACGCGGGCGTGCCCGGTTCGACGCGTTCGCCGGGCTGGTCGTAGCGGCCGCGCAGCAGCACGTGCACCTCGCGCGGCGTCGCGAGGTCGCCCGAGACCATGCACAGCGGCAGAGAACGCTCGAACCCGGCGAGCGCGCGTTCGGCCTCGGCGCGCGGCAGCAGCGCGGCGTGTTCGCGCTCGCGCAGCGCGTCGATCGGTTCCGGCGACCAGGCGATCGCGAAGCGCCCGAGCAGGTGTTGACGGTGCACGCTGTCATGTCGCAGTTCGATCGTCAGCGTCGTCGCGCCGTCCGGCAGCGGCGCGGTCAGCTCGACGTAGAGCGGCGTCGTCGCGTGGTTGCCCTGCATCGCCCAGCCGGTCGCGGCGTCGCCGTCGATCGCGCGCGCGGCGTCGTGTCCCGGCTGCGCGAACGTCGCTTCGGCGCGCGCGAACGGCCTCGCCGCGCCGTCGCACTGCAGCACGACCTCGGTCAGCACCAGGTTGCCGTTGTCGGCGCGGCCGGGGCCGCGTTCGGGCAGCGCGTCGTCGCACAGCGCGAGCAGCCGCAGCGTGCGCAGGCCGCCGAACGCGCCGTCGCAGCGCAGCGTGTAGGTGCCGCGCTCGGGCACCGGGCCGTCGGCGCGCAGCGAGCCGTCGGGCAGACGCGTCAGCGTGCCGGCGTCGCTCGAGGCGTCGCTGCACGCCAGCTCGTTCCAGCCCTCGCTCGGCACGGTCCTCGCCGCGACCGCCGCGCGACGCTGCGCCAGCTCGCGCAGCTGCGCGTCGTCGGGCGCCATCACCGCCGGCTTCGGCGCGAGCCCGCCGCCGTCGTTGCCGTTCTCGTCGAACGACGCGAACCAGGCGAACAGCCGGTAGTAGTCGCGCTGCGTCAGCGGGTCGTACTTGTGGTCGTGGCACTGCGCACAGCCGACCGTCATGCCGAGCAGCGCGGTGCCGAACGTCTCGACGCGGTCCATCGCGTAGCGCGCCAGATACTCCTCGGGGATCAGGCCGCCTTCGTCGGACGACGGGTTGCAGCGGTTGAAGCCGCTCATCACCCGCTGCGCGAGCGTCGCGTCGGGCAACAAGTCGCCGGCGAGCTGTTCGGTGACGAAACGGTCGAACGGCATGTCGGTCGCGAACGCGTCGAGCACATGGTCGCGCCACCGCCACAGCGCGCGCACCTGGTCGCGCTCCATGCCGTGCGTGTCGGCGTAGCGCGCGAGGTCGAGCCAGATGCGCGTCTGCTCCTCGGCGGCGGCGGGCGAGGCGAGCAGCCGATCGACCAGGCGTTCGTAGGCGTCGGGGCGCGCGTCGTGTTCGAACTGCTCCAGCTCGGCGATCGTCGGCGGCAGGCCGGTCACGTCGAACGTCACCCGCCGCAGCAGCTCGCCGCGCGTCGCGGCCGCGCTCGGTGTGAGGCCTTCGCGGCGCAGGCGCGCCAGCACGAAGCGATCGACGTCGTTCTTCGCCCAACCGCCGTCGCTCACCACCGGCACCGCCGGGCGAACCGGCGCGACGAACGCCCAGTGCTGCTGGGCGTGCGCCAGACCGGTCGCGAGCGCGACCGCGAGCAACGGGCGAGGGAGCATGGGGCGCCGAGGATAGCGCGGGCCGGGCTGCCATGCGGCGCGCCTTGCGTCCCTGTGCCGCGGCGATCGGACCGACGAGCCCATCGGCAGCTTCGCATCCAGTGGTTGGCGACCGAGACCTGCAGGTCATGCCCGGCCTCGGCGGTGTGCACGGCGCGATGGTGGGCATCGCCTGGAGCGTGCGCGTCGAGCCGTCGAGCGCGCGGCCGCGCACGTGCACCTGGTGCGCGAACCGCGCGACCTGCGTCGCTAGACTGCGCCCGCCGTGAGGTCCGTCCTGCGTGTCCTGGTCGTCGTGGCCTTGCTGGCGTTCGCCGGCTGGCGGGTGTCGACGTCATGGGCCGAGGCCGTCGAGCCTGGCGGTGCGTCGCTGACGTCCGTGGCGGCACCCGGGGTCGGGTCGATGGCGCCCAACGACGCCGGGTTCGTGCCAGAGGTCGAGGGGCCGCCGCCCCTGGACGGGGAAGAATCCGAGGCAAAGGGCGACGACCCTGGCGCTGCTCGCGAACTGGTCGTGGACGCGGTGCGCGGCCCACGCAGGGTGATGTTCGAGCTGGTCGACATCGATCCCGCGGAGTGCCAGGGCGTCTACTCGTGGACGATGACCGGGGCCAAGACGAGACACCGCGCGTTGACCGGGCCACGCTTCGAGGTGCCGTTCGAGCTGGGGCTGATTCAAGTCGAGGTCCTCGTGCCCGGCTATGCGGTCGCGGAGCGACGCGGGCCGTTCCTTGCGAACGACGAACCGAACCGGTTGCACATGACCCGCGGCGGTGAGCTGATCGTCGACGTCGTCGACGAACGCGGTGCGCCGCTCGTCGGTCGTCATGTCTGGTGCATGTCGGCGACTGGCGACCGCCGCGACGCCATGGTGACCTGCTGGGCGGCCAGCGACGGCAGCGGTCGCGCGCACCTGCACAACGTGCTGTCGGGCAACTACAGCGTCTTCACCGACAAGGTCGCGGAGTGGCGCAGGGCCAACCTGAGCCGCGTCGACGTCCGCGGCGACGGCGTGACGACCTGTCGCCTCGTCGTGCCGGTGCTCGACCCGCAGGCCTACGGCGGCTTCGTGTTGCGGCCGAGCCCCGGCGATCCGCTGGCCGACGGGCCGGGCGCCTATCGCTTCCGGCTCGAAGACGGGCGTCGGTTCCGCCTCGATCAGGTCGACGGCACCCTGCGCTGCGTCGTGCCGGGGGAGCCCGGCCAGACCTTCGTCGGTCGCATCGACTGGCGCGATCGTGACGGCGTGCAGCTGCGCACCTCGATGCAGAGCGAACCACTGACCGTCGTCATCGGCTCGATGGCGAGCGCCGTGCCGGTGTGGAGCGAGGTGAAGTGATGGGTTTGCGTCACCGGCGTCCTGCGTCGGCACTTCGCCGGTGCCGAGGCGGACCAGCAGGCCGGCCGCGGTCATCGCGCCGGGTAACTCGGGCGGGAACACCGCGACGCCGTTCGACGCCTCGCGGGCGGAGGTCTGACCGCGCTTGGTGTAGCCCGATCTCGAGCAGCGGCATCGGCTTCGCCTTCTCCTCTTGCGCGTTGACGGTGACTGCCGGGAAGGTGGTGAATGCGCCCACCAGAACGGACACCGATGCGAATCGCGTGACCATGCCCAGCTCCTGTGGCGCGAGGGGTGAGGGGGCGCGCAGTGTCGACGCAGTGGCGAAGCGCACGAGTGGTGCTGCTGGACGCCTCGCAGATAGAGTGCCGACATGCGTCATGGCCGGCTCCTGCTCCAGTCGTTGCTCGTGCTGAGTCTCTCTGCGCATTCGCCGGCGGCGGGTGGGGCGCTCCCGCAGGACCCGCCGGTGAGGCCGGGGCCGACGTTCTTCGACGGGGCACCGTTCGACGGTGCGGCCTTGGATCTGGCGTCGCTCGCCGACCGGATCGACGCGCGTGGTGCGAAGGTCGCGCTGGTCGATGCGCTGCCCGCGGAACTCGTGGCCGACGCGCGACGGATCGTCGCCGAGCTGAAGCCCGAGGAGCGGGACCTGCTGCTGCAGCTCGGCCCGTCGACGGCCGGGATCTGTGCGGCCGTGGCGGTGCTCGTCTGGCCGTCGGACGACGGCGACGATGCGACACGGCGCTCGCTGCTGGCCTGCCGGATGCTCGGGGATGTCTGGCGGCGCGGCGCGATGGCGACGCGGATCGGTCTGCCCTCCGGCCAACGCTGGAGCGAAGACGCGCAGTCGCTGGTTCGGGAGCACGAAGCGCGGTTCGCGGCGGAGCTGCTGCGCGGCGACCTGGTTCCGTCGAGCCTGCGGGCGCTGGCGACGGTCGCCCCGCCCGCCGACGTGCCGCGATGGCGTTTCCTCGGCGCGATCCTGCGTCGTCTCGGTCCCGCCGCCGATCGACACGACTGGCTGTTGCTGGGGTTTGCCCTGCTGGCTGCCGGCGAGCTCGATGCGACGGAGCGCGCGCTGGCCGAGGCCGCGAACGCGCCGCCGACGACGCTGCGCGACCGGCGTCACCACGACGCCGTCGACGAGCAAGCGCTGGCCGGTCTGCTCGCCGATGCCCGGCGCTGGCGCGCCGTCGTCGCCGCCGCGGGGATCGACGCAGCGATCGCCGAACTCCGGTTGCTGCAGCTGACCGACGTCGAGACCGCCGTCGCCCGCAGTCGCGCGATGTGCGAGGCCGGCGTCGATCACGCGCTGCCCTTCTCGGTGCTCGCCGCGGACGCGCTGTTCGCGGGGCGCACTGCCGACGTCGCGCCCCTGCTCGCTGCCGCAGAGGAACATCCGGGCTCGGACGTGCTCACGGCGACCCTCGCCATGCTGACCCGCGTCGTCGACCTGCGGCATCGCCTCGCCGCCCAACCAGAAGACGCTGAGGTGCTCGGCGAGTTGGCGGCGGTGATCACGCGGGTCGATGGCATGCTCGAAGGCGACCCCGCCGAGCCGGCGCAGCTGTTCCTGTCGTTGCATCGGCTCGGCCTGACGGATCCCCAGCGGGGACGTCGGTGCTTGGACGATCTCGCGGCGGTGTCGGCAGTGGTCGACCGGTTTCCGGACTCGGTCGATGCGTTCCGGCTGTTGCTGGCGACTGCAGCGAACCTGCGTTCCCCCGAGGCCGCAGCGGTGTTCGAGCGCACGATGTCGGCGACGCTGCGGCGTCGTCCGGACCTGTTGCTGCAACGGGCCACCGTGCTGTGCGAACTCTCGCTGGTGCTCGGGACCCCGGCGCTCGACGAGCAGGTGGAGGCCGCGCTCGACCAGCTGGCGGAAGCGCAAGGCGACGCGCTCGACGCCGAATACCTGCGCGGCGTGCGGGCCTGGTCGCACGGCGCGTCGCGCATGGATGCCAGCCAATTCGAGGTGGCCCGAAGCCACTTCCACGCGGCGCGTCGCATGCCGGCCGAGCGCGGCGGGTTCGAGGCGGAGGTCGCGGCCTGGATCGCCGATGGGGTGCTCCAGAAGGCGCCGTGGGAACTGCCGCGGCTGATGCGGTCTCGTCAGCTCGCCGGCGTCGTGTCGACCGATCCGCAGATGGAGCCGGTGTTGGTGGTCACGGCGGCACTCGACGGTTCGACCGCGCGCATCGCGCGCGCACTCGAGGCGCTGCCGCCGGTCTCCCGCTATGTCGTGTACGCGAGCATGGCCGCCACCGCGAGCGGTCGCAACGACGCCGACAAGGCGCGCGCCGCCGCGCGCGAGGCATTGGCCATCGACCTGTCGGGTGCCGCCTCGGGCGTCGCGCTGGCCGAACACGGCGTGCTGGCGAGCCATCAACTCGGTTGGGACATGAACGCGAGCGTGCAGCGAGCCGGACTTGACATCGAGTTCTCGGCGACCTTGCTGCCGGTGTCGCCGATCCCGAGTCGTGCGAGGCTCGAGCAGCTGGCTCGCGACTGAGCGGCTCATGCGCGCGACGGACGCATGATCCCGCCGGCGGCGCGCGGTAGCGTGTCGCCGCCATGGTGAACCGCACGGTCGACCTCCGCTTCGGCGCCGGACACGCGACGCTGCGCCTGCCCGAAGGCGCCGAGGTGCTGCGCGGCCCGGTGATCCCGGCGGTCGCCGACCCGCGCGCCGCGGTGCGCGAGGCGCTCGACGCGCCCATCGCCGCGGAGCCGCTGCGCGAACTCGCGGCGCGGAAGCGCCCGCGTTCGGTCGTCGTCACGATGAGCGACATCACGCGGCCGGTGCCCAACGAGCTGCTGATCACGGCGATCCTCGATCGCCTCGCCGAAGCCGGCATCCCGGACTCGGCCTGCACGATCCTGATCGCCACCGGCATGCACCGCCCGTCGACCGAACGCGAACGCCGCATCATGCTCGGCGACGAGCTGCTGCGCCGCTGCCGCGTCGTCGATCACGAAGCCGACCGCAAGCACACGCTGGTGCGCGTCGCCGACGACCCGCCGGTCAGCGTCAACCGCATCTACGTCGAAGCCGAGCTGAAGATCGTCACCGGGCTGATCGAGCCGCACTTCATGGCGGGCTACTCCGGCGGTCGCAAGGGCATCTGCCCAGGCCTCGTCGACCTCGAGACGGTGCAGCGCTTCCACGGCCACCGCACGATGGGCGATCCCGCGGCGACCGAAGGGCGCATGGTCGGCAACCCGTGCCACGTGATCGGCATGCAGGTGGCTCTGCAGGTCGGCTGCGACTTCCTGGTCAACGCCGCGATCACCCACGAACGCGAACTCGCCGGCGTGTTCGCCGGCGACCTCGTCGAAGCGCACGAGGCCGGCTGCCGCCAGGTCGAGGCATGGACCGCGGCGCACGTCGCGCAGCCGTTCGATCTGGTGGTGCAGAGCGCCGGCGGCTACCCGCTCGACGAGAGCTTCTACCAGACGGTCAAGGGCATGGTGACGGCGCTGCCGGCGCTGCACGAGCGGTCGGTGCTGCTGATGTGCTCGGCCTGCACCGAGGTCGGCTCGCCCGAATACACCGACCTGATGCTGCGCCTCGGCAACGACCACCGCGCGTTCCTCGCCGAGATCGCGCAGAGCGGCCGCACGGCGAAGGACCAGTGGCAGTTCCAGATGCAGACGCGCGTGCTGGAGCGCATCGGCGTCGAACGGCTGCTGCTTGCCAACGACGGGCTGCCGTTGGCGACGCAGCAGCGGCTCGGCGTCACGCCGCTCGAAGGCGACGGCGCGGCGATCGAACGGGTGCAGCGGTTCGTCGACGAGTTCGCCCGGCAGCACCCGGATGCGCGCATCGCCGTGATCCCGGAAGGGCCCTACACGATGCTGCGCCGCTGACGGCGGGGGCGGATCCGCTATCGTCCGGCGCCATGCACGCCGCTGGCCTGGCGCTCGTCCTCCTGCCGTTGTTGGTGCTGGCCGGAGGCTCTCCGGAGTCCGCGCCGGGCGCGCGCTTCGACCCGGTCGTGCAGCAGATGCACGGCTTCACGGTTCACGTCGACCCCGCGCTCTTGCAGGGCGAACACGCCGAGCAGGGGGCGCGCGCGCTGAGCATGCTCGCCAACCACCTCGAGCGCATCGCGATCCTGGTCGAGGGCAAGCCGCTGCAGGAGCTGCAGAAGGTCGGCATCTGGATCGAACACCAGCACGCCGAGCTGGCGACGATGCAGTATCACCCTTCCGCAGGCTGGCTGAAGAAGCACGGCTACGACGAGCGCCTGGCGAAGAAGGTGCACATCCCGCGCGCGCGCGACCTGCTGTCGCGCGCGCAGCTGCTCAAGCACCCGGCGGTCGTGCTGCACGAGCTGGCGCACGCCTACCACGACCAGGTGCTCGGCTTCGACGATCAGCGCATCGTCGACGCGTGGCGCGCGGCGTGCGCGGCGAAGACCCTGGACAGCGTGCTGGCACACACCGGCAAGCGGGTCGAGCACTACGCCAAGACCGACCACAAGTACTTCGCCGAGGCGACCGAGGCGTGGTTCTACCGCAACGACTTCTACCCGTTCGTGCGCGCCGAGCTCGCCGAGAGCGACCCGGCGTGCCATGCGCTGCTCGAGAAGATCTGGGGAGCGGGTGGGTGAAGGGGCGCGGGCGCACGGCGATGCGCTGCGTCACCGCCGCCCCGTTGGTGTGACGTAGCCGCACGCCACTCGTCGGCACCCATCAATTCGGCTCGAGCCCGAGCTTCGCGATCAGCTTCTGCACCAGCGTGCGGAACTCCTCACGGCAGCGCGCCACGGCCTGGATCTGGCCTCCGCCGATTCCGTCGCTCTGCTTCAGGTCGAACATCGGCTTGCGCGCTTGCTGGGCGATGGGCACCAGGCTGGCGAAGTGCCGGATCGATGCGAGGCAGTAGGGGTCGCTGTCGACCGAGATGCCTTCTGCGGCGTCCTCCTGTAGCACTTCTCGGCGAAACGTCGCCGGAATCGCCTCTGCCCACCTGGCATATCCCTTCACCGCCTGGTCCTTGCGCGCCAGGTGCTGTTGCACGAGGTAGCCGATGGGCTCGAACCAGTGCGGCTGCAGGTTGGCCTGCGGTCGGTGCGCCATGTGCCGATCGCGCACCGTGCGCCAGTCGCTGCGCCAGTCGCGCAGCGACGGGCCGACGTTGCGCATGCCTTGCAGGCTGAAGAGATCGGGCGCGAGCGGCAGGACCACGGCATCACATGCCAGCAACGCGGCGCGATTGAGCGCGCCGAGGCTCGGGCCGACGTCGACGAACAGCAGATCGGCGTGCACCTGCTCGGCGACCATCGAGGCGAGCAGGTCCAGCACCGTCACGACGTCCAGCGCGCGCTCGTTGCTGCTCGACATCGTCTGCGGCCACTGTTGCGCCAGCTCCTGTTCGAACCTGCTGAGATCGAGGTGACCGGGCAGCAGCCAGAGGTTGTCGGCGATGGCCTGAGGCGCAGGTGGTACGGCGTCTCCCTTGCCGCGACGAACGGGCTCGATGCATGCGGCGACCGTGCTGCCGGGGGCCCCGCTCTGCCAGAGTTCGGCGAGTTCGTCCTCGCCCAGGAACACCGCCGTCAGATTGCACTGCGGGTCGTAGTCGAGCACCGCGACGCGGTGCCCGAGCCTTGCCGCCATGTGCGCCAGGTGGAACGTCAGCGTCGTCTTGCCGACGCCACCCTTGTTGTTGAACAGCGCGACCGACTTCACGAGCGCCTCCGAACGATCACACGCGTGAAGCCGTCGGTCTCGACCTCCAGCGGCGGGTTGCCGTTCTTCTCGAGTTGCGTGCGCGCGCGCCGCACCCCGCGGCCCAGCTGCTGCACGTAGCCTTCGGCGACGAGGCGCGAGGTGAGCAGCGGGTTGCGATAGTCGGAGTTGGTGCCGAAGTCGCCTTCTGCAGCGCGGCCGAACGGGCCGCCCGGATTGCTGAACTCGATGCGGTCTGTGAACCACTCGATCCGTCCCGGCGCGTTGGTGCCTTCATACTGGCGATGCTGGACCATGTTGCGCAGCAGCTCCTTCAGCGCCTCCTCCGGGTAGTCCGGTCGGAAGGCGAGTTGGATGCCATTGTCGGCGGCAGGTCGGTCTTCGTTCTGGGCCGCGAGCCAGGTCCAGCCGACATCAAGCTGGTCCCGCAAGGCACCGGTGAGGGGGCGTCGGGAGATGGGGACGCCATCGCGATCGATGCCCGGGTAGCGAACGCAGTCGATCCATGCCCCGGGTAGCGAGTCTTGTGGGCTCTTCCCGAAGAGCAGGATCGCGGTGGCGTTGGGAACGAAGCCAATTTGCAGAATGGTCCCCAGCTGTCGCTGGGCGAGCCAGGACTCGAAGCTCGGGAACGACTCGGAGTGGTCGTCCATGGCCTGCTCGGACGCGTGCGCTGCCCGCAGCGAACGGACTTCGAGGTCGTCGATCGACGTCCCTGCCAACGGTCTGGTGTCGAACGGCGTGCGGTTCCACGGCCGGCGCTCGTTCAGGCGCAGCAGGTCAGCGTGATTGGCCTTCTGGGTAGAGGTGCCGATCCGTACCCAGGCACGCGCATCGACTTCGACCACGGGTGGCACGGGGTAGGGTTCGACCTCGACGACCAGGATCGTCCTGTCTTGCCATTCGTGGTCCGTCACCGAAGCGCTCGGAACCGGTTGGATCTTCGACGACCGCAATCGACTGGCGAGCTGCTGCTGCAGCTCGTCCTTGCGCTGCTCGTCGACCCCGACTACCGCACCCGACTTGCTCACTCCGATCAGGAGGTAGCCTGGTTGCCGACTGTTGCCGAGGTCATTGGCCAGCGCACAGACGGCATGCAGGATCTCGTCGCTCTGGCGCGTCGACTCTTTCCATTCGACGCGATCCGTCTCGGAGAGGAGTAGGCGTCGGAGGTGCTCATCAGGCGACATGTCGAGGCAGCTTACCTGGGCTGTCCGGCCCGTGCGACGGTTCGACACGGCGTGCGTGGGGGAGAAGTACGGAGCGTTCGCCAGGCCTACCGCCTCGTCGCCACCCGCCCCGTCACCGCACCGAGCACGAACTCCAACACGTCCTCGGCCTTGTGCTGGCCGCGCTTGCTGCGCGGCAGCATCAGATGCGTCTTGCCGGCCTCGACCGGGCGCACGTCGGCGAAGTGATCGAGCCACGCGCCGCCGAGCGGAACGCCCGGCGGATGCCGCACGACCAGCCGGTCGTTCTCGACCCACTGCACGCTGTGCACGCCGAGGCCCATCAGCGCGTGCTTCAAGCGGAACTGCCGCAGCAGCGTGACGACGGGCTTCGGCAGCTTGCCGTAGCGGTCGCGCAGCTCGCTCTCGAGTGCGGCGTAGCGTTCGTCGTCGGTCGCCTCGTCCATCTCGCGCAGCAGCTCGAGGCGCTGGCGCGGGTCCTCGAGGAAGTCCTCGGGCAGGTAGGCCTTGAGCCTGAGATCGACGTCGACCTCGACCACCTGCGCCGGGCGCTGCAGCGCGCGCTCCTGGCCTTGCCTGGCCGCGTCGACCGCCGAACGCAGCAGCTGGCAGTACATGTCGTAGCCGACCGACGCGATGTGACCGGACTGCTGCGGCCCGAGCAGGTTGCCGGCGCCGCGGATCTCGAGGTCCTTCATCGCGATCGCGAAGCCGGCGCCGAGGTGCGAGAACTCCTCGAGCGCCTTCAGCCGCGCGCGCGCCTCGAGGCCGGGTGGTTCATCGCGGTCGAGCAGCAGGTAGCAGTAGGCCTTCTGCGAAGAACGGCCGACGCGGCCGCGCAGCTGGTGCAGCTCTGCCAGGCCGAAATGGTCGGCCTTGTCGATCAGGATGGTGTTGGCGCGGCTGATGTCGAGGCCGTTCTCGACGATGGTGGTGGAGACCAGCACGTCGAACTCGCCGCGCACGAACGCGCGCACCGTCTTCTCGATCTGCGCCTCGGTCATCTGACCGTGCCCGATCGCCACGCGCGCGCCGGGCGCCAGCTGGCGAAGACGTTGCGCCAGCGGCTCGAGCTCGTGGATGCGGTTGTGCAGCACGAACACCTGGCCGTCGCGCGACAGCTCGCGCAGCAGCGCGTCCTGCAGCACCCGGTCGTCGCGGAACAACACCCGCGTCTCGACCTCCTGGCGGCCGGGCGGCGGGTTGTCGAGCGTCGAGATGCCGCGGATGCCGAGCAGCGAGCCGTGCAGCGTGCGCGGGATCGGCGTCGCCGACAGCGTCAGCACGTCGACCTCGGCGCGCAGCTGCTTGAGCCGCTCCTTCTGCCGTACGCCGAAGCGTTGCTCCTCGTCGATGACGACCAGCGCCAGGTCCTGGAACTCGACGTCCTTGCCGAGCAGCTGGTGGGTGCCGACGACGATGTCGACGCGGCCGGTGGCCATGCGCGCCATCACGTCCTTCTTCTCGGCGGCGGTGCGGTAGCGCGACAGCAGCTCGACCGTCAGCCCGAACGGTTCGCAACGCTTCTGGAAGGTCTTGGAGTGCTGCTCGGCGAGGATCGTCGTCGGCGCCAGCACCGCGACCTGCCGGCCGGATGCCGCGACGCGGAACGACGTGCGCAGCGCGACCTCGGTCTTGCCGAAGCCGACGTCGCCGCACAACAGGCGGTCCATCGGCGTGTCCTTCTGCAGATCGGCCTGGATCTCCTGCCACGCGCGCGCCTGATCCTGCGTGTCGCGGAACGGGAACGAGTCGAGGAAGTCGCGCTCGATCGCGTCCTGCGGGTAGCCGGGCCGTTTGACCAGCGCGCGCTGGCTCTGCACCTCGAGCAGCTCCGCGGCGAGGTCGAACAGGGCGTCCTGCACCTGCTCCTTGCGCCGCTGGAAGCCCTTGCCGCCGAGCTTGTCGAGTGCTGTGTGCGCCTTGCCGAGCTTGCCGCCGCCGGCGCCGACGTACTTCTGCACCAGGTGGATCTTGCTGGCCGGTACCAGCAGCTTGACCTCGTCCTGGAAGCACAGCCTGAGGTGCTCTTCGGTGCCTTCGCCGCGGTGCACCAGCTCGGTGCCCTCGAAGCGCGCGACGCCGTGCACCGCGTGCACGACGACGTCGCCGGGGCCGAGCTCGAAGAAGCTCTGGATGGCGCGCGACGGCACCACCGCGCGTTCGCGGATGCGCGGCTGCTGCTGCACGCCGGCGAACTCGACGTTGGACAGCGCCGTCGCCTGCAGCTCCGGGATGCGGAAGCCCTTGCTGATCGCCGCGTCGATCAGCTCGACGCGCTCCTGCTTCAGGTCGACGCCCTTGTGCTGGAAGATCTCGCGCAGCCGTTCGCGTTCGTCGGCACTGCGGCAGAACAGCAGCACGTGGCCCTGCACGCCGCGCACGCTGCGCAGCCGCCCGGCCGGGTCGGCCTCGCCGCTGCCGGATGCGCTGCCGGCGGACAGCACCTTGTAGTCCTGGTCGTGGCTCGGCAGCGACGACACCTCGACCGTCGCGCACGGCTGCAGCGTGTCCTGCAGCGCGCTCCAGCGCTTCGGGAAGTCGGCGTCGAAGTTCTTCAGCCGCGACGTGCGCTCCTCGATGCGCAGCGGCTCGAAAGGCACCACCAGCGTCTGCGACGGCGTCAGGTGCTTGAGCACCGGGCCTTCTTCGGTGTCGTTGTCGTCGGCGAGCGCCAGCGAGAACGTCTCGTGCACCGCGGTGGTGCGCTGCGTCGCCGGGTCGAAGCTGCGGATCGACTCCAGCACCTCGTCGAAGAACTCGAGGCGCAGCGCCGACTCCGCCGCCATCGGGAACAGGTCGACGACGTCGCCGCGCACGCTGCACTCGCCGGGGCCGAGCACCAGCGGCACGCTGCGCAGGCCGGCGGCCTGGGCGCGCTGCAGCACCTGCGTGCGGTCGAGCTGCTGGCCGGCCTTCAACTCGAAACGCGCACGGCGCAGCCCCTTCGGCGTCGCCACCGGCTGCAGCAGCGCCTCGACGCTGGCGATCAGCGGCGCCTGGTCGGCGGCGAAGCGCTGCAGCGCCTTCTGCCGTTCGCTGCGCGTGCTCGGATCGGGCGTGCCGTCCTCGCCGGTCTCCTCGCGCACCAGCACGTGGCTCGGGCAGCCGAACGCCAACAGGTCGGTCTGCAGGATCAGACTGTCGACGTCGTCGGCGGTGAGGACCAGCATCGCGCCGTCGTGCGCCTGGTGCAGCGTCGCCAGCAGCAGCGCCGCCGACGCGCCCCACAGGCCGCCGGCCTTGCAGCGCGCGCGCAGCTGCACCTGCTGGATCAGGTTCTTGCTGACGGGGAGCCGCGAGAACGCGACGAGCAGCTTGTCGGTGGGGGTGGGGGCCACGGAAGGGCGGAGCAGCGTAGCGAGCGGCGGGGTCGGTGCCCACGGTGCGGTTCGCGGTCGGCGACGCTCAGCGGCCGGTCAGCACCCAGCCGGCCCAGTCGCGCAGCGGCGCACGGCGATCGCGCGCCGCCTCCTGCGCCGCGCGCAGCGCCTGCTGCGGCGTGTCGCCGTGCTGCCACAGGCGGCTGTAGAAGTCGTGCATCAGCTGTTCGGTGGCGCGGTCGGGCACGTTCCACAGCGAGGCGAGCACGAAGCGTGCGCCGGCGGCGTGGAAGGCGTTGCGCAGCGAAGCGAGGCCGTCGCCGGCCTGCCGCACGCCGAGCGAACTCTCGCACGCCGACAGCGTGACGAGGTAGCACGACGACAGGTCGAGCGTCGCTGCTTCCTGTGCGGTCAGCAGCCCTTCGCGGTGACCGAGCGCGTCGGGCTCGCGGTTGGCGCCGGCGAGCGCCAGCCCGGTCAGCGAGAAGGGGTTCAGCTGGGCGACGTGATCGTCGTCGCTGGCGGAGAAGCGCTGCAGCGCTGCGCTGCCCGTCTGCACGGCCGACCAGGACTGTTCGGTGGCGAAGAATCCGTGGGTCGCCACGTGCAGCCAGCGCGCGCCGCGTGCCTGGCCGACCAGCGCCGCTTCGCTGGCGTCGCGGCCGCGCAGCACGGTTGCGGTGCCGTCGGGAAATGCCGCGGCGAACAATTTCTGCAGCGCCTGGACTTCACCGTTGGCCAGCGCTGGGAAGCGCTGCATCGCGCCCTTGTCCCCGGCCTCGTCGTCGCCGACGCGCGTCGGCTCGCGAGTGCCGAGCACCGGTGTGCCGAGTCCGGCCACGACCGGGGCCGCCGTGCCTGGCGACGCGTCGTAGTCGACGTCGCCGAGCGCCAGCAGCGAACCTGGCCCGTCGCGGTCGGCGCCGCGGCGCAGCAGCGCACGCTGCGACCAGACCACCTGCATGTCGAGGTCGGCCGCGATCGGCAGCGCCGCGATCGGGATCAGTCGCAGGTCGCGCGCGAGCGAGACGGTCAGGCGGCGGGTGCCGGCGGGCAACGATTGGCGCAGTGGCTCGAACAACTGACTGCCGATCTCTGCGAGCAGGTGTTCGCCCGCGTCGTCTTCGGTGGCAGCTGCTGGTTCGGACGCGCGCTGCCGTAGCTGCACGACGAGATCGGCGATACCGGTCTCGGCGGCGACGTCGCGCCAGCTGATGTGACCGTCGGCGGCCAGCACGAAGGCGCCGTAGCGCCAAGGGATGTCGCGCACCAGGCGGCCGTCCCAACCTGCGTAAGCCGGGTAGCTGAAGAACACCACCGCGACCTCGCCCGGCGTCAGCGCTGCTGCCAGGGTCGCTGCGGCCGGCGGTGAGCGTAGTTCGCGCGGCACGAGGTTCAGCCACTCCCGTTCGATTGCGTCCCTGGCCAGTGTCGCCTCGCGGACCGCATTGGCGCGCTTCTTCACCTGTCCGTCGTCCGGGCCGTTCGGCAGTGCGATTGCGGCGTCCAATTGCTGCGTCGCGGCGGCGAGCTGGCGTTGCAGTCGCTCGCAGTCCTCCGGATGGTTGCTGGCGACACTTCGGCGCAGTTCGCCGTTGTGCAATTCGGCACTCGCCGAGGCGACGACCAGGCGCAGTCCGATCTCACGCAACGGTTCGGCTTCGGGTTCCGGCAGAGCGGCGGCCGGATCCAGGAGCTGCGCCATGAGGCCCAGCATGCGCGCGGATTGCATCGTCAGTGCCGGAGCGACCCGGGAAGATGTGACGTGGTCGCCGAACCCCTGCAGGGCGCTGGTCGCGGCAATGTGCAGTTGACGGGCTGCCGCCGTGACGTCGCCGCGTTCGCGCTGGGTCACGGCGAGGTTGAGGTGCGTCAACTGCACTGCGTCGTGGTCGATCGGGGTGGCCTGCTCGTAGGTGCGCAGCAGGTCTTCCAGCTGCTGCAGGGCTTCGTCGAGTCGTCCGACCTCCCGCAGCATGCAGGCGCAGGAGAGGCGGGACGTCAGGACGTACGGATGATCCGCGGGCAATTTCGCGGCGAACGCCTTCGCCACAGCCTCTTGCAGCACCAGCGCCTCGGCCGGATCGCCGAGTGTGCTCAGGGTGCCGGCGAGGCCGGCCCGTGCAGCGATACAGTCGGGATGGTCGGCTGGCAGCGTGCGTTCGTACGCCGCGAGGGCTTCGCGCTGCAGAGCCAGAGCGCCATCCAGGTCTTCGAGTCCGCTCAACGTCATGGCGAGACTCAGGCGTGCGCGCTGCACGTAGCTGTGATCGGGGGGCAGGGTTTCGGTGAACACCTGCAGTACGCGACGCTGCAATGCGAGTGCGCCCTGCCAGTCGCCGATGCAGTTCATCGTGGTGGCGAGGTTGCCGCGCGCCATCTGCAGCTCGGGGTGGTTCTCGGGCAGAGTCGCCGTCAGGACCTCGAGCACCTTGCACTCGAGTTCGTAGGCGCCGTAGGGATCGCCGAGGAACAGCCGGGTCGTGGCGAGCGAGGCCCGGGTCCGTTGCAGTTGCGGGTGATCGGGGGGCAGCGTGGCGGCTTGCAGCCGCAGCAACCGCTCCTGGATGGCGAGGGCGCCGCGCAAGTCGCCAGCCTGGCGCAGGTAGTTCGCGAGATTGCCTTCAGCGGTCAGCGTGAATGGATGGCCATCGGGCAGGATCCGCTGGAAGACCTCGACGACCTTGCGCTGCAGCTCGAGAGCCGCCGGCACGTCGCCGAGCTCGGCCAGCGTCGAGGCGTGCGCCATGCGCGCGCGCTGCAGGTTGGGATCGTCAGGCGACAGCGTGCGCTCGCGCACTGCCAGCGCCTTCTTCTCGAGCTCGTAAGCCTCCTGCAGGCGCCCCATCGACGACAGCGTCATCGACAGGCTCATGCGCGCCGACTGCACGTAGGGATGGTCGTCCGGGTGGGTGGCGGTGAAGACGGCCAGTACCTTCTCCTGCAGCGGGAGTGCCGCGTCGAGGTCGCCGAGCGCTTCCAGCGTGCCCGCCAGGGCGCCGCGCGCCATCTGCAGGTTGACGGCATCGTCGGCCAGCGTCGCCGAGAACACGTCGTACACCTGCTGATGCAGCGCGAGGGCACCGCGCAGGTCGCCCATTGCCGACAGCGTGTTGGCGACGTTGCCTCGCGCCACCTGCAGGTTGATCGCGGTGTCCTCCATGGTCGCTTCGCGGTGCCGCAGCACGGCGCGGTGCGCCGCCAGCGCCGTCGGCAGATCGCCGAGACGTTCGGCGTGCGAGCCGAGCTTCACCAGGACCTTCTGCAGCGCGGCGAGCTGCTCGGCGGAGGCGTGTTCGAGGTCGGCCGACTCCAGCGCGTGTCGGCAGGCGGCGCGCGCCTCACCGAGCGCGCCGCGGCGAGCGGCTGCTTCGGACGCGCTCAGCTGCTGCTCGACGGCGGCGACCCGATCTTGGGGTGCAGCCGGCGCCGCCTCCTGGGCGACGAGCACCGCTGTCATGCCGATCGTCGCGACGTACCGCCACGCGAACCGCGTGATCGGAGCTCCAGCTGCGTGCCTCCGCTCGTTCATGGCGGGGGACTATAGCGAGCGCCTCGTGCCGCGTCGGGGCCAGGGCCAGTGGGCGCGGACCTGGCGGCGCGCAAAAAAACCAAACGGCACTGTACTTCACGCGCCCTCCGGACTCTTACCCGTCGCGCGCTCTGCGCGCAGGCCGATCAAGTCCGCTCCGCCGCAGGTCGAAGCCTGGGGCGGACGGAAGGGCGCGGTCTGGACCGCGACCAAAAGGGGAAACGGGAGAGTCCCGGAGCACCCCGTGAAGACCTCACGGGGTGCTCGCTTTTTCTTCCTACCGCGTGCGCACGACAAACGTGCTGCAGCTCGCCTCCGGCAACAGCGCGTTCAGGTCGGCGCGCAGGTCGCCATCGGTTCGCGCCATGCGTTCGCGCACGCGCTGCCATCGCGATGCGTCGGGCGCCGACGGCATCGTCAGCACCAGCACGGTGACGCTGTCGCGGCGCCGCGGCACGACGAAGCCCGGGGCAAACGCGACGATGCCGCGTTGACGTTGCTCGGTGGAGGCCGTGGCGCGCGGTGCCGGCAGCACATGGCTGCCGGGCGGCACGAGGCCGGCGCGGCGGGCCGCCTCGACGTCGTTGTCGGCGGGGAAGTAGACCTGTCCGCTGCCGTCGTCGAAGGTGCCGACGATGGCGACCCAGAGTTCGCGCTGGTTCCGCAGCGGCACGACGAACGCTTCGCCCCGGACTTCAGCCATCGGCGCCGCGACGGCGCGCTGCAGCTGCGCGTCCGCCCGCCGCAGCAGGTCGTCGACCCGCGCCGGCCCGTTGGGCAGCGTCGGGCCGTCGCCGCGCATCGCTTCGGCAGGCGCATCGGCCACCGGCAAGTCGAGTTCGGCGAGCAGCTGCTCGTAGCGCATCGAGGTCGGCACCACCGCGACGGCGATCTCGTGCCCGGCTCCGCGCCAGCTGCGCCAGGCCCAGGTGGCGGCGCCGAGCGCCAGCACGGCCAATGCGGCCGCGGCGACCAGGCGCCCGGTGCGGCGGTGGGCGATCACCGGGGCGGTGGGGTGGGGGGCGTTGCTTTCGCTCGATCCGGCCAGGCCCAGGTGTTCCTCGATCACCATGGCGGCCGTCACCGCACGCCCCAGCGCGTCGTCTTCGGCCATGCGCACCTCGAACGCGACCTGCTCGTCGAGGCTCATCTCGCCGAGCACGTAGCGCACGATGTCGTCCTGCGGCGTGTCCGGGTGTGGCGTCACGGCAGATCGTCCTCGAGTGAGAAGCCGCGGCCGCGCAGGCACGCATGCACCTGCTGCCACGCCCGCCGCAGCCGTTCGCGCACGCCGCCCAGGGACAGGGACAGGCGCGTGGCGATCTCCGGCAGCGTGCAGTCGTTGGTGTGGCGGAGGTTGACGACCATGAGAAGAGGCTCGGGCAGCGCGTCCCGGCAGCGAGCGACCGCCAGGGTCAGCTCGTGCCGTTCGGCCTCCGCGCCCGGCGGCGGGTGGTGGGAGGCCGGATCGTGCGAGTCGAGGTCCTCGGCCTGCCGGCGCCGTTGACGTGACCTGTGGGTCTTGAGGATCGAAAGGGTCCGGAAGTACACGAACTTCTGAAAAACCCGCACGCCCCGGGCACTCGTGCGGCAACGGTCGACACCCAGCACCGCCTCTTGCGCGAGGTCGTCGAGATCGGGCTGGCTCACGCCCTGGCGCCGGAGGGTCAGGCGGCTGTAGCGGTCGGTGAGCTCGGCGATGCGTTCGCGTGCGTCAGGGTCGCCGTCGACGGCCCTCTGCCACAGCTCCTCGTCGCTGGATTGCTCCGCCATCGCCACGCCGCTTCGCTTCGAACACCTCGGAGCTGCAGAACACTAGCACATGGCGAACGCACCGCGCGAGCCCCGTTGCAGCGGGCGCATCGATCGCGCATGGTGCGCGCCATGCACCGCCGATCGCGTGGCGCCCTGCGCGCAGCGACCATCACCGCGACGCTGCTGCTCGGCGGCTGCCTGCTCTACCCGCAGCGCTCGCGGTCGGGCGACCGGCCGGCGGACCACACGTTCGTCGCGCGCGCGGAGTCGATCGCCGAACGGCGCATCGGGATCTACCGACGACAGCTCGGCATCGGCGAACCGCAGGCCATCGTGCTCGCCCTCACCGGCAACGCCGGGCTCGCGCAATACCAGGTCGATGCGACCGCGCAGCTGTTCGGCGATTGGCTGGCGCACGACGAGGCGGCGCCGCGCGCGGCGGTGGTGCTGGCGATGCAGTATCCCGGCTATGGCGACGACTACGGCAACGGCACGTCGATGACGGTGATCGCCGCCGCGGCGCTCGAAGTGGTGGCCTGGGCGCGGCAGCAACATCCCGGCGTGCCGCTCGTGGTGCACGGCCAGAGCATCGGCACGACCTGCGCGTTGCACGTCGCCAACCAGCTGCCGGGCGAAGTCGCCGGCGTGCTGCTGGAGAAGCCGCCCAATCTCTACTCGATGATCCTGTGGCGCTACGGCTGGTGGAACGCGTGGCTGATCGCGCTGCCGTACGCGCTGAGCCTGCCGGCGAGCGCCTGCAGCGACGACCTCGCCGCCGGCATCACCGACGTGCCGGTGCTGTTCGTCGTCGGCCGCCGCGACGACATCGCGCCGCCCGCCTACGCCCGTGAGGTGTTCGACGCCTGCGCAGGGCCCAAGCGCTGGGTCGACGCCGACACCGGCCACGGCGGCCGCCCGACGCCTGGCAACGCGCCGGCGCTGCACGACGGGTTGCGGTGGTTGTGGCAGGAGGCGAGTCGCCGCTGAGCAGAGGCGGGATGCGGGCCCGCCGTGCGCTCGCTACGCTGCGCCGCCGTGGCGCCCGACGATCCTCACCGACCAGCAGAACGCGAGGCGCGGATCGTGCGCGTCACCGACGCGGATGTCGGCGACGCTGCGCGGCTCGCGGTGCTGTTGCGAGAGCCAGCGCAGTGGCTGCGCGATGGCCGCCTCGTCGCGCTGCCGACCGAGACCGTCTACGGCCTCGGCGCCAACGCGCTCGACGAAACGGCGGTGCGCAGCATCTTCGCCGCCAAGCAGCGACCGGCGTTCAACCCGCTGATCGTGCACGTCGCCGACCCATCGTGGCTCGGGCGCGTCGTCGCCGATGTGCCGCCGCTGGCGCGACGGCTGATCGACGCCTTCTGGCCGGGGCCGCTGACGCTGGTGCTGCCGCGCCGGCCCGAGGTGCCCGACGTCGTCACCGGCGGGCTCGACACGGTCGGCGTGCGCATGCCGGCGCATCCGGTGGCGCTGGCGCTGCTGCGCGCGGCCGACGTGCCGGTCGCGGCGCCGAGCGCCAACCCGTTCACGCGCATCTCGCCGACCACCGCGCAGCACGTGCTCGACGGCCTCGGCGGGCGGGTGTTCGCGGTCGTCGACGCCGGGCCGTGCGCGGTCGGCATCGAGTCGACGGTGGTCGCCGTCGAGGCGGACCCACGTGGCGGCGAACGGGTGGTCTTGCTGCGCGAAGGCGGCACGACGCGCGAACAGTTGCAGGCGGTGGTCGGCGAAGTGTTCGTCGCCGACCACGCCGACGAGGTCGGCGACGCGGCGCGGCGTTCGCCCGGTCGCGTCGAACGGCACTACGCGCCGTCGGTGCCGTTGCGCTCGATCGCGCGTCGCGCCGATGGTGCGCTGCAGGTCCCGAACGAACTCGAACGCCCGTTCGCGCTGCTGTGCCGCGGCGATGCCGGCGGCGTCACCGACGCCGCGCACGTCGACGTGCTGCCCGCCGATCCGGCCGGCTTCGCCCGCGAACTCTACGCCGCGCTGCACCGCCTCGACCGCGCCGGCGTCGCCGTCGCGCTGGTCGAGCAGCTGCCCGACGATGCCGCGTGGGCCGCCGTGCGCGACCGGCTGCGCCGCGCCGGACTGCGCTAGCATGCGCGCCACCCCGTTCTCCCCATGAGCCTCTTCCTGCGTTCCCTCCGCGCGCGGCTGCTGCAGTCCGGCGCCAGGCGCTACCTGCTCTACGCGCTGGGCGAGATCGTGCTGATCGTGCTCGGCATCTTGCTGGCGCTGCAGATCAACAACGCCAACGTCGCGCGCGGCGAACGCCAGCGCGAGACCAAGTACCTGCGCAGCATCCGCCTCGACCTGCAGAAGGACCTCGACAGCCTGCGCTACCAGGTCGAATACCGCGAACGGCGCATGGCGGCGACGCGGCGGCTGCTGGCGGCGATGGGCGGCGAGTCGCTGAGCGTGCAGGAGCTCGCGGAGTCGGTGGTGCTGACCCTCTACGAAGAGCGCTTCACGCCGAGCAACGTCACCGTCAAGGACCTGATCGGCTCCGGCAACATGAACCTGATCACCGCCGCGGCGATCAAGGAGGCGCTGTTCGACCTCGAGCTGCTCTACCAGACCAACCACTCGTACATCGACCACGAGACGTTCGAATACCGCGAGTTCGTCGCCCGCTCGATCTACGTGCACGCCGACCTCGAACGCCTCAAGCCGGTGTTCCTCGGCGAGAAGACCGCCGCCGACGTCGGGCTGGCCGTCGACGACTTCACGGAGCTGCTGCGGGACGCCACCTACAAGAACGGCTGCGTCGTCGCGATCTGGACCAGCGAAGAGTTCGTCGGTCTCTATCGAACCCTGCAGCAGACTTCGCAGCGCGTCATCGACCTGATCGACGCGGAGTTGGCGAAGCGCTGACGCTGCTCCACCAAGACTTGCCGATGCTCACGGCGCTGTTTTCGCTGCTACCGCTGCTCGCGCAGGATCCCGCGCCGACGATCGCCCACGGCGACGGCGTCAAGATCGGCGAGGTCACCGCGACCAGCGCGGTGCTGTGGACGCGGCTGACGGCGCACGCCGACGCGCTCGATCGGGTCGACGACTGGAACGCCGATCGCCCGCACTGGCGCATGCCCGGCGCCGTCGGCGAAGTGCGTTTCGTCTGCTGGCCGGCCGCACATCCCGACCAACGCCGCGAGACCGCGTGGTGCGCGGTCGACGCCGACAGCGACTTCTGTCATCAGCAACGCCTCGAAGAACTGTCACCGGCGACCCGCTACGAGTTCGAGGCGCAGGGGCGGCACGACGCGCTGCGCAGCACGTTCGCCGGTTCGTTCACGACCGCGCCGACGGCCGCAGCCGAAGCGGCGCTGACGTTCGTCGTGTCGACCTGCCAGGACTTCCCGCGGCGCGACGACAAGGCGCGCGGTCACCGCATCTACCGGTCGATGCTCACCGTCGACCCGGCGTTCTTCCTGCAGACCGGCGACACGCCAACGCCGGCTTCGCGCACGAAGGCCGGCGGCTGCGCGAGCTGCTGGCGTCGGTGCCCGGGCTGGTGGTGATCAACGGCGATCGCCATTGGCAGTACCACTCCGTCGATCCCGACACCGGCCTCGCCGAGTTCGGCTGTGGGCCGGCCTCGGACGCGCACGCCGGCGGTTTCAGCAAGGAGCGGCAGCCGGAGTGGCAGCCGTTCTTGCGCATCAAGGGCGGCTTCCTGTCGGTGCGTGTCACCGCTGCGACCGCCGTCGTGCAGCACCACGACGTCGAGGGCGCCGTCGTACGCCGCGTCGCGATCGAAGCCGTGCGTTGACGCGCGGTGGTCTCACTCGCTGCGCAGCGCGCCCCAGTCGCCGTTGATGCGGCCGTCGGCGATCGCGGTGCCGTAGAAGGAGCCGCGCAGGCCGTCGGCGACGTCGTCGACGACGAATTCCTGGAAGTAGGGATCCGCGTCGGGGGTCGGGCGCAAGTCGACCCGCCAGGTGCCGATCAGCACGGACGGGTCGGGTGTCGCCCTTGGGGCCGGGGAGGTGGCGCAGGCGGCGAGCAGTCCGGCGACGCTTGCGGCGAGGCGTGGCAGCATGACGACAGTGTGCCAGGACGGCGAGCGGGCCGGAGCGCCGGAGTGGACTTGCGCCTTCGCAGTGTGGTTTCTCCGGCGCTGCCGCTGCTCCGGGCATGAGCCACCTCCCTGCTCCAAAGTGCCTGTTGGCAGCCTTGTTCGCGACCGTCATGGTCGAAGCGGCGGCCGCCCAGGTCTGCCAGGTCCGCAACAGCTACCGGATCGCCAACTCCTACTCGGGCGCGTCCTCCGAGCTGAACGTGATGACACCGTGGCAGACCCAGGCGCCGCTGTCGACGCCTGGCTTCAACAGCAACCCGGGGGCGACCTGCACCTCGCAGGGCAGCTGCAACCCGACCTCCGACTACGGCTGGCTGCACGTCGACGGCGCGGGCTCGGCCACCAACTGCGCCTCGAGCGGGGTGTTCTTGTGGCTCGACCAGGGGCCGCAGGCCCAGTTCGTCGACACGATCCACGTCAGCTCGGCGTCGCTGCCGCTCGGCGCGCCGGTGCAGATCCAGTTCGTGTTGTCGCTCGCCGGATACGCGACGCTGGTCGACACCAACCCGTCGCTGTCGTTCGGCGCGCAGGTCTACTGCAGCTCGCTGACCCTCAACGTCAACAACGGGCCCGGTGTGGTCGGCGGCGTGCTGAACACCTCGGTCGGGGCCAACCTGCAGGTCGGCGGCTCGCTGACGGTGGCGATCTACCCGTACGGACTGCTCGGACTCGGCCTGCCGCCGCACACCAGCAGCTACGCCTTCGACCTGACGGCGCGCACCGGCATCAGCTCACTGACGGCTGGTGTCACCTTGTCCGCGTGCTCGGGCCGCAGCTATGACCCGCTGCTCGCGCAGGTCGTCGACGTTGGTGGCGGTAGCGGCCCCGGCTCGCCGGTGCAGATGGCGACGACGCCGGTGTTGGGCCAGACCCAGAGCTACACGTTGAGCGCGGCGCCGGCGTCGCAGGCGGTGGTGCTCGCGTTCGCCACCGGACCGGCGGTCGCGCTGCCGCTCGGCATCAACGTGATCACCGAGGACCCGGCGACGCTGCAGCTGTTGCTGCTCGGGGTCACCGACGCCGCGGGCGGGTTCTCGTACGGGCTCTCGATCCCGGGGTCGGCGGTGTTCGCCGGCCAGAAGTTCACGTCGCAGCAGCTGGTGTTCACGGCGGGCGGCCCGCTGCTCGGGCTCGGCGTGCTGAGCAACGGCCTGCAGTCGACGATGGGTCTGTAGCGGGGGCTTGTCGGGGCGCCTGCACCGGGCGATGGTTGGCGGCGGATGAACGCTGCGACGTGGTGGGGGCTCGGCTTGCTGATGGCGGTGGCGCCGGTCGCGGCGCAGTCGATGCCCGCGGCGCCGCGCGCCGGCCGTGCTGCACAACATCCGAGCCGCCGACCATGAGGACCGGTGCTTCAGCTTCGAGCGCAACTACGGCGGCATGGAGCGCAAGGGCAAGAACAAGACGGGCAACGACTACGACGTCACCCTGAGCGGCGGCCAGCTGCGCGTCGACACCGTCACCGACGACCGCAGCCTGATCGTCAACCTCGGCGAGCTGCGTCTCGGCCAGCTCGGCCTGCAGCCGGTCGCCAAGCTCGAGGGCTTGGTGCGTGCCGCGGCGATGACGCGCTACGAGAACCCGGACGACAAGGCGCCGACGGTGAAGTTGCCGGCGCTGCTCGGACACGGCTACTTCGTCTGGACCGACGACAGCGACTCCGACTCGTCGTCGCTGTTCGAGATCGTGGACTTCGGCGAGCGCTGCGTGCTGGACTGGCATGCGACCGAGGACGGTGCGTTCGGCCGTGGCTCGGTGCTCAGTCCCGCCGGAGGGATCCAGTTGTCGACGTTGGCGCTGAAGCTGCGCGCGGCGGCGTTGCAGGTGCGCACCGACGCCGACGCGCCGTTGCTGTTGAAGCAGCCGCGGGTGGTGCTGCAGGCCCGCTCCGGAGCGGTGGGTGGCAATCCGTGCCGCATCGAGCTCGGCCGCGGTCACTCGGCGTACTTCGATCGCATCAGCAAGGAGCCGCTCCCGTTCGGCGTGCAGGCGACCATCGACGACGACTCGCTCGGCTACTGCGAAGGTGGTCGTATCCCGCCGGACCAGGTGCTGGTGATCACCAAGGCGAGCTGGCGCGGCGACGCGATCGGCGACACCAACGGCGGCGGCTGTTTCCACGTCCGGCTCGGCGACACCGACCTGGTCAAGACCGAGCGCAGCGACGGTGTGCTCGAGGACACCTGGCAGGGCCGCGTCGAGATCCGGCCGGGGCAGGAGGACCGGGTGTTCCTCGAGATCAGCAACTCGAGCCGTGGCGAGGTGGTGTTCGAAGGCCACTTCGAGCAGCTACGGCGCTGACGCTCTCGGCGGCCAGATCGGCGAGCGCCATCACGCTGAGCATCGGGTGCACGCGCACCCCGACCGGGAACACGCTGGCGTCGACGACGAACAGGTTGTCGAACCCGTGCACGCGGAAGTCCGGTGCCACCACGTCGCGTTCGACATCGCCGCCGGCGGCGGCGCCGCCCTGGGGGTGGCACGAGCCCAGACGGACGAGGTCGCGCTGGTCGCGCAGTCGCAGCGGCAGGTCGTCGAGGTCCCGCGGCGAACGCGCGATCGGCAGGCTCACCAGCGGGAGGTGGACCTGCGCCGCGCCGGCGGCGAACAACGCCGACGCCGCCAGCGTGAGACCGTCGCCGAAGGCCTGTCGTTCGGCGTTGGCGAGCACGAAGCGGATCTCGGCGTGGTCGAAGACGCGCGGCAGCACACGGTGGCCGCGGCCCAACGACACCTCGCCGGTCGGCGCGGTCGGCACCAGCACGCTGAGCGCGACGACGTGACCGGGAAACCCGGCCGACGGCGTGCTGCCGGGGGTCGACGGCGGGTAGCGCAGTTGCTCGACGACGAAGCCCGGCGCGGCGACCTGCAGCAAGGGATCGTCGTCGTGAGCGTCGGGCCGTGGCGCCGCGAACTCACCCAGGACGGTGACGCTGGCATTGAACGACGTGCGGCGACCGGCTCGACGGCGGTGGATCCCCGACCGCAGCAGCAGCTCGGGCGTGTTGACGGCGCCTCCGGCGAGCACGAACCGCTCCGCTTCGACCAGGAACTCTGCGCGCCGCGCCAGGTCGTGGCAGACCAACGCGCGCACGTGTCCCCGTCGATGCAGGATCCGGCGCACGGCGACGTCGGGCATCACGCGCGCGTCGTGACGTTGTGCCAGCGGCAGCCACGTCAGCGTGGCGTCGAGCTTGCGGCCGAAGCGGCAACCGGCGTTGCAGGCGGCGCAGCCGGGGCAGCGACGGCGCGCTTGTCGCAGCACCTCGGACTCGTGGCCGAGCGAGCGGAGCGCGTCGGCCAGCGGTGTCCTCGGGGGCTCGGTGCGGGGCGTCGGGGGGGCCAGGTCCAGCACTTCCTCGATGCGTCGGTAGGCGGCGTCGAGCCGTTCCTCGGCGAGATCGAAGCCGAACCCGGCGAACTGCTGCCGCACCGCCTCTGGCATGCGTGCGCAGGTCGCGTTGGTCAGCACCGTGGAGCCGCCGACGCAGCAGCCCTGCAGCACGGTCATCTCCGTCTCGTGGCTGGTCTGCGCGCCACCGTCCCTGTAGAGCTGCGCCAGCTGCGCGGGCGCCGTGTCGCCCAGCTCGCGCTCGCGCAGCCAGGGGCCGCGCTCGAGCACGACGACGCCCGCGCCGTTGGCCGCGAGCCTGCTGGCGACGACGCTGCCGCCCGCGCCAGAGCCGACCACCGCCACCTCGGTGCGCAGGTTCATGCCGAGGCGCGGGGCGAGGCCGGGCGGAGGATCGGTGCGAGCATGCCGCAGCAGTGCAAGCTGCGGATGTGAACGCGCGGCCAAGGGCCGTGCAGGATTGTGTCAGGCGAGCCTGTGCGCAGCGGCTCCGCGGGCCTTCTGTCCGCGCAGCACCCACGCCGGCGGGAAGTTGCGCAGCACCAGTGCGCTGCGCGAGGTGTCGGCGAAGGTCTCGCGCAGCAGCCGGCGCAGCCGGAACGCGCCCGACGTCGGCCACGACTGCAGGTAGCTGAAGGTGCGGAACTCGCCGCCCGGTTGCAGCACCCGTTCGGCCTCGGTGACGATCTCGCGCATCGTCGGCAGCAGGATCAGCGGCAGCCCCGACAGGATCGCGCGCGGCGCCGGCAAGCCGCGCGCGGCGAGCAACGACGCGACGTTCTCGACCTGGTCGTTGGCGAAGTCCAGCTGCGGGAAGCGCGCGCGCAGCCGTTCGCAGAAGCCGGGTTCGCGTTCGATGCCGAGGTAGCGCGCGCCGGGCACCGCCGCGACCAACGCGGCGATCGTCGGCGTGAACGAGCCGGTGCCGACGCCATACTCGAGCACCACGTCGCCAGGGCGCAGCGCGAGATCACGCACCATCGCCGCGGCGAGGTGGCGCGTGCTCGGACACAGGGCGCCGACCTCACGCGGGTTGCCGAGGAAGCGGCGGAAGAAGAACAGGCCGTCGGCCATGGTGCTCGTCGCCATGGAGGCACACCTGTAGCCGGGGAAGCTGCGCGCGGAAGTCGGCGTCTGCGCGCTTCGACACTCTTGACGCAGCCTCGACGGATTCTGAACACGGCTCTGCACGCTCTCGGCTCCATGAGCATGGGCCCCAGGACCGCGAAGGTCGACCTGCACCTCCATTCCTACGCGTCGAACGTCACCGACTACTACGCGGCCAACACCTTCGCCATCCCCGAGTCGTACTCCGACCCGTTCGTGCTCTACCAGGAGCTGAAGCGGCGCGGCATGGCGCTGGTCACGTTGACGGACCACAACTCGATCGACGGCGTCAAGGAGCTGCTCGACGCCGGGCTGCCGGACGTATTCGTCAGCGCGGAGATGACGACGACCTTCCCGGAGGACGGCTGCAACATCCACGTGACCGTCGCCAACATGACCGAGGCGCAGTTCGCCGAGGTCGACCGGCTGCGCGGCAACGTCTACGAGATGGTGGACTTCGTCGAACGGGAGATCGCCAGCGAGGCCGATCGACCCGGCTGCAATCGGCTGGCGTACTGGATGACGCACCCGCTGATGAGCACGCAGAACCGGCCGTACGGTCGCGAGGGCTCGCTGACGGCGGATCACATCGAGAAGGCGCTGCTGCTGTTCCCGTGCCTCGAGGTGCGCAACGGCACCCGCACCCGCGCCCTCAACGAGTTCACGCAGCGGCTGGTGACGTCGCTGGATCGCGCGACGATCGAGCGGCTGGCCAACCAGCACGACCTCGCGCCGCGCGGTCCGCAGCCGTGGATCAAGGCGATCGTCGGCGGCTCGGACGACCACTGCGGCATCAACCACGGCATGACCTGGACCGAGCTGCCGGTCGCCGACGAGCGGAAGCTGACGCCCAACGACCTCGTCGACGCGCTCCGCGCCCGGCGCACGACCCCCGGCGGCGCGCACGGCGGACCGGTGTCGCTGGCCCACGCGGTGGTCAAGCTGCTCTACGACGGCACCCGGTTGAGCAACGGCAACGGCGGCAGCGCCGCGCAGGCGGCCGGCGCCGCGGCGCCGAAGAGCGTCACGGTCGGCGGTCCGATCCACGCGCTGCTGCGCTTCGTGTTCGACTCGGGGTCGCTGCGCCTGCGCGAGAAGCTCGCGTTCCAGAGCCGCCTGTGGCTGCAGAAGGCCTTCGGCAACCTGTCGCGACGGCGCGTCGCGGCGGACCGGCCGTTCGAGCGCATCCTGGCCGCCGAGGCCTCGGCGATGATCGGCGACAAGCGCTTCCAGAAGCAGCTGGCGGCGGCGGAGCGCACCGACGACCGCATCTTCACCGTCGTCAGCACGCTGGTGAACCGCATCTTCCAGCGCTACGTCGCGCGCATCCGGCAGAGCCCGTCGCTGGACTTCGTGCGGGTGGTCAAGGAGGTCGTCGCGCTGGTCTCGTCGAACCTGTTCGTGTCGCTGCCGTACCTGCTGTCGTACCTGCACCAGTCCTCGGACCGCATGATCGTGCGGGACGTGCGCAAGCGCTTCGACATGGACGAGCAGCCGAAGCTCGTGCTGCTGACCGACACGTTCTTCGAGATCAACGGCGTCGCGCGCACGATCCGCCGCATGATCGACGAGGCGGAGCGCCGCGGCATCGACTTCACGGTGGCGACCTGCCTCGGCGAACACGAACGCGAGCAGGCGCTGCGCGACGACGCGGTGCGCGGCTACGTCGAGCGGGGCCGGCTGAAGATCCTGCCGTCGATCGTCAACCTCGACTTCCCCGAGTACAAGGGCCTGCAGGTGCGGGTGCCGCCGTTCCTGGAGCTGCTGAAGTGGCTGCAGGAGAGCGGCTTCACCAAGATGCAGATCAGCACGCCGGGCTCGATCGGCATCGCCGGTCTGCTGGCGGCCAAGCTGCTGCAGATCGAGACCTCGTCGACGTACCACACGAGCTTCCCGGAATACGTCGAGGACTACACGCGCGACATCAGCCTCGAGGCGCTGGCGTGGAAGTACATGATCCTCTTCTACCACTCGGTGGACGAAGTCGTCGTGCCGTCGCGCAGCATCGCCAGGCTGCTGCACCTGCGCGGGCTGCGCAACCGCAAGCTGCTGATCCTCGACCGTTGGGTGGACACCGCGCGCTTCACGCCCGAGAAGCGCGACCCACGCTTCTGGGACCGCTTCGGCATCGGCGGCGCCGACAAGGTGCGCTTCCTCTACGTCGGTCGTGTCGGCCTCGAGAAGAACCTCGACGTGATGGCTGCCGCGTTCGAGCGACTCGCCGCGCGGCACTCCGGGGCCCAGCTGGTGATCGTCGGCGACGGGCCGTACCGCAAGTCGCTCGAGCAGCGCCTCGGTGGCCTCCCGGTCACGTTCACCGGCTTCCTCGAAGGCGAGGAGCTCGCCGTCGCCTACTCCTCGGCCGACGTCAAGCTGTTCCCGAGCACGACCGACACGTGGGGCAACGCGCCGCTCGAAGCGCAGGCCGCCGGCCTGCCGGTGATCGTCTCGGACAAGGGCGGGCCGCAGGAGCTGATGGTGCACGGGGTCACCGGCTTCATCGCCCGCGGTCGCGACGTCGACGAGCTGCTCCAGGCGATGGAGCGGCTGATGGATCGTCCGACGCGCGAACGGCTCGGCCGCGGCGCGCGCACGGTCGCCGTCGAGAACCACATCGACGAGCCGTTCCTCGCGATCTTCGACTCCGAGCGCTACCGGCGTGAGGTCCGCAAGGCGAAGAAGGACTTCGTCGAGCCGCAACCGCGCGACGAAGAGCCGGTCGAGAGCTACCTCGTCGACCACCGCACTCACACCTCCTGGGCTGCCGGCGCATGATGACGATGCTCGCCTACGTCGCTGGTCCGGTCGTCGCCGTGCTGCTCGCGCGCGGGGCCTGGATGCGGCTGTTGCTGTCGCGGGCCAAGCACCCGTCGCTGCGCGGCCACGCCCGCTGGTCGCTGCGCATCTCGCGCTGGCTGCCATTCTACGAGTACGCGGACGACGAGTTCTTCGGCTGCGACGGCGCGCCGGCCGACGTGCAGCGGCAGCGCCGCGCCGCCTTCGCCGGGCTCGGGCAACGACTGCGCGAGCGCGCGCCGCGCACGCTGGCGCTGAGCCGCGAGCTGCGCGAAGGGGTCTCCGACGTGCGCTTCGTCGACCACTACCGCGTGCCGTTCCAGTTCCGCAACCGCGTGCGTGACGAGCTGCCGCTCGGGTGCGTCGCCACCAGGACGGAAGGGCCGCGCGTGCAGGACCTCGACGGCAACTGGAGCCTGGACACGAGCGGCTCGTACGGCGTCAACGTCTTCGGCTACGACTTCTACAAGCGGTGCATCGACCGCGCCAACGAGCGCGCGCGAGAGCTCGGTCCGGTGCTCGGCCCGTACCACCCGGTGATCGCCGACAACGTGCTGCGCTTGTGCGAGATCGCCGGCAAGGACGAGGTCTCGTTCCACATGTCGGGCACCGAAGCGGTGATGCAGGCGGTGCGGCTGGCGCGCTACCACACCCGCCGCTCGCACATCGTGCGCTTCTGCGGCGCCTACCACGGCTGGTGGGACGGCGTGCAGGCCGGCGTCGGCAACCCGCGGCCGGCGCACGAGGTCTACACGCTCGAGGACCTGTCGAAGCGCTCGCTGAAGGTGCTGCGCACGCGGAACGACATCGCCTGCGTGCTGGTCAACCCGCTGCAGGCGCTGCACCCGAACGGCGGCGCGCCGAGCGATTCGACGTTGGTCACCGGCCTCCGCTCGGCCAGCTACGACAAGTCGGCCTACACGACCTGGCTGCGGCAGCTGCGCGAGGTGTGCACCGAGCGCGGCATCGTGCTGATCTTCGACGAGGTGTTCCTCGGCTTCCGGCTCGCCCGCGGCGGCGCGCAGGAGTACTTCGGCGTGCAGGCCGACCTGGTCACCTACGGCAAGACGCTCGGCGGCGGCCTGCCGGTCGGCGTCGTCTGCGGCCCGCGGCACCTGATGCGGCGGTTCCGCGACGACGCGCCGGCCGACATCTGCTTCGCGCGCGGCACGTTCAACTCGCATCCGTACGTGATGGCGGCGATGAACGAGTTCCTGCAGGCGATCGACGAGCCGGCGATCGTCGCCAGCTATCGCGACCTCGACGAGGTCTGGGACCGGCGCCGGCAGTCGCTCGACGAGAAGCTGTCGCACGCCGGCGTGCCGGTGCGGCTCGCCAACATGACGGCCGTGTGGACGACGCTGTTCACGCAGCCGTCGCGCTACGCCTGGCTGCTGCAGTACTACCTGCGCCTCGAAGGTCTGGCGACGAGCTGGGTCGGCACCGGACGCTACATCTTCCCGCACGATCTGAGCGACGGCGACTTCGCCGAGTTCGAGCAGCGCTTCGTGCGCGCCGCGCAGCGCATGCGCGCGGACGGCTGGTGGTGGTGCGACGCCGCGACGACCGCGAAGTCGCTGGGTCGGCGGGTGCTGCGCGAGACGATCGCCGCCGCCTTGACGGGCAAGCGGCGCAAGGCCGGGCGGCGCGTCGCCGAGCTCGGCGAGCACGCCGCGGGAGCGCCCGCGTGATCGAGGCCGTCGAACGCGAGGCCTCGCCGCGGACGAGCGGCGCCGTCGCGCCGTCGTGGTGGCGTCGCCTGCTCGGCAACGAGGACCTCAATTTCCTGCTGACCAACCGGCTGCCGCGCCGCTTCGCGACCAAGCTGATGGGGGTCGTCAGTCGCATCCCGACCGGACCGATGACGCGCGCTTCGATCGCCGTGTGGAAGCTGTTCGACGCCGACCTCGACCTGCGCGAGGCGAAGCAGCAGCGCTTCCGTTCGCTGCACGATTGCTTCGTGCGCGAGCTGCGCCCCGGCGCGCGGCCGCAGGACCCGGATCCGGAGGTGATGACCAGCCCGTGCGACGCGATCGTCGGCGCGCACGGCGCGGTGCGCGGCACCGAGGTGTTCCAGGCCAAGGGCTTCCCGTACCAGCTGCGCGACCTGCTCGGCGACGACCAGCTGGTCGAACGCTACCGCGACGGCACGTTCGTCACGCTGCGCTTGAAGTCGAGCTTCTACCACCGCTTCCACGCCCCGTGCGACGGCGCCCTGAAGCGCGTCGTCTACATCTCGGGCGACACCTGGAACGTCAACCCGATCGCGCTGAAGCGCGTCGAGCAGCTGTACTGCAAGAACGAGCGCGCCGTGCTCGACCTCGAGCTGCCGCGCCCCGGCGAGCACCTGGCGCTGGTCGCCGTCGCCGCGATCCTGGTCGCGTCGATCCGTCTGCACGCGATCGGTCCGACGCTCGACCTGCGCTACCGCGGGCCCAACCGGATCCCGTGCGACCAGCGCTTCCAGAAGGGCGAAGAGCTCGGCTGGTTCCAGCACGGCTCGACGATCGTCGTCTTCGCCTCGTGCGGCTTCACGCTGGCGCCCGGGCTGCACGAAGGCGCGCGCGTGCGCTGCGGCGAGGCGCTGCTGCGCCGCCCGGCGCCCGCCCACGAATCCTCCACTCCAACCTCCACGCAACAGGCATGACCCAGATCGCCGAGGCCGCGCGACCGGCCACCTTCTACGAAGCGCTGCAGACCCAACGGTGGGACGACCATCGCTTCTACCACCACAGCCGTCTCAACCAGTCGCTGCACTTCGTCAGCGCGATCAGCTTCCTGGTCGCCTACGTCTATCTCTTCGTCGATCCCGTGGTGTCGGCGTTCCTCGGCTGGGGCGTGTCGATGCTGACGCGGCAGTCGGGCCACTTCTTCTTCGAGCCGAAGGGCTTCGATCGTGAGGCCGGCGTCACGCACGAGTACAAGGAGCAGATCAAGGTCGGCTACAACCTGTCGCGCAAGTATGTGCTGATGGCGGCGTGGGCGGCGACGACGCTGATCCCGTGGGCGACGCCGACCCTGTTCGGCATCTACCCGGCCTACGAGGGCTGGTACGGCTACTGCCACCACGTCGCGGTGCTGTGGATCGCCACCGGCGTCGTCGCGGTGCTGCTGCGCACGACGTTCTTGATGGTCACCGTCGAGCCGCGCCACGGGCTGGTGTGGCTGACCAAGATCCTGACCGACCCGTTCCACGACGCGAAGATCTACTGGAAGTCGCCGTTCAAGCTGCTGCGCGGCGAACGGCTGGATCCGATGACGGACTGGCCGGCGCCGTTGGTGCGGTTGTAGGCGCGGCGCGCGCTCGCCTTCAGCGCAGCCGCAGATAGCCGTCGAGCCAGCCGCGCGCGCCCTGCGGCGGCACCGTGTCGGCGACGTCCTTGCCGTCGGCGAGCGTCAGCCAGACCGCGAACGGGAACTCGCCCGGCGGCGCGTGGCGGGTGTATTGGCCTTCGCCGACGAAGATGCCGTCGGCGACCAGCTCGAAGCCGGTCAGCTCGCCCTTGATGACCGTGACCTTGCCACTCAGCCCCGCGCGGAAGCTGCGCGCGCCGTCCTTCGTCGCCAGCGACACCGTGCCGACGATCGCGTCGCCGTCGCGTTGCACGTCGAGCACCTTGACCTCGTCGTCGTTCCACATCGGCGGCTCGCCGCGCGTGTTGTCGACCAGGTGGAAGCGCGCGATGCGGCGCAGCACCGTCTCGGGCAGCTCACCGCGCACCAGCGCATCGCGTTCGGCCTTGGTCAACCACAGGTTGTCGCGGCCGATCGCGCGCTGCATCAGGCGCTGCCATTCGTTCTCCGCCGGCGCATAGCCGCCGAGCACCTTGCTGTGCACGCGCACCACGGCGCCGCCTTCGGGCAACGTCTGGTGGTGTTGGCGGTCGCGCTGCCCGGGCTCGATCGCGGCTACGTCGGCGGTCGCCGCGTCGCTGGCGCGGAACTTGGTCAGCGCCTCGGCGACCAGCCGCCGTACCTTCGCCGGGTCGCGGTTGTTGTTGTAGAGCAGCAGCTCGCCGGCGGCGGTCGCGACGTAGAAGCCCTGCGTCGTCTGGGAGAAGTCGTGGCGCGGGCTCTGCCCGGAGAAGCGCCGGTAGAACTCGCCCTCGGCGTCCTGCTGGCGGCGCTGGCAGGCCTGGTCGATGGCGACCGGCACGAAGTCGGCGCGCAGCATGCGGACCAGCTCGGCATCGGCGAAGGTCGACTCACGGTCGAGCACACCGTTGTTTCAAGTGCAGCCGAGCGGGTGGCCGTCCATCGCCCAGACGAACAGCGGGCGGTGCGACTCGGCGGCGCTGCGCTGCGCGGCGAGCAGGTCGGTCTGCCACGGGATCGTCAGCCAGGTCGCGGCGGGGTCGCGCGTCAGCAGGCGCTTCAGCTCGGCGACGCGCGCTTCGCTCGGCGGCGTCTCCGGGGCGGCGGATTGGGCCGCGAGCGGCAGGCTGAGCGCGGTCAGGACGATGGCCAACGGCGGGAGGCGGCGCATCGGCGCATTTTCCTGAATAGCCGGCGCCGTGGGAGGGGAATCGTCAGGCCGATGAACCCGTGCGAGAGGGACCCCGTTGAGCCGCCGGCTGCGGGTCCGTTCCGCCTGCAGCCCAAAAGGAGCCCCATGCGAATCCCCGTTGTCGTCGGCCTGTTGGCCGCCGCCCTGAGCGTTTCCACCGTGGCCGTCGCCCAGGCGCCGGCCCAGACGATGCTGGCCACCGACCGCTACCTGTTCGTGATCCACGGCGGGGTGCTGCACCAGTTCGACGTCGCGACCCTGCGCCTGCTCAACCAGCACCGGCTGGGTGGTGGCGCCGCGGCGGTCGCGACGATGGACGCGATCGATCTACCGCTCGCCGAGGCCGTGGAGATCGTCGAGGTCGTCGAGCCGCCGCCGCCGCCGGAGTCCATGGACCTGCCGACGGCGACGCCGCAGCAGATGGAAGGCGCCGTCAACGCGGCGCTGAAGTGGTTGGCCGACCACCAGGACGAGAGCGGCAAGTGGGACTGCGACCAGTTCATGAAGCACGATCGCGCCGGCGCCGTGTGTGACGGTCCGGGCAACGCGGTGCACGACGTCGGCGTGACCGGCCTGGCGGTGTTGGCGATGCTCGGTGCGGGCAACACGCTCAAGGCCGGTCCCTACGAGGACAGCCTGAAGCGCGCCGTCGAGTGGCTGCGAACGCAGCAGCAGGAGAACGGCATGATCGGCAGCAACGCGTCGCACGACTTCATCTACGACCACGCGATCGCTGCCTACGCGCTGTGCGAGGCCTATGGCCTGTCGAAGTCGAAGGCGCTGAAGCACAGCGCGCAGCAGGCGCTCAACTACCTCGAGTCGCACCGCAACCCCTACGCGGTGTGGCGCTACCAGCCGCGCGACAACGACAACGACACCTCGGTGACGACGTGGGCGGTGTGCGCGCTGGTGTCGGGCAAGTTCTTCGGCCTTGAGGTCAACCCGAACTCGCTGCAGATGGCGGCGACGTGGTACGACCAGGTGACCGGCAAGGACGGCCGCACCGGCTACACGAAGGCGGGCGAGAGTTCGTCGCGCAAGCCGGGTGAGCACGCGACGCGCTTCCCCGTGAAGCGCAACGAGACGCTGACCGCGGAGGGCGCGTTCGCGCGGTTCCTGCTCGGCGAGGACCCCAAGGAGAAGGCCACGTTCGCGGCGTCGCTGAAGGTGCTCGGCGACAAGCCTGCGCGCTGGAAGAAGGGCGATGTCGACGCGGTCTACTGGTACTTCGGCACCTACGCGGCGTTCCAGGCCGGCGGCGACCTGTGGCGCACGTGGCAGCCGACGCTGCTACAGCTGATCGAGCACCAGCGGGCCGACGGCAACGCCGCCGGCTCGTGGGACACGGTCGGTGTCTGGGACGAGGACGGGGGGCGGGTGTTCGTCACCGCGCTCTACACGCTCGCCCTCGAGTCCGGCGCGCGCCACGCGAAGCTCGTGCGCTGAGATGCCGCTGCGCGGCCGCTCAGTCGGCCTTCGCCGCGAACACCGCGAAGTCCGATGCTGCGTGGCCCTTCGCCAGCGCGCGGTCCATCGCCGCGGCGATCGCCGGTAGCACCGTCAGCTGGTCCGCGCCGGCGGTCTCGATCATCAGCCGCGCGTCCTTGCGCGCCATCGTCAGCTCGAAGCTCGGCGGACCATCGAGGCTGTTGGCGAGGCGCTGGCCGATGAACGGCATCGCGCCGCCCGGCTTGAAGTTGTCGAACAGCTCCAGCGCCGTCTTCGCGTCGACGCCTTCGGCGCGACCGATCGCCAGCACGTCGCCGACGATCGCGGTCAGCGCGAAGTAGACGCCGTTGCCGGACAGCTTGTGGATCGCCGCCAGGTCGCTGCGCTCGCCGCAGTACCACAGCTTGCCGGTCATCGCCGCGAGCGCCGGTTCCAGCTCCTTCGCCTCGGCCTCCGGGCACGACAGCGCCATCAGACCGCTCGCCTCACGCGCATTGGTCGGCGACATGAACACCGGCGCCGAGACGTAGCGCACGCCTTCGCCGCGCAGCTTCTCGGTGCGCGCGCGCACCTTGGCCGGCAGGTTGGTCGAGTGGTCGATGACCGGCACGCCGTCGCCGAGGCCGGGCCGCAGCGCGGCGATGACCTCGTCGACGGCGGTGTCCTCGGCGAGCACCAGGTGCACGCGCTCGGCGCCGCGCACGCACTCGGCCGGGTCGGCCGCGGCGACCGCGCCCTTCGCCACCAGCGGCGGGAGCTTGTCCTTGCTGCGGTTCCAGATGCGGACGGTGTGGCCCTTGCCGAGCAGGCTCTCCACGAAGCCCGCGCCGAGCAGGCCGGTTCCCAACAGTGCGATCGTCGTCATGGCGTCGATGGTGGGACGATCGCGGCCGGGATGCAATGCGTTGTGCGTGCTTGCCTGGCGCGCCCGCTTCGCATGAGATGCTGCGACCAACACTGCCCGCGATCCCGATGCCCACCGCGCCGCGCCTCGTCCACGACGTCTACTTCACGCTCAACGACAACTCGCCGGAGGCCTGTCAGCGCCTCGTCGGCTCCTGCTACGACAAGCTGGCCGGGATCCGCGGCGTGCAGTCACTGCTGGCGGGCACCCGCGACCCGGATCTGTCGCGCGATGTCAACGACCGCATCTACGACGTCTCCCTGCACGTCGTGTTCGTCGATCGCGAGGCGCACGACGCCTACCAGAACGCGGCGTCGCACCTCGATTTCATCGATGAGAACCGCAGCAACTGGCGCGCGGTGCGGGTGTTCGACTCTACGGTCGGCGAGCGCTGACTCCGATCGCGACTACCCGCCGCCGTTCGCGGCGCGCAGCTGGGTGAGCAGCTTCGCCGCGGCCGCCTTCTCGGCGGCGCGCTTGGTGCGGCCCCGCCCCTGCGCCGAGCGACCGTCCAGCACCTTGGCCCGCACGACGAACTCCTGGTCGTGCTGCGGCCCGATCGTCTCGATCAGCTCGTACCGCGGTTGTCCGAGGCCATGGTGCTGGCAGTGGTGCAGCAGCGCGGTCTTGCTGTCCTTCTCCGGCTCGACGGCGACGGCGTTGGCCGCGGCCTTCTTCGGCAGCAGATGACGCCGGACGAACGCGCGCGCCGGCTTGACGCCGCCGTCGATCAGGATCGCGCCGAGCACCGCCTCGACGAGGTCGCAGAGGATGCGCGCGCTGTCGCGTTCGCTGTCGCGCAGCCCCTTGCCCGACAGCAGGTGCGTCACCAGGTCGAGGCGGCGCGCCGCCACCGCCAGCGGCTGCCGCGAGACGATGCGGGCGCGGGTCTCGGTGAGCTGGCCCTCGGCGATCTCGGTGTCGGCGCGGTAGAGCACGTCGGCGACGGCGAAGTTGAGGAAGGCGTCGCCGAGGAACTCGAGCCGCTCGTAGCTGGCCTTGCCCTCGTTGCCCGTCGACGCGTGCGTCAGCGCGCGATCGAGCAGCGCCAGGTCGCGGAAGCGATAGCCGAGCGCTTCGCACAGCTCGCGCAGCGCGCGTTGGCGGGGCTTGGGCAGGTCTTCGGCCATGGTCAGCGTCGCTCCGGCTGGCGGGCGCATGCTGGGGCCGGTGCGGACGGAGACGGAGGCACGCCACACAATCTAGCGCGGTCGCGGGCTCACCGGAGGGTCCTAGTCCGGGCTCTGCCGGCGGGGCGCGGTCAGCGAGGCAGGAGCAGCACGGCGTCGTGCAAGGCGACCTCGTCGAGGTGGCCCATCACCAGGTCGCCGGCGGCGCCGCCCGAGGCCACGGCGTGCAGGTGGCTGCGGCGGTCGTGGTGGGTCAGCCGCGCGGCGGCGCCCTCGACGAACACGCCGACCAGTTCGACGCGCTCGGCGTCGCCGTCGAAGCGCCACGGCGCCGGGCCGTCGGGGCGCGCGATCGGGCAGGCGCCGGCGATCGCGTGCAGGCGCAGGGCCGTGGCGCGGCCGGTGACGCGCACCGGCTGCGGTTGCCGCAGGTCGAGACCTGACACAACCAGGTGCTCGGCGACGCGCTGTTCGAGCTCGGCGTAGCTGGCGCAGGCGCCGAGCGGCAGCTCGCGCCATGCAGGCACTTCGGCCGCGATCAGCAGCGTCGCGCGGTCGGCCGCGGTGGCCGGGCGGACCAGCGGCGCGGTGGTGGCGTTCGTCGGGGCCGCGATCAGCACGTCACCGTCGACGATCGTCACCTCGCCGGCGAGGCCGGCGAGCGCGCCGACACCGATCGTGTGCGCGGTGGCGACTTCGGTCGGCGTGACGCGCGCTTCGCTGTGGCCGAGGCGCAGCGCCTCGCGCATCGTTCCCCACGTCGTCACGGCGGGGCCGGCGCTACAGGCCGCCAGCGCGGCGGCCGCCAGCGAGGCTGTGGCGCGCTGCGCCGCCGCGCGCATCAGCTGACTTCCTGGCGGCGGTCGCGGCGCTTGCGGTCGGTCTCCTTCAGCTGCGCCTTGCGCAGCCGCACCGACGTCGCGGTGATCTCGACCAGCTCGTCGTCGCCGACGTATTCGAGCGCGTCCTCGACGTTGAAGGTGCGCGGCGGCGGCAGCTTGACGAACGCCTCCTTGGTCGAGCTGCGGATGTTGGTCGCCTTCTTCTCGCGCACGCAGTTGACGACCAGGTCGTTGTCCTTGCAGTGCTCGCCGACGATCATGCCCTCGTAGACCTCGGTGCCGTCGTTGACGAAGAAGATGCCGCGGTCGCGCAGGTTGTCGAGCGAATAGAAGGTCGTCGAGCCGTTGGCCATCGAGACCAGCACGCCGTTGATGCGCTCCTCGATGTGGCCGCGGAACGGGCCGTAGCCGTGGAACACGTGGTGCATCGTCGCCTGGCCGGCGGTGGCGTTGAGCAGGCGGCTGCGCACGCCGATCAGGCCGCGCGCCGGCACCGTGAACTCGAGGCGCGTGAAGGTGCCCTTGCGGTCCATCTTCAGCAGCTCCGCCTTGCGGGTGCCGAGGATCTCGATCACCTTGCCGACGTTGTCGGCCGGGCAGTCGACGGTCAGGTACTCGATCGGTTCGTGCTTCTCGCCGTCGATGGTCTTGAACAGCACCTGCGGCTTGGCCACGGCGAACTCGTAGCCCTCGCGGCGCATCGTCTCGAGCAGGAAGCCGAGGTGCATGACGCCGCGGCCCGACAGGCGGAACTGGTCGGCCGTCTCGCCCTGCTCGACGCGCAGCGCGACGTTGACGCGCAGCTCCTTCTCGAGGCGCTCGCGCAGGTGGCGCGAGGTGAGGAACTTGCCGCCGTCCTTGCCGGCGAACGGCGAATCGTTGACGCGCATGACGATGGTCATCGTCGGCTCGTCGATGGCGATCACCGGCATCGCCTCGGGGTGGCTGAGCGCCGCCAGCGTGTCGCCGATCTCGATGTCCTCGACGCCGTAGATGCCGCACAGGTCGCCCGCCTCGACCTGCTCGGTCTCTGCGCGGCTGAGGCCCGTGAAGCGGTAGACGCCGCGCACGGTCACCTCGCGCTGCTTGCCGGTGCGCGACAGGTGCACGACGCGCTCGGCCGACTTGATGGTGCCGCGGTGCACGCGGCCGATGGCGATGCGGCCGACGTAGTCGCTCCAGTCGAGCGTCGTGACGCGGAACTGCAGCGGCTCGGCCGGGTCGTCCTGCGGCGCCGGGATGTGGCCGACGATCGCCTGGAACAGCGTCTCGAGGTTCTTGCCCTCGCCGCCCTGCTTCGCCGCCTCGAGGTCGGTGGTCATCCAGCCCTGGCGGCCCGAGCCGTAGAACACCGGGAACTCGAGCGCCTCCTCGTCGGCGTCGAGGTCGATGAACAGGTCGAAGACCTCGTTGACGACCTCCTGCGGGCGCGCGTCCGCCTTGTCGATCTTGTTGACGACGACGATCGGCTTGAGGTGGTGCGAGAACGCCTTCTGCAGCACGAAGCGCGTCTGCGGCATCGGCCCTTCGGCGGCGTCGACCAACAGCAGCACGCCGTCGGCCATCGACAGCACGCGCTCGACCTCGCCGCCGAAGTCGGCGTGGCCGGGGGTGTCGATGATGTTGATGCGCGTGCCCTGGTAGCTGACGACGGTGTTCTTCGCCAGGATCGTGATGCCTCGCTCCTTCTCCAGCTCGTTGGAGTCCATGACGCACTCGCCGACCGCCTCGTTGGCGCGGAAGGTGCCGGTCTGCCGGAGCAGGCCGTCGACCAGCGTGGTCTTGCCGTGGTCGACGTGGGCGATGATGGCGACGTTGCGGATGTCTCTGGCCATGGTGGCTCTGCTGCGTTCCGGCGCGGATGCCCGGAAAAGGCGGCGAAGGATTGTCCCGAACGGCGGGCGGGCGTCAACGGGCGACGGGGGCCAGAACCGTTCCGGCGGCGGAATCGCCCGTCTTCCCGGGGTAGCGGCGTGGCGGGATCGGCCGTTCAGGAGGCCGGATCGCGGCTGATGCGACGACCGTCCGGGTCCATGTCGGCCAGGGTCATCTCCGACGACCAGGAGCCGACGCACTGCTGCAGGCGGCTCCAGATCGGGTGCAGCGCACACGGGTGGTCTGGGTCGCAGGCGGGGAAGCCGAACGCGCAGCCGCCTTCGATCTCGTGCGACAGGGCGTTCAGCACCATGGCGATGGTGATGGCGCGCGGTGCCTTGGCCAGCTGGAAGCCGCCGTTGCGCCCACGTCGGCCGCGCACCAGCCGGGCGACCACCAGCTTGCGCATGACCTTGGACAGGTACTGCTGCGGCACCCGGGTCGCCGCGCTCAGGTCGCTGGCCGTGATCGACTCCCCGGGCGCCAGGCCGGCCAGCACGGCCATCGCACGCAGGCCGTAGACGGAGGTCAGTTGCAGCATCTGGCGGTGGCGAGAGCGCTCAGTTCTTCGGCAGCAGCACCGCGTCGATGACGTGCACGTAGCCGTTCGAGCCGCGGATCGACGCGATCACGTTCGCGTCATTGATCTTGAGCTTACCGTCCACGCAGGTGATCGACACGTGCTGCCCGTTGGCCATGGCCAGGTCGCTCATCTTCGCCAGGGTCTCCGGCGCGTAGGCGGTCGTCGTCGCGTGGAACTTGATGATCTCCTTGAGCGCGGCCTGTTGTTCGGGCTTCAGCAGGTTCTCGACGGTGCCGGCCGGGAGCTTGGCGAAGGCGGCGTTGGTCGGCGCGAACACGGTCAGCGGCCCGGGGTTCGCCACCGACTTGACGTAGTCGGCGGCCTTGAGCGCGGTGACCAGGGTGGTGTGGTCCTTGGAGCCCGCGGCGATGTTGACGATGTTCTCCGGGTCGAGCGGGAACGCCTGTTCGCGCGCCGGTGACGGCGACGGCTTGGGGGCGGCAGCGGGTTCGGGGGCGCGGCTGCAGGCGGCGACGACGAGGCCGGTCAGGACGAGCAGGCGGAAACGAGTCATGGCTTTGGCTCCGATTGAGGATGCAAGCATCCACAACGTGTCGAGTGGACGCGGAAGTGGCAACCCCGCCGGCGCGGCGGGAATTGCGGCTCAGGCAGTCTGATCGGGCGAATCCCTGCGCAGCGATGGCCGATGTGCGCAGGGCGGGGTGGGACATCGGCCCGGAACGAGGTCGGCTGTATTTTTGGATGCGGAGCTCCATTATAGGTTCGAGCAACAACCGCGCTCCATGACGATGACGATGCCACGCCGCACCCTGGTCCCGTTCTCCCTCCCGCTCCTGCTGCTCGCCGCGTGCGGTGGAGGGGACGCGCCGGCCAGGTCGGCGGCACCGACCGCGAAGCCGGCGGCCACCCAGCCGACCGGCGAGCACGAGGCGAAGCAGCTGTTCGACTCGCTGTGCGCGACCTGTCACGGCACCTCGGGTCACGGCGACGGCCCCGGCGCCGCGGCGCTCGAGCCCAAGCCGCGTTCGTTCTCCGACCCGTCGTGGCAGGACGCCACCAGCGACGAGCAGATCAAGAAGACGATCGTGTTCGGCGGCGCCGCGGTCGGCAAGAGCGCGATGATGCCGGCCCAGCCCCAGCTGAAGGGCAAGGACGGCGTGCTCGACGCGCTGGTCAAGATCGTGCGCGGCTACCGCGCCAAGTGACCCTCCCCGGCGAACCAATCCGCAGGTCCGACCGGCTTCCACGGGTCTGACCGGCAACACCCGCTGAAGCACGTGAATCCGATGTCGATCTCCCCCCTGGTTCGTTCGCCACGTCTCGTGGCGCTCCTCTCCCTGGCCTCCCTGGCTGCCTGCGGCGGCAACCAGTCCTCAGCCGCCGGCGGCGGTGGCGGTGACGTGATGGCCTTGATGCAGGCCCGCGACCTCACCGAGCAGGACGTCACCGCGGCCCTCAAGACCTACACCCCGACCGGCCGGCATGACGAGTACTACACGTTCGCGTCGGGCGGCCACGGCGGCAACCTGATCGTCATCGGGGTGCCGAGCATGCGCATCCTGAAGTACGTCGGCGTCTTCACGCCGGAGCCCTGGCAGGGCTACGGCTACGGCGACCAGAGCGGCGACGTCGTCGGCAGCGTGACCAAGGGCGGCCACGAGATCACCTGGGCGGACATGCACCACCCGGCGCTGAGCGAGACCGGCGGCGACTACGACGGTCGCTTCATCTTCGTCAACGACAAGTGCAACCCGCGCATCGGCGTGGTCGACCTGCACGACTTCGTCACCAAGCAGATCGTCGGCACCGAGCTGATCCAGTCCGAGCACGGCGCCGCGTTCGTCACCCCGAACACCGACTACGTCGTCGAGACGGCGCAGTATCCGGCGCCGCTCGGCGGTGGCTACGCGCCGATCGAGAAGTACGACGACGAGTATCGCGGGGCGATGGTGTTCTGGCGCTTCGACAACCAGAAGGGCCGCATCGTGCCCGAGCAGTCGTTCGCCATCGAGCTGCCGCCGTACATGCAGGACCTCGCCGACTGCGGCAAGAAGGGCAGCGACGGCTGGGTGTTCTGCAACTCGCTCAACGTCGAGCGCGCGTACGGCGGCATCCTCGAGGGCAAGCCGCCGCTCGAGTCCGGTGCGTCGCAGAACGACATGGACTACCTGCACTGCATCAACTGGCGGCGCTGCGAGGAGCTGGCCAAGGCCGGCCGCACCGAGACGATCGCCGGCATGCGCGTGATCCGGCTCGAGACGCTGCTGCAGGAGAACGTGATCGCCTTCGTGCCGGAGCCGAAGAGCCCACACGGCGTCGACGTCACGCCGGACGGCACCAAGGTCGTCGTCGGCGGCAAGCTGGACACGCACTGCACGGTCTACGACCTGCCGAAGATCGCGGCGTCGATCGGCGCCAAGAAGTTCGTCGGCAAGGATCCCTACGGTGTGCCGATCCTCGACTTCCAGGACTCGATCGTCGGGCAGTGCGAGATCGGCCTCGGCCCGTTGCACACCGTGTTCGACGACAAGGGCTTCGCCTACACGTCGGTGTTCATCGAGACGGTGGTGGCCAAGTGGTCGCTGAAGGACCTCAAGGTCGTCGACAAGATCGACACGCACTACAACATCGGCCACCTGGTCGCGGCCGAGGGGGACACCGTCAACCCGGACGGACGCTACCTGATCGCGATGAACAAGTGGGCGCTCGATCGCTTCGCGCCGGTCGGTCCGCTGCTGCCGCAGAACTTCCAGCTGATCGACATCAGCGGCGAGAAGATGTCGCTGCTCTACGACATGCCGCTGCCGCTCGGCGAGCCGCACTACGCGCAGATGATCAAGGCGGACAAGCTGCACCCGATCGACGTCTACAAGCCGATCGGCTTCAACCCGGCGATCGACCAGGTCGATCCGGCGGCGACGGTGGCCGGCAAGGAGCGCATCGAGCGCAAGGCCGACGGCGTGCACGTCTACATGACGGCGGTGCGCAGCCACTTCTCGCCCGACATCGTGCGCGTCAAGCAGGGCGACACGATCCACCTGCACGTGACCAACGTCGAGCAGGCGAAGGACGCGACGCACGGCCTCGCGGTCGGCGGCCACAACGTCAACGTCAGCCTCGAGCCGGGCAAGCACTGCAACGTCACCTTCCAGGTCGATCGCGCCGGCGTCTTCCCGTTCTACTGCACCGAGTTCTGCAGCGCGCTGCACCTCGAGATGGCGGGCTACCTGCTGGTCGAGCCGCAGTGATCGAGCATCGCCGGCACGCCGGCGATGCGCCTCCCGAGCCCCGCGCCGAGGTCGTCGTGAAACTCCCGCTGTCCTCCCTGCTGCTCCTGCTCGGCGCCTGCGGCGCCGCGCAGCCCGGTCCTCGCGGCGCCGTCGCCGTGCCGCGACCGCCGCACGGCGTGCCCGTCGCCCCCGGCGCCACGCTGCAGGCGGCCGTCGACGCCGCCGCCGACGGCGCGGTCCTGCTGCTGCAGGCGGGGGAGTACGCCGGTCCGGTGGTGATCCGGCGTCCGCTGCTGCTGTGGGGACCGCCCGACGCGGTGCTGACCGGCGACCAGGGCTCGACCCTGTGCGTCGAAGGCGACGGCGTGACGCTGCAGGGCTTCACGGTGCGCGGCAGCGGTCAGCGCTTCGACCTGATGGACGGCGGCATCCACCTGCGCGGCGCCGACCTCGCCGTCGAAGGCGTGACCGTCGAGAAGTCGCTGTTCGGCATCCTGGCCGAGCGTTCGCAGCGGGTGACGCTGCGCGGCAACCTGGTGATCGGCACCGGCCTCGCGGCGATGGGCCTGCGCGGCGACGGCATCCGGCTCTGGGAGACCAGCGACAGCGTCGTCGCCGACAACGTCGTGCGGGACTCCCGCGACCTGGTCGTCTGGTACTCGTCGCGCAACCGCCTCGAGCGCAACGAAGTGGTGCGGTCCCGCTACGGCACGCACTTCATGTACAGCCACGAGAACGTCGTGCGCGACAGCCGCTACGTCGAGGACGAGGTCGGCGTGTTCGTGATGTACAGCCACGACATCCTGCTCGAACGCAACCTGATCGCCGAGGCCGGCGGCGCCGCCGGCATGGGGCTGGGCATGAAGGAGTCGGGCAACGTCACCGTCACCGACAACTGGTTCCTCGCCAACACCACCGGCATCTACGTCGACAACTCACCGCTCGATCCCGAGCACCACAATTGCTACACGCGCAACGTGCTGCGCTTCGCCGAGGCGGCGGTGGCGATGCACTCGACGGTGACGCGCAGCGAGTTCGTCGACAACGAGTTCCGCGACAACGGCGCGGTGGTCAAGGTCGGCGGCAAGGGCGACGCCGTCGGCTGCCGCTTCGACGGCAACCACTACGACACCTACCAGGGCTACGACCTCGACGGCGACGGGCGCGGCGACGTGCCGTTCGAGTTCCGCCGCCTGTCGACGCAGCTCGAGGCCAGGTACCCGCAGCTGGCGCTGCTGCACGGCGCGCCATCGATGGCGATGGTCGACCTGGTGGGCGAGGTGATGCCGTTGTTCCGCCCACAGTGTCTGATGCGCGACGAGGCGCCGCGGCTGCGGCCGCTGGCCGTCGCCTGGCAGCCGGAGGTGCAGCATGCGCGTTGAACTGGATCGCATCGGCAAGCGCTTCGGCAACGTGCGGGCGCTGTGCGACGTGTCGCTGGAGTTGCCGGCCGGCAGCCGGACCGCGCTGATCGGCCCCAACGGCTCCGGCAAGTCGACCCTGGTGCGGCTGTTGACCGGCATGCTCGGCGGCGACGGGGGGCTGCGCTTCGACGGTCGGCCGGTGCCGACGGAGCGCGGCGAGCTGGCCCGCCGCGTCGCCTACATGCCGCAGATCGCGCCGCGCCTCGCCGCCCCGGTCGCCGACGTCGTGCGCGCGGTCGGTGGTCTGCGCGGCCTGCCGTTCGACGCCATCGCCGCGGTCGCCGCGGAGCTCGGCGTCGACCTCGTGGCGCTGCGCCGCCGACCGTTCCGCGCGCTGTCGGGCGGCCAACGGCAGAAGATCCTCGCCGCGCTCGTGCTGAGCTCCGGCGCCGACCTGTTGCTGCTCGACGAACCGACCGCGAGCATGGACCCGAAGAGCCGCGCGGTGTTCTTCACGCTGGTCGAGCGGCTGCCGGCGACGAGCACGATCCTGCTCTGTTCGCACCGGCTCGACGAGATCCGCCGCCTCGTCGATCGGGTGGTGGTGCTCGAGGAAGGGCGCCTCGTCTGGAGCGGGCAAGCCGCCGGCTATCTCGACGAGCACGCGGTCGCGGTCGTCGAGGTGCACGCCGAGGGCGAGCAGGCGTACGCGTGGCTCGGCGAGCGCGGCTTCTTGCGTGGGCCCACCGGGTGGTGGAGCCGCACGCTGCCGGTGCGCGAGCGCGCCGGTCTGCTGCGCGATCTCAGCCGGACCCTCAACGGCGCCGTGCGCGACGTCACGGCGCGCGATGTCGAACGTCTCGAACCCGGCGACGCGCCGCGCGGAGAACCCCGATGAATCCGTCCCGTTCGCTGCCGGTGCTGTTGCTCGGCCTGGTGCTGACGATCGTGCTCGGCGCGGTCGGTTGGAGCGTATTCGCCTCGGGCGCGCTGCCCGACGGGCCGGTGGAGATCGTCTGGGACAAGGCCGCCTGCGCCTGCTGCAGCATGCACGTCGGCGAGCCGCCGTTCGCCGCGCAGCTGACCACCAAGGCCGGCGAGACGGTGGCCTTCGACGATCCGGGCTGTCTGTTCCTCTACGTCGAGGAGCAGCGCCCGGAAGTGCACAAGATCTGGTTCCGGCATCTGCGCGAGCCGCGCTGGCTGCCGATCGACGCGGTGGCGTTCGTCCCCGTCGAGCCGACCCCGATGGGCTTCGGGCTCGGCACTGTCGAAGCGGGCACACCGGGCGCGATCGACCTCGAGGTCGCGCGCGAGCGCTGCCTCGAACGGCTGCACGGAGGTGGACGATGAGCACGCTGCGCGCCGAAGTGGCGGTGGTGGCGCGGCTGGACCTCGCCGAGGTCCTGCGTTCGCGCTGGCTGGTGTTCTGTCTCGTCGTGCACACTGCGTTGGCGGCGATGTTCGTGCTGGTCGGTCTGCGCGAGTCCGGCGTCGTCGGCTTCACGGGCATGGGGCGGGCGCTGATGTCGTGGAGCCACGCGCTGCTGTTCCTGTTGCCGCTGCTGGCGCTGACGGCGACCGGTCAGGTCGTCAACTCCGCGCGCGACGACGGCACGCTGGAGCTGTTGCTCAGCAACCCGGTCAGCCGCGCGGCGTGGTTCCTCGGCACCAGCCTGGTGCGCGTCGGCGCGCTCGTCGTGCCGCTGCTGGTGGCGATGCCGCTGATGGCGATCGTCGGTTCGCTGACCTTCGGTCAGGCGGTGCCATGGGGATTCCTGCTGCGCGGCATGGCGGTCAGCAGCGCCCAGCTGGTCTGCTTCGTCGCCATCGGCCTCGCGCTGTCGACGATGGTCCGCAACCAGGCCAAGGCGCTGATGCTCAGCGTGCTGGTGTGGGCCGGGGCGGTGGCGCTGATCGACTTCGGCCTGATCGGCGTGATGCTGCAGTGGAACCTGCCGGCCAAGGCGGTGTTCGCGCTGGCCTGCCTCAACCCCGTGCAGGGCGCGCGCCTGGCGCTGCTGTCCGCCGCCGAGCCCGAGCTGTCCACCTTCGGCCCGGTCGGCTTCTTCGTCGCCAACCACGTCGGCGCCGCGGGGCTGCTGGCGATCGGCATCGGCTGGCCGCTGCTGCTGGGGCTCTGTGCCTGGACCACCGCGCTGGCGCGATTCCGCCGGCGCGACCTCCTGTGAGTGATGTCATGCAAGACCGTGCCGACAACTTCTGGCAGTTCCTCGACGCGCCGCTGCGCGGCCCCGCGCGGCTGGTGCTGATCGCGCTGGTGATCCCGCTGCTGCTCAGCTTCGCGGCGCCGCTGTGGCGTATCAGCATGGAGGCGCCGCAGTACCCGGACGGGCTGTCGATGGACATCTACAGCTACAAGCTGATCGGCGGCAACGACGGCCACGACGTGCAGGAGATCAACACCCTCAACCACTACATCGGCATGCACCAGATCACCCGCGAGGAGCTGCGGGACCTCGACTGGATGCCGTTCGGCATGGTGGCGATGGCGCTGCTGGCCTTGCGCGCGGCGGCGCTCGGCAACGTGCGCACGATGATCGACTTGTCGATGATCGCCGCCTACATCTCGGTGGTGGCGTTCGGGCGGTTCCTCTTCATGCTCTACGAGTTCGGCCACGACCTCGACCCGCACGCGCCGGTGCACGTCGAGCCGTTCATGCCGGTGGTGCTCGGCTCGAAGAAGATAGCCAACTTCACCACCCACAGCATGCCGCAGCTCGGTTCGGTGCTGATGGGGGTGTTCACCGTCGGCGTGTGGGGCATCACCCTGTTCTACCTGTGGCGCGGGCGGCGGGACGCCTTGCGCGTCGCGGCCGCGAGCTGAAGCGCGCCTTGATCGGCGTGCCGCGCATTGCTCCGCGTCGCCCCAGCGGTTCCACTGACGCGGCAGCATGCCTGAACGTGACGAAGCCGCGGCCGGCGTCGAGGCCCGCCCGCCGATCGCACCCCGCCGTCGCTGGCGCCGGTGGGGCCTGATCGCCGTGCTGCTGCTCAGCGCCCTGGTCTGGGCGCTCGACCGCCATGTCGTCTGGTCGGCCGAACCGTTCCTGCTCGCGCCGCAGCAGGCGCCGGCGGTCGACTGCATCCTGGTGCCGGGCGCGCGCATCCACCCGGACGGCACACCGTTCCACATGCTGTCGGATCGGCTGGCGATGGCCCAGGAGCTGTTCGTGCAGGGGCGGGCGTCGCGCGTCGTCGTCTCCGGGCGCGGCGGCGGCGGACTCGGCGTCGACGAGGTGGCGGCGATGCGGCGCTGGCTCGAGGCGCGCGGCGTGCCGGCGGCGGCGATCGTCGATGACCCGGACGGCCTGCGCACGATCGACTCCGTGGTGGCGCTGCGCGAACGCTTCGGCTGGCGGTCGGCGATCGTCGTCAGCAACGACTTCCACGTGCCGCGCATGGTGTTCCTGGCCCGCCATCTGGGTCTCGAGGCCTACGGCGTCGCGGCGCCGGAGCTGGTCGAGTACGGCGTGTTCACGCTGTGCAAGAACCGCGGGCGCGAGGTGTTGGCGCGGCTTCGCGCCTGCGTCGACGTCTACCTGTGAGCGGCGGTCACGGCACCTGCACGCCGAACGCGCGCAGCTCGGCGCACAAACGCAGCAGCGGCAGGCCGAGGATCGCGGTCTGGTCGTGCGAGTCGACGCGGTCGAACAGGCAGATGCCGAGCCCTTCGAAGCGGTAGCTGCCGGCGCATTCGTAGGGCGCGTCGGCCTCGACGTAGCGCGTGATCTCCGCGTCGCTGAGGGCGCGCATCGTCAGCCGCGTCGTGTCGACGAACTCGACGACTCGCTTTCCGCAGACCACCGCGACCGCGGTCAGCAGCTGGTGCTCGCGGCCGCGCAGCTCGCGCAGCTGCGCGAGCGCGCCGTTGCGCGTGCCGGGTTTGCCGAAGCGCCGCTGGCCGAGGCAGGCGAGCTGGTCGCTGCCGATGACGATCGCGTCGGGATGGCGGCGCGCGACGGCCTCGGCCTTGGCGCGTGCAAGGGTCTGCGCCACGCTGATCGGCGTGTCGCAGTCGGCGGCGATCGCGGCCTCGTCGAGGTCCGGGGCGTCGACCGTGAACGGCAATCCCAGCCGCTCGAGAAGCGCGCGGCGTGCGCTGGACGAACTCCCCAGGATCAGCATCTTCCTCCCTTCAATGACATCGCGGCGCCGACGGCATTGCAAGCAAGAACCATCGGCGCAGCCGTCGGCATCTACATGAAGTTCCTCGTGTGCAGCGCGCTCAACTCGGCCGCCCGGTCGGCGGTGAAGCCGAGCCGACGCAGCCGGTTCCTGCGGCCCGCATCCATCTGCTCGACGAGCGCGGCCACCGCCGCGTGGCCGGCGGCGACGGCGCGCGGCGTCATCGCGCCGGCGGCGAGCAGCACCAGCGCGTCGAACACCTCGGCGTTGAGCCCTGCCGTGTGTCGCAGCGCGTCGTGGCGATGCTCGATCGCCTGCTGCAGGCGCGCCAGCAGCGTCGGGTCCTCGGCTGCGTGCCGGCCCAGATGGGCCATGCCGAAGGCGACGTGTCGGGCCTCGTCCTGCGCCGCCAGGCGCATGATCTCGGCGGTGCAGGCGTCCGGTGCGTGCACGTGCAGGAAGCCGAGCAGGTGCACGAACGAGCCTTCGCCCAGCACGCTCAGCAGGAAGCTCGCCAGCGCGAAGTCGGTCTCGTCGACCAGCGTCTTGAGCGACGTCTGGCCGCCGGTGGTCGACAGGCCGAGCGGCAGGCCCGAAAGCAGCGCGCGGCGCGTGAACACCTCGATGTGCCGCGCTTCGTCGGCGGCCTGGATCGCCAGCACCTGCATCACCTCGCGGAAGTGCGGGTGGACCTGCGCGCAGAACCGGGCCGGCACGACGAGCGCCGCGGTCTCGTTCTCGATCAGGTAGGTCAGCACCTGCACCAGCGCGTGCTCGACGACGTCGGGGTGCGAACGTTCGGCGCGCCACGGGATCGCCGTCTCCGGATCCCACTGCGCAGACGCTGCCTGCCGATACAACTCGCCGGCCTGCTCGGTCCACAGTTGCTCGCGCCAGGCGAGCTGGAACGCGAAGGTCGGGCCGCCGGCCTCGACCGCGGCGCCGCGCGCGGCCAGCCCCCAGGTCTGCGGCGGGTGCGCGACGGTGCCTTCGGCGTCGGCCGCGCCGGCGCGTTCGGCGCCGACCCAGCGCGCCGCCGACGCTTCGCCGCGGCGCAGCGTTGCGATGTGCGGCGCGCCCGACGCAGCCCGCGGTGCGCGCAGCTGCGTCGCTGCAGCGACCGGCTCGAAGCCATGGCCCTCGGCGCGCGCGAACGCGCGCAGGTGCACGTCGAGCGCCGGCGCGCTGCCGTGCACGGTCAGCGCCGCGCCGACCTGCAGGTCGGCGAGCGCGTAGCGCAGCAGCAACGCCGCGCCCCGGTCGAGGCCGAGGTCGTCGAGGTCGAGCGCGGCGCCGTCCGCCATCAGGCTGCGCCCATCTGCCGCAGGAACGGGTCGAGCCAGCCGAACCGGTCGCAGGCGTCGGCCAGCAGCCGGTAGCCGCTGGTGCGGCCCGGGCGCCACTGCTTGAGCCCTTCGAGGTCGAGCAGCGGGCGCACCGCCGGGTCGTCGTAGCGCATCGCCAGCAAGAACTCGGTGAAGCTCGCGATCTTCGCCGCGGCGTCGTCACCGCGTGGCAGTCCGTCGAGCACCGTGAAGTTGCAGTGGTCGTAGGCGCCGGTCTGGGTCAGCACGCGGGTGCCGTCGCGCGACAGCGTGCCCTCGTTGAGGAACACCAGGTGGTTGCCGTCGATCATGCACGCGGCGTCGACCTCGCCGGCCATCAGCGCCCTGGCGGCGTCGCGCTCGCCGCCGACGTGGTCGCCGTGCTTGCCGACCAGCACGTCGAAGCGGCGCACCGCGAAGTCGCGTTCGGCGACGAGGCCCTGCTCGGCGAGGTGCTGCAGCGGGATCATCGTCGCCTGCGGCGAGTCGCCGGCGCCGACGCCGAGCGTCTTGCCGCGCAGGTCCTGCAGCTCGCGGATCGGACCGCCGCTCTTCGTCACGATCACCGACGTCAGGTCCTGGTCGGTGTCGCGCATGGCGATCGCGCGCGCCTTGCAGCCGCGCGCCGTCGCCACGCGTTCGGCCTGCAGCCAGGCCAGCGGCGAGTTCCAGGCGACGTCGAACGCACCGTCGAAGTGCGCGGCGACCTGCCGTTCGTAGTTGCTGTAGAGCACGTAGTCGAAGGCGAAGCCGCGCTCGGCGAACCAGCGCTGGAAGCCGTCCCAGATGGTGACGACCTTGGCGTCGTAGGCGACCGCGCCGAGCACCAGCGCGTCGTCCGTTCGGGATCCTGTCACGTCGTGCACCTCGTTCAGAACAGCGGCAGGCCGGTCACGGCCTTGCCGATGAAGTCGTAGAGCTGGTCGCTGGTCGGCGCCATGACCATCGCCGCGCGCGCGTCGCGGAACACGCGCTCGACGCCGACCTCCTTGCGGAACGCCATGCCGCCGCAGACGCGCATCGCCGTGTCGGCGACCTCGCCGGCGGTGTCGGCCGCCGCGGCCTTGGTCTCGAGCACGCGCAGCGCCGCGTCGGCGCGGCCGGTCTCGAGCGCGGTGAAGGTCTCCTGCCACAGCGCCTTGGCCATGTCGACCTTGACGCGCATGCGGGCGACGTAGGCGCGGATCGTCGGCAGGTCGCGCAGCGCGTTGTCGTTCGCCATGTGCGCGTAGGTCGTGCCGGCGGCGTGCGTGGCGGTCTTCTGCGCGAGCGCCTCGGCCATGCCGAGCGAGCCCGCGGCGATCAGCATCGAGAACGTCGGCAGCACCGTCTGCATCATGATGCCGAAGCCGGCGCCGTCGTCGCCGAGGCGGTTCGCGGCCGGGATCGCGACGCCGGTGGCCGTGACCGCGGCCGAGTCGTTGCCGCGCAGGCCGAGGCCGTCGAAGGCGCCGGCGACCTGCAGACCCTTGCTGTCCCTCGGCACCAGCCACAGCGTGCTGGCCTCGCTGCCCGCCATCGGTCGGCTCGACCAGACGTAGGCGGTGGCGTGGCCGGCCGACGTGATCCAGCTCTTCTTCGCGTCGAGCTGCACGGCGTCACCGCGCGCGGCCGCGGTGCTCGTCGGCGCCCAGAAGTGCGATCGCGAGCCGGCTTCGCTGAACGCCAGCGTCGACAGGTGGTGGCCTGCGGCGACCTCCTTGCGCACGGCCTCGCTGCCGTAGGCCTCGAGCACCGCCGTGCCGGCGTAGTGCATCGTCAGCACCATCGCCGACGACGAGCACTCGCGCGCGACGCGCTCGATGACGCGGCCGGCGTCGCGCATCGTGCCGCCGCGGCCCCCGACCGCGGCGCTGCTGGTCAGGCCGAGCAGGCCGTGCTCGCGCGCGGCGTTGACGGTGTGGGTGGGGAAGGCGGCGTCGCGGTCGACGGCGACGGCGTGCTCGGCCGCGATGGCGGCCACCGCCTCGATGGCGGTTTCCAGGTCGAAATTCATCGTCGTGGGTCGGGGTTCGATCCGGTCCGAGCCCACTCACCCGCGAGAGGGCCCGGTTCTATGGACTCTCGGCCGGCCCGAACACGTCGGGCCCGCGGAGCGCTCAGAGGTTCGTTTGGATCCGGGGCATCGCGCGGAGCCTACGGACGCAGGAGCCGGGTGCCAAGAGGCGCAGCGGCGGTCGGCTGCGCAGCCACGGTGAAAAGTCCCATTGCAGGTCGTACACCAGTCGAGTCATGAAGAGCCAGAACCTGATCCTCGCCGTCCTCTCCCTGTCGCTGGCCGCCTGCGGCGGCGGCGACAAGCCGGCCCCGGGCACGTCGACGACGGGCGCGTCGAGCACGGGCACGGCGAAGCCCGCGGAGCCATCCCCGACGCCGAAGTCGACGCCGGCCGAGCAGCCGCAGGAGCCAGCGAAGGCGCCGGCCAAGCGCGTCCGCATCGACCCGAACATGGTCAAGATGCTGTTCGGCAACGAGACGCCGGCGCCCAAGGCCGAGGTCGCGTCGAGCGAGGCGCTGGTGATGCTCGGTGACAAGCTCTACCACGCCGAGGCGTTGTCCAAGAAGGGCAACATGAGCTGCAACACCTGCCACGACCTGGGCAACTACGGCGTCGACAACAAGCAGACGTCGCCGGGCTCGGACGGCTCGCCGGGTGAGCGCAACTCGCCGAGCACCTACAACGCGTTCCGCCAGTTCGCGCAGTTCTGGGACTACCGCGAGCCGAGCGTCGAGGCGCAGGCGACCGGCCCGATGTTCAACCCGATCGAGCACGGCGTCGCCGACGAGGCCGAGCTGGTCGCCAAGATCAAGGCGCAGCCGGAGCTGGTCGCCGGCTTCGAGATGGCGTTCGGCGGCGACAAGGAGCCGATCAACGCCAAGAACTTCCAGACCGCGATCGGCGCGTTCGAGCGCACGCTGGTGACGAAGTCGCGGTGGGATCAGTACCTCGACACCGGCAAGGGCCTGAGCAACGAGGAGCTCGTCGGCCTCGACACGTTCATCAAGGCCGGCTGCATCGCCTGCCACATGAACCGCACGCTCGGCGGCCAGATGGCGCAGAAGCTCGGCGTCACCAAGCCCTACACCGGCGCCGACACCGGCCGCATGAAGGTGACCGGCAACGAGGGCGACAAGTACATGTTCAAGGTGCCGATGCTGCTCAACGTCGCCAAGACCGCGCCGTACTACCACGACGGCTCGATCCCGACGCTCGAGGAGGCGGTCTCGCACATGGCCGAGCTGCAGACCGCGAAGCCGCTCGACAAGGACGAGGTCGCGGCGATCGTGACCTTCCTCAACGCGCTGACCGGCGAGCTGCCGGAGAAGTTCGCCAAGAAGTGAGCGCCGCCCGATCGGGGCAAGGAACCGCCGCGCGGGTTGACCCGCGCGCCCTCCGGTACATGATCCGTTCATGACCGAGCTGCTCGTCGAACGCTCCGCCGCCTGCGTGACGTTGACGATGAATCGGCCGGACCGCCTCAACGCCGTCACCGCCGGCCTCTACGCCGCGCTGATCCAGGCGCTCGACCAGGCCTCGCACGACCCGCAGGTGCGCGCGGTGGTGCTGACCGGCGCGGGTCGCGCGTTCTGCGTCGGCGCCGACCTCAAGAACCACGGCGAAGGCGCGCCCGACGACGCGGCGAAGCGCCGCTACGCGCAGGCCGGCCAGGACGCCGCGCTGGCGATCATGCGCTGCGACAAGCCGGTGATCGGCGCCGTCAACGGCCACGCGATCGGCGCCGGGCTCGAGCTGGCGCTGGCCTGTGACCTGACGATCGTCGCCGAGACGGCGAAGCTGCGCTTCCCCGAGCTGCTGCTCGGCACCTTCGTCGGCGGCGGCACGACCTTCACGCTGGTCGAGCGCGTCGGCATGAGCAAGGCGAAGGAGCTGCTGCTGCTCGGCCGCTTCTTCACCGGCGCCGACGCCGCGGCGTGGGGGCTCTGCAACGTCGCCGCGCCGGTCGGCGAGATCGCCGAGCGCGCCGCGACCATGGCCGAGGAGGCCAGCGCCGCCGCGCCGCGTTCGGTGGCCTTCGCCAAGCAGCTGCTGCGCGCCGCGCGCGAGCGGACCCTCGAACGGGCGTTGGCCGCGGAGGCCGACGCGCTGGCCGCCTGCATGGGCACCAAGGACTGGCAAGAAGGCCTCGACGCGTTCCGCGACAAGCGGCCGCCACGATTCACCGGTGAATAGCCCCACTCCGAGCACGGCGCCGGCGACGGCGCTCGATCGCATCTTCCGCCCGCGCGGCGTCGCCATCGTCGGTGCCTCGTCCGATCCGCAGAAGCGCGGCTACCAGGCGATCGCGGCGCTGCGGCAGGCGGCGTTCGCCGGCGGCATCCACCCGGTCAACCCGAAGGGCGGCGAGATCCGCGGCCTGCCGGTCGCGACCTCGATCGCGGCGATCGAAGGCGACGTCGACCTCGCGCTGGTCTGCACGCCGGCCCCGACCGTGCCGCGGGTGCTGGCCGAATGCGCCGAACGCGGCATCGCCGGCGCGGTCGTCGTCGCGCTCGGCTTCGGCGAGGCCGGCCCCGACGGCGAGGAGCTCGAGCGGCAGCTGCGGCGCGTCGTCGCCGAGACCGGCATCCGCGTCATCGGGCCCAACACCTCGGGCATCCTCAACCCGCACCGCGGGCTCAACCTGATCGGCGTGCAGGACGTGCCCGCCGGCCGCATCGCGCTGGTGTCGCAGTCCGGCAACGTCTCGCTGCAGCTGATGATCGAGTCGATGCGCCGCTCGCGGGTCGGCTTCTCGACGGTGATCGGCGTCGGCAACGAGATCGACCTGCGCTTCGACGAGTACCTCGACTGGCTCGGCGACGAACCCAACACCGCGGCGATCGCGCTCTACGTCGAGGGCTTCCGGCGCGGCCAGAAGTTCCTCGAGACCGCCGCCGAGGTCACCACCAAGAAGCCCGTGATCCTGCTCAAGGGCGGCCGCTCGGTGCGCGGCAAGGCCGCGGCGCGTTCGCACACCGGCGCCCTGGCGGGCTCCTTCCCGGTGTTCCGCGCCGGCCTCAAGCAGAGCGGCGTGATCCTCGTGCGGCGCTCCGACGAGCTGCTGCACGTCGCCGAGAGCCTCGCCAGCCAGCCCGCGCGCGGCTCGTACCGCGGCGTCGCGGTGCTGACCGACGGCGGCGGCCACGGCACGCTGGCGACCGACGCGCTGCACTACCACCTGCAGGTCGGGCTCGGCGAGCTGTCGGGCGATTGCGCGGCGCCGCGCTGCAGAAGGAACTCGAGCTCGAAGAGCCGCCGAGCAACCCGATCGATCTCGCCGGCGCCGCCGACGCCGATCCGATGGTGTTCGCCAAGGCCGTCGACGTGCTGATGCAGGACGAGCAGATCGGCACGGTGCTCGTCGTCGGCCTGTTCGGCGGCTACCACCGGCGCTTCTCGGCCGAGTTGCTGGCGCGCGAGGTCGCCGCGGCGCAGGCGCTGGTCGAGTGCGCGCGCAAGCACAACCGCGCGCTGGTGGTGCACAGCCTCTACGCCGACGCGCCGAGCGAGCCGCTCGACGTGCTGCGTCAGGGCGGCGTGCCGGTGGTGCGTTCGCTCGAGGTCGCGTGCCGCTGCGCGGCGGCGTGCTTCCAGCGCGGGGTGCTGCTCAGCGAACGCCGCGGCCAGCCGCCGGCGGCGCCGCGCGACAAGTGGGCCGGGCTGTCGGCGGTGCGCGACCAGGCGCGAACGGTGCTGCTCGAGACCGAGGCGCGCGAGCTGGTCGCCGGCTACGGGCTGCGCATCGTGCCCGGCAAGCTGTGTCAGACCGCCGAGGAGGCCGAGCAAGCGGTCGCCGAGATCGGCGGCACGGCGGTGCTGAAGGTCGTCTCGGGCACCGTCTCGCACAAGACCGACGCCGGCGGCGTGCGGCTCGGCGTGCGCACCGCCGACGCGCGCCAGACCTTCGCGTCGATCGAGGCGAGCGTGCGCGGCTACTGCGCGACGCGCGGCGAGGAGCCGGACCTGCGCGGGGTGCTGGTGCTGCCGATGCTGCCGAAGCCGGTCGTCGAGCTGATCGTCGGCTACAAGCGCGACCCGCAGTACGGCGGCGTGCTGGTGGTCGGCCTCGGCGGTGTCGCCGTCGAGGTGCTCAAGGACGTGTCGATGCGGCTCCTGCCGGTGACGCGCGCCGAGGTGCGGGCGATGCTGTCCGAGATCAAGGGCGCGCGGCTGTTGCGCGGTCACCGCGGCGCGCCGCCGGTCGACCGCGACGCGCTCGCCGACGCCGTGCTGGCGCTCGCCGAGTGCGCGCGCAGCAACCCCGAAGTGCTCGAGCTCGAGGTCAACCCGCTGTTCGCCTACGAACACGGCTGCGTCGCGGTCGACGTGCGCGCGATGCTCTGAGGCGGGGTTGGAACCCCGGATCAGTCGCCTTTGGCGTGCCGCGCCATGCGCGCGTAGCGGCCGTTCTGCCGCAGCAGCTGCTCGTGCGTGCCGCGCTCGACGATGCGGCCGCCGTCGAGCAGCAGGATCTGGTCGGCGTCGCGCACGGTGCTCAAGCGGTGGGCGACGATCAGCGCGGTGCGGCCGCGCAGCGCGACCTCGAGCGCGTGCTGCAGGCGCACCTCGGACTCGCTGTCGATGCTGGCGGTGGCCTCGTCGAGCACCAGCACGTCGGGATCGACGACCAGCGCTCTGGCGAACGCCAGCAGCTGCCGCTCGCCCTGGCTGAAGGTCGCGCCGCGCTCGGCGACCGCGCTCTGGATGCCGTTCGGCAGCGCGCGCACGAAGTCGGCCGCGCCGACCGTCTCGAGCGCCGCCCAGACCTTGGCCTCCGGCACCTTCGGGTCGAACAGGCGCACGTTGTCGAGCACCGAGCCGGTGAACAGGAACAGGTCCTGCGCGACCACCGCGACGCGGCGGCGCAGCTGCGACAGGTCGAGCTCGCGCACGTCGACGCCGTCGACGCGCACCGATCCGCCGACCACGTCGCGCAGCCGCGACACCAGTGACAGCAGCGTGGTCTTGCCGGCGCCGGTCGGGCCGACGATCGCGACGTGGTCGCCCGGCTTCGCCCGGAACGAGACTTCGCGCAGCACCGGCGGGCCGTCGCCGTAGGCGAACGACACCGCGTCGAACTCGAGCTCGGCGACGCCGCGGCGCGGGCTCGGCTTCGGCGTCGTGCCGGCCGCCAGCGCCGGCGGGAAGCGCGGCTCGCCGAGCAGCCCGAAGATGCGCTCGCAGCTGGCGAACGCCGCCTGCAGCACGTTGTACTTCTCGCCGAGCTCGCGCACCGGCGAGGTCAGCAGCTTGAAGTAGAGCCAGAACTGGATGAACTGCCCCGGCTCCATGTCGCCGTCGAGCACCGCCGTGCCGCCGTACCACAGCAGGCCGACCGTGGTCGCGCCCAGCGCGAAGTCGACCAGCGAGAAGAACACCGAGAAGTGCAGCACGGTGTCGAGCCACGACGCGGTCGTCGCCGCGTTGCGCTCGGCGTACTTGGCCGCCACCGCGGCCTCGCGGCCGTAGGCGCGCGTCGTGCGCACGCCGCCGATCAGCTCCGTGCCGAACGCGTTCTGCAGCGCCAGCCGGCCGCGCACGGCGCGGTACGCGCGCTGCGCGTTCTTGCGGAACAGCACGCTGAGCACGACGACGACCGGCAGCGTCGCGACGGTGAACAGCGCCAGCTCGACGTCGAGGAAGAACAGCACGCCGAGCACGCCGAAGATCTTCAGCAGGTCGAACAGCGACTGCAGCACGCCGGTCGAGATCAGCTCGTTGAGGTTCTCGACGTCGCTGGTGACGCGCGTCGTCAGCTTGCCGGCGGTGTTGCGCTCGTGGAACGCGAGGCTGGTGCCGAGCAGGTGGTCGAACAGGACGCGCCGCACGTCGCGGATCACGCGCTGGCCGTTCCACGCCGTCAGCAGGCCGTAGACGTAGCCGAGCAGCGCGCCGCCGACCGTCGCGCCGAGGAAGCCGAGGCCGTAGGCCCACAGCGTGTGCTGCCGCGCGGCGGTGTCGCCGTCGGTGTCGCGCATCGGCCCGTCGATCGCGTGGCGCAAGAGCCACGGGCCGGCGAGCTCGAGACCGAACGACACCAGCAGGATCAGCAGGCAGGCGGCGAAGCCGCGCCGGTAGGGGCGCACGAACGGCCACAGCCGCTTGACGAAGGCCAGCTGGAAGCGGCCCTCCTGCAGGTCGTCGGCGTAGGGGTCGCTCATCGCGCTGCCTCGCCGGTCGCGTGGCCGTCGTCGTGGCTCTCCAGGGCGCGCGCCTCGGTCTGCCGACGCCACGCCGTCGCGTAGAGCCCGCCCTCGCGCAGCAGCGCGCGGTGGTCGCCGTGCTCGCGCACCTTGCCGGCTTCGAACACCAGGATCAGGTCCGCGTCGGCGACGACGCTGAGCCGGTGCGACGCGACCACCACGGTTCGGCCGCGTCGCTCGCGGCGCAGGCCGTCGAGGATGCGCCGCTCGGTGTCGGGATCGACCGCCGACAGCGTGTCGTCGAGCAGCAGGCCCGGGCGGTCGCTGAGCAGCGCGCGCGCCAGCGACACGCGCTGCTTCTGCCCGCCGGACAGCGTCACGCCGCGTTCGCCGACGATCGTCTGGAGCCCGTCGCGCAGCTGCGGCAAGTCCTGGTCGAGCGCCGCCGCGGCGACCGCCTGCTGCAGCGCCGCGTCGTCTGCCTCGGCGGCGGGATCGCCGGCGAATCGCACGTTCTGCGCGACGGTGTCGGAGAACAGGAACGGCTCCTGCGGCGCCAGCGCGAACAGCTGTCGCAGCGCCGTCGGCGCGATCGTCAACACGTCGTGGCCGTCGACGAACAACGTGCCCGGCGGCGGCTCGTAGTAGCGCAGCAGCAGCGCCAGCAGCGTCGACTTGCCGCTGCCGACCGCGCCGACCAGGCCGAGCTTCTGGCCCGCGGCGAGCGTGAACGACACGTCCTGCAGCGACGGGCGGTCGGCGCCCGGGTAGGTGAACGTCAGGCCGCGCGCCTCGAGGTCACAGCGAAGCGCCGGCGCCTCGCCGGCCGCCGGTTCGGGTTCGACCTGGAACAGCTCCTCGATGCGCGTCGCCGCGGCGTACGAGCGCGGCACCATGGCGATGGTCCAGCCGAGGATCTCCAGCGGGAAGGTCATCAGGCCGAGGTAGCCGGTGAACTGGAACAGCTCGCCGATCGTGATCGCGCCGCCGATCACCTCGTGGCCGCCGACCAGCAGCACGCCGAGCATCACCACGCCGCTGGTCGAGTGCGACAGCGCGTGCATCGTCGAACGCAGGCGCACCAGCCGCAGGTTGGCGAGCAGGAAGCGGCGGTTCTTGGTCGCCATCGCCGCGCGCTCGCGGTCCACGGCGTCGAACTGCTGCACGACCCGCACGCCGGCGAAGTCCTCCTGCGCACGCTGCGACACCTCGCCGATCGCCTCCTGCGAGCGCTTGCTCCACTTGTGCAGGCGGGGGACCAGCAGCTTCATCGCGACGAACAGCGCCGCGAACGCGCCGAGGCTGGCGAGCGTGACCGGCACGTTCATCGTCAGCATCAGCGTCAGGCCGGCCGGCAGCAGACACAGCGTGCTGCCGCCGTGCAGCAGGATCGGGCCCATGACGAAGCGCACCAGCTCGACGTCCTGGGTCATGCGGCTCTGGATGTCGCCGGTGCGCGCGCGGTCGAACCACGCGATCGGCAGCCGCATCAGGTGCGCGGTCAGGTCGTCCTTGAGCTGCTGCTCGACCTTGCGCGACGCGTCGATCAGCGTCTTGCGCGAGACGAAGCGCGACAGCCCCTCGACCGCCGCGAGCAGCAGCAGGGCCCAGCAGGTCGCGGCCAGGGCGTCGCGCGTGCCGCCGTGCGTCAGCTGGTCGAGCGCTTCGCCGAGCAGGCGCGGCATCCACAGCGAGGCGCCGGCGTGCACCGGCACCAGCAGCATGCCGATCGTCACCAGCACCCAGTGCCGGCGCAACAGGCGCAGCGGCCGGTGGAACGAGCGGGTCAGCGGGCGGCGGGGCAAGGGAGGCCCAGCATGGTCCGTCGGCGATGGCGAATCAAACGCGCGGTCGTCTCAGCGCCAGCGCGGCCACGGATGAGTCAGCACCTGCTGCGCCCAGGCGGACAACGCGGCGGCGCGCGCTTCGTCGACGGGCCCGTCCCGGCGCAGCCGCTCGAGCGAGGTGGCCACGTTGCCGGCGAGGTGGCGTTCGCGGTATGCGAGGTCGACGAGCAACGGCCCGCGTTGCGTGAAGCACGACAGCGTGCGGCCGTCGCGGCTCAGCTGCAGCTGACCGATCGGCGCGACGTCCTTCAGCATCTGCAGGCAGCACTCGCCGGAGTCGAGGTCCCAGAACGCGAGCCCGCCGGCGCCGGTCGAGCTGATCAGCAGGCCCGGGTCGGTCGGGTGGAAGGCGATCCCCCAGGTCAACCCGCTCGGGGCGCGGATGGTGCGCGTCGAACCGGTGCGCAGGTCGCGGATGAGCAGTTCGCCGTCGAAGGTCCCGACCGCCAGCTGGCGGCTGTCGCCGTCGAACGCCGCGGCGGTGATGCGCTGCTGCGCTTCGCCGCCGGTGCCGAAGTCCACGTTGGCGACGGCGCCGTCGCCGATCGAGACCATCAGCACCCGGGTCGCGTCCCGGAACACCACCACCAGGCGACTGCCGTCCGGCGACCATGCCAGGCTCTGCAGCGGGCCGTCGTCGACCTGGTGTCGCCACAGCAGCGCGCCGTCGGTCGTGCGCCGGCGCTCGACGGCGTCCTCGCCGACGATCAGGGCCAGCTCCGCGCCGTCCGGCGAGAAGCCGATGCAGTCGTTGGCGACGTCGTCGGCCCCGCGCAGCTCCAGCACCTCGTCGCCGGCGACGTCGAGCAGCCAGGTCTTGGCGGTGCGCGCCGCGGCGAGGTGGGCACCGGTCGGGTCGGTGCGCAGCCAGCCGCCGTGCATGCTCTGCAGCCGCGTGCGTTCGACGCCGCTCTCCACGTCGAGCACCGCGAGGCCGCCGTGCCAGGTGAACGCGGTGCGGCCGTCGCCGCTGAGCGCGATCGCGCCGCTGCCGACGACCGGGCGCCGATCGCGCGACGTCGTGTCGACCAGCGACAGCGAACTGGTGGTGACCACCGCGATCGAGCTGCCGGCCGGGTCGACGGCGAAGCGCAGGACGCCCTGCAGCGAGAACGGGGTGCGCTCCGCGCCGTCTGCCGCCAGGTGGTCGATGCGCCACCAGCCACCGGCGGCGAACGTGCCGTCGTCGAGCTGCGCGAGGTCGCGGCAGGTGCCGTTGCGCGACGGCAGCCGGCGCACGATGCCGCCGGTCGCGACCTCGGCGGCGACGATGCGTTCGCCGGTCCCGACCCACAGCAGCGCGCCGTCGTTCGAGAACGCCAGCGCCGCCATCGGGCGCGCGCCGTAGCGCACCTGGCGGCGGGTGCCGTCGCCGACCTGCAGCAGCTCCACGAGGCCGCGGTCGCAGCCGACCGCGAGCACCTGCGTCGGCTCGTCGAACTCCAGCTTCCAGACCGCGTATTCGGCGCGCATCAGCAGCACGGGGTCGGCGTCCGGAGTCGGCCACCAGCGGACCAGGCCGTCGGCGTCGCCGGTGACGAAGCCGCCGCTGCGCTGTGCCGCAGCCGTGACACGGGCGTCGTGGGCTCGGGTGCGTCGCCGCTCGGCGCCGCGTTCGAGGTCCCAGACGACCACTTCGCCGTCGTCGTTGCCGGTCACCGCCCAGGTCCCGTCGGTCGCGACCATCAGCGCGCCGATCGCGGCGCCGGCTTCACCGAGCACGCGCATCGGCCCGAGGTCGTCGGCAGAACGTTCGTGCAGCAGTCCGTGCCGATCCGCCACCAGCACGGCGCCGCGCTGCGGGCAGCGCGCGATCGCCTGACCGCCCTCGAACGGCTGGCTGCGCAGCACCGGGTCGAGCATGGTGTTCTCCACCAGCGCCCAATGCGTCGCGCGCGGCATCGCGCCCTCGGCGTGCAGCCGCCACAGCGTCGTCGCCGACCGACCGGAGTCGTCGAGCCGCACCGCCTGGCGGGCGTTGCGGAACGTGCCGTGCAGCAGCTCCACCGCGAGTCGGTCGGCGTTGGCGTCGGCGGCGACCCGGGCGCGATCGGCGACCAGCCACAGCCGCGTCGCGACGCTGCCGCCGACCAGCAGCGCGATCAGCAGCAGCAGCGAGCTGATCGACAGGGCGCGGTTGCGGGCGATCCACTTGCCCAGCTCGGCGAGGCTGCCGGTGCGGTGCGCGGAGACGACGCGGCCTTCGAGCCAGGCGCGCAGGTCGTCGGCGAGCGCCAACGCCGACGGGTAGCGCTCGGCCGGCGAACGCGCCATCGCGCGGCTGCAGATCGCGCGCAGCGCGCCGGGGACCGTCGACGGCAGCGGCGGCGGCGGCCCGCGGCGCACTGCGTCGACGATCTGCTGGGCGGTGAGGCTGCCGTCGCTGTAGGGGGCGTGGCCGGCGAGCAGGTGGTAGACGATCGCGCCGATCGCGTAGACGTCCACCGCCGTGGCGGCCACCGCGGCTTCGCCGTCGGCCTGCTCGGGCGCCATGTAGGCGGGCGTGCCGACGACGTCGCCGAAGCGCGTCAGCAGCGGCGAGTCCGTGTCGTCGACGCTCTCCTCGCGCTCGATCTCGCGCCGCACGGTGTCGAGCACGGCCTCGCCGTCGTCGCCGCGGCCGACGACTCGAGCCAGACCCCAGTCCATGACGTAGGTCTCGCCGAAGCGGCCGACCATGACGTTCTGCGGCTTGAGGTCGCGGTGCACGACGCCCTTGTCGTGCGCGTAGGCCATCGCCTCACAGACGCGCAGCAGTACGTGCAGTACGCGCGTCCGGCTCCAGCCTTCGCGCTCCATTGCGGCCAGCGGCAGCAGCTCGCCGAGGTCGCGGCCGCGCACCAGCTTCATGGCGAAGAACGGCCTGCCTTCGGCGTCGACGCCGAGTTCGTGGATCGGCACGATGCCGGGGTGGTCGAGTTGCGCGGCGATCTGCGCCTCCTCGACGAACCGGCGCTGCAGGCGGCCGTCGGCGGCGCTGCGCTGCACCTTCAGCGCGACGTCGCGGCGCAGCTCCTCGTCCCACGCGCGCACCACCCGTCCCATCGCGCCGCGGGCGATCTCGGCGCCGAGCGCGTAGCGGCGCCAGCGCTCGCGGTCGCCGGCCAGTCGCTGCAGCAGCCCCGTCAGCGACTCCGAGCTGCCCGCGTCGGCGCCCGCCGCGCCGCCGTCCTGCGACAGCACGGCGAACGCCTGGCTCATCGCCAGCCAGCGGCGGTGCATGCGCCGCAGCGCCGGCGCCTCGGTCGGGTGCCGCTCGCAGACCGCGTCGAAGTCGACCTCGGCACCTTCCTCGACCTGCTCGAGGAACGCGCCGAACACCTCTTCGGCCGGGTCGGGCGATCCTCGTTCAGCGGCCATGGGACGGCCCGGAGCATAGCGGCGTCGCGTCGATCGCCGGCCCGCCGCCGGCGGGGCGCCTGCGGAGTAGACTTCGCCGGCGATGTCCGAAGCCTCCGATCCTGCCGTCGACGAACTGGTCCAGCGCCACCTGGCGGCGCTGCGCGCGTTCGTGCGGCTGCGCATGGGCGCCGAGCTGCGCGCGCGCGAGGAGAGCTGCGACATCGTGCAGTCGGTGGCACGGGAGGTCCTGCGCCACCGCGACCGTTTCCGCCACGGCGGCGAGCGGGGCTTCCGCGAGTGGCTGTTCACGACGGCGTCGCGCAAGGTCAGCAATCGCCTCAAGCGCTGGCGCACCGAGAAGCGCAGCGTCGCGCGGGAGCGGCCGGCGGAGCTGCCCTCCCAGCTGGCCGGGTTGTCCCCTTCGCCGAGCCGTCACGCCTCCGCGCGTGAGGAGCTGGTCGCGGTCGAAGCGGCGTTCGACCTGCTCACCCCAGAGCAGCGGGACATCGTGACCATGTCCCGCCTGCTCGGCATGGGGCACGGCGAGATCGCCGCTCGACTCGACAAGTCCGAGGTCGCCGTGCGCAAGATCCTGTCGCGCGCCGTGGCCCGGCTGGTCGCCGCGCTCGCCAGCGCCGACGCCGCCGGCGAGGCGTGAGCAGCGCGCGGCGGGAGTCACGGGTGGGTGGGGCATCGGCGGGTATGGGGACGATCCGCGCCCGGAATCGGGTGTGACCCGGATTCCGTCGGTCAAGCCAAGCTCCGCTCGCGCCAAGGCATGAACCCTCCCGAAGAAGCCCGGATCCGCAGCGAGGACTCGCTGCTGCACGAACTGCTGGTGCAGGTGCTCGACCGCATCGCCGAGCAGGGCCTGGCGGGGCTTGCGAGAGCCTGCTGGCGAGGCGACCGATCGAGGCTCGACGTCCCGGGACGTGGCTGCGCGTGCGGCGGTTCGCGCAGCGGCACCGCGGTCTCACCGGCGCGGTCGCGATCGCGCTGCGTCGGCCGGCCGACCCACGGCGCGCAGGGCCGATGGCAAGGAGCCGGGCGCAGGCGTCCCGTTCTGGGGCAGTGCACCGAAACCCGTCCACCCGGCGGCCCCCCGCGGTCGATACAGCTCCGGCCATGCCACCACTGGCCAACAGGGAGTTGACGATGACGCGACCGCATTCGGAACGAGAGGCGGGGTTCACCTTCGCCGAGCTGGCCATGGCCATGGTGGTGATGGTCATCAGCGCCGTGGTGCTGATCAACCATCTGTCCGTCAACTACCAGACGACGGCGACCGAGCGCGATCGCGTGTTCGCGTTCAGCAAGGCGCAGGCGATCCTGGCGGAGATCCAGACCTACGTCGACAACGGCTCGATCGAAGCGGCCGTCGACCTCGACGTGCTCGACGACGGCATCACGACGAAGAACGCGCTGACGATCCAGGTCGACCCGGACACCGCCGCGACCGTGTTGCCCGACCACGTCGTCTCCGGCAACTACCAGCGTGGTGGGGAGTGGGTGTGGGCGCGCCGCATCAGCGTGCAGCCGTTCTCCGGCCTCGACAACCGCAACGTGCGCTACGTCACGGTGCGGGTCTTCAAGCGCGACGGCAACGGCAACGAGCACGCGATGGCCGACCTGTCGGCCGTCATCAACTCGGCGAGCAACGCCTATCCGACCACGCAGGTGTTCGACGTCTACCTGCTGGCCGTCGAGAACATCCCGGGCTGGTGGGTCTTCATGGACTCGATCAAGCCGTTCGTCGAGTCGATGATCACCGACCTCGAGAACCGCAACCCCGGCATGTCGTTCCGCACGCACTGGATCACCAAGGCGGCGTTCGGGCGCAACCAGCTCTACCAGCCGCACATCAACTCCGAGGTCGACAGCTACGAGGTGATCTCGGACGTCTACCACTACCCGGGCCGCATGCCCGACGGCAACGCCTCGGGCTACTACTACGTGCCGGACAACTTCAAGGCGCGCATGGACGTCGACGACGTCGAGATGCACGGCTACGACGGGGATCTCAACCCGCACCCGTACGCGCTCGCCGACTACTTCAACCACGCCATGCGCTACCCCGACGAGCTGGCGCTGTGGCAGGCGCGGGTCGACGCGATCGAGGCGCGTGAGCAGGAGATCGCCGACGCGATCGCGGTCGGCGACCCGAAACCGGAAGAGCTCGACGACATGTCCAAGGAGCCGACGTTGCGGCTGTTTCTCGAGGACCTGGCGACCGACAGCGAAAAGTACCGGAACGCGCTGATCATCAACCTGCACGGCGAGCTGCTGCCGATGCCCGCGCTGCGCAACTACAGCGACGCGGCCAAGGACCCGCAGAAGCACGCGGAGTGGCGCGTGGTCACGCACCCGGAGGAACTGCGAACCAAGAACAACGACGGCGGCACGACCGATTCGGTCAAGCTGCGCATGTACGCCTACAAGTCCGGCTACGGCAACGTCGCCGACACGATCATGAACGACCCGATGGTGGTCGAGATCGTCGGCGTCGACCTGACCGACTCCAGCGATCACACGCGCCTCGACAGCAACGTCGTGCTGCAAAACGTGCCAGGCGGCGTGACGGTCAGCGGCAGCAACCTCTACGCGTCCTCGTGGCAGAACGCCAAACACGTGTCCGACACGCCGGCGACGAACGAGATGTACTACCTCGCGGAGTACGTCGACGAGGTCGCGTCGAGCGGCAACCCGTTCACGCGGGTCTACCTGTTCAACACGCCGCTGGTGGCGCCGCTCGACACCGCCAACCGCGGCCTGGCGGCCACCGAGCGCGCGCGACTCTACATGATGGAGTACGTGCCGTGCCCGGTCGGTTCGACCAACGACTTCGTCACCGACCTGACGACGGTCGGCGCGTCGGGGCCGAAGAACACGGCGCGGTGGCGTCTCGAGTTGAAGCCCGGCGTGCTGACCTCGTCGATGTTCCGTGAGACGGACGGCCACTCGTACGATCCCACCGGTGACGTGTTGTTGCAGGTCCGCACCCGCATCGCCAGCGACTACGGCAGCTCCGACGACTGGAAGCAGAGCGGCACGGTGTTCCCGACGCCGATCCAGCCGGACAACCTTTCGACGACCTACGCGTGGTGGACGGACTCCAAGGACGACGTGCCGATCACCGAGCGGGCGCAGTTCAACGGCGACCCGCGCCACGAGCCCTACAAGGACTGCTTCTCGGGCGGCGACGACTTCCCGAACGCCTACAACTGGTACCACGACACGCTGGCCAACGGCGGCGAGAACTCGGTCGGCGACTACGTCGGCATCAACGGGGCGCGCCTGCGCAACCGGTGGGGGGGCGCGATGTCGTGCGACGTGCCGCGTTACTTCGAGTTGCTGCGCACCGGCGTGGTCGAGAGCGCGACCGTCTACACGACGCTGACGGGCTTCTCGTACTACTACCTCGGTATCGGCAACGACATCGGCTACGACGCGGCCAACGGCTACACCAACTCGATCCCGAGCAACATGGTGCCGCACGGGACGACCGGCAACGGCTACATCGACACCATCACCGGCGCGCGCCGGTGGCTGCTGTCGTACGTCGGCGCCTACAGTGCCTCGGGCTACTGGGTCGGCTACCCGTGGCTCGGCGAGCTCTACCCCGACCGCGGCGTCGACGAGTGGTTGGACACCGTCAGCGGCACCGAGCCGCCGCGCGGCAACCTGACCGCCGGCACCGGCACCTACGACTACTTCCAGTGGGGCATGAACGTCGCCTACCAGGTCGGCGGGCGGACGGCCTACGGCACGACCATCTACGACGCCGGGCAGCGCACGTCGACCAACGGCTGCTCGACGTTCTTCAACATCGGCACCAATACCAGCGCGTTCCGTCACTCCTCGAGCAGCGGCAACGGCACCCTGACCTCGACCGGTCAGGAGATCGGCGACAACTACTCGATGACGATGCCGGCGACGACGCCCATCAGCCGGCCCTTCTCGTTGACCGCGAGCGGCGCTGGCGGCGACCAGTGGCTGTATGCCCCGTACTCGACGCGCTACACCGGCTCGCTCTACAAGACCTACTTCACGCACTCCGCCGGCACCGGCTCGGGCGTGGTCAAGCTGGTCAATCCGGGCGGCACCTCGGCGGGCTACGTGGTGGTCAACGGCATCGACAAGGCGGTCGAGTCGGGTACGACGTTCATCGCCAAGTGGGCCGTGCTGACGCTGGCGCACACGTTCTTCGAGGCGGGCTCGACGTCCAACACGCTGCGCATCCCGCAGCTGGCGCGCGTCGAGATCGAATCGCCGACGACCATCACCGAGCTGATGAACCCCGACGAGATCGAGGTGCTCTTCGGCATCGAGTGGACGCGCTGGGACGGCCTCGACTACAGCGAGACCGGTACGTTCTCGGAGGACGAGTCGCAGCTGCGCTACCGCATCCTCTACTCGCCGGACAACGGCGCGACCTGGCGCTACGTGCAGGACGACTCCGAGACCCGGATCGGCCAGGCCCCGGACGACCCGCTGGTGACGCTGTCGGATGCCGGCGCAGGGCAGGAGTCGTTCACCTGGTCGACGCCGTCGGCCGCCTTTCCGGCCGGCAGCTACCTGCTGCGCGTCGAGTGCTACCGGGACGGCGCGCAGGTGCACTACTCGTGGCACCAGAACCGCATCTACATCCAGCGGTGAGGGAGGACCCGATGCATACGCAAACGAACGAACGACAAGGCCAGCGCGGCCACAGCCTGATCGAGCTGGTCATCTCCTCCACGCTGCTGGTCGGCATGATCTACGTGCTCACGACCCTGTCGGTGCAGGGTGGTGAGGCGCAGGAGTATGCGCGGCGCCTCAACCGTGTCACCGAGATCACGCAGGATCTGACCGACGCGATCCGCCTCGAGCTGGTCTCCTCGGTGCGCCTGTTCGGCAACGACGCCGAAGGGCTCGCCAACCTCGCCGCGTTGGACCTGACGGGCGCGCCGACGCCGCTCGGCGACCTCCAGCTGCCAACGATCTCGGGCACGCCGCAGTTGCGGCAGGACGTCGTCGGCGACGCGATCACCGGCAACTCGCTCTTCTTCGCCAAGGTGGCGTGGGACGAGCGCTTCGCGTGCACGAGTGGCGAGGAGTACGTCATCGACGTGTACCGGTGGGTCTACTACTACCTGACGCCCGAGGACGGAGGGCCGGACCCGAGCCACCCGATCGGCATCAACATCGTGCGCGTCGAGAGCGAGCCGATGGCCGACGCCGGCTGCGTGGATCGCATCAGCGACCCCGTCGACCAGCAGGAGGTCATGATCCACCTCGCCAACTCGACCGCGGACGCGGACGGCGAGACGCACGCGCGCTGCGCGGTGGTCTGGAGCCGCGGTGGGTTGCCGAGCGTGGTCGGGACCTTCCGGCAGATCGACGAGGACGACGGCTCGCTGTCGACGACGCCGTTCGGCGGGCGACCGGATCCGTGGCAGGTGCTGCGCAGCCAGGACGCTGTCACGGGCCTGCTCAGCTACCGTCATCACTCGATCGCCAGCAACTACGCGCCTGGCGCGTTCGGCCTCGCCAAGTACGGCGTGATGACCAACAGCCCGAACGGCGGCTTCCCGCACGGCCTCGAGATCCAGGTCGTCGGCGATTCGTCGGCGCGCCAGGTGATGGTGCACCTGGTCGTCACCAGCACCCGCCGCACGGGCCACTTCGCCTGGTCGGACCTGCAGGTGATGGTGGACACCCGAGACCTCTGACCGGCCCGCCTGGGTGGCGGCACGGGGGGGGCGGCCCTGGGGGGCGTCGGGTGAGGTGGCTTCGGGCAGGTCGCGCCAGGACCGGCCAGGACCGGGTTGATCCGGACCGGCCGGACCCGTAGGATGCTTCGCCCTCTCGACCCGAGACCCCCACCGCAGCGTATGGAAAAGAGCCTCCCTCAGGAGCTGGTCAAGCAGGTCGCCGGTTCGTTCCGCCTGACCGCCCTGTTGCAGAAGCGCGTTCGCGAACTGGTGCGCGGCCAGCGCCCGCTGTTCGAGACCCGCGAGCGCAACTACATCAAGATCGCCAGCGAAGAGCTGAAGCGCGGCCTGATCGAGCTGGTCGCCGACGAAGAGCAGATCGACCCGACGATCTGATCCAGGTGTCCCCGCTGCGCGCTTGCGTGTGACGGCGTGAACACCTGCAATGCGTCGATGTCCCGGACATCGCGCGCCGCGCTCGCTGCCTTCGCCCTGTCCGCGTGCGCCGAGTCGCCGCGGGCGCCCGCCCCCGAATACGCGCTGACCCGCGGCGAGCACGTGCCGTTCGCCGAGCAGAACGAGGCCTATCGCTGGCTGGACGTGACGCAGGAGGCGTGCGCGCGCGACGTCGAGCGCATCGGCGCCAAGCCGACCGTGCTGTCGCACCAGATGATGATCTGGGCAGTGGCGATGTTCGACGCGTGGGCGGCCTACGACGAACGCGCCGTCGGCTCGCGCTTCGGCGGCGAGCTGCGCCGGCCGCTCGCCGAGCGCACCACGGCCAACAAGCGCACCGCGATCGCCTACGCCAGCTACCGCGCGTTGTGCGGTGTGCTGCCCGAGCACGTCGCCTACCTGCGCGAACGCATGGTCGCGTTCGGCTTCGATCCCGACGATCGCAGCGTCGACACGTCGACGCCGCAGGGCATCGGCAACGTCACCGCCCAGGCAGTGCTCGACTACCGCGCGCACGACGGTTCCAACCGACTCGGCGACGAGCCAGGCGGCGACGGCACGCCCTATTCCGACTACACCGGCTACCAGCCGGTCAACCCGGTCGATCGCATCGTCGACCCGGACCGCTGGCAACCGATCACGTTCACGCGGCCGGACGGCACGAAGTTCACGCCGGGCTACCTGACGCCGCAGTGGGGCATGGTCAAGCCGTTCGTGCTCGAGTCGCCGGCGCAGTTCCGCGCCGAGCCGCCGCCGACGACGCGCACCGACGACGCGAAGCTGCGCGAACAGACCGACCTGGTGCTGCGCTACAACGCCGAGCTGACCGACGAGCAGAAGGCGATCGTCGAGTTCATGCGCGACGGTCCGCGCTCGACCGGGCAGAGCGGCCACTGGCTGCGCTTCGCGCAGGACGTGTCGCGGCGTGACCACAACGGCCTCGACGCCGACGTGAAGCTCTACTTCGCGATCGCCGTCACCGCGTTCGACGCGTTCGTGTCGTGCTGGGAGACCAAGCGCTTCTACGACACGTCGCGGCCGTGGACGCTGGTGCGCCACTACCACGCCGGGCAGAAGGTCAGGGGCTGGGCCGGGCCGCAGGGCGGTGTCGTCGAGATGGCCGCGGAGGAGTGGCACCCGTACTCGCCGTACGTGTTCGTGACGCCGCCGTTCCCCGGCTACACCAGCGGCCACGCCACCGTCAGCGGCGCCTGCGCCAAGGTGCTCGAGCTGTTCACCGGCAGCGACTGGTACGGCGCGGTCGAGGTACGGCCGTGCTGCGCGCTGACCGAAGAGAAGAGCGCCACCGAGGCGCGGCTGGTGCTGCCGACGTTCTCGTCGACGTCGGCGCTGGCGGCGCAGTCGCGCGCGCTCGGCGGCTACCACATCCCGATCGACAACGACGTCGGCCTGCGCATCGGCAGGGAGATCGCCGCGTGGTCGTGGCCGCGCATCCGGGCCTACTGGGACGGCACGGCGAAGGTGCGTCCGTAGGCGACGCTGGACAGGACCGTGGGCCGGCGGCACCCTGGCGACATGAAGAAGATGTCGCGCGCGGTCGTGATGGCGATCGCTCTGCTCGGGAGCGCTGCGGCACAGCAGCAGCGGGTGATGGTCGGCACCACGCCGAGCAACCTGCGCGCCGACTGGGCGCAGGTGGTCGCGCTTCCTGATCCACTGCAGGCCGATGCGTTCCTGGTGGTGATGCCGCTGTCGGCGGTGTCGTCGTTCGTCGTCTTCGACTCAGACATGCGGATGGACTGGTTGTTCGGTTCGGGAAGCTGGTCGCGTTGTCACATGACGGCGACCGAGTGGGCCTACCTGTCGCCCGACGCGTGCGCCCACCAGCCGGGGGCGCTCGGCCTGGGACCACTTTCGCTGTTGACCACCGACTACGACTACGGCGGCTATTACGGCCAGCAGGGGCAGCCATTGTTTGCCGACGCGACCTGGTTCCCCGCCGCAGGTGCCAGCGCGCTGTCCGGGTTGCCCGGCTACTACGACGAACGTTGGCAGCTGCGCGTTCGCGGATGGAGCGGGAACGCCTGGAACGGCTGCACTCCGGCCTCGCTGACGCCGCAGTTCTCCGGTTGGCTCGGCGTGCGCTTCGTCGTGTCGTTCAGCTGATCCACGCCCCGCCGCCGCGCGTCACTTCGCGCGCTTCGCCCTGACCTTCTTCGGCAGCGCCTTCGCCGTCTCGGCGCGCGACGCCTTGACGATCGCGTCGGCGCGCTTCGGGTCGCCCTGCATCTCGAGCAGCGCCTCGAACATCAGCGGCGCGACGATCGTCGCGTCCGACTCGATGACGAACATCGGCGTGTGCTCGGTCAGCTTGTCCCAGGTGATCTTCTCGTTGGGCGTGGCGCCCGAGTAGCTGCCGTACGACGTCGTCGAGTCGCTGATCTGGCAGAAGTAGGCCCACGGCTTGACCGGTTCCTGCAGGTCGTACTTGATCGACGGCACGACGCAGATCGGGAAGTCGCCGGCGATGCCGCCGCCGATCTGGAAGAAGCCGATGCCCTTGCCCTTCGACAGCTGCTTGTAGTCGTCGTAGAGGCCGGCCATGTACTCGATGCCCGACTTGACGATCGAAGCGCTGCACTCACCGGCCTTGACGTGCGACGCGAAGATGTTGCCGAAGGTGCTGTCCTCGTGGCCCGGCACCACCAGCGGCAGGTTCTTCTCGGCGGCGGCGAGCAGCCAGCAGTGCTTCGGGTCGCCCTCGAACAGCTTCTTCGGCAGCTTCCGGATCAGTTCGTAGAAGTACTCGTGCCAGTAGCGGCGCTCGCCGTTCTTGCTGGCCTCGAGCCACATCGGCACCAGGTACTTTTCGACCGCGCGGAACGCCTCGTCCTCGGGGATCGAGGTGTCGGTGACGCGGCGCATGCGCTGCTCGAGGATGCGCGTGTCGTCGTTCTTGGTCAGGTAGCGATACTCGGGGAAGTCCTTGTAGGCGTCGAACGCGACCAGCCGGAACAGCGACTCCTCGAGGTTGGCGCCGGTCACCGACATGCCGTGCACCAGGCCCGAGCGGATCGCCGGGGCCAGCGTGATGCCGAGCTGCGCCGACGACATCGCGCCGGCCATCGCCACGTACATGCGCCCGCCCTTCTGGACGTGGTCCCAGTAGGCGAACAACGCGTCGCGCGTGGAGCGCGAGTTGAAGTTCTTGTAGTTGCGGGCGACGAACTCGAGGATCGGGAGGGCTGCCATCGGAGGGCGGAGTTTTTAGCCGAGCGGTGGGCACGTTTCCGCCATCTGTCGGAACAAGGAGCCGGACCGAGTCGCCGGACCTCCTACCATGCGGCGCGGAGGTCCCATGATCCGAGTCGCCGCCGCCGTCCTGCCGTTCGTCCTCTCGACCGCGTTGTCCGCCCAGCAGGTCCCGCACGATCCCAACGAAGACGCCTGCACCAGCATCATGGTCAGCCGCGGCGCGTCGGCGGACGGCTCGGTGATGATCACCTACTCGGCGGACGCGCCGTTCCAGCCCAAGCTGCTGCACCACCAGGGCGGTGCGCACACGGCCGGCGAACTGGTGGATCTGGTCGCCTGGGAGGACGACCGCGTGCGCGGCCAGTATCGACAGGTCGCACACACCTGGTCGGTGGTGGGGCTGATCAACGAACGGCAGCTCGCGCTCGGCGAGACGACCACCGGCGGCCGGTCGGAGCTGCGCGACCCGGAGGGCATGCTCGACTACGACGGGCTGATGTGGCTGACGCTGCAGCGCGCCGCCACCGCCAAGGAGGCGATCGCGACGATCGACGCGCTGTGCCGCGAATACGGCTACGGCTCCAGCGGCGAGACGTTCGCCATCGCCGACCCGGACGAAGCGTGGGTGATGGAGATCATCGGCAAGGGGCCGAGCGGCAAGGCTCCTGGCAACAAGGGCGCCGTCTGGGTCGCCGCGCGCGTGCCGGAGGGCAGCATCTCGGCGTCGGCCAACATGGCGCGCATCGGCGCCTTCCCGCTCGACGATCCGGACAACTGGCGCTACGCCCCGGAGGTCGTCGAGTTCGCGGTTGAACGCGGCTATTGGTCACCAGCTGGCGGCAAGCCGTTCTCTTGGCGCGACGCCTACCACCCGGACCCGGATGTGCGCAGCAAGCGCGCCTGCGCGACGCGGGTCTGGAGCATCTTCCGCCGCGCGGCGCCGAGCCTCGACTTGTCGCCGGACTTCCACCGCGGCGTCGTCGGTGCCGAGCCGTACCCGCTGTTCGTCCCGGTCGAGCAGAAGCTCGCCGTGCGCGACGTCATGGCGCTGATGCGCGACCACTACGAGGGCACGCCGTTCGACATGACCAAGGGGCTCGCGGCGGGACCGTTCCACAGCCCGATGCGCTTCCGCGGCCTGACCTTCGCGGTCGACGGCGTCGACTGCGCGTGGGAGCGGCCGATCGCCACGCAGCAGGCCGGCTTCGTGATGCTGGCGCAGTGCCGCCGCTGGCTGCCGGATCCGGTCGGCGGCGTCTACTGGTACACGCCCGACGATCCCTACACGTCGTGCTTCACGCCGCTCTACTGCGGCATCACGAGGCTGCCGGAGTCGTACGTGCGCGGCGACTACCGCTCGTTCGCCTGGGACTCGGCGTGGTGGATGTTCAACCTGGTCTCCAACCTGACCTACGACCGCTGGTCGCGCGTGCTGCCGGACGTGCTCGCGGCGCAGCAGGAGCATGAGCAGCGCTGCCTGCAGATGATGCCGGCGATCGAACGCGCGGCCGCGGAGCTGGTGCAGCAGGACCCGGCGCTGGCGCGGCGGTTCCTGACCGACTGGTCGCTCGGCACCGCCGATTCGCTGTTCGCCGACTGGCAGCAGCTGGCGACGAAGATCCTGACCAAGCACGTCGACGGCTACCAGCGTGACGAGAACGGGCGTTCGCGCAGCCCGGGCTACGACGAGGAATGGCTGCGGCGGGTGTTGGCCGACCAGGGCGAGCTGGTGCGGCTGCCGAAGGCCGGCGGCAAGGGCGAAGGCGATCACTAGGCGCGGCGCTCACGGCGTCGACGATTCGGCAGATTCTCGAACCCTTCGCCGCCGCCCAGGCGATGTCGTGCCCGTGACGGGAACCTTCCGCACTGCGATCGAAGTGGCGCCGGAGCGCGGGGCGGCGCCCGAGTTGCCGCCGCACGCGGCGATGCTGCGGCGTTACCTCTGGGTGCTCGGTGCGCGCGGCGATCGCATCGAGGACCTGGTGCAGGAGGCGTTCGTCGTGGCTCTGCAGAAGGGACTCGCCGACCGCGGCCAGGCGGCGGCGAGCGCGTTCTTGCGCGGCGTGGCCAAGAACCTGCTGCTGCGCGAACGGCGTTCGCGCGCCATGCGGCGCGAGGTCGAGCTGGCCGACGCGGTGTGGCATGAACAGTGTGGTGGGGACGGCGACGACCGCGTCGAGGCGCTGCGCCGCTGCGTCGAAGCGCTGCCCGACAAGAGCCGCGCGCTGCTGACCCGTTGTTATCAAGGCGGCGCCGGCCGCGAAGCGCTCGGCGCCGAGTTCGGCATGGTGCCCGACGGCATCAAGACGGCGCTGCGGCGGCTGCGCGCCGGGCTGCGCGAGTGCATCGAACGACGACTCAGAGGTGGCGCATGAACGACGCGATGGTCAAGGAGCGGGCACGCGAGCGCTTGCTGTCGGCGGAACTGGCCGAGGTGCTGGAGATCGACGTCGCCGCGATCGACGCGGTGGCCATCGCATCGCGCAAGCCGCACAGATGGCTCGCCGCGGCGCTGGTCCTGCTCGGCATCGCGGTCGCCGGTGGCGTCGCCTGGTTGCGCGCGCACGACGTGCACGAGGTGCAGCAGCGCGAGTTCGATCCGACCGATCCGTGGTGGGAGCGAGGACTCTCGGTGATGGTTGGCGGAGACAACCTCCGTTCGGCCAACGTCGTCGCCGCCCTGCCGCCGGAGTCCAGTGAGTTCACCGTCAATCAGTACTTGGGCTCGGGGCCCGACGCGATCGACGCGGTCTTGGCGCGGCCGCGGGTCGAGACGCTGTCGTGGATTGCTGGCACCACAGCCTACGACCCTGACGCATGGCGACGCCTGTTGACGCACGGCGAACTGCGCCGGTTGTGCCTGGGCGGTCCGGACGCCGGTCTCTCCGCGTCGCAGTTGCGCGAGCTGAGGCTGCTCCCGGAGCTGCAGCAACTCGGCCTGGTGATGAAGGGCATAGCGCTCGACGCGGACGTTGCGTCGGCGCTCGTCGAGCTGCCGAAGCTGCGTGAGCTCCTGATCCTCGGCAACGCAGTGCTACCGGAAGGGCTACAGCGGCTCGACGGTCTGCCTCACCTGGACACGCTCGGACTGTTCGGATTTGGTGAAGGCGACGCGAACGCGATCGTGCGCGCGGCCTCGCGGGTCCGCACCCTGCGGGCGCTGCTGCTCGAGGGCTTCCGGAGTCCGATCGATCCCGACGCGCTGGCCTCGCTGCGCGACTTGCGCGGCCTGATCGCGCTCGACCTGTCGCATTGTGACCTGACGGACGAGCACCTCGCCGCGTTGCCGGACACCCTGCAGGCGCTGCAGGTATCGAACCTTCAGGGTGTGTCGGTGACGGGTCTGAAGCAACTCGACAGGATGCGCGGGCTGCGCAGCCTCGGCGTACGTGCAGGCTTGCCGGAGAAGTTGAAGGACCCGCTACGTCGCCTCGTCGAGCGAATGGAGGTGGAGTGCTTCGAACTCGGTGTCGAGGTGCCCGACGAACAGCTGTGGCGTACGTTGCAGTCGTTGCCCCGACTGCGGCGGCTGCGCGTGCACGACCAGAGTATCGGCGACGCCATGCCTGCGGCGCGCCGCGACGTGTTCGAGCAAGCGCGCCGTTGTGATCACCTCGAGGTCCTGATCTTCAGAACTCGGGAGTTGCCGATGCCGGACGAGTTGGCCGTGCTGCGCGATCACCCGACGTTGCGCCGCGTGCGCATCGAACGCTCGGAGCGCTTCGCCGCCGGGCAAGCGCTGACACCCGACCACCTCGCCGCCGTGCGCGACGCCGCTGGTTGCGAGGTCGAGGTGCAGTGAGCGCGACCTCGCCCTCAGGATGTGCCGGACGTCGCTTCCCATCGCGTCGCGCAACCGCCACGATCCGTTGCTGCCGGCCGTGTCTGCGATCGGCCACCCGAGAACCCAGCCCATGACCGAACGCTTCGAACGCCATCGCCAACCGTGGACGCCCGCCGAGATCGAGAAGCTCAAGCAGCTGGTCGAGAAGGGCATGGGCCTCAAGGCCATCAGCAAGTCGATGACCCGCAGCGAGGAGTCGATCAAGGACCGCGCCAAGCTCGACAAGCTGAAGATCGCCAAGAAGCGCTAGTCGTGCGGAGCACGGTTGCGCGCGCCCTGCAGATCGCCTTGCATCTGCGCGCATGAGCCTCACCCTCCGCGTCGCTGCCGCCGTGGCAGTCGCCTTGACGTTCGCATCGCCTGCGCCGGCCCAGAAGGGCGCCAGCGAGCGCTGGCCGTTCGGCGTCGAGGAAGCGCCCGGCACGCTCGGCGAGAAGCGGCTCGACCTGTTCAACCTCGGGCCGCTCGGCGCCAAGTGCTGGGACGCGGACCTGCCGGCGCCGTCGACCGAGATGACGTCCGGGCGCCGCTCCGTCGAGCGGCACGGCGACGGCGGGGCGGACACCGGGCCCAAGCGGCTGGTCGTCTACGCGCTGTACGGCAAGGGGCCGGCGCAACAGGCCGGACTGAAGCTCGGTGACGTGATCACCGGCGTCGGCGGCGCGCCGTTCGTCGGCGGCCCCGCGACCGGCGCGTCGCCGGCCGCTGCTCCCGCGGCCGGGTGCTTCGCGCCGATGGCCGACGCGATCCGCAGCGCCGAGGCGGGCGACGGCAAGCTCGTGCTCGACATCGAGCGCGACGGCAAGCCGGAGCAGCTGACCGTCAAGTTGAAGAAGGTCGGCGCACAGGCCTTGACGCCCGAGCAGGGCAAGATGCTCGCGACGCTGCACGACGACGCGCTGCAGTGGCTGGCCGATCACCAGGTCGGCGGCGGCTACCCGGAGACGCTCGGCGGCGGCAACGGCGCCGTCGTGCAGACCTGCCTCGCCGGGCTGGCGTGGATCTCGGGTGGCAGCTCGCTGAAGAAGGGCAAGCACAAGGGCAACCTGCAGAGCGCCGTCGACTTCGTGCGGCGCGGGCTCACCGAGGGCGACCCGATGAAGGGCCGCACCGAGGCCAACTGGGACCAGACGACGTGGGGCTTCGCCCACGCGGCGATCTTCTTCGGCGAGCTCTGCGTCGCGGCCAAGGACAAGGCGCTGCAGAAGGAGCTGCAGGCGATCGTCGACACGCTGTGCCAGCGGCAGGAGGCGAGCGGCGGCTACGGCCACGGCCCGGGCGGCAAGAACGCGCTCGGCTACATCGAGCTGAACATCCTGGCGGCCTACGTCGTCAGCGGACTCGGCGTGGCGCAACGCGCGGGCTGCACCGTCGACGCGGCGATCGTCGACAAGCTGCTCGGCTACACGCGCGAGTCGGCTGGCGACGACGGCGGCGTCGGCTACGCGACCGGCCCCGGACAGAAGGGCATGGGCAACATCGGCCGCACCGCCGGCACCTGGCTCGGCGCGCGCGCGCTCGGTCGCGGCGAAGACCCGTTCGTCGCGCGCATGCAGGGCTACGTGCAGCGGCACATCGCCGACATGATGGGCGGTCACGCGTCGCTGCAGCAGCACATCCTGCTCGGCGGCCTGGCCGCGGCCGCGCTCGACGCCGAGACGCGCGCCGCCTACTGGGACGGTGGTCTGAGGCGAGACCTGACGCTCGCGCGCGCGCCCGACGGTTCGTTCCAGTCGCGCCCGTGGCACGAGACGTTGTCGATGGGCTCCAACACCGACGTGACGATGGGAGAGGTGTGGACGACGGCGTCGTGGGCGATCGTGCTCGGCGCGCATCGCAGCGACAAGAAGGCTGCGCTCGTCGGGTGGCTCGGCGCGCGTTGAGCGCGACGACGCACGCGCCACGCGCGACGGCGGCGCGACGACGAGTCGGCGGCGCGGTGCGCCAAAAAAATCTGCTCCGCGCGCGAGCGTCGTAAGCGCGCGCAGCGCCCGCGATGTCGATGCGCGCAGCGCTCTCGGCGACGACGTGAGATGCGTCGGCGTCTGCACTGGTTGTCCCCGCGAGTTGCGCGTGTCGGCCGCCGCTGCGTCGCTTCGCGCCCACTTCCGCAGTCGTCGTCGATCTGCTAGTTGAAGGTCTCACGCGCGGCGCACGCACGCTGCGTCGCGCGCGACACTCCTTCGTCCGATCGTCGCCTCGTCTCCGCGCAGCGCTCGTCGCAGCTGCGCACCCGACTCACCTCGCGCCACCGCTCCGTACCGACCGGGCTGCCGGTCGGGAAAGGCCCCTGCACGCCCGCCCGACACCATGACCAACGCCTCCACCTCGATGCCCGATGGCTGGGACTACCATCGCAGCTTCCTCGACGACAAGCTCTACCTGCCGCAGTACCTGCGCGGCGAGGACTTCCCGCTGTTCGGCATCTCGCGTCGGCCGACGCTCGACGACCTGCGTGAGCTCGGGCTGCTGCCCGAGACGCGGCCGCCGCTGCCGCTCGAGAAGCAGCCGCACTGCGTGTCCCTGCCGGGCGTGCACGCGATCGCCGATCGACGCGAGCAGGGCCACTACGAGCTCTACGGTCCGGCGCGTCTGGTGCTGCCCGAGGAGCTGCTCAACCGCCACTGGCTGTGGGTCGGTCCGCCAGGCGTCGGCAAGACGACCCAGGGCGTGCAGCCGCAGACGGCGCGCCTGCTCGGCGACCGCGAGCGCTCGCTGGTCGTGTTCGACCCGAAGGGCGACCAGTTCGGCGTGCTGCGCGATGTGGCGATCGCCGCCGGCCGCAGCCGGCGCAGCGTGCTGCGCCTCAACCTCGCCGACCCGGGCGGCAGCATCGGCTGGAACCCGCTCCGCCGCGACATGACCCGCACCGAGGCGCTGGGCATCGCCAGCACGTTGGTGCTCGCCTGCGAGAACGATCGTTCGCACGACAGCCCGTTCTGGCGCAACACCTCGATCGAGCTGGTGGTCGACATGCTGCTCGGCCTCGCGGGGGACCCCGACGAGGCGTTGACGCTGCCGCGCCTGCTGGAGGTGCTGTCGCTGCCGCGCGGCGAGTTGGCCAGGTGGTTCGAGCAGCACGGCGTGCGCCGCTTCGCCGCGTTCCTCGAGAGCGGCAGCCACAACGCCGAGACGTGCCTCAGCGACACCAACATGCGCCTCGTGTCGCTGCTGGACCTCGACCTGTGCGCGGTGCTGTCGCACGGCGAGCTGCGGCTCGAGCGCCTGTTCGAGAAGCCGACGGTGCTGGTGATCGAGATGAACGAGACCCGCCTCGCCCAGCAGCGCCCGATCTTCAACATGCTCGTGCAGCAGCTCTTCGACCGCGCGATCGAGGCCGCCGAGCGGCGGCCCGACGCGCGGCTGCGCTTCCCGCTGTCGGTGGTGCTCGACGAGTTCGGCTCGGCGATCGGTGCCGTGCCGCGCTTCCCGGTCTACCTCAACACGCTGCGCTCGCGCCGGGTCGGTGTCGTCGCCGCGGTGCAGAGCCTGAGCCAGATCCGCGCCCTGTACCGCGAGGACGCCGGCGCGGTGCTGGTCGGCTTCTCGAGCAAGGTGTTCTTCCCCAACGTCGAACCCGACGACGCCGAGTTCGCCAGCGTCGCCTGCGGCACGATGTCGGTCAGCCATGGCGACGCGGTGAAGCGCACCTGGGTCGCGCGCCGCACCTACCTGCCCGAGGAGATCTCGCGGCCGCGCGTCCATCCGGTGCTCGGCCGTCCGGCGACCTTCCTGATCGCCGACCGCCCGGCGTTCCAGGCCTACCTGACGCCGAGCTTTCGCCTGCCGTCGTTGCGTTGCGTGTTGAGCGCGCAGGCGCTGCGTCGCAGTCGGCCGCGCCGTCGCACGCCGCTGGTCTACGAGCCCAGGCCGCGCCCAGAGCAGGCCGGAGAACCGTTCACCAACGTCAACGGCTTGCCGCCGGCGGCGGTGTTGCGGCACCTGCAGCACGTCGAACATCGCCTCGGGCTCGCCGCTGCCAGCCAGGAGGTCGGCGCCTGGTGGAGCGGCCTGCGCCGCCGTTACCGCCTGCACCCGGCGCAGCTGCTGCGCTTCGCCGAGGAGGTGCTGCACCGCGGCTTCGGCGGCACCGACTGGTTCGTCGCGCGCGGCGAGTGCGGCTGCGATGCGCCCCAGGTGCTCCTGCCCTACCTCGACTACTGCCGCGCGCGGCAGCGCTTCGAGGGCGGTCGCGGGGATGGAGGGGAGGCGTAGGGGGCAGGAACGGAACGGCTTGCGGCGTACGCAGCGTGCGCGCACGGGCCGGACCGGCGAAGGCTCACGGAACCTTCATCTGTTCGGTCGCCACGCGGCGAGCCGCTCGCATCACGATGGTCCCATGTCCGACCGAGTCGCCTTGGATCGTGTTCGCTCGGCTCTGCAAGGTGTCGAGCAACTCCTGCGCGCCGCGCTCGTCGGCGCGGACCAGCGCGCTGCCGCGATCGCGAGGGCCCGTGGTGAGCGGCGGGCCAGCGCGCACAACCTGGCGTGCTACCTCGCCGCGCGACGATGCGACCTGCGACCGCTGCAGCGCGAGCTGGCGGGGTTGTCGCTGTCGTCGCTCGGCCGCATGGAAGGCCACGTGCTGGACACGCTGCACGGGCTGCGGCGCGTACTCCGGGCCCTGGCCGGCGGCGACGCGTCGATCGAAGACGCCGGCGCGGCGCAGGCGTTGGACATGGCGTCGGCCGAGCGTCTGCTCGACGAGCACGCCGTCGCCCTGCTCGGCGCGGCGCCCGGTGCGCATCGCACCCGCGTCATGGTGACCTTGCCGACGGCGGCTGCACACGACGAAGGCCTGGTGCGCGACCTGATCGCCGCGGGCACCGACCTGGTGCGCATCAACCTCGCCCACGACGGTCCCGCCGAGTGGACCGCGATGGCCCGGAACGTGCGCGCTGCGTCCGTCGAGCTGCAGCGTCAGTGCCGCATCCTCGCCGACCTGCCGGGTCCGAAGCTGCGCACCGGGGAGCTGCAGGACGGCCCGCGCGTGGCGAAGGTGCGGCCGCGGCGCGACGCGCTGGGCGCCGTCTCCGAGCCGGCGAAGGTGCTGTTCCTCGATCCCGGCGTCGACATGCCGGCGGTGAGCGAGGGGCGCGTGGTGATCCCGCTCTCGACCTCGCTGGCGCGCCTCGGCCAGCCGGGCGACACGATCGTCGTGTTCGACACGCGCGGTCGTCGCCGCGAGTTCGCGGTCGAAGAACAGGGCTCCAGCTGGTGCGTCGCATCACTCGATCGCACCGCCTACCTCGGCTCGGGCTGTCACGTCGAACTCCGCCACGACGGCGCGCGGGTGCTCGCGTCGCACATCGGTGACCTGCCGCCGATGCCGTCGTTCTTGTCGCTCGACGTCGGCGATCTGCTGACGCTGACGCGCAGCCAGGAACCCGGTGGACCGGTCGACATCGACGACGAGACCGGCGCGCCGGTGCCGGCGCGCATCCCGTGCACGCTGCCGGAGGCGTTCGACGTGGCGCGCCCCGGGCAGCGGGTGCTGTTCGACGACGGGCGCATCGCCGGCGTGCTCGAGGCGGTCGAGGCCGACCGCATGCTGGTGCGCATCACCGTGACGCCGCCGCGCGGCGGCCGCCTGCGGGCCGCGAAGGGCATCAACCTGCCCGACACCGAGCTGCGCGCGCCGGCCCTGACCGCCGAGGACGGCGCCCGGCTCGACTGGCTGTCGAACAACGTCGACCTGGTCGGGATGTCGTTCGTGCAGCGCCCCGAGGACGTGCGTCGCCTGCGCGACGAGCTGCAGCGCCGCGGCGCCGGCCACCTCGGTATCGTGCTGAAGATCGAGACGGCGCGCGCGTTCGCGCACCTCGCCGACCTGCTGTTCGCCGGGCTGGCCGGCGGTCCGTTCGGCGTGATGGTCGCGCGCGGCGACCTGGCCGTCGAGGTCGGCTACGAGCGCATGGCCGAGGTGCAGGAGGAGATCCTGTGGCTCTGCGAGGCGGCGCACGTGCCGGTGATCTGGGCGACCCAGGTGCTCGACTCGATGGCGCGCACCGGCATGCCGTCGCGCGCCGAGGTGACCGACGCGGCGATGGGGGTTCGTTCGGAGTGCGTGATGCTCAACAAGGGGCCGCACATCGTCGACACGGTGCGCTTCCTCGGCGACGTGCTGACCCGCATGCAGGCGCACCACGACAAGAAGCGCTCGATGATGCGCCGGCTGCACGTCGCCGACGTCGCGGTCGGATCCGGCGACACGCCTGCTCCGGTGGCGTCAGCTGGCGCGTGACCGCGCCGTCGGCCGTGCTCAGAGATCGCGCAGCAGCGCTGCGACGCCTTCGCGGGTGGCGCTGATCGGCAGCACCGACAAGGTCGGGTGCCTGGATCCCCAGGATGTTTGCGTGTCCATGCCGTCCGGCACCACGAGGATGCAGGCGAGCGCGGGCTTGCAGCTCGCGACCTCCGTCAGCCAGCGCAGGCCCGGAGCATCGTCGTGGTCGGCGACGGCGAAGTAGATGGTGGGGCGGCTGGTCAGCGTCGCGGCGATGCGCGACGCCGACGGCGCGACCGTGACGGTGGTGACGTCGAGGGCGGTCTCGATCAGCGCGTTGGTGACGAAGCGCATCGCCGCGGAGTTGTCGTCGAGGCCGATCGCGCGGGTGCGGACCTTCGGCTGCGGTCCGGTGGGCAGCGCGGGCAGCCGGAAGCGCACGGTGCCGTCGACCTCGATGGCGAGGCGGCCGCCGTGCATCGCGACGATGTCGCGCGTCAACCCCTCGGGGGTCCGGGCCAGCTCGGCCTGCGGGCGCTGCGGCCCGCCGCGGTGGCCGAAGAGGACCTCGAGCTGCGGGGGCCCGTCGCCGGTGTGGGTGGCGCCGATCTCGACGACGATGCGCGCCTCGGGCGCGTGCCTGCAGTCCTTCGCCATGTCCGCCAGCAGCTCGAACGCGACATGCTGCAGGAGCACCCGGTCTCCGGTCACGCGCGGCACCCCGGGGGCGACCCGTTGCAGGATCGGCGGGCCGTCGAACTGGGTGCCGGACAGCCACCCCGCGGCGGCGCGCACCATCGCGGAGAAGTCGCAGGGTTCGAACCGCGGTCGCTGTCCGGGCGCGCAGGAGACGCGGCGGGTCACCTGTTCGGCGTGTTCGAGGGACTGCACGGCCAGCGCGAGCTCGCGGCGCGCCGGGTCCAGCAGCGTCAGGCCGTCGAGCGCCCCGCGCGCCCGTTGCAGCAGCGGTGACAGGAGCAACTGCTGGCCGTGCAACAGCTTGCTCGCGCCGCAGCGAAGTTCGCAGAGCGCTGGATCGAAGGTCTCGTGGTCCGGCGATCCGGTGGTGGTCGGCTGTTGGGTCATCGCGGTTGCTCGGCTCCTGGTCGGCCCCTGTGATCGGCCATCGCCGCCGACCGGTGAATCCCGGATGGTCCGGTACGTGGCTCCGCGCCAATTCGGTGCACGACTCCGTGGCGACACGGCTTTGCGTCTAGGTGGCGCCACGTATGCTGCGATGGCAGGTGTGCTTCTCGTCTTGCACGCCGATCGCCTCGGCCTCGAGAGGGCCTTCATGGATCTCGCCGCCGCTCTGCCCTGGCTACTCACGACCGCCGCCTTCGGCGTCGGCGCGGGCGTCGGCGTCCGGGTCGCACGGCGTCGGCAGCGGCAGGTCGGCGGCGTCGGCGAAGCCGTGATCAAGCTGTCGACGCCGGTGTCGCTGCGACAGCCCCTGCCCGCGATCCAGGACCAGCTGCTGCAGGTGGCGGAGGTCGCGTCCTGTGACGCCGCGTTCGCGGCGATCCACGGCTTCCCCGACAGCGAACGACTGGTCGGCCGCACGCTGGGGGACCTGTTCGCCGCCGACGATCTGCACAACCGCCTGGCCTTGCAGCTGACGATTTGCCACGGTGGTTCGGCGAGCGACCTCGTGACCCGCGGCGTGCGCCGCGACGGTGAGGTCTTCCTCGCCATCGACGACTGGTCTGCCGACCTGCGCGACGGCGCGGTGCACGGCCTGCGGGTGCGCCGTCGGTCGGGCGCCGCCGGGGACGTCGACACGATCCTCCGCCGGCGCGAGCTGCGGCTGCGCAAGGCGCTGGTCGCGGCGCGAACGGGGCTGTGGCGCTGGCGCATCGCGCGCGACGACGTCGCCTGGTCGGTGGGCACGTTCGACGTGTTCGGCGTCACGCCGGGCACCTTCGGTGGCACGCTGCAGGCGTTCCGCGAGCGGGTGCACCCCGACGACCGCGACGGCGTGCAGCGCCGTATCGACGAGGTGCTCGACGGCGGTGACGGGGTCTACCACGACGAGTACCGCGTGGTCGGCGACGACGGCGAGGTGCGCTGGATCGAGGCGCGCGGCTGCCTCGAACGGGAGGACGGTGAGCTCTGCATGACCGGTACGGTCACCGAGGTGACGGCGCGCAAGCTCGCCGAGACGGCACTGCGCGACAGCGAGAAGCGCTTCGCCAGCCTGACCGACGGCGCCTTCGAGTCCGTCGCGATCACCGTGGACGGGCGCCTGGTCGACGTCAACCAGCGCTTCGTCGACACCTTCGGCTACTCGCGCGAACGGCTGCTCGGCCAGCCGGCGACGATCATCGTGCACCCGGACGATCGCGCGCAGGTCGCCGCCAACATCCGCGCGCGTGTCACCGAGCGCTACGAGCACCGCGCGGTCTGCGCCGACGGCAGCCACAAGCTGGTCGAGGTGCAGGGCCGCGAGATCCCCGTCGGCGACGTGATCGGTCGTGTGACGTCGCTGCGCGACCTGACCGCCCAGCGCAAGCACGAAGCACAGCTGGTGCGCATCGCCGAGGGCATCTCGGCGAAGACCGGCGAGGCGTTCTTCCGTTCGCTGGTCGAGAACCTCGGCCTCGTGCTGGGCGCCGACCACGCGCTGGTCGCCGAGGTCAGCCGCGAGCGGCACGGCTTCGTGCACATGCTCGCCGTGTACGGTGACGGGCCGCCGCCTCCGAGCGCCTACATCGAGATCGTCGGCACGCCGTTGGAGCGCATCCTGCAGCAGGAGGTCTTCGCGATCGCCGGTGGCGCCGCCGCCGAGTTCCCCGTCGGCGGGTGGGTGCGCAGCCTCGGCATCGAGAGCTGCTTCGCGATCGTGCTGCGAGACGCCGGCGGCGCCCCGTCGGGGCTGGTCGCCGTGATGTTCGACGAGTCGATGTCGGACGCGGCGGTGGTGATCTCGGCGCTGCGCATCTTCGCCGTGCGCGTCGGCGCCGAGCTGGCGCGGCGCAGCCACGAAGCCGAGCTGATGGAGAGCGAGGCCCGGCTGCGCGCGACCATCGAGAACACGCCCAACGTCGCCGTGCAGTGGTACGACGACGAGGGGCGGGTGTTGTTCTGGAACAAGGCCTCGGAGCAGGTGTTCGGCTGGGCCGCGTCCGACGCGATCGGCCGCACGCTCGACCAGCTGATCTACGGCGACCAGGAGGCGCGCGCGTTCGTCACCTGTTTGCGGCACATCGCCGAGACCGGCGCGGCGATCGGCCCGCGGGAGAGCGCGTTCCGTCGCCGCGACGGCACCGCGGGTGTCTGCCTGTCGACGATCTTCGCGATCCCGGGCGGCGGCGCGCGGCGGACCTTCGTCTGCATGGACGTCGACGTCACGGCGCAGAAGGTCGCCGACAAGCGGCGCGAGGAGCTGGCGCACCACCTGATCGTCGCCCAGGAAGCCGAGCGGCGCCGGCTCGCCGGCGAACTGCACGACAGCCTCGGTCAGAGCCTGTCGATGATCAAGAACCGCGCGCACCTGGCGCGCGCCCAGCTCGGTGGCAACCCGTTGCCCGAACTGGACGCGATCGAACGATTGGTCGTCGACTCGCTGGCGGAGGTCCGCAGCCTGGTGCACAACCTGCGGCCGATGCACGTCGAAGCCGCCGGGTTGACCACGTCGCTGCGCGAGCTGGTCGAAGAGGTCGCGGCGGCGACGACGATCCGCTTCGCCTGCCAGCTCGAGCCGGTCGACGACGTCGTCGCCGGCGACGAGGCGGTGCACGTCTACCGCATCGCGCAGGAGGCGCTGCACAACGTGGTCAAGCACAGCCGCGCCGCGCACGCGCGCGTCCGCCTCGAGCGCGACCTGCGCAGCGTGCGGCTCTGCATCGACGACGACGGCGTCGGCTTCGCGCCCGACGTCGATCGCGGCGTGGGGCTCGACAGCATGGCCGAGCGCGCCACCCTGATCGGCGCGACGCTGACCGTCGACGGACGCCCGTCGCAGGGCACGTCGCTGCGGCTCGAGCTGCCGGTGCCGGAGCCGGCGAACGGCGGGATGGGCGAACCAGGGAGTGGCACATGAAGAGCGAAGCGTTGCGGGTGGTCATCGCCGACGATCACCCGGTGTTCCGCGCCGGTCTGCGGCAGGTGATCGAGAGCGTGACCGGATTCTGCATCGTCGGTGAGGCCGGCGACGGTGAGCAGGCCCTGGAGCTCGCCGAGCAGCTGCGGCCGGAGCTGCTGATCCTCGACGCCAACATGCCGCGCCTGACCGGCTTCGAGGTGGCCGATCGCCTGTTGGGCCGCAACCTCGGCATCCGCGTCGTCATGCTGTCGATGCTCAACGACGAGCAGTCGCTCAACCGCGCGCTGAACGCCGGGGTCGAGGGCTACGTGATCAAGGAGGACGCCGCCAGCGACCTGCACTCGTGCCTGCAGCGGGTGACGGCGGGACAGGCGTACGTCAGCCCGTCCCTGACCGGCTTCCTGCTGCGGCGTCGCAGCCGTGCCGACCAGCTCGCAGGCGAACGCGAGGGCCTCGACAGCCTGACCACCGCCGAGCGGCGCATCCTCAAGCGGGTGGCGCAGAAGAAGTCGACCAAGGAGATCGCGCGCGAGCTGTTCGTCAGCCCGCGCACCGTCGAGGCGCACCGCGCCAACATCTGTCAGAAGTTGGACCTGCAGGGCAGCAACAGCCTCCTGGTCTTCGCCGTCGAGCATCGCGACGAGTTGGCGAGCCTCGACTGAGCCACGACGGTCGCCGCCCTCACTCCTGACTGCGGTCGCCGAGCAGCTCCACGGCGTTGTCGCCGCGCCACAGCGCCAGCGGCACGGCGCAGATGTGCTCCGGGTGCTTCGGGTGGGCGAGGATCAGCTGCGCGGCGGTGCTCAGGTAGCCGTCGGCGAGGTCGCGTTCGCGCACGAACAGGCACGGCGTCGCGTAGGTCACGTCGTTGCCCGCCAGCTCGCGCGGCAGCCGGAACGTGCGGTGTACGAACTCGTCGTCGCCGGTCAGCAGCAGCTCCTTGAGCGCGCCGTACGGCGGCTCGTCGCTGCCGCGCTTCTTGTCGAAGCACGCCCAGGCCAGCTCCTGCAGTCGGGACACGGTGACCGTCTCGTCGAAGCTGAACACCCAGATGCCGGTGAAGGGGCGCACGTTGCGGTCGCCCTCAGGCGGCAGGAAGCCGCCGTCGAACGCCTGCACGACCACCGCCGGGCGCACGCGGCAGGCGCGAAGGCGCCACCGCGCGGGCGCGACGACCACCAGGCGAACGAGGCCGCCGGCGACGAGCGCTGCCGCGGCGATCGCGCCGGAGGCCGCGGCGCCGGGCAGCCAGACGAACAACAGCGCGATCGCGAGCACCGCCATGACGATGCCGGCGAGCGTGCAGAGCAACGTGAAGCGCAGCGGCCCGCTGCGCACGAACGGCGGGTCCGACAGCAGCAGCAGCGGTTCGACCTGCCGGGTGGCGGCCTCGAAGCGCTCCTGCACGCGGTCGATCAGTTCGTCGAGGTCGCGGTAGCGCTCGGCCATGCTGCGCAGGCTAGCCGTCGCGCGCGGGCGGCGCGATGCTCGTCAGACCCCGGACGCGAACTGCCAGACGGCCTCGTAGAAGCTGCGCGCGCCGGTCGAGGTCGGCTCGTCGCCGAGCACGAACGGCGGCGCGCCGGTGAGCGACGAGATGCCGAAGAACGGGCGCAGCCAGAAGGCCAGCTGGCCGCCGACGACGAGCGACAGGAGCAGCCACGTGGCGGCGAGCGCGAGCGCCTTCGGCCGCGGCAACGCGGCGTCGCCCAGCAGCGCGCGCAGCTGCTGCAGCAGCGCTACGGCGCCGGCCAGCGCGACGAACGCGACGTTGGCGACGACGAACCCGGGGTAGCCGCGCAGCTCGTCGCCATGCGGTTGTTGCATCGTGCGCGCCAGGAACAGCGTGACCGGGCTCAGGCTGGCGAGCATCGCCGCCGCGTCGCGGAACAGGCGCAGCGTCGCGCGCTGCACGTCGAGGAAGCGCAGCCCGACGCCGAGGAAGCGCGCCATGACGTGGTACGACAGCGCACAGACCATCGCCGTGCCCAGCAGCAGCAGCGGCACCTTGACGGCGCTGCGCCAGACGTAGGTGAGGTTCTTGCCGGCGCCGATGGCAGCCCCGTAGCAGGCCGCGCCGCCGACCAGCGTGGCGAACGAGCGCAGCGAGCCGGCGAAGGGGTGCACGAGGGATGGTTGCGAGACGCGGTTGGGAATCCCGCGCACTTTGCACGAGCAAGCAAATGGCGTCAACCCGGCCCGCGCACCTCGCCTCCTGTCTCAGCGGCCGAACGCCGGGTGGCCGAGCGCGACGGCCTGGCGCAGCAGCTCGGCGAACGCGCCTTCGTCGATGTCGGCGGGCTTGGCCACCGGCACGTGGCGCACGTAGCGACCGGCGCCGCGAAGCAACGCCTTCGGGTCGTCGAGCCGAGCGCCGTTGACGAAGCCGAGCTGCACGTGGCCCGGCGCGGCGTAGACGTAGGCGATCGGCGCCTTGCCGTCGAGCCAGCAGCCGTTGCCCCACTTCACGCCCTCTTGCAGCTCGGGCGCGGCGCGCGCGACGAGCTTGCGCAGCGCGCGGATCAGGCGCTGCTGCGGCGGCTGCTGTTCGGCGAGATAGAGGTCGAAGGTGGCGAACGCCTTCATCTTGCGCGGCCCCTTCGCGGCGGTCTTCTCGGCGGCCTTCTTCGCCGCCTTCTTGGCGGGCTTCTTCGCGGTCTTCTTCTTCGCGGTCGCCATCGTCGTCGTCAGCGACGCCTCGCATCGCGCCGCGGCTTGCCGCCATGCGACCTCACGCCGGCGTCCTTGGCGTGCACGTAGGTCGGGTCGCCGCCGCGCGCGTTGGCGCCGGCGCGGCGCGCGGCGAGCGCCTCCTTCGGCGGATTGGCCGGGATCAGGCACTCGGGCCCGGAGCCGATCAGGTCCTTGCGGCCGGCCTCGGTCAGCGCCTTGTGCACGACGAACCAGTTCTCCGGCTTGAAGTACTGCATCAGCGCGCGCTGCACCTCGCGGTCCTTCAGCTTCTTGACCGTCTCGACCGGCTGCATCGTCATCGGGTCGATGCCGGTGTGGTACATGCACGTCGCGATGTCCATCGGCGCCGGGATGAAGTCCTGCACCTGTCGCGGCTTGTAGCCGCGCTGCTTCAAGAACACCGCCAGCTCGATCATCTCGTGCACGCCGCTGCCCGGGTGCGAGGCGATGAAGTAGGGGATCAGGTACTGCTCCTTGCCGGCGCGTTCGCTCGCCGCCGCGAACTTCTCGGCGAACTCGTCGAACGTCGACGTCGCCGGCTTCTTCATCAGGTTGAGCACCTTCTCGCTGGTGTGCTCGGGCGCGACCTTGAGCTGGCCGCCGACGTGGTGGCGCGCCATGTCCTCGAGGTAGCCGTCGTCGAAGCGCGCCAGGTCCATGCGGATGCCCGACGCGACGCGCACCGACTTGACGCCCGGCGTCTCGCGCACCTTCTGCAGCAGCTCCTTGGTCGGACCGTGGTCGACGCCGAGCAGCTTGCAGACGGTCGGGTGCACGCACGACAGCCGGCGGCACTTCGCCTCGATCTCCGGCCGCGAACAGCGCATCTGGTACATGTTGGCGGTCGGCCCGCCGACGTCGCTGATGTGACCCTTGAACTCGGGGTCCTGCGTCATCTGCCGCACCTCGCGCAGGATCGAGCCCTGGCTGCGGCTCTGGATCGCGCGCCCTTGGTGCATCGTGATCGAGCAGAACGTGCAGCCGCCGAAGCAGCCGCGCATCGTCGTCACGCTGTCCTTGATCATCGTGTGCGCCGGGATCTGCTCGCCCTGGTAGCGCGGGTGCGGCTTGCGCGTGAACGGCAGGTCGTAGATGCGATCCATGCCGCGCTCGTCGAGCGCCAGCGCCGGCGGGTTGACGACCAGCGTGCGGTCGCCGTGCTGCTGCAGCAGGCGACGGCCGTTCTGCGGGTTGGTCTCGTGGTGCAAGAGGCGCGTCGCCTCGGCGAACGCGACCTTGTCCTCGGTGATGCGTTCGAACGACGGCAGCTCGACGGTCTTGTTGTCGCACTGCGCGTCGTGCCATTCGTGCTGCGGCAGCGTCTCCTTGGAGCCGAGCAGGTAGGCTGTGCCGCGCAGGTCGCGACAATCGGTGATCGGGCGGCCGGCGGCGAGGCGCCGGCAGATCTCGACCAGCACGCGCTCGCCCATGCCGAAGCCGACCAGGTCGGCCTTCGACGTGACCAGGATCGACGGCCGCACCGTCTCCGACCAGTAGTCGAAGTGCGCGACGCGGCGCAGCGACGCCTCGACGCCGCCGGCGACCACCGGCACGCCCTGGAACGCCTCGCGGCAGCGCTGCGCGTAGACGTTGGTGGCGCGGTCCGGCCGCAGCTCGATGCGACCACCCGGCGAATAGGCGTCGTCGTTGCGCCGCTTCTTGTTCGCCGTGTAGTGGTTGATCATCGAGTCCATGTTGCCGGCGCTGACCGCGAAGCAGAGGCGCGGGCGGCCGAACTCACGGAACGCGTCGGCCGTCTGCCACGGTGGCTGCGGCAGGATGGCGACGCGGAAGCCTTCGGCCTCGAGCACGCGGCCGAGCAGCGCCGCGGCGAACGACGGGTGGTCGACGTAGGCGTCGCCGCTGACGAACACGACGTCGACCGCGTCCCAGCCGCGCTGCTCCATCTCGGCGCGCGTGGTCGGCAGGAAGTGCTCGGCGGTCGGGGTGCTGCAGGGGGTGGCCATCGGGGCGAACATGGTAGCGGATCGCGCCTGCGAAGGGCGGGCCGGCCCGGTCGCCCGCCGCGCGGCCCGCACGCCTGCCGCGCCGTCAGCTAGCGTCCGCCGCCCGAAACCGTCGTCTCGTAGCGCACGCCGCGCGGCGTCGGCGCCGGCTGCACGACCGTCGTGCCGTGTTCGCCGGCGGTCACTTCGCTGGAGTCGACCGCGAGGAACGACGTGAACTCCGACGTCAGCCCGTGCGCCAGGGCCAGCTCGCGGATCTCGTCGCGCAGCTCGTCGGGCGTCGCCACGTAGGCCATCGCGTCGGCGAGCGAGCGGATGCGAGCCCGCGCCCACAGCTTCTGGATCGCCGGGTGCTCGTCGGCCGCGGCGACCGGCAGCGTGAACTGCTGCGGCGTTGCGCCGACCGTGCCGTGCACCGTGACGCTGCGCGGCAAGGCGCCGTGCACGCGGCCGTGCACCAGCAGCGGGCGGCCGACGAACAGGTCCGGCAGCCGCTGCGGTTCGACGCAGTGCACTGAGGCACCGCCCCAGTCGATGCGCAGGTCGGCGAGCGCCGGACGTTCGAGGCGCGTGAACAGCTCATCGACCTGCCGTTCGCCCGAGTCGCCGATGTCGACGAAGGCGGCGACGCCGCGGCCGAGGTCGGCCATGCGTTCGAGCAGGTAGCGGTTGACCGACGTGCCGACGCCGAAGCTGAAGATGCGCGCGTCGCCGACGTGTTCGTGCACCGCGCGCAGGATGTCGCGCTCGTTGCCGATGAAGCCGTCGGTCATGAAGGTGACGATGCGGCGGCGGCCGGCTTCGATCGGTGGCTGCAGCGCGGCCAGGATGCCGCGCTCCATCATCGTGCCGCCGCCGGTGTCCAGCGCGTCGACGTAGGCGAGGCCGCGGCGCACGTTCTCGGGGGTCGCCGGCAGCGGGCGCGGGTCGAGCGCCGATGCGTCGTCGCTGAAACGCAGCACCGCGAACGTGTCGCCTTCGCCGAGGCGGCCGAGGCAGCGGCGCATCGCGCGCTTGCACGCCGCGAGCGGTTCGCCGGACATGCTGCCGGAGCAGTCGACGACGAACACCATCTCGCGCGCCTGCGGCTTCTGGTCCAGCTGTTCGAGCGGCGGTTGGATCGACATCGAGAACCAGCCCTCGCCGCTGTCGGCGTCGCGGTAGACGCTGACGGCGCCGCCCGCGCCGCGCTCCTTCGGCGCGAAGCGCAGCACGAAGTCGCGGTTGGGCACCTCGACGCCCTTCTGCAGCGCGACCGTCGCGTGGCGTTCGTCGGTGCGGCGGATCGTCACCGTGTGGCTCGGGCAGTCGATCGTGCCGAGCGGCAGGCCGGCGGCGAGCTCGACGGCGATGTCGATGGCCGGCCCGTCGGCGGCCGCTTCAGGGGTGCGATACGCGACCTCGACCGACTGGCCGGAGGTGCCTTCCTTGCCGGCCGCGACCGCGCCGATGCCGCCCTCGCTGCCGGGCGGGTTGAAGCGCGGGCCGACCACCGTCGGCACGACCATCTCGAACGCGCCGTCGCGCCACGGCAGCGACTGGAAGTAGGTGGTCTCGACGTCGATGCGGCTCTGCGGCTCGATGTTGGCGACCGACTGCGTGAACACGTTGGGCCGCTCCTGGCTCATCAGCGACGCGCGGTAGCCCTGCGCCTTGGCCTGCTGATAGATGCGCTGCGCCTCCTCGCGCTCGCGCACGACGCCGCGGATGCGCCGTTCGCCGATCACCATGACGAAGTCGCTGACCGCCGCGTCCTGCGGCAGCGGGAACACGTAGACCGCTTCGATCTTCTCGGCGAACGGATTGGTGTACGTCTGCGTGACCGTCACCGACGAGACGTTGAGCGCGACCTTGCCTCGCACGTCGGTGTGCTGCAGCGGCAGCGGCTGGCCGAACTCCTTGCCGTCGACCTTGGCGCGCAGCGCGGCGATGCGGTCGGGGCCGTAGTTGGCCTTGGTGCCGTCGGCGCGTTCGACGACGACGAGCTCGTCGACACTCTCGTCTGCGCCGTCCTTGCCTTCATGACGGAATGCGCCAAAGTCGAACGTCGCAGTGCCCTGGCCGAAGCCGTTGAGGTCGATGACTGCTCCTAGATCGGTGACGAAGTAGTTGTCGGTGCGCGCCCGGATGTCGCCGTCCGAACCATCGTTGAAGAACGCGCCCGCGAGCGGATTGGTGGCCGGATCGCCTGTGGACTCGCCCCGCGCCTCGTAGCTCGCTGGCGTGCTGCCCTCCGAGCCCGCACACGCCACGACCAGCCCGACCAGCACGGCGGCGGCCACCAGATCCCGAATCGTCGATGCCTTCATCTTCCTTCGTCCCCTTCTCACTTGTTCTCGTGCAGGCGGACCTCGACGTCCGCGGTGAATCGTTGTCCGTCGGCGCTGGCGGCGACGACGCCGCGCACCGTGTGGTCGACGGCGCCGTCCGGCGCCATCACGTGCAGCCGCGCGACCAGCACGCGACCGTTCGGCAGTTGCTGCTGTGCATCGGCGAGCGCCGCCAACACGACGCGGCCGCCCTGCAGTGCGGCCGGGTCGTAGCGCGGCGCGTCGCGGAACGCCGCGTCGGTGCCGCCTTCGATGCCGACCAGCAGCGCGGTGGCCAAGGTCACGTCGAGCTGCCACGCGGCCAGCTGGTGATCGCCGGCGTCGACCAACACGTCGAGCGTGGCGAACGTCGGCGCCTTCGGCGGTGTCGGGTCCTGGCCCGGACGCGCGGCGAGCAGCAGCGCCAGCAGCACCGCGGCGAGCGCGGCGAGCGCGTACGACAGCAGCCCGGGCGTCTTCACGAGCCCCTCCGTGTCGGCAGCGCGACGATCGCCGCGAGCATGCGATCGGCGTCGGCGCGGTCGACGCGGCCGTCGCCGTTCTGGTCGAAGCGCCGGTCGTGCTCCAGGCCGCTCGCGACGCGCCAGGCGTCGGCGACGTCGAAGTCGGGGCCGCCGCCATGGCCGAGCCACAGCGTCACCGCCAGCAGCGCCGCCGCGGCCGCCGCCGCGCTGGCGCCGGCCAGCCGCACGAAGCGCCGCCGCTTCCGGAAGCCGGTCGCCGCGGCGCGGCCGTCCGCCAGCACGGCTGCGCGCACCGCCGCCGGAACCGCCGGTTCGGGCTCTTGCAGCTGCCGGCGCAAGCGTTGTTCGAGGTCGTCCATCAGCCGGTGAGGGGCTGCAGACGTCGCGCGGGTTCACTGCGTTCGCGATTTTCTCGTGCGCCATCGCCGGGCCGTTCCCGGGCCGTCCGTCAGCTGTCGCCGAGGCGCTCGCGCAGCTGCGCCAGCGCGTTGTGCAGGCGCGACTTCGCCGTGCCGAGCGGGACGGCGAGCGCGGCGGCGATCTCTTCGAGGCTCAGGTCGTCGGCATACCGGAGGGCCAGCACCTCCTGCTGCAACGGGCCGAGGCCGACGAGCCAGTCGCCCAGGTCGCCGTCGACCTGCAGCTCGACCGTCGGTTGCTCCAGGTCGCCCGGGCCACCGGCCGGCTGCGGCCCGCGGGCGCGCTTCCTGCGGCGGTCGGCGGCGAGGTGCCTCGTGACCGGGTAGAGCAGCGTCGTCAAGCGGTGGCGCAGGCGCAGGCCCGGCGCCTTGCGACAGAGCCAGGCAAAGGTCTCCTGCAGCACGTCGAGCGCTTCGTCGTCGTCGCCGCAGAAGCGCCGCGCGACCCGCAGCACGAAGCCATGGTGGCGGTCGTAGAGCGCCTCGAACGCGGCGGCGTCGCCGCGGCAGAAGGCGGCGAGCAGGTCGGCATCGTGGTGCGGGTCGGCGGTCAACGCCGGGGCGTCGTTACCGCAAGCGCGGCGGCAGCGCCAGTGGGGGAGCCCCTGCCGGAATCCGCCGTCGGTCCGGGAGAAGAGGTGGGGCGGTCGCGACGGGGGCCGGCCGCCCGCGCGTCGGCATCGGATGCGCGAGGTTGCGGGGCCAGCAGATCCTTCGCGGTGGGCGCGGGGCGCGACGGCACCTGCGTCAGGGCCGCCAACAAGCGCCCCGCCCGCCGCCCCGCCCGCCGCACCGACGCGGCGCGGCGGGCGGGACGGCACCCGCGAGGGCCGGTTCGTCGGCGCCTACTGCAGCTGGATCTCGATCGACGAGCGGTTCTGACCCGGGTCGATCGTGGCGATGGTCTCGCTCGGATCGAGCCCCGTCAGGAACACATGATTGTTCACGACGGTCGGCGGCGTGCCGATCTGCGCGACCGGGTCCAGCGAGAAGGTGATGCGCCACCAGCCCGTCTTCTCGGCGGGCGTGAGCGGCCACTTCTTCAGCATCCAGATGTAGCCGTAGACGAGCTTGCCGCTGACGTTGACCTCAGAGCCGAACGTCGAGCCGCCCTCGTCGGTGCCGAAGCCCTCGTAGAGCGCCCTGCTGAAGCCCTGCACGTCGGGGTCGACCGGGCCGCCGGGGCCGGTCAACTTCTCGATCGTCAGGCGCGCCGTGGTCGCGAACACGTGCCAGCGGTTGGACGCGTAGGTCGTGCCGTCGGTGCCGTAGAGCTCGGTGATGCCGGAGCCGCCGAGCAGCGTCATCTGGTAGCCCGTCATCGTCGGCGCCGGATCGGCGCCGGTGGTGTCCTGGTAGAGCACCGTCTCGATGCGGATGTTGGAGTTGGGCGTCAGGTGCGAAGTGGTCAGGTTGTCGCCCCAATCGACGATCACGTCGACCGGGCCTTGCGCCGCCTGCTGCCATTGGGCCTGCCAGGTGCTGTCGGTCTTCTGCGGGTAGTAGCTGGTGCCGTTGACCACGACGGCCGACGAGTGCTGGAACAGCGGGAACGTGTTGACGGTCTCGCTCACCAGCGGCCTCAGGCCGGTCGCATAGTCGAACCACGGCGGGCTGCTGCCGGCCAGCGGCGCGCCGCTCAGGCCGTAGCCATCGACGAACAGCACCGGCAGCGCCAGGTTGTTGCTGGCGGTCTCGTCACCGCCGCCGCCGCCACCACCGCCGCCACCCGGGTTGCCGCGCGGCGTGGCCGAGACCTCGAGCGAGGGCTGGCTCTCGAGGCCGTTGGCGACCGCGGTCACGACGTAGTAGTGCGGCGTCTGGCCGGCCAGGCCGCTGTGCACGTACGGCGACGTCACGTCGGCGATCAGGTTGTCCGCCGTCGTCACGTTCGGCTCGACGTCCCAGTAGAGGTTGTACGAGTCCACCGGCCCGGTGGCCGGTTCGCTCCACTCGATGACGAGCGTGTTGGGCGCCTCCTCCATCAGCGTCACCGACGCCAGCGTCGGCGACTCGGGCGGCGTGAAGTCCGGCTTCGCCGACACCTCGCTCGACGCGACACCTTCGCCGCCGACGCCGACCGCGGCGACGACGTAGTAGTAGGTCGTGCCGTTGGTCAGTCCCTGGTCGAGATAGGGCGGCGCGACCGGGGCGATGCGCACGCCGGTGGCCTTGGCGGTGCCCGGCGTCGTGTCCCGATACACCACGTAGAACGCCGCGTAGTCGACCGCGGCCCAGTCGAGTTGCACCAGGGCCTCACCCGGCGTCGCCGTGATCTCGAGCACCATGTCCGGCGCGAGGGTGCGCGTGTGGACCTCGGAGAGCGGGCCCTCGCCGTTGCGGTTGTTGGCGGAGACGGCGAACGAGTACGCGTTGCCGTTGTGCAGACCGGTGACGCGGTGGCGAAGGCGCTCCATCTCGCGATCGCAGTCGCAGGTCTTCACGTCCAGCGAGTCGCCGTGCTGCCAGTAGAAGTTGTACGAGAGCGCGCCGTCCACTTCGCTCCACGCGACCTCGACGGCGCCGTCTTCGGTGGTCACCGACGAGACGACGGGTGCATCGAGCACCTGCACAGCGGGCGGGTTCGAGCTGTGGTCGTGACATGCGACCAGGGAGAAGAGGATCGCCGCCACGGCGCTGGTGACCCAGGCCTTGCCGGCAGTACGGCGTGTCGTCGCCGCATCCCCGAACACGAACTTCGGTCTCATGGCTGACTCCTATTCGCCGCAGGAGCCGTTGGGTCGCCCGGATGGGCGACCCGCGCCCCTGTCAGTGGGATCGACGGGAGATTGTCTGCCGTCGCTGCGCGGCGGGCACGATGCCACAGGGAGTAGGGCGTCGGTAACGGTGGCCGGAGCGAGAGGCGCCCGCGTGCTCATGCGGCGTCGGCGAACTCGTCGTCCGCGGGGGGCGAGATGCGCAGGCCGTGCGCAGGTCGTGCGGCGGCGAGCCTGGACGACGCAGGCTTGCCCTGCGGCGCGCGCGCTGGTCGCATCGCGTGTGCTCCGCACCACCCCCGGTTCGCCAATGCCATCGAAGCCGCTCCGCTCCCTCCTCCTGGCGTCGCTCGGCGCGCTGCCGACGCTCGTCGCCTGCCACGCTCCGACGCCGTCCACGCCGCAAACGCCGTCGTCCGACGCGCAGGCGGCGGTCGAACCGCGCTCGGCGCCGGGCGCCGGTCAGCAGCTGCTGGCCCGCATGGCCGGCGACTGGCAGGTCGAGAAGACGATCCACCGGCGCAGCGGCGGGGAGCCGGTGCGCAGCCACGGCACGTGCCGGCAGGAGATGGTGCACGACGGGCGCTTCCTGCGCAGCGAGTTCGTGTTCGACGGCGACGCGTCGCGCGCCGCGAGCACCGGCACCGGCGTGATCGGCTTCGATCCGGCGACCGGGGTGTTCACCAGCTTCTGGTACGACTCGCGCTCGACGCGGGTGTCGGTCAGGCAGAGCGAAGGCGCGTTCGACGGCGAGGCGATCGAGTTGGTGTCGCGCACGATCGGCGGCGAGGCGGCGGCGCGGCGCTCGCACACGACCACGCGCTTCGACGGCGACGATCGGCTCGTGCACCGGCAGTGGAGCGTCGCCGCGGACGGCAGCGAGCAGCTGTTCATGGAGCTGGTGCTGACGCGCACCGGCTCGTGACCGGGCGGGCGGCCTGATCACAGCTGGGCGAAGCAGCTGCCGACCGCGAACAGCAAGCCGGCCGACAGCACGGCAATGCTGCGCCTGATCGTGCCGCCAAAGCGCAGCCGATCGATCACCGCGAACGCCTCGGCGAGCAGCAGCAACGGGACCAGGACGATGCAGGCGATTGCGCCGGAGAGCCCGGCGTAGGGGCCTTCCTGCGCGTCGACGGCCGTCATGACGACCAGGAACAACCCCGTCATCGCGACGAGGAACGCGAGCGCGACCGCCAGCGGCCGCAGCACGATCTCGTCGGTGTGTCCCGCGGCGGCTCGGCGACGTCGGGCGGCCAGCAATTCGAGGAACCAGAGGTGGGCGCAGAGGACCGCGGTCGCGGTCAGCGCCAGTGCCGGAATGACGTGCCGGGTCATGCGCTCACGGCAGGAAGTCGATGCGCAGCGCGTTGGAGAAGCTGAGGCCGAAGCTGACGCCCGGGTCGGCGATCGCCCACTGCGCGTAGATCCAGAACGGGCCGCCGCCGCCGGCGAACGGGATCGACAGCGCGCCGCTCGCGTCGGTCGCGAACGGGCCGATCGCCAGCGGGTCCTGCGGCACCAGCACGCCGCCGAAGCTGTTCCACGTCGTCGGCCAGATGCCGAGCAGCGCGTAGACCGGCGCGTTGGGCGGGCAGTCGGACAGCGTCAGCGTCGCGCTGCCGCCGCTCTGGAGCGAGCCGCACGCGGCGAAGCGCGGGAAGCGGCCGTTGCTGCCGAGCTTGGCGAAGCCGAAGTCCTCGGCGGCGTCGTTGCAGCCGAGCGCCGCCGGCAGCACCAGGTCGACGATCACCGGGCGGTGGTCGGAGGCGACCGACGTCGCGTTGCCGAACGTGCCGAGCTCGGGCGGCCGCGCCGAGGTGGGCGTCTGGCCGGAGTCGAACTGGAAGCTGCGCCGCATCGCGACCACGCTGTCCTGCCAGCAGACGTAGTCGTCCTTGTAGCTCGAGTTCTGGTAGGTGTTGACGCTGCCGCCGAAGACCTCCGCGGCGTGGTCGTAGGTCATGTCGGTGCCGTCGCGGTCGGTGCCGTCGGCGCCGCTCGGGTCGAACGTCGCGGCGCGCGCCAGCCAGTCGGCCGGGCCGATCGTGCCGTTGCCCCACTCGTCCTCGTTCCAGTCGCCGCCGAGCACGACCGCGGTGTTGACGTCGAGCACCGAGGTCGCCGGCGGGTTGTCGGCGATCTTGTTGTGCGGGTCGGGCACGCTGCCGCCGGCGCCGTTGTAGAGGTGGTCGACGAAGTAGGCGACGTTCTTGGCCGCACTGACGCGCTGGTTGTGCGAGCTGCTGGCGCTGCCGGCCTTGAGGTGCGCGTTGCCGAGCACCAGGTCGCCGGCGTAGAGCGCGTCCGGCAGGTCGATCTCGGCGAACATGAAGCCGCGGATGCCGCCGTTGCCGCCCGGCGCGTAGAGGTCGGCGCTGACGTTGGGGATGTCGCTGAAGGTCGCGGCGCCGTCGCCGTTGAGGTCGGCGAACGGGTAGCGGCTGAGGATGACGTTGCGGTTGTAGTTGTCGTCGCTGCTGCTGACGAACACGTACGGCAGGTCGTAGCCCGGCGCGTAGGCCTGCACGTAGGCGGTGACCGTCGCGCCGGAGTGGAACGTGTCGCTGCCGCCGTGCAGGAACATGCCGATCGCCGCGGTCAGGTTGGCGACCGAGTCGATCGAGCCGCCGGTGCCGTTGCCGTTGTTGTCGCCGCACTCCTGCAGCAGCAGCACGTCGGGCCGCAGCGACGCGACGATGCGCGCGCACGCCCCCCAGTTGTTGGTCGCCGAGTTCTTGGTGTTGGTCGAGCAGATCGCGTCGAGCACGTTGAACGTCATCACGCGCAGGTCGCTCGGCGCGGTCTTGCCCCACTGGCCGGCGGCGGGGTTCCACTGCGCGGGCAGGGCGGCGGCGAGGGCGAGGGTGGTGGTCAGCAGGCGGCGCATACGCTGAGTATTGGTCGGCGCGCGGTCGCTGGCAATCGCCGTGCGCTTCATGGCGCCGGACCGTTCACCGGGCGCGTGGTGGGCGCCTGGAAGGTCGCGATCAGGCACAGCAGCGCCAGCAGCGAGACGCCGAGCAGCAGCCGTTCTTCGACGACGAAGCGCTGCCAGCTGCGCGGCAGCGGACCGTGATCGTGCTCGAGCCAGACCAGATCGGCGCGGGAGACCAGCGCGTGCGGCCAGTTGGCCGGCACGTCGGCGACCTTCACAGCACGGCGAAGCAGCTGCCGACCGCGAATGCACCGCCGGCGACGATCACCAACCAGGTGTTGCCGAGCGTCCGGCGTGACTGCGGCGGCGCGCCGATCGAGGCGACGGCAGCGGTGAGCAGCAGGCCGGGCAGCTGCAGCGCGCAGGCCACGAGCGGCAACATCTCGCGGCTCGTGCAGAGGCCGAACATGCCGACGATGCCGAACACCACGACACCGACGGCGAAGCAGATCGCCGCGTAGAGCGTGTCGCCGCGCGACACACCGTCCCGGCGGCCGGTGCGCCAGAGCACGGTCCACCGCGCGACGCAGTAGGTCGCGACCAGCGTCAGCAGCAGGGTGGGGATGAGGTCCTTCACGGCGCAAGCCGCCGCGGAGCCTAGAGCGCGCCGGTCTTGACCTCCAGCGCGCCGCCGCCGCAGTTTGCAGTCGGCCTGCCGCATCCCGTAAGACTGGCCGGCACGACATGCCCGCCACGCCCTGGACCGCACCGCCCGGCACCGCCGGCCTGATCTTCGACTGCGACGGCACGCTCGCCGACACCATGCCGGCGCACTTCCGCGCCTGGACGGCGATGCTCGCGCCGCACCGCATCCCGTTCCCCGAGGATCGCTTCTACGCGATGGGCGGCATGCCGACGTCGCGCATCATCCGCCTGCTGGCCGCGGACGCCGGCGTCGAGGTCCACGACGTCGACGCGATGGTGCACGAGAAGGAACGGCTGTTCGTGCAGCACCTCGACTCGGTGCAGCCGATCGTGCCGGTGGTGGCGATCGCCGCCGAGCACCGCGGCCGGCTGCCGATGGCGGTCGCCAGCGGCGGCTACCGCGAGATCGTCGGCAGGACGCTCGACCGGCTGCGGCTGCGCGACTGGTTCGGCGCGATGGTCGCCGCCGAGGACACCGCGAAGCACAAGCCGGAGCCGGACGTGTTCCTCGAGGCGGCGCGGCGCATCGGCGTGTCGGCCGCCGCGTGCGTGGTGTTCGAGGACACCGAGCTCGGCCTCGAGGCGGCGCGCCGCGCCGGCATGCTCGGCGTCGACGTGCGGCCGTGGGGCAAGGTCTGACCCTGCCCCGCGGCGCGAACGTTCACGGCGTCTGCGTGAACAGGTTGACGAACGGGTTGGAGACGACGAACGACGTGAACGTCGGGTCGATCGTCAGCACCTGGCTGTAGAGGAACAGCCCGACCGCCGACGGCAAGTTGGGCGCCGTGAAGGTCACCGTCGCCGTGCCGCCCGGGCCGGTCGTGCCGCTGAGCGCGTCGATGGTGCCGCCGATCGCCATGACCGGGAAGTCGGGCAGCGCCAGCGGGCCGGCGGTGGTGCCGAGGCCCAGCACGTACGGCCACGAGCCGAGCGGCGTCGTCACCGTCAGCGTCATCGTCGCGCCCTGCGACGCCTGCTCCGGCAGCATCGCCAGCGTCGCGTCGGCCGGCGGCAGCACGGTCTCACCGAGCTCGATGTCGTCGATCGCCCAGCCGCCGAGTTCGAGGCCGCCGTCGCTGGTCAGGTGCCATTCGATCTGCACCGCCGGGTTGTCGTCGGCCATCGGGATCAGGTACTCGACGGTGGTCCAGCCGGTGTCGAGCGTGTGACCGTTGAGCTGGTTGCCCCAGACCTCGACGCCGTTGACCAGGATCGTGGCGTGGTCGTAGATCGCCTCCTCGACCGACAGCCAGCGCTTGAAGCGCAGGCGCATGCCGGCGCGACCGCTGCAGTCGATCACCGGCGAGCGTAGCCAGTTGTCGACGTTGGCGGCGTAGTAGCCGTTGTAGGTGGTGCCGCCGATCACGTTGCCGAGGTCGTTGGCCCAGCAGTTGGCGCCGGATGCGGGGCTGGTCGGGTCCTGCCAGTCGACGCCGAGGCTGGTGCCGGACTTGCCCGCCGGGTAGCCGAGCTGCCAGTCGTCCTGGGTCGCGTTGAGGCCGTGCGTCCAGCCGGCCGCGCCGCTCTCGAGGTCGTCGCTCCAGAAGCCGGCGAACGTGCCGGCGTCGACCGCGTAGCCGATCTCACCGGCCTCCGGCAGGCGGATCGAGAACCCGGAGCTGTGCACGACCTCGAGGTGGTAGCTGACCGCGCCGACCTCGCGGCCGGGCAGCATCGCGACCCACGTGTCGGCGACGCCGCTCGGGTGCATGTTGCGCACCTGGCTGCCCTGGCCCGCGTCGTAGTGCAGTCGCACCGCCGTCAGCGCGCCGGTGTTGGCCGCCGCCGTCGCCGTGACGACGCGCGGCACGCCGCGGTCCGGGGTGTTGGTCAGCGGCGTGTGCTGCAGCCACGCCGGCTGCAGGCCGGGATACGGCAGGCCCTTGGCGATCGCCGCGGCGCTCAGCTCGGCGAAGTGCGGCACGCCGTTGGTCAGGTTGCCGTCGTCGTCGTCGGCGAGGAACACCTCGCGCACGGCGTCGGCCTGGTTGAAGGCGTTGGCGACGATCGAGCCGACCACCGTCTCGTCCGAGATCGCGATCGCCGCCGGAGTTCCGTAGTTGGCGCGCAGGTTCTCGCGGTAGCGCCAGGCGAAGCCCATCCACACCTCGCCGGCGGCGTGCACTTCGCTCTGGGTGCCGTACATCGTCGAGTTGTTGCCGTCGCGGATGCCGACGCCGGCGGTGGAGAAGCCGCTGCCGAGCACCGGGCTGTCGACGAGGTACAGGCCGATGATGTCGCCCCAGCCCTCGCTGAGGCCGTCGCCGCTCTGGTTGCTGATGCCGCCGTAGCGGTCGTCGAGGCCGTGGCCCCACTCGTGCACGACCACCGTCGAGAACGCCGTGTTCGAGCAGCTGCCGCCGGCTGCGTAGAAGTTGATCGTGTTGCCGGTGTAGTAGGCGTTGCACGTCGAGCCGATGTTGACGGTCGGCGCCACGGCGTCGGCGGTGTTCAGCTGCGTCGAGTTGCCGACGATCGTGCGCACCCACTGGTTGGCGCGATCGACCCACCAGCTGGTGTTGGTGTGCGCGCTCTCGAGCGACGTCGCGCCGCTGGTCAGCAGCTGGATCGTCGCGTTGACGCCAGGGTTGACGGTGAACGTGCCGGTCGGGCCGTCGCTGCCCTGGATGGCGGCGTGGTGCCGGCCGTCCAGCGCGCCGACCGAGATGCCGACGGGCGCGGCGATGTCGATCGTGAACTGGCCGTTCTGGTCGGTGGTGACCACGCCGATTCCCGGCACGTTCAGCTCGAGCCCGGGCAGCGGCGTGTTGACGACCGGGTCGAAGGCGTCGTTGCCGGTGATCGTCCAACCCATCACCGTGACGGTGGTCGCGACCGGCGGCGCCGCGACGTCCGCCGTCGGCTGCGCCGGCGTCGCGGTGCAGCCGGGCAGGCCGCACTCGTGCTTGTCGCTGACGTAGGCGAGGTGCGCGCCGGTGTGCGCGTCGACGTAGTGGCGGCCGATCGGTCCGTCGCCGTCGCGATCGACGTTGCTGACCGGGACCTCCCAGGCGAGGAACACCGGCGCCAGGGCCGCGGCGTCGACGTCGCCCCAGATGACGAGGCGCGTCGGCCGCTTCGCGCCCGGCTGCGACGCCTCGCTGCGCTGGCCGACCTTCGCCCAGGCGATCGCCTCGGCGACGTCGCCGGCGATGGTCGGCGCGGTGACGAAGTCGGCCGGGATCGGCCACGCGCGGCTGCCGAGCATCGCGACGACGCCCTTCATGTTGATGCGCACGTCGGCGCGGCCGCCGATGACCGGCACGCCGTGGAACCGCTGGTCGTAGGTGAACGACCAGCAGCGGCCCATGCGCGCGCCGATGCTCTCGACGAAGTCCGAGGTGCCGAGGCCGAGCAGGTCGTGGTGGCTGGCGAGCGTCGCGCCGGCGAAGCCGCGGGCCGCTGCCAGCGTGTTGGTGCGCCAACCGTCGAGCGCGATGCCGGTGCCGAAGATCGCGCTCGGGGTGCCGGTCGCCGGGTGCCACTGCGCGATCCAGTCGCCGGGGTGTTCGCTGCGGAACTGCAGCCAGGCGGCCTTCGGTGAGGTCGCGGTGGTGCCGGGATCCTGGGCCGCCAGGGCAGAGACGATGGTGACGCCGAGACCGACGCCTGAGAGCAGGGTTCGCATGGTGGATGGTACGCCGGTGTCGCGACCGGCGGGGAGACGGGGCCACGTCAGTATTGACCGCATGGCGAGCGGGTCAATCGCCGACCGCGCGCCGTGCGGCTCGCCGCATCCTGCCGAGGCTTCGGGAAGCGGCTGGAGTTGCCGGTGCCAGCGCGTACCCTGCTCGCCCCGATTCCTCTCCCCGTGCTCCGCCCGGGGCCCCGACACCGCGTGAACCCGCTCATCCCCTCCGCCGCCAGCCGCTCCGGCAACGACCCGATCTTCGCCCTCAACGCCGAAGCGCAGCGCCGCGCCGCCGCGGGCGAGTCGGTGGTCAACGCGACGCTCGGCGCGCTGATGGACGACGACGGTCGGCTGTCGATCCTGCCGAGCGTCGTCGAGGCGCTGGCGCAGGTGCCGGCGCAGAAGGCCGCGGCCTACGCGCCGATCGCCGGCTCGCCGCCGTTCCTGCAGGCGGTGGTCGCCGACGTGTTCGGCGACGGGCCGCTCGCCGCGCAGACGGTCGCCGCGGCGACGCCCGGCGGTTCGGGCGCCCTGACGCTGGCGATCACCAACTTCCTGGAGCCGGGGCAGGCGCTGCTGACGACGGACTTCTACTGGGGGCCGTACCACACGATGGCGACCCACACCGGGCGCGCCGTCGAGACGTTCCCGATGTTCGCCGCGAACGGCGGCTTCGACGTCGCGGCGTTCGACGCGGCGCTGCAGCGGCAGGTCGAACGGCAGGGACGCGCGCTGGTGTTCCTCAACTCGCCGTGTCACAACCCGACCGGCTACTCGCTCGACGCCGACGAATGGCGCGCGGTCGCCGCGTCGGTGCGCCGCTGTGGGGAACGCGCGCCGGTGACGCTGCTGATCGACCTCGCCTACGCGCGCTTCGCCGCCGCGCAGGTCGACTGGGTCGAGCTGGTGCAGCCGGTGCTCGACACCGCGACGCTGCTGGTGGCGTGGTCGGCGTCGAAGTCGTTCGCGCAGTACGGCGCGCGCGTCGGCGCGGTGCTGGCCACGCACCGCGACCCCGAGCAGCGGCAGCGCATCCAGGCGGCGTTCTCGTTCGCCTGCCGCGGCACGTGGTCCAACTGCAACCACCTCGGGCAGCTGGCGATCACCGGCCTGCTCGCCGACCCGGCGCAGCGTGCGCGCGCCGACCTGGACCGCGCGCGGCTGATCGCGCTGCTCGACGAACGCGTCACCGCGTGGAACCGCGAGGCGCAGAAGGCCGGGCTGCGCTACCCGCGCTACGAGGGCGGCTTCTTCGTCACGGTGTTCTGTGACGACGCCGAGGCGGCGGCGGCGCGGGCGCGCGAAGACGGTGTGTTCGTCGTGCCGGTGCGCGGCGACGGCCGCTCGGCGCTGCGCGTCGCGCTGTGCTCGACGTCGGTCGCCGCGGTGCCGCGCGTGGTCGCGGCGCTGCAGCGCGCGGTCGGCTGAGCGATCGCGCGCCCGGCTGCGCTCACCGCACCGTCAGGTCGAGCGTGTCGCTGAGGTGGATGTCGAACAGGCACGAGGTGCCCGGCGCGCCGAACATCCAGCCTTGCGCCGACAGCTGCACACCGACGAACAGCGGCGAGGCCGGCACGTCGATCGGCTGGAAGCCGCCGACCGTCGTCAGCCAGGGGTCGACGCCGACGATGCAGCCGCAGCCGGGCAGCGACGCGGAGTTGGCGCCGCCGATGGCGAAGCCGGCGATCGGCGCGCTGCTGGCCAGCGACAGCAGCAGGCTGCCGCCCGGAACCATGTTGCCCGACCAGTTGATCGTCACGCCGCCGCCGCACGCCGTCGCGCGCTGCAGCACCTGGCCGGTCGGCGCCGAGGTGTAGACGCCGCCGTCGATGCGGAAGGTGCCCGCGTTGTCGTAGTCGTTGACCGTCGCATGGCCCTGGTCCTGCAGCCCGCTGCTGGCGTAGCGCGACGCGATCTGCGCGGCGAACTCCGGCGCGCCGGTGGCGGCGGCCGCCGCCGAGTCCATGGCGAACAGCTGGCCGTTGCCGTAGGCGACGGTGGCGATGCGCACGTCGAGGTCGGTGGCGCTGTTGTTCCAGTTCTCGTGGTAGGCGACGGCGAAGCGGGTGCCGTCACACGCCACCGACGGGAAGTGCTGCGGCCAGCCGAGGCGCAGCGGGCTCTGCTCGAGCCAGACCAGGTTGTTGCGCACCATCACGTTGCCGTCGAGGTCGAACGCCGCCATCTCGATGTCCCCGGCGTTGCTCCAGACGCTCTCGTAGACGCACAGGAAGTAGCGTTCGCCGTTCGGCGCCGACAGCGTCGGGGCGCTGACGTTGGGCAGCACCGTCGACGAGATCGAGGTCTCGATCGGGAACGAGTAGGTGCCGTTGAACAGCTGCAGCACGCCGTCCCAGCTCAGCATCGCGCCCAGGATGTCCCAGTCGAGGTTCGGCGCCTGGCGCTGGTAGACGATCGCGTAGCGCTGGTCGCCGAAGCTCTGGCCGCCGTCCGATTTGGAGATCGACGGGTTGGACTCGTAGGCGCCGCTGGCCTGCACGTAGATCGGGCCCGTGCCGCGCAGCGTGCCGGTGTTGGTCACCTGGCGGGCGTAGATGTCGTGGTCGGTGGAGCTGTAGGCGTGCTCCCATACGACCGTGAAGTAGCCGGCGCCGCCGTAGCAATCGGCGCCGACGTCCGGCACGTAGCTGCTGACCGCCGTCGCCGAGGAGATGTCGAACTGCGCCGTCGTCGTCGCCGCGGCGTTGTCGACGATGCGGCCGACGATCTTCACCGGGATGCTGCCGAAGCGCAGCTCGCCGACCACCATCGACACGCCGTAGAAGCGCAGGTGGGCGACGCGCGGCCGGAAGAACGAGTTGGAGGTGAAGTCGATCGCCGTCGGCGCACCGACCGGCTGGAAGCTGGCGTTCATGCGCTGCACCCAGCAGTCCCAGTCGCCGGGCGCATACAGCTTCTGATAGGTCACCAGCCACTCGTTGGTCGCCGGCACGAACACCAGGTCCGGGTTGCCGACGTCGGCGGTGCCAGAGGTGACGGTGCCCGAGGAGATCAGCGGGTCGACGACCAGCGGCAGCGCCGCGGTGGCGACGAACTCGGCCGGCACGCGGATCTCGATGTGGTCGCCGCGCCACTCGGTCGCCGCCGGCACCGTCGCGCCGTTGGCGTCGATCGCCACCGCGTCGGAGTAGCGCACGTCGGTGTGCTGGCTCGAGAAGCGAAGGCCCTGCTCGGCGTCGCCGCCCTGCAGCGCGCCGCGCACCGCGATCTCGAGCACCAGCTCGCCGCGCCGCGGCAGCGCGGTGAAGGTGAACGACTGCTCGGCGCCGCCGAGCAGCAGTTCGATCGTCTCGCGCACCGCCCCGTGCTGCAGGTGCACGCGCTCGCCGTCGTGTTGCAGGTCACCGTGCGCGGCGATCGGCAGCGCGCCGCCGCCGACGCGCGCCGCGGTCAGCGCGAACTGCAGCGGCTCGAGCTGTTCGGCGTCGGCGTCCGGCCGGGCGATGAAGCTCCACGTGTCGGCGGCGAACACCGCCTTGTAGTCGGCGCCGAGCGCCCACAGCCGGCCGTCGTCGTTGGCGCGGTCGAACAGCACCGTCTGCGGAACTGCCGCCTCGATGGCGCGGCGCAGGTGCTCGGGCAGCGGGCGCTTCTGGTCGGCGGTCTGCTGCGGCGGCAGCTGCGGCACGTCCACCGGGGACTGGGCGTCCGCAGCGGTCGGGGCGGCCTTGGTGGTGTCGCCGATCGACGGTTCGCGCGGCGTGCGCTGGACCGGCGCCGGCGCCTGGGCGAGCAGGGAGGTGGTGAGGACGAGGAAGGACAGGGTCTTCATTGGGGGGTTCCGTCTGGCAGGGGCCGCGCGGGTGCGCGCGGGTCGGCGGGTGCCGGCGCCGTCGGAGCGACGCCGTGGCTGCCGCTGTTCGCGGCGGCGCAGAAAACCGCGCGTCCGGCGAAGGCGGAGCTATGCTGCGGCGCCCCGAGCCCTCCGGATGCCGCACGAAGAACGGGACTTCGCCGCCGAGATCGCCGCCGCACGTCGCGGCGAGGCACACGCGCTCGACAGCCTGTTCGCCCGCAACCTGACGCCGCTGGTCGCCTTCATCCGCGCCCGCAGCGGCGCGGCGCTGGCCGCCCGCGAGTCGGCGGTGGACATCGCCCAGTCGGTGTTCCGCGAGGTGTTGCTGGACGCCCCGAACATCGAGCTGAGGGGCGAGCCGGCGTTCCGCAACTGGCTCTACCAACAGGCGACGCGCAAGGTCCTGGACCGCGCGCGCTTCCACGGCCGCGAGCGGCGCGCCGCCGGGCGCGAGGTGGCGTTGCCCGACCACGGCCCCGGCGCCGACGCGCTGCTGGCCTGTTACGGCGCGATCGCGACGCCGAGCGTGCACGCCGCGGCGCGCGAGGAGCTGGCGCGGGTCGAGGCAGCCGTCGGTCGTCTGCCCGACGCGCAGCGCGACGCGGTGACGATGTCCCGGCTGATGGGCCTCGACTACGCGCAGGTCGCGGCGCAGCTGCAGGTCACCGAGTCGGCGGTGCGCGGGCTCGTCGCCCGCGGCCTCGCCGCGCTGTCGAGCGAACTCGACGACAGGGATTGAGCTGTCGCGCGACGGCCCGCGAACGGCGCGGCGGTCGACGACGCTCCACGGCAACCAGGATCACGGATGGCTGACCACGACGACCAGTTCCCGACCCGGAGTTCGGGCGACGACCGGGCCGCGATCGAGCCGTTGGTGGCGCAGTGCATCGAGGCGATGGAGCGCGGCGAGCCGGATCCGGCGCCGACGGTCTGCGCCGCCCGGCCGGACCTGCTGGTGGCGGTGCGGCGGCGGCTCGCGCAGCTGGTGACCCGCGGCCTGCTGGCGACGCCGCCCGGCGCGGAGCAGCGCATCGGCGACTACCGCATCGTGCGCGAGCTCGGCAGCGGCGGCATGGGCACCGTCTACCTCGCCGAGCAGGAGCAGCCGGTGCGGCGGCAGGTGGCGCTCAAGGTCATCAAGCTCGGCATGGACACGCGCGACGTGGTCGCCCGGTTCGAGGCCGAGCGGCAGGCGCTGGCGCTGATGAACCACCCGCACATCGCGCAGGTGTTCGACGCCGGCATCACCGCCGACGGGCGGCCGTTCTTCGTCATGGAGCACGTCGCCGGCCACGACCTCAACGGCTTCTGCGACGCGCGCCGGCTCGGCACCGAGGGACGCGTGCGCCTGCTGGCGACGGTCTGTCGCGCCGTGCAGCACGCGCACGACCGCGGCTTCATCCACCGCGACCTGAAGCCGTCGAACGTGCTGGTCGCCGAGATCGACGGTCAGTTCGTGCCCAAGGTCATCGACTTCGGCATCGCCAAGGCGGCGGCCGGCGCCGCGCTCGCCGACGGCGCGGCGCGCACGCGCATCGACCAGGTGCTCGGCACGCCCGAGTACATGAGCCCCGAGCACGCCAGCTCCGGCGGCCTCGACGTCGACACCCGCGCCGACGTCTGGGCGCTCGGCGTGGTGCTCTACGAGCTGCTGTGCGGCGAGCTGCCGTTCGATCCGCAGCGGCTCAGGCGCGCGTCGTGGCAGGAGTTCACGCGCATGATCCGCGACGAGCTGCCGACGCTGCCGAGCAAGCGCCTCTCGCTGGTCGGCGAGGCGGCGCTGATGGCGCGCGGCGGCGAGCGCATCTCGCTGCAGCGGCGGGTCGCCGGCGACCTCGACTGGATCACCTTGAAGGCGCTGGCCAAGGAGCGAGAACAGCGTTACCCGTCGGCGCTGGCGCTGGCCGAGGACCTCGAGCGCTGGTTGTTGCACGAGCCGGTGCTGGCGGCGCCGCCGGGGCGCGGTTACCGGCTGCGCAAGTTCGTGCGGCGGCATCGCGTCGCGGTCGCTGCCGCGACGGCGGTCCTGCTGGCGCTGGTGGTCGGCCTCACCGTCAGTCTGCGCGCGACGTTCGCCGCCGAGCGGGCCCGCGCGCAGGAGGCCGCGCTGCGCGTCGACACGCAGGCGTTCTACGACCTCGCGCGCGACTCGATCGGCACCTTCGTCGAGGTCGCCGACCGTCAGCTCGCCGAAGTGCCCCAGGCCGAGGACGTACGGCGGCGGCTGCTCGCCGACGCGTTGACGTTCTACGAAGGGCTGCGCGCGCGCCGGCCGCAGGACGTCGGGCTGCGCATCGACATGGTGTCGGCCAACGATCACATCGGTCGCCTGCAGCTGCGCCTCGGCGCGCCGCAGGACGCGGTGGCGACCCTGCAGCGCGGCGCCGACGAGCTGGCCTCGCTGTACCGTGAGGCGCCCGCCGAACCGCAGCTGTTGCGGGTCGCCGTCCAGCTGCACGGCGACCTGTCGAACGCGCTGCGTGCGGCCGGGCGGCTGGCCGACGCGCAGGTCGCGATGCGCGATGCGCTCGCTGCCGTGGCGGCGGCGCGCGCTGCCGGCGCGATCGATGCCGCCGCGGCCGACCTCAGCGATGGCAAGTTGCTCGCCAACATGGCGACGCTCGACGACGCCGACCCGCAGCGGGCGATCGCCTGGTTCGAGCGTTCGCTCGCGGCGTTCGCCAGGATCGACCGGCTCGACCAGCACGACCTGGCGATCCGCGCCACCGCGGCGGCGCGCTACGCCGAGGCGCTGACGCGGCTCGACCGCCTCGAGGACGCCGCCGCGGCGCTGTCGGCGGCGAACCTCGCGCTCGTCGATCCGCCGGAGGGTGCGGGCATGGACCTGCGGGAGGCATACGCCGAGCTCGCCGGCCAGACCGCCGAGGTCGAGCGACGGTTGCAGCACCGCGAGGCGGCGATCCGCGCGCAGCGTCGCGCCGTCGACGGTTTCGCCGGGTTGGCGCGCGACTTCCCGCGGCAGATCGCCTTCGCCGACGGCGAGGCTTCCGGTAACCACTCGTTGGCGCAGCTGCAGTTCGACGGCGCCGACCCCGCGGGCGCGCTCGGGTCGGTGCAGCGCGCCGTCGAGATCCGCACGAGGCTCGTCGTCGAGCACGCGATGAACCACCGTCAGGCGGCGCGGCTGGTGCGTTCGCTGATGCTGCAGTCGAGCATCGAGTTCGCGGTGTGGCAGCAACAGGGCGGTGAGCGCGAGCCGGCGGTGGCGACGCTGCGCCGCGCCGCCGAGGTCGCCGACCAGCTGGTCGCGACCAACGGCGGCGACATCGAAGCGCTGCGGGTGTTCGCGGGGTCGCACGTCGGCCTCGGTTCGCTGCTGGCCAACGAAGGTCGCTTCGACGACGCCTTGCGCGAGCTCGAGCGGGTGCGCAGCAGCCTCGAGCGCTCGCGCCGCGAACACCCCGACGACGCCGAGCTGCGCAGCCTCGCCGCCAGCCGGGCGATCAACGCGCTCAAGGTGCACTACCAGCGCGGCGACTTCGACGCCGCCGCGGCGGCCGGCGAAGAGGGCTTCGCCCAGCTCGCCGAAGGGCTGCGCCTCGACGCGCGACAGTCGGAGCTGCGCGAGCAGGCGGCGGAGCTCGGGCTGCTGACGGCGATCGTGCAGTTCCGCCGCGGCGACGGCGACGCCGCCGCGCGCACGCTGTTCGCGATGTGCGACGACGAGGCGCTCGGCGCCGACGGGCGCGAGCAAGCCTGTCTGATGCTCGGTCGGCTCGGCGACGACGAGCGCGCGCCGGATCGACGCGAACGCCTGCAGCGCGCCGTGGCCTGCACCCGGGCGGCGCTGGCCGCCCGCGGCACCGTCGAGGCCGCCTTGCGGCGACCGGCGCAACGCGGCGGCATCTCCGCCGGCGGCTCGCGGCTGCGCGACCTGGACCTGCGCCTGGTGCTCGGCGACCTGCTGCGCGCGCTCGGCGACGAAGACGACCTCGCAGCGCTGCTGGGCGAGGCCGAACGCATCGCCGCGTCGTTGCCGGAGGTCAGTCCCGACCGCCTGCGCAACCTGCACGACCAACGCGCCGTGCTGCAGCTCGGCGCGGGCGACGTCGCCGGCGCGGCGGCGACCGTCGAGGCGCTGCTGACCCGCGTCGGCGAAGACGGCGGCGCGAACTACCTGGCGGCGGTGCTGCTGACGCGCTGCGCCGCGACCCCGGGTGTCACCGACGGCGACCGCGAGCGCTGGGCGGCGCGCGCGGTCACCTGCCTCGCTGCCGCGCTGGCCGCGCGCACCGTCGGGACCGACGCGCTGCGCAACGACTCGTTCGTGCCGCTGCGCGGCCGCGACGACTTCGCCGCGCTGCAGCGGCGCTGAGTCAGTGTCCCGCCGCGAGCGCGGCGAACCCGCGTCGCTCGATCGGATCGCGCACGACGTGGCGCCAGGCGAAGCCGTCGCGCCGGTTCTCGATCGGCCGACAGACCTGCGCGTCTGGCGTCGCGACCTCGGTTACGCCGCGGAGCCGGGTGAGTTCGAGCTGATGGCCGGCGCCGCGCCGCCGGGACCGGCCCGGTGCGGATCCGGCTCGAGCAGGCGCACTACGCGTCGAAATCCCTGGATCGAGGAGCAATACGCATCTTGAGCACGTCCTGCGCTGGGCCTAGCCTCCGCGTCGTCCGCGCATGTCCGAACCGAGCGATCTTCCAGCAGAACCCTGCGGCCCCAGGCGCTTCGCCCGGGGCCTGATGCTGACGATCGTCGCGCTGCTCGGGCTGCTGATCGCGCCGCGCATCGCGGCCACGGCCTGCGGCCATCCTGCCGACCGAGACGTGACGGCAGGCGCGGCTGCCGTGTCGATGCCTGCCGCGGCATCGACGGATGCTGCGCAGGAGGCCGACGATCCGCGCACGGATCGGGCCCTGCTGGGCTCGGTGGTCGCCGTCGATGGCGGCCCTTCGGCGCTCGAGCTCGAGGAGCCTCAGGAAGAGTTGCACGCGCTCGCGGCGGCCGTGGGGCGCCGCCTGTCGCACCGCCCCGTCACCGGCGTGACGCCGCGTGGCGCGCCGCGGCCGGTGATCGCCTGCTGGCACGTCGTCGCGCCGGGCCGTGCGCCGCCGGCCTGAGCAGCCGACGCCGGGGCCCCGCGTCGACCGCGCCGCAGATTGGTCGTCTGCGGTCACGTCGGCGCTGCCGCGTCGGTATCGTGCGCGCCTTGCCTCCCGGGTCTGGCCGCACCGCGAGCAGCCGCGCCAACCCGATCCGTGTCGAAGCAGAACCGAGTGCCCCAGGGGCCATCTCTCACCATGACTGAACGTAGACCCAGTGTCCGCCTGGCTGCCCTGTCGCTGTGCCTGATGTATGGCGCGTGCGTGCCGACGCTCGGCGACGCCGCGGCGCGCGACGCCGACCGCGACGTGCCCGACAAGTTCGACGTGCCCGAAGCGACGATCAGCGCCGCCACCTTGACGGCCCGCGAGTTCTTCACCGATGTGCAGCTGATCGCGCTCGTCGACGAGGCGCTGGCCAACAACCAGGAGCTGAACATCCTGGCGCAGGAGGTCACCGCGGCCAACAGCGAGATCCTGGCACGGCAGGGCGAGTACCAGCCGCGGGTCGGGATCGGCGCCGGCGCCGGCGACGACAAGGTCGGCAAGTTCACCAGCCAGGGCGCGAGCGACGAGGCCCACGGCCTGCCCGAGCACCTGCAGGGCTACGGCGCCGGGTTCAACGCGTCGTGGGAGATCGACGTCTGGGGCAAGCTGCACGACGCGACCAAGGCGGCCGTCTACCGCTTCTTCTCGACCGTCGAAGGGCGGCGCCTCGCCACGACCCGGCTCGTGGCCGAGCTCGCCGCGTCCTACTACGAGCTGATGGCGCTCGACAACCGGCTCGAAGTGCTGCGCGCCAACATCGAGATCCAGAACCAGGCGCTCGAGGTCGTGCGCGTGCAGAAGACCGCGGCGCAGGTCACCGAGCTCGCGGTGCAGCGGTTCGAGGCCGAGGTGCTGCGCAACCGCGCGCGTGTGTTCGACGTGCAACAGCAGATCGTCGAGACCGAGAACCGCATCAACGTGCTGGTCGGCCGCTTCCCGCAGCCCGTGCAACGCGCGAGCAGCACGTTCCTCGAGCTCGAGCCGCTGGCGCTCGACGCGGGCGTGCCGACGCAGCTGCTGGAGAACCGGCCCGACCTGCGGCAGGCGGAGCTGGCGCTGGAGGCTGCCAAGCTCGACGTCACGGTGGCGCAGAAGAGCTTCTACCCGCAGCTGAGCCTCGAAGCGCGCGCCGGCGTCGACGCGTTCGACCTGCACAGCCTGTCGATCTGGCCCGAGTCGCTGGCCTACGGCGCGATCGCCAACCTCGCTGCGCCGCTGTGGAACCGGAAGGCGCTGATCGCCGGCTTCTACGCCGCCAACGCGATGCAGATGCAGGCGGTGTTCGGCTACGAACGCACGCTGCGCACGGCCTACGCCGAGGTCGCCAACATGGTGGCGATGGTGCGCAACTTCGGCGGCAAGTACCAGCTGAAGGCGCAGCAGGTGGCGATCCTGCGCAGCGCGATCGACGTCTCCAACAAGCTGTTCGCCAACGCCCGCGCCGACTACATGGAGGTGCTGCTGACGCGGCGCGACGCGCTGGAGTCGCAGCTCGAGCTGATCGAGACGCGCACCACGCAGCTGCGGGCGATGGTCGACCTCTACCGCGCGCTCGGCGGCGGTTGGCGCGACGCCGATCGCTACGTCGACCCGGACGGCACCGGGCACAGCGTCGGGCCGGTGCGCGACGTCGTGCGCTGAGTCGCGCCGGGCGCACCGTCCACCCGGCCCGCGCCCGTCAGTATTCGCTGATGTAGGTGCGGATGCCGTTGCTGGTGACGAGGCCGGCCCCGTTCAGGCCGTTCGGCAGGCTGTTGGGCACCACCAGCGCGGCCGACTGCGCGAACAGCACGAAGCCGGGCGGCACGCCGGGCGGCACCACGTAGTCCGCCGAGAGCGTCGACGTCGGTCCAACCAGCGGCGCGACGATGCTCAGGGTCAGCACGTAGACGTAGCAGCCCGGGGCATCGAGGAAGCTCAGCTCACCGAAGGGATGCGGCACGCTCGCGAGGCTCAGGATGTTGGCGCCGAGGTAGATGCCGGAGCCGGCCGCGGCCTCGGGCACATCGTGGCTCGTGTAGGTGACCAGCGTGCCGCTGCTCGCCGTCGAGACCGGAGCCGGAGACGCCGTCAGCGACATCGCGACGCGGTCCGGTGAGGTGGTCACCGGGAGGTCGGTCGCCAGCGTGATCGGCCCGGGGTCTGCCGACGCGCCGCCGGCCGAGAAGCCGACCACGTGGGCGGAGCCGTATTGGCTGGTGGTGTCGTCGTCGACGTCGACCCAGACGATCGTCACGACGCCGGTGTCCAGGTCGAGCTGGAACTGCAACGTGCTCGGGTTGCTGGTCTGCGGCGTGGACCAGCTCTCGACGCCGTCCCACGTGATGCAGGCGACGCCGGTGATCTCCTCGTAGCGCACGGGGCCGCTGCCCGGCTCGGCCGGGTTGTAGTCGTGCCAGGCCCAGAACGCCGTGCCGCCGGCGTCGAGCAACGCCCCGGGGGTCGGCGTGTAGGCGTTGGTGCCGGGGAAGTCCTGTGGCGCGCTGCCGAGCGTCACGATCCCGTTGGCGTGCACCATGATGTCGGCGGTCGCGCCGAACGGGCCCGGCAGCGCCTGGCTCATCGTCACCAGCGTCTCGCCGTCGTCGGCCAGCGTCAGCGCCGCTGCCGCGCCGGTGGGGGTGAGGTAGCTGCCGCCGCCCCAGGAGATCGTGTAGCCGTCGGCCGTTGGCGTCAGCACCATCGACTGGCCGGTGAGCTCGGGGCTGGCGATCGCCGCGTTGGCGAAGCCCTCGTAGCACGACGCGAGCGCCATGTCGTAGCAGCCCTGGCCGTAGCTGGTGTGCGACGCCGGCGCGAAGCTCGTGGTGGCGAAGCCGCCGCCGTTCGGCGTGAAGCGGACGCAGTCGCCGGCCAGGTCGAACGAGCCCACGGCGAACCGCTCGTAGGCCAGCTGGCTCGGGCTGCTCGCCGTCGCTGCCGAGAGGTCGATGCTCGGCGCCGCGGCGATGCCGTCGCCGGCCGAGACGCCGCAGATGACGGGCGCCGAAGACTCGGTGCTCGCGCCGTAGAAGAACGACACCTCACCGGTGTCGAACAGCTGCGCCTGGATCGTGAACGCCGGCCCGCCAGTGTTGAACTGCACGGCGTTCTCCCAGGTGACGACGAACTTGCCGGGCAGCGTGTTGTTGATCCAGACGGCGCCGCCGTTCGCGGGCGCCAGCACGAGGTCGCGCCAGAACGGCGCGATGCGCGGCGGCTCGCCGGCGGCGCCGCGCAGGTTGGCGACCTGCGCCGCGGCGCTGCTCGCGAAGCCCTGCGTCGTCGCGCCCGACGGCGCGCCGTTGGTCAGGAACACGACGCCGTTGCTCTGCACGTGCGCGTGCGTGTAGCTCGCGGCGACGCCGCCGAGCGGGAAGGCGAAGTTGAGCGGCTGCAGGTCGAACAACACGTCGTCGCCGACGCCCGGCGGGTTGGCGCCGCGCGGCGCCGGTACGCCGAGGTCGGGTTCGAAGCACTGCGCCGACGAGGTGGTGGAGAACGTCGCCGCGGCGAGCGCAGCGACGGCGAGCATGGTGAGTCGAGGCATGGTTCCTTCTTGGCAGATCCTGGTTGGGCTTTTCCCGGCGCGAGGATAATGAGCCGCCCGCAGACTGCAATCGGCCGATTCCGGGCGCAATCGAGGCGATAGACCGGAATCCGGAGTCGAGAGCTTCATCTACGCTTGGCCGTGGACTGAAGCCGCGGCGCACGCTGCCCCGATGCCCTTCCACGCCCGCTGCCGGCTCACGGCCTTCCTCGTCGCGACGCTGTCGCCCCTCGTCGCCCAGACCCAGACCCACGGCCAGATCGTCGGCGAGGTCACCGACACGTCATGCATCGTCTGGACGCGCACCTCGCAGCCGTGCCTGGTCAGCGTGCGCTACGCGACCAACGTCGCGCTCGCCGGGGCGACCGAGACGATCCAGATGCCGGCGCTGGCGGCGCGCGACGACACCATCCGCATCTCGCTCACCGGACTGACCCCGGGCACGCAGTACTACTACCGGGTGCGGCTGAGCATGACGTTCGGCCAGGGCGGCGTGCTGGGGCCGATCGGCAGCTTCCGCACCGCGCCGGCGCCCGCGGCGCTGGCCCAGGTGCGCTTCGCGTTCTCCGGTGACACCAACGACAAGGCCCAGTTCGGCATCTTCTCGGCGATCGCCGCCGAGCAGCCCGACTTCTTCCTCAACCTCGGCGACTTCCCCTACTGCGACGGCGCGGTGACGCTGCAGGACTACTGGCTCGAGCACGCGACGATCCGCGACGAGCCGCAGCTGCAGCTGCTGACCAACGACGTGCCGTGGATCTTCACGTGGGACGACCACGAGGTCAGCAACAACTGGGACGCGGCGATGTCGCCGGCGCTGGTGGCGAACGGCGCGCAGGGCTTCCGCGACTGGACGCCGCTGCCGGACGGTCCGAACGACATCTGGCGCCGGCTGCGGTTCGGCAAGGGCATGGAGCTGTTCGTGCTCGACACGCGCCGCTACCGCGACCTCAACGCCGCGCTGCCGTCGCCGCAGAAGACGATGCTCGGCCAGGCGCAGCTGCAGTGGCTGCAGCAGGCGCTGCTCGACTCCGACGCGATCTGGAAGGTCGTCGCGACGTCGGTACCGACCTTCTACGGCGGCGTCGACTCGTGGGACGGCTTCGTGCACGAGCGCCAGCAGCTGCTCGACTTCCTGCTCGCCAGCGACCTGCACAACGTCGTGTTCCTCGCCGCCGACCAGCACATCGCCGCGATCCGCGAGCTGCGCTGCGGGCTGCTGGAGCTGCAGACCGGGCCGTTGGCGCAGTTCCTCGGCAGCAACACCTACCGCCGCGAACCCGAGCAGCGCTGGCACGGCACGGTGCGCAACTTCGCGGTGATCACCGTCGATCCGACGGTGACGCCGTGCACGTTGCGCACGACGTTCTTCGACCAGAACGGCGCGGTGCTGCGCGAGCACGTCGCCGAAGCGATCGACGCGCCGGCGAGGCTGACGGTGCGCAGCGATGTGCCGGAGGGCGGCTTCGTGCTCGCCGACGGTCCGCACCTGGTGCGCGACGAGGGGCTGAATGCGACCCGCGAGCGGCTGCGCCCCGGCAGCTACCGGCTGCTCGGCCGCGACCTCGCCTACGGCAGCGGCGGGCCCGCTTCGCTCGATCTCGAGGTGCCGAGCGGCGCCGACGTGCGCGTCGCGATGGCGTACGAAGACGTGCCCGGCGCCAACCCGGTGCTGTTCGCCGACCACTTCGACGCGCCGTTCGGTGCGGCGGCCGGCTGGAACGTCGTCGACCTCGGCAGCGACGGACCGTCGTCGTGGCTGGTCTGCGACCGCACGCTGACGCAGCGCAGCAACATCGGCGGCGCCAGCCCGGTCTACGGCGGCACGCTGGCGCTGGCCGGTGACGCGGCCTGGACCGACATCACGCTGCGCGCGCGCTGCTACGAGCAGGACAACGACTCGTGCGGCGTCGTGTTCCGCTTCGTCAACGCGCTCAACTACTATCGCGTGCGCTTCGACAACGAACGTCAGCTCGTGCAGCTGACGCGCTTCGTCAACGGCGTGGCGACCGTGCTCGCCGAGCGCACGGCGCTGCCCGGCTACGTGCCGATGTGGTGGTTCCAGATCACCGTCGCCGCGATCGGCGACCACCTGCGGGTCTGGCAGGACGGCGAGCTGCTGTTCGACGTGCACGACGCCGCGCACGCGCACGGCCGGATCGGCCTCTACAGCTGGGCGTCGCAGTGGGTGGCGTTCGACGACGTGGTCGTGCGGCAGGGAGACGCGACCGGTCTCGGTCGTACGCCGTTCTTCTCGGCCGACTTCGCCAACGGCTCGCTGGCCGGGTTCCAGATCGTCGACCAGGGCACCGCCAGCGGCCCGTCGCAGTGGAGCGTGCAGGACGGCGAGGTGCGCCAGGACGCCAACATCGAGGACGGTGACGGCTCGCGCACCGGCCTGCCGAAGCTCGGCACGTTGCTGCTGGCGCCCAGCCTGCTGGCCGACCAGGAGCTGCGGGTGCGGCTGCGCAACGACGACAACGACGCGATCGGCGTCGTGCTGCGCTACCAGAGCCCGAGCAACTACTACCGCTTCTCGATGGATGCCCAGCGGCACTATCGCCGGCTGGTCAAGGTCGTCGGTGGCCAGTGGACGACGCTGTGGGAAGCGGACGACGACTTCCCGCCGGAGGTCTGGCAGCAGGTGTCGTTCAGCGCCTGCGGCGACCGGCTGCGGGTCGGGCTCAACGGCATGACGCTGTGCGACGTGCGCGACACCAGCCTGACGCTCGGCCGCGCCGGCCTCTACTGCTGGGCCAGCCAGGGCGCGCGCTTCGACGACCTGCTGGTGCAGGCGCCGCCGCGGCCGCGCGCCGTCACCGCGGCGATCGCGACGGCAGGCCAGACGCGGCTCGAGCTGTGCGGCCCGGAGAGCGCCGGCTCGCTGTACCTGCTCGCGCTGTCGGCGGCGACTGCGCCCGGCATCCCGCTGGCGTCGCTGCAGCCCGGCGACCCGCGCGTCTGGGGGCTCGACCGGGACGTGTTCTTCGAGCTGTGTCTGACGCCCAACCCGCTGCTGCTCGGCTTCGGCGGCGTGGTCGACGCCGACGGCCGCGCCACCGCGACCGTGCTGTGGCCGCCGGTCGTCTCGCAGTTGCTCGGCGGCGCGACGCTGTATGCCGGCGGCATCACGTTCGACACGCAGAGCTCGACCTGGGGCGAGCTGTTCCCGACCGTGCCGCTGACCATCCCGCGCTGAAGCGAGGGGGCCGCATCCGGCTCATCTTCCTCGTTTCGCCGCGTCAGCGCCCCAGCGCGCGCAGCTCGGCGTCCGGCTGCGGCAACGTCGCCTTGCCGGCCTCGTCGAAGCGCACCTCGAACCATGTGCGCATCAGCCCGGCGGGATCGCGCACCGGCAGGCCGTCGACGAACTCGGTCGGCGGCGTGGGCTCCGGTGCCGGCTCCGGCTCGCCGTCGTCGGCATCCCTGCGCACGCCGCGGCGGCTCTGCAGGAACGCCTGCATCGGGTCGACCTCCGGCGCCAGCACCCGCAGGTGGATGCGTCGCACGTGTCGCGTCGCGACGTCGAGGTCGATGCACAGGTCGGCGTAGCCGAGCAGCAGGTCGCCCCGCTTCATGCGGCCCGACTTCAGCAGCAGCGCCGCGGTCCGGTACGAAGGGAACGAGTTGCGGAGCGCGCCTGTTTGCGCCAGCGCTTGCTCCTGTTCCACCGTGAGCAGCAACGAGAAGCGCTCGACGGGGCGTCCGTCGCGCTCGGCGATCGTGCGCTGCGCGACCGGCAGGTCCTGGCTGGCCAGCGCCAGCAACAGCAGCAGCGGGTCGGCGACGCTGCCGTCGCCCGGGTTCGGCGCCACACCGCGCTGCGCCAGCTGCCACGGCTTGCCCGCAACTCGGGTCGCGGCGAGGCGGCCGGACTGCCAGAACTCCCATTGCAGCTCTTCGTCGATGCGCTTCACGACCAGCTGGTCGTCGGCGTAGAACCCGGTCTGCTTCTCCGTGACCCGCCAATCCGGTTCGCCATCGGCGATGGCGTAGGCGCTCGTGCCGTGCCAGAGCCACTCCGCAGTGAAGCTGGTCGCGCCGGCGCGCGCGGTGGCGACCAGCGCTTCGTGCAGCGGCCCGTGCAGCGTGCTCGCCTGCACCTTGGCATCGGCTGCCGGTGGCTTCTGGGCCTGTGCTGCCGCCAGGTCTACGGTGAGGGACAGGGCCAGCACGAACAGGCCACGGGCACGGTCGGTACAGGGCACGGCGCTTCCTCCGGTCGGGACGTTGAGGTGTTCGGACGGCGTTCGGTCGCGGAACTTCCCGACCCGGCGCAATGGCGCTACCGTCTCGCGCGATGTCGGAGACCTTGCTGGCGATCGGCGCGTTGCTGCTCGGGTTCGTGGTGCAGGCCGTGCTGCGTCGCGTCGTGCCGCTGTGCAGCAAGAGCGTGCCGCCGGCGGCGGCGCGGCTGGTGCAGGCGGCCGAGCTGCTGGTCGCGTTCCTGGTGGTCGGCGCGGCGACCGGCAGCGGCCATGACCAGGAACTCGCCGCGCGCGTGCCGCTGCTCGCGACGTTCGTCATGGTCGGCCTCGCCGCAGCGCGGCTGTGCGCGGTGCTCGGCCTGCGGGCGATGATGCACGGCGACCTGACCGAAGGCATGTCGGTCGCCAATCTCGCCGCGGCGCTGGTGATCGCCGGCCACGTGCTCGCCACCGGCATGATCGCCGCCGCGGTGTTCGTCGGTGACGCCTGGGGCGACCTCGGCGTGTCGCTGCTGTTCTTCGCCATCGGCCAGGTGTCGCTGCACCTGCTGGTCTGGCTGTTCCGGCTGTTGACGGTCTACGACGATCGTCAGGAGATCGACGACGGCAACGTCGCCGCGGCGGTCGCGCACGCCGGGCTCAGCGTCGGCGTCGGCGTCCTGGTCGCGCACGCCGCCGCCGGCGAATACCTCGGCTTCGCCGACTCGATGCGCGAGTACGGCCTCGCGCTGGTCGAGGCGGTGGCGTTGCTGGTGCTGCGGCAGTTCGTGCTGCAGACGCTGGTGCTCGGTCAGGCGCCGCGGCTGCGCGGCGGCTTGCTCGACGAACGCGTCGTCGCCCACGACGTCGGCGCCGGCGCGCTCGAGGCGGCGGTCTACATCGGCGCGGCGTTGTGGGTGGGGGCGGTGCTGTGAGCACGGCTGGCTATGCCGAACTGGCCAGCGCGATGCTGGCCGAGGGCCGCATCAGCGATCCGTGGCTCGATGGCGCGGAGCGCTTCCGTGTCGCGCCGTTGCGGTTGTCGGCGTCGCGCTGGCGCGCGCTGGAACACGCTGCCGAAGCGGTGGCGATGGTGCACGACGAACTGGCGACGATCGTGTACGGCGAACCCGGGCTGCTCGCCGAGTTCTTCGACCTGACGCCGTGGCAGCAGATGCTGTGGCAGCTGGCGGCGCCGGAGTGGCACGGCATCGCCCGCGCCGATGTGTTCGAGACGGCGAACGGTCCTGTCGTCTGCGAGTTGAACAGCGACACACCGAGCGGGCAGGCGGAGGCCGACTGGCTCGGTCGCCACGCCGTCGCGCGCGCAGGCGCAGGCCATCGCGACGCGTCGGCGTTGCTGCAGCCGGCGGTTGTCGCCACGGTGCGCGCGTTCGCCGGCAGCGTCGGCGCGGGTGCTGGCGCGACGGTCGGCATCGTCTATCCGACCGAGATCACCGAGGACCTGTCGATGATCGCGCTCTACCGCGACTGGCTCGAGGCGGCCGGCTTCGCCGTGGTGCTCGGCTCGCCGTTCAACCTGACCGCCGCCGCCGACGGCCGCGCCGCGCTGCTCGGCACGCCGTGCGACGTGATCCTGCGCCACTACAAGACCGACTGGTGGACCGAGCGGCTGCCGGTGCGCGACGACGAACCGTCGGTGCTCGACCCCGAGCCGCTCACGGCACCGCTGACGGCGTTGGTGCAGGCGCAGTACGACGGCCGCACCGCGGTGATGAACCCGTTCGGTGCGGTGGTGACGCAGAACAAGCGGTCGCTGGCGTTCTGCTGGGAGCACAGCGAACGCTTCTCGCCGGCGGCGCGCGCCGCGATCGAACGCTACGTGCCGCAGACCACCCGCCTCGAGCTGTGTCGCGACGAGCTGTGGCACGACCGCGAGCGCTGGGTGCTGAAGAGCGACTACGGCTGCGAAGGCGACGGCGTCGTCATCGGCCGCAGCGTGACGCAAGCCGAATGGGAGGACGTGCTGCAGCACGCGATCCCGCAGCGCTGGGTCGCGCAGCGCTTCTTCGACGCGCTCGTCGACGGCGACGGGCAGGTGCAGAACCACGGCGTCTACCTGTGCGGCGGCCGCGCCGTCGGCGCGTTCACGCGGGTGCACGCGGCGCCGGCGCCCGGCATCGGCGGCACTGACGCGAGCGCGCGTTGTGCGGCGGTGCTGGTCGAAGTCGAGGCGGCCGAAGCCGCGGCGGAGGTGTCGTCGTGAGCAACGGCGCGGACATCCCGACGCCGGACGAACCGGAAGGGCCGCTGTTCACGCAGGCGGCGTCGTTCGACCAGGCCGAGCTGCTCGGCGCGCGCTGGTGGCAGGCGCGGCTCGGGCAGGGGGCGCCCGGTAGACGTTCGCGGCCGCAGCAGCGCGGCGAGGAGATGGACCGCCGTGGCTTCATGGTCATCGGCGGCATCGTCGTCGCCTTCGCCGCGATCGGCGGCATCACCATCGCGCTCAAGGGGCGTGACGAGCCGAAGGTCAGCGACCACGACTCGCTGCAGCTGCAGCGCGACAAGGGCTGGAACGTGCAGGCGAACAAGGTCGAGCTGCAGTTCCCGTCGGCGACCGGCCGCGACGCCGTCGGCGGCAGCGTGCGCGTCGATGGTCTCGAAGCAGCGCTGCGGCCGCAGCGCGCCGACCTGCTGCCGTTCTATGTGCCGACGCTGTTCCAGGCGCTGCAGCAGGATTCGCTGCGACGGGTGGTCGTCGCCATCCAGTCCTCGGCGATGGTGGCCGCGCGCGAGAAGGGCGAGACCGTGCGCCGCATCTTCGAGCAGGAGCCCGCGCAGGGCGCGACCGACGTGGCGCTGGTGGTCGACCTCGCCGGACCCGAGTCGGTGGCGTTCGCCGCCGGGCTGACGCCGCGCTTCGACGCGGTGTTCACCTTCGACAACTGGCCGCATCCGGACGGGTTGGTGCCTGCGCACCTGACGCTCGCGGCGGCGCTGTTCCATCGGCGGGACTTCGATCGTCGTATCGCCACCGGGGCGCGTTCGCCGTGCTTCGTGCTCGACCGCGCGCGCCTCGAGGCGCCGGCCGGCGCCGGTCGCTTCGACAACCGCTATGTCGCCCGGCTGCCGTCGGCGGAGCGTCTGCAGTCGATCGGCGTCAAGCACGTGCTCTACGTGGTGCCAGCGGTGGCGCCGCCTGCCGAGCTCGACGACCTCAACGAGACCTTCGTCGCCTGGGAGAGGGCCGGCATCGACGTGCGTCGACTGTCGGTCGGCGACGTCGTCGCCTGGCGGCCGGACGCGCCCGACCCCGGTGCGCCGGTGCCGTCGGCGCCCGGCAGCGCCTCGCGCGAACCGATCTACGATTCGTACGGTGGCCGCCATTGGTGGTTCTTCCGCCACTACCCGTTCTACGCCATCGGCAGCCGCGCGCCCGAGGCGCCGGCGCGGCCGAGCAGCGCCGACTACCGGCCGAGCGCGCGGCCGACGATGTTCACGGCGCGGTCGTTGGCGGGTGGCGGCAGCGGCGGCAGCTCCACCTTCGGCCGGGCGCGCTACACGAGCTATCCCAACCGCCGGCCGAGCGGCAGTTCCTGGGGCCGCGGGGGAGGTGGCGGATGAGCGAGGTGTTCTTCGGTCTGCAGCTGGCCGTCAAGTCGCCGCCCGGTGACCCGTGGCGGCGTGAGCTGTGCGAGCTGGTGCGTCGCCATCAGCAGGACCTGGCGATCGCCGACAAGCGCACGCTCTACGGCGCGTTCGCGAACGCGCTGCAGCAGGCGCTGCCGCGCTGCCCGCTCGGCTACTGGGACTACGTGGTGCGCGGCGAAGGCGAGTACCGCGAGTGGATGCGCGGCATCGAGGACGACGCCGAGGAGCGTTGGGTGCCGGACCAGACCGGCGAGGCGATGGAGTATGCGCTGGTCAGCGCGTTCTTCCTGATGCCGCGCGGCAGCAGCGCCGACGTGCTGCTGGCCGAGCGCTGCGACATCCCCGAGGCCGAGTGGATGCAGCGCGACGCGTTCGGCCTGTTCTTGTCGGCGTTTCCGCAGCTGCGCTTCGCCTCGGTGCGCAGCGACGCGATCTACGTCGTGCCCGGCGGCCTCGATCTGGCCTTCTCGCTGCGCGAGCTGCAGGGCGACGGCTACGACTACCTGCTGCCGATCGAGTGAGGGGCGTCGCCGCTCAGAACGGCGGCTTCGCCTCGGCGGCGAACTGCGCGGCGAACTGCTCGAGCGGCATCAGCGACAGGTCCTCGCCGCCGCGGCGGCGCGGCGTGACGCCCTTGGCCTGGACCTCCTTGTCGCCGATCACCAACGCGTAGGGGATCTTGTCCAGCTGCGCCTGGCGGATCTTGGCGCCGAGCTTCTCCGACGACTCGTCGAACTCGACGCGCAGGCCCATGCCCTGCAGCTGCTGCGCGACCGTGTGGCCCCACTCGTTGAAGCGGTCCGACACACACAGCACGCGCGCCTGCACCGGCGCCAGCCAGGTCGGGAACGCGCCGGCGTAGTGCTCGGTGAGGATCGCCATGAAGCGCTCGAACGAGCCGTAGATCGCGCGGTGGATGACGACCGGGCGGTGCAGCGTGTTGTCCTCGCCCTGGTAGGTCAGGTCGAAGCGCTCCGGCGCCGCGTAGTCGAGCTGGATCGTGCAGGTCTGCCACTTGCGACCGAGCGAGTCGGTCACCAGCATGTCGATCTTCGGCCCGTAGAACGCGCCGTCGCCCGGGTTGAGGCCGTACTTGAGCCCCATCTCGTCGAGCGCCTGCTTCAACAGGCCCTCGGCGCGGTCCCACATCGCGTCGTCGCCGATGCGCTGCTCCGGCCGCGTCGAGAAGGTCGCCTCGAACTCGAGCCCGAAGGCGCCGTAGGCGATCTTCATCAGCTCGAAGATGCGCAGCACCTCGGCGGTGACCTGCGACTCCATCAGGTAGATGTGCGAGTCGTCCTGCTCGAACTGCCGCACGCGGGTCAGGCCGCCGAGCGAGCCCGACGCCTCGTTGCGATGCAGCGCGTCGGTCGTGTAGTAGCGCAGCGGCAGCTCGCGGTAGCTGCGCTTCTGCATGCGGTAGATCAGGTGGTGCGACGGGCAGTTCATCGGCTTCAGCGAGAACGAGCACCGGTCCTCGAGCGACAGCTTCTCGTCCGACTCGCTGTCGACGACGAGGAACATGTTCTCGCGGTACTTGCCCCAGTGCCCCGAGGTCTCCCACAGCCGCTTGTTGAACAGCAGCGGCGTCTTGACCTCGAGGTAGCCGTTCTTGTTGACGAGGCGCCGCATCGCGTCCTCGAGCACGTTGTAGACCGTCACGCCGTTGGGCAGCCAGAACGGCGCGCCCGGCGCGAACTCGTGGAACGCGAACAGGCCGAGCGCCGGGCCGAGGCGACGGTGGTCGCGCTTCTTGACCTCCTCGAGCTTGTGCAGGTGCGCCTCGAGGGCCTTCTTGTCGAAGAAGGCGGTGCCGTAGATGCGCTGCAGCATCGCGTTGTTGCTGTCGCCGCGCCAATACGCGCCGGCCACCGACAGCAGCTTGACGATGCCGATGCGGCCGGTCGACGGGCCGTGCGGGCCGAGGCAGAAGTCGACCCAGTCGCCGTGGCGGTAGAGCGTCAGCGTCTTGGCGCCGCGCGCGGCGATGTCCTTGACGATCTCGACCTTGTAGGTCTCGCCCATGCCTTCGAACATCGCGATGGCGTCGTCCATCGACACCTCCGAACGCTCGAACGGCATGTCTTCGGCGATCGCCGCGTTGGTCGCCGCCTCGATCTTCTCCAGGTCCTCCGGCGTGAACGGCGTCTCGCGGGCGAAGTCGTAGTAGAAGCCGTCCTCGATCGACGGACCGATGGTCACCTGGGTGCCCGGGTAGAGCTTCTGCACGACGCTGGCCATCACGTGCGCGGCGTCGTGGCGCGCGACCTCGAGCGCCTCCTCGTTCTTGGTGGTGACGATCTCCAGCTTGCTGTCGCGGTCGATCGTGCGCGTCAGGTCCACCGGCTCGCCGTCGAGCTTGGCGAAGAACGCGGCCTTGGCGAGGCCCGGGCCGATCGAGGCCTTGACGAAGTCGAAGATCGAAGTGCCCGCCGCGGCCTGCTTCTGGCTGCCGTCGGGGAGCGTAACCATCACGGAGTCGGACATGAGGGCCACTTGCCTACCGCTCCGGGGCGCAAAACGCCAGTTGCCAGCGGACCCGTGCGGGGCGGACGATCCGCTGCCACGTCGGGGCGACGCTCCGGATGACCGTGACCATGGCGGAACTGATCGCATCCATCCTGTTCGTGCCGGCGGCGGCGGTGCTGTGCGGCGTCGGCTTCTCCAAGCAGCGCTGGGGGCCCGAAGGTCCGGTCGGGGCGCACATGGTCACCGCGCCGTTGGCGCTGGCGGTGGTCGTGGCCCTGCTGGTGGCGGGGCTCGGCGGCAGCTTCGCCGACGCGGCAGTCGCCGCCGGGACGCCGCGTTGGCCGCTCTTCGCGTCGCTGCCGGCGCTGTTCCTCGCCCTGGTGGTGCTGCCGATCATGGCCGGCGACCGCAAGTCGCGCATCTGGGCGCGGCTCGGTATCGGCGTGACCGTCGCCGGCGGGGTCCTGGTGCTGTGGGCGCCGTTGGCGGCGCCGGACACGGCGGCCGCTGCCGTCGGCATGTGGCTGGTCGCGGCGGTCGGCGGCGCCGCCTACGCGGTCTTGGCGGTGGCCTGGATGCAGCTGCAGGCGCAGCGGCAGCGCTCGATCCAGAAGGCGCTGGAGCGCGACCGCGAGTACGCCGACGAGCAGGCGAAGTGGCAGCGCGACGAGTGGGCGAAGCTGCCTGCGGAGCCGGCGCTGTGGCAGCTGATCCAGTTCGAGCATTCGCGCGATCCGGGGGTGCAGCAGGCCTGCCTCGACAAGATCGCCGCGCTGCCCGACCTCGACGGCGAGATGCAGAAGCTGCTCGGCACCGGCTGGGGTGAGCACGCGCTCGACTACATCCGCAGGCACTACCCGCACTCCCGCGCGTCGTTGGCGCCGGCGCTGTCGGCGCTGCTCGACAAGCAGCGCGAGAAGTGGCGCACGACGCTCGAGCGGCCGGGCAACCATGGTTCGTGGTTCGGCAACCTGGCGACGATCGTCGAGGCGGCGCGCAACGTCGCCGCGGACGGCGGCGACGTGCGCGCGGCGATGCGCGGCTGGGCGAAGCTGCTGCGCGGCAAGCGCGGACTCGAGCAACTCGCCGAGGAAGCGGCGCAGCTGGCCGGCGACTGACGCGTGCTCAGCGGGCCGGGGCGGCGACCGACGCGACGGCGCGCTGGCGCTCGACGGCGAGCGGCAAGCCGCTGGCGGCGGCGCGGTCGAGCCAGGCGTCGGCCTTGGCGCGGTCCTGCGGCACGCCCTGGCCGCGCGCGTAGCACAGCGCCAGGTCGTGCTGGGCGGCCGGGATGCCCTTCTCGGCGGCGGCCGTCAGCAGCTGCGCGCCGCGCGCGTCGTCGCGCGCCACGCCGTCGCCGCGCAGCAGCATCAGCCCGAAGCGGTGCTGCGCCGAGGCGATGCCCTGCGCCGAGGCCTGCTCGTACCACGGCGCCGCCGCCGCGTGATCGATCGGTCCGCCGACGCCTTCGTAGAGCATCGAGCCGATCAGCGTCTGCGCGCGGGCGTCGCCTTGCCTCGCGGCCGCCGTGAACAGCTGCCGGGCGCGCGGCAGGTCCTGCGCGGTGCCGCGGCCGTACAGATACAGCACACCGAGGTTGCTCTGCGCCTTGGCGTAGTCGTGTTCGGCAGCTGTCGAGAACCACCGCAGCGCCTGTTCGTACGACAGCGGCACGCCGTCGCCGGTGCAGTGCATGAGCCCGAGGTTGTTCTGTGCGGCGAGGTGGCCCTGCAGCGCGGCGCGCTCGTACCAGCTCGCGGCGGCGCTCGCGTCGCGCGTGCCGAACTCACCGTTGTCGATGGCCAGGGCCAACATGTACTGCGCGATGGCATCGCCGTCGCGCGCCGCCTGCTGCAGCGACTCCGGCGTGTAGGTGCGCGGTCCGGCGGCGCAGCCGGCGAAGCAGGCGAGCGCGAGCGCCGTTGCGAAACGAGACCGATGACGACCCTTCGTTCCCTTCATGGCGGCCGTATCGGCGCGGGCCATGTCGCGGATGTGGGCGTTTTGGGTGAAGAACTCGGATCCGACGTGAAGGGATCTTCACGCGGCGGGGGCCGTCACAGCCACGGCAGGGCCGGCGGCAGGTCGAGTCCGAACGTCTCGCGCAGCAGCCGCGCCTCGTCGGCGGGAGCCAGCGTGTCGACCGTCACGCCGGCCGGGCGGATGCGTCGCAGCGCGCCGTCCTGCACGTTCATGCGCGTGTCGCCGACGACGAACGACGCCAGCCGCTGCACGACGAACTTGGAGCCCGGCATCGTCGAGATCGCGAAGTTGGCGAGCTTGAAGTCGATCGGGAACTGCTCGAGCTCGTCGAACGAGATCATGTCCTGCCACGCGTCCGCGGCGCTGCGTTCGCTCGGCAGCCTGGTCTGCACCATCACGCCGTGCTTCGCATGTCGCGTCAGCCGGTAGTCCGACAGCGGCTGCTCGCACGGGGCGTCGAAGCGCCACGGCACCGGCAAGAGCGGCGTCGCGCCGCCGAAGCCGACGTCGCAGAACCAGCGCCCGCCGGCGCCGTCGGTGACGCGCAGGCACTGGTGCGAGCGCGGCGGCAGCGGCATCGGGTTGCCGAACCAGACGCGCGCGGCGAAGCGTTCGACGCGGAAGCCGAGCGCGGTCAGCACCAGCGCCAGCAGCTCGTTCATCTGGAAGCAGTAGCCGCCGCGGCGCCGGTCGACGAGGTCCTCGAACAGCGCGTCCGGCTCGATGCGCATCGGCCGGCCGAGGTGGATCTCGAGGTTCTCGAACGGGATCGCGCGCAGGTGGGCTTCGTGCAGCGTCGCCAGCAGGGCGCCGGTCGGCCCGGCGGTGGTGGCGGCAGCGTCGACGCCGACGCGGGCGAGGTAGCGGGCGACTTGCTCGGGCGTCGCAAACGGGGCTTCGGGGCTCACGCCGCGGACCGTAGGCCGCGTTGGCATGGGTGTCACGGGGCGTGTCTCGTGTCGTGCGCCCGCTGCGCCCCGCCGCAACCGCCGTTCTGCCCGCTTGCCCCGGGCCGGGGCGACCCGTTCGATCCCGCTCCAGATGACGTCGGACTTCTACTGTGACGAGGTGATGAGCGGCCGCACGCAGGTGCGGGTCGTGCGCGAGACGCCCGAGGTGCTCGCCTATCACCACACGCGGCCGTTCTGGCCGGTGCACATCGTCGTGATCCCGAAGCAGCACGTGCCGTCGCTGACCGATCTCGGTAGTGCCGACGAATCGCTGGTGCACAAGGTGCTGGCGGTGGTGCGCGACGTCGCCCGCGAGGTCGAGCTGGGGCACGGCAAGGCGCGCGTCTTGACCAACCTGGGCGAATACCAGGACAGCAAGCACCTGCACTTCCACGTCAACGCCGGCGAGCCGCTGCGATGAACAAGACCCCCGACGACCAGGCGCTGCGGCAGGCGGTGCAACGCTTCGCGCTCGACGGCGAGCTGCTCGAGATCAAGCCGCTGCAGCGCGGGCACATCCACGACACCTTCGTCTCGACGTGGCGACAGGACGGCAAGGACCGCCGCTACCTGCACCAGCGCATGAACGACAAGGTGTTCCACGACATCCCGGCGGTGATGCACAACATCGAGACGGTCAGCAAGCACCTGCGCCGCAAGATGGCCGGCAAGAAGACGCTCGATGGCTTCAAGGTGCTCGACCTGGTGTCGACGCGCGAGAAGCGCAGCTACCTGGTCGCCGACAGCGGCCAGTGGCGCACCTACTCGTTCATCGAGAACACGCAGAGCCACGACCACTGCAAGAACCCGGAGCAGGCGTTCGAAGCGGCGCGCGCGTTCGGCTGGTTCACGTCGCAGCTCGCCGATCTGGACGCCAGCCACCTGCGCGAGACGCTGCCGCGCTTCTTCAGCACGCCGTACCGGCTGCAGCAGTTCGAGGACGCGCTGGCGGAGGATCCGCTCGATCGCGCGGGTTCGTGCATGACCGAGATCCGCTTCGCGCAGACGCGGCGCGAGACGGCGTTCGTCATCGACGACCTGCTGAAGAAGGGCGAGATCCCGGTGCGCACGGTGCACGGCGACACCAAGCTCAACAACGTGCTGTTCTGCAACGAGACCGGCCGCGCCAAGTGCATCGTCGATCTCGACACCTGCATGCCGGGCTATTCGCTCTACGACTTCGGCGACCTGGTGCGCTTCACCGCGGCGACCAGCGACGAGGACGAACGCGACCTCGGCAAGGTCGGCACCGACCTGACGCTGTATCGCGCGCTGGTCGACGGCTATCTCGACGGCACGCGCGGCACGCTGTCGTCGAAGGAGATCGAGCTGATGCCGTTCGCGGCGCGGCTGGTCACCTACACGATCGGGCTGCGGTTCCTGGCGGATCACCTGGCGGGCGACGTCTACTTCAAGGTGCACCGCGAAGGGCACAACCTCGATCGCGCGCGGGTGCAGTTCCGCATGGTCGAGCTGATGGAGCAGCAGGCCGAGGCGATGGCGGTGGTGGCGGGCTGAGGGGCAGGCGTCACGGCAACCGCAGCCGGATCGGCCCGCGCGCCGTCGACGGGTCGACCACCGCGCCGCGCTGCACGATCTGCAGCCGACCATCCGCCACCAGCCGCCGCGCTGCCTGCCGCGTGCGCTCCATCAGCTCGCGCCAGTCGTCGGGGGCGAGCGCCCGCGCCGCCTCGGACGGGCAGATCGTCGCGCCGCGCTGGCGCTGCGCGAGCAGCTCGAGCACCTTGTCCTCGAGCGCCTGGTCGAGCGCCGACGGCTTGTGGCGGCGGCAGCGGTCGCTGCAGTAGCGCACCTCGTCCCAGCAGCGCGCCCAGCGGCGGCGCCAGGCGAAGCTGCGGCCGCAGGCAGCGCAGGTCTTGCTCTGCTCAGTCGGCTGCACGCGCGTCGGTCCCGGCGGCGGAGTGCTGGTCGAGCTGCGCGGCGACCGCTTCGGCCTCGGCGGTCTTGGCGGCGAAGCCGCGGATGTCACCCTTGCGCTGCAGGTCGCGGGCCTCGGCGAGCAGGGCCCGGTAGCGCTGGTCGAGCTGGTGGCGTCGGCGGGCGAGCTTGCGGCGGGCGATCCAGGCGAACATGGGGGGCTCTTCGCCGCAGCGGCGCGGGCGGATGCACTGGCAGGCGGCCCGACCGGCAGAACGGCCCGGCGTCGGGTCGCGTAGCGCATTGACAGCAGGGCGCCTTGGCGCGCCAATGCCGGACATGTCCGAACGCTCGCCGTCCTCCCCGTCGCGTCGCGACTTCCTGAAGACCACCGGCGCCGCCACGGCGGCCACGATGCTCGCCTCGGCAGCCCCGTCGCAGGTGCACGTCGCCGGCCGCGGCAAGATCCGCATCGCCATGGTCGGCTGCGGCGGGCGCGGCGGCGGTGCGGCGGCCAACGCGCTGTCGGTGCCCGGCGCCGAGATCGAGCTGGTCGCGCTCGCGGACGTGTTCGCCGGCAAGCCTGCCGACGTCGCCGACGCGCTCACCGAGCGCTTCGGCAACAAGGTCAACGTGCCGGCCGAGCGCCAGTTCGTCGGCTTCGACGCCTACCGGAAGGCGATGGACTGCCTCGCCCCGGGCGACGTCGTCATCCTGACCACGCCGCCGGCGTTCCGCTGGGTGCACTACACCTACGCGATCGAGAAGGGCCTCAACGTCTTCATGGAGAAGCCGGTGTCGGTCGACGGGCCGACCAGCAAGCGCATGTTCGAGCTCAACAAGCGCGCCAAGGCGAAGGGCCTCAAGGTCGGCGTCGGGTTGATGTCGCGCCACAACAAGGGCATGCAGGAGCTCAAGAAGCGCATCGACGACGGCGAGCTCGGCGAGATCATGCTGATGCGCGGCTACCGCATGCACGGCCCGGCGGCGTTCTTCCGCTCCAACAAGAAGCCCGACGGCATCAGCGAGCTGATGTACCAGATCCAGCGCTTCCACAGCTTCCTGTGGGCGAGCGGCGGCAACTTCAGCGACTTCAACATCCACATCATCGACCACCTGTGCTGGATGAAGGGCGCCTACCCGGTGCGTGCGCAGGGCATCGGCGGCCGCCACGTCAAGGAAGGGCTCAACGGGCCCTACATCGACCAGAACTTCGACAGCTACGGCGTCGAGTACACGTTCGAGGACGGCGCCAAGCTGTTCTTCGACGGGCGCTGCATCGACGGCTGCGACACCATCTACTCGAGCTACGCGCACGGCACCAAGGCCAACGCGGTGGTGTCGGCGAGCGGTGACTGCGGCCTGCCGTCGCGCATCTACGACGGCCTGCGCATCGACGCCAACAAGCTCAAGTGGACGTCGGAGGTCAAGGACGACGAGCGCGATCCCTACCAGAACGAGTGGAACGTGCTGATCGACCGCATCGTCAACGACCAGCCGCACAACGAGGTCGACACCGGCATCAACACCAGCATGGTGACGTCGATGGGGCGCATGGCGTCGCACACCGGCAAGGAGATCACCTACGACATGATCTTGAACGGCGACTTCGAGTTCGCTCCGGGCGTCGCCGAGCTGACGCTCGACAGCGAGGCGCCGCTGAAGGCCGGTCCCGACGGCATGTATCCGGTGCCGATGCCGGGGCAGAAGGGGCTGCGCGAGTACTGATCGCGCAGCTGCCGCCCGCGTCGTCGCGCGGCTTGCGCCGTCAGCGAGCGACGCCGCCGGCGACCGGCGAGACCTGCAGCGGGAACGACAGCCCGCTGATGCCCTTGAACCACAGCGTCAGGTCCGGGATCGCCGGGCCGCCGGGGATGTTCCAGGTCATCGTCGCGTGGCCTGTGCCGTCGAGCAGCGCGAGGCCGGCGAGGAAGGCGCTGCCGGGATCGAGCGACGACGGCTGGTCGAGCAGGCCGGGCACCAGGTGCGTCGCCAGCGTCGGCGCGGCGAACACCGCCAGCACGCCGTTGGCCTCGCCGCGGTAGTCGAGCTGGAACGGCGCGCCGGCGAGCAGCGGGCCGGGCTGCGACACGGCGAGCAGCGACTTCGGGGTGGTCGTGCCGCAGTCGAAGCCGCCGACGCCGTTCGTCGTGACACCGTCGACGTAGACGACACCGCCGAGCGCGGCGCGGATCGGGCACGAGAACACGGATGAGGCCGTCGAGTCGCTGAGCCAGGCGATCGAGTTGCTCATCACGTTGACGGCGCCGCCGATGCCCGACGACAGACTGCCTTCGCCGGCCGCGGTGACGTTGCTCAGGTGCAGCTGTGAGTCAAACGCGGCGATGCCATCGCCGAACCCGGAAGCGGGCGCCGAGCCGCCGGCGAACGTGCAGTCGATGGCGGTGACGAACTCGTTGTCCACCCGCAGCGCGGCGTTGTGGAACAGCGCGCCACTGGTCATCTGGATCGTGCAACCGATCAGGTCGAGGTCGCCGTTCTGCGCGAACAGCGCGTAGAAGGGGCCGGTGACGCTGCAGTCGACCATCGCCACGCGACCGCCGTTGGCCTGCACGCGGCCGTCGAAGTCGACGCCGGACAGGTGCACGGTCTGCGCCGGCGTCAGCAGGAAGTTCGTCATCGCCCCGGCGCCGATCGTCACCGTGCCGGGTTGCAGCGCGCGGATCGTCACGCCGACGGTGCATTCGAACGCGGGGTAGCTGCCTGGCTCGACGTGGATGCGGTCGCCATCGACGGCGACGAACAGCGCGGTCGACAGGTTGGGCATGCCGTTCGGGCCGACCAGGTAGGTCATCTGTGCGGCGAGCGGCAGGCAGAGGGCGAACGGCAGGAGCGACGCAGCGAGGCGGGGGACGGCGAGGCGGCTCGAGGACATGGACTCTCCGGTGTCGGGATGGCGACGCCGCAGGCGGCGCGGCGTCGGCAGCATGACTTGGTCGCCCGGCGCGCGGTTGCGCCGGACGGTCGGCGGCCGCCGATGGCAAGCGACGTGCCGGCGCGGCCGTCAGCGCAGGCGCACGACCTGCGGCGTGCTGTCGCCGACGGTCACGCGCACCGGCGTGCCCTTGCGTTCCTCGCGTTCGACCCAGAGCTCGACCACTGCGCCCGGCGCGAACCACAGCTCCACGTCCTCGGCGTCGAACACGACGTCGGGGCCGCGGGTGTGCACGCCGTATTCGTCGAACGCGCGCAGCAGCGGATCGGTGGTCGGGTCGTGCAGCAGGCGCCCGGCGATGCGGTCGTAGTCGCCTTCGACGTCGAGTTCGAGCTCGGTGCAGGGCTGCAGCCGCAGCTCGACGTCGTCGCTCGGAGCGGCGACCCGCGCCGGCGCGTGCCGCGGCGCCATCACCAGCAGGTCCTTGCGCGGCGCCTGCAGCAGGAACCACTGCCAGACCTCGCGGCGATCCTCGGCGGCCGGCAGCCCGGTCGCGTCCGGGGCGACCGCGAGCGCCTCGTAGCCGATCGCGCCGCCGTCCGACGCCGAACACACGCGCAGCAGGCGCGCCGCGGCGCGATCGCGCAGGTCGAGCCGGGCGCCGTCGGCCGGCAGGCGGTTGACGCCCGGCCGCAGCTCGAGCGAAGCACACGACCACAGCTCGCGGTCGGCGATCGCCACCCGCAGCGCGTAGCGCCCCGGCGCGACCCCCGACCACCAGAACGCCTGCTGTTCCTCTTCGAGGCCCTCCTCGAGCACCTCGGCGGGGCCTTCGCCGTCGTCGGCGAGCGGCGTCAGCCACGCCGAGATCCCGTTGTGCGGAACGTCCGGCGCCTCGATGGCCAGGATCAGGTCGGCGCAACGCGCGAGCTCGACGACGCGGCGCGCGCCCGGCGGCACCGGCTCGATCACCCGTCGCACGCCGTCCTCGGACCAGCAGACGAGGCGCATCGGCTGCGTCGGGATCGGCCCGCGGAACTCGAACCTCGCGCCGTCTTGGTCGAGCACCGCCGGCACCGGCTCGCGCCGCTGCCACGATCCCTCGGTCACGACCTGCGTCAGCTCCGCGCCGCAGTGCTCGGTCAGCGGCTGCCCGTCGCGGTGCAGCTCGACAGCGGCCAGCAGCGGCAGGGCGCTTCGACGATCGACGACCAGGTCGCCGAGGTCGTGGGCGCCCTTCTCCGGCAGGATGAACACGAACGTGCGCGGCTCGGTCAGCGGTGAGGTGACGGTCACCGTCAGGTCGAGGCGGGTGGCTGCCTCGCCGACGAACAGCGAGCCGAGGCGCAGGTCGCCGTCGTCGTCGGCGCGGAACTCGGCGGGATTCTGCGGAAGCTGCGGGCTCGTCACCTTGGCCGTCGCCCGGGGCACCGCCGCGCCGCTCGCATCGACGACCCTGGCGTGCACGCGGAACTCGCGCTGCGGCAGGCGCACGTCGACGCGCACGGTTTCGCCGGTCTGCCGCGGACCCGCGACGGCCTGCGAGACCGAGGCCGCCGGCAGGCCGGCCGAGTCCACCACGACCCGCCAGCGCTCGCCGAGCGGCACCGGCGCGAAGCGCATCGTGTCGTGGTCGTGGTCGGCGCTGCGTTCGAAGTGCGCGCCGTCGGCGAACGTCAGCCGCGCGGCGGCGGAGACCGGGCCGCCGTCGGCGTCGCACGGACGCACGACGATCACCCCGCAGCGCGGCGCGACGAGGCGCACGATGACGTCGCCGCGCAGCCGCGACGCCGGCACGGACAGCGTGGGCAGGTCGCGGTCGCGCGACTCGTAGCGTCCGCCGAGCCGCAGCCGCAGCTCGCCATCGACGTCGGGGCTCGGCAGCTCGAGCTCTTCCTGCAGGTGACGCAGCATCAGGCCGCCGGCGGCGTCGGTCGGGCCGAGCTCGGTGTCGAAGCCGAACACGCCTCGGCGATGCGAGCGCCCGAACGACGCTGCGAACAGGCCGACGCCCGGGATCGGCGTGCCGACGTCGTCGACGACCAGCACGCGCAGCGTCACGTCGGGGCGCAGCAGCATCCGTCGCCGCGGCATGCCGGGCTCGGCGGGATCGGGCCACGCGATCGCGAAGTCGTCGCCGCGCCGCGCGACGACGGCGCTGTCCGTCGCGATCGTCAGGTCGACGAAGCCGTTGTCGTCCGGGCGCGCGCTGCGGCCGTATCGCTGCAGCAGCACCTCGTCGTCGTCGTCGGCGGCGACGACCTCCGGGTCGTGCTCGGCTGTGCGGCGCGCTTCGTCCGACATCGGCGGCAGGTAGAGCACATCCGCGTCGTGCACCGGCGCGCCGCGAACGTCGACGATCTCGAGCCGCACCGCGGCGAAGACCTCCGGAGGCAGCGAACCCGGCGGCGCGGTCGCCGGGTCGACCGCCTCGCGATCGAACATCTGCTGCGGCGCCGATTGCAGGACGGAGTCCGCCGACGAAGCGCGCCGTGCCGCGCCGCCGTCCGGCTGCTGGAGCGGGGCGCCGCCCAACGCCGCGCCGCCGCCCCAGAGCCACCACGCGACACCGAGCGCGGCGAGCGCGCCGACGGACAGGAGCTGCGCCTTCACGGCCTCATCCTAGCGCGCGCGGTCGCCGGGTTACGGAGCGGGCCTCGCCGAACGGCTACCGTCGCAGGGCCCGCTGCTGCTGCTCCGCCGCCTTGCGCACCGCGGCGTCCGCCTTCTGCCGCAGCTGCTCGCCGAGCTGCGCCGGCAGCGCGCGGGCGAACGGCGCCACCAGCTCCATCGGCAGCTTCATCGCCGCGCTGTCGAACAGCGCGTCGACGCCGAGCTTGCCGGCGTACTCGGTGACCAGCGGCGCGAAGCGACGCGCGACCGCGGCGGAGTCGTATTCGCAGCGGGCCAGCAGCGTGAAGCACGCCGCGAGGCGCTGGCCGATCGCCTCGGCGCCGCCGGCGTCGAGCAGCGTCTTCTCGTAGCGCTCGAGCAGCGCGAGGCCGTGGCCGCGGCTCGGCAGGCGCTCGACGCCGCACGGCGCGGCGCCCGCGGTGAACCACGCCGTCAGCGCCGCGCGTTCGGCGTCGTCGTGTGCCGGCAGCGTGCGCGCCTGCTGCTCGGCCCAGGCGAGCAGGCCGGCCCGCGCCAGCTGCTCGTAGTGCGCGCGCTCTTCGCCGGTGTGGCGCAGCCGGGCGTCGTTGTGCGTCATCAGCCGGGCGTTGTAGTCGTGGATCTTGCTGTTGAACGCGGCCTCGCGCTCCAGCAGCGGCTCGGCCATCGCTTTCAACGCCGTCTCCTCGCGCCGCGCCGCGTCCAGCTCGGACTGCTTCATGACGCCGGCGTCGGCCTCGGCGCGCAGCCGGGCCGCGGTCTGTTCGAACGCCTCGCTGCGGCGCCGGTAGGCGTCGACCTCGGCGTCGAGCGTCGTCTTCTCGGCGTCGAGCTGTTCGCGTTCGGCGACCAGCTTCCGCGACTCTTCGGCCAGCTCTGGGGGCAGGAACACGCCGGCAAACGCGACGCCGTCGAACATCGCATTGCCGAGCATCGGCTCGGCGTCGGCGACGACGATGCGCGTGCCTTGTTGGTCCGGCCATTCGACGCGCAGGTGCGGCGGCTGTTCGCCGGTGGCCGCGGTGAACGCCGCGCCGAGCTGTTCGGCCGGGCCGGCAACCAGGCCGAGCTGCCACAGCGCGGGCCAGTCGACGACGGGCGGCGTCGCCAGGTGGCGGTCGAACTGCGCCGCGTCCTGGTTGCCGGCGCGGAACGGCGGCAGCACCTTCGCCAGCAGCGGCGCGACCGCCTCGCGCGCGGCGCGCACGTTCGGGTCGTCGGCGGTCGAGCCGTGCTCGAGCACGTCGACGAGCGCTTCGGGCTCGGGCCAGCGGTCGTGGGTCGCGGCGTAGGCGGCGAGGTGCAGCGTCGCGGCGACGGCAGGTGCGTCCCGGTGTCGCGCGGCGTCGGCGGCGAGGCGATCGGCGGCGAGGCCGCGCAGGCGTTGGAGCCAGGCGCTGCGGGTGTCGTCGCCGCCTTGCTGCGTCAATCGCCCGAGCGCGCGCAGCAGCGCGGGTGCGTCATCGTGCTTCGCCAGCGTCACGTCGAACGCCGCGGCCTCGTCGCGCAGCGCGATCCGGGCGTGCGGCGTCAGCCTGGTCGTCGCGCCGGCCAGCACCTCGTGCAGCGCGCGCACCGCCTTTGCCGTGCGGCGTTCGCCGAGCGGGGCGAACAGGACCTGCAGCGCGGCCTGCGCGCGCGCGTCGGCCGCCGCCTGCCAGGGCGCGTCGGTCGGGCCGTAGCGCAGCTCGCCCGCGAGCCGCTCCTCGGCGGCGCCGAAGGCGATCAGGTCGCCGGCGCGGTCGAGCTGCAGCGCGGCGCGCAGCAGCTGGTCGCAGGCGTAGCCGCGCTCGACCGACGGCAGCAGCTCGCAGATGCGGGCGGTGACCAGCAGGCCGCGGTCGCGCAGCTTCGCCGCGTCGCCGGCCAGCTGATGCCGTTCGTCGAGACCGACGCCTTCGGCCTGCTGCGCATTGCCGGCGCGGCCGGCGAGCGCGTGGAACTCCTGCAAGAGCCCGAGCGCGGCGTCGATGTCGCCGGGCACGCGTTGCTGCCAGCGTTGCCGCAGCGCCGCGAGCGCCGCCGGGAAGGCGCCCTCGCGGCGCTGCTTCTGGGCCTGCTCGGCTGCGGCCACGCGCTGCAGCAGCGGCCGCAGCTCGTCGAGCCAGCAGCCGTTGTAGAGATGGTGACCGCTCTGCCAGAGTCCCTCGAGTTCGGGGTCGGCGAGGGCTGCCTCGACCCGCTGCTGGCACTGCACGAGCGGCGTGAAGGGCCCGCGCGCGAGCGCCGCTTCGTCGGCCGCGTGCAGCACGCCGTAGAGGCTGCCGCTGCGGTCGCCGTATTCGCTCGACATCTCCTGCAGCAGGAACCAGCCGGGGCGATCGGTGGCGAACACCACCGACCAGCTGCGCGTCGAGTAGGCGTGGCCGCCGTATTGCTCGCCGGGCACCGGCCGGAACACGCCCTGCCACGAGCCGACGGTGTGCGTCGCCTTCAGCCCGGTCGCGCGTTCGGCCTCGTTGCGATCGACCGGGCTCGGAAAGCGCACCACCAGCTCGATCGCTTCGACGGGCGCGCCTTCGTCGGCCGCGTGCACGATCAGCCGCTGCAGGTCACCCAGCAGCAGCGTGCGGGGGCCGTCGTCGTTCGGGTAGACACCGGAGAACAGGAACGCCGCGCACGGGCCGGGCACGTCGCCGATCCGCTGCCAGCGCGCGCGCAGCTCGGTCGGCGTCGGCTGGCCGAGCGTGAGGCCGAACACCGGCGCGCCGGCGGTGAGTTCCGTCATCGGCGCCAGCGTGACCTGCGGCCGACCGCGCTCGTCGAGCGGCGCGGCGGCGCAGGCGGCGAGCAGCAGGGGTGCTGATGCGGCGGCGAGGCTAGGGCGTGACGGCGATGGCATCGGGTCCTCATCGGTCGCTGGGCACGTCCGGCTTGGGCGGCCGTGGTGCCGGAGGGGGCCTTCGACGCGAGCCGGGCGACACGTCGCCGAGGTGCTCGTGCGATGCCTGTCACGCAACCGGCGGCGGGGCCGGCGGTCGCGGTCGCGCCGTGGGGCGCGGCGACGTGGCGTGCGCCGGGGCCGGCACTTCGTCGCGGCGTCAGCTGGTCATCGCGGTTCGATTTGACGAACTCGGTGGCGGCGGGCCAAGCTCCGGCCCATGGATGCCGCCGTGCTCGCGATCCAGCAGTGCTACCCGCAGGTGTTCCACGCCTGCCACGTCGCGCACCGCCGCGCTCGCAGCGATCGCCAGCGCCTGTCGGAGGGCGACGGCGCGGTGCTGGCGCACATCGGCGCCGGCACGTCGCCGGCGGCGCGCGACCTGGCGCGGCACCTCGGCGTCGGCGCGCCGGCGATGTCGGCGACGCTGCAGCGGCTCGAGCGGCTCGGCTACGTCACGCGCCAGCCGCGCACGAAGCAGCGGCCGACGCGCACGCTGGCGCTGACCGACGCGGGGCGCGAGGCGATGCAGGCGACGTCGGTGCTGGATCGCGAACGGCTCGAGCTGCTGCTCGCCGAGTTGACGCCGCGCGAACGTTCGCGCGCGGTCGCCGGGCTGCAGCTGCTGGCGCGCGCCGCGGCAACGATGCCGCGTGGGAGGGCGAAGGCATGAGGTGGTACTGGATCGTGCTGTTGGCGCTGCTCGCGCTGGTCTTGCTGGTGGTGGTGGTCGGTGCGCTGTTGCCGGTCACGCACCAGGCCGCGTGCCGCATCCGGCTGCGGCAGCCGGCGGCGGTGGTGTTCGCGGTGCTGACCGACGCCGCGGCGATGCCGAAGTGGCGCAGCGAGCTGAAGTCGGTGGAGCTGCTCGATCCGGTCGACGGCTTGCCGCGCTGGCGCGAGGTGACGAGCTTCGGCCCGATGGAGATCGCGGTCGAGGAGCTGGTGCCGGCGCAGAAGATGGTCACGCGCGTCTCGGTGCCCGGCGGCGCGTTCGGCGGCACGTGGACGTGGCGGCTCGAGCCGGACGGCGACGGCACGCTGTTGACGGTGACCGAGAACGGCGAGGTGCACAACGTCGTGTTCCGCGCGCTGTCGAGGTTCGTGTTCGGCCACGAGACGACGATGCGCGGCTACCTGCGGCAGCTGGCGGCGAAGTTCGGTGAGGCGGTGGTGGTGGAGCGCGGTGTGCCCGACCCGGCGCCGGTGGCGCGGTCGGCTACCGGCACGCCGGGTGGTGCGCGCGGTCAGAAGTGAGCTGCGGGTCGTCGGGAGCTGTGCTCGCTGGTGGCTCGCCATCGGCGCGACGAACCGCCGGATTGGGCTTCGAAGAGATGTGGTGCGTTGTCCTGCGGTTGCTCGCGCCAATGAGAGACACACACGAGCATCGATTCGCCGCCGACCTCGACGAGGTGTTCGTGCAACTGCTCGAGCACTACCTTCTGCTGCAGCGAGACGAGCGGTGCGTCGTCGAAACGGCCGAGCGTCGGGGAGAAGCGCAGGGTGAGGATCTTGGCGCGGCGCTTCACCGGCTGCTCCTGCTCCGCGAGGTAGACCGTGCCCATGCCACCCGCGCCGAGCTGGTCGAGGATGCGGTAGGGGCCGATGCGATCCGGCCGCTCGGACGGCGGCGGCTGACGCAGCTCCGGCGCAATGTGCACCGTCGGATCCGCTTCCTTGTCCAGCAGCGCCGCCGCCCGCGCCCGCACCGCCGGCTCGTCCGGCGCCTCGCGCAGCAAGAACGCCTCGCGCTCCGCCGGCGGCAGGCTCAGCGCACGGTCGAACAGCTCGCGCACCCGCCGGTCGAACGCGGGCCCTTCGTCCTCAGGTCCTGGCATTGCGGTGTTCATAGCCACCGGCCCGGCGCCGGGCGAGCGTGGAGACGTCGAGGATTGGCGAGCGTCACGCGCCAGCGCCGCGCACGGTGCGGATCGCTGCAGCCGGGTGCCGCCTGTCCTTGCGGCCGGCCCTTGGTGCCGTCCATCGCCGACTCGCCGGTCCGATTCGCGCTGCTCGTGAGCACCGTCACCGCGGGCGCGCGGCACCGCCCAGCGCTATCGTGCCCACGGTGTCCGACTACGTTCCGCAATCCGACGACGTCGCCGAGGCAGTGGACCGCGCCCTGTTCGACCGGCTGCGCCTGCTGACGCCGGTCGAGCGTCTGCAGATGGCGGTGCGCGCGACCCAGGCCGTGCACCGCCTGTCGGTGGCGGGGCTGCGCCTGCGGTTCCCGGACGCCGACGAAGAAGAACTGCACCGTCGCGCCGGCGCGCTGCGCGTCGGGCCGGAGCTGATGCGGCGCGTGTTCGGCGAAGAGGCGGAGGCCTGGTTGTCATGAACGACCTGGATCCGCTGAAGATCGCGGCGTCGATCGCGGCCTCGTTCGAGCGGCTCGGGGTTCGCTACCTGCTCGGCGGGTCGTTGGCGAGCACGGCGATGGGGGAGCCGCGCGCAACGCTCGACGTGGACCTCGTCGCCGACCTGCAGCCGGAGACGATCGGCCCGTGGCTCGCTGCGCTCGGTCCCGACTTCTCGGTGGACGCGGCGTGGGCTCGCGACGAGGTGGCGCGCCGCGGTTCGTTCCAGCTGTTGCACCTGCCGACGTTGTTGCGCATCGACGTCTTCGTCCCGGCCTGGGAGGGCGTGCACCTGTGGAAGTGGCAGCGGCGGCGGCGGCTCGTGCTCGATCCGGGAAAGAAGATGGAGATCGACGTGACGGCTGCCGAGGGCATCGTCATCCAGAAGCTGAGCTGGTTCCGGTCCGGTGGCGAGGTGAGCGATCGGCAATGGCGCGACGTGCTCGGCGTGTTGAAGGCGCAGGGAGCGAGCTTGGACGTGGCGGAGCTGCGCGAATGGGCCCAGCGTTGTGGCGTCGGGGACTTGCTGGAGCGGGCGACGCGGGAAGCCGGGCTGGGCTGACCTTCTCGGCGCGGGCCGTGCACACCGGACGTCGATGGCGTCGACCGCCCATCGCACGCTGACGCGGCGCGCAGGCCACTGGCTGCCACGACAGGATCGCGCGCCCATCGGCCACCTTTCGCGCCGTCCCGTTCCGTCGTGCTTGACCGTGTCCCGCGCCGCACGACGATGTGCCCTTCCACTCGCCCGAGCATCGCCGCAGGAGACGCCGAGAAGCCGATGACCGCCACCGCCCCGACCCCGCTCAAGTTCCTCGACCAGGCCATGTCGGTGCTTCGCAACCTCGGGCTGATCAAGTCCGAACCGGCGCCGGCGCCGATCGTCGCGCTGATCGACCGCATCGCCTACCTCGAGCCCGACAAGGCCGCGGCGATCGCGCGCACGCTGTCGCAGGCGTCGCTGTTCAACGAAGTGGTGCGCGAGCAGATCCAGGCGATGAAGATCGCCGAGCGCTACCGCGGCATCACCGCGGCGTTCGACTCGATCCGCGACGACGCCAAGAACATGGTCGAGCAGATGAAGGACAACCGCATCGACACCTTCGAGCGGCTGTCCAACATCTGGATGAAGATCACCCGCGGCGACATCCCGTCGCGCTTCGCCAAGATCAAGGCGACCTATCTGGACGTCACCAAGGACACCTTGGACCAGATCCAGCGCGAGCAGACGATCCTGCAGGCCTACGCCGACTTCCGCTCTGCGTTGAAGCAGTCGCAGGTGCTCGGCTTCGAGCTGCTGCAGCGCGCCGAGGCGTCGGTCCAGCAGAAGAAGCAGAACCTCGACGGCGCGGCGGCGGCGCTGGCGGCGTTCTCGGGGGACGACCAGGCACAGCGCGCGCAGCTGGAGCTGACCCGCGACCTCGCGCTGCAGGCGCTGCAGGCCGAGGACAAGCGCTACCAGATCGCCAAAGACCTCGCCGAGAACCTGTCGATCGCCTACGGCACCACCGAGGTGGTGATGGCGCGCATCGCCCAGATCACCGACGCCAAGGAGCGCGTCTACTCGCAGTCGGTGACGTTCTTCGGCACCAACGAGACGGTCTTCACCGCGCTGTCGGCGTCGTTCACCGGGCTGCACGGCCTGCACGAGAGCACGCAGACGCTCGAGGCGATGAAGGCCGGCATCAACAAGAGCCTCGAGACGCTCGGCGAGGTCGGCACCGAGATCCAGGAGGCGGCGCTGAAGGCCGGCTACGGGCCGACGATCCGCGCCGAGTCGGTCAAGCTGCTGGTCGACGCGGTGGTCGCCTACCAGGAGCGCAGCCTGCAGATCATCGACGAGATGCGCGAGCTGAGTACGCAGAACGAACGCGAGGTGACCGCCGCCGTCGAGAACGGCAAGCAGCGGCTGGTCGCGCTGCAGGACCGTGTCGCGGCGCTGCCGGCGCCGAAGCAGGCGTGAGCGAGCCGGTCGCGGTGACGCCGCAGGTGCAGGAGCCGCTCACGACTGGCCAGGGTGCGACGGAGCCCGTCGCGCTGGATCGCGTGATGCTGGCGATGGACGTCGTCGACACGCTGCGGCACCAGCGCGAGCTGGTCGAGCGCGAACTCGACGGCGAGCGCCGCCAGCGCGAACTCGTCCAGCGCGTGCAGCAGCTCTACGAGTCGCAGGGCATCGACGTGCCCGAGGACGTCGTCGCCGAAGGCGTGCGCGCGCTCGAGCAGGAGCGCTTCGTCTACCGGCCGCCGCAGCGCACGTTCGCCGTGCGGCTGGCGGAGGTCTACGTCGAGCGCGGCAAGTGGAGCAAGCGCGCCGGGGTGGTGCTGCTGCTCGCGGCGGTGGTGTGGGGCGCGATCGTGATCCCGCGGCGCATGCACGCCCAGGGCCTGATCGAGCGCTTCGCCGGCGCGGTGGCCCACGTCGACGCCGAGATCGGCGCGCGGCTGCGCGAGGGCCAACAGCTCGAGGCGGCGCTGGGGCGTGCCGCGGCGGGTCAGCCGAGCGCGCCGCAGTTCGCGCTGCTGGAGACCGCCGAGGGGCACCTGAGGAACGGCCTCGGCCGCGCCGAGTCCGCGCGCGACGCGCTGCACGGCCTGCCGACCGGCGCCGACTACGTCGCGCAGCAGGCACGCGGCGACGAGTCGTTGGCCGCGTGCCGTCGCGAGGCGCAGATCGCCGATGGCGAGCTCGACGCGGCGCGGAGTGCGTTGGTCGCGGCGGAGCGCCACGGGGAACTCGTTCGCCAGTTCGCCGCGGCGCAGCAGCGGCTCGCCGATGCGCAGCCGTCGCCGGCCGACGCGGCGCGGCTGCAGGCGGCCGCCGGCGCGGTGGCCGCGGCGCTGCAGACCACCGACGTCGGCGTCGCCGACGCGGCGCTGGCGACGTTCGTGCAGCAGCTGGACGCGGTGTTCGCCGCGCGGCAGCGCGCGGCCGAGGTGCAGTCGCGTCTGGCGGTGTTGGCGACCGCGCTCGACGGCGTCGACGTCGTCGCCGACGCGCGCGAGGAGATGCGCACGCTGCAGAGCGGCGCCGAGGCAGCGCTCGCAGCGGGCGACAGCGCACGCGCCGCCGACCTGGTGGGACAGCTCGGCGCGCTGGTCGCGCTGCTCGACCAGCGCTACGAGCTGCGCATCGTCTCGCGGCCCGGCGTGCAGAGCGGCGTCTGGCGCTACGAGGGCAACGACCGCAGCCGGCGCAACTACTACATCATCGTCGAGGCGGTGGGGCAGAGCGGCCAGGTGCTGACGCTGCCGATCCTCGACGAGGAGAAGCAGCGCACGGTCCGCGTCAAGCGCTTCGGCGTGCGCGTGCCGATCGAGGTCTACGAGCGGGTCAAGGCCGACAAGCTCGACAACAACCTGATCGACGACGTCGTGTTCGGGCACAAGCGCCGCGGCGCGCGTTCGCCCGAGTTCCGCTTCCCGGTGGCCGGCGGCTACATCACGGAGTGGTGAGCATGCAGAGTGGCAGCAGCGTCTATCGTGATCTCGAGCGGCAGACCGTCGCCGCCCAGGACCGGTTGAACTCCGCGACGCAGCAGGTCGAGCAGGCCCGCGCTGCGCTGCAGCACAACCGCAGCGAGGAGGCGCGCGCGCTGGCCGAGCTGGCGCGGGTGCGGCTCGGCGAGCTCGGCGGGGATCGCGTCAAGGCGCGCCTCGACCAGAGCGACCGCGACGCGCTGGCGCTGCTGGCCGAGCGCACCCGCGAACGCGATCGCGTCGGCTTCGCGGTCGCCGACGGCGCCGCGGCGTTGGCGGCGCTGCGGAGCGAACAGGACCGCCTGGCCGCCGCGCGCGACGCGGCGGCGAAGGCGCACGAGGAGCTGGTCGCGGCGACGATGCAGCAGCTGGCCCAGCAGGACGAGTGGGCGGCGCAGCGCGGCCACGTCGAGTTCACCGCGGCCAAGGCCCAGAACGCCGCCGACAAGGCGCAGCAGGCCGCGGCCGACCGCGACCACAAGCGCGCGCCGTACGACGCCGACAAGTTGTTCGCCTACCTGTGGCGGCGGCGCTACCGCTTCCCGGAGTATCGCGCGATCCCGCTGATCCGCACGCTCGACGGTTGGGTCGCCGGGCTCTGCGACTACGACCGCGCGCATCGTGACTACGGCATGCTGCTGGAGATCCCGAAGCGGCTCGCGGCGCACGCTGCCGCGCTGCAGGCCGAGGCCGCCGCCGAGCTGGCGCGCCTGACCGCGCTCGAACGCGCGGCGCTCGACGCCGCCGGCGAACCGGCGCGGCGCGAGGCGCTGCAGGCGGCGCAGCAGCAGCTCGAGGAGCTCGGCCGGCGGATCGTCGCCGCGGAGGCCGCGCAGGACGAGTTGCTGCAGCAGCAGGCATCGCTGGCGTCGGGGCAGGACCGGTGGAGCGCGAGCGCGGAGCAGGTGCTGCAGGCGCAGCTGGCGAGCGAGGACGTCGCGACGCTGCGCGCCGACGCGCTGGCGACCGAGTCGCCGCGCGACGACGAGCTGGTGTGGACCGTCGCCTCGGTGCGCGAACGCGCGCTGGCGCTCAGCGAGCAGCTGCGCGCGGCCGAGCAGGCGCACCACGCGGCGTTGACCAGCTTCCGCGAGGTCGAGGACCTGTCGCGGCGCTTCCGCCAGCACGACTTCCAGCGCGGCGACTCGATGTTCGACGACGACTTCGACGTCGGCAGCCTGGTCGGCGGCGTGCTGGCGGGCGTACTGCGCAGCGGCGACGCGTGGTCGACGATGCGTCGGCGTCAGCGTTGGCGGGCGCGCTCGTCGGACAGCGCGTTCGGCACGGCGGCGACGATCGGCCGCATCGGGGGCGCGATCCTCGGCTCGATCGGCAGCAGCAGCAGTCGCGGTGGCTTCGGGGGTGGTGGCGGTGGGTTCCGCTCTGGCGGCGGCTTCGGCGGCGGCGGCGGCGGCTTCCGCACCGGCGGCGGGTTCTGACGCTGGCGGAGCGGTGCGAGGTCGTCGACGGTGCGCGCGCCGGCGCGGAAGGTCACGGCGTCAGCAGCGCCGACAGCCGCGCCAGGCCGCGGTGCACGAGGTTGCGGGTCGCGCCGTCGCTGCGCTCCATCGGCGCGGCGATCTCCGCGTACTCGAGGCCGACGACGCGCCGCAGCAGGATCGCTTCGCGATAGTCCTCCGGCAGCTGGTCGAGCGAGCACGAGGTCGCTGATCGACTCCTTGGCGCGCAGCTCCGGGCCGACCTGCACGCGCAGCTATGCCTCGAGCTGCGGCATGCACCGCACCAGCAGCTGCTGCAGGGCCTGCAGGTCGCCGGCGGCGGCGCGTTCGGAGAGGGAAGGGGTGGGGGATTCGTCGGCCATGGCCTTGACGGCATTGTCGCCGCGGCGGAACGAGCCGCCAGCCGCGGGCTGTCCGGAATCGCAGGTTGCGAGTGTGACACGCGGCGCACGCCGGCACTGGGTAGCTCGCGCGCCGCGGCCGACGTCCGGTCGGGTGCGCCACAGACCCCTTGCTCCGAGAACCACGATGAAGCCGTTCGCCATCCTCCCGTCGCTGCTGCTGGTCGCCTCGCTCGCCGCCCAGAGCACCGCCGTCTTCCCGTCCGACTACGCCGCGGTGCCCGAGGGGCCGCTCAACTCGCCCAACCTGCCGCTCGCCAACGGAACCTCGCGGGTCATGATCGTGCACGATCGCCGCGACCTCGACGTGCCGGTCGGCGCGTCGATCACCCGCATCGGCTTCCGCCAGGACGCGACCATCACCGCGATGGACACCGGCCGCGCGCTGCAGCTCGAGATCCGCATGGGCTACACGAACAACGCCGCGACGCAGCCGGCGACGAGCTTCGACAGCAACTACGACGGCGCGCCGGTGACGGTGTTCGGCCCGGCGCTGTTCGCGCTGCCCAACCTGCGCGACGCCAACGCGCCGCTCCAGGACGGCCGCTTCTTCGTCGACCTGACGACGCCGTTCGTCTACCAGCCCGGCGGTCGCAACCTGGTCGTCGAGTATCGGGTCTTCGGCAACAGCGTCGGCGGCGCGAGCTTCAACTACCGACTCGATCGTGCCGACTTCTTCTCGCCGGTGATGCAGGCCGGCGCCGGCTGCCAGCACTCGGGCGGCGGCGTGCCGACGCTCGGCGCGGCCGGCGTGCGCGTCGGCCAGCCGCTGCAACTGTCGGCGACGGGCTGTCCGGCCAACTCGGTCGCGGTGGTGTTCCTCACCGTCGGCGCCGAGCTGCTGCCCAACCCGTTCCCGCTGTCGCTGGTTCTGCCGGGCACGGCCCCGGCGTGCAGCGGCTGGCTGGCGCCCGGGCAGCTCGCCATGCTGACCGCCAACACGACCGCCAGCGGCGGCATGTCGTTGAGCTACACGGTGCCCAACGACGAGCTGTTGAACGACCTCTTCATCAGCCACCAGGCGCTGCTGCTCGACTTCTTCGCGCCGGGCGGCGTCGTCTCGTCGAACGGCGTGCAGGTGCAGGTCGGCATCAAGCCGCGCGCGTCGGTGCTGGCGGTGCAGGGCCCGCCGTCGTCGCCGACCGGTGGCCTGACGCAGAATTACTGTCCAGTCACGTTCTTCGCCTGGCAGTGAGCCTCGCGGCAGCGAACCGGATCGCTCGATGCGGCAGAACGGCCGTTCGTCGTCGTGTCGCCGCCCGGTAGGATCCGGCGTCGAGAGGTCCCCAGGTCGTGAGTTCGACAGCGCTGCGATATTCGATCGGTCTCGCGCTCGCCTACGGCGGGCTCGCGACGGCCTACATCGTGGTCTCCAGCCACATCGCGGCGGGCGCCTCCGCGTCGGTCGAAGAGCTCGAACGCATCGAGACGCTCAAGGGCGTGCTGTTCGTCGTCGTGACGACGATCGGCGTCTGGGGCGGCGGCCTGCTGGCGATGCGGCGCATGGACCGCGACGCGGTCGAGCTGCTGCGCCGCGAGCGGGCGTTGGTGACCAACCAGGGCCGCGCGCTCGCCGGCGTCACGGCCGCTTCGATCGCGCACGACGTCAACAACGTGCTGATGGTGGTGCTGCACGGCCTCGCACAGCTGCGTGAACACCTGCCGCGCGCGCTGCAAGCGCAGTTCGACGAGGTCGACCAGCAGCTCGACCGGCTGGTGGCGCTCAACCGGCGCCTGCTGTCGGCGCACCGGACCTCGGCCGGCGGCGAGCGTGCCGCGGTCGACCTCTGGGCGTGCGTCGGCGAATGTGTGGCCAGCCTGCGGGCGTTGCCGCGCCTCTCGGGATGTCGTGTCCAGGTGCGCAGCGGCGGCGACGTCGAAGTGGAGACGCAGGCGCTGCTGGTGCACCAGATCGTCGCCAACCTGCTGCTCAACGCCGCCGAGGCGACCGGTGGCAGGGGCCGCATCGACGTCAACGTGCGCGAGGAGCGCGGCGACGCGCTGATCGAGGTCGCCGACGACGGGCCCGGCATCCCGGTCGATCGCCGCGAGGAGCTGTTCGACGCGCTCGCTTCGACCAAGGACGGCGGCACCGGGCTCGGCTTGTTCTCGGTGCGCGCCTGCGCCCAGAGTCTGGGCGGCGCCGTCGAGATCGCCGATTCCCCGCTCGGCGGCGCCTGCTTGCGGGTGCGCCTGCCCGGGGCGAGGAGCACCTCGCTGGCGCGCTGATCGGCTACCGTGCGCGCCACCATGTCGCCGCTCTCCCGCCCGTTCTCCGCGCTGTTCTCCCTGGCGCTGCTCACGGCGTCGGCGCCGTGCACGTCCGGCGCGCCGCAGGCACCCGGCGAAGCGCCGGGCGCGACCAGCCTGGCGGCGATCCGCGTCGCCCTGTGGAACGGCGGTGGCTGCGCCGCCAACTGCGTCGCCGCCGTGGTCACGGACCTCGGCGGGCCGGAGTTCTACGTCGAGGTCGTCGACGCGAACGCGGTCGGGGCCGGCGCGCTGGGGCGCTTCGACGTCGTCGTGTTCCCCGGCGGGACCGCCAGCAAGCAGGCCGAAGCGCTCGGTGCCGCCGGGCGCGAGCAGGTGCGCGCGTTCGTGCGCGACGGCGGTGGCTACCTCGGCGTCTGCGCCGGCAACTACCTCGCGGCGAGCAACTACTCGTGGTCGCTCGGGCTGCTGGCCGTCGAGGTCATCGACCGGCAGCACTGGAAGCGCGGCCGCGGCGATGTCGCGGTCGAGCTGTCGGTCGCCGGCAGCGCGATGTTCGGCGCGCGCGACGGGGCGTTCGACGTGCGCTACGCCAACGGCCCGCTGCTGGCGCTGCGCGAGGTCGACGGGCTCGCGGCCCCGGAGGTGCTGGCTTGGTTCCGCGGCGAGGTGCGGCAGAACGACGCGCCGGAGGGCGTCATGCGCGACACGCCGGCGATGCTGCGCGGCCGCTTCGGCGACGGGCGCGTGCTGTGCAGCAGCCCGCACCCCGAGCTGACCGACGGGCTCGAGGCGATGGTCCGGGACGGCGTACGTTGGTTGGCGCGCCGCGGCGAGACGCCGCGTTCGACGCCGTTCGTCAGCGGCGAACACGGCTACCACACGTTCCGCATCCCGGCGTTCGTCGTCACCGGCGACGGCGCGCTGCTGGCGATCTGCGAGGGGCGCCGCGGCGGCCGCGGCGACGCCGGCGAGATCGACCTGGTGGCGCGGCGCAGCGACGACGGCGGCCGCACGTGGGGCGACCTCCAGGTCGTGCAGGACGACGGCGACAACACCTGCGGCAATCCGTGTCTGGTGCGCGACGCGAGCACCGACACGATCTGGCTGCTCAGCACATGGAATCGCGGCGACGACCACGAACGCGACATCATCGCGCAGCAGAGCAAGGACACGCGCCGCGTGTTCGTCAGCAGCTCGCGCGACCACGGCCGCACCTGGTCCCGGCGCCGCGAGATCACCGCGCAGGTCAAGCGCGACGACTGGACGTGGTACGCGACCGGCCCTGGTTGTGGCGTACAGCTCGAGCGCGGCGAACACCGCGGTCGGCTGGTGATCCCGTGCGATCACATCGAGGCCTCGACGAAGCACTACTACTCGCACGTGATCTTCTCCGACGACCACGGCGCGACGTGGCAGCTCGGCGGCACGACGCCGCAGCACCGGGTCAACGAATGCGAGGTCGCCGAGTGCGCGGATGGTTCGCTGCTGCTCAACATGCGCAGCTACGACCCTGCGGCGAAGTGCCGGCAGCAGGCGCGCAGCGAGGACGGCGGGCTGACGTGGAAGCAGCAGGCGCTGTTGAAGGAGCTCGTCGATCCGATCTGCCAGGCGAGCTTGCGGCGGGGCTCGTGGCCGAGCAACGAGGGCGAGACGCAGCAGCCCGGAGTGATGTTGTTCTGCAACGCCGCCAGCACGAAGCGCGAGCGGCTGACGTTGCGCACGAGCCGCGACGACGGCCGGACCTGGTCCGACGGCCTGCTGCTCGCGGCGGGGCCGAGCGCCTATTCGTGTCTCGTGGTGCTGCCGGACGGCAGCGTCGGGGTCGCCTGCGAACGCGGCGAGAAGGGGCCGTACGAGCGCATCGACTTCGTGGTGGTCGCGGCCGATCGGCTCGCCGGCGACTGAACGCTCACTCCTCGCCGCCGGCCTTGCGCCGCTTCGGCTTCGCCGCCGGCTTGCCGGGCGCCTTGCGCGCGCGCGTGGCGCCGCTGCCGCCACGCCCGCCGCCACCGGACGGCTGCCGGCGCTGCGCGTCGCGGCTTGGCGGCTCCAGATCGATCAGGCCGCCGCCCTTGGTGCGGCAGACGATGCGCGGCGAGCCGTCGATCACCAGCGGCCTGAGCGCGATGCCGCGGAACAGCAGGTCGCGCACCTGGTCGCGGGTCAGCAGGGCGCCGCGGTGCGCCTTCGGCAGGCGGAACGCGCAGTCTTCCTTCCAGCGTGAGCAGCCGTAGGCCTCGCGCCCCTCGACGACGTCGGCCTGGCACTGCGGGCACGCGCCGATGCCGGGGTGTTCGTTGAACGGCGACAGGCCCGAGTCGATCAGCGCGCGGATGCGTTCGACGATCTCGCCCATGAACGCGTCGCGGCCGAGCCGGCCGCGCTCGATCTCGCCGAGCTTCCACTCCCATTCGCCGGTCAGCTCCGGCGACTTCAGCAGCGGGTCGGCGATGATGCCGACCAGGTAGCGGCCGAGGTCGGTGACGCGCAGCGCCTTCTTGTCGCGGCGGATGTAGGCGCGCTGCAGCAGCGTCTCGACGATCGCCGCGCGCGTCGCCGGCGTGCCGAGGCCGCGGGCGCGCATCGCCTCGCGCAGCTCGGCGTCGTCGATGGTCTTGCCGGCCGTCTCCATCGCCGCCAGCAGCGTGTTCTCGGTGTAGGGGCGCGGCGGCTTGGTCTTGCCCTCGTGCAGCTCCGGCTCGTGCGGCCCGGACTCGCCCTCGACGAACGGCGGCAGCTCCTGCGCGTCGTCGTCACCGTCGTCCTGATCGTCGTCGCCGTCCTTGCCGGCGCCCTTCGCCGCGCCCTTGCCCTTCTTCTTCGGCTTCTTCGCTGCCGCCGGCTCGAGCGCGCTCCAGCCCGGATCGGTGACCACGACGCCGCGGGCGCGGAACGGCACCGAGTTGCTCAGCGCGTGCGCGGTGGTGACGTCCTGCACGCGGTCGCCGAGGAACGCCTGCACGAAGCGCGTCGCGACGGCGTCGAACACCAGCTGCTGCTCGCCGCTCAGCGGCTCGACCTTGCCGGTCGGCACGATGGCGTGGTGGTCGCTGACCTTGTCGTCGTCGAACACGCGCTTCCTCCTGGCCTTCGGCCCGCGCTCGCCGTCTGGCGCGCCGCCGATGTACTGCGCCAGCACCGCCAGCTTCGCCGGGTCCCACGCGCGCAGCTGCGCCAGCGTCGTGCGCGCCTGGTCGACCATGTCGAGCGACAGGTGGCGGCTGTCGGTTCGCGGGTAGGTCAGCAGCTTCTGCTCGTAGAGCTGCTGCGCGACCTCCAGCGTGCGCTGCGCCGACAGGCCGAAGCGCTGGTTCATGTCGCGCTGCAGCTGGGTCAGGTCGTAGAGCAGCGGCGGCGGCAGCGACTCGGTGCGGCGCTCGAGCCGCTCGATCGCCAGCGGCTGGTCCGTGACCTTGGCCAGCAGCTCCTGCGCCGGCCCGAGCTCGCGGAAGCGGTCGCCGGCGTAGCGGAAGCGCGCGCTGCGGTAGCGGGTGCGCAGCTCCCAGAACGGCCGCGCGTCGAACGTCGCGATCTCGTCGTCGCGCTCGGCGATCAGCGCCAGCACCGGCGTCTGCACGCGACCGAGCGACCACAAGACGCTGCCGCCGCCGTAGCGCACCGTGTAGGCGCGGGTCGCGTTGAGGCCGACGATCCAGTCCGCCTCGCTGCGGCTGCGCGCGGCGTCGTGCAGCCGTTCGTAGTCGGCGCCGGGCTTGCGCTGCGCGAACGCCTTCTGGATCGCCTCCTCGGTCAGCGAGCTCAGCCACAGCCGGCTGTGCGGCCGCGTGGGGCAGCCGGCCCAGTCGAGGATGTAGCGGAAGATCAGCTCGCCCTCGCGCCCCGCGTCCGTCGCGCAGATCAGCTCTTCGGCAGAGCGGCACAGCCCGGCGACCACGTCGAGCTGCTCCTTGATGCCCTGGTTGGAGGTCGGCCGCAGCTCGAACCGCTCCGGCACGAACGGCAGCGTCTGCAGCGACCAGCGCTTCAGCGACGGGTCGTATTCGTCGGGCGTCTTCAGCTGCACCAGGTGGCCGATCGCCCAGGTGACGCGGTAGCCGTTGCCTTCGAGGTAGCCGTCCTTGCGCTGGCCGGCGCCGAGCACGCGGGCGAGATCGCGGGCAACGGAGGGCTTCTCGGCGACGACGACGCGCATGGGCAGCGAGCAACCTAGCGGGGACGGTGGGGGGACACCACGGCGGAACGCACGTCGGCGGGAGGCCTCCTTGACGTCGGGCCCGCGGTGGCGGAAGAATGGCGGCGGAAGAATGAGAGAGCGCCCCGACTTCGAGGTGCGCGTTCCGGCGGGAGTGCTCGTCGCGATCGCGCTGTGTTTGCTGGCGTCGGCCGCCGCGGCTGGCGCGACGGCGCTGTGCTTCGAATGCGACGACGCCTACATCACCTATCGCTTCGTCGCCAACGCACACGCCGGCCATGGCCTGGTCTGGAACCCGGCGCCGTTCCTGCCGGTCGAGGGTTACAGCAGCTTCGGCTGGGCGCTGCTCCTGTGGGGCGCCTGGAGCTGGTTCGGCGTCGAGCCGCCGACCGCGTCGTTGGTGCTGTCGTTCGGCTGCGGGCTGTTGCAGTTCGCGATCGTCGCGCGTGCCCTGCTGACGATGCGCAGCGCCGCCGGCGAGCCGGCGCCGGTCTGGTTGGCGCTGTCTTCGCTGACGGCGCTGGTCGGATGCCGCACCTGGTTGCAGTGGTGGAGCAGCGGGCTGGAGACCCCGCTGTTCGTCGCCTTGACTGTGGCGTGGGTGTTGCTCGCGTTCCGTCGCGTGCGACCCGGCGGCGGCTCCTTCGGTCTCTGGATGCTGCTCGCGGTGCTCTCGGCGTTGGTCCGGCCCGACGGTCTGCTCTATGTCGCCGCGACCATCACCACCGGCGTCGTCTGGTGGCTGCGTCGGGCCTGGCCCGGGCGCTGCCTCGTGGTCGGCGGCCTGCCGGTGCTGATGGTCGTCGCGCACCTGCTGTGGCGTCGCTGGTTCTACGGCGAGTGGTTGCCGAACACCTACTACGCCAAGGTCTCGACACCCTGGCCGGACGCAGGCGTTCGATATCTGGCCAGCTTCGTCATCGAGCACGGTGTCTGGTGGTGGCTCCTGTTGGTGGCGGCCTGGCTGCTGCCGGCGGCGCGCCGTTGGCGGGCGGCTCGGACCGTTTCCTGGCCGGCGCTCGCGGCCACCGCCGCGATGCTGCTGCAGGTCGGCTACTACGTGGTGCAGGTCGGCGGCGATCACTTCGAGTACCGCGTCTTCGCCCACCTCGTGCCGCTGATGGTCGTCGCCACGCAACGCATGGCGCTCGACGTCGCGCGCGCGCCGTGGGCGCGCGCTGCGTGGCCGGCCGGCCTGTTGGTCGCCTCCGGCTTCGGCTGGTTCCACCTCGCCGCGTCGTGGCAGATGCCGGTGAACGGCCTGTGGCAGAGCGAGCATCAGGTGCCTGCGCTGTTGCGGCCGATCGCCCGCGTGCACGACCGGCTGCAGGGATGGTTGCACCTGCACTTCGTCTGCCTGCGCTGCAACCAGCACGCGCAGACGCTCGCGGCATTGCAGGCGCAGCTTCCGGAACGGGGCCCGGCGCAGGCGGCCCCTGGGGACGTCCCTGTGCTGGCGGTCGGGGCCATCGGCTGGCTCGGCTGGGTGCTACCCGACGTGGCGTTGCTCGACCGCCACGGGCTGTGCGACTGGGTGGTGGCGCGTACGCCGCCGGACCTGGCCGCAGGGGAGGCATGGCGGCAGCTGCTGTCGAAGCACCTGCGCGAGGGCGAGCGAAACGGTGACGGCTGGATCGACCGGGACGAACTGCGGGGCGTCGTGTCGGCGCTGTTCGACGGCAACCCCATGGACAGCGAGGGTGACCGCATGGCCGCCGATGCGCTGGTCGCGCAGGTGCTGTTCCTGGCGGCGTCGCGACGGGCAGGCGCGCTGGCCATCGACGAGGTGGGCGTGGCAGTCGACGCGTTCGTCGGTCGGCGCATGATGGCCCACGAGCGATTGCCGCCGCACGGCTACGAGGACGCGTTCGCGCCCAACGCCGCGATCGTCGACGGTCGGTTGCGCATCACGCCGCGACCGGAACCGCTGGGGCCGGAGCGCATAGTCGACCTCGAGGCCACGTGGCGCTCGCGGGTGCGCGGCGCCTCGGACTGAGCCTGGACGCAACCGGCCCTCTCATGGAAGAGCCTGAGAGAGGATCCGCTCGAAGGCTCTGCGCGGCCGTGTAGTCGGCCGCCAATCGGCATCCTGAGAGGGCGTGTCATGACTTCTTCTCGGCCCCTCAGGCGCCGATCACCCACAGCACGGCCGGGGCCGTCGCCGTGCCGAACGGCGACACGCCGAGCGGATCGAACACGCCGACCGGCGAGACGTGATAGGTGGCGTCGCCGACCTGCACGAACCCGGCGCGCAGCGTCATCGGCATCGGCGACTGCTCCGTCGTCGCGCCGTCGCTGCGCCACAATCGCCTGGTCGGCACGAAGGAGCCCTCGTCGGTGGAGAACGACAGCACGCCGTCGCCAGCGCGCAGGCCGTTGAGGCGCGACGCGCCGGTGTCGGGCACCAACACGCGGCCGGCCGCGGTGCCGTTCGACCGATACAGCGCGCCGCCGACGCCGAACCACAGCTCGCCGCCCATCGTCACGACCTCGCCGACGGCGTTGGCCGGGTCGGGCGCGATGTCCTCGACCAGCACGGTGTCGGCGGCGAAGGGACGGATCAAGGCGACTCTCCTCGGGACAGGCATGGTCGGGCTGCCGGAGGCGAGCAGGCGGCCCGGGGGAGCGTCGGAGCGTAGCAGGTCGTGCCTTCTTGGGTGCGCTCAGGCGCCGCTCTCACCGAACGTGCCGCCGCGCGCCAGCACCGCCGCCTCGACGAACGGCGCCGGGATCACCTTCCACGCGCCGTCGCGCTGCCGCAGCAGGAACGGCAGCTCGCCGTCGGGCGCGAGGCCGCGCCAGACCTCGATGCCGAGCGCCTCGTGCTGCGCCGACACGACCTTGGCGCCGCGCGGCATCCAGAAGCGCTCGCCGGGCTGCACCCTGGCCAGGCCCATGGTCTCCGTGATGTGGGCCAGCTGTGCGACCTCGCCGGCCGGCGGCGCCGCGCCGGCCAGCAGCTCGAGGCCGCGCGGATCGAACGCGAGCGCGCGCATCCCGGCCAGGTCGCCGAGCAGCATCGCCAGGTAGAAGCGCCGCGCGACGCGGCGACGTTCGTCGTCGGGGTCGAGCGCGGCGATCGCGTAGCGCGCGTCGACGCGCGGCCCGGCGGTGCTGCCCTGCACGATCAGCAGCTGCAGCGCGCCGCCCGACCACGCCATGACCAGATGGCGCTCGTCGTCGATCTGCCCGCCGTGCAGCTGCAGGTGGTCGAGTTCTTCGAGCAGCTCCGGCGGCGGTGGGGTGGACCGAGCCTCGACCAGGCGATCGAGACCTTCGTGGGGCAGGCAGGACGCGGCCAGCAGCTCCGCGTCGCCGGTCAGCACGGCGCGCAGGAACGAACGCACGGCGGCGACGACGGCGGGCGGGAACGACACGGGCGGCTACTCCTCGTCGAGCGCGAACGGCAGCGGGTAGGTCTTGACGATCGCCTTGGACTTGGAGCGCGTCTTGACCTCGACCCGCACCTCGGGCTTGTCGCCGCAGACCAGGAACAGCTTGACGAACTGGTCGTCGTGCACGGCCCACGAGCGGTCCTCGAGGTAGTGCTCGGTCTTGCCGGCCTTGCGGGCCTGGTAGGCGAGGCGTTCGGCCATCAGCGGCTCGAAGCAGACCACGTTGCCCATGTACCAGACCTGCAGGCCCGGCTTGCCGGCGTTGCCGACCTCGGTGCAGTGTTCGACGAGGACTTCGATCTTGGAGCCGTCCTCGAGGTCCTTGACCTCGAAGTGCTCCACCGGCGTCTTGACGTTGCTCATGCCCCGGTCATCCGGAGCGCGCGGCTCACGTGGCAGCCGGCCGCGCGATTTCCGCGGTGGGGGCCCCCGTGCACTGGGCGCACCAGCGGTTCTCGCCCTTGCGACGCCACTCGGCCGGGCCGAACGCCAGCGTCGCGGCTGGTTCGCGCGGGGCGAGCACCCGGTGCACGTGGTCGGCGCCTTCGGGAGCGGGCGCCAGCAGCGGCAGCTGGCGGCGCAGCGTCGTGTCGAGCGACGGATTGACGAACAGCGGCAAGGAGCAACGCTGGCGGCGCCGCGACGGGTTGTGCACGCGGTGCGGCGTCGCCGAAAGCAGGTTGCCGGTGACGAACTGCAGCAGCTCGCCGACGTGCACGACGACCGTGCCGGGGCGCGGGGCGGCCGGGCACCAGCGGCCGAGCGGGTCCTGGACCTCGAGGCCGCCGGTGTCGTCCTGCAGCGTGATCGTCAGCAGGCTGAAGTCGACGTGCGCGGCGACGCCGGGGCGGTCGTGGTCGTCGGGTTGGGCGTGGTAGGCGATGCACTTCGCCAGCAGGTACGGATCGCGACCGAGCCAGCCGGCGGCGGCGCCCGGCAGCTCGAGCGCTGTAGCGAGGCGGCGCAGCAGGTCGCACGCGACGCGTCCGACGCGGCGATGCCAGTCGCGCAGATCGCGCACGAAGCGCTCGTCGCCCGGCTGCGCGTTCGGGCCTTGCAGGCGCCAGAACGGCGTCGTCGCTGCTGCGGTCGCCGGCGCGCGCTCGCGGCCGAGGTGCAGCTGCTCGCGGAAGTCGCGTTCGTTGTGCATGCGGCTGTAGCCGCGGAAGTGCGGCGAGCGCTCGACCGCGAGCCGCTGCTTCTCGGCGTCGGGCCAGCGCGTCATACGGGCGATCGCGGCGAGCGCGTGTTCGTGGCTGCGCCGCGGCAGCCGTGGGTCGCGCCACAGCAGCGCGCCGTGGCGACGCAGCGCCTGCAGCAGCGCTGCAGGCGTCGCGGTGGTGGCGTCGAGCAGCGGCCGCGTCATCGCGCGATCGCGACCTCGCCGTGCAGCACCTCGCCGGGCAAGCGCTCCTCGAACAGTTCGCACAGCCACGCGCGCGCCGCGTCGAGGCGCACGACGACGGCCGGGCATGGGCCATGGTCGGCGAAGAAGCCGTTGTGGCACTTCCGTCGCAGCTTGTCGGTATGGGTGCCGCCGGCGAGCGCGCTCTGCAGCGAGCTCGCGTGCACCGGCAGGCTCTTCTCGTGCAGCAGCTCGAACAACAGCCAGCGCACCGCCGCCGCGAGTTCGCGGTCGGCGAGCCCGGCCGCGCGCTGCAGCCAGCCGTCGAGCGCCGCGCTGCGGGCTCGCGCGCGGCGCCAGCCGCTCGCCGAGACGTGCGGCAGCGCGTCGTGCATCACCGCGCGGTGGCGACCGGTGGCCGCGTCCCAGGTGTCGCCGTCGCGATACGGATCGGGCACGTGGTGGCCTTCGAGAAGCAGGTCTTCGCGCACCTTGAAGCGCGCGTGGTCGACGTCGTGCCACCAGAACTCGGCCGGCGAACGCGCGGCGCCGTCGGCGTGGCGCGGCGTCGCGGTGACGCCGAGCGGATGCACCGGCCACGGCCGGAGCCGCATCAGTTCGTCGGTGGTCAGCCGGCGTGCGGTGGGCAGCAGGATCACGTCGGGCCACATCGCCAGCAGCGGTTCGAGTTCGCCTTCGACCTTGGCTGCGTAGGTCGCGTCGTCGCCGGTCGGCGCGTGCGTCGCCAGCAACCGCACGAACCGCCGGTAGCCGTCACCGTCGTGCAGCCACGCCAGCGGCAGCCACAGCGGCCCGACCGCGACGTAGCCTTCGCGGCCCAGCAGCGCCAGCTCGTCGGCCAGCACCGTGCCGGGCGTCGCCGGCGACACCTGCAGGAACGGCGCCTCGTTGCGCGTGCCGTCGCGCAGCCAGTCGCGGTTGTGCCGCGGCGACCAATTCACCAGCACGTCGCCGAGCCGCTGCTCGTCGCGCCGCGCGCCGCGCTGTTCGAGGTCGTGCAGCCGGCCGATCACCCGCAGGTCGTCGTTCATGCCTGGGTCATCCGGAGCGGGGCGCGGATGTGGCAGTCGGGGGCGATCAGCCGCCCGTCGCCGCGACCGCCGCCGGTGCCACCGGCGTCAGCACCGCCTCGCGCAGCTCCGGCGCCTTGACGTCCGCCGCCTTGACGGTGCCGTCGAGCAGGTGCTTCAGCGCCTGGAACACCCGCGGCCGCTCCTTCTTCAGCACGAACAGCGCGCTGTTGGCCCCGGCGCGCACGGCCACCGGCACGCCGCCGCCGTACTCCGCCCAGTGGCCGCCGAGCAGCAGGTTCTGCACCGGCGTCTGGTAGCGCGCGACGCCGCCGCGGATGTTCTTGCCGGTCGCCTTGGCGGCCATGATGCTGCCGTCGCGGTTGCCGGTGTAGCGGCGATGGGTGAACGGCGTCGCCACCTCGCACAGCTCGATGTGCTGGCGCAGGTCGGGCGCGATCGCCTTCGCCACGCGGTCGATGACGACGTCGGCCCACTGCTGCTTGTAGGCCTTGTACTCCGGGCCGCGGCGCTGGCCGGGGCCGGTCTTCCAGTGGTCGCCGTCGGCCATGCGCGCCGGCGCGTGCACGGTGACCGTGCCCTTGCCCGGCGGCGCCATGGTCGGGTCGCGCAGCGACGGCGCCAGGATACTGAGGCCAACCAGGTGCGGGTCGTGCGACTGGTGGTCCTGGCGCGCGATGCCGTCCTTGCTCAGGTAGACGAGCTCTTCGCCGAAGCCGAGCTGCTCCGACGGGCAGTCGAGGCCGAGCGAGACGGTGAACGACGACTCGTAGAGGTCGGCGGTCTCGAGGCGCTCGATCATCTTCTGCGGCACGGCGCCCTGCGGCAGCATGTCGCGGTAGACGGTCGCGAGGTCGCACGCGGCGATCACGTAGCGGGCGCGGATCTCGCGTGTCTCCGGCGCCGAGGCCTTGCCGCGCGTGACCCGCACGCCGACGGCGCGGCCGTGTTCGACCAGGATCTCGGAGACGCGGCTCTTCAGCGAGACGGTGGAGCCCCAGCCGTCGAGCAGCCGGCACAGCCACATCGGGAACTCCTGGCTGCCGCCGGCCGGCGGCTGCTGGTAGTTGCCGTGGTAGGCCCAGCCGATCGGCACCAGCACCGACAGGAAGCGCTCCTCGCTGCAGAACACGGCGCGCAGCTTGGCCGAGCGGATGTACTTCGACAGCTTCCGTTCGGTGGCGCCGTTGTGGCGCAGCATCGCGATGCCGATCGCCGCCATCGGCAGGCCGTAGCGCATCTTCTCCAGCGGGTTCATCGTCGCCGGCGAACGGAACGCGTTGCTCATGTGCGCCATGCGCGCGCCCATGCGCTTGGCCAGCGCGAACAGCCGGTGGATGCCGTCCTCGTCCTCGGGGAAGTCGCGCGCGAACTGGTCGCGCAGGCGGTCCGGCTCGTTGGTCAGCAGGTAGTCGAACGACTCGCCCTTGTAGCGGCGGATGGCCTTGAGCGGCGGCGTCGCCGGCGCGCCGGGGCCGAGGAAGTCGAACATGCGGCGCACCATGCCGTTGGGCCCGCATTCGTTGAGCCAGTGGATGGCGGTGTCGAAGACGAAGCCGTGGCGGTCGTAGCCGGACAGGTAGCCGCCGGGGCGCGCGGCGGCCTCGAGCACGCAGACGGAGAGCCCGGACTTGGCCAGCACCGCGGCCGAGGTCAGGCCGCCGAGGCCGCCGCCGACGACGACGACGTCGCACTGCGCGGGCAGGGGAGGCAGTTCGTTCAAGGAGGGAGAGAGGGCGCGGTTGTGTCGAGAGAGAGGCGTGGATCCTACGCGGTGGCCGCGCGGGGCTCCAACCATCGCTCGTCGGGGCCGGGCTGGGCGCGGCCGCGGCGCCGCGGCAAGATGGTGGGATGCGGGACGTGCGCGGGCCTGCGGACGATGCCGGCGGTGGCGCGTGGAACGTGCTGCTGACCGGCGCGAGCAGCGGGCTCGGGCTGGCCATCGCCCGACAGCTGCTCGGCGACCCTCGCTATCGGCTGGTGCTGACCGCGCGCGCCGCGTCGCTCGCACGCTTCGCCGCTGCCGGCATCGTCGAGGGCGAACGGGTGCTGCTGCGCCAGCTCGATGTCACCGACGCCGAGCAGCGCCGCGCCGTCGTCGCCGAGATCGACGAACGGTTCGGCGGCGTCGACGTGTTGATCAACAACGCCGGCGTCGCCTTCCGTTCGGTGCTCGAGCACGTCAACGAGCAGGAGCGCCTGCAGCAGATGCAGGTCAACTTCCTCGGGCCGATGCACCTGATGCGGCTGTGTCTGCCCGGCATGCGCGCCCGCCGCCGGGGGCGCATCGTCAACGTCTCCTCGGTCGCGGGCATGATGGCGATGCCGACGATGGCGATCTACAGCGCGTCGAAGTGGGCGCTCGAGGGCGCCACCGAGGCGCTGTGGTACGAGGTGCGGCCGTGGGGCATCCACGTCACGCTGGTCGAGCCCGGCTTCATCCACAGCGAGTCGTTCCGCAACACGGTCTGGTCGCGCGAGGGCGAACGCGCCGCGCACGAACACGACGACGGCTACCGCGCGCACTACGACTGCATGGCACCGTTCGTCGAGCGGCTGATGCGCCGCGCCCGCGCGACACCCGATCGCATCGCCCGCCGCATCGCGGCCCTGCTGCGGGAGCGCCGTCCGCCGTTGCGTCTGCCGGCGACCCGCGACGCGTGGCTGTTCTACCTGCTGCGTCGGCTGCTGCCGCGACGGCTGTACCACCTGGTGCTGTGGCGCGGATTGCCCGACACGCGCCGGTGGGGACCGGGGCGGTGAGGTGCCGTCACGGCTGGGGCCGGCGCAGACTCTGCAGACCGTGCAGCGAGAAGGCGACGATCTGCGCCGCGATCTCGTCGGGGCGCGGCGCCGGCACCAGCGACGGCAGGAAGTCGACCAGGTAGGCCTGGTGCTGCAGGTGGTAGATGCACTGCGCGATGACGCTGACGGCGGCGAGTTCGACCTCGCGGTCCGCCTTCGGGCGCCCGGTCAGCTCGCCGATGATGACGGCGAGGCCGCGGTGCAGCGGGCGGCCGAGGTTCTCGAACAGCGAGTCGCGCGTCGGCGTCGGCTCGGCGAACTCACGCGCCAACAGCACGCGCTCCCACACCGGCTGGCCGCGGCGCAGCATCGTCGTCACGAGGTGGGTGACGAACGCGCGGAAGCGCTGCTCCGGCGTGCCGACCAGTACCTCGTCGGGCGGCAGCATCTGCTGCTTGTCCTGCTCGATGCGCCGCAGCACCGCCGCGTACAGCTCGGCCTTGTCGCGGAAGTGGTAGTTGACCGAGGCCAGGCTGGTGCCGGCGGCCTTGGTGATCTCCTTGATGGTCGCGGAGTGGAACCCCTTCTCGGCGAACACGCGCCCGGCAGCTTCCAGCAGCTTGCGCTGGGTCTCGACGGACGAGGCGTTGTTCTTGACGTTGGCCATCTCGGGCTCCGCAAATGCTAGGGAACTTGTGTCTGGAGAACCGCTTGCATCGGTGATTCCGCGGCGGGGGGTGGTGCGACCGGCCCCGCGGGCCGGGAAAGTTGGGATGCGAACTTGGAATTCCTATTCGAAATATGATTTCCATTCTCGTCTGCCGTGGCCCAAAGCCGGGCTTCGACCCGAGGCCGCCCCCGAGAAACCCGATGCTCCGTTCCCGCCGCTACGTGCCCTGGCTGCTGTCCGGGGTCCTGACCGCCTGCGTCTCCATTCGCGAACCGTCACCGGACCTGGCCCGCGCGCAGCTCGACCTGCCGGAGCGGTTCGCCGCCGCGGACGCTGCCGGCCCTGCTCACGAGCCGGTGCAGAACGACTGGGTCGCGACGTTCGCCGACCCGATGCTCGGCCGGCTCGTCGACGAGGCGATCGCGCACAACCCGGACCTGCGGCAGGCGGCCGCGGCGCAGGCCGAAGCGCGCGCCCGCGTGCAGTCGGCGAGCTCGAGCCTGTGGCCGCAGATCGACGCCACCGACACGACCCGTCGCGCCCGGCCGCTGTTCCTGATCCCCGGTCGCTTCGCCGCCGCGTCGCAGTACTACGTCAACGTGCAGGCGTCGTGGGAGCTCGACCTGTGGGGCCGCGTGCGCAGCGCGGCCGCCGCGGCCGAGGCCTCGGCCGAGGCGCAGCGGCTCGACCTCGCCGCGGCGCGTCAGTCGCTCGCGGCGGCGGTCGCCGACGCGTGGTTCCTCGCGCTGCAGGCGCAGGCGACGTTGGCCATCGACCGCGAGCTGTTCGAGGCCGAGAGCCGCACCGCCGACGTCACCGCCGACAAGGTCGCGGCCGGCGCGGGGACCCAGCTCGAGGCCGAACTGGCGGGCGCCAACGTGTCGCTGGCGCAGGCGGCGCTGACCGCCGACGAGGCGGCGATCCAGGACCTGACGCGCGCGCTCGAGGTCCTGCTGGGCCGTTACCCCGCCGCGGAGCTGGCGCTCGCCGCCGAATTGCCCGCGTTCCCGGGCGCGGTGGGCGCCGGGGTGCCGGCCGAACTGCTCGAGCGTCGCCCGGATCTGGTCGCGGCCGATCGCCGCGTCGCCGCCGCGTTCCACCTCGCCGAGTCGGCGCGCGCGGCGCGGCTGCCGCGCATCACGCTGAACGGGTCGCTCGGCTCGGTGCTCCAGCCGGTCAAGACGATCTGGTCGTTCGGCGCCGGCATCACCGCGCCGCTGTGGACCGGCGGCCGGCTCGACGCCGACGTCGAGATCGCCGACCAGCAGCAGCAGCAGGCCATGGCCGCCTGGCAGGCGACCGCGCTCGACGCGTTCCGCGAGGTCGAGAGCGCGCTGGCCAACGAGGGCTGGCTCGCCGCGCGCGAACGCGAGCTCGACGTCGCCGTCGGGCGGTTGCGCAACGCGAGCCGCGTCGGCGAGGACCGCTACAACGCCAGCATCCTGTCGATCGTCGACCTGGTCACGATCCGCCGCCAGGACTTCCAGAGCCGCCGCGAGCTGCTGCAGGTCGAGACCCAGCGCCTGCGCCAGCGCGTCGCCCTGCACCTCGCCCTCGGCGGCTCCTTCGACGCCGCAGCCGCGCTCGACGAGCACGGCGCCGATGTCGCCGCCGCATCCACATCCTCCTCGACGGAGCGCTCCACCGATGACTGATCCCACCCCCGCCGTCGACGCGGCCAACGGTCGCACCGCGGCCAAGGTCCTGCGCCGCACGCTGCCGCTGGCCGTGCTGCTGGTCGTGCTCGCCGGTCTGTTCCTCTACTTCCGCGAGGCCCACGGCAACCCGCAGCCGGAGGCTCCGGGTCAGCAGGCGCAGCCGGCGCTGCCGGTGTCGGTCGTCACCGTCGTGCGCGAGGACCTGCCGGTGCGCCGACGCTTCCTCGGCCGCACCGAGGCGTCCAAGGTCGTCGAGATCCGCGCCCGCGTGCCCGGCTACTTGCACGAGCGCACCTTCGACGAAGGTCGCTTCGTCGAGGTCGGGCAGCCGCTGTTCCAGATCGATCCGCGGCCGTTCGAGAACGAGCTGCTGCGGGCGCGCGCGCACCAGCTGAGCGCCGAGGCGACCTATGCCCGGGCGCACCAGCAGGTGTTGCGCTACGAGGAGTTGAAGCAGCGGCAGTCGGCGACCGCCGGCGAGCTGGAGGAGTGGCAGCGGCAGCAGGGCGTCGCCGAGGCCGACGTCGAGCTGGCGCGCGCCGAGATCGCCGCGGCCGAGCTCAACCTCGAGTACACCCACATCGTCGCGCCGGTGGCCGGCATGATCGGTGAGGCGCTGAAGGAGGTCGGCAGCTACGTCGACGCCGGCAGCAACGGCCTGATGGCGGTGATCCGCCAGGTCGATCCGCTCGACGTGCGCTTCTCGCTGACCGAGAAGCAGATGCTGCGCTGGCGCAACCAGCAGGACGATGGGCTGCTCGCCGCGCCGCCGCTGCAGCAGACCGAGGTCGTGGTGACGCTCGCCGACGGCAGCGAGTGGCCCGAGCACGGCAAGGTCGACTACGTCGATCCGCAGCTCGGCGAGAAGACCGGCACCGCGCAGCTGCGCGCCGTGCTGCCGAACGCCGAGCGCACGCTGCGGCCGGGACAGTTCGTGCACGTCGAGATGCTCGGCGCGCGGCGCCTCGGTGCGATCCGCGTGCCGCAGGCCGCCGTGCGCATGAACCCGTCGGGGGCCAGCGTGTTCGTCGTCGACGACGAGGGCCGCGTCGCGGTGCGGCCGGTCACGCTCGGGGAGTGGTCCGGCGTCGACTCCTGGATCGTCGAGCAGGGCCTCGCGCCGGGCGACCGCGTCGTCACCAGCCGTCTGCTGATGCTGCGCGCAGGCATGCCGGTGCAGGTCGTCACGAAGTGATCGTCACCTTTCCAACCGCCTTCCGCAGTCCGCGAGCACACTCATGATCTCCCGCTTCTTCATCGACCGCCCGGTGCTGTCGATCGTGCTGTCGCTGCTGATCTCGATCGTCGGCGTGGTGTCGATCTTCCTGCTGCCGGTCGCGCAGTTCCCGCCGATCGTGCCGCCGTCGATCGAGGTCACGGCGACCTACCCCGGCGCCGACGCCAAGACCGTCGCCGAGTCGGTCGCCGCGCCGATCGAGCAGGAGCTGAGCGGCGCCAGGAACCTGCTGTACTTCCAGAGCCAGTGCAGCAACAACGGCCAGTGCATCATCAACGTGACGTTCGAGATCGGCTCCGATCAGGACATCGCCGCGGTCGAGGTGCAGAACCGGCTGTCGATCGCCGAGGCCAAGCTGCCGCAGGAGGTCACGCGCCAGGGCATCACCGTGCGCAAGACCTCGAGCAGCATCCTCGGCGTGGTCGCGCTGCAGTCGCCCGACGGCAGCTACGACGACCTCTACCTGAGCAACTACGCGACCATCAACGTGCTCGACCGGGTGCGTCGCGTGGCGGGCGTCGGTGACGCGACCGCGTTCGGCAACAAGGACTACGCGATGCGCATCTGGGTCGACCCGGATCGCCTGGCGCTGAAGGGCATGACCATCGCCGACGTGACGCGGAAGCTGCGCGATCAGAACGCCGTGTTCCCGGCCGGCGTGGTCGGCCAGCGGCCGACCGACGGCGAGGTCCAGCTGACGCTGCCGATGCAGACGCGCGGCCGCCTGCAGGAGCCGAGCGACTACGAACAGATCATCCTGCGCGCGTTGCCGGACGGGCAGATGGTGCGGCTCGGCGACGTCGCGCGCGTCGAGCTCGGTCCGCAGGGCTACGCGCTGGCCGGCCGCCTCGACGGCAAGCCGACCGCGACCATGCTGATCTCGCAGCAGCCCGACGCCAACGCGCTGGAGACGATGCGGGCGCTGCGCGCCGAGATGGCGCTGGCGGCCCGGGACTTCCCGGCCGGCATCACCTGGAGCATCCCGTACGACACCACCAAGTTCGTCGGCGCCTCGATCGAGGAGGTCGTGCACACGCTGGTCGAGGCGGTGCTGCTGGTGCTGGCGATCGTGTTCGTGTTCCTGCAGTCGTGGCGCGCGACGCTGATCCCGCTGCTGGCGGTGCCAGTCGCGATCATCGGCGCCTTCGCCGGCATGCTGGCGCTCGGCTTCTCGATCAACACGCTGACGCTGTTCGGCCTGGTGCTGGCGATCGGCATCGTCGTCGACGACGCGATCATCGTCGTCGAGAACGTCGAGCGCATCATGCACGAGGAGCACCTGTCGGTGCGCGACGCGACCGTCAAGGCGATGCAGCAGGTCACCGGCCCCGTGATCGCGATCGTGCTGGTGCTGTCGGCGGTGTTCGTGCCGGTGACGTTCCTCGGCGGCTTCACCGGGGCGATGTACCAGCAGTTCGCGGTGACCATCGCGATCTCGGTGGCGATCTCGGGGCTGGTCGCGCTGACGCTCAGCCCGGCGCTGTGCCGGTTGCTGCTGAAGCCGACGCACGGCCGCAAGAACGTGCTGTTCCGCGCCTTCGACCGCGTCTTCGCCAAGGTGTCCGACGGCTTCACCGGCGGCGCGCGGCTGGCGATCCGCGGCGCCTTCGTGACGCTGTTGGTGTTCGGCGGCCTCTGCTACGCGACCGTGCGCATGGGGTCGTTGGTGCCCGGCGGCTTCCTGCCGCAGGAGGACCAGGGCTTCGTCATGGCGATCGCGATGCTGCCCGACGGCGCGTCGCTCGACCAGACGCAGAAGGTCGTCGAGCAGGCCGAGCAGTTCTACATGGCCAACCCGGCCGTCGATCACGTCGTCGCGCTGGTCGGCTACGACATCCTCAACGGCCGCACCTCGAGCACCAACATGGCGATCATGTTCGTGCCGCTCAAGCCGTGGGACGAGCGCGCGCGCCTCGGCATCTCCGCCGACGACGTCGTCGCGGCGAGCCGGCAGCTGATGATGAAGATCGACGAGGGGCTGCTGCTGACGCTCAACCCGCCGGCGATCCGCGGCCTCGGCACCCGCGCCGGCTTCACCGTCGAGCTGCAGCAGCGCAGCGGCGGCACCGTCGAAGAGCTCGCCGAGGTCGGCCAGCGGTTCCTCGAGAAGGCGCGCGCCCACCCCTTCATCGAGCAGCCCAACTCGTCGCTGCGCGTCTCGTTGCCGCAGGTGTTCGTCGATCTGGACCGCGAGAAGGCGCAGATGATGGGCGTCGAGCTCGCCAGCGTGTTCGAGCCGATGCAGGCGTTCTTCGGCTCGCTCTACGTCAACGACTTCAACCGCTTCGGCCGCGTCTGGCGCGTGCAGGTGCAGGCCGAGCCGAGCGCGCGTTCGCAGCCGCAGGACGTCGAGGACATCTTCGTGCGCAACGACGACGGCGAGATGGTGCCGTTGGCCGGGCTGGTCGACACCAGCTTCCGCGTCGGCCCCAACATCGTCATGCGCTACAACGGCTTTCCGGCGATCGAGGTGACCGGCGCGCCGCCGCTGGGCGTCAGCTCCAGCGAGGCGATGGACGCGGTGCGCGCGATCGCCGCCGAGGTGCTGCCCGCCGGCTACGGCATCGACTGGAGCGGCGCGTCGTACCAGGAGATCCGCGCCGGCAACCAGGCGCCGCTGGTGCTGCTGTTCGGGCTGCTGATCGTGTTCCTGGTGCTGGCCGCACAGTACGAGAGCTGGTCGCTGCCGATCGCGGTGCTGCTGTCGGTGCCGCTGGCGGTGCTCGGCGCGTTGCTGGCGGTGTGGCTGCGCGGCTACTCGCAGGACATCTACTTCCAGATCGGCCTGCTGACGTTGGTCGGCCTGTCGGCGAAGAACGCCATCCTGATCGTCGAGTTCTGCGTCGAGCTGCGGCGCCAGGGCCTCGGCATCGTCGAGGCGGCGGTGCAGGCGGCGAAGCTGCGCTTCCGACCGATCGTGATGACGTCGCTGGCGTTCGTGCTCGGCGTCGTGCCGCTGGCGCTGGCGACCGGCGCCGGCGCCGCAGGGCGGCGTTCGATCGGCACCGGCGTGATCGGCGGCATGCTCGCGGCGACGTTCGTCGCGGTGCTGTTCACCCCGCTGTTCTTCAGCCTGATCCGCCGGCTGACCGAGCGCTTCGCCGGCGGAGCGAAGGCCGTGCAGAAGTGACGATGCCGACGCTGGGCGGTGGGGCGATGCGACGGTAGATTCGGCGAATGGCCCAGAAGACCGTGTGGCTGACCTGGATGCCGGCGGGCGAGGACGCGCCGGCCCCCCAGGCGGTCGTCGCCGCGATGAGCAAGCTCGGCCTCGCCGTCAACGGCGCGCCTTGGGTGGACTCGCCCCAGGACTACGCGTGGACGGACCTCGTCGAGCACCACTGCGGCGCCGAAGGCCCCGACGTGTGGGTCGTCGCGGGACGCGCGGCGGACTTCGCCAACCCGGCGCATCGCTTCGGGTTGTCGATGGTCGCCGGCACCGTGCGCGCCGACCGCGAACGGCCGATGCGCACCATCGTGCTCGGCCTCGACGGCATGCCGGCGCAGGAGTCGCTGCCGACGCTGCTGCGCTCCGCCGACCTCGTCGACGGGTCGCAGCCGAGCTGGGGCGCCAAGGTCGTCGTCGCCGCCAGCGCGCCTGCCCCGAAGAGCGGCGAGCCGTTCCGCCTGCGCGCCATCGCGCAGCGTCACCTCGGCCTGTGGGTCGAGGTCGGGCCAGTGACCGGGGAATGGGCCGGGGTCATGTTCGGCGCCGTCGGCGCCAAGATCATGGTGCACGCGGTCGGCCCCAGGGGCGGCCTGCCCGAGCGCACCGTGCTCGAGTACAAGCTCGAAGGCCTCGAGCTGGAGATCGGCGAGTCGACGTTCGTCGCCAACGCCGTCGCCAACAAGCTCGGCGCCGGCGACTCGTACTACCTGAAGCTGGACGGCGCGCCGTCCCGGATCCTGCTCGGCCAGCACCCGGACAACGACCCCGACGTGTGGGTCGTCGAGCTCTAGCGGGCCAGGTGCCTCCAGCGGGCCAGGTACCTCCAGCGGGCCAGGTACCTCCAGCGGGTCAGCGATCCGTCGCGATCTGGCCGACCAGACCCAGCTCGGCGATCGAGGCCCACGGCCCGCCGGTCACCTCGGACAACACGCGCAGCCGCACGTAGCGGCCGGTCGTCGGTGCGAACTCGACGGACTGCGCCTCCTTGGTCTGCTTCAGCGTCGGCGTGCTCACCGGCGCGGCGAACGCGTCGGGGTCGTCGCCGATCGCCAGCTCGCACTTCGCGACGGTGCCGTTCCAACCGTTGTCCTGGCGCGCGAGGTATCGGAAGCCGCGCATCGTGGCGCGGCGGCCGAGGTCGAGCACCAGCTCGTGCGGCGGTTGGGCGAGGTCGTCGCGCCACTCGCTGTGCCAGAACGTGCGCGGGTCGCCGTCGAACGCGTTGGTCGCGAGCTTGCCGTTCCACTTCGACTCGCTGCTGACCCGCACGACCTTCCAGCCGTCGCGCGGCAGCATGCCTTCGCTCGGCAGTCGGGCGGCGTCGCGCTGCAGTCGCTGGGCGGGCCGCTGCCGTCGCGGCGCCGGCTCGTTCTCCGGGGCGCCCTCGCCCCACTTGGCGCGGCGGTCGCGTTCGTGCAGCCCGCGGTCGGCGAACGTGCCCTCGACACACGGCTGGTGCGCGGCGGCGGCCATCGCCGCGAGCCGCGCGACGACGTCGGCCTGCTGCGCCGCGACGTCGTGCTGCTCCGAGACGTCGGTGGCGAGGTCGTACAGCTGCCAGGCTTGCTTCGGGCCCGTGCGGATCAGCTTCCAGTCGCCGCAGCGCACCGCGGTCTGGCCGCCGATCTCCCAGTAGAGGTACTCGTGCTGTCGCTGCCAGTCGCCGCCGATCAGCGTCGGCGCGAACGACAGTCCGTCGACGTCGTCGGGCGTCGCCGCCCCGCACAGTTCGGTCAACGTCGGCAGCAGGTCGGGGAAGTAGCAGAGGTGGTCGGTGACGGTCCCCGGCGCGATGTGGCCGGGCCAGCGCGCGACCATCGGGATGCGCAGGCCGCCCTCGTAGAGCTGGCCCTTGTGACCACGGAACTCGACGCCGGTCATCGGGTCGACGTTGGCGCCGTGCACGCCGCGCGGCTGCTGCTCGCTGGCGAAGTAGTCGGCGCCGCCGTTGTCACCGCTGAACAGGACGATCGTGTCGTCGTCGAGGCCGAGTTCCTTCAGCAGCGCGAACAGCTCGCCGACCTGACGGTCGACCATCGCCACCATCGCCGCGTAGCGGCGCGCGTCCATGGACCACGGCCGGTCCTTGAAGCGCGCCCACGCCGGATCGTCGTCGGGGATGTCGAACAGGCCGTGCGGCGGCGTGATCGGCATGTAGCAGAAGAACGGCTGGTCCTTGTTGGTGCGGATGAAGTCGAACGCGCGCTCGACGATCACGTAGTGCGAGTAGGTCTGGCCGCTGCGCCCGCCGGTGTTGCCTTCGAGCGGCAGCTCGTCGCTGTTCTCGATCAGGTAGGCCGGGAAGTAGCTGTGCGCGTGCACCTGGTCGTAGTAGCCGACGAAGGTGTCGAAGCCGTGCTGCTCCGGCACGCCGGTCGAGCCGCGGCCGCCGCAGCCCCACTTGCCGAAGCCGCCGGTGGTGTAGCCGCGCTCCTTCAGCAAGGTCGCGATGGTCACCTCGTCGTCGCGCATCGGCGTGCCGCCGCCGTTGCTGCGCACCGACGTGTGGCCCGAGTGCTTGCCGGTCAGGAAGCAGCAGCGCGTCGGCGCGCACACCGCGGATCCGGCGAGGCACTGCGTGAAGCGCATGCCCTGCTCCGCCATGCGGTCGATGTTCGGCGTCTCGAGGTTGGGGTTGCCGAGGCACGACAGCTCGTAGTAGCCCAGCTCGTCGGCCATCACGTAGACGACGTTCGGCGGCCGGTGCGGCGCCGGCCCGGTCTCGGTCGGGGCGTTCTGCGCGGCGAGCGGCAGCGTGAACGTCAGCGTGACGAGGCAGAGCAGTCGCATCATCGCCGCAGGTTACGCCGCGCTCGCAGCAACGCCAGCAGGCCGGCGTAGCGCCTGCGGTGCGCAACGCGCTGGTGCTGCCGCTGCCGGCGTAGGGGGGCTCACTGCCCGAGGATCAGCAGCGAGCGGTCGCTGACCACGAGGTTGGGCAAGAACGGGCACGGCGCGACGCCGATGTCGATCGAAGTCCACTGCGTCTCCAGCGCGGCGCCGATCAACGCGCTCAGGCCGGGGATCGGGAACGCCACGTCGGCACGGCCGGCGACGATCGGCGGGGTGAGCGTGACCAGCCAGGGCGTCGCCACGCACGTGCCGCACGCGAGCGGCGGTCCCGGTTGCGCGAAGTTGAAGATCGTCAGCAGGGTCGTCGGCGGCAGGTTCTCGATCGAGCAGACGAAGTGGTTGCTGCCGATCGCCGGATTGCCGGAGAACGTCGTGGTGCCGCCCGGGGCGCACGAGCCGCCGAGGTTGGTGATCGTGCCGCCGCCGGAGTTCGTGCGCAGCAGCGAGAAGGTCATCTGGCCGGCGATGCCGGTGAAGTGGAAGACCAGGCCTTCGTTGGACTCCGGGGTGCCGCCGGCGCAGCCGGTGACCGTGACGACGCGGTTGAGGGTCTGCACATTGGTGCCGCTGTTGTAGAGCGTCGGGCTGTCGTTCCCCGTCTGTCCGGTCGGCGGCACGATGTCGTAGAGCCCCATCTTGCCGTTGTCGCCCATGTAGCCGACGTAGCTGCGCGCTGGACCGTAGGCGACGACCGGTCGCCAGTTGGCGCCCGTGCTCAGCGTGTTGGTGTAGAGCGACGTCGGCGGCGTGGTGCTCAGGGTGCCCGTGCCCGGGTCACGGCTGACGACGGTCGCCGCGGCGTGCTGCCCGTTGCGGAAGGCCACCACCCAGCTGCCGGCGATGCCGTCGACGTCGGCGTACCAGGGCGTCGCCCCGTTCGGCGAGGATACGGTGACCACCGGCCCGAACACCGAGTTGGCGATGTCGACGGTGCGGCACTGGATGGTGTGGGTCAGCAGCACGGCGCGGCTGACGACCAGCAGCAGCTGTCCGTCGTCGCCCGCGGAACGCGAGATCGCCGGCTCGTCGTAGCTGCTCAGCGGCAGCGTGCTGTCGGTCCAGACGGAGACCGTCGCCGACATGTCGAGCGCGCCGGCCAGCGTCCACGAGACCCTTCGCAGGCGGATCGCGTTCAGCGTCTCGTCCCGCCAGACCAGCGTGGTGTCGTGCTTGGCGCCGGGCTGCGCCGCGCCCTCGCCGCCGATGTCGACGTCGTGCAGCGTCGTCGCACCGCTGGCAGAGGCGACGGTGACGGTGCCGTTGAGCACGCCGAACTGCTGGTCGAACGTGCGCAGGGCGACGAGGCTCGCGGCGGCGCTCTGCTCGACCCAGGCGACCGCGAAGCGGCCCAGCGCGCGCAGGTTGGCGACGCGCGGCTGCAGCGCCAGCGCGCCGGTGCGGAAGAGGATCGCCGCGCCGATCGACTGACCGGTCGGCGAGAAGCGCTGGCCGATGATCTGGTGCTCCGCGGCCGACACGATCTGCTCGCGCACCAGCAGATAGGTCTGCGACGCGGCGTCGAAGGTCGCGTCGAACGACGCCACGCCGGTGTAGGTCGCGACCTGCGGGTTGACGAGCGGATCGAGCACGATCGGGTAGGTCGCGGCGTCGACGAACCGCTCCGGCAGCGACAGCTCGAGGTGTCCGTCGATGCAGGCCAGCCGGCCGGCGACGCGGCGGCCGTCGCGATCGATGCCGGTGACGCCGCCGATCGTCAGCCCGCCGATCCCGGGCAGCTCGAAGGCGACGCCGCCGTCGGGCGCCGTGCCGGGCCCGGGCAGCGTCGTCGCCACGTCGTAGCGCACGACCAGATCGCCGGAGCCGGCAGGGCGGTTCGCGAAGTGCCAGGACAGTTCGACGCCGTCCGGCCGCAGCTCGAAGTGCTCGGCGCAGCCGTCGGCGCGCTGGTAGACGACCAGCCGATCGCCGCGCTGCTCAGGGGTCGCGGCGTTCGCCAGCGGCAGCGTCACGGCGCCGCGCCGCACCGTCGGGGCGCGCAGCTCGAGGTGCTGGGTGGTGGCGACGCCATCGCCGAGCACGGGTTCGAAGCGCACCGCGAGGCCGTCGAAGCGGGTCGTGTAACCGGGGCCGCAGCCGAGCAGGCCGGTCGTGTCGTCCGCGGTGCGCAGTCCGATGGCCGCCTCGGCCATCGCCGCCGGGGTCAGCGTCGTCGGGAGCAGCGTCGTGCGAGTCGACGAGGCTGGCTCCTGGGCGAGCACCGTCGGCGTGAAGAACAGGAGGACCCAGGCGGGATGGTGCAGCATGATCGATGGGGTGCTTCTGGCCGGCGGAAGCAGGCCGACCACATCCGTCGATCACCAGGGGGCGCCGTCGGTGACCGGATAGCTGCGGAAATCTCCCGGTGCGGCGCTCTCGACTGCTGCCACGGGGACCTTCGCGGTTCAGCGCATGCGGCAGCCGGTTTCCTGCATCGTGCCGAGCAGCGCCGCGCGTTCGCGCTCGAGCCGCTCGAGTTCCTCGAGCTCCTGCTCGGGCTGCACGTTGGATCGTTCGACGAAGCCCTGCCGCAGCAGGCCGAGCCCGTTCGAACCCGGGGTGCCCGTGATCGGGTTGCCGGACTCGTCGGTCATCCGCCAATGCGGTCCGAGCGGCTGCATCCGTTCGGGGGCGACGAAGCGGTGCAGCACGAGCCGGCCGAACGTCGTCTCCGTGTCGGGTGTGCCCACCGTGGTGCCGGACACCGTGCCATCGGCGTCGACGTTCACCTTCAGCGTGTCGTTGGGCACCGTGATCTCGGGCAGCAAGATCATGCCGTCGGCGGTCACGAGCCTGGCGCTGCTGTCGAGGTGCAGACGCCCGTCGCGCGTGTAGGCGGTCGAGCCGTCGAGCGTGGTCACGGCCAAGAAGCCGTCACCTTCGATCGCCAGATCGAGCGGCAACCCGGTGCGCTCCATGCCGCCGGCGGCGAACACCGGGCGGCTGCCGCGCGCCACGGGCGCCGAGAACGTGCGCCCCACGGCGTCGCGGAGCTGCTGCACGTCGAGCTCCGGTACCCGCCGCTTGAAGGCACGGGTGTGCGTGTTGCTGAGGTTCTCGAGGGCGACGCGCCGCCGCAGGTCGAGCGCGTCGGTCGCCGCCTGGAGCAGCTGCCCGGCGACGTCGTCGAGTTCCTCGGGCACATGCGGTTGCGCGTTCGCCCTCTTGACCTGCCAGGTGGCCTCCACCGGTTTGGCGACGTCGGCCGCGGCCGGCTCGCGAACGGGTGCGGCGCACGCGGCGAGGCCGAGCGCGAACAGCGTCGAAGGAACCGGCGTGCCTCTCATCATCCACCTCCTGCTGTCGGCCGATGCGACGATCGCACCGCACCGTTGCCGCCATCCGCGACAGCCGGTCCCGACTCGAGACCGCACCGCCGATCACCGCCCGTGCCGCAGCACCCGCCCGGCGCGCACGCCGGTCAGCTGGTTGTCGCGCACCGCGACCTGGCCGTTGACCAGCACCAACGAGATGCCCTCCGGTCGCAGCGTGGGTTCGGCGTAGGTGGCGCGGTCGGCGACCGTCGCCGGGTCGAACACCACCAGGTCGGCCCACTGGCCGACGGCGAGCCGGCCGCGGTCGGCGAGCCCGATCACGCGCGCCGGCACGACGGTCATCTTGGCGATCGCCCTCGGCAGGTCGAGCACGTGGCGTTCGCGCACGTAGCGGCCGAGCACGCGCGGGTTGTTGCCGGAGCCGCGCGGGTGCGGCCGCGTCGGGCTGTCGTCGGCGCGCAGGCCGGCGTCGCTGGCGACGGCGATCCACGGCTCCTGCAAGAACGTCTCGACGTCGGCCTCGGCCATCTTGTGGTAGACCATGCCGACGCGATCGGGCGCCGCGGCGACGAACAGCCGCATCGCCGTCTCCGCCTGCGCGTCGCGGTCCTGCGCGCCGAGCAGCCGCTGCGCCGCCTCCGGGATCAGCAGCCCGTTGAGCGCCTCGTTGCCCTTCGCCGAGGCGATGCGCGCGTAGCGGAAGTCGCCGAAGCCGACCTCGTCCATCGTGCCGAGCAGCGCGCGATGCATGTCGGCCCGGAAGGCGTCGTCGTCGCTCAACTTCTTGGCGAACGCCTCGCGGCCGACGTCGAGCGCCGCGGCGGGGAAGAGCACGTCGAGGCCGGTCGAGCTGGCGTCGTAGGCGTACTGGTCGGCGGTGACCCGGATCCCGCTGGCGCGCGCGGCCTGGAGGTGCGCGAGCACCTCGGCGGCGCGGCCGTGGTTCTTCGGCGTCGAGCACTTGATGTGGCTGATGTGCACCGGCACACCGGCGCCGCGGCCGATCGCCAGCGCCTCGTCGATCGCGTCGAGGATCAGGTCGTCCTCGTGGCGCATGTGGCTGACGTAGAGGCCGCCGTGACGCGCCACGGCGGCGGTCAACGCGGTCAGCTCGTCGCGCGACGCGTAGATGCCGGGCACGTAGATCAGGCCGGTCGAGACGCCGAACGCGCCGGCGCGCATGCCGGCCTCGACGAGCTGCTGCATGCGCTGCAGTTCGTCGGTCGTGGGTGCGCGGTTCGCGGTGCCGAGCACCTGCCGGCGCACGGTGCCGAGGCCGACGAGGCTCGCGTAGTTGGGGCCGACGCCGCCCTTGTCGAGCCGCGCGAAGTGGTGTTCGAGGTCCTCGACCGAGCCGCCGCAGTTGCCGGTCAGGATCGTCGTCACGCCCATGCGCAGGAAGTTGGGGCACAGCGGCGCGCGCACGACCTCGGTGTCGACGTGGGTGTGCAGGTCGACGAAGCCAGGCGCGACGACGGCGCCGGCGAGCTCGATGGTCGGCGTGCCGGCCGCGACGTCGAAGGCGCCGAGCGCCGCGATGTGGCCGTCGCGCACGCCGAGATCGCCGGGTGTCGTCGTCAGGGCCTCGGGGTCGAGCAGCGTGCCGCCGCGCAGCACCAGGTCGAAGCGCCGGGCTGCGTCGTCGTCGCGGGCCGGCAGCACGCCGCGCTGCACGAGCCACTTGCGGCACAGCTCCGGCCACGGTTCGGCGTCGGTGCCCTCGGCGAGACCGAGGCCGTGGCGGCCGTGCTCGAACACGTGCAGCTCGACCGGCACGCCGTGCGCGCGCAGCGCCTCGGCGTAGGCGAGGCTGTTCTGCACCGGCACGCCGGCGTCGTCGGCGGTGTGCCAAAGGAACGTCGGCGGCGTGTCGGCGGCGACCTGCCGTTCGCACGACAGCCGCAGCACCAGCTCGGGCGGCGCGCCGTCGCCGAGCAGGTTCTTCTGCGAACCACGGTGGGTGAACGGCCGGTCGAACGCGATCACCGGGTAGCAGAGGACGGCGAAGTCGGGGCGGCACGACCGGCGTTCGACCGGGTCTGCGGCGTCGGCCGCGCCGGCGTCGTGCCACGTGCTGACGCTCGCGGCGAGGTGGCCGCCGGCCGAGAAGCCGAGCACGCCGACGCGCGTCGGGTCGATGCGCCATTCGTCGGCGCGGGCGCGCACCAGGCGCAGCGCGCGGCGCGCGTCGTCGAGCGGCGCCGGGTGGCCGTAGCCCTTGCCGCGGTGGCGGTAGTCGAGCACGACGGCGGCGACGCCGATCGATCCGAGCCATTCGGCGATCTGCGCGCCTTCGTGGCCCATCGCCAGGCCGCCGTAGCCGCCGCCGGGACAGACGACGATCGCGGGATGGCGCGCGTTCGGGTCGCCGCTCGGCACGTGCACACGCACGTTCGGCCGGTCCTTCGGCTCGTCGCCGAGCGCGCCGGGCGCGCCGTCGGGCCACAGCGGCACCGCCGCGGGCGGCGGCGCCTGCTGGGCGAGGGCCACGGCGGCGAGCAACGACGACGACAACAGCGCGCGCAGCATGCGCGGACGATCGCGTCGCGGCAGCGCCGCCGCAAGGCCCGTCCGGCTCAGTAGCCGATCACCAACTCGGTGCCGTTGCTGGCGGCGATGTTGAGCGGGTTGTTGAGCGTCAGCGCCATCGCCTGCGACGTCACGACCGCGCCGACGGCGGCCGGGTCGTTGGCCAGCGGCAGCGGGAACATGGCGACGCCGCCGATCGCCGGGCCGGAGGCGAACACGCCGAACTCGAGCGTCGTGTAGGCGGTGCAGCCGGTCATGCCGAGGCCGTCGAGCGGGATGCCCGGGTTCAGCGCGGTGAGGCCGAAGGCGAGGAACGCCAGCGGCGAGACCGCCGGCACGCCGCTGATCTGCAGCGCGAACCCGGCGTTGCCGATCGTCGGCAGGCTGGTCGCGGTCATCGACATGCCGTCGCAGCCGGTGCCGTAGTCGGTGGCGTTGGCGATCGGGCTCAGGTCGAGCAGGAAGGCCTGGATGCCGTTGTTGGTGGTCATCGCGTAGAGGGTCGCGACGGTGCCGCTGACGAAGCCCCATTGCACCGAGCCGGAGCCGTTGGCGTTGGCGTTGGTCGCGCCGGTGATGGTCGTCGCGCTGACCAGCTCGATCGGCGTCGACGGGTCGGTGACGTCGAGCACCGTGACGATGCCGGAGTTGCTGTCGACCACCGCGAGCAGCGGACGGCCGTTGACCACCACGTAGTCCATCGCGCGGCGGGCGACGCCGCCGAGCGGGATCGACGCGTCGACGTTGACCGACGGCAGGGTGGTGTCGAACGTGGTCAGGCGGGCGGTGGCGCCCTGGTTGCCGATCAGCGTGTCCTGGTCGACGAAGGTCAGCGCCAGGCGATAGTCGTTGCTGGTCGTCGTCGTGCCGGGCACCGACAGGAACGCGGTCGAGGCGTTCGTGCCGTCGAGCGGGCCGACGACGAAGTTGCTGGCCTGGTTGGCGTTGGAGCCGGCGGCGGCGAACTGCGCGGGGCCGGTGATGCCGCCCTGCACGGCGAACGCGTCACCGGTGCGGTCGATGCCGGTGACGCTGTCGTAGGCGACGGTCGGCGGCGTGACCAGTCCGGTCGCCTCGCTGTCCCACTTGTAGACCCGCAGCGGCGAACCGGCCGAGGTCGTCAGGTTGCAGGCGTAGATCGCGCCGTCTTCGGCGACGTCCGCCATGTTGATCGCGAAGGTGCCGCCGACGATGCCGGTCGCGTCGAGGGCGCCGAGGTCCGTGCCGCTCAGGCCGTCGATCACGCGCAGGTTGATCCCGCCGGCGCGCGACACCAGCACGAGGTTGTTGGTGGTGTAGTTGTAGGCGAGGCCGCGTTCGGAGTTGCCGGTCGTGAGGTAGGCGGACGAGCCAGGCGCGAGCCAGCCGTTGCTGCCGAACGACGACAGCGGGGTCAGCGTGACCTGGGCGATCGCGCTGGTGGACAGGAGCGCCGTGGCGGCGCAGATCAGGGACAGGGTGTTCTTCAGCATGTTGGGGCTTCCTGATGGCGAGCTTGGTGTCTTGCCGGAGAGGCCGCGAGGGGAGGATCTCCTGTTGCGTGGCCTCTCCGGGTGCGCAGTTTCGCGAGGTTGCAGTCGTTCGTCCAGAGGCCGCATGCCGGGCCCGCGCGGCTCCACGCGGGAGACGACCTCGCGGCGCGATCCGGCTACCTTGCGCGGCGCATGATTCGCTCAACCGTTCCATCGCTGCTCGGTGTCCTGCTCGCCACCCTGCCGCTTGTCCCGTGTCCTGCCCGGCAACACCCGTCCGCGGTCCAGCAGCTGCCGTCGGGAGACGCGCTGACGACGCGCGTCGACGAGGCGGTGGCCCGCGCGCTGGAGAATCCGATGGCAGTGGGCCTCTCGGTCGGCATCGGCCACGGCGGGCGGGTGCAGCTCGGCAAGGGCTACGGCCAGGCCGAGCGGGAGTTCTCGTCGGCGGCGGGGCCGGCGACGATGTTCCGCATCGGCTCGGTGACCAAGCAGTTCACCGCGGCGCTGGTGATGCGCCTGGTCGAGCAGGGCAAGGTGGCGCTCGACGATCCCCTGTCGCGGTTCGTGCCGGCGGACGAGTTTGCGACCGGCGACCGCGTCGTCACCGTGCGTCACTTGCTCGACCACACGTCGGGCATCCCGAGCTACACCGACATCGGCGAGCAGTGGGAGAAGGTGCGGCCGCTCGAGCTGAGCCACGCCGAGCTGCTGGCGCTGGTCGCCGGCAAGCCGTTCGACTTCGAGCCGGGGCAGGACTGGCGCTACAACAACACCGGCTACTACCTGCTGGGCATGCTGCTCGAGAAGGTGCACGAGAAGCCCTACGCGCAGGTCGTGCTCGACGAGCTGTGCGCGCCGCTCGGCCTCGAACGCACCCGCTACGACAGCAACAGCGAGCTGATCCCGGATCGCGCGCAGGGCTACCAGCTGAAGGACGACGCGCTCGCCAACGACGAGCCGCTCGGCATGAGCCAACCCGGCGCGGCCGGCGCGCTGCTGTCGACGGGCGGCGACCTGGTGCGTTGGTCGATGGCGCTGAGCGGCGGCAAGGTGGTGACGCCGGAGTCGTTCGCCCGCATGACCACGGCGACGGTGCTGCCCGATGGCCGCGACACCGGCTACGGCTTCGGCCTGATGGTCGGGGAGTTCGCCGGCTGGCGCTGCGTGCAGCACGGCGGCGGCATCAACGGCTTCCAGTCGATCCTGCTGTGGATCCCGGACGCCGACCTGCACGTCGCGGTGGTCTCCAACAGCGAACGGCTGTCGCCGATGCCGCTCGCCAAGGCGCTGGTGAAGGCGCTGCTCGGCGAAGGCAAGGTGGTCGAGGACCGGGCGATCGACGCCGAGCTCGGCCAGCGACTCGCCGGCGACTACGACATCACGGCGCTCGAGCTGCCGACCAAGGTGACGTTCGTCGACGGCAAGTTGATGGTACAGGCCAAGGGCCAGCGCGCGTTCCGCGTGCAGTGGCAGGGCGGCGGCGAGTTCGTCGCCGAGTTCGACCACGACGTGCGCATCGTCTTCGGTGGCGACGCGCAGACGTTCACCTTGCACCAGGGCGGCGGGGTGTTCGCGGCGAAGCGCGTCGGGGACAAGTAGCGAGCTGAGCCCTGCACGTCCTGGTCGCCGCGCGTCGCGCTACCTGCCGGCCGCGGCCGTCAGCGCGCGCACGTCCTCGCCGGTCGGGCCCTGGAACAGCCGCAGGTCGAACTCGTGCACGGCCGCCAGCAGGAAGTCGAACAGGTCGGCCTGGATCGCCTCGTAGTCGGCCCACGCGGTGGTGTCGGTGAAGCCGTAGATCTCGAGCGGCAGCCCCTCCGGGCCCGGCGGCAGCTGGCGCACCATCAGCGTCATGCCGTGGTGGATGCGCGGGTGCTGCTTCAGCCACGCCAGCACGTAGGCGCGGAACGTGCCGAGGTTGGTCAGCCGCCGCAGGTCGAGCGGCGGCGTCGCGTCGCCCTTGCCCTCGTTGCTCTTCGCCAGCTCCGTGCGCTTCTTGCCGAGGTAGTCGCGCAGCGCGTCCAGCTCGCCGAGCCGCGCGACCTCGTCGTCGCGCAGGAAGCGCACCGACGCCGCGTCGAGGTGCAGCGCGCGCTTGATGCGGCGGCCGGGACCCTGGCTCATGTTGCGCCAGTTCTTGAACGGTCGGTCGACGAGCTGGATGGTCGGGATGGTCGAGATGGTGCGGTCGAAGTTCTGGATCTTGACCGTGTGCAGCGCCATGTCGACGACGTCGCCGTCGGCCGCGCCAGGCACCTCGACCCAGTCGCCGAGCCGGATCATGTCGTTCTGCGTCAGCGTGATCGACGCGACCAGCGACAGGATCGTGTCCTTGAACACCAGCAGCAGCACCGCGGTCATCGCGCCGATGCCGGCCAGCAGGCCGGTCGGGTCGCGGTCGAACAGGAACGCCACCGCGGCGACCGTGCCGATCACGTAGACGAAGATCTTGACCAGGCCGATGTAGCCCTTGATCGGGCGCGCGCGGTTCCTGGCGCGGCGGTTCCAGATCTCGTGCAGGGCGTCGACCAGCGCGCCGATCGCCAGCATGCCGGTGATCGTCGTCGCGAACGTCAGCACCTGGTGCACCCAGGCGACGATCGGCCTGGCGGTCGGGAACTCCGCGCCGAGCCCCGGCATGCGGGTGACGATCGCGCCGCAGAGCAGCGTCGGCGGCATGTAGCTGATCCAGCGGAAGAACGCCTTGTCGACGAAGATGTCGTCCCAGGTGTTCTTGGTGCGACGGATCAACCGCACGATCACCAGCAGTCGCAGCGCGCGCGTCGCGTAGAGGATCAGCACGCCGATCACGATCAGCGCGGCGACGCCCGTCACCTGTTCGATCCACAGGTCGACGGAGTCCGGCAGCCAGCGCGCGGTGTCCTGCAGCGACTTCGCCAGCTGCGCCTTCAGCGGGTCCTGGGGCGGGTTCGGTGCCTGGGCGACGATGTGGAGCAGCGGGGCGATCATGGCGAGCAAGATCATGCGCACGGCGGCGCGGGGCGCCCGGCTTTTCTCATTCGCGCGCGGGCACGAACTCGCAGGGCGAACGGTGCACTGCCGGCTGCGGGCGTGTGCCGCGCGGTGGGGCGCCGAGGTCCGGGGCCCGAGCAGCCGCCGGCGCGGGGGCGCGGCGTCAGCGCTGCGGCAGCAACGTCACGGGGATCGTACGTGCGGCGTCGTCGGTGGTGACCGCGAACTCACCGCTCCATGTGACATCGTCGTCGTCGCGACAGGTAAGTCGGTAGCGGCCGGGCGGCAGCACCGCGCCGAGGTGCGGCGGCGCATCGGGCAGAAGGGTGTAGGTGCGTTGTGCGGCAGTTGGGGAGCGCAGATCGAAGAGCCGCAGCGTGCGCGGCGTGATCGCGGCGGTCTCGGGCAGGTTGCGCACCGCGAGGCGGCAGTCTGCTGCCGCGCGCAGCGTGACGACGACCGGCGTCTCGGCGCCGGCTGTGACATGCACCGACAGCGCGTCGATCCACTCGACCCGCCGCCCCATGACCGATAGCACGTAGTCGCCAGCTTCGAGGGTCTGGCGCATCGTCGCGGCCTCCGCCAGCGCGAACCGCCGCGCCAGGTCGGCGCGCTGCAGCGTCATCAGCACGTCGCCGACCGGCGCGCCGTCGTCGCGGCGCAGGTCGACGAGCAGTTCTCCGGCCGGTGTCGCGCGCAGGTCGCAGCGCTGCGTTTCGTGAGCCTCCAGGTGCAGCGGCGCACCGACCACCGTCGGGCAGTCTCGGCGCGTGGTCTCGGCGAACAGGCGGTAGTCGCCGGGCGGCAGCGGCCCGATGCGGTAGCCGCCGTCGGCGTCGGCGCGCGCGACCTCGGTCCACTCGGCGCCGTCGCGTTCGACGAACAGGCGCGCGTCGCCGATGGCGCTGCCGTCCGCGGCCCTGGCTTCGCCGGTGATCCAACTGTCGGCGGCGAATCCGGCCGGCAGCGCGAGCTCGACGTGTTCGCCGTTCCACAGCGGTTCGCCGTCGCGCCACAGCGGTTCGCCGAGCAGCCGGACCCGCAGTCGCGGCAGTTCGCCGAACGCATCGTCGAGCACGAACCGGCCTTCGGCGTCGGCTTCGGCGAGCTGGCGCGACGGTCGCAGCGCCGACGTCGGCCATTCGGCGCGCACTTCGGTGCCGGCGCGCGGCGGCTGGCCGCCGCAGGTGACGCGGCCGTCGAGCCGTCGGGTGCGGCGCAGCGTCGCCGTCGCCGCGTGGCGCTCACCCGGGCGCAGCACGACCCCGAGCACGGATGGGACGCACCCGGGTGCATCGAGCGCGAGCAGGCCGTCGCCGGGCGGCAGGCAGTCGAGCGTGAAGCGCCCGTTCGCGTCGGTGTGCAGGTCGATCGACGCCGCGTCGTCGTCGCAGCGGAACGCCACCGTCGCGGTCGATGCCACGCCGTCCGGATCGCGCACGACGCCCTCGAGCGTGCTGCCTGGCTGCAGGCGTACGACGCAGGTGTCGTCCGCGTCGACGCGTACCTCGGCGATGGTGCGGAACGGCGCGCAGCCGACCGCACGCACGAACACCGGCACCGGGCCGGCATGCAGCGCCATCGTGTGCACTTCGCCGTTCTTGTCGCTGCGGCCGACGCACGGCGGCAGGCGCTGCGGTGCGGCGCCTTGTGCCAACACCAAGGGTGCCGCGTCGGCCGCGTCGCCGACGAACACCATCGCGTCGGGTAGAGGACGATCGTCGGTGTCGAGCACGCGCACGCGGAGGCGGCCACCGCGCGGGCCGAGCGGCAGCTGCAGTGTGTCGGAATCGCAGGTCACGACCTCACCGCGGGCGAACCGCGCATGGCGGGCGGCGAGCCGGCTGCCGCGCGGCAGCGCCGCGAGCGCGAAGTGACCCGAGGCGTCGCTGGTGGTCACGACCTGGCCGCGCAGGGCGCCATCGGGGCCCGGTTCGGCGAGCCAGACCTCGGCGTCGGCGACTGGCGTACCGGCAGGATCGACGACCGTACCCAGCTGCAGTGGCGCGTCGGCGAGCACGAAGTCGTGGGCCAGCGGTTCGTCGCCGACGCGCTGCAGCAGTTGGCCCGGACCGCGATCGAGCCGCACCTGCAGGGCGCCGCTCGGCAACATCGAGAAGCGCGCGGTGCCGTTGGGATCGGTCACGGCGGTGCGGCGATGCAGAACCGGGTCGAGGCCTGCAGCCGCGGCGACGGACACGCTGACCTGTGGCACCGGTGCGCCGGCGGCGTCCCGAACGGTGACGACGAGCTCTGCGGTCGGCGTGGTCGCTGCCACCCGTGCTGGCGCCGTGTCGTCGAGGGGCCCGGTCGGTTGCGTCACCGGTGCGGTCGGCAAGTTCGTGGTGAGGTCGGTGTCGGCCCCGGAAGCGACGTCGGGCATCGACGACACCGGCCACGTCAGGCGGCCGAGCACCACCGTCATCACCACCAGCAGCGCCGTCATCGCCGCGCCCGCCGCCAGCCGCGACGCAGCGTTGGCCCGGCGGCCGAACAGCGACAGCAGCAGCGGCGCCGCCCATCGGCGCAGCGCGTCGCGCAGCCGCTGCAGGCCGCGGTGCAGGTGGGTGCGCACGGTCGCGCGTTCGACACCGAGTTGCTGCGCGATCTCCAGCGGCGAACGCTGCGCCAGCAGGTGCTGCAGCAGCGGCGCGCGGTAGCGTTCGGGCAGGTCGTCGATCGCGCGCCGCACGTCGTCGTGCAGTTCGGCGAGGTCCGGATCGGCGTCGCTCGCGGCTTCGTCGCGCTGGCGATGGTGGGCTTCGTAGTGGCGCCGTCGCCGCAGTTCGTCGCGGGCCAGTCGCGCGGCGCGGAACGTCAGGATGCCCTTCAGCCACGGCAGCAGCGGGCGCGTCGGGTCGAAGCGGTCGCCGGCCTGGATCGCCGCGACGAACGTCTCCTGCACCAGGTCCTCGGCGTCCTCCGAGGAGGCGCCGAGCCGGCGCGCCAGCTGGCGCAGCGGCGGGCTGCTGCGGCGCATCCACTGCTCGAGCGCGGCTTCGTCGCCGCGGTCGAGGAAGTTGCGGTAGAGCTGTTCGAGGGGGACTTCGGACACGGCCAAGGGGGCGGATAGTCGCGGTGGGGGCCGCGGTCACCGGTGGTTGTCCCGACGCGAGCCAGCTGTTTCGGCGGCGGCGAGAATCGGTGCGGGAAGTGAAACAGCGCGCGCCCGGCGGGGGAATCGGCAGTGTCCCCCGGCTCCTCATCCCTCCCTTCCGCATGATCGTCGATCCTCTCCGCGCTGCCGCGCTCGCCTCGTTCGTCCTCGCTCTTCCTGTCGCTGCGCAATCGTCGCCCGGGTCGTTCGAGGCCCCGCGCTATCACACCGGTCCGCTGGCCGGCAATTCGCTGTCCAGCGGCCAGGACGGCTGGATCCTGCTCGAGAGCAACTATCCCGCCAACCTCGCCGCGGTGCCGGTGCAGACCGCGGTGGTGCGCAGCGGCGCGCAGGCGGTGCGCTTCGACGCGTCGCAGTTCGTGCCCGGCGACTTCGTCGAGCTGCGACGCAACGACCTGTTCGCGGTGACGGGTGTGCTCGAGATCGAGTTCGACTTCCTGGCGACGTCGTCGCCCAACCCGAGCGAATGGGAGGTCTACTCGCAGCCCTATCCGATCCCGGCGTCGTGCTACCTGCGCTGGTGGATCGCCGACGACGGCCGCATCGAATTCCTCGACACGCCGAGCCGCGTGCTCGTGCAGAGCAACACCTGGGTGACGCGCGACGTCTGGCACCACACGCGCAGCGTCGTCGACTTCGCCGCCAACGAGACGCGCATCTACCTCGATGGTGTGCTGGTCGCGACCGGCACGCCGATCGCGACGATGTTCCTCGGCGCCGACCACGGCTTCACCGAGATCAACGCCTACGACGCCGGTGACGATCAGCTCTACGTCGACAACTTCACGGTGCGCGACCGCACCGCGGCGAACGGCCTGACGCTCGACCTCGCCGGGCTGCCGATCGACCAGCGCTCGGTGGTGACGCTGCAGCTCGCCGGCGCGGATGCGCTGGCCAACCGCCCCTACGCGTTGCTGGCGTCGCTGAGCGGCACGTCGCCCGGCACGTCGATCGGCGCGGTGACGCTGCCGCTCAACTGGGACGGCTTCACCAGCGTGGTGCTCGAGACCTACGGCAGCGGCGCGCTGCCGGGCTTCTTCGGCACGCTGAGCGCCGACGCGACCGCGACCGCGACGTTCGACACCAACATCCCCGTGCCGCCGGCGCTGCTCGGCCTGCACGTCGACTTCGCGTGGCTGACGGTGGCGCCGTTCGACGCGGTGTCGGAGTCGGCAGGCTGTGTGGTCGTGCAGTAGGACCCGGTAGCCAGCCCCGAGGCCGGCGCGTATCGTGCCCCGGCCGTGAGTCGCCGCGGCGGAGAATCGCATGAACGCCGCGCCGCAGTCGATCCTGGTGCCGTTGTTGACGATGTGGGCTGCCGTCGCGGCGGCGCAGGACGCTCCCCAATGGGATCGTGCGGCGCTCGAGCGCCTGCGCAGCGACGACCCTGCGGAGCGCGTCGCCGCCGAGGTGATCGTGCGCGCTGCAGCGAAGTGGGGCATCGACAACGGCGACCCGTCGCTGGTCGCACCACCGGGGGCGACCGAGCCGGAGCGCCCGTATCCCCCTGGGCATATCCTCGCCAACGTGCGCACGCCGCGGCGACCGCGCATCGACAATCCGTTCTTGCTGGTGGCAGGGCTGCGCGACGAGCGGCCGACGGTGCGCGCGGCCGCAGCCGCGGAGCTGCGCGACAAGCTCGTCGGCCGGCCGAGCGTTGCGGTGCTGACGGCGATGGGGCCGCAGCCGGCGTGGTGGTTGGCGCGGGACTGGCAGCAGTTCGAGGTGCCGGCGTCGCTGCATCCGCGCATCGTCGCCGAGGCCCGTGCGGGGCGTCTGGACGCGGCGCTGCAGGGCCGCTTCACCGGGCTCGACGAGGCGACGGCAAAGCTCTTCGCCGTCGAGCTGGTGCAGGCGGTGCTGGCACTGGCGGACAACCAGGTCGCGAAACGGTCGCGAGACGTAGGAGGGCACACGCCGGAGCGATACGTGCCGCGGGGCGACGTCGATCGTTTGGCGGCTGCGTGCCTGCGCGTGGCGACCAGCGTGCATGCGATCGCCGAGCAGCTGCTGTTCGCGCATGCGATGCAAGCAACCGACGACGTGCTGCGACGGCGGGTCATGGCAGCGATCTCGTCGCGATGCGAAGTCCTGGCGCAACAGTGGGGGTATCGGCGCGGCAGGTTCTCTCCCGCGGTTGCCGCGCTCGCGGTGACGATGCTCGATGCCGAGGACCCGACCGACCGGCACACTGCGGCGCGCGTGTTGGCGCTGATCGACGAGATGCCGCCGCGCGAGCTGCAGATCGTCACGGCGCGGGCCTTGCACAGGCTGCAGCAGGTCGCCGAAGCGGCGGATCCGGACACGCCGCCGGAGCTGGCGCACAGCAGCTCGAAGGCGCAGTGGTTGCCGGTGACGACAGCCCAGCAGCTCGCAGCAGCGGCCGCGCACAACGGCGCCGTCGAGCTGGTCGAGCCTTTGCTGGCGATCTTCGACGCTGCGCCAGCGGATCGGGCTTCGCCACCGCGAGTGGTGGCAGGCAATCTGCTGGCGATGCTGGTGCCGTTCGCCGACGAGGCGGGGTTGCGTCGCATGCACACGTCGGCCTGGTCGGGCTCGATCGCCGGCGCGGCGGTGCCGTTCGACGGCGTCGAGGCGTTGCGCGCGGCGCTGCAGGAACGGGTGCCGGAGGACCTGTTCGAGGTCTACGGGTTGCGCGATCGCGATCATTTCGACCTGCCGATGGCGCAGGCGCTGCACAGTCGTCGCAGTCCCCTGTCCCCGCACTTCGTCGCCTGGCTGGCCGGCCTCAACCCGCAGGGATCGCAATGGTCGATGGTGTTGCCGCGTGCCCCGCAGCTGTTGTTGCTGGCGATCGACGCCGGCGATGGAGAGCGCGCCAGGTGGCTGGGTGCTGCCTGCACCGGTGAGATCGTCAGGGGATTGCTGCCCGAGCTGCTGCGGCGCGATGCCGGGGCGGTCGCCGGGGCGTTGTTCGAACACGGCGACCGCGATCGGCCGTTCGAGTTGATGGCGCACTGCCGCCAGGCCCCGAAGGCGCAGCTGGTGCTCGCCGAGATGATCGTGGTCGCCGCACCCGAACCCGACGAGTTGCGGTGGCTGCGTCTGCTGTGCGCGGTGGATCATCCGTACACCGCTGCCGCAGCGGCGGTGCGTGCGCATCGGCACGGTGACGAAGGTCGCGAGCTGTGGCGGGAGACGGTCGCGCGGCTCGGCTCAGGCGAGGCCCACGCGCCCGGTCAGGCGCTGCACGCGATGCTGTCGGTCGGCGAAGCGGTCGACGGTTGGCGCGACGTCGTCGAGCTGGCGCGGCAGTACGACTGGGCGCTGGCGAAGGCTGCCGAGATCCGCTTCGGCGGCGCGCCGATCGACCTCGAGCCGCACAACCTGTGTTCGGTCTTGCGCCTCGCTCGCGTCACCGTCGACGAGGCGACGATGCGCGCGTGGGCGCCGTCGCCGGGTCTCCTGGGCGAGCTGCTGCGGCTCGACGGCTCGCGCGTGGCGGCGCTCCGCTACGCGGCGTCGCTGTCGATCTGGCCTTCGGCATTGGAGCAGCAGGTCATCTACCGGGCGACCGACCGCGATCCCGAGGTTCGCCGCGCCGCCTACCTGGCGTTGAAGAGCCGTGACCCGGAGCTGTGGCCGTGTGCGTGGTTGGTGTGCGAGGCCGAGTTCGACCCCGATCCTGCGGTGCAGGCGGTCGCCAGGTAGCGGCCCGCCGCGCCGTCAGCGCTGGCGACGCTCTACGTTCGCGCCCGGCTCCTTCGGCAGCGGCTCCGGCCGCCAGCGCACGATCGCGAAGCCGATCGGCGCCGGGCCCCGGTCGTCGTTGCGTTGGTTGAAGGTGTGGGCGCCGGTGCGGGTGCCGAGCGCGACCAGTTCGAAGCGTTCGAGGTCGCGAACCTTCGGCTCGTAGAGGCCCTCGCCGTAGAGCTCGGCGCGGATCGAGCGCTGGCCGTCGTCGAGCTCGACCTCGCCGCGGTAGACGATCGTCGCGCGGCCCTTGGTGACGGGACCGCGTTCCATCGTCAGCGTCGCGTGCTTGACGGCGGTCTCGGGCCACGTGCCGGCCTGACCGCGCACGTTGTCGATCAGCACCTGCTGGGCGATGCGCCGCACCAAGCGCGGGTCGACCGGCTGTTGCTGGGGGCCGTCGGCATCCGGCACCAGCGCGCGCCCGTCGTCGAGCGCGAGCCAGTTCTCGTTCCACGCCCAGCGGGTGAAGTCCATCCAGCCGGCCTGCTGGTCGCGCGCCGGGTCGAAGCGACACTGCTGGCCTTCGTGGCGCGGCAGGTCGCGCGAGTGCACGCGCAGCACGAACGGGCGGTCGGCGACCTCCGGCGGCGCGCTCGAGACGACGCGCGGTACCGCCTTGTTGGCGTAGCCCTTCTCCTTGCGCAAGGTCTGCCAGCGCTCGAGCGCGCGTTCGAGCCGCGCGGTGATGTCGTCGGGCAGGCCGCTCGCGGCGAAGCGACCTTCGAGGTACTCGCCGTCGGGGCCGATCATGTAGAGCCCCTGCTTGGTGCCGGGGTGGTGCCAGTCACCCTCCGGCATGCGTTCGCCGTAGGCCTTGAAGAAGCGGTGCTGCGGCGCGTCGGCGACGCGCTTCAGGTTCCACTCGTCCTCCGGGTAGAGCATGTACGCCTCGTCGGCGACCGTGACGAACTCACGGCTGAGCTGCTGCACGCGCGCGTCGGACCAGACCAACTGTCGGCCCCGGACACCGTTGTTTCATGTGCAGCCGAGCGGGTGGCCGTTCATCGTCCACAGCAGGATCGGCCGGCCGAGCTGCTGCGCCTCCTGCACGGCAGGCCACAGCGCGTTGCGCCAGCCGATCGTGCGGTAGGCCTCTTCGTCCGTCGACGGCTGCACGAAGGTCAGCCATTCGCGGAAGTTGTCGGCGTCGGGGTGGGGAGCCGTCGTGGGCTGCTGGGGCGCCAGCACCGCGAGCGCGAGGGTCAACGCGAGCATCGCGACACGATAGCGTCGCGCGGCGTCGCGGTCAGCGCGGTCGATCCTCCGGATCGAGTCGACGCCCATCGGTCAGCGTCGTGCGCACCCATTGCAGCGTGCGGCGATCGAGCTCGCGTTCGCCGTCGGCGCGCCGTTCGACGTTGCGCAGCGGGATCGCCAGCCGATGGTTGGCGGCGAGGCGCGCGGCGTGCCGATCGAGGAACTGCCAATAGAGCCGCGTGATCGGGCAGGTCTTCTTCGGGTCGAACGCGCAGTCGCGGCAGTGGTCGCCCATCTTGTGCAGGTAGGCCGAGCCGGCGACGTACGGCTTGGTCGTCATCAGCTCGCCGACGGCGAACGTCGCCATCGCCAGCACGTTGGGCTCGACGACCCAGTCGTAGGCGTCGGCGTAGGCGACCCAGAACCAGTCGCTGAGCTGGCGCGCGTCGACGCCGAGCAGCGTCGCCAGGTTGCCGAGCACCATCAGCCGCGTGATGTGGTGTGAGTACGCCTCGCGCCAGACGTCGTCGACGACCGCGTCGAGGCAGTGCAGGCCAGACGGCGCGGTGCCCCAGAACACCGGCGGCAGCGGCAGGTCGTTGCGCAGCACGTCGCGGTCGAGCGGCTGGCCGTCGACCTCGCGCAGGCCGTCGGTCGCCTCGTGCACGTGGCGCACGAACTCGCGCCAGCCGAGCACCTGGCGGACGAAGCCCTCCTTGCTGTTGAACGGCAGCTCGGCGTCGAGCACGTCCTGCACGACGCGGCGCGGCAGCAGCCGGTGCAGGTTGAGCAGCGGCGAGATGCGGGTGTGGAACAGTCCGCTCGACGCGGTCGACATCGCGTCCTCGAAGGGCCCGAAGTGCGGCAGGCACTCGCCCAGCGCCCAACTCCACAGGCGCTCGGCGTCGTCGCGCGTCGCCGGCAGGTGGCTCGGGTCGAGCCGGCCCGGGTGCTGCGCGAACGTGCGTTCGACCAGGTCACAGACCTCGCGCGTGACGTCGTCCGGCGCGAACGTCGGCGGTGTCGGCGCCGGCGGCTCGCCGCGCCACGGTTGGCGGTTGTCGGCGTCGAAGCTGTACTTGCCGCCGATCGGCTTGCCACCCTCCATCAGGATGCCGGTGCGCTGCCGCACGCGCCGGTAGAAGGCGTCCATGCGCCACGGCGGGCCGCCGAGCGAGACGAAGTCGTCGCGCAGCGTCAGCCAGCCGTCGTGCGGCAGCTGGCGCAGCAGCCCTTCCTGCAGCAGCGGCCGCAGCTCGACGCGCAGCTCGCGTTCGGCCGGGCGCTGCAGCTCCAGCGGGCCGAGCTCGGCGACGACCGCGCGCAGCGCCGCCGCGTAGTCGCCGTCGCCGGCGTCGACGTGGCGCACCGCGACGCCGCGCGCCGCCTGCTCGAGCGCGAAGTGCCGCAGGTTGGCGAGCACCAGCGCGAGCTTCTGTCGGTGGTATGGTCGGCGCGCGGCCTTGTCCCTGCACTCGACCAGCACGATGCCGAGCGACTGCGGCGGTTCGCTCGCCAGCGGGCCGATGCCGTCGTGCAGCTGGTCGTACGGCACGAACAACCAGCGCCGGGGGCCGGGATCGCGCTGCTGCAGCGCCGCGAGCCTCCTGGCGAACGCGCCCACGCGTCGCGTCAGCGCCCTTCGCGGCGGCGCGTCTGCTCGCCGATCATCGTCAGCACCTGCACGTCGTCGTTGTGCGAGTGGGTGAAGCCGAGCGCGCGTTCGGCGGCGATCGTCGACTCGTGGCGGAAGGCCAGCACGTAGCCGCGGCGCCATCGCGCGCTGATGTTGCCGGACGAGCCGTGCACGGTGCGTTCGTGGTGCACCGTCACCGAGCCGCGCTTCATGACCGTGCTGCGGATGCGATCGACGTCGGGATCGACCTGCGCCATCAGCGTATGGTTGCTGTCGCGGTCACCCTGCAGGGGGAGGTGCTCGCGCAGCGCCGGCTCGCGGTGCGAACCGTCGACGAAACGCACGCCGCCGTTGTCGTCGGCGATGTCGTCGAGCGCCAGCCAGAACGTCGCCGTTCGGGTGTCCTCGGTGATCGGCCAGTAGCCGAGGTCCTGGTGCCAGTGGAACACCGCGCCGCTGCGGCCCGGCGGCTTGGCGACGAGCTGGTCGTAGTCGATCGCGAAGCCGTCGCCGAGCAGCTGCCGCGTCACGTCGGCGGCGCGCCGTTCGTAGACGTTGCCGCCGAGCTCCGGCAGGTAGACGCGCGGCAGCATGACGTTGAGGATCTCGTACTGCTCGATCGGCCGGGTGTAGTCGCCGGTCATGTCGCAGTAGTCGCGGCCGCGCACCGGCACCTCGCGACGCAAGAGGCGCATGTAGGCCTGCTCGAGCGGCAGCAGCTCGGCCTCGTCGAGGAATCCGTGCAGCGTCATCCAACCGTCGCGGTGGAACGCCTCGAGCTGGTCGGCGCGGAGCGGGTAGCGGGCATCTGCCTCTGGCATCGCCGAAGCGTAGCGCGGCGACGGTCGCCGCGGTCAGATGTGTGCATGGACATCGGCACGATGCTGGACACGCCGCTGCAGGACCGTGACGGCGGCGCGGCGACGCTGCGCGGACTGCTGGGCGACGGCGCGCTGGTGGTGGTGTTCCTGCGGCACTTCGGTTGACTGTTCGCGCGGCAGCGGGTGTCGCAGTTGCGGCACCTCGAACCCATCCTGCAGCAGCACGGCGGTCGCCTCGCGTTCGTCGGGCACGGCTCGATCGACGACGCGCGGCAGTTCGTCGCGCAGCACGTCGGCGAGCACGCGCTGCTGGTCGACGCCGAGCGCCGCGCGTTCGCCGCCGCCGGCATGCGCCGCTCGCGCCTGTTGCTGGTCTCGCCGCGTATGTGGCGCAACGCGCTCAGGGCGCGGCGGGAGGGCTTCCGCCAGGAGGGGCTGCAGGGTGATGCCTGGCAGCTGGGCGGCGTCGTCGTGCTCGGCCCGGACGGGCGGTCTGCGTGGCGTCAGGTCGAACGCACGGCCGGGGACGAGCTCGACCTGCGTCGGGTCGCCGAGCTCGTGCAGCAGCACGGTCCGCGGCGTTGACGGGCTTCAGGCCGGCGGCTCCTCGTCCGACGCCAGCATCTCGGCGACGCGGCGCACGAGGCTGCGGCCGTCGATCGGCTTGGTCGCGTAGTCGTTGCAACCGACCGCCAGGCACTGCTCGAGGTCGCTCTTGAGCGCGTTTGCAGTGAGCGCCAGGATCGGCGGCGCGAAGCCGCGGTCGCGCAGCTGCGCGGTCGCGCCGTAGCCGTCGAGCACCGGCATCTGCATGTCCATGATCACCAGGTCGAAGGCGCCGTCGCCGTCGGTTCCGGCGAGGCAGCGATCGACCGCCTGGCGGCCGTCCCCGACGACCGTCACCTCGGCGCCGGCCTTGCCGAGCACGTAGGAGACGAGCCGGCCGTTGTCGGCGGCGTCGTCGGCGACGAGGATGCGGCGGCCGGCGAGCGGGTGGGTGTTCTGCTGGGGGGCCTCGACGGCGGGCGTCTCGGCGGTCCGCTCGCGGTCGGCGCGGGCCTCGCGCGCGGCGTCGTCGGGGTCGCCCGTGTCGAGCGTCAGCTCGAACGTCGAGCCGACGCCGAGGCTGTCCACCAGCCGCACGTCGCCGCCGAGCTGCCGCGCGAGGTGGCGGCTCAGCGCGAGGCCGAGGCCGGTGCCGCCGAAGCGGCGGTTGGTGCTGGCGTCGGCCTGCGCGAACGGCGTGAACAGCCGCAGCTGCTGCTCGGGCGTGACGCCGATGCCGCTGTCGACGACGCGCAGCCGCAGCTGCTGCGGCGCGCACATCTCCGCCTCGAGCCGGACGAAGCCGTGTTCGGTGAACTTCACCGCGTTGCCGAGCAGGTTGCCGAGCACCTGGCGCAGGCGCGTCGGATCGGTGCGCACCACCGGCGGCAGCTTGCCCTTCACCTCCAGTGACACCTCGAGCCCCTTCTGCGCCGCGCCCGGCCGCACCAGGTCCACCGCGTCGGTCAGCAGCGGCAGCAGCTCGGCCGGCAGGATCTCGACCGTCATCTGGCCGGAGTCGACCTTGGCGGAGTCGAGCAGGTCGTTGAGGATCGTCAGCAGGTGCTGTGCGTTGCGTCGGATGGTGCGCACGTGGTCGTCGTGCGTGGCGCGGGGCAGGTCCGGGTCGTGCAGCAGGTCGACGAAGCCGAGCAGCGCCGTGACCGGGGTGCGCACCTCGTGGCTGACGTTGGCCAGGAACTGGCTGCGGGCGCGGTCGGCGCGCAGCAGCTCCTGTTGCGTCAGTCGCAGCCGGGACGTCAGGTCGTTGAACGAGGACGACAGGTCGGCGATCTCGTCGGCGCCGGCGGTCTCGGCCTTCTTGGTCAGGTCGCCCGTGCGGGCGATCTCCGCCATCGTCGCGCGCAGGCGGCGCAAGCGCGCCAGCACCACGCGGTCGATGCCGACCAGCGTCGTCAGCAGGCCGAGCGCGCCCGAGACCAGCAGCGCGACGAGCAGCAGCGACAACGCCTCTTCGCCCTGGCGGTGGATCTCGCGCGACTGCCGCACGACCAGCGTCGCCAGCGGCGCGCCGGTGATCCCGCGCAACGGAATGCGGCTGAAGATCTCGTCGGCGGCGCGCGTGGTGCGCGGCGTCGGGTCGCCGTCGGCGAGGCGTTCGAGGTGCAGGTGCAGTCGCACCAGGCGCGCCAGGTCCTGGATCGCCGCGTCGTCGAACAGACGACCTGCCAGCAGCACGCCGCGGCGGTCCCCGGTCAGGTCGCTCTTGTGGATCGGGCGCGAGGCCAGCGCGAGGAAGTCGTCGCCGAGCGGCAGCAGCCCGGCGAGGCTGCTCTTCGCATCTTCGAGCTGCATCAGCTGCGGGAACGCACGGAGCAGCCCCTCGACGGCGGGGGCGTCGACGCTGCCGCCGAGCTCGGGGTCGCGAAGCGCGAGGTGCACGATGGTGCCGTCCAGCGCGACGAACACCATGAAGTCGAGGTCCAGCGTCTCCATCGACTCCGGGTTGAGGTTGGCCTCGACGTAGGCCGGATCCCGGCTCGCGACGAACTCGTAGGTGTCGTCCCACAGCGCCCAGTCACCGACCTTGCTGGTCAAGGTCGTGGCCAGGTCCTGGATCGCCATCTGCGCGCGGACGCAGTCTCGCTCGAGCATCGACGTCTCGAGGCCGGCGAAGCTCGGCCGCAGCAGCAGGGCGTTGGCGTGGTAGAGCAGCGCGCACCACATGGCGAACGACGCGCCGAGGCCCAGCAGGGTCTTGGTGCCGAGGGAGGCGCGGCGGCGCGACGGCCCGGTGCTGGCGGGCGACGGTGTGGCGCTGAGCTCTTCGCTGGTCGGCACGGCGAAGCCGACATCGGCGCCGCGTCGGGACACCTTGCATGGGGAATACCCTGCGCCGGCCCCGCCGTCCCGTCGGCCCGAGCGTCGATGGCCTGCACCCTGCCTGCCATGGGGACTTCGGTCCGCGCCGGCGTCAGAACAACGGTCGCTCGGCGTCGCCGAATCGCTCCAGGTCGAGCCCGAAGCGCCGCAGCATCGCCAGCCACAACCCGCACAACGGCGTGTCGCGGCGTTGCGCCAGCAGCCGCCCCTGCGGCACGTCGCCGCCGCCGGCGAGCAGCACCGGCAGGTCGTGCGGCGAGTGCGCGTTGCCGTCCGACATCGCCGACGCCAGCACCACCAGCGAACTGTCGAGCAGCGTCGAGCCGTCGTCGCGTTCGCGAAGCAGGCGGCGCAGCAGCGCCGCGAACTGCTCGACGTGCCAGCGGTTGATGCGGCGGTACGGCTCCTGCTTCTCGGCCTGGTCCTGGTGATGCGAGAATTCGTGGAAGTTGCCGGCGCAGCCGTCGACGAACGAGAAGTCGCGGCCCGACACCTCGTTGGCCATCAAGAACGTGACGATGCGCGTGCTGTCGGTGGCGAACGCCAGCTCGATCAGGTCGAACATCAGCGCCAGGTGCGTCGGGTAGTCGGCGGGCACGCCGGGCGGCGGCGCCGCCGCGCCGTCGATCGCGCCGTGCGGCGCCCGCGCCGCGGCGTCGATGCGCAGCTCCAGCGCGCGCACCGCGTCGAGATACTCGGCGAGCTTGTCGCGGTCCCGGTTGCCGAGCTGCCGCGCCAGCCGGTCCGCGTCGGCCTTGACGACGTCGAGCACGCTGCGCCGGGCCGGGTCGGCGGCCAGCGCCTGCGCGGCGAACAGGCGGTCGAACACGCGCCGCGGCGCGATCTCCTTGCTGCACGGCCGGTCCTTCGCGCTCCAGGCGATGGTGCCGCCGTAGACCGACGAGTAGCCCAAGTCCTCGACCGGGTAGATCGGATCGCAGCCGAGCTCGAGCGACGGCAGGCGCGTCTGTCCGCCGAGCTGCTGCGCGGCCAGCTGGTCCATCGACACGCCGTTCTCGAGGTCGCGGCCGCCGGTGCGGCGGATGTGCGCGCCGGTCAGCAACGGCGCGACCTTGGCGTAGTGGCCGTCGCCGTCGAAGCTGTTCTTGTTGGCGAGGCCGGTCAGCACCGACACCTTGCTGCGCAGCTCGCCGAGCGGCTCGAGCGCGAACGACGGCGTGTAGCCGCCCTGTTCGTCGGCGATCGGGGTCCACGCCGACGGCAGCACGCCGTTCGGCATCACCAGCACCGCCATGCGCCGCGGTGCCTCGGGCGGCGTCGCGCCGCGTCGCGGGGCGAACGCCTCGAGCCACGGCAACGCCAACGCGGCGCCGGCGCCGCGCAGCAGCGTGCGGCGATCGAGGGGGGAATTCATCGCTGGGTGGCTCCGTCGGGCAGGAGGTCCGGATCGCGCATCGTGAACAGCGGCGAGCGCAGCAGCGCCTCGAGCAACGCCGAGAAGAAATGCCCACCGGCGGCGCTGCGTTCGACGATGCGCTGCAGCTCCGGCTCGTCGGCGGCCTGCATCGGCCGGCCGACGGCGAAGGTCAGCAAGCGCGCCGCGAGCGCGCGCACGAAGTCGTCGCGGCGGCGGAGCAGCTCGTCCTTGAGCGCGATCGGGCCGTCGAGCGCGGCGCCGTCCGGCAACGCGCCGGTGGCGTCGATCGGCTGGCCGTGCAGCTGTTCGCGCCAGCCGCCGAGCACGTCGTAGCGCTCGAGCGCGAAGCCGAGCGGGTCGAGCACGGCGTGGCACGACGCGCACGAGCGGTCCTTGCGGTGGCGTTCGAGCTGCTCGCGCAGTGACCTGCCCTTCACCGGTTCGTCGTCCTTGGGCAGCGAGCCGGCGGTCGGCGGCGGCGGCGGCGTGCTGGCGTCGAGCAACTTGTCGAGGATCCACTGGCCGCGCCGCACCGGGCTGGTGCGCAGCGGATACGACGACAGCATCAGCATCGCGCCGGTGCCGAGCAGTCCGCCGCGCCGGCGATCGGGCAGCGCGACCCGCACGAAGCCGTCGCCTGCCGCGTCGGTGCCGGGCGCCGGCAGGCCGTAGAGCTTCGCCAGCGTCGCGTCGACGTAGGTGAAGTCGGCGTCGAGCAGCGTCGTCACCGGCAGGTCGTCGTCGACGATCGCGGCGAACAGCAGCGCGACCTCCTCGTACATCGCCGGCCGCAGCCGGTGGTTCCAGATCTGCGGGTAGCGGCGGAAGTCGGCCGCCATCGTCAGCACTTCGCGCAGCCGCAGCCACTGCGCGGCGAAGTCGTCGGCGAGCCGGCGGCCGCCGACCTCGCGCAGCAGGCGTCGCGCCTCGGCGACCAGGCGGTCGGGCACGAGCAGCGCGCCGTCGCGGGCGGCCTCGAGCAACGTCGCGTCGGGCGCGGACGACGTCAGCGCGAACGACAGGCGACCGGCGAGCTCGAAGGCGTCGAGCCGCGCCGGGTCGTCGACGCGGCCGTGTTCGGCGCGCAGCAGGAACGACGGCGACAGCAGCACCGACTGCAGCAGCGCGGTGCGCTGCCCGTCGTCGGAGAGCGTCGACAGGTCGGCCAGCATGCCGAGGCGCTCGGCGACCTCCGCGGGTTGCGGCGGGCGGCGGAAGGCGCGTTCGAGCAGCTGCGGCAGCGACGTCGACAGCGGCACGTCGGGCGGGAACGCCCGGTCGCGCAGGGCGGGCTCGACGACCACGCGCGCGGCGATCTTCGCCGCCGCGCCGAGGTAGGCCTCGAAGCGCGCCGGCGTGATGCCGGCCACGTCGCCGATGCCGTCGAAGCCGTGCGCCGGCACGTCGTCGGGCAGGTCGTGCACCTCGGCGAAGTCGACGCCGAGCAGGTCGTGCACCACGCGGCGATACTGCAGTCGCGTCAGGCGGCGCACCGTCGCGACGCGCGAGCCGGGGGTGGGCGCGGCGCGATCGGCGAAGGCCTGCACCAGCGCCCGCCGCGCCGCCGTGTCGGGCATCGTGTCGGCCGACGGCGGCGGCATCGTCAGCGAGCGCAGCCGCTGCACCGCCAGCTCGACGCGCGGGTCGTCGGGCTTCGCCGCGCCGGCGAACAGCGCCTCGACGTCGAAGTCGCCGTCGCGGTCGTCGGCGTTGTGGCAGTCGGCGCAGTGCTGCTCGATCAGCTCCGGCAGCGTGGCGTGCTCCGGCTGCTGCGCTGTCGACGCGACCGTCGACGCCAGCAGCGCGGCGATCTGCACGGCGGCGACGCGCAGGCTGTGGACGCGGGGTGACAAGGGCCGGGATCGTAGCAGAGCGTCTGCGTCGCGGTCAGCGGGCGGCGACGCGGCGGCAGAAGCACGACGCGGCGATCTGAACCGTGGCGTGCCGCCACGCCGCGGCGAAGCGTCGTCGTGCGGCGTCGGCGTCGGCCGTGCGGCCCTGCTGCTGCAGGCACTCGGCCAGGCCGTGCAGCGCCCAGCCGTTGTCGGGGTTGTGGGTGAGGTCGTCGCGGTAGACCTGCTCCGCCTCGGCGAAGCGTCCGGCTTCGAGCAGCAGCGCGCCGAGGCCGTGGCGCGGCGGCATCATCCAGCCCCACGGCTCGTCGTAGCGCAGCGCGTCGTTGCGCGCGACGGCTGTGCGCAGCGCGGCGAACGCGGCTTCGGGATCGCCGGCGCGGAACTCCACCTCGCCGTCGAGGAACGCGTCGCCGACCGCCAGCACGGCGTGCATCGGGTTGTTGCCGAACGTCCACTCCTGGGGCACCGCGGCCACCGCGGCGCGATAGGCGTCGCGCTCGCGCCGCGCGGCCTCGACGTCGCCCTTGGCTGCCAGCGCGACGCCGCGGCCGAAGTGCCACAGCGCACGGGTGCCCTTCTGCCACTCGGCGGGCTCGGGCGCCGCGAGCATCTCGTCCCAGCGACCGAAGCGCACCAGCACCTCGTAGGGCGTGCCGAGGAAGCCCTCGAGGAACGGCGCCATCTGTTGCACGACGTCCATCGGCAGCTCGGCGAGCATCTGCTGCGACGCGGCGATCGCCTCGTCGTCGCGTCCGGAGAACATCGAGCAGTAGGCGAGGAAGTGGTAGTTGTGCGCGCGATACAGCTCGTAGAACCCGACCCGCCCGGTGCGCGCGACGAGGCGCAGGTCGGCGGCGATGCCGAGCCGATTGGCCTCGGCGCCCTCTTCGTAGCGGCCGACGCGCACGTAGGCGTGCGACGGCATGTGCACCAGGTGGCCGGCGGCGTTGGGCAACGCGCGCAGCCGGTCGGCAGCGGCGCTGGCGCGCTCGGGCTGCGGCGAGGCCTCGACGGCGTGGATGTAGAGGTGGTTGCCCTGCGGATGGTCGGGGTGCGCCGCGAGCAAGCGGTCCAGCACCTCGAGCACCTCGAGCGTCTCCTCGCGCGGTTCACCCTCCTGGCTCCACAGGTCCCACGGCCGCAGGTCCATCAGCGCCTCGGCGAACAGCGCCGCGGTGTGCGGTTCGTCGCCGTGTTCGCGGTAGACGTCGCGCATCGCCGCCGCGTAGGCGCGATCGAGTTCGCCGCGCTCTTTCGGCGCCGGCCAGGCGTAGCGGCGCACGATCGCATCGATCAGCGCGCGTTCGCGCGGGGTCGCGTTCCCGGCCAGCTCGTGGGCGCGCTGCGCCGCCGCGTTGGCTTCGCGGGCCATGTCCTCCGACATCTCCATGTTGTTGATGTGCGGCCCGCTGGCGTAGGCGAGACCCCAGTGCGCCATCGCGCAGCCCGGATCGGCGGCGATCGCCTCGCCGAAGCAGCGGCGCGCCTCGTCGTGGTGGAAGCCGTAGCACCAGGCGAGCCCCTGATCGAAGGCCTCCTGCGCGGCGGCGCTGGTGGTGCTGACGCGCAGGTGCACGGCGCCGAGTTCGGCGGCGCCAGGCGGGACCATGGGGTCGGGAGCTGGCGCGGCGCAGGCGGCGAACAGCAGTAGGGGCAGGGCTCGCGGGTTCATGGGGGTAGGGCGACGAGGGGTCGCGTCGGAGGTCATCGAAAGCTGCGGTGCCGGCGTGACCGGGCACGCGCGCTCGCTATCTTGCCGCGCTTGCGGGTCTTCCTCGACATCGACGGCGTCTTGCTCGGCGCCGACCCCGACAAGCCGCAGCGCGCCGCCCTGGCGCTGCACGCGCTCGAGTTCCTGGAGTTCGTCGTCGCCCGGGCCGAGGTGCGCTGGCTGTCGCCGCTGCACTCCGGTGACGCCGCGGCGGCGACCGAGCACCTGGTGCGGCATGCGCGCATGAGCGATCGCGAACGCCTGATGGGGCTCGCCGCCAAGGTGCGCGCGGCGAAGTTCGGCGCCGATCGCACGACCGCGCTACCGGCCGACGGCGCTTTCGTCTGGCTCGACGACGGGCCGAGCGCTGTCGAGATGGCATCGCTGAAGCAGCGCGGCTGGCTCGATCGCTGGCTGTGGGTGGACACGCGCGAGGAGCCCGAGGACCTGCTGCGCGCTCGGCAATGGCTCGAGAAGCGCCTCCGCTGAACGGGCGTCACTGCTTGCCGAACGGGCTGCGCTCCGGCGCCTCGTCGTGGTGCAGGCGACCGAGCAGGCCGCGCAGCAGCTTGTTGAGCACGCCCTGGCGGTGGCGGACCCAGACGTGCATCGGCTCCGGGCGCGCGCCGAGCGCGGCCTTCGGCTCGAGCGCCGTTCGACCCAGCGACAGCCGGCGCGCGCCGAGGCCGATCGCGTCCTCGACCGTGCGCTGCAGCAGCCGCAGGTAGAGCGGCAGCTCCGTCGACACCTCGCGGTCGAAGCCGATGTGGTAGCCGAGCGCGGTGTGTTCGTCGTCGCGCAGCGTGACGATGAAGCCGAGCAGGTCGCCGCCGCGGCGGATGCCGGCGAAGCGCGCGCGGTCGCCGGCCGCGCGGGCCAGCGCCGGCCAGTAGTCGGCGCCGAGGGTCACCGGCCGCAGCGCGGCGTTCTCGTGCACGGCGAGGTAGAGCTCCTGCAGTCGCGGCGCCGCCGCGGCGACGTCGTCGATCGCGCACAACTCGAGTCCGGCCGCTTCGACCGGCGCGAGCACGCGCGACTGCAGGTTCTTGCGGTACTTCTTGGTCAACGCGCCGAGGTAGTCGTCGTGCCCGCGCCACTGCTGCTGCAGCGTCAGCACCATGTTGGGCTCGGTCTCGACCGGGCGGAAGCCGAGCTTCTGCAGCAGCGCGCTCTGCGTCAGCAGGTCCCGGTCGAGGTCCTTCATCAGCACGAAGTCGGCGCTGCCGGTGTGCTTCTCGGCGCGGCGCACGCGGTAGGCGGCCTCGCCGACGCCGTGCCAGACGTCGTCGTCGCCCTCGCAGCCGGCGCGCACGGCGACGCCGTGGTTGCCGTAGCTGAGCAGGTTGCCGATCACCAGCACCCGTTGCTGCATGCGGTCGGCGAGCCGCGCCGGCAGGCCGCGCAGACCGGCGGCGGGCGGACTCTTGCGCAGACGCGCGCCCTGCACCTCGACCAGCTGCATGGCCATCGCCGCGACCGGCTCGTCGCCGCGGTAGACGATCGCGTAGCGCGGCGACACGTTGGGGGGAAGCACGGCGGCGAGCGCGCGGTGGTAGCCGCGGCAGAACAGGAAGCCGCGGCCGTCGGTCAAGCCGTCCCAGTGGGTCGGGTTGAGCCAATCGACGTGTTCGGCGATCGCGAAGCGCGCGGGGGCCGCCTGGCGGCGGAAGCGTGCGTGCTGCAGCGCGCTGCGGATGGGCGATGGCAAGGGCAGGGCTCCTGCGGCGAAGTGTAGCGACACCGTTCTTGGCTTGTGAATGCGCCGCGGTCGGGCGATCCTGCGCGCCCCGCAGCGATGAAGTTCACCTCCGCCGAAGAAGCCGTCTCCCGCATCCGTTCCGGCCAGCGCGTGTTCGTGCACGGCGGCGCCGCCACTCCGCAGGTCCTGTTGCGCGCGTTGGCGAAGCGCGCTCCCGAGCTGCGCGACGTCGAGCTGGTCTGCCTGCACACCGAGGGCGAGCAGCCGTGCGCCGCCGACGAGCTGTCGAAGAGCTTCCGCATCAACGCGCTGTTCCTCGGCGCGACGACCCGGGCGGCGGTCGCGCGCGGCGACGCCGACTACGTGCCGGCGTTCCTCAGCGAGATGCCGGCGCTGTTCCGCGACCGGGTGCTGCCGCTCGACGTGGCGCTGGTGCACGTCTCGCCGCCCGACGCGCACGGTTGGTGCTCGCTCGGCGTGTCGGTGGACATCGCGCGCGCCGCGGTCGATTCCGCCGCCTGCGTCATCGCCCAGGTCAACCAGCAGATGCCGCGCACGCACGGCGACGGCCTGATGCACCACAACGCGTTCGACGCGGCGGTCGGCGTCGACGAGCCGCTGCCCGAGCACGGCGCCGCGACGCTGAGCGACGTCGAGCTGGCGATCGGTCGCCACTGCGCGGCGCTGGTCGACGACGGCGCGACGCTGCAGATGGGCATCGGCACGATCCCCGACGCGGTGCTGGCGTCGCTGACCGGCCACAAGGACCTCGGCGTGCACACCGAGATGTTCTCCGACGGGCTGCTGCCGCTGGTCGAGAAGGGCATCGTCACCGGCCGCCACAAGAAGGTGCTGCCGGGCCGCATCGTGTCGGGCTTCGTCATCGGCTCGCGGCGCACCTACGACTTCCTCGACGACAACCCGGGCGTCGAGCTGCGCGAGATCGGCTTCGTCAACGACCCGGCGGTGATCCGGCAGAACCCCAAGGTCGTCGCCATCAACAGCGCGATCCAGGTCGACCTGACCGGGCAGGTGTGCGCCGATTCGATCGGCACGCGCATCTGGTCCGGCGTCGGCGGGCAGATGGACTTCATGCGCGGCGCGTCGCTGTCGCCGGGCGGGCGGCCGATCATCGCGATGGGCGCGCAGACCAGGAAGGGCATCTCGCGCATCGTGCCGCTGCTCGACGCGGGCGCCGGCGTGGTGACCACGCGCGCCCACGTGCACTGGGTCGTCACCGAGTACGGCGCCGTCGACCTGCGCGGCAAGAACCTGCGGCAGCGCGCCCGCGCGTTGATCGACATCGCCCATCCCGATCACCGCGAGGCGCTCGAGCGCGCCGCGGTGGAGCGCTTCCACCGGCTGTAGACAAGGAGTCCTCGTGCGCCGTATCGCCTTGCTGCTCGTCGTGCTCGCCTGCCAGGCGTGCATGTTCCTCCGCTCGACGACGGTGCCGATGCCGGCCGTCCTCCATCCGGCGACGTCGGGGACCGCCGACACGTTGGTCGTGCTGCTGCCGGGCTTCGGCGACGGCCCGCAGGACTACTACGACAACGGCGTCGTGACGAAGATCCGCGAAGTGAACCCGCGCGCCGACGTGATCGCCGTCGACGCGCACTTCGGCTACTACAAGGATCGGACGATGATCGATCGCCTGCACGAGGACGTCATCGGCCCGCTCGCCGGGCGCTACCAGCACGTCTGGCTGGTCGGCATCTCGATGGGCGGCTTCGGCGCCGTGATCTACACGCAGGCGCACCGCGAGCTCGTCGAGGGCATGATCCTGATGGCGCCCTACATGGGGTCGCGCGACGTCATCACCGAGGTCGACGTCGCCGGGGGACTCGACAAGTGGACGCCGCCGGATCCGAGCACGATCGCCGACGACGAGACGCGCAAGTACTACGAGGCCTGGATCTTCCTGCAGGGCTACGCGAAGCGCCCGGAGACCATGCCGCGGCTGTTCCTCGGCCACGGCGCCGACGACTCGCTGCATCAGCCGAACGGCTTCGTCGGCCGCTTCCTGCCCGAAGGGCGCTACCTGGTGCGGGCGGGCGGGCACAAGTGGACGGTGTGGCGGCCGATGTTCGCCGAGTTCGCCGGGCCGGCGCTGGGCGCGAAGTAGGGCGGGACGCGCTCGACATGGGTCGAGGCGGCGCCGCGGGGCCCTGCCTAGCGTTCGGCGCATGAACTGCGAAATCGACGTGCCGGCGACCGCCGGCGTCTCCGTCTTCGAAGCCCTCGAGACCCGGCGGGCGATCAAGCACTACGACCCGGCGTTCGCGCTCGACGACGCCACGCTGCGGCGGCTGCTGACCGCGGCGGCGTTGGCGCCGACCGCGTTCAACATGCAGAACCGCCACGTCGTCGTCGTGCGCGACCCGGCGCGGAAGGCGCGGCTGCAGCAGGCGGCGTTCGGCCAGCCGCAGGTCGCGCAGGCGGCGGCGGTGTTCGTGCTGTGCGGCGACCACGACGCGCACCGCCGCACCGACCGCTACCTGCGCCACGCGCCGGCGGCGGCCCGCGCGGCGATGGAGCCGATGATCGCCGCGGCGTTCGACGGCGAGGCGGCGAAGCAGCGCGAGGAGGGCGTGCGTTCGACGGCGATGATGGCGATGGCCCTGATGCTGGCGGCGACCGAGTTGGGCCTCGACTCGGGGCCGATGACCGGCTTCGACCCGGCCCAGGTGTCGGCGCTGCTCGGCCTCGACGACGCGCATCCGCCGACGATGCTGGTGGTGGTCGGGCGCGGCGCGCGGGTCGCGCACCCGCGGCTCGGGCTGCTCGACCTCGACGAGTTCGTGTCGCTGGAGCGCTTCGGCGAACGCACGCTGCGCGGCGCGCTGGAGGTGGTGTGAGCGCCGCGGGGTTGACCCGGTCGGCCGCGGGCCTTCGATTGGTCCGCCCCGCCATGCCTTCTCCGTTCGAACCCGGCGCCCGGCACGCCGCCGCGGCCGCTTCGCTGCGCGCGGCGATGCACGCCTACGCGCCGCTGGCCGACGAGACCTTCGCCGCGCTGCTGCAGTGCTGCCGCGTCGTCGCGCTGGCGAAGGGCGCGTTCTTCGTCGCACCGGGCGAGGTGCCGCGCGAGTTCGGCTTCGTCGTCGCCGGGCTGCTGCGCGGCTACGTCAGCGACGTCGACGGCAACGAATACAACAAGGTGTTCTTCGACGAGGGGCGCTTCCCCGGCGCGATGGTCGCGCTGCTGACGTCGACGCCGTCGCGCATCGCCGTGCAGGCGCTGGAGCCGTCGCAGGTGCTGGCGATCGACTTCGCCGGCTTCCGCCGCCTGCTGCAGGCGCGCGCCGACCTGATGTGGTTCCAGATCCAGTACCTGGAGCGCAACTGGCTGCTGCAGAAGGAGCCGCGCGAGCTGGCGCTGGTGCAGGACGACGCCGACGTGCGCTACGCGCGGTTCCTCGCCGAGTCGCCGGGGCTGGCGCGCCGGCTGCCGCTGTTCCACATCGCCTCGCACCTCGGCATCACGCCGACGCAGCTGAGCCGGATCCGGCGCGCGCGTCGCGACGACGACGCGGAAGACCTCGGCGATTGAACGGAATCCGCGCCGCGCTCGACATGTGACGAGGCGCTTGCGCGCGGTCGCCGCCAGCATCGGGGCCATGTTGCTCCACATCACCTTGGCGATCGTCGCCGGCGCGGCGATCGCGTTGCAGGCCGGCATCAACACCGCGCTCGGCCAACGGCTCGGGTCGCCGCTCTACGCCACGGTGGTGGCGTTCGGCGCGGGCCTGTGCTTCGCGGCCCTGGCCGCGCTGCTGCGCGCGCGCGTCGCCGCGGGCCCGGCCTGGCGCGGCGTGCCGACGCACCTGTGGTTCGTCGGCGGGCTGCTCGGCGTGTTCGCGCTGGCGAGCTTCTACTGGCTGATCCCGCGGCTCGGCATCGGCACCACGTTGTCGCTGACGTTGACCGGTCAACTGTTGGTCGCGCTGGCCGCGGGGCACCTCGGCTGGTTCGGCCTGCCGCCGGCGCCGCTGTCGACGCTGCGCCTGATCGGCGCCGGCACGTTGCTGCTCGGTATCCTGTTGGTGACCAAGGGGTGAACACGGCCATGCACGAGCGACACGACTGGTTCCGTTCCAACCTCGACAACCTGACCGCGCTGTGGCGCGCGCTCGGCGCCGGCTCGGTGCCGATGGCGAGCGGCGCGCGGCTGTCGCTGTCGCGCAGCTGGCCGCACCGGCTGTGGTACGACGTCGACCGCGACGACACCGGCGAAGAACGGCTGCGGCTGACGGCGGTCGCCGCGGCGGCGCCGCGCGAGCTGACGTTGCCGCGCTGGCGGCGTGCGCCCGCCGCCGGGCCCGAACCGGAGTTCGTGGCCGCGGGCTTCGAGCTGGCGTTCCGCCAGACGGTGATGGGCGCGCGCCTCGACCAGCTGCGCCGCGACGCGATCGTCGTGCCGGCGCTCGACCAGGCCGACGGCGCGGCGGACGTCGAGAGCTGGTGCGACGTCGCCGCGCGCTCGTTCGGCTACACGATCGACCCGGCGGCGGTGGCGCGGCTGGTCGGCCGCGACGACGCGTCGCTGCTGCTGGCGCGACGCGATGGTGTGGCGGTCGGCACGGGATTGTTGTTCGTCACCGGCGACGTCGCCGGCCTGCACATGGTCGGCGTGCCGCCCGAGGCGCGGCGCGGCGGGGTCGCCGGCGCGATCATGCTGCGCCTCTGCGACGAGGCGGCGCGGCGCGGTCTGTCGCGGGTCACGCTGCAGGCGTCGGCGATGGGCGAGGGCCTCTACCAGAAGCTCGGCTTCGCCGCGCACGGTCACATCGACAATCTGCGCCGCGTGGCGTCGTGACGGCGTTCACGCCGGCGGCACGTCGCACAGATCGCTGCGCGTCAAGAACCGCACGCCCTCCGGCGCCTCGAGCGAGAAGCCGGCGCCGCGGCCCTTCACCACGTCGATGGTCAGCGTGGTGTGCGCCCATCGTTCGAACTGGTCGCCGCCGATCCAGAACGGCGCGCCCTCCAGCTCGCCGAGCAGCACGTCGCGCGAGCCGATCTTGAACTCGCCGAGGCGGTAGCACATCGGCGCGCTGCCGTCGCAGCAGCCGCCCGACTGATGGAACATCAGCGGGCCGTGCTGCGCGGTCAGCTTGCGGATCCACTCGGCGGCGGCCGCCGTGGCGCGCACCCGGACGTCGGATGCAGCCATCAGAAGAAGCCCATCGGCTTCTCGTCGTAGCTGGTCAGGATGTTCTTGGTCTGCTGGTAGTGGTCGAGCATCATCTTGTGGGTCTCGCGGCCGATGCCGGAGTGCTTGTAGCCGCCGAACGCCGCGTGCGCCGGGTACAGGTGGTAGCAGTTGGTCCACACCCGGCCGGCCTCGATCGCGCGGCCGGCGCGGAACGCGGCGTGGACGTCGCGGGTCCACACGCCGGCGCCCAGGCCGTACAGCGTGTCGTTGGCGATCTCGATCGCCTGGTCGAAGCCGTCGAACCGCGCCACCGACACCACCGGGCCGAAGATCTCCTCCTGGAAGATCCGCATCTTGTTCTGGCCCTCGAAGATCGTCGGCGCGACGTAGTAGCCGCCGGCGAGCTCGCCCGGCAGCTTGACGCGCTCGCCGCCGAGCCGGAGCTTGGCGCCCTCCTTCTTGCCGATGTCGATGTACGACAGGATCTTCTCGAGCTGGTCGTTCGACGCCTGGGCGCCGATGCGGGTGTTGGTGTCGAGCGGATCGCCGGGCTCGATCGCGCGGGTCCGCGCGGTCGCCAGGTCCATGAAGGCGTCGTAGATCGAGCCGTCGACCAGCGCGCGCGACGGGCAGGTGCAGACCTCGCCCTGGTTGAGCGCGAACATCGCGAAGCCCTCGAGCGCCTTCTGGCGGAAGGCGTCGTCCTTGGCCATGACGTCGGCGAAGAAGATGTTGGGCGACTTGCCGCCGAGCTCGAGCGTCACCGGGATGATGTTCTCCGACGCGTACTGCATGATCAGCCGGCCGGTCGTGGTCTCGCCGGTGAACGCGACCTTGGCGATGCGCGGGCTCTGCGCCAGCGGCTTGCCGGCCTCGATGCCGAAGCCGTGGACGATGTTGAGCACGCCGGGCGGCAGGATGTCGGCGACCAGCTTGGCCCACACCATGATCGACGCCGGGGTCTGCTCGGCGGGCTTGAGCACGACGCAGTTGCCGGCGGCCAGCGCCGGCGCCATCTTCCACGCCGCCATCAGCAGCGGGAAGTTCCACGGGATGATCTGCGCGACCACCCCGAGCGGCTCCTTGAGGTGGTAGCTGACGGTGTTGGCGTCGAGCTCCGCCATCGAGCCCTCGTCGGCGCGCAGGCAGCCGGCGAAGTAGCGGAAGTGGTCGATCGCCAGCGGCAGGTCGGCGGCGAGGGTCTCGCGGACCGGCTTGCCGTTGTCCCAGGTCTCGGCGACCGCGAGCAGCTCGAGGTTCTGCTCCATGACGTCGGCGATGCGCAGCAGCAGCTTCGATCGCTCGGCGGCGGCGGTCTTGCCCCACTTGATCTTGGCAGCGTGGGCGGCGTCGAGCGCGCGCTCGACGTCCTCGGCGCCCGAGCGGGCGATCTCGCAGAAGCCGCGGCCGGTGACCGGGCTGACGTTCTCGAAGTAGCGGCCCTTGACCGGCGCGACGAGCTCGCCGCCGATGAAGTTGCCGTAGCGGCTCTCGAACTGGACCTTGGAACCGTCGGTGTTCGGGCGTGCGTAGTGCATGGCGGAAGGGGTCGTCGGGGAGGTTGAGGGGGACGCGGATTGCGTCGGTCGTCGCGCCATGCACGGTGCGTGCCGTTGCAGCGGCCCCTGGCGCACTTGCCGCCCGACTCGGCGCGTCACGGTGGAGCGATCCGCGACAGCGGCTGTCGCGGAAACGAGCCAGGTCGCGGGCTGGGCAGGACAGCGGCCTGACTGGCGACGGTGGCGCGGCTATCCTCGTCGATCGTCCATGTTCGACCGCGCTGATCCTCGAGGGCGCCGACCAGCCACGTGGCGGGCGTTCCACGAGGGACGGTCGCACCGCCGCGCGGTCGCGCCCGAGCGCCACGTCGAGCGCTGGAGCCGGTCGCAGCGGCTCGGCGCGTCGTGGCGCGGCGATCCCATCGACGACGCGCTGATCCGCGGCGAGGCGTTCCGGCTCCACGCCGAGCACGTCGACGTCGTCCAGTCGCTCGGCTCGGTCGCGCTGGCGCGCGCCGCCGGCCAGGTCTCGGCCCACGACTTCGTGCTGCTGCTGGCCGACGCCGACGGCGTCGTCGTGCGCAGCGACGGCGGCGGCGAGTTCCGCGACGAGGCCCGGCGGGTCCGCCTGATCGAGGGTGCGGCGTGGAGCGAGGCCGCGCGCGGCACCAACGCGATCGGCACCGCGGCGTCGGAGCGGCGGCCCACGGTCGTGCTCGGCCGCGCCCACTTCGCCGCCAGCTACCACCAGCTGGCCTGCTACGCCGCGCCGATCCTCGACCTGCACGGCCGTGTCGTCGGCGTCCTCGACGCCACCTCGGCGGTGGAGCGGGACGACGCGTCCGATGGGCTTCGGCGGCGTGGTCGCCGCCGCGCACGCGCTCGAAGAGGTGTTGCGGGTGCGTTCGCACGATCGCGCTGGCAGCGCACGTGGTGCGCACGCTGGTGCGCACGCTCGAACACGTCGCCGCGCCCGGCGGTGCTGGTCGAGCTGCCGGGGCGCATCGCGCGCATGAACGCTGCAATGCCGCGGCGCGCGCGCTGCCTCGCCCTGCACGGCGTGCGCGCCTGGGAATGCGCTGGTCGCGAGGTGTTCGGCGCCGACTTCGGCGGGCTGCTGGCGCGGCCGGCCGCGACGACGTGGTTCTGGAGCTCGGCGCGCGACGCCGGCCGGCGACGCGGCTGGTGGTGGAGCTGATCGACAGCGACGGCGTCTGCATCGCCGCGCTGGTGCTGCGCGCGAGCCTGAGGTGCAGGTCGTGGTGTCGTGGCGGCGCGGTCGCTGCCGCCGCCGCCGCCGCCGAGCGACGCGTTCGCGCCGATCTTCGCCGAGGACCCGCGCCTGCTCGAGGCGATCGCGTGGGCGCGGCTGGTCGCGCGCAGCGAGCTGCCGGTGATGGTGCTGGCCGAGACCGGCGCCGGCAAGGAGCTGTTCGCCCAGGCCATCCACGCCGCCAGCGCGCGGGCGCCGGGGCCGTTCGTGGCGATCAACTGCGGCGCGGTCGCGCCGACGCTGCTGGAGAGCGAGCTGTTCGGCTACGCGCCGGCCGCGTTCACCGGCGCCGATCGCCGGGGCCGCACCGGCCTGTTCCACGCCGCCAGCGGCGGCACGCTGTTCCTCGACGAGGTCGCCGAGATGTCGCTGGCGATGCAGGCGGCGCTGCTGCGGGTCCTGGAGTCGGGGCGGTTCCAGCGGGTCGGCGACGCGCGCGTCGAGCGCTGCGACGTCCGCGTCATCTGCGCGACCTGCCGCGACCTCGAGGACGCGGTGGCGCGCGGCACGTTCCGCCAGGATCTCTACTACCGGCTCAAGGGCGCGATCCTGCGGCTGCCGGCGCTGCGCGATCGCCGCGACCTGGTCGCGCTCGCCCGGCACCTGCTCGGCGAGCTGTCGCGCGCGCGCGGCATCGCGGCGCCGCGGCTCGACGACCAGGTCGAACGGCGCCTCGCGGCGGCGCCTTGGCCCGGCAACGTGCGCGAGCTCAAGACCCTGCTCGAGGTCGCGCTGGTGCTCGCCGACGGCGCCCCGTGCATCACCGTCGAGCACCTGCCGGAGGCGGCGTCGGCGCCGTTGTCGGGCAGCTTGTCGGGCAGCGACGCGGCGGCGACGCCAGCGCCAGCGACCGCCGACCTGGCCGAGGTCGAAGCCGCCGCCGTGCGCCGCGCGCTGGCCGCCGCCGCCGGCAACGTCAGCCGCGCCGCCGCCGCGCTCGGCGTCGCCCGCAGCACGCTGTATCGCATGATGCGGCGGCACGGACTCGACGGCTGAGGCCGGTCACCGCGCGCGCTCGGCATCGAGCAGCGACTGCCACGTCGCGGCTTCGTCCCGCTCGCCCTTGGCTTCGCAGAGCCGCACCAGCCGCGCCAGGGCTTCGGCGACGCGCTCTCTGGCGTTCTCGGGCAGCTGCGCCTCGCGCTCCTTCAAGCCCTGATAGCCCGTGCGCAGCAGCGGCTCGGCCTCCTCGAGCTGGCCCTGCGCCAGCAACGCCTCGCCGAGCATCGACCGGGTGTTGAACGTCGTCCAGTCGTCGGGCTTCGCCGCGGCGTGGAACGCGAGCACGCCGCGCAACAGCGGCTCCGCTTCACTCCATGATTGCGCGCGCAGCAGCTGCGAGCTCAGAGCCGCGATGCGCTGTACCACGTAGAGGCCCTCGTCCGCCGGTCGCTCGGTCACGCTGGCGAGCAGCTCGTTCGCCACCGCGACCGCGTTGGCGCGGTTCGCGGGCTGCGGCTCGGTGGCCGTGCGGATGTACGCATCGAGCAGGTTGATGCCGCACCACTCGAGGTTCGGGTACTCATACCGGGCCCGCCAGGCGGCTTCGCTCGGCGGGATCGACTCGGCCGGGCGACCGCTGAGCAGGTAGTTCACACCGAGGTCCGCCGCGATCTCCAGGGACTGCTGCGAGTGCGGTCCGGTCGCGGCCGTGCTCCGGGTCAGCGCCTCCTCGTACGCCGGCACCGCCTTCGCGAAGTCCCTCAGGCAGTAGTAGGCGTGGCCCAGTGAGCGCAGGTCGCTGAGCAGCCGCTCCGGTTCGATCACCGGCTTGGCCCGCAGGATCTCCACCTGCTCCTGCAGCAGCGAGATGGCCTCGGTGTAGTCCTTCCGCCCGAGCACGAGGTAGGTCAGCCACGGCAGGGTGTGCCGCAGCATGGCGTGCGTGCCGGGCAGCCCGCGGCGCAGGATCGCGACGGCCTCGCGCAGCTCCGGTTCCAACGTCGCGAGCCGCTGCTGTGGATGCAACGAGATGGCCAGGTCGAGGATGACGTCGGCGGTCGTGACGTCCCCGTCGGGGTGCGCCTCGCGACAGGTGTGCAGCGCCTCCCGCAGCAGGGGTTCGGCCTCGGCGTGCTTGCCTCGCTTCGCCAGCACCTTGGCGAGAAGGTGCTGAGCCTTCGCGACCGGCGGCTAAGCTGCGCGCCCCGATGACCTGCCGCATCGCCCACGACATGCCGCACGAGCTCAGCGACCTGCCCGCGTCGCCCGAGCTGCACGCGCTGGCGATGCCGCGGCACGGGCGCGGCGAGATCCACGACCTGCTGCTCGACTGCCAGCGGCTGCCGGGCATGCGCATGCTGCGCGTCTACGTGCCCGCGCCGGAGCTGCGCGGCGACGCGCCGTTGCCGCTGTTGCTGGTCAACGACGGCCACAAGGCGTTCGAGGCCGCCAACCATCGCGCGGTGCCGCCGTGGCAGCAGTCGGGCACGCTGCAGCTGCACCGGGTCATGGACGGGTTGTTGTGCCGCGGCGCGATCCGGCCGGCCATGGTGGTGGCGATCGCCACCCATGCCAGTTCGCGCGCCGACCACTACGTGCCGATCCGCGCGCGGCTCGGCGACAGCGAGTTCGGCGGGCAGGGCGACGCCTACCTCGACCTGCTCGAGCACGAGGTGCTGCCGGCGTTGCGCCGCCGCCTGCGCGGGCTGTCGCTGACCGAGAACCCGGCCGAACGCATGCTCGCCGGCTTCTCGATCGGCGGCTTCGCGGCGCTCTATGGCGCGCTGGCGCGGCCCGACGTGTTCGGCGCGGCGCTGGCGCTGTCGCCGTCGGCCTGGGTCGACGAAGGCTGGCTGACGCGCTTCGCCGAAGAACGCGAACGCTGCGACGCGCGCATCGCCGCCGACGTCGGCAGCGGCGAGGGCGAACCGATCCGCGACCACTGTGGCCAGCTGTTCGAGGTGTTGAAGCGGCGTTGCGGCGACCGGGTGCTGGCCGAGCAGATCGACGGCACGCACCACGAGGACAGCTGGCGGGCGCGGTTGCCGCGGCTGTTGCAGCACCTGCTGGGCCAGGCCTGACCGGTCGGTGGTCAGGCTCGGGACCGGAGCGGACCCCGGATCGGGGGCGCGGTGGGCGGCCAATCCAGGGATGCGCCTGGCCGTCATTCTGGGTGGGGTGTTTGCGCCGACGGCCGGCGCTGCCGATACTCCGCGCCTGTCCCCGCGCGGCGTCCGCGCGCAGACACCCACCACAGGAGAAACCTGATGCGACTGACGGCAAGTGTGATGCTTGCGGCGTTCGCGCTGGTCGCCCCGGTCGTGGCCCAGAAGACGGAAGGTCAGAAGACCGAGGGCCAGCAGACCGAGGCGAAGGCGAACACCGAGAAGCTCTGGCGGATCGAAGTTTCCGGCATCGGCGGTTGAGGCGCGGCCTCGACGGCCAAGAGGGTCAGTTCGATCCTCGACAAGCACAAGGACATCAAGGATCTGGTCTTCGACACCACCGGTGTCGGCTACTTCGAGTTCAAGAACCCGAAGAAGCAGCCGGAGGCCGACGCCTTCAAGACCGAGCTCAACGAGCTTCTCGTGGACAAGCGCGCCGGCAAGGGCGTGACGATCCGCGTGCTCCGCGAGGTCGAGCTGCCGAAGGCGGAGGTCGTCTACGAGTGTTCGATCGCCGGACTGGCTTGAGGCGCTACCGCCGTCGAGACGCGTGACGTCTTGAGCAAGCTGGATGGCGTGATCCGGGTTCACCCGAACGGGCTGAACGGCAAGGCCCTCGTCTACGTCAAGGACAAGGACAAGGTGACCAAGGAGCAGATGGAGGAGGCGCTGGCCAAGACCGAGAAGCTGCGCCTGCGCAAGATGGAGAAGGCCTAGGCGATCTCTGCCTGGCCGCGCACCGATGCGGTGCGCCCACGCAACGGGCCGCGACGTCGAGAGGCGTCGCGGCCCGATTGCGTTCCAGGTCCGGCGCCCGGCGCCATCAGTAGAGGATGCGCGTGCGGACGCTGAACGGCAGCGCGGCGATGCGCTCGTGCACTGCGTCCGACAGCTGCTGGTCGACGTCCATCACCAGGTAGCCGACGTCGCGCGTGGTCTCGAGGTGCTGCGCCTCGATGTTGGCGCCGAGCTCGGCGACGATGGTGTTCACCGCGACCAGCACGCCCGGAACGTTGCGGTGCACGTTGAGCACGCGGTGCGTGCCGTCGCGCGACGGCATGTTGATCTCGGGGAAGTTGACGGCGCCCTCGGTCGAGCCGCGGTCGACGAACGCTTCGATCGAGTGCGCGACCTCGAGGCCGATGTTGCGCTGCGCCTCCTCGGTGTTGCCGCCGACGTGCGGCGACAGCAGCACGTTGGGCAGGCCGGCGAGCTTGCACTGCCACGCGGCCACGACCGGCGTCGGCTCGCTCGGGAACACGTCGATCGCCGCGCCGTGCAGGTGGCCGCTCTGCAGCACGTCGGCGAGCGCGTCGATGTCGACGACGCTGCCGCGGCTGTGGTTGATCAGGTAGCTGCCCGCCTTCATCGTCGCCAGCTGGGCCGCGCCGATCATGCCGCGCGTCAGGTCGGTGTTGGGCACGTGCAGCGAGACGAAGTCCGCCTCGGCCAGCAGCTCGTCGAGCGACGCCAGCGGGCGCGCCAGCCCGAGCGGCAGCTTCTTCTGGATGTCGTGGAACAGCACCCGCATGCCGAACGCCTCGGCGAGCAGGCCGACCTGCTGGCCGATGTGGCCGTAGCCGACGATGCCGATCGTGCGGCCGCGCACCTCGTGCGCGCCGGCGGGCGACTTGTCCCACTGGCCGTGGTGCAGCATCTGACTCTTGTCGCCGAGCCGGCGCGCCAGCGCGACGACGCAGCCCATCGTCAGCTCGGCGACCGAACGGGTGCTGGCGTGTGGCGCGTTGAACACCGGCACGCCGAGTCGCGCCGCGTCGCCGATGTCGACCTGGTCGGTGCCGACCGAGAAGCAGCCGATCGCCAGCAGGCGGCCGCCGAGCTCGAGCTGGGCGCTGCGCAGCTTGGTGCGCGAGCGCAGGCCGACGACGTGCGACTCGCGCATGACCTGGGCCAGCTCGTCCCCTTCCAGCGCGCGCGGGATCACCTGCACGTCGTAGCCGGCGGCGGTCAGCGCATCGCAGGCGGCCGGGTGCACGTTCTCGAGCAGGGTGATGCGGATCTTGTGGCGCGGGAAGGAGGTGCGGGACATGGGGCGGAACACGTTACGCAGCGACTGCCCCGGCGACAAACACGCTCGTCGGCCACCGCTCTTGACCGCGCCGCTGCCCGGCGGATGCTGCGCCGATGGCGACTGCGCGCAAGGGCGGTTCGGGCGGCGGGATCGTCGCGGTGCTGCTGGACCAGCTCGACCGCGCCTATCGCGGCAGGTCGTGGCACGGCACCTCGCTGCGCGGCACGCTGCGCGGGCTCGCGCCGGCGACCGCGCTGTGGCGGCCGGCGCCCGGCCGCTGCAGCGTCTGGGATTACCTGCTGCACGCCGCCTACTGGAAGTACGTCGTGCGCAAGAAGCTGCTGCCGGACACGCCGAAGTTCCCGCGGCCGGGCAGCAACTTCCCGAAGTTGCCCGCAGCGCCCGACGCGAAGGCGCTCGCCGCCGACGTCGCGCTGCTCGACGAGCAGCACGCGCTGCTGCGCGCGGCGGTGGCGGGCCTGGAGGACCGGGAGCTCGCCGCGCCGCGCGGCGAATGGCGATTGGTCGATCTCGTCACCGGCGCCGCCGCGCACGACCTCTACCACTCAGGGCAGATCAACCTGGTCAAGCGCCTCGCCGAGGCGGCGATGGACACGCGCTGACCCGGCGATCGGGCGCGGTGGGTTATCGTTGTCCCTCGCCGGCGTGTCGCCCGAGGAGAGCGGCGTCGGGCACGTCAGTTGATCTGCACCAGGCGACCCCAGCTTCCGTTCGCGAGAGCCCCATGACCGACCATCCCCTCCGGATCGCGCGCCGCGCGATGTTCGCCCCCGTGCTGCTGCTCGCCGCCGTGTCGTCGGCCCAGGAGAAGACGGCCCACGAGGCCACGTGGAGCGAGGCGCAGCAGCGCGGCTGCGACTTCCTGGCCACCAAGCAGGAGAAGGGCGTGTTCTCGGTGCAGATGGGGCAGCGTTCGTTCCCCGACGCCGGCTTCACCTCGCTGGCGATCGCCGCGCTGCAGTCGAAGCCCGTGGCGCAGCGCAGCGAAGCCGAGCAGGCGGTCATCGACCAGGGCCTGCGCTGGGTGCTGACGCAGCAGAACGACGACGGCTCGTTCGGCCGCAACGTGCCCAACTACACGACCTGCGCGGTGGTGATGGCGCTCGGCCGCTGGCAGCACGCCGAGGAGGCGAAGGCGGCGATGCAGAAGGCGCAGAAGTACGTGCTCGGCATCCAGAAGACCGAGGCCACCGGCACCAAGCCGGGCGACCAGGAGTACGGCGGCATCGGCTACGGCAGCCGCGGCGAGCGCGCCGACCTCAGCAACATGCAGTTCTCGATCGCGGCGCTGCGCACGACCGGGCTCGGCGTCGACGACGAGGCCTTCCGCCGCGCCCAGGTGTTCTTGCAGCGCGTGCAGAACGTCAAGAAGGGCAACGACCTCGACGGCAAGCTGACGATCGACGCCGGCAGCGGCGAGCACGGCAAGCTGTCGGTCGGCGACGACGGCGGCGCGGTCTACTACCCGGGCGAGTCGCCGGCGGGCTACGTCGTGCACCCCGACAACAGCGTCACGCCGCGCAGCTACGGCTCGATGACCTACGCGCTGCTCAAGACCTACACGCTGTGCGGCGTCGACGCCGAGGACCCGCGCGTGCAGGCGGCGGTGAGGTGGATCGGCGAGCACTGGACGGTCACCGAGAACCCGGGCGCCGACCCGAAGGCCGACGAGAAGACGCGCTATCAGGGCCTGTTCTACTACTACATGCTGATGGCGCAGGCGCTCGACGCGGTCGGCATCGACGCGATCGACAAGCCGGCGACGACCGCTTCGAAGGCGGCGAAGATCGACTGGAGGAAGGCGCTGCGCGAGCAGGTCGAGAAGATCCAGCGCGACGACGGTTCGTGGCTCAACGAGCAGAACGGTCGTTGGTACGAGAACCTCGACATCCTCTGCACCTGCTACGCGCTGCTGGCGCTCGAGCACTGCTGAGGGCGTCGCGCGTGACGGCGCGGCCGCGCGGCGGCAGACTGTCGCCATGCTGTCGCGCCACCTGGTGTTCGCGTTCCTGTTCGGCCTCCCGTCCGCGCTGCCGGCGCAGGACCCGATCGGCGCCTGGCTCGACCGAGAGGGCGAACGCCTCGGCGCGCTGTACCGCGACCTGCACGAGCACCCGGAGCTGTCGTTCCGCGAGGTGAAGACCGCGGCGCGCATGGCCGCCGAGCTGCGCCAGCTGGGCCTGGAGGTCACCGAGCACGTCGGTGGCAACGGCGTGGTCGGCGTGCTGCGCCGCGGCGAAGGCCCGGTCGCGCTGCTGCGCGCCGACATGGACGCGCTGCCGGTCGCCGAGCAGACGGGCCTGCCGTACGCGTCGAAGATCCGCGCCGAGAGCGCCGAGGGGCGCGCGGTCGGCGTCATGCACGCCTGCGGCCACGACCTGCACATGACCTGCCTGCTCGGCGCGGCTGGCTACCTGGCGGCACATCCCGACGCGTTCGCCGGCACGGTGGTGTTCGTGTTCCAGCCGGCCGAGGAGCGCTCCGGCGGCATGGACAAGATGCTCGCCGACGGCCTGTTGACGCGCTTCCCGCGCGCCGACTTCGCGCTGGCGCTGCACTGCAGCGCGGACCTGGCGGTCGGCGACCTCGGCGTGCGCACCGGGCCGAGCATGGCCAACGTCGACAGCGTCGACATCACGCTGTTCGGCAAGGGCGGCCACGGCGCCGCGCCGCACCTGACGATCGACCCGATCGTCGAGGCGGCGCGGCTGGTGCTCGACCTGCAGACGATCGTCGCGCGCGAGATCGACCCGGTCGAGCCGGCGGTGATCACCGTCGGTTCGATCCACGGCGGCGAGAAGCACAACATCGTGCCGGCGTCGTGCCACCTGCAGCTGACGGTGCGCAGCTACAGCGACGCGGTGCGCCAGCAGCTCGCGGCGGCGATCCGCCGCAAGGTCGCGGCGACGGCCGCGTCGAGCGGCGCGCGCGAGCCGGTGATCGAGTTCAGCGAGGGCACGCCGGCGCTCTACAACGACGAGCAGCTGACGGCGAAGGTGCGCGACGGCATGGTCGCTGCGTTAGGTTCGCAGCACGTCGTCGCCATCCAGCCGGCGATGACCGCCGAGGACTTCGGCCGGCTGCGCGGCGCCGGTGTGCCGCTGTGCATGTTCCGCCTCGGCACCATAGCACCCGAGCGGCTCGCGGCGATGCAGGCGAAGGGCGACGTGCCCGGCCTGCACAGCGGCGGCTACTACCCCGACTACGACGGCGCGCTGAAGGTCGGCGTGCGCGCGCTGGTCGAGGCACTGCGCGCCGCGGCGAAGGCGAAGTAGCGCGCGACCGGTCAGACCGCGTCGAGCGCCTGCCGCAGATCGGCGATCACGTCCTCGGGGTGTTCGACGCCGACCGACAGCCGCACCATCGACCCGGTGATGCCCATCGAGCGCTGGTCCGCGACGGCGATGTCGGCGTGCGTCATCGTCGCCGGGTGCTCCGCGAGCGACTCGGTGCCGCCGAGGCTGACCGCCAGCTTGACCAGCTTCAGCGCGTTGAGCAGCCGGAACGCCGCCGCCTCGCCGCCGTGCACCTCGAACGCGATCATCGATCCCGGCGCCAGGCATTGCCGGCGATACGTCTCCCACTGCGGGTGCTGCTCGGTCAGGTGGCCGAGGTAGTGCACCTTGTCGACCTTCGGGTGGTCGGCGAGGAAGTCGGCGACGTAGCGCGCGTTCTTCATCTGGCTGGTCATGCGCAGCTTCAGCGTCTCGAGGCTGCGCATCAGCAGCCACGCGGTCCACGGCCCGCACATCGTGCCGAGGATCGTGCGGTGCGTCTTGATCGGCGCCATCAGCTCCTCGGAGCACAGCACCGCGCCGGCGATGACGTCGCTGTGGCCGCCGAGGAACTTGGTCGCCGAGTAGACGACGACGTCGGCGCCGTGCTGCAGCGGCTGCTGCCACAGCGGGCCGAGGAACGTGTTGTCGACGACGACGCGCACCTTGCGACCGTCGCGCGTGGTGCGGCTCGCCAGCGCGACCGCGTCGAGGATGTCGACCAGGTCGTTGGTCGGGTTGGCCGGCGTCTCGACGAAGATCATCGCCACGCGTTCGGCGTCGTCGCCGAGCTCGGCGAGCGCCTGCTTCATGCCGGCCGTGCCGTCGCAGGCGCGGAAGCCCTTCGCCGTCACGCCCCACTTCGGCAGGATGTTGTAGAGCAGGTAGTCGGTGCCGCCGTAGACCGGCACGCTGTGCAGCACGACGTCGCCGGGCCGCAGCATCGCCAGCAGCGTGGTGGCGATCGCCGCCATGCCGCTCTCGAACGACGCGCACGCCTCGGCGCCGTCCCAGACCGTCAGGCGCTCCTCGAGGATCTGGATGTCGGGGTTGTTGAGGCGGCTGTAGATCAGCCCGAGCTCCTCCTTGGGGTCCTTCTCGCGCAACCCGTAGGCGACCTCGAAGAACCGCTTGCCCTCCTCGGCGCTCTTGAAGGTGAACGTCGAGGTCATGAAGATCGGCGACTTGATCGCGCCCTCGCTGCGCCGCGGGTCGTACCCGTAGCTCATCATCAGCGACTCGGGACGCAGCTCCTTGTCGCCGATCCGACGCAGGTGCTCGCTCATGCCGTTGGCGTAGCCGCGACGGGGGCCGACGGCAAGCGGGTCGATCAGCGAACGTAGACGCCGTGGGCGGCGAGGGTGCGGCGCAGCGTGGTGATGTCCGCGGCGATCAGCTGCAGCTCGATCAGTTCGTTGGTGCGTTGCACGTTGGAACCTTCGAGGAAGCCTTGCTTGAGGAGCGCGAAGCCGGGGTCGCCGGGCCAGCCGAACAGCGGCTCGACGCCGTTCGGCAGCGCGTAGGTGCCGGCGTCGATCGGTGTCGGCGAGCACGACGGCACCCGCGCCAGCCGGATCCGGCCGAACTGTGTCGCGGTGTCGGCGTCGCGCGCCGTGCGCCCGCTCACGCGGCCCTCCGGGTCGATGCTGACCTCGAGCGTGTCGTTCGGCACGGTGATCACGGGCGTCAGCAACATGCCCTGACCGGTGACGATGCGTCCGTAGGCGTCGATCTGCAGGTTGCCGGCGCGCGACAGCCGGGGCGTTCCGCCCGGCGCGGTCACCACCAACCAGCCGTCGCCGTCGAGCGCGACGTCCAGGCTTCGTTCGGTCATCGTCAGCGCGCCGGTGGCGTGCACGGCGTCGATGCCGCAGAGCATCGGCAAGACCATGCCGGTGGCCTTGTCGACGCACTCGGCGACGACCGGGACGCGGCGGTGGTAACCGGGCGTGCGGCTGTTGGCGAGGTTCTCGATGGCGATCGCGCGGCGCCGTTCGGCGACCGACAGCGCCCGGCGCAGCGCCTCGATCACCGCCCGGTCGCTGGCCGGCGCGTCGCCTGCTGGGTGCGCGGTGGCTTCGACGGCGAAGCGGCCGCTCGGTGCGGCCTCCAGCGCAGCGACCAACGCGGCGAGTCGGCCGAGCAGCTCGGCGGTGGCCGGCGACTCCGGCTGTGCGGCGCCGAGCTGCAGCTGCTCGGCGAGCTGCCATTGCATCGACTGCGTCACCTCGAGCGCCTGCAGGCGATGCTCGACCTCGTCGAGGTGTTCGGCGGTGCGGTCGGGCGTCGCGTGGCAGGCGGCGAACAGCGACAGGAACAGCAACTGCGACGGGGGGCGTCGCCTCGGGGGGCGGGTGTTCATGGCGGTGTCGGCGATCGCGCCAGGGGGTGTGGCGTCCGTCGGCCATCGACACACCGCGGTCCCGACTTGAGGCATCGGTCCGGTGTCGCGCGGCCGGGCGATCGGCTTCAGGCAGCCGCGGCCCAGTGCCGATTTCGCGACTGCGATGATGGAGATCCTCGACAACCGTTCGCCCGGCACCGGCGAGGACACGGCGGCGTTGGCGACGCGCCTCGCGACGCTCGAGGCGCGTTCCGCCCGCCTGCGCGAACTGTTCCTGCTCGAGAACGAACAGGCCCGCGCCGGGTTGGCGACCGTGCAGGCCAACATCGCGGCGACGCTGAAGCTCAACCAGGAGGTCGCCGGCGCGTTCCACGGCATCCGCGACGACGCCAGCCGGCTGGCCGAGCAGGCACGCGGCATCCACGAGGACTCGGCGGTACTGACCCGGAGCCTCGACGCGGCGCACGGGCAGGTCGAGGAGCTGAACGGTCAGGTGATGGAGATCGGCAAGATCCTCGAGGAGATCGAGGGCATCGCCGACCAGACCAACCTGCTGGCGCTCAACGCGACGATCGAGGCGGCGCGCGCCGGGGCGGCCGGCAAGGGCTTCGCGGTCGTCGCCAGTGAGGTCAAGGCGCTCAGCAAGCAGACCGGCAGCATGGTCGGCCGCATCGCGCAGCTGACGCGGACCATCTCGACCGGCGCCGCCAGCGTGCAGGAGACGATCCGCGCTGCCGGGGCGAACTCGCGTTCGGCCAGCGAGCACGTCGCCGAGTTCTCGTCGGCGATCGATCGCACCCACGACCGGACCAACGCCGCAGCGGAGCACCTCAGCGGCACCAACGACCGCGTGTTCATGGCGCTGGCCAAGCTCGACCACGTGCTGTGGAAGGTCAACACCTACCTGTCGGTGCTGAAGGGCGAGGCGGCCTTCTCGTTCGTCGACCACCACGACTGCCGCCTCGGCAAGTGGTACTACGAAGGCGAAGGGCGGAGGCTGTTCGGCGGCGTGCCGGGCTTCGGCGCCATCGAGCCGCCGCACGCGACCGTGCACCGCAGCACGCAACGTGTCTTCTCGCTGCTCGACGACGTCGACCGCAACCTCGACGCGATCACCGACGAGCTGCGGTCGATGGAGCAGGGCAGCGAGGAGATCTTCGTCACGCTCGACCGCGTGCTCGAGGCCAAGGAGCGCGGCTAGGGACGCGGCTTCCCGGGACGCCTAGCGGCCGGTCGCGGCGAACGCGTCGATCGGCTTGCGCGAGTCGTTGCTGTAGTCCTGCTGCACCCTGCCGTCCGCCGTCAGCACGGCGCGTTGATAGCGGTGCGGGCGGATCTCGATCAGCACCGCGGCGGTGCCGTCCCCTGTCGTGTCCCACGGCGTGGTCTCCGGGAAGTAGCGATACGAGCAGCGCGTGGTCGTGCCGTCGGCCAGCGTCAGCGGCTCGGCGAGGTCGTCCCCGGGGAGCAGCAGCGCGTCCTTCGCCAGGCGCTGCGCGGCGAACAGCTCGGCGAGGTCCGTCGGGCGGCGCTGCTCGCGCTGCTGGAACGCCGCCAGGGCGTCCTGCACCTTGGACAGCTGCTGCGCGGCGATCCCTTCGGCGATGTTGTCCGTCAGGTTGTCGTGCAGCTGGGCCGCGATCAGCGGGCCCCAGAGCAGCGTCAACGCCAGCGCCTCGATGCCGCCGAACGTGCCCTGCTGCTGCAGCAGGTAGCGCTTGCCGTCGCGCCGCAGCACGCCGCGGCCGAAGCCGCAGTGCTGGTCGACGGTGTCCGGATCCGGCAGGTCGTCCTTCTCCAGGACCATCTCGAGCTGTCCCGCGCCGAGCGTCAACGCGAGCAGCGGCAGCCACGTGTCGTAGTAGGCGCGGTAGACGGCCGCCTCGTCGAAACGCAGGTCGAGCGTCGGCAGCAGCTCGCCGGGGCCGTCCGGCACGGCGATGTCGCCGACCTCCATCGCGTCGCCGCCTTCGCCGAGCAGCTGCAGGAACTTGCGCAGCGTGCGCGGCGACTCGGCGAAGTGCAGCGCGCCGTCGTGCACGCAGAACGCCGGCTGCAGGCCGTTCGGCACCTCGGGAAGCTGCAGCACGGTGCACTGCACGCCTTCGTACTCGGCCGTCTTGTGCGGCAGTTCGTCGTCGACGATCTGCGCGAGCAGCTGGTCGAGCGCCGCGCGGTCGGCGACGCCGAGCGACAGGTGCACTCGCGGGATCAGGCCACCCGGCGGCGGGGCGCAGATGCCCAGCGCGACGCCGCCGGTCAGCGCCTTCTGCAGCTGCGCCAGCATCGTCGGCGGCAGGCCCAGCCGCATCGACGCGGCGATCGCCGCCAGGCACTCGAGGTCGAGCGCGCAGCGCAGCTGCACCAGCGCGCCGTCCGGCAGCGGCTGCCGCGGCAGCGCTGCAGTGCCGTTGACGATCGCGCCGACCAGGCCGGTCGGCGTTGCCTCGGTCACGGCGACGATCTCGGCGATCACGTGCTCGCCGGCGAACGTGCTCCGCCACTCCAAGCTGGAGAGCTTGTCGAAGCCGAGCATCAGGAACTCCTCCGGCGTGCGCTGCTGCTGCTCGAACTGCAGCATGCTCGCCGCGGCGTCCAGCGTGATCGAGAGGCCCGGCGCGGCGCGCTCCGACAGCTGCGTCAGCACGCCGGGCGGCGCGTTGCCGGTGATGCGCACGAAGCGCCCGGGCAGATGCAGCATCCAGCTCGGGTTGGTGAACCCTTCCTGGTCCTCCTCGGTCGGCGAGGTGAAGAGATACGCCGGAAAGCTGTCGACCTTGGCGTCGGGCACCTCGCGCAGCGCAGTGGACGCGCGCAGCCTCGCCGCCTCGGCCTCGAACTCCTGGGTCCACTTGCCCTCGTGTCGCGGCGTGCAGGTCCGCGCCAGCACGTTGGCCATCGTGAACGGCTGGTCGACGACCATCAGCGCCAGCAGCTCGACCTGGTCGGTCTCGGCGACGTCGACGTCGAGCATGTTCGTCGGGTCCACGCGGCGCGCCGAGATCCACGACACCAGCCACGGCTCCAGCTCGTAGCGCCCGCTCAACGCGGCGGCGATCGTCTCGCGGCGGCGCGCCGCCTCTGCGGCATGCACGTGCAGGACCTTGGCCGCGGCCGGCGCCACGTCCGGATCGGCGAACAGGCGGCCGAGCCGGGTGGTGGGCCATTGGGCCGCGAGCTTCTGCAGGCCGGCGGCGCGGAGGCGGCCGAGGGTCCGCACGTCGCCGGGGTCCTGGGCGATCGCAGCGGCAGACGCGATGGCGGATGCGAGGAGCAGCGGCAGGAGGCGGCGCATGCGCGGACGATACGGGATCGGCGGCCGCTCCGGGAACGGCGCGGCTCAGCGAACGCGCTCGAGGCACGCCACCGCTTCGACGTGCCCGGTCTGCGGGAACATGTCGAACGGGGTGACCTCGACCGTGCGGTAGCCGATCTGTCGCAGCCGCGGCAGGTCGCGGCCGAGCGCCTGCGGTTCGCACGACACGTAGGCGAGGCGCTGCGCCCCGACGCGGTCGAGGGCCGTGATCACCGAGTCCTCGAGGCCGCTGCGCGGTGGGTCGAGCGCGATCAGGTTCGGCAGCGGCAGGTCGCCGCGGCCGGCGCCGTTGACAGCGCTGTTGAGCCAGCCGTCGACGTGGCCCTGGCGGAAGGTGACGTTGTGGATGCCGTTGGCCGACGCCGCGGCGCGCGCGTCGTCGACGGCCTGGCTGCTCAGTTCGATGCCGAACGCGCGCTGCGCGCGCCGCGCCAGCGGCAGCGTCAGCAGGCCGCCGCCGCAGAACAGGTCGCCGACGACGTCGTCTTCGCCGGGGTCGAGCCAATCCACGACGTGCTCGCACAGTCGCCACGCCATCGCCGGCGAGGTCTGGAAGAACGACGTCGCCGACAGCAGGTAGCGCAGGTCGCCGAGCCGCTCCTCGATGCGTTCGGGGCCGCGCAGCAGGCGCGTCTCGCGGCCGAGCAGGCGCGACATCTCGCCGTCGTTGTGGTTGAGGCTGATGGTCGTCGCGCCGGCGCGCAGGATCTCGTCGAGCACGTCGTCGAGGCCGGGCACCTCGGGCGTCTGGGCGACGATCACGACGTGGCTGTGGCCGAGCGTCGTGCGCCGCACCAGCACGGCGCGCAGGATGCCGTCGCGGCCGAAGTCGGGATCCCAGGCGCGATGGCGCAGCCGCGCCAGCAGGTCGACGACCTTCAGCGCCAGCTGGAACGCGCGCGGCTGGCTGGCCGGGCACTGCGTCACCGGCACCAGGTCGAGGCTGCGCGCGCGGTGCAGCGCGCCGACCAGCCGGTAGCCGTCGTTGTGCAGGTGCAGCACGACCTTGTGGCGCTGGCCGTAGGGTTCGGCGGCGGCGACCGTCGGCGGGATCTCCGGGGCGTCGTCGCCGAGCGCGAAGCGCACCGCGCGTTCGACGCGGCCGCGCTTCTCTTCGAGTTGGCGGTCGTAGACGAGGTGCTGCAGGTGGCAGCCGCCGCAGTCGAGGAAGTGGCGGCAGCGCGGCTCGATGCGATCGGCCGAGCGGCGGCGCAGCGCGACGACCTCGCCGCGGCCGTGCTTGCGACCGGCGGAGGTGATCTCGATCGTGGCGCGTTCGCCGGGCAGCAGGCCCGGCACGAACACCACGTAGTCATCGACCTTGCCGAGCGCGTCCGGGCCTTCACCCAGCCGATCGACGTCGATCGTCACGGTGTCGCCGCGGACGACGGGCACCGGGGCGTGGCGGCGGGAGGAGCGATCGGACACGGCCCGCGAGTTGACGCGGCGGGTTGGCGGCTGGCAAGGGTGCGTTGGGGCAAGAAGCGACGCGCCTGGGACACATCCCGGCCCTCGGCCGGGGCCCGCCCGAGCGTATGGTCTCGCCACCATGTCCCCCCTCCGCACTGCCTTCGTCTGCGTCCTCGCCGCTCCGGCGCTGTGGGCGCAGGTCTCCGACGCCGACTTCGCCGCGATCAAGAAGGAGGGCCTCGGCAACAGCAAGGTGATGGATCACCTCGATCACCTCGTCAACCGCATCGGCCCGCGCTTGACCGGCTCCGACAACCTGACCGTCGCCTGCGAATGGGCGGTCGAGCACTTCCAGAGCATGGGCATCGAGAACGCCCACATGGAGCAGTGGGGCGAGTTCCCGGTCGGCTTCAACCGTGGGCCGTGGTGGGGGCGCATGACCTCGCCGGAGCAGATCGAGTTCGTCTGCAGCACCGACGCGTGGACCGCCGGCACGCACCGGCCGTCGCGCGGTCCGCTGCTGGCGGCGCCGAAGGACGAGGCCGAGCTCGACAAGCTGAAGGGTGAGCTGCGCGGCGTCTGGCTGGTGCTGACGACGACCCCGCGCGGCGCGCTGTTCGAAGCGCTGAACCAGGCGATGATCGAGGAAGGCGGCTTCGGCTACGTCACCGGTCGCGAAGGCCAGCGCGGCGAGCTGCTGCTGACCTCGGGCAACAGCCGCATCGACTACGACAACCTGCCGCAGCTGCCGATCGTGCGGGTGCGCAACGACGGCTACGAAGCGATGCTCAAGCACCTCGACGCCGGCACGCCGGTCGAGGTCGAGTTCGACATCCGCAACCACTTCCGCCGCGGCCCGATCCCGCTCTACAACGTCATCGCCGACATCCCGGGCACCGAGTTCCCGGACCAGTACGTCGTCGTCGGCGGCCACATCGACAGCTGGGACGGCGCCACCGGCACCACCGACAACGGCACCGGCACGGCGACGACGTTCGAAGCGGCGCGCATCCTGATGGCGATGGGCGCGAAGCCCAAGCGCACGATCCGCTTCATGCTGTGGAGCGGTGAAGAGCAGGGCCTGCTCGGCTCGAAGGCCTGGGTGCAGAAGCACCAGGACGAGATGGGCAAGTACAGCGCCTGCCTGGTGCACGACGGCGGCACCAACTACGTGTCCGGCATCGCCGGCATGGCGGAGATGGGGCCGCAGCTCGAGACCGCGTTCGCGCACGTCGTCGGGCTGTCGCAGGAGATGCCGTTCAAGATCCGCGCGATCGAGGCGTTCCGGCCGATCGGCAGCGACCACGAGTCGTTCACCGCGGCCGGCGTTCCTGGCTTCTTCTGGGACCAGGCCGGCGTCGCCAACTACACGCACACGCACCACACGCAGTACGACACGTTCGACGCGGCGATCCCGGAGTACCAGCGGCACACCTCGGTGGTGGTCGCGACCGGCGCGCTCGGCATCGCCAACCTGCCGGAGCTGCTGACGCGCGAGAACATGGTCGTGCAGCGCGGCTTCGGCGGCGGCGGCGGCGGTCGGCGCGGCGGCCGGCGCACGCTCGGCGTGCAGCTCGGCGACGACGGCGTGACGATCGCCGAACTGACCGAAGGCGGCGGCGCCGCCAAGGCCGGGCTGAAGGCCGGCGACAAGCTGGTGAAGATCGGCGAGACCAAGATCACCGACCGTCGCGACCTGTTCCAGGCGCTCGGCGGCGACAAGCCGACGGTGCCGGTGACGGTCAAGCGCGGCGATCAGGAGGTCACGGTGGAGGTGACGCTCGGCGGCGGCGCCAACGCCGGCGGGGGCGGCGGTCGGTGAGCCGGCACGGGTTCGCGTTCTCGTTCACCCTGATCGTTGCTGCGTCGCTGACGAGCCAGGAAGCGAACCCGCCCGCCGCCGCACCTGGTGCGCCGGCCGAGGCGCCGAGCGCCGACAGCTACTCGGCGCACGTCGCGACGTTCTGGAAGGACTTCGCCGAGCACACCGCGCACCTGCACGGCATCGTCGGCGTCGAGGGCAAGCAGGACGAGGTGCTCGAGTTCATCCGGCCGCGCATCGACGCGCTGGTGCCCGGCATCGCCTGGTCGTTCTCCGCCGGCAGCGCACCCGACACGCACGCGCTGCTCCTGTCGCCGGAAGGCAACCTCGATCCGTAGGTGCAGGGCGCGGCCGCCTGTTCCGCGATCACGATCGGGATCGACCCGGCAGCCACCAGGGCACCGCGTGCACGCCGCCGCCGAGCGCTTGGGGCTCGTCCACCAGGCAGGCGAGCACGCCTCGCGCCCGCGGTCCGGCGAGCTCGAGCCAACGCCGCAGTCCGGCCGCGTGTTCTGGGCGCGGTGTCGAAGTCGATTTGACCTCGACGCCGAACAACCGCTGGTTCCATTCGATGACGAGATCCACCTCGTCCCCGGCGGCGGAGCGCCAATGCGCGAACTCGACCGGCTCGCCGCGATGCAGCGCCGCCTCGAGGCGGCGGGGGCGGTATCGAGGCATCGTGCAAATCCCAACTCCGATGGAGGATCTGCACAGGCGCTCGTAGCCGTATTAGGCGTAGACGTATAGGTCCGTGCAGCAAGAGCTGTGATCGCTTCTGGCCGCTGTCACAGCAGCCGCCGCTCGGCTTCGCGGCCGACGACGGCGAAGTCGTGCTTCTGGCGCTGGTTCGCCTCCCAACGGGCCCCCTCGAGCCATCGCGGCGCGTCGAGGCCGCGCTCCCAGTCGGTCAGTGCTGCGGCGAGTTCGCGCACGCGTTCGGGCTGCAACGCGGCCAGGTCGTGCTGCTCCTTCGGGTCGTCGCGCAGGTTGACGAGCCCGTAGCGGAACGAACCGTCCGCTTCGGTGACGCGCCACAGCTTGTGGTCGCCGCGGCGCACGCCAGCGGCGACCGCGCGCCGCCAGAACACCGTGTCGCGCGACATCGCTTCGGCCTCGCCGCGCCACGCCGGCAGCATGTCGACGCCGTCGAGCTGCAGTGCCGCGAGCTGGTCGCCGCGTCCGGCCGCCGCGAGCGCGCTCGCCATCACGTCGAGGCTGGAGCACAGCGTCGCCGAACGCCGCCCGCCGACGATGCCGCCGCCGATGCCGCCGCCGGGCCAGCGCACCGCGAACGGCACGCGATGGCCGCCTTCCCACAGGCTGCCCTTCATGCCGCGCCAAGGCCCGTTGTCGCTGCCGTTGTCGGTGGCGCCGCCGTTGTCGGCGAGGAACACCACCAGCGTGTCGTCGGCGATGCCCTGCTGGTCGAGCGCGTCGAGCACGCGGCCGACGCCGCGGTCGAGCGCGTGCACCATCGCCGCGTAGGTGCGCCGCTTGCCGGCGAGCCCGGGGAAGCGCGCGAGGTCCGCTTCGCTGGCGTGCATCGGCGTGTGCGGCGCGTTGTAGGCCAGGTAGAGCAAGAACGGCCGCGTCGGGTCGCGCTGGTCGACCTGCTGCAGCGCCGCGTCGGTCAGCCAGTCGGTCAGGTAGCCGATCTCCGCTTCGGGCACGCGCGCACCGTCGCGCCACAGCGCCTGCTGCACACCCGGCGCGTCGATCGCGAAGTAGCTGCGGCTGCCGCCGAGGAAGCCGGCGAAGCGGTCGAAGCCCTGCGCTTCTGGCCGGCACTCCGGCGCGGAGCCGAGGTGCCATTTGCCGACGGCGAACGTCTGGTAGCCCGCGTCGCGCATCGCCTCGGCCATCGTCACCGTCGTGCCCGGCACGTTGACGCCGTCGGGCGGACTGCCGTTGCACTCGGCGCCGCAGCGCTGCTGGTAGCGGCCGGTCATCAGCCCGGCGCGGCTCGGCGCGCAGACCGACGCCGAGACGTGCGCGTCGGTGAGCAACAGGCCCGAAGCGGCGAGGCGATCGAGGTTGGGCGTGGCGATGTCGGTGCAGCCGAGGCACGACAGGTCGGCGCAGCCGAGGTCGTCGGCGAGCACGACGATCACGTTGGGGCGGGTGGTCGAGGTGCGCGGTGTGCCAGCGCAGGCGCACGCGATCGCGAGCAGCGACAACAGGGAAGACCGGAGCAGGGCGCGCATGGGGGATGCCGCGACGCCGTGGGGCGCTGCGAGCCGCCATGCTGGCGAAGCCCGCGGCGGGGCACAACGACGGTGTCGCGCGACGAGCGCTTCGCCGGGAAGGAGTCGCCGCGTGAGCCGTCGCACCGGCATGCGTCGTTCGTGCGTCGTCGCCTTGTCCTGCCTGTTCGCCGCCTGCGCGGCCCGGCCGCCGGAGCCCGCCGAGATCCCTGGCCGCTGGCGCTTCGACCGCGAGCTGGCGCAGCGCTACCGCGATGGCTTTCGCCAAGGCTACGAGGCGGCGATGGGCGGTCGCTTGTTCTCGACCTCGTGCCGTCGCCGTGCGCCGCTCGAAGCGCCGCAGATGGCCTGGGAAGAAGGTCTGGAAGCCGGGCGCGACGAAGCCGTGCCGGTCTGGGCGGAGCGCCTCGAGCGCGCGCTCGACGAGCACGATCGCGGCGCCGTGTTGACGCTGCTGTCGTCGCTCGACGAACGCGAGCAGCTCGCCGATCGGTTGCTGTTGCCGGCGAAGTGAGTGGTGAAGGTTCGGCGGAAGGTCGGCTCAGGGCACGCCGTCACAGCGGCCATGCGTCGTTGGCTGGTCGTCATCTGTTGCGCGTGGTTGGCGTGTTGCGCAGCGCCACCTCCGGTGCCCGAAGTGCCGGCCCGGTGGCGCGGCGACCCGTTGTTGGCGGAGAACTACCTGGACGGATACCGCCGCGGGTACGACGCGACGATGGCGTGGGGATGGCACACGATGTGTCGGCGAGGTCCGGTCGAGCCGGCGGTGAGGGCGTGGGACAAGGGGTGGTACGACGCCCGCATCGATGCCGAACCGGTCTTCGACGAACAGCTCGACCGCGCCATTGACCGTCGCGACCGCGACGCGCTGTTGCGGCTGTTTGGTGCCTCGGAGCAACGCGATCGGATCGTCGAGCAGATTGTCGCCGAATGGGCCTCGGAAGCGACTGCAGCCGACACCGCGACCGAGCTGCCGCTACGCTGACGCCGATGACGTCCCGCCGCCCTCACGCTCGAGACGACGACGCCGTGCCGTGGCGCCGCCCGCTGGTGGTCACCGCAGTCGTCTGCGCGCCGTTGCTGGTGGCGGGCGTGTTGGCGGTGTTCGGCGTCGTGAACGACTTCCAATGGCAGTTGATGTACTTCCTGCTGGTGCTGATCGGCGCGCCGACGGCGGGCTTCTGCCTGCTGTCGTTGCCGCTACCCAGCGCGCGCCGCGCCGGGCCCGGCGTGATCGTCACGCTGTCGATGCTGCTGTTCGCGATGCCGTTGTCCGCATGGCTCTCGTACCACCTGCGCCACGTCGGCTTCCGATTCGCCGCCGAGCGGATGCAGCCGGTCGCTTCTGCCGTCGAGCTGTACGTCGGTTCGCACGGCCATCTGCCGGCCCGGGTCGAGAACCTGGTGCCGCACTACCTGGCCGCGCTGCCCGAGCGGGTGCCGAAGATGGAACTGTACGACTCGCATCCCGGCCAGCCGTGGGTGCTGCTGGCGAGCTACCACGACGGCCTCTGTGACGGCTACGACGTCATCTATCTGCCGAACGGCAGCGCCGGCGAGCGGCGCAGCGCCGAACCGCTCGGTGGCAACTGGTTCTGCGTGCGCTTCTGAGCGATGACCGAGCCGCGCTTCGTCTCGCCCGCCGTGCAGGAATGGCGTTGGCACGTGCCGACCGCGCTGCTGCTGACCGTCGTGATCTACCTGCCGTACCTGCTGGGTCGCGCGCTGTGCCTGGTCGGTCTCGGTTGGCGTCTGCAGGCGTTCGAGCTGTACCTGCTGGTGCCGGGCATCGCGCTGCTGTTGGTGCTGCCTGGCGCGGTCGGCATGCTGTTCCGAAGGACCCGCCGCGCCGCGGCGCCGACGTTGTGCTGCGCGCTGATGCTGCTGTTGGGCTTTGTGGTCGTCGATCTGGTGGGCGATCGCCTGCGGCGGCTGGGCTTCGAGAACGCCGCCGAACGCGCCCGGCCGCTGGTCGCGGCCTTGCAGCGCTACGTCGAGGAGCGCGGCGCACCGCCCGAACAGGTCGGCGACCTCGTGCCGAAGGCGCTCGATCGCATGCCGGAGAAGCTGCCGGAGTTGAAGGTGCTCATCGGCGACGAAGCCATGCACACCTACGGCACCCGCTGGGCGCTGGAGGCCGACGTCAGCACCGGGTCCTTCAACTGGGACCGTTGGGTCTGGCTGCCGAAGGGCGCTGCGCCGATGTCGCGCGACGATCGCACCAGCCAGCGCACCGGCGACTGGTGGTGGGTGAGGGAGTGACGGCCCGCGAACGCGCATTCGTCTGTCGTGACACGACGGTGTCGCGGCTATCGTGCCGTCGTCCGCGCACCGACTACCCCGGAGGCCCCGATGCGTTCGCTGTCCCTCGTGTGTCTGCTCGCCCTGACCTGCTCGTGCTCGTCGCCGCCGCCGGCGAAGGCGGGGGAGCCGACGACGGTGTTCCTGCTCGGCCGCTTCGGCGCGCCCTACTCCAGGGAGAACCTCACCCGCACGCTGTGCGATCGCGGCTTCGAGGTGGCGCAGCGGTTCGGCGACGACGTGCAGCTGGTCGTGCTCGGCAACGGGCCGATCAACGAGGCGGGCGACGGCTTCACCCCGATCGCCGAGCTGCCCGAGTATGTCCTGGCAACGCAGCGCGGCGTCCCGGTGGTGACGTTCATGGACTTCCTCGCCGCCAACGACATCCCGTCGGCGATGCCGCGCTGAGCGTCAGCGCAACTGCTCGAGCATCTGCCTCGCCGGCGCGAGGTCCGGCGCCAGCCGCAACGCCTGCTCGAGGCTGCGGCGCGCTTCGTCGCGGCGACCTGTCTCGAACTGCAGGTAGCCGAGGTTGAACCACGCTTCGACGCAGCCGCGGTCGAGCTGCAGCGCGCGGCGGAACGCGGCTTCGGCGGCGGCATGCTCGCCGCTCATCGCCTTGCCGGTGCCGATGCCGACCCAGGCGCCGACCTGCTGGTCGTCGATCAGCGCTGCCCGTTCGAACTCGGTGATGACGGCCGGGCCTCGCCCTGCGGCCTGCCACTCGCGCAGCTCGCACCAACCGAGGCCGACGCGCGCCGCGGCTTCGAGGCGCGTGCCGGTGCGATCCTGCTGGCGCAGCAGTTCGAGCGAAAGGGCGAAGCGCTCGCGGGCCGGGCCGAGTTGTGCCGGTTCGCCGGCCTCGGCGCGACGCAGCAGCAGGTTGCCGGCCATCACCTGCACCTGGGCACGTCCTGGCGCGTGGCGCAGGCCGTTGTCGATCAGGTTCGCCTGGTCGCGCCAGACATCGCACTGCGTGAACGCCATGACGGCGAAGCCGATGGTCGCGAGCACCGCCGCGCCGCGCAGCCGCCGCAGCGCCACGACCGTCAGCGCCGCCATGCCGAGCGCGGGCAGCGACAGGTGGCGGTCCTGCAGCACGAAGTCACCGAGCCATGGGTGGGCGAGCGCCGGCAGCAGCGGCGGCAGCAGCAGCAGCGCGAGCGGCGCGCGCAGCGTCGCCGGCAGGCGGCGCGCCACGACGGCCGCGGCGCTGAGCGCCAGGGCGGCGCCGCCGACGAACGCCAGGCCGATGCTGGCGCTCGCGCCGGGCGCGGTGCCGAGCAGCGAACGAAACGGGGTCAGCGGATACGGCGCCAGCAGCAGCTCGAGTTGACGCAGCCACACTTCGGCGGCGCCGGCGGCGTAGCCCACGGCGCCGATCGTGTTGGTGGGGTCGGTCGCCGGCGCGCCGGCGAACACGAGCATGCGCATCGTGAACCACAGACCGGCAGCGATCGACGTCGCGCCCGCCAACCGCACGGCGGCGCGCGCGGTCCTCGCCGGCTGCGCAAACCATGCCGCCGCGAACAGCAGCGGCGCGACGATCGCGTTCTCCTTGGCCAGCAGCGCCAGCAGCAGCCACGCGCCGATCGTCCACGGCACGCGCGCGGCGCCGCGTTCAAGCCAGCGCAGCTGCGCGTCGAGCGCCAGCAGCGTGCACAGCACGGCGATCCCGCCGGGCAGCGCCGACGCCCAGCACAGCTTCTCGGCGTGCACCGGGTGCACCGCGAACAGCGCCGCGGCGAGCCACGCCGCGGTCGGGCGCACGAGCCAGCGCCGCAGCAGCGCGAACGCGACCGCCACCGTCGCCGCGTGCACCGCGAGCGCGATCACGTGCACGCCGACCGGGCCGCCGCGATAGCCGATCGCCATCAGCAACGATCCGAGCGGTCGCCAGTAGTGCAGATGCTCGCGGAAGAACGGCTTCGTCAGCAGCGAGCCGACATCGAAGCTGCGAAGCGCTTCGTTGTTGGTGAAGTTGAGCGTGTCGTCGTAGACCAGCTCGCCGCGCAGCGCCGGCCACCAGACCGCCAGCACCAGCAGTACCAGCAGCACGCGCGGGTGGCGTGCGAAGAGGCTCGGCGCGGACTCGCCTGTTGGTGTTGGGGGCATCGACGTCACGCCCGCGCCGCGCGCCGGCCGAACGGCCACAGCCGGCGGAACGTCCAGCGCATGCAGCCGAGCGTGCACAGGCGGCTGTGCATCCACGCCAGCCGCAGGTTGTCGCGCACCGGCCGGAAGTGCGACACGCCGCCTTCGTCCTTGCTGCGGTAGCGGACCTTGACCGGCAGGTTGATCGGCGTCACGCCCTGGCGGACGAGCCGCACGGCGATGTCGACGTCGAACTCCATGCCGGTGCCGAAGCCGCGCAGCTTGTGCACCGCGGCGAGCGGGTAGATGCGGAAGCCGATCAGCCCGTCCTTGATGACCTCGCGGCCGCCGACCTCGAGGCCGACCCAGAAGTGCGTGATCTGCCGCGCGACCATGCGGTGGCGCGGCGCCGTCGCGTCGTACTCGGGGTACGACAGGATCAGCGCGTCGGGGTGCTGCTCCGCCGCCCGGACGAACGCCGGCACCGCGGCGAGGTCGTGCTGGCCGTCGGCGTCGATCTGGAACGCGTGGGTGTAGCCGAGCTGCTGCGCGCGGGCGAAGCCGGTGCGGCAGGCGGCGCCCTTGCCGCGGTTCTGCGGGTGGTGCACGACGTCGGCGAGTCCGCCGCGCGCGAGCGCTGCGCAGGCGGCGCGACCTTCGGGGCCGCTGCCGTCGTCGACGACGACCGCCGGCAGGCCCAAGGCGCGCAGCGCCTCGACGACCGCACGCACCGTGTGCGGGTTGTCGAGGGTCGGGATCAGCGCGCAGATCTTCATGCCGGGGCGTCGGGTGCCGAGCGGGGGACGGTAGCGCGTTCAGCCGGCGCCGCACAACAGCAGCGCGCGGGCCATGGTGCGTACGGCCAGCGAGGTGACGTCGGCGGCGACGAACTCACCGTCCATCGCCAGCGGCACCGGCCTGCCGCAGCGAACGGTCGCCGTCGCGACCCGGGTGGCGCGCACGCGCGGGTCGGCGAGATGGCGCTTGCGTACCAGCTTGCCGAGCAGCGACAGCGTGCCGAGGCGCGATGTCGCGGCGACCTCGAGCAGGTCGAGGCGACCGTCGTCGAGTTGCGCGTCTGGCGCGAACGGCAGCCCGCCGCCGATCGCCGGCACGTTGCAGAAGGTCGCGAACAGCAGCGGCCGCGCCGGGGCGGTGACGCCATCGACGAGCAGTTCGCCGTCGAACGGCCGCTGTCGCCACAGCGCGCGCAGCGTCGCCGTCAGGTAGAGCAGCTTGCCGCGCAGCGGCAGGCCCTGGATCGCGCGCACCACGTCGGCCTCGAAGCCGACGCCGACGTCGTTGACGAAGCGCTCGACGCGTTCGCCGGTGCTGGTGACGAAGCTCGCCTCGCCGCAGTCGACCGCGCGCACCGCGCCGGTGCGCAGGCGCTGCGCCAGCACATCGGGCTCGGCGGCGAAGCCGGCCGCCGCGGCGAAGTCGTCGCCGCTGCCGCTCGGCAGCACGGCCAGCGGGCCGAAGCGGCCGTCGCGCGCCGGGAGGCCGTTGAGCACCTCGTGCACGGTGCCGTCACCGCCGACCGCGAGCACGGCGCCCGGCGCTGCTGTGGCGAAGCGCTGCGCGTCACCGCGCTGCGTCGTGGTGCGCACGACCAGCGGCACGCCGGCGGCTGCGAGCGCGCGCTGCACGGCGTCGGCGCGGCGCCTGGCGCGCCCGCCGCCGGCGACCGGATTGACGACCACGGTCAGCGGCCGATCCGTTCCGAAGATGTCGCCAGGCATCGCGGGCCGGAGCATACTGCGACGCCTCGTCGTGACCGCATCCGTCGACAACTCCACGAGCCCACGTCCGGTCGCGCTGGTCACCGGCGCGTCGAGCGGCATCGGCCGCGCGATCGCGATGCAGCTCGCCGCCGAAGGCCACGCGGTGGCGCTCGCCGCGCGCCGCGAGGCGCCGTTGCAGGAAGTTGCTGCGGCGATCCGTTCGGCCGGCGGCGAAGCGTTGGTCGTGCCGTGCGACGCAACCGACGCGGCGGCCGTGCAGCAGCTGGTCGCGCACGTGCTCCGCCACTTCGGCCGCCTCGACGTGGTGGTCGCCAGCGCCGGCGCCTACCTGCGCAAGCCGGCGCTCGACACCACGCGCGCGGACGTCGAGCAGATGTTGGCCGCCAACTTCTGGAGCGGCTTCGAGCTGGTGCAGGCGGCGCTGCCGATCCTGACCGCGCAACGCCGCGGGCGCCTGCTGCTGATCGCGTCGTTCGACGCGGTGGTCGGCATGCCCCGCGACGCCGCCTACGTCGCCGCCAAGTGCGCGCTGCGCGGCTGGGCCGGCGTCGTGCGGCAGGGGCTGCGCGGCACCGGCGTCACGCTGACGACCGCGCTGCCCGGCCGCGTCGACACGCCGATGATCGACGACCTCGAAGTGCCCGCGATCTCCGCCAAGGTGTCCGCCGAGCGCGTCGCCCGCGCGGCGCTGCGCGGCATGCGGCGCGGCAAGGCCGAGGTGATCGTGCCGTGGCACATCCGGCTGCTGCAGTGGGCCAGCGTGCTGTCGCCGCGGCTCGGCGACTGGCTGGTGCGGCGGCTCGGGCTCGACGGGCGCATTGCGACAACACGTCGAAGTTGAAGCGGCGGCGGCTTCCCTGCAACACCGGCGCGCGGCTCCGGATGACCTGGGGACCATGTTCCTCCGCCTCGCCGCCCTGCTGTGCGCCACACCGCTCGTGGCCCAGTCCCCCGATCCGCAGGCTCCGAACCTCACGCCGCCCGATGCCGCCGGGTCGCTGTGCGTGCCGGTGCACTCGCACCCGACCGTGGCCGGCGAGGCGCCCTACGGCGTCTGGGCGGCGGGCGAGGCCTACAAGGCGCAGTTCGACGGCGGCATGACCTTCTACCCGGAGCTCGGCGCGGCGTATCCGCACAACCAGCCGTTCGCGTGGCGCACGACCTCGGTGCGGGTCGGCACGTCGGAGCTGCTCGCGGCCGGTGCGCGGCCGACGATGACGACGCGCGACTGGCGCGTCGAGTATGCCCTCGGGCCGGTGACCGAGGCCTACGACGTGCTCGCGCACGGCCTCGAGCAGACGTTCGTGTTGCGCGCGCGCCCGGCGGGGGAGGGTGATCTGCTCATCACCGGCGAATGCGCCACCATGCTCGCCGCCGAGGCGGTCGAGAACGTCGCTGCCGACATCGTCTTCTGCGACGTCTCCGGCGCGTCGATCGTCCGCTACGGTCGCGCGGTCGCGATCGACGCCGACGGCGATCGCTTCGTCATGCAGACCACGGTCAGCGGCCGCTCGATCACGTTGCGCCTCGCCGCGGCGGACCTCGCGCACGCCGACTTCCCGCTGGTGATCGATCCGCTGCTGACGCCGGCCTACGGCGGCTCGCTCGGCACCGCGTCCTCGCCGGGTGACGTCGACCTCGCGGCCGAGACGGTCGCGCCGTCGATCACCACCTGCGGTGCCTTCACCCGCCACTTCTCCGCGACCGACGCCGACGTGATCGCGAAGATCGGGGCGCTGCCGTTCACGGCGACGACCCAGGTGTTCGCGGACCTGCTCGCCTCGACCTCCGCGTCCGAACCGAGCCTCGCGCACGTCGCCGCGACCAATCGCTGGGTGCTGGTCTACCAGAGCCTGTTCACCTCGCTGTCGCTGATGCAGATCCGCGCCGTGACGTGGGACGGCGGCAGCACCTCGACGGTGGCTTCGAGCGCGGTGCCGCTCGCGCCGGGCGTCGGCACGCACCTGTGGCGGCCGGCGGTCAGCGGCATCGTCGAGGGCGGCACCGGGACCGGGGCGCTGGTCGTGTTCCAGCGCGAGGACGGCACGACGGCGTTCACCAACACGGGGACCAGCAGCGTCTGGGGCGCGTTCTTCGACACCGCGTCGGCGCCCGGGACCTGGTCGACGCCGTTCCCGATCCTCGATTCGCCGGCGTTCGACTACGAGCGTCCGGCCGTCAACCGCATGGCCGAAGGCGGCGCAGCCTACTCGCGCTTCGTCGTCTGCCAGGCGTTCGAGAACGCGATCGCCGCCGACGACTGGGATCTGGTCGGCTGTCTGGTCGACCAGGTCGGCGCGGTCTCCGCGACGACGTGGAGCCCGTCGTTCCTGCCTGGCTCGCACAAGCTCGGCCCGCTCGTCGACGGCCGCGCCGGCCGCTACTGCCTCGCGTTCTCCACGGTGACGGCGAGCATCGGCAAGGTCTCGGACACGACCGGTGTCGACATCCTGACCCGTCGCCTCGACTGGCCGCACGGCGCGGCGCTGCCGACCGCCGACGCGGGCTTCCCGCTGGAGACGCACGAGGCCAACGCCAACCGCGTGCTGGTGCCGTCGGCCATCGCCTTCAACGGCGGCACGCAGTCGCACTGGGCGCTGACCTGGCGCGACAACGCCAGCGTGTCCATCCTCGCGACGCGGGTCGGCCATCGCGGCCGTGCGCTGCAGGCGCCCGACGTCATCGCCAGCGCGCCGCCGACGATCGGCGGCCCGGTGCCCGGCCACGCCGGCGTCGCGCACAGCGACGAGCTGGGCGGCACGACCTTCTGCTACCAGCTGCTCAACGGCAGTGTCGCGGAGGCGTGGACACGTCGATTCGACTACGTGAGTCCTGCGTTCGCGGCGAAGGACGCGAATGGCTGCGGTGGCTGGAACCTGCTGTGGGGCGGTCCGGCCGGGCCGTCGATCGAGCGGCAGCGCATCGGCTGTGAGTTCTCGGGCCCGCGGGTGCTGCAGGCGCCGTCCAATTCGCTGCACGTCGTGCTGGTGGCGACGGCGACCGCGAACATCCCGCTCGTCGATCCGCTGTTCGGGTCGGGGTGCGAGGCGCTGGTTCCGGTCTCCGGGCCGGACTACCTCGGTTACCTGCCGCTGGCCGTCGGCAACCAGGTGCAGTGGCAGTTGCCGCTGGTGGAGGAATTGCCGCCGATGACGCTGTGGTTCCAGGACTGGGCGCTCGATCCGCAGACCGGTCAGTTCCGCGGCTCGCAGCGGCTGATGGTCCCGCTGTCGAAGTGATCGGCTGCGGCCGGGCGTCTTCACCATGACGGCGAACGCGGCCGACCGCCGCGCCGGGGCCCTGCGGCCCCTGTCTCCGCCGATGGCCAGCTTGAATATGCCGCAGGTCAAGGCACCATGAAGGTGTCCATGCACCCGAGCGACCGCCTGCCGCGCACCCATGACTGGCTCCGGCCCGTGCAAATCGCGGCCATCGCGGGGCCGTCGACGCCGCTGATCGACGCCGTGCTGGCGGGCGTGCGACGCGCCGCCGAGGTGCGCGGCTTCGGCTGGACCGACACGCCGGACGACACGACCGACGCGTTCGTCACCACGGCGCGCATCCACGAGCCGCTGTCGTGGCGCCACTCGCCGCTGTTCATCGGGCGCAAGCGCTACAACCTGACCAAGAAGCCGGCCAACTACGCGTTCGTGCAGGTGCCGATGGCCGAGCTGCACCAGCTGCTGCAGCGGCTCGAAGCAGCGCTCGCGCAGCCGGCGCCGGGGCCGGAGCACTTCGACTTCCCGGGCCTGTCGACCAACGGCTGGCAGGTGCTCGCCGACCAGGGCGGGCGCGGCGGCACGATGATGAGCCTCGGGCGGCTCCTGCAGGCGCAGACGAAGAGCCTGCGCGTGGTGATGGTGGTCGGCGACGACCGGCCGGTCGCCGCGCACCTGTTCGACCTCGCGGGTGCCTACCCGCGCATCGACGCGGCCGACCCCGAGCGCTTCCACGACGAGCTGCTGCTGCGCATCGCGACGCACCTGAGCACCCGCGAGATCACCAACCACCGCGTCGATGCGGCGCCGATCCCGGCCGCGGTCTGGCGCGCGGCGGCGGCGCCGAAGGCGATGCTGCACGTCTCCCGCGAGCTCGGCGCGCGCCGCTTCTTCACCCGCATGGTGCGCATCGCCGACCTGGTGGACGTGCCGGCGATCACCGACGCGGTCGCCAAGCAATACAGCGAAGGTTGCTTCGGCACGCACGAGCCGACCATCCACGCGCAGGTCGTCACCGTCACCGGCAGCGACCATCCCGTCGAGAAGGCGAGCATCGGCGAGAACGACCTCGCCGTGATCCAGGGCGTGCGCACCGACGGCACCGGCGTGCTGGTGCGCAGCGTCGAGGGGCTGAGCAACGACCCGCCGTCGTCGGAGGCCGTCGAGTTCGAGCTGATCGACACGGTGCTACCGCGCGTGGTGCCGCACCCGTCGTTCGGCATCGACGACGCGGTGCCGGTCGTGCGCAGCAAGCTGCACGGTCACCGCGGCGTGATCGCCTACGACCCGGCGACGGTCGAGTACGTGCCGCTCGACGAGCCGTTCTTCCACTACCTGGTCAGCTGCTCGACCGAGGCGCAGGCGCAGGGCATCGTCGCCGCGTTCTCGCGCTCCGAGGCGCTGCGCAACCCCGCCGACCCGCGCACGGTGGTGTTCACGGTGCTGCCGGGGCACGGGCTGATGATGGCCGAGAAGTGGGTGCCGGGAACGCGGCCGTTCGAGGTTCTTCTGCGGGCGATGGACGAGCAGCGCGTCGAGATCGCCAACGGCGTGCCGCAGGGGCCGATGAGCTTTCGCCGCGACGGCGACCGCATGGTGCTGCAGCTGCGCGACGGGGTCGTGCACCAGGGCGACGGGCTGCGGCCGGCGCAGGTGCGCGACTTCGACTACTCGACGGACTACTCGACGGCCGGCTCGGAGACCGCCTGTCCGGAGAGCGGCACCGGCGCGCCGCGCGGCGCCGGCGCTGCCGACTGAGTCGGCGCTGCCGACTGGGCGGGCGCTGCCGACTGGGCGGGCGTCGTCGCCGCGGACGTCGACGTCGCCGTATCCTGGGCCTCGCCGAAGTACCAGCTGCGCAGCCGCTGCTGCACCTTCGTGCACAGCTTGCGGCTGTCGTGGCCGGAATCGGCCGGTCGCTCGATCGCCAGCAGTTCGAGGTGGTGGCGCGGCATCGGGTGCGGCGGCTGGAACAGCGGCGCCTCGCGCGACAGGTAGACCGGCTCGCAGCGCGCGCCGAGCACGACCAGCGGCACGTCGGCGCGGCAGGCGATCTCGAACGCCACGCGGCCGAACGTCTGCAGGCGGTCCGGCTGGCTGCGCGTGCCCTCGGGGAACACGTAGAGCTTCATGCCGCTCTGCACGCAGCGCACGCCGTTCTCGATGACGCGGCCGATCGAGATCGGGTCGCGACCCGGACCTTCGAGCAGGCCGGCGCCGCGCAGCAGCGGCTTGACCAGGCGGCGGTTGAACACCGACGGCTTGACGATCGTGCTGGAGCGGCCGAGGCAGGCGCCGACCGCGATCACGTCGAGCTGCGTCGGGTGGTTGCAGACGACCACGCACGCGCCCTCGGGCAGCGCCGCGAGCACGCCGTCGCTGCGACAGTCGGCGACGCGCCAGAAGCGCAGCCAGCGCACCGTGAAGCGGAAGCCCTGCTGGATGCAGGTCTGCAGCCGGTAGGCCGACTTCTCAGGCTGGTTGCGCCAGCGCCAGCAGAAGAACGCGAACGGCAGGTAGCCCATCGGCCCGATGACGACGTAGCCGAGCACGCTGAGCGCGACGCCGCCGGTGCGCAGCGCGCGGCCCATGCCGTTGGCGATCGACGCGCCGATCGTCTTGCCGAGAGAGGGAGAGGCCATCCTGGACCGTCAGTTTGTGCCTGCCGGACCCGGTACGTTCTACACAATCCCGGCGAATGTCCCAGCGCGCCGTTCGGCGTACGCCCGCCGCGAGTCGCGCTCTGGCGGCGGTCGCGGCAGGCGTCGTGCGCGCAGCCGCGCTCGATCGCCGGCTGTGCCGCGCGGGCGCCCCGCGCCCCGTCCGACGGGACCTGCACGGTCGCGATCGGCCCGCTCAATGCGCCGCGGCCGCCTCGGCGCACAGTCGCGTGGCGCGTTCGACCAGCGCCTTCGACAGGTCGCGGCGTTCGGTCAGCGCGTTCTCCAGGAACGTGTCGGTGCTGCGGGCGCGCGCGATCATCCTCGGCTGCAGCGACGTGAACAGCGCGGTCCACGCCGGGTACGGGTCGTGGTCGCCGCTCCAGACCGGCTGCGGCAGCGGCGGCGCGCTCGCGGCGATCTTGTCGCACAGCGCGACGAGGTCGTGGTCGAGCGCCGCCGCCGCCATCAGCACCTGCTGGCGCAGCGAGTAGCCGCCAGGCACGTCGGCTTCGTACCGGGCGAGGCGCGCCGGCAGCGGCGCGTCGACCGGCAGCACCAGCGACCACGCCACCGCTTCGCGGAAGCCGCGGTACTGGCGGTAGGCGAGGAACGCCTGGTGCAGCGCGTCGTGCGCGGCCTGCAGGCCGCCGGGCAGCTTCGCCTCGCCCTTGCCGCGGCCGAAGCGACCGCGGAAGTCGTCGAGCATGACGTCGAAGAAGAACACGCTGTCGGCGGTGCCGGCGGTGCGGTCGAGCGCCTCGTAGAACGACTCGTCGCCGTTGCGCCAGATCTGCAGGAAGGTCGCGAACTCGTCGCCGCTGGCGTCGCGGTCGAGCTGCATCATCAGCGCCGCGAGCGCGAGGTCGGCGTCGGGGACGGCGCCCAGGAGCGCGTGGTGGACCGGCGTCGGGTCGAACGCGGTCGCGTGCTTCGCCGCCGCGCGGTGCCGCGCGGCCGCCTTCGGCGCGTGCTCCGGCAGCAACACGTCCGGCCGCGGTGCGATCGCCCCGGTGCCGAAGAGGTAGTCGACGCGGCACGGCAGCCGCAGCCCCTGGTCGGGGAACTCGCGCGCCTTCTTCGGCCGCTTCTGGCCCTGGACCTCGCCGCGCGGCGGCGGCGGCTGGGAAGTGGACTCGGCGAGCCCGCGCAGCGCGGCGAGCAAGGCGTGCTGCGGCAGGCTGGCGCGCAGCTGTTCGAGCGCGTGCTCCTGGGCGCTGTGCGGCGAGCTGGTGAATTGGTGCCAGACGTCGTCGTCCTGCGCAGACAACGAGGTCGCCGCCGTCAGCAGCGACGCGAGGCACATCGCCGCCCTGCGCGGCGCGAGCGTTCCAACGACCATGGGCTCTTCCGTCTCGAGGTGGGGCTCCCGAGGTCGCGAAGGGTAGCGGACCGCGGCGCGTGTGGGCGCGCGCGATCGCCACGTGACAAGCCCGTTGCATCGCGGCACCATCGCTCCGTGATCTACGCCAACCAGGCCGGGACCTCGTGGCCCAAGCCGCCCGGTGTCGTCGAGGCCGTGCAGCACGCGCTGGGCGCGGCGCCGACCGGGAACGCGGCGCGGTTCCGGGCGGCGCACGCGCGCGTGGCGAGGTTCTTCGACCTGCCCGCCGCCGAACGCCTGCTGTTCGCGCCGTCGTGCACGGCGGCGTTGGCGGTGCTGCTCGGCGACTTCGCATGGCGCGAAGGCGACCGCGTGCTGACGTCGAGCCTCGAACACCACGCGCTGCTGCGACCGCTGCAGAAGCTCACGTGGGAACGCGGCGTCGCGCACTCCTCGGCGCCGTACCGGCCCGGCGCGCCGCTCGATCTCGATTGGATCGAAGGCGAGCTGCGCCGCGGCGGCGTGCGCATGGTCGCGTGCACCGGCGCGTCGAACGTCACCGGCGAGCTGCTGCCGATCGCCGAGCTGGTGCGGCTGGCGCACGCGCACGGCGCGCTGGTGCTGCTCGACGCGGCGCAGACCGCGGGCCTGCTGCCGCTCGGCGTCGCCGCGCTCGGCGTCGACCTGCTGGCGTTCGCCGGCCACAAGGCCCTGCACGGCCCGCTCGGCATCGGCGGCCTGTGGGCGGCGCCGCACGTGCCGTTCGTCTGCCCGTCGGCGAGCTGTGAGGTCGGCGGTGACGCCGGCGCGCGCCCGTCGCCGTACCCGGGCTTCTGCGACGTCGGCTCGGTGAACCTCCCCGCCATGCACGGCCTCGCTGCGGCGATGGACTGGCTCGACGGGCTGGACACGGCGCAGCGCGAGTCGCCGATGCGGCTCGCCGCCGCGCTGCGCGAGGGCTGCCGGCAGCGCCCGTCGTGTCGCGTGCTCGGCGGCGACGGGCCGCACACGGCGACGGTCTCGATGGTGGTGGACGGGCTGCCGCTCGACCGCGCCCAGCAGCACTTCGTCGAGCACGGCCTGGTGGTGCGCGTGGGGCAGCACTGCGCGCCGTCGGCGCTGCGCGCGACCGGCGCCGTCGAGGGCTGCCTGCGCCTGAGCTTCGGCGTGACCAACCGGGACGACGACGTTACCGCGGCGCTCGCGGCCCTCGATGCGGCGGTGCCTGACGGGCGGTAGATTGCCGCGGCATGAGCCAGCTCCTCACCTCCGGCACGGTCCTGCTGTTCGCGGCGTCCCTCTCCGCGCAGGCGACCTTCACCCAGCTCACTCCCGCCACCTCGCCGTCGCCGCGCGCCGGCGCGGTCGCCGTCACCGACGGCGCGGTGCTCTACAGCTTCGGCGGCAAGCCCACCTCGACGACCGAAGCCAACGACCTGTGGGTGTTCGACGGCACCTCCTGGCTCGACATCACGCCGACGACGGGCCCGCTGCCGCCGACGCGCGACTGGTACGCGGCGACCTACGACACCGGCCGCGGCCGCTTCGTGCTGTTCGGTGGCCGCTCGACGGCGGCTGGTGGAGACCTCGGCGACACCTGGGAGTTCGACGGCGCGCAGTGGACGCAGCTGACGCCGGCGGTCGCGCCGAGCGCGCGGCGCTGGCCGCAGATGGCGTACGACCCGCAGGCCGGCGCGTGCATCCTGTTCGGCGGCCAGGCGAGCGGCACGTTCAGCAACGAGACGTGGAGCTGGGACGGCACCGCGTGGACGCTGCTGTCGCCGGCCAATGCGCCGTCGGCGCGCGGTCGCGGCCGCATGTCGTACGACCCGACCCGCGGCGAGATCCTCTACTTCGGCGGCAAGGACACGGCCGCCGGCGCCAAGAACGACACCTGGATCTGGAGCGCGGGCAACTGGCAGCAGGTCGTCACCGCGCACGCGCCGACCGGCGGTCGCTTCGCCTACGGCATGACCTACGACCTGCTGCGCGATCGCCACGTGCTGTTCGGCGGCACGGTCAGCGGCCCGACGCTCGGCGACTGCTGGGAGTTCGACGGCTTCGACTGGACGCAGCGCAGCGGCGGCCCCGCGGGACGCACCGGGCCGACGTTCGCGTTCGTGCCTGGGCTCGGCCAGACGTTCCTGTTCGGCGGCTTCAGCGCGGTGCAGCTCGGCGACACCTGGAGCTACCAGACCGCGACCTTCCCCGCGGCGGTCACCTACGGCACCGGCTGCACCGGCCCTGGCGGCAGCCTGACGCTGACGCCGACGACGCAGGCGTGGACGGGGGAGGTGTTCCAGACCGTCGCCGGCAACTTCGGCCCGACCTCGTTGGCGTTGGAGGTCTGGGGCTACGGCCAGGTGGCGGTGCCGCTCGCCGCGGTGCTGCCGATCGCCGGCGTCGGCTGCAACCTGCTGACGACGCTCGACGTGTTCGTCGGTCCGGGCCTGCCGGCGGCCGGGCAGTGGACCAGCTCGCTGCCGATCCCGAACGATCCCGCCGCGGCGGGCGCGACGTTGCTTCAGCAGGTCGCCGAGCTGCAGTTCGACCTCGGCGGCAACTGGACCGGCCTGTTCACGACCAACGGCGTGTCGATGACGATCGGCATGCGCTGATCGACCCGCCTCACTTGCCGGCGGCGGCGCGGGCCTGCTGCGCCGCGAGCGTGTTCCGATAGCGCGTCAGTCGGCCGACGTACTCCGGGTCGTTGCCGTTGGCCTGCGCCGCCGCCGACTGCAGCTCGATCGCGCGCTCGATGCGGCCGTTGAGGAAGAACGCCAGCGCGACGGTGTCCTTGTTGCCAGCGGACATGCCGTCGCCGTCCTGCCGCCACATCTCGTCGGCCTGTGCCAGCGCGTAGGTGTCGAAGCGGCCCATCGTGTCCGGACGCACCATCATGTACCAGCAGTCGTTGTTGAGCGTGCTGACGCTGGTGTTGGTGCCGCGGTGCTGCGCCATCAGCCTGGCGGCTTCCTCGGGGCGGCCGGCGCGCGTCAGGCACTTGTGCCGCGCCGCGACGACCCACTGCGCGTCGGCGCCGAGCGTCTCGGCGCGCTGCACCGCGCGTTCGGCGACCTCGGCGTACATCGCGCCGGCGCTCAGGTCGGTCAGCGTCTCGGCGAGCACCAGCAGCTCGTAGGGGCGCTGGTCGAGCTTCTTCGGCAGCGTCGCGGCGAGGCGACCGGCGAGCCGGTCCTGGCCGGCGCGCAGCAGCGCGCGCAGGTAGACGAGCTGCGTGAAGCGGCCGTCGGGCGCGGCGGCGGCGGCGGGCGCCATCGCCATCGCCAGCTTCTTCGCCACCTCGGGGTCGAAGCGGTCACCGCGCTGCACCAGGTCGACGAACGTCGTCGTCGCCACCGGGTCGTCGGCCAGCGCCTTCAGGCCTTCGTCGACGAGCTGCGCGGCGCCGGCGACGTCGCCCTTGCACCACCAGCGGTACAGCGCCGCGCAGGCGCGCGCACGGCCCGAGTGCGGCCACGACTTCAGGCACTGTTCGACCCACGGGCCGAAGTCGCCGGTGCCGTCGGCGACGTTGCCGAGCAGGTTCTGCAGCGTGCCCTCGGCCTCGGTGAACGCCTGCGTATCGCCGTCGAGCATCGCCAACAGGTCGATCGCGCCGTCGAGCGAGGTCGTGGACCACTGCGCGTCGTCGACGCCGTGGCAGCCGACGACCAGGGCCACGTCCGGCTGCAGCTCGGCGTCGCAGGAGGCGACCACGAAGCCCGGGTGCTGCGCCGCGAGGCGGGTGGCCGCCTCGGTCGGCAGCAGCACGCCGATCGCGACGCCGGCCTCGCGGTGCTTCAGCATCAGGTCGGCGAGCAGCTGCGCGTGGTCGCGCAGCGGCCCTGCGTCGTCGTGGTAGGCGACCCACAGCGTGCGCCTGGCGGCGGCGGCGCCGTCCTGGTCGTGTAGCACGCGGCATTCCACCTGCGCGCCGAACGGCGCGACGCTGCGCGGCGCGGCGGGTGTCGGCTCCTGGGCCGCGGCGGCGCTCAGGGTCAGCGCGGCGACGAGCGAAACGGACAAGCTGCGGCGGGGCTCGGGCATCGGTTCCTCTGCGGCGACTCCTCGGGGAACTGGGGGCATCGGCATCATCGCCCTCGCGGCTGGTGCGCGCCACCTGCCCCGCGGCATGATGCCCACCCCTGCTCCGATCCGGCATGAACGCGCTCCACCCGACCTCTTCTCCGTTCCCGCTCCTGCTCTGTCTCGCCATGTCGCTGGCGCCGCTCTGCGCGCAGGAAGGCGAGCCGCCGGCGCCGCAGGCCGGGCCGAAGCTGACCTACGAGGACGCGTTCCCGGCGCAGGAACCCTTCCCGCTGCCGGTGTTCGTCGCCTTCACCGCGACCGACGCCGACTCCGCCTACGTCGTGACGCAGACCGGTCAGGTGCTGCGCGTGCCGCGCGCCGCCGACCGCGCCGACCGCCAGGTGTTCCTCGACCTGTCGGACCAGGTCTTCATGGGGCACTTCGAGGAGGGGCTGCTCGGCTTCCAGTTCGACCCGGCCTACGCCGCCAACGGCTTCGTCTACGCCTACTGGACGGAGAAGATCGAGGCGCGCACGGAGCCGATGGCGCGCGGCGAGCAGAAGAGCGACCGCCAGTCGGTGATCGCCCGCTACGCCACACGCGAGGTCGACGGCGTGCGCATCGCGGACCCGGGCAGCGAGCTGCGCCTGCTCGAGGTGTTCGAGCCGTTCGGCAACCACAACGCGGGCACGATCCTGTTCGGCCCGGATGGCATGCTCTACATCGCGCTCGGCGACGGCGGCGCGGCCAACGACCCGTTCGGCAACGCCGAGTCGCTGCAGATGCTGCTCGGCAAGGTGCTGCGCATCGACGTGCGCGGCGCGACGCGCGAGCAGCAGTACACGATCCCGGCCGACAACCCGTTCGTCGGCCAGGACGGCGCGCGCGGCGAGATCTGGTGCTACGGACTGCGCAACGTCTGGCGCATGGCCTTCGATCGCGAGACCGGCGAGCTGTGGGCCGGCGACGTCGGCCAGAACCGCATCGAGGAGGTCGACGTGCTGCAGAAGGGCGGCTTCTACGGCTGGAACAGCTTCGAGGCCGACGAGGAGTTCGAGCTGCGCCGCAGCAAGCTGCCGACGCCGGCCGACCCGATTCCCCCGATCACCAGCTACCCGCACCGCGACGGCCTGTCGATCACCGGCGGGCACGTCTACCGCGGCGCGGCGATCCCGGCGCTGCGCGGCTTCTACGTCTACGGCGACTTCCAGACGCGGCGCATGTGGGCGTGCCGACGCGGCGACGGCGACGCGGCGGCCCACGTCCTCACGTTGGCCAACGCGCCGTTCCAGCCGTCGAGCTTCGCCGAGGAGCCGGACGGCGAGCTGCTGATGACCTGCTTCACGCAGAAGCCGCAGGGGCGCGTGTTCCGGCTGCGCGCCGAGTGATGTCCGCCGCGGGCCGTGTCGCACGACCCGCGGCGGTCATTCGACCACCTCACTCCCCGCGCACCGGGATGCGGGCCATCGGCTTCGCCTCCCGCTTCTGCACGTGGATCTCGAGCAGCCCCTTGTGGAAGGTGGCGCGTACCGCGTCGGGTTCGGCGCGCACCTCGGGCGGCAGCTCGAAGCGGCGTTCGAACATGCCGTAGCTCGTCTCGATGCGGTGGTACTGCTTCTCCTTGGTGGTCTGTTCGTGCTTGCGCTCACCGCTGACCACCAGCTGCGTGCCGTGCAGCCGCACGTCGATCTCCTTCTCGTCCATGCCCGGCAGCTCGAGCGTGACGAGCCATTCCTTGTCGGTCTCGGCGACGTTGGCGACCGGCAGGAAGCGCGCTTCCGCGGCTTCGTTGGTCGCATCGCCTTCGAACATCTCGCGCATCCAGCGCTCGAACGGATCCTGCACCAGATCCGTGCGACGCCGGCGGAGCAGCGTCGGCAACCTCATGGCAACCTCCTTGGTAGGGGACGCGTCGCGGGTCGTCGGGCGTGAGGCGCCTTGCTCCCACGACCCCGTCATTATCGGCGGCGCGCGCCGCTCCGAGCAGTGGCCGCAGTGGGCAGCGCGGTCGGGATCAGTGGACCTTCAGGTTGCGCAGCGTGATCGTCTCGGGGCCCCACTCGCGGTCGTAGATGTGCTCGAAGTGCAGCCTGGCCGGCAACAGGTGGCCGTCGACCACCTGCAGCGTGACCTTGGTCGTGCCGATGTGGTCTCGCGCGGTGGTGACCACCTCGAGGGCGCCGAGCTTGCCGTGCGTGAACGTGAGGTCGCGGCCGTTGCGGTAGATCACCCGCACGATGCGATCGCCCTTGGCGTGCACCGCCAAGACCGGCCCGTCGTGCACGTGGAACACGCCACCCGGGTCGGCGGCGTCGATGCGCGTGCCGTCGAACAGCTCGTCGAACGCGGGGCGGTCGTTGAAGTCGCGGGCGAACCAGATGCCGAAGCGGTCGAAGATCGCCGCCGCGAGCGTGTGCTCGGCCTCTTCGCCGAGGCGGCCGCCGGTGTCGAGCGTCAGCTGGCGGCACGAGCGGCCGATGCCGCGCAGGTGCAGGGTGCCTTCGACCTTCTTGTTGCCGGCCCAGACCCAGTCGGTGCCCGGCGTGCGGACCTCGACCTGGGCGGTGAGTTCGAGCGGCGCGGTGGCGACGTGCGGAGCGCCGTCCCACAGCGCCCGCAGCGCGTCGACGCCATCGCCGGCGGGGGCCGCGACCGGGGCCGCCACGGCGCCGGTGACGCGCAGGTCCGCGAGGTGCAGCGAGACGTCGCGGAACAGCTGCGCGCCGTAGGTCGTCGAGCTCTGCCAGGCCACCGGCATCCAGCGGCCGTCGATCTGCGCCCAGGAGAACTGCTCGAACACCTTGCCGTCCTCCTGTTCGCGCCGCGCCACGAGGTAGCCGTTGCCGACGTCGAGCGTCTGCCAGCGCTGCCAGCGGTGCGGGCCCCAGCCGCAGCCGACGATCTGGCCGCCGCCAAGCTCGTACCACATGCGTTCGCCGCCGCCGGCGCTGGCGCCGTGGCCGGCGGCGAACGGCGACGGGCCCTCGGCGGTGAAGCCGGCGCCGTGCAGCTCGACGCGGTCGGCGGTGATCGGCAGGCAGCGGTTGCCCTTCAGCACCTCGTCGGTCGACTTGCGCAGCAGGTCGGCGAACGCTGCGCGCAGCGCCTGCTCCGCGTCGCCGGTGGTGCCGCTCGCCTCCAGCACCAGCTTGCCGTCGGGATGCAGCGTGAAGCCGCCCGACGCGGCGAGCGGGTCGTACTCGGTCGAGTTGACCCGCAGCTGGCGTCCGCGCAGCTCGAAGCTGCCCTGCACGGTCGGTCGCGGCTCGGCCCAGCGCAGCCACGGCTCGTAGGCGGCGGCGAACCGACGCGCGCCCGCGTCGGCGTCGGGATCGCCGACCAGCAGCCAGTCGACGACGTCGATCTTCGTCGCGCGAACCGGCCCGGCAGGGGCGCCGTCGGTGTCGAGGAACGGCGTCTCGTACGGCACCGACCAGAGCACCCAGTCGAGCGTCTTGCCGGCGGCGATGCGCGCGCCGAACAGCTCCACGCCGTCGCGCGGCTGACTCAGCGTCACCAGCATCAGCACGTCCAGGTCGCGGTCCAGCGGGTTGTGCAGCTTCACGAGCGGCACCGGAAAGGTGCCGATCATCGACTCGCGCTGCACGTGGTCGATCGCGCCCACCAGACCTGCCGGCTCCGGCACCGGCGGGCCGTCGTGGAAGCAGGCCTCGACGACGCGCGCCTGCAGCTTCTTGCGATCGCCCGGCACCGAGGTCCGCAGCCAGAAGCGCTGCTTCTGACCGGGCGCGACCGGTCGGCCGAAGCGGCGCAGGTCCGGCAGGCGGCCGCGCGAAGTGCGTCGTTCGTCGCCCGTCGCGCGATCGCGACCGCTCGGCGCGATCGCGAACACCACCGGCTCGGCGGCGACCGCGCCGCGATTCTCGACCTCGACGACCAGCCACGAGCCGTTCTCCCGTTGACCGCCTTGATCGACGATACGACACGCCAGTCGATCGACGTCGCCGTCGCCGAAGCGGGGCACGTTCGGGGACTGTGCCGGACCCTCGGTGAACATCGCCGTGAGAAGCACCGCCGTGAGCAGCCATGCGCGCATACGGGAGCACAGTAGAGGGCTCGGCGCGTGCGGTCACCGCCGCTAGCATGCGCGGCTTCGTGAGTGCTTGCTTCGTTCGGGCGATGATCCCGGTCACGCTGTTCTTCTCCGCGTGTGCCGCGCCGGTGACGCCGCCGACGGACCTGCGCGACCCCGTGACGGTGTTCGTGCTGCGCGAGGCGTTGCACACCGGCCTGGTGTTGCCGCCGATCGGCGACGGCGGCGTGTGGGTCGAGTTCGGCTTCGGCGATTGGAGCTGGTACGCGTGCGGCAACGACGCCTGGTATCGCGTGTTCGAGACGGTGCTGTGGCCGACGCAGGGGGCGTTCGCGCGGCGTGTCTTCCGAGCGCGCGACGACCGACGCCTGCGCGAGGTCGCGTCCTGGGCCGAGCTGCTCGGCGTCCAGGTGGAGCGCGAGCGCGCCGTGCTGTTGCGCGCGGTGCTGCAGCAGGCGTTCGATGCGGGCAGCGAAGGCCTCGTCGCGCAGCCGCGCTACCGCATGGAGTTCGTGCCCGACGACGGCGGCTACTGGTGGGCGGCGAACTGCAACGATCGCGTCGGCGAATGGCTCGAGCTGCTCGGCTGCGAGGTCGGCTGGCGGCCGATCGTCACCTCGCTGTCGATCGAGCCGCCGCCGTGAGCTCGATCTCGTCGGCGACGCGCTCGTGCAGGCCGTGCAGCTCGCGATCGGCGGCCCATGCGAGCGCGCGCTGCTGCAGCGCCGTGCGGTCGGCGAGCAGCAATTCGCGCAGCGCCGCGTCGAGCGCCGGCTGGGCGAACGGCTCGTCGAGGACGCGACCGGCGCCGGCGTCGCGCACCAGCGGCGCGAAGCCGCAGGCGTCGCTGCACAGCACCGGCAGGCCGGCGACCAGCGCCTCGAGCAGCACCGTGCCGGTGGTGTCGTAGCGCGCCGGGTGCACCAGCAGGTCCGCCGCCTGCAGCAGCGCCGGCACGTCGTCGCGGCCCGGCGCGAACGTCGTCTGCGCGCCGACGCCGACCTTCTGCGCGAGCCGAGGCAGCGCGGCGGGGGCGGCCTCGCCGACCGCGACGAAGCGCACCCGCGCGCGCAGCGCGGCCGGCAGCGCGGCGATCGCGCGCAGCGTGCGGTCACAGCCCTTCAGCTGCAGGTTGGCGGCGAGCGCGAGCAGCAGCAGCTGGTCGTCGGCGACGCCGAGCTCGCGGCGCACGCGCCCGCGCAGCGCCGCCGCGTCGGCGTCGCGTCGGCGGTCGGCGGCGACGCCGGGCGGCAGCACGACGAGGCGTTCGTCCGGCGTGCCCCAGACGCGCTGGTAGTCGCGGCGCTGCCGTTCGGCGAGCAGCAGCACGCGGGTCGGCGACCGGGGCGTGAACACCGCCGCCTCCAGCGCGCGGAAGGTGCGGTGGCGCGGCAGCAGCCGGTACGGCCACGGCCGGTGCGCGGTGCGGGTGACGAAGCTCGGATCGGCGCAGTAGCAGACGTCGAGACCGGGCAGCTTGTCGAAGCCGACGACGACGTCGGCGGGGCGTGCTGCGAGGTGCGAGGCGAGCGCCGCGGCGAAGCGTGCGGCGCGGGCGTGGTTGCTGCCGCCGGCGACGGGCAGCACCACGACGTCGAGGTCGCGTCGTTCGCCGTGCCAGGTGTGGCAGACGATGCGCACGCCGTGGCCGCGTCCGCGCAGCTCGTTCGCCGTCGCCACCAGGTCGCGCTGCACGCCGCCGTGCGGGAAGTAGCGGAGCACGGCGAGGGCGATCTGCATCGGCGGGGCGAGCATAGCCGGCCGCTGGAGACGGCCGCCGGGGCAGTCGCTTGACACCCGGCGGCCCGGTCGGTATTAAACCAATCGGTTAAACAAAGATGGCCACCGCCGCCCCCGATGCCCTCAGCGCGACGTTCGCCGCGCTCGCCGACCCGACGCGCCGCGCGATCCTGGCGCGCCTCGCGCGCGGCAACGCGACCGTGCTCGAGCTGGCGGCGCCGTTCGCGATCAGCCTGCCGGCCGTCTCCAAGCACCTGAAGGTGCTGGAGCGCGCCGGCCTCGTCACCCGCGGCCAACGCGCGCAGTTCCGGCCGTGTCAGCTGCGCGCGAGGCCGCTGCGCGACGCGGCGAGCTGGATCGACGCCTACCGCGAACAGTGGGAGCAGCGCCTCGACCGCATGGCCGACTACCTCGACCAACTACAGAACCGCGACCCGCAGCGCGACAAGGAAGACCGTTGATGAGCACCGACCCGAGACCCGCCACCCCCGAGCTGCCTTCCGACCGCGAGATCCTGCTCAGCAGGGTCGTCGACGCGCCGCGCGCGCTGGTGTGGCGCATCTGGACCGAGCCGACGCAGGTGCACCTGTGGTGGGGCCCGACCGGCTTCACCACCAACACGCAGGCCATGGACGTGCGGCCCGGCGGCGAGTGGCGCTACACGATGCACGGCCCGGACGGGCAGCAGTACCGGAACGTCATCTCCTACCTCGAGGTCGCCGCGCCGGCGCGGCTGGTGTTCCGGCACGGCGGTGACGCCGGCGGCGAGCCGGTCGACTTCCACACCACGGTGACATTCGACGAGTTGTCGCCGACGCAGACCCGCGTGACGATGCGTTCGCAGTTCGCGGACCGCGCGCAGCGCGATCGCGTCATCCGCGACTTCGGCGCGCTCGAGGGCGGCAAGCAGACGTTGCAGCGCATGGCCGAACACGCCGACCGGCAGCTGCACGGCGCCGCCGCGTCCGGCGAGGAGCTGGTGCTGCAGCGGGTGCTGCGGGCGCCGCGCGAGCTGGTCTACGACGTCTGGACGCGCGCCGAACACCTTGCCGCGTGGTTCGGGCCGAAGGGCTCCCAGCTGCAGGTGGAGCGTCTCGAGGTGCGTGCGGGCGGCGTGTTCCACTACTCGATGCGCTTCGAAGGGCATCCGCCGATGTTCGGCGTGTGGGTGTTCGAGCAGGTCGTGCCGGAGCAGCGCCTGGTGTTCGACGCGTCGTTCGCCGACGAGGCCGGCGCGGTCGTGCGCGCGCCGTTCTCGGCGTCGTGGCCGCTGCGCATCCACTCCACGGTCGTCTTCGAGGACCACGCCGGCCTCGGCCGCGGCACCGTGCTGACGATGCGCGCCCGCGCGGCGGGTGCGACCGGCGACGAGCTGGCGACGTTCCTGCAGGGCTTCGACTCGATGCGCGCCGGCTGGGGCGGCACCTTCGAGCAGCTCGAGGCGCTGCTGGCGAAGCTGTCGGCGAGCGACTGACGTTCGCGGCGGGCAAGTCGCGTCGTCAGCGGGCATCATCTGGCGATGCCCGCTTCGCCCGACGAACTGCTCGCAGACGTGCTGGCCGCACCCGACGACGACGCGCCGCGGCGCGCGCTGGCGGCGGCGTGGCGTGCCGCCGGGGATGCACGCGGCGAGCTGATCGACGTGCAGCTGGCGCTGGCGGGGCTGCCGGCCTGGCACCCCGACGAACCGGCGCTGCGTCGGCGCGAACGGGCGATGCTCGCGACGCACGGCGCGGCGTGGCGCGGCGCCGTGCCGACCGGCGCGCTCGACGTGCGCTTCGTGCGCGGGCTGGTCGGGCATGCCAGCGGTTCGCCGCGCGCGCTCGCGGAGCACCTGCCGGCGCTGTGTGCCGCGGCGCCGGCGACCTCGGTGGCGATCGACTTCGAAGACGACGGCGTGAACGACGACGACCTCGAGGCGCTGTGCGCGTGCGAAGCGTTCGGCGGGGTGCGGTCGCTGTCGGTACCCGAAGGGGACTGCGCGCCGGCAGCGTGGCGGCGCCTCTGCGCGGCGCCGGTCTGGCGGCGGCTGCGCTCGATGTCGCTCGGCCCGGGCATGTCGCAGGCCGCGGTCGTGACCGCGATGGCGGCGGGCGCGGCGCCGGCGACGTTGGCCGTGCTCGAGTTCGAGGGCTTCACCGAAGGCATCGGCGACGCCGGCGCGCGCGCGCTGGCAGCGGCGTCGTGGGCGTCGCAGCTGCGCGAGCTGCAGCTGCGCGGGCAGGCACTCGGCGACGACGCGCTGGCAGCGCTCGCCGCGGCGTCGCTGGCGTTGACGCGGCTCGACGTGGCGAACGTCGGCTACCGCGACAACGCGTTCTCGGCGCCTGCCATCGAGGCGTTGTCGGCGAGCCGCTGGTTCGCCGGCCTGACCGCGTGCAACCTCGTCGGCTGCGCGATCGGCGGCGCGGCGGCGGTCGCGCTGACCCGCGCGCCGCTGCTCGACCGGGCGTGGCTGTCGCGCACCGGCCTCGGCGCCGGCGAGCTGCGCGTGCTGCTCGGCGCGGCGTGCTGGCCGCGCCTCGTCGAGCTGTCGCTGGCCGGCAACCCGCTGGGCGACGACGGCGCCCGACTGCTGGCGGGTGCGGCGCGACTGCCTGCGGTGCTGGCGCTCGCCGGCTGCGGCATCGGCCCGGACGGCCTCGACGCGCTCGCCGGCGGCGCTGCCGTCGACGCGCTGGACGTGCGCGGCAACCCGCTCGCGGCCGAGCACTGGCAACGCGCGCTCGATGCCGATCGGCTGCCGCGCGCGACCGCGCTGATGCTGGATGCGAACGGGTTCCCGGCCGAGCTGTGCGCTGCGCTGCGTCAGCGCTACCCTCGCTGCGACCTGATCGGCCAGCCGGCCGGCAGCTGAGCCGTCAACGTCCGCTGACGAAGCCGTCGCGCAGCGTCGGCGAGCTGGCCCCGCGCTCGCGCTGCAGCAGGCCGGCCACGACGAGCAGCCACGCCAGCAGCTCGGCGGCCTTCAGCGGCAGTCCGGCGAGCCGTTCCTGCAGCTCCGGCACCAGCCGCGCGACGACCAGCGCCGCGACCACGCCGATGCCGCAGACACACAGCCAGCGGCCGCGATCGAGGCGGCGTTCGCGGCGCAGCCACCACCACAGCGCCACCAGCCCTGTGAGCCCGATCGCCGCCAACGCAGCGTTGCGATACGCGGCGTGCGGCCCGCGCAGCTGATCGACCGGGTCGATGGTCGTCGCCAGCCAGCGGCCGACGCCGTGCAGCGCGCTGTAGACGTCCCACACCTTGTCGATGACGAACACCGTCACGCACACCGCGACCAGCGTGAACACGCGGCGGCTGCCCGGCGCGGCGGCGCGGGCGCGCCACACCGCGCCGGCGCCGGCGAGGCCCCACAGCACGGCCTCGACGACCGGCGCGTCGAACACGTCATCGGCCGAGGAAGGCAACGCCACCTCCTTCGCCGGGGGCGGCGTCCCGTCGCCGCCGCGCGAACGGCGTGGCCGCGAGCGCCGCGGCGGCGAGCACGAAGCCGAGCACGCCTTTGCCCGGCTCGAACGCGATCGCGTCGGGCATCCAGCCGTCGATCGACAGGGTGCGAGCGCCGATGTAGCCGACGTCGAGCAGCGCCGCGGCGAAGGCGACCAGGCGCGCGCGCGGCCAGCCGCGCAGACGACGCCAGGCCGGGCGCACTGCCGCGAGCAGGCCGGCGACGACCACCGCGCCGATCGTCACCTTGAGCCACATGCGGCCGGCGTAGAGCTCGTGGTCGACCAGCCACTGCCGCCCGGCCTGATAGAGCGGCCGGTTCCAACCCCACGCGTGCAGGCTCGCGCAGCAGGTGGTGAGCGTCACGCACGCTGCGAGGCCGTCGCGGCCGGCGCGGCGCGCGAGCAGCAACGCGACGACGGCCACTGCGGCCCAGATCGCGGCGATGACGGGTGGGGAGAACATCCGTGGTCGGGGCGAGCACGATAGACGGCGCGGGTCCGTCGGCAAGCGCTGCATCGGCTACCATCGCCGGCCATGCTCGGATCCACGATGCTGCGGCTCACGGTGTTCGGCGCGCTGGTGGCCGTGATCGCCGCGCAGGAACAGCCGAAGGCGCGCGTCGCCGCCGACGGCCTGCCGCTGATCGCCGACGGCGAATCGGGGGAGACGGCGATGCGCTCGTTCTCGTCCGGCTTCACCGCCGACGACCGCGGCCGGCTGTGGACGCTGGTGATGCACCATGGCGTCGCCAACCGGAACGCGGACGGGCGGCAGCTGTCGCTGCATCGTTCGGACGACGGCGGCGCGAGCTGGCGGCACGTCGTCGACGCGCCCGGCCCGTGGAACGACTGGGGCGCGGTCGTCGGCGACCCACACGCGCCCCTGCTGCACGTCGCGTGGTCCTCGCGGCTGCCCGGCAGTGACTTCTCTTCGGCGGTCTACCAGCGCTTCGACACGGAGCAGGGGCGATGGCTGGGGGAGTACGAGGTGCTGCAGGAAGGCGCGGGCGCCGAGGACCAGTTCGGTGTCAACGACGTGGCGATCGCCGCCGACGACACGATGGTCGTGTTCGTCGCGACGCACCGCAACCCGAAGCAGCCGCCGTGGCCGAGCGGCTGGAGCAGCGGTCTGATGATGCGCGGGCCGAACGACCGCGACTGGCGCGGGCCGTTCCCCGTCAACACCAGCCACTACGCGGTGTGGGGCAACCTGCAGCTGCACGACGGCCGCGCGCACACGACGTTCCGCAGCTCGCCGTCGCACTCGATCATCGGCTACCGCAGCTTCGCGCTCGCCGGGGAGGCGTTCGACCAGCCGGCGCCCGTCGAGGTCAGCGTGCGCCCCGACAGCGGCCGCTTCGTCGCCAACGCCAGCTCGCTGCTGATCGGGCCGTTCGGCGAACGCACGGTCGTCTATCCGGCCGGCAACGAAGAGCACGACGGCAAGGGGCAGCTGCTGGTGGCCTACGCCGAGGCCGGCGACGAGTGGCACACCGAGGTGCTGGTCGAGGATCCGCCGCTGGCGCACGGCAACGTCGCGCACGAACATTTCGCGCTGGTCCGTGGGCCCGGCCGCCAGGCGATCGCGCTCTACAGCAAGATCGCGGAGCAGCACCGCGTGCTCTACCAGCGCGTCATCGACGGCGGCAGCCCGATGGGGCCGGAGCGGGTGTTGGCGCGCAGCGAGCTCGGCGGCGCCTACTCGCGCATCGTCGGCCAGCGCGATCCGCGGCTCGACACGGGCATGCTGGCGGTCGTCTCGGGCCAAGGCGACGCCGTGCGGCTCGGCGTGCGCGCGGTGCTGGCGCCGCGGGGCGGCAAGACCCGCTGGCAGTGAAGCACGACATGGCCGCGCCCTGCCGCTAGGGTGGCCCCATGCCGAAGCTCGCCACGCACTGGTGGATCCTGATCGGCCTCGTCGCCGGCGTCGCCTACGGCTACGTCGCCGCGGCCACGGGCCACGCCGGGCACGTCGCCGACTGGGTCGCGCCGATCGGCCGGTTGTTCCTCAACCTGCTGAAGATGATCGCCGTGCCGCTGGTGCTGTTCTCGCTCGTCGCCGGCGTCGCCAGCCTCGACGACTCGTCGAAGCTCGGCCGCATCGGCGGCAAGTCGATCGTGCTCTACCTCGGCACCACGGCGGTCGCGATCGCGATCGGGCTGGTGGTCGTCAACCTGTTCGGACCGGGGCGCGGCTTGTCGGTGGAGACGCGCGAGGCGCTGCTGCAGACCTACGGCGACGCGGCGGCGCAGAAGGCGCAGAACGCGGCCGACGTCAGCATCGTCGACCAGCTGGTCGGCATCGTGCCGACCAACCCGTTCGGCGCGCTCGCCGACGCGCAGATGCTGCAGGTCGTGTTCTTCTCGCTGATGCTCGGCATCGCGCTGACGATGCTGTCGCGCAAGAACCCGCAGACCGCGCACGTCGTCAAGGTGTTCCAGCTGCTCAGCGACGCGATCGTCGAGATGGTGCAGCTGATCATGAAGCTGGCGCCGCTCGGGGTGTTCGCGATGCTCGCGGCGACCGTCGCCGAGCTCGGTGAGGACCCGGCGCAGCTGCAGGACCTGCTCGGCAGCCTCGGCGGCTACATGGCGACGGTCGTGGTCGCGCTGCTGGCGCACTACCTGATCGTCTACACCGCGCTGCTCAAGCTGCTCACGAAGGTGCCGTGGCGGCGCTACGCCAAGGCGATGGTGCCGGCGCAGCTGCTGGCGTTCTCGTCGAGCTCGAGCGCGGCGACGCTGCCGGTGACGATCCGCTGCGTCGAGCAGGGCATCGGCGTCGACGAGGAGGTGTCGAGCTTCGTGCTGCCGCTCGGCGCGACCATCAACATGGACGGCACCGGGCTCTACCAGGGCGTCGCGGCGGTGTTCATCGCCAACGCGCTCGGCGTCGAACTCGACCTCGGCCAGCAGCTGTCGATCGTGCTGACCGCGGCGCTGGCGTCGATCGGCACCGCCGCGGTGCCCGGTGTCGGCATGGTGATGCTGGTGATCGTGTTGAAGCAGGTCGGGCTGCCGGAGGAGGGCATCGGCCTGATCCTCGCCGTCGATCGCCCGCTCGACATGTGCCGCACGGTACTCAACGTCACCGGCGACGCGACGGTGGCGACGATCGTCGCCAGCAGCGAGGGGCTGATCCACGAGGGTGAACGGCACCACGACGCGGCGTGAACCGTGGCCTTGATCAGCGCGGCGTCTCGTCGCGCCAGCGATCGGCGGCGACGTCGTAGCGCCACAGCACCGGCGCGCGACCTTCGACGCGCATGCCGCCGAGCCACCAGATGGCGTCGCCGATCGTCACCGCGGCCGGCATCGCCACCATCGCCGGCGGCGCGGCGCACGGCGTGAACGAGCCCGTCGCCGCGTCGAGGCGGAGCCCGCCGTTCTCGTCGAAGCACAGCTGCGCCTTGCCATGGGCGATCGTCGCACCAGCGCCGAACTTGGCCCACAACGGCCGCGGCGCCGGATGCAGCGCGACCCACTGGCCATCGCGTCGCACGTGGTGGTCGGCGACGACGCCCCACGGCTCGTTGCGCATGCCGCCGAGCGCGTGCAGTTCGTCACCGAGCGAGAACAGGAACGGCAGGTGGTCGCCGTGCTTCCAGCCGGGCGGGGCCGGCAGCGCGGTGATCACGCCGCTGGGCAGATCGACGCGGAAGAAGCCGGTGTCGTTGGCCGGCAGGCCTGCGAGCACCCAGAGCGCGCCGTCGTGCGCGCACGCCGCGAGGTGCGAGCGGGGCAGCACGCCCGGCGCGGCGACGACGTGCCAGCGGTCGGCCGCCGGCTCGTAGCGCTGCACGGCTTCGCCGATTGCGTAGACGACGCCGTCGACCACCCCAGAACCGCCGAACGCCTGCTCGTGCACCAGGTCCGCGCAGCGCTGCCAGGTGTCGTCGCCAGGCGCGAGCCGCCAGGTCTGGCGGGCGCCGCGGTCCGCGGCGGAGGCGTCGGCGAAGCCGCCGAAGCACAACAGGCTGCCGTCCGGCAGCTGCTCGACGCAGTGGCCGTGGCGGGGCGACGGCAGCGCACGGGGCGTCACAGGTGGACCGAGCGTCGGGTTCGAGCACGCGGCGAACAGCAACAGCCACGAAGTGCGCACGCGCAGAGGATGCCCGAGGCGTCGCGGCGTTAGCGAACGGAGTCGGCAAAGTCGCCCGTCGGCGTGCGGATCCCGGGCGCCCGGTGTCCCGGATGCGGTCACGGGCCGGCCGTTCGCGGCGTGGCACGGTGGCTGCTCCGCGGCGACGACCCGCCATGAACCCGATCCCCTCCAGAATCGCCCTCTCCGCCCTGGTCGCCGCCGCCGCGCTGTGCGGCACGCTGCCGGCGCAGTCGCAGACCCTGTGGTCCAACCCCTGGTCCAACTACACGACGATCGTCAGCCGGGTCTGCACCCAGCCCGCAGCCGACTTCGAGGCGGCGGACGACTTCGACGTCACCGGCACGATCACCCGCATCGTCGTCGGCGGGCACGGCTGCACATCCTGCCTGCCGCCGGCCGTCACCGGCGCCTGGGTGCGCTTCTACGACGGCGCGACCGGCAGCATCGGCGCGCTGCAGTACGAACAGTTCGTGCCGGCCGGAACCGGCGACCTGCAGTTCGATCCGCTGGGGCCCGAGGGCGTCGACGTCACCCTGCCGCTGCCGTTCGCAGCCGCCGGCAGGCACTTCGTCTCGGTGCAGCTGGCGTTCGCCGGCGACGGCTACTGGTCGATCTGGGTCAGCAGCTACGGCGCGCCGCGGTTGTCGGGTCTGCGCGTGCGCGACCGCCTCGGCAGCAATCAGTGGTACGTGCCGCAGCTCTATCCTTGGAGCAGCCCGCCGGTGAACGCCGACCTCACGTTCACCCTGTGGGGGCTGCCGCCCGGCAGCGGCGGAACGGCCGCGACGGCGTGTGTGACGTGGTCGCCGCAGACCGTCGAGGATCACCCCGGCTCCAGCCACACGACGCTGCGCGACATCAAGGTGTTCTCGCGCGAAGACGTGTGGGCGGTCGGCCAGTCGCAGGTGACGGTCGCCGGCAACAGCGACTCGTTCACGACCGTGGTGCACTGGGACGGTCACGGCTACCAGATCGTGCCGAGCCCGAGCCCGGGCACGCCCGGACTGATCAACTGCTACCTCAACGCCGTCGACGGCGTGTCCAGCAGCGACCTGTGGGTCGGCGGCACCTACCAGATCCAGGTCGCCGGCGGCTGGGTCGGCCAGCAGGTGTTCGCGATGCACTACGACGGCCAGACCTGGACGGTGCCGGCCGACCTGCCGCTGCCAAACACCGGCATCGGTGGCGGCATCAGCGGCTCGACGATGACCGCGATCGAAGCGATCGCCGCGGACGACGTGTGGATGGTCGGCGACTGGCTCGACATCCAGTCGACGGCGAATCCGATCACGATCCGGCCCGGTCTGCTGCTGCACTACGACGGCCAGGACCTCGAGCAGACGCTGCTGCCGATCGTCACCGGCGTCGGCCACCAGTTCTTCAGCGCGATCGATTCGACGGCCAGCGACGACGTGTGGGTCGCGGGGGGTGCGGGCGCGATCGGTTCGCCGCCGTCGACCGTGCCGGTGCTGTTCCACTTCGACGGCAGCGGCTGGACGCACGTCACGGTTCCGACGCCGAGCGGCTACATCCGCCTGAACGACGTCGAGGCCCTGTCGTCGAACGAGGTCTTCGTCTCCGGCACCGCGACCGTCGGCGCCGTCGTGACGCCGTTCATGGTCCTCTGGAACGGCAGCAGCTGGACGCTGTTGCCAGGCCCGCCGGGCGGCGGCGACATGGTCGCGCTCAGCGGCGGACTGCTGTGGGCCGGCGGCAGCTCGGCGTGGTTCTGGAACGGTTCGCAGTGGCTCGAGCAGTTCGACGTGGTCGGCAGCTACGGCGGCGCCATCACCAGCATCGACGCCGTGGATCCCTGCGAGCTCTACGGCGCCGGCGCGCGCTTCGGCGCACAGATCCGCGGCTTCGCGGCGCGGCAGGACAACAGCACCGCGTGGAACTGGCGCACGCGGTTGCCGATGCAGCCGACGCGGGCGCCGTGCAGGTTGTCGGCGCTGTCGGCGGTGCGCCCCGGCGAGCTGCTGACGGTCGGCATCGACGATCCGGCCGGCGTCACCGCGGGTGCCGGGTCACCGACGCTGTGGCTGGTCGGCACGGCGGCCGCGCCGGTCGGCGCAGTGGTGCCGTTCGGCGGGGTCGGCGGCGGGCCGGGCGAAGTGCTGGTCGATCCGTCGACGATCGGCTTCGGCTCGACGCTGGTCACGCTGCCGGCGGTCGGCGAAGCGCAGCACTCGGTGCCATTGCCCGCCAACCCGGCGCTGGTGGGCGTGCTGCTGGTCAGTCAGGGCGTGGTGGTGGACCTCGCCGCGCCGCACCACCTGCTGTTGACCAACGCGCTCGACCTGCAGATCGGCTGGTAGCGCCGCGCGCCTTCGCGCATGCTCGGCGCATGTCGAAGGCGCTGTTGCTGTCGTGCCCGTTGTTGTTCGCCGCGTGTGGTGCGTCACCGGGCACGGTCCAGGCGCCGGGTCGTGTCGAGACCTCCGGCAACCCGCTGTTCCCCGGCTGGTATGCCGATCCGGAGGCGGCGGTGTTCGGCGATCGCTATTGGATCTACCCGACGACGTCGGCGCGCTACGACGACCAGCTCTACCTCGACGCGTTCTCGTCGCCGGACCTGGTGCACTGGAACTACCACCCGAAGGTGCTGCGAAAGGCCGACGTGTCGTGGGCGAAGCGGGCGATGTGGGCGCCGGCGGTGGTGGAGCGCGACGGCCGCTACTTCCTGTTCTTCGCCGCCAACGACATCCAGAACGACGAGCAGCTCGGCGGCATCGGCGTCGCCGTCGCCGACCGCCCGGAGGGGCCGTTCGTCGACCTGCTCGGCGAGCCGCTGGTCGACCGCTTCCACCACGGCGCGCAGCCGATCGACCAGTTCGTGTTTCGCGACGGCGACGGCCAGGACTACCTGATCTACGGCGGCTGGCGGCACTGCTGCGTCGCGAAGCTGAAGCCCGACTTCACCGGCTTCGTGCCGTTCGCCGACGGTGAGACGTTCAAGGAGATCACGCCCGAAGGCTACGTCGAAGGCCCGATCCTGTTCGTGCGCGGCGGCCGCTACTACTTCATGTGGTCGGAGGGCGGCTGGACCGGCCCCGACTACTCGGTCGCGTACGCGATCGGCGACTCGCCGTTCGGCCCGTTCGAGCGCATCGGCAAGATCCTGCAGCAGGACCCCGAGGTCGCGACCGGCGCCGGGCATCACTCGGTGATCCTGTTGCCGGGGGAGAACGGCGAGGTCGGCGACAGCTACATCGTCTACCACCGTCGGCCGCTCGGCGAGACCGACGGCAACCACCGCGTGACCTGCATCGACAAGATGGAGTTCGACGCAGACGGGCACATCCTGCCGGTGAAGATCACCTTCGAAGGCGTGCCGGCGCGGCGGCTCTGAGCGCCGCCTCGGCAGGTCAGACGTCGACGCGCACGTCGCCTTCGACGTTGCCGGTCAGCTGGTTCTGGCCCCGCACCGCGGAGATGTCGAGGATCGTGCCGATCGCGCGCAGGCCGTACTCGAGGTTGTCGATCAGCACGCTGTCGAGCACGTCGATGTCGTTCGAGTCGCGAACGCGCACGCCGTCGCCGCGGTTGTCGCGGGACGTGCTGGCCTGCACGGTGACCGCCGAACTGCCGCGCAGCTCGATGCCCTGGTCTTGGTTGTCGCGCGCCGTGCACTGGTCGATCCGCACGTCCGTGCTCGCCTCGCGAACGCGCAGACCGACGCTGGTGTTCTGCAGGCCGGTGCAGCGCAGCAGCGTCACCTGCGAGCTGCCGCGCACGTCGATGCCTTCGTGACCGTTGCCGGTGGCGACGACGTCGCGCACCAGCACCTGCGAGCTGCTGCGCACGCAGAGACCCGTGTGTGGGCCCGAGACGACGAGGTCGGCGACGATCACGTCGCTGGTGCCGACGACCTCGATGACCGCGTCGTCGAGCGCTGCGTTGCCGGTCAACATCGTGTCGGCGCCGGCGCCGACCAGCGTCAGGCTCTTGTGGACGACCAGGCGGCCGCGGAACGTGCCGGCGCCGATCGTCACGGTCTCGCCCGGGGCGGCGGCATTGATCGCGCGCTGCACGTCACCCAGTTCGCCGGCGAAGGTCGGGTTGGTCGACAGGCGGCCGTCCGCGGCGGTCTGGGCGGGAGCGCCGCCGCCGCCGCCGTTGCAGGCGGAGAAGGCGACGAACAGGAGAGAGGTCAGGGACAGGCCGAAGGTCTTCATGCCGGCCCTGGAGCAAGCCGTGAGCCCGGCCGTGCCGTGGCCCGCGCCGCCCGGAATGCGCACACGGAGCCGGCGGCGGGTGTGCGGAAGCCGGACGGCCGCCGACCGCCTGCGCCTCAGCGTTGCAGGCGGGCGAAGCGATAGCTGGTCTGCAGCGTCATCGTCGCCATCGCCGTCGAGTAGACCCGGCCGCCTTCGTCGCCCCAGACGCCGATCGGATCCCACGAACCGGCGGCGACGCCGCGCTTGTTCTGGCCGGCCAGGAGCGCGTTGGTGACCGCTGGCTGCCACTTCTTCCAGTGTTCGCCGCCGACCTGGTAGAGGCCGAGCGAGCACCAGTACCACGCGTAGAAGTCGATGTTGCCCTCGCCCGGCGTCCACTCCGGCAGCTTGGTGACGACCAGGTCGGCGGCCATCTTGCAGACCGGCGACTTCGGCGATTGGCCGAGCAGCGCGCGCAGGAACAAGCCGGTGCCGGTCAGCGCTTCGTTCTTGGTGACCGGGAAGCGCTGGGCGTGGTCCCCGGCCTGCCGCGACGACGGCTCGCCGCGCTTGGTGTAGCCGTGGTGGCCGGTCGCCGGATCGGTGATCTCGTCGAGCCAGCCCTCGGCGATCTGGAACGCCTGCTTGTTGACCTGCAGATCGAAGTCGCGGGCGGCGCTGTAGGCGTGCAGGCACCACGAGGTGACGGCGGTGTCGTTGTCGTTGTCGCGCGGCTGGTAGCGCCAGACCGCGTACGGGTTGCGGTGCGTCTCGAGGTAGTTGATCGCGTTCTGCACCGTCGGCTGCAGCAGCTTGGAGCCGGACAGACCGTATGCCTCGGCGAGAGCGAGCGTCGCGATCGCGTGGCCGTAGATGTAGTCGTGCGAGCTGTTGGGCCCGATCAGGCCGTTCTGTTGTTGGTTGTTGCGCAACCAGCCGACGGCGCGCTTGACGTTGTCCTTGTAGGGGCCGGTGCGCATCGTGTTGCCGTCGGCGAGCAGCGCCAGCAGCGCGAGACCGGTCACGCCGACGTCGTGGTCCTTCTCGCCAGGGCCGTCGCAGATCTCCTGGGCGTGGTCGTGCTTCATGAACTGGTCGCAGTCCCAGCGGCCGTCCTCGTCCTGGTGGATGCACAGCCAGCGCAGGCCGTCGGCGATCGCTGCGGCGGCGGGGCCGTCGACGCTGGCCTTGCCAACGCCAGCGGACACGACGACCTCTTCGGTGACTTCTTCGGCTTCGGCCGGCGGCGCGAACGTCGTCAGGCGCAGGGTGGCGAAGCCGGCGAACCTGCCGGAGGCTCGCTGTGGGGCGTCTGGAGCGATGGCATCGAACACCGTCGCCGGGCCGATGCGGCAACCGACGCGCTCGATTGCCGGCGCCGCGGCGACCAGCGCGCGCAGGTCGTGGCGGCTGCCCGCGGCGTCCCAGCTGGCGTGTTGGGTGGGAGTAAGATCGGACTGCAGATCGGTGCCACCGAGACCGGCGCGAGCCGCCGCATCGAACACCGACAGCACCGTCGCCCAGCGCGCGTCGCCCGGTGCGTCGACCAGCACCCAGGTGCGTTGGCGCTTCGCGTCGTCGAGCCCCTTGGCCGTCGAGGCGAGCTTGCTGCACAGGCCGGTCGGCTGGCCGTCGATGTCGCCGCGCAGCAGCACGCGGAGTTCGTCGTGGTCGCTGCCGGGTTCGACGCCCTTCTGGCCGATGTCGTCCATGGGCAGGAACCAGGCGAACGCGCCCTCGTGCCCGTCGCTGGCGTGCCTTGCCCCGAAGAACACGCGCGGTGCGGCGGTGTCCTTGCCGACACAGGTGCGCACGACTTGCGTCACGGCAGCGAGCGGCAGCGCCTCGGCGGCGCGGATCAGCACGTTCAATCGGCTCGGCTTCCACGCGCCGACCGGCTCGCCGGGCAGCGCCGCTGCCATGTCGTGCACCTTGACCACCAGCTCGTCGTAGCTGAGCGGCAGCCCGCCGACGGTCAGCGTGCCGTCGTCGTGCACCTCGATCGTCAGCGTGTCGGTCGTCGGCGCGTCGCCGACGGTGCCGATCGCGGGCAGTTGGCCGCGCAGTGGCATCTGGACCGGCATCTGGACCGGCATCTGACCCGGCATCTGGGTCGGCTGCTGGGCGGACAGCAGGGACGCGAACAGGACGGTGGCGGCGAGCGCGATGCGCGGCACGGGCAGGCTCCGGGCTGGGGGAAGGAGGGGCGGCGGCACCAACGGGGGCGTCGCGCCTCGGTTCAGCAGGATCCGCGATCGTCTGGAGATCGACGCGGATTGCCCGAGCGAGCCTCAGTCCTCGGTCTCGACCTGCACCGACAACAACCCGACCGTGGTGCGCTCGTGCTGCGGCGTCATGACGAGGCGCAGCCGCTCGACGGCCAGCGGTTCGGCCGGGTGCACGGTGTTGTAGGTGTCGGGCAGCACCGAATACTCGTCGGTGTTGTAGAGCGCGACCTTGTGCCACTGGCCGTCCGCGCTGAGCGCTTCGAGGTGCCACGTGCCGGGCACCTGAACGCCGCCGTGGTCGTCGTACCAGTAGACCGACACCGCGGTGACCGCCCTGCGCTGCTTCAGCTGCAGCTCGACCCACTGCGGCTTGCCTTGCTCGGGCCAGCTGGTCCAGCGGCGGATCGACGTGTCGGCCGATGACTTCGGCGTCGCGCGCCGCTGCAGCGCCATCGTCGTGTCGCCGTCGAACGTGTGCGACGCGGTGACCTCGGCGAACTTCAGCAGCGCCGGATCGTCGAGGTCCGGGTGCGCGCCGGTGCGCGTCGTCGGCAGCCACGTGATCATCGAGCTGCGGTCGCGGTTGGACCACGCGAAGTAGGGGATCATCACCAGCTGCCGCGCCTCGTCGGCGCCGTCGGCCCGCAGCGCGCGCGCCGGCAACGACACGCGGAACAGCCCGGTGAGCGGTCCGTCGACGATCGGCGTGGTCGTCGCTTCGCTGGCGACCTTTGCATCGACCCAGAAGCGCTGCACCGCGCCGCCGTTGTCGACGCCCTCGGCGCACAGCAGCAGCGGCCCGCGCGTGAACGCCAACCGGTCGCGGTCGGCCTCGACCTCCGGCCGGCACGTCACCGCGCGCACCGGCATCGGCAGCGTCAGCTCGACGCGGTCGCCGCCCTGCCACGTGCGATCGAGGGTGACGTAGCCGTTCTCGACCGTGGCCTCGACGACCTCGCCGTTGACGCGCAGCGACCACTGCGGCGCTGCGTCGAGGAAGTGGTACAGCGCGCCGGGCACCGGTCGTTCGCCGGCCCAGGTCGGGATGCGCAGCGACAGCGCGAACTTCGTCTCCCGCTCCGGCGCCAGCTGCAGCGCGACGCGCCCGTCGAACGGGTAGTCGGTCTGTTGCGTCAAGTGCACCTGGTTGCCGCCGACGTCGAGCGTCGTCTCGCTCGCCGCATAAAGCACCGTGAACACCTGCGCACCGCGCTGCGCATACAGGTAGCCCGCGACCTGCGGCACCAGCCGCGCGAGGTTGCTCGGGCAGCACGCGGTGCCGAACCACGCCGAACGCGGCGCGTGGTCGTTCTGCGCCTCGAGCGGGTTGGGGTAGAAGAAGCTCTTGCCGTCGAGGCCGAGGCCGGCGAGGCAGTTGTCGAGCAGCGCCGTCTCGGCGACGTCGACGAAGCGGCCGTCGCCGGTCTTCAGGAACAGCCGCAGGTTGAAGAAGACGTTGCCGACCGCGGCGCAGGTCTCGAGGTAGGTGTGTTCGTTGGGCAGCACGAACGACGGGCCGAACCCCTCGATGCCGTGCACCGCGCCGAGGCCGCCCGACAGGTGCATCTTGGTGTCGACGATGTCGTGCCAGATCGCGTCGAGCGCCGGGCCGTAGTCGTCGCGGCCGGTCAGGCTGTCGACCTCGGCCATCGCCGCGTAGAGGTAGCAGGCGCGCACCGCGTGGCCTTGCGCTGTGCGCTGGTCGGCGACCGGCTGGTGCTGCTGCGCGTAGCTCGCCGAGTTGACGCCTTCGCCGTCGGGTACGAACGTCACGCCGCGGATGTCGAGGAAGCGCTTGGCGGTGTCGAGGTATTCGCGCTTCTTGGTCTGCTGGTAGAGCTTGACCAGGCCGAGTTCGATCTCCTCGTGGCCCGGCGCCTGCTGCACCGGATTGCCGCCGTTGTAGTGCGGGTCACCGTCGAAGAACACGCGCCGCACGTGCTGCGCGCTCTTCTCGGCAACGTCGAGCAGCCTGGTCTTGCCGGTCGCCTGCGCGTAGGCGACCGCCGCCTCGTAGAGGTGGCCGACGTCGTAGAGTTCGTGGCTGTGCAGCACGTACGAGTAGGGGCGCGTGCCCATCGTCTCGGGCGTGATCGCGCCGGTGATGTGCGACACGTAGAGGTAGCCGTCGGGCTGCTGGGCGCGCGCGATCCAGTCGATCGCCGTGTCCATGTCCTTCTCGATCGCCGGGTCGCGCGCCGACTGCAGCAGCAGCGCGCCGGCCTCGAGCACCTTGTAGAGGTCCGACGACACGTAGCGGTGCGGCTCGGGCTTCTCGGTCTTGCCGCCGCTCTCCAGCCACTCTGCGCACTGCCGCAGGCGCTTCCTGGCGAACTCGGTGTTGGCGAACGCGTGCGGCAGCGTGCGCTCGCGCAGCAGGCGCACGCGTTCGGCCCAGACGCGGTCGTGCAGCGCCACCTCGTGGAACGGCACCATGTGGATCGGCGCGGACTGCGCTGCGGCGGCGGCGGCGAGCAGCAGCGCAGCGGCGAACGGGCGGAGCGTGGACATCGGGCACGTTCGTACCCGATAACCGCGCCCGAATGGACAGCGTCAGTCAGTTCGTGCTCGGTGCAACGGTGTGCACCGCGGCGCTCGGCGGCCGCGTGCCGGCGCGACGCGCGGCGCTGTGGGGCGGCGTGCTGGCGACGCTGCCGGACCTCGACGTGCTGATCGACTACGGCGACGGCGTCGCCAACATGACGATGCACCGCGGCTGGAGCCACGCGCTCGTCTGCCTGACGGCGGCGACGCCGCTGCTGGCGCTGCTGGCCGCTGCACTGCACCGCGAACGGCAGCTGCTATGGCGGTGGTCGTGGGCGGTGTGGCTGGTGCTGGTCACGCACGTGCTGCTCGACGCCTTGACCATCTACGGCACGCGGCTGTGGCTGCCGTTCGCCGCGACGCCGGTCGCGGTCGGCAGCGTGTTCGTCGTCGATCCGCTCTATACGCTGCCGCTGCTCGGTGCGACGTTGGCACAGGTGTTCGGTCGCGACGCCTCGCGCCGGCGTCGCTGGCTGTGGTGGGGGCTCGCGCTGAGCACCGCCTACCTCGGCTGGGGCCTCGCCGTGCACCAGTGGGTGACGGCGCGCGCCGAACGCGCGCTGGCGGCCTCGGGCGCGGCTGTGCAGCAGCTGGTCGTCACCCCGCTGCCGTTCCAGTCGCTGGTCTGGCGCGTCGTCGCGGTGTCACGCGAACGCTTCGACGTCGCCTACGTGTCGGTGTTCGACGACGACGCGCCGCTCGAGTTCGTTGCGCACTCGCGCGGCGCCGAGCTGCTCGATCAGGTCGCCGCGCTGCCCGCGGTGCAGCAGCTGCGCGGCCTCGCCGGCGAAGCGATCGGCGCGCGCCGCGACGGTGACGCGCTGCTGGTGTTCGACCTGCGCATGGGCGTCGAGCCGGACTTCGTGTTCACGTTCCCGGTCGCGACCTTCGGCGCCGATGGCGCGCTGCAGCCGATCGCGCACCCGACGCGGCGGCCGTACCGCCCGCAGCTCCGCGAGTCCTTCGGCTGGATGTGGCGGCGTCTGTGCGGCGAACGCGCCCCGCCGCCGCGCTGACGGTCAGGGCAGGTCGATCGCGATCACCGCGCTCGTTTCGCTGGCGGGGGACTTGCGGGTGCTCACGAACAAGCGATCGCCGATGCGCAGCGGGCCGCCGATCAGCTCCGACATCGGCAGCGGCCGCAGCTGCCAACGCAGCTCGCCGTTCTGCCGGTCGACGGCGTAGACGACGCCGGGCATCGCCGCCAGGTAGACGGTGTCCTGCTCGACCAGCGGCGTCGCGTAGATCGGGCGCACGCCGCCGGCGTTGGGCTCGATGCGGAACTTCCAGGCGACGCGGCCGACGCCGGTGTCGACCGCGTAGAGGTGGCCGTCGCACGAGCCGAAGAAGGCGAAGCGACCCTCGGGCGCCGCTGCGCCCTCGTTGCGGGCCTTGGTCTCGACGTTCCAGCTCTCCTTGCCGAGCTCCTTGTCCACCGCGTAGAGGTGCCGGTCCTGCGACGCGACGTAGACGTTGCGCGCGTCGATGCTGGCGCCCGGGTAGACCCAGCCCTGCGTCGCGAACGACCAGCGCTTCTCGCCGCTGGCGGCGTCGAACGCCACCGCGCGGCACTGGTCGAAGAACGTCACCACCGCCAGCGTGCCGTCGGTGGTCGCCGCGCCCGGCCGCATGAGGTGGCCGTCGAAGCGCGCCTGCTTGCCGGCGAGGCCGGGCGGGTCGGCGGGGCGGTCGGCCACGCAGTCGCGCTGCCAGCGGATCTCGCCGGTGCGCAGGTCGCAGCCGTAGACGTTGCCGTCGGAGCTGCCGACGACGACGACCTCGCCGGCGCACGCCGGCGCCGCCGCGCCACCGGCCAGCTCGCGCTGCCACAGCGGCTCGCCGTGCTCGAGCGACACCGCGAACAGGCCGGCGTCGCTGCCGACCAGCAGCGCCGGGAAGTCGGCGGCGGTCGACAGCGCGAGGCCGTAGTGCCAGCCGAAGCCGAAGCGCTTGCCGGTCGTCCAGAGCGCCTCGCCGGTCGCCGGGTCGATCGCGTGCAGCTCGCCGCGGCGGTCGAGAGCGTAGAGCGTGTCATCGCCGGCCAGCAGCTGATCGAACTCGGCCTTCGGCGGGGTGTAGATCCACGCCACCTTCGGCTCGGGCGCGGCCGGCGGCGTCGCCGGTTCCTGGGCCAGCGCCGTTGTGGTCAAGGGCAGGACCGCGCACAGGAGGGACGCTGCCGCGCCGCGCGAAGGACTCATGCGGCCACGATAGCGGCGTTGGCTGCGGTTTGTCAGGCGCTCGTCAGCTGCCGCTCGCTGGCCAGCAACGACTGCACCGACTCGACGTCGGCGCGGCCGCCGACCTGCGGCAGCGCGTCGAGCAGCGCGCGGTGAACGTCCGGGTCGATCGCCCCGCCGACCAGGTCCTGCATGACCTGCAGCGCCTTGTTGAGCGGCATGCCGGCGCGGTACGGGCGGTCGGCGCTGATCGCGTCCCAGATGTCGGCGACGGTGATGATGCGCGTCTCGAGCGGGATCTGCTCGTGCTGGAGGCCCCACGGGTAGCCGCCGCCGTCGAGGCGTTCGTGGTGCGCGCCGGCGACCGTCGCCAGCTCGCGCAGCGGCGTGATGCGCGACAGGATCGCGTGGGTGTGGGCGGCGTGCCCGCGCATCTCGTTCCACTCGGCGTCGTCGAGCTTGCCGGGCTTGTCGAGGATCGTGTTGCTGACGCCGAGCTTGCCGATGTCGTGCAGCATGCCGGCGCGGCGCAGCCAGCGCAGCCGCACCGCGCCGAGCCCGAGGCGCGCGCCGATCGCCTCGCAGTAGTCGGCGACGCGGCCGCTGTGGCCGGATGTGTAGGGGCTCTTGGCGTCGATCACCTGGCCGAAGCCGCGCGCGATCGCGTCCATGCGGGCCTCGGTCAGCGGCTCGCGCGTCGACGTCGGCTCGAGCGCCATGACGCTGGCCTCGAGGTCCGGTGCGGCGAGGCCCTGCCACATCGCCGGTGCGGCGGCGACGTCGCAGAACAGGTCTACGAGCGCCGGGTCGAACCAGGTGCCGCTGCGGCGACGCAGCTCGGCGAGCGCCGCGTCGGCGCCGCCGACCTGGTGGAAGACGTCGGCGACCTGCGCCAGCAGCGCGATGCGCGACAGCAGCGGGATGTCGTCGCCGGCGATGCCGCGCGGCCGGCCCTTGCCGTTGTGGTGCTCGTCGAGCGACTGGATGCCGGCGGCGACGCGGCGCGAGAAGCCGAGCTGCATCGCGATCGCGGCGCCGCGCTCGCAGCGCGCCTGCACCACCTCGGTGGCCAGCTGCTCGCCGTTGCGCAGCAGGTTGAGCAGCAGCTTGAAGCGCGTCCACAGGCCCTTCTTCAGGCCGGTGTGCGACAGCACGAAGCGGCCGAGCTGCTTGACCGACTGCAGGTCGACGGTCTTGACGTCGCGCTTGGTCGTGCGGTCGTCGGCGCCGTAGAGCTCGCACAAGCGCGCGGCGTTGCTGCTGCAGCCGGCGTCCTTCAGCAGCAGCGTGTAGTAGAGGTCGGTCGCCTCGGCGTCGTCGAGGCCGAGCGGACCGGCGAGCTGCATGCCGAGGTAGCAGCAGCGCAGCGAGTGGCCCGGCGGCTGGCCTTCGGTCAGATCGAGCGCGTAGCTGAGAGCGCCGACCACCTCGCCGAGGCGGAGGTCGGCGGCGAGCGGCGAGGTGCTGGGCGAGGACACGTCACCCGCATCGGTCGCGGTGGCGGCGACGTGCAGGAACGGGCCGCAGGTCGTATCGCTCTGGGATCAGCGCCGCCGGCGCTTCTGCGAGCCGCTGGCGCCGCCGCGGCCGGTGCCATGGGGCTTGCCGCCGCCCGGGCCGCCGCCCGGCTTGCCGCTCGTCGGCCCGCCGGTGCCGCGACCCGACGGCTTGGCGACGCCGCCGCCGGGCCGGCCGCCCGGACGGGCTTCGCCGCGGCGGCGCCGGTCGCCGGACTGCGGTCGCTGCTGGCTACGCTGTTGGCCTTCGGCGCGCGGGCGGCGCTGTTCGCCGGTGTTGGTGTAGGGGCCGGGCGCCTCGCGCTGCTCCGGCCGCTGCCGCTGCTTCTGGCCGTCTTCGCGCGCCTCGGCGCCGCTCGCCACCGCTACCTCCTCGTCGAGGTCGTCACCGGTGTCGGCGGCGCGCGGCTCGGCGTCGCGCCCGGCGCTGCGCTGCAGCGTCTTCACCGGGATGCGCTGCTTGATCAGCTTCTGGATGTCGCGCAGGTACTCGTGCTCCTCGTCGTCGCAGAACGAGATCGCGATGCCGGCGCGGCCGGCGCGCGCGGTGCGGCCGATGCGGTGCACGTAGCTCTCCGGGATGTTCGGCAGGTCGAAGTTGACGACGTGCGTGATCTCCGGCACGTCGATGCCGCGCGCGGCGATGTCGGTGGCGACCAGCACGTGCGCCTTGCCGCTCTTGAACTCGGCCAGCGCGCGCTCGCGCGCCGACTGCGACTTGTTGCCGTGGATCGCGTAGGCCGGGATCTTGGCCTGGCTCAGGTAGCGCACGACGCGGTCGGCGCCGTGCTTGGTGCGAGTGAACACCAGCGTGCGCACGAACTCCGGGTCGTCGAGCAGCGCGACCAGCAGGTCGCGCTTCTTCGACTTCTGCACGAAGTAGACGCTCTGCTCGACGCGGTCGGCGGTCGCCGCCGGCGGCGTCACCTCGACGCGCACCGGCTCGTAGAGGTACTTCTTCGCCAGGTTGGTGATGTCGGCCGGCATCGTCGCGCTGAACAGCAGCGACTGGCGGTCCTCGGGGAGCCTGCTGAGGATGCGCTTGACGTCGGGCAGGAAGCCCATGTCGAGCATGCGGTCGGCCTCGTCGAGCACCAGCATGTCGACCTCGCTGAGGTCGCAGTGGCCCTGGTTGATCAGGTCGAGCAGGCGGCCGGGCGTCGCGATCAGGATCTCGGCGCCGCGCTGCAGCGCCTGCACCTGCGGGTTCTGGCCGACGCCGCCGAAGATCACCGTGACGCGAAGCCGCAGCTCCTTGCCGTAGGCGATGCAGGCGTCGGCGATCTGGCTGGCCAGCTCGCGGGTCGGCGCCAGCACCAGCGCGCGCGGCTTCTTCGGCGACGCGCGCAGCTTCTCCTCGTGCAGCACCTGCAGCATCGGCACGGCGAACGCCGCGGTCTTGCCGGTGCCGGTCTGCGCGATGCCGAGCAGGTCGGCGCCGTCGAGCAGGTGCGGGATCGACTCGCGCTGGATCGGCGTCGGCGTGGTGTAGCCGCGCGCTTCGAGGGCCTTGAGGATGGCGGGGTGCACGCCCAATGCAGCGAAGTCGCTCATCGGCGGGCCAGGAAGGGGCAGTCGGTGGGGGCGGGCATCAGATGGGGGCGAGCATGCTAGCGTCTCCCCCCGGAATAGTCGCCGGGATCGCCCCCGGGAGGGTCAACGGGCCGGCGCGGCGGGCTGCAGCTCGGCCACCTGCTGGCGCATCAGCGCCAGGGAACCGTGCATGGTGACCTTCCAGGCCCCGCCCTCCCGCACGCAGGCGAGCGGCGAGGCGATCGGGCCACACTGCAGCTGCACGACGGCGTGGTCCTCGTCGATCTCGCGGTCGAAGACCAGCGCGAAGTCGCCGTCCTGGAGCTGGCTGTAGTCGCAGGTGATCTGCTGGCGGCGTTCGGCGACCACCAGCGCCTCGCGCACCGCGTCGATGTCACCGACCCTTCCCGCCTCGACGAAGCTGCGCGCCGCGCCGACCGCGCTGGTGAAGTCCTGGTGAGGGCGCTTGCCGCAGGCCGCCCAGATCAGCAAGAACAGGATCGAAGTCGCGAGTCGCACCGTGGTCCCCCTGGTAGTGGGGGTGATGTCGGGAGACGCGGCGCCCGGCTGCAGCGCGCGCCGCCCGATCGGCCCGATCCGGGACGCCACCTTGCCGCGGCCGGTCGCGGCAGCCACGATCGGCGCGATGCCGCCGCTGCTGCCCGCCGTCACGATCGAACCTCCCGTTCCCGCCCGCGCGTCGGTGGTCTGGCTGCACGGCCTCGGCGCCGACGGCCACGACTTCGCGCCGATCGTGCCCGAGCTGCGGTTGCCCCCGGAGCTCGGGGTGCGCTTCGTGTTCCCGCACGCAGAGCAGATCCCGGTGACGATCAACGGCGGCATGGTGATGCCGGCCTGGTACGACATCGCCGAGATCGACCTGCAGCGCCGCCACGACGAGGTCGGGGTGCGGCGTTCGGCCGCGGCGGTCGGGCAGCTGCTGCAGCACGAGCACGAGCGCGGCGTCCCGTGGCGGCGCATGGTGCTGGCCGGGTTCTCGCAGGGCGGCGCGGTGGCGTTGTTCGCGGCGCTGCGCCACCCCGAACGGCTGGCCGGGGTGGTGGCGATGTCGACCTACCTGGTCGGCGAGGACTCGCTCGACGCCGAGGCGAGCCTGGCGAATCGCGACGTGCCGATCCTTCAAGCCCACGGCACGATGGACCCGATGGTGCCGCTGCAGCGAGGGCAGGCGGCGCATCAGGCGCTGACGGCACGCGGGTATGCGGTCGAGTGGCACGACTACCCGATGCCGCACACGGTGGTGCTCGAGGAGATCGAGGCGATCGGTGAATTCCTGCGCCGGGTGCTGCATTGAGGTGCCCGTGCTGATCCCGACTCCGGTCCGCGATTTCGCCAGCCTGCACGCACGGCTCGCGCCGCTGCGCGAGCGGCTCTACGCGCATCCCGTCTACGGCGCGCTGCGCGACCACGCCGACCTGCGCGTGTTCCTGCAGCACCACGTGTTCGCGGTGTGGGACTTCATGTCGCTGCTGAAGGGCCTGCAGCGGCGGCTGACCTGCCTCGACGAGGTGTGGACGCCGGTCGGCGACCGCGACGCGCGGCGGCTGGTCAACGAGATCGTGCTCGGCGAGGAGAGCGACGCGGTCGGTGGTCGACACGTCAGCCACTTCGAGATGTATCGCGAGGCGATGCAGCAGGCCGGCTGTGACACCGCGGCGGTCGACGCGGCGGTCGCGGCGGTGTGGGCCGGTGAGCCGATCGAGCAGGCGCTGCGCTTCGCGCCCGAAGCGGCGCGCGCGTTCTCGACGGTAACGTTCTCGATCGTGCGTTCGAACGACCTGCCGGCGATCGCCGCCGCGTTCACGCTCGGCCGCGAGGACGTGATCCCGTCGATGTTCACCCGGCTGGTGCAAGACCTGCACGCCGGCGGCCACGGCGACATGACGACGCTGATCGACTACCTCGACCGCCACATCGAACTCGACGGCGACGAGCACGGGCCGATGGCGGCGCGGCTGTTGTCGGTGGTCTGCGGCGACGACGCCGCGGCGTGGCAGCGCGCCGAGGCGGCGGCCGTGCGGTCGCTCGAAGCGCGCATCGCGCTGTGGGACGGGGTCGTCGCGGCGGTGGCTGGCCGGCCGTTGGCCGACGCCTCCCGTCGCTGAGCGGGTGGACGGCGAACGAGGCTCGCCGTGAAGATCGCGTTGCGTAGCATGCGCGGCAGTCTGGCCGAGCCGTTCGCGATGCGTCCCGTCACCAACCCGCCCAACCCCTGGTCGTCGAGCCACGTCGAGTATCTCGGCGCGCCGCCCGAGGTGGAGCTGCAGGTGTTCGAGGAGGACGCGCGCTCGATCGTCAGCGAGAACGACAGCCCGGACCTGCCGTTCCGCTGGTCGTTGAACCCCTATCGCGGCTGCTTCCACGGCTGCGCCTACTGCTACGCGCGGCCGACGCACCAGTATCTCGGCTTCGGCGCCGGCACCGACTTCGAACGCCGCATCGTCGTCAAGCGCAACGCCGCCGAGCTGCTGAAGCGCCAGCTCGACAAGCCGTCGTGGCGCGGCGAGCCGATCGCGCTGTCGGGCGTCACCGACTGCTACCAGCCGCTCGAGGCCAGCTACGCGATCACGCGCGCGTGCCTCGAGGTCTGCGTCGCCTATCGCCAGCCGGTCGGCATCGTCACCAAGGGGGCGCTGGTCGAACGCGACGTCGACCTGCTCGCCGAGCTGGCGAAGCACGGCGCCGCGACCGTCTACCTCAGCGTGCCGTTCGCCGACGAGGCGGACTCGCGCGCGATCGAGCCGTTCGTCGCCACGCCGCAGCGGCGGTTCGCGGCGATGAAGCGCCTCGCCGACGCCGGCGTGCCGGTCGGCGTCAGCGTCTCGCCGCTGATCCCCGGCCTCAACGACCACCAGGTGCCGGCGATCCTCGAGGCGGCGCATGCGGCCGGCGCGCGGCAGGCGTTCCACGTGCTGCTGCGGCTGCCCGCCGAGGTCGACGAGGTGTTCACCGAACGGCTGCAGCAGGCGTTTCCGCTGCGCGCGGCCAAGGTGCTGTCGATCCTGCGCGCGATGCGCGGCGGCCGCAGCAACGACTCGCGCTTCGGCTCGCGCATGCGCGGCGAGGGCGCGCGCTGGCAGCTGATCGCCGACCTGTTCGCGCGCACCGCGCGTCGGCTCGGCATCGCGGTCGGCGAGCGCGCGGGCGCCGCGACCGTCAGCGAGCGCATCCTGCCGACGGGCCCGTCGCCGTTCCGGCGGCCGCATCGTCAGCAGTCGCTGTTCGGTGGGGAAGCGGGGGGCGTTGCATGAAGGTCAAGCTGCTGACCGTGTCGCACCGCCAGCCCGGCTGGGTCACCGACGGCTGCGCCGAATACGAGAAGCGCCTGCCCCGCACCTGGCAGTTCGCGGTCGTCGAGATCAAGCCGGAGCCGCGCACCAACGACGCCGACCGCGAACGCGTGCAGCAGAAGGAGGCCGAGCGGATCAAGAAGGCGCTGCCGAAGAACGCGCTGCTGATCGCGCTCGACGAGCGCGGCGAGCAGCCGAGCAGCGAACGCTTCGCCGAGCAGCTGCAGCGCTGGCAGCAGGCCGGCAAGGACCTGGTGTTCGTCGTCGGCGGCGCCTGCGGGCTCGATCCCGCGCTGCGCGCCGAGGCAGACCACCAGCTGTCGCTGTCACGCATGGTGATGCCGCACGGTCTGGTGCGCGTGGTGCTCGTCGAGCAGCTGTATCGCGCCGTGACGCTGATCGAAGGACACCCGTACCACAAATGACCGACCAGCCTTCCACGTTCGCCGCGGTGCTGCGCGCCGCCGAGGTCGTGCAGCGATGCCGCGACGAGGTGCTCGGCGTGCCGGCCGCGGTCGCGCGCCACGAGATGCTGCGCGCTGGGTCCGACGCGCAGCGGGTGCTGGTCGCGCGGCTGGCGAGCCGCGCCATCGGCGCTGCCCGGCGGCTCGCGTTCGGCTTCGGCGTCGACGACGTCGACGACGCCGAGCCGTTGTCGCTGTGCGCCACCGCGGCGGTCGAGCTGCGCCTGTGCGCGGCGGACGACCTCGTGCAGTGGCTGGCCAAGACCGGCCGCCGCGACGTCGCCGTGCCGCAGCCGTCGCAGACCGCGGCCCGGGTCGCCGCGATCGACGACCCGCGCCGCCGCCGCGCGGTCGAGCATTCGGTGCCCGACTGGGTGTTGCCGCGCCTCGAGGCGGCGCTGGGCGACGACGTCGACGCCGCGCTGGCGGCGCTCGGCGCGCCGGCGCCGCGTACGCTGCGGGCCAACCTGCTGCGGGTGAAGGACCGCGAAGCGCTGCTCGCGAAGCTGCGCGCCGAGAACGTCGCGGCGGTGCCGGCGCGGTTCGCCGCGACCGCGGTGCACGTCACCGACGAGCGCGACCTGTTCGCCACCGAGGCCTATCGCGGCGGGCTGTTCGAGCAGCAGGACGAGGCCAGCCAGCTGTGCGTCGCCGCCGTCGCGCCGCCGCCGGGCGGCAAGGTGCTCGACCTGTGCTGCGGTAGCGGCGGCAAGACGCTGGCGCTCGCCGCGGCGCTGCAGAACCGCGGCCAGGTGCTCGCCACCGACGTCTCGGCCGGTCGCATCGCCGCGCTGCAGAAGCGCATCGGCCGCAGCCGCTGCGACAACGTGCAGGTGCTGCACCTCGACGGCAGCCCCGGGGCCGACCACGTGCTCGAGCAGTTCGCGGTCAACGCCGACCGCATCCTGGTCGACGCGCCGTGCAGCGGCACCGGGTCCTGGCGGCGGCGCCCGGAGGCGCGCTGGCAGAACGACGAGGTCGACCTGCGGCGCATGCAGGAGACCCAGCAGCAGCTGCTGGACGCCGCCGCTGGCTGGCTGCGTCCGGGCGCGCGCATCGTCTACGCGACGTGCTCCCTGCTGCCCGAGGAGAATCACCAGCAGGTCGAGGCCGCGCTGCTGCGACATCCGACCCTGCGCACCATGCCGCTGCGCGAGGTGCTCGGCGCCGTGGTGGCGGACCCGGTCGCCGACGCGGGCGGCGCGTTCCTGTCGGTGCGACCGGACCGTCACGGCTGCGACGGCTTCTTCGCCGCCGTGCTGCGCCGGCCGCGCTGACGATTGGCTCCGGGCGCGGGACGGCCCTGGCCGATCAAGGGCGTCGATGGTGAGCGTGCCCAGGTCCACTGCGGGAGAACCCGCGAACGCGACGAACGGTCGTGTCGTCGCCGATCGGCTGGTGTGGACGGCGCCGCTCGGGCTGGTCGTGCTGCTGGCGCTCGTGCAACTGTTCTCGCTGCCGCCGCTGCTGCTGGCGCCGATCGTGGCCGGCGCCGCGGTCGCGGCCATCCTGGCGGCGCGCGCGCGCATGGCGGCTGCCAACCGCCAGCTCGAGCTCAGCGAGCGCGAACGGCGGCACGCGGTCGCCGAGGCGATGCAGAAGTCGCAGTTCCTCGCCAACATGAGCCACGAGATCCGCACGCCGATGAACGGCATCCTCGGCATGGCGGACATGCTGGTGCAGACGAGGCTCGACCCGGACCAGCAGCAGATGGCGAGCACGATCCTCGCCTCGGCCGACGCGCTGTTGGCGGTGCTCAACGACATCCTCGACTTCTCCAAGATCGAGGCCGGCAAGCTCGAGCTGGAGACCGTCGACTGCGATGTCTGGCAGCTGGTCGACGAATGCGCCGGCCTGATGCACAAGAACGCCGATGAGAAGGGCGTCGAGCTGATCACCTACGTCGATCCGCGCGTGTCGCGCTGCCACCGCTGCGACTCGGCGCGCATGCGGCAGCTGCTGCTGAACTTCCTCAGCAACGCGGTCAAGTTCACGCTCGACGGCGAGGTCGTGATCGGCATCGACCTGGTCGCCGGCGAGCCCGACGACACCCACGAGACGCTGCGGTTCTGGGTGCGCGACACCGGCGTCGGCATCGCCCCCGACGTGCTGACGAAGCTGTTCCGACCGTTCACGCAGGCCGACGCATCGACCACGCGGCGCTTCGGCGGCACCGGCCTCGGGCTCGTCATCTGCCGGCGGCTGGTCGAGCTGATGGGCGGCACGCTCGACGTCGAGAGCCGGTTGGGCAACGGCTCGACGTTCTCGTTCTCGCTGCGGCTGCAGAAGGGCGATCCGGCCCACGCCCGCATGCGCTCGGAGGACGTGGACCTGACCGGCCACTCGGTGCTCATCGTCGACGACAACGAGACCAACCGGCAGCTGATGGTGATGCAGCTGGCGCCGACCCGCATCGGCATCGACGTCGCCGGCAACGCCATCACCGCGATCGACATGTTGCGCCGCGCGGCGCGCTCGGGGCGACCGTTCACGATGGCGATCCTCGACATGGCGATGCCCGGCATCGACGGTCTGCAGCTGGCGACGGCGATCCACAACGACCCGACGATCCCGACGATCCCGGTGTCGCTGGCGAGCTCGCTCGGCACTCGTCCGGGCCTCGCCGAGCTGGCGGAGGCCGAGGTGTTCCGTTGGTTGAGCAAGCCGCTGGCGGCGTCGCGGCTGCTGCAGGTCGTGCAGGACATGGCCAGCCTGCGGCGGGCGCCGACCGCGATCGCGCCCGGCGCCGAGGCCGTACCGTTGTCCCAGGCCGGCGCCGTGCAGGATCTGCAGGTGCTCGTCGCCGAGGACAACGAGATCAACCGCCGCGTGATCCTCGGCATGTTGAAGCGTCTCGGCTGCCATGTCACGTTCGCCGTGGACGGCAACGAGGCGGTGCAGCTGGCGACGCAGCGCGGCTTCGACGTGGTGCTGATGGACTGCCAGATGCCCGAGCTCGACGGCTTCGAGGCGACGCGCGCGATCCGGGCCTCCGGCGGGCTCTCGGCCGCAGCGCCGATCGTCGCGCTGACCGCCAACGTGCTGCCGGAAGACCGCGAGCAGTGTCTCGCCGCCGGCATGAACGACTTCCTGTCGAAGCCGGTCAAGCTCGACCTGCTGCGCAGCACGATCCAGCGCTGGGCGATGACTGCGTCGACCGCGGACCTCTAGTCGGGCGCCGCGCGGCCGCGGCTCGGCGTTCTGGCCTCAGAGGTCGTAGAAGGCGAGGTCGACGTCGGTGACCTGCTTGGTCCAGGCGTAGATCTGCCCGGCGTGGCCGCTGGTGTGCTCGAGCACGTGCAGGATCGCCGACAGGCCGCTCTCGGCGTAGCCCTGCACGGTGCGCGGTGACAGCAGGGTGGCCACCGACACGTCGTCGACGACGTCGCAGGCGCGGCGGTAGACCCGTTCGAGCGCCGAGCACAGCTGCTCGACGGTGTGTCCGCCGTCGGCGGCGAACTCGGCGTCGCGCCGCCGGCGGTCCGCCTCGCCGCCGAACTGGGCGACGATCCACTGCGTGGTGTTGCCGCACAGGTGCAGCACGAGGTTGCCCGCCGAGTTGCCGGTGCGTCCCGGGCGGGTCCACACGCGCTGGTCGCCGAGCAGGCGCAGGCAGCGCTGGATGCGCGGCAGCTGCTCGTCGCAGAGCCGCCGCCGGAACTGGGCGGCCACGATGCGCGCGAGCCGCGCTGCGTCGTCGGTCACGCGACTTCGCCCGGATCGCGCGGGCGCTTGACCTCGATCCCCTTGACGTCGACCACGCCGCGCGGCGCCTCGCCGCGCTCCTCGAGCTGCGCCTCGAGGATCGCCAGCCGCTGCGCGAGGGTGCGTTGGCGCAAGGTGAGGCGGCTCAAGCGCACGGAGAACTGCAGCACCAGCGCCATCAGGAACACCAGCGCGCCCAAGAACAGCGTCGACGCCGTGGTCGTGGCGCCGACCCAGCCGGCGAGGGTCACCAGCAGGTCCTGCTCGAGGGCCAGCACGGCGACGCCGACCGAGGTCGCGACCCACAGCCACGAGTACTCTTCGCGCAGCTTGCGGCGGCGGACCAGCTCGAACACCAGCACCGCGACCGCCACCGCGAACAGGATGGCGAGGAAGCGCTGACGTTCCGACAGCGGGCTGGGCCCGGCGGCGGCGAGCAACAGCGGCACCAGGGTCGCGCTCAAGTCAGCCTCGCGACGCTGTCGTGCCGCCGCAGCGGCGTCGCCCGCCGCACCGGCAGCAGCAGCAGGGTCAGCAGCATCTTGTAGCCGTAGTAGGCGATGCGGGCGCCGCGGTGCATCGACAGGCCGCCCACGCGCTCGTGCATCACGACCGGCACCTCGCGAACGACCAACCCGCGGCGGTGGTGCTCGACCAGCACGTCGGTGTCCGGGTAGTCCTCGGGGAAGGCGTCGTTGACCGTCGCGTGGAGCGCGTTGCGCGACAGGCCCTGGAAGCCGCTCGTCGGGTCGGTGATGCGCGAGCCGATCCACTTCGAGGCGATCCAGGCGAACATCGCCGTTCCGACGCGGCGGGCGAAGCTCGAGCGCGGCGCGTCGCCGGTGAGGTAGCGCGAGCCGAGCGCGATGTCGGCGCCCTGGTCGAGCGCGTCGAGCAGCCGCGGCAGCATGCTCGGGTCGTGCTGGCCATCGGCGTCCATCTGCATCACGCGGTCGTAGTCGTTGCGGAACGCCCAGCAGTAGCCGGTGTGCAGCGCCGCGCCGTAGCCCAGGTTGAACTCGTGGCGCACGACCCGCGCGCCGGCCGCGCGCGCCTCGTCGGCGGTGCCGTCGGGGCTGCCGTCGTCGACGACCAGCACGTCCACGCCGAGACCCTGCCGCCGCACCTTACGGACCACGTCGCCGACGCGGCCGGCTTCGCAGTAGGCGGGGATGACGAGCAGGGTGGTGGTGGGCACGGGGACTCCTTCGGGAGTCTACTAAGCGGGTCCCCGGCGGAGCCAGGAGCATTCGGCGTGTGTCCGGCGAGGACCGCGCCGGCATGATGCACGCATGAAGCGCTGTGCGAGGCCGTTCTGGCCGCTGCCCCTGTCGTGCCTGGCGGCCTGCGCGGCGCCGCCGTTCCCCGCCTTGGGGCTCGACAGTGTCTGCCCAGCGGAATTCGCCGAGGTGCTCGACGTCGAGCTTCGCGACGTGCTGCGGGTCGGTCGGCCGGTGGAGTCGCGCGACGACGCCGGACGGCTGACCGTGTCGATGATGGTGCGGAGCATCGATCACGAACCGATCGACGTGCTCGCCACGGTGCGCTTCCTCGACGTCGACGGTCGCCAGCTGCCGGATGGCGTCGTGCGTCGGCACCTCCGGCTCGAGCCGGACGCCATGATCCGCTGCGAGGCGGGAGCACCCGTCGCCGGCACGCGACGCTGGGTGGCGGCGTTCGACTGGGACAAGTGACCGTCAGACGCCCTGGCGGGTGACCATCACGAGCTCGACGAGGTCGATCCGGCAGTCGGCCGGGTCGCCGTCGGGAAGGTCGAAGATGAAGTTGAGCCGCACGTTCCGCTCGCGCGGCACGTGGCGCAGGCTCGACGTGCGGAACGTCATCGTCTGCTCGTCGGTCGACGTCGGCGTGAGCTCGACGGCGGTGTCGAAGCGGTTGTCGGAGGGGTTGTAGATCGACACGCGCAGGAAGCTCTCGGCGTCCACGCGGCTGCAGCGCACCCGCGCCTGCAGACGCAGCTCGAGCACGTCCTCTGCGTCGGCGACCGGCAGGTCGAAGCGCACGTTGAGGCCCGCCACCTGACGGCCGGTGCTGGCCCCCTGGGTCTGCAGGTAGAACTCGTCGCCGTCGTCTTCGCGCAGCGACGCGGGCGTGCCCGACGCGGCGGTGGCGTAGGCGACCTGCACCTCCGCCTGGGTCTCGACGTCGAGGCGCAGCGGCGTCGCCCCGGCGGTCGCCGCGGGCGCGGTCGGCAGCACGTCGAGGCCTTGCAGCCGCCATCGTTCGTCGGGCCAGACGAGCACCGGGTCGCCGCCGGTCAGCGGCAGCATCGCCAGTCGCAGCGTCTGCCGTCCGAGCGCCGGCTCGGCGAGGCCGAACAGCACGCGGTCGCCCTGCGGCATCACGCGCGGGAGCGCGACCTCGCCGGCCGGAACCAGCAGCGGTGTCACCACCCCGGTGGCGACCGGAACGAGGCAAAGGCTGGCTGCGGCCTCGCCGATGCGGCGTACGAACACCACCGCGCTGCCGTCCGGCGTGAACGCCGGGTCGTGGTCGCCGGTCCCGTCGCCGAGCGCGGGGCCGCCGTCGGTGAGCTGCGTCGCGCCGACGCCGCTGCCCGGCGTGACGCAGAGGTAGTGGTGTCCGTCCGGGTCGCGGCGGCTCCAGACGACGCGGTCGAGCCCGCGGTGCCAGTCGGCTTCGCCGTCGGCGTGTCCGGCGGGCACCGGCAGGAACGGGGTCGGCGCCGAACCGTCGGCGCCGACCAGCCACAGGCCGGTCGCGCCGTCGCGCTCGCTGGTGAACAGCACCCGGCCGTCGGGCGCCCAGCAGGGCTCGTCGTCGCGCACCGCGTTCTGCGTCAGCCGCTGCTCGGCCGCCGAACCGTCGAGCGTGGCGACGAACAGCTCGCGGCTGCCCGGGTTCTGGTAGTCGCGTTCGCGGGCGAAGACGACCCGCACGGCGTCGGCGGCGACGCGCGCCCGCAGCTCGGGGCCGGCCAGGTCGGTGACCCGCGCCGTGCCGAGGTTGCGCAGGTCGCGCAGCGCGATCTCGGCGAAGCGGTGACCGTCGTCGATGCGGGCGCGACAGGCGACGACCTCGGTCGCGGCCTGCACGCGGATCGGCGTGCTGGTGCCGCCGTCGTTGCCGCCGAGGCTGGCGCCGCAGGCGGCGAGGCCGGCGGCGGCGAGCGGCAGGAAGCGTGCGCGGCGGGTCATGCGGCGCATCGTCGCGGCGCGGCGCGCGCGGGGCAAGCCGCGGGCTGGGGAGCAGCGTTGGCCGGCTCCGTACCGCCCGGTATGACGGCGCGGTGCACGTCCACGACTTCGACTTCGAGCTGCCGCCCGAGCTGATCGCCCGCCGCTCGGTCGAGCCGCGCGACCGGGCGCGGCTGTTCGTGCACGAGCGCGCGACCCGCCAGAACCAGCACCGCGTCGTCGCCGACCTGCCGGAGTTGCTTCGGGAAGGCGACCTGCTGGTGCTCAACGACACCCGGGTGATGCCGTGGCGACTGTGCGGTCGTCGCGCCACCGGCGGCGCCGTCGAGTGCCTGCTGCTGCGGCTCGACGCCGCCGACGGCGCGACGGCGCACGGCGAAGCGTTCGTCAAGCCGAGCAAGAAGCTGCGTGCCGGTGACCGCCTGCCGATGGAGGAGGACGCGCTGCTGCTGACGCTCGAGCAGGCGTTGGGTGGCGGGCGCTGGCGCGTCGCGCTCGACGCGGTCGGCGGCGACGTCGCGGCGACGCTCGAGCGCTGCGGTCGCGCGCCGCTGCCGCCGTACATCGGTCACGAACCGGGGCAGGTCGAGGACGTGGCCGCCGATCGGCGGCGCTACCAGACGGTGTTCGCGAAGGCGCCTGGCGCGGTCGCGGCGCCGACCGCGGGGTTGCACTTCACCGAGGCGCTGCTGGGCCGGCTCGCGGCGGCTGGCGTGGCGATGGCTTTCGTGACGCTGCACGTCGGGGAAGGCACCTTCGCCCCGCTGCGCACCGACGTCGTCGAGCAGCACCGCATGCACGAGGAGCGCTACGAGCTGCCGGCGGCGACGGCGGCGGCGGTCGCGGCGACGCGCGCCCGCGGCGGCCGGGTGGTGGCGGTCGGCACGACCAGCTGCCGCACGCTCGAGACCTGCGCCGCCGAGGGACGCACGGTGCGCGCCGGCAGCGGCGCGTCGGATCTGTTCCTCTACCCGGGGCGCTCGTTCCAGGTGGTCGACGCGCTGTTGACCAACTTCCACCTGCCGCAGTCGACGCTGCTGATGCTGGTGTCGGCGTTCGCCGGCCACGCCGAGACGATGGCGCTCTACCGCGAGGCGGTCGCGCAGCGCTACCGCTTCTTCTCGTTCGGCGACGCGATGCTGCTGCTGTGAGCCGCGGCGCCGGCCGTCAGCGCAGCGCCCGCCGCAGCGACCTGGCCGCCGCGGTCGGGTCGTCGTGCTGCAGCACGAAGCTCGAGACGGCGACGCGGCGCACGCCGAGGCCGGCGAGCTCCGCAGCGCGCGCTGGGTCGATGCCTCCGATCGCGAACAGCGGTAGCCCCAGCGCGTCGCACGTCTCGACCGCCGCGCTGACGTCCGCGGCCGGCAGGCCCGCCTCGTAGCCCTTGGTCGCGGTCGGGAAGCACGGCCCGAAACCGACGTAGTCGGCGCCAGCGGCGGCTGCGGCCTGGATCTGCTTGATGCTGTGCGTGCTGACGCCCAGCCACTGGTCCACGAGCAGCTTGCGCGCCGCGTCGGCGGGCATGTCGTCCTGTCCCACGTGGGCGCCGGCGGTCGGCGTGCGCACCGCCAGCATGACGTCGTCGTTGACGATCAGCGGCACGTGCCGGGCCAGGCACAGCTCGCGGCAGGCGGCGAAGCCGGCGCGGTCGGCGGTCTTGCACCGCCACTGCACGAGATCGACGCCGCCGTCGAGCGCGGCGGCGAGGGTCGCGGCTGGCTCCGAGCGGCAGAGCGACGGGGTGAACAGGAGGCAGAGCTGGCCGAGCGAGGGCATCTGCGGCGCAGGGTAGCGCGGCCCGCTCTCCGCACCACCGACAAGGTTGGTGCTCGCCTCGGAGCAGCGCAGGATCGTCGCCAAGACCGATGCGTCGGCCGCGCCGGCGGGTAGGCTTGCGCCGTGTTCGTCGATGCGCTGTGGGCCAACCTGGCGGTGTTCGCGGTGGGGCAGCTGGTCGCTGTCGGCTACCTGCGCACGGGCCGCTTCTGGCTCGGCATGGCGGCGACGGTCGCGCTGTGGGGCGGGCTCGACTGGTGGCTGGTGCAGCGGTTCCTGTTCGCGGCGACCGAGGCCGAACAGCGCCTGCCGCTGCTCTTGGTGCAGGTGACGGCGGTCGTCGTGGTGACGGCGTGGACCTGGGCGCGCCTGCGCCGCCGCGCGGGCCGCGCGACGCGTACGGCCCGCTACCGTGCGGGCCTGCAGGCGCTGCTGGCAGGCGAAGCCGCGGCCGCGGTCGCGACCTTCCGCGCGCTGTGCTGGTCCGACCCTTGGGACGCGTCGGCCTGGCTCGGCCTCGGCGACGCGCTGCGCCGCAACGGCGAGCCGTCGCGCGCCCGCCGCGCCTACCGTCGGGCAGAAGGTGTCGACGTACGCCGTGAGCTGGCCGATCTGCTCGCGCACCGTCGCGCCATGCTGGCTTCGCCGCCTCGTCCGTCCGCCGATCCCAAGGGCAGTATCACGCCGGGCCCGGCCGCCGCGGCTGTGTCTCCCCCCGGGGGGCCGGCGCTGCGCAAGCAGGCCCGCTAGCACGCGGCGGCGTTCGTGACAGAATTGCCGGCGCGATGTGTGAGCCCAGCAAGAGTTGCGTAGCCGCGACACCGCTGACACATCCTTGTTGCGGAGCCCCTCAACCTCTCCAGGACGAACCCAGATGCGCTCACTCGTGGTCCTCGCGTTCTCCGTCGGTCTCGCCGCCCAGGGACCGCCGCCGCCCCCGCAGCCCCTGCCGCCGCAGCCGGTCCCGCCGCAGAACCCGATCACGCCGCAGAAGGCGATCCTCGGCAAGCTGCTGTTCTGGGAGGAGCAGATGTCGTCGAACAACCGCGTCGCCTGCGGCACCTGCCACACCTTCGCGGCCGGCGGCGGCGACACGCGCCGCCAGCTCAACCCGGGCGTCGACGGCGTTGCGCCCTCGCCCGACGACGTGTTCGCGTCGCCTGGCATCATCCGCAGCGACGCCGGCAACCGCTACCTGCCCGACCAGGACTTCGGCTTCCGCGCCCAGGTCGGTCGCCGCACGTCGCCGTCGTTCCTGACCGCCGCGTGGTTCCCGGACCTGTTCTGGGACGGGCGCGCCTCGGGCACGTTCACCGACCCGACCACCAACGCCGTCGTGATCCCCGCCGGCGGCGCGCTCGAGTCGCAGTCGCTCGGGCCGATCCTGTCCAGCGACGAGATGGCGCACGACGCGCGCACCTTCGCCGAGGCGATCGGCAAGCTGCAGACCGTGCGGCCGATGGCGGTGGCGACCAACCTGCCGGCGGACATGCAGGCGGCGATCGCCAACGGCGCGACCTATCCCGATCTGTTCGCCGCCGCGTTCGGCACGCCCGACATCACCGCCCAGCGCATCGCCTTCGCGCTGGCGACGTACCAGCGCACGCTGCGGCCGGACCAGACCCCGTATGACCAGTTCCTCGCCGGCAACCAGGCGGCGATGACGCAGCAGCAGATCAACGGCATGAACGTGTTCCACGGGCCGGGTCGCTGCGTGATCTGCCACACGTCGGGCCTGTTCAGCGACCGCCAGTATCACAACCTCGGGCTGCGGCCGATCGCCGAAGACGCGGGCCGCCAGGAGGTCACCAGCAACCCCGGCGACGCCGGGCGCTTCAAGACGCCGAGCCTGCGCAACGTCGGGCTGCGCGGCAGCCTGATGCACAACGGCCAGTTCACCAACGTGACGCAGGTCGTCGGCTTCTACATCGGCGGCGGTGGTCCGTTCCTGCAGAACAAGGATCCGCAGCTGATCCCGCTCAACGGCCCGCCGCCGGGCGGCGTCCCGCCGCAGGCCGCCGCCGACCTGGCGGCCTTCGTCTCGACGGCGCTGACCGACCCGCGCGTCGCCGCCGGCCTGCCGCCGTTCGATCGGCCGACGCTGCGCGGCCAACTGCTCAACCAGCAGGGTTCGCAGTACGGCCTGGGTTCGGCGGGCGCTGGCGGGCAGACCCCGCAGTGGCTCGCCGAGGTGCCGGCCAACATCGGCAACGTCGACTTCAAGCTGGGCGTGTTCAACGGCCTCGGCGGCGCGCCGGCGACGCTGGTGCTCGGCCTGTTCCCGACGGCGACGCAGATCAACGGCGTCAACATCAACGTCGCGTTCGGCACCGGCGAGCTGTTGGTGCCGGGTGTGCTGCAGGGCGCCGTCGGTGTGCCCGGCGCGGGCTACGGCACGCTGAAGGTCGGTGTGCCCAACGAGCCCGGCCTCGCCGGCATCGCGCTGTTCGGGCAGTGGTTCGTCTGGGACGGCAGCCTGCCGGCCGGGGTGGCATCGACCCGCGGCGCGCAGGTCCTGATGTTCTGAGCGATCGGCGGCAGCGCCGCGGATAGCCTCGCGCCGGTGAACACGGATCCGCGCGTCGACGACTATCTCGCGGCTGCCGCCGAATGGGCGCGCCCGATCCTGACCGAGCTGCGCGCCCGCGTGCACCGGGCCTGCCCTGGCGTCGTCGAGACGATCAAGTGGCGCCGACCTGCGTTCGAGCTGGGCGGCCTGATCGGCGGCATGTCGGAGTTCAAGGAATACTGCTCCTTCGGCTTCTGGCAGGAGAAGGCGCTGCTCGAGGCGGGCGACGAGGCCGAGGCGGTGATCGAGGCCTGCGGCAAGATCACGACGCTTAAGCAGCTGCCGGGCAAGGCGGCGTTCGCGCGGGTGTTGAAGCTCGCCCTGCAGCGCAACCAGGCCGGAGGGAAGCTGCCGCGGTCGAAGGCGAAGCGGCACCCGCCGCTCGAGGTGCCGGCCGACCTCGCCGCGGCGCTGGCCAGGGACGAGGCGGCGAAGGAGCACTTCGATGCGTTCGCGCCGAGCTATCGCCGCGACTACATCGAGTGGATCACCGGCGCCAAGAAGGACGCGACGCGCCAGACTCGCATCGCCCAGGCGGTCGAGTGGTTGCGCGACGGCAAGAAGCGCCACTGGAAGTACGAGAGCTGCTGATCGGGCGCGGTCGGTGAGTGCGGCCGTCAGGCGAGCTCGAACGCGCTGCGGTAGACGCCGTGCTGCTGCAGGTGCTCGACCAGCGTGCACAGGTCCCGGTCGCTCGCCAGCGTGGCGCTGTCGCCGATCACCGTCAGGTGGCGGCGGGCGCGCGTCAGCGCGACGTTGAGGCGGCGCAGCTCGGCGAGGAAGCCGACCTCGCCGCGTTCGTTGCTGCGCACCAGCGAGACGACCACCGCCTCCTTCTCGCGCCCCTGCAGGCCGTCGACCGTGCCGATCTCGAGCTCGTCGTCGCCGAGCCGCTCGCGCAGCCGCTGCACCTGCGCGTTGTAGGGCGTGATGACGGCGATGTCGGCGGCGGCGACGCCCGCCTCGCGCAACTCGGCGACGATGCGCACGACGAGGTCGGCCTCACCGGGGTTGTGCTTGGACTCCTCGTCGCCTTCGGTGGTCTCCTCGTGGCCGCACCCCGCCGTGTCGACGAAGCACAGCGCCGCCTCGGTCCATTCGGTCGTCGCGACGCCGGGCAGCTGGTCCAGTCGATGCTCGCGCACCGCGTCGGCCGCGCGCAGCTCGCCGCCGTAGAAGGTCCGGGACGACCAGCCCATGATCTTCTCGTGCATGCGGTACTGCACCGTCAGCATGCAGCGCAGCGATGCGGTGCCGGCCTGCGCGCTCAGCCGCTCGAACATCGTGCGGGCCAGACCCCGACGGGCGGCGTCGGCGTCGAGGATCGTCGGCGGCAGCTGGCAGTAGTCGCCTGCGAGCACCAGTCGCGACGCGTGCTGCAGCGGGATCCAGCACGCCGCCTCCATCGCCTGCGCCGCTTCGTCGACGACCACCAGGCCGAACGCGCGGTCGCCGCGGCCGGCCTCGCTGGCGCCGGTGGTGGTCGCCAGCACCACCTCCGCGCGATCGAGCAGGCCGATCGTGATCGCCTGCTCGAGCTGTCGACGCTCGGCGCGCAGTTGACGCAGCTCGGCGCGCGCCGCCGCTCGATCGGCCCGGGTCTTGGCCTTGTGCAACCGCCGCAGCGCCTGGTCGAGGTCCTTCTTGGCGTCCTTCAGCAGCTTCTGCTCCGGTGCGTCGGCGACCTGTTGCGCCAGCGACACGTCGCGCACGTCCGGATGCACGCGCGCCGGGTGACCGAGCCGCACGACCCCGAGGCCGGCGCGCGCGAGCCGTTCGGCGAGGTTGTCGACGGCGACGTTGGACGGCGCGCAGGCCAGCACGCGGTCCCCGCGCGCGACCGCCTGACGGATCAGTTCGACCAGCGCCGTGGTCTTGCCGGTGCCGGGCGGGCCGTGGATCAGCGCCACGTGCTCGGCGGTCAGCGCCGCCGCGATCGCGTGGCGCTGCGACTCGTCGAGCGTCGGGTCGAACCACTGCGGCGGCGCCGTGGGTTGGAGCGGCGCCGCGTCGCGTTCGCCGAACAGCACGTCGAGGAAGCGCGCGCGGTCGCCCTTCTCCTCCTGCTGCAGCGCGCCGAGCGCCTGGTCGAGCCGGCGGAAGGTGACGTCGGTGACCATGCGGTCGAGCCGCACGATCGACGGCAGGTCGACCTCTTCGCCGCCGGGGCCGTCTTCGAGCGACACGGTGATGCCGTCGCGACGCGCGCGCACGACCACCGCCGAGCACAGCGACGGCTCGTCGCGGCCGGCGCGTACCGCGACGACGTCGCCGGGGCCGAAGCGGTGCGGCGGCAGCTCGCCGCCGCGGCTCGGGCGCAGCACGGCGCACAGGCGTCCGCCGAAGCCCGGCTCCAGGTCGACGACCTCGAGGCGCAGCAACGCGGTGCCGCGCGCGACCAGCTCGGCGTCGCTGCGCTGATGCAGCAGGCGTTCGGCCTCGGCGACCTCGGCCTCGCGCTCCTGGCGCAGCAGCTGCCGGTGCAGCGTGGCGAAGGCGCGGCGGTCGCTCATCGCAGCACGAACTTCTGCTCGTCCTCGCCGGTGACGATCGAGAACTCCGGCGTCTCCTGCTTGGCCAGCTGGAACTTGCCCTGGTAGGTCATGCCCGGCTGCTCGAGGAAGCAGCAGACGAAGCGTCCCTCGGCGTCGGTGCGCGTGCGGCCGATCCAGCTCCAGTTGAGGTTGTTGGCGATGCGTTCGAGGGCCGGGTCGCGGTCGTTGCCGCTGTGCCACGAAGCGCTGGTGGTGTACAGCGCCGCGCCGGCGATCGGCTCGCCGTCGGCGTCGACCACGCGGCCGCGCATCGCCGGCATCGGCTCCATCTTCAGCGACAGCTCCTGCGGGCCTTCGACCTCCAGGCGCTGGTAGGCCATGTCGAGTTCGGTGCGCGCGAACAGCAGCCACTTGCCCGGCTGCACCAGCAGCGCGACGCGGCCGGCGCTGTCGGTGGTGGCGCTCGGCGTCCAGCCGTCGACGTCGACGTCGTCGTGCGCCATCGAGACCAGCATCACGTCGGCGCCGGCTGCGGGGCCTCCGGTCCCGTCGAGGAGCTGCAGCTTGAGCGGGCGCAGCTCGCCGAGGTTGACCTGCAGCACGGCAGGGATCTGCCGTTCGGCGCGGTGCAGGGCGAGCGGGGAGTACGGCGCCATGCGTCGCAGCTCTTCGGGCACCAGCTCCCCGTGCAGCCGGGCGGCGTCGACGTGCACGTCGACGCCCTGCACGTTGGTCAGCCCGCTCAGGGCGAACGATCCGTCGTCGGCGGTGATGGCGTGCCGCGTCAGCTGCTCGTTGCGCCAGCCGTTGCCTTCCTTCGAGATCGTCTTGATCTCGGCGAGCACGACGATGGGCAGGCCGGCGACGCCGCGGCCGGCGAGCTGGATCCGGCCGGTGATCGGCTCGTCGGTCTGCAGCGTGAAGCGCAGCACCTCGACGCCGTCGCGCGCGACCTCGGTCCCGTCGACGAACAGTTGGTCGGTGAAGCCCGAGTGGGTGCTGCGGTAGCCGTCTTTCTCGGCGACGAAGAACAGGTCCTGGTAGTTGGTGTTGGCCAGCGGCGGCTCGGCGAGCGGCAGGTGGGCCGTCAGCAGACCCTCGTCGTCGGTGCGGCCGAGCTCGCGCCACAGCCTCCGCGAAGGTGGTGACGGACCGAGGCCGTCGCCGGACGACCAGCCGCCGGAGAGCCGCTGTCGGACGATCGCGCCGGGGACCGGCTTGCCGGCGCCGTCGACGACGCACATCGGCATTGTCTGCGGGGGCCGCACGGTCACCTTGTGCTCGGCCTTGGCGATCGTCAGCGCGTGCGACAGCAGCGGTTGCCCGTCGGCGCAGAGCAGGTCGAGGTTGCAGCGGGTGCGCGGCTGCACCGGCAGCGTCGCGGTGTCGTCGACGAGCTCGATCGACGTGTCGTCGAGCTGGCAGGCGGCGACGCTGACGCGGACGCGGAACGGACCGAGCTCGCGCCACGCGTCGAGCCCTTCGAACTTCACCTGCGGCGGCAGCTGGCGATGCGTCGCGCGCAGCGCCAGCAGCGGGCCGGCGGCTGCGGACTGCACCTCACTGGCGAGGCGGGCCCCGTCGTCGGCGGGCGGGCCGAGCGCCCAGACGCGGTAGCGCGTGCAGGCGAACACGTCGACGCGGAACCGGCCGCGCGCGTCGGCCGTCGCGTGTTGCAGGTCGGCGACCTGGTTGGCCTCGGCGCCGGGCGGCGCGAAGGCGCAGACCACCTCGGCGCCGGCCAGTGGTTCGCCGTCGGAGTCGACGACGGTGCCGAGCAGCGGGCGTCGCTGTTGCGCTGCCGACAGCGCGGGCAGCAGCAGTGCGGCGGCGAGCAGCGAGAGCGCCGGACGTGGGGTTGCCATGCGACGCATGCTAGCGGGGCGCACTGCGCGGCGTTCGTCGTCGGACCGGCGAAGCCGCGATCAGCCGATCTTCTCGCTGATCGTCTTCGCCTGCAGGAACTGCAGCAGGTAGTCGGGGCCGCCGGCCTTGCTGTCGGTGCCCGACATGTTGAAACCGCCGAACGGGTGGGCGCCGACCAGCGCGCCGGTGCACTTGCGGTTGATGTAGAAGTTGCCGACGTGGAAGTGGCGCACGGCCATCTCCTTGTGCGCCGGGTTGTGGGTGAACACCGAGCCGGTCAGGCCGTACTCGGTGTTGTTGGCGATCTCGAGGCCGTGCGCGAAGTCGTTCGCCTTGATGATGGCGAGCACCGGCCCGAAGATCTCCTCCTGCGAGATGCGCGCGTCCGGCGCGACGTCGGCGAACACCGTCGGCATCACGTAGTAGCCCGAGGTCGAGCCTTCGCCGCCGCCGATCAGCAGGCGGCCTTCCTTCTTGCCGGCCTCGATGTACTCCATCGTCTTGCGCTTGGCGGCGCCGTCGATCATCGGCCCGAAGCCCTTGCCCTGCTCGCTCGGGTGGCCGACCTGGATGCGCTCGACGCGCGGCGGGATCATCGCCACGAAGCGGTCGTAGACGCCGGCGTGCACGATCGCGCGGCTGCAGGCCGAGCACTTCTGGCCCTGGTAGCCGAACGCCGACGCGACCACCGCGTCCGCCGCCGCCTCGAGGTCGCACTCGGCGTCGACGAGGATGCTGTCCTTGCCGCCCATCTCGGCGACCAGACGCTTCATCCAGATCTGACCCGGCTGCACCTTCGACGCCTTGTCGAAGATCCACAGGCCGACGTCCTTGCTGCCGGTGAACGAGATGAAGCGCGTCAGCTTGTGCTGCACCATCGCCGCGCCTACCGACGAGCCCGGACCGGTGATGAAGTTGAGCACCTGCTTCGGCAGGCCGCACTCGTACATCAGGTCGACCCACATCGCCGCGACGCCGGGCGACTGCGACGCCGGCTTGAGCACGACGGTGTTGCCGGCCAGCAGCGCGGCGGCCGTCATGCCGGCCATGATCGCCAGCGGGAAGTTCCACGGCGGGATGATCGCGCCCACGCCGAGGGGGATGTAGACCATCTGGTTGCGCTCGCCGGCGACCGGCGTGACCGGCTGCGGCTGCGACATCTTGAGCATCTGCAGCGCGTAGTACTCGAGGAAGTCGATCGCCTCGGCGGTGTCGCCGTCGGCCTCCGCCCAGGTCTTGCCGACCTCGTAGCAGAGCATCGCCGAGAACTCGTGCTTGCGCTCGCGCAGCGTCTGCGCGGCGCGCATGAAGATGCCGACGCGATACTCGGCGTCGGTCTGCGACCAGTCGCGGAACGCCGCGTGGGCCTTCTCGACGGCGACGGTGGCGTCGGCCTCGGTGAGCTTCTGGTACTTGCCGATCAGTCGCGTCAGCTCGCCCGGATCGTGGCCGTCGAACGTCGTGTCGCCGCGGACCTCCTCACCGCCGATCCAGCACGGCCAGGTGCGGCCGAGCACCTCGTTCTGGATCTTCTGCAGGGCCTGCTGGAAGGCCTCGCGGTTGTCGGGGCGGGAGAAGTCGGTGAACGGTTCGTTGCGGAAGTCGGGCAGCTGCACGGCGGCGTCCTGCGGGGAATGGGCCTTGGGATCAGGCCGCCAGGATGGGTGCTGCCGGGCGCAAACGCAAGCAACCCGCCGGGAGGTGGCCGGCGGGTCGCGAGCGGGGATCAGGGGCGTCGGTCGGGTCGGTCGTCAGCGGTGCGGGCGAGGGCGAGAGCGGGGTGGATGAGGGCGTAGTCGGGCTGGGGAACAGGCTGGCCAGGACGGCGGGGGAACGCCTCAGCTGGCCTGCCACTTGTGGCGCTGCACCGTCTCCTGGAAGTCGCGGGAGTCGTTGCGGTTGAACAGCCGCACGCGGCCGCCGCAGTCGATGCAGTAGCTGTGGTTGACGCTCATCAGGAACCGCACGTAGGTCTTGCAGTGGTCGCACCACTTCTGCTCGGTGTAGAACTCGGCGTGGCTCGTCGTGAGGTCCTGCTTGCGGTTGGCGTCGGTCACGAACGGTGCAGAGCAACGCGCTTGCCAGTCACGCAGCGGTCGGGGCGCGCTGCCGCGACGGCGCGCCTTCGCAACGGAGCTTGCCGCGGCCGGTGGGAAGGCGCGCCCACCCCTCGGTCCGACCTCGGGCGGGTCGCATCGGCGCGACGCCGGCGAGGGCCGTCGCCGCGGGCGCGGGTCGAGGCGTCGATGCCGCCGGCGCAAGCGGCGAATCGTCGCGTCGATCGGACGGTCGCGCATCGGCGACGGCTCCGCCCGGTCTAGCCGCGGTCGAGCGCGTGTTCGATCTCGGCGCGCACCTGCGGGTCGGCTTCCGTGACGCGGGCGCGTTCGAGCTCGGGCCGCGCCGCGTCGATGCGTCCGATCGCCCAGGCGGCGGTGCCGCGCACGACCGGATCCGGGTCGTCGAGCGCCTGCAGGAGCGCCGGCAGCGCCCGCTCCTCGCGCCGGTTGCCGAGCACGGTCGCCGCGTTGCGCCGCATGCCGCTGCGCTCTGCGCGCCGCATCGCCGTGCCGACGAACTCCTCCTGGTAGCGACGCTCGTCCATCGACAGCACGTCGACGAGCGTCCAGGTGGTGACGATCGGGTGCGGCCGCAGCTCCTTGGGGCGTTGTTCGCCGACGGTGTCGCGGCGGCCGCTGCGGCGGGTGAACGGGCAGACCTCGAGGCAGACGTCGCAGCCGAACAACCACTCGCCCTGCGCCGCGCGCAGCTCGCGCGGCACCATGCCGCGCAGCTCGATGGTCGTGTAGCTGAGGCAGCGTCGTGCATCGACCTCGAACGGCGCGGTGATCGCCTGCGTCGGGCAGGCGTCGAGGCACGCCGTGCAGGAGCCGCAGCTGCCGGGCGCCGGCGGGTCGAACGGCAGCTCTGCGCCGGTCAGCAACTCGGCGAGCTGCAGGTACGGGCCGTGGCTCGGTGAGATGACCATCGCGCTCTTGGCCAGGAAGCCGATGCCGGCGCGCGTCGCCAGCGCGCGTTCGAGCACCGGCACCGCGTCGGTGCCGCCGTTCATCGAGCCGTACGGGAGTCCCGCCGACTCGAGCTTCGTACGCAGCGTGAACACGCGTTCGCGGAGCCAGCGGTGGTAGTCCCGGCCGACCGCGTAGCGGGCGACGCGGCCGCCGCCGGGCAGCTCGCCCGCTGGGCCGCCGTAGTCCACGGCCAGCGCGATCGCCGACCGCACCCCGGCGCGCCAGCGCTGCGGGTCGAGCACGCGCTCACGATTCTGCTCGAGGTAGCGCATCTCGCCGTGGCGACCGGCCTCGAGCCACCGGCTGAAGTGCGCGCCGTGCTCGCCGGGCTCGGCCGGGCCGAAGCGCACGATGTCGAAGCCGGCCTCGTGGGCGATGGCGCGGATCGTCTCGGGAGTCGGTGGCACGCGGCCGCGCAGGCTACATCAGCGTGCCCGACGGCGCATCGACGACGCCGTCGGGATCACCGTCGATCAGGATCTCGCGCACGAAGATCTCGCTGCCGAGCGCCGGGTAGACGGTGATCGTACCGGCGAGCTGCGTCGTCAGGCTGGCCGTCCAGATCAACCGCCCGTCGATGAAGACGTCGCAGCGGGTGCCCTCGGCGAACAGCGCGACGGTGTGTTCCTTGCCGGGTTCGAGCAGCCGTGGCTGCACGGCGAAGCGCTTGCCGTCGAGCCACAGGTGGTTCTCGTCGGCGACCTCCCAGTTGAGCAGCAGGTTCACGTCGCCGACCTTGCAGCGGAAGTTGAGGCCGTCGGCGGAGCGGATGCCGCCGCGGATCACGACGGTGCGCAGCGCCCCGAAGCGCACCCGGTGGGTGGCGAAGTTGTCGGAGCCGCTCGAGGCGCCGCGCAGCTCGCCGTCCACGACGCGCCAGTCGCCGTTGGCGAACGCCAACCGCTCGCGGTCGGCGGCGTCGTCGAAGCGCAGGCGGGTCACGCCGTCGTCGACGGCGAGACGATCGGTCAAGTCGAGCAACGTGCCGTGCAGCGCGGCGAGGTCCTGTTCGTCGGTCGGCAGGTCGCGCCCGCCGCGGCGCAGCCGCAGCAGCGCCGCGGTGGCTGCGCAGCGCCACAGCGCGCGCCGAAGCTCGAGGGCCGGGGCATGTTCGGCGAGGGCCTGCCACTCGGCGGGCTCCAGCGAGTCCACGGTGCGGTCCGGGGTGAACCGCTCGAGCCCTTCCAGCACCGGCCGCAGCTGGCGGAGCGTCAGGTCGGACCACCGCGGCAGCGCGCCCTGCGTCAGCGCCTCGACCAGGCCGCCGACCCGTTCGGCATCGACCGTGCGCGCCGCCTGCAACGCGTGCACGAGGTCGCGTTGGTTGCGGAGCGTCGTCAGGCGGTCGCGCACGAAGGTGAACACCGCGGCGTTGTCGCAGGCCAGCGCGGCCCGCGTGCCGGCGTCGTAGAGCTGCAGCATGGCACGTTCGTCGTCGGCGACGGCGCACTCGCGCGCCGCGGCGAGGCCGAACAGCGCCGCCGAGGCCGCGCGCTGGCGGTCGCCGCTGTCCGCCGCCCGCAACAGCAGCGCGACCGTGGCTTCGGTCGGGTCGAGATCGAACTGCATCGCGAACGCGACCTCGAGGTTGCGGGCGAACGCGAGGTCGCCGGCGCCCTCGGCCAGGCCGACCGCTTCGCGCCACAGCAGGTAGCGGGTCGCGTCGTCGTCGGCTTCGTAGGCGGCCCCGAGCAGCTCCGCGGCGGCACGCTGCGGGCTGCCGCCGCTCAGCCTCCGCACCCGGTCCACGAGCACCTGCACGAGGCCCGGCCGCGCCGCGGCCAGCTCGGCGTCGCTCGGCACGCGACCGTTCTGAGCGCCGGCGGCGACGCCGAAGCCGACGACGCTGAACAACAGGCCGGCGCGGAGGCGGAGCATGGGCGACAAGATACCGCCGCGCGGGGTCGTCGGGGCTCAAGGCCGTAGGGGTGGTCCGCCGATGCGATGGCCGGATCCCCCGGACCAGCCAAATGCACGCCGACCAAAAGCTCGCAATCGACTCCGTTGACGGCAACTACGTCCTGCCGCAGCCGCCCCGTGGTCACGGCGAGGTGATCGTCGTCAGCGGCGCCGAGGGGCGGCGCGCCGGGCTGCTGCGAGGTCAGCAGGTGGCGATGGCGTTCGGTCAGCGCATGGTCCAGCAGTCCGAGGGCATGCAGGTGCTTCTCGAGCAGGTCCGCGAGCGTCTCGACGGCCTCGACTCGACGATCGCCGAGGCGTCGCGCGCCCAGCTCAAGGGCGCGGTGCGCGAACTCGGCTCGATGCTCGAGTGGTGCGCTGCCGCGCAGCGCGAGCTGTTCGAGGAGGGCTCGCGCGCGTGCGAAGGGTGTGAGCCAGTGGACGTCGTTTCGCTCTGTCGCGAGGTCGCGGCATCGCACGACGATCCGTCGGCGCCGACGTCGGTGCACGCCGAAGGCTCGGTGACCTGGTGGGGGCGCGCCATCGAACTGCACGACCTGCTCGACCTGGCGATGGTCTTGGTCGCCGAGCGAACGCGCGGCAGCGGCGCGCGGCACCTCGACGTCGCTTGCACCACCGACGGTGTCCGCGTGAAGGTGCACGGCTTCGGCGAACCCTCGGATACCGTCGAGGCGGTCGACGTGGCGCGCTTCCGGCGCGCCGCGGACGAGCTCGGCGTCTCGGTCTCGCCGGGGGTCTTCGGGGCGGGTGGCGCAGGCATGGTGCTGCACCTGCCGCGCTGACGGCACGTCGGGCGGCGGCGCCGGCCGGCCTGGGTGTATGGCCAGGGCCTTGGCATGGGCGGCGGGGAGTTACTTCCCACCCCAGGCGTGCTATGGCAAGATATCGGGCGATCCGCAGGTCGCCTGTCGGCCGTCGCCCCGAACTGGCCATGCTCCACGCCAACCACATCTCGATCGACCGCGACTCGCTCAGCGAGCGGTTGTTCGAGCTCTGGGAGCGCACCGGTTCGCCGGCCTTGCACGAGTTGGCGAGTGGTCGCGCGCCGCAGCCGGGAACGAGCATCGACACGCCGCAGCTGTTCCTCGACTGGGTCAGCACCAGCTTGATGGACAGCTTCAAACAGACCGGCGATCCGGCCGTCTTCGCGCTGCTGTTCGAGCTGAACCGGGCGTCGTTCCTGCACGCGATCCAGTGCAACCTGCGCCGTTCGTTCCACCACGTCGACGCGCAGGACGTGCTGCAGGAGGTGTTCCTCAACATCTACCGCTACCCGCACCGGTTCCTCGCCGATCGCGCGGACGCGTTCCGCGGCTGGGGGCACCGTATCGCCCGCAACACGCTACTGAAGTTCCTCAAGGGGCAATCGCGGCTCGCCTGCTTCCAGACCATCGACGAGGAGGTCGTGCAGCCCGAGGACATGCGCACGCGCCGCCCCGATCGCGCGGCGAGCGAGGCCGAGAGCGCGACGGTCGTCAATCACGCCTACGTGCTCTACCTCAACCTCTACCTGCTGCACTTCCGTCGCCTGTCGGCGAAGGAGCAGCGCGCGCTGACGATGGTCGAGGTCGAAGGGCGCAGCTATCGCGATGCTGCCGCGGAACTCGGGATCCGCCTCGAGAACCTGAAGATGGTGATCTTCCGCGGGCGTCGCAAGATCTTCCGCGGGATGGAGGTTTCGCTCGCCGAGTTCTCCGTGGGTGGGGACGCGTCGGCTACCACACCAGCAACGGCTGCCGTGCCTGCCGCCGAGGCGAGGCACGCAAGGTCCACCTCCGGTCGTGCGACCGCGCTTCGTTCCGCCGCGAACCTGCGGACGGGCCGTCCGGTCTCGCGTCTCGCGTCTCGTTCTCGTCACGACCGCCCCTGTATCGGTGACCGCCAGCAGGCGGATGCCTAGTGGGGCCCTGACCATGCGCTCGTCCCGACAAGATGGATTCCGACAAGACGGATCCCGGCCGCGGGCCGCCCGGCCCGGGCAGGATCCCTGCTTGCAGATCCAGGCGGATCTGTCGGCCATGCTCGACGGCGAACTCGATCCGGCTTCGGTGCGTCGGGTCACCGTTCATTCGGACCTCTGCCCTTCGTGCCGCGCCTTCTTCGATGGTATTCGCCATCAGGTGGGACTGCACAAGCGCCTCCAGCAGATGGCGCAGAGCGGCAATGCCGGGTTCGGCGATCCCGAGCGCGGGGGTGAGGTCGGAGCCGCGCGCAACGAGCTGCACCGCCAGCTGACGGTGAACCAGCGCAAGTTGTCGCGCATCCTCTACGAGCTCGGCCGCAACTTCGCGCTGATGGGGCTCTCGCCGGACTTCTCCCGCGAAGTCGCCAAGGAACCGATGCCGGTGCCCGACGTGGCGATGCGCGGTCGCAGTCTGCTGGACGAGGTGTCGCGCTCCGCGGAGAGCGGCGGCCCGGAGTGGGTCTCGGCGAACGAGCTGTTCGACGGTCAGCTCCGCACTCCCGAGGAGAACCTCGCCCGCGGCCAACGCCTGCTCACCGAGTGTCTCGCGTTGGATCCCACGGGCGAGGATGCGCGCATCTACCTCGGCCTCGTGCACTACGCCCGTGGGCAGCGCATGCTCGCCCGCAAGCAGTTCGAGGCGGTGCTCGATCGGGCCAGCGATTCGGTGATGCGCGGCTACGCGCTGTCGAACCTGAGCAACATCCTGCTCGACGAGGGGGACACCGACGCCGCGATCGAATTGCTCGAGCGCCTCGTCGCGTCCGACGCTACCTCGCGCCAGCCGCGCCTCATCGCCGCGTTCTTCAACCTCGCGCTGGCCTACGGCCTGAAGCGGGACTTCGCTGGCAGCATGGGGTGGTTCCAGAGGCTCCACGACCAGGCTCCTCACCGGCGCCGCTGGGCGGCACACGAGTTGTCCCGGCGAAGTCACTTCCTGCACCTCGTGCACACCCACCCCGACGGCAAGCCTCTGGCCGAGGCCCTGCCGGCCTGGTTCCCGATCGAGGCTGCGCCCGGTCGCGGCAACGGGAAGGGGACTTCTACCGACGGCGCTTTCGGTGCAGGTGGCTATCGCCGATAGGGGGGAGAGGATAGCCTTCCCCCACGGCTGGTCGCCGTCTTCCACCGACCTCACCACATCATGACCACCTTCCATCGCGCCCTTCTCGCCATGCTGTTCGCAGCCTGGCTCGCCATGCCGTCGGTTGGCGACGAGGGCGGAGAGAATGCGAGCGGTGGTGGTGTCTGGATCCTGCCGTGCGCGGCCGTGATCGACGAGTCGGCGCTCGAGCAGGGCGTCGTCGCGCGCAGCGTGCTGGCCGGTCATCAGGTGAACCAGGGCCTGTGCCTGCAGATGGCTTCGAACATGGGTTCGGCGTCGGCCGTGCTCGTCTCGGGGCTTTCGGGCGATGTGATGCCGCTGCCCACCAGTGGCGCGAAGATCTTCCTCTCCAAGCAGCTGATGCAGTCGTTGGCTGCTACTCGGACGGGCGCCAAGATCGTCGTGGCCGACTCGCAACAGCGGGGCTACGTGATCGAGATCACGGTGGACGCCTCGGGTTCGACGGTCACGCTGTCGGTTCTGTAGCGCCGCGGATCGCAGCTGCGCTCGTGAGCGGTGCTGCGCGAGGCTCAGCTTCGCTGCGAGCGCAGCATCCCGCCGGGATGGTTGGTGCACATGACGTCGATGCCCAGCGCGCGTCCCCCTCGCCAGCCGAGTTCGTCGTCGGTCGTATAGCTGCAGACGAGCAGGCCGCGCGAGTGCGCGGCCGCCACGTTCGCCGCGGACAGGGCGTTCGCCTGCCAGTGCACCAGCCCGGCGCCGCACGCTGTCGCCGTGCGCATCGCGTGCTCATCCGGGACGGGCATCGCCGGGTTGGGGCCCAGCGCTCCGAGCGCGATCTCCGGTGCGAGTGCGTGCACGGCGGCGACGAAGCGCCAGTCGAACGACTGCACGATGCAGCGCTCGGCCACGTCGAGCCGCCGCAGCTCGGCGACGAATGCCTCGGGCGCGCCCGCCTTGTGTTCGATCAACGGCACGGTCGTCGGCAGCATCGCGGCAAGCGCCTCGGCGAGGGTCGCGACCCGTTCGCCGGTGTGCGCCGCGCTGAACCAGGCGCCGACGTCCAGGGTGCGCGCCGTCGACAGGTCGAGCTGGTCGACCAGCGCGCCCGGCCCGAGCCGCGCGGCGCTGTCGCTGGTGCGGTCGAAGGTCGCGTCGTGCACGCAGACGAGCGCGCCGCAGCGCAGCTGCCGCACGTCGAACTCCTGCACTGCGACACCGAGCGAGGTCGCGGCGCGAAACGCGGACAGGGTGTTCTCCGGATGGTGGCGGCTGTCGCCGCGGTGGGCGGCGACCAGCGGACGGGGGCCGGGCGCCTCGGCGAGCGAGCGCAGCACGGGGTGCAGTGGTTGAGCGGTCACGCGTGAAGAAGTCGGAATGCGCTGATGGCGCGCGGCGACGCGGTCCATAATCGCCGCCGATGCTCTCCGCGGAAACCTACAAGCTGCTTCACGTCATCGGTGTCCTGTGCCTTTTCCTTGGCCTCGGCGGCGTGCTCGCCCTGGGCAAGAAGGACGGCGCCAAGCTGTTCATGATCCTGCACGGCATCGGCCTGCTGGTCATGCTCGTCGCCGGCATCGGCTACGCCCACAAGGCCTCGATGGGCTGGCCCAACTGGATGATCGCCAAGATCGGCTGCTGGCTGCTGCTGGGCGCGCTGCCGGTGCTCGTCCGCAAGGGCGTGCTGCCGACCGCGGTCGCGTTCCTGCTGACGCTCGGCATCGGCGGCGCGGCCGTCTGGCTGGTGCAGGCCAAGCCGTTCTGATCGCCCCATGAGGTCGATCGACGAAGTGCTGCTGCTCGGCCCTGGCCCATCGCCGACCAGCGCCGCGGTGCAGCGCGCCCAGTCGCGACCGCTGCTCGGACATCTCGACCCCCAGTTCACGCCGATCCTGGACCGCATCCAGGTCGGACTCCGGCGGCTGTTCGGCACCAACAACCCACTGACGCTGCCGCTCGCCGGCACCGGCACGGCGGGCATGGAGGCGCTCGTCGCCAATCTCGTCGAGCCGGGGGATCGCGTGGTGGTCGGCGTGCACGGGGTCTTCGGCCAGCGCTTCGCCGAGGCGGTGCGGCGCGCCGGCGGCGATGCCGTCGTCGTCGCCGCCGAGTTCGGCGCGTCGCTCGACCCGGACGCCTTCGCCGCTGCGATCGCCGGTGGGCCGACCCGCGCCTGCGTCGTCGTGCACGCCGAGACCAGCACCGGCGTGTTGAGCGACCTGCGCCCGTTCGCCGCCGCCGCGCGCAGCGCCGACGCGCTGCTGCTGGTGGACTGCGTGACCTCGATCGGCGGCGTCGCGCTCGACTTCGACGCGCTCGGCGTCGACGCGGCGTTCTGCGGGACGCAGAAGTGCCTGTCGGCCCCGCCGGGCCTGGCGCCGGTCACGTTCGGCGAGCGGGCGCTCGCCCGCGTCGCCGCGCGCCGCGCGCCGGTGCCGTTCTACTTCGACACCCGCTTGTTGACCGGGTACTTCGGACCCGACCGCGCCTACCACTACACGGCCCCGATCAGCATGCTCTACGCGCTCGAAGCGGCGCTCGACGAGCTCGAGGCCGAGGGCATGGTCGCGCGGGAAGCCCGGCACCGGGCGGTCGCCGCGTCGCTGCGGCAGGGGCTCGAGGTGCTGGGCCTGAAGCCGCTCGTGCCCGTCTCCCACGCCACGCCGATGCTGACCACGGTGCGCTACCCCGATGGCATCGACGACAAGGCCTTCCGCGGCCACCTCCGTCAGGCGCATCGGATCGAGGTCGGCGGTGGCCTCGGCCCGCTGGCGGGCAAGGTCTTTCGCGTCGGCCTGATGGGGCATGGCGCCCAGCCGGCCAACGTGCTGCGCGCGCTGGCGGCGTTCGGCGACGCGCTCGCCGCGCAGGGGCGCCCGGCCGACGTCGCCGGAGCGCTGGCCGCCGCCCGCGCAGTGTGACGGCGGCAGGGGTTCGGGTATCTTGCTCCGCCCGAACATGAGCGCCGAGAAGATCCGCAGCACCGTCGCCGACAGCATCGCCACCAAGCAGCGGTTCCTCACCGAGTGCGTGCCCGCGCTGCAGCAGCTGTGTGAAGCGGCCATCGCGACGCTGCAGGCCGGCGGCAAGGTCCTCTGGTGCGGCAACGGCGGCAGTTCGTGTGACGCCGCGCACGCGGCCGGCGAGCTGGTCGGCTGGTTCGAGAAGAAGGACCGTCCCGGCTACGCGTCGATCGCGCTCGGTCATCAGGTGCCGTCGCTGACGGCGATCGGCAACGACGCCGGCTACGAGCAGGTGTTCGCACGCGAGGTCGAGGCGATCGGCCGGTCGGGCGACCTGCTGGTCGGCATCACCACGTCCGGCGGCAGCAAGAACGTCGTCGCCGCGCTGCAGAAGGCCAAGGCGATGGGGCTGCGCACCGCGCTGCTGTGCGGCGAGAAGCGCGGCGCGGCGCTCGCGCACGCCGACGTCGCCGTGCTGGTGCCGTCCGGCAACACGGCGCGCATCCAGGAGTGCCACCTGGTCTGCGTGCACGTCGTCTGCGCGGCCGTCGAAGACGCGATGTGACGCGCTACTTGCCGCCGCCCGGCGCGGGCACCGGCGTGATCGGGATCGGCACGCCGGGGATCGGCTTGCCCGGCTCCAGCGCCTTCGGCTGGTCGCTGCGCTCCTCGGTCAGGTAGAAGGCGCTGCTCCAGACCTGCGGCAGGAGCTCGTCGTCGTGCAGCGGCCCGTTGACCAGCGTCTCGAGCTTCGCGCGCTCGGCGGCGCGCTGCAGCAAGGCCGACGGCCACGGTGTGCGCGCCTTGCCGAGCACCTCGCCGTCCTGCGGTTGGGTGGTCTCCATCGTGCCCGAGGTCAGCGCCGAGTTGGTCCAGCGGCGCAGGCGCGGCAGCAGCTGTTCGAGCTCGGCGATCGGCTGGGCGGCAGCGACGACCACGTAGCAGGTGGTGCCGGGGATGTCCGGTCGCGTCTTCCACGCCAGCGAGGCGCCGTCGCGTTGCCCTGGCAGCACGCTGCGACCTGCCGGCAGCGGGTTGTGCTGATCGCTCTTCACGTCGGGCGACGGGAACATCAACAGCGTGCCGTCCTCGTCGCTGCGGCTGAGCACGTAGACGTGCCGCGCGGCGCCGGCGTGGAACGACAGCCGCAGCGCGGTGCCGGCCGGGGTCCGCTCGTAGTTGCCCGGCTGCCGGAAGTCGGATTCGCCGCCGAGCCGCCACGTGGCCACCGGAACATCGTCGCGCACCGTCGGGGAGAACCACCAGATCGCCACCGCGGTGGTCATCACGATCAGGGGCAGCACGATGCGGCGCGCGTTCATGACCGTGAGGCTACCCAAGGCGCCCCGGGTGGGCGATGCTGGGCCTGACCCCGTCGAGCCCCCGGAGGTAGAGCATGCATCACCCGTTCGTCCTCGCGTCGTTCTTGCTGGCCGCGCTGCTCCCGGCGCAGCAGGAGAAGAAGGCGCCCGCGCCCGCCGACGGCTACGCGCCGACGATCTTCACCGAGTTCCCGGTCGCCGACGGCAAGCCGCTCGACGTCGACGCGGCGACCGCTGCGGCGATCGCCGGCATGCTGCGGCTGCAGGAAGGCGACGACGAGCAGTGGCCCTACGAGGGTGTCTACCGCGAGGACCGCGGCCAGCTGCCGGTCGGCTATCGCGTCGGCGGCACCGCGATCGGGATCCTCGGCATGGTCGCTGCTCCCGGCTACCGCGCCGACGCGGATCGCAAGGCGGCGGTGACGCGCGGGCTGACGTTCGTGCTCGACACGCTCGAGAACCAGCGCATGACGGAGGGTTTCGAGGGCACCTACGACGTGCGCGGCTGGGGCCACATCTACGCGCTGACCTGCTTCCTGCAGCTGCAAGACCACGGCTTGGTACCGAAGGCGCTCGCCGATCGGGTCGCCGACAGGACCGGTTGGCTGGTGAAGATCTTGTGCGGCTCGGCGATCCCGCAGGCGGGGGGCTGGAACTACTCGCGGCGACGGGGCTACCTGGACCCGCGCAACACGGCGTCGACCTTCATGACCGCGCCGGCGCTGCAGGCGCTGTTCCACGCCAAGGCGCGCGGCTACGAAGTCGACGAGCAGGTCGTGCAACAGGCGCTCGACGCGCTCGAGCGCGCGCGTTCGAAGGAAGGCGGCTACGCCTACGGCGCGCCGCTCGAGTCGCGCAACGACGTCGCCGACGAGGGCCTCGGCATGATGGACAAGACGCCGAGCGCCGCCGCGCGCGCCACCGCGTGCGAGACGACGCTGATGCTCGCCGGGCGCGGCGACAAGGCGCGGCTGCAGAAGGCGATCGAGCTGTTCTTCGCCCACTGGGACGACCTCGCGGTGCGCAAGAGCCGCACCGGCACGCACATCCCGCCGTACGACATCGCGCCGTACTACTTCCTGTTCGGCCACGTCTACTGCGCGCAGGCGATCGAGATGCTCGACGACGAAGCACAGCGCGCCGATTACCGCTCGCGGCTGCGGGCGCTGCTGGCGCGGTCGCGCGAAGCTGACGGCACGTGGAACGATCGTCAGTTCCCGCGCTCGGCGGGCTACGGCACGGCGATGGCGCTGCTCGTCATGCACATGCCCGGCTTGCCGCGACCGTTCGCGTTTGCTCCCGCCGAGGCCGCCGGCAAGGAAGCGCCGGCGTCGGGCAAGTAGCGGCCGCCGCGCGCCGACGTCAGTTGGTGCGGTGCACCATCTGCGGGTTGGCCTGGTCGGTCGGCATGACGACGATCGTGTCGAGGTTGACGTGCGCCGGACGGTCGACGGCGAACAGCACGCACTCGGCGACGTCGTCGGCCACCAGCGGGCGGGTGCCGGCGTAAACCTTCTCGGCCCGCTCCTTGTCGCCGGAGAAGCGCACCACCGAGAACTCGGTGTCGACCATGCCCGGATCGACGCTGGTGACGCGCACGTTCTTGCCGAGCGTCTCCATGCGGATCGCCTCGCAGATCGGCTGCAGCGCGCGCTTGCTGCCGCAGTAGACGCCGCCGCCGACGTAGGCCTTGTGGCCGGCGATCGAGCCGATCACGACGACGTGGCCGCCGCCGTTGTCGATCATGTGCGGCAGCACGCGGCGCGTCACCTCGAGCAGGCCGAGCACGTTGGTCTCGATCATCTCGCGCCACGCCACGCCTTCGCCGGTGGCGATCTGCTCGGTGCCGCGCGCGAGGCCGGCGTTGTTGACCAGCACGTCGATCGGGCCGTTCTTGGCGATGGTCGCAGCGACGAAGCGCTCGACGCTCGCCGCGTCGCAGACGTCGAGCTGGTGGCAGAACGCGCTGGGCGCGACCTCGGGCAAGCGCTCGGTGCGGCGGGCGCCGAGCGACAGACGGTCGCCCTTCCGGGCGAAGTGACGGGCGATGGCTGCGCCGATGCCGGAGCTGGCACCGGTGACGACGACGTGGCGGCTCATGGGCGCAGGGTAACGCGCGGCGCGGCCGGGCCAACGGGCTGGTCGGCGCATCGGCGGCCGTGTCTTGTCACTGCTGCACGAGCTGCAGGTCGATCGTGATCACCGCCGGGCCCTGCCGCTGCTGCTGCGTGGTGCGCAGCAGCATGCCGTTCTCGAGCGAGTAGACGTAGCTCTGCTGGTCGTGCGTGCCGACCTCCTGGATGGTCGCGGTGCGGCCGTCGCTGCCGGCGAACACGATCTGCCAGCCGGTGACCGGGTCGCGGTCGAGCACCTGGCCCGCCGACAGGCCGCCCACGGAGCTCGGGTCGAGGTAGAAGTTGGCGAACGCGCCGGGACCGAATGCGCGTTGCGAGCGGCCCTGCTGGCCCTGACCGTTGCCGTAGTCGAGCCAGGTCTCGAACAGCGCGGTGCCGCCGCCGTCGACGGCCTGCCGGATCGTCTGCCGGCCGTCGATGCGCCACGGCGCGAGGGTGCCTTCGGTGATGCTGTTGCGGTAGCTGCCGGTCCAGGTCAGCTGCTGGCCCTGCTGCAGCCACTGGGGCGCGCGCTGCCCGGTCCACGGCAGCTGCAGCTGGCGCACCGAGCGCAGCTGCGCAGTGGCGATCGTCGTCGCGCCGGCGCCGCGGCTCGCGGTGTCGCCGTTGGTGGTCACCACCGACGCGCCCGTCGAACTGCTCGAGAACGACAGCATCAGGCCGCTGTCGAGGTCGTAGGTGTAGCGCGTGTAGCCGCTCGAGCCGCGCACCTCGGTGACGACCGCGTCGAAGGTGCGACCGTCGAGTTGACAGGGTGCGCGGCGCACGCCGAGCGCGCCCTGCTCGAGCAGCGCGCGCAGCTTCGTCGGCGGCAGCCAGACGTCGCTGAGGCCGTTGCGGTCCCCGAAGAACGCTTCGCTGCCGGCGCGCGTGACGTTGCGCATGCCCGTGTCGGCGAAGATGTAGAGCGTCTGGTTGACGGCGATGCGATCGGCAGCGACCTGCGCGAACTCGTACTGCGTGTAGCCGGCGCCGGCGCTGTTGGGCAGATCCTGTTCGCGGTAGCGGCGGCCCTGGCTGTCGACCCAGCTGCCGTCGTCGCCCGGCACCAGCTGCGTGCGCACGCCGTGCAGCGTCGCGCTGCCGGTGTAGTAGGTCACCCGCGTGCCGGCCTGCATCCACGCCGGCAGCTCGGTGGGGGCGGGCTGCTGGGCGGGGGCCTGGGCCTGCGCGCCGGACTGCTGCTGGGTGGGGGTGAGTCGCGGCAGCCGCGGCACGAACTGGCCGGGCAGCGAGGCGATCAGCGCGGGGGTGAGGGCGAGGGCGAGAGCGAAGCGGGGAGCCGTCATCACGCAGCACAACGGGCTCGACCGCCGCCTGTTGTGACGGGGTCGATTCCGTGTCCGACCTGCGCCCGGGCGAAAGGGCGAACGCATGCGCTTGCTGCAGCGCCTCGACATCTCCTACACCTCGGCGACGCAAGAGGGCCTCGCCGTGCTGCAGAAGGCGCTGCCGACGCTCGAGATCGTCGACAACCTGCCCGCCGAGCAGCGTCGCTGAGCTCGTGCGCGGTGCGGCTTGGCCGCGCGAAGTTCGCAGTTGCCCGTGCCACGGGCCCGAGCGGATGATCCGCGCATGACGCTGCGTCGCCTGCCGTTCGCTCTGCTCGCCCTCACCTGGTTCGGCTGCGAAGGCGCCCCCGCGCCGCAGGCCGACGCGGCGATCGCCACGACCGAGACCGAGAGCGTCAAGCCGGGCATCAACAAGGACTTCCTCGACCCGGACCTCGACGTCGCCAAGTACGAGCAGCGCTTCGAAGGTGAGAGCCGCGAGGTGTTCGCACAGCGCGCCCGCGTCGCCGCGCTGGTCGGGCTCGAGCCGGGCATGGCGATCGCCGACGTCGGCGCCGGCACCGGCCTCTACACGATGATGTTCGCGGCCAAGGTCGGCGCCCAGGGCCGCGTCTACGCGGTCGACATCGCGCCGAAGTTCGTCGAGCACATCCGCGACGCCGCCGCGCAGAAGCACCTGCCGCAGGTCACCGCGCAGCTGTGCACCGAGCGCAGCGCCGAGCTGCCGGCGGCGTCGGTCGATCGCGTGTTCGTCTGCGACACCTACCACCACTTCGAGTATCCGCACGCGACGCTGCAGTCGATCCACGACGCGCTGCGCCCCGGCGGCGAGCTGGTGATCCTCGACTTCATCCGCGAGCCCGGCGTCAGCCGCGAGTGGATCCTCGGTCACGTGCGCGCCGGCGAAGCGGTGGTCAAGCAGGAGGTCGAGGCCGCGGGCTTCGAGTTCGTGCGGCGCGAGGTGACGCCGTTCCTGAGCGAGAACTACGTGCTGCGGTTCCGCAGGTCGTGACCGCCGGCGGCGCGATCCGCCTGCGCAGCGCGACGGCGCTGGTGGTCGCCAACATGATCGGGGTCGGCGTGTTCACGACCTCGGGCTTCGCGATCGGCGACCTGGGCGACCGCTGGCTGGTGTTGACAGCGTGGCTGATCGGCGGCGTGCTGTCGCTGTGCGGCGCTCTGAGCTACGGCGCGCTGGCGCTGCGCTTGCCGCACTCCGGCGGGGAATACGAGTACCTGCGCCGCACGCTGCATCCGTTGGCCGGCACCGCGGCGGGGCTGGTGTCGATGTTCGCTGGCTTCAGCGCGCCGATCGCCGCGGCTGCGGCGTTGCTCGAGGTCTACGGCGCGCGCCTGCTCGACGTCGAGCCGCCCGCGCAGCCGTGGATCGGCACCCTCGCGGTGCTGCTGGCGGCGGCGATGCACATGGGGCGCGTGCAGGTCGGCGCCCGGCTGCTGGACTTCGTGGTGTTGGCCAAGCTGCTGCTGATCGGCGGCTTCCTGGTGATGGCGTTGCGGCTGTTCGGCGCGCCGGCGACCGACGGCGGCGCAGCGGTCGAAGCGCCGTGGCGCGGCTTCGCCGCCTCGATGCCGTGGATCTATCTCGCCTACTCCGGTTGGAACGCCGCCGCCTACGTCGCCGGCGAGGTCGTCGAGCCGGTGCGCAACGTGCCGCGCGCGATGCTGCTCGGCTGCGGGATCGTGACGGCGCTCTACCTGCTGCTCAACGCGGTGTTCTTGTGGTCGGTCGATGCGTCGGCGCTGGCCGGCAAGCCGGAGGTCGCGGCGATCGCCGCGGCGGCGTTGCTCGGCCGGCCGGGCGAAGTGCTCGTCACCGCCGTGGTGGTGGTGGCGCTGCTGACCTCGATCACCGGCATGACGATGGCCGGGCCGCGCGTCTACGCACGCATGGCCGAGGCGGGGGAGCTGCCCGAGGTGCTGCGCGCTGACGGTGCCGCACCGCCGCGCGCGGCGATCGTGCTGCAGGCAGTGCTGGCGCTGGCGTTCTTGTGGGCGGCAGGTCTGCAGGACCTGATGACCTACATCGGCTGGACGCTGAGTCTGTCGGCGGCGACCGCGGTGGTCGGCCTGGTGCGGCTGCGCCTTCGCGAAGGTGCCGCCGCAGTGCCGTGCCGCGGTTGGCCGGTGGCGCCGCTGCTGTTCATCGCGGCCGTGCTGTGGTTCGCGCTGGCCAAGGTCTGGGCCGAACCGCGTGAGTGCCTGCTCGGTCTCGGTACGCTGGTGCTCGCGGTGCTGCTGGCGCGGTTCTCTCGCGCCGCATCCCGCTGACTCAGGCGGTCAGCAGCAGCACGATCTGTCGCAGCTGCTCGGCGAGCGTCAACGCGGCGATCACGACGACGACCTTGCGGATCGCGTCCTGGCCCTTCTTCACGCTCCAGTTGCTGGCCAAGAAGCTGCCGACGCCGGCGCCGCACGCCAGCGCGACGGCCGGCGTCCAGACGATCGCGCCGGCCAGCGCCAGCGTCGTCGCCGAGGTGATCGACGTGACGATGACGACGATCGACTTGGCGGTGTTGACGGCCAGCAGGTCGCGGTCGTACGCGTGCGCCAGCACCAGCGTCGCGACGAGGCCCGTGCCGACCTGCACGTAGCCCATGTGCAGACCGATGACGGTGCAGCCCAGCGCCGCGAGCCACGCCGGTCGCGGCGTCGTGTCGGGCTTCTTCTTCTGCAGCATCTGCCGCAGCAGCAGCGCCATGACGACCGCCAGGTAGCTGCGGAACACCAGCGGCGGCAGGCCGAGCGCCAGCTGTGAGCCGAGCCACGCGCCGGGCAGCGCGCACAGCGCCTGGGCGAACGCGGCCTTCGGGATCTTGCGGCCGGCGCGCAGGAAGCCGAGGCAGGCGAAGGTGCCGATCGCGACGGCTGCCAGCCGCGTCGACGGGTTGGCCGACGACAGCGGCATGCCGAAGCCGTACTCGAACGCCAAGAGCCCGAGCACGCCGGCGCCGCCGGCGACGTTGTTGATCGCGCCCATCGCCACGCCGGCGACGACGGTCAGGACGATGGGCAGCAGGTCCAAGTGGTGGGCTCGGCCGGCCGTCCGGCCAGACAGGAATCAGCCGAGCAGGTCCTGGACCATCTCGCGCTCACCGACGAGCTCGTTCCAGGTGATCTGCGCCTTCTGCTTGGAGAAGTCGTTCATCTCCAGGCCCTTCACGATCTGCCAGTTGCCCTTGCCGTCGGTCGTGCACGGGAAGCTGGAGATGATGCCCTCGGGCGTGCCGTAGCTGCCGTCGCTGATCACGCACAAGGACGCCCAGTCGTCCTTGGTCGTCACGGTGAACAGGCTCTTGGCGTGGTCGCACGCCGCCTGCGCCGCCGACATCGCCGACGACTTGCCGCGCGCGTTGATGATCGCCTTGCCGCGCTCCTGCACGGTGCCGATGAACTCGCCCTTCAGCCAGGCGTCGTCGTTGACGGCCTTGGCCGCGGCTGTGCCGTCGATCGTCGCGTGGTGCCAGTCGGGGTACTGCGTGTTGCTGTGGTTGCCCCAGATGGTGACGTTCTTGACCGTCGACCAGTGCTTGCCGGCCTTCAGCGCCAGCTGCGCCTTGGCGCGGCTCAGGTCGAGGCGCGTCATCGCCGAGAAGCGCTCCTGCGGCACGCCCTTGGCGTTGTGCATCGCGATCAGGCAGTTGGTGTTGCACGGGTTGCCGACGACGACGACGCGCACGTCGGGCCCGGCGGCCTCGGCGATCGCGCGGCCCTGGCCGATGAAGATCTTGCCGTTGTCCTGCAGCAGGTCCTTGCGCTCCATGCCCGGCCCGCGCGGCTTGCTGCCGACCAAGAGGCAGACGTCGGCGTCCTTGAACGCGACCTTCGGATCGTCCGAGCAGGTGACCTCGGTCAGCAGCGGGAAGGCGCAGTCGTGCAGCTCCATCTTGACGCCCTCGAGCGCGCCGAGCACCGGCGTCACCTCGAGCAGCTGCAGGGCCACCTTCTGGTTCGGCCCGAAGATGCCGCCCGACGCGATCATCGGCAGCAGGGAGTAACCGATCTGACCGGCGGCGCCGGTCACCGCCACGCGCTTCACATTGCTCATGGGGGCCATTCCATCGGCCGGCCGGCCGCTTTCAAGGGTGGCGGTGGGCTGGTAGGGGGCGCCGTGGCCAGACAGTGGTCAGCAGGAAGCGCTGCTCGTGTCCTCGATCCGCAGCTGCACCTCGTCGCGCAGTCGTGGCAGCTTGTGGATCTCGTCGATCACCACCAGGGCGCCCTCGTCGGGGCACCATTCTCGCCGGCGCTCGGGGTCGCTCTGCTGGTGGATCAGCGCTCTTGCCGGTCTGGAGCGACGCGAACACAGATTGCGACTGCTTCGCGGTGGCGGAGGCGAGGTCGACGTTGCGGGTGACGTCGAGGGTCGGCTTGGTGCCGGGAGAGTCGGCGATTTGCGCTGCAAGTTGCCGGGAGAGTTGGCACTTCGCGGGATGACGACGGCGCGAGGCGCGAGGCTTCGACCTCTGCTCGACTGGCTGCCTCCGGTGCGTTTCGATCGCGATGACGCCCTTCGCCGACCGACACCGTGCTCGCCTTCGGTCAGCGCGCGGCGGGTGACCCATGCCCGGCTTGCGGCAGTTCCCTCTCCATGGGCACTTCAGGCCACAGCGGTCCATTCACTTCCATGGACTTGACCAACTGGACTAAGCAGGGAGACTAAAGATGTCGATGACCACGCGTCGCCACATGACCACCGTCAACATCCACGAAGCCAAGACCCACCTCTCCCGCCTGCTCGAGCGCGTCGCTGCCGGCGAGGAAATCGTCATCGCGCGGGCCGGTCGACCGATCGCCAGGCTGGTGCCATGGCAGGAGGCGGCGGTGGTGCGCGAAGGCGGCGAGTGGCGCGGTCTGCTGCACGTCTCCGACGACTTCGATGCGCCGCTGCCGGACGACGTCGCGCGCGGCTTTGGGGAGCCGCGGTGATGGGGCGCTATCTGCTCGATACGCACGTCGTGCTGTGGTGGCTGGGCGAGCCGGAGCGGCTGTCGCCGGCGGCGCGCGAGGTGATCGCCGACGGGCGCAACGAGTTGTTCTTCAGCGCGGCAAGCGCTTGGGAGATGGCCGTCAAGCGCGCGCTCGGGCGCTTGTCGTTCCCCGGCAACCTCGAGCAGGTGCTGCGGCGGCAGCGCATCGCAGTGCTGCTGATCGCTCTGCCGCACGCGTTGGCGGCAGGGGACCTGGCCGCGCATCACGCCGACCCGTTCGATCGCATGCTGGTCGCGCAGGCCGGCGTCGAAGGTCTGGAGGTGGTGACGCGCGACGCAGTGTTCGACAGCTACGGTGTCGGCGTCGTGCGGGCCTAGCGGGGTGACTCTGCACCTCATCGAGCAGCTGCGGCAGCTTCTGCATCTCGTCGAGCCCCACCGGGCACCTCGGTCGTGGCCCATTCGCCCAGGCGTTCGGTGTGGCGCTGCAGAGTGAGGTAGGTGTCGCTCTCGAGCAGGTGGAATCGTCGCGCGTCCGATGGTTGCCGGCGGATGCAGCGCCGTCACGTCGCGGTAGCGCTGCTCCCGATCGCGCGCCATCGCCTTGTCGATGATCGCCACCAGCTCCGCAGGCACGCCCTTCTGCACGTCCTCGACCAGCTTCGCGGTCCGTCGTTGACCTCGCGCAGGATGCGATACGCGTCGATGTAGATCCCCGGCGACGTGTAGGGCGCCCGCCCCGTCACCTGCTCGTAGAGCATCGCCCCGATCGAGTACACATCCGCCCGCGCATCCAGCTCCTCGCTGCGCGCCTGCTCCGGCGACATGTAGCTCGGCGTGCCGAGCTGCTGCCCGTCGATCGTCACCACGCTGTTCTGCACGTCCTCCCGCGCGTCGCGCAGCCGTGGATCTTCATCACCACGCCCATGCCGCCGTCGCCGAGCTCGCCCTCGAGCACGAAGCGCTGGTCGTCGAGTCGCGGCGCGGTCTTCAGCTTGTCGAGCAGCTCGCCGGTGGCCGTCGACTGCACGCGGTCGCCGGCGGCGGGGGCGGGGGGCTCGGCCCCGGCGGCGTCCGCGTCGACGCGTTCTCGCAGCGCCAGCGTGTCGCCGTCCTGCTCGGCGCGGAGGTAACGCAGCGCCTGTTCGCGCTCCGCCTCGGTGTAGCCCGGCGCGTCCCGCACGAATGCCTCCCGCTCGACCGCCGGCAGGTCCATGGCGCGGTCGTACAACTCGCGGATCCGATCGAACGGACCGCCACCTTCATTGCCCGTTTGCATGGCGTTCGGCCAGAAGATGCCCGCTGCGCGTGGGCGATGCCAGGATCGGGACGCTGCTGCGCGCCCGTGACGTCGGGGGAGCAGGGACACCGGGCGGGCCGGCAGCAGGACCGGTCCGGTGCGCACACGGTGACCCCGCGAGCGCCGCTGCGCGCCGCAAACCGCACGCAAGCGGGGCACCTCCGACGTCGGGCGACTGGATTCCCCGCGGTCCGGGCGCGAAGCTCCGTCCGGCGCACTGCTGCGCCCGCCCGCCATGGTCACCACCAAACGCTACGACTACGTCCCGATCGAGCACGTGCTGGAGCACCCGCTCGTCGCCAACCACCGCGAGCTCAACGAGAGCAAGGTCGCGCACTACCAGGACGACATCCTGAAGAACGGTCTGCTCGAGCCGCTGGTGGTGTGGGAGCGGCGGCCGCGCGAGTACTTCCTGGTCGGCGGCTTCCACCGGCTCAACGCGATCAAGCGCATCCGCAAGGCGCGGCCCGGCTACTACGACCGCGTCGACGTGCGCGTCGTCACCGGCGAGATCGAGGAGATCCGCGCGCTCAACCTGAAGCTCAACGCGGACCGGCTCGACGCCAAGATCAGCGACTACTTCGACACGATCCTGTTCCTCAACAACGCCAACTGGTCCGTCGAGCGCATCGCCGCGTTCCTCGACAAGAAGGAGGCGTGGGTCGAGGAGATCCTCCGCTACGTGCCGGGCATGGACTCGCGCGTGCGCGCGCTGCTGCACGAGGGCAAGCTGTCCTGGGGCAAGGCCAAGGGCATCTGCCGGCGCGTGCTCCAGTGCGAGCCGGGCGACGAACGCAAGGTCGTCGACGCCGCGTTGCGCGAGCTCGAGGGCGGTGGCAAGCCCGAGCCGCGCTATGTGCTGACGCCCAAGGTGGCGCAGAAGCGGCTGCGGCAGCACCTCGAACGCGATCCCAAGGCGACCTACGCGGTGTCGGCGCAGGACCTCTACTCGCTGCTGACGCTGCTCGCCGGCAAGGTGGACGGCGACGACGAGCGCGAGCGGCACCTCGAGCGCGTGCGTGAGATCTTCCCGAGCCTGGTCGAGTGAGCTGCGGTCGTTTTGGCGTGTGGCGTCGCTGCCGGGCTACAGCAGCTGCGAGCCGGTCAACACACAGTCGTAGGTGGCGGGGCCGGGCCCGAACGGGTTGACGACCATGCGCAGGCCGCTGCCGGTCAGCACCCACTGCACGCGGAAGCGCTCGTTGCTGGTCTGGTCGGTGAAGTCGGCGAACTGGTTCTCGCCGGTGAACACGTAGCTGGCCGTGCCCGAGACGAGCCGTCCGGCGGTGTAGATCGTGTAGTCTCCCGTGCCGATCACGCCGGTGATGCTCGGGGCGGGGCCCGGACCCCAGGTCAGGCCGCTGCTGCCGATGACCTCGACGTCCATCGTCAGCGTGCCCGGCATGCCCTGCAGGTCCACGCGGTAGGTGAAGCGCGCCCGGTTGCTGCCCTGCGTCGACGCGGTGGCCACCGGCGTGGCGTTGCCCGGCAGGGTCGTGGCCGCCTGCACCTCGGCCGCTTCGCTGCCGCATGCCGCCAGCCCGACCAACAGCGGGAAGATGGGCAGGCTCCGGCGTCTGGTCGATGTCATGCAGTGGGCAACGCGCTGGTCCCCGTCTCGTTGCCGGGCTGTTGGGCGAAGGTCGTCCGTGCGCTGGCTTCCGCTCTCGAGGCAGCGATACTCGATGCATGCGTCGCTTCGGACCTGCCTGCTCGGTCGCCTGCCTGGCCGCGCTCGGCGCCTGCGCGACGACGCCTGGCGGCGCGTCGTCCGTCGCGCGCCACCTCGATCCGGGCATCTGGGGCGACGCGCTGCTCGAGCAGGTGCGGAACCCGGCGCGGCTGTGGCCCGCGGTCGGTCTCGCCGGCGCGGGGGCCTACGCGTTCCGGCGCGACGACTACCTGCTGCGCAAGGCTCGCGAAGGGCACGTCACCGGCGGCGACACCGCCCTCGGCGACGGCACCCTGGTCGGCCTCACCGCGCTCGCGGGCGGGCTCGCCGCGGGCAATTGGCTCGGCGGCGACGGCGGTCGTTCGGCGGAAGTGTTGGTCGAATCGCTGCTGCTCGTCGAGGGCACGACCGAGTTGTTGAAGCGCGCCACCGGCCGGCACCGGCCGAACGGCACGGGCCACGACGCGTTCCCGTCGGGCCACGCGGCGGCGTCCTTCATGCTGGCGACCTTCGTCGCGCGCGGCGTCGGCGGCCTCGGCGACGAGTGGTATCACGGCCTCGGCTACCTCGCCTACCTGCCGGCTGCCTACGTCGGCGTCAATCGCTGCGAGGCCAACCGCCATCACCCGACGGACGTCGTCGTGGGGGCGCTGCTCGGGGTCGTGCTGACCAACCTGGTCTACGACGCCCACTACGGTGCCCCAGGTCGGCCGGGCATCTTCGGCGAACGCGCCGTCGCCGGCTGGAGCGTCGAGCCCGAAGTGCTCGACGCCGGCGGCGGACTCGCCATGGTGCTCAGGTTCTGAGCGGACTCGGCTGCGCTCAGACCTCGGCGCCGCCCATGACCACCAGGTGGCGTTCGATCAGCGGCGCCAACTCCTCCTGCCAGACCCGCAGATACTCGGGGTGCCGGAAGAAGATGTCGCAGGCGGTGCGGGACTCGAAGGCCGAGAACAGCGCCAGGTTGTAGCCGCTGCGATCGGGGGCGACGTTGTGCGCGACCGTCAGGTGGTGCACACCCGGCATCGTCTCGATCAGCGCCTGCAGCGATTCGCGCCCGGCACGCACCCGGTCCAGCGAGATTCCGGGCTTCAGCGAGAACAGGATCGTGCAGTGGAACATCGGGGTGCGGGTTGCGCGGCGAACATCCTCCCGACGGATGCGCCCCGGGGCAACAGGGAGTGGCTGCGTGAGTGTGCGTCAGCGCGCCGAATCCACTTCCTGGCAGGGGGTTGTCCCGCTCGGGAGCGCCGAGCAAGGGCTGCGGGCTCGCGGGCGCCTGGGGCCGCCCGGGCCCTGGCGCACACGCAAGCAGTCAGTGCCTAGGCGCCCTTGGCGACGCGGAGCGGGCGGCGCTGGTGCTCTTCCTCGCCGACCTGGTGCCCGAAGCACACCGCGGCCTCGCCTTCCTGCCAGCAGAACACGACCTCGACGCTGGTCAGGTGGTTGCGGCGACCCTTCACCGGCGCGCTGCGCCCCGGGATGTGCAGCGTCAGCGGGTTGGTGCGCAGGACCGTCAGGCCGAGGTCTTCGAGCTCGTCCTTGCACTGGCGCATGACCTCGTCGTGTTCCCAGATCCGGGCGTCCAGTTCGGCGAGTTCCTGGCGCAGCCCCTCCGGCGTCACGGCCGCCTCGAGGCGTCGGCGCTCCCGGTCGAGGCGGCGGCGTTCGCTGCGGCGGGTGCAGAGCTCCTGGGCGATCACCCGGACGAGCTTCAGCAACTGGTTCGCTTCGGTCAGCGTGTATCGGCGGTTCATCGTCGGCCTCCTTGCGGCCAGCAGTCTCGGACAGGTGTCCTGCTACGCCTGGTGGACAACGGGGGTTCCCTTGTCGTCGTTGCAGTCAGGTCACGTGCATCTGTAGTGTGACGCCGGGCATCGGTTACCAAGCCGGTGCAGAGCAAAGCGATGACCGAACGTGACGTGATGGAGTTCGACGTCGTGGTCGTCGGCGGGGGACCCGCCGGCCTGTGCACGGCGATCCACCTGGCGCAGTCCGTCGAGCGGCACAACGCCGAGGTCGAACGGACCGGGGCGGGCGAGAAGCTCAGCCCCGAAATCTGCCTGATCGAAAAGGCCGCGGAGATCGGCGCCCACTCGATCTCGGGCGCCGTGCTCGATCCCAAGGCCCTGGACGCGCTGCTGCCCGAATGGCGCACGATGCAGCCCAAGGCCCCGGTCGAGGCGGAAGTGCACGAGGACTATGCCCTGTGGCTGACGGAGAAGGGGGGCATGAAGTTCCCGATCACGCCGCCGCCGTTGCGCAACCACGGCAACTTCGTGGTCTCCCTGAACAAGCTGGTGCGTTGGCTCGGCGAGATCGCCGAGCAGAAGGGCATCCAGATCTTCCCCGGCTTCCCGGGCGCGGTCCTGCAGCGCGACGGCGACAAGGTCACCGGCGTGCAGCTCGCCGACTCGGGCCTGGACAAGAACGGCGAGAAGAAGGGCAACTACGAACCCGGCGGCATCCTCGCCGCCAAGCTCGTGGTCCTGGCCGAAGGCAGCCGCGGCTCGATGACCAAGCAGCTGGTCGCCGACCTCGGCCTGCAGGGCAAGAACCCGCAGGTCTACGGCATCGGCGTCAAGGAGGTCTGGGAGGTGCCCAAGGGCCAGTGCCCGCCGGGCCTGGTCGTGCACACCATGGGCTACCCGCTCGACAGCCAGACCTTCGGCGGCGGCTGGGTCTACGGCATGGGCGAGACCGAGGACGGCAAGAACATGGTCTCGGTCGGGCTCGTCGTCGGCCTGGACTACCAGGATCCCACGATGGACGCGCACCGGCAGCTGCAGCGCATGAAACTGCACCCCAAGGTCGCCCCGTTCCTGCGCGGCGGCAAGCTGCTCAACTACGGCGCCAAGTCGCTGCCCGAGGGCGGGCTCTACTCGATGCCCCGGCACCACGGCGACGGCTTCGTGATCGTCGGCGACAGCGCCGGCCTGATGAACAGCATGCGCCTCAAGGGCATCCACCTGGCCATGCGCAGCGGCATGCTCGCCGCCGAGGCCGCGCTCGCCTGCCTGCGCAGCGGCGACTTCTCGGCCAAGGGCACCGCGCACTACGCCGAGGCGCTGCAGAAGGACTGGGTGCACGACGAGCTGTGGAAGTGCCGCAACTTCCATCAGGGCTTCCACAAGGGCCGGCTCGCGGGCCTGGTCAACGCCGGCTTCGCGCAGCTGTTCGGCGGCAAGGGCACGCTCTGGTCCGACGAACTGAAGAGCAACGCCGGTCACACCTACATGCAGAAGGTCGGCGACTACTTCGGCCAGAAGGGCAAGCCGGAGATCGGCAAGCTGCCGGAGGACGGCGTGTTGACGTTCGACAAGCTGACGTCGGTCTACGCGTCGGGAACGATGCACGAGGAGGACCAGCCGTGCCATCTGGTCGTCAGCCAGCCCGACCTGTGCTCGACGCGCTGCGTCGAGGAGTTCGGCAACCCGTGCCAGCACTTCTGTCCGGCGGCGGTCTACGAGATGGAGGAGAAGCCCGGCACGAAGCACGGCGTCGACCTCAAGATCAACGCCTCCAATTGCGTGCACTGCAAGACCTGTGACATCATGGATCCCTACCAGGTCATCAACTGGGTCACGCCGGAAGGCGGCGGCGGGCCGACCTACACGAATCTCTGACGCGATTCCGCGGCGCGTCGGTGGGGATCGCGCGCCGCCCGTGGCATCCTGGGCGCCGGTTCCCGCTTGTCCAGCCGCCAGCAGAGCAAGGTCCTCGTTGCCCGCGTGTCGACGTCGGCGTGGGGGATCGCGATCATGTGCGCCGTGATCGGCGGCGCGCTCGCGTTCGACGCGTGGCGGCAGGGAAGCCTGCTCCGCTACCAGTTGGTCGGCTACGCCATCGGCGGCGCGCTGGCGGTGCCGATGATCTCCTTGTTCGCGTTCGGCCCGCGCGCCGCGCGCTGGTGGCGCAAGCTGTCGTTCGCCCTCGTGCCGGTCACGGCGTTGCTGATCCTGGCAGAGGTCGGGGTCCGCGTCTTCGGCAGCGCCCGGCAGGCGCCAGCGCTCGTGCTCGACGACGAACGCCTCGGCCACGTCATCGCACCCGGCACCGGCGGCACCGACGCCGACGGCTTCCGCAACGCCGCGGTGGCGGCGGAGTGCTCCGTGCTGGTCGTCGGCGACAGCCAGACGTGGGGGTTCGGCGTCGAGGACGACGAGACCTTCTCGGCGCAGCTGACGCACGACACCGGCTTGTCCGTCTACCAGATGGCCAACGGCTCCTACGGCCCGGTCCAGTACGTCGAACTGGTGCGTCGCGGTCTCCGCCTGCGGCCCAAGCGCGTGGTGGTCGCGCTCTACTTCGGCAACGACCTCGTCGACGCCGCCGACTACACGGGGCTGGCGGGCGCGGAGCCGCTCTGCCCGCCCGGTTGCAAGATGCGCGTGCGGCCGTCGCTCGCCGATCAGCCAGGAACGATGCCGAACTGGACGATGGGCGCGATCGACTGGGTGCTCGCGAGCAGCCGGGTGCTCGACGCCGGCGCCGAGGTGCTGAAGGCGCGTCTGCGCGGCGGCGTGCTCGACGAGCAGCCGGGCGCGGTGATGTTCGACCACGAAGCGCAGGCGACGGTGTTGTTGCCCGACTACCGGCTGCCGCTCGTCGACCCGACCGGCGAGCGCGTGCGCGAGGGCCTGCAGGTCACCGCACGCTGTCTGCGAGCGATCGCCGCCGATGTCGAGCAGGCCGGCGCGAAGCCCGTGTTGGTGCTGATCCCCACCAAGGAACTGGCCTACGCGACCTGGTGTGGCGACGCGCTGCCGGCCCTCGCGGCGCTGCAGCGCGCCGAGCAGGCGGCGCGCCGCGAGGTGCTGGCCGGCATCGATCGCGACCGCTGGCAGGTCTTCGACCTGCTCGAACCCATCTGCGCGGCGATGACCGCGGGGCGTCGCATCTGGCGTCGCGGCGGCGACGGTCACCTGACCATGACGGGCCACGAACTGGTCGCCGAGCAGCTGTCGGTGCTCGCGCCGCTGTGAGCCGCCGTCGGCGCCTCCGCTCGGTCGCTCCTGCCTTCGTTCCTCAGCTGCCGGGGGCCGGTCGCCGCACGTCGGCGAGGATCCGTAGCAGGCGGTCGGTGGTGTCGGCCCAGTCGTAGCGCACCGCCAACGCGCGCGCCGCGATTGCCGCGCGTCGTCGTCGTTCGGGCTGGTCCAGCCACGAGCGGATCGCGGCCGTGATCGCCGGCGGCGAGGCCTCGACGACCGAACCGGTCACGTCCTGCTCGATGAGCTCCTCGGGGCCGGAGCCGCCGAGCACGACGGCCGGCAGCCCCATCGCCGCCGCTTCGAGCACCGCCAGGCCGAACGTCTCGCGCTCGGCCAGCAGCACGAACAGGTCGCCGCGCTGCAGCGCCGGGCGTGGGTCGTCGAGCGCGCCGACGAACTCGACCGTGTCTTCGAGACCGGCGCGCGCCGTCGCCGCGCGCAGCTCGTCACGCAGCGGTCCGTCGCCCACGACCAGCCAGCGCAGCCCGGGGAATGCGGCGCGCAGCCCGGGCAGCACCTCGAGCACGCGGTGGTGGCCCTTGCCGCCGACCAGTCGCCCGACCGTGACCAGCACCGGCCCCGGCTCGGGCACGCGCGCTACCGGCGGCGCGAATCGCTGCGTGTCGACGCCGAGCGGCACGACCTCGACGTGCTCCGGCCGGTGCCCGACCTTGGCCAGCTGCCTGACCATGTAACGGCTGTTGGTGCAGACGCGGGCGCACAGATGGGCGGACGTGCGCAGCCGCCAGCGGAAGGCCGCGCACCGCTGCTCGAACACCGGCGTCAGGTTGTGCACGTAGGTCAGCGACGGGATGCCGAGCCGATGCGCTGCGCGCAGCGTCTCGCGGAAGCGGCGTGAGGCGCGCATCTGGAACACCACGTCGTGCCGGTCGGTGGCGACGAAGCGCGCGCACGCCTCGGGCAGCGACCGGCCGCCCGCTTCGACGTCGGGCACCGCGAAGGCCGCCTCGAGCTCCGGGCACGTGGCGCGGATCCAGTCGCGCGCGCGCCGCGGCACCAGCAGCGTGCCGGCGGAGACGCCGTCGCGTCGCGCCGCAGCAGCGATGCGCGACAGCACGGCGAGGTGGAACGACTCGACGCCGCCGAGGTCGGGCGGGAAGTTCTCGGCGACGAACAGCGTGCGGCCGCCCGGCGTGGTCATCGGCGCATCAGCAGCATGTCGACCTGCGCGTTGTGGCCCTCGCGGTCGAGCGCCGCAGCCGCCGTCATCGGCACGGGCACCCCTTTGGCGCCGACCTCGAACAACGCGAAGCCCATCTCGCCCAGTTCCTGCAGCAGCTGCGCCGGATCGACGCCGAACCGCCGCGACCCCTCCGGCCAGAACTCCATCAGCACCTTCACCGAAGGGTTGGCGAGCGCGCGCCGGGCGCCGCGCAGCACCAGCCCCTCGGCGCCTTCGACGTCGACCTTGAGCAGGTCGATCGGGCGGGACGGCGGGTGGCGTTCGAGGAACCCGTCCAGCGTGTCGATCGCGACCGTCACCGACTCCCCGCACGAAGAGTTGTTGGCGGCCAGCAGCGATTGGTTGCCCGAGTTCGCGGGGTTGCGGAACAACTCGCCGCGGCCGCCGCGGTCGCTCAGCGCCATTCGCTGGATGCCGACGTTGTCGAAGCCGTTGCGCGCGGCGGAGCGGCGCAGCAGCTCGGCGTGGCCCGGATCCGGTTCGAACGCCAGCACCTGGCCGCGCGGGCCGACCAGCGCCGCCGCCATCAGCGAGTAGTAGCCGATGTTGGCGCCGACGTCGCAGAACGTGTGCCCCGGCGCCAGCAGGCGGCGCACGAGCGCCGATTGCCGCTTCTCCCAGCGGCGGTGCAGGATGATGCGCTCGGATACGACCGGGTCGTGGGGCAGCGCGAACATCGTGAACGAGCCGAGCCTGACCTCGATCGGCTCCTGCAGCGCGGGCCGCGCCTTGCGGAACGCGCGCTCGAGCAGGCGGTCGATGCCCGGCAGGAACCCCAGCGGCGAATTGCGCAGCCGGTTCAGGCGGTGGAACCCTGCGCATTCGGGGCTGGCCGTTCGAGCGTTCACGGCCGGCAGGTTAGCACCCGGCGACCGCGCCGCGCTACCGCTGCCCGGAGACCTGGGTGCGGTGGATCAACGCGTCGAGCGGGCCAGGGTCCTGGCGCCGGCGCACGACGGCGTGCGTCAGCTCGGTGCGCTCCCGTTCGTCGAGCCCGAGCGCCTTGTGGAACGACGCCACGAGGTCGGCAGGGGCGCCGAGGTGCAGCAGGTGCGAGCCGAGCGCGGCGTGCACGTTGCGCAGGCCGACGCTGCGCAGCGCCGCGGCCAGCTCGAGGTCGCTCGGGCCGAGCAGCGGCAGCAGCCGCTCCTCGTCCCAGCCGAGGTCCAGCCACGCGCCGCGCAGGTCCGGCACCATGTCCTGCGCCGGCAGGTCGACGACGAAGCGGCCGCCCGGGCGCAGGTTGCGGCGCACCAAGGCCGCGTAGGTGGCGACGTCGAGCAGCGGGCCGACCGCCGGCGCGACGAGCAAGGCGTCGAAGGTGCCGAACGCCTCGCCGCCGTCGAGCTGGTGGGCGAGCACGCGCACGTGCGCCCAGTCGCGTTCGGCGATGCGCTCGGCGGTCGCCTGGTCGCGCAGCACGAACGTCACCGCCCCGTCGCTGCCGACCAGCGTGCGCAGCGCGGCGGCTTCGAGCAGCGTGCAGTCCACGGCCAGCAGGCGGTCCTTGCGCCGCGGGTCGAGGTGCCCGACGGCGCTGTGGAACCAGGGTTGCCCGACCTCGGTCTGCATGCGCGAGCAAGCGTAGCGCCGGGCTTCCGCTGCGTGCGTGTGGCGGTCACAATCCCGGCGGGTGCGTTGCGATCCTCGTGAGCTGCAGGGACGGGTGTTCGACGTCGTCGTCGTCGGCGCCGGCATCCAGGGCGCCGCGCTGGCGCGCGAGGCGGCGCTGCGCGGCCTCGACGTGCTGCTGCTCGACGCGCGCGACGTCGCGGCGGGCACCAGCTCGCGGTCGAGCCGGCTGGTGCACGGCGGCCTGCGGTACCTGCAACACGGTCACGTGGCGCTGGTGCGTGAGGCGCTGCAGGAACGCGAACGGCTGCTGCGCCTGGCGCCGCACCTCGTGCGCCCGCTGCCGATGCTGCTGCCGTTCTTCCGCGACAGCGGCGTCGGGCGGCTGCGCATGCGCTTCGGCACGTGGCTCTACTCGCAGCTGGCGCGCGGCAGCACGTTGCCGCGGCCGCGCGGGTTGTCGGCCGACGCCGCCGCGCGCGCCTTCCCCGGGCTGCGCCGCGACGGGCTGCGCTCGGCGCTCGAGTTCTTCGACGCCCGCACCGACGACCTGCGGCTGACGCTGGCCAACGTGCTCGCCGCCGCTGCCGCCGGCTGCGCGGTGCTGACGCACGCCGAGGTGCTCGGCGTCGCCGGCGACGAGCTGCGCGTGCGCGATCGCGTCGGCGACGTCGAGCTGCGGCTGCGCGCGCGTCATGTGCTCAACGCCGCGGGGCCGCGGCTCGACGACCTGCGGCGTCGGCTCGGCGTCGACGCCGGCGGCGACGACCTCGTGCGACACAGCCGCGGCAGCCACGTGGTGCTCGCGCCGCGTCCTGGCGAGCTGGCCCTCGCGGCGTTCCTGCCGGACCGACGCATCCAGTTCGTGATCCCGCACGCCGGCGGCACGCTGTGCGGCACGACGGAGGTCGACGACCCGTTGCCCGGCGACGAGACCGGGCCGCCCGCCGTCGACTTCGACTATCTGCTCGGCGCGCTCGCGCACCTGCTCGACCCGGCGCCGACGCGCGCCGACGCGCGCTTCGCCTACGCCGGCTGGCGGGCGCTGCCGCACCGCCAGGGACCCGCCGGCGCGCTCAACCGCGAGGCCTTCGTCGTCGACGAACGCTGGGCCGGCGGCACCCTGCACAGCGTCGTCGGCGGCAAGTTGACCACGCACCGGGCGCTGGCCGAACGCACCGTCGCCCGGCTGTTCGCGGTCGATGCGGCGGCGTCGGCGACGCGCCACCAGCCGTTGCCCGGCGGCGCCGGGCCGCGCGAGGTCGACGACCCGCTGTGGTGGCGGCACGGCAGCCGCGTCACGCTGCTGCGTCAGCTGGTCGCCGACGACCCGACGCTCGCGACGCCGCTGTGTCCGCACCGGCCGTTCGTCGCCGCCGAACTGGCCCTGGCGCTGGAGCAGGAAGGCGCGGTGACGTTCGCCGACGCGCTGCTGCGGCGCCTCGTGCACCCGCTCGGGCCGTGCCTGCAGGGCGCCTGCCTGCGCGCCGCGCACCAGCGCTTCCTGCGGCATCGGCGGTGGCCGGTGGACGACGCCGTCGACCGGGCGATCGCCGCGCTCCGCGCCGAGGTCGCCGTCTTGACCGGCGAACTCGACGCGTGGCGTGACAACGCGGTCGCCGCCGGGCACGGTGGGGGCGAACGAACGTGACCGCCGACCTGCCGACCGACGCTTCGCTGCTGCTGCCCGCCGACGCCGACTGGCTGCAGTGGCTCGACCGACCGCCGTTGGACGCGACGACCGCACTGGCCGGCCACGTCGCGCTGGTGTTGGTCTGGCGGTCCGCGTCGCCGCACGGCACGGCGGCGCTGGTCGAGGTCGCGGCGGTCGCCGCCGAGCTCGCCGCGGAGCCGGTCGCCGCGTTGACGCTGCACGTGCCGTTCGACGATGCCGAACGCGACCCCGCGCGCCTGCGCCGCGCGCTGGCCGCGGCGCCGCTGCCGTTGCCGAGCGCCACGGTGACGAAGCGGTCCGCGCTGCGCCGGCTCGGCGTCGGGGCGCTGCCGACGCTGCTGCTCGTGGACGCCACCGGACGCGTGGTCTCGCGCGCGGTCGGCGTGCCGCGCCGGGCGCGGCTGCGCGAGGCGGTGGTCGCCCTGCTCGACGCCGCCCGCGCGGCCGGTCGGGCGGCGTTGTCGAGCTTCGCCGCCCACGCGTCGCCGGCGGCGCCGCGCCTCCTGCCGAGCGCCATCGCGGCCGTCGGCGACGAACTCTGGGTCGCCAGCGTCGCCGGCCGCCGGGTGCTGCGCTGCACCGCCGATGGCCGGGTCACCGGCGTGGTCGGCGGCGCCTGGGGCGCGCAGGACGGCGGCGCCGAACAGGCGACCTTCGCCGCGCCTTCCGCGTGCTGCGTGCACGACGGGTTCCTGGTGGTGGCGGACGCCGGCACGCACACGCTGCGCGCGATCGACCGCCAGCGGCTCGAGGTGACCACCTGGTGCGGGACCGGACGCGTGTCCGGCGACGCCGTCGGCGGCGCCTACGGCCGCGACCAGGGGCTCAGCTCGCCGAGCGGGGTCGCGTCGCGCGACGGGGGCCTCTACCTGAGCCAGGCGGGCACCGACCAGGTGTGGCAGGTCGACCCGATGACCGGCGCGGCGCTGGCGTGGTTCGGCGCGGGGGCCGGGGAGCACGTCGGGCCGCCGCTGCGCGAGCCGCGCGGTCTGGCGTTCGTCGGCGACACGTTGTGGTTGTGCGAGGCCGGCTCGGGCGAACTGACCGCGATCGACCTCGCGCACCTGCGCAGCGACCCCGGGCTGATCGGCCTGTCGCGTCCGGTCGCGGTGGTGGCGCACGGCGAGCAGCTGTTGGTGGCGGCGGCGGCGCAGCCGGCGGTGCTGCAGTTCGACCCGCGCGGCTTCGTGCAGAAGGTGTTGTTCGACGCCTCCCACGGGCTGGTCGAGCCGGTCGGGTTGGCGTGCACCGGCGACCGGTTGTTCGTCGCCGACGCCGGCGCCGACCGGCTGTGGACCGCCGACCTCGCCGCCGCGCGACCGCAGCTGGAGGCCCTCGAACTGGTCGGGCTGCCGCCGCCGATCGCCGCGCCCGGATTGGCGCAGCTCGCCGCGCCGCTGGTGCTGCGCGCCGACAGCGACGTCACCGTCGCGGTGCCGGTCGCCGGGCTGGCCGAGGGAGCGGAGGTCGCCGTGCACGTCGTCGACGAGGCCGCGCCGACCCTGGCCGCGCCGCGGCACGCCGTCGCGACCGTCGTCGAGGGGGAGGTCGCCGTCGTCGTGCCGGCCGCCAGCCCGGCTGCCGGGGCCTGGCGCCTCTGCGTCGAGGGTGGTGAACGGCGGCGATTCGTCGTGCCGGTGCGCCTGTCGGTCGACGGTGCCATGATGGCGCGCCTGCGACCGGCGACCTGATCCCCGGCGCCGGCACCACGTGCCGTGTGAAGATCCCCGACCTGCGCGTAACGCGCCGCCACGCCGCCTGATGCCGATCCCGCAAGACCCCTCGCCCGCACCCTGGCACCCGCTCGCCGACGCGTTCGCCGCGCCGAACCTCGCCACCATCCTGACGCTCGCCGTCTACCTGGTGCTCGGCGGACTGCTCGCGCTCTACGTGCGCTTCCTCTACCGGCTGACCAGCCGCAACCCGACCGGCGACTCGATCGCGCGCGTCTTCCCGCTGCTGACGCTGGTCACGATCGCCGTGATGTCGGTCGTCAAGACCTCGCTGGCGCTGTCGCTCGGCCTCGTCGGCGCGCTGTCGATCGTGCGCTTCCGCGCCGCGATCAAGGACCCGGAAGAGCTCGTCTACCTGTTCCTCTGCATCGGCATCGGGCTGTCGCTCGGCGCCGAACAGCCGTGGCTGGCGATCGTGCTGATCGGCGTCGCGACGCTGTTCGTGCTGTTCCTCGACAAGCTGCGGTCGCAGCGCCGCGACGACGCGTTCCTGACCGTGATCGGCTCGGCGGAGAAGTACTTCGGCAGCGGTCCGGAGAACGCGCTCGAGGTCGTGCTGGCGACGGGCGTCGACCTGGTCGTGCAGCGCTGCGAGGTCGACGGCGACGAAGGGCAGCTGCGCGTGCACCTGCTGCGCGTGCGCAACGGGGACGCGCAGCGCCTGGTCGCGACGTTGCGCGGGCAGCTGCCCGGCTGCCAGATCTCCTACGTCGACGCGGGGGCGCTGAGCTGACGTGACCGCGCTGGCGCCGTACCGGGTCGTGGACGAGAGCCGCGAGCGCGCCGACCTGGCGGCGCGCGTCGAGACCAAGTTCTCGTTCGACGACGCCGACGTCGCGGCGCTGCGCCACGCGCTGCGGCGCATGGCGACGCCGATCCGCTACGCCGGTCCGGTGTCGCTCGTGCGCAGCGTCTACTTCGACGACGCGCGGCTGTCGGCGTGCCGCGCCAACCTCGCCGGCGTCGGCATTCGGCAGAAGGCGCGGGTGCGCTGGTACGACCACGACGCGCCGCGCGACGCCTTCTGGTTCGAGGTCAAGTGGCGCTGCAACCAGACGACCGGCAAGTTGCGGCATCGCGTCGAGGGTGGCGCGCCGTTCGCCGAGTTGCCGCTGCGCAAGGTGCCGCAGCTGCTCGCGCCGTCGTTGCCGGACCGCAGCCGCGCGCTCGTCGACACGCTCAGCGACGCGGTGCTGCTGGTCGAGTACCGTCGCGAGCACTTCACCTTGGGCGATGCGCGGTTGACGCTCGACTACGACCTGCGCTTCGCGCCGCTGCTCGGCCAGCGACGGCTCACACGGCGCTTCGTCGAACGGCTGGCCGGCGTCGCGCTGGTCGAGTGCAAGACGCCGACCGACGCCCCAGAGGGGCTCACCAGCGCGATGCGCGTGCTCGGCGCGCGCCCCGCCCGCTTCTCCAAGTACGTCTCCGGTTGCCAACGGCTCGGCTACGCCACCGTCGGTTGATGTGAGGTTCCCGTCATGCGCACCACGTTGTTCGTCGTCACTCTCACCTGTCTGTCTGCCGCGCTCCCCGCGCAGGATCGCCGCGGCGGTCGGGGCGACCGCGGTCCGCGCGGCATGCGCATGCCGCCGCTGCCGGCGGTGCAGGTCCTCGACGCGGATCAGGACGGCGAGATCTCAGCGGCCGAACGCAAGGCCGCGGCCAGCGCGCTGCTGACGCTCGACAAGAACGGTGACGGCAACCTGACCAGCGACGAGCTGATGCCCGACTTCGGCGGCCGCCGCGGCGCGGACGGTCCGCCCGGTGGTGGGCCCGGCGGCTTCCCTGGTGGCCCGGGCGGCCCGCCTGGCATGGGCGGCCCCGGCGGCCCGATGGGCATGATGGGCGCGCATCCGGTGATGGCTGCGCTCGACCTCGACGGCGACGGCGAGCTGTTCGACGACGAGGTCACCGACGCCGCACGATCGCTGCTGAAGGCCGATCGCGACGGCGACGGCGTGGTGTCCGCCGAGGAGATGCGGCCGACGCGCGGTGGCTTCCCGGGTGGGCCCGGCGGTCCTCCTGGCATGGGCGGACCGGGCGGCTTCGGCGGCCGCGGCGGCGAGCGTCCCGACCACGTGCTGCAGCCGGACGAACTCGAGTTCGACGACGGCGCGGCGACGATCGGCGATCGCGAGGCGTTCCACGCGCTGTCGTACCAGGGTGAGGAGGTCATGATCGACACCCACCTCGCCAACCTCGAGTTCGTCAAGTTCCAGATCGAGGCCGCCGACTCCGACGCGCCCCGGCTGTACTTCATGAACACCAAGACCTACCGCGCGCACCCGATGTTCATGCAACGCATCGGCGTCGACGAACGCGACGGCACGATGCGCATGCGCGGCGTGCTGGTCTACCGGCCGCTGCTGGTGTCGCCGAGCGGCAAGCCCGGCCTCTACACGTTCGAGTTCGAGCCCAACGACGCCTATCCGTTCGCCGACATCCAGATGGCCTACCGGCTGCTGCAGGCGAAGGCGAAGCCGCTGGCCGGCAACTTGTCCTACAACCTGCTGCCGCGGGCCGAGCAGCGCTGGCAGCGCGAGGAGGAGCTCTACGAGCAGGCGAAGCTGCCGGTGTTCCACGCCGACGACGTCTACGGGGAGACCGCGTTCGCGCCGCTGCACCGCGCGGTGTCGTTCGGACGGCTCCGGCTGATGCATGGCGACGAGCGGCCGGCAGTGCACGACGTGGTCGTCTACACGGAGCTGCCCAACGAGATGCCGCGCACGGCCGGCGTCTTGACCGGCGCGCGGCAGACGCCGCTGTCGCACGTCAACCTGCGCTGCGTGCAGGACGACGTGCCCAACGCCTACGTGCGCGGCGTCGCCGACGACGAGCGCGTGCGCACGCTGCTCGGCAAGCTGGTGCGCTACGAGGTGCGCGGTGACGGCTACGAGCTGCGCGCCGCGACCCAGCAGGAGGTCGACGCGCACTTCGCGGCGCTGCGGCCGAAGCAGGTGCAGAAGCCGCCGCGCGACCTCGCGGTGCGCGCGATCCGCCCGTTCGCCGAGCTGGGCTTCGACGACCACCGGAGCGTCGGCGTCAAGGCCGCCAACCTCGCCGTGCTGCGCACCTTCGGCTGGCCCGACGAGCGCTCGCCGGACGGCTTCGCGGTGCCGTTCGCCTGCTACGACGCGTTCATGAAGGAGAACGGCTTCTACGCGATGGCCAAGGAGATGATGGCGGCCAAGGACTTCCGCGTCGACGCCGACACGCGCGAGCGCGCGCTGGCCGAGTTCCGCAAGGCGATCGAGAACGGCAGGATGCCGAAGTGGGTCGAGGACGCGCTCGGCGAGGTGCAGGCGAAGTTCGGCAAGGACGAGTCGATCCGCTGCCGCTCGAGCACCAACAACGAGGACCTGCCCGGGTTCTCCGGCGCCGGCCTCTACGACTCGTTCACGCACAAGCCGAAGGAGAGCCACCTCGCCAAGACGATCCGTCAGGTCTACGCCAGCCTGTGGAACTTCCGCGCCTTCGAGGAGCGCGAGTTCTACCGCGTCGACCACTTCGCGGCGGCGATGGGCGTCGCGTTGCACGCCAACGAGAAGAAGGAGCGCGCCAACGGCGTGGCGGTGACCAAGGACGTCAGCGGGCGGCTGGTCGCGGGCGCCAGCAAGGTCGTGCAGTACTACGTCAACGCGCAGGTCGGCGAGGACCTCGTCACCAACCCGGAGGCGCGCTCGGTGCCCGAGGAGCTGCTGATCGGCCCGCGCAACCCGCGCGGCGACCGCGTGCTGCAGCGCAGCAACCGCGCCGGCGACCAGCCGCTGCTCGACCCGGACACGCTGCTCGAGCTGCGCCGCTGCCTGCGCACCGTGCACGAGCGCTTCGCGACGCTCTACGGCAGGCAGGACGACCCGGAGTTCGCGATGGAGGTCGAGTTCAAGGTCGACAAGAAGGGGCGGCTGCTGGTCAAGCAGGCGCGGCCCTGGGTCGAATAGGGGCGCGGCGGTTCAGACGACGCAGCGCACGCTGCCGTCGTCGCCGAGCAGCGTGAACGCGGCGCGCGCTCCGGCGGCGATCGCGCCGTAGCCGTCGGCTGCCACGAGCCGCGCCGGGTTGTGCGCCGCGAGCCGCGCCAGCGTCCACGGTCCGGCGTCGGGCACCATCGACAGGAAGTTGCGCGCCGCCATCGCCATCGTCAGCGCCGAGCCGGCCAGAGCACCCGAGGCGTTGCGCACCACGCCGCGCTGCGCCGTCACGACCTGCCCGGACAGGACGTAGTCCCCGTCGGGCATGCCGGCCGCAGCGACCGCGTCGGTGACGAGCACGGCGCGATCCGGGCCCAGCACGCGGAACGCGTGGCGCACCATCGCCGGCGACACGTGCACCCCGTCGACGATCATCGGGCAGCTGACGCGCGCGTCGTCGAGCGCCAGCACCGCGGGACCGGCGAGGCGATGGTGGATCGGGCCCATGACGTTGAACAGGTGCGTCACCGCGGTGGCGCCGGCGTCGACACAGGCGGTGAAGCCGTCCGGGCTGTCACAGTGCCCGAGCGCGACGGTCACGCCCGCGGCGCTGAGGCGGGCGCTCGCCTCGACGGCGCCGGGCGCGGCGTTGCCGATCGTCACCAGGCGCAGGTGTCCGTCCGCCGCCTTCAGCAGCTCGTCGATGCGCTGCGGGGTCGGCGCGATCAGGTGTTCCTTCGGATGGGCGCCGGGCGTCGTCAGGAACGGGCCCTCGACGTGCAGGCCGAGCGGCACGGCGGCGTCGGGCGCCGGGCCAGCGGGTCGTTCCGCGATCCATCGCGCCACCGCGCGCACCTGCGCCAGCAGTTCGCCCCACGGCGCGGTGATCAGCGTCGGCAGGAAGGCCACCGCGCCGCCGGCGAACACCGCCCGCGCGATCTGCTCGAGCGCGTCCGGCGTCGCTTCGTGCACGCTGCGGCCGCCCTGGCCGTTGACCTGCAGATCGACGAAGCCCGGCAGCAGGGTGCCGCGCAGGTGTTCGGCGCCGGCACCGGGCGCGCGCTGGCCGACGTCGTCGACGACGCCGTCGCGCGCCGTGATGCGCACGCCGGCCTTCACGCAGTGCGGCAGGACGAGGCGATCGACGAACCACTCGCGGCTGGACACTTCGGCAAGGCTAGCCGCCGGGGGCTCGCACTTGAACGGCGCGACGGTGGTTCGTCGGTGCGGCGTGAAGGCGGCCGCTTTGCAGGTTGTCGAAGGTGCCGGGGCCCGTACTGTCGCCGGCCATGCGCTGGTCGTGCTGGTTCCTGCTCGCCTGCGGCGTCGTCGCCGGTTCCCTGCTGCCGTGCTTCGTGCCGGCGGGCTGCCGCGACCTGCGGCTGGACCGGCAGCACTTCCACCTCAACCGCGACGCCACCGACCTCGTCGAGATCACCGACGCGCACTGGTTCGAGCTCGGCAACAGGTTCGGCGACTTCGACCTCGAGATGGACGTCTCGCTCGGCGAAGGCGCCGACCTCGACGTGCTGCTGCGGGTCGTCGAGCCGCGACATCTCGAGGACCCGGAGACCGGCGTGATCGGGCCGATGGAGATGTTCGCCGGCCGCTTCACCGGGCTGCGCATGTCCACGGTCGGCGACGGGCCCGGCTGGCGGAGCCGCGACGCGCTGCTGACCGGAGGGCCCGGGAACGGCGTCGGCGTCGCGCCCGGATACCTGTCGACGGTGTGGATCCAGGCCCGCGGTCGCTGGCTGCGCGCCAACGTCGCCGGCCGGCAGCAGCCGTGGCAGCTGGCGGACGACGTCTACGGGCGCCTGATCATGTTGACCCGCGGCGGCAACGCCGTGATCCACCGGCTGGAGATCGCGCCGCGCGGCGCCGACCACCTCGGCCCGTCGCGATGGGGGTGGGCCGGCTTCGGCCTGCTCGCCGCGGCGGTGGTGCTGGCCTTCGGCCTGGCGCTCGGTGCGCAGCAGCTCGAGCTGGTCGCCGGAGCGGTGGCGATGGTCGGGTTCGTCGCGTGGGCGATCTGGCAGGGCGACCTCGAGCTCGCCTTCCCCGGCGCCGACGCGATGCTGCTGGTGCTGACCGGTGCGGCGGCCGCAGCGAGTGCGTTCGTCGTGCGGGACAACCTGCCGCTGCGGCTCGCGCTGGTGTTCGCCGCTGCGTTCGCCGGCGACGCCGGGCTGCGCGCCATGCACCACGACTCGCGCGTGCCGGACGAGCTGTTCGGCCCCGACGCCGGCAACCAGCTCACCGAAGCGCTCGGTTGCCGCGTGCGCGGTCCGGGGATCGTGCATTCGTTGGCCCAGGCCGAGGCCGGGCCGCGCGTGTTCCTGCTCGGCGGTGCGCCGCTCTACGACGTCGGCGGGCCGGGCGAGCACCTCGAGCTGCTGCTGCGGGCGGCGCTGCGCGGCACCACGCGCCAAGCCGTCGAAGTGCTCGGTCCGCAGACCGCGGTGCCCGATGCGGCCCAGCAGTGGCGGTTGTTCCGCGACTTCTACACCGCCTACCGGCCCGCGGCGCTGGTGTTCGGAACGCTCGGCGAGGCGGACGACGAGGTCGCGCAGTCCGCGTTCGCCGACGCGCTCGCCGCGGCGAAGCGCTGGTGCGCCGAGCACGATTGTCGGCTGGTGCTGTTCGCCGGGTCGGGGGCCGACGCGGCGACGCAGGCGACGCTGCGTGCGGCTGCTGCCGACGACGTGCCGCTGGTGCTCGCCGCCGCGGACGACGCGCCGATGCAGCTGGCGCAGAAGCTGGCGGCGGCGATCGGGAGCCTCTTGCGGTGAGCGACGGCGACGCCAAGGTCGAGTTCTACCGCGCGCTGATGCAGGTGCGCAGCGACGATCCGGCGGTGGTCGACGCCGTGCACCAGCTCGCGTTGCGTCGCTTCGACACGGGGCCGCGCTGGCGCGCGCTGGCGGCGATGGCGTTCGATCGCGGGCGCGCGCTCACCGGCCGCGAACAGAAGTTCGGCACGCAATTCGTCCGCCGCAGAGGCGCCCATGTGCTGTGGCCCGTGGATCGTGCGACCACCGACAGCGAACGCGCCAAGTGGGGGATCGGGGCGCTCGCCGGACTCCCCGCGCTCGCGGACCATGGCCTGACGATCGGCAAGGCGGCACTGCGGCGGCTCGCGCGCCTGCGCCGCGCGCGCGTCGCTGCTGGCGCGTCGGCCGACGCGGCCGTGGCGCAGATCGTGGCGCATGCCGAGCCGCGGCTCGCCGAACGCGCCGCCGCCACCGCCGCCGTGGTCGGTGCCTACTGGCCGTTGCCCGACGAGGTCGACCCGCGCCCGTTGGCGCGCGCGCTCGCCGCGCGCGGCGCCGCGCTGGCGCTGCCGGTCGTCGACGGCGAGTCGATGACGTTCCGCCGCTGGACCGGTGACGACGCGGGCCTCGTCGACGCCGGCTTCGGCACCCGCGGCCCCGCGCCCGACGCGGACGAACTCCTGCCGACGATCCTGCTCGCGCCGCTGGTCGCCTTCGACGCCACGGGCGCGCGCCTCGGCCAGGGCAAGGGCTACTACGACCGCTGGTTGGCGGCGCGCGCCGCCGCGCCGCGGCCGCTCTGCGTCGGGGTGGCATTCGCCGTGCAGCAGCTGCCGGCGGTGCCGACCGACGTGCACGACCAGCACCTCGACGCGGTCGTGACCGAGCGGGGCTGGCATTCGCCGCCGCCGTGAGCCAAAACCGACGCCGATGCATCCCGGCTTGCTGGTCACGATCGTGCTGCTGGTCGCCCTCGTCTGGTGGGGGCTGCGGGGCTGGGACCGGCTCGTGCGCATCCATCGCGGCGGCGCCGACGCGCTGGTCGATCCTGCCGTGCGGCCCGGCGGCGCGGCGGCGCGTCCGGCGGCGGCGCCCGATCGGCCGACGGCGTTCCCGCGCGACGTCGGTTGGATGGTCGTGCCGGCCGGCGACTCCGCCGCGGTGGCGCGGGCGCTGGCGCTGCGTACCGCGCTGCCGGCCAACTGGGCGTCCGGGCTCGCCGACGCGGTTCTGCGCGGCGCGTTCGCCACGCCGGCGCTCGACGGCCACGTGCTGGTCATCGGCCGCGACGTCGCCGCGCTGGCCGACGACCTGCCGCGGCTCGAGGCGCTGCTGACGGCGCTCGCCGCGACCTTCGGCCGCGCGCAGTGGTTCGTCAGCGACGAAGCGCTCGACGTGCACGGCTGGGCGTTCGCCGCGCGCGGCCGCCTCGAGCGCGGCTACCTCTACAGCGAGCACGGCGGCCACGTCTGGTGGCACGGCGACGTCTCCGACGAAGAACGCGCGCTCGGCTGCTTCGTCGACGATCCGCGCGATTCGTCGGACGACGACGTCAAGTGGTGGCCCGATCGCGCGGTGGTCTGGCAGCTGGCCGCGCGCCGTTCGTTCGACCCGGCGCGGCTCGCGGTCGCCGGTCGCGCCGTCGGCAGCGGCCTGCTCGGTCGCCTCTGATCGGCAGGGCCGTTGCCATCGGCGCGTCGCGAACGTGACAACGACGCGACACGGCTCGTCGCGACGCGGCCGACGCCGTGCACCGTGGTCCCGTAGCATGCGCCGTCCCATGTCCGCCAGCACCATGACGAAGTCGTTCGTTCGCGCGTGGCTCGCGCTGCTCCCGTTCGCCCTCTGCACGACGCCGCAACTGCTCGCCCAGCAGCAGCGCGCGTTGACCCACGACGACTACGACGGCTGGAAGTCGGTGCGCGGGCAGGCCTACAGCGACGACGGCGCCTGGGTCGCCTACCAGATCGAGCCGCAGTGGGGGGACGGCGAGCTGATCGTGCGACAGAGCGACGGTGACACGATGCACCGCTTCCCGCTCGCGAGCGGCGCGAAGTTCTCGCCCAACGGCCGCTACGTCGCGTTCTCGGTCGGCAAGTCGAAGGTCGAGGAGCGCGACAAGAAGATCGCCGAGCTGCGCAAGAAGGGCGAGCGCATCAAGAACGGCGGCGCCGAGGAGCCGGAGAAGGAGAAGAAGGAGGAGGGCAAGCAGGCCGGTGGCGAACCCGAAGCGGCGGCCGCGCCCGGCCGCGGCGGTCGGCGGCGCGGTGGTCCGGGCGGCCCCGGGGGCGCGGCCGCCGGCGGCGGCGCAGACGACGAGAAGAACATGAGCGAGCTGTGGTTGCTCGAGCTGGCGACCGGCGAGGTCGAGAAGCTCGGCAAGGTGCGCCGCTGGTCGATGGCGGAGGAGTGGGACCTGCTGCTGTACCAGAAGGCGCCGAAGAAGTCGGCCGAGGCGAAGAAGGACGGCGACAAGGCGAGCGAGAAGCCCGCCGAGTCGAAGTCGGCCGAGGCGAACCCGGAGCCGGCGCATGGCGAGGCGGCGAAGGCCGAGGAGAAGCCCGCGGAGAAGCCGGAGAAGAAGGAGAAGACCGAGGCCGAGAAGAAGGCCGAGGCCAGAGCGGCGAAGCTCGAGAAGGCGCGGCCCGAGGGCCACGAGCTGACGATCCGCAACCTGGCGAAGGGGGATGAGCGCACCGTCGCCGACGTCGTCGCCCACGGCTTCTCGCGCACCGAGCGCTGGCTGTGGTACCAAACGTCGGCCAAGAAGCCGGTCGAGGGCACCGCCTACGGACTGTTCGTCGAGGGACTGCTCGATCGCCGCCTGGACGACCCCGTCATGATCTTCGAGGGCGCCTGCAACATCGCCGACGTCTCGATCGACCACGACGAGACCGCGATCGCGTTCCTCGCCGACCTCGAGCAGCTCGGTGAGGACAAGCCGGCGAAGGACGTCTACGTCTGGCCCGGGGGGTCGACGAAGACGTCCCGCGTCGCCTTCGTCGGCCAGCGCGGCATGCCGCCGCAGCAGCGCGTGGCCGGCAGCCTGACGTGGAGCCGCGACGGCAAGGTGCTGTCGTTCGCCGTCGAGGACGCCCCGGAGCCCGATCCGCTGCCGATCCTCGACGACGACAAGGTCGTGCTCGACCTGTGGAACTGGCGCGACGGCCTGCTGCAGACGATGCAGCAGAAGCGCGGCGGGGGCGATCGTGACGATCGGCGCACCGCCGTCTGGGACCGCGCCAGCGACCGCGTCACGGTGCTCGGCGACGACCGCACGCCGACACTGCGCTTCGTCGGCAACGATGGCCGCTACCTGCTGGCCAGCGACTCGCGTCCGTACGAACAGGAAGTGTCGTGGGACGGCCGCTACGCCGACGCCTGGCTCGTCGACCGCAAGAGCGGCGCGCGCCTGAAGGTGCTCGAGCACCACCGCGGCAGCGTCAGCAGCTCGCCCGACGGCCGCTACCTGCTGTGGTTCGGTGACGACTACCACTGGTACACCTACGAGGTCGAGACGGGCGTGCGCCGCGACCTGACGGGCCAGCTGACGGTGCCGTTCCACCACTACGACGACGACCACCCGGAGCCCGACGGCGCCTTCGGCGTCGCCGGCTGGACCGACGGCGACGGCGCGGTGCTGCTCTACGACGAGTTCGACCTTTGGTCGATCGATCCGCAGAGCGGCCGCGCGGTCTGCGTCACCGACGGCTACGGCCGCGAGCACCGGCTCGAGCTGCGCCTGCAGCGGTTGCCGCGCCGCGACGACTCGCCGTTCGTCGACGACGAGCTGCTGCTGTCGGCGCGCGACGTCGACACGATGGCCGAGGGCTACTTCGCCGACGCGCTGCGCCGCGACCAGCTGCCGGCGCGGCTGTGCATGATGGACAAGGCGATCGGCGGGCTGACCAGCCCGCTGCGCAGCGGCCGCCTCTACTTCACGCTGTCGACGTTCCGCGACTACCCCGACCTGTGGACGGCCGGCGCCGACTTCTCGAAGCTGCGACGCCTCAGCGAGGCCAACCCGCAGCAGAAGGAGTTCCGCTGGGGCGACGCCGAGCTGGTGCACTGGATCGACGGCAACGGCGAGCAGCGCACCGGCGTGCTGGTCAAGCCGGACGGCTTCGACCCGGCGAAGCAGTACCCGATGATGGTCTACTTCTACGAGCGGCTGTCGCAGAACCTGCACAACTACGTGACGCCGGCGGCGGGCACCTCGCCGAACGCGGCCTACTACGTCAGCAACGGCTACCTGTGGTTCATGCCCGACATCCAGTACGAGATCGGCTACCCGGGCGCGTCGTGCGTCAAGTGCGTGGTCTCGGGCGTGCAGAGCCTGATCGCCAAGGGCTTCGTCGACCCCAAGGCGGTCGGCGCCGCGGGTCACAGCTGGGGCGGCTACCAGACCGCGTTCCTGGTGACGCGCACGCACATCTTCAAGGCCGTCGAGTCGGGCGCGCCGGTCAGCAACATGCTCTCGGCCTACGGTGGCATCCGCTACGGCACCGGCATGTCGCGGCAGTTCCAGTACGAGCAGACGCAGTCGCGCATCGGCGGCACGCCGTGGGAATACCCGCTGCGCTACTGGGAGAACTCGCCGATCCATTTTGCCGACAAGGTGCAGACGCCCGTGTTGATCCTGCACAACGACAACGACGGCGCGGTGCCGTGGACGCAGGGCATCGAGTACTTCGTCGCGCTCAAGCGCCTGGGCAAGGAGGCCTACCTGTTCAACTACAACGGCGAGGACCACGGCCTGCGCAACAAGGCGAACATGAAGGACTGGACGCGGCGCATGAGCGAGTACTTCGACCACCACCTCAAGGGTGCGCCGGCGCCCAAGTGGATGAGCGAAGGCGTGCCCTACGCCGATCGCGAGCTCGAGAAGCTGCCCTACGCGCCGAGCTACATCGACGCGCACCTGAAGCCGGCGCCGGAGCCGGCCCCGCGCGAGGCTGCCGAGGCGATCGCCTCGCCGGTCGAGGCCAAGGCCGAGGCGGCGAGCAAGGGCGCCGGTGCGAACGGCGGCGCGGTCGAGGCGACCGCGAAGTCGGGCGAAGGCGACGCGACCGTCGCCGAGCGCCCGGCCGGCCGCCGTCGCGGCGGCCGCGCGGCGCGCGGCGGCGAAGGCTCGGCGCGGTTGGTGGTCGGGGCGGCGGCGCCGGACTTCGCGCTGAGCGACGAGGCGGGACGGATGCGGCGCCTCGCCGACTTCCGCGGCAAGCAGCTGCTGATCTGGTTCTACCCCAGGGCCGGCACGCCCGGCTGCACCGCGCAGGGCTGTGGCCTGCGCGATGCGTTCGCCGAGCTCGACGGGCAGGGGGTGGCGGTGCTCGGTGTGTCGTTCGACGCGCCGGAGCAGAACGCCGCGTTCCAGCAGGAGCACGGCTTCCCGTTCCCGCTGTGCAGCGACACGAAGCGCGAGCTGGCGATCGCCTGCGGCGCAGCCGCCGATGCGGAGGCGGCGACCGCGCGCCGCATCGCGCTGCTGGTCGACGCCGACGGCAAGGTGCAGAAGGTCTGGCGCCGCGTCGACCCTGCGAACTTCGCCACCGAAGTGCTGAAGGCGCTGCCGCGCTGAGCGCGGTGCGCCGGCTGGACACTGGCGGCGGCCGGGCCGTGGGGTAGCCTTCGGCTGCCGACATGCCGCGCCGCCACGTGTTCTGGACCCTCGCCGCGCTGGCGGTGCTCGCGGCCGTCTGGCAGGCGTGGGCGCTGCGCTGGACGTGCGACGACGCGTTCATCTCGTTCCGCTACGCGAAGCACTTCGTCGACGGGCACGGGCTGGTGTTCAACCTCGATCCGGCCGAGGCGCCGGTCGAGGGCTACACGAACTTCAGCTGGACGATGTGGCTGGCGCTCGGGCTGATGTTCGGGCTCGGCGACCAGGGCCTGGAGACGTGGTCGGTGGTCTGGGGCATCGCCTGCCACGCCGGCACCGTGCTGCTGCTGGCGGCGATCGCCTGGCGAGCGAGCGGCGGGCGAGCGCTGGTGCCGGTGGCGGCGTGCGCCTACGCGGCGATCCATCACGCGGCGTCGTTGGCGCCGGCCGGTCTCGAGACCGCGCTGTTCGTGCTGCTCGGGCTGGTGATGCTGCGCTACGCGATCGCGTTGCGCTGCGCGCGTGAGGCGTGGCTGTGCGGCTTCGTCGGCGTCGTCGCGGCGATGACCCGGCCCGACGGCGCGCTGTTCGTCGCCGCGGGCGGCGGCTTCGTGCTGTTCGACACGATCGTGCGCCGGGCGCCGCGGCTGCTGCTCGGCTACGGCGCGCCGTTCCTGCTGGCGTTCGTGCCCTACCTGCTGTGGCGACACGCCTTCTACGGCCACTGGGTGCCCAACACCGCCGTCGCCAAGTCGGCGTCGGAGCCGTTCGTCGCGCAGGGGTGGCTCTACGTGCGCGACTTCTTCGTCTGCTACTGGCCGCTGCTGTCGACGCTGCCGGTGCTCGGCTGGTTCGCGCTGAAGAAGGGTGACCTGCTGGCGCCGATCTCGCCGTTCCTCGGCCGCCGGCCGTGGTGGGCGATCGCCGCCTTCGTGCTGCCGTACGTCGCGTTCGTGATCTGGGTCGGCGGCGACTTCATGTTCTCGCGCTTCCTGCTGCCGGTGCTGCCGATGCTGTTGCTCGGCTGGGACCTGGCGCTGCAGCGCTGGCGGCCGCTGTGGCTGCAGCCGGTCGTGATGCTGGCGCTGGTGGTGGGGCTGCAGCTGCGCCTCGAACCGGCGGGGCTCGACGACCCGACCAACGCCGTCAGCGACAACCGGCGCATCTCCATGCACGAATTCGCGCCGGGCGTGACCATGGCCGACGCGTTCCGGATCGTCGCGCACGACTACCTGCGGCCGCTGTTCGCCGGGCTCGACGTGCGCATCGCGATCGCCGGTGGCCACGCCAACGTCGCCTACTGGACCGACGTGCCGGTCGCGATCGAGGTCGCCGCAGGGTTGACCGACGCCCACATCGCCCGGCTGCCCTACGTCGCGCGGGGCAAGGCCGGACACGGCAAGCCGAGCGACCCCGAGTACCTCGAGTCGCGCGGCGTGCAGCTGCACTTCGAGGACTCCTACCGGAAGGAGCAGCCGGACCGCGAGCCGTGGCGGAACATCCGCTTCGTCCCGGTCGACCTGCACCTGCGGCTGGTCACCTGGGATCGCGAGCTGATGGCCGAGCTGCGCCGTCGCGACAAGGACATCGACGTGCAGGACTTCGAGCAGGTGCTCGACGACTACCTCGCGGCCGCCGCTGCGAAGTCGAAGCAGCAGCTCGCCGACGACTTCGCGCGCTTCCGCCGCTTCTACTTCGACCACAACGACGACCCGGCGCGCCGCGCGCGCTTCGAGGCGTTGCTGCGCTGACGCGAGCGGAGGGGGAACGCAGCGAAACGCCGCGTGATCGACGTGCGACATCAGCACATCGGCCACGGCGTGCGCCAACGCCGGCAGGTGTGCGCGATCGGTGACGCAGCGCGCGCGACGCGTTCCCGCCGCAGAACGCTTCGCTCGAGGTGTCACACGCAGCGTACGGCTCGCGGCTCGCGGCACGGTGCTTGTCATGGGGCCCAGGGTCTTCGCCCCTCGCGGGCAGCCCTCCTGCACCCCACGACCCCATGAGAATCCCCGCCACGTGCGTCGCGCTCGCTGCGTCGCTGTCCGTCTCCACCGCCATCGCCCAGCTGCCACAGTGGGTCTCACTGCCGAGCGCCAACCCCAGCTCGTTCTTCGCCGAGTCGACGATCGTCGTCGTCGACGACGACGATGGCTACCACGCCTACTCGTCCTACACGCGCAAGTGGGCGGACCTCGTCACGACGTCGTTGACGCCGACGTTCTACGGCTACGACGACCACTGCGTGATCCTCGACGGCAGCACCGCGTGGGCGTTCGCGACCCGGCGCGGCGTCTGGGAACCGATCGCGATCGGGCCGACCGCGGTGATGTCGAGCGCGACGACCGGCGCGGTCTGGATCAGCGCCGTGCTCGACGGCAACGACGTGCACACCTTCTCCAGCATGACCGGCGAGTGGACCACCTCGACGTTCGCGGCGTCGCCGGGCGTCGCCGTGTCGCGCATGGTCGCGGTGATGACCGACGGCAACCGCACGGTCGGCTTCTCGGCGCACTACGGGGCGCCGGTGGAGCTCAGCGTCTCCGGCGCGGTGCAGCTCGACGCCACCGGCTACTGCGGCGTCGTGCGCGACGGCACCAACGCCTACGTGTTCAGCGCCTACCGCAACACCTGGCGCACGCTGCCGATGCCGTCGACGGCCTCGCTGATCAAGCCGCCGAACCGCGCCGGCTACATCGCCATCCGCGACGCCAACACGATCAACTTCTACAGCGCGTTGACCGACAACCAGGTGCTGCTGGTCGCCGACCAGAACGCCACGCTGACCACCCAGGCCAACGTCGCCGCGGTGCAGGTCGGCAACGCGGTGGTCGGCTACTCGTGCGCGTCGGGCACGGTCGACGTGGTGGCCGCGACGGCGGGCATCACCAACGTCAACGTGCAACAGGAGCTGCTGACGGTCGAGGACGGCAACGGCGACCTCTACGGCTTCGGCGTGCTGGCCGGCTCGTTCTCACCGGCCCAGACGGGCGGCTTCAGCGTCTTCGCCAACACCGGCGCGGTGCTGGCGCAGTCGTACGTCGACGGCACCTGGCGCGCGTTCTCGTGCATGACCAACACCTGGGAACCCGAGCCGAGCGGCAGCAGCACCGGCGTCTTCTACGTCAACTACAACGGCGCGGTGCTGGTCGAGGCCAACGGCACGATGCACGGCTTCAGCACCAACCGTGGCACCTGGACGACCCAGGTGGCGCCGGTCGGAGACGTCTACGCGCAGCACAAGGCGGCGTTCTGCGCCCGCTCGGGCAACCGGCTCGACGCCTTCAACGGCCGCACCGGGCGGTGGGCGACGGTGTTCACGGCGCAGCCGGCGATGCCCGCCTGCTTCGACATGTCGGTGATCGCCGACGACGGCGCCAACCTCTACTGCTACTCGGTCTACGACGAGAGCTGGTCGACGACGCCGTGCGTCACGGTGCAGAAGCAGCTGCGCGACGAGTGCGCCTACGCCTACGACGGCAGCGTCGTGCACGCGTGGAGCGGTAGCTGCCAGGTCTCGGAGTGGGCCAACATGCCGGAGTACTGGCGCATCCTGGCGCGCGGCGGACGGGCCAACTTCGACGTCGCCGGTGAGCCGGGCGAGCTGGTCTGTGTCGCGATGTCCACCGCCGTCGCGGCGACGCCGCTGCCGACCCAGTGGGGCTTCGTCTTCATCGACCCGACGTCCCTCTACCTCGTGCCGGTGCTGGTGCCCGCGTTCGGCACCGCGTCGATCGGCCTCCAGGTCCCGGACAGCCCGGCGCTGCGCGGGCTGGTGTTGTGCGCGCAGGGGTTCGTCTACAGCCCGACCCTCGGCGACTTCTATCTGACCGGCTACTTCGAGTCGACGATCATGTGATCGCGTCGCGATCGACCATCCACCACGGAGAACCCGCTCGTGACCGCTACGCGCTCGCCGTTCGTGCTCGCCGTCGCCTGTCTGTTGCCGCTCGCCGCGGCGACGGCGCAGGCGCCGCGCGACGCCTCCCACTCCACCGCTCCCGACGCCCGCGTCGTGCTGTGCACGTCGCTGCGCGAGAGCGCCGTACGCCCGGTGCTACGACCGTTCGAAGCGCGCCGCGGCGTCACCGTCGAGGTCGTGCACTGCCAGCGGCCGACGCGCGACCAGGCTCCGGCGGCGCTGGCCGCGATGCACGCCGCCGGCGGCGACGTCTGGTGGTGTCAGGAGTCGATGTCCACCGACGCGCTGAAGCGGATCGGTGCGTTCGCCGTCATGTCGCCGCCGCCGGCGGGCGTGGGGCAGTTGCCGGCAGCGTTCCGCGACGCCGAGGGCGCCTGGTACGGCTTCGCGCCGCGGGCCCGGGTGCTGGTGGTGAACACGGCGCGGCTGCCGCTGGCCGAGCGGCCGCGGTCGATGTGGGACCTGCTCGACGCGCGCTTCCGCGGCCAGGTCGGGCTGACGCGGCCCGGCAACGGCACCTCGCTGCTGCACCTGCTGGCGCTCGACGCCGGGCTCGGCGCCGCGGCCTGCGAACGCTTCGTCGACGGCCTGTTGGCCAACGACTGCGTGGTCGCGCCGAGCGATCGTCGACTGGCGGAGATGGTCGGCCGGGGCGACGTGCTGGTCGGCATGACCGACACGTCGGACTACCTCGGGGCGCGGGCTGCGGGCCTGCCGGTCGATTGTGTCTACCCGGATCAGGACGGTGTCGGTGCGCTGTTGGTGCCGCACACCGCGGCGCTGCTGGCGAGCTCGCCCGCGCCGGAACTCGGTCGCGCGCTGATCGAGTTCCTGCTGTCGGCGGAGGCGGAGGCGTCGATGGTGGCGCAGGACAAGGGGCAGCTGCCGTTGCGCGCCGACACGCCGACGCCGCCCGGCGTGCCGTCGTGCGCCGCGCTGCGCCGCATGACGGTGGACCTCGGCGCCGCCGAGCTGCGCGCGCCCGAGCTCGGCGCGAAGTTGATCGAACGCATCGGCGCGCGCCTCGCCGCCCAGGCCGCCGTCGCGCCGTCGCAGCGTCCGGCGGGCACGATCGCGATCGACTTCGACGCCATGGCGGCGGGCGCCGCGCCGACGGGCATGACGGTGGCGCAGACCGGCGGCGGCGAGCCGTGCGTCTGGCACGTGACCGAGGACCCGACGTCGCGCGGCGGCGGGCGGGTGGTGACGCAGCTGGAGACGACGCCGAGCGGCAGGCGCTTCCCGCTGTGCATCTACGACGGGCTCTGCGTGCGCGACGTCGCCGTGCAGGCCTCGTTCAAGACGATGACCGGCGAGACCGACCGCGCCGCCGGGCTGTGCGTTCGCTATCAGGACGCCGACAACTACTACTGCTGCCGCGTCAACTCGCTCGAGGACAACTACCGCTTCTACAAGGTCGTCGACGGTCGCCGCATCGAGCTGGCCGGGGTCGACCACGTGCAGATCTGGGAGGACGTCTGGCAGACGATGCGGCTCGAGGCCGAAGGCACGCACTTCCGCGTCTGGCTCAACGGCGCGTTGTTGTTCGAGGCGGACGACGACACCTTCCGCGACGCGGGCAAGGTCGGGCTGTGGCTCAAGGGCGACAGCCACACGTCGATGGACGACCTGGTGATCACGGCGCCGTCGCGGCACCGCGCGGTGGTGTTCGGCGAGCTCGGAGACGCGGCGCCGACCGCGGGCTTCGTCGCCGTCGTCAGCAGCGAGCAGCAGGCGGAGTGGCAGCTGACCGCGGCCGGCGGACCGATCGCGATCACGCCGGTCATGACCGGCGGTTCCGCCAACCGCCGCGGCGGCGCGATGCTGCTCGACGACGCGGCCGACGCCGGAGACGTGGCGATCGGCACGCGCTTCAAGGTGGCGACGGTGGGCCCGGGCATGCACCTCGCGGGCCTGGTCGCGCGCTACCGCTCCGACGACGAGCACTACTACCTGCGCATCAACCTCGAGGAGTGCAACCTCCGCCTCTACCGGGTCCACGGCGGCGAGAAGGTGCTGATCGGTGAGCGCCACCACACGACGTTCGACGAACATCAGTGGCACACCGCACAGCTGACCCTGGTCGGCGGCCGCGCCGAGGTGCTCGTCGACGGCGCTGTTCAGTTCGTCGCCGAGGACGCCGCGCCGCTGCCCGCCGGCAAGGTCGGGCTGTGGGCTGCGCCGGGCGGCGACACGCTGTTCGCCGAGGTCGTCATCGACGCGTTCGACTGAACGCGCCGGCGATCAGCGGGTCTTCAGCGCCAGCAGCGCCGCGACCAGCAGCGAGGCGATGCCGCCGAGCCCGACGACGACGACCGGGTCGCTCCAGCGCGATGACAGCGTCGAGGCGCCCTGTCCGGTCGGCGCGTGTTCCGCGTGGTCGCCGTGCCCTTCCTCGCCGTGTCGGCCGGAGCCTTGCTCAGCCCCGTGCTCCGGATCCTCGTGCCCCGTCGACTGGTGATCCGTGGCTTGGTGCTCCGTCGACGGGTGGGACGAGTCGTCGTGGCCGGCCGCGTCGTGCTCGGTGCCCTGCGCGCCGTGGTCGTCGGCGCCTTCGTGCTCGTCGCCGTGGTGCTGCGCGTTCGCGTTCGGCGAGTGGCTGCCGGGCGCGGTCTCGCCCATCGGTGCCGCGAGCTGGGCCCAGTCGAGCACCGGCAGCGCGTCGTGCCCGGCGGCGCTGTGGTCGTCGCCATGGTTCGTGGCGCCGTGCGGCTCGGCCTGGTGATCGGCGGATCCCTCGCGATCGTTCGCGGCGCCGTGGTCGCTGTCGTGACCGTGCTGAGCGACCGCCGTTGCGCCGTGGTCGGCGGTCCCGTGCGTCGCGTCCTGGTCGTGCTCGCCGTGCGTCGCGGCCGGCTGGTGCTCGCTGCCGGTCGCGGCGCGGTCGTCGTGCCCCGAGGCGGCGTGCCCGGTCTCGTGCCGCGCGGAGGTGCGCGGGGCGCTGTCGTGCTGGGACGAGGAGCGGGCCGCCACCGCCTGCTCCGGCGCGCCGTCCTTGAGCCACTCGAGGTCGCCGGAGGCGACGTCGTAGAACACCGGCAGGACCGCGAAGCGTCCCTGCTGTTCGAGCGAGCGCAGTAGCGCGCTGCGCGAGCGGGCCTCGTTGACGGCGCGCTGCACGTTGCGGCGACCGGCGTCCTCGGCGAGTTCGGCGGGGTTGCCGCCGTGCGCGCCCATCACCGACGGCTCGAGCAGGCGCAACAGCTGGCGCTGGTTGGGCGTCATCTGCTGGTGCTCGGGCTGTCGCGTCGCGGCGGCGACCGGGGCGCAGCGGTTGTGACCCATCACGACCAGCAGCGATGCGCCGAGCTCGCTGGCGGCGAACTCGATGCTCGCCAGCGACTCGTCGGTCAGCACGTTGCCGCTGGTGCGCACGACGTAGAGCTCGCCGAGTCCGGCGTCGAACACGTGCTCGGGCGCGATGCGGGAGTCGGTGTCGGTCAGCACCACCGCGATCGGCTGCTCGCCCTCGGCGAGCTGGGCGCGCCGGGCAGCGGTCAGGTCCGGCTGCGGACGGGCGTCGCCGAGGAAGCGGCGGTGGCCGGCGCGCAGCATGCGCAGCGCGACGTGCGGCGGCAGGCCCATCGGGATCGCGCCGGGCGGGATCGCCCGGGCGGCGTCCGGTTCGACCGGCAGCGGCCGCGGCGGCAGCCACTCGACGGCGCCGTCGGCGTGGTAGCGGGCCGGCACGATGCGGAAGCGGCCCACCGATGCGTAGCGGCGCAGCAGCTCGCTGCGGCGCAGGCACTCGTGGGTGGTCAGTTGCGCGTGCTCCTCCTCGCAGGCGCGCAGCAGCTCGCCGCCGCCGAGGTCGAGGGCGCGCGCCTTGCGCAGGGCCGGCTCGATGCGCTCGAACAGCTGCAGCATGGCCTGGCTGCGGTGCAGTTCGCGTTCGCCCTGGTTGCCGCTCAGCTGCGCGACCGCGGCGGCGACGACGTCGCAGTGCTCGTGACCGAGCACGACGCACAGCGGCACCTCCAGCTGCTCGACAGCCTGTTCGATGGCGGCGACGGTCTCCGGGGAGACGACGTGGCCAGCCGTGCGCACGACGATGAGCTCGCCGAGGCCGGTGTTGAACACGTGCTCCGGCGGTACCCGGCTGTCCGAGCAGGTGACGATGACGGCGAACGGGCTCTGCCCGCGTGCCAGGGTGCGGCGAACGCCTTCGCCGACCGGTTGCGGCGCGCTGTGGCCGCTGGCGAAGCGCTCGTTGCCCTCCTGCAGGGCGCGCTGGGCCTCGTCGGGCGTGCGTTGGGCAGGCAGTGCGCAGAGGCCGAGCAGCGGCCAGAGCAGGACCAGTCTTCGCGTCGAGAACATGTCGTGAAACCCCCGGGTGTCGTGGTCGTCGGTGTCGAGGACCGCCTCGGTGATCGGCCGCCAGTGTGGTGGAACTGGGCGGTGTCCTGGTGGCCGCCCTGGCATGGCGGTCTCCAGGGGAGTCCGTCCGCCGGGTCCGGGCGGGGCGGACTTTCCGCCGGCCGAGGCACGGGGCCCGTTGACCCGCTTCGGCCGGGCGCTAGCCTTCTTGCCCTTCATCCGGGCAGGAACGCCTGGAATGCCCGTGTGCCCGCGGCGGCGCCGGAGACCTTTGACTCCCGCCGCAGCAGCCCGAATGCCCGCATCCGATGTCCACCCCCAGCTCCACTTCGAAGCCCATGTCTGACAAGAAGGACCAAGCGGATCTCAACCGAATCCGCGCCACCCGCAACTTCGGCGTCATCGCGCACATCGACGCGGGCAAGACGACGTTCAGCGAGCGCGTGCTCTACATCACCGGCAAGAGCCACAAGATCGGTGAGGTGCACGAGGGTGCGGCGACCATGGACTACCTGCAGGAGGAGCGCGATCGCGGCATCACGATCACGTCGGCCGCGACGTCTTGCGAGTGGAACAAGCACAAGATGAGCCTGATCGACACGCCCGGCCACGTGGACTTCACGGTCGAGGTGGAGCGCTCGCTGCGCGTGCTGGACGGCGCCGTCGGCGTGTTCTGCGCGGTGGCCGGCGTGCAGCCGCAGTCGGAGACGGTGTGGCGCCAGGCCAACCGCTACAAGGTGCCGCGCATCGCGTTCGTCAACAAGATGGACCGCACCGGGGCCGACTTCTACAAGGCCGTGTCGACGATGCGCACCCGCCTGCACGCCAACGCGGTGCCGGTGGTCATGCCGATCGGCCGCGAGAAGAACTTCGCCGGCATCGTCAACCTGATCAACATGAAGGCCTACGTCTGGGCCGACAACGACGCCCGCGAGATGACCGAGGGCGATATCCCGGACGACCTGCTCGACGAGGCGAAGCGCATGCGCGAGCAGATGGTCGAGGCGGTCGCCGAGTGCCACGACGAGGTGCTCGAGAAGTTCGTCGAGGGCGAGGAGATCACCGAGGACGAGATCAAGATGGCCCTGCGCAAGGGCACGCTGGACCTCAAGATCACCCCGGTCTACTGCGGCTCCGCGTTCAAGGACAAGGGCGTGCAGACCGTGCTCGACGCGATCGTCGAGTACCTGCCGAGCCCGCTCGACGTGCCGCCGATCGAGGGCATCGACCCGGAGACGGACGAGAAGGTCGTGCGCGAGCTGACCAGCGACCAGCCGTTCGCCGGCCTGGTCTTCAAGACCATCAGCGACCCCAACGGCGACCTGACGTTCATCCGCATCTACACGGGTGAGATGCGCCAGGGCGAGAAGTACTACAACGGCCGCACGCGCCGCTTCGAGCGCATCGGCCGCCTGATGCGCATGCACGCCATCCAGCGTGAGCCGATCGACGTCGGCAAGGCCGGCGACATCGTCGCGGTGGTCGGCATCAAGGACGCGATCACCGGTGACACGCTGTCGACCAAGGAGCACCCGGTGGTCTACGAGGCGATGACGTTCCCGGAGACCGTCATCAGCATGGCGATCGAGCCGAAGTCGGCCGGCGACCGCGACAAGCTGTCGGCGGTGATCGGCAAGCTCGTGCGCGAGGATCCGACCTTCAAGGCGGTGACCGATGAGCAGACCGGCGAGATGGTCATCTCGGGCATGGGTGAACTTCACCTCGAGGTGAAGTGCAACATGATCAAGAACGACCACAAGATCGGCATCACGGTCGGCAAGCCGAAGGTCGCCTACAAGATGACGCTGAAGGGCCCGAAGAAGGTCGAGGCGCGCCACATCAAGCAGTCCGGTGGTTCCGGTCAGTTCGCGGTGGCCCGCGTCAACTTCAGCGTCAAGGAAGACGTCGAGTTCCTCGAGTTCATCGACTCGGTGAAGGGTGGCTCGGTGCCGCGTGAGTACATCCCGGCCGTCGGCCACGGCATCGAGGCCGCGATCAAGGGCGGCGGGCGCGCGGGCTTCCCGTTCTGCAAGATCGTCGCGGAGCTCTACGACGGTCAGGCGCACGACGTCGACTCGAGCGTCATGGCGTTCGAAGCGGCGGGCATCCTCGCCTTCCGTCTGGCCGCCGAGAACAACTCCCTGCTGCTCGAGCCGATCATGAAGATCGAGATCGAGTGCCCGGAGGAGAAGACCGGCGACGTAATCGGCGACCTGTCGAGCCGTCGCGGCCTGGTCGAGGAGATGATCACCAAGCCGGGCGGCATCAGCGCCGTCACCGGCAAGGTGCCGCTCGCCGAGATGTTCCAGTACTCGACGATGCTGCGCTCGCTGACGCAGGGGCGCGGCACCTACTCGATGGAGCCGGCGACCTACGAGCCGGTGCCGCCGAACATCGCCGAGAAGGTCCTCGAGGACCTGGCGAAGGGCTGATCCGGGCGGGCTGCACGCAGCCCGGACGGCTCAACGCGACGGCCCGCGGGGTTCGCCCGGCGGGCCGTTTGCGTTCGTCAGGCGAGCAGTTTGACGCCTTCGTGCGCGAGCGCCAGCAGGACACAGGCTGGCCCCGCGTCGAGCGCCCGCGGGCTGTGCTCGCTGCCGGCCTCGTAGCGCACCAGCTGACCCTGCCGGTAGGTGCCGAGTTCGTCGCGGTAGCTGCCCTGCAGCACCAGCACCTCCTCGGACGCGGTGTGCCGGTGCGCGGGGTAGCCGCAGCCCGGCGCCATGCGGATCAGCGCCAGCACCCGGCGGGTGGTCTTGTCGCTGTGATAGAAGTGCACCGCGACGCCCGGGTAGCGCGTCTCGCGCCAGGGCACTGCGTCGAGTTGGTCCGGCGCGCCGGGCATCGGCGCACGACAGCGCACCGCGGGGCGGGGCGCAAGGTGCTCGCCGTCATTCGCAGGCGGCGCTGGGGCCGGCGCTGCTGTTGGCCTATCGTGCCGCCCGACGATGCAGCCCTCCCGTGAGACCTGGTCCATCTCGATCGAGAAGGACTACCTGAAGTTCAGCGCCGCCCATTTCCTGATCTTCCCGGACGGTTCGGCGGAGCGGCTTCACGGCCACAACTACAAGGTGTTCGTCGACCTGCACACGGCGCTCGACGCACACGGGTTGGTCGTCAACTTCAAGGAGATCAAGCCGCTGATCCGGCAGCTGTGCGACGATCTGGACGAGCACCTGCTGCTGCCCGGCGCGCACCCGGTGCTGACGATCGAGCCGTCGGGCGAGCACGTCGAGATCCGATATCGCGAGCGGCGCTACCTCGTGCCGAAGGACGAGGTCATCGTGCTGCCCATCAGCAACACCAGCGCCGAGAACCTCGCGGCCTGGTTCGGCCGCGAGCTCCGGGAGCGCATGGCCGCGCGCTGGCCGACCCTGGCGGTACAGCAGCTGTCGGTGGGGGTCGAAGAGACGACCGGTCAGCGCGGCACGTGGACCCTCCAGGAAGCGGCGAAGGACCGCTGAGCCGGCGCGGCGAGGCGGCTCCCGGCTCGGGTCTTCAGCCGCGCGGGTAGCCGTGCAGCCAGCGCGCCGGGCCGGGCCCGCAGTTCCGCACCGTGTGGCGCGAACCGGCCGGGATCGTCAGCTCGTCGCCGGCCTCCATGCGGATCGTGCGGCCGTCGAGGTCGATCGTCGCCCGTCCCTCGAGCAGGAAAACGAGCTCGTCGACGTCGTGCTCGAAGTCGCGCCAGACCTGCTCCGGCGCGTCGATCCACAGCTCGCATGTGTAGCCACGGTTGGCCCATTCCGTGCGAACGGAATCGATGTCGATCCTGGTTGGTTGCATCGTGACGTCTCCCGTCGTCGGACGCGTGGTGGGTGGTGTCGTGGTGGGAAAGCGGTCTGCGGTGCAGCGTAGCTGACCACACCTTTGGCCGAATGGAAAGGTGGGTGCCGCGGGCGCTGGTCCGCCGCCTGCCAGGCGATCCGTCGGGGGCGGTGCTCCCCGTGGGTGGTGGCCCTGCTGGGTGACGCATCTACGCCCAAGTGGCGCCCAGGTAACGCGTCCGGCTCGCGCATGCTGCGTTGCGGGGAACGCTGGGCGGACGCCGATCCTGGAGGTTCGGCCCGTACAGGAGTCGAGGCTGGACAAGCCAGCCTCGACTTGGGTGGGCGGGGCATGGGACACCGCCCGAGACGATTCCGTCCTCAGGATCCGCGTTACAAGCGCGAGACGTGCTGCCCGGCTCGCTTACCGGACAGCAGCACCAAGGGCCGAAGCCCTGGAACAGACCCCTCTGATTCGCGATGCCGTCTCGGCGTCCGAGATGCTCGTCACGGGATCCTGAAGGACGGGAAAGAGCTCCGAAGGAAGGCATGGCCCCTCGGAACGCACCTTGGACGCCCGCGGACCGTCGCGAGGTTCCGTTGGGGTTTCAGAAAACCCCGCCGGTGCGTTCTTCGCCCCCTAGGTCAGCAGCAGCGGGCGCCGATCGCCCGTGCGCGCCAGCTCGCGGATGTGCTCGTGCACCTGCATCGCGCGTCGCACGCACTGATCGCTGTTGTGGTACTCGTAGCGACCGAAGCGACCGAACGTGATGTAGCCGCTCTCGTCGAACCAGCGCCGTACGCGGCCGATGCGGTCGCGGAAGGCCAGATCCTGGTCGATGTAGGCGAACTCGTTGTCGCAGGCTTCCAGCAGCACCACGTGCTCCGGCCGGAGGATGCCCGCGCTGCCGAGGCCGGTGACGACCGAGCGCAGCAACTCGCCGTCGGAGGCCCGGAGGTCGCCGCGGTGGGTCACCTCGGCGAGGAAGCAGCCGTGGCCGGCGGGCGCGTTGTGCGGCGAGTAGTTGCTGTAGTAGGTGACGCGATTGGTCGGTCCCTGCTCGGCGAACGGCAGATAGATCCAGCTCAGGTCCGGCAGGGGTTCGTCGAGGCGCACGCCGATCATCACGTTGACGAGCGAGATCGGCACCAGGGCGCGGATGTCGGCGCGGACGGCCTCGGGGAGGTCGGCGAGGGTCGCCTCGATCTGCGGCAGCGGTACCGTGTTGACGACGAGGTCGAAGCGCTGGCCGTCGACCAGGAAGCCGTCCTTCGTGCGCTCGACGCGCTGAACCGTGACGCCGCACTGCAGGTCGAAGCCGCCGCCCTCGACCGTGCCCTTGACCATCGTCTCGAAGCCGCCGCGCTTCGGGAACCAGAACACCGATTGGTGGGTGTATCCCTCGGTCGTCACGCCGATCGCCGAGCGCAGGATGTCGTCGATCGGCGCCTCGGGCACGCGGCCCGCGACCCAGTCGCTGGCCATCGTGGTCAGCTCGCGCTTCCAGATCTTCTGGTTGTAGGGGACCATGAAGTGACGCGCGAAGCCGTCGCCCATGCGCCACTGGATCCAGTCGCCGAAGTTGGTCGGGCACGGCGCGCCGAGTCGTCGCTGCACGTAGGCCTCGACGTAGCCCTTCATGCAGTCGACGATCGCCTCCTGGGTCAGGTGGCCGACGCCGTTCTCGAACGGGTAGGGCACCCAGCGGTCGTGCCAGCGGATCTTGGTGTTGCGCACCGTGCGCTGCGTGCCGGCCTCGCCGCCGCAGCGGTCGAGCTGCCACTTCAGGACCTCCTGGTCCTTCGAGAACACGATGTGGCCGCCCGCCTCGTCGAAGGTGAACTCGCCGTAGCTGCGGCTCTTGCACAGGCCGCCCGGCCGATCGGCCTTCTCCAGCACGGCGACGTCGTGGCCGTCGCCGGCGAGCATGCGGGCCAGGGCGACACCGGAGATGCCGCCGCCGAGGATGGCGATCTTCACTTCGGGGGCTCCAACGGCAGGCGATTCACGGCGGGGAACCATACCTCGACGCAGTGTGATCTGCGGCGGCGAATGCGGACGAGACAACGGCGGCCCGGCGGCCGATAGTGTCGGCCCCTTGGTGTCGCACGAAGCCCCCGCTCCCGATCTGGAACCGCCCGCCGTGTCGCGTGAGGGACAGGTCGTCTTCGCCCTGGCGATGTCGGCCTTCGTGCTCAACCTCAACTCGAACGTGATGGGGGCGCTGCTGCCGTTCCTCGAGGAGCCGTTCGGGTTCGGTGCCGAGGGCGACACCGGCGGCACGATGCTGCTGGCGGCGGCGGGCTTCGGCTCGGCGGGTGGCGCGTTCTTCGTGTCCGACGTGACGCGGCGCGCCGGGCAACGCGGGGTGCTCGGCGCGAGCCTGACGCTGTTCGTCGTCGTCAGCCTGATGCACGTCGTCGTGACGTCGTTCGGCGGGCTGTTGGCGTTGCGGGCCGTCGCCGGTCTGTCCAGTGGGCTGGCCTACGCGACGGCGTCGGCTGCGGTCGCCGACGTGGCGCCGTACTCGCGGCGCGGGGCCGTCATGGGACGCTTCAACGCCGGGCTGTTCCTGGCCATCCCGGTCGGCCTGCCGCTGACGGTGATCCTGGCCAGTCGCGGGTGGTGGCACGGGACCTTCGTGCTGCAGGCGATCGTCGGAGCGGTCGCGGCGCTGCTGTCGGTGCGGCACGTGCCGGCGTCACCGCGCAACCCGCTGGCGGCGCGCGGGCCACTGCTGCGCAACCGCGGCGTGCTCGCGGTGCTGGCGGCGACGACGTTGCACGTCGGCTCGTTCTTCACCGTGGTCCAGTTGGCGACGACCTGGCTCGACGACGCCGGGCTGCTGCCCAAGGAGGAGCAGGTCTGGGTATGGGTCGGGCTGGGCGTGCTGTCGGTGGTGGGCAGCGCCTGCTTCGGGCGGCTTTCGGACAAGCTCGGCAAGCGCAGCTTCGTGCTGATCAGCTCCGCCGTGCTGGTGGTCTGCCTGCTGGTGCTCGCGCAGGAGCCGGACGTGTCGGTCATGCTGCCGACCGGGTGTGTGCTGGCGTTGGCCGCCGCGGCGCGAACCGGACCTCTGCAAGCGCTGGTCTCGGGGCTGGTGCCGTCGACGCAGCTGGGCGCGCTGATGGGGATCCGGGGCTTCTGCATGCAGCTCGGCGTCGGCCTGTTCGCGCTCGGCGCGGCCCGCCTCGGCGCCGACCTCGGCTTCCGCGGCGTGCTGCAGCTCGCAGCCGGTTGTCAGGCCCTGTCGTACATGGCGATTCGCCTCGGCGTGCGCGAGCCGGATCGCCCGGCCGCCGCGTAGCATGGCCGCGGCAACGCTCCCGACAGCCGACCGGCCACGCGCCGCGTCGGGCCACGCTGTGGCGCGCCACCCGTATCCTCGCCTACCGCGCGGCGTCACCCGCCGCCCTCTGCGACCAAGATGAAGCGAACGATCCTCTGCCTGGCCCTGCCGGTCCTCGCCGTGCTCCCGGGTTGCCTCTCGACCTCCTACGAACAGCCGTACATCGGCGCCGACGACTACGAGCTCGCTCGCACCGAGACGTCCGACGGCGCCAAGGAGGTCTTCTCGCTCGAGAACGGTCGGTCCCTGCGCGTGCGCACCGACTACGAGCGGGTGCGGCCCTTCCTCGGTCTCAAGGTCGTGCAGCTCGACAAGGCGCACGCCGAACCGCGCGGGGTCGAGCCGTACTCCGGGTTGCTGGTCACCGGTACCTATCCCGACTCGAGCGCGCGGCTGGCGGGCATGCTCGAACACGACGTGCTGCTGTCGCTCGACGGCAAGCCCGTCGTCTATCTGGAGCAGCTCACCGAGGTCGAGTCCGGCCTCGCGGATGCGGAGGCCGTCGTGGCGCGGGTGCTGCGCGGCCAACAGGAGATCGAAGTGACGCTGCGCGCGAAGCTGCTGCGGGAGTCCGTCTCCGACTCGCAGCTGATCGCTCTCGACCGGCAGCCGGCCAGCCCGCGGCCGTACGCCGGCGTCGAGCTGCGCGGCATTCCGCCGGCGTGGTGCGAGCGGATGTTCGGCGCCCCGTGCAACGCAGTCGTGCTCACCGGCGTGACGCTCGGGTCACCGGCGTGGCTCGCCGGCTTTCGCGGCGGCGACGTGATCGAGCAGGTGGACGGCGAGCCGGTGCCGTCCGTGGATGAACTGGCGCGGCGCATCGCCGTCAAGGGCAGCGCCGGGCAGCGCATGCACTGGCTCGTGCGGCGACGGCCGGACGAGATCTACGAGGCCGACGTCCGGTTGCGCGACTACAGCGGCGAGACCTACATCGGCATCCCGCTGCTGCTCGGCATGCGCAGCTCTCCCGAGGAGGAACGCTTCAGCCTGCTGTGGGGTCTGCTGATGGGCAATCGCAACGTCTACGTGCCCGACAACACGACCCGCGAGGTCGAGACGCGCAACGTGTTCAGCGCCGTGCTCGGGCTGGTCCGCGTGGACTCAGGGCCGCACCAGACCGAGGTCCGTCTGCTCTGGTTCATCCGCTTCGTGACCTGAGTTCCGGCGCTCAGCGCTGACAGCCCGCGCACCAGTAGGTGCTGCGGCCTGCGTCGGTCGTGCGGCGCACGATCGCTCCGCAGCGGCGGCATGGGGCGCCTTCGCGCTCGTAGACGCGCAGTTCGCGCGCGAAGTAGCCGGCGTCTTCGGCGACGCCGACATAGTCGCGGAACGACGTGCCGCCGGCGGCGATGGCTTCGCGCAGAACCTTGCGGACGGCCGTCGCGAGCGCGGCGCACTCGGCACGAGTCAGAGACCGTGCGGCGCGCCGGGGCCGCACGCCCGCGCGCCAGCAGGCCTCGCTGGCGTAGATGTTGCCGACGCCCACCAGCACCTTGGCGTCCATCAGCAGCTGCTTGATGGCGACCTTCCGACCGCGAGTCGCGCGGTGCAGGAACGCGTCGTCGAACTCCGGGCCGAGCGGCTCCGGGCCGAGCCGGCCGAGCAGGGGATGGGTCGGCAGTTCGTCCGTCGTCGCCACGTCGAGGGCGCCGAAGCGCCGCGGGTCGACGAAGCGCACCAGGCGGTCGCCGAAGTCCATGCGCCAGTGCTCGTGCTTGCGCAGCTCAGGGCGCGCTGCGGTCCGTGACGTGACCTCGACCAGCATGCGGCCCGTCATGCCGAGGTGCACCAGCGCGACCGGCTGCCCCGGGCCGTCGAACCGCAGCAGCAGATACTTCGAGCGCCGGTCCACGGCGACGCAGCGGCGGCCCTTCAGGTCCTCCAGGGCGGCGCGCGGCATCGGCCAGCGCAGGTCCTCGCGCATCAGCTCGACGGCGTGCAGGCGCCGGCCGACCAGGTGCGGTTCGGCGCCGGTGCGCACGGTCTCGACTTCGGGCAGTTCGGGCACGCTCGATGATCCTCGCCTCGGTGGGGGCCGGGTTCTAACATGCTCCGCCCCGGTTCGCCGGACAACTGCCATGGCATCCGACACTCCCATCGAAGCGCTGCACCACATCGGTGTGGCGGTGCGCTCGCTCGCCGAGGCCCTGCCCAAGTGGACCGACGGCTTCGGCCTGGTGCTGCAGTCCGTGGACGAGGTGCCGACCGAGAAGGTCAAGGTCGCGGTGTTGATGGCAGGCACGACCCGCATCGAGCTGCTGGAGCCGACCAGCCCGGACTCGCCGATCGCGAAGTTCCTGGACAAGAAGGGGCCCGGCATCCATCACCTGGCGTTCCAGGTCGGCGACTGCCAGCGCAAGATCACGGCCCTGGCCGCGGCCGGCGCGCCGATGCTCAACGACACCCCCAACCCCGGAGCGCACGGTTGCAAGGTCGCCTTCGTGCACCCGAAGCACCTCGGCGGCGTGCTGGCCGAGCTGGTCGAGGACCCACACCATGACTGACGACATCCAGATGGATCCGGCGCGGCAGCGCCTGCAGGAGCTGCGCGAGAAGTCGCTGCAGGGCGGCGGCGAGGCGCGCATCCAGGCGCAGCACGAGCGCGGCAAACTGACGGCGCGCGAGCGCATCGATCTGCTGGTCGACGCGGGCTCGTTCGTCGAGATCGACCGCTTCGTCACGCACCGCTGCCGCGACTTCGGCATGGACAGCGACCAGAACCGCATCCTCGGTGACGGCGTCGTGACCGGGAGCGCCAGGATCGACGGCCGCCCGGTCTACCTGTTCGCGCAGGACTTCACGGTCTTCGGCGGCAGCCTGTCGGAGACGCACGCGCAGAAGATCGTCAAGGTCATGGACCTGGCGATGAAGATGGGCGTGCCGATGATCGGCCTGTGCGACTCCGGCGGCGCGCGCATCCAGGAAGGCGTCGTCTCGCTCGGCGGCTATGCCGACATCTTCCTGCGCAACACCCTGGCGAGCGGCGTGATCCCACAGATCAGCGCGATCATGGGGCCGTGCGCCGGCGGCGCGGTCTACTCGCCGTCGATCACCGACTTCGTGATGATGGTCGAGGGCACGAGCTTCATGCACATCACCGGCCCGGACGTGGTCAAGGCGGTGACCCACGAAGACACGACGTCCGAGGAACTCGGTGGCGCGCGCGTGCACAGCGAAGTGTCGGGCGTCGCCCACTTCACCGCGCCGGACGACGCGGCGTGCCTGCTGCAGCTGCGCGAGCTGCTGTCGTTCCTGCCGCTCAACAACGGCGAAGACCCGCCGTACCACGCCACCAGGGACGATCCGGACCGCATGGACGAGGCGCTCGATTCGATCGTGCCGCCGTCCAGCGACCAGCCGTACGACATGCGGCAGGTGGTCAAGCGCGTCGTCGACGACGGCCACTTCTTCGAGGTGCACGCGCGCTTCGCCAAGAACATCATCGTCGGCTTCGCCCGCCTCGGCGGCCGCGTGGTCGGCATCGTCGGCAACCAGCCGAACCACCTCGCCGGCGTGCTCGACATCAAGGCGAGCCTCAAGGGCGCGCGCTTCGTGCGCTTCTGCGACGCCTTCAACGTCCCGCTGGTCGTGTTCGAGGACGTGCCGGGCTTCCTGCCGGGCACCGACCAGGAGTGGGGCGGCATCATCACGCACGGCGCCAAGCTGCTCTATGCGTTCTGCGAGGCCACCGTGCCCAAGATCACGGTGATCACGCGCAAGGCCTACGGCGGCGCCTACGACGTGATGAACAGCAAGCACATCCGCGCCGACCTCAACCTCGCGTGGCCGTCGGCCGAGATCGCGGTGATGGGGGCGGAGGGCGCGGCCAAGATCGTGTTCCGGCGTGAGATCGCCGCGGCCAAGGACCCCGCGGCCGAGGAGAAGCGCCTCGTCGCCGACTACAAGGCCAAGTTCGCCAACCCCTACCAGGCGGCGGCGCGCGGCTACATCGACGACGTCATCGACCCGCACAAGACACGGCCGACGCTGATCCGTGCGCTCGAGCTGCTGCGCAGCAAGCGCGACAGCAACCCGGCCAAGAAGCACGGCAACATCCCGCTGTAGCTGGGAGCGGCGGGAACGAAAACGGCCCGTCGCCTCGGCGGTGCCGGGGCGACGGGCCGTGGGGCAGGCTACGCCGGCCGCTCGCGCGACCGGCGCAACGGTTGTCGTTGTTACGGGCGCTCAGAGCTTCTCGATGAACTTGCGCAGGTCGGCGTCCAGCGCCTCGAGGTCGACCTTGGCGAACGCCTTGTCGACGGCCTCGCTGAGGATCTGCTCTACCTTCGCCTCGTCCTCGAAGTTGATCACGCGCACACCGGGGATGCCCGGGACCGACTCGCCGCCGAAGTCGTCGCCGTCGTCCTTCTTCTTCTTGGCGCGGAAGGCGGTGACGTTGTCGGCCAGGTATTCGAAGTAGGTGCTCAGCACGTCGGCCTGCTCCTTGTCCTTCGTGATCTCGCGCAGGTAGTAGATCAGCGCCCAGCCCTCGGAGTACTTGAGGCCGGCGTTGCTGTAGTACTCGCGCTGCGGCAGCCGGATCAGCGTGCGCACCGGGATCAGGTCGTTGCCGCCCTGCAGGTGCTGCTTCAGGTAGTCGACGCGCCAGTCGAAGGTCTTCACGCTGGTGCGCGAGCCAGAGACGTTCAGGCCGGCGAAGTAGTCGCCGTGGCCCTCGTTGAACCACGAGTGCGGCGAGACGTCGCCGACCGCGAAGTGCACGTACTGGTGGAAGCCCTCGTGGAACATCACCGAGCGGCAGTCGTCCTCGGATTTGGTCTTGGACTGGCCCTCGAACTCCTGGAACAGCACCAGCTCGCCCTTGGACGGTGAGAAGTAGCCCGCCGAGCCGCCGGGGCCGCCGAACTGGTGGTACTCCTTCTGCGTCTTGAAGACGCGCACCGGGTTCAGCGGAACCTTCTTGTTGCGCGGCGGGAAGTTGGGCACGTAGAGCTTGGCGCGCACCGTCTCGAGGTCCTTGCCCAAGCTCTCGACGAAGCGGCGGTCGGCGTTGGTCAGGAACACGTAGTGCTCCGTGTCGATGGCGACCCAGCCCGGGTTGCCGGCGATCGACTGGTGCAGCGCCTCGCGCAGCTCGTCACCGCTGAGCTTCGAGATGTCCTTGCGGTTGGCGGCGGCCGCGTCCGGATCGACGTTCTTGACGACGCGGAAGGTCTTGAGGCTCTTCTCGTAGATGTCGGACCACGTCTTGTTGTAGTCCTCCTCGTGGCAGCGGTAGACCACCGCCCACTGCACCGCCAGGTGCTCGAAGGTGGCGACGACCATGTGGCTCTGGCCCGTGCCGAAGTCGGCGATCTCGCCCTGCATCTTGCCCTTGAACGGCTTCTTCAGCCATCGCTTCGAGGCGCCTTCGAAGTTGGCCTCGATCCACTCCTCCATGTTCTTGGGCTTCAGCTTCTTCAGCATCGCCTCGGAGAAGTTGCTCGGCTTCTCCGGCTCCTTGCCGTCGCCAGGGGTCACGACGTCGGGCTGGATGCGGATGATCGACAGCTCGCAGTAGGTGCCCTTCTGGGAGCCCTCGTAGTCGCCGCGCTTCTGCAGGTCGGTGACGTCGAACTTCCATCGGCCGACCGTGTACCGGTCGTCCTGATCGGCCGGCATGCTGTTCCAGCCCTGGATCGGTTGGATCTCGTATCCCCAGGCGTCGGACTCGTACTTCTTGTCGAGCTTGAGTCGCTTCTGTGCGGTGGCGGTGGCAGTCGCTGCGCCGAACACGGCGAGACCGACGAAGAGATAACGGGCGAACTGGCTTGCCATGATCATGGGGGGCTCTCCAGGCCTGTGGGACCGGTCGTCCCTTCCCGAAGGGACGGGCGTGAGTCTAGCGGCGCACGTGGACGACCGAGCTTGAGAACCGTTCCCGGAAGATCCTGTTCGGATGCACTTTCCGTCGCTGTTACGGGCATGGTGCAATCGGCGCGGTGGGAATCCCGGCTCGAGCGGACGCGCGCGGCCTGCTCTCCCTTGGGGTTGCGACGACCCTGCCGTCGCCGCCCGCTCGCGGAGTGCGCGGGGATCGTCAGCCTTCCAGATCGATCGTCCGGCCTTCGCGGGCCGAACGGTCGGCCGCCAGCACGATGCGCAGGCTCGACACCGCGTCGGCGACGTGCTGCTCGAGGTCCAGGTCCTCCCGGATCGCCCGCAGCAGGTATTGCTGCTCGCGCAGACACAGCTCGTCGTGGTCCGGCTCGTCGGTCGTGTCGATCCACTCGTCGGCGCGCACGAACTGGTCGTCGGCGTCCCGGTCCTGCCAGTGGACGCGCAGCGAGTTGGTCGCGGTGTGCGAGCCGACGTCGGCCGATCCGTCCTTGCGCTCGCCCTGGCGATCGACGATCGAAACGCAGCCCTTCGGCCCGACCACGTCCTTCACGAAGTAGGCGGTCTCGCTCATCATCGGGCCCCAGCCGGCCTCGTACCAGCCGACGGAGCCGTCGGCGAAGGTCACCTGCAGCTGGCCGTAGTTGTACATGCCCGGCTTCAGCTCGTCGGACAGCCGCGCCTGGATCGCCGACACCCGCAGCGGCTTGCTGCCGGTCATCTGGCACATGACATCGACGTAGTGCACGCCGCAATCGACGATCGGCGACATCGAGTCCATCAGCGCCTTGTGCGTCGACCAGTCCTTGCCGCGGCTCTGCTGGTTGAGGTTCATGCGCATCACCAGCGGCTTGCCGAGCCCGCGGGCGACCTCGATGAACTTCTGCCACGCGGGGTGCACGCGCAGGATGTAGCCGACCACCAGTTTGCGACCCTGTTCGCGGGCCAGCGCGGCGATCTCCGCGGCCTCCTCGACGGTCTCGGCGAGCGGCTTCTCGCAGAACACGTGGCTGCCCCCGGTCAGGGCCCGGCGGGCGATTGCCGCGTGCGTCTCCGGGTAGGTGTTGATCGACACGACCTGGGGTTGCGTCGCCCGGTAGGCGGTCTCGAAGTCGCTGAAGGTCGGCACGCCGCCCAGCTCGGCGGCCAGTCGATCGCGCGACCCGGCGCCGCGGGCGACCAGGCCGACGACCCGGAAGTCCTCCGAGAGCCGGTGGTACGCCCGGGCGTGCGAAGTGCCCATGTTGCCGCAGCCCACGACCAGCACGTCGAGTCGATCCATGCCGCGTTTCATACCTTCGGCCCCTGCCGCCGCGCCAGCGTTCGAGAGCGCGGTTCCAAGCCGGGCGGCGCTTCGCTACCGTCTTCCGCCGACCATGGCACTGTTCCGCCGCATCCTGATCGCGAACCGCGGGGAGATCGCCCTGCGCGTGATCCGCACCGCCGAGGAGATGGGCATCGAGACCGTCGCCGTCTTCTCGGACGCCGACCGGGGCGCGTTGCCGGTCCGTCGCGCCACCGCCGCCGAGCACATCGGCGGCAGCAAGCCAGCGCAGAGCTACCTCGACGCCGGCCGCGTGCTCGACGCCGCCGTGCGCAGCGGTTGCGACGCGCTGCACCCTGGCTACGGCTTCCTGAGCGAGAACGCCGCGTTCGCCGAGGCCTGCGCGCGACGCGGCATCACCTTCCTCGGTCCGCCGCCCGACGCGATCCGGGCGATGGGCGACAAGGTCGCCGCGCGCCGCATCGCCCAGCAGGCCGGCGTGCCGTTGGTGCCCGGTCTGCAGGAGGACGTCGACGAGCCGCGCCTCGCCGCGGCCGCGCTGCAGGTCGGCTACCCGGTGATGTTGAAGGCTGCTGCCGGCGGCGGCGGCAAGGGCATCCGCATCGTGCACGACGAGAAGGGGCTGCTCGAGGCCTTCCGCATGGCCCGGGCCGAGGCCAAGGGGGCGTTCGGCGACGACCGCGTCTACCTCGAGAAGTTCGTCACGCGCCCGCGCCACGTCGAGATCCAGGTCATGGCCGACAAGCACGGCAACGTCGTGCACTACGGCGAGCGAGAATGCTCGGTCCAGCGGCGCCACCAGAAGCTGGTCGAGGAGACGCCGTGCTCGGCGTTGACCCCTGAGCTGCGCGAGCGCATGGGGCGGTCGGCCTGCGACCTGGCCCGCGCGGTGGGCTACGTCGGCGCCGGCACCGTCGAGTTCCTCTACTCCGGCGGCGAGTTCTACTTCCTCGAGATGAACACCCGGCTGCAGGTCGAGCACCCGGTGACCGAGATGTGCTACGGGGTCGACCTGGTGCGCGAGCAGATCCGCGTCGGGGCCGGCCTCGAGGTGACACAGCCGGGGACGCCGCGCGGCCACGCCATCGAGGTGCGCGTCAACGCCGAGCACCCGACCACCTTCTTCCCGTCGCTCGGCCGCATCGGTCGGCTCCGCTTGCCGGGCGGGCCCGGCGTGCGGCTCGACAGCGCGATGTTCCGCGGCCTCGAGGTGACGCCCTTCTACGACAGCATGCTCGGCAAGCTGATCGTGCACGGCGCCGACCGCGAACAGGCGATCGCCCGCATGCAGCGCGCGCTGCGCGAGATGCGCATCGTCGGCGTCGCCACCTCGCTGCCGGTCGCGCTGCGCGTGCTCGAAGGCGATGAGTTCCGCTCCGGGGACTACGACACCGGCATCCTCGAGCGGCTGGCGCCGCCGGCCGGGCACGATCGCGAGCTCGCCTTGCTGGCGGCTGCGGTGGTGCGTTTCCTGTCGTCGGAGCGGGTCGGCGGCGACCGCCGCCAGTCGTCGGTCGGCGCGGTGCCGACCTGGGCGCAGCTCGGTCGCGTCGAGCGGCTGTGGAGGGACCGTCGATGAAGTATCTGGCCCGGATCGGCGAGGACGAGCGCGAATACTCGTTCGCGTGGCGCGACGGCAAGCTGATCGCCACCTGCGGCGATCGTGAGTGCGTCGTCGACGTGGCCCGGATCGGCGACGGGGAGGCGATCTCGCTGCTGGTCGACGGTCAGAGCGTCGACGTCGTCGCCGACGTGGACGGGGAGGACGTCGTAGTGCTGCTGCGGGGCGAGCGCTACGAGGCCAAGGTGGAGAACGATCGCGAACGTGCCGCGCACGCGGTCGCCGGCGCGAGGCACGGCGGCAAGCGCGAGCTGCGCGCGGCGATGCCCGGAGTCGTGGTCGCGGTGCAGGTCGCGGTCGGCGACGAGGTCGCCGAGGGCCAGACGCTGATCGTGCTGGAGGCGATGAAGATGCAGAACCCGCTCTGCGCCGAGGCGCCGGGCAAGGTGACGCGCATCATCGTCGAGGCGGGCGCCGCGGTCGCTGCCGGCGCGCTGTTGGTCGAGCTGGAGTAGCTGCCGTCCGAGGGCCGCGGTCGACTCAGGCGAGTGGCGCGACGGTCAGCCGCAGGCTCATCACATGGCTCGCGCCCGGCGGGAGCCGTACCGCGTTGTCCCGCGCGTTGGCGGTCTCGATGCAGCAGAACGTCTGCCAGTCGTCGAGCGCCATCTGCGACAAGCGCTTCGTCTTCTCGATCCACGGGTTCCAGACGATCGCCGAGGCGGCGTGCCCGGCGTCGAGCCGCACGCGGCGTCGCAGCGCCGGCTGATGCAGCTCCAGCCGCGGCGGCACGCCTTGGAACACGCGGTCGGTCTCGGCGCGGAAGCGCAGCGGCGCCGCGCAGTCCCATGCCGCTTCGGGCAGCGCCGCGTGCTCGGCGAACGAGACGTTCTCGAGCCCGCGCACCTCGGCGCTGCGCACGTCGCCGACGGCGAAGTAGGTGTGCAGCGCCTGCTCGAAGACCATCGTGTCGGCGCCCTCGTTGTGCACGCGCATGGTGATGCGCAGGCCGGCGTCGTCGGCGGCGCCGTCGAGGGCGAACTCCAGCTCGGCGCGGAACTCGTGCGGGAACACGGCGCGGGACGCGTCGTCGGCGCGCAGCTCGAACGCCGCGCGCGGACCGTCGCCGAGCGCCGTGAGGCGCCAGTCGCGTTCGCGCGCGAAGCCGTGCGGCGGCAGCTCGCCCGAGCGCTCGCCGAGCGTGTAGGCGCCGAACCACGGGAACACGACCGGGATGCCGCCGCGCACCGCCTTGCCCGGCGCGTAGGCCGGGTGGCTCGCGGTCCACAGCACGTCGCGACCTGCAACGTGCCAGCTCAGCGCCTGCGCGCCGCAGACGGCGATCTCGGCGCACTGGTCGCCGCGCGTCAGGACGACCGTCTCGCGGCCGCCGGGGTCGGCGCTGCGGGTCGCCCCGCCGGTCACGGCGTCACCTCGTCGGCGCCGGCGCAGCGGCGGCACATGCAGGCGCGCGCGCGGGCGGCCTCCGGCACCAGCGCGAGGCGCTCCGGGGCGATCTCGATCGCGGTGCACCAGCAGTCGCGGACCGCGCGGCCGGGGGCCGCGGCGGTGGCCATGGCGCAGTCGTTGGCCTCGCCGCAGACGGGGCAGTGGCTGGGGTCGACGTCGTGCATCGCGCCGAGTCTAGCCGCGGCGCGGTGCGTCCCTCAGCCCTTCATCTGCTTCAGGCGGGCGATCGCGCCGAGCACGTTCTTGCCGGCGGTGTTGCGCTTGCCGGTCTGGTAGCCGGTGGCGCCTTCACCTTCGCCTTCGGGAGACGTCGCGGCGACAGGCGCCGCGGCGGGCGTCGCGGCGGGCGCCGGGCTCGCCGCCGCGGGCGCGGCGACCGTCCCGGTCGGCGACGCGGGTCCGGTCGCGATCCGAGCGCCGCCCTTGACCGCGGCCTGGATCTGCGCCGTCGAAGTGGCGAGGCCCGACACCTCGCGCAGCAGTTCGCGCACCGAGTTCTCGAGGCCGTTGAGGTTGCCGTCGCGCAGCTGCTGGATGCCGGCGGCGAGCCCCTTCCGCGCCTCCTCGAGGCGCGCGATCATCGCCTCGGCGGCCGCTTGCGTCGGCTCGCCGCGCTGCAGCACCTGCACCTCCTGGCGGAGCTCCTTGGCGAAGTCCTCGAGCCGCACCAGGCTCTTGCGCACCTCGGTGTCCTCGAGGCGCTGCGTCACCGCGGCCAGCGAGACGCCGAGCTGCTTGACCTGCGTCGGAAGGTCGCCGAGGTCGAGCTGCTTGCTGGCCTTCCGCCCCTGCTCCTCGAGGCGCTGCAGGCCGGACCGGGTCGACTCCGCGCCGGCCTCGACCAGCGTGCGGACCTGCGCCACGGCGCCGGCGATGTCGGTGCCCTGTCCGGCGATGTCCATCAAGGGCTTGCCGTACATCTTGATGGCCTTGGTCAGGTTGTTGATCTTCTGGTCCTGTCGCTGCAGCGACAGCATGACGTGCTCCAGCTCGCCGCCGTCGTGGGGCGAGACCTGCGGCGCCGCGCGCTCGTGCAGGTGCCGGATGGTGTCGTGCAGCTCCTCGTCGGCGTCGCGCCGGTCCTGCTCGAGTTGGGCGAGGCGTCCATGCAGCGCGGCGCTGTTGCGCTGGCCGCGCCCGATCGTCCACAGCAGCAGGCCGCAGAGCACCAGCAGCTGGGCGTCGAGGTGACGCTGTGCCAGCGCTTCGACGACGGCGGGCACCTGGGTCGCGACGCCGGCGGCGAGCGCCAGCAGCACGCCGAGCGCGCTCGCCGCGCCGCCGGCAGATCCCTGCCTCGCCGCGCGCGCACCGGTCCGCGCCGTCGGGCGTCGGTTCGCGACGTGCTCGGCGGGCTCCGGCGCCAGGGCGGGCTCGTCCTCGAGCTCATCCTCCGCGTCGTCCGCGTACGCCTGCTCGGGGTCGTCGGCGAGCGCTTCCTCCGGGTCGACGGGTTCGTCTTCGGGTAGCTCGTCGCCGTCGTCGGTTTGCGCGGCGAGCGCGCTGCCGGTCTCGGCCTGGTCCGACGACTCGTCGAGGAAGCTCGGCATGTCCGCAGGGCCGCGGTTCTCGTTGGATCTCTTCATGGCGTGCTGTGTCGGCGGAGATCGGCAAACTCGGGGCCCGGGATGAAGCAGGTGTGTTGCAAAGTGCGGCACGGTCCCCGAAAACCACGTGCCACCGATGGCTCGGAAACTGAAAGGCATCGCCGCCGCGCCCGGGATCGCGATCGCGCCTGTCGTGCACTTCCACACGACGCTCGATCGCATCCCGACCTGGCGGGTCGAGGACGACCGGATCGACGCCGAGAAGGCGCGATTGGCCGGCGCCATCGCCGCCGTCAGCGAGAGCCTGATGGGGCTGCAGCAGGAGCTGTCGGGCGCGCTCGGCAAGCACGACGTGCGCATCTACGACGCGCAGCTCGCGATCCTGCACGACAAGACCTTCCTGCGTGACGTCCAGAACGAGGTCGAGCAGCATCGCGTCAACCTGGAGGTCGCGCTGCAGCGGGTCATCTCGCGTTACGAAGGCGTGTTCGCCGCGATGGAGAACCCGGCCATGCGCGAGCGCGCCGCCGACCTGCGCGACATCGGCCGGCAGCTGGTGGGGGCGCTGGTCTACGACGACCGGGTCAAGTACACGTCCGACGGCGCTGACTACCTGTTCGCCGCCGACGAGTTCCTGCCCAGCGACGCCGGCCTGCTGGACCGCGAGCACATCCGCGGCATCGTCACCGCGCACGGCGGCAAGTATTCGCACGGCGCGATCCTCGCGCGCTCGCTCGGCATCCCGGCGATCGTCGGTATCGAAGAGCTGATGCAGACGACGACCAGCGGTTCGCTGGCGATCCTCGACGGCGACGCCGGCGTGGTGCTGCTCGAACCGAGCCTCGACGAGCTGGCCGACTACGAGCGTCGCCTCCGCGAGCAGCGCTCCGTGGACGAGCGCATCACCGAGCTGCGCTTCGAGCCCTCGGTCACGCCGGACGGGACCAGCATCCGCCTGATGGCCAACGTCGAGGGCGTGCACGACCTCGAGAACCTCGAGCTCGGCGCGATGGCCGGCATCGGCCTGTTCCGCACCGAGTTCGCCTTCATGGAGCGGCGGCAGTTCCCGACCGAGGAGGAGCAGGTCGCGATGTACCGTCGCGCCGTCGAGGGCGCCGACGGCAAGCCGGTCACGTTCCGCACGCTGGACGTCGGTGGCGACAAGCCGCTCGGCTACTTCCAGATGCCCGAGGAGCGCAACCCGGTGCTCGGTTGGCGCGGGCTGAGGCTGTGCCTGGACTGGCCGGACATCCTCTACACCCAGCTGCGCGCGATCCTGCGCGCCAGTGACCGCGGCCACGCACGCATCCTGTTGCCGATGGTGACGACGCGCTCCGAGGTGGTGCGTTGCCGCGACGTGCTGGACCAGCTCACCGCGGACCTGCGCTCGACCGGGGTGCCGTACGACGCGCGCATCGAACTCGGCGTGATGGTCGAGGTGCCGGTGCTGGTCGAGGTCCTGCCGGACGTGCTGCCAGTGGTGGACTTCGTCTCGGTCGGCACCAACGACCTGGTCCAGTACCTGCTCGCCGTCGATCGCGACAACCAGCGCGTGGCGAAGATGTACGACCCGTTCCATCCCGGTGTGCTGCGCATCCTGTCACGCATCGCCAAGGCGAGCGCGGCGGCCGGCAAGAGCGCGTCGATCTGCGGCGAGATCGCCGGCGATCACTGGTTCACCCCGCTCCTGGTCGGGATCGGTTTCCGCGAGCTGTCGATGGCGCCGGTGTTCGTGCCGCGGGTGAAGGTGATGCTGCGCAGCTTCTCGCTGGACGAGTGCCAGCACCTGGCCGAGCGCGCCTTGGCGATGCAGTCGACGGCCGCGGTGCGCAAGCTGGTGCACGAGGAGATCCAGCCGCGTTGGGCGCAGCAGTTGGCGGGCAGCGGCGAGGCTGGTGGGGCATGAGCCGCCCGCCGTTGCGGCGCGGCAACTGGTCGGTGCAGGAGATGGAGCGACTGCGCTTGCTGCTGCCACACCGCGGCGTCGAACAGACCGCGACGCTGCTGCGCCGGTCGCCGCAGAGCGTGCAGCGCAAGGCCCTCGAGCTGCTGCGCGCGGCGCCCCGGCGCGGTGACTGGAGCGAACAGGAGGATCGCTTGCTGCGCACGGCCTGGGGCGCCGTCGAGCTGCGGTTGCTCGGACCGATGCTCGGCCGCCCGCTCGCCGACCTGCGTCGGCGTGCGGGGGAATTGCGCGCCCGGCTGCGCACGGGGCCGTGGGCGCACGCCGAGCTGCGGCAGCTGAAGCGCATGTACGGCACCCGCCACGACGAAGACCTGGAGGTCTGCCTGCGGCGCGCAGGGGACGACATCCGCGAGGCGGCGCGACGGCTCTGTCTGGCGAAGGACAAGCGCTTCCGTGCCAGCGCCGTCACCAAGAGCCGCGGCGCCGCAGCCGCCGCGGTGCGCGCGCCGATGCCCCGGTGGACGACGGAGGAGGTGCAGCGTCTGCGCGAACTCTACCCGCACCACGACAACCTCCGCGTCGCGCAGGAGCTGGGCCGCTCGGTAACCAGCGTCGCCAACAAGGCCCACCAGCTCGGCGTGCGCAAGAGCGCGGAGCTGCTCACCGACATCGGTCGGGCCAACATCGAGGTCCGGTATCGGGGCGCTCCGCCCCGCGATGCGACGATGCTGGGCGCCGTGCAGGCGTCGCCCGGAACCGCCGATGCCAGCGGGGCCGGTCGGGGCGACGGCCCCGACCGCGTCGAGTCCGCCGCGGCCGAGTGAGCGCGTCGGGCCGCGCCCGCCGCCCGGCTATTTTGGGCCGCCGCTCAATTCGTCGGCTTCGACGTGCCGATGCTCGGGAAGCGCCCTGAGTCCTACCGGGCGGCGCACATCGAGGAACGCCATGGAAATCGTCGGAAAGAAGAGCCAGGGTCTGTCTGTCACGGCCTTGAAGGACGACAAGACCGTCATCATCTCGTTCAACGACCGGAGCCTGAACTTCTACGTCACGGACTCCCTGAAGGAGTCGTTGAAGGAGACGATCAACGGCAAGATCGAGGAGGGCTATCAGCACTTCGTGCTCAACCTCGACAACGTCAAGATCATCGACTCCTGCGGCGTCGGCCTGATCATCGTCGCCAACAACGTGACGTCGTCGCGGAGCTGCAAGCTCTACCTCAGCAACATCAAGCCGTTCATCGTCAAGATCTTCGAGATCATGCGCATCTCCAAGCACCTGGCGATCTACGACCGCGAAGACGACGCGCTGCAGGCGATCAAGAACGGCGCCTGATCGGCGCCGCTGGTCCTTGTCCGCGACCGGCGTCGCCGGCGCCCTGATTGCCTGGTAGGCAGAGCATGGCGACGTCCACGCGCATCACGATCCTGGTGGCCGAACCGCGCGCTACGGCGCTGGCGTGTAGGTTGCGCGCCGCGAGCACGGCCGAGGTCGTCGTGGCTGCGCCGGCTCGCGCATCCCTCGACGAGGTGGCGGGTCCTGGCCTGCTCGTCGTCGACGCGGCGAGCGAGGCGCTGCTCGCGACCGCGGCGCAGTGGCACGCCGAGCGAGCCGGGCTCGACCTGCTGCTGGCGTGCGTCGGGACGCCCACGCCGGCGGACTACGAGCGCGCGATGTCGCTCGACGCGGTGGGGGTGATCGACCCGGATGCCGACGACGCGGCGATCGAGGCCGTGTTGGCGCGTGCGGCGCGGCGCGCCGCCGGCCGGGTGGCCGACCGCGCCGAAGCGGAGCGTTGGCGCGTTCAGTCGGAAGAGATGCGGCGTCGATGCATCGAGCAGGCCGCCAAGTTCCAGGAGAGCCAGGAGACCTTCTTCCTCGACCTGTCACGGATGATGACGATCATCACCAACATCATGGACGGCATCGTGTTCGTCGACCGTGGCGGCAACGTCACGTTGATGAACCCGGTCGCCGAGGATCTGCTCGGCATGAAGTCGTTCGTCGCGATCGGCAAGCCGGTCGAGGCGCTCCATGGGCAGCACGAGCTGCTCGCGGTGCTGGTCGCCGATCACGCGCGCATCGACCAGCAGAAGGAGACGATGAGCACCGTCGAGGTCCATCACGGTGAGAAGGACCTGCTCTACATCAAGTGCATGACCAGCCGGGTGCTCGACTATCGCGGCCAGCCGGCCGGCACCCTGACGGTGCTGCGCGACGTCACCGCCGAGTACAAGGCGGACCAGCTCAAGAACCAGTACCTGTCGATCGTCGCCCACGAACTGCGCACGCCGCTGACCGGCATCAAGACCTTCGCCACGATGATGGCCAAGGGCACGCTCGGCGATCTCAACGACCGACAGGAACGGGTCTGCGAGTCGATCCGCGAGCAGTCGATCCGTCTCGAGCACCAGATCGACAAGCTGATCAACCTCGGCAACCTGGAGTCGGCCGACTACGGTCAGGACCGGGAGGTCGTGCCGGTCGACGAGTTCGTCGGCGGGCTCCTGGCGCCGTTCGAACAGCCGGCCCGGGATCGTCGCATCGGCCTGACCTTCACCGCCGAGGCGAGCGACGAGTGCCTGTTCGCCGATCGCGCCGATCTGCGGCGCGCCTGCCAGGCGCTGATCGAGAACGCGGTCAAGTTCGCTCGCGACGACGGCACGGTCGAGGTGTCGATCCGCCGCGACGGCGACGGGCTGCGCTTCCACGTCGTCGACGACGGCATCGGCATCGATCCCCGCTACCAGCGGCGCATCTTCGAGAAGTTCTTCCAGGTCGAAGACCCGCTGACCCGGCACCACGGCGGGGCCGGGCTCGGCTTGTTCGTGGCTCGCGGCATCGTCGAGGCGCACCAGAGCCGCATAGATGTCTCCAGTCGGCTGGGGCACGGAGCCGATTTCTCCTTCCTGCTGCCGCTGCACCGGTCCGTCGCCAGCGACGATCCGGCGCTCGTCGCAGCGACCAAGTAACGAGGCAAGCAATGCAACGCACGGTCCTGATCATCGAGGACGAGAAGCTGATCATCGTCTCCACCCAGATGGTGCTGGAGGCGGCCGGGTTCCGCGTCGAGTCCGCGACCAACGGCGAGGACGGCATCAACAAGGCGCGCACCGATTCTCCGGACCTGATCCTGCTCGACATCATGATGCCGGGCATCGACGGCTGGGAGACGCTGACGCGGCTCAAGCGCGAGCAGGCGACGTCGAACATCCCGGTGGTGATCTTCACCGCCCGCGAGCACTCGCGCGGCCATCAGAAGAGCGCTGAGATGGGGGCCGCCGACTACTTCCGCAAGCCGTTCGAGCCCGACGAGCTGATCGAGCTGGTCGAGAAGCACATCGGCCAGAAGGCCTGACCGCGGCGCCGGGTCGCGCCGCGAACCGCGCCCGGACGGAGCCCATGATGCAGGCCGGCATCGTCTCGTTGTGGTCGCTGCTGGAGGTCGCGCGTGCCGGCACGGGCGCGCGCGCGGGCGCGGCAGACCAGGTCGCCGCCTGGCTGCAGAGCCGGGGCGGCATCGAGCTGACGATCGAGCACGGCGCCCTCTTGCTGGATGGCGAGGTGGTGATGGGTGGCGCCGACAGCTTCGCCGCGGTCCAGGGGCTGCGAACCTTGCTGCGCGGCCTCGGCGTGCGCGCGATCGCGTTGCCGGCCGGGCTCGCGCCGGAGGTGTTGCGCGTCTGGGCCCACGACCTCGCTGAAGGGCGGCCGCCGGCAGCGTGGCCGGCGGGGGTGCGCGGTGAGCTGGAGCGCGCCGCCTCGTCGGACTTCGAGCCGGTGGCATGCGTCGATCGTCGCGACCGCGCCGGCTGCGACGCCGACTCGCGGCTGCGCGCGGTGTTCCTACAGCACAGCCTGATCGCCGGCTTGCCGGCGCTGGTCGGCGTCGCACCGGGGGCCGCCAAGGCGATCGTCGAGGGGATCGTGGATCGACTGCTGCGGTTGCCGCATGGGCTCGAGCCGTTGACGCTGTTGCAGCAGGACGACGGTTTGCTGCGTCGGAGTACGGCGGTCGCCGTGCTGGCGACGCGCTTCGCGCATCACGCCGGGTGGCCGCCGGAGCAGCTCGCGGAGCTCGGCGTCGCCGGGTTGCTCCACGACATCGGCGTCGTGGTCGACAGCGAGGCGCCCGGGCCGGCAGGCTTTCGTTGGCTGCTGGAACGCGGCGACGACGACTGCTGGCTGCGCAGCGCGCTCGTGGCGCGGCGCTGGCGTGAGGGAGGTGACTCCCTCGGCGAGGCCTCCGACCTGCGCGGCGCGGTCGGCCTGGTGCGGTTGGCGGTCGCGGCCAGCGCGGCGGCGGACCTGGCGGGCTGTCTGCGGCAGTTGTCGGCCGCGGCCGAAGGCGGCGCGGTGCCGCCGGAGCTGCTCGCGGCGGCGCAGGACGCGATCGCCTGCGCCTGAGCGGCGATCATTCGTGGCGCAGGGCTTCGACGGGGTCCATGTTGGCGGCGCGCCAGGCCGGGTAGATGCCGAAGGCCACGCCGACCGCGGCGCTGATGCCGAAGGCCAACAGCACATGCTGCGGCAGCGTGATCGTCTTCTGGCCGAACCAGGCGGTGATCAGGTGCGGCAGCGCGATGCCGATGCCGACGCCGACCACGCCGCCCAGCGCCGACAGCACGCCGGCCTCGACCAGGAACTGCTGGATGATGTGCTTCTTCTTCGCGCCCAGCGCGCGGCGGATGCCGATCTCGCGCGTGCGCTCGGTGACGGTCGCCAACATCACGTTCATGATGCCGATGCCGCCGACCAGCAGGCTGATCGACGCGATCACCGCCAGCACGATGTTGAACATGCGCTTCGACTCCTCTTCCTTCTGCAGCAGCTCGAGCGGCACGGTGATCGCGACGTCGTCCTGGTCCTTGTGCGCCTCGAGCAGCAGGTCGCGCAGGATGTTGGCGGCCATCGGCACCTCGTCGGAGTCCGGCAGCTTGACCTTGATCTCGTTGAGCTCGACGCGCTCGCGCGAGAAGGAGCCGCCCGTCGACGTCATGATCTCCTCGCCGATGCGGCGGCGCGCGGTCGACATCGGCACGAACATGCACTCGTCGTAGGTGACGCCGGCGGCGCCCGCCGACCGGCCCTGGTCGCGAAGCACGCCGACCACCTCGTAGCGGTCGTCGCTGCCGACCAGCACGGTCTTGCCGAGCACCTCCTCGAGCGGGAACAGCGACTGAGCCAGCTTCGCGCCGAGCACGCAGACGTTGGCCAGCACCATCTCGTCGGTGTCGGTCAGCCATCGCCCCTCGAACACCGACATGTTGGCGACGCCGAGGAACTCGGGTTCGGTGGCGACGACGATCGATGCCTGGAAGTGCTCGCCGCGCATCATCGGCCGCTTGATCTCGCGGATGCGGACGACCTTGGCGTCCGGCAGCGCGCTCTGCACCAGGTCCGCCTCGTGGTAGAGCAGACCGTAGGCGAGCGCCGAGAACGAGCTCTGGGTGCTGCTCTGCTGCGTCTCGGGCGGCTTCTTGCTGCGGGCGATGATGTTGCTGACGCCCATGCTGCGGAACTGCTCGAGGGCCTCGCGCTTGGCGCCCTCGCCGACCGCCAGCATCGCGATCACCGACGCCACGCCGAACAGGATGCCGGCCGTCGTCAGCGAGCTGCGCAGCTTGTGCAGCATCAGGCTCTTCAGCCCGAGGCGCACGATGCGCCAGGTGTCGCGGATCACTGGGCGCCTCCGTGACTGCGGGCAGCCGCTTCGGCCGCCGCGCGGCCCGCTTCGGAGCGGTTGTCGTCGAGCCGCTCGACCTGGCCGTCCTTGAGCCACAGCGTGCGCTCGGCCCGCAGCGCCACCGCCGGGTTGTGGGTGACGATCACGATCGTCACGCCGTCCTTCTGCAGGTCGTCGAACAGCGCCAGGATCTCCTGCTCGGTGTTGCTGTCGAGGTTGCCGGTCGCCTCGTCGGCGAGCAGGAACAGCGGGTCGTTCATCAGCGCGCGGGCGATCGCGACGCGCTGCTGCTGTCCGCCCGACAGCTCGAGCGGCTTGTGCTCCAGGCGCTGGCCCAGGCCGACGCGGTCGGCGAGATACTCGGCCTTCTTGCGCGACTCGGGGCCGACGCCGCCCTGGTAGAACAGCGGCACCTCGAGGTTCTCGAGCACCGTCAGCTGCGGGATCAGGTTGAACGACTGGAAGATGAAGCCGATCTCGCGGCCGCGCACGTCCGACAGCGCGTCGTCGTCGAGGCGACTGATGTCGCGGCCGCCGACCCGATACTCGCCGGAGGTCGGGCGATCGAGGCAGCCGAGCAGGTTGAGCATCGTGCTCTTGCCCGAGCCCGAGCGGCCCATGATCGCGAGGTAGTCGCCGCGTCGCACCTGCATCGACACGCCGTTCAGCGCCCGAACGATGTTGTCGCCCATGCGATAGTGCCGGTGCACGTCGACGAACTCGGCGATGACCTCCGTGTCGCGCGTGAGCGACGCGGCGCTTGCTGGGTCAACGGCCATCGCGTCCCGGTCCCTCGCCGCCGCCGTTGCGCTGTCGGCCGCCGCCGCCGCCGCCTGGGCCGCCGCCGCCGGGGCCGCCTTGTCCGCCGCCCCGGTTGCCGCGCGACTGCATCATCTGGGTGCGCAGGTTCTGCGCGTCCTCGAGCCGGTTCTCGTCGAGGGCCTTGAGGATCTCGGCGATCGCCTTCTCCGCCTTCGCGATCTGCTCTTCGTCGGCGCCGGGCCGGCTGCGCATCATGTCGGCCATGCCCGAGAGCTGCTGGCGCGCTTCGGCCAGCTCGTCGGCGGACATCTCGGTGTAGGGCTTGCGCGGCGTGCGGCCACCCTGCCGGCGAGCGCCGTTGCCGTCAGCGCCGCCGGGTCCATTGCCGCCGGGACCATTGCCGCCGGGCCCGCCGCCGCCGGAGTTGTTGCCCGGCGCGTCGCTGCCGGCGGCGGGGGCCGCGGTGCTCTTCGGCACCTCTGGCAGCGCCGGCTGGTCGAACTTGGGGTCGGCCTGGCCGCTCGGCGGCGTGCGGTAGATGACGTCGCCCTCGACGATGCCGCCGACGATCTCGACCTTCTCCTGGTTGTGCTCGCCGACCGCGACCTTGGTCGCTTCGGGACCGTTGGCCGTCTTCTTCCAGACGTAGTTGACCGCGCGGTCGCGCCGCACCGACTGGATCGGCACGGTGACGACGTTCGACACGGTGCCGATGGTGATGGTGGCGGCCGCCGCCATGCGCGACTTCAGGCGCTCGTCGGTGTTGGTGCCGTCGAGCTCGACGACCGTCGTGTAGACCTTCTTGTCGTTGCCCATCCAGCTGTTGGAGCTGTCGGCGACCGGCGCCACGCGCGTCACCTTGCCGGTCAGGACCTCGGTCGGGAACGCTTCGACGGTGATGTGCGCCGTCTGGCCGACGGCGACCTTGTCGACCTGCGCCTCCTGCACCTTGATCACGCACTGCAGCTTGGAGTTGTCCGGCAGCACGATGATGGCCTGGCGGTCGCGCACGCTGGAACCCTCCTGCACCGCCTCGCTGCCGCGGCGCTCCTGGGTGCGCGCGTAGACGACGAGGCCGGGGCCTGGCGAGAGGATGATGGCGTGGTCGATCTGCCGCGTCAGGTTGCTCAGGCGCTCGGTCGCGACCTCGAACTCCTTCTGCTTGGCGTCGACGTCGAACTGCGACTTCTTGCGCTCGGCGTCGTTGCTTGCCCTGACGCGCTCGAGCTCGAGCGTGGCGTTGGCGAGGTTCTGGTTGAGCTCGATCTTGTCGCGCTCGAGCGTGTAGTTGATCAGCAGCTCGAGGTCGTTCCAGGCGATCATCACCTTCGACGCCTGGCTCTGGTAGGCGAGCACGTCGCGGTCGAGCTCGTTGCGGGTGATGAACTGCTTCTCGGCGAGGCGGTGACTGTGCAGCGCCGTGTCCTCCTTGACCTTGAGGTCCGCCATCGACAAGCGGATCTGGTCGGCCTGCTGAAGGATCTTGTTGGCCATTTCGCCCATGTCGCGCTGCAGCGGGTCGCCGTTCTCGCCCGGCACCTTCAGCAGCTTCTTCACCTTGTCCACCAGGCCCGCGTAGTTCTGCGGGTGCACATGGGCGTAGCTCGCCGTCAGCTCCGCGGCGCCTTCCATCGACTCCTGCTCGGGCTCGGGTGCAGGCGTGACCAGCTCCTCGAGGCGCTTGATCATGTCGACGTTCTTGCCCTCCGAGCCCTTGCCGTCGTTGGCGCCCAGCAGCTTCTCGAGCTCCATCTGGGCGATGCGCAGCTGTGAGGTGGCGGTGTTCTCCTTGGTCAGCAGCTCCTTCTCGAGGATGTCCTGCTGGGTGCGCGCCTGTTCGAGGGCGTTGCGCGCCTTCTCCACGGCGATCTCCTGGTTGGCGCGCTTCTCGACCAGCTCGCTGACGTCGAGTTCGGCGAGCTTGTCGCCCGCGTTCACCCGGGTGCCTTCGGGGATCAGGCTGATGATGGTCGCCTGGCCCTCGATCTCGGAGCGCACCATCGTCTCCTTGGCGGCGAGCAGCTCGCCGTTCTCCTTGACGGTGATCGGCAGGTCCTCGCGGACCACGGTGTAGAGGTTGGTCTCCGCTTTCGACGACTGTTCGTCGGCCGAGCAGGCGGCGAGCACGGCCAGCGCGAGCAGCGCGCTGCGGGTCAGCGGGAAACGGTCACGTTGGTTCTGCATCGGGCTCATTCCGCAGAGGTCGCCGCGGGCTGCGGCAGCGTCAGGTCGAAGCGAAGCCCCTGCGGGTTCAGGTTGATGGCTTCGAGGTTGTTCATCAGGTCGAGGCGGGCGATCGCGTAGGCGACGATCGCGGCGTTTCGGTCGAGCTGGGTCTGCAGGTAGGTGTTCTGCGCGTCGAGCTTGTCGAACGCCTGCACCCGACCGGCGTCGTAGAGGTCGGTGGTGGCCTCGACGCGTTGCTTGTTGAGTTCCACCGCGAGGGACTGGATGCGGAAGCTCTCGTACGCTGCCTGGATGTTGCGCAAGGAGCTGCGCACGTTGGCGGTCAGCTGGTCCTCCGCCTGCTCGCGAGCGCGGATCGTCTGGTCGAACGTGATCAGCTGGCTGCGGTAGGCGTTGCGCAGCGGGATGCGGTCGAGCAGCAGGTCGAGCTCCACGCCGGCCGACCAGTTGATGTGCTGCCAGTCGAGGTTGAGGCTCTTTCCCGGTTCGCCCGGCACCTGGATCGCGCCGGTCAGGTCGAGCTGCAGGTCGAGCGAGTTCTCGGCGATCAGCACGCGGCGGCCGACGTCCTCCACCTGATCGATCGTCGTCCGGTAGTCGTAGCGGCGGCCGAGCGCCAGCTCGATCGCTTCTTCCTGGCTCAGCTCGACCTTGACCACGCCGACGCCGACCAGCCGCTCCATCTCGGCGGAGTCGAGCTGGACCAGCGCGGTGATCGGCAGGCCGAGGGTCAGCTTGAAGCGGTCGAGCGAGGTCTGCAGCTGGTTGCGCCTCGTCACCAGCGTCGCAGCGGCCTGGTATTCGCTCTGCTGCGCGCGGCCGAGGTCGACGACGGTCTTTCGACCGGCCTTGTGCAGCTCCTCGATCTGCACGCGCGAGCGCACCAGGCTCTCGTAGGTCGCCTCGACGCTCGCCAGGTTGGCCATCTGCAAGACGACGTTCCAGTAGTCGCCGACGACCTGCACCGAGAAGTTGGCGCGGAAGCGCTCGAAGTCACGCAGCGCATAGATGACGTTGCGCTCGGCCTGCGTCAGCGGCTCGCGGGCGATGTGCCGTCCGGCGCCGCGCAGCAGCGGCTGCGTGAACGACAAGTTGAGGATCGACGAGCCGTCGAAGTCGCCGCCGTTCAGCAGCGAGCGCAGGAAGTTCTGCACGAAGCTGGCGACGACCCGGGTCCCGGCGACGGTGTTGGCCGACGCGCTGAGGTCATCCGACAGGTTGGCGTTCGAGGTGTCGTTGCGGCCGGTGCCGTTGACGCCGCCGCCGCCGCCGCCGCCGAACTTGACGCGGAAGTCGTTCAGCGTGCTCGTCAGGCTCAGCGCCGACAGGTAGAGCGTCTCCTTCTGGCGCTGGAAGTCGCGGCTGTTCTCGGCGGCGACGTCGAGTGCCTCGGTCAGCGACAGGGTCACCGGCTCGGTGCTGGTGAACAGCCGCTTGCGCAGGGTGTCCACGGCCCGCTCGACGACGAACTCGCGCTTCGCGCCGGCGACCCGCTCGAAGGCTCCGTCGAGCAGGCCGTAGGCCGCGCGGTCGGCCCAGTTGCGGTTGACCTGGGGGGAGTAGCAGGCGGCCAGCAGGGCGGTGGCCAGGAGGATGTGGCGGCGGGTCACGGGCAGGGGCAGCGGCAGATCGGAACGACGACTCGGGCTCGAATGTCTAGTTGGCCGCGGCTGTTTTTTCTCCTCTGTGAGCAGTCTGTTACTACGATTGGACGGGTTGTGTACCTGGTCCGGGCGGACTCGGCAGCAGCGGGGGCATGGTAGCCATCTTGATCACCGCGGGTCCGACCCGTGAGTACCTGGATGACGTGCGCTTCCTGGGCAATGCGAGCTCGGGACGCATGGGGTGCGCTCTCGCCGAGGCTGCGCTCGCGCTCGGTCACGACGCGACCATGGTATTGGGTCCGGTCGAGGTCACGCCGCCAGCCGGCGCCACCGTGCTGCCGGTCGTCTCGGCGCTCGACATGCTGGCCGCGGCCGACGGGGCGCTCGAACGCCACCAGATCGTGATCGCCGCCGCTGCCGTCGCCGACTGGCGTCCGGCGCGCCGCCAGGCCGGCAAGCCGGCGCGTCAGCCCGGCGCGATGACGCTCGAGCTGGTGCCCAACCCGGACGTGGTCGCGACGCTGGCCGCCCGGCCCGGGAGCCGGGTCGTGGTCGGCTTCGCTCTCGAGTCCGTCTCCGCCGGCATGGCGGCGGCGGTCGCGCGCGGTCGCCGCAAGCTGCACGACAAGCGCCTCGACCTGTGCGTCGTCAACCTGCACGACGCGATCGGCAGCGACGCCGGCGAGTTCGTGCTCTGCCACGGCGACGGCCGCGACGAGGCGCTGCCCCGCTGTGACAAGGCCTCGGCGGCGGCGCGCATCGTCGCCGCCGCGGTAGACCTGTGGCGCGCGCGCGCGCCCGGCGGGGTCTGACCGCGCCCAGAAGCAACATCCGCGAACCCACCCGACACCAGCGACCGACAACGGAGCCGAAGTGAGCAAGAAGGCAAGCAAGGACATCGACGCGCCGACCCGGCGGGGCACCCGCTTCGTGCCCGCCGAGGACGTGCCCGAACCGGGGCTGTCGCCGCGCGCGCGCGAGGTGGTGGCGTTGGCGCTGTGCGGCTTCTCGCTCTACGCGCTGCTGTCGATGGCGACCTTCCGGCTCGCGGACCTGGACCAGGGGCCCGTCACCGGCGGCATGCAGAACCTCGGCGGCGCGGTCGGCTACTACCTGTCGCTCGGCTTCACGCGCGCGCTCGGCCTCGCCGGCTGGATCCCGTTCCTGCTGCTGCTGGCCTACGCGATGCTGCTGTTCCTCGGCCGCAGCTGCACCCGGGTCACCATCAAGCTGCTCGGCGCGGTGGTGTTCGCGGCGATGATGGCGATCCTGTTCGCCGGTCGCGACGGCGGCGCCGGTGTGCGCGACATCACGCCCTATGGCGCGGGCGGCGTGTTCGGCGCGTTCGTCTCGCCCAAGCTCGACTCCGCGTTCGGCGGCACCGGTCGCCTGCTGCTGGTCGGCTTCGGCGCCCTGGTGTCGTTGCTGCTCGCCACCGAGTGGATGTTCTCGCAGCTGCTGCTGCGCGCGATCGCCGCGATCGAGCCGCTGTGGCGCCGCTGGGTGAGGACCCCGGCTGCGGCGGGGGTCGGCGGGGGTGCTTTGGCCACCGACGACGACGTCTACGAGGTGCCTGTCGCCGAGCAGAAGAAGCCGCGGCGCCGCCGCGCGGCGGCCGAAGCCGAGGCCGAAGTGGTGGAGGACGACGCCGAGGCCGAGGACCAGGTCGTGCCGCCTGCCGAGTCCGGCGAGCCGCCGGTCGCACGGCAGTCTTCACGCCGTTCGCGCCGCCAGGCGGCCGACGAGGCGGTGGGCCGCGACGAGGTGGACGAGCTGGCCGGCTTCGCCGAGACCGATGAAGCCGACGAGTTCGACCCGGTCGCCGCCGCCGAAGCCGAGTTCGAGTTCGAGGCAGAACCGGAGGAACCCGAGGAGCCGGAGGAGCCGGAGGAGCCGGAGGACGAGGACGCCGACCCGCTGGCCGCCGTCGAGCTCGAGGCCGACGACGAGCCGGCGCCGCGCCGCGAGCCGCGCGAAGAGCCGGAGCCGGAGCCCGAGCCGGTGCGCAAGCCGATCGTCGTGGTGCAGCGGCCCAAGCCCAAGAAGAAGAAGCGGCCCGCCGCGCAGAGCACGCTGCCGTTCCAAGACTACCCTTTCCCGCCGGTCGAGCTGTTCCAGGAGCCGGTGCTCAGCGACCTCTCGACGACCGCGGACTCGCTGCAGAAGGGCGGCGAAGCGATCGTCAACAAGCTGGCCAACTTCAACATCGAGTCCGAGATCGTCGCCGCGTCGGTCGGTCCGGCGGTCACCCAGTACGAGCTGCGCGTCGCCGAGAGCATCCGCGTCAACCGCGTCGCCGGCTTCGAGTCGGACCTCGCCGCCGCGCTGCGCGCGATCTCGGTGCGCGTCGTCGCCCCGATCCCCGGCAAGGACACGATCGGCATCGAGGTGCCGAACGAGGAGCGCGAGAAGGTCTTCATGCGCGACTTGCTCGACCAGTTCGGCCGCGCCGAGGACCAGGCGATCCCGCTGTTCCTGGGCAAGGACGTCGCCGGCACGCCGATCGTCGAGGACCTGGCGCGCATGCCGCACCTGCTGATCGCCGGCACCACCGGCTCCGGCAAGTCGGTGTGCATCAACACCATCCTGCTGTCGATCCTGATGACGCGCACGCCGCAGCAGGTGCAGCTGATCCTGGTCGACCCGAAGATGGTCGAGCTGCAGGCCTACAAGCAGGTGCCGCACCTGTGCTGCGACGTCGTCACCAACATGAAGAAGGCGCCGGGCGTCTTGCAGTGGGCGGTCGACGAGATGGAGAACCGCTACGCGCTGCTGTCGGTCGCGGGCGTCAACCACATCAAGAACTACAACCGCCTCGGCGCCCAGGAGCTGGCGAAGCGCATGCAGCGCGAGCCGGACCCGGACCGGGTGCACCTGCCGTACATCGTAATCGTCATCGACGAGTTCGCCGACCTGATGAACGTCGCGTCGAACGAGGTCGAGGAGCTGATCCAGCGCCTGGCGCAGAAGTCGCGCGCGGTCGGCATGCACGTGATCCTGGCCACGCAGCGCCCGTCGAGCGAGATCATCACCGGCGTCATCAAGGCCAACCTGCCGGTGCAGATCGCCTTCAAGGTCAACCGCCGCATCGACTCGCGCGTGATCCTCGACGCCAACGGCGCAGAGAAGCTGCTCGGCTTCGGTGACATGCTCTACATGCCGCCTGCCGGTGGCGCGCTGCTGCGCGCGCAGGGCACCTTCGTCTCCGACGACGAACTGCACGCCGTGGTCCGGTTCCTCGAGGAGCAGGGCCAGAAGCCGTCCTACAACCCGACCTTGGTGCAGACGCAGACGAGCTCGCGCACCGGCGTCGCCGATCGCGACGAACGCTACCGCGAGGCGGTCGAGGTCGTGCTCGGTCAGCAGCGTGGATCGGCGACGCTGCTGCAGCGCGCGCTGTCGGTCGGCTACACCCGCGCCACCCGGCTGCTCGAGCTGATGGAGGAGGACGGTCTGGTCGGGCCGTTCGTCGGCTCCAAGTCGCGCGACGTGTTGCTGACGCTCGAGGAATACCACGCCCGTGAAGAGGCCTCCGAACTCGCGGCGCAGGAGGCCGACGACGAGGAGTACGAAGACGACGACTTCGAGGGCGACGGGGAAGGCGCCCCCTCGTCGCACGGCGCGTCCGGCGGTGCGGTGCTCGCCGCCGAGGACCTCGACGCCGAGGACGACGCCGAAGGAGACGCCGAGCAGGCCGACGACGAAGTCGCGGAGGGCGAGTCCGCGACGGAGGAAGACGCCGACGACGCCGACGAGGAACGCGAGGCCGGCGGCGTCGAGGACGGGGACGACGACGACGAGCAGGGCGAGGAAGGGGCCCCGTTCGACGACGATGACGAAGTCGATGACGACGAGCGGCGATGACACGAGTTGTCGTCGCTCCGGTGCCATCGCTTGTGGCGGCTGGTCGGGCCCGGTAGATTCCGTGGGTGTCGTCCGGTGGCGCCGGAGGCACAGCGCCAAGCCCGGGAGGGGCAAATGACCGTGAACACGCTGGGCACCGACTCCAGGCTCGGCGGCGACCCGCTCGCCGCAGGATCGACGCGACGCTCGTGGACCGAGAACCGCTGGCCGTTGCTGGCCATCTGCATCGCGCTGTTCTCGATCTCGGCGCTCGTCTACTACCACCTGTACCGCACCGGACTCGAGCCGACCAAGTTGCTGCCGCGCCTGTTCGCCGGCATCTACGACTTCGTCGGCCTCGCGCCCGCGGTGATCTTCTTCCTGATGGTCGCGGCGTGGGGCACCATCTGGCTGCACAACGGCGCGCTCGAACGACCGCTCGCGCGGTTGGGGCGCCTGCTGATGATGGCGGCGCTGCTCGGCGTCGCGCTCAACCTCGGCGACGGCGGCGTCGCCGAACAGCCGCACAAGGGCGCGTTCGGCGCCTGGCTCGCGCACCGGCTGGTCGACGCCATCGGCCCGGTGCCGACCATGGTGCTGGTGTGGCCGGCGACCTTCGCCGCGCTGATGCTGGCGACCGAGTGGTTCTTCGCCGAGTACTTCGAGCGGCTGCGCCGCCCGGGCCAGAGCGAGTCCGGCGTGGAGGCGGCCGTCACCGATCACCTGCGCGGGCTGTCCCAGGCGATCGCGCCGGCCAGTTTGCGCCCGGCGACCCGCGTCGAGCCCGCGGCGCCCGCGACGTTGCGCGCCGCCGCGGCGCCGCAGGTCTTCGCCGAGTTGCTCGGCGGGGCCGACGAAGAGGTCGCTGCGGCGCCGCCAGCGGAGCCGCAGGAGGTCGCGGGCGACGAGTCGACTGTGGACGACTCGCGGCCCGGCTACGCCGAGCGGCGCGCGGCTCGGCAGGCGCGGCGGGCAGCGTTCGCCGAGCCGCAGGACGCGCTGCCCGAGGCCGGCGAGGTCGAAGTCACCGAGAGTGTCGGCGCGGAACGCGGCGACGAACCGCCGATGGACGAGGGCTCGGCCGACGATTCGTACGGTGAGGACCGGTCGCAAGGTGAAGACCGGGCGTCGGACGAGCTGGAGGACGGCGAACCGATGCTTCAGGACCCGGTCGAGCAGGATCTCGAGTCGGATGGCGCAGTGATCGAAGACGAGTTCGACGTGCTTCTGGCGCAACCGCCCGGAGCCCGGGTGGCGGGTGCGCCCTCGGAGGTGCCGCGACCGTCGCCCGAGCAGGTCCCCGAGGAAGGGCTCTCCGCCGTCGAGTTGTTCGAGCTGATGGCGACGATCGACGACCCGGCCCCGTCGGCCCGGGAGTCGGTGGCGGCGGCTGCGAGTGACGTCGTCGATTCCGACGGATCGCCCGGTGAGTTCCTCGCTGCCGCGGACAGCGAAGAGACGGGTGTCGGCGAAGCGGGCGCCGTCGTCGCCGACGCCGGGCAGTCCGTGACCGGAGGGGGCGACCTCGAAGCGCAACTCCCCGACGAGGGCGAGGCCGATGAGCGCGAAGGATCGCATCCCGGACCCGAACGAGACGTGCAGCAGCCGTCGGCGTCCGACGTGCCGACGGGCTTCATCCGGCTCGACGGTGCCGCGTTGGAGTCGCCCGTCGCGGCGGATGCCACGGCCGCCGACGAAGACGAAGTCGAACCGGAGCCGCTGCACGGCGAGGCCGAGCGATCCGTGTCGATCCCGCGACCGGACTCGGTCCATCCGTCCGTGCCGACGCCGCCGGTCGTCAAGCAGCAGCAGCTGTTCGGCGGGGCCGACGAAGGGCTCGTGCAGGAGGCGATCGATGTGGTCACCGATGCGCGCCGGGCGACCGCGGCGTTGCTGCAGCGCAAGCTCCGGGTCGACTACGAGTTGGCGTGCGAGCTGTTGCGCGAGCTGGCGTCCCGCGGAGTGGTCGCCCTCGAGGACGACGCCTCGCGCGCCCGCGTGCTGGACGGGTGACCGCGGCCACCCGGCGGGGCAGCGGCGAGAAAATCCGCGCCGCGCCACGCCCGGCCGAGCCGGCCTCGGCGGCCGGTTGGCGGGTCATGTTCAAGGTCTCCACGGCGCTTCTCCACACCCTGCCAACAAGGTCGTGCCTTGCGCCCCGGCGGTCGCCCGGTAAGCCAGTGCCGCAGCCCAGATGGTGGACTTCAAGCAGAACTTCGACGGCCGCGGCGTGCCGCAGAACCTCGACGCCGAGCGCTCCGTGCTGGGCGCCCTGCTGCTCCACCCGGACGCGGTGGCGGACGTCACCTTCCTCAAGTCCGAGGACTTCTACCTGCCGCGGCACCAGGTGATCTTCACCTCGATCGTCGCCGCGTACAACACCCGCCAGGCGACCGATCCGATCATCGTCGGTGAGGTGCTGTCGCGCGAGGGGCGGCTGCAGGAGGCCGGCGGCCACGAGCAGCTGATGGACCTGATGGAGGGCGTCATCACCGCGGCCGGCGTGGTCTACCACGCCGAGATCGTGCGCGAGAAGGCGATCCAGCGCCGCCTGCTCGAGACCTGTCTCGACGTCGCCCGGCGCACCTACGACAACGAGATGGAGGCCAAGGACCTGCTCGACGAGGCGGAGCGACAGATCTTCGAGATCTCGCGCCTCGACAAGAGCGGTGACGCGGTCAGCATCGCCGACATCCTGCAGTCGACCTTCGAGCGCATCGACCGGCTGCGCGAACGCGAAGGGCGGCTGACCGGCCTCGGCACCGACTACTACGACTTCGACGACATGACGGGCGGCCTGCAGCCCGGCGAGCTGATCATCCTCGCGGCCCGTCCGTCGATGGGCAAGACGACCTTCGCCCTGAACCTGACCGAGCGCGTCGCCGACAACGGCGGCTCGATCGCGTTCTTCTCGCTCGAAATGTCCAACCAGCAGGTCATCCAGAACATGCTCTGCTGCCGCTCGCAGATCGACGGCTCGGCGATGCGCAAGGGGCGCATCACCGACTTGCAGTACAAGCGCCTGCAGGAGGAGGCCGCCAAACTCTACGAGACGCCGATCTTCGTCGACGACACGCCCGGCATCTCGATCACGCAGCTGCGCGCGAAGTGCCGCCGCATGAAGCAGAAGCACGGCATCGGCATGGTGGTGGTCGACTACCTGCAGCTGATGACCGGCGGCGGCCGCTTCGAGAGTCGCCAGCAGGAGATCTCGGCGATCTCCCGCGGCCTCAAGGGCATCGCTCGCGAGCTTTCGGTGCCGGTGATCGCGTTGTCGCAGTTGAATCGAGACGTCGAGAACCGCGATGATCACCGCCCCCGCATGAGCGACCTGCGCGAGTCCGGCGCGATCGAGCAGGACGCGGACGTCATCATCCTTCTGCACCGCGACGACTACTTCAAGCCGACCGAAGAGAACGCCGGCCTCGCCCAGGTCATCATCGCCAAGCAGCGAAATGGCCCGACCGGCGAGGTCGTGTTGCGCTTCTTCAAAGAGTACATGCGCTTTGAGAACTACACGCGCCGAGCCGAACCGATGCAGTGACCGCGCCTGGTTCGGTGGCCGCGGGAGTGGCTTGGGGAATGGTGGGCAGGCCCGCCGTCGGCTCACGGCGCTCGCGGCCTTCGTCCTCGCGGCGGGCGCCCTCGCGCAGGAGCAGCCGCGACCGACGATCGGCAGTGAGCTCTACCTGGCCGACGAGGTCAAGGCGCTGGTCGGTCGGCGCGTGCGTTCGATCCGGATCGTCAAGGCCGGCACCGGCGGTGGCCCGACCACGCCGCTCGACTCGACCTCGGCGGAGCCCATCGTGCGCGGCCTGCAGACCCGTGTCGGGCAGGGCTTCGAGCCGCGCCACGTGTCGGCCGACTGCCAGAGCCTGTGGAGCGAGCGACGGCTGATCACGACCTGCTACGTGCAGCCGGTCGACGACGAGGTGATCGTGACCTATCAGGTGGACCTCGAGGTCGAGGTCTACGACGAGGTCGAGTTCGAAGGACTCGGGCACCTCGACAAGCCCACCGTCGACGGCCTGCTCGGCCTCTACCCGGACCGGCAGACGACCCGCCCCGAAGCGGAGGCGATGCGCAAGGTGCTGTTGGCGCGCTACCGTCGCGACGGCTTCGCCTTCTGCAGCATCGAGCTGCGCGACCTGCCATCGATCGGGCTCGGCGACGGCTCCCTCGGCGGGCCGCGCCCGCGGCTGCGCGTGCTGATCGACGAAGGGCCGAAGGTCCGGGTGCGCGACCTGCACTTCCTCGGCGACCACTCGTTCGCGGCGGACGCGGTGCTCGGCCGCTTCGGTTCGAGCGACTACCTGATCCGCGACGCCGAGATCGCCAGCGACCCGGCGCGCCTGTTCGACTGGATCGCCGGCGGGCCATTCAGTCGCGAGACGATCGAAGAGGACCTCGACCGCCTGCGCCTGTTCTACCGTCGCCGCGGCTTCCTCGAGGCGACCGTCGACCTCACCGACGCGGTCTTCAGCCAGGATCGCGCGGCCGTCGACCTGTCGTTCGTCATCGTCGAGGGGCCGCGCTACCGCATCCGCTCGCTGCGCGTCGAGCACGTCAACGCCGACCAGTCGCCGCTGTTCGGCGAGCCGCTCTACTCCGCCGAAGAGGTCGCCGAGGTCGTCAAGTCGCAGGCCGGCAGCTTCTACGACAACGACCAACTGCAGCGCGACGCGCAGGCGATCGAGGATTTCTACGGCCGCCGCGGTCACCCGTCCGTCAACTTCCCCGGCATGCGCGCCGCGCCGGGCCAGGGCTGCAGCGTGTTCCCGCCGCTCGAGATCTACGGCGACGGGCCCGAGGTGGACGTCGTCTTCCGGGTCAGCGAGGGCACGCCGAAGTATCTGCGCGACGTCGTGATCCGCGGCAACCGCTTCACCCGCGATCGCGTGATCCGCCGCAACTTCCGGGTGCTGCCTGGCGACCGCATCGACATGCTCGAGGTGCGGCGGGCGCTGCAGCGCATCGAGCAGACGCGCTTCTTCCAGGATCCGGTGTCGCTGCGCGGGCCGCGGTTGCAGATCGAGCCGGTTCCAGGGGAGGCGGATCAGGTCGATCTCGGACTCGACGTCGAGGATGGCCCGACCGGCGAACTCCGGTGGGGCGTCGGCATCAGCTCGGGCATCGGCGCGCAGGGGCAGATCTCGTTCAACAAGCGCAACTTCGACCTGGCGGCCACACCGAGCAGCGCCAACCCGATCACCGCGATCGGCGAGATCCTCGACCAGAAGGCGTTCCACGGCGGCGGCCAGGACTTGAAGATGCTGCTCGCGCCGGGAACGCGCTACAGCCAGTTCGCCGTCACCTTCATCGAGCCGGACCTGTTCCGGCAGTACTTCGAGACCTACCAGCTCAACGTCAGCGGCCAGCGGCAGATCCGGCGGCTGCGCGTCGGCTACACGTCCGACGTGATCGGCGGCGAGGTCGGGCTCAGCCGCTACCTCACCGAGCACTTCAACGTCGGTGTCGCGCTGCGCCACGAGACGGTGAAGGTGGACTCGCTGGCGCTCGACGCGACGCAGCTGGCGTTCGACGCGCAAGGCACCAACGAACTGCGCAGTACGCGGCTGAGCATGCGCTACCGCGACTACGACGACTACATGCGGCCGACCTCCGGGCTCGACGCCTCGCTCAACTTCGAGATGATCGGCGGCTTCCTCGGCGGCGACGAGAGCATGACCAAGTGGACGCACCAGTTCGACGCCTACGTGCCGCTGCTGGAGAACGAGCACGGCCACCGCACCGTCTTCCACTACGACCACTTCTTCGGTCTGGGCGAGGCGTTCGGCAACAGCAACGACGTGTTCCTGACCGAGCGCTTCTTCATGGGCGGCGCCAACCTGCGCGGCTTCCAGTTCTTCGGCGCGGGCCCGACGCAGTTCAACCGCCCGCTCGGCGGTGAGGCGACCTTCACGGCGACCACGGAGGTGTACTTCCCGCTCATCTCGACGCGCATGGAGGGCGACATCCGCGAACGCGAGCTGCTGCGCTGGGTGTTGTTCACCGACTTCGGCCTGCTCGGCCTCGGCCTGCACGACCCGACGTTCCAGCAGCTTCGCGCCAGCTCGGGTGTCGGCTTGCGCATCGAGATCCCGTACCTGCAGGTGCCGATCGCGATCGACCTCGGCTGGCCGTGGCTCTACGAGGAGACCGACGACCGCCGTCAGCTCTACTTCTCGATCAGCCGGTGAACGACGACCAGCCGTTCCGTCGCCTGTCGCGCGAGGTGCTGGTGGAGAACCCGTGGCACCGCTACTGCCTGGACCGCTACGTGCGCGCCGACGGCAGCGAGGGGCGCTACTACTACGTCGACATGCCGGGCAGCAGCGCGGCGATCCCGGTGTTCGACGACGGCACGATGATGCTGGTCCGCGTGCACCGGTACCTGCTCGGCTGCGACCTCTGGGAGTTTCCGATCGGCGGCATGAAGCACGGCGACGCGCCGCTGCACGTGGCGCAGGAGGAGCTGCGGCAGGAGGCCGGGTTGGTCGCGCGCGACTGGACGCCGTTGGGTCACTTCGCGCCGTACAAGGGCGTCTCCAACGAGCGCTGCCACTTCTTCCTGGCGCGGGGGCTCGACGAGGTGGGGCAGGACCTCGAGCCCAGCGAGCGCATCACGGCGCACCGCCTGCCGTTCGCCGAGGCCCGCGCGCGGCTGCTGGATCAGGAATGCGGCGACGGGCAGTCGCTGGCCGGGCTGCTGCTGCTCGACCGCTGGCTCCAGCGCGGCAACCGTCTGTAGCCGCGCTGTCACCGGGTCTTGGTTCGCGCCTCATCCTGGCCGCCGCCGCCGTTCGATGACACGGCAACGATGGAGACCGGAACCTCAGAGCTGTCGCGGGTCTTCGCCCGACAGATCGCGGAGCGCAAGCTCCAGCTGCCGTCGATGCCCGGTACAGCCGCCGAGGTGATGAGCCTGTGCCAGGAGGAAGCGACCGACGCCAGGCGCCTCTCGTCGGTCATCCACCAGGACCAGACGATCGCCTCCAACGTGCTGCGCGTGGCCAACTCGCCGGCATACCGCGGACAGGTGCCGTGCGCGTCGCTGCAGCAGGCCGTCAGCCGGCTGGGCATGCAGCTGATCACCGAGGTCGCGATGGCGGTGTCGGTCAGGGCCCGCATGTTCGCCAACCCGACCTGCGCCGAGTTGTTGCAGGCGCAGTGGCGGCACTCCGTGCTGGTCGGCTTCTACACCAAGGAGATCGCGCGGGCCCGGCGGCGCAACGTCGAGGTCGCGTTCCTCTGCGGACTGCTGCACGACGTCGGCAAGGCGGTGCTGCTCAACAACGTCGACCGCGTGCTCGGCTCCTCGGAGCTGTCGCTGCCGGTCGAGGAGGTGTTCGCTGCGGTGCACCAGCAGCACGTCGCCGCCGGCGCCTTGCTGGCCAAGGAGTGGAAGCTGCCCGACCAGATCGCCGAGGCGATCGCCTGTCACCACCGCTACGAAGACGCGCAGAGCTTCGCCGACATGGCGATGACCGTGTGCTTCGCCGACATGCTCGCGCACCTGATCTCGCCGGTGCCGTTGGCCGAACCGGTCACCGAGGAACAGGTGCGGGGCCACGACGTGCTGGTCGGCCTGAACCTCTACCCGGATCAGGTGGACGCGCTGCTGGCGCTGCGCGAGCGCGCCATCGAAGTCGCGGAGGGCATGCAGTGAACGGCATCGAGCACTGGGACGTCGTCGTCATCGGCAGCGGGCCGGCCGGGCAGAAGGCGGCGGTGCAGGCCGCGAAGGCCAACCGCCGCGTCTGCGTGATCGAGCGCGAGGTCGGCATCGGCGGCGCCTGCGTGCACCGCGGCACGATCCCCAGCAAGACGCTGCGCGAGACGGCGCTGTTGATCAGCTCGTTGAAGAGCCGCATCGGCAAGCACGTCAAGCTCGACCTGCCGCCGGACCTGCAGCTGGCCAGCCTGATGGACCGCATGGAGCGCGTCGTCACCGCGCACGTCGACTACCAGGGCAAGCAGATGCTGCGCAACGGCATCGAGCAGGTGCACGGCCGGGCGCGCTTCCTCGATCCGCACACGATCGTCGTCGACGGCATCCGCGGCGACCGGCGCCAGCTGCGCGCCGAGACGATCGTCATCGCCACCGGCTCGCGGCCGCGCACGCCCGACGGGGTGCCGATCGACCACGAGCACGTCTACGACAGCGACAGCATCCTCAGCATGGCCTACCTGCCGCGCTCGCTGACGGTGCTGGGCGGCGGCGTCATCGCCTCGGAATACGCGACGATCTTCGCCTCGCTCGGCGTCGCGGTGACGATGATCGATCGCGCGCCGCGGCCGCTGTCGTTCCTCGACGGCGAGATCCTCGACCGCTTCGTCGAGAGCTTCGAGTCGTGGCCGGGCTGCACGTTCGTCGGCGGCGCGACGGTCAACGAGGTGGTGTGGGACGGCGTCGGAGAGGTCGTCACGACGCTCGACAACGGCTGGCACGTCAGGTCGGAGAAGCTGCTCTGCGCCCTCGGCCGGGTCGCCAACGTCGAAGGGCTGGCGATCGACAAGGCCGGGCTGGCCACCAACAAGCGCGGGCACCTGACCGTGGACACCGACTGCCGCACGGAAGTCCCGCACATCTTCGCCGTCGGCGACGTGATCGGGCCGCCGTCCCTGGCGTCGGCGTCGATGGAGCAGGGCCGGCGCGCGATGCGCGCGGCGTTGTCGCTGCCGCTCGGCCACGAGGTGGATCTCATCCCTGCCGGCATCTACACGCTGCCGGAGATCGCGACGGTCGGCAAGTCCGCCGCCGAGCTGCAGGCCGCCGGCAAGGTGTGCCTGGTCGGTCGCGCGCAGTTCAAGGAGCTCGCCCGCGGGCAGATCTCGGGCAACGAGAACGGCATGCTGAAGCTCGTCGTCGACCCGGAAACGCGGCGGATCCTGGGATGCCAGGTGATCGGAGAGGGCGCCACCGAGCTCGTGCACCTCGCCCAGGTGGCGATGATCCAGGGCTCGCCAGTCGATCTGTTCGTCGACAACATCTTCAACTTCCCGACGCTCGCCGAGGCCTACCGCGTCGCCGCGCTCGACCTGTACGAGCAGCAGGCAGCGGACGTGCCGACGGCGTCGGGTAGCTGACCGCGCGTCCGGGTCAGTCGGGCAGCGGCGCGAACACTTCGGCGAACCAGCAGACGTCGCGGTCGGTGAGAAAGCAGGTCCCCGCCCGCTGTGTCGCCACCGGTGCCGTCGCCGCCAACGCGGCGGTCGGCACCGCGGCCAACGCCACGCCGGGCAGCGGGCAGCGCTGCACCAGGTGGCCTTCGCCGAGCAGGTGCGCCTGGCCGACGTGCACGACCAGCAACCGATCGGGCCAGCGCCGCGCCGCGGCCTGCACCGCCGCGGCCATCGTCGCGTCGCGCTCGGCGAGCGGCAGCCGCGGCGTCGGCTCGATCGCGAACACCGGCAGCCGATGGCGGTGCGCGAACTGCAGCAGGGTGCGGAAGTGGAACGGGTCGAGCGCGTCGTCGTCGAGCCAGCTGGCCGACCAGCGCGCGCGCATTCCGTGGCGCAGGTCCGACAGCTCGATCTCCCCGGCGAGGTAGGCGTCGACGAGCGGCTGGTCCTGGGCGCCGATCGCCTCCAGCCCGAGCGCCATCGGTACCCCGTCCTGCTGCAGCCGCTCCAGCAGCCGGCGCTGCAGTTGATGCAGGTGCTGGTGGCGGTGGTGGTCGCCGAGCCAGAGCACACGACCCGCGGCGATGCGCCGGCGCAGCTCGTCGTCGTCGATCGCCGCGACGACCCGTTCGCCGGCGGCGGCCTCGAACGCGGCGCGGTAGGCGGCCAGCTGCGGCGGCAGCCGTTCGTCCGTCCGGGTCGCACAAGCTGCGAGCACGGTCGTCGTGACGATGGCGAAGCGGCGCGGCATGATCGGCGTTCCAGGCGGCCGTCGGTGCAGGATCGGCGTCCGCAGGCTAGCGAACGATGCCCGCGATGACGAACACGAAGCGCAAGGTGGCGGTGGTCCTTTCCGGCTGCGGATTCCTCGATGGCGCCGAGATCAGCGAGGCGGTGCTGACGCTCTATTGGCTCGACCGCTGCGACCTCGAGCCGGTCTGCGTCGCGCCGCGCATGATGCAGGCGCACGTCGTCGACCACGCGGCGAAGCGCCCGGTCGAGGGCGCCGCCCGCGACGTGTTCGTCGAGGCGGCGCGCATCGCGCGCGGCCGACTGCGCGACCTGGCCGAGGTCTCGGCGGACGAGTTCGACGCGGCGGTGCTGCCGGGCGGCTTCGGCGCGGCCAAGAACCTCAGCGACTTCGCGACGCGCGGCGCCGCGGCGACCGCGCACCCCGACGTCGCGCGCCTGCTGCGCGGCCTGCACGCGCAGCGGAAGCCGATCGGCGCGGTCTGCATCGCGCCGGCGGTGGTCGCGGCAGTGCTCGGACACGAGTGCCACCCGGAGCTGACGATCGGCGACGACGCCGACACCGCGGCGGCGATCGAGGCGATGGGGGCGCGGCATCGCGCCGCGCCCGTCGACCGCTGCGTCGTCGATCGCGACAACCGCATCGTCTCGGCGCCGGCCTACATGTACGACGCGCGCATCCGCGACGTCGGCGCCGGCATCGAGCAGCTCGTGAACGCGCTGACGGAGCTGCTCGCGGAGGGCGGCCGGTGAGCGCGCTCGCGGGCAAGCGCTGCCTCGTCACGGGCGGCGGTTCGGGAATCGGCTCGGGCATCGCACGCGGTCTGGCCGCCGCCGGCGCGGCGGTGGCGGTGCTCGGGCGGCGACGGGCTCCGTTGGAAACGACGGTCGCGGCGATCCGCGCCGCGGGCCAGGTGGCCACGGCGGTGGTCGGCGACGTCACCGACGAGGCCGGCGTGCGCGCCGCGATCACTGCGGCGGCGGGTGAGCTCGGCGGGCTCGACGTGCTGGTCAACAACGCCGGCGTCGGCGGACCCAACGCCTGCGCGCTGCCCGGTCCCGAGCGCTGGAGCGAGATCGTGCGGGCCAACCTCGACGGGGTGTTCTTCGCGACCCGCGCGGCGCTGCCGCACCTCGCCGACGGCGGCCGCGTGATCAACATCAGCTCCGTGCTCGGGCGCTTCGGCGTGCCCGGCTACACCGCCTACTGCGCCAGCAAGCACGGGGTGATCGGCTTGACCAAGGCACTGGCGCTCGAGCTCTCGCCGCGCCGGATCACCGTCAACGCGATCTGTCCCGGCTGGGTCGACACCGACATGGCGACGCAGGGCCTGACGCTGATGGCCGACGGACTCGGCGTCACCGTCGACGAGGCGCGAAGGCAGGCGATGGCCGCGGTGCCGATCGGGCGCATCCTGCAGCCCGAGGAGATCGGCGCGCACGTCGTCTGGCTGGCGAGCGACGCCGCGGCCGGAATGACCGGGCAGGCGATCAGCCATTGCGGCGGTCAGGTGATGTGGTGAGCCGCTGCGGCGTCAGTAGGTGACGCCGAAGCCGATGTAGAACTGCTGGCGCTCGATCCCGGTGCGGTGCCGATCGCCGTAGAGGTCGGTGTGCAGGCGGCCGAACGTCGTGTCGACGACGCGGTAGCCGAGTTCGGTGCGCAGCCGGCCGAAGCGCCCGCGCACGCCGGCGCCGAGTTCGCCGCTCCAGCGCAGCGTGGAGTCGCGGTCCTGGCCGTTGCGGAAGTCGTCTTCGAACCAGGCGATGCCGACGTCGCCGCCGACCCGGCCGAACAGTTCGAGGCGCCCGTCGTCGCCTTCGGCGAGGCGGAGCGTCGGCTCGAACATCACGCGCGGTCCGATCCCGAGCCACCGACGCGTCAGCGTGGACGCCTGGTGCTCGAGCTGCTGCCAGTCGGTGAAGGCGCCGATGCGCACGGGGAGGTAGAGGTCGCCGAGCCGCCGGTCGAGGCGGAGGTGGGGGAACACGTCGAAGCCGGACAGCTCGGCGTCCGCGCGCACCGGCGTCGTGCCGTCGCTGACGAGCACGCCCGCGAAGAGGTCGCCGGTGCTGTCCCACAGGTCGACGTGCAGCGCGGCGCCGTTGCCGGCGTCGAGTCGTGCGCGGAGGAAGTGCGCGTCGGTGCGGTCGTCGAGCCGCGAGCCAGAGGCGTGTACCGCGACGGTGCCGGTGCCGACGTCGACGGTCGCGTCGAGCGGTTGCCAGACCTCGCGCATCGGCCGCGGGCCGCGCTCGTGTCGCGGCATTCGCTGGTCGATGTGTTGGGGCGACTGGGACGGCGTCGCGGTCGGTTCGTGCAGCGGGGGCACCGGCAGCAGCGGTGCTGGCGCCGCCTCGAGCACCGCGTGCAGCGCCTGTTCGGGCGAGCGCTGTCCGTGCAGTTTGTTCAGCCGGGCGCGCTGCAGGTCGCGCCAGGCGTCGGCGTCGCTGGTGGCACAGCCGGCGAGCAGCAACAGGGCAGGGGCGAGCAGGAGGGTGCGGCGCATGGTCGGGCGTCGCGACACGCTGCGCGACCGACGAGCCTACCTCGCGGTGCAGGTCGCCGGTCGGGGCCGGCTCGCCGCGCGGTGCGTCGCCGCGGACGGGCGGCTGCCTGGGCGCCGTGGCATCGGCGTTCCGCGTCGGTCGCGCTGCGTCTCGAATCGAGCCGCAGCCGCCGCCGTGGCGCCGTCAGGGCGCCGCCGGCGGCTCGGGGCACGGCCCGGTTCAGGGCGTCTGCGTGAACAGGTTGACGTGCCGGTTCGACGTCACGAACTGCGTGTAGGCGGCGTTCAGCGTCAGCACCTGCGAGTAGAACCGCACGCCGATCGCCGAAGGCACCGCGGGCGCCGTGGTGTTGAACACCGCGTTGCCGGCGCCGTCGGTCGAGCCGGTCAGCACCATCGCGTTGCCGCCGACGAAGATGATCGGCAGGCCCGGGATCAGCGTCGGGCCGATCGCGTCACCCAGCGCCACCACGAACGGGCGCGAGTTGCCCGGCGTGGTGATCGTCATCGTCAACGGGTCGCCCTGCGACGCCTGCTCCGGCAGGAACGTCAGGTCGCAGTCGACGGTCGGCACGACGGTCTCGGCGAGCTCGACTTCGTCGACGTGCCAGCCGCCCATGTGCAGCCCGCCGTCGGTGATCAGGCGCCACTCGATCTGCACCGCAGGATTGTTGTCCGCTGCCGGGATCGGCAGGTCCATCTGCACCCAGGTCGTGTCCTGCAGGTTGCCGCTGACCGGGTTCTCCCAGACCAGCGCGCCGTTGACGAGCACCTGCGCGTGGTCATAGAGCGACTCCTCGACCGACAGCCAGCGGCGGAAGCGCAGCCGCACGCCGGTGTGACCCGAGCAGTTGACGATCGGCGACCGCAGGAAGCTGTTGGTGTTCCCCGTGTAGCGGCCGTTCGTGCCGTTGCCGAGGTCGACGCCGTAGCAGCGGGTGCCGACTGCGGCCGCGGCGGGGTCCTGCCAGGCGACGCCGCTCGAGGTGCCGACCTTGCCGGCCGGCGTGCCGATCTGCCATTCGTCGGTGCCGGCGGAGGCACCGTGCGTCCAGCCGGTGCCGGCGCCCTCGAAGCCTTCGGAATAGAAGGCGGAGTAGTTGCCGCCGGTCATCGCGTAGCTGTACTCGCCGGTCGCCGGCAGGCGCACGGTGACGCCGCTGCTGTGGTCGATCTCGATGTGGTACGAGACGCCGCCGGTGGTCAGGCCGGGCAGCATCGCGATCATCTGGGTCGGGATCGTGGTCGGGTGCAGGTTGCGCGTCACGGTGCCGTTGCCCGCGTTGAAGACGAGGCGCTGGCCGGTCACGGAGCCGGAGACCGGCGTGACGTTGACGTAGACCTCACGCGGCAGCAGGCGCAAGGTCGTGTTGCCGAGCGGCGTGTGCGTCACGCTGAGGACCTGGATCTCCGGGTAGGGCATGCCCTTGGCGATCGCTGCGGCGCTGAGCTGCGCGTAGTGCGGCACGCCGTTGAGCAGGTTGCCGTCGTCGTCGTCGGCGATGAACACCTGGGTCACCGCGTCGGCCTGGTTGGTGGCGTCGGCGACGATGGAGCCGATGACGACGTCGTCCGAGATCTGCCGCGCCAGCGTCGTGCCGAAGCTCGAGCGCAGGTTCTCGCGGAAGCGCCAGGCGAAGCCCATCCAGATCTCACCGGCGGCGTGCACCTCGCTCTGGCTGCCGTACATCTTCGTGTTGTTGCCGTTGCGGATACCGACGCCCGGGCTCGAGAAGCCGCTGCCGAGGATCGGGCTGTCGACCATGTAGAGGCCGAAGATGTCGCCCCAGCCTTCGCTCAGGCCGTCGCCGGTGGCGTTGCTGATCCCGCCGTAGCGGTCGTCGATGCCGTGGCCCCACTCGTGCACGACCACGGTCGAGAACGCGGTGTTCGAGCAGCCGCCGCCGGCCGAGTAGAAGTTGATCGTGTTGCCGGTGTAGTAGGCGTTGCACGACGAGGCGATGTTGACGGTCGGCGTGACCGCGCTGGCCGTGTTCATCTGCGCCGAGTTGCCGAGGATCGTGCGCACCCACTCGTTGGCGCCGTCGAGCCACCAGCTGGTGGTGGTGTGCGCCGCCTCGTTGGTCGAGGCGCCGGACGACGACAGCTGGATCGTGGTCGGCACGCCGGGCGACACCGAGACGTTCGCCGTCGGCGCGTTCGGGCCGATCAGCGTGGAGTGGTGGCGCCCGTTCAGGTTGCCGATCGACACGTTCACCGCCGAAGCGATGTCCATCGTGAACTGGCCGTTGGCGTCGGTGACGAAGTTGCCGACGCCGGCGACCGAGATCTCCAGGCCGGGCAGCGGCACGTTGACCAGCGCGCTGAGGGCGTCGTTGCCGGTGCGCGTCCAGCCCATCACCGTGACGGTGGTCAGCGTCGGCAGCGCGCTCGGCGCTTCGTGCGCGACGCCGCCGGTGCAGCCGGGCATGCCGCACTCGTGCTTGTCGTTCTGGTAGTGGAGGACTCCGCCGGTCTTGGCGTCGATGAAGTAGCGGCCGATCGGGCCCTGGCCGTTCTGGTCGACGTTGCTGACCGCGACTTCCCAGGCGAGGAAGAACGGCGTCGCGTGCGGCGCGTCGATGTCGCCCCAGATGACGAGCCGCGGAGCGCTGGTGCGGCCCGGCTGCGAGACGCCGGTCGGCATCTCGCCGAGCGCGTCCCAGGCGGTCGCGGTCGCGATCTCCTCGCCGATCGTCGGGCGGGTGTCGAAGTCGGCCGGGATCGGCCAGGCGCGACTGCCGAGCATCGCGACGACGCCCTTCATGTTGATGCGCACGTCGGCGCGGCCGTGCAGCACCGGCACGCCGCGGAACGACTGGTCGAACTTGAACGACCAGGTGCGGCCCATTCGCGCGCCGATCGACTCGGTGAAGTCCGAGGCGCCGAGGCCGAGCAGGTCGCGGTATTGGCCGAGCACGAGGTTGGCGTGGCGACGCGCCTCCTCGAGTGAGTTGCCGCGCCAGTCGTCGAGCGCGATGCCCGTGCCGTAGATCGTGTCCGGCGTGCCCGTGGCCGGGTGCACCTTGACGATCCACTCGCCGTGCTCGCGGCGGAACTGCTGGAGCGCGATCTTGGTCGCGGTGGTGTCGAGAGGGGGCTGCTCCTGGGCAGGAGCGAACGAGGTGAACGCGAGCCCCAGGCTCGCAATGGCGAACGTGCGCATGTGGAAGAGAACCGGAGACCTGGTTGAGGTCGGCTGTCGGGGGTTGGGGAGCCCCCGGGGACGAGCAGGCAGAGTGGCGGAGAGTATCACCGGCAAGATCGCCCGCGGCAATCTGCCCCCCTGCGACATCACATCAGGTCGTCGATCAGGCGACCCTGCTGTCGCTGCGCGATGCGTTGCCCCGCAATCTGTAGGCGCGCCAGGATCCGGTCGCGCAGATCCTCTGCCAGTTCGCGTGCGACGTCGGCGTCCTCGATGCGCGAGCGCGCCTCGTCGGCGGCGATGCGGCCGGTCGCCGCGACCGCACCCTGTCGCTCCAGCTGCGCGTCCGCGGCGCCGACGCTGGCGCGTTCGCTCGCCAGCATCGCGCCGGCGTCGTCGAGCGCCTGCAAGGTGCCCGGGTCGTCGACGGCGCGGCCGGCCACGCCGAGCGCGGCGGCGCCGACGTCGGCCAGGTCGAGGCGGGTCGCGTTGCCCTCGCCGTCCGTGATCTCGATCGCGTCGACGCCGGCGGCGCTGCCGTCGAGCAGGGGTCGCCCGGCGAAGCGCGTCGCTCCGGCAGTCTGCTCGAGCTGCGCGGCGAGCTGGTCGTACTCCTGCTGCACGGTCGCTCGATCGCCGTCGGAGAGCGTGCCGTTGCGCGCCTGCACCGCGAGCTCGCGCATGCGAGCGAGGTTGTCGTGGCTGGTCTGCATGGCGCCGTCGGCGACGCGGGCGATCGAGCGGCCGTCGTCGTAGTTGCGTTCGGCCTGCGCCGCGCTGCGCACATCGGCGGTCAGGCGTTGTGCCATGGCCAGGCCCGAGGCGTCGTCGGCGGCGCCCACGATGCGCTTGCCGCTGGCCAGCCGCTGCTTCGCGGTGCGCTGTCGCTCCACGAGCTTGGCCATGGCGTTCGTCCACGAATCGGAGCCACTGCGGATCGGAGTGTTCATGTTGGTCGTGCTCATCGAGCTCTTCGCGCCAACTTCCTCTCCACCGCACTGTCGTCGTTACACGGCTGTTGCTTGAGGTAGGGATTCCCAAGGCGAGATTTCGGGGTAGGTTTCCCAGACCCTCGTCTCGCCATGTGGCGCGACAGACTCATTGGAGATCCCACACCCATGATGCGCTCGTTCCTCATCGCCGCGGCCGCCCTCGTCGGCGGACTGTCGGCACAATCACCCTGCGAAACTGCCTGGTACAACGTCGTCAATCCGGCGACCGGCACCAACTTCGGCCTCTACTACTACTCGGCGACGGTCCAGCCGATCACCCAGCTGTACGACGTCACGTTCAACCAGGACCTGATCCTGTCGCAGCTCGACCTCTACACCGGCGCCCAATACGGCTTCAACGGTGAGATGAACCTGTACTTCACGGCCGCCGGTGGCACCAGCGTCGGCAACCAGACCAACGCCGCGGCATGGACCCAGGTGTCCCACCTGACCCAGGTGCACGCTGGTGGCACGGTGTCGTGGGTGCTGAACCCGCCGGTCGGCGTCCAGGCAGGCACCTACGGCGTCGCCATCCAGACGATCGGCGCGTCCCCGCTCTTCCACTACACGCCCGAGTCGGCGCTGCTGCCGCAGACCTACTCGACCACCGAGATGACCATCGATGCGACGAACGCGCGCATCCGTGGCTCGCAGGCCGGTGCCGCGTTCGGTGGGACCGCGGCCGGTTATGCGCCGTGCCAGCCGATCCACCGCTGGCACTACACGACGGACGTGCGCGTCTGCGACTTCGAGGCCACGCCGACGGAAGGCTTCACGCCCCTGCCGGTGCAGTTCTCGCCGATCGCGGCGTCGACCGACCCGCTCGGCATCCTCGTCTACGAGTGGGACTTCGGCGACGGCTCGCCGCTCGACTACAACACCGCGCCGCTGCACACCTACACGACCTGCGGCAACTACACGGTCTCGCTGACCATCACCGATGCGCTGGGCTCGGCCACGACCACGAAGACCGACTTCGTCGTCACCGACCTGATGACGCCGAAGTTCACCTACTCGCTGATCGGCGGCACGCTGGTCCAGTTCCAGGACGCGACCACGCCGACTCCGCCGGCCGGCGCGACCTACAGCTGGGACCTCGACGGCGACGGCAACCTCGGTGACGACACCACGACGGCGCCGGTCTGGGCCTACACGAACATCGGCGACGAGATCAACGTCACGCTGGAAGTCACCTATGGCTGCCAGGGTCCGTTCACCTACTCGCAGAAGATCGTCGTCGGTCAGGTGATCGAGTCGACGTTCCAGTCGGGCCTCATCACCGCCAGCCCGCAGCTCAGCTCGGGCAACCTGATGGACGTCAACGTGGTCAACCCGCAAGGCGTCAACATCCACGCGATGCAGGTCAACAGCAGCGTCGGCGTCGGCCTCCCGGTCACGGTCAACCTGTACCAGTGCGAAGGCACCTACGTCGGCAAGGAGACGGACGCCAGCCTGTGGCGTCAGGTCGGCAGCTACGTCGCGACGTCGGCTGGCACCGGCGGTCGTACGCTGGTGAACTTCAACCCGCCGATCCACCTCGCTTCGGGCTCGTGGGGCCTGTGCATGGAGCACGTCGAGGCTTCGCCGGTCTACACCAACCTGGGCGGCACCCAGGTCTACTCGAACTCGGACCTGACCCTGACCCTCGGCGCCTCGGTGCTGCAGGTGTTCACCCCGGGCACGACGATCTTCACGCCGCGCATCGCCAACCTCGCGTTCTCGTACACGACGTCCGCGAGCAACGGCACGCCTGGCTACGGCTACATCGGCTTCGGCTGCCCGGGCACCGCTGGTGTCCCCAGCAACCGGGCCCTGACCCCGGCCAGCATCAACACGACGTTGACGATCGAGATCGGCAACCTGCCGACTGGCATCGCTGTCGCCGCCCTCGGCGCCAGCCGCTCGCCGGCCGCGGTCGACCTGGGTGTGCTGCTCGGCATGACGGGCTGCAACCTGTTCAGCTCGCCGGACGTCATCCAGCCGGTGATCGGCGCTCCGGGCGCCGTGACCTACGGGGTCGCGCTCCCGAACGATCCGACCCTGGTCGGCCGAATCCTCTACGACACGGCGATCAGCCTGGATCCGGGCATCAACTCGTTCGACTTCACGATCTCCGACTCGGCTGAGTTCCTGATCGGCCTCTGATCGGGTCCGCGAGGCTTCGCCTGGACCTCCGTGGCCGCTCTGTGGCCACAGGAGGGACGCGGGCGAGCCTCCCTCCGTCCGAGCCGGCTGACCGGCTCGGCGCCTGCGCGCTCAGCGTGAGCGGCGCGGCAGCAGCACCGAGTTCGCGCGACGGTAGTTGCCGAAGGTGCTGAGGATCGCCGCCAGTGCGTCCTCGTCGAAGTTGATCGTCGCGTAGTCGCTGGCACCCTGCACCGTCAGGTTGCCGGTGCACAGCACGGCGCCGTTGATCTCGCTCGGCGAGCGGATCGTCAGGTTGCCGTCGACGTAGAGCAGGCCGCTGAACAGCGAGTTGCTGCCCGGGTCGATGTTGCAATTGCTGCTGACGATGACGATGCCGGTGCCCATCAGCGGCACCGTGGCGTCGAAGTGGAAGCTCGAGCTCTCGATCACGACCAGCCCGTTGTCGGGTATCGGCACCGGGAAGTCCGCCTCGCTGGTGACGACGGCGTTGGCCATCGCCTTCAACTCGTCGAGCGTCAGACCGAACACGGCTTCGTAGCTGTCGTCGTAGGAGGTGCCGGGCGACAGGCCGGGCGAGCCGGTGACGCGGTTCTGCTTGGCGGAGCCGACCGTCGGCGTGCCGCTGCCTTGCGGGTAGTAGATGCCGGCGCCGCTGCCGCCGACGACGCGGCCGTTCGTGTTGATGTGGGCGCCGTTGCCGTCGTTGACGTTGATCGCCGCCTGGCCGGGCAGGTTGAGCACCGCGCGCAGCACGTCGGTCTCGGCCAGCTCCGACGCCAGCACCGCGTTGGGCGCCTGGTTGAACGGCACGTTGGCGTCGTTGCGTCGGTAGACGTAGCCGAGGCTGCGCAGGTGCCACGCCGTGCCGGGGGCGCCGCCGACGCGCGGCTCCGAGACGTCGCTGCAGGCGAACTGGTTGCGCCACGCGAGCCGGTCGGCGTCCGGGTCGGTCGGCCACGGCTTCCACACCTCGTAGCGCGCCCACAGGTTCCCGGAGATGCGGAACTCGCGGACCATGCCGATGTCCGGATCGAGCGTGTCGAGGATCTGCGGGTTGGCGGCCTCGTCGAGCTGGGGCTCGAACGCGGTCACCGGCTGCGAGGTCTGTCGGCGCAGCCAGCTGAGCGCCTCGGTGAGACCGGAGCGCGCGGTCATGACCGCCTGATAGTTGGCGATGAACAGCGTGCGGTTCTTCACCACCTGCGAGCGCAGCGTCAAGGTGCCGGTCAGCACGATGCCGAGCACGACGGTCGTGAAGATCAGCGAGAACACGAGCGCGGTTCCCTGCTCGTTCCTAGGAGAGTCCTTGCTAGTCATGCAACCTCAGGTCGGATGATCGACCACCCCGCTCCATCGGCCGGAGGCGAACGGGCCTTTCGGGGCGATCCCGATCCGGGACCGGTGGCCCCGGCGCGCGCGTGCATCGCCGCCGGCAGCGGGCCATGATGCGGGCGCCTTGACCCCGCCTGTCGAACAACCCGACACCCGCCCGTCGCCGGTCGCCGCGGCGCTGTTCTCGTTCGTCGTCGCCGTCGTGCTGTTGGCGGCGAAGTTCTGGGCCTACTGGCTCACCGGGTCGCAAGCGATCTTCAGCGACGCGCTGGAGTCGATCGTCAACGTGCTCGCCGCGATGGTGGCGGTCGCGGTGCTGCGTTTCGCGGGGCGTCCGGCCGATCGCGACCATCCGTTCGGTCACGGCAAGCTCGAGTTCTTCTCGGCGGCCTTCGAGGGCGGGCTGATCTGCTGCGCCGCGCTGCTGATCCTGTGGCAGGCCGGCGAGGCGTTGCTGCACGGTCACCGCCCGGAGCAGCTCGACCTCGGCCTGCTGATCACCGTCGCCGCCGGCGCGGTCAACGGCGTCGTCGGGGTGGCCCTGGTGCGCTTCGGCACGAAGCACCACAGCGCCGCGATCGTCGCCGATGGCCACCACCTGCTGTCGGACTTCTGGACCAGCGCTGGTGTGATCGTCGGGTTGCTGCTGGTGTGGCTGACCGGCGCCGCGTGGCTCGACCCGGCGGTCGCGATCGCGATGGTCGGCTGGCTGTTGGTGATGGGTTGGCGGATCGTGTCGCGTGCGATCGGCGGGCTGATGGACGCCGAGGACCCTCAGCTGCTTCGAGACGTGGTCGAGGTGCTCGGCGCGCGCGTCGGCGACGGCGTGATCCGGGTGCACAACCTGCGCGCGATCCGCGCCGGCAGCTTCCGGCACATCAGCGCCCACCTCGTGGTGCCCGAGTTCTGGAGCGTGCAGCGCGCCCACGACCTCGCCGAACAACTCGCCACCGAAGTGATGCGCGATCTGCCCGGCGACGGCGACATCGACTTCCACACCGACCCGTGCGAACGCGCCTGGTGCACGATGTGCGACCTGCAGTCGTGCTCGGTGCGGCGGCAGCCGTTCGTGCGGCTCGAGCCGCTGACCGTCGACGAGGCCGTGGAGCCGGATCACCTGGTCCGGCCGCTGGCCCTCGACGACCAGGCCAAATAAAACTGCGGCGGCGCCGTCGAAGCGCCCCTCCGCCGATGCTCGCCAACGTTCCCGCCGCCCTGATGCGCTTTCGGCGTCGCCTGCGTCTGCGCGCGTTCGTGGTCGGCTCGACGTTCGCGGCCACCTGTCTCGCGGCTGGGGGCGCAGCGGTGCTGGTGGCGGTGCACCTCACCGATCGCGCTGCGCCCGCATGGCTCGGGGAGGGCTGGCGCGGGCCGGCTGCGGCGGCGCTGCTGGTGCTGGCCGCCGCCTCGATCTTCGGGTCTTGGCGCGCTGTGCGCGCCCGGGTCGACGACGCCCGGCTCGCCGAGCACCTCGAGCAGCGGCTCGGCACGGGCGGGCTGCTGTTGGTGGCCGGCGAAGGGGTCGCGTTGCCCGAGCCTTTCGGCGCGCGGCTCGCCGCCCGCCTGCAGCAGGTCGACGCCGTGTTGCCGCCGGTCGATGTCGCGGCACGCGTCTGGCGGCCGGCGCTGGCGTTGGCGCTGCTGGTCGGCGCCGCGCTGTTGCCGCCGCCGCTGCTTCCAGCCGGCGGCGGCGAGGCGGCGATGGCGGCGTTGTCGCAGCTCGATGATCGTGTCGAGGCGCTGGCCGCGGACCCGCGCGTCCCCGACGATGTCCGGCAGGAGCTACAGGCCGCGGTGCAGGACCTCGAGCAGCGGGTCGACGGCGGCGAAGACGACCTCTGGCGCGAGATCGACCAGTTGACCGAGCGGGTCGATCGCGAGGTCACCGGGTTGTCGACCGCGTCCGCGGCAGGCGGTCCCGGCAATCGCGATGGTGGCGGGGCGACGGCCGGCGGCGGGGTCGGCAGCGCGGCGCGCGACGAGCAGGAGCGCCAGGCCAGGGCCGGTCAGCTGTCGAAGGCTGCGGAGCTGCTGCAGCAGGCCGCGCGCTGGCCGGCGGCGACAGCGGGGTTGTCGGACGACGCTCGCGCGTTGCTCGACGCCGCGAGCGACGAGCACGGCGTGCCCGACGCGGCACGGCTCGCCGCCGACCCGCGGCTCTCGCCCGAACTGGCGGAGCAGCTCGCGACCGCGTTGGCGTCGGCGCTCGAGGCTGCGGCGGGCGCTCCCGAGACGTCGCCCGCGCTCGCCGAGCAGGCCGCGCAGCTGGCGGCGGCGCTGAGTCGGGCGGCGCCGATGTCGCCTGAGCAACAGCAGGAGCTGATGCGGTCGGTGGCGGAAGGCGCGAAGGCGTTGGCCGATCTCGGCGAAGGGGTCGAGGGCCTGGCGCTGGCGCTGCAGGACGCGCTCGGTGCCGGCGCGGCAGCGCTCGCCGAGCAGGCGCTTCGCAACCTCGATCTCGCGTCGCTGATGGCGCTGCTGCCCGACGACCCGCGGCAGCTGCAGGCGCTCGCGGAGCAGCTCGCCGAGCTGGCCCGCCAGGTCGCGCAGTCTTCGCCGGCTTCTCCGGCTCCATCTTCGGGGGCCGGATCTGCGGGATCTGGCGCGGCCGCCGCCGCCCGCGGCATGTCGGCCGAGCAGCGCGCGCAGCTGGAGCAGCTCGCCGAGCGGCTCGCCGGCGCTGCCGCTGGCGGCCGCGGGTGCAGGTGGTCCGCCCGGCGTCGGCCAGCTGGCGGCCGGTCAGCCCGGCGGTGCGGCCGGCGCCGCCGGCGGCGCCGCTGGCGTCGGCGCCGCTGGCGAGCCGGGGCGAGGCGGGGGTCACGCCGCGCTGCGCATGACGGAGCACGTCGTCGGGGACGCGCCCGGCGAACTCGAATTGCCGACGCCGCTGGACCCGCAGCAGCTCGACCGCGAGTGGCGACCGGTCCGCGCGCAGAAGGCTGCGCCCGAAGTGGGCGCGCCACAGGTCCCCGCACCTGGCAGCGGCGCCGCGGTTCGCGGCGACGGTGCGGCGACCTGGCAGCTGCGGCTGATGCCGCGCCATCGGGCGGTGGTGCAGCGGTTCTTCAGCGGGGGGAATGCGTCGGCGTCGGCGACCCCCGGCGAACGAGGGGGCGACAAGAAATGACCGACACGATGCCGACCGCCGCCGACGTGGCCCGCGGTCAGGAACTGCTGGCGCGGGTGCGCGACGGCGCCAACGCGGTGCTGCTCGGCCAGCGCGAGCTGGTCGATCTGTGCCTGATCGCGCTGTGTGCGCGCGGACACCTGCTGCTCGAAGGACTGCCCGGACTCGGCAAGACCGAGCTGGTGAAGGCGCTGGCGAAGCTGCTCGGGCTGTCGTTCGCGCGGGTGCAGTTCACCCCCGACCTGCTGCCCAGCGACATCACCGGCGGCCCGATCCTGCAGGAGCGCGGCGGCGAACGACAGCTGGTGTTCCGGCCGGGGCCGCTGTTCGCCAACCTCGTGCTCGCCGACGAGATCAACCGCAGCTCGCCGAAGACGCAGTCGGCGTTGCTCGAGGGCATGCAGGAGCGCAGCGTGACCGTGCTCGGTGAGACCCACGCGTTGCCGCGGCCGTTCTTCGTGCTGGCGACGCAGAACCCGATCGAGCTCGAGGGGACCTACCCGCTGCCGGAGGCGCAGCTCGACCGGTTCCTCTTCAAGGTGCAGGTGCCGAGCCTCGATGCGGCGACGCTGACGACGATCCTGACCGAGCGGCGTCACGGCGCGCCGCCCGCGATCGCGATGGCGCTGGACGCGGGCGACCTCGACGAACTGTTCGGGTTGGTCGACAAGGTGTTCCTGCCCCGCGCCGTCGCCGGCTACATCGCCCGGCTCGTCGCGGCGACCCAGCCGAGCGGCGGCGCCGCTCCCGGCTGCGTGCGCGAGGCCGTGCGTTTCGGCGCGTCGCCGCGCGCGGCGATCGCGATCGCCGAGGCGTCGCGCGCCGCAGCGTTGATGGCCGGTCGGCCCAACGTCGACTTCGTCGATGTCGCGCGTGTCGCGCCGCCGGCGCTGGCGCACCGCCTCGTGCTGCAGCACGGCGCGCTGGTCAGCGGCGTCGCCGCGCACGATGTCGTGCGGCAGCTGCTGACTGCGGTGCCGCAGGTCGGTGGAGCGCTGCCGGAGGCGGCACGGTGACGGCCTGGCGACGCGCGCTCGTCGCGGCGGCATGGTCGGTCCTGCTGGCCGCGGCGCCGGCCCAGGTGACGCTCACGCATCAGGACGCGCAGGGCGTGCCGGTCTGCACGCTTCGCGCCTGGGCGTCCGGCGGCTGCGACGGCGGGCTCGGCCTCGGCTTCGTCACCGTCGACCTGCAGAACGTGGACGGTCGCCCTCACACGGTCGCCGTGTCGGTCGCCTCGGTGCCGTGGGGCAGCGCCGACGTCCGCACGCTGCGCAGCGCGGTCCTGCAGCCCGGCGAGCAACGGCGCTTGTTCCAGCCGCTGACCGTGCCGCCTACCCACGCGCTGCTGACGCTCGAGGTCGACGGCGTGGGGCGCGAGGTGCAGCTCGACTGTTCGCGCGGTGGCGGTGTCGTCGCGCTGCTGCTGACCGACCGGCCGGAGCTCGGCCCCGCGTCGCTCGAGGCCGTGCAGGCGCTGCCGAGCCGCTGGTCGAAGCGCACGCCGGACCAGGTGGTCGTAGCCGGCGACCATGTGCCCGCCGACTGGCGGATGTTCACGGCCTTCACCGCCGTGGTCGTCGACGGTGGCGGCGCGCTCGACGCAGACCGGCAGCAGGCGCTGTGTCGCTACGCCGCGGCGGGCGGCACGGTGGTGGTCGCCGGCGCGGATCGCCTCGCGTCCGGTGCGCTGCGCGAACTCGCCGCGCGCGACATCGGCGCGATCGGCTTCGGCCAGGTGATCGCGATTCCGGCCTTCGGCGGCGACACCACGGCGATGCGCGCCCGCCTGGCGCGTGCCGCGACGGTCGGCCAGGGGCTGCCGGTCGCGACGTCACTGCTGCAAGAGCAGACCATCGGCGGCCTCGGCGAGACGCCGGTGACGGCCTTCGTGCTGGTCATCCTGCTGTTCGCGATCCTCGTCGGCCCGGTCAACTTCATCGTGCTGCGGCGGCGACGTCAGCCGATGCTCGCGCTGCTCACGGTGCCGCTGCTCGGCTTCGGCACGACGGCGCTGATCCTGACCTACGGGGTCTTCCACGACGGCTTCGGCGTGCGCGGCGTGGTGACCAGCTTCACCGCCCTCGACCAGCCGCGCCGCGAGTGCTCGGCGTTCGCCGCGCGCACCTTGTTCGCCGGCCTCGCGCCCGACGAGCTGACGATGGGCGAACAAGCAGTGCTGCTGTCACCGCGGGCCAGCTACGGCGGGGGCCACAGCGGCGACCGCTGGAGCTGGAACGGCGACCGCGAACGGCTCGACGGCGCCGTGCTGCCTTCGCGCACGCCGACGCCGCTGCTGACCGTGCAGCAGGGCACGGCGCGGCAGCGCCTGACGTTGCGCCGTGTCGGTGAAGACCGGCTCGAGGTGTTGGCCGGCGGCGGCGTGGAGCCGCGCGGTGAGCTCGTGCTGCGCGACCTCGATGGTCGCTGGTGGCGCGGAACCGACGGTCAGCTGTCGCCGGTCGCCGACGCCGTCGGCGCGGCGCTGCTGCAGAACGCCTGCGCGCGGCTGGAGTTGATCGGCAGGCACGCAGATCAAGGGCATGGGCCGGACCCCCGGGGCGTGCCGCTTCCCGGCTATCTCGGCGCACCCGGCAGCTACCTGACCGCGGTCGCGGCGGCGCCGTGGCTCGACGAGCACGGCCTGTCGGTCGACTACGACGTCGCGCGCCACTACGTCGCCGGGCGGCTGCACGAGGAGGACTTCGTCCGATGAGCGGCTCGTTGCTGGAAGTGCAGAACCTCGACCGCAGCTACGGCAAGGTGCACGCGGTGCGCGACCTGTCGTTCACGATGCAGCGCGGCCAGATCACCGGCTTCGTCGGTCCGAATGGCGCCGGCAAGACGACCACCATGCGCATCGCCGCGACGCTCGACGTGCCGGACGGCGGCGACGTGCGCATCGACGGCGTGTCGGTGCTGGTCGAGCCGCGCCTGGCGCGCCTCAAGATCGGCTACATGGCCGACCAGTTCCACCCGTACCCCAACCTGGACGTGCTGCAGTACCTGGACTTCTTCGCCCGCGCCTACGGGCTGCGCGGCGACCGGCGGCGGCGCACCGTGCGGTCGGTGGCGGAGTTCTGCGGGCTGGTCGAGTTCGCCGACCGTCCTGCGACGGGCCTGTCGAAGGGCATGGGGCAGCGATTGCACCTGGCCAAGACGCTGCTGCACGACCCGCAGCTGCTGATCCTCGACGAGCCGGCGGCCGGCCTCGATCCACGCGCGCGCATCGAGTTCCGCGCCCTGCTGAAGGAGCTCGCCGCGGCAGGCAAGGGCGTGCTGATCAGCTCGCACATCCTGCCGGAGCTCGGCGAGATGTGCGACTCGGTCGTCGTCATCGAACGTGGCCAGCGGATCGTCGCCGGCACGATCGCCGAGATCCAGCGACATCAGGAGCTGGAGCAGGCGGTGGTGGCGCGCACGATCGGCGACGCCGCGCCGCTGCAGCGCTTCCTGCTGACGCAGCCGCACGTCGGCGAGGTCGCGATCGACGGCGCGCGGCTGCGGTTCGCCTTCGGCGGCGACGACGAGGCGCTGGCCGGGCTGCTCGCGGCGGTGGTGCAGCAGGGACTGCCGATCGTCGAGTTCGCGCGCGCCGAGGCAGACCTCGAGGACATCTTCTTGAAGACCACCAAGGGGCGGCTGCAATGACGACGATCACGACCGACGATCCGGCCCCGGCGCTGCGGGCCTCGCCGTGGTCGCGCCTGTCCGACCGCCTCAACCCGATCCTCGTGCGCGAGGTGCAGCAGGCGATCAAGGGACGCGTGTTCCCGCTGACGGTCTTCGCGACGTTGGTGGTGTGCGTGTCGATCGCGCTGTTCGCCGCGAGCCGCCACAGCGAAGGCGCCGACGGTCGCGGCGCGTTCTACGCGGGTCTGGCGACGCTGGTGCCGCTGGTCATCTTCATCGTGCCGATGCACGCCTACCAGTCGATGCGCACCGAGCTGAAGGGCGGCATCGTCGAGCAGCTGCTGCTGTCGCGGTTGACGCCGGGCGCGGTGCTGTTCGGCAAGCTGCAGACGGCGATGGTGCAGTTCGTGCTCTACGTGTCGGTGCTGGCGCCGCTGCTGGCGACGACCTACCTGCTGCGCGGCGTCGACCTGCCGACCATCCTGCTGTCGCTCGGCTTCGCGATGGTGCTGTGCCTCGCCGCGACGGCCTTCGCCGTGTCGTCGGCGGCCCAGGCGATCGTGCCGGCGCTGCAAGGTGTCGCCAGCCTCGGCATCGCGCTCGGCCTCGGCATCGCCACCTTCGGGCTGATCGGCTTCGTGCTCTCCGGCACCTACGCGATGGCGATCGGTGCGCTGCTGCGCAGCGGTCACCTCTGGCCCGCCGTGTCGGCGCTGGTGCTGCTGGCCGCCTACGTCACGGTGCTGTCGTGGCTGGCGGCGCGCAGCTTCCTGGTGCACGCGTTCGAGAACAAGTCGACCGGCTTCCGGGTGTTCCTGTTCGTGGCGCCCGTGTTCGCCTATGCGTGGATGCTGCTGGCGATCGAGCTGCGCTACTGGAGCGAGGTGTTCGCCGGCATGACGTTCGGCATGACGCTGATCGGAGTGTGCTTCGGCGCGTTCATGGTCACCGAGCAGCGGGGGCTGTCGCCGCGCGTCAGGGCGCACGCCCCGGCCGCGCCGGCGTTGGCGTTGCCGGCGACGGTGCTGCTGCCGGGGCGCGACCGCGGACTGCTCTGCTACACGGTCTACGCGGTTGCGCTGCTGCTGGTGGGAATGCTCGGGTGGCCGGCCTGGGGGAGCAGCACCGAAGCGAAGCTCCTCGGTCGCAGCGGGCTGATGGTGCTGGTCTACGGACTCGTCTACCTGTCGATCGGCCGCTGGCTGCGGGGCCGCCTCGCCGACAACCTGCAGGGCAACCACATCGCACGGGTGATGCTGCCGCTGCTGTTGTTCCTGTGCATCGTCCTGCCGGTGGTGTTCGACCTGCTGGTGTCCGATCGGGTTCGGGGCTGGCACCTGGGGCACGTCATGAACCCGTTCTGGACGATCGACCAATTCGTCGGCGACCGCTGGCCGCGCGCGGTGCCGGTGCTGATCGCGGTCGCCGTGCTGATGTTCGTGTTGCAGCTGCCGATCGCCGGCCGCGCGTTGCGCGAGGTGACGGCGGCGATCGCGGCGCGTCGCGCCCGCGCCGCCGGCGGGGCCACGGCAGCGGCCGCGGCCCGCGCCGAGGAGTAGCCGCTTGCGCGACGAGCACCAGTCCGAACCTGCGCTCGATCCAGAAGTGCGCGCCGTCGCGCTGGCGTATCGGCTGTGCCTCGGTCGCGCGCGCCACCGCGGTCGCCAGGGGCAACGGCGCGGCGTCGGGCCTGGCAGCTCGCTCGAGCTGCACGACTTTCGCGACTACGCACCCGGGGACGACCTGCGCCACGTCGATTGGCGCGGCTACGCGCGCACCGATCAGCTGCGGGTGCGGTTGCACGAGGCCGAGGTCGCGCCGGTGGTGGAGCTGCTGCTCGACACCTCGGCCTCGATGGCCGTGACTCCGGCGAAGGAGCGGGCCCTGCGCGGGCTTTCCCTCGCGTTCGCCGCATGGTGCCGCCGCGAAGGCTCCGCGCTGCGCGTGCTGGCGCTCGGCGGTGACCTGCTCGACCCGGCAGGGCTCGAGCACGTGCCGTTGGCCGGTCCGGCTGCGCCGGCCGCGCCGCGCGCAGCTCTGCGCGCCGGCTCGGTGCGCGTCGTGCTCGGCGACGCGCTGTGGCAGGACGATCCGGCGCCGCTCTTGCGCCGGGTCGCCGCCGGCGCGTCGCGGCTGGTGTTCGTGCAGCTGCTCGACCCTGGCGAACGCGACCCGCGCGCACACGGCGCGTTCGCGCCCGCCGGCAACACGCTGGTCGATTGCGAGAGCGGCGCTCGGGCCCCGCTGCGGCTCGACCCGCGCAGCGCCGCGGTCTACCGCGAGCGGCTCGACCGCCTGACGGCCGCCCTGCGCGCCGGCGTCGTCGCGCAGGGCGGCGACCTGTTCACCGCCACCGCGGCGCCGCTCGCCGAACTGTGCCGCCGCGACCTCTCGGCCCAGGGGCTGCTGGAGCTCGCGTGACGATCACCGCTCCGCTCGGCCTGTTGGCGCTCGCGGCGTTGCCGGCGGTGGTGGCGCTGCACCTGTTCCGCGACCGACTGCCCGAACGCCGCGTCGCCGGACTGTTCCTGTTCCCGGTCACCGCCGTCGACAGCCGCAGCGGGCGCCGCCGCGTGCCGTTGGTGTGCTCGCCGTCGTTCTGGCTCGAGTGCGCGCTGGCGCTGCTGCTGGCGGCCTGGCTCAGCGGGCCCTCGCTCGACGCGCTGCGTCCGCGGCACCTGGTGCTGGTGTTGGACGACACCGCGTCGATGGGCGCGCGCGGCACGTCGTCGCGGGCCCGCCAGGTGCTGCGCGAGTTCGGCGACGGACTGGCCGCCGTCGACCGGGTGACCGTGATCCGCACCGGGCCAGTGCCGACCGTCGCCGTCGGCCCGCGCGGCGACGCCGGGCAGCTGGCGGCGTTCCGCGAAGGGTGGCAGCCGCGGCAGCCTGGCCACGCGGCGACGTCGGCGCTCGACCTCGGCCGCCAGTTGGCCGCGGGCGGCGGGGAGCTGTGGTTCGTCACCGACGGCGAACCCGCCGCACCGCAGCACGACCTCGGGGTGCGGGCCTGCGGCGCGCCCGCGGCCAACGCGGCCCTGACCAACGTGCGGCGCGAGCCTCGAGCGGACGGGGCGCGGCTGCGCGTGACCGTCACCGCGCGCGGCGACGGCGAAGGCGCGGTCGCCCGCACGTTGCGGGTGGGCGACGGCGACCGTGAGCTCGCACGCGCGCCGGTCGCGCTGCCGCGCGACGGCGCGGCGGTCGAGCTGGAGGTGCGCCTGCCGGTCGACGCCGGGCGGCTCCGCGTCGAACTGCTGGGGGCGGCCGGCGCGGCCGGCGCCGACGAGCTGGCGATCGACGACGTCGCGTTCGTCGCGCCGATCACGGCGAGCGAGGTCGCCGTGTGCGACCAGCTGTCGCCGGCGCAGCGGCGCGCGCTGCGGCTCGACGAGGTGTTCGCGGCGTTGACCGGCTGGCGCGCCGAGGCGGCGCCGGCGCTGGCCCAGCTGTTGGTGCGCGACGCGCCGGGTGAAGTGCTCGACGGTCAGCTCGAGGTGGTGATCGCGCCGACCGCCGGTCGGCGTGGCGGCTACGCCAGCCCGTTCGTCGTCGATCGCGCCCACCCGGCGCTCGCGGGCGCCGCGCTCGACGGCGTCACCTGGGCTGCCGGCGGCGGCGACCTCGCCGGCCAGGTGCTCGTGGCCAGCGGGGACAAGGTGCTGCTCGCCGAGCAGTTCCCGCCGACCGGTCGCCGGTTGTGGTTCGACCTCGACGCCGCCGCCGGCAACCTGACGCGCGCTCCGGACTGGCCGATCCTGTGGGCCAACACGCTCGAACTCGCCGGACGAGACGCGCCGGGGTGGCAGGGTCGCCGCGTGCGCGTCGGCGACGAAGTGGCGTGGCGCGGCCCGCGCGACGGCGTCGTGACGCTGCGTGGCCCGGACGGCGACGAGTTGCTGCGCGGGCCCGGGGCGTTGGCGGCGATCGCCGATCGGCCCGGCTTCTACACGGCGTACGACGCGGCCGGCGGGCCGCTCGGCGCGATCGCCGCCGACTTCGTCGACGCCGCGGAGAGCGACCTGCGGCAGCGCTGCACGTTCGACCGCGCGCCATCGGCGACGCCGTCGGACGGCGGCGGGGCGGCGTCGGACCCGCGGCCGCTGCGGCGCTGGCTGGCGCTGCTGCTGCTGCTCACGGCGTTGGCCGATTGGTGGTACCTGTCGCGCGGCGGAAGGGGCGCGTGATGCACCTCGGCCACCCGGAGGCGTTGCTGCTGCTGCCGGTCGCGGCGCTGCTGCTCGGGCGGCGTCTGTGGCCGCGTGCGCTGGTCGGCGCGCTGCGCCTCACCGCGCTGGTCGCGCTCGTCGTGCTGCTGGCCGAGCCGTCGACCGGCGTCGTCGCCGACGGCCGCGACGTGCTGCTGGTCCTGGATCGTTCGCGGTCCATGCCGGACGGCAGCGAGGCGCGCGCCCGCGAGCTGTTCGACCGCCTCGCGGCGGGCCTGCGCGACGGCGACCGGCTCGGGGTCGTGCAGTTCGCCAGCGACGCGGCGGTGGTCGCCGCGCCGTCCGGTGCGCCCGAGTGGCCGTCGGCGGCGCCCTCCGTCGACGTCGACGGCAGCGACCTCGCCGGCGGCTTGACCGCCGCGCTGGCGCTGATCGAGCCAGGGCGGCGCGGCTCGCTGCTGCTCGTCAGCGACGGCGAGGGGAACGGCGCCGACCCACGGACCGTGGCGCGCGCCGCGCTGCGTCGGGGCGTGCGGGTCGACGTCGAACCGGTGGTCCACGCGCTCGGTGTGGACGCCGCCGTCGCCGACCTGCAGGCGCCGTTCGAGACCGCCGTCGCGGCGCCGTTCGCGGTGCGCGCCGTGGTCGTGACGACGACGTCGGGCGCGGCGACGTACCGGCTGCGGATCGACGGCGAGGTCGTGCGGCGCGGCGAGGTGGCGCTGCGCGAGGGTCGCAACGTGCTGCAGCTGCAGCACCGCCTCGACGAGCCCGGCGAGCACCGCGTCGAAGTGGAAGTCGCGCTGCCCGGCGACCGCGCCCCGCAGAACGACCGCGGCCTGGCGCTGCTGCGCGCGACGGCGCGGCCGCGCGTGCTGTGCGTGACGCCGGGCGGTCGCGACGATCGCCTGACCCGCGCGCTTCGCGTCGCCGGCGTCGACCTCGTCGTGCGCGCCCCGGCGGCCGCGCCGCTGACGCTCGCCGGACTCGACGGCTTCCGCGCCGTGGTGCTCGAGAACGTCGCCGCGTCGCTGCTGCCCGCCGACGCGATGGCGGCGCTCGAGACCTGGGTGCGCGACCTCGGCGGCGGGCTGTTGATGACCGGCGGCCACGACGCCTTCGGCCCCGGCGGCTACCACCGTTCCCCCGTGGAGGCGGTGATGCCGGTGACCATGGAGGTGCGCGAGGAGCAGCGGCGCTTCGGTCTGGCGATGGCGATCGCCCTCGACCGCTCCGGCTCGATGCAGGCGCAGGCCGGCGACCGGACCAAGATGGAGCTGGCCGACCTGGGCGCCGCCGCGGCGATCTCGTTGATGTCGCCCATCGACGCGGTGGCGCTGCTCGCCGTCGACACCGGGCCGCACGTGGTGCAGGCGCTGACGCCGGTCGAGCAGCCGGCGGCGCTGCAGGCGGTGGCGCGCGGCATCGACTCGGCCGGCGGCGGCATCTACGTCGGCGAAGCGCTGCACGCGGCCGCCGAGCAGCTGCGAGCTGCCCAGCAGACGGCGCGGCACATCGTGCTGTTCGCCGACGCCGCCGACGCCGAAGAGCCCGGCGACTACCGCACCTTCGTGCCGCAGCTGGTGGCGGAGGGCATCACGGTCTCGGTGATCGGGCTCGGCAGCACGGGCGACTCCGACGCGCGGCTGCTGGAGGAGATCGCCGCGCTCGGCGGCGGCAGGTGCCAGTTCGTCGCCGACGCCAACGAGCTGCCGCGCGTGTTCGCGCAGGAGACGATCCAGGTGGCGCGCTCGTCGGTGGTCGAGGAGCCGGTCGAGGTGCGCAGCGAAGCGGCGCTGCAGCTGCTCGGTCAGCTGCCGTCGTTGCCGTCGGTCGGCGGCTACACGGTGGCGTGGCTGCGCGAACGCGCCGATCGCTGCGCGGTGACCGAGGACGAGTTCGCCTCGCCGCTGCTGGCGACGTGGCACTGCGGGCTCGGGCGCGCAGCGGCGTTCCTCGGAGAAGCGGACGGCGAGCTCAGCGGCGCGCTGGCGCAGTGGCCAGGCTACGGCGGTATGTTCGCGACGCTGGTGCGCTGGCTCGGCGGTGGCGCGCCGGCCGACGTGTTCGTCGCTGCGCGGCGCGACGGCGACGTCGGCGTGTTCACCGTCGAGGTCGACGCGGCGCGCGCGGCGTTGCTCGCTGGTGCGACCGGCGTCGGCGTCGCACCCGACGGCCGGCGCTTCGACCTGCCGTTGACGCCGCTGCAGCCCGGCCGCCTCGAGGTGCGGGTGCCGCTGACCTCGGACGGCGCGTGGCGCGCCGCGCTGCAGGTCGGCGAGGACACGTTGCGACTGCCGGCAGTGTGCCGACCGTTCGCCGCCGAGTTCGCGCTGCAGGTCGATCCCCGCGCGGGCGAACGCACGCTCCGCGCGCTGGCCCGCGCGGGCGGCGGCCACGTCGCGCCGAGCGTCGAGCGGGCCCTCGACGGCGAACGCGTGGCGTTCGGCCGCCGTGACCTCGGGGCCTGGTGGGCGGTCGCCGCGTTGTTGTCGCTGCTGCTCGAGGTGGCGGTGCGTCGCCTGGACTTGCACCTGCCGCGGCTCGTGCGCCGGGCCCGGCCGGCGGCGGCCGCCGCCGTGGCGACGTCGGCCGAGCCGGCCCTGCCGGCCCCGCCGCCCCCCGCACGAGGCGCCGCGCGAGCCGGCGGAGGAGCTGCTGTCGGCGCTCGAACGCGCGCGCCGCCGCGGCGGCCGACGTGTCTGACGGCGCGCGTGGGCGCTGGTCGAACGCGTTTCCGCCGCGCCGCCGGCGCCGGTGCTGGTGGCGTGGATCAGCCGCTGCGCCGCGCCGCCAGCAGCTTGCCGAACAGCCGCGTGCGCGCGGTCGGATCGAGGGGCCGCGCCCAGTCCCAGCCCATCGCGCGCCAGTCGGGGTCGCGTGGGTCGAGGCCGAGCGACTCCACGTAGGCCGGACCGGTCACGAACAGCTCGCGCCGGAAGCCGAGCAGGAAGCGCGGTTCGCCGTCCGCCGCGCCTGCGGCGAGCGCGCCTCGCGCCTCCTCGTGCTCGGTGAACCACGCGTTGAGCGTGCCGCTCGGCGTGTGCAGCAACGTGCCGAGATCGCGCTCGTCGGGGTCGCCTTCGAGCACGCGCACGGCGTGCTCCCAGCTGCCGAAGCCGCATTCGCGGGCGACCACCGCGAGGCAGTGCTTGCGCTGCGCGGCGGCGGCGAACGCGCGCAGCGCGTGGTCGTCGGCGCGGCGCAGCTCGGGCAGCGCGCGCAGCCGGGGCAGCGCAGTCGCGGCGTCGCGCGCGAGGTCGCGCTGCAGCAGCTCGGCGCGGGTGCGCAGCTCGCGCACGGGGTTGTTGGCGGCGCGGTCGCTGGCGCCACCGTCGGTCACGGATCGATCGTCGTGTTCGTTCATCAGGCGTACATCTCCTGCGTCTGGCCGTTCCCGCTCCCTCGGCCCGAGGACATGTCGTGATGGACGGACGTGAGCAGTTGCTCGGCGGTCGCCTCGCGGCGCCCGATTGACGTCGACGCAGGGTGAAGGCTTCTTTCCGGCGGGGCGGGCGCCCCTGCGGCACCCGCGCCAGACCTTACCACCGCCGCGCGAACGCGCAATCAGTGCTTCAGCGCCGCCGCCGGCAGCTCGGCGAACGGCTGGCCGGGCGCTGCCCACTTCAGCCGCAGCTCGGCGCCGCCGGTGGCGTTGAACCAGACCACCTCGAGCTGGTGCAGGCCCTTCGCCAGCGCCACCTCGCCGCGCTGCTCGGTGGCGCCGTGCAGGCCGTCGTTGTCGACCACCACCTTCCCGTCGATCCACAGCTTGCTGCCGTCGTCGCTGCTCAGCGCGAAGCGGTAGAGCTCGCTCGCCGCGACGTCGACGAAGCCCGAGAACGACAGCGCGACGTGTTCGCCGACGCCCTTCGGCAGCGCTACCTGCGGCACCAGCATGCCCTTGGTCATCAGCTCGGGGCGCTCGTCGGGAATCGTGTTCCAGTCGACCGCGGCCTGCTGCAACACCAGCCCGTCGCCGCTCGGCTGCACCTCGACCGGCGGCAACGGTTCGACCCTGGTGAAGGTGCGGCTGGCGACTTCGCTGCGGCGCCTGCCGTCGTGGAACATCGCCGCGCGCACCGTGCAGGTGTCGGCGACGTGCACCGGTCCCTGGACGCGCGGCGACGCGGCGGTCGGCTCGCTGCCGTCTGATGTGTAGCGCAGCTCGGCGTCGGCGGCCGGCGTGGCGATCGTCACGTCGAGGCCGCGCACGAAGCGTTCGCTCTCGGCGGTGATGCTCGGCGTGCGGTAGACGATCGGGCGGCCTTCGATGCGCACTTCGATCACGGTGGCGATCGGATCCGACGGCTGCTGCGGCACGACCAGCATGACGCCTTCTTGGCTCGGCACCGCGGCCACCGCCTGCGGCGCTCCGCCGAGCGTGCGCGCCTCGATCACCTGGTTGCCGAGGCCCGGCAGCAGCAGTTGGCCGTCCTTCGGCCAGTCGAAGACGTGCAGGTACAGCGCGCTGAAGTCGTCGCCGGCCTTCACCGTGCAGCGACCCCACGGCAGCGCGTCGAACACGCTCGCCGTCGTGCCGTGGATCGCTTCGCTGTTCTGCTTCATCCAGTCGGCGATCGCCGCCAGCCGCTCGACCGCGTTCGGCGGGAACGTGCCGTCGGCGCGCGGGCCGACGTTGAGCAGGTAGTTGCCGCCCTTGCTGGCGATGTCGATCAGGTTGCGGATCAACGTCTCCGGCGACTTCCACACCGTGTCGGCCTGGTTCCAGCCCCAGTGCCGGTTCATCGTCATGCACGACTCCCAGTCGACGCCGGGCAGGCCGGTCGCCGGGATCTCCTGCTCGGGCGTGTCGAAGTCGCCGACCGCCTCGCTGCTGCCGCTGAAGCCTTGCATGCCCTGGCGGTGCACGTCGACGCGGTTGTTGACGATCATCTCCGGCGCGAGACGCCGGCACAGCTCGAACAGCTTGACGCCGCGTTCGTGCGTCCAGGTGTTCTCCCATTCGCCGTCGAACCACATCACCGCCGGGTGGTAGCGAGTGATGATCTCGGTGACTTGCGCGTGCAGGTACTGCTCGAAGCGCTCGAAGTCGGCGCCCTCGGTCGAACGGTCCTTCTCCCAGGTCCTGCGCGGCAGGTAGTCCGGGTGGTGCCAGTCCATGATCGAGTGGTAGGTGCAGAACTTGATGCCGTGCTTGCGACACGCGGTCGACAGCTCGGCGAGGATGTCGCGCTGGTTCGGCGAGCCGGCGACGTCCCAGTCGGTCACCGCGCTGTCCCACAGGCAGAAGCCGTCGTGGTGCTTCGACGTGATGACGACGTACTTCATGCCGGCGGCGGCGGCCATCTCGGCCCACGCGTCGGCGTCGAAGTCGGTCGGGTTCCACTTCGGCTGCAGCTGGTCGTAGGTCTCGAGCGGGATCTCCGCCGAGGTGCGGATCCACTCGCCGTAGTCCTTGTTGCCGTTCCACTCGCCGGCCGGGATCGCGTAGAGACCCCAGTGCAGGAACATGCCGAAGCGCGCGTCGCGCCACCACGCCATGCGCTGGTCTTGGGCGGATGCGGCGACGTTCGGCAGTTGCGGTGTGGAAGGCGCGGCGTCGCAGGCGCCGAGCAATGCGGTGAGGGTGAGCGCGAGAGCAGTCGTGGTTCGCATCGGGCAGTGGTGAGGTCGGAGGTTGCTGGAGCCTCATTCTGCCGCGTCGCGCCGCCGATCTGGAGCGCGGCTTCGCCGTTTGCCCGCGGGGACGTCAGCGCTCCTGCGGCGCCGGCCGCGGGATGATCCCGACCTGTTGGCACAGGGTCATCGGCAGCAGCAGCGTGTCGCCGAGCAGCGAGAACGGCAGGTCGAACAGCAGCATCGCCCAGGCGGCGTGCTGCGCGCCGCGTCGCTCGGGCGGGAAGTCCCAGACGCCGCACACCCAGCCGAGGATGCCCAGGTCGAGCGCGGTGCCCGCGTAGACGTGCACGTCGCGCCACGCGTCCGGCAGCATCACCGGCGGCTCGTCGTTGCGCCAGAACACGCCCTGCATGGCCTGCGTCGCGCAGCCTGTGGTTGTCGCGGCCAGCAGCGAGAGCACGATCCCGGACTTGCGCATCGCAGGGTTCTACCCGGTTCCGACCGGTTGCCGTGCGCCGTTCGGCAGCGGATGCTCTCGGCATGAAGGCGATCGCCGCGCTGCTCGCGCTCTCCACGCTGCTCTGCGCGCAGGACGCGCACCCCGCCGGTGACCCGAGTGGGCACTGGCTCGGCGTGCTGCAGGCCGGCGGTGTCGAGCTGCGGCTGGCACTGCACGTCGAACGCAAGGACGTCGGCTTCGTCGCCACGCTCGACAGCCTCGACCAGGGCGCCAAAGGTCTGGCGATCGACTCGTTCGTCGTCGCCGGCGACAAGGTCACGCTGGCGATGAAGCGGCTACGCGCGAGCTTCGACGGCACGCTGGTCGACGGCGGCAACGCGATCGACGGCGTTTGGAAGCAGGGCCAGGAGTTGCCGCTGCACTTCCGTCGCACCGCCGAAGCACCGCAGTTGGTGCGGCCGCAGCTGCCGAAGCCGCCGTTTCCCTATGCGAGCGAAGAGGTGGTCGTGCCGGTGCGCGACGGCGCGGGGGAGGTCACGCACCAGCTCGCCGGCACGCTGACGATGCCTCCGGGCGACGGTCCGCATCCGGGCGTGGTGCTGATCTCCGGCTCGGGGCCGCAGGACCGCGACGAGGCGCTGCTCGGTCATCAGCCGTTCCTGGTTCTCGCCGACCACCTGAGCCGCCACGGCTTCGCGGTGCTGCGTTGCGACGATCGCGGCACCGGCAAGTCGACCGGCGAGTTCGCCGGTTGCACCAGCGCCGACTTCGCCAACGACGCGCGCGCGATGCTGCGCTTCCTGCGCGCGCACGACGGCATCGATGCGGCGCGCGTCGGGCTGTGCGGGCACAGCGAAGGCGGTCTGATCGCGCCGATCGTCGCGGCGGCGGCGCCGGGTGAGGTCGCGTTCTGCGTGCTGCTCGCCGGCCCCGGGGTGCGCGGCAGCGAGCTGTTGACGCGGCAGATGCAGCTGCTCGGGCGTGCGGAGGGCATGGACGAGGAAGCGCTCGCGGCGGCCTATGAGTTCAACCGGCGCTGCTTCGCGATCGTCACCTCGATCGAAGAGCCGACGCAGCGGCGCAGCGCGCTGCTCGAAGCAGTGGGTGAGGCTTGGCCGAAGTTGCCGGGGTCGCTGCAGAAGGTGTTCGAATCCGAGGCTTCGCTGTGCGAGCAGGCCGAGTCGTTCGACGAGCCGTGGATGCGCTTCTTCCTCGCCTACCAACCCGGCCCGACGCTGGCCCGCGTCAAGTGTCCGGTGTTGGCGCTGAACGGCGAGAAGGACCTGCAGGTGGATTGCGCGCAGAACCTGCCGGCGCTGCGCGCCGCGCTCGAGGCCGGCGGCAACGGGAATGTGACCGTCGTGCAGCTGCCGGGGCTCAACCACCTGTTCCAGCACTGCGGCACCGGCGCTCCCGCTGAATACGCCAAGATCGAGGAGACGATGGCGCCCGAGGTTCTGCAGCTGGTCACCGACTGGTTGTCGCAGCGCTTCGGTCACCAGAAGTGACCCGATGAACCCGCCGAGCAACGAACGCAGCAGCCTGCCCAACCGCCCCGATGCGAGCGAGCGCCGGCTGTTCCGCCATCACTCGACGCTGCCGGACCGCTTGCCGCCCGGCCCCGGTCGCCGCTACGACCGCCGCCATTTCGCCCGCATGGCCAGCGGCGACGGCTTCGTGCTGCTGGTGTTGGGGGGCTTCGTGCTGTTCTGGTTCGGCGTCGATCTCGGCATCCTGCCGGACGTCTTCGGCTGGCACAGCGTGCGGTGAACGGCAGCCGCGGCCTCGTCCTGCTAGCATGGCCGCGGAGGTGCCGATGAGCGACGAACGCAGCCAGCTCCCGAATCGCCCGAGCCCGGTCGAACAGCCGCCGTTCCGCCACCTCAAGACGGTGCCCGACAGCCTCGCCAAGGGCCCCGGCCGTCACTACGACAAGCACCACTTCGACATCCAGGAGCGCGCCGGCGCGATCGTCATGTGGACGCTGGTCGCGGTGGTGGTGTGGTGGGTCGGCGTCGACCTCGGCTGGTTCCCAGACCTCTGGGACTGGCACGGTGGGCCGGAGTGAGCGCCTCTGCGTGAACTTCAGCGCAGCGTGATCTCGAGGCCGCGTTGGCCGGCAGCGAACGGGATCGGCCCGACGTCGCCTTCGTTCGGATCGATGAGGAGCACGAAGTTGCTTCCGGACCCCTCGTCGTGGATCGCGAACGAACCGTCGGCGCGCGGGCGCACCGGGAAGCGACCGATGGGCAAGCCGATGGCCGGCACGGCGCGTAGCATCGGCAGCGGCTGGTCGCGGCGCTCCGGTGGGCGCTGGTCGATGACGCGGCCGGTGACCAGCAGCGGTAGCTGCGGCTCTGCCTCGCGCAGCACCAGGTCGCCGAGCGCGACGACGTGTCCCAGCTGCAGCGGCACGCGCAGTGGATGGATCCACAACCGGCCGTCGACCTCGTCGCGCCACTGCAGTTCGTCGTCGTAGGTGTCGCTGCGGTTGCCGCGCAGTACCTGCAGGCAGACGAAGCCGTCGTCGGCGGCGAACGCGACGCGCGAGCCCTGCTCGTAGCGCAGCTCGAGCCGTTGCGGCCAACGCCCGGGCACCAGGATCCGCGCGCGGACGTGCATGGCGTCGTCGCGGTGCACTGCCGTGGCCTCGACGACTTCGTCGGCGGAGCGTGGTCCTTCGACCTCGGCGTCGCCGAAGCCGAGCGCGCCGGCCTGCCAGCGTCGGCCAAGCGGGACCTCGAAGTTCGTGCCGTCGCGTTGCGTGCGCGGCAGCTCGGTCGTGATCGCGGTGTCGATCGGGTGGATGGCGACGGCATCGATGCCATCGACCAGCGCGCCGTCGCGGTCGCGCAGCAGGACGTGCACGAAGCCGGTCGGTGGCAGCTGCACGACGATGGGTTCGCTCGGCCACGGCAGCGGCAGCCGCTGCGTCAGCGGCTGCCCGGGCAGGCAGACGGTGAGAGCCACGTGGCGCTGCTCGCCTCGTCGCGCGAGCTGCTCGCGCAACCACTCGACGTCGTCGAAGCGCGCCTCCCCATCGGCGTCGGAGTGCGTCACCATCAGGGCCGGGGGCGTCGCATCTGCTGCCAGGTCGAGCGGTGCGGGGCCGAGCTCGACGCGCATGCCGACCGCCGGGCTGCCGTCGGCGCGCCGCGCCGCGACGCGCAGCGCCTGAGTCGGTGCGAGCCGCAGTTCGTGTTCGGACTCGAGCGGCTCGTCGGTGCGCAGCGCGAGCGAGCCTTCGAACGCGCCGACCGTCGCCGTGACGCGCGCCGTGCCCGAGAACAGCGGTTGCCACGGCACCCGCGCTGTGCCGTTTGCATCGGTCGTCGCAGTCACCCTGAGCCGACGGGTCGCACGGGGCGATGCTTCCACCGTGGTCATCGCCGACTGCGGCCAGCGAATCCGCAGTTCCGCGCCGACCGCCGGCGCGCCATCGGGCAGCAGACAGCGCACCGTCAGGGCCGGCGCGTCGCGTCGCTCAGGCAGCGTCACCGGCGGCAATGGGCTCGGACCGGTCTCGGGGGCTCGGGGGCCTTCCATGCCCATAGAAGCGCTGCTGCGACGAACAGCACGGCGAGCCCGATCTGGTCGTTCCTCCGCAGCGACATGCCAGGAACGTAGCGTCTCCGCGTTTCCGGCGACGGGACTATTCGGGCACGGACCCGCCGAGCAGCCTGCGCAACTCCCGCTCGAGCTTGCGGAACGAACTGCACGCCCGGGCTTCATCGAAGTCGAACAAGGCGGCGAAGCTCGGCTGGTCCACGGTCTCGCTGTAGCGGCTCCGCATGCGCGAAGTGAGCCAACCCTTGGCGTCGCGAACGGACTCGGGCTGCGCATGGGGCTGCGTTCCGGCCAGCAGCTTGCCCCTCGCCACGAGGCAATGAGCGGAGGCCACGAACCATGCCTCGAACTCCGCGGTGGCCATGACGACGCCGGAGCTGCGGTCCGGTCGCTCGGACTGCATCCACGAGAGCACCAGTGGAGCCAGCGTCGCAGGGCAATCCTCGTCGGCGTCGAAGATGGCCAGCACCGCATCGCCAGGGACCGTCTCCTTGGCGATCAGCTGCATGCGGCGGCGAACCTCAGCCTCCTGCGCGAGCTTGCCGCGCGCCAGTCGATGCGGGCGCGCGATCTCTGCTGCGCTTCCCTCGGCGGAGCACCATCGCCGCAGCAGGACCGGGACTGCTTCGACGTCGCCGTGGCCCTCGACGATGGGGACGATCTTCATGGCGTCTGCCCGCGCCTACTCGCCGTCGAAGAGGTGGAGCTGCTTCGGGCGTGCCTGCTCCTCGTCCGGGCGCAGCCGATCCTCACGAAGCAGCTCGCCGGCCGTGTAGAGGCGCTCGCGCATGGCTTCGCGGCCGATGCGGTCGATGGGGCCGATGCGCGTCTCGTTGTCCTCCGAGGTCACGGCCAGGATCGAAGCGTCGTCGATGTCGGGATCGGCGAGCAGCTCGGCGCTGTGGGTGGTAGCGAGCACTTGCATGCGGCTGGCGGCGTCGCGCAGCGCATCGAGCAACACGCCGGCTGCCGCGGGATGCAGCGCCGTCTCGGGCTCTTCGATGCCGACCAGGGGCATCGGCGATCCGTTGCCGGTCTGGTGCAGCGCGACCAGCACACCGAGCGCGCGCACGGTGCCATCCGACATGTTCTGCGCCAGGAATCGCCAAGGATCGCTAGCACCGTGAACGCGTTGCCGGAACTCGACCGTCTCTGCGGGGCCGAGCGACTTGGGCTCCACGCCGACGATGCCCGGTGAGACCTTGCCGAGATACTCGACGAGCCGTTGCTTGCGTTCTTCGTCGGCGTCGAGGTGAGACAAGACGCTGGCGATGTTGGCGCCGTCGCGCTTGAGCAAGTGGCCGGGATCCGGTGGCTGCAGGCTGCGCATCACGCCCGGGTTGAGGTTGTAGAAACCCATATGGGCGAGCGCGTCGAACACGGCGCGGAAGGGGACGTGGCCTGCGGCGTTGACGAGGAACAGTCGGTCCGGGCTGCACGGTGGAGCAGCGCCCAGGGCGGCTGGCCAATCGACGACCTTGCCGTCCTCGAGTCGGTAGCGAAAGCCGTCCGGCGCGCGGAACGTCTCGGCGTGCATGCGCACGAGGCAGTGCTCGCGCTTGACCGACCACGCGCCACGTCCGGAAGCCGTGACCTCGAAAGTATGGTGCCCCTCGAATTCGTCAGTTCCGAAGTCGAGCCGAATCGCGAAGTTGTTCGGGTGACCGTGAGAGCGCCGTCGGACTTCTTGGACTCCACCGCGGTCACGGATCGCGTGGTCGAGCGATTGGTTGAGCGAGTCGGTGACGAAACGAAGCGCGTCGAGGAAGTTGCTCTTTCCCGACCCGTTCGGCCCCACCAGGAAGTTGAGTGGCCCCAGCTGCACGTCGCATGCGCCGATACTGCGGTAGTTCTTCAGCCTGACACGGCGGACGAAATGGGTGGTTTGCGCCATGGAGCTGCGGCACCCTTCTCGGGCGCCAAGTGCTGGACAAGCACTGGACACTACATCCTTTGGCCTGCCCCGTCACCGCTGAGCTGGGGTGGAGACTTCATGGCCAACGCGTCGACGGTTGTCCGCAGCGTCGCCGCCGTTCACGATGCGCCGATGCGCCGAGCCATCCTGCCGATGCTGTCCCTCGCGTTCGCTTCCCAGCTGCTCGCCCAGGACCCGCCCGGGCCGGTGCCGCAGGACCTGTTCGACACGCTCGAGTGGCGGCTCGTCGGGCCGTTCCGCGGCGGGCGCGTCGCGGCCGTCACGGGCGTGGTGGGCAACCGTGACACCTACTACATGGGCGCGGCAGGCGGCGGTGTCTGGCGCACGACCGACGCCGGCAAGAGCTGGCACAACCTCAGCGACGGCACGTTCGGCGGTTCGATCGGCGCGGTCGCGGTGGCGCCGAGCGACCAGAAGGTGCTCTACGTCGGCGGTGGCGAAGAGACCTGGCGCGGCAACGTGTCGAGCGGCGACGGCATGTGGAAGTCGAGCGACGGCGGCACGACCTGGGCGTTCGTCGGCCTCAGCGATTCGCGCCACATCGCCCGCATCCGCATCCACCCGAAGAACGCCGACGTCGTCTACGCGGCGGTGATGGGGCACTGCAGCGGGCCCAACGAGGAGCGCGGTGTCTACCGCACCAAGGACGGCGGCCAGAGCTGGCAGCGCGTGCTGTTCGCCAACGCGCACGCCGGCGCGGTCGACCTGTGCATGGCGCCGGACGATCCCGACACGCTGTATGCGACGACGTGGCGCGCCGAGCGCACGCCGTGGGGCTTCTCGTCGGGCGGCGACGGCTCGGGGCTGTGGAAGACGACCGACGGCGGCGACACGTGGCAGCCGCTGCACGACAGGCCCGGCATGCCCAAGGGCACGCTCGGCATCGCCGGCATGGCGGCGTCGCCCGCGGACCCGTCGCGCGTCTACGCGATGATCGAGGCCGAGAAGGGCGGCCTGTTCGCCAGCGACGACCGCGGTGACAGCTGGCGCAAGGTCAACGACGACGCCTCGCTGCGGCAACGGGCCTGGTACTACACGCGGATCTACGCCGACCCCAAGGCGAAGGACACCTGCTACGTGCTCAACGTGCAGTTCCATCGCTCGACCGACGGCGGCAAGACGTTCTCGACGGTGCGCACACCGCACAGCGACAACCACGACCTGTGGATCGACCCGCAGGATCCGCAGCGCATGATCGAGGGCAACGACGGCGGCGCCAACGTCACGTTCGACGGCGGCAAGACCTGGTCGACGCAGGACAACCAGCCGACGGCGCAGTTCTACCGCGTCACCGTGGACGACGACCGCCCGTACCGCATCTACGGCGCGCAGCAGGACAACAGCACGGTGCGCATCCGCAGTCGCGCGCGCGGTCGCGGCATCGGGCCCGACGACTGGGAGGCGACGGCCGGCGGCGAGAGCGGCTGGTTGGCGCCGAAGCCGGGCGATCCCGAGATCGTCTTCGGCGGCAACTACGGCGGCCACCTGCAGCGTCGCGACCACCGCCGCGGGCTGTCGCGCAGCGTCGACGTCTGGCCTGACAACCCGATGGGCGCCGGCGCCGAGGCGATGAAGTACCGCTTCCAGTGGAACTTCCCGATCCTGTGGTCGCGCAACTTCCCCGGACGCCTCTACACGTCGTCGCAGGTGCTGCACGCGAGCGACGACGACGGCGCGACCTGGCGCGCGATGAGCCCGGACCTGACGCGCAACGACCCGCAGAAGCTGGTGTCGAGCGGCGGCCCGATCACCCAGGACAACACCGGCGTCGAGTACTACTGCACGATCTTCACCGTCGACGAAGGGCGCGTGCCCGGCACCCTCTGGTGCGGCAGCGACGACGGCCTCGTGCACGTGACGCGCGACGACGGCGAGAACTGGCTGGAGGTGACGCCGCTCGGCATGCCGGAGTGGATGCAGATCAACTGCATCTGCGCGGACCCACATCGCGACGGCGGCTGCTACTTCGTCGGCACGCGCTACAAGCTCGACGACTTCCGGCCGTACGTCTACCGCACCGAGGACTACGGCGCGACGTGGACCGAGATCAGCGGCGGCCTCGATCCGGCGTGGTTCGCGCGCTGCGTCAGGCCCGATCCGCTCGTCGACGGCCTGCTCTACTGCGGCACCGAACGCACCGTCTGGGTCAGCTACAACCACGGCCGGCGTTGGCAGCGGCTGACGCAGAACCTGCCGATCGTGCCGGTCGCCGACCTGTGCGTCGCCGGCGACGAGTTGATCGCCGCGACACAGGGGCGCGCGTTCTGGTCGTTCGACGGCTTGCCGCACCTTCGTCAGCTCCGGGCCGACCTGGCGCAACAGCCGCTGCACGTGTTCGCGCCGGTGCCGGTGCAGCAGTGGCCGGGCTCGGACGGCGTCGTCGACGGGCGCGGGCGCAATCCCGCGGACGAGCTGCACGTCCGCTTCTTCGTCGGCGGCGATCCGGAGCAGCCGGTGGGGGCAGCGAAGCTCGTGGTGCGCGACTTCGACGGCGAGCTCGTCTTGACGCGTGAGACGGCGGCGACCGCGCCCGTCGCCGAGTCGGACGAAGCCGCCGAGGACGACGCCGACGAGGACGCCGAGCAGAAGGACGCCAACAGCGACGACGACGAGCCGAAGCCCGAGCCCCTGGTGGTGAAGCGCGGCATGAACGACGTCGCGGTGTCGTGGCGCGGCGACAAGGCCAAGGTGCTGGACGGCATGATCCTGTGGAGCGGTCGCGGCGGCCGCGCGCGCCTCGCGCCGGGCGACTACACGCTCTGCGTCACGGTCGGCGACGTCACCCGCGAGGTGGTCGGCAAGATCCTGCCCGACCCGCGCACCGACGCGACCATCGGCGAGCTGCAGCAACGCTACCGGCTGGTGCGCGACGGCAACCGGCTGGTCACCCAGGCGCACGACGCGATCGCCGACATCCGTTCGCTGCGCGAGCAGTTCGCGGCGTTGGTGAAGCGCGCGCCGGAGGGCGACGCACGGCAGCAGATGGAGGCGGCGACCAAGGCGGCCGACGAGGCGCTGCGCGCGGTCGAGGAGGAGCTCTACCAGACGAAGTCGAAGTCGAGCCAGGACCCGCTCAACTACCCGATCCGCCTGACCGACAAGCTGCTCGGCGTGCTGGGCGCGGTCAACTTCGCCGAGTTCGGTCCGACCCAGGGCCAGCGCGCCGTCGCCGCCGAGCTGTCGACGAAGATCCGCGCCGCGCTCGATCGTTGCCGCGAGCTACGCGAGCAGCACGTCGCCGAGGTCAACCGCCTCGCCCGCGAGCTGGCCGTGCCGCACGTCAAGTGAGCACGAGGCGCGGCGAGACGAGGAGCACCTGGCGGGCCTGGTGTCCTCGTTCCGCTACTTGTCGACGTTGGCGGGCAGGATGCGCGTCGACTCGAAGCGCTTGCTGAGGATCCAGCGGCCGACCGGCGTGGTCGGGTCGCCCGACTGGTAGTACTTCAGCAGGTTGAAGAACAGCCACGTCTCGTCGCCGACCTGCTCGGCGGTGGTGACCTGGAACTCGTCCCACTCGTACTTGTAGACCGACACGGTGGTGGTGACGGTGCCGGGGCGGATCCAGCCCTCGGTGCGCTCGCGGTGGCGCTTGTCCATGTTGATCACCAGCCGCTGCCACTCGCCGACGCCGTAGTCCTTCTGCCGCAGCGTCTTCTCGGCGATCGCCAACAGCTCGGCGTCGGTGCTCGCCGCGGCCGGCATGCGCACTGCGTCGAGCGTCGACACCGCCAGCTTCTTCAGGTGCGACAGCGCGTCGGTGACCTTCTGCTGCTGCGCCTGGCGATCGAGGGGCTGTTCGCCTTCGGCGACCGGCGGCGGGCCGACCAGGCGGTCGTGCAGCGCGGCGACCTCGACCGCCTGCTGCGCTTCCAGCAGACGCGCGACGTTGGCGTCGAACGCGCCTCGCGACAGGATGCGATTGGCGACCTGATCGCGATCCTCGGCGTTCGTCGCCAGCACCCAGTCGGCGAACTCGGCGCCGAGCTTCGCCGCCAGCGCCACCTGTCCGGCCAGCTGCACGTCGTTGTCGGCCAGGCGCCGCGGCCAGTCGCTGCGCAGCGTGTGCAGCAGCGACGACGAACGCTGCGCGTTGGCCGCGGTGTTCTGCGTGGCGCGCTCGGCGACGGCGAGGTCGCGCGGCAGGTCCACTTCACGCAGCTGCTTCACCAGTCGCAGGTAGGTCTCGACGCGTTCGGGCGAGTAGGGCTGCTCCGGCAGCTGCGGCAGGTTCTGGCCGGTGTAGCGCTGCATCAACTGCTCGACCTGCTGGTCGACGTCGCCGGCGCCGGCCTGATCGCTGGCCGCGCGGCCGGTCGCCGCCGCGAACTTCTGCTGCAGCGTGCGCAGCTTCGCCGCGACCTCGGCGACCTGCGCCGCCTCCTCGGGGAACGCCGCCAGCCGCTCGGCGAGCTTGTCGAGGTCGCGCTGCGTGCCGCGCTGCCGCGCTGCGTCCTGCCACAACTTCTGCGGCACGATGTCGAAGTTGTGCTGCGCGGCGTCGATCTCCTTCTGCAGCTGTTGCAGCTTGGCCGGGTCGAACGTCGGCCCGCTGCCGCCGCCCGGCTGCGCGGTCGCCAGCGCGTTGGCCTTCTGCACCGCCGCGGTATGGCGCTCGACGGCCTTCTTGTAGTGCGCGTCGTTCTTGTCGTAGGCGCCGCCGAGCCGCTTCTGCGCCCAGTTGAGGTCGGCGATGACGCTCTGCAGGCCACGTGTGTCGCCTGCCTGCAGCGTCGCCAACGCCTGCTCGGCGCGCTCGATGCGCTTCAGCGCCTGCTGGGTCAACGGGTCCTGGGCGAGGGCCGGCGCGGCGAGCGTCAGCAGGAAGAACGTTGTTCGGGCGAGACTCACGCCGCGCAGCCTAGCAGGTCGGCGGCGCGCCGGGCGAGCCTCAGCGGGTGATGCGCAGGTGCAGGTGGCCGTAGCCGCGCAGCTGCGTGGTGAGGCCGCCGTCCTTCAGGCGCTGCTTCTGCTCCTTGCCCTCGTCGCCTCGCCACGCGGCGGCGCCGACCCGCTGGCCCTTGACCGTCAGCTTCAGCTCACCTTCGTCCGGGCTCAGCGACGCGACGAACACGTGCAGCGTGGCGCCGTCCCGGTGCGCGCGCACCGCGAACCGCTCCGCGTCGTCGCCGCGCAGCTTGACCGCGTCGTCGAGCACCGCCGCGTTGAGCACCGGCGCCAGCTCCGCGAGCTCCGCGTCGAGCTCCGCAACCGCCGCGCGCACGTCCTCGTGCGCCAGCAACCCGGCCTCGACGAACGCGGGCGCGAACTCGTGGCAGAAGTAGACGATGCCCGCCGCGCCGGACGCGATGGCGATCCAGACCTCGTCGACGACCTGCTGCGGCGTCGGCCGCGTGTCCTTGCTCGAGACGTGACCGGTCTCGATGCACGCCCACACGGGCTTGCCGCGGCCACCTTCGCGCAGCCGCTGCACGCCGCGCGCGACGAACTCGAGGTGGCCCTTCACGTCGCGGTGGTCGTGCGTGACCGGGTAGATGTCGAACGACGCGATGTCGCAGCCCTCGACGTAGTCGCGGTAGTCCTCGGGGTGATTGGTGCGCACGCCGCGGCCGATCCAGCCGTCCCACGCCGCGCCCTGGCCGAGGTTGAGCAGCACCGGCCGCGTCTTGTCGGCCTTCTTCATGTCGACGTAGCCGGCGACGATCTCCTTGGGCGCGACCGGCGGGCCGTAGCCGCCGCCCTCCTTGGCCTGCGCGTTGTCGGGTTCGTCGCCGTGCATCCAGCCGACGATCGGGGCGCCCTTCCAATGCAGGCCCACTTCGTTCTGTTGGCAGATCACCGGCATCTTCGCGTCGCGCAGCGCGGTCAGCTGCGCCTCGGTCGGGCCGCCGAACAGGCCGACGTACAGGTTGATGCCGATCTCGCGGTAGCGCTGCGCGTTGTGCGGCGCCTGCAGCCACACCGCGACCGGGAAGAACGCGGGGTCCTTCGGCCGGCCTTCCTTGTCGAACGTCGCGTCGGGGGACTTGGACTGGGCCGCGGCGAACGGAGCGGCGGCCGCGAGCAGCGCGGCGACGACGGTGCAGGACTTCCTCATCGTGCAGGCCTCCCCTTCCACAGCGACAGCAGCGCCTCGAACGTGATCCACAGCGACAGCGCGAGCAGCACGACGCCGAGCGTCGTCAGCACCGCGTTGTTGGAGCTGGCGATCTGCAGCACGAGCGCCGACACCGTCATGCCCATCATGAACAGCATCGGCACACCGACCAGCGCGCGCACCAGGAGGCCGCGGCCGCTCTTGGCCAGCCACAGCGACAGGCCGACCAGCGTCAGGCCGGCGAGCAGCTGGTTGATCGAGCCGAACAGCGGCCAGACGACCTTGTAGGCGGGCACCAGCGCGCCGCTGGCGTCGGTGACGCGTTCGGCGACGAACCACGCCGGCAGCGCCAGCGAGACGACCGTGCCGACGACGCCCGCGGCGGTGCCCTTCCAGCCGGTGAACTCGCAGAACAGGTAGCGCGACAGGCGCGTGCAGACGTCGAGCGTGTCGTAGACGAAGGTCGCGAACGCCAGCATGCCGAACGTCACGGCGAACTGCAGCGGCACGCCGAGCTCGTGCAGGAACGAACCGATGCCGACGCCGAACACCTTGTCGGGCCCGGCGGCGGCAAGCTCGCTGCCGGGCTTCAGCATCATCACGCAGGCCAGCGCGACCAGCGCGACGACGCCCTCGAGCAGCATGCCGCCGTAGCCGACCAGGTGCGCGTCGGGCTCGCGGTCGATCTGCTTCGACGTCGTCCCCGAACAGACCAGCCCATGGAAGCCGCTGCAGGCGCCGCAGGCGATGGTGATGAACAGGAACGGCACCAGCGGCTGACCGTTCTTCGCCGTGAAGCCCTCGAACGCCGGCCACTCGATCGCCGGGTTGGCCCACAGCAGGCCGAGCAGGCCGCCGCCGAGCGTCAGGTAGAGGAAGAAGCCGCCGAGGTAGCCGCGTGGCTGCAGCAAGAGCCACATCGGCATCATCGAGGCGACGCCGCAGTAGGCGAGGATGCCCCACGCCCAGTAGAGGTTGGGGATGTCGCCTGATGCGCGCAGGTCGATCGGCATCGACGGGCCGAGCCAGATCGCGACGCCGACCGCCGGCACGAACACGACCGTGATCAGCCACAGCGGCCAGCGCAGGTAGCGCACGACGAGGCCCATGACGATGCTCAGCGCGAGGTAGAGCATCGAGCTCGACGCGACGCCGCCGCCGTCGATCTTCACCAGCTGGTCGCCGGCACCGCCGACCGCGGAGCCGGGCACCGTGACGTCGAGCGCGACGACGAACGCGTTGGCGGTGACGTCGGTGAACGCGACGACGACCAGGATCAGCGCCAGCCAGATGAACAGCGTGAACGCCGCGTAGCTGCGCGGATTCAGATAGGTTCGCAGCACCGACGCGATCGAGCAGGCGCCGTGGCGCACCGAGCCGACCAGCGCCGCGAAGTCGTGCATCGCGCCGATGAAGATGCAGCCGAGCACGATCCACCAGAACGCCGGCTGCCAGCCGAACCACATCGCGGCGAGGATCGGTCCGACGATCGGCCCCGCCGCCGAGATCGCCGAGAAGTGCTGCGACAGCAGGTAGAACCTGTTGGTCGGCACGAAGTCCTGGCCGTCCTGGTGGTCGTGCGCCGGCGTGCTCTTCGCCGCGTCGAGGCCGAACAGCTTCGACAGCAGCCGCCCGTAGACGAGGTGGGCGACCAGGAACGCGCCGAGGCACAGCAGCAGCAGGACGGCGAGCGAGGGCATGGGTGCGCATGGTGCCCGGGCGGACGGGGGGCGGGAAGCCTGCGGCCGATGTCTCTTGTCGCCCCGTCGCCGCCGGGGCGCGCCTACAGCGTGCCGAGCGTCAGGCGCAGCGCGCCGGAGCTGGCGACGTCCGGCGCGCCACCGACGGCGGCGAACGTGAACGCCTGCACGCGCAACTCGAAGCCGACCAGGACGGCGTCGTTCGGCAGCGGCAGCAGCGTCGTCGCCACGCCGCCCACCTCGGGCGCGAGGCCGAGCAGGGCGTCCGACGTGACCAGGATCGTGCAGCCCGCGCCGGCTTGCGGGAACAGCTGTGCCAGCGGCAGCGCCGTGCTGCCGAGGCCGAGCACAGGCACGGCGCCACCGCCTGTCGGCACGCCGGTGGTCGTCGCGCGCACGGTGGTGCCGAGCCACGGCCGCGTCGACTGCAACTCGACCGGCCCGGCGGCCGAGGTGCAGCCGGAGCCGTAGGCGTCGGCGAGCGCCGGGCACGGCGGTTCGAAGCGCACGTAGTGGGCGCCGGGCAGCGTCGTCAGGACACCGTTGACCATGCGCCCGGCGGTCGCGAACTCGCCGACGATGTCGAGCACGCCGTCGTCGTGCACGGCGACGCCGCGCACCGGCTCTTCGAACCATCCGAGGCGATCCCACGTGCTGCCGTTCCACCGCGTCAGCAGCTGCGAGAAGGCCAGCAGATCGCCGTCGGGCAGCCGCGCGAGCGCCCCGACCGCCCCGGTCCACGCCGTCGACATGCTGAACATCGCGGTGCCGTCCCAGCGGCCGAGGTTGAAGACGTTGCCGTGCTGGAAGGCGCCGCCGCACAGCAGGTCGCCCTGGTCGTCGCGCAGCAACGCGCGCAGCTCGCCGGTGAGGCCCTGCACGACGCCGGTCCAGGTTGCGCCGGCGACCGTCACGACCTGCCAGCTGGAGGCGGGGCCCTGGAATTCGCCGCCGAGCGTCACCGAGCCGTCGTTCTCGAGCAGCACCGCGCTCGCCCGGCCGGACAGGTTTTGCACCGACTGCGAGGTCAGCGTCGAGCCGTCCCAGCGTGCCAGCACGACCCCGCCCTTCCGGCGGTCGCGGCAGGCGATCACCGTCTGGGTCGCGTCGCGGCTGCTCATCACCAGCGGTTCGCAGGTCTGCCAGAACGTCAACGGCGGCAGCGGTTCGACCGTGTTGCCGATGATCCGCACGATCGGCTGCGCGGGGCGATGCGCGGGCATCGGGAACGAGCCGATCGCCAAGGCCTCGCCGAGCGGCGCGCTCGCGACGGCGGTGACCACGGTGTCCCGCTGGGTCACGACGTCGCTCCACTGCGCGCCGTCGAAGCGCTGCAGCGGACTGAGCTCGCGGTCGCCGCGGCCGGTGAACGAGCCGCCGACCAGCAGGTCGCCGTCGGTCAGCAGCGCGACACCGGCCGCCGGTCGGTTGAAGCCTTCACCCAGTGCGTGCCACTCCCCGTCGTATCGGGCGATGCGCGCCGCCGGCACGCCGTCCACGGCGTCGAACTCGCCGAACGCATACAGCTCACCGTTCGGCATCGGCACGACCCCGGTCAGCTGCTGGTTGTCCCAGGCGATGTCGCTCCAGCCGGTGCTCGCGAAGCGGGAGATGCCGGCGGTGCCGACGGCGAGCAGATCGCCGCTCGGCGTCACGACCGGCGCGCGCCCGGTGCTCGGCGGCAGCGGGAACGGTTGCCAGTCGGAGCCATCCCAGAGCACCCATTCGCCGGCGGCGAAGTGTCCGGTCGCGAGGAGGTTGCCGCCCCAATCGACCGCGGACCGCGCCCAGATGCCGCTGACACCGGCGCCCATGGACTGCCACTGGCTGCCGTCCCAGCGGGCGATGCCGCGGATCGGCGCGCCGTCGATCGAGTCGAACACGCCGGCGATGACGAGGTCGCCGTTGGCGAGCTGCTGCAGGTCGTAGATCCAGCCGGGGCCGTTGTAGGGGAACGGCGGCCAGCCGGGCGCCTGGAACACGTGGTTGAACCAGATCTGGCCGAACGGTTGCCAGGTCGTGCCGCTGCGCCTGGCGAGGCCGGTGCACGGGATGGAGTCGACCGTGGCGAAGCCACCGGCGACCACCATGTCCCCGCTCGGCAGCCAGACGATGTCGGTGACCATGGCGTCGAACACCCCGGCGTAGGTCCACGACACGCCGTTCCACTGCATCAGCGGGTAGCTCCCGGCCCAGATGTCCAGGTAGTTGTAGAGCAGCTGTCCCGCCGGCCCGGCGAAGAGCCGCTCCGGGGTCGCGTAGGACGGCAGGTCGTGGAAGGTGCGGGAGGCCGGGTCGAGCGTGGCGAGGCCGTAGGCGAGGGCGCTGCCCGCGACCCGGAACGTGCCACAGACGACCAATTGGGCGCCGAGCGGGCCGGCGCCGTCCGGGTCCCACGACGTCGCGTTCATCCACTGCCCCAGCAGGCTCTCGGCCCGGTCCACTCCCGGCATCGCCCCGGATGCGACGGGGGCCGGCGCGCAGGGCTGCTGGGCGATGGTGTCGGCGGCGGTCGTCACGGCGGCCGCCGCGGCGAGGGCGAACCAGTGGCGGGACAGTGCGCGGGGCGAACGGGGCGGACGCATCGGCGGATACCTCGCAGCGGTCGGAGGGCTGGCCCGGCCGGATGCGGGGTTGCGGGGCACCGCCTGCTGCGGGGCCGGCTGTCCGGCGGCCACCGCCTCTAGCCAGTCCGTGGGGCCGGGTTGCCGGGGAACCCCGGAAACTCCGCGCGTGCCTACTTGGCGATGCGCTCCTTGAACTCCATCGTCTCGGTCTCGATGCGGACCTTGTCGCCGATGTCGCACAGCAGGTTGACCTTGACCTTCAGCCCGTTCTCGAGCGTCGCCTCCTTGTTGCCCGAGCCGGCGCCGCGGATCGGCGGCGAGGTCTCGGTGATGGTCAGGATCGAGTGCTTCGGCGGGTTGATGGTGACCAGCTGGCCGTCGACGAACACGGCGTTGTAGGTCTCGGCGGGCCACTTCAGGGCGTCCTCGGCGGCCGCCACCGCGCAGCGGAACTCGTCACCCTCGAGGGTGAAGAACACCTCCTGCTCGCCGTCGCGGTACGAGTACGACATGTCGCGCTCGTCCTTGTCGAGCACCTCCCACTTGGAGTCGGTGCTCTCCTTCAGCTCGGTCGTGCGACCGGTGAGGAGGTCCTTGATGCGCATCTGGACGAAGGCGCGGCGGTCGTTGCGGAGGATGTTCCACCAGACGACGGTGCACATGCGGCCCTCGTAACGCACGAGCGTGCCGGGGCGGAGTTCGAGGGCTGAGACTTGCATAGTGGGCGAACACGTTAGCGAGCGGGGGGCGGGGGTGCCACCCCGGGCCGGCCCGCCGCCCCGGGCCGGCTCGCCGCCCCGGCTCAGCCCGCGTCGGTCGCGCCGGCCAGCAGGTGGGCGACGCGTTCGCGCAGCTCCTGGCCGGTGAACGGCTTCTCGAGGAACTGCACCTCCTGGCTGGCCGATTCCGGCCGCAGGTATCCCGACATGCACAGGGTCGGCAGGTCCGCGCGATCGGCGCGCAGCCGTCGGATCAGATCGTGGCCGGTCATGCCGACCAGCATCATGTCCGTCAGCAGCAGGCTGATCCGATCGCGATGCTGCCGCCAGAGCACGAGGGCATCCTCGCCGCTGGCGGCGAGCAGCACCTTGTGATCGGCCGCCCGGAGCTGCCGGCTGATCAGCTCGCCGATATCGGGCGAGTCGTCGACGACCAGGATCGTGTGTGCGCCGGACGGGGCCGCGCGCTCGGGCTGTACCGGCTCGGCGGTGCGCTCGGCCAGCGGCAACAGCACCCGGACGGTCGAGCCGCGTACGGGCGCGCGCAGCACCTCGATGTGGCCACCGTGCTGCCTGACGATGCCGGCCACGCTGGCGAGGCCGAAGCCGGGTTCCCCGTCGGGCGCGCGGTCGCGGCGCGGGTCGAACAGCGTGCGCTGGCTGTGTTGATCCAGCTCACGCCCGGTGTCCACGACCTCCAGCACGGCGTGCGGGCCTTCGGGGAGGACCGGATGGTCGCGCACGTGCTCGTCGCGCACGACGAGGCGCAGCGTGCCGCCGTCGGGCATCGCCGCGCATGCATCGCTGACCAGTTGGATCAGGACGCGCTCGAGCTGGGTCGGGTCGGCGATGATCGGCATCGTCGTGGGCGCGATGTCCAGGCTGGCCGCGACCCGCTGCGGCACCGCCGACAGCAGGATGCGCTGCTTCTCGGCGACGAACGCGCCGAGGTCGAGCGGGCGCGGCGCGAACGGGCCGCTCGCGCCGCAGGTCAGCAGCTCGCGGGTCAGCTGCGCGGCCGAGCGCGTCAGCTCGACGATCGTCGTCAGGTCGCCGCTGCGGGCGCCGCCCTGGCGGTCCAGCGCGCTGGTGGCGACGTTGAGGATCAGCGTCAGGTAGTTGCTGAAGTCGCGCGCTGCGCCGGCGGCGTGGCGGCCGATGGTGTCGGCGCGCTCGGCGTCGAGCAGGCGCTGCTCGGCGGTGCGCTTCGCGGCCTCGGCGGCCTTGCGCTCGGTGATGTCCACCGACAGCACGCAGATGCCCTGCGGCACCGGCTGGATGCGCAGCTCGAACCAGCCGATCGAGCCGTCGGGGAACCGGAACTCGTTCTCGAGCGTGGTCGGCGCGCGCTCGGTCATGCAGCGCTGCATCTGCGCGAAGATCGCGGTTCGTTCGAAGCCCGGGTAGCAGTCCTGGATGCGCCGGCCGATCAGCGCTTCGGCCGTGGTGCGGCCGTGCAGCGCCGCCTGCTCGTTCACGTAGAGATATCGCCAGTCAGGCGAGAGCACCTGCAGACCTTCGAGCAGCGATTCGAAGACCTCGATCAGCTCCCCAGATCTCAGCACGTCGTTCTTCTCACGAGACGGTGGGCAATAGGCGACTGACGTGAGGCTGGCCCAACCATAGCACAGGGTGCCCGTCGCGGCGACCACCTTGCCGCGACGGCCCGACCGGCCCTGCCAGGCGCGCGGCACGCGCGTCGGCAGGCGTCGCCGTCGAGCCGCGTTCCTCGCGCGGCGCGTCAGCGCGTCAGCGCGTCGACCTCGGCGCGCAGTTCGTGGAGCATGAACGGCTTCTCGAGGAACCGCACGCGGTGGTCGAGTCGTTCGGGGCAGGGGGCGCCCGACACGCAGAGGCCGGGCAGGTCCGGCCGCGCGCGCCGCAGGTCGCGGATCAGGTCGAGCCCCGACCCGTCCGGCAGGCGCAGATCGGTGACCACGAGGTCGATCTGCTGCGCGTGGTCCGACCACAGGCGCTGCGCCGCCGCGGCGTCGTGGGCCAGCAGGGTCTCGTGCCCGTTGGCCTGCAGCAGGCGAACGAGGATGTCGGCGACTTCGCGGGTGTCCTCGACGACGAGCACCCGCAGCGGTCCGGCTCCCGGCGGCGGCGTCGCAGGTTCGGGGACGGGTTCGGGGACGGGTTCGGGCGCGGGGGCGCCCGCCGCGAGTCGCTTCAGTTCGCCGACGCGCGCCGCTGCCGCGCGCGACAGCGCGGCGATGGTCTGCAGCTCGGCGCACAGGTCGGTGGCCCCGGGCGACACGGCGCTGGTGATGCCGCCGATCGCCGCGTCCAGGATCATGTTCAGGTAGTGCTCGATCTCCTCGGCCGCGGCGATGGTCTGCGCCGCCGGCTGCCGATTCGCGGTCTCGTCAGTGGACAGCACGCAGACGCCGGTCGACATCGGCAGGATCTGCAGCAGGAGCTCGCGGCCGTCGCCGTCGGTCGACAGGAACTCGTGGCTGACGGTGGTCGGTGTGCGCTCGCGGCGGCATTGCACCAGGGCCGCGAACACCTGGGTCCCCGTCACGCCCGGGTGGCACTCCTGCAGCGTGCGGCCGAGCAGGTCGTCGACCTGCTTGTGCATCTGCCGTGCGGCGAGCTCGTCGACGAACAGGTATCGCCAGCTGTCGGAGAGCACCTGGATGCCGTGGGCGCGGTGCGTGCTGGCGAACACGGGTTCGCGGCTGGATCGGGTCGGCGTCATGTCCGGGGCGGTCGGCTGGGTACCTGTCAGGCGCTGTTCAACCCGCCATCGGCAGCTGAATTCTGCGGCCGGCCAACTCGCGGCGGTGGTCGCGGCGAGCGATCGTGCCGACCACCGACGCCGGAGGCGCGGTGTCCGCGACGGTTAGGGCTTGTTGCGGCACCGTTCGCTCGTCGTGGACGCGGCGACTGCGGTCGGGGAATCAGGTGTGTTCACCGAGCCGGGATCCGTGGCGGCACGGAGGCAGTTCCGGGCCCAGTCGAGCGACGTTGACCCTGACGGCCGCTCCAGTAGAGTCCGCGCGACGGTTCCACGGGAGTGCATCCGAGCTGGTGTTCGGCCTGGTCTTCAAAACCTGTGGGGTCCTTCCTGGAGAGGGGCCCGGTGGGTTCGATTCCCATGCATTCCCGCCATCTGCGGCCGGGCGTTGAGGCGCCCGGCCGCCGAGATCCCGGCGGCCGCGCCGCCGCAACGGCGTCCCGCCCCGGGCGCCCGCCTGCAAGAGATGACCTGCTCGTTCGTCGCCATCCAAGAAGGTGCCCACGCTGGCCACGATGCCGCCGGCGCCGGCCTGGGCACGCTGCCGATGGCGGTGCTGGGGCTGGTCATGCTGGCCACCTACGCGCTGATCGCGAGCGGCAAGCTGCACAAGCTGACCGCGGCGCTGTGCGGCGCGATCGTCTGCACCGTGCTCGGCCTCGCCTTCGGCGTGCTGCACGACTACGACGAAGTGCATCAGGTGCTCGGCAAGGACATCGGCGTGCTCGGCGTGATCGTCGGCACCTCGATCCTGGTCGACGTGGCCGGCAAGTCGGGGCTGTTCCAGTTCCTCGCCGTCAAGATCGCCAAGCAGGCCAAGGGTGACCCCGGCCGGCTGTTCACCGCGCTGGTGATGCTGACGGTGCTGTTCGTCAGCCTGCTGACGATCGCGCCCGGCACGCTGATCGTCGCCTCGCTGACGCTGGTGCTGTGCCGCACGCTCGCGCTCGACGCCAAGCCGTACCTGGTCGGCGTCGCGATCGTCGCCAACTCGGGCGCGCTGGTGACGTTCGCGTCGGGCATCTGCACGCTGATGATCGGCTCGGCGGCGAAGCTGCCGTACCTGCACTTCTTCGCCGTGTCGACGCCGATGGCGCTGCTGACGGCGCTGGTCGCGTGGTGGGTGGTCAGGCGCTCCTACCGCGCCGAGCTGCGCGCCGACCCGGCGACCGCCGGCCAGCGCGCCGACGCCGTGGCGGCGTTCGACGAATGGGCGATGGTGCCGGACCGGCGCGTGTTCTGGCGCTCGGCGATCCTGCTCGGGCTGACGATCGTCGGCTTCGCCACTGCGCAGCCGCTGGGCGTCGGCCTCGACTTCGTGGCGATGGCCGGCGGCGCCGCGGCGATCCTGTTCTCCGGGCAGAACCCCGAGGACGCGGTCAAGAAGGTCAACTGGACCGTGATCGTGTTCTTCATCGGCCTGTTCGTGATGATCGGCACGGTCGAGCACTCGGGGCTGCTGCAGAAGGCCGCGGGCCTGCTCGGCGACGTCTCGGGCGGCAACGTGCACGTCGCGACGGTGGTGCTGGTGCTGTTCACCGCGCTGACCAGCGGCATCATGGACAACATCCCGGTCGCCGCGACGATGATCCCGATCGTCTCGACGATGGCGGTGGACCTGCCGGCCGCGCCGCTGTGGTGGGGCCTCGTGATCTCCGCCAACCTCGGCGGCAACGGCACGCCGATCGGCAGCATCAGCGGCGTCATCGCGCTGTCGGCGCTGCAGGAGAGCGGCGGCGGCAAGGTGTCGTGGGGCGAGTGGTTCAAGGTCGGCGGCGTCGCGATGGCGCTGCAGATCGTCGTCGTGATCGGTTGGCTGTCGCTGTTCACGGTGCTGGACCTGTACCCGGCGCTGCCCGTCGGGAAGTGAACGAGAGGAGCACGCGATGAGCGACAAGGACGACCTCAAGCAGCAGATGGCCTCGTTCGAGGCGGCGCGCATCGCCCGGCCGGCCAACCTCGCGCCGGCGGTCATCGCCGGCGTGGTCGCCGTGCACGACGGCACCGACCAGGACGCGACGGTCGACGCGTTGGCGCAGGCGATCGCGCAGCGCACCGGCGCGCGGCTGACGACGCTCGCGGCGCCGTCCGGGCCGGACGCCGACCCGCTGCCGGCGATGCTCGACGCCGCCGGCGAAGGCGACGTGATCGTCGTGCCGTCGCCGTTCGGCCGCGACTACGAGGCCGAGGGGCAGCTGAGCCTGTCGACGACGATCGACCTGCTGCTGGCCAGGAGCAAGGCCGCGGTGTGCGTCGCGCGCGCGCCCGTCGCCGACGCCGCCGCCTGCGTGGCGCGCCCGGTGGTGGGGTTGCAGATCGACCGGCACCGCAAGGTCGCGGCGACGGCGATGGCGCTGTCGCTGGCCAAGGGCGGCGGCGAGCTGCTGCTGCTGTCGACCGTCGATCCGCACACCGCGATCGAGGACGAGGAGCTGCTGGCGCGCCGTTTCGACCCGCGCGACATGTCGCCGGAGATCCTGACCGGGCTGGCCAGCGCGCGCGCCGCGGCGCTGACCGCCGACCTGCAGAAGCACGCCGGCGAATGGCACGTCGAGCCGCGCGTGCAGTTCGCGCTCGGCGACACCGTCGAGCTGCTGCTCGAGGCCAACGAGGAGCGCTGTGGCCTGTTGGTCGCCGGTCGCGACCGCGACCCGCGTTCGGAGGAGGCGCAGCGCGCGCACCGGCTGATCCTGTCGAGCCGCTGGCCGGTGCTGCTGGTGTGACGACGAGCCGCCTCGACGTCGCGACCCGCGGCCGCGGGCTCGTCGACATCACCCGCGACGTCGCGCGCGCGGTCGCCGCGGCGGGTGTCACCGACGGCCTCGCGACGCTGTTCGTGCAGCACACGTCGGCGAGCCTGATCGTGCAGGAGAACGCCGACCCCGACGTGCAGGTCGACCTCGAAGCGTTCTTGCGCCGGTTGGTGCCCGACGGCGACCCGCTGTGGACGCACACCGCGGAAGGCCCCGACGACATGCCGGCGCACGTGCGCGCGGCGCTGACCCAGGTCAGCCTGTCGATCCCGGTCGTCGACGGGCGGCTCGCGCTCGGCACCTGGCAGGGCATCTACCTGTGGGAGCACCGTCGCCGCGGTTCGTCGCGGCGGGTGCTGGTGCACGTCGGCGAGAACGAAGGTTCGGCACCCCGTGCCTGTTCCCCGGCGCCAGTGCAGGGTGCCCTCCACCGACCGGTGCCCGTATCATCCGCCAACCATGATCGCGCTGCTGATGACCGGTCTGTTCCTGCTGCAGGATCCCGCGCCGAAGCCCGGCGAGAAGCAGGACAGGCCGGTCGCGACGCCCGCCGCGCCGAGCTCCCAGGAGGTCTGGGACGACCGCACCGCCAAGGCGAAGCTGAAGGACTTCGACAAGCAGTGGAAGGCCAGGCCGTCGATGGGCGAGCGCAAGCGACTGCTCGACGAGCTCGGGCAGGGGCAGAGCAAACTGCTGGTCAAGCCGCTGGCCAAGGTGGTCGAGACCGACGAGTCGGTGGTGATCCGCAAGCACGCGGTCGACCTGCTGCTGACGCAGCCGCCGGACGAGCTCGGTCCGGCGCTGCAGAAGCTGCTCGGCGACGGCAAGGTCACCGCCAACGCAGCGGTGCAGGCGGCGCTGATCCGCGGCGTCGCCAAGGCGTGCTACACGGCGAAGCAGTGGCCGGCGCTCGCCGAGGTGTTCGAGTCCGACTACGAGCCCGAGCGCGTGCCGGTGCACGAGGCGATCCTCGACCTCGTCGCGCAGCACAAGGAGGCGCAGGCGGTGCCGCTGCTGCTGCGCAACTTCGACGAGCCGTCGCCGAAGGACGTCAACGGCGGCGCCAACCCGCCGGCGGAGTATTGGAAGGCGCGCTGGCACTCGTGGTCGGCGTGGCGCCCCAAGGTCAAGGAAGCGCTGTTCGCGATCACCGGCCAGCAGTTCGCCGACGTCGCCGAGGCCAAGGCCTGGCTCGACAAGAACCCGCTGCCGAAGTCCGGCCGGGGCGGCGACGACGACAAGGGCAAGAAGCGGCGCTGAACGTCCGGCGCGGCGCTGCTCGGTGTGCCGCTATTCGATGTGGATGTAGCGGCCGCCGTTCTCTTCGGCCAACGGCTCGAGGAAGCGCGTGTCGTTCTGGTCGCCGAAGGTGATGCAGTGGATGGCGACCTTGCGCAGCGCGTTCTGCTCGCGCACGCGCTTGCGGATCTCGTCCTTGTCGGTGACCGGGCCGGCGGTCGGCGCGCCGTCGGTGATGACGTAGAGCGTGTCGAAGCCGGCGGCGTAGTACTTGTCGTAGAGGCCGCGGCCGCCGAAGCCGAGCGCCGCGTCGAGCGCGTCGTAGAGGTTGGTCGGGCCGTTGGGGCGCAGGCTGTCGAGGAAGTTGCCGAGCAGGTCGTCGCGGGTCGTGTCGTCGAGCTTGACCAGCGCCGGGTGGGAGCCCTCGGCGCGCCAGATGCGCACGTCGTCGCTGAACACGACGAAGTTGACCAGCGCGCCGTCGGGCAGCGCCATCACCAGCTTCTTGATCTCCTCGACCACCATCTGCGCCTTGGTGGTCGTCGTACCGGCGCCGCCGCCCGCGGTGGTGCCCTGCGGCTTGATCGTGACGGGCTCGGCCATCGAGCCGGAGAAGTCGAGCACGAACAGCACGCGGTCGCTGTCGAGCTCGAGGTCGAAGAACTTCGCGTAGCGTGAGTCGGCCTTCGGCTGTTCGCCGGGCTTCGGCTTCGGCCGCACGGTGAACGACGCGCCCTCGGCCTTCCAGAACGCCTGCCACGGCGCCACGCCGCCGCGCGCGACCGTTTGCCCGGTCAGGCCTTCGAGCAGCTTGTGCAGGCGCACGTCCATCGCCCACGGGTCCTTCTTGTTCTTCACCTCGGCGTCGAGACCGCGGATCAGCGCCGGGATCACCGCCTTGCAGCGCATCGTGCCGAGCGCGAACGCCGCCGCCGAGCGCACCTGCCAGACCTTGTCGCTGCTCAGCAGCTTATCCAGCTTGTCGATCGCCTGGTCGCGCTGCTTCAGCAGCTCGCCGGTCGGGTTGTTACCCTCGGTCTCGTCGACGTGCGGCTGCAGCGCCCTGCCGATCGCGTTGGCGGCGGCGATGCGCACGTTGGGCTCCTTGTCGCGCAGCAGGTCGAGCAGCACCGGCAGCAGCTCCAGCTGCGCGTCCTGGCCCATCGAGTTGACGGCGATCACCCGCAGCTCGTCCGGCATCGAACCGCACGCCTGCATCAACTCGAGCTTGGCCTCGAGGCTCGGGTGGCCGGCGAGGATGCGCAGCACCGCCGCGGCCTCGACCTGGTCCTGGTTCTTGTCCTTCTGGCGAACGCCCTTGCCGCGCAGCTTCTGCAGCAGCCACGGCAGGATGTCGGTGTGCTTCATCGTGCGCAGGGCGGCCTGCGCCATCGCCTGCACGCGCCAAGGCTGCAGCTCGCGCTGCGCGTCGATCGCCTCGGTCGAGGTGCCGGTGCCGGCGCCGGCGCCGGCGGGCGGCACGATCACCGCCAGGTCGAACAGCAGCTGTGCCGCGGCGAGCGTGTCCACTGCGGCGAGTGCGTCGAGCTTGTCCTGCAGCGCGTCGACCACCGCCTGGTCGGTGCGCCCGTCCTTTTGGAAGCGGATCGCGCCGGACTTGTACTCGACCAGCCACTGCTGCACCGGGCCGAACGGGTCGACGGCCGGTGCGGCGCCGGAGTCCTGGGCGCTCAGCGTGGTGGTGAGCAGGAGCGCGTGGAGGAGGGTCCGCTGCATGGCAGGACGGTAGCGCGTTCGCGGCGCTGCTGGGAGGTTGTCGCTTACCGGGTGCGGTCTACGATGTGCCCGCGTGACGATCTGGACGTCGTGGTTCTGGTGGCTACGGTCGCGCTCATCGCTCGCCGGCTCACCGTGTGCAGACGTCAACGAGTTCCGTGGGGCGCTGTACGTCAACCCGCAGAACCGCGCCTTGCACGTGAATCGCTCTTCGCCGCCGGTGCAGCAGTTGGCGCTGGACGCTGCCGACGAACAGCTCGGGGCGGCGGTACGGGCGGCGCTCGATTGGTCGGCGCGCACGCGGCGGCCGCCGCGGGAGGGCGCGTCCGACCAGCTGCTCGCGGCGCTCGGCGCGCGCAGTTGGCGTGAGCTGGAGCGCAGTACGCGGCAGGTCTTCGTGTCGTTGGGCGATGACGGGCAGCAGATCCGGTTGGTGCGCATGCACCTCTGGGCGAACCGCGAAGAGCGCGAGCGCGGCATGGTCGGCGCGTGCGATGTGGTGGTCCCGGCGGCGATCGGCGACGCGGCGCTCGGTGCGTCGATCCGGCTGGAACTGGGCAAGGAAGCCCCACCCGGTTTGTGCGTCCCCGGGGTCGGCGGGCTGGCGACGGATGCCTGATTCTGGTGTTGCTGATTCCGTTTTCGGACCGATAATGGAATCGTGTACCCCAGGATCCTGACCCCGCCGCCTGACAAGAGCTTCTTCCTGTTCGGGCCTCGAGGCACGGGCAAGACCGCCTGGGTGAAGGCGACCCTGCCGGGCGCCGCCTACATCGACCTGCTCGAGGCCGAGACACACGCGCGCCTGCTCGCCGACCCCGGTCGGCTCGACAGCTACGTGACGGACCCCGCCGGCTGGGTCGTGATCGACGAGGTGCAGCGGGTCCCGGCGCTGCTCGACGAGGTGCACCGCCTGATCGAGGCAAAGCGCATGCGGTTCGCGCTGACCGGATCGAGCGCCCGCAAGCTCAGACAAAAGGGCACCAACCTGCTGGCCGGCCGCGCCCTGACGCGCTTCATGCACCCGTTCACCGCGAGCGAACTGGCGGACGACTTCCGCACCGAGCACGCGATCGCGTTCGGCTGTCTGCCGCCGGCCTGGGTCGAGGCGGACGCGCGTGGCTTCCTCGCCAGCTACGTCACCACCTACCTGCGCGAGGAGATCCAGCAGGAAGGTCTGACCCGCAACCTCGGCGCGTTCACCCGCTTTCTCGAGGCCGCGTCGTGCTCCCAGGCGGCGGTGCTCAACGTCGCCGAGGTCGCACGCGAATGTGCCGTCGATCGCAAGGTGGTGGCCAACTACTTCACGATCCTCGAGGACCTGCTGCTCGCGGTACGCCTGCCGGTCTTCAAACGTCGCGCGCAGCGCGCGCTGGTCACGCATCCGAAGTTCTTCTTCTTCGACGCAGGGGTCTATCGCGCCATCCGTCCGCGTGGCCCGCTCGATTCCCCGGACGAGACTGGTGGCCTGGCGCTCGAGACCCTCGTGCTGCAGCAGCTGCGCGCGCTCAACGACGCGTTCGACCTCGGCTACTCGCTGTCCTACTGGCGGACCCAGGCCGGCAACGAAGTCGACTTCGTGCTCTACGGGGAGCGCGGCCTGCTGGCGCTGGAGGTGACCGCGTCGCGTTCGCTGCGCAGCCGCGACCTGGCGGGTCTGCGGGCGTTCGGCGAGGACTACCCGATGGCCCGTCGCGCGATGATCTACGGCGGATCCCGGTCGCTGCGCGAGGGATCGATCGACGTCTGGAGCATCGACGACGGGGTCCGAAACCTGCGCGAGTGGCTGCAGGGATAGCGGTTCGCGCTCAGCTCTGTGCCGCCGCGACCGCGTTGCTCAGCACGCCGAGCCCGTCGATCTCGACCTCGACCGTGTCGCCCGGCTGCAGGTAGATCGGCGGCTTGCGCGCGAAGCCGACGCCGGGCGGCGTGCCCGTCGCGATCACGTCGCCGGGCTCGAGCGTGATGTAGGTGCTCAAGAACTCGATCAGCTCGGGCACGCGGAACACCAGCTGGTTGGTGTTGGAGTCCTGCAGCGTCTTGCCGTTGAGCCGCAGCCGGATGCCGAGCACGTGCGGGTCGGGGATCTCGTCGGTCGTCGCGACGAACTCGCCGAACGGCGCGAACGTGTCGCAGGCCTTGCCGCGCTGCCACTGGCCGTCGGCGAACTGGAAGTCGCGCGCCGACACGTCGTGGAAGTTGCAGTAGCCGAGCACGTGGCGCATCGCGTCGTCCTTGCTGACGCGCGACGCGCGGCGACCGATGACGACGCCGAGCTCGGCCTCGTAGTCGGTCTCCTTCGAGCCGGGCGGGATGACGATGGTGCCGCCGGGCGCGAGCACGCAGGTCGAGAACTTGGAGAACACCAGCGGCCGCTCCGGCAGCTTGGCGCCCTGTTCTTCGGCGTGGTCGCGGTAGTTGAGGCCGATGCAGAGGATCTTGCCGGGCCGCGGCACCGGCGCGTGCAGGCGCACCGCGTCACGCTGCAGCACCGCGCCGGTCCCGCGCAGCGTGTCGAGCTTGCTCGCGTCCGCCAGCAGCTCGGTCGCCGCCGGCAGGAACGCGCCGTCGAGGTCGCACGCGTCGAGCGCGTTGGCCAGCGCCGGCAGGCCGCAGGTGCTGTGCGTGAGATCGAGCACGCTGCCGTCGGGCAGCAGGGCGCCCGGGCGCGGCGCGGTGGTGGTGGGCGAGGAGGACGGGGCGAATGCGAGCAGCTTCACGGTGTGCGGTTCCTGGAGGGGCCAACAGCGAACCGCCCGATCGCTGCCGCCGCCAGTACGGAACCTGGTACTGGTCGAAGGGGCCGAGGCGTCGGCCGAGCGCGGCACACCCTGCGGGAAGAAGGCCCAGCAGACGGAGGACGTCCGGAAGGAGGCGTGCGCACATGGGAGGAGCGGTGGTGACGCGGTGCATCAGCCGCCGTCGGACGGCGATGCGGTGAGCGGCGCAGGCGCGGCAACGCTGCCGGCCCAGGCGGCGCGCAGCTGGGGGCGCATCCCGTACCCCACAATGCGCGCCCGCATCGGGCCGAGCACCGTAGTTCTCTTTGGCGTACGGCCGTCATTATCGACCTTGGCCCGCGGGTGCTTCGCCGCCCCGCGTGACGCCTTCCCGCCGGCTCGTCGACCGGGTCGGCCCGTCGTTTCGCTGTCGCCGGCGCTGCAGGTCGGCTGCACGGAGTCCGTCATGAACGCGAAGTCGAGAGCCGAGCGGTCGAGGCAGCAGATCCTCGACGACCACCGCGAGATCGGCGCATTGATGTCCAAGGTCCTGGTCGCCGGCTCGGCGGCCGACATGGTCGAGTGCCTCGGCCGGCTGCAGCCGCTGCTGCAGCGCCACTTCGAGGAGGAGGAAGCCGAGGTCGGCGGGCTGCACGCGACGATCGTCGCCAACGCGCCGCGCCACAGCAGCGTGCTGCCGGACCTGCAGCAGCAGCACGCGAACCTGCTGGAGCGCGTCGGTCAGGTGGCGGCCGCGGCGACCAGGCCCGGCGCCGCGATCGGCGACCTGACCCGGCTCGCCGAGCAGCTGCGTTCGGAGCTCGCCGCGCACGAAGCCGCCGAGACCGAGATCTTCGTCGACTCGATCTGGACCGACCTGGGGGCGGGGGACTGATGAGCACGACCACGACCGAGGCCGCGCGCGCGCGACCGTCCGCCGCGCCACGCCGCGTCGCCGAGCACATCGTCGAGATCGTCAGCGACTCCGGCGAGGGCGCGCAGAAGGCCGGCCAGACCTACGGCGCGGTCAGCGCCAAGATGGGCAACGGCGTCTGGACCGTCGAGATCATCCCGGCCGAGATCAAGCCGCCCGCGCGTTCGCGCGCCGGCGCCAGCGGCATCCGCGTGCGCGTCGGCTCCGAGGCGGTGACCAACACCGGCGACGAGGCCGATCTGGTCGTCGCGCTCAACGAGCAGGTGCTCTACGGCCGCATCGAGCAGAAGGCGTATCGGCCCGGCACGATCGTGCTGCTGGAGAACAAGTGGGCGACCGACCCGCGCGACGACGTGCGCGAGGCCTATGCGAAGGCGCTCGGCGAGTTCCGCGCGCTCGGCCTCGACGTGCGCGAGGTGCCGCTCGAGGAGGCGTGCCAGAAGGTCGCGCAGGACGTGCGCGTCGGCAAGAACATGTTCGTGCTCGGCATGCTCTGCTACATCACCAGCCGCGACCTCGACAAGGCGTTCGAGGAGGTCGCGTTCGTCTTCAAGAAGAAGGGCGAGCAGGTCATCAGGAAGAACCAGGACCTGATCCGCGCCGGCCATGCGTTCGGCGCCGAGACGCTCGAGCTGCGCTACGAGATCCCGCCGCGGAAGGTCGATCGCGCGCAGCTGGTGCTGAACGGCAACCAGGCCACGGCGCTCGGCGTGATGGCGGCCGGCATCGAGATGGTGGCGATGTATCCGATCACGCCGGCGACGTCGGTCTCGCACCACCTGGCGGGCGCGTTCCAGAACGTCGGCGGCGTCGTGCACCAGGCCGAGGACGAGATCGCGGCGATGGGCTTCGCGGTCGGCGCGTCGTACGCCGGCAAGACCGCGTGCACGGTGACGTCGGGGCCGGGCCTCGCGCTGAAGACCGAGTTCCTCGGGCTGGCGGTGATGGCCGAGGTGCCGTTGGTGATGGTGCTGGTGCAGCGCGGCGGGCCGAGCACCGGCCTGCCGACCAAGGTCGAGCAGGGCGACCTGCTGGCGTCGCTCTACGGCCAGCCCGGCGACACGCCGAAGATCGTCATCGCGCCGGCGACGATCGAGGAGTGCCTGCACTTCGTCGTCACCGCGCGCAAGCTGGCCGAGGCGTTCCGTACGCCGGTGATGCTGCTGACCGACGCCAACCTGGCGACCGGCGTGCAGCCGATCCCGCGGCCGGAGGTCGACGCCGACTGGCTGTCGCCGCCGCTCGACCAGACGCCGTGGCAGAAGGGCGTCACGGCCTACGACTGGGACGAGGACACGGGCTTGTCGCCGCGGCCGATCCCGGGCCAGGCGGGCGGCGAGTACGTGCTGACCGGGTTGGCGCACACGCGCCTCGCCAAGGTCGCCTACGACCCGCATTCCAACCAGACCGGCTGCGCGATGCGCAGCAGGAAGCTGGCGGTGCTGCGCGAGTCGTTGAAGCCGCCGGTCGTCAACGGCGACCGGCACGGCGACCTGCTGGTGGTCGGCTGGGGCTCGACGCTCGGCTCGATCGAAGAGGCGGTGGCGCGCGCGCGCAAGGACGGCCTGTCGGTGTCGTCGCTGCACCTGCGCTTCCTGTCGCCGCTGGAACCTGGGTTGAAGGAGATCTTCCGGCGGTTCCGTCAGGTGATGACGATCGAGATCAACTACAGCGACGCCGTCGACGCGCCGCACACCGGCGAGCACCGCCGCATCGCCCAGCTGGCGCAGGTGCTGCGCACGCACACGCTGATGGACATCGACTGCTGGTCCAACGTGGCCGGCCAACCGATCGCCCCGCGCGCCATCCACGACGAGCTGGTGCGTCGCCTGCAGAAGAACGGAGGGAACCGCTGATGTTCGGCCTCAAGGACGACTGGGAACTCGACGTTCCCGACCGCTACTTCTCGCTCGAGGACTACGAGGGCGGCACCGCGCGCTGGTGCCCGGGATGCGGCGACCTCGCCGTGCTGACCGCCGTGCAGCGCATCTGCCGCGACGAGCAGCTGCCGCCGGAGCGGACCGTGTGCGTGTCGGGCATCGGCTGCTCGAGCCGCTTCCCGCACTACATGAAGACCTACGGCTTCCACGGCCTGCACGGCCGCGCGCTGCCGGTCGCGTGCGGCATCAAGTCGCGGCGCCCCGAGCTGAAGATCTTCGTCGCCACCGGCGACGGTGACTGCTGCTCGATCGGCGCCGGGCACTGGGTGCACGCGGTGCGCTACAACATGGACATGGTCGTGATGTTGTTCGACAACGCGATCTACGGCCTGACCAAGAAGCAGACGTCGCCGACCACGCCGATCGGCCTGTCGACCAACACCCACCCGCGCGGCGCCTGGCTGCCGCCGCTCAACCCGGTCGCCGCCACGCTCGGCTTCGCCAACGTCTCGTTCGTCGCGCAGACCGTCGACTGGAACCCTGCGCACCTCTACGCGACGTTGAAGGTCGCCTACGACCACAAGGGCCTCAGCTTCGTGCGCATCCTGCAGCGCTGCCCGACCTACACCAAGGACGTGTTCACCGAGCTGCAGAAGGACCCGTCGCAGCTGCTGCTGTTGACCGGCGGCGACAGCCCGACGCTCGACGCGCAGAGCGCGAAGATGTTCCCCAATCAGCAGGCGCACGACAGCCGCGACCTCGAAGCCGCGCGGCGCGTCGCCGACCAGACGGCGCCGCTGCCGATCGGCGTGCTGTTCCGCGACCCGGCGCGCCCCTGCTACGAGGACTTCACCACGGTCGGCCTCGGCATGTCGCCGGCCGACAAGCTGAAGGGCCTCGAGCGCGAGTTCGACAAGTTCGCGGTGTGATGCGATGAACGCGCCCCACGTCAGCAGGACTCGCCGGCGCGCGCGCCGCGCCGCTGGCATCTCGGCCTCGAACAAGACGCGGCGCCGCTGCCCGTCGACGCCCTGCTGCTGCTGCTGCAGGCGTTCCGCGACCTGACCCGGGTGCGCAACGACTTCCCGCTGGCGGTGGCTGCGGCGGACGAAGGGCCGGTCGGTCAGCCGATCGGCGACGCGCTCGCGGCGTGGACCGCGGCCGCGGCGGCGCAGCGCTGCGCGTGCTGCAGGACAACCTGCTGCGGCTCGGAGCAGCGCGCGTGCGCGCGGCGTTGCGCGGTCGGTCGCCGCAGCCGGCCGGCGCGGTGCTGCGGGACGCGGCCGAAGGCTGGTCGCGGAGCTGGCGCCGCGCGACGAGGTCGCAGCCGGTCTGCGGCAGGACCTCGCGCTCGCCGCGGCCGCAGCCGACGGCGCGACGCTCGTGCTGCTCGACGCGGCGACGCCGCTGCGGCTGCTGACCATCGCGGCGGCTGCGCAGCTGTGCGCGGCGGCGCGCGCGCGCCACCGCGCGCAGGTCGGCGAGCTCGCCGACGGCCTGCGTCAGCGGCTCGACGTCGAGGCGCGCAAGGACCCCGCGGCACACGAAGGCAAGGCGCTGCAGAAGAGCCTCGGCGGCGCCGCAGGGCGCTCCTCGACCCGACGGCGCTGGCGCGCAGCGTCGGCGCGCACCGCGGCTCGGTCGCGCTCGACCCGGCGCGGCGGCAGCGCATGCAGAAGGCGCTGGCGACCCTCGATGGGTTCCTGGCGGCACCTGCGGCGCCGACGGCTTGTCTGGTGCACGGCACGGACGTCGCGATGGCGGCGGTCGCTGCTGCGGACTGCGCGCGCGAGCAGGTCGACGACGCCTGCGCGGCCGCCGTGCAGCGCTTCGATCGGCTGGCCGAGGCGCTGCTGCAGTGGCGCGCGCGTGCCGCCTCGCCGAGCTCGAGCGCGCGCGGCCTACGACGCCGATCGCCACGACGCGGTGCTGGCGGCGATGACGTTCGCCGAGCTGGACGAACAGGAACGCGCGACGCTGCCGGTGGTGGTGGCGTTCACTGCGGCGCCGCAGCTCGCCGGCGCCGGCATGCAGGAGCTGACGGCGCTGCTGACCCGGCGCGCGGCGCTGCACGTGCTGGTGGTGGAGTCGCCGACGCGCGACCTGGCTGCCGGCCGCGGGCGCGGCTCGAGCTCGGCTACCTCGGCGTCGCCTTCCGTGAGGCGTTCGTGCAGCAGGCGACGGCGGCGCGGCCGACGCACCTGCTGCGCGGCTTCGTCGCGGCGCTGGCGTCGGGACGACCGGCGCTGCACGTCGTCGATCCGGGGCTGGACGCGTCGGGCGCAGAGTCGCCGATCGGCGCGTTCCTGCACGCCGGCGCGGCGATCGAAGGGCGCGCGCACCCGCTGTTCCACTACGACCCGCGGCGCGGCGAGACGTGGGCGCGGCGGCTCGACTTCGCCGGCAACCCATCGCCGGAGCAGGACTGGCCGTCGTCGACGTGCACGATCGACGGCGCGCGCGCGAGCTGGCGTTCACGTTCGCCGACTGCGCGCTGCTCGACGGCGGCATGCGCGATCACTTCGCGCCGGTGCCCTGACGGTGTCGACGACGAAGACCTCTCGTCGAGCTCGCCGAGCAGCTCGACGCCGACGGCGACGACCCGCGGCACCGCGTGCCGTTCGTTCGCGTGGCGCTCGCCGACGGCGCGACGCGCAAGGTCGCCGTGCGGCGCGCGGTGTGGTCGAGGCGTGCCTCGATCGCCGGCGCTACTGGCGCACGCTGCAGGAGCTGGCCGGCGTGCGCAACGAGCACGTGCGCGAGGCCGTGCAGCGGGCGCGCGGCGAGGCCGCCTGAGCAGGCGGCGCGCGAACGCGAGGCGCTGCAGGCGCAGCACGAAGCTGCGCTCGCGGCGGTGCGCGACGAGGCTGCCGGCGCGGCGATGTGGGCCTGGCCCGCATGCTGCTCGAGCTCGATCCGATCGGCGAGCTGCCGTCGCCGGGCAAGGCGCGGGCGGCGGAGGTGGCGCCGCGCGCGTCGAACGCACGGTCGAGGTGCCGCAGCCGGCCGAGGCCACGGCGGCCCCTGGCGAACCAGCCGGTCGTCGTCGAGGAAGACGAGGACGCCGAGCCGTGGATCGAGTCGGCGCGCTGCTCGACCTGCAACGACTGCGTCAACCTCAACTCGCTGCTGTTCGTCTACGACGGCAACAAGCAGGCGAAGATCGGCGACCCGCGCGCCGGCAGCTACGCACAGCTGGTGCAGGCGGCCGAGAAGTGCCGTCGCGCTGCATCCACCGGGGCTGCCGCTGAACCCCGACGAACCCGACCTCGACGCGCTGATCCAGCGCGCGAAGCTGTTCCGGTGAGGCGGCGATGAACGACGTGCTGCTCGCCGGCGGATCATGGCAGGGCTCGGCGTCGTGCTGGGCGCAGTGCTGGCGTTCGCCTACCGCTTCCTGCGCGTCGCCGAGGACCCGCGCGCGCAGCGCGTCGAAGCGCTGCTGCCGGCGAGCAACTGCGGCGGCTGCGGCGAGCTGGCTGCCGGGCGTTCGCCGAAGCGCTGGTCGCCGGTCGCCGTCAACCGTCGGTTGCACCGTCGCCTGGCCCGACGCGGTCGCGGCGATCGCCGCCTTCCTCGGCGTCGAGGCCGGCACGTTCGATCGCAAGGTCGCGCGGCTGCACTGCGCCGGCGGCAAGGCGCAGGCGGTGCAGATCGCAGCCTACGAGGGCTTCGAGACCTGCCGCGCCGCGCACGTCACCGGCGGCGGCGGCAAGGGCTGCAGCTGGGGCTGCCTCGGCCTCGCCGATTGCGCCGAAGCGTGCGGCTTCGACGCGATCGCGATGAACGACAACGGCCTGCCGATGGTGTTCGTCGACAAGTGCGCGGCCTGCGGCGACTGCGTCGTCGCCTGCCCGCGCGACCTGTTCGAGCTGCTGCCGCTGGCGAAGCCGCTGCTGGTGCAGTGCCGCGTGCCGCTCGCCGGCGAGGCGCGCGCGCCAGCTCTGCGCCGTCGCCTGCGACGCCTGCGGCCGCTGCGTGCAGGACGCGCCCGACGGCGCGCGCGCATGCGCGACAACCTCCCGATCGTCGACTACGCGGCCGCCGACTGCGGCAGGGCGCCGACGTTCCGCTGCCCGACCGGCGCGATCCAGTGCGTGCCGGACAACCAGTTCGCCACCGTCGAGGTGAAGCCGTGAGCCACGATCCTGCCGCCCTGTCGTCCGCCGAACACCTCGTCGCCGGTGCCGTGCTGGGCGGCGCGGACGCGCGCGCGGCGTTCGCGGAGGCGATCGGCCGCGCCGAGGCAGGGGAGCGCGCGACGGTGGCGCTCGACGGAGCTGGCCTCGCGCGCGTGCAGGACCTGCTCGGCGAAGCTGCCGCGCGCATGCTGCCGCTGGTCGTGCGCATGGCGCCGGACGATGGCGACGCGGCGCTGTTCGCCGCCGCCGACCGCGGCGTCGTCGTGCTGTGCGCAGCGGCGGCCGAGGCGCCGCTGGTGCGCACCTGGTCGCGCGGCTGCTGGCCGAGCGCGCGCTGCAGCCGGTGGTCGTCGCGGTCGGTCGGGCTGCCGACGGCGGCGCCGCGCGGCGGCGCTGCCGCAGAGCGCGCTGGCGCTGCTCGGCGACGAACGCGACGTCGTGCCGTGCGCGACGCTGGCGCAGGAGCAGTGGTTCGGCCGCGAGCGGCGTCGCGTCATGCGCTGGTTCGACCACGAACGGCCGGTGCTGCGCGGCCAGCCCGCCGACACGACGCTGCGAGCGCTGCAGCGCTGCGGCGAGGCGCCGTTCGTGCGCGGGCCGATGGCCCAGCTGCTCGACGAGGTCGCGGTCGACCTGCGGCAGCGCACCGGCCTCGTCTGGGCGCCGTTCGCGCTCGACCACACGGTCGGCGCCGACGTGCTGGTCGTGGCCCTGGCCGGCGCCATGCCGGTGTTGTGCGGCGGCGCGCGTCGGCGAGGGTCCGCGTCGGTTGCCTGAGCCTGTTCGCCGACGGCTGGCTCGGCGAGCTGCGCAAGAAGAAGGCGGTCGTCGCGCTGTGGTGGGGCGGACGGCGCGCTCGCCGCGGACCTGCCGCTGTTGCGCGAGCTGCGCGGTGCGCTGGCGCGTCGCGTCGCCGCCGGCCACGGTCCGGAAGCGAAGGCGACGCCGTCGCTGCACGCGGCGATCGTCGGCGCGGCCGGCGAGCCTGGTGCACGCCGAGGACGTCGTCGCGTTCGCGCGCGAGTGCGGCAGCGGCCGCGGCCGGCCGCTGGTCTGGCTCGGCGTCGAGTTCGCGCGCCGCTCGACGGCCTGCTGCAGAACGCGCTGCCGAAGCGCCGCGTGCTGCACGAGGCGCTGCGTCGTCGCGCGCAGCCGGGCGTCGAGCGCCTCGGCCTCGCGGTCGCGCGCCGCTCCGCGCCCCTGGGCCATCGTGCCTGCGGGGCCGTTGCGCGTGGCGCCGCGCGCGAAGCCGCAGCCGACGCACGACGACCTGGCGCGCTGCTGGGACGTGGTCGGCGCGGCCGAGGTCGGCGGCGCGACGAACGCGCTCGCGCCCGACCCGCACCTGACGCTCGGCTCGGCGCCGGCGCTGCGCGTCGCGCTGCGCGGCAACGTCGCCGAGGCCCTGCTGCTGGTGTTCGACGCGGCGCGCTGCACCGGCTGCGGCGCGTGCTGGACGGCGTGCCCTGACGCGGCGCTGCTGCCGATTTGGTGCTGCCGGCGCGGCAGCTGCTCGAGCATCGGCTTGCGCGCGGCCGCGCGACTGGCGCGGACACGGCGCCGCTGCAGCCGCTGCTCGCCGGGTTGGCCAAGGGCATGGTGAAGGCGGTGACGGGCGGCGCCGCCAGCGCCGACGAGGCCTTCGCGATCGCCGCCGAGAAGGCGCTCGCGCGCGTCGAGGACGACCGTCGTGCCGTCGCGCGCGCGACGGCGCTGCGCGCGGTCGGCGACGCGCTCGGCGCGCTGCCGGTCGGCTGCCCGCGCGCCGTTCGCCCAGAGCGGCACCGACGTGTTCGTGCTCGCGCTCGACCGGACGCCTGCAAGGGCTGCGGCCTGTGCGTCGACGTGTGCACACCCGCGGCGCTCGTGGCAGGAGAACGCGACGCGCGCGGAAGCGGCAGCCGCAGCGCGCGCGGCGGCCGCTGTGTGCGCGCGCTGCTGCCGGACACGACCGGCGCGGTCGTCGCCGCGCGCGCGCGCTGCCGGCGCCTGGCGTCGCTGGTGCGCTGCAGCTGACCCGCGCGTGCGCGCTGGCGATGGCGCCGGGCGACGACGCCGAGCCGGGCAGCGGCGCGCGCATCGCGCTGCGCACCGTGCTGGCTGCGGCCGAGGCGCACCTGCAGCCATCGCTGCAGCGGCACCTGCAGCAGCTCGACGAGCTCGGCGCGGCGTTCGGCGAACGCATCCGCGAGCAGTTCGCCGGCGCGCTGCCGGCGGGCGACCTCGAGGCCTTGCACGAAGGGCTGCAGACCCTCGGGCAGGGACGCGTCGCGCTGTCGACGCTGGCGGGCGACTCGACGAGGCGCAGCAGAGCGGGCGCGCGTCGACGCCGGGCGACTGCACCTGCTGGTCGAGACGGGCGCGCGCGGTCGCGGACCTGCAGTGGCGCATCGCCCAGGGACACAGCGGTCGCGGTCGCGCGCGCGCCGGCGTGGTGCTGACCGGCGGCGCCGCCAGCGAGCTCGGTGCGCAGTTCCCGTGGAACCCCGTTCGCCCAGCCGGCGGTGTTCGACACCAGCGGCGAGGCGGGGCTGCGCGCGATCGGGCTGGCGCGCGCCACCGCCCGCGCGGCGACGGCGCGGACTTCGCGCTGCTGCGCCGCGCCAGGGCGCTGCTGGCGCAGGCGGCGCCGGACCCAGGGAGCTCCGCCCGGAGGAGCTGACGGACGAAGAACGCGCGCTCGTGCCGCCGCTGTGGCTGGTGGCCGACGCCGGTGCGTTCTCGACGACCGGACTGCAGCAGCTCGGCGCGGTGCTCGCGAGCGGCCTGCCGATCAAGCGTGCTGTCGCTGACGACGGGGCCCGCGCCGTGGCCGGACGCCGACGCGGCGCTGCTGGCGCTCGCGCAGCGGGGCGCGTTCGTCGCGCAGTCGTCGGTCGCGCACCGCGACCATCTGACGGACGCGGCGCTGCGCGCCAGCGCGCACGCCGGCCCCGCGCTGCTGCACGTGCTCGCGCCGAGCCCGCGCGCGTGGGACGTCGCCGCCGACGCGGCGGTGCGGGTCGCGGCGCAGGCGGTCGCGGCCCGCGCGTTCCTGCTGTTCGTCTACGACCCGTCGCAGCCTGGCGCGTTCGGCGAGAAGCTGCCGTTGCACGGCAACCGGACCTGACGGAGGACGGCGGCGACGCGCGCGCACGCGCGACGGCTGGCGCACGCTGCAGGAGCTCGCCGGCGTGCGCACGCCGTTCACTGCCGACGTCGAGCGCGCTGTGGTGGCGCGGCGCGTGCGCGACGCGCACGAACGCGAGCTGGCGGCGCTGCGCGAGCGGCACGCGGCCGAGCTGGGCGCCGTGCGCGACGAGGTCGAACAGCAGCTGCTCGCGCGGCTGCAGCAGAAGCTGGTCGCGTTGTCGGGAGGACGCACGTCGAACCTGCCGTTCCGCCTCAGGAGCTTCCGCCACGGGATCCACCCGGACGACCACAAGCAGGGCACCGAGCACCTGCCGGTCGAGCACATGCCGTTCGTCGAACGCTACGTGCTGCCGCTCGGCATGGGCGGCAAGCCGGCGCGGCCGGTCGTGCAGCGCGGCCAGCGCGTGCGCGCCGCGGGCCAGTGCTCGCAACGGCCGACGGCTTTGTCTCGACGACGCTGCACAGCCCGGTGGAAGGCGTCGTCATCGAGCTCGGCGCGGCAGCGCCATCCCAACGGCGAACTGGTGCCGTGCGTCGAACTGCAGGCGGACGCCTTCTCGCCGCAGCAGTGCGCCGCCGAGGCTCCGGTCGATCCCGGACACGCCTCGACGTCGACGCGTCTCGTCGCCCATGTGCAGCGGGGTGGCATCGTCGGTCTCGGCGGCGCGGCGTTCCTGGCGCACGTCACATATAAGGCCCCGGCCGACAAGCCGGTGAAGCACTTCGTGCTCAATGGCTGCGAGTGCGAGCCGCCGCATTCTGACCTGCGACCACCGCACGATGGTCGAGCGGCCGACGACGTGCTGCGCGGGGCGCGCATCGTCGCTTGCCTGGCTCGGCGCGGCTGACGCACATCGGCGTCGAGCACAACAAGCGCGACGCGATCGAGGCGCTGCGCGGCTGCGCGCGCGCCGGCGAGTGTGATCCACGTCACGCCGCTGCAGGTGATCGACGCCCGCAGGGCGCCGAGAAGATGCTGATCGAGGCGCTGTTCGGCGTCGAGGTGCCGGCCGGCAAGCTGCCGCTCGACGTCGGCTGCGTCGTCAACAACGTCGGCACGATGGTCGCGCTCGCCGACTGGTTCGACCGCGGCGTGCCGCTGATCGACCGCGTCGTCACGTCGTCCGGGCCCTGGCGTGCGCCGGCCGGCCAACGTGCGCGTGCCGATCGGCACGCCGATCCGCGACCTGCTGGCGCACTGCGGCGGCACGGTGCCGGAGACGCGCGAGTTCGTCATGGGCGGGCCGATGATGGGCAGCGCGCTGGCGAGCATCGACGTGCCGGTGCTGAAGGGCACCTCGGGCGTGCTGGCCTTCACCCGAGACGAGACCGCCCGCGGCGACGAGTTCTCCTGCCTCGCGTGCGGCTGCTGCCTCGACGCCTGCGCCAACTTCCTCAACCCGTCGATCCTCGCGCGGCTGGCGCGCGCCGGCGACCACGACGGCCTCGAGTCGCACTTCGTCATGGACTGCATGGAGTGCGGCGCGTGCTCGTTCTCGTGCCCGTCCAACATCCCGATCGTGCAGCTGATCCGGGTCGCTAAGTCGTCGATCCGCGACAAGAAGCGCAAGGAGAGGAAGGCGTGAGCGGCGGACGTGGTCATCGGCTGCAGCTGCAGGCGGCGCCGTTCCTGCACACCGCGCTGTCGACGCCGCGGCTGATGGTCGAGGTGATCCTGTGCACGGTGCCGGTGCTGCTGGCGGCGATGTGGTGGTTCGGCGTCGTCGCGCTGCTGGTGGTCGCCGCGGCGACGGCCGGCGCGCTGGCCGCCGAGTGGCTGCTGGCGACCGACGGTGCGCGCGGGCGTTCGCTGCGCGACGGCAGCGGCGTGCTGACCGGCGTGCTGGTCGGCCTGACGCTGCCGCCGCCGATCCTGCTGTGGATGGCCGCGCTCGGCGGCTTCGTCGCGATCGCGCTCGGCAAGCAGCTGTTCGGCGGCCTCAGGCAGAACCTGTTCAACCTGGCGCTGGTCGGGCGCGCGTTCCTGCAGGCGGCGTTCCCCACGGCGATCACGACGTGGACGGCGCCGCGCGGCTTCTGAACGTGCCGTCGACGACGTTCGCGTGGCCGTTCCTGCACGCCGAGCTCGACGGCATGTCGGCGGCGACGCCGCTGGCGCAGATGAAGTTCGACCACGTGGCGACGCCGCTGTGGCAGCTGCTCACCGGCGACACCGCCGGTTCGCTCGGCGAGACCAGCGCGCTGGTGCTGGCGGTCGTGGGCCTGTGGCTCGGTCTTCGCGGCGCGTTCGACTGGCGCATCCCGGTGGCGGTGCTGCTCGGCACGGTGTTGCTCGGCGGCGCGCTGCACCTCGTCGATCCGGGGCACAACCCGTCACCGCTGTTCCTGCTCGCGTGCGGCGGCCTCTTGTTCGGCGCGGTGTTCATGGCCACCGACCCGGTCAGCTCGCCGGTCGCGCCGCGCGGCGCATGGGTGTTCGGCCTCGGCATCGGCGCGTTGGTGGTGGTGATCCGCGACTACGGTGGCCGCCGCCCGAGGGCGTCTTCGGTGCGCGATCCTGCTGATGAACGCGGCGACGCCGCTGATCGAGCGCAAGGCGCAGCCGCGGCCGCTCGGACGGAGGAAGGCCGCATGAACGCCGACGCGCTGGATCAGGCGCCTGAGCCGAGCTCGAGCTCGCTGCGGCTGGTGGCGACGCTGACGGCGGCTGGCGCGCTGGCCGGGCTGCTGCTCGCGTCGGTCTACGCGATCACGCTGCCGACGATCGAGGCCAACGCGGCGGCGGCGGTGCGGCGCGCGGTGTTCGAGGTCGTGCCGGGCACCGCGTCGATGCAGAAGCTCGTGCTCGACGGCGCGCGCTTCGTGCCGGCGGACGGCAGCGAGGCGAAGGACGCGATCGCCGTCTACGCGGCCTACGATCAGGCCGGCAAGCACCTCGGCTTCGCGATCCAGGGGCAGGGCCGCGGCTTCCAGGACACGATCAAGCTGCTCTACGGCTACGACCCGACGCGCGAGGGCCTCGTCGGCATGCAGGTGCTCGACAGCCGCGAGACGCCCGGTCTCGGCGACCGCATCGGCAAGGACCCGTCGTTCGCCGCCGAGTTCGCCGCGCTGGCGGTCGCGCCCGAGATCGTCGTCGTCAAGCACGGCACCGGCAGCGAGCCGTGCCACGTCGACGGCATCACCGGCGCGACGATCTCGTCGAAGGCCGTCGTGCGCATCCTCAACGAACGCAATCGCGCGCTGCTCGACAAGCTGCCGAAGGGCGACGACGTGCCGCCGGCGCCCGCGACGCAGCAGGAGGGGGACAAGTGAACGCCGCGCCGCAGCAGGACCAGGCCTCGCGCGCCTACGCCGAGTTCGTCAAGGGTGTCTGGCGGGAGAACCCGGTGTTCGTGCAGGTGCTCGGCATGTGCCCGTCGCTGGCGGTGACCAACAGCGCGATCAACGCGCTGGCGATGGGCGTCGCGACGACCGCCGTGCTGGCCTGCTCGTCGCTGCTGATCTCGCTGCTCGGCCGCTTCGTGCCGAGCCAGGTGCGCATCTCGACCTACGTGATCGTCATCGCGACGTTCGTCACGGTGGTGGACTTCACGCTGCAGGCGCTGGCGCCGGGGGTGCACAAGGAGCTCGGCGCGTTCCTGGCGCTGATCGTGGTCAACTGCCTGATCCTCGGCCGCCAAGAGGCGTTCGCCAGCAAGAACCCCGCGGGCCTCGCGGTGCTCGACGCGCTCGGCATGGGCCTCGGCTTCACGCTGGCGCTGTCGTGCCTCGGCGCCGGTCGCGAGCTGCTCGGCAACGGCAGCCTGTTCGGCTTGTCGCTGTTCGGCCCGCACTACGAGCCGTGGGTGGTGATGGTGCTGCCGCCGGGCGGCTTCCTGATGCTCGGCGTGCTGCTGCTCGGCTTCGCGTGGTTCAAGGAGCGGAGGGCGAAGTGATGAGCGACCTGTTGTGGATCTTCGTCGGCGCGCTGGTGGTCAACAACTTCACGCTGAGCTACTTCCTCGGCCTGTGCCCGTTCTTCGGCGTCTCCGGTCAGCTGAAGACCGCGTTCCGCCTCGGCCTGGCGACGACGTTCGTGATGCTGATCACGGCGATCGCGACCTGGGCGCTCAACACGTTCGTGCTCGAGCGCTTCCCGTACCTGCGGCTGCTGGCGTTCATCGTCGTCATCGCCAGCGCGGTGCAGTTCGTCGAGATGGCGATCAAGAAGCTGTCGCCGGCGCTGTTCGCCGCGCTCGGCATCTTCCTGCCGCTGATCACCACCAACTGCGCGATCCTCGGCCTGGCGCTGTTCCAGACCAGCCGCGGCTACGGGCTCGCCGAGGGCGTCGTGTTCGCGCTCGGCGGCGGCGGCGGGTTGACGCTGGCGCTGGCGCTGATGGCCAGCCTGCGCGAGGATGCGAAGTTGTCGTCGGTGCCCCAGCTGGTGCGCGGCACCGCGTTCAGCCTGCTGCTCGCGGGCATCCTGTCGATGGCGTTCATGGGCTTCGCCGGCCTGCTCAGCGCGTGACCATGACGTCCCATCTGCTGGCAATCTGCGTCTGTGCGTTCGCCTGCGGCAGCTGGGTGCTGTTGCAGCGCTGGATCGCGCGCACCGAGCCGGAGGTGAAGGGCCCCGAGGACCGGTGTGGCGGTTGCGGCTGCACCGGCGGCGGCTGCAAGAAGCGGCGGCGCTGAGCGGGGGCTCAGTCGTCGATCACGAGCACGCGCAGCGCCTTCGGCCCGTGCACGCCGACGACCAGCGTCAGTTCGATGTCGGCGGTGCGCGACGGACCGGTGACGAAGGTGATGGTCTGGCCGGCGGGGGCTGCGTCGGGCTGCAGCCGCGCGAACGCGCAGCCGAGCGTCGCGACGAGCCGTGACGCCGGCACCACCGCGATGTGCAGATCGGGCAGCAGCGTGCACAGGCGGTGGCGTTCGTCGGCGGAGACGAGCACCAGCGTGCCGGTCTCGGCGACCGCCCATTGTGCGGACGACAGGCCGGCTTCGGCGCGCAGCAGGTCGTCGCGCGGCGCGTCGTGGGCGAGGCGTTCGATGTCGGTGGGCAGTTGCGCGGTGACTGCGGCGACCAGTGCATGGTCGCTGGAGGCGAGCGAACGTGCGCCGTGCTCGGCGAGCAGTTCGGTCGTGCGTCGCGCGGCCGTTGCGACATCGGCGACGTGCTCGACGGTGGTGCCGAGCTTCGCCAGGATCGCGGTGAACGCCGCCAGGCGCGACGCGAACGGCGGTTGCTCGAGCAGCGCCGTGCTGCGCACCGGCGGCAGCGGCGGGGGCGGCGGCGCATCGGGCGCGCGTTGACGCAGCCGGGCGAGGATCGTCTCGCGGGCGCTCACGAGCCACCGTCCTTGTGTCCGGCGCGGAACGGCCGCTTCGCCAGCCGCGGCAGTGCGCGCGACGACGCCCACGCCCGCATCGGCGGCAGCAGGCGCTTGACCAGCGGCAGCTTGTCCCCGAGGCGCGCCATCGCCGCGGCGAAGCGGTAGCGGCCGGGGCTGCGCACGAACCACGCCCACAGCTTCCACGTCAGCGCTTCGAACGCCGCGCGCTTCGCCGGCGCCGCACCGGGTGCTTCGCCTTCGACCGCGCGCTTGCGCAGCTCGAGCAGCAGCGACGGGATGTCGATCTGGACCGGGCAGACGTCCTTGCACGCGCCGCACAGGCTCGACGCGAACGGCAGCGCCGCGGCCTGGTGCATGCCCTGCAGCTGCGGCGTCAGGATCGCGCCGATCGGGCCGGGATAGACCGCGCCGTAGGCGTGGCCGCCGACCGACTGGTAGACCGGGCAGGCGTTGAGGCAGGCGCCGCAGCGGATGCAGGCCAGCGTCTCGCGCATCGTCTCGTCGACGGCAATGTTCGCGCGGCCGTTGTCGAGCAGCACGAGGTGCAGCTCTCGCGGGCCTTGGCCGGCGCGTCCGGGCACGCCGACGTCCGGCCCGGTCAGCAGCGACTGGTAGCTGGTCAGGTGCTGGCCGGTGCCCGAGCGCGGCAGCAGCCGCAAGAACACCTCGAGGTCCGCGAAGCGCGGGATGACCTTCTCGATGCCCATGACCGCGACGTGCACCTTGGGCAGGGTCGTCGTCATGCGCGCGTTGCCCTCGTTCTCGAGCACCAGGATGGTGCCGGTCTCGGCGACGCCGAAGTTGACGCCGCTGATGCCCATGTCCGCCTCGGCGAAGTGCTGCCGCAGCCGTTCGCGCGCTTCGGCCGCCAGTACCGTAGGTTCGTCGCTCGGCGCGACGCCGAGCTTGTCGACGAACAGTTCGCTGATCTGCTGCCGCGTCTTGTGGATCGCCGGCACGATGATGTGCGACGGCATCTCGCCGGCCAGCTGGATGATCCACTCGCCGAGGTCGGTCTCGACCGGTTCGGTGCCGGCGGCGGCGAGCGCGGCGTTGAGGTGTATCTCCTCGGTGGCCATGCTCTTCGACTTGACGAGGCGCGTCGCGCGATGCACCTGCGCCAGCTCGCCGACGATGCGGCACGCCGCCGCCGCGTCCTCGGCCCAGTGCACGATGGCGCCGTTCTTCGCCGCTGCGCCGGCGAATTGCGCGAGGTAGTGGTCGAGTCGCGCCAGCGTGTGCAGCTTGATCGCGCGGGCCTGCTGCCGCAGCTCCTGCCAGTCGGGCACCGTCTCGAGCGCCGCTGCGCGCCGCTCGGCGAACAGGTCGGTGACGCGCCGCATCGCCTGCGTCAGCGTGCGGTCGCCGAGCGCTTCGCGGGCCTGCGCGGCGAAACCGTCGGGCGTGCGGTGGGAGTGGCCGCTCATCGCGAGGCGAGCACCTCCGCCAGGTGCATCGTGCGCACGCGCGCGCCGCGGCGTTCGAGGCGGCCGTGCAGCTGCATCAGGCACGAGCCGTCGATCGCCGCCAGCACGTCGATCGGCGCCTCCATGACCTCGTCGAGCTTGTGGTCGAGCATCGCCGTCGAGACCTCGGGCAGCTTGACCGAGAAGGTGCCGCCGAAGCCGCAGCACGACTCGCGGGTGCGCAGCTCGACGAGCTCGAGTCCTTGCACCGCGGCGAGCAGCGTGCGCGGCTCGTCGCGCACACCGAGCTCGCGCAGGCCGTGGCAGGCGTCGTGCCAGCCGACGCGCGCGTCGAATCGCGCGCCGAGGTCGGTGACGCCGAGTTCGCGCACCAGGAACGAGGACAACTCGAAGGTCTTGTGGGCCAGGGCTGCAGCGCGCGCGGCGACGTCGGGTTCGTCGGCGAACAGCTGCGGGAAGCGATGCAGCATCGCCACGCACGAGCCGCTCGGCGCGACGACCGCGTCGGCGCGTTCGAAGACGTCGAGGAAGTGCCGCGCGACCTGCCTGGCCTCGCGCCAGTAGCCGGAGTTGAACGCCGGCTGGCCGCAGCAGGTCTGCCGCGGGTCGAAGCGCACCGCGCAGCCGGCGCGCTCCAGCACCGTCACCGTCGCCTCGACGACGCCGGGGAACAGCTGGTCGCCGAGGCAGGTCGCGAACAGTGCGACGTCGCGGGAGGGGCGGGGAGCGGGCATCGGCCGCGCATGCTACGTCGCGCTGGTGCTACCTGCCATCGCGCGTCAAGGGGCAACGGCGAGCTGCCCGATAACGCGGCCATGCTGCAAAGGCTCGCCTGGTCGCTCGTCACATCGCTCGCCGTGATCGCCGGTGCGCCGGCGCAGAAGCTGAGCCTCGAACAGAACGCCGGTGCGCCGTGGGACGCGACGTTCTCCTCGTGGTCGGGCTACTACCTGGTGTTCGAGGTCGTCGTCGCCGCCTCGTCGCCGGTGACCGCGATCGAGCTGCCGGTGCGCGTCAACGCGGCCTCGGTCGGCTCCAGCTTCTACGTCTTCGACTCGCAGGCGACCAACGTGCCGGCGGCGCACGGCTCGTGGTCGTCGTTGCGGCAGAGTGGCAGCTGGTCCTCCGTGGTGCTCGACCATCCGGTGCCGGTGGCGCCTACCGGCACCACGCTGTGGATCGGCGTCGCCGGCCAGGGGCTCGGCTTCGAGCTGCTCGGCACGACGGCTGGCACCGAGGTGCAGCCGCGCTGGACGGTCAGCACGTCGATGCCGGCCGGGTCGGCGTGGACACAGGTGCCGGCCGACGGCCTCGCCGTGCCGGTGCGCGTGCACTGCGGCACCCACACGGGTGTGTTCTTCCCGCGCGGCGGCGGCGTGCCGGCGACCGACGTGCTCGGGCCCTACATCCATGCGATCGGCTTCCCCAACACCGGCAACCCGGTGTCGTTCCTGGTACGTCGCTGCCGGGCGCCGAGCCTCGGCGTGCTCGCGATCGGAGCGTACCACTACCCGGCGCTGCCACCCTTCGACCTCGTCATGTCGACGCTCGACGTGTTGATCCCGTTCGTCACCACTCCGGACGTGCAGACACCGGATCACGGTGACGGCATCGTCGGCTTCGTACTGCCCGACGACCCGGCGCTGGCCAACCTCAGTGTCGGCGTACAGGCGGGCGTGTTCGATCCGGTGATGTCGCTCGGCATGACGGTGACGACCGGCTTCCAGATGCGCATCGGCGACTGACGCCGCCGCGATGCGTCAGTCGTCGCCGAGCAGCGCGACGCCCTTGACGTAGTCGGGCCGCGAGTGATCGCCGGCGAATGCGTCGGGCACGCGCCCGAGGCCCGCATAGCGGTGGGTCAGCAGCGCGTCGACGCGCACCGCGCCGCGCTCGAGCAGCTGCATCGCCTCGCGGTACACGGTCGGCCGGCCGTCGGGGTCGAAGCCGCCGCTGGCGCCGACCGAGGTCACCAGCACCGCCTCCTTCCACTGCAGCGGGTTGAGCAGCTCGAGGCGGGCGTCGCCGTGGCCGACGCCGTAGCAGAGCACGGTCGCCTGCTTGCGGATCAGGTTGGGGATCGCGCCGAACACCCGGCCGGCGCCGGTCGCTTCGACGACCAGCTCGGCGCGGCGGCCGCGCGAACGGTCGAGCACCGCCGCGTCGAACTCGTCGGGCGCGACGGCGGTGCAGCCGAACGTCGTCGCCAACGCGCGCTTGTGCGGGCTCGGGTCGCAGACGAGCAGCTCGCCGTCGAACGCATAGCGATGTCGCAGCACCTGCGCGAACAAGAGCCCGGCGGGGCCGGCGCCGAGCACCACTGCTGTGCGCACACGCGCCGAGTCGTCGGCGGTGCCGAGCCGGTAGCGGGTGTTGGCGCGGGCGCCGAAGTCGGTGCTGTGCAGCACGCACGCCAGTGGCTCGGTCATCGCCGCGGTGGCGAACGGCAGGTCGCTCTCGATCGCGACGACGTTGACCGCGGGCACCACCAGCTCCTCGGCGAAGCCGCCCGGCAGGCCGGTGATGCCGTGCTCGGTGTAGAACTCGCACTGGTGGCTGTGGCCGGTCGCGCAGTACTCGCACGGCGGCTCGCGCCGTTCGCTGCGGCAGTTGCGGCCCTGGTCGACGACGACGCGCGCTCCGACCGCGACGTCGTGCACTGCCGCGCCGCGCTCGACGACCACGCCGGTGATCTCGTGGCCGAGGATCTGCGGCGATTGCTCGAACGGGATCGGCCGGCCGTTGGCGTCGAAATGGAAGTTCGACTCGCCCGACCAGATGTGGAAGTCGGTGCCGCAGACGCCGACCGCCATCGGCCGAACCCGCACGTCGTGCGGGCCGAGCGGCGCGGCGGGCACGTCGAGCAGTTCGAGGCGGCGGGGAGCGGTCAGCGCGCAGGCGAGCATCGGCGATCAGCTGGCCGGGTCGCCGTCGAACACCGCCGCCAGCGTCTTCGCGTCGAGCACGCGGGCCGTCCATCGGTCGAGGTCGGCGCTGGAGCCAGCCCGGACGCGCTCGATGACGGTCGGGTCAAGCGCACCGAAGCGCAGCGCCAGCAGCCGCAGCAGCGTGTGCGCCTGGCCATCGGCGTGACCTTCGGCATGCCCTTCCGCGTGACCCTTGGCCAGCCCCTCGGCCAGGCCTCGGGCCAGTCCTTTCTGAAACGTGGATTCGAGCGTGCTCATGATCGTCGTGTCGTTGCGATGCAGGATGCGGGCGAAGGTCTCGGCGAGCACCAGGGAGTCGACATCGGTGACCGCGAGAGCATACCAGCCGATGGCGTCGATGGCGTCAGGGCCGAGCGGCGGCGCGTCAGGCGGTGAAGCAACGCCATCGATCGCCCGCATCAGGTGTTGCCACCGGTCGAAGCATGCCGGGACCTGGGCGGCGGGCGTGTACGGCAGGGTCTTCAGGCACAGTTGGCTCAGCACTCCCGCAGCGGCACCAGCGACTCCCAGTCGATGGCCAGCGCGAGCGCCAGGGGCAACGCGCACCTCACCCACCCCGCAGCGTGTTGCGGGTGGCGGAAGGTGAAGGTGAACAGCTTGTCGTGCGGCGACTGCATGGTGCTGGCATGCAGTGCGCAGGCGGGGGGAGGGGCGGCGAGGAATCCGCCCAGACCGCCATTCGATTGCCGCCGCGCAACTCAGCCGTGCGCGCGAACCCCGCCTTCGTCGGCCGCCAGCGCCTCGAGCTTCGCGCGCATCGCCGCCGCGCGCTCCGCGTGCTCGGCCGCGACGTCGTGCTGCTCGCCGGGGTCGGTGGCCAGATCGTAGAGCTGCTCCTGCTGCTTGCCCTTCGCGGCGATCAACTTCCAGTTGCCCTCGCGCAGCGCCAGCGTGCCGGCCTCTTCGATCATGAACGGCAGGCCGACCGGGTCCTCGCCGAGCAGCGCCGCGAGCGTGTCGCGGCTGTCGATGCCCTGGTCCTGCTGCAGCTCGACGCCGAGCAGCTTCGCCAACGACGCGAACAGGTCGATCTGGTTGACGAGTGCGTGCGACACGCCGGGCTTGACGTGGCCCGGCCAGCGCAGCAGGAACGGCACGCGCGTGCCACCTTCGTAGATCTGGTACTTGCCGCCGCGCCAGATGCCGGAGCCGTCGTGGCCGCGGTCGACCTCGCGCGTCGACGTCGGCACCGTGGTGCCGTCCTCGTAGCCGTCGTCGTAGACCGGGCCGTTGTCGCTGGAGAAGATCACGATCGTGTCGTCGGCGAGACCGTGCGCGTCGAGCGCCGCGAGGATCTCGCCGGCCGCCCAGTCGAGCTGCACCATCGCGTCGCCGCGGTAGGTCAACTCGCTCTTGCCGCGGAAGCGCGGGTTCGGCGCGCGCGGCACGTGGATGTCCTGCGAGCTGAAGTAGAGGAAGAACGGCTTGTCCTTCGGCCGCGCGCCGAGCCACATCACCGCGCGCTCGACGAACACGTCGGCCATCGTCTCGTCGTTCCACAGCGCCGCCTCGCCGCCCCACATGTAGCCGATGCGGCCGATGCCGTGGATCACCGACGAGTCGTGGCCCTGGCCCTTGCTGCTCTGGTAGTAGGTCATCGCCGCGCGGTCGTGCTTGCCGTCCGGGTAGACGGTGCCGGTGAAGCCTTCGGGGCGCTTGCCGACGAACAGCGGGTCGGCTTCGTCGAGGCCGACGACGCGGTGCCCTTCGAGGTAGACGCACGGCACGCGGTCGTTGGTCGACGGCAGCAAGAACGAGTAGCCGAAGCCGACTTCGATCGGCCCCGGCGCGACGTCGCCGTTCCAGTCGACCTTCTGGCCCTTCTGGCCGAGGCCGAGATGCCATTTGCCGACCACCGCGGTGTCGTAGCCATTGGCCGCGAACAGCTGCGGCAGCGTCGGCATCGCGTCCGTGATCGTCATCGGCGCGTCCGGCGGCAACACGCGCACGCCGTGACGGAAGCCGTGGATGCCGGTCAGCAGCGAGAACCGCGACGGCGTGCAGGTCGCCGCCGAGCAGTGGCCGTCGGTGAAGCGCAGGCCCTGCGACGCGAGACGGTCGAGGTTGGGCGTCGGGATCTTGGTCGCGCCGTAGCAGCCGAGGTCGCCGTAGCCGACGTCGTCGCCATAGATCAGCACGACGTTGGGGGGCCGGTGCTGGGCTGCGAGCGAGGCGCCCGAGAGAGGGATGCAGGTGAGCACCGCGGAGACGAGGGCGAGCCGAGGCAACGGTTGCATGGGGCGGACCATACCGTCGCCGCTGATCCCGCGCGGCAGGGGATCGCGCCGGGGGCGGCCATCTGCTCGGATCGGCTCGCCGTGTGCCTCGTGCTCTCACTGTCTGCCTCGCGCATGTCGTCGCGCAGGGGGCATGGGCGCTCGCGTTCAACTCTCGCGGCCACGGCGCCGGCGCGGTGACGAGGGCCCGCGTCGTCGTGTGCAACACCGGCACCGGCGTGGTCGGCGCGCGGTAGCCGTCGGCGGCGCGGCGCTGGGCCGAGGGCGGGGGGCGAGTGCCCACCATGAGGTATGGGGCGCGTCGGCCGTTGCGGCGAACATGCAGCGTGCCGGAGCGGCGCGCGCCGTGCCTGCCGCCCAGGCGGAGGTTGCCATGACTGCGTTGCGTCTGCCGTCCATGCTCGTCTGCTCGTCCCTGCTGCTGATGCCGGTCGCCTGCCACCGCAGCCATTCGTCGACCCCGTCGGTCGACACCCGCGTACGCGTCTCGCTCGTGTTCGACGACGGCTCGCCGTTCGACTTCGCCGGCACGAAGGTGTTCGTCGACGACGTGCAGGTCGGCACGACCGACGCGGACGGAGCGCTCGCCGTCGAGCTGCCCGCGGGGGCGACCGCGCTGCGGGCGCTGCGCCCGGGCATCGCGGCCGGCGGCAGGGAGCTCGACGGCGCGGTGACCGGCGGCGTGTTGAAGGTCGGCATGATCGGGGACCTGCGGCGGCCGGTGACGATGAGCTGCCCGCAGGCGCAAGGGGGCACGCTGGCACCTGACGTCGCGCAGGTCGAGCTGTTGTTGCAGGGGCGAGACAGCGGTCTGCCGGTCGCGATCGAGGACTTCACGGTGGAGGTCGAAGACGCGCGCGCCGACGACGATCCGACCGACGTCACGCCGTTCTTCACCCGCGACGACGTGCTCGCCGGCCGCCTCTCCGCCACGCCGGGGGCGGCGTTGGTCACGCCGTTGCTCGCCTACGCCAACGACGTCGTCGTGCGGGCACGCGGTCACGACACCGACGGCGCGACCTTCGAAGCCGAGGTGGCGTTCTTCGTCGAGCAGTTCCCGCTCGGCGTGGCGCTGGTCGCGCCGCCGTCGACGCCCGGCCTCGACGTCTCCGGGTGCGCGCTCGAGGCGCGCCTGATCGGCACGGACGTGACCTACGTGGCGGACAGCGACGCGATGGGGCACGTGGCGTTCGCCGCCGTTCCGCGCGGCACCTACCAGCTGTTCGCCGAAGTGACCGCAGGCGGCCAGGTGTTCACCGCCAGCGCGGCGCAGTTCGTCAATGGCGAGACGTCGCTCGGCCTCGTGCTGCTCGGGTTGCCCGACGTGCTCGCCGGCGTCGCGCCGACGACGGTCTGGCAGTTCGCGCCGACGACGTGGCTGCGCGATTGTGCGCTGCCGCCGTGGACCGTCCCTGCGGGTGTGGTCCCGGGCACCGGCGTGTCGGTGTCGAGCGCTGCCCAGGACCAGGTCGTCACCGCCAGCCTGACCGTGCAGTTCCCGCAGGACACCCAACGGGCGCGGCTGGTCTACGAGGTGATCAGCGTCGAGTATCCGACCTACGTCCTGCAGCAGAGCGTGTTCAACGACAACTGGACGCTGCGCGTGCTCGCGCCGGGGGGCAAGCAGCTGTTCCAGCGCGTCTGCAACGTCAACTCGCAGGTGACCGAGAGCCCGCAGTGCCCGCAGTGGATCGTCGGCACTTCGCCGGGCACCACCGGGCAACGCGAGCAGGAGATCGATGTCTCGGCGCTGACGACCACCGGGCCGGTGGACCTCGTCGTCGCGGCCAGCGCCACCAACATCGGCGACTCGCAGCTGACGACGACGGTGCTGGCCGACCTGCTGCCGGTCGCGTTCAAGGTGCAGTCGATCACCGCCTCGCCGGTGACGATCAGCACCTCCTGCGGGACCAACACGCAGACGCAGCGCCGTCAGGATCAGTTCAGCTTCCCCTACGCGCCGCAGTTCAACGTCGCGCAGCGCACGCTGACGACGCGGTTGATCGGCCGGCCCGAAGGCTACGCGGTGCAGTCGGTGAAGGTCGAGGTGCGAAAGACCGACGGCACCGTGCTGGCGACGGTGCTGGACGAGGCGCCGGCTGCCGACGGACGCGTGCGCCTCGTCGTCGGCACCGGCGCCGACGGCAAGCCGAGCGACGACGTGCAGATCGACGTGACGAGCACCGCGGCACACGTGTCGCCGTTCGCCGCCGCCGCGACGCCGCCGACCGACCTGTTCGTGTTCCACGTGCTGGTGCGCGCGGCGCCCGCGGGCGGCGCGACGATCACCGCCGAGCGCGATTCGCCGGTCTACGGGGCCCTGTGGAAGGCGCCGCTCGGCGCCCGCACCGGCTGCCGCGACGCGGGCGGAGACGACTGGGCGTGCGCCGCGACCGTCACCTGGCTGCAGAGCAACGCGTCCAAGCTCGGGCCGGTCAACGACGTCTCGGGCGAACACGACCGCAACCTCGGCCACGGCACGCACGAGCGGGGCAAGGCGATCGACTTCCGGCAGTTCACGACGCCGGTTTTCGACTTCGGCAGCGGCATGGAGATCTACGCCGAGTTGGCGGACTCGACCTACCTCGCCCTCAACGGCGGCGAAGACGCGCTGGCCGACGTCGACGCGTGGTTCGTCGCCAATCGCACCGGTCTCCAGGCGTTGGCGGCGGACGCGGCGGTGCGCAAGATCTACTGCGCCGACGCCGAGCCCTACTCGCTCGATCCGGGCGTGGTGCTGCCGGCCGGTTGGTTCGTCGCGCTGCTGAAGAACGGCACGCTGACGGCGGGCACGCTGACGCTGACGTTGCCGAGCGGCGCCTGGGCGGCCCCGGCGGCGGACCAGGCAAAGGTCTCGGCGCTGCAGAACCACCTCGATCACTACCACCTGGCCCTGCAGTGAGGTGATTCGACCAACTTGCAACGAACGCGAGTTCTCGTCGGGGCCGTGACGGGCCATGATCGTCGCGACCACGAGCCCCGACGACCGACCCCATGATGCACTCGCCGTCCTTCGCGCTGCTGGCGCTGTCCCTGTCCTGCTCCGCGTTCGCGCAATCCCAGCATCCAGGCGGCTGGACCGACCTGTTCGACGGCAAGACGCTGACCGGCTGGACGCAGAAGAACGGCACCGCCACCTATGAGGTCGTCGACGGCACGATCGTCGGCACGACCGCCAAGGGCAGCCCCAACTCGTTCCTCTGCAGCGACCGCTTCTTCGGCGACTTCGAGCTCGAGTTCGAGGTCAAGCTGCTGAACGACGAGCTCAACAGCGGCGTGCAGATCCGCAGCCACTCGATGCCGAGCTTCAACAACGGCCGCGTGCACGGCTACCAGGTCGAGATCGCGACCAACGGCGAGGCGGGCTTCGTCTACGACGAGGCCGGCCGCGGCTGGCTGAGCCCCGACCGCGACGACCCGCTGAAGCGCGCGGCCTTCCAGAAGGGTGAGTGGAACCGCTACCGCGTGATCTGCTTCGGCCAGGACATCCGCACCTGGATCAACGACGTGCCGATCGCGCACCTCGTCGACGGCCGTTCGCCGGCCGGCTTCCTCGGCCTGCAGGTGCACGCGGTGGGCGGCGACCCCAAGTGGCAGGTCGCGTGGCGCAACCTGCGCCTGCGCGAGCTCGGCGACGGCGGCGGCTTCGTCGAGCTGTTCGACGGCAAGAGCCTCGACGGCTGGAAGATGAACGAGAACCCGGACGGGGTGCGCGTGCAGGACGGTCACCTCGTCGTCAACGGCGAGCGCGGCCACCTTTTCTACGACGGCCCGGTCTACCACCACTCGTTCAAGAACTTCGAGCTGTGCGCGCTGGTGCGCACCAAGCCCGGCTCCAACTCCGGCATCTACTTCCACACCGAGTTCCAGAAGGAAGGCTGGCCGGCGAAGGGCTACGAGGTGCAGGTCAACAACAGCCAGGGCGATTGGCGCCGCACCGCGGGTCTGTATGCCGTCGACGACGTCAAGGAGCCGCCGGCCAAGGACGAGCAGTGGTTCTTGATGCAGATCCGCGTCGAGGGCAAGCACGTGCAGACGTGGGTCGATGGCAAGCAGCTCGTCGACTACACCGAGCCGGACGACGTCAAGCGCGGCGGCGGCTTCGAAGGGCGGCTGATCGATCGCGGCACGTTCGCGCTGCAGGCGCACGATCCGGGTTCGGAGGTCTGGTACAAGGCTATCGCCGTGCGGCCGCTGCCGGAGTGATCGATCGCGGGGCGTGGTAGGCTGCGCGCCTGCTGCATGAGAGTCCGCCTGGCAACCGTGTTCGTGCTGCTCGCCTTCGCCGCGGCGGGGATGGCGCAGCAGCCGGAACCGGAGTCGGCAGCGAAGCGGCGCATCGCCGCGGAGCACCGCGCGCTCGAACGCAGCCGTGCCGTGCTCCGCGGGCGCTGCGTCGACGGCGCGACCGGCGCGCCGCTGGCCGGGTGCCGCGTCGTCGTCGCGACGTCGAGCTACCGACCGGACCTCGAACGGTCCGTTGCGTCGTTGCAGCCGCCGGCGGTGACCACCGGGGACGACGGTCGCTTCGAGCTGCACGTGCTCGCGCACGAGGCGGTCGAGGTCGGGATGCAGGTCACGCGCGACGGCTGCTGGCCGCGCACCGCGCGTTGGCGGCACCTGTGGCCCGGCGAACAGGTGCAGCTCGGCGACGTGCGGCTCAGCGTCGGCGTGCCGGCGGCTTTCGAGGTCCGCGACGATGCCGGTCGGCCGGTGTCGGGTCTGCCGCTCGCGATCGAACGCATGTCGTTCCATCTCCACGCCGAAGCTGCCGGGGTCTGGGCCAATCGTACGGCCGGTTTGGGAAGTGATCGTGCGCAGCACTCGGTGTCGCTGCGCAGCGACGAGGCAGGTCTGGCCACCAGCGTGGAAGCGTTGCCCCCGGGCCGCTTCGACCTGCGCCTCGGCGACGGCCCGTACGAGCTGTTCGAGCCGCAGCGCATCACGATCGCGCCGGCCGACGAAGATGCCGACGAGCTGCAGGTCGTCGTCGTTCGCCGGCGCGAGAGCATCACCGGTCTGGTGGTCGATGTGGCTGGCGCGCCGATCGCCGGCGTCGAGCTGGAAGCGCGTGTGCACGAAGGAGTCGTCGGCACGGCGCGCACCGGCGACGACGGCGCCTTCTGTCTCTACCGCGTCGCGCAGTTCGTCGGCGAGGTGAAGCTGCGGGTGACCTATGCCGGGCGGTTCGAGCCCGGCCCCAGGATCACCGGTCTGGCTTGGGGTGATGACAGCGTGCGCGTGGTGTTGCAGCGTGCATCGACACTCGGAGGCGCACGGACACTCGACCTCGCGGTGGTGGTCGCCGGCACCGGCGCGCCGGTCGAAGGGTTCGCGGTGCACGTCGATGGCGGCGGCTGGAGGAGGTTCGCCGGGCACGCCGCAGGCGGCGCGCTGCAGCTCGAAGGCATCGCGCGCGGCCGCGGCCGGTTGACGATCGTGCCCGACGATCCGGCGCTGTGCTGCGCGCGGCTGCGGTTCGTCGCGGCCGACGACACGCCGGCGCTGCGCGTCGAGGTCGAGCCGTTGGTGCCGATGCTGGTGCAGGTCGTTGGCGCCGACGATGGCCCGCTCGGCGATTGCGTGGTGCAGGTGATCGAGCCGGGCGACGAGTGGCCGAAGACGCGCCTCGTGGATCCACGCGCCGGCAGCGCGCCGACGGTGTTCGCCACGAACGAAAGGCCCGACACGCTGCTGCACCGCGCGGTTACCGACGGCGGCGGCCAGTGCATCGTCTACGGGATCGACGGTCGTGACGATCTCGTGCTGCTGGTGCGTCGCGGCGACGCGGTCGAAGAGCGGGTGAAGAGGGTGGCGTTCGGCCGCGAGCACCTTGCGCGCAAGATCCGGCTGCGCGCGAAGTGACTCGCACAAGGCGCCGCGTGCTATCGTGCGGCGGTCCGAGAACCCCGGAAGTCGTCATGAGAGTGATCGGCGTCGTCGCGCTGCTGTTGCCGTTGTCGAGCGCCGTGTTGCACGCGCAGCAGCCGACGCGCGTCAGCACCGAGGCACGTCGCGCCGAGGCGGCGCAGCGTGAGTTCGGGGCGATCAGCGTCGTCGTTCGCGGGCGCTGCGTCGATGCCGCCAACGGCGCGCCGCTGCCCGGATGTCGCATCGAACTGCACGCCGCGGATGGTCGGGGAGCCGGTGGGTTCCCGGCCGAGTTGCTCGATCCCGAGGTCGTCACCACCGGGGCGGACGGCGGCTTTGCCGTGCGGGTGCTGGCGCACGACGAGCACCAGGTGTGGTTCGTCGCGTCGCGCGAAGGACGCGTGCCACGTCGGGAGAATTGGCGGCACCTCGTCGCCGGTGACGCGGTCGATCTCGGCGATGTGCGCATGCTCGCCGGTGTGCCCGCGGTCGGCAGGGTCATCGACACGGCGGGGGCGCCGGTGCCCGGTGTGCGTCTGCGCATCGACGGGCTGCCGCTGACCGTCGAACGGTACGAGGGGAAGAACTCGCTCGCTCGCTACGCACCGATCGAATCGTGCCTTTGCCAAACCGGCGTGGATGGCGGTTTCACGACCCCGCACGCCGTGCCCGCTGGCGAGTTCACGCTGCAAGCGAGCATCGGTCCGGTGTTGCTGGAGCATCGGCAGATCGAGATCCCGGAGTCGGGGCCGATGACGCCGGTGGCGATCGTCGTGTCGTTGGGGCCATATGTCGGCGGGACCGTCGTCGATGAAGCCGGTGAAGGCGTCGCCGGTGTCGAGCTGTGGTGCGGCAGCAACGGGAGTGTGCCTTCGGCGCGCACGTTCGAAGACGGGTCGTTCCGTCTCTACCGCATCGATCCGGGGCAGGAATCCGTGCCGATCCACATCGGCCGCACTGGTCCTTGCGAACCTCGTGAGCCATTGGCGCCGGTCGCGTGGGGGACGCGCGATCTGCGCATCGTCGTGCAGCGGGCGCTGACCCTCGACGTGCTCGTCACCGTCGCCGGCACCGCGCAGCCGGTCGAGGAGTTTGCGATCCGCTGTTATCCGGTCGGGGACGTATGGACGAACTCCGAGCGCCGGCTGCGCCTGGCCGGGAAGCATGAAGGTGGCCGGCTGCACCTCGACGGCGTGCGGCGCGGTGCGGCGCGGCTCGCGATCGTGCCGAAGGATCCGACGCTGGGCTGTGTCGAACTGCCGATCTTCGTCGAGCGTCGCACGCCGCTGCTGCGCGTCGAAGTGCCGCGCATGGTGCCGATGATGGTGCAGTTGTTCGACATGGACGGGGCGCCGCTCGCCGGAGCGGTGGTGCAGGTGATCGAGCCGGGCGAGAGCGAGGCGCACGGCCACGCCTTCGTCGATCCGCGCAGTGACGGATCCGGGCTCTGGTCGAGCGACCCCGCGACGCGGTTCGACACGTTGCTCTCCCGGGCCAAGGCCGACGAAGGCGGCCGGTGCATCGTGCACGGCCTCGACGGTCGTGAGGACCTGGTGCTGCTGGTGCGACGAGGCGATGGCGTGTTGCTGCGCGAGACCGGCGTCGCGTTCGGCCGCGAGCACGGCACGCGCGAGATCCGGCTGCGCGCGAAGTGACCCGTGCTCGGTCCGGCGTGCTATCGTGCGGCGGTCCGAGAACCCCGGGAGTCGTCATGAGAGTCGGTCGTGCTGTCGCGCTCGTCGTTCCGTTGCTGTTGGCCGCGCTGGTGGCTGCGCAAGAACCTGAAGTCGCGCGCACCGAGGCGCGGCAGAAGGAGGCGGCGCAGCGCGCGCTCGACAAGATCAGCGCGGTGGTCGAAGGGCGCTGTGTCGACGGCGCGACCGGTGAGCCGTTGCCGGGCGTCACGGTCGAGTTGCACGCGTGGGGTGGGCGCCGCGACGACGCGCCGAACGAGCTGTTGAGGCCCGAGGCGGTCACCACCGAGGCGGACGGCAAGTTCTCGATCCGGGTGTTCGCGCGCGACGACTACCAGGTCGGCTTCGACGCATCGATCGAAGGACGGTGGCCGCGCACGGGCCGTTGGCGCAACCTGCCGGCGGGGCAGGTCGAACAAGTCGGCGACGTCAAGCTCTACCCCGGCGTGCGTGCGGTCGGCAAGGTCGTCGACGAGCAGGGCGAACCGGTGCCGGACGTGAGCGTCGGTATCGACGACCTGCCGTTGTTCCTCGGCTCGGAGGAGGCGCCGCGCGGCCCGCGTCGTGGGGGCATCCAGATCGGCGCGCGCGCGGAGCCGCTCGGCCGCGCGATGCACTTCGCCGCCAACGGCGTGCGCTGGTCGCACAGCAAGGGCGACGGCACGTTCGAGAGCCGTGAGGCGCTGCCGGCGGGCACCTTCGAGGTGCGAATCAACAACCAGGAGATCACCCTGGTCGAACCCGCGGAGATCACGATCCCCGAGCACGGACCGATGCAGCCGCTGACGATCGTCGTGCGGCAGGTGCCGTACCTAGCCGGCGTCGTCGTCGACGACACCGGCGCGCCGGTCAAGGGCGTCGCGCTGCAGGCGGTGCTCAATCGGTCCGGGCGAATGGCCAGCGCGTGGACGCGCGACGACGGCACGTTCCGCATCTACCGCGTCGAGAACTGTCCGGACGAGGTCGCGATCCAGGTCGACGATCCGGGCCCGTGCGAACGCGCGGCGCTGCCGGACCGGCACACCTGGGGCAAGCACGACATCCGCATCGAGCTGCGGCGCGCCTTGACCGTCGAACTGCGCGTCGTCGTCGCCGGCACCGGTGAGCCGGTCGAGCAGTTCGCGGTGCGCAGCTTCCCGACCGGCGGGCTGGCGATGATGAGCTCCGACCGTCGCCTCGGGCGATCGGGCGAGCACCCCGGCGGCGTGCTGCAGGTGCCCGGCATCGCACGCGGCGGCGCGCGCATCGGCGTCGTCGCCAAGGACCCGACGCTGCGCTACGCCGAGATCGAGATCGACGCTCGCGACGGCATGGCGCCGCTGCGCGTCGAACTCGAGCGCATGGTGCCGATGATGGTGCAGGTGCTCGACGACAAGGGCTTGCCGCTGGCCAAGGCGACCGTCGGCGTGCTCGAGCAGGGCAACCGGGACGAGCATCGTTCCTACAACGACCCGCGCAGCGACAGCCTGTCCATCTTCTCGTCGGACCTGACCGCGCGCTTCGACGAGCTGCTGCACCAGGCGGTCACCGACGAAGGCGGCCAGTGCATCGTCTACGGCCTCGACGGCCGCTCCGACCTGGTCCTGATCGTGCGGCAGGACCGCGACGAACGGGCCCGGGTCACCGACGTGTCGTTCGGCAAGCAGCACGCTTCGCGGCAGATCCAGCTCGAAGCGAAGTGACCCCGCGCGCGCCGGCCACCGGCTCGGTATCGTGTTCGGCCGAATGAACCGACCCGAACCACAGGACGACGCCGAGCGGCAGCTGCTCGCGGACGTCGAGGAATACGGCTGCCACGTGGTGTTGATCGACGACGGCGACGGCTGGGCGCCGTTCGGCTACTCGGTCGGCATCCAGCACACCTGCAAGGCGCCCGAGGTGGTCGTCTACGGCCTCGAGGACGAACTGACGCACTGGATCGTCAACGAGTACCACGACCGGGTGAAGAACGGCGAGCGCTTCGAGCCCGGCCAGCGCTACGAAGGCTTCCTCGAAGGGCACGAGGTCGAGTTCGTGCCGGTGCAGCGCGACTACCACCAGGACTACTTCGGCGCGACCTGCTGGTTCACCGGCAGCGACGACTTCGAGGTGCTGCAGCTGGTGTGGCCGACGACCGACGGCAAGTACCCGTGCGACGACGACGCGCCGGACGACTTCCGCGGCTGGCAGCGCGCGCTCTACGCGTGTGAGTGCGAGCCGGGCCACCACCCGGACCTGGTCGCCGAAGGCGGCCCCGACGCGCCGCTCGAGCAGCAGCGCACGATCGTCTGCAGCCACGTGTTCGATGCGAAGGAGCCGGCGCGCTTCGTCTGCCGCGACGACGACGGCGACTGGCAGGTGCTGTGCGGCGCCGATCACGGCGACGACGACGTCGAGTCGGCCCGGATGGTGCCGTTCGGCCATGTGCTCGAAGGCGATCCGACGCTGCGCGAGGTGGCGGATCTGGAGATCGGCGAACAGGCCGAACGCGACCAGCCCGGCCAGCCGTGGCGGCGCGGCGAGCGCGACGACTGAACCGGCGCGGCGCTTCCGGCCCGGGGCGCTCGGCCATACACTGCCGCGGATGTTGCGCGACTCGATCACCGACCCGCTGCGCCGCTGGTTCGCGGCCAATGGTGCAGGGCTGGTCGCGGCATACCTGTTCGGCAGCGTGGCGCGCGGCCAAGAACGCCACGACAGCGACGTCGATGTCGCGGTCGTGTTGGGTCGCCGCCGCGGACCGGAGCTAGCAGATCTCGACCGGCTGGCGGAGATGCAGCAGCAACTGTCACAGCTGCTGCAGCGCCCGGTCGATCTCGTGCCGCTCGACGGCGCTTCGCCGGACCTGTGCCATCACGTGCTGGTCGACCACGTGTTGTTGCTCGACGGTGGCCACGACGCGCGCATCGAGTTCGAAGTGCGGCAACACCACGCCTACGACGACCTGGAGCCGTTCCTGCGCGACTACCGCCGGCGGGTGCTGGAGAAGGCATGAGCATCGCGCACCTGGTGCAGAAGCGGCTCGCCTTCATCACCGATTGCGTTGCGGAGCTGCGGCAGCTGGGTGAGCTCGATCGCCTCGCCACCGACAAGGTCCAGGAGCGGTTCGTCGAGCACACGCTGCAGATCGCCATTCAGGCGATGCTCGACGTCGCCTACGCGCTCGCGGCCGAGCACAATCTCGGCGAGCCCGCCGATCATCGCCAGGTCTTCGACCGGCTGGTCGGTGCCGGCTGGATCAGCGAGACGCAGGGCAACACCTGTCGCCGCATGGTCTCGTTCCGCAACGTCGTCGTGCACCGGTATCTGCAGGTCGATCTGGCGATCCTGCGCCGCATCGTCGAGCGCGACCTCGACGATCTGCTCGGCTTCGTGCGGGCGGTGCGTGATCGAGTGCCCGGTTAGCGCGCTACAGCGACACCGACTGCTCGGCCCAGAACTGGAACTCGCGGTGCTTGTGCTCCTCGGCGCGCGCCAGCACCGTGCCGCTGGCGCAGCGCAGCACGTGCTCGAACAGCCGTTGGCCGACCTGCTCGATCGTCTCGGTGCCGTCGATGATCGTGCCGGCGTTGACGTCGAGGTCGCGGCTGAGGCGTTCGAACACCGGCGTGTTGGACGCCAGCTTGAGCACCGGCGCGATCGCGTTGCCGATCGTAGTGCCGCGGCCGGTGGTGAACACCACGATCTGCGCGCCGGCGCCGACCAGGCCCGGCGTCGACTCCTGGTCGTAGCCGGGGCCCTGCATCAGCCACAGCCCGCGGCCGGCGGGCGGCTGGCTGTACGGCGTGCAGCCCTCGACGCGCGTGGTGCCGGCCTTGGCCATCGCGCCGAGCGACTTGATGGTGATGTTGAGCAGGCCGCCCTTGATGTTGCCGGGGCTCGGGTTGTCGTCGAGCCTGGTGCCGAACTTGGCGGCGTAGTCCTTGTACCAGTCGACGTACTCGAACACCTGCTGCGCCGTCTGCAGGTCCTTGGCGCGCTGTGCGAACAGGTGCTCGCCGCCGCAGAACTCCGGCACCTCGGTGATCAGCACGGTGCCGCCGTTCCGGATCAGCAGGTCCGCGCAGTGGCCGAGCGCCGGGTTGGCGGACAGCCCGGAGAAGCCGTCGGAGCCGCCGCACTTGACGCCGAGCACGAGGTGTTCGGCCGAGACCTCGGTGCGCTCGGCGCGGTTGGCCTCGGCGAGCATGCCGTCGATCAGCATGAGGCCCTTCTCGATCGCCGCCTGCGTGCCGCCGACGTCCTGGATGCCGAGCCACGCCACCGGCTTGTCGGTGGTCATGCCGCCGCGCCGCTTCAGGTGCTTGTCGAGCAGCGTCAGGTTGGTCTTCTCGCAGCCGAGATCCATGAACAGCACCGCGCCGACGTTGGCATGGTCGGCGTAGTTGGCGAGCGTGCGCAGCATCACCTCGAGGTTGCTGCCGTCGCTGCAGCCGCAGCCCTTGTTGTGCGGCAGCGCGACCACGCCGTCGAGGTTGGGGAACCTGTCGCGCGTGTAGCGGGTGAACTCGGCGAGCGTCGAGATCTGCTGCGCCTCGTGGCTGGCGCACATGCTGGTCGGCACGATCAGCACGAAGTTGCGCGTGCCGACCTTGCCGTTGTCGCGCACGAAGCCGCGGAACGTCCTGCGCTCGGCCTCGGGCAGCAGCGCGGTGGGCGGGTTGCCGAGGTCGGCAGGCAGCTCGCGCACGCAGACCGTGTCGTTGGCCAGGTTGTCGGCAGTGATCGGCTCGCCGGCGGCGACGCCGCGCGAGCGGCCGATCGGCTGGCCGTACTGCAGCACCTGCTCGCCGTCGGCGATCGCGCGCAGCGCGAAGCGGTGGCCCGGCGTCACGTCGCCGGTGATCGTCAGCACCTCGCCGGACGCGAGCACGGCGCGTTCGCCGGCGGTCACGCCGTGCTTGACGACGGCGACGTTGTCGGCCGGGTGCACGACGACGGCGAGCTGGGAGATGGGCTGGGGAGCGGTCTGGGGCGACGCCATGGCCGCGGCATGGTAGCGCGAACGGCGCCCGTGGTATCGTTCCGCTGTCGTCCTGCCCGGGAACCAGCGAGCCACCATCATGCGCAACATCCTCTCAGCGGCTGCCCTCGCCGTGCTCTGCTCGGGCGTCGCCGCTCAGCAGGCGATGTGGCGACCGTTCGACTCTACGCCAATCCCGTCGCCGCGTTGGGATGCGCCAATGGTCTACGACATCGCGCGGGACCGCGTGGTGATGGTGGGCGGGGTGCCCGGCACCAGTGCCCGCAATTCCTCGGCTTCGAGTTCTACCTGCAGGGCGGCGTGCTGGTGCTCGGTTACAACCCCGGCGGCCTGGTGTTCTCCAACGCCCTGCACGGCGTCGTCGGTCGCTGAGAAGCGATGAGATGAGAGGAGCGGCCCTTGCACCGGCAACACCACAGCGTGTCCGGCGCTGGGCGCGCCCGAATCACCATGAAGCTCCTGCCGTCGTCGGTCCTGTTCGTCTGCCTCGGCGCCTGCGCCACCAACCACCAATTCCCCGACCGTCAGGACGCCGCCCCCGACGTCGCCGCGCTGGAGCAGGCCCGGCGGGCGCTGCCGGCGGACGACGAGACGCACGCGCTCGGCCAGGTCCGCTGGTTGCCGCTGCTGAACCTGCACGGCCGCCTCTACGAGATCACCGACGGTGTCGGGTTCCCGGCCGGCACGACCTACTCGGAGGTCGACTGCTACGGGCCGTTGTTCTGCGTCGCCGGCGCCGAGGTGCTCCACTACGACGCCGACCAGCAGCTCTACGAGCGCGAACAGGAGTCGTCGTGGATCTGGGGTCTCTACCGCACGACCCGCAGCGACGTGTTGACGCCGCACGGCTGGCGGGTGCACGCCGACACCAGGCTGCTGTTCGGGTTGCTGCACTGGCCGAGCGACGGCTACACGGCGCGCGCGCCGTTCGATCCGCCGCCGTCGCCCTCGCCGTCGTCACCGGCTGAGCCGTCGCCGCGCGTCTGAGTCCGCACCGTTCGGCGGCGCTTCGGCCCGAAGCCAAGCCAGGCGCCGACGAGCAGCGACGCCGCGGTGGAGATCACGCCGCCCTCGCCGACGTAGAGGATCTCGGCCCAGAATCTCAGGAACGGGCGCGCTCGACCGTCAGCCACTCGGCGAGCAGCGTCGCCGCCGCCGCCAGCAGCGCGGTGATCGCGCTCCACCAAATGCTGCGGTGCACCGCCTCGCACGACACGCCGAGCGCGACGCCGGCGCCGGCCGCGGCGGGAGCGTAGGTGTCGGCCTCGTGCAGCAGCACGGCGCAGCCCAGGCCGAGCCCGCCGCCGACCAGCACGCCGCGCGAACGCCGCAGCCAGTCGTCCTGCACGTTCATGCGCCGCCCGCCTTGCGCTCCGGCCAGATCACGACCCGCACTTCGCCGTCGAACGGGATCGTCGCCAGCTCCTCGCACAGCCACCGTTGCGCCAGGTCGCGTCGCCGTCCGCCGGTGCCGGCGCCGATCAGCGGGAAGGCGATCGAGCGGTCGCCGTGTGCGATCGCGTTCGCCATCGCGCTCTGCGCCGAGCCGCGGACCGCACGCTCGGAGCTGCGCCACATGAGGTCGATGCCGGCGACGTGCACGATCGCGTGGAACGGCAACCGGCCGGCGCCGGTGCGCACCGCGCCGCCGAGCGGGATCCAGCCGAACCGCCGCAGCTCGCGGAACGGCGCCGTGCCGGCGCGCCGGCGGATCGCGCCGGAGACGCCCTGCGGCAGCAGCAGCCACCACGGGAAGACGTTGCGGTTCCAGGCGTTGACGATGACTTCGACCGGCTGGTCGAGCAGGTCACCCTCGACGACGGTCAGCGTCATCCGTCACCTGCCGCGCACCAGCACGCGGTCGACCTCGAGCTCGCGTCCATCGGCGCTCACCGGCCCGGTGACGATCGCCCAGGCATCGGACGGCAGCGCCTTGGCGCGCTCGCGCACGCGCGCCGCTTCCGGCGCCGCGCGGTCGATGCCGGCGTAGCGCAGCGGGTCGGAGGCGACGCGGCGCACGCTCCAAGCCGCCATCGCGCGCAGCAGGCGACGGTCGTCCGGCGACGTGCGTTCCCACTCGGCGGTCGGCACGGCGACGGCGGCCAGCGGCCGCTCGCTCGTCGCCGCCCACAGCAGCGGCTCGCGGAACCGCGCGTCCAGGTCGCGGTAGGCGGACAGCAGGTCGGCGTGCAGCTCCTGGCCGGCGCGCGCGTCCTCGAGCGTCAGCTGTTCGTCGGCCGGCACGTCTGGGGCGCCGCGGCCGGTCGAGCGGAGCACGACCACGCCGATGGTCGCCAGCACGGCGAGCACGATCAGGATCGGGAGCAGGTTCATGCCGCTGCGGGGGGAGCGTCCGTAGTCCTGTTCGGGAAGGTTGGGCAGGGAATCGCTCATTGCTTGGCTCAGGTCGGCAGGTCGCGGGTGTCGAGGCGGCCCTCTGCGTGCAGCTCGCCGAAGCGACGCAGCGTCTCGCCGATGCCGGCGTCGAGCGAGGTGTGCGGCAGGGACGGGTAATCGTGCGCGATCGCCGCGCCGTCGAGCTGCGGCGGGATCGGCAGCGCGTTGCCGGCTGCCGTCAGCAGGCCCTTGGCCGCCGGGTGCAGCCGTTCGATCGTGGCGACGATGTCGGCCACCGCGACGGTGTCTCCGTGCAGGTTGTAGATGCGCGCGCCGTCGCCGCCCTTCGGCGCCGCGTCGGCGCAGTGCACGAACGCCGCCGCGGTGTCGGCGACGTAGTGGAAGTCGGTCGACCCGGTGAAGCCGATCGTGTGCTTCCGGCCGAGCACCGCCGCCTTCATCGCCGTGGTCGGGCCGCTGGTCAGGCCCTGGTCGCGGCCGACGCCGTAGACGGTCAGCGGCCGCAGGCCGACGCTCGGCAGCTGGTCGTCCTGCCAGTAGATGCGCGCGGTGCCCTCGTTGGCGCGCTTGTAGACGCCGTAGTGGGTGGTCGGCTCGCACAGCGAGTTCTCGTCGGGCGCGGCCGCGCCGTCCTCGCCGGGGCCGAACACCGCCGCGCTCGACGCGTAGACCAGCCGCGGCACGCGCACCGCCTTCTGCGCCTCGAACAGGTGCACCGTGCCGAGCACGTTGACCTTGGCGCCCAGCGCCGGGTCCTTCTTGCAGAACGGTACCTGCAGGCCGGCGAGGTGCACGATCGCCTTCGGCTGCGCCTTGTCGACGGCCTTGGTCACCGCGGTCTGGTCGGTGATGTCGCCTTCGACGAAGTGCACGCGGGCGAACGTCTGTTCGTCGAGCAAGTCGCGGATGCGGCGCGGGTCGGCGTCGAGGTCGAAGACGTAGGGCACGTCGCCGCGCTCGACGAGGTGCTTGACGACCCAGGCGCCGATGCAGCCGAGCGCGCCGGTGACGAAGTAGGTGTTGCTCATGCGGAGACCCGCGGCGCAGGCTATCGGCTACGCTGCGGCCATGTCGAGGCTCGCCTGGGCGCTCTCCCTGATCCCGCTGTTCCTTTCCGCTGAGTCATCGTTGGCACAACAGCAACCCGAGGTCGAGGCGCCGAGTTCGGCACTCGGCGTCTTCGTCGACCGCGTCGTCGAGGTCGACGGTGAGGGCTACCGCTACGCGGTCTACCTGCCGCCGGGCTACGACGACGACGAGGCGCGCCGCTGGCCGCTGATCGTGTTCTTGAACGGCCTCGGCGAGTGCGGCCGCGACGGCAAGAAGCAGGCGCAGGTCGGCCTAGGCGCCGCGCTGAGGGAGCAGCCGGAGCGCTGGCCGTTCGTCGTCGCGTTCCCGCAGAAGCCGATCGGCAGCACGCAGTGGGGCGACCACGAGGACCTGCTGCTGGCGGTGATGGCGGCGACCGAGAAGGACTACCGCACCGACAAGGAGCGCACGTTCCTGACCGGCCTGTCGCAGGGCGGCTCGGGCGCGTGGCAGTTCGGTTCGCAGCTCGCCGACCGCTGGGCGGCGGTGGCGCCGATCTGCGGCTACCGGCTCGGCACGTGGAACGTCGAGGGGCTGCGCGACAAGCCGGTGTGGGCGTTCCACGGCACCGCCGACCCGGTGGTGCCGATGCGCGCCAGCAAGATGCTGTGCGCGGAGCTGGAGAAGGCCGGCGGGCATCCGGTGCTGACGCTCTACGAGGGGGTCCAGCACAACTCGTGGGACCGCGCCTACCAGGACTCGGCGCTGGCCGAGTGGTTCCGGGTCGTCGTCGACCAGCCGCGCGGCGCGCGTTATCTCGCCGATCACGACGCCGCGAGCGAGGTCAATCTGCTGCTGATGGTGGAGCCGGCGGCCGGCGACGACGGGCCGTGGGGCACGCAGATCCTGAAGCTGGAGGCGAAGGAGCGCGACCTGTCGTGGTCGCTCGCCACCGGGTGGCGCGGCGGCGGCGAGATGCCGGCGGACGCCGGGCGCAACTTCGTCGGCGCGCAGCACGCGGCCGAAGGCGACTGGAAGGGCGCCGCTGCCGACCGGCTGGTCTGGTCGACGCTGCAGGACCTGGCGCGGTCCGGGGCCTGGGCGCGGCAGCGGTCGTCGCCGGCGACGTCGCGGGTGCGGGTGTTGATGGCCGTGAAGGGCACGCAGGGCGCGTGGGCGCACGGCGCCGCCCTCACCGACGAGGATGCGGCGACGGCGGCCGTGCTCGCGGCGTTCGACGGCATCGTACAGCGGGCGCGCGATGCGGCCGCGGCGACCGAAGATCGCTGAGTCAGTCGCTCACCCGGACGTCGCGTCGGCGATGCGGTAGATGCGCGCCGCGTTGCCGCCGAACAGCTTCGCCCGCTCGTCGTCGCTGAGCTGCTCCGCCCAACCTGCGACCAGCTGGTGCACGGCGGCGTAGTGGTCCGCGGCGAGCAGGCAGACCGGCCAGTCGGAGCCGAACAGCAGCCGGTCCGGGCCGAACGCCTCGAGCGCCGCGTCGAGGTAGCGGGTGAAGTCGTCGGGCTGCCACGCGTTCCACTTCGCCTCGGTGACGAGGCCGGAGACCTTGCACGCGACGTTCTCGAACTGCGCCAGCGCGCGGAAGCCCGGCAGCCAATCGTCGACCGAGCCTTCGCCGATGCGCGGCTTGGCCAGGTGGTCGAGCACGAACGGCTGGTCGGGCAGCGCGGCTGTGAACGACACCGCGGCGTCGAGCTGGCGCGGGTAGATCAGCACGTCGTAGACGAGGCCCATCTCGCCGATCCTCTGCACGCCGCGCTGGAAGTCGGGCCGCAGCAGGAAGCGCTCGTCGGGTTCGTCCTGCACGACGTGCCGCAGGCCCTTCAGGAGCTTCTCGCCGGCGAACTGCTCGAGCACCTGATCGAGGTCCGGCGCGCACAGGTCCATCCAGCCGACGACGCCGCGCACGATCGGGTGCGCCTTGGCCAGCTCGAGCAGGAAGCGCGTCTCGTCGAGCGTGCCGCGCGCCTGCACGGCGATCGCGCCGTCGAAGCCCGATGCCTCGAGTTCGGGCGCGAGGTCGTCGGGCAGGAAGTCGCGGGCGATGCGCTGCATCCTCGCGTCGATCCACGGGTATTGCTCGGCGTTGTAGCGCCAGAAGTGCTGGTGGGCGTCGATTCGCACGTGGCGCATTGTCGGTGGCACGGGCCGCGGCACAAGGTCGGAGCCGGACCGCGCACGTGTGGCATACTGCGGCGCGATGTCCCAGCTGCTGCTGCTCTGCATGGCCGATGTCGTCGCGCTCGTCGCTGCTGCGGCGGTGGCGCTGCGCGCGAGGCCACGCACCGCCTGGCGCGAACTCGCGACGATGCTCTCCTTCGGGCTGGTCGCCGGCCTCGGCCTCGGCGTGTTGCAGCGGCCGTTCGGCAACTTCGCGGTGCTGCGCGGCTTCGCCCACGCGATCAGCTGCGTGATCCTGCCGGTCTGGCTGCTGCGCGCGGTCGTGTTGCGTCGGCGGCATCGCTGGCTGGCCGGAGCGCTGGTCGCCGCGTTCGTCGTCGGCGAAGGCTGCTACCTGTGGGCGCGCGAGGTCGAGCCGTTCCGCCTCGAGGTGACGACGCACGTCTGCACCAGCGAGAAGCTGCGCGGGCTCGAGCGGCCGCTGTGCATCGCCTGCGTCGCCGACCTGCAGACCGATGCGATCGGCGCCTACGAAGTGTCGGTGTTCGACCGCCTCGTCGAGCTGCAGCCGGACCTGGTGCTGTTCCTCGGCGACTACCTGCAGCTCGAAGGCGAAGAGCTGGCCGCCGAGCTGCCGAAGCTGCGCGCGCAGCTGCAGAAGTTGTCGCCGCCGCTCGGCATGTTCGCGGTGGAGGGGGACGTCGACTGGCCGGCCGGCGACGCCGCCGGCGTCTACGAAGGCACCGCCGTGCGCGCGCTCGACGACGGCGTGGCGTCGCTGCACGGCGTGCCGATCGACCTGATCGGGCTCGGCCGCCGACGTTCGCGCCTGGAGTTCGCCGACGCCGGGCTGCTGCGCCGCGCCGGCGCGCAGGGCGCCGGCGCGCGCTTCCCGATCGTCTTCGGCCACGCGCCGGACTTCATGCAGAGCGTCTTGCGCGGCGGCCTCGACCTCGACTGCCTGATGCTCGCCGGGCACACCCACGGCGGGCAGATCCAGGTGCCGGGCTTCGGCCCGGTGATGACGCTGTCGTCGGTGCCGCGCTGGCTCGCCGGCGGCGGCGTGTTCCCGCGAGGGCGCGCCTGGCTCGGCGTCAGCCGCGGCGTCGGCATGGAGCGCGGCCACGCGCCGCGGGTGCGGTTCTGCTGCCGGCCGCAGCTGATGGTCATCGAGCTCGGGCCGCCGCGCGACGACTCGCCGCGCTGAAGGTCAGCTGCTGCGCGCCTGTTCGTGGCCGGCGACCAACCCCGTGAAGAACGCTGCGGCGTTGGCGCCGAGCGTGACGGTGCGGTAGCCGCCCTCCTGCACGACCAGCGTCGGCAGTCCGAGCGCGCCGATGCGGCGGCCGTTCGCCTCGAAGTCGCCCTTCTGCAGCGACCAGGTGCCGGTCGGGTCGCGCTTGGCGGTGTCGAGTCCGAGAGCGACGACCAGGAACTGCGGGGCGAAGCTGCGGATCGCGGCCAGCGCCTCGTCGAGCTTCGTCAGGTAGGTCGCCGCGTCGACGTGTTCGGGCAGCGGCAGGTTGAGGTTGCAGCCTGCGCCATCGCCCTCGCCGCGCTCCTCGGCGAAGCCGGTGAAGAACGGGTAGGCGATGCGCGGGTCGGCGTGGATCGACACCGTCAGCACGTCGCCGCGGCCGTAGAACACGTCCTGCTGGCCGTTGCCGTGGTGGTAGTCGACGTCGAGGATCGCCACGCGGTGGCCGCCTTCGGCGAGGTGCTCGGCGGCGATCGCGTTGTTGTTGAAGTAGCAGAAGCCGCCGAACACCGATCGCTCGGCGTGATGCCCGGGCGGCCGCACCAGCGCATACGCCAGCGGCGCGCCGCGACGCACCGCGTCGGCGGCGGTGAGCGTCGTGTCGACCGCGCGCCGCGCGGCCAGCCACGCGTTCTGGTTGAGCGGCGTGAAGGTGTCCATGCAGTAGTAGCCGGCGCAGTACGACAGGTCCTCCGGCAGCCGCGAGCGGTTGCGCAGCGGGAAGACGTACGGGTAGATCGACTTGCCGTCCGGCACGTCGGCGCAGACCTTGTAGAGGAAGCGCACCAGCGCCGGGTCGTGCACGCGCGTCAGGTGCTCGTCGCCGAACGCGCGCGTCTCGACCTCGCGGAACAGGCCGGTCGCATCGATCGCGGCGCGGATCGAACGCACCCGCACCGGCGCCTCGACGTAGCCGCGCTCGCGCACGTGGTGGATGTCGTGCTCGGCGTTGATCGTCAACACCACCTGACCGTTGCCGATCACCGCCGGAGTCGCCGACGCCTTGGTGTAGCGCGGCGCGCGAAGTCGCACCGGATCGTCGGTGAACGACGCGACCACCGCGTCGACGTAGTCGGGCGAGCAGAGGTAGGCGTACTTGCGCTGGAGGAACGCGCGCACCACTTCGCGCGCCTTCGCCGCCGGCAGCGGCGCGCCCGAGCCGAGGTCGTCGAACACCAGGTGCGGCAGGTCCTTGCCGCCCGGCGACAGCGGCGTCTCGTAGCCGGTGCCGACGATCGGCCGGGCGCCGTAGCGCTCGTAGAAGCGCAGCCGCGCGGCGTTCTGCTTGGCCAACGACGGGTCGCTACAGGCGACCGGGTCGTCCGGCAGGCACTCGAAGAACAGGCCGACGCAGCCGAGCTCGCGCGCCGCGGCGCGGGCCTTCTGGTAGAGCGCGCCGCCGATGCCGCCGCCGCCGGAGCGCGGCCCCGAGGCGAGGTAGTCGAGCAGGCAGAAGCCGACGTCGGGTGCGTGTGACAGCAGCGCGAAGCCGTGCAGCTTGCCGCGCAGGTCGTCGGCGACGTAGAGCAGCGCGCGCATCTGGCTGCTGAGCGGGTCGTGCAGGCGCTCCGGCAGCGAGTCGATCTCGTCGGGTGCGATGCCCGGCAGCTGCTTCCGGAGGATCTCCTGCACGCGCTTCAGCACGCGGCGGTAGTGGGGCTGGGTCGGATCGGCGATCTGGCGGATGCGGAACATCGGCGGTGTGCTCCTGGCGCGCGGGACGCTATCCGGACGCGGTCGGTGGTGGGCAGGATTTCGCGCGCCGCCGCCGTGGCTGCGGCGTGGCTCTCGCCCCGGGCGCTGGCTAGCATCCGCTGCGCCATGCTGCGCCCCCTCGTGCTGTCGCTGTCCTTGCTGCTCGCCGCCTGCGGCGGCCAGTCGTCCGATGCCTCGTCCGGCGCTTCGGGCTCCGGCGACGCGAAGCGCGTGGCGGTCGTGCCGAAGGGTATGACGCACACCTTCTGGCTCGCCGTCAAGGCGGGCGCGCAGCGCAGCGCCACGACCGCCGGTCTGCAGATGACCTTCAAGGGACCGCTCAGCGAGTCCGACCGCTCCGGCCAGATCGCGATGGTGCAGCAGTTCGTCAGCGAGGGCGTCGCCGGCATCGCGCTGGCGCCGCTCGACCACACCGCGCTCGCGCCGGTGGTCGCGTCGGCGAAGCAGAAGGGCATCCCGGTGGTGATCTTCGACTCGGCGCTCGACGGCGTGCCCGGCACCGACTTCGCGTCGTTCGTCGCCACCGACAACGAGAAGGCCGGCGAGATGGCCGGCGAGGCACTGGCCAAGGCGCTCGCGGGCGGCGGCAAGAAGGTCGTGCTGCTGCGCTACCAGGTCGGCTCGGCGTCGACCGAGGCGCGCGAGAAGGGCTTCCTCACCGCGGCGAAGGCCGCCGGGCTCGAGGTGCTGGTCGACAACCGCTACGCCGGCGCGACCGCGGGCGAGGCCAAGACCACCGCGCTGAACATGGCCGACGCGCTGCGCGACTGCGACGGCATCTTCGCCTCCAACGAGTCGGCGACCAACGGCATGCTGCTCGCGCTCGAGCAGCTCGGCCTCGCCGGCAAGAAGCGCTTCGTCGGCTTCGACAGCTCGCCGCCGCTCGTCGCCGGGCTCGAAGGCGGCGCGATCGACGCGCTGGTCGTGCAGGATCCGCAGCGCATGGGCGAGCTCGCGGTCGAGCAGCTGCAGCAGCTGATCGACGGCAAGCCCGTGCCGCCGGTCACCGACACTGGCGCGGTGCTGGCGACCAAGGCCAACCTGCAGCAACCGGAGATCGCGCGGCTGCTCAAATGAGCCCGGTCGCGTCGAGCAGCGCAGGGCGGGCGGGCGGCGGCGGGCCGCGGTTGTCGGTGCGCGGGCTGAAGAAGCGCTTCGGCCCGACCCAGGCGCTCGGCGGCGTCGACCTCGAAGTGCGCGCCGGCGAGGTGCACGCGCTGGTCGGCGAGAACGGTGCGGGCAAGTCGACGCTGCTGAAGGCGCTGGCCGGCGTGCACGCGCCCGACGAGGGCGAGATGCGGCTCGAGGGCGTGCGGCACGCGCCGCGCGACCCGGCCGCGGCGCGCGCCGCGGGGCTGGCGATCATCCACCAGGAGCTGGCGTTGGCGCCGCACCTGACGATCGCCGAGAACCTCTTCCTCGGCCGTGAACCGCGGCGCGGGCTGCTCGTCGATCGGCGCGCCATGGCCGAGCGGGCGCGCGCGGCGCTGGCGACGGTCGGGCGCGAACAGCTCGACCCGCAGCGGCTGGTGGCGACGTTGCCGCCGGCCGATCGCCAGCTGGTCGAGATCGCGCGCGCGCTGGCCCAGGACGTTCGTGTGCTGGTGCTCGACGAGCCGACGTCGAGCCTGACGCAGCAGGACGTCGACCCGCTGCTGCAGCGGCTGCGCGCGCTCGCCGCGTCGGGCGTCGCCGTCGTCTACGTCTCGCACGTGTTCGAGGAGCTCTTCGCCGTCGCCGACCGCTACACGGTGCTGCGCGACGGCAGGACGGTGACCAGCGGTGCGATGTCGGACATCGACCACGACGGCCTGGTCGCGGCGATGGTCGGGCGCGAGATCGGTGACATGTACCGGCGTTCGGACGTCGTGCCGGGGCTGCCGCGCGACGAGGTCCTGGCGATCGAGGACGTCAGCGGCCGCGCGCTGCCGATCGGCGCGTCGCTGTCGCTGCGCCGCGGCGAGGTGCTCGGCCTCGCCGGGCTGGTCGGTGCGGGCCGCACCGAGCTGCTGCGCTGCGTGTTCGGCCTCGACGAGGTTCGCAGCGGACGCGTGCGGATCGCCGGCCTGGAACGCGTCGGCACGCCGCGCGAACGCGTCGGCACGCCGCGCGCCAGCTGGGCGGCCGGCGTCGGCATGCTCAGCGAGGACCGCAAGCACGAAGGCCTGATGCTGCAGCGCTCGCTGGCCGACAACCTGTGGCTGCCGTGCCTGTCGCGGCGCGCGCGCGGCGGCTTCGTCTCGTCGCGCGGCCTCGAACGCGACGCGGTGGCGTGGCTCGAACGGCTCGGCGTCAAGGCCCGCGGGCCAGGGCAGGCAGCGCGCGAACTCTCCGGGGGCAACCAGCAGAAGGTCGCGCTGGCGCGGCTGCTCGCCGCCGAGTGCGACGTGCTGCTGCTCGACGAGCCGACTCGCGGCGTCGACGTCGGCGCCAAGGCCGAGCTGTATGCGCGCATCGACGAGCTGGCGCACCGCGACGGGCGCGCCGTGCTGGTGGTGTCGAGTTATCTGCCGGAGCTGCTCGGGCTGTGCGATCGCGTCGCGGTCGTCTCCCGCGGCCGGCTGCTGCCGCCGCGGCCGATCGCCGGACTGGGCGAGCACGCGTTGCTGACGGCCATGACGACGGGCGTGTTCGCGGGAGGTGCGGCGTGAAGGCGGGATGGTTGCGTGCGGCTGGACCGCTGCTCGGCTTGTTGTGCGTGTGGTCGCTGTTCGCGCTGACCGCCGGCAGCAAGTTCATGTCCTGGTCCAACCAGGAGCTGATGCTGCTGCAGACCGCCGTCGTCGGCACCGCCGCCGTCGGCGCGACGTGGATCATCGTCAGCGGCGGCATCGACCTGTCGGTCGGCGCCAACATCGCGCTGTCGAGCATGGTCGGCGCATGGCTGCTGCGCGACGGTCACGGCTTCGTGGTCGCTGCGTCGGGCTCGATCGCGACCGGCGCGGCCGTCGGCTGGCTGATCGGGGCGCTGGTGGTGGGGCACCTGGTCCGCGCGCTGCTGACGGCGGCCACAGCGGCGCTGCTGCGCTACGCGGCGCACGCGATCGGAGTCGGCGAGCCGTGGGCGGCGATGGTCGGCGCCGCCGGCGGCGCCGGCACGTGGTGGGCGATGCGGCGGCTGCCGTGGAGGTTGCCGTTGTCGCCGTTCATCGTCACGCTGGGACTGTGGGGCGCGCTGCGCGGCCTCGCCAAGGGGCTCGGCGGCCAGCAGCCGATCTACTTCGAGGCCGACGACACGCTGCGCGCCGTGATGCAGCCGGGACCGCTGCTGCCGCCCGGCGTCTGGGTCATGCTCGGCACCGCCGCGATCGCGGCGCTGCTGTTGAAGCGCTCGGTGTTCGGCCGCCACACCGTCGCGCTCGGCTCGAGCCGCGACACGGCGCGTCTGTGCGGCGTCGACCTCGGCCGCACCGAGCTGTCGGTCTACGTGCTCGGCTGCGGTTGCGCCGGCATCGCCGCCGTGATGCAGACCTCGTTCCTGTCGATGGGCGATCCGATGACCGGTCAGGGCTACGAGCTGAAGGCGATCGCCGCGGCGGTGATCGGCGGCGCGTCGCTGACCGGCGGCGAAGGCGCGATCTTCGGCACGCTGCTGGGGGCCTTGATCATGACCGTGGTCGACAACGGCTGCACCAAGCTCGAGCTCGACAACTGGGTGCAGGAGGTCGTCACCGGCGCGATCATCGTCGGCGCCGTCGCGCTCGACCGCTGGCGTCAGTCGCGCGCGAGCTGAGCCGCGTCGTTCACCAGGCGTCGATGCGCAGACAGTCGGTGGTCAGCAGCTGCGAGTCCGGGATCACGCCCTGGACCCAGAACCTCACCGGTCGCACCGCGGCGGGTAGCGGCACGTCGAGCGGGGCGATGCCGAGGCCTTGCAGCACGACGACGTCCGGCGTCGGCAGGAACAGGCACGGGGATTGGCCGAGCGACGGCAGCAGCACCGGTGCGGTGTCCCAGCCGATCACCATCGCCAGCCAGGGCATCATCGGCTGGAAGCTGCTCGCCTTCAGTCGCACCCCGTTGTCGAAGAACGTCGGCAGTGCCGTGATGCCGGGGGCGGTGCAGCTGAGGGCTGCCAGCGTGCTGCTGATGGCCGTCGCCGGCAGCGCCTCGAGAATCAGGCTGGAGGCGGCGATTCCGGGCGTCAGCGCGGTGGAGGAGAACGTGATCCGCACCGGCAGCGGCTGTGGCTCGAGTGACAGCGGCAACGTCAGCGAGACCTGGTTGCCGTTGACGTACTCGAGCACGCCGTCGTCGCCGAAGTCGATGTCGATCCCGGGCTGCAGCGACCCGGCTTGCGTCAGGTCGGTGAAGATCGGGTTCCAGTAGACGTCGGTGGTGGTTGCGCAGCTCAGGTGCACGAGCACGCTCGCTGGTGCGATCACGGCGATCGCACCGGTGGGCGCCGGGTTGCCGAGGTCGGTGCGCACGCCCACGGTGACGCGCATCCCGGTGTCGCTGTAGTGGGTTTCGGCGCTGACTGCGGCATAGGAGTGCGGGGTTACCGCACTGAGGCAGAAGGACGATGTCGCACCGACCGGCTGCGTTTCGGTGCTCACCGTCGCGCCGTCGCTGCAGACGATGGTGATGGGCGCGGTGACCTCCATGGTCACCGAGCCCTGCGCAGCAGGCGCGGCGGAAAGTGCGAGCAGACCGGTGGCGGTGAGGAACGGCTTCATGCTTCTTCCTGTCGGGGATGGGGTGCGGACCCCGGCAGATAGAAGCCTCGTCGCCGCGCGTCACCGCGAATTCGTGCGATTTCGCCCAGTCGCTCAGGTCGCCGCGGCCGGCGCCTTCGCCTGCCGCTGCCGCAGCAGGTAGTAGACGACCGGCACCAGCACCAGCGTGAACGCGCTCGACACCAGCAGGCCGAAGATCAGCGCCCACGCCAGCCCGCTGAAGATCGGGTCGAGCGTGATCGGCACCGACGCCAGGATCGCCGCGCCAGCGGTCAGCACGATCGGCCTGAGCCGCATCGCGCCGCTCTCGGCGATCGCGTCCTCGAGCGCGTGACCCTTGTTCTCCGACTCGTGCACGAACTCGATCAGGATGATCGAGTTGCGCACCGCGATGCCGGCCAGCGCGATCATGCCGATCATCGCCGTGGCGGTGAAGAACACCGGGTTGCCGACGCCGGCGACCGGCGTGTCCATCAGGCCGTTGAGCAGCCAGAAGCCGGGCAGGATGCCGAGGATCGTCAGCGGGATCGACATCATCAGCACCAGCGGCAGCACGTAGCTCTTGGTCTCGTTGACCAGCAGCACGTAGATGCCGAGGCAGGCGATGGCGAACGCCAGGCCGAGGTCGCGGAAGGCGTCGAGCGTGATCTTCCACTCGCCCTCGCCGGTCCAGTCGACGCGGTAGCCGTCGGCCAGTTGCCACGGGTCGCCGCCGCCGTTGTGCAGCATCGTGCGCCCCTCGACGTCGCGCGGCGCGGCCGGCGGCAGCGACGCGCCCGCGGCGACGCGGTCGGCCTGCACGTCGAGCACGATCTCCGCCGGTGGCCGCCCCGCCGCCTCGGCCATCACGTAGGCGACGCGCTCGAGGTCCTTCTTGTGGATGGTGCCTTCGCGCGGCACCGTGCGGAACGTGCCGAGCTCCGCCAACGGCACCAGGTGTCCGTCCTGCGCCGGCACGCGCAGCGCGCCGAGCTCGCCCTGGTCGGCGCGTTGCCACGGCAACAGCCGCACCTCGACCGGCACCGGCGACAGCTCGCGCGCCTCGCGCACGAACGCCGCGACGGTGCCGCCGACCGCGGTCTGCAGCGCCGCCGCGGTGGTGGCGCCGCTGATGCCGTGCAGGGCCGCCTTCTCGCGGTCGAGTTCGTAGCGCAGCTCGTCGACGCGCGCCTCGACGCTGCTGTCGACGTCGACCACGCCCGGTTCGCGGCGCATGCGCTCGGCGAGCCGCAGCGCCGCCGCGTCGAGGTGCTCGGGCAGCACGCCGTCGGGGCCGCGAACCTCGGCGACCAGCGTCGCCATCACCGGCGGGCCGGGCGGCAGCTCGACGACCTTGAGCGCGCCGCCGGCGGCGGTCGCCACCGGCAGCAGCAGCTCGCGCAGCCGCAGCGCCACCTCGTGGCTCTGCTGCTGGCGATCGTGCTTGCCGACCAGCGACACGCGCAGCTCGCCGAGCTCCGGGCTCTGCCGCAGGTAGTACTTGCGCACCATGCCGTTGAAGTCGATCGGCGAGTTGGTGCCGGCGTACGACGTGACGTCGGTGACCTCGGGCAGGCCGCGGGCGCGCGACGCCAGCTGCTGCACGACCGCGGCGGTTCGTTCGAGCGAGGTGCCTTCGTCGAGGTCGAGCAGCACCTGCAGCTCGGTCTTGTTGTCGAACGGCAGCATCTTCAGCGGCACCGCGCGGATCGCGCCGAGCGACAGCGCCGCGGCGAACAGCAGCGCCGTGCCGCCGAAGGCCGCCCAGCGCGCGCCGCGGTGTTGCAGCAGCTTGTGCATCAGCGCCGAGTAGAGGCGGTGCACCAGCGGCGGCCGCGCGCCGTGCTCGTCGCCGTGGCCGCCGACCTCGGCGTTGCGCAGCGCGAGGTACGACATCCACGGCGTCAGCGTGAACGCGACCACCATGCTCATCAGCATCGCGACCGGCACGTTGAGCGCCATCGGCGCCATGTACGGGCCCATCATGCCGGTGATCGAGAACAGCGGCAGGAAGCTGAGGATCACCGCCAGCGTCGCGACCACGACCGGCGGCCGCACCTCGTCGACCGCCTCGAGCACCGCTTGCAGCGGCGGGCGGTCCTTCTTCTGCAGGTGGCGGTGGATGTTCTCGACGTCGACGATCGGGTCGTCGACGACCAGGCCGAGCGCCAGGATCAGCGCGAACAGCGTGACGCGGTTGATGCTGTAGCCGAACAGCATGTTGACCAAGAGCGACAGGCCGAACGTGATCGGCACCGCCAGCGCGACGACGACCGCTTCGCGCCAGCCGAGCATCATCGTGATCAGCACGATGACGACCAGGATCGCGACCACCAGGCCTTCGAGCAGCTCGTCGACCTTGCCCTCGGCGGTCAGGCCGGAGTCGCGCGTCACCGTGCAGGTGACGTCGTCGGGCAGCAGCTCCTGGCGCAGCTCGTCGAGCCGTTCTCGCAGGTGCTCGGCGGTGGACACCGCGTTGGCGCCCTTGCGCTTGGCGACGCCGATCGTCACCGCCGCTTCGGGCTGGCTCAGAAGCGCACCGTCGCCGGCGGCGGCGCCGCGCACGAAGAACACGTAGCTCGACGGCTCGGCCGGCCCGTCCGTGACCTCGGCGACGTCGTCGAGGTGCACCGGCTGACCGCCGGCCGCGCCGATCACCAGCGCGCGCAGGGCCGCGGCGTCCGGGGTCACCGCGCTCGCCTCGACCGTGACCAGGCCGTCGTCGCGCGGGCTCTGCCCAGCGGTCGCGGCGACCGTCGCGCCGGCCAGCGCCTGCTCGATCGCCTGCAGCGACAGGCCGCGGCCGGCCAGCGCTGCGGGGTCGACGCGCACCGCGAAGCGCCGCGGCCGGCCGCCGTGCACCGTCGCCGGGCCGGCGTCTTCGACCGCCTGCAGCTTCGCCACCATCTCCTCGGCGATGCGGCGCAGGCCGTGGTCGTCCGTGGTGGCGCTGTGCAGCGTGATCGCCAGGATCGGCACGTCGTCGATCGACACCGTCTCGACGTGCCAATCGCGCACGAGGCCCGGCAGCTCCGGCGCGTGCTGCATCATGCGCGTGTGCAGCTTGACCAGGCTGTCCTCGAGGTCCTGGCCGACGAAGAAGCGCGCGGTGATCACCGCCTGGCCGCGGCGGCTCATCGAGTAGACGTGCTCGATGCCGCTGATGCCGCGCACCCAGCGCTCGATCGGCGTGGTGATCTGCCGTTCGACCTCGAGCGCGGAGCTGCCCGGCGCGTCGACGATCACCTCGGCGACCGGTACGACGATCTGCGGGTCCTCCTCGCGCGGCGTGCCTTGCAGCGCCACCCAGCCGGCGACGATGCTGAGCAGCAACAACAGCGGCGCGAGGTTGCCCTTGAGGAACACCTCGACGACGCGCTGCATCCAGCTGTGGTGCTGCGCCATCTCAGCGGCCCTCGCCCTGGTCGGCCGGCGGCACGACGACGACTTCGCCGGCGGCGAGCCCGCTCAGCACCTCGATGTGATCGCCGTCGGGACGGCCGAGCCGGACCAGGCGGCGCACGGCGCGTTCGCCTTCGGCGACCTGCACGAAGTCGAGCTGGCCGATGCTCTGCACGGCGCGCGCCGGCACCAAGAGCTCACGCGTCTCGCCGAGCGGCACGAACAGCCGGCCGAACATGCCGGTGACGACGCCGTCGTGGCACGGTCCGGTGACCTTGACCTCGAACGAACGGCTCGCAGCCTGCGCGCTCGGAACGATCTCGGCGACGGTGCCGCGGCAGTCGAGCTGCAGCGCGTCCAGCCGCACCGACACGTCCTGGCCGACCTGCAGGCGACCGGCGAGCTCTTCGCGCACGACCGCGACCAGCTGCAGCCGCGTCGGGTCGTAGAGCGTGCAGATCGGCTGCCCGGGTTGGACCACGTCCCCGACCTGCACCTGCTTGTCGACGACGATGCCGGTGATCGGTGCCTTGATGGTGGCGAACCCCAGCGCGCTCTCGGCGCCGGCGACGCCCTGGCGCGCGTGTTCGACCTCGGCTTCGGCGGCGGCCAGCGTCGCCTTGTCGGTGTCGAGCTTCTCCGGCGCCGCGGCGCCCGTGCCGACCAGGCTCTGGGTGCGGTCGAAGTCGAGCTTCGCCTTGTCGCGGCGCGTCACCGCGACCTGCAGCGCGGCGCGCGCGGCGTCGAGCCCGGCCTGCAGGTCCTCGGCCTCGAGCTGGCACAGCAGCTCGTCCTTCTGCACCGGCTGGCCGGCGCGGGTGATCGCCAGCGACGCGACGCGGCCGAGCACGCGCGACGCGACGATCGTCTCGTGCACGGCGCGCACGGTGCCGATCGCGGTCTCGAAGCGCGGCGTCGTCGTCGGCTGCAGCGTCAGCCGTTCGCCGCGCACGGGCACACCCGGCCCCGGCAGCGCCGGGCCGGCCGGCATGCGGTGGTGGAAGGCGCCCATCAGCCAGGCCAGCAGCAGCACCATCGCCGCGATGCCGGTGACGACGAGCAGGGGACGCTGCCAACGCGCGAGCGAGACCTTGGGCATGGCAACAGAGTGGAGCACTCGGGCTGTGCGATCACTACGGTCGAGTGCGAAGCGGGATGCGGCTGCGTCGCCGGGTGGAGGTGGCGGCTGCGGCGCGGTCACCGCACGCCGCCGGTCGGGGCAGGGCTGTTCCACCAGGGGCTCGGCTCGAGGCGGGCGGCGCTGCGGCCCCGGGATTCCTTGCGGCGCACGCCGTGGCCAGGGGGGGCGAGATAGCATCGCGCGCCCGAGCGCACCGCTCGCCGAGTGCTGACATGCAGACGTTCCCGCGTTGCGTCGTCTCCCTGGTCGTCGCCACCCTGCCGATCGCCGCGCTCGTCGCCCAGCGCGCTGCTCCTGCGGCGCCGACCTTCGCGCTGCCCGCCGGCGAACACCGCCTCGAGGCGTTCGTCGACCTGCTCGGGCAGATCACGCGCCAGCCCATCGCCTGTGACGAGGCGGCGCTCGCCGCCGACGAGGACACCGTGCACGTCGCGCGCGACCTGCGGCTCGACGGCGACGCGTTCGAGGACGTCGCGCGAACGCTGCTCTTCCGGCGCGGCTTCGTGATCGTCGCCGATGGCCAGGCGCGGCGGGTGGTGCCGCTGTCGCGACCCGAGCTCTACACGCAGGCGCCGCAGCAGCTGGTGCTCGAGGCGGTGCTGGCGCGGCCGGCGTGCGTCGCCTATGTGACGACGACGTTGCCGTGCGCCGGCGAGCTGGCCCAGCGCTCGGTGGAGATGCTGCGGCCGTTCTTCTCCTTCGGGCCGAAGGGCTATGGCCTGAGCCTCGCGGCCGTCGATGGCGGCGTGCAGCTGACCGGCATCACCGATCAGGTCGCCTACGCCGTGCAGCTGCTGCGTGTCGCCAACGGCGAGCCGCTACAGGCGACCGCGCCGCTGGCGTGGTCGACGCACGGGGAGCTGGCCTGGCCCGGCGGCAAGACCACGCTCGGCGCCTTCGCCGCGACGTTCGGCAAGGCGCTCGACGCGGACCTGCTGATCGACCACCTCGCCGGAGCATCGGATGCGTCGCTCGACCTCGGCGAGGCGGCGCAGCTGGCGCCGGCGGAGTGGTTCGCCAGGTCGACCCAGCTACTGCGGGGGCGGCGCTGCGTCGTCGTGCCGCTGTTGCCGCAGCAGCGCGTCTTCGAGCTGTTGCCGATGCACGGGCCGCGGGCGGACGAGATGGCGTGGCGGGTGCGCATCGAGCCGTGTGAGCGGGTCGCCGACACGGCCGACGTGGTGCCGGTGGCGACGATCTACACGCCGCAGCACATCGGCGTTGGGGGCGCGATGGGAGTGTTGCGTGCCAAGATGCAGGGCGGGGGCGGCATGACCGTGTCGACGCTCGACGGCGTGCGGCTCCTGCTGTGCGCGCCGCGCGACGAGCTCGCGACGGCGATCGCCGCGCTGCAGGCCGCGGACGTCGAGTAGGTGCGCGCAGATCCGGATCGCGCGTTCTGCGGCGGAGCGCGACGGTCTACGCTGACGCAGTGAGTTCCTTCCGCCCGTGCCTCGTGGCTCTTTGCTCGACCACGCTGCTGCTGCTCGCCTCCTGCGACACCGCGCCGGCGCCCGCGCCGGCGCCGCGCATGCGGCCGCCGAACATCGTCGTGCTCTACGCCGACGACCTCGGCTACGGCGACCTCGGCTGCTACTCGTCCGGATCGAAGATCCCGACGCCGAACCTCGATCGCCTCGCCGGGGAAGGCCTGCGCTGCACCGACGCGCACAGCTCTTCCGGCATCTGCACGCCGAGCCGCTACGCGCTGCTGACCGGGCGGCACCACTGGCGCGACTTCCACGAGATCGTCGATTCGTTCGGTCCGTCGGTGTTCACCGCCGGCCGGCTGACGATGGCCGAGATGCTGCGGCAGAACGGCTACCGCACGGCTTGCATCGGCAAGTGGCACCTCGGCTGGGACTGGGCGGCGATTCGCAACGAAGGCGCCGAGCCGGAGAAGGGCAAGGGCTACGCGCCGGACGCGTTCGACTGGTCGAAGGCGATCCCCGACGGCCCGCTGGCGCACGGCTTCGAGCACTACTTCGGCGACGACGTGCCCAACTTCCCGCCGTACACGTGGATCGAGGACGAGCACGTGGTGGTCGCGCCGACCGTGCCGATGGTGCCGGCGCCGAAGCCGCGCGAGGGCTCGCCCGAGTGTCGGCAGGGGCCGATGGCCGCGGGCTGGCGGCTCGACGCGGTGATGCCGGAGCTGACCGCGCGCGCGCTGCGCTGGATCGAGGCGCAGCAGACCAGCGAGCAGCCGTTCTTCCTCTACTTCCCGTTCACCTGTCCGCACGCGCCGATCGTGCCGGCGCCGGAGTTCTCGGGTCGCAGCGAGGCTGGCCCGTACGGCGACTACGTCGTGCAGACCGACGCGGTGGTCGGCGCGGTGCTGCGCGCGCTCGAGTCGTGCGGCTTCGCCGACGACACGATCGTGATCTTCAGCAGCGACAACGGTCCGGAGGCCTACGCCTACGAACGCATGCAGAAGTTCGACCACTCGAGCCCGGGAGTGCTGCGCGGCGTCAAGCGCGATGTCTGGGAGGGCGGTCACCGCGTGCCGCTGATCGTGCGCTGGCCCGGTGTGATCGCGCCGGGCAGGACGAGCGACGCGCTGGTCGGGCAGGTCGATCTGATGGCGACGCTCGCCGACGTCGTCGGCTGCAGCTTGCCGGACGACGCCGCCGAGGACAGCTTCGACCAGCTGCCGGTGTGGCGCGGCGAACGCGAGTCGGTGCGCGACTACATCGTGCACAACACCTACGCCGCGAAGTGGGGCGTGCGGCGCGGCGACTGGCTGCTGCTGGCGCAGCCCGACGGCTACCACAATCGCACGCCGCAGTGGGCGCACGATCGCTATCCGGCCAACGGGCACGAGGTGTTCCTGTGCGACCTGTCGCAGGACCTCGCGCAACGGCAGGACGTGTCGGCGGCGCATCCGGACGTCGTCGCCGAGCTGCAGCAGCTGCTCGCCGATCTGCGGCAACGCGGCCACAGCGCGCCGCGGTTGGCTGCCGACGCGACGGAGGCGAAGAGGTGATCGCGCGGCGCTGGTGGTGCGTGGTGGTCGTGGTGGTCGTGCTGTGCTGCGGCGGGCTGTTCGCGCAGCAGTCGGATGCTGTGCCCCAGCGCCGGCCCAACGTGCTGTTGCTGCTCGCCGACGACCTGCGCGCCGACGTGTTGTCGACGTTCGGCGGCAACGACTTCCCGACGCCCAACCTCGACGCGCTCGCCGCGCGCGGCGCCGCGTTGTCGCGCGTCTACTGCATGGGCTCGCGGCACGGCGCGGTCTGCGCGCCGTCGCGGGCGATGTTGATGTCGGGCCGCATGCTGACGCGCGTCAGCGATCAGTTGACCGACGCGCTCGACGAGCAGCACGCGGCGGTGCGCACGCTGCCGGAGCAGCTGCGCGAAGCCGGCTACGCGACGTTCGCGACCGGCAAGTGGCACAACGGCGACGAGTCGCTGCGCCGCGCGTTCCCCGACGCGCGCGCGGTGTTCCGCGGCGGCATGTGCGACCACTTCCAGGTGCCCCTGTGCGACGTCGTTGGCGGCGAGGTGAAGAACGAACGCACCGGCGCGCGCCACTCGAGCGAGCTGTTCGCCGACGCGGCGATCGACTTCCTGCGCCGTCATCACGCGGCTGCCGACGAGCGGCCGTTCTTCGCCTACGTGCCGTTCACCGCACCGCACGACCCGCGCGATCCGCCGCAGCGCTGGCGCGACGCGCTGGCCGACCGCGAGCCGCCGCCGCTGCCGCCGAACTTCCGCGGCCAGCACGGCCTCAACCTCGGCGAGCAGACGATGACGGTGCGCGACGAGAACCTGCTCGGCTGGCCGCGCGATCCCGACGAGGTGCGCGCGCAGCTCGTCGACTACCGCGCGCTGGTCGTGCACCTCGACGAGCAGATCGGTCGCATCCTCGGGGCGCTCGACGAGCTCGATCTGCGCGACGACACGCTGATCGTGTTCACGTCCGACCACGGCCTCGCGCTCGGCAGCCACGGCCTGCTCGGCAAGCAGAGCCTCTACGAGCACTCGATGCGTTCGCCGTGCATCGTCGCCGGGCCCGGCGTGCCGGACGGCGCGCGCCGCGACGGGCTGACGTATCTCTACGACCTGACGGCGACGATCGCCGAGGCCGCCGGCGTCGAGGCGCTGCCCGGCAGCGACGGTCGCAGCGTCTGGCCGATGCTGCGCGAAGGCGCGGCCGGTCGCGACGAGCTGCTGCTGGTCTACGCCAAGACCCAGCGCGCGCTGCTGGCGCCGCAGTGGAAGCTGCTGCGGCTGCCGCAGATCGACCGTTCGTTGGTGTTCGACGTCGCGGCCGACCCGCACGAGCTGCACGACCTCGCCGGCGCGACCGACGGCGACGCGGCGGCGATCGAGCAGTCGTTGGGCGAACGGCTGCGCGCGGCGCAGCAGCGCTGCCACGACGAGCTGCCGTGGAAGACCCAGAAGCAGCTGCCGGTCGAGCTCGACCTGACCGGCAAGCGCTGGCCGCCGGACCGCTGGCAGCCGGCGTGGATCCGCGCGCGCTACTTCCCGAAGGCGGGCAAGTAGCCGCCGATCAACGGGGCACGGGCCGGATCCGGGCGACGATCGGCAGGTGGTCGCTGCCGAAGTCGTGGCCGACCGCGCAGTCGAGCATCTCCAGGTCGCCGCCGACCAGCACGTGGTCGAGCGGCAGCCGCAGCGGCCAGGGCAGCGTGCTCGGCCAGGTCGGCAGCCACTCGGCGGCGGTGCCCGGCTGCAGCCCGGTGTCGCGCAGCATCGCCGCGAACGCGCGGTTCCACGGCGCCGCGTTGCAGTCGCCGAGCACGATGCGGCGGGGCGGCAGACCTTCGAGCAGGCGGGCGACGTCGGCGAGTGCGCCGTCGCGGTCGGCGATGTGGCCGGCGGAGAAGTATGGCGGCGTCGGATGGATGCCGAGCACGCCGATCGGGCCCGACGGGGTCGCGACGACGGCGCGGATCGCCGGGGTGCGGGCGGGTCCGAGGGCTTCGACGGTGACCTGGCTCAGCGGCCAGCGTGAGTAGAGGCCGACGCCGAACGCGCCGGCCTGCGGCTCGAGGCAGCGGTGGGGCAGCGCGGTCACGGCCGGCTCGAGACCCGTTTTCCACCCTGTGGTGAACTCTCCACAGAAGACCAGGTCCGGGTTCGTGCGGCGTAGCCATTCCACAGCCCGGTCCGGCTCCTGGTCCTTCTCGAACAACAGGTTCAGCGCGCAGGCGGTGAGTTGTCCAGGCTTGTCCACATATGTGATGAACTCTCCACCCAGGCGGCGGGTGCCCGGCCACCAGGTCGGCACCACGGCGAGCGCGGCGATCGCCGCGGCGGTGGCCAGCGCGACCGCCGGACGCCACCTTCGGGCAGCCGCCAGCACCAGCGCACACGCAAGCAGCCAGCCCGACACCTGCACCGCAAAGCTGGCGGCCAGATCGACCGACCAATGCCACGACGACAACCACGGCGCCAGCGCCGCGGGCGCCGCCGGCAGGGCCAGCAGCAGGATCAGGTTGGTCCAGCGCACACGCACTGGCGCAAGGCAAGCGTCGGTCGAGCTCGCCGGCAAGGGGCTCGCCGCGTGCAATCATGCGCAAGTGCCGCGGGGTTGGACTGCGAGAGCTCTGGTCTACGCTCTTTGCCTGGGCCATCGCGTGGTGCATGATCGCCCGGTTCCCCAGCCCGACCGCATGTCCTCCGAGCCGACCTTCCAGCGCACCGACATCCTCGCCGAGATCCGCACCTTCGTCGCCAACTGGTTCCGCGACGGCAAGGCGGACGGGCTCGACGACGACACCCCGCTGGTCACCTCCGGCATCGTCGATTCGGCCGGCGTGCTCGAGGTCGTCGAGTTCCTCGAGCAGCGCTTCGCGGTGCGGGTGCAGGACGCCGACCTGTCCCTGGGAAATTGCAACACGCTGCGCGGGTTGACCGAGCTGGTGAAGAGTCGGCTCTCGGCCTAGCCCCCGGCCCGAGCCGCTCGTCGCGTCGCGGTGGTGGCCCGTGTGCGTGAGGTTCTCACGCTGCAGGCTCGCATCCGTGCCGCGAGCCGCTACCTTCTTCGCCCGAATCCCCGGCCCTCCGTGTCCTTCCTCCTGCCGATCCTGGTCATCACGCTGCCCGTCCTGGCGATCGCTGTGCTCGCGACGAAGGGCATGCGACTCTCGGGTTCGTGCGGCGGCATGAACGCGGACGGATCGTGCCAGCGGTGCGGCAAGCCGGTCTCCGATTCCGACCCCGAAGGTGCCTGCAAGCGATGACGGCGAGCGTCGGTGACGCGAGCGTCTGCGCGGCGGGTGCCACAGCCTGATCTCCCCACGACAGTTGACCACGAGGTCTCCTGACGGATGACGACCCACACCATCAAGAAGGGCTTCGACCTCCCGCTCGCGGGACGCGCCGAAGCAGTGCTCGCGGACGCGCCAGAGCCCACGCTGGTCGCGCTCGAGACCGCGGCCTACGCCGGCATCAAGCCGAAGGCGCTGGTCAAGGAAGGCGACGCGGTGAAGACCGGCCAGCCGATCTTCCTCGACAAGCTGGACCGCGACGTCGTTTGGTGCTCGCCGATCACCGGCACGGTCAAGGCCGTCGTCTACGGTGAACGCCGCTTCCTGCAGCGCGTCGAGATCGAGCGCGCGGGGGACGATCAGTTCCAGGCGATGCCGAAGGCCGACGGCGACCACGCGACGTTGGTCAAGGCGATCAAGAACGCCGGCCTGTGGCCGCTGTTCAAGCAGCGCCCGCTCGGCAAGATGCCGCGCGGCGAGGCAGTGCCGGCGGCGATCTTCGTCAACGGCATGGACTCGGCGCCGCTGGCGGCGGACCCGGCGTTCGCCGCGCAGGGGCGCAAGCAGGACGTGCAGGCCGGCCTCGACGTGCTGAAGAAGCTGACGTCGGGCAAGGTCTACCTGACGCTGCGCGCCGCCGGTGACCACCAGTCCGAGCTGCGCGACCTCAGGGGCGTCGAGGTGCACGACTTCGCCGGCCCGCACCCGTCGGGCCTGGTCGGCACGCACATCGCCACCATCCGGCCGCTGAAGACCGGCGAGACCGCCTGGGCGCTGTCGCTGGTCGACGTCGCGCGCCTCGGTGAATGGGCCCGCACCGGCAAGTACCCCGCCAAGACGGTGGTCGCGGTCGCCGGCAGCGAGGCGAAGCAGCGCGGCTACTACCGCGTGCGCCACGGCGCGCCGGTCGCGTCGATCGCCGGCTCGCTCGCCGGTGACGTGCGCGTCGTCGACGGCACCGTGCTCGATGGCGTCGCCGTCGGCCCGGACGCCTGGCTCGGCCTCGGCACGCGCACCATCACGGTGATGCCCGAGGGCACCGGCAAGCGCGACCTGTTCGGCTGGGTCCTGCCGCAGTTCGGCAAGGTCAGCGTCAGTCGCAGCGCCGGCGGCGGCTGGCTCAAGCCCAAGGACGTGGCGATGGACGCGCGCCTCAACGGCGGCCACCGCCCGATCGTCAACATCGGCGCGTGGGAGAGCGTGATGCCGCTCGACATCCTGCCGACGTTCCTGGTCCGCGCGATCCAGGCCAACGACCTCGACGAGGCCCTCAAGCTGGGCCTGCTCGAAGTCACCGAAGAAGACGTCGCGCTGTGCACGTTCGTCGATCCCTGCAAGATCGACGTCGGCGAAGTGATCCGCCAGGGGCTCGACATGTACGAGAAGGAAGGCTGAGCCGTGCAGTTCCTACGCAACCTGATCGAGAAGCAGCGCTCGCTGTACCACGCCAAGGACAGCAAGTTCCACAAGCTGTGGCCGCTGTTCGACGCGTTCGAGACGTTCCTGTTCGCGCCTGACCACCGCTCCGGTGGCAAGCGCGTGCACGTGCGCGACTACGTCGACCTGAAGCGGGTCATGAACACGGTCATCATCGCGATGCTGCCGTGTCTCGTGTGGGCGATCTGGAACGCCGGCGCGCAGCACTTCCACGCCATCGAGCAGATGGTCGCGGCGGGCAAGCTGAACGCCGCGGACTACACCGCCGGCTGGCTGCAGTCGCTGCTCGGTGTTCCCTCGCTCGAGGCGGTGGGCGCCTTCGACAAGGTGGTGTTCGGCCTGCAGCGCATGCTGCCGCTGCTGATCGTCAGCTACGGCGTCGGCCTCGGCATCGAGATGATGTTCAGCGTCATCCGCAAGGAGGAGGTCAGCGAAGGCTACCTCGTCTCCGGCATGCTGATCGCGCTGATCGTGCCGGCCTCGACGCCGCTGTGGCAGCTGGCGATCGGCGTCGCCTTCTCGGTCGTGCTCGGCAAGGAGGTGTTCGGCGGCACCGGGATGAACATCTTCAACCCGGCGATGATGGTGCGCGCCTTCCTGTTCTTCGCCTTCCCGGCGCAGATGTCGGGCGACACCGTCTGGGTGGCGGGCAACGACTCGGTCAAGGGCGTGCCCGGCAGCCTGATCGACGGCTTCTCGCAGCCGACCGCGCTCGCGGTCGCCAAGGCCGGCGAGAACGGCACCGAGGCGCTGGCGTCGTTCCACGACGGCATCTACTCGGCCTCCAACCTGTTCTTCGGCAACATCCCCGGCAGCGCCGGTGAGATGAGCAAGCTGGCGGTGCTGCTCGGCGCGGTGATCCTCGTCGCCACCGGCATCGGCAGCTGGCGCACGATGCTCGCCGGCGTCATCGGCGTGCTGGTCGCGGCCTACGCGCTGCCGCCGATCTTCGCGGCGGGCGGCCTGCCGCACGCCGGCACCTGGGAGCTCGGCTGGCAGCACCTGCTGTGCGGCGGCTTCCTGTTCGGCATCGTCTTCATGGCGACCGACCCGGTCTCGTGCCCCGAGACCAACATCGGCAAGTGGATCTACGGCGCCCTGATCGGCGTGGTGACCGTGCTCGTGCGCACGATCAACCCGGCGTATCCGGAAGGCATGATGCTGGCGGTGCTGCTGCTCAACGCCTTCGCGCCGACCATCGACCACTTCGTCGTCGCCGCCAACATCAAGCGGAGGCTCGCTCGCGCATGAACACCAACAGCAACAGCTACGTGATGGTCTTCGCCGTCGCGGTGTGCGTCATCATCAGCACCATGCTGGCGGTGCTCGCCAACTCGCTGCGTTCGACGCAGGACGCGGCGAAGGAGTTCGACCGGCAGAAGAACGTGATGCTGGCCGCCGGGCTGATCGAGCGCGGCGACCTGCGGCCGCGCGCCGAGCTGGAGAAGCTCTACCAGGACCGCGTCACCGAGCAGCTGGTCGACACCGAGACCGGTGAGGTCGTCGATCCGGCCAAGGTCGAAGCGAAGGGCAAGCGCTACCGCAGCGTCGCGACCACCAAGAGCGCCGACGGCAAGCTCGAGGCGATCGTGCTGCCGGTATCGGGCAAGGGCCTGTGGAGCACGCTCTACGCCTACCTCGCGCTCGAGCCGGACGCCAACACCGTGCGCGGCATCACCTTCTACGAGCACGGCGAGACGCCGGGCCTCGGCGGTGAGGTCGAGAACGCGGCGTGGACCGCGACCTGGAAGGGCAAGACGATCTTCGACGCCGACCACAAGCTGGTCTCGATCACCCTGAAGAAGGGCAAGGTCGACCCGGCGATCGAGCGCGAGAAGAAGCACATGGTCGACGGCCTCTCGGGCGCGACGTTGACCTGCAAGGGCGTGACCAACTTCCTGCTGAGCGACCTGCAGGCGTTCCAGACCTACCTCGGCCGCATGGCCAAGCAGAACTGAGGAGCCGAACGATGACTGCGACCGCGACTCCCAAGACCAAGCCGCTGTTCGGCGCCGACGAGAAGAAGGCGATCCTCGACCCGCTCTGGGACAACAACCCGATCGCGCTGCAGGTGCTCGGCATCTGCTCGGCGCTCGCGGTGACGACCAAGCTCGACGCCGCGCTGGTGATGGGCGCCGGCGTGACCGCGGTGACCGCCGCGTCCAACGTGATCATCTCGCTGATCCGCAACCTGATCCCGAGCAAGATCCGCATCATCGTGCAGCTCGTGGTCGTGTCGGGCGCGGTGATCGCGGTCGACCAGGTGCTGCGGGCCTACATGTTCGACCTGTCGAAGCAGCTGTCGGTGTTCATCGGCCTGATCATCACCAACTGCATCGTCATGGGGCGCCTCGAGGCCTACGCGATGCAGAACCCGCCGGGGCGCTCGCTGCTGGACGGCATCGGCAACGGTCTCGGCTACGCGTGGATCCTCGCCGTCGTCGGCGCGATCCGCGAGATCTTCGGCTCCGGCAAGCTGCTCGGCATGCAGGTCGTGCCGCAGGGGCTCTACGAGGCCGGCTACGTCAACAACGGCCTGATGGTGCTGGCGCCCGGCGCGTTCATCCTGCTCGGGGTGATCGTCTGGGTGCAGCGCGCCATCTCTGGTTACGTCGAGAAGTGATCGGGAGGCAACCGAGATGATCGCCTACGAAGTCGTTTCCAATCCGAGCGTCACCAGCCTGCTCGATCTCGTCGCCTTCGCTCCTCAGGAGGAAGTCGGCAACCCGCAAGGGCTCGTCAGCATCCTGCTGAAGAGCATCTTCGTCGAGAACATCCTGCTGGCGTTCTTCCTCGGCATGTGCAGCTACCTCGCGGTCAGCAAGCGTGTCGACAGTTCGCTCGGCCTCGGCATCGCCGTGATCTTCGTGCTCGGCCTGACCGTGCCGCTCAACTGGGTCATCGAGGCCTACGTGCTGCGGCCGGGCGCGCTGGCCTGGGCCGGCATGCCGGACTCGGACCTCAGCTACCTGCGCTTCCTGACCTACATCGCGACGATCGCCGCCGCGGTGCAGATCGTCGAGATGGCGGTCGACAAGTTCAGCCCCAAGCTCTACGCGGCGCTCGGCATCTTCCTGCCGCTGATCGCCGTCAACTGCGCGATCCTCGGCAGCTCGCTGTTCATGGAGCAGCGCAAGTACGACTTCGTGCAGTCGGTGGTGTTCGGCCTCGGCTCGGGCACCGGCTGGATGCTGGCGATCGTCAGCATGGCGGCGATCCGCTGGAAGCTGCGCACCGCGCACATCCCGGCGCCGCTCAAGGGCCTCGGCATCACGTTCATCACCACCGGCCTCGTCGCGATGGCCTTCATGACCTTCAGCGGCATCTGAGGTAGGGAGCCACCACGATGTTCATCACCATCCTCACCGGCGTCGTCGCCCTCACCGCAGTCATCGTGCTGCTGGTGTTGGTGCTGATGTTCTGCGAGAGCAAGCTGGTCCAGAAGGGCCAGGTCAAGCTGCTGATCAACGACGACGCGGCCAAGTCGCCCGACGTCGCGGTCGGCAGCAACCTGCTGATGGCGCTCAGCAACCAGAAGATCTTCTTGCCGTCGGCGTGCGGCGGCAAGGGCTCCTGCGCGATGTGCAAGTGCCAGGTCTTCGAAGGCGGCGGCGACATCCTGCCGTCCGAGCTGACGCACATCACCCGCAGCGAGGCCAAGGACAGCTGGCGCCTCGCCTGCCAGGTCAAGGTGCGCGGCCCGATGAAGGTGCACGTGCCGGAGGAGATCTTCGGCATCCGCAAGTGGGAGTGCACCGTGCGCAGCAACCACAACGTCGCGACGTTCATCAAGGAGTTCGTCGTCGACCTGCCCGCGGGCGAGACGATCGACTTCCAGTCGGGCGGCTACATCCAGATCGACGTGCCGGAATACCACGGCCTGAAGTTCAAGGACTTCGCGGTCGAGGAGCGCTTCCGCGGCGACTGGGACAAGTTCAAGCTGTGGGACCTGGTCGCCGAGAACCCCGAGCCGTGCTTCCGCGCCTACTCGATGGCCAACCACCCGGCCGAAGGCAACATGGTGATGCTCAACATCCGCATCGCCACGCCGCCGCCGCGCCAGATGGACCTGCCGCCGGGCATCTGCTCGAGCTACGTGTTCTCGCTGAAGCCGGGTGACAAGGTCACGATCTCGGGCCCGTACGGCGAGTTCCACATCAAGGACACCGACCGCGAGATGATCTACGTCGGTGGTGGCGCGGGCATGGCGCCGCTGCGCAGCCACATCTTCCACCTGTTCCACACGCTGAAGACCAAGCGCAAGGTCAGCTACTGGTACGGCGCGCGCAGCAAGCGCGAGATGTTCTACACGGAGCACTTCGAGGCCATCGAGAAGGACTTCCCGAACTTCGAGTACCACGTGGCGCTGTCGGAGCCGCAGCCGGAGGACAACTGGACCGGCTTCAAGGGCTTCATCCACCAGGTGTTGTTCGACAACTACCTGAAGGACCACGACAACATCGACGAGATCGAGTTCTACATGTGCGGTCCACCCATGATGAACAGCGCGGTGCAGAAGCTGCTCGCCGACCTGGGTGTCGAGAAGGACATGATCGCGTTCGACGACTTCGGCGGCTGATCGCCGCCGATGTCGCGCGCCGTCGATGTCGCCTGCCTCCGCCCGCCCGCGGCGCTGGTCGTCGCGCTCGCGCTGACGGCCTGCGGGCCGTCGGTGCAGTCGTTCGCCGGGCCGACGATGGGCTCGACCTACCAGGTCAAGTTCGTCGGCCACGAACGCGACCTGCCGGCGATCCGCGAGCTCGTCGCGGACGAACTCGCGGCGTTCGACGCGGCGTTCAGCCAGTGGCGTGACGACTCCGAGATCGCGCGGCTCAACGCGACGCCGGGCACGGAGCCGGTCGCCATCAGCGCGCGCTTCGCGGGCGTGCTGCGCACTGCGCTCGAGGTCGCCGCGGCCACCGACGGCGCGTTCGACCCGACGGTCAAGCCGCTCAGCGATCTCTACCGCGCGGCGAAGAAGCAGCGCGCCGCGCTCGACCCGGCGGCGGTCGCGGCGGCGCGGCAGCGGATCGGCTTCGGCAGGGTCACGGTGACGGCAGCCGCCGACGGTTCGCCGCTGCTGGTGCGTCAGCGCGGCGACGTGCTGCTCGACCTCGACGGCCTCGTCGCCGGCGCCGCCGCCGACGCGATCGGCGCGCAGCTGCGTGCGCGGGGCACCGACTCCTTCTACCTGGAGATCACCGGCGAAGTGCTGTGCCACGGGGTGAAGCCCGACGGTGAGCCGTGGCGTATCGGCGTCGTCGATCCGGCGGCCGATGTGGTCGGCGGTGACGCTGCCCTGCGCGTGGTCGCGTTGCGCGATCGGGCGCTGTGCACCAGCGGCGACTACCGCAACGCGCTCGTGGTCGACGGCAAGGTCGTGCACCACGTCTTCGACCCGCGCACCGGTCGAAACCCGACGCACTCGGTGGTCAGTGCCTCCGTGCTGGCCGACAGTGCCGCGATCGCCGACGCGCTCGGCACCGCGCTGATGGTGATGGGGGACGAAGCGATGCGGGCCGCGTGGCCGCGGATGCGCCGGCTCGGCGCCGTCGGGGCGCTGCTGGTCACGCCAGCCGAGGAGCCAGGGCTGTGGCGGCAGATCGAGCTCGACTGGCCGCCGTCGCCGCACGGCGACTGACGGCGGCGCGCCCGGCCGGAAAAAATGCGGGCTCCGGTGAGGCACCACCCCACACCGGAGCCCATCCCTGCCACTGGGCCCACGCCCAGGCGTTTCTTTCCACCGGGGGCCCCAGGTGCACGCTCCGTGCCGACGCCGAGGATTTGCTTGGAAATCCAAAGCGAATCCACAAGGGGCGATGGGATGGTTGGTTATGGATTTCGCTGCGACGATGCACGGGGGCGACGTCGCTGCGGCGCCGGTCGGCCAGAGGTGAGCTGGCGCCGATCCGACAGCGACCCGACGGCGCTCCGACGGCTGCCTGCTCGAAGGTGGCGTGACGTCGGCCGCCCAACGGGACGGGGTCCTCTTCAGCCGTTCCCGCTCCGCGACTGCTTGGCGCGGTTCCACGCGGCGTCGAGCTCGGCGAGAGGCCGGCCCTGGAGCTCGTAGCCGAACTCCTCCTCGATGCAGGAGAACCGTCGCTGGAACTCGTCCGTGGTGCGGGCCAGCGCGACCTCCGGGTTGGCGCCGACGTGTCGGGCGAGGTTGCACAGGCTGAACAGCACGTCGCCGAGCTCGGCGGTGACGCGGTCCTGGTCGCCGCCGGCGATCGCCTCGTCCAGTTCGCGCAGCTCCTCGTCGACCTTGGCGCGCGGCCCGCTGCGGTCCGGCCAGTCGAAGCCGCTGCGCGCCGCCTTCTCGCCGACGCGAAAGGCGCGCAGCAGGGCAGGCAGCGCCAACGGCACGCCAGCCAGGGCGCCCCGCGGCGAGGCGTCGCCGGCAGCTGCCTGCTCCTGCTTCTTCTGCTGTTCCCAGCTGCGGTAGGCCAGCTCGGCGCTGTCGGCCTTGCGGTCACCGAAGACGTGTGGATGGCGCCGGATCAGCTTCTCGGCAGCGCGCGCCGCGACCTGTTCCAGGTCGAAGCGGTCGCCTTCGCTCTCGATCTGGCTGATCATCGCGACGTTGACCAGTACGTCACCGAGCTCTTCCTGCACCGCCTCGACCCGCTCGCGGCGGATCGCGTCGGCGGCTTCGTAGGCTTCTTCGAGCAGGTGCGGCGCCATGCTGGCGGCGGTCTGCTCCCTGTCCCACGGACAGCCGTCGGGCGCCCGCAGACGGGCGACCGTCTCGATCAGGCGCTGGAGTCCGGGCAGGGCACGTGTCGGTTGTTCCGCCATGCCCAGAGTGTGCGCCCCGGCGGGCGGCGCACAAACGGTTTCGATCGCGGGCCGGGTTGGCCTATCGTCGCAGGTCGCGCGGAACCGCTCCGGGCCGCGCATCCATTCCCACCACGACCCCCGATCCGATCATGGCACTCGAACTCCCCGCCCTGCCCTACGCGAACGACGCGCTGGCGCCGCACATCAACTCCCAGACGCTCGACATCCACCACGGCAAGCACCACAACGCCTACGTCGTCAACGGCAACAAGTTGATCGAAGGCACCGAGTACGCGTCGATGTCCAACGAGGACATCGTCAAGGCGACGGCCGGCAAGGCGGACAAGGCCGGCATCTTCAACAATGCCGCGCAGGTGTGGAACCACACCTTCTACTGGCACTCGATGAAGCCGGGTGGCGGCGGCAAGCCGACCGGTGCCATCGCGGCCAAGATCGACAGCGACCTCGGCGGCTACGACAAGTTCGTCGAGCTGTTCAGCCAGGCCGGCGCCACGCAGTTCGGCAGCGGCTGGGCGTGGCTGGTGCTCGAGAACGGCAAGCTCGCGGTCAAGAAGACCCCGAACGCCGAGACGCCGATCACCCAGGCGGGCTGCACGCCGCTGTTGACGATGGACGTCTGGGAGCACGCCTACTACCTCGACTTCCAGAACCGCCGCCCGGACTACATCAAGACGTTCCTGGAGCACCTGGTGAACTGGGACTTCGCCAACGCGAATCTGGCCAAGGCCTGATCGCGGCGGCGGCGGGAGGGCACGCCTCCCGTCGCCGACTCCTCCCACACCTCGCCCGTCGCGCGCCTCACACTGGCGGCCCCACTCTCTCCCCGTCCGTGTCCTCCAATCGCCGTCGCAAGCAGAAGGCCCAGTCGATGGGCCTGACCGACGCCGAGCTGCAGCTCTGCGAGCTGCTCGGTCAGGTGCTCGAGCTGCTGCGTTGGAACCAGGTGCTCGGCTACAGCAACCAGTACCTGCTGCACCAGCGCCTCGGGCTGTCGCCCGAGGAGCGCCACCAGGTGATGAAGGCCGCGGCCAGCGCCGTCGAACAGGACGGGCGCATGCAGGACTGGGGCCGGCAGCTGCTGGCGATCCAGGAGTCGCTCAAGCAGATCCACGCGCGCATGACCGGCGAGGAGCCGCGCGCTGCCGCCGGCGAAGAGCGGCGTCCGCCCGAGCAGGAGGCCGCGGGTGGTTGACGTGGCGCGCGCGGCGATCAGCGGCTGCGTGATCTGCTACCAGGAGGCCGACCGCATCGCCGACTGCGTGCGCTCGCTGTCGTTCTGCGACGAGGTGGTGGTGGTCGACAGCGGCAGCACCGACGGCACCCGCGAGCTCGCCGCGCAGCTCGGCGCACGCGTCGTCGTCAACGTGCCGTTCCCCGGCCACAAGGAGCAGAAGCAGTTCGCCGTCGATCAGGCCTCGCACGACTGGGTGTTCTGCCTCGACGCCGACGAACGCTGCACGCCGCAGCTGGTCGAACGCGTGGTCGCGCTGCGCGACGCGGGCTTCGCCGTCGACGGCTACGAGATGCCGCGGCAGAACCACTACCTCGGGCGCGTGCTGCGCCACGGCCTGCACGTGCCGGACCGCAAGCTGCGCTTGTTCGACCGCCGCAAAGGACGCTGGGGCGGGCGCAACCCGCACGACCACGTGCGCATGCAAGACGGTGCGCGCGTCGAGCGCCTCGGCCAGCCGATCGAACACCTCAGCTACCGCGACTTCGCGCACCACCTGCGAACCATCGACTCGTACACCCGCATCGCCGCCGCGGCGTTGGCCGCCGAAGGGCGCCGCGCCAACGTGCTGGACCTGCTGTTCCGGCCTCCAGCGTCGTTCGTCAAGAGCCTGGTGCTCAAGCTCGGCGTGCTCGACGGTTGGCGCGGTGTGGTGGTGGCGGCGATGGCCGCCTACACCGACTGGCAGAAGTACCGCCGCCTGATGGCGCTGCCGCGCGGCCGCGCCGGAGGTGCGGCGTGAGCGCGCTGGATCGCGACGCGCTGGACGGCGTGCGGGTGCTGCACCTGTTCGCCAACTACAAGTGGACCGGGCCCGCCGACCCGGCGATCCGTGCGGCGGCGCGGCTGCGCGCGCTCGGGCTCGACGTGGTCTTCGCGCAGGCTGGCTTCGTGCATCCTGGCGGCGAGCATCGCGTCGCCGAGGAGCTGCGGCGCGCGCGCGTGCCGGTCGTCACCGGCATGGCGCTGCGCAAGCACTTCCACGTCGGCGCGCTGCTGCACGACGTGCGCGTGCTCCGGCGGCTGCTGCGCCGCGACGGCTACCGCGTGTTGCACTGCCACCAGCCCGCGGACCACCTGACCGCCGCGCTCGCCTGCCGCTCGCTCGACCGTCCGCCGGTGCTCGTGCGCAGCCTCTACGAACCGGAGCCGCCGCGCTTCGGCTGGCGCGAGCGCGCCGCGTTCCGCCGCACGCAGGCCGTGCTGGCGCCGACCCGCGCCGCGCGCGACGGCGTCGCCGCGCGGTTCCCGTTCGCACCCGACGCGCTGCTGCTGCAGGAGCCGGTCACCGAGCCGCGCCGCCTCGACGGCCCCGACGCGCGCGCCGCGTTCGGCCTCGGCGCCGAGCACAAGGTGGTCGGCATCACCGCGCGCATCCAGCCGCACCGTCGCTTCGAGCTGCTGTGGGCGGTGGCGCGACACGTGGTCGATCGTGTGCCCGAGGCGCGCTTCGTGCTGCTCGGCCGCGGCAACGAACAGGACACGCGCCAGCTGGTGACCGAACCGGTGGCGAAGCTGGGGCTCGGCGGCCACGTCGTGCTGCCCGGCTACCAGAAGGCCGACGCCTACGAACGCGCGTTGCGCGCGCTCGATGCGTTCCTGTTCCTGGTGCCCGGCAGCGACGGCACCTGCCGCGCGGTCTGCGACGCGATGGCGTTCGGCCTGCCGGTGGTGGCGACGCGGCGCGGCATCCTGCCGGAGCTGTGCAGCTCGCCGCGCGCCGGCGAAGTGCCGGGCTTCGCCGTCGACGAGACCCCGGCGGCGCTCGGCGACGCGCTGGTGAAGCTGCTGCGCGACGACGCGCTGCGGCGCGGCTGCGGCGAGGCTGCCTTGCGGCGGGCGCGGCTCGACATGGACCCGCTGCGCGCGGCCGAACGCACCCGCGACCTCTATGCGCGCCTGCTCGCCGCGCAGGACGGCCGCAGGTGAACGCGGGGCTCGGCGACGCCGATCGCGCCGTGCTCGAACGGTGGTGGCAGGAGTTCTCGGCACGCGGTGCGCTGCCCGAGGACCTGCAGCTGGTGCAGGGGCGGCTGATCCGCGCCGTGCACCGCGGCGCGCTGCCCGCGCTCGGCGCCGTGCACGTCAAGACGATGGCGTTCCCGCGGGCCAAGGACCGGCTGCGCTACCTGCTGCGGCCGCTGCCAGCGGCGCACGAGGCGGCGATGCTGCGTGCGGTCGCGGTGGCGGGGCTGCCCTGCCCCGAGGTGGTGGCGGTGCGCACGGCGCGCCGCGCCGGCCTGCCGTGGCGCTCGATGCTGGTGCTGCGCACGATGGCGACCGGGCCCGAGCCGGGGGACGACGCCGCCCGGCTGCGCGACGAGGCGGCGCTCGGCGTGCGCCTGCTCGAGGCGGGCGTCGTGCATCCGGACCTGCACGGCGAGAACTTCCTGCGGCTCCACGACGGGCGGCTGGCCGTGCTCGACCTGCAGTCGGCGCGGTGCCGGCGCGGTGGCGCGACCGTCGCCCGGCGCGTCGCGCTCGCCGCGCGGCTGTTGCAGGATCGCCGCGGCGACCTCGAGGCGCTGGTGGGCGAGTTGGTGCAGGCCGGGCTGCTCGGGGCGGAGCAACGCGGCGAGGTCGTCGAGCGCGTCGCGGCTGCGCGCCGGCGGTTCCGCGAAGGTCGGCTGCGTCGCTGCTTCGAGGACAGCACCGAGTTCGAGCGGCGGATCCGGCTCTCGGGCGTCGAGCACCGTCTGCGCGGCGCGCTCCCGCCGGGCCGCTGGATCTCCGGGGGCCGCGAGCTGCGCGAGGCCTGGCTGGATCAGCGGCGTCGCCAGCTGGATGGGGCCGAGGCTCCGGTCTTTCGGGCCTTCTTCCACAAGTGGTGGTGGCTCGGCGGCGGGGCTGCCTTGTATCTTCCCGACACGTGTCCGGAAGAATCCATCCAGGCCGTCACGCGGGCGGCGGCCATTCGCCCGGCAGATGCGGTGGACGGTCAGCCACCGGAGGGGGTCTGAAGTGAACAGCGGGAACTCCGAGGAGCTCGACAGCGCGGAGGCGATCGGCCCGCCGGGTCCCGGGGGCGTCGACGCCCTGGCGCCGGACGTGCTGCTGCCCGAGGCCGGTCCGTCCCTGTCGTCGCGGCTCGGCCCGGCGCGGCGCGTGCTGTTCTTCGGCAAGAGCATGTCGCGCACCCGGTGCACCGGTGCCCTGGTCGACGCGCTGCGTCGCCACGGCGTCGAGGTGCGCAAGCGCAACCTGGTGACGTGGCGGCGCTGGTTCGGCCAGCAGGTCGCCAACCGGCTCGCGCGCGCCGAGTTCCGCGCCTACAAGCCGGACGTCGTGTTCGTCTTCTTCCGCGACCTGCCGCAGGCGCTGGCCGCGGAGTTCGCGAAGAGCGCCCGGCTGGTCATCTGGTGCGAAGAGGCGCTCGAGTGCCTCGACGCGTCGGTGATCGACTACTTCCGCCTCGCCGACCTGGTCTGCATGAGCAACCCGGCGCGGTTCCCCTGGTTGCGCGAGCACGGGCTCGACAACATGGCGTTCCTGATGAGCGGCTTCGCGCCGCGCTACCACAGCCCGGCGCCGGCGCAGAAGCCGGTGCGCGACGTGGCGCTGATCGGCGGACCGGGGCGCAAGGGGCAGCGCGCGGCCTTCCTCGCCCGCGTGGCCCGGCACTTCGACACCGCGGTCTACGGCCTGCACTGGCAGCGCTGGAGCGACCAGCACCCGGGCCTGAGCGTGCACAAGCCGGTGCGCAACAAGACCTACAGCAAGATCTGCGCGTCGACCCGGATCGTGCTCGGCGTCAACGAGGTCAACGACGACGAGTACTACTTCAGCAACCGCACCTTCCTGACGATGGCGTGCGGCGCGTTCCACCTGACGCACTACGTGCCGCGGCTCGAGAACGTGTTCGCCAACGAGGAGCACCTCGTCTGGTACCGGGGCGAGGACGAGGCGATGGAGAAGATCGCCGAGTGGCTGCCGAAGGACACCGAGCGGCGCCGCGTCGCCGCCAGCGGCCACGCGGAGGTGATGCGCTACCACCAGTACTTCCACCGCGTCGCGCGCATCCTGCACTGGCTCGAGTTCGGCCTGCCGCGCGATGCAGGTCTCGGCCTCTGGTCGTCAGGGGCCACGTCGCGACCGGACTTCGTGCATCGCGGCGAGAGCTGAAGTGCGGCGACCCGCGGCGCTGGTCTTGCTCGCCGGGCTGGTCGGTTGTGCCGCGCCGCCGACACCGAGCGGGTTCGCCGCGCTGGTCGGCGAGTTCGCCGGCGACTTGCGCATGGGGCCGGACCTCGGGCGCGCCGTGCCGATGCAGCTGCTGATCGCGCCGTGCGAAGGCCAGCCGGGCGTCGACGCAGACCGTTACCGCTTCCGGCTGTGCTACGGCGAAGGCCATGACCGCGACGAGCGCGACTACGTGCTGGTCGTCGACGATCGGGCCAGCGGCCGCTGTCACGTCGACGAGGGCGACGGCATCGAGCTGCTCGGGCGGCTGATCGAAGGCGAGTTGGTGACGGTGTTCCGGGTCGGCGACAACGTGCTCGACGCGCGCTACCGGGCGGTCGCGCGCGGTATCGAGTTCTCGCTGGTGAGCTACGACCCGGCCGCAGGCGAGGTTACCGGGGCCGGACTCGAGGGGCCGCCGTTGCGCACGTTCGGGCGGGTCGCGCACCAGCGCGCCTCGCTGCGCCGGCGGTAGCCGGGCGGTCGGGGGGGCCGTATGCTCCTCGCCCATGAAGACGCTGATCACACTCGCCAGCCTGCCGCTCCTCGTGCTCGCCGCCTGCGCCAAGGCCCAGGAGTCCGCTACCAAGCCGAAGCAGGAGCCGGAGACCCAGGCGCAGGCGACCAAGCCGGCGAAGGACGACAAGGTGACCGCCAACGACCCGGCGGTGAAGGCGATCGACGAGTTCATCAAGAAGAGCAAGGTCGATCAGGGCAAGCCCGGCTGGCGCACCGCGCTGGCGGAGCCGCCGAAGCAGACCTTCTCGAAGGACCACGACTACCTGTGGCACGTCGAGACCGGCGAAGGCAAGCTCGTCATCCGCTACCTCCCCGACGCCGCCCCGATGCACGTCACCAGCGGCATCTACCTGTCGCGCCTCGGCTACTACGACGGCATCGGCTTCCACCGCATCATCCCCGGCTTCATGGCCCAGGGCGGCTGCCCCAACACGGAGAGCAAGGACAAGAAGGCTGCGTGGGGCACCGGCGGCCCAGGCTTCTTCATGGACGGCGAGTTCATCGGCAAGCTGAGCCACAACCGCGCCGGCCTGCTGAGCATGGCCAACACCGGCCGGCCGAAGAGCGAGGGCTCGCAGTTCTTCATCACCTTCGGTCCGACCCAGATGCTGGACGGCAAGTACACGATCTGGGGTGAGGTCGTCGACGGCAAGGAGACGCTGAAGGCCCTCGAGAAGAAGGGCATCCGTCAGAACAACGGCATGATCGACGAGTGCGTGCCGATCGTCCGCACCTGGATCCAGGTGGTCGAGAAGCCGAAGGCCGACGAGAAGCCGGCCGAGAAGGAAGGCGAGAAGAAGGACGGCGACAAGTAGCGCCTCGGCGTCGGCCTCTCCGTGCTGGGCCGACGTCAGCCGCGCACTCGCGCGGCCCGTCGTCAGCCGCGCACTCGCGCGGCCAGCGCGTCGGCCTCGTCGCGGCTCGCCGCGACCACCGTCGCGTGGCCGAGCTTGCGGCCGGCCCGCGGCGACTTGCCGTAGTCGTGCAGATGCACGCCCGGCAGCGCCAGCAGGCGCGCCCGATCCGGCATCTCGCCGATCAGGTTGACCATCGTCGCGTAGCCAGAGCCGGCCATGCCGGTGTCGCCGAGCGGCAGGCCGTGGACGCAGCGCAGGTGCTGCTCGAACTGCGAGCAGACCGAGCCCTCGATGGTCCAGTGCCCCGAGTTGTGCACGCGCGGCGCCATCTCGTTGGCCAGCAGCTTGCCGCCGACCTCGAACAGCTCGACCGCCAGCACGCCGACGTAGTCGAGGTGCTCGAGCAGCGCCGCGGCGAACAGGTCGGCTTCGCGCTGCAGCCGCGGCTCGAGCTGCGGCGCCGGCGCGCGGCTGCGGGCGAGGATGCCGTGCTCGTGCTCGTTCTGCACCAGCGGCCAGGTCACCACCCGGCCGTCGCGGCCGCGCGCGGCCAGCACCGACAGCTCGCGGTCGAAGCGCACGAAGCCCTCGGCGATCAGGGCGTGCGCGTAGCCGCCGGCGGTCAGCGTGGCGAACGCGGCGTCGATCGCCGCCTGGTCGGCGCCGGCGGCGAGCCGCACCTGGCCCTTGCCGTCGTAGCCGAGCCGGCGCGTCTTGACGATGCACGGCGTGCCCACGGTGGCGACCGCCTGCCGCAGCTCGTCGCGGGTCGCGGCGATCGCGAACGGCGCGGTGCCGATGCCGAGCTCGCGGAACAGCGTCTTCTCGTGCAGCCGGTCCTGCCCGACGCCGAGCGCGCGCGGGTGCGGCAGCACGGTGCTGTGGCCCATCAGCCACTCGGTGGTGGCGACCGGCACGTTCTCGAACTCGAAGGTGCACACGGCGGCGCCGTCGGCGAGCCGCTGCAGCAGCGCCGGGTCGTCGTAGGCGCCGACCAGCAGCTCCGCGACGTGGCCGGCGACCGCGTCGGGCGACGGGTCGAGGCAGCGGGTGCGCAGGCCGAGCGGCGCGCCGGCGAGGGCGAGCATGCGGGCGAGCTGCCCGCCTCCGAGCACGGCGGTGATCATGCCTTCGGTGGTTCGCTCGGGGACGGCGGCGGCTGCGTCGGGTCGCGGTCCTCGAGCACCTTGTGGGCGTTGCGCTCGCGGCGGTCGCGCAGCGCGTCGCGCAGCTCGGGGCGGCGGCTGCCGAGCATCGCCGTCGCCAGCAGCGCGGCGTTGATCGCGCCCGGCTTGCCGACCGCCAGCGTGCCGACGGGGATGCCGCCGGGCATCTGCACGATCGACAGCAGCGCGTCCATGCCGCGCAGCGCGGTCGCCTCGATCGGCACGCCGAGCACCGGCAGAACCGTCTTGCTGGCGGCCATGCCGGGCAGGTGCGCGGCGCCGCCGGCGCCGGCGATCAGCACCTCGAGCCCGCGTTCTTCGGCGGTCGCCGCATACTCGAACAGCCAGTCTGGCGTGCGGTGTGCAGAGACCACGCGGCATTCGTGCGGCACGCCGAGCTCGTCGAGCGTCGCGCTGCAGTGGCGCATCGTCTCCCAGTCGCTGCGGGAGCCCATGATGACGCCGACCAGCGGCGTCGGGGAGTTGTCGGAGGTGGGGGGCATGCGGTGGGGCCTCTCAGAGCTCGCTCTGCAGCGCGAGGGCGATCTTGCGGGCCAGGTCCTCGGTCAGCTCGTTGCGCGCCGAGGTCAGGTTCTCGCCGATCGGGGAGCGGAACTCGGTGCGGTCCTGCAGCCGGCGGTCGACGAGCACGTTGCCGCGCCGGTCGACGAGGCGCACCCGCACGAACCCCTGCAGCAGGCCTTCGCGGACCCGCGAGAAGTTCGGGTCATTGCCGACCGGATCCCGCACGCCGTTGACCAGCGTGCGTTCGCCGATCGTCTCCAGCGTGACCTCGAGCACGGCGTCGGCGGTGGCCCGGTCGGCCAGCTGCAGGTCGGTGGTGATCGGCAGCTCGCGGGCCAGGTAGTGGCTGAGGTCGACCTCGTAGCGCTGGCGGAACGTCTCGTTGCCGGCCACCTGGAAGGCGACCGTGCGTACGCCGGCGTCCGCGAGGCCGCTGCCGAACGTGTAGCCGCAGCCGCCGGTGCCCAGCAGCAGCACCGACAGGACTACGGCGGTTGCCCGGCGCGCGCTCACGGCCGACCTCCCGGCGCCGCGGCTTCGCCGTCCGGCGCGCGCAGCTCGGCGTGACGCCGCAGCTCGTCGGCCGCGGGGAACGACGGCGCCTCGGCGAACTCCGGCGCCGTGGCGCGCTGCAGGTGGTGAAGCTCACCCGGCAGGTTGCCGACGGTGCGGTAGAACTCGGCGATCCCGAGGTGGCGTTCGACCTGCCACTCGCGCACCTGCAGCAGCGCGGCGGATGTCTCTTCGACCATCTGCGGGTTCTCGTGCTTCTGCTCCAGGAACCGCGCCAGCTCGTTGTCGGCGCGCTGCATCGCGTCGAGGTCGTAGTCCGGGCCCTGCAGGCGCGCCACCAGGCTCATCGCGAAGCGGAACTGCGCGTAGTGGCTCCACGCGCTCTCGGGGCGGTTGAGGATGATGTCCTGGTAGCGCTCCTGGGCGAGGTCGTAGTCGCCGTCGGCGAACGACATGTCACCGAGGATGCGCAGCGCGTCGTCGAGGCGCGGCGTGTCGGGGTGCCGGCTGACCAGGTGCTCGAGCACCGTGCGCGCGTCGGTGCGGTCCGACCAGAAGATCAGGAAGCCGCCGTCGCGTTGCCGCAACACCTCGGCGATCTGCCAGATCATCTCCACGGCCTGCGCGCGCAGCTCGCTGTGCGGGTGATCGTCGGCGAAGTGCTCGAGGGCGAGGAACGCGCGCCATGGCTCACCGCGGTGCAGTTCGGCCTGCGCGCGCAGCATGTCGCGGCGGTCGCGCAGCCGCTTCGGGCAGTTGAGCTCGACGAGTCCGTCGAGCGCTTCGAGCGCGGCGTCGTGGTCGCCCGCCTGCTCCGCCGCCTCGGCGACGGCGAGCAGGTTGGCGGCGGCGACCGGTTCGAGCGGCGTCGCCGCGCAGCCGGCCGCGACGAACAGCACGAGCATTGCGCAGGTGGCGGACGACACGGGGCGGCGGCACATCGGGCGGCGATGTTCGGCGACCGCTGCGCCGGCGGCAACCTCCAGCCGCAGGATTGCACGGCTCACCCGGACGTTCCCTCGCGTTCGCCCGGCGCGTCGAACAGCAGCCGCCGGAACGGCGAGCGCTGCTCGAGCGCCGCGGCCAGCCAGTGTGCCGGCAGCGGGGCGGCGGCGGCGACCGCGGCGCCGGCGTCGAGGCTCGGCCAGTCCCGACCGGCGCTGCGCTGCAGCGCGCGCAGCAGCGGCAGCGCGCCGGGGCGCAGCGGGTAGCGCGGCAATCCGGCGTGACGGCGGCAGGCGAGGCCGCCGGTGTCCGCCTGGCGGAACGCGTCGTCGTCGAGCGGTTCGCCGCACTCGCCGCAGCGATCGAGCGACGGCAGCGCGCCGAGCTGTGCGCACAGCCGCAGCTCCAGGCCGAGCACGACCTGCGGGACCGCGAGGCCGGGGCAGCGTTCGAGCAGGTTGAGGCCGCCGTGCAGCAGGTCGAACAGCTCCGGGTCGGAGCGGCCTTCGTGGCTGCCGCAGTCCACGAGCCAGGCGAGATGGCTGGCGGCGAGGAACCGCCGCGGCTCGCGCAGCCCGCGTCGTTCGCGCAGCAGCCGGGCCCGCACCAGCAGTCGCAGGCCGCCGCGGTCGGCCGACCACGTCGCGTCGAGCTCGTTGAGGAAGTCGATGCGGCCGAGGAACGGCGAGTCCGGCCGGTGCGCGCCCTTGGCAAGGCCGGTCAGCTTGCCGTGTTCGCGCGTCAGGCACGTGACGATGCGGCTCGATTCACGGAAGTCGCGGCGGCGCAGGACGATCGCCGTCGCCGTGGTCTGGCCGGGCCCGCCGCGGCGCGGGCCGTCGGCGGCGTTCCGGCGCGTCGCTCTCGCGCCGAGCCGGATCACCTCGACTCGGCGGCCTGGGGCTCGAGCGCCGTCAGCCGCAGTCGTTGCAGGCGCCGTTCGTCGGCCTCGAGCACCCGGAACTCCACGTGGTCGACGACGACCGTCTCGCCGACGGTCGGGATGCGGTTGCACGACGCGATCACGAGGCCGGCGACCGTCTCCCAGTCGCCGTCCTCGGACAGCTGGGTGCCGAGCAGCCGGTTGACCTCGTCGACCGCGGTGCGGGCCGGCAACTCGACGACGCGACCCGCCTCGACGACGCGGATCTCGGCGTCCTGCTCGGACGGCGGGTCGTATTCGTCGCCGATCTCGCCGACGATCTCCTCGACCAGGTCCTCGACGGTGGCCAGGCCGACGGTGGTGCCGTACTCGTCGATGACGATCGCCATGTGCTGGTTGCCGGCCTGCACGCGCCGCAGCAGCTGCGCCGCGCTGGTCGTCTCCGGCACGAACAACGGCTCGCGCAGCAGCGTGCGCAACGGCGTCGCGTCGAGCTTGTCCGGCGCGGTGCGCAAGAGGCGCAATGCGTCCTTGACGTAGAAGATGCCGACCACCTCGTCGATGCGTTCGCGGTAGACCGGGTAGCGGGAGAACTCGTGCTCGAGCGCCTGGTCGACCGCTTCGCGGAGCGACATCGACTCGGGCAGGGCGACGATGTCGGGGCGCGGCGTCATCACCGTCGAGACCTGCTGGTCCTTCAGGGTGACGATGTTGCCGATCCAGGTGCGCGCGTCGTCGGCCAGCTCGGCGTCCTCGACCGAGTCGGCGACCGCTGCCATGATCTGCTTCTGCACCTCGGCCGGATCGTCGACCGGGGCCCGCTGCAGGCGCAGCACGCGCATCAGCAGGGCGGTGGTGCCGAGCAGCGGCTTGACCAGCGGCCAGCGCAGCAGCAACCACCCGGCGCGCAACAGCGGCAACAGGCTGATCACGGCCCGCTCGGCGCGCGCGTCGGCGACCGCGGCGGGCAGGCTGCCGGCGACCAGCAGCATCAGCAGCACCCAGCTGCCGACGGCCCACGGCAGGTTGGCGGCGTCGACGGCGTGCTGCAGCGCCCACAGGCCGATGACCCATCCCGCGGCGGCGTAGAGGGTCGCGACGACGAACAGCTCGGTCTCGTTCGCTTCGAGTTCGGCGGTCCGGACCTCCTTGTCGCGGCGCTTCTGCTCGTCCAGGAACTGTGCCAGGCGGGTCGGCGAGTAGACGAGCAGGCTGGCGCCGGCGATCGCCCCGAAGCCGCCGAGCGCCGCGGCGGCGGTGGCGATCAGCACGTGCAGCGGCGACACCTGCGCGGCGATCTCGACGATCGGCAGGCCGTCCCCGGTGGCGTGGGGCAGGACAGGCAGGCACGCGGCGGCGAGGCCGGCGGTGAGGCCGGGCCGACGCGCGGACGGAGGGTCGGGTTCTTCTTTGCTGTCCGGCACGGCGGCGTCGCGAACGGGCGCGTGGCCGGTCCCGGGGTCGAGGGGAGCACTGGGCACTGTGGGGGCGAGCATACGGGGTCGGCGCCGGCGGGTGGGTGCCCTTTCCGTCGGTTCAGCGCGGCGCAGCCGGCGGCGGCCCGTCGGCCGGCGGCGGCTCCGGCTCCCGACCCAGGTCGACGTCGGCCGAGAACCGGTTCCGGCCGTGTCCCTTGCTCGCGTAGAGGGCCTTGTCGGCGCGCGTCAGCAACGTCTCGACGGAGTCGCCCGGCCTGCAGCTGGTCAGGCCGATCGAGACCGTCATCGGCAGCCCGAGCTCCTCGCCGCGCGCGTGCACGTTCGTGAACATGCGGGCCGCCAGCACCATCGCCTCGTCGGGAGTCGTGTCGGTCAGCACGACCAGGAACTCCTCGCCGCCGTAGCGGCAGACCGTGTCGGCCTTGCGCGCGGTCTGCTGCAGCACGTCGGCGGTCGCCTTCAGCGCCAGGTCGCCCTGCACGTGTCCGAGCGTGTCGTTGAGCCGCTTGAAGTGGTCGAGGTCGCACATCAGCACGGTCAACGGGCGGCTGTCGCGTTCGCTCTGGGCGATCGCCCGCTCGAGGGCGTGCAGGCCCATGCGCCGGTTGAACAGGCGGGTCAGCGGGTCGGTGAGCGCGAACTTCTGCGCGCGCTGGCGGCGGCGGCGCAGCAGCAGGTTCTCGATCAGCAGCGAGCCGGTCATGCCGAGCATCGTGGCCAGGGTGAGGTCGCGTTCCGGCTCGATCGACCGCAGCGTCATCGAGCGGTCCAGCAGCAGGAACGCCGGGGTGGCGAACTCGCGGTTGAGCGGCACCGCCAGCACCTCGTCGGTCGACAGCGGGCCGAGCAGCCCGCCCGGCGAAGCGAGGTAGCCGCGCAGGTGCACCGGTCGCTCGCTCGCCAGCGCCTGCTCGAGCGCCGCGCGTTCGACCTCGGACGGCGACAGACGGGTGCAGACCAGTCGGCGCGCGGAGGAGTCGGCCTTGCTGCGCAGGGTCACGATCCCGGTGCGCGGGTTCCAGCGGCCGAAGAACGCGCGGTCGTAGTTGCCGAAGCGCACGGCGGCGGCGGCCAGGGCGGTGACGATGCCGCGGTAGGTCTCCGAGCGGATGCAGCCGAGCACGCTGAGCACGACTTCATCGAGGTCGCGCTGCCGGCGCTGCAGGTCGGCGAGCGGGTTGCCGGAGGCGCGGACCTCGGACTCGGTGATCTCCGGGGCGAAGCCGAAGCTGCGCATGGCTCCCTCGAATCGGCGACGCAGTTGCTGCGCGATCAGCAGCTCGCCGCGCTCCGCGTTGGCCACCGCGTGCAGCAGGGAGCGGGCGCCCGATTCCTCGGGGTGCGGGAAGTCGGCGAGCTCGGCCATCAGCTCTGCGGCGCGGATCAGCGCGGCCGGGTCCGCTGGGTCCTGGGTCGTGGTCGCGCGGTCGCCCATTTCCACAGCCAGCATCAGCGAGACCAGCGGCGCGGGCAGCTGCCAGTGCAGGATCCAGTCGGTCGGAGGCACGCCGTCGGCTCCGGTCGAGCCGCTGAGGCGGCTGATCGTCTGCAGCCACCGGGGCAGGTCGTGCAGCAGGCCGAGCAGGTAGGCGACCTCGGGCTCCAGCAGGCCGGTGCGTCGCGCCAGGTCCTCGGCCGCGATCGCGGTCGCGACCGAGTGGTGCCACAACGCGATCAGGTCGGGGTGCTGCGGGATCGCGGGCCGGGCTTCGACGATCAGCCGCCTCGACAAGGTGCCGCCGAGCGAGCGCACGAGGCTGCGAACCGTCGGCAACGGCTGGGTCTGGCGGAACACCGCGGCGTTGGCGGCGCGCAGGCCGCGCACGACGGCCATCGGGTCGAGCCCCAGGATGCCGACCAGTTCGTCCTCACCGACCCGCATCTCGGTCATCACGCGCCCGAGTCGACGCTGCAGGTCGGGCAGCGACAACACGGACGGCAACAAGCCGAGCGGGTTGCCGGTGTGGAGGGTTGGCGGAGTGCTGGTCACGGGGTCGGGCGCACATCCTTGTTCGGCTCCGCACGCGATGAGGCTGGAGTCCGAGGCCCTCTTCGGGCCTGCGTCCGGATTTTGTGCAACACCCTAAGTATCGAATTGAGATGCTCTTGCCGATTGTTGCGCCGGTGCCCGGGCGATTCTTCTCCGCGACGGTCCGCCCTTCGCATGGTCGTTCCCGCCATGACCTGCCTCCCCTCGCAGATTGCCGGCCGCTCGGGTGCGTCCCCCGAGCGTGAGCGGATCCGCACGCAAGCGCTCGCCTATCTGGCGCGCCGCGTGGATCCGGCGAGCGTCGCCGCCGATTCCCCCGATCTCTCCCCCTCGGATCGGGACGCGGCCCTCGCCACGGCCCTCATGGACGCCTTTCGGGTCACCAGTGACAGCGAAGCCTTCGAGCTGCTGGTCCGCTGGGCCGGTCCGCGGCTGATGGCGCGGGTGCGCTCGCGCCTGCGCGTGCTCGCCGCCACCCTCGACCCGAGCGAGGTCTGGCAGGACGTCATCGTCAACATCTACCGCTACCCGGACCGGTTCCTAGCCTCGCGTCCGGGCGCCTTCAGCGCCTGGTCGTCGATGATCGTGGACAACGCGATCCGCCGGCACCTGCGCCGCAGCAAGCGCGACCTCGGCGTCTCGCTCCGCGATCCCGAGTTGTTGCAGGACCAGGCCGACCTGCTGACCCGCGAGCCGAGCGCGGCGGCACAGGATCACGAGGAGTGTCTGCAGACGGCGGCCGCGTTCTCGCTGCTGCTGCAGGCCTACCTGGTCGCCTACCAGATGCTCGGCGAGCGCGAGCGCTTCGTGCTGCAGATGGTCGAGGTGCGCGCGATGCGCTACGCGGAGCTCGCGACGATCCTCGCCATCCGCCCCGAGGCGCTGAAGATGGTCGTGTTCCGGGCCAGGAAGCGCATCTTCGATCGCCTGCAGCAGGTGCTGGCGGGTGGCTCCGCGCCGTCGCATCGCCTCGCCGCCGCGGTGGCCTGAGCTACGCGCCGGATCCGCGCTGTAGCAAGCGCGTGAAGACGTCGCTGAAGCTCAGCACGCCGACCACCTCGGTGCCGCGCAGGACGGGCACCCGGCGCACGCCCGCGTGACGCATCAGGTTGATGCAGTCGAGCAGGTTGGTCGTGTCCGGCACGCAGATGGCCGGGCGCGTGCAGGCGTCGTCCACGTGCAGTTGGTCCAGCACCGCGACGTCGTGCGCGCCGATCAGGTTGACGACGTCCTTGCTGGTGAGGATCCCGGGCAGGTCGACGTCGGTGCGACCGCGCACCAGCAGCGCGCGGATGCGGTGTTCGGCCATGCGGTCGGCGGCGGCGCGCAGGTTCTCCCCGCCTTCGGCCCACTGCACGGCCTGGTTCATCACGTCGCGGACGCGGATCCGTTCGAGGTCTTGGTTCATAGTCGTTCCCTGACGATGGAGTCGAGTCGGAGGTCGAAGCGGAAGCGCACCGCGCGCAGATCCTCCGTCGGGCGCAGCTCGGCGTCGCCGAAGCGCAGCACGACGCCCTGATGGCAGACGCCGAGGATCAGGATCTCGGCCGCGCGCAGGATCTCTCGCTGCCGTGCGCGCAGCGTCAGCTGCAGCTGCAGCTCGGCGTCGCCGGCCCTGACGGCGGCCCGCACGCCCTTGCGGCCGCGCTCGGCGCGTTCGGCGCGCGCCGCGGCGAGGGTGCGGCGCGCCAGCTCGGCGCGTTCCTGCAGCAGGTCCCCGACGATCAGCGTGGTGGTGGTGCCCGCCGGCGAGCCGGCGGTTCCGACCTCGATGCGGTCCCGCGCGCGCAGCTCGGAGCCCCTGACGCTGCCGCGGCCGTCGACGATGCGCATGCTCTGCGCCTGCAGCTGGCTGTCGGCGACCTGGTCGGCGACGGCGATGTCGCGGCCGGCGACGAGGCGCGCCGCGGTCGCGTGATGGCAGGTGATGTCGGCGCCGGCGCGCACCGCGTCGTCGTGCCCGAGCACGCCCTTGCCGACGTGCGCCGAGCCGCCGGCTCTCACCCCGCCGCCCTGCACGACACCGCCGACGACGACGTCGCCGTCCGCGGTCGCCGAGAATCCTTCGGTGACGTCGCCCTGGATCAGCAACGAGCCCTTGCTGTGCAGGTTGCCGGAGCGGTAGTCGACGTCGCCGTTGTGCGAGTACAGCTGCACGACGTCCAGCAGCCGATCGGTGGCCAGCACGACGCCGTCGACGGCGGCGAACAGCGCGCCCTCGGTGAGGCGCACGCCGGCGCCGAGGCGTTGGCGGTGTGCCTTGCCCGGTCTGGCCGGGAGCCGGCGACCGCGCACGTCGCGGCCGTCGACGCCGTCGGTCGGCGGCACGACGCGGGCGATCTTCGCGTCGGCGGCGATCGGGTGCAGCAGGTCGCGTTCGTGGTAGTCGATGTTGCCGAGATGATCGGGGCGGCCGACGCGCTGGCCTTCGAGCAGTGTGCCTTCCAGGCAGCCGTCGCGGCCGTGCTGCGGCGCGGCGCCGACGGCGATCTGCGCGCTGGCGTCGGTGGATGGGTCGGCGAGCCGCGCCGCGAGGCTGCGGCACGCGGCCTCGTCGACGCCGTGCACGACGCCCGCGGCGGCCAGCGCCTCACCCAGCGCCGCCGGCAACGCCACCGGCCCCGGCGCGATGCGCGCCGTGGCGGTCATGCCGTCGGGGGCGATGCTGACGTGGATGCGACCCACGCCATCGCATCGGCCGCGCGCGGCGTCCATCTCGATGGCAACAGTGGGTAGGTGGTCGCCCCGAGGCCGCTCCGGCCTTGCATCCGGCGGCCCGGCGGTGATCCTGCGCCGATGAGCGAGGCCGTCGATCGTCTGTTCGTGCACTGCCGGCAATTGGTGACGCTGGCCGACGGTCCCGCGACCGGGCCGCGGCGCGGCGCGGCGATGCGGGCGCTCGGCGTCGTCGAGGACGGCGCGATCGCCGTCCGTGAGGGGCGCATCGTCGCCGTCGGCACCACCGACGAGCTCGTCGCCCGCTACCGCGCGCCGGAGGAGCTGGACCTCTCGGGCTTCGTGGTCGTGCCGGGCTTCGTCGACTGTCACACGCACCCAGCGTTCGCCGCGACGCGCGAACGCGAGTTCCACATGCGCTGCGCCGGCGCCGACTACATGGCGATCGCGCAGGCGGGCGGCGGCATCCTCAGCTCGATGCGCGCGGTGCGCGAGGCCTCGGTCGAGGCGCTCGCCGAACGCACCACCGAGCACCTCTGGGGGTTCCTCGAGCACGGCACCACCACGATCGAGGCGAAGAGCGGTTACGGATTGTCGCTCGAGGACGAGCAGAAGTCGCTGCAGGCGATCGCGCAGGCCGCCGACCTGGTGCCGCTGACCGTGCGCCGCACGTTCCTCGGCGCGCACGAGTTCCCGCCCGAGTACCGTGATCGCCGCGACGACTACGTGCGGCTGATCTGCGAGCAGATGATCCCGTCGTTGGCGCCGCTCGCCGACTCGTGTGACGTGTTCGCCGAGCCCGGCGTGTTCGACCTCGCGCAGAGCGAGCGCGTGCTGCAGGCGGCCAAGGACGCCGGCATGCGGCTGCGCGTGCACGCCGACGAGATCCAGCCGATGGGCGGCACCGAGCTGGCCGTGCGGCTCGGCGCCGACTCCGCCGACCACCTCGGTCGCATCTCCGACGCCGGCATCTCCGCGCTCGCCGCGAGCGACACGGTGGGGGTGCTGCTGCCGGGCACGATCTTCTTCCTCGGCAAACCGCACTACGCGCCGGCGCGGCGCATGATCGAGGCCGGCTGTGCGGTGGCGCTGGCGACCGACTTCAACCCCGGCTCGTGCCACACGCAGTCGATGACGCTGATCCACTCGATCGCCTGCACGCAGATGAAGATGAGCTTCGAGGAGTGCCTCGTCGCGTCGACCATCAACGCAGCGTTCTCGCTGCAACTGGACCACGAGGTCGGCACGCTGCACGAAGGCAAGCGCTGCGATCTGTGCGTGCTCGACATCCCGAGCGTCGAGGCGCTCGGCTACACGCTCGGCGGCAACCCGGTGGCGATGACGATCAAGAACGGCGTGCCGATCGTCGCCAACATCAGCGACCGCGAGCCGGACTGGTTCGCCGACGGCGTCGTGCTCGACGGCGAGCAGTAGGCGGGTCGGGCGCGCCGCGGCGGCGTCAGCGCACGCCGAACACGTAGCACATCGTCACCAGCATGCCGCCGACGAAGCCGACCACCAGGCCGGCGCGGCGGCGCTTCTTCAGGTAGAACAGCAGCCACAGTCCGGTCACCGACAGCAGCGTCAGCATCACCGCGGAGACGTCGATGACCCACGACCAGGTGCCGCCGCTGTCGCGGCCCTTGTGCAGGTCGTCGAGGATCGCCATCACGCCGCGCCGCGACTCTTCGAGGTGGTAGCTGCCGGTGGCGCGTTCGATCGTCACGTCCGCCGAGTAGCCCGGGCCCTTCCACAAGACGAAGCACTCGTCGTCCTCGACGGCGAACTCGGCGACCGTGCCGCGCAGCCGATGCACCCGGCGCAGCGTCTCGGCGATCACCAGCTTGTCGGGCTCGCCGCGCAGCGTCGCCGCGTCGAGCGTGCCGTCGAGCGCGCGCACGGTCGGTTCGCCGCTCTCGAACAGGTCGGCGTGGTTGAGCGTGAGGCCGGTGACGGCGAAGAACAGCGTCGCGCCGAACGCGATCATCGACGCGTAGGTGTGCAGCCAGCGCATCCACCACGGCAGGCGCCGGCGCGGGGCGGTCTCGCTCATCGTTCGCCCTGCTGCGGTGCGCGGCCGAAGCGCAGCGTCGCGCCTTCGACCTCTTCGTTGCCCTGCAGCTCGACGGTGACGGCGTCGCCGCCGAGCGTGATCTCCTGCTTCATCAGCTGGTAGCTGCCGTGCTCGCGCACCGCCTCGATCAGCACCGTGTAGCGGCCGGGTGCCAGCTTGCGGCCCTCGTCGTCGGTGCCGTCCCAGCTGAGCGTGTAGGCGCCGGCCTTGCGCGTCGCTTGCGACACCGCGTCGAGCACGTAGTCGTCGTCGGCGTACTGGCGCGACCAGCGGCGCAGGTCGCGCAGCCAGCGGCGGTTCTCCAGCCACACGCACAGCGTGCGGGCTGGAGCGCCGGTCAGGTCCTCGATCCAGACCGCGACGTAGGGGCGCTTCCAGCCGCCGCGGCGACGGCCGCCGTCCTGGGCCGGCGCCCGGATCACGAAGTCGACCTGCAGGGCGAAGCCATCGCGCCACGGCGCGTGCTGGGCGAAGCCCTCGACGCCAGGCACCTGTAGCGCGTCGAAGCCCTTGCTGCGGTGCGCCTCGCCATCGGCGGTGACGACGACACCCTCGGCGCCGTCGATCGACGCCAGCAGCGCGAGGCCGTGTTCGGCGCCGAGCACGCACAGCGTGGTCGCCAGCACGTCGGCGGTGGCGACGTCGGCGGCGACCACGGTGGCGCCGAGCACGGCGTCGCACGGTCGGCCGTTGCGCGGGTCGAGGATGTGCGAGTGGTGGGTGCCGCCGACGTCGAAGCCGCGCTCGTAGCCGCCGCTGGAGGCGATCGCGCGGTCGCGCAGCTGCAGCGTGCACAGCGGCGCGCCGTTGGCCGACGGCGCGCGCGGATCGGTCACCCGCACGTCGCGGACGCCGCCGCCGATGCGCACGTCGCCGCCGATCTGGAAGCTGAGCACCTTCGCCGCGTCGCCGCCCGCGGCCACGCCGGCGGCGAACGCGCGGTCGACGACGAAGCCCTTGGCGACGCCGTCGAGCGTGCACGGTCCGCGCGGCGTCGCCTTGCCGCCGTCGAACGCGAACGGCGCCTCGCGCAGCGTCGCACACGCCTCCTGCAGCGCCGCGGCGGCCGGCTCCCCGCCGTTCTTCGCGGCGTCCTGCCAGAGCGCGGTCAGCGACGCGACGCCGGGTTCGTAGGCCCCGTCGGTGCGGCCCCGCCAGTCGAGCGCCAGGTGCAGGACCGCGGCCAGGTCCGGCGACACCGCGCCGCCGCCATGCGCCGCCCACTGCGCGAACTCGCTGTCGTCGCGCCACGCGCTGAGCACGTCGTCGAGCCGGGCGACCTCGTCGAACACGGCCTGCTCGACGCGTGCGACGGCGGCGGTGTCGTGTTCGTCGCGGGCCTCGACCACCAGCGCCGCGCTGGTGCCGAGCACGTCCTCGCGGTGGAGGTGGTGCACGAGGGGGTGCTGGGCGGCGGCGAGCGCGGCGAGCAGGGATACGGACAGCGCGCCGGAGACGGCGTGGCGGGAGAGCGGCATTGGGCGAAGCGGGGCGTTCGAGGGCGGAGAGGCTACCGCCGGGACAAACCGCGCGGCTACGGACCGACAAATCCGTTACCCACCGCGCAGATCGCCCGTCCGGTCTGGAAAGGCAGCGGGCGAGCGGATACCCCAGGCGCCGTGAAGCCGCTGCTCGAGTTCGTTCCCAACTTCTCGGAAGGCAAGGACCGCGCCGTCGTCGACCAACTGGTCCAGGCGATGACCGCCGTGCCGGGCGTCGTCAGCCTCGGCGCCGAGCTGGACGCCAATCACCACCGCTCGGTGCTGACCTTCGCCGGGCCGGCCGACGCCGTCGCCGAGGCGGCCGTGCGCGGCGCCGCGCTGGCGATGCAGAAGATCGACCTGCGCCAGCACAAGGGCGAGCACAAGCGCATGGGGGCGATGGACGTCTGCCCGTTCGTGCCGCTCGGCACCGCGACCATGGCGGACGCCGTGGCGACCGCGCGCGAGGTCGGCGCGCGCATCGGCGAGGAGCTCGAGCTGCCGGTGTTCCTCTACGCCGAGGCCTGCACGCGCGAGTCGCGGCGCAAGCTCGGCGACTTCCGCAACAAGCAGTTCGAAGGGCTGCTGGAGCTGGTCGGCAAGGACCCCGAGTACGCGCCGGACTTCGGCCCGGCGCGCATGCACCCGACCGCCGGCGCGGTCGCGGTCGGCGCGCGCACCTTCCTGATCGCCTACAACATCAACCTGAAGACCACCGACGTGCAGGTCGCCAAGGACATCGCCAAGGCGGTGCGCGAGAAGGACGGCGGCTTCGCCAAGGTGCAGGGCATGGGGTTCTTCCTCGACGACAAGCAGCTGGCGCAGGTGTCGATGAACCTGCTCGACTTCCGCACCACGTCGATCCGCACCGTGTTCGACAAGGTCGCCCAGCTGGCCGCGACGCTCGGCGTCGAGGTCGCCGAGAGCGAGCTGGTCGGGTTGGCGCCGGCCGCGGCGATCGACGTCGAGCTCGCGGCGCACATCAAACTGCCCAGGTTCGACCCGAAGCAGCAGATCGTCGAGGCGCGGCTGGGCTGAGCGATGGCCGACGAAGGGGAAGCGGCAGTGGTCGTCGAGCTCGACCAGCTGGGCAAGCGTTTCGGCGCCCACCAGGCGGTGTGCGACCTGACGCTGAGGGTCGCCCGCGGCGAGATCGTCGCGCTGCTGGGGCCGAACGGCGCCGGCAAGACGACGACGATCCGCATGCTCATGGGCATGCTGTCGCCGACCCGCGGCACCGCTCGCGTCGCCGGTTTCGACTGCTTCACCGACCGGGCGCGGGTGATGGCGCACCTCGGTTACCTGCCCGACGAACCGATGTTCCACGAGCACCTGCGCGGCGGCGAGATCGTGCGCTTCTGCGGCGCCATGCGCGGCATGCCGGAGCCCGAGATCACGCAGCGCACGGAGGAGCTGGCGGCGCGGCTGCAGTTCGCGGATGCACTCGACGAATACGCCGTCAACTACTCGATGGGCATGCGCAAGAAGCTGGCGCTGACCTGCGCGATGCTACACCGGCCCGCGGTGCTGGTGCTCGACGAGCCGACCAACGGCCTCGACCCGGTCGTCACGCGCACGCTGCTCGAGTTGGTGCGCGAGCAGGCGGCGAACAGCACCGCGATCTTCTACTCGACGCACCTGCTCGAACAGGCCGAGCGGCTCTGTCACCGCGTCGGCATCCTGCACCAGGGCAAGCTCGCCGCGCTTGGCACGCCGCGGGAACTGGTCGAGACGCTGGCGCCGGGCGGTACGCTCGAGGACGTGTTCTTCCAGATCGCCGGCGCCGACGCCGCGGTCCCGGCGGGGCCTGTGTCGCCGCCGGGGGACGAGGCGTGACCTGTCGTCCGCCCGGCACGCTCGGCGTGCTGCGGCTGCTGGCGGGGGTCGCGGTCAAGCAGCTGCTTCGCGCGACGCGCATCCACAAGCTGAAGCGCAAGCCGCCGCGCGAGGGGCGCGCCGGGGTGCGCCGCCAGCCGACCGCGCGCAAGCGCAAGGACGGGTTGGCCTGGCTGATGGTGCTGATGGTGCCGTTGTTCCTGTTCCAGGCCACGGTGATGACGGGGCAGGCGGTCGGGCATCTCGCCGAAGGCGCGGCCGAGCGCGCGGTCGCCGCCGCAGCCGCAGAGGCGCCGACGCCGCAGCAAGAGCCCGTGGTCGCGGACGAGCCGCGCTTCGGCGGTCGGGTGCGTCGGCGTGGAGTCGATCTGCTGGTGCCCGACCAGCGCTTCGACGCGGCGCCGCGCGCGACGTTCGTCGGCGCCGCCAGCCTGCTGCTCGGCGTGCTGTGCGCGGCGCTGCTGGCGATCGGTTTCGGCGGCGCCAACGCCAGCCTCGCCGGCGGACGCTGGACGCAGGCGTGGCTGATGACCTTCCCGGTGCCGACGCGCGCGCTGGTGCTCGCCAAGGCGCTCGAGTACGGCCTGGTGACCCTGTTCCCGTGGTTGACGCTGTTCCCGCTGACGTGGCAGCTGCTGCGCGCGCTCGGTCAGCCGGCGCCGATCGCGACCGCCGCCGTGGCGACGCTGCTGACCACGCTGCTGCTCGGCGCGGTGCGGCTGTGGGGCGAGACCTGGCTGCGGCTGAACTTCAGCCTCAAGGTGCTGCGCAGCGTGCAGGGCGGCTGCACGCTGCTGGCGCTGGCGGGCATGGCGCTGCTGTTCGTCGTCGTGCTGGGGGACGAGACGCCGGCGTGGTTCCTCGAAGTCGCGGCGTTGTTCGGGGACCGGGCGGTGCTGCTGCCGGTCACCTGGCCGCTGGCGCCGCATGGATCGGGCTTCGTGGCGCTGCTGTGCGGCCTGCTCGGCACGGTGGTCGTGTTCGTGCTCGCTGTCACGCTCTCGACGCGGCTGCTGCGCCATGGCGCGATGCAGAGCGGCGGCGTCGATGCCGGGACGCGCGGCGCCGGCAGGTGGCGTCGCGCGCGGAGCGTCGGTGTCATCGGCAAGGACCTGCTGCTGTTGTTGCGCGACCGCAACTTCCTGGTCCAGGCGCTGGTGCTGCCGATCTTCGTCATCGGCCTGAACCTGTTCGTCAACCGCGGCTTCGAACGCGCCGCCGGGCGCGGCGTGGTGCTGATCGCCTACGGCGCCGGCGCGTTCGCGGTGACGCGCAGCTGCTTCCAGGTGCTCGGCTCGGAAGGCCGCGCGCTGTGGATGCTGTGGTCGCTGCCGGTGCCGCTCGGCGAGGTCGTGCGGCGCAAGCTGCGCATCTGGTCCGGCGTCGGCCTGTGCTTCAGCGCCGCGGCGCTGGCGGCGTTCGCGCTGCGCGACGACGCGCCGATCGATTGGCCCCGCATGGTGTGGGACTTCGCCATCGCCGGCTTCGGCGTGGTCTGCGCCGCGCACATCGGCGGCAGCATCGGCATGCTCTCCGGCGTCGGCGCCGACGGCCAGGTCGATCGCCAGCCGAAGCAGCGGCACGCGTGGCTCTACATGTTCTTCGCCGGGACCTACTGCATCGGCCTCGGCGCGGCGCAGCCGGCGTCGCAGCTCGCCGGTGCGTTGGTCTTCGCGACGCTCGCCTTCGCGATGTGGCAACGCGCCGTCGACCGGCTGCCGTGGATGCTCGACCCGATCGAGGAGCCGAAGCGGCTGTTGTCGCTGTTCGATGGCGCCGTCGCGGTGCTCGTCTTCTTCGTGCTGCAGGCGTTGGTCGTGATGTTGATGGCGCTCGGCAGCCGCGGTGACCTGGGCGCGTTCTCGGCGACGAAGATGCTGGTGGCGTTCCTGATCGCCGGACTCGGCGCGCTGGTGTTCGCCGCGCTGTCGTTGGCCGGCCGCGGGCTGGACCTGGCCGAGCACTTCCGGCTGCGCGCCCGGACCGGCTCCGCGGCGGTGGGTTCGTTGCTGCTCGGCGGCCTCGCCGGCGTCGGCACCGGCTCGCTGGGGCTCGCCTACGTGAAGTGGCTGCGCAGCGCCGGCGAGGACGCGTGGTTCGAGCTGCCGGCGGCGGAGTCGCCGGGGCCGGCGCTGCTGTTGCTCGCCGTCGTCGCCGCGCCGTTGATCGAAGAGCTGCTGTTCCGCGGTCTCGTGTTCGGCGGCCTGGTGCGCAGCGTTCGGCCATGGCTGGCGGTGCTGTGGAGCGCCGGGTTGTTCATGGTCGTGCACCCGATGCACGCCTGGCTGCCGGTGGGGCTGATGGGGCTGGCTGCCGCGGTGATCGTGCAGCGCACCGGCTTCCTGCCAGCGGCGATGGTGACCCACGCGGTCTACAACGCGCTCGTGGTCGGCTGCGGTTGAGCCGCGGACGTGGCGAGCGCCGGCGCACCCGCGAGGCGGTCCGCGTCACTTCAGCGCCACCGGCAGCGTCAGCACCTTCGACTCGCCTGGCTTGCCGCGCACGACGGTCACCGGCACCTCCTCGCCGCGCTTCCGACCGCGCAGCAGCTCGACGACCTCGGCGGTCGATCGAACGGCGGTGCCGTCGACGGCGACGATCGTGTCGCCCCAGACCAGCTGCCCGCGATCGCGGGCGAACGGCTGCATGCCAGCCTGCTCGGCCCCGGAGCCGCGCTCGACGTAGATCACGGGCAGGCCGACGCGGAGGCCTTCGGGCGTGTCGATGCGGATCGGCTGGTCGAACTTGAGGCCCAGGGTGCGCTGCGCCTGGCGGCCGTCGATCAACGCCGGTACGACCTCGTTGATGCGATCGACGGGCACCGCGAAGCCGATGCCGGCGCTGGTGCCGGACGGGCTGTAGATCGCCGTGTTCATGCCGATCAGTCGCCCGGCCGAGTCGAGCAGCGGCCCGCCGGAGTTGCCGGGGTTGATCGCTGCGTCGGTCTGGATCAGCCCGTTCATGCTCGAGTTCTTGGTGTCGATGCTGCGATCGAGCGCGCTGATGATGCCGGTCGACAGACTGCGGTCGAAGCCGTACGGGTTGCCGATCGCCAACACCGTCTGGCCGACCTTGAGGTCCGCCGAGGTGCCGATCGGCAGCGGCGCGAGATCGCGCGGCGGCGCGACGATGCGCACCACGGCGATGTCGTCGTCCGGGCTGACGCCGACGACCGTGCCGTCGTGCAGCTCGTCGCCGAGCGCGACCTTCAACCGGCTCTGCTGCTCGACGACCGTCTGCACGACGTGGTAGTTGGTGACGACGATGCCGGTGTCGTCCCAGAGGAAGCCGGTGCCGGTGCCCTCGGGGATGCTGCGCACGTCGCCGCGCCACGTGCGCGCCAGCTTCTCGGTGGTCAGGTGCACGACCGACGGCGAGCGCTCGGCGAAGATCTCGGTGAAGGTCTTCTCGATCGCGGTCAGGTCGCCGCGCGGCGTGATCGCGCGGGGCTCGCCGCTCGGCTCGCGCTGGAACACGCCGACGCGGTCGAGCACCAGGAACGAGGCGAGCGCGAACGATGCGCCGGCGAACAGCAGCGGCGCCATGCTCGGGCGACGGGCGGGGAACGCGGTGTAGTTCGTCATGGTCGGGCGGAGGCGACCTGCGCGGTCGCTGGGCAGGCGACGCGCGCTACGTAGGCTGTCGCCGACTACACCGAAAGGCCCCGGCTGGCGCCAGCATCACTCCGGCTTCGGCCACAGCTCGCGCCAGTCGCCGGCGGGGGCGTCCCGCTGCTGGCGCAGCATCGCCATCGCCTCGGAGTGCAGCTGCACGCGCTCCATCGCCGTCTCCGCCAGCACCTGGCCGCAGGCCTCGGCGATGCCTTCGGCGTGCAGGCCGTGGTAGGCGAAGATGTGCGCCGGGGTGCCCGACTTGCTGAACTTGACGACCGCCTTGGCGAGCTGCGGCACGCCGAGGATCGAGCCGATGTTGTCGAGCAGGCCGATCTCGCCGTCGTGCACCGAGACCACCGGCACGCGGCGGCCGGCGAGGTCGATGACGTCGGCGGCCCCGAGCGCGCCGCTGCCACCGCCAGCCGAACCAGTCGGGCGCAGGTGCAGGCGGCCGTCGACGCCGAGCGTCTGCTTCAGGTGGGCGAAGCCGGTCTTGCGGGCCAGCTCGCCGCACAGCAGGTCTGGCGACGTGACGACGGTCACGTTGGCGTAGACGCCGCGCTCGAGCAGCTGCTCGGCGGCGCCGATGGCCTCCGGCACCAAGGCACCCATGACGAACAGCTCGACGACGTTCTCACCCGACTCGTAGCCGCGGTAGCCGCGCCAGTCGATCAGGCGGTAGCCGCCGGCCAGCACGTGCTGCTGCAGCTCTGCGAGGATCTCGCTGTCGGGCGCGCTCGGCACCTCGGCCTCGTGCAGGCCGCCGTCGGCCGTGCTGTAGCCGAGCAGCGCGCCGTCCGGCATCTCGCGCTTCCACTTCGCCTGGCGCTTCAGCCACGCCATCAGCTCCTTCTGGTGCAGCGCGCGGGTCACGGCGCGGATCAGCACGCCGGTGCGGCCCTGGTTGTCGCGCGTGAAGTGGCGCTTGATCGCGTCGCACAGGATCCACTCCATCTCGATCGCGTAGGCGGGCTCCCACGTGATCAGGTTGGGGATCTGGATGTCGCTCTTCCAGCTGTGCTGCGCGCCCTCCGGCGCGAGCGTGATGCCGGACGGCGTGCCGACCAGCACGAACGAGCTGCCCCAGTAGAGGTTGTAGTAGAGCTGGTCGAGGGCGCGTTTGATGAAGAAGTCGTAGACCGTCATCATCGGCAGGAACGGGATGCCCGCCGCGTGGTCCATCTTGCCGAAGCTGCCGACCGCGGTCATGCAGTTGGCCTCGGCGATCTCGAAGCGGATGTGGCGCGTCCACGCCTCGTCGGTCGGCGCCAGCTCCGGGCGCAGCCGCTCGTGCAGGTCGAGCTTCGACTCCCAGTTCTCGTCGTGCTTGGGGCCGAAGATCTTCTCGTCCATCGCCGGGTTGATGTTGGTCGAGGTGCCGACGTCGGGCGCCATCGTCATCATCAGGTCGGCGAGCGGGTTCCACTTCGCCTCGTCCTGGGTCAGCGCCTTGCCGGCCTTGTGTTCCTTGCCGGCGCGCTGCAGCTCGTCGAACACGCCGATGCGCACCAGCTTGGCGGCGAGCTGCCCCCACATCCACTGGGTGTGGGTGGTGGGCGCGAGCTTGAGGTTGATGTCGAGCGAGGCCGGCAGGCCGCCGACCTCTTCGACCTGGGCGACGACCTTCTCGCGGTTCGCCTCGGCCTGCGCCTCAAGCGCCTCGATGCCGAGCCGCAGCTCGAGGCCGCGCTGCGTGGCGAAGCGGCCTTCTTCGCTGTCCGGGTCGAGGCGGCCGAACGGGTTGTCCAGCGACAGGCCCTCGGCGGCCAGGATCGCCTGCACCTCCGACTCCTCCGGCATCGCCGAGTGGTTGCCGTTGGCGGCCACGCACTCGAGGCCGCGGCCCTTGATGGTGTGGGCGATGATCAGCGTCGGTCGCAGCTTGTCGACCTTGGCCTGCTCGAACGCCCTTCTGCACGCTGCGTGGTCGTGGCCGCCGGTGTCGAAGAACAGGCGGATCAGGTCGTCGTCGCCGAGCTTCTCGATCGCCGGCTTGCAGGCCTTGTCGGCGGCCAGCAGCGCCTCGCGCATCAGCTTCGCGTCGCGCTTCCAGACCAGCGCCTGGTAGTGGTAGTCGGTCAGTCCGTTCTCGAAGACCTTGCGCAGCGCGTCGCCGCCCTTCTTCGCGAACACCTGCTCGCGGAACGTGCCGTGGCGCAGCTGGATCACCTGCCAGCCGTTGGCGACCGCGGTGCGCTCGATGCGGTCGGCGTCGGTGCCCTGCAGGCCGCGGTTGTTGGGGATGCGCGTGCCGTCGAGGTTCTGGCGGTTGTAGTCGATGATCCAGGTGACGTTGCCGAGCTCGCGTTCGGCGACCTCCGGCAGCACCTCGAGCAGCGAACCTTCGCGGAACTCGCTGTCGCCCATCATGCACCAGAAGTGCGGCTCGTCGACGTCCCAGCCGTGCTGGCGCGCGTAGCGGTAGGCGAGCGCGAGGTAGGCGGCGACCACCGGCGGGATGCCGACCGAGCCCGACGGCAGGTAGCGCCACGAGTCGGCGTCGCCTTCGGCGTGGTAGCTCTGGAAAACCGGCTTGCCGTCGAACGAGAAGCTGCGCAGGCGGTGCATGATCGCCTCCGACTCCTCGACCGAGAACCAGTTGCCGTCCTTGTGGCGGAACAGGCCGAGCGCGTGGTGCAGCGCGTGGTCGACCGGCGAGCTGTGGGGCTTGCCGCAGATGTAGTCGCCAGGTTCGCGCACCATCAGGTGCAGCGCCGTCAGGAAGTCGAGGCACGACGCGCACGCCGCCGGGTGGCCGCCGACCTTGGGGTCGGTCTTGTCGGCGTCGGGGCGGTGGTTGGCGACGTGGATCATCGCGACCATGTGGGCGAACGCCCGGCGGGCGATGCGGTCGACGACGGCGAGATCGGGCTTGGTGACGGCGGTCATGGGTGGTCGGGTCCGGCCGGGCGTGAAGGGCCGGGCAGGGGGCCGCACAAGGTAGGACGGCGGGGCAGGGCGCGCCACAGGTGGGCGCCCACTGGAGGGGTGTCCTGTGGCTGCCGGCGGCCTGCAAGCTGGTGCAAGCCGATCGCGCGTCACCACCCGCGCCGCAGCGTTCGCTCGACGTGCTGGCGCAGCGGCGCCGGTACGCCGAGCTCCTCGGCCAGGGCGCCGAACCCGGCGAACGCCGCCAGCACCTCGTCCAGCAGGCGCTTCTCGCGGCCGCGCGGCAGACCGGCGTGGTCGGCGAGCCAGGCGAGGTCGTCGCGCGTGAAGTCGCCGGTCTTGCCGTTGATGCTCAGCTGGTGGCGGCTGGTGAACGCGCTGCCCTCGGCGTGGCACAGGTCGTAGGCCGGCGAGATGTCCCAGGCGCCGCGGCGATCCATGACGAACGCGAAGTTCTTGACGTGGTCGTCCTGGTTGCACCCGACCAGGTTGAACAGCACGCGGCGGAACTGCTGTTCGAACGATGCGGGCGGCACCTGCAGCTGCTTCATCGTCAGGAACAGCTGCTCGTAGGAGTAGTGCCCGGACGCGTAGTAGTCGAAGTGGGCGAGCGCGGCGAAGGTCTGCACGAAGCGCTTCCGGCCCTGTTGGTCGCGGTCGAAGCGCCGCGTCATGAAGTGGCTGCGGCCGTTCTCCTGCAGCAGCCGGCACTCGCTCATCGTCACGCCGCAGCGCGCGGCGAGCTGCGCGTAGCAGTACTCGAGCAGGCCGTAGCCCTTCGGGTCGGCGATGCCCCAGTCGCCGCTGAAGGCGACGCCGTCGAACTTGATCAGCCAGTGCTCGAAGCCCTGCGGCAGCGTGGTCTGGCCCGAGCGCACCTCCCTGGTGCGCGGATCGAACGCGATCACCGCCTTGGCGCGCGCGCCGCCGGCCGACGTGCCGACGCTGAGGATGTCGAGCAGCGCCTGCTCGCCGCCTTCGCCGTCGAGCCGGGTCTGCAGCTGGCTCTTCTCGGCGAACGCCATCGACGCCAGCTCGACCAGCTCCTCGACCTCGAGCGCGCGATCGGCGAGCTCGCGGCCGGCGGTGGACGGTTCGAACTCGAGCGCGCCCATGCCGCGTGTGCCGGTGTAGCAGAGGCGGTCGACGGCGTGGAACTGCTCCGGCGTGCGGCCGGTGCGGGCCAGCCAGACGTCGATCAGGCGGTTGCCGTACCTGTCCGGCAGGCTGTCGGCGAGCAGCCCGGGCAGGCCGTGGAAGGCGCGCACGTCGAGCTCGCGGAACTGGTAGATGCGGCGCGGGACGGCCGGCATCACCAGCGGCGCGACCCCGATGCCGGCTGCGGCGAACGCCGGGTCGTACTCGAAGCGCGCGAACGCCTCGCCGTGGTCCATCGACACGTAGCCGATCGGCGTGCCCCAGAGCTTGACGGTCGCCGTCGTCACGGGCGTTCGTCACCCCAGGTGAAGCCGTCGCCGTCGCTCGGCGGCTTCGGCGTGCGGCGGCCGGTGGCCTTCGCTTCGGCCATCGGCGAGCGGAGTCGTTCGGGCAGCAGCGCCTCGATCGCGTCGGTGCGCTCCAGCGCGACCAACAGGCGCAGCCACGAGCCGAGCTTGGCGTCCTGGCCTGCCTCGATGCGCCGCAGCGTCGCGACGCCGACTCCGGCCGCTTCGGCGAGCGAGTCCTGGGACAGGTCCTGCTGCTTGCGCACGCGGGCGAGCCTGGTCCCGAGCTCTCCGAGCATGGTCGTGGTGGGAGTGAGTCGATCGATCTTCATGAGATCAAGAATGATAGGATATCTGCACTTTCGGCGGAAAACGATCACCTGTGGTATTGTCTCGTCACCCAGCGGCATCTTCGGCACTCAGCCACGTCGAATGCAATCGAAAATGATCGAAAATGCGCCATGGAACCAAGAAAGCGATCGTTTGTGATCGCCACGTGGCGAAGATCGCAGCGCGGCCTCGTGCACGAGGCCAAAGGGTCGGGTATGCAGCCGGGTCATGAAGACGAGGCCCCTGTCTGCCCTTCTCCTGCTGGCTGCGCTCGCCCTCGGCGCCTGCCGATCGGCGGCGCACGGCCCGTCGATGCTGCCGTGCACGCTGGCCGTGCTCCGCCCCGGGCCGCGCACGGCGCCGTTGTCCGAGGCCGAGCGCGGTCAGGTGTTCGGCGGTCACTTCGCCAACATGACGCGCATGGCCAAGGCGGGCCAACTGCTGCTGGCCGGGCCGTACGGCGCCGAGCGCTCCGACCCGACGCTGCGCGGGTTGTTCGTGTTCGACACCGCCGACGAGGCGCGGGCGCGCGAATGGGCTGCCACCGATCCGGGCGTGCAGGCCGGCGTCTTCGCCCTCGAGTTCCACCCGCTGAGCATCGGCGTCGACCTGCGGGAAGTGCTGGCTGCCGGCCTGCAGCGCCTCGCTGACGCCGAGGCCGCGGGCCGCACGCCACCTCCCGGCGAGGGGGCGCGCAGCTACGTGCTGTTGACCGCCGAAGACGGCGTCTCGGCCGCCGCGCTGCTGACCGATCAGCCGTTCGTCGTCGCGACCGCGACGCTGGACGGTGACCGGCTGCTCTGCTGGCTCGATGCGGCGGACTGCGCGGCGGCGGGCGCCTTGCTGGAGCCGCTCGCGGCGCGGCTCGGCGCGCACCACCTCGACGACTGGTTCGGCAGCGATCGCCTCGCTGCGGTGGCGGCCGCTCGAGGTGCGCGATGAAGCCGATTCGTCCGCATCCCGATCACCACGACCTGCACGGCATCACCGTCGCGGTCGACACGGTCGGCGCCGAGCTCTACGTCGGGCGTTGCCACGACATCGACGAGCGCGCCGTCTACCTCGTCGACGTCGCGGTGCACGTGGCCGCGCCCGGCGCGCCGTCGAAGCGGGACTGGCTGACGCAGGTCGCCAGGTTCGGACCGTTCGCGCAGCACGCGCGCCTCGCGGTGCCGCGCGAGCAGGTCAAGTGGCTGCAGCGCCTCGGCGAGATCGCCGCCGACGGGCCGCCGGCCGAGTGCCAGTGACGCCGGTCACAGCGAAGCGAGGAACGCGACCAGCGCCGCCCGTTCGTCGGCGGTGAGTTCGATCGGCCGCACGTGGCGATCGAGGTGCTCGTTGGCGCCGCCGGCCCTTGCATGGAAGTCGACGACGCTGTCGAGCGTCGGCAGCGAACCGTCGTGCATGTAGGGGGCGCTCAGCGCGACGCGGCGCAGCGTCGGCGTGCGGAACCGGCCGGCGTCGGCGGCGACCGCCGGTGGGCGCCCCGCACGCGCTGGGCCCCGGCGAGGTCGGCGCGCCCGAGCGGTCAGCACGGCACGAAGGCGTGCCGACGCGCCGCGAAGTCGAGGACGCGGTCGTCGCCCAGGCGGTGGCCTTCGGCGGCGAGCCGAACGGCCTGTTCGCGCCGCGTCACTGGCGCGACCGACAACCGGCCGCCGGCGGCGACGACGCGCCACCACGGCACGTCGCTGCCTTCGGGCAGCGCCGCCATCGCGTAGCCGACCTGCCGCGCCACGCCCTTCCTGCCGAGCGCCGTCGCGATGTCGCCGTAGGTGGTCACGCTGCCGGTCGGCACGGCGCGCACCAGCGCGAACACGCGCTCGTGGAAACCGGGGCCGACGATGCGCCGCGGGCCGTGTCGCGTCGGGTCGTAGGGCATGCCGCGCAGGGTAGCGCGGCGACCCCGATCGGCCATGCGCAGGGTGGTGCCTCGATCGCTCAGAGACCGAGAGCAGATCCTCTCGAAGGCTCCGCGCGGCCGCGTAGGCGGCCGCCAATCGGCATTCTGAGATGAGATGAGCGGACCGGCCCTCTCATCTCATCTCAGCGCCCGGCGAAGTGGTTGCGCAGCGCCCGCGAGCGCAGCCAGTACCAGGTGAGCGCGGCGTGCACCGCGAACTTGGCGATCGACTCGGGCAGCGGGTGGTCGCCGTGCATCGGGCGCACGCCGGTCTCGTGCAGCACGAAGACGAGCAGCGCTGCCAACGTCACGAGCGCGTGCAGCGCGACCGCGAAGGCGCGCACCGCCCCTACCCGCAGGAAGCCGCCGGCGGCGATCGCCAGGTTGACGAACACGGCGAGCCACATCGCCCATTCGGGCAGCGGCAGCGCCAGCGCGTCGTCGGGCGGTGCGTCGCGGCCGAGCAGCGTGAAGACGGCGAAGGCGACGCCGGTGAGCGCGTACAGCGAGAACAACACGAGCGGCAGGCGGCGCATGGGTGGGGGGGCGTTGCACGATAGCCGCGCCTTCGCCTCGGCGCGCTCCGGTCAGCTCTCGACGTTCACCGCGATCACGTCGCCGTCCGGATCGAGGAAGACGCTGAGCAGGTGATCGGTGAGCTCGGGGGCGAGCGTGAAGTCGACGACGATCGCCACGTCGTCGTGCTCGGGGTAGACGCCGATGCGCTGCAGGCGCAGCGCCGCGATCAGCGCCGACGGATCGCTGCGCCAGGCGTCGGAGCCACCGAAGCACTTCGCCAGCTCCTCGGCGTCCAGCTCGCCGGCGTGGAAGCTGCGGTAGAGCAGCACCGCGGAGTCCTCTTCGTCGACGTCGGCGAGCAGCGCCGCCCGGGCGCGGGCCTCGAGCTGCGGCAGGTCGCGCAGGTGGCCCGTGAGCCGCGCGATCGCCGCCGCGTCGATGGCGCCGTCGAGGGTCATGTCGAGTTCGACGCTGGTGCCACCGACCATGGCGGTCGTGCCCCAGTAGCCGTTGGCCGCCGCGCGCAGCGGACCGAAGATCGGGTCGACGTAGGGTTCGCTCATCGCGGTGTCTGCTGCTGCGTCACGCCATGCGCGCGACGTAGGCCTCGATGCGGGCCAGGAAGTCCTGCGCCAGCGTCGGCCCCTCGAGCGTGCAGACCTGCTCGCCGTCCTCGTAGACCGGCGCGCGCGGCGCTTCGCCGGTGCCCGGCAGCGAGATGCCGATGTGCGCGGCGCGCGACTCGCCCGGGCCGTTGACGACGCAGCCCATCACCGCGACCTGCAGGTTGGCGGCCTGCGGCTTCACCTTCTTCCACGCCGGCATGCGCTGCGTCAGGAAGCGCTCGACCTCCTGGCTCAGCACCTGGAAGTAGCTCGACGTGGTGCGGCCGCAGCCCGGGCAGGCGGTGACCTGCGGCAGGAACGGGCGGATGTCCATCGACTGCAGGATCTGTTGCGCGACCCGCACCTCCTGCGTGCGCGAGCTGCCCGGCTCCGGCGTCAGCGAGACACGGATGGTGTCGCCGATGCCTTCTTGCAGCAGGATCGCGAGGCCCGCGGTCGACGAGACGATGCCCTTGTGGCCCATGCCGGCCTCGGTCAGCCCGAGGTGCAGCGCGTAGTCGCAGCGGTCGGCGAGCGCGCGGTAGACGCGCACCAGCTCCTGCACCTTGCTGATCTTGCAGCTGAGGATGATCTGTTCCTTGTGCAGCCCGAGCTCCTCGGCGGCGCGCGCCGAGCGCAGCGCGCTCTGCACCATCGCCTCGAGGAACACCGCCTGCGCCGGCTGCTGCACCGACGCGTTGGCGTTGACGTCCATCAGCTCGCCGAGCAGCTCCTGGTCGAGCGAGCCGGCGTTGACGCCGATGCGCACCGGCTTCCGGTGGTCGACGGCGCACTGCACCATCGTCGCGAAGTTCTTGTCGTGGTTCGCGCCCTTGCCGACGTTGCCGGGGTTGATGCGGTACTTCGCCAGCGCCTCGGCGCAGTCGGGGTACTTCCGCAGCAGCACGTGGCCGTTGTAGTGGAAGTCGCCGATCAGCGGCACGTCGACGCCGATGTCCCACAGCCGCCGCTGGATCTCCGGCACCGCGGCCGCGGCCTCCTGGGTGTTGACCGTGACGCGCACCAGCTCGCTGCCGGCGTGGAACAGCTCGGCGACCTGCTGCGCCGTCGCCGCCGCGTCGGCGGTGTCGGTGTTGGTCATCGATTGCACGACGACCGGGTGGTTGCCGCCGACGGCGACGGCGGCGTTGCGGCTCTTGATCGGGACCGGGACGGTCTGGTGGCGTTCGGGGACGAACATGCGGGCGAAGACGATAGCACGACAGCGCCCGGGCCGCGAATCGGCGAGCCTCAGGCCAGGGTCGCCTGCAGCTCGCGGCAGAATCGGTCAGCCTCGATCAGGGCCGAGCGAATGCGTGGTAGAGCGGACACCAACTCGGATCGACGCTGACGCAGGTCGGCCGGGCCGCGGATCCGAGTCCTCTTCGGCTGTTGTTCGAGACGCGTCTTGGTATTGAGTAGGCACTCCAGAGGATGGGGGCCCACGACCGCGGAGTCGTTGGGGAACAGGGACGCCAAGACCCAGGTGTCCATGCTCTTCGATGGCGTGCAGAACACGGTTCGTGCCGGCATCGTCGATTCTCCCATCCAAGTGAGCGCGACATCGCGCAGTGCGTCGACGGAATCGCCTGCTGGTGGGCACTGTTTCTCGCATGGCAGCACTGCATCCGTTGCCAGCGGCTCCAGGCGACCACTCGGGTAGTCGAATCCCGCAACGTCTGCATCGAGGTGGACGATGACCAGGTCCAGATTCAGGAACAATGTCTGGTCACCAGAGAGGGAGCCTCCGCCAAGGTTCTTGGTATCGCGGCACCACTTGTAGACGCCTGTCCAGCCGCTGCCCCTGGGGCCGAATGATGCCGAAGCCTCCGGTTGCAGCGACGTGAGCACGAAGTCGCGATCGAGAACTGCACTCAAGAACGCCTCGATCACGATGTGGTCACCCGGTCCTTCGGCGACCAGGCCGATCCGCAGCGTGTCAGACATCCGGGACGGCTCCGAGTCGACCGGTTGCCCACATGCGTGAGAGTGTCCAATCTTCGGCAGGTCGCTTCTCCGCTACCTGCGCGAGATCGATTCGGCGAGCGACCGTGTGACCTCGTGCCGTTCTGTCCACCGCGAACAGCCGGACTTCGTCATCTGCCAGTGGCAGTGCGTCCAGGACTGCCGGCATGTGAGTCGTCAGGAAGACCTGACGCTGGTCCAGGCCCTGGGCCGTCCATTCAAGGAAGCGCTCGGTCAACCGTGCTGCGAGACGGGGATTAAGGGCCTGTGCGAAGTTGTCGATCGCCAGCACTTGCGGTGACTCCGGATGCAGTGCCAGCACGAGGCAAAACAACACGTGGAGCGCGCCTTCGCTCGCGTCCAAGGCCGACACGTGATTCCGATCCTCATGACTGAAGCGATCCACGAACATCAGCTCGGGTGGGCCGGCAGGCGATCCCATTCCATGGCCGAGGAAAACGGAGTGGACCCAGCTGGTCAGAGCCAATGCCTGCTCGAGCGCGGCGTGCAGGTGGTCACTACCGTCTTCGCGAAAGGGGTGGACTGCCTGCGCGAGACCGGATCCATCGAGGGCGATCGGGGTCGAGCCGAAGTCCGTGCGGCGCATTGCTGCCGTGACGGGCTCCCAGATGCGGAACGCGTCGAGGGCGTCGAGAAGTCGGGCCCGTGGGTCGCTCCCCTGGAGCTCCTCTCGCTTCAACGCTGCGAACCCCCGCAAGAAGTCCTTCTTCTGCTCGTCGGCCGACGCCGGACTCCGGCTGATCGGATCTTGCCCATCGGCTCCAGCCAGCACCTCGGTCTTGTAGCGCCACGGCGTGCCAGGGCGTGCGTCTGGGTGCCACAATGTGATGTCGTAGTTGCTCGCGTCGGACTGGGCGGACAGGCGGATGTGCGGCAGTTGTTCCAGGTTTGCGAAGGCCGACTTGTACCTCGTAGCGCCTCCAGGGCGGACGCCGCGCCTCGCCAACGACTCGATGTCCACGGTCCCGGATGCCGCGGCTCCCAACAGTCCGATTGCCTCGAGGATGTTGCTCTTGCCGCTGCCGTTGGCGCCGATGAAGACGTTCACGCGGCCCAGATCGAGCTCGAGGCGGACCAGCGACTTGAAGTGTTGAACGGAGAACTTCTTGAGCATGGTGCCTGGGCGCCGCGGAGCTGTTGCGGAGATGGTGGAGTCATGATGCGCTGGGTGGTTCATGGTCGCAATGGCGGCTCGCGTACGGAGGCATCCCCGTGCGATTGCCGACGACCCTCATGTGCACGATGGGGGGGGAGGCTCAGGCCGCGACCACCACCGCCCGCCGCCGCCGCGCCAGCCGCAGCATCAACCACGAGCACAAGCCGAACGCCGCCGCGCCGACGCCGAGCGACAGCGCGGCCTTCGGCCACGACGGGTGGTGCACGTTGAACCACGTCAGCTGCATCAGGTTGAGCACGACGATGCCGCGGATCAGCCACTCGGCCGAGATGCGCGTCAGCACCAGCGTGCCGACCGGCGCCATGATCAGCACCACCGGTACTGCCGACAGCCACGTGCGCACCTGGTACTCGGTCAGCGCGTTCTCGACGAGGCCGCGCCACACGAAGCCGACCACGCTCAGCGACGCCATCACGACGATCGTCAGCTCGGTGGCGTGCCGTTCGCGCATCGCGAACCACGTCACCAGCAGCGTGAACATCATCACGTCGACGCCGGTGCCGAACAGGCTCGTGGCGATGCCGCCGAGGAACAGCACCGAGCCGAGCAGCAGCCGATCGAGCCAACGACGCATGCGCACCTCGTGCTCGACGCCGCGGTGGTCGCTGCGCCAGTAGGCGAGCGCGAACGCCGCCATGCCGCCGACGAACAGCCCCTGCACGACCTGGTCGCGCAGCTCCTGCAGCAGCAGCATGCCGAAGACGAAGCCGGCGGTCGCCGTCGGCAGCCACCAGGCGAGGGGCCGGTAGCGGCGCAGCGCGCCCGGCTGCGACAGCAGGAACACGCTGGCCGAGGTCATGCCGATGCTCTGCACCATCAGGCTGAAGTCGCGCGCCAGCGAGCGGTCGACGTCGAGGAACACGCTCAGCACCGGGAACGCCACCGCGCCGCCGCCCTGCGGCGTCGAGCCGGCGACGAACGCGCCGACGAACATCACCAGCGGGTAGTAGCAGTTCTCGGCGACGAACGCAGGCGTCAGCCACTGCCACGCGAGCACGCCCCACGTCGTCAGCACGACCGCGATCCACACCAGGAACGGGCGGCTCTGCAGGAACGTCGGCTTGTCGGGGTGCGGCGGCAGGGTGGGGCTCCGAGGCGCGGGAAGCATGCCGGTTCGCCGCGGCGGCGCCAGCGGGTAACGTGCGGCGCACATGCAGCTGGTGCGGCGCGAGGGTTTGCAGGCTTGAGCGGCGAAGGTCCGACGGGTGGCGGCATGTTCGCCGGCGGCCGCCTGCGCGTGCTGCTGTTCTGCTGGCTCGGCTGGGTCTTCGACTTCTACGACCTGATCCTGTTCAGCTTCCTGAAGCGCGACGTCGCAGCGGCGCTCGACCTGCCGCTCGACTCGTCGATCGCGTGGATCGAGGGCTGGTCCTTGTTCGCGACGGCGGTCGGCGGGTTCGTGTTCGGCCGCGTCGCCGATCGCGTCGGCCGACGCCACGCGATGGTGGCGAGCATCGTCGTGTTCTCGCTCGGCGCGTTGTCGACCGGCATGGCCGGCGGCTTCTGGTCGCTGCTGCTGGCGCGCGTCGTCACCGGTCTCGGCGTCGGCGGCGAGTGGGGCATCGGCCACGCGGTGGTCGCCGACTACTGGTCCGGTCGCCAACAGGACCGCGTGCACGGCCTGCTGCAGGCCGGCAGCCCGGTGGCGATGGCGCTGGCGGCGGCGGTGGCGTGCTTCGTGGCGCCGCTCGACGGCGTCGGCTGGCGCGCGGTGTTCGTCGGCTCGGCGGGGCTCGGCGCGCTGGCGTTGCTCGGCCGCTGGTCGATGCCGGGGCCGGACCGCGGCGTCGGCGACGCGGCGCGCGGCGAGCGGCTGCCCGTGCGCGCGCTGCTCGAGCCGGCCCAGCGCCGCGCGACGCTGGTGCTGCTGATCGTGCTGACGCTGCACATGGCCGGCTTCTGGTGCGTCTACGCCGAGCTGCCGGTGCAGCTGATGCGGCTGCACCACGTGTCGGCGACCGACGTCGGCTGGTTCCAGATCCAGGTCAACGCGGTGCACGTCGTCGCCGACGTGGCGTTCGGCTGGCTCGCGGCGCGGCTCGGCCGCCTGCGTGTGTTCGTCGCCTTCTGCGTGCTGTTCGCCGCGGGCCAGGCATTGGTGTTGTGGTGGCTCGACTCGGTGAGCGCCGACTTCGGCACCTTCACCGTCGCGATCGCCCTGATGGGGCTCGGCGCCGGGACCTGGTCGTGCTTCGGCGCGCTGTTCGCCCGCCACTACCCGGCCGCGCTGCGCGCCACCGCGGCGGCCGCGCTCTACGCGATCGCCCGCGCCGTGCAGCTGCCGCTGAAGCCGGCGATCGGTGCGGCGTTCGACGAATACGGCTCGCTGGCCCCGGCGCTGGTGGTCGGCATCGCCTGCGCGCTGCTGTCGGCGCTGGTCGTGACGTTCTTGCCGCGAACGCGCGAGCAGCCACGTCTCGGGGCGGGCTAGAATCCCGCGACCTGCCGTGGTCTCCCGCCACACCCGTTCCCGCCACCCCGAGGAGTGAACATGATCCTGCGCCTGTCGATCGTCGCGGCCCTGAGCACGCTGTTGTCCGCCCAGACGCCACCCTGCATCTCGTTCAACGACGCCAACACGTCGACCACCGGCAGCCTCACGGCCTACGGCTTCGCCGGGCCCAACGCGTATGCCTGGCAGTTCACGCCGGCGCAGCCGTTGGTGCTGCAGTCGGCGCAGGTCTACACCGGCAACACGTTCTTGACCGGCTCGGGCTTCATGACGCTCGAGATCTGGGACACCAACTTCATCTTCACGCCGGGGCAGCGGCTGGGCGGCGGCACGTTCCGCAGCGAGATCAGCCTCGGAGTGGATTGGCACGGCGCCAACTTCGACACGCCGGTGGTCTGCAACGCCGGCCAGACCTACTGGCTGGTGTGGCGTGAGCCGGGCTTCAGCGAGACGCCGGAGGAGCCGGGCGGCGTGCAGGCCACGACCTGCTCGTGGAACGGCTCGTCGTGGCAGACGCAGGCGACCTCGTGGGCGCCGAAGTGGCGCGGCTTCTGCGGGCTGCTCGACGCCCAGGGCGTCACGCCGATCGGTCTCGGCTGCGGCACCTCGCAGGGTGCCTTGCCGGGCATGTTCACCAACCACGCGCCGACGATCGGTGACACCGACTTCACGCTCGAGGCGTGCAACTTCCCGGCGGGCAGCATCGGCGCCTGCGTGCTCGGCACCGATCCTTCCTGGGTCAGCTTCCTGATCCCCGGCGGTCCGGTCGGCTGCGAGCTGCACACGGACCTCGCCTACGTGCCGGTCGTGACCACCGGCACCGGCGCCAACGAACGCGCCCAGCACTCGACCGGCTACGCCGGCCATGTGGTGTTCCCGTTCCCGATCCCGAACGTGCCGGCGCTGGCCGGCGCGATCTTCAACTCGCAGTTCGCGATCCTCGACCTGCCGAGCGGCGCGCCGCTGCCGTTCGTGGTCAGCAACGGCCTGCGCTTCACGCTGTTCTGAGCCGCGGCCTGTCGCTCCAATCGAGCCGATGTCCGCCGCCCACGATCGCTCCCCCGGTTCGCCGCTCGCCGCGCTGGTCGCCTGCCTCGACGCCGCCGTCGGCGCCGACTGTTCGCAGTCGATCTGCGCCGGCGTCAAGGCCGGGCTCGAACGCTACGCCGCGGCGGACCAGGGCGGCCTCGACCGCGTGCTGCCGCGCACCGGCGGCGACAAGTACGGGCGGCACCTGCTGCACCGCGACCCTCAGGGCCGCTACACGATCGTGGCGATGACCTGGGAGTCCGGTCAGGGCACGCCGATCCACGACCACTGCGGCATGTGGTGCGTCGAGTGCGTGCAGGCCGGACGCATCGTGGTGACGTCGTACGACCGCAGCGAGGTGTCGGGCGCCGGCGGCGGCGACGGTGAACAGGTGCGCTTCGCGCGCGCCGCCGAGGTCACCGCCGGGGTCGGCGAGGCCGGCTCGCTGATCCCGCCGTTCGACTACCACGTGATCCACAACCCGTTCGACGCGCGTGCGGTGACGGTGCACGTCTACGGCGGCGAGATGGAGCGCTGCCAGGTGTTCCTACCGGCGGGGGAGGGCGACCTCTACCGCGCCGAGACGCGCTGCCTGAGCTACTCGGCCGACGGCTGAGCGGCGCGGCCGCGCGAGCCGCGGAACAGCGCGACGAACACCAGCAGGATCGCGCCGGCGCCGAGGCACGGCAGCAGCCAGATGCGTCCCCAGTCCTTGGCGTCTCCGGCGGTGTTGTCGGCGACGATCGCGGTCATGATCTGCGCGCCGAGGAACATGCCGAGGCCCTGCGTCATGATGACGAGGAAGCTCTGCGCCTGGCCGCGGATCTCGGGCCGCGACCGCTGGTCGACGTAGATCTGGCCGGTGACGAAGAAGAAGTCGTAGCAGATGCCGTGCAGCAGGATGCCGCCGAGCACCATCCAGCCGACCGGTGAATCGCCGGCGCCGAACGACCACAGGCCGTAGCGCACGACCCAGGCCAGCATGCCGATCGCCAGCATCCACTTGACGCCGAGCCTGCGGAAGCACAGCGGCATCACCAGCATGAACAGCACCTCGGCCCATTGCCCGAACGCCATGTAGAAGCCGGGCTCGGGCCACACCGTGCCGGCGAACTGGTTGCCGTAGGCGTAGTAGCCGGCGAGCGGGATGCAGATCAGGAACGAGCACAGCAGGAACACCGCGAAGGCGGGGTTCTTCAGCAGCTCGAGCGCGCCGAGGCCGAGCGTCTCGACGACGTTGACCTTCTTGCCGGCCGCGGGCGGCGGGGTGTGCGGCAGCAGCATGCTCAGCACCGCCATCGCCACCGAGCTGTAGCCGGCGACCTCGAACATCACCGGGGACTTGTCGCCCGACAGGCCCTTCGAGACCAGCGACACCGCGGCGATCCAGCCGAGCGTGCCGAACACGCGGGCGATCGGAAACTGCCGTTCGGCGTCGGCGATGTGCGTCAGCGCGACGGTGTTGCTGAGGCCGAGCGTCGGCATGTAGCACAGCATGTAGACCAGCACGTATTGTTCGAACGCGGCGGCGTCCTTGCTGCCGATCGCGTCGGGGATCAGCCACAGCATCACCACCGCGCCGAGCGCGTGCATCGTCGCCAGCACGCGCTGCGAAGCGAAGAAGCGGTCGGCGAACAGGCCGAGGAACAGCGGCGTGATCATCGCCGCGATCGGCCCGGCCGAGTACACCCAGCCGGTCGTCGCGCCGGGCCAGTCCATCGCCGGGACGAAGGTGCCAGCGGTCACGTACCAGCTCCCCCAGACGAAGAACTGGAGGAACATCATCGCGCAGAGCAGCGGGAACTTCGGCATGGCGCCGGATGATGGCGCCGGTCCCGCTGCGGGGCCAGCCTCAGCTGGTCCCGGAACGGTGCTCAGGCGTAGTACTGGCCGAAGCGGTTCTTCAGGAACGCCTCGTAGTCGACGTCCTCCATCTTGAGGAAGCCGCTCGACGGCAGCAGCCCGTCGTGCAGCATGTCCACGATCGCCGTGACGCCGGCCGCGGTCGTGATCTGGATGCCGCTCCAGTCGCGGCCGTCGATCTTCTGGTGGTAGATCGTCTTGGCGTAGGTGCGCTCGGTCAGCTTGCCGTGGAACATGCCGGTGGCGCTGACGAAGATCACGATCTGGTCCTGCAGCGTGCCCGGCAGCGCGCGCTCGAAGATGACCTTCAGCTGGTCCGTCGCGTCCTGCATGTGCAGGTCGTGCAGCAGGAACTTCATCAGCTCGCAGTGGCCCGGGTAGCGCATCGTCTTGTAGTTGACGTTGGCGACGCGGTCCTTGAGCGTGATCGCCAGCGTGCCGAGGCCGCCCGAGGTGTTGAACGCCTCGTATTCGACGCCGTCGATGGTGATGTGCTCGAGCTGCTCCATCGGCGGCACCGTCACCAGCTCGCCGCCCTCGACGGCCTCGCACGGGTTGCAGTACTCGTTGATGAGCCCCTCGGTGCTCCAGGTCAGGTTGTACTTCAGCCGGTTGGACGGGAAGCGCGGCAGCGCGCCGACCCGCAGCCGCAGGTCGCTGACCTGCGTCATCGACTTCATCAGGTGGTTGGCGGTGATGGTGATGAAGCCGGGTGCCAGGCCGCACTGTGGCGCGAACAGCGTCTTGGCGTCCTTGGCCAGCTCCTTGACCTGGGCGGTGACCTCGACGTCTTCGGTCAGGTCGAAGTAGTGCACGCCGTGCTCCTTGGCGCGCGCCGCGATCAGCGGGTTGCAGTGGAACGGCGCGCAGCTGATCACCGCCCAGGCGCCGGCGAGGATCGAGTCCAGGCTGTCGGCCGAGGCGAAGTCGACCACCGAGGCGTCGACCTGCGGGTAGTCCTGGCCCAGCGCGGTGACCGCCGCCTGCGAAGCGTCACCGACCCGGACCTTGTAGGTTCCGGAGTGGGACATGAAGTGGCAGACCATGCGGCCGATCTTGCCGGCGCCGAGAATGACGAGTTCGTTCATGAGCACAGTTGGGCGCGTGGGCTGCCGCAGGGTCGGGCGGCGGCCGAAGGGTTTTGGGGCGAGCAGTATTCGGAGAGTTGCAGCGGGGTGCAAGGCCCGTCGCCGGCATCGCGGCGGTCCGGCGGGGACGGCGCCTCGCCGCCCGCGGCTGCGCCGGCCCAGGCCCCGTCGCCATCGGTGGTTCCGGCCGGCGACGGCCCAGCCGGACTACTTCGACCGCCGCGGCGCGCCCGGCTTCCGGCCGACGACGAACGTGATCCAGCACTCGTCCATGTCGCCCTTCTCCTTGCGCGTGAACTTGCCGTTGCCGCCGCCATTCTTCGGGTCGGTGCCTTCCCACAGCACGTGGGTGTCCTCGAAGCCCGCCTCGACGAACAGCTCGCGCAGCTCGGCCAGCGTCCACAGCCGCCAGTCGTAGACGAACGCGTCCTTCAGCTTGGTGCCGTCCGGGAACGCGAAGTGGATCGCGCAGACGATGCGGTGGCTGATGGGGTCGTAGAGCCGCTGCTCCCAGTGGTACTGGAAGCCCTTCACGCGCCGCTTGTCGGTCTTCTTCTTCAGCACGTCGGGGCCGCCCCACGAGTCGAGGTAGAGCACGCCGCCGGGCTTCAGCGAGCGGTAGCAGTTCTTCAGGTAGGCGCCGAGCTGCTCGCGCGTGTTGAACACCGAGTAGCTGAAGTTGAGCGCCAGGATCGCGTCGGCCTTCGGCGCCTGCACGTCGAGCACGTTCTCCTGCAGCAGCGTCAGCCGCTGCTGCTGCTCCTGGTCGAGCAGCCGCGCGACGTTGTGCTCGCGGCCCCAGTCGAGCGTCGGCCCGTCGAGGTCGACGCCGATCGCGACGTTGTCGGGGTGGCGCTTCACGTGGTGGCAGGCCAGCACCGCGGTGCCGCAGAAGTCCTCGCGCAAGACGCGCAGGTCGCGGCCGGTGTAGCGCTTGAACCAACGCGAGTAGATCTTGGCGTCGAGCTCCGGCGCCTGCACGGCGAGCTGGTAGAGCACGTGCTTGTCGGCGTTGCGCGCGGTCAGCTTGGGCTTCTTGTCGGCCCGCTTCTTCGGGGACGTCGACGCCTTCGAACGGGACTTGCCGGCGGTCTTCTTGCGCGGCTTGGTGCTCTCGGACATGGGCGCACTTGTTAGCGGACGCGGCGCCCCGGCTCCAGCGTGCTCTGCAACCGTCGTCACGACAGCGGCGCCCGACCGCGCTCAGGTGTCGATGCGCACCACGTTGGTGGTGCCGAACCAGAAGGCGTAGTACTGGTTGGCGCTGGCGTGCTGCACGTAGAACGTCAGCCCCGGCGGCAGCGGCGGCACCGGCAGAACCCACTCGCGCGGCGTCGGTGCGTTCGGCGGGTACGGCACGGTCGCCGTGACGGCGCCGCCGGCGAACGCCAGCACGTTGCTCAGCGCTGGACTGGGCACGTTCCACGGGGCCGGCAGCAAGAGCGGCAGCGTGGCGCCGACGTCGCTGACCAGGAAGTAGCCGTAATGGCCCATGCCCGTCGCGCGCAGGTCCATCGCGTGCTGTGGCTGCGCGGGAGGTTCGGCGACCAGCGCGTAGTTGCTCGATTCGGGGTCGGTGACGTTGATCGGGATGTACGGGATCGTGGTCGAACCCGCCGACACCGGCGACGTGCCCGGTGCCCACGGACGTACGTCCAAGGACAGCCCGTGGACCTGCCAACCTCCGAAGCTGGCCTGATCGCTGCGCACCCGGATCACCAGGTCGCCGTCGGCGAAGTCCCAGTACCACAGCCGGTGCTGCCGGTAGCCCGGGCCGACGCTCCAGTCGCTGGTCAGGTCGACCACGCCGTCGTCACCGACGTCGACCAGCATGGCCGTGGGGCCGGGGTAGTCGCCACCGTGCCACAGCAGCGCGTCGATGCCGGCGAACGCGGCGCCGTTGCCGGCGATCGTCAGCGTCAGGTCAGCGTGGATCTGGCCGACGATGGAGCCGAGTGGATAACTGCACGACGAAGACGCGGAGAAGGCGAAGCCGTCCCCGGCCGGGGCGAGCGAACACTGGTAGCGCGCGAACGACGGGTTGCCGCCGTAGCCGACCTGCACCGCGGTACCCGTCGTCGGCCCCGGCGGCGTGCTCATCTGCGCGCCGACCGCCCCGGTGGCGGGGTCGATCCACTGCGCCGTGGTCGCGTCGTTGGCGACCAGCTGCGCGGTGAGCGGTCCTTGCGCGAGCGCCGCGGTGGTGGTGGCGAGCAGGATGGCGACGAACGTGGTTCCCCGGAGCATCGCGACAGCATAGCGAGGAGTGGGCGTGGGGCATCCGGCGGGCAGTCCCGGTGGCCTTTCGCCGGGCGGGTGAGCGTCGCTCAGCGCAGCAGCTGCAGGTCGACGTCGAGCGGCGTCGCGCCGACCGTCAGCGTGGTGTTCGCCTTGCAATCGTCGGACGCGATGCACTCGAGCGAGTAGGTGCCGGGCCGTAGCGCCACCGTCCAGTCGAACACGTCGTCGCACTCGACGAGCACGGTGGTGCGCACCAGTTCGGCGCCGTCGGCGGCGGTGACGACGATGCCGAGGCTGGCGAGCCAGCGTTGGCGGGGCGTCGGCGGGCTGAGGTGCAGGCGCACCGGAGCGGCGGCAACAACGGCGTGCTCGAGCGGCGCGTCGCCGGAGAAGGCGGCGGCGACGGAGAACGGAGCGAAGTCGGGACCGTGCGCGCGCAGCTCGACGCGGCCGGGCAGCGTCGCCGGCGCCGCGTAGCGGCCCGGCCCGGTCTCGCTGCACGAGTGACCGTCGACCGAGACCTCTGCGCCGGTGGCGGCGCGGCCGTCGGCATGGCGCAGCACGACGAGCAACGGTCGCTGCTGGTCGAAGGCGAACGACGGGAGCTTGCGCTGCTCGTCGACGCCGAGAGGAACGTCGCGCTGCCGGAGCTCGGCGTGACCCGCGACGAGGCAGGCGACGTCGTAGTCACCGGCCGGCAGCGGACCGAAGCGGTGGCTCGTCACGCCAGCCGGCAGGTCCGCGTTCGGGACCGGGTAGCGAAGACCATCGAGCGCGCGCGGCGTCAGGAACAACCGGGCCTCGGCGGCGAGACCGGCCGGCAACGCAAGCGAGACCTCGAGCCAGCTGTCGGCGCACGCCGCCGCGTCGAGCTGCACGACCAGGTGGTCGCCGTCGGGACGCAGGTCGCTGCGCGACGCCATCGGCACCATCTCTGCCGGCGGTCCGGCGAGGGGGCTGAACACCATCACGATGTAGGTGACTGGCGCGAGGCCTTCGAGGCGGAAGGTGCCGTCGGCCTCGGTGCGGGTCCAAGCGCCGACCGGCCGCGGCGAGCGCTCCTGTTGCAGCGCGCGCACGAGGCAGCCCGCCAGCCCGACGCCGTCGGCCCGCAGCACGACGCCGGTGATCGCGCCGCCGCCGCCGAGCACCGGGTCCCAGGTCAGCGAGTCACCGTCCCGAATCGTCAACCGGTGCTCTGCCTCTGGCTTGCTCAGCACCCGCACGACCGTCTCGCCGGGCAGCAGCGCGTCGAACCGATAGCGCCCGTCGGCGTCGGTGGTGGTCGTGCGGTAGTGGCCCCACGGGGTGATGATCGGCAGGTAGTCGTGTCGGCCCTTCGCGGTCACCGTCTGCCGCGCCGCTGGATGCCCTGCCGCGTCGGTGACCACGCCGCTCAGAACGGCGCCGCGCTGCAGCTGCAGCAGCACCGACGTCGGCCGGGCCGTGTTGGTCGCGACCCGCTGCATCGCCGGCGCGAAGCCCGGCGCCGCGGCGACGACGAAGCGTTCGCCGGCGGGGACCTCGTCGGTGGCGAACCGACCCTCGGCGTCGGTCGTCTGGACCAGCTCGATGCGCGGCTCGTCGACGCCGAGGCTGTCGTCGCAGGCGATCAGCACCTGCGCGTCGGCGACCGGGTGACCGTCGGGGTCGAGCACGCTCCCGGACAACGTGCAGCCACCTCGGCCGAGCTGCAGCAGCACCTCGATCGGCTGCGTCGGGTCCGCGTCGGGTCGCCCGGCCGGGCTCTGCGCATTGCTCGGCTGATCGCCTGCGCGCCGCGCCCAGACCCGTTCGAGCGGCACGCCGCGGTAGTCGAGGTGGCCGTCGGCGTCGGTGACGTCGAGCGGCCCGGCGGCGGCCTGGAGGTGCGGGCCGAGCTGCCACACCGTGGCGCCGGGCGCCGGCGCGCCGTCGGCATCGACGACGGTGATGTCGAGGCGCTGGTCGCCGGCGATCTGCAGTTCGAGTTCGGTGGTCCGGCCGGCGGCGACGTCGACCGTGCCGCCGGCCGTCACCTCGAGCTTCCGCAGCTGCATGTGGTGGCGATGGGCCGGCAGGTCGGCGAACGTCGCCATGCCGGCGTCGTCGCTGACGCGGGTGCTGGTCGCGCCGGTCTCGGCATCGACCGCGTTGACGACGACGTGCCGGGCGGGGGTGTGGTCGCGCGACCAGGTCACCCGCAGCACCAGCGTGCCGTCGGCGGCGGCCATCGCGCCGGGCGTGTCGGCGACGGTGGCGTCGAGGCGCGGCAGCTGTGCCGGCGCGCCGGGCAGCGGCTCGGCGGCGACTTCCCGCTGCGTCAGCCCGGCCGCGGCGACGACGTGCGTCGGCGCGGCGGTCACCGGACTCGCTTCGGTGGGGGACAGCAACTGCCAGCCGCCGGCCAGCACGGCGACGGCGAGGAACAGGACGACGATCAGCTGTTTCATGGCGAGCCCGGTGCTCAACAACGCGGCGGCGCCGGCGACGCCGACGGTGATGCCCTTCGCGCGAGCCGCTTCGACGATCAGTTGCCGCACCGCCGCCAGCCCGCGGTCCGGCGTCAGCAGCGCGGCCAACGCCGGCGCCAGCCCGGCCGGCAGCGCGCGGCGCAGCAGCGCGAGGCCGCGGTGCAGCTGCGCCTTCACCGTGCCGAGCGGCGCGTCGAGGCTGTGCGCGATCTGCGGCAGCTCGAGGCCGTGCACCAGCCGCAGCGACAGCACCTGCCGGTAGTGCCGCGGTAGCTTCGCCACGGCGGCGTGCACGGCGGCGAGGCTCTCGTTGGCGGCGGCGAGCGCGTCCGGCTGCTCGACCTCACGCTGCTCCAGGCGCGCCGCGTCCGGCGTTCGCCGCTGCTGCCGTCTTGCTTCGTGCAGGTGGTTGCCCAGCATGCCGAGCAGCCACGGCGCCAGCCTGCGCGACGGATCCCAGCGCTGCGCGTTCTTGATCGCGTCGAGGAACGTCGCCTGCACCAGGTCCTCGGCCGAGCCGTCGCGCAAGAGGTGCGCGGCGACCAGCAGCAGCTGCGGCGCCAGCTGGTCGAACACCCCGGCCAGCGCCGCCGGGTCGCCGGTGTCGCGGAACCGCGCGAACAGCGTCTCGGGGGACGACTGGGTCTCGGGGGATCGGGCGCTCACGACTCGTCTCCGCGCCGGGCCGGGCGCAGGTTGCACGAGTTTCGCTGATCTTCCCGCCGATCGCGCTCAGCGAACCGGCGCCGAACCAGACTCGCGCCCGCCGGCCGTGCAATGCGCGGTGCCGCGCCGCGTCGGATGTGCGCCGCGCCCTGAGCGGTCGATCGCCCACGGGCCGAAGTCCTCGTCGCACGGCAGCAGCAGCACGGTGTCGGCGTCGGCCTCGAGCTTCTGCGGCGGCGTGAACGACTCGCCGGTGTAGCGCGCGACCTTCGACAGCCGCACGTCGTCGAGGCGACCGTGGAAGCCCGACGTCGAGCCGCCGTTCTTGTTGACGTCGGCGCCGATCATCAGCGGCAGCTGGTTCTGGGTGCGCACACCGCTGCCCGCCTTCTTCGCCAGCAGCTTGCCGTCGACGTAGATGCGCACCTCGGCGCCGTCGTAGACGCCGGCGACGTGGTGCCAGACGCCCTCCTGCAGCACCTTCTTCTCGCTCGAGACGCGCACGTAGTGCCCGTCGAGGTGCACCGACCAGTCGGCGGTGCCGTCGCTGCAGAACAGGCCGAACTCGCTGTTCTCGGTCTTGGCGATCAGGCCTCGCCGACCGGAGAACTCGTCGCCGCGCAGCCAGGTCTCCAGCGTGATCGGACCGTCCGGCAGCTCGAGTCGCGCGCTGTCGACGGCCAGCGCCGAGACGCCGTCGAGCACCAGCACGCCGTCGCGTTCGCTCGGCGCCTTGCCGAGCCCGGCCGGCGCCGGCAGCTGCAACGTCTGGCTGCGGATCGGCAGCGGGACGCGGCTGTGCTCGGCGAGGTAGTCGCAGCGCACCTCGAGTTGCGGCAGCGAGAACGGCTCGGGCGTCACCGCGCGGCGGACCGCGAACGTCGTCTCGCCGCTCTTGCCGGGCGGCACCACGAGGTGCTGATGGTCGGGGCCGAACTGCCACACACCGTCGACCTCGGGGATCAGCTCGAGCTCGAGCGCGCGCTGCCCCGGGTTCACGACCCGCAGCGTCAGCACCGCGTCGACCGCGCCGTCGACCGAGATCGCCGCGCCGCTGCCGGCGGCCGCCGCGTCGGCGACCGCGACGGTCAGGTGCTCGTGCACGTGGCGCACGTCCCGCGCCATCGCCCCGTCGATGGTGTGCGGGTCGATCACCGCGCCGACCGGCACCGCCGCGACCTGGATGCCCTCGGGGCGCACCGTGACGACGTGGTACTGGTGCAGGAAGCCGGCCTGCGGCGCCTCCATCGCCAGGTGCGCGCCGACCGACGCCACCGTGTAGTAGGCGATGCCGTCGCGCACGCCGTCGAACTGCATGTTGTGGATGTGCCCGGCGAACACCGCCGAGACGTTGCCGTTCGCCGCCAGCGCCGCGTGCACCTTCTGCCAGTCGTCGCCGTACTGCTGCAGCCAGCGCGGGTGGTGCAAGAACACGAACACGTGCCGCGCGCCCTTGGCCTTCTGCAGCGTGTCCCGCAGCCACGCGAACTGCTCGTCGCCGATGCGCTGGCACTCCGGCTTGGAGAAGTTGCGCTCGCCGGTCTCCGGGTTGGCCTCGTCGGAGTAGAGCACGACGAACCAGCAGTGCTTGTGCTGCACCGCGTACCACAGCGGCCCGAAGTGCTGCTCGTAGTCGCCTTCGTGCTCCTCCTTCGGCTTGCCCTCACCGCGCCAGTAGACGTCGTGGTTGCCCGCGACCGGGAACCACGGCATGCGCAGCCGGGCCATCGTCTCCTTGTATTCGGCGGCCTGCGCGAGCCACGGCTCGCGCGTGTTGTAGCCGTTGACGAGGTCGCCGACGGTCAGCACCAGGTCCGGGTCGAGCAGGTTGGTGTCGGTCACCGCCTGCGCGAGCACCTTGATGCCCTCGACCGGGCCGCCGGTGCGGTCGCCGAAGACGACGAAGCCGAAGGCGTCGTCCTCCTTCGGCAGCTTCAGCAGTTGGCTGCCGGTGGTGCGGCTGGTGACCAGGCGGGGCGAGTCCTGTGCGGCCAGTCGGGGCGCCAACGTCGCGCTGCCGAGCCAGAGCAGGAGCAGGGACGCGGCGAGGCAGGGCTTGGTCGGGTGCATGCGGGCAGCGTCGCGCAGTCGCCGCCCGGTGCCCAGCCAGGACTTCGCGTGGGACGGTGAAGAGACGGTCTCGCGGCAAAAGCAATGGCCGCCCGGCGGGTGCCGGACGGCCATGGTTCCCTCTCGGTCCCGAAGTTTCCGTCGACGCCCGCGGGGCAGGCAGGCGACGGGGATTCGGTTGCGGGTCTGGGGGATGGTGGCGGCGATGGCATCGAGGGGACGCGGCCGCGACGGGACGAGCGAGGGGGAAAGAACGCGGTGGATCGTATCGGCTGGGAGCGGCCGCTGCTGGCCTGCCCAGCAACTGCGAGGCCGGGGTCGACAAGCGGGGCGCACCGGGTCTTGCCCGGCCCCCTTCCGACCTTTCGTCGGGATCCGGGATTCTGGCGGCGGTAGGCTGACGGCGCGTGCCCGCGCCCCGTTCCCCCGAAGCCCCGCGTGCCGGTCCCGGCGAGGCGCGCCGCATCGGCATCGTCGGCGCCGGCCGCACCCGGCAGGGGCTCGGGCCCTACCTCGCCGACTGGTTCGAGCGGCACGGCTGCCGCGTCACCGCGATCAGCGGCCGCGACCCGGGGCGCACGGCGGCGGCGGGTGTGGCGATCGCGGAACGACTGCGGCACCCGGTCGAGGTCTGCGCCGATGCGCAAGAGCTGGCCACCCGGGTCGACGCGCTGGTCGTCGCCTGTCCCGTGCCCGGCCACCTCGACGGCCTCGACGCCGCGCTGGCCGCCGGCGTGCCGTGCCTGTGCGAGAAGCCGCTGGTCGGCCCGGCCGCGCTCGACGCGGGGCTGGCCCGTGTCGCCGCGTTCCGCAGCCGCGGGCTGCTGCTGGCCGAGAACTGCCAGTGGCCGTTCGCGCTGGCCGCCTGGGACGAACTGTTCGGCGCCCGGCCGTCGCCGCCGCGCGAGGTGGCGATGGGACTGTCGCCGTCGGGTACCGGTCCCGGCATGGTCGAGGATTCGCTGTCGCACGTGCTGAGCCTGGTGCAGGCGCTGGCGCCGTTGCCACCGGAGGCGCGCGTCGAGCAGGTGCGGCACAGCGACCGCGGCGCGCACGCCGAACGCAACGACGTGCGTTTCCGCATCGTCGGCGGTGCGGAGCCGATCGACGTCGTGCTGCACCTGGCGCGCTGCCCGTCGCCGCCGCGCCCGGCCTGGTTCGCGCTCGACGGGCGGCGGCTCGACCGCGAGATCGGGCCCGCGTACGCGATCGCCTTCCGCGCCGCGGACGGACGCGCGGCGAAGGTGCGGGATCCGCTCGACCTGCTCGTGTATCGTTTCGCCGCGGACCTCGCCGCCGAAGCCGACCCCAGCCGAGCCCAAGACCTTGACGCAACCCGAGCCCAAGCCGACGCCATCGCCCTCCGCCTCCGGCTCTTCGCAGCCGTGCTCGACGCCCGCTGACGGCCAGCCCGCGACGGCCGCCAAGGCCGCGGTCGAGCGCGTGCACGACTTCGCCGCCAAGCTGCAGCAGCCGAGCCTGTGGCCCAGGGTCGTCGACTACGTGCGCTGGCAGCGCGCGCTGCGCAAGGCCGAGGCCGAGGGGCGCGAGGCCCCGCCGATGCCCGACCTGGCCCCGCTGTCGATCAACCTCGACCTGACGACGGCGTGCAACTACGCCTGCGACCACTGCATCGACTGGGACATCCTCAACAGCAAGCAGAAGCACGACGACGCGACGCTGCGGCTGTCGATCGAGCGCATGGCGGAGCGCGGGCTGCGCAGCGTGATCCTGATCGGCGGCGGCGAGCCGACGCTGTATCCGGGCTTCGTCGAGTTCGTCGCCTTCCTGAAGGGGCTGGGCCTCGCCGTCTCGGTGGTCACCAACGGCTCGCGCGGCGACCGCATCCTGCAGGCGGCGCAGTACTTCACCGACGGCGACTGGGTGCGGCTGTCGCTCGACTCCGGCACGAACGACACCTTCGTGCGCATGCACCACCCGTCGAAGAAGACGCTGACGCTCGACGAGATCTGCGGCTGGATCCCCAAGATCAAGGCGGCCAACCCGGCGCTGCAGCTCGGCTTCTCGTTCGTCATCACGTGGCAGGGCGGCAGCCGCGGCGACGTCAAGGTGGTCGAGAACATCGGCGAGATGGTGATGGCGAGCAAGCGCGCGTCCGACGCGCAGTTCGACTACATCTCGTTCAAGCCCTTCCTCGAGCGCCAGGAGGACGGTGCCGAGGTCATGGACCCGGCCAAGACCGAGGCCGAGCTGCAGGCGGTGATCGCCCGCATCCAGAAGAACCTCGAGGAGGCGCGCGCCGTCGTGCGACCGGGCTTCCGCGTGCTGGCGAGCACCAACCTGCGGGTGCTGTCGAGCGGCACGTGGCGCGACTACACGCACCAGCCCAAGGTCTGCCACATGCAGATGCTGCGGCAGGTGGTGACGCCGCTCGGCACGTTCAACTGCCCGGCGCACCGCGGCGTGCACAAGGCGAGGCTCGGCGGCGAGGGACTGTGGGCGGTGCCGGCCGCCGGGCAGCACGAGACGACTCGGCTGCTCGGCGCGTTCGACGCGAGCCACGAGTGCGGCCAGGTCACCTGCCTCTACAACAGCACCAACTGGTGGCTGGAAGAGCTGGTCGCGGCGAGCGCCGAGCTGCCCGAGGAATCGGGCGGCGTCGAACAGCGCGACTGGTTCCTGTAGTCGCGCCGGTCGCTGGTCAGATCGAGTCGCCGAGCCGGCGCGCGTGCGGCTTCTGGCGCACCGGCTGCTGCAGCTCGAAGTAGCGGCGGTCGCGGCTGACCGACGGGCTGTTGTAGCCCATCGAGCGCGGGTCGCCGCAGCGCTCCCATTCGGGGTGCGCAGCCAGCCACGCGTCGATGCGCTGCTGCAGCTCGTCGAGGCGGCTCGCGGAGTCGTAGCCGGTCGAACCGATCGTCAGCACCGTCATCGGCTCGACGTCGACGACTTCGACGTTGCCGTCGACGCCGGTCTCGCCGAGCTCGGGCGAGCCGTAGAGGAACGCCATCGTCGCCATGCGGCGGCGTTCCCCGTCCTGCTGGTAGTCGACCTGCACCGGCGTGGTCATGGCGATGTCGTGCGACTGGATGTGGCGGAACAGCGGCCAGAACGCGCCCATCGAGCCGCGGCGGCCGTCGGTGCGCACCATGCGGTAGGCGGGGTAGCGGCGCAGCTCGAGCTCGTCGAGGGCGAGGAAGCCGGGCATGCCCTCGGGCAGCTCCGCCTCGGCGACCGGTCGGAAGGTCAGGTCCTCCAGCAGCGCCTGCGCGGCGCGGCGCAGCGCTGTGCGGGGCGGGGCCTGGCGCACCAGCTCGTCGGCCTGCAGCCACGCCGTCGAGCCCTCGGGCAGCGCGCGGCGGGCGGTGGCCACGGCGTCGCGCAGCCGCTGCTCGCCGTGCTCGCCGGCGAGCTCGCGCTCACCGGCGATGCCGAACTCGAGCAGGGCCGCCGCGGTCGCGCGCGCCGGCAGGTCGGCGACCGTCAGCAGGCGTTGCTGCGCGGTGAGCGGGAGGGTGAGGGCCACGCCGAGGATGAGCTTGTGCAGCATGCGGCGGTGTTCGCGGCGCCGCGCCGGCCGGATGCAGCGATCGCACGGCGTGCGCTCCGCGCCGGCATCACGGCGTCGCGATCGCGACCACGTGCTGTTGCGCCGACACGACCACGCCGGCCTTGTCCTCGACGGTCAGCACGAACGCTGCCGCCTCGCGCACCGGCAGGCGCGGCGTGACCGGGATCACCACCTCGCCGTCGCGGGCGAACGGCGCCAGCACGCCGCCGTCGACCGGCGGGCCTTCGCGGCGCTTGTCGACGATCCACAGCTGGTAGCGGTGGTCGGGGTCGAGCGGCGGCAGCCCGGCAAGCCGCAGGTAGCCCTGCTGGCGGTCCGCGTCCCAGAGCACGTCGCCGTGCACGTCGCCGCGCATCGGGCTCGGGCCCGGTCGCCACGCGCACAGCGTCGCCTGGCCGGAGCGCAGCAGCTGCTCGCGTTCGTTCGCCGGCGCTGGCTCGGTGCGCCATGGGCGCAACGCCAGCGCCGCGCAGGCGGCGGCGAGCAGCCACGGCAGCGCCCGCCGGTGCCACGGCACGATCGGGGCCTGCGGCTGCGGGGCCGGGCGTGGCTGCGGGGTCGGGCGTGGCTGCGGGCGTTCGGTGGCGAAGTGTCGTTCGGCGGCGGCCTGCAGGCGCCCGACCAACGCGTGCAGCTCCGCCGGCGGCGGCTCTTCGTCGACGTCGGTCAGCGCCAGCACCGGTGTCGCCGCCGCCTGCTCCCAGGCGGCCAACTCGACCCAACCCTGCGGGTCGCGCTGCAGCGCGGCGAACGCGATCTCGTCTTCGTGGCTGAGCCAACCGAGCGCGGCGTCGGCGTAGAGCTGCTCCTTGCGGGTGAGATCGTTCACGATGCACCTCCGGCGTCGCTGTCGACACCGAGCAGCTGCCGCAACCGCATCAGGCCGCGGCGGGCGTGGCTCTTCACGGTGCCGAGGGGGATGCCGACCTTGTCGGCGATCTCCTGGTGCGTGCGCCCGTGGCCGAGCGCCAGCTCGAGCACTTCGCGCTGCTCGGGGCGCAGGTCCTGCATCGCCGAGCGCGCGCGCTCGACCTCGTCGCGCAGCTGGCTCTGGTCCGGCTGCTCGCGGGCGGCGAGCTGCTCGACGAGGTCGCCGTCGGCGCGCGTCGGGCGCGCGGCGAGCCGCCGCATGCGGTCGACGAGTCGGCGGCGCGTGATCGTCGCGACGAACGCGCCCTCGCTGCCGAGCGACTCGTCGAAGCGGTCGGCGCAGCGCCAGATCTCGAGGAAGATGTCCTGCACGGCATCCTCGGCCTCCTGCGCGTCGCGGATGCAGCGCCGCACCTGCCCCCACACGAGGGCCGTGTGGCGGTTCAGGAACTCGCCGACGGCCTGTTGGTCGCCGGCGGCGATGCGTGGCAGCAGGGTGGTGCTCATGCCGTCCGGTCGGAGGGCCGGACCTTGTAGCCAGACCGGGCGTTCGATGCCCGTTGGTTCGGCGATTGTGCCCGGTCTGGCCATCTTGTCACTTGGGCAGCAGCACGCGATCGATCACGTGCACGACGCCGTTGCCGGCGAACACATCGGTGGCGATCACGTTGGCGCCGCCGACCGTGACCTTGCCGTCCTCGACGTGCACGGCCACTTCCTGGCCGAGCAGCGACTTCATGTTCTTCATCTTCACCACGTCGGCCGCGGGCATCCGCCCGGCGACGACGTGCAGCTTCAGGATCGCGGCCAGCTTCTCCTTGTTCTCCGGCTTCAGCAGCGACGCCAGCGTGTCCTGGTCGAGCTCGGCGAACGCCTCGTCGGTCGGCGCGAACACGGTGAACGGACCGCCCTCGGCGAGCGTCTCGGCGAGACCGGCCGCGGTCGCCGCCTTGAGCAGGGTCTTGAACTTGCCGGCCTTGGCGGCGGTCGCGACGAGGTTCGCCGGCGGCAGCAGCACGCTGTCGATGACGTGGATCACGCCGTTGCTGGCGTGCACGTCGGTCGCGGTGACGGTCGCGTCGCCGATCTTGACGCCGGCGTCGCCGACGACCACCGCCAGCGGGCTGCCCTGCACCGTGTCGAGGCTCTTGGCCTTGACGACCTTGGCCGCGGGCAGCTCACCGGCGACCACGTGGTAGGTCAGGATCGAGACCAGCTTGGTCTTGTTCTCGGGCTTCAGCAGGCCGGCGATCGTGTCCTTGCCCAGCTTGGCGAAGGCCTCGTCGGTCGGCGCGAACACGGTCAACGGGCCCTTGCCCTGCAGCGTCTCGACCAGGCCAGCGGCCTTCGCGGCGGCCAGCAGGGTCTGGAACGAGCCGGCCGCGGCGGCGGTGGCGACGATGTCCTTCGGCTCACCCTTGTGGGCGGCGTCGGTGGTGTGCTGGGCGAGCATCGGCAGCGCGAGCGCGCAGCCGAGCAGCGGAGTGAGCAGTTGCTTCATGGCGATTCGGTGGGGTTGGGGCCTTGGGAGCGCGGTCGCATCCCGAACGGCGCCGTCTTCGAAGTCCGCGCCGTCGCGGATGCAGCTCGCGCTTGTCGAGTTGCCCGATTCCTGCTCCAACATCCCGCATGTCGTCCCCGTCGCGTCTCGCCGCCGCCTTCCTGCGCCCCGCCGCCCGCTCGCTCGCCGCGGCGGTCGTCGAGCGCATGGCGCTGCGCGAGCCGCAGCTGCTGGCGGCGATGCCCGGGTCGTTCGCCGCGCCGCTCGACGACACCGCGGTGCGCGTGCGCATGCTCGCCGAAGCGCTCGACGTCGAGCGCGACGCGCTCTTCGCCCACCAGGTCGCCTGGTACAAGGTCGCGCTGCTGCACCGCCAGGTGCCGCTCGACTACCTGCTGCACAACCTCGACGTGCTCGGCGAGGTGTTGCGGGAGCAGCTGCGCGACGACATCGCGGCGCCGGCGCTCGCGCAGCTGGCGGTCGCGCGGCAGCGCGCGCTCGACGCGCCGGGCGAGTTGCCGAGTCACCTCGAAGGCCACGGGCCGCTGCGCGATGACGCCCGTCGCTTCCTGCTGGCCGTGCTCGAGAACCGGCGCGACGACGCGTTCGCGATCGTGAGCGCCGCGCGGCAGGCGGGCGCCAGCGTCGACGACGTCGAAAATCATCTGCTGTCGACGGTGCAGCGCGAGGTCGGTCGCATGTGGCTGATGGCCGAGATCCCGATCGCCGACGAACACTTCGCCTCGCGGGTGGTCGAGCGCTGTCTCGATCGGCTGGCGAGCGGCGCCGAGCGCGCGCCGGCCACCGGTCGGGCCGTGCTCGCGTTCACGGTCGGCGGCGACCTGCACGGCCTCGGCGTGCGGCTGGTCGCCGACCGCTTCGAACGCCGCGGCTTTCGCGTGTGGCACCTCGGCGCCGACATGCCGGCCGCCGATCTGGAGTGGTTCTTCGCCGATCGCGCCGTCGACCTGATCGCGATCGGCGCGACGCAGCTGCTCAACCTGGGCGCGGCCCGGGCGACGATCGCGCTGTTGCGCGAACTGCTCGGCGCCGGCTGTCCGCCGCTGCTGGTGGGCGGCGGGCCGTTCCAGGTCGTCGACGACCTGCACCGGGTGATCGGCGCCGACGCCGTCGCCAACTCCGCCAGCGAGGCGGTGGCGGCCGCCGCGCGGTTGTGCGGCCTCTAGCCGGTCACAGCGTGCCGAGCGACAGCGTCACCGCGTTGGCGGTGATCGCGCCGAGCGGGTTGGTGCCGGGCGGCACCAGCAGCGTGCCCTGGGTGTGGATCGACGTCCCCGACAGCGACGGCACGTTGGGGATCGGGAACTGCCACATGTAGATCGACGACGACAACGGGAACGCGATCAGCATGTCGGCGATGTCGAGGTAGAGGTTGCAGCCGGCCGCGCCGAGGAAGCCGAGGTCGACGCCGTTGGGGTGGTCGGTGTAGCCGAGCAGGATCAGCCCGATCGACATCGTGGGCGCCTGGATGCCGGACATGTAGATCAGCTGGTTGGTGCCGAGCAGCGGACGGTTGAGCGGGGTCCACGCGAGGCCGCTGCAGCCCTGACCGAACGCCGTCGCCGCGGCCGGGTCGCCGTCCTCGACGATGTCGAGCGACAGCTGATACATCTGCACCTGGTCGGCGGTGGTCGCGTAGACCCGGACCTGGTAGGTGCCGGCGGGCAACGGGTAGTTCACCAGGGTCTCGTCGGCGCCGGCGGGCTGCGCGCCTTGCGACGACAGCACGCCTGTGCCCGTGCCGTTCATCAGCAGGAAGTTGAGGTTGCGCAGCGTCGCCGGGTCGAACGATGTTCCGGTCGAGCAGTTGCCAACCTGCGGGCCTTCGAGGTACGGCGACCCGGTCGGGTGCAGCGTCACCGTCAGCAGCTTGTCGCTGGTCACGGTGAAGCGGTAGTAGTCGAAGTCGCCGATGCCGTCGATGCTGACCGTGGAGACGTTGGTCACGCCGTTGCCCAGGGTGCCGAGGTCGGTGGCCGTCGCGCCGCTGTCGTTGGGCTCGCGGTCGTCGCCGTAGAGCCGCTGTGCGGTCAGGATGTCGTCGAACTGCGGGCCGAAGAAGTTGGTGTTGAGCCCGGGCTCCATCAACTTGCTGCTGTCCTGCGGGCAGACGTGCGCGATGCCGAGGCCGTGGCCGTGCTCGTGCGCGGCGGTGTTGAACAGGCGGCGATAGTTGTTGGTCGAGTCGGCGAAGAAGCCGTTGTCGGCCGTGTCGAGCACCATGTCCCCGCCGTCGGGGTAGTAGTTGTAGGCCAGCACGTTGTAGCCGCCGTCGATGTACTTGCCGCTGATGCGCACGTCGCCGCGCACGCCGAGCTGGCCGTTGCTGCCGAACATCGCCGCGCCGTCGTCGTTGGGTTCGTAGACGTAGGTGACGCCGGTCAGCGCGCCCCACTGCGCGAACATGTCGTGGATGCGGTTCTGCCACGTCGCCTGGCTCGGGAACACGGCGTTGAACTGGGAGAACAGGTTGCTCCCGGCCGCCGGCTCGCCGACGCCGCTCGGCAACCAGGTGCCGTCCGGCACGAAGCTGTAGGTCAACGTGGTCGGTGCGCCCTGGCCGAGGCCGCCGCCCTGCGTCGCGGTCGCCGACCAGCGCGTCGACGGCTGGAAGCCCTGCGGCCCCTGGATCGCGGCGTTGAACAGCGCGGCCGCGGTGTCGGACGGCGGTTGCAGCCAGCAGCCGTGCACGCGATTGCCGGCGTCGATGCGGCACAGCTCGACCAGCATGCGCTGGTGCGTCGGCGAGAGGTCGCGGAACGCGTCGAGCCGCTCGGGGCGCTGCAGCGAGCAGCCGCCGTCGGCCGTGAACCGCAGCGGGCCGACGCTCGGCGCGATCGGCAGCAACAGCTGCGCTTCGAGCTGCAGCGGCGACTGCGCGACCGTCGCAGTGGTCAGCGAGAACAGAGCGGAGAGGCCGACGATGGCGCGAGCGGAGTTCGTCATCGGTTCAGGGGGACGAGCGGGAGACGAGGCAGGTGGAGGCGGGCGCCCGCAGGCGCCCTCTCTCCACACCCTACAGTGTGCCCATCTTCAGCTCGACCCCGTTGGCGGTCAGCGCGCCGAACGCGTTGGTGCCCGGCGGTACGAGCAACGCACCCTGCGTGAAGATCGACGTGCCCGACAGCGTGGGGACGTTGGGGATCGGCAGCGTCCAGTTGACGGCGCTGCCGAGCAACGGGAACACCGGCTGCAGCGACGCCATGTTCAGGTAGAGGTCGCACCCGCCGGCGCCGATCGAGGCGAGGTCGAAGCCGCCAGGGATGCTGGCGAAGCCGATCATCACGACGCCGATGCTGCCGGCCGGATTCGGGATGTTGCCGAGCGTGATGACCTGCAGCGCGCCGAGCAGCGGACGGTTGACCGGCGTCCAGGTCAGGCCGGATGCGTCCGACGAGACCGTCAGCGGCAGCGCCGTCGTCAGGTCCACGCTCGGCGGCACCGCCGCGGCCCCGCGCGAGAAGCCGACCACCGCGATGTCGGCCTGGTTGGGCACCTGGCGGTAGCGGAACTGCGCCGCGCCACTCTGATAGAGCGCCAGCTGGAACGAGTTGCCCGAGCCGCCGCCGTAGGCCGGCACGTCGAGCCACGTGAAGTAGACCGCCGTGCCGCTCGGGTCGACGTCGTAGTGGCAGGTGCCGCCGCTGCCGCTGCCGGTGCCCGGGTTCAGGTCGCACCACATCGGCGCGAGGCGCGCCGGGCCGGCGGCGAGCTCGGCCAGCGACGGCGTGTAGTCGGTGTCGGTCGACGTGCCGTTGAGCCAGACGAACCCGTTGCTGCACATGCGCACGGCGTTGGTGCCGCCGCCGGGGAACGTCCACGTCCATGGCAGCGCCTGGGTCGACACTGCGTCGTCGCCGAGGTTGAGGTCGCCGCTGGTGGGGGTGAACCACGCGCCGAGGCCGGCATTCTGCACGGTGAGCGCGCCGCTCGCCGGCGTCAGCGTGATCACGCGCGTGGTCGTCGCGCTGCCGCCGAAGTCGAAGCTGTTGGCCGCGAACTCCTCGCCGAACGCGCCGTACGACGTGTAGCAGCCGACGCCGTAGGTGCTCGCCACGGCGACGTCGCCGGCGCCGAGGGTGTTCAGCGTCAGCTGGCCGGTGCCGAGCGGGTCGAGCCAGTTCGACAGCCGCGAGCTGCTGCTGCCGCCGCCGGTCCACGACCGCGCGAAGCGGCCGTACCAGTCCGACGAGTTGTTGCCGCACGCTGCGTAGCCGCCGTGCAGCTGGCCGATGATGTGGTGGTCCTGGTCGAACAGCGGCGAGCCCGAAGAGCCGGGTTCGGTGGTGCCGGTGTCCCAGTCGGTGATGCGCACGTGCGTGCTGTCGCCGGGCACGGCGGTGCCGAGGTACGAGGTCGTCGTCGTCGGCTGGTTCTCCCACGAGATCTTCTTGACGTCGCCGCTCGGGTGGTGGATCGCCACCGCCGAGCTGGCGTCGACCGCGGCGTTGCTCCAGCCGGCGTAGGTGACGCCCCACGCCGGGTTGGGCGTGCTGTTGAGCTCGACGAGGGTGAAGTCCGAGGTGCTGTAGCTGGCGCGCAGCACCGCGCCGGTGGTGAACTGGCTCAGCGACGAGGTGCCGGTGCCGCAGCCGGTGCGCTGGTAGTTCCAGTAGCAGACCAGTGACGGCGCCGCGCCGGAGGTGACGCCGCAGTGGTAGGCAGTCAGGAAGAAGTTGCGGCCGTCCTGCGCCGTGTTGTTGATCATGCAGCCGGTGCAGAAGATCGAGCCGCCGCTCGAGATCGCGGCGATCGCCGGGATCTCGCTCGCCCACGGCGCCGCCGCGGGGCAGGCGACGTCGACGTTGCACGAGCCGCTGGCGTCGGTGTCGAGCGCGGTCGGGCCGGCGCCGAAGAAGCGGTAGCCAGAGCCGACCTGCACCAGGTCGAGCTGCACCTGCGGCTTCGCCGCGGTCGGCACGTAGACCTCGCAGACGATCTCGGCGCCCTGCACGACCGGAGTCCACAGCTCGCCGGACGCCGCATGGTCCTGGACGTCGAACGGCCGGCAGATGTCGGCGTAGTCGGCGCTGTAGACCTGCATGCGCGCCCCGGCCGGCATGTGGAAGTGCTCGAAGCCGAGGTTGACGTGGCTGGCGTTCGGCGCCTGGATGCGGAGCCGCCACAGCGACCAGTTGGCGTCGAGCGCCTGCCAGGTGCCGTGCGTCGTCGGCGAGACCCGCGTCGCGAACGGCATCGCGTAGCGCGGCGGCTCGCCGTTGGTGTGGCGCTGTTCGTCGTCCTGGGCGATGGCGAGGCGGTCGAGGGCCGGCACGGCCAGCGCGGCCACGCGGTGCAGCGGGTCGGCCTCCTTGTGGATGCGGCCGACCGGATCGATGGTCTGGGCGGCGGCGGTGGTGGTGAAGAGGGCGAGCAGCAGCGCCGCTGCAGCGAGCGCCTTGGTGGACGTGGGCATGAGAGCGAGAGGGGCCTTGGCGGGATGTCGACGGGGCTGAGACGCACGGCGGGCGGCCCGGGGTTCCCGAGTATCCGGGAAGGCTGCCCGGGCGCCGCCGTTGGTCCGAACGCCTCCGCTCGCTAACGTGTTTCCCCCGCAGTTCCGCCCCATGACCTACCCGCAAGTCGTCCGCGTCTACAGCACCTACCAGGACCCCGACTACGAGTGTCCCTGGCAGAGCGTCGCGCCGCGCGGCAGCACCGGCTCCGGCGTGCTGGTGGCGCCGCACCGCATCCTGACCGGCGCGCACGTCGTCGCCAACGCGACCTTCGTGCAGGTGCAGAAGCAGAGCGACGTCAAGAAGGCGACCGCGCGCGTCGTCGCGATCAGCCACGACTGCGACCTGGCGCTGCTCGAGATCGAGGACAAGGCGTTCACCCGCGGCATCAAGCCGTCGGTGATCGGCGACCTGCCGCGGCTGCGCGACGACGTGCAGGTGGTCGGCTACCCGATCGGCGGCGAGGAGGTGTCGATCACCGAGGGCGTCGTGTCGCGCATCGAGGTGCAGCGCTACGAGCACAGCCAGCGCCACCTGCTGGCGGTCACCGTCGACGCGGCGATCAACGAGGGCAACAGCGGCGGGCCGGTGTTCGCTCGCGGCAAGGTGGTCGGCATCGCGTTCCAGGCGCTGCCGGACGCCGAGAACGTCGGCGAGATGGTGCCGGCGCCGATCCTGCGCCGCTTCCTCGACGGCGTGAAGAAGCACAAGGAACCGGAGGTGCCCGGCATCGGCATCTCGACGCAGCCGCTCGAGAACCCGGCGCTGCGCCACCATCTGGGCATGCGGGAGCGCGACAGCGGCGTGCTGGTCACCGCGGTGCAGTACGGCTCCAGCGCCTGGGGACAGCTCGAGGTCGGCGACGTGCTGATGGCGCTCGACGGGCACACGATCGCCGACAACGGCACGATCCGCTACCGCGGGCGGCACCGCTGCCAGTTCGACGCGGTGATCGGCGACCACCACGTCGGCGACGTCGTGCAGGCGCGCCTCCTGCGCCGCGGCAAGGCCAAGGACGTGCGGCTGAAGATGGAGCCGATGGCGTGGCTGGTGCCGCGCACCGAGTACGACCGCCGGCCGATGTGGTTCGTGTTCGGCGGGCTGGTGTTCCAGCGGCTGACGGCCGAGTTCCTGCGCAACTGGGGCGAGCACTGGTGGGACAAGGCGCCGAAGGAGCTGCTGCACCTCTACTACTCCGGCCTGCGGCGGCCCGAGCAGCAGGAGGTGGTCGTGCTCGCGCAGGTGCTCGCCGACGACGTCAACGTCGGCTACGAGGCGTTCCACAACGACGTCGTGGTCAGCGTCAACGGCGAGCACCCGGTCGACATGCTCGACTTCGTGCGGCTGATGGACGTCGCCAGCGGCGAGGTGGTCATGAAGCTGTCCACCGGCGCCATCGTGCTGCTCGACGCGGCCGCGGCGCGCGCCGCCGAGCCGCGCATCCTCGCGACGTATCACGTCCCGGGCGACCGTTCGGCGGACCTGCCGAAGCGGCGCGTGGTCGCGACGAAGAAGAAGCGCGGCAAGTGAGTCGGCGGTTGGGGGCGCCCCCGGGCTTGGCCGGCAGCGGCTGGTAGACTGCGCCGCGCGGGTCGACACCCCGCCAGCCAGTAACCTCCGCAACCGACACTGCCGATGCGCCGACTACTCTTCCCGTTGCTCACGCTCGTCGCGGGGCTCGCCCCTGCGCGCGCCCAGGACCACAACGTGCTCGTCATCGTCGCCGACGACCTCGGCGTCGACTACGTGGCATGCTACGGCGAGGGCACCAACCCGCCGCCGACGCCGACCATCGACGCGCTGGCGCAGAACGGCGTGCTGTTCCGCAACGCCTGGGCCAACCCGAGCTGTTCGCCGACGCGCGCCTGCATCCAGACCGGGCGCTACCCGTTCCGCACCATGGTCGGGCGTTGGATCGCGCACACCTCCAACCCGCCGACGGTGGGGCTGCTGCAGCAGAGCGAAGTGACGATCCCCGAAGTGCTCGACGCGCTGTCGACCGGCTACGCGCACGCGCTGATCGGCAAGTGGCACCTCGCCGACGCGTTCTCGAGCCCGGACACGCCGCGCGCGATCGGCGGCTACTCGCACTATGCCGGTTCGCTCGAAGGGCAGATCCCGAGCTACACCAATTGGACGCGCGTCGTCGACGGCGTGCCGGCCGCCTGCACGACCTACTGCACGATCCAGAACACCGACGACGCGCTGGCCTGGATCGGCGCGCAGAGCGGGCCGTGGTGCTGCGTGTTGACCTACCAGGCGCCGCACATTCCCTACCACGCGCCGCCAGCGCACCTGCACACGCAGAACCTGACCGGGCTCGTGCCGCAGCCGACCACGCACACGCCGGCCAACATCCCGTTCTATCGCGCGATGGTGCAGTCGCTCGACACCGAGATGGGGCGGCTGTTCGCGACGCTCGGGCCGGCGGTGATGGGGCAGACCAACATCGTCTTCCTCGGCGACAACGGCACCGTGCAGCGGCAGTCGGTGGCGCCGTTCGACGGCCTGCGCAGCAAGGGCACGCCGTACGAAGGCGGCGTCAACGTGCCGCTGATCGTCAGCGGGCCGAGCGTCACGCAGCCCGGCCGTGAGGTGGCCGCGCTGGCCTGTGCGGTCGACGTCTTCCCGACCGCGCTGGCGCTCGCCGGCGTGCCGGCGCCGCCGCCGGTGACGATCCGCGACGGCGTCTCGCTGATGCCGTACCTCAACGACCCGGCGCAGGCGCCGCTGCGGCAATTCGCCTACACCGAGGAGTTCACCGGAACGACGTGGCCGGCGCCCAACACCAACGGTCACGCGACGATCCGCGACGCGCGTTACAAGCTGATCCACCGCTACAGCGGCGGCGGCGACGAACTGTTCGATCTGCAGCTCGACCCGTGGGAGACCAGCAACCTGGTCAACAGCAGCAACCCGCAGGTGGTCGCCGCCAAGGCCGCGCTGCTGGCCGAGATCACCAACCTGCGCAGCACCGGCGGCAGTCAACCGGGCGGCTTCACGGTGTTCGGCAGCAGCACCTGCGTGGGGTCCTTCGGCGTGCCGACGGCGTCGGGGACCGGCGACCCTACGCTCGGCGGTATGTTCCAGGTCAACCTGGCCGGGGCTGCTCCGCTGCACTTCGCGATCAACCTGTTCGGCTTCTCGTACACGAGCTGGAACGGGGTCCCGCTGCCATGGAACCTGGCGGTGGTCGGTGCAGCGCCCACCTGTGAGTTGTCTTCGTCGGGTGAGATCATCAGCGCCTTCATCAGCAACTTCGGCGGCGCTGCGACGCAGACGATCCAGATCCCCGGCAGCCTGTCGCTGGTCGGCGCGACCGTCTACAGCGCGTGGGTGGTGCTCGACCAGACCGCGCCCGGCAACCCTGCCGGCTACGTCTCGACCAACTCGCTGGCGACGCTGATCGGGCTGTGAGCCACGAGCGTCGCCGCGTGGCGCCGCTCGCCCGATTGTTGCTACCTTTGCCGCATGCTCGCCGTCGTCGCCGCCTTCGCCGCCAGCACTGTCCTCCTCGCGCCACAGCAGCCGACGACGTCCGGCGGACCGGACCTCGTCGCCGCGCTGACCAAGGCGGTCGATCTGCCGACCGCCGCCGAACGGCAGGCCGCGGTCAAGGAGCTGCTCGCGCTCGATGACCACGTCGACCGCTGGCTCGAAATCTGCCGTTCGTTCGGCACGTTCGCCCAGCTCGAACCGGGCCTGCTGCACCGCGAGGTCGAGCTGCGCGTGCTCGACCGCGTGGAGAAGACCCAGCTCTACCTCTACGTGCCGAAGTCCTACGACCCGAGCAAGCCGGCGCCGCTGCTGCTATGGGGCCACGGCTCCGGCGGCTCCGGCGATCAGCAGCACACCCTGTGGGCGCCGGTCGCCGAGCAGCTCGGCATGCTGGTGCTGAGCCCGACCGACCCGAACACCGACCAGGGCTACAGCAAGGAGCCGCGCGAACGCGCCGCCGCGCTCGCCGCGCTGCGCTGGGCCAAGCGCACCTGCAACGTCGACGAGAACGCGGTGTTCGTCGGCGGCTGGTCGCGCGGCGGCCACCTCGCCTGGGACCTCGCGCTGCGCTACCCGGACCTGTGGGCCGGCATGATCCCGGTGGTCGGCGGCCCGCTGCTGTCGCCCGGCGCGACCAGCAACATGCGCTACCTCGAGAACGTCGTGCCGCTGGCGATCCGCGACCTGCAGGGTTCGCTCGACGACCCGACGCTGCTGCTGCACCTGCACATCACCTTCGACAAGCTGAAGAAGTGGAAGGCCGCGAACGTCGAGCTGATCGAGTTCCCGGAGCAGGCGCACGGCGCCGACCTCGACGCGGTCGACTGGCCGCCGTTCTTCGCCGCGCGGCGGGACCCGCATCCGAAGCACGTCGTGCGGGTCGCAGCGGTGCCCGACGAGGCGCGTACGGCGTGGGTCGAGATCACGCAGTTCACCAAGAGCGTGTCGATCGACGGCGCGCCGGAGGTCTCGGCGTCGGCCTGGAACCGCCTCGACGACGCGCACAAGCGTGCGTACCTCGTCGACGCCTACGCGAAGTTGACCGCGCGCATCGACATCACCGACCGCGGCAACGGGCGCTTCGCCGGCACCGGGGACCAGGTGCACAAGCTGACGCTGTGGCTCGAGAAGGAGCAGCTCGGCAAGGACGGCAAGGTCGAACTGCGGGTCGGCAGCAAGACCCACAAGAAGATCGGCGTGCCGGCCGCCGAGGTGCTGCTGCGCGACTTCGTCGAGCGCCTGGACCGCACCCGGCTGCCGGTCGCGCGCATCGACGTGCCGTGACGCGCGTGGTCACTCGAAGGTGACGAACAGCCGGTCGTGCGTCATCAGCAGCACGAACAGCTCGCGCAGCGTCGCGTCGTCGAAGTCGCGGCGCGGCAGGTCCGCCGCGGCGAGCAGGGTGCGCGTGCGCGCGAGCGCCGTGGCGTCGCCGCGCAGCCGCACCGCGCCGTAGTCGGTCGCGACCGGCAACGGCTCGCGTTCGAGGTGCTCGCGCACGTTGACGCGCAGCTTCTGCAGCGTGCCGTAGGGCGTCAGGCCGAACGCGAACGGGCGTTCTTCGAGCGGGTCGGCCCACGGCAGCCACTTGCCGACCTGCGCCTCGAGATCCGGCAGGCCGAGTTCTGGGTGCAGGTGCGCCAGCTCGAACGCAGCGAACAGGTGCGCGTAGAGCGGGTTGGGCGCTCGTTGGCCGACGCGCAGCGCCGCCGCGTGCTGCAGGAACCGTGCTTCGCCGGCGAAGTCCTCGTGCGCCGGCAGCGTCGGGCCGTGGTCCTTGCCGCCGAGCAGCAGCGGGTGGTCTTGAGGCAGCGCGTCGGCACGCTTGGCCAGTGCGCGCACCTGCTGCGGCCGCAGCACCAGATGCTCGTCCCCCGTCCGGGTGGGCAGCTTGCCGCCGAGCAGCCCGAGGCGGGCGAGCCGAAGCTTGTGCCGCAGCGACGGGTGGGCTTGGGCGAACAGCGGGTGCGGCGTCGGCGCCTGCACGACGCGCGCCGGAGCGTCGTCGCGGCGCGCGCAGACCACCAGGTTGGCGCGCAGCTCGTGCCACAGGTCCAGATAGTTGAGCACGAAGCTCTGGCTCCGGTCCTGCAGGTCGAGCCGTTCCGCCATCCGGTCCGGCTGCCCCCACGGCCGGTGGAACCAGTACGCCGGCGTCATGCCCGCATCGCGCAGCAGCGCGCCGAGCTGGAAGCCGGTGAAGCCGCGGTCGCCCTTGTGCAGAAAGCCGTCGACGACGCCGGCGTCGTTCTTGCTGTCGGCGTAGGTGGTGAAGGCGTAGCGCAGCGGGTGCGCCTTCGGCAGCTTCTGCACGAAGCGGCGCAGCTGGCCCGGATGGCTGCGGTCGTCGGCGCCGAGGCCGCAGAGCCGTGCCACGCGCTGCAGCTGGAACACGCGCTGCCTGGACCAGTGCGGGTACAGCATCAGGCGCAGCACCCCGCCTGGGGTCAGCCGCTGCGCCATGCGCCGCAGCGCCGTCGTCGGGTCGGCGAGGTTCATCAGCACGCCGTAGCACTCGATCAGGTCGAAGGTGCCGTCGGGCCACGTCGACTCGTCGGCGAGGTCGACCGGGGCGAAGCGCACGTGGCGCTGCCGGTGCCAGCGACAACGCCGCCGCGCGACGTCGAGGCTCGGTTCGCTGAGGTCGGTGGCGACGATCTCGGCGTGCGGGTTGGCGACCGCGAACGCGTAGGGCTGGAACGTGCCGCAGCCGGCGATCCAGATGCGCGGCTTCGCCGGCGCTGGCCCGCTGCTGCAGCGATCCCACAGCCACGACACGTGCAGCTCCCACGGGTGCGTGCTCGGCAGCGCGGCCAGCAGCGGCACCTGCGGGTAAGGCCAGGCGGCGTACTGCGCCTGCATCTCGCGGCTCTTCGTCGACGTCGTCATCGATCCGCCGCTGTCATCGGCAGGACGGGGGCGCGGACCGAAGCAGGTGGTGCTCAGTCGCGCACGCCGACCTCGTCCGCCCAGCGCTGCCAGGCGGCCGCCAGCTCGGCGGTCCGCTCCGGGTGCTCGGCGGCGACGTCGCGGGTCTCGCAGCGGTCGGTGGCGAGGTCGTAGAGCTCCCAGTGCGGCGCCTCGGGCATTCGCTTGCCCCACACCGCCTTCCAGCGGCCGCGGCGGGCGGCGCGCGCGGCCTGGTGCTCGAAGCAGATCGTGCGTTCGGCCAGCGCTTCGCCGCGCAGCACCGGGCCGAGGCTGGTGCCGGGCAGCGGCGTGACGGCGACGCCGGCGCGTTCGCTGGGGTAGTCGGCCCCGCACAGCTCGCACAAGGTCGGCAGCACGTCCATGACGTGCACCGGGTCGCGCGCCCAGCGGTCGGCGCCGACGATGCCCTTCGGCCAGTGCACGATCAGCGGCGAGGCGATGCCGCCCTCTGTGGTGAAGTGCTTGTAGAGGCGGAACGGCGTGTTGCAGAGGTTGGCCCAGGCGCTGCCGTAGGCGTGGTAGGTGCCCTTCTGGCCCATGGTTGCCAGAGCATCCCCTTCGTGCAGCGTCGTCACGCCGCGCCGCGACGGACCGTCGAAGCCGAACGGACCCCACTCGTAGCAGGCGCCGTTGTCGCTGAGGAACAGCACCACCGTGTCGTCCAGCTGTCCCGTCTCGCGCAGCCGCGCGACCAGCTTGCCGACGCTGCGGTCGACGTGCACGACCATCGCCGCGAACACCGCCATGCGCCGCGCCAGGTCCTCGCGTCGCGCGTCGGGCAGCTCGGCCCACGCCGGGTTGGGCTTGCCGCCGTAGCCGTTGGTCAGCGCGTCGTCGTCGACCGGCACCAGCGAACGCTCCGTCAGCGTGAACGCCTCGGTCGCGAGGCCCGACTGCTGCATGCGCGCGAAGCGCTCTTCGCGCAGCACGTCCCAGCCGCGGCGGTAGGTGTCGACCAGCGCGTCGACGTCGGCCTTCGGCGCCTGCACCGGGAAGTGCGGCGCCGAGTGCGCGACGTAGAGGAACCACGGCCGGTCCTGCTGCTGCGCCCGATCGAGGAACTGCAGCGCCATCTCGGTGAAGGCGTCGGTCGCGTAGAAGTCGTCGCCGACCTCGATCTCCAGCTCGCGGCCGGCGGGCAGCCGTTCGTAGCGTTGCGGGTCCCACTGGTCCTGCTCGTAGCCGCGGCGGAAGCCGTAGAACTCGTCGAAGCCGCGCGCGATCGGACCCGGCAGGCCGACGTGCCACTTGCCGACCATGTAGGTGCCGTAGCCGGCCGCGCGCAGCACCTCGGCGAGCGTCGCGCTGTGCTCGGTCAGGTGGCCGAGGTAGGCGGGGCCGCGCCGGGTGTCCGGCTTGTCGGTGGTGAACGAACCGATGCCGGCCTGGTGGGGGTGCAGCCCGGTCAGCAGCGACGCGCGCGTCGGGCAGCAGCGCGCCGACGTGTAGCACTGCGTGAAGCGCACGCCGTTGCCGGCCAGCGCGTCGAGGTTGGGCGTCGGGATCTCGCCGCCGTAGCAGCCGAGGTCGGAGAAGCCGAGGTCGTCGGCGAGGATCAGCAGCACGTTCGGCCGCTTCGGCGCGGCACCCGGTGCCGGCTGCTGCCCGGTCAGGACCGCCGTCATCAGGGTCACCGACAGCGCGGCGCCCGGCAACGTCCGCATCACGAGTCGTCGTCGGTGTGCTCGGTGCCGTCGTACATGTCGGCGATCTCCTCCTGCGCGGAGTGCAGATCCTCCGGCGTCTTGATCGGCATGAAGCGCGAGCGCGTGCCCTGACGCCGCACCTGCAGGAAGTTGGTCGGCAGATGCGCCGTCAGCTCGCCGATCAGATGTTCGATCTGCACCGCGACGCGGTCCGCGACCTTCTTCTCGACGAAGTACCAACCGAGGTCGAAGTCGCGGTCGAGCGCCGCCGCGTCGAAGGTGAAGGTGTTGGTGTTGAAGACGTCGACGATGTTGGGGTCGAAGTCCTTCGGGTAGCGCAGGCCCTCGATCAGCTGCGTGCGGCCGAGGTATTGGAACGGCGAACCGCCGACGTCCTCCGGCCACTTCGGCGCCAGCTCGACGGTCATCTGCGCGCCGCTCCTGATGTGGTGGCCCAGCAGCACCGGGTCGACGCGCGCGCCGAGGTTGTCGACGTTGCGCACCAGCAGGTAGCGACCGCCGCCGTCGAGGAAGCGTCGCAGCGCGCCGCAGCCGCGGAACGCCGACGGGAAGTCGCCGTGGCCCGGGCCGTACGGCGAGACGTTGCCGTCGTCGGTGCGGAACAGCTCGCCCTTCTGCGTCATGCGCAGCTGCACGAACTGGGTGAAGTGCTCGACGGTGCCTTCGCCCAGCTCGAAGTCGTCCCACGCCGCGAAGTGCGCCTTGGTCGCCTCGTCGGTCGCGAAGCTGTTCATGCAGAACAGGGGGATGCGGCCGCCGCCGTGACCGTCCGCGTCGGCGGCCTCGCGGCGATGCAGCAGCAGGTCCTCGGCGACGAGTCCGAGGAAGGTGCGGCTCTGGCCCAGCACCGGCACGACGCCCTTGACGACGCCGCCGAAGCGCGTCGCCATGCCGCCGTTGAGCACCACGACGCCGAGGCGACCGGCGGCGATCGCCTCCCGGCCGAGCTGCTCGAGCTCGCGGAAGCCCTTGGTGCTGCCGCCCGGCAGCTTCTGCACCGTGCCCGGCGGCGGCGCCAGCAGGTCGCCGGTGACCGCGTTCGAGGCCTTGGCGAGGCGACCTTCGCGGACCTCTTGCTGCCAGCGACGCTGCAGCTCCGGGTCGTAGCCGTAGCGCGCGAGTTCGGCGAGTTGCTGCTCGGTGAGCTCGTTCAAGCGCGCGTCAGGCTACCGGACCCGACGTTCCGTGGCGAGCCTCGGTCCGCTACACCTGCGCACATGTCCCGCCGTGCCCCCGCTGCCGCTGCCGAGAAGACGTCGTCGTCGACGGCGCCGCTGGCGCCGGACGCGCCGCTGCACGCGTTGCCGGGCGTCGGTCTGCGCACCGCGCAGCGGCTGCGAGAAGCAGGACTCGCGCGGCTGTTCGACCTCGCGCTGCTGTTTCCGCGGCGGGCGCGGGCGTTGCGCGCGCTCGAGGCGCCGGACGAAGGCGCGCTCGGCGAGCTGGTGCGCCTCGAGGGATCGGTGCACAACGTGGCGTTGGCGTGGCTGCCCGGCCGTCGGGCGATGGTCACCGTGCGCTTCGCCTGCGCCGACGGCAGCACCTTCGACGTGCCGTTCTTCAACCAGCCGTGGATGAAGAAGAACTTCCCCGCCGGTCACCGCCGCGCGGTCGAGGGCGTGCTGCAGAAGAAGGGGCGGCGCTTCGTCGTGCACCAGGCGCGTGTGCAGCCGGCCGGCGCCGCGCCGGACTCGGCGGTGCAGCTGCACTACCCGGAGGTCGACGGCGTCTCGGCGACGCGGCTCGCCGGCTGGATCGCATCCGTGCTCGATCGCCTCGATTGGGCCCGGGTGACGCTCGACGCGCTGCCGGCCGGATTGGAGGAGCTGCAGGCGACGCCGCGCGAGCTGCTGCTGGCGATGCATCGCCCGGCCGACGTCGCCGAGCACGAACGGGCGCGCCGGCACTTCGCGGTGCGCGAGGCGCTCTTGCTGTTCGCCAGGGTCGAGCAGGCGCGTCGAGCGCGCGCCGAACGCGCCGCGCAGGCGTTCCCGGTCGACGCGAAGCTGGCCCAGCGCATCCGCGACCGCATCCCGTTCGCGCTGACCGGCGACCAGGAGCGGGCCGTGCAGGCGCTGTGGCAGCGGCTCGCCGGTCCGGCGGCGATGGGCGTGCTGCTGCAGGGCGACGTCGGCACCGGCAAGACCGCGGTCGCGGTGGCGGCGGCGATGGCGGTGCTGGCGCGCGGCGCCGACGTCGCCTTCTTGTCGCCGACCGAGCTGCTCGCCGAGCAGCACCACGCGGCGGTGTCCCGGTGGTTCGCCGGCAGCGAGGTCGAGGTGGTGCTGTGCACGGCGTCGCAGCGGCTGGCCGCGGTGCATCGCAAGGCGCGGCTGATCTTCGGTACATCAGCGTTGTTGTCGCAGGACGTCGTGTTCGCCTCGCTCGGGCTGGTGGTGGTCGACGAGCAGCACCGCTTCGGCGTGCAGCAGCGCATGGCGCTGGTGCAGAAGGCGCAGAACCCGCACGTGCTGGTGATGACGGCGACGCCGATCCCGCGCACGCTGGCGCTGACGCTGTTCGGCGACCTCGACGCGGTGATGCTGGCGACCAGGCCCGAGGGCCGGCCCGGCGTGCGCGCGTTCCACGTCGCCACCGAGCGCTGGGCGCGCGCGGTGCGCAGCATCGACCGCGCGGTGCGCCGCGGCGGGCGGGTGTTCGTGGTCTGCCCGGCGGTCGGCGAGGACGGCGAGAAGGGCGGTGTGCAGCGGGTGTTCGACGCGCTGTGCCAGCGCTTCCGCTGCGCGTCGGTGCACGGCCGGCTCAAGGCGGCCGAGCGGCAGCGCGCGGTGGCGGCGTTCCGCGACGGCGAGGTCGACGTGCTGGTCGGCACGACCGTGCTCGAGGTCGGCGTCGACGTGCCGGAGGCGACGTTGGTCGTCGTCGTCGCCGCCGATCGCTTCGGCATCGCCACGCTGCATCAGCTGCGCGGTCGCGTCGGCCGCGGCGCGCGACGGGGCCTTGCGTTGTTGTGCGGCGCACGCACCGCGCGCGTCGACGCGGTGTGTTCGACCACCGACGGCTTCGAGCTGGCCGAACGCGACCTCGCGCTGCGCGGCAGCGGCGAGCTGCTCGGCACCCAGCAGAGCGGCTTCGGCGAGCTGCGCGCGCTCGACCCGGTCGAGGACCTGGCGCTGCTGCGGCGGGTGCGCGACGCGGCGCGCGGTGCCGCGACACCGACGACGCTGGAGGCACAGGCATGAACGACGAACGGGTGCTGTCGGTCGCCGAGGCGCGGGCCATCGACGTCGACGCGGTGCAGCGGCTCGGCATGCCGAGCCTCTTGCTGATGGAGAACGCCGCGCGATCGGTCGCGGAGGTCGCGCGCGCGCTCGGCGAGCGCTTCGTCATCCTGTGCGGTGCCGGCAACAACGGCGGCGACGGGCTCGCGGTCGCGCGGCACCTCGGCTTCGTGCGCTGCGCCGTGCATCTGCTGGCGATGCCGGACCCGCAGAAGGCGCCCGACGCGGCGGTGCAGGCGACGATCCTGCAGAACGCCGGCGCGAAGCTGCTGCTGGCCCCGCCGCCCGACCCGACGACGACCGGCGACGCGGTCTGGATCGACGCGCTGTTCGGCACCGGGCTCGACCGGCCGCTGCGCGAACCGGCGCTCGGCTGGGTCGAGACCTTCAATCGCGCCGGCGGGCCGCGGTTGTCGGTCGACATCCCGTCCGGTCTGCACGGCGACACCGGCGCGGTGTTGGGCCTCGCCTGCCGCGCCGACGTGACGGTGACGTTCGTGGCGAAGAAGCGCGGCATGCTGACCGCGACGGGCCGCGCGCACTGCGGGCGTGTCGAGGTCGTCGGGCTGGGGTTGCCGTAGCTGTTGAAGCCTCGGAATCAGCGTTGCCAGAGCAACGACGACAGAGAGATCGGCAAGATGCGTGGATCCCGCAGCGCAACGTTGTCGTCCATCGTCACCAGCAGGCCGAACTCGGCGTTGTGCACGCTTCGTTCGAGGAAGGCAACGAGTCCGCGGGTATCGGCGACGGGGTCGATTCGTCGCCTGTACTTGACCTCGATCGGGATGCGGCGAGTGCCGATGGTGAGGACGAAGTCCACCTCCGGATCACCACCTCGCTCGGGGAAGTGAGAGACTTCGAGGTTCGGCACCATGGCGAGGAAGTAACCGAGCACGCCTTCGGCGATGCGGCCGGCCAGGTCACTGAGATGCATGTTCTGCGACAGTGCCTCGGGGTCCAGCGGGATCAACTCCTGGAGCCAGCTGGCGCGAAGCGCGTGGTCGCAGACACAGATCTTCGCCGGTGACTTCTGCTTCTTGAGGCGAAGCTCGAGCGGTCGGATCAACTTGAGTAGCAGCGTGCCGTCGAGGAACTTGAGGTACGTCAGGATGCGTGTGTAGCCGATGTTGGCGTCGAGGGATCGCTGCAGCTCCGGCACGAACGCCGATTGGCCCGGGCTCTGTCCGGTGTAGCGACACGCGAGCCGGAACACCTCTTCGAGCAGGTTCTCGTCGCGCTTCCGGCCCCGGGCGCCGATGCGCAGGTCGTGCTGAATCGCACGCTGGATGACCGTCTCGTTGAGATAGGAGGCGATCTCGGGCCACGGTGCGTCGGCACGTTCTTGCGCGATCGGGTAGCCGCCGCGTTCAGAGTAGTGCCGGAACGCGAGCCGACGAGCCGAGCTATCCCGCGCCGCTGCGGCGACACCTTCGCGCCAGAACTCGACGTCGGCGAGCTCACCCATGCCGTTGTCGATCCAGTGCGGTCGAGTGCGATGTCCGTCACGCAACTCGGCGATCTCGCGCAGGTTCAGCGGCCCCAGGTTCAACGTCTGCACGCGGCCAGCGATGCTGTCCTTGCCGGCGTCGATGCGGAGCGAGGAGCTGCCGGTAACCAGCACGCGCACCGAGTGGTTGTCGACGAGGCTCTTCAGTTGGGCCGCCCAGTCGGCGAGATTCTGCACTTCGTCGAAGAGCAGGAAGGCTGGTTGCTTCTCGGCGGCCACCTCGTTGAACGGCTTGCCGAGGATGCGTGCTTCGAACCAGCGCGCGACCTGTAGCACCGGCTCGTCGAGCCGTGTCAGGGTCGGCAGTTCGTCGAACGCGATGTAGAGGATGCGGTTCGGGTTGACGCCGTCGGCGAGCAGTCGATCGATCAGTTGCCGGACCAGGACGGTCTTGCCCACGCGTCTCGGACCGCGAAGTACGACGCCTGGCGTCAAGCCGGTCTGGAGCTGTTGCAGGAGCTTCGGGAACAGCGTGCGATGGAACGCCGGTACCTGCGGTCCTCGCTGCCCCCGCCAATGCGGGTTCATCGCCTGCACGTTGTCTGCAGTCGATGGCGGCAGCGAGCCGGTGGACAGGTCGTGCTGATCCATGAAGTCTGGGCAAGCGTCCCAGGAAGCCCATCCACCTGCAACGCGCGAGGAGGTGTTACTGCCAGAGCGTCGCCACTGCGTCGGCCCACACGTCCGGCCGTTCCATCGGCGTCATGTGCGCGGTGCCGGCGATCACCTCGAGCCTGGCACCGGGGATGCCGGTGGCCATCACCTCGGCGTCGGCGACCGGCGTCAGCTGGTCGTGTTCGCCGGCGATCACCAGCGTCGGCGCGGTGATCCCGTGCAGGGCATCGCACCAGTCGGCGCGCTGTTGCAGGCCGCGCTGGTCGGCGACGATCGTCTCGGTCGGGGTGCCTTCGATCATCGTGCGCAGCCGCGCGTGCAGCAGCGCGTCGGCGCCCGGCGCGAGCAGCTTCGGCAGCATCGCCTCGACGACCGCCGCGCGGCCGCGCGCGACGACCTGCGCGATCGACACTTCGCGGCCCTGGCGTTGCACGTCGTTGTCGGCGCTGGCGCGGGTGTTGGTCAGCACCAGCGAACGCAGCAGGTCCGGGTGGCGCGCAGCGAACGCGAACGCGACGTAGCCGCCCATCGACAGTCCGGCGAGGTCGACCGGCTCGTCGCCGAGCGCACGCACGACGGCGGCGAGATCGTCGGCGAAGCGCGCCATCGTGTGCGCGGCGTCACCCTGATACGGCGAGTCGCCGTGGCCGCGCAGGTCCACCGCGCACAACGTGCGGCGTTCGGCGAGCGGGCCGTGCAGCACGTCGAGCCACATGCGGTGGTCGAGGGGGAAGCCGTGCACGAGCAGCGCCAGCGGGCCGCGGCCGGCGATGTGCACGGCGAGGTGCGCCGGCCGTTCGACCTGGCCGTGTCCGGCCGCGACGACGACGTCGACGAAGCGCGTGGTGATCATGGCTCGACCAGCGACAGCCGCGCCACCGCCTCGACGTGGTGGGTGTGCGGGAACATGTCGAACGCCTCGACCTGCTCCAGCCGGTAGCCGCCGTCGACCAGCGTGCGCAGGTCGCGCGCCAGCGTCACCGGATCGCACGACACGTAGACCAGGCGCCGCGGCCGCAGCTTCAGCAGCCTGCCGAGGGCCGGCTTGGCGCCGAGCCGCGGCGGGTCCATCAGCACCAGGTCCGGCTGCTCGGTGTTGGCGTCGAGGAACTGCTCGGTCGTCTTGCGCAGGTAGTGCACGTTGTCGCAGCCGTTGCTCTTGACGTTGACGCGGCCGAGGGTCGCCGCGCGCCGTTCGTCCTCGACCGAGACCACGCGTTCGAAGCGCTTGCTGAGCGGCAGCGTGAACAGGCCGACGCCGGCGTAGAGGTCGAAGGCGAGGCCGCCGCGTTCGTCGCCGAGCGCGCCCTCGACGAGCTTCTGCACCAGGTGGCGGTTCTGCTGGAAGAAGCTCTCCGGCTCGATCAGGTAGCGGAAGCCGAGCACCTCGTGTTCGACCAGGTCCTTGCGCATGCCGGGCAGGTCGGGCGCCCACGACGCGGCGCCGACGCCGACCGCGCCTTCGATCTGGTACGGCCACTGCTTCTTCGGCAGGCCCTGGATCGCGCGGCGCACCTCCGGCAGGCCCTGCTCGAGCTCCGGCGCGAGCACCGGGCACTGCTCGAGGTCGACGACGCTGTGGCTGAAGGCGCGGTGGAAGCCGAGCTGCGGCGGACGCTGTTCGCGGTGTGCCTGCTCCGCCGCCTGCTCGGCGAGCAGCTTGCGCTCCTTCTTGCGCAGCCGGCCGTCGCGGCCGTCGAGGCGCTGACCCGAAGTCGCCGTCAGCTTCAACTGGGTTCGCGAGCGGTAGCCCCACGGCTCGGCGTGGTGCACGACGACCGGCTGCGGCCAGTCGAAGCGGCCGGTGCGCACCAGCGCGTCGCGCACGAACTCCGCCTTGGCGGCGACCTGCGCCTCGTAGCCGACGTGCTGGAACTGGCAGCCGCCGCAGTCACCGAAGTGCTTGCAGCGCGGCTCGACGCGGTCGGGGCCCTTCTGCAGCAGCTCGACGATCGAGCCGCGCAAGAAGGTCTTCTCGATGGCGACGATCTCGACCCGCACGCGGTCGCCCGGCGCGGCGAACGGCACGAACACGACCTGACCGTGGTGGCGGGCGATCGCCGAGCCGCCGAAGGCGAGGCGTTCGACGTCGAGTTCGAGGTGCTGGCCGAGCTCGACCGGGGGAGCGCTGTCGTTGGTCTGTTCCATCGGGGGCGAACAGGCTAACAGCTAGCGCGCGTCACGGCAGCCGCAGGATGCGCACATCGTCGCGGTGGGCGATCGCGACGTGGCGGCCGTCGGGGGCGACGGCGATGACGTCGATGCTCTTCCAGCCGTCGGGGTTGGGCCAGCGGCGGCGTTCTTCGAACCAGTCGCGGTCGAAGACCAGCAGGCCCGCGCCGTCGCTGGCGAGCAACCCGCTGCCGAACGGGGAGCCATCTGGTAGCAAGTCGGCGGCCAGCCAGTCCCGCTCGGGCTGGTGGGCGACGACGCTGCGCTCGACGAGGTCGAGGCGGAGCACCTGCGAGCCAGCGCCGAGCCACAAGCAGCGATGCCCTGGGGCGGACACCGCCCATTCGAAGTCGCTGTGGGACTGCCAGCGCCACTTCTGTTGACCTTCGAGGTCGAACGAGTTGACGGCGCCGCTGCTGCTGTCATCGCTGAGGTCGCTCGAGCAGGTGACCAGCACGACGCCGTGGTTGCCTGGAGAGAGCAGGAGGGAAGCGGAGACGAACGGGCTGCCGGTCGCGGTCTTCAACCAGTCCGACCCCTGCCATCGATACAAGTTGGTGCGGCTGTCGTCGCCGGCGAACCAGGGGGCGCCTTCGATCATGCATGCATCAGCGATGCGATGTTGCGAAGTCAGACCGCCGCGCTTCGGGTCGTGCCACCCTCGTCCCGGCAGCCAGTGCAGCATCGGCATCGACGGCTCCTGCCAGCTCATGGTCTCGCCGACTTCGCGGCGGGTCGCGGCGTCGAAGCGCCAGCTGCGGTGGCGTGCGAAGATCCGGAACTCGCCGCCGACGTCGCCCGGCACGACGATGTGCGAGCCTTGCAGTTCGAGCTCTTGCGTGCCGTCGAGCGCGACGATGCGCACCGCGCCGAGGCCGAGCACCGCGACGTGGTGGCTGTCGGGCGAGAACACCAGGCGCAGCGCGTCGCCGCGGTGTGGCGCGCGCAGCTGCATCGCGCCATCCGCGGTGACGAAGTGCAGCTGGCCTTGTATGTCGGCGGCGATCACGAGTCCGGCATCCGTGACGCGCAGGTGGGTGAGCCACGTCTCCGGGCAAGGTGGCGTGAACGTCTTGCCATCGAGCTGCAGGCCGCCGTCGCTCTTCGTCGACTTGACGATCGCCGCTGCGTGCTCGCCGTCCGGCGAACGCGCCGCGGTCGGTTGCGCGTAGGTCGCGGTGCCGTCACCTTCGACGCGCCCGTCGACGAATCGCAGCCCATGGTGGAACGTCGCATCGCGCTGCCGCTGCGTCGCGGCCTCGAGGTCGATGGCCGGCAGCGCATCGACGTCGAACCGCAGCAGCTCGCGGGCGACGGTCTCGTCGACGGCACGCTGCACGGCGAGTTGTCGCCCGCTGGCGTCGAACTGCAGCGCATCGAAGCGGCCCGGCAGCCACTGCGTGACGTCGCCGGTCTCGAGGTCGACCGCGCTCACCGGCGCGTCGTCGCCGTGCGAACCCTTGGTCCAGCACACCGCCGCCAGCGCGCGCGTCGGGTGCAGCGCCACTGCGCTCACGTAGCGCTCGCGCGGCGCGACATGGCGGAGGACCTCGCGCCGTTCGAGATCCCACCAGCACAGGTCGCCGTGTGAGCCGATCGTCAGCGCGTGGCGCTGGTCCGCGGCGACCAGGATCCTCCGGCTCGTTCCGCCCGACGCGAACGTGCGGCCGACCTCCACCGGTGCTCGCGCAGCCGGCTGGGCCTGCGCCGCCGCGGCGGCGACCAACAGCAACGCGGCGGCGAAGCGCGACCTCACTTGCCGCCGATCGTCATCACGCCGTGGTCGGCGACGATCGCGCCGAACGCGTTGGCGCCGAGGTCGAGCGCCGCGCCCTGGCAGAAGATCTGGCGGCCGAGCAGCGCCGCGTCGTCGGGCAGGGGCCGCAGCCAGGTCCCGCTGATGCCGACGGCGACGAAGGCGTCGACCAGCACGCTGTCGACCTGCAGCGTGCAGCCGGGCATGCCGAGGCTGGCGAGCGACACCGGCAGCGCCCCGAACACCGACGACACGGTGTCGCTGAGCCCGTAGACCATCAGCACGATCGTGTTCGCCGGCACCGGGCCGACATCGACGGCGAAGGTCGTGTCGATCCACGGTCGCATCGTGCTGCTCAGCACCGGCGCCTGGCCGAGCGTGCCGGGGCAGCCGCTGCCCATGGTGGTGAACGACGCGCTGTTGGTCACCGCGTAGCGCCACGTCTCCGGCACCGCCGAGCTGCCGAACATCAGCACTTCCTCACGCACCTGGTCGTACGCCAGATAGGTGTCGCTGCGCGCGCTCGGCAGCGTCGCCGGCGTGCGCTGCAGCCAGTTCGTGCCGTCCCATTCCCACTGATCCGCGGCGCCGGGACCGCCGAACGTGACGATCCGGTCCCGCCCGCGGTCGGTGACCATCGAGTGGTCGTAGCGCGCCGACGGCGACGTCGCGGGGAGCAGCTGCGTCCAGTCGGTGCCGTCGAACACCCACGTGTCGTTGGTCTGCTGGTAGCCGCTGAACAGCAGCAGGCCCTGGTTGACCGGGTCGTAGGCCATGTCGCTGGCGCGGCGCGGCGACGGCGCGTTGGTGGTGACGATCTGCGTCCAGTCGCTGCCGTTCCACTCCCAGGTGTCGTTGAAGTCGGCGCCGAAGTAGCCGCCCCAGAGGATCACCGTGCCGCGGGTCGGCAGGAACGCCAGCGGGTGCGAACGGCGCGGGCCGGGCGAGTTGGCCGGCGTCATCGGCAGCCAATCGCTGCCGTCCCATTCCCACGTGTCGCCGAGCGTGCCGCCGTTGGCGTCGATGCCGCCGTACATGACCAGCCGACCGCGGAACTCGTCGTAGGCCATCGAGTGCGCGACGCGCGCCGGCGGCACGGTGCTCGGGAACGCCTGCGTCCAGTCACCACCGGTCCACAACCAGGTCTGGTCGTAGCGCACGCCGCCGATGGTGCCGCCGAACAGCACGGTGGTGTCGGTCGGCAGGTAGTAGGCCATCGCGTGCGCCGTGAACGCGACCGGCGTGTTGCTCGGCGTCAGCTGCGTCCACTCGGTCTGGGCGACGAGCGTCGATGCCAGCAGGGCGGTGATCGCGGGGGTGAGACGGGTGGCGACGTGGTGGTGGGGCATTGCGCAAGGCTACGTCGTGGCCATGGCGCGCAGCAACCCACCCCGGTGCGGCGTGGCGCGTCAGTGCACGGCGAACCACACCGGGTTGCTCAGGGTCAGCGCGCCGCTGCCGTCGAGCGCCGCGCCCTGCCAGCCGAGCGTCGCGCCGCGCAGGTTGGGCTGCGTGGGGATCGCAAACGCCGCCGCGACCGGGCCGCTCAGCACGCCGAACGTGATCACCACCGGCGTAGTGATCCACTGCTCGTCGCCACCGGACGAGATCGGCGCGCCGGGCAGGCCGAGCGCGACGACGCCGAGCTGGCTGGCGGCGCCGCTGAGCGTCGCCTGGGCCGTGCCACCGAGCTGGCCGCCTTCGCCGTGCAGCGCCGGCAGGTCGAGCGTGGTGCTGGCGATGGTCGCTTCGATGCCCAGCGCCTTGCCGTACAGCGTCACCCCCGGGTCGACCCGCAGCGTGCCGGTACCGGACACCGCGTAGCCGAGCGTCGCCGGCGACGGGCCGCTGCCGGCGACCAGCGCGCTGGCGCCGTCGATGCGCGCTTCGCCGCCGACGAGGCGCAGGGCGTGGCCGCCGACGCCGAACGAAGATGTGCCGCCGGTGATCGCGGTGTCGGTCAGTTGCAGTCGGCCGCCGTAGCACCAGACCGCCGCCCTGACGAACAGCTGGCCGCCGCCGCGCAGCGTGCAGCCGACGGCGACTACGTCGCTGTCGGTGGCCGTCAGCGCGGATTCACTCTGCCGGCCGAGGATCGAGCAACCTACGATCATCAGCTGCGAGCAGCTGCTGACCTCCATGTGCACGTCGCCGCCGAGGGTGTCGGAGACGTGGTCGAACACGACCGGGCCGGCACAGTCGCTGCACAGGAACGTGGAGGCGCCGTGGCCGTCGAAACCGCGCACGAAGACCCGTTGGCTGGCGGTCAGGTCGCGCACCTCGATCGAGCCCGCGGTGACGTCGCCGAAGGTGACGCCGGGGTCGCCGAGCACCGTCAGGCCCTTTTGCTGGATCGTGAACGACGAGTAGTTGCCGGCCCGCACCAACAGCACCGCGCCGTCCGGCACCGCGGCGATCGCCGCCGGCAGGTCGGTGAAGTTGCTGCCGGGGCCGCCTTGGGCGTCGACGACGTAGGTTTGCGCGCCGGCGAGCGGGCACAGGAACAGGGTGGTGACGAGCGCGGACAGGGAGATCGGCTTCACGGGACGGCCTCGCGGTTGGGCGGAAGAGGCGCAGGTCAGGGGCGACCGCGCGCGCCCCGCCTTCGCAGCAACCGTACCACGGCGATGCGACGCTGCACGCCGCCGTGCCATCGGCGCGCGACCGCGTGCCCGTCACGGATCCGGGCGCAGTGTTTCGCCGACCAGACGATAGCGCTCACTTCGCCGCGCGCTGCACCGCCTCGGCGTACTGTTCGCCGAGCCAGACCACGCCGGCGGTGTCGATCACCAGCTGCTTTCGCTGCGGCGGGGCGTCGAAGCACTCGACGTGGAACGTGCACGGGTCCTTGTCGCACAGCGCCTTCACGTCGGCGACCACGTCGACGCGGTTGACGTCCTGGTGATCGATCGGCCGCTGCTGGGCGACGAACCAGCGCAGCTCCGGCATGCCGAGGTCCTGGCGCGACGCCGCGATCAGCTCGCCGAGCCACTTCGCCGCGTTCTGCCGGTGCGGCGTCCACGACATGTCGTTCTCGCCGAGGTGGTAGACGATGCCGCGCAGGTGGACCTCGTGACCGCGCTGCTCGAGGTCGGCGACGGCCTCCTTCACGAACGCGACGAACGGCTGGTAGAGGTTGCGGCTCGTCGCCTTGCTGCCGTTCGGCGTCCAGTCGACGATCTGCGAGCCGCTGTGCGTGAACTTGGCGATCGCGACCGCGGCGCCGCGCGGTCTGGCCAGCGCCGCGCCGAAGCTCAACTCGGGCCCGAACGTGTCGAAGCGGCCCGCCGGACCGAGCGGCTCCCAGCCAGCGCTCTGCTGCACGCCGCCGCCGACCGAGTAGCGGAAGGCGACGTCGTCGCGGTCCTTCAGCAGCGCCTTGCCGTGCGGCACGTCCTTCAGCTGCGCGGTGAAGGCGCGTTCGCCCTCCATGTTGCGGTGGCCGGCGAGCACCCACAGGTCGACCGCCGCGCCGTCCGCGTAAGGCCACTTGCGCAGCGCGCGCTTCGGCGCCGTGTCGACGCCGATCGACGCGAGGTAGCTGCGCGCGTGCTCGACGCCGTGCTCGAGCTGGCCGAGCGTGCCGTAGTGGTAGTGCAGGCCGGTGCCGCCGCCGATCTCGACAGAGACGTGCGACGTCGGCACGTAGTCGACCAGCGGGTCGGCCGCGGCGACCTGCTGCTGCGCCGACTTGATGGCGAACATGCGGTCGCGGTTGTCCATGCCCCAGACGGTCTTCTCGCACAGCTCGCCGAGCTGGAAGCGCAGCTGCGGCGCCTGCAGGTCGCGGCGCCAGCTGGCGATGAAGTTCGCGAGGTTGTTCGCGTACGCGTCGCGGAAGCCGTCGTCGAACATGTCGTTCTCGCCCTGGTGCCAGACGAAGCCCTCGAGCCGCCACTTGACCTTGTGCGCGTCGAGGTCCTGCAGCGCCGCCTTCACCGTCTCGAGCGCCAGCGGGTAGAGCGCGAAGCCGTCCGGGTGGTCCGGGTTCCAGTCCTTGCCGAGCGTGGTGCCGCCGGCGGCGATCTTGACGATCGCGATCGGCGCCTTCTGGTGGGCGGCGAGTTCGCGCGCGAACGTCAACTCCGGACCGACCACGCCGTCGACCGGCTGCAGCGCGACCCAGCCGTCGGAGCGGTGCTTGTCCTCGCGGCCGATGACGTACCAGAAGCGCACCTTCGGCTGCTCCTCGCAGGCGCCGGCGAACGGCGGGAACGCGTCGACGTCGGCGACCCGCGAGTCGGAACCGACCATGTTGGACTGGCCGGCGAAGACGAACACGCGCACGGTCTTGGCGTCGTTCTGCGCCGCGACCGCGGCGGCGAGTCCGGCGGCGAACAGCGCGAGGAGCAACGGGCGGAGGAGGCGGAGGCGCATCGACGCATGCTAGCGGCGGCGGCCCGGTCTCAGCGCGGCTTCGCCCGTCGCGTCTGCAGCCACAGCCCCGAGGCGACCAACGCCAGCGCGACGTAGAAGCGGTGCCCCGGCGCCGGCCTGCCGATCATCCAGCCGAGCGCGGCGGCGACCAGCGGCTGCAGGTTGATGTATAGCGCGACCTGCGAGCTGTGCGTGTGGCGCAGCGCCCAGGTGTTGAGCGCGTAGGTCAGCACCGTCGCGCAGACGACGATGTAGGCGGCGAAGCCGAGCAGCGGCCACGTCGCCAGCGTCGTCAGCGACTCCGTCGTCAGCCCCGGCGCGCTCCACGGCGTCAGCTGCACGACGCCGAACACGAACAACGCCGCCGTCGCCAGCCACGGGTCGAGGTCGCGGCCGATGCGCCGCATCAGCACCAGGTGCACGGCGAACGAGAACGCGTTGGCGGTCGCCAGCAGGTCGCCGAGCAGCGTCGCCCCTTCCTGCGGCGCGGCGGCGACGCGGTCGATGCCGAGCAGGTAGAGCACGCCGGCGAGCGCTGTGGCGATCGACAGCAAGAGCCGCGCGCTGAGCCGTTCCTGACCTGTCAGCACCGCGACCAGCACGGTGAAGGTCGGAATGCAGGAGTTGATGACCGCGGAGTGCTCGGAGGTGGTGCGCGCCAGCCCCTCGGCGAACAGCGCCTGGTTGGCCGACACACCGAAGAACGCCGCGACGAACAGCAGGCCCCAGCGCCGCGCGCCGAGGCCCGCCGCCGCGCCGGGGCCGCGGCGGCGCAGCCACAGCGCCAGCGGCACCATCAGCGACGAGGCCGCGACCATGCGCACCCAGACCCAGGTCGACGCCGGCACGGCGGCCAGGATCTCCTTGGTGAACACGAAGTTGCCCCCGAACAGGAGCGAGACCGCGAGCAGCGCTGTGTGCACACGAACGGCGGATGGCACGGCGCAGGCATGGTGCGTCGCGGCGGCCGCGAAGCAAGGGCCGGTCGCGCGGCGTCGGCGGCCGGGCGGTCCTGCCGATCGGCGCGAGGCCCGAGTCGGCGCTGGTGCTCCCTGCGCGGGCTGCGCCGGCGTCTTCACCGCGTGCTGGTGGCGTCGATGGCGTGGGCAGCTGGTCGCCGGGGCCCGCGTCATGGTCCGGGCGCGGCGGCACGGGTATGCTGCGCGGCCCCTCGATCGGCGACGCCTCGACCCCCCGCGCCGCCGCCCGCCGCCGCACCCCGCCCGAAACGATGTTCGTAGCATCCCTCCTGCTCTCCGTCCTGCCCCAGGTGTCCCCTGGCGGCGACCTGCAGCTGCCGCCGCGCCCGCCCCAGGCCGCCACGGCCGAGGAGCGCCCGCTCGACGAGATCGATCGCTTCCGCCGCGACCTGCTGGAGATGCAGGGGCCGTCGGTGCGCGTCGAGCAGGTGCTCGGGCAGATGGGGCACGACTACCCCGACATCGAGGCGCTGATCCTGCAGGTCGTGCGCACCGCCAACGCGCCGGAGCTGCGCAACCTGATGCCGGTGGCGCGCCGCTACGGACGCACCAGCGGCACCGCGCGGGTCGCCGACGAGCTGCTGTTCCAGCTGCTGGCGCGGCGACTGGGTCCGGCGACCCAGCTGGTCGTCGACACGATGGCGTTCCTCAAGGGCAGCGACGCCAAGGCAGCGCTGCGCCAGTGCGTGCGCGCCGAGATCCCGACGGTGCGCCATGCGGCGGTGGCGGCGCTGTGCGAGCGCATCGACGCCGAGGACCTGCCGTTCGCGCTGCAGCTGTCGCGCGAGCAGGCGCTCGACGCGCAGCTGCGCGGCGTCGACCTGTTGCAGGCGCTGGCGAGCGAACCGGCGATCGCCCGCCTCGTGGAGCTGCTGTCGAAGCGCCCGGAGCTGGCGGCCCCGGCCTGCACCGCGCTGATCGCCATCGGCGAGGCCGCGGTGCCGGCGCTGCAGCGGCGCGCCGCCGAGGCCGCGGTCGATCGCAGCTCCGCCTACGCCGCGTTCGCGCTGGCGCAGGTCTCGCGCGGCGACGACTCCCTGCTGCCCGAAGAGCTGTTCGCGCGGCTGCGGCCGCGGCTCAAGGCGCCGGAGCCGCTGACGCGCTGCCTCGCCGCCGTGCCGCTCGCCGACCTCGCGTTCCGCTCGGCCCCGGGCAGTGAGCAGAGCCCGGACCGCGAGCTGGTGGACGCGCTGTTGCTGGTCGTGGAGCCGCAGCAGTTCGTGCCCAACCTCGACATGCTGCGCGGGCCGGCCGAGCAGCGGCTGCGGCGGCTGACCGGCCGCGCCGTCGCCGAGGGCCTGTCGTGGCGCGAGTGGTGGGGCACGCAGCGCGACTCGTTCCTCGGCGTGCGCGCCAACGTCGTCGTCGACGAACGCAACGCCGCCCGGGCCCTGGTGACGCTGGTGCAGCGGCAGGGCACCGTGCGCGTGCTCGGCGAGGGGTTGGCGGAGTTGCCGCCGCGCGACGGCGCGATCGACGTGCTGCTGACCGGCGAGCAGCTGCTGGCGCTGGTGCAGGAACTGCACGCCGGCGGCTACGGCGATCCGGCGATGTTGGCCGATCCGAGCGGGCTGCAACCGACGCGCTCGCTGCAGCTGCAGGTGCCGGGCGGCCGGACCAGCGTCGCGGTCAGCGACCTCGAGCACCCGGCCTTCGACGCGCTGGCCGGCGTCGTGCAGGCGTGCGTCGAGCGCGAGCTGTGGCAGCTGTTCCGCCTCGTCCAGGACGAACCCGACCGCGCCGCGTTCTGGCGGTCCGAGCGGCGCTGGCTGGAGGCCAACCCCGACCCGATCCAGCGCGGCAACCGGTTCGTGCAGCGGGCGCTGCGCGGCTGGGCCGTCTGGACGGAACCGCAGCGGGCGCGGGCCATCGCGTTCGTCGCCGCGCACCCGCAGCGCGTCGAGATCCTCCGCGAGCAGGACGGGCTGGCCGCGATCGAGGCGCTGCGCGCCCGCCCGCAGCTCGGCGAATACGACCAGCAGCTGTTGGAGCTGGTGGCCAACGTCGGCGGCGACGTCGTCTGGCGCGAATGCGTGGCGATGGCGGTCGGCACCGGTGACCGCGAGTCGGTGCGCCGGGTGTTCCGGGTGTTGGGCGCCGACGCCGTGCTGACCTCGCTGGGCTCCGAAGACGCGGCGGTGCGGCGGGCGGCCCTGGACGAGATCGTCGCGACCCGCGACCAGCGCGCGTCGCCGCGCGTGATCGAGATGCTCGGCGACGCGGACGCCGACGTGCAGCGCGCCGCGGCGTTCGCCTGCGGGCAGCTGCGCGCGGTCGAAGCGAGCCGGCCCCTGGTCGCGCTGATCGCCGCCGAGGAGACCGCGCCGTTGCTGCGCCGTGAGTGCTTGCGCGCGCTCGGTCGGGTCGGCGGTGACCTCGCCTTCTCCGTGCTGAGCCGCGCCGTCACCGCGCCGACGTTGGAGGACAAGGAGGCTGCGTTGCGCGGCCTCGGGGAGCTGCAGGACCCGCGCGCCGCGCACCTGCTGGCCGGCTTCCTGGTCGTCGGCGGTGGCAAGGAGTTCGGCGAACTGGCGCGCTTCCACCTGCAGCGCATGGGGGCCCCGCTGGCGGTGCCGGCGCTGCGCGCCCAGCTGCCGCTGGCCAAGGACGAGGAGCTGCACGCCGACCTGGTGCTGATGCTGGGCATGTTCCAGGATCCGGGCAACGTGCCGGACCTGATGGATCTGCTCCGCACCCGCCGCGCCGCCGATGCGGCCCACATGCTCGAGGGCACGACGGGCGTCGAGCTCGGCACGATCGGCGGCGACGAGCGCATCGACCGTATCGAGCGGTGGTACCGCGAGAGCCGCCAGATGGAGCAGTGGCAGTGGTTCCTCGCGGCGCTGCAGGAGAACGAGGTCAAGACGACGCTGCGGCCCGAGCACTTCGGCGCCGACCAGCGCTTCGGCGCCATCCCCGAGCTGGCGCGCCTGCTGGTCGAGCTGAACCAGCCGCGGCTGTGGGTGCTGTGCTCGGCGGTGCTGCGCAGCGCGGCGGGCCAGGACTTCGGCGTGGTCACGCAGCAGATGCCGCCGGACGTTCGCGAGGGCATCGCCGCGCGCTACCGCGTGCTCGCCGAGTCGACGCGGGCGGCGCAGCGTCGGTGATCGCGACGCGAGGGTCTCGGGCCGGCTCGTGGCCGCCGCTGCTCGGGCTGGTGGTCGCGTTCCTGCTGCTGTTCGCCTGGCAGCGCAGCCGCTCGACGTTCCTGCGCATCGAAGCCGACCGCGAGGCTGCCGGGGCGCTGGCGGCCGAGCACGGGCTGACCGTGGCCGAGGTGTTCGCCCTGCGCGACCTGGTCGGGGTCGACGCAGCGGCCGGGCGGTGGCAAGCGGCGGTCGCGCGCTTCGCGGCGGACGGCGGCTTCGCCGGCGCAGATCCGGCCCTGCTGGCGCGGCGCTTCGAGATGCTGCGCGACCGCTTCGGCGGCCGCGACGCGGCGCGCTAGAAGGTCGCGCGGCACGAGCATTGAGGAGTCTTGCTGCCTCGGTATCGTCGTGCCCGAATTCCCGACCCCGCCGCGACCATGACCGACGTCCTCGCCATCGCCCAACGAATCCAAGCGGAGAGCCAGACCCTGAAGAACGTGCGAGCGACGCTGCAGAGCGTCATCGTCGGCCAGGACGCGCTGCTCGACGGTCTGCTGATCGCCCTGCTCGCCGACGGCCACGTGCTGCTCGAGGGGCTGCCGGGCCTCGCCAAGTCGCTCGCCGTGTCGTCGCTGGCGCGCTCGATCGGCGGCGAGTTCCGCCGCATCCAGTTCACGCCCGACCTGCTGCCGGCCGACCTGGTGGGCACGCACGTGTACAACCCGAAGACCGGCGAATGGCAGGTCAAGCAGGGGCCGATCTTCGCCAACTTCGTGCTCGCCGACGAGATCAACCGGGCGCCGGCGAAGGTGCAGTCGGCGCTGCTCGAGGCGATGCAGGAGCGGCAGGTCACGCTGGCCGGCGACACCCGCAAGCTGCCGGACCCGTTCCTGGTGCTGGCGACGCAGAACCCGGTCGAGCAGGAGGGCACCTACGCGCTGCCCGAGGCGCAGGTCGACCGCTTCCTCGTCAAGCTGGTGGTCGGCTACCCGACCAAGGACGAGGAGCTGCGCATCATCGACCGCATGGCCGGGCTCGCGGCGTCGACGGCGGTCGAGCCGGCGACCACGCCGGAGGAGCTGCTGCGCATGCGCCAGCTGCTCGACACGGTCTACCTCGACGACAAGGTCAAGGGCTACATCGTCGACCTGGTGTTCGCGACCCGCGAGCCCGAGAAGGTCGGCCTCGCCAAGCTGAAGCCGCTGATCCTCTACGGCGCGTCGCCGCGCGCGTCGCTGGCGCTGGCCCGCACCGCGCGGGCGCGCGCCTTCCTCGAGGGCCGCGGCTTCGTCACCCCGCAGGACGTCAAGGCCGTCGGCTCGATGGTGCTGCGGCACCGCGTGCTGACGACCTACGAGGCCGAGGCCGAGGGCGTGTCGAGCGAGCAGGTGCTGCGCACCGTGTTCGACACCGTGCCGGTGCCGTGATCCCGGATCCGCGAGGCCAACGGAGACACGCGGCATGACGCGCGCGATCGACCCCGAGGTGCTGGCCGAGGCGCGGCGCATCCAGCTGCGCGCCGACCGCATGGTCACCGACGTGATGTCGGGTGGCTACAGCTCGGTGTTCCGCGGCTCGGGCATCGAGTTCGAAGAGGTGCGCGAGTTCGCCGAGGGCGACGAGCTGCGCAGCGTCGACTGGAACGTCACCGCGCGCCAGGGGCGGCCGTTCGTCAAGAAGTTCGTCGAGGAGCGCGAGCTGACCGTGCTGTTCCTGCTCGACGTCTCGTCGTCGATGGCGTTCGGCACCCGCCCGGCGGGGCGCGAGCGCCGCACCGTGGCGCAGACCGCGGCGCAGTTCGTCGGCTGCGTCGCCTTCGCCGCCGCGCGCAACAACGACAAGGCCGGGCTGATCCGCTTCACCGACGAGGTCGAGCGCTACGTGCCGGCGAAGAAGGGCCGCAACCACGTGCTGCGGCTGATCCGCGAGGCGTGCGACCCGCCGTCGCCGCGCGCCGCGAGCCGCGTCGCCGCCGCGCTCGACTACGCCGGTCGGGTGCAGAAGCGCCACGCGGTGGTGTTCGTCGTCAGCGACTTCGTCGACGCCGACTGCGAGCGCGAGCTGCGGTTGTTGTCGCGGCGCCACGAGGTGATCGCCGTGCGGGTGCGCGACCCGTTCGCCGGCGGCGTCGATCCGGCGACCGGCGAGGTGGCGAAGCTGCCGGCGCTCGGTGTCGTGCGGCTGGCCGACCCCGAGCGCGGCGTCACGGTCGAGGTGGACCTCGGCAGTCGCCGCGTGCGCGAGGCGCTCGAACGGCGTTGGCGCGACGAGCGGCAGCGGCTGCGCGAGTCGTGCCGCCGCGCCGGCGTCGATCTGCTGGACGTGCCGACCGAGGGTTCGGTGGCCGACCCGCTGCTGCGGTTCTTCCGCATGCGCGAGCTGCGAGGGGCGAAGCGATGAGCGGCGCCCGGGGCCTCGCGCCGCTGCTGGCGGCGCTCGCGGTCGCCGCGTGTGACGGCGGGGCGTCGTCGTCGGGCGAGCCCGCCGTGCCGTGCCCGTGGTCGGCGCCGCCGACGCTGGCGCTCGACCTGCGCGCGGACGTGGCGCCGCGCGAGGTGGCGCTGCTGCAGCCGGTGCACGTCACGCTCGACCTGTTCTGGCGCGGCGACGCTGCGCCGGGCCTCGCGCCGCAGGTGGACGACAAGGTGTTCGCGGTCGACGCGCAGCAGCGCGGCCCGGTGGTGCCGTTGGGCGACGGCTCGTGGCAGCGCACGACGCTCGTGCTGCTGCCGATCGACGGGCCAGGGGAGCTCGAGGTGCCGGAGTTCCGCGCCGAAGCGAGCGCTCCGGACGGCGCGCCGCTGGTGGCGACGACGCCAGCGGTGCCGATCACCGTGACCTCGCTGCTCGACGGCGCCGGGGCCTCGATCGAGGCGCCCGGCGACCCGTTCCCGCCGTCGTGGCGCGGCTGGTGGTGGCTCGGCGGCGGCGCTGCCCTGCTGCTGCTCGGCGCCGGCGGTTGGTGGCTGCTGCGCGGGCGCGCGCCGCGCCATGCACACCACCCGGACGCGGTGGCGCAGCCGCCGCACACCCGCGCGCTGCGCGAGCTGCAGCGGCTGCGCGGCGCGCCGCGCACGACGCCGGCCGAGATCGAGGCGTTCTACGTCGCGGTCTCGCAGGTGCTGCGCGTCTACCTCGAGCAGCGCTTCGCGCTGCGCGCGCCGGAGCGCACCACCGAGGAGTTCCTGCGCGACCTCGAGGCCGGCGACGGGTTGGCACAGCGCCACCGCGCGGAGCTGGAGCGCTTCCTGTCGCAGTGCGACCTGGTCAAGTTCGCCGCGGTGCGCCCGGGTGCGGCGGAGCACGACGCGGTGTGGCAGCTGGCGGCGGACTTCGTCGAGGCGACGAGGGTGGACCGCCCGGTGGAGGCCGTCGCATGAACGCCGCCGTCGCCGCCGAGGGCCTGTCGCTGCTCGACCCGTGGCTGCTGACCGCCGCGCCGCTCGTGCTGCTGGCGCTGTGGTGGCGGCTGCGGCAGCCGCGCGCTGCGGCGCCGACGGCGGCGGTGTCGCTGTTCGCCGGCGCGCCGCGCACGCTGCGACAGCGGCTGGCGTTCGTGCCGCTGAGCCTGAAGGTGCTCGCCGGGCTGCTGCTGGTGCTGGCGCTGGCGCGGCCCGTCGAGCGCGAGGTCGTGCCGCTCGAGGAGGAGGGCATCGACATCGTGCTGGTGGTGGACACGAGCTCGTCGATGATCACCGAGGACATGCGGCCGAACCAGGCCTACCGGCGCATGGACGCGGCGCGCGAGCGGGCCGAGCAGTTCGCCGCGGCGCGCGTGCACGATCGGCTGGCGCTGGTCGCGTTCGCGCGCTTCGCCGAGCTGCGCTGCCCGCCGACGCTCGACGAGCAGGCGCTGGCGGCGTTCCTGCGCGGGCTCGACACGGTGCCGCAGGGCAGCGTGTTCGACGCCACCGCGATCGGCACGGCGCTCGGCAAGGCGGTCGAGGTGCTGCAGAAGAGCGACGCGAAGTCGAAGGTGGTGGTGTTGCTCAGCGACGGCGAGAACACGCCGCCGCAGCAGCTGCCGGACCAGGTGCTGCCGGAGGACGCGGCGCGGCTGGCCAAGGACGCCGGCGTGCGCGTGCACACCATCGGCCTCGGCGCCGGGCGCCCCGGACTGTTCGGCGCCGAGCCGCTGACCTTCGCCGCGCTCAAGACCATCTCCGAGACGACCGGCGGGCGGTTCTTCCAGCCGAAGGACGACGACGACCTCGGCGAGGTCTACCGCCGCATCGACGAGCTGGAGAAGACCGCGCAGCAGGACCCGCGCTACCGCACCGTCGATCGCTTCGAGTGGCCGCTCGGCGCCGGGCTCGCGGCGCTGCTGCTGGCGGTGCTGGCCGAGGCGCTGTTGATCCGGAGGCTGCCGTGAACGGGCTCGAGTGGGGGCGCGGCGAGTTGTGGCCGTGGCTGCTGGCGCTGCCGGCGGTCTGGGCGCTGCTGTGGTTGCTGCTCGACCGCGGTCGCGTCGCCTTCGCCCGCTACGGGGCCGCGCCGACGACGCCGGTCGCGCGGCCGCTGTGGCGGGCGCTGCGGCTGACGTTGCTGCTCGGCCTCGGCTTCGGCTGCTGGCTCGACCCGCGGCTCGGGGACGAGGTGGTGGCGGTCGAACGGCGCGGCCTCGACGTGGTGTTCTGCCTCGACACCTCGCGTTCGATGCTGGCGCGGGACATGCTGCCGTCGCGCCTCGAACGCGCCCGCCGCGACATCGTCTCGGTGTTGCCGGAGCTCGAGGGCGGTGACCGCGTCGGGCTGGTGGTGTTCGCCGGCGAGGCGCGCCTCTGGATCCCGTTGACGCACGACGTGGCGTCCTTCGAGGGATTGCTCGACGAGGTCGACACCGAGGTCGTGAAGACCGGCGGCACGGACCTCGGCAAGGCGCTGCGCAAGGCGCTCGAGGTCGTCGACCTCGACAACGCGGCGACCACCGTGGTGGTGTTGTCGACCGACGGCGAAGACCTCGCCGGCGTCGGCCAGCAGGCTGCGACGGAGTTGAAGGACAAGGGGCTGATCGTCTACGCGGTCGGCTACGGCAGCGCGCTCGGCAGCAAGATCACCGTCGCCGACGGCGACCGCGAGCAGTTCCTGAAGGACCGCGCCGGCGACGAGGTCGTCTCGCGCATGGACCCGGAGAGCCTGCGCCAGCTCGCGGCCGTGACCGGCGGTGAGTTCCTTCGTGCCGACGCGACCGCGCTGCCGCTGGTGGACCTTCACCGGAAGCGGCTGCTGCCGATGCAGAAGCGCGCCTACGACGCGGGCGAAGAGAAGGACAAGCAGGCGCGCTACCAGTGGCTGCTGCTGCCGTTGGTCTTGATGCTACTGTTGGAGATCGCCTTCGCCGGAGGCCGACACCGATGAAGACCCTGTCGTTGATCGTGATGCTGCTGCTGCCGTCGGGGGGCGAGCGCGAGCGCGGGCTCGAGCACTACCGCGCAGGCCGCTACCACGAGGCGCAGCGCGAGTTCCAGGCGGCCGCCGACGCCGACCCGGAGTCCGCCGACCTGCAGTGGAACCTCGCGTTGGCCGCCTGGCGCGCCGGCGACCTGGTGACCGCCGAGGTCGCGGCGGAGAAGTACGCGGCGCTCGACGAGCACGCCAAGGTCGAGCTGCACCGGGGCATGCTCGGGGCGATCCGCTACGCCGAGGCCGAGCAGTTCGAAGCGCAGGCCGATGCGGCGCTGGCCGCGCCGCCGCCCGCGCCCGATGCCGCGGAGGAGCCGGCCCAGCCGTTGCCGTTGATCGAGCGGGCGCTGCAGAAGGCGCAGCAGGCCAAGATCCACTTCGTGCGGGCGGCCCGCGCCAAGGCCACGCCGGAGGGCCTGCGCAACGTCGAGCGCGCGGCGCGCAAGGTCGAGGAGCTGAAGAAGCGCTTCGAGGAGTTGTCGAAGCAGCAGCAGCAGCAGCAGCAGCAGCAGCAGCAGCAGCAGCAGCAGCAGCCGAACGAGCAGAAGAAGGACGAGCAGAAGCCGGATCAGCAGAAGCAGGACGACCAGCAGCAGCAGGACCAGAAGAAGGGCCAGGATCCGCAGCAGCAGGACGAGCAGAAGGGCGAGCAACCGCAGGGTGAGCCGCAGCAGCCGCCGGACCAGCAGCCGCCGCCGGGCGAGCCCGAGCCCGGCGAGAACGAACCCCAGCCGCAGGAACCCCAACCGCAGGAGCCGCAGCCGCCCCAGGGTCAGCCACCGCAGCAAGGAGCCGGCGAGCAGTCCGACGAGCCAGAGACACAGCCGGAGCCCGGGGAAGGCGAGCCGCCGCCGGGGGACAAGCCCGAGTCGCCGCGCACCGACGCGCCGGGTGAGCACGTCGGCGCTTCCGAGCTGACGCCCGAGCAGGCGCAGCGCATGCGCGAGCAACTGCACGACCTCGACGCGCAACTCAAGGAGCTGCGGACGCGACTTCGACGCGGCCGCCGGCCGGTGGAGCGGGACTGGTGACCTTCCGCCCCCTCTCGGTCTCGATGGCGGTGTTGCTCGCCGCCGCGCTGGGCGCCCAGGAGACGCTGCAGGTCTCGCAGCCGGAGCCCGGTACGCTCAGCCTCGGCGACGCCGCGACCGTGCGCATCACCGTCGAGGGGCGTGACGCCAACCCGCGCGCGCCGAAGCTGCCGGAGGTCGACGGGCTCGAGCTGCGGTTGTCGGCGCCGACGCGCAGCAGCTACACGTTCTACGACGGCCGCAAGCTCGACGAGCGCGTCGGCGTGCAATACCAGCTGGAGCTGCGGCCGCAGCGGGTCGGTGAGTTCGTCGTGCCGCCGTTCGCGATCTGGACCGGCACCCGCGAGCAGCGCACGCCCGCGCTGCGCCTCGACGTGCGCACCGACATCGTCGGCGCCGAGATGGGGTGGCTCGAGGTCCACGTCGAGCCGCAGCGCGTCTACGTGCACGAGCCGGTCCGCGTCCGCATCGACTACGGCGTGCTCGAGGGCGTGCCGCTGGTGCAGGACTACGCCGGCCGCACGCGCTATCTCGACGTGGAGGTGCAGGCCAACTGGCTGTCGGAATTCCCCGCCGGCGAACCGATCCAGCTGCCGAAGCCGAGCGGCGACCTGCGCGTCGTGGTCGTCAACCGCAGCCTCGACTACGCCAACTTCGAAGGCGGCGCCGCGCGCGCGGGAAAGACGTGGCAGCACTTCACGCTCGAGCGCGCGTTCCTGCCGACGCGGCTGGGCAAGGTCGAGCTGCCGGCGGCGATGCTGCGCTTCCAGGTCGTGCAGCGACAGGGGCGACCGGACGTCTTCGGCCGCACCCGCGACGCGCTGACCAAGAACTTCTTCGTCTACGGCAAGCCGGTCGAGCTGGAGGTGCTGCCGATCCCGGAGCAGGGTCGCCCGACGCCGTTCTACGGCGCTGTGGGGCGTTTCCAGCTGGATGCCGCGCTGGACCGCGACGCGGTCAAGGTCGGCGAGTCGGTGAAGCTGACTCTGACGGTGCGCGGCCAGGGCAACTTCGAGTTCCTGCGCATGCCGGAGCTCGGTGACCTGCCCGGGTTCCACAAGAACGGCGAGGTCGAGACCCGCCGGGACGACGACCGGGTGGTCGTCACCTACGACCTGACGCCGCTGTCGGCTGCCGTCACCGAGGTGCCGTCGATCGGCTGGAACTTCTTCGACACCACACCGGGCGTCGAGCGCTTCGTCGAGCTCGCGACCCCGGTCCTGCCGTTGCGCGTCGCGCCGCCACCTGCCGGTGAGACGCTGGCGCCGCTGCCCGAGGAGCGCGCGGCGGCGGTGAAGCCCGGCGTCGACGACATCTTCGATCTGCCCGCGCTCGACGGGGCCCCGGTGCGCCGCGGCGCGCCGGCTGCCTGGTACGCGTGGCTGGCGGTGCTGGGACCGTGGCTGCTGGTCGGCGGCGCGTTCGTCGCGCTGCGGGCGCGGCGTCGGGCGACGCAGGACATCGCCGGGCAGCGGGTGCGCGCGGCGAAGCGGCGCTGCGAGGCGACGTTGGACGCCGGTGGCGACGCGCTCGACGCGCTGTCCGGCTACGTCGCCGACCGCCTCGGCTGCGAGCCGGCCGCGGTGATCGCGCCGGACCTAGCGGCGCGGCTTGCGGCGTCGGGCCTGGACGACGAGCACGCCGCGGCGATCGCCGCGGCGGTCGATCGCGGCACCGCGCAGCGCTACGGCGGCGGGCAGGGGCTGGCGGCGGACGACGTGCGGCGCCTGGTGGCCGCGCTCGAGCGGCTGCGCTTCGGCGCGCGGCTCTGGCCGTGGCTGCTGCTGCCGCTGCTGGCGGTCGCGACCGCCGGCGGGCTGCGCGCGCAGGACACGCCGGCGTCGGTCGCGGCGGCGGTGCAGGCCTACCGCGCCGGCGACTACGCCGCCGCCGATGCGGCGTTCGAGAAGGCCTTCGCGTCGAGCGGGGACCGGCGCCTGCTGCGGGCGCGCGGCAACTGCCTGTTCCGGGAGGGTGACCTGCCGCGGGCGCTGTGGGCCTACGAGTCGGCGCGGCTCGGCCTGCCGCGCGACGCCGAGCTCGGCGCCGATCTGCGGTTGGTGCGCCAGCGGCTGCAGCTCGCCGAGCCGGACCCGAGCTTCGCCAACGGCCTGCGTGACCTGCTCGACCTGCTGACCCCGCACGAACGTCTGTCATGCTGCGCGTTCGGCATGCTGCTCGGCGCCGCGCTGCTGGTGTTCGGCTGGCGTCGTGTCGGCCTGCGCTGGGTGGCGGGGCTGGTGTTGCTGCCCGTGGCCCTGCTGGCGCTCGACGTGCTGTGGCTCGGTCCGTCCCGTGTCCCGCGCGCCGTCGCGCTGTCGCCGCTGGACCTGGTCGCCGAGCCGCGCGCCGGCCTGACACCGGTCGCCAGCGTGCGGGCCGGCGTGATCGTCTCGCTCCGGGGCGGTGACAACGGCGACTTCGTGCGCGTGGCCGCTGGGGATCACGTCGGGTATTGCCCTCGGCGGCAGCTCGCGATCGTCGAATAGCGCCGCGGTGATGCGGGAACACCCGCAGTCCCCGACCGGCGGCGCTCCGATCTCCGGATCGCAGGGGACTTTCCCGATCGAGGGGATGCTTGCTTGCGCCGATTGGCAGCAGCACCAACATGAGCGCGACCGAGAGCATCGTCAGGATCCAGGATCTGATCGCCGGCTGGCGGCCACTCGGCTACCAGCGCCTGTCCAGCGGCACCGAGCTCTACGCGTGCATGCCCGACGAGGAGCAGGACGTCTGGCTGCACGTCGTCTTCGCCGGCATGGACAAGGCGAGGCTGGAGCAGCTCGAGAAGGGCCTCGGCTGCCGGCTGCCCGGGCTGCTGCGCAGCTTCTATCGCTCCTGCGGCGGCATGTCGTTGTTCGGCGGCGCGTTCGTCTTCGCCGGCCACCACCCGTTCGGCTTCGCCGCCGGCGAACGCGCGCTGCAGCCGTTGGGGCTCGTCGAGGTCAATCACGCCATCGACATGTTCGGCTGGCGCCGGCGCGACGCGGTGGTGTTCGCGGTCAACGGCTGGGACGGCTCGGTGCACGTCGCGGGCATGGGCGACACACCGAACGAGGTGGTGCGTTGCGACCGCGTCACCGGCCGGGTCATCGAACGGCACGCCGACGTGTTCGCGTGCGTCGAGGCGCGCCTCTACCGCCTCGATTCCCTGGCGATGAAGTGACGAACGAGGGGCGTTCGGAGCCTGAGAGGGGATCCTCTGGAAGGCGCTGTGCGGCCGCGCAGGCGGCCGCCGATCGGCATTCTGCGAAGCGATGAGAGGGCCGGTCCGCTCATCTCGTCTCAGCCGCCGAGCATGCGCTTGGCGCGCCAGCCGGTGATCAGCAGCAGCGCGCCGATCAGGAAGAACAGGCCGGCGACCAGGTAGACCAGCAGGTTGGGGTTGTAGAGCAGCAGGAAGCCGAAGCCGACCGCGCCTGCGCCGAGCAGCAGGAGCAGCATCGGCAGCTGCGGGGGGACGGAGGGCATGCCGGGCATGCCGCCCTTGAGCTTGATGTCCATGCGGGGCGGGGCGGTCAGGTCAGCGGTCGTTCGTAGATGCGATAGCGTCGGTACGGGGTGCAGCCGAGCGTCTCGAGCGGGCCGAGCATGTCCTTGTTGTCCTCGAGGATCCAGCTCGCCTCGCAGGCGTCGAAGCCGGCGTCGATGCCCTGGCTCATCACCCGGTGCATCAGCAGCATGTCGATGCCGGTCTTGCGGTACTCGGGCAGCGCGCCGAGCGTCAGCACCCGGATCAGGTGCTTCTGCTTCATCGCGCGCAGGAACCTCCACCAGCCGAACGGCAAGAGGCGCCCGTCGCAGGCCTTGGCGCCGACGTTGGTGTCGGGCAGCGCCAGCACGAAGCCGATCGGCGCGCCCTCCTTCTCGGCGATGTGCAGCAGCGCCGGGTGCGCGACCTTCTTCAGGTCCTTGGCCTGGGCCAGGAACTCGCCCTCGGTCATCGGCACGAAGCCCCAGTTGCGCTCCCAGATGCGTTCGTAGAGGTCCCACAAGATGCGGCACTCGGCGTCGAAGCGGCGCAGATCCACGCGGCGCAGGGTGATGCCGGTGCGCTGCGTGATGCGCTCGGTCAGCTTGTCCATGCGCGGCCGGTCGAGCGACTGCGAGGTACCGTGCAGCGCCAGCAGGTCCTTGGCCTTCTGCAGGCCCGCCGCCTCGATCCAGTCGGCGTAGCACTTCGGGTTGTACGGCATCATCATCACCGGCGGGCCGGCGGTGCCGTCGATCAGCAGGCCGCACTTGTAGTTGGTCGACAGGTCCACCGGGCCGCGCAGCGCGGTGGCCGAGCGCTCGCGGCACCAGCGCGCCGCGTGCTCCAGCAGCGCTGCTGCGGTCGCCTCGTCGGCGGCCTCGAAGTGGCCGAAGAAGCCGACCCGGTCGCCGTGGAACTCGTCGTGCAGCCGATCGCGGCAGGCGCTGACGCGGCCGACGCAGCGGCCGTCGCGGAACGCCGCGACCATCGTCACCTCGGCGTGGGCGAAGAACGGGTTCTTCGCCGGCTCGATCTGCCACGCCTCGGCGGCGGTGATCGGCGGCACGTAGTCGCGGTCGCCCCGGTAGAAGGCCCGCTGCAGGTCGAGGAACTGCCGGGCCGACGCGATCGGGCGGATCTCGAGGTCGGAGCGCAGGTCTTTCAGCGGGGCCGTCATCCGGATAGACGTTAGGCGATGACCCCAGCGTCCGTCACGCATCCACAGCGCCGCCATGCGCCGCGCGCGCGCGCCGCGTGCCTGCTGCTGGTGGTGCTCGCCGGCTGCGCTTCGGCCGGCTACACCCCAGGGCAGCTCAGCGAGCAGCAGCGGGCGGCCTGCCGGGCCGTCGCCCAGGCCTTCATCGACGACGCGCCCGAGCACGAAGAGCTGCGCGCCGAGCTGCGCCGGGATCCGGTGGCAGCGCAGTGGTACGTGCGCTGGCTCGAGGTGCAGGTCGTCCGGCTGCGCGAGGGCGAAGGCGAGGTGTCGGTGTCGCAGACCGTGAAGGCCAAGTACGCGATGCTGCAGCTTCGCGAGGACCCCGGCGAGTGGCGCATCGGCGGTCGCCGCCCGGAGTCGGCGGCGATCGACGAGCTGGCCTGGTTCGGCGAACTGGCGGTGCCGGTCGTGGTCAAGGACCTGCTCGATCCGCAGCAGGCGTTCCTGCGTCGGCTCGGCATCGAGATGCTGGTGCGCATCGGCGCGCCCGCCGTGCCGACGCTGATCGATCAGGTGCGCGGGGGCGACGAGCTGCAGCAACGCGCCGCGGCGCGGGCGCTCGGCGAGATCGGCGCCGAGGGGGCCGCGCTCGAGGCGCTGGCCGAGCTGAGCCGTTCGGGCGACTGGAAGGTGCGCGCCGACGTCGCGCAGAGCCTGCACCGCGGCAGGGCCGGCGCGCGCGACCTGCTGCTGAAGATGCTCGACGACGAGGACTCGTTCGTGCGCCGCAAGGCGGCCGCGTCGCTCGGCTACTACCGCGATGCCTTCACCGTGCGGGCGCTGGCCGACTTCCTGCTGCGCTGCCAGGAGCGCCGGGACTTCGACGCGGAGGTCGCGGCGCAGAACGCGCTGCAGGGCATCGCGCAGAAGCTCGGGGCGCGCACCGTCGCCGCGTGGCGCGCGTTCGCCGACGAGCTCGAGCAGCAGGAGGGCGCGCGCTGAGCGCCGGAGACAAATGTCCGACGACTGGAAGATCCAACGTGACCGCAAGGGCTGCCTGAAGCCGGGCTGCCCGCTGCCGACCAGCAGCGCCTACTTCGCAGTGCTCGAATGGCTCAAGGACGAGGACGGCGGCGACGCGGTGCGCTGCACCCGCCGCGACCTCTGCGACGCCTGCTTCCGCGACCACGAGCAGCGCTGTTCGGCGGAGGCGCCGCCGATCTTCTGGCGCGCCGTGCGCAAGAGCACGGGCAGCAAGGAGCCCGTGCTCGACCTGCAGTCGTTGCGCGCGCTGTTCGACCGGCTCGGCAACGTCGACGACGACCGCGCCCGTGCGCTGCGCTACTTCTGTGCGCTGCTGCTGCTGCGCAAGCGGGTGCTGAAGATGGTGAAGCCGCGCACCGCCGAGCAGGAGCGCGCCGACCTGGTGGTCGCCGACCCCAAGCTCAAGGAGCAGGACCCGATCCCGTTGTTCGCGCCGGCGATCGAGGCGACCGACCTGTCGACCATCAAGGACGAGCTGCTGGCGGCGATCGGCGAGAACGTCGGCGCCGAGGCCGGCGAACAGGCCGACGAGTAGCGGGTGCTGCGGGCGGCCGCGAGGCGGGCCCCGCGATCGCCGGCGCGCGGTGGGTCAATCGCGCTTCATCCAGCTGATGTCCCAGACGAACGGGTCGCCTTCCTCGAGCGCGGTGCGCAACGGCAGCAGCAGGAAGGCGCGGTCGCCTTCGCGGTCGGCGGTGACGCCGCGGCCGTTCGGCAGCACGCCGGAGGTGATCACCGCGCCGGGCGCCTGCACCTCGATGCGCAACACATCCGCGATCTCCTTGGTGCGGCCGGTGGGGTCGTAGGCCTTGGCGAGGCGACGGCGCGTCGGTTGGTCGGGCACCAGCGTCTCGATCCACGGCGTCTTCGGTCCGCGTGCGAGCGTCACGCGCAGCCCGGGGCGCTCGCCGTCGAGCTGCGGCGTGAAGGTCACGCCGCCGTCGCCGAGCTTCAGCTGGCCGATGTCGGTGAAGGTGCCCTGGCTGGCGACCAGCGAGGCGCGAAGGTCCCACTGCACGCCCGCCGCGCGTGGCTCGGCTGGCGCGGCCGGCTGGTCGTCGAGCAGCGCCCGGGTGGTGAGCGTTCCCGAGCCGTCGGCAGCGAGGCGTACGTGCACGCCGACCAGTTCGCCGCCCGAACAGGACGCGAGCGCGAACAGCAGCCCGGCGGCGAACGTGGTCAGCAGTGGGGAGCGGAGGGGGGCGGGACGGTCGCGCATGGTTCGGAGCATGGTCATCGCGGGGGGCGCTGCCGGAACAGCAGAAAATTTCGGGGCGCCGTGCTTCTCTTGTCGCCGCACGGACTGGGGGAATGCGGGCGGCTACGGCACCACGGGATGTGGCGAATTGGGGTTTCGGCGGGGTTGGAGTGGGTGACGGTGGGTTGAGAGTGGGTGAGCGTGGTTGACTGTGGCAGGGCGTGCGGTAGAGTTCCGAGCGACAAGGGCGCAGGGTGCGACCTGGTCTCGGTGCGATGGCCACTTACTTCGGCAGTTCGGAGCACGGCTTGGATGACAAGGGCAGGCTGGTCCTGCCCGCGCGCATCCTCGACGAGCTCCCCAAGAACAGCTGGAAGTTCCACCTGACCGCCGGGCTGGACCGCTGCCTGCTCCTGCACGACTCCGAGGGGTTCGAGGAGCTCGTCGCCAAGATCGGTCGGGCCGTGCCTGGCAGCCGCGCGCACCGGGCGATCTTGCGACGGTTCCTCGGCCACTCCGAGGCGGTCGTGCCTGATGGCAACCGGCGCATCCGTGTGCCGGATCCATTGCTCAAGTACGCGGGGCTCGCCCCCAGTCAGCCGGTGGTCCTGGTAGGCACCGGTCGCGTGACCGAACTCTGGTCGCCGGCCAACCTGGACCTCGCGCTGGCCGAAGCGGGCCCCGAGGAAGAGTCGCTCTTTAGCAGTCTGGTCGGTTCTGCCATGCCATCGGCGACGCCGGGTTCCTAGGGACCCGCGCCACGGAGGGCGTGCATGCAAGCGAAGAGTCCGTTCGGTCGTCGTGGTTGGCGGCCAGGGAGTCGGCTGTTCGCGCGCATCACCCCGCTCCGCGGCCCGGATCCCAACCACGGAACGGTGTCTCGAGTGGCGGCGCTGGTCGGCGCCGTCACTGGCAACGTGGCGATGCGAGTCCGTGCGCCCTTGGTCGGGGCGCTCGTTCTGCGGCTGCAGTCGGGTGGTCAAGGGATGTAGCCCATGAACGAGTCGGACGAGCAAGGTAACAGCGGCGACGTGCACGAGGAAAGGCAACCCGTGCACGAGCCGGTGCTCCTGTCGCAGACGTTGCAGGTGCTCGAGCTCCAAGCCGGGCTCGTCGTCGTCGATGGAACGGTCGGGGCAGCTGGTCACGCGGTCGAGATCGCGAAGGCCATCGGTCCCGGCGGTCTCGTGGTCGGGCTCGATCGTGACGAGGAGATCCTGGACGTGGCGCGGGTGGCTCTGATGGGAGTCCGCGCCACCGGCGCCGCGGCCGGGTTCTCCCTGCATCACTCACCTCACGCTCGTCTGCGCGAGGTCCTGGCGGAGGTCGGTCAGCCCCGCTGTGACCGCGTGCTCCTCGACCTCGGCGTGAGTTCTCTCCAGCTGGATCGTCCCGAGCGGGGGTTCTCATTCATGGCCGACGGACCACTAGACATGCGCATGGACGCCGGAGCGCCGGAGAGCGCGGCCGATTGGCTCGCGACGGTCGGAGAGCGGGAGCTCGCCGACACGATCTACCAGCTCGGCGAGGAGCGCCACAGCCGCCGCATCGCCCGCCGCATCGTCGAAGCGCGCCGTCGCGCGCCGATCGTGCGCACCGGCCAGCTCGCCGACCTCGTCGTGCAGGCGTTGCCGCCGGCGGCCCGGCACGGCCGCATCCACCCGGCGACGCGCACCTTCCAGGCGATCCGCATGGCGGTGAACGACGAGCTGGGCGAGCTCGAGCGCGGCCTGCAGGCGGCGTTCGACTGTCTCGCGCCGGGTGGCCGCCTGGCGGTGATCTCGTTCCACTCCATCGAGGACCGCGTGGTCAAGCACTTCCTGCGCCAGCACGGTCGCGTCGTGACCAAGAAGCCGATCGTCGCGACGCCGGTCGAGATCCGTCGCAACCCGCGCGCGCGCAGCGCCAAGCTGCGCTGCGCGATCAAGGCGGAGGTGGCGGCATGAGGTGGGCAATCGCGGGATTGCTGTTCGCCCTGATGGTGGCGTTGACGCTGGCGACCGCGGCGCTGCGCGCCGACAACGTGCGCGCGCGCAAGCGCGTCGAGGGCGTCGTGCGCGCCCTGCAGGACCGCAAGGTCGAGCTGACGCGACTGTCGATGAAGCGGCTCGATTCGGCGACCCCGCAGCACCTCGCCGAGCTGCAGTGGCGTTGGCTCCAGCGCGAGGCCCAACGCCGTGCCGGGGGCGAGCAGTGACGCCCGGTGAGCTGCTGCGGCTGCGCGTCGCGTTCGGCGCGCTGGGCGCGGTGCCGGTCTTCCTGGCCGGTTGGCTGGGGTGGCTGCAGGTGGCGCAGGCCGGCAAGCTCGAGCGCGCGGGGCGCGACCCGCTGCCGCTGGTGGCGAGCACCGCCGATCACCAGGGTTGGCGCGCCGAGCGCATCCCGGCGCCGCGGGGGTCGATCGTCGACCGTCACGGCCACACGCTGGCCGCGGACTGCGCGACCTACGACGTCCGGGTGCGCGCCGGGGTGCCGCCGGAGATGCTCAAGGACGTGGCTCCCTTCGCCGCCTGGCGCAGGAAGCTCGCCGAGGACCTGACGCTGGCGCTGGTGGCCGACCCGGAGATCGAGGATCGGCCGGGCGTGCGCGAGAAGGCGCTGGCGCGGTTGACCAAGGAGTTCGACCGCGACTGGAAGGTCGCGGCGCTGCCGGCGACGGGCGCGTTCCCCGAGAAGCACCCTGGCGTCGTCGACGTGCTGCTGGCGAGCGGCGTCGATCGGCTGGCGGTGATCGAGGCGTTGAAGCGGCTGATGCGGAGCGGCTACCCGACGGTGTCGCTCGACTTCATCCAGACCTACCAGCGCGTCTATCCGGACCGCGAGCTGACGCATGGGCTGGTCGGGCACCAGAAGAGCGAGTGGGTCCCCGACGAGGACGGCGGCAGGCACCTCAGGATCTCGGGGGCCTGCGGCCTCGAGACGTTCGCCGCGCTGGACCCCGACGATCCCGGTCTCCGGCGGTTCCTGCGCGACGGCAGGGGTGGGCGCTACTTCGTCGCGCCGGTCGAGGACGCGCCGGTCGCGGCGGTGCTGCACACGACGATCGACCTCGAGCTGCAGCGCGCAGCGGTGCGCGAGCTGACGGCGGTCGCCGAGGCGCCCGGCAAGTCCGCGGACGGCAAGGAGCGGCGGCCGAAGTGGGGCGCGCTGGTGCTGGTGGAGATCGCCACCGGCGACCTGCTGGCCGCGGCGTCCTGGCACCGCGACCAGAAGAACCTCGAAGGCGCGGCGTTCACGCCGTACCAGAGCCTGTTCGAGCCCGGCTCGATCGTCAAGCCGCTGGTGCTCGCCTACGCGCGGGAGGTCGGCGCGCTCGACTGGGATCACGTCTACGACTGTCGGTCGCATCTCCGGCATGGCGTCGACTACGACCGGACGATCCTGCCCCTCGGGCGCCGCAAGGCGGTCGAGGACGACCACGACTGCACCGACCTGAGCGCCCACGGCATCCTCGTCAACAGCTCGAACATCGGCGCGGCGCTCGTCGGTCTGCAGCTCGAGCGCGAGCAGTGGCAGGACTACATGAAGGGCTACGGCTTCGGCGCGACCCTCGGGTTGCACCTGCCGTACGAGTCGTGCGGCGGCCACAACAAGAGCTCGTTCGACCCCGGCATCCCGCTGCGGTCGTTCCGCGCCAACAGCGCGATCTCGTTCAGCTTCGGCTACGAGCTCAACGTCACGGCGCTGCAGGTGGCGCGCGCCTACCTGCGCCTGTTCCGCGGCCTCGGCGCCGAGCTGCGCTTGTGCCGCGGCCTGGAGCTCGACGGCGAGTTCCACACCGTGCCGCCGCGCCGCGACACCGGCCCGCGCTTCCGCGACGAGGTGCTGCGCGACGTCAAGGCGGCGATGATCGACGTCGTCAGCGACATCGAGCACGCCACCGGCGGCCCGCTGCGTCGCGACATGCTCGCCGAGACCGGCATCGACCTGCACGGCCTGCTCGGCGGCAAGACCGGCACTGCGGCGAGCCGCGTCGGCGTCGGGCGCGGCGTGCTGAAGCAGGTGCGCAACGCGAGCTTCGTCGGCTTCCTGCCGGCGGACGAGCCGCGCTGGCTCGCCGTCTGCGTTCTGCAGCGAGACGATAGTGCGAAATTCTATGGTGGTAGCTATGCTGCGCCCCCGGCAGCAAGGCTGCTGCTCCGCTGCCAGACGCTGGCGGAGCGGTGGCAGCTGCACCAGGAATCGCGGAATGGGGCGGGTGGTCAGACCCGCCTCGGTTCGGCAACCCCTGGCAACTCAGGCTGGTCGGACGCGGCGGGGGCCGCGCCGGGCAGAGAACATCGGTAAGGGCGGTAGATGACAGACCTGGCTTTCCCGTCCGGACTTCCGTCCGGTCAGGGTTTCGTGCGCCTGCGTGAGATGCGTGACTGCCTGCAGCCGCGCGAAGTGCTGCGTTGGCGCGACCTCGCGGTGGACGGCCTCGCCTTCCACTCGGCGGAGGTGCGCTCGGGCAACCTGTTCTTCGCGATCCGCGGCGCGCGCAACGACGGCACCGTGTTCGTGCAGCAGGCGGTCGCGCGCGGCGCGGTCGCGGTGGTCGCCGAGGAGGCGCTGTCGCTGCCGGTGCCGGTGCTGGTGGTCGGCAATTGTCGCGAGGCCCTCGCCGACGCGGCGCGCTACTACTACCGCGACCCGTCGCACGGCCTGTCGGTGATCGGCGTCACCGGCACCAACGGCAAGACCACCACCGCGCACCTGATCCGCTCGTGTCTGCAGGGGGATCGCCGCCAGGTCGGCCTGCTCGGCACGATCGCCTACGAGTTCGGCGGGCGGCGCATCCCGGCCGCCAACACCACGCCCGACCCGGTGCGCATCCACGGCTACCTGCGCGAGATGGCGGACCGCTTCGCCAGCGCCTGCGTCATGGAGGTGTCGAGCCACAGCCTCGACCAGGACCGCGTTCGCGGCGTGCGCTTCGCCGTCGGGGTGTTCACCAACCTGACCCAGGACCACCTCGACTACCACGGCTCGATGGACAGCTACCGCGCCGCGAAGGCGCGGCTGTTCAAGGGGCTCGGCCCGGGCTCGACGGCGGTGCTCAACCGCGACGATCCGGCGTCGCTGGCGATGGCCGACGAACTGCAGCGCGGCGTCGACGTGTTGTGGTACGGCATGTCGCCGCACGCCGACGTGCGCGCCGAGAACGTGCGCCCCGGCCCGGACGGGACGCGGCTGCGCATGGTGATGCCCAACGGCGCGGTCGAGCTGTTCCTGCGCCTGGTCGGTCAGTACAACGTGCAGAACGCGCTCGCGGCCGCCGCTTCGGCGCTGGCGCTCGGCGCCAGCGAGCTGACGGTCGCCTCCGCGCTGGAGGACGCGCGCTCGGTGCCGGGGCGTCTCGAGCTGGTCGACGCGCCGATCGGTCAGGGCGGTCGGGTGCGCACGTTCGTCGACTACGCGCACACCCCCGACGCGCTGGACAAGGTCTGCGGCACGCTCGCCGAGCTGGCCGAGGGCGACCTGCACGTGGTGTTCGGTTGCGGCGGCGACCGCGACCGCAGCAAGCGGGCGCCGATGGCGGCGGCGGTGGCCCGGCACGCCCGCTACGCCTACCTGACCAGCGACAACCCGCGCAGCGAAGATCCGGAGCGCATCGTCGCCGACATGGTCGGCGGGCTCGCCGGCAGCGACTGCGAGTCGTTCCAGGTGCTCGACCGCGCCGAGGCGATCCGCCAGGCGATCGCCAACGCGAAGTCGGGCGACACCGTGCTGATCGCCGGCAAGGGCCACGAGACCTACCAGGTGTTCAAGGACAGCGTCGTGCCGTTCGACGATCGCCTCGAAGCGGGGCGCGCGCTGGCGGCCAGGGAGGCGGGATGGTTGCACCGATGAAGGGTTCGGCGCAGCGCAGCCCGGCCGGCAAGGCCGGTCGGGATCGCGGCGCCCGTTCGACGTGGCTGACCGCCAAGGCGATCGCCAAGGCCGCCGGCGGCAGCGTGTTGCACGACGGCGGCGCCGCCGCGACCGTCACCACCGACTCGCGCGGTGACTGCGCAGGGTTGGTGTTCGTGGCGCTGCGCGGCGCCAACCACGACGGGCACGCGTTCGCGGCGACGGCCGTCGCCAACGGCGCCGCCGGCGTCGTCGTCGAGCGCATGACGGAGGAGCTGCAGGCGGCGGTGCGGCAGCGCGCCACCGGCCCGCGGCGGCCGTTCGTCGTGCAGGTCGGCGACGGCGGCAAGGCGCTGCTCGATCTCGCCGCCGAGCATCGCCGCCGCCATCGGGCCAAGGTGATCGGCATCACCGGCTCGTGCGGCAAGACCTCGACCAAGGAGTGGCTCGGCGCGGTGCTGGCCGCGGCGATGCCGACGGTGCGTTCGCCCGGCAGCTACAACAACCAGGTCGGCGTGCCGCTGACGTTGTTCCAGCTGTGCCCGGAGACGCGCGCCGCGGTGGTCGAGATCGGCACCAACGCGCCGGGCGAGATCGCCCAGCTGACGGCCGTGGCGCGGCCGGATCTCGGCATCGTCACCTGCGTCGCGCCGGCCCACCTCGAAGGGCTCGGTTCGGTCGCCGGCGTCGCCCGCGAGAAGTCGGCGCTGCCGGCGGGGCTCGCCGCGGACGGTCTGTGCATCCTCAACGGCGACGACGCCGCCTGCCGCGCGATGGCCGAGGTCACGCCGGCGGCGGTCGAGTTGATCAGCGTGTCGCGCGAGGCCGACTGGTTCGCCACCGACGTGCAGTTCCACGCGCTCGGCACCTCGTTCCTGCTGCAGGGTGAGCGGCCGGTGACGCTGCCGCGGCTCGGCACCCACAACGTCTACAACGCGCTGGCGGTGATCGCGGCGGCGAGCCGGCTCGGCGTGCCGGAGGAGCTGGTGCTGCAGACCCTGGCCAAGGTGCCGTCGGCGGCGCGCCGGCTGGAGCCGAAGCTCGTCGGCGGAGTGACGATCTTCGACGACACCTACAACATGAACCCGGAGTCGGCGCGTTCGGCCCTGCAGGCGATCGCCGGGCTGCGGCCGAAGGGTGGGCGGCCGTCGCCGCGCAACGTCGTGGTGTTCGGCGCGATGCTCGAGCTCGGCGCCGACAGCGACGTGCTGCACCGCGGGCTCGGCGAACAGGTGTTCCAGAGCGGTCAGGACGTGCTGGTCACGGTCGGCGCCGACGCGTGCCCGATCGCCGACGGTGCGATCGCCGCCGGCATGTCGAAGCGCGCCGTGCACCGCGTCGACGACGTCGCCGCCGCGCACGAGTTGCTGCGGCCGATGCTGCGCCCCGGTGACAACCTGCTGTGCAAGGCCTCGCGCCGGGTCGCGCTCGATCGTCTGGTGGACCGCCTGGTCGCATCGCTCGGCGCGCCGCAGGACGCCGCAGGAGGAGCGACGCGATGATCCACTGGCTGGCGCCGTATCTGTTCTCGGACGACGTGTGTCGGCTGCTCGGCTACATCTCGTTCCGGGCCGGCGGCGCCGCCGTCACCGCGTTCCTGCTGGCGATCCTGCTCGGGCCTGCGGTCATCCGCTGGCTGCGCAACCAGGGACTGCGCGAGCGCATCGACGGCACCGGCTCGGCGAAGCTCGAGGAGCTGCACAAGGACAAGGTCGGCACCCCGACGATGGGCGGGTTGTTCGTGATCGGCGCGATCCTCGCGGCTGCGGCCCTGTGGTTGCGCTTCGACGGCGTCAACCGCTACTCGCTGCCGGCGCTGGTGCTGGTCGGCGGCTTCGCCGGCGTCGGCCTGTGGGACGACCGCGTGAAGCTGCGGCAGGGGCTGGCCGGCGAGAAGAAGCGCGGCATCAGCAAGCGCGAGAAGCAGGGGGCGCTGACGATCCTCGCGCTGCTGGTCGGGCTGTGGCTGCTCGGCCCGGCCGCGCTGCAAGGCGACGCTGGCGGCCCGCACCTCTACGTACCGTTCGTCAAGGACCTGTCGTTCGACCTCAGCGTGTGGTTCGGCGTGCCATTCCTGGTGGTCGCCGTGCTGGTGCTGACCGGCTCGGCCAACGCCGTCAACCTCACCGACGGGCTCGACGGACTCGCCGCCGGTTGCGTCGCCACGTCGGCTATCGCCTACGCGGCCATCACCTACGCGGTCGGCCGCGTCGACTGGTCGCAGTACCTGCTGGTGCCGCACGTCGCCGGCGCCGGCGAGATGGCGGTGTTGATGGCGGCGCTGCTCGGCGGCGCGCTCGGCTTCCTGTGGTTCAACGCCGCGCCGGCGATGGTCTTCATGGGCGACGTCGGCAGCCTCGGGCTCGGCGGCGCGCTCGCCTACGCCGCGTTGATCAGCCGCACCGAGCTGGTGCTGCTGGTGGTCGGCGGCGTGTTCGTGGCCGAGGCGCTGTCGGTGATCCTGCAGGTCGCGTCGTTCCGGTTGCGCAAGAAGCGCGTGTTCCGCTGCGCACCGCTGCACCATCACTTCCAGTTCGGCGGCATGCCGGAGACCCGCGTCGTCGCGCGCACGTGGATCGTCTCGGCCCTGCTCGCGATGTGCAGCCTGCTGCTGTTCAAGGTGCGCTGATGACCGCCGTCCCCGCCGCCCGCAACCCGTCGTCCCGCGCCCCAGGCGCGCACGTCCGGGAGCTCGACTGGCTGATGATGGTCACCGTGGCGCTTTGCTGCCTGGGCCTGGTCATGGCGGTGTCGGTGCTCGGCCCGCAGGACAAGGAAGGGCCCGCCGTCGTGCTGCGCAAGCAGGGCCTCAAGCTGCTGGTCGGCCTGATCGCCTTCTTCGTCGCCGCGGTGACGCCGATGCGCGTCGTGCGGCGGGTGGCGATGCCGCTGTTCTTCGCCGCGGTCGCGGCCTGCATCCTGCCGCGCCTGCTCGGGCAGGTGAGTCACGGTGCCTACCGCTGGATCACGGTCGGGGGGCAGCAGTTCCAGCCGGTGGAACCGGCGCGCTTCTTCCTGGTGCTGGCGGTGTCGTGGCTGCTGGCCCGGTCCGGAACCGGCCTGTCGAGCTTCCGCCGGGGCTTCCTGCCGGCGATGGGCTGCGCGGTGCTGCTCGGCGGTGCGCTGGCCGTGCAGCCGGACAACGGCAACGCGATGCTGGCGGTGATCCTCGCCAGCTGTCTGGCGCTGGTCGCCGGCGTGCGCTTCCTGCACTTCGCGCCGTTCGCCGTGGGCGGCTTCGCGCTGTTCGCCTTCGTCGCGACACAGCACGAGTACGTGCGGCGCCGCCTCGACGACCTGTTCGCCACCAAGCCCGGCTCGCAGGTCGGCCAGGGCCTGGTCGCGGTCGCCTCGGGCGGCGCGTTCGGCCGCGGTCTCGGCCAGGGCTGGATGAAGATGAGTCACGTGCCCGAAGCGCACAACGACTTCGTGTTCGCGATCATCGGCGAGGAGCTCGGCTACCTCGGCTCGTTGTTCGTGCTCGGATCGTTCACCGTGTTCGGGTATGTGTGTTACCGACTCGTGCGCTCGCTGCGGGATCCGTTCCTGCGCTACGCGGTGTGCGGCTATGGTCTGATGATCTGCATGCAGGCGGCGGTCAACCTACTCGTGGTCAGCGGGTGGGCGCCTGCAAAGGGCATCGACCTGCCGTTCGTCTCGACCGGCGGCACGAGCCTGGTGTTCTGTCTGGCGGCGGTGGGATTGATCGGCAACGCGGTCCGAGCGGATCGCGCGGCGTCGTTCTCTACCGCCGACGAAGTGGTGGTTTCCGGTTCGTGAGCGCTTCGCGGCGCTCACACGTGGTTCGGAGGGTGTGATGGGTCAGCTCGAGAAATACGGCCTCTATGTTCTTTGCCTCGTCATCTTCCTGATCCTGGGGGTGACGATCTGGGGCGAACCGGACGGCGTGCGTCCGGACGTCGTCAACCCGGCCGCCGCGATGAGCGCGCCCGGCGGTTCGCCGAACAAACCGTCGGCGGGCGACGTGCAGGGCGGTGCGCAGCGCAACGGCGCCGGCGTCGTCGAGGCCGCGTTCGGTGGCGGCAAGTCGCTCGATTCGCTGCTGCAGCCGGCCGAGGGCTTCGACCGGCCGAAGAACGCGACGGCGAAGGTGCCGGACGTCAGCGGCGACGGTGCCGGCAGCCCTGGCTCCAACGGTGGCGGCCAGCCCGTCAGCACCAAGCAGGTGCCGAAGCCCGAGCCGAAGGAGCCGCCGGCCGTCGCCGCGTCGCGCGACTACAAGATCAAGAAGGGTGACACCCTCGAGGGCATCGCGATCCGCGAGCTCGGCAGCCGCTCCCGGCTGGCGGAGATCCAGCAACTCAACCCCCGCGTCGAGGCCAAGAGCCTGCAGGTCGGCCAGACGATCAAGTTGCCGGGCAGCCAGCAGGCCGCCGCTGCGGCGAAGTCCGGCCAGGATGCGCCGCCGGTGACCGGCGGCGAGGTCCTGCAGCGCGCCGGCGCCTACCGCAACTACAAGATCGCCAAGGGCGACACGCTCGAGGGCATCGCGATCCACGAGCTCGGCAGCCGCTCCCGGCTGGCGGAGATCCAGCAACTCAACCCGCGCGTCGAGGCCAAGAGCCTGCAGATCGGCCAGACGATCAAGCTGCCGATCCGCTGAACATGTCGACGTCGCCCCAGCGCATCTGCCTGGCGAGCGGCGGCACCGGCGGGCACTTGATGCCGGCGCTGGTGTTGGCGCGCGCGCTGCAGGATCACGGTTGCGAGCCGACGATCGTGACCGAAGGGCGCGACGTCGAGCGGGAACTCGTGCAGCGCGAGCTGCCGGAGGTGCCCTACTTCGAGTTGTCGCGTTCGCCGCGCGCGACCTGGCGCATGCCGGGTTGGCTGCTCCGCGCGACGCTGCGCGCGCGCCGCGAGCTGCGAAGCCGCGGCGTGGCGGGCGTCGTCAGCACCGGTGGTCGCGCCTCCGTACCGGCGGCGTTGGCGGCGCGCAGCCTCGGGCTGCCGTTGTTCCTGTTGGAGCAGAACGCCGTGACGGGCCGCGCCAACCGCTGGTTGGCCCCGCTGGCGCGGCGCGTCTACCTCGGCCTGCCGTTGGCCGAGCCGGTCGGCGCGCGCGCGCTGCTGACGGGCACCCCGCTGCGTCCCGGCATCGGCAACAAGTCGCGGGTCGCGGCCCGTGGTGAACTGGGGCTCGGCAACGACGTGCCGGTCGTGCTCGTCACCGGCGGCAGCCAGGGGGCGCGCGTGCTCAACGAGCTGGTGCCGCGAGCGCTCGGCGCGCTGCGGCGACGGCTGCAGGTCGTGCACCTCGCCGGGCTCGGCAACGATCAGGCGGTGCGGCATGCCTACGCCGCGGCGTCGCGCGACGGGGCGCTATCGGTGCGCGTCCGGCCGGTCGCAGCCGACATGGACCGCCTCTACGCCGCCGCCGATCTGATCGTGTGCCGCGGCGGCGGGACGACCGTCGCCGAGCTGGCGCTGGTCGGGCGCGCGGCGCTGATCGTGCCCTACCCGCACCACAAGGACCGGCAGCAGCTGCACAACGCCAGGGTGCTGGAGCGCGCAGGCGCGGCGGTGATCTTCGAGGAGGCGGGGCTCGACCAGCAGGCGATGGTCGGCTGCCTCGAGGCGCTGTTCGCAGACCCGCTGCGACTCGTCGAGATGGGGGAGCACGGCCGGCGCCTCGGCCGTCGCGACGCCGCGACGGCGATCCTCGACGACCTGTTGCACGAGCTTCACACGCCGCGCGTCGGCGCAGTCCGCGAAGGCCCGCGACCGGCGCCCGCCGGGCCCGGCCGCGACGAGCGCGCCCACGGAGGCATCGCTTGAACCCCGCCCTCGAACCCGAACCACGAACCGCTCCCGTCGCTGCTGCGCCTGCAGTGGCCGCACCAGCGGCCAGCGCGACCACCGAGGGCATCCCGGGCACGAGCTTCGTCAGCCGTCGCTTCCACTTCGTCGGCGTCGGCGGCTCGGGCATGAGCGGCCTGGCGCGGCTGCTCGGCGGCATCGGCGGCGTCGTCACCGGCAGCGACCAGGGCGGCGGCGCGATCCTGGCGCGGCTCGGCGAAGAAGGTCATGACGTGTGGACCGGCTGCCACCCGGAGCGCATCTCCGGCGCCGACGGCTACGTGATCCGCAGCGCGGCCGTACCGAGCGCGGACGCGGAGGTGCAGCAGTGCGTCCGGCAGGGGTTCACGTCGTTGCTGTACGCCGAGGCCGTCGGTCGACTCAGCGAGGGCCGCCGCACGCTCGCGATCGGCGGCACGCACGGCAAGACCACGACCACCGGCCTGACGGTCGCCGCGCTGCGCGGCGCCGGGCTCGATCCGTCGCACCTGATCGGCGGAGAAGTGCCGGAGCTGGGCGGCAACGGTCACGGCGGAGGTTCCGGCGAGTTCGTCGTCGAGGCCTGCGAGTTCAACCGCAGCTTCCACAACCTGCGCCCGTTCGGCGCCGCCATCCTCAACGTCGATCACGACCACTTCGACTGCTATCCGTCGACCGACGACCTGGTGGATGCGTTCGCCGGCTATCTGGCTCGTGTGCGGCCCGGCGGCACGGCGCTGGTCGAGGAGACCGTGCCGAAGGCGGTGCTCGCCAGCCTGCGCAGCGACGTGCGCATCCTGACCGTCGGTTCGGGGCTGTGGGCCGACCTGCGGGCCGTCGAGGTGCGCGACGAGCTGGGGCGCTTCGGCTTCGTGCCGGTGCTGCTCGGCGAACGCCTGCCGCGCGTGCAGCTGTCGCTGGCCGGGCGTCACAACATGTTCAACGCGCTGTTCGCGCTCGGCCTGGCGCACATCGCCGGCGCCGATCTGCCCGGAGCCTGCGCCGGCGTCGGCGGGTTCCGCGGCGTGGCCCGGCGGTTCGAGCTGCACACCGGCCCGGGCGGCGGCGTGCTGGTCAACGACTACGCGCACCATCCGGCGGAGATCCGGGCCGTGCTGCAGGCAGCGCGGCGGCGCTTCCCCGGCCGACGGCTCGTGGTCGCCTTCCAGCCGCACCAGTACCAGCGCACCCTGTGCCTGATGGACGGCTTCGCCGAGGCGCTGGCCGCGGCGGACCTGACGCTGGTGGTCGACATCTACGGCGCGCGCGAGTCCGACGAGATCAAGGCGCAGGTCAAGGCCGCGGACCTGGTCGACGCCGTGCGGGCGCTCGGCGGCGAAGCGCGCGTCGCCGGCAGCGTGCGCGACCTGGTCGCCGTGACGCTGGCGGCGCGCGGCGCGGAGGATGTGGTCATGGTGCTGGGCGCCGGCGACATCGACCAGGCGGTGGGAGGCATCGTTGCCGGGCTCTGACGGCTCCACCGCGCTCGGCCGCGGCGTGCGCGAGGCGCTGTCCGGCATGCGTGGCGCGGTGCGCGAGCACGTGCCGCTCGCGCCGCTGACCCACCTGCGCATCGGCGGGCCGGCGGACTGGTTCGTCGAGCCGTCCGGCGAAGAGGACGTCGCCCTGGTGGTCGCGACCTGTCGCGAGCTCGGGCTGCCGCTCTACCTGCTCGGCGGCGGCAGCAACGTCGTGATCGCCGACGCCGGCTTGCGCGGTGTCGTCATGCAGCTCGGCAGCCTCGGCCGCATCGCGCGCGAACAGCACCGCGTCACCGTCGGCGCCGGCGTGTCGCTGCCGAGCCTGCTGCGCGCGACCAAGGAGGCCGGCCTCGCCGGCCTCGAGGTGTTGACCGGCATCCCGGCGCAGGTCGGCGGCGCGGTGGCGATGAACGCCGGCACCCGCGACGGCGAGACCTTCGACCGGCTCGTGTCGGTGACGGTGGTCGAGAACGACGGCCGCCTGGCCGAGCGCGGCAAGGACCAGCTGACGCCGCGGTACCGCGACGGCGGGCTCGGTGCGGCGGTGGTCGTGCAGGCGACCTTCGAGCTGACACCCGACGACCCCGCGGCGATCTTCGCCCGCTTCTCGGCCTCGCTGAAGGCGCGCAACGCCACCCAGCCGGTCAGCCAGCGCAGCGTCGGCTGCGTGTTCCGCAACCCGCCGGGCGACAAGGCCGGTCGTCTGATCGAGGCCGCTGGCTGCAAGACCTTGCAGCGCGGAGGTCTGAGCGTGTCGGCCCGTCACGCCAACTACCTCGTGAACGACGACACCGGCTCCGCCGCCGAGTTCCGCGCGCTGCTGCGGGAGGTGCGCGATCGCGTGCGCGCCCGGTTCGGGGTCGCGCTCGAGCCGGAGGTCAAGTTCTGGGGTTTCGACGATCCGGAGCTGCCGCCGGGCTGCCTCGACTTCGGACGTTCTTGATCCGGACGCCCGTCGGCGTTCTGCTGGCGGTCGATAGACAGACCCCACAAGGTTGACCGCATGACCGAAGAATCGCACGTCCCGATCGAGTTCAAGGGCCGCAAGGACCACATCACCGAGCGCATGCAGGAGCACGCGACCAAGAAGCTGGCCCGGCTCGGGCGCTTCGAGGACGCGCTGCAGCGCGTCGAGGTGGTCGCCGAGACCGCGCACGAGAATCCCGAGGTCGAGCTGATCGTGCACCTGAAGCGAGGCGCGCCGTTGGTCGCCAAGGACCGCGGCGAGAGCTTCTCGGCGACGATCGACATCCTGGTGGACAAGATGGAGGTGCAGCTCCGCAAGCAGAAGGAGAAGCGCACCGACCACAAGGTCCCGGACGCCAAGGAGGCGCGGGCCCGGGCCGCCGACGAGCTCGCGCCGCGCGGCGACGAGGAGACGTTCGAGGACGCGGTCCGCAAGGACCTCGACACCTGAGCGTCGGTCGCCGGGGCGGGATCGCCCGCAGCCTCCGCGCGGCGGCGCACGCAAGCCCTGACGCGTAAGGGGATTCCGCGCTCCCCATCGTCGGAGTCGCAGGACCATTGCGCCGGCCCGGGGCTTTCCGCACACTGCTCGCCCTGTTCGCGAGCCCGAGGCGCCGCCCGGCGTCGGCTCGAGCTGGCGGACGGCGACGCGGCGGCCGCCGCATCCTCCCCGGCCCAGGCCGGTGGTGCAGCGTCGCCGGTGTCCTGCCAGCGTCCGAGAGGCCGGAAGCAAGCCATGATTCGCAACCTGGTCCAAGCGGCCGCCCTGATCGCAGAGATCGAAGCCAAGACGAAGGACGCGGCGCTGCGCGAGCTGCTGGCCGCAGCCGAGCATTCCGGCGCGTTCCCCGCCGCCAGCGCCAAGGCGCTCGGCAAGCGCCTCGCGGAGCGCGAGGCCATCGGCAGCACCGGGCTGGGCAACAGCGTCGCCGTGCCACACGTCAAAGGCGACGTCGTCGAGCGCACCACCCTGGTCCTGGCGCGCAGCCATGGGGGACTCGAGTGGCAGGCCATCGACGGCCGTCCGGTGCACGTCATGTTCCTGCTGATCTCGCCGGCCGACGAGCCCGAACAGCACCTTCAGTGTCTGCGCTGGATCGCCGGCCTGGCGCGCAACGCCGACTTCCGCCGGTTCCTGCTCGACGCGGACGGTGACGCCGCGATGCGCGACCTGCTGCTCGAGATGAGCGGCAAGGAGTGATGCGGTGACTGCTTCCCCAGATGCCGGCGGTGACCGCCGGGTGCTGCGCGTCACGCTCGAGAACCGCCACGGCCTGCACGCGCGGCCGGCGCACCTGTTCGTCCAGACCGCCAACTCCTACGCCAGCCAGCTGCGCGTCGGCCGCACCGACAACGACGAGCGCGTCGACGGCAAGTCGATCATGGGCATGATGATGCTCGCCGCCGAGAAGGGCGTCGAACTCGAGCTCGAGGCGACTGGCCCCGACGCCGACTCGCTGCTGCGCGCGCTGGCCGAGCTGGTCGCCGCCAACTTCGGCGAGGAGTAGCCGCGGCGCGACGCGCCCGGCCCGAGGGCCCGGCGCCGTGACCCCGGCGGGACCGGCGCTTCGCCCTCGCCGACGCCGGCACCGTGGCGCGCGAAGTCCTGCACCTGGATCTGGGCGACTCTCGGGCTCAATCCCCACGCCCGCGGCGACCGATACCCGCTTCCACTGGACCATCTCCACGTGGAAGGAGCGCCGGGTACATGCTGAAGCAGCGCAAGAGCATCGTCGGTCTCGACATCGGCACGAGTTGCATCAAGGCCGTCGAACTGACTCGCGACAAATACGACAACGTCATCACCGGCTACGCCCAGATCGACGTCCATACCGAGGCCGCGCGGCAGGACGCGATCGCCGAGCTGATGCAGGCGGCGAAGTTCCGCACCAAGCGCGTCGCCACCGCCGTCAGCGGCAAGAACGTCGTGTTCCGCTACATCTCCATGCCGGAGATGGGTGAGGACAAGATGCTCCAGGCCGTGCGTCTCGAGGCGGACAAGTACATCCCGTTCGACGTCGACGACGTCGAGCTCGATGCGCAGAAGCTGTCGGGGCCCGCGCCGGATGCCGGCAAGGGCGGCGAGATGAAGGTGCTGCTGGTCGCCGCCAAGAAGGCCGTGGTCGCCGACCACAGCATGATGCTCACCGAGCTGGGCCTGCAGCCGGTCGCGGTCGGCGTCGACGGCTTCGCGCTCGGCAACGCCTGGGAGCTCGGCGACCTGGTCAACCCCGGCATCCAGGAGCCCGGCCGCACCGTGGCGCTGGTGGACATCGGCGCGACCAAGGCCAGCATCAACATCCTGCGCGACAACCTGACGTGCTTCGCGCGTGAGGTGCCGATCGGCGGGCACGACCTGACCAACGCGATCGCGCGTCGTCTCGGCGTCGAACCGCAGCAGGCCGAGGAGATGAAGCGCGACTCCGGCGACCAGCTCGGCATCGTGCTCGAGGCAGTCGCGCAGACGCTCGAGGACCTCGGCAACGAGATCAACCTGTCGTTCGACTTCTTCGAGAACCAGTTCGACGGCGAGGTGCAGGAGGTCTGGCTGACCGGCGGCACCGCGCTGCTGCCGAGCCTCGAGGAGAGCTTCGAGAAGATCTTCGAGAAGCGCACCAAGACCTGGAACCCGATCGAGGGCCTGAAGGTCAAGGCCGACAACGTCGACGTCGAAGCGCTCAACCAGCTGGCGCCGCAGCTGGCCGTCGCCATCGGCCTGGCCGCCGCATCCTGAGGAGAACCCGAACATGATCCGCATCAATCTGCTTCCTGCCGACCTGCGCCGTGGCAATCGTCTGCCGCCGCGCGTGCTCGCGGCCGCGTTCGGCGCGGCGCTGGCGGTCAGCGCCGCCGTCGGCTGGTTCGGTCTCGTCTACTTCGGTGATCTCGCGGCCGCGGAGGACCAGCTGCAGAGCGTCGAGGCCAAGCTGTCGCAGCGGCAGCCGAAGGTGAAGTACCACGACGACCTCGAGACCAACCGCAAGGACTACTCGCAGCGCGTGCAGACGATCCAGGAGATCGGCAACTCGCGGCGCGTCTGGTCGAAGTTCCTCGACGAGCTGATCGACGTCGTCAACAACAACGGCGACACCGAGCGGCACCTCGCCTGGCTCGACAGCGTGACCGTCAAGGGCGACCCGAAGAAGGGCGCCAAGGTGACGATCCCCGGCAACGTGCAGGACGCCGACAAGTCGCGCCTCGCGAACTTCCACGAGGACATCGAGGCGGCAGCCTTCTTCGCGGACGTGAGCCTCAAGACGGACCCGCAGTGGACGCTCGAATACGACGCGACGCGCATCCCGCCGGCGTTCCTGAAGTTCCCGCTCGAGCTGCAGTTCAACCCGTCCGCGGCGCCCAAGAAGTGAGGAGCTGAGCCATGTCCAACTGGTCCCAGAAGAAGTTGCTGATGACCATCTGCGGCGGCGCCGGCGTGCTCTGCGCCGCGGCTGCGGGCGGTGTCTACTACACGCAGGGTCTGATCGACGAGGTCGCGGCGCAGATCGCGACGCAGGAGCAGGCGGTGGCGGCTGCCGACGCCAAGATCGCCAAGATCCCCAACCTCGAGAAGGACGTCATCATCCTGCGGGAGAACCTCGACGAGTACGTCAAGATCCTGCCCGACAACAAGGAGCTGACGGAGTTCACGCGCACGCTGAACAAGTTCGAGCGGCAGACCGGCATCCTCAGCACCGGGCTGACCAACAAGAACGTTCGCCCTGGCAAGACCAAGGGCAACTTCACGCCGATCGAGTTCACCTACGACATGACGGCCACGCTGTGGCAGGCGCTGAAGTTCATCAACCTGATCGAGAACTACGAGCGCTTCGTCAGCATCACCGACTTCAGCATCGTGCCGGGCGGCCAGCGCGGCGGTGAGCAGCAGCGCGACGGCGACGCGGTGCACACGGTCAAGCTGACGATGCAGACCTACACCTACAACAAGGCCGGCGGTGCGAAGGAAGTCACGATCCCGCACTACGCCGACCGCAAGGAAGAGCTGCGCGAGGAGATCTGGAACCGCATGCAGGCGATCCGGATCGACCGCTACGAGCACAAGGGTGTGCAGGGGCGCCGCGACATCCTGGTCGACCCGCGCGAGCGCGGCGGCGACCTGCGCCTCGACGGCCTGTCGCAGGCGGACCAGCGCGCGATCCTCGACAAGTACGTCGACGAGTTGAAGCAGCTCGCGGAGATGCTGAAGCACATCCGCAGCGGCGAGGCGACGATGTTCGAGCAGTACACGCTCGACAAGCGCTTCCGCGCCGAGCTGGCGACCATGCTCGCCGGCATCGAAGGGGACGGCGCCCGCCTGAGCTACGGTCCGGTCAAGCTGCGCTGGGCGAACGAGGTGATCGGCCCGCTGGATCAGCTGCAGCAGCAGCTCGACAACCAGCCGGTCGACGAGCAGCGGCAGGACCCGTACCTGCCGGCCGCCGACCTCGCGCAGCTGGTCAGCGACCTGGAGTCGGACTGCAACGGCGGCATGCTCGAGCAGGCGCGCGAGCGCTTCGAAGCGGTCGCCGAGCGCGTGCAGGTGCCCACCGGTGACGAGCGCTACGACCTCGCGGTGCAGGCGCGTTCGTGGATGGTCAAGGCGACCACCGCGCTCGACTTCAAGGGACTCGACCTGCGCCTGCAGGGCGTCATCGTCAACGAGATCGGCCGCTCCGGCGTGCTGCTCAACGGCGAGGTGTTCGAGGAGGGCGACTTCGTCAGCGACGAGCTGCTGGTGAAGGCGGTCGAGGAAGAGCAGGTCTGGTTCGTGTTCCGCGGGCTCACGCTCGTGCGCACGATGTGACGGGCGCGGCTCCGGCGGGACGACTCAAGCCGGAGCCTGCGACCGTTCGATGTAGGAGGGTCTCGGTGCGCGCCCGGATCGGCGCCGCCGGGAAGACGGCGAATCAAAGGCAAGCCCCCTGGCAAAGGGGAAGGATCGAAGATGCAGGCACTCAAGTACGTGTTCGGTGGCGTGGCGTTGGCGCTGGCCGTGGCCGCGCTGCCGGCGCAGGACGACCAGGCGACCCAGGGTGGTCAGGAAGGCGTGAGTTCGCAGGCGAGCGGGGACCGGGCCAGCCGGTTGACGCTGCGGCTCAAGGACCGCGACCTCCGCGACGTGATCGACAGCATCCGGCGCAAGACCAGCTCGAACATCATCATGGAGCCCGGGATCGAGGCCTCCGTGACGATCGACCTGCAGGACGTGCATTGGCGTCAGGCGCTGACCCTGGTGGCCGAGCAGGCCGACTGCGTCGTCACCGAGGGTGACGGCGGCGTGCTCAAGATCGAGAAGCCGCCGCGCGTCTACTTCGCCTTCGAGAACACCGACATCCAGAAGGTCATCGACACGATCGCCAAGATCTCCGGCGCCAACATCGTGGTCGCGCCCGAGGTCAAGGGCACGATCACCGTGCGCCTGAAGAACATCCCGTGGCGCGACGCGCTCGACGCGGCGGTCAAGACCCTCGGCTTCGTCGTCGTCGAAGAGGACTTCGGCATCCTGCGCGTGGTGCCGGCGGCGAACATCCAGCAGGACCTGGTGACCCAGGCCTTCCAGCTGCGCTTCGTGCGGCCCGCGTCGGTGTTCCAGCCGTACGTGACGTCGGAGTACATCCGCGACCTGCGCAACCAGACCAAGATGCAGCGCGGCATGCTCAACTTCAGCCTGCTCGACACGCTGAAGGGCATGGTCACGCCTGAGATCGGCTCGCTCGAGTACATCGCCGAGTCCAACATCATCATGGTGAAGGACACGCGCCCGGTGGTGGACGCGATCCAGCGCACCATCGAGATGCTGGACATCGAGCCGTCGCAGGTGCAGCTCGACGTGCGCTTCGTCACCACCAGCAACGACGACCTGCTCGACGTCGGCATCTCGCCCGGCGGCAACGGCTGGTCGGCCAGCCTCGGCCTCGGTCAGATCCCGACCCGCCTGCCGTTCAACCTCGGCACCGGCGGCTGGGACGACCGCATCATCGCCAACCCGCTCGGTGACACGCCCGGCGGCGGCGCCGGCCCGTTCGCCGACGACACCGGCAACCTGCCGGCCGCGACGACCATCCCGGACGTCGTCTTCGGCGCGCTGAACTTCCAGCAGGTGACGGCGACGCTGCGTCTGCTGAAGCGCGACGCGCAGTCGACGATCCTGCAGGCGCCGCAGATCACCACGCTGGACAACCAGATGGCGACGATCTTCGTCGGCGAGGCGGTGCGCTACGCGCAGGCCCGCGTCGAGCAGGGGCAGGCGGGCGGCCTGCTGCTGGCGCTCGAGGAGGGTGACGAGTCGCCGGTCAACATCGGCTTCCAGCTGCTGGCCACGCCGCACATCGTGCCCGGCACCGACAAGGTCATCCTCGAGGTGATCCCGCAGCGCACGGCGCTGAGCGGCACGGGCTCGTCGGCGATCGCGCCGGCCGGCTTCGACATCTTCGAGGTCGGCGGCGGCACCTCGGCGGGCGCCGGCCAGATCGCGCTGCCGCGCGTCGCCTCCAGCACGCTGCAGACGACCGTGCTGCTGAAGAGCGGCCAGACCGCCGTGCTCGGCGGCCTGAAGAGCAAGACCGAGTCGGAGTCGACGACGGCGCTGCCGCTGCTCGGCGACATCCCGATCCTCGGCTACCTGTTCAAGAACAAGGTCAAGCAGGAGACCACCAGCACGCTGCTGGTGTTCATCACCCCGCAGATCATCCGCAACGCCGAGGACGTCAGCGACTCGATGCAGCGCGCGCTGAAGGAGCGTCTGCAGGACCACCCGGGTTCGACGCTGAACCAGTCGATGAAGCAGATCTTCGGCGGCTGAGCCGAACGGTCGGGCCCCCGGGCCCGCCGGAGCGCAGCGGCCCGACGCACGCCTTGCCTCGTGCGTCGGGCCGCGCGCACGTACCGGACGATTGGCGTTGCGCTCGGCCGGTCGGGCATGGAAGCCGAACGGGGGGCTGGCTACGATCCGCGCCGCCTCCCCGGGTGGGGAGGCCGGTCCAGCGCGCTCCACCGGGAGCGCCCCGTATCCCGTATTCGCCATGCTCAGCGCGTCGCCTCAGCAACGTCTCGCGATCCGGCCCGTGCGGCCGCTCGTCGGGCTCGTGCACGCTGCGACGGCGCGCCGCGATGGCTTCCCGTTTCCCGCCCGGATGTCCGCTGCCGCCGGCCGCGTCGACGTCGTGGGGCCGAACCGCACCACGCGGAGCTCGGCCCGACACGAACCCGACCCCGCCACGCGCCAAGTGACCCGGGCCCTCGCCGCCAGACGCGGCGAGCTTTCGCACCAGAAGGTCCCCCGTGAAGAGGATGCTGATCAATGCCATCGATCCGGAAGAGAGCCGGATCGCGGTGGTGGAGGACGGCGTGCTGCAGGAGCTGCACGTCGAGTTGGCGAGCCGAGAGGCGTATCTCGGTAACATCTACAAGGGCAAGGTCGTCAACATCGAGCCGTCGATCGGCGCGGCGTTCGTCGCCTTCGGCGGCCGCGTCAACGGCTTCCTGCACGTCTCCGACGTGCTGCCCGCCTACGGTCGCGACGACTTCCAGCTCGAGGACGTGATCGAGGGCCGCGCCCGCGTCGACGTCGACGACGGGCCGGAGTCGATGCAGCAGGCGCTCGACGACAGCGACGACGAAGACGACGACGGCGCCGAAGACGGCGCCGGCGATGCGTCCGGTGACGCCGCGCTGGCTGGCGACGACGAGCAGCACGACGGCGTGGAGCGCGTCGATCTCGGCGACGACCACGATCACGACGACGGGCACGGCGACGGCGATCACGGCGACGGCGACCATCACGACGACGGTGAACACGACGGCGATCTTCACGACGATGGCGACGCCGTCGTCGAGGCGGTCGAGCAAGTCCAGGTCGACGAGGGCTCGGACGGCGAGCCGGGCGATCACGACGACGATCGCGACGCCGCCGACGACGACCACCCGGGTGGCTTCGGTCACGGTGTCGACGAGCGCCCGTTGGCGATGGCCGCGGCCGATCCCGGCGGCGACGACGCTGGCGGCGAACCCGCGGACGCCGGCGGCGACGCTGGATCCGACGCCGCGACCGGCGCGCCGGCCGGTGAGGAAGGTGCCGAAGGCGGCGGTCGGCGGCGCCGTTCGCGCGGTCGCGGCCGACGCGGTCGCCGCGGCGCCGGCAACGCCGATGCCCACGCAGGTGTCGACGGCGACGACGGCGGCGCGGCCGGCACGCCGGGCGTCGACGGCCAATCCACCGACGGCCAATCCGTCGACGGTCAATCCGTCGACGGCGGGGCTGCCGAAGGCGAAGCGTCGTTGGGCGAGGCCGCTGGGGACCGTGGCGCCGAGTCCGGCGCCGACAGCGTTGGCGAGGGCGCTCCGGCGCAGCGCTCGTCGGAGCAGCGTCAGCAGCAGGGCCAGGGCGGTCGCGGCCGGGATCGCGACCGGGGTCGCCGCGGCGGCCGCAACGGCGGCGGCAACGGCGGCAACGGCGGCAACGACCGCCGTCCGCGCGGTCCGCGCATGACCATCGACCAGCTGCTCAAGAAGGGGCAGGAGGTCGTCGTGCAGATCACCAAGGAGGGCATCGGCACCAAAGGTCCGACGCTGACCACCTACGTGTCGCTGCCGGGCCGTTGCCTGGTGTTGATGCCGTCGCTGCCGAAGTGCGGCGTGTCGCGCAAGATCGACAACAGCAAGGAGCGCCGCCGCCTCAAGCGCATCGTCAAGGAACTCGACGAGACCGGCCACGGCGGCATCGGCTTCATCGTGCGCACCGCGGGCATCAACAAGAGCCTCGAGGACCTGCAGCGAGACCGCGACTACCTGAAGAAGATCTGGGAGCTGGTCGCCCAGCGACTGAAGGTGACCAAGGCGCCGGCGCTGCTCTACCAGGAGTCCGACCTGGTGCTGAAGGCGATGCGCGACCAGTTCACGCCCAACATCGCCGACGTGGTGGTGGACAGCGAGGACGTCTACATGCGCATCCGCGACTTCGCGGAGAAGCTGATGCCGCAGATGGCGGACCGCATCAAGCGGCACGCCGTGACGACGCCGCTGTTCCACTCGTTCGGCATCGAGAAGGACGTCGAGGCGCTCTACCAGCCCAAGGTCGACCTGCCGAACGGCGCCTCGATCGTCATCGACCAGGCCGAGGCGCTGGTCGCGATCGACGTCAACTCCGGCAAGTACAAGGCCGGCGGCGACAGCGACGAGACCGCCTACCGCACCAACCTGGACGCGATCCCCGAGATCGTGCGCCAGCTCCGGCTGCGCGACCTCGGCGGCCTGATCATCATCGACTTCATCGACATGTCGCGGGAGAAGGACCGCCGCAACGTCGAGCGCCGGCTGATCGACGCGCTGCGCGGCGACCGCGCCCGCATCAAGGTCGGCCGCATCTCCCCGTTCGGCATGCTCGAGATCACGCGCCAGCGCGTCGGTCCGGGCCTGAAGCGCACGGTGTTCATGCAGTGCCCGCACTGCCACGGCGCCGGCTGGTCGCGCACCGTGCAGTCGAAGGCGTTGTCGGTGCTGCGCGAGGTGCGCGCGCTGGTCAACCTCAAGGGCTACTCGATGCTGCAGGTGTTCGTCGCGCCGGCGGTCTCCGACTACCTCGTCAACTACAAGCGCCGCGCGGTGCTGGAGCTCGAGGACGCGGTCGGCAAGACCGTGGTGTTCCGCCCCGAGCAGAGCTACCCGATCGACGTCGTGCACTACCGCTTCCTGACCGGCGACGGCCAGGAGGCGCGCATCGCGATCCCGGCGGGCCTCGGCGTCAAGGCGTAGGTCTGCGCCGGCTCGCCCGCGAACGGCTACGCTCGATCCGATGAGGATCGGGCGGGCATCGTCGATGTGGCTGAGCCTGTGCGGCGCGCTGTGGCTCGCCGCCTGCGCGTCGCCACCGGCGACGCCGCCGGCGTGGTCGGAGCAGGCCGGTCGACTGCGCCAGCTGCCGGCGGTAGCGACGCCCGATGCGGCGGTTGGCGGGCTCGCTGCACCGGTCGCCGATGGGCACCTGGCGTCGGGCGATCACCTCGAGTTCGACATCGTCTTGCAGCGCGGCGGCCGGCTGCGCAGCTGGCGGCTGTCGGTCGAAGTCACGGCTGTCGAGGCGCGCGACGTGCTCGACCTGCGCGCCCACCTGCCGTTCGAGGAGCGGGTGCAGCCGGGAGCGGAGCGGCGGGCGCGCATCGAGGCCGAGCAGCGTGCGTTCGTCGAGCACATGCGCCGGGGCCAGGCGGGCATCGACGAGCTGTTCGCGCCGCGGGCGGTCGCGACGCTGCGCGTGCAGGCGTTCGACGCCGACGGCGAACTGGTCGGCACCGGCGAGTCCGACGCGCTGACGACGCTGCTGGAGCGCGGACTGGTGGCGTCGTGCGAGGCCGGGTTCCGGCAGCGCGAGCCGATGCGCGGCCGCGTCGCCGCCGGGCTCGACGCGCCGATGCTGACGCTCGACGACGCCGGGTTCGACGACGTGAACGTGGCGGCCACAGGCTTCGCCGCGTGCGAGCGCTTCTTCCGCATCCTGCAGGAGAACCCGGTCACGCGCAGCATCCTGCTCGAGGTGCTGGCGCTGCCGTCCTTGTGGTCGATCGTCACCAACTGGGGCGTCAAGGTTGGCTTCGCCGTCGACTTCTTCGCCGCCGAACCGGTCGACCCGGCGCTGTTCCCGGAGGCCGGTCGCGCGCTGTGGAGCGTGCCGATGACGGTGCTGCTCAACGACCAGCCCGGCATGCTCGCGCACCTGGTGGTCGGCCCGGCCGGCGCGCCCGACGGCGCCGCGGCGGGCGTCTATGCGGTCGTCGCGCGGCATCCGGACGACGCCGAGCGGGTCGCGGTGGTGCGGTTGCGGGCGAGCCGGCGGGCGGCGGTGCCGGTCAGCGAGCCGGGCCGGTGACGGTGACTTGGTGCGTCGCCGCGTCGGGCACGGTGGCGAGGCTCCAGGCGAGCTGCTGCGCGTCGACGGCCGTGATGATGACGTGCTCGCCGGGCTCCACCTGCAGCACCACGGCGCCATTGGCGTCCGCCTTGGCGAACTGTGGCTTCGCGCGGCGCAGCAGGCGCAACAGCTGCTGCTGGTCCTCCGGCGCCGGCCCGGACTCGGTCCATCGGCACGCCGCGACGGTGACGTCGGGCATCGCCGCGCCGTCGCGTTCGACCCGAACGGTCAGCGCCACCGTGCGCGGCGGGCGCACCTCGGCCTGCGTCGCCGTCGCGGCGATGTCGAGCTGCACACGGTAGCCGTCGGCCAGTCGCGCTTCGCCGTCCAGCTCGACCTGCGGCAGCGGGCCGATGCGCACCACGCCGTCGGCGTCGGCGTGCAGGGTGGCGAAGAGCCGTTCGAATCCGTCTGCCGGAGAGCGTGCCCGCAACGCGGTCTCGGCGCCTGCCGGGCGACCGTCGGCATCGCTGCACCGGATCTCGAGCATGCGCGTGCCGAGCTGCACCTCGACGTGCGTCTGCTGCTCGACGCCCTGCGGCAACACGCGCGTCACGCCGTTCGCCTGCACGGCCATCTGGTTGTACGGGCCGCTCGGCGGCGTCGAGAACTCGAGCAGGAACGAGCCGTCGGCGCCGGTCGCGCAGCGTTGCCCGCTGTAGGTGACGATCGCGCCGGCGAACGGTGTCGCGCCGCTGCGCACGGTGCCGGTCAGTCGCGCGGCGATGCCGTGGCCGCGCAGGTCGAGCCAGGTGGTGCGACCGGCGGTGATGGTGGCGGTGGCGAGCAGCATCGGGTCGCCCTGGTCGGTGGCGCTCATCTCCTGGGTGACCTGCCACGTGCCGGGCGCGAGCCCCGGCACCGTGAACACCCGGTCGGCGCCGACGTGCAGCGTCGGCCGTTCGTCGCCGACGCGTTGCAGGCGGATCGCCACGGCGTCGCGGGTCGCGATCTGCAGCACGCCGGCGCGCTGCACGGCGTGTTCGAGGTGCGTCGCGTTGTCGGTGGAGACGGGCACGTCGAAGCGGGTGTCGAACGTGTATCCCGCCGCGTGCACCTCGACGCGGTGTTCGCCCGGCGGCAGGCCGTCGAGCGCGTAGCGGCCGTCGGCATCGGTGCGGGTGCTGGCGTGCGCTGCCGGGTTGTCCGGCAATGCGGTCGCGTACGCACTGGCGGTCCAGAGCGGCGCGTCTCCCTGGCGCAGCAGGCCGCCGGTGCCGAACCTGGGCAGCAGCCACGTCGAGACCGTCGCGCCGACGACCGGGGCGCCGTCGCAGGTCACGCGGCCGGTGAGCCGTGCCGCGGCGACGACCGGTAGTTCGCAGGTGGTGGTCTCGCCCGCCTGAACCTCGACGACCTGCATCTGCACCGTGTTCGGCAACGGATCCCGCGTCGCGCCATCGGCGAGGCGCGCGCCGGGCGCATCGCGCAGCAGCATCGCGTAGGTGCCGGCGGGGAGGTGGTCCACGGCGAACCTGCCGTTGGTGATCGCAGCCGGCCAGCTGGTGCCGACCAACGGCGAGTTGCTGCTGGCGGAGGTCAGTGCGCAGACCTCGAGCGTCGCGCCTCGGAGTCCCTTTGCCGCCGCGCCGCTCAGACTGCCACGCAGCGCACCGGGACGGTCGAGTTCGATCACGTTGGTCGCGGACACGTCGCTCGCCAGCGAGGTGCGGCCGGTCAGACCTTCTGCGAGCGTGGCGATCGCGACGCCGGTGCGCGACTCGAGTCCGAGCTCGGAGAGCTTCGCCAGGCCCTGCGCGTCGGTCACCGCTTCGCGCAGCGGCTTGCCAGGCAACCGCTGCGATGGCCAGGCCTCGTCTTCGCGCCGATCGCGGGCGAACAGCCGCACGGTCGCGCCGGCGACCGGCCGGCCGTCGTGTGTGACGCGCACCACGGCCTCGGACCTGCGGCGATCGGGCCGGTCGAGCTGCAGCAGCGCCGGCGGTCGCGTGGCGTCGGCGCTGACGACGTCTTGCCGGGTGGCGCGCAGATCGTCGATGGCGGCGACCAGGCGCACCGGGCCTTCAGGCAGTCCGGTGAACGTGCAGCAGCCGTCGCGATCGCTCGTCGCTCGCGCCGAGAACGCGCGGTCGTCGCGCAGTTGCTCCATCGCCGGCAGCTCCAGCCAGGGCTCGATCGTCACCTCGACACCGGCGCGCGCGCCGCGGTCGTCGTGCACCAGCACGCGCAGCTGCCCGATGGCGCGGTCGGCGGGGTAGACGGGGGCGTCATCGATTGCGGCGGCGGGGGCGGTGGCCTCGCTGCGCGTCGTGGTGGTCGCAGCTGGCGACGTTGCCGAGGGTGGTTGCTGCCCGGCCTCGTCGGCCAGGGCCACGGTCGCACCCTCACGCGCCGCGTCGGGCAGCGTCGTCGGCGGCGACCAGATCCACAGGGTGCCAGCGGCGAGCAGGAGCAGCGCGGCGAGCGTGGTCAGCAGCTTCTTCATCAGCAGGGGAGCCACGAACGCGGCGGGGGTGGGGAGGTCGGCCAGCGGCAGCCCCGCGACCAGCGGCAGCCACGCCGCGCGGTCGCCGTGCTGCTGGTCGAGCTGCTCACGCACGCGCTCGAGGCCGCGGGCGAGCCGGGTGCGCACCGTCGCCGCCGGCACCGCGAGACGCCGGGCGATGTCGGCCGGGCGCAGGCTGTCGAAGTAGTGCAGCAGCAGCGTTTGACGAAACGGCTCGGGCAGCGCCATCACGGCGCGCACGACTTCTTCGCGGGTGGCTTCGCGTTCGAGGATGCGGTCGGGGGTGGTGGTCTCGCCGGCCGGGGCGGCGACGGCGGCCTCCCGGCTGCGGCGGCGGCGCTCGCCGCGGCGGTCGTTCCACCACAGCCGCTGCGCGGTGCGCACCAGCCAGCCGCGCAGGGCGCCGTCGTGGTGGGGTGGCCGCTGCAGGGCCCGCAGCCAGACCTGCTGCGCGAGGTCGTCGCCGGTGTCCGGGTCCCGGGTCAGGTCGTGCGCCAGCCGCCGCAGGAACTCGGCGTGCAGCAGCAGGCTGTGGTGCGGATCGGGCGGCGGCATCGGCGCCCATTCAACACCGCGCTCCGGCAGACCGTTCCCGGCCGGGGCGGCCGCCCCGATTTCGCGGGCCAGAGCACGCTTGACACCCACTGGCCCGCCGCTACGCTCTTCCGCCCTTCAACCCCGAGCCGCCATGTACGCCGTCCTCGACGATCGCAACCAGCAGTACCGAGTCGCCCAGGGCGACAAGATCAAGATCCACCTGCACGCCGGCGCCAACGAAGGCGACACGCTGACCTTCGACAAGGTCTGCGCGATCGGCGGTGGCGACGCGGCCGGCAAGGTCGGCACGCCGTTCGTCGACGGCGCGACCGTCACGGCCAAGGTGCTCAAGAACGTCAAGGGCCCGAAGGTCATCATCGGCAAGTTCCGTCGCCGCAAGAACAGCAAGAAGCGCACGGGCTTCCGCGCCCAGTACACGATGGTGCAGATCGAGTCGATCAACGGCTGAGGCCGAAGACGACCATCCCAGTAGCACCAGCACCCGAACCGAGAACACAGCCATGGCACACAAGAAGGGACAGGGCTCGACCCAGAACGGCCGCGACAGCAACCCGCAGTACCGCGGCATCAAGGCCTACGGCGGCCAGCGCGTGAAGGCCGGCTCGATCATCGTTCGCCAGGTGGGCACCAAGTTCCACCCCGGTCGCAACGTGCGCCGCGCCAACGACGACACGCTGTTCGCGGTCGCCGAGGGCGTCGTGCGCTTCCAGCCGAACGGCCGCGTGCACGTCGACGTGCCCGAGCCGTCTGCCAACTGAGGTGAGGGGCCCGCGCGATGCGCGGCCCGTCATCGACTCGACGATTCCCGTGAGCAAACGCGATGTTCGTCGATGAGCTGGAGATCCAGGTCCGCGCTGGCAAGGGCGGCGATGGCTGCGTGTCGTTCCTGCGCGACGCCAACACGCTGCGCGGCGGCCCCAACGGCGGCGACGGCGGCTCCGGCGGCGACGTCGTGCTGCTGCCGACGACGCACGTCAACACGCTCTACCACCTGACCGGGCGCGGCGAGTTCGCCGCCCCGAACGGCATGCAGGGCGGGCCGAAGGACTGCTACGGCAAGAGCGCCGACGACCTGGTCATCGAGGTGCCGGTCGGCACCGTGGTGATGGACGCCGAGCGCGGCAACGTGCTTCAGGATCTCAGCGTGCCGGACCAGCCGTGGGTGCTCGCCCGCGGCGGCTTCGGCGGCAAGGGCAACTCGCGCTTCGCCAGCGCCACCAACCGCACGCCGCGCCAGTTCGAGCATGGCCGCGAAGGCGAGTTCCGCAGCGTGCTGCTGAGCCTCAAGCTGATCGCCGACGTCGGCCTGCTCGGCCTGCCCAACGCCGGCAAGTCGACGCTGCTGTCGACGCTGACCAAGGCCCGGCCGAAGATCGCCGACTACCCGTTCACGACGCTCGAACCGATGCTCGGCATCGCTCGGGGACCAGGCGAGACGACGTTCGTGATCGCCGACATCCCGGGGCTCATCGAGGGCGCCAGCCAGGGCAAAGGGCTCGGCGACCGCTTCCTGAAGCACATCGAGCGCACCCGGCTGCTGCTGCACCTCGTCGACTGCGGCCCGCTGCCGCTCGACGAGCCGACCGAGGCGTGGCGCACGCTGCGGCGCGAGGTCGAGAGCTACTCGGCGGAGCTGGCGACGCGGCCGACGATCGTGGTCGCGACCAAGGTCGAGGACGACGAGGCGCGCGCGCGCGCGCAGGCGCTCGCCACCGCCATCCGGCAGCCGGTGATGCCGATCTCGAGCGCGACCGGGCAAGGATTGCGCGAGCTGGCGAACGCCGTCTGGTCGGTGCTGTCGCAGGTTCCGCGCGGCTGAGGCCTGGGGGCAGGACGCCGTCGCGGTCCGGCTTCGGCGGCCGGCGCGCGCTGCCGATAGAGGCGGTGGAGGACTGCCACCTTGACCAGCGTGAACCCGGGCCAGAGCCCTTCGTCCCAGAGCCCGAGCCAGAGCCGGATGCCGAAGCTGCGCGACTTCCTGCGCATCATGGTCAAGGAGAGCGCCTCCGACCTGGTGTTGAAGGCGAACGGTTGTCCGGCGGTGCGCGTCGCCGGCGTGATCCGCTTCCTCGGCGACCAGCCGCTGCCGTCGGAGCTGCTGCGCAGCTACGTCGACGAGGTGCTCAACGAGCACGGCCGCCGCGACTTCGAAGCGAACGGCGCCGCCGACACGGCGGTCGCCGTGCCCGGCGTCGGCCGCTTCCGCTGCAACGCGTTCCATCAGGGCGGCGACTACGGCCTGGTGTTCCGCGCCATCAAGAACGAGATCCCGTCGTTCAAGGACCTCAACCTGCCGGTGGACCCGCTGAAGCGCCTCGCCTCGCTGAAGCGCGGCCTGGTGCTGGCGACCGGCATCGCCGGTTCGGGCAAGTCGACGACGCTCGCGTCGATGCTGGAGTACATCAACCGCACGATGAACAAGCACATCATCACGGTGGAGGATCCGGTCGAGTTCCGCTTCGAGGACAAGCGCTCGATCGTCAACCAACGTGAGATCGGCACCGACGTCTCCAACTTCTCGCAGGCGCTGCGCCAGGCGGTGCGCCAGTCGCCGGACGTGATCCTGATCGGCGAGATGCGCGACGCCGACACCGTGTCGGCCGCGATCTCGGCCGCCGAGACCGGCCACCTGGTGTTCTCGACGCTGCACACCGTCAACGCCGTGCAGACCGTCGAGCGCATCATCACCTTCTTCCCGCCGCACCAGCACGAGCTGGTGCGCCTGCAGCTGGCCCTCAACCTCGCCGGCGTCTGCTCGCTGCGGCTGGTCAAGAACAAGGACGGCACGTCGATGGTCCCGGCCGTCGAGCTGCTGATCAACACGCCGACCGTGCGCGAGCTGCTCGAGCAGGGCGAGACGCGCATGCTGCCGAAGGCGCTCGCCGAGGGCGGCTACTACGGCACGATGACGTTCAACCAATCGCTGATCCGCCTGTTCCAGGCCGGCAACATCAGCCTCGAGGACGCGTTGGCAGCGTCGGACAACCCGGACGACCTGAAGATGCAGATGCGCGGCATCACGGTCGGCGGCGCGGCGCGGCCGATGGGCTGAGCTGCGTGCCGCGCCGTCAGTGCGCGGTGGCCAAGGCGCGGTCGAACGTCTAACCTGCGCCGGCAATGCACCGGCTGCGCACGTTCGGCATCGTGGCCCACATCGACGCCGGCAAGACCACGCTGACCGAGCGCATCCTGTTCGACACCGGCGCGCAGAGCTGGGTCGGCAACGTCGACGAGGGCACCGCGGCGATGGACTGGATGCCGGCCGAGCGCTCGCGCGGCATCTCGATCACCGCGGCTGCGACCCGCGCGACGTGGGGGCAGCACGTGCTGCAGATCGTCGACACGCCGGGGCACGTGGACTTCGTCGCCGAGGTCGAGCGCTGTCTGCAGGTGATCGACGGCGTCGTGGTCGTGGTCGACGCCGTGCGCGGCGTCGAGTCCCAGACGCGCGCCGTCTGGCAGCAGGCGACCGCGGCCGAGCTGCCGCGGCTGGTGTTCGTCAACAAGCTCGATCGGCCGGGCGCCGATTTCGACGCGGTGGTGCGCGACGTCGCCGAGCAGTTCGGCTGTCACGCGGCCGCGTTGGTCGTGCCGCTGTTCGACGAGGAAGGGGCGTTCGCCGGCCTCGGCGACGCGGTCGCCGGCGCCGTGCAGTGGTTCGAGGGTCGGCCGTCGGTCGGCCTGGTGCCGCAGCTGCAGCAGCGTCTGCTCGCTGCCCACGAGCGCCTCGTCGAGGCGGTCGCGGACCACGACGACGCGGTGCTGACCGAGGTCGTCGCCGGGCGTCGGGTCACGCCGGCGTTGTTGCGCGACGCGGTCCGCGCGGCGCTGCTGCGCGGCGCCCTGGTCCCGGTGCTCGGCGGCGCGGCGCTCTTCAACCGCGGAGTGGACTGGCTGCTCGACGCGGTGGTGGCGTTCCTGCCCGGAGCAGGCGGCGACCGCGCGCGCGGCATCTGGCGGCTGCCCGGCGCGGGCGACGATGCCGCGCCGTTCGCAGGCTTCGTCTTCAAGGTCCAGCACGTCGACCGGGTGTGGAACTTCGTGCGCGTGGTGCGCGGGCGGCTCGCCGTCGGCGACGAGGTGGGGCGCGGCAACCGCGCGGGCGAGGTGCGCATGGTCGCCGAACTGTGCACCGTGCGCGCCGACCGCCACGAGCAGGTGGCCGTCGCCGGCCCTGGCGAGATCGTGGTGGTGCCGGGCGAGCTCGGCTGGCGTACCGGCGACACGATCTGCGCCCCGGCTGCTCCGGTCGTGCTGCCGGCGCCGAGGTTCCCCGCGCCGGTGCTGGCGGTCACCTTCGAGCCGGCGGTCGCCGAGCAGCGTTCGGCGCTGCACCGCGCCGTGCTGGATCTGGCGCGCGACGACCCGACCCTGCGCGTGGGGCGGGACCACGACCGCATCGTCGTGCGCGGCATGGGCGAGCTGCACCTCGAGGTGGTCGCCGAGTTGGTGCGCCAGCGGGCCGGCGTCGAGTTCCGCGTCTCCAAGCCGCGAGTCGATCGGCGGGAGACGGTGGCAGCACGCGGCGAGGGGCAGGCAGAGGTGCGCACGATGATCGAGGGGCGGGAGTGCGCGGCGCGGTGCCGGGTCGTCGTCGAGCCTCGCGCGGATGCGGCGCCGGCCGCGGTCCAGGTCGTCGGCGAAGGTCCACTCGTGGAAGCCGTGCGCAGCGAGCTCGCGGCCCGCGCCGCCGCCGGGCACCGTGTCGGCCCGTTGTTCGGTGCCGTCCTGGCCGCCGACCAGGTGGCGGGGGACGCGGCCGCCGAAGTCCTCGCCGAACAGGCTGCGAGCAAGGCGTTCACGGCGGCGGTGTCCGCCGCCGGTGTGATCGAGCTGGAGCCGTGGGTCACCTTCGAGGTGACGGCGCCGGCCGCGAGCTCGGCGGCCGTGCTGGCCGACCTCGGCATGCGTCAGGCCGAAGTGGACTCGGTGGCTGCCGGCAGCCTGGGGGCGCGCATCGCCGGGCGCGTGGCGCTGTCCCGCATGCTCGGCTACGTGACCCGGCTGCGATCGGTGACGAAGGGGCTCGGCCAGGTGACGATGCGACTGGACGGCTTCGGCCCGGCGTCGACTGCCTGATCCGTCAGTAGTGGGCGATTTTGTCTGCAGCGGTGCTTGACCGCGAACAGGTGGATCGCTACTTTGTCCGCCCACCTGTGTCCCAGGGAGCACACCATAGCGTGTAACCCCTTGCCGCACAGAGGGTTGCGACCGAAAGCGCCACTCGAGGGCCCGGTCGCCGATCCCCTCGAACTGCCACAAACCCCTTCTGCGGGCCCATGTCCGACGACCGTCGGATGCCAGCGCCCGCGCCGACCGTCATGCAAGAGCGCATTCAGATCCGGATGGAGGCCTACGACCACGAGGCCCTCGACCAGGCTTCCCTCGACATCGTCGAGACGAGCAAGCGCACGGGTGCCCGGGTTGCCGGTCCGGTGCCGCTGCCGACGCGTATCGAGCGCTACACGGTGCTGCGCTCGCCGCACGTCGACAAGAAGAGCCGTGAGCAGTTCGAGGTGCGCACGCACAAGCGCCTGATCTACATCTCGGAGCCGACGACCAAGACCGTCGACGCGCTGAGCAAGCTGAACATGCCGGCTGGCGTGGACATCCGCATCAAGGCCTGCTGATCGAGGGCTGAAGAACCATGGTCGACGTCAAGGTATTCCAGGGTGGCTCGGTTTCGACCAAGCAGGTCGACGCCGGTGCCTTCGGCGCGAAGGTCCTGGGGCGTACGCTCAAGGACGCGCTGGTGATGTACGAGGCCAACGCCCGTCAGGGCACCGTGCACGCCAAGACCCGCGCGATGGTGCGTGGCGGCAACAAGAAGCTGTGGCCCCAGAAGCACACCGGCCGCGCCCGCATGGGCACCAACAAGTCGCCGCTGTGGCCGGGCGGTGGTCGCATCCACCCGCCGGCGCCGCGCGACCACAGCTTCGCGATGCCGAAGAAGGCGCGTCGCGTCGCGCTGCGCAACGCGATCTTCACCAAGTTCCGCGATGGTGAGGTCGCCATCGCCGAGGGTTGGCCGACCGAGAAGCCCAGCACCCGCACCGCGGTCAAGATCCTCGGCCAGCTCGGCATGGGGCAGAGCGCAACGGTCGTCACCGACGGCCTCGATCGCAACCTCTACCTGTCGCTGCGCAACGTCCCGTTGGTCGACGTCGCGCGCCTCGACGACCTCAACGCCCGCCAGGTGCTGCTGCGTCGTTACCTCGTGCTGACGCCCGCCGCCTACGCGGCGCTCGAGCAGCGTTTCGCCCAGACGGCCAGCTGAATCCGCGACAGCTGTCGGAGCACTGCAGACAACGGAGCACTGAGATGGTCAACCCCGCCCAATACTACGAGGTCGTCCGGCGTCCGCTGGTCACCGAGAAGACCACGGTCCTGCAGGGCCTGCGCAACCAGTTCACCTTCGAGGTGGCCGACACGGCCAACAAGCTCGAGGTCAAGAAGGCGATCGAGACGCTGTTCAACGTCAAGGTCGTCGCCGTGAACATGGTCTCGATGCCGGCCAAGCGCCGTCGCGTGTTCGGCCGCCCTGGCCACACGCCGGCCTGGAAGAAGGCGGTCGTCACGCTGAAGGCGGGCGACTCGATCGACATCAACTGAAGCCGAGGCGAGAGCGATGCCAGTCAAAGTCTACAAGCCCACGTCCGCCGGCCGACGCAACTCGTCGGTGCTCGACTTCAGCCACCTCACCAAGGGCAAGAAGCGCGAGAAGTCGCTGACCGAGCGTCTGCACGACAAGGCCGGTCGCAACTCGCACGGCCACGTCACCAGCCGCTTCCGTGGTGGTGGCGCGCGCCGCATGTATCGCAAGATCGACTTCCTGCGCACCAAGGACGGTGTGCCGGCGACGGTCAAGGCGATCGAATACGACCCGAACCGCACCGCCGACATCGCGCTGCTGTTCTACGCCGACGGCGAGAAGCGGTACATGCTCGCGCCGAAGGGGCTCAAGGTCGGTGACACCGTCATGTCGGGCGAGCGCTGCGAGCCGGACACGGGCAACTGCATGCCGCTGTCGGCGATCCCGCTCGGCCTGAGCGTGCACAACGTCGAGCTGCAGCCCGGCAAGGGCGGCCAGCTCGCCCGTTCGGCCGGCAACTCGTGCCAGCTGATGGCCCGCGAAGGCGCCTACGCCACGCTGGTGCTGCCGTCGGGCGAGATGCGCAAGGTGCCGGTCAACTGCCGCGCCACCGTCGGTGAGATCGGCAACAGCGACTGGCAGAACGTGCGCTGGGGCAAGGCCGGCCGCGTCCGTCACATGGGGCGCCGTCCGCACAACCGCGGCACGTCGATGAACCCGGTCGCCCACCCGATGGGTGGTGGTGAAGGTCGCACCGGTGGTGGCCGTCACCCCGTGTCGCCGACCGGCAAGCTGGCCAAGGGCGGCAAGACGCGTCGCGGCAAGGCCAAGAGCAACAACTTCATCCTGCGCCGTCGCTCGCCTGGCAAGCACGTCGCCGTCGGTTCTGGCTCCTGATAGCCCTGACCTCTGAATCAAGCTGATCCGGTAGGAGATTCGCGATGAGTCGCAGTATCCGCAAAGGCCCATACGTCCACCCCAAGCTCCTGAAGAAGGTGGATGCGCAGAACGCCAAGGGCACCAAGGAACCGATGCAGACGTGGGCGCGCGCGAGCGTGATCCTGCCCGAGTTCGTCGGGCACACGTTCAACGTGCACAACGGCCGCGCCTTCCTCAAGGTCTACGTGACCGAGGACATGGTCGGCCACCGTCTCGGCGAGTTCTCCCCGACCCGCACCTTCCGCGGTCACGCGAAGAAGGAGGGCAAGTGAGCTACGAAGTCCGAGCCGTGCACCGCAGCGCGCGCATGGGCGTCGACAAGGCGCGCCGCGTGCTGACGCTGATCCGCGGTCGCTCCGTCAACGCCGCGCTCGACGAGCTGCGCCACGACACGCACCGCGCGTCCAAGGCCGTCTACAAGGTCCTGGCGTCGGCGGTCGCGAACGCGCTGCAGAACCCGTCGGTGCGCCCGAACCGCCTGGTCGTGTCGAAGACCTTCGCCCAGGACGGTCCGCCGATGCCGGGTGGCATGCGCGTCCGTCCGGGCCCGCAGGGTCGCGCGATGCCGATCAAGCGCCGCACCTGCCACATCCACGTGCACGTCGCCGATCCCGAGGCGACCGACCCCCGTCAGGGCGACGCCGGAGGCGAGGAATAACCATGGGTCAGAAGATTCATCCGACTGGGTTCCGCATCGCGATCACCGAGCCGTGGCGCTCGCGCTGGTACGCGAACAAGCGCGACTTCGCCAAGAACCTGATCGAGGACCAGAAGATCCGCCGCTTCATCAAGAAGGAGTGGGCCTTCGCCGCGATCCCGCGCGTCGAGATCGAGCGGGCCGGTGAGCTGATCACCGTCTTCGTGCACACGGCGCGCCCGGGCGTGCTGATCGGCAAGAAGGGCACCAAGGTGGACGAGTTCCGCCAGGAGCTCGAGAAGCTGACCAGCAAGCCGGTGCGGATGAAGATCATCGAGATCCACCGTCCCGAGGTCGAGGCGACGCTCGTCGCCGAGGCCGTCGCGGAGCAGCTCGGCAAGCGCATCAACTACCGTCGCGCCCTGAAGAAGGTCGCCGACGCGTCGATGGCTGCCGGCGCGAAGGGCATCAAGATCCGCGTCGCCGGCCGCCTCCAGGGCGCCGAGATGTCGCGCATCGGCAACTTCCGCAAGGGCCGTGTGCCGTGCAGCACGCTGCGCGCGCAGATCGACTACGGCTTTGCCATGGCCCACACCAAGTCGGGTGCGCTCGGCTGCAAGGTGTGGATCTTCAAGGGTGAGTTCGGTCCAGGCGAGACGACCAACGGTCTGCTCCCGGTCCGCACCAGCGCCAACGATCGTCCGAACGCCTGAGACACCCACAAGCACCTCGCACGAGTAGCACGGAGCCAGACCAATGTTGATGCCGAAGAGGACCAAGTGGCGCAAGCAGATGCGTGGTCGCATCCGCGGTGAAGCCACGCGCGGCAACGAAGTCGCGTTCGGTGAGTTCGGGTTGCAGTCGCTCGAGCCGGGCTGGGTCTCGGCGCGCGTGATCGAGGCGGGCCGTATCGCCGCCGGTCGCGCCGCTCCGGAGGCCAAGGTCTGGATCCGCATCTTCCCGCACAAGTCGGTGTCGAAGAAGCCGGCCGAGACCCGGCAGGGCACCGGCAAGGGCGACGTCGAGTATTGGGCGGCCGTCGTCAAGCCGGGCACGATCCTCTACGAACTCGACGGCATCACCGAGGACGCGGCCAAGCGCGCCTTCAACCGCGTCGCCCACAAGCTGCCCGTCAAGGTGCGCCTGGTGCGTCGCCGCCACAACTGATCCGACAAGCCTGGTCTGACAAGCTCGGACCGGCCGACCTACCGCCAAAGCAAGAGCGTTCCGAACAGCCATGAACAAGCCGATCAAGGAAATCCGTGGGCAGGACACCCACGAGCTGCAGAGCCAGCTCAAGGACCTGCGCAAGGAGCAGTTCGAGCTGCGCTTCCGCGGCGCGGCCGAAGGCGCGGGCACCCAGCGTCGCCGGCAGATCCGTCGGACCATCGCACGCATCCTGACCGTGCTCGGCGACCGCACCGCGCAGGCCGCGAGCGCCCAGAGTGGAGACAAGCAATGAGCACCGAGAACACGAACGACGCCCCGAAGGCGCGCAAGGTCCGCAAGGTCATGCGCGGCACGGTCACGTCCAACAAGATGGACAAGACCCTGGTGGTCCAGGTCGACCGCAAGGTCCGCCACCCGCTCTACGAGAAGTTCGTCAGCCGGCGCACCAAGCTCTACGCCCACGACGAGAACAACGAAGCGAAGGTCGGTGACATCGTCGATGTCACGCAGACCCGTCCGCTCAGCAAGCTGAAGTCGTGGCGCCTCCTGCGCATCGTGCAGGCGGCCCAGGCCTGAGGCTCCGGCCCGCACAATCTCCCTGATCGCACCCAACTGATCGCATCCAAACCTGATCGACCGCGCAGAGTCAGGACGAAGCCATGATCCAAGAAATGTCGATGCTCGATGTCGCCGACAACACCGGCGCCAAGCGCGCGATGTGTGTGAAGGTCCTCGGCGGCAGCAAGCGGCGCTACGCGTCCGTCGGGGACGTGATCGTCGCCGTCGTCAAGAAGGCCCTGCCGACCGGTGAGGTCAAGGAGCACGAGGTGGTGAAGGGCGTCGTGGTTCGCACCGCGCAGCCGGTCCGCCGCGCCGACGGCTCCTACATCAAGTTCGATCGCAACGCCCTCGTCGTCATCGACAAGGACAACAACCCGCGCGGCACGCGCATCTTCGGCGCCGTCGCCCGCGAGCTGCGCGACCGCAACTTCATGAAGATCGTCTCGCTCGCTGAGGAGGTCGTCTGATGTTGTTCAACAAGCCCAAGGCCCCGCGCCGTCCGCTGCACGTCAAGAAGGGCGACAAGGTCGTCGTCACGGCGGGGCAGTACAAGTCGGACGAGCCGCGCGAGGTGCTCAAGGTCGACGCCGACGATCGTCGCGTGATCGTCGCCGGCGTCAACATGCGCTGGAAGCACCAGAAGCGTTCGCCGCAGAACCCCAAGGGCGGTCGGGTGCAGATGGAGCAGCCGATCGACATCAGCAACGTGCTGCTGTTCAGCGAGAAGCTGGGCAAGGGCACCCGCACCCGCACCGAGCTCGTGGACGGCAAGAAGGTCCGCGTCGGCGTCCGCTGCGGCACCAAGTTCGACTGATCGACGCGACCCCGTTCGAAGACGACCGTTCGAAACAGTCAGACCAGAAGACACAAGACCGAGATCGAGGCCCGAAGATGACTAGCACGATGGAACCGGCTGCAGGCGGCCCCAAGGCGCTGCCGCGTCGCCAGCAGCTCTACCGCGACAAGGTGATCGCGGCCCTGCGCACCGACTTCGGGTACACGAACCCGATGATCGTGCCGAAGCTGACCAAGATCGTGGTCAACATGGGCGTCGGCAAGGCGGTCGAGAACAAGAACCGCATGGACGCGGCCGTGAAGGACCTGACGGCGATCGTCGGCCAGAAGCCGATGATCCGCAAGGCGCGCGTCGCTGTGTCGGGCTTCCGCCTCCGTGAGGGCTACCAGGTCGGCGTCGCCGTGACGCTGCGCGGCACCCGCATGTGGGAGTTCCTCGATCGCCTGATCACGCTCGCGATCCCGCGCATCCGCGACTTCCGCGGCCTGCCGACGAAGCTCGACGGGCGCGGCAACTACACGATGGGTCTCTCGGAGCAGAGCGCGTTCCCGGAGATCCAGCTCGACAAGGTCGAGTTCGTCCAGGGCATGGACATCACGTTCGTCACCACTGCCAAGACCGACAAGGAAGGTCTGGCGCTGCTGACCCACCTCGGCATGCCGTTCCGCAAGTAACCCACTGGTGGCGACCACTTCGATTCGTCCAACCGATCGCGCATAACTGATATGGCCAAGAAGTGCTTGAGGGTCAAACAGCAGCAAAAGCCGAAGTTCTCGACTCGGCGATACAACCGCTGCCAACTGTGCGGCCGCCCGCGGGCGTACTACCGTAAGTTCGGCATCTGCCGGTGCTGTTTCCGTCAACTTGCATTGCAGGGCGAGATCCCCGGCGTGCGCAAGGCCTCGTGGTAGGAGCTTGATGCCATGATGACCGATCCGATCGCTGACATGCTCACCCGCATGCGCAACGCGCTGATGAGCGGCGCCCAGAACTGCGTCGTGCCGGGAAGCCGGCTCAAGGTTGCCATTCTGGACACCCTCAAGCGCGAAGGCTTCATCGACAGCTATGAGGTGGCCTCGAACGGGCCTCGCTCGGCCGTGAACATCGGGTTCCGCTTCGGCCCTGAGGGCGAACGCGTGATCACCTCGCTGTCGCGGTTCAGCAAGCCTGGCTGCCGTCGCTATCGCAGCTGCAAGGAACTGCCGAAGGTGCGCGGTGGTCTCGGCATTGCCGTCGTCTCGACCAACCAGGGCGTGCTGTCCGACCGCGAGTGCCGCCAGCGCCGCGTCGGCGGCGAGGTCCTCTGCACTGTTGACTGACCGCCTGTTGACTGAGTTGAGTCGCCTGGGCTGAACCGCCCAGGGCTCTGACGGAGATTCAAAGATGTCCAGAATCGGCAAACTGCCAATCACGGTGCCTGCAGGTGTGACGGTCGACGTCGCCCCCGGCGCGGTCACGGTCAAGGGCCCGAAGGGCGAGCGCAAGCTCACCATCCGTCCCGAGATCAGCGTGAGCCTCGAGGGGACCAAGCTGACGGTCGACAAGAAGAGCGACGGTCGGTTCGCGCACGCGATGCGCGGTACGACCCGCGCCCTGCTGGCCAACATGGTCACTGGCGTGACGCAGGGCTACACCAAGAAGCTCGAGGTCAGCGGCGTCGGCTACGAGGTCGACCTCAAGGGCTCGACGTTGGTGCTGAAGCTCGGCTTCAACCTGCCGGTCAAGTATCAGGTGCCGCCGACGGTGAAGGTCGAGTGTCCGACGCTGACGACGATCGTCGTGTCCGGCATCGACAACCAACAGGTCGGCCAGGTCGCCAGCGCGATCCGCAAGCTGCGCAAGCCCGAGCCGTACAAGGGCAAGGGCATCAAGTACGACAACGAGGTCATCAAGCGGAAGGCCGGCAAGGCCTTCGGCTCGGGTGGCTGATCCAACACCACGACTCCGGCTGACTGTCATGACTTCGATCCAACACAAGCACCAGGCGCGCCGCGGCAAGGCGACGTCGTTGCGCGCGCGCATGCGCCGGCTCAGCGACCGTCCGCGGCTGTCGGTGTTCCGCAGCCTCGCGAACATCTCCGTCCAGGTGATCGACGACCTGAAGGGTCACACGCTCGCCGCGGCTTCCTCCCTCGAGAAGGAGCTGCAGGGCGCGATCCAGGGCATGAACAAGACCGACGCGGCGAAGAAGATCGGCGAGGTGCTCGCCGAACGCGCCAAGAAGGCCGGCGTGACCCAGGTCGCGTTCGATCGCGGAGCCTACAAGTACCACGGTCGCGTCAAGGCGCTGGCCGAAGGCGCCCGTTCGGGCGGTCTGGAGTTCTAGGAGCAGACGTCATGGCGAAAGGCAACTACACCCTGATTCCGATCGACGAGGCCCTGGCGGCTGATGTCGAGGACGACGTCGTCGCGATCAACCGCAGCGCTGCGGTGGTCAAGGGCGGCCGTCGCTTCTCGTTCAGCGCGCTGACCGTGGTCGGCAACAAGAACGGCCTGGTCGGCGTCGGCTATGGCAAGGGCCGCGAGGTCCCGATGGCGATCGAGAAGTCGGTCAAGGACGCACGCAAGCAGATCATGCGCGTGTGCCGTGACGGCACCACGATCCCGCACCCGGTCAACGGTCGCTTCTGCTCGACGAAGGTCCGGCTCCTGCCGGCCGCGCCCGGCACGGGCATCATCGCCGGCAAGGCGGTGCGCAAGGTCCTCGAGCGCGCCGGTATCACCGACATCCTGACGAAGGTCTACGGCTCGACCAATTCGTTGAACGTGGTCAAGGCGACCATGATGGCCCTCGACCAGCTGCGCAGCCGCGACCAGGTCGTCGCGCTGCGAGGAGTGGAACTGGCATGAACATCGCCGAAGCAAAGGCTCTCGGGCTCGCTCGTCCGGAGCGCAAGCGGGTCGGTCGTGGCACGGGCTCCGGCCTGGGCAAGACGTCCGGCCGCGGTCACAAGGGCGCCAAGGCGCGCTCGGGTTGGTCGCGTCGCATCGGCTGGGAAGGCGGACAGATGCCGCTCTACCGTCGTCTGCCGAAGGTCGGGTTCAACAACAAGAACTTCGAGAAGGTCTTCACGATCGTCAACGTGCGCGACCTCGATGCGTTCGAGGCCGGCGCGGTGGTGGATCTGAAGGCTGTGCTCACCAAGGGCCTCGCGTCCAAGGAGAAGCACTCGGAGCTGTTCAAGATCCTCGGTGAAGGCGAACTGCAGAAGGCGCTGACCGTCAAGGTCGACGCGATCACGAAGTCCGCCCGTGAGAAGATCGAGAAGGCCGGCGGCACGGTCGAACTCATCGCGACCAAGCAGATGCGGCCCAAGTTCGTCGCCAAGGACGGGAGCCGGCGCAAGCCTGGGCAGCCCCGCATCCGCCGCGGCGCCAAGCAGGCGCAGCCGGCAGCTGACGCATAGTCGCCGGCCCAGTCTCCTGCCGGGTCCACGTCCGACGCCACAGCCCCCCAAGCCGAATGAACCTTTCGATCGCCAACCTGTTCAAGGTGCCCGAGATCCGGAGCAAGATCCTGATCACGTTGGGGCTGTTGTTGGTCTACCGGATCGGGTTCTTCATCCCGCTGCCGGGAGTCAACTGGGTCGAGGCCCAGAAGCAGATGGGCAGCCAGGGCGGCGTCGGTCAGCTGTTCGGCATGATGAACGTGCTGACCGGCGGCTCGCTGCAGAGCGCGACGCTGTTCTCGCTCGGCGTGATGCCCTACATCTCCGCCAGCATCATCTTCAGCCTGCTGGCCAAGGCCCTGCCGGGTCTCGAGCGCATCTCCAAGGAGGGCGCGAGCGGTCAGCGCAAGATCAACCAGTACACGCGGCTCGCGACGGTCGGCATCTGCCTGATCCAGTCGTGGTTCGTGATCTTCGGTGCGCTCGACAGCGACAACCTGCTCTACGTCGGCGTCAAGGAGTGGTTCGGCCTCTACTGCGTGGTCGTGATGGTCGCCTTGACCGCCGGCACGATGTTCATCATGTGGCTCGGTGAGCAGATCACCGAGCACGGCATCGGCAACGGCATCTCGCTGATCATCATGGCGGGCATCATCTCCAACCTCTATCCGGCGCTGGGGTCCTACTTCTCCGGCGGCTGGACGACCGAGGCCTGGCAGAGCCTGCTGCTGTTCGGCGGCGCGTGGGGGGTGACCGTGGTCGCGGTCGTCTACATGCAGAAGGCGCAGCGCCGGATTCCGATCCAGCAGGCCAAGCAGGCGCGCGGCAAGCGCGTCTACGGCGGCCAGAAGCACTTCCTGCCGTTCAAGGTCAACCAGGCCGGCGTCATGCCGATCATCTTCGGCTCGGCCCTGCTGATGATCCCGGTGATGATCGGCTCCGGTCTGCATCTGACCTGGCTCGACCAGGCGTTCGGCGGCCAGCGCGGCTTCTGGTACGTGCTGTCGTTCTCGGCCCTGATCTTCTTCTTCTCGTTCTTCTGGACGTCGATGATGTTCCAGCCGAACGAGATCGCCAAGAACCTCCAGGAGGGCGGCTCCTTCATCCCCGGCATCCGTCCGGGCAAGCCGACCGCAGAGTTCCTGGAGGGCACGATGATCCGGATCACGATCGCCGGCGCTGCCTTCCTGAGCGTCATCGCGGTGATGCCTTCGCTGCTCGGTCGCGGCGGCAACACGCCGAACCAGGTGCTGATCTACTTCATGTCCGGCACGTCGATCCTGATCGTCGTCGGCGTGGCCCTCGACATGGTCGAGAAGCTCAACTCGCTGCTGGTCATGCGCAACTACGACGGCTTCATGGCCGAGACCGGCGAGGCCGCGAGCGCTACCAGCGGATGGGGGCGTCGCTGAGCAGTGATGGCGACCTCGACGACAGCACGCTGTGTCTTCCTCGGCGCTCCGGGCGCCGGCAAGGGCACGCAGGCCAAGCAGGTGGCGGAGCACTTCGCCGCCGCCGGCAGCCCCATCGCGCACCTTTCCACGGGTGACATGCTGCGCGCCGAGGTCAAGTCCGGCTCCGAGCTCGGCGTCGCTGCCAAGGGCTACATGGACAAGGGCCAGCTGGTGCCCGACCAGCTGATCATCGACATGGTCAAGGCCCGGATCCAGCAGCCAGACGCTGCAGCCGCCTGGATCCTGGATGGTTTCCCCCGTACACTCCCGCAGGCCGAAGCGCTGGACGAGAACCTGTCCGGCGACCAGGCGCTGACCCACGTGATCTCGTTCTCGATCCCCGAGGAGGTCCTGGTCGGTCGGCTCTCGGGTCGCCGCACCTGCGGCAAGTGCGGAGCGATCTGGCACGTCGAGAACCGTCCGACCAAGGTCGAGGGGATCTGCGACACGTGCGGCGGTGAATTGGTCCAGCGCTCCGACGATCGCCCCGAGGCGATCGGCAAGCGTCTGGAAGTGTATCGGACCCAGACGGCGCCACTGTTGGCGTACTACGGGGACCGAGGTGTTCTGCGGGAGATCGACGCCGATCGATCCCCCGATGTCGTCTTCCAGGAGTTGCTCGAGCGGATGCAATGACAGCAGGTGAGGAGCAAGCCCAACCGGCGCCGACCGCGATCGTGGTCGAGGCGCTGACCAACGGGTTGTTCCGCCTGAGGATGCAGGATGGGCGGGTGCTGACCGCACACGTCGCCAAGGAGTTCCGGATGGCGTTCTCGCGCCTCCTCCCGGGTGACACGGTGCAGTTGGACGTCAGTCCCTTCGACCCGAACAAGGCCCGCATCTGCAAGTTGTTGGATCGTCAGTGACAGCCCCAACCATCTACCCCAACCAGCGAGAACCGTCGTGAAGGTCAGAACCAGCGTCCGCCGCATCTGCGAGCACTGCAAAGTCGTCCGGCGTCGCGGGATCGTGCGCATCATCTGCACCAACCCGCGCCACAAGCAGCGCCAGGGCAAGTAAGCGCCACGTCAGCAGGTAACCCGATATGCCCAGACTCCTCGGTGTAGACATCCCCAACGAGAAGCGCATCGACATCGCGCTCCAGTATCTCTATGGCGTGGGTCAGTACGTGGCCCGCAAGTGCCTCGAGGAGCTGGCCATCAACCCCTCCGTGCGCGCGAAGGACCTGAAGGACGACGAGATCGCCAATATCGCCGGCTATCTGGAGTCGAACTTCCCGGTCGAGGGCGCTTTGCGTCGTCTGACCCTGCAGAACATCGGCCGCCTGAAGGAGATCTACTGCTACCGCGGTCTCCGTCATCGCCGTGGTCTCCCGGTGCGCGGCCAGCGCACGCGCTGCAACGCCCGCACCCGCAAGGGCCCGCGCAAGACCGTCGCCAACAAGAAGATCCTGAGGAAGTGATTCGATGAGTGCACCCGGCGAGAAGAAGAAGGCGCGCGTCCGCAAGAACGTCGGCAAGGCCGTCGCTCACGTGAAGGCGTCGTTCAACAACACGATCATCACCGTCGTCGACATGGCCGGGCAGGTCATTGCCTGGGACTCGGCTGGCACGATCGGCTACAAGGGCTCGCGCAAGAGCACGCCCTTCGCCGCTCAGCGCGCCGCCGAGAAGGTCGCCGACAAGTGCAAGAAGATGGGTGTGCACGAGATGGAGGTGCTGGTGCGCGGTCCGGGTTCCGGGCGCGAGTCGGCGATCCGCGCGCTCGCCAACTCCGGCATCGACGTCAAGTCGATCGAGGACTGCACCCCGCTGCCCCACAATGGTTGCCGGCCGCGCAAGCGTCGCCGCGTCTGATCCCTCCCCTTCCAGCACGCAATCAGCAAGACCCTGCCCGGATCGCCGGGTGACCCAAGATGGCTCGTAACGACACCAACGTCTGCAAGCTTTGCCGCCGCGAAGGCGTCAAGCTGTTCCTGAAGGGGCAGCGCTGCTTCTCGGAGAAGTGCGCGGTCAACCGCCGCAACTATCCGCCTGGTCAGCATGTCCGCCCCAAGAAGGGCACGGACTACGGCACCCAGCTGCGCGAGAAGCAGAAGTGCAAGCGCATCTATGGCGTGCTCGAGCGTCAGTTCCAGCACTACTTCTCGATCGCGCAGCGCCAAAAGGGCAACACCGGCGAGAACCTGCTGATCCTGATGGAGCGGCGCCTCGACAACGTGCTCCTCAGCCTGGGGCTCGCGTTCTCGCGCTTCGACGCCCGGCAGATGGTCGCGCACGGTCACGTCTACGTGAACAAGAAGCGCCTCGACATCGCCAGCTACCTGGTCCGCGCCGGTGACGAGATCGTGGTCAAGGGCAAGGACAAGATCAGCAAGAAGGCTGGCGACGCCATCGAGATGAACAAGGGCCGCCCGCTGCCCGCGTGGCTCGAGGCGACGCCGTCCGAGCTCAAGGGCCGCGTCATCCAGCTGCCGAAGCGCGAGGACGTCAGCGTCGAGATCAACGAGCAGCTCATCGTCGAGCTCTGCTCGAAGTAGGCCGCTGTCCTGACTGCGAAGTCCTCGCTACCAATCCCCTTCTCGAACCAAATCCCCCGGAATCACGCCCTCACCAGCAGGGAGAAACCGAAATGCGTATTCGTTGGCGTAACTTCGAGCTGCCGTCGCAGGTCCGTCTGGAACGCGAGAGCGCGACCCCGCAGTATGGCCGCTTCGTCGTCGAACCGTTCGAGAAGGGCTTCGGCACGACCATCGGCAACGGCCTGCGGCGCGTGCTGCTGTCCTCGATCGAGGGCACCGCGGTCACCTGGGTGCGCATCGACGGCGTCGTGCACGAGTTCTCGACGATCGCCGGCGTTCTCGAGGACGTCACGCAGATCGTGCTGAACATCAAGAAGCTGCGGGTCAAGCTGCACACCGATGCGCCGACGACCCTGCGCATCGATGTCAGCGAGAAGGGCGAGGTTCTCGCCGAGAAGATCGAAGGCGACCACAACGTCGAGATCGCCAACCCCGAGCTGAAGATCTGCACCCTCACCGAGGACGTGCGCTTCTTCTGCGAGATGCAGGTGAAGAAGGGCCGCGGCTACGTGACGGCCGAGGAGAACGTCCAGGACGAACTCGAGATCGGCACCATCCCGGTGGACTCGATCTTCAGCCCGGTGCACCGCGTCCGCTACGCGATCGAGAACACCCGCGTCGGCAAGTCCACCGACTACGACCGCCTGGTGCTCGAGATCTGGACCGATGGCACGGTGTCGCCGGAGATGGGGCTGGTCGAGGCCAGCAAGATCTACCGCAAGCACCTCAACCCGTTCGTCCAGTACTTCGAGATGAAGGAAGACCTCGCCGTCGAGGGCGGTGTGCTCGCGCCGGAAGGTGACGAGGGCGCGCGCCGTCGCGAGATGGTCGATCTGCTCAACAAGTCGATCGACATGCTGGAGCTGTCGGTCCGTTCGAAGAACTGCCTGGACAGCGAGAACGTGGCCCTCATGCGCGACCTGGTCGCCATGTCGGAGCCGGAGCTGCTCAAGGTCCGCAACTTCGGCAAGACCTCGCTCAAGGAGGTCAAGAGCAAGCTTGCAGCGCTCGGCCTGACGCTGGGCATGAACATCGAGGAATACAAGTAAGGTCGACCGTCCCGGTTCTCAGCGGGGCGGTGGACGAGGAATGTCGTCATGAAGCACAAGGTCGCGGGTAAGACCCTCAATCGGAACTCGGCGCATCGCAAGGCGCTGCGCATGAACTTCGCCAACGCCGTGTTCAAGCACGAACGCGTCGAGACCACGCTCGCCAAGGCCAAGGCGCTGCGCTCGTTCATCGAGAAGATCATCACGATCGCCAAGAAGGATGACGCCGCCTCGCGGCTGCACCGCATCCGTCTGGTCGCGTCCTACCTCCAGGACAAGACGATCGTGAAGAAGCTGTTCGACGAGATCGGCCCGCGCTTCAAGTCGCGTCCGGGTGGCTACACGCGCATCCTGCGCTTGGCCGACCACCGGGTCGGCGACGGCACGCAGAAGGCGATCCTCGAACTCGTGGACAACACCGTGCTCGAGCGCCAGATCAAGGCGGCCGAGCAGGCCGAGGTCGTCGACGAGGTCGAAGCCGGCGCGGGCGCCTGAGCCCGCTGACAAGGCTGGAACGACTCTTCGTGACGGTCCGTCCCCAGTGGGCGGACCGCTTCGTTGTACGGTGATGTCCCCGACCCTGCGAGGAGTCGAGGCCGCCGGGGTCCCGTCGCGGGCTCCGGGCCGAGGCATCGAGGCAGGCCGCCCGTGCGCTTCGCCGGCTCCTACAACCGCGTGAACGACATGTTCTCCGGGCCCACCAGTACGGCGAACTCGTCGAGCAGATCGTCGCTGACCTTCACGCCGGTGTCGGCGCGCACCCGGAAGCAGGTGCCATCGTCCTCGACGTCCAGGTGAAGCTGCTGGTTGCCCTTGTAGCGCTCGGCGATCGCGTGGATACGTTCGAGGTGTTGCTCGGTGGTCATCGCTCCGTCGAGGTGCAGGACCAGGCCCGCCACCTCGCGTCGCACTACCTCGGCGGCCGGGTCGAGCGCGTCGAGCAGCAGCGCGGGCTCCTCGCTGCTCTTGTCCAGGCGTCCCTGCAGGAACACGATCGCGTCCTCGATGATGCGGTCCTTCAGCGTCGCGTAGCTGCGCGCGAAGCACGTCACCGGCACGGTGCCGTCGAGGTCCTCGAGCAGGAAGCGCGCCATCTTCTGCCCGGCGTTCTTGCCCTGCTTGATCTGCATGATGCGCACGCCGCTGATCATGCCGGCGATGCGCGTAGTGCCGCCCGGTTCGAGCTTCGACAGCGACGCGGTGGTGGCGCCGGCGATGCGCCGGAGGAACATGCCGCGCTTCTCGAACGGGTGGCCGGACAGGTAGAAGCCGAGCGACTCCTTCTCGCGCTGTAGGCGTTCGTGCTCGGGCCATTCGCCGACGCGCGGGCCCTCGTCGCCGTCGTCCTGCACGGGCGGCGGCGCGAACAGCATCTTCTGGCCGCGGCGTCGGTCCTCGCGCGCGGTGGCCGCCGCGCGCAGCGCCGACTCGATCTGCGCGAAGTCGCCGGCGCGCGTGCGACCGAGGCCGTCGAAGGCGCCTGACTGCACCAGCGACTCGAGCGCGGTCTTGTTGATCAGCGCGCTGTCGAGCCGCTCACAGAGGTCCTCGATGCTGCTGTAGGGGCCGTTCGCGTCGCGCTCGGCGGCGATCGCGTCGGCGACGCGCGAGCCCACACCCTTGATCGCGCCGAGGCCGTAGCGGATCGCGCCGCCTTCGACCTCGCCGGTCTCCACCCCGAAGTAGCGCATCGAGTGGTTCACGCTCGGCGGCAGGATCGTCATGCCCGCGCGGCGGATGTCGTCGACGAACTCCTTGATCTTGTCGCTGTTGCCCGACTCGACCGTCAGGTTGGCCGCGGTGAACTCGGTCGGGTAGTGCGCCTTCAGCCACGCCGTCTGGTAGGTCACCAGCGCGTACGCCGTCGAGTGCGACTTGTTGAAGCCGTACCCGGCGAAGTACTCCATCGTCTCGAAGAGCTCCTTGGCGAACTTGCCGTCGTAGCCCTGCTTCTCCGCGCCCTCGATGAACTGGTCCTTGAACTTGAGCATGACCTCGGGCTTCTTCTTGCCCATGGCCTTGCGCAGGTTGTCCGCCTCGGACATCGAGAAGCCGCCGATCACGCCGGAGATCTGCATGACCTGCTCCTGGTAGACGATGACCCCGTAGGTCGGCTCCAGGATCGGCTGCGTGTCGCCGTGCGGGTAGACGGTCTTGGCCTTGCCGTGCTTGCGATCGACGAACATGTCGACCATGCCCGAACCGAGCGGGCCCGGGCGATACAGCGCCAGCACCGCGATGACGTCCTCGAAGTTGTCTGGCTTGAGGCGCTGCAGCAGTTCACGCATGCCCGACGACTCGAGCTGGAACACGCCCTGGGTCTCGCCGCGCGCCATGAGCGCGTAGGTCTCGGCGTCGTCGAGCGGCAGCTTGCCGTAGTCGAGCTCGACACCGTGCACCTCCTTCACCAGCCGCTGGCCCTCGGCGAGGATCGTCAGCGTCTTGAGGCCCAGGAAGTCCATCTTCAGCAGGCCGACCTCCTCGAGCTCGGTCATCTGCCACTGGGTGATGGTGTCCTCGCCGTTCTTCGCCAACGGCACGTATTCGCGCAGCGGTCGGTCGGCGATGACCACGCCGGCGGCGTGGATCGAGTTGTGGCGCGCCGAGCCCTCGAGCTTGAGCGCCAGCTCGAACAGCCGCTTGTGCTGCGGCGACTGGTCGCGGATGCCCTGCAGTTCGGTGTCCGTCTCGAGCGCCGCCTTCAACGACGCGCCGGGCCCCTGCGGCACCTTCTTGCAGATCTCGTTGATGTCGTTGACGGGGAAGTCGAGCACGCGGCCGACGTCCTTCAGCACGCCGCGCGACGCCATCGTGCCGAAGGTGATGATCTGGCAGACGCAGTCGTGTCCGTACTTGTTGCGGACGTACTCGATGATCTCCTCGCGCCGGTTGCCGCAGAAGTCGATGTCGATATCCGGCATCGACACGCGGCCCGGGTTGAGGAAGCGCTCGAACAGCAGGTTGTAGGCGAGCGGGCAGACGTCGGTGATGCCGAGGCAGTAGGCGACGATCGAGCCGGCCGCCGAGCCGCGTCCCGGGCCGACCGGGATGCCCATGTCCTTGGCCTTCTTGATGAAGTCCCAGGTGATCAGGAAGTAGCTGACGAAGCCGAGCTTCTTGATGATGTCGACTTCGTAGTCGAGGCGCTCCTGCACCCGCGCGTCGATCGCGCCGTAGCGGGCGATCGCACCCTCGCGGCACAGCTTGGCGAAGTAGTCGTCCGGCGTGCTGCCGCAGTCCGGCTGATAGACCGGAACGTGGTAGACGCCGAACTCGATGTCGACGTTGCAGCGCTCGGCGATCGTGACGGTGTTGCTCAGCGCCTCCGGCCAGTCGTGGAAGGCGCGCGCCATCTGCTCGCGCGACTTCAGGTAGAGCTCGCGCGAGCCCATGCGGAAGCGGTTGGGGTCGGCGACGCTCTTGCCGCTGCGGATGCAGAGCATGATGTCGTGCGCCAGCCAGTCCTCCGGCAGCCGATAGTGCACGTCGTTGGTGGCGACGCACGGGATGCCGAGCTCCTGACCGAGTTGGCGAAGGCCGCGCGTGACGATGCGCTGGACCTCGTAGCCGGTCTCGGCGACCTCGAGGAAGAAGTTGTCCGGGCCGAACAGTTCGCGAAGTCGCAGCGCGGCGCGGCGCGCGCCGTCCATGTCGTTCTGCTGGATCGCCATCGCGATCTCGGACTGCGTCGTGCCCGACAGCGCGATCAGGCCCTGGCGGTGTTCCTGCAGCAGCTCGAGGTCGGCGCGCGGCTTGTAGCTGAAGCCCTCGAGCCACGCCTTGCCGGACAGCTTGCGGAGGTTGTCGAAGCCGGTGCTGTCGGCCGCCAGCAGCGTCAGGTCGTAGGTCGGGTTGTCGGCGCCGGCGGTCTCGCGACGGCTCTTGCCGGCGACGTAGGTGGTCTGGCCGAGGATCGGTCGGATGCCCGCCTTCTTGCACGCCTTGAAGTGGTCGATCGCGCCGAACAGGTTGCCGTTGTCGGTCAGCGCGAGGCCGGGCTGGCCGTCGGCGACGGCGGCCTCGACCAGCGGCTTCACCTGGGCCGTCGCAGCCAGCAGGCTGTAGTGCGAGCGCACGTGCAGGTGGACGAACGGCGGTGCCTCCGACATCGCCCGCCAACCTACGCAGGCGGCGCTGTCACCGCCAGCCATCGCCGTTCGCGCCGCTCAGGGCGCGGGAGAGCTCCGGGCGCGGGAGAGAATCGTCTCGCGAGCTCCGCGCGGCCGCCAGGGCGGCTGTCGGAGCGGCCGCATCGTCCTCGTTCGGCTTCTCAGCCGTTGGCCAGCTGCGATTCGCTCGGCGGAACATCGGCGATCAGGCCGACCCGCCGCCCGGCTTCGGCGAAGCGCTCGAGCACCTCGGAGATCTGCGCGTCGGTGTGCGCGGCGATGTAGGACGTGCGGATCAGGTCGCCGCCGACGGGCACGGCCGGCTGGGTCACGGCGTTGGTGAACAGGCCGCATTCGAACAGCGTCCGCCACAGACGCAGCATGCGGTCCTGGTCCCCGACCAGCACCGGGACGATCGGGCTGTGGGGGGCACCTGCCGTCTGGAAGCCGATCCCGCGCAGGCCGAGGCGCACCCGTTCGGCCACTTCGAGCACGCGGTGCCGCATCTGCGGCTCGCTCTCGATGATGTCCAGCGCCGCGAGGGCAGCAGCCGCCGACGACGGCGTGATCGACGCCGAGAACATCAGCGCGCGGGCGTGGTGCCGCATGAAGTGGATGACCTGGGCCGGGCCGGCGATGAACCCGCCGAGGCTGGCGAAGCTCTTCGAGAACGTGCCCATCACCAGGTCCGGGTGGATGCCGCAGTACTCGGCCGCGCCGCGCCCGCGGGCGCCCAGCACGCCGATGGCGTGCGCCTCGTCCACCATCATGCGCGCCCCGTACTGGTCGGCCAGCTCGCGGATCCGGGCGAGCGGCGCGAGGTCGCCCATCATCGAGTAGAGGCCGTCGACGACCACGAGCATGCCGCGGCCCTGCTGCTGCCCGAGCTGCAGGTGGTGCTCGAGGTCGGCGGTGTCGTTGTGCCGGAACTTGCGGGTGTCGGCGAAGCTCAGGCGACAGCCGTCGATGATCGACGCGTGGTTCTCGCGATCACACAGGATCAGGTCGCCCTTGCTGCAGATCGCCGAGATCGCGCCGAGGTTGGCCTGGAAGCCGGTCGAGTAGCACAGCGCGGCTTCCTGGCCCATGAACGCGGCGAGGCGGCGTTCGAGCTCTTCGTGAAGTTCCAGTGTGCCGTTGAGGAATCGCGAGCCAGAACATGACGTGCCGTAGCGCGCGATCGCGTCCTGCGCCGCCTGCAGCACCGCCGGATGGTGTGTCAGCCCGAGGTAGTTGTTGCTGCCGATCATGATCAGGCGCTGACCGCCGATCTCGACCTCGGTGCCCTCGCTGTCGTGCAGCGGGATGAAGTAGGGATAGACCCCGAGAGCCTGAAGCTCCCTGGCCCGCACGAAACCCTCGCACTTCTTGAAGATGTCCAAGCTCGTTGCTGATGGTAGATTGCTGCGACGGGCCCGCCAACCATTTGTCGGCCCGTCCGTCCGGCCAATGCCCTCCGCCCCGTTTCCCGACCTGCGCGGCCGCCTGCTGGTCACGGGGGCCACGGGCTTCGTCGGTGGGGCCCTGGTGCGCCGGCTGCTGGCGTCCGGCGTGGCGCCAGGGCAGCTCGTCTGCCCGGTGCGCGACGTCTCCCGGGCCGTGCGGGCCGGGCTGCCGGCGCCGAGCCTGATCGAGGCGGATCTGGGCCGCGACGACGGCACGGCCGCGCTTCGGGCCGCGGCCGCCGGGGTCGACGTCGTCGTGCACCTCGCCGGCACGTTGAAGGCCTTCGGTCGCGCCGGCTATGACGCCGTCAACGCCGCCGGCGCCGCTCGCCTGCTCGCGGCCGTCACGCCGCCTGCGCACGTCGTGCTGGTCTCGTCGCTGGCCGCGGCCGGCCCCAGCGTGGACGGCTCCGGAAGCGCGGCGATGCCGGCCGATTGCCGCCCGGTGTCGCACTACGGGCACAGCAAGCTGGCCGGCGAACGGGCGGTGGTGGCGGGGCCGCTGCCGTGGACGATCGTGCGTCCGCCGGTGGTCTACGGCCCCGGGGACGGCGCGACCCGGCTGCTGTTCCGCCAGGCGACCGCGCCGCTGGTCGCCGTGCCGCCGCGCCCGGCGCCGCTGTCGGTGATCCACGTCGACGACGTGGTCGACGCGCTGATGCGCGTGATCGAGGTGCGGCCGAGCGGCGCCGTGCTGCCGCTCGACGGGCCGGCGCGCACCGACACGTGGGCGTTGCTGCGCGCGATCGCCGCCGCCTGCGGCCGCGAACCGCGGCTGGTGCGTGTTCCGCTCCTGCTGGCCGGGCTGGCCGCCGGCGCGGCGGGGCTCTGGGCGCGCCTGCGCGGCGAGCCCGGCTACTTCAACCGCGACAAGGTGCGCGAGCTGCGCGCGCCCGGCTGGGTCGCCGACGGCGAGCCGGCGCGTCGCTGCCTCGGCGTCGCGGCCCACGTGACGCTCGTCGAAGGTCTGCGCGCGGTGGCCGTGGCCGAAGGGCTCGCCGCCGCGTCCTGAGCGCAGGCGTGCGCCATCGACGTGCGCTGGTCGGGCGCGTGGCGTCGAGGCGGCGTTCGGCCGCGCCGGCGAGCGTCGTCGCGAGGTCGAGACCTCTCGACCCGCGGTCGTGCGCCTTCAGCAGCCGTTGGCAAGGGCACCTCGGCGGGCTTCGCGCGGCGACGGAACGGCCGCCGCTTCCCAGCGGGATTCCGGCGCGATGTGCGGTGCCCGACGGAGCTAGACTCCCCACGCCCATGCCGCACCAGAACCGCCGTTCGCCACGCGACCTGCTGCTCGCGATCGCCCTCGCGTCGTTCGCGATCCTGTTCTTCCAGATCGCCGTCACGCGCGTGCTGAGCGTCGTGCTCTGGTACCACTGGGCCTTCCTGTCGGTGTCGTTGGCGATGCTCGGCCTCGGCGCACCCGGCGTGTGGTTCGCGCTGCGGCGGCCGTCGGTCGCGCTGCTGCCGTGGACGCTGGTGCTCGGCGGTCTCGCCGTACCGGCCTCGGTCGTCGCGATCCTGGCGATCACGCTGCACCTCGGGCGCGTCGACTTCGGCGGGCTCGGTCCGTGGGCGGTCGTGCTCTGCATGGCCTGCGTGCTGGTGCCGATGCTGCTGCTCGGCGCCGCCGTCTGCATCCTGTTGCTGGAGGCGAAGGGCGCCGAGGTCGGCCGCCTGTACGGCGCGGACCTGCTCGGCGCGAGCGTCGCCGCCGCGGCGGTCATGCCGGTGCTCAGCACCCTGCCGACGCCGCAGGCGTGCGCGCTGCTCGGGTTGCTGCCGGTGTTCGCGGCGTGGCGCACGGGCCTGCGCGGCTGGTTGGCCGCGGCGGCAGCGTTGCTGATCGTGGGCGTGACGGTCGTCGACGGGCCGCTGAAGGTGCGGCGCTCCAAGCTCTACTACGAGGCCATCGACATGTACGAGCGATGGACGCCGACCGCGCGCCTGACCTTCTTCGACACCAAGGCCGCGCTCGAGGTCATCGCACCCGGCGCCGGTGCGGCCGTCGCGCACACGTGGGGCCGGGGCAGCAAGGCGCCGCACGTCACCGCGGAGCAGTTCTGGATGGAGCAGGACGGCACGGCGGGCACGCCGATCACGCGCTTCGACGGCGACACGTCGGACATGGGCGAGTTCGACTTCCTGCTGTTCGACGTGACGGCGGCGGGTTACCAGGTGCGGCCGCCGCGTCGTGTGGCGATCATCGGCGGCGGCGGCGGGCGCGACGTGCTGACGGCGCTGCGGTGCGGGGCCGCGGACATCGACGTCGCCGAGTTCAACGCCGGCGTCGTCGAGACGGTCTCGACGCGCTTCAAGGAGTTCAGCGGCGACATCTACCACGCCCCGGGCGTGCACGCCCACGTCAGCGAGGGGCGCAGCTTCCTGACGCGTTCTCCGGGCGACTACGACCTGATCCAGATCTCGCTGATCGACAGCTGGGCGGCGACTGCGGCCGGCGCCTACACGCTCGCCGAGAACAACCTCTACACCGTCGAGGCGTTCCGCCTCTACTACGAGAAGCTGTCGCCGGACGGGCTGCTCTCGACCAGTCGCTGGCGCGCCGGCGTGTTCGGCCTCGAAGGGGATCGGCTGGTGCTGCTGAGCCAGGCGGCGCTGCGCGCGGCGGGCGTCGAACGTCCCGAGGAGCACCTGCTGGTCATCGGCGCGGACACGGTGTGCAACGTGCTGATGAGCAAGCGCCCGTTCACCGCGGCAGAGCGGGCGCGCGCCGCGGAGGTGTGCGAGCAGCGCGGCTTCGACGGGATGTACCCCGACGCCCCGGATGCCGCCGCGCCCGGCCGCGTGGCGACGCTGCTGCGTGACGGCCCGGGCGAGGCCGCCGCGCGCGGCATCCAGCTCACGCCGCCGACCGACGACCGGCCGTTCTTCTTCCAGTCGCTGCCGATCTTCGGCCGCTTCGACCTCGGGTTCGCGCGCGCGCAGGGCATCAACGAGGAAGGCGTCGCCACGCTGCAGCTGCTGATGCTGGTCGTCGCCGCGTTCACGCTGGCGCTGTTCTTCGCGCCGTTCGCGCTGATGCGCTTCCTGCCGCGCGCGCCGGAGTTCTGGCGCGGCAGCAGCTACTTCGCGGCGATCGGCTTCGCGTTCATGCTGATCGAGATCCCGTGGCTGCAGCGGTTCGTGCTCTACCTGGGCCACCCGAGCGTGGCGGCGGCGGTGGTGATCGGCGCGCTGCTGCTCGGCGCTGGCGCGGGCTCGCTGCGCTCGGGGCGGCTCGGCGTGGGCGGGTTGCAGCGGCTCTGGCCGGTGGTTCCGGTCGTGCTCGGCGTGCTCAACGTCGTCATGGGCTGGCTGTTCGAGGTGACGCTCGGCGCGTCCGAAGCGGTGCGCGTCGTCGTCACCGTCGTGCTGCTGTTGCCGTGCGGCTTCCTGCTCGGCCACTTCTTCCCGCTCGGCATGCTGCGCTTCGGCGACGCGGCGAAGGCCTGGTTCTGGGCGCTGAACGGCGCCTGCGGCGTCCTGGCCGGCGTCTCCTCGCTGGCGCTGGCGATGGCGTTCGGCTTCGAGGCCGTCGCGTGGGGGGGCGTGCTCGCCTACGCGATCGCCGGACTGCTGCTGCGCCCCGGCCGGGCCTGAGCGGCGCGATCAGCGGCTACTTGAGCAGCTGCATCAGCAGCGCCTTCTGCACGTGCGCGCGGTTGGCCGCCTGGTCGTAGATGCGCGAACGCTCGCCGTCGAGCACCGCGTCGGTCGCGGCGACGTTGCGGCGCACGGGCAGCGGGTGCATCAGCAGCGCGTTGTCGGTGCGCGCCATCAGCTGCTCGTCGACCCGCCAGTCGTGCAGCGAGCGCTTGACCATCGCCTCGCGCTCGTTGTCGTCCCAGTACTTCGTGCAGCCCCACGAGCGCGCGTAGAGCACCTCGGCGCCGCGCGCCGCCTCGGTCATGTCGTTGACGACGCGCACCGAACCACCGGCCGCGCCCGCGGTCTGCTTGCTGCGCTCGAGGACCTCGTGGTCGACCTCGAAGCCGAGCGGGTGGGCGAGGGTCACGTCCATGCCCATCAGCGCCGCGAGCTGCAGCACCGAGTGCGTCGGACCGAGCGACTTGGGCTCCGGGTGGTTGCACCACAGCAGCGTCAGCTTGCGGCTCTGCAGCGACAGCAGGTTCTCGCGCATCGTCAGCACGTCGGCCAACGCCTGGCACGGGTGCTCGAAGCAGGTCTCGAGGTTGATCACCGGCACCGAGGCGTGTTCGGCGTAGCTGCGCAGCAGCAGCTCGCGGCGGTCGTGCTCCCAGGTGCCCGAACGCGACGCCGCGCGGATGCCGAGCGCGTCGACGTAGCGCGACAGCGTGCGCGCGGCGTCCTTGACGTGCTCCTCGGCGCGGCCGTCCATGATCGCCTGTTCGCCCGGTTCGAGCTCGTAGAGGTCGTCGGCCGACAGGTTGATGCAGTGGCCGCCGAGCTGGACCATCGCCACCTCGAACGACACGCGGGTGCGCAGGCTCGGCTGGAAGAACATCAGCCCCAGCGTCTTGCCGCCGAGCACCTGCCCGGGCCGCTTGCCCTTGACGCGGGTCGCCAGGTCGAGGAGGTCGTCGAGTTCGGGGCGGCTGAGGCCGGCCGTGGACAGGAAGTCGCGCTTGCTCAAGGTTCGTCGGCTTGGTGGAGTGGGCGACGATAGATGGCCGACTCGCCCCCGACAAGCGAAGACGAACTCCTCATCGCGCGTTGCCTCGAGCTCGCGCGCGAGGCCGCCGCGCACGACGAGGTGCCGGTGGGCGCTCTGGTCGTGATCGACGGCGTCGTCGTCGGCGAGGGCCGCAACCGCGTCGAGCAGCTGCGTTCGCCGCTGGCCCATGCGGAGATGGAGGCGCTGCAGCAGGCGCTGCAGCGCGTGGGGGAGAAGCGTCTGCCGACCGCGATGCTCTACTGCACGCTGGAGCCGTGCTTCCTCTGCGCCGGCGCGATCCTGCACACGCGGGTGCGGCGGGTGGTGTTCGGCGCGCGCGACCCCAAGTTCGGCGCCGTGCGTTCGCTGGCGACCCTGCTCGAGGACGCGCGGCTGAACCACCGCTGTGAGGTCGTCGAAGGGCCCGGTGCCACCGACAGCGCGGCGCTGCTGCGCGAGTTCTTCCGGGCGAAGCGGGGATCCGGCAAGTAGCCGGTTGCAAACCGGGCTGCGGATCGGCAACATCCTCGCCCACGTTCGTCACGGCGTCCCCACGCCGCGAACCTCGCGGAGAGGTGCCAGAGCGGCTGAATGGGCCGGTTTCGAAAACCGGTTGAGGCGCAAGTCTCACGGGGGTTCGAATCCCCCCCTCTCCGCCATTTTCCCCCGGGACCACCGTCCGCGCGGGGTGGGCCACGCGACGTCAGCGCAGGCCGCCCAACGCCACCTCGATCGCCTTGCCGAGCGCTTCGGCGGCGGGCACGTCGAGCCGAGCACCGCCGCGCGGCAACTCCGTACGGGGCAGGCGGAACTGCACCTCGACGCGCTGTTCGCCCTTCCGCACGGCGAGGCGCGGCCGGCAGCCGCCGACCGACTCGGCCCACAGCTCGGCGGTGCCGTCGGCGGCGAACGGCTGCCACACGTCCTGGCCCTCGGCGGCGGCGACCAGCGTCACGCCGTCGGGCAGCGCCGGCGCGCCGGTGAGCGCGACCAGCAGGCGCGGTCCCTTGCCGTAGCGCACCACCAGCTCGCCGCCGTCGACCATGCCGAGGTCGACCTCGGCGTGGTCGTCGTCGGGTTCGACGGTCATGTGCGCGCCGCTCTTCGGCACGAGCCAGCGGCTGAGGCCGTCGTTCGGGCTCGTACCGGTGGCGCCGTTCTGGTAGTGGTACCACACCGTGCAGGCGTCGGTCGGCTGGCCCTGCTCGTCCTGCACACGGATCGAGACGACCGCCGCGAACGCGTTCCAATCGAAGAACATCAGCCGCGCGTCGTGGGTCTCGATGCCCGACGCGACGGTGATGTCGTCGATGCGGTGGATCTCCGTCTCGCCGTAGCCGATCACCAGGCTCCAGTTGCCGGGCGGGGCGGTCAGCACCTCGGCGTCGTCGGAGAGGTCGACGTCGACGCGCACGCGGTCCTCGGCGCGCAGCCAGTAGCAGTCGAACGTCGAGTGCACGCCGTCGGGCAAGGGGTCGGCATGGAAGCGCACGCGGCCGCAACGCTGCACCTGCAGCAGCACTTCGCCGCCGCGATCGCAGAACTGCGGCTGCCCCGGGTTGTCGACGAAGCTCCACTGGTCGGTGTCGAGGGTGACGGCGACGCGCTGCGGGTGCGGCTCGACCATCGTCACGTTGAAGCGTCCGGCGGCGTCGATCGGCACCTCGTAGCTGGTGTGGTCGTCGTCGCGTCTGGCTTCCAGCATCAGCCCGGCCGGCACGCGGCCATCAGCGGTGACGACGCGACCGGTCAGCGCGATCGTCGGCGCCGCGAGTCGCTGCGGCTCGAGCACGTGGCGCGGTGCCTTCAGCTCGCCGAGTTCGAGCGAGGCCGCGCCGAGCAGGGGCCCGGACCAGGTCCCGCCGCGCGCTTCGAGGCGCAGCTTGCCGGGGGCGCCGCGGCTCTCGTCGACCGCCAGCCGCAGCCAGCCCTCGCGGTTGGTCCGCCCGCCCGAACTCGTCGAGCCGTTGCCGGACTGCCATTGCCACATCACCCAGCTCGAACGCACGGGCTGGCCGTCCGGCTGCAGCAGCTGCACGACGAGGTCCTGCTGGTCGGACCCGGCGGTGACTTCGACTTCGCGCCGTTCGCCGGCCGCGAGCGCGGCGATCGGCGTGCCGTCACCTTCCTCGGGACCGAAGGCGTCGCCGTCGACCTGGCAGTCGAGCACGCCGGCGAAGCCGGCCGCGACGTGTTCGAACACCGCCTGACCGGGCCGCGGCGTCGCGCTCGGCCGGGCCACCACGCCGTGTTCGTTGCGCAGCCTCCATTCGACGTCGGCGCCGGGCAGCAGCGCGAACTTCAGCGTCGCCATCACGCTGCCACACGCCGGCAGCACGAGGCGCGCCGTCGCGCCGTCGCCGCTCGGCAGCTGGTCGTTCGGCGGCGCGTCGGCGGCGATCAGCGCCCGCACGATCGCCTGCTCGCCGCGGCCGGCGACGACGCGGAAGCGCGCCTTGCCGTCCGGCCCGGTGCTCTGCTGCGGGAACGGCATCTGGTCCGGCGCCGCCAGCAACCCGACCGGCACGCCTGCCGCGGCGCCGCCGTCGGCGGTGACGACCTCGACCGACAGCGTCTGCGCTGGCAGCAGCTGCAGCGTGACCCGCCGCCCGCCGGCCGCGCCGACGGCGTCGCGGATCACCGAAGCGACCAGCTCACCTTGCACCGCGACGATGCGGCCGCGCACGTCGAGCGGCACCCGCGTCGCGCCGTCGGCCGACACCGCGTAGCGCGTGCCCTCGATCGCGCGCGCCGCGAGGATGCGCGGCTCGTCACCGGGGTAGCGCAGCTCGGCCGCATCGCGTCGTTCGCCGTAGCTGCCGCGCGCCGAGGCCAGCAGCACGACGATCGCGTCCTTCGCCGGCGCGCCGTCGGCGTCGTGCACGACGACCTCCAGACCGCCCGCGACCGGCGGTTCTGCCGGCATCGCCGCCACCGCCGCGAACGGGTCGTCCGGGAGCGTCGTGGCGAGGGCCTGTGACCGGGCAGCGGGCACCAGGCCGAACTGGGGGGCGCAGGCGAGCAGGACGGCAGCGCAGCGGTGCAGCACGAAACTCATCGGCGATCCTCGAGCACGGCGGGTTCGGGCTGCCGCGCGCGCAGCAGCCTAACGCCGCTCGGGGGCCGCGTCAGAATCCGAGGTGCGTCTGCATGCCGCCGGTCAGGTCGAACAGGCCGACGAAGCCAGGGCTCGGGTGCAGCATCGCCCACTGCCAGAACAGGTCGGCGCCGGCGAGGGCTGGGTGGTTGGGGATCGGCAGCGGCGCAGTGGTGGTGATGCCGGCGTTGACGACGTGCGCCGAGTGGAACTCGATCGGCGGCATGATCGCCAGCGAGCACGCGGACTGGCTCAGCATGCCGCGGCTGTAGAACAGGAAGCCCGCGGTGTTGACGTCGGCGCCCTGCAGCTCGATGCCGAACGTCGCGTCGCCGATCACCGGCGTGCCGTTGGCGCCGATCGTGATCGCCGGCGAAGTCGCGCCGTGGCAGCCGTCGCCGTAGAACGCGGTGAAGGCGATCTGCGTCGCGCCGACCTCGAACCGCCACGGCTCGGTGCCGTTGACCTCCTCGTCGACCGAGGCGTAGATGCTGTTGCCGATCGCGGCGAGGTCGCTGATGTCCGCAGCACCGACCAGGCCGATCGACGACAGTCGTTGCGTCGATGCCGCGGTGCCCGCGGACACCCAGACCTGCATGCCGTGCACCAGGTCGTCGGCGGCGAACGCCACCATGCTGCCGCCGAGGATCGTCGTCAGCGTCGGGTGCCGGAAGCCGCCGTAGGTGCTCGGACCGAGGTCGAGGATGCGCTCGGTGCCAGCCGGCGTGCCGTCGCTGAAGAACAGACACTCGCCGCGTCCAGTGCCGTCGTCGAGAATCAGGAACAGACCGTTCTTGGTGCCCGCGGCTTCGACGATGTTCAGCGAGTTGCCGGCGACGAAGTCGGCGACCAGCGTCGTGCCGGCGGAGGTGCCGTCGGTCACCCATAGCGCGCGGCCGATGCCGCTGCCGTCGTCGGCGCTGAAGAACAGCAGGCCCGCGGCGGTGACCAGATCGTCGGGGTTCGAGCTGGCGGGGCCCGAGTTGAGGTCGGTGACGAGCAAGGTGCCGGCCGGGGTGCCGTTGGTGCGCCACAGCTCGGCTCCCTGCGGGCCCTGTGCGGCGAAGAAGCAGACGTCGCCGACCGCGACCATGGAGCCGGGGCCAGCGGAGCCGATGCCTGGGTTGATGTCGGCGAGCTGCACGGTCCCGGCGGCCGTACCGTCGCTGACCCAAGGCTCTGTGCCGTGAACGCCGTCGTTGGCCCTGAAGCAGACGAGGTCGCCGATTGCGCAGAGCGCGGTCGGGGAGCTGTCCCCGTTCGGATTGATGTCGGCGAGCAGGTGGGTGCCCGTCGGCGTGCCGTCGGCGATCCACAGCTCGTTGCCCTCGGGGCCGTGGCCTCGGAACACGGCGAGGCTCTCGCCGGCGAACGTTGTCGGCTCGGCCACCAGCGCACCGCCCAGTTCGTAGGTCCCTGCCGGGGTGCCGTCGGTGCGCCAGAGGGCGCGGTAGACGGACGGCTGCGCTGTGAACAGGGTCACTTGCCCGAACCGCCGGAAGTCGATCGGGCTGCCGCCGCTGGTGCCGGGCCCGGGGTCTTCGAGTCGCGCCGTATTCTGCGGCGTACCGTCGGTCACGTAGACGCGCCGGTAGGAGTCGAAGGAATGCTGCTGCGCCGAGAACACGACCCGGTTACCGCACTGGGTGAAGTTCGTCGGGAACGAGTCGCCGTTCGAGAAGTCGGGCGTGACCAGCGTCAGGGTGCCGGCGAGCGTGCCGTCGCTGATCGTCGGGATGGGGGTCGGGCTGCCGATGCGCGTGTTCATGATCACGCGGCCGTTGCCGGCGTCGGCGAGGTCCTCGGGAAACGAGCTCGCCGAACCGGGCAGCAGGTCGGCGAGCAGGCCGGCGGTGATGCCGTCGGTGTGGAACAGCTCGTTGCCGATCCCCGGCGCCGAGGCGGCGTACCAGACCTCGTTACCGACTGGGACGAGGTTTTTCGGAAAGAAGCCCGAGCCGTACGCTCCGGTCGGCGTGGCGAGATGGGTACCGGCGGCGGTGCCGTCAGAGGTCCACAGCTCCACCGGCGTGCTTCCCGACGAGCCGATGGACGCCGGGAACACCGCGCGGCCGCCGACCGACACGAATGGGCCGATCGTCGCATTGCTGTTGGTGTTGGCGGTCAGTTGCACGGAGCCACCGGCAGTGCCGTCAGTGCGCCACAATTGCGCCCGGTTGCTGGTGTCGGACGCAGCGAACACCGCGACGCCGTTGCCGAGGTCGGTGAATGCGCGGGGCGAGCGCGCCGCGGCAGGCAGCTGCGTCATCGTGCTGCCGTCGGTGTAGTAGCCCGTGCTGCTGCCGGTCGCGAGGCTCTGGAACAGCAGGCCGTCGCCGAACGGGGTCAGGAACATCAGCCCGATCGGCGAACCGGTGCCCGGAATGACTTCACCCGCCGATGTCGTGACTCCGGTCGCGGGGTCGTAGCGCCAGAACTCCATGCCGGTCGCAGCCGTGCGGCCGACGAAAAACAGCGCGGTGTTTGCCGCGACGATCGTGCCGAGACCGGTGAAGACCATGTCGGTGGCCGGCTCGGTTCCTGCTTCGCTGCCGTCGGTGCGCCAGATCTGCAGTCCGTGGACCGGTTCGTTCGCGGCGAAGTAGGCGTAGTCGTCCAGAACCGTGAGCTGGCCCGAGGTCATGCCTTGTGCGGGGCCCGGGCGCACGTCCTTCACCACGCTGAGCTGGAAGGTCGCGCCGTCGTAGAGGCACGGCTCGCGGCCGATGCCCGGGATGTCACACGAGGTCAATACGCGGTCGCCGCCGCCGAACGGCACGATCGAGTAGCACGGCCTGTTGGTCATCGGCCTGGTGCCGGCGCGTGTGCCGTCGGTGACCCAGCTGGTCCAGGGACCGTGGCTGCTCCTGAAGTAGATCTTGCTGCCGGCGGCGACGAACAGCGTGCCATCCGAAGGGCTTGGCGCTACCCAGTCCTCGACTTCGATGTTGGCGACGAGCGCCTGTTGGGCGAGGCATGAGCCGACCAGAAGGGCGCACGGCAGGAGGCGGAGCATCATGGGTGCGGATGCTAGCAGCTACGCGCTGCGCCGTGGGCGCGCGATGGCGCCGGCCTACCGCACCATCACGTCGTAGACGACGATGCGCGCCGCGTTCGGCGCCAGCACCGTCTTGACCGCGTCGACGTGCACCGGGTGCGTCTCGTAGGTGTGCAGCGCCTCGGCGTTCTCGAAGCGCATCACCAGCGCCAGGTCGAAGCTGTCGTCGACGACGTCGCGGTCGCTCGGCAGCGGGCCGCCGATCGACATCGCAACGATGCCCGGGATCTGCGCCGGCAGCGTGCGCGAGGTGGCGGCCATCTCGGCCTTGACCAGCTCGTTGCCCGGCTGCTTCAGCCAGATCAGCACGACGTGTTCGACCTGCGGCGCTGTACCGAACGAGGTCGGGCCGGCCTGGCAACCGGCGAGCAGCGCGGCGAGCAGCAGGAGGGAGACGGAGAGGCGTCGGTTCATGGCAGGGTCTTCCACAGGAAGGCGTAGGCGAGCGCCGACAGGAACGCCAGCTGCTTGTTGTCGGCGGCGCCGCCGTGGCCGCCCTCGATGTTCTCGTAGTAGAGCACGTCGTGCCCCTGCTCCTGCATGCGCGCCATCATCTTGCGGGCGTGGCCGGGATGAACGCGGTCGTCGCGCGTCGAGGTGGTGAACAGCACCGTCGGGTAGTGCGCGTCCTTCTGCACGTTGTGGTACGGGCTGTAGCGCCGCAGCCACTCGGCCTCGACCGGCTGCTCGGGATCGCCGTATTCACCCATCCACGACGCGCCGGCGAGCAGCTTGTGGTAGCGCAGCATGTCGAGCAGCGGCACCTGGCAGACGACGGCGCGGAACAGGTCCGGATACATCACCGTCATGTTGCCCATCAGCAGTCCGCCGTTGCTGCCACCCTGGATGCCGAGGTGGCGCGGCGAAGTGATCCGCTGCGCGATCAGGTCCTCGGCGACCGCGGCGAAGTCCTCGTAGGCCTTGTTGCGGTGCTGCTTCAGCGCAGCCTGGTGCCAGCGGGGGCCGAACTCGCCGCCGCCGCGGATGTTGGCGACCGCGTAGACGCCGCCCTTCGACAGCCAGCACGAACCGACCGTGGCGCTGTAGGCCGGCGTCAGCGAGATCTCGAAGCCGCCGTAGCCGTACAGCAGCGTCGGGTTCGTGCCGTTCGCCTCGATGTTCTGCTGGTGCACGAGGAAGTAGGGCACCAGCGTGCCGTCCTTCGAGCGCGCGTGCTTCTGCTCCACGACGAGGTCGGTGGCGTCGAAGAACGCCGGCAGGCTCTTCAGCTTCGTCGCCGGGCCCGCGCCGATGGTGCCGAGCCAGAGGCTGGTCGGCGTCGTGTAGTCGGTGATCGTCAGCCAGTAGTCGTCGCCCTGCTCCTCGTCGACCGCCGACGCGCCGATCGTGCCGAACTGCGGCAACCCGGGCAGCTCTTCGCGCTTCCATCCGAGCTCGCCGTCGGCGTGCGTCAGCACGTAGATGCGGTTCTTGACGTTGTCGAGCACGTTCAGCAGCAGGTGGTTCCTGGTGAACTCGAAGCCGGCCAGCGAAGTGCGCTCCTCGGGCTCGAACAGCACGTCGAGGGATCTTCCGCCGGCCAGGTAGTCGTCGAAGCGCGCGGCCAGCAGCGAGCCGGCGGTGTACGTCTGCTCGCCGAGCGTCCAGTCGTCGCGCAGCTCGATCAGGATCCACTCGCGGAACACGCTGGCGTTGGCGCTGTCGGGCTTGTCGATCGGCACCAGCGCGCCGTCCTTCAGCAGCGACAGGCGGTTGGTGTAGAACGTCATCGCGCGGTGCACGAAGTCGCGCTCGAAGCCCTCGGTCTGATCGCGGTAGCCGTAGACGAAGACGTCGTCGGCGACGCCCTCGGCGACGGTCGTCGCCTTCGCGAGCGGCGTGCCGCGTCGCCACAGCTTGACCACGCGCGGGTAACCCGAGGTGGTCATCGAGCCGCCCGGCTGCTCCGGCCCGAAGTCGGTGGCGACGAACAGCGTGTCGCGGTCGCGCCAGCCGACCGAGCACTTCGACTCAGGCAGCACGAAGCCGCCTTCGTCCGCGTCGACGAAGCGCTTCTCGACGACGTCGAACTCGCGCACGACCACCGCGTCGGCGCCGCCGCGCGACAGCGACAACAGACAGCGCGTGCGATCGGGCAGCAGCCACTGCGAGCCCTTCCACACCCAGTTCTCGCCCTCCTGCCTGCCGAGCGCGTCGAGGTCGAGCACCGTCTCCCACTGCGGCGCGTCCTTGCGGTACTCGTCGAGCGACGTGCGCCGCCACAGGCCGCGTGGGTTCTGCGCGTCCTGCCACAGGTTGTAGTAGTGCGCGCCGCGCTTCTGGACGTAGGGGATGCGCGCGGTCGAGTCGAGGATCGACAGGATGCGGGCCTGCAGCTCGCGGAACGTGTCGCTCCCGGTCAGGGCGCGCTGGCTGTCGGCGTTACGGGCGCGCACCCAGTCGAGCGCGGCTTCGCCCTGCACGTCCTCGAGCCAGAGGAACGGATCGTCGGACGACGGCTTGGTCGGGTCTTGCATGGTCGGGCTCTGGCACAGCGTGGCCGCGGCGAGCACGAACGTGCAAACACAGAGGTGCATGGCCATGGCTGGGCGACCTTAGCCGCCCCGCGCCCGACGGGCCACGCTCGTGGCGAGGCCTTCTGGCCTCGCGCTCAGCGGATCGTGAAGTCGACCGTGTCGCTCAAGTCGAGCACGCCGAGGCACTGCGAGCCGACGACGGTCCAGCCCTGCATCGACAGCGGGATGCCGACGACGCGCGGGTCGTTGGGCACGGTCCAGTAGACCGGGTTGCCGACCTGGATCGCCTGGTCGACGCCGAGCGCGCAGCTGCAGCCGAGCACGTTCAGCGGGATGTAGCCCGGTACGCCGAACATGATGCCCGACAGGGCGCCGAAGCCGACGCTGGCGTTGACCGTCTGACCGATCACCGGTGAGCCGCCGACCGAGATCGGCAGGTTGCCGCACTGCGTCTGCCGCGTCGTGAAGAACAGGCCGCCCGGGTAGCCGCCGTAGTTGACCAGGTTGAAGGTGTTGGTCGTGAAGTTGGTGAACGACAGGAAGTAGCGCGGCGAGACCGCGTTGCCGCCGCTGTAGTCGGCGCAGACGTTGCCCTGGCCGTGCAGCTGCGCGCCCGACGTCTGCAGCCCGGTGCGCTCCTCGATGCGGAACGTGTTGCTGGCCGGCAACCACGCCGCGGTGACCGCCTCGATGCCGTTGCCGGTGGTCATCATGGTGACGAAACGCGTGCCATCCGAATCGACCTCGGGAGCGAAGTCGTCCTGGCCGGGCACGCCGTTCGAGACGGTGAAGTCGGCCTGCAGCCCGGTGTCCTGGCGGATCAGGCGGCAGACCACGTCGCGCGGCTGGCCAGGCGCCGACGCCGTCTCGTAGCACACCGGCCAGTACCGCGTGCCGTTGGCGTCGATCGGCGAGCCCGACGACGGCGTCGAGTCGAAGAAGGTCGGCACGGCGACGGCGAACTCGCTGCCGATCACGGCGCCGTTCCAGTTGACGAAGCGGCCGTAGATGTCGTCGTCGGCGGCCGAGTAGGTGTGCTGCCACGTGACCAGCCACCAGGTCACCGGGCCGTTGCTCTGACCGCACGACTTCGAGATCGACGGCCGTTGGTCCTGCGCGGTCGAGGTGCCGAGCGGCAACGGGTTGGTGGTGACGAGGCCGCCGGCGGGCGTGACCTGCTTCATGTAGATGTCCGCCGCGCTGCCGCTGTTCTTCTGGAACACCACCGTGTAGCGGCCAGGGCCGTAGTACGGATCGCCGCCGACGTCGGGGTGGAAGTTGTCGCCGCCGAGGCCGATCACACCGTTGCGTTCGATGTCGAAGAGCGTGCCGAGCGCGGCGTTGGCGGCGACGGTGCGACCGGCGATGTGGTAGGTGCTGCCGAGCAAGATCGGCAGGCGCACCTCGGCGACGACCAGGAAGTTCTGCGCGTAGTTGTTGCCGGCGACCGCGACGTCGGTCCAGTCGTCGCCGGTGAAGTCGATCGCGAAGTCGGTCGCGACGAGGCCGAGCCCGCCGTCGAACAGGATGCCCCAGCAGTCGTGGTCGCTGGCGCTGAACTCGCGGCTGTAGACGATCAGCGTGCGGCCGTTGAGGCCCGGCACCTGGATCGAGGCGACGTCGGAGTTGCGCTGCAGCGTGGCCGGGTTGCCGAGCGCGTACCAGAAGTTGAGCACCGGGTCGAGCACCAGCGGCAGCGTCGCCTCGGCGACGAACGACTCGGGGATCTCGATGCGCACACCGCGCGCGGTGCGCTCGATCACCAACGGCAGGCTGCGGCCGGCCGCGTCGGTGGCGATGGCGTGGGTGTAGTCGACGTGGCCGTGTTCGTTGGCGAAGCGCACGCCTTCGGCCAGCGTCGACGCCTGCAGGTCGGTGGTGACGTCGAGCTCGACCGCGACCGCGCCGCGGCGCGGCAGCGTCGCGAACACGAACGACTGCTCGAGCTGGTCGAGCCCGGTCGCGTAGACCTCGGTGAGCGCGCCGCGCGCGGTGCGCACGACGGCGCCGTCGCGTTGCGCCGCGCCCTCGGGCAGCGGCAGCGCCCGGCCGCCGACGGTCGCCGCCGTCAGCTCGAAGCGCAGCGGGTGGTTCTGCGGCGCCTGACTGCCGAAGAACGGGATCACGGTCGCGCCGCGGCCGTCGAAGCTGGCCTTCCAGCGGTGGCCGAGGGCCCACAGCGGGGCGCCGTCGCGAGGCCGGTCGAACTGCACTTCGGCGGCCAGCCGCGCGCCGAGGTCGGCGAGCGCGGCCTCGGCGGCGGGGGGGACTTCGGGGGCGGTTTCGGTCGGCGCGGCGGCCATCGGCGCGCGCGGGGGCAACTCGAAGGCGGGGTGGCCGGGTTCTTGCGCCGGCAGCGCGGCGATCAGGAGCAGGCCCTGCAGCAGGTACGTTCGCATGTCTGTGTCCGTGGAAGCGTGGTCGGTGGTCGCCGACCGGGTGACGCTCTCGGCAGCGGCAGCGGCCTCGAAACCACACTGGAGAATCCGGTGACCGCGCGCGCTACGCTCGCCGACGGCGGTAGGGCATGCTGCGGAACCCGGACAACAGGGCGCCGCGGTCGGCGTCGACGTGGGTCGAGATCGACCTCGGTGCAGTCGCGCGCAACGTCGTGGCGTTGCGTTGGGCCCTGCCGTCGGGCTGCCGCCTGATCGCGGTCGTCAAGTCGGACGGCTACGGGCACGGCATGGTGCGCGTCGCGCGCACGGCGCTGCAGGCCGGCGCCAACGAGCTGGCGGTCGCCACCGTCGACGAAGGCGCCGTCCTGCGCGAATCCGGCGTCACGGCGCCGATCCTGGTCGCCGGGCCGATCGCGGCCGAGCAGGCCGGCCTGATCGTGCAACACGGGCTCGTGCCGAGCCTCGGCTGCCACGAGGTCGCTGCCGCGCTCGCCCGCGTGACGCGGCGCTTCCTGCCGGTGCAGATCGAGGTCGACACCGGCATGACGCGGCACGGCGTGCCGGCCGAGCAGCTCGGCGCGTTCGTCAAGAGCGTGCAGGACCGCGGTCGGCTGTCGATCGCCGGCGTGTTCACGCACTTCGCCGGCGTCGGCCCGGACGACCTGCCGTCGATGCGGCGGCAGCTGGCGGTGTTCCTCGACGCGGTCGACTCGGTGCGCGCGCTGCGCGGCGTGCGGCGTCACTGTTGCAACACGCTCGGCGCGATGCTGATGCCCGACGCCTGCCTCGACGCGGTGCGCATCGGCGGGGGCCTCTACGGCTTCGATCCGCTCGACGGCGCCGGTCGGGTCTCGTTGCAGCCGGTGATGACGCTCAAGACGGTCGTCGTCGGGCTGCGCAACGCCGCGGTCGGCGAGGCGATCGGCTACGGCGGCGAATTCGTCTGCCGGCGGCCGAGCCGGCTCGCGCTGCTGCCGATCGGCTACGGCGACGGGCTGGTGCGCGAGCTGTGGCGCGGCGCCGAGGTGCTGATCCGCGGCCGTCGTGCGCCGATCGTCGGCGCGGTCAGCATGAACCAGATCGTCGTCGACGTGACCGGGCTGCCGGAGGTGGTGTTCGGCGAGCAGGTGGTGCTGCTCGGCGCGATGGGCGACGAGCGGGTCACCGCCGACGAACGGGTGCTGCCGGGCGGCTCGGCCTACCAGGTGACGACGCTGCTGAGCCCGCGGCTGCCGCGGCGGTTCCTGTCGCCGCGCGACGAGGCGATCGCGCGGCCGGCGGGCGCGGGCGAGGTGCCTGAGGTCGGGCGCGCCGAGACGCTGCGGCCGACGACCTGAGGGACGCGCCCGGTCTGCCGGCCCGGTCTGCGCGCGGCCACGTCCGGCCCCGTTCTCCGGGAAAGAACACGCGGCCCGCGAAGGTGGAACCCACCAGGCACCCCGGGCACAAGAAGCTGCACGCTTATGGCTGCTTCCTTCCGGACCTGACCAGGTTCACGCCGCCCCCTTGCTCGGGACCCGGCGGACCCCACCTTCGCGAGCCGCGCGAAGCATGGCGGAGAGGGGGGGATTCGAACCCCCGGCAGGCTTTTGGCCTGCACTCGCTTTCCAAGCGAGCTCCTTAAGCCGCTCGGTCACCTCTCCACACGTCCGCTTGCTCACCCCGAGGGGCACCTGGGCGGAGAATGGGGCGCGCAAGGCTAGCGACCGGACCGGGGCGCCGCAACGGTGGCGGTGACGGAGTTTGCGGTTCGGCCGGGCCTCCCCGGGCCGGTCAGGAGTCGAGCTCCATGCCGCCGGCGCTGTCGACCAGCAGCACCCGCGGCAGCGCGCCGGCGAACGCCTCCATGCGCTCGTAGAACTGCCGCTCGGCGCCTTCGTCCGGGGCCTCGAAGCCGAGGATCACGACCGCCGCGTCGCGCGACGTCTCGGCGATCAGCCGCGCCGGGTCGTCGCCGACGATCACGCAGGCCTCGGCGGCGATGCGGGCCGCCCGGCAGGTCGCCTCGATGCTGCGCGCGACCTCGGCCCTGCCCTCGTCGCCCTGCTGCACGCGCAGCATGCGGATCTTGTTGCGCCGCCACTCCGGGTTCTGGTGCAGCAGGTGGGCGAGCAGCAGCATCAGGCCGCCGTTCTTCTTGCCGCGCCACCAGACGTCGATGTTGCCGGTCGGCACGCGCCACGGATCGGCGCCGGCGGTATCGGCGCCGTCGGCCGGCAGGTCGACGAAGCGCGCCGCGATCAGGCTGCGGCCGAGCCGCTTGACCTGCCGCAGCACGGCGCCGAACACGTCGGCGCGGTCGAGCTCCTTCGGCCAGCCGAACAGGACCGTGTTGGGTCGCAGCCCGCCGATGCCGTGGCACTGCACCAGCGACTCGACGCCGCTCGACAGCGTCTTGGCGATCACCACCGCCGGGAACGCGAGCAGCTCCTCCTTCTGGATGAACGTGCGCATCGTCGCCTCGAACTGGTCGCGGCGCGCGGCGTAGTTCTCGACGTCGGCGGTGACGACGTGGGCCAGCGACAGGATGCCGTTGCCGGCGGTCAGCCAGTGCCCGTAGATCGCCACGTGCGGCCGGGTCCACGTCGAGCCGCTCATCGCCAGGATCACCGGCCGCCAGTTCTTCGGGTGGTAGGCCTGCGTCTCGAGCCGCAGCAGGCTGGTGCGCGCGCGCTCGAAGGCGAGGCCGCTCTGCAGGTCGCCCCAGCGCGACTCGATCTCGCGGTAGCTGATCCACGACGTCAGCGACGTGATCAGCACGATCGCGATCGTCGCCCACAGCCAGTCGATCAGGAACATCACGCCGAGACAGCCGACCGCGCCGGCCAGCGACAGCGACCAATGGCACCAGCGGAAGGTCGGCCGGTAGCTCGGGTTCTTCGTCACCGCCTCGTAGAAGGTGGCCAGGTTGAGCAGGCCGTAGGTGATCATGAAGAACATCGTGATGATCGGCGCGATCGCGTCGAGGTCGCCGAGCAGCACGCAGGCCATGCCGATGACGAACGTCAGCGTCGTCGCCCGCCGGGGTTCGTTGGCCGGGCCGCTGCCGGAGGCGAACGGCTTGAGCAGGCCGAACACCTCGTCGCGGGCGAACGCCTGCAGGATGCGCGGCGCGCCCATCATCGAGCCGAGCGCCGACGACAGCGTCGCCGCGAACACGCCGGCGGTGATCAGCAGCGGCCACGCGGCGATGTCGCGCACGATCATCAGATCGCCGACCAGCTGATCGCTGCTGCGCGCGCCGCCGAGCAGCACCGCCATCGACAGGTAGATCGCGCCGGTGACGACGACGGCCAGCAGCGTGCCGCGCGGGATCGCGCGCGACGGGTCGCGCAGGTCGCCCGACATGTTGGCGCCGGCCATGATCCCGGTCACCGCCGGGAAGAACAGCGCCGTCATCGTGAACACCGACTCGCCGCCGCGGAACATCGGCCCGGCGTTCTGTTCGACCAGCTGCGGCGACCAGGCCTCGAACGCGCCGACGTAGAACGACGCCAGCGCCAGCGCCATGACGGCGAGGATGCCGTACTGCACCTTGATGGTCCAACCGGCGCCGACCCAGACGCAGACGTAGGTGGCGATCATCACCACCGCGGCGACGGCGGTCGAGTGCTCACGCAGCGACGGCGCCGTGGCGACCAGCGCCTCGGTGAAGCCGATCACGTACATCGCCACCGAGATCGCCTGCGCCAGGTAGAACACCACGCCGATCGCGCCGCCGAAGTGCACGCCGAGGCTGCGCGAGATCAGGTAGTAGGCGCCGCCGCCCTTGACCCGGGTGTTGGTGGCGATCGCCGCCAGCGACAGCGACGTCAGGGTCGTGATCGCCTTCGACACCAGCACGATGCCGAGGCCGTACCAGATGCCCGCCTGGCCGACGACGTAGCCGAAGCGCAGGAACATGATCGCGCCGAGGATCGTCAGCACGCACGGCGTGAACACGCCGCCGAAGGTGCCGAAGCCGGGCTTCGTCTGATCGTCTCTGGGCATGCCTGCGCTCTGCGCGTGGCGCAGTGTGCGGCGGCGGGGGCGCGCAGGCCAGAGATTCCGGGGGAGCGAGCGCGCCGGGACGTCGCGCCCGCCCCGCACCCTCACCGATCAGAACTCGCCGATGGTGCCGCGCAGCCCATTGCTCAGGGCCAGCGAGACGGCGTTGATGCCGGGCACGAGCGAACCGCCCTGTGCATACACCTGGATGCCCAGCAGGGTCGCGGACTGCGGCACGGACAGCGTGTAGATCGGCGTCGGCAGCGGCATCGCATGGGCGGAGATCACGGCGGCGTCGGTGTAGAGCGTGCAGCCGGGCGCCAGCGGATCGAGGGACAGCGCCGGATTCGTCGTGCCGAGCAAGAGCAGGCCGGCCACGGACGTGCCCGGTACGTCGAGCTTCAGGTGCCAGTCCCGGCACAGCACCGGGCGGGTCATCGCTTCGAGGCTCGGGCCGTGGCAGCCGTTGCCGAGAACGGCGTTGGTCGCGGCGACCGCCGCCGGGTCCGACGTGAAGAAGAACAGCGTGAACGGCGCGTCGACCGGGTTGCCCGAGACGTTCTCCGTCCAGACGCGGACTTCGGAGCCGGTGCTGGTCGCGGTGCCCCAGCCCGTGATCCGGGCAGTGGTCACGGCCACTCCGGTCGCCGTGACCATCGGCAGGGTCCGAAGCCCCGGGGCGCAGTCGGGCAACGTCACGAGGTAGTCGCCCATGGTGAGTCGCCGGATCGACTCGCTGTCATGCGGGCCGGCGATGCCGTTGCTGTCCGTGTAGGCCGGGTTCGGCGTGTAGCTCACCGTCGTCGGACTGTTGGCGAAGACGTGTGCACCCGAGCCCTGCTCGCGCGGCATGCGCGCCGCGGTCTCCTCGTAGACGCAGGTGAACTCGCCGTCGACCGCGGAGCCGGCGGGGGTGTAGCAGCGCACGTTGACGACGACGTCGTTGCCGCTCGTGAACCACGCGCTGAGCATCGCCCGCATCGCGCTGCCCGACTTGGGTGTCACCATCACACTGCCGAGTTCGGACCCGGTCGACGCGAGGCCCGGGAACCGCACCTGGTAGGCCCCGGTGCCGGTGCGCGTGATCACGGGCGCGCCGCGATTGTCGTTCCAGGCATAGCCCGGGTGGGGGTTGTAGCTCGCCGCGGTCGGCTGGTTGGCCCAGCAGTACGCCCGCCGTTCGCCGGGCAGCCCGCCCTCCTGGAAGCAGAAAGCGAAGACGCCGAGTGGGTGCGGAGTGCCCAACTGGGTGAATACATCGACGTTGACGAGCACGTCGTCGCCGGAACGGCCCCAGCTGTTGATCACCGTGAGCGTGTGGCCGCTACGGCTGCAGAGACTGACCACTCCGCCGGTGCTGCGCCCGATGCCCGGGATGCGCACGATCAGGCGGTTCGCCACGCTGGGGTGACGCGTGGCGTAGATATACGAGCCCTCGGCGGTCGAGAACTGATGTTGTGCGGTGAAGGTCGGCGACGAGATGTCTGGCTCGACGAGTCCCCACGCGTAGGCCGGCGTCCGGGCAGGACGATCGGTCAGGTAGAGCAGGTTGAACCGCGCGTCGTCCGGGTTGCCGGCAGCGTCGAACGTGTCGATGCGCACATCGGTCCCGCCGCAGCCGTCGCTGCCCCAGTACGCGAGGTTCGCGTAGTGACCGTCGAGGCCGTAGGGCGTGACCTGCGCGTTCGAGCTGCTCGAACCGGCGACATCCGGCAGGTTGACGACGTACTGCCCGAGGCCGAGCCGACGCACGGTCTCCTGCTCGTGGGGCCCCGTCCGACCGTTGCTGTCGGTGTAGACGTCGTCCGGCACGTAGAACGAGTCGTTCGGGTAGCTGGCGTAGACGTGCGCGCCCGAGCCGATCGTCTCGTCGATCGGCGCCGCCGCCTCGTTGTAGCTCAGCACGAACGACGCGTCGGCCTGCACGCCGTTGGCGGCGAAGGTGCGCACGTAGACGACCTTGTCGTTGCCCGAGTTGCTCCACGACAGCACCGACGCACGCACGAGCGCCCCGCCATACGGCGTCACCTGCACGTGCCCCTGCTCCGGATCCCAGCTCGGCACGCCGAGCCCCGGCAGCAACACCCGGTAGTTGCCGGGACCGGTGCGCGTGATCGTCGGGTCGGCGCGGTTGCCGTTCCACAGCCACGCGGCGGCCGGCGTGTAGCTCGCGGATGACGGCTGGTTGGCCCACATGTGCGCCTGGCGGGCGGTGTCGGGGCCTTCGAAGCGGTAGCTGAACGAGAAGTTGGCGTTGTTCGCCGGCGCTCCCGTCGGCGTGAACAACGCGATGCGCGCGACGATGTCGTTGCCGGAGCGGAGCCAGTTGCCGACGACCGCGGTGTGGTTGCCGCCGTGCGCCGTAGCGTGCACGACGCCGCCGGTCACCGAGGTGATGTTCGGCACGGTGACGGTGAAGACGTTGGCCTGCACCGGATCGCGCGTCACGGTGACGACCGAGCCCGAGCTCGAGTAGCGCCACGCCGCCGCCGGCGTGAACGTGCCGCCGCCCGCGGGCGGGTCGACCCAAGCCCACGCGTAGACGTCCTGGGCTTCGATGGCAGCGGGCAGGGCGAGCGTGGCGGCGCTCACCAGGACGGCGGAACGGAGGAGCTGTTGCATGACCATGGGATGAGGCGGTGGGCGACGAACTGGTCGAGCAGCGAGAGGCCGGGCGCCGCCGTTCGCGAAATCCGGGCTTTGCCGGGGCCCCGCGGTGCCGGGGCCGGCCCGGACCGCGGCCCGGCGCAGCGCGGTAAGCTGCTCCGGCCCGGCCCGTGTCGGCGCGAACACCACCCGGTGACCACCTCCTCCGATCACGACCGCATGGCCGACCTGGTCGCGCGCTGCATCCTGTTGCTCGAAGCGGGCGACGGCGCGGCCGCGGATCGGCTGCTGGAGCAGACGCCCTTGTTGGCGCCGGAGGCGCGCGAACAGCTGCAGGAGCTGCGCGAGTGCGGGTTGCTGCGCGACGACCTGTCGCGGGCGCTGCCCGAGCGCATCGGTCCCTACCGCGTGCTCGAGCTGATCGGTTCGGGCGGCATGGGCGCGGTCTACCTCGCCGAGCAGGACGAGCCGGTGCGCCGGCGCGTCGCGGTCAAGGTGATCCGGCCCGGCATGGACACGCGCGAGGTGCTGGCGCGGTTCGCCGTCGAACGACAGACGCTGGCCACGCTCAATCACCCCAACATCGCCAAGATCCATGACGCCGGCACCACCGAGGCGGGGCATCCCTACCTGGTCATGGAGCACGTCGACGGCGAACCGCTGGCGGACTACGCGGACCGGCGGCAGCTGACGCTGCGTCAGCGCGAACTGCTGATGGTCGAGGTCTGCGTGACCGTGCAGCACGCCCACAACGCCGGCATCCTGCATCGCGACCTGAAGCCGTCCAACATCCTGGTCGTCGACGAAGCGGGGCGGCCGCGGCCCAAGATCATCGACTTCGGCGTCGCCAAGTGGATGCAGCCGCTGTTGCGGCCGGTGACGCTGCTGACGCAGCACGGCAAGATGCTCGGCACGCCCGAGTACATGAGCCCGGAGCAGGCCGGAAACCGCGTCGGTGTCGACAGCCGCAGCGACGTCTACTCGCTCGGCGTCATGCTGTTCGAGCTGCTGTCGGGCTGCCTGCCGCTCGACTCGGAGCGGTTGCGCAAGGCGAGCCACGCCGAGGTCGAGCGCATGCTGCACGAGCTGCAGCCACCGGCGCCGAGCGCGCGCGTCCGGGCGCTGGACGGCGAGCACGCCGCCGCCGTCGCCGCGGCGCGCGGCGTCGAGCCGCGCGAGCTGCGCCGCGCGCTGCAGGACGAGCTCGACTGGATCTGCCTCAAGGCGCTCGAGAAGGACCGCGAACGCCGCTACCGCATGCCGGCCGACCTCGCCGCCGACCTGCAGCGCCACCTCGCGGGCGACCCGGTGCTCGCCGGCCCGCCGAGCACCTGGTACCGGTTCCGCTGCTTCGCGCTGCGCCACCGCCTGCAGGTCGGCGCGGCGGCCGTCGCGCTGTTGTCGATCATCGCTGCCCTGATCGTCAGCCTGGCCCTGCTCGCGCAGGTGCACGACGAGGCCGAGCGCGCCGCGATGAACGAGAAGCTCGCCAACGAGGCGGTCAACGAGCTGCTGACCAAGGTCGCGGAAGGGCCGCTGGCGCAGGCGCCCGGCGCGCAGCCGCTGCGGCGCGACGTGCTGCTGTCGGCGCTGCGCTTCCAACAGCGCTTCGCCGCCAGCCATCGCGACGACTCGGCGCGCGCCGAGGAGCTGGGCAGGGCCTACAGCCGCGTCGGCCTGGTGCAGTCGCTGCTCGGCGAACACGACGCGGCGATGGCCAGCTACGGCGACGCCGTGTCGGTGTTCGATCGCCTGATCGCGGCCGAGCCGGATCGCGTCGACCTGCGCCGGCAACACGGCGGGCTGCTCAACACGATGGCGGCCGACGCCCTGCATCAGGGCCAGCACGACACCGCGCAGCAGCTGCTGCAGACCGCCGAAGCCGAGCTCGAGGCCTTGTTGCGGGCGACGCCCGACGACTTCGAGGCGACCCGGATCCTCGGCGACGTGCTCGCGAATCGCGGCGCGCTGGCCTACCGCAGCGGTGAGAACGCGTCCGCGATCGCGGCCTACCAACGCGCCCTGGAAGCGTCGGAGCGGCTCGCCGCCGTCGCCACCGATCGGGACCGCACGTCCCACGCCAACCGGTTGCTCGGCCTCGCGGTGGTCTGTCTGGGGCAGCGCCGCACCGACGACGCCGAACGCCTGCTCGCGCGCGGCCACGCGATCATGGCGGAGCTGGTGGCGCTCGAACCGAGCGACCGGCAGCGGCGCGACACGCTCGCCAACCTGTCGAGCGTGCGCGGCACCGTCGCCGATCGCAGCGGTCGGCCCGAGCTCGCGGTCCAGTTCTGGCAGAGCGCCGCCGACACCTGGCGCCACCTGACCGACGACTTCCCCAACGTGCCCGAGTACCGGCACCGCTTCGCCGGCAGCCTGATCAACATCGCCGGCCGGCGAACGGGCGAGGGTGCGGCCGCCGCCGCGGCGGCGCTGCTCGACGAAGCGGCCGAGCAGCTGCGGCTCGCGGTGCAGGCGGCGCCGAGCAACGCGTCGTTCCAGCAGCGGCTGGTCATGGCGCTGGTGCGCCGCGCGCGTCAGCAGCTGAGCGCCGGGCAGACCGACGACACCGTCGCCGTCGTCGACGAGCTGCTGGCGCTCGACGCGCCGCCGAACGTCGGCCGGCTCGGCGCGGCCGAGCTGCTGTGTCGCTGGGTGTCACGCCTCGAACCGTGCGACCAGCGGGCGGACCTGCTGAGAAGGGCGCGCGAACTGGTGGCAGCGTCGGTCGTCGCGGGCGAGCTGTCCGAGCGACAGCTGGCGGCGGCGCCGTGGTCGGTGACCCGTGAGTAGCGCGGTGGGGCTGCATCGGATCCCGCACGGATTCCCCGAACGGCGGCCACGCCCCGCTCGCTACTGCTGCGCATGGCCGCCCGAGAGCACGACGTGACCGACACGCCCCAACTCGACCCGGGCCGCTACGACGACCTGTTCGCGCGCAACCTGCCGGCGCTGGCGGCCTACGTGCAGGCTCGCATCGGCGCCGCCCTGGCCGCGCGCGAGTCGGTGAGCGACCTGACCCAGTCGGTGTGCCGTGAGGTGCTGAGCGACCTCGACGAGCTGAGCTTCGCGTCGGACGAGGCGTTCCGTTCGTTCCTGTTCTTGCAGGCGTCGCGCAAGATCGTCGATCGCTCGCGCTTCCACCGCATGGGCAAGCGCGATCAGGCGCGCGAGCTGCGCATGCCGACGGTCGCCGAGTGCCGCGAACCGCTGCGCGAGCTGGTGGGGGGCGCGACGCCGTCGCGCGTCGTCGAGGCCCGGGAGGAGTTCGAGCGCATCGAGCGCGCGATCACCGAGCTGCCCGACGCGCAGCGCGAGGCGGTGTTGCTGCACCGCCTCGCCAACGTCTCCTACGTGCAGATCGCCGAGCGCATGGGACTGACCGAGGCGGCGGTGCGCGGTCTCGTCGCGCGCGGCCTGGCGCGGCTGGCCGGCTTGCTGCGGCTGCGCTGACCCGTCGCCCGGCGGAGCGGCCGGCTACCGACGGTCCGGTCGCCTGACGATCTCGAGGTCGCGGTCGCGCGCCGCTTCGCTGCCGAAGGCACCGTGCTCGAGCTCCTGCTGCAGCCGGTCGATCTCGGCGAGCAGCCCGACGAAGCGTTCGCCGAGCTGGCTCAGCGCGTACTCGACCTCGACCGGCGGCCGCTCGCCGTGCACCGTGCGCGTCGCCAGGCCGAAGCGGCGGAACTTGCGCAGCCGCTCGTTCATCACCTTCGCCGACAGGCCCGGGCAGCCGCGCTGCATCGCGCTCGGTCGCTGCGGGCCCGCCGCGAGCAGCGTCAGCAGGCGAAGCGACCACTTGCAGCCGACGATGCTCTCGACCATCGCGGCGATCGAGACGACTTCTGGCGGGGTGGGGGGCATGGGCGCGGAGCGGGCGGGTGACCTGGTTACCGAAAGGTGCCTTCTTCGTTCGGCGTGCGGCGTGGCCGACCTTCGACCCGCGCGGCACTCCGCCGCGCGATCCATCGCTTCAGAACAAGGAATCGAACCATGAACGAGAACAAGCAGCGCGCCATCTTCTACCACGCCGGTTGCCCGGTCTGCGTCAGCGCCGAACAGTCGCTGGTCGGCGCGCTCGACCGCGGCCGCTATGCGGTCGAGGTCGTGCACCTCGGCAACGACAAGGCCCGCGTCGCCGAGGCGCGCGCGGCCGGCGTGCAGTCGGTGCCGGCGCTGGTGCTCGGCGGCCAGACGCTGCACGTCAACTTCGGCGCGGCGCTGAGCGACCTGGGCTGAAGGTCGGGTCGCACCGGACCCGGGATGGGTTCATCCCGGGCCCGGTGCGCGCGGCCTTCCCTGGCCGCGCGCGATCCGGCATGCTGGCGGCATGGCGCAGCAGGGCGAGCACGACGACGCAGGCGAAGAACGTCCGTACCAGGTCGTGGCGCGGCGGTTCCGCCCGCACACGTTCGCCGAGATGGTCGGCCAGGACGACGTGCTGCACTCGCTGCGCTCGGCGCTGTCGCAGCACCGCGTGCCGCACGCGTTCCTGTTCTCCGGCAGCCGCGGCGTCGGCAAGACCACCTCGGCGCGCATCCTGGCCCGCTGCCTCAACTGCGAGCAGGGGCCGACGCCGGAGCCGTGCGGCGAATGCGCCGCGTGCCGGTCGATCCTCGACGGCAGCAACCCGGACGTGCTCGAGCTCGACGCGGCGTCCAACAACGGCGTCGCCGAGGTGCGCCAGCTGCGCGAGAGCGTCGGCTTCGCCACCATGCAGTCGCGCTACCGCGTGGTGATCCTCGACGAGGTGCACATGCTGTCGAAGAGCGCGTTCAACGCGTTCTTGAAGACGCTCGAGGAGCCGCCGCCCAACGTCGTGTTCGTGCTGGCGACGACCGAGCTGCACAAGGTGCCGGACACGATCCGTTCGCGCTGCCAGGTGCTGCTGTTCCGCCGCGTCGGCGAGACCGACCTGGTGCGCCGCCTGCGCACCATCGCCGACAAGGAAGGGCTCGCGCTGCCCGACGACGTGCTGAACGAGATCGCGCAGAGCGTGCAGGGCGGCGTGCGCGACGCCGAGACGGCGCTCGAACGCATCCTGCCGCTGGCGCGCGAGCTCGGCGACAAGTTCGACCTCGAGGCCTACCGGGCGCTGACCGCGCGCGTCGGCAGCGACGCCGTGGTCGACGTCGTCGCCGGCCTGCTGCAGGGCGACGCGCGCAAGGGGCTGCACTTCGCGCAGGACCTCGAGCAGCGCGGCGCCGACGAACGCGAGGCGCTCGGCGAGATCGTCGACGCGCTGCGTTGGCTGATGCTGCTGAAGATCGACGGCGACGACAGCGGCCTGGTGCCGGTGTCGGGGCAGCTGCGCGAGCGCATGGTCGCGCTGGCCAAGACCGCCGAGCCGCCGCAGCTCGACGCGATGCTCGGCGCCGGCCTGCTCGGCCGCGATCGGCTGCGGCGGCTCGAGGACCGCGGCGCGGTGTTCGAGGTCGCGCTGGTGCGCATGGCGCAGGCGGCGGCGCTGCCGACGTTGGCCAACCTGCTCGCCGAAGCGCGCGCGGGCGGCTTCGCCGGTGGTGGTGGTGGTGGTGGCGCGCCGGCGCCGCGCCAGGCCGCCGGTGGTGGCGGTGCTCCGCTGCGTCCGAGCCACGCCGCACCGGCTGCCCCGGCCGCGCCGCCGCGTCCGGTCGCGCCCGCGGCCAACGCCAACGACCTCAAGGCGCGCGTGCTGGCGCACCTCAACGACCGCAAGCTGCTGCAGGCGACCGCCGAGTTGTGTCGCGTCGAAGGGCCCGACGACAAGGGCCGCGTCGTCGTCACGCTCGAGACCGAGCGCAAGATGCACCGCGACCGCCTCAACTCGCAGACGGTGCGCACCGAGCTGATCCAGGCCTTCATCACCGCCGCCGGCCGCGAGATCACCGTCGACATCCGCGTGCCCGACGAGCCGGCTGCGGGCACTCCCGGCCAGCCCAAGCCGCCGCTGTTCAAGGCCGAGCCCGGCCCGCGCACGCAGGGCGTGATGAAGAGGTTCGGCGGCCGCGTGGTGCAGGTCGACCCGCCCGATCGCATCAAGAAGGACGCGCCGCCGGCTGGCGATGCCGCGGACGACGCCAACTACGACGGCGGCGGTGAGATGCTCGATCCGGGCGAGCCGCCGAGCGACTAGCGCCCCATGCCGACAGGGCTTCGGGGTGCGCCGATGCGCGGTCGTCGCGCGCGCGGCGGGCGCGCGACGAGCGCGAGCACGCTCAGTCGATCGTGACCTTGCCCGGCGCGGCGAGGCCCCACGGGCCGATCGCCGGGAACGTCGCGAAGTTGGCGTAGAGCGTGATGCCGACCAGCTCGGGCTCGTTCGGGATCAGGATGCTGGCGGGCGCCTGGCCGTCGGTCGGCACGAAGCCGAGGAATCCGGCCAGGTAGGGGGACGTCACGCCGAGCGTGGCAAGGAGCAGTTCGTCGTTGTTGAGCGCGATGCTGCCGAACGGCGTGGCGATGCCCGGCGTGATGCCGAGCGCGCAGCCGGCGACGTAGAGCGCGCCTTCGTATCCCGGCGCGTGCAGGATCAGCGGTGCCGTTTCGCCGATCGCCACCGGCGCGGCCGGAGCTTCGACGCGCAGCGGGTTGCCGCCGATCGCGAACATCGAGTCGATGGCCGAGTCGTGGGAGTTCCACACCGCATAGACACGGCTGCAGTCCCCGTTGACGCGGATCTGCGACTCGTACTCGGCCGCCGGCGTGGCGGTGAGCGGCGTGATCGGCTCGAACGTCGCGCCCTGGTCGGTGGTCCGGGTCAGGAACATGTCGAGCGGGACGATCGTGCCGATGCCCTCGTAGACGTTGGTCTCGGTTCCCCAGGCGATGACGAAGGTCGCCGGGTCCGAACCGGCCGTGTTGGGCGGACCGACGATGCGCGGCTCCTTGACGTTGATCGTCGTCGTCGCCAAGTTGGTGACGTTCTGCGGCGCGAGCCACGTGGCGCCGCCGTCGAGGCTGCGGCGCACCCAGAAGTCGTAGTTCTCGAGGTCCGTGTAGCGGGCCAGCGGGCCGTTCGGCGTGTAGCAGTAACCGAGCACCAGCATCGGACCGCGCAGCACGCCGCGGTGGGCGAGCGCGTTCTCGATCGGGTTGAGGGACGTGCTGTCGCTGAGGTTGGCGCTGGTCGCCGTCTCCGTGTAGCTGGACAGGTTGACAAGCGGCGCAGCGGCGACGGACGCTTCGTCGACCGTCGTGGACAGGCGCACCATCACGTCGGCCGAGGCGCCCTCGTCGCCGACGCCCTGCCGCCAGAACACCACCAGCGCCGGATCGACGCCGTTGGGCTGCTGCGACAGCAGGCGCACGCGGCGGCTGTTCTCGAGCAGGTTGGTCAGCTGCGTGCCGGCGCTGCCGAAGGCGTTGTTCTGTGTGCCGAACAGCTGCGGCAGGTCGTACTGGAACACGTGCAGCTGCACCGTCTTGCCGGTCAGCACGTCGATGCCCTTGGTCTCCTCGTAGGCGACGACCGCCTTGTAGACGCCGCCGCCGACGTTCATCAGCAGCAGGTTGGGGCGGGACGCCGCGTGGTTCTCGATCTGACCGGCCGCGCCCACGGTCGGGAAGCCGTTGTTGTTGCTCAGGTCGTACGAGGAGTTGTTGGTCAACGGCACGCGGTTGGTACGCAGCGCCATCGGGTCGGCGACGATGTCACTCGTCCACGTGTACCAGACGTCGGTGCCCTTGCTGGTGTTGGCGCCGCTCGCGCCCTCGCCGGGGCCTTCGGCTTCGCCGGTCTGCAGACCATCGGGGTCCTCCTGCCAGGTCAGGTTCCAGCGCCCACCGACGCCGCGCACGCCGCCGTTGCCGGCGACGTCGCGCCGGCCGTAGGTCAGCTGCAGCGGCGGGTTGACGTCGCCGTAGATCCACGTCGTGCCGCCGTCGTTGGAGATCGCGCAGTACTGCGCCGAGAACGGGACGACGCGGTAGTTGGGGTAGGTCGCGAGATCCGGGTACTCGGCGCGTCCCTGCACCGTGTTGTCGCCGACCTGGCCCCACGTCCAGGTCTCTTCGGGCACGTACTTGTCGGCCCAGATGACGACGACGTTGAGGCCGTGGTTGAAGATCGTCGGCTTGTCCGAATCGCCCCAGTAGATCTCGTCGACGCCGTCCCCGTCCCAGTCCGTCGACGCGGAGTGAAGGTGCGCGGTGCGCGAGACGTTGACCGGCGCCGACCAGCTGATGCCGCCGTCGTCGGAGTAGCGCACGAAGATGTCGCTCGGCGCGTGCTCGAGGCCCTTCGGCTCCCAGACCAGCCCGGCGTAGCCGGCGTCGGCGTAGGTGACGATCATGCGACCGTCCAAGGCGCCCCCAGGGGTGTTGGTCAGTCCCACGAGCTTGACCTTCGAAGCCTCCTGTCCCGGGTAGCTCCCGGTTCCCGACTCGTCCGACAGGATGATGCCCGGGGCCATGTGGACCTGCGCCGCCAGCGGTCCCGCACACGCGGCCGCCAGCAGGGCAAACGCAACCAGACGACTGGTCATGATGTCCTCCGCGATTCGATCACAGTTCCTGTGACCGGTCCGCGCCGGGCATCTCGTTCGATGTCCGCACGCGCGGACCGATCGACTGCATTTGTAGCCGGCGCGCGCGGGCCGGCCATCGGGCGAAGGGACGCTGCGGGCGGGGGGCAGTGGGAAGAAGGGAGGCGACGACCGCGCAGCCGACCGCGCTCAGGTGAACTGCACGTGGCCGACGCCGGACACGCGCTTCATCACCCGCGACGAGTCGCTCCACCGGTCGCGCCAGCCGGGGTGCTGCATCGCCTCGAACTCCTGCTCGAACCACCAGCGCTGCTCGCCGAACGCCGGCACCAGGTCGTCGAGCCAGCGCGCCTGCTCGTCGTACCTGGCGAAGAACAGGCGGTTGGTCCACTTCGGGTCGCGGCCCTGCAGGAACTTCAGCACGAACACCTTCTCGCCGGCGATCTCGGCAACGCCGTCGACGCAGACCTTGCCCGGCGTCGCCGACATCGACGGTCCGCGCACGGTGCGGCCGAGCCCGGAGACGCGGCGGATCGCGTCGGTGTAGATCTCGAACGCGCGGTGCAGCGGCACCTCGAAGTACTGCCGCGGGCCGGTGTCGCGCTCGACGAACATGTAGTAGGGCACCGCGCCGAGCAGCACCTGGCGCTTCCACAGGTCGGTCCAGACCTCGGCGTCGTCGTTGACGCGGCGGATCAGCGGCGCCTGGCAGCGCACCACGCAGCCCGCCTCGCGCAGCCGCACCACCGCCGCCTGCGCGGTCGGCGTCTCGAGCTCGCGGGGGTGGCTGTAGTGGGCCATGACCGCGAGGTGCTTGCCGGCGGCGACGATCTCCTCGAAGAGGCGCATCAGGTCGTCGGCGTCGCGGTCGCCGAGGAAGCGGTGCGGCCAGTAGGCCAGCGCCTTGCTGCCGATCCGGATCGAGCGCAGGTTCGGCAGGTCGGCCGCCAGCAGGGGCTCGACGTAGCGGCGCAGCAGGGTGGTCCGCATCACCAGCGGGTCGCCGCCGGTGATCAGCACGTTGCTGACCTCGGGGTGGGCGCGCAGGTAGCCGATCAGGTCGTCGGTCTCGCTGGCGGCGAAGCGCTCCTCGTCGAGGCCGACGAACTGGGGCCAGCGGAAGCAGTAGGTGCAGTAGGTGTGGCAGGTCTGCCCGGCCGACGGGAAGAACAGCACCGTCTCGCGGTACTTGTGCTGCATGCCCGGCAGCGCCTCGCCGTCGAGGTGCGGCACGTTGAGGTCCTTCTGCCCGGCGGGGTGAGGGTTGAGGCCGAGCTGGATGCGCCGCGCTTCCTGTTGGATGGCGTCCCGATCGGCGCCGTCCTTCAGCAGGCCGATCATCGTGTCGAGCGCGCCGTCCTCGAGCATGCCGGGCTGCGGGAACGTCAGCTGGAACATCGGGTCGTCCGGCACGCGGTCCCAGTCGATCAGCTCGTCGATCACGTAGCCGTTGACGCGGAACGGCAGCACCTGGGCGACGGCGCGCATCGCCAGCAGCCGGTCGGGGTCGAAGCGGGCGAGCTGCGGGATCTTCTCCAGGTCGCGGTGGGTGAAGACCTGGAAGGTGCGGGGGGCGACTCGGATGTTCCTCGGCATCAGTTCTCTCGGATGGCTCCCGCCCGGCCGCGGCGCGGCACGGGGCGAAATGGTCAGGGGCGACGGCCGGGGCGGGTCAGCCCGGCGCGGGCCCGTAAGGCACACAGGTGCGAAAGAGGGGGGAACAGCCTAGCGGAATCCGCCCGCCGCGCCCACCCCGAGGCTCGTGGCGCGGGCTCGCGCGGCGGCTCCTGCGGTGCCGACCGTCGGCGACATCGGCCATGCGTCGTTCGTGGTCGACGACGACCGGGCGCCGCCCGCGCTGCACGACCTCGTGCCCTTCCGCGTCGAGCCGGCTCTTCGCCACGGCGAGGCCGCTGGGGAATCCGTCGTCGAGCCCGCCGCCCTTCTCCAGCGCGCGCCGTCGGCCGGGCACCACGCCACTTTACGGCGGCAAGTTCACGGGCATGATGGCGTTCCGCCATGCGCTCCATGCTCGCCACGGCCTTCGGGATCGCCGTCACCGTCCTCGTCGCCGGCGCCGCCGCGCAGACCCGCCCGGTGTTCGACAGCGGCCCGGTCGCGCCGCTCGCGGTGTGCGCCGACGGCACGCGGCTGTTCGCCGCCGACACGCTCGGCGGCAACCTGGTGGTGATGGACCTCGGCGACCCGGCCGCGCCGTTCTTGCTGGCCGAGATCCCGGTCGGCCTCGATCCGGTGTCGGTGCGGCCGCGCACCCGCGACGAGGTCTGGGTGACGTGCGTCGCTGGCGACCAGGTGGCGATCGTCGACGTCGGGCTCGGGCGCGTGGTCGACACGCTGCGGGTGGTCGACGAGCCGAGCGACGTGGTGTTCGCCGGCGGGCGCGCCTTCGTCAGCGCTGCCGGCAGCGACGAGGTGCACGTGTTCGACGCGGTGACGCGCGCGCCGCTCGGCGTCGTGCCGGTGTTCGGCAAGGACCCGCGCGCGCTCGCGGTGTCGCCGGACGGATCGCGTGTCTACGTGGTCGCGCAGCGCAGCGGCAACGGCACCACGATCCTGCCGGCGAGCGTCGCGCCGCTGCCGCCGGTGCCGTGGAACCCGCTGCTGCCGCCGGCGCCCGAGCAGGGGCTGATCGTGCGCGCCGACGACCCGGCGTACGCCGCGTGGATCCCGTACTCGCTGCCGGACCTGGACGTCTTCGAGCTCGACGTCGCGACGCTCGCCGTGACGCGCACGTTCGCCGCGGTCGGCACCACCAACACCGCGATCGCCGTCGACGCCGCGAACGGCGACCTGTGGGTGGCCAACCTCGAGGCGCAGAACCTCGTGCGCTTCGAGCCGAACCTGCGCGGCCACGCGATCGACAGCCGCGTGACGCGCATCACCACCGGCACGACGCCGACGGTGACGCCGTTCGACCTCAACCCGGGGCTCGACTACACGGTGCTGCCCAACCAGGCCGCGCTCGCCAGCGCGCTCGCCGAACCGTTCGGCGTCGCCGTCGACGCCGCGGCCAGCCGCCTCTATGTCGCCGCCCACGGCACCGACCGCCTCGGCGTGCTGGACCTCGCCGGCAACGTCGTCGCGCGCGTCGAGCTCGGCGCCGCCGGGGCGCTGGTCGACACCAGGAACAAGCGCGGCCCGCGCGGTCTCGCGCTGCACCCGACGGCACAGCGGCTCTACGTGCTCAACCGGCTCAGCGACACGCTCGCCGTCGTCGACACGCAGACGCTGGCGGTGCTGGGCGAGCTGCCGCTGGCGACGGTCGATGCGCTGCCGGCACAGCAGCGGCAGGGACGCAACTTCCTCTACGACGCGAAGCTGTCCGGCAACGGCACGATGTCGTGCGCCAGCTGCCACATCGACGGCGACGTCGACGGGCTGGCGTGGGACCTCGGCGATCCGGGCGGCGACCTGCAGGCGCCGATCCCGCAGGCGACGCTGTTCTTCCCGCTGCTGGTGCCGTTCCACCCGATGAAGGGGCCGATGACCACGCAGACGCTGCGCGGTCTGGTGCCGGGGCAGCTGCTGCACTGGCGCGGCGACCGCGCGGACTTCCAGGCCTTCGACGGCGCGTTCGACTCGCTGCTCGGCGGCGCCGTGATCCCGGCGGCGGACATGGACGACTTCGCCGCCGCGACGATGGCGCAGCAGTTCCCGCCCAACCCGCACCAGATGCTCGATCGCAGCCTGCGCACGGCGCCCGTGGGCAACAACGAAGCGGCCGGCCGGGCGGCGTTCTTGCAGAACATCTCTCCGCCGGGTCAGGGCAACGTCAGCTGCATCGCCTGCCACGTGTTGCCGGCCGGCAGCGACGGCACCGTGATCGACGCGGACACCATCTCGGTGCCGCAGCAGATGAAGGTCGCGCAGCTGCGCGGGCTCTACCGCAAGCTCGGCATGGGCGCGGGTCCCGGCCCGCAGAAGGCGGGCTTCGGCTTCCTGCACGACGGCGAGGTGGACACGCTCGAGCGCTTCACGCTGCTGCCGCAGTTCCAGCAGTGGCCGATGGCGACGCGCGACGACATCGCCACGTTCTTGAAGAGCCTCGACACCGGCACCGCGCCGGCGGTCGGCTACCAGGTCGTGCTGCGGCAGGACAACGCCACCGACCCGGCGCTCGCCGCGGCGGCGACGCTGCTGACGACGCGCGCGGCGGCGGGCGACCTGCAGCTGGTCGGGCACGGGCGGTTGGGCGGTCCTGCTGACGGGGTCACGACCGGCCTGCTCTACGACGCGCCGGCGGCGCTGTTCTTCGCCGACCGGCCGGGCTTCGGGCCGTTCTCCGCGACCGACCTGCAGAACCTCGCGCTCACGGACCAGCTGGCGATGGCCTTCACCGCGGTGCTGCCGGGCGACGGCGTGCGCCTCGGCCTCGACCGCGACGAGGACGGCATCGGCGACGGCCTCGAGGCGCCGCTCGGCTACGGCCAGGCCAGCGTCGGCTGCGCCGGCGAACCGACGCTCGCCGCCAACTCGGAGCCGCGGCTCGGCAACGCGCGCTTCGGCTTCGTGCTGCGCGCGGCGATGCCCGGCACCGTCGGGGTGTTCGCGCTGTCGCTCGGCAGCGCCTCGCTGCCGATCCTCGGCGTCGAGGTGCTGGTCGACCCGGCCACGGCGGTGCTGGTGACGGTGCCGTCCGACGCGTTCGGCGAGGCCACGGTGGCCTTCCCGGTCGCCGCCAGCCCGGCGGTGGCGGGCGTGACCGTCTACTCGCAGGCGCTGTGGCTCGACCTCTGCGCACCGCAGTTCTGGGCCGCCAGCCGCGGGCTCGCGACGACGATCGTGCCGTGAGTGGCGCTGGCCGTCGTCCGCCGGCATGATGGCGCGCATGGCATCCGGATTCGGCGACATGCAGAGCCTGCTCAAGCAGGCGCAGGACATGCAGCGGCGCATGCAGGACACGATGCGTGCGCTGTCGGAACGCATCCTCGAAGGCACCTCCGGCGGCGGCGTCGTCAAGGCCTACGTCAACGGCAACATGGAGCTGCAGGCGGTCAAGATCGACAAGGCTGCGGTCGACCCCGACGACGTCGACACGCTCGAGGACCTGGTGACGACCGCGGTGCAGAACGCGCTGACGGCCGCCAAGGAGTTGCGCGAGCGCGAGACCGGCAAGGTCACCGGCGGCATGAACCTGCCGGGCATGGGCTTCTAGACGCGTCGTCGGTCATGCTCGCCGCTGCGCCGCGCGAAGCGACATCCGACTGCGTTCGCCCCGTAGGCCCAGGCGCAGCGCAATGTTCGCGCTGGTCGCGGCGAGCCCTTCTCCCGGCCAGTGCGCCGCCATAGCTTGTCCGTCCTCACGCCATGGCCTCGCGCGACCGCACCATCGAGACGCTGATCGAGCGGCTCAACCGCCTGCCCGGCATCGGGCCGAAGACCGCCGAACGGTTGGCGTTCCACCTGCTGCGCGTCGACAAGGACGAGGCGTTGCAGCTGGCCAAGGCGATCGAGGACGTGCGCCGCGCGGTCAAGAACTGCTCGATGTGCTTCCAGCTCGACGCCAGCGACCCGTGCGGCGTCTGCAGCGACACCAGCCGCGACCAGGCGATGCTGTTGGTGGTCGAGGATCCGCGCGAGGTCAGTCGCTTCGAAGAGGTCGGCTACCGCGGCCTCTACCACGTGCTGCAGGGCCGGCTGTCGCAGCTCGAGGGCATCCGCCCCGAGGACCTGACGATCGCGCAGCTGCTGAAGCGCGTCGACAACGGCACGTTCGCCGAGGTCTGCCTCGCCACCAACCCGGACCTCGAAGGCGAAGGCACCGCGCGGCTGCTGGCCGACAAGCTGTCGCAGTTCGGCGGCAAGCTGACGCGGCTCGCGCGCGGGCTGCCGGCCGGCAGTTCGATCTCGCAGGTCAGCTCGTCGATCCTCGCCGACGCGATCGAAGGGCGGCGCTCGCTGTCGTGAAGCTCGAGCCGCTGCCGATCGACGACGCGCTGCCGCGCGTGCTGGCCGCGCTGCAGCGCGCGTCGACGTTGCTGCTGATGGCGCCGCCGGGCTCCGGCAAGACCACGCGGGTGCCGTCGGCGCTGCTGCCGCTCGCCGGCGACGGCGAGATCGTCGTGCTGGAGCCGCGCCGCCTCGCCGCGCGCGCCGCGGCGCAGCGCGTCGCCGACGAGCTGGGCACGCGGCTCGGCGACCTGGTCGGCTACCAGGTGCGCGGCGACAAGAAGGTGTCGGCGGCGACGCGCATCCGCTTCGTCACCGAGGGCGTGCTGGTGCGGCAGCTGGTGCAGGACCCGTTCCTCGAAGGCACCAAGATCGTTTGCCTCGACGAGTTCCACGAGCGGCACCTCGAGGGCGACCTGGCGCTGGCGATGCTCAACGAGACGCGGCAGACGGTGCGCGACGACCTCGAGCTGTGCGTGATGTCGGCGACGCTCGACCCGGCGCCGTTGCAGCGCTTCCTCGCCGGCGCCGAGGTGGTGGAGGCCGACGGGCGGCTGTATCCGGTCGAGGTCGTGCACCTGCCGCGCGCCGCCGACGGACCGCTCGAGGTCACCGTTCGCGACGCGGTCGATCGCGCGCTCGACGAGACCACCGGCGACGTGCTGGTGTTCTTGCCCGGCGTCGGTGAGATCGCGCGCTGCCAGGGTGCGCTCGACAACCTGCAACGCCGCCGCGGGGTCGAGGTGTTGCCGCTGCACGGCAAGCTCGACCTGCAGGAACAGACGCGCGCGATCCAGCCGCAGCAGCGCCGCAAGGTGGTGCTGTCGACCAACGTCGCCGAGAGTTCGCTGACGATCGCCGGCGTCACCGCGGTGGTCGACTCGGGCCTCGCGCGCGAGCTGCGCTTCGACCGCGGTCGCGGCGTCGACGTGCTGGAGAAGACGCGCATCAGCCAGGCGTCGGCGACGCAGCGCACCGGCCGCGCCGGCCGCACCGCCGCCGGCAAGTGCTATCGGCTGTGGTCCGCGGCCGAAGAACGCGGCATGCCGGCGCACGCGCTGCCCGACGTGCAGCGGGTCGACCTGTGCGGGCCGGCGCTGTCGGTGCGCGCGTTCGCCGGCCGCGACCCGGTCGAGTTCGGCTGGTTCGAGTCGCCGCCGCGCGACGCATTGCACCAGGCCGACGAGCTGCTGCGCATGCTCGGCGCGATCGACGCGAAGAGCGGGCGCCTGCTGCCGTTCGGCGAGCAACTGCTCGGCATGCCGCTTCACCCCAGGCTCGGCGCGGTGGTGCTCGAGGGGCGGAGGCTCGGCTGCGCGGTCGCGGCGGCGACGGCGGCGGTGCTGCTCAGCGACGTCGAAGCGCTCGGTCGCGGCGGGCCGCGCGGGGCGATGGGGGACAGCGGCGGCGCGGGCGCCGACCTGCACGTCGCGGTCGACGCGTTCCTCGCCGCCGAGCAGCGCGGCTTCCCCGACGCGCTGTGCCGCGAGTTCGGTTCGCATCCGGGGCCGGCGCGCGCGCTGCTGCAGTCGCGCAACCGTCTGCTCGGTCGCGGCGCCGATCGCGACGACGACCGCCAGCGCGACACCACGCTGCTCAATCGCTGCCTGTTGCGCGGCTTTCCCGATCGGGTCGTCAAACGCGCGGCGCCGGACCAGCGCAACGAGCAGCAGCGCGTCGGCACGATGGTCGGCGGCCGCGGCGTGACCCTGCCGGCCGCTGCGGACGGCGAAGACCTCGTACTCGCGCTGCGCCTGCACGAGGCGGGGCGGCAGCAGCGTTCGTCGGCGACGTTGACCGCGGCGATCACCATCGCCGACCTCGAAGCGGTCGAGGCCGACGCGCTGATCGACGACGTCACCGCCGAGCTCGACGAGGCCAACGGCAAGGTCTTCGCCGTGCGGCAGCGGCGCTACCGCGACCTGCCGCTGCGCCGTGCGCGCGGCGGCGAGGTGCCGGCCGAACGCGCCTACGAGCTGCTGCAGCCGCTGCTTGCAGCGGAACCCTGGCGCTGGCTCGGCGAGCAGAAGGACCTGCGGCGCCTGCTCGATCGCATGCGCTGGCTCGGCGAGCGGGTGCCGGAGCTGGCGTTCCCGGACGATCTAGACGCCTTGGTGGCGAGCGCCGCGATGGACCTGCTCACCGGCAACGACTTGAAGGCGCTGCGCGACGCCAAGCTGCAGGAGCTGCTGCTGGCGAAGTTGTCGGGGGAGCAGCGGCGCGCGCTGCAGCAACAGGCGCCGGATCGCATCGAGCTGCCGACCGGCCGCGCCGCGATCGTCGACTACGGCGCCGAAGCTGGCCCGACGGTGTCGGCGCGGCTGCAGGAGTTCTTCGGTCTGCCGGCGGTGCAGAAGCTCGCCGGTGGTCGCGTTCCGGTGGTGCTCGAACTGCTCGCGCCCAATCATCAGCCGGTGCAGGTGACGACGGATCTGGCGAGCTTCTGGCAGAACGTCTACCCGTCGGTGCGCAAGGAGCTGAGTCGCAAGTACCCGCGGCACAGCTGGCCGGAGGACCCGTTGGCGGCGTCGCCGGAGTCGCGGCCGAAGCCGCGGCGGCGGTCGTAGGGATGATCGCATGAAGCCCTCCGAGTTCCGTTCGCGGGTCTTGGCGCTCGACGGCGAACGCCATCACTTCTCCGCGGGGCTGACCGTTGTCGAGCTTGTGGAGTGGCGGGCGCGTCACCGCGGCCTCGCGCTGCCGGATGATCTGATCGGGTTCTACCGCATGTCGAACGGTGTCCGGTTCGGCGTCGATATGGACCCTCGCGGCTCCATGTCGTTGAGTTCGCTGCAAGACCTGGAGCCTGCGCGTCAGCGCATGTGGTCAGGCGACGGCGGACTCTCGCCAGACGACATCCCGTTGCCGCACTGGCTGGCGATCAGTGATCATGTCGATGGCGCGTGCTTCATCGTCTTGGATCCTGACGCAGCCGCCTACTACCTGATGGACGCCTGTGGCGCCGACCTGTCCTGTCCGCTCGGGAACTCGTTCGACGAAGTCTTGGACTACATCTGGCAGGACTGGGTCTCGTCGTAGGGATCGCCGGCTCGCCAACTGCCTGACGAAGTTGCGCGGGCGTGTCTCGCGCACCGACGGGAGCGCCCCTCGTGACCGGTCCCTTGGGGCCCACTCGCGCGTGATGATCGTCGCCGCGGTGTTCGACCACCGCGGGCGCACGCTGGGTGCTCCGGGAGTCGTCGCCGAGCCCCGCCCAAGCCGGCAACTGACACCTCGTTGCTGACTGGGCTTCGAGCGCCGGCCTGCTCGGGTAGCATCTGCGCGGAGGCTGGGGTGCACTCTCGAGTGTGGTACTAGCGACTTATTCACAAGCACTTAAGATGCAGGAGGTATTTTTGGAGCATTGACCCGAAAATGCACTAGTGACCTACCAGCACCGCAGCATCGAACCCCACCTGCGCGAACTGGCCAGAGCCTTCCCCGCGATCCTGGTAACGGGGCCCCGGCAGACGGGCAAGACGTCCCTGCTGACCGCGGTCGGCGCTGTGGTGGCGGACCAGTCGGTGACAGCGCTGTCCTTCGACACCCCGCAGCAGGTCGATCGGTTCCGACGCGATCCGGAGTTGTTCTTCCAGGAGCACCCGGGCGTGCTGTTCCTAGACGAAGTGCAACACGCACCCGACGTCTTTCCGTGGCTCAAGCGCGAGATCGACCGCACCGGCAAGGCGTTCCGGTTCTTCCTCTCGGGCAGCCAGCACTTCCACCTGATGCGTGGCGTGACCGAGTCCCTCGCCGGTCGTGTCGCGGTGCTCGATCTGTGGCCGTTCGCCGACCGCGAACTCGACACCGGTGACCTGAGACCGTTGGTGACGGCGCTCGAGCAGCCGGAGCGTCTACTCGAACTCCAGCGTGTCGACTATCCGTGCCCTCCGGATCGGGTGCTGCGGGCGATGCTGCGCGGCGGCTACCCGCCGGTTTGCCTCGACCAGGCGCCCGCCACGGCATGGTTCGAGTCGTACCGCCGGACGTTCGTGCAGCGCGACATCCGCGACCTGAGCCAGGTCGCCGACCTCGGCCGCTTCGACCGCTTCGTGACCCTGTGCGCCGGGCGTTCGGGCACCGTGGTGAACAAGAGCGAGATCGCGAACTCACTCGGCATCGACAACAAGACGGTGGATCACTGGCTGTCACTGCTCGAGTCGAGTTACCAGGTCGTGTCGCTTCCTGCCTATCACCAGAACACGACCAGCCGCCTCACCAAGCGGCCCAAGCTGCTGTTCGCCGACAGCGGGCTCGGTCTGCACCTGCAGGCCATCCGCGAGCCCGACACGTTGCGCAATGCGCCACACTTCGGCCGGCTGTTCGAGGCGTTCGTGCTGATGGAGATCCGCAAGCTGTTCGGTCACGCGGCGCTGCCGTGGAACGGCCATCACTGGTCCACGCCGCGCGGCGCCGAGTGTGACCTGGTCCTGCCAGTCGGCGAGCGGCTGATCCCGATCGAGGTGAAGTTCGCCGCCAACGTCGGGCTCGACGATGCCCGCGGCATCGATGCGATGCGGCGGATCCACGGCGAACGGGTCGGCACCGGCATCGTCGTGTCGTTGTCGCCGCGCCTCGAGCGCATCGCCGAGCGGGTCATCAACCTGCCCGTCGGCATGCTGCTCGGCGGCTGAACCATCCCATGATGTGAGACCGGGCCTTGGTGTCCGCGTCGCCGGAGACGTTCACCAGTCGCTCCGAAGAGCCGTCGTCGCCGGTCGGGCTGGTCTGCTAGCGCGACGGCGAGCGTGTCTACCGCGGCGCGCTGCAAGTCGGCGTGCACGACTCCGACGACTGGGAGTCGATCGAACTCGCCAACGGACACCTGTTGGCGTTCCGTTGCCACGTGCAGCGCGGCCAATAGGGTGTTGCCGGCGACGGGGGGTGGATCGCAGGACTGCCAGCGCCCGCACGACGAGGGTGCTGCAAGGTCGCGGCGACTCGTCGCGCCGCACGGCGCCGTCGCACCAAGCCGAGGTTCTTCACGCGCCGCGTCGGGAACGTGCCGGTCGAGACCTTCGACCTGGACTCCGGGTTCGCCGATCCGTTCGATGCGCGACACCATGGCGCGACCGACCCGTGTGACCCGTCTGCTGCTCGGCCTCGCGATCACGGCCTGCGCCGTCGGCTGCGGCGATGCGAGCAAGCCTCCCGCGCCCACGGGACCGGCGCCGGCGGTCGAGATCGTCGCCGAAGCTGCGTCGCCGGCGATCGGCCAGGACGGCGCCCTCGTCGAGGCCGTCGGGCTTGAGACGATCGGCGGGGTCTTCAGCAGCATGCTCCCCGCGGGCAGCGCGCTGCCGTGCGAGGCGAGCCGGCTGTTCAGCACCGGGGTCGATGGCCAGGAGCAGTTCGCGTTCACGCTCTATCGCGGCCTCGGCGCGAAGGTGCAGGACAACCAGCTCGTCGGCAGGTTTCGCGTCTCCGGCTTCCCGACGGGCGCGCCTGGCGTGCCGCAGATCGAGGTCCGGGTCTCGGCGGTGGGGCGCGATCTGCGCATCGCGGCCACCGACACGGCGACGGCGAAGGCTTGTCGCGTGGAGCGCGTCGAATAGCGCCGGCCAGCGCGTCGATCGCGCCGGGACCGAAGGGCCGGTCGGTTCGGCCGGGAGCGTGCGCCGCCGCCGCGAGGGGCGGCGCGGGTTCCGCGGCCTCGACATCGACAGTCGCCGCGGCGCTGGTCGGCGTCGATTTCTTCTGGTGGTTGGTCGGGCCGCGCGGCCGCCGCGGCAGCGCCCCCGCGCCCGGTCCGTAGCGGGTGTTCGTCGATCGACGCGCACACCCGGCTGCGGAACTTCGGGCGTCAGCTGCGATGATCGCGCGCCGCGGAGGATCCGCGACGATCCCGGACCGGACCTGAAGCTGGAGGCGACTGGCAGGCATGGAGACTCTCGATTGGCTGATGATCGCCGGCTACTTCGGCCTGCTCGCCGGCGTCGCCTCGTGGGTGATCGCGAAGAGCAAGGACACCGCCGACGACTACTTCCTCGCCGGGCGCAACCTCGGCTGGTGGGTGGTCGGCGCGTCGATCTTCGCGTCGAACATCGGCAGCGAACACCTGGTCGGTCTCGCCGGCTCGGGCGCGACCGACGGCGTGGCGATGGCGCACTACGAACTGCACGCGTGGTGCCTGCTGGTGCTCGGCTGGGTGATGGTGCCGTTCTACGCGCGCTCCCGGGTGTTCACGATGCCCGAGTTCCTCGAGCGTCGGTTCAACCCGACGAGCCGCTGGGTGCTTTCGCTGATCTCGCTGGTCGCCTACGTCGTGACCAAGATCGCGGTCGGCATCTTCGCCGGCGGCATCGTGTTCTCGGTGCTGCTGCCGGAGATGCGGATGGGGCCGCTCGACGCCTTCTGGCTCGGCTCGATCCTCGCCATCGTGTTGACGGGCGCCTACACGGTGCTCGGCGGCCTGCGCGCGGTGGCCTACACCGAGGCGCTGCAGACGTTGGTGCTGGTGATCGGCTCGCTGCTGGTCACGTGGTACGGCCTCGAAGCGCTCGGCGGCTGGTCGGCGCTGCGCGAGGCGTGCGGCAGCGAGATGTTCGACCTGTGGAAGCCGATCGTGCCGGACGGCGTCGAGGCGACCTGGGCGCCGGTGAAGGGCGACGGCCGCATGGCGTGGTACTTCAACGACAACTACCCGTGGCTGAGCATGCTGTTCTGCGCGCCGGTGATCGGGCTGTGGTACTGGTGCACGGACCAGTACATCGTGCAGCGCGCGCTCGGCGCGCCCGACGAGAAGGAAGCCCGGCGCGGCTCGATCTTCGCCGCGCTGCTGAAGCTGCTGCCGGTGTTCCTCTTCATCGTGCCGGGCATGATCTGCTTCGCGCTCGCGCAGTCCGGCGCCGCGCCCGGCATGCGCGACACGCTGATCGGCGCCGACGGGCAGGTGATCCGCGACGAGGCGCAGAAGGCGTTCCCGCTGCTGGTGAAGAGCGTGCTGCCGGTCGGCGTGCGCGGCATCGTCGTCGCCGGGCTGCTGGCGGCGCTGATGAGCTCGCTCGCGGGCGTGTTCAACGCGTCGGCGACGTTGTTCACGATGGACTTCTACTCGCGGCTGCGCCCCGGCGTGTCGCAGCAGCGGCTGGTCTGGATCGGCCGCGTGGCGACGTCGGTGATGGTGCTCATCGGCCTCTTGTGGATCCCGGTGATCCAGGGCGGTCGCGGGCTCTACGACTACCTGCAGGGTGTGCAGGCGTACCTCGCGCCGCCCATCTTCGTGGTGTTCTTCCTCGGCGTGTTCTGGAAGCGCATGAACGGCGCCGGCTGCATCGCGGCGTTGGTGGTGGGCTTCGTGATGGGGCTCGCGCGCCTCGCCATCGACACGCCGGTTCGTCTCGTCGACGGCTTCGCCTACGAACCGGGCTCGGTGCTGTGGATCTTCAACAGCATGTTCTTCCAGTACTACAGCATGCTGATCCTCGCGGTCTGCATCGTGGTGATGGTCGTCGTCAGCCTGATGACGAAGGCGCCGGACTACGCACGCATCGCCGGCCTGACCTACGGCACGGTCACCGCGGAGCAGCGCGCGACGAGCCGCGGCAGTTGGCGCGCGCTCGACGTGGTCGCGTCGAGCCTCGTGCTCGTGGCCATCGCGGTCGCCTACCTCTACTTCACCGGCTGAGGGTCCCGTCGGCACGGGCGGGGCGAGGTCGCCTCGGGCGACGCGCTGCCGGTCGGGGGGGCGCGGCGGTGCGGCCAGCGCTGCGGAGCCGCGATCCCCGCTTCGTTCCCCGCCCGGCGGTGGCCCATCGTGATAGGGTTGCTGCCCATGCGCCTCGTCGCCTTCGCCCTGCTGTGGGTCCCGCTGCTGTCGGCGCAGCAGCCCGAGTCGAAACCACCCGAACGGCGCATCGAGCAGCCTGCCGAGCAGCCCGGAGCGCCGAAGGACCAGAAGCTCGTCGAACGCGACCGCAAGCTGCAGAAGGTCGTCGACGAGCTGGTGCCGCTGGTCGAGAAGTACGCCGAGCTGGAGTTCCCGTCGCCGCCGAAGGTGCGCGCGGCGACGCACAAGCAGTGGCGCGAGCTGGTCGCGAAGGAGCTGAAGCCCGACAGCACCGGCAAGCTGGTCGCGACGTCGATGATGATGCTCGGCCTCTACGTGCCCGATCCCGACCCGGCCGGCACCGGCGAGATCGTGCTGTCGCCGATGGTGATCGCGCCGCTGCTCAAGGAGCTCGGCGAGGACGCGCCGCGGCACCATCGCCTCGCGCAGACGCACCAGAAGGCGACGTTGGCCCACGAGCTCGCGCACGCGCTGCAGGACGTGCACTTCGCGCTGCCGAAGAAGATGAAGCGGCTGCTGGCGGCCGGGGACGACGATTGGCTGCGCTACAAGTACGTGCTCGAAGGGCACGCGGTGTTCGTCGAGGAGCGCGTCGCCGAGGGCGGGCTCGGGCTCGAGGACTTCATGCAGACCGGGCCGTACGTCGGCAACTTCGATCCGAGCTATGCCAACGGCTGGCGCTTCTGTCGCCGCGTGTTCGAGCAGGGCGGCATGCAGGCGCTGGAGGCAGCGCTGAAGGATCCGCCGCCCCTGCGGGAGATCCTGGAGGTGGGGGCCGAGGCGCGCGACGACCGGGCGGACGACCAGGGCGACGCGAAGCGGGGGGGCTGAACGGCGTTTGCGCAGGGTTGCGCTCGCCTGCGCATTCCGCGGTGCGGCAGGACGCGATAGAACTGCGAGCCTCCTTCCCAGCACGCCCATGACCACGTCCGCCTCGTCCCGTTCGCAGAAAGACAAGTTCACCTTCGGCCTCTGGACGGTCGGTTGGCAGGCCCGCGACCCGTTCGGTGACGCGACGCGCGCGCCGCTCGATCCGGTCGAGGCGGTGCACAAGCTCAGCGAGCTCGGCGCCTACGGCGTCACCTTCCACGACGACGACCTGATCCCGTTCGGCTCGGACGACAAGGCGCGCGACGCCTGCATCGCGCGCTTCCAGAAGGCGCTCGCCGAGACCGGCATGAAGGTGCCGATGGTGACCACCAACCTGTTCACCCATCCGGTGTTCAAGGACGGCGGCTTCACCAGCAACGACCGCTCGGTGCGCCGCTACGCGCTGCGCAAGGTGATGCGCAACCTCGACCTCGCGGCGCAGCTCGGCGCCCACACCTACGTGTTCTGGGGCGGCCGCGAAGGCGCCGAGTACGACGGCTCGAAGTGCGTGCAGACCGCGCTCGATCGCTTCCGCGAGGGCATGAACCTGCTGACCACCTACTGCAAGGACAAGGGCTACGACCTGCGCTTCGCCATCGAGCCCAAGCCCAACGAGCCGCGCGGCGACATCCTGCTGCCGACGATCGGCCACGCGCTGGCGTTCATCGACACGCTCGAGCACAAGGAGATGGTCGGCCTCAACCCCGAGGTCGGTCACGAGCAGATGGCCGGACTCAACTTCGTGCACGGCATCGCCCAGGCGCTGTGGCACAAGAAGCTGTTCCACATCGACCTCAACGGTCAGCGCGGCATCAAGTACGACCAGGACCTGGTGTTCGGCCACGGCGACCTGCTCAACGCGTTCTTCCTCGTCGACCTGCTCGAGAGCGCCGGCTACGAGGGCCCGCGCCACTTCGACTACAAGCCGTCGCGCACCGAGGACTACGAGGGCGTGTGGGCGTCGGCCGCGGCCAACATGCGCACCTACCGGCTGCTGCGGGAGCGCGCCGAGAAGTTCCGCCAGGACCCCGAGGTGCAGGCCGCGCGCAAGGCGTCGGGTTGGGACGAGCTGGCGCAGCCCACGCTCGGCGCCGGTGAGGACTACAAGGCCCTGCTGGCCGACAAGAGCGCGTACGAGGACTTCGACGCCGACCGGGTCGCGCAGCGCGGCTTCGCGTTCGTGCGGCTCAATCAGCTGGCCGTCGACCACCTGCTCGGGTCGCGATGACGCTGCGCGGTCGTCTCGTCTGCGGCATCGATTCGTCGACGCAGTCGTGCAAGGTCGTCGTGCGCGAAGCGGCGACCGGCGCGCTGGTGCGCGAGGGGCGCGCGTCGCACCCGGACGGCAGCGAGGTAGACCCGGCGCACTGGTGGACGGCGCTGCAGCAGGCGGCCGCGGCCGCCGGCGGGCTCGACGACGTCGCGGCGATCGCCGTCGGCGGTCAGCAGCACGGCATGGTCGCGCTCGACGAGAAGGGCGAGGTGATCCGGCCGGCGCTGTTGTGGAACGACACGCGCTCGGCGCCGCAGGCCGAACGGCTGACGCGCGAACTCGGCGCCGAGGCGTGGGCCGCGGCGGTCGGGTTGGTGCCCGTCGCGTCGTTCACGGTGACCAAGCTGGCGTGGCTGCGTGAGCACGAGCCGCAGCACGCGGCGAAGGTCGCCGCCGTCGCGTTGCCGCACGACTGGCTGACGTGGCGACTGGCGGGGGCGCGCGGCTTGGAGACGCTGGTCACCGACCGCGGCGACGCGTCGGGCACCGGCTACTTCGACGCGGTCGGCAACGAGTACCGCCGCGACCTGTTGGCGCTCGCGCTCGGTCACGACTGCGCGCTGCCGCGCGTGCTCGGGCCGCGCGAGGCGGCTGGGCTCGCCAGCATCGCAGGCCTCGGCAGGGGCGCGGTGCTCGGTCCGGGCACCGGGGACAACATGGCGGCGGCGCTCGGCGTCGGCGCCCAGGTCGGCGACGTGATCGTCTCGATCGGTACCTCCGGCGTCGTCTCGGCGGTCGCGGCGACGCGGCCGAACGACCCGACCGGCACCATCGCCGGCTTCGCCGACGCGACCGGCCACTTCCTGCCGCTCGCCTGCACGCTCAACGCGGCGCGCGTGCTCGACGCCGCGGCGCAGCTGCTGTCGATCGATCACGCGCGGCTGTCGGAGCTGGCGCTGCAGGCGCCGGCCGGCGCCGACGGCCTCGTGCTGGTGCCGTACCTCGACGGCGAGCGCACCCCCAACCGCCCGGACGCAACCGGCGCGGTGCACGGCCTGACCCGTCACAACAGCACCCCGGCGCACATGGCCCGCGCGGCGGTCGAAGGCCTGCTGTGCGGCCTGGCCGACGGGCTCGACGCGATGCGGCAGCACGGCGTAGCGCCGCGCCGCGTGTTGCTGGTCGGCGGCGGCGCGAAGTCCGAGGCGCTCTGCCGCATCGCGCCGTCGGTGCTCGGCGTCGACGTCGTAGTGCCGCCGGCCGGCGAATACGTCGCCGACGGCGCCGCGCGCCAGGCGGCCTGGGTGCTGTCGGACGCCGACCAGCCGCCGACGTGGCCGCTGTCGGGCGCGCGCAGCTTCACCGGCGCGCCGGTGGCCGCGGTGCGCGAGCGGTACGCCGCGGTCCGTGAGTTGACGGCGCGCCGTTCCTGAGGTCGGCGGCGCGGCGCCGGACGCGCGTCCGGTCCCACCGTGTGCCGCAAACCTGGACGGTCCGCGGCAACTGCTCAAGATCGCGGCGAAGAGCGCCGAAAGGCCCACATGGAGCGACCTTCCGCGCCATGAGCCTCGACCTTCGCCTCGGCCAACGCCAAGAACAACGCCTCGCACTGCTGCCGCAGATGCTGCAGTCGATCGAGGTCTTGCAGCTGGCGACCGCCGACCTGCTGGCGCTGGTGGACCGGGAGCTGCAGCAGAACGAGACGCTCGAGGTCGCGCCCGCCGCCGAGCCGGTGCCGGACGCCGTGCCGGAGCGCGTCAGCGAACGCGAGGACTCCGGCTGGGACGAGTGGCGCCGCGCCAGCAGCGACGGCGGTGACGACAAGAAGCTGGGCTTCCTGGCCAACGTCGCGGCGCGCGAAGACTCGCTGCGCGACGCGGTGCGCGAGCAGCTGGCGTTCCGCGAGGTGCCGCCGTTGATCGGCGAGGTGGTGATGCTGCTGGTCGATCGCCTCGACGCGCGCGGCCTGCTGCCGGCGACGGACGAGGAGCTGGCCGTCGAGCTCGACCTCGACGCGGCGCTGGTGGGCGAGGCCCGCGTCGCGCTGCAACAACTCGAGCCGCGCGGGCTCGGCGCCAAGGACAGCATCGAGGCGATGCTGTTGCAGGCCGCGCACGACCCGGACCTGGCGATGATCGAGGCGTTGCTGCGCGTGCACCTCGAGGCGCTCGGCCGCAACAAGCTGCCCGACGTCGCGCGCGCGCTGTCGCTGTCGCTCGACGAACTGCACGCGCTGCTCGAGCGCGTGCGCACGCTCGACCCGCGCCCGGCGGCGCGCTTCGCCCACGACGACGACCTGGCGGTGCGGCCCGATGCGTTCGCCTGGCTGCAGGACGGCTCCGTGCAGGTCGCGCTCGACGACGAGGCGCTGCCCGACGTGCAGGTCAACCAGGAGTACGCCGCGCTGGCCGGCGACCGCCGCACCGAGCGCGAGGTGCGCGACTACCTGCGGCCCAAGCTGCGCTCGGCGCGCGACCTGATCGAGGCGATCCAGCAGCGCAAGGCGACCCTGTCGCGGGTCGTCAAGGCAGTGATGCGCGAGCAGCGCGCCTTCCTCGAGCGCGGCCCGGCGGCGATCCGGCCGCTGCGCATGAGCGAGATCGCCGAGCAGCTCGAGCTGCACACCTCGACGGTCAGCCGCACCATCGCCGGCAAGTTCGTGCAGACCGACCGCGGTGTCTTCGCGCTGCGCGACTTCTTCGACGGCGGCCGCATCGACGCCGCGCCGATCGAAGGCCAGGGACGCATGGCGGTCGGGCAGCACCTGCGCGAGCTGGTCGATGGCGAGGACAAGAGCGCGCCGCTGTCCGACGACGACCTGGTCCAGAAGCTCGGCGAGCGCGGCGTGCAGGTCGCGCGCCGCACGGTCGCCAAGTACCGCCGCGAGCTGGACATCCCATCGAGCTACCTGCGAAGGAAGTACACGGAGCTACCATGACCCGCTACGACCCGTTCTCCTACGGCTCGGTGCGCCTCGACCCAGGCGCGCCCGAGGAACCGAGAGGCCAAGACGCCGAGGAAATGCTGTTCGCGCCGGGCGAGTCGGTGAAGCAAGCACCGCCCGCCGACGACAGCTGGTCGCTGATGGAGGAAGACGTCGGCAGCCTGCTGCCCGGCAACGGCTCACCGTTCGCCGACGCATCGGACTTCGGCGCGGAGATCCTCGGCGAAGCGAGCGATGCCGAGACCGCGTTCTCCATGCCGGAACCGGCGCGGCGGCCGGAGGTCGGAGCGCGGCCGCCGGTAGACGATGCACCAGCGGCCGAGCAGGCGCCGCGATCGACGACCTCCGGTCGCCGCGAGGTGCGTCGCCGCGAGCTGCCGAGCGTGCGCCCGGCGGCGGCGAAGGCCGCCGAAGCCGCGCAGCGCCAGGCGGTGCCGAAGCGCCGCCGCAGCGCGCTGCTGTCGGTGGTCGCGCCGCTGGCGCTGTTCGCCGGCGGCGGCTCGGCCGCCGCGTGGTTCTGGACCATGCAGCACAACCCGGTGATGGCCGGCATCCTCGGCGCGACGACGCTGGTCGGCGCGCTGTTCGCCTGGCTGCTGCTGCGGCCGTAGGCATCGCGTTCCGTCGTCGCCGCCCGCACCGCGCGACGCTATGGTCGCCGCCGCCGTGCGCAACTTCCTGCTGACCATCGCCTACGACGGCACACACTTCTGCGGCTGGCAGCGGCAGGTCGGCGTGCGCACCGTGCAGGAAGAGCTCGAACGCGCCTTCGCCCGCATCGACCTGCCGGGCGTGCACGTCGAGGGCGCCGGTCGCACCGACACCGGCGTGCACGCGCTGGCGCAGTGCGCGCACGTGCGCCTCGAGCGGCCGTTCCCTGCCGACCGGCTGCTGCTGGCGCTCAACGCCAACCTGCCCGAGGACGTCGCGGTGCAGGCGGTGCGCGAGGCGCCCGAGCACTTCCACGCCCGCTTCCACGCCCGCGGCAAGCGCTACGTCTACCGGGTGCGCTGCGGTGCGGTGCGGCCGGCGGTCGGGCGCTCGCTGTTCCATTGGAGTCGCCGCCACGTCGATCTCGCGGCGATGCGGCGCGCCGCGCAGTGCCTGGTCGGCCGCCACGACTTCGCGTCCTTCGCTACGAACCCGGGCTACCAGCGCTCGCGCGGCACCGTTCGCACGCTGCACCGTGTGCACCTGTTCCGCCGCCGCGACGGCTTCGACTTCGCGGTGCAGGGCGGCGGCTTCCTCTACAACATGGTGCGCAACCTGGTCGGTTCGCTGCTCGAAGTCGGCTACGGCAACCGGCCGCCGGAGTGGATCGCCGAGGTGCTCGCCGGTCGCGACCGACGCCTCGGCGGCGCCACCGCGCCGGCCCGCGGGCTGTTCCTGCTCGGCGTGCTCTACGCGAAGGACCTGTCGCCGGCGGGGGAGGAGCCCGGGCGCGCGCCGGCGGCGGACCGGGACGACGACTGATGCGCGCTGCGTGACGGTCTGGCGCGGCGATCGGCCACAAGCGCCGGCGCGGCCGAATATGCTCAGGGTGTTGCCGTTGGCCGCGCCTTCTTCCGTCGACCGTCGCCCTAGCGAGATCCACGCCATGTCCAACCGCCCCCTGGCCGCCTCTGCGGTCGTCGCTCTCGCGTCGCTGCTCGCGGCGCAGTCTCCGCTCCCCGCGCCGCAGCCGCTCGAAGGATTGCTGCCCGCCTCGACCTACGCCGCGGCGCGGTTCGCCGGCCTCGAGGCCTGCCGGGCCTCGGTGCAGCGCTCGTCGCTCGCCGACCTGATCGGCAACTTCGTCGGTCAGCTGCCCGCCGAGGTCCGCCGAGAGCACCTCGAGCGCGGCCTCGACGAGGCCGGCGAGCACGTGCGTCACGCGCTGCAGGAAATCGGCCTCAGCCCCGCCGACGTGCGCGCGGTGCTCGGCCAGCCGATGCTGGTCGGCCTCGGTCGGGTCACCGTCGAGGGCATGGGGCCGTCGGTGGCCCTGATGATCGAGCGCGGCGAACACGGCGAGGCCATCGACCGCTGCGTCTCGACGCTGGTGCACCAGCTGCCGCGGCTCGGCGTCGACGTGCACACCGAGGCGGTGACGATCGAAGGGCACGCGCTGCAGCGGGTGCAGGCCGAGCAGGGGCCGCCGCTGTTCTTCGGCCCGATCGGCTCCGCGTTCTGCATCAGCAACAGCCGCGGCTACCTGACCGAGGTCGCGCGCGTCGCCGCCGGCCAGGAACGCGGCCTCGCCCGCGAGCCGCGCCTCGCGCCGCTGCGTCAGCTCCAGCCGTCGCAGTCGCTGGCGGCGTGGCTCGTCAACCTCGAGTCGGTGATGACGTCGCTCGCGCCGCACCTGCCGTACGAGGCCGCCGACTTCGCCGACGCGCTCGGGCTCGGTCGGCTCGACCACGTCTACTGGGCCGCCTCCGGCGACAAGGAGCTGCTGCACGTCGGCGTCGGCGGCAGCGAGCAGGGCCTGATGAAGGCGCTGGTCGCCGCGCCGGTCGACCTGTCGTTCGCCTCGGCGTGCTCCAGCAACACGGTGTTGTTCGGCGCCGGCAGCTTCGACGTGCCGGGCGTCATCGACGCCTTCCAGCGCTTCACCCGGCTGCTGCCGGAGCAGGCGCAGGAGGAGATCCAGCGCAACCTCGCCCGTGAGCTCGGCCGCGACCTGCGCCGCGCCGGCACCTCGGCCGCCGAGGTCGACGCGCTGCTGCGCGCGTTCGGCGGTCAGCTCGGCTTCGCGCTGAGCCTGGAGAAGGGCGCCGTGCCGAAGCCGGAGCTGCTGCTGCACCTGTCCGTCGCCGACCGCGGCCCGGTGCAGGCGCTGCTGCAGCGCTTCGAGGCGATGACCGAGCAGCGCGCGCACCTCGAGTGGGCGACGCGCAAGGTCGGCGAACACGAGGTGCGCTTCTGCAGCGTGCCTCTGCCCGAAGCGGAGTTCCAGCTGTCGCCGTGCTACGCGCTCGAAGACGGGCACCTGTGGCTGGCGTCGGACACCGCCGCGCTGACCCGCGCGCTGCGCCGTGGCGACGACGCGTCGGTCGGCCTGACCGCCGAGGAGGACTTCCAAAAGGTCCAGAAGCGGGCGCAGGGCCACAGCGGCGTCGTGCACCTGCGCGCGTTCCGCGCCGTCGAGATCGGTTGGCGCACGGTCGAGACGATGGTCTATCCGATGCTCGACTCCCACGCCGACGAGCTCGGCTTCGACAGCAGCGCGCTGCCGGACACCGAGCAGCTGGCCGAGGCGCTCGGCGCGACGACGACCTACTACCGCGTCGACGACGACGGACTGACGGTGCGCAGCGAGGGCACGTTCGTGATCGGTGGGTTGCTGGCCGCGCTCGGCCTGGCCGGTGACGAGGTGCTGCAGCGCGCCAGCGGCAAGGTCTATTGATCGCCGCCGGCCGGACGCCAAGCTGTCGGCGATGAGCGCTGACAAACGTGACGAACACCGCCGCAAGGCGCTGCGCCGGCTGCTGCAGGCCGGCGACGCCAACCTGACCGTGCGCAGCGAGGAGCTGCGCTGGCTGCTCGACGAGGTCGGCCGCCTGCAGCAGGGCAACGACCGGTTGCGGCGGCAGAACCGCCGGCTGCGGCTGCGCGCCGGCGAGACCGGGGAGGTCGACGGCGACGAGCACGATGTCGACGACGCGCCGGAGCAGGCGTGAGTCGCGTGCTGCTGGTGCACTGGCACGAAGCGGAGTGCGCCGAGCGCGCCGAACGCCTCGTCGCCTCGGGCCACGACGTGGTCGCGCACTGGCAGCAGGACGCCGGCGGTCAGCTGACGCGCGGCGTCACCGCGGCGCCGCCCGACGCCGTCGTCATCGATCTCGGCCGGTTGCCGTCGCACGGTCGCGCGCTCGCCACCTGGCTGCGCGAACGCAAGGCGCTGCGGCGGGTGCCGATCGTGTTCGTGCCGGGCGATGCCGAGAAGACCGCGCGGCTGAAGGACGCGTTCCCCGACGCGACGTTCTCGACGTGGGCTCGCATGAAGTCGGCGCTGCCGAAGGCGATCGCCGCGCCGCCTGCCGACCCGGTGGTGCCGCAGGCGCCCGACTATTCCGGCACGCCGCTGCCGAAGAAGCTCGGGCTGAAGGCGGGCGGGACGCTGGCGGTGGTGCGCGCGCCGCGCGAGTGGGCGGCGACGCTCGGTCCGCTGCCGGCCGGCGCCGTGCAGAAGCGCGGGCTCGCCGGCGAACGCGACGTCGTCGTGCTGTTCTGCAGGTCGCGCGCGGAGCTGGGAGCGGACTGGCGGGCAGCGGTCGGTTGTCTCGCCGAGCTCGGCTCGCTCTGGATCGCGTGGCCGAAGAAGTCGTCGGGGCAGGTCACCGACCTCGGCGACGCCGTGGTGCGCGCGTTCGGCCTCGATCAGGGGCTCGTGGACACCAAGGTCTGCGCGATCGATGCGACCTGGTCGGGGTTGCGTTTCTCCCGACGGCGCGCGTCGAAGTCCGCGACGCGCCGCTAACGGTTTGCCGCCCGCGGCAAGGCCGCGTATCCTGCAGGCAACCAAGGAGAAGCCGTGCCCCGAATCGTGACGTTGTTCCTGCTCGCCGCCGCGGCGTTGTTCTTGTCGACGGCTGCCTCCGCGCAGCACAAGGTCTTCATCCCCGACAAGTTCGAACGCGCGACGAAGAAGGACGAGAACGGCAAGCTGCAGTGGGACGAGCACAAGGAGGTCCAGTGCTCGAGCTGCAAGGGCACCGGCAAGGTCAAGTGCACGACCTGTGAGAGCTATCCGGACGAAGCGACCAAGTGCCCCGATTGCGGGCGCAAGGAGCCCCACGAGGCGGTGTGTCACACCTGCGCCGGCCTCGGCAAGTTCCCCGATCCGCTCGAGCAGGCGATGTGCCCGGCCTGCCTCGGCGCCGGCTACACCGTCTGCGGGTTCTGCCCAGGGAGCGGCATCCTCAAGTACCCCGGCAATCCCAAGTGGGCCAACTGCGTCAGCTGTCGCGGCGACGGCTTCAAGGAGTGCGCGGTCTGCAAGGGCAAGCGCCTGGTCGACTCGGTCAAGCTCAAGCCGTCGCTCGCCGAGGCGGACGGGCCGGCGCTGAAGAAGGCCCTGACCGCCACCGCCGACCTGCTGGAGAAGGTCCAGGCCTTCAAGACGACCGAGAAGTACCGCGACGACGTCAAGGTGCTCGAGAAGTTCTTCAAGGCCGGGGAGAAGCTGTGGCCGTGCTTCAAGCAGCTTTCGTCGGTGCTCGACTGGCGCATGAAGGGCGTCTACGCGTCGAGCCAGTACCAGGGCATGGGCGAGCGCATCGGGGAGGTGCTGCAGAGCACCCACGGCAACCTGGAGTACTTCCTGAAGCACCAGAAGCACGTCCTCGAGCTGGCGGTGAAGCGGGTCGAGGAGAACGAGAAGGCCGCCGGCGGCTGACGGGCGGGCAGCGAACGGCGCGCGGGATGAAGCTGCCGGCCGGCGGGCCCGGTTGGTAGGCTGCCCGGCCTATGTCGCGTGCGCTCCTGCTGCTCAGCCCGGTCCTGCTGGCGTGTGTCGCCACCGCCCAGGGCGTCGTCAACCAGTCCCTGCTCGTCGCGCCCGACGCGCCGGCCCCTTCGTCCTGGTCGGCCGAGACCTACCAGAAGGTCCAGGGCGCCGTGGTCTACGTCGCCGTCGAGGTCGACGGCCCCCGCGGCAAGTTCGTCATCGAACGCGCGAGCACCGGGGTCGTCGTCGACGCGAAGGGGCTGGTCGTGACCTTCCACCGGTTGGTCGCCGAGGCCGCCGGCGCCAGCGACAAGCGGCTGCTCGTGCAGCTCAACGATGCCGCCAACACCCGGCTCGCGGCGAGCATCGAGAAGGCGGACCCAGCCAGCGGCCTCGCGCTGTTGCGCATCGCGCCGCCGGCGGGCGGCCTGACCGCGGTGCCGCTGCGGGCGCAGCCGGCGCGCACCGGCGAGCCGGTGCTCGTGGTCGCCCGGCCGGAGGGACAGGAGCTGCTGGCGTTTGCCGGCTGTGCCAGCGCCGCCTTGGCGCCGGTCGCGCTCGGCGGCCAGACGTTCTCGCCGGGCGACGTGTTCCTGTGCGACGCTCGCAACGACGAGCGCTGTGACGGCGCGCCGGTGGTGTCGGCCGACGGCGCGCTGCTCGGCCTCTACAGCAGCGAGCACGTGCAGCGGGACAAGAGCGAGCCTGTGCTCGAGGACCTGCAGCGCCCGAGCTTCGGCGTCGTGCTGGCGGGCGCGGTCGTGCACCGCGCCTTCCCGGCGCTGGCTGGCGATGGCGAGGCTGCCGCCAGCGTGTGGGCCGACGCGGTCGCCAAGGTCGCGCCGAGCGTGGTCGGTGTGCACGGCGGCGGCGGTTCCTGGCCGAGCCTGCCGGCCGACGATCCGGGCGCCGTGCAGCGCCGCGCCGGCGTCGGCTCCGGTGTGGTGGTGACCGCCGGCGGCCTGGTGGTCGCCAACCTCCACGTCTGCGAAGGCGACGTCAAGGTCCGCCTCGCCGACGGCACGACCTGCGCCGCCGAGATCGTCGCGCGCAACATGGCGGCGAACCTGGCCCTGCTGCAGGTCGCGTTGCCTGCTGGCCGCACGTTGCAGCCGGCGCTGCTTGCCTCCGACGAGGACGTGCGGCTCGGCCAGACGCTGATCGCGGTCGGCAACCCGCTCGGCACCGCCGTCGTCGCTTCGGCCGGCGTGCTGTCGGCGCTGCGCGAGCGCGAGGGCGGCCGCATCCAGGCCGACATGAACCTCGGCAACCAGAACGGCGGCGGCGCGGTGATCGACGTCGCCGGCCGCGTCGTCGGCATCGCCGACGCCGGGCTGATCGACCCGCTGGAGTGGGCCTTCCGCACCCGCGGCGATCGCATCACCCAGGAGACCAACCTGTCGACGTTCGTCGGGGTGCGGCGCGTGCGCCAGCTGTTCGCCGGCAAGGTCGGCGAACTCGCGGCGGCGCCGGCGGCGGCGGACGCGACGAAGTCGGCGTTGACGACCATGGTCGAACGCACCAGCGGCGCGTTGCTCAACATCTACGTCGCGCGCAACACCGCCGAGGTGGACCCGGACGACCCGTTCCCGCCGGATCCGCAGTGGATGCCGATGAGCCTCGGCTCCGGCGTCATCATCGACGAGTCGGGGCTGGCGATCAGCAACTGGCACGTCGTCGACGACGCGACGATGCCGGACGGCGCGATGGTCGACGACCACCGCGTCACGGCGCGGGTGTTCGGCGGGCGCGAGTACGAGGTCAAGGTGCTCAGCATCTCGCGCGAGGACGACCTGTCGCTGCTGCAGCTGGTGCTGGAGCCGGGTGAGAAGGTGCACGCGGTCGAGCTCGGCAGCTCCGACGGGCTGGCGATCGGCGAGCCGGTGGCGGCGATCGGCAATCCGCACGGCCGCGCCAACACGATCACCTTCGGCGTGGTCTCGGCGAAGGACCAGGGCATCCGCGTCAAGGGGCGTTGGGCCAAGCTGGACAACCTGATCGAGACCGACGCGGCGATCAACGGTGGCAACTCGGGTGGCGCGCTGCTCGACATGAACGGCCGCCTCGTCGGCATCAACAGCGCCGGCGGCGGCACCTTCAACAACAAGGGCTACGCGATCGCCGTCGATCACGTGCGGCGGCAGCTGCTCGGGCTGTTGTTCCAGCCGTACAAGCTGCGCAGCCCGGACTTCGGCATGCGCGTGCTCGACGACGAGGGGCGCGTGCTGGTGATGGACGTCGACCCGCGCGGCCCCGCGGCCGCCGCCGGCGTCGCGTCGGGCGACCGCGTGCGTTCGCTCGGCGGGGTCGAGATCACCTGGAGCCCCGGCCTCGCCCGCACGCTGCTGGAGCAGACGCCGGGCGTCGACGTCGAGCTGGTGGTGGAGCGTCGCGGCGAGGCCGAGACGTTCACGATGGCACCGCTCGCCCCCGAGGTCTGGTCGCTGCTGCGGCAGTGTGACGTGCGCTGCCGCGACTTCGCCTACGGCGACGACCCGGATCGCGTGCGGCAGGCGTCGATCGCGCTGCATCGCAAGTTCACGGGCGACGCCACCGGCGAACCGCGCGACATCCCGCCGCAGGTGGTGCAGGTCGACAAGGTGTTCGCGCCGGCCGGCCAGGAGATCCCGCTGCAGGTCGGCGACCTGATCCTGGCGCTCGAGCTGCGCGATGCGCAGACCGGCGCGCCGGTGCTGACCCGCATCGGCGGCGTGTCCGAGCTGCGCGACTGGTTCAACCACCGCGAGCTCGGCAGCTACGACGGCGTCGAGTGGAAGTGCTGGATCGCGCGCGGGGCCGAGGTCCAGGCCGTCGAGCTGCGCGCGAAGCGGCTGCTGTGGTGAGCGGCGCCGCGGCGCCGCGGGCACTCACTTGACGTTGAAGCCGCCGCGCAGAACCTGCTGCTCGGCGCCGGCCATCCAGCTCCAGGCGAAGTCGATGCGGCCCTTCGGCAGCGGGTCGAGCGGCCAGAAGGTCGCCATGCCCGGCGCCGACGTCGTGCGCACCTCGCCGCCGTCGAAGACCAGCACACCCTCGATCTTCTCGCCCTTGTCGGTCTGCAGGTTGCACTGCAGCGTGCCGCGCGGCCCGACGCCGGCCGTGCCGCCGAAGTGGATGGTCAGCGGGAAGCCGATGGTCTTCTTGCCCTCGCGGCCGTGCTTCTTCAGCAGCTCCTCGACCTCCGGGCCGAGGCGCTCGACGTCGACCTCGCGGTTGTAGATCGCGGTGCCGACGTTGCGCGGCGGGAAGCAGTCGGCGCCGGCGTGGGACTTCTCCGCCTCGCCGATGCCGCTGGTGGCGTTGATCACCAGCACGTCGCCGTCGAGATACATGCCGACCGTGCGGATGGTGTTGTTGAGCAGCGCGTCGCGATAGCCCGGCAGGTCGATCCACTCCTCGAACATCTTCTTGGCCTTGCTGATGCTCGCGTGGGTCTCGGTCAGCGCCATCTGCGCGAACAGGCTGCCGGTGTAGGAGCCGCCGAGGTCCACCTTCTCGGTGTGCTCGGCCTCCGGGCCGCGCTGGTCCTTGTTCGCCTTCAGATACTCCGCGTGCTCCTTGCAGCGCGTCGAGAAGTTGGCCGACCAGGTGACCGGCGTGCGGTTGTGGCTCTTGCGCGCCTCGTTGAACGCTTCGAGCCACTTGTCGACGCCCTTGCTGATCGCGTCGACCGGCGGCGTGTTGTGCTGGATCGCCTTCAGCACCGGCGAGGCCTCGGTCCAGAAGTCCTCCCACTCCTTGTCGAGCTGGGCGATCGTCACGTCCGGGTGCGCCTCGTGGAACTTCTCCTCGAACTCGGCGGGCTGCTTGCGGCCGCCCTTCTTCATCTCGAGGGCGATGCGATCCATGGTGCGCAGCATGGTCGGGTCACGGCGCACCATGTAGTCGCAGAACGACCAGGCCTTGATGCGCTCCTCGTTGGTGAAGTTCGACGCGTCGCAGAACGGCAGCTTGTTGGCCGGCACGCCGCCGGTGCTCTTCCACGCCATCTCGAGGCTCAGGTTCTTCCAGACGTCGAAGTCGGGCGACGCGAACTCGCGGTCCTCCTCGCTCGCGGTCGTGCCCTGCTGCTTCTTCAGGTCGACCGAGAACAGGCGGTTGTTGTTGAAGATCATGCCCACGAACGTGTGCCCGATACCCTCGCTGTAGCCGTCGCTGTTGAGGCCGGAGCAGGGGCGGGCGACGTTGCGCACGCACGCGTCCAGCAGCACCTGCTTGCCGCTGGTGGCGGCGACGATCGTGTTGCCGATGCCGCTGGTCGAGCTGTGCTCGAGCTTCCACTCGAGGTCGGGCACCTGGTTGGCCTTGAGGATCTGCTGGTAGGTCTCCTTGGCGGTGAAGAAGCCCCACTGCGTCGGCCACGGCCCGTCCGGGATCTCCCACGGGAAGGCGACCTTGCAGACCCGCAGCGTGCGCTCGGCCCACATCAGCGCCTCCTTCAGGTTCTCCTCCTCCTCCTGGTCACCGTGCAGCACGAAGTGCTCGGACTTGACGGTGATGTACGGCACCTGCGCCTGCAGCAGCGGCGCGCACTCGACGCCGGCGACCTTCTCGACCGGGTAGTCGATGCGCGACTGCTCCTCGACCTCCTTCTCGATCGCCTTGCTGCGGTCGTAGAGGGTGCGTTCGAGGTCGGTGCCGGTGACGCCGCCGACCTCCTTGTGCGCCAGCGCCTTCTGCGCCTCGGCGTCGTCCTCGACCCAGCGCAGCACCATGCCCCAGTGGTAGTTGGCGCGGTCGGCGCGGCCGGCCTTGTCGTACTTCTGGGCCATCACCTTGTGCTGGCCGGCGAGGCTCTTCTGCAGCGCCTCGTAGGCCGACTTGAGGCCCTTGCCGTCGGCGCCGCTGCCGGTGTCCTTGGTCGGATAGGGGTGCTTCGCGTCCGGGTTCCAGCTGTTGCCGATCTTGACGTAGCCGAGCGAGGTCCACGCGTCCTCGTTGTCCGGGTCGTAGAGCTTGATGGTCTGCAGCCAGGCGACCTTGGCGACGCGCGGGAAGCCCTTGTCGAAGGCCTTCTTGGCGTAGGCGTTGACGGCCTTGGCCTGGCGCTCGTTGAACTGCGCCTCTTCGTTCTGGGCGATGGCGCCGGTAGCCAGTGTGGCGGCGAGCAGGGAGATCAGCAGCGGTCGTTGGCTCATGAATCTGTCGGAGTAGCCGAGGGGTGCTCGGGCCGAACAGCTTAGCGGTTGCCGTCGGGGCCCGCATCCCGCCGGCCGGCGGGGATTCGCGCTTTGCCGGGGGGCGGCGGATCGCCATACTGCTTGCCCTCGAACGGCGCGGGTGCTGGCCCGCCAGCGCAGCGCGCCGTCGGCAACCAGGTCCCACAGCGAACAGCAGCATGAGCACGGTCTACGACATCGGCGTTCTCCCCGGCGACGGCATCGGCGAGGAGGTCGTCAACGAAGCCCTGAAGGTCCTCGACGCGATCCAGCAGGTCTACGGCTTCCAGACCCGCCGCGAACACCTGCCGTACGGCGCCGAGCACTTCCTGAAGACCGGCGAGACGATGCCGGAGGCGGCCTTCGACCGCATCCGCGACATGCACGCGGTGATCTTCGGCGCCATCGGCGACCCGCGCATCGAGGTCGGCAAGCTCGAGTTCGCGATCATCGCCGGCATGCGCCACAAGCTGGACCTGTTCGTCAACCTGCGCCCGGTCAAGCTCTACCACGAGTCGCTGTGCCCGCTGAAGGGCAAGACGCCCGAGCACATCGACATCATGTTCTGCCGCGAGAACACCGAGGACGCCTACGCGGGCATCTACGGCGCGACCAAGAAGGGCAGCGAGCACGAGATCTCGCTGCAGCAGATGGTCTACACGCGCCGCGGCACCGAGCGCATCATCCGCTACGCGTTCGACCTGGCCAGGAAGCGCGGGCCGAAGCCGGGCAAGGAGAAGGCCCAGCTGACGATGATCGACAAGGCCAACGCGGTGCGCGCGCAGGACATCTGGACGCGCGTCTTCGAAGAGGTCGCCAAGGAGTACCCGGACGTCGCCACCGAGCACGCCTACATCGACGCGGCGTGCATGTGGATGGTGAAGAACCCCGAGTGGTTCGACACCGCGGTGACGACCAACCTGTTCGGCGACATCATCACCGACCTCGGCGCGATGCTGATCGGCGGCATGGGCATCGCCGCGTCGGGCAACATCCACCCCGGCAAGGTGTCGATGTTCGAGGGCATCCACGGCTCGGCGCCGAAGTACAAGGGCCAGGACAAGGCCAGCCCGCTGGCGACGATCCTGGCGATGGCGCTGATGCTCGACCACATCGGCCAGCAGGAGGCCAAGAAGGAGCTCGAGGCGACCGTCGCCGACCTGCTGCAGACCGGCAGGATCCGCAGCCTGCGCGCCGGCGACCACAAGTGCAGCGAGCTCGGCACGATGGTGCGCGACGAGTTCCTGTCGCGCGCGCGCGCGCGCGCCTAGGCCTAGACCCGCGGCGGCGCGGTCGGGATCACGAAGCGGCGCCCGAGCGGCGCCGCCGGTTCGCCAACGGCGTCGGCGCACTGCGGCGCCGCCGGCCGCGTCTGACGGGGTGGCATCGCTCCGTCCGCGGCGGCTGGAAGGGCGAGGGGCGTGCGGTCATCGGGCGTGGTCATCGTTCGGCTCCTGTGCGGGGTTGTCGGCCTTTCGGACGGAAGTGCACGAACGGGGGCAACGCGGGACCAATCCGTTACGTGGGCCGCACGCCGACTGTGCGTAGCCGGCGCCTATCGTCCAAGACCTCGTCAGCCTGTTCCCGCGACGAGGACCGACACGACCTACCTCTTCAGGAGAAACGATGAACTTCCGTATCGCATCCACCCTGCTCGCCCTGGCGTTGCCGCTCTGCGCCCAGGAGCAGAGCCCCTCGCAGGTCGAGGCGACGTTCTACAAGGCCTACTACCTCGAGAAGGGCCAGCGCGACTTCGCCGGTGCGATGGCCCTCTACGAGGAGTTCCTCACCAAGGCCCCGGAGCACGCGCTGGCCAAGGAAGCGGCGACGCTGCAGTTCAAGCTGCTCGACCGCACCGGCAAGACCAAGGAGCGCGATGCCTTCAAGGCGAAGTACGAGAAGCTGCTGGGCAACATCGCCGACGCGCCGACGCGTCCGGCGGCCGGCGGCGAAGGCGGTGAGCGCGGCGAGCGCGGTGAGCGCCCGCAGCGTGGTCAGGGCGGCCAGGCTGGTCCCGGCGGTGGGCGCGGTGGTGCCATGCGACTGCTGTTCAACCCGGAGACGAAGCTCGCCGACCTTTCGAAGGAAGATGTCCAGCAGGTCAAGGACGGCCTCGGCCAAGCCACTCGCATGGTGGACATGGTCCGCAACAACCAGGGTGACGAGGCGGCGGACAAGCTCGAAGCCGCGATCGGCAACCTGAAGAAGGCGCTCGATGCGGACAAGATGGACGACGCCCAGAAGGCCTTGGACGCGTTGCGCGAGTCGATGCCGCGCATGGGCGGGCGTCGCGGTGGCGGCGGCGACGCTGGCGGCGGCAACGGCGGCGGCCAGCGTCGTCGCGGCGGCGGCGGCGGCGGTGGTGAAGGCGGTGGTGGCGGCGGCGGCGGCGGCGGCGGCAACTGAGCCTCTTGCCTGCCCCGTCGGTCGAACCGCACCCCCCGGTGAACGACCCGGACCGGCCTTGTGCAGCGGACGCTGCGCAAGGCCGGTTCTGTTTTGGCCGGACCTGTTCCCGGCGCCGCGCTTCGCGCCTTGCCGTCGCGGCGCGCAGCGAGCACGATGCCGCGCGTGTCCCGCCGCGCGATCGACCCGGTCAAGCTCGAGGTGTTCCACCACCTGCTCGGCGCCTACTGCGAAGAGGCGGGCGTGCGGCTGAAGCTGAGCGCGATCAGCCCCAACATCCGCGAACGCGCCGACTACTCGGTGGCGGTGTTCGATCGCGACGCGCGGCTGGTCGCGCAGGCCGCGCACATCCCGGTGCACCTCGGCAGCGCCGGTGAAGCCGTCGCCGCCGTGCGCCGCGAACTCGAGCTCGCGCCGGGCGACGTCGCGATCCTCAACGACCCCTACTGCGGCGGCACGCACCTGCCCGACGTGACGATGGTGCGGCCGGTGTTCGTGCCCGGCGAACGGCGCCCCGAGTGGTTCGTCGTCAACCGGGCCCATCACGCCGACATCGGTGGCGCCACGCCGGGCTCGATGGGCATCGCCCGCGACCTCTACGCCGAGGGGCTCGTGCTGCCGCCGGTGCTGTTCCGTCGCGGCGGCGCGTTGCAGCAGGACCTGCTGCGGCTGATCGCGCGCAACGTGCGTTCGGCCGACGAACGCATGGTCGACCTGCACGCGCAGGAGGCGAGCCTGCTGCAGCTCGAGCAACGCCTGCTGGCGCTCGCCGCCGGGCATGGCCTGCCCACCGTGCGCGCGACCACGGCGGCGCTGTTCGACTACACGGAGCGCGCCGGCCGCGCCTTGCTGCAGAGCCTGCCGGCTGGTCGCTACCGCGCGCACGACGCGCTCGACGGCGACGGCCTCGGCGGTGGGCCGCTGCACATCGAATTGCAGTTGGCGCTGTCGAAGCAGCGCGCGGTGTTCGATTGGCGAGGCACCTGTGATCAGGCGGCAGGATCGGTCAACGCCAACCCGGGGATCGCCCTCGCGGCCTCGGTCTACGCGCTGCGTTGTCTCTGCCCCGATCGTCTGCCGACCAACGACGGCTTGTTCCGGCTGCTGAAGATCGAGACGCGGCCGGGCAGCCTCGTCGACCCGATCGCGCCGGCGCCGGTCGCGGGCGGCAACGTCGAGACCAGTCAGCGCCTCGTCGACGTCGCGCTCGAGGCGCTGGCGCGCGCTGCGCCGGATCGCGCGCCGGCGGCGTCGGCCGGCACCATGAGCAACCTGTCGTTCGGCGGTTGCACCGCCGACGGCCGCAGCTTCTCGAGCTACGAGACGCTGCCCGGCGGCGCCGGCGCCGGGCCCAACCGGCCCGGTCAGGCGGCGATCCAGACCCACATGACCAACACCCGCAACACGCCGATCGAGGAGCTCGAGCTGCGCGGTCCGATCCGCGTGCGCGCGCTGTCCGTGCGCCGCGGCACCGGCGGCCGCGGCGCGCGCCGCGGCGGCGACGGCCTGCGCAAGGAGGTCGAAGCGCTGCAGCCGCTGCGCTGCTCGTTCCTCGGCGAACGCCACGACAGCCGTCCGCCGGGCGCCGCCGGCGGCGGCGCGGCGCAGCCGGGCCGCCTGTCGGTCGAGCGCGGCGGGCGCCGCACGCGGCTGCCGGCGAAGGGCACCTTCGAGCTGCAGCCGGGCGACGTCGTGATCGTCGAGACCCCGGGCGGCGGGGGGCATGGTCGTGGCTGAGTCGCGCGGCGGGGTCCGGCGAGCGGGCCTGCCGGTGCTCGGGGCGTTGGCGCTGTTCGGCTGCGCGACGAGCTACAGTCCGTGTCCGCTGGACTTCGAAGGGCCGCTGCCCGACGACGCCTTCGAACGTTGCGCGGCGGTGCTGCGCTCCAGCTACGGCGCGCTGACGGAGGCCGACGCCGCCTCGTTCCGGCTGCAGACCGACTGGGTGCAGGTCGAAGGCGAGGCCAGCGAACGCCGCGCGTCGGTGTTCCGCGACGACGCCAGGGCGCACTCGTTGGCGGTGGTGGTCGAGCGCCGGCGGCTGACGATCCCCGTCGTCGGCAGCCCGCACTGGACCACGTCGCGCGGCGATGCGTCGGCCGAGCGTGAGCTCGTCGAGCTGCTGCACGGCGCGATCAGCGTGGCGCCGAAGACGGCAGCAGCCTCGCAAAGGCCTTGAGCAACGCCGCGTCGAACGGCCAGCGCCGCCGGGCGCGTCGCAGCAGCAGCAGGCCGGCGCCGAGACGACCGCGCAGCTCGCACAGCCGAGCCCGCGCCAGCGCCTGGGCGCCGCGTTCCAGGTCCGGGCAGCGCCGAGCCTGTCGCAGCGCCCTGGCTGCCGCCGCGTGGTCGCCGGCGGCTGCGTGCGCCTCGAACGTCCACAGCCACGCGGCGGCGTGGTCGGGTGCCAGCTCGACGGCGCGCGCCAGCACGGCGCGCGGACCTGGCGCCGGCGCGAGCTGCCGACGCTTCCACGGCGCCAGCGCGCGCCGGGTCGGCCACGTCGAGCTGCGCACCGGGAACTGCCGCGCCATGCGTCGCAACCGCTGCGTGCGTCGCGCCAGGTCGGGTGTCGCCAACGGCCTGACGCTGTCCACCTGGCCCGCGGCGACCAGCTGGTCGGCGGCCAGCCCGACCAGCGCTTCGGCGGCGCGCCGCGTCCAGAACGCCTCGTCGGCGTGATCCCAACCGAGCGCCCGCACGGTCTCGTCGACGCGCCGCTGCAGCCACTGCCGGCTGCGCCCGAGCCGCCGCCGCGTCGCGCCGAGATTGATGCGGCCGTTGTGCAGATTCGCGATGTCGGCCAGCGGCAGCCTCGGCTCGGTCGGCGGCGCCGCCGACCGCGTCAGCGCGTCCGGGTCGACGTCGGCGCGCCGGAGTCCATCCCCGCGCAGCCGGCGCAGCGCCCGCTCGATCAGCCGCAGCCAGCGCCGATGTCGTTCGCGTTGCTCCAGCCCGACGATCAGCTCGGCGTTGCTCAGGCAGTCCACGGCCAGCTCCTGCCGCAGGTCGTCGCGCCACGGCGAGAGCCAGCCGCGCGGCTGGCCCTTCCAGGCCGCGATGCGGGCCAGGGCGCCCGGCAGCAGACGGCGGACGAACGTCTCGAGGTGGGCGAGGGCGCGTTGGCGCGTGGGATCCGGGCTCGGCATCGGGGTCTCCTTCCGGCTGCCCGGCGGGGGATCCCGTCGGCCGCACCCGGGAGAGGCGAGTGCACGACCGGGGGGAACCGCCTGAGCCGTGCAAGGAATTGCCGGGCGGCGCGGGACACACGCCTCACAGGCGCTATGCTCGCCGCCCTTTTCCGCTGCGCCATGCCCACTACCTGTGTCGTTGGCATCCTCTGGGGTGACGAAGGCAAGGGCAAAGTCATCGACTACCTGGCCGCCGACGCAGACTTCGTCGTCCGCTTCGGTGGTGGCCACAACGCTGGTCACACGCTGGTCCTGCCCGATTCGCTGCCCACCGCCGGCAAGATCGTCCTGCACCTGGTGCCTTCCGGCATCGTGCGGGAACACACCGTCAACATCATCGGCAACGGCGTCGTCGTCGACCCGCTGCACCTTTGCCGCGAGATCGCGATGGTCCAGGAGCGCGGCATCCCGGTCGAGCTCGGCCGCAACCTGCTGATCAGCGAGCGCGCGCACGTGATCCTCGCGGCGCACCGCCGACAGGACGCGTGGGGCGAGCAGGTGCGCAGCTCCGGCCGCATCGGCACCACCGGCCGCGGCATCGGCCCGGCCTACAGCGACCGCTGCGCGCGCGTCGGCCTGCGCATGGGCGACCTGATCCGACCCGACAACCTGCGCCGCGCGCTGCAGGGGATCGCCGAGCAGAAGAACGCCTGGTTCGGCCCGGTCGGGCTCGAGTCGATCGACGTCGAGCAGCAGTTCGCCGAGCTCAGCGAGGCCGGCGAGCGGTTGCGCGCGGGCATCGTCGACGCCGGCGCCGTGCTGCGCCGCGCGCGCAACGACGGTCGCCGCATCCTGATGGAGGGCGCGCAGGGCTGCCTGCTCGACCTCGAGCAGGGCACCTACCCGTTCGTCACCAGCTCGCACGCCAGCACCGGCGGCTCGTTCTCGGGCACCGGCCTGCCGCCGCACGCGATGCGCACGATCGGCATCGTCAAGGCCTACGCGACCCGCGTCGGCGAAGGTCCGTTCCCGACCGAGCTGCACGGCGAGGTCGGCGAGCGGCTGCGCAAGGCGGGCAACGAGTACGGTTCGACCACCGGGCGGCCGCGCCGCTGCGGCTGGTTCGACACGGTCGCGGTGCGCTACTCGGGCGCGGTCTCCGGCGCCGACGAGCTGGTGCTGACCAACCTCGACGTGCTGCAGGGCTTCGACACGCTGCGGCTGGCGGTCGCCTACCGGCTGCCCGACGGCTCGCTGACCGAGCAGTTCCCGGCCTTCGACCTCGAACGGGTCGAGCCGGTGTTCGAGGACCTGCCGGGCTTCACCGAGAACCTGCGCGAGGTGCGTCGGTTCGAGGACCTGCCGGCGAACGCCCGCGCCTACGTGCAGGCGATCGAGCAGCGCACCGGTCTGCAGGCGCGCACGATCTCGGTCGGACCCGGCCGCGACCAGGTCATCAAGCGGTGAGCCGGCGCGCGGACAAGGCCAGCGGCGGCGGCGGGCAGGCCGACGAGATGGTCGTGCCGCGCAGCGTCGCCGTGATCATGGACGGCAACGGCCGCTGGGCGAAGCGCGCCGGACTCGAGCGCATCCGCGGCCACGAGCGCGGCATCGACGCCGTGCGCACGACCGTCACCGAGTGCGCGCGCCTCGGCGTCGAGGCGCTGGTGCTGTACGCGTTCTCCGAGGAGAACTGGCAGCGCCCGCGGCGCGAGATCGACCTGCTGTTCAAGCTGCTGACCCGCTTCCTGGTCGACGAGCGCGGCACGCTGATGGACAACGACGTGCGCCTGCTGCACTCGGGCCGCCGGGCGCGCATCGCGCCCGACGTGCTGCGGCTGCTCGACGAGACGATCGCGCTGACCGCCGGCAACGGCGGCATGCGGCTCAGCCTGGCGATCAGCTACGGCGGCCGGCAGGAGCTGGTGGACGCCTTCCGGCAGCTCGCGGGTCGGGTCGCGCGCGGCGAACTGCAGCCCGAGGCGATCGACGAGCAGGCGATCCACGACGCGCTCTACCAGCCGTCGCTGCCGGACCCCGACATCCTGATCCGCACCGCCGGCGAGCAGCGCATCAGCAACTTCCTGCTGTGGCAGGTCAGCTACTCCGAGCTGCACGTCGCCGACGTCTGCTGGCCGGAGTTCGGCAAGGAACAGCTGCACGCCGCGTTCCGCGACTACGGTCGCCGGGTGCGCAAGTTCGGCAAGGTGCTGTGATGGCGAGCGACCTCGGAACCCGCGCCGTGCTGGCGCCGACGATGCTGCTGGTGATCGGCGGCATCTACTGGCTCGACCTGACCGGCGCGTTCGGTCTGCGCGAGGCCGGGATCAAGGAAGGCAGCCTGTCGGCCGGCCTGCTCGGTCTGCTCGGCATCGGCGGCGCCTGGGAGTTCGGTCGACTGCTGCGCGCCGGCGGCTTCGAGGTCGGACTGCGCACGCTGGTGGTCGCCACCGTGGTGCTGCTGATCGCCGCCTTCCCGTTCGGCTGGCACGACCTCGACCACGAGCTGTACCCGCTGGTGGTCGGTACGCTGCTGCTGCTGTTCCCGTTGGCGCTGCGCTCGCTGGGCCGCGACAACATGCAGAAGGGTCTCGAGCGTCAGGGCGCCACGCTGCTCGGCTTCGTCATGGTCGCCTGGCCGATGTACCTGGCGATGGGCACCTGCTTCCGCTGCCTGCCGTCGGTGATCTACGTGGTGCTGATCTGCAAGGGCGGCGACATCGGCGGCTACTGCTTCGGGCGGCTGTTCGGCCGGCACAAGCTGATCCCGCACATCAGCCCGGGCAAGACCGTCGAGGGCGCGATCGGCAGCCTGGTCACGTCGATCGCGCTGGCCTGGGGACTCGCGGTGTGGCTGTTGGCGGACCGTATCGAGCTGCCGCTGTGGGCGGCGCTCGGCACCGGCGTGCTGCTCAACTTCACGACCCAGACCGGCGATCTGATCGAGTCGCTGCTGAAGCGGCGCTGCGGACAGAAGGACAGCTCCAACCTGCTGCCGGCCCACGGCGGCATCCTGGACCTCGTCGACAGCCTGCTGTTCTCGTTCTGTGCCTGGTTCCTGATCCTGGTCTGGCTGACCTGACGGCGTAGACTCGCCGCCGATGAGTGACGCGGACATCAGCATCCCGGTGCAGTCGGTGGACGAAGCGCGCACGCTGCTCGGCCCGCTCGACAGCAACGCGCGGTTGATCCGCGAACTGCACGGCGTGTCGGTGCTCGCGCGCGACGGCAACCTGCGCCTGCTCGGCGACGCCGAGCACGTGGCGGTCGTGCACGCGGTCATCGAGCAGTGCCTGCACGCGATGCGGTCGGGGCGGCGGCTCGGCACGCAGGACGTCGCCGCGCAGCTCCGCTCGACGCTCGGCCAGCCGGTGCGCGCCGACGGCGCGCCGCTGCCCGAGGGGGCGCCGCGGCCGAGCGGCAACGGCGTGGTGCGCGCCCGCACCGAAGGGCAGCAACGCTACCTCGAGTGCATCGACCAGCACGACGTCGTGTTCGGCGTCGGTCCGGCCGGCACCGGCAAGACCTACCTGGCGGTCGCCAAGGCGATCGAGGCGATGAAGTCGGGCGCGGTGCGCCGGCTCGTGCTGGTGCGACCGGCGGTCGAGGCCGGCGAGAAGCTCGGCTTCCTGCCCGGCGACTTCCAGGCCAAGATCGATCCCTATCTGCGGCCGATGCACGACGCGCTGCAGGACCTGCTGGACCCGCGCACCCGCGTGCGCTGGCTCGAGAGCGAGGTGGTGGAGGTCTGCCCGCTGGCCTACATGCGCGGCCGCACCCTCAACCAGGCGTTCGTCATCCTCGACGAGGCGCAGAACACCACCGTGCAGCAGATGCTGATGTTCCTGACGCGATTGGGCGAGAGCTCGCGCATGGTCGTCACCGGCGACCCGTCGCAGGTCGACCTGCCGCACAACGTGCGCTCGGGGCTCGCCGACGCGTTGCGGCGGCTGCACGGGGTCGAGGGCATCGGCATCGCCAAGCTCGGCGCCGACGACGTCGTGCGCCACAAGGTCGTCAGCCGCATCGTGCGCGCCTACGACGAGTTCGACCGCCGTCATCGCGGTGAAGAGCGCTTCGGCGTGCGTGTCGACCGGTCGGATGACGGGCCGTCGGACGACGGGGCGCAGCGGTGACGCTGGAACTCGTCGACCGCTTCCGCCCCCGCACGCAACGTGCCTTCGTCGAACGGGTTGTCGATGCCGTGCGCCGACACGTCGGCCGCCGCGACCTGGTCGTGTCGCTGCTGCTGACCGACGACGCGGAGATCGCCGCGTTGCACGGCGAGCACCTCGGCGACCCGACGCCGACCGACGTGATGTCGTTCGAACTCGACGGCGAAGCGGAGATCGTGGTCAGCGTCGAGACCGCGCGCCGCGAGGCGCGACGTGCCGGCCACGCGATGCGCGCCGAGGTCGCGCTCTACATCGTGCACGGCCTGCTGCACACGTGCGGCTACGACGACGTGAAGGCGCGCGATCGTCGCGCGATGCGCGAGGCAGAGCGCGCGATCCTCGCGCAGCTCGGCTTGAAGGTGCGCGCCGTCGACGACTGAACGCGTCGCAGCGTCCCGCGCGACCGTCGACTCACTGCGACGAAGTGTGAGTGACGCGTTGCGCCGCATGCGTCGTTCGTGCTACCGTTCCGCTCGTTCGCTCCTTGCTATCGACGGTTGGGTCGCTGCACGTAGTCCCTCGTGCGCGTTCGGCATCGCAGAGCGAGTGCACGAAGCGCAGCGTTGGACGCGGCAACGACGCGCGCCATGCGGCGAAGTCCGCGGTCGCGCGCGTCGGTCCATCGCTCGGGCGATGGGCGTTCCATCGGCGAACGCCTCGCGACCTCGTCGCGCGGCGGCGGGGCGCGACGGATCCTGTTCACGGTTGGGCGGGCGGATAACCGGATGTCGATTCGCTGGATGACGAACGCGAAGCAGCGGACGAGCCGGTGGCCGTGCGGCCAGGGTGGCACATGGTAGGGAAACCTTCGGCGCAGTCTTCTTCGGCGCACACGTCTTCGGCGGCGCACTCCTCACCCGCGGTCGAGTCGTCCGCAGTGGGGCGATGCCGGTCGGCGGCCGTGTCCAGCGAGGCCGTGACCAGCGAAGCCAGCTCCAGTGAGAGCGTGGCCGGTGACGCCGTGTCCAGCAGCGCCGGAGCCAGGCGCGTGGCGAGCACGGAGCAGTTGCTCGCGCGCTACCGGCTGCGTCGCTCGCGCGTAGTGCTCGATCAGATCGTCGAGCAGAGTCGGCAGACGGTCGAGACGATGGCCTTGACCATGGCCGGGCGGTTGCCGCGCAGCGTCGACGTGCAGGACCTCGTGCACGCCGGCATGTGGGGGCTGATGCAGGCCATCGGCGCCTACGAACCGGCGCGCTGCGATCGCTTCGAGGCGTTCCTGCGCATCCGTGTTCGCGGCGCGATGCTCGACGAGCTTCGCCACATGGACTTCCTGCCGCGCTTGTTCCGCCGGCGCGTTCGCGAGCGCGACTCGGCGCGCGCGCGTCTGCGCATGGAGCTCGAGCGCGAGCCGACGTCGAGCGAGCTCGCCGAGGCGCTCGGTGTCTCCGAGGACGCGCTGCTGCGCTGCCCCAACGGCGCGGTGCTGCGTTCGGTCGACCAGGCCGGCCACGAAGAGGGCGACGAGAGCCCGTTCGAGCAGCTCGCCGACGACGCGGTGGAGTCGCCGATCGAGGCGCTGGCCCGCCAGGAACTGCTCGATCAGGTCCGCCAGAGCCTGAGCAAGGTCGAGTGGAAGGTCTTGCAGCTGCACTACCTGGAAGGACTCACCGGTCGTCAGGTGGCGCGCCGGCTGCGACTCTCCGCGTCGCGCATCTGCCAGATCCACGTGCAGGTGCTCGACCGCCTGAAGTCCCAGCTGACGGCGGCCGCCGTCTGATCGGGCGGGGCGCCCGGTTCGCATGGCGATCGACCCGCCAGCTCGCGCGACTTGTGAAGGCGCCGGTTCGCCGTCGTGGACCCGTCGTGACGGGGCGCTGTGGTGCGACGAAGTCGACGTCGCCGGGCTCGCCGCGCGCTTCGGGACGCCGCTCTACGTCTACAGCGCAGCGGCGCTGCGCCAGCGAATCGCCGCCGTCCGCGCCGCGTTCGGCGACGACGCGCACCTCTGCTACGCGGTCAAGGCCAACAGCAACCTGTCGCTGCTGCGACTCGTGCACGAGGCCGGCTGTGGCTTCGACCTCGTCAGCGGCGGCGAGCTGGAGCGGCTGGTCGCCGCCGGGCTGCCGACCGATGGGGCGGTGTTCGCGGGCGTCGCCAAGCAGGAGTGGGAGATCGACGCCGCGGTGGCGAAGGACATCCTGTTCTTCAACGTCGAGTCGCCGCACGAGCTGCCGTCGCTGAGCGCCGCCGGGCGTCGCGCCGGCCGGCCGGTGCGGGTCGCGCTGCGGCTCAACCCGGACGTCGATGCCGGCACCCACGCCTACATCAGCACCGGCAAGCAGCACAACAAGTTCGGCGTCGCCATCGGTCGCGCCGGCGAGGTGGTGTCGGCGATCGCCGCCGACCCTTGGCTGGAGCTCGTCGGTTACCACGTGCACCTCGGCAGTCAGCTCCACCAGGTCCGCCCCTATGCAGAAGCGCTGCAGCGGGTCTGTGACTTCGTCGACGGTGATCCGGCGCGGGCGCGCGGCGTGCGCTACTACGACCTCGGCGGTGGCTTCGGCATCGGCTACGGCAAGGGGCCCGAGCTCGACGTCGCGGCGGTCGCCGCCGCGCTGCTGCCGACGCTGCGTTCGCGCGGCTGGACGCCGGTGGTGGAGCCTGGGCGGTTCCTGATCGGTGACGCCGGCATCCTGGTCACCGCCGTGCTCGGCGAGAAGTCGCAGGGGGCCGCGGAGTTCCTGCTGGTCGACGCGGCGATGAACGACCTGATGCGGCCGGCGCTGTATCAGGCCGAGCATCCGATCGTGCCCGTGGCACCGGTCCCTGCCGACCGGTCGACGCACGCGGTCGACGTGGTCGGGCCGGTCTGTGAGACCGGCGACTTCCTGGCCCGCGGACGCGCGCTGCCGCGCTGTCGGCCGGGCGACCTGCTGGCGGTCCTGGCGGTCGGAGCGTACGGTGCCAGCATGGCGTCGAACTACAACACGCGCCGGCGCGCGGCTGAAGTGCTGGTCGATGGAGCTGCGGTTCGCCTGGTGCGTCGCCGCGAGACATTCGCCGGGATGTTCGCCGACGAACTGGCGGGAGAATCGGCGCCCGACACCGGCGATGCGGGTGGAAGGGAGCCGGGTACGGGGGAGCGATGACGTCGATGCGCTTTCGGACCCTGCTACGGCCCTCCCTGCTACCCTCTCTGCCGCCCTGCCTGCGACGCTACCGCCGCCTCGCAGCGCTGACGGCGTTGCTGGCGCTCCTGCTCACCAGCGGTTGCCGCTTCCTCAGCGACGAGTTCACCCGTCTGGACCGCGCGGGTCCGGTCATCGACGACCCGCGGGTCGCCGGCGACCAGGACCGTCCGTGAGGCGCAGGCCGCGCCATGGTCCAGGGACGGCTGCGTGAAGTGCTCGAGCGCGGCGCCGGCGTCGGCGCGTTCGACACGCCGGACGCCAGGCTCGGTCGCGCCGAGCATCCGGTGTGCGGCGATCGCGTGCAGCTGAGCGTGCGCGTCGCCGACGGGCGGGTGCTCGGCGTGCGTTGGCAGGCGGCCGGGTGCCCGGCCACGATGGCGCTCGCGGCGTTGTGCGCGGAGGCGCTGGTGGACGTGCCATTCGACGCGCTCGACGCGGCGTTGCGCGCCGCGATCGCGGCCCACGGCGGGCTGCAGCGCGCCGAACACCACGCCGAGGCGATGTTGTTGCGCGCGCTGCACGCGGCGGTGGGGGCGTGACCGTGCCGCGCCGTTGGTCGGACTTCCTGCAGCGGATGCGGGGCGACGGCCGCGACGCCGAGCGGCAGCGCTGGTTGGCGATCCTGCAGCTCAACCGCCACCTCGCCGAAGCCCAGGGGCGCGCCGCGGTGCTGACGATCCTGGTCGACGACGCGGTGCGGTTGTTCGGCGCCGAGCGCGGCTTCCTGATCCGCGTCGTCGACGGCGGCGGCTTCCGCGTGGAGGTGGCGCGCAGCTTCGATCGCGAGCCGATCGCGCAGCCGCAGCGCAAGGTCTCGTCGACGATCCTGCAGCGGGTGCTCGAGCAGGGGGAGGGCATCTTCAGCGAGGACGCACAGAGCGACTCGCTGACCGCCTCGCAGAGCGTCGCCGACCTGCGGTTGCGTTCGGTGTTGTGCATGCCGCTGCGCGCCGGCGGTCAGGTGCTCGGGCTGCTCTACCTCGACCATCGCTTCCAGGCCGGCGCGTTCGGCGAACGCGACCTGCCGTGGCTGATGGCCTTCGCCGACCAGGGCGCCATCGTGCTGCACCTGCACGGTCTGCTCGACGAGAACCGGGAGCAGGCGCGCCGTCTCGCCGAACAGAACCGCTCGCTGCAGGAGACCGTCGCGGCGCAGGCTCGCGCCCTCGCCGAACCGGCGGTGCCTGGGCGCGACGCGCTGCGGCATCCGTTCCCCGGCCTGGTCGGCGACTCGCCGGCGCTGCTGCGCGCGCTGCACGTGCTCGATCGCGTCGCCGAAACCGAGCTGCCGGTGTTGCTGACCGGCGAGAGCGGGACCGGCAAGGAGCTCGCCGCCCGCGCGCTGCACCGCGGCTCACGGCGGACCGGCCAGTTCGTCGCCGTCAACGTCGCGGCGATCGCCGGCGAGCTGCTGGCCAGCGAGCTGTTCGGTCACACCCGCGGCGCGTTCACCGGCGCCGATCGCGAGCGTCCCGGGCTGCTGCGGCAGGCCGCCGGAGGCACCCTGTTCCTCGACGAGGTCACGGAGATGGACCTCGAGCTGCAGGCCAAGCTGCTGCGGGCGCTCGAGCAGCGCGCAGTGCGCCCGGTCGGCAGCGACCGCGAGTTCGCCATCGACGCGCGCATCGTCGCCGCCACCAACCGCGACCCGCGGCGCGCGATCGCCGAGGGGCGACTGCGCGAGGATCTCTACTTCCGGCTGGCGGTCGTGACGGTGCACCTGCCGCCGCTGCGTGAGCGCGGCGACGACGTGCTGGCGATCGCCGCGTCGGTGCTGGCGCAGCTCGCCGAACAGCGCGGCGTCGCGCCGGTGGCGCTCGACGCGGCGATGGCGCAGGCGCTGTGCGCCAACCCGTGGCCGGGCAACGTGCGGCAGCTGCGCAACGAGCTGCAGCGGGTGTGGGCGTTGGCCGACGGCGGGCCGCTGCGCCCGGAGCTGCTTACGCCGCCGTCGTCTTCGGTGCCCGGCGCGCCGGTCGACGCCGCAGGCGCCCCGCCGCTGTGTCTCGCCGACCTCGAGCGTTGGGCGATCGAGCGCGCGCTCGAACGCGCCGGCGGCAACAAGGCCGAGGCGGCGCGGCTGCTCGGCATCGGTCGACGCACGCTGTACGACAAGCTGTCGTCGCGGCCCGACGCCTGACGGAGAACACGTCGCCGAAGTGTGCGGATCTCGCACGCCTGCGCGGGCCGAGCACGGCCGATGTACCGGGCCGGAGTGCGCAAGTCCTGCGCTCGCAATGCTGTGGGAATTCGCGACCGATGGCACCGTGGTTGCCTTCCGGGGCGCGTGCGCACTGCGACGGCAACCCTGTTCTTGACCCTGGCAATGGGTGGCCACGGTCTTGGCCAGGACACTTCGGCTCGACCGCAAAGCGCACCCCGGTTGATCGACTGCATCGAAGCGCCGTACGCCTACGTGTCGCTCGATGCAGCTCGAAGCTGGGGCGGCTCGGCGGGCGCGGCCGAGGACGGCGGCGCCGGCGGGACGCCCCCGAGCCCGGTGCATCGCCTGCTCGCCGATCCGTCGTTGGACGCCGTGTTCGGCGGAGGCGGCCGCGATGGCTCTGCGGCGCTGTCGCTGGTGCGCAGCATGATGCAGCGCGGCGGCACCGAGTTCGAACTGGCGATGACCGGCATCGTCGAGCGACGTGGGCAGCCGCTGCTGGTGCTGCGGGCGCGGTTGCAGCGCGACGAGGCGCAGCGCCTGCAGCTGCTGCTCGACGCCGAGGCCGGCATGGCGATGCCGCACCGCCGCATCGGCGACCGCCAGACGTACGTGTTGCGCGAATCGGGCGTGTTGCGCGAATCGGGCGCGCAGCGCGAGCAGCCGGCCGGGGCGCACGGTGGCGTGCCTGGCGAAGGCGTCGAGCTGGCGCTGTGCGGCGACGACCTGATCATCGGCAACGATGGCTCGGCGATGCGCGAAGTCCTGACGCCGCTCGACCAGCAGTCGACCGCAGCCGTCGGCGCGCGCCGCGTGTTGTCGGCGGACGCGCGATTCCTCGGCCTGCGCCGCCGCGCGAACGTGCAGCCCGGATCGCTGTTGGTGTTCGGCGACTGGCAGCGTCTGGGCCGTCGTCTGCGGTCCTCGCTGCGCGGCGCGCCCGCCCATCTGCTCGGCTCCTCCGGCCTCGACTCGGCGCGCGCGGTGATGCTGACGCTGTCGCCCGTCGGCAGCGACGCCGACTCGCCGCTGCACGCCTCGCTGCAGTTGGAGTTCGCGGTGGCGGCGGGCAGCGGCCTCGGGCAACACGGTCCGGGCCAGCACATCGACGGCTGGTTCGCGGCGACCGAGTCGGTCGAGGCCAAGAGTCTCTTGCGCGAGCTGCCGCACGGCGGGCTCGGGGGCCTGGTGCTGTCGGTCGACCTGGCGGCGATCGCCGCGGCCTCGCCGCGCTCGTCGCACCTGGTGTGGGATCTGCGCGAAGCGTTCGACGACTTCGGGCTCGACTTCGACCGCAACGTGCTCGGTCGCCTCGGCCGTCGCGGTACGGTGCAGCTGTCGTTCGGCACGCTGCCTCCCGTGCACGGGAAGCCGTCTGCCGGCAGCTCGGAGCAGGGGCGGTCGGAGCTGGACGGTGCGCAACAGGGTGCGGCGCTGGTGTCGCCAGCCTGGACGCTGCGGGCGAGCAGCCGCAAGGCGGCCGGCGACCTGTTCACCGATCTGCGGCGCGTCGTCGAATCCGAGGGCCTCGGCGCGCTCGTCGATGCGCGCGATCCGCGCGGCAAGCGGGTCGAGGTGCTGTCGCTCGGCGGCGAGCACCGCGAGTTCACCGCGTTCGTCGCCGTCGCCGGTGAGTCGTTGCTGCTCGCCGAAGAACTGGACACGCTGATCCAGCTGCTGGAGGACGCGCGTGCGACCCGGCCGCGCCGTCGCGACCAGCTCGTGGGCAGCGCGTTGCAGACCATCGGCCGCGAAAAGGTCGCAGGTCTGTTCGATCTGGACCTCGAACCGCTGTTCGTGCGTATTGCGGCCGCGCTGCCCGGGGTCGATCTCTCAGGGCTGCCGCGGCGCCACGCCGGCACCGTCGACATCGATCTGCGGGACGACGGGGCGGTGGTGCTGATCCAGGTGGTGTCTTCTCGCTGACGGTCTCTTCTCGCTGACAGAGTCTTCTCGCCGACAGAGTCTTCTCGCCGACAGTGTGTATCGCGGACGCAACCGGCGTTGTTCCGCGCGCTCTTTCCAATCCAGAACGTCTATGGCGGGGCCCGGTCGCGCAAGCGGTCGTCTCCCCGTCGCGGATGCATGAGTCTTTGAGCTGACGCGAAGCGACCCACGACTTGGGGCAGGCAGGGTCGAGTCGCGTCTCCCACGTGTGTTGCGCGGGGCTTGCATCCGCACCTTCTTCAGGGCGCATGGGCCGTCTTCCCATGCCGACCGTTCCCTAATACTTGGGGCAGGCAGGAACGGCTGGCATGACGCGTGGTGTCACGCAGCGGTCCATGCGCCCTCGTTTTCTATTGGGCGCCCTCGTTTTCTATTGGGCGCCTCGTTCGTTCCGGCGCGTCGTCCTGCTCACTGGGACCCTGGTCGCTCGACCTCTTCGCGCCCTTTCGTCGCGCCCGCCACCGGCCTACAACGGGCGGCATGTTCGACGGCAGCCCCACCGGTCGCGACGATCCGCCCGAGCCCCCGCATGACGACGACCTCGAACTCGGCGGTCCGGCGCTGGTGATCGAGTCGGGCAAGGGCGCCGGCTCGGTGGTCGTGCAGGACAGCCTGCCCGACACGATGTTCGTGTTCCCGCTGCAGAAGGCGGTGCCGTTCCCGAGCCTGATGATGCCGCTGCTGCTCGACTCGCAGGCGGCGCGCGACATCGTCGCCAAGGCCGAAGCGCACAACGGCTTCCTGTTCCTGGTGCTGCAGCGCGATCCGGAGGTCGAGGCCGCCGCCGTCGACGAGCTGCACGAGGACGGCGTCATCGCCCGCATCATCAAGGTGCTCAAGCTCCCCGACGGCGGCGCGTCGGCGATGACCCAGGGCGTGCGTCGCGCGCGCCGCGTCAAGGTCGTGCGCGACAAGCCGCACCTCGTCGTGCGCACCCGACAGCTGGTCGAGATCCCGGCCCAGGGGGAGCGCGCCGATTCGCTGTTCCGGCTGTTGCAGAAGCAGCTGCGGCAGCTCGCCGAACTGCATCAGCAGCTCGACACCGGCTTCGCCACCGCGCTGCTCAACGTCGACGATCCGGGCCAGCTCGCCGACTTCACCGCTGGCATCGTGCGCCGCGTCGAGGACCGGCAGCGACTGCTCGCCGAGGTGGACGTCGAGAAGCGGCTCGAGCTGGCGCTGCAGTTCGCGATGGCGGAGAACGAGCTGGCGGCGCTCGACCAGAAGATCCAGGAGGAGATCCGGCAGAAGGCCGAGAAGGCGCAGAAGGACTACTTCCTGCGTGAGCAGCTGAAGATCATCCGCCGCGAGCTCGGCGAGGAGAAGGACCCGCGCGCGCAAGAGCTGCAGCGGTTGGAGGAGGCGATCCAGCGGGCGGCGATGCCCGAGGCGGCGCTGCAGCGCGCCAAGGAGGAGCTGACCCGCTTGCAGACGACGCCGGTCGAGTCCGGCGAGTACGGCGTGATCCGCAACTACCTCGACTGGCTCGTGACGTTGCCGTGGTCGGTCTCGACCGACGATCAGCTGGACCTCGCGCGGGCCGAGCGGGTGCTCGACGACGACCACTACGGGCTCGACGAGGTCAAACAGCGCATCCTCGAGTTCCTGGCGGTGCGCAAGCTGCGCCCCGGCAACCAGGGCTCGATCCTGTGCCTCGCCGGCCCGCCCGGCGTCGGCAAGACCAGCCTCGGCCGCAGCATCGCGCGGGCGATGGGGCGCAAGTTCTGGCGCTTCTCGCTCGGCGGCATGCGCGACGAGGCGGAGATCAAGGGCCACCGACGTACCTACATCGGCGCGCTGCCTGGCCGCATCCTGCAGGGGCTCAAGGCGTGCGGCAGCAACAACCCGGTGCTGCTGCTCGACGAGGTCGACAAGCTCGGCAGCGACTTCCGCGGCGACCCGAGTTCGGCGCTGCTCGAGGTGCTCGACCCGGAGCAGAACCACAACTTCCAGGACCATTACCTCGACGTGCCGTTCGACCTGTCGAAGGTCATGTTCCTGGCGACCGCCAACGTGCTGTCGATGATCCCGGAGCCGCTGCGCGACCGCATGGAGATCCTCGAGATCCCCGGCTACCTGCTCGAGGAGAAGGTGCAGATCGCGCGCCGTCACCTGCTGCCGAAGCAGCTCGAACGGCACGGTCTGACCGGCAAGTACCTGTCGATCGCGCCGTCGGTGCTCAAGCACGTGGCCGAGGACTACACGCGCGAAGCCGGCGTGCGCGGGCTCGACAAGGTGATCGGGCGGCTGTGCCGCAAGGTCGCGCGCCAGGTCGCGGAAGGACAGAAGGGCCCCGGCCGGCTGAGCCAGGCCGAGATGGAGCAGCTGCTCGGCCGGGCCCGCTTCAAGGCCGACGAGCGGCGCAAGCAGGCGCTGCCAGGCGTCGTGCAGGGCCTCGCCTGGACCCCGGTCGGCGGCGACGTGCTCTACGTCGAAGCGGTGGCGAGCGAGGGCAAGGGCTCGCTGCAGCTGACCGGCAGCCTCGGCGAGGTGATGAGCGAGTCGGCGCGCCTCGCGCTGAGCTACCTGCGCAGCCGCGCCGAACGCTTCGGCCTCGACGTGCAGAAGCTCGACGCGTGCAACCTGCACCTGCACTTCCCGTCGGGTGCGATCAAGAAGGACGGCCCGTCGGCCGGCATCGCCATCGCCTGCGCGTTCCTGTCGGCGCTGACCGGGCGCAAGGCGCCCGCCGACCTGGCGATGACCGGCGAGCTGACCGTCGTCGGCGAAGTGCTGCCGATCGGCGGCGTGCGGGAGAAGGTGCTCGCGGCGAAGAACTTCGGATTGAAGCGCGTGATCCTGCCGAAGGCCAACGAGCCGGAGCTGCTGGAGCTGAAGCCGGAGCTCGTCGAAGGCCTCGAGGTGTTCTTCGTCGCGCACTTCGACGAGGTGTTCGAGATCGTGTTCGGTGGTGGGGGCCGGGTCGCCGCGGTCTCGAAGTCGAGGTCGAAGTCGACGGCGAAGTCGAAGAAGACGACGCGCAAGGTGTCCAAGTCGCGGCCGTCTACCAAGTCGAAGAGCCCGAAGAAGCCCGCGCCCGAACCCCGCGCCAAGGCGAAGACGAAGCCGCGGCCGTCGCGACGCCGCTGACTGCTGCGGGCGCCGTCAGCGCTTGTCGTCGTCCGGGTGGTCGCCGGGCGACGGCAGCTGCAGCGCCACCTGCAGCGGCTGCGCGACGTCGAGCGTGAAGGTGCCGAGCAGCGGCGGGTCCGTGGCGAGCCTGCGGCTGCTGTCGCCGTGCTTGACCCAGTAGGCGAGCTGCACCTCGACCTGCCCCGGCGGCATGCCCTCGACGCGGAAGTTCCCGTTGGTGTCGATGCGCACGCCCTCGCGTCGCTGCCGGCCCTCGTCGTAGACGATCGTCAGGGTCGGCGCCGTCCGGCTGCAGTAGTCGTAGATCGAGATGCGGGGCTCTTCGGTGCGATCGAGGTCCAGGGCCAGCAGCGCCGAAGCCGGGCCGATCGAGCCGCTCAGCACTGCGCCGCGCTCCACCTCCAGCCGGACCGGCGGGCGGGGCTGTCGGAGATCGACGGCGCGCACCGCGCTGCGCACCGTGGGCCCCGAGACGCGGAGCAACAGCTCGCCTGTGGACGGCAGCTGCAGCGCGACTCGGCCCTGCTCGTCGGTGCGGTCGGCGGCGACCACCAACGACTTCGGTCGGCCCTGGCGCCGCTCGTCGATGGCCGTCGCTGGCAGCACCCACGCGAACGGCCCCGGTTCGGCGCCGGCGATCACTTCGACCAGCGCGCCGCGCACCGGTGTGCCGTCGGCGAAGTGCATCTCGACGCTGCGTTCGACTTTGGCGTCTACGGTCACGGCGATCTCGGCGCGTACGTCGGTGATGGTGATCGGCTGCCAGTCGGTGCTGGCCAGCCGGGCGTCGAGTGGAGAGACCAGCAGCTCGTAGTCGCCCGCGGGCAGTTGGCAGTCGACGCGCCCGTTGGCGAACGTGCCCGAGAGGCGCACTCCGCCGCGCTCCCGCTGCCCGGCGCGCATGCAGTGCAGATTGAGGCGTTCGACCGCGCTGCCGTCGGTGGTGCGCACCAGAAACGTGTGGCGGGACGCGGTCGGCAGCACCAGCGTGTTGTCGGTCGAACCCCACTCCGCGTCGGCGAGCTCCTGCCAACCGTCGAAGCGGTTGTTGTGGGCCAGCTGGACCTTCACGGTGCCGGTGCCGAGGTGCTCGCCGGGCAACAGCGTGAACCGGCCATCGCGGTTGGTCACGGCCCAAGGGCGCTTGTCGTCGGTCTTGAGCAGCCGGTTGCCGACCGGAGCGCCATCCGCGTCGAGCAAACGGCCGTGGATCGCCATGGTCGCGTCGAGGTTGGCGACGACCGCGGTCACCGGCTCGCGGCTCGGCAGTGTGATGACACCGGGAAGCTGCGTCGTCTGCCGATCGCGCACCTCGAGCTGGTAGTCGCCAGCCGGCAGCGGCGAGGTCAGGTGCAGATAGCCGTCGATGTCGGTGCGCGCGTAGCAGCTGTTGGACACCCAGGAGGAAGGTCCATTGCTCGGCATCGGCGACGCGTCCGGTGCCTTGCCCAGAGCCTTCAGGAGCATCACCACCCCGGGCTGCAGCGCCCCGGCCTGGTCGATACAGCGCACGCGCGGCCAGACGCCCTTCGGCAGCCGCACGTCGCCGTAGTCGACTCCGCCCCGTTCCATCGCGACGACGAACGCGCAGTGGCTGAACCAGCCGGCGTGGCGGGCGTGCGAGATCTCGACGTGGTAGCGGCCGCGGTCCAGCGGCTCGTCGCTGGCCGGCAGCCGCAGCTCGAAGCGGAAGCGGCCGTCGTCGCCGGTCGTCTGCTCCGGCGGATCGCTCCAGTCCGCGCGCGCCCACGAGATCGGGTAGCCGGTGGACTGGTGGCCGGTCAGCTTCACCTCGCAGCGCCGCAACGGTTCGCCGCTGTCGGCGTCGACGCAGCGGCCGGTGACGACCAGCACCTCGGTGGCGATCGCTCCCGGCGGCGGCGCCTGCGCGAGCAACGCGGTGGCGAACGAACCGAGCAGCGCGGCGACGACCTTCTTCATGCGCGGAGTCTAGCCGTCGCGCGCCTTGTCCGCGCGCTGCTGCTCGGCCGCGCGCTGCCGCGCCGCCAGCACGTAGTGCGCATACAACGTCCAGCCGCGCACCGCCGCGTCGCGCTCGGCGTCGCTGGCGCCGTTGAAGATGCCGCCGAAGCTCTCGTGCGTGATCTGGTTGAGGATCGCCGCCATGCCGTCGACGACCAGCTTCGGGGCGTAGCGGCGCTGCGCCTCGAAGGCATCGGCGGCGTGGTTGTCGAGCGTCAGCTTCGCCTCCGGCAGCTTGCGGCGGTCGTCCATCGCTGCGATCAGTTCGACGACGGCGTCTTCGCCGAGCGCCTCCAGCGCGGCGAACGACTCGCGTTGCAGCTCGGCGCCGCCGGTCAGCCGTTTGACCAGCCGTACTACCTCGCGTTGGCGCTTCTTGTCCTGCGGCAGCGGCTGCGCCAGCCACGCGCGGTGCTGCATCTCGCGGCGGCGGATCGCGACGATCTGCTCGCGCGTCGGTTCGGCGATCGTGCCGCTGTCCGGGTTGCCGGTGAGGTAGAGGTTGCCCTCGGTCGACGCGACGAACACCACCCGGTCCTGGTCGTCGAGCGCGCGCACGGTCGCCGCGGCCCACTCCCACGCCTTCTTCGCCGCGCCGCCCTTCGGCACATAGCAGTAGAACGTGATCTGCTTCGCCGGCTCGCCGTGCAGCACCTCGGCGATGTCGACGGTGACCGGCACGTGGCCACCGTCGGCGATCACCTGCAGCAGCGCGTCGCGGTCGACGTGCAGCGTGCCGCGCGCGATCGTCGTCGCCGCCGTGTGCAGGCGCGCGGCGTCGTCCCAGACGAGGGGGGCTGGCTCCGCTGGCGCAGGGGTCGCTGGTTCCTGCGCTGCCGCCGTGGCGGCGAGCAGGGACAGCGCGAGTCGGCGTAGCTCGGTCATCGTGGCATGCTAGTCGAGTCCGGCTAACGCCAGCGCTCCTTCAGGCGCAGCAGCGGTCGTTCGAGCAGCGCGAAGCTCAGCTCCGCCAAGAGCCAGCTGCCGGCGAGCATCACGACGAACCGCACGGGGGAGGGGATCTCGGGCAGGCGATGACGGGCGAACACCAGCCCGAGATTCGGCACGAGGTGCAGCAGGTAGATCCCGTAGCTGACCATGCCGATGCGCGCGAGTGGTCGCTGCACGAGCAGCTGTTGCAGGCCGTGGTCTTCGCGCAGCACGCAGGCGCCGACCAGCGCGACTCCGGCCAGCGCAAACGCGACGCGCGGCAGCCCATGCATGTTCGACCACGGGATCAGCGCGACCCCGACCATGGCGGCGAGCGCCAGCGGGGCCGCCGCGCGGGCCCCGAGCACGCGGTGCACCCGTCGGAAGCCGGCGGGCGAGTGCAGCAGGTGCGCGAGCGCGACGCCGGCGAGGATCGGCGTGAAGGACGCGCCGGCGAGGAACGGTGCCACATGCCAGTCGGCGTGCGCGGCGAGCAGCTGCACGGCGACGCAGCCGGCGAGCATCACGGCCACGACCTGCTTCGCGCCGCGCGGTGCGAAGCGCTCGACGCCCGGCCAGAACATGTAGAACTGCTCCTCGGCGGCGAGCGACCACGTGATGAGCAGCAGACTGTCGAGCGTCACCCAGTTGGCGACGTAGGCGGCTGCGTAGGGCAGGTCGGTCGCGACCTGCTGGAGGAGGTCGCCGCCGCGCCACCAGGCGATCGCGTAGTAGCCAGCCAGCGCCACGTAGTAGAGCGGGAAGATGCGCAGCGCCCGCCGCACGTAGAACCGCGGCAGCGAGATCGCGCCGTCGCGCGCGCGTTCACGCAGCAGCAGCGTGACGATCAGGAAGCCCGACACCACGAAGAACAGGTCGACGCCGAGATGTCCGCGGCGCGCGGGCGACGATCCCTGGTCGGACTGCGCGTGGTGCCAGACGACGGCGAGGATCGCGAGGCCCCGCAGGCCGTCGAGACTGCCGAACCTGCGCGTGCCGCGGAAGCCGTCGTAGGCGCTGGTGGCAGCCAGGCTCACCGGTCGGCGTGCCTCGCGTTCGCGCTCGACTTCGGCTCGTGCAGGTGCATGGCAGGTGCGCAGAGGCTAGCCGTCGCGTCGACGCACGTCATCGCCAGTTGCCGAGTCATCGGGCGCGTCCGGCGTCCGGCCAGCCGCGCTCGTCGCGAAGCCGCTGCTGCACCAGCGCCAGGTAGGCGCCGAGCTGCTTGTCGGGGTCGTCGTCGAAGACGTCGAGCAGCTCGATGTCCTGCAGCCGGTCGACCCGGAACGTGCGGAACGCTCGTCGCAGCTCGCACCAGGCGCCGAGCGTCCAGACCATGCCCCAGAAGGCGAGGCACAGCGGCCGCAGCGTGCGCTCGGTGCGTTCGCCCGCCTGGTCGGTGTAGTGCGCGCGCAGCCGGCGGCGGCCGTCGACGGCTTCGCGCACGCGCGCGAACGCGCCGCGTACCTCCGGGCACAGCGCCGCCGGCACGGCCAGCTCCGGGCGATCGAAGCTCGCGTGCAGGTGCTTCGGCACGACCTGCTCGACCTTGGCCAGCAGGTTGCCGGCCTGCGCCGCGAGCCGCTGGTCGCCGAACGCCTGGACCATGCGCGCGCCCAGGACCAGCGCGTCGATCTCGCCGCGATCGAACATCAGCGGCGGCAGGTCGAAGCCCTTCTGCAGGCAGTAGCCGACGCCGGCCTCGCCGTCGATCGGCACGCCGCTGCCGATCAGATCGGCGACATCGCGGTAGACGGTGCGCAGCGACACCTCGAGCGCGTGCGCAAGCTCGCGCGCGGTGACGACCGGCCGCGCGCGCAGCAGCTGCACGATCTGGAACAGGCGGTCGGCGCGGCGCATGGCGACGAACGTAGCACTGCCGTGCCGCCGAACCTCGCGGTCCGGGGCCTCAGCTCCACTCGGTGACGTCGGCGGTCGGCCCGTAGGTCGGCGGCACCGGCACGTCGCACAGGCGCAGGCAGACCTGCAGCTGGCCGCGGTGCTGGATCCAGTGGTGGATCAGCACGTCGCGCGCGACCTCGTGCCGCGGCGAGCTGCTCAGGACCTTGTCACCCATGCGCGCGGTCCAGTCGCGGTGCATCGCCGCGTCGTCGAGCATGCCGAGCGACTCGGTGCACGTGGCGAGGTTCTTGTCGAGCGTCGCCAGCAGCTCCGCCTTGTCCTTCGGCACGAACGGCTGGTAGTCGCCCATCTGCGCGAAGTCCATCTCGTCCTCGAGGAAGCCGTGCGCCCACATCGGCGCCTCGGCGAGGTGCCCGGCGAGCTGGGCGATCGTCCAGGACTTGGGGTGGGGGCGGAAGGCGAACTGTTCCTCGGGCACGGCGTCGAGGATCTTCTTGGTCAGCCTGGCCTCGCGGGCGAGGTCGGCGAGCAGGGACTGGGCGATGGCGTTGGTCATGGACTTGGTTTCGTTCGGGCTCGGTCTCGTGCGAACGCGCCCCGTTCTACGGACCCCCTGCTGCCAGCGTGCTGTCAGCAGCTCACGAACGCCTTTGCCGCTCCGCCGCCCGCCGCGCCTTGCTCATCGCCCACGAACAGATCGCGCAGGCGTCGGGGTCGTGCCTCACCGCGCGGCAGTCGGTGCGGCCGAACCAGATGATCTGCAGGTGCAGCTCGTTCCAGCGTTCACGCGGGAAGACCTTCTTGCAGTCGCGCTCGGTGCGTTCGACCGACGAGCCGTCGCTGAGGCCCCAGCGCCACGCGCAGCGGTGGATGTGGGTGTCGACCGGGAACGTCGGCTCGCCGAACGCCTGCGCCATCACCACGCTCGCCGTCTTGTGGCCGACGCCTGGCAGCCGCTCGAGCGCCGCCATGTCGCGCGGCACCGCGCCGCCGTGCTCGTCGCGCAGGATCGCCGACAGCGCGGCGATCGCCTTGGCCTTCTGCGGCGACAGCCCGCACGGCCGGATGACGGCGCGGATCTCCTCGACCGGCACCCGGGCCATCGCGGCCGGCGTGCGCGCGCGCGCGAACAGCGCCGGCGTGACCTGATTGACCCGCTCGTCGGTGCACTGCGCCGACAGCAGCACCGCGACCAGCAGCGAGAACGGGTCGTCGTGGGCGAGCGGGATCGGCGGGCTCGGGAACCGCTCGTCGAGCACCGCCTGGATCCGCCGGGCCTTGTCCTGCCGCTTCATCGACTCCTCTCGATACCCGGCCGCGGCCGCCGTGGGAACCGTGGTAACGTGCCGCCGCATGACCCTGCCGCCGGGCAACAGCCAGCCGCGCCGCTTCGACCGGGCGCCGTCGTCGCCTTGCATCAACGTCTGCCGCATCGCCGCGGCCGGCGACTACTGCGTCGGCTGTCGACGCACCCGCGACGAGATCGCGCGGTGGTGGCTGATGGACGCCGCCCAGAAGGCTGAGCTGTGGCGCAAGCTCGCGACGCGCCGGCCGGACGGCAGCGGCGAGTGGTGACGTTCGCCCCGCCGCGGGGGCCTGTGGTAGCGTGTTCGCCCCGATGAGCGACACCCCCTTCCGCGACTGGTTCGAGGCCCTCTGGACGGACCGCGAGGACCGCGTCTACCGCAGCCTGTTCGGCGACCTCGGCAAGGGCGTGTTCACCGCCGGCGAGCAGGTCTACCTGCGCTTCGGCAAGTCGCCGCACCCGGGCTGGCTCAATCACGGCGTGTTCGCCTGCCCGCCGCACGACGAACGCGACAGCTGGATCTACGTCACGTCGGGGCTCAGCAACCCGTGGAACCTCGACGCACCCGGCAAGGACCCGAGCGGCTTCAGCGGCGTCGGCTTCGAGCTGGTGATCGAGACGTCGAAGGAGGTCGACTGGGCGGTGCCGCTGCTGCACAACCTGATGGCCTACGAGCTGCTGGTCGCGGTCGGCACCTACCAGGACGCCGAGCTGTTCGAATACGGCAACCGCGTGCCGCTCAACGACTCGATCACGCCGAGCTTCCAGAGCGCGATCCGCTGGCTGCTCGTCGAGCAGGTGAAGCACTACACGCCGTCGTTCGAGCTGGCGTCCGGGCGCGTCGACCTGTTCCACCTCGTCGGGGCGACCGACGCCGAGGTCGAGCTGGCGCGGCGCGACGGGCAGGACAAGCTCGTCGAGCTGCTCGTGCGGCGCGGCGTGCACCCGCGCACCGACGCCGAACGCGCGTCGGTCTGCTGAAGAGCCGCGGCGTCGCCGCCTGCGAGGCGGTCCCAATGTTGTCGTCGGCCATCCTGGCCCGGTTGCACGGCCCCCTGACCAGGGTAGAACATGGCTGCTGCGGTTCGCCGACTTGCCTCGGGGATCACCCATTCCCCGGTCGGAGCCCCACGATCCGCGCGAACCCCTCTCACCCCAAGGAGAGCGAGCATGCGTCCGCATTGCTTCCGGAGAGTCACTTCCCTGTCGATCGTCGCAGTCCTCGCTGCATCCGCCGCCGCCCAGTCGCTGCAGTGGCAGCCGCTGCCAGCGCTCGGCGCGCCGGGCTTCCGCACCGGCTTCGGCCTGGTGCCGTTCGGTGACGAGTTGCTGCTGTTCGGCGGCGACGCGGCCAATCCAGGCGCCAGCGAATACGCGTGGGACGGCATCGCCTGGCGACCGGTGACGACGCCGGTGCCGCGGCGCGACGGCGCGGCGATCGCCGCCGGCGGCGGCGAGATCCTCGTGTTCGGCGGGCTCGACGGCCTCGGCGCGACCCTGACCGACACCTGGCGGTTGAGCGGCGGGGTCTGGACGCAGCAGCCGACGCCGACCGCGCCGGTGCTGGTGGATCCGTCGATGACCTACGACCCGATCGCCGGCACGTTCGTGCTGGCTGGCGGCGCGACGCTCGGCGGCATGCAGACCTACCGCTTCGTCGGCGGCGACTGGCAGCTCGTGGTCGGCCAGGCGCTGCCGCAGGGCTTCGCGCGGCTGTGCGCCGACACGGTGCGCGGCGAGGTGCTGGCGACGGACGACTTCGGCGGCCCGGCGCAGCTGTTCCGCCTGCAGGGCGACGACTGGGTGTCGCTCGGTTCGCTCGGCGTCGCCACGACCTGGCTGCCGACGTTCGATGACGAACGCGGCCGCGCCGTGCTGCTGGCGCCGACGTCGGCCAACGCGCTCGAGACGCGCGAGTGGGACGGGGACACGCTGTCGGTGGTCTCGACGACCTCGGCTGTCGGGGCCCAGAACCGCCAGGCGATCGCCTTCCACGCCGCGCGGCACGAGGCGGTCGCCGCGTTCGCGGTCGGCAGCGCCGTCGAGCTGCGTCGCTACGCGCCGGCGGCCGTGCCGATGACGACCGCCTACGGCGATCCGTGCCAGGACGCGACGTTCTCGCTGTCGCTCGGCGCCGGCGACTCGCCGCAGCCCGGCGTGCCACACCGCCTCGAGGTCCACGGCCAGCCCGCCGCACCGGCGCTGGTGCTGTGCGACATCGGCCTGTCGCACGTGGCGACCGGCGGCGTGCCGCTGCCGATCCCGATCCCGCTCGGGTCGCTCGGCTGCCTCTTGCGCATCGATCCGCTGGTCGTGTCGTTCCTCGGCATCAGCCTGCCGGCGGTGCAGCTGCTGCAGTTCGCCAACGACCCGGCGCTGCTCGGCGTGCGCTACGACGCGCAGGCCTTCCTGCTCGACGCCACCGGCGTCGTCGACGCCTCCAACGGACTCGAGGTGCAGCTCGGGCTGCCGCTCGCGGAGCATCAGCTCGTCGAGAGCTTCGTCTCCGGCGCCAATCGCGACGCGCTGGCGTCGGGCGACTCGTGGAGCGGCGGCGCGACGGTCTCGGCGCAGGTCGGCGGCGACGGTCGGCACGGCTCGTTCGTCGCCAGCGACGGCGCGGCGCTCGGCGGCAGTACCTTCGAGTGGAGCACGGACAACCAGCTGATCCCCGCCGAGCGCACGCTCGACGGGCAGTCGCAGCTGGTCACCGACGGGCACTTCTGGTTCTCCGACTTCGTCGTGCCGGCCGGCGTGACGGTGCGCTTCGTCGGTTCGGTGCCGGCGGTGGTGCACGTGCGCGGCGAAGTGCGCATCGACGGTCGCGTCGAGTCGAACGGCGCCGATGCCCCGGGCCAGATCGCGACGATCGGCCCGGCGACGGGCCAGCGCGTGTCGAACTTCTACGCGCGCGGCATTCCCAACACGATCCAGGCGCTCGGCCAGCCCGGCACGGCGGGCGGCTGCGGCGGCGGCCGCGGCGGCGAGGGCGGCAAGGAAGGCAACAACCTCGGCCCGGAGGTCCAGAACGGCGTGTCGCTCAACGACGGGCAGCGGGGTGATGACGTGCGTCTGGCCGCCGGACACGCCTACGCCGCGCAGGCTGGTGGGACCGGTGGGCAGGGCGGCACGCAGACCCCGGCCACCGGCATTTCGCCGTTCCTCTCCGCGACGCAGTTGATCAGCAGCATCTACCTGCCGTTCTATTGCTCCGGCGGCAGTGGCGGCGGCTACTCCACGGGCGGCGGCAACGCCGTGCCGTGTGACCCATTGAGCACGGTGCCGCTCATCACCGAGCCCGATGCGCAGGGTGGTGCCGCGTTCCCGGTGTCGCCGTATCCGAACCCGGCGCCCTCCGGCTACTCGTCACTGCAGCACTTCGCGATCGGCGGCTCCGGCGGCGGCGGTGGCGGCAGCCATGGGTTTGGCATGTTCGGCTTCCCGACCTCGACCGAGCGGTGGATGGCCGGCAGCGGCGGCATGGGCGGCGGCGGCGCGATCGCGCTGCGCGCCGGTGGTAGCGTCACCATCGGCGCCGCGGCGCAGCTGCAGGCGCGCGGCGGCAACGGCGTCATCATCAACGGGGACGACCAGCTCACGGCGGTGGCCGACAACTCCGCCGGCATCTCCTCGCCTGGCGGCGGCGGCTCGGGTGGGTCGTTCCTGATCCAGAGCGGCGCGGACATCGGTGTCCACGGCTCGATCGACACCAGCGGCGGCGCGGGCAGCACGGTCGACCTGGTCGGGCTGGCGGTCCTCTCGATCCAGACGCCGGGCGAGGCCGGCGCCGGCAGCGCCGGGTTCTTCCGCCTCGAGTCGCTGACCGGCGTCGCGTTCACCGGCACGTCGGTGCCGACCTACGACCCGGTGACGCAGAGCGACGTGCTGCTCGACCGGGACGACCGCACCGGCTCGCGGTCCAAGTGGCTGCTGCCGCCGAGCGCTGGGCTGCCGGTCTACGTGCGCTACGAGCTGCTGGTCGACGTCGACGGCAACGGCTTCGCCGACGCGGTGTTCAGCGACGATCCGGCGGTCGGCGCGCTGGCGTCCGGACCCGCGGTGCCGGTGCAGCTTCGCCTGCAGGGCGCGCGCCTCGATCCGGCGACCGGCCAGCCGCTGGCGGGAACGGTCGGCCCGTGGCGCACGACGGCGGCCCCGGGTGGGGCGTCGATCAACCGCGACCACGCGCGGCTGGTGCGCTTCGACCTGGTGTGCGATCGCGGGCAGTTCCCGGACGCGAAGGTCACCGAGCTGCGCATCGTCTGGAGGTGACCATCTGGCGGTGACCGTCTGGCGCGTGATCGCGCCCGGCGGACTCCGCCCGGCGCGGTCACCGCGGCGGCGCGAACAGCTCGGCGAGCGGCAGCTCGAAGCCGGGCAGCACGTCACCGCCGCGCAGCACACCGTCGGTCAGCACCTCGACGAGGAAGCCGCCGGCGTCGTTGCGGCGGTAGACGTTGACGCGCGCGCGCTCCGGCTCGACGAGCCAGCCCATCGCGGCGCCGGAACCCATCCACTGCAGCATCTTGTCGTGCAGCCAGGCGAACGAATCGTTCGGCGACGCGACCTCGACGACGAGGTCCGGGGCACCTTCGAGGTGGCCGCGGGTCCAGATATCGGGCACGCGCTCGCGCCGCACGAAGGCGACGTCGGGGCAGCGCACGGTGTCGGGGTTGCGCTCGAGTATGAAGCCGGTTTCGGCGGCCAGCGTGATGCCGAGCCCAGTGCTCTCGGCGAAAGCGTCGATCCTCGCGCCGAGGCGCATCGTGATCCTGCCGTGCGTCCAGCCCGGCCCGGTCATGCGCCGCAGGTCCCCGCGGATGATCTCGTGACACCACCCCGGCTCGTCCAGCGTGAGCAGGTCGTCGGCGGTCCAGACGCGTTCCTCGAGCATGCTCGGCATGGTATCGACCCGTTCTCTTCCGGACAGGGGGGCGGCACACCGTAGCAGTGGCGCGATTCCGCCAGCGGTCACAGCAATTCTGGACCACGTGCCCGCGCGCCGGCACGATGCCCGGGCCACGATGTCCGACCAGAACCCGCCCGACCGCCCGCTCCACATCCGCCCGCTCGCCGAGCGCAAGAACCTCGTGCAGAAGGAGGACTTCGCCAAGGTGCTGCCGCCGGTCGACGGCTTCCTGAAGTGGTTCGAGGCGCTGCCGGACATCTACGGGTCGAAGGCGCTCAAGTTCGTCGTCGACCAGATCGTCACCGCGCGCCAGCACGGTCGCATGGTCGGCGTGCAGCTCGGCGCGCACGTGCTCAAGGTCGGCCTGTCGCCGCTGTTGATCGACCTGATGCGCCGCGGGCTGATCACCCACGTCGCCACCAACGGCGCGTCGGCGATCCACGACTGGGAGACGGCCTACCAGGGCGCGACCAGCGAGGACGTGGCGACGAGCCTGCCCGACGGTTCGTTCGGCTTCTGGCGCGAGACGCTCGACGCGCTCAACGGCGCCGCCGTGCGCGCGCAGCAGAACGGCGAAGGCCTCGGCGAGGCGATCGGCAGGACGATCCTCGAGGGCGAGCTGCCGTATCGCCACCTGTCGGTGTTCTCCGAGGCGGCGCGGCTCGGCATCCCGGCGACCGTACACGTCGCCTTCGGCTGCGACATCACGCACATGGACCCCGACCTCGACGGCGCGGCGCTCGGCGCTTCGACGCAGCGCGACTTCTGGCGGTTCGCCGACTCGGTCGGCAAGCTCGAGAAGGGCGTCTGGCTCAACGTCGGTTCGGCCGTGATCATGCCGGAGGTGTTCTTGAAGGCGGTGTCGATCGCGCGCAACAAGGGCCAGCTGACCGACGACTTCCTGACCTGCAACTTCGACATGCTGCAGCAGTACCGGGCGATGACCAACGTCGTGCAGCGGCCGCCGAAGCAGGGCCGCTCGATCCTGGCGATGCACGAGATCGTGCTGCCGCTGCTGCACCAGGCGCTGGTCTGCACCGCCGACGCGCGCGGCTGCCTGCAGGAGGCCCGCTGATGACCGGCACCGAGAACCGTCGGCTCGCCGACCTGCTCAGCGACCTGCCGGGCACCCGCGTGCTCGTCGTCGGCGACCTGATCCTCGATCGCTACGCCGACGGCACCGCCGAGCGCGTGTCGCCGGAGGCGCCGGTGCTGGTGTTCGACTTCGAGCGCGACCGCTACCTGCTCGGCGGCGCGTGCAACGTCGCCGCCAACCTGCGCGAGATGGGCGCTGCGGCGTCGGTGCTCGGTGTCGTCGGTGACGACGAGCCCGGCCGGCGGCTGCAGAAGCTGCTGGCCGACGCCGAGATCGACACCGAGACGCTGGTCGTCGACGAGACCCGCCCGACGACGCGCAAGACGCGCTACGTCGCCAAGACGCTGCAGGTGCTGCGCGTCGACCAGGAGTCGCGCGCGCCGGTCGGCGGCGACGCCGAGGCCCGGATGCTGGCGATCCTCGAGCAGCGGCCGTTCCCGTGGAAGAGCGTGCTGCTCAGCGACTACGGCAAGGGCGTGCTGACGCGGCGCGTGATCCAGGCGGCGATCGCCGCGGCCAAGAGCCAGGGTGGCGTCACCGTCGTCGACCCGAAGGGCAAGGACTACTCGATCTACAAGGGCGTCGACCTGCTGACGCCGAACCGCGCCGAGGCCGAGGCCGCGACCGGCGTGTCGATCGTCACCAGCGAAGACCTGCACAAGGCGGCGCAGCGGCTGCGCGAGATCACCGGCATCCAGACGGCGGTCATCACGCTCGGCAAGGACGGCATCTTCTTCGAGACCGGCGACGGCTCGCACAAGATCATCCCGACCGAGGCGCGCGCGGTGTTCGACGTGACCGGCGCCGGCGACACCGTCGTGTCGATGCTGACCTACTGCCGCGCCGCCGGCGTGTCGCTCGAGGATTCGCTGCGGCTCGCCAACCACGCCGCCGGCATCACCGTCGCCAAGCTCGGCACGTGGGCGCCTTCCCGTCAAGAAGTGCTGACGCGGCTCGGCGACACCTCGCCGGCGTCGTTCGACAAGGTCGTGTCGCTGGACCAGGCCGTCGAGCTCGCCGCGCGCATGCGCGCCGAAGGGCGGCGGCTGGTGTTCACCAACGGCTGCTTCGACATCCTGCACCGCGGCCACTGCGACTACCTGCAGAAGGCGCGCTCGTACGGCGACGCGCTGATGGTCGCCGTCAACACCGACGCGTCGGTGCAGCGCCAGCAGAAGGGCAAGGGGCGGCCGTTCAACAAGCTCGACGACCGCATGGCGGTGCTGGCCGCGCTGCAGGCGGTGGACTTCGTCGTGCCGTTCGACCAGGACACGCCGAAGGAGGTGATCGAGGCGATCACGCCGCAGGTGCTGGCGAAGGGCGAGGACTGGCGCGACAAGGGCGTGGTCGGTCGCGAGTGGGTCGAGGACCACGGCGGCCAGGTGGTGCTGGTGCCGCTGGTGGCGGGGCGGTCGACGACGAACGTCGTCAAGAAGATCCTCGAGACGGGCGAGTAGCGGGCGGTCTCGAGTCAGCTCGACGATGCGCTGTCCGGTCTCGAGGGTGGCGACGACTTCGTCGAGAGTAGCGGGCGGTCGGGACGGGAGTGCCGACTCAGCCCGCCGACTGTTCCACCTGTTCGGCGAATGCCAGCAGGTCGTCGAGTCGTTGATCGAGGATCGCCCGCAGCACGCGAAGGTCGAGTGCGTGGTAGCGGTGCACGGCGATGTTGCGGAAGCCGACCATGGCTTGCAGGCGCTCGCTGAGCGGATGCGGGAGCTTTCCGGCTGACTCGAGTCGCCGGAACGCGTCCCGGCTGTCGTTCGGTGGGCCGAGCTGTGCGGTCTGGACGAGGTGGGTGGCGAGGTCGATCGCCGCCTGGCAAGCGCGCTGCACGTTGAGTACGAGCGACTCCTGCACCAGCTGGTTCTCTTCGATGGCCTCGAGTGTGCCGGGATCGACCGCGCGCAGCCGATGCACGCAGTCGCGGATGTTGCGGACCTTGCCGGCCGACACGTCGTTCATCGCCGATCCTCGTGGTTGCGCCCGGCGAGCGCGAGTTCCTCGCGGAACGCGACGTAGAGCGCCATCGAGTCGGCGGTGAACCTCTCGCAGGCCGCGCGATCGAGGCAGTCGATCAGCTTGCCTTCCGACAGGATCTCCTTCTTCAGTACCGTGGGGGCGCGGCGCACATCGATCAGATCGACGTCGCGTCGCGCCAGCACGCCGAGTTCGAGGCCCAGGTCGAAGATCCTCACCGGATCGAACGCGGTCGGTCCGAGCACGGCGAGGTCGACATCGCTGTGCGGCCCCGCCGTGCCTCGCGCCTGCGAACCGAACAGCCAGGTGCCGCGGAGTTCGGGCAACTGGTCGCGGAGGCGCTGCAGCAGTGCCGGCAGCAGTTCGGCGAAGCCCGGGGCGGTGTGCACCCTCGGCATGCTAGCACGTCGACGCGGCGAAGCAGCATCGTGGTGCGCTGTGCCGTTGCGACGACCGGCGCGCGCGCCGTCAGGCCGGCGGCCTGGCATGCTCGTGTCGGACGCCGAGCAACGAGGCGAGCCGTTCCACCCCGGACAACTACAGGTCCTTGGCGACGCGCAAGCCGACGCAGTCCCACGCGCCGCTGGTGATCGCGCGGTCGCGCCGCGGCTGGTCGACGCGCAGCTCGAACGGCTCCGACAGCCAGCTGCCACCGACCGCGACGGCGCGCTTCGGCCCGGTCGCGCACCACTCGGCGACGTTGCCGAGCAGGTTGCGGAAGCCCCACGGGTGTCGCTGCGCGTCGCGCGGGAAGGCGTCCACCGGCGCCAGGCCGGCGTAGCCGTCGTCGACGGTGTCGTAGGCGGCGAGCTTCGGCGCCAGCGCCAACAGGCGCAGGTCGGCGAGGTTGGCGCGCTGTTCGAGCGGCCCTTCTGGCTGCCAGCCGTAGCGGCCGCGCGTGCCCATGCGGGCGACGAACAGCCACTCGGCTTCGCTCGGCAGGCGCAGGCCGTGCCGGTCGCAGAACGCGCGCGCGGCCTCGGGCGTGATGCCGGTCGCGGGCCAGGCAGAACGGTCGTCCGCGTCGGCGCTCGACAGCAGCGCTGCGTGCAGCGGCGCGTCGACGTCGACCGCGGCCGCCTGCCACTGGCAGGTCCCGGGGTCGAAGCGGAAGCCCTTGTTCTCGGCGTCCGTCGCTGCGCCGTCGCCGGCGAGCCACTGCCGCCACACCGCGGCCGGGAGTTCGGTCTCGGCGAGGTAGAACGGCGGTTGGCCCTGCAGCAGCGCCACCGCACGCGGGTCGCGCAATGGTCTCGGTGGCAGCTCTTCGTCGCGCAGTGGCCGCACGAGTCGCAGCACGATCGGTTGCTCGCCGAGCGGGAAGACGACGCGTTCGTGCAGGTGCAGCTCTGGGTCCACTTCGCTGCCGGGCGCCGGCGCGCCCCACGCAGGGCCGGGTGCCGGGATGTCCGTGACCTCGACGATGCCCGGCCCCGACAGCGAGCGAGTGCTGCGGTTGCCGAGGCTGTCCTGCGCCGTGACGACCACGGCGTTGGCGCTGGCGCGCCGGGCGAAGCGCGCCGTGCCGTCGGCGTCGACCTCCTGCGTCTCGCCGCCGAGCGTGACGCGGCACGGCGTGCTGTGGTCCTCGAGCCTGAGGATCCAGTAGCCCTCGGCCCACCAGCTGCCGTCCGGCGCGCCCGGCAGGATGCGCGGCCCGGTGCGATCGACGAAGACCTGCAGGCTGGCCGGTTCGGCGCGGTTGCCGGCGCGATCGCGCGCGACGAGCCGCAGCGTGCTCGGCTGCTCGATGGTGCCCGGCGGCAGCAGCACCGCCACCGCGAACGCGCCGTCGTCGTCGGTCGCGACCTCGAGCTCGCCGTCGCCGACGACGCCCGGTTCGTCGAGGCGGCCCTGCACCTGCACGCGTTCGCCGGCGGCGCCGGCGGGGTGCGTGAGCGAGTCGGGCACGAAGCGCGGCGCCGTGCGATCGACGATCACCTCGACGGGGACCGGCGCGGCGGTGACGTTGCCGGCGGCGTCGCGCGCCGCGAGCTGGACCCGCAGCGGACCTTCGTCGGCCGGCAGCGTCAGCGGCACCGCGAAGCCGAGCTGGTCGTCGGTGGCGACGGCGAGCGCCTCGTTGCCGACCACGAACACCTGGCACGGTTCGTCGGCGCGCCCCTGCAGCAGCACGGTGCGCGCGGCGCTGAAGCGTCGTTCGGCGTCGCTGCGGAGCGTCGGCGCGCGGCGGTCGACGAGCACCTCGCACTCCGGGCTCTCGATGCGCTGGTCGCCGACGGTCGCCGACAGCCGCAGTCTGTAGGTGCCGTCGACGCCGGCGCGACACGGCACGGCGACGACGAAGTCGCCGTCGTGCGCGCCGAGCTGCAGCTCCTCGGTGCGGCCGTCCGGCGCGGTCACCGTGGCGATCACGTCGAGCGGGCCGTTGTCGACGCCGGCGTCGACGCGCAGCTCGTCGCCGTTGCCCGGTCGCGACGGCGCCACCAGGTGCAGCGCAACGGCGCCGCGCCGCACCTCGACCGGCACGGTGACGACGTGGCGCAGCTGCACGTCGGGCAGCTCGACGGCGAACGTCAGTTCGCACGGCCCGTCCTCGGCGGGCGCCTGCCACTCGCCGCAGAAGTCGTCGCCGTCGCCCCGCTGCAGCGGGCGGCCCTGGATCGTCGCGACGAGGCCCAGCGCCCCGGGCGTGAAGCGCGCCGCGACCGGCTGCCGCGAACGCGTCACCACGGCGCCCGGCAGCGGGTTGTGCACGGTCAGCGCCGCGGCCATCACCTGCTGCACCGCGGCGGTGATCGGCGCGCGCGAGGCGGCCAGCTGCGCGCGGGCGGCGGCGACGTCGTTGGTGAGCAACAGCCGGCCAGCGACGTCGTCGGCGTCGGCCAGCAGCCGCAGCGCCTCGACCGGGCGTTCGGCCGCGAGCAGCTGGGCGTGCTTCTGCAGCGCGTCGATGCGCATGCGGCGCGCCTGGTCGGCGAACGCCGGCGCCGCCTCGAGCTCGACCAGCAGCCGGTCGGCGTCGTCGAAGCGCTCCTGGTAGATCGCCGCCATCGCCTGCTGCTGCACGGCCGCGTAGTCGGTGCGCGGCCACAGGATCACGCCGGCCGAGCCGAGCACCAGCGCGGTCGCCGCCGCCGCCGACAGCAGCATGGTCGGGCCGCGGCGGCGGCGCGGCGCGCCGCGGCTCGCCACGCTGCGACCGGATCGCGCGGTGCTCAGCGGCGAGCCGCTCGGCGGCGTCGGCGTGCCCGCCTGCATCGGCAGCGTCGCGCCGAACACGCCGGCGGGCAGCGTGTCGCCGACCGGGCGGTCGGGCAGCGTCGCGTCGAGCGCGCCCGCGCCCTGCGCCTCGCGCTGCGCCAGCACGGACTGCAGCATGCGCAGCTCGTCCTCGCCCGGCTCGTCGCCGGCGACCCTCGGCACGCCGTCGGGATCGACCAGCAGCCGCTCGTCGCCGGTCACCAGCTCGGCCAGCGCGTCGGCGAGCTCGCGCGCGTCGGCGAAGCGCTTCGTCGGGTCGTGGGCGAGGCAGCGGCGCAGGATGCGGCGCGCGCCGCGGCTGACCTTGACGCCGGTCGCCGCGGCCTCGACGAACGACGCCTCGGCGGCGAGCGCGCGGATCGTCGCGGTGTCGGTGGCGTGCTCGGGGATCGGCGAACGGCCGGTCAGCAGGAAGTGCAGCACGGCGCCGAGCGCCCAGACGTCGGCGGTGGCGTCGACGTTGGCCGTCTGCCACTGCTCCGGGGCCATGTAGAGCGGCGTGCCGAGCGTGCCGATGGTCGCGCCGAGCTGGCGCGTCGAGTCGATCGCGCGTGCCAGGCCGAGGTCGATGACCTTGACCTCGCCGTGCGCGGAGATCATCAGGTTGGCCGGCTTGACGTCGCGGTGCACGATGCCGCGGGCGTGCGCGTAGCCGAGGCCGCGCGCGGCGCCGAGTAGCGTGGTCAGCGCCGTCTCCTCGTCCATCGGCCCGGCGCGTTCGACGCGTCGGGCGCAGTCCTCGCCCTCGACGTACTCCATCACCAGGTAGTGCAGCTCGCCGCGCCGGTCGACGTGGGTGACGCGCACCAGGTTCTGGTGGGTCATCTCGGCGGCGATGCGCGCCTCCTGCTGGAAGCGGTCGACGAACGCCGTGTCGCTCGGGTTGCCGCTGCCCATCAGCCACAGGCACTTGACGACCTGCTTCTGCATCAGCGTCAGGTGCTTGCCGAGGTAGACGGCGCCCATGCCGCCGCGGCCGAGCCGGGCGTAGAGCACGCACGGCTTCAGCACGCGGCGACCGCGGATCTCGGGCAGCGAGGCGAGGATCGGGTCGTCCAGTGGCTGGTGGCGGGTGCTCATGAGGCCTGGGTTCGCAGCTGATCGGCCGGTGCGGTGGCCGTTCTGCTCCAGAACGGGACCCGCCCTTGCCGACGAACGGTCCATGAAGTCGGTCCTGCTCGCCGCAGCGTGTCTCCTGACCGCGGCCTGTGCGTCGTTGACGCCGGCCGAGCACGCCGAGCTGGTCGCGGCGCAGCCCGGCACCAAGGCGCTGCGCGTCGGGGTGGTGGTGCTCGGCGTCGACCGCACGCTCGGCGAGGCGTTCGCCGACGTGCCGGCCGCACCGGGCGGTGCCGCGCCGCTGGTGGCGCCTGGCGTCGTCTACGCCGACCAGACGCTGCTGCCGGAGTCGCTGCCGGCCGACGACGTGGTGGCTGCCCTGCAGCGGCTCGGCGCGTTCACCGACGTGGTGCCGCTGCCGTTCGATGCGCGCGGCGTGGCCTCGCGCGAGGCGATGATCCAGCGCGTGCAGGACCGCGTCTGGCCGCTGGCCGTCGCGCAGGAGCTCGACGCGCTGCTGGTGGTCGAGGGCGTGCGCGACCACGGGCTGCGCTGGTCGGATCGCGACGAAGGGCTGTTCACGCTCGACTCGGTGCTGTGGTGGCTGACGTGGCCGTTCGGCCTGTGGATCGACGACCGCAGCTACGCCGCCGACTGCGCGCTGGTCGCGGGCCTGTTCCGCCTCGGCGACCCGAGCAGCAACCCGCAGCCGACCGAGCTGCTGGCGACGCCGGGCGCCGTGTCGCTGGATCCCTGGCAGCGCGCCAGCGCGCCGCTGCTCAACCTGGTGCTGCCGCCGGCGTGGGTCGGCGACGACCGGCAGGCGGTCGCGGGCCTCGTGCACGACTGGTCGCGGGCGATGCTGCCGATCGAGCTGGTGCGGGCCATCAAGGGCCACGAGCTGGTCGAGCCGGCCAACGTCACGCTGCAGCTGCGGCGCGTTCCGGACGGCTACGAACTGCAGGTCGGCAGCGACCAGGAGGTCGTCGAGGCGGCGGTGGTGGCGTTGCCGCGCGGCGCGCTGACCGACGCGGCCGAGCCGCGTGACGTGGCGCTGACCACCGAGATCGAGATGACGGCCCAGGGGCCGCGTCACCGCTGCCGGGGCAGCGTCGCCCGGGACGCGCTCGATGTGCCGTCGACGTCGTTGCTGCGCGCGTCGGTCACGCTGGGCTCGGGGGAGCGCGTCTCGCGCACCTGGGTGGCGGCCGAGCTGCCGCGCTGATACCTCGCGGTCAGCCGTCGGGCCGCTGCCATGGCGCTCAGGTCGCACCCGCGGGAGGGTCGATAGGGGCGATCATGGAGAGGAGTCACGCAGGTCGGGCGATCTCGGTCGGGAACGGTTGTTGGATCCTGCCGCTGCTCGCCGCGGGGGCCTGCGCGCCGGCGATCGGCGGCCTCGCCGCGGCCGGCGGCGGCGGCGGCTCGACGACGGTGATCAACGCGACCGTCTCGATCGACCCGCCCGACGAGTTCGTCGGCAGCGCGGCGCTGACGATCCACGCGACGACGACGCCGCCCGGGCAGGGGCTCGAAGGCCGCCTCGACAGCGGCGACTGGCAACGCATCGGCGGCAGCTGGCAGCTGACCGGCCTGGCCGACGGCGAACACACCGCGACGGTGCGCGTCGCCGGCGCGCGCAACGGCGAGCAGTCGGTCACCTTCACCGTCGACACCGTCGCGCCCTCTGCGCCGACGGGGCTGACCACCAGCGGCGCCAGCGCCGCGGGCCTGCAGCTGTCGTGGACCGCCGGCAGCGACACCGGCAGCGGCGTCGCCAGCTACCGCGTCGACTACGGCACGACGTCGGGCGCGCGCACGCTGCAGAGCAGCGCCGCCGGCACGTCGACGACGATCGCCGCGGTCGACGCCTGTGAGACCTACTACGTGACGGTGACCACGGTCGACCGCGCCGGCAACACCAGCAGCGCGACCACCGAGGCGACCTGCCGGGCCAACTGCGGCGGCGACGGCACGTTCGCCGAGTCCGAGGTGCAGGTGACCGGCAACGGCGACGAGATCGCCACCGGCGACTTCGACGGCGACGGCATCCTCGACCTCGCGGTGACGACCAGCACCGGGCTGCAGATCCTGCTCGGCAACGGCAGCGACGGGCGCGGCGACGGCACCTTCGCCACCGGCGAAGTGCACACGCTCGGCGGCTACTCGCAGGCGATCGTCTGCGCCGACTTCGACGCCGACCGCGTGCTCGACCTCGCCGTCGTCTACAGCGGCACGGTGCGCGTGTTCCTCGGCGACGGCAGCGACGGGCGCGGCGACGGCACGTTCACCGCCGACAGCACGCTCAGCACCAACCTGATCTCGCCGCTGGCGCTGCTGGCGATGGACGTCGACGGCGACGCGATCACCGACCTCGTGGTCGGCGACTGGAGCGGCAGCCGGCTGGTGTTCTTCACCGGCGACGGCAGCGCCGGCCAGGGCGACGGCACGTTCACCTACTCGCACCAGATGACCACCGGCAACGCGCCGGGCGCGATCGCCACCGGCGACTTCAACGCCGACGGCATCGCCGACCTCGCCGTGGCGTGCCAGCAGGCCACCGACGTGCTGGTCACGCACCTCGGCAACGGCACCGACGGCGCGCCCGACGGCACCTTCGCCGCCAAGCAGGCGTGGCTGACGGGCGGCTTCGTCGGCGGCGACGTCGCCGTCGTCGACTACAACAGCGACGGCATCGCCGACCTCGCGGTGACGCTGGCGCTCGCCGACATCGTCGTGTTCATGGCCGGCAGCGGCAGCGACGGGCGCGGCAACGGCACGTTCTTCCTCGAGGAGGTGGTCGGGGTCGCGGCGAGTCCGTGGGGGCTGCTGGTCGGTGACTTCACCGGCGACCACATCACCGACTACGCGACGGTCAGCTTCAACGACGCCGGCGTGACGCTGCTGCGCGCCGGCGGCGAACACGGTCGCGCCGACACGTCGTTCACGACCACGACGGTCGGCGGCTACGACCTGCGGCTGTTGAACGGCGCCGTCGGCGACATCGACGGCAACGGCTCGCTCGACATGCTCGCCCCGGCGATCGACGGCGGCGTGGTGGTGCTGGCGAACGCCGGCCGCGCCGGCGTCGGCGACGGCAGCTTCGCCGCGCGCGACGACGACACCACGCTGTTCACCACCGCCTTCGGCGTCGGCGCCGCCGACTTCGACAGCGACCAGGCGCCGGACGTGATGCTCGCCAACTTCGCGACGCCGTGGACCGGCGGCTCCGACGCGGTCTGGCAGTTCCTCAACGTCGAGTCGGAAGGCCTCGGCACCGGCGCGTTGCCGACCGCGCAGCTGCTGTTCGTCGGCTCGGCGCCGGTGGCGTTCGCCTTCGGCGACTTCCAGCGCGACGGCGTCACCGACATCGCGATCGTCTGCAGCGACCTCGACGACCACGGCGGCGGCGACCGCGTCGACGTGCTGATCACCGACGCCGACAACGGCGTCGGCGCCGGCGACTTCATGAGCACGTCGTCGACCTCGGTCGGCGACCAGCCGCGCGCGATCGTCGCCGCCGACTTCGACGAGGACGCGATCCTGGACCTCGCGGTCGCGAACTTCGACGGCGACACGGTGTCGATCCTCGGCGGCGACGGCAGCGGCGGCCAGGGCGCCGGTACGTTCACGGTCGACGCGACGATCCCGGTCGGCAGCGGCCCGTTCGCGCTGGTCACCGGCGACTTCGACGCCGACGGCATCACCGACCTCGCGGTCGGGCACGTCACGTCGGGCGGCGGCGGCGAGCTGCGCATCCTGCTCGGCTCTGGCAGCAACGGCCGCGGCGACGGCACCTTCTCGGCGGGCGACACCTACGTCACGACGCACCCGATCACCGGCCTCGCCGCCGGCGACTTCGACGGCGACGGCATCACCGACCTGGTGGTCACGCAGTGGCGCAGCGGCGGCGGCAACTCGGCGAGCGGCGTGATCGTGTTCGCCGGCGACGGCAGCGGCGGTCGCGGCGACGGCACGTTCACCGCCGGCAGCGAAGTGGCGATCGGCGGCAACCCGTACGCGCTCGCGGTCGGCGACTTCGACGGCGACCGCATCCTCGACCTGGTGGTGACCGACGCCGACAGCGCGGTGCTGAAGGTGCTGAGCGGCGACGGCAGCGACGGCCGCGGTGACGGCACGTTCGCCGCGCCGGCCAGCGTCGCGATCGGCGCTGCGGCGGTGTCGGTGTTGGCGGTCGACCTCGACGGCGACCATGTGCTCGACCTGGTCGCGGCCGGCGGCGACACGATGTCGGTGCGCTTCGGCGGCGGCGACTACTGAGCCCTGCCGAGCCCGTCAGCCGCCGATGACGGCACTGGCAGCGTCGGACATGACGAGGCTCGCAGGGTTGGCGGCGGCGAGGTCGAGCACGATCGCCTGGTTGTGGAACCGCGTGCCGAGCATCGTCGGCAGGTAGGGCACGGCGATGTCGCAGGTGGCGCGGCCGTTCTGCCCGGTCAGGGCGACCAGCGCGTCGAGTGTGATCCACAGGTCACAGGCGGTCAGGCCGAACGGCGTCAGGTCGACGCCTTGACGGACGGGCCGCCAGCCGAAGGCGAGCAGCGCGACGTCGTGCGGCAGGTGGTCGACCTGCAAGGTCATGGTCTTGCCGAGCTGCGGCGTGTCGCGGGGCACGAGGTGGCTCTGGCCGATGGAGCCGGGGCAACCGTGCGCGAAGGTCGTGTAGGTGCTGCGACTGCCGACGAGCCCGCTGGAGCCGTACCAGTTGGCGTCGACGCGCAGGTAGCTGGTGCCGGGGGCCAGCGGTGGCACCTCGATCTGGTTGTTGTTGTTGCTGCCCCAGCCGACGACCTGGCCGTCGGAGCGTCTGGCGATGGTGTGGCTCTCACCGCACGCTACCTCGACGTAGCTGACTCCGAACGGTAGCGGAGGGATCGTGAGCGACGCGGGCTGGTATTCCCAGGTGACCGCGGTGCCGTCGCTGGCGATGGCCGCGGCGATCCCGGCTCCCTGCGCGACGGCGACAAAGACGCTGCCGGCCGGCGGTGTCGGCGGGGACCAGGTCGACTGGAACTTGCCGAACTGCACCAGCTGTCCGTCGGAACGCAGCAGCAGGCTCACCTGCAGGCCGGCTTCGCCGTCGAGATAGCGCATGCCGGCTGGCAGTGCGGGCACGTTGCATTCGCCGAAGGTGTTGAAGCCCCAGCCGACGGCGTGCCCATCGGAGCGCACGGCGATGCCGTGGCCAAAGCCGGCGGTGGCGTGCGTGTAGGTCACTCCGGGCGGGGGAGTCGGGACGATCAGCTGCCCACCCGAGTTGTCACCCCAGGCGCGAACGACGTTGTCGGAGCAGCGCGCGAGCGAGAAGGAGTAGCCGGCGGAGATCTCGGTGAACGTCACGCCGGGCGGTGGGGTCGGCACGGCGAGCAGGCTCCAGGTCGATGCGCCCCAGGCCTGGATGGTGCCGTCGTCGAGCAGGCCGACGTTGTGGAATGCCCCGCAGGTGGCGTCGACGTACCGACGTCCTTGGGGGAGCGTCGGGACGTTGCCCTGCATGTCGCCGTCGAAGCCGCAGCAAACGACGACTCCGTCGGAACGTAGTATCACCGAGTGTAGATTGCCGGCCGCGAGCTGCACGTACTGTGTGCCGACAGGAGCCGCGGGCACGTTGCACTGGCCGTAGTCGTTGCGCCCCCAGGCGACGAGCGCACCATCCGAGCGCAGGGCCAGGCAGTGATAGTCTCCCGCGCAGATCGAGGTGAAGGCGATCCCCGATGGGGCAACCGGCACGTTCAGTTGCCCGTAGGTGTTGTCGCCCCACGCTTCGATTGGTCCGTCGGATCGGAGCCCGACGACGAAGTTCTCACTGACGTCGATCTCTGACCAGATCACGCCTTGCGGCAGCACCGGGGGCGCAGGCAATTGAGAGAAGAGCCCCCATGTGCGAGTGCTGCCATCGGAGACGAGTGCGAGGCCTCCATAGAAACCCGCAGAAATCCCGGTGTAGACGAGGCCCGTCGGCAAGATGGGCACCGACAGCTGGTTGTGGTTGGTGGGGCCCCAAGCGGCGATCGTGCCATCGGACAACAGGGCGAGTCCGAGAACGAAGTAGCAATCAACGTCCAAGGCGGTGACGCCAGATGGAATTGTCGGCAGCGAGTACTGGATGCCCTGCAGATCGACACCCCACTGCACGAGGCTGCCGTCGGAGAGGATCCCGCCAGAGAGCAGCCCTGCAGCCAGCTTGACGTATTGCAATCCAGGTGGGGGAGGAGGCGCCTGAATCCACGCCGGCCCCCCATTGCCGCGGCCGAAGACCCGTCCGTCCTGCAGCCGCACGAGCGTCGCGTTGCCGTGGGCTCGCACCTCCACGGCAGGGCCTTCGGTCGCCGCCGTGTCGCAAATGGGAGTGCCCCACCTGCGAATGCTAGTCGACTGCGCGCGTGCGCTCGCAGTCGTGATCGTCAAGATCAGGACTGCGAGTGCTGCGGAGGTCAACTTCTTCCAGGTCAGTACCACAGCAGCATCCCTGGGCTCGCGACCCAGTCGACGGGGTTGGTCGACGTGCACACAGGATTCGCCAGCAGGCACGAGAACTGGACCGTGAACATCTGGCTGGAGCTTTGCATGCAAACGTCCCCTGCGAGACGGAGAGCGTACGTGATCTGCCGCCCGCTGGACAAGACATGGCATGGCCCCGTGGCATCGCCAGGATCGCGAGTCGATCCTGACCGGAAGAACCCAACGAGCCGATCGGCCTCGTGGGTAGCCGGCCAAATGGCTTCGGTCACACCGCAACGAGCTCCCCGCTGCCGTCCCGTGCAGGTTCGTCCTTGTCGTCCGGTCCTCACGTGCGGTACGCATGCGGACGCATGACCCGCCTCGCCGCTGTGCTGTCGTTCGTACTGTGCTGCGCCGCCACCGTCGCACAGGTCCCCGAAGCGCTGCCGCAGCGCCCCGGCCCGCTGCCCGCCGAGACCCGCTACGACCCGGCGATCCCGACGCTGACGCAGGTCAATGGCCACGCGCCGGGGGAGCGCATCTCCACGCACGCCGACGTCGAGCGCTACCTGCTGGCGCTGCAGGCCGCGGCGCCCGAGCGCATCCAGGTGGTGCGCTACGGCGAGTCGTGGCAGGGGCGCGGCCTCTACTACGCGGTCGTCGGCCGCGCGAAGAACGTAGCCCGCCGCGACGCGATCCGCACGGCGATGCAGCGCCTCGCCGACCCGCGCGGCCTGTCGGACCAGGACGCCGACCAGCTGCTGCGCGACCTGCCGGCGGTCGGCTGGCTCGCCAACTGCGTGCACGGCGACGAACCGTCGGGCACCGACGCGGCGCTGTGCGTGCTCTACCACCTGCTCGCGGCGCAAGGCGATCCGGTGGTGGACAAGGTGCTCGACGAGTGCCTGGTGCTGATCGACCCGCTCGAGAACCCCGACGGCCGCGACCGCTTCGTCTTCTACACCCGCGCCGCGCGCGGCCGCTTCGCCGACCCGACGCCGGAGTCGGCCGAACACAGCCAGCCGTGGCCGACCGGGCGCAGCAACCACGCGCTGTTCGACATGAACCGCGACTGGTTCGCGATGTCGCAGCCGGAGACCGCGGCGCGCGTCGGCGCGTTCCTCGACTGGTGGCCGCTGGTCTACGTCGACCTGCACGAGATGGGCGGCAGCTCCAGCTACTACTTCCCGCCGCCGTCGCAGCCGGTCAACGGCGAGGTCACCGCGACGCAGCGGCAGTGGCTCGAACGCTACGGCCGCAACAACGCGCGCTGGTTCGACCGCTACGGCTTCGACTACTTCACCCGCGAGTCGTACGACGGCTTCTACCCGGGCTACGGCGACGCGTGGCCGATGGCGCACGGCAGCGTCGGCATGACCTTCGAGATGGCCAGCGCGCGCGGCCTGGTCTACCGCCGCAGCGACGAGCAGCTGCTGCTGTACCGCGACGGCGTGCGGCGGCACTTCACCGCGTCGATGGCGACGCTCGAGACGCTGGCCAACGGCCGCGACGAGGCGCAGCGCGCGTTCTTGAAGTTCCGCCGCGACGGTGCCGCGCGCGGCGAGCGCGGCCCCGTGCGCAGCTACGTGTTCCCCGCGGTCGGCGACCGCACGCGGCTGGCGCGGCTCGCCGACCTGATGGTGCGCCAGGGCATCGAGGTGCAGGTCGCCGACGGTCCGCTGCGCAGCGGTGCGGTGCGCGCGCTCGGCGCCGCGGACGACGCCGCCGGCGAGGCGCGCGAGTTCGCCGCCGGCGCGTTCGTCGTGTCGATGGCGCAGCCGGCGAGCTCGCTGGCGACGATGCTGCTGCGGCCGCACTTCGACATGGAGCAGCAGTTCCTCGACGAACAGCGTCGCCGCGAGGCGAAGCGCCGCGACCTCGAGTTCTACGACCTGACCGCGTGGTCGCTGCCGCTGCTGTTCGGCGTCGAATGCGTCGAGACGACCGACGCGCCGCAGGGGCGCCTGCGCAGGCTGCGCGCCGGCGAGGCCTCGTCGGGCGCGGCGCCGCTGCGCAGCGAGCCGCCGAAGGTCGCCTACGTCGTCGCCTGGGGGCAGAACGGCGCCGCCGCGCTGCTCGCCGAGCTGCTGCGCCTCGGCGTGCGCGCGCGCTGCATCGACGAGCCGTTCACGCTCGACGGGCGGCGCTACCCGGCCGGTTCGTTCATCGTGCGCGTCGTCGACCAGCCGGAGCTGCCGGGCGGGCTGCACCGGCGCATCGCCGAGCTGGCCGCTGCGCACGGCGTCGAGCCGTACTGCGCCGACAGCTCGTGGGTCGACGACGGGCCAAACTTCGGCACCGGCGACGGCCACACGCTGAAGGCGCCGAAGCTGCTGATGGCGTGGGACCGACCGGTCAACACCTACTCGGCGGGCTGGCTGCGCTACCTGCTCGAGCAGCGCTACGGCCTGCCGGTGTCGGTGGTGCGCACGCGCGACCTCGGCCGCGTCGAGCTCGACCGCTTCACCGTGTTGCTGCTGCCCGAAGGCGGCGGCTACGGCGACGAGCTCGGCGAGCGCGGCACCAAGGCGGTCGTCGGCTTCGTCGAGCGCGGCGGCGTGCTGGTCGCGTTCGGCTCGGCTGTGCGCTGGCTGATGGACGAGAAGGTCGGGCTGCTGGCCAGCGCCGCGGAGTCGCGCAACGGCGGCAAGGGTGGCGAGGGCAAGAAGGGCGGCGAAGAGCACGGCGCCGCAGAGGAGGAGGCGGCGGCGCAAGGCGAAGACGACGACGAGCCGTTCGACTACGAGCAGGCGATCCGCCCCGACGACGAGTCGCCGCCGAGCACGCCCGGCGCGATCCTGCGCGTCACCGTCGACACGGAGCACTGGCTCGGCTTCGGCTACGACGGCGGCGCCTGCGTCGTGCACGACGGCAGCAACATCCTGACCCCGGTCAAGCTCGACCGCGGCCGCAACGTCGCGATCTACCAGCAGCAGGACCAGCTGCTGGCGGCCGGCTTCGCGTGGCCGGACAGCCTGCGGCAGCTGCCGCAGAAGGCCTACCTGGTGCACCAGCCGAAGGGCCGCGGCCACGTCGTCGCCTTCGCCGAGGACCCCAACGTGCGCGCGTTCGCCGACGGCCTCAACCTGCTGCTGCTCAACGCGGTGTTGCTGACCGCCGGGCGCTGATCGCGGGCCCGCATGGCGCCGCGGCCGGCGAAGTGCTTCGATGGCGCCGAGGTCCCGTCCCATGCGCATCGCCCTGCCCTTCGTGCTGTGCGCGGCCATCGCCGCGCAGCACACTCCCGAGACGTTCGGCCACTCACACCACGGCGCGACCTTCGACGAAGGTCCGCGCACTGCGGCCTACCACATGCCCGGGCTCGGCGACCAGGTGCACTTCCCGGTCGCGGGCCTGAGCGACGAGGCGCAGCGCTTCTTCGACCAGGGCGTCACCCAGCAGCACGGCTTCTGGTACTTCGAGGCCGAGCGCAGCTTCCGCCAGGTCGCCGCGCTGCAGCCGGAGTGCGCGATGGCCTACTGGGGCATGGCGATGGCCAACGTCGAGAACCCGAAGCGCGCCGCCGGCTTCCTGTGCCGCGCCGTGCAGAAGAGCGCCGACGTGCCGGCGCGCGAGCAGCGCTGGATCGACGCGTGGGCGCGCTACTACCAGATCGACGACGCGGTGCGCGCGGAGCTGCGCAGCGGCGACGAGGCCAAGGCCAAGGCGGCGATCGACGCGCAGGTGGCGAAGGTCGACGGCGACAAGGACGAGAAGGCGCAGAAGAAGCGCGACGAGCGGCTGATCGAGGACCTCGGCACGATCGTCTACGAGGACCCGGACGACATCGAGGCCAAGGCCTTCCTGGCGCTGCAGAACTGGCTCGCCTACGGCTGGGGCTCGGGCATCCCGATCGTCTCGCACGCGGCGATCGACGCGCTGCTGCAGCAGGTGTTCGACAAGGCGCCGCTGCACCCGGCGCACCACTACCGCATCCACCTGTGGGACCAGAAGGACGCGCGCCGCGCGCTCGGTTCCGCGGCGAAGAACGGCTCCAGCGCGCCGGCGATCGCGCACCAGTGGCACATGCCCGGGCACATCTACGCCAAGCTGCACCGCCACGCCGAGGCGGCGTGGCAGCAGGAGGCGTCGAGCCGCGCCGACCACGCGCACATGATGCGCGACGCGGTGATGCCGTTCCTGATCCACAACTACGGCCACAACCAGGAGTGGCTGGCGCGCAGCCTCGCGCACACCGGCCGCCTCGACGAGGCGCTGCAGATCGCCAAGAACCTCGCCGAGCTGCCGCGCCATCCGAGGTGGAACGAGCTCGAAGAAGGCGACTCGATCGCCGGCTACGCGCGCACGCGGCTGGTGCAGCTGTGCGAGGACTTCGGCCTGTGGGACGAGGCGCAGCAGCTGGCCGCCGCCGGCTACCTCGAGCCGACCGCCGACGTGCTCGCGGAGGTGCAGCGGCTCGCGCTGGCGGGCCGCGCCGCGTTCCGCCGCGGCCGCATCGACGACGGCGAGCGCGTCATCGCCGAGGTGGGGGCGCTGTTGACGCAGGCGCGGGTGCAGCGCGCGGTCGCGGTCGACGAGGCCGAGCAGAAGGCGTTCGACGCGAAGGAGAAGCGGCCCAAGCTGCAGGAGGCGATCGCCGAGGCGGCGAAGCGGCCGACCGACGCGGTGCAGGCGGTGCTCGAACTGCAGCGCGAGCTGCGCGGCGAGCAGCTGTTGGCCGCCGGCGACGCGGCCGGTGCGCTGGCCGAGTTCGAGGCGGTGCAGGGCTTCTCCAAGCTGCTGCTCGCCGACGCGCAGGTTGCCGCCGGCAAGGTCGACGACGCGATCACCGCGCTGGAGAAGGAGAACGACAAGAACCCGCACCGCGCCGCGACCATGGCGGCGCTGCTGCGCGCCTACGTGGCGAAGGGCGACGACGCCAAGGGCAAGCAGGTCGAGCTGATGGGGGCGCTGACGCGCGACACCGCGCCGACGTTCTGGGCCCGCTGCGGCGTCGGCGTCGACCTCGGACTCGGTCATGCGCTGGCCGGCGGGGAAGTGTCGGAGACCGACGGCTTCGGCGACGACTTCGGCCAGCGCCCGCCGCTCGCGACGCTCGGCCCGCGTACGTGGTCGCCGACGGCGGCGCCCGGCTTCGACCTCGAGGGGATCAACCTGGGCAGCAGCGACGGCGCGCGCATGACGCTGGCCCAGCCGGGTCACCGCCGCGCGACGCTGGTCGTGTTCTACCTCGGCTTCGGCTGCCTGCACTGCGTCGAGCAGCTCCACCTGCTGCGGCCGAAGGCTGCGGAGTTCGCGGCGCTTGGCGTCGACGTGGTCGCGATCGGCAGCGACGACGTGGCGACGACCCGCAAGGCGTTCGCCGACCTCGCCGCCGACGAGCGCATGCCGTTCCCGATGCTGTGCGACCCGACGCTGGCCACGTTCAAGAAGTGGCACTGCTTCGACGACTTCGAGAACATGACGCTGCACGGCACGTTCCTCGTCGACGCCGACGGTCGTGTGCGGTGGCAGGACATCTCCTATGAGCCGTTCACCGAGATCGACTGGCTGCTGAAGGAGTCGCGGCGGCTGCTGGCGCTGCCGGTGGCGAATTGACGGGAGCAGTCACTTCCGCAGCAGCGCGCTCAGCCTCGCCACCGACTGGTAGCCGACCGCGCGCTGCAGCACCTCGCCGTCCTGGTCGAGCACCAGCACCGTCGGGTAGGCGGTGACCTCGTAGCGCTTGACCAGCTCACGCTGCGCGTCGCCGTCGAGCTTGACCGGCACCACGTCGGCGCACGCGTCGACCACCGCCTGCGCCGGCCAGACGATCTGGTCCATCATCTTGCACGGCCCGCACCAGGTGGTCTCGAAGTCGACGACGACGCGCTTGCCGGTCTGCTTCGCCGTCGCCAGCGCGGCGGCGAGGTCGTGGCCGAACACCAACGGCGTCTTCGCCCGCGGCGCTTCGCGGTCGACCCGGGTCACGTCGGCGGCGGCCTTCTCTTCTGCTTCGGTCATGCCCGGATCGAACGGCGCGAGGTCGATCCAGCGGCCGTGCGGGTCGACGCCGGTCGGCCGCCACGCCTTGCCGTCGAGCCAGCAGTGCCGCTCGATGCCGGCGCTGCTGTTGCTGGCCGCGTCGGCGGCGCTGCGGCCGATGCCCCACGCGTCGCGCTGGTCGAAGACGCCGTCCATCTGCATCTCGCTCACCACCAGGAACGCATCCGCGCCGTCGAGTTCGGCGCGACCGGAGTGCCAGCCGCGTCGGGACCAGCGCAGCGCCGGGGGCGCGTCGGGCTCGTGCGGGTCGGCGACGAACCAGAGGGCGACCGGATACGGCCGCGACGTCGGCTGTTCGGTTTCGGCGCGGCCCGGCACCGGCAGCGGAATCGTCGTCGAGAAGCTCGACCACCACTTGCCGCGCGTCTCCTTCGGCGTGCAGGTCAGCAGCTCGCCGTCGTCTTGCGCGCCGTCGCGGTCGAGGTCGATCCACAGTTGGTCGAAGTGGGGGACGGCGTCACCCTTCGACAACCGAACCGCGATCGGCGGCGATCCGGTGGCGCCGAGCAAGAAGGTCCCGGCCAGCGCCGCGTCGTCATCGACCGGCGCGGCGAGCGGCACGCTGGCGCCCTTCGGGCTCCAGCGCGGGCCGTCCCTGGCGTCGTCCGCGGCGGGTGCGAGCGCGACGCGCAGCGGCGCAGCGGTCGTGGGGGACTGCGGCGCGAACAGCAGGACGGCCAGTGCGAGCATCGCCGCATGCTACGAGCCCACCGTCGGGCATGCTCACGCCGCCGGGGAAGTTGCAAGTCGCTGTTGTGCCGGACCGGTGCGATGCGCGACACTCCCGCTCCCTCTCTCTGCACCCGACCTCGCGAGGTTCCGTTTGGTAGTCGTTCCGAAGAAGCACCGCTCCAAGGACAAGGTCGTCGCCGACCGCAAGAGCCTCGCCCTGATCCTGTCGGGGTTGCGCGCCAGCGGCAAGGTGATCGTGTTGACCAACGGCGTGTTCGACCTGATGCACGTCGGCCACACGCGCTGCCTCGAGGACGCGCGCTCGCGCGGCGACATCCTCGTCGTCGCCGTCAACTCCGACAAGTCGGCCGAGGCGTTGAAGGGCAAGGGCCAGCCGATCGTGCCGGCCGCCGAGCGCATGGAGCTGCTCGCGGCGCTGTCGTTCGTCGACTACGTGACGACGTTCGAGGAGGAGACCGCCGACGAGCTGCTGCGCCAGCTGCAGCCGACGATGTACGCGAAGGGCACCGACTACAACCTGAAGAACCTGCCGGAGAAGGCGGTCATCAAGGAGCTGGACATCAAGGCGGTGTTCGTCGGCGACAAGAAGGGCCACTCGACGACCAAGCTGATCCAGAAGATCGGCAAGCTGAAGAAGAAGTAGGCCGCATGCCACGGGGCGGTCGGCGCCCCGGTCAAGCGCCCCGCGCGGCGCCGTCGATCGTCGAGCGGATGGGAGCTGCCACCGCCACGACCCCGACGACCTTCTCGGCCATTCCGCTGGCCGGGCTGGCCAGCGATGCGTCGCGCGTGCCGTTCCCGCTCTACCTGCGCACGGCCGACAACACCTGGGTGCTCTACCACCCGGCCGACAGCGCGCTCGACGAGGGCCACGTCGGCCGCCTGACCGCGGAGGGCGTGCACAACCTGTTCATCCGCGACCAGGACCGGCAGGACTACTTCCGCCGCGTCGAGGGCCGGCTCGACCAGGTGCTGCTCGATCGCAACATGCCGCTCGAGCGCCGCGCCGACGTGCTCTACGGCGTCGCGACGCAGGTCGCCGACGAGCTGATGCAGGGGCCGCCCGACAAGCCGACCGTCGCCCGCGCGCAGAAGCTGATGATGGCGACCAGCGGCCTCTTGCTGCGCGAGAACCAGGGCTTCCAGGCGGTGCGGCGCGTGCTGTCGGTGAGCCCGGGCCTCGCGCGCCACGGCCTGACCTGCGGCTTCCTGTCGATGGGGCTCGCGCGCCACGTGCTCGGCGGCGACGTCGGCACGCTGTCGATGGCCGGCCTCGCCGGGCTGTTGCACGACATCGGCCGCGTCGGCCACGAGCACATCGAGCACGACCCCGAGCACACCACGCGCGGCGCCGCCTACCTGCGCGGCCTCGGCCTGCCGCAGCCGATCGTCGACGCGGCGCGTTCGCACCACGAGTGCCACGACGGCTCGGGCTTCCCGAGCGGCTTGAAGGGCAAGGAGATCCCCGACATGGCGCGCGTGGTCGGCCTCGTCAACACCTTCGACAAGGTCTACACGACGCAGCAGCCGCGGGTCGGCGTGTTCGACGCGCTGCGCATCCTGGCGCAGGCGTATCGCGGCTGCTTCGACGAACGGCTGGCGCAGGGGCTGGTCAAGCTGTTCCGCTGAGCGCGCCAGGCGACGCGCGAGTCGCTCAGCGCCCGCCGGCCATGACGGCGCGCACCTTCGCCAGTCGCTCGTTCGCGCCCTGCTGCTCGTAGATCTCCGCCAGGACCGGGAACAGGTCGCTGTTGCCGAAGCGCGCGCGCAGCCTGCCGATCGCGTCGAGCGCGTCCCACGCCGCGGTCAGCACCGGTTCGACGCCGTCCCGGTTGCCGCGGCGGTAGTCGTTCATCGCCACCCAGGCGCGCGCCTCGTGCAGGCGTTCGACGTCGGCGGGCTGTTCGAGCTCGCGGATGCGCAGGCCCTCGCGCAGCGGTTCGACCGCGTCGTCGAAGCGGCCTTGCAGGTAGAGCAGGTTGCCCCTGCGCACCAGCACCTGGGCCCGCCACGGGCTGTCGGCACCGAACGCCAGGGCGTCGATGGCCGCCAGCCGGCCGAAGTCGTCGATCGCCCGCGTCAGGTCGCCGGAGCGTTGGAACGCCATCGCCCGGTTGAACAGGTAGTCGGTCAACAGGGGGCTGTCCGGGCCGTGCAGCGCTTCGATGATGCGCACCGCGGCGTTGGCGGCGGTGATCGCGGCCGGCCAGTCCTGCCGGTCGATGTGGATCGCCGCCAGCACGTCCCAGGACGCGGCGACCGGCTCGCTGTCGGCGCCGAACGCGCGCCGTCGCGCCGCCAGCACGTCGTCGGCGACCGCCATCGCCGCGTCGAGGTCGCCGCTGCGGCGCAGCGCGATCGCGAGGTTGCTGGCGTAGACCAGCGTCACCTCGTGCTCGGCGCCGAGCACGTCGCGCGCGCCGTCGAAGGCGAGCCGGAACACGCGCGCCGCGTCGGCGCCGCGGCGCTGGTAGGAGTAGCAGTTGCCGAGCTCGCACAGCGCGGCGAAGTAGGTGGGGTGGGCCTCGCCGAGCACGGCGCGCGTCTGTTCGACGACCGGCGTCAGCACCTGCTCGGCATCTTGCGAGCGGTTCGCGCTGCACAGGTAGAGGCCGAGGTTGATGCGGGCCTCGATCGTCTCCAGCGCGTTCTCGCCGAACTGCTGCGCCGCGGTGTCGGCCAGCAGCTGGGCCAGCGGCAGGCCCTCTTCGATCCGGTTGCTGCGCTGCAGCAGGTCGCACAGCGTGGTGCGCGCGGCGCGCGTGACCTCCGCCCGTTCGCCGAACAGCTCCACACAGCGCGCCGTCAGCTGCTGCAGCTCCGCGATGCTCTCGTCCTGCACGCCGGCGCCGTAGCGGGCGGCGCAGAGGTCGACGCGGCAGGTCATGGTGTCCGCCGCCTCCGGCCCCGATTGCGCGGTCAGCGCGGGCAGCACGCGCTCGAGCGTCGCCGCGGCCGGGGCGAAGCGGGCGAGGCGCAGCTGCGCCGCGCCGAGCGCCTGTTCGGCGGCGAGCGTCGCCGGGTCGCGTTCGCCGAGCAGCTGCGCGCGCGCGGCGAACGTCGCCTGCAGCAGCTGTTCGGACTCCTGCCACAGGCCGAGTCCGCCGTAGGTCTTGGCCAGCTCGAAGCGCACCGTCGCCGCCAGCTTCGGGCGGCCGCCGAGCCGCACGTCGATCCGTTCCACCGAGTGCTGCAGCGCGTCGACGATGCGCGCCTCCCGGCCGAGTCCGCGCGGATTGGCCGCGGCGAGCAGGTCCTTGAGGATGAACTCGTTGATCGCCTCCGACTCGGCGCGCGCGTCCTCGGCGCGCAGCCACGCGGTCGTCGTCGCCGCGCCGGCGGCGACGGTGACCAGCGCGATCACCAGCAGGCTCGCGGCCAGCGCCCGGTTGCGCCGCACCCAGCGCAGCAGGTGCACCATCGGCCCGATCGGCCGCGCGGTGACGGGCTGGTGTTCGCGTACGCGGCGCAGGTCCTCGGCGAGGGCCAGCGCCGTGTCGTAGCGGCGGTCGGGGTCCTTCTCGAGCGCGACCGCGAGCACCAGGTCGAGGTCGCGGGGCACCCCGGACGCCACCGCGCTGGCCGGTCGGAAGCCGCCGTGCGCGATGGCCAGGAACAGCTGCTGCCGCGTCGCGCCCTGGAACGGGCGCTCGCCGGTCAGGCACTCGTAGAGCACGACGCCGAGCGCGAACACGTCGGTGCGCCGGTCGGTACGCGCGTGGCCCTCGATCTGCTCCGGCGCCATGTAGGCGGGGGTGCCGAGCACGTCGTTGCTGATCGTCAGCGTGGCGCCGGCGGTCTCGTCGTCGCGGGCCAGGCCGAAGTCGAGCACGACCGGTTCGCCGGCCGGCGTCAGCATGATGTTGGCCGGCTTGACGTCGCGGTGCACGACGCCCTCGGCGTGCGCGACGTGCAGCGCGCGGGCGACCTTCTCCAGCAGCAGCAGGACGTGATCGACGCGGCGACGACCGCCGTTGCCGCCTCCGGTGGTCGTCAAGTCGACCATGCCGGCGCCGCGGCCGCGCGCCAGCACGTCGGCCAGCGGTTCGCCGGGCACGAACTGCATCGCCAGGTAGGGCACCTGGCCCTGCACCCCGAAGGCCAGTACCCGGCACAGGCCCGGGTGGTCGAGGCGCGCCGCGACCTCGGCCTCGCGGCGGAAGCGCTGCTGACGGGTCGCGTCGAGCGCGCCGACGCCGGCCAGCACCTTGAGCGCGACGGTGCGCGGCAGCTCGGTGTCGCGCGCCAGGTAGACGACCCCCTGGCCGCCGCGGCCGAGCACCTGGAGCGGCTCGAACGGGCCGAAGCGTTCGGCGCCGAGCACGTCGTCGGTCCGTCGGGCGTGGGCGTCGAACTCGCGCAGGGTGCGTTCGACCAGCTCCTCGTGACCGGGGAACAGCGCCCGGTAGGCGGCGGCGTCCGCCGGCGCGCCGCGTTCCTGATCGGCGATCAGCCGGGCCAGGAGGGCGTGCTCGACGACGAGCGGGTCGAGGTCGCGCATGGGAGGGCGATGGTAGCGGGGCGCGAAATCCCCGCCTGCCGGTAATCCGCGGGTCGGTGGCGACTCCGTGGCCGTGGCACCCAATCGATCCCAGGAGACACCATGACCCGCCCGTCCCATCGCTTCCCCGCGCGGCTCGCCGCGATCCCGATGCTGAGCCTCGCGCTGGCGACCTCCCTCGTCGCGCAGGGCAGCGTCATGCTCTACGAGAACTCGTCCTTCGGCGGCAGCAGCGCCGCCATCAACCTGTCCACCTGGGGCCGCAACGCGCCGGTGCCGCTCGCCGCCTACTCGTTCAACGACAAGGCGACGTCGCTGACGTGGAACTTGCAGACGAACACCGCCGTCACCTTCTACGAGAACAGCGACGGCAGCGGTGCGCAGTGGCACATCAGCCGCAATGCGGCCCGGGTCGGCACCAACGCCAACATCGGCGCGACCTACAACGACACCTGGTCGGCGTTCTCGTGGCAGCTCGACGACCCGTCGATCGGCGGCACCGTGACGCTCTACGAGAACTCGTCGTTCGGCGGCATCCAGAAGCGGCTGCCGCTGTCGAGCTACCTGGAGGGCGGCCTGCACCAGCTCTACGGCTTCGACGACAAGGCCACCGGCATCGCCTGGGATCTGCAGCCGAACGTCGTCGTCACGTTCTACGAGAACAGCAACGGCACCGGCCGCGAGTACACGCTGACGCACCAGCAGCAGAGCGGTTCGCTCAGCGCGGTGCCGTCCTACTACAACGACAAGTTCTCGTCGTTCCGCTGGCGCACCGTCGATCCGCAGCAGGGCTGGGTGCGGCTGTTCACCGACGCCGGCCTCAGCGGCTACCAGCTGACGCGCTACGTGTCCGAGACCGGCTTCGGCGCGACGTCGCTCGGCGCGCTGTCGATGAACGACCAGGTCGATTCGGTGCAGTGGGGACTGCCGCTCGGCACGACGATCCTGCTCTACGACCACGATCCGAAGGGCGGCGCCTGCTACTCGCTGACCGGCGGCGGCAGCCGCGGCTTCGCCAACTCCAACGTCTTCCACGACAGGATCTCGGTGTTCGAGGTGTTCGACGGCGACGTCGACGCCTGCCTCGCCGACCGCACCGCGCCCTACGACCAGAACTGCTCGCTGTCGGCGCACAACGCGCACGTCGCGCCGGGCTACGGCTGGCTGGTGTGGAACCAGGACCTGGTCGTGATCGATCAGCTCGACTACGGCGCCCGCACCCTGCAGCTCGACACCGCGATCAACGGCGGCACGATCTACATGGTGCACGGCTCGTGGACCGCGACCATCGCCGCGCGGTTGCCGGGCACGACCCCGACCACGCTGCACGACATGCTGCTCGAGATCGACGCCTGGATGACGGCGCACCCGCGCGAGGTGTTGACGCTGATCTTCGAGAACCACGACGGCGCCGAGCTCGGCGACTACCTGCTCGACGTCTCGCCGATCAAGGACGAGATCCACGTGCAGGGGCGCGGCACCTGGCCGACGCCGCGGCAGCTGATCCAGAGCGGCAAGCGCTACGTGGTGTTCGAGATGGGCTCTTCGCCGCGCAGCGGGCGCATCAACTGGCAGTACGACTGCTCGGTCGAGAACGACTACGGCGCGTGGGGCAGCACGAGCGAGCGGGCCGAGTCGCAGCCGATCGACGCGACGTGGCGCGGGCTGTTCTACATGAACAACATCAGCCCGGTGCCGCCGAGCCTGTGGCCGGCGGTGCCGCCGACGACGCCGAACACCTTCGGCAACCTGGTGTCGCTGATGGCCGCGTTCCCGCAGTTCCCCAACCAGGTCGGCGTCGACCGCATCCGCGAGGGCGGCGAAGGCGGCGCCGACGCGGTGCGCTACGCCAACACCGCGCTGCGCGCCTTCCACCAGAACCGCGCCAGCTTCGCCCAGTTCGGCTTCGGCAACTGCGGGTTGCGCGCGCTCTACAGCAACGCCCGGCCGGTGCTCGGCACGACCCTGCCGCTGCGCATCGACAACCTCGGCAGCAACCCGGCGTTCGAGTTCATGATCTACGGCGCCAGCGACCAGGTCGCAGGCCCCTTGTCGCTGCCGTTCTTGCTGCCGCCGTCGTTGGGCGGCGGTTGCCGGCTGCGCGTGTCGAACGACGTGGTCTTCCCCTGCGGCCTCTTCTACCCGCTCGCGGTGGGGGTGACGCTGCCGCTCGATCCGGTGTTGAACGGGGTCGACGCGTTCTTCCAGTCGGTCGGCATCGACTCGGTCACCGGCGAATTGGTCATGTCCAATGGCGGCCGCGCGCACCTCGGTCTGTTCTGATGGGGCAAACCATGGATCACGCCGGCGCACAGGACCTGACGACGCTGCACGTGCGGCAGGCGGTCGCCGGCGACGTCGAGAGCCTCAGCTGGATCGTCGGGCGCTTCACCCCGCTGCTGGTCGCGCAGGCGCGCTACCGCCTGCGCGGCGACCTAGGTCAGCTCTACGAGCCGGACGACATCGTGCACGAGGTGTGGCTGCGGGTGCTGCCGCGGCTCGGCGAGCTGACGCCCGAACAGCGCTTCACGCCGACGCTGGTCTCCTACCTGAGCCGCGCCGTGCTGCACCAGGTCAACAACGTCATGCGTCGGATGCTGCGTCGCCGCCGCCACGGCGGCCTCGCGCCCGGCGCGGCCGCAGACGCCGCGCGCGACGCGCCCGACGCGCGCAGCGGCCTGATCAGCGGCCTCTTGCGCAACGAGCGCCGCGCGGCGGTGCTGGCGGCGATCGAGGCGCTGCCCGAACTGGACCGCGAGGTGCTGATCCTGCGCGCGATCGAGCAGCACCCCAACCCGGTCGCGGCGGCCATGCTCGGCGTCGAACCGGGCACACTGGCGGTGCGCTACCACCGGGCGCTGCAGCGGCTGCGCGAGCAGCTGCCGAACTCGGTGTTCGACGAGTTCGAGCCGGAGGCATGAGGCTTCACGGGCTACCATCGCCGGCGCTGCGGCGGATGCGACGCACCGCCGGCAGCGCTGTCCGACGTGCTGCCCGAACATGGTCGACCTCCCCGCGCTGCTGCTGCTGTCACTGGTGCTGCTGCTCGCTGCGGTGGCGCTCACGGGCGTCGTCGGGCTGCTGCGCGGTCGTCGGCCGCCGGCGGAGGTCGCGCAAGGGGTGCAGCGGGCGGTCGCCTGGATCCTGATCTGCGCGGCCGGGCTGCTGCTCGCGGAGGGCGCGCTGCTGGCGTTGGCGGACTGCTCGTTCCGCGACTTCGAACGCGAGCTCCGCTGGGCGCCGTCGCTGCGGCACGTCGGCTCGTTCGCGCACCACCTGTTGCTGGCGGCGGGCCTCGGCGTGCTCGCGGCGGTGCTGTGGTCCCCCGCGACGCGGCGCGCGGCGCGTCGCCCCTTCGCAGCGCTGCGCTGTCCACCGGCGGCCGCAGCCAGGCGCTTGCCGGGGCTGGCGGTGATGGTCGTCGCCCTGTTCGTGGCCGCGCTGCTGGCGGCGCTGCGCGGCCTCGGCGCGATCGGCTGGATCTGCTCCGGCGAGCACTGGGAGCTGCTCACCCGCGGTCGCGAACCGGACGCCTTGGACCTCGCCCGTGTCGCGCCGTTGTTCGGCCTGCCCGTGGCGTGGGCGCTGGCGTTGCTCGCGACGCGCCTGCGCGCACGCCGGCACGGCGCCTTCCAGGTCGCGCTGTCGCTGTCGGCGCTGCTGTTCGTCGCGTTCGCCGCGTCGACCGGCTACTTCCTGGCGCGGGCGTTGGAGCCGCGCAGCAGCATCTCGTTGGGCGTCCCCGAGCTCGGCGTGCTGTGGTTCGCGCCCCCGACCGCGGTCGCGCTGTGGGCGACGTGCTACCTGTTCGTGCGACGGCGTTGCTTCGACGAACCCCGACCCGATGCCGGCGCCGTGGCTCAGCGCGCCGGCACGCCGAACGCGCGCCAATAGCCGTCGGCGCGTTCGGCGCGCAGCGCGTCCGGGTCGCCGTAGCCGTAGAGGCAGCCGATCGTGCCGAGCCCGAGCGCGCGGCCGGCGCGCAGGTCCTGCAGGCCGTCGCCGACCATCGTCGCGCCGGTCGCGGACACGCCGAGCTGCTCCAATGCGAAGCGCAGCGGCGCCGGATCCGGCTTCTTCTGCGGCACCGAGTCGCCGCCGACCACCGCCCCGACCAGCTCCGTGATGCCGAGGTGGGCGCAAACCGGCCCGGCGAAGCGCAGTGGCTTGTTGGTGACGACCGCGAGCGCGTGGCCGCGTTCGCGCAGCGCGGCCAGGTGCTCGAGCACGCCGGGGTAGAGCCGCGTGCGCTGCGTGCACTGCACGAGGTGGTGTTCGGTGTAGGTCGCCGACGCGGCGTCGACGAACGCCTCGCGGGCGGCACCCTCGGGCGGCAGCACCTCGGCCAGCGCGCGGACCAGCAGCATGCGCGCGCCGTCGCCGACCATGCGTCGGACCAGCGCTTCGTCGCACGGCTCGAGGCCGTGCGCCCGCCGCACGTGGTTGGTGCTGGCGGCGATGTCGGGCAGCGTGTCGGCCAGCGTGCCGTCGAGGTCGAACAGGAATGCGCCCGGCTGTGTCACCGGTGCCGATATACTCGCTCGCCGCTCATGATGCCCGCCTCCCGTCTGCTGCTGCTCCTCCCGTTCCTCGCCGCCTGCGGCACCGTGCGCGAATGGAACGAACTCGAAACCGAGCCGATGACGCTCGGCGCCTGCTACGACGGCCTGACGGCCTGCGCGCAGGGGGCGCGCTTCGTGCCCGACAACGCCCACAGCGACCGCGGGCTCGGCGAGCTGCAGTCGCGCTGGCGCCGCCGCGAGGTGCAGCTGCGCGGCACCTACTACCCGGTGCGCAACCGGCTGATCGCCGAGATCAAGGTCGACGAGGGCTCGAGCGAGACCGGCTGGCGGCTCCGCTACTACATCGAGCAGGAGACGGTGAAGGACCTGAGCCGTCACTCCACCCCGCAGGAGGACGACTGGTCCGCCGACGGTCAGGACCGGGAGGGCGAGATGATCCTCGGCGCGATGCTCGAGCGGCGGTTGGCGCCCAAGTCGGTGCTCACCGAGCCGCGGCGGAACGCGCGGTGACCGCCGCCGACGCCGCCGTGCCATCGACCGTTGACGCCGGTGGCAACCGCGTCGGCGTTGTGCTTTCGTTGCCGCAAACCGCGGGTCGATGATCCGGGTGCTGCGCCATGGCCGAGCTGTCCGTCCTGATCGTCAACTACAACTCCTGGGCGGAGTGTGCGCAGGCGATCGCGACCCTGCGCCAGCACGGTCCGACGCGGCCCGACGGCTCGCCGATGCCGTGCGAGGTGATCGTCGTCGACAACTGCTCGCCGCAGAAGGCGCCGCAGAAGATCGAGCTCGTCGAACGTGAGCTGCGGCGGTTCGCCGAGCAGCAGGGCGATCCGGCCGCCGGTCGGCTGATCCGCCACGACGAGAACGGCGGCTACAGCAAGGGCATGAACCTCGCGTTCGCCCACAGCCGCGGCCGCTGGATCCTGGTCAGCAACCCGGACGTGCTGTTCTCGGCCGGGCTGCTGCCGGCGCTGCAGCGGCACCTGGAGAACGATCCGAAGGCCGGCATCGTCGTGCCGAAGGGCTTCTGGGACCCGGTCTACCACGGGCACCTGCCGCCCAACACGCTGCCGACGCTCGGCGACGCGTGGGGCGAGGTGCTGTGCGCCTACTCGGCGGGCCGCACCCGCCGCCGCGCGAAGAAGTTCCTGCGCCGCTGGCTCGCCGTCTGGCAGGCCGAACGGCCGCTGGCGCTGCCGATGATGTCCGGCTGCCTGTTCCTCGTCGAGCGCGCCTACTTCGAGTCGATCGGCCGCTTCGACGAGCGCTACCCGCTCTACTACGAGGACGCCGACCTGTCGATCAGCATCCTGCGCAGCGGCCGCACCATCACCCAGGTGCCCGACGCGCGCCTCGTGCACTTCGTCAACCGCTCGGGCATGAGCGACCTCGAGACGATGTGGGCGCGCAACAAGGTCAGCAAGGAGCGCTACTACGACAAGTGGTACGGCTGGCTCGGCCGCCTGACGATGAAGGCGTGCCACTGGCTCGCCACCAACCCGCGCTTCGAGAAGTGGCGCCGCGTGCCGCCGGAGCCGCCCTACACCGACCTCGGCGAGACCGACCAGAAGCCGGTGCTGCAGCTGCCGCGGCGCTGCGAACGCTACGTCGTGCTGCTGTCGATGGACATGCGCTTCTTCCTCGCGGCGGGCTGCTTCGGCAGCGGCGACGCCTGGACGCCGAGCGACGAGTCGTTCGCGGTGTTCGTCAACGCCAACTACTACTTCCAGGTCTACGACCTCAGCGGCGGCGAGCCCGAGCACCTCGGCACGTGGCGCTACTACTGCCAGCGCCACCTCGGCCACTCGGTGCGGCCGGTGGTGGAGGCGGGAGCGGCGCCGTGAGCACGCCGGTGCTGTCGGTCGTCGTGCTCAGCTGGAACACGAAGGACCTGACGCTGGCCTGCCTCGGCGCCTTGTTCGGCGAGCAGCCGAAGCACGCGCGCGAGGTGATCGTCGTCGACAACGGCAGCCACGACGGCTCGGCCGACGCGATCGCGCAGCGCCATCCGCAGGTGGTGCTGCTGCGCAACCCGGACAACCGCCTCTACGCCGGCGGCAACAACCAGGGCGCCGCGGTCGCGAAGGGCGAGTTCGTCGTCACGCTCAACAGCGACACCGAGGTGCGACCGGGCGCGCTCGACGCGCTGGTCGACTTCCTGCGCGAACACCCCGACCATGGCGCGGTGGCGCCGCGGCTCAGCGACCCGGACGGCTCGGTGCAGCACGCCTGCCAGCGCTTCCCGACGCTGCTGACGGCGCTGTGCTACGACTCGTGGTGGGGCACCTTCTGGCCCGGTCGCGGCATCGTCGACCGCTACCTGATGCGCGACTTCGACCACCTGACGTCGCGCGACGTCGACCAGCCGCCCGGCGCGTGCTGCATGCTGCGCACCGCGGACTGGCGCGAGCTCGGCGGCTTCGACGAGCAGCTGGCGCTGTTCTACAACGACGTCGACCTCTGCAAGCGCATCTGGCAGCGCGGCCAGAAGATCCGCTACCTGGCCGAGGCGGAGGTCATGCACCACCGCGGCGCCAGCACCAGGAACTTCGCCAAGATGCTCGTCATCTGGCACAAGAACCGGCTCAGCTACTACCGCAAGCACTACGGCGCGCTCGGCGCGTTCTGGGTGCGCCTCTGCGTGCGGCTGCGCATCTGGGAGGAGTGGCGCAAGATCGGGCGGCGCAACCGCGGCGACAAGGGCCGCCGCGACGCCGAACGCGACCACCTGCGGCAGGCGCAGCGGGAGCTGTGGTCGTCGTGAAGGTCTGGTTCGTCGCCGCCAACTACCCGCCGGAGGCCAACGGCGGCACCGAGCAGGTCGTCGTCGCGTTGGCGCAGGCGCTGCAGGCCGAAGGCGTCGAGGTGCGCGTCGTCTGCGGCAGCGATGTGCCGCACGACGGCGCCGCCAGCGAGATCGCCGAGCACGACGGCGTCGTCGTCGAGCGCTTCTTCCGCAAGCCGGAGGAGCACGACCGCCACGGCTTCGTGCGGCCGCGGCTGCTGCGGCTGATCGAGGGCCGGCTCGCCGGCTGGCGGCCCGACGTCGTACACGTGCACTCGTTCGCCGGCCTCGGCTTCGGTGTCACGGCGCTGGCGAAGGCGATCGGCGCGCCGGTCGTGACGACGTTCCACGACCAGTGGATCACCTGCGCGCGCTACTTCCGGTTGCCGCGCGGCGGCGTCGCCTGTCCGACCGGCGTCGACCACACGGCGTGCACCACCTGCGTGCTGGACGCGCTGGTCTCGACCGACGCGGCGTTCGTGTCGCGCGGCCTCGACGAGCGCTTCCGGCTGGCGCGGCTGGAACTCGAGGGCGTCGCCGCCTGCACCGCGCCGAGCCGCGCCGCCGCCGACACCGTGCGCCGCTGCCTGCCGCTCGAACGGCCGATCGAGGTGGTGCCGCACGGTCTGCTGCGCGCTGTTCCCGCCGCGCACCGCGCCGCGCCGCCGCTGCCCGGCGAACGGCTGCGCGTCGGCACGTTCGGCGGTCTGGTGCCGGAGAAGGGCGTCGCCGAGCTGGTGGAGGCCTGCTGCGCGCTGGTCGGCGTCGTCGACCTAGAGCTGCACCTGACCGGGCGCTTCTACGACGCGGCGTTCGAAGGCGCGCTGCGCGCCCGCGCCGCCGCCGCCGGGTTGTCGCTGGTGGTGCGCGGCCCGTTCACCGCCCAAGACCGCCACCCGGCGCGCGACCTGCACCTCGCGGTGTTCCCGTCGCAGTGCGAGGAGACCTATGGGCTGGTCATCGACGAAGCGCTCGGCCACGGCGTGCCGGTGCTGTGCTCGGATCGCGGCGCGTTCGCCGAACGCGCGGCGACACCGGGCGTTCGCGCGACGCCGCTCACGGCGTTGGCGAACGCACTGCGCGAGGTGGTAGGTTCTGCCGACGGCCTCGCCGCGCAGCGCGCGGCGATCCCGGCGCAGCTGCCGACCATCGCCGCCTCGGCGCGCCGTCACCTCGACCTCTACCGCTCGCTCGTCCAGCCCGCATGAACCACCTCTTCTCCCCTCTGTTGCCCAGGGACCAGCTCACCGGTCCGGTGCTGGTGCTCGCCGCTCACCCCGACGACGAGGTGATCGGCTGCGGCGGCATGCTGGCGTGGCACGCGCGCCAGGGGCACCGCATCGTCGTCGTGCACGCCACCGACGGCGCGCAGGGGGATCCGGCCAGGCGCGAGGTCGGCGACATCCGCGACGTGCGTCGGCAGGAGGGCATCGAGGCGCTGCGGCGGCTCGGCATCGAACCGGCGCTGCACTGGGACCTGCCCGACGGCAACCTGCCGGAGCACCTCGCCGGGCTGACGCAGCGCGTCGAGCAGGTGATGCGCGAGGTGCAGCCGAAGACGCTCTATTCGTTCCACACCGGCGAAGCGCACCGCGACCACCGCGCGGTCGCCAAGGCCACCGCCGACGCGTTCGCCGCGCTGCCGGCCGATTGCCGGTGCCTGCTCTACGGCGTCAACTTCGTGCCCGCCGGCGGCACGCTGTTCGACACCACCGACACCTACGCGAAGAACTACGAGGCGCTGAAGGCCTACGTCAGCCAGAACGCCTACATCGACCTGCCCGGCATGAGCGAGCACCGCTGCCGCGCCGCGACCGTCAACCTCGACATCCCGGGCGTGCTGTACGGCGAGATGTTCGTCGACGTCAAGCCGCACGAGCTGCCGGCGCTGCACGCGGCCCACGATCGGCTGCACCGCTTCATGCAGCGCGACCCGAGTCTCGAGGGTGGGCTTTGAGCAAGCCGACCGTCAGCCTCGTCATCTCGGTCTGGAACCGCCAGCAGGACCTGCGCGAGAACCTCGCCGCGATCCGCCAGCAGACCGTGCCCGCCGACCAGGTGATCGTCGTCGACAACGACTCGAGCGACGGCACGCCGGAGATGGTGATCGCCGAGTTCCCCGAGGTGCAGCTGATCCGCATGCCGCACTCGCAGTACGGCGCGTGCGAGACGTTCAACGTCGGCTTCTCGAGCGCCAAGGGCGACTTCGTCGGCATCCTGGACGACGACGTCGTGCTGCAGCCGAGCTTCGTCGAGAAGATGCTCGCCAAGTTCGCCAGCGAACCGGAGAGCACGGCGATCCTGTCGCCCAAGGTCATCGAGCCGGAGATGCCGGAGTGGTACCTGAACTCCGAGCGGCTGCATCGCGAGCGCTACCTGGCGACGTTCCGCGGCTGCGGCTCGATGGCGCGCGCCGAGGCGATCCGCAAGGCGAAGTGGTACGACATCCGCTTCTTCATCTTCGGCAACGAGCGCGACCTGACCACGCGGCTGCTCAACCTGGGCTACCGGGTGAAGATGTTCCCCGAGGTCGAGGTCTTCCACAAGGCGCCGTTCGGCATGCGCCACGGCAAACGGAGCCTCTACTACCACGTGCGCAACTTCTGGCTCTACGCCTTCAAGTACCTGCCGTGGAGCCAGGTGCTGCTGTTCCCGTTCGCGTTCCTGAAGAAGGGGCTCGGCGGCAAGAAGCAGCAGGACGGCGGTGAGGTCGGCGACGCGGTCGGCACCATCGGCCTGTTCGACAACATCAAGGGCGTCAAGTGGGGCTACTGGGTCTGCCTGAAGGCTACGATCGCCGCGCTGTGGAACCTGCCCTACTGCCTGAAGCACCGCCAGGTCTGCCGGCACCCGGACTTCGAGCCGCCGCTGAAGTAGACGACCGGGCGTCCGATCGGGCGGTTCGGGTGTGAGAACCGCGCATCGCGCCCGGGCTGGTGAGTTGGCCGAGAGATTTTCTGCAGCGATCTTGGCCTCCGATGGAACATCCAGCGCCCTAGGGCTGCTGGAACGAGTGACCGGCATGGTGCGCTGCGGCGGCGACTCAACCTCCCGCAACGGCGTGCAAGACATAGATGAGCAAGGGTTTGGGCGGCCGCTTCTGGCGAGGGAGTGGCCGCCCGCATTTTTCGGCACCTGACGTCGCCGCCGCGCTGCTCGATGCTGTGTTCGGCGTGCTGGGATCGCTAGCATGCCCGCGCTCCTCTCGCGGCCGGTGTCTCTCTTGGTCAGTGCGATCGTCGTCAATTGGAACGGGCGGGACTACCTGCCGCGCTGCCTCGATGCCCTGCTGGCCCAGGACCCGCCGCCGGACGAGGTGCTGTTGGTCGACAACCACTCCGACGACGGCTCGCGGGAGCTGGTCGCGGCGAACTACCCGGCCGTCCGGGTGATCGACACCGGTGCCAACCTGGGCCCGTGCGGCGCCCGCAACGTCGGCGCGCGTGAGGCGCGGGGGGAGCTGCTGCTGTTCGTCGACAACGACGTCGTGCTGCACCCTGGCGCGCTGGCGGCGATGACCCGGACCCTCGACGACGACCCCGGCACGGCGATGGTGCAGGCCCGCTCGCTGTGCGGCGACGACCCGGACGTCGTGCACTACGACGGCGGCGACCTGCACTTCCTCGGCACGCTGGTGCTGCGCAACTGGTACCGCCGCCGCGCCGAGGCCACCGACCCGGCCGGCCCGATCGGCGCCGCGATCGCGCTGTGCTTCCTGGTCCGCAAGGCGGTCTACGAGGCGGTGTCGGGCTTCGACGAGAACCTGTTCATCCTCTACGAGGACAACGAGTTCTCGTACAAGGTGCGCATGCGCGGCCACCGCATCCGGCTCTGCCCCGACGCGCTGTGCACGCACCTCGCCGGCACCGTCGGGCTCAGCGTGCGCGGCGAGGCGAAGTACCCCGGCAAGCGCACCTACCTGCACAGCAAGAACCGCTGGTACGTGCTGTTCACCTGCATGCGCTGGCGCACGCTGCTGCTGACGGTGCCGGCGCAGCTCGCCTACGGCGTCGTCTACGCGGCGTTCGGCGTCAAGCGCGGGCACCTCGGCGACTGGCTGCGCGGCAAGTGGGAGCTGCTGAAGCTGCTGCCGAAGGCGATCGCGGCGCGCGGGCCGGCGCAGCGCGGCCGCACCGTGCCCGACCGCGAGCTGCTGGTGGCGGCGCCGATGACCCTCAACCCGGGGCTCGCCGACCGCGGCCCGGGCGCGTGGCTGCGGCGCGCGATGGACCGCTTCTTCGCCGTCTACTGGCGCGTCGTGCGAGGCCTCTGTGGCTGAGCCGGGCGCCCGGGTCGCGGCGCTGCTGCTCAACTGGCGCGGCGCCGCGTTGACGCTGCAGTGCCTGCGCGACCTCGTGCAGGTGCCCGACGTCGCGCTCGAAGTGCTGGTGCTCGACAACGGCTCCGGCGCCGACGAGGTGCGCGCGCTCGAGGCCGGCCTCGCCGCGCTGCCGCCGCACCCGCACCGCGTCGAGCTGGTGCAGCTGCCCGACAACCTCGGCTTCACCGGCGGCATGAACCGCGGCCTCGCGCTCGCCGCCGACCGCGCGGTGCCGTACGCGCTGGTGCTCAACAACGACCTGCGGCTGCCCGCCGACTTCCTCGCGCCGATGGTGCAGGTGCTCGACAACGACCCCGGCGTGGCGGCGATCGGGCCGACCGTCGTGCACCCGGACGGAACGGTGTGGGCCGAAGGCGGCGAGGTCGCGTTCGCGCCCAACGCCCTGCGGCTGTGCGGCCACGGACGCGCGCCGCGCCCGCGCGAGCACGGCCCCGAGGCGGTCGGCTTCGTGCCCGGCGCGTGCCTGCTGCTGCGCACCAGGGCGGCCGCGGAGGTGGGCTTCTTCGACGATCGGTACTTCATGTACTGGGAGGACGTCGACCTCTGCGAACGGCTGCGCCGCCGCGGCGGGCGCGTCGTCTGGCTGCCGTGGGTGCGCGTCGAGCACCTCGCCGGCATGTCGTCGGGCGGGGGGCGGTCGCCGCTGCGCAAGTTCCTGATGGCCTGCAACGAGGTGCGCTACCTGCGCGCGCAGGGCGGCCTGCGCGGCTGGGCGGCGTGGTTGCTGTTCGACGTGCTCGGCTGGCCGCTGACGCTGACTGCCGGGCCGCGGGCGGCGTTCGCCAAGCTGCGCGGCATGCTCGCCGGGTGCTTGGGGCACCGCGCGTCGGCGCGCGACGTGGCGCGCTACCTCGGTCCCGGCTGAAGGTCCGTTCGGCGCGGCCTCAGCGCGCCTCGGGCCGCGTGCGCGTCGCCGCCACGTCGACCCGCAGCTCGCCCGCGTCACCGCACTCCAGCGCGACCTCGCTGTTGCCGAACGGCCGCAGCTCCGCTTGCAGCTGCGCGCCGACCGCGCCTTCGCCGGAGCAGTGCGCCAGCACCGTCAGCGAGCCGCCGCCGTCGAGCTGGCGTGCGGCGGCGAGCCAGCGCCGCGCCATCTGCAGCGCCTGCGCGTCGAGGCCGGGATGCGCCCAGACACCCGAGACCGGGCGGCTGCGCTGGTGGGCGCGCACCAACGCCTCGATCGAGTCGAGCGCCAGCACGACGTCGCGACCCTGCTCGGCGAAGCGCTGCGCGACCTGTTCGACGAGCTCGGCGGTGGTCAGCTGCTCGGCCGCGGTCGCGCCGAACTCGCACGCCACCAGCCGCACGTCGCGCGGACCGCACGCCGCGCGCGCGGCCGCGACCTGCTCCGGCCGCGCGTCGAGCAGGCACAGCAGCACCACCAGCGACGGGTCGACGTCGAGCAGCCAGCCGCCGAGCTGCGCCAGCCACGGCGCCGCGGCGAAGTCGCCTGGACCGCGCACCAGCACGCGCTGTCCGCGCCGCCACGGCGCCCGCTCGCCGAGCGCGCGGCAGAGCGGCGGTGCGTCGGGCAGCAGCAGCGGCGTGTGCGGCACCAGCGCTGCGCGCGAAGCGAACGGCGGCGTCACCCCGTCTGGCAGGCAGGCCTCGTCGACGCTGGCGACGGCGAAGCAGCGTTCGCCGTTGCGCGGTCCACGCAGCTCGCCGCGCACCGGTTGGCCCTGGCGCAGCTGGCAGACGCGCACCTGGCTCGGGCTGACGAACGCGTCCACCGCGCTCGGCGCGAGGTCGAGTTGCCACTGGCGCACGAAGCCGTAGCCCTCGGGCAGCAGCGCCAGCACGCCTTCGGTGACCACCCGTTCGCCGCGGTCCAACGCGTGCTGGAGCAGCAGCGCCGCCAGCTCGTCGCGGGCCAGGCCGGTCGCCGGCGCGAGGCCGGCGGCGGTCGCCCGGCGCCACAGCTCGGCGTGCGGGGCGCGCAGCAGTTCGTCGGCCACCATGGTGGCGCGGGGATCGTCGGTCGAGGTCATGGGCGGCGTGGGGAGGTCGCGGCGAGCCGCTGCAGCAGGGCGTCGACGGCGCAGCGCGTCGCCGAGAGCGTGCCGTCGTTGTCGATCACGTGCTCGGCGCGGGCCTGCTTCTCGGCCAGCGGCAGCTGGTTGGCCTCGCGCCGCGCCAGCTCGCCGTCGGCCCAGCCGCGGGCGCGGGCACGCGTCGCGCGGGTCTCGTCGCTGGTGGCGACGAACACGACCGTGTCGCAGCGCTGGAACAGCCCGGCCTCGAACAGCAGCGGCACGTCGAGCAGCACCGAATCGCCGGCCGCCGTGGCGGCGGCGATGCCGGCCTCGAGGCGGGCCCGCACGCGCGGGTGAACGATCGCCTCGAGCGCGCGGCGGGCGGCGGGGTCGGCGAACACCGCCGCGGCGAGCCCGGCCCGGTCGAGCGCGCCATCGCGCACGAAGCGGGGGCCGAGCCGTTCGGCGACCTCGGCCAGCACCTCGGGCTCGCCGCTGACCTCGCGGGCGACCTGGTCGGCGTCCAGGTGGCGCAGGCCGCGGTCGGCGAACATCGCCGCCACCGTGGACTTGCCGCTGGCGATGCCACCGACCAGGCCGACCACCAGCGGGGGGCTCGGGCGGAACGGAGGCCGGTCCGTCGCGCAGCTTCCGTGGAGTCCCGCCATGGCCCGGAATCGTGTGCCAGACGGCGGATCGAGGCAAGTCGTGGCCGGGCGGCACCTTGACCGGGCTGGACCCGCCCGCCTAGGATCCCGCGTCCGCCGCTCCCGAGCCCTCGGGGCCCGGCGGCCACAGATCCGCGTTTTCGCCCTCATCGACCCTCCCCTGGGTCGCCCTCAGAAGAGCCGAGATTCCTCCCCGCCACCGCACGTCCCCGCGGTGGACGATCGCAACAGACCCCTTGGAGCAGGTTCCAATGCAAAACCGTCAGAGCGGCGCTGCCCACGTCCCGATCATGTTCTTCCTCATCCTCCTGGTGATGTTCCTGGGGGCGCTGGGCTTCGGCTACGTGCAGCAGACGGAGAACACCAAGCTGATCACCGAGCGCAACGAGGCGCGCGCCGAGCGCGACCTGCTGCGCAACAAGGACCTGCTGGTCGAGCACTACGTGTTCGACATCGGCAAGGTGATCGGCAAGTTCGGGCCCTACGAGGGCCGGCCGGGCATGGCGCAGATCTACAACGGCGCGACCATGAGCTACCCGAACCTGATGAACCCGGACGAGGTCAAGAAGGTCATGGACGACGGCGCGACGGCGGCCGGTGTCTCGACCGCGACGTCGCTGGAGAACCTGCTCGGCGCGATGGTCACCCGCATCAACGCGCTGGCCGACCGCGCGAAGCAGGCGGAGGACGCGCGCGACAAGGCGATGAACGACCAGCGCACCACCGACGGCAAGCTGGCCGACGCCGGCCGTGAGGCGTCGCGCAAGACCAACGAGCTGAGCCAGAACCTCGAGCAGACGCGCACCGACTTCGAGGCCGCCAAGGGCCAGAAGGACAACAACATCAACACGCTGACCGAGAGCCTGCGCAGCAAGGCCGACGAGCTCGCCGCCGCCAAGGAAGCCGCCCAGGCCCGCGAGAAGGAGCTGCAGGGCCAGATCGCGCTGCTGAAGACGCAGAACTCGGCGCTGGTCGAGCGCGAGGCGCTGCGCAAGTCGCCCGACGTCCCGGACGGCAAGATCCTGGTCGCCAAGCAGGGCCTGCCGACGGCGTTCATCAACCTCGGCCGCAAGGACATGCTGCAGCCTGGCACGGTGTTCCGCGTCACCAGCCACAACGGTACCGCGGTGAAGGGCTACTGCCAGGTCACCCGCGTCGAGGACGAACGCGCCGAGGTGCGCCTCTACGACTTCGTCGATCCGATCGGTGACTTCGCCCGCGAAGGCGACCGCCTGTTCAACGACTTCTACACGCCGCGCGTCACCCGCACGATCTACCTGATGGGCCGCTTCGGCGCGCCCTACAGCCGCGAGCAGCTGTCCAACCTGCTGACCCGCCTCGGCAACCGCGTCGTCAACAAGATGGTCCCCGGTGTCGACACCGTGATCCTCGGCAACGACCCGGTCAACGAGGAGAGCGACGGCCTGACCCCGGTGCAGGACAGCGAGGAGTTCAAGCTCGCCAACGAGCTGCGCGTCGAGTTCACCTACCTGCCGAAGATCATCGACCTGCTGAAGCTGTGATCGAAGGCCCGCGCAGCGGGCCATCGATCACAGATCTCTTCTGGCGCCGCTCTGCGGGAAGCGACATCCGCGAGTCCTCGCGCAGCAGGCCCAGGAGCGGCGCGCCGCGCTGACGCGCGGCATGACTCGATCGCCTGTTGGATCGATCACTCGTTCACGGCGACCCTGGTGGTCGCCGTGTTGCGTTTCCGGGCGTTGCGCCGCGTGGACTCGGCCAGTTGGGCGGCCTAGAGTCTTCGCCCGATGGTCCAGCTCGACGATCCCAAGCTCCGCGAGGCGCTCGACGAACCGGAGCAGTTGCCGCGGATGTCGTTCGGCGATCACCTCGACGAACTGCGCAAGCGCGTCATCTACTCGTTGTTGGCGCTGCTTCTGGCGACGGGTGCGGTGATGCCGTTCAAGGGCGCGGTGCAGGAGATCATCCTCGGCCCGTACCGGATCCAGTGGCGCATCGGCTTCGAGAAGTGGGTTGACCAGCTGAAGGCGGAGAATGCCGAAGGCGTGCTCAACGCGGAAGGGCAGGAGTTCCTCGCCTACTGCCTCGAGCACCACGACGCCATCATCGAAGGGACCAAGAAGTACACCTACGTACTGAAGGAGCGCTCGGGCTACCCGATCCCCTACAGCCTGTACGCGACCGGTGGGCTCGAGGACATCTTGAACTACATGTGGGCGACGTTGCTGTTCGGCTTCGTCATCGCGAGCCCGATCATCGTCTGGCAGATCTGGGCGTTCATCGGCGCCGGTCTCTACAAGCACGAGCGGTCGGTGTTCTACCGCTACTTCCCGTTCATGCTGTTCCTCGCCGTCTGCGGCGTTTGGTTCGGCTACCAAGTCGCGTTGCCGTACAGCCTCGGCTTCCTGGTGAGCCTGATGGACCCCAATCAGGTCGGAGCGATCTTCAGCGTCGGCCAATATTGGTCCTTGCTGTTCATGACCACCGCCGCGATGGGGCTGGTGTTCCAGGTGCCGATCGTGATGCTGGCGCTGCAGAAGGTCGGCCTCGTGCGCCACCAGGCGTTCAAGAAGCACTGGCGCATGACGATCGTCGTCATCGCCGTGCTGTCGGCGGTGTTCACGCCGCCGGAGCCGGTGTCGATGGTGCTGATGATGCTGCCGATGGTGCTGCTGTTCGTCATCGGCCTGGTGCTGACCGGCATCGCCGAACGCAACCGCGTGGCGAAGTACGGCCCCGACGTCGGAGCGCCCGCTTGATCGCCGAGGTCGTCGCGATCGGCGACGAGCTGCTGCACGGCGCGCTGCTCGACACCAACAGCAAGTACGTCGCCGGCCGCCTGGAGCAGGTCGGCGCGGTCGTGCACCGCTTCACCGTCGTCGGCGACGAGCCCGGCGCGCTCGAGGCGGTGCTGGCCGAGGCGTGCGCGCGCGCCGACGTCGTCGTCACGACCGGCGGCCTCGGGCCGACGCTCGACGACCGCACGCGCGACGTCGCCGCGCAGCTGTGCGGCGGCCCGCTCGTGTTCGACGAAGCCAGCTGGAACGGCATCCTCGAGTGGTTCGCGCGCCACCTCCGCAAGGTGCCGGACAGCAACCGTCGCCAGGCGATGCTGCCGCCGGGCGGCGCCGCGCTGCCCAACGCGGTCGGCACCGCGCCGGGCTTCCGCGTGCGCATCGGCAGGGCCGAGCTGTTCGCGGTGCCGGGCGTGCCGTCGGAGATGCGCGTGATGCTGCAGGAGCACGTGCTGCCGGCGCTGGCCGCGCGGCCCGACTGCACGCCGACCGTGCAGCGTTGGCTGCGCGTGCTGGGGCCGTCGGAGGCGGCGCTCGGCGAGCGCATCGAGTCGTTCATGGTGCCGGGCCGCGATCCCGCGGTCGGCGTCACCGCGTCCGGCGGGCTGCTGACGGTGCGCATCGTCGCCACCGCCGCCGATCGCGCCGCCGCCGAGGCGAAGTGCGACGCCACCGCCGCCGAGCTGCGGCCCCTGCTCGGCGACTGGCTGTTCGCCGAGGGCGAACGCGAGCTGCCGGAGCTGGTCTGCGAGCGCTTCGCCGCGGCGGGCCGCACGTTGGCGTTCGCCGAGTCGTGCACCGGCGGCCTGCTCGCGGCGCGGCTGACCGACGTCGCGGGCGCGTCGGCGGTGCTGCGCGGCGGCGTGGTCGCGTACGCCAACGAGGCCAAGCAGGACCTGCTCGGCGTCGACCCGGCGCTGCTCGAACGGCACGGCGCGGTCAGCGAGCCGGTGGTCGCGGCGATGGCCGAAGGCGCCCGCCGACGCTTCGGCGCCGACGTCGCCGTCGCCACGTCGGGCATCGCGGGGCCGGCCGGCGGCACGCCCGACAAGCCCGTTGGCACGGTCTGCTTCGCCGTGGCCGACGCCGCCGGCACGCGCGCCTGGACCTCGCGCATCGCCGCCCTCGGCCGCGCCTTCGTCCGCGATCGCGCCGTGTTCGAGGTCTGGCGCGCCCTCCTCGGCTGGCCGGACGGCGTATGATGCGGCCCGCCGGCACGTTCCGCACCGGCGCTGCGAACGCGTGAAGATCTGCCTGTCGTGTGAGGGGGTGACCGACACCCAGGCCCAGCGCTGCGGGAACTGCGGGGCGTTCCTGCTGTCGACCGACGCGGTGCACTACCCGATCCGGCGCGGCGAGATCGACGCCGGCAACCCGCTGCTCGGCTCGGTGGTCGACGGCAAGTACCGCCTGCAGTCGGTGCTCGGTCGCGGCGGCCTCGGCACGGTGTTCCGCGCCCAGCACATCGGCTCGCTGGTCACCGTCGCGCTCAAGTTGCTGCACCCGCGCTTCGCCGAGCGCCCCGAGTATCGCCGCGCGCTGCTGCCCGAGGCGCGCCGCGCCGCGACCGTCGTGCACGAGCGCTGCGCGCGCCTGCTCGACGTCGGCGAAGGCGAGGGCGGCATCACCTACCTGGCGATGGAGCTGGTCGAGGGGCAGACGCTCGACGAGATCCTGCAGCGCGGGGCGATGGCGCCGTCGCACGCCGTCGACGTGCTGGTGCAGGTCGCCGAGGCGCTGGCCGCGGTGCACGACGCCGGCCTCGTGCACTGCGATCTGTCGCCGCGCAACGTGATGGTCGCGGCCCGGGCCGGCCGGCTCGAGGTCAAGGTGCTCGACTTCGGCATCGCCCGCAGCGTGTCGATGGCGCGCCGCGGCGTGGACCTGTTGACGGGTGACCTGGTCGGCTTCGCCAATCCGGCGTTCTCGGCGCCCGAGCTGCTGCGCGGCGACGACGTCGATCCCCGCGCCGACCTCTACTCGCTGGGCACGCTGGCGTGGTTGATGTTGACCGGCGCGATGCCGGTCGACGACCGCGACGCGCAGCACGCGTCGGCGGCGGTGCGCGAAGGGCGCCTCCTGCCGTGGCCGGGCGCGCAGGGCGTGCCGCGGCGACTGCGCGCGCTGGTGCTGCAGTGCCTGCAGCGCGACCCGGATCGGCGACCGGCGTCGGCGATCGAGGTCCGGCGTCGCCTGGCGCTGCTGCGCGCCGGCGGTGGCCGCACCGTGGCCAGGGTCGGCGCTGCGTTGGCGGTCGCCGCGGTGGTCGCGACGGCGGCGACCCTCGAAGTCGACCGGCCGCTGTTCTTGCGCGCGGTGCCTGGCTCGTCGATCGAACTGGTCGAGCGGCCGCTGGCGGCACAGGCGGTGGCCGTCGATCGCGCGCCGCAGCGGCTCGATCGTCTGGTCTGCCACTTCGGTGGCTTCGATCCGACGCGGCTGTCGGTCGAGATCGTGCGCGCCGGCGAGGTGCTGTCGCACGCCGAGCTGCGCCCCGAGGTCGACGCGACGGCCGGTACGCTGCTGCTGTCGTCGGCGCAGCCGGCCTGGCGCGAGGTCGTGCAGGGTGTGCTGCGCAGCAGCAGCGAAGGTCCCGTCGACCTGGTGTTCGTCGTGCCTGGGCGCGGCGCATTGAGCGCCGCCCGCCTGCGCCTCGACGCGCAGAAGCCGCAGCTGACGGTGCGGCTCGAAGGCGAAGGCGGCGGCGAGGCGCTGACCGCCGTCTCCCGCGTGTTCGTCGGCGCCGAGGACGACCAGGGAATCGCCGCGGTGCGGGCGGTGTTCGAGTGGGAGCGCGGCGGCCGCGTCGAGCTGTCGCTGCCGGCGGCGCCCGGCGTGTTCGGCATCGGCGCGGCGCTCGCCGAGCAGACCGGCGAGGTCGCGTCGTTCGGCGCCGGCACCCTGCGCGTCGAGGCTCGCGACCTGGCCGGCAACCTCGCGGTGCACGAGCCGCTGCGGTTCGCGACCATCGACGTGGCGGCGCCGCGACCGGTGTCGATCTCGGGGCCGGGCGGCGAGCCGTTCCTGGCCCGCCTCGGCGACCGGCTGCGTCTGCGCCTGCAGCTCTCCGCGGGTGAGCACGGCTGCGTGCTGCGCGGTCGCGTCGGTGTCGGCAGCGCGACCGTCGAGGTGCCGTTGGCCGACACCGCGGTCGGGCCGGGGCCGGTCTGGCAGTCGATCGAGCTGCCGATCGTCGGCCCCATGTCGACCGACACCGCCGGCGCGGTGCCGCTGTGGCTGCAGGTCGCCGACCAGTCGGGCAACACCAGCGAACGCGAGTTCGCGGCGACGGTGCGCGACCAGAGCCTGCTGCTCGAGGTCGCGCCGGAGGGCCTCGACGCCGCCGGCCGCGCCGCCTGGCTCGGCGACGAACTGGTCGTGTCCCCGCTCGGCGCGACCGTGCGGGTGACGGTCGGCCCGTCGTTCGTCGTCGTCGGCGCCCGCCTGGAGCTGCGCGCGGCGCCGGTCGAGCGGCCGTCGGTGCGCTTCGAGCCGGTCGGCGACGACGGCGGGCGGCTGGTGTTCGACGCGTTGCCGGCTGGCAGCGGGGCGCTGGTGCTGCAGTTGCGCGACGTCGCGAGCGCGTCGGCGATCCCGGTCGAACGTCGCGTGCCGGTGCGCGTGCTGCCCGCGGCGATCGAGCTGCGGCTGCCGGAGTCGGGGGCCCGCTGGCTGCCGGCGCTGGTGCGCGCCGGTGTGTTGACGCGCCGCGACCGCAGCGTCGGCGAAGGGCCGCAGTGGCGGCTGCCTGGCGAGCTGCGTCGCTACGTCGAAGGCACGGTGTGGGTCGGCAGCACGGCGCCGCTGCCGCTGCTGGTGCCGGCGATCGTCGAGGCGCCGCTGCTGCCCGACGTGCAGCTGGTGCCTGGGCGCAACGTGCTGGCGATCGCCCTGGTCGATGTGCTCGGCCGTCCGGTGCGGTGCCTCGACGGGGACGGCCGGCCGCGGCCGCGCGTCGACGATCGCGTCGTGGTCGCCGACTTCTGGTGGCACGACGGCACGGCGGAGCTGATCGGCGAGCAGGTCGCGGTCGAGTTCGGCCAGCCGGCCACCGTGCGCCTGCGCCTGCCGCTGCCGTTCGCATCGGGGGACCGCGGTGAGCTGCGCCTCGGCGTGCTGCAGGACGAACTCCCGGCGGTGAGCGTCGCCGCCGCGGACGCCGCCGGCGGCGACGCTGCGGTGGTGCAGTTCGAGGTGCCGTTCGCCGTGTGGAGCGTCGCGGCGAAGTTCGCCGGACAGCCGCGCGAGGCCTACGCGCGCGGCCTCGAGAGCGAGGTGCCGGTCTACCTCGCCACCCCGGCCGGGCGCTTCGACCTGGTGCTGCGCATGCGCACGGTGCGCAGCACGCTGCTGCCGCTGCAGCTCGGCGAACTCGCCGCGCTGCCGGCGCCGCTGGCGGCCCTGCGGCTGCTGCCGCTGCTGTCGCCGGCGGGGGCCTTCGCCGAGCCGGAGCCGACCGCGGCGCCGCCGCGCGAGACCTACCGCACGCTGCAGCCGGTGGCGGTGCGCAACCTGCAGGACATCCTGCTGCAGGACCGCGAGCTGACCTGGGGGCAGGCGCGCGCGCTGGCGGCCGTCGCCGAGGGGCTGACCGCGCCGACGATGCGGCGGCGCGTCGTGCACCACGACGACCCGCTCGGCGAACGTCGGCTGGAGGTCGCGGCGCTGCTGCCGGACATGCCCGGCGTCGCCGACGAGGTCGTGCTCAGCGGGGTCGACTTCTTCCAGGCGTTCGCGCTGTGCCGGCTGCTCGGCGTGGCGGTGGCCGGCGAGCCGGCGCTGTTCCGCCTGCCGTTCGGCTGCGAGCTCGAGCTGGCGGCGTTCGGCGACCTGGCCGCGCCGGCGGCGTGCCACGGCGCGCGCGCGCGCGGCGGGCAGGTCGACACGGAGCAGTTCCTCGGTCCGTTCGGCAGCGGCAGCGGCCCGGCCCGCTGGACGGCGGCGCGCTGCGAGTCCGCCGGCGACGTCATCGCGACCCCGTATGGCGCGCCGTTCCTCGGGATCGACTTCTCGGTGCGAGAGTGGGTGATGGATCTGCCCGACGTGCCCGGCGCCGAGCTGCTGCTGCGCGACTGGCTCGGCGACCACAGCGTGCACCTGCGGCGCGCGCTCGAGCTCGCCGAAGGGCGCGTCGACGCCGCGGCCGGGTCGGTGGACGGGCTGCGTCGCTTCGGCGTCGTGCGCGGGCTGGCCTACGGCGAATACGCCGGGCTCGTCGACCGCAGCGGCGACAGGTTGCTGGCGGATCGCTACACGACGTTGCCGGAGAGCGTGCCCGGCGTGCTGCGCTGCGAGCAGCTGCGCCGCGACGGCGGCGACCTGCTCGGCCGGGGGCGCGATCGCCGGTTGCTGCTGGTGGGCATGCGCGTGGCCGTCGACGCCGCCGACCTGGCTTCGCGTGGAGGTGGCCGATGAAGAGGCGTGACGTCGACCGTCGGTGGCGATCGTTGCCGCTGTTCCTGACCGCTGCGCTGGCAGCCTGTGCGACGACCACCGACGAGCTCGGCAGCATCGCCGAGCTGCCGCCGCTGGATCGCGCCGTGCTGGTGACCGGCGGCGCGTTCCTCGCCGGGCCGCCGGGCGCGGCCGGCACCTTCCACTTCGACGACGCGACCGGGGCGGAGGTGACGGAGCCGATCCCGTTCGCGGCGATCCTCGCGGCGTTGCAGCGCGGCCGGGTGTTTCGCCGCCTGGCAGCGGACGACGACGCGGAGCAGCGGCGCGGCGTCGTGCGGTCGCTCGCGCCGGGCCGCGCTGCCGGGGCGGGCGATGCCTACCTGCAGCAGGCCCGCGACGACGGCTACGACCTGTTGCTGGTGATCGAGGAGCTGCAGGACGGCGTCGTCGACCGCCAGGGCACCAACGGCCGCTGGCCGGTCACGTTCGTCACCTGGATCCTGCTCGGCGTCGGCGCGCTGATCCCCGACCGCACCTTCGAGTCGCGCTCGTCGTTGCGCGTGTCGCTGCGGGAGCTGCAGGACGGTCGCGTGCTGCACGAGCTGCTGCTGGTGCCCGGCCCGGTGGAGCTGGCGCTGGCCGAACGCACCGACGTCTGGGGCCTGCTGATGTCGGTGCTGGTGCCGCCGTTCTGGGTCGGCGACGACGACCGGGCGGTGCGCCGCGCGGTGCGCGAGCACGCGGAGCGGCGCCTGTTGCTGTCGTTGGCGCGCGAGCTGAAGAGCGAGGCCGTGCGTCGCCACGTCGACAGCGAGGTCGCCGCCAGCATCACGCTCCAGGCCGGGCGGCCGACGCCGCGCGTGGTCGTGCTGACGGACGAAGACCTCAGCGTCGTCGCCCTGGTCGGCGACGGGCTCGGCGCGGTCGCCGTGCGCGACTTCGAGCAGACGCTGCTGGCTTCGCGGCTGCGCGACGGCGAGCGCTGGCGCTACGAGGCGGCGCTGCCGGCCGGGGCGCGCGGCCTGGTGCAGGTGCTGGTCGGCACGCTGCGCGGCGGCGTCGCCTCGGCGACGTTCGCGCCGCAGGAGGTGGCGGAGCGATGAAGCTGCCGTCCCGCTATGCGGTGGGGGTCTGCAGCCACACCGGGCTGCTGCGCAGCGGCAACGAGGACGACTACCTGCTCGCGACCGCTGCCGACGGCGACCTGCTGGTGGCGATCGCCGACGGCATGGGCGGGGTCGCGGGGGGCGCGGAGGCGAGCCGGACGGCGCTGCGCGCGCTCGGCGCGACGGTGGTGGACGGCGCCGTCGCCGGGGCCGACGAACGGCTGCGCCGCGGCTTCCGCGCCGCCAGCGGGCGGGTGTTCGAGTCGGCGGCGGCGGTGCCGGCGCTGCGCGACATGGGCACCACGCTGACCGCCCTGGTCCTGAGCGGTGACGAAGCGCTGGTCGGCCACATCGGCGACACCCGGCTCTATCGTCGGCGCGCCGGGCGCAGCGAAGCGTTGACCACCGACCACGCGGTCAGCGAGGGCGAGAGCCTGCTGACGCGTTGCATCGGCGCCGGCCAGCTCGACAGCGAAGTCGACGAGCTGCGCCTTCCGGTCCAGCCCGGCGACCGCTTCCTGCTGGCCACCGACGGCGTCTGGAACGTCGTCCCCGCCGACGAACTCGACCGGTTGCTGGCGGAGCGCGATCCACAGCAGGCGGCCGAGAAGCTGGTGCGCCGGGCCCTCGACCTCGGGGGGCCGGACAACGCGACGGCGGTGGTGGTGGAGCGCGGTCCGGCCGCGCCGGGTGAGGTCCACGACGTCGAGCTGCCGCGGCACGAGCGGCCCGAGGCCCACCTGCTGTGGCCGCGGCCCGAGTCGCTGCGCCCGCCGGTCTGGCCGTGGCTGCTGCTGCTCGGCGCGACCGCGTTGCTGCTCAACGCGGTGCTGCGCCTGGCCGGGGTCGACGGTCTGGCCCTGCTGGCCGCGGCGTGGCGATGACCCATGCCGTCGCGGCTGGCCGTTGCCTGCGCGCCGGGGATGCGCAACGATGGCGGCGCCCCTCCCCTCTCGAGCCCGTTCGTCGATGCCGAAGAAACTGCAGCGCCGCATCCCTGCTCCGAAGGCCGCACCCGGTGCGGTCGCGACGCGCCCCGCCGGCGGCGGCGGCGGTCGTTCGTTCTCGTTCGGACGCAACCGCGTCACCGCGAAGGTGCTGGCGGAGTTCACCAGCCAGCTCGCGGTGCTGCTGAACGCCGGCATCCCGATCACCAAGAGCCTTCGCATCCTCGAAGGTCAGATGCCGCAGGGCGGCATGAAGCGCATCGCCGGCACGTTGGTCGACGACGTCGAGGGCGGCACCGCGCTGTCCGAGGCGATGCAGAAGCACGAGGCCGTGTTCGACCCGCTCTACACCAACATGGTGCGCGCCGGCGAGGCCGGCGGTGTGCAGGAGGAGATCCTCAACCGCCTCAGCGGCTTCCTGACCCAGAGCGAGGCGATCAAGTCGCGCGTCAAGGGGGCGCTCGCCTACCCGGTGGCGATCCTGGTGGTGGCGATCCTGGTGCTGCTGCTGGTGTTCGCGTTCGTGATCCCGAAGTTCCGCGCCGTGTTCGCCACGCTCGGCGAAGGCAACCTGCACTGGACCACCGACCTGGTCATCAACATCGGCGACCACTGCAAGGTCTGGTGGTGGGCCTACCTGCTCGGCGGCGTGCTGTTGGTCGTCGTGCACCGCCTGCTGATGGTCAAGGTGATGGGCTATCGGCGCCTGATGCACCGGGTCGCGCTGCACGTGCCGCTGTTCGGCAACCTGGTGCACAAGAGCCTGGTGGCGCGCTTCTCGCGCACCTTCGGCACGCTGATCCAGAGCGGCGTGCCGCACCTCGAGGCGCTCGACATCCTCAACGCCTCGACCAACAACGAGCACATGAAGGACGCGGTGTCCGACGTGCAGTCGTCGATCCGCGAGGGCGCCGGCTTCGCCGTGCCGATGGGCGAGAGCGGCATGTTCGACGACATCGTCGTCAACATGGTCGACGTCGGCGAGCAGACCGGCGAGCTCGACCGCATGCTGACCAAGGTCGCCGACCGCTACGAGACCGAGGTCGACCAGACGGTCGACACGACGTTCAAGCTGATCGAGCCGATCCTGCTGGTCATCATGGCGGTGGTGGTCGGCTTCATCGTCTTCGCGCTGTTCATGCCGCTCCTGACCATGATGCAGCAGATGAGCAAGAGATAGCGGCGTGTCGCTGGCCTGGCGCATCCTGCTGTTCGCGCTGCTGCTGAACCTGCTGACGGTCGGTGGCGTGCAGGTGGTCGTGCACCAGGCGCAGCAGGCGTGGTTCGAGAACCAGCGGCAGCTGCTGCGCGACTCGGTGCAGGAGTCGTTCGCCGAGCTCGAGCGCGTCTACTCGGCGTCGGCGATCCGCGACGCGGCGAGCGACGCGGCGGTCGTGCGTCGCCTGCTGCGCAGCCGCTCGATCGACGAGCTGTACGACGACGTCATCGTCACCACCGGGCGGCCGCCGTACGAGGGTGTCTACCTCAACCCGCACGGCGCGGTGCACCGCGACCCCGACCGCTTCCAGCTCGAGGTGATCACGGCGGGCATCGCCAAGGCGCGGCAGGTCGACGGGCTGCTGCCGGTCGCCGACGGCTACTGTCACGCGCTGCGCCAGGGCGGCGAGGTGGTGGGCTACGTGTGGTTCGTGCCGCGCAACCCGCCGCGGCTGCCGGCGGCCATGCCGATCTGGACGACGCTGCTCGGCGTCGCCGCTTCGATGGTGCTGTTCGGCGCCGTGCTGTTCTGGATCACGCGCCGCACCGTCGGTCGGCCGATGCAGCAGATCGACGAGGCGGCGCAGGCGGTGGGGCGCGGCCGCTACGACGTGCGCCTGCCGGTCAGCAACGTGCCGGACCTGCGCCAGCTGATCGCCACCTTCAACGAGATGGCCGCGCAGGTCGCCGATCACACCGGCACGCTCGAACAGGCGGTGCGCGCAGCCGTCGCGGCGACCGAACAGAAGGAGCGCGCGCTGGTGCAGAGCTCGCGGCTGGCGACGATCGGCACGCTGGCGGCCGGCGTCGCGCACGAGATCAACAACCCGATCGGCGGCATGCAGAACGCGGTCAACCGGTTGCTGCAGGCCGAGGGGCTGACCGACAAACAGCGCGTCTACCTGCAGTTGGTACACGACGGGCTGACGCGCGTCGCGCGCACCACGCGGCGCCTGCTGGAGTTCTCGCCGCGCGACGCGCGGCCCGGCGCCTTCGCCGTGCGCGACGCCGCCGAGGGCGCGTTCGCGCTGGTCGAGCACCGGGCCGGCCAGAACGACGTCGCGTTCCGCATCGAGCTGCCGCCCGACCTGCCGCCGGTGTTCGGCGACCAGCACGAGCTGCAGCAGGTGCTGCTCAACCTGTTCCTCAACTCGCTCGACGCGATCGGCAGGCGCGGCGGCGCGGTCACCGTCAGCGGCCGCGTCGAGGGCGGGCGGGTGCGCGTCGACGTCGCCGACGACGGCCCCGGCATGGCCGAGGAGGACCTGTCGCGCGTCTTCGATCCGTTCTTCAGCCGGAAGGACCGGCCCGACGCCAGCGGTCTCGGCATGTTCATCAGCTACTCGATCGTGCAGAACCACGGCGGCACGATGCGCGTCGAGTCGTCGCCCGGTCGCGGCTTCCGCACGATCCTCGAGCTGCTGCCGGCGCCGGCGCCGTGACGTGCCTGCGGCTGGTGCGCGCGGTCACGCCTCGGCGGCACCGCCGCGGGCGCCACCGCTCTCGGCGCCGCTGTACAGCCACACCTGGTTCTTGCCGCGACGCTTCGCCTCCTGCAGCGCGCGGTTGGCGTTGCGCCGCAGCTGGTCGACGCTGCCGGTGGCGCGGCCGTCGTAGCTGTCGACGCCGATCGACACCGTGACCTGCCGCTGGTAGGAGCCGCTCTGCACGTTCATGCCGGAGATGCGCTGGCGGATGCGCATCGCCGTCTGCACGGCCTCCGCCGGGCTCGTCTGCGGTAGCAGCACGCAGAACTCGTCGCCGCCGAAGCGGGCCGCGAAGTCGGTCTCGCGCACGTTGGCCTTCAGCGCGTCGGCGACCTTGCGCAGCACCTCGTCGCCGAACGCGTACTCGGTGGTGTCGTTGACGCCCTTGAAGTTGTCGACGTCGATGAGCAGGAACGACAGCGGGTTCTGGTGCCGCTGCGCGCGCTTCCATTCGAGGCCGAGGATGCGCTTCATGTAGAGCTCGCTGGTCAGCCCGGTCTTGAAGTCCACGCTCACCTGGCTCTCCAGTTGACGCGCGCGCGACTGCAGGCCGCGGATGCGCAGGCGGGTCTGCAGCGCCAGCTCGACGCGGTGCACGACCTCGGCGGGCGAGCCGGGCTTGAGCACGAAGTCGCGGAACGGCACCTTGAGGTCGCGGGCCTCGGCGAGCGCCTGCAGGTCGTCGACCAGCAGGATCACCGGCACCGGGTCGTCGTCGCGCTGCAGGCGTTCCAGGAGGTCGAGTTCGACGCCGCCGTCGCACAGGACCAGCGGGTTGAGCAGGACCACGTCCGGGCGCGCCGCGCCGGCGAGCCGGTGGCTCTGCACCAACGAGTCGCCGAGGTGCACCTCGCAGCCGTGCCGCGCCAGCGCCGTCGTCAGCTCGTCGAGCGGGTCGCGGTTGTGGTTCATCACCAGGACCACCGGGGTCACCGGGAGCAGGGATTCGGAACCACCGGACATTCGGGAGGGATCGGAGCCGGGCAGGGGGGCGGGTTGGCTCGCCGAGCGGGTTGCGGAGGCGACGTCGACGTGGGGCACGAGACTCGGAGAGAGGGCGAGGGGTGTGGAGTGCGGGATGTTCCAGCCGGGGGGTGTCGACCGGGCGGAAGGATACCTTCGAACCCGCGTTCCGGCACCCCGTGGGCTGGCGATGCGGGAAAGCAGCCGGGACCCGATCCGCCGGGCGGAGTCTAGAAGTGGATCTCCGGGCAGGCAAGCCGGCTGGCGCGGACGGCGCCGCGGCCTGCATGGATGCGCGCATCCGTATCGATCGGCGGCCGGGCGCGGCAAGCGGCGTGGAGGTCCGCCGGGATGTTGCTTGACGGATACCGGCCTCTCCCTAGAATCCTCGCCCCTTCTTCTGTCCCGAACGCGACACCCCGCACCCACCCAAAGGCAAGGAGCCCACAGCACGTGCCGCTCGTTACTGCGCAGGAACTGATCGACGCTGGCGTCCACTACGGCCACCAGGCCAGCCGCTGGAATCCGAAGATGAAGCCCTTCATCCACGGCAAGCGGCACAAGATCCACGTCATCAATCTCGAGGAGACGATCCGCGGGCTCTACCAGGCGACGCACTTCCTGCGTTCGCTTGCGGCGACCGGCGCGCAGATCATGTTCCTCGGCACCAAGAAGCAGATCCGGCCGGTGGTCGAGGCGGAGGCCCGCAAGTGCGGCATGCCGCCGGTGACCGAGCGCTGGATCGGCGGCACGCTGACCAACTTCGCGACCGTGCGCGAGCGTCTGGCGCGGCTGCTCGAGCTCGAGCAGCTCGAGACGACCGGGGGCATCGAGAAGTACAAGAAGAAGGACCAGTCGACGATCCGTCGCGAGATCAAGCGCATCCGCCGCAATCTCGAGGGCGTGCGCGATCTGCACGGTCTGCCGGGTGCGCTCGTGGTCGTCGATCCGCGTCGTGAGGACAACGCCATGCGCGAGGCCAAGCGCATGAACGTGCCCGTCGTCTGCGTGCTCGACACCGACTGCGACCCGACGTTGGCGGACATCGTGATCCCGGCCAACGACGACGCGATGAGTTCGGTCCAGCTCATCCTCGGCAAGCTCGCCGAAGCGATCATGGAAGGCCGTCAGAGCTGCGACGAGGGCACGCTGCGCGATGCGCAGAAGACCGCGTCGGAGGACGTTCGCAACCGGCAGGCGCCGGGTCGCCGGAGCAACGACCGCGACGGCGGTCGCGGCGGCATGCGGCGCGGTGGTGGCCCGGGCGGCGATCGTGGTCGTCGTGGTCCCGGTGGTCCCGGTGGTGGCGGTAGTCGCTACCAGGCCGGTGGTCACGCGACGTCGGTCTCGATCGGCGGCGACCGCGACGAAGCGGCGGCGGCTCCGGCTTCCGCTCCGGCGCCGGCTCCGGCTGCCGAGGCGCCTGCGGGCGGCGACGCTCCGACCGAAGGCCAGAGCTGATCGCGCTGTGGTGCCGGCGCCAGTGGCGCCGTCGCCGATCGCGACCAACGCGGCGCGAGGCGCCGCGAACGGGCGGCGGACAGGCCGCCCTCGCGCGGCCCGACGGCCGCGCCCCTTTCCGAGCAATCACTCTCCATTGTGCTCGCTCCCGCGAGCCAGCTACCGACGAATCATGACTCAGATCGATGCCAAGACCGTGAAGCAGCTGCGCGACATGACCGGCGCGCCGATGATGGACTGCAAGTCCGCGCTCGCCGAGACCGGCGGCGACTTCGAGAAGGCCAAGGAAGTGCTGCGCAAGCGCGGCAAGCAGGTCGCCGACAAGGCCTCGGGCCGCGAGGTCTCCGAGGGCCTCGTCTACGGCTACACGCACCACAACGGCAAGGTCGGCGTGCTCGTCGAGATCGTCTGCGAGACCGACTTCGTCGCGCGCAACGAGGACTTCCAGGCCTTCTGCCGCGGCGTGGCGCTGACCGTGACCGCCTACTCGCCGGCGTTCCTCGACCGCAACAGCGTGCCCGCCGACGCCGCCGCGAACGAGCAGCGCATCGTCACCGAGATGACGCAGGAGTCGATGAAGGGCAAGCCCGACAACGTCATCGAGAAGGCGGTCGCCGGCCGCATGGACAAGTGGTTCGCCGAGCAGACGCTGATGGAGAAGCCGTACGTCCCGGACGACAGCAAGACCGTCGAGCAGATCCGCACCGAGCTGGTCGGCAAGATCGGCGAGAACATCCAGGTGCGCCGCTACGTGCGCATGGAGCTCGGCGGCTGATCGAGCGCTGCCTCGGGCGGCGGGCCTCGCGCTCGCGCCCGCGCTGGTGACGGGCGCAGCGCGCGAGCGACTGCGCCCGTTCTCGTTCGGCGGGGTGCGCGCCGCACGCGAAAGCGAACGCCGGCGGTGCAACGGGGAGCGCCGCTGGATAGCCTGCTCGCCGATGAGTGCGAGTGAGCCAGCAGGCGGCGCGCGGCAGACGGCCGCGCGCCTCGAACCCCCGAGACACATCAAGCGCATCCTGCTGAAGATCAGCGGCGAGAGCCTCGGCGAGGACAACGTCGGCGTCGCGCCGAAGGTCGTCGCCGAGGTCGCCGAGCAGATCGCGCGCGTGCAGCGTCTCGGCGTCGAGGTCGCCGTCGTCGTCGGCGGCGGCAACCTGATGCGCGGCGCGGCGTTCGCCCAGCAGGGCACCAACCGCGCGACCGCCGACCACATGGGCATGCTGGCGACCGCGATCAACGCGCTGGCGCTGCAGGACGCGCTCGAGCGCTGCGGCGTCGAGACGCGCGCCGCGTGCGCCGTCGAGATGAAGACCGTGATGGAGCCCTACATCCGCCGCCGCGTCATCCGTCACCTGGAGAAGGGCCGCGCCGTCGTGCTCGCCGGCGGCACCGGCAACCCGTACTTCACCACCGACACCGCCGCCGCGCTGCGCGCCACCGAGCTCGGCGTCGACGCGATCTTCAAGGCGACCAAGGTCGACGGCGTCTACACGGCGGACCCGCGCAAGGACCCGACGGCGACGCGCTTCGACGTGCTCGGCTTCCGCGAGGCGCTCGACCGCGACCTGCAGGTGATGGACCGCACCGCGTTCACGCTGTGCATGGAGAACCGGATGCCGATCATGGTGTTCGACATGTTCGCCGCCGGCAACATGGAGCGCGCCGTGCGCGGCGACAACATCGGCACGTGGGTGCTGTAGCGGATCGCGCGAGCCGACCTCACCCCTCGACCCACGACAGACGAAGCAGACATGGAACCCTACGCAACGATCCTCACCGCCCTGAAGGAGAAGACCGAGAAGACGCTGAAGCACACGCACGATCAGCTCGGTCAGATCCGCACCGGGCGCGCGTCCCCGGCGTTGGTCGACACGATCCGCGTCGAGTACTACGGCACGCCGACGCCGCTCAACCAGGTCGCGCACATCTCGGTTCCGGAGGCGCGGCAGCTGATGATCAAGCCGTTCGACGGCTCGCCGCAGGTGATGAAGGACATAGAGCGCGCGATCCAGAAGTCGGACCTCGGCCTCAACCCGCAGTCCGACGGCAAGGTGCTGCGCCTGATCATGCCGCCGCTCAGCGGTGAGCAGCGGCAGAAGCTGGTGGCCAAGGTCAAGGACCTCGTCGAGCAGAACCACGTCGCGCTGCGCAACGAGCGTCGCGACGCCAACAAGGTCGCCGACCAGATGAAGAAGGACGGCACGCTGTCCGAGGACCAGTGCAAGAAGGCGCACGACGCGATCGACAAGGAGCTGAAGTCCGTCGAGCACCGGCTCGACGAGATGCTGAAGCACAAGTCGAAGGAGATCATGGAGGAGTGACTGGTCGGTCGCTTCGCGACCGACCCGTCACCATCACCCCTGGCGCCACGCTGCGGGAAGCGACATCCACGAGAGCTCGGGCCGTCGGCCCATGCGCGGCGCGTGCGCTCGTCTCGGTCGCTTCGCGACCGACCCGTCACCATCACTCCTGGCGCCGCGCTGCGGGAAGCAGCATCCACGAGAGCTCGGGCCGTCGGCCCATGCGCGGCGCGTGCGTGTGTCGGTCGCTTCGCGACCGACCCGCGCGGTGCGATGCCCCGGTCAGCCGCCCGGGCGAACGCTCGGGCGGACGCATTCCGCGCCGCCCCTTGCGCCCCGGCGCGCAACGGGGTTTCATCTTCGCCCCGCGTCGGGGGCGTAGCTCAGTCGGTAGAGCAGCGGCCTTTTAAGCCGGTGGTCGCAGGTTCGAGCCCTGCCGCCCTCACCAGATGCCACCCGGGGCGGCCATCACCCCGCACCGAACCTCCTGCAAGCCGATGATCGCCCCCGAGTTCCTGGCGCTGCTGGTCTGTCCCGTGACGCGCGAGCCGCTGCGCGAAGCGCGCGCCGCCGAGCTGGCCGCGGTCAACGCCGCGATCGCCGCGGGCGGAGCCCAGGACCGCGGTGGCACGGCCCTCACCGCGCCGGTCGAGGAGGGGCTGTGCACCTCGGGCGGGGCCTGGCTCTATCCGATCCGCGACGGTCTGCCGGTGCTGCTCGGCGCCGCCGCGATCCCTGTCCCGGCCTCCTGACTCCCGCCACCGACTCGCCACCCCGTCTCTCCAGCTCCCTCGCTTCCCGGCGGTCCACGATGCGGCCCGGCAGCAAGCCGAGGCTGCTTTCGCGCCGGGGGGCCGCTATCCTGCTCCGCCTTCCGCAATGTCGACCCACCCCGAACATCCGCAGGGCACTCCTGCCCCCGGCGATCACCAATTCGACGAGCACTCCGGCGTCTACGGCTTCTTCCGGCGCAACCAGAAGAAGCTGCTGTACAGCGCCGGTCTGTTCACCCTGCTGACGTTCTCGATCACCGGGCCGATGACCCAGCTGGTGCGCACGCTGTTCGACACGCGTGAACCGCTGGCGACGATCACGGTCAACGGCAACGAGGTCAAGCTGACGCAGGAGGACTACCGCTACGGCAACCGCCTGGCGCAGAACGGGCGCTCGCTGCCCCCCGGCGTGCTGCCGGGCTTCGGCGGCATCATCCCGGGCCAGGGCGGGGAGAGCGAGATGGGCGAGTGCTACGCGATCCTGCGCCGCGCGGCGATCGAGTGCGGCATCGGCGTGTCGCTCGTCGAGGTCGACAAGGCGATCGAGGTCGCGCGTGAGCAGCGCAAGGCCGACAGCGCGTCGCGCGTCGCCCAGCTCAGCGGCTTCGGCTCGCTGGCCGAGTTCCGGCAGGTCGTCGCCGAGGCGATGCGCGTCGGCACCTTCATGCAGCTCGAGATGCTGGCGCTCGACACCGGCGACGCCGAGGTCATGCGCAAGGCGCTGGAGGACCGCGAGAAGATCGCGTTCGAGGTCGCCAGCTACGACGTCAAGGCGCGTCAGGCGGAGCTCGAGGCGGCGACGCAGCTGAGCGACGAGGACCTGCGCACCTGGCTGGACGGCAAGTCCGATCCGGAGAAGGGTCGCCTCAGCGTCTACGACCTGCCGCTCGTGCAGCTGCGCATGTTCGCGGCGCTGACCGAGGAGGGCCAGTTCGACGCCAGCCAGTGGCAGGACACGGCGCTGAAGGACTTCACCGTCACCGAGGACGAGCTGAAGTCCTACTACGAGCAGGACAAGGACACGCGCTTCGCGCTCGAGACGGCGGGTGAGTACAAGCCGTTCGAGGACGAGGCGGTGCAGGCCGAGCTCAACCGGGTCGTGCAGGCGCAGCGGGTCATGAACGACCTGCTCGGGCAGGCGCGCGACCAGTTCACGCAGGCGCTGAAGCCGAGCACCGACGCCGTCGCCGAGAAGACGCAGGCGTTCAACGCCGCGCGCGACGAGGAATACAGCGCCAAGAAGCTGCTCGCCCTCAAGGAGGGCGAGCTGGAGGCCAAGCAGAAGGAGCTCGCGGACAAGCCCGAGGACGAGGAGCTGAAGGCCGCCGTCGCGAAGCTCGAGACCGAGGTGAACGAGGCACGCGACAAGCACACCGCCGCCGAGCCCGTGCTCGCCGCCGCGCAGGCGGCGCTCGACGAGGCCAAGGCCGCGCAGGACGCGGCGCGCAAGGCGTTCGATCTCGGCGCCGCGCTGACCGAGCTGACCAAGGACAAGTCGGGCTTCGTGGTCAAGACGATGACCGGGCTGAAGAACGCCGAGGCGCTCGCCGACCTCGACGCGCTCGAGCTCGGGCTCGGCAAGTGGCCGACCGCTGCCCAGGGCGCGGCGCTCGCGAACCCCGGCGACCTCTGCCAGGGCCCGGTGCGCACCCAGAAGGCGGTGATGGTCTACCAGGCCATCGCCACCGACCCGAAGCCGCTCAAGCCGTGGGACGTGCTGAAGCCGCTGCTCGACGACGCCTACTGGGTCGAGCAGGCCAACAAGGAAGGCGTCGAGAAGCAGAAGGCGATGAACGCCGCCCTGCTGCGCCTCGCCAAGGAGCAGATGCCCGACTTCGTCACCGAGAAGGAGTCGAAGCGGCAGGAGCGCATCGACGCCAAGATCACCGAGTGGGAGCAGGGCGTGAACAAGGACATCGAGCAGGCCACGGAGATGCTGGCCCGCCCGAACCTCGGCTCGCAGGCCCGCGGCGACTGGCAGCGCAAGCTCGACACGAAGACGCGCGATCTCGGCATGCGGGACATGCGCGTCACGCAGTTCACGAGCGCGGTCCAGCGCGAGATCGACAACGAGATCGCCGAGGAGGCCAAGAAGCACTACCAGAAGGTGCTGGCGGCGGCCGCCGCCGAGGCCGGCTTCACCGTGCGCAAGCTCGACCCGCTGCCGCGCGACGTGCAGCGGCGGCCGCGCTTCGACCAGCGCTTCGACGCGACGACGCGCTACGTGATCAAGCAGCACTCGCAGATGAAGGAGGGCGAGGCGAGCGCCGTCATGTTCGACTCTCCGGAGCGCTGCTACCACGTCACGGTCTGCACGGCGGTCGCGCCGCTGACCGCCGACGACATCACGCGCCGCGAGTTCATGATGGTGCGCGGCAGCAAGCAGATGCCGTTCGCGCGGCTCCAGATGTTCGGCGCGCTGCAGCAGGCGTTCTCGCTCGAGATGCTGAAGGGGCGCTACGCCTTCGATCCGAAGAAGGGCACGCAGACCGAGCCGCAGCCGCAGTGACGGCGGCGCGGCCACGGCCGCGCCGCTCACCCGGGCCCGGTCGAGCGGGGCTCGGTTCCGCTGGCCTCAGTCCTTCAACTCCGCGACGACGATCAGCTCGTCGTGCGGGTTGAAGTAGACGTTGCAGCCGCGCAGCAGGCCGAGCGGGCTGGCGAGCAGCGCCGGGATGCGGCCGAGCCGCCCGGCGCGTTCGGCGAGGAAGCCGAACGACACGTACTTGCCGGCGAAGCCGGCGCCGAGGTGGCGCACGCGGAAGCCGCAGTCGTCGAGCAGCCGGGTGATGGTCGCCGGCGAGAAGTGGTAGATGTGCTCGTCGTGCTTGAAGTGGTGCCAGCGCGGGCCGAGCAGGCGCGCGAACCGCGAGCGCACGTTCTGCGTCTCCAGCAGCAGCTTGCCGCCAGGCTTCAGCAACCGCCGGATGCTGGCCAGCAGCTGCTGCGGCTCCGGCACGTGCTCGATGACGTCCCAGATCGTCACCATGTCGAACGACTGCGGCTGCCAGCCGCGCGCCGCCACGGCGTCGTCGAGGAAGCCGTGGAAGACGCGGTCGGCGCCGAGCGCCGCGATCGCTTCCTCGGCGATCGGCTCCGACAGCTCGACGCCGTGCACGTCGTGGCCGTGCTCCTGCGCGACCCGCAGGAAGTAGCCGGCGGCGCAGCCCACGTCGAGCAGCCGTGCGTGCGCGGGCAGCCACCGCGACACCAGCCGCATGCGACGGCGGTAGGTCTTCAGGTAGAGCGCGGACTCCTTGGCGTAGTCGGCGTAGCCGCGCTGCTTCGGGTTGTCGCTCTTCCAGTAGCTCGCGCCGTAGACGTCGAGCAGGGCCTGGCCGAACAGCCGCGGCGTGACGTAGACGAGCCCGCAGTCGGAGCAGGTGCAGACCGTGTAGGGGCCGTCGCGGAACAGCTCCTCGCGCCGCGCGCTGCCGCACAGCTGACACGTCGTGACGTCGACGCGCTCGGAAGCCGCGGGGCTCACGTCGTGCGAGCCTCCGCCGCAGACACCGGTGCGCCGCGCTCGAGGAAGCGCTTGCGGCAGATGGTGCGGAACATCTTCCAGGCCGTGCGCGCCTGGCGGGAGAAGGTGTCGCTGTGCTTCGACTCGCCGCCCATGCGCTGCGCGTAGGTCACCGGCACCTCGATGATGCGGCAGCGCTCCTGCAGGGCCGCGCACATCATCTCCGGCGAGAACGCCGGGCCGGTCTCGCGCAGCCGGGGGCGGATCTTGCGCCACGTCCCGGCGCTCAGCGCGCGGAACGTGCAGCCGACGTCGGTGAAGCGCGGCTCGGCGGGGCGCATCCAGCACAGCTGCAGGAACTTGGCCATGAACACGTTGCCCCAGCGCAGCATGAAGCGCATGTTCGCGCCCTGCTGGACCATCTGCTTGGTGGTGCGCGTGCCCATCACCATGCCGGCGTCGTCCAGGTAGCAGAGCAGCTTGACGACGTCGCGGGCGCGGAAGCTGCCGTCGGCCTCGACCAGCACCAGCAGGTCGCCCTTGGCTGCGTCCATGCCGGCGGTCAGCGCGGCGCCGTAGCCCTTGCGCGACTCGGCGATCACGCGCGCGCCGGCGGCGCTCGCCAGCTCGGCGGTCCGGTCGACGCAGTTGTTGTCGACGACGACGATCTCGTCGAGGTGGGGCTCGGAGCGGAACTCCTGCACCACCTGGCCGATCGTCTCCTCCTCGTTGTAGGCGGGGATGACGAGCGAGACGGTTCGGTCGCGGAACATGGGGGCGAGGAAGGATAGCGTCGTCGGCGACGTCGCCGCAGTGGTTTCGGCGCAGCGGGCGCCGGGGTGCGGCGACGCGGCCCGCTGGGGCCATTGCCATCGTCGTCAGGGCGCGGCGAACCTGAACCACGTCGAGACGTTTCCGTTGTCGGGCCGGCGGGCCTAACCTAGCGCTCGTCCGAGAGCCCACCCAGAGATCGCCATGTCGCGGACTTCCGCATCGTTGTTCTTCACCTTCCTGATCGCCGGCAGCGCCGTCGTGGCCCAGGCCCCGACCCGGCAGACCGGTGACATCTTCCGCGGCCAGGTCGATCGGCTGGTCGACGTGCTCCGCGACACCTCGCGCCTCGACCAGGGCCATCCGGCTGCGCACGCGGTGCTCGGCGCCGACGCGCTCAGCACCGCCAAGATCCTGGTCGCGATGGGCCACTGCCACCGTCGCTACCACGTCGGCGACGGGCCGGTGGTGCGGCCGTCGCTCGACTACCTGCTGCAGCAGCGGCGCGCCGACGGCAGCTTCGGCGACGTCGCGACCACGGCCTGGACCGCCGACGCGCTCGAGCGCATGGACGACAAGGGCTACGCCGCCGAGTGCGCCGTGGCGCGCCGCTGGCTCGCCGGCCACGGCGGCGACGCGCCCGGCTTCGCGGCCAGCGTGGCGGCGGTGCTCGACCAGGTGCAGGCCGATCGCTGGCCGCAGCACTTCGGCGCCGACGCCAAGAAGGTCGCCGACGCGCAGATCGCCGCCGGCGCCGGCGTCGACCGCAAGGCGGCGGCCGACGCATTGCTGCAGCTGGTCGTCTGTCAGGAGGCCAACCGCGCGCTCGACAAGCAGGCTGCCGGTGGCGACGCCGGCGTGGCGTGGTCGCCTGAGCAGGAGAAGGCCTTCCAGTGGCTCCTGCTGCAGCAGAAGGACGGCGTGTTCGCCGTGCGCGGCGAGGAGTCGGCGGCGCTGACCGGCTTCGGCCTGCTCGCGCTGCAGACCAAGCCGCGCGGCATGCGCACCGCCGCGCAGCAGCAGACGATCGAGCAGGGCCTTCGCTGGCTGATGGCCAGGCAGGACGACTCCGGCAACTTCAGCGAAGACGAGGTCAACTACACGACCTGCGTGGTGATCGGCGCGCTGGCGCGTTCGGACGACCCCAACGCCGCGGCGGTGCTGCAGAAGGCGCAGCGCGCGATCCTCGGCTTCCAGAACGTCGAGGCTGCCGGCTACCAGCGCCGCGACCGCGACTACGGCTCGGTCGGCTACGGCGGCAGCCAGCGCGGCGACCTCAGCAACACGCACTTCGCGCTGCAGGCGCTGCGCGACAGCGGGCTGCCGGAGGACCACGAGGCCTTGCAGAAGGCGATCGTGTTCCTGCAGCGCACGCAGAACCTCAAGGCGAGCAACGACCTGACGACCAAGATCCCGGACCCGGAGAAGCCCGACACGGTCGTCGAGGCGGTGTCCGGCGACGACGGCGGCGCGGCCTACTACCCCGGCAACAGCGCGGCCGGCTACCTCGTGCAGCCCGACGGCAAGGTCGTGCCGCGCAGCTACGGCTCGATGACCTACGCGCTGCTGAAGGCCTACACGCTGGCCGGCGTCAAGGGCGACGACCCGCGCGTGCAGGCCGCCGTGAAGTGGATCCAGGAGCACTGGGACCTCGCCGTCAACCCAGGCGCCGATCCGGCGATGGGGGAGAAGGCGAAGTACCAGGGCCTGTTCTACTGCTACATGCTGCTGGCGCAGGCGCTCGACTCCGCCGGCATCGACACGGTCGTGACGGCCGCCGCCGACGCCGACGGGCAGAAGGGCGCGGAGCAGAAGATCGACTGGCGAGCGGCGCTGCGCACAAGGCTCGCGTCGATGCAGCAGGCCGATGGCGCGTGGGTCAACGGCGAGAACGGCCGCTGGATGGAGAGCGTGCCGCTGCTCTGCACCTGCTACGCGATGGTCGCGCTGGAACGCTGCCGGTGAGCGACGCGACCTCGCAGGCGCACGCCGGGCTCCCGAGGCACCGGGCGTGGTTCCGGTTCGCGCGCGGCGGCGTGGCCCGGCTCGGCGCGGTCGACCCGACCGGCGCCGCGCCGCGCTGGTTCGACCTCGGCCCGGTCGACGTGGTCGCGTTGCTGCGCGACGGCGCGCTGACCCGCGACGACCTCGCCGCGCGCATCGCCGGCGGCGCGGAGATGCCGGCGCCCGAGCGCTTCCTGCCGCCGGTGCCGCGCGGCGGCAACATCCTGTGCCTGGCCAAGAACTACGTCGCGCACGCGCGCGAGTTCGGCGCCGAGGCGCCCGCGGAGCCGATCTTCTTCGCCAAGCTGCCGGGCACGCTGGTCGCGCACGGCGACGAGGTGGCGATCCCGCACTGGCTCGAGACGCGCGTCGACCACGAGGCCGAGTTGGCGTTGGTGCTCGGCTTCGCCGACCCCCAGGACCGCGGCGCGAAGCACGTGACCGAGGCCACGGCGCCGGCGCTGGTGCGCGGCTACACGACCCTCAACGACGTCACCGCGCGCAAGCTGCAGGGCCAGGACCGCGAGCAGAAGTACCCGTGGCTGCGCGCCAAGGCGATCGACACGTTCTGCCCGACGGGGCCGTTCGTGACGCCGAGCGACGCGATCGACGCGTCGGACCTGCGGGTCGTGATGCGCGTCAACGGCGAGGTGCGGCAGGACGCGCGCACCAGCGCGATGGTGTTCCCGGTCGCGCAGGCGCTGGCGGCGATGTCGCGCGTGACGACGCTGCGGCCCGGCGACCTGATCGCGATGGGCACCCCCGAGGGCGTGTCGCCGGTCGTGCCCGGCGACGTCATGGAGGTCGAGGTCGAAGGCCTCGGCGTGCTGCGCAACCCGGTCGTCAAGGAGCCCGCACAGCGCTAGCCGCGCGGGGCCGGGACGCGACCGCTCAGAAGCGGATCGTCTCGATCGACGTCAGCGTGCTCGCGCTGCCCTGGCCGCCGAACAGCACCAGCGTGCCGTCCGGCATCATGCTGGCGACGTGGCTGGCGCGCGCTTGCAGCAGCGCCGGCGCGCCGCTCCACGAGTTGCTGACCGGGTTGAACACCTCGACGCCGTCGATCGGCACCGGCACGTCCAGCGTGCCCTGGGCGCCGCCGCAGACCACGACGCGGCCGTCGGGCAGCTTGGTCGCGCTGTGCAGGGCGCGGTTGCTCGCCATGTTGTAGGTCGTCCAGGTGTTGTTCGTCGGGTTGTAGGCCTCGGCGCCGGCGATCGTGCCGGTGCTCACGACCAGCGGCGAGAGGCTCGTCAGCGACAGGAAGGTGCCGCCGGTCATCAGCACGCGGTTGTCGTTGAGCGTCACCTGGTTGAAGTGATGCCCGGCGCGCGCCACCGACATGCTGGCGGCGCTGCCCCAGGTGCCCGTCGCCGGGTTCCAGCGCTGCGCCGCGGTGGTGGTGCCGGCGCCGATGGGGAAGCCGAACAGGAAGGTGATCTGCACGCCGCCCGAGACCATCGCCTGGCCGGTGGACAGCAGCGTCAACGCCGGCGCCAGACGGTAGCCGCCGATGTTGGCGGTGCCCGACCAGGTGCCGGTCGCGGGGTTGTAGATCTCGGCGGTGTTGAGCGTGCCGAGCACCGCCGCGGTCAGGTCTGGGGCGAGCGTCGACGTGCCGCCGCAGGTCATGACGCGCCCGTCCGCGAGCCGGCAGGCGGCGTGCAGGATGCGCGGCGTGCCCATCGAGCCGGTCGTCGAGAAGCTGTTGGTCGCCGGGTCGTAGATCTCGCACGACGACAGCACGTTGCCGTTCTGGTCGGCGCCACCGATCACCAGCGTGCGGCCGTCGTTGAGCTGCACGGTCAGGTGCAGCGCGCGGGCGACCGACATCGACGGGCCGGCCTGGCGCTGCATGCGGCGGTAGCTCCACAGCTCCGACGAGGCGAGGCCGGTCGCCGCGGTCAGCGTGCCGGTGCCGCCGCCGACGATCAGCACGTCGCCGCCGCTGTTGTCGTTGTCGGCGTCGACGGCGATCGCGGACAGGGCGCGCGCCGCGGCCAGCGACGACGGCGCCTGCACGCTCTGCAGCGGCAGCCCGCACTGGGTGACGACGTCGTTGGACATCTCGCCGAAGAACGTCGCGCCCAACAGCAGCTGGATGCTCTGCCAGTGGAACACCGCGCCGTTGGCCGCCGGGTCGTTGGGCAGCGGCACCGCGTAGGTCGCGCCGCCGGTCGGACTGGTGATGCCGAAGCTCAGCGACGGCAGCAGGTCGACGCCCACCGCCGCGACCCGCAGATCGCCCGGATCGACCCACGACAGCGGCGTCGGCCCGGAATTGGTCGACACCAGGTAGAGCAGGATCGAGTTCGCCGGCGCGCCGACGACCTCGAGGTCGATCGTCGCGCCGAGCTGCGCCGGGGAGCGCTTCTCGAGGTCGTAGTCGAACTGCGCGAGCAGCGGGGTCGCGGCGCAGAGGAACGGCAGCAAGCGGGCGAGCATGGTCATCGAGGTGGGTGGCTTCGGTGGTCTGGGCGGTGTCGCCGGCCCGGCGGGCTGGAGACCCGCGGGGAATGGTAGCCCGGGCGGCGGCAGGCGTCTCGGTGCTCAAGTTCGCCGCAGCCTGTCCGAGAATGAGAAGTGGAGCACGCGCGCATGGCCGATCCACTCTCCAACGCGGCACCGGTCGGTGGCGTCGGGGGCTTCCCCGAGCGGCCCCGCGACTGGTCCCGCCGCGAGCCGCCGCGGGGCGGCGTGCACAAGGACGTCGAGCACGACGAGGTCTCGCTGCACGGTGCAGCGCAGATCGCCCGCCGGCTGCTGCGCAGCCGGGTCCTGGCGCGGACCCGCCAGCACCTCGAGCTCGGCGACGACGAGGTCGTGCCGCGCTTCGCCGAGGCGGTCGATGCGGAGTCGCTGGCGTCGTTCGTCGGCCGCCTGATCGGCGCCCAGAACCAACTCGCCGCGCTGCGCTGCGACCGCTGGTCGTCGCGCGAGCTGAGGCAGAGGTTGGACGCGGCGCTGCGGCACGGGCTCGAGGACGCCGCCGACCTGCTGCTCGACGATCCGGTGCACGGCCTCGCCGGCGCGCAGGTGGTCGCCGACGTGCTGGGCGCCTATGCCGGGATGCTGGGCCGGCTCAGCGACGAGGCCTGAGGGGAAGAGGCCTGAGGGCGCGCCGGGTCAGCCTCCGTCGACGTGTTCGGGGTCGTCGATCACGAGGTCCTCGTCCCGCGCTTCGAGGAAGCCCTGCGGCAGCGACACCTCCTGCGTCTTGCCGTCCTTGCAGCGCCGCGCGCGCAGCGCGACCTCGGGATACGGCACGTCGCGCGGCAGGTCGGCGATCAGCGCCTTCATCTCGTCGAGCGTCTTCACCAGGTGCAGCGCCGGCAGCTTCTTCTTGGTGCCGGGGAAGCCCTTCAGGTACCAGCCGGTGAACTTGCGCAGCTGCTGCATGCCGTGCTTCTCGCCGAAGAACGCGCACAACAGCTCGGCGTGGGTGGTCATCGTGTCGAGCACGGCGCCGAGGTCGGGCGGGGACTGCGGCTCCTCGCCGGTCAGCGCCGCGCACAGCTCGCCGAACAACCACGGCCGGCCGAGGCAGCCGCGGCCGACGACGACGCCGTCGCAGCCGGTTTCGCGCAGCATGCGCAGGGCGTCCCACGGCTCGAAGATGTCGCCGTTGCCGAGCACCGGGATGGTCTTGACGGTCTCCTTGAGCGTCGTGATCGCCGACCAGTCGGCCTGCCCCGAATACAGCTGCGCCGCGGTTCGCGCGTGCAGCGCGACGGCGCGCGCGCCCTCGCCTTCGCCGATGCGGCCGGCCTCCAGATAGGTCAGCAGCGAGGCGTCGATGCCCTTGCGGAACTTGATCGTCACCGGGACCTCGCCGGCGCTCTTCACCACGCTGCGCACGATGCGTCGCAGCAGCCCCGGCTTGACCGGGATCGCCGCGCCGCCGCCCGACGCGGTGACCTTGCGCACCGGACAGCCGAAGTTCATGTCGATGTGGTGCACGCCCCACTCCTCGGCGAGCGTGCGCGCCGCCTGCGCCAGCGTCTCCGGGTTGGTGCCGTAGAGCTGGATGCTGCGCCGCGTCTTCTCGTCGTCGCCGAACGACGCCAGCTGCAGCGTGCGCGCGTGCCCCTCGACGAACGCCCGCGCCGTGATCATCTCGCTGACGTACAGACACCGGTCCTGCGAGAACCGCCGGCACAGCGAGCGGAACGGCGCGTTGGTGATGCCCGCCATCGGCGCCAGCACCACCGGCGGATCGACCACCATGTCGCCGATCACCAGCGGCGCGAACTCCCCCGGCCGCGCCACCGGCACGTCGGCGTTCACTTCACTGCGCAGCGCGGTCATGGACGGAGATCAGAGAAGAAGAAAACACAGCAGCAGGAAGCAGGAGGGGGCGAGCAGTCAGCCGCGTAGCCGCTGACTTCGCCGTGCGAGAGGCCTGAGCGAGCGGATGCTCCGTCTCGCACGGGTGGCCAAGCTCTCCGGGGCCGGCGCAGCGTCGCGGATGGGTGGCTTGCGCCTCGCGTGCCGTATCGCGTTGCGCCCGGCCCCCAGAAATGAACAAACCTCTGCAACCGGCTTCGCCGGCTGCAGAGGTTTGGTGCCCAGGAGAGGACTTGAACCTCCATGGGATGTTACTCCCGCTAGGACCTGAACCTAGTGCGTCTGCCAATTCCGCCACCTGGGCATACCAGTGGGGGACGAGGAAGCTAGCGACCGCGGCTTCGGATGCAAGAGGCTGTTCCGGCGATTCTGTTCACCGGGTCTTGGCGCGGACTTGCGCGGCTCCGGGCGATGCCGTAGCGAGGACGCCTCCGATGGCGAAGCCGCAGAACCAGAAGCCCAAGTCCGCCCCGGCGGCGACGGAGACGCTGGTCGGCGACAACCGCAAGGCCCGGCACCACTACGAGATCCTCGAGCGCTACGAGGCCGGCATGGTGCTGCGCGGCACCGAGGTCAAGGTGCTGCGCCAGGGCCAGATCTCGCTCGACGAGGCCTACTGCCGCTTCGACGGTCCCGAGCTGTTCCTGATCGGCGCGACGATCCCCGAATACAGCCACGGCAACCTGCAGAACCACGAGCCGAAGCGCAAGCGCAAGTGCCTGCTGAGCCGCCAGGAGCTGAAGAAGCTCAAGGAGAAGGCGCAGGTCAAGGGCCTGACGCTGGTGCCGCTGCGCGTCTACTTCGGCACCAAGGGCTTCGCCAAGGTCACGATCGGCGTCGGCCGCGGCAAGAAGCTGCACGACAAGCGCCAGTCGGAGAAGGAGAAGCAGGCCAAGCGCGAGATCCGCGAGGCCTGAGGGCTGCGGGACCGCGCGTCAGCGCACCTTCGGCGACAGGCGCACGTCGAGCGAGCGCTGCTCGCCGTCGGCGAAGCGCAGCACGAACGTCCGGCTCAGGTGCTCTCGCTGGGCGACGACCAGCGTGTGCGGTCCCGCCTGGATGCCGCGCAGCCGCACGGATCCGGGCTGGTCCTCGTCGATCGGTACGACGAAGCCGTCGAGCAGCACCACGCCGTCGGTCAGCAGGTGGCCGTCGCTGCGCCGCGCGGTGACCTTCAGCTCGGCGCGCGGCCACGGCACCGTCCACGGCGGCGGGCCGCTCAACTCGAACGTGTAGGGCACCACGACGTCGCCGTCTCCGCCGGACCAATGCGACACCTGCACGATGTCGCCGGCCGCGGCGGTGCCGACGTCGTCGCAGGTGAAGGTCTCGTCGTCGAGATCCAGGTCGTAGCGCAGGTGCTCGCGCGGCATCGCGATGCGGACGCGGAACTGCGTGTCGCGTAGCTCTTCGGGCATCTCGACGCGCAACGCCGGGCCGTTCCTCTGGGCGAACCGCACCTCGCCGAGGTCGACGTCGTCGTCGGTCAGCACCAGGTCACCGAAACGCGGCGCCAGCGCGTCGTCGGCCGGAATCGCGAACCACGTGCAGCGACCGCGCAGCGGCGTCGCCGCGTCGGCCTCGGTGCTGGTCTCGTCGTCGCCGTTCTGCCGCCATTCGCCGGCCTGGCGCTGCAGACTCAGCCGGGCCTCCACCGGTTCGCCGTCCGGCCCGACGAAGTGCGCCTTGACGTGGCTCGGCGGCGGGCCTTCGAGCACCACCACACCGCCCGGCGCCGGCACCTCGAAGAAGCGCACGCCGAGCTCGTCGTCGTCCTGCCAGGTGCTGACGCGAAACGTCGCCCGTTCGCCGGCCGGCACCGGCACGTCGGCGCCGTCGATCCCCGCCGCGTCGAGCGCGCGGTAGTCGGTCGCGGTGGTGATGCCGACGGTCATGTCGAGCACACGGCTGGCGTCGACGCGCACGGTCGGGTTGCGCGGCACGGTCAGGCGCAGCGTCACTTCGGCGGCGGCGGTCACGTCGGCGATGCTCTCGGCGCGGCCCCAGGTGCCGAGGTGGCCGTCGGCGAGCACGCGGTAGCTGCCCGGCGCGACCGGCAGGCGCACGTCGCCGTGTTCGTCGGTCTCGGCGGTGGCGGTCTGGCCGTCGTGCGCGCGCACGGCGGTGACGCGCACGCCGTCGGCCGCGGCGCCGTCGGGGCCGGTCGCGTGCACCAACAGCTCGGCGCCGTCCTGCGGCTGGCCGAGCACGACGGTGCGGGCGACGCCGGGCGGCGGCGCGGGGAACGTCTCGGTGGCGAGGCCGAGCGGCGGCGGCGGCACCACCTCGATCGTGCTCCACGCCTCGAGACCCTGCAGCGCGAAGTTGCCTTCTGCGTCGGTGCGTTCCCACGGTCGCGCGTGGCCCTTGGCGCCCACGCGCACGCCGGCGACCGGCTGCCCGGTCGCGTCGAGCACCCGGCCGCGCACCTCGACACCGGGCACGCAGTCGATGACGACCGGCGCGCTGCCCTCGCGCCAGGTGGTGCGCAGTCGGTAGGCGCCGAACTGCTGGCCCGCGGCCCAGACGAACAGGTCCTCGTGGCGCGACGGTTGGATGTCGTGCAGCACTGCGCGGCCTTCGGCGTCGGCGATCGCGGTGCGCTGGCACGGCACGTGGCCGCAGCCGAGCACCAGCTCGATGCGGCCGCGGGGCACGGGCCGGCCGGTGTAGTCGACGAGTTGCACCGGCACGTCGGCGCCGGACAGCAGTTCGCAGCGATCCTCGCCCGGGCCGCAGTTCTCCTCGGCGACGTGGCCGGCCGCGTCGGCGAACACGTAGTCGTGGTAGCCCCACACGCCGGGCCACGGCAGGCGCGCCCAGCCGAACTCGTCGGTCACCGCGGCGCACTGGAAGTGCAGGTCGCTGGTGACGGCACCGCTGCCCGCCGATCTGGGCACCTGCACCGACGCGCCCGGCAGCGGCCGCAGGTCCATCGCGTCGACGATCTGTACGCACCAGAACCAGTCGTCGCCGTCGGCGTCCTTCGGTTCGGCGCCGGGAAACGCGTCGAGGTTCTCGAACTCCGTCTCGCCGGGGCGCAGCTCGAGCGGCTGTTGCGGCGGCGGCGGCACGTCCGGTTCGTCCGGCTCCTCCGCGTCCGGCTCCTGCGGTTCCTCCTCGGTCGGCTGCTGCGCGGTGTCCGTCCCGGAGGCGCTCGCGGTCGGCGCCGTGCTCGTGGGGGCCGCCTCGCGTCGCGAGCAGGCAGCGAAGACGAAGGCCAGCAACCACGCCGCCGCCACGGCGGCGCGATCGGCGAAGCGAGGAGGCCACTCCGGATCGCCGGGTTCCATGTCGCCGAGGGTAACCGGCGCGCGGCGGAATCGCTCGCGCCCCAGGTGCCCCGCGCTCACTGCTGCGCCAGCTCCTCCAGCTCGCGCTTCTTGCCGTCGATCGTCTCCTTCGCCGACTTGCGCAGGTCGAGGCCCTGGTGCAGGCCCTTCGAGAACGTCGCCCACGGCACGCGCAGCTCGAACAGCACGTGCTGCTTGCCCCCGACGCTGGACAACAGGGTCACGGTGTAGTCGCCGTCCCCGGTGGACTCGCGGATCTCGTAGGTGTTCATGCAGGGGATCATAGGCATGGTGATCGCCGGCCCCAGGGGGCTGTTGGGATAGGATCGGCCGGATGGAACGACCGCCCTCCGGTCCCTCGCGGTGCCTCGCGGCGCTGTTCCTCGTCTGCCTCGCCGCGGCGGCGCCGGACCTGCGCGCCCAGCACGCCGACGACGGCCCGGGCACGCTCGAGGGCACGGTGCGCGACGAGAACGGCGCGCCGCTGGCCGGTGCTGCCGTCGGCGTGTTCGCCGGCGGCAGCGAACTGGACGTGCCCGCGCTGCTGAAGGCGCCGGACGCGGTCAGCGGCGCGGACGGGCACTACGCGATCGACGCCAGCGGCAAGGGGGCCTGGCCGTCGGTCGTCGTCGCCATGCGCGATCGCCAGGCGTGCGCGATCCGCGTGCGCGGCTGGACCGACGGACAGCCGCTGGTGCTCGAGGACGCGTTGCTGGTGCCGGGCGTGCAGCTGATCGGTCGCGTGCGCGGCCCCGACGGCGCCGGGTTGGCCGGCGCACACATCGGCGTCGAAGGCGCCTTGCGCACCCAGTCGTCGGGCGCGATCGCCGTGCGCTCGGGGGCGTTCGCCAACACCCGCGGCATCTTCGTCGTGCCGGGCGTGCCGCGCTCCGGGCTGACGGTGACGATCCGCTGCCCGGGGTACGTCGGGTGCACGATGTTGACGGCCCAGGAGTCGCCGCTCGACGTGACGCTGCAGCCGGCCGCGGTGGTGCGCGGTCGCGTCGTCGGCGCCGACGGCCAGCCGATCGCCGACGCGTCGGTGCGCATCGCGGCGGTGGCGTCGCCGCCGATGACCGCGTGCCGCACCGACGCCGACGGTCGCTTCGCGATCGACGTGCCGCCGGACGTGCTGCTGCGGCTGAAGGTGTCGGCGCACGGGCGGTCGTTCGCCAGCGCGCTGCTGCGCGGCGCCCACGACGACGTCGCGGTCACCGAGGTCGTCGGCGACGGCGACGGCGAGGCGGCGCGCAGCGTCAAGCTGCTGGTGCGCGACGCCGCGAGCGGCGAGACGCTGCCCAACGTGCACGTGTCGAAGCTGATGTTCGGCGCCGACCGACCCGTGATCGCGCTGTTCCATCGCCACGACCCGGGCGCTGACTTCACCGGCGAAGCGCAGGTCCCGCTGGACAACAACACCAACGCGCTGCTGGTCGAGGCGCCGGGGCACGGCTTCGAGCTGGTCGACGTCGTCGCCGGCGACGAGCCGCAGGTCGTCGCGCTCGGCTCCGAGGCCGTCGTCACCGGCGTCGTCACCGACGCCGAGACCGGGGCCCCGGTGGCCGGCGCGCACGTGCGCGCGCTGCCCAAGGGCAACAGCAGCGGCAGCGGCGGCGTGCTCGACGGCATCCTGCCGCGCAGCGACGCCAACGGCCGCTACCGCATCGAGGGCCTGCGGCCGGGTGAGTACAGCGTGCAGGTGCACGTCGCCGACCGCCTCGCCAGCCAGCCGGAGGCGATCGACCTGACCGCGCAACGCGAAGTGTCGCTCGACCTCGTGGTGCCGGCGCGCGTGTGGCTCGACGTCGTCGTCGAGGGGGAGCTCGCGCCAGGGCCTTCGCCGCAGCTCCGGTCCGACGGCCTGCGCTCCCAGGGCGGCGGCAACGGCTTCTTCCAGCACCACATCACCGCGCCGCCGCCGCGCACGGTGCGGGAAGCCGGCACGGTGCACCTCGGACCGGTCGGCGGTTCGAGCGGCGAACTCCTGGTGTGGGTGCCGTCGCGGCTGCGCTGCGACGCCGGTTCGTCGCTGGCGGTGCCGGTCGGCGGGGAGGCGCCGAAGATCGACCTGGCGAGCCTGCGCAGCGTGCTCGTGACCGGACGGGTCGAGGCGGACGACCTGCCCCTGGCGCAGGTCGCGGTGCAGGCCGAACGTGTCGACGATGGCGCGCGTCGCCGCGCAGGCCAGCCGGCGCGGGCCGGGCTCGAGGCCGGCGGCCAGTTCGCGCTCGACCTGCTGCCGGGGCGCTACCGGCTGTCGCTGCTGGACCTCGAGAGCAACCTGGTGTTCCACGTCGAGGCCGACGAACTGGAGGTCGGCGCGGCAGGACCGTCGCCGGTGCTGCGACCCGCGTTGCACCGGCTCACCGTGCACCTCGAGGCGGACCCCGCCGATGGCGAGCTGGTGCTGCAGACCCTGCGCGTCGAGGCGGCGGCGATCGATGTCGACCAGGGCCGCAACGCGACGGCCGTCGTCAGCGGCGCCGTCACCATGGTCCCGGGCCGTCGCACCGTTCGCCTGCTGCTGCCGAAGGGCAGCGCGACCATCGCCGCCTCACGCGCCTTCGGCGTGCTGGCGCGCGTGGCGGCCTCGTACCGCTACGAGACCGTCGCCGAGCAGAAGGTCGAGATCGAGCGCGCCGAGACCGAGCTGACGCTGCGCGTGCCGGCGCCGCCGAGCGACGAAGAGCTGCGCAAGGAGCACGGCTGAACGCGCCGCGCGGCGCGCGTCACTGCGGCCACTCGACGTAGTCGGGCAGCTGCGGCCGCTCGACGCGGAACACGCCCGATGCGACCAACACCGGGTTGCCCTGCGCGTCCTTCTGCAGCGCGCCGCGCACCTTGATCAGGTCGCACAGCCGCAGCTCGGGCAACGACGCGGTGGCGATCGGCCGACCGTCGGCGCCCCGCAGCTCGACCAGCAGGCTGTTGGCCAGCCGGTCGTCCTTGCTGTCGCAGCAGTAGTCCCACGGCGTCGGGCAGTTGTCCTCCTTGTTGACCTGGCCGCAGTAGTCGAGCCCGGTGTCCATCAGCTTGAGCATCGCGAAGCCCTTGGTGATGTCGTGCACGCGGCCTTCGACGACGACCTGCTCGGCCTCGCCCTGGTGCTTGGCGGCGACCACGCCGAGCGCTTCGCCGGGATCGGCGGTCAGCGTGAACTTCGCCAGTTCCGCGGCGGGAGCGGTCGGCTGACCGGCGTCGCGGTCGCCGGAGTCCTGGGAGCACGCGCCGAGCAGCGCGGTGACGACGAACGGGAGCAGATGAGAGCACTTCATGAACGACCTCCGATGGCTTCTACGAGGGGAATGCGGACGGCGCGCACGGCGGGCACGAGGCCGCCGATCAGGCCGGAGACGATGGCGGCGCCGAGGCCGACGGCGCGGCTCGACAGGTCGGCTTGCAGCAGCAGCGCGCCCATCGGGTAGCGCAGCGAGACGGCGCCGATGCCGAGCGCGATCAGCGTGCCGATCGCGCCGCCGAGGAACGCGACCAGCACCGACTCCTGCACCAGGCCGGCGGCGACGGCGAACGGCGAGTAGCCGAGCGAACGCAGCGTGCCGAGCTCGCGGGTGCGCGTCAGCACCGCGGCGAACATCGTGTTGGCGCAGGCGAACGCGCCGGCGACGACCGCGAGCAGCGCCATCCAGCGCGCCAGCGCGGCGATCGGCAGCAGGCTCTGCATCAGCGCGCGCATCAGCTCGGGCTCCGGCACGGCGGCGATTTCGAGGTCGACGCGGCGCGCGGCGAACAGCCGCACCTCCGGCAGCTCGGCGACGTCGCGCAGGCGCAGCACCACCGCCGACACGTCCTCGCGCTTGGTCGCCAGCATCACGTCCGGCAGCCGCGCCCAGATCTCGGCTTCGTAGATCGAGCCCGGTGCGGAGAAGTGGCCGACGATGGTGAACTCGCGGCGCTCGATCGGCAGCGTGCGGCCGATCGCCGCCTGTTCGGGGGTGAGCCCCATGCGCTTGCCGGCCAGCGCGCCGAGCATGACCTCGAACGGACCGCGCGGTTCGCGGCCCTCGGTGACGGTCACCTGCGGGTGCACCAGCCACGCCGCCGGGGTGACGCCGCGCACCAACCCGACCTGTTCGCCGTTGCGGGTGGCGATGTGCAGCTCGACCGACGCGGCGCGCTGGCCGTCGACCTCGAGCACGCCGGGCGCCGCCGCGGCGGCGACCTCGGCGCTGCCGCGTGGCACCACCGAGCGCACCAGGTCGACCTCCGCCGACGAACCGAGCAGGTAGACGACGTCGTCGCGCTGGTGGCCGACCGCGGCCTCCTGCATGCCCGCGGCGAAGGCGTGCATGGCGACCACCAGCAGCGTGGTGGCGGCGATGCCGAACACGGTGATGACGGTGCGCAGCCGGCGGCGCAGCAGGTTCCGCAGCGTGTAGCCGAAGGGCAGCATGTTCACTCCGCCTTGACGCTGAGGGCCAGGGAACGGCGCGCGACGGCGATCGCCGGCGGCACCGAGGCGAACGAGCCGACCAGCAGCGCCGCCAGCAGCGAGTGCAGCACGGTGCCGGTGGCCGGCACCAGGTCGATGCCGAAGCCCTCGATGCCGAGCGTCAGCGGCCACAGCCACAAGACGCCGGTGACGATGCCGGTGCCGAGCACGCCGCCGCACAGGCCGAGGCCGATGCCCTCGGCGGCGATCAGCGCCATCAGCAGCGGCTTCGGCATGCCGACCGTCTCCAGCACGCCCATCTCGCCGATGCGCGACTCGGCGCTGATGAACACCGTGTTGGCGACCACCAGCGCGACCACCAGCACCGCCAGGTAGCCGAGCCAGCGGGCGAACGTCACCACCTCGCGGATCTCGGCGATCGCCGCGGCGACGAACGCCTGCATGCCCTTGGTGTCGGTGCGCGCCTCGTCGGTGCGGAAGTGTTCGTCGATGGCCTTGGCGATCTGCTCGGCGTCGGCGTTCGGGTCGACCTTGACCAGGAACTCGGTCGCCGCGCCCTGGCGCTTCCGGGCCAGGCTCAGCAGGTCGAGGTGCACGAAGGCGAGGTTGTCGACCGCGGCGCTGTCGCTGCGCACGATGCCGGCGACCTGCACGTCGACCTCGCCGAGGCGCACCCGCTGCCCGGCGTGCAGCTTGCGCCGCTCGGCGAGGCGTTGGCCGACCAGCGCGGCGTCGCTGCGGGCGCGGAAGTCGGCAACGCTGCCGTCGAGCACGTCGAGGTCGTAGAGCTGTTCGAGCTGGTCCGGCGGCACGCCGTGCAGCGTCACCAGGTCGAGGTTGGAGCGGCACGAGTTGATGAACACCAGCGTCGGCAGCACGTCGACGACCCCGGGAATGCGGCGGATCTCGCGTTCGTAGCGCACCGGCAGCTCGCTGGTCAGCGGGCAGAAGCGGCTGTCCTGGAACACCACCAGCACCGGCTGCGACGACTTCTCGGCGAGCTCGGCGACGCCGTCGTCGACGGTGCGCACGAACGCGAACAACATCATCGCGATGGTGCCGCCGAGCAGCGTCAGCAGGCTGCGCATGCGGGCGCGGAACGCCGTGCGCACGACGTACGGCAGGAACGCGAGCAGCTCACGCATGGTCGTGCTCCGCGGCCTCGGCGTCGACGCGATCGACGATGCGGCCCTTGTCGAGGTGCACGACGCGGTCGGCGCTCTTCGCCGCCTGCGGGTCGTGCGTCACCATCACCAGCGTCTTGCCGAACTCGTCGACCAGCCGCCGCAGCAGCTGCATGGTCGCGGTCGCCGAGCTGCGGTCGAGGTTGCCGGTCGGCTCGTCGGCGAGCAGCGCCACCGGATCGGCGACGAGCGCGCGCGCGATCGCCACGCGCTGCTGCTGGCCGCCCGACATCTGCCGCGGCAGGTGGTGGGCGCGATCGGTGAGCCCGACGGCCGCCAACGCCACCGCGACGCGCCGCGCGCGGTCGGCGCGGCTCATGCGCAACAGCAGCAGCGGCACCTCGACGTTCTCGGCCGCGGTCAGCACCGGGATCAGGTTGTACTGCTGGAAGACGTAGCCGACGGCGCGCGTGCGCCAGCGCGCCAGCGCGTTGGCCGACATCGCCGAGACCTCTTCGCCGGCGATCACGACGCGGCCTTCGCTCGGCTGGTCGATGCCGGCGAGCAGGTGCAGCAGCGTGGTCTTGCCGCTGCCCGACGGGCCCATCAGGCAGACGAACTCGCCCTGCTGCACGTCGAAGTCGAGGTCCTGTACCGGCGTCACCGCCTCGGCGCCGGACAGGAACGTCTTGGTCACGCCGCGTAGTTCGATCAGGCTCATCGTCCGGTCTCCGTCACCTTGTCGCCGTCCTGCACCGCGTCGAGCACGACCAACTGCGTCGGCGACAGCTCGCCGCGCACGACGCGGTCGGCGCCCTGCTCGGCGAGCACTTCGACCGGCACCGCGCGCGCCGCGCCGCGCGCCGGGTCGAACACGAACACGCGGCCGCCCTGCACCGCCTCGCGCGGCACGCGGAAGCTGCTGACGACCACTTCGTCGCCCGCGGCCTCGTCGGTGCTGCCGAGGAAGCGCGCGCGGCACAGCGTCTCGGGCCGCAGCCGCGGCGGCGGGTCGAGCAGGCCGACCTTGACCTGCAGCGTGTTCTTCAGCAGGTCGGACTCGTGCTGCAGACGCTGCACCACGCCGCGCACCACGTGGTCGCCGATCGCGTCGCTGCGCACCTCGACTTGCTGGCCTTCGCGCACGCCGCCGAGCGAGTCGAGCGGCACGTCGATGCGCGCGCGCAGCTGCTGCGGGTCGTAGACCGCGACGAGACCCTGCATGCCGGGGCCGGTGGTGTCGCCGGGCATCGCCAGCAGCCGCAGTACCACACCGTCGACCGGCGCGGTGACGCGGCACCAGCCGAGCTCGCGTTCGGCGATCTGCAGCTCGGCGCGGGCGCTGTCGCGCGCGGCGGTGGCGCGCTGGTGTTCGTTCTCGGCGACCGCGACCGCGTTCTGCAGCTCCACCGGGCTGGCGACGAGCTCTTCGGCGAGCTGCAGACGCGCCGTGACCGCCGCGTGTTCGGCGTCGAGGCCTCGCACCTCGGCGTCGCTGGCGGCGAGCGCGGCCTCGGCCGCGGCGACGTCGGCGGCGGCGCGTTCGAGCGCGACCGGGAAGGTGCTGCCGGCGGCCTCGAGCTGCTGCTGCGCGGTCAGCGCGGCCTTGGCAGAACGCAACATCGCCGCGTTGCGGGTGCGGTTGTCGCGCGCCGTGGCGAGCTTGGTGGCGACGCCGGCGAGCATCACCTGCGCCTCGCGCAGCCGCAGCCGCGGTTCGGCGTTCTGTTCGAGACGCTGCCGCGCCAGCACCAGCTCGGCGGCGGCGCGCGCCAGCATCGCCTCGCGTTCGGCCAGCAGCGTCGTCGCGCGGTCGTGCGCGGCCAGCAGCGCGGCGCTGTCGAGCGTCGCGATCACCGTCTCGCCGGCCTTCAGCACCGCGCCCTCGAGCACGTCGAGCGTCTGGATGCGACCGGCGACCAGCGGCCGCACGATCACCGGGAACGGATCCGCCTCGACCCAACCGACCGCTTCGGCGGTGGCGGTGGTCGACGACGCGGTGGTAGCTTCGGCTGTGCGCACCGGCGCCATGCGCACCGCGCGCGCGGGACGCAGCAGCGGCCAGGCGAACGTCACCGCCAGCGCCAGCGTCAGCGCGGCGACGGCGATCAGCAACAGGCGCGGGCCGAGCGGGCGGCGAGGCGGCGGGGCCGCGTCCTGGTCGATGCGCAGCGCGCCGAGATCGACGGAGCTCATCGAGCCTCCTGGGAGATCGTCGCCAGCGGCGTGGCGTCAGGCGTGCTGAGTGGCCAGCCGAACGCCATCGCCCGCTGCGTGGCGGCGCGCGCCGCGCGTTCGGTGGCGAGGCGGTGTTCCATCGTCTCGCGTAGCGTCATCGTCGCGGCTTCCGTGTATCGGTCGAACGCGTCGCCCTGCACCTCGAGCGCCGCCCTGGCTGCGACCAGCGCCTGCCGCGCCGCGTCGCGCGCGGCGGCGGTCGCGGCGACGGTGGCCTGCGCGGCGGTGAAGGCGAGGTCGGCGTCGGCCGCGCCGCGGTGCGCTTCGAGCAGCGCGTCCTCGAGCGTCGCCCGCGCCGCGTCGCGGCGTGCGCCGGCGGCGCGCGCGTTGCCCTGTCCCAGCAGCGGCCAGCGCAGCATGCCCATCCACTGCAGCGGGCCGCCGCCGAGCATGATGTCCGGGCCGAGCATCGGCATCGGATACTGCTCCCAGACGGCGACGCGGAACGCCGCGTCGGCGGTGCGGTAGCGTTCGACGGCGAGGCGCAGGTCGGGGCGCTGCAGCAGGGACGCGTCGTCGCCGGCCGGCTGCCGCAGCTGGTCCTCGCGCAGCGGCACACAGGCGAGCTCCGCGGTGCGCGGCAGGCCGAGCAGGTAGCGCAGCTTCGCCAGGTTGCGCGAACGCATCGCCCTCAGCTCGGCGCGTTCGCTGGCCGCGCGGGCCTGCGCCGCGCGCAGCCGCGCCGCCGCGACCGGCGAGGCGAGGCCGGCGCGTTCGAAGGCGGCGACGTCGAGCGCCACGTCCGGCACGTCGAGCGCCGCCAGCGCGCCGTCGACGACGAACGCTTCGCTGACCGCCACCGCGGTGCGCCAGCGCGCCGTCGCCAGCTGCTCGGCCGCCTGCGTCAGCCGCGCGTCGGCCAGGTCACCTTGGGCGCCGCGCGTGCCGAGGCCGAGCAGGCCGATCGGGTCGAGCACCAGCCCCATCGTCTCCGGCCCGCCGCGCCATTCGCCCTGCGCCTGCAGCGGCACCAGCCGCGCCGCGTCGCTGGCGCGCAGCTCGGCCTCGAGCGCGCGCAGCTCGGGGTTCTGCCGCAGCGCCGTGGCGATCGCTTCGTCGACGGTGAAGGTGCCGCCGCTGCGTCGCGCGACGTCGGCGGCGACCGTGTCGAGGTCGGCCGGGGCCGCGGTGTAGGTGACACAGCCGGCGAGCAGGGCTGCGGCGGTGGCGCAGAACGCGCGCTGGGCCAGACGGAGGATGGGGGAGCTCAAGGACGGAGATCTGCAGCGGACACGACGACGGGCCACGGCACAGCCCGACGAGGGCGCGCCGACACGTCGCGGTCGCTCAGATCAGCAGCACGGTCGAGGCGCGCAGCGAAGTGCGCGCGTCGATGCGCGGCGGGCCGCGTTCGAACGGCAGCGTCAGCGCGCGATCGTCGAACGTCAGCGGTCGCGCGAGCGTCGGCGTCGCCGGCGGCGGATACAGCACCGGCGGCACGTTCGGCAGTTCGACGTCGAGTGGGCCGAACTGCACTTCACCGAACGCCACGGTCACGCAGCACGGCAGGCGCTCCGCTTCGTCGGCGACTTCGCCGCCAGTGCGGCGGTGTTCGTGCACGATCGCCGTCGACGCGTGCTTGGTCGGCGTGGCCTTCGCGTGGCTCGGTGTCGCCTCGCAGCAGCAACCACAGCAGCCGCCGCTCGCGCCTTCTTCTGGCAGAGTGCAGCACGACGTCGCTGTCGCGGTCACCGCGCACTCGCCGACGCAGCGATCGATGCGCAGCTTGCCCGCCGCCGTGCCGAGCAACAGCAACGCCGCGATCACCAGGATCGGGAGCGGGCTGAGGCGGTGGCGGGGGGTGGGGCGCATGATCGGTCGGGCAGCGTCGGCGGCGAGCGGCAGTCTGTCAAGCCGACCGGCGGCTGACGATCCGTCATCGGGCCGCGAGCGCCCTGGCCCGAAGCCCGAACTGCCTAGACAACTAGGCGCCCGGCTATGCCAGATGACTGGTCTCGGAACTTCTCACCTGGGCGCTGGCGATGGCCGTGAACCGCTACGTACGGCCCCTCACAGCCGCTTCCGCCGCCGACATCACCGAGCGCGATTGGACGCGGGTCTACCTGCACCCCCGAACGATGCTTGCTTCAGGCGCTCCACGGGTCGGGTCGAAGGGGCTGCCGTCGGCTGCTGGAGCGTGCGATCCCGGATCCAGAAGCGGCGGCTTCGCCGGTGACCAGGGGGATCATCCTGCTGATGTGGTTCTCAGCGCATCGGCGGGGAAGGGAGGGCTCCTGGGGCTACAACGGCGGCATGCAACCCTTGGACTTCAGCGCGGCAATTCAGCCGATGGAGTGGCTGGCGAGCGCGCGTGCGTTGCTGGTCGCGGCGGAATTGACGGCCATGGAGCCGACTGATGCCAGGCTCAGTTCACACTCCGTCGAGCAGCACCTTGTTCGGGCCTACTGCATGCTGGCGGGGTTCGCAATCGAGAACATCGTGAAGGGCTGGTTGCACGAGTGCGATGTTCGACACGTCAGCACGGTGGCTGCGGGAGAACTGAAGAAGGACACGCGAACTCATGGCGTACGTGATCTCGTCTTGCGAACGGGGATTGTGCTCAATGACGACGAGATCGCTTTGTTGGATCAGGTTGGCGAGTGCGTCGTTTGGAGCGGCCGCTATCCGTCTCCGACGAAGGCCGTGGGCCTTCCGGCCTTGTCGCCTGCTTCGATTGTCTCCGTCCGAGAGATGCTCAAGCGAGTCTTCGAGCACGTGGGGAAGCCAGCGAACCTCTTCGGGACAGTGTTCGAGCGTGGCGTGTGCGAGCTGGTAGCAATCCTTGGCCCCTCCTGAGAGTGGGCGAGCTCGCCCGGGTTTGGCACCTCTTCGTCTGGCGACAACGACGTCGGGGCGGCTTCGCGTTCCGGTTGGATTGCTTCGTAGCCCGAGCCCGAGGCACGATCTTCACGGGTGCGCGCGGTCGAACGACGCGGCTGAGCGGAGTCCTCTTGGCTTCCGTGCAGCCGCGTCGTTGATGATGGTGGAGGCGGCGGGAATCGAACCCGCGTCCCGAGATGCTCCGTCCTGGGCTTCTACGCGCGTAGTCCGTCGAGAAGTCTCACCCGCGATGCCTCGACGAACAGGGACATCGCGGACCAGCTCGACTGTTTCTCGTCGCCGGCAGGCCGAGCAGCCACCGAGCGACCAGCCTGCTGTGTGTCGCCTCTGCCGCCCGCAGGCGAAGCAGCATCGGCGTCGCGCCTAGTTATTAGGCAGCGAGGGAGTAGTGCGTGTTGGCACTTGAGTTGTTCCAGTCGGATTTACGAGGTGCCTGGCCCTCGGCGCGCCACACCAGGTCGAGTCGGCATCCGGTCGAAGCCGATCGCCCCCATGTTGCGGCTGACGTTATCGGGTCGTCGCGGCTCCTACACAAGCCCCTTGGATCACGGCAGCCACGCGCGCCGCGAATCCTCGTATGCTCGGCGCGCCCCCTGGTCCGTAGTCCGAACGGAACCTGATGCCCCTCTCGAACGCCGCGGCAGCAGCCGCCCTCTGCTTCGCCACGATCCCGCTCGCGTCGGCCGCGACGGCCCAGGCGCCCGCCGCCGCCGAGGTCGCCGACCAGGTGGCCGAGGCCATCGTCGCCTGGACCGACGACCACGAGGGGGGGCGCCTCGCGCCGCACGGCCCGCTCGACAAGTCCTCGCGGCTGCGGCCGCGCTACGTCGCCATGGCGCAGGCGGCGGGCTTCCTCTCCGACGCCGAGTTCGAGCGGCTGACCCATCTCGACGTGCTGCAGAAGCTGCTGTTCTACGCGGAGAAGAACCCAGGTCCCGCGCTGACCGAGGCGGTGCTCGGCGTCGCCGCCGCCGGGCTCGACGGGTCGGTGCTCGACCGCGACTCGCTCGAGCTGCGCGAGCTCGGCCACTGGACGTTGATGCGCGTCGAGGACCAGAGCTCGTGGTTCGTGATCCTGCGCGCCGCCGCTGGCGAACGGGTGCCGGTGCTCGACCAGCTGCGACCGGCGCCGGACCACGACGAGGCGGTGTCGGTGGGGGCGGCGCGCCGCGTCGCCGCGCTGCGGCTGCTCGGCCAGCGCGGGCTGCCGGTGTTCCGCAGCACGCTCGAAGCCGCGCTGGAGGACCGCGAGCCGCGCGTCCGGCTCGGCGCCGCCGAGGCGCTGCAGCCGCCTTGGCGGCTCGCGACCGTACAGCAGGTGGCGCGGCTGCTCGCCGGCGAACGGCACCCGGTCGTCTCGCAGGCGCTGGTGCGCCTGCTCCTGCGCATGCTCGAACGCCCGCCCGAAGAGCTCGGCGACGACGACCGCCAGGCGCTGGTCGAGGGCGCGCTGGCGCAGTTCGGGCGCGCCGGCTGGCGCACCGACATGGACCTGCTCGACGTCGTCGAGGCGTTCCCGCACAAGGCGGCGATCCCGCGCCTGATCGAGCTGCTCGACCTCGAGCAGAAGAACCCGGACGCGCTGGTCACCGCCATCAACAAGCGCGCCTCGCCGTTGCTGCGCGAGCGCGCCGGCGGGCTGCTCAAGGCCATGACCGGCGCGCTGGTGCCGGTCGACGACGTCGCCGCGTGGCGCGCCTTCTGGGCGGCCGAGAAGGACCGCGTCGTCGTGCCGGCGCGGCTGCCGAAGCCGGACCCGGAGGGCACCCAGGTGACGTTCTTCGGCGTGCCGGTCAAGGGCGGTTCGATCGCGTTCCTGATCGACACCAGCGGCAGCATGGACGATCCGCCGGCCGGCGCGCCGGAGACCGGCCGCCGCGCGCGCCGCGTCGCGACGCGGCTCGACGCGGCGAAGGAGCAGCTCGTGCTGGCGACGCAGGCGATGCTGCCGCAGTCGCAGTTCCTGGTGCTGACGTTCGCCGGCGACGCGCGGCGATGGACGCAGCAGCCGCTGAAGCCGTCGGTGCGCACGACGCGTTCGCTGACCGAGCTGTTGAGCCGCCTCAACGCCCACGGCGGCACCAACCTCTACGCGGGCCTGGTCGAGGCGCTCGAGGCGCAGGACCGCCGCTACGGCGACGGTCAGCTGCCGCAGATCGACGAGCTGTTCGTGCTCAGCGACGGCGAACCGACCGCCGGCGACGTGCAGGATCCCGAGGAGCTGTTGGAGCTAGTCGCCGCCGCCAACAAGTATGCGAAGGTGCGCATCCACGCGGTGTTCACCGGCGCCGGCGCCGGCAAGGGGCCGGACCTGCTGAAGCGGCTGGCGGAGCAGAACGGCGGCGTGTTCGTGCAACGCTGAGGCCGCGCCCGCGCGACGCTGCCGACGGCGACAGTGGCGGCGCACGACGTCGCCTGTCACGATGCCGCGCGTGCCCGAACCCACTGCCGCCCCGACTCTGCGCGAACCGCTGCTGCGCGCGTGGCTCGGTCTGGCCGGGTTCTACGCGTGCAGCTTCACGGCGCTCGGCGTCTACATGCAGTTCTTCCCGACCTGGCTGAAGGAGCGCCAGGGCTTCGACGCGCAGGACGTGGCGGTGGTGCTGTCGGCGCAGACCATCTCGCGCACGCTGGCCGGGCCGCTGTGGTCGCAGCGCGTCGACCGCAGCGGCGACGCGCGGCGGGTGCTGATGCTGCTCGCGGCGGCGGCGTGCGGCGCGTTCGCGCTGTTCGCAGCCGCGCCGTCGGTGTGGTCGGCGTGGCTCGTGGCCTTCGGCTTCGGCTGCCTGTATCCGCCGATGCACCCGATCCTCGACGCCGCCGCGGTGCGGGTCGGGCGCGAGCGCGGCTTCTCGTTCGGCCGGCTCCGGTTGGTCGGTTCGATGGCGTTCCTGCTCGCCATCGTCGTCGTCGGCCCGTGCCTCGAGCCCGATGCGACGCGGCGGGTGTTCCCGATCCTGATGGTGTCGCTGCTGGCGACCGCCGTGGCGGCGTGGTTCGTGCCGCGCCCGACGGCGCCGCCGCCGGCGCCGGTCGACGGCCGCCCGGTGGTGTGGTGGCGGCTGTTCGGCTCGGGGCAGTTCGTGCTGCTGCTGGTGTCGTCGGCGCTGATCCAGGGCAGCCACGCGACCTACTACAACCTGTCGACGGTGCACTGGAACGAGCACGGCATCGGCAAGACCTGCGCGTCGCTGCTGTGGGCCGAGGGCGTGCTCGCCGAGGTCGTGCTGTTCTTCGTCGCCCGCAGCACCGTCGAGCGGCTGCGCCCGACGACGTTGCTGATGCTGGGCGGCGTCGCCGCGGCGCTGCGCTGGACGCTGATCGCGACGACCACCTCGGTGCCGCTGCTGTTCGCCGGCAACTGGCTGCACGGGCTCAGCTTCGCGGCGACCTACCTCGGCGCGATCCGCGCCATCGAGAGGCGCGTGCCGCGCGCACAGCACGCCACCGCGCAGGGCCTGCTGGGCGCCGCGACGTCGGGCGGCGGCATGGTGCTGTGCGGGCTCAGCGGCGGCTTCGTCTACAAGCGCTTCGGCGCCGACGCGTTCTTCTTGATGGCGGCCTTCGCCCTGGTCGGCGCGGTGGCGGCGCTGTGGCTGCGTCGCCGACGCTGAGCCTGCACGATCACCATCGCCGCCGTCGCGCCGAGCGCCGTCAACAGCCAGCCGAAGTCGCCGAGCGGCCTCGTCAGGAGCCCGCGCCAGAACGCGGCCTCGTCGCGCAGCGCGCGCTCGGCGAGCGGCGCGGCGTTCCACGCCTCGTTGCGGGCGACGCCGAAGCACAGCGGCGCCAGCAACGTCGCCAACGCGGTGGCGGTCAGCAGGTTCTTGAAGCGCAGCACGCCGAGCTGGCGCCACGTCGTCGACACGACCGCCAGCAGCAGCAGCGAGCCGACCGGCACCCAGAACTGCTGCGCGCCGCTGCCGCGTTCGAGCAGCGGCAGGGCGAGCACCAGCGCGAAGGTCGCGGCGAACAGCGTCGCGTGCGCGGCGCGGCGGCGCATCGGCCGGTCGAGGAAGTCGTCGAGCCCGGCGGTGCCGAGCACCAGCACCGCGAGCAGGCCGGCCCACACCGCGACCGCGGTGACGGCGTGTCGTTCGAGCACCCGCGGCAGCTCGACGTGCAGTCCGCCGCCGTCGATCACGACGGCCGCAGCGGCGATCGCGAGCAGCGGGCACCACGTCCAGGCGCGGGCGAGGCGTTGGCCGCGGAGCAGGCCGAAGGCCGCGAACCACGTCAACAGCGGGCCGAGCGCGCCGAGGATCGCCGTCGGGTCGTGGCGGGCCGGGGCCGCGCCGAGACCGGCCATGACGTGCAGCGCCGACGGCGTGGCGAAGCTGCGCAGCAGCGGGCCGAACGGGTCGAGCTGGACCAGTTGCCAGGACGCGGCGCCGGCGATCGCCGTCGTCGCGAGCAGGCCGCCGAGCGGCGCGCGTTCGTCCTCGTCGCGGGCCAGCGCGGTGCGCACGAACCAGATCGCGGCGAGCGCCGCGGTGGTGCAGGCGATCACCGTCGGCCCCGCAGCGAACGGCGCCGCCAGCAACAGGCCGGTCCACGGCAGCCAGGTGCGGCGCGTGACCGGGTGCGCGCAGCGCGCCGCGGCCTCGAGCGCGAGCGGCGCCAGCGCCGCCGACCACAGCTCGCGCGGCCGCATCGCCAGGCCCGCGAGGATCGGCGCGAGGGCGTAGCCGAGGCCGCCGAGGAAGCCGGCGTACCGGCTGCGACCGATGGCCCGCAGGAAGCGGTAGGTCAGCATGCCGCCGAGCGACAACGCCGCGACCTCCAGCCGTTCGCCGAGGGCGGCTTCGCCGCGCATCGCCAGGCCGAACACGGCGGCGACCGTCAGCGCGCCGACCAGCAGCGTCGCCGTCACGCCCTCGCGGCGACCGGTGCCGAACAGGCTCACGGTCGCGGCTCCCCGTGCCGGCTGGAGCGCACGTGCGTCTGGGTGGCGGTCGGAGCGGGCGGCACGTCGCTGTTTCGGCGCGCAGCGGGTCGCGACCGAAGTCGATCGTGGCTGGATCAGGGCCGTCGCGAGCGGCGTGTCGCGAACCACCACACGGCGGCGCCGAGCGTCGCGATCGCCGCCAGCGTCAGTCCCGCGGTGAGGCCCGGCGCGGTGTAGGTGAAGCGCACGCGGCAGGCGGTCCCTGGCAGGCGCACCAGCCGCTGGCTGTGGTTGCAGCGGGTCGGCGCCTGGGGGCGTTCGTCGACGTACGCGGTCCAACCCGGCAGGAACGTGTCGGCGAGCACCAGCCACCGCTCGGTGCCGGCGGCGACGTCGAGCTCGATGACCGTCGGGGCGTCGCGCACGAAGGTGACGGCGCGCGGCGGGTTCCCGGCGCTGCCGCGCGGATCGACGCGCGGGTGGTCGGCGTCGAACTCCGCCGCCGTCACCAGCGCCGCATCGCGCGGCCGTCGCTGCGGGTCGAGCAGCCGTTCGAGCAGCGCGTCGTCGTCGGCGAGCACTTCGACCGTCGGCACCGCGTAGGCGCGCGGCCGCGCGTTCGGCCGCTCGTAGACGAAGAACTCGCCGCGGCCCTTCAGCACCGGCCCGACGCGCTCGCCGATGCCAGGCGCCGCCGCGAGGTCCTCGGTCGCGAGCACGTAGCGCACGCCGAGCTGGTCGAAGAACGGATGCGCGAGCAGTGGCGCCGGCAGCGACGCGGTCAGATAGCCCTTGCCGGCGATGCGTTCGCCGGCGCCGTCGTCGAGGCCCAGCTCGACGTGGTGGCGGTCGAGCAGCCGGCGCAGCGGCTCGAGCGTGTGCCGGTCGGCGTGGCTGTAGAAGTTGAGGTCGCGCACGCCGCGGTGGCGCAGCTCTCCGGGCGGCAGCTGGTTCGGCAGGCCGGGCCGCATCGCGCCGCGCACGATGGTGAAGCCGCCGTCGCCGGCGAGCCGGTCGGCCTCGGCGCGCAGGAACTGCTGCACCGGCGTGTCGAGCGGCACCGCGCGCGCGCTGCCGTGCGTCGCCACCGCGCCGGCCGCCAGCAGCTGAGCGATCGCCGCCGCGCCGCCGGCGAAGCAGCACGCCGCCGCGCGCGCGCGGGTCGCGCAGCAGCGCGAACGCGCCGAGCCCGACGCCGACCGCGAGCAGCCACCACGCGCCGCTGCGACCCTGGTCGGCGAACCGCGTGAAGCCCGCGTCGAGGCGGCGCTGCACCGCGGCCAGCTCCTCGGCGGTGGGGCCCGACCCGGGGGCCACCATGCCCGACAGGTGGTTGAGCACGGCGGTGCGGCTGGCGGCGTAGTGCTGCTCGAGCGCGGCGATCGCCCACTGCGGATCGTCGCGTTGCCAGCGCTGCGGCAGCGCCGTCGCGAACCACAACGCGACGCCCGCGGCGACGCACGCGGCGCCGCCGAGCAACGGCAGCCGCCGCGACGCAGAGAGCAGCCGTTCGGTGCCGAGCGCCGCCGCCCACGTGACGAACAGCGTGCCCGTTGCCGGCCAGCGCATCGGCCAGACGTTCTGCACCACCGGCAGGTGGAACAGCAGCCGCAACCCGGGCCAGAACGCCCCGAGGCCTATCGCCAGCAACAGCCCGGTGCGCATCAGCCCGGCGCGCCGGCCGCGGCCGCAGCAGAGGCCGAGCGCGGCGAGCAGCGCGCCGAGCGTCGAGACGAACACCGCGTACTCGGTCCAGTTGTAGTTCGGCAGCGCCGCGGCCCCGTCCCAGCGCCGCGTGTTCAGCAACAGCTGCATCGGCGACGCCGCGTACGGCAGCGCCGCGCTGCTCGACGGGTCGCCGAACGCGCCGGGCATCAGGTAGCCGAGCAGGCCGTACGGCTCGAACGCCTGCGTGGCGACGTCGCGCCACTCCGGCACCGGCGGGCGGGCGCTGTGCGGGAAGAACAGCAGCGACGGCAGCACCTGCGGCGCGGCGAGGCAGGCGCCGATGGTCAGGCCGGCGCCGAGGCGAATCGTCAGCCGCAGCGCGGCGCGCGGACCGGCGGCGCGCCAGCGTTCGAAGAGCAGCCACGCGACGGTCAGTCCGGCGAAGAGCGTCGTGGTCGCGGCGAACGGCGGGAAACCCGCCAGCCACGTCATCGCGAAGGCGACGCCGAGCCCGAGCACGGGCAGCGGGCGACGGCGCTCGTCGGCGCAGCGCAGCAGCGCCCAGAGCACCGCCGGCAGCCAGACGAAGCTGCCGAGCCGCATCCAGAAGAACGCGTTCGCCGCCATCGGCGTCGACAGCTCGAACAGCGCGGCGCCGAGCCACGCCGGCAGCAGGCCGAGGCGCAGCTCGCGGAACAGCCCGAACGCGCCGAGCCCGCCGATCACCAGGCTCGACCACGCCACCAGCCACAGCCGGCGCGCCGGGTCGTCGCTCAGCAGGACCAGCCAGTCGGGCGGGTAGCAGAGGCCGATCAGGCCGTGCGCGTGCAGCGGCGCGCCGGTGCGCGCGGCGGGGTTCCAGGTCGGCAGGCGGCCAGCCGCCAGTTCGTCGCGCGCCAGCTCGAGCTCGGGCAGGAACCACACCGGCACCTCGGTGACGTCGAGGTCGGCGCCGTCGCGCGCGCGCTGCAGCGCCGCCGGCTCGGCGGTGATGCTCGCCGGCGGGAACTGGCCGAGGTCGTACGGCACGAACACGCGTTCGCCGGTCGCCGAAGGCCACAGCCAGACGAGCGGCAGCAGCACCAGCGACAGCGCCGCGGCGAGGCGCAGGCCCCGTGGCGATGGCGCGGATGCTGCGGGCGGCTGGTCGGTGTGCACGGCGGTGATGGGCGCACGGCGGTCGAGGTCGCGCGCGGCGTGACGATGCAGCAGGCCGCGGGCGCGCGCAATCGCCGACCGTCGGTCCGCGGCGAGGGTTGGCTTCGGAGCCGGGGCGCGGCGTATGGTGCCCGGCGATGCACGCCGCCGCCGCCGAGCCAGTCGCCGCCGAGGCCTCGCCCGTTGGCGTGCGGTGGTCGTCGCGCGACCTGTGGATCGTCGCGGCGATCAGCGCGGCGGCGGCGCTGGTCCGGCTGTGGCGCATCGAACAGTGGTCCTGGTCCGCCGCCGAGGCCGAGACCTGGTGCGCGCTGACCCAGCCGTTGTCCGCCGCCGACGGCTTCGCCGGTTCGGGGCGCGGGCTCTATCCGCTCGTCTACCTCGCGGAGCGCGCGCTGCTGTCGCTCGGTCTGCTGCCGGGCTACGGCGAAGGGTGGCTGCGGCTGCCGTCCGCGTTCTCCGGCGCGATCATGGTGCCGTGCGTGGCGGTGCTGGCGCGTCGTCCGTTCGGCCGGGTCACGGCGCTGCTCTCGGCGTTGGCGTTGGCGTTCCACCCGACGCACATCGCCGTCAGCCAGACGGCCGACCCGTTGCTGGCCGGCGTCGCGATCGCGTTGCTCGCGGGCGCCGCCAGCCAGCGGTTGCCGTTCCGGCTCGTCGGCGGACTGGTCGTGCTCGCCGGACTCTGCCACCCCGTCGGCTGGGTGCTCGGCGGCGGGCTGGTGCTGGTGATGGCACGACCGGGGAGCCGCGCCGCCCGGCTGCGCGACCGCCTCGCCGGGCTGCCCCGGTGGGGCTGGTGGTGCGGCGCCGCGCTGCTGCTGCCGTGGGGCGGCGAGTCGTGGCTGTCCCTGCGCGGGCCCGTCGTCGTGCTCGCGCTGGCGGCGTGCTGCGTATTGCCCGGGGCGCGCGGACCCGGCGCGCTGCTCGGCGTGCTCGGAGGGCTCGTCGGGATCTTCGCGTGGTGGTCGCCGGGTGCGTCGTCCGCCGCGCTGCTCGCGGCGTTGCCGCTGGCGGTGATGCTCGCCGCAGCGATGGCCGTGCATCTGTTCGGGCTGCTGGCTCAGGGCTTCGAAGGTCCGCGATGGCTCGGGCGCGCCCTGGCCGCGTCGGCGGCGCTGGTGCTGGTCGGCGAGCTGATGACCGGCGCGTTCCTCTACTTCGTCGTGCAGCGCGGCGGCCGTCCGCCGTGGCGCGAATTGCAGCGCACGCTGCTGGCGAGCGCGCGGCCCGGCGCGGGGCTGCACGTGCTGGCCGGGCGCGGCGCGCCCGCGCTGCTGGTCTACCTGCGGCCGAACCACTGGCGCGGCGACGACTACGATCCGCACCCCGGCACTTCGGTCGAGGTGCTGGCGGACGACGGTCGGCGCGCCGCGCAGCTCGAGCAGCCGGACGTCGCGCTGGCGCTCGAGCAGCCCGAACTGGACGCGCTGCGCGCCGACCCCGCGCTCGCGCCGGCGCTGGCGGCGTTCCGCGAACACGACGTGTTCCCGTGCCCGCAGCCGGGCGGGGATCGCTCGCTGCACCTGCTGCGACGTCGCCCGCCGGAGTGACCCGCGCCGGGCTGGCGGCCGCCGCTCAGCCGCGGGGATGCAGCCGCTGGTGCACGGCGCGCAGCCGCTCGTGGTCGACGTGCGTGTAGACCTGCGTGGTCTGCAGCGACGCGTGGCCGAGCATCTCCTGCACGCTGCGCAGGTCGGCGCCGCCGGCGACCAGGTGGGTGGCGAACGAATGGCGCAGCGCGTGCGGCGAGCAGGCGATGGTCAGGCCGGCGGATGCGGCACGCTGTCGCACGACCTGGAACACCCGCACGCGGTCGAGCGGTCGGCCGGTGCGCGACAGGAACAGCACGTCCTCGGGGTCGCGCTTCGCCCGCTGGCGCAGCAGCGGCCGGACCTCGGTGCGGTAGCGTTCCAGCCAGGCGAGCGCGGCGTCGGCGATCGGCACCAGCCGCTCCTTGTTGCCCTTGCCGAACGCGCGCAGCAGGCGGTGCTCGGCGACCACGCTGGTGGTGCGCAGCGTCACCACCTCGGTGACGCGGCAGCCGGTCGCGTACAGCACGTGCAGGATCGCCTGGTCGCGCACGCCGAGCTCGTCCTGGGGTTCGTGGTCGAGCAGCTTCGCCACCGCGCTCCGGCTCAGCGCCTTCGGCAGCTTCTGCTCGAGGCGCGCGCCGAGCAGGCCCTCGGTGACGTCCTCGGTCACCGCGCCCTCGGCGTGGAGGAACCGATAGAAGCCGCGGATCGCCGCCGCGGCACGGGCCACCGACGCCGGCGCGTGGGTGGTGGCGAGCCGCGACAGGTGCTCGTCGATCGCGGCGCGGTCCGGCAGCCGTGCCGCGTCGGCGCACAGCCGCGTCAGGTCGTTGCGGTAGGCGGCGACGGTGTGGCGGGACACCTGCAGCTCGACGCCGAGGTGCACCAGGAAGTCCGCCAGCAGCTGCTGCGGGCGCGGACCTGCGGGAGTCGCTGCTGCCACTGCCTGGATTCTGTGCCAGGGCGCCGCCCGGGTCCACGGCGGAGCCCGCTGGACCGCATTCTGCTGGATCTGCGGGGGCGCTCCTGCCGATGGGGCGGCCCGGTGCGTGGTCGACACCGGGGCGCGCGCGCCTTGACGCTCTCCGGAGGGAAACGTATCGTCCTCGCCCCTTCCAGCGGGGTGGTCCCGCTCGAACAGCACCTTCGCGTCCGACAGCCGCCGCCCGGCGGCCCGCCAGCAATGTCCAAGCCGACCAAGACCGAGCTGAAGAAGTACCAGACGATCCTCGTGCAGCAGCTCGCTTCGCTGCGAGGTGACGTGGGATCGATGCGCGACGAGGCCCTGCGCGCCTCCGACCAGGACGCGTCGGTCGACCACCTCGCCGACCAGGGCACCGACAACTACGACCAGGGCTTCATGCTGGGCCTGATCGAGAACGAGGAGGAGACCATCAAGCTGATCGAGGAGGCCCTCGACCGCATCGACGGCAACGGCGACTGGGACTACGGCGTCTGCCCGATGTGCCAGGAGGAGAGCGAGTCGCCGAAGGCCCAGAAGAAGGCGGCCAAGGCGGCCAAGCCGGTCAAGACCGACGTCTGGATCCCCAAGGCGCGCCTCGAATACCTGCCGTGGGCCCGCTACTGCGTGCGTCACCAGGAGTCCGAGGAGCGCAACCGCGAGATCGCGTGACCGCCTCCGCCGAGACCGGCGCCGGCGGTGACGTCGGCGCCGACAGCGCGGCGCGGCCCGCCGAGGTGCGCGGCTTCGGCGGCAAGCTGTGGTTCTGGCTGCCGTGGCCGCTGCTGGTGGCCGCCGACCTGTGGAGCAAGGCGTGGGTGTTCGCCCGCCTCGCCGCCAACAGCCCCGGGCTCGAAGCCGAACGCCGCCACGAGCTGGTGTTCGACAGCGCCGCGCTGCACTTCGAGCTGGTCACCTGGGGCAACACCGGCACCATCTGGGGCCTGTTCCAGAACGGCACCGTGGTGCTGATGGTGCTGCGCTGCGTGGCGCTGTTCGGGCTGCTGTGGTTCGTGCGCACGACCTCGCGGGCGGCGCGCTTCCAGCTGTTGGTGCTGAGCCTCGTGTTCGCCGGCGCGATCGGCAACCTCTACGACAACTTCACCCGCGACGACCGCTCGGTGCGCGACTTCCTGCGCTTCTCCGGCCGCTGGCCGGTCGAGTGGGACTTCCCGGCCTTCAACATCGCCGACTCGTGCATCACCGTCGGCGCCGCGTGCCTGTTCGTGCTGCTGTGGCGCAGCGATCGCCACACGGCGAAGCAGCCGGTATCCTGAACCAGCCCCGACCCGACCCGATCGCCCGGGCTCCCGGGCGAACCCGACCCAAGTGCTCAAGACGACCGTCGGAACCCTCGAACTGGACAACCCGGTGCTCAGCGCCTCGGGCACGTTCGGTTCCGGCTGGGAGGGGGGCGCGTTCGTCGACCTGGGGCCGGTCGGCGGCTTGGTCAGCAAGACGGTGACGCTGTCGCCGCGGCACGGCAACCCGCCGCCGCGCATCGTCGAGACCGCCGGCGGCATGCTCAACGCGATCGGACTGGAGAACCGCGGCGTCGAGCACTTCGTGCGCGAGTACCTGCCGAAGATGCACCACATCGCCGCGGCAGGTGCCGAGGCCGGGCGTCGCCACGGCCCGCGCGTGATCGTCAACATCGGCGGCAGCGAGGACGAACTGCAGCAGCTGGCGCGCCGCTTCTGCCAGGAGGGCGTGCACGCGCTGGAGGTCAACCTGTCGTGCCCGAACGTCGCGCACGGCACCCGCTCGTCGACCGACCCGCAGCTCACCGAGCAGGTGATCGCGGCGGTCAAGGCGGTGGCCACGGTACCGGTGTTCGCCAAGCTGACGCCCAACATCACCGACGTGGTGCCGATCGCGGCGGCGGCGCAGCGCGGCGGCGCGGATGCGGTGACGCTGATCAACACGCTGGTCGGCATGGCGGTCGACTGGCGGCGGAGGAAGCCTGTGCTGGCCAACACGACCGGCGGTCTGTCCGGCCCCGCGATCAAGCCGGTGGCGCTGCGCATCGTGCACCAGGTGCGCAAGGCGCTGCCCGACCTGCCGATCGTCGCCGTCGGCGGCGCGCACTCGGCCGAGTGCGTGCTGGAGTTCGTCTGCGCCGGCGCGTCGGCGGTGCAGCTCGGCACCGCGGTGTTCGCCGACCCGAACCTGCTGCCGCGCGTCGTCGCCGAGCTGCCGCAGCTGCTGGCGTCGGCGCGCACGACGATCGCCGAGCTGCGCGGCGCGATGCACGCGGCGGCGCCCGCCAGCGGCGCGGCGGCGTGCCGCGTCTCGGAGGTGCGCTCGTGAGGCTCACCGCGTTGACCGCGGAGATGGTCCAGAAGGCCGTCTCGATCTACCAGGACCTGGCCTACGGCTCGGCGCGGCCGCGACGCGACGTGCAGCCGGCCGGCCCGCCGGAGCGGGTGCTCGAGCTGTTCCACCAGGAGCGCGTCGAGTCGGTGCCCGGACACGCCTGCTGCCGCTACTCGTTGCGGCTCGGCAACCGCAACTATCCGTTCATGAAGCTGCTCCTGCAGGAGCACCTGATCGCCGGCGAGTTCTTCTTCGCGGTCGACACCCACGACCAGATGGAGATCGGGCCCGAGTTCCCCGACTACGAGCAGTGGATGGCGGTGCGGCGCTTCAACACCGAGCTGAAGCGGCGCATCGAGGAGGGCTTCGAGCTGGCCGGGCTCGACACCGCGGCGGTGGTACGCCGCCACATCGTCGCCTCGTGCGAAGAGTTCGGCGGCCCGTGCCGCGGCCTCGTGCTGGTGGTCGACGACGAAGAGGATCTCGCCGCCGCGGTCGAGGTGCTGATCCAGCGCCAGGGCTTCCGCACCTGCGCGGTGTTCGACGGCAAGAGCGGCCTCGCCGCGGTGCGCGAGCTGCAGCCGGACCTCGTGCTGCTCGACTACGAGATGCCCGAGCTCGACGGCCTCGAGGTGATCGAGGCGCTGCGCGCCGACCCGGCGACCCGCGACGTGCCGATCCTGCTCAACAGCGCCGCCAGGTTGTCGCTCGCCGACATCCGCAAGGCCGACGGGTTCCTCGCCAAGCCGTTCCCCGAGAGCCTGCTGCGCGAGATGCTCGATCGCGTGCTGCAGCAGCGGAGGCAGCGCCAATGATCGACCGCCTCGCAGTGCCGCGGGTCGTGACCCAGCGCGCACCGGCGCAGCGTTCGCCGGCAGCGCGCAGCCGCGCCAACTCCTTCGTCTCGGCGGTGCTGCTGGTGCTGCTGCTGGCGACGGCCGGCTGGCCCGTCGAAGTCGGCGCGCCCGCTGCTGGCGAGCCCGTCGCCTGCCAGACCGTCGGCAGCGCGCGGCGCGTCGCGCGGGCCGAGGAAGGCGCCGAGCGCGCGGCCCGGCTGCGCGCGCGTCGTCGCACACGGCGGCGCGGCCGCGGCCGGTGCCGCGCCAGCGCCGCGTGGACACGCACGGGGCTGCCGCCGCGCGCGCCGACGGCCTGACGGGCGGCCTCGCGCCGCCGCGTCGTCCCCGTCCCCGCATCTCGGGCGCGCGTCGTCGCGTCCGGGCGCCGGGTCGCCGTCCGGCGGCCCGGCGCCGACACCCCACACACATTCCGTCCGTCATGAAACTCGATCTAGGTTCGATTCCCCAGAAGCTCGGCAAGGCCCTGCAGGGCCTGTTCGGCTCGGCCAACCAGCGCGCGCTGAACGTCTACCAACCCGTCGTCAAGGCGACCAACGAACTCGCCGGCTGGGCCGAAGGCCTCAGCGACGATCAGGTGCGCGAGCAGGTCGCGCAGATGAAGGAGCAGGTGCAGAAGGGCGAACTGTCGCTCGACGACGCCATGCCCAGGATGTTCGCGCTGACCCGCGTCGCCGCGCAGCGCACCATCGGCCTGCGCCACTTCGACGTGCAGCTGATCGGCGGCGCCGTGCTGCACCAGGGCAAGATCGCCGAGATGTCCACCGGTGAGGGCAAGACGCTGGTGGCCACGCTGCCGGCGGCGCTCAACGCGCTGACCGGCCGCGGCGTCTACGTCGTCACCGTCAACGACTACCTGGCCAAGCGCGACCGCGACTGGATGGCGCCCGTCTACGAGTTCCTCGGCCTCAGCGTCGGCGCGATCCAGTCGAGCATGCCGCCGCAGCTGCGGCAGCCGATGTACGCCTGCGACATCCTCTACGGCACCAACAACGAGTTCGGCTTCGACTACCTGCGCGACAACATGAAGTGGCGCGCCGAGGACCAGGTGCAGAAGCGCCTCTACTTCGCGATCGTCGACGAGGTCGACTCGATCCTGATCGACGAGGCGCGCACGCCGCTGATCATCTCCGGCGAGGGCGAGGGCTCGACCGACCGCTTCGTGCTGGCCGACCGCATCGCGCGGCAGCTGAAGGTCGACGAGCACTTCGAGGTCAAGCTGAAGGAGCAGCAGTGCATCCTCAACGAGGCCGGCATCGAACGCGCCGAGAAGCTGGTCGGCGTCGACAGCTTCTACAGCGACCCGGCCTACATGGAGTGGCCGCACCTGCTCGAGACCTCGCTGCGCGCGCACCACATCTACGAGCGCGACAAGAACTACGTCGTCGTGCAGCCGAAGGGCCCCGACGGCCAGGAACAGCCGCCCGAGGTCGTGATCGTCGACGAGTTCACCGGCCGCCTGATGCCGGGCCGCCGTTGGAGCGACGGCCTGCACCAGTCGGTCGAGGCCAAGGAGGGGCTGCCGCCGCGTGAGGAGAACCGCACGCTGGCGACCATCACGCTGCAGAACTACTTCCGCATGTTCGAGAAGCTGGCCGGCATGACCGGCACGGCGATGACCGAGGCGTCGGAGTTCTCGCGCATCTACGACCTCGACGTGGTCGCCATCCCGACCAACCGGCCGAACCAGCGCAAGGACATCAACGACCAGGTCTACCTCGACGACGACAGCAAGTTCGACGCGATCGTCGAGGAGATCCGCGCCGAGAACGAGAAGGGCCGCCCGGTGCTGCTCGGCACCACCTCGATCGCCAAGTCGGAGAAGATCTCCGACAAGCTGAAGGCGGCCGGCATTCCGCACAGCGTGCTCAACGCCAAGCACCACGAGCGCGAGGCCGAGATCATCACCCAGGCGGGCCGCAAGGGCGCGGTGACGGTCGCGACCAACATGGCCGGTCGCGGCACCGACATCGTGCTCGGCGGCAAGGCCGACGCGCTGTGGGAGACGCAGGTGAAGGAGCGCGGCCTCGCCGCCGACTCCGCCGAGGCGAAGCAGCTGCTCACGGAGCTCAAGGAGACCTGCAAGCGCGAGCACGACGAGCTGCTCGAGCTCGGCGGCCTCTACGTGATCGGCACCGAACGCCACGAGGCGCGGCGCATCGACAATCAGCTGCGCGGCCGCTGCGGCCGCCAGGGCGACCCGGGCCAGACCAAGTTCTTCCTGTCGTTCGACGACGACCTGATGCGCATCTTCGCCCGCGACTGGGTGCGCACGATGATGGAGCGCATGGGGCTGAAGGCCGGCGAGGTGATCGACAGCCCGATGGTCACGCGCGGCATCGCCAAGGCGCAGAAGAAGGTCGAGGCGCGCAACTTCGACGTGCGCAAGCACCTGCTCGAGTACGACGAGGTGATGGACAAGCAGCGCAAGTTCGTCTACGCGCAGCGCCAGGAGGCGCTCGAGTCGCGCGGGCTGCGCGACAAGGTGCTGGGCATGTTCGAGGAAGTGCTCGAGCCCGTGGTCGAGCGCTACTCGGCCGACAAGGACAAGCCGGTCGACTACGCGGAGATCGTGAAGTGGATCGAGCACCGCTGCGACGCGGCGCTGTCGATCGACGGCATCGAGCAGGCGCCGCGCGAGCAGCTGTTCTCGTGGATCATGGAGCGCGTCGAGAAGCTGCACGACGTGCGCGGCGAGCAGTACGGCGAGGACTGGGAGAAGATCGAGCGCTTCCTGATCATCGAGACCATCGACAACAAGTGGAAGGACCACCTGTACGCGATGGAGGCGCTGAAGCACGGCGTCGGGCTGCGCGGTTACGCGCAGATCGACCCGAAGAACGAGTACAAGAAGGAAGGCTACGAGAAGTTCCAGCAGCTGAAGACCGAGATCGCCGACCACGTCACCGGCTTCGTCTTCAAGCAGGAGGCGACCGACACGATCCGCGACCTGGTCACCGGCAAGCTGCGCCAGCAGGCGCCGGCGCCGCAGCCGCAGCAGATGCGCATGCCGCAGACCCAGGAGGAGCTGCAGGCGCTGTTCGAGTCGCTGATCGCCGCCGGCAAGATCCCGCAGGAGGTGCTGGACCGCATGCAGAGCGGCGAGCGCTTCGTGCTGCGCGCGACGCCGCAGGGGCTGGTGCTGCAGCCGGCGCCGGTCGAGGGCGGGGAAGGCGGCGAGGCCGCGGCCGGCCCGGCCGGCGACACCGGCAGCCCGGGCGGCCTCGGCGCGCGCGCCGCCGCCGGCGCAGCCCGCAGCATCGCCGACCCTGCCGCCGCCCGCGCAGTGGCTGGCGCCGGCGGCGCCGTTCCCAGGCGCGCTCGGCGGTCCGGGTGCGGCGCGCGGTCCGGCGCCGGGCGCGCCTGCCGCCCGCCCGCCGGCGCGTCCGTCCGGCGCGCCGAAGCCCGGGCGCAACGACCCGTGCCCGTGCGGTTCGGGCATCAAGTACAAGAAGTGCTGCGCGCCGGCCTTCGATTGATGCACGCGCCGTCCGCGAACGACGGCCCCGCGGTGCCGCCGCTGCCCATGCAGCGCAGCGGCCTGCGCGGCTGGATGACGATGGCCGTCTACCAGCCGCTGTTCGCGCTGCTGTTCCTGCTCTACAGCCCCGTGCTGGTGTGGCGGCTCGCGTTCGCGCGCTCCGGCCGCCGCACCAACCTGCGCGAGCGAATGGGCTTCGTCGCCCGCCGCCTCGGCGAGCGCCCGCTGATCTGGATCCACGGCGTCTCGGTCGGCGAGGTCAAGGCGGCCAGCGACTTCGTCGCCGAGCTGCGCCGCGCCCGCCCCGACCTCGACCTGATCGTCTCGACGACGACGCCCAATGGCCGGCTGGTCGCGCAGCAGGAGTACCCGGACCTGCCGGTGGTGTTCTACCCGCTCGACTTCGCGAACTTCCCGGCGCGCGCGCTGCGGCGGCTGCGGCCGCGCTGCGTCTTGCTGATGGAGCTCGAGATCTGGCCGAACTTCCTGCAGGCGGCGCGCAACCGCGACGTGCCGGTCGCGGTCATCAACGGCCGCATCAGCGAGCGCACCTTCAAGGGCTACCGCCTCGCGCGCGGGCTCTTGCCGCAGCTGGACCTGATCAGCAAGTACTGCGTGCAGGACCGGGTCTACCGCGAGCGCCTGCTGCAGCTCGGCGTCGATCCGGCGCGCGTGTTCGTCACCGGCAACATGAAGTACGACAGCGTCGTGCTGGGGCGCCACCAGGAAGGCGCCGACGCGTTGCGGCGCTGGCTCGCCAGCGGCGACGCGCGCGTGCTGGTCGCCGGCTCGACGCACGACGACGAGGAGGCGCAGGTGCTCGACGCGGTGGCGGCGTCGGCGGCGACGCCCGACGGTCCGCCGGTGCGCGTGGTGCTGGTGCCGCGTCACCCCGAGCGCTCGACGGCGGTCTGCGAGGTCGTCGAGCAGCGCGGTCGCCGCGCCGTGCGTTGGAGCGAGCTGCGCGAGCGGCGCGACTGGCCGCCGCTCGGCGCCTCGGACGTCGTCGTGGTGGACACCATCGGCCAGCTGCAGCGCTTCTACGCCGCCTGCGACGTGGCCTTCGTCGGCGGCAGCCTGATCCCGCACGGCGGCCAGAACATGCTCGAGCCGGCGGCGCTCGGCCGCGCGGTGCTGTTCGGGCCGCACACCACCAACTTCCGCCGTGACGTCGAGCTGCTGCTGGCGGCCGAAGGCGTGGTGCAGGTGGGCGCGCCGGCCGAGTTCCCGGCGGCGCTCGACCGGCTCTTGCGCGACGACGCGGCGCGGCAGGCGCTCGGCGCCCGCGCCCGGCAGGTGATCGCCGACAACCAGGGCGCGACGCGCCGCACGCTGGAGCTGGTGGAGGACCTGCTCGGCGTGGCGCCGACGGCCCGTTGAGCGCGGCCGGCCGGCCGGCTAGCGTTCCGCCGATGCAATGTCCGTGCACGAGCGGTAGCGACTACGCCAGCTGCTGCGAACCGATCATCACCCAGCAGCGCCAGGCGAAGACCGCCGAGGAGCTGATGCGCTCCCGCTACAGCGCCTACGCGCTCGGCCACGTCGACTGGATCGTCGACAGCCAGTCGCCCGACGGCCGCCAGTTCGTCGACCGCGACGCCACCGAGCAGTGGTCGAAGAAGGCGCAGTGGCACCGCATGGAGGTGCTCGAGACGCAGCAGGGTGGCGAGGACGACACCGAGGGCTTCGTGTCGTTCAAGGCCTACTACACGATGGGCGGCGAGGACATCACCCACCACGAGGTGGCGAGCTTCCGCAAGGAGGACGGCGTCTGGTACTTCGTCGACGGCGTCGAGGTCAAGCCGCGGCCGTTCAAGCGCACCGAGCGCAAGGTCGGCCCCAACGAGCCGTGCTCGTGCGGCAGCGGCAAGAAGTTCAAGAAGTGCTGCGGCAAGCCCGGCGCGACGGTCTGAGGTCGCAGGGTCGACCGGACCTCAGCGCCCGAGCAGGTCGAGCAGGGTCGCCGCGTCGTCGGCAGTGTGCAGCATCGCGCGGTGCGTCGGGGCGACGAAGCCCTGCGCGACGGCGTGGTCGAGGAAGGCCACCAGCGGCGCGTAGTAGCCGGCGACGTCGAGCAGCCCGAGCGGCTTGTCGTGCAGCTCGAGCTGGCCCCAGGTCCAGGTCTCGAACAGCTCCTCCATCGTGCCGAGGCCGCCCGGCAGCGCGACGAACGCGTCGGCGCGCGCCGCCATGGTCGCCTTGCGTTCGTGCATGTCGGCCGTGACGACGAGCTCGGTCAAGCCGGCGTGCGCGAGCTCCGGCCGCATCAGGTGACGCGGGATCACGCCGGTGACCGCGCCGCCGCGCTGCAGTACGCGGTCGGCGATGCGGCCCATCATGCCGGTGCTGCCGCCGCCGTAGACCAGGCGCAGCGAGCGCTGCGCGAGCGCGTCGCCGAGCTGATCGGCCGCGGCGAGGAACGCCGGATCGGCGCCCGGGCGCGCACCGCAGTAGACACAGACGGAGCGCAGCGAGCTCATGACGACGGTCGCGCGGCGTCGCGGTCCCCGGCTGCCGCGCCGCCGCTGCTGCGCCACCGGCCGTCGGCGTCCATCGCCGCGCGGCCTTCCTCGGCGAGCTTGTCGAGGCCAGCCTGCAGCGAGCGCGCGGCGAACGGGAACAGCCGCGGATCGGCGTCCCAGTAGACCTTCGGCAGCAGCTCGTCGAGCGTTCCCGGGGCTTCGGCGAGCGCCTTCAGCAGCCCGACCTCGCGCTGTCGGCGGTGCCGCAGGTACTTCTGCACCAGCCGCTCGCCGTCGCGCAGCGCCGGGCCGTGCGCCGGGTAGAGGGTCGAGATCGGCTGCGCACCGAGCCGCTCCAGGCTCTGCAGGTAGGTCGCGAGGTGGCCTTCGGGCGGATCGACGATGATCGTGCTGACCGTCGACAGCATGTCGCCCACCAGCATCGCGCCGTAGCGGGACTCGCGGAAGCACAGGTGGCCGCGGTCGTGGCCGGGGGTGTGCAGCGCCTCGAGGTGCCAGTGGCGTTGGCCGTCCGGCGCGGTGCCGAGCGGCAGCCGGCTGCCGTCGTCGAGCACGTCGCCGCGCGGGATGTTGCGGCCGATGCGTTCGAGGGTCAGGTGATGGCCGAAGGCCCGCAGGCCGCGCGCCTCGCACAGCGCCTGCGCGCCGCCGGTGTGGTCGGGGTGGTGGTGGGTGAGCAGCACGCCGGCGAGCTCGCGCCCGTCGACCGCCAGCTCGTCGAGCAGGTGCAGCAGGCGCTGCTGTTCGCCCGGATCCGGGGAGCCTGGGTCGACGACCCACAGCTTCTCGTTGCCGACCACGTAGCAGTTGGTGGTGGTGGCCGGCGGCAGCGTCGGCGTCTCCAGCGGCGCCAGCACGACACCCGGCGAGAAGCGCACCTGGTGCAGGTTGCCGCGCGCGTAGCCGGCCGAGGTGCTGGCGATCTCGCGGGCGAAGTGCTCGAAGTCGGCGGCGCGCGCCAGGTGCTCGAGCAGGATCACGACCGGCGGGACCAGCAGCAGGTCGCCGTTGCGCCACGAGGCGAGCGCCTGCGTCGGCAGCCAGAAGCGGCCCTTCACGAGTTCGCCCTCCCAGACGTCTGGCAGGTGGCCGCCGGTGCCGCCGACGCAGTCCTCCAGCGGCACCTGGAAGAAGACCGTGTCGTAGCGCACCGGCGCGAACGCCGGCGTCTCGATGCGGCACAGCTCGCGCAGCGGCAGCGGCGCCGTGGCCCCGGCGATGGCGCGGAGCCACGGCGAGTCGGCGGGTGCGGCGCCGTCCTGCTGCTCGTACTGCAGCAGCTCCTGGCGCAGCTGGCGGAGCGCCTGCGCGTCGCCGCGCTGCAGCGGCAGCTCGTGCCGCAGCAGGCCCAGCTCCTCGAACAGCTCGCGGTCCGCGCAGCGCTGCAACGCGGTGCGTTCGTCGGCGTCGTCGAGCCGGTCCTCGGCGCCGACGGTGCCGCCGGGCAGCGCCCAGTAGCCGCCGAAGAAGCGCAGCTCGGGCGCGCGCTCGGCGAGGAACACCCTCAGGTCGCGGCCCTGGCCGCGCGTGATCATCAGGGCTGCTGCGGTTCGGCGGGTCATGCGGGGCGAGCAGGATAGCGGCTGCCGGCGCGCCGGCCCCGCCCTTTCCGCTCCGTCCCGGGCGCGGTTCAGGTGCGGAACGCGCTGACCCGGTCGCGCAGCTCGCGCACCGTGCTCTGGCTGTCTTCGGCGATGCGGGCCAGGGTGTCGGCGTCGCCGGCGGCGTCCTGGGTGGCCCCGGCGACGGTCTGCAGGTCGTTGCGCACCGAGTCGGCCTGCGACGTGACCTCGGCTGCCGCCGTGGCCATCTCGTCGAGCAGGCGCGCGACGCGCTCCGAGTCCTGCTCGATGCCGGTGAACACCTCGGCGGCGCGCTGCGCGACGGACACGCCCTGGTCGGCGCGCTGGCGCGACGTCTCGATCATCTGCGCGGTGTCGCGCGCCGCGGTCGCCGCGCGCTGGGCGAGGCTGCGCACCTCCTCGGCGACCACGGCGAAGCCCTTGCCGGCCTCGCCCGCGCGCGCCGCCTCGACCGCCGCGTTCAGCGCCAGCAGGTTGGTCTGGAACGCGATGTCGTCGATCACCTGGATCACCTTCGCCACCTCCGTGCTCGCCTGGTCGATCTCGGTCATCGCCGTCACCACCGAGGCCAGCTCGCTGCGGCCCTTCGACGTGCTCTGGTTCGACTTCGCAGCCAGCTCGTTGACGTCGCACAGCAGCTTGGAGTTCATCTCGACGGCCGCGGCGATCTCCTGCACCGAGGCGGTGGCCTCTTCGATGCTGGATGCCTGGCGGCTGGCGCGCTCGGCGATGACGCGGCTCGCGTCGGCCATGCGCGACGCGTGGTCCAGGCCCTGGTCGCTGCTCTCCTGCACCTGACGCAGCGTCTGCTTCAGCGCCTGCACCATGCGCGTGATCGACTGGGCGAGGTCCTGGATCTCGTCGTTGCCGCTGACCTCGGCCACCGCCGTCAGGTCGCCCTCGGCGACGACCCGGGTCGCCGCCGACAGGCTGCCGATGCGCCGCACCAGCCGGCGTCCGGCGAGCATGCAGACGAAGGCGCTGAGCAGGAAGCCCGCGGCGGTCAGCCCGACGAGCCAGGTCCTGGTCTCGTCGGCCGCGGCCACGGCGCTCGCGCTGGCGGTGGCGGCGTCCTGTTCGACCAGCTCGCCGAGCGCGCCGAGCGCCTCCTCGAGCTCGTCGAACGCCGCCTGGAAGCGCGGCATCATCGCGCTGGCCGCGGTCGCGCCCTGCTCGGACGCCACGCGTGCGACCTCGAGCCCGAGCGCGGCGTAGGCCTCGACCTTCGGCCGCGCCGCGTCCATCGCCGCGCGGGTCGGCGGATACAGCGGCAGCTCCTGCAGCGCGTCGAGGTGCTCGCGGAACGAAGCCTGGAAGGCGCGCGCCTCCTCGACCGTCTGCTGCGAGCCTGCAGTGTCGCCCTGTTCGGCGAGCACGATGGCGCGATAGCCGCAGCCCATCAGGCCGTCGTGGCACATGTCGGTCAGCCCCATGCGCCGCGTCGCCGGCAGCTGGCACGACGCGACGTCGACGATCTGGCGGTGCATGCTGCCGACGCCGAGCGCGCCGACCGTGCCGATCGCGATGGCGGTGACGAGCGGCAGGCCGGTGAGCAGCATCAGCTGCAGGGACAATGGACGGCGACGGCCTGCAGGCGTGTTCTCGTTCACCATATCGGTTGCGCGGTGCTCTCCGCCGCGGCCTATCGGACCGCTGTCCGGCTGGGCCGAAGGGCCAACGGAGAATTCCCCCGGGCGGGCTGCTCGAGGATGGAATCGCTTCGGTCGCGTGTCGCGACGGACCGATGGGTGACGCGACGCGGGTCACCAGGGACCGCGAACAGGAGAGATGCAGGAGATGAAGAGGGTCTTCTCGATCGCCACCGCGGCGTTGTGCGTGCATCGGCGGCTTGGAGGCGCAGGAGGGTGGCTCAGAGCGCGAGTGGGTCGGCGGCGCGCCGTTCACCCAATGGACCCGCTGCTTCGGCGACCTCGCCGGGGCGCGGAGCTGGCTGGAGGACAACGGCATCGAGTTCGCGGCCGGCTACGTCGGTGACTATGCCGGCACGTGGTCGGGCAACTACGGTCGGCGCTCGGCGCTCGCTTCGTTGACCGACGTCAACGTCGCCTTCGACCTCGAGCAGCTGCTCGGCCTGCCGCGCACGCTCGCCTACATCGACGCCTACAGCCACGTCGGTCGTGACCCGAGCCGCAACATCGGCGACTTCCAGGGCCTCAGCAACATCGAGGGCCCGGACCTCAAGCAGATCGCCGAGACGTGGATCGAGACGTGGCTCGACGAGTTCCGCGTCAAGGTCGGCAAGGTCGACTTCAACAGCGAGTTCGGCTTCGTCGAGTCGAGCGGCGAGTTCGTGCACTCGACCGCGGCGGTGTCGCCGGCGATCGTCAACTACCCGACGTATCCCAACCCGGCGATGTCGGTGAACGTGTTCTACACGCCGAGCGACCGCTTCTACTTCGGGGCGGCCATCTACGACGGCGCGCTGGCCGATGGCATCAACACCGGCACGCAGGGGCCGGCGACGTTCTTCAGCTCCGACCGCTCCAACGCCTGGTTCCTGTGCGCGGAGGTCGGCTACGCCTGGTCCGGCGGCGGCACCTGGGGCAGCGGCCGGGCGGCGCTCGGCGCGTTCCACGACACCGGCAACTTCGCCAGGTTCGACGGCGGCAACGACGACGGCACCAGCGGCCTGTGGGTGTCGGTCGAGCAGCGCCTGTGGCGCGAGAACCCCACCGAGGAGGACGACCAGGGCCTCGCCGCCTTCGTCACGCTCGGCTTCGCCGACCCGCAGGTCTCGGCCTGCGGCTCGAGCTACGCGCTGGGCGTCGAGTGGCGCGGGCCGCTGCCGGGGCGCGACTACGACGTGTTCGGCTTCGGCGCGTTCCTCGCCGACATGAGCGACGCCGCCGGCGCCGGCACGCCGGAGAACGAGCTGGCCCTGGAGCTGCTCTACAAGTTCCAGCTGACCCCGGCGGTCAGCCTCAAGCCGGAGCTGCAGTACATCACCAACCCGGGCGGGTTGAGCGGCGTCGACGACGCGCTCGTCGGGCTGCTTCGCGTCGAGATGCTGTTCTGAACCGGACCGAGGAATCACTCCCATGCTGCTTCGCACCAGGATCCTGCTCAACAACGCCGTCGTCGTCGGTCTGATGCTGGTCGCCGGCGGGGCCGGCGTCGTCGTGCACTCGACGATGGCCGACTCACAGGCGTTCCTCGCCGGGCCGGCGCAGCAGGTGGCGCGCCTCGCCGGGCAGGCGACCGAGGGCGTCGGCGCGCAGATGCTCGCCGTCGAGCGGGCGCTTGCCGCGGGGGGCGGGTCGGCGGCGCGAGAGGACATCGCCGCGGCGGATCGCGTCGTCGACGAGTCGCTCGATGCGCTGACCGGCCATACGCTGGTGGACGCCGCCGTGCTGCGCGACCTGCGCGCCGCGGTCGACGGCTACCGCGCGCGACTGGAGCAGTTGCTGGAAGCGCACACGTCGATGCTGGAGGCCAAGCGGCTGCTCGACGAGCACACGGTCGGCTTCAACGAGCTGAGCACCGTGATCGAAGCGGCCGGCGATGGCGCCGTCGAGGTGCTCGAACAGGACCCCGACCGGCAGCACAGCTGGGGCGGCGGCCTGTCGCAGGTGTGGGAGGCGGCCGACGGTGGCATGGAGAATCGCATCGCGCTGCTGGCCCAGTACCTCGCGCTCGGCCGGCTCGAGGCGGGCATCGACCCGCAGGCGTCGCACGAGGCGATCGTCGCGGCGCTGGCCGAACAGCGGGAGACCGCGGCGCGCATGCTGGCGACGCCGACCTTCGAGGTCGCGGCGCCGGCGGCCTTCGGCGACGTCAAGCTCAGCGACCTGTATCGCCGCGAATTCGCGACGCACGAGCAGCTGATGCTGGCCTACACCGGGGTGATCGAGCGCCTGCCGCCGAGGCGCCGCGCCTACGGCGAGGCGGCGGTGGCGCTGCGTTCCGCGGTCGATCGCCTCGAGCAGGCGTCGACGGCCAAGGTCGCGGCGGCCGTCGCCGACAGCGTCGCGGCGGCCGACGGGCTGCGCACCACGATGTTGGCGTCGATGCTGTTCGCGGTCGCCGCGGCCATCGGGCTCGGGATGTGGTTCCGGCAGAACCTCGGCGGCCGCCTGTCGGCGCTCGGCGCGCGCATGCAAGCGATCGCCGAGGGTGACGGCGACCTGACCAAGCGGCTCGGCATGGGCGGCGTCGACGAGCTCGCCGTCGCCGCGGCCCACTGCGACCGCTTCCTCGAACGCATGGATCGCACGATCGGCGAGCTGTTGGTCGTGGCGGGCGCCATCGACCGCAACACCGCGTCGCTGCGCGAGAACGCCAACGAACTGTCCGACGGCGCCTCGCAGCAGGCCGCCGCGCTGCAGGAGATCTCGGCGACCATGGAAGAGCTCGCCGCGTCGGCCACCGAGAACGCCGACCACGTGCGATCGGCCAGCGACAACAGCCGCACCGCGACCGAGTCCGCGCGCACCGGCACGGAGCGCACGCGGCAGCTGACGACGGCGGTCGAACAGATCCAGGCCGGCAGCGTCGAGGTC
>JACKHZ010000079.1 GCA_020638735.1 Planctomycetota bacterium | reverse complement strand
CGGCCTCTACGTACCGACCGAATTCCCGCAGCTCGACGCCGCCACGCTGCGCGGCCTGCGCGGCGCTTCCTACCAAGAGGTCGCGTTCACCGTGCTGGCGCCCTTCGTCCGGCCGAGCTTGCGCGACGACGAGCTGCGCGCGGTGATCGAAGCGGCCTATTCGACCTTCGCCCACCCGGAGATCGCGCCGCTGCGCAGGCTCGGCAAGGCCACGCGCACCGCGGCCGACGGGGACGGGGCAGACGGCGCGAGCGCCGACGGCACCGAGCTCCACCTGCTCGAGCTCTTTCACGGCCCGACCTTGGCATTCAAAGACCTCGCGCTGCAGCTGCTCGGCCAGCTCTTCGCCCGCTTCCTCGCGCGCCGCGGCGGCCACGCCACGGTGCTCGGCGCGACCAGCGGCGATACCGGTTCGGCGGCCATCGCCGGCTGCCGCGGCCTGCCGGGCCTCGATATCGTGATCCTGCACCCGCACGAGCGCACCAGCGCGGTGCAGCGGCGGCAGATGACCACCGTCCTCGACGCGAACGTGCACAACGTGGCGGTGCGCGGCAGCTTCGACGATTGCCAGGCGCTGGTGAAGACGCTCTTCCGCGACCCGGAGGCCCGCGCCCGCTTCGGCCTCACCGCGGTGAACAGCATCAACACCGCGCGCGTGCTGGCGCAGATCGTCTACTACGTCTACGCCGCCGTCGCCCTCGGCGCACCCGAGCGGGCCGTGCGCTTCTGCGTCCCCACCGGCAACTTCGGCGACGTGCTGGCCGGGCATTGGGCCCGCCGGATGGGTTTGCCGGTGGCCGGCCTGGTGGTCGCGACCAACGCCAACGATATCCTCGCCCGGCTGCTGGCGACCGGCCGCTACGGCAAGGACGGCGTGCAGCCGACGCTCTCGCCGAGCATGGACATCCAGGTCTCGTCGAATTTCGAGCGACTGCTCTTCGAGCTGCACGGCGACGACGCCGCGGCGGTCTGCGCCGATATGGCCGCGCTCGACCGCGGCGGCTTCGACCTGCCGGCGCCCGCGCTGGCCGCATTGCGCGCCGGCTTTGCCGCAGGCAGCGCCGACGACGACGCGACCATCGCCGCCATCGGCCGCTGCGCACGTGACCGCGGCGTGCTGATCGACCCCCATACGGCGGTGGCGCTCGACGTCGCCGAGCAGCTCTGCGCCACCGACGGACCGGATGCCGCGCCGATGGTCGTGCTCTCCACCGCGCACCCGGCGAAATTCCCGGACGCGGTCGAGCGGGCCACGGGGCAGGTGCCGCCGCTGCCGTCGCACCTCGCCGACCTGATGCAGCGGCAAGAGCGCTACGCCGTCATCGACGCCGACGAGGCCGCGCTGCGTGGTGTGCTCGACGCCCTGCCCGCCTGAACCGCGCCGGCTTCAGAACGCCTGCTGCGCGCCGAACGAGATCAGCCAGCCGCCGCGCTCGATCGGCGCCCACGCGACGTCGGCGCGCGCCACGAAGCGGGCGACGGTCGGCAGGATGACGCGCACGCCGGTGCCGCACGCAAACGGAACCGCCTCGGCGAAGAGCGCAGCGGGCCGG
>JACKHZ010000078.1 GCA_020638735.1 Planctomycetota bacterium | reverse complement strand
CTCGGCATGCCGCAGGCCGGCGGCGAGACGGTCGAGGCTGCCGCGCAGCGCGCGCTGCAGGACGCCTCGCCAGCGGTGAAGGTGCAGGCGGCGTGCCTGCTGTTGCGGCTGCAGCCGGACGACGCGGCGCGGCAACGCCAGCTCGGCGCGCTGCTCGAGGTCGACGACCTCGCGGCGCGGCGCGACGCGCTGTTCGCCGCCGGCAACCTCGGCGAGGCGGCGCTGCCGTTCGTCGAGATCGCCTGCCGACAGCTGCGCTGTGCGGACGACGACGTCGCCGCGGCGGCCGCGCGGTTGCTGTCGCGCATCCCGTCGGTCGCCGCGGTCGCCAGCGTCGCGTTGCAGAACCGCCGCGCCGAGGTCGGCGAGCGCTCCTCGCTGGGGCAGCGCCTGACGGGCTACCTCGAGGTCGTCCACCGGCATTGAGGTCGCCGACCTCGGACTTGGCACAGAACGATCACGGCCGTTCGTCGTAGCATGCGCCCGCGGCCTGTCGCCGCTCCCTCGACCATGATCCGACCGCTGCTGCCGCTCGTCGCCTTTGCGCTCGTCGCGTTCGCCTGTTCGTGCTCCGAAGCGACGCCGTCACCGGCGGCTGCGTCACCGGCTGCGGCGTCGCCGGTCGGGCCCGGGACGACCCCGCCGCAGGCCCAAGAGGCGCCTGTTGCCGCGGAGCCCGACGTGGCCGACACTGCGCTCGCGACCGCGACACCGGGTGCCGTCCCGCAGCAAACCACCGAGAAGCCGATGGCCTACAACCAGCTCAACCGCGAAGAAGCCCGCGTCCTGCTCGAGAAGGGCACCGAGGCGCCGGGCATCGGCGAGTACACCAACCTCGAGGCCGACGGCACCTACATCTGCCGGCAGTGCAACGCCGCGCTCTACCTGTCGAAGGACAAGTTCCACAGCGGCTGCGGCTGGCCGAGCTTCGACGACGAGATCGCCGGAGCGATCGAGCGGCACGACGACACGACCCACGGCATGGTGCGCACCGAGATCGTCTGCGCCAACTGCAAGGGTCACCTCGGCCACGTCTTCAAGGGCGAGCGCATGACGGACAAGAACATCCGCCACTGCGTCAACTCGATCTCGATGCGGTTCGTGCCGGCGGGTGAGGCGCTGCCGGACAAGATCGTGCTGCCGCAGAGGTGACCCGCAGCGGCAGCGCTCAACGCTGCCGGAGCAGCTCGTAGCGCACCGGCACCAGCCGCGCGAGCTGGCCCTTGACCTCGATCAGCTGCTGGCGGAGCACGGTCAGGTCGATCTCGTAGAGCTCGAGCTCCTTGCTGCGGCGCGCCGCGCCGTCCTCCTCGAGCTGCGACAGCCGCTTCCTGACCTCGCGGGTGGCGCCTTCGAGACCCTTCACGCGCGACTCGGCGCGCTGCAGCTGCAGCTCGGTGGTCGGCAGCAGCTCCAGCACCTGTGTCAGCATCGCCTCGCAGTCGGCCAGTTGGTGCTGCGCCCGCGACAGCGCCGTGCGCGCCTCGGTGACGAAGCGGGCGTTCTGTTCGAGGCGCTCGCGCAGCTGCTGCACCTGCTGCCTGGCAGGCTCGCCGCCGAGGTGGTCGAGCTCGGCGAGGCTGCTGCGCATGCCCGCGGCTTCGGCGACGCCGTCGGCGACGCGCGCTT
>JACKHZ010000077.1 GCA_020638735.1 Planctomycetota bacterium | reverse complement strand
TCGAGCGCGGGGCGGATCGCGTCGCCGGTCAGCAGCGGCAGCGCCGAGTGCAGCGGCGTCCGGGCGACCACCCAGTCGTTGAGGCCGTGGTGGTCGAGGATCGCCACCTCGTGCAGGCGCCAGCCGACCAGGCCGACGGCGCCGTACTCGAACACCGGGAACGGGTCGGGCCGCGGCGCCGGGTGGTCGCGTTCGGGCAGCGGGCGGGCGAACCGCTCGAGGATGCGGGCGTGCTGCTCGCAGCGCAGGCCGATGTTGTGGAACAGCAGCCAGGCCTGGTGCCGGTCGAACCAGCGCGCCACCGGGGTGGCGAACGACGGCAGCACCTTGTGCAGCGGCTGGAAGCCGTGGCTCGGCAGGTCGCGCGTGGCGGCGAAGTGCACCCAGCCCGCGCTCGACGCGACCAGCATCGCCGACGCGACCGCGAGCAGCGCGCCCGTGCGGGCCGTGAGCTGCGCGGCCATCGCCGTCACCGCCAGCGCGCCGAGCGGCACGAGGTGGCTGAAGACGCGGTACTCGAAGTGATCGCCGCCGACCTTCAGCACGTAGTAGGCGACCTGCGCCACGATCGCGGCCGTGGCGGCGGTCGCCGCCGGGCGATCGATCGCGCAGCGCAGCAGCCAGCGCGTGCGCCGCAGCAGCGCGGCGGTGACCCAGACGAGCGCGATCGCCGCGCAGAGCCAGGTGCCGTGTTCGGCCGCGAAGCAGGCGAGGTAGTGGAAGCCTGCTTCGGGCCAAGGCGCGACGATCTTGGCGAAGTAGGTGTTGGGCAGCCACTCGCCGTAGAACCAGCGCCGCCAGCCGACGTGAACGAACACGGCCAGCAGCGGCGTCAGGCCGGTCAGCGTCGCGCGCACGGTGAACTGGCGGCGCGCCGCGGCGATCACCGCCGCCGCCGCCGTCGCCGCCACGCACAGCAGCCCGTCCGGCCGCGTCAGCGCCGTGGCCGCCGCCAGCGCCGACCAGGTCAGCAGCCACGCGGTGCGGCGCGGGGTCTCGCGGAACGCCTGCAGCACCCAGGAGACGATCAGCAGGTTGAACAGCGACGTCTCGAGGCCGCTGGTCATCCACTGCAGGAAGGTGCGGTTGCTCGCGGCGACCAGCAGCGTCAGCACGGCGACGCCGAGCGGCAGGCGCGCGCCGTCGCGGCCGCGCATGCGCAGCGCGGCGGTCGCGACCACGGCGTACAGCGCGAGGCCGAGCGCCAGCGACAGCGGGTTGGCGGCGTCGGGCGGCGCGACGCCGAACCAGCTCCAGGCTGCCCACAGCAGCATCGCCCAGGAGAAGCACGTGTAGCCTTCGACCGGCGCGAACGGCGGCAGGTTCCAGACCAGGCCGTGGCCGTCGTGGGCGTTGGCGACGTAGCGGAAGGTGATGAACGCGTCGTCGCACAGGAAGCTCAGCCGCGTCGCCGCGAGCAATACGCCGGCGCCGATCGCCAGCGCGGTGAGCCAGGCGGCGAGCGACCGCCGCTGTAGGTGAGGTGGCGGCTCGTCGGGCGCGGCCTGAGTGGTGGTGGCGGGCATGGGGGGGAGGCCGTGCGATGGCCGCGTCCCCTGGAGTCTACCGGCGTGCGCCGGGATCCCGCAGGCTCGAGCCTCGAGGCCCGGCGCTCGCCGTGAGCGCCGGGCCGA
>JACKHZ010000076.1 GCA_020638735.1 Planctomycetota bacterium | reverse complement strand
CGACGGCGGCGGCTTCGCCACCGTCGGTGTCGGCGCCGGCCAGATGAGCCGGGTCGACGCGGCCAAGATCGCCGTCGACAAGGCGGGCGTCCGGGCCAAGGGTGCGGTCGTCGCCAGCGACGCGTTCTTCCCGTTCGCCGACGGCCTCTTGGTGTGCGCCGACGCCGGCGTGGTCGCGGCGATCCAGCCGGGCGGCAGCAAGCGTGACGCCGAGGTCGTGGCCGCCGCCGACGCCAAGAACATGACCATGGTGCTGACCGGCCAGCGCCACTTCCGTCACTGATCGCGATGGACCTCGCGCGCGCAGTCGAAGACGTGTTGCTCGGCGCCTCGATGCGCCAGGTGTCGGTGAGCTACCGCCAGGCGCTGATCGAGGACTTCGGCTTCCGCCCCGAGGAGGTGCGGCCGGACACCTTCCGCGAGGAGGTGGGGTCGTTCATGCGCCGCCTCGCGCGCGAACTCGGCGAACGTCACGCCGGCGACCCGCGCGTCGGCCAGGCGTTGTTCGACTGGATCATGGAGTGCGACCATTACGAGGCCTGGGACGCCCTGCTCAGCGGCTTCGTCGTCGACGGCCGCGACCGACTCGTGCGGCGCGGCAAGATCCTGTTCCCGGGGCCGCTGACGGCGCACTGGACCGATCGGTGAGGGTGCGGCGATGAGCGACCCGATCGGCGAAGGCCTCGCCGAGGCCCGACGCCAGATCGACGCGGCGGCTGTCGCAGCGGGCAGGAAGCCGGCCGAGGTCGTGTTGCTCGCGGTCAGCAAGACCCATCCCGCCCAGGCGGTGCGCGCGGCCCACGCCGCGGGGCAGCGCGACTTCGGCGAGAATCGCGTGCAGGAGCTGGTCGCCAAGGCCGCGGCGCTGGCGGACCTGGCGGACCTGCGCTGGCACATGATCGGGTCCCTGCAGACCAACAAGGTGCGCGACCTGCTCGGCGTGCCGGGGCTGGCGTTGCTGCACAGTCTCGACCGCGTCCGGCTCGCCGACGAACTGCAGCGCGAGCTCGCGCGCGAGGGCCGCGCACTCGACGTGCTGCTGCAGATCCACGCCACCGACGAGGCCAGCAAACACGGCTGTCCGATCGACGCGGCCGCGCCGCTGCTCGCCCACGTCCAGGCCAGCTGCCCGAACCTGCGGGTGCAGGGTCTGATGGCGATGGGGCCGCTCGAGGTTGATCCGGCGCCGGTGTTCGCGGCCGTCGCGGCGCTGCGGGATCGCCTGCGGGCGAGCAGCGGTCTGCCGCTGCCCACGCTGAGCCTGGGCATGTCCGGTGACTTCGCCGTCGCGATCGCGGCGGGCTCGACCCTGGTCCGCCTCGGCACCGCAGTGTTCGGGGCTCGTGGTTGAGTCGCCGGGGCGCTACCCGCTACCTTTCTCCGCCGTGCCCAAGAAGCGCAACTCCTCGACGGTGCCCGAAGCGCGTGGGCCGTCCGCCAACGCCGACGAGCTGATGCAGCGGTTGGCCGTGGCGATCCCCGAGCCGCGTTGCGAACTCGACCACAAGGACCCCTGGACCCTGCTGGTCGCGACGATCCTCAGCGCGCAGAGCACCGATCGCACCGTGAACGCGGTGACCCCGCTGCTGTTCGCCAAGTGGCCGACGCCTGCGGCGCTCGCGGCCGCGCCGCGCGAGGAGGTCGAGGCCGTGGTGCATCG
>JACKHZ010000075.1 GCA_020638735.1 Planctomycetota bacterium | reverse complement strand
AACGGCCCGCCGCCCCGCCTCGCGTGGCGGCGCCCCGTCGTGCGCGCCGCGGCGATGGTGCTCGTCGGGGCGGCGTTGGCGGCGCTGCTCGGCGGCGGTCTGCCGGCGATGGCCCTGTGCGGCTCGGCGACCCTGTTGATGGTCATCGGCGAGCGGCGCGCGGGGAGCGCCGCGGCCGGCCGGCTGCTGCAGGTCGCGACGTCGGCGGCGCGCGTCGAGGGACAGCGCGACGCGATCGCGCAGGTGATGTCGCTCGAGCTGGCGCACGAACGCACCCGTTCGGTGCTCGAGGCGCTGCGCGAAGGCGTGGTCGTCGTCGACGAGGTCGGCGAGGTCGTGCTCGCCAACCCGGCGGCCCGACGGGCGATGCCGCAGCCGAACGTCGAGCCGGTCGGGCGTGCGCTGTGGGAGCTGCTGCACGACGAGTTGGCGGGGCGCGCGCGCGAGGCCTTCGACGCGCTCGGGGACGAAGGCCCGGACGGCGGCGGGGTGCCCGAGATCCGCTACTCGGCGATCCCGTGCGGCGACCGCGTCTACGACCTGACCGCGGTGCGCGCGACCTCGCGGCGCACCGGGCAGGACTTCGGCACCGTGTTCCTGCTGGTCGACGTCACGCGCACGCACGAGCTGGCCCGCATCAAGGACCGCTTCCTGTCGAGCGTCTCGCACGAGCTGCGCACGCCGCTGACCAACATCTGCGCGTCGTCGGAGATCCTGTCGCAGCTGCCGCCGGCCGACAGCGCCGAGTGGCCCGAGTTCGCGCGGGTGATCCACCAGGAGAGCGTCGAGCTGGCCGACCTGGTCGATTCGCTGTTCGACTACCTGCAGCTCGAGAGCGGCGAAGCGCGCTTCGACGACGAGGACTTCGACGGCGGCGAGGTGGTGCGGCACGTCGTCGCGGCCGCCGAGCCGCGCGCGCACGCCCGCGGCACCACGGTCGAGGTGCAGATCGACGAACCGCTGCCGACGATGCACGCCGACCGCCGACGCTTCGAGCAGGTGGTGCGGCAGCTGGTCGACAACGCGATCAAGTTCGGCCCCGACCGCGGCCGCGTGGTCGTCGCCGTCGCGGCTCAGGACGCCGGCCTCGAGCTGCGCGTCGAGGATCAGGGCCCGGGCGTGCCGGCGGGCGAGCGGCAGGCCGTGTTCGAGAAGTTCAGCCAGCTGCGCGACCACCTGACCGACAAGCCCGACGGCACCGGCATCGGCCTCGCGTCGAGCCGCGCCATCGTTGCCCGCTTCGGCGGCCTGATCTGGTGCGAGGACGGGGCGCTTGGTGGGGCCTGCTTCGTCGTGCTGGTGCCGGGCAAGGGCATGCCGCGGCTGGCCGGCTTCGCCGCCGGCACCGGCGCCGGCGGCGGATTCTAGGCGTCAGCGGGGCTGCGCGAGCAGCTCTTCGACCTTGGCGCCGAGCTTGGTCATGCCGGCGGCCTTGCCGATCGCCATCGCCTCCTCCTTCGACTTGCCGTCGCGCCAGTACGCCTTCAGCGCGAACAGCGCGCCGACGCGGTTGCTGCTGCCGCAGCTGACCAGCGTCGGTTCGCCGCCGGTGGCGTCCAGCGCCTTGGCGAACGCGTCGACGTTGTCGCGGTTGAGGCCATCGGCGCCGGCGATCGGCAGGCGCACGAAGTCGACGCCGGCGGCCGCGGCGTGTTGCTCCTCCCAACCGGTGCCGCTCTCGG
>JACKHZ010000074.1 GCA_020638735.1 Planctomycetota bacterium | reverse complement strand
CGCCACGTCCTTGTCCACCGACACCTTGATCGCGGTGCCGCGGCAGGCGGCCTGCACGGTCGCGGCGAACTTCGGCGGCGCCATGCGCTCCGGCTCGGTACCGCACAGGTCGCGCGCCAGTCGCACGCCGGCATCGACCGCGTCGACCCACTTCGCCGCGGCGGGGGAGAACTCACCGCCGAGCACCGCGACGCCGATCTTCTGCACCGGCTCGACCGCGCGTTCGCCGAGCGCCTCGCGCGCCTCCAGCGGCTGCCACAGTCCGCCGACTGCGCCGAGGGCCGCGATCACCGCGGCGTGGCCGTAGCGCACGTCGAGCGGCGGCGTCTGCACCAGCAGCAGCACGCTCTTCGCGCCGGCGTCGCGCGCCCGCTGCACGCCGGCCGACGCGGCCTCGGCGTAGCGGCGCACGTCGTCGTAGTCGCGCAGCACCGGCCCGGTGGGGGCGATCACCAGGCGACCGCCGCTGACCGCCGGCGCGGCGATCAGGTTGACGCGCTGGTCGGCCTGCGCGTCGGCGGCGGCCAGCGCGTGCAGCGCGGTGGTCAGCGGCGCCAGCTTGACGGCGGTCGGCTGGTGCCCGACCAGCACCACGGCGTCGAAACCGCCGCTCTGGGCGGCGGCCGATTCGGGAGACTTCACTGCCACGAGACGGGTCATCGAGGCATGGTGCAGAAGCGGTCCACGTCGGGCAATGGTGCGAACGACGCACATTTCGCCGCTCTCGACGCCGCGCGGCGGCTCGTAGCATGCGGCCCGCGAGAACCCGATGAACAAGCTCCTCGTCCTGTCGATCCTGTCGCTCGCCGCGACCGCGCCGCTGGCCCTGGCCCAAGGCACCGGCCGGCTGACCTACGCCGACACCTCGAAGCCGATCCAGTGGCAGGGCCGCCTGCCGTCGATGTCGTGGGCGCCGGACGGTGTGCATCTGCGGCTGGAGGGCGGGCGCCTGCTCGACCCGCGCAGCGGCGAGTCGAGCGCGGCGGCGGCAGCGGCCGGCGGCGACGACGACGACGCCACGCCGCGCAAGGGAGTGCTGGTGCACGAAGGCGACCTGTGGCTCGACGAGGTCGCCGGCGGTGGCGGTCGCGGTCGCGGCGGGCGTGGCATGCGCGGTCAGCAGAGCGGCCCGTCGAAGGCGGCCGTGAAGTTGACGACCGACGGCGCCGGCATCGGCGAGAAGGAGCTCGCGCAGCTTGCACCCGGCGAACGCTTCGCGTCGTTCGTGCGCGGCAACGACCTCTACGTGGTCGCCACCGCCGACCAGGCTCTGTGGCGCGTCACGTCGGACGGCGGCGACGAGCGGTTCCACGGCAAGCTCGACTGGGTCTACCAGGAAGAGGTCTACGGCCGCGGCGACTTCCGCGCGCACTGGTGGAGCCCCGACGGTCAGCGCTGCGCGTTCCTCAGCCTCGACGAGGCGCCGGTGCGCGAGTTCACGCTCGTCGACCACGTGCCGGACGGCTTCCTCGACGAGGAGCGCGTCGTGCACACCGAGGTCGCCAACTACCCGAAGTCCGGCGACCCCAACCCGCGCGCGTGCATGTCGGTCGCCGACGCCGCGACGCAGGAGGTCACCGCCGTCGATCTGGCGCGCTTCCCGCAGGATGTGTTGGTGGTGCGCGTCGACTGGACGCCCGACGGCAAGACGCTGCTGCTGACGCTGCAGGATCGCATCCAGACCTGGGCC
>JACKHZ010000073.1 GCA_020638735.1 Planctomycetota bacterium | reverse complement strand
CGCCGCGGGATCGCGCGCCCGCACCGTGACCTCGAGCCGTTCGCGCGCCATGCGCACCGTGAGGCCGAGACGATGTCCGGCGGCGGCGGCGGCGCCCCGCAGGTCTTCGGGCAGCGCCAGTTCGAGGTCCTCGAGCCCGAGGTCGCTGCCGCGCAGCAGCAGCGTCGCCCCGCCGCGGATCGACACCGGCAGGTAGGCGAGCTCGGCCGTGGGTCGCTCGCATTCGACGCCGAGCCCGATGCCGACCTCGCCGCGACCCGGGCAACGCTCGAAGCCCAGCACCGCGCCGATCACCGGTTCGTCGCCACCGCGCGCGACCGCCCCCACCAGCTCCCGGTCGGCGGGCGCCTGCAGCGGCCAGTCCATCGCCAACGGGTCGGAGCGCGGCGGCTCACCCGGCGGCAGCAGCACGTCGGTGCGCGAGTACGGTCCGCGCTGCGGCCAGCCATAGGCCACGAGCGTGTCACCGTCCTGCTCCCAGCCCCAGTCGCGATAGGCGAACGTCGCGCGGCGCTCGGCCAGCCACTGCTGCCATTGCCGTTCGATGTCGCCGTCCAGCGGCCCGAACACCTCCGCCATCACCGCGAGGTCCTGGTCGAGGCGACCGCCGAACAACATCGCGTCGCGCCACTCGCGCCAGCCGAGCAGCCGCGCCGGGTCGCTCCACAGGAACGACGTGAACAGCGTGATGTAGTCGTTGCGCTCACAGACCTGCCGGAACGTGCACGGTTGCGACGCGAAGCGCCGCAGCTCTTCGCTCGTCGGCATGTTGACCGTCGGCTTGTCGAACACGCAGAGGGTCAGCCGTCGCGCCGCCTCGTCGTAGACGTGGTTGCACGACGTGTAGGTGATGCCCTCGGTCAGCCGGTGCGGCCCACGCACACCACCCGAGCACATGTGCAGCAGGTGCAGGTTCTCGTGCAGCACCAGGTCGCGCTGATGGTATTGCAGGCTCCCCGACGGGTAGTCGTAGGCGGTGTTCATGCCCCAGTAGGTGATGCCGCCGCCGCCGATGTCCTTCGGGCGCCAGCCGCCGTCGGTCTCGATGGCGTCGAACATGCGCTCGAGGCTGGAGCCCATCACCAGCGGCATGCGCAGGCGGTCCTGGTCAGGCGGCGCGCGACCGACGATCTCGACCTGCAGCGGCCAGGCGAGCTCGGAGTACTCGAGGTAGCGCCGCGCGGTCGCCGCGTCGCGGTCGGTCTTCAGCGCGTAGTGCTGCGACACGTACCACGTCATGCCGGGCGTGTTCCCGACCGACGGCGAGTAGGTGGCGGGGACCTGGTCGCCGACCGCGACCACGACCACCTCGACCAGCGTCGTCGAGCGGCCGCAGACGATGACGCGCGCCGGCGTCTCGGCCGGCGGCGGCACCTGCGTCGCGAGCAGCAGCGCGAGCAGCACCTTCTACGAACCGATCGTCAGCCGAACGCCGGTGCTGAGGCCGAACGGCACCGCCGCGCCCGGCGTGAAGTCCACCATCACTCCCTGGGCGAACAGCTGCACGCCGGCGAACGCCGCGTCGAACGGGATCGGCAGGCCGAGCTGGAGCATGCTGGCGCCGCCCGCCCACATGCCGACGAACGAGTTCGCCAGCTGCTGGGTCGGATCGAGCAGTACCTCGCCCGACTGTCCCGCGCCGCCCATGCCGAAGCCCGCCAACGGGAAGCCGCACGGGAAGCCCGGCGCGGCCTGCACGCCGAGGTAGACGAAGCCGAACGACCCCGCCGGCT
>JACKHZ010000072.1 GCA_020638735.1 Planctomycetota bacterium | reverse complement strand
GGTGCGGTGCTGCTGCACACCGACCGCACGATGCTGGCGCAGGTCCTGCTCAATCTGTCGCTGAACGCGCTGCAGGCCTGCCCGCGCGGCGCCGGCGTCACGCTCGCCGCCAGACGCCGCGGCGGCGCGGCCCTGGTGATCGTCGAGGACCGCGGCCGCGGCCTGCCCGAGGACCACCGCGAGCGCCTGTTCTCGCCGTTCTTCACCACCCGCCCCGACGGCACCGGCCTCGGCCTGACCGGCTGCCGCCGCATCGCCCGCCAGCTCGGCGGCGACGTGCGGCTCTATCCGCGCCGGCGCGGGGGCACCCGCGCGGTGCTGAGCCTCGACACCGTCGCGGCCTCATCGCCGACGACCACGACGGCCGATGAAGGACGGCGATGCCCGGCCACCACCTGCTGATCGCCGACGACGAGCCGGACCTGCGCTGGGTCCTGCGCGGACTGTTCGAGGACGAGGGCTTCACCGTCACCGAGGCCGGTGACGGCGAAGAGGCGCTGCAGCGGCTGGAGGAACTCGATCGGGCCGGGACGCCGCCGGACGTGGTGCTCAGCGACATGCGCATGCCGCGACGCAGCGGCCTCGAGCTGCTGCACCAGCTGCGTCGCGACCGCCCGGACCTGCCGCTGGTGTTGCTGAGCGCCGTCGAGGACCTCGCGACCGCGGTCGACGCGATCAAGGAGGGCGCCTTCGACTACCAGGCCAAGCCGTTCGACGAGGCCCGGCTCGTGCTCGCCGTGCGGCGCGCCGCCGAGCAGCACGCGCTGCGCCGCGAGCTGCAGCAACTGCGCTACCGCAGCGCCTCCACCCCGCTCGACTTCGGCCCCAGCCGCAAGGCCCAGGACCTGCGGCGACGACTCGAGCTGGTCGCTCCGCAGACCAGCGTGTCGGTGCTGCTGTGCGGCGAATCCGGCACCGGCAAGGAGGTCGCAGCGCGCGCGGTCCACCACCTGTCACCGCTGCAGCCAGGGCCGTTCGTCGCGGTCGACTGCGGCGCGCTGCCTGAGCACCTGCTGGAGAGCCAGCTGTTCGGGCACGAGAAGGGCGCGTTCACCGGCGCCGACCGCGCGCAGCAGGGCCTGTTCGCGATGGCCGACGGCGGCACGCTGTTCCTCGACGAGCTCGGCAACCTGCCGCTGCCGCTGCAGGCGAAGCTGCTGCGCGCGCTGCAGGAGCGCGTCGTCGTGCCGGTCGGCGGTCGCGCGCCGGTGCCGTTCCGCGCGCGGCTGATCGCCGCCACCAACGCCGACCTGTGCGCCGACGTCGAGGCGGGGCGCTTTCGCGTCGACCTCTACCACCGCGTCGCCGAGTTCGTCGTGCCGCTGCCGGCGCTGCGCGAGCGCCCGGACGACATCGTGCACTTCGCCCGCGCCTTCCTCGCCCAGGCCAACGTCGAGCTGGGCCGCCGCGTCGCGGGGTTCACCGACGCCTGCGAACGCGCCCTGCGCCGACACCCGTGGCCGGGCAACCTGCGCGAGCTGCGCAACCAGGTCCGGCGCATGGTACTGCTGGCCACCACCCTCGAGCTCGACGAAGCCGACCTGACGCTCGGGCCGGCGACGCCGGGCGCGACGAGCGCCGCCACCGGCCGGCTCACCGAGCTCGCCGACGAGATGTTGCCGCTGGCGCAGCGCATGCAGCGCGCGACCGACGCGCTCGAGGCGACGATCCTGACCCGCACGCTGGCCGAGTGCGAAGGCAACAAGGCGGCTGCGGCGCGAGCGCTGCAGATCGACTACACGACCCTGCATCGCAAGCTGAAGCGCCACGGTCTGCAGGG
>JACKHZ010000071.1 GCA_020638735.1 Planctomycetota bacterium | reverse complement strand
GCCGAACACGTCGCCGACCACCTCCGGCGTGCTCAGCCGATCGGACAGGTCGAAGTGATGCTCGACGAGGCGCGGCCACTCGGCGGGCGGGTGCTGACGGCAGGTCTGTGCCAGGTTGCGCAGCGAGTGCCAGCCGGGCTGTCCTTCGACGAGCGCGGCGCCGTCGCGGATCACGACGCGGTGCCCGCCGCGGCCGAGCCGGTCGCGCACCAGCCGCAGGAAGCGTCGTTTGTCGGCGGGGTCGTGGAACGGGTAGGTCGGCAGGGTGGCGTCGAACTGGCGGGAGCGCGGGCTTGGCGTCATGTCGTTTCCTCGGCTTGGGCGTCGTTCCCTGGTGCGCGAACGGGGGCCGACGCGGCGGGAAATCCGCGCCGGTCGCGTGCGCCGGCGCGGCGATGGCTCTTCGAGGGGGAGCACACGATCCACCCTCCAACCCGAAGAGAACCCCGATGAACCGCTTCGCCAACGCCTCCCTCGCCGCCGCCGCGCTCTGCGTCGCCGCCGCCGCACAGAACCCCAACATGCTGCTGACCTACTCGCAGTCGGAGCAGACCGTGTCCGGCAGCGGCGGCACCGTGCTGTCGACGCTGCGCCCGGACGAGGTCGCCTACCTCGACTTCGCCACCGGGCCGTGCCCCGGCGTGTCGGCCGAGAAGTGGCTGCCGCGCACCGCGTCGCACACGATGCTCGGCGACGAGGACGCCGACGGCCTGTTCTTCGACCCCAACATCTTCGGCCGCGTCGACGCGCTGCTGAGCAATCAGATGTGGACGTCGCCGATCGGCATCGAGAACCAGCGCACCATCTACTGGTCGGTGTCGCAGCCGATCGGCACCAACATCAGCCTGACGCCGTTCCGGCCGGGCGACGTCGCGCACATCGCGCGCACCGGCGCCGGCGACGGCCAGGTCGTGCACTTCATGCGTCAGGAGCAGTTCAACATGGCGCTCGGGCTGCCGCTCGCCTACGGCATCGACATCGACGCGATCGCCTTCGGGCCGAACTTCGGCGTCTACTTCTCGGTCGACGTCGACGTGCCGGCGACCACCGCGTGCGGTCCGACCGTCGTCCGCGACGGCGACGTGCTGTGCATCCCGCCGTGGGCGCTGACCTTCACCTCCGACATGCGCATCGCCGCCGTCGCTCCCAACAGCGCCGTGGTCGTCTATCCCGAAGGCGTCATGGACCTGTTCACGATGTCGGCGCAGGTCACCGATCGCTTCGGCGCCTGCCTGACGGCGATCGGCGACCTCGAGGCGCTCGAGATCGATCAGTTCGGGCCGATGAACACCATCGTGCCGTGTCCGGGCATGACGCTGACCGTGCCGACGCTGGTCTACTCGAGCGAGAACGGCACCGGCGCCAGCCTGCTCAGCACCGCGTTCGGCGGCTCGATCCACAACACGCTCTGCGGCCCCGCCGGCACCAGCTGCGGCTCGGGCCCGACGATGGGCATGCAGCTCGGCATCCGGCCGGCGAGCACGGCGGTCGGCGCGCCGAGCTTCGTCAACGGGCTGGCGTTCGCGCGCACCTTCCACCACGTGCTCGAGCCGCAGCAGCACGTCATGAACGTCTTCCCGTTCGGCGCGCCCGCCGGCGCGATCGGCATCGACTACGGCTCCGAGCACGCCTTCAACCTCGCGCTGATCGAGATCGTCTCGCCGGTCGTGCCGATGTCGTTCCCCGCCTTCCCGTTCTCGCAGTTCGGCTTCCCCGACCTCTACGCGCCGAGCGTCTCGATCTACTGGTGGCCGCTGCCGGGCACCTGGGGCAGCTTCCCGATGGTCG
>JACKHZ010000070.1 GCA_020638735.1 Planctomycetota bacterium | reverse complement strand
CCCTGACCTCCTGCGGCACGCTGATGCGCGCCGGCAAGGACGCCATCCTCGGCGTCGGCACCCCGATCCTGATGGTCTACGGCGGCGCGAACGACGGCCTGTCGACCTCGAAGGGCATCCGCGAAGGTCTGGGCAGCAACGGCGCCGTCGAGGCGCTGTCGTTCCCGTTCACGTTCGCCTACCACGCCATCGAGCACGGCATCTACGGCTTCGTGCACCTGGTGGACCTGCCGCTCTGCGCCTTCTACTGGATGGCCGAGGTGCACCCGCAGGACGTCGCGCCGCTGCAGATCTACTACACGCCGATCGACCGCGCCTACGAGGCCTACGCCCGCGCCCGTCACCACGTGCCGGTGCTCGACCCGACCTCGGGTGAGACGACCGGCAACTGAAGGTCGGCAAGTCGGGCATCGCTCGCTGACCCGGGTCCGCGAGCGTCCGTCAGCGAGCATCTGACAGCGGCACCGCGTCCGCTTCGCTCGCCAGCCCCGCCGCGCGGCACTCGGCCCAGAACCGCCGCACGCCGCGCAGGTCCTCGTCGTCGAGTTCGTAGTGGGCGTGGCCGTGGGTGCCGTCGACGGCGCCGAGCGCCTTGCCGCGCTCGCGGCCGCGCCGCAGCACCGGCAGCAGCGCCGCGGGATCGACGCCTTCGCGCACGACCCACAGCGCGAACACGAACGGCAGGCCGGTCCACTGCACCCACTTCTGGCCGAGGTCCCACGGCTCGCGCGCGCCTTGGTCGGCGGCGAGCCCCGGGTCGCCGATCAGCAGCACCAGGTCTTGGGACAAGTCGTCCGGGCGGCGCGTCGGTTCGATCGTCTCGAAGCGCACGTCGGCGGCGACGTCGTCGTGGTGCACATTGGCCAGCAGCAGCCGCAGCAGCGCGACCGACGTCGCCGAGCTCTGGTCGAGGCCGACGGTGCGGATCTCGGTGCCGCGGCGGCGGAACGCGCGCACCGAGCGGATCTCGCGTTTGCAGGCGATGCCGAGCCCCGGCGCGAAGGTGTAGCCGGGGCGCCGCACGGCCTCGACCGACGACACCAGCGCCGCGTCGAGCTCGCCGGCGCGCAGCAGCTCGATCAGCCGCGTCGGCCGCGCCTGCACCAGCGTCGCCGACGGCTCGTCGTCGATGCCGGCGAGCAGCGGCGCGCCGACGCCATAGGGAACTCCACCGATGCGCAGGGTCACTGCGGCCCATCGTGGCCCGCGGCGCCGCGCGGCGCAACGAGCGGCGTGTCGCTCAGCCGGCCGCGTCGAACGCCGCGCGCAGGAACGCGACCAGCTCCTTGTCGACTTCCTTCGGCTCGGTGAGCCAGACCTTGAACTGGCACATGCCGCCTGCCTTCTGCGCGACGAAGCGCTCGTCGCCGTCGCGGTCCTTGAGGTTGACGCCGATCTCGAGGCGACCCTTGGTGCCGGGGCCGACCATCGCGAACTGCTTCGCCCGGCGCAGGCTGACGTAGCCCTTCTTCGGCGCGATCTCGAACGCGCCGAACTTGTCGATCGCCTTCATCACCGCGTCGTGCAGCGGCCGGAGGGCGGCCTTCTTGTCGGCGTAGATGTCGTCGAGCGGGTCACCGGCCGCGCCGGGGGCCGCCGCGGCGAGGCTGCCGCCGGCGAGCAGCGCCGGGTTGCGGAAGGAATGCGCGACCGTGTTGGCGTCGCCGTGGCCCATGCCGAGCTCGGTCTTCAACAGCGTGACCATCTCGCCGTGCTTCTCGAGCTTCGCCTTCTTCAGCAGCTGATGCAGCTGGGCGATGGTCTTGCCGGTGCGCTTCTGGATGTTGGCGAGCTGCGTCTGCAGCGCCTGTTC
>JACKHZ010000007.1 GCA_020638735.1 Planctomycetota bacterium | reverse complement strand
TAGACCGCCAAGGCGGGGAGGATGAGCCCCGGCATGTCGTGCGGCGGCCGATACGTGAGCACCCACTGAGCCCAGCCCCCGAGGACGGCGGCCAGCGTGCCGACCGACCCCACCAGGACGACCAACGTACGCTGCGCGCTACCCGTCCAGAACCGAACCACGACGCATCGGAGGGTAGGGCATCCGAAGCCGAAAACCAGGGTGCGCGCCGAACTCGAGGACCCGCACGTCTCCCACGGGCTCGGTGCGCTCGGGCGAGGCGACCTTGGCGCTACGAGCGTTTCGGGCTCGACTTCTTCGTGCCTTTCACGCCGGCTTGGCCGCCACCTCTTTGCGTCGTCGACGTGACCGCCCGCGTAACGCCTCGCGACGGCGCGACGGCGCGACTCGTCCCCGCGCGCGGGACATCCCCGAACCCACATCATCCCACCCAAACCGTGCGATTCGCGCACCAAGCGTGAGGAGCCCCGCTTGAATCCCATTCCACCCCTCGGGCAGCCTCGCGCGCGGGTGGATGACGAAAGGTGGCGTGATGAAGACGAGAGCTTTGCTTTTGGGATGTGGGCTCCTGCTCGCTTGCGGGAAGTCGACGACGGTCGAGACGGACGCTTCGACGGAAGGCGACGCGAGCACCCCGCCGATGCGCGACGGTGGCGGCTCGGTGGTGTGCGGCGCACGTGGTGAGCCCTGCTGCGAGGGCGACACCTGCTCGGGCTCGCTCGTGTGCATGAGCGGCACCTGCGAGGCCGAAGGCGTCGACGCGGGACCGGGCTGCGGTGGCCCCGGCGAGGCGTGCTGCGCGGACGGCTCGTGTGGCGACGGCCTGAGCTGCGGCGCGGCCGGCACCTGCATCGTCGCGCCGACCTGCGGCGGCCTCGGCGAGTCGTGTTGCCCCGACGGCAGCTGCGCTTCCGGCACCTGCGACGGCGACGTCTGCGTGCCCTGCGGCGGTCCGGGTGAGTCGTGCTGCGACACCGGCACCTGCGGCGGCGGCGGATGCTGCGTCGACGGCACCTGCACCGGCGCCGGCTCGGAGTGCCCGGACGTCGGCGGCACGTGCGCGGCGGGCAGCTGCGGCGATTGCGGCGGCGCGGGCCAGGACTGCTGCGACGGCGACCTCTGCACCGCGGGTGGTCTCGCGTGCAGCGGCGCGAACGTCTGCGTGTCCTGCGGCGGCGCGGGCGAGACCTGCTGCGACGGCGACTGCGGCGCGGGCTTCGTCTGCGGCGCGGGCGACGTCTGCCGCGTCTGCGGCGGCGCGGGCCAGGCGTGCTGCGACGGCGACACCTGCGGCACCGGCCTCGCGTGTGGCGACGGCGACCTCTGTGTGGCGTGCGGCGGCGAAGGCGAAGCGTGCTGCGCGGGCGACACCTGCGACAGCGGCTGCTGCGATCCCGGCACCGACCGCTGCGTCGCGCCGGGCAGCGAGTGTGGGCTCGGCACCTGCGGCGCGGGCGGCGAGTGCAGCGTCTGCGGTCAGCCCGGCATCGCGTGTTGCCCGGGCGACGAGTGCGCCGGCGGCGGATGCTGCGACGGGGGCACCTGCGTGCCTTCGGGCGAGACGACGGCCGCGGGCGCGCTCTGCCTCGCGGGCACGACGACGACCGAGTGCGGCGACGCCGGCGAGGTCTGCTGCGACGGCGCGTGCAACGACGGTGGTTGCTGCGTGAGCGGTCGCTGCGTCGCGGAAGAGAGCATGTGCGGCACGGTGACCACGTGCCGCGAGGGCTCGTGCACCAGCGCGATGTTCACGTGCGGTGGCGAAGGCGAGAGCTGCTGCCCGGGCAACTTCTGCACCGTGGGCGGCACGGCGTGCCAGGGCGGCGGTTTCGGTCGTCCCTCGCAGTGCGTCGCCTGCGGTGGTCCCGGCGAAGCCTGCTGCGACGGCCAGGCGTGCGACGGCGGCGGTTGCTGCGTCGACGGCTTGTGCGTCGGCGAAGGCGACGCGTGCAGCGCGGACGACGGCACCTGCGTCGCCGGCGGCTGCGAGGACGGCGCGTGCGGCCGCATCGGCGACGACTGCTGCGACGGCGACATCGGCTGCAGCGCACCCTTCGCGGTCTGCGGCGGCGACTTCTGCATCGCGTGCGGCGGCGAGGGCGACCCCTGCTGCGGCAACAGCTGCAACGAGCCCTACGTGTGCAGCGGCTTCGGTGGCGGTCGACGTTGCACCGCGCCGATGTCGGGCGGCTGAGGGTCCGACCGGTCGTCCGAGGAGCGCCGCCCCGAAAAGGGCGGCGCTTTCTTTTGTCCTTTCGCGCACTTGAAGAAGCGCGCCTCGCACGAAGAAAACCACGTCACATCCGCCGTGGCGCCCCACCCACGTACCGCGGGTCGA
>JACKHZ010000069.1 GCA_020638735.1 Planctomycetota bacterium | reverse complement strand
AGAGGCAGCTGAGCGAGCGCTTCAACGGTGGTTGTCGCCGTCGCCGAAGCGCAGCCGTTCGTCGTCGAGGTCGAGGCGATCCATGACCTGGTTGTAGTCGTAGCGCGGCGTCGCCACCGGATTGCCGGAGAACGTCTTGGTGTAGGTGCCCTCGAAGTAGATCAGGCGCCCGCCGTCCTGATCGAACTCGACGTGCTGGGTGACGTTGTAGAACGAGTAGTCGTCGTGCGTGACGATGCGCCGCGCGTCGCGCCACGGTCCGAGCGGTGAGTCGGCCTCGCAGTACCAGACCTCGCCGAGCGCGCTCCTGCCGAACTTCTGCAGCACGATCGCGATCCACTTGTTGCGGTAGGCGTTCCACGCCAGCGAGCCGCCGTGCGGCTCGACCTTCTCGCCGGTCTCGACGCAGCGCAGCGCCGTCGGTTCGCGCGCGGGCAGCGGCTCGTAGCGCGTGACGTCGAGCACGTCCGCGAGCCGCGGCCGCACGCGCAGCTGCGGGAACGGGTGGCAGAAGCACAGCCAGTCCTGCCCGTCGAGCTCGCAGCGCGTCGCGTGACCGAGCGGGTGGTGCAGCTCGTCGAGCGGCAGCGCCATCACCTTGTCGAAGCGCTGCGTGGCGTCGTTCCAGCGCGCGAGGCCGTGTTCGTGCATCGTGCCGAGGTCCTTCATGCGCGCGTAGTGGCACAGCATCACCTCGCGGCCGTCGTCGTCGGCGACCACGCACAGCCCGTCGATCCACACCGGGCCGGGTCCGTCGAGCGGGCACATCGGGCGCGAGAAGCCGTCGTCGCCGACGAAGTAGTCGAGGTCGACGCCGCGCGAGGGATCGAGGCCGCCGTCGCCCGGCAGCCGCGAAGTGGCGCCGCTGGTCGCGAAGTTGCCGAGCGGGTAGCCGGCGCGGTCGGTGTCGCCCCAGAACCAGAACAACCGGCCGGCGTAGCGCGCGTTCTGCACCGAGTCCTGGCCGAACACCCCGCCAGCGCACAGCGGCTGCGCGAGCGGCACCTCGCGGCCGACCAGCACGCTGTCGCGGTAGATGCCGGCGCCGGTGACGCGGTAGAGGCGTTCGGCGACGTTGACGCGCTCGATGGCGAAGCGCTTCGACGTGCCGCGCGCGACCTGCACGCGCAGCCCGCGGTTGCCGAAGCCGTCGGCCGGCACCGCGTGGCCGTGGCTGTGCACGTGCAGCCACACCTCGCGGCCCTCCAACTCCGGCTCGTCGATCGCCGCGATGCCGGCGCTGTCGGTGACGAAGGTCACGTCGTGCACCGTCGTCAACTCGACCAGCGGCACGCCGCGGCCGGTGGCCTGGTCGACGACCTCGACGAAGAACGGTGGGGCCTGGGCAGTCGACAGTGCGGTCAGGGTGCCGATCAGCAGCAGTGCTCGCATCGCGGCATCATCGCACGCGGGGGTGCCCGTCCGGTCAGCGGAAGCGCTTCGCGCACTCGTCGGCGAGACGTCGGGTGAACACTTCGGCGCCCGGGCGCATCAGGTGTGCCCAGTCGTACCAATTGGCGAACTCGTAGACGTCTTCGAACGCCTGCGGGACGTCCATCTCGAGGATCGTGACCTCTTCGCGCAGCTCGGCGATCGCTTCGCGCCCGTAGAAGTTGAGCGCGTAGTGGGGCATCACGACATAGATCGGCTCCAATCCCGCGGCCCGGAGACGCGCGACCTGGCGCCGGAACCCCTCGACGTTGAAGCCGCCGCGCAGGGACTCGACGTTGATGTCGTCCCGTTTGGCCTGCAGTGCTCGCAATGCAGGCGCTGGATCCCGGGTCCACTCCGCATGCTGCTTGCGGCGCGGTTCCGGAACGGTCGCGTCGGAGAGTTCTTCCCAGCCGGCGTCTTCGAGTTTG
>JACKHZ010000068.1 GCA_020638735.1 Planctomycetota bacterium | reverse complement strand
GGCTGTGGATCCGCGACGGCAAGGCCGCGCTGCGCCTCGCCGAGGGCCGCTACCGGCTGCGCCTGACCGGCGCCGGCGGCGCCGTGCTCGACATGGACACGCGCACCTGCGGCGACGGGCCGCTGACGGTCTCGCTGCAACCCGAGGCCAACCTGCAGGTCGACTCCACCAGCCTCGACGGCCCGACGCGCCTCGTGCTCGAGACGGCCGACGGCAGCACCGTGCTCGATCGTTGGGTGACGTGGAAGAGCCGCTGGGACAGGAAGCTGCTGCCGGGCACCTACCGCGCGACGATCCAGCCGCTCGGCGGCGCGGCGCGCACGCTGTCGATCGACGTGCCGCCGGACGGCGCGACGCTCGGCATGTGAGTCACTTCGCCGCGTCGCTGCGCGCCGGCTCGCCTGGGCCGATGTAGCCGGTGGCGACGACGACGTCGTCGAACCACACCGTGTTGTCGCGCCGCGCCTCGTGCACGTAGCACAGCAGGCCGACGCGCTTCAGCAGCACCGCCGCGCTGGTGCGCCACGCGATGCCGGTGAAGTGCAGGTAGAGCGCGCCGTCGAGCCAGACCGCCAGTTCGCCGTCGCGCTGCGCGCCGTCGTCACCGACGGTGTTGGCGGCGACGCGCAGCTCGACGCACTGCCACTTCGCGCGCTCCGGCACGACGCGCTGCTCGGGCTGCGACGCCGTCAGCATGTTGCCCCAGTAGTGGCCGTCGTTGCCGCGCCGCATCTCGTGCCAGTACGAGTAGCAGTGCAGGTAGCCCGGCGGCGGCAGCCGCTGCCAGTCGCGCCAACCCTCGACGCGCGTCGAGAAGCTCTCGTCACCGGGCGGGCACTTGCCGGCGCCACCCATGCCGGTCCACATGAAGTCGCCGGCGACGCCCGACAGCGAGCCGCCGGTATGGTGCAGGTTGCCCTGGTCGTAGTCGGCCGCGTAGCGGATCCAGTAGCGCAGGTGCACGGTGTCGAGCGACGGCGCTTGCTCGCCTTCACGGCGTTCGATGACCTTCGGCAGCCACAGCACCGGTCCGGCGCCGCATGACGCGCCGTCGCGCGAGGTCGACGTCAGCCGCAGCGCGCCGAGGCCGCCGTGCACGATGGCCGCGTCGCGCTCGATCGCGACCCGACCTTCCTTCTGGCCCTGGATCTCGAAGTAGCTCCGGAACGACGCGTCGGCCTCGAACTCGTCGTGGAACAACACGCGCCCCGGCTGCTGCAGCCGCGCCAGCGCCTTCGCGTCGGCGCGCGTCGCCGCGGTGACCTCGATCGGCGCCGGCGCTTCTCGTGCCGCTTCCGCCGCCGGCTCTTGCGCGAACGCGCCGCCCGCCGGCAGCAGCGCCAGCAGCACCGCGCGCCTCACGACTCGCTCCAACGCACGGCGTAGACCGGCGGCAGGTTGGCGTCGAGCTCCTTCCAGCGTTCGCCGCCGCCGTCGCCGATCCAGACGCGGCCCGACGTCGAGCCCATCGCCAGCGTCTCGCCGTCGGCGGCGAGGTCGAACGCATGCCGCAGCACGAGGTCGTAGGCGTGCTGCTGCGGCAGCCCGCGGCTCAGCACGTCGAACGACCTGCCGCCGTCCTCGGTGCGCAGGACCACCACCTTGCCGTCGACCGGCACGCGGCACTCGTCCTTCTGCGCCGGCACGAACCACGCCGTGTCCGGCGACGTCGGGTGGGCCGCGACCGCGAAGCCGAAGCGGCTCGGCGCCTTGGCCTTGACCTCCTTCCACGTGCCGTCCGGCTTGGTGACGAAGATGCCGTTGTGGTGCTGGCACCACAGCCGATCCGGCTGCGCGGTGCACATCGCCAGCCGGTGCGCGTCCTGCGTGTCGACCTCGAACTGCTGCTCCTTCGGCAGGTAGGCCGCGCGCATGCCGTGCGAGACGTTGCGCCACGACGCGCCGCCGTCCT
>JACKHZ010000067.1 GCA_020638735.1 Planctomycetota bacterium | reverse complement strand
CGCCGCCGCCCCACGTCGGCGAGGAACACGGTGCGCGCCGCGCGTCGCAGCCAGACCGCCGTCGGCGCGCCGCGGTCCTCGATGCCCTTCTTCATGGCGAGCACGAACACGTCCTGGGCGAGGTCGTCGGCGAGCGCGGCGTCGGCGCCGAGCACCCGCAGGTAGCGGCGGATCGCGGCCCAGTGCCGCCGGATCATGGCGCCCGCATCGAGCTTCGGATCGATGGCGACGGACGCTTCGCGTCGTTTCCGGCGAGTGCGCACAGCGACGTGGATCATGCCCCTGATGGTTCCGCGCGCCCGAAAGGGGTCGCAAAACCCGCCACATACGGTCCGACGTGCTCCGGTCACGTTTTGTCTCCGAAGACGATGCTCCTTCACACCGGTGCGATCTCAACTAAGCTCGCGCAACTCATTGCAGTCGAGCCACTCTCGACCGCGTCCCTACCAGCCTCATCCCCATGAAGATCCTCCACGCATCGATCCTCGGCACGCTCGCCACCGCCCCGCTCGCGGCGCAGACTTTCGCCGACGACTTCAACAACGACACCTCGGGCCTCTACAGCATCGTGCAGACGGCCGACGCGGCCGCGACGTTCGGCTTCGACTACAGCACGCTCGGCATCCCGAGCGCGCCGAACACGCCCGACAGCACCACGCTCGGCCTCAAGCTGGAGGCCAACGTCGTGAGCGGCGCCGCCAACGCGATCACGCTGCACACCATCGTGCCGGCCACCGGCACCTACGTCGTCAAGTTCGACGCCTGGATCAACGCCAACGGCCCGTTCCCGGGCGGCGGCGGCGGCTCGACCGAGTACCTGACGTGCGGCGTCGGCGGCGACGGCGCGACGGTCAACCTCGGTACCGCCACCGGCACCGGCACCGGCGGCTGGTTCATGGTCGACGGTGAGGGCGGCTCGTCGCGCGACTACCGCGGCTACAAGAACGCCGGTGAGCAGTTCGCCGAGAGCGGCCAGTTCGCAGCCGGCCTGTCGAGCGCCGGCGGCGGCGCGCACAACAACAGCGACCCCTACTACGCGCAGTTCGGCGGCATCGACGTCGGCGCGCTGCAGGGCGGCCTGTTCGCGCAGCAGACCGGCAGCACGAACGTCGGCAGCGGCGGCTTCGCCTGGCACGAGATGGAGATGCGCGTCGTCAGCAACGGCGGCACCGGCGGCGCGACCTCGGTCGGCTGGTACATCGACGGCCTGCGCATCGCGACGCTCGACGCCGGCATCGGCTCCAGCTTCGTGACCGACGGCGCGGTGACGCTCGGCTACAGCGACATCTTCGCGTCGCTGTCCGACAACCCGGCGCTGAGCTTCGGCCTGTTCGACAACCTGCGCTTCGGCACCCTGGCGGAAGCCACGTCGTTCGGCGCCGGCTGCCCGGGCACCGGCGGCACGCCGACCCTGACCGCGGCCAACACCCCCGAGCTCGGCGCGGTGTTGCAGCTGGACGTCGCCAACCTCGACGCCAGCGTGCCGCTGGAGGTCATGGTGGTCGGCTTCAGCAACACGTCCGGCCCGCTCGGCCCGCTGCCGATCAACCTGGCCATCGCCGGCTTCGGCGCGACCTGCGAGTTGCTGATCTCCAACGACCTGCTGTTCCCGTTCGTCGCCGCCGGTAGCAGCGACTCGTGGCCGCTGCCGATCAGCGATGACCCCCAGATCCTCGGCTACCACCTGTTCTTCCAGCTCGGCTCGGTCGACTCGACGGCGCCGGGTGGGCTGGCGTTCAGCAACGGCGTGGACATCACCATCGGGCTGTGAACCGCGTGCACGGCGCGCGCTGCGAACGGTCGCACGCGCGCCGACGCGCACGCCGCGACGAGCTCGCCGCGGCCGAACTGCCGGCGCTCAGTTGCCGATGACCGCGGCGAGACCGTTGGAGGTCGCGAAGCCGCTGGTGCCGAACGTGCTGACCTGCGCGACCAGCGCATACGCCAGCAGCGACGGCGCGGCCGGCACCGTCACCGGAT
>JACKHZ010000066.1 GCA_020638735.1 Planctomycetota bacterium | reverse complement strand
GCCTTGACGCGCCGCACGCCGGGCGCGTCCGTCGCCACCGGCTTCTCGGCGACGACGTGCACGCCCTTCTGCACGGCGCGCTCGATCTGCATCGGCCGGAAGCCCGGCGGGGTCGCCAGGCAGACCGCTTCGACGCCGGTGGCGAGCACCTGGTCGAGCGCGTCGAGGCCGACGAAGCGCCGCTCGGCCGGCACGTCGAACTGCTCCTGGCGGCCGCGCTCGGTGACGGTCTCGAGCACGCCGTCGAGGCCGTTCTCCAGCCGGTCGGCGAACGCGTCGCCGGCGGCGTAGAGGATGTTCTCCTTGTCGGCCATGATCGCCTGCACCGCCGCGCCGGAGCCGCGACCGCCGACGCCGACGATGCCGATCCTGAGCCGGCCGCCGCCCTGGTGCACCGGGGACGCCGCGCGCAGCGCGCCGAGCGAACCGGACGCGGCGAGCGCGGTGGCGGAGGCGGCGGAGGTCTTCAGGAACGAACGACGGGACGGCTGCTTGGTCATGGCGTTGTCGGAGGCAGACGGGCGGACGGGACCAGCAGAGCCGATCCAGGCCAGCGACACAACCAACGTCTCGGCGGCGAGGCTCGACAGGGGCGCGACCTAGCCCGTATCCTGCCCGCGTCCCCGACCGACCCCTCGCGCGCCGCCGACGCGCCGCCGCCCCTGCCGATGCGCACCATCGCCCCGCTGCTGCTGTTGCTGCTGACCGCCTGCACGACGCTCACCATCGAGGAGCAGCAGCACCTCGCCTCCTACCAACGCAACGCCCAGCTCTACTGGGACGGCAACCTGCTGCCGCAGGCCATCGCCCAGGTCGACCGCGGCCTCGACCTGTCGCCCGACGACTACAAGCTGAACGCGATGAAGGGCGCGCTGCTGCTGCGCACCAGCGGCAACAACCCCGAACGCATCGACCGCGCCACGGAGCAGCTCGCCGAGGTCTACAGCTGGCGCGCGCAGTACCGGCACGACCGCTATCTGCTGCTGTACTACGCGCTGGCCGAGCAGAAGCAGGGGCTGCGGCGACTCGGTCAGGCGATCCGCGCCGACGGCCAGGCGTCGCGCGCCGTCGACGACGAACAACGGCGCGCGCTGACCAACGAGGCGACCGACCTGCGCACCGCCGGCGAGCAGCGCCTGCGCTTCGCCGACAGCCTGCTGGCGGTGCTGGTGGACAAGGGCGAACTGCTGCGCGTCGTGCACAACCACCGGGTCCAGATCGCCCAGCAGCTCGGCGACGACGAGCTGCTGAACGCGTCGGCCACCGCCTACTTCGCGAAGTGCGCCGAGGAGCAGCAGTTCGTCAAGGCCGAGATCGAGCGCACCGAGATCGTCGACTACGAGGATCAGCAGTTGCGCTACCTGCGCTCGCTGCGCGACGAGGAGCTGCAGGTGCGCGGCCTGGTGGCCGACTGGGACTATCGCCACGGCCGCTACCAACAAGCCCTCGACCACCTCAACCGCGTGCTGGAGATCGACCCGAAGCGCAGCGAGGACTACTACAACCGCGCCTGCGTGCTGGAGAAACTCGAGGGCGTCGAGGCGGCCAGGCCCGACTTCACGACGTTCCTGGCGACCACGCAGCTGCCGCCGACCAGCGACAAGTACACCGAGGCGGTGAAGGCGCTGCAGCGGTGAGCGACGGCAACGGCAGCCCGGCGCGGCCGCCGGCGACTGGTGCTGCGCCGCCCGACGCCACGCTGCCGGCCCGGCTGCGGCTGAAGACCCAGCGACAGTTCCGCGCCGTGTACCAACGCGGCGGGCGCGCCGGCGGCGCGTGGCTGACGGTCGTCGCCTGGCCGCGCCACGACCCGACACCCGGCGGCCCGCGCGTCGGGCTGTCGGTCAGCAAGGACCACGGCGGCGCCGTGCGGCGCAACAAGCTGAAGCGCATCCTGCGCGAGGCCTTCCGCCTCGAACGGCACCGGCTGCCGCAGCAGCTCGACGTCGTGCTGATCCCCAAGGTCCGCCTCGAAGACCGCC
>JACKHZ010000065.1 GCA_020638735.1 Planctomycetota bacterium | reverse complement strand
GCACCACACGCGCCCCCCACGATGCGGCGATGACCCGCATCCTCGCTGTTTCCTCCGCAGCCAAGGCGCTCGGCACCCGCGGCGGCTTCGACGCCGTGGTGCTCGTCGGCCACGACCTGGCCGCCGTGCGTTCGCCCGAACTCACCCCGCTGCTGCGCACGCTCGCCGCGACCGACGCGACCTTCGCCAGCGCCGTGAACGCGATCCCCGCGCCCGGGCTCGCCGGCAGCCGCCTGATCACCGCCCCCACGGGGCCGATCACGCGCGACCACGACGACGTGCGCCGCTACGCCGAGGCCGCCGCGCACGGCATGCGCCGCGCGCGCGACGCCGGCAGCCACAAGCCGCTGCTGGTGCTGCAACCCGCGCCGGACGGCGACGTCTACGCCGAGTTCGCCAGGGTCGCGGCGCTGGGCGCGGCCGGCAGCCTGTGGCAACCGCTCGAGGCGCGCGAGGCGCGCGGCAAGGCGATCACGCCGATCGCGCAGATCGGCGTCGCCGTGCTCGGCGGCGCATTCTCCAAGGGCGACGCGGCCTGGGTCGAGGCGACCGACGGCGGCCTGGCGCTGGCGCGCGATCTGTGCGGCACGGACCCCGAACGCATGGCGCCGCCGAAGTTCGCCGCCTACGTGCAGCAGGCCTTCAAGACCCTGCCCGTGAAGGTCACGGTGCAGAAGGACGTGCGCAAACTGCAGCAGGACTACCCGCTGCTGATGGCGGTGGCGCGCGCCTCGCTGCCGGTGTTGCGGCACCGGCCGAACGTCGTGCGGCTCGAGTACACGCCCAAGGGCAAGGTCCGGCACACGCTGTTGTTCGCCGGCAAGGGGCTGACCTACGACACGGGCGGCGCCGACCTCAAGACGGGCGGCCACATGTCGGGCATGAGCCGGGACAAGGGCGGCGCGGCCGCGGTCGCCGGCCTGTTCCACACGGTCGCCAGCCTGCGCCTGCCCGGCGTGCGCCTGATCGCCGAGCTCGGCGTGGTGCGCAACAGCATCGGCAGCGACTCGTTCGTCAGCGACGAGATCGTCACCAGCCACGCCGGCTGCCGGGTGCGCATCGGCAACACCGACGCCGAGGGCCGCCTGGTGCTCGCCGACCTGCTGTCGCACCTGCGCGTCGCCGCAGCCAAGGCCACGACGCCGCGCTTGTTCTCGGTGGCGACGCTCACGGGCCACGCCGATCGCGCCGTCGGCCCCTACAACATCGCGCTCGACAACGGGCCGGCGCGCGTGCTGCGCACCGCCGACACGCTCGGCGAGGTCGGCGACCGCTGCGGCGACCCGTTCGAGGTCTCGCGCCTGCGCCGCGAGGACTTCGACTTCGTCGCGCCACGGACCAAGGCCGACGACGTGCTGTCGTGCAACAACGCACCCAGCTCGGCGACCGCGCGCGGCCACCAGTTCCCGATGGCGTTCCTGTGCCTGGCCAGCGGGCTCGCGAAGCACGGCGGCGACGGCGCGATGCCGCTGCCGTTCACGCACATCGACCTCGGCGGCAGCGGCTGCGAGGGCGGCGACTGGCAACACGGCTTCCCCACCGGCAGACCGGTGGTCGCGCTGCTCGAGGCCTTCTGCCGCTGAGCGCGGCGCCCGACGCCCCTACCTGGCGGCCTCGGCGCGCGCCAGCCACGCCGTGAAGTTGGCGTCGCCGCTGTTGGCCTGCACGATCTCGGCGCGCCGCGCCTGCCACACCCCGTCGAGTCCGGCGGCGCGCAGCGGCAGCACGCCGAGCCGCGCGAAGGCGCTGTTCGGCGGCGACTGACGGAAGATCTCGGCGACCGCGCGCGCGAACTCCTTGGGCACCGGCGAGCCGAGGCCGCGCAGCACGCACATCGCCGAGGCGAGCAGCCAGAAGCCCGGCTGCCAACGCGGCTCGAGCAGCGCGGTGTTCTGCAGCCACTGCAGGATGTAGCGCTCGCCGTAGAGGCGCTCCTTGGGCATGCCGCCGGCCTGCGTCGCGACCAGCGCCGCGTGCTGCGCGAGGCCGTCCGCATAGGCCTG
>JACKHZ010000064.1 GCA_020638735.1 Planctomycetota bacterium | reverse complement strand
GCCGCCTGAACGATGGCGCCAGGCAGCCAGATCCCGCGGCAGGTCTCGCAGCTGGCGCCCTCGATCGAGTTCTCGATCAGCGGCCGAAGGGTGTCGTGGCCGTCGGGGCAGCGGGGCATCGGCTCGGATTCGGGGCGCAGAGGTGACTATTCGCGCGAGGCCGCGCCGCGGTGGCGGGCCTGGCGGTCGGCGCCGGCTGCGCCCCGGCGGCGGCTGCGGTCCGTCGGGCGTTCGCCGCGCACGAAGGGGCGCAGGAACTCCGGCCAGTCGTGGCGCGCGCAGCGGTCGTAGTCGGCCGCCATCGCCGCGCCGACCGCCGCGGCCGCGTGTCCGCGTTCGTCGACGAGCCAGCGCCACAGCAGCGCGGCGAGGCGCGGCAGCGCGATGCCGGCGGTGGCGCGGGTCTCGGCGTGCAGCCAGTCGGCGAAGCTCGCGAAGGCGGCATGGGCCGAGCGGCCCGCGAGCAGCAGCGGCAGCGTCTCCTTCCAGTTGCCCGAGTTGGCGACGACGTCCCAGTAGCGGGCGAAGCGCTTCATGCGCTGCATCGTCGCGAACGGCACCGCGTCGGTCGCCAGCACCTCGTACGGCGCGTCCTCGGCGTAGCGCATGCCGAAGGTCTGGTCGTGGCGCACGATCGGCGTGCCGCGCAGGCGCTTGAGGATGCCGACCTGGATCTCGTGCGGCGCGCACGAGAGCAGTTCGTCGAAGCCGCGCGCGAACGTCGCCTCGTCCTCGCCGGGCAGACCGACGATGAGGTCCGCGTGCACGTGGGCGCCGGTGCGCTCGTGCAGCCAGCGCAGGTTCTCGTGCAGCCTGGCACGGTCCTGACGCCGCGAGATGCGCAGGCCGGTGGCGTCGTCGAGCGTCTGCACGCCGACCTCGAACTGCAGCACGCCTGGCGGGAACGCGGCGATCGCGTCCTTGAGCTTGTCGGGCAGCCGGTCGGGGATCAGCTCGAAGTGCAGGAACATGCCGTCCTCCAGCCGCTCGCGGAAGAAGTCGAGGATCGCGACCGCGACGTCGATGCCGAGGTTGAAGGTGCGGTCGACGAACTTGAAGTGGCGCAGGCCGCGGTCGAGCAGGCGCTGCATCTGCGCGAGGAACGACTGCAGCGGCGCCTTGCGCACGGGCACCTCGAGCGCCGACAGGCAGAACTCGCACGTGAACGGGCAGCCGCGCGAGCTCTCGACGTAGACGACGCGGTGCGCGAGGTCGCGGTCGGTGTACTCGTCGTAGGGCCACGCCAGCTGCTCGAGGTGCGGCAGCGGCGCGTCGATCACGCGCGGCACGTCCGTGTCGGCGGCGAGCAGTCGCCGGCACAACGCGGCGAAGGCCAGGTCGGCCTCGCCGCGCACGACGTGGTCGGCGACCGCGGCGATCGCCTGCCGTTCGGTCTCGTGGCTGACTTCGGGGCCGCCGACGACGAGCCGCAGTTCGGGCCGCACGGCCTTGAGGATGCGCGCCAGCTGCAGTGCCGGGCCGGCGTTCCATACGTAGACGCCGAGCCCGACGATCTTCGGCTGCGCGGCGAGGATCGCTTCGGCGACGTCGTTGGGCCGCTGGCCGATCTCGAACTCGAGGATCGCGCTCTGCTCGCGCAGCTCGCCGAGGTTGGCGCGCAGCGACCGCAGCCCGAACGACGCGTGGATCCACTTGGCGTTCTGGGTGGCGAGCACGATCGCGGGCATCGCCGCATCGTCGCCGGCCGCGCGACAAAAGGAATGGCTCAGTTGCCCGTCGTCGGGTCGCTGTCGATCCAGTCGGCCAGCAGCTGGGCGCCGGCGTCGTGCACCAGGTTGCTGCCCAGCGGCGGCATGCCATAGGCGTCGCGCCGGGTGATGCGCAGCCACAGGTCGCTCTGGGCGTGGGCGCCGGCCACGGCGCGTTGGCCGCTGCCGCCGGGCACCGCGGTGGTCGCGCCGACGCCGAACAGCTGCATCGCGGTCGCGGCGACGCCGAAGCGCAGGTCGAGGTCGACCGAGGTCGGCCCCAGCGGCAGGTGGCAGTTCGCGCAGTTGACCGCCA
>JACKHZ010000063.1 GCA_020638735.1 Planctomycetota bacterium | reverse complement strand
GCCGGTCGACCTGGCTCCAGTCGGTGCGCCAGGGTGCTGCATGCGCATCGAGCCGGCGGTCTCCTACGTCGTGACCATCAACGGCGCGGGCCTCGGGCAGTCGCTGATCGGCATCGCCAACGACCAGGCGCTGGCCGGTGCGCGGCTCTACACGCAGTTCCTCGTACTCGATCCGCCGGCCAACAACTTCGGCTTCACGATCACCAACGCGATCCGCACCACCATCGGCGGCTGGCTGTAGCCGCCGCGGCGCGTCACTTTGCCGTGCGGAACAGCAGCTCGACGTCGGGGTCGACGACGAAGCCGGCGTGCGGGTCGTCGACCGCGATCACGTGCCGCGCTCCGGTGATGCGCGTCGGGCAGCGCTTCTGCGCCTCGCCTTGACCGGTCGCGATCGTCAGCCAGAACGTGTACGGGTCTCCCTTCTGCACCTGCTCGACGACCACGCCGTCGTCGCCGACCGTGAACTTCAGCTCCGGGCAGCCGACGCGGTCGAGCCACTGCGCGAAGAACCAGTCGAGGTCGGCGCCGGCCACGTGCTCGACGATGTCGACGAAGTCGGCGGTGCGCACCGCGCGGCCGCGGCACGCCGTGTAGTAGGCGCGGATCGCGGCGAAGAACTTCTCGTCGCCGAGCTCCTTGCGCAGCATGTGCAGCACCCACGCGCCCTTCGGGTAGGTGTTGGAGTTGAGCGCCTGGTCCGGGTGGGAGAAGCCGTCGTCGCGTACCGTCTTGGTGCGACCCTCGAAGCTCTGCAGCCAGCGGGAGCGCATGCTGCGCATGCTGTCGGCGAGGCTCGGACCGCCGACGTCCGCGTGCAGCCACGGACCGAAGTAGCTGGCGAAGCCCTCGGCGAGCCACACCTCGCGCCACTCGGCGTAGCCGACGCCGTCGCCGAACCACATGTGCACCAGCTCGTGCGCCAGCGTGCCGGTGCCGCCGGCGGCGTTGTCGAACAGCCCTTCGGCGAGCTGCACGTTGCCCGGCGCCTCGAAGCCGCCCCAGCGCGTCGGGCACTGCACGGTGGTGTACTTGCCGAACGCGTAGGCGCCGAAGGTCTGCTCCATCTTGTGCAGCCACTGCGCGTGGTGCGTCAGCAGCGGCGCGGCCTCGTCCGCGTCGCGGCGGTAGACGAGGTGGTCGACGAGGCGCGCGTCGCCGTCCTCGTGCACCCGCGCGAACGGGCCGACGACGATCGCGAACATGTACGGCGGGATCTCGGTGTCGGTGGTGGCGGTCAGCGCGCGGTAGCCGTCCCGGTGCTCGCCGGGCTCGCTCTTCATCGCGCCGTAGGCGACCGCCTCCATGCCGTCCGGATACTCGAGCCGCAGCGCGAAGTGCGCGCGATCGGCCGGGTTGTCCTCGCACGGCAGCCATCCGTGGGCGCGGATCGAGTAGTGGTCGGTGAACGCCAGCGCCTCGCCGTAGCGGTTGTCCCGGAAGTAGAAGCCGTCGACCGGGGTGCCCTGCAGGTGCGCGGTGAACTGCAGCGCGTCGCCCGCGGCGGCCGGCTTCGGCAGGGTCAGCACGACGTGCTCTTCGGCCCACGCCGCCGCCATCGCCTCGCCGGCGTGGTCGAAGAACGTGACCTGCCAGGTGTCGCCGCGGCGGGCGTCGAGGCGCAGCGTCGTCAGCGGCTGCTCGGCGACGAAGGTGTAGTTCACGATGCCGACCAGTTCCTTCTTCGCCACGTCGACGCGCAGCGAGATCGTGTAGTCGCGAGCGTCCTGGCCGACGACGTCGCCGTAGCGCAGGTTGGCGTTCGGCTGCGGATCCTGGGCGGGGGACCAGGCCGTCGCGGTCAGCACCGCGAGGATCGGGACGAGCTGGCGACGTTGCATCACCTGCGCATTGGAGCGCCCGCGATGCGGTGTGCCAACCGATCAGCGCGTCAGTCGGGCCCAGGTCCAGTGCGGGCCGAGTCCGCCGGCGCGCGCCAGCTGGATCCACAGCAGCGTCATGTGCTCGAGGTGCAGCGCGGCAGCCGCCGGGCCGCAGTCGAGCGGCGCGAAGCCCAGCTGCTCGCAGAGGCCGGCGACGAC
>JACKHZ010000062.1 GCA_020638735.1 Planctomycetota bacterium | reverse complement strand
CTGCCGCACTGACCCGCGGGCCGCGGTCGGGATGGCCGCTGCCCCAGTGGCTGGCCGGCGTCACGCGCAACCTGGCGCGCCGGTCGCTGCGCGAGCGCAGCCGCCGCAACGCGCGCGAGCTCGCCGCCGCGCGCCGCGAACACGCCCGGCCGACCGACGAGGTCGTCGAACTGGAGGAACTGCGCACGCGCGTCGTCAACGCGGTCATGGCGCTCGACGAGCCGTATCGCTCGGTGGTGCTGCTGCGTTACTACGACGGCCTCGAGCCGCGACAGATCGCGGCGCAGACCGGCGCGCCGGCCGCGACCGTGCGATCCCAGCTGCACCGGGCGCTCGCGCAGCTACGCGAGCGCCTCGACCACCTCGACGACGCCAACCCCGACGAGAGGCGCCGGTGGCAGCTGCTGCTGCCGCTGGTCGCAGGCGCCCGTCCTTCCGCGCGCGCGCTGCCGAAGGCGCTTGCCGCCGCCGTCCTGATCCTCGGCGCCGCGATCGCCGGCTGGGCCTGGAGCCAGGGCAGCTTCGCACCTCCACCGCAGACCGCCACCGCCGACGAGGTCGCAGCCGCGAGCCGACCCGCGAGCGCCGCCGTGGCCGAGTTCGAACGCACCCCGGCCGCCCTCCCCACGAACGCGCCGGAGCCGGCGACCGCGTCGCTGCGGGTGCGCTTCGTCGGCGAAGATGGCGAGGAGGTGACCGGCACGGCCCTGCAACAGGCGTTCTCGACGAGCCGCACGACACCGACCGCGTTGGCGATCGACGATGCGGCGCTGCAGCAGAAGGGCATCGACGGCATCCTCGCCACGCTCGCCGCCGATCCGGCCACGTGGACCCGCGCGTGCGCGTTGCACCTGGACCAGACGCCGCCGACGGTGACCGGCCTGCCGGCGACCGGCCGCCACCGCCTGCTCGTCGCCCGACCCGGAGCACCGGCGTTCTTGTCGCCACCGCTCGCGCTGCCGCTGCAGGAAGACCGAACCCTCGACGTGCGTCTGCCACCGAAGAAGGCGCAGCGCACCGTGCGACTCGTCGCCGACGACACCGGCGCGCCGCTGTCCGAGGCAACCGTGCGGGTCTACACCGAGTTCGGGGACGACCGCGGATTCGTGCCGGGCTCGGCCCTCAGTACCGACGCCCGGGGCGAGTGCATCGTCTTCGCGGACAACCTCGCCGAAGACGTCCTGATCCGCCCCGCTGTGTTCTGGCTCGAGACGGCGACCCACTCCGGTCGCTTCGCTGCGCCGAAGGACGAGGCGATCGCCGAGATTCGCATCAAGCCGAAGGGACGCATCACCGGCCGCGCATTCGACCTCGACGGAAAGTCCGCTGCGCGTCAGGTCGTCGCGGTCATGGCCAACAAGGGGCCGCCGCAGCGCGTGCAGTGCGACGACGACGGCAACTTCGCCGTCACGACGCCGGCGGGTCGCCACTTGCTGCTGCTCGTGGGTGCGAGGGCCAGCGACCTCATCACCCGCTCCGTCAGCGTGCCGCCGGGCGGCACCCTCGAGGTCGAGCTCGGCTCCGCCGTGCCGCGCCCGCGGGTCGAAGGCCGCATCACCGCGGGCGGCGCGCCATTGGCCGGGGTCACGGTGGGCATCCGCGGCCAAGGCGACGCGCGCTGCTTCTGCACCACCGACCGCGACGGTCACTACGTGCTGCGGCCCGCCGGGGCGGGGTTCCTCCTGGTGATGCTCGGCGACCCCGCGGTCAGCGACGACTTCGGCCTGAGCAGCGAGTCCTCGCTCGAGTTCGCGACCGATGCGCCCAACGTCTTCGACTTCGACCTGCCGCGCGGCACGCTGCGCGTGAAGGTCCAGGGTGAAGTCGACGGCGAGCCGATCGCCAACGTGCCCGTCGGCGCGATCCCCGCGGCAGACACCGCGATCCCCGAGGTCCGCCCCGGTTTCCGCTTCCGACCCGGGTGGGTCGAACGCACCGGCCCCGACGGCACGGCGTTGCTGCGCTGCCTGCCCGCGGGCGTGGCTCACGAGGTGCGCATCGGCGGCAACGGCACGCCGAAGCAGAGGATCGACGTGCCGTCACCGTCGACCGACACCGACCCGAAGCCGCTGATCGTGCGCCTGCCGCGAACGAAGTAGCGGCAGACCCGCAGCGCGGGGCTTGCGCAACGCGCCCGAGCGGTTAGCGTGCGCCCCCA
>JACKHZ010000061.1 GCA_020638735.1 Planctomycetota bacterium | reverse complement strand
ATCCGCGGCGCGGCTGTAGCGACGCACGTCGTCCTTGGTCATGCCGGCGTCGACGAGCGGCCCGACGACGCCGTGTTCGGCCGCGGCCTTCTGGCCCGGACGATGGTCGCCGAGGTCGTCGACGATCACGCCGTAGACCACGGGCCAGTCGGCCGGCGCGATCTCGGCGCGGCGCTGCGCGACGGTGACGAACAGCTCCTTCTTGCAGTGGTAGCAGCGGTCGCCGGCGTTGGCGCGGTATGCGGGCTGCTCGAGTTCGTGCGTCGTCAACACGACGTGACGCACCGCGAGGCGTTCGGCCAGCGCCGCGGCCTCGGCGAGCTCGGCGCGCGGCAGCGACGGCGAGTCGGCGGTCACGGCGACGACGCGCTCGCCGAGTGCGTGGCGGCAGGCATGCAGCAGCGCGGTCGAGTCGACGCCGCCCGAGAACGCCACCACGGCGCCCGGCAGCGCGGCCAGCTGCGCGTGCAGGGCCGCGACCTTGTGCTCGTAGGAGACGCTGGCGACGGTCGACATCGGTGGTGCTGGTTCTACTTCGGGCGGCCGTCGTAGACCACCCGGCCGCCGACGATGGTCAGGAGCACCTTGGCGGTCAGCAGCTGCGCGTCGGGGCAGGTCAGGAGGTTCGTATCCCAGACGGTCAGGTCGGCGATCTTGCCGGCCTCGACGGTGCCGAGCACCTTCTCGGCGAACATGCCGTAGGCGGCGTGCGCCGTGAAGCCGCGGATCACCTCGGCGCGCGACAGCTTCTGGTCGGGCCGCAGCTCGACGTCGCCGCCCTCGGCCCTGGTCGTCGCCGCGGCGTAGAAGCCCTTGCGCGGATCGACCGACTCGACCGGAAAGTCACTGCCGAACGGCACCGGCAGGCCCAGCGCGTGGAAGCGCCTGTAGGCGTAGGCGCGCAGCGTGCGCGCGGGGCCGAGCCGCTGCGGCGCCCACGGCATGTCCGAGGTGAGGTGCGTCGGCTGCATCGACGGCAGCACGCCCAGCGACCGGAAACGCGCGAAGTCGTCCTCGGCGATCACCTGCGCGTGCTCGACGCGGAAGCGGCGCGAGGCGAGCCCGCCGTCGCACTGCACCGCGGCGTAGGCGTCGAGCACGGCGCGGTTGGCGGCGTCGCCGATCGCGTGCGTGCACAGCTGCATGCCGTGCTCGGCGCAGCGCTGCGCCAGCTCGGCGATGCCCTTCTCGGGGGTCAGGAACAGCCCCTTCCATGCCGGCCGGTCGGCGTAGGGTTCGAGCAGCACGGCGCCGCGCGAGCCGAGCGCGCCGTCGGCGTAGCCCTTGACCGCGCGCACCGTGATCAGCCCGTCGGGCGTCTGCCAGGGTCCGCGCGCGATCAGTTCGCGCTCGCCGGCGGCGAGCATCACGTAGGTGCGCAGGCCCCAGCGCCCCTCGCCGTGCAGCGCCACCATCGCGTCGAGCACCGCGCGCGACACACCGGCGTCGTGCACACACGTCAGCCCGGCCGCGAAGCAGGCCTGCTGCGCCGCCAGCAGGCGCGCGCGCAGCTCCTCGGCGGACAGCGCCGGCTCGGGCACCTTGGCCATCGCGTTGTCGATCAACACACCCGTCGGCTGGCCGTCGTCGTCGAACAGGATCTCGCCGCCGCTCGGCGCGACACTGCCCTTGCCGATCTTCGCCGCAGCGAGCGCCAGCTGGTTGGCGAGGCCCGCGTGACCGTCGACGCGCGTGAGCCAGACGGGGTGGTCGGGCACCGCCGCGCTCAGCGCGCGGTGGTGCGGCATGGCCTTGTCGGCCCAGTCGTTCTGGTCCCAGCCGCGGCCCAGCACCCACGCGCCCTTCGGCAGCTTCTCGGCCGCGGCCGCCGCCTTGCGCACGACCTCCTCGAAGCTCGTCGTGCCGACCAGGTCGACCTCGACGAGCGCGCTGCCCAGACCGAGCAGGTGGCCGTGCGCGTCCTGGATGCCGGCGGTCACGAACGCGCCCGGCAACTCGAACTGCACGCCGCCGTGGTGTTCGACGGGCACGTCGTCGGGGCGGGCGAGGCGGCCGTGACGCGCGCCGAGCACGCCGGTCCACGGCGTGTCGGTGCCGGTGTGCACGGTCACGCCCAGCAACCGCAGCGTGCCGGTGCTGGCCGGTTGCGGTGGATCCTGCGGGCCGAGCAGGGCGGCGCACGAGGCGGCGAACGAGA
>JACKHZ010000060.1 GCA_020638735.1 Planctomycetota bacterium | reverse complement strand
ACCCAGCTCGGCGGCGGGCTCGACGGGACCACCTACGACGTGAAGTGGCGCGACGACGGCGAACTGGCGGTCGGCGGCTCGTTCCTGACCGTCGGCGCCAGCGGCACGGCGCACTTCGCGCGCCTGCGCTCGAGCTGCGTCGCAGCGGCGACGCCACTCGGCGCGGGCTGCAGCTCGTCGATCGGACCGATGCAACTGACCCTCGACGGCCTGCCGTGGCTCGGCGGCAACATCGCGTCGACCACCACGGGGTTCGCGCCCCGCAGCTTCGGTGTGTTCGAGGTCGGCGTCACGTCGCTGGCGCTGCCGCTCGTCGCGCTGCATCCTGCAGGCGGCCCCGGCTGCATGCAGTGGACCGGGCTCGACCTCGTCACCGAGCTGATGCTTCCAGGCGGCAGCAGTGCCTCGCACGCAATCGCGCTGCCCAACGACCCGGTGTTCGCCGGCGTCGTGCTGCACCACCAGGTCGGGCAGGTGGAGTTCGACAACAGCGGCGCGATCACCCGACTCGCGACTTCCAACGCGGTGACGCTGACGCTGGGCGCGTTCTGAGCCCTCAGCGCCCCGTCGTGATCGCCGCCGGCGCGGTCGATCTGGCCAGGAACAACACCGCGAAGCAGGTGCTGTCGAGCAGCAGCGTGCTCGCGTGCTCGGCCTTGAACGAGCCGTTCGGCTGCTGCTGCGCGAGCAGCTGCAGCGCGCCCTCGAAGTACCAGTCGCGGTCCTGCAGCCGCGCGATGCCGAACAGCTCGCACGAGCGCTCCAGCCCGTAGAGCCAGTAGTACCAGTGGCGGCCCGCACGCTCGGCGAAGCCCGGATTGCAGCGCACCGAGAAGTTGTCGCCGAGCCACGCGAAGCCGGCGTCGACGGCGTCGTCGATCCCGCCGAGCACCTTGCGGTCGCCGTCGCCCTGGGCCTGCATGCCGGCGCGCGCGAGCAGCAGCCCGCTGATGCCGGCGCTGGTCATCGAACCGAACGGCGGCTCTTCGGGCTCCTGGTAGGCGAAGCCGCGCACCGCGACGCGCCGCGGCGAAACCTGCGGCACCCGATCGCCCTGGTCGAGCAGGCGCTGCTGGGCGTAGGTGCGCACCGACAGCGGCGCGCGGCTCAGCGCCGGCGCCTGCACGGCGAGCAGGTGCCGCGCCGCGGCTGCGAACGAACCCTGCGGCACATCGAGACCACACAGCTGCGCCGACCACATGCCGAGCAGGGCGTACTGCTGAAGCGACGTGTCGTACCGCGGCCCCGCCTCGTAGTTGAAGCGCAGCACGTCGCTGGGATCGGTGCGCGGATCGACGTTGCCGAGCAGGCGCTGCAGCCACTTGTCGGCGGCCTTGCGGTCGGCGGGGTCCATCTGCCGCGGCGGGCGCCCAGCGAGCCGGCCGCTGCGCAGCAGCTCGGCCTCGTCGGGCGGCGCGCAGCGTGCGGCGACGGCCATCAGTGCGGCCGCGAGCGAGTAGGTGTCGGTGAGCCGGCGGCGCCGCAGGTCGGCGAAACCGCGCTGCAGCACCGAGTCGTCGGCCGGCACGTGGCCATGCACCATCGTCAGCAGGGCGAGCGCCAGGCGCCCACTGCCGAAGTCGCGCTCCTCGCCGCGCTTGTCCTGCAGGAACGACTTCTTCTCGTCGATCGCGTCGCGCACGAACGCGACCCCACCGGCGATGCCCGCGGCGACGCGCTTGCGGAACTCGGCGTCCTGGTTGTCGCGCACGGCCGTGAACCGCCATTCGTCGTGCACCACCAGGCGCCGGAACTGCTTCTGCGGCTCCTCGACGACGAGATCGAGCTCACCGTCCCACTCGGCGACCCGCCCGGCGGCGGCGTCGATGCGCCGCCGCATCGTGACCTGACCGTCGCTGTCCGCCACGCAGAACACGCGCAGCCGTTCGGCGACGTCGCGCTCTTCGCCGGACACGGGCCTGGGCAGGCGCGCCGACCAGTCGGCGCGCAGGGTCTGCACACCGTCTCCGTCGACGCCGCTCCAGCTGCCGCTCACGGTCACGTCCCCGAACGGCATCAGGCGCGCGAATTGCGCCCGCACGCCGCTGCGGCTACCCAGGTCGAAGGCAAGGTGCCGCAACACGTCGCGCACGTCGTGCACCTGCCCCTCGGGCGCGCGGCGGTCGGTGCGCAGCTCGCCCTGACAGAGGTTGGGCGCCGGGGCGAGCCGCGACACCCAGCCCTC
>JACKHZ010000006.1 GCA_020638735.1 Planctomycetota bacterium | reverse complement strand
TCCGGCCAGAAGCTCGGCAGCGGAACGGCGAGCGCCGATTCATCGGTCTCTTGCGGTCGCGGCGCCGGCTGCGGCAGCCGCGCGGGAGGGGCGTCGCTGTCCTCGGCGCTGGGCGTCGCGCCCACGACCGCTGGTGATTCCACCGCCGGCGCGGGGGCAGCGCCGGCGTCGGCCTTGTCCGCAGGGTCGGCGACGACCTGGTCCAGCGCGTCGATCAGCGCGTCGAGGTCCACGTCGGAGCCGGCGCCCGTGCAGAGCGATTCGAGCGCGTTCACCGCGCGGTGCAGCGCGTCGAGCGTCGTCGCGGCGAGCGCGCCGTTGCGGACGGCGTCGCCGAGTCGGTCCTCGGCGGCATGGCAGAGCCGCATCGCCTCCCGCCGCCCGACCGCGCCGGCCGAGCCTTTGAGCGTGTGGACGTCACGGCGCAGGTCGGAGAGCCGCGCCGTGAAGGTTGCGCCCTCGGCGTGCTCGAGATCGACCAACGCCGCCGAGATCCGCCCGAGGAGCTCAGCGCTCTCCTCGGCGAAGGCCTCGAGCAGCAGCTCTTCGATCGACTGCGGCATCGGCTAGGCGCCTCCCTTGAAGCTCGCGAGCAGCGCGTCCATCTGTCGGGCGATCGCGGCGAGCGCTTGCGCCGCCTTCTCGGCGTCCATCAGGGCGCTGGCGGTCTGCGCCGCGCCGGCCTTGATGCCCTGCATCGCGTCGGAGATCTGGGCCACGGCGTCGTCCTGCTGGCGTGACGCGTCGGCGATGCGGCGCGCGCTCTCCGAGCTGGTGCGGATGGTCTCGGTCAGGCTGCGGATGCCCTCGCCGGCGAGGCCGGCCAGCTCGACACCGGACTCGACCTTGCGCGCGCCGTGCTCGGTCGCGTTGACGGCCGCCTGGGTCGCGGTCCGGATCTGCGAGAGCAGGCCACGGACGCGCTTGGTCGCCTCTTTCGATTGCTCGGCGAGCGAGCGGATTTCGGTCGCGACCACGGCGAACCCGCGACCCTCGGCGCCGGCCCGCGCCGCCTCGATCGCCGCGTTCAACGCCAGCAGCTTGCTCTGCTCGGCGATCTCGTTGACCGAGTCGATGATCTCGCCGATCTCGTTCATCCGGCCGTTGAGTTCGCCGATCCGGTCGCCGATCTCGCGCACGCTATTGGCGATCGCCTCCATCGCGTCGACCGTCGACTGCACCGCCGAGAGACCCGTGGTCGAAGCCGTATCGGCCGTCTCGGCGTCGCGGATGACCTCGTTCGCCGTCTCCAGCGTGCGCTCCGAGCTGCTGCGGAGCTCGGCGACCGTGGTCGCGAGCTGGCTCACCGTGGCGGCCTGCTCGCTGCTGGTGGCCGAGAGCTGTGAGCTGACCGAGACGAGCGCCGTCGTGCTTCCGCCGAGGTTCTCGGCATAGCCCTCGATCTCGGTGGTGAAGCGGTCCTGCAGCTCGACCTGCCGCTGCACCATCGCGTCGACGTAGGTGTCGATGGCCAAGCTCATATCGTAGAAGACGACCTTCATCAGGCTGCGCAGTTCGGCGATGCGATCCTTCTGCGCCTTGCTCATCCGGTCGAGCGGGATCAGCCGGTCCATCACCAGCATCAGGTAGCGCAGGTAGGCGCCGACGTACCACTCCGGCCCCAGGCCGATGCGCTCGTGGGCGCGGCCGATGCGCAGGCGACCCTCGACGTAGCGCTCGTCGAAGTCGCCGTCCGTCATCTCCATGAAGTAGCGGCTCTGCGTCTTGCGCAGGCGGGCGATCTGCTCGTCGCTGCCGAGGATGGCGCGCGTCTCTGGGGTCGAGAGCAGGTGGTCGTAGAAGCCCTCCACGATATCGGCGAGGTGCGTCTCGGCGAAGGGGCGCATGCTGCGCATCCGCTCGGCGTCGTCCTCGTCGAGGTGGAAGAACTTGCGGCGTCGGACGTGGTCGTATCGCTTGGTCGTCATCGGCTGGCTCCTAGGCACGGAAAAAAGCTGGCTCGCGGCGCAGGCCGTCGAGGTCGAGGAGGATCGCCCGGTCGGCGTCGATCGCCGGGGCACAGGTCGCAGGCAGCGAGAGTGTCACCGGCGGCGGCCGCAGCGCGTCCGGGTCGACAGGTCGGATGGCGTCGACCGCGTCCGCGAGCAGCGCCATGTGGTCGAGCTCCCCGGCGCAGACGAGCAGCCAGCCCTCGTCGGGGGCGGCGCCGGCGCGGCTGCGCCAAGCGAGGTCGTGGACCGTCACGATCCGGCCTCGCAGGTGCACCACGCCGGCGATGGCGGCGCCGACCCCCGGGACCCGGGTGATCCGCTCGGCGCCGCGGATCTCGGCGAGGCCGGTCAATGGCACGAGGTAGCGGACCCCCGCCCGCTCGAAGCAGACATGCGCCTCGCCGTCGACCTGCTCGGTGGCGGGGGGCTGGGCATAGCGTCGCGCGCGGTCCTGCAGGATGCGCTCGATCTGTCTCTCGTCACGCAACGGCGCCTCCTTCGGTCGCCCGCAGCCGCGGCGCGATGACCACCACGAGCTGGCCGGCCGTCAGCCCCTCGGCACCTTCGAGCGTGGTCTCCGGCGGCAGCGTCGCGAGCAGGTCGAGCGCCGCACGGTAGCGCGGCGCGGCCTGGCGGGGCAGCCCGGATTGCTCGAAGGCGTCGGCCAGCAGGAAATGCGCGAATGGCGCCTCGGGGGCGAGGAAAGCGGCATGTCGCGCCGCCCGCATCGCCGCTTGGCGGTCACCGCGATCGCCCTCGACCAACGCCAGCAGCAGCTGCGGCCGCGGGTCCAGCGGTGCCTCTTCTGCCAACTCGCGCAGCATCGTCGAGGCGTCGTCGAGCGCGCCTTGCCCGGCCAACTCGCGGGCGCGGGCGATGTGATCCAGAGGGCGCGGCCTGGTGCTGCGGGCGATCCGCGCCGTGGTCCGGCCCGGCGGCGGCGATGCCGGTGCCGCCACCGCGGCCTGCGGCTCGGCGCGTCGCGCATCTGCAGTGGGCGTCGCCACGCGACCCGACCTAGGGGGCCCCACCGTCAGCACGCGGACGTCGTCTTCCCAATGGGAGAGCAAGCCACAGGCTTCGGGAGGCTTGGGGTCGGCGGGCCCGGGCACCAGCACGCCGCCCGGCGCGAGGCCCGACGCCAGATGCAGATAGGCCCGTTCGACTGCCTCGCGGTGGAAGTAGATCAGCGCGTTGCGGCAGAAGATCAGGTCCCATGTTCCGGCTTCCGGCAGCGGATCCATCAGGTTGTGGCGGAGGAAATGCGTCTCGGCCTGCACCGCCGCGTCAACCTGCACGTGGGCGCCATGAACGTGGAGCCACGTGGCCTCGCGCTCGACGTCGACCCCGCGCAGCGACCACAGCGGGTAGCGGCCCAGCGCTGCGACCTGCAAGCAATCCGGTGAGATGTCCACGCCCAAGACGGTGAGCTTCCACCCCGCCGGAAGCGCTTCACGCAGCCGCGCTGTCAGGCTGAACGCCTCTTCGCCCGCGGCGCAGGGCGCGCTGAGCACGCGCAGCTCGCGTCGCTGTGCGCGTCGTTCGATCGCCCGAGGTAGCCAACGCTCCACCAACCATTCGAAATGATGCGGGTGGCGCAGGAAGCTCGACTCGTTGATCGTCACCGCGGCGGCCAACGCGGCGTCCAACTCTTCGCCCCGCGCGCTCGCCGCCCGCCGCAGCAGGCGGTCCAGCCAATCGGTCTGCAGTCGGGCCTCGTCCAGGCCATAGCGATCGCGCAGCAACGTGCGCATCGCCTGCTCCGGCAGGGATAGCGGCGCCGGCGTCATTGCATGCGCTCCGGCCGGAGCAGGCGGACGAAGGCGCCTTCCCAGGTGATCCCCTCGATCGGAAACGCGCCGCCGCTCTGCAAGGTCGCGAGCGACGCCGGCTCGATCTCCACCACGCCGCGCACCGAGGCGACCACCAGGCCCACCAACTCCGCGACGTGCTGGCCCTCACAGCGCGTCACCAAGAGCAGGTGATCGACCAGCGCGACGGGATCGCAACGCTCGGCCAGGCTGAACACGGGCGCCAGCGCGCCGCGGTAGCGCA
>JACKHZ010000059.1 GCA_020638735.1 Planctomycetota bacterium | reverse complement strand
GCCGCGCCGCCCCGACCGCGCGCCGCCAGCACCTCGATGCGCCGCCAGTGATCCTCGACGTGGTAGAAGCCCGGCGACCAGACGCCCATCCACAGCTCGATCGACGCCGCGCCGTCCGTCGGCAGCTCGAGCGTGACGAGCGCCGCGCGCTTCGCCGGCTCCGGCACCCGCACGGTGTAGACGACCGGCGTCGACTGCTGCGCAGGCGCCAACGCGACCACGACACCGACGGAGAAGGCGAGACGCAGGACGGCGGGAGCGATGCGCATCCGCGCGAGCCTACCGCGCGCGGCACTTCCCCCCCATCGCTCAGCCCGCTAGCCTTCGCGGCCCGACGGGAAAGACGCGTCGGCGCACCCGCGAACTCGCCCACGCGTGCACGAAGCCACTCCATCCATCCCGACGGCGGCGCCGCCGGCTGCGCCCGGCCCGCGTTCCTTCTGGCGGCACGTAGCCGGCAGCCTGCGCGGGGAGCAGCACGACTACACATCGCTGCCGCTGCCGACGGCGATCCTGCTGCTGGCGGTGCCGATGGTGCTCGAGATGGGCCTCGAGTCGCTGTTCGCGCTCGTCGACATCTTCTGGGTCAACCGCATCGACGACGGCTGGGCCGGGCTCGAATCGACCAACGGCGCCGCCGTCGCGGCGATCGGCATGACCGAAGGGCTGATCTCGACGGTCTACGCGCTGGCGTTCGGCCTCGGCATGGCGGTGACGGCGATGGTCGCGCGCCGCGTCGGCGAGAAGGACCTGAAGGGCGCGGCCGTCGCCGGCAGCCAGGCGATCGGCCTCGGCCTCTGCGTCGGCCTGTTGATCGGTGTGCCGGCGGCGTTCTTCGCCCCCGAGCTGCTGTCGCTGATGGCGACCGACGAGCACGCGCGCGCGGTCGAGGTCGGCAGCGGCTTCGCCCGCTGGTCGATGGCCAGCACCGTCGTCATCGTGCTGCTCTTCCTGCAGAACGCGATCTTCCGCGGCGCCGGCGACCCGATGCTCGCGCTCAAGGTGCTGACGGTGTCGAACGGGCTCAACCTGCTGCTCGACCCGTGCTTGATCTTCGGCGTCGGGCCGTTCCCGGCGATGGGCGTCGAAGGCGCGGCGATCGCGACCTGCACCGGCCGCACCGTCGCCGTGCTCTACCAGTTCCACCTGCTGACGCGCGGCAGCGGCCGCGTGCGGCTCGACCGGCTGGTGCACATCGCCTTCGGGCCGATGTGGAAGATGCTGAAGCTGTCGTTCGGCACCGTCGGCCAGTTCTTGATCGGCACCACCAGCTGGCTGTTCCTGACCAAGTTCGTCAACGAGTTCGGCGAGCAGGCCGGCGCCGGCTACACGACCGGCATCCGCATCCTGCTGTTCGCGCTGCTGCCGGCGTGGGGCCTCGCCAACGCCGCGGCGACGCTGGTCGGCCAGAACCTCGGCGCCGGCCGCCCCGACCGCGCCGAGCGCGCGGTGTGGCTGACCGGCTTCTACGACATGCTGTTCCTCGCCGTCGTCACGGTGGTGATGGAGCTGTTCCCCGAGGTCATCGTCGACGTGATGGCCAGCGGCGACGAGGTGCGCGGCCACGCGCTGGCGACGCTGCGCATCTGCGCCAGCGGCTACGTCTGCTACGCGTGGGGCATGGTGGCGATGCAGGCCTTCAACGGCGCCGGCGACACCGCCACGCCGACCTGGATCACCTTCTTCTGCATGTGGTGCGTGCAGCTGCCGCTGGCCTACACGCTCGGCTTCCACACCGACCTCGGCCCGACCGGCGTGTTCTGGTCGATCCCGATCGCGGAGACGGTGTTCGCCGTGGTGTCGGTGATCCTGTTCCGCCGCGGACGCTGGCGCGACGTCAAGGTCTGAACGGACACGCGGTCAAACGACGACCATGACGTCGTCGAGCGCGCGGCGCTGCAGCGCGAGCTTCGGCACCTTGCAGTCGTCCGTCGGGTAGCCGACCGGGATCAGCAGGAACGGCCGCTCGTGCGCGGGGCGGCCGAGGATCTCGCCGAGGAACTTCATCGGGCTCGGCGTGTGCGTCAGCGTCGACAGGCCCGCGAGCTGCGCCGCGGCGAGGAACATGCCGCAGGCGAGGCCGACCGACTCCTTGAGGTAGTAGACCTGACCGCCGTCGTCGGTCTGCGTCATCTGGAACACCACCACCAGCCACGGCGCGACGGTCAGGAACTCCTTGGTGTCGT
>JACKHZ010000058.1 GCA_020638735.1 Planctomycetota bacterium | reverse complement strand
CGGCCGTCACGGCGACGCCGTTGCCGGCGTTCACGACGTTGTCGGGCGACGAAATGGTGTTGCCGCCGCTGTCGACCGCCTACCCGCTCTGAGCTGCGCGCGCGACGGCCGATGACCGATCACGTCACCCGCCCAGCTCGCCGCGCAGCACGCGCGCCCGCCACTCGGCTTCGATCTCGCGCACGCGCTCGGCGGTCAGCGGCACCTTGCGCGGGCGCACGACTACGCCGGCCGGCGTGATGGTGACGTTGGGCTCGAACGCCTCGACGTAGCCCGGCGGCGGCGCGCGATCGTGGGCCATGCGGCGCTCGGCGTCGATCAGCGGGCCGGCCTCGAGCACCTGCTGCACGGACATCTGGCCGGGGCGCTCGTCCGCGAAGGTGTCGAGCATGAAGCGCAACGCGCCGGCCGCGTCGCCCGGCGGCACGCCGTTGGCCGTGCCGAACGCGACCTGCAGCGCCTGGTAGTCGAGCCAGCCGTCGGCGTCGGTGTCCGCCGCCGCGACCGCGCGCTCGAGCACGCCCGACGCCAGCGGCTGCAGCGGCCGCAGCGGCGCGCGGGCGATGACCCAGTCGTTGAGCCCGAACTCGTCGATGATCACGCCGTCGGCCATGACCCAGCCGGGCACGCCGACCGCGCCGGTGGCCAGCACCGGGAACGGGATCTCGGGCGTCGCGACGTTCTGTCGCGCGGGGTGGGCGCCGCTGTAGATCTGCAGCGCGATGTCGTGGTGCACGCAGCGTAGGCAGATGTAGCGCGCGAACAGCCACAGCTGCTGGCGGTCGAACCAGCGCGCCAGCGGCTTCAGCGCCGCCGGCGCCGCGGGCGTCACGGCGCGGATGCCGAAGTAGGTCGGCTCGCGCGTCCACGCGAGGTGCAGCCAGCCGACGCCGCCGGCGAGCAGCAGCGCCAGCGCCGTAGCGACCGGCAGCCGCGCGCCGCGGCCGAGGCGCGCGGCCATCGCCACGCACGCGACCGTGCCGAGCGCCGCGAGCGGGCTGAGCACGCGATACTCGAAGTGGTCGCCGCCGACCTTGAACAGGTAGTAGCTGGTGTTGAACAGCACGACCGCCACGGCCGCGGCAGCCGGCGCGTGTGCCAGCACGGCGCGGAACGACGCACCGAGCCGCCGCGCCGCGTCGATCGACCACGCGACGACGATCGGCAGCCACAGCCACGTGCCGTTCTCGACGGCGAAGCAGGCGAAGTAGCGCGCGCCGGCCTCCGGCCAGGCGGCGACGACCTTCGCGTAGTAGGTGTTGGGCAGCCAGTCGCCGTAGTAGGCGCGGCGCCACAGCGTCAGGCCGACCACCAGCAAGAGCGGCGCGAGGCCGAGCAGCGCGCTCCGCAGCGGCAGCTCGCGGCGCAGCACCAGCCAGCCGGCGACGCCCGCGGTCGCGCAGGTCAGCGGCAGTCCGTCGGGGCGCGTCATCGTCGCCAACGCCGCGGCGAGCGACCACCAGGCGAGCCACCGTGCGTCGCGGCGGCCGGGGCCGCGGAACGCGTGCAGCGTCCACCAGAACAGCCACATGTTGAACAGCGCCGTGTCGAGGCCGCTGCTCAGCCACTGCAGGAACGTGCGGTTGCCGACCAGCGCCAGCATCGCGCACAGCCACGCGACGAACGGCAGCGCCCGGCCGTCGCGGTCGCGCACGCGCGCGAGCGCCGTCGCCAGCAGCGCCAGCTGCACGACGCCGCACAGCATCGAGAACGGGTTGGCCGCTTCGGGCGGCGCGACGCCGGTCAGCGACCAGATCGTCGCCAGCACGATGACCCACAGGAAGCCGGCGCCCTCGACCGGCGCGAACGGCGCCGGGTTCCAGACGATGCCGCGGCCTTCGTAGAGGTTGGCCGCGTAGCGGAAGTGGATGAACGCGTCGTCGCACAGGAACGCCAGCCGGCTCGCGCCCCAGATCGTGAGCGCGGCCAACACCGCAAACGCGAGGTACCGCGCCCACGGACGGGAGGTGGGGGCGGACGCGATCGCGGGCGAGGACACGGCCGGCGATTATCGTGAGGAGTCGGGGCCGCGCAATGCCGTTGCCGAGGCGTGCGTCGAGCGCTGCGACGCCTCAGCCGTCGACCACGACCGTCGCATCGCCAGGACCGGTTTGCGCCTTGGGGCTCGGCCGGTAGCGTTCCGTCGGGAAGCATGACGACCGACCCAGAAGTGGCAGAAGTGGCGGACGTCGCCGCCGCGCCCGGAGACGCCCGCGCCGCGACGACGCGCCTGCTGGCGCGCGGCGCGTGGAGCTTCGTCGTCTCGGGGTTGCTGTCGATGGCGTCCAGCTTCGTCGACGAGTCGGTGGCGCGATACCTAG
>JACKHZ010000057.1 GCA_020638735.1 Planctomycetota bacterium | reverse complement strand
CTACGCACTCTCTGCGAGCGCGTCGACCACCCCGCGCTGCGAGCCCATTACGACACGCATCATTTGCACATCGAAGAGCGCGACGCCGGCGCGGCCGTGCGCCACTGCGCCCCCGTGTTGGGCCACGTGCACCTCAGCGAGAACGATCGCGGCGTGCCCGGCCGAGGCCAGGTCGACTGGCAAGGGACGTTCGCCGCGCTGCGCGAAGTGGGCTACGACGGTTGGTGCGTGATCGAAGCGTTTTCGCGACTCGACCCCGTTTTCGCTGCGGACATCCATGTGTGGCGTGATTACTTCGCAGCGCCCGAGGACGTGTGCCGCGAAGGACTCGATTTCGTGCGCCGCGGTCTCGGTGCGTGAGCTGGCGCCCGACAGGCGCGGTCGAACACTCGTCGAGAACCGTGAACTGCGCAGCATGCGACGATGTCCGCATTGACGGTGGAGGTCGCCCGCTCAGCGCGCGGGCTTCAGCGTGAAGTCCCGGATCGTGAAGCCCTTGACCTCGACTTCCCGCGGCGCGCCCACGCGGGTGAAGCGCAGCACGTTCCTGCCGGCGACCAGCGTGACGTGGACCGGCTCGGTCGTCTGCCACATGCCGACGGTGAACGGCAGCGCGAGGTCGACCGGCGCGCCGCCGTTGGCCGAGACCAAGAGGTGCTGCTTCCAGCTCGGCGTCACGACCCGCGCCGTCAGCGCATAGCGGCCCGCCGTGGGCGCGTCGAAGCTGTACTCGAAGTCCTGGTCGCCGCCATTGCGCGCATAGTGCAGCTGCTTGCCGCCGAGGTTGCTCGGCATGAACACGATCTTGCGCGTGCTCTTGGCTGGACTGCTGCAGGCCACCGCCGGGATCACGAGGACGCCGTCGTCACGGGAGACGATCGCGCGGTCTGCGTCGGTGACCGTCGCGGCTTCGACCGCGTAGTGCACCGAGGACTCGTTCGCCTCGGCGAGTTCCGAGCCGACCGCGGCCAGCGTCTTGGTCTGCGCCGCCTCGATCAGCGCGCGCTGACGGTGTAGCGCGACGCCGTACCAGAAGCCGGGGTCGCCCGCGAGCGCGCCGAAGACGCGCTTCTCGCCGGCGACGTCGCCGATCCACTGTGCGCGTTTGATCTGCAAGTAGGCGTCGCCGAGCCCGCGCGCCTGCGTCGTCGCCAAGAAGTCGAGGTCCTTGCCGTAGCGCGTCTTGGTCCAGCCGCTGCCCCAGCCGGCGCCGAGGCACGGCACCCAGCCGTCGGGCGTCCAGTGGACCAGCGCGGCGTGGCCGCGTTGCGGGCGCGCCGTCGTCGGCACGCCGAACGCACGCAGGAGGAAGCGACCGAAGAACGCGCGACGTCCGCAGACACCGCCGTTCATGAGGATGTTCTGGAAGAACTGCAGCTCGTCCTTGTCGTACTTGTTCTCCTGCGAGCCGTACCGGATCTCGGTCCGGACCGCGCCGACGTACCGCCAGCGGTAGTCCGACGTGTACACGTGGTCCGGGCGGTAGTTGCGCAGCATCTCGCGGCCCCACGCGAGCGTCTCGGTCGGTTCCTCGCCGTTGACGACCATGCGCAGGTCCCACGCGCTCAGGTTGCCGAAGCAAGGGTCGAGCTCGCCGGCAGAGAGGGCCTGTTCGTAGTGCAGGTAGCGACCGATCGGGTCCACGTGCGCTGGCGCGTCGGTCGCGGCGACGGCGTTGCGCTGCGCGATCGGCACGGCGTGCTCGAGTGCGATCGCGACCGCCAGCCGCTGCAGCGGCCCCTGCGCGGCATTCGGGCTGCGAGCGCGGATGCCGGCGTAGATCGCCATCGCGTCGCCGTACCTGCCGCCATTGGCGCCGTCGGCCTCGACCATCTGCTGCATGAGCGGGTCGTCCGCCAGCAGCTCGTCGACGAGCCGCTGCTCCGTCTTGCCCCGCGCGGCGAACTCCGCCAGACCGCGCGGCGTCGCCTCGAACAGCACGACGAACTTCGCCAGCCGGGTGTCCAGCGCGTCGCTGCCGAGCAGCGGCAGCAGGCCGAGCTCGTCGACTGCGCGGACCGTGCGGGACTTCGCCTCGACCAGGGAGCGCTTGGCGCGTTCGAGGGACGCGACCAGCTTCGGCTGCTCGCGCTCCGCCGCCTCCAGCGCTGCCTGGCGTTCCTTCAGCGCCTGGCGACCGGCGTTCAGGTTCTCTTCCCAGTCGGCCAGCTCTTTCGTCGCTGCCGCGCGCTCGGCCGCCGTCTTCGCCTGTCGGAGCTTCTCCTGTGCCGCGGCGATGCCCTTCTCGGCGCCGCCGATCCACTTGCCTTTGGCGTGGTTCACGAGCCCCTGCGCTGCGGCGACTGCGCCGAGCGCCTTCTGCGCGGCGTCGACCGCTGCCGTGGCCGCGGCCTCGCCCTTACAGGCCTCGATGTAGTCGGCCTTGTGCCG
>JACKHZ010000056.1 GCA_020638735.1 Planctomycetota bacterium | reverse complement strand
CGCGCTCGCGAAGGCTCTCGGGCAGCGGCCGGTGGTCGTGGCCAAGGCGGCCGACGATCTGCTCGTCGAGCTGGCGTCCGAGAAGCAGGTGCGCGCGCTGCAGCCGGACCTCGCGGCGCTGGGCAGGCTCAAGGTGCGCGGCGTCATCGTCACCGCGGCGGGCGACAGCCGCCGCCACGACTTCGTGTCGCGCTTCTTCGGGCCGGCGGTCGGTGTGCCCGAGGACCCGGTGACCGGTTCGGCGCACTGCGCGCTCGCGCCCTACTGGGGCGGCCGGTTCGGCCGCACCCGGATGATCGGCTACCAGGCGTCGGCGCGCGGCGGGGAGGTCGAGGTCGAGCTGGTCGGGGACCGGGTGCTGCTGCGCGGCCAGGCGGTCACCGTCGTGCGCGGCGAGCTCCTGGACGGGCGGCGGCGGTGACCCGGGCGGCGGTTTTTGCGAAGTCGGCCGGCGGAATCCCACCGGCCTGCCTCTTGGGTCTGCGATGACCGACACGATCGACCTTCCAGCCCTGCTCGCCGCCGCAACCGCCGGCCAGCGCGGCGCCTGCGACCGGCTGTTCGCGCACGCCGCCGACCGGGTGCTGCTCTACGTGCGCCTGCGCCTGGGGCCGGCGCTGCGGGCCCGCATCGACGCGATGGACGTGCTGCAGGAGACCTTCCTGCACGCGCACCGCGACTGGCGCCGCTTCCGCGCGCCCGAGGGCGGCGACCCGGACCGCGCCCTGGCGCAGTGGCTCTGCGGCATCGCCGAGAACCGCCTGCGCGACCTCGCCGCGTGGCACGGCGCCGCGCGCCGCGACGTCGGGCGCGAGGCGCGCGACGTCACCGCCGTGCTGCGCGAACTGCACCGCAACGGCCACGGCCCGGCCACCAGCATGGTGCGGCGCGAGGAGCGCGACCGCCTCGCCGACGCGGTCGAGGCGCTCGCCGACGAGGACCGCGAGGTGCTGCTGCTGCGCCACTTCGAAGGTCTGACCGTGGACGCGATCGCCGACCGCACCGGCCGCAGCGCGTCGAGCGTGCGGCGCGCGCTCGGCCGCGCGGTGCAGCAGCTCGGCAACACGCTGGGCGAGAAGGTGCCGTCGTGACCGGCGATCGCGACGAGGTGATCGGCCGCCTGGCCGAAGAGCTCGACGCAGCGCTCGCCGGCGGCGAGACGGTCGTCGTGGCGCAGTGGGCGGCGCGCTTCGACGTCGAAGAAGCGGCGGTCCGCGCCTGCCTGCGCGGCCTCTCGGCGCTGGCGACGAGCCTGGGTGAAGAGCTGCAGCAGGGGGCGCCCGAGCTGCCAGCCGTGCACCTGCCCGAGGACTTCGAGGTCGTCGGCGAACTCGGCCGCGGCGGCATGGGGGTGGTCTACCGTGCGCGGCAGCGCTCCTTGGACCGCGAGGTCGCGATCAAGGTGCTGCGGCCCGCGGACCTGGTGTTCGGCGACGCGCTGCGGCGCTTCCGCAGCGAGGCGCGCAGCCTGGCGAGGTTGCGCCACCGCCACATCGTGTCGGTGCACGACTGCGGCGAGACCCTCGAGGGGCTGCTGTGGTTTGCGATGGACCTCGTCGACGGCCGCACGCTCGCCGACGAGCTGCGCAGCAGCCGTCGCTTCCTGCCGGCGCGCGCGGTCAAGGTCATCCGCCAGGTGGCGTCGGCGGTCGCGCACGCGCACGCGCAGGGCATCGTGCACCGCGACCTCAAGCCGCAGAACGTGCTGATCGACGCGCACGGCGACGCGTTCGTGGTCGACTTCGGCCTCGCGCGCGACGCCGCGGCGGCCGGCACGCGCACGATGACCGGCGAACTGCTCGGCACGCCGGCCTACATGAGCCCCGAACAGGCCAGCGGCGACGGCGCGCGCATCGGCGAGGCATGTGACGTGTGGGCGCTCGGCGCGCTGCTCTACGAGATGCTCGCCGGGCACGGTCCGTTCAGCGGCAAGCCGCTGCACGAGACCATCCGCGCGATCCTGCACGACGATCCGCCGCCGCTGCGCAAGATCGACAAGCGCGTGCCCTTGGAGCTCGAGGTCGTCTGCCAGCAGGCGCTGCAGAAGCGCCCCGAGGATCGTTACCCGACTGCGCTCGCGTTCGGCGAAGACGTCGAACGGTTCGCGGACGGCCGCGGCGTCCTGGCCCGGCAGCCGAGCGCCTGGCGGCGTTTCGCACGGCTCGCGCGCCGTCGCGGGCGCCTCGTCGCGGCGACGACCGCCGCGGTCGTGGTCACGCTGCTGTTCGTGCTCGCGTGGCTGCCGACGATCCGCCGCGACGCGGTGATCGCCGAGGCGCGGCGGCTGCTGGCCACCGGCCATCCCGCCGCCGCGGTCGAGTCCCTGCGCACGGCCCTCGCCGAGCGACCTGGCAACGCTGCCGCGTTCGAGCAGCTCGAGTACGACTACGTGCGCGCGCTCGGCGACCGCATCGGCGAGCTGCTGCTGGCGCACGACGAGGCCGGGGCGGCGCAGCTCGCGGCGCAGGCGCTGAAGATCACCGGTCGCCGTCACACCTACCAGGGTGTGGTCCGGTCGGAGGACTGGGACCGCCAACTCTCGTGGCGGTGGGAGCACGC
>JACKHZ010000055.1 GCA_020638735.1 Planctomycetota bacterium | reverse complement strand
GCGAGGCCACCCGCCGAACGCACCTTCGCACCTCGCCGCCGGCTCGCGCTAGGCTGTCGCGCTCCCGCGCCCGAAGAAGGACATGAAGCTACCCCTGCTGCCACTGCTGGCCTCGTTGTTCGCCACCACGCCCTGCACCGCCCAGGACGATCCGCCGGCCAGGCGACCGTTGCCGTCCGGCCCCGATGCGGTCACCGAGGCCATGGTGATGAAGCAGAAGCAGGCCTTCCTCGCCACCAGCCTGGTCGACGACTACCGCTCCCGCTGCGGCGACCGCGCGCCGGACCAGGAGTTCGAAGCGCTGCTGCGCTCGTGGGCCTGCGACGCCCCGACCCCGTCCCGCTACATTGCCGGCGTCATCGATCGCGCCGCGCACCGCGCGCCGCCCGATCCGCTGATGTACTTGCTCGCGGCCGAGACCGACGATTGCGACGCGGCCCAGCGACGGCAGTGGTACGACCACGCGATCGCCGAGCTGCGACGGCTCGAGGCGATGCCGGCGGCCCGCCTGTTGGTCGCGTACCGCGCGCGCCAGCGACTCGGCGACGGCAACGGCGACCCGTACCTCGCTGCCTACTGCGACGCGATGGTCGCCTGCGCCGGCGATCGACGCATGGCCGGCATCGGCCAGCGTTGGATGATCGAGTTGTTCCGTGCCCTGTGGTGGTCGGTGGACCCCAACGCGCGCGGCCTCATCGACCGCATGCTGAAGGCCGAGGCCGAGGACCGCTACGCCACGCTGACGTTGGATGGCTGGTGCCACTGCTCGGAGGCGTGGGCCGCGCGTTCGTCCCGCGCCGCCAGCCAGGTGACGCGCAAGGGTTGGAAGGGCTTCGAGGAGCACCTCGAAGCGGCGGCCGAGAGCCTGACCGAGGCCCATCGCATGCACCCGGAGTTCCCCGAGGCGCCGGCCAAGATGATCACGGTCTGCGGCGGCAGTGGCGCGATCGATCAGATCCGCCGCTGGCTCGACGCGGCGGTCGCGGCGCAGTTCGACTACCAGATGGCCTACACGACCGCACTGCACTTCTACTCGGTGCGCTGGGGCGGCAGTCCCAAGCTGCAGCTGGAGCTCGGCCGCGAGTGCGCCGCGACCGAACGCTACGACACCGTGGTGCCACAGCTGCTGCGCGACGCGATCGGCTCGCTGGCCAACGACACGCAGAAGGACCTGCGCGACGCCTTCACGCCGAAGCTCCAGGAAGTGCTCGACGCGATGCACGAACGGCGCATGGCGGAGCTGAAGACGGTGCACGCTGCCAACTGGGAGCTGTCGCAGCGCGGTGTCGAGCTGATCATGTTCCGTCGCTCGCGCGCCGGCGTCGAGCTGCTGCAGTCGCTCGGCGACAAGGTGGACATGTACGCCTGCGAGACGTTCGGCGGCGTGCCGCGCTTCATCGGCAAGGTGCGGGAGGAGCTGGCCGCGCCCTACGTGCCGGTGACGGTCGCCCCGATCGACCTGTTCGCGGGTTGGGGGGAGCCGACGTATCCCGGCGCCGCGGCGCGGCGGCCGCTACCGACCGGCGCCGACCAGCCGACCGAGATGCAGGCCCATGTCGCCTGGAGCGCGTTCCTCGCCGAGCTGACCGAAGCGCACTACCGCCGCCTGACCGCGGACGACGAAGCGCTGCGCCCGCGCGCCGTCGCGGCGATCGGCCAGTTCCCGTCGATGCTGACGCGGCGGCCCGGCGCGCCGACGCCGCCGCAGTTCCTCGCCACGTTGCAGCAGCTGCGCGAGGACGGCGCCACCGACCCGCTGCTGACCTACTACGAGGCGCGCGCGCTCGAGCTGCTCGGTCGCACCGACGCCGCCGTCGAGCAACTGCGCGCATCGCTGACCGGCATGCAGCAGCGCGGCTACGGGCCGCTGTTCCAGCTGTTCGCGCAGCGGCGCCTGGTGCAGCTCGTCGAGCAGGCCGGTGACGGGGCGGCGCTGCCCGAGCTGCGCCGCGAGGCGTCGCGGCTGGCGCGCGAGGCGGCGCACATGGATGAATGGGACGCCGAACACCGCCAGTTCTACCTGTCGGTCGTCTGGCCGGACACCGTGCTGCCGGGCGGCGGCGGCGAGCTGTCGACCGAGGACGTGCAGCTGCTGGCCGCGGACGAGAGCGTCGATCCGTGGATCCGCGCGGTCGTCGAGGGCCTCGACTGCTGCCAGCGCGCGCTGGTGCGGCCGCACCGGTTCTTCGACGGCGACCCCGACTACTTCACGCTGCCGCGCCGGGCCAGCGAGTGCCTGCGCCGCGCCCACCAGCTCGAGCCGCGCAACCCGACCGCCGCCGCGATGATGACGGCGGTGTGCCTGCTCGAACCGCAGCCCGAGCCGGCGCGGCACTGGTTCGACGAGGCGGTCGCGGCGCGCTGCGACCACGCGCTCGCGTACCACGGGTTCCTGGTGACGCTGACGCCGCTGGTCGGCAGCGACCGCCGCAACGCGATGCACTTCGCCCGCGAGTGCGTCGCCAGCGGGCGCTTCGACACGCAGATCCCCGACACCTTCACCGAGGTCATGAACGCGCTGTGCGACGTCGAGCCCGCCTGGCACCGCTACCTGTGGGCTTCGCCCG
>JACKHZ010000054.1 GCA_020638735.1 Planctomycetota bacterium | reverse complement strand
CTACCTGCTGGCCACCGACACCGACACCAAGGTGGTGCTCGAGGTGCTCGACGCGACCGGCGAGGTGCTGTGGACCAAGGACGGCGAGACCACGGCCGGCTACCACGAGGTGCCGTGGCGCAGCGAGCGGCGACGCGGCCCGCCGGGGGCTGGCGGCGCGGGTGGACCGGGGCGCGGCCGCGGCAACGACGGCCCGCGACCGGGCCGGTTCGCCGTCCGGCTGCGCTTCGGCGAGCAACAGCAGACGCTGGCGTTCTCGGTGCACGACCGCCGCGGCGCGTCGTCGCTGCTCGGTGCCGCTCCGAGCGAGGCGCGCGAGGTCAGCGACGAGGACGAAGAGGGCGGCGAGCAGGGCGAAGCGGACGAGGGCGAGCGGGACCGCTGAGTCCCGCGGCGTCCGCCGCCGCTACTCCATGACGAAGTCCTCGAACGAGCCCGCGCTCTCGAAGTCGTCGTCACCGAGCAGCACGCCCTGCATCTCGGCCAGCAGGTCGATGCGCAGCGCGGCTTCCTGCTGCTTCGGCGTCGCGGTGACGAAGCCCTCCGGCGTCATGTGCTCGGCGGTCATGTCGTTGAGCGCGTACAGCGCCAGCCGCGCCGCGTTGAGCGCCGCCAGCCAGGCGTTGACGTGTTCGAACGGGATCAGCAGCAGCCCGTTGACCGACTCCGGCATCTTCTTCATCTGCGCGAGGTCGCGCCGCACCAGCTGCGCGCGCGACAGGAACAGCCGCTCGAGCTCCGGCACGGCGTGCTGGCGCCAGTGCTGTTCGTCCTCTTCGCCGTCGCAGGTCTCCGGCAGCAGCCGCCCGCGCACCCGCGCGTCGCTGCTCTCGATCAGCATCGGCACGCCGGTCAGCGTCTCGACGCTGGCCGGCGTCAGGTCGCCGAACAACCAGCCCTCGTCCACCTTGGCGACCCACATCGTCACCTGGCGCTCCTCGACGCGACACGGCTAGCCATCGACCAGCTCCAGCGTCGTCAGCAGGTGGTGCGCCTGCAGCTTCTGCACGTACATCTCGGCCTGCTCGCGCGCGCCGGTCCAGACCACCGCGCGGCCAGACTGGTGCACCTCCATCATCAGGCGGTGCGCCTTGTCGGCGCCGTAGCCGAACACCTGCTTGAACACCTTGGTCACGTAGTTCATCAGCGTGACCGGGTCGTCGTGCACGATGACGTTCCACGGCGGCGCGAGCGAGGTCTTCGGCTCGGTCTTGGTGTCGGTCTTCTCTTTGGTCGCCGCGCGCGCCGTCATGGCCGGCCCACTCTAACGCGCTGACGGCGACGACGCGAACGGCACGCGACCGACCTCGCTCACAGCGGCAGCACCTCGATCCGGTCGGCGCCGAACAGCGGCACCAGCAGGCGCTGGCGCTTGTCGTCGAAGCCGCAGTCGGCGGGCTGCTCCAGCCGCAACGGCAGCGGGGTCACGCCGCCGGTGAGATCGAGCCGATAGACGCAGCCGCCGTCCCAGGAGGTCGTGAACCACGCCGGTCGCGGCCGCGCGTCGCCGCCTTCGCCGGCCGGCAGCGCGACGCGCACCAGCCCGTCGAGCTTCGCCGCCGGCGTGCGCAGGAGCTCGGTGCGCACGCCCTTCCGGTCGACCATCTGGAAGGTGCCGTCGCGCCAGCTGACGCAGTAGACGTCGCCGCCGCGCGCGACCAGGCCGTTGGGCTGGCCGAGCGCAGGGTCGCGACACAGCGCCACCGGCGTGCCGTCCGGCCCGATGCGCCAGATCGCGTCGGTGCCCGTCGGCGCGAACGCGGCGTCGAGGCCCGTGTCGGAGCAGTAGACGGTGCCGTCGGCGTCGGCGGTCACGTCGTTGAGGAACGTCGCGCCCGGGATCGCGACCTCGCCGAGCGGCGCGCCGCTGCGGCGGTCGAAGCGCCGCAGCACGTCGATGTCGGCGACCCACAGCACGTCGCCGACCAGCGCCATGCCCTTCGGCGCGTGCAGCGTGACGCCGCCGTGGCCGCCGCGGATCCAGTAGCGCTCGCCGCGGCCCAGGTCGTCCGGCTCGATGCGCTCGATGTAGCCGTCGCCGTCGCGCGCGGTCGGCGCGCCGACGATGTTGCTGACCAGGTAGACGTCGTCGACCGGGTCGTAGAGCACCGACTCCGGCGTGTCGAAGCCGACCGGCGCGCCGCCGCCGCAGCCGGTCAGCGTCAACGCGACGAGCGCCGCCGCCAGCGCACACCGGGCCGTCACCACGACTCCTTCACACCGCCGAGCTGCAGCACCCGGCGCCACTCGACCGCGGTCACCGGCTGCACCGACAGGCGGCTGCCGCGCTGCAGCAGCATCATGTCGCCGAGCGCCGCTTCGTCCTTCAGCTGCTCGCGCGTGACCGGCGCCCGGGTCGCCGCGACCGGCGCGATGTCGACGACGAACCAGCGCGGGTCGCCGGGGTCGCTGTCGGGGTCGTGGTAGTCGCTCTTCGGCTCGAACTGCGTCGGATCCGGGTAGCCGTCTCGGACCACGCGGGCCACGCCGACGACCGCCATCGGCTTCGCGTTGCTGTGGTAGAAGAGCACGCCGTCGCCGAGCCGGATCTCGTCGCGCAGCAGGTTGCGCGCCTGGTAGTTGCGCACGCCGCTCCAGAACGTGCGGCCGTCCGCCACCAGCTGGTCCCAGCTGTAGCTCTCCGGCTCGGACTTGAACAGCCAGTAGCGGCGCGGGCGCGCGGCCTCGCCCGAAGCGCTGTGCTTCTTGGTCGCCATCGCCGCCGACGATAGGCCGCGGCGACGCTACTTCCAGAGCTCGCGCAGTTCG
>JACKHZ010000053.1 GCA_020638735.1 Planctomycetota bacterium | reverse complement strand
CCGCCGTGGCCGCGGCGATGCGCGGCGTCGACAAGGTGGTGCATCTCGCGGCGCTGCCTTCGGTCGTGCGTTCGGTCGAGGATCCGCTGGCGACCCACCACGCTTGTGCGACGGGCACCTTGAACGTGCTGCACGCGGCGCGCATCGCGGGCGCGCGCGTCGTCTATGCCGGCAGCAGCTCCGCGTACGGCGACCAGGACGTCCTGGTGAAGCACGAACAGCTGCGCGAGGACCCGCTGTCGCCCTACGCGGCGGCCAAGCTCGCCGGCGAGCTCTACTGCCGCACGTTCGCCCGCGTCTACGGCATGGACGTCGTGGTGACACGCTTCTTCAACGTGTTCGGTCCGCGGCAGCCGGCCGACAGCCCGTACTCCGGCGTGATCGCCGCGTTCTGCCGCCGCCTGTTGCGCGGCGAGCCGGTGCGCATCGACGGCGACGGCGGCCAGGCGCGCGACTTCACCTACGTCGAGGATCTCGTCACCGGCGTGCTGCAGTGTCTCGACGGGGACAGCCGCGGCTGCGAGACGGTCAACCTGGCGTACGGAAGGTCGACGACCGTGCGCGAAGTGTACGACACCCTCTGCGGCTTCCTGCGTGAGCTGCGACCGGGGGTGCAGATCCCCGAGCCCGAGATGGCGCCGCCCCGCCGGGGCGACGTGCGGCACAGCCTCGCCGACGTTTCACGGGCCGCGGAGCGGTTCGGCTTCGCTCCGAAGGTCGGTTTCGCCGAAGGTCTTTCGCGTACGTTCGCCTGGTACCGCCTCCTCGCAGAACGCGAGCTCGCGGAGCGGGCGGCGCAGGAGGGCGGAGCCGCCCGGGATCGGAGAACAGAATGAAAGGTGTCGTACTCGCCGGCGGCCTCGGTAGCCGCCTCTATCCGCTGACCAAGATCACCAACAAGCACCTGCTGCCGGTGTTCGATCAGCCGATGATCTACTACCCGATCCAGTGTCTGGTGAACGCTGGCATCACCGACATCCTGATCGTCACGGGCGGCAACTCGGCGGGGCACTTCCTGCAGCTGCTGCGCAACGGCTCGGACTTCGGGCTGGCGCGGCTCAGCTACGCCTACCAGGAGGGTGAGGGCGGCATCGCCGACGCGCTGAAGCTGGCCGAGGAGTTCGCCGACGGCGAGCCGATCTGCGTCGTGCTCGGCGACAACATCATCGAGCGCAACATCAAGAAGGCCGCCGACGACTTCCGCGCGCAGGGCAAGGGCGCGAAGATCATGCTGAAGGAGGTGCACGACCCGCACCGCTTCGGCGTCGCCACCGTCACCGACGGCAAGGTCGTCAAGATCGTCGAGAAGCCGAAGGAGCCGGAGACCAACCTCGCGGTGATCGGCATCTACATGTACGACAACGAGGTGTTCGACATCTGCCGCACGCTGAAGCCGTCGGACCGCGGGGAGCTCGAGATCACCGACGTCAACAACGAATACGTGCGCCGGGGCACGCTGACCTGTGAAGTGCTCGACGGCTGGTGGACCGACGCCGGCACGTTCGAGTCGCTGTATCGCTCGTCGACGCTGGTGCGCGACGGCGGCGCCAACCGCATGGACGCGTGAGCCGGGCCATGGGCTGCGATCTGCTGGTGACCGGCGGCAAGGGGCAGCTCGGCCGCAGCGTGCTCGCGCTGGCCGCGCAGCGCGGGCTGGCAGCAACCGGCGTCGACGTCGACGACATGCCGCTCGAGGATCGCGGCGCGATCCAGCGCACGGTGCGCGACCTGCAGCCGGCGTTCGTGCTGCACTGCGGCGCGATCACCAACGTCGACGGCTGCGAGCGCGACCCGCTGGCGGCCTACCGCGTCAACGCCCTCGCCACGGCGTGGGTCTGCGAGGCCGCGGCAGCGGTCTCCGCCGGACTCGCCTACGTCTCGACGGACTTCGTCTTCGACGGCGCGCAGCACGGCACGCCCTACGCGGTCGACGCCGAGGTGGCGCCGCTGTCGGTCTACGGCGCGTCGAAGCGGCTCGGCGAAGAGGCGGTGCTCGGCCACGGACGCGACGACTTCTACGTGGTGCGCACCAGCTGGGTGTTCGGCCCTGGCGGCAAGAACTTCCCGCGCGCGATCCTCGACCGGGCACGCTCGGGCCAGCCGCTGAAGGTCGTCACCGACCAGGTCGGCCGGCCGACGATGACGCTCGATCTGGCCGAGGCGCTGCTCGACGTGGCGCGGCTGCGTCCGGCCGGCGGCATCTACCACGCCGCCAACGAAGGCCAGTGTTCGTGGCACCAGTTCGCCTGCGACGTGCTGGCTGCTGCCGGCATGGGGGCGGTTGCCGTCGGCGAACAGGTCGCGGCCGACCTGAACCTGCCGGCGAAGCGCCCGGCGTGGTCGGTGCTCGACACCGACAAGCTGGCCGCGGTGCGGGGGATGCGGCTGCCGGACTACCGGGACGCGCTGCGGCGGCACCTGCCGCTGGACGATTCGGCGAAGGAAGCTGCCGCCAGGGCCGCGGCCGACGCGGCTGCCCCCTCGGACGGCGGGGCGCTGCGCGGCAAGCAGTATTGAGTTCTTCGGACGAAGCGGGAGAGTGAGACCGTGAGCAAGATCCTCGTCACCGGCGGCGCCGGGTTCATCGGCTCGAACTTCGTGCGCATGATGCTGCACGAGAGCGAGCACCACGTCGTCAACCTCGACCTGCTGACCTACGCGGGCAACCTCGAGAACCTGCGCGACGTCGAGCAGCATGCGCGCTACGAGTTCGTGCGCGGTGACATCGCCGAGCCCGCGGCGATGCAGCAGGTGTTCGACCGGTACCGGCCGGACGTCGTCGTGCACTTCGCCGCCGAGAGCCAC
>JACKHZ010000052.1 GCA_020638735.1 Planctomycetota bacterium | reverse complement strand
CGTGCGCATGGCCGTGCGCATCGAGTGACCACCATGCAGCTGCCGCAACCCTCGCCGTTCGCCTCCCACTGGGACCTCGCGCCCGACGTCGTGTTCCTCAACCACGGCAGCTTCGGCGCCTGCCCGCGCGTCGTGCTCGAGGAGCAGCAGCGACTGCGCCGCGATCTGGAGGCCGAGCCGGTGCGCTTCGTGCACCGCGAGCTGGAGCCGCGCCTCGACGAAGCGCGCGCGGTGCTGGCGCGGTTCGTCGGCTGCGACCACGACGACCTCGCGTTCGTGCCCAACGCCACCTACGGCGTCAACTCGGTGCTGCGCTCGCTGACGTTCGCGCCGGGCGACGAGCTGCTGACCACCGACCACGAATACAACGCCTGCCGCAACGCGCTCGACTTCGTCGCCGGACGCAGCGGCGCGCGCGTCGTCACCGCGGCGGTGCCGTTCCCGATCGAGCGGCCGCAGCAGATCGTCGACGCGCTGTTGGCCAAGGTCACCGAGAAGACGCGGCTGTGCCTGATCGACCACGTCACCAGCCCGACCGGCATCGTGCAGCCGGTCGAAGCGATCGTGCGAGCGCTGCACGAGCGCGGCATCGACACGCTGATCGACGGCGCGCACGCGCCCGGCATGGTGCCGCTGCAGCTCGACGCGCTCGGCGCCGCCTACTACACCGGCAACTGCCACAAGTGGCTGTGCACGCCGAAGGGCTCGGCGCTGCTGCACGTGCGCCGCGACCGCCAGCAGCTGGTGAGGCCGCTGGCGATCAGCCACGGCGCCAACTCGACGCGCAGCGACCGCTCGCGCTTCCGCCTCGAGTTCGACTTCACCGGCACCGACGACCCGACGCCGTATCTGTGCGTGCCGGCGGCGCTGCAGTTCTTGTCGGGGCTGCTGCCCGGCGGCTTCGACGCGCTGCGCGAGCACAACCACACGATGGCGCTCGCCGCGCGCGAACGGCTGTGCGCGACGCTCGGCACCGCGCCCCCCGCGCCGGCGACGATGCTCGGTTCGCTGGCGTCGGTGCTGCTGCCGCCGAGCGCCGAGGCGCCGGTCGGCCCGCTCGGCCTCGACCCGCTGCACGTGCGGCTGTTCGAACGCGACCGCATCGAGGTGCCGGTGATGCGCTGGCCACAGCCGGCGGTGCGGCTGCTGCGCGTCTCGCCGCAGATCTACAACAGCCTCGAGCAGTACGACTACCTGGCGGACTGCCTGCGCCGCGGCTGACCTCCAGGCGGGCGCGGCCGCCGCGCAGTGGCGGCGCCAAACCTTGTTGGCATGGTCGCTTCGGGCATTCGGCCCGACGCTGAAATCCATCCCGGCCTACGTCATTCGGACCAGCGCGAAGAGGCCCGCCAGGGCGCGAAGTCACCCCGAAGGTCCCCGGTGGCCCACTTCGCCAGAACTCAAACAACTGTTTGATTCGATCGTTTGATCTCGCTAGCCTCCCGCGCCCCCGTGAGCACCGACACCAAGACCGCGCTGCTGGACGCCGCCGAGGAGCTGTTCGCCGAACAGGGCTTCGCGGCGACGTCGATGCGCGAGCTGACGCAGCGGGCCGCTGCCAACATCGCGGCGGTCAACTACCACTTCGGCAGCAAGGCCGACCTCGCCAAGGAGGTGCTGCGCCGGCGCATCGAGCCGATCAACCGCGAGCGCGCCCGTCGCCTCGACGCGCTGCCCGACGAGGCACCGGCCCGCGACGTACTGCGCGCGTTCCTCGAGCCGGTGTTCTCCGGCGGCGCGTGCGAGAGCGACGGCAGCGTGCACGGCTTCTGCCGCGTCGTCGGCCGGCTCAACGTCGAGCAGCCGCCGTTCCTGCGCGAGTTCTTCGCCGAGCAGTTCCGCGGCCTCGCGCACCGCTTCACCCGACGCCTCGCCGACTGCGCGCCCCACCTGCCGCCGGAGACGCTGTGGTGGCGCCTGCACTTCGTCGTCGGCGCGCTCGCGCACACGCTGATGAACGCGCACCTGATCGCCTCGATCCGCGAGGCCGAAGGCGTCGTCGTGCCGCACGACGCCGCGACCATCGCCGGCGAGCTGATCGCGTTCGCCACCGGCGGCGTGCTCGCTCCCGAACCGCATCCCCTCGACCCCGAGGCCACCAAGTGATGAACCGCCCCACCAAGATCGCCGCGCTGCTCGCGTCGGCAGCGCTCGCGGCCTGCTACGCCGACCCGCCGCCGCGCACCGACGACGCCGAACTCGGCATCGAGCTCCCCGCGCAATGGACCACGCCCGACGCGCCGCTCGAACAGACGCTGCGCGAGGACTGGTGGCGCGAGTTCGGCGAACCGCGCCTCGACGCGCTGATCGAGGCGGCGCTCGAGCACAACCGCAACCTGCAGGCGGCGGCGGCGCGGCTCGAATCGGCGGCGGCGGCGCACACGATCGCCGGCGGCCCGATCCTGCCCGAGCTCGACGGCTCGTTCGACACGCTGCGCACGCGGCGGCTGTTCCTCGGCTTCCCGTTCGGCGGCGGCGGCGTGCCGAGCTCGACGGTGACGACCTACGGCCTGTCGCTGGCGGTGCGCTGGGAGATCGACGTCTGGGGCCGCGTGCGCGCCGGCGACGCGGCGGCGCTCGCCGACCAGGAAGCGGCGGTCGAGGACCTGCTGGCGGCGCGGCTCAGCCTCGTCGGTCAGCTGTGCCGGGCGTGGTTCCAGTCGGTCGAGGCGCAGCAACAGCTGCAGCTCGCCGAGAACACCGCGAAGACCTTCGCGGCGACGCTCGAGGACGTGCGCGACCGCTTCCAGCGCGGCGTGCGACCGGCGCTCGAGGTGCACCAGGCGGCGACCAACCTCGCCAACGCCGAAGCCAGCGTCGCGCAGCGCAAGGAGCTGTTGCAGCGCGCGCTGCGC
>JACKHZ010000051.1 GCA_020638735.1 Planctomycetota bacterium | reverse complement strand
CGGCGTGGACCCACGCGCTGACCCGAAAGGAGGGGCCGGTGGTGCTGGCGCTGACGCGACAGAACCTCGCCGTGCTGCCGCACGGCGACGGCTGGCAGCCGGCCGACGCGATGAAGGGCGGCTACGTGCTGGTCGACGCCGCCGGCGCCAAGGCCACCATCGTCGCCACCGGCGCCGAGGTGTCGCTCGCCGTCGACGCCGCCAAGGAGCTGACCGCAGCGGGCACGCCGACGCGCGTCGTGTCGATGCCGTGCCTCGAGCTGTTCCTGCAGCAGGACGCCGCGTATCGCAGCAAGGTGCTCGGCAGCGCCGCGGTGTTCGCGGTCGAGATGGGCCGCCCCGAGTGGTGGTGCCAGCTGACCGGCCGCCTCGACCGCTGCATCGGCCAGAGCACGTTCGGCGCCAGCGCCCCGGCGAAGAAGGTCGCCGAGCACTTCGGCTTCACCGCGGCCAATGTCGTCGCGCGGGTCAAGGCGGCGCTGTAGCGCGCCGTCGTCGGTCAGAACAGCTGGCCGACGAACAGGTAGAACGAGTCGTCGCCGCCGTCGGTGTAGCCGTAGGCGAAGTAGACCGGACCGAGCGGCGTACCGAGCGCGGTGAACACGCTGCCGGCGAGCAGCATCTTGCCGAAGCGCTCGTCGCGCGTCGCCCAGGCGTTGCCGCTCTCGACGGTCGCGCCGACGTAGAGCGGAAAGCCGAACTGGTCGGCCTGGCTGCCCGCCAGATGCATGCGCACGGCGCCGACCACCAGCGCCGAGTGCTGGCCGCTGATCGAGCTGTTGTCGGAACCCGACAGCTTGGTGAAGCCACCGACCGCCGAGGCGCGATAGAGCGGCAGCGTGCCGTGCATGGTCGACTGGACCGCGCCGCCGAGACTGACGGTCACGCGCCCCGCGCTGACGAACCCCGACGCCGAACCGGCCAGCTGTTCGTAGCCGTCGTCGGCGCCGAGGCTCTCGATCGCGCGGATCCAAGTGCCCTGCATGCGCATCCCTGTGGTCGGGAACGCCGCGTCGTCGAGCGTGTCGACGACGAACTGCGCCTGCAGCAGGCCGTCGTCGAAGTGGAAACCCGGGAAAGGCAACACCGACTCGAAGTCGACGTCGCCGTGGTAGCGCTTGTAGCCGAGCCGCAGCTCGCCCCACGCGCCGAGGTTGGCGCCGACGTCGAGCCCCGCCTGGTAGAAGCGCAGGTCGACGACGCCGATGCTGCCGGCGCCCTGCCGCACGTCGCCGCCGGCGTTGGCGGCCGCGAACAACACGCCCGACGGCACCAGCGGCTGGTAGAACTCCGTCAGCGCGCCGGTCTGGTCGCCGACGCGGAAGTCGGTGCGCCACTCGGCGCCGAGCCCGTTCAGCTCGCGCATGTTGATCTGCGAGGCGACGGTGAAGGCGCTCGAGCCGCGCAGGTCGCCGGTCAACGACAGGCCGAAGCGCAGGAAGGTCGGCCCCCACGACTTGTCGACGACGTGCACCAGCACGCGCTTCCTGCCGGCGCTGCCGTCGCGCAGCTCGAAGGTGACGCGTTCGAAGTTGCCGAGGCCGTGGATCCACTCGAGGTCCTGTCGCAGCTGCGCGAGGTCGAGCAGGTCGCCCGGCCGGGTGCGGATGCGGGCGCGGAACAGCGCGTCGGACAGCTGGGTGCGGTTGTCGATGTCGACCCCCTCGACGACCACCCGCTCCGAGCGCCGCCGCTGCTGTTCGAGGTACGCGTGCCACCGCGTGTCGTCGGCGGACAGCTCGCGCAGCGCCTCGGCGGCGGCGCGCGCGGTCGCCTCGCCGATGCGGATCGACTCCGCGGCGCGGTCGAAGTCCGCCGACGTGATGTCGCCGAGGTCCGGTCGCAAGAACACGTCGCCGTCGCGCAACCCGGCGAGGCTGCGGTCGACGTTCTGCTGGGTCAGGATCTGCACCATCTGCCCGGACACGTCGAGCACCGAATCGACGTGATCGGCGGACACCGGCGTGCCGATGTCGACGACGATGACCACCGTCGCGCCGAGCGCGCGCGCCAGCGCGATCGGCACGTTGTCGGCGAGCCCGCCGTCGAGCAGCTCGACGCCGTCGACGACCGCCGGCGCGAACACCCCGGGCAACGACATGCTGGCCCGCATCGCGTGCGCCAGGTTGCCGTGCTCCAGCACCACGGGGCGCCCGGTGCGCAGCTCGACGGCCACGGCGCGGAACGGCAGCCGGAGGTCGTCGAAGCTGGCGAGGTCGTGCGCCTCGGCGGTCAGCGCCAGCAGCTCGAGCTCGAGGTTCTGCCCCTGCAGCAGCCCCTTGGGCAGACGGAAGCGGCCGCCGTGCAGCCCCAGGCCGAAGTCGACCAGCAGCGAGTAGTCCTCCTGCTTGCGGCGAAAGGTCCGCGACGTGCGCGGCGGACCGTCCTGCAGCAGCTCGCGCCACGGACTGCGGTCGCCTTCGCGCCGCATCACCGCCGCCAGCTCGCCCGGCGACAGGCCGTACGCGTAGAGGCCGCCGACGATCGAGCCCATGCTGGTGCCCGTCACGCACCAGATCGGCACCTGCAGCTCCTCGAGCACCTGCAGCACGCCGACGTGCGCCGCGCCGCGCGCGCCGCCGCCGCTCAGCACGAGGCCGATGCGCGGTGGCTCGCCGTCCTGTTGCGCGGTCGTCGAGGGCGACGCAGCGACACACGCCAGCAGCCAGATCAGGACCCGCGCGGCGACGTCACGCATCGGCCGGGAATGTAGCCAGCGCCGACTACAGCGCCACCCGCTCTCCGGCCACCGCGACGGCGAAGCCCCTGGCCTCGATCGCGGCTCGCAGCGCCGCATCGTGCAGCGCCGGGTTGGTGTGGTTGAGGTGCAGGAAGCGCAGCGTGCCCGGCCGCGCCGCC
>JACKHZ010000050.1 GCA_020638735.1 Planctomycetota bacterium | reverse complement strand
CGAGCTGCGGCAGCAGCTCGACGATCGGGGTGCGGATCCAGTGCTCGCAGCGCAGCGTGCGCACACACGTGTACTTGTCGTCCGAGCGGAAGAAGACGACCTCGTCGACCGCGACCTGGTGCGTCAGCTCGCCGACGCTGGCGCGGATCCAGCGCAGCGGCGGCGCGGCGGCCACGCCTGCCGCCGCCGTCGGCTGCGCCGCGCCTAGCCCCGGCAGCAGCCGCTGCAGCGCGGCGGCGAGCCGCGCGTCCTCGTCGGCCGCCGGCGGCGCGGCCAGAGCCTGCCGCAGCCGCCCGACGGTGCGCGCCAGCCGCTCGGGCTTGACCGGCTTGAGCAGGTAGTCCAGCGCCTGCTGCTCGAAGGCCTGCACCGCGTAGGCGTCGTAGGCGGTGACGAAGACGACGCGCGTCGCGCCCTCGATACCCTGTGCCACCTCCAGCCCGGTCAGGCCGGGCATCTGGATGTCGAGGAAGGCGACGTCGGGGCGCAGCGCGGCGATCGCCTCGGCGGCCTCGATGCCGTGGCGCGCCAGCGGCGCGAAGGTCAGCGCCGGCCAGGCCTCGGCCAGCAGCTGCTGCAAGTGGCGCGCCAGCGCCGGCTCGTCGTCGGCGATCAGGGCCAGCGTCATGCGGCGCTCCCGGCGGGCCGGCCGGCGCCGTCCGGCGCACCGGACGCGGCGGCGCCGGGCGCGGCGCCGACGTAGGGCAGGCGCAGCGTCGCCCGCGTGCCGGGCTGCAGCCGCTCCAGCGTCAGTGCCGCGGCGTCGCCGTGGCGCGCCCGCAGGCGCTCGCGCAGGTTGGCCAGGGCCACGCCGTTGCCGGCGCGCGCCCCGCGCCGCGCCGGCGCGTCCAGCCCGCGGCCGTCGTCGCTCACGGTCACCTGCAGCGCGTCGCCGTCGACGCGGGCTTCGATGCGCACCTCGCCGCCGTCCAGCGTCGGCTCCAGGCCGTGCTGGACGGCGTTCTCGACCAGCGGCTGCAGCATCAGCGGCGGCAGCACGGCGTCGCGCGCGCGGGCGTCGGCGCGGATCGAGAAGCGCAGCCGGTCCTCCATCCGCCCCTGCAGCAGCCGCAGGTAGGCCTCGGCCAGCGCCAGCTCGGCGCCCAGCGTGGTGTCGTCGCGCCGCAGGGTGCCCAGCGTGGCCCGCAGGTAGTCGGTGAACGCGGCCAGCACGTCGCCGGCGCGCGGCGGATCGCTGGCAACCAGGGCCTGCACGTGGGCCAGCGTGTTGAACAGGAAGTGCGGCTCCATCTGCGCCTGCAGCAGCCGCAGCTGGGCCTCGGCGGCGCGCTTCTCGGCCTCGGCCTTCTGCGCGCGCGCGCCCAACACGAGGAAGATGCCCAGGCTGACGACGAGGCCGATCGCGGCGCTGCCGGCCAGCGCGGCACGGTCCATCCGCACCCAGCCCAGCCCCTGCGTGCCGACGAGCCAGACGCCAAGCGGCCAGCCGATCAGCACGCCGAGCAGCGGCACGCCGGTGAAGAACAGGGCGCGCCGGCCCGTCGTCCAGGCGCGGATGCGCTCGCGGCCGACCCAGGGGATCAGGGCCATGAACAGCAGGTGGATGAGCACCGCGATGGTCAGCGAGACGACGAAGTTGGCGCGGTACCAGCGCCACCACCGGCCGCCGTCGAGCCAGGCCTCGGCGCGCAGTCCGTTCGACGCCGCCAGGCCCATCAGCGTGAACGCCAGCGCGATGGCGGCGGCGAACAGCAGCGTCCAGACCCCTTGCAGCCACGCCGGGCCGCTGGGGTCGAGGTCGCTGTCGATCCAGCTGCGCCAGGAGGCCGCCAGGCGCCGGCGCAGAGCGGGGGTGGGGGCGGTGCGGTCCATGCGGCGGCAGTGTAGGCATCGCGGCGGCGGCGTCGCCCGCCGCGCGACGGACGGCGAGCCGGGGCGACGGCTGGCGAGCGGGCATCGCGGACGGTGGCTGCGCCGGCCGCGCGGGGCCCGCGCCGGCGGCGCTCCCTACAATCGCGCGCACCTCCCGAAGCCCCCGGCGCGCCCCATGAAAGTCCACCCGTCCGTCTTCAAGGCCTACGACATCCGCGGCGTGGTCGGCAAGACCCTCGACGAGCGTTTCGCGCTGCACCTGGGCCGCGCCTTCGGCAGCGCCGCGCTGGCCGAGGGCGAGCGCGCGGTCGCGGTCGGGCGCGACGGCCGGCTGTCCGGGCCGGGGCTGGCGGCGGCGCTGGTCCGCGGGCTGAAGTCGACCGGGCTGGACGTCGTCGATCTGGGCGCGGTGACGACGCCGATGGCCTACTACGTCGCCGCCACGCGCGGCGAGCACGGCTGCCGCAGCGCGATCCAGGTCACCGGCAGCCACAACCCGAAGGACTACAACGGCTTCAAGATGGTGCTCGCCGGCCGCGCGATCCACGGCGACGAGATCCAGGCGCTGCGCCGGCGCATCGAGGCCGGCGACCATGCGGCCGGCAAGGGCCGCAGCGCGAAGATGGACATCGTGCCCGAATATCTCGCGCGCATCGCCGGCGACGTCGTGCTGGCGCGGCCGATGAGGATCGTCGTCGACTGCGGCAACGGCATCCCGGGCGCGAGCGCGCCGGCGCTGCTGCGCGCGATCGGCTGCGACGTGCGCGAGCTGTACAGCGAGGTCGACGGCGACTTCCCGAACCACCACCCGGACCCGAGCAAGCCGGAGAACCTGGCCGAGCTGATCGAGACCGTGAAGGCGACCGACGCCGAGCTGGGCCTGGCCTTCGACGGCGACGGCGACCGGCTTGGGGTCGTGACCAAGGACGGCCGCATCATCTACCCCGACCGCCAGCTGATGCTGCTGGCGCAGGACGTGCTGTCGCGCAACCCGGGCGCGACGGTGATCTTCGACGTCAAGTGCACGCAACGTCTGGCGCCGGCGATCCGCGC
>JACKHZ010000005.1 GCA_020638735.1 Planctomycetota bacterium | reverse complement strand
AGCGACTTCGCGGAGTACTGTCGGGTTTTCGTCGAATTGCCCGGCACCTACATAGCCCGGCCAATCACCGCCTGCACGGCACGCTTGGGCGCCCAATAGAATTTCGCGCTCGCTCCCACGCCGAGCGATCCAGCGGCGACGCCGAGGCCGATCTTTTCACGCGTCCCGATAGAAGAGCCGGCGCTGGCAATGCCGGGGGCCAGCACGCAAAGCAGGGCCACGACAGCGGCGGCCGACGTCAGGGGCGTTCGCCGTCCACGCGCCACGTTCGCTGGAGATCCGCTCATCCTTGCCCTCCCCCCGCTAGCTCGAGGACGCCGATCACACCCGCGCCGCGCAGCTCGTCCAGCCAGACCTCGGCGTCCGCCGGCAGGTCGGTCCAGCCGCCATCGTCGCCGTCCTCGAGCGCTTCGTCCAAGAACTCGAACGCCTCCCCGACCGGCATCGGGGCCGCGTCGAGGGCCCGCAGCAGCGCGCCGATCGCATCAGGGCAGGGCAACAGGACGGTCCGCTCGCGAAAGCGGCCGACCAACAACCCGCCGCTGCGTCCCGGTGGCGGTGCCCGCCGAGCGTCATCGTCGCCTTCGAGCCAGTGCAAGACGTCGCAGCCGACCGGGACCCAGCGAAACGCCTCGGAGCGGACGATGCGACACGCCGCGTCGAGCGGCTCTTCCGGGTCGTCTTCGTCCGGCGCGACGGCGAGCCGCTCCACCACGTCGTCGGCCCGCGTGGCGCCGCAGATGGCGAGCTCGACCGACGCCAAGTCCGCCGCAGCCGGCCGCAGCCTCGGCGCCAGCAGGGTGGGCAACACAGCCGCGGCGCGCATCGCAATCGGGCCGCGCGGAGCCGCGTCGCGAGAGGCCACGGCACGGGCGAGGGCCGCCGCGCAGCCGTTGGCCTCGGCGACCGCCAAGATCCCGGACGTGACCTGCCCGATGCCCTCCGCGATGGCCGTGATCTCGGCCTCCGAGCGATCCGGCCAGGTGGGCGGATCGCTGGCCAAGCCGAGCTGCACCACCTCCTTCAGGCCGAGCGAGGCGAGCCGCTGCGGCAGCGCGTCGAGCGCGGCCAAGACGGTCGCCAAGGGCGCGTTTGCGGCGCTCGGCAGCGTCGCCAGCACCGACGACGCTGCCTCGGCCGCCGTGCCGGTGGTCGCCAGCCGCAGCGCAACCTCCCACAACCTGCGCCGCGCCGCCGCCTCGTCGACCGTCGCTGGCCGGAGCCGCAGGTCGCGAAAGAAGAGGTCGTGCAGCGCTCGGCGCAGCTGGGCGAAGAGGGCCGCGACCTCGGTCTGGCGCAGCGCAGGGTCGGCGTGGCGAACCAGGGTCGCGCCGACGAGCGGGTCGGCGAGGCGGCGGTGGTGGCCTGAAACGTACGCGATGGCGTCGCTGCTGCTGTCGAGCTCTGCGTGGGGCATCGCCGGATCGCCGACCAGCGAGATCACCCGACCGGTCGCGGCCTCTTGCTCCAAGGTCTCGAGCTCGCGCGCGAAGTGGCGTAGCGCAGCACGCAGGCCGGCGATGCCCTGGCGTGCCCGCGTCGCACGTTCCGGCCCTTGCTGCAGCCAGATCGCGTCGGCAGCCGCGGCGTGCAGGTTGCGCGCGTCGCCGTCGCGGTCGAAGTCCCGGTCGCGCAGCCGACACCAGGGATCGAGGCCGTACCAATGCACGACGGGCAGCAATTCCGCAGCGCGCGCACAGAGGTAGAGCGGAAAGCGGCCGATTCCCGGCCAGGCCGCGAAGCCCACCGCGCGGTGCAGCAACTCGTGCGGGGTCCAGCGGGCGCTGTGATTCGGATCGAAGCCGCCCATCGCGCCCTCGAGCGCGAAGCCCTGGTAGCGGCCCTGAATGCGGACGCCGCGCTCGAAGCTGCCGTGGTGCGCGTCGTGGACGGCCTCGTCGCCGCGCAGCGCCTCGCGCCAGTGCAAGGGCGCCTGCCGCTCCAGGTGGGCGATCCGCGCGCCGACCGCGGTACCGGCAGCCACAGCGCGGAGGGTGAACGGTGACGCGACCGCCTCGCCCACTGCGACCCCGTGCCAAGCGGCCAAGGCTGGGCCGAGGCCGGTCGCGGCGGCCGAGAGTTCCTCCAGCCAACGGACGAGCGCCTCGGCCAGCGCGTCGATTGGCGCCTCCTCCAGCCAGCGCAGCCGCGCAGGGACCGAGTCGACGCCTGACGGGGCCCGCAGCCCGGGGACGACGCCATCGGCACCGAAGCCCGCCCCGGCGTTGCGCGCAAGATCCGTCATGTCATCTCTCCTCGAGCGCGTCGATCGGCGCGGGCCTCCAGCACCGCCACAGCCTGCGCCCCGAGCAGCAGGATCACCGCCGCCACCTCCAGCGTCAGGAGCACGATCACCACGGTCGCGAGGCTGCCGTAGACGGCGCCGACCAGCGAGACGTTGCCCAGGTACCAGACCACGACGCCGCGCACCGGCTCCCACAGCAGCGCCGCGCCGAAGCCGGCCGAGAGCGCGCGATGTGCGCCGATGGGTCGCTGCGGCAGGACCGAATAGAGGGCAGAAAACAGGAGGCCGCTGCCGAGCAGCCCCGAGGCGCGGAGCAGCCAGGCCGCGCCGCTGCCGGCGTCCATCCCGATCTCGAGGATGCTGGTCGCTCGGACGACCAGCGCTTCGAGCACCGAGGTCGCCGCGGTCAGAGCGAACAGGCCGATCGTCAGCACCAGCACGAAAGCGTACGGGACCAGGGCGCGGAGCCAGAACGGCCGTGTATCACTGCCCTCTGCGACCGAGAAGATCACCGCGAAGGCGTCTTCGACCATGCGAAAGGCGAGGCTGCTGAGGAAGAGCAGGACCGCGACCAAGACCACGCTCAGCACGTCGCGGCTGTCGAGCAGGCCGGTCACCGTGTCGACCACGGCGTCGACGTGGCCCGGCACCAACAGGCCCAGCTCGGCGCGGATCGTCGAGAGCAGCTGCTCGCGCGGGAAGAAGGCGGAGAGGCCGACCAGCGCGATCGCGATCAGCGGCACCATCGAGAGCAGGGTGTTGTAGGCGACGCCGCCGGCCAGCAGCAGGCCGCGGTTGCGGGAGAACGCGGCGAAGACCTCGGCGAGGAAGCCCGCCAGCCGCCGCGGCCAGGATCGCGGGCTCAGCGGCACCAGCCGATGATGCGGTGGGAGCCGTCGGGCGCGGCGTCCTGCTCCTCGTAGACCAGCGCCCGGCTCTTGCCGTCGTGACTCCAGACGCGGAGCCGAAAGCGCGTGCCGGGACGCACCTGCAGCCGAACCAGGAAGCCGACGCCTTCGACCGTCGGCAGCGCGAGGCTGCGGCTGCCACGAAAGACCAAGCCGTCCTGCCGCAGCGGACGGATCTCCTCGCCGTGGTCCATCTGCTGGTTGCCGTCGGCGTCGACCCAGATCCGCACGTCCGGTCGGGTGTCGTCTTGCCGGCTCAGCCGCAATTCGAAGTCCAGCGCGATGGCCATGGGCGCCTCCCGGCCGGCGGAATTCCGGCCGCCCGGGACGATCGGCCAACTCGGCCGCCCTGGCAAGCGTCTCCCGGCGGCCGGCTCTTGTGCGGCGCAGCAATCGCCGCTACCCTGGCGACGCGCCGCAGCTTTCGGCGCTGCCGCAGGATGGCCGCGTGCTCTACGCCTACCACGATATGATGCGCCGCGCCGCGATGCCCTGGGTCCAGGCCCTGGACGCCGGACGCAGCGCGCTGGATCACGGCCCACACACCCTGCCTCCGCTGCGTCTGACCGCGGCGTGGATCGGCTTGTGGACCGACGCTGTGCGGCACCACGGCAAGCCGCCCTTCGGCCTCGCCGAGACGCGGGAGGAGGTCGTGCTCGAGCGGCCCTTCGTCACCCTGCGCCGCTTTGTGCGCCGCAGCACGGGGCCCGCCAACGGCACGATCCTCCTGGTCGCGCCGATGTCCGGCAACCACGCGACGCTGCTACGCGATACGGTCGACGCGCTGATCGATCACCACGACGTGGTGATCACCGATTGGCGCTGCGCGTCCGAGGTGCCGCTGGCTGAGGGCACGTTCGGCCTCGACGATTTCGTCCTCGAGCTCGAGCGCGCCGCGCGTCACATCGCGGCGACCGACGGGCGGCCGCACGTCGTGGCGGTCTGCCAGCCCGGCGTCGCTGCGCTCGCTGCGACCGCGCGCCTCTGCGCCGCCGACGACGCGGCCCGGCCCCGCAGCCTCACGCTGATCGGCAGCCCGGTCGACACCAGCCGCAACCCGATGTTGCCGAATCGGGTCGCCGAGCAGCGTCCGCTCTCGTGGTTTCGGCGGACGCTGGTGAGCCGGGTGCCGCGTGGCCGTCCAGGCGCCGGGCGTACGGTCTATCCGGGCTTTTTGCAGCACCAGGCATTTCTCTGGATGAAGCCGTTCTACCACGTCGACAAGCACTGCGATCACCTCCGCGCGGCCTTCGCCGGCGACGAGGAGACGATGCGAGCGCACGACGACTTCTACGCCGAATTCCGCAGCGTGGCCGACCTCCCCGGCGACTTCTACCTGGAGACCATCGACCGCATCTTCCAGCGCAACCTGCTGGCGCGCGGCGAGCTCGAGGTCGCCGGCGCGCTCGTCAGGCCCGACGCCGTCCGCGACGCGCCGGTTCTGGTGGTCGAGGGCGAGCGCGACGATATCACCGGGCCGGGTCAGACCGCGGCTGCGTTGGACTTGTTGACGGGGCTCGCCGAGGCGGATCGACACCATCACCTGCAGGCAGGCGTGGGGCACTACGGCTTGTTCTCGGGCTCGCGCTGGCGCTCCGACGTCTTGCCTCGGCTGCTGGCGCATTTCGAAGCGGCCGCGACGGCGTCGCCGACCGGGTGATCTTCGCTGCGGTGCAGCAGATCGTCACTGATCATACCCGCGGCGTGGCGGTGGCCGCCGCCGCCGAAGCGGGCTGCGATCTCGTGCACCGCCGGGCCATGGCCGGGGCGACTGCGGAGCGAGTGGCGGACCTTGCCGCCGGCGCGTCGGTAGACCAGGGCGACCCCGCCGTGCACCGCCGCGATCGCGTTGCCGACGTCGGAAGCCAGCGCACCGTCTCGCGCGGCGAGTTCGACGGCCCGTACCCGGACCTCCTGCAGCCAGCCCGGCGTCGCGGCCTTGGCATATTCTGCGACCCGTTGGCGCCAGTTGCGCGCGGCCTGGCGGGCTTGTCCGAGGACGACCTCGCGCTCACGGGTGAAGCGGGCGGCGAGGGCCAACGCCGAGGGCGGGGTCCGTGCGTCGCGGATCAGCACCGAGAGCGCCGCGATGTCGGGGTCGTCCATGCGATAGTGGTCGACAGCGTCGACGATCCGGACGAACTCGGGGACGTCGGCGTCGCCGTGCAGCATCTGCCAGCAGAGCAGGGCGCCGCATCGGCCGTCTGCCAGGAAGACGTGCTTGGGGTAGGCAGCGGCGATCGGCTCGGAGGCCACGTGGTGGTCGAGCACGAAGACCGAGGCGGCGATCTCGATCAGCGAGCCGAGCGCCGAGGCCCCAGGGCAGAGGTCGAGCAGGACGACGTCGCGGCCGCGCGCCCGCTTCTTCGCCGGTGCGCGACCGGCGTCGAGCGGGAGCAGGTCGAAGCGCGAGCCCTCGCTGCGCAGCCGTTCGCCGAGCAGGGCGGCGGCCAACGCACCGTCCGGACAGCTGCGATGGTAGCCGAGCAGGAGCGGACGGTCTGGCGCTCGACGCGGCAGCGGCCAGCGCGGCGGCAGCGTTGCGCCGGCCGCGGTGCTCATCCGAGGGCCGTCCAGCCGCCGATCGGCAGCACCCGCACCTCGGGACGACTCGGATGCGAGCGCACTTCGTCGAGGAACGCGCCGAGGTCGTTGGTCGGGATCTGCCGCACCGGCGCCTCGATCGGCCGCCAGAACTGGTCCCAATGGCACGGGATCACGAGCTTGGGACGCAAGGCGTCGATCAGCCGATGGGTGAAGTTCTCGGTCGCGTAGCGCCCGACGGTGCATGCCAGCACCACGTCGGCCTGCACACCCTCGAGCTCCGCCTCGATCAGGTCGGCCGAACCGACGTGGTAGATCGAGGCCGGGCCCCCCGCGATGTGCAAGCCGAGGACGTCGCCGACGCGGAACGCGCCCGCCCGCGCTGGCCAACGCAGCGGTTCGCGGACATGACCCGGAGCCGGGACGCGGCCGAACGCGAATTTGCTGTGTTGCGAGCGAAAGGCCGTCAGCGTGCAGGGCCCCTCGCAGACGCCGACTCCCGGCTCGAGCGTGTGCACCAGGCTCGCGTCGACGCCATAGCCGAGCGCGATCTCCGCCATGCTCGACGATCCGTAGATGCGGGCCCGGTGGCGCTCGGCGATCGCCGGCGCGTCGATCGCGTGGTCGAAGTGGCTGTGCCCGACCGCGACCGCGTCAGCACAGTCGACGGCGGCCTCGATCCGGTCGATCTTGGGCGAGAGGGCGCCACGCGCGACCTCCCACAGCGAATGGCGAGAGAGGTGCGGATCCAGCCAGAGGTGGTGCGGCGTGCCGTCATCGGCGCGATGCAGGACCCGGAAGCCGGCCGTGCCCCACCATTGCACCGCGAGGCGAGCGTGCTCGGGCTTCGGCTCGTGGTGGAGCCAGCCCGGGTCGATGCTGACCTGCAGCCGGCTCAAGGTCTCAGCCCTCCGACCGCTTCGCGTGCGCGCGGTTGGCCACAATGCGGGCGAAGCTGCGCCCCTGCAGCTCCTCGACGGTGATGCCGGTGGCGGTGACCTGCGCTTCGTCGATGGCGCCACAGGCGAGCCCGCGGAGGAAGTAGTTGAGCAGGCCCTGGCCGGTCGCGGCGTCGTCGAAGGTATTGCCGACCAACGTCGCCTGCGACGCTGCGGCGACGAATTTGTCCAGCCGCAAGCTGGCGTCGTGCAGCCCCGCTTGGAAGAAAGCGTAGACCGCGGCGTAGCGGATCGGCAGCTGCCCCGGGTTCAGGTCCCAGCCTTGGTAGACGGCGTGGCGCAGCGAGTGGCCGATATTGTCGTAGTGCAGCTTCCACGCGGAGTGGACCACGGCCTGGTTCTCGGCGAGCTGCGCGGCGTCGAGGCTGCCGCCTTTCGGCGCGCGGTGCGGACCGATCGGCATCACGGTGGTGGCGCCGTCGGACATCGTCACGCCGCTACCGGCCAGGCTGACCTGCATCATGTGGCGGGCGAAGTCGCACGCCGGATGGTCGTGGGTCTGGAACGCGGCGGTGATGTTGCAGGTCGCCGTATAGTCGTAGGTGCCGAACGCGGCGCTGACGACGCGGCCACGACCGGCACGGACCAGCGCCGGCACCGCGACCGAGCCGTCGGGCCCCAAGATCGACTGCGTGGTCTCGACCATGAGGTCGATCCCGACGGCGCCCGCGGCGATGCCCAACTTGGCCTCGGCCTGGTCCAGCAGGTCGGCGAGGACGGCGACCTGACCGGGGTGGGTGACCTTGGGCAGCGTGACGACGAAATTCGCCGGCACGTTGCCGCCGGTTGCGCTGGCGAGCGTGGTCAGGAAGAGGTCCAGGGTCCGGATGCCACGTCGACCCGACTCGTCGGTGAACGGCTTGACGCGAATGCCGATGAAGGGCGGCAGATCCCCGGCCGCCATGGCCTCGGCCAGCTGCCCGGCAGCCGCGACCGCATGCTCGTCCTCCTCGTCGTCGCGACGGTGACCGTAGCCGTCCTCGAAATCGATCCGCTGGTCCTCGATCGGCTCGCGGGCCAGCTTGTCGCGGACCCGGGCATAGATATCGTCGGCTGCATCGGCCGGCAGGCCCAACGCCGCCGCGAAGCTCTGCGCGTCCGGGGCGTAGGTATCGAGCGCACGGAGCGCGAGCTTGCCGAGCTTGCGGTGCACGCCGACCTTGAATAGGTGCGCGCCACCATAGACCGTGTGCACCGGCTGCCGCGCCGTCGGGTCGCCGGGGTAGGCGCGGGCGTGCGCCACGTTGCCGTCGTGCAGGGCAGCGAATGCGGTTTCGAGGTCGAAGGTCGAGGCGTCGGACATGCGGGCGGCTCCGTTCGGTGCGTCGCGCCGGCGCGGCGCGCGGGTGCGCAGCTTGCCGCACCGCGTCAACCGCTTCAAGACGCGGGTGGGCGCAGGCGCCGATCGGACAGGCTGTGTCAGGCCCGCCATGTTCGTACCCTTGCACGGGCCCCTGGGGGACGGCAGACTCCACGCCGGCCGCACGCGCCCTCTCGCGGCCCGATCAGGGGCAACACTCGATGACCAGCTACTGTTCCTTCCGCCACGCAGCGTCCGCTTTTGCTGCGCTCGCGCTCGTCTTCTCGGCGGGTTGTGGTGATTCCTTCCCGACCTTCGAGGACGCCACCCAGGGCGCCGACGTGACCTCCGATACCGGCGGTGTGGCCGACGTGTCCGGCGACGTGGTCGGCGATACCGCGGGCGATACGGGCGAGCAGGACGGCAAGACCGACACCGGCGGCACCGATATCGGTGGCGTCGACGCCGATACCGGCGGGCAAGACGGCGATACGACGGTCGGCGACGCCGATACCACGGGCAC
>JACKHZ010000049.1 GCA_020638735.1 Planctomycetota bacterium | reverse complement strand
CTGCAGCGACCGCTCCAACACCGCCGGCGACGGCGGCGAGTCCGGCCAGCTCGACCACATGTAGACCTCGTTGCCGCGGTCCTCGTACTTGCCGAACACGAACGCGTCGCCGTCGACCGCGACGATCGACCAGCGCGTGTCGGTCTCCTCCTCGACCTCCTGCGGCGCGAGCGCCGAGCGCACCGCGCGCAGCGCCGTGCGGGCGTCGAGATCCGCCGGGATCGCGGTGCTGTGACCGACCCCGTAGATGGACATGCAGGCGGTCGACGACACCGCCACGAGCAACGACAGCAGGACCCGACGGACGCGCATCGCCGAGACTCTACGCCGCGGCCTCGCCGGCGCCACGACGAGTCGTGCAGCGAACTGTCGGCGGCGTCCCGCCGACGCTATGGTCGCATCGACCATGCGCGCGCTCCCGCTGCTGCCGTTCCTGTTCGCCGCCGCCTGCTCGTCGCTGCCGGACGACCCGATCGAACGCGCCGACGTGATCCATGCGCGCGCGCTGACCCTGGACACGCACAAGGACATCGACGACCTGCTCGCGCCGGAGCAGCTGCCCGACGACCCGGCGAGGCGCGAGCAGTTCCGGCGGCGATACGACCCGACGGTGCGCGGCGAGCAGCAGGTCGACTTCCCGAAGATGCGGGAGGGCGGCTACGACTGCGCGTTCTTCATCGTCTACGTCGGCCAGGGCCAGCTGAACCCCGCCGGCTACCACCGCGCGCTGCAGGCCGCCAACCGCAAGTTCGCCGCGATCGAGCGCATGTGCCGCCTCTACCCCGAGACGATCGGGCTCGCGCGCACGCCCGACGACGTCGAGCGGCTGCACGACGAGGGCAAGCTGATCTGCTGTATCGGCATCGAGAACGGCTACCCGATGGGCCTCGACGTGGCGCGGCTGCAGGAGTTCTTCGACAAGGGCGCGCGCTACATGTCGATCGCGCACAACCGCCACAGCCAGCTCGGCGACTCGCACACACCGGACGAACCGCTGCACGGCGGGCTCAGCGAGCTCGGCCGCCAGGCGATCGCCGAGATGAACCGCCTCGGCATCATGGTCGACGTCTCGCACGCCAGCAAGGCGACCATGCTGCAGGCGGTCGCAGCGAGCAAGGCACCGGTGATCGCGTCGCACTCCGGCGCGCGCGCCGTCTACGACCACAGCCGCAACCTCGACGACGAACAGCTTCGCGCGCTGGCACAGAAGGGCGGCGTCGTGCAGTGCGTCGCGCTCGACGAATACGTGCGTTCTTCGGCCGAGCGGACCGCGGCGCTGCAGCAGCTGCGCGAGCAGGTCGGCCTCGGCGAAGGCGCCGGCGACGTCAGCGACGAAGAGCGCGCGGCGCGGTGGCAGCGCTACAAGGACGGCGTGCCGGCGATCGACGCGCAGTTCCCGCGGGCCGACGTGCAGGACTTCGTCGACCACATCGACCACGTCGTGCAGACGGTCGGCATCGACCACGTCGGCATCGGCTCCGACTTCGACGGCGGCGGCGGCATCGTCGGCTGGCAGAACGCCGCCGAGTCGAAGAACGTCACCCGCGAGCTGGTGCGCCGCGGCTACTCCGAAGCGGCGATCGACCAGATCTGGAGCGGCAACCTGCTGCGCGTCTGGCGCGAGGTCGAACGCGTCGCCGCAGCCGCGCAGTGAGAGGGCGCCGAAGTGACGGTCAGCGCGGCGCCTCGCGCACGATCCGGGCGAGGCCCTCGATCCACTGCGGCGCGGCGTTGACGCACGGCACCGCCAACAGGTCCTCGCCGCCGGCGCCGACGAACGCCTCGTGCGCCTGCATGCCGATCTCCTCGATCGTCTCCAGGCAGTCGGCGACGAACGCCGGGCACAGCACGGCGACGCGCTTCTTGCCCTCGCCCGGCAGCGCCAGCAGACGCTGGTCGGTGAACGGCTGGATCCACGCCTTGGTCAGCCGCGACTGGAACGTCACCTCGTAGTCGTCGGGTCCGAGGCCGAGCCGTTCGGCGAGGCCACGCGCGGTGGCGAAGCACTGGGCGCGGTAGCAGAAGCGGTTCTCCTCGCGCATCACGGCGCAGCAGTCGTTGCCCCGAAGGCAGTGTGCGCCGCTCGCGTCGCTCTTGTGGATGTGCTTCTCCGGCAGGCCGTGGAACGACATCAGCACGTGATCGGCGCGGAAGCCTTCGAGCAGCGGCCGCGCCACCGCGGCCTGCGCGTCGAGGAACTCCGGGTGGTCGAAGAACGGCGGCACGAAGCGCAGGTTGGGCGTGTTGCGCATGCCGGCCGCGACGCGGGTCACCTCGTCGAACGCCGACGCCCAGGCCGCCTGCGAGTACTGTGGGAACAGCGGCACCACCACCACGTCGACGCAGCCCTGCTGGACCAGCTGCGTCAGCCCCGCCTCCACCGACGGGTTCTGGTAGCGCATCGCGACCGCGGTGCGCACGCCCGGGCCGAGCACGTCCTGCAGGCCGTGGCGCAGGTCCTCGGTGTGGAACATCAGCGGGCTGCCGCGCTGCGTCCAGATCTTGCGATAGGCCTCGGCCGAGCGCCGCGGCCGGGTGCGCAGGATGATGCCGTGCACCAACAGCGCGCGCAGCGGCCACGGGATGTCGATGACGCGGTGGTCCATCAGGAACTGCGCCAGGTAGCGGCGCACGTCGCCGACCGCCGTCGAGTCGGGGGTGCCGAGGTTGACCAGCAGCACGCCGAGCGGCGCCGCGGTGGAGGTCGAGGTCACGGTCCTAGTCACTGCTCCGGGATTCACGGCCTGCTGCCCTCCTCACTCCACTGCCCGACCACCGACACCTTGCGATAGGCCGCACCGCACAACGACAGGCCGCGGTGCCTGGCAGCCGCCGCGGCGATCGCGGCGACGCGCCGACCGTGGCCGCGGGTGTACTGCGGGATCGCCTGCACGGCGCGGCTGGTGAACGCGAACTCCGGCGCCTGCTTCATGCCGACGTAGCGCTGCAGCAGGTCGGCGCCCTGCTGCCGCAGGTCGTCGTCCGAGCGTTCGACCTCGCCGGGCGCGGCGCAGCCGCCCGACCTGACGCGGAACAGCAGCTCGCCGGCCGG
>JACKHZ010000048.1 GCA_020638735.1 Planctomycetota bacterium | reverse complement strand
GGTGCCGCAGCCGCGCGCGGCACGTCCGCGCTGCTCAGTGGTTGCCGGCCAGTTCGGTGAACGACCACCAGACCAGCAGCCAGAACGGGCTCAACAGGGTCCAGGCAATCGCGTAGCGACGAAACGGCTGCTTGCGCGTCTTGTGGCGGAACCAGCCCATCGCCAGCCAGGCGCCGATCCATCCGCCCAGGAACACGAGCCACAGCAGCACCCGTTCGGGAACGCGTCGGCCGTCGCCGCGGCTGCGCCACTTGTCGAAGCCGTACACCAGCAAGGTGACGAGGTTGAGCAACACCACCAGGGCCCAGACGAGCTGCAACATCGGCGGCGATGATCGCCGCTCGCCGGCGCGCAGACAACGTGCATCGGCGGCGCGGCGGGCTGCTAAGCTGCCGGGCGCATGCCCGTCACCGCCCAGGACGTCGCCGCCGCCGCCACCGCGATCGCCGAACACGTCGTGCGCACGCCGACCGTGCTCGCCCGGCGCCTGGGCGAACTGCTCGGCGCGCGGCTGCACCTCAAGCTCGAGAACATGCAGTTCACGGGCTCGTTCAAGGATCGCGGCGCGTGCAACAAGCTGATGCAGCTGGCCGCCTCGGGCAGCCCGCCGCGCGGCGTGATCGCCGCGTCCGCCGGCAACCACGCGCAGGGCGTCGCCTACCACGCGCAGCGCCTGGGCATGCCGGCGACCATCGTGATGCCGCAGACGACGCCGTTCGCCAAGGTCGAACGCACCGCGTCGTTCGGCGCGCACGTGGTGCTGTTCGGCGAGTCGCTGGCCGAGTCGGCCGCGCACGCGCGCGAACTCGAGCAGGAGCGCGGCCTGGTGTTCGTACACCCGTACGACGACGTCGCGATCATCGCCGGGCAGGGCACCGCGGCGATCGAGCTGTTCGAGGACTGCCCCGACCTCGACACCCTGGTGGTGCCGGTCGGCGGCGGCGGCCTGATCAGCGGCATCGCGCTGTGGGCCCGGCACGTCAACCCGAAGATCCGCATCCTCGGCGTGCAGACCGAGCAGTGCCCGGCGATGCGCAACAAGGTGCGCGGCGAGCCGCTGCCGCCGCTCGGCACGTTGACGCTCGCCGACGGCATCGCCGTCAAGCATCCGGGCGAGATCACCAGCCGCCTCGTCGCCGAGCTCGTCGAGGACATCCTGCTGGTCGGTGAAGAGGACCTCGAGAACGCGGTGCAACTGCTCGCGACGCAGCAGAAGGTCGTCGCCGAGGGCGCCGGCGCGGCCGGCATCGCGGCGATGCTGCGCCACCCCGACCGCTTCACCGAGCGCAAGGTCGGCGTGGTCGTCTGCGGCGGCAACATCGACCGGCGCATGCTGTCGACGGTGCTGCTGCGCACGCTCAAGCGCGACGGCAAGGTCGCCAAGCTGCGCATCGAGATCAAGGACGTGCCCGGCGTGCTGTCGCGCGTCACGCAGATGATCGGCGCCGAAGGCGGCGACATCATCGACATCGAGCACCAGCGCCTGTTCACCAACCTCGGCCCGCGCCAGGCCGAGCTCGACGTGGTGATGGAGACGCACGGCACCGCGCACGTCGAACGCATCCTGCAGACCCTGACGAGCGCCGGCTTCCCGGCGCGGCCCGTCTAGCCGGTGACCGGCGCGACGCCCGAGCCGACGCCCGAACGCACGCGCTGGGCCGCGGTGCGCGGCGACGTGCGCGCCTGGCTGGGGCAGCGCCTGCGCAGCGAGACGCTGGCCGCGGAGCTGCTGCCCGTCGACCCCCATGAGCCCCGCGCGGCGGCACAGCGCGCGCCGCGCCCGACCTGGCCTTCGGTCACCGCGCTCGCGGCCGAGTACCCGGCGCTGCTCGACCCGACCCTGCGCAAGCGCCGCGGCGCCTGGTTCACGCCAGCGGGCATCACCGAGCCCACCGTCGATCGCACCCTCGGGCCGCTGCTGCCGCAACTGCGCGAGGCGCCCGCGCGCATCTGCGATCCGGCGGTCGGCGGCGGCGCCTTCCTGCTGGCGGCGCTGCACTGGCAACGCGCGCAGGGCATCGACACCCGCCGCGCCGCGGCGACGCTGCACGGTCTCGACGTCGACAGCACTGTCGCGGCGATCGCCGCGGTGGCGCTCTGGGAAGCGTGCGGCGCCGAGGCGCCCGACGTGCTGCAGCTCGCGGCGCAGGTGCGCGCCGGCGACGGCCTGCAGGACCTCGAGCCGGGTTCGTGCGACGCGGTGCTGACCAACCCGCCGTGGGAGACGCTGCAGGCCAGCGACGAAGCGCGCCGCGCGGTCGCGCGGCTGCGGGCACGCTTCACCCACCAGGGCAGCGGCAAGCTCTACACCTACCGCCTGTTCGTCGAGCGCTGCCACGAGCTGCTGCGCGACGACGGGCGCTTCGGCATGGTGGTGCCGGCGAGCCTGTGGTTCGACCGCGACGCGCGGCCGCTGCGCGAGTTGCTGCTCGACGCGTGTCGCTGGGAATGGCTGTTCGGCTTCGAGAACCGCCGCCGCATCTTCGCGATCGACTCGCGCTACCGCTTCGCCGTGATCGTCGGCAGCAAGGGCGGCCGCACCCCGGCGGTGAACGCGGCGTTCGGCCGCGTCGACCTCGACGACTGGCGGCGCCCGGCGCCCCCACACACGCGCTACGGCCGCGACCTGGTGGCGAAGCTGAGCCCGCGCTCGGGCGCGTTCGTCGAAGCCGACGACGACCGCGACCTCGACCTGCTGCGCCGCATGCACGCGCGCAGCGCACCGCTGGTCGGCGACGGCGGCGCGTTCACGTGGCGCCAGGGCGACTACAACATGACCGCCGATCGCGACCGCTTCGTGCGGCGCGAAGCCGCCGAGGCCGACGGGTTCGTGCGCGCCGCCGACGGCAACTGGCGCCGCGGCGCCGACGTGCTGCTGCCGCTCTATCAAGGCGCGATGGTCTACGACCTGCACCCCAACGCCGCCGTCTACCGGTCTGGCACCGGTCGCGCCACGACCTGGGAAGCGCCGCGTGAACACGACGACCTGCGGCCCCAGTATCTGATCGCGCCCGCGACGCTCCCCGCAGACACGCCCGCCGCCAACCCAGCACGC
>JACKHZ010000047.1 GCA_020638735.1 Planctomycetota bacterium | reverse complement strand
GCGCGCGCGCGGCGCCGGCGTCGTCTCGACGACGATCGCCCGCTCCATCGCCTGCGGCACCAGCGTCAGCATGCCGATGACCGGCACCGCCAGGAAGACCACCGCGAGACCGATCGTCGTCCACAACCAGCGGTGCGGCGAGGGTCCGGAGCGCGGCGAACGCGAACGACGCCCCGGCGGCGGCGCGGCGCCAGGGTCACGCTCGCCGTCACGTTCGGCGTCGGGGCGCTGGACCGCCGCGACGGTAGCCTTGGCGCGACTCCGCGCGTCGGGCAGCGGCGGCACCACGCAGCCGGGCAACGGCGGCGGTTCGTGCGGCAGCCTCGGCGCCGCCGCCGCCACGACCGTCGGACCGGACGCGGCGGGCGAGGTCCTCGCGGGCGAAGCAGCCGCCGACGAAGCCAGGCCGCCGGCCAGCGACGCGCCGAGCGCGACGATCAGGTCCTGCACGCTCTGGAAGCGCTGCCCCGGGTCCTTCTGCAGGCAGCGCTGCAGCACCGCGCGTTCGACCGGCAAGAGGTGCACGGGCAGCACCGGCTGCTCGTGCTCGTGCGCCCGCAGCACCGCCCATTCGCTGTCGCCGCGGAACGGCACCACCCCGCACAGCAGCTCGTACAGCACCACCCCCAGCGAGTAGATGTCGCTGCGGTGGTCGCCGCGCCGCTGCAGCAGCTCCGGCGCCATGTAGTACGGCGTGCCGCGCCCCATCGACAGGCTGCCCCGCGAGTGCGTCACCAGCTTCGACAGCCCGTAGTCGCCGAGCCGCGCCACCGAGCCCTTCAAGAACACGTTCGCCGGCTTGAGGTCGAAGTGCACCAGCCCGCGCTCGTGCAGCGCCGACAGGCCGCGGCAGCACTGCACGAAGCTGCTCATCAGCTCCGCCTTCTGCGCCGCATCAGGCCGCACCCCCTGCCCGTCCGCACCCACTGGCATGCGGTCGCGCAGCGTCTCGCTGCCGGCGTAGGCCATCACCAGGTACGGGATCCCGTCGACCTCGCCGCGGTCCTCGATCGCCACCAGGTTCGGGTGGTCGATCTGCGCGAACCAGTTGACCTGCGACAGCTCCGACACGATCGCCCGCCGCACCTCCGCGTCGTCCACCTTCAGGAACTTGATCGCGTAGTCCTTGCCGATCGACATCCGCCGGGCGCGGAACACCAGCCCGAACATGCCACCGCCCAGCTTCGTCGTGATCTCGAACCCCTCCACATACCCAGGCTTGCGGTAGTCGCGGTAGAACGCCTCCCAATCCGGGGTCGGTTGCGCCGCGCCTGCCGCGCTGTCGGGGGTGCCGGTCATGGTCGCGGGATGGTACTACGCGGCGTCGCGCCGTGGAGCCGGCGGCCGCGGAACATCGCCGCCCGGCCGCGCGAACGCGACGGTGCGCCGCGGCGGCGCAGCAGCTACCGTCGGGCGACCCGCCGATGCCGACGAACCGAGCCCGCCCCGATCGCCCCACTGCCGACGCCGCGTCGTCCGGCCTGTCGTGTCCGCACTTCGGCGCCTGCGGCGGCTGCAGCCGCCTCGACCAGCCGATCGAGCGCCAGCTCGCCGACAAGCAGGCACGCGCCGTCGAGCTGTGCGGGGCCTGGCTGTCGGGCGTCACGCCCGAGGTCGCGCAGCCGCCGCGGCCGCCGCGCCACGACCGCACGACGATGCTCTACCCGGTGCAGCGGCGCGGCCGCCGCGTCGTCACCGGCATCTACCGGCGCTCTACCCACGACGTCGAGCCGATCACCGACTGCCGCATCCAGCACCGGGCGCTGACCGAGTTCGGGCTGCGCATGGCCGACGCGCTGCCGCGCCTCGACGTCGAGCCCTACGACGAAGCGAAGCTCGGCGGCGACCTGCGCGCGCTGCGCGCCCGCGTCATGCCGGGCAGCGGTGAGTTGCTGGTCGGCGCGGTGGTGACGTCGCTGCGCTTCGCCGCGCGCGACAAGCTGGTCGACGCGCTGCGCCGCGCCGGCAGCCAGCTGAAGGACGACCAGGGCAAGGCGCTCGACCTCGTCGGCGTGGTGCTCAACGTCAACGCCGAGGCGGGCAACAAGCTGCTCGGACCGGAGTCGCACGCGCTGGTCGGGCGCGACCACCAGTTCGACCGCGTGGCCGGCCCGCAGGGCGAGCTGACGCTGCGGGTGTCGTTCGGCAGCTTCTACCAGCTGCACCGGCGCGCCGACGCGGTGCTGTTCAAGCCGGCGATGGCGATGCTCGGCGACGTGCGCGGCCTGCGCGTCGTCGACGGCTACGGCGGCGTCGGCACGTTCGCGTTGCGGCTGCTGCGCGATGGCGCCGCGCACGTGACGCTGGTCGAGAGCGCAGAGAGCTCGTGCGCCGACGCGCGCGCCAACTTCGCCGCCAACCACTTCTACCAGGACCGCGCGGCGGTGCGCGAAGAGCCGTTCGGCAGCCGGCCGTTGCCGCCGTGTGACGTGCTGGTCGTCGATCCGCCGCGCGCCGGCCTGATGGGCGTCGGCGCCGACGCGGTGCTGGCCAGCGACGCCGAACGCGTGCTGCTGGTGTCGTGCGCGCTCGAGTCGCTGGCGCGCGATCTGCCGCTGCTCGAGAGCCGCTACCGCGTCGAGGCGATGCGGCTGTGCGACCTGTTCCCGCACACCGACCACGTCGAGGCGTTGACGCTGCTGCGGCGGCGCTGAGCCGGCCTTCGCTTCAGCTGTCGTCGACGACGTCGAACGGCAACGACGTGGTGAAGGTCGCCGTCACTTCGCCGGAGACCGCGAGGTCACCCGACGCGGCGCCGCTGGTCAGGCCCGCGCCGCGCACCGTCAGCGTGAAGAAGCCGCGTTGGTTCAGCGCGCAGTCGTCGGCCAGCGCGGCGCGCGCGCGGTAGCTGCCGGCCGGCCGCGTCGCCGGATAGGTGACGCGCTCGAGGTTGGTGATCTGCATGGTGCAGAACGCGTTGGCGTCGCCGCTGTGCGAGCCGCCGGCCTCGGTCGCCACTTCGCCGGTGTCGGCGAACGTGCAGACGGCGCCGTCCGGCTCGATGACCTCGAGGTCGAGGTCGACCGCCGCGGTCCAGGCCAGCTCGACGGCGAGGCCTTCGGCGGCGACGCGCGCAC
>JACKHZ010000046.1 GCA_020638735.1 Planctomycetota bacterium | reverse complement strand
TCACGGCGATGGCTGACGGTGGCGCGGTGATCGCGGCGATTGGCGGACGCAGCGCCGACTATCCGAATTGCTCGTATTCGCAAGGGATGACCAGCGTGGATCGGCAGGTCTGGCGGACCAACTCCAGCGGCACGGTGCAGTGGTCGAGCAAGGCCAACGACGGCGGTGAGTTCACCGTCTCCGACGTCACGCCCCACCTCGGCGGCGTCGTCCTCGCTGGATCGGTGAAGAACAGCGGCGGCACCTTCCCGCGCTACGAATATTGGACCGGCGGATCTTCGATGGTCGCGAAGAACCTCTCGATCAACGACAAGGTCTACGCCGCGACCTCGACGGCTTCCGGCGATCTGGTGCTGCTCGGCGCCGCGAGCGGAGGCTGGCTCTTCCAGCGCATCGACCGGTGGCACAACCAGGGCTGCGCCGCAGCTGGCGCCTGCGCTGCCCACGGCGACGACGCCTGCGACGACGAGGACCCCTGCACCGCCGACGCCTGCGACAAGACCAAGGGCTGCGTCCACAGCCCGATCAGCGGCTGCACCAAGTAGCGGCCACCGACCGCGTCTGCGCCTCGTCCTACGCCCAATCGAGCGGCAACACCCGCAGGTGCGCGCCGCTGGTGAAGCTCTCGGCGACGACGCCCCCCGGCAGCTCGGCGAAGGTCTCGGGCGAGAGCAGACGCAGCTCGCTGCCTTCGCCGCAGGAGACGAGCAGCGCGCTGCCGTCGAGGGTATAGGCGACGCCACGCGGCTCGACGTAGCGCGTGGTGCTGCCGAGGCTCTCGCCGGTCGCCAAGGACCAGAACGAAAGCTGGTTGCCCTTCGGGTTGGTGGCCACGACCTTGCCGCGCTTGTCGTCGATGGCGACGCTGAGCGTCTCGTCGCGCATCGCCGCGGGCACGGCGCCGGTCGCGGTCCGCAGCCGCGCCTCGGGGCCTGCCTCGCCGCGCCAGAAGCTGATCGCGCCGTGCACGCCGGGAGTCGTGGCGTCGAGCCCCTCGCGCGGCGCCGAGACGACGGCGACGTGGCCGTTGGCGGCGACGGCGACGTGGCCGGCGTTGACGTCCTCCCGGTCGAAGCCGAGGCGGCGCAGCGGCTTGTGCGTGCGCAGGTCGATCCAGGCGAGGTTGGGGACGTGGCCGCTGGCCTTGCTGCCGCCGCCATTGGTGATGACGAGGTGCTGCAGGTCCGGCGCGAGCACGACGTCGTGCGGCGCGTGGCCGTAGCTGGGCAAATCGCCCTTCCAGGCGAGGGTATTGCTGTCGCGTACCGCGATCACGCCGCGCATCGAGCCGTCTTCGGTGTAGGTCTCGGTGCAGAAGAGGAAGGCGCCGTCCTTGTTGAAGACGCCGTGGCCGTAGAATTGCCGGCCGGGCTGGGCGGGGATCTGGCGCAAGACGCGCCCGCCGCGCAGGTCGACCAAGCAGCAGCCCGGCCCCTTCTTCTCGAAGACCAGCGCGCGCCCGACGTCGCGCGGGTCGACGGCGATGCCGTGGCCGTAGAACGGGATCTCGAAGGGCGCCGGACGGAGGACCTCGGCGTCGAGGTCGATCCGGGTCAGCATATGCACGAACGTGCCGTCGTTGCGGGCGATCTTCGAGGGCGCGACGACGGTGCCGCGGCGGATCACCCGTTTGGTTTCCGGTTCCGGCGCGGCGGATTGCGCCGGCTCGGCGGCGACCGCGGGCGCCTTGCGCTGTTCCCGACCGCAGCCGGCGACCAGGGCGGCGGCCCCCGCGGCACCACCGACGAGGCGGCCCAGCGCTGCGCGCCGGCTCAGCTCAGGACGAAGCGCCTCGCGATCGGACATCTTTCTGCCTCCCGGCGGACGCAATCGGAGCCCCGCCGAACCCCGAGGATGGCGAGTGGCCATCGCACCCGCAAGCACACGAGGGCTGGGCGGCGGCCGAACGGCTTCGTCGCCTGATCTTTGGCCGAACGCGCGCCGAATTCCGCTGATTCCTGCGACGAACGTGCTAGCCTTGCGGCCATGAGCGATGCCTCCCAGCCCGCGCCCCTCGCCACCCTCGCGGGACTGGCCCATGCGCTCCGTGCGGAGCACGACCTCGAGTCCCTGTTGCAGCTCGCCGTCGACTTCGGCGCCCGACTCCTCGGCACCGAGCGCGTCAGCGTCCGCCTGCTCGGCGAAGGCGACGCGCTGCTCGTCACCTGCCGCCACGGCGAACCGATGCACGGAGGCAGCGGGGCCCGCTTCCGCCGTGGCGAGGGCTTGGTCGGCCACGTCGCCGCGTCCGGCGAGACGCTCTGCTGCCACGACGCCGAGCGCCACCCCGCCTTCGTCGCACGACCCGATCAAGTCAGCCCGCTCGGCTCGTTCCTCGGCGTTCCGCTCTTCGATCAAGACGGCGTCATCGGCGTCCTCGCCGCGGTCGCAGCGGAACAAGAGCGCTTCGGTGCGGCCGAGGTCGACGCCCTGGAATTGGTCTCGGCGCTCTGTTCGCCCCGCATCGCGGTCGCCCGCCTGGAGCGCATCGCCCGCGTCGACGCGCTGACCTCGGTGCTGAACCGTCGCGGGCTGCGGCAGACGCTGCGCGAGCACGAGGGCGCCGGCGCGGCGATGAGCGTCGTCCTGGTCGATATCGATCACTTCAAGAAGGTCAACGACCGCTTCGGCCATCAGGTCGGTGACGAGGTCCTGGTGCAGGTCGCCGCTGCGCTCGAGCGTTGCCTACGCGGCGGCGACAGCGTGGCGCGCTACGGCGGCGAGGAGTTCCTGCTCACGCTGCCGCACGTCGGAGCGGCGACGGCGGTCGCTGTGGCCGAGCGCGCGCGGGCCGCGGTCGAAGGCCTCTGGCCCCGGGCCGGAGAGACGGCGATCCAGATCACGATCTCGGCGGGCGTCGCCGAGCGCGCGCCGGGTGAGGCCAGCGAAGCGACCATCCGCCGGGCCGACCGCGCCCTCTATGCGGCGAAGAACGGCGGCCGCAACTGCGTCGAAGTCGCCGCGCCAGGCCCCGCACCGCCGTCGCGGGACACCACCAAGCGCTGACGATCAGGGCTTGGCGCCAGCGTCGATCCAGGCCTGCAGCTTCGCCGCCGCGCTCGCCGAGATGCCGGAGCTGCTCGGCGGCATCTTCTGCCCACATCCCCC
>JACKHZ010000045.1 GCA_020638735.1 Planctomycetota bacterium | reverse complement strand
CGCCAGCCCGGCCGCGGTGCAGGGGCCCTCGCAGCCGAGGCGGGCCCGGAGCAGTTCACGGAGCGCGTCGTCCGGCGTCACCGCAGTTGGGGGCGATTCGGGGCCTTGCCGAACCGTCGCCATCGCGTCGAGCGCGGCGCCCACGGGCAACGCCTGGCGCACCAGGGCGAGGCGCTCGGCCGCGATCCAGATGGTCGCCGCGCCGCAGGCGAAGCGCCCGGCGCGGCCGGATTGACGCAGCGACGCGAGGGCGCCCGCCGGGGCCGACGCGACCTCGTCGTCCTGTAGCCAGCCGCTGATGTCGAGCGCGTCGTGCAGCTCGGCGGCGTCTTGCGGATCCGGGCGGAGCGTGTCCCGCACCCGCTGCACGGCCGCGGGATCGAGCTGCCCGAGCCGGGCCATGTCGTCGCTGGCGGTCCGCCAGTTGCGCGAGGCGACCGCGGCGGCGCGGCGTTCCTCCAGCGGCGCGTCGTCGAGGAAGGTGTAGACCGCGGCGTTGACCACGTTCAACGCCAGCGGCGACGGCTCGCGCGCGTCGACCTCCAGCCGCCGCAGCGGTGCCGTGCCCTCGGCGCCTTCGAGCCGGCGCAGCAGCCCGACCAAGCCGGGAAGATCCATCGCCTCGTGCAGGGTGTCGTGCATCGCCGCGTCGACCAGCGGATGATCGGGCACCTCGCGCGCACCGGCGAGGTTCTCGGCACAGGCGATCTGGTCCGGGAAGACCACGGCGATCAGGTCTTCGGCCTCCATCCGCTGCAGGTTCGGCGGCAGCTTGCGACCGCCGCGAAAGCGCGGCACGGCGAGGGCGCGACCGGCTGCCCAGCGCCACCGCGTGGTGAAGAGCGGTGAGGCGAGCACGGCCTGCACGAGCACGTCGCGCACCACGTCGGCGCGCAGGTAGTCCCAGACCTCCTCCAAGGGAAAGGCGTGGGTCTCGCCGAGGCTGAGCAAGATGGCGTCGTCGGTCGCGGCGGCCTGCAGCTCGAAGTTGAAGCGCCGGCAGAAGCGCTTGCGCAGCGCGAGGCCGAAGGCGCGGTTGACCCGGCTGCCGTAGGGGCTGTGCAGCACCAGCTGCATACCGCCGGAGCGGTCGAAGAAGCGCTCGAGGATCAGCGTGTCGCGACCGGGCAGGGCGCCCAGCCCGCGCCGCGTCACCGCCAGGAACTCGGCGATTTGCTCCGCCGCCGCGCGTTGCAGGCCGAGCGCGTCCTGCAGCCAGGCGGTCGCCGCGGCCTCGTCCCCGTCGCGCAGCGCGGCCTCGACGCCCTCTTGCAGCGCCCGCACCGCGGCCGAGCCGACGTCGCTGCGGCTCGGTCCTTCGCCGAACCAGAACGGCAGCGAAGGCTGCATGCCTGGGGCCGCCTCGACCCGAACCTTGCCTGATTGGACCTGGACGATACGCCACGGCGCCGAGCCGAGGACGAAGACGTCGCCGGGCGTGCTCTCGATGGCGAAATCCTCGTGCAGCGTGCCGACCTTCTGTTCGCTGGCGTGCAGGACGACGTCGTACGACGCCGCGTCGGGGATGGCGCCGCCCGACGTGAGCGCGACCAGCCGTGCCCCGCGCCTGCCGCGGACCTCGTGGCCGACGCGGTCGCGATGCAGCCAGGCGGCGCGGCGACCGCGCTTTGCAGCGATCCCGTCGGCCAGCATCTCCAAGACGGCGTCGAAGCGTTCGCGCGAGAGCGAGGCGTAGGGCGCAGCGGAGCGAAAGAGGGCGAAGAGCGCGTCCTCCTGCCAGGGCTGCTGCGCGCACTCGGCGACGATCTGCTGCGCCAGGACGTCCAGCGGCGCGTCTTCGAGCAACGTCGCCTCGAGCGCGCCGGCGTCGCTCTGCAGCCGGCCGGTGACCACGCCGAGCAGCGCGGCGCATTCGACCAATTCCTCCAGCGTCGTCGGCGCGACGCGGACCTTCGGCGTCGCGCCGACCTGGTGCCGCGAGCGTCCGGCGCGCTGCAGCAGCACCGAGGCCGCGCGGGGCGAGCCGATCTGCACGACGAGATCGACCGCGCCGATATCGATGCCGAGCTCGAGGCTGGCCGTGGCGACGCAGACCCGCAGGCTGCCGTCGCGCAACGCCTGCTCGGTGTGCAGGCGCATCGCCCGCGAGAGGCTGCCGTGGTGCGGCAGCGTGCACGGCGCATCGCCCGGATCGACCGCCAGCTGCTCGCGCAGCGCCGTCTCGATTTCTGCGGCGTAGCGCTCCGCCATCCGCCGGGTGCCGACGAAGACCAGCGTCTGCCCATGGCGGGCACAAAGCGCGGCGACGCGGCCGACGAGATCCTTGCGCGTCTCGGCCGAGAGCACGGCCTCCAGCGGGGCCTCCGGCAGCAGCAGCGCCGCGTCCAGGCCGCGCCGCGACGGCGCCACGACCCGGGTGCAGCGTCGAACGCGCTCGGGATCGGCGCCGACCAGGAGCCGCACCATGGTCTCCAGCGGCCGCGCCGTCGCGGAGAGCCCGACCCTTCGCGGAGGCGCGGCGCAGAGCGCGTCGAGGCGCGCCAGCGAGAGCGCGAGGTGGCTGCCGCGACGGTCTCCGGCGACCGCGTGGATCTCGTCGATGATGACGGTCTCGACCGAGCGCAGCGCCTCGCGTCCGCGCTCCGAGGTCAGCAGGAGGTAGAGCGACTCGGGCGTGGTCACCAAGAGGTGCGGTGGCCGGTCGAGCTGGCTGCGGCGCTGCGATGCCTTGGTGTCGCCGCTGCGGACGGCCACGCGGATCTCCGCCGCGCCCGGAACCAGCTCCTGCAGCGCGCGACCGATGCCGGCCAGGGGCTCGCGCAGGTTGCGTTCGACGTCGTTGCCGAGCGCCTTGAGCGGCGAGACGTAGAGGATCCGCAGCCGGTCGTCCAGCGCACCACGGGCCGCTTCCTGCACCAGGGCGTCGATGGCGGCGAGGAAGGCCGCCAGCGTCTTGCCGGAGCCCGTCGGCGCCGAGACCAGGACGTCTTCGCCCCGCTGCCAGGCCGGCCAAGCGCCGCGCTGCGCCTCGGTCGGCTCGGCGAAGCGGGACGACCACCAACGGGTGGTGGCGGGGTGGAAGCGCGCTACTTCGGACACGTGCCCTTGCTCGCCGGGACCACGCCATCGACCGCAGCGCAGGCCGGGCTGGTGTAGGTTTTGCCGTTGCAGCCGCAGACCGGGTCGATGGTGCCGCCGCATGCTGCCGCGTCGGGCTTGGCGATGCAGGTGCCCTTGCCGCTGCACTGGCCCTGCTGCGCGGCGCAATATTTGCCGTCGCCGCACTCGTTGCTGCCGATATTGCAGGAGCCGTCGCAGGAGCCGCCGAACTTGACGTTGGCGCTGGCGAGCGCCGCGGCGCAGGCGTTGGGGTAGGTGGTGAAGTTGCAGCCGCAGACCGGGGCCGCGGTCTGGTCGCAGACCGGCGGCAGGTTCACGCAGACGCCGTCGCCGGTGCACTCG
>JACKHZ010000044.1 GCA_020638735.1 Planctomycetota bacterium | reverse complement strand
ACGCACTCCTCGTCGACGGCGTCGTCGATGCGTGTGCAGTCGCTGCCGTGCGCGCAGACGTAGGCGCAACCGGCTTCGATCAGGGTGCGGGCCACGGCCGTGAGCCGCGCCGCGGCGACGCCGGCGACGTTCCAGGCCAGCAGGCAGACGAACGGCCGCGGCGGCAACAGCTCGGCGGTGAGCTCTTCGGGCGCCTCGACGCGCACCAACGACAGCTCGCGCCCGGTCGCGGGATCGACACCAAAACGCTCGACGGTCGCCGCCATGCCGAGAGGCTACTTCTTGGCGTCGCGTTCGCGCGCAGCCAATTCGGCGGCGACGTCGATGTCCCACTCGAAGGTCTGGCCGTCGGTGATCGTGCGGGTGATGCGCACGTCCGGCTTGCCGGCCTCGGTGATCACCGCGGTGTAGGTGTCCGGCGGCACGCTGCCGAACTCGTACCAGCCCGAGTCCTGCACGCTGTCGCGGCTCGCCATCAGCCGCTTCATCACCGCCAGCGTCGACACGCGGCTGACCACCGGCTTGCCGTTGCCGTCGAGCAGGGAGATGTTGGCGATCGGGATCTGCTGCTTGTCGACGTTGATCGCGCGCACGCGCAGCGTCGCGCCGCGCACCATACGCAGCGTCACGTCGGCGACCGCGTCCTCGAAGACGGCGACGTCGTCGGCCTTGCCCGCTTCGACGGCCTCGCTCTCGACGCGCAGGTCGTACTTGCCGGGGTTGAGCCCGGTGATCTCGAACACGCCCTCGCTGTTGCTGCGGATCGGCTGCGGTTGCGCGCCGAGCAGGTCGAGCATCGGGTTGCCGGCGCTCTTCTTCTTGCTGGCCGTGGTCTCGACGTAGGCGATCTCGGCGCCGCTGACGGGCTGGCCCGAGCCGTCGAGCACCAGCCCCTTGATGCGCCCGGCGATCGGCACCGTGACCACGAGCCCCTCGAGCGTGGTGAGGCCGTCGACGACGACTTCGTCGAGCCGCCCCTCGCCGTGCTGCACGCCGCCATCGCTGTTGCCGCCGCGACGCCTGGGCCCACCGCCGATGCGGCTGTTGGCGGTCAGGTGGTAGGTGCCCGCGGCGACCGAGCGCAGCCGGAACTCGCCGTCCTGGTTGGTGCGGCCCTGGCTGAGCCCGTTCTGCGCGATCATGCCGATCAGCCCGCCGCTGCCGCCGAGCGCGCTGTCGTCGCTGCCGAGCGACACCGGCACGTTGGCCACGGGCTGACCGCGCGTGTCGAGCACGCGACCGACGACCTCGCTGGTCGGCAGGTCGATGTCGAAGGCGAACTCGCGCACCTCGTCGGGCACCTCGACCTCGAACGTGGTCTGCACCGGCTGCCCCTGGAAGCGGCTCACCTGCATCACGTAGCTGCCGGGCTTGATGCCGGCCAGTTCGTAACGGCCGTCCATGCCGGCGGCGTTGGCGCGCACGCCCATGCCGAGCAGACCGTCGCGGTCGCTGCCCAGCAGCGTCACCAGCGCGCGCGCCACGGGCTTGCCCGCCTCGCGCACGACGCCGAAGACGCGCACGCCGTCCTCGCCGACGTCGTGCACGTCGAGCCGCGCGAACTTGCCCTGCCGCACCGTCACCGTCTTGAGCCGCATGTTGCTCATCAGCTCGAGCGGGATGTTGTCGGCGCGTTCGTCGAGCTTGGACTTGAAGACGATGTACTGACCGGGCGGCAGGCCGTCGATGCGGTAGTAACCCGCCTTGTCGGACGTGCTGCTGCGCATGGTCCCGGTCTGGATGCTGAACGCCACCATCAGCGCGTCGGGCAGCGGGCGCATGCCGTAGCCGGTGACGTTGCCCTCGACGCCGCCGCCGCTGTCGAGCCGGATCTCGATGTCCGGAGTCGGCGCGTCGGCGACGATCTCGACGTCCTTGGTCGACGCCTTGGCCATGTCCGGGTGGCGCGCCGTGAAGCGGTACTTGCCCGGCGCCAGCGACGTGACGCGGAACCGCCCCTTGCTGTCGCTGATCGCGCTGCGCCGGTTGGTCGCCGACGAAAGCCCGAGGAAGTCGAAGTCCTCCGGGTCGATGTTCGCCTGGAACAGGCCGCCGCGGCGCGACGACCCCTCGTTGCCGCGATCGCGGTAGGCCGTGACCTGCGCGTCGCTGACCGGCTTGCCGGTGCTGTCGTCGACGACGACGCCGGCCGCCGCGTCGCCCGCGGCGATCTGGAACACCAGCACGTCGCTGGTCTGGCCGGGCTGCAGATCGACCTCCTGGCTCTCGGCGTCGAGGTAGCCGTCGGCGCGCACGCGCACGCGGATGCGACCCGGCGGGATGCCGCGCAGCTCGAACGTGCCGTCGGCGGCGGCGATCTCGCGCCAGTTGCCGTCGAGGCCGCGGTCCATCATCGTCTGCCCCTCGGGCAGCTGCACCGTGCCCTCGCGCATGCCGCGCCCGCCGCGCCCGGGGCCCGCCCAGGTCGCGCCACTGTTGCCGTCGGTGTTGCTGTTTCCGTCGGTGTTGCGGCCCCGGGCGCGGCCGCCGCGCGCGTTGCGCTCGCCGCTGGCGTCCGCGACCTCGGGCGCCGGGATCGGGGACGTGCGCGTATCGACGCGGAAGCGCGTCAGCGGCTCTTCGCCGACCATCACCTTGCCGCGCACCACCGCGCCGCGCTGGATCTCGACGACGATCTCGGGGTCGTCGAGCTTGACGCCGAACTTCATCGCCGTCGTGTAGCCGGGCTTCTGCGCCTGCACGACGAGCCGTTCGCCGGTCATGCCCTTGGCGACGAAGCGCCCGTCGGTGCCCGTGGTCACCTCGACGCGGCGGATCTTGAGCATCATCTTGAGGAACTGCGGGTCGTTGGGCCGCTCGAACGGACTGATCGCGACCGTGGCGCCGGCGACCGGCTGCTTCTGATCGTCGACGACGAGGCCGCCGACCGTCGCGCCTTCGCCGAGGATCAACTCGAGGTCGTCGTAGTGACCGCCGTCGACGACGGCGAGCTCGGCGATCTGGCTCGGCGCCAGGTCCTGGGCGACCGCGACGAACGCCACGCGTCCGGCGGCGACGTGCTCGAATACGAAGCGGCCATCGGCGTCGCTGACGATCGGCTCGCTGCGGCCGTCGGCCGAGAACAGCACGCGGCTGATGTCGAGGTAGACCATCGCCACGTTGGCGCCCTGCACCGGCTGCCCGGCGCCGTCGCGCACCACGCCGGCGACCAGCGCGCCGAGGTGCGCGCGCATCGTCACGTCGGTGGTCTGGCCGACGCTCACGTCGACGCCGTGTCGCTCCTCGAGCGCCAGGTTGCTGGCCGACGCCGCGACCGTGTAGCCGTTGCCGGCCGGCACGCCGGGCAGATCGAAGCGCCCCTGGCTGTCGGTGGTCGTTTCGAGCCAGCGGTACTGGCGATCGGTCAGCTGCCCGAAGAACGCGTTGAGCCCGGGCCGCACGCTGACCGCCGCGCCGGCGACCGGGCCGCCATCGGCGCCGAGCACCACGCCGCGCACGCGGCCGCCCGGCGACGCGCGCAGTTCGATGCCATCGACGATCTCACCGGTCGCGACGCGCGCGGTGCCGGGCGTGCGCACGAACCAGCCGTC
>JACKHZ010000043.1 GCA_020638735.1 Planctomycetota bacterium | reverse complement strand
CGTCCCGTCCCACCGCTGCACCCGCTGCCGGCCGCCGTGCGCGAGGAGCTGCGCCTGCGTCTGCAGCACGAGCGTCACCGCCTTGTCGAGGCCGCCTTCTGGGAGCTGATCGAGCGCGGCGAGGAGGCCGCACTGGAGCTGCTGCGCCGGCGCCCGCCGGTGCGGAGGCGCAGGTGATGCCGCGCACCGCCTGGCGTGCGCTGGCCGTGCTGGCCGTCGTCGACGTGCTGGCTGCGCTGGCTGCGCTGGCGCTGCTGCCATGAGCGGCACCGGCTGGCCGCCACCCCCGGCGCCGCCGCTGGTGCTGGTCCGGCTGCCCGACGGCCGCGTGGTGCGGGTCGGCGCCGACCTGGCCGAGACGCTGGTCAAGCTGCGCGGCGGCACGACCGACCGCGCGACGCTGGCGCGGCTGCTGGCGCCCCGCTGAGCGCGATGCGCCATCCCCGCGCGCGCGGGCGCGAGCGCACCACCCACCCCGCCGGCGACGCTGGCGACCGCCGGCCGCATCGCCAGCATCGGCGCGGGACTTGACGCACCCCGGGGCTATCACAATCTGTCGCGCAAAACCGCTTGACATGCGCGCATTGTGTCGCGCAGAATGCGGCGCATGGAAACGAAGCGCCGAGGTCGACCGCCCGCCGCCGGCGAGGCCCGGACCGAAGAAATCCGCGTCCGCGCGACGCCGGCCGAGCTGCGCCAGTTCACCGAGCTAGGCGGGGCCGATTGGCTGCGCCGTGCCCTGCGCGCGGCCTACCGCCGCTTGACCAAAGGAGGGAAGCCGCCGCCGGCATAGCGGCCTGAAAAGACGCCGGCCCGACGTGTTGGAGCACGCCGGGCCGACTTGCCAACCCTGGAAAGAGGACTTCCAGCGATGACCACCTTCGATCATACCGACGCCGCCGAGTGCGTCGTCACCCTGGGGCACGTCCCCAACGTGCTCCCCGAGCTGTTCGAGGCGCAGCGGCGCCTAGAGCACCTGCACGAGAACCTGCGCAGCCTGCACTACGGCTTGTGTGCCTTCATGTGCCGCCATGGGCACAGCGCCGCCGACGACCTGGCGCTGACGGTCGAGACCGGGCACATCCTGCGCGACTTGGACGGGCTGCGCGACGACCTGGCCGCCTGCCGGCGCCGCCTGACGCTGGGGGATCGGCCATGACCGCCGGCCGCTACACCATCGCCCCCGAGGGTCGCGCGTGGGCCGTGCGCGACGCCGCCGGCGAGCTGGTCGCGTTGACGGTCTACAAGCGTGGCGCCGCCGAGGTCGCGCGGCGCCTGGAGGCCGGCGCGGCCGCGCAGGCCGCCTTGCGGGCCGTGGCCGCCGAGGTCACCCCCGGCCGCCGGCCGCTGAGCAGCGACTCATGGCTGCCCAGCGAGATCGTCGCGCAGGTTCTGGCCGCGCTGGCCGAAGGGGGGCAGCCATGACCACGCGCGCCTACACCATCACGAAGCGCGGCCGCGCCTGGGCGATCCATGACGCCGCCGGCGAGCTGGTCGCGCTGGTCTGCTACCTGCGCGGCGCACGCGAGATCGTGCGCCGCCTCGAGGAGGCGCAGCCATGAGCCGCCGCCCCGACCCGCACGAAGTCGCCGACATGGCCGTGCTCGCGCTGGCCGTGATCTTCCTGTTGTTGATCGCGCTGGGGGTGCTGTGATGAGCTGCATCATGGTCAACGACTTCCACCTTGATGCGCTGGTCACCTGGGGAGCGGCGCATCAGGCGAGCTGGTACCGCGCCAGCGAGGGGCGGCACGTCGACATGCGCGGCAACGAGCCCGCCGCCGCCGAGCTGCTGCACGCCGCCAACGCTGCAGCCTTCCGCGAGCGGTACCCGCGCGACGCCGAGCCGATCCCGCCGCACCGCTACCGCGCCCGCGCGGTCGCCTGGCTGCCGGCCGTGCAGATCATCAAGGCGTGCGATTGCCTGGGCTACCAGTGCAGCGACTGGACCGGCTGGCCGGAGTCGGAAGCCTTCCGCGTGCTGCAGGCCATCCGCGAGAAGGCGATTCGGCTGCTGCCCGGCTATGAGGGTGCAGCCTGGGAGCTGCAGCCATGAGCCGCCCCAGTACCCGCCGCGTGCGCCTGAGCCTACGCGAGATCGGCGCCGCCGTGGCGCTGTCCGCGATGGCCGGCGGGGCCGCCCTGGGCGCCGCCGTGGTCCTGGGCCAGCTGCTGCGGCCGGCGCCCGAGCCGGCGCCGCGTATCACCTGCTGCTGCACGTCCCCGACGTGGCCGCTGCTGTTCGACGACCTGGCCGCGCTACCGGAGATCGAAGGCGATGGACAGTGAGATCACCCGCGCCGGCCGGCTGCCGGCATGCACCGAAGGAGCGACACCATGAGAAGGATCATCGACGGAAAGGCCTACGACACCGAGACCGCGGCCCAGCTTTGCGAGCTGCCTTGCAGCGCGAACCCGGGCGACTTCGCCTGGCACGAATCGGCGCTGTACCGCAGCCCGCGCGGCCGGTTCTTCATCGCGGGCCGGGGCGGCCCTGCCAGCCTGTGGGCTGAGCCGGCGCAGGGCGGCGGCAGCACCGGCGGCGACGGCATCCGCATCGTCGACGAGGAGGAGGCGCGGCGCTGGATGGAGCAGGCCGGCTGCGACGAGGCCGAATTCGCGCGCGCCGGGCTGCGCGTGGAGGAAGGCTAGGAGGCCGTGCAGCGGCTGCCGCTACTACCCCACCAACCCGCCGGCGATCGCGTCACCTGAGCCCGCCTGACGCGACGCCGGCACCATGCAGGAGACCGTGATGGACACCCCGCCCGACTGCGACCCGATCCTGGCGTCACGCCAGCTGGTCGCGCTGTTGGAGAGCATCTACGACGCCCTGACAAGTGGGCTTGAGGTCTGCCCGGTCGACCGCGCAGCCTACCTGGCCAGCATCGGCGCCGAGCTGGCCGCCCGCCTGGCCGGCACCCTGGACCGCGCCGAGTTCTGCCCCGAGTGCGGCTGCCGGCTGCCGGCACCACGCAGGAGACCGTGATGTACTGGACCGACCTAGACGCCGAGCTGCGCGGCACCGGCACCGACCCGCAGGCCCTGGCCGACGCCCGCGGCATCACCGTCGTCTGCGACGACGACGCCGCCCAGGCCGGAGGCGCATGCTGGTTCGGCACCGCCGCGCCGGTGGGCGAGGCCCTGGCCGACTACCGCGCCACCGGCGGCACCGTGTCGCGCTGGTGGGCGCCGCCATCCGGGGGCACCCGCAGGGGCGATGCGCTGCTGTAGGCGGCCCGGCGAGACTGCGGCGCACTTCCCCGCTACACCGCCGCGCGTGCACGCCGAGTGCTACGGCATGGGGGCGCAGGCCGCGCCGATGCTTGCTTCGCTTCCCCGTGAACTACGGGGAGCGATGCGGGCGCGATTGTCCCACGGGCATCGCGCGGCTCACTCGACGCGCCAGACCCAGATCGCGTCGATCGCGTTGTCCAGCCCCGACTGCAGCCGCAGCGTGAAGCGTCGCGCGGCGCGGTAGACGAGTTGCCAGTTGCCGGCGGTGGCGTTGACCGCGCGCTCGTAGCCGACGTACCAGCGATCGGAGAGCTGCTTGCCGAGCGTGACGACGGCGCCGCCGGACTCGTCGTCGGCGTCGCGGATCGAGAAATCGTCCAG
>JACKHZ010000042.1 GCA_020638735.1 Planctomycetota bacterium | reverse complement strand
GGCAGCCAAGGTGCAGCGGGCTCGTGGAGGCGCCGCGTTGGCCGCTGCAGGCTCTGCGACGGCGTGAGCGCGATTCGAAACGGGCTACTGCAACCGAGTTCGAAGACGAAAAGCGAGCTTCAAAGATAGTCAAAACAGCACGCTGCGCCATGTGTGGCATTGTGTGCGGCGTGCTGAGAGCCCAACCTCTCACAGATCGAAGACAGCGACGCGTGCTGCCGCAATTGCGTCGTTACGCCTCGCGCTACGCCAGCCTCGGAGGTCGCATATTAGCCAGCACACCGTGCAATTATCATAATCAGTACGAATCAAATTGTATCCACATGCACGCTTTTGTTCGATGACGTCGGCGGCTGACTGTCCGACAGTCGGCGGCGTCAGTGCTCGTGCACGCCTCGGTCTGTCGCTGACGAACGTGGAGCACATGGACAACAGTCGAGTCAGCCTTGGTGCTCTTGAGTGAGGGTGTCCGGTGTCGCTGGTTCTATGTGTAACGTAGCGCGCTCAACGCCTCGTCGGCGATCCCGACCCTGAGGACCCTCGTCACGCGTGGCGCTGATGCGCGCCCTCGTTCCCGTGCCTCGTCGCCCGCAAACCCTGAGCGTCTGCATGTGCAACGCCGTGCAAAAGGCTCGCGTTCATCGAGCAGTTGGCGCTGATGGTGAAAACCGTTATGCACGCCGAGCAGTTGCGAGTCTCGCGAGCGTCTGTTGAAGATTGAGCAGCGCTAAACAGTCGCCGCTCACCTGCGCGCGCTCGCCATGACGAAACGCGCCGCCGCTGCCGACCCTGACCCCGGCGTCATTGACGATGATCACAGCTGGCTCTGTGCACGTCGCCCGCCACCTGCTACCGCCGTTACCGCCGTTGCACTCGTGCGCTCGTCGCCCGATGCGCCGTTGCGCGCTGTGCATTACAAGACGACGCAGTCGCCACCGCCCGCCACACCGCCCGCGTCGCCGCCGTGGATCCACCGCCTGCGGCCACCGCCTCGCGTACCCGACGACGACTGGCTCGACGAAGACGACGACGAACAGCCGCCGCAACCATCTGTGAAGCAGAAGCAGCCAACACCTCCCGGTGCTGTACCGACGCCCTCGCCGCCTTCGCCGCCCGCGCTCGATGCCGACCAACAGCGCTTCGTCGACGCCGTCATCGGCGCGCGCGGTGCCCGCCTCGCCCTGCAAGCGCCACCCGGTGCCGGCAAGTCGTTTGCCGTCGACGCCGCCGTGCTGTGCCTGCGTGCGAGCGGCCGCCGCGTCGCCGTGTGCGCTTCGACGGCGCGCGCCGCCATCCACATTGGCGGCGTCACGCTGCACTCGTTCGTCGGCCTGCCGCCGCGCCCGCACACCAAGGACGCCGAAGCCGCCCGCCGCGCCATGTTCGTCGCCGCCTCCGCCAATGCGCGCGCCCAGTGGCGGCTGAAGACGGTACGCGCGCGTGTGCCTCACGCGCGCAATGCTCTTCTCATCACTTTGTCGCGCAGACCGACGTGCTGATCGTCGACGAGGCGAGCATGCTGTCGGCCGACGTCGTCGGCGTCGTCGAGCAGCTCGTCGCGCACGCCGGCGCCGCACACACGCTCACGGTCGTCTACGTCGGCGACATGGCACAGCTGCTCCCCGTCGACGGCGCGCCGCCCACCGACGCCGACGCGTGGCCCGCCGACGTGCTCACTCTCGCCGGCCAGCACCGCACGCTCGACGCCGCCTTGGCCGACGCGCTGCGCCAATTGCGCGCCGTGGGCGACGAGCGCTTACAGGTGAAGACGCTGCCGCCGTCACTGCGTGCTCGCTGCGTGCGCCTGGCCGACATCGGCGACGTGACGGCGGTGACGGGCGCCACGTTCTGCTTCGGCACGCGCGCCGCCGTCGCCCGGCACAACGACGCACTGCTCGACGCCCACCTCGCGCGCACCGGCGCGCGCGCCGTCACGTTTGTCGCCAGCGACGCCGCCGCGTCGCCTTCGCTGCAGCGCGCGCTCGACGCCGCCTGTGCGCAACCGTCGCGTGTTCGCCTCGCCGTCGGCGCCCGCGTGCGCCTCACGGCCAACATGCGTGCGTTCGCCAAGGGCATGGTGACGACCGTCGACGCCATCGAGCAGCCGTCGCCGACCGCGCCGAACGGCGCCGTCGTGGTGCGCTTCGGCACCGAGGTGCTGCGCTTGGTGCCTGGCCGCTACTGGTGCCTGCGCGCGCCGGCCGTCGACGGCGATGCTACGGCGCGCGGCCGCGTTCTGGCGTCGCGCAAGACGGTGCCGCTCGCGCTCGCCTACGCCACGACCGTGCACGGCCTCCAGGGCGACACGATCGCCGACGACACGCTGTACGTCGACACGCGCTCGCTGTTCGGCGGCGTGCGCCACCTGTACACGGCCGCGTCGCGCGTGCGCCGCCTCGAGCAGTTGCGCCTGGTCGTGTGAGTGGCGTTTTTACGTTTCGACGACGCCGTCGTCGTGGGCGAACAGCACTGCGCGCCGCTCGGCCGCCGTTTCGTCCGCTCGCTCGTCGCACTTCACAACGAACAGCAGGGCGTCTAGTTGGTCAACGTCGTCGGTGTACGGCCACTTTTCCGCGCCAGGCGTGCGCTGGCAGCCGCGCGCCACGGCGGTCAAGCGCGTGCGCAGTTGTCGCCGCGCGCGCACGGCGGCGATCGGACTGCCGAGCAGCTCGGCGAGCACGCGTTGGCGCTCGGTGTCCGAGCGCAGCAGCGCGTTGGCCTTGGCCACGCAGGCGTGCGGCGGCGCCAGTCGCTCGTGGGCGCTCTGCAAGTCCATTGCGGCCGTCATGTCGAGCGGCGCCGCCGCATCGAGCAGCGCCAGCACGTCGGCCAGCGGCGCGCACAGGGCAGCCTCGGCGCCGCTCAGCTCGCACAGGAACGTCACGGCGCCGCTCGTCGCCTCCTGCACCAACGCCCAGCTGGCGCGGCACAGCGCATCGGCCTGCGCCCGCCGCTCGCCGGCTGCCTCGTAGAGCACGGCGGCGCGCAGCATCAACGCGTGCGCACTCGCATAGCGCGCGCCGTTCAGCTCGTGCTGCGCCAGCCAGTACGTCGCCTGCGCCGAGCCGTAGCGCGCACCTTCGAGCCACCACCGCGCGTGCCGCTCGCTCGTGTTGCTGCCCTCGTAGCGGTGCAACACGTAAAAGGCGTCGCCGCTGCCCGCCTCGGCCGCTGCTCGCAGCCAGCGCACGCGCTCGTTCCGCGTAATGGCGCGCATTGCGCCGAGGCACAACATGGCGTCGACGCGACCGGCCGTGGCGGCGGCGCGCACGGCGTCGACCGACGTCTCGGCTTCGCGGGCGGCGGTGGCGATTCGGAAGGCCGTGCTGTGAGCATAGTGCGGTTCATGTGGGGCTCCGTCGCGGCATGCTGTCGCAGAAGTGCCGCCGGCGTCGTCGACTTGGTTCAAGGTCGCCGTCATTGGTGCCGCCGACCAAAGCGAGCGGCGAAGCGAGCACGCTACCACTGCTGCCAGGCCTGTACAACACATCAAGGGCAGCGCGGCCTGCAACCAGAGAGAGTCGGCGTTCATCGCGGTGTCGGACCACTGTCGGTGCTGTTGCAAACTTGCGCAATCGTTAGCGTGCGCGATTAGGTACACTTAGCTACCATGCTGCAAGAGGAAAATATGTTGATGGGCTCCAAGTCGCGAGTGACCGTCGTCGGCGTCGACGGTTAAGATGCCG
>JACKHZ010000041.1 GCA_020638735.1 Planctomycetota bacterium | reverse complement strand
CGGGCACGCCGCGACCGTCCGGCAGCACGGCCGCGACCTGCAGCACGCCGGGCGCCTGCAGTCGGATCGTCATGTCGTCGCTCGGCAGGCAGTCCTCGCGCAGGTAGCGGGCGAACGGGGCGTGATCGACGACGACGCGGCACGGCAGGCCGACCGGCACGTGGGCGGCGAACCGTCCGTCGGCGTCGGCGCGCGCCACCGCGATGCGGCGGAAGTCGTTGCGGTAGTCGAGGTCCAGCAGCGCGGTGCCGCGCCCGCCGGCGCGCCACACCTCGACCACGGCCCCGGTGACGGGCGCTCCGTCCGGGTCCAGCACCCGACCGATCAGCGGGTCGCGCAGTTCCTGCGCCGACAGCGCGGCGAGCGACAGCAGGGCGGCCAGCAGCGCTCGGAGGCTCCGTTCCATGGGGATGCAAACTAGCCGAAGTTGCGTCGGGCCGCCGGAGTGGCATCATCTTCGCCCCAACAAGCCATGACCGAGACGGCGGACATCGTGGTGATCGGCGGCGGCATCGTCGGCTGCGCCGTGACCTGGCACCTGGCACAGCTGCTCGGGCCCTCGGCGCGCATCGTCGTCTGCGACCGCGGCCCGATCGCCGGCGCGACCTCGGCGTCGTGCATGGGGCACCTGATGGTGACCCCCGACAACGCGCAGGAGTACGCGTTCACCAAGAAGAGCCTCGCGCTGTGGGCCGAGCTGCACGAGAAGGTCGGCGGCTTCGACTACAACCCGACCGGGGCGCTCTACCTCGCCGACACCGACGAGGACCTGGCGCTGATCCCGGTGTTGCGGCAGCAGTTCGCCGACCACGGCGACCGCGCCGACGTGCTCGACCGGCACCAGCTGGCGCAGCTCGAGCCGGGCCTCGCCGACGACATCCCCGGCGCGCTGTTCTATCCCGGCGACGGCGTGGTGCTGCCGATGCTCGCCGCCGGCGCGATGCTGCGCGCGGCGCGGCTCTGCAACGCGAGCGTGGCGGTGCGGCCGATGTGTGCCGTCACCGGCGTCGTGCGCGACGGCAGCCGCGTCGTCGCCGTCGACACCGAGCGCGGCCGCATCTCGACCAACCGCGTCGTCAACAGCTGCGGCGTGTGGGCGCCCGACCTCGCCGAGCTGTTCGGCGCAGAGCTATGCGGCGCAGCCAGGCTGCCGATCCACCCGCGCGCCGGCAACCTGGCGATCACCGGCCACCACGTGTCGCCGATCCGCACCCAGCTGCTCGAGATCAGCTACCTGCGCTTCGCCCACGGCGCGGCCAAGATCGACCCGACCGGCAACGGCGGCGATCCGGGCGGCCACGCCGTCAACATGCAGCCGCAGACCAACGGCGGCTGCCTGATCGGCAGCACGCGGCAGTTCCGCGGCTTCGACAAGACGCTCAACCGCGAGCTGCTGCACCGTTCGCTGCTGCGCGCGCGCCGCTACGCGCCGGGCATCGCCGCGGCGCCGATCGTGCGCACCTGGGTCGGCCTGCGGCCGTACTCGACCGACGGCCACCCGCTGATCGGGCCGTGGCCGACGATCGACGGGCTGTGGATCGCCGCCGGGCACGAAGGCCTCGGCATCTCGCTCGCGCCGATCACGGGGCGCCTGCTGGCGCAGCAGATCGTCGGCGAGACGCTGGACGTCGACGTCACGCCCTACCTGCCGGGGAGGTTCGTCGCATGAGCGGGCGCATCGCCGGGTTGGACGACGCGACGCGCGGGCCGCGCGAGCTGATCGAGTTCACGTTCGCCGGCGAGAAGGTCACGGCGTGGGCCGGCGACTCGATCGCGATGGCGCTGTGGGCGGGCGGCACCACCGCGGTGCGCAGCAGCAGCAAGAACGGCTCGCCGCGCGGCGTCTTGTGCAACATGGGCATCTGCTACGAGTGCCTGGTGGTCGTCGACGGCCGCACGGTGCGTTCGTGCACGACGCCGGTGCGCGCCGGCATGGTCGTCGAGCCGGGAGGCCGGCCGTGAGCGTCGACGACACGATCCTGGATGCGGACGTCGGCATCGTCGGCGCCGGCCCCGGCGGCATGGCGGCGGCGAACGTGCTGGCGCAGGCCGGCCTGTCGGTGGTGGTGCTCGACGAGGGCATGCGCGCCGGCGGTCAGATCTACCGCCAGCTGCCCGAAGGGCTCGTCAACCACGGCAAGATCGCCGAGCCGCCGAGTCACGATGGCGGTCACGCGCTGCTCGAACGCTTCGCCGCCGCGAAGGTGACGCTGGTCAGCCACGCGACCGTCTGGGACGCCGCGCCGGGCAAGCTGTGGTTCGAGCACGGCGAGCGTTCGCGGCTGTTGCGCTGCCGGCACATCGTGTTGGCGCCGGGCGGCTACGACCGCTGCGTGCCGTTCCCCGGCTGGACGCTGCCGGGCGTCGTCACCGCCGGCGCGCTGCAGGTGATGGTGCGCGGCTTCGGCGTCGTGCCGGGCCGTCGCGCGCTCGTCGCCGGCTCCGGCCCGCTGCTGCTGCCGACCGTCACCGCGCTGCTCGGCGCCGGCGTCGAGGTCGTCGCCGCGCTCGAGGCGAGCTCGCGATGGCGCGCGCTGCGCGCGGCGCCGGCGGTGCTCGGCAACGCGCTGAAGCGACGCGAGGCGATGTGGTACGCGCGGCAGCTGTGGAAGGCCGGCGTCAAGCTGCGCTGGGGCTGGACGGTGTTCGCCTGCGAAGGCGACGGCCGCGTGCAGCGCGCGATCATCGGCAAGGTCGACGCCGACGGGCGGCCGCGGCGCGGCACCGAGCTGAAGCTCGACGTCGACGTGGTCGGCGCCGGCTTCGGCCTGGTGCCGTCGGTCGAGCTGGCGCTGCGGCTCGGCTGCACGTCGCGCTTCGACGCCGCGCGCGGTGGACACTGCGTGGTCGTCGACGAGCAGCAGCGCACCTCGGTGCCGGGGGTGTTCGCAGCCGGCGAGATATGCGGCATCGGCGGCGCCGAGGTCGCGGCCGCCGAGGGGCAGCTGGTCGCCGAGGCGGTGATCGCCTTGGCGAAGGGATCGACGGTGTCGGCCGAGGCCCAGCGCCGCGCGCAGAAGGAGCGCAAGGCCGCGGACACGATGCTGCGCGCCTTCGCGCCGTTGCCAGGGCTCGCCGAGCTGGCGCGGCCCGACACGATCGTCTGCCGCTGCGAGGACGTGACCCGGCTCGGCGCGCAGCAGGCGGCGCAGCTGCACGGCGACTCGCTGCGCGCGATCAAGGTCGGCTGTCGCGCCGGCATGGGCCCGTGCCAGGCGCGCATCTGCGGGCCGTCGTTGCAGGCGATGGCGACCGGTGACGGCCGCCGCGCGATGGACCTGCCGGTGGTGCAGGTGCCGGTCAAGCCGGTGCGGACCGAGACGATGCTCGACGCGCCGACGTGAGCGCGGCGCTCAGCAGCGCAGCAGCAGCGGCAGCGCCGGGCGCAGGTCGATGGTCCGCGTCACCTCGCCGTCGAGCGTGATCTCCATCAGGTGCTCGGGCCCGTCGGCGAAGACGAGTCGCTCGATGCGCACGTCGCGCAGCAGCGACATCGGCGCCAGCTGCGGCGTCGTCACCGTCACCGCGGCGATGCGGCGGCTGCTCAGCGCGTGCGAACCGGGCAGCGGCTCGAACGGGCGGTCGAGCTGGAACAGGATCGGCTCGCCCAGCACGCCGCTGTTGCAGCCCATCGCCAGCGTCATGCCTTCGGGGAGGAACTTCGGCCGGTAGTCCCAGGTGGCGAGCGGCGGCAGCCCGCCGCGGCTGCGCGGGCGCACCGCGACGCC
>JACKHZ010000040.1 GCA_020638735.1 Planctomycetota bacterium | reverse complement strand
TCGTAACCGGTCAGCGCACCGCCCGGGCTCCCTCCCTCGAGGCAGAACGGCAGGAAGGCACCGTAGTCATGACGCCCGCCGCCAGCGGGGGTGTAGCTCGATGCACCGCAGCTGCTGCCGGCCGTACCGGCGCCGGTGGCGACCCAGCCCGCTGGCAGGCCGGGCCCCGAGGGGAACGAGGTCAGCGACAGCGACAAGGTGCCGCGCACCGACACGTCGCCGTCGCAGACGACGACCGCCGGCAGATCGGGACCAGCCGCGACGAACCACACCGTCACCCCTGCGGGCACGTCGATCGAGCTGTAGTGCAGGCTACTGGTGGAGACGGGAACGATCGTGTCCGCCGTCGGCGCCAACGGCAGCGCCTGCGCGCGGGCCTGGCCCGTCCAGCACGACACCAGCATCGCGCACACCGTCGTCGGGATGCGAAACCTCGGTAGCCCATCGCTCATCGTCTGCGCTCCGGACCGTGTCCGGTCCCTTCGTGATCCCAGGGGGATCACCAGACTACTCCCCCGCTGAGCCTCGCGACCAGCCCGTGGACACTCCTTGGCCACGCGCGAGGTCCGTGGCACGCCGGATGGTCACGGGGCGCCCGGCGCGTACCGGCAGACCCTGCAGAAGACCATGGCACGCCAGTTGTTCTGGAAGGGCACTCGCACGCAGCCCGGTGGTCGCGCGGCGACCGACGGGGCCGTCCAGAGGGGCTCTCAGGCGGCCGTCGGTTACATGGCACCAGCCGCGCAGGAGGAACGACCTGCAACGGCCACCGGGCAGCGTGCGAGACATTCCCCTCGTTCTGTGGATCGCCGCCCGCGCCGCTCATCGCGGGCCGACCATGCGCTCCCCGCGCGCGCGAATCGCCGCACGAAACTGCGCGACCGCCGCTGCATCATGCGCCGCAGCGCCGCTGCCACCGTCGCTTCGGCAGCGTCATGGGGGCAGCTTGACCTGCCCGCTGCCGCGACCCGATCCACAACCCCTTCGCCGTGCCCGCGCCCGCCTCGCCCCCCCCTCCCGCCCCCGCCGTGATCGCCCACAAGTTCGGCGGCAGCAGCATGGCCGACGCCGCGCGCATCGCGCACGTCGCCGACGTGCTGCTGGCCCGCGACGAACCGCAGGTGATCGTCGTCTCGGCGATGAAGGGCGTCACCGACGCGCTGCTGCACGCAGCATCGGTCGCCAGCGAGGGCGGCGACTGGCAGGCGACGGTACAACAGCTCGAACAGAAGCACCTCGACGCCGCGCGCGAACTGGTCGCGGACCGGGCGCAGCACGACGCGCTCGCCGCGCAGCTGCACGGCGAGCTGGCGACGCTGCGCGAGCTGCTGCACGCACAGTCGCTGGTCGGCGCGGTGTCGCCCGACCTGCAGCAGCTGATCTCCGGCCTCGGCGAGATCCTGTCGTCGCGGCTGATGACGGCGACACTGCGCGAACGCGGCGTCGACTGCGCGTGGCTCGACGCGCGCCGCGTGCTGATCGTCGACCACACCGAGCTCGGCGCGATCGTGCGCTGGCAGGAGAGCGCCGAACGGCTGCGCGAGGCGATGCCGCAGCCGCCCCGCCGCGTCGTCGTGCCTGGCTTCGTCGCGCGCTCGGGTGACGGCCACGTCACCACGCTCGGTCGCAACGGCAGCGACTACTCCGGCGCGATCTTCGCCGCGCTGTTCGACGCGCCCGAGCTGCACGTCTGGAGCGACGTCGACGGCGTACTGTCGGCCGATCCGCGCGTGGTGCCCGACGCGGTCGAGATCCCGCGGCTGTCGTACGACGAAGCCTGCGAACTCGCCTACTTCGGCGCCAAGGTGCTGCACCCGCAGACCATGGCGCCGGCGATCGAACGCGGCATCGCGATCGTCGCCCGCAACACCTTCGACCCGTCGCACCCCGGCACGCGCATCTCGGGCGAGTTCGAACCGGAGCCGCCGGTCAAGGGCATCAGCACGATGCGAGACCTGGCGATCCTCGACCTCGAGGGCGCCGGCATGATCGGCGTGCCCGGCACAGCGCAGCGACTGTTCCGCGCGCTGGAGCAGGCGCGCGTCTCGGTGGTGATGATCTCGCAGGGCTCCAGCGAACACTCGATCTGCTGCGTGATCCGCGCGGCGCTGGCCGCGGTCGCCGAGAAGGCGGTGCGCAGGGAGTTCGCGCAGGAGCTGCAGAACGGCCAGATCGGCGACGTGACGGTGGTTCGCGACGTCGCCGCGCTGGCCGCCGTCGGCGACGGCATGGCCGGCACGCCGGGCATCGCCCAGCGCATGTTCTCGTCGCTGGCGCGCGCCAACGTCAACGTGCGGGTGATCGCGCAGGGTTCGTCCGAACGCAACATCTCGGTGGTCATCGACGCCGCCGCCGCGCAGCGCGCGCTGCGCGCCGTGCACGCCGGCTTCTACCTGTCGGCGCGCACCGTCTCGATCGGCGTGATCGGCCCGGGCAACGTCGGCCGCACGTTCCTGCGCCAGCTCGATGCGGCGCGCGAGCGACTGTTGCGCGAACACGACCTCGACCTGCGCGTGCGCGCGGTCGCCGGCTCGCGCCGCATGGCACTGCTCGACGACGCCCTGGTCGGCGATCACTGCGAACTCGATCGCGACACCGACCTCGACGCGTTCACCGCGCACGTGCACGCCGAGCACCTGCCGCACGCGGTGATCGTCGACTGCAGCGCCAGCGACGCGGTCGCCGACCGCTACGTCGACTGGCTGCGCCGCGGCGTGCACGTCATCACGCCCAACAAGCACGCCGGCGCCGGGCCGTTCGCCCGCTACACGCAGCTGACCAGCAAGGCCGCCAAGAACCTGCGCGCGCGCTTCTGCTACGAGGCCACGGTCGGCGCCGGCCTGCCGATCCTGGTCACGCTGCGCGACCTGCTCGACACCGGGGACCGCCTGCTCGCCGTCGACGGCATCCTGTCGGGCACGCTGGCGTTCTTGTTCTCGAGCTTCGACGGCACGCGGCCGTTCTCGGCGCTGGTGCAGGACGCGATGCAGCGCGGCTTCACCGAACCCGACCCGCGCGACGACCTGTCCGGCCTCGACGTGGCGCGCAAGCTGGTGATCCTCGCCCGCGAGAACGGCGCCCGCCTCGAGCTCGCCGACGTGAAGCTCGAATCGCTGGTGCCAGCGGCGCTGCGCGACGTCGACAAGGCGGAGTTCCTGCGTCGGCTGCCCGAGCTCGACGCGACGATGGCGCAGCGCCGCGCCGCCGCCGACGCCGACGGCGAGGTGCTGCGCTACGTCGCCCGCCTCGACTGCGAAGGCGACGCGCCGCGGGCGACGGTCGGCCTGGTCGCCGTGCCGCGCGACCACGCGCTGGCGACCATCCGACCGACCGACAACGTCGTGCAGTTCACGACCGAGCGCTACCGCGACAACCCGCTGGTGGTGCGCGGCCCGGGTGCTGGCCCCGAGGTCACGGCGATGGGCATCTTCGCCGACCTGCTGCGCGTCGCGACCACGCTCGGCGGCGGTCGCTGAGCAACCGAGAAGAAGTCATGACACGGCCGCTCAGAATGCCGATTGGCGGCCGCCTACGCGGCCGCGCAGTGACGCGGCTGGCCGAAGCAGGCGATCGCCCACGTGGTGCCCATGTCGCCTCTCGGCGATGGCATCGGCAGGCCGCGACCAGCGGCTCGAACCCGGCGCGGTCGTTCAGCGGACGACGCCGCCGAACGACGGCCCGACCTCGAACGTGCCGCCGTTCCAGACCAGCGAGTGCAGCCAGAACTGCCCGCCCGACTGCGCCGCGGTGAGCGTCGGCGTCTGCCAGAGGAAGGCGCCGGTGTCCACCCAGCCCGTCTGCTGGTTGGGCAGCCCCGCCGACCAGATCACCGCCG
>JACKHZ010000004.1 GCA_020638735.1 Planctomycetota bacterium | reverse complement strand
GGCACCTCGACGCGGGGTACGAGATCGCGGCCGAGACCGCGCGCACGCGGGGCGTCGTCGTTCCGCGCTGAGCCCTACGCCTGCAGCGCGAGCGAGAAGAACTCGGCCTGTTCGAGCGCGCGCCGCGCTTGATGGCCACCTGCGCGCTTGGCCGCGTACATCGCCACGTCGGCGCGGCGGATCGCTTCGTCGAGGCCGTCGTCGATCCTGGCGATGCCGATCGAGAGCCCGACGGGCAGAGCGGCCGTGTCCGCGCCATCGAGCAGGCGTTCGACGACCGCGTCCACCTGTGCCGGCGTGACGTCGCGCAACCAGAGCAGGAACTCGTCGCCGCCGAGGCGGGCGACACGGTCGTCCTGGCGGACGGCGCCGCGCAGCAGTTTGGCGACGTCGAGCAAGACGCGGTCGCCGTGTGCGTGGCCGTGGGTATCGTTGATTCGCTTGAACCCGTCGAGATCGATCAGGAGCAGGTGGTCTGCCCGTCCGGCTGCTTCGCGCGCCTCGGCGGCGGTGGAGGACCGTGCCTCCTCGGCAGCGTGCTGCTGTGCCAGGGTGAGCGCGTCGACGAAGGCGCGGCGGTTCAGCAGGCCGGTCAGGGGATCGCGGAGCGCCTGCTCTTCGGACCGCTCCAAGCGCTCGAAGAGGTCCTGCCGCAAGATCTCGAGCATCGCGCCGAGCAGCCAGATCACCAATCCGCCCATGATCGCGGTCGGGATGCCGTCGATGCCGAAGACCGAGGGGCCGATGCCGAGCGCTTCGATGAGCAGGCCGACGCAGAACTGCAGGGTCGTCGCGACCACCAGGGTCAAGAAGGTCGGCGACACGAGCAGCCCGTAGACCGCCAGCAGCAGCTGGCCCTGCGTCGCGCGCAGGACCGGCGCGTGCGAGCGCTGCGCGTAGAGCAGACCGTAGGCCGCGAGCACGACCAGGAGCACCACGACCGATGCCTCCTGCAGCCTTGGACGCTTCGGCATCCAGGTCCCGGCGTAGGCGAGGCCGAAGCCGATGGCCGGCATCAGCCACTGCCACAGTGGTCCTTGCTGCACGATCTCCAAGGCGAAGACCTCGACCAGCGAGTGCACGTAGAAGAGCACGGCGCTCGCGAGGAAGAGCAGCCGGATCGGCGCGGCCGTGACCACGCCCATGCGCTCACGGTGTGGACCACCGCCCAACAGGCGTCGCTTCGCCGTCGCGTACACGTCTTCCCCTCGTCGTTGTGGCCGGCCACCCACCGTCCGGACGCAAGTCTAGGGTAGCGGTGAGAAATTCCAACCCTGCTGTTCCATTTCGATGCAGCGGCGATTGCTTGCGGTTCAGGGCGCCTTGGACGCCGGCACCAGGTTCGGCACCAACTTGCGCGCCGCGACGCCGAACTCGCCGTTGCCCATCTCGCCGGCGCCGTTGTCGCCCCAGCACCAGACCGAGCCGTCCTTCTTCAGGGCGCAGCTGTGGTCGACGGCCAGCGCGAGCTGGACGACGTCGGTGAGGCCGACGACCTTGGTCGGCGTCGGGACCGCGACCTGGGTATTGCCGATGCCGAGCTGGCCGCTGTTGCCGCGGCCCCAGCAGTAGACGGTGCCGTCGTTCTTCAGCGCGCAGGTGTGGTGCGCGCCGGCCGCGATCTCGACCGCGCCGGTCATGGAGGTCTTGCTGAAGGCCGACTCGTAGCCGTTGCTGCCAGAGTTGACCGTGCCGGTGCCGGTCTGGCCGTAGTATTGCGTGCCGGCGCAGTAGACGTTGCCAGCCTTGTCGGCGTAGCAGGCGTGCTGCGCGCCACTCGCCGCGGCGACGACGTCGGTCGCCACCTGCAGCGGCGCGCCGAGGTCGGCGTTGCTGCCGATCTTGTTGTTGCCGCATTGGCCGTAATAGTTCTCGCCCCAGCAGAAGAGCGTGCCGGCGGCGTCGAAGCCGAGCATCGTCGCCTCGTAGACGTCGCCGAAGCGCACGATCTTGGCGAGGGAGCTGCCGGCGGCATCGGCGATGCACACGTGCGTTCCGTAGGTGCTGCCGTTCACACCGAATTGGCCGGACGTATTGTGGCCCCAGGCGAGGAGATCGCCGGCGCTGCGGCGCACGATGACGTGGTCCTTGCCGGCGCTGATCTCTTCGACCGCGCCGACGTTCAGCGGCTCGCCCGGATCGACCAGCGTCGCGTTGGCGGCGCGCCCGAGCTGGCAGTTGTTGTTCGCACCCCAGCAGCGAAGCGTCCCGTCGGCCACGCGGGCGCAGAACGGGCCCGCGCCGGCGATCTTGGTCACGCCTTGTAGCCCCGGCACCTCGGTCGGCACCAAGACGTTGCCCGAGGCGAAGCCCAGCCCGCCGCTCGAAGAGTTGTTGCTGCCCCAGCAGCGCACCTTGCCCGAGGCCATGCGGACACAGGTCGCGCCGCCGAACGAATGGCCGCGCCCGGCGACGATCTCCGCCGCCCAGCGGCATGTGCCCGCGTTGCAGGCCCGCTCGCCGCCGCAGCTGGTGCCGTCAGCGCTCTGCGGGTGGCTGCAGCTGCCGTCGACGGGGTCGCAGATGTCGTCGGTGCACGGGTTGCCGTCGTCGCAGTCGACCTTCTGCTCGACGCAGAGGTCGGGCTTGGGCGCCGAGCCCTGGACCTGCACCGGCGCGCTCTGGTCGTCTGTCTTGCCGTCGCCGAGCTGGCCGCTGCCGCCCTTGCCCCAACAGCGGACGCTGCCGTCGCGCAGCAAGGCGCAGCGGTGGCCCTTGCCGACCACGACCGAGCGCGCCGCGGGCAGCCCGGAGACCTCCTGCGGCTGCTCGCCCTTGCCCCAGCACCAGACCGTGCCGAAGCGGCTGGTGGCGCAGAGCGCGTCGCCGGCCTCGGCGTCGGCGATGGTCGCGCCGACCCCGGCCTGCGCGCCGCTCGATGCCATGGCGCCCCAGCACTGCACCCGACCGTCGACCAAGCGGGCGCAGCTGAAGCCCTCGCCGGCCCAGAGATCGACGACTGCCCCAGCGAGGCCGAGGGCGAGCACCGGCTTGCTGCGGTCGGTGGTCGTGCCGTCGCCGAGCTCGCCGCCGCTGTTGTCGCCCCAGCAGCGGACCTTGCCGTCGGTGCCGAGGGCGCAGGCGTGGGCCGTGCCGGCGCTGAGCCGAGCGACCGCCCCGCTGAGCGCGACGTCGACCGGCTTGCTGCGATCCGAATGGGTCCCGTCGCCGAGCTGACCCTGATCGTTCGCGCCCCAGCAGCGCACCGCGCCGCCCTTGCGCAGGGCGCAGGCGAACGCCCCGCCGGCGACGACGGCCGTCCCGTCGCTCAGGCCGTCGACCACGACCGGGCCGCTCGCCGTGGTCGCGCCGTGGCCGAGCTGGCCACGGTCTGCCGCGCCGCCGCAGAGGATCGTGCCGTCGCTGCGCAGCACGCAGGAGAACGCGCCACCCGCCGCGATCGCCGTCACCCCGCCGACCGTCTCGTTCAAGAGCTGGCCCTTCTCCGCCGCGCCCCAGGCGAGCAGGCCGCCGTCGGGCGCCCGCGCCAGGCTGTGTGCGTCGCCGGCGGAGAGCGCCGTCGCGAAGGGGATGCGGCATTGGCCCTGGACGCAGACCTGTGCCGTGCCGCAGGCGCTGCCGTCGACCGCGTCGACGTGGACGCACGTGCCGGTGGCGCGCTCGCAGCGGTCGATGGTGCAGGGGATGCCGTCGTCGCACGAGACGCTGGCACAGGCGTCGCTCGCCGCCGCGGTGCCGACCACGACCACACCGGTTTTGCTGGCCGCCGCGGCGCCGCCGAGCTCGCCCTTGCCGCCGGCGCCGACGCAGCGGACCGCGCCGTCGCCGCCGAGTGCGCAGGTGAATTGCGCGCCGCCGCCGACCGCGACCGCCGCGCCGAGGCCTTGCGAGAAGACCGGCGACGTGCGGTTGGTCGCGCTGCCGTCGCCGAGTTGGCCCTGATCGTTGCGGCCCCAGCAGGCGACCTTGCCGCCCGTTGCCGTCACCGCGCAGCTGTGCCAGCTGCCGGCGCCGATCGCGGTCGCCTTGCCCAGCCCCGTGACGGCGGTCGGGATCGGCTGCGCTGTGGCCGTCACGCCGGTGCCGGTCTGGCCGTCCGCCGCCGCGCCCCAGCACAGGACCTTGCCCGCCGCCGCGCCGCCGAGCAGGGCGCAGCTATGGTCTCGCCCGGCCGCCAGCGCCACCGCGCCGTTCACGCCGCTGACCTTCTGCGCCGTCGCCGCGCTGGCGACGACCTTGCCGTGGCCGAGCTGGCCCTTGTCGCCGCGGCCCCAGCAGTGAACCGTGCCGTCCCAGCCGAGCGCGCAGCTGTGCGCTTGGCCGACGACGACCTGCCGCGCGCCGGCGACGCCGCCCACCAGCCGCGGCGTGGTGCTGGCCTCGGCCTTGCCGTCGCCGAGCTGGCCCTCTTTGCCCTCGCCCCAGCAGCGGACGTAGCCGTCGTCGCGGATCACGCAGCGGTGCGCCGCACCGACCGCCACCGCCGTGACGCGATCCACCGCGCTGACCGGCTTCGGCGTCGTCTCGCCCTCGCCCCAGCAGGCCAGCGTGCCTTCGCCCGTGCCGCCGAGCAGGTCGCAGGTCGCGGTGCCGCCGGCGGCGAGGCCGATGGTCCCGGCCAGCGTGCCGGCCTGGACCATCTTGCCCAGCGCGGCGCCGCCGCCGATCCCGCCGTCGCCGAGCTGGCCGGCGTCGTTGTCGCCCCAGCAGCGCACCTTGCCGACGTCGCTGCGCAGGCAGGCGTGGTGCTCACCGACCGCCAGCCCGACGCCGAGCGCGGCCTTGCAGGCGCCCGCGGCGCAGCGCAGCGTCCCGTCGTCGCCACAGCTCGCGCCGTCGTTGCCGGCGGTGTGGGTGCATTCGCCGGTCTGCCCGTCGCAGCCGTCGACGGTGCAGGGATCGCCGTCGTCGCAGAGGGTGGCGGCGAGCTTGCAGGTCTCTTTCGGGTTCGACTTGCTGTCGACGAGCAGCGTCGGCGTCAGCGTCGAGGTATACGAGTTCGTGCCGAGCTGGCCGTTGGAATTGTTGCCCCAACAGATGACCTGCCCCAGGCCGTCGACGACGCACATATGCCGGTCGCCGGTGGTGGCGTCGACCACGCCGGCGAGCGTCACCTCGGCGAGCGGCACCTGGGTCGGCTCGGCGCGGTCGTCCTTGTCGCCGAGGCCGAGCTGGCCGTAGTCGTTGCGGCCCCAGCACCAGAGCGCGCCGCTGGTGTCGCGGGCGCAGAGGTGGTTCCAGCCGCCGTAGACCGCGGCGGCCGTCTGCGCGAAGGGCACCTTGATGAAGCGATGCACCTCCTGGCTCATCGTCAGCGGCAGCCCGATGCCGAGTCGACCGTAGCGGACCTGGCCCGCCGACCAGATCTGACCCTCGGTGTCGACCATGGCGCTGGCGTCCAGCCCGAAGGCGATGTCGACCGCGACCGGCGAGCCGCCGGCGGGCACCGTCGGCGCAGAGATGCCGGTCTTGTAGGTGTCGTTCATGCCCAATTCGCCGGCCCCGTTGTTGCCCCAGAGGCGCGGCTTGGCCGCAGCGAAGATGGCGCCGCTCTGGTTGGCGCCGGCGCGGACCCGCACCGCGTCGAGGACGCCGAGCGCGGTGGTCGGCGAGGTCACGGAATTGGTCAGGCCGTTGCCGACTTGGCCGTAGTTGCCAGCGCCCCAACAATAGATCCGGGCGTCGGTGCCGAGCCCGCAGATATGGTTCTGCCCGGCCTCCAGCGCGACGAAGGTCGCCGGCTGCTTCTGCACCAGCAGCGGCACATTCGTGGTCGTGCTGACGTTGATCCCGAGGCGGTTGCTGCTGCCGTTGCTGCCCCAGCACCACGCCTTGCCGTCCTGATCGAGGGCGCAGGCGCCGTTCATCAGCGTGACCGGGCTGCGCAGGACGATCCCGGCGTCGGACTTCACCGCCCCCGGATCCGGGATCGAGCCCGTGCTGACGCCGCGGCCCAGCTCGCCGCTGGCGTTGGAGCCCCAGCAATCGACGCCACCGGCGGCGCGCTCGGCGCAGGTGTGGCGGTAGGCGGCGCGGATGCGGACGTAGGCCTTGCACACGCCGGCGATGCAGGCCCGGGTGCCGTCGCCGCAGACCGTGCCGTCCTTGGCTGGCGGCGTCTTGCACGCGCCGGTGGCGGCGTCACAGGCGTCGACCGTGCACGGATCGCCGTCGTCGCAGACCGTGGTCTTGCCGCTGCACGCGCCGTCCTTGCAGACGTCGTCGGTGGTGCAGGCGTCGCCGTCGTCGCAGACCAGGGTGCTGCTGCTGTGGATGCAGCCCTTGGTCTTGTTGCAGGCGTCGATGGTGCAGCCTTCGCCGTCGTCGCAATTCACCGCGACGCCGCCACCACAGCCCGCCGTCGCGCAGACCTCGCCCGAGGTGCAGGCGTCGCCGTCGTTGCAGGGCTTGGTATTCGCCGTCTGCACGCAGCCCTTGCCGGCGGCGCAGACGTCGTCGGTGCAGGGATCGCTGTCGTCGCAATTCTTCGGCGCGCCGACGCAGCCCGCGGCCGTGCAGGTCTCGCCGGCGGTGCAGGGATCGCCGTCGTCGCAGGGGCCGCCGGTCGCGACGTGGACGCAGCCCTTGCTCTTGTCGCAGCTATCGGTGGTGCAGGCGTCGCCGTCGTCGCATTTCACGTCGGCCGCGTGGGTGCAGACGCCCTTGTCGCAGCCGTCGGTGGTGCAGGCGTCGCCGTCGTCGCAATCCTTCGCCTTGCCACCACATTTGCCGGCTTTGCAGGCGTCTTGCGTCGTGCAGGCGTCTCCGTCGCCACAGGGCGCGGTATTCGGCGCGTTCTGGCAGCCCTCGACCACGTGGCAGCTGTCGTCGGTGCAGACGTTGTCGTCGTCGCAATCCTTCGCCTTGCCCTTGCACTGGCCCGCCGCGCAGGCGTCCTGCTCGGTGCAGGCGTCGCCGTCGTCGCAGGCGCCGGTCTTGTTCGCGAAGACGCAGCCGCCTTCGCCACCGTTGGCCGCCTTGTCGCAGCTGTCGTCGGTGCAGGGGTTGCCGTCGTTGCAGACGGTCGCCTCGCCCGGCAAGCAGGCGCCACCCTTGCAATAATCGTTGTCGGTGCAGGCGTCGCCGTCGTCGCAGCCGCCGCCGGCCGGCAGCGCCACGCAGCCACCCTTGCCGCCATCGGTCGACTCGTCGCAGGCGTCCTTGGTGCAGGCATTGCCGTCGTCGCAGGTCTTCGGCTTGCCGGCGCAGACGCTGTCCTTGTCGCAGGCGTCCTGCTCGGTGCAGGCCTTACCGTCGTCACAGGCGACGCCCTCGCCCTTCTGCACGTGCAGGCAGCCGCCGGCGACGCTCGGGTTGCAGCCGTCGGTGGTGCAGGCGTCGCCGTCGTCGCAATTCTTCGGCTTGCCGCTGCATTGGCCCTTGTTGCAGGCGGTCGCCACGGTGCAGGCGTTGCCGTCGTCGCAGACCTTGCCGTCGACGACGGGGGTGTGCAGGCAGCCCTTGCCTTCGGCCTGCTTGGGGTCGCAGCTGTCGTTGGTGCAGGCGTTGCCGTCGTCGCAGAGCAGGACCTTGCCGCCGGCGCAGACGCCCGCGGCGCAGGTATCGCCGCTGGTGCAGGCGTCGCCGTCGCTGCAGAGCGCGCCTTGCGGCTTGGCGAGGTGGACGCAGCCGAGCTTCGGGTCGCAGGAGTCGGCGCTGCAATCGTTGGCGTCGTCGCATGCGGTGGCCGGTGCAGGCAGCGAGATGCAGCCCTTGGCGTCGTTGCAGGCGTCGGTGGTGCAGGGGTTGCCGTCGTCGCAGAGCACGGTGGTGCCCTTGCAGTCGCCGCCGGCGCAGAGCCCGCCGACCTCGCAGGCGGTGCCGTCGGTGCACGGCTGGCCGTCCGGGACCTTCTCGAGGCCGCAATCGCCCGTCTTCGGGTCGCAGACGGCGGTCTGGCACGGCCCGTCGCCCGATTTGTCGCACCACACGGCGGTGCCGGGGTTCTCGATGCAGGCATAGGGCGTGCCCTTGGCCTTGTCGCAATAGAGGCTGCCGTTGCATTGGTTCTTGTCGTCGAAGCGGCCGCAGTGACCGTCGATCTTGCATTGGCAGAGGTTCTGCCCCGGCTTGCAGGTGCCGGCGATGCAGGCGTCGTTCAGCGTGCATTGGGTGTCGTCGGCGTCGCAGGGGGTGAAGTCCGCGACGTTCTCGGTCTTGCAGGTGCCGCTCAGCGGTTGGCAGCGGCTCTTCTGGCAGCCGGTGTCGAGCCCGGTCGGGCAGCTGACGACGGTGGCCGGGTTGACCTGGCAGCGGTTGTTGCCCTTGTCGCAGAAGAGGGTGCCGTTGCAGAGGTTGCCGTCCTCGTGGCCTTGGCATTCGGTGTCGGTTTGGCAGATGCAGACGTTGGTGTCGGCGACGCAGCTTCCGGATTTGCAGAGGTCCTTCGGCGTGCACGGGTTGCCGTCGGCGTCACAGGTCTTGTTCTCGTTGCGCGGCACGACCTTGCAGGCGCCGGTCGACGGGGTGCAGACGTTGTGCGCGCAGGTCGTGTCTTGGCTGTCGTCGCACTTCACGACCGTGACCGGGTTGACCTTGCAGATCGCGATATCGCCGGAGGGATCGCAGTAGAGGGTGCCGTTGCAGAGGTTGCCGTCCTCGAACTTTTCGCAATCGGCGTCGTCCTTGCACTCGCAGAGGCTGGCGCCCGCGACGCACTCGCCCGCCTTGCAGGCCTCGTTCGGGGTGCAGGCCGAGCCGTCGTCACAGGCCGTGCCGTCGTCGCTCTGCACCCAGCCGCAGGTGCCCTTGGACTTGTCGCAGAGGTTCTTCCGGCAGGCAGTGTCGTAGGCCGAGGGGCAGACGACGACGGTCGTCGGGTTGAGCTCGCAGCTGCCGCTCGCCTTGTTGCAGAAGAGCGTGCCGTTGCAGGCGTCGCCATCCTCGAATTTGCCGCAGTCGGCGTCGGATTTGCAGCAGACCTGGGTGCCCGGCTGGCATTGGCCCTTGGCGTCGCAGGCGTCGCCGACGGTGCAGAGCACGCCGTCGTCGCAGGCGGTGCCCTCCGGCTTGGATTGCAGCGCGCAGGTGCCGGTCTTCGGGTCGCAGGTCGTGGCGGCGCAGGTGGTGTCGTCCTTGCCGTTGCAGGTCACAACGGTGGCCGGGTTGATCTGGCAGGTTTTGCTCTTCGGCTCGCAGAAGAGCGTGCCGTTGCAGAGGTTGCCGTCTTCCTTCGCAGCGCAGTCGGCGCTGACCTGGCAAGCGCAGATGTTGATCCCGCCGCTGCAGCTGCCTTGCGCGTCGCAGGCCTCTTCGAGCGTGCAGGGGTTGCCGTCGTCGCAGGGGCTCGCCGCGGCGGGCAGGTTGGCGCAGCCCTTGTCTTTGTCGCAGCTGTCGACCGTGCAGAACAGGCCGTCGTCGCAGTCCAGCGTCGCGCTCGGCTTGCAGACGCCGGCCTCGCAGACCGCCGCGGTGGTGCAGGCCGAGCCGTCGTTGCAGGCCGTGCCGCTGGGCAGCGCGACCTCGATGCAGCCGGCTTGCGGATGGCAATCGGCGACCAGGCACGGATTGCTCGGCGCGGGGCAGGTCGCCGCCGAGGTGCACTTCGGCGGGCCGATGCTGTCGCCGGTGGCGGTATCCGTCGCGTCGCCGGTCGCGCCGTCGCCAGCCGTGCCATCGCCTGCCGTGCCGCCGCCGTCGTTCGCGTCGGTCACGGGCGCGTCGGAGGGTTGGGCGTCGGAGGGTTGGGCGTCGGTCGGCGCGCCGTCGAGCGTGGCGCCGTCTTGGACGACGCCGTCCGGTCCGGTGCCGTCTTGTCCCACGACGTCCGTGCTGGCGCCGTCCTGCTGCGTACCGTCGACCACCGCG
>JACKHZ010000039.1 GCA_020638735.1 Planctomycetota bacterium | reverse complement strand
TCGGCAACGACGGCGGCATGGTGCTCGGTCTCTTCCTCGACCCCTGTCAAGACAACGGCGAGTGCGAGAGCGGCTTCTGCATTCCCTACGAAGCCGAAGAGCGCAACGCCTGCTCGCGCCGATGCCTGCAGAACACCCAGTGCCCCGCCGGGTGGAGCTGCCGCATCGTCGAGAACACCCCGCCCGACGTCGTCTCGATCTGCTTCCCCCGCCAGAGCCGGGTGTGCGGCGTCTGCGCCGAAGACCGCGACTGCCCCGGCGGTCACTGCTACCTGCTCGATGGTGCCACGGTCTGCGGCTTCGACTGCGCGACCGACGACGACTGCAACGCCGGCTATCGCTGCGCCGACATCGAGGGGCGCATGACCTGCACCCCGACGACCGGGTCGTGCAGCTGCAACGCCGACAACGACGGCGACCAGCGCCTCTGCCAGCGGCAGAACGAGTTCGGCCAGTGCATCGGCCGCGAGACCTGCGACGGTGAGCAGGGCTGGGTCGGCTGCGACGCGCAGGAGCCGGCGGCCGAGGTCTGCAACCAGGTCGACGATGACTGCAACGGCTTCACCGATGACATCGTCGGGCTCGGCGAGGTCTGCGAGCGCAGCGTCGAGGTCGACGGCGAGACGATCGCCTGCTCCGGCCGGCTGGTCTGCACCGTCGAGTCACCCGAGCCGGTCTGCACCGCGCCCGCGCCGATGCAGGAGCTCTGCAACTTCCTCGACGACGACTGCGATGGCAGCACCGACGAAGGCTTCGACACCCGCGGGCAGGTGTGCATCGTCGGCGAAGGTGCCTGCCGCCGGGTGGGCGTCAACGCGTGCAGCGGCGATGGCACCGAGGTGGTCTGCGACGTGGTGCCGGGCGACCCGAGCGAAGAGCGGTGCAACGCGCTCGACGATGACTGCGACGGGCAGATCGACGAGGCGTTCGTGGGGCTCAACGAGCCGTGCTTCGCCGGTGAGGGTGCCTGCCGCCGGGCGGGTGCCTTGCGCTGCGCGGCCGACGGCGGCGACGCGGTCTGCACCGCGGTCGCCGGTGACGCGGCGCCCGAGACCTGCGATGGCATCGACAACGACTGCGATGGCACCGCCGACGAAGGCTTCGACCGCCTCTTCGAGCCCTGCTCGGTCGGCGTCGGCGCCTGCCTGCGCCAGGGCTTCCTCTACTGCACCGACGACGGCGCGGCGGTCGCGTGCAACGCGGCGGCGGCCGAGCCTTCGGTCGAGACCTGCAATGGCATCGACGATGACTGTGATGGCACCGCCGACGAAGGCTTCGCCGGGGTCAACCGCCCCTGCGCGGTCGGCATCGGCTCGTGCCGCGGCGCCGGTGTCACCGTGTGCAGCCCCGATGGCGCGCAGGTGGTCTGCAACGCCGAGCTGAGCCCGGCGAGCGACGAGACCTGCAACGGCCTCGACGACGACTGTGATGGCCGCACCGACGAGACCTTCCCCGGGCTCGCGACCGCGTGCAGCGTCGGCACCGGCGCCTGCGTGCGCCCCGGCGTGCGGCGGTGCAGCGACGACGGCGCCTCGGTGGTCTGCGACGCGGTCGCCGGCCTTCCCGGCGCCGAGACCTGCAACCGCCTCGACGACGACTGCGACGGTCGCATCGACGAAGACTACCCCGGCGTCGGCACCGCCTGCACCGCGGGCAGCGGCATCTGCCTCGGCGCCGGCGTGCGGCAGTGCAGCGCCGACGGCGCCGCGGTGGTCTGCGACGCGGTCCCCGGCATGCCGGCGCAGGAGACCTGCAACGGCCTCGACGACGACTGCGATGGCAGCGCCGACGAAGGCTTCGCCGGGGTCAACCGCCCCTGCCAGGTGGGTGTGGGTCAGTGCCGCGAGGCCGGGGTCACCGTGTGCAGCCCCGACGGCGGCGCGGTGGTCTGCAACGCGGTCGCGGGCATGCCCGCCCAGGAGACCTGCAACGGCCTCGACGACGACTGCGACGGGCGGCTCGACGAGGCGTTCCCGACCATCGGCACCGCGTGCAACGCCGGCGTGGGCGCCTGCCTGCGCTCGGGCGTGCGGCAGTGCAGCGCCGACGGCGCCTCGGTGGTCTGCGACGCGGTCCCCGGTCAGGTGGCGGCCGAGAGCTGCAACGGCCTCGACGACGACTGCGATGGCCGCTCCGACGAGACCTTCCCCAACGTCGGCACCGCGTGCAGCGCCGGCGTCGGCGTCTGCGTGCGCCCCGGCGTGCGGCGGTGCAGCGGCGACGGCGCCGCGGTGGTCTGCGACGCGGTCCCCGGTCAGGCGGGCGTCGAGGTCTGCAACGGCCTCGACGACGACTGCGATGGCAACATCGACGAGGGCTTCGTCGGGCTCAACACCGCGTGCAGCGCCGGCGTCGGCCTCTGCGCCCGCTCGGGCGTGCGGGTCTGCTCGCCCGACGGCGCCGCCGTGATCTGCAACGCCCAGGCGGGCCCGGCCGCGGCCGAGACCTGCGACGCGCAGGACAACGACTGCGATGGCCGCACCGACGAGACCTTCCCCACCCTCGGCCAGCTCTGCAGCGCGGGCCAGGGCGGGTGCTTGCGCCAGGGCGTGCAGGTCTGCGCGCCGGGCGGGGCGGGCGTGCAGTGCAACGCGGTCGCCGGGCAGGCGGGGCAGGAGGTCTGCAACGGCCTCGACGACGACTGCGATGGCCGCTCCGACGAGCAGTTCGCCGACCTCAACCGCGCCTGCACCGTCGGCGACGGCGTCTGCCGCCGGGTCGGCGTGCGCGTCTGCTCGGCCGACGGCGCGATGACCATCTGCAACGAAGCGCCCGGCCTGCCCTCGGCCGAGACCTGCAACGCGCTCGACGACGACTGCGATGGCCGCACCGACGAGGCGTTCCCCACCCTCAACCAGCGCTGCGAGGCGGGCCTCGGCCTCTGCCGCCGCAGCGGGGTGCAGGTCTGCACCGCCAACGGCGCCGGCGTCACCTGCGACGCGGTGCCCGGCAACCCGGCCCCGGCCGACCTCTGCGACTACCAGGACGACAACTGCAACGGCACCGTCGACGAGCCCTTCGTCGACGCGCAGGGGCGCTACATCCAGGTCGCCAACTGCGGCGCCTGCGGGAACAACTGCAACTCGCTGTGGAACCCCAACCCCGCCGCGTTCGGCGTCACCCCGCAGTGTGTCGTGCAGGGCGCCGCGGCGCAGTGCAGCTACCAGTGCCTGCCCGGCTATATCGACGCCGACGGGCGCGCGGCCAACGGCTGCGAGCTGCAGGCCGACCCGCAGGCGGTCTACGTCGCGACCCCGCAGGACGGCGGCGTCGCCGCGGCCGACTGCGGTGATCTGATGCGCCCGTGCAGCACCATCAACGCCGGCATCAGCCGGGTGGTGGCGCTCAACCGCGCCCGGGTCCGGGTCGCCGAGGGGGTCTACCGCGAGAGCATCACCCTGCCCAACGGCAAGCAGATCCTCGGCGGGCACGACCCGGTCTCGTGGGTGCGCGAGCCCGAGTTCAACGTCACGATCATCAACGGCAACACCGTCGGCGGCGGCACCGATCGGCGCACGGTGAGCGCGATCACGATCAACCTGGCGACCGTCTTCGACGGCTTCGTCGTCAACGGCGAGTCGCCGCTGACCGAAGGCAACGCCTACGCGATCTACATCCGCGACTCGAACAGCAACCTCACCATCCGCAACAACCGCGTCTTCGCCGGCGACGGCGGCCGCGGGCTCGACGGGACGGTGGGCACCAGCGGCGTGCCCGGCACCAACGGCTCGCAGGGGCGCGCCTCGTTCGGCGTCTTCAGCCCCGACCCGTGCGGCCCCAACAACGGCGGCAACGGCGGCGCGCGCACCTGCGGCGCGACCAACGTCGGCGGCGGGCGCGGCGGCAACGCCGGCTGCCCGGCCAACAACCGGCAGGAAGGCAG
>JACKHZ010000038.1 GCA_020638735.1 Planctomycetota bacterium | reverse complement strand
GGCACGCGCGCCGCCGCGCCGCCGAGCGGCGACAGCCTGACCCACACCGGCGATCTCTGGTACGGAGTGCACGTCGAGGCCGGCGCGCTGCGGCCGGGGCAGCCGGTGTTCGTGCCGGTGCCGCTCGCCGGCGCGACGACGCACCTCGTGGTGCCGTGGTCGGCGATCCTGCGCGACGAACGCGGCCGCGCGTTCGTCTACGAGGTGGACGACAAGGGGTTCGCCTACACGCGCCGCGCGGTCGACGTGCTGTTCGTCTACGAGGGCGAAGCGGCGATCACCGGCAAGATCGCCACCGGCGCGCCGGTCGTCATCGCCGGCGTGCCGGAGCTCTGGGGCATCGAATCGGGGCACGCACGCTGATGCTCAGCTGGCTCGTCACGACCTCGCTGCGCATGCGCGCGCTGGTGATCGCTGCCGCCGCGTTGGTCGTCGTGCTCGGCGTCCAGCGCGCCCGCGACGCCGCCTACGACGTGTTCCCCGAGTTCGCGCCGCCGCGCGTCGAGGTGCAGACCGAGGCGCCGGGGTTGTCCACCGAGGAGGTCGAGACGCTGATCTCGCGCCCGCTCGAGAACGCGCTCAACGGCGTGCCCGGGCTCGCCGAGCTGCACTCCAAGTCGGTGCTCGGCCTGTCGCAGGTGACGATGCACTTCGTGCGCGGCACCGACCTGCTGCGCGCCCGCCAGCTGGTCGCCGAACGGCTCGCCACGGCGACGCGGCAGCTGCCGGCCGCCGTCAGCCGGCCGCCTGTGATCCTGCAGCCGCTGTCGTCGACGAGTCGCGCGATGAAGATCGGCGTCTGGTCGGAGCGCCTCGACCAGGTGCAGCTGACCGACCTCGCGCGCTGGGTCGTGCGGCCGCGGCTGATGGCGGTGCCCGGCGTCGCCAACGTCGCGATCTGGGGCCAGCGCGACCGCCAGTTCCAGGTGCTCGTCGACGGCGACCGGCTGCGCAACCACGGCGTCACGCTCGACGTCGTCTCGCGCGCGGCGGCGGACGCGGTGGCGGTCGGCGCCGGCGGCTTCGTCGACTCGCCCAACCAGCGCGTCGCGGTCAGCCACCGCTCGGCGGTGCAGGTCGTCGACGACCTCGCCAAGGCCCCGATCCCCGGCACCAGGCTCGCGCTCGGCGACGTCGCCGACGTCGTCGAAGGGCACCAGGTGCCGATCGGTGACGCGATCGTCAACGACCAGCCCGGCCTGCTGCTGATCGTCGAGAAGCACGTCGACGGCAACACGCTGGCGGTCACGCGCGGCGTCGAGGCGGCGATGGAGGAGCTGCGGCCGGCGCTCGCCGGCGTCGAGTTCGACACCACGGTGTTCCGGCCGGCGACGTTCGTCGAGCGTTCGCTGCACAACCTCGGCGACGCGATGCTGCTCGGCTGCATCCTGGTCGTGATGGTGCTGCTGGCGTTCCTCTACGAGTGGCGCACGGCGGTCATCAGCCTGCTGGCGATCCCGCTGTCCACCGCGGCGGCGATGCTGGTGCTCGACCACTTCGGCGGCACCATCGACACGATGGTGCTGGCGGGGCTCGTCATCGCGCTCGGCGAGGTCGTCGACGACGCGATCATCGACGTCGAGAACATCGACCGCCGGCTGCGGCTGGAGCGCGCGTCGGACAAGCCGCGCCATCCGCTCGCCGTCGTGCTCGGTGCCTCGCTCGAGGTGCGCAGCGCGGTCGTCTACGCCAGCCTGATCGTCGTGCTGGTGTTCCTGCCGGTGTTCTTCCTCGACGGGCTGGCCGGCGCGTTCTTCCGGCCGCTGGCGTTCGCTTACGTGGTCGCGATCCTCGCCTCGCTGCTGGTCGCAGTGACGGTCACGCCGGCGCTGTCGCTGCTGCTGCTGTCGCGCGGGCGCCGCGAGGCCCACGACCCGCCGCTGCAGCGCGCGCTCAAGCGCGTCTACGGCGCCGTGCTGCCGGCGGTGACGCGGCGGCCGCGCCTCGCGCTGGCGACCCTGGTCGCGACCCTGCTGGGCACCGGCTTCGCCGCGACGCAGCTCGGCGAGAACCTGCTGCCGGACTTCCGCGAGACGGACTTCCTGATGCACTTCGTCGAGCCGCCCGGCACCTCGCTCGAGGCGATGGACCGCGTGACGATCCGCGCCAGCAAGGACCTGCGCGGGATCCCCGGCGTGCGCAACTTCGGCTCGCACATCGGCCGCGCCGAGGTCGCCGACGAGGTGGTCGGTCCCAACTTCACGGAGCTGTGGATCTCGATCGACGAGAACGCCGACCACGACGCGACGGTCGGCAGGATCCGCGACGTGATCGCCGGCTACCCCGGCCTCAAGCGCGACGTGCTGACCTACCTCAAGGAACGCACCAAGGAAGTGCTGACCGGCACCAGCGCGTCGATCGTCGTGCGCACCTTCGGGCCCGACCTCGACGTGCTGCGCAGCAAGGCCAAGCAGATCCTCGCCGCGATCGCCGACCTGCCGGGCGTCGTCGACGCGCAGGTGGAGTCGCAGCACGCGGTGCCGCAGCTTTCGGTGGCGCTGCGACCGGAGTCGCTGCAGCGCTTCGGGCTGGCCGCCGGCCAGGCGTGGCGCGCGGCGACGACGATGGTGCGCGGCGACAAGGTCGGCGAGGTGCTGCTCGGCCAGCAGGTCGTCGACGTCGTCGTGCGCGGCGACGACCGCGACGGCAGCGGCCTCGAACGGCTGCGCGCGGCGCCGGTCGCGCTGCCGGCCGGCGGCCAGGTGGCGCTCGGCGAGATCGCCGACGTGCAGTTCGAGCCGGCGCCCAACCAGATCGTGCGCGAGGAGGCCTCGCGGCGCATCGACGTCACCTGCAACGTGCGCGGCCGCGACATCGGCTCCGTGGCGCGCGACGTCGAGGCGGCGCTGAGCGGCGTGCCGTTCGAGCGGGGCTACCACGCCCGCGTGCTCGGCGAGTACGACGCGCTGCAGCGTTCGCGCGAGCGACTGCTGTGGTTCGCCCTGCTCGGCCTGCTCGGCGTGTTCGTGCTGCTGCAGGTGGACTTCCAGTCGGTGCGGGCCAGCACGATCGTCTTCGCGACGCTGCCGTTCGCGCTGGTCGGCGGCGTCGCCGGCGCGTGGCTCGGCGGCGGCAACGTGTCGCTCGGCTCGCTGGTCGGCTTCGTCACGGTGCTCGGCATCGCCGCACGCAACGGCATCATGATGGTCAGCCACTTCCGACACCTCGAGCTCGACGAGGGCGTGCCGTTCGGCCCCGAGCTGATCCGCCGCGGCGCGATGGAGCGTCTCGCGCCGATCTGCATGACCGCCGGCTGCGCGGCGCTGGCGCTGGTACCGCTGGTCGTGCGCGGCAACGTGCCGGGCCAGGAGATCGAGTACCCGATGGCGCTGGTGATCCTGGGTGGCCTCGCGACCTCGACGCTGATGAACCTGTTCCTGCTGCCGAGCCTCTACGGCGCGTTCGGCCGACCCGCGGTGCGAGCCGAAGCGTGAGGAGAACTGGGCGCGGCGCCCCGCTAACGTGACCGCGATGTCCCCGGCCGACCGAAGCGAACGCCGTCTCCTGCTGCTGTCGGCGCTGCTCGGCGTCTGGCAGGTCACGACGCTGCCGCTGTTCGCGCAGGAGGCCTACTACTGGTGCTACGCGCAGCACCCGGCGCTGTCCTACTTCGACCACCCGCCGATGGTGGCGTGGATGATCTGGCTCGGCACGCAGCTGTTCGGTGACGGCGCGCTCGGCATCCGGCTCGGCACGCTGTGCTGCATGCTCGCGGCGACCTGGGTCGGCCTGCTGTGGCTGCGTCGCCTCGGCGCCAGCGACTGGGTGCGCCGCGCCTGGCTGGTCAGCGCGTTCGCGATGCCGATGCTGATGGCGGCGCACTTCCTGGCGACGCCGGACCCGCCGCTCGTGTGCTGGTGGACGGTGACGATGTACGCGCTGTGGCGAACGCGCGACGCTGCGCGCCCGCTCGGCTGGTGGTTGCTCGCCGGCTTCGCCGCGGGCT
>JACKHZ010000037.1 GCA_020638735.1 Planctomycetota bacterium | reverse complement strand
GACGCGAGCGAGATCGAGGCCGGCTCCGTCGCCGCCGTCTACGTGCTGAGCACGACGCAGGTGAACCCCGGCATCGACCTCAGCTCGTTCGGCTTCACCGGCTGCGCGGCGTACGTCGGCACCGATGTCATCACCGGTGTCACCGTCTCCGGCAGCACCGCCAGCCTGCCGTTCTCGATCCCAGGTGACCCGGGCCTGAACGGTGCGCACGTGTTCGGTCAGGTCCTGACGCTGACCCCCGGCGTCAACCCGTTCGGCGCGCTGACCTCCAACGGACTCGATCTCGGCATCGGCGCGCTGTAGCCCCGATCGAGCCGCCGCCTCCTCGCCGACCCGCCGAATCCAGCCTGCCGCCGCTGCCCGTGAACCCGACCCCCGCATCGGAATCCCCCACCGCGCCCGAACACCTCGTCGTCGGAGGACTCGGCAAGACGTTCCGCCAGGGATCGGTCGAAGTGCCGGCGCTGGTCGACGTCGGCTTCCGCGCCGGACGCGGTGAGTTCGTCGCGGTCATGGGCGCCAGCGGCTCGGGCAAGAGCACGCTGCTGCACCTGCTCGGCGGCCTGATCGAGCCGACCACCGGCTCGGTCTCGATCGCCGGCCAGGACCTCGGCGCGCTCGACGATCGGCGGCTGACGCTGTTCCGCCGCCGACACCTGGGCCTGGTGTTCCAGGCGTACAACCTGGTGCCGACGCTGACCGTCGAGGACAACGTGCAGCTGCCGCTGCTGATGGAGCGGCACGGCCGCCTGCAGCCGGAGAAGTGCGCGGCGCTGCTCGAGATGCTCGGCCTCGCCACCCGCCGCCGCCACCGCCCCGACCAGCTCAGCGGCGGCGAACAGCAGCGCGTCGCGATCGCCAGGGCGCTGATCCACGACCCGTCGCTCCTGCTCGCCGACGAACCGACCGGCAACCTCGACTCCGGCAACCGGGAGCGGTTCTGCTCCAGACTGCAGGAACTGGCGGCCGCGCAGCGGTGCACGGTCGTGCTCGCGACCCACGATCCGGTGGTGGCGATGTGGTCCGACCGCGTCCTGCTGCTGCGCGACGGCCACCTGATGGCGGTGCTCGACCGCCGCGAGTTCACTTCGCCCGCGGCGCTCGGCGCGCGCTTCCACGAACTGCTCGACGCGGCGACGCCGAGCGGAGCCGCTCCGTGAGGGCGATCGTCAAGCTGCTGCTGGCGCACTGGCGCCGCCACCCGCTGCGGCTGCTGCTCACCACCAGCGCGGTGACGATGGCGGTGGCGATGGTGACGGTGGTGATCGGCGCACAGACGGCGGCGGTCAGCACCGACGAGAGCAGCGCGCAGCGCATGAGCGGCGGCTACGCGCTGCTGCTCAGCGCCGGCACCGACGACGACGTCGAGAACGACCGCAGCCGCGCCAGCGCCAACCCGCCGCTGCCGCCGCTGGCGCCGCCGATCCTGCCGTGGCTGCGCGCGCAGCCCGAGGTGCGCGCGCTGTTCGCCGCCACCGGGGCGATGGTCGAGCTGGCCAAGAGCCGCGATCCCGAGACCGACTTCCGCACGCGCGGCTCGATCGCCGCCGGACACGTGACCACCGCCCTCTACGGCACCGACAACGCGACGCCGCCGCGGCCCTTGGTCGAGGGACGCTGGCTGGAGCCGGGCGCGGACGCCGACGACGACTCGGTCGCCATCGACCAGAACGTCGCCCGCCGGCTGAAGGTCGCGCTCGGCGACCAGGTGCAGGTCGCCTCGATCGCCGGCTGGCACACCGTGCGCATCCGCGGCATCGTCGACGCGCCGGCCAACGTCAAGGGACTCACCGGGCTCTACGTCGCCCCGGCGGTCTACGCCCGCCTGCTGGGGTGCGCTCCGGAACCCAACCGCGTCGCCGTGGCGCTGCACGACCCGGGCGTCAGCGACGCCTTCGCCGAGCGCTGCGAGCAGTTCGTCGCCACGCTGCAGCCACCGACCAAGATCGAGTCCCTCGGCGAGCTGATGGCGCCCAGCGACGTCAGCACTGCCTACGGCGGCCCCCACGGCGGCGGCGCCTGGTATCTGCCGCTGATGCGCGACGCGTCGATGAAGCTGGCCCTGGTCGCGGGCCTGTTCATCATCTTCAACACCTTCAGCATGGGCGTGCAGGAGCGCATCCGGCAGCTGGCGATGCTGCGCGCGATCGGGCTGACGCAGCTGCAGGTCCTGGTGCTGCTGCTGCTCGAAGCGGCGAGCATCGCGACCTTCGGCTGGCTGGTCGGCGTCGGCATCGGCGCGACCGTGCTGCAGGGCGACGCGACCTGGTCGTACTTCGGCGGCGTGACGGTCCAGCTGGCGTTCCCGCTGGCGCCGCTGCTCGGGCTCGGCGCGCTGGTCGCCTACGGCTCCGTGGCGCTGGCGATCGCGCTGCCGGCCTACAACGGCGCCCGCCTACGCCCCCTCGAAGGCATGGCGCGAGCAACACAGCTGCTGCCGTCACGGGCGCCGCACTGGCTGCTGCCGTTCGGCTTGTTGTTGATCGTCGTCAATCCGTGGGCCGCCACCACCACCATGGTGCCCGACCCGTTGCGCTCGACCACGCTGGTGCCGCTGTCGTTCGTCACCGCGCTGCTCGGCACGATCTGCCTGTTGCCGTGGTTGCTGCGGCTCTGCGAACGCAGCTTCGCCGCGGTCGCCGGTCGGTTGCTCGCGCTCAACCCGCGGCTGCTCGCGCGCCAGCTGAGCAACAACCTGTGGCGGACCGTCGGCTGCGTCGCCGCGCTGCTGGTCGGGCTCGGCCTCTACATCGTCATCCAGGTCTGGGGCAGGTCGATGGCGGTGCCCTTCTTGCTGACCGAGCAGATCCCGGACGCGGTGGTGCACGTGCTGCCCGACGGCGTGCCCGACGACCGCATGGCGGCGATCGCGAAGCTGCCGGGCGCCGAGGCGATGCTGCCGATCCGCCTCGAGAACCCGCTGCTCGCCAACCTGCCCGAGGGCACGGTCATCGACCACGTCGACTTCTTCAGCAAGGACGTGATGTACTTCGGCTGCGAGCTGCACGGGCTGCTCGACCCGGACGAAGGCATGATCCACGCCGAGTTCGTGCGCGGCAGCGCGGCGACGGCGGCGCCGCTGCTCGCCGCGGGCGGCTCGTGCCTGATCTCCGACAACCTCTACCGACGCTTCCCGGACCTCTACGACGTCGGCAAGGCGATGGTCCTGGACAGCGGTGACCCGCGGCACGCGCGCCTGACCTACCAGATCGCCGGCGTCGTCAAGATGGACGGCTGGCACCTGTTCATGCGCTACATCGGCATGCGCCGGAACACCGGTCGTTGCGGCGGCATGATCTTCGTCCCGCCCGCGACCGCGCGAGCGGACTACCCCGACAGCGTCTGCAAGACGCTCTGGTACCGGCTCGCCGAAGGCGTCGACCCCGGCTCGCTGGAGAAGCCGCTGACGGCGTTGCTGTCACGCGCCGACGGCGCCCCCGTCAGCGACGATGGGCTGCGCGATGGCGAGGCCTATCTGCGGATCGTCAACGCCCGCACCGTCGGCCGCGGCCTGCAGTCCAAGGTCGACAACGTCATCAAGAACCTCAGCACCTACCCGCTGTGGGCGCTGCTGCTCGCCGGCGCGGCGGTGGTCAACACGCTGCTGGCCGCGATCCGCGCCCGCAGCTGGGAGATCGGCATCCTGCGCAGCATCGGCCAGACGCGCGGCCAGATCGTGCGCATGGTGCTCGCCGAAGGACTGTTGACGGGCCTGCTCGCCGGCCTCGTCAGCCTGCTGTTCGGCCTCGGCGTCTCCTACACCGGCACCATCGCCGGCTCGCGGTCGATGGACGTGACCGCACCGTTCGTGGTGCCGTGGCCGAGCTTGTTGCTCGGGCTCGCACTGGCGCTCGGGGTCTGCGTCGCCGCCAGCGTCGTGCCGGCGCTGCTGGCGGCGCGCCGCGAACCGTCGCGACTGTTGCAGGAAGGGCGCGCGGTCGAATAGCGCAGGGGCGCGCTGCGGCTTCCCTCCGGATCACGAACGCAGCAGGCCCGCGGCGAACGCGGAATGCGCCGGCTCGCGGCAGCCGCGTTCGACGAGGTCGCGCAGACCCCGCAGATCGCCGGCCAGCAGCAGCTGCGGCGACAACCAGAGGCCGGGAAAGGTCCGGCTGCGCAGCAGCCCCTCATCGTCCGGCTGCATCCGCACGTACTGGCCCGCCTCGAGCACGAACCAATCGACCTCGCCATCGTCGACGCGGTGCACGAGGTACTCACGCACACCGTGGCGGCGGTAGACGTGCAGCTTCTGGTGCAGGTCGTAGGACACGCTGCTCGCCGCGACCTCGGCGATCAGCTCCGGCGGCCCTTCGAGGTAGCCCTC
>JACKHZ010000036.1 GCA_020638735.1 Planctomycetota bacterium | reverse complement strand
GGGGTGATCGACCACGGCCTGTTCGTCGGCATGGCCGGCCGCGTCGTCGTCGCCGACGCCGCCGGCAAGGTCCGCATCCTGCCGTAGAGGCGCCGGCGCCCGGGGAGCGCTAGCATTTCCGGCGATGTCAGAGACCGTCGTTCGCGACCTCCCCACCTTCGACAACGCCCTGAAGCAGCCGCGCGTGCTGCTGTTCAAGCACAGCCCGATCTGTCCGATCAGTTCGGCCGCGCGCGCCGAATACGAGCTGTTCCGCCTCGACCACCCGGACGCGCCGACGCTGTTCGTCGACGTGATCGGCGCGCGCGCCGTGTCGCGCGCCATCGCCGAGCAGTGCGGTGTGCAGCACCAGTCGCCGCAGGCGATCCTGTTCGTCGAGGGCAAGGCGACGTGGAACGCGTCGCACGACGCGATCACCGCCGGCGCGCTCGACGCGGCGTGGGCCCCGAGCTGCTGAAGGTGACATGCTGCTCGCGCCGCTGCTGCTGGTCTCGCTCGTGACGACGCTGCCGCCCCAGGATCCGGCACCCGGCATCTCGCGTCAGCTCGCCGCGCAGCGCAAGGCGCAGCTGCAGAACGTCGAATACGACCTGCGCTTCACGCTGGCCGAGCACGGCCGCGAAGTGCGCGGCGAGCTGCGGCTGCGCTTCGAGCTCGACCCCGACAACGACCCGGGCGCCGACGTGGTGCTCGACTTCGCCGGCGAGACGATCGACTCGCTCAACGCCAACGCCAACGAGCTGGTCCCGCGGCGCGTCGCCGACCACCTGATCCTGCCCGCCGCGACGCTGGTCCGCGGCCTCAACGGCGTGCACGCGACGTTCACCAGCCAGGTGGCGCCCACCGGCACGCCGCTGACCGTCTACCACGACGACAGCGACGACCTCGACTACTACTACACGCTGCTGGTGCCGGCCGATGCGCACGGGCTGTTCCCGTGCTTCGACCAGCCGGACCTGCGCGCGAAGTTCCTGCTCGAGCTCGACCTGCCGGAGCGCTGGACGGCGATCGCCAACGGCGCACCGGTCGACCCCGACCCCGACGAGTTCCATCCGCGCGAAGACGTGGTCGGCAAGCTGTGGCGCTTCGCCCGTACCAGGCCGCTGCCGACCTACCTGTTCGCGTTCGCCTGCGGGCCGTTCGCCGAATTCACGCCGCCGCAGCCGTCGGTGCCCGGGATCACCGTGACCCAGCCGATGCGCGTCCTGCTGCGCAGCTCGCGCCTGCCGGACCTCGACCGCGAAGCGCTGGTGCGGCTGCACCACGACGGCCTGGCCTGGCTGTGCCGCGCGTTCGACGTGCCCTACCCGTTCGACAAGCTCGACCTGGCCCTGCTGCCCGGCTTCCCGTACGGCGGCATGGAGCACGCCGGCGCGATCTTCTACCGCGAGACGTCGCTGCTGTTCGACCACCCGCCGACCGCCGGCGAACAGGTCGCGCGCAGCACGCTGGTCTACCACGAGCTGAGCCACCAGTGGTTCGGCAACCTGGTGACGATGAAGTGGTTCGACGACCTGTGGCTGAAGGAGGGCTTCGCGACCTTCTACGGCTACCGCGCGCTGGCCGCGCTCGAGCCCGAACGCGGCGCGTGGCTGCGCTTCCTGCAGGGCGTCAAGCCGCGCGCCTACGCGGTCGACGCGACACCAGGCACGACGCCGGTGTTCCAGGAGCTGCAGAACCTCGCCGACGCCAAGTCGGCCTACGGCGCGATCGTCTACAACAAGGCACCGGCGGTGCTGCGCGCGCTGTTCGAGGGCCTCGGCGAGAAGGCGTTCCAGGCGGGCGTCAGACGCTTCCTGACCACGCACGCGTTCGACAACGCCGACTGGCGCGACCTCGCCGCGGCGCTGCAGGCGGCCGCCGGCGTCGACCTCGACCGCTGGTCGGACCGCTGGCTGCTCGCGCCGTCGATGCCGCAGGTGCGCGTCGGCTGGACCACCGACGAGACCGGCGCCGTGCTGACCGCGACGCTGACCCAGCGCCCGGTCGGCGGCGCCGGCAGCTGGCCGCTCGACCTCGAGCTGCTGGTGTTCCGCGCCGACGGCGAACGCCGCACGCTGACCGTGCACAGCGACGCGCCCGAGACGTCGCTGGAGGCGCTGGTCGCCGGCCCGCCGCCGCTGGCGATCCTGGCCAACCCACGCGACGTCGCCTACGGCCAGTTCGTGCCGGACCCGACCACCGCGGCGTTCCTGCTCGAGCACGTCGCCGGCTTCGACGATCCGCTGCTGCGCGCCTGCGCCACCAGCGCGCTCTACGAAGCGGTGCGCGAGGCCGAGCTCGACCCGGCGCGGCTCTGCGCGTGCCTGCTCGACCAGCTGGCGGCCGAACGCGACGCCGACACCCACGGCTGGCTGCTGGCGCGGCTCGGCACCTGCCTGTCGCGCTACCTGCCGGAGCAGCGCGCCGCGCCGCTGCGCGCGCGGGCGACCGCGCTGCTGCTGGCACAGCTGCGCGACGAGGCCGGCTCCGGCCGCGAGCTGGGCACGTTCCGCTTCCTGGCGCACCTCGGCGGCGACGCCGGCGTGCTCGACCTGTGCCGTCGCGTCATCGCCGACCACGAGCTGCCCGCCGGGCTGACCCCGGGCCGCCGCGACGTGTTCCTCGCCGTCGCCGCGCTGCTGGCCGCCGCGGCCGACGACGCCGAGCAGCAGCTGGCCGCCGCCAAGGCGCGCTATCGCGACACCGACATCGAGAAGGAGCTGTTCCTGGCCGGCGCCGCCGTGCCCACCGCGGACAACAAGCGCGACTACTTCGCCCGCTACCTGGTCGCCGACCACCCGCCCGAGCAGTGGACCCAGGACAGCCTCGGCTGGTTCCACTGGGCCGGCCAGGAAGCGCTGACGCTGCCGTTCCTGAAGCCGGCGCTGGAACAGGTCGACTGGGTCAAGCAGCACCGCCGCATCTTCTTCATGCCGGCGTGGCTCGACGCGTTCGTCAACGGCCACGACTCGCCCGAGGCGCTGGCGATCGTCGACGCGTTCCTCGCCGAGCACGAGCTCAGCGACGACGTGCAGAAGAAGGTGCTGCAGTCGCGCGACGGCCTCGCCCGGGCGGTGCGGGTGCGCGCGGCGTTCGCGAACGCCGGACGCTGACCGTAGGCTTGCGGCGATGAAGCTCACGTTCGCCGCCGACCGCCGCGCCCTGACGTCCGCCGACCACCTGCTGCTGCTCGCCCCCGCCGCCACGTTCGGCCCGCGACCGAAGCACCCCGGCGCCCTCTCGCGGCTGTGCGGCGAGCAGCTCGCGGAGCTGGCGATGCGGCTCGGCAAGGCGACGTCGCCGGGCCTGCTCGGCAGCTGCGGCACGTCGCTCGGCGCGGGCGGGCAGCGGCTGACGGTCGGCGTGCTGCCGGACCGCGTGTCGCGGCACGCGACGCCGAGCCGCGCCGAGTCGGTGCGCAAGCTCACCGCCCAGGCCGGCCTCGCGAGCGCCGGCAAGGCGGTCGTGCTGGTGCTGGTCGACGACGCCTCGCACGCGCTGGCGGCGGGCAACGCGGTGTCCCGCGCGCTCTCCGAGCTGAGCTACAAGACCGGCGCGAAGGCCAAGACGACGACGACGGTCGCGATCGCCTGCCACACGCCTGACGGCGTCGCGGCGCCGCTCTCCGCGGAGGCGCGCGACGTGCTGGCGCGCGGCCGCGAGGCGATGCGCTTCGTCGACACGCCGCCGACCGAGCTGGACCCCGCCGCGTTCTCCACCGCGGCGCGCAAGCTGCTGCGCGCGGTGCCGGGCGTCAAGGTGCAGGAGATCGTCGGCCCCGGGCTGCTGGCGAAGAAGCTCGGCGGCGTGCACGCCGTCGGCCGCTGCGCGCTGTCGGCGCCGCGCGTCGTCGTCGCCACCGCGCACCAGTCCGCCGCCGGCAAGGGCAAGAAGGGCCCGCACGTGGCGCTGGTCGGCAAGGGCATCACCTACGACACCGGCGGCCTGCACCTGAAGGCGCGCGGCGCGATGGAGACGATGAAGGCCGACATGGGCGGCGGCGCCGCCGTGCTCGGCGCGTTCCTGGCCCTGGCGCGGCACCACAAGCGGCCGCTGTCGCTGGTGCTGTGCCTCGCCGAGAACGCGATCGGCCCCGCCGCCTACAAGCCCGACGACGTGCTGACGATGCACTCCGGCAAGACCGTCGAGATCAACAACACCGACGCCGAGGGCCGCCTGCTGCTCGCCGACGGCTGCAGCTACGCCGCGCGCGTGCTGAAGGCCGACGTCGTGCTCGACGCGGCGACGCTGACCGGGGCCCAGGGTGTCGCCACCGGCGATCACTTCGCCGCCGTCGTCAGCAACGACGACTCGATCGAGCGCGCGCTGTGCGACGCCGGCCGCGACACCGGCGACCTGTGCTGGCCGCTGCCGTTCGCGCCGGAGTTCTTCCGCAGCGAGTTCGCGAGCCCGCTCGCCGACATGCGCAACTCGGTGAAGAACCGCAGCAACGCGCAGGTCAGCTGCGCGGCGGAGTTCGTGCACTGGCACGTCGACGGCACGGGTGTGCGGTGGGGCCACGTCGACCTCGCCTCGCCGGCGTTCCGCGGCGACCGCGGCACCGGCTTCGGCGTGGCGCTGCTGCACGGCGCCGTTCGCCGGCTGCAGGGCTGACGGCCAACGACGTGCAGGCCGGGCGGGTCGTCGATGCCCGGGGCCGGCCGCCCACCGACGTCCCGGTGCGCACCTGCGGCGGCTTCGCGACGCGCTGGCCGACCGGATCGCCCCGCACCGGCGCCGACGGCCGCCTCCGTCTCGACGACGTGCTCGGCATCGCGCGGGGCGCCAAAGCCCGTTCGCGGCGTGCGATTCTCCCATCCTTTACTTGCGATCGCGTCTCAGTAGCGTTACTGCGGGAGCCATGAATCCACGACGAACCCCGCTCGCCGCCGCGCTGCTCGGCGCCGCCTTGTCGCTCCCCACGGCCGCCGTCGCCCAGGACGTCTACTACCCCGACGCGACCCACGACGTCCCGCCGACCGTCGCCTTTCCCTTCTACACGCCCGGCGTCGGCTCCACCGGCGACTCGGTGCGGGTGCAGTTCCTCTGCCCGGACTCGTTCC
>JACKHZ010000035.1 GCA_020638735.1 Planctomycetota bacterium | reverse complement strand
TACGAGCACGACCGCGAGCTGCGCCAGGAGATCCTGCGCGAGCTGCGCAGCGAGCGCTGACGGCTGGGCCGGATCGCGCGCCGGTCCGCAGCGCTCTGGCAGCCTGCGCCGCTCGAGTTCGTGCAACCGCTCGACGAGCTCGACCGCAAGATGCTCGGCGGCCTGGTCGACGTGTTGCGCATGCTGGCGCGCAGATTCGGTGGGGGCACGCCGCAGTCCTGCGTAGGCCGCGCCCCTTGTTGGCCCACCTGCCGATGCGTCTCCTCCTGCTCCTCTTCTCGCTGTGCATCGGGCTCGCCACGGCCCAGGACCGCCGCCTCGAACGCAAGCTCGAACTGACACCGAAGAAGGAGGCAGACGCGGTCGTCACGCGCGCCTTGACCTGGCTGACCGGTGGCGCCGAGGAGAACGACTACGTCTCGGTCGGGCGGCTCGCCAACTACTTCGGCTTCGTGCGCTTCCGCGTCGCCAGCGGGCACTCGTTGACGCGCGGCGGGATCGGTCAGCGGACCTGGGCGGCGCTCGACGCCTCGCAGCGCGAGCGCATGGCCGCCCTGCTCGACGAACAGTGGCCCGCGCTCGAGCGCTGTCGCGAGGCCCGGGAAGCGATCAACCGCCGCATCGAAGGGCTGCTCGTGGGGGGTGACGCCGCCGAGCGCGAAGTGCTCGAACTCGGCGAGCGCTTCGGCGTGGCGGAAGCGGAGCTGGGCCTTGCCCAGGCGCAGGGCTTCGCGGCGATCGTCGCCGGCCTGACGGCCGAGCAGCGGACCCGGCTCGCGGCGTTGCGCGCCGAAGCGTTGGCCGGAGACCTCGGCGGATACCGCTTGCCGGGGGCGGACCGTGCGGCCCTGCGCGAGCGGCTCGGCGAGCTGGACGGGCGCCGCGGCCAGGAGCTCTGGAACCTGTGTTCGCGCCTGATGACCTGGGTCACCGGCACGCCCGCCGACAACGACTACGACACCGCCGGCAAGCCGAGCCAGCACTTCGGCTTCGTCGACCTGCGCATCGAGAGCGGGCACGGGGTGACGCGGGCGGGCATCGCCGACGCGGTCGAGCAGATCCTGACGCCGGCGCAGGGGGCGGCGCTGCGCGAGGTGGCCCACCGCGACGAGGCGGACTTCTTGGCCTTCTTCGCCGCCCGGGCCCGCGTCAACCGGGCGTTGGAGCGCGGTCTTCAGGGACAGCCGATCGACGGCGGCGAGGTGCGAGTCGCCGGTGCCGAGCAGGGCCTCGCGGAAGCGCGCATGACGTGGCGCCAGGCGCAGGCGTTCCTGCAGCTGCGCAGCGGCCTGGACGAACGGCAGGCGACCGCGATGGCCGAGCTGCGCGGGCGCTTCGTACTGCCGCGCGGCAAGGAAGACGGTCCGACGGAGTCGCTGCCCGAAGGCGAGAAGATGCTGGTCGCCGGCCAGCGGGTGTTCGCCCTGTGTGCCCTGTGCCATCCGCTAGGGGACCAGGACGGTGTCGGGCCATCGCTGCGCGGCGTGCTGGGTCGGCCGGTCGCGAGTCGCCGCGGCTTCGTCTACTCGCCGGCGATGCGGGAGCGCGGCGGGCGCGGCGAGCGCTGGACGCGGGAGCGGCTGGACGCCTTCCTCACCGATCCGATGCGCGACATGCCCGGCACGCGCATGCCGTTCTCGGGGCTGCGCTCCGCGGAGCAGCGGCAGGCGCTGCTCGCCTGGCTCGACGCCCAGGACGATGACGAAGAGTCGTCGCCAGGCACGCCGCCCGGGACGTTGCAAGGCGCGCCGCAACAGGTGCCCGTCCAGGAGCCGAAGCCGTCCCGCACGCTGCCAGCGTGGCGGCCGAACTTCGTCTTCGTTCTCGCCGAGGCGGTCGGCTTCGCCGACACGTCGGTGGCGCTGCAGGACTCGTTGCCGGACGCCCACGTCGCGGCGGCGATCACGCCCCAATTGGCCCGGCTCGCGCGCGAAGGCGTGCGCATGCCGGCCTTCTACGTTTCGGCGCCGCGGTGTACGCCGACCCGCGCGTCGTTCCTGACCGGCATGTCCGCGGCGCGACTCGGCATGACCTACGTCAACGAGACGGGTGGCGAACGGCGCGGAGGCGGCGGATCGCGGTCGGGTGGTCGCCGGGACCAAGAGGAACAGGCGGGGCCGCGCCGGCTGCAGCCGCCGAGCAGCGAGACAGAGTTGCCGCGGCAAGTGACGACGATCGCCGAGCTGCTGCACGACGCCGGCTACGCGACGGCGCACTTCGGCAAGTGGCATGTCGGCCGTGCGACGCCGGGCGAGCACGGCTTCGACGTCGACGACGGCGCCAACACCAACCAGGGCCCGGGGCGCGATCGCACCCCGAACCCTGAGCAGGCGTTCGCGATCACCGATCGCGGCATCGCCTTCGTGCGAGAACAGGTCGCCGCGGGCAGGCCGTTCTACCTGCAGCTGTCGCACTACGGCGGCGGCTCGGCCGACGAATCGCGGCCGGAGACCCGGCAGGCGTTGGCGGCGGAGCTGCGCGGCGAACGCGGCAAGGCGGGTTGGCAGCGCGCGATCCTCGCCGACGTCGATCACAATCTGGGTCGGGTGCTGGATCTGCTGGACGAGCTTGGCATCGCCGGTGAGACCTACGTGGTGTTCTCGTCGGACCACGGCGCCGCTGGCCGCAACTCCAATCTGCCGCTGCGCGGCGGCAAGGGCAGCTTGTTCGAGGGTGGGCTGCGCGTGCCGTTCGTGGTGCGTGGCCCGCAGCTCCCGGCGGGCGGCGAGGTCTTGGCGCGCGGCAGCTGCACGGACCTGTTGCCGACGGTCGCCGAGCTGGCCTCGGTGAAGCGCCTGCCCGAGGCGCTCGACGGCGTCAGCCTGGTGCCTGCGCTGCGCGATCCGGCCAAGGGCCGTGCGGCCCGACCCGGAGATGCGATGGTCGTGCACTTCCCGCACTACGACCTCGGCTACGCGCCGGCGTCGGCGCTCTATTGGAGCGACTTCAAGCTGATCCGCGACTACGAGACCGGGAGATGTTCGCTGTTCGACGTGCGCAACGACCCGCAGGAAGCGCATGACCTCGCCGACGACGAGGTGCCGCTGGTCCTGCGTCTGGAGCGCATGCTGGACGAGTCGCTGCGGGCCAGCGGCGCGCGGATGCCGACGCCCGACCCGGCGTTCGGCAGGTAGCAGGCTGGCCACCCGCCGCCGCCAGCGGCATGCTCGGCGCATGGACCACTTGCCGACGCCCGACGAGACCCGCGCGCTCGTGCGCCCGCTCGACGAGCTCGACCGCAAGGTGCTCGGCGGGCTGGTCGCGGTCTGGATGGCCGAGCCGGGCCGCATCCGCGACCGCGAGTGGACGTCGCAGCAGTTCGTGCAGATCGCGATCGTCGCCCACGGCTTCGACGCGGCCGACGCCGCCGGCGCGCCGGTGGGCGCGACCAGCGAGGACGTCGAGCGCATCCGCAGCTACGCGCAGCAGCACATGGAGCGCGTGGTGCGGGTCGGCTTCGCGCTGTTCGTGCGCGTCGCCAACGACCTGCAGCAGCGCGCCGGCGGCTTCACCTACGAGAACGCGCAGCAGTGTCTGCGCGGCTATCTCGAGGTGCCATTCGGTGGCTGAAGGCCCTCCGAGGCCTCGTGGATCCCGGAGTGTCAGGTCGGCAGGCGCACGCCGATCACGTCGAGGCCGCGCTGCAGCATGTCGGGCGCCAAGAACCACATCCCCGCCGCGGCGACGCCCAGCAGCCCCGCGAACAGCACCAGCTTGCCGCCCAGACCGCCCTTCTTGCCCTTGCCGCCGCCCTTCTTCTTGTCGCTCATGGATTTGTCCTCGGGCCGCGCATCGGCGGGCGCCGGGGTCACCTTGACCGGCTGTCGAGCGGCGTCTCGTCGCGGGGCAGTTCCCGCGCCCGGCTGCGCAGCGCCTCGAAGGTGTCCTTGGCGACGGCGGCACCGTGACTTCCGGTGCGCAGCGCCCAGTCGGCGGCGCGTTCTGCCCACGGCCAATCGAAGGCGCAGCCGAGCAGGATCACCGCGGCGACCGGCACCGCGACCTTCGCCAGCTGCACGGTGATCCGGTAGACGATGCGCAGCACGTGCAGGGCGACGAAGGCGCCGACGAAGGTCACGCCCATCGCCACGCCGGTGACCAGCAGGTCGGGGTTGCGGTCGTGCGAGATGAACCCGGCGAAGGCGGCGCCGAGCGCGGCGATGGCGGCGAAGCCGGCGGAGGAGTCGTCGTGGCGGCGGAAGCGCCGCGGGGGCGGGGGCGGGAGTTCTGCCGCGGTCGGTCCGGCCGCTGCGTGGTGTCGGGCGCCGTGGAGTCGCATGTCGTCGCCGGGAGGGTCGGGGTTGCCGCGCGGGGCGGCGGGGGACAGGGCGCGCACTGTCGGTCGGGGCGCGGGACTATTCGCGATCGGCTGGGGCGCTTCGCTATCCTCGGGGCGTGCTCGACGACACCCATCCCGACGTGCAGCGGCGCATCGACGCGATCTGGGCCGAGATGCTGCCCGCCGATCGTTTCGCCGCGATGGCCGAGATGACCGAGTTCGTCATCGCACAGTCCCGCGCGGCGATCGCTGTGACCATGCCCGGGGCGTCGGAGCGGGACATCGACCTGCGCTGGTCGGAGCTGCACTACGGTAAGGAGCTGACGGATCGGGTGCGGCGGTTCTTGGCGGAGCCGCGGTGAACGGAGAACGTGTCGTCGCTGCTGCCGCGTGAGGTTCGTCGCGTCCCCGGGCGAGCCTTGAGGAACGAACGGCCGCAGCCATGATGCGTCGATGCGCCGTCTGCTCGCGTCCCTGTCGTGCCTGCTCCCGCTGTCGGTCATCGCGCTCCGTGGCGCGCCGCAGGATCCTGAGGCAGCGCCGCCGCCGTTCCGGCTGACGGTGACCATCGACGGGGTCGAGCACCAGCTGGTCGACGGCGTGGCGAAGCGGATCGAGCTCGGCGGCAAGCAGGTCGCGCTGAAGGCTGACGTGGCGCCGCTGCGTCACTTCGCCGCGGCGGGCGTCGAGTTCGACTATCCGCGCGAGATGGTGTTCCGCTTCGATGCCGACTTGGCGTCGCGACGCTGGACGCTGGAAGCTCGTGGGGTCGCGGTGACCGTGGCAGAGGTGGCCAACGGGACCGCCGAGGTGTGGCTCGACGGCCTGTTCGGCGTGATGAGGGAGATCGGTGAGCACGCGCGCGAGGTCGAGTCGTGCACCGTCCGCTTCGGCGGCAAGGAGCTGCCGGCGAAGCGGCTGTCCACGTCGTTGGACGCCATCAAGTTCGAGCAC
>JACKHZ010000034.1 GCA_020638735.1 Planctomycetota bacterium | reverse complement strand
GGCGGCCGCGGCTTCATGCAGATCGTTCCGCATCACGGCACGATCCTGAAGGTCGCCAAGGACGGCAGCTCGATCGAGGTGATGGCGACCGGCCTGCGCGCGCCCAACGGCATCTGCGTGTCGCCGGACGGCAAGGTGATCACCAGCGGCGACAACGAGGGCACGTTCATGCCGCGCTGCCGCATCAACTGGATCGAGAAGCCCGGGTTCTACGCCGGCGTCAAGGACACCGCGCACCGCACGCCGGTGCCGGACCAGCCGGACCTGCCGCTGTGCTGGATGCCGATGGAGATCGACAACTCGAGCGGCAACCAGGTGTGGGTGACCGGCGCCGGCTGGCCGGACCTGCAGGGTCGCCTGCTGCACAACTCGTACGGCACCTGCTCGACCTACCTGGTGCTGCCCGAGCGCGTCGACGGCCAGATGCAGGGCGGCATCGTGCGTCTGCCGGCGAGCTTCTCGTCGAGCTGCATGCGGGGTCGCTTCTCGCCGATCGACGGTCAGCTCTACACGATCGGGCTCAAGGGTTGGCAGACCAGCGCGGCGAAGGAAGGCGGCTTCCACCGTGTGCGCCGCACCAAGGCGCCGCTCGACCTGCCGATCGCGCTGCGCACCTGCGACAAGGGCGTCTACCTGACCTTCTCCGAGGCGCTCGACGACGAGACCGGCAACGACCCCGAGAGCTTCGGCGTCGAGATCTGGAACTACCGCTACTCGCCGAACTACGGATCGCCGGAGGTGTCGGTGCTCGAACCCGAGCGCCAGGTGCCGCAGGGCAAGCAGAACCGTGACCCGCTGCCGGTGACCGCCGCGCGCCTGTCGCCGGACAAGCGCACGGTGTTCCTCGCCATCGACGGCATGCGGCCGGTGCACCAGATGAAGATCACCTGGGACCTCGACACCGCGGACGGACGCGCGCTGCGCGGTGAGCTGCACAATTCCATCCACGCGCTGGCCGCGGACCCGGGCTTCCCGAAGGCGGGGCGCTGACGTGAACGGCAAGCGACTGTGGGCGATCGCCTGGTTGTGCGGCGTGGTCGCCGCGACTGCGGCGTTCGGTGGCGGTCCTGCTACCGGTGGCACGCCGCAGGCGCCTCGCGCACGCGGCGCGAAGGTCACCTACGAGCAGGTGCGCGGCGGCAAGGCCAGGCAAGTGCAGCGGGCGCGCCTGCTGTCGCTGGCGACCGAGCGCGGTGAGGTGCCGACGCCGTTCCTGCCGGTCGGCGCCTATCGCGCGACGTTCCAGGCGACGGTGACGCTGCCGTCGCGCGACCGCATCCAGTTCCGACTCGCCGGCCGCGGCAAGGCCAAGCTGTCGGTCAACGGCGCGGTGGTGCTCGAGGGTGCGCTGCGCAGCGGCAAGCCGATCGAGACCGACAAGGCCGTCCGGCTCGGCAAGGGCGACAACGACCTGACGCTCGAGTTCGAGAGCGAGGCCCGCGGCGACGGCCAGCTGCGTCTGTTCTGGTCGGGCGCCGACTTCGGCTTCGAGCCGATCGCGCCGGAGATGCTCAGCCACGCGGCCGACGACGCCGCGGTCGTCGCCGGCGAGCAGCTGCAGCGCGGCCACGCGCTGTTCGTCGAACGACGCTGCGCGCGCTGCCACGAATACGACCAGCTTCGCGTCGGCGAGTCGGCCTACGCCGAGCTCGACCAGGCCGGGCCGGACCTGCGCCAGGTCGGCGGCCGCGTGCGTCCCGACTTCATCGCCCGCTGGCTGCACGACCCGCGGAAGATCCGCCCCGACGCGACGATGCCGCGCTTCGGCCTCGACGACGCGCAGTGCCGTGACATCGCCGCGTGGTTCGCCGAGCAGGCGACCAGGCCGGTAGCGCCCTCGTTCGCCGTCAAGATGGCGGAGGCGGGCCGGACCCGCTTCCGCGAGCTCGGCTGCGTCGCCTGTCACGCCGCGCCCGAGGAGAGCGCCGCCGACGCTGCGCTCGGCGACCGCATCCACCTCGTGCACGTCAAGGACAAGTGGCACCCGGGCGCTCTGGTGCACTACCTTGAGGACCCGGCGCAGCACTTCCCCGACGTGCGCATGCCCAACCTCAAGCTGTCCAGCGACGACGCCGCGGCGCTCGCGGCCTATCTGACCAGCGGCGCGACCGCCGCGTCGGCGGTCGTCGGCGACGCCAAGGAAGGTCGCCGTCTGGTGCAGAAGCTCGGCTGCTACCTGTGTCACGAGCTCGGTGAGGAGATCCCGCAGGGCGACCGCATCTTCCGTCGCTTCCGCAACCTCGACGCCAAGAAGGGCTGTCTCGCCGACGAGCCGGGCAAGGGCGCGGCCGACGGTGGCGCGCCGATGCACGACCTTTCGGTCGACGATCGCGCGGCGCTGCGCGCGTTCCTGCCGCTCGGCGAGGAGGTGCCGTTCCGCACCGCGCCGATGGACTTCGTCGAGCGGCACATCGCCGTCAACCGCTGCACGGCCTGCCATGCGTTCGACGGCGAGCCGTCGACGTGGGCGCGCTGGGTCGAACGCGAGTCGCTGCAGGCGCCTCTGCCGAAGGAGCAGGACCCGATCGCGCAGGGCGTGCCGTCGCTGACCTGGGTCGGCGCCAAGCTGCAGCCGTCGTGGATCGAGCGCTTCGTCAAGGGTGAGCTGACGTCGCCGCGGCCGTGGCTGACGGCGCGCATGCCGGCGTTCCAGAAGCATGGAGCCACGCTGGCGAACGGGCTGGTGCGAGAACACGGCTACGGTTCGCAGGACGAGCCGCCGTCGCATGCCGACGCCCAGCAGGCGGTGTTCGGCGAACGGCTGGTCGCGCAGGGCACCGGCTTCGGCTGCGTGCAGTGCCACGCACTCGCCGGCGCGCCCGCGGTGCAGGTGTTCGAGCGGGAGGGCATCGACCTCAAGGTCGCGCGCGGTCGGTTGCGCCACGAGTACTTCACGCGCTGGCTGGCCGATCCGACGCGCCTCGACCCCGATTCGCGCATGCCGAAGTACGCCGACGCGAAGGGCAAGACCGCGTTCACCGACGTGCTCGGCGGCGACGCTGCCGCGCAGTTCGAGGCGATCTGGCAGTTCCTCGGCGGACTGAAGTGAGTCACGCCGCGCTGGCTGCGCTGGGGATCACGCTGGAGATCGCCGACGGCGGCTTCGCGGTCCGCTGCGGCGAGCGCGACTGGTTGCGCGCCGTCCTGGTCTGTTTCGGATTCGGCGTGCGTGTGCACGGCGAGGCGCTCGCGGTCGCCACGGTGGACCGACAGCGTCTCGAGCACACGCTGCTGGCGACGTTCGCGCCGTCGGCGGCCCTCTTCGATCTCGACGGCGTGCTGATGGACCTCGGCCGCGGCCGGCGACTGGTCGACCCGGCGGCGCTGAGCCAGCTCGCGGCGACGCGGCCGATCGGAGTCGTCACGACGTGCCCCCGCGAGATGGCAGAGTCGGCGCTCGAACACTGCGGGCTGCGCGAACTCTGTGGCGCCGTCGTCTCGAGCGACGACGGCCCGAGCAAGCCGGACCCGTTCCCGGTGCGGCTGGCCCTCGAGCGGCTCGGCAGCGCGACCGGCTGGATGCTCGGCGACAACCCGAGCGACGTGCGCGCGGCGCGCGCGGCCGGCGTGCTGCCGTTCGCGATCGCGCCGCGCGGCATCGGCTCTCAGTCGCACGCGGACAGGTTGCGTGCCGCGGGCGCGCTGCAGCTGCTGCCCGACGCCGCGACGTTCGCCGCGCTGTGCGCGCGCCGCCCGGTCGGCTAGCGGCCTTCGCGCAGCTGTCGGTAGCGCTCGCGGTACTTCGCGGCAAGCTCTGTCTGCTTGTTGCGCAGGTCGATGCGACGGCCCTGCACGAACGCCATCTCGACGTGCGTCGTCAGCTCGAACGGGTCGCCGTCGGTGACGAACAGCGTCGCGTCCATGCCCGGTGCCAGCGCGCCGACGCGGTCGGCGACGCCGAGCATGCGCGCCGGCGAGATCGTCACCGAGGCCAGCGCCGCGTCGCGGTCGAGGCCGAACGCGGCGGCCGTCGCGGCGTGGTAGGGCAGGTTGCGTTCGTTGCTGAACTCACCGCCGGTGGCGATGCAGAACTCGACGCCCGCGGCGGCGAGGTCGCGCGGCAGCGTGAACGGCTCGTCGTAGGCGGCGTCCTCGCGCGCCGGCAGGCGGTGCACGCCGTCGACGATCACCGGCACCTTGTGGTCGACGAGCAGCTGCGCGCAGGCGCGCGCCTCGTGGCCGCCGACGATCACCACCCGCACCTTGCGCATGGCACCCCACAGCACCGCCGACTCGATCTGTTCGACGGCGTTGGCCAGCACGAACACCGGGACCTCGCCGCGCAGCGCCGGTACCAGCGCGTCGTGACGGATGTCCATCGGCACCGATGGGTCCGCGGTGCGCGCGTCGAGCCAGGCGCGCGCAGCGACGAACGCGTCGTCGATGCGCTGCCGCAGCTGCTCGGCGCGGTTGGCGTCGTCGCCGTCGCCGGCGTCGCCGCCGCGGCGGCGGAAGCGGCCGCCCGACGGGCGGTCGGCCGGCCACGCGATCACCGGTCCGGCGTCGCCGACCACGGCGAGGTCCGCGTTGGTCCAGCCGTCGAGCTGGATCAGCGAAGCGCGGCCCGGCATCGCGCCGCCGACCGGGAACACCGCCGCCAGCAGCACGCCGTTGCTGCGCGCGACCGGCAGCGCCGTCGAGTCCGGATTGATCGCCGTCAACGCCAGCGCCTCGGGCGTCATCTCGCCGAGCTCGTCGGTGTCGACCGACTGCCGCACCGCGCCGATCTCGATCAGGCCGAGCGTGCTGTGGGTCGCGATCATGCCTGGATAGACGTGCTTGCCCGCGAGGTCGATGACCTCGGGGGCGACGGCCCCGGAGCCGCTCGTCGGCAGCTTCGGCTGCTCGCCGGCGGGCAGCACCTGGCCGATCCTGCCGTCGGCGAACCACAACGACCCGCCGAGCACGGTGCCGCCGGTGACGGTGTGCACGGTGGCGTTCTGGAACAGCACCGGTCGCGCCTGCGGCGCCGCCTTCGGCAGCAGGTCCTGCGCGGAGACCGCGCAGCAGAGCAGGGCGGCCATCGTCATCGTGTGGCGATTCATCGGCGACCTCCCTCGGCGTCGCGGCAGCAGTAGTCGACGTTCCTCTCCTCGGCGGCCCAGTAGGCGTCCTTCGGGTCGCCCGGCCGGCTCTTCTTGTCCTTGCCGCGGCTCAACGCCAGCCGCAGCAGCCGCTGGCGTTCGGCGGCGACGCCCGCGCGCAGCTGCGCGTCGCGTTCGATCGAGAACATGCGCCGCCCGTCGACCCAGGTCGACTCGCAGCGCGCCATGTAGCTCAGCGGGTGCGCCGACCACAGCGCGACGTCGGCGTCCTTGCCGGGGCTCAGCGAGCCAGTGCGTTCGAACACGCCGAGCTGGATCGCCGGGTTCCTGGTGACGAAGCACAGCGCCTCGTGTTCGGCGACGCCGCCGTACTTGACCGCCTTGGCCGCCTCGGTGTTGAGCCGCCGCGCGTGCTCGTCGCTGTCGCTGTTGAACGACACCACCACGCCGGCCTCGTGCAGGATCGCGCCGTTG
>JACKHZ010000033.1 GCA_020638735.1 Planctomycetota bacterium | reverse complement strand
CATCATCAAGCTGCCGAACATCAGCGCCTCGGTGCCCCAGCTCAAGGCGGCGATCGCCGAGCTCCAGGCCCACGGCTACGCCGTCCCGAGCTACCCCGAGGACCCCGCCGATGACGCCCAGAAGGCGATCAAGGCGCGCTACGACGCGATCAAGGGGAGCGCGGTCAACCCGGTCCTCCGCGAGGGCAACTCCGACCGCCGGGCGCCGGCGGCGGTCAAGGCCTACGCCCGCAAGAACCCGCACTCGATGGGCAAGTGGTCGGCCGACTCGCAGACCCACGTGTCGACGATGAGCGCCGGCGACTTCTTCCACAACGAGCGCTCGGTGACGATGGCCGCCGCCGACACCGTGCGGATCGAGCACGTCGCCGCCGACGGCACCGTCACCGCCCTCCGCTCGCCGCTGAAGCTCCTCGCCGGCGAGGTGATCGACGCGACGGTGATGAGCCGGGCGGCGCTCGTCGCCTTCCTCGACGCGCAGGTCGCCGACGCCCGGGCCAAGGGCGTCCTCTTCTCGCTCCACATGAAGGCGACGATGATGAAGGTCTCCGACCCGATCATCTTCGGCCACGCGGTCAAGGTCTACTTCAAGGACCTCTTCGCCCGGCACGGCGCCGAATTCGACGCGCTCGGCGTCGACGTCAACAACGGCCTCGGCGATCTGATCGCCAAGATCGGCGAGCTCCCGGCCGACAAGAAGGCGGCGATCGAGGCCGAGATCGCGGCGACCTACGCCGCCGGCCCGGCCCTGGCGATGGTCGACTCCGACCGCGGGATCACCAACCTCCACGTCCCCAGCGACGTGATCATCGACGCGTCGATGCCGGCGATGATCCGCTCCTCCGGCAAGATGTGGAACGCCGCCGGCAAGCTCCAGGACACCAAGGCGGTGATCCCCGACTCCTCCTACGCCGGCGTCTACCAGGCGGTGATCGACGACTGCAAGGCCCACGGCGCCTACGACCCGGCGACCATGGGGAGCGTCTCCAACGTCGGCCTCATGGCCCAGAAGGCCGAGGAGTACGGCTCCCACGACAAGACCTTCGAGATCGCCGGTGACGGCGTCGTCCGGGTGGTCAACGGCGCCGGTGAGACGCTCCTCGAGCACGCGGTCGGGGCCGGCGACATCTGGCGGATGTGCCAGGTCAAGGACGCGCCGATCCGCGACTGGGTCCAGCTCGCGGTCCGCCGCGCGCGGGCGACCGGCGCCCCGGCGGTCTTCTGGCTCGACGCGGCGCGGGCCCACGACGCCGAGCTGATCAAGAAGGTCAACGCCTACCTCGCCGACGAGAGCACCGAGGGCCTCGAGATCCACATCATGTCGCCGGTCAAGGCGACGACCTTCTCGCTCGAGCGGATCCGCGCGGGCAAGGACACGATCTCGGTCACCGGCAACGTCCTCCGCGACTTCCTCACCGACCTCTTCCCGATCCTCGAGCTCGGCACCTCGGCGAAGATGCTCTCGATCGTCCCGCTGATGAACGGCGGCGGCCTCTTCGAGACCGGCGCCGGCGGCTCGGCGCCGAAGCACGTCCAGCAGTTCGTCGCCGAGGGCCACCTCCGCTGGGACTCGCTCGGCGAGTTCCTGGCGCTGGCCGCGTCGTTCGAGCACATCGCCGAGCGCAGCGGCCACGCCACCGCGCGCGTGTTCGCGAAGACGCTCGACGAGGCCGCCGCGCAGTATCTGCTGCAGGACAAGGGTCCGGCGCGCAAGGTCGGCGGCATCGACAACCGCGGCAGCCACTACTACCTCGCCGCCTACTGGGCCAAGGCGCTGGCGGCCCAACAGGACGACGCGGCGCTGGCCCGCCGTTTCGCGCCGGTCGCCGCGGCGCTGTCCGACAACGAGGCGAAGATCGTCGCCGAGCTGAACGGCGTGCAAGGCAAGCCGATCGACGTCGGCGGCTACTACCGCCCGGACCCGAGCCGCGCCGCCGCCGCGATGCGCCCCAGCGCGACCCTCAACGAGATCGTCGCCAGCTGCCGCGGCTGACGCCGGCCGCGCGGCAGACTACTGCTGCACCTGCGCGGAGCTGCCGCCGAGTCGCTCGACGAACTCCGCCGCGCGCGGCGCCCAACGCGCCACCACCTGCTCCAGGTCCGCGAGGCGGAGCGGCTTGGCGAGGAAGCCGTCCATGCCGGCCGCCCGGCATGCGTCGCGCACGTCGTCACTGGAATTGGCCGTGAAGGCGACGATCGGCACCGCCGCGCCACCAGGCAGGGCGCGCAGCCGCTGCGCCGTCTGCGGCCCATCGAGGTTGGGCATCTGGTAGTCCATCAGCACGAGGTCGAAGGCTGCTTCGCGCCACGCGGCGAGCGCCTCGAAGCCGTCCGCGGTCACCACTGCGTCGCAGCCGACGACCTCCAGCATCTTCTCGACCATGCGCCGGTTGACCGGGTTGTCCTCGGCGACCAGCACACGGCGACGCCTCGTACCCGACGCAGCCGCCGGCCGCCGGCATGCGCGCTGCACCGCCTGCAGCAGCTCCGACTTGCGCACCGGCAGCCGGACCAGCTCACCCCCGCGCACCTCGCGGTGATTGCCCAGCACCACGGTCGGCGGCATGCATCGGCCCCAGCCGGCACCGAACCGCGTCGCGACCTCGACGTCCACCACGACGCAGTCCCAGGCGAGGTCAGGTGCAGATGCCAGGTCGGCGGCGCGAGACGGCGAGAACAGCGACACCTCGCAGCCTTGCGACAGCAACTGACCGGTGACACGCGCCGCCAGCTCTTCGCTGGAGGTCAGCAGCAGCACGCGCCGGCCGCGCAGCGGCTGCATCATCGCGAACTCCTGTCGCTCGAGGTCTCCTGGCCGGCCGTTCGGCAGCTCGAACCAGAACGTGCTTCCCTGACCCGGTTCGCTGACGGCGCCGATCCGCCCGCCCATACGCTGCACGAGGGCCCGCGCCAGGGCGAGACCGACGCCGGCGCCGTCGGCGCCGCGCGTGCTGCCACGCTGCCCCTGCTCGAAGCGGCCGAACAACCGCGGGATCGACGCCGCGTCGATACCCACGCCGGTGTCGACCACCTCGACGCGCAGCGTGCGGCCGGCCGGGCCCACGCTGCGGGCGACCAGCCGGACCGCGCCCCGCGCCGTGAACTTGACCGCGTTCGACAACAGCGCCACCAGCACTTCTCGCAGCCGCGCTTCGTCGCCGACGACGATGTCGGGGAAGCCTTCGTCGAGTTCGAGCTCCAGGCCCAGCCCCTTGGCCTGCGCCGCCTCGGCGAACATCTGCAGCGCGTCCTCCAACAGCAGCTCGATGTCGAACACGCTCCTGGCCACGTGCAGGCGGCCGCCCTCGAGTTCGGCGAGGTCCAGCAACCCGTCCACCAACGACAGCAGCTGGCGACCAGAACGATCGGAGACGCTGAGCAGCTCCCGCTGTTCCGGGTCCAGCGCCGTCGCGCGCAGCAGCTCGGAAGCACCGAGCACGGCGTTGAGCGGCGTGCGCAACTCGTGACTCATCATGGCGAGGAACGCCGCCTGCGCGGCCTCCACCCGCTCCATCGACGCCGGCGGAATGGCGGAATCGGGCGGCGGCCGGCGACGGAACCGAGCGCCCATCCACGCCGCCAGGGCGACCAGCAGCAGCGTGCAGACGCCGAGGCCGACGCGCTGGCGTTGCCCGACCTGGCTGCCGACGCGCTCGATCGCGGCGACGGTGTCGACGACCCGACCCGCCTGTTCGTCGCGCAGGCGCTCGGCGACGCCGTCGTCGACCGTGACGACGACCTGCCCGAGCTCGGGCATGGAAGCGACCACGGGCCAGCGGAAGGTGCTTCGCTCCGCGCCGCCCGGCGGGGACGTCTGCTCGATCGCCACGTCCACGATCGGCCAGATCCCACCCAACTGCCCCAACAACGCCGCCAGCGCGACCTGGTCGTCGGGCGCCGTCAGCACCTGCCGCACGACCGCGTCCCGAACGGCCACGGCAGCCGCCGCGATCTTCGCCTCGAGGGTGCGCTGCTCGAACTGCGCGCTGCGCGCCGCGATCTCCTCCACCGCCGCGACCTGCGCGACCATGCCTTCGTGCGGCGCGCGCCAGGCATCGACGAACATCGCCCCTGCCAGGGCGACGAAACCGAACCCGCACACGGCGGGCAGACTGTGCCGGCGCAAGGCGCCGATCAAGGCCGCCGCCTCATGGGTATCGACATGGCGTGCATGGTGAATGCGACGCAGCAGCGCGACCCGTCGGCGAGTCGGGTGCACTGCCCTGGGCGGAGCCGGCCACGAGCCGACGACGGCCGCTCCCGTCGGACGGGGCGTGCGCCTCGTGCGTAGTCACGAGGGGATGTCGTCGGAATGGCCATGACCGCGCCGTGCGTATCGGCCAGCCGGCTGGCCCACTGGCACTCCCTGGCGCGCGGTCGATGCCATCGGCGACGCAGCGCGATCAGATCTGCTGGCGACCACGACGCTGGCCATCGCGCCGCGCCATCGGCCGACGATGCCCGCCGCCCTCGCCACCGCTGCGGAACCGCTGCTGCAGGCGGTCGCGCACGCCCTCGCGAAGACGCTGCTGCAGCTGTTGCGGCAGCTGCTGGAGGCGCTGGCGCAGCGCCCCGCGCTGGTGTTGCGGCTGCACGTCACGGCTGCGGTGACCGCGACCGCGCTGCCCGCCGCGGCCCTGTTGCGGCCGCTGCTGCATCGCCCGGGCGACCTCCTGGCGCATCAGCTGCCGGATGCGCTCCTTCATGCCCTCCGGCAGCTGCTGCCGGCGCTCAGCCCGCGGCGTCTCGGACCGCTGCGCGCGCGGCGCGTCGGGGCGGGCGTCCGGTCGTTGGGCGAGCGACGCGGCGGGGAACGAGAGCAGGGCGATCAGGGCGATGGCGAAGGTCTTGAGGGTGTTCATGGCGTTTCGACTCACGGGGCGCGCGAGCAACGCCTCCCGGAGAGAACGCCCACGACACGCCGCTCGTCGCCAGCGCCAGCGCCCATGCGACCGCAGCGACGGAACCAGGCTTCCACGACAGCGGGGCCGCGTACGCACTCGAACGTACGGCACCGGCACCGCTCCCGACCTAGCCTGCCCCCATGCCGACGCCGAGCCTGCCGTTCACACCGCCCGAGACCCCGCTGCCGATCATCGAGCCGTTCCGCATCAAGAGCGTCGAGCCGTTGCACATCAGCACGCCCGAACAGCGCCGCCGCTGGCTGGACGCCGCCCGCGGCAACCTGTTCGCGCTCGCGTCCGAGCACGTGCTGATCGACCTGCTCACGGACTCGGGCACCGGGGCGATGTCGAGCGAGCAGTGGGCGGCGATGATGCGCGGCGACGAGTCGTACGCCGGCAGTCCGAGCTTCTACCGCTTCGAACAGGCCGTGCGCGAGGTGTTCGGCATCGAGCACGTGATTCCGACCCACCAGGGGCGCGCGGCCGAGCACTTCCTGTTCTCGGCGCTGGTCAAGCCCGGTGACGTCGTGCCCAGCAACACCCACTTCGACACGACCCGCGCCAACATCGAGATGTGCGGCGGTGTCGCGCTCGACCTGCCGTGCGCCGAGCTCGCGGACACGGCGAGCGAAGCGCCGTTCAA
>JACKHZ010000032.1 GCA_020638735.1 Planctomycetota bacterium | reverse complement strand
ACGCGCTGCACCAGACACACTACGGCGTGCCGATCAACGGCAGCGACGACGCGACCGCCGGCTACCTGCGCGTGCCGCTCGTGAGCGCAACGTACACGCCCGGCGACGGCTACACGCTGCCCAACGTATGCGGCGTCGAGTACGTGCCGCTGCGGCCGCCGATGCCGCTGCACGACGAGGTGCCGGCGCCGCTCGAGCCGTTGGCGCCCGCTCTGCTGTTCACGCCGACGCCGACGCCAATGCCAGTCTCGCCCCAGCCGTGCTCGCCGCCCAGCGGCGGCGCCGCGTCGGCGTTGCCCACACCCGTGACATTGTTCGAGACGCCACCGCACGGCAGCGGCACCGACGACGATGACGATGGCGACGACGACGCGGCTGCTACGACACCCGACGGAAAACCTGCATTGGCAGCGACGCCGACGCCCGCAGCCGAGCAGCAGACCGCGTCGCCGCTGCCGGCGCCTACCGACCAGGCGCCGCCGTCGACGCCGCTGCGCCGCTCGACGCGCACCAAACCGCAACCGGCCACTGCCGCATCGACCGCGCACGGCGCGCAAGCGTCTGAGCACGACACGCGCGTCGGCGCGTCGGTGGCCTGCGAGCGCGACTGTGCCGGCGGCGGCGGCGGCAGCGGCGCGTGCACCAACCAGTGGCCGTACGACACTGCGGCGGCGGATCGCCGGCGCGCACCGCTCGTGCGTGTGCACATCGCGGCGGCGTCCCACATCTCGCGCAGCGACAAGGGCGTGCGCGTCGACACGACGGTCGAGGCCGGCGATGTGGTCATGGAGTACGTGGGCACGATCGTCGACGCGCAGACGGCGCGCGCACTCGCGCGTCAACGCAACGCGTACGTGGCCGGCATCGGCGGCGTGTACGTCGACGCGTCCGCGGCCAAGGGCCGGCCGTCGCGCTACGTCAACCACTCGTGCGTGCCGAACTGCGCCATCATGCGCAAGCGGTGCCGTGACGACGCGCCCGAGCGGCTGTTCATCGTGGCGCTGCGGCGCATCGGCGCCGGCGAGTGGCTCACGATCGACTATGGCGACGAGTTTCTGCACGCGCTCATCGACCAGTGCAAGTGCGGTCACCTGCACGAGTGCCGGCAGCCGTTTGGGCGCGCGGTGGCGCTCGACGATGGCGACATCGCGGCTGGCACGGTGGCGGTCGGCAACAACAACAGCGGCGGCTCGGTGGCGCGCACGAGCAAGCGCAAGCGCAAGGCGGTCGACTATGTGGCGCTGCAGCGCGAGCTGTACGGCGACGGCGATGACGACGAGTCGAGTGACGGCGGCGAGTACGTGCCGAGTAACGACGAGGACGACGCCGACAGCCACTCGGGCACGAGCAGCGCGGATGACGACGACGATGACGACGACGACCACGACGACGATCAGCAGCCACAGCCGGTGCAGTCGCGCTCGAAGCGGTGCAAGGTTGTGCGACTCGACTATGCAGCGCTCTACGCGCAGCAGTATGGCGACGCGAGCAGCAGCAGCAGCGACGGCGGCGAGTACGCGCCGGCCGACGACACTGACGACGATGACGCCGACGCCGACGATGACTCGAGTGACGGCTGTGAAGCGGCTGGCAGCGGCGGCGGCAGCGATGACGACGACGACAACGACGACGACGACAGCGACAACAACGCCACGGCCGCGCCCATCTCACTGGCCGAGCGCATCGGTAAGTCGGTGCTGAGCGAGCCCGACGCCGAGATGGTGCGGCTTGCGGCGGCGGCGGCGAGCGCCGACGGGCTGCGCGCGCACCTGTCGACTGTCGCCGAGCAGCTGAGCGCGTTCAGTGGCCGTGGTGGCGCAGCGTCGGCGGCAGCAGCGGCAGCAGAGGCGGCGGCGTGCGACGGTGACGCGGACGTTACCAGCATGCGCGCTCACGTACAGGCAGCGCAAGTCGTCGAGCGCGTGCACGCGACGAGCGGCGCGTTGCTCTTCTACGCGCGCTTCGCGATCGCCGAGCGGCTGTATGAGTGCGTGCAGGCGCAGATCGCCGAGTACAAGCGCACGAAGAGCAAGGCGCAGCGGCGAGCGGAGTTCACCGACGCGCACGCCGTGAAGCGCGTGCTCGAGCGCTTCGCGGCGGCGTTCGCCGACGCGCCCGCGCAACTCGCCAACCGCCTCTACTCGTCGGCCGTCGCGCTGCACGAGCCGCACTGCGCGTGGCTGCTCGACGCGATCCGCGCCGGCCGCGTGGCGGTAGGCGCCGGTCTGCTGGGCGCCAAAGTGCTGCTGCGCTTCACGCGCTCGTCGCTGTCGGCCGCCGTCGCCGCCGAGGCGGCGCGCATCGCCGGCGCAGGCGCTGCGCGAGTGTGAAAATTTGGCCCAGGACCAAATTTTCACATTTTTGTGTAAATTGCATTTTATTGGCCACTGTTCCTTCTACCACCAGTAGTCGCGGCCGTAGTACGCGAGCACCTCGTCGCCGGCGGCCAGGCGGCGCGTGGCGCGCAGCACGACGACGTACGACGCCGTGGCACGCTGCCACAGGCGCACGTAGGCGGCGTTGGCCGCACAGCGCGGCGCGTGGTTTGCGAGGCCGCCGACGCCGACGCCGTCGAGTGCGCGCCGCTGCGGCTCGCGCACGAGCGCCGCCACGTGCGCCGCGTCCAGGTAGGCGTGGCCGTGCACGAGCGTGCGCACGTACGTGTCGGCGCCAGCGAATCGCAGGCGCTGCGCCGCGCGCTGGTCGATGAGCGCGCCGTCGAAGCGCGTCAGCGTGTCGCCGCGCGCAAACGCGTGGCCGGCGCCGACGAACACGCCGAGGCCGGCGCCGGCGATCGTCGACGCGCGCACGACGAGGCGGCCGCCGTCGACGGCGACGTGCACGGCGCGCTCCGACTTGGCGTGCTCGTCGTCAGCGTCGCGCACGCGCTTCATCGTCGTCGTGTGCACAGTGGGTTCGTTTGCGGTGCCTGCGTGCATGTCGGGCAAGACGTCGGTGTCGCGGTAAAAACCCTGAGCACGTTGAGGGTTTTCTGCCCACCTACAGGGTGCCAACAACAGCCGGCAATGAGCCGGCGGTGGCAGCGGCGGCGGCGGCGGCCAGCGTGCATGTTGACGGTACAGCTCGAAGACGATGACGACAGCTGCGGCCGCGCAGACACTGTGCACGTCGGCGACGCGTGGCCGATTGCGGCGCACACGGTACGCGCCGCCGCCGATCGGTGCGGCACGGCGCAGGTGGCGGCGGCCGTCGCGGCGCTGTTTGTGTCGACGCACACGCAGTGGGCGCGACCCGACGAAAATGCCGAGGAGCGGCGCGTTGGTGCTCTACACCGACTGGCCGACTGGGTGCGCTCGAGCGCCGATCAGTCGCGTGGAGCCGCCTTCGGTGTGCGCACGTGCGACTGGAGCGCGACGGCCCTGTTCGAGCGCTGGCGCGCGTCGTTTGTGCCATATGCGTCGCGCGCGTGGATGCTCGAGCAGCACCGCGAAGCTGGCGACGTGCAATTGCCGCCGCTGCCGTACGGTGCGCTGCTGGGCCGCTCGACGACGTGCGACGACGCGACGCGCCAGTTGCGCCTCGCGCTCGTGCTGCGCGACGCCAACCCGCGTGTGCTACGCAGCGCCGTCGACGACGCCGCCGTGCGCACGTGCCTGCTGAATGCCGACGTGCGCCGCTCGATGATCTACGTGGCGCGCCCGCTGCCCATACGCGGCTGCGTGAGCGCGCTGCGCGCCGTGCTGCGCCGCCGTGCCGTCGAGGCCGTCGTGGAAACGGACGTCGGCTCGTGCGAGCTGCTGCTGGCGGCGCTGGCGTGCGGCGTGCCGCTGTACGTTGCGCTCGTGCCGGCCGCGCGCCTCAGCGACGCCCTGGCGCAATGCGTGGCCCGCGTCACACATGAGCTGTGCCGAGAACTGTACGGCGGCGACGGCTGCACGCTGCGGCTCGGCAAGCGGGAGCACGCGTACACGATCGACGTTGCCGATCGTGCGTGGCGCCACCGCGTCGTGCTCGCACGCGACGCGCGCGTCGTAGCCGACTATGCGCGCGGCAAGGCGTTGCTCGTGTGTCACGTGGCCGACCGCTTTGCGCTCGAGGCGGCCGAGCAACGCGTGTTGGCCGCGCTGCGGCCAGTGATCGGCGATCACGTGGCGGCGCTGCTCGTCGTACCACCGCAGGCGCTCGGCAGCGGCGATCGCGCGGCGGCAGCAGTCAAGGCCGACGACGTCGCAAGGCGCTGCATGTCGCCGCGCTGCACAGGCCGCAGCGAGTGGGACGACGGCGCCATGCTGCGCGGCCGGCCGTTTGCGCGCGGTGTGTGGCCGTTGTTCGTGGCGATTGCGGAATAGCGGAATGGCGGAATCGCGGAATCGTATTCGCAGTGCTGCTGATCATCGCAAAGCGATTTGCGATTCGCATCCGATGATAGAAAGTGAGTTTCTAATATTATTGACTTGCCCACGCGGGAATGCACGATTCATCGATACTGCGTTCGGATCGATACGGTATCACAGTACGGGCGGCGGGCCGGCCACATTCGGCGGCGTCGCTGCTATTCAGCGCCGAACGCAACGATCGGGGATCGCACGCGGCAAGAAACGAGTCTAGGAACATCAACGTACGGCGCGGTGACACCAGGTAATCGAGGAGACCATCGACATGGACGGTGTGTTGCATGCATCACTAGGCAGTAAGGCGTCGAGCGTTCGGATGCCGCCTAATCGTGTTTGCGTACTCTCTCAATCCTAACACACTGCAGCAGCGTGGAGGTGTAACGCAACACTGGTGTGTGATCACCGTGACTCTGGTGCAGGGTTTCATGTAATGCGCAACATTGACTCCATCGCAACGATGCTGGCATCAAGTGTGGCGGCTGCGCTTTAACACAGCTCGCCAGAGTTCCGCCGGCGTCTGCGTGGTGCAAGCGGTTGGTGTTGGCCGGGGGCGCTTGAGCGCCACAGCCGAGGCAGCCACTGGCAGTTGCTTGGGTGGCCCAGTCCAACCAACCACGGCTGCGCGGTTCGCGGCGCACGTGCCAATCCTACACGGCGATGCGCGCTGTTTGGCGCCACAATGGAGCGGCGGACGATCCTCACTGCCGTCGTCGTCGCTTGCTGTTCCGCACGTCGTTCGCTGCGAGCGCACGTACGCCGTAATGAACCGAGAAGCACGGTGTTCCGCCGAGTTACTCGAGCGACTGTTCGAGACGTCGCTCAATGGGTCCGACGTTGACGACCCCGAGCTCGAGCAGGGCGACGTCGGCACTGAGCAGCGTTCCGTCGTCGCTTTTGGCAACGATGCGCGCCAGAAGTGCGGCCCCGTCGGCTTGAGTTCTCGGCACGTCGGCGCGCGATCACAACCATTGGCGCTGGGCGCCGCCGCCGGCACCGAAATTGTCGACGCCCGACTGTCGCCAGTGTTCAAACGATCGGCACACGTGCGCGCGCTCATCTGGGCGAATGTGGTTGGTCCGCAGTGAGCCTTTGCTGTGTTTGTGGTGACCGGACTGTGCGCGCTGCTGACCTTGTCGAAGCGTGCGACATGGCCAGCCCTGTTCGGCACCGGGCGATGGGCAATGGCGTGCAAGCAAAACATTTTTACATGTCGCACTGCGACGACGGGTATAAATGCAAACGCCATCAACGTGGTCGAAGCTGCGACGACGCACGCACTCTTTCGGACCTTTTTGTAGTTACATGCTGAGGCAGAGGCCGGTGCGAATTGGCAGTCGTACCAACGCGCATGAGCAATCACGACCATCCCGCCTCGGCGGCCGCCAGCGACACTTCGTTGTACGCGATCAGGTGCGCCGGGCACGCGGTCGTAGGCGGTGGCGGCGGCACGAGCGCGCTCGGCCCGCCAGCGACGTTTGGTTGTAGGCGAGCAGCCGACGCGGCGGAGCATCGCCGTAGGTATGTCCTGCACCACCCGCGCCGCTGGACAGTTCGGCCGCGCCGTACTGAGAGATGTTTGACGTAGTGGTGTTGTGGTTGTGGACGCCGTAGTCGTGGAAACGGACATCGGCTCGTGCGAGCTGCTGCTGGCGGCGCTGGCGTGCGGCGTGCCGCTGTACGTCGCGCTCGTGCCGGCCGCGCGCCTCAACGACGCCGTGGCGCAGTGTGTGGCCT
>JACKHZ010000031.1 GCA_020638735.1 Planctomycetota bacterium | reverse complement strand
GTTCTACCGCGCCCCGGGCGACGCCGAGGCCTACGTGCTGCCGCGCGAGGTGATCTACCAGAAGGTCGAGGAGCTGATCGAGAAGGGCGGCATCCAGCTGCTGCTGCAGGGCGGCCACCACCCCAAGCTCAAGACCGAGTGGTTCGCCGAGCTGTTCACCGACCTCAAGAAGCGGTACCCGCAGGTCTGGATCCACGGCATGAGCCCGCCCGAGATCACACACCTGTCCAAGCTCGAGAAGCGCCCCGTGCGCGACGTGCTCGCCGACCTGCAGGCCGCGGGCCTCGACTCGATCCCCGGCGGCGGCGCCGAGATCCTGGTCGAGCGCGTGCGCAAGGTGATCGCGCCCAAGAAAGCCACCACCGAAGAGTGGCTCGAGGTCTACCGCCAATGGGCGACGCTCGGCGGCAAGGGCACGGCGACGATGATGTTCGGCCACGTCGAGACCGACGCCGAACGCATCGAGCACATGACGCGCGTGCGCGAGCTGCAGGACGAGACCGACGGCGTGTTCACCGCGTTCATTCCGTGGACGTTCCAGCTGGAGAACACCGCAATGGGCGAGCAGTTCCTGGCGACGCGCGGCGGCCAGAAGGCGACGGTCGCCGAGTACCTGCGCACGCTGAGCCTGTCGCGTCTCTACCTGCAGAACGTGCCGCATGTGCAGTCGAGTTTCGTCACGCAGGGCATGAAGACCTGTCAGGTCGGCCTGTCGATGGGCGCGGACGACTTCGGCTCGGCGATGCTCGAGGAGAACGTCGTCAGCTCGGCGGGCTGCACGCACCCGACGTCGATCCCCGAGATCGAGCGACACATCAAGGACGCCGGCTTCGTGCCGCAACGTCGCAACATGATGTATCAGCCGGTCGAGACGCCCGAGACCGACAAGTTCGGCAAGCCCAAGGGCGAGAAGAAGGCGGTCGTGTCGCAGGTCGAGGCGTAGCCGCCGTCCGACGCACAGCTCACAGGAACATGCGCCAGGGTCACAGGACCATGCGCCACGGCTTGAACACCGCGGGGAAGCCTTCCCAGTACTTGTCCGACTTGTCGGTGAAGATGATCGGGTCGTAGTTGATGCCGTTGTAGAAGGCGACGAACGGCCCGGCGATCGCACCGCCGAGGAAGACGAACGGCGTGTAGTACCACTCGGACGGCCGCAGTGATACGACGCAGAGATCGACGCCGCCCGTGATCGGGGACACCGCGGTGCCCGCGATCGTGGCACAACCGCCGAGGGACGAAGACGCGGCCAGCAGGCCGAGCAGAGTGACGTTGCGGAGGTTCTTGTTCATTGCGCTCGCAGCGCTGCGGGGGCCGCAGCCGTGCCGCACCAGGAGAAGCTCCCCACATGCAGACTGCAAGCCGGCGCAGCAGTTCGGGGAGAAGCGCCCCGTTCGGAGACGCGCCGGCGCAATCAACGCGGCAGCACGTAGCCGGTCATCTCGAGGTAGCCGCGCCCGGTGACGGGGGTGCCGGCGCGCGTGCCGCGCACGGTCACCGCACCCTCCCAGTAGCGCACGAGAACGTCGAGTTCCTGATCCGCGAGCAGCGGTTCGACCTGCAGGTCGAGGTCCGGATCGACCCCGCGCAGCCGCCAACGCGCCGGGTAGACGGCGCCCCCATCGCGCGCGGTCCAGGTGCCCGAGGGCTCGGCGACCACCTGGGCCGGCTCGAGCCGGGTCGCGCGGCCGTCGGCCGCGACCAGCGTGCCGCGGCTCCACGGATCGACGGCCCCGTCGCGCCGCCGCAGCCGGTACCACATCAGCTCTTCGCCGTTGTCGAGCTGCAGCGAGAACCAATCCCAGCCGACCTGCTCGGCGCCGAGCGCCGACGTGCTCCACTCGCGGTCGAGCCACGCCTCGCCGCGCACCTGGTGCGTCTGGCCGTCGACCTCGATGGTGCCCGCCATCGGCAGCCTCGTCATCGAGTAGTAGATCGACGCGTTGCCCACGGCGGCGCTCTTCTGGCTCAGGCCGCGGTCCCCCTGCAGGACCACGGGCTTGCCGGGGTCGACGCGCAGACCGAACGCGAACGCACCGTCCGCGGCGCGCAGTTCGAGCGGCAGCAGGTCGTCGCTGCCGGCAACGGCACGGGCGGACCAGTCGGCACACTCCGCGGCGAACGGTCGTCCGTCGCCGCCGCGCACACCCCCGAGGTCCGCGGCAGAGCGCGCCAGGCGTTCGGCGAAGTGGAACCGGCGCCCGTCGACGTCGGTCACGGCGGCGTGCGCGAGGATCATGTCGCGCGCCGCCAGCGCGGCGTCGCGCGCCGGCACGGCCGCCGCGAGCGCCTGCCGGAAGAACACCAGCTGCACACCGAAGCGCCGCCCCGCCGCCGTGGCGACGTTGCCCGTGAAGTACCACCACTCGGTGCGGAACTCCGGGTGCGGTCCGTGGTCGCGCGGAAACTGCAGCTGCGGCGGCGCGGTGGCGCGCGCGAAGCCGGTCACGTCGCCTGCGCCACCGAGCGCCTCGGCGACGCCGAGACCCGCAGCAGGCCGTGCCTCGCGCCGCGCGCAAGCACCGACACCGACGAGCAGCAACGCACATGCGAACCATCGTGCGGCGACGCAGCATTCCATGACCATGCTCATGCCTCCCGCAGCGCCGCCGCCGGCCGCATGCGCGCGAACTGCAGCGCCGGCTGCACGCCGGCCAGGAGAGCCGCGATCACGGCGAGCGCGAACGCCTCGCCGACCGCAACCCAGGGGATCTCGACGGTCACCAGCGACCAGCCGAACGAGACGCGGTTGACGACTTGCGCCAGCAGATGCCCCACGCCGATGCCCACCGGCACGGCGAGCGCGCCCGCGGTGACGCCGAGCAGCAGCGTCTGGCCGATCACGACCATGGCGATGCGCGCCGGCACGGCGCCCAGGCAGCGCAGCAGCCCGATCTCGCCGCCGCGTTCCAGCTGCAGCGCGGCGAACGCCGCATAGATGCCGATGAACGCGACCACGAGGCACAGCAACCGCATCACCGAGGTGATCGCGAAGGTGCGGTCGAAGATCGCCAGCGAGGTGGTCTTCAGTTCGAGCTGCGAACGGACCTGCACGGCCTGCTCGCCGACGGCCGCGGCGCGCTGCGCCAGCGCAACCACGACGGCGTCGACGTCGGCGCCGGCGGCGACCTCGAGGCCCAACGCGGTGACCTCGACGCGGCTGCGTTCCTGCAGCCAGCGGCTTCCGACCAGCACCTCGCCGCGTTCGTTGGAGTAGTCGCGGTAGATCGCCGCGATCGGCAACGTCTGCGGACCGCGCGCCGTGGTGATGGTCAGCGATCGCCCGACCGCGAGGCCCCACCGGAACGCCAGCGGTTCGGAGACCCAGCAACCGTCGCCGCGCGTCAACGCGCCGCGCCCCCCCTCGTCGTCACCATTCAGCAGCGGGAACGCCGCGACGAACGCCGGGGTCGGTTCGACGCCGACCACCTCGATGCGCCCCTCGCCACTTCCGGCCTGCAGCCAGAACCGCGCGCGGTGATACACCGTGGCACCGGCGACCCCGGGCGCCTCGCGCAGCGCCGCGACCACGACGGGCTCGATCGGCGCATCCTTCTCGTCGACGCCGCCGGGGACCGAGACGTAGATGTCACCGGGCAGCACCGTGCCGAGCCAGCCCGCGACGCTGGCGCGGAAGCTCGTCACGAGCATCGCCATGCCGATCGTCGTCGCCACCGCGAGCACCATCGCCGCGAGCGGCAGCGCGAGGTGGCTGCGCGCCGCCGCGGTGCTACGCACGACGTAGCGCACGAACGGACCCAGGCGCCGCAGACACGCGGCGACGCCGGCGAGGAACGCCGCCATCGCCGCCGGCATCGCCGCGACGACCGCGAGCAACAGGCACAGCATGCCGAGATACCCCTGCGCCAACCGGTCACCCACCGTCGCCAACAGCACCGCGCCGAGCGCTGCCGGCGGCACGCACCACCACAGCGGCCAGGCGCGCGCGGGGCCGCCCTCGTGGGCGACGAGCACCTCGCGCGCCGGCACGCGCGCGGCGGCGACCGCGGGCCCCAGACCGGCGAGCACGGTGGCGCCGACGCCGGCCGAGATCGCGAGCAGCAACTGCCACGGATCGAGCTCGACGGCCGCGATCGAGAACGTCGCGTAGTGGTCGTTGAGCGTGCGTACGATCGGCTGCAGCAACAGCTGCGCGGCCAGCGCGCCGAGCAGCGCGCCACACGCGCTGCCGATCAGCCCCAGCAGCGCCGCCTCGGCGACGACCACCGCGCCGATCGCGCGGGCCGGCGCGCCGAGCGCGCGCAGCACCCCGAACGAACGTCGCCGCGCAACCACCGACAGCCGCATCGTCTCGTGCGCGAGGAAGGCCCCGACCAGCAACGACAGCAGGCTCAGCGCCGTGAGGTTGACGCGGAAGCCCCGCGCCAGCGACGCCAGACCGCCGGCGCTCGCGCCTGCGGTCTCGACGCGACAGCCCGGCCCGCAGATCGCGCCGACGCGCTCGACCGCGGCCGCGACGGAGACGCCGCGCGGCAACCGCTTCGGTTCGAGCCGCAGGTCGAGCCGGTCGACGCGATCGAGGCGCCCGGTCCATTCCTGCGCGGTGGCGACGTCGACCAGCAGCGTGTCCTGCAGGCCCGCCGCGACGAGCGCCGGCGGCGACAGGACCCCGACGCAGCGAGCCGCGAACGGCCGCGCGCCGACGGTGATCGCCAGCTCCGCGCCCGGGGTCACGCCGAGCCGCCGCAGCAGCTCGCGCGTCGCGACGAACGCGCCGGGTCGGGTCAGCAGCGCACCGAGCGGCAGGTCCGGTTCGCCGGCGCCGGCCCACGGACGCAGCGCGACGTCGGCGAGCGGATCGACCCCGAGCACGCGCAGCACGGTGCGTTCGGCGCGCGACGGCACGCGCGCCACGGCCTGGATCGTCGGTGCGACGCCGGCGCCGCCGAGGTCGCGGCGCACCGCGGCGTAGGCGGCGACGGGGATGCCGTCGGGACCGCCTCGCACCACGTGCGTCGCTTCGCCCGCGACCGCGACGAGCGCGCGATCGAACGCGCGTTCGGCGGTGTTCTGGCCGAGGCGCATCGCGCACAACAGGGCCACGCCGGCGGCGATACCCAGCCCGGTCAGCAACGTCTGCAGCGGGTGCCGCAGGTGGTGCCGCAGCCCCTGACGGAACAACAGCCTCATCGCGCTGGCGCCGCTTCGGCCGCGACCAGCCTGCCGCCCTCGAGGCGCAGCTGCCGGTCACAGATGGCCGCGGTGGTGCGGCTGTGGGTCACGACCACCATCGCGCAGCCCTGTTCGCGCCGCAGCTCGAGCAGCAGCTCGAGCACCAGCGCGGCCGCGGCGTCGTCGAGGTTGCCGGTCGGCTCGTCGCACAGCAGCAGCTGTGGCCGCGCCGCGAGCGCCCTCGCCACCGCGACGCGCTGCTGCTCGCCGCCGGAGAGCACGGCCGGCCAGGCCGCCGCGCGATCGCCGAGTTCGACGCGCGCGAGCAGCTCGGCGACGCGCGCGGCCGCGGCGGCCGGCGGCACCCCGGCCAACTCGAGCGGCAGCGCGATGTTCTCGGCGACGGTCAGCGTCGGCAACAGGTGGAACGACTGGAACACGAAGCCCAAGGCGCGCGTGCGCATCGCCGCGCGTTCGCGTTCGCCGGCCGCGACGACGTCGCAGCCCGCGGTCGCGATCGCGCCGGCGTCGGCGTCGTCGATGCCCGCGATCAGGTTGAGCAGGGTCGACTTGCCCGAGCCGCTGCGGCCGAGCACGGCGACGGCTTCCCCCGCGGCGATCGTCAGGTCGACGCCGGCCAGCACGGGCCGCACGGCGCCGCCTTCGCGAACCGACTTGTGCACACCGCGCAACACGACCACGGCAGAACCCTCGGACATGCGCGACCATGTTCGCACGCGACCGCCCGCAGAGATGCAGGGGAACTACGGGATCGCGCGCCAGGCATGCCTCAGTCCTTCTTCTTCGGCGGCTCGACCGGCGGCGGAGGCGGCGGCTCTTCGACTTCCTCGGCGACGTCGACCTGCACGGGCGGCGCATTGCCCCCCAGGTGCCGCGGCAGCAAGAGCGTGACCGCCAGCGTGGCGACGTGTCCCACGGCTTGCCGCGACCGGCCGAAGTCCGCGCGCAGTCGGACATCGACACCGTCCTCCTTCTTGACGAATTTGCCCAACAGCGGACGCAGGATGAGCATTTCCTTCTGGGTCGCCAGGCGCTCGAGCAGGTCGTCGACGGCCTTGCTCGTGACCGGCACGCCCGCGGGTGTTGCGTGCCGCAGCACCACTTCGACCGTCAAGTGCGGATCGTCCGATTCGCCGGTCGC
>JACKHZ010000030.1 GCA_020638735.1 Planctomycetota bacterium | reverse complement strand
ACGCCTGGATGCCGCCGTACTGCAGGTTGGCGGTACCCTCGTCCATCAGCAGCTTCTCGATCATGAAGACCGTCAGCACGCCGCGCATGCCGTAGAAGCAGAAGCGCTCCCACATCTCGGCCAGGAACAGCCACCACAGCTGGCGCGGGTACTTGCCCTGGAAGTTGCGGATCTCGGCGAGGCGGGGGTCGAGGGTGTCGGCTTCGGTTCCGGACATGGGTACTCGTCGGCGGTCGGGAGCGCGGGTGGGGCGAGGAGTGTGACCGAGCCGCGCGGGCCGGTCCACTGTCGTCCGCGGGCGCCGTTGCCACGGGGGCTGCGGGAGGGGCGTTTGCGTGCGGTTGCCGCGTGGCTATCGCCCGGCATGCCGGTATCATCCCGCGCTTGGAATCTCCCTGTCAGGCGACGACCCGAAGCGACGTGCTCGAGCCCTTTCTGGTGGAACGCCGGCTCGTGCCGAAGGTGTGGGGCGGGCGCGCGCTGAGCGAATCGCTCGGCATCCCGCTGCCGCCCGGCGGCCAGTCCTACGGTGAGTCGTGGGAGCTGTTCGACCGCGCCGACGGTTCGAGCCACATCCGCGGCGCCGGCGTCACGCTCGCCGAGTTGATGCGCCGCGATCCTGTGGCGCTGGTCGGCCGCGGCGTGCCGCTCGGCCACGGCGGCCGCTTCCCGCTGCTGCTGAAGTTCCTCGACGCCCGCGAAGGTCTGTCGCTGCAGGTGCATCCGGACGATCGCCGCGCCCAGCTCGACTCCGGCAAGGACGAGTGCTGCTACGTGATGGACGCCGGCGAGCAGTCGCGCATCGTGCACGGCGTGCGCCCCGGCGTGACCCGCGAGCAGTTCCTCGAGAAGTGGGAGACCGCCGAGGTCGAGGACCTGCTCTATTCGTTCCGCCCGGAGATCGGCGACCTGGTGCACATCCCGCCGGGAATGGTGCACGGCATCGGCCCGGGCGTGCTGGCGTTCGAGATCCAGCAGAACAGCGACCTGACCTACCGCTTCTACGACTGGGGGCGCGGCCGCGAGCTGCACCTGGAGCAGGCGCGCAGGGTGCTCGACGTCGTCGCCCACGAGCAGCGCCCGGTCGAGCGCTCGACGGCCTTGCCGGACGGCGGCGACCTGCTGCTCGTCACCGGGCACTTCACCGTCCGCCGCTACCTGACGAAGCGTCCGGTCACGCTGCCGACCGACGGCCGCTACCTGACCGTCACCGTGCTCGGCGGCGGCTGCACGCTGCGTCGCAGCGAGCGCGGCCAGCACGGCCGGCTGTCGATGTCGCGCTGCGACACCGCGTTGGTGCCGGCGTGCGTCGCCGGCGTCGTCGTCGAGCCGGACGAACAGGTCGAGATGATCGTCTGCGGGCCCGGTGCCTGGGCGCATGGGACTCGCGGAGCTGGAGCGCGCTGATGGCCAAGCGTCACGAGGATCGCAAGCCCGGGCAGAGGTTCTCCCGGGGTGGTGCTGGCGGTGCCCAGCGGAAGCCCGTCCGCAAGTCGGCGCAAACGCCGGCCAGTGGCGGTACGCGCGGCGAGGCGCCACGCGGTGGAGGCCCGCGCGGCGAAGCGCCGCGGCGCGCGACCGGCGGCAGCAAGCGCCGCGCGAGCGGCATCGTCGTCACGCCGAGCGACGTGCTCGGCCCGCAGGCCGGCAAGGGCGCGCCGCGCGACGTCGGCGCCAAGGACGGCAAGATCCGGCTCAACCACTACCTCGCGCAGTGCGGCGTCGCCAGCCGGCGCCACGCCGACGAGCTGATCGAGAGCGGTCGCGTCGAGGTCAACGGCGAGCTGGTCACCGAGCTCGGCGTGCGCGTCGATCCGGCGGTCGACGACGTGCGCTTCGACGGTTCGCGCCTGCAGGCCGAGAAGCACGTCTACGTGCTGTTCAACAAGCCGAAGGGCGTCGTCTGCACCAACGCGCGTCACGAGCAGAAGAAGCGCGTCGTCGACCTGCTGCCGACGATCCGCGGCCGCATCTTCACCGTCGGTCGCCTCGACATGGACAGCGAGGGCCTGCTGCTGGTGACCAACGACGGCACCTTCGCGCAGGAGATGACCCACCCGAGCTACGGCATCGGCAAGCTCTACTCGATCACCGTGCGCGGCCGCGTCGACGACGCGGTGCTCGGCAAGGCGCGCGGCGGCGTGTGGCTGTCCGAGGGGCCGACCGGCGGCATGCAGCTGCGCGTCGAGCGCCTCACCGCCGACAAGAGCTACCTCAAGGTCGGGCTGCGCGAGGGCAAGAACCGCGAGATCCGGCGCGTGTTCGCCAAGCTCGGCTACCCCGTGTTGACGTTGAAGCGCGTGCGCATCGGCAACCTCAACCTGCACGGCCTCGGCGACGGCGACTTCCGCTTCCTGCGGCTCGACGAGGTGGCGAAGCTGCGCGAGCTGGCGCGCGGCGAGGGCGAGGACGACCTGATGGCGACGCCGCCGCGTCGCCGCGACGGTGCTTCGCGCAGCGGCGGCGCGCGGCGAGGGGGGCGGCGATGAAGAAGGCGAAGGCCAAGGCCAAGGTGAAGGCGGGCGACGTACCCCAGTTCGAGATGCTGCCGGACGTCGAGGTGGTCGAGCTCGACAACGGTTTCCGCGCGCTGCTGGTCGAGCGCAGCGCGCTGCCGGTGGTCGCCACCGTCTGCTGGTACCAGGTCGGCTCGCGCGACGAACGCACCGGCGAGACCGGCGTGTCGCACTTCCTCGAGCACATGATGTTCAAGGGCACGGAGCGCTTCGGCAAAGGCCAGATCGACCTGCAGACCAGCAAGATGGGCGGCAGCAACAACGCCTTCACCGACACCGACAGCACGGCGTACTACTTCTCGCTGGCGTCGGACCGCTGGGAGACCGCGCTCGAGATCGAGGCCAGCCGCATGCGCGACTGCCTGCTCGACCCGGCCGAGTTCGCCAGCGAGAAGAGCGTCGTGCTCGAGGAGCTGCGCATGGGCGAGGACGAGCCGTGGCGCCCGCTCTACCAGGTGGTCGAGTCGATGATGTTCCAGGCGCACCCGTACCACCACCCGGTGATCGGCTACCGCGAGGAGCTCGAGCGGCTGACGGTCGCGCAGATGCGCGACTACTACCAGCGCAACTACGGCCCCAACCGCGCCTGCCTGACGGTGGTCGGCGCGATCGACAAGTCGCGCACCAAGAAGCGCATCACCGAGCTGTTCGGCGGCCTGCCGCGCGCCGAGGACCGCCGGCCGGCGATCGGCGAGCCGGCCCCGCTCGGCGAGCGCCGCGCGGTGATGCGCACGCGGCACAGCGTCGCCCGCATGGCGATCGGTTTCCCGACCTGCCGCATGGGGGAGCGCGACGACTACGCGCTCGACCTGATCGCGCACGACCTCGGCAACAGCAAGAACAGCCGCCTCTACAAGCGCCTGGTCGTGAAGGACGAGACCGTCGCCGACGTCAGCGTGATGAACGAGACGCGGCAGGATCCGGGCGGGTTCTTCGTGCTGTGCGAGCTGCACCCGGGCGCGGACCCGGCCAGGGTCGAGCGCGCGATCCGCGAGGAGGTCGCGCTGCTGGCCCGGGATGGCGTCGCCGAGAAGGACCTGAAGCGCATCCGCACGCAGATCCGCGCCTCGTTCCTGTTCCAGGACGAGACCGCGCTGGACCTGGCGATGAAGCTGGCGCGCTTCGAGGCCGGCACCAAGGAGGGCTTCCGCACGCTTGCGGACGTGCTGCCGACCTACGACGCGATGACCCGCGTCGAGCTGCGCGACGCCGCCGCGCGCTACCTCGACTTCGACCGCGCGACGGTCGTGTGGGCGCTGCCGGCCGAACCGGCGGCGTCCGGCGGCGCGCGTGCGCGCGGCGGCAAGGCCAAGGGCGCCGAACGCAGCAAGGCGCGGGCGCCGCGCAAGGCCAAGAAGAAGTCGCGCGCGCGGCGGGGGCGCAAGTGAGCGCCGCGCCGATCAAGCTCGCGATCCGCGAGCGCACGTTGGACTCGGGCCTGACGTTGCTCGCCGTGCACAACCCCGGCGTGCAGACCTACGCCTGTGTGGTGTCGCTGGAGGTGCGCGCCGGCGACGAGCCGGACGACTGCCCCGGTCTCGCCAACCTGGTCGGCGACTGCCTCGACGAGGGCACCGATCGCCACGACGCGCTGCAGTTCGCGGCGGCGGCGGAGGGGCTCGGCGCGATGATCGAGGGCAACCACCGCGGCGGCGTCGTCATGTGCCCCGCGACTTCGCAGCAGCCGGCGACCGAGCTGCTGAAGCGCATGGTGCTGCACCCGGCCTTCCCCGGCCGCGAGGTGCGGCGCGTGCAGGCCGAGATCCTGACCGAGATCCAGTCGGAGGACGACGACCCGCGCACCGTCGCGGCGCGGCGCTTCCGCAAGGAGATCTACGGCAAGCACCCGCTCGGCCGGCCGCCGCAGGGCACCGTCGCCGGCGTGAAGAAGCTCAAGCCGAAGCACCTGCGCGACTTCCACGACACCTGGTTCCGCCCGACCGGCGGCTACGTGTCGGCGTCCGGTCCCGAGGATCCCGACGCGATGCTGGACCGCCTCGAGCGCGCCTTCCGCGGCTTCCGCGGCAAGGCCCCGACGCACCGCGCGATGCCCAAGGTCGAGCTCAACGCGGCGGCGCGCGACATCCACCTGCCGATGGCGCGCGAGCAGGTGCACGTGTTCCTCGGCCACGTCGGCGTGCGTCGCACCGACCCGGACTTCTACGCGCTGTCGGTGATGGACCACATCCTCGGCACCGGGCCCGGCTTCACCTCGCGCTGCTCGCGTCACCTGCGCGACGAGCTCGGCCTCTGCTACTCGGTCAGCGCCGGCATCACCGCCAGCGCCGGCGAGGAGCCCGGCACCTTCACCGCCTACATCGGCACGTCACCGGAGCACCGGCAGAAGGCGATCGACGGCTTCCTCGCCGAGATCCGCCGCATCCGCGAGGAGCCGCCGTCGGCGCAGGAGCTGGCCGACGTCAAGCAGTACCTGACCGGCAGCTTCGTCTTCGCCCTCGAGCGCAACAGCAACCTCGCCGCGTTCGCGATCCGCGCCCGCCGCTTCGGCCTCGGCTTCGACTTCCTGCAGCGCTACCCGGACATCGTGCGGTCGATCACCGCCGAGCAGATCCGCGACGTCGCCGCCCGGCACCTGCATCCCGACCGCCTCGTCGCGGTCAGCGCCGGCGCCTCGTGATCCCCGCCCGTCCGTCGCTCCGTTCATGGCCACGCCGTCCCTCGACGAAGTCCTCGACATCCTGCACGAGATCGCGCCGCTGGAGCTGGCCGCCGACTGGGACAACGTCGGGCTGCTGCTGCGGCCGGACCCGCGCGCCGGCAAGGTGGCGCGGGTCGTCTTGTGCATCGACCTGACCGAGGAGGTGGTCGCCGAGGCGCGCGCGGCGAAGGCCGACCTGGTCGTCGCCTACCACCCGCCGATCTTCAAGCCGCTGGCCCGGCTCGACGCCCACGACGCGACGCAGCGGCGGGTGCTCGCCGCGCTCGACGCCGGCTTCGCCGTCTACTCGCCGCACACCGCGCTCGACGCCGCGGCCGGCGGGCTGGCCGATTGGCTGCTCGAGGGCGCGCTCGGCGACGCGGTGCCGGGCGAGGTGCGACCGCTCGGCGAAGGCGAGTTCGGGCGGCTGGCGACGCTGCCGCAGCCGATCGCCTGGAGCGCGTTGTTGCCGCGGCTGAAGCGCTTGTTCGGGGTGCGTCACCTGCAGGTGGCGCGCCCGGCGAAGGCGCCGGCGCGGCTGCGTTCGCTGGCGATCGCCGCCGGTTCGGGCGGCAGCGTGCTGCGCGGCGCGCCCGCCGACGTGCTGGTCACCGGCGAGATGTCGCACCACGAGGTGTTGGCGGCCGTCGCGCAGGGATCTTCGGTCGTGCTGGCCGGGCACGGCAACACCGAGCGCGGCTTCCTAGCCGAGCTGCGCCGGCGGCTCGTCGCCGAGTTCGGCAAGGCGCTCGACGTGCGCCTGTCGCGGCGCGACCGCGACCCGCTGACCGTCGTCTGAGGTCCGGGCATCGCCCTCAAGTAGGCGATCGCAAGCGGCCGATGGAGTGGTTCGAACGTCGCCGGACGAGAGGTCGGCGTCGCCTTCGTTCCCCCAGAAAGACGATGAGCAAAACCCCCCTTTGGGTCTGCGCGGCGCTCGCCGCGCTGCCTGCGTTCGCCCGCGCCCAGGACGTCAAGTCCGAGCTGCAGGACATCAAGGACCGCCTCGACGCGATCGAGGAGCAGCAAGCCGAGACCAGCGAGAAGGTCGACGGCCGCTCGCTCGTCAAGGCGTTCTCCGCCGACTCGTTCGACTTCGGCGGCCACGTCACCTCGCTCTTCTCGGACATCGAAGGCAAGTCGAGCAGCAAGGTCGGCCACGTGGTCAGCCTCGTCGAGCTGTTCGTCAAGGCCCGCCTGAACAGCGAGCTCTCGGTGTTCGCGACGCCGGGCTTCTACACCTTCAACGGCGCGCTGCT
>JACKHZ010000003.1 GCA_020638735.1 Planctomycetota bacterium | reverse complement strand
CAGACCCTCGTCGTCACCGCGACCGGCTCGGTCGCGGGCATCCCGCTGTTGATCTCGCCGCTGCTCACCCTGTTCGCCGCCGTGCTCGGCACACTGCGCGGCTTCGGCTTCGTGCCGCCGGGCGGGCTGCTCGTCGCCGCGACGGTCGCGGGGGCGCTGCCCGCGCTCATGACCATCGTCGTCGGCGCGCGCAGCGACCACGCGGACGTCGGGCCGGGCAGCCTGGTGACAGCGATGGTCTGCGTGATGTTCCTGCTGCAGGAGCTGCGCGTCAGCGCCGCGACGGGGGGCACCCGGCGGCACCGCCGCAGCAGCGCGGCGGGTGCGTGACCTCGATCCGGGCGCGAACCCGGCGTCGGGTGCGCGGCCCCGGTCGGCTACCATGCCGGGCCCCATGACCCACCTCCCCGCGCTGGACTCACCACAGTGAACCGCCGACGTTTCCTGGCCCTGACCGGCAGCGCCGCGGCGGCAGCATGCGCCGGCGCCCCCACCGCGCCGCGCCCCCGCGGCGGCGGCATCCGCATCGACCGCATCGACCTGTTCGCGGTGCGTTACCCGATGACGGGCTACTTCAAGTTCTTCACCGGCCCGCACGGCGGCGCCGGCCGCGCCGCCGTGTTGATCAAGGTCACGGCCGACGACGGCAGCGTCGGCTGGGGCCAGTCGGTGCCGATCGCGAAGTGGAGCGACGAGACGCTCGAGACGGCGACCGTGGCGCTGCGCGAGTACTTCGTGCCGGCCCTCATCGGCCGCGACCCCGAGGACCTCGCCGGCGCGCAAGCGGCGCTCTCGGCAGCGATCGCGCCGGGCTTCAGCACGGGCATGCCGATCACGCGCGCCGGTCTGGACCTCGCGCTGCACGACCTGATCGGCAAGCGCGCCGGCAAGTCGCTCGCACAGCTGTGGGGCTTGCCGACCAAGGAGACGCTGACGCTGAGCTGGACCGTCAACGTGACGAAGCTCGACGACGTCGAGGCGGTGATGCAGGCGGGCCGTGAACACGGCTACCGGCACTTCAACATCAAGGTCGGCCCCGACCCCGCGTTCGACGTGCAGCTCGCGCAGGCCGTGCGCCGACTCGCACCCGACTGCTTCCTGTGGGCCGACGCCAACGGCGGCTACGCGCCCGAAGACGCGCTGCGCGCCGCGCCGCTGCTCGCCGACGCCGGCGTGTCGGTGCTCGAGGCGCCGCTGCGGCCCAACCTGATCTCGGGTTACCGGGCGCTGAAGAAGCAGGGCGCGCTGCCGATCCTCATGGACGAGGGCGTGATCACGCCCACCGACCTGCGCGAGTTTCACGCGCTCGGCATGCTCGACGGCGTGGCGATGAAGCCGTCGCGCTGCGGCGGGCTGGTATCGTGCAAGGCACAGATCGAGTTCTGCATCGCCAACGGATTGATGTGGCTCGGCAGCGGGCTCACCGACCCCGACGTCTCGTTCGCCGCGACGCTGCAGCTCTACGCGGCCCTGGGCCTGCAGAAGCCCGCTGCGCTCAACGGCCCGCAGTTCTTGACCGCCGACGTGCTGCGCGCGCCGATCCGCGTCGAGAACGGCGAGGCCTTCGTGCCGCAGGGGCCGGGGCTCGGCGTCGAGGTCGACGAGGACAAGGTGCGCGCGCTGGTGCGGCGCACCGGCTGAGGCGCACGGCGGCTCAGCCGAGCCAGGTGATCGCGACGAAGTTGTGCACGGCGTGCACGACGATGCCGGGCAGCAGGCTGCCGCTCTGCCAGCGCAGCCAGCCCGCGACGAGCCCCATCGCGAAGCGGTGCGGCAGTTCGAGCAGGTAGCCGCCGCCGAGTCCGTGCAGGAACGCGAACAGGATCGCGGTCAGCAGCAGCGCAGTGCGCGGCGACGACAGCGTCACCGCCGAGCGCCAGGCGACGCCGCGGCACAGCCACTCCTCGCCGAGCGGCGCGAGCACCACCACGGCGATCCACATCGCGGTCGTCGCCTCGACGTGCTCTCGACCGGGGTCGGTCGCGCCCTGCGTGAGCAGGCCCAGATAGACGTGCGCCGCGCCCAACGTCACCAGGGCGGCGGGCAGCGCCACCAGCACCCAGATCGGCCGCGTCGCAAGGGGCCACGA
>JACKHZ010000029.1 GCA_020638735.1 Planctomycetota bacterium | reverse complement strand
CTGTCCTGGTCGACCTCGAGCGCGACGTCGACGACCGGCACCCTCACGATGCCGCCGTCCGGTCGCCGCGCCACGACCCGGACCTCGAGCGTACGCGAAGCCGCGGCCTGCGCCTCGTCGGGCATCGCCAGCCGCACGGTCGCGGTCCCGTCGTTCGTCGCCGAGGGCCCCGGCGTCGTTTCGCCCCGGTGGAAGTCCCCGTCGGCTGCGTCCGCGCCGCCCTGCGCGCCGCCAGCGGGTGGCGGTGCGGGCCGTTGTGGGGTGCTGGGCGGCCATTGCAGCGCCAGACCCAGCGCCGTCCCCAGCGCGAGCAACAGCAGACCGAGCAACAAGCACTTTCGCGGCACGATGCCGACTCTACGTCTGGTGGCGACGCCGCGGACACGCAGATTTCCGCGGCGCGACGGCGGCTCGCGCAACCGCCGATGGCGTCGACGTCGCCGGTCAGGCGCGCGCGCCGCGCTGCCACATCGCCCGGAACCGTTGACGGATCGAGCGCTCGGGGAAGCGCTCGGCGATCGAGCGCACCAGCGAGCGGGCCGACGCGGGCCGCTCGAGCCAGGCCAGCACGCGCAGGTGCAACGGCAGCGGCAGGTCGACGTTGGCCAGCACCTCCTCGAAGCGTTCGGCGAGGTCCGCCGGCGCGCGTTCGGGCGCGGTCATCGCCTGCGCCAGCCACCAGCTGGCGTGCACCTCGGGCAGGTCGAGCTCGAGGACCAGCTCGGCGAGGCCGTCGTCCGCGGCGCCGAGCCGCACCAGCTGGGCGCGCGCGACCGCGCCGCCGAGGCGGTCGCCCGCGGCCTGCGCCAGCTGCACCGCCTGCGAATAGCGCAGCCGCGCGTCGTCGTCGCGGCCGCGCAGGAAGTAGAGCTCGCCGAGGAACACCGCCGCGCGCGAGCCGTAGACCGGCAGCGCCAGCCGCAGCGCCTCGTCGAGCGCGAGGCGCAGGTCCTGGTGGGCCTGCTCGTCGCCGCACAGCCCGCGCACGAAGCCGCGGTACAGATGGAAGCGTAGCCGGGCACGCGGCTGCTGGCGCACCGGCGGCAACTTCTCGATCTCGCGCAGCGTGCGCAGCGCCGTCGCGTAGCGGTGGCTCAAGGCCTCGGTGCGGGCGAGGTCGATCCACAGGTGGCAGCGCAGGTCCTCCTGCTCCGCCGGGACCCGCTTCTTCGCCGCCTGCAGGTGCTTCAGGCTGTCGCCGGCCTGGCCGAGGTAGAGCAGGATGCGGCCGTGCAGCGCGTGGGCCTGCGCCGCCAGCGCGTCGAGCGCGGGCGTGCTGCGCGGATCGCCGGCGGCGAAGGCGAGGTCGTCGTGCACCGTCTCCAGCAGCGCGATCGCCGACAGCAGCCGGCCCTGGTCGAGCTCGCCGGTGGCCAGGCCGACGCGGGATGCGGCCGAGGCCTCGAGGTCGTCGAGCTGGCGCGCCAGCCGCTCGGCGTCGCGGAAGGTGCGCGAGGCGGCGTCGTTCTGGTCGGCGTTCTGCTGCGCCTGCGCCGACAACACCAGGAAGCGCAGGCGTCGGCGCTGGTTGGCCGGGGTCTCGGCGACGTGGCGCAGGTGCACCGCGAGGCGGCCGACCAGGCGCAGCGCGGTGCGGCGCGAGCCGGCGTGCACGCGGTTCTGCAGCGCCGCCAGCAGCGGGTCGAGGCAGCCCTCGTGGTCGAGCGCCTGCGAACGGTGCATGCCGACGATCAGCGGTCGCGCCCCTTGCGCCTCGAACAGCTCGGCGGCGCGCAGGTGCAGCTGCTGGAGCTCCTCGGGCGGCAGCTGCAGCAGCAGCGCGCCGCGGAAGTCGCGGTGGCGGAACGACACCTCGCCGCCCTGCGCGCGCACGATGCGGCCGCGGAACAGCGACAGGGTCTCGAGCACGGCCAGCTCGCTGCGGTCGATCAGCACGCTGAGGTCGGCCAGCGCGCAGCGGTCGCCGAGCACCGCCGCCGCCGAGAGCACCCGCCGATGCGCCGCGTCGAAGCCGCGCACGCGGTCGCGGAAGCGCTCGACGTAGCGGGGCGCCGGGCGCGGTTCGACGCCGTCGACGAGGTCGTGGTAGTCGCCGACCCGCCCGCGCAGCTGTCCTTCCTGCACCAGGTGGTCGAGCATCTCCAGCAGGCTGCCGGGCAGGCCCGACAGCACGGCGTGCGCGTCGCCGAGGAACGCGTCGAGCCGCTCGCCGCGCGCCTCGTCGCGGAACAGCGAGCGGCCGATGCTGCGGAACGCGCGCTCGTCGAGGCCGGCGAGATCGATGCGCTGCTGCAGCGGCGCGCCGGCGGGGTCCAGCAGGTTGGTGTCGGGGCCCGCGGCGAGCAGCACCAGCAGGTGCCGGTGGCCGGCCTCGGCGAGCAGCCGCTGCAGCACCTGACGGCCGCTCGTGTCGAGGTCGTCGGCGTGGTCGACGCGCAGCACGAGCGGGCGCTTCGCCGTCGCCAGCTGCAGCAGCGCCGACCCCAGCCGGTCGGCGCGCACCTCGGACGGTTCGGTGCTGTCGCCGAAGCCGACCGCGACCAGCGCTTCGGCGGCGGCGAGGTCGAGGCCGAACTGGTCGCGCGCCTGTTCGACGGCACGGTGGCGCGCGTTCGGCGAGTGCCGGTCGTCGCCGCGCAGCAGGTGGTCGAGCAACGCGCTGGCGAACGGTTCGCCGTGGCCGAGGCCGCTGTCGGCCTCGCCGCCGAGGTAGCGCGGCGGGTCGTCGCGGTCGAGCCAGCGCTGCATCGCCTCGTCGCACAGCCGCCGGCGGCCGATGCCCTCGGGGCCGGTGATCGCCACCACGCGGCCGTCGCCGTCGCGCGCCGCGGCGAGCATCGCGTCGAGCTCGTCGAGCTCGTCGCGTCGGCCGACGAACGCCGCTTCGGCGGGGCGGCGCATGCGCAGCAGGCGGCGGCCGGCCTCGAGCACCGGCTGCTGCGCCTCGTGCCGCTTCCACCAGTCGGAGCGCTCGCCCTGCTCGAGCAGGCGCGCCAGCTCGGCGGCCGAGCGCGGCCGGTCGTCGGGGTCCTTCTGCAGCAGGTCGAGCAGCAGCTGCTCGAGGAACGGCGACACCCGCGCGCGCAGGTGCGACGGCAGCGGCGGCGAGCGGTGCAGATGCGCGTCGAGCATCTCGTCGGCGGTGGTCGCGTCGGCGAACGGGTGCTGGCCGGTCGTGACCTCGAACAGCACGATGCCGAGCGCGTAGAGGTCGCTCTTCGGGCCGGCCGGGCGACCGCGCAGCGTCTCCGGCGCGGCATAGGCGACGCTGCCGGCGAGGCCGAACCCGGACGAGCGACCGCCGGAGCCGCCCGCGCTGCCAGGGTGAGCGCCCGGCGAGCTGCCGCCGCCGTCGCTGCCGAAGCGCGACGCCAGGCCGAGGTCGACGATCTTCAGCTCGCTGTCGAGGGTCAGGATCAGGTTCTCCGGCTTGACGTCGCGGTGGGCGAGGCCGCGGCGGTGCAGCGCGAACAGCCCCTTGGCCGCGTCGGCGCCGAGGCGCCGCGTCAGGTCTTCGACCGGCGGCCCGGAGCGGCGCACCAGGTCGCGCAGCGTCGTGCCGCGCACGTACTGCATGACCAGGTAGGTGGTGTCGCTGCCGAGCATGCGCAGCGTCTCGACGCCGTAGATCTCGGCGACGTTCGGGTGGCGCAGCGAGCGGCCGAGCTCGCCCTCGGCGAACAGCCGCGCGCGCGCCTTCTGGTCGTCGGCCAGCTCCGGCCGCAGGAACTTGACGGCGACGTCGGCGCCCGCCGGAAGGTCGGCGTACGGCACCGTCAGGCGCGCGTGGTAGACGGTGCCCGACGAGCCGCTGCCGATCTCGTGCAGCAGCTCGAAGTGGCCGGCGACCTGCGGCGCCGCGGGGCGCGTGCCGGTGTCGGAGTCAGGGTCTTGCGCCGCCATCGCGGCAGACCTTGTAGCGTTGATGTTGCGCGCGATCGAGTGCTCTGCGACTCTTCGCCGAGCGCATGACGATCCGCCTCCGCAACACGCTCACCCGGCAGCTCGAGGAGCTGCGTCCACTCGTCCCCGGCAAGGTGACGATGTACCACTGCGGACCGACCGTCTACAGCTCGCCGCACATCGGCAACTTCCGCAGCTTCCTGTTCGCCGACGTGCTGCGCCGCTTCGTCGAGGACCAGGGCTACGAGGTCACCCAGGTGATGAACATCACCGACGTCGGCCACCTGACGATGGACGACATCGAGGGCGGCGAGGACAAGATGGAGGCGGCGTCGAAGCGCACCGGCAAGACCGCCTGGGACATCGCGCAGCAGTACACCGACGAGTTCCGCGACTGCCAGAAGCAGCTGCGGGTGCGCTTGCCGCACCACATGCCGCGCGCCACCGACTTCATCCAGCAGATGGGCGCGATCATCGCCGACCTGCTGGCGAAGGGCGTCGCCTACCAGGTCAACGGCAACGTCTACTTCTCGGTCGAGAAGTTCCCCGACTACGGCAAGCTCAGCGGCAAGGTGCTCGACGAGCTCGAAGCCGGCGCGCGCGTCGCGGTCAACGACGAGAAGCGCGACCCGCGAGACTTCGCCTTGTGGAAGCTCGACGACAAGCACCAGATGCAGTGGGACGCGCCGTTCCCCGGCGGCGCGCGCGGCTTCCCCGGCTGGCACATCGAGTGCTCGGCGATGTCGATGCACTACCTCGGCGAGCAGATCGACATCCACACCGGCGGCGAGGACAACGTCTTCCCGCACCACGAATGCGAGATCGCGCAGACCGAGGCGCACACCCACAAGCGCTTCGTGTCGATCTGGATGCACGCCCGGCACCTCCTGGTCGACAACACCAAGATGTCGAAGAGCCTCGGCAACTTCTTCACGGTGTCGGACATCCTGCAGAAGGGCTACTCGGGGCTCGAGCTGCGCTACGCGCTGATCCGCGTGCAGTACCGGCAGACGCTCAACTTCACGCTGCAGGGCCTCGACGAGGCGCGCGCGGCGATCGGCCGCGTCAACGAGGCGCGCAAGAAGCTGGTGCGGGTGCGCGACGGCGCCGAGCGCGCCGGCAGCGATGACCTGGCGGTGGCGGTGCAGACGGCGCAGGACGCGTTCACCGCGGCGATGTCGGACGACCTCAACGTGTCGGAGGCGCTGGCGGCGGTGTTCGAGTTCGTCGCCGCATGCAACAAGGCGCAGCCGACGCAGGAGTCGGCGAAGGCGGCGCTGCTGGCCTTCGCGCGCTTCGAGGACGTGCTCGGCTGCTTCGGCGACGAACCGGTCGCCGACGCGACCGGCAGCGCGCCGGCGGAGCTGCTCGAGCTGCTCGAACAGCGCAAGGCGGCCAAGGCGGCGAAGAACTGGGCCGAGGCCGACGCGCTGCGCGACCGCATCGCCCAGGCCGGCTGGAAGATCGTCGACACGCCGCAGGGCGCGCGCCTCGAGCAGGTGTGACGCGCGCCGACCAGTACCAGCTGGTGCGCCTGCGCTTCGGTGAGCGGCGCGGGCTGCGTCGCGCTGCCGCCGTCGATGCGATCGAGGGCCTCTGCGCCGAGCTGTGGCGTGCGGGGCAGGTTCGCCAGGGCTGGACCGTCGCTGGCGACGACGAAGGTTGGTTCGTGGTGCTGACGCTGACGCGGCCGGGCGCGCTCGCTGGGCGCCATCGCAGTGAGTGGGCGGAGCGGGAGTGGTGCGCCACAGCGGCGCGTTTCGGCCGCGAACCTGTGCCGGAGCTGCTCGGCCACGTCGTCGGCCCGCGGCGCGTGCGTCTCGCCGACTGCAGACGCCTCGTGCTGTGGGCCAATTTCACCGACGCCGATCATCCGGTGCGCTGCTTCGACACCGGCCGCAATGTGCCGCTGCTCGACCTGCCGGTCGACGCCACGCTGCGCCGCGACCTGCTCGGCTGGGCCAGCTCGTTCCGCGCCGTCGACGAGCTGTGGTTCGGCAGCGACGTGCTCGAGCGAGCCAGCTACACGCAGTTGGCGCAGCCGGCCAGTCGCTTGTCACGCATCGCCAGCGAGCTCGCCGATGCACTCGCGCAGGCGGTCGAACGGCCGGTCTATCGCTACCTCGTGCACTACGACGCGGGCGACGTGGTTGCCGCCCGGGAGCGCTGTCCGGTCTGCGCACGTCGCTGGTTGCGCCGACCGCACGGTGGCTGGAACTTCGTGCGTCGCTGCGACGCGTGCCGCCTGGTGGCGCATTGATGCCGGCCGCACGGACGCGGCAAGCCGCGTTGGTGCGGCGTGGCCGCTTTGACGCGCCGCTGACAGGGCGCGGCACCACACGGCGCCGAGCGCGGCTAGCATGCGCAGCATGTGGAAGGCGTGTTCGGTCCTGTGGTGTTGCTCGCTGCTGGTCGCGCAGAATCCAGCGGTCAGGGACCCGGTCGGCGAAGACCCGCTGCGCAGCCTGCCGTCGCTGCTGCGGCGTATGGACGAAGGCGCGTCGCTCGGCCCGCAGCTGCGGCGCCTCGGGCCGACGGCGCAGGCGGCGGCGCTCGGCCTGTGGGCGCTGTCGCCGCAGCCGGCGCGCGTCGACGATTTCGTCGAGGTGTTCGACGACGCGGACGCCGCCGGCGAACCGGACGGCGCCGCGCGGGTGCGCGTCGGCGAGCTCTTCGACGGCGACGCCCCGCTGGTCGCGGCGCTCGGCGCCGAACGCGTCGTGCCGAT
>JACKHZ010000028.1 GCA_020638735.1 Planctomycetota bacterium | reverse complement strand
CCTGCCACATGCGACCAGTGCCAGCGACAAGGCCCACGGAATCGCGTGACGCATGGCGCAGAGCTTGGCCAGCCGGCTGCCGGGCCGCAACTCGCGGCCTTCACTTCTCGGCCGGTTCGAAGCGCACCTGCACCACCCGGTCCTCGTGACCGACTTCGACCGTGCGATCCGGCAGCTCGTGCCCGAACAGGCGCACCGTGTAGCTGCCCGCGCTGCGGTTGGCGAACCACGCGCGGCCGTTGTCGTCGAGCTCCGCGGAAGCCAGCAGATGGCCCTGCCGTCGCAGCTGCACGATGCCGCCTTCGGGCACCAGGTCCGGCGCGACGCGCACCTCGACGGTCGCGCCGCGCTCCAGCACGACCTCGAGCGGACGCGCCGACAGCACGTCCATCGGCAGGCTGAGGTCGACGGTGCGCGGAGCGAAACCCGGCGCCCGCACGACCAGCCGCGACGACCGGCTGGTCACGCCCTGGATCGTGAACACGCCGTCCGCGCCGCTGCGAACCGGCGGCTCGAACAGGTCGAGGTCGGTCTCCTCACCGAGCAGCACCGCCGCGTCAGCGACCAGCTGGCCGGCCTCGTCGCGCACGACGCCGCGCAGCCGCGCGCCGGGCTCGAGCAGCACCGCGTCCAGCCGGTGCAGGGCGTTGGCGGCGAGGTCGAACTCGCCGACGAACGGCGCGAAGCCGTCGCTGCGGATCTCGAGGCGCACGTGACCGGACGGGCACTGACTCCACTGCAGCACGCCGTCGGGCATGTCGAACCAGCGGGCGCGCGGCTCTGCGCCGACGTCGTCGAGCGGGTCGCAATGCACCAGGCAGGTCGCGATGCGGCGGCGGTCCGGCAGGCCGGCGACGCTGACCTCGAGCGAGCAGGTCGGCGGCGCGTCGATCTGGACCCGCACCTGCGTCTCGTCGAGCCCGACCAGCACGTTGCGCAGGCGGGAGCGATCGACGAGCGACACCTGCAGCTCGACGGGGCGCGGCGGCAGCTCGACGACGAAGTTGCCTTCGCCGTCGCTGATGGCCACCAGACCGGGCATGCCTCGCGCGGTCACCAGCGCGCCGGCGAGCGGCTGACCGTCGAGGCCGGTGACCTGCCCCTGCACGGTGCGCCCGACGTCGAGGTGCACCAGCAGCTGCCGCGACGTGGCGCCCGGCGCGACGTCGACGAGCAGGTCCTCGCTGCCGCTCGACTGGCCGGGGATGCGCGCGCGCACCGTGTAGGAGCCGGGCATCAGGTCGCGCAGCACGAACACGCCCGACTTGTCGGTCACCGTCGTGCCGTGGCAGCCGTCGCTGATCGCCATCACGGTGGCGCCGACGAACGCGCGGTTGCCGCGCAACACGCGGCCGAGGATCGTCGCGCCGCGCGGCAGCAGCACGTCGCCGCATTCGAACGCGGTCTCGTAGCCCGGCACGTTGATGCGCAGCGTGCGGCTGCCGGTGCCGTCGTGCTGCGCGCGCGCGAGCAGCGGACCCGGGGCCCGGCCACGGACCTCGAACACGCCGTCCGCGCCGCTGACCGCGAGCAGCTGGCCGCTCTCCGCGCCGAACAGCTCGGCGACCCGGTTGCCGACGTCGCTCACGTTGAACTGCCACGCCGCGTCGCCGATGCCGCGCGCGCTGTCCGCCAGCAGGCGCGTCTGCACCACACGCACCCCGGCGATCGGCGCGCCGGCGGCGTCGACGAAGCGACCACGCACCATCGTCGAGGGCACGACCGACAGCTCGAGTTCGGTCGTCGCCGCCTCGACGATGCGCACCGAGATCGACGAGGTGAAGTTGCGTCGGAACGACAGCTCGCCGTTGACGAACGTCAGCTCGGCCCAACCCGGCGAGAGCGCGGACGGGAAGCGGAACCGGCCGCCCGCGTCGAGCGTCGCGAACCGCACTTCGCCGGACATGTCCTGGAGCCGCAGCAGCTCGCCGCCGCGGATCAGCCCCTCGACGCGCTCGGAGACGACCTCGCCTTCGACCGCCGAACGCGCCGGCAGCTCGATCGACAGGTCCTGGGCCACGGCGCCGATCGTCTGCGTGCGCATGACCGTGCCGTGGTCCGGGTGCCGCACCAGTAGCCGCACCGAGCCGCGCGGCAGGCCCTCGAGCAGGAAGCTGCCGTCGGCCGCGGTGCTGGCCTCGATCGGCTCGACCAACCCGAGCTTGAGGTTGATCGGCACCAGCTGCACGCGCGCGTCGGCGATCGGCTCCTGCGAGCTCGCCGAGACGACGTGCCCGCGCACCAGCGACATCGTCGGCCGGTCGAAGCGCAGGTCGATGCGCCGCAGGTCGCCGACGACGATGGTCGGCGCGATCGCCGGCTGCCACGAAGCGTGGTAGGCGACCAGCCGCACGGGACCGGCGGCGAGGTCGCGGAACGCGTAGCGACCGTCGGCGCCGGTGCGCGTGCTGCGCGCGCGGCGCGGCTCGCCCGGCACCGTCTCGACCGATACGCGCGCGTTCGGCACCGGGGTGCCGCCGTCGTTGAGCACGAAGCCGAACAGGTCGAAGCCGTGGTCGAGGCGCAACGTCACCGGGCCGCTGCGGGCCGGCACCTCCTGCAGGCCGCCGGCGAAGCCCTCGCGTTCGAAGCCGAGCACGTGGCCGTACGGCACCGCGGTGCGGAACAGGAACGCGCCGTCGCCCTGTGTGGTCGCCGTCGCCAACGGCTCGCTCTGCAGCTCGGGCCAACCCGTGACCATGCGGTACAGCGTCACCGTCGCGCTCGCCGCCGGGCGCCCGTCCGGATCGATCACCACGCCCTGCACCAGCGTCTGCCCCTTGACGGCGTCGGCGCCGGCGGCGACGTCCGGCACGACCAGCTGCGAGGCGGCCTCGCCCGCGGCCCGCGGCTCCTGCTCGCGGCGCGTGCCGGCGACCGACGCCGACAGACCTTCGCGGCGGCGCAGCGTCTCGCGGAACATCGCGACGACCGCGACGCCGAGCGCGGTCAACACGACGACGCCGAGCAGCCAGGCGCGTCGCGAGCGGTGACGGCTACGGTTCATCGCGGACCTCCGGCGTGCACGACGCCGTCGAGCAGCATGCGGAACTGCTGCGACATCAGCCGCGCGCCCTCGCTGGCGCCCGCCTCGAGCTCGCGCGCGGCGTCGAGGCTGAGCCGGGCGACCTCGGCGAGCGTGGCCTCGGGTACGAGCGACTCCTGCACCGCCACCATCGCGTCGTCCCTGGCCTGCTCGATGTCGCCTTCCTGCAGCCGCGCCCGCATGCGGCACAGCTGCGCCGCAGGGTCGCCGTCGGCCTCGACGATCCAACGATCGGCCCAGGCGCGCGCCTCAGGGTGTCCTGCCAGCAGATACATCGTCGCGGCGACCGACGTCATGCCGTCGATCCCGGGGTGGCTGTGCAGCAGCTCCTCGAACCTCGGCAGCCACAACTGCACCAACTCGCGGCGCGGCTCCAGCTGCAGCAGGCACCGCCACGCCGTCAGCTGCATGCCGGGCGGCAGCGGTTCCTGCGCGGCGTCGAGCAGCGGCCCGTGCTGGCGCGGCAGCAGCAACAGCTGCAGCAGGTGTCGCCAGCCCTGCAGCGGCGAGCCGTCGTGCGCGGTCGCCGCGATCGCCTTGCCGCTCTGCTCGGCGAGATCGCGCAGCTCGGCGGGATCACCGAGGCGGTCGAGCGCGCGGCGGCACGCCTGCGAGAAGACCGCCGCGATGCCGGTCGGCCGCGTCCCGTCGACGCAGTCGGCCAGCGCCTCGCCGAGCAGGCGCTGCCCGGCGTCGTGCAGCGCGCGGCGCCGACGGTACGTCAGCTCGAACTCCATCAGGTTGGCGGCGGCCGGACGCTGCAGCCCGGCGGCCACCGACAGCAGCACGCCGAGCGTGCGCCGCCGCTCCGGCGCCGCCGACTGCAGCTCGCGTTCGAGCCGGGCGAGGTCGCCGTCGGCGCCCTGCACGACGTCGAGCACGTCGACCAGCGTGCGGGGAAACACCGCGCCGGGGCGGAGGTAGCTCGCCAATGCGAGGTCGGTGCGCGCGTCGTCGGGCTGCGCCACCGCCGTCGTCAGGCGGGCGACGGCCCGACCGAGGTAGAGCCGGTAGAGGCCCAGCTCGGTGGCGAGGTTGCCGCCGGAGCGCTCCGGTTCGAGGTCGGCGATCTCGCGGTCGAACAGCGACATCGCCTCGAAGCCGCGGCCCTCCCGCAGCAACGCGCTGGCGCGCGGCATCGGGTCGTCGGCGTAGGCGCTGCGCATCGCCGCCGCCTGCGGATCGTCCGGCATGCGCAGCTCCGCCTGCCGCAGCGCCTCGAGCACGGCGGGGCTGGGCGCCGCGTCGCCGAGCGCGAGGCCGGTCAATGCCTGCAGCAGCGGCGCCGGCCCGGCGACCGCTCCGCGCTCACTGCCGACGTCGCGTCGGATCTCGACCAGGCTGTTCTGGTGCCGCGAGATCAGGCCCTGCCCCTTCTCGCGGCGCAGCACCGACAGCAGCACGACCGTGGACAACACCAGCACGACGACCGCCAGCAGCGCGCCCGTCAGCACCGGGTTCTTGCGCGCGCGCCGCCACAACCGCACGTGCAGCGGCAGGCGCCGGATGTGCACCGGCTCGCCGTCGGCGAGGCGCAGCAGGTCGCGCGACAGCGCTTCGCCGTCCTGGTAGCGATCGCCAGGCTCGCGCTGCAACAGCTTGTCGAGCACCGCCTCGAAGTCGCGCGGCGGCTTCGGCAGCAGGTCGCGCAGCCGCTTCGGGGTGCCGTGCAGGATCGACTGCAGCAGCGCCTCGGTGGTCTTGCCGGCGATCGGCAGCTCGCCGGTCACCGCCTCGAAGATCGTCACGCCGAGCGAGTAGAGGTCGCTGGCCGGCGTCAGCTCGGCGCCGAGCGCCTGCTCCGGCGACGCGTAGTGCAGCGTGCCGAGGAAGCCGCCGCCCTTCGACGTCAGGTGCATCGACGCGTGGTCGAGCGCCTTGGCCAGGCCGAAGTCGGTCAGCGCCAGCGTGCCGTCGACGGCGACCAGGATGTTGCCCGGTTTGACGTCGCGGTGCAGCAGCCGGCGGCGGTGCGCGAGGCCCAGCGCGTCGGCGACGCCGGCGAAGCGCCGCGCGGCGTCGAGCAGCTCGAGCGGGCGCTGGCCACCGCGCCGCGCCGCCGCGATGTGCTTGTCGAGGCTCATGCCGTCGACGCGCTCCATGGCGAAGAACGACATGCCCTGCGCCTCGCCGTAGTCGTAGATCGGCACGATGTGCCGGTGGTGCAGCGCCGCGGTCGCGCGCGCCTCGGCGCGGAACCGCTTGCGCATCGTCGGGTCCGAGGCGAAGCCCTGCGCCAGCACCTTCAGCGCGACCTCGCGTTCGAGCTCCTGCTGCCAGCCGAGGAACACCGTGCCCATGCCGCCGCGGCCGAGCACGCCCTTGATCTCGTAGCCGCCGATGCGCTTCGGCAGCTCGCCGGTGCCGCCGACCACCTGGTCGACGAACTCCAGCGCGTTGAGCCGCGCCAGCAGGTCGTTCGCCTCGGCGGTCTCCTCGCCTTCGAGCTCGCGGCGCAGGTCGGCGCCGGAGCTGCTGCCGCTCAACACCTCGGCGAGCCGCAGGTCGGCGGCGTCGCCCGGATGCTCGTCGTGCTCCGGCAGCTCGCTCACAGCTTGAGCTCTTCCGCCAACCGCTTCAGGGCGCGGCTCAGCAGCAGGTGCACCGCGTTCTCGCTGCGCTCCATGCGGTCGCCGACCTCGCGCGCCGAAAGGCCCTCGATCTTCATCGCCAGGATCACCTCGCGGTGGTCGTCGCTCAGCCGCTCGAGCGCCTGCTCGAGCAGCACCAGCCGATCCTTGCGGTCGGCGTGCGTGACCGGACCGGAGCGGCGGTCGGCCACCGGCAGGTCGGTCTTGATCGCGTGCTCGCGGCGCGGGTCGCGGGCGGCGACGCCGAGCTGGTCACGCAGGATGCGGGCGACCTTGCGGCGGGCGAGCGTCACCAGCCAGGCGCCGGCGTTCTCCTCGGCGGACAGCGTCTTCCACGAGTTGACCGCCTCGATCGCGACCTCCTGCAGCACGTCCTCCGGGTCCATGCGCACGCGCAGGTTGGGCCCCATGCGCAGGTAGATCACCGAGAGCAGGCGCTCGCGGTTCTGCTCGAAGGCCACTTCGGGGGTGAGGGTCATCGGGGGCGCGCCGCTACGGCGCCGGCGGGACAGGATTCCCGGACGTCGCGCCAACTTACGTGATGCCCGCCCTCTCTGCGAGCGGTCTTGCGTCTGGCCGTCAACCAGGGCGGGGGCAGCAGGCGTCAAACGCCGCTACCAACGCCCGAAGGCGCCGCTCACTGCACGGATGACTGCACGGCTCACTGCACGACCACGGCCAGGGTGTTGTGACGCGCGGCGGCAACGACTGGGGCACCGCGATGGCCTGCAGCCACATCGCGAAGCCGACCAGCGTCGGCGAGTTGGGGATCGGCCACTGCACCAGCAGGTGCGGGTCGTGGCTCGGGCTCGGCTGCGGCGCGGCGATCGCGATCGGCGCCGATTGGGCGAGGTCGATGCCGAGCGCGCCGAACGGGGTCAGCGGGCCGGCGGCCGGGGCGAGCGACGCGGCGACGTAGACCCAGCCGCTGGCGGGCGCATAGACGTCCTCCCTCTGAAGGTGGCATCCAGTTTCGACCACAGAGATTGCCAAGTGCGCCTTGGCCAGTGGTGACCACTCCAGCCGGGATTCCGGCGACCCCCGCTATGCGAACCAACGACAGCACTCCACGCACGACCGCGTCACCGTCACACTGAATAACGGCGGGAACGCCAGCAG
>JACKHZ010000027.1 GCA_020638735.1 Planctomycetota bacterium | reverse complement strand
CATGACCGCGCTGGCCGTCGGCTCGCCCGCCTGGCCGCTGGCCGCCGTGCTGGCGATCGTCGTCGGCTGGCTGCTGATCGGCGTCGCGGGCCTGCTCGCGCTGCACCGGCTGCGCTTCGTCGCGCAGGTGCTGTTTCCGCTCGGCGCGCTGCTCGGGCTGCTGCTCGGCGGCGTCGGCGCGGTCGCGCTGGCGGCCCCGCCGATGACGGTGGTGCTGCCGATCGGCCTGCCGCAACTGCCATTCCACCTGCGGCTGGACGCGCTGTCGGCCTTCTTCCTGATGGTGCTGGGCGGCGCGACCGCCGGCGTCTCGACCTTCGCCGCCGGCTACTTCCGCCGCGGCGAGGGCACGCCGCCGGGGCTGCTGTGCCTGCAGTACCACGTCTTCCTCGCCAGCATGGCCGGGGTGATGCTGGCCGACGATGCCTATGCCTTCATGGTGCTGTGGGAGACGATGGCGCTGTCGTCGTTCTTCCTCGTCACCGCCAACCATCGCATCGCCGAGATCCGCCAGGCCGGCTACTTGTACCTGCTCGTGGCGCATGTCGGCGCGATCGGCATCCTGATGTGCTTCGGCGTGCTGCAGGCCGGCAGCGGCGACTACACCTTCGACGCCATGCGCGCGCAGTCGCTCGCGCCGGCCTGGGCGTCGGTCGGGTTCGCGCTCGCGCTGTTCGGCTTCGGCGCCAAGGCCGGCATCCTGCCGCTGCATGTCTGGCTGCCCGAGGCGCACCCGGCCGCGCCGTCGCCGGTGTCGGCGCTGATGAGCGGGGTCATGCTCAAGACCGCCATCTACGGCCTGCTGCGCGTGCTGTTCGACCTGCTCGCCGCCGGGCCGCAGTGGTGGTGGGGCGCGCTGATGCTGGGGCTCGGGCTGCTGACGGCGCTGTTCGGCGTCGTCTTCGCCGCCGTGCAGGTCGACATGAAGCGGCTGCTGGCCTATTCGTCGATCGAGAATATCGGGCTGCTGCTGGCCGGCATCGGGCTGGCCGCGGTCTTCGCCGCCTACGACATGTCGGCGGTCTCGGCGCTGGCGCTGACCGCGGTGCTGTACCACGTCGCCGCGCACGCCTTCTTCAAGAGCCTGCTGTTCGTCGGCACCGGCGCCGTGCTGCACGCCACCGGCGAGCGCAACCTCGGGCGCCTGGGCGGGCTGCTGCGGCCGATGCCCTGGGTCGGCTGGATCATGCTGCTGGCCGTGCTCGCCGGCGCCGGCCTGCCGCCGCTGAGCGGATTCGTCTCCGAGTGGCTGCTGCTGCAGAGCTTCCTGTTCACGCCGGGGCTGCCGCACCCGGTGCTGAATATGCTGATCCCGGTCGTCGCCGCGGTGATCGCGCTCGTCGCCGCGCTGGCCGGCTACGTGATGGTCAAGTTCTACGGCGTGATCTTCGTCGGCCAGCCGCGCGAGGCGGCGCTGGCGCACGCGCACGACGCCGGCCGCTGGGAGCGCGCCGGCATGCTGTGGCTGGCGCTGGCCTGCGTCGCGCTCGGGCTGGCGCCGCAGTCCTTCGTGCAGGCGATCGACCCGGTGACCCAGCTGGCGGTCGGCGCCGGGATCGGCGAGGCCGTCGCGGCCAGCGGCTGGCTGCTCGCGCCGACCGGCATCGAGCGCGCCTCCTACGGCCCGGTGGTCTTCCTGCTCGGCGTCGTCGCGAGCTTCGCGCTAGCCTGGATGCTGGTGCGCCGCCTGTACCACGGCCGCACGCGGCGCGCGCCGCCCTGGGCCTGCGGCTTCACCCAGCTCAGCGCGCGGATGCAGGATACGGCCGAGGGATTCGGGCAGCCGATCCGGCAGATCTTCGAGCCCTTCTTCCTCGTGCGGCGCGAGCTGCCGCGCCCGGACGATTCGCGCCCGCGCTACCGCGTCGTCGTCGAGGACCGCTTCTGGCGCGCGCTGTACCTGCCGATCGCCGCCCTGGTCGGCCGCCTGGCGCAGTGGGCCGGGCTGCTGCAGCAGGGCCGCATCGGCGTCTACCTGACCTTCAGCTTCGTGACGCTGATCGCGATGCTGCTGCTCGTGAGCCTGTGATGGACGGCTACGCGCTGCTGTCGCAGGGGCTCGAGATCGTGCTCGCGCTGCTGCTGGCGCCGCTGCTCGGCGGCTGGGTCACGCAGTGCCGCGCCTGGCTGCTCAACCGGCGCGGCCCCGGCCTGCTGCAGCCCTACCGCACGCTGCACAAGCTGTTCGTCAAGGAGTCGGTCGTCGCCGAGCAGGCCTCGCGCATCTTCCGCGCCGCGCCCTACGTCGTCTTCGGCTGCATGCTGCTGGCCAGCGCGATCGTGCCGACGCTGTCGGCCGAGCTGCCGCTGTCGCGCGCGGCCGACGCGATCGCCCTCGTCGGCCTGTTCGCGCTCGCGCGCGTCTTCATCTCGCTGGCGGCGATGGACATCGGCACCGCCTTCGGCACGCTGGGCGCGCGGCGCGAGATGCTGGTCGGCTTCCTCGCCGAGCCGGCGCTGCTGATGGTGCTGTTCTCGGCCTCGCTGATCTCGGGGTCGACCTCGCTGTCGGCCACCGTCGGCACGCTCGCGCGCTCGGAGTTCGCGATCCACCCGGCGATGGCCTTCGCCGGCATCGCCTTCACGATGGTCTCGCTGGCCGAGAACGCGCGCGTGCCGGTCGACAACCCGACGACGCACCTCGAGCTGACGATGATCCACGAGGCGTTGATCCTCGAATACTCCGGCCGCCACCTGGCGCTGATCGAGTGGGCCGCGAGCCTGAAGCTGTTCGCCTACTCGTGCATCGGGCTGGCGCTGTTCTTCCCCTGGGGGGTGGCGCTCGGCGGCTCGCCGGTCGAGCTGCTGTGGGCGCTGCCGGCGCTGCTCGTCAAGCTCGCGATCGGCGGCGCGGCGCTGGCGCTGCTGGAGACGCTGAGCGCCAAGATGCGCGTCTTCCGCGTCCCCGAGTTTCTCGCCACCGCCTTCCTGCTGGCCGTCATCGGCATGCTGGTCCACATCCTGCTGCGGGGCTGACGATGCCGGCCGACGTCAGCCCGCTGTTCCTGCAGTTCGTCAACCTGCTCGGCGCGGTGCTGCTGCTGCTCGCGTTCGCGATGCTGTCGCAGCGGCGCATCCTGTCGCTGGTGCACCTGTTCACGATGCAGGGCGCGGTGCTGGTGCTGGCCACCATCGTCGTCGGCTACGTCACGGCGCAGCCGCACCTGTTCGTCTCCGCGCTGCTGACCTTCGCGCTCAAGGTGGTGCTGATCCCGCTGCTGCTGCACCGCGTCGTCGCGCGGCTGGACGTGCGCTGGGACGTCGAGCCGCTGCTGAACATCCCGACCACGATGCTGGTCGGCATCGCGCTGGTCATCTTCGCCTTCTACCTCGGCGCGCCGATCGCGCAGCTGTCGTCGTCGGTGGCGCGCGGCACGCTCGGCATCGCGCTGGCCAGCGTGCTGCTGTCGTTCCTGATGACGATCACGCGCACCAAGGCGGTGGCGCAGGTGATCGGCTTCCTGGCGCTGGAGAACGGGCTGTTCTTCGCCGCCACCTCGGCCACCTACGGCATGCCGATGGTGGTCGAGCTCGGCATCGCGCTGGACGTGCTGGTCGGCTCGCTGATCCTCGGGGTCTTCATGTTCCAGATCCGCGAGCAGTTCGACAGCCTGGACATCCACCACCTCGAGAAGCTGAAGGAGGAGTGAGGGTGGAGCCGCTGGCGTTCGTGCTCGGGGTGCCGCTGGCCGGTGCGCTGCTGCTCGCGCTGTGGGGCCACCACGAGGTCGCGCGCGAGATCAACGTCGCGTGCAGCCTGGCGGCCTTCCTGGCCGCCTGCGCGCTGACGGCGCAGGTCATCGACGGCGGCCCGCGGCTGGTGTGGAACCAGGCCTTCTACATCGACGCGCTGAACGTCTTCCTCGTCACGCTGACCAGCTTCGTCGGCCTGACGACCTCGATCTTCTCGCGCCCGTACATGAAGATCGAGCGCGACCACGGCAAGATGACGCCGCCGCGGCTGCGCCTGTACCACAGCATGTACCAGCTGTTCGGCTTCACGATGCTGCTGGCGCTGACGACGAACAACCTCGGCATCCTGTGGGTCGCGATGGAGGCGGCGACGCTGACCACCGTCGTGCTGGTCAGCGTCTACCGCACCGCGGCCAGCCTCGAGGCGGCGTGGAAGTATTTCATCCTGTGCGGCGTCGGCATCGCGCAGGCGCTGTTCGGCACCGTGCTGCTGTACATGGCGGCCGAGAAGCTGATCGGCGCCGAGGGCGGCGCGCTGCTGTGGACGCAGCTCGACGCGGTCAAGGGCCAGCTCGACCCGCGCGCGATCACGATCGCGCTGGCCTTCCTGTTCATCGGCTACGGCACCAAGGTCGGGCTGGTGCCGGTCCACAACTGGCTGCCCGACGCGCACGCCGAGGGGCCCACACCGGTGTCGGCGGTGCTGTCGGGGCTGCTGCTCAACGTCGCGCTGTATGCGGTGCTGCGCTGCAAGGTGCTCGCCGACGGCGCGCTCGGCAACGGGCTGGCGGGCGCGATGATGATGGGGTTCGGCCTGCTGTCGGTCGTCGCGGCGGCCTTCCTGCTGTCGCGCCAGCGCGATGTCAAGCGCATGTTCGCCTACTCGTCGATCGAGCACATGGGGCTGATGACCTTCGCCTTCGGCCTCGGCGGGCCGATCGCGACCTACGCCGGCCTGCTGCACATGACGGTGCACTCGCTGGTCAAGTCGGCGATCTTCTTCGCCGTCGGCCATGCGGCGCAGACCGCGGGCACGCAGCTGATGAGCGAGATCCGCGGCCTGATCAAGGTCAGCCCGACGGTCGCCTGGGGGCTCGTCCTGGGCACGCTGGCGATCCTCGGCATGCCGCCGTTCGGCGTCTTCGCGAGCGAATTCCTGATCATCACGACCGCGATGCGCGAGCAGCCCTGGGCCACGCCGTTCCTGCTCGCGGCGCTCGGGGTCGCGTTCGCGTCGGTCTTCAGCCGCGTGCAGCCGATGGTCTTCGGGGAGACCCAGCTCGCGCCGCTGGCGCACCCGCCGGCGCTGCTGCCGGTATTCGTCCACCTCGGCCTGGGGCTGATGCTCGGGCTGTACGTGCCGCCGGCGCTGGACGCATGGTTCCGCGAGGCGGCGCGCATGGTCGGGGGCTGAGCACCGTGCGCATCCCCGGGACCGAGCGCGTCGCCGCGCCGCTGGCCGCGCCGCTGCCGATCGCGCACGCCGAGGTCGACCGCGCGTCGTGGAGCGCGGCCGCCGCCGCGGTGCGCGCTGCCGGCGGCCGGCTGGTCTCGCTGTGGTGCGGACCGGACGGCGCCGGCATGGCCGCGCAGCTGGCACTGGCCACCGCCGACGGGTTGCTGTGGTTGACGTTGCCGAGTGCCGCCGCGCAGCCCGGCTTCCCGGACCTGGCCGCGATCTTCCCGAACGCGGCGCGGCTGCAGCGCGCGGCGCGCGACCTCGGCGGGCTGGGGGCCGAAGGCGCGGCCGACACCCGCCCGTGGCTGGACCACGGCCTGTGGGGCGACGCCGGGCCACCGCTGGCGCGCGCGCCGGGCGACGCGCGCGCCACCGACCCGTCCGCGCTGCCGGCCGGCTACGACTTCGTCCAGGTCGAAGGCGATGGCGTGCACGAGATCGCGGTCGGGCCGGTGCACGCCGGAACGATCGAGCCCGGTCACTTCCGCTTCTCGGTCGTCGGCGAGAAGGTGCTGCGGCTCGAGCAGCGACTGGGCTACGTGCACAAGGGCATCGAGCGCCGCTTCACCGAACTGGCGCCGGCGCAGGCGCACCGGCTGGCCGGGCGCGTCAGCGGCGACAGCACGGTCGCCTATGCCTGGGCCTACTGCATGGCGCTGGAATCGGCCTGCGGCCACGCGGTCGGCGCGCGCGTACAGTCGCTGCGCGCGCTGCTGCTGGAGCGCGAGCGCGTGGCCAACCACCTCGGCGACCTCGGCGCGCTCGGCAACGATGTCGCGCTGGCCTTCGCGCAGGCGCAGTTCTCGCGCCTGCGCGAGGACTGGCAGCGGCTGTCGATGCGGGTCTTCGGCCACCGGCTGCTGATGGATGCCGTCGTGCCGGGCGGCGTCGCCGTCGACCCGCCGCCCGAGGCGCTGGCGGCGATGGCCGCGCAGTGCGAGGCGGTCGAGCGCGCGGTCGCGACGCTGCACGCGATCTTCGACGACCACGCCGGGCTGCAGGACCGCTTCCGCGCCACCGGCCGCGTCGAGCCGGCGCTGGCGGCCCGGCTCGGGCTGACCGGGCTGGCCGGGCGCGCCAGCGCGCAGGCCTTCGACCTGCGCTGCGACCACCCCTTCCCGCCCTACGACCGGCTCGCGGTGCGCAAGGTGGTGCATGCCGACGGCGACGTCAGCGCACGCTTTCGCGGTGCGCTTGACGCTGGCTGAGTCCGCGGCTGATCCTGCTGTGCGCGTGGCCAGCGGCTGGCTAGCGCTCGCGCCGTTAGCCAAGCGCGCGGCGAGGCGCGCGGCGCTGGCCGGATCGAGGCTTGCGAGCCGGTGCTGGTGGCGCTGGAGCTGGCCGACGGCGCGATCCGCCGCTGCCACTGCGCCGACCCGTCGTGGCACAACTGGCCGGCGCTGGAGCATGCGGTGATCGGCAATATCGTCCCCGACTTCCCGCTCATCAACAAGTCCTTCAACCTCAGTTACTCGGGACACGACCTCTGATGTGGCAAATGCTGCGCCAGATCGCGCGCACCGGCATCGTCAGCGAGCCGGCGCCCCAGGATGCCGACGGCGTGCAGCTCGCGCTGCGCCGCATCCAGCAGGAGCTGCTCGCGGTGATGGGGCGCGCGCTGACGATCCGGCATGTCGACGCCGGATCGTGCAACGGCTGCGAGCTCGAGATCCACGCGCTGGGCAACCCCTACTACAACCTGGAAGGGCTGGGGATCCGCTTCGTCGCCAGCCCGCGCCACGCCGACCTGTTGCTCGTCACCGGGCCGGTGTCGCGCCACATGGCCGAGGCGCTGCGCCGCACCTGGGATGCGGTACCCGAGCCGCGCCTGGTGCTGGCGGTCGGCGACTGTGGCTGCGACGGCGGCATCTTCGGCGCCGGCTATGCGAGCTGCGGCCGCGTTGCCGACGTGATCCCGGTCGACGCCGTCGTGCCCGGCTGCCCGCCGACGCCACTGGCGCTGATGAAGGGCATCCTCGCCGTCGTCGGGCGGGCACGCGTGGGCGCCGAAGCGACGCACGCCGGGCGTGGCTCGGGACGTACGGCCTTGCACGACATGGACGGCCCAGAGACCGTGCCGTCGGCCGGCGCTTCCGCTATGCCGACGGCGCCTGCGGCCGCCGCGACGGGCGCTTTGCCGCATTCCCGCCCGAGCGTAGCCTGGCCACCAGCGCCGGCAGGCGACGCCACCTCGTCGCGGCCCTGACACATGCGGAATCGGCCGCCAGCGCCTCGCGCGCGAGCCAGCCGCGCGCGAAGTGCAAGGCCGCCAGCCCCGGATCCGACTCCGTTGGTGGGGTCTGCACATCGGGCTGGGCGGGCGTCGCCGCGATGGCCGGCCGCTGAGCGGCCGCTAGCGGGTCGGCCTGCGCCGCCTGCGCCACCGCGATCCGCATCGCCAGGTGCGCGCGCGCGACGACGAGGTCGTTCCAGTGGCCCAGTGCCTCCTGCAGCGGCCGCAACGCGC
>JACKHZ010000026.1 GCA_020638735.1 Planctomycetota bacterium | reverse complement strand
TCGCCAACAAGAACCGGCGCCTGACCAACACGCTCGAGGCCTTCGACCGGCACTACCTGACCATCGAGGACGCGACGCTGGTGTCGCTGCGCAACCAGGAGGTCATCAAGACGCCGACGGTGCGCGTCAACGTCGACGAGCTGATCCTCGCCCACGAGCTGGTCGACGTCGCCGGCGACCCGACCTTCCGGCAGCTCGCCGCGGGCGGCGCCGCGCGCCAGAACCGCATCCGCGCCTTCTACAACGGCGCCGTGCAGTTCGAGGTCAGCGGCACCATCGAGACCGGCGCCTACGAGTCGCAGGGCCTCTCCGGCAGGCGCTACTTCATCATGAAGAAGCCCTCGGTGCGCGGCCTCGACCTCGACCGTCAAGAGCTGCGCATCCTAAAGAACCTCGACTACGCGATCTTGCGCAAGGATCGCATGGCCTACGTCTACGACTTCGGCTAGGCGCCGCGCTCAGCGGGCGCGCCGTCGGAACAGCCATCCGGCGAGCGTCATCGTCACCGCCGCGATCACCAGCATCGGCAGCAGGAACGGTACGATCGCGGCGAGGTCGGCGCCCTCGAGCAGCACGACCCGGCAGCCGGCGACCGCGTAGCGGGCCGGGTTGACCAGCGTCGCGTGTTGCAGCCACGGCGGCATGTTCTCGATCGGCGTCGTGAAGCCGGACAGGATCACCGACGGCATCAGCACCATGAAGGCCCCGAGCAGGGCCTGCTGCATCGTGGTCGCCAGCGACGACAGGAACAGGCCGACGCCGAGGATCGCGCAAGAGTAGGCGGCGAGCATCGCGACCAGCGCCGGCAGCGTGCCGGTCATCGGCACGCCGAACCACAGCACTGCGCCGGCGGTCATCAACAGGCCGTCGAGCAGGCCGAGCACGAAGGCGGGGGTCGCCTTGCCGATCAGGATCTGCAGCGAGTCGATCGGCGCGACCAGCGTCTGATCGAACGTGCCCTGCTCGCGCTCGCGGGCGACCGTCAGGCTGGTCAGCAGCATGACGATGATCAGCACGATCTGCACCGGCAGTCCGCCGACGATCAGCCAGCGGCTCTCGAGGGCGGGGTTGAACCAGGCGCGGCGCACGACCTCGAGCTGGCCGCGTCCGCGGGCGCCGCGGCCGCGCGACCAGGCGGCGACGATCGACTGCACGTAGCCGAGCGCGATGCCGGCCACGTTCGAGTTGCGGCCGTCGAGCAGCACCTGCAGTTCGGCCGGTCGGCCGGAGTGCAGCCGTGCGGCGAAGTCCGGGCCGACGTGCAGCACCAGCCGGGCCTGCGCGGCGTCGATCGTCTGCTCCACCTCCTGCAGTCCCTGCAGCTGGGCCACCAGGTTGAAGTCCGGCGACGCGGCGAAGCGCGCCAGCAGGTCCCGCGACTCGGGCGATCGGTCCTCGTCGACGACCGCGTAGGCGACGTCGGTGACGTCGAACGTGGCGGCGTAGCCGAACACCAGGAACTGGATCAGCGGCGGGCCGATGACCAGGAAGCGGCTGCGCGGGTCCTTGAGGATCGTCAGGAACTCCTTGGCCGCGATCGCGAACACCTGCCGGAGCCACAGCATCGTCAGCCCTCGATCCTGATGCCGGTGCGACGCCGCGCGACGCCGATCAGCAGCGTCGCCATCGCTGCCAGCGCCAGCACGTCGGGCCAGATCACCGACCAGAGATCTCCGGCGAGGAACAGCGTGTGGCTGGCGCCGACGAAGTAGCGCGCCGGCACGACATGGCTGATCAGCCGGATCGGCAGCGGCGTGCTGTCGAGGTCGAACAGCAGCCCCGACAGGAAGAACGCCGGCAGGAAGCCGGCGAGGATCGACGCCTGCGCGGCGACGAACTGCGTGCGAACCGTCGACGAGATCGCCAGGCCCATGCCGAGCGACGCCAGCATGAACAGCGAGCCGACGCCTAACAGGCTCGCGAAGGAGCCGCGCAGCGGCACGTCGAACAGCAACAGGCCGAGCACCACGCACAGCGTCATGCCGCCCATGCCGAGAAGGTAGTAGGGCACGATCTTGGCGATCAGGAACTCGGCAGCGCGCAGCGGCGTGACGAGGATCGCCTCCATGGTGCCGCGTTCCCACTCGCGGGCGACGACCAGCGCCGTCAGCAGCGCGCCGGTCAGGGTCATCACCAGCGCCACCAGGCCGGGTACCAGGAAGTTCGTGCTGCGGCCATCGGCGTTGAACCAGGTGCGCGGCGACACCGTGACCAGCGGCGCCGCAGCGGCCTCGCCGCGGGCGATGCGGGCGGCGGCCCAGGTGCCGACGATGCCGTCGAAGTAGCCCTCGACGAGGCGGGCGCGGTTGCTGTCGACGCCGTTCAGCACCAGCTGCACGGGGGCCGTTCCGGTGGCCGCGAGCCGGCTCTCGAAGTCTGGGCCGATGCGCACCACACCCTGCACTTCGTGGCGCGCCATCAGCGCGTCTGCGTCGGTGACCGTGCTCACGCGGCGCGGCTCGAAGTAGGGCGAGCCCTCGAGCCGCGCCAGCAGGTCCTGGCTCGCGCTGCCGCGGTCGTCGAGCACGACCGCCACCGGGATGTGCTCGGCATCGAGCGACACGCCGTAGCCGAACAACAGGATCAGCACCACCGGCATCACCAGGGCGAGCGCGATGCTGCTCGGGTCGCGCAGGATCTGCAGCAGCTCCTTGCGCAGGAACCCTGACGTGCGGCGCAGCGAGCCCGCGGCTTGCCCGCTCATGCGAACGCCTCCGTGCGTCGTTCCGCCAGGATGAGGAAGGCGTCCTCGATGCTCGGGTCCGGGTGCTCGTCGCTGCGCGCCGTGGCGCGGATCTCCGCGGGCGTGCCGATCGCCAGCTCGGCGCCCCGCGCCATGATCAGCATGCGGTCGCAGTACTCCGCCTCCTCCATGAAGTGCGTCGTGACGACGACGGTCGTGCCCGCCAGCGCGACGGCGTTGATGCGCAGCCAGAACTCGCGTCGGGCGACCGGATCGACGCCGGAGGTCGGCTCGTCGAGGAACAGGATGTCCGGTTCGTGCAGCAGCGCGGCGGCCATCGCCAGGCGCTGCTTGTAGCCGCCCGGCAGCGTCGCCGCGGTGTCGCGGCGGCGGTCGCCGAGCCCGAACTCGGCCAGCGATTCGTCGATGCGCGTGCGCAGACGCGCGCCGGCGAGGCCGTAGGCGGTGCCGAAGAAGCGCAGGTTCTCCAGCACGCTCAACGAGCCGTACAGCGAGAACTTCTGCGCCATGTAGCCGAGGCGGGCGCGCGCGCGCTTGCCGGCGCGGCGCAGGTCGCGCCCGGCGACCGTGGCTTCGCCGTCGCTGATCGAGGTCAGGCCGCAGAGCATGCGGAAGGTGGTGCTCTTGCCGGCGCCGTTGGGTCCGAGCAAGCCGAAGATCTCGCCCTCGTGCACCTCGAACGAGACCCCGCGCACGGCTTCGAAGTCGCCGAAGTGCTTGCGCAGGTCGCGCACCTGCACGGCGACCCGCCCGCCGGCCGTTCGTTCGGGGACCGCGGGTGCCCTGACCTGCACGCGTTCGCTGCGTCCGGCGAGGCGCGCCATGAACGCGTCCTCGAAGCAGGGCGTCGTCGCCGCGACCTCGGCGACGTCGTCGGCCAGCGCCGGCAGGTCCGCGATCGGCTCGCCGTCCGCGGCGGCGACGGCCCGCACGCGTCCTGCGCGCATGCTGACGTCGAGCACGCCGGGCTGCCCCGACAGCGCCGCCTGCAGTCGTCGCGGCGGCACCCCGGGGCGTGGCGTGACGGCGAACACGCGGCCGCGCATGGCGGCGGCGAAGCGCGCCGGCGGGCCGATGTCGAGCACCTCGCCGCGGTCCAGCACGACCACGTCGCCGCAGCGCTCCGCTTCGTCGAGGTAGGCGGTGGACACCAGCACGCCGATGCCGTGCTCGTCGACCAGGGTGTCGACGATCTGCCACAGCTCGCGGCGGGACAGCGGGTCGACGCCGACGGTGGGTTCGTCGAGCAGCAGGAACTCCGGCTCCTTCACCAGCGCGCAGGCGAGGCCGAGCTTCTGCTTCATGCCGCCGGACAGCTGCCCGGCGAGCCGGTCGCCGAACGGCGCGAGGCCGGTCATCGTGGCGAGCCGTTCGAACTGCTCGTCGCGTCGGTCTCCGACCACGCCCTGGAGGTCGGCGAAGAGGCGCAGGTTCTCCTGCACCGAGAGGTCCTCGTAGAGGCCGAACCGCTGCGGCATGTAGCCGATCCTGCGACGCAGCTCGTGCACCTCGCCGTCCGGGTCGAGGCCGAGCACGCGCACCGAGCCGCCGTCCGGCAGCAGCAGGCCCGCCGCGAGGCGCAGCAGCGTCGACTTGCCGGCGCCGTCGGGGCCGACCAGTCCGGTGATCGCACCGCGGCCGGCGGCGAACGAGACCCCGCGCAGCGCGTCGGCGCCGGGGCCGAACGACTTGCGCAGCGACTCCGCGACGACGCCGTCGTTCACTTGCCGCCCTCGCCCTTCGCCTCGACCAGGTCGACGGTCACCGGCATGCCGAGCGGCAGCTCGTCGTCCGGATCGCGCACGAACACCCGCACCTCGTAGACCAGCCGGGTGCGCAGCTCGCTCGTCTCGACGGTCTTCGGCGTGAACTCGGCGATCGGCGAGATCGAGCCGACCCAGCCGTCGTAGGCCTTGCCGCCGAACGAGTCCGAGCGCACGGTGGCGCGGGCGCCCTCGACGACCCGGCCGAGGTCCGGCTCGGGCACGTAGGCGCGCACCCACTTCGGGTCGGTCAGCGCGAGCGTGAACACCGGCCGCTCCGGCGCCGCCATCTCACCCGGCTCGAGGATGCGGGTGCGGATCACGCCCGCGGCCGGCGCGTGCAGCTCGCTGTCGGCGACGCGACGCTGCAGCAGCGCGTCCTCGGCGCGCAGCGCCTCCAGCGTCGCCGCGGCCTGGGCGCGGTCCTCGGCCCGCGGGCCGGCGATCGCCAGCGCCAGCGCCTGGCGGCGCACCTCGAGCTCGGCCTCGGCGACGTCGAGCCGCGCCTTGGCGTCGTCGACGTCCTGCGCGCTCGAGGCACCCGAATCGGCGGTGGTGGTGACGCGCTCGATGACGCGCTTCGCGTTGGCGACCTGGACCCCGGCGGCCGCGACCTCGGCGCGCGCCTGCGCGATCTGTTCGGGTCGTGTGCCGTGTTCGAGCCGATCGACCACCGCCTGCTGCGCGCGGATGCGCGCCGCGACGTTGGCGACCTCGGCGTCGAGTCGTTCGCGGTGCAGCCGCGCCAGCAGCTGGCCCGCGGCGACGCGATCGCCTTCCTCGACCAGCACTTCCCGGATGCGCTCCTGGCCGAAGAACGCCAGCTGTGCGTCGCGCACGTCGACGCTGCCGTGCAGGCGCAGCGCGCCGGTGTCGTTGTCGCGTTCGCTGGCCAGCAGCTGGCGATGGGCGAGCGCGCCGCCGGCGGCGCCGACGATCAACAGGAGCAGCAACGGGACGACCTTCTTCATCGCGGTTCCTCAGCTTCGGCGGTGCCCGGTCCGGTGCGGCGCGGTGCGGCGGCTCCGGCGGTCAGTTCCACCGCCTCCCAGCCGCCGCCGAGGGCCCGGTAGAGGCCGATGGTCTGGGCCAGCGCGTCGCGGTGGGCGAGCACGCAGGCGTCCTCGATCTGCGCCAGCGCGCGCTGTGCGTCGAGCACCGGCTGCAGACCGCGCGAGCCGGCGGCGTGCAGCTGCTGCGCCAGGTCGACGGCGCGGCGCGCCGCAGCCGCCGCGCGCTCGAGGTGCGCGAGTCGTTCGCGCGTGCTGCCGACGCCGACCGCCGCGTCCTCGACCTCGGCGACGGCCTCGAGCACCGACGCCTCGAACGCCAGCCGCGCCGCCTCGGCCTCGGCCGAACGCGCCGTCACCGCGCTGTCGACGCGACCGCCGGTCAGCAGCGGCACGGTGACGCCGGGGCCGAACGAGTAGCTCAGTGCGTCGGCGCCGTCGAACAGCGTGTCGACGCGGCGGGCGCGCAGCGCGAAGGAGCCGCCGATGCTGACGCTGGGGTAGCGTTCGGCCTCGGCGGCGCCGATGCCGGCCACCGCCGCGGCCAGCTGCCGTTCGCGACGGCGCACGTCGGCGCGTCGCGACAACAGGTCGGCGGGCACGCCGATGCCGATCGCCGCCGGCAGCCGCAGCGGTTGCGCCGCCGCGACCAGGCCGTCGCGTGGCCGCTCGCCGAGCAGCACGGCGATGCGGTTCTCGGCCGCGGCGAGCGCCTGCTGCAGCGCCGGCAACTGCCCCTCGGTCTGTTCGAGCTCGCGGCGGGTCTGTTCGACGTCGAAGCGCGTGCCGTTGCCGGCGTCGAGGCGCGACTGCGCGAGCCCGGCGGTGGCGCGCAGCAGGGCGACGGTGCGCGCGTGCACGTCGATGCGCTCGTGCAACGTCACGGCGTCGACGTAGGCGAGCGCCAGCTGCGCCAGCAGCGCGACGGCGGCGTCCCGATAGTCCTCGACCGAGACGTCGATCGCGGCGTCGGCTGCCTCGACCAGCCGGGCGACCCGACCCCACAGGTCGAGCTCCCACACCGGCGTGACGCTCAGCGAGTAGACGTCGACCTGCTTCCCTGGCGGCGGCCCCTGGAAGTTGAGGCCGCGGTTCCCGGTCCCGGCGCGCACGTAGCCGGCGCCGGCGCCGGCCTGCGGCAGCCGCGCGGCGTCGACGATGCCGCGCTGGGCGCGGGCGGTGACGATGCGCTGCCGCGCCGCCTCCAGCGACAGGTTCTGCGCGACCAGGCGCTCGGCGAACGCCGACAGCTCCGCGCTGCCGAGGCCCTGCCACCAACGGACGAGCTCGGTGCGCTGGCCGACGACGGCGTCGCCGACCGGCGCGCGCCACGCCGCGTCGGTGCGCGCGGAGAGGTCGGGCCGCTGGTAGTCGGGGCCGACCGTGCACGCCGCAGCGAGCGCGGCGGTCACCAGGACTGGGGTCCTCGGGGCGGTGCTTCTCGTCATCGTCGAGCTCCGTTCAAACGGCTGTTTGATGACGATGACGAGCGCGGCCCGCAATTTCAAACCGTTGTTTGATCGCGTGCTTGTCGGGCTAGCATCGGCCACGTCGATGACCCGCGAAGTTCTTCCTGCGCGCGGTCCCGCCACGCGCGAGCGCCTGATGCGCAGCGCCGGCGAGCTGTTCGCGAAGCACGGCTTCCGCCGCGCCAGCGTGCGCGAGATCTGCGCGCGCGCCCACGCCAACGTCGCCGCGGTCAAGTATCACTTCGGCGGCAAGGAGCAGCTCTACCGCGCCGTGCTGCTCGGATCGCACCGGGAGCTGCGCGACCTCGAGCCGCTGCCGCGGCTCTCGGCGGCGCGGTCGCCGCGCGCGGCGCTGCGCGGCTGGGTCGGCTTCGTGTTGCGCTTCCTGCTCGTGCATCGTCCGTCGCATTCGTTCGCCGGTCAGCTGTTCGCGCGCGAGCTGCAGGAGCCGAGCGCGGCGCTGACCGAGCTGACGCGGCACGTCATGCTGCCGGTGCGCAAGGAGCTCGAGGGTATCGTCGGCGCGTTGCTCGGCGTCGATGCGGACACCCCGGCGCGGCGCGGCCAGGCCGCCAACTTCGTGCTCGGGCTCTGCGTGTTCCACGAGCTCGGAAGACCCGTCTTGAACCGCCTCGGCTTCGCGCCGCCGACCACCGAGGCGGAGTGCGAGCCGCTCGCCGATGCGATCACCCGGTTCGCGATCGGCGGCGTGCGACAGCTGCGTCGCGGGTAGCATCGTGAGCGTGCCGAGAACCCGGAACGAGCACCTCGCCTGAACGCCGATGCAGCCGTCGTCGCGAGCCCCGTTCACCGTGCCCGTGTCGCAGGGACCCGTCTCGGTCGCCGCCGACCGCGTCACCGCCACCGTGCTCGTCGCTGCGGCGATCGCGGCGACGGTGACGCTGGCCCGCGTCGGCCCCGACGCGCGCGGCCACGGCACGCACGAACAGCTCGGCATGCAGCCGTGCGGCTGGCCGATCCAGTACGGCATCCCGTGCCCGACCTGCGGCTGCACGACGGCGGCGACGCAGGTCGTGCACGGTCATCTGCTCGACGCGTTCGTCACCCAACCGTTCGGCGCGGT
>JACKHZ010000025.1 GCA_020638735.1 Planctomycetota bacterium | reverse complement strand
CCGCCACGCCGTAGACCCAATCGTCGAACCGCGGCAACTCCGGCTCGCGGTTGCCGTCCGGCTTCCAGTGCAGCAGGCGACCGTCCGCACCGCCGCTGACCAGCCGCGAGTCGGTGCGCCAGGTCAGGCACAGCACGTCGTCGCGGTGGCCCTGCTGCCGGAACAGCCGGCGCGCGTCGCTCATGCGGAACGCGGCCACGCCGCGGTCGCTGCCGGCCGTCGCCAACAGCTCGGAGTCGGGCGAGAAGGCCAGCGCCGTAACCGCCGCCTCGGCGCCGGCGAAGGTGTGCACCTCGCGCCCGTTCGCCGCCTCGCGCACCTGCACGTTGCCGCCGCGGTCGGCGCTGGCACACAGCCGCCCGTCCGGCGAGAACGCGACCGCGGTCAGCCACTCGTCGTGCCCCGTCTGCCAGGCCAGCTGGCCGTCGCCGACGCGCCACACGTCGAGCCGGCGGCGCGTGCCGCCAGTCGCGACCAGCGACGCGTCGGGCGCCACCGCTGCCGCGAGCACGGCGTCCGCCTGCGCGCCGAAGGTGCCGCGCGGCGCGCCCGTGCGCACGTCGAACAGCACCGCTTCGCCCTGCTTGCCGGCGGTGCCGCCGGCGGCGAGCAACGACGCGCCGTGCTCGGCGAACGCCAACACCTCGACCTGCCCGGACGAGAACGGCAACGCGCCGAGCTCGCGCAGGTCGTCCTGGTGCAGCAGCAGCACCTGGCCGAAGCCCGGCACCGCCAGCAGCGGCGCCAGCGGGCTGGCGGCGACCGCGCGCAACGCGCCGGCGCGCACCGGCCACGCCTTCGGCAGCTTCGGCAACGCGTCCGGCATCACGGCGACGGCCGGCTTCGTCGCGACCGCCTCGGCCGGCGCCGCGGCCTTGCGTGCCGCTTCCTGTTGCGCGGCCTTCTGCCGCGCGGTGACCCGCGCCGCCGCCAGGCCGCGCGCCGCAGCCGCGTCCTCCGGCGCGCCCTGCGCGATCCAGGCGCGGATCGTCTCGATCAGCTTGCCGTCGATGCGCGGCTCGTCCGGCGGCATCGTCGGCTTCTCCTTGTGCGAGACGAGCAGGTAGAGGCGGCTCTGGTCGGGCTCACCCGGGCGCAGCGTGCGCCCTGAGCCGCCGCCCTGCCGCAGGCCGGCGTAGGTGCTCAGGTCGAGGCCACCCGACGCCTCGCTGACGTCGTGGCAGTCGATGCAGTTGGCGTCGAAGATCGGGTAGACGTCGTCGCGCCACGTCAGCAGGTTCTCGCTGGGCTCGACCTTGGCCATCGCCTGCCCGTCCGGCGGCGCGACCGGCTGCTCGGCTGACTTCTCAGCTGGCTTCTCAGCGGGTTTCTCGGCGGGCTCGGCCGCGGGTTTCTCAGCGGGTTTCCCCGCCGACATCTCCGCTGGCTTCTCCTGCGGCATGTCGTTCGGCATCGGCGCCGGAGCCGCCGCCGACGGTGCGCCGGTCGCGCCGACCAGCTGCAACGAACCGAGCAGCTGCTGCAGCTGCGCGAGCTTCTGCCGCTCCGAGTCCAACGTCGCGGCCTCGCCGTCCTTCGCCGCCGCGGCGGCGACGCACGCGTCCTGCGCCTGCTTCGCCTCGGCGGCCTCGCGTTCGAGCGCCTCGCGCTGCTTCTGCATCGCCGCACCACGCGCCTGCCACGCCGCATCGCCCGCGCCGCGCAGCGCCGCCAGCGCGCGCTCGAGCTGCCCACCTTCGCCCGGTTCGGCTTCGCCGCCCGCCGGATCGCGGAACGACAACCCGGCGACCAGCGCGCGAAGCTGCGCCAGCTTGTCGACCTCGGCGACGATCGCCTTGGCCGCAGCCGTCCTGGCCGTGCAGCGCTCGGCGCACGCCTTCGCCTCGGCCCGCTTCTGCTCGGCGTCGGCCCGCGCCTGCTTCGCCGCCGCTTCCATCGCCGTCGCGCGGGCCTGCCACGCCGCCGGCGTCGCCGCGCGCAGCTGCGCGAGCAGGGCGTCGAGCGGCGGCGCGTCCTGCGCCCGCAGCGCGGCTGCGCCGACCGCCAGCACGGCGAACAGCGCGGTGATCCGGCGCGGCGCGCGCCGTGTGATGCCTCGGAATGCGTCCATGGTCAGTGTTGGAACAGGAACTCCTTGCTGTTGACGATCGCCCACAGCACGTCCTCCCACGCGGCAGCCGCAGCGTCCCCGGCTTCGGCGACGCCTTGCAGCACGCGCGCGCGCTCGTCGTCGCGCGGCGGCCGCGCGTAGGCGGCGAGGTACAGCTCCTCGACGATCGCCTCGGGCGCCGCCCCGGCCTTCAGCAGGCGGTGCAGCCGCCCGTCCTTGCTGCGCACCTTCTGCTCGACGGTGTCGCCGTTGATCAGGTGCAGCACCTGGTTGAGGGTCGGCTCCTCGCGCCGCTCACAGGTGCAGACCGACTCGCGCAGCGGCCGGCCGAACAGGTCGAGGAAGCGGCTCTGCGCGTTGGCGTCGACGACCTGCACCGCGCTGGCGCCGAGCGGCACACCGCGGAACCTGGTCGGTACCTCGGACACCACCCCGATCGCGTCGAGCAGCTGCTCCGCGGTCATGCGCCGCGGTGGCATGCCGGCGTAGGTCTGCGCCGGCGCGTGCTCGGGGTGCTGGGCTGCCTGGTAGGTGTTCGACGCGCAGATCTCGCGCACCAGCGCGCGCAGGTCGAAGTCGGCGGCGGCGAGCTTCTCGCCGAGCCGCCGGTGCAGCTCGGGGTGCGACGCCGGGTTGCTGACGCGCACGTCGTCCACCGGATCGACGAGGCCGCGGCCGAAGAAGCGCGCCCAGACGCGGTTGGCGAGGTTCTGCGCGAACCACGGGTTGTCCTTCGCCGTCAGCCAGCGGGCCAGCGCCTCGCGCCCGCGTTCGCCCGGCGCGAGCTGCGGCGCGTCGCCGCCGAGGAAGCGCGGTGAGGCGGTGGCGCCGGTGCGCGCGTTGGCGACGCGCCCACCCGGGTTGTCCGAGACGATCGTGTCGCGCGGGTCCTCGCCGCCCTTGCGCCCGACCTGCGCGAAGAACGCCGCGAACCCGTAGTAGTCGTCCATGCGCCAGCGCTCGAACGGGTGGTTGTGGCACTGCGCGCACTGCAGCCGGATGCCGAAGAACGTCTGCGCGGCGTTCTCGGCGAGCACCTTGGGGTCGGCCGTGACGACCCAGTAGTTGGCCGCCGGCACCTCGAACGCGCTGCCCTCCGCGGTCAGCATGCGGCGCACGACCTCGTCCATCGGCACGCCGTCGCGCAGCGCCTCACGCAGCCAGCGCGTGAACACCTGCACGCCCTTGTCGCCGAGGCGGTCGCGTTCGATGCGCAGCACCTCGACCCACGCCATCGCCCAGACGTCGGAGAACCCGGGCCGCGCCAGCAGGTCGTCCACCAGCCGCGCGCGCTTGTCGGGCGCCGCATCGGCGACGAACGCGCGCACCTCCGCGACGCTCGGCAGCTGGCCGATGACGTCGAGGAACACGCGCCGCACGAAGGTCGCGTCGTCGCAGCGCGGCGCCGGCGCGAGGCGGAGCCTGGTCAACTTCTGCTGCACGAGCTCGTCGATCTCGTTGACGGCGACCATCGCGGGCGCCTGCCACGGCGCGTCGTCGGGCAGCACGATCACCTGCGCGACCTCGGCGAGGAAGCCGAAGCGCGCCATGACGAACGCCTCGCCGCGCAGCCCGGACTCGACGCGGCCGTCGACGACCTTGGCGGTCGTCGGACTGCTCGACGACAACAGCGCCAGGTCGGTGACGTCGCGCAGCGCGCCGTCGCTGTAGCGCGCGGTGACCACCAGGCCGGCGTCGCGACCGGCGCCAGCCAGCACCAGCTCGCGCGGCTCCACCGACAGCTGCACCAGCTGCGGCACGGCGGAGCCACCGTCGGCGCCGTCGTCGGCGCCGTCGTCGACCGCGCCGTCGAGGATCCACGCGCGCAGCTTGCGCCACTGCGCGCCGTCGCGTTCGAGGCGCTTGCCGCCCTTGTGCTTCACCTCGCCGGTCGGCTTGGTCAGCATCAGGCTCTCCTCGGGAGCCGCGCAGTCGAGACGGCGACCGCGCAGGTCGCGCGACAGCGCGCGCAGGTCCAGCGCCGGGTCGTAGCCGAACAGCGTCAGGCGGAAGCCGTTCTTGCCGGACGCCGCGCCGTGGCAGGCGCCGCTGTTGCAGCCGGCGTGGGTCAGGATCGGCAGCACGTCGTTGCGGAAGCTGACCGGCGGCGCGAACGCGACGTCGTGCACGACCACCGCGACGTCGGCGACCAGCTCGCCGCAGCGCACCGTGGCCGTGGTCTCGCCGTCGGCCAGCGGCACCAGGCGCCCGTCCCGCCACGCGGCGACGCCGTCCGGCGCGAACGCCACCTCGACCGTCGCCGTGACGTCGCTGGTGATGCCGCTGGCGTCGACCCGCAGCGCCACCAGGCGGTGGCTGTCGAGCCCGTCGTCGAGCGTCACGCGCGCCGGCGCGACCTGCAGCCGGTCCTGGGCGGCGAGCGCGGCCGCGAACCCCACCACCAGCATCGTGCGCGCGATCATCGGCGTGCTCCTTCGGCTTCGGCGCCGGCAGGCGGCGGCAACGGTTCGTCGACGCGCAGTTCGCCGCCGCCGCCGGCGACGAACGCGACGACGCCGTCCGGCGTCTCGATCGACAACCTCAGGTACAACGAACGGTGTCGCCCGGCGCGCGCGTCGGCCGCGGCGGCGAGCCGGATCGGCAGCGCGGTGCTGTCGGCAGCGATCGCCGGCATCGTCACGGCGACGCCGTCGGGCAGCCGCTTCAGCTCGGCGGTGATCGCCCCTTCGAACGGGCGCCGCGGCTCCAGCTCGACCTCGTAGACGAGCTCGGCGCCCTGCTCGACGCTGGCGCGCGGCAGCTTCGCCACGAGCCACGGCTCCTGCACCTCGAGCAGCACCGGCGCGGTGCAGCTCGCGCGCGACACGCCGCCGACGTCGATGGTCGCCACCAGCACGATCGGCCACCTGCCGACCGCCGCCTGCCCGTTGGCGCTGAACGACATCGCGCCGTCCTGCGTGTCGCCGGTCAACCGCACGGTGCTGGCGGACACGCCGGGCGGCAACCAGAGCGCCGTGACGGTGATGGTGTCCTTGTTGCCTTCGACGCGCGCCGCGTGCACCGGCAGCGACAACGACCCGCTCTGCAGGATCGGCACCGTCGGCTGCGCGACGGAGACGTCGAACGGCATCGCGTCGGCCACCGCGACCGGCAGCGCGCGCGCGGTGTGCTGCTCGTAGGGCGCGTTGTTCTGCACGCGCAGCATCGGATAGTCGTGCTCGTGCTGCAGCGGGCGCTCGTGCGGCTCCTTCTCGGCGCGCGCGAGCGGCGTGGCCAGCGCCGCGTGCAGCTCCGCGTCCGCCGCCGCCTCGAACACCACCGGCACCAGCGCGCTGCCCTGCGGCAGCGCGATCGGCACCACGCGCACGCCCGGCGGCAGGCCGGCGAAGTCGAGCGTCACGCCGTCGCGCGCGTCGACGCCGCTCACCTGCAGCACGGTCGCGCCGCGGCCACCGCGCGGCACGGCGACGCCGAGGTCCTCGGGCCGGCGCCCGGGCACCGCTTCGCGCGTGGTCGGTCCAGCAGCGAGCTCGCCGACCTCGAGCCGGTAGAAGTAGTCGGCGCCGCCGCGACCGAGGTGGTCGACGACGGCGACCCGGTAGGTGCCGTCGGCGGGCGCCACGAAGCGCAGCCGCGCGTCGAGCCCCAGCCCGTCGTCGTTGACGGCCAGCTCCTTGCCGGCGTCGTCATGGACGCGCAACACCGGATCGAGCGGCGAACGCAGCGTGCGCGCCAGCGCGCGCAGCTCGACGCGTTCGCCCTTCTTGGCGGCGAAGGCGAAGCGGTCCTGTTCGCCCGGCGCGGCGAGCACGCCGTGGAACGCGCACGGCTGCGCCGGCGCGGCTGCGGGTTCGGCGCCTTCGACGAAGTTGGCGCGCTCGTCCACCACCACGTGCACCGGCGTCGGGCACGGCCGCCCGTCGACCGTCGGGAACACGTCGTGCACGCCCGGCTGCTGCGGCAAGGTCAGCGTCGTCGTCGCCGGGACCGCGTCGCCGAGCAGCGCCACCTGTAGCGTCTCGCCGGGCCGGCCGCCGGCCGGCAGCACGCCGACCGGCCGCGGGAAGGTGCCGACGTGCAACCGATAGAGGCCGACCCGAGCGCCGCCGAAGGCGACGTCGCGCAGCGCGAAGCGGTGCAGACCGGCCTCGGCGGCGATCCACGACAACCACGGATCGGCGCGGCCGAGCGAGGTGTCGTCGCTGCGCACCAGCAGCCGCCCGTCCGGCGCGAAGAGCTCGAGCTGCAGGTCAAGGTCGTAGAGGCCGAGGCGCACGCCTTCGGCCTCGATGCGCAGCGCCTGGCCCTCGACGAGCTCGACGGCGAACCAGTCGGTCTCCTCCGGCAGGATGCGGCCGTCGACGGTGGTGTCGAGCGCGATCGGCTGCGCTGATTCGGCGCGCTGCGCCTGGCCGTCCTCGCTGCCCACCGACGGCAGCGGGCCGACGCGGAACGCCTTGGCGCGCGTCAGGCCGCGGCGCGTCTGCAGCAGCAGCGGCAGCGTGCCGAGCGCGCAGTCGGCGCGCACCGCGAGCTTCAGGTGCACCTTGTCGTCGCGCTCCGGGACCAGCTCGAGCACGTCGACGCCCGGCTCGAACCAGACCACCGCGACGGTGTCCTTCAACCCGGTGCCGTAGCAGTTGACCTCGAGCTCCTGCCCCGGCATGCCGCCCGCCGGTCGCACCGAGATCAACGTCTGCGCCGGCAACGCCGCGGCGAGCACGCAGAGCGCCGCGCCGCACCTCACGCCAGCAGCTCCCGCAGCACGCGCCCGTCGCGCACGATGTCGATCGGCCGATCGCCCGGGCTCATCAGCCGCCGCGTCGGGTCGATGCCGAGCTGCGTGAACATCGTCGCCGCGAGGTCGGCCGGCGACACCGGCGCCTGCTCCGGTTCGGCGCCGGTGGGGTCGCTGCGGCCGTGCACGCGACCGCGCGCGAAGCCGCCGCCGGCGGCGAGCACCGAGAACACGCGCGGCCAGTGGTCGCGCCCCTTGTCGGCGTTGAGGCGCGGCGTGCGGCCGAACTCGGTGGTCAGCATGACGATCGTGCCATCGAGCAGACCGCGTTCGTCGAGGTCCTCGAGGAGCGTCGCCAGCGCCCGATCGACCGCCGGCATGCGACCCCGCAGGCCGTTGGCGAGGTCCTGGTGGTGGTCCCAGCCGCCGTACGGCACCGCGACGAAGCGCACCCCCGCCGCCACCAACCGCCGGGCCAGCAGCAGCCGCTGACCGATGTCGTTTCGGCCGTAGCGATCGCGCAGCTTGCCGTCCTCCTCGTCGATGCGGAACGCCGCCTGCGCCGTCGGCGAGTCGATCAGCTTCCACGCCTGCTGGTAGAAGGCCTGCGTCGCGGTGACCCCGTCGGCCTCGCCGGCGAAGCCCGCGTCCAGCTCGCCGAGCAGGCGACGCCGCCGTTCGGCGCGCGCCGCGTCGAGCGGCATCGAGCTGCCGAGGTCCTTGACCTCGAAGTCCTTCTGCACCGGCTCGGCGCCGACGCTGAACGGCCCGTAGGCCGAGCTCAGGTAGCCGGTGCCGAGGTCCGGCGCGACGCGCGGGATGCAGACGTACGGCGGCAGGTCGTTGCGCACGCCGAGCTCGTGGCTGACGACGGCGCCGAAGCTCGGGTAGGCCACCGCCGGACTCGGGCGGTAGCCGGTCAACATGTTGTGCGAGCCGCGTTCGTGCGCGGCCTCGGTGTGCGTCACCGAGCGCACCACCGTCAGGCGGTCCGCGACCTTCGCCAGCGCCGGGCACAGCTCGGTGAACTGCTCGCCGTCGATCGCGGTCGGGATGGCGCGGAACGGCCCGCGCACGTCGAGCGGCGCGTCCGGCTTGGGGTCGAAGGTGTCGAGGTGGCTGAGGCCGCCGCCGAGGTAGATCTGGATCGCCGCCGCCGCGCGCGGCTCGCCGCGGCGCAGCGGGACGGCCGGCAGGCGGGCCAGCAGTCCCGCGGCGGCGGCGCCGGACAGGAAGCCACGGCGGCTCAGGCCGGGCGCGGGCCGGTCGGGACACGACGATTGCGCGTCATCGGGCATGGTTGAGGCCTCAGGCGGGAATCGAGACGGGCTTGTGTGCCGCATGCTAACCACTACCCCGATCGTCCGGCGGTGCGAAACCGGCGACGCGGCCCATTCGGCCCGGGCGATGCTGCCATTGCCGCCCCCGCGCTCCTGGCTACGTTGGCAGCGATGAAGAAG
>JACKHZ010000024.1 GCA_020638735.1 Planctomycetota bacterium | reverse complement strand
GGCACGATGTAGACCTCCGACATCGAGACGTTCGACGCGAGGTCGTTGTAGAGCTCCTGTACGGTCTGCCGCGCGTCGTCGTCGAAGCCCTCGCCGTGGCGGCCGATGTTGCGCACGCCGGGCAGGCGGGACATCGTGCGCAGGCCCTGGTAGACGAGGTGCAGCGCGGTCTCGACCGTGCCGGCGACGCGCGTCGAACGCTCGTGGGCCTGTTCGAAGTGACGGGCCTGGGCCTCGTCGACCGCCGCATCGTGCCGCCATTGCGTCAACAGCAGGCCGGCGGCGGCGACGGGGGCGGCGACCAGGGCGGGCAGCAACCTCATGCCCGGAAATCGGCTGCCGGAGCGCCGGGGATTGAGGACTCCACCCGGTTCGCTGCGGATTCCTGCGTACCCTCGCACGGCCGCCGGCAGATGCGCGGTCTGACCGCGCGGTGCATCGACTCGCTGCTGACGAGGACGTCGCCCGAACAGCTGGACCTGCGCCACGACGAGTTCGTCGGGGCGGCGAGCGCTCAGCGCTCGACGTCGTGCGGCAACGAGCCGTGCGCCGCGCGCAAGTAGCCGAACGGCGTGACGAACATCAGGTTGGAGACGCGCGACGTGTAGATGTCGGCGTGGCCCTCGATCTGCCGCGCCAGCCGGCTCTTGTCGTTGCCGGCGCGCATCGAAGGTCCCCAGCCGGGGTGGCCGAGGCGGCCGAGCGTCTGCGCCAGCGGCGCGATCTCCGCGTCGAGTTCGGTGCTCTCCTGGCGCAACAGGCGCAGCCGCGTGTTGCAGTCGTCGACCTCGTCGGGCACGCCGGCTGGCAGCGGCTCGCCGTGCTCGGCGCGCTGCAGCGCCAGCCGCAGCAGCGCCTGCTCTTCGTCGAGGTCGCGCTTGACGCGCATCAGCTGCTCGAGCCGCCGCTGGTCGGCGGCGGCGCGCTGCTCGTCGAACACCTCGGCCTCGAGCTCGCGCAGCACCAGCGCCGTGCGCCAGCGGTGGATGCGGCTGGAGACGTGCACGTCGGCGTAGATGTGGTCGCCGACGTAGAGGATCTCGCTGCCGTCGAGGCGGAGGTGGCGCTGCACGTCGACGGCGCTGCCGCCGGCGTAGACGACCCCTTCGCGCAGCGGGCCCTGCAGCGGGCCGGTGCGGCCGTCGTCGTCGAGCACCTCGGCGAACGGGTTGGCCTTCTCGAAGAACGACGGCTTCCTCGCCTGCACGACGACCAGGTCGAACAGCTCGCGCCAGTGGCGGCCGCGCAGCCGGCCGTCGAACGCGTAGCCCATCATCGCCTTGGTGTAGTGCCACTCCGAGTTGGTGGCGAGGAACAGCTTCTTGCCGGCTTGTTTGAGGTCGAGCAGCGTCTGCGGCAGGTCGGGGTCGAGGTCGACGAAGCGCTCCGGCGCGGCGATGATCTCGGCCTTCAGTTCGCCTTCGAGGTGGGCGGCGTTGATCGAGTCGTTGACCAGCCGGTAGAGCCCGGCGTAGTCGCGCGGGCCCTGCAGTTCGGGCGTGGGCACGTCGGGTGAGAGCAGCCGGCCCCGGTCGAGCAGGTCGACCAGCTGGCCGTAGAGGCACGCCTCCGACAGCGAGAACAGCGTGTTGAGGAACACCCAGCGCGGCTCGCCGAGGTCGACCCAGACCTCGCTGTAGGCGCGGCGTTGCACGTCGTGCGGCAGCCGCGCGGTGCCGTGCGCGGCCTGGGTGACGTAGCCGAAGCGGTTGGCCTTGACGATGTTGCCGAGCTCGAGGTCGACGATCAGGCCGCGCGCGAACAGCTCGGGGTCGAAGCGCAGCTCGTCGACCGGCAGGCCGCGACCGCGCAGCCGTTGCTGCACGTGGGCGTAGGCTCGCGCCTCCCAGGCGACGACGTCGTAGTGGACCAGCGTGTAGTCCATGTCGAAGCCGACCGCCCGCACCGAGCGCATGTTGAGGGTGCGGTTGCAGAACACGCGCCGCCCCGGCGGCGTGTGGAAGGTAGGCGGATCCCCGGGCATGGCCCGGTTGTAGGTGGTCGGCGTTCCGATCGCACCGGTGTCGTCGGCCGTTCCGCGTCCCCACGGCCCGCCGTTACGTGGGGTAGACTTGGCGGTCACGATGCCCGACCCGACTCCGACCGCAGCTGCCGAGCGCCCGCGTCCCCTGATGGGCGCCGCCGCCCGGCTGGTCCTGTGCCTCGCGGTCCTGTTGCCGCTGTCCGCCTGCGGGGCCGGGCTGATCGGCGGCATCACCGCCAGCAGCGGCGGCGGCGGGAACAGCGAGCCGCCGGCGCCGGGCCTGAGCATCGCCACGCTGCTGCCGCTCGTGCCGACGCCCAACACCGTTCGCACCGTCGTGCTGACCAATGCCCAGGTGCCCGTGCAGAGCCAGCTCGAGGTGCGGCTCGAGGCCAACGGCGTCACCGTCGCGCAGCAGAGCCCGACCGCCAGCGCGCAGGTCGGCTCGACGCTGGTGTCGTTCGTCGTCGAGACCGGGCCGATCCTGGCGACGATCGCCGACCCGACCGCCGCCGACGTCGCGGCGCGGCTCAGCGTGCTGGCCAACGGCCGCCTGCTCGCGCCGCCGGTGTCGCTGCTGCTGGCGCGGCAGCCGACCGTCGTGCTGCAGCTCGAGAACGGCCAGGCCGAGCGCTTCCTGGCGCCGACCGGCGAGCGCATCGATCTGCGCGTCGACGGGCTGCGCGCGGCGAGCGTCGACGATCTGCAGGTGCTGGTCAGCACGCCCGACCCGGCCGGCGGCGTCGGCGACGACGGTCAGCGGGCGACCATCACGCGCTTCGGCACCGACCTCGTGCTCGGCGGCGGCGCGGCGCCGGGGCTGTCCGTGACGTTGCCCGGCTCGCCGTTCCCGACCGCGGCGCGCATCGTCGTGCGCGACGCCGTCGCCGGGCAGTCGACCGCGATCACCAACGCCTACTACCGCCCGGACATCGCGCTGGCGCTGCCGGGGCAGGGGTCGGCGACCGGCGGCAGCCTGCTGACGCTGATCGGCACCGCGCTGGTGCCGTACGCGATGGTCGGCACGGCGCCGGCGTCGTTCGACTTCGGCGCGGTGTCGCTGTCGTTCTCGAAGGGCGGCCGCCAGGTCACGCTCGACCCTGCCGACTTCCGCGCCGACGAGTCGGACAGCGACCGTCTGGTGTTCACCATGCCGCCGTCGCCGGACAGCCGCCCGGGGCAGGTCGACATCGTGCTCGACGTCGCGCTCGGCGGTGCCACGGCGCGCGTCACCGCGAGCCAGGTGTTCCTCTACGCCAACCCGGACCCGTTCTTCGGCCCGCGCGGCGTCGTGCTCGACCGGCTGCCGGTGGCGGTGGCGCCGATCCTGCTCGACAACGCGCCGAGCACCGAGGACGCGCCCGACTTCGCGGCTCTGACCGACCGCGGCGGCGTGGCCTTCCTGCAGCTGCTGGTCGCGCAGCAGAACGGCATGTTCCAGCCGTTCGGCGCGCCGGTGCAGATCGGCGACCACGAGGTGCAGGCCGAACGCATTCCCCGCGACCTCTGCGTTGGCGACTTCGACGGCGACGACGTGCCGGACGTGCTGATCGTCAACGAGGGCAGCGGCGGGGCGGGGGCGGTGCACCACCTTGTGCTGGGCCAGCGCAAGCCGCTGCCGCCGCTAGGCGCGGTGCACAGCTTCGCGGCGTCGTTCGGCGCCCGCTACTGCCGCGCGGCGGATTTCGACGGCGACGGGCTCACCGACCTGCTGCTGGTGCCGGCGACGAGCGCCGGGCCGGGGGCGCGTCCAGAGGTCTGGCTGTCGCGATCGACCGCGGCGGGCGCGCCGGCCTTCGCCGCGCCGATACCGTTGCAGGTCCGGGACTTCGCCTACGAGGCCGTCGAGGTCGCCGACCTCGACGGCGACGGTGCGCTCGACGTGGCGGTGGTCAGCGGCACCGCGCTGCAGCTGGACGTCTGCTACGGAGGCGGTGACGGGACGTTCGCCGCCGGCGTGGCCTCGGATCCGACGATCCCCGGCTACACGCCCGCGCCCGGCTCGCCGGCGGTGGGGTTGCACGGCTGCCAGGACGGACAGCAGCAGTCGCTGTGTCTGGTGCTCGCCGGATTGTCGCCTGCACCGCCCACGCGCCCGGCGATCGCCGTGTTGCCGCAGCTCGTAGATCGCAGCTTCGGCGACGCGGCGAGCGCGTTCTTGTCGCCGACGGACCCGATCGGCGTCTCGCTGGCCGCCAACCTCGACGGCGCCGGGCCGATCGAGCTCGTCGTGGCGCTGGCCGGTGAGCCGGCGTTCGGCTCGCTGGCGCTGCTTCAGCAGTCGGGTACGGGCTTCGTGCCGATCGCCGGCCTCGAGACCGGCGCCGAGTCGCCGCGCCAGGTGCGAGCGCTGGTGTTCGACCGCGCGTTCCCGGCGTCGGGCCCGTCGGGCGAGGCGCGCGCGGTCTACATCGTGCACGAAGCGGAGGTGGACGGCAGCCGCGAGAAGCGACTGTCGACCCGCCTCGTGGTCGAGAACCTGCCGCTGCTGTCGCCGCCGGACGCGGGCGCGCCGATCGGCTTCGCGATCCAGAACATCGTCGGCGGCAACTTCCACGACATCTCGATCGCCGGCGCCGGCGCGGTGCGCGACTTCGCGGTGGTGCGCGCCGACGCCGGCGGCGAAGAGGTCGGCCTGGTCGCCAACGACGGCTTCGGCGGCTTCCCCAAGCTCAGCGACTGGGTGGAGGTGCCGGGTGTGCTGCCGAGCTCGCTGACGCTGGTGCCGGACCCACTCGGCGGCGTCGACGCGCTGGTCTGCTGCGACCGTCAATCGCGGCTCAGCTGGTGGGTGCACGATCTGCCGCTGCCGACCCGGACGGATCCGGAGCTGCAGGTGGTCGATCACGTGACCGTCGAGCTGCGCAGCCTGCTGCCCGAACCGCTGGCCAGCACCGAACTCGACGACGACACCCGCATCGCCGCCGCCGACGTCGACGGCGACGGCCTGCAGGACCTGGTGCTGATGCTGTCGTTCGCGACGTCGTCGCCAGGCGCCGGCGACACGCAGCTGTGCTTGTTGCGCGGTATCGCAGCGCCGGGCGTCGGCGCCTTCCCGTTCGCGCTGCCGACGACCATGACCGCGGCGCACGGCAACGCGAAGTCGTTCGCGGTCGGCGACTTCGTGGTGGCCGACGCAGGCGAGCCGCAGCGGCTCGAGCTGGCGCTGGCCGTGCCGAGCGGCTCTGCGCCGGGCAGTGTCGACGGCGACCACGTGCGCTTCTACCGCTTCCAGGCGGCCGACGGCAGCGGCGGGGACCGCTTCGAACCGAGCGCGTCGGCAGGCGGCCCGCAGGTGTTGATCGTCGGCAGCGAGCCGACGCGGCTGCAGGCGGCCGATTTCGACCGCGACGGCACCGTCGACCTGCTGGCCGCCTGTCGCGGCGACAACACGTTGCGCCTGTTCCGCAACACCCGCCTGCTGCCGCACGACGAGGTGGACGTCGGCGCGTTCGTCGAGGCCTTCGCCTCGCCCGCGCCGATCGCCGTCGGCGATCCGACCCGGCTGTTGCTGGGCGACGTCAACGGCGACGGCAACCTCGACTCGGTGGTGTTCGTCGAGTTCGTCGACCAGTCCGGCGTGCGCTCCACGTCGATCGCGATCTACCTGAGCCTCGGGGACGGCGCCTTCAACGGGCCTCGCTTCGCCTCGCCGACCCGCATCGGCGATCGCGACGCGGTGGTCGCCGGCGAGCTGGGCGACTGGAACCGCGACGGCGTCGTCGACCTGTTCCTGGGCTGGGCCACGGCGGGGGACATCAACCTGCGGGTGCTGTTCGGCGGCACGCGCTGAGCCGCGAAGCCCCGCTAGCCACTGGGACCAGGGCGGGCGAGCGGTTACAGACATGGGCCGCGGGCGCCCTCCGAACCCGGCCCGCGCCCTTCCGAACGATGTCAGCCAAGAGTCCCGTCCTCAACGTCGCCATGGTCGGCCACGCCTTCATGGGCCGCGCCCACGGCAACGCGTTCCGCCAGGCCAATCACTTCTTCGACCTGCCGCTGCAGGTGGTGCCGAAGGTCATCGTCGGTCGCGACCTCGGGCGCGCCGCCGAAGCCGCCGGCAAGCTCGGCTTCGAGCACGCGACGACCGACCTCGACGCGGTGCTCGCCGATCCGGACATCCACCTGGTCGACGTCGCCACGCCCAACGACAGCCACCACGACATCGCGATGGCGGCGCTGCGGGCGAAGAAGCACGTGATGTGCGAGAAGCCGCTGGCGATGACGCTGGCGCAGGCCAAGGCGATGGCCAGCCTCGCCAAGAAGCAGAAGGTGCGCGTCGCGCTGTGGCACAACTACCGCCGCGCGCCGGCGACGGCGCTCGCCGCGCGCATGATCCAGCGCGGCGACATCGGCGCGGTGCGCCAGGTGCGCGCCGTCTACCTGCAGGACTGGCTCGCCGACCCGAAGGCCGGCGCCAGCTGGCGCACCAGCAAGAAGCACTGCGGCAGCGGCGCGCACGGCGACCTCAACGCGCACCTGATCGACCTGACGCGGGCCCTGACCGGCCTCGAGTTCGAGTCGGTCTGCGGCATGCAGCAGACGTTCACCAAGACGCGCCCCGCCGGCCGCGGCAAGAAGGCCAAGGTCGACGTCGACGACGCGTTCTGCTTCCTGGCGAAGTTCAAGGGCGGCGCGATCGGCACCTACGAGGCGACGCGCGCCGCACCCGGCCGCAAGAACTACAACTGCGTCGAGATCTCCGGCGAGAAGGGCACCATCCGCTGGAACCTCGAGCGCATGAACGAGCTCGAGGTGTTCACCGACGCCGGCGGCAAGGACGGGCAGGGCTTCCGCACCGTGATGTGCATGGACACGCCGCACCCCTACGCCGCCAACTGGTGGCCGGACGGGCACATCGTCGGCTACGAACACACCTTCGTGCACCACCTCGCCGACTTCGTTCTGTCACTTGGCAAGGGGGCGATCGGCAAGGGCACGCGCTTCGCGCCGGACTTCGACGACGGCGTCGCGGTGCAGGCGGTGCTCGAGGCGGCGCTGCGCTCGGCCGAGCGCGGCACGTGGGAGAAGATCGCGAAGTGACCCCGGCAGCTCAGGAGAACGACCGATGATGAAAGGCCCAGGCATCTTCCTCGCGCAGTTCATGAGCGACACGGCGCCGCTCAACCGCTTCGACACCGCCTGCAAGTGGGCGGCGGAGCTCGACTACACCGGCGTGCAGGTGCCGTCGTGGGACGCGCGCTGCATGGACCTGAAGAAGGCCGCCGAGAGCAAGACCTACTGCGACGAGCTGAAGGGCATCGCCGCGGCGGCCGGCATCGAGATCAGCGAGCTGTCGACGCACCTGCAGGGTCAGCTGGTCGCGGTGCACCCGGCCTACACGTCGATGTTCCAGGTGTTCGCGCCGCCGGAGGTGAACACCGCCGAGGCGATGCACCGCTACGGCACCGAGCAGGTCAAGCTGTGCCTGAAGGCGAGCCAGAACATGGGCCTGAAGGCGATGCCGACCTTCTCGGGCGCGTTGATGTGGCACACGGTCTACCCGTGGCCGCAGCGCCCGGCGGGCCTCGTCGAGGAGGGCTTCAAGGAGCTGGCGCGGCGCTGGCGGCCGATCCTCGACTACGCCGAGGAGTGCGGCATCGACTGCGCCTACGAGGTGCACCCCGGCGAGGACCTGCACGACGGCGCCAGCTACGAGATGTTCCTCGACCACGTCGACCAGCACGCGCGCGCGTGTCTGCTCTACGACCCGAGCCACTTCGTGCTGCAGCAGCTCGACTACCTGCACTACATCGAGCTCTACCACGAGCGCATCAAGGCGTTCCACGTCAAGGACGCGGAGTTCCGGCCCGACGGCCGCACCGGTGTCTACGGCGGCTACCAGTCGTGGCAGAACCGCGCCGGCCGCTTCCGTTCGCTCGGCGACGGCGAAGTGGACTTCCCCAGCATCTTCACGCTGCTGACCAAGTACGGCTACGACGGCTGGGCGGTGCTCGAGTGGGAATGCTGCTTCAAGGACAGCCAGCAGGGCGCCGAAGAAGGAGCCGGCTTCATCCAGTCGCACCTGATCACGCCGCCGAAGCGCGCCTTCGACGACTTCGCCGGTGGCAAGATCGACCAGCAGGCGGTGCGCCGCGCGCTCGGCCTCGAGTAAGTCCGGGCAGCCGACGATGAACGCCGCCGCAGCAGCTCCTGCGCCGCCCCAGGTCGCGAAGCCCCTGGTGACGAGGCAGGGCGGTTTGTGGTCGGCGCTGCCGGTGCCATTGACGCTGGCGATGCTTCTGTTCGTCGGCACCGAGCGCGTGCGCGGCAACCCGCACATGCTGTGGGCGTTCGTCGGCGTCGGCGCGGCGCTGCTGCTGTGGTTCGTCGCGCTGGTCGCGCTGCGCGTGCCGCGCGCCGTACAGCCGCGCGCGCCGGTCAAGCAGCACTACATCCAGGCGATGGTGCAGTTGGTGCTCTACGCCTGGTGGGGCTGGCACTGGATCGAAGGCGGCGTCCGGCCGATGTTCGACGAGGCGCCGCTGATCGTCGCGCAGCTCTGCTACCTCTACGCGTTCGACGGCCTGTGGTCGTGGACGCGCGGCCGCGCGTGGTTCCTGGCCTCGGGCCCGGCGCCGATCGTGCTCAGCACCAACCTGTTCATCTGGTTCCGCGACGACTGGTTCGTCTGGCAGTTCGCGATGATCACGGTCGGTCTGCTCGGCAAGGAGTACGTCCGCTGGCAGAAGGAAGGCCGCCGCACGCACGTCTTCAACCCGTCGTCGTTCGGCCTCGCGGTCGCGGCGACGCTGCTGATCGTCACCGGCACCACCGACCTGACGTGGGCCAAGCCGCTGGCGACGACGATCCAGGTGCCGCACATCTTCGTCGTGCTGTTCCTGCTCGGCCTGGTCGTGCAGGGATTCTTCGCGGTGACGCTGATGACGTTCGCCGCGGCGCTGGCGATGGTCGCCAGCAACCTGGTCTACACCTGGAGCACCGGCGTCTACCTGTTCGGCAGCGTCAACCTGCCGGCGGCGGCGTTCCTCGGCCTGCACCTGCTGATGACCGACCCGTCGACGTCGCCGCGCAGCAACGTCGGTCGCACGCTGTTCGGGCTCGGCTACGGCTTCGGCTACGTGGTGATGTTCGAGCTGCTCGGGCGGCTCGGCGCGCCGGAGCTCTACGCCAAGCTGTATCCGGTGCCGATCCTCAACTGCTGCCTGCAGCTGCTCGATCGGCTCGCGCACCGCGGGCTGCTCGGCCGGCTCGAGCGCGCCTGGCAGCACGTCGCCGCGCCGCGCACCGCCAACCTCGTGCACATGGGGCTGTGGAGCGTGGTGTTCTCGGCGCTGCTGTTCACCGGCTACCTCGACGGGCCGCACCCGGGTGACTCGATCGCCTTCTGGCGCCGGGCGGTCGCCGAAGGTCGCTTCGACGCGTCGCGCAAGCTGGTGATGGTCGCCGGCTCCCAGGCGGTCGGCAGCGACTCGGCGGCGGCCTACAACGAGCTCGGCGTGGCGAGCCTGACGCTGCAGGTCGACGACGCGACGCCGCTGGCGCGGGCCAAGTCGGCGGCGAAGTGGTTCGCCGAGGCGGCGCGGCGCGGCAGCGACGAAGGCGCGCTCAACCTGGTGCAGGCGTTCCTGTTCCTCGGCGTGCACCGCAGCGACGCCGAGCTCGCCGCGGCGCAGGCCAGACTGCAGCAGCTGGCGTTCGAGAAGGGCGACGCGCGCGCCGCCTACCTGCTCGGGCTGTGCGCCGAGACCGGCGGCGGCGTGCCGGTCGACGCGCGCGTCGCGCTGCAGTTCTACCGGCGCTGCCCGACGGACGACCTCTTCGCGCAGAAGGGCATCGTGCGGCTCGCGCTGCAGCGCGGCGCGCTGATCGACGTCGGCGACGCGCCGGCGCTGCTGGGCCGCGCCGCCGAGTCCCGTGGTCCCTGCGAGGAGCCCGGCGACGGCGAAGCGTGCTGCTACCTGGCGCACCTGCTGGCCCGGGGCCTCGGCGTGCCCAACGACCTCGACCAGGCCAACCGCCTGCTGGCGAGCGCCGCCGACCTCGGCTTTCACGCCGCCGGCGACCTGCAGTCGTTCGTCACGCCGCCGCGCAAGTCGATGCGGCACCCGCCCTGGCGGTCGGCGTTCGCGACCGATTGACCCGCGTTTCAGCCGTCGCGCAGCGCGCGCACCGGGCGCAGGCCGATGCCGGCGTCGCGCAGTCCGGGGGTGGCGCCGCGGCGCGCGGTGCTGCGGCAACGCGTCAGCGGGTCGAACGCGTTGCCGCCGCGCAGCACGCGCAGCGCCGCGTCGTCGTCGTCGCTGCCGCGCAGCCCGTCGCCCTGACGCGGCGCGCGCGCGTCGTACGGCAGCAGCGCGTCGCGGCACCACTCGGCGACGTTGCCGTGCACGTCGAACAGGCCGAACGGGTTCTGCTGCAGCTGGCCGATCGTCTGCGGGCGCCCGCCGAGGTTGGCGAAGTGCTCGGCGTCGGCGGGCCGGTTGCCCCACGACCACGGCGTCGTGCTGCCGGCGCGACACGCGTATTCCCACTGCGCCTCGGTCGGCAGGTCGAGGCCGTAGCTCCCCAGCACTTCGGTCGCCTCGGCCCAGCTCATGCCCGTCGCCGGCAGCGTGGCGCGCGCCGCTTCGAGGGCCGTTCCCGACAGCCGCGCCCATTGGCCGACGGTGAGCTCGGTCTTGGCGATCAGGAACGCGTCGAGCCACAGCGATTCGCCGCCGAGCTCGTCGTCGGCGGCGGCCGGGTCGTACTGCGGCAGACCCGGTTCGTCGCGCGAGGCACCCAAGCGCACCGCGCCCGGCGGCAACAGCACC
>JACKHZ010000023.1 GCA_020638735.1 Planctomycetota bacterium | reverse complement strand
TTGGACGCTGACCGCGTCGGGCTGGACCAGCGTCGCGTGCTTCGACGCCTGCGCCGGCCGCGGCGGCTCGACGATCGTCGACCTGACGGCCAACTCGCCGACCGTGCCGGGCGGACCGACCGTGCGGCAGTTCCTGCGCCTCGAGCGCGACGGCTGGACCAGCCTGCCGGTGCCCTATGCGACGAGCGTGACGGCGCGGCAGCTGGTGACTTCGGCCGGCCGCGCCGAGGCCTGGACGGTGCGGGTCAGCGACGACGCCCGCGAGCTGAGCTTCGCCCGCAGCCGCCCGGGCGCGCAGGTCGAGGTCGACCGCACGCTCTACGCCGTGCCCGAGCCGGCGTTCGCGATCGGCGCCTTCCACTGCGGGCTCGACGACGCCGGCCGCATGACGGTGGCGATCAACGTGGTCTCGCCGGGCGGCCTGGCGCAGGGGCTGCGCGTGGTGGTGTTCGAGTAGGGCTCAGGCGGCCCGCTCTCAGCCGGCGACCAGCGGCAGCGTCAGCCACAGCGACGCGCCGGCGTAGATGCCGGCCATCTGGTCGTCGCACATGATGCCCCAGGCACCCGGCAGCCCCTCGAGCCACCGCGCCGGCTGGATCTTCAGCACGTCGAAGCCGCGGAAGGCGAAGAACGCGCCGGTGTGCGCCAGCGCGTCCGGCGTCTTCTGGCTCAACAGCGAGTAGACGATCAGCGTCACCAGGTAGCCGACGACCTCGTCGAGCACGAACGCGCCGGGGTCCTTCTTCGGCCAGGTGCGGGCGACGTAGTCGGACTGCAGGCAGCCCCAGAAGAACAGCACGACCGCCGCGACCGACCACGCGATCACCGCGCCCTGCAGGTCCGGCCAGGCGACCTGCAGCAGCACGCCGAGCAGCACGCCGCCGAAGGTGCCGACCGTGCCCGGCGCGAACGGCGACAGGCCGAGGCCGCCGCTGGTGATCAGGAACCAGCGCAGCGGGTCGAGCGCGGACTTCTTGGCAGGCTCGGTGGTCATGGTCACATCGGCGCGTCGCCGATCAGCTTCTTGGCCTTGACGACGTAGTTGAGGCCGCTGACGACGGTCAGCACCAGGCTGGTCCAGAAGCCGATGTGCGCGCATTCGACGAACATCGTGCCGCCGGCGACCATCGACAGCACCGCGGCGCAGGTCCAGCACTGCATGACCATCTTCCACTTGCCGAGCTGGTCGGCGCCGAACGCCTTGCCGATCGACTCGACGTAGCCGCGGATCGCGGTCACCAGGAACTCGCGGGCGACGACGACGACGACGTACCAGTAGGTCAGCACCTCGCGCGCGGCGTCGAACCGCAGCAGCATCACCAGCGTGCCGGTGATCAGGATCTTGTCGGCGAACGGGTCGGCGATGCGGCCGAACACGGTCACCATGTTCCACTTGCGGGCCAGGTAGCCGTCGAGGAAGTCGGTGACCGCGGCGACCAGGAACATCGCGAAGGCGATCCAGACGAGCGTCGGGTTCGGGTCGGCGGCGCCGGCGCCGATCTCGACATCGATCACCGGCACGCTGCGCCACGGGTGCACGGCCCACTCCAGACAGACGAACACCAGCACGGTCAGCACCAGGCGCGCCATCGTGATGATGTTCGGGATGTTCACGCGTCCCCCGCGACGACGCGGCCGCGCCATTGGTAGTCGTCGGCGTGCGTCAGCTCGACGCGCACGATCGTGCCGGGCTCGGCGGTAGCAGCGTCGAGCAGCACGCGGCCGTCGACCTCCGGCGCGTCGGCCTGGCTGCGGCCCATCAGCAGGCCGTCCTCGTCGTAGCCGTCGACGACGACGTCGACGACCTGGCCGACCTTGGCGTCGTGGAACTCGCGCATGATGCCGCGCTGCAGCTCCATCAGCTCGGCGGCGCGCGCCTCGGCGACCTCGGGCTCGATCTGGGGCTCCATGTCGAACGCCGGGGTGTCCTCTTCGCGCGAGTACGGGAACACGCCGAGCCGCTCGAAGCGGTAGTCCTGCACCAGCGCCTTCAGCTCCTGGAAGTCCTGTTCGGTCTCGCCGGGGAAGCCGGTGATCAGCGTCGAACGCACGGTGATGCCCGGCACCTCGCCGCGCAGACGATCGAGGATGCCGCGCACCTGCTCGGACTTCACGCCGCGCTTCATCGCCCGCAGCATCGGCGAGCTGATGTGCTGGATCGGGATGTCGAGGTACTTCACCGCCTTCGGGTGCTCGCGCAGGAACGTCGTCAGCTCCGGCAGCACGGTGTGCGGGTAGGCGTACATCAGCCGGATCCACTCGATGCCGTCGACTGACCCGAGGCGCTCGAGCAGGGTGTGGATGTGGCGCTTCTTGTCGATGTCGAGGCCGTAGGCGGTGCTGTCCTCGGCGACGACGACCAGCTCCTTGACGCCGGCTGCGGCGAGGCCCTGGGCCTCCTCGACCAGCACGTCGAGCGGCTTGCTGCGGTTCTTGCCGCGCATCGACGGGATCGCGCAGAAGGTGCAGGTGTGGTCGCAGCCCTCCGAGATGCGCAGGTAGGCGTAGCTCTGCGGCGTCAGCAGGAAGCGCTTGCGATCGCTCGTAGCGCCCTTCGGCTTGCCGCCGGTGACGGTGGCGACCCAGCGGCGATCGCTGCCGTTGACGATGCGGCGCACCACCGACGGCACGTTGGAGTAGTCGCTGAGCCCGAACACCGCATCGAGCTCGGGGATCTGCTCCTTGAGCTGGTCACCGTAGCGCTGCGCGAGGCAGCCGACGGCGATCACGCCCTTGAGGTTGCCGTCCTCCTTGAGGCTGGCGACCGACAGGATCGTGTCGATCGACTCCTGCTTGGCGGTCTCGATGAACCCGCAGGTGTTGACGACGACGACGTCGGCGTCTTCGGGATCGGTGACGACCTGCAGGCCCTCCTCGACCACGCGGCCGAGCAGGACCTCGGAGTCGACCAGGTTGCGGGCGCAACCGAGGCTGACGAGGGAGACGCGGATCGCTTCGTTCACGAACGCAGTTCTCGGGCGCGGTGCGCGGCGCATCACGCGCCGCGCATCAGGGGAGAGTCGCAAGGCCGGCCGCAGCCGGCTTCGCTGCCTCAGGCCGGCTTCTGCTGCACGACCCAGACCTTGACCGTCGCCTCGACCGTCGCGTGCAGGTGCACGGCGACGTCGTAGACGCCGATCTCCTTCAGCGGGTTCTCGAGGCGGACCTGCTTGTCGTCCACCACGACGCCCTTCTCACGCAGCGCCGAGGCGATCTGCGCGGCGTTGACCGAGCCGAAGAGGTGCCCCTCTTCGTTGGCCTTGCCCTCGATCGTGACCGACGTGTCGGCGAGCTTGGTCGCGAGATCCTTGAGGCCGGCGACGCGCGCCTGCTCCTCGGCGAGCGCCTGCGCGCGCGCCTTCTCGATCTCGGCGATGTTGCTCTTGGTCACCATCACCGCCATGCCCTGCGGCAGGAGGTAGTTGCGGGCGTAGCCGGCCTTGACGTCGACGACGTCGCCGACGCGGCCGAGGTGCTCGATGTTCTGCTTCAACAGGAGTTCCATGCTCACATCCTCCCCACGAACGGCAGCAGGCCGACCATGCGCGCGCGCTTGATCGCGGTGGCGAGCTTGCGCTGGTTCTGGCCGGAGAAGCCAGTGCGCTTGCGCGACTGGATGCGGCCGTTGGCGGACAAGAACTTGGCCAGGTAGGCGACGTTCTTGTAGTCGAGCGGCTCCTCGGGCTCGACCAGCTTGCGACGGGCGCCGAAGCGGCCGAAGCGGCTGCGGCGTGCGCCGCCGTCGCCCGACCCGCGCCCCATGCCGGTGTCGTCAGTGCTCATCAGTTGTTCTCCTCGCTGTCGTCGCTGGTTGCTTCGCTGGTCTCGTCGGCGCTCGCCTCGCTCGCCTCGCCGGCGGCCGCTTCCTCGGCCGGCTCGACGTCAGGGGCGTCGTCACCGGGGATCGCGTTCACGTCGAACTCGGCCTCCGGCTCGTAGGCGGCCTGCGGCACCTCGGCGCAGTCGGTGATCATGTAGCGCATGACCGGCTCGCTGAACTCGAGGTCGCGGCGCAGGCCGGAGATCGAGTCGGTGTCGCTCGCGAAGTAGACGAGCAGATAGGTGGCGCGGTTCTGGCCGTTGATCGGATAGGCCAGGCGCCGCTCGTCCCAGCGGCGGCTGCTGAGCACCTTGGCTTCGTGCTTCGTGAACAGGCCGGTGACCGCGCTCTTCAGCGGCTCCCAGCCCTTGCGGACCTCGCGGTTGTCGAGGACGCACATGCACTCGTAGGTGCGGTTGCGTACTTGCGTGTTGGCTTCCAAGTCGATTCTCCCGGGGCGTGCCCCAGATCAGTGGCTCGGACCGTCCGGCGTGCGCCGGGCGATCCCGTTCAAACGTTGTAGGTTCCCATCAGGGACTGCAGGTCCGCTCCGTCGAGCCACGCGAGCGTGCACTCCGCGGCGCGGACCAGGACATGACCGAGAACCTCACGTTCCTCCGGGAGGAAGGGAGCCAGGACGTAGTCGGGCCAATCGGCCCCACGCAATCCTTCGGACCTGCGCTCGTCGCGCGAGGCAGGTTGCCCGATACCGAGACGGAGACGGGGATATGCGTCCGTGCCCAGCTGCTGCTGGATGGACTTGAGGCCGTTGTGGCCTCCTGCACTCCCCGACGGCCGGATGCGAGTCCGGCCCAGCGGTAGGTTCAGGTCGTCGACGATGACAAAGAGCGAGTCCGGCGTGCGTCCCGCGTGCCTGAGCAGCGGAGCCGCGACCTCACCGGTGAGGTTGACGTAGGACAACGGCTTGACGAGCAGGAACGAACGTCCCTTGCGTCGCCCTTCCGCGACCTGCGCCTTCACCTTGCCCGAGAAGCGCTTCGACCCATCGTCGTCGCGTCGCTCGAGCCTGGTGAACTGGACCCCCAGCTGTTCCGCCAGGCGGTCCAGCACCATGAACCCGACGTTGTGCCGGGTGTTCTCGTACTCGGGACCGGGGTTGCCGATCCCTACCACGATGCGGTGCCAGACCATGACGGTCGAACCGGAGGGGCAGGGAGGTTAGCGACCGCGGGGGCGACGGACAAGGCCCGGCTGCGACTCGTCGCCCCGGGTCAGGCCGCCGCACGACGCGGCGCCACCGCGATCACTTCTTCTCGGCCTCGCCCTCGCCCTCGGCCGGCGGCGCCTCGGCGGCGACGACCGCGCGGACGACGTGGCAGATGGTCAGCTCGGGGGCGACCGCAAGCTCCACGCCCGCCGGCAGCTGCAGGTCCTTGGCGCGCAGCACGTCGTCGACCTCCATCTTGCTGATGTCGACCTCGATCGCCTCGGGGATCGCGGTCGGCAGCGCGCTGATGGTGATGACCAGGTGGTCCTTGGTCAGGGCGCCGCCCTTGCCGAGGCCGACCGGGTGACCGAGCAGCGTGACCTCGACCTCGGCCTCGATCTTCTGCGTCAGGTCGATGCGGCGGAAGTCGGCGTGCAGCGGGCGATCGTTGATCGCCTTCCACGAGACCTCCTGCAGGTACGCCGACTCCGACGCGCCGCTGATGTCGAGCTGGAACACCTTGTGGTGGGACTTGATGTGCTGCTCCAGCTCCCACTCGGAGATCTGGATCGAGACCGGCTCCTTGCCAGCGCCGTAGACGACGGCGGGCATCCAGCCCTCGGTGCGCAACTTGGCGAGCTGATTGCGTCCGAGCGCGGTGCGGCGCTCGGCCTTCATGCGGGCGACTTCCATGGACTTACCTCACTACGACGAAAATGCGTGACGACGGACAGGCGCCGCTCACCGTTCGCTCTCGAACAGCTTGCTGACGCTCTCGCTGCGATGGATGCGGTCGATGGCGCGCGCGAGCAATTGCGCCATCGAACAGACTTCGAGGCGCCGCAGCCCCTTGTCGTGGAGCGGCACCGTGTCGGCGAACAGGATCTTCTCGACGGGCGCGTTGTTGAGGCGCTCGACGGCGTTGCCGGCGAGCACGGCGTGCGTCGCGACCAGGAACACCTTGCGGGCTCCCTTCTCCTTGACGATGCGCGCGGCGTCGACGATCGAACCGCCGGTCGAGACCATGTCGTCGACCAGCACGACGTCGTGCCCTTCGACCTCGCCGATGATGTTCTCGATCACCGTCTTCTCGCCGCTGATGCGGCGCTTGTCGATGATCGCGAGGTCGCAGCCGAGGTCCTTGGCGTAGGCGCGCGCGAGCTTGGTGCCGCCGATGTCCGGCGACACGATCTTGATGTTCTCGGCGCCGAGCTGGCGCACGCGCTCGATCATCACCGGCCGCGCGTACAGGTGGTCGACCGGGATGTCGAAGAAACCCTGGATCTGCGCGGCGTGCAGGTCGACCGCGACCACGCGGTCGTAGCCGGACGTGACCAGCAGGTTGGCGACCAACTTGGCGTTGATCGGCACGCGCCCCTCGTCCTTGCGGTCCTTGCGGGCGTAACCGAAGTACGGGATCACCGCGGTGATGCGGTCCGCGGACGCCCGGCGCAGGCAGTCGGCGAACGACAGCAGCTCGAACAGGTGCTCGTGCACCGGCGGGCAGGTCGGCTGCACGACGAACACGTCGGCGCCGCGCACGTCGCACTCGAGCTTGAGGTTGATCTCGCCGTCCGGGAAGCGCGGCATCGACGCCGCCCCGAGCGGGACCCCCATGAACGCGCAGATGTCCTGCGCGAGGCGCGGGTGCGCAGAGCCGCTGAACACCCGAAGTCGTTCGCCGCGCATCTTCATGCCTCCTGCTTGCCTTCGCCCCCGCCGCGCCGCCGCAGGAAGCGGGCCGGCACACCGAGCCACAGCTCGCCGTCGGGGATCGACGTGCCCGGCTTGACCACCGCGCCAGCCGCGGTCATCGCGCCGGCGCCGACGGTGGCCGGCGCGCAGAGCACGGTGCCGCTGCCGATGAACGCGCCGGCGCCGATCTGCGTCGGGTGCTTGTGCACGCCGTCGTAGTTGGCGGTGATCGTGCCGCAGCCGATGTTGGCCTTGGCGCCGACCGTCGCGTCGCCGAGATAGGTCAGGTGCTTGGCCTTGGCGCCGGCGCCGAGGTGCGCCTTCTTGGCCTCGACGAAGTTGCCGAGCGCGGCGCCGTCCTCGAGCACGGTGCCCTGGCGCAGGTGCGCGAACGGACCGACCTCGCAGCCGCGGCCGATGCGGCAGCCCTTGCCGATCACCGTCGCCGGCTGGATCACCGTGTCGGCGCCGATCTCGACGTCGTGATCGATCCAGGTGGCGCCCGGATCGACGATCAGCACGCCGTTGTCGAGGTGCTGCAGCAGGATGCGCTCCTGCATGATCGCCTGCGCCATCGCCAGGTCGGCGAGCGAGTTGACACCCTGCGCCTCGGTCGCGTCGAGGGCCTCGAGGGTCGGCAGCTCCGCGCCGCCGGCGACGAAGTCGGCGATGCAGTCGGTCAGGTAGTACTCGCCCTGCGCGTTGTTCGGCTGCAGCCGCGCCAGCGCGGGCCGCAGCGCTTCGCTGTCGAAGCAGTAGAAGCCGCAGTTGACCTCGTCGATCGCCAGCTCCTCTGGCGAGCAATCCCGTTGCTCGCGGATCCCGACGAAGCGCCCCTGATCGTCGCGCAGGATGCGGCCGAGGCCGTTGATGTCCTCGGGATACGCGGTCAGCGCCGAGCACGGCGCGTCGCCGCGCAGTTCGCACAGCTCGCGCAGCGTCTCGCCGGTCATCAGCGGACAGTCGCCGTAGATCACCAGCACGTCGCCGACGAACCCGGCCAGCGCCTGCATGCCGACCTGCACCGCGTGACCGGTGCCGCGTGGCGCGCCCTGGTCGACGTAGTCGACGCGCGCGAACACACCTTCCAGCTCCTTCTGCAACGCCGCCTGGACGCGCTCCATCTGGTGGTGCAGCACCACCACGACGCGCGCCGGCTCGAGCTCGCGCACGGCCCGCAGCGCGGTACCCGCGAGGCTCCGTCCGCACAGCGGCAGCAACACCTTCGGCGTGCTGACCCGGGTGCGCTTGCCGAGGCCGGCGGCGAGGCAGATGACGGCGAGCGGGCGCGACATGCGGGACGGGGAGAGCGGGAGCCGGGAGGACAGAAAGGGGCGAGGATTGTGCGGACCCACCCCCGCCGGGTCAAGAAGGGACCGGCACGGCCCGCGGATCCGCGCCTCCCCCGTCGACCGAGCTGGGCGGCGGGGGGCACCCGGCACAGGGCCCACCGCAAAGGGGCAGCCGCCCGGCGCGGCGATCCATCAGGGGCGAGCACCTCGCCTTCCGGCGAGGCTCGGCCTTCCAAAGAACAGCCCGATCACGGGTTTGAGGGGACGAGTTTGAAGCCGAGTTGCTCGGCGGCTTTGGCGAGGCCCTTCAGGCGGCGCTGGTTGTAGGTGCGGTCGTAGGCGTCTTGGCCGATGTCAGCGAAGGACGTCTTGGTCTTGAGCATCGAGTAGAAGAGCCGGGCGAGCTTGTGGGCGGTGGCGGTGATCGCCTTCGGCGCGCCGAGCTTGCTGCGCATCCTGCGGTAGAAGGCGCCGAGTGCGCTCTTGGCGTGATGCAGGCCGTAGGCCGCCATGCGGAAGATGCGCGCTGCGCGGTTGACGCACGTCTTGGATTTCGACGCCAGCACCTTGCCTCCCGAGACCCGGTTGTTCGGGCAGAGCCCGAGCCAGGACGCGAAGGCCTTGCTGTTGCGCCAGCGGTCCATCGCGAGTCCCGTCTCGGCGAGCAGGGCCAGCACCGACGCCGTCGACAGCCCAGGGATCGCGGTGAGGTCTACGCCCACGAGGCGGAACAGATGGCCGTGGGCGTCGAAGCCGAGTGCATTCTTGCTGCGGGCGCTCGACCGTTCTGGCGGCGTGGGCGTGCCGTCGTCCTTTGGACCTCGCTCCTCCAGGAAGCGCTCGATCTCGGTGTCGCACTCGCGGATCAGGTCCTGGCACTGGCGGTAGAGGGCCACGGCCTGCCGAAGGGCGAACAGATGCTCGAGGCGGTAGTGCCCGGTCAGCGCCCTGGCGATCGTCTCCTCGTCGTGCTTGCAACGCGTGTGGCGGTGTTTCGCCAGCGTCTTCGGATCCCGCTGCCCGGCCAGGATGTCGTCGATGATCGCCATGCCGGTCTGTCCGGAGACATCCGCGAGCACCTCGGTGAGCTTGACGTTCATCAGCTCCAGTGCCTTCTGCATGTGCTGGATGTGCTGGCCAGCCTGGATGACGAGCCCGTCGCGCTGCCGCATGTACGATCGCAGCACGCACGTGTCGTCGTCCGGCCGGAAGGCCGAACTCAGCAGGCCGTAGGTGTGCAGTTGCTGCAGCCACTGGCAGTCGGAGACGTCGGTCTTCCGACCGCTCACATTCTTCACGCGACGGGCATCTACCAATCGCACCTCGAAGCCGCGCTCCTCGAGCACCTGGAACAAGGGGATCCAGTAGACCCCGGTCGACTCCATCGCCACCGTCTTGATGCCGCACGCTTTCAGCCAGTCGGCCAGTTGGTAGAGATCCGCCGTGTAGGCAGCGAACTCGCGCACCGGCCTCTCATCCCGGTCCTCGGGCACTGCCACGAAGTGACTCGAGGCCCCGATGTCGATGCCTGCGGCATCCAAGTTGATCCGCTCCATCGCTGCCGATTTCCGCTTCCGACGACTCGCTCGCGACGACATGTAGCACCTCCGGGATGATGCTGGCGTCGCGGAGCAGGGGCGGTGATGGGCACTCTTCCAAACGGGATCGCCGATCGCTCGACGTCACCAGTGACGAGGCCGCGAGTCCCTGCAGACCAGGCTCAGAGTCGGGCAACAGGCACCAGAGCTTGTGCGGTCTTCGTCCGCACGCCAGCCTCGGGAGTTTCCGCTCCCGAGGCCTCAACGGCACCTGTTCTTTGCTCACGAAGCTCGCCAACGGCGAGCCACCAAGCTCAGAACTGCTTCGTCTCGCAGTTGGTGCGGAACACACCCTCGATGGGATCGAAGCCGACCGTCTGGAAGCTCATCAGGTTGCCGTTCAGCAGGAACGCCGGCACCCCGGTGTAGAGCCAGGTCTTGCCCGGCGTGCCGAAGCTGCCAGAGCCGGAGAACGACACGCCGCCGAAGGCGCCGATCCCGTCCTCCAACGCCACGGTCAGCGGATAGCTCGGGTCCGTGCAGATGTCGCCGATCACCGTCGGCAACACCGGCGAGCCGGGCCACGACATCAGCAGGACCAGCGGGATGTTGGCCGGCACCGCGTTGGTCTTGTTGCTGACCGAGACCAGAAGCAGGCTGCTGGTCGGAATCCAGGTGACGCTGGTCTTGCGCGAGAACAGGGCGAACGTGCCGTTGGTCTGCGAGCCGGGCGTGCTCGCCGTCACCGTGATCGCGCCGCCGACGTTGGCGGCCGTGACCGAGGTCTGGGCATAGCCGTTGGCGTCGGCGATCACCGGATTGACGGTGCTGAGCACGCCGGGCCCGGCCACCGAGAAGTTGACGATGCCACCGGACATCGGGTTGTTGGACGTGTCGAACACCCGCACCACCAGCGGCTGGGCGAACGCTTCCGTCGCCGGACCGATCTGGCCGTCGCCGCTGATCGCCGTCACGCTGTTGGTCGGACCGAGCGGCCGGATGCGCTTCAGGAATCCGCCGGTGGTCGCGTAGGTGCTCGGGTGCTGCAGCAGCCAGATGCCGCCGTCGGGGCCCTGCCGCACGCTGCAGACGCCGATCAGGCCCGAGGCCCAGTTGGTCGTGCTCGGCTGCCCCGGCACCGCGGGCGCAGCCTGCCACGAGGTGCCGTTGAAGGTGATGTGGCGCATCTCGCCGGCGAAGTAGTCGAGGTAGAACGCGTCGCCCTCGTAGCTCGGGCCGAAGTCGTAGGCGCCGCCCTGATTGCGGTAGCGCGGGCCGCCCATGACCGAGTTCCACGCGCTGCTCGTCTCGCTGGCGATCGGCCCGAGCATGCCCGACGGCGCGGTGCCGCCGCAGGTCGTGTAGGTGGTCGTGCCCTCGCGCCACGGCCAGCCGAAGTTGATCAGCGGCATCGCACCGGCGGCCGGGTAGACGTACTCGCTGTACTCCTCCTGCGCGCTCTGCCCGACGTCGCCGATGTAGCAGTTGCCGGTGACCTGGTCGATCTCCATGCGCACCGGGTTGCGCAGCCCATAGGCGATGACCAGCTGGTCGAAGCCGGTGCTGGCGCTGTTCGGGTTGTCGCCCGGATCCAGCGTCGAGTAGGCCGGCTCGACGGTGCTCGCCGCGGCGCCGAGGCCGCTGACGTCCATGCGCAGCATGCAGCCCGCCTTGGAGGTCTGGCTCTGCGCGGTGCAGGTGCCGGCGTCGTCGCCGATCGTCTGGTAGAGCTTGCCGTCGGGGCCGAAGCGCGTCGAACCGCCGTTGTGGTTGCTGGCGTTGTCCGGGATCGTGCTCAGCACCACGCGGCGCGTCGTCGACGAGAACGACAGGTTGGTGCTGTTCGGGTTGGCGAGGTCCCCCGTGCAGGTGAAGCGGTCGAGGTGCATGAACGCGTCGCTCGCGCTCGACCACCAGACGTAGATGTAGCCGTTCGTCGGAAAGTTCGGGTCGGCGGCGATGCTCAGCAGGCCGCGCTCGGAGCCCGTCTCGACGTTCGGCACGGTGCCGATCGGCACCGGCGCGCCGGTGTCGGCCCAGACGTGGACGGGGCCGCCACGGTTGGCGATCAGCACCCGGCCGTCGGGCAGGAAGCAGAAGTCGTGGCCGGCCTGCAGGCCGGTCGAGATCAGCGTGTCGACGACGAAGTTGGTCGGGACCGACTGCGCGGGCGCAACGGTGACGAGCGCCAGCAGCGCGCCGGCAGGGAGGAGGTGACGGATCATCAGGTGTGGATTCGGCAGTGGGACCGCGCTGCACGAGGCGAGCGCGTGGCGCGGAGCAGGAGGGCGTCGAAGTGTAGCGGCTGGGATGGCGGTTGGCAGCGGCCGCCGACCACCGGAGACACGTCACACCGAAATACGTGACCGACTCCAGGTCGGGCACGTCGATGCCGATTCCGGTCCGGACGGCATGGGCCACATCGTCTTCGCATCGCCCCCCATCGAGCGCTTCCCGTTGTTGATGCGGTTGCGGCGCGAGCTGCTGCGGCGCAACCATCGCGTGACGCTGTTGGCAACCGACCCGATCGGCGCGACGTTCTGGCGCCATCAAGTCGGCGAAGTCGTGGCGCCGGCGAGCGCGGCGCCCGACGCGGCCGCGGGCGCGCACGCGGCGATCGTCGCCGCCCGGCACGGGCTCGGAGCGCGCCAGCTTGCGAGGCTTCGGCGGCAGAGCGCCGGCCTTCACCGCTGGCTGACCGTCGAGCCGCCCGACCTGGTGCTGTTCCACGACCGGCGAAGCCCGGCCAACGCGTGCCTGCAGCAGGCCGCGATCGACGTCGGCGCGCGGGTGCTGTGGTCCGGCGACGGGCTGCTGCCGGGCACGCTGCAGATCGACGACGTCGGCGTGGACGGGGACGCCAGCTGCCGCCGCTGGACGGCCGCCGACTTCCGCGTCGTCACCCCGGAGCGCGCGTTGCTGGACGCCTGCGTGGCGCACGCGCTGGCCGCCCCGGCGCCGTTCGAATTGCCGCCACCCGAGGTCGTCGTCCCGGCGATGCCCGCGCGGCTGCGCGACTTCGCCGCGCTGCTGGCGGGTGGCGAGCCGCGCCTCGCCATCGACTCGCTGCGCGGCTGGCGCCGGGCGCAGCGGGTGCCCACCGCAGAACCCGAGCTCGCCGGCCCCGCCGCCCCCGCCGCGGGGCACGGCCCGAGCTTCGTCGTGCTGCTGCAGCGCGACGACGACCCGGCGCTGCGCCTCGACGCCGACGCGCCCCCCACCGCCGAGGCGTTGGTGCGCCGCGCTGCGGCGGCCGTGCGCGGCATCGACGTCGGCGCGCGCATCGCCGTCGTCACCGACCGGCCAGACCGCGCGGCGCTGCGCCGCCGCTGCGCCGACCTCGCCGGGGTGACGTTCGTGCCGTTCGCCGCGGCGCGGGTCTGGCTGGCGACCGCGGCCGGCGTCGTGACCGTCAACCACCGTCTCGCCGGCCTCGCGACCGCCTGCGGCACGCCGGTCGTACACCTCGGCCGCGGGCTGTTCGACGTCGCCGGCGTCTCGACGCCGACCACTGTCGAAGCGCTGCCGCAGGGCCTCGAACGCGCGCTGCGCCGCGATCACCGCGCGCTGCGGCGACGCGTCCTGACCTGGCTCCTGCGCCACGGGCACGTCTGGTGCGACGCCGATCACCCCAACCACAACGGCATGCTCGGCCTCGTGCAGGCGGTCGAACGCCGCCTCGCCGGCCAGGTGACGACGCGGCCGCTGCCCTACCGCGCCGGCCCGACCTGGCCGCTGGCGACCAGCTGAGCGACCGCCAATCGGCCTTGCCGCCGGCATCTCGCTGCGGCGAACGCGGCGCCGCTGCCGATAGGGTCCCCGTGCAGCACACCGTTCGACGCAACCTGCTCGGGCTCGGCGCCGGCGTCGTCGTGCAGCGCGTGCTGCAGCTGATCGCCTTCCTCCTCGTCGGCGCCCGGCTCGGCGTCGACGGCCTCGGCGTGCACGCCAAGGGCCAGGCGGTCGCCGCCGTGCTCGCGGTGCTCGCCGGCGCCGGCGTGCGCAACCTCGTCGCGCGCGAGGTCGCCCGTCAGCCGGGCGCAGCGCGACGGCTGGTGTCGCGCGCGGTGCGGGTGCGTCTCGCCCTCGGCCTCGCGTTGACGGCGCTCGCCACCGCCATCGCCTTCGCCACGGCGGCGGAGCCGTGGTTCTGGCTGCTGTGGACGCTGCACACGGCGCCGGCCGCGTTCGACCTCAAGAACCTGATCGACGCCGCCGGACGCACCGGCCGCGAGGTGCTGATCGAGACGCTGGCGGCGACGCTGCAGCTGCTCGCGTTCGCCGTCTGGTGGCTCAGCGGCGACGGCTCGCTGGTGACGCTGGCCGCGATCAGTCTCGGCTGCCGTGTCGTCTACGCGCTCGGCGCCGCGACCACGATCCGCCGCCTGCCCGACCGGGAAGCGCCGGAGCTGCGCGGCTTCGGCTGGCAGCCCGCGGGGCTCGGCCAGACGGCGCACGAGCTGATGGCGATCGGCGACGTCGCGCTGGTGGCGTTCGCCTGCGGCGATCGCGCCGCCGGCTTCTACGCGATCGCGGCCCGGCTCGCGCTGGCGGCGCTGCTGCCGTCGACGCAGCTCGCCCGCCTGCTGTTGCCGCACCTGCTTCACGCCGCGCGCAGCGGCGACAGCGACCGCACATTGCGCACGGCGCTGCGCGCCACCGCCTGGGTGACGCTGCCGTTCGCCGCCGGCGGCGCGCTGGTCGCGCCGATGTTGTGCGCCGTCAGCGGCGACGAGTTCCGCGACGCCGCTGCGGCCCTTCGGCTCCTGCTGCTCGCCGGCTGCCTGCAGCACCTCGGCTGGCAGCTGAGCCACGCGCTGCTCGCCGACGGTCGCGATCGCGCCTACGCCCACGGCCTCGGCTGGCCCGCGTTGCTGCAGGCCGCGGCGCTCGGCGCGCTGTCGCTGCTGGCGCGCGGCGCGACGGCGACGCCGCACCACGTCGCCGCGCT
>JACKHZ010000022.1 GCA_020638735.1 Planctomycetota bacterium | reverse complement strand
TGCAGCAGGAGCCGGTGCGGCTCGTGGTGCCGGCGCTCGGCAGGCTCGAGGTGACCCTGGTCGATCACGCCGGCGCGCCGCTGCTGTCGCCGGCGATGGTGTTCTGCGGCGCCGACGGCGAGCGGGAGAGCGACGACTTCCCGATCGGCTGGGGCACGGGCCGCCGCGCCGACAAGCCGGCCGGCGCCGCGCCCGTCGTGCTCGAGCCGGTCGCCGTCGGCGATGCGCTGGTCGCCTACGCGCGCTACCCCGACGAACGGCGCATCACCAGCGCGCCGCCGCGGCGCGGCCCCGAGCGACCCGGCGAACTCGTCGAGGTCCGCGTGCCGCCGCGCGACGTGCACGTCGTGCTCGCCGGCCGCGTGCTCGGCCCGGACCAGCAGCCGCTCGCCGAGCCGCCCGGCGGCAACCGCGCCCGCCTGGTGATCTGGAACGGCGAGCGCGTCGAGCGGGTGTTCGACGTGCATGCGATCGCCGACGGTCGCTTCGACCTCGTCACCAGTGGCCACGACGGCGACGGCCCGTTCCGCGCCGAGCTGCGCGTGGCGGCACGGGACGACAACGGCGCCGCCGTCGGCCAGCTGGGCTGCGCGCTGCCGATGCCGAAGTGGCCCGGCGGCGTGCGCGTCGAGCTCGGCACGTTCGTCGTGCAGCCGCTGCCGCCGCTGGCGGCGGGCGTCGTCGTCGACGACCGCGGACAGCCGGTCGCCGGCGCCCAGGTCACCGTGCAGCAGCTGGTCGGCACGGCGCCGAGCCAACAGCCGCCCGGCAACGACGGCCGGCGGGTGCAGCCACCACGGCGCGGCCTGCCGCTCAACGAAGAAGGCTGGCCGCAGCGCCGCGCCGAACCCCAGGAGCGCTGGTCGGACCTGCCGGGGCTGCGCACGCGCTCCGCCGACGACGGCACCTTCGCGCTGTTCGGCGACCTGCCGCCGGGCCGCCTGCGCGTGCGCGCCGACACCGACCGCCACTTCGCCGACTCGGTGCCGCTCGCCGCCGCCGACCGCACGATGCAGATCCGCATCGCCAGGAACGGCATCGTGCGCGGCCGCGTGCGGCTGCCCGACTGGCTCGCCGACGGCGCCGTGGCGGTCACGCTGCGACCGCTCGACGAGGCAGCGCGCCAGCGCGACACGCGCCGCGCCGACGTCTCGCGCCGCGGGGGGCGCTTCACGCTCGAGCCGCTGCAGCCGGGCCGCTACGACTTCCTGGTGACGATGCGCGGCTGGCGCGAGCCGCTCCTGCTGGTGCCCGACGTGTTCGTGCAGCCGGGCGAGAACGACGACGCGCGGCTGCGCGAGATCGACCTGCGCGAGGCGCTGTTCCGCTACCGGCTGCGCGCGGTCGACGAGAGCGCCCAGCTGCTGCCGCTCGACGGGCCGATCCGCGCCCGCCTGCAGCAACCGGACGGCACCTGGACCGAGGCCGGCTTCCGTTGGCGGGGCGGGCGCGCCGAGCTGATCACCGCGGCTTCGCTGCTGACCGTGCAGGTGTTCGGCCGCGGCATCGAGACCCTGGAGACGCAGCTGCTGCCCGGCGACCACGACCTCCGCCTGCGCACGCTGCGACCGGCGTTGCTCGACGTGCCCGGCGCGCGCGCGCTGTGCGGCCCGACGCGCAAGGTCCGCCTGTCGGTGATCCTGCAGGGCGACACCGGCCTGCCGTCGTCGTTCCAGGGCGTCGACCAGCGCACCGGCGAGCCGTTCTCGCTGCCGCGCTGGGACCTCGGCCGCAGCAGCGGCGGCTGGCTCGAGGCCTCCGACCTGGTGGAGGTGCCGCTGATGGTCGCCGGCAAGTACGAGGTGCTGCTGCGCCCGCACGCCACCGACACGACCAACTCGCCGCAGGCGTCGATCCCGCTCGGCAGCTACGAGCTGCGGCCCGGCGGCGACGCGGTGACGACGATCCACGTCGACGCCCTGGCGGTGACCGAGGCGCTGCAGCGGCTCGACGAGCAGCAGCGACAGCGCGGCGCGCAGGAGCCGCGCGGCGGCCCCCGCAGAAGCGGGCGCTGAACGCCCGGTGGAATTCTCGATCGTCGCAGCCGACTGCTGGGCAGGAACTTGCGCTGCCATCGCCGTCTCGCTCCGGATTCCGGACTAAGACGCAGGCGTACTGCCGGATGAGCACGGGTCGCCCCCCGCTCCTCCGCCCAGGACCTCTACCGCCGACCTCGATGACCGCCATCCTCCCCCCTGTTCCGGCGCAACACTCCCACCAGGAACCGCAGGCCCTCCTCGCCCCGCTCGTGCGCGAAGCGAACGCCCACCCCGCGGTGCATCATGCGTTCCTCCGGCGCTTCGCCGACGGCTCGTATCCGACGCCGGCTGCCGCCATGCGGCGCTACGCGATCGAGTACAGCGGCTACGCGGCGTGGTTCCCGCGCTACCTCGAGGCGGTGATCTCGCGGCTGCCGGAAGCGGCGCACCGCAGCCTGCTGCTGCGCAACCTCGAGGAGGAGAAGGGCCAGCTCGACGCCGACGACCAGCAGTCGCTGCGCGAGGTCGGCATCGACCCGGCGACCGTGGTCGGCGTGCCGCACCCGCAGCTGTTCCGCCGCTTCTGCGCGGCGATCGACGTCGGCGCCGACCAGCTGGCGCAGGCGACCCCTGCCGCGGCCGCGTGGCGCACGCGCTTCCTCGACTTCCTGCAGGACGCGACCGCCGCCGAGGCGGTCGGCGCGCTCGGCCTCGGCACCGAGCACGTCGTCAAGCCGATCTACCAGCAGCTGCTCCGCGGCATCCGCTCGGTCGGCACCCTGCAGCGCGAACAATACGTCTTCTTCGAGCTGCACTGCCTGGTCGACGACCAGCACCAGCAGGACCTGATGGAGATCGCCGCCGAGCTCGCCGCCACGCCAACCGGGTTGGCCGGCCTCCGCCGCGGCATGCGCACCGCGCTGGCGCTGCGCTGCAGCTTCTGGGATCACCTCGACCGCGCCGTCGGCGGCGCCTCACTCGCGCACCCGGCATGAACGTCTCCACGCAACAGCTCTACGACACCGCCAGCGACGACTGGCAGCGCACCGAGCCGATCCTGCTGTCCGACTTCACGGCGCGGCCGTTCCTGCTGCAGTGGTGCGAACCGGTGCGCACGCTCGACGTGCTCGACCTCGGCTGCGGCGAAGGCTACTTCGCGCGGCAGCTGAAGCAGCGCGGCGCGCAGCGACTGCGCGGCATCGACATCTCGCCGGAGATGGTGCGCGCCGCGCAGCAGCGCGAGGCCAGGGAGCAGCTCGGCATCGAGTACTCGGCCGGCGACGCCGGCGACCTGCGCCACCTCGGCGACGCGAGCTTCGACCTGGTCGTGGCGGTGTTCCTGTTCAACTACCTCGACCTCGAAGCGACGCGGCACACGATGCGGGAAGTGCACCGGCTGCTGCGGCCGGGCGGGCGATTCGTGTTCGCCGTGCCCCACCCGTCGCTGGCGTTCCTCGGTGAGAAGCGCGCGCCGTTCTACTTCGAGCCGGAGGGCAGGGGCTACTTCTCGGGCCGCGACCACCAGTTCGAAGGGCGCATCTGGCGCCGCGACGGCAAGGACGTGCCGGTGCGCAGCGTGCACAAGAACCTAGAGGACTACTTCACCGCGCTGGCGACGGCGGGCTTCGACCGCATGCCGGAGGTCGCCGAGCTGCGCGCGACCGAAGCGCACCTCGCGCTCGATCCGGAGTGGTTCGGCCCGTTGCGTGACCTGCCGCTGCACCTCGCCTTCCGCCTGCAGAAGGCTGCCGAGGTGACCTCGTGAGCGCCGTCGCGCCGGCGCTCCGCGGCGACCTGCGCTGGTCCGCGGCGGACCTCCGCCGCGACGAACGCTACCGCCGCACGCTGCCGGCGGCGGTGCTCGCCGAGCTGCACGCACGGCTGCGCGAGCACCCGGACGCGACGGCCGCGACGTTCGTCTGGCGACCGGCGGCGATGCCGGCGACCGCGGCGTTCGGCGCCGACCTGCGCAACGAGCTGCTGAACGGCGACGGCCTCTGCCTGCTGCACGGCCTCGACGCGCTGCCGGACGAGGAGCAGCGCCGCATCGCCTACGTCGCGCTCGGCTGCGCGCTGGGTGAACCGATGCTGCAGTACGGCCGCCTGTACCCCGTCGTCGATCGCGGCGCGTCGTACACGACCCAGGCCGTGCCGGTCTCGATGACCAACGCCGAGACCTGCTTTCACACCGACAGCAGCGCGGTCGGGGTCGTGCCGGACTTCGTCGGCCTCTTGTGTGAGGAGCCGAGCGCGCAGGGCGGGGACAGCCTGGTGGCGAACGCGCTGCGCGCGCTCGACGCGCTGCGCGCCGAGCACCCGGCGGCGGTGGCGCTGCTCGAACAGCCGTGGGTGCGCGACGTCGTCACCCCCGGCGTCGAGAAGACGACCGCCAACCTGCTGCAGAACCGCTTCCCGGTGTTCGCGCCGTGCGACGAGCCGGGCGGGGTGCTGTTCCGTTACATGCGCTACTGGATCGAGGTGGGACAGCAGAAGGCCGGCGCGCCGCTGAGCGACGCACGACGCCTCGCCCTCGACCTGCTCGACGAGGCGCTCACGCGCGACGACCACGTGCTGCGCTTCCGGCTCGAGCGCGGCGACGTGCTGTGGGTGAACAACCGCATCCTGGCCCACAACCGCACCGCCTACCGCGACACGCCCGACAATGTCCGTAGGTTGCAGCGCATGTGGGTCCAGGCGCCGCGAACCTGAGCCCGTGCCGAATCGCCGGTGCGACCGGCGGTTCGACGAAGCCCCCGCCACCGCCCCCGAGCCCGGGTGCAGACGGACCGGCCGGTGGCCGATGACCTGGATCCACGGAGGGAGGAGACAGGATGTACGGACTGGTCAATCGCGCGATCCAGGGGCTGGTGGTCGAGAAGTTCGGCCAGGACAAGTGGCGCCGCATCTGCGAACGCGCCGAGCTCCAGCAGACGAACTTCGTCGCCATGGACGCGTACGACGACGCCATCACCTACGCGCTGGTCGGCGCCGCCTCGGCGGAGCTCGAGCTCGACGCGGCGGCGGTGCTCGAAGCGTTCGGCGAGTACTGGACCGTCTACACCATCGACGAGGGCTACGGCAGCCTGCTGTCGATGATGGGCGACACGCTCGAGGAGTTCCTGGACAACCTCGACTCGATGCACGCGCGCGTCGGCGCGACGATGCCGCAGCTGGTGCCGCCGAGCTTCGAGCGGGAGCCGCGGCCCGACGGCTCGAGCGTGTTGCACTACCGCTCCGACCGCGCCGGCCTCGCGCCGATGGTGCTCGGCCTGCTGCGCGGACTGGCGAAGCGCTTCACGGTCGACCTCGAGATCGAGCACCTCGAACCCGACGGCTCGGACCACGAGCGCTTCCTGGTCCGCGTCCGATGAGCAGATGAGCCCGGGACGAATCGAGCTGGAGAACGCTGACTTCGCGGTCGCCGTACCGTTCGGGTTCGTCGTCGACACCGCCGGGCGCCTGCAGGTGCTCGGCAGCGCGCTCGGCCGCCGCCTGCGGCTGCAGCCTGGGCACGACGTGCACGAGGCGCTCGACGTCGTGCGCCCGTGGCGCAGCAAGCGCTTCGTCGACCTGCCGCTCGATCCGCGCGCCACCATCGTGCTGCGCTCGCGCGGCGGCGAGCTGGAGCTGCGCGGCAACAACCTGGCGGTCGGCGACGGGCGCATCGCCTTCGTCGGCTCCCCGGTGGTGCGCGACATCGACGACTTCCAGCGCCGCGGCTTGCAGCTGTCCGACTTCGCGCCGAGCGACGCCACCCCGGAGCTGCTGCTCAGCATGCAGGCCACGCGCACCGCGCTCGAGGACGCGCGCAAGCTCGGCGCCGAGCTGAAGGGCGCGCTCGCGGACGCCCACGCCGCGACCGACGCCAAGGCCCGGTTCCTGGCCATGATGAGCCACGAGATCCGCACGCCGCTGAACGGCTTCGGCGCGATGATCGACCTGCTGCGCGACAGCGCGCTGTCCGGCGAGCAGCGCGACAACCTCGAGACGATGGACCTGTGCGCCCGCTCGCTGCTGGTGCTGGTCAACGACATCCTCGACTACTCCAAACTGGAGGCCGGCAAGATCGAGCTGGCGCCGAGCCCGACGCCGCTGGCGACGGCGATGACGCAGATCGTCGATCACTTCCGCGCCGCCGCCCGCGAGCGCGGCGTCGAGCTGCTGCTTCGCATCGAGTGCCCGCGCGAGCTGCACGTCATGCTCGACGTCGAGCGGACCCGTCAGGTGCTGGCCAACCTGATCGGCAACGCGATCAAGTTCACCGAAGAGGGCCTGGTCGCGGTGCAGGTCTCCGGCCCTGCCGACGGCGTGCTGACCATCGACGTGCTCGACACCGGCCTGGGCATCCCGCAACAGAACCTGGCGCGCCTGTTCGAGCCGTTCGTGCAGGGCGACAGCACCACCACCCGCCGCTTCGGCGGCACCGGTCTCGGCCTGTCGATCTCGCGGCAGCTGGCGCGCGCGCTCGGCGGCGAGGTGCGCCTCGTCAACACCGGCCCGGGGGGCACCTGGTTCCGCTTCACGCTGGGCGTCGAGGAGTGCGCGCCGCCGCGCGCGCAGAGCGCGCCGACCACCGAACAGGAAGCCGCGATACGCTTCGCCAACGCCCACGTGCTGGTCGTCGACGACGACCTGACCAACCAGCGCATCGCCGCGCGCATGCTCGACAAGCTCGGGGTGCAGGCGACGATCGTCGGCGACGGCCAGGCCGCCATCGACATCACGGCCGGACGCCAGTTCGACCTCATCCTGATGGACATGATGATGCCGCTGGTGGACGGCCTGGAGGCCACGCGCAGCATCCGCCGCTCTGCCGGGCCCAGCGCCGGCGCGCCGATCCTCGCGTTCAGCGCCGCGGCCTTCGACGCCGATCGCCGGTCCGCCCTGGCGGCCGGCATGAACGGCTTCCTCGAGAAGCCGGTGCGGATGGACACATTGCGCCGCGCGCTGCTCAGCCACCTGCCCGAAGCGACGCGCCGGCGATAGCGGCGCGGAGTAGTTGCGCTTCGCTCGACCGTGGCACCCGCCGTGACGCCCGGGTCTTCTGCCAACTTGTCGAGCCAGTGACAACTGCGTGACACGTAAGGGACTTCACTGGAGCCCGACCATGCACGCACCGATCCCGCGCCTCCGCGCCTTCGACACCCCGTTCCTCCGCCTGTTCGCCACCGCCGCCGCGCTCGCGCTGCCGCCGGCCGCGCTCACCGCGCAGGGCCCCCCGCGCCTGCTCGGCTGGAACGACCTCGGCATGCACTGCATGGACAACGACACCTCGGTGTTCTCGATCCTGCCGCCGTTCAACACCTTCCACGCCCAGCTGGTGCAGAACGGCAACCTCGTGCAGAGCGGCGCCTACACGGTCACCTACGAGGCGGTCGCGGACCCGAACGGCTCGATCAACAAGTCGTCGATCGGCAAGACCGACTTCTGGCAGCACGCCCAGGCGCTGTTCGGCGTCAACCTGCCGCTCGACCAGGGCCTCGCCGGCTTCCGCATGCCCGGCGCAGGCAACGTGCCGCAGGCGATGGCCTGGCAGGCGGGCATCTCCGACTGGAAGGCCGAGGGCGTGCCGGTGACGCCGTACGACGACGCCGGCGCAATGAACCCCTACCCGATGATGCGCCTGACCGCGCGCAGCCCGCAGGGCGCGGTGCTGGCCACCACCGACATCGTCACGCCGGTGAGCGCCGAGATGGCGTGCGTCAGCTGCCACGGCTCGGGTCAGAACCCGGCCGCGCGGCCGCCGAGCGGCTGGGTCTTCGGCCCCGCGGCGATCGACGACCGCCTCAACATCGTCAAGCTGCACGACGAGCACCACCTCGGTGAACCGCTCTACACCGCGTCGCTGAGCGGCGCCGGCTACTCGGCCCAGGGCCTGCTGCACAGCGTGGTACAGGACCAGACGCCGGTGCTCTGCGCCGCCTGCCACAGCAGCATCGCGCTCAACGCGCCGGGCCAACCCGGTGTCTCGGCGATGACGTCGGCGATGCACACGCTGCACGGCCAGGCCCGCCTGGCGGACGGCCGCACGCTCGACTCGGTGCAGGACCGGTCGTCGTGCTACACGTGCCACCCCGGCGCCGCGACGCGCTGCCTGCGCGGCGCGATGGGCAAGGCGATCGGCGCCGACGGCAAGGAGATGATCTCGTGTCAGGACTGCCACGGCAGCATGAGCGAGGTCGGCGATCCGGCGCGCACCGGCTGGCTCGAGGAGCCGAACTGCCAGGCGTGCCACAGCGGCGACGCCGTGCAGAACGCCGGCCAGATCCGCTTCGGCAACGTGTTCGACGCGCCCGGCCACATGCGCGTGCCGACCAACCAGCGCTTCGCCACCCAGCCCGACGCGCCGCAGAGCCCGTTCTCGCTGTATCGCTTCTCGGCCGGCCACGGCGAGATGGAGTGCTCGGCGTGCCACGGATCGCCGCACGCGATCTGGCCGTCCAGCGAGGACAACGACAACCAGCAGTCGCTGCTCGTGCAGGGGCACGTCGGCACGATCAACGAGTGCAGCACCTGCCACAGCAACCTGCAGGACAACGAGTGGGAAGGCCCGCACGGCATGCACCCGACGGGTAGCTGGTGGGTCAACCGCCACCAGGACATCGCGGAGACGCAGGGCACGGCCGGTTGCGCCACCTGCCACGGCACCAACTTCCGTGGCACGCCGCTGTCCCGGGCCCAGGCGGACCGCACCATCACCACGCAGTTCGGCACCCGCACGTTCTTCCGCGGCTTCGAGGTCGGCTGTTACGAGTGCCACAACGGCGCCAACAACGACAACGGCAACAACAACGCCCGCCCGGTCGTCGCCAGCCGCAACGAAGCGACGCCGACCGACGTGCCGCTGCAGCTGACGCTGACCGGCAGCGACGCCAACGGCGACGCGCTGACGCTGCGCATCGTCTCGCAGCCGAAGCACGGCACGGTCGCGTTCGACGGCAGCACCGCGGTCTACCGCGCCTGGGACGACTACGTCGGCACCGACACCTTCACCTACACGGCGAAGGACCACAAGAACGACGGCAACCTCGGCACGGTGACGATCGCGGTCGGCGCGCGGCAGTGTCTCGGCTGGAGCGAGTCGTTCGGCTACGGCTGCGGCGAGGGCAGCGGCGTCGCCCCGACGCTGTCGCTCGACGGCTGCCCGAGCGGCGGCAATACGGTGACCTTCGAGATCGGTCAGCTGCCACAGGTGACCTACGCGGTGCTGGCGATCGGCACCGGCCGCGGCCCGATCGAGATCGGCGTCGACGGCTGCGCGCTGCGCATGGACGTGCTCGGCACCATCGGCTACTCGCTCTACACCACGACCGGCGCGACCAGCGCGCCGCTCACCGTGCCGCCCGGCCTCGGCACCTTCGCGCTGACCTTCCAGGCCTTCGCGCTGGCGCCGGCGGAGCCGCGCCTGTTCGTCGCTTCGCCCGGGCTCGAGGTCGAGTTCCACTAGTGGGGTGACCGCCGCGCCTCGCGAGCGACCTGCACTGCTCGCCGACTTCCACCGCGCGGCGGTGCAGGCCAGTGTGTCTCGCCAGCCGCGACGCGGTGACTTCACCAGCCGAGCCGGTGCCGCAGGCCGTTGCTGGTCGCGGCCGTGAACGGCACGCCGAGCAACGGATCGAGCGCAGCGCCCTGCTCCAACAGCACCGCGCCGAGCAGCGCCGAGTCGGCCGGCAGCGGCCGCTCGATGCGCACCGTCGTGCCGAAGTGCAGCACCAGCTCGATCACCACCGGGTCGAGCAGCAGCGCACAGCCGCTCGGCCCGCCGATCAGCGACAGGTCGAACGGCAGCGGCACCCCGCCGCTCTGCTGGTCGTCGAACCCGTGCAGCATGACCACGATGCCGTGTTCCGGCGGCAGCCCGAGCAGACGCAGCGGCAGCGTCGCGCCGAGCTGCGGCAGGCGCTCGGCCAGCAACTCCACCTGGCCGGCGGACGAAGCGCAACCGACGCCGTAGGAAGTCGTCGACGGCATCGGGCTCGCGCCGTACTCCCAGACGCCGTCGCGGCCCATCGCCACCACCCGCCCGCGCCGTTCGTCGAAGGCCAGCAGGTCGTCCGGGCTGGTGGTGACCGGCGTATCCAGCGTCCAATCGACGCCGTCGTAGGACCAGGTGCCGCTGGCGTCCTGGCCGATCACGCAGCCGCGCCTCGCGTCGAACACCAGCCCGCGATCGGCAGTGCCCATGACCGGCTGGTGCGCGGTCTGCACCCGGCTCCAATCCACACCGTCGTACTCCCAGGTCTCGACGAACGGCTGGAACAGGCCGATCAGACCACCCGACATCACCACCTTCGAGCGCACCGGATCGAAGGCGAGACCGGGCAGCGAAACGTCAGGAGGCGTCGTCGCGGTCACCGCCTGCGTCCAGGCGACGCCATCGAACTCCCACGTCTGGAACTCCGGCGGCGGCCCGAAGAACTGCACGTGGCGCGACGCCGCGATGACACGACCGCGGGCCCGGTCGTAGACCGGCACGCCGTTCTGGAACGGCGCCGTGGTCGCCGACAGCACCGCCAGACCGTTGCCCCTCAGCTCGGTGACCAGCGTACCGCCACCGGAGTCGAGCATCACCACGAACACGTCGCGGCCCTCGTCGTAGGCGGAGAAGCCGGGCGGCAACGACGACGGCGTTACCGCCAGCGGCGCGAACTCGTGGCCGTCCCAGGTCCGCGCCACGTCGGTCTCGCCGATCGCACGATCGATCGCGATCATGCGCTGCCGCAGCGGATCCCAGACCATGCGCGTCGGCGTGATGCGCGAGCTGTGCCAGCGACCGCCGTGGTGCGCGAGCACCTCGACGGTGAACGGCGCGGTGCTGTCCTGCTGTGCCCGGTCCAGCGCCAGCCGACCGCCGCGCGCGGTGTCGTAGACCAGCTCGCGGGCGCTCGACAGGTCGTTGGCGATCGCCGACGGCAGCCACGCCGCGCCGTTCCATTCGTGGCGCAGCGTCACCACCCTGCCCACCGCCGGGTCGTAGCACAGCGTGCCCGGCACGGTCGTCGCCGAGCGCTGCACCCACACCGCGCCGTCGAACTCCCACGTCGTGCTCAGCCCGCCCTGGCCCTGGTTGGTGCCGCCCGTCATCACGAACAGCCCGCGCGCCGCGTCGAACGCCATCGTCGCGCCCTCGCGCGGCGTCGGCCCGGACACCGGCACCTGCGCCCACGTCGTGCCGTCGAACTCCCAGGTGTCGTCGAAGTAGATGCTGCCGACGCCGCCGAACAGCACCACGCGGTCCCGCGCCGCGTCGTAGGCCATCGCCGGCGCGCGGCGCGGCGGCGGCAACTGGCTCGGCGCGAGCTGCGTCCAGGCCGTGCCGTCGAAGCTCCACATGTCGCCGAGGTCCTGGTACGCGACCGCGCGCCCGCCGAACAGCAGCGTGCGCTGCCGCAGCGAGTCGTAGCACATCGCGTGCAGGTAGCGCGCCGACGGCTGGCTGCGCGGGTGCGCCAGCACCCAGCGGTAGCCGTCGAATTCCCAGTGCTCGCCGATCGCGACCGAGTTCGGGTTGGGCGACGCGTCGGTGCAGCCGCCGAACAGCAGCGCGCGGCCGCGCGCGGCGTCGAACACCAACGGCGCGAAGCGCCAGCCGAACGACGGTGTCGGCTTCGCCAGGTGCGCCCATTCCTGCGCGAGGAGTCCCGGCGTGAGACCGAACAGGCAGAGCAGCGGGATGCGGTGGGAGAGCGACATCGAGTGGTCCGCCGCAACGATAGCCTGTGCGCCGGAAGACGCCGCAGCCTGGCGTCGATTCAGCGGAAGCAGCGGGTGACGAGCGCTGTCCAGCCGGTCTGATGGGACGCTCCGCAACCGCGGCCGTCGTCTCCATCGAAGAACTCGTGGAACAAGTACAGGTCGCGCCAGTGCGGGTCGTCGCGGAAGCGACCGTCGGCGCCGGCGAACGGCGGCGCGCCGCCCGCGCCGCGACGGAACAGCCCCGTCAGCCGGCGCGCCAGCTCGTCGGCCACCTGCTGCAGCGTCATCTTGTTGCCGGAGCGGCTCGGGCACTCGACCTGCAGCGAGTCGCCGTAGAAGCGTCCGTAGCGCTCGAGCGCCTCGATCAGCAGGAAGTTGGTCGGGAACCAGATCGGCCCCCGCCAATTGCTGTTGCCGCCGAACATGCTCGTCGTGCTCTCGGCCGGCGTGTAGTCGACGCGGTATTCCTGCTCGCCGGCGCGGAACACGAACGGCTCGTCCTTGTGCACCTTGGACAGCGAGCGCACGCCGAACGGCGACAGGAACTCCTCCTCGTCGAGCAGGTAGCCGAGCACGCGCAGCAGCTGCTCCCGGGACGGGATCGCCAGCAGCACCCGCGCGGCCTCGCCCTCGCCGTCGATCGTCACGTGCCCGGCCAGCTCCTTCTCGTTGCGCAGGAACCAGCGCATGCGCCGCGAGAAGCCCGGCAGCTCGTCGAGCCGGCTCTGCTTCAGCACCTCGACCGCGCACAACGGGATCAGGCCGACCAGCGAGCGCACCTTGAGCGGCGTCGCGTCGGCGCCCCTGCCGTCGTGCGACTGGCCGCTGTGGATCTGGTCGTAGTAGAAGCCGTCCTCCTCGTCCCACAGCCCGCTGCCGCCGAGCGTGTTCATGGCGTGGGTGATGGCGACGAAGTGCTCGAAGAACTTCGACGCGACGTCCTCGTAGGCCGCGTCGTGGTGCGCCAACTCGAGCGCGATCGACAGCATCGTGCCGCAGTAGAACGCCATCCACGCGGTGCCGTCGGCCTGCTCCAGCGTGCCGCCGGTCGGCAGCGGCTGGCTGCGGTCGAACACGCCGATGTTGTCGAGGCCGAGGAAGCCGCCGCCGAACACGTGCTTGCCGCGCAGGTCCTTGCGGTTGACCCACCACGTGAAGTTCAGCAGCAGCTTGTGGAACACGCGCTGCAAGAACGTCACGTCGCGTTCGCCGCGCCTGCCGGTCATCTTGTAGACGCGCCAGCAGGCCCACGCGTGCACCGGCGGGTTGACGTCGTGGAACGCGAACTCGTAGGCCGGGATCTGCCCGTTGGGCGCCATGTACCACTCGCGCAGCAGCAGCACGAGCTGCTCCTTGGCGAAGTGCGCGTCGACGCGCGCCAGCGGCAGCGCGTGGAAGGCGAGGTCCCAAGCGGCATACCACGGGTACTCCCACTTGTCCGGCATCGAGATGACGTCGCGGTTGTAGAGGTGCGCGAAGTCGGCGTTGCGCCCGCTGCGCCGGCCGGCCGGCGGCGCCGGCTGCGCCGGGTCGCCCTGCAGCCAGGTGCGCACGTCGTACCAATAGAACTGCCGCGACCACAGCAGCCCGGCGTAGGCCTGACGCTGGATCGCGCGCGCCTCGTCGTCGCAGTCGCCGATCACGTCGGCGTAGAAGGTGTCGGCGTCGGCGCGGCGCTCGTGCAGCGCGGCGTCGAAGTCGGGGCCGAACGCCGCGCTGCTGCGGTCGGCCGGCCGCAGCCGGAGCCGCAGCGCGCGCGCTTCGCCGGCCGGAACCTCCAGCACGCAGTGGAAGGCGACCTTGCTGCCGTTGGGCACCGGGGCGAGCACGTCGTCGCGACCGAACACGACGTGCTCGTGGAACGCGTCCTTGGCCGGCTTGCTGCCGTCGCCGAGGCCGAACAGGCGCAGCGCGTTGGTGTCGTTCTCGGTCGCGAGCTGACGACGGCAACTCACCCCCCAGGCCTCGTCCGGGGGTTCGAGCTCGAGCGACATCGGCTGCAGGTCCGTGCCGCGGGTCACGAACCGCAGCGCTCCCGGCGTCGGATCGGCGGTGATCTCGGAGCGCGGCCAATAGCCCTCGCCGTCGCGGCCCCACGACCACGTGTTGCGGAACCACAGCTGCGGCAGCACGTGCAGCGTCGCCGCCTCCGGCCCGCGGTTGTGCACCGTCAGCACGATGGCCAGGTCGTCGGGGTCGGCCTTGGCGTAGAGCACCTCGACGTCGAAGTAGCGGTTGCCCTCGAACACGCCGGTGTCGACCAGCTCGAACTCGCGGTCGCGGCGGCCGCGCTTGCGCGCCTCGGCCATCAGCTCGCTGTACGGGAACTCCCGCTGCGGGTACTTGTAGAGCGCGCGCAGCCACGCCGAGGTCGGCAGCGCGTCGAGGTAGAAGTACTCCTCCTTGACGTCCTCGCCGTGGTTGCCCTCCGGGCCGGTCAGGCCGAACAGCCGCTCCTTGAGGAAGCCGTCCTTGCCGTTCCACAGCGCGAACGCGAAGCACAGCCGGCACTCGCGGTCGGTGATGCCGAGCAGGCCGTCCTCGCCCCAGCGGTAGGCGCGGCTGCGGGCCAGGTCGTGCGGCACGTAGTTCCAGCACGCGCCGTCGCCCGAGTAGTCCTCGCGCACGGTGCCCCACTGGCGTTCGGAGAGGTACGGCCCCCAGCGCAGCCAGTTGCGCTCACGGCGTTCGTTCTGCAGCAGGCGGTCGCGTTCGGGGTTCATTGGCGCGGCGAGGGGCGCTGCGGTTTACCCGTTCTGGCCGCCGAAGGCACGGCTCACGCGCGACTCCCGTCGAGCGCGCGGCGGAACGACGCCGGCGCCGGCACGCGGAAGCGCAGCGGCTCGCCGGTGACCGGGTGCGGCAGTTCGAGCTGCTCGGCGTGCAGCAGGAAGATGCCGCGGCCGAGGTCGCGTTGCGCGCCGTAGCGGCGGTCGCCGGCGATCGGGTGGCCCATGTGCGCGAGGTGCGCGCGCAGCTGGTGCATGCGGCCGGTGTGCAGCACGAGCCGCAGCAGCGCCAGCCCGGAGCCCACCTCGAGCACCTCGTAGTCGGTGCGCGCCGGCTTGCCGTTGGCCGGGTCCACGAGCGCCTTCGGCTGGTGCGGCCGCGCCGTGTCGCGCACCGCGAGCGGCGCGTCGATGGTGCCGCGCTCGTCGCGGAGCCGGCCCTCCACCACCGCGAGGTACTGCTTGTGCACGAGGTCGTCGCGGAACGCCGCCGCGAGGCCGCGCGCGCCCTGCGGCGACAGCCCGATCGCCACCAGCCCCGAGGTGCCGCGGTCGAGGCGGTGCGCCGGCGCCGGGCGGAAGGTGCGGGTGCGTACGCCGAACGGCTGCACGTCGAGCCAGCTGCACAGGCTGTGCTCGTTGCCGCTGCCCGGCTGCACGGCGAGCCCGGCCGGCTTGTCGACGACCAGCAGGTCACAGTCGCGATGCACGATGCGCGGCCGCAGCTCCGGCGGCAGCGCGTTCGTGGGGGGCACGGGAGTCGCCGGCGGCGGCGGCGCCAGCTCGGCGTCGGCGACGGCGATCGTCAGCACCATGCCGGCTTGGAGCCGCAGGTCCTGCTTCGCCTTCTTGCCGTCGACCTTGATCGCGCCGCGGCGCAGCAGCTTGAAGATGCCGCCGAGCGGCACGTCGGGCAGCAGCTTGCGCAGGTAGCGATCGAGTCGCTGGCCGGCTTCGGCTGCCGTGGTCTCGATCGTGCGCATCGGCGGGCACTGTGCGCGCCGCGAGCCGCCCGCGTCAACGCCCGGGCCGACCGAAGTTGATCGTCGAGCCGACGTAGAGCTGCAGGTCCGGTGCGTCGTCGCTGAGGCCGACGTTGAGCGCGCAGTCGAGCACGCACCACGGCCGCACCGTCCATGCCAGGCCCGGGATGCAGAACACCCGCCGCTGGTCCTGCTCCGGCAGCCAGATCGCGCCCAGTTCGGCGAACATCGTGACTTCGGCCGCGAGCGGCGTGCCGAGCGTCAACGTCAGCGTGTGTTCGTCGTCGCTGCCGCCGGCCGGGTCGCCGAGCGCGCCGTATTGGTAGAACAGGTTGGCGCCGACGCCGCCGAAGCTGCGGTTGACGATCGCGCCGAGGCGCACGTCCGGCTCGCCGCTGCCGAGCCCTGACGAGTCGGCGGCGGTCGGCAGCTTGCCGGACAACACCAGCGCCCCGGACAGGTCGCCGCCGCCGGCGCCGAACAACCGCTGCCGCATGCCGAGCACGAGGTCGCCGGGACCGTTCGCATCCGGC
>JACKHZ010000021.1 GCA_020638735.1 Planctomycetota bacterium | reverse complement strand
GTCGCCTTCGATCAAGAGATCCGGCGGCCGCGGCGCGGCCTCGGGTGCGCGGCCGAAGGTGTCGGCGCCGGCGAAGAACCACGTCGAGCCTTCGGGGAGCGCGAACGGCAGCTCGTCGGCGGCGGACAACCGCACCACGCCGCGCACCTCGCTGAGCGGCCGCAGCGCGTACAGCCGCGCCGGGTCGTCGGCGAACGGCGGCGCCAGCATGCGGTCGACGCCGAAGTGCAGCTGCACGGTGGTGCCGGCGGCGTTCTGGTGCGGCAGGCCGGCGACGAACATCGGGCTCGCGGCGCCGTCCTCGGCCTCGCGCAGGATCGCCGCATGCATCGCCGCGGACTCGCGGTCGGCGGCGTATTGCGCCTGGCGCACGGCGACCAGCGGCCACAGCAGCGTCGCGATCACCAGCCAGGTGATCGCCGCGTTGCGGCTCGCCAGCAGCGCCGCGAGCAGCATCGACGGCAGGTAGAGGTAGCGCAGGTTGTGCACGTTGCCCGAGTCGGCGAAGAACATCGCCATCGGCGCGGCGGCGATCGCGAACAGCGCCGCGAGGATCAGCGCGGCGCGCCAGCGGGTCGCGGCCCACAGCGTCGCGAGCCCGGCCGGCGCCGCCGCGAGCCACGTCCAGCCGCGATCGAGGCCGGGTGCCCAGCGCCACGGACAGGCCAGGTTGGCGAGGTGTTCGCCGAGCCCGCGCAGCATCGGCCAGGGGGCGAGCTCGCCGGCCAGATAGCCACCGAGGCGACCGAGCGCGACCTGCCGCCAGCCGAGGTAGAGCACGAACAGGACCAGCAGCGGCCAGGCCTGCCGCAGCGCGAACCCGGCCCGCGCGCGCAGCGTCGCGACCGTTGCCGTGGCGGTGGCTCTGGCGGTGAGCGCGCCGAGCGCGACGGCCAGCGGCGGCACCACGAACGCGAGCTCCTTGCTGCCCAGCGCCAGGGCGAAGCACAGCAGCGCCGGCCAGCGCGGCGCGCGCCCGCCCGGCTGCCCGCACTGCTGATCAGACTGCTGTTCACACTGCCGCACGAACAGCAGCAGCGCCGCGAGGCACCAGACGGTGGTGTGGCTGTCGACGCGGCCGACTGCCCACGCCAGCGAGCCGACGTGTGATGGCAGCAGCGACCACAGCAGCGCCGCGGCGAAGGCGCGCCGGTCGGGCCAGAAGCGCCGCAGCAGCAGCGCCAGCAGCAGCGTGCTCACGGCGTGCGCGAGCACGTTCGACAGGTGCGACCAGTACGGGGCGGCGCCGGCGAGCTGCTGATCGAACCAGAAGCTCAGCGTGATCAGCGGGCGGTAGAACAGCCACACGTCGGTGGCGCCGTACTGCGGCCCGTGGAAGTCGGCGAGCACGTTGCCGAAGTCGCGCGCGTAGTGCAGCGCGAGGAAGTCGTCGCTCTGCCAGTAGGGCCACAGCGGCAGCCAGGCGAGCAGCGCCAGCGCCGGCAGCGCGAGGAAATACCCGGGCAGCTCGCGGCCGAAGGGTGGTGGCGCGTCGTTCACGAGGTCACAGCAGCACGCCGATCAGTTCCATCTCCATCGTCATCGTGCCGTTGCAGAACACCTGGGCCGGCATGCGCGCCATGCGCCGCCCGGAGATGCGCAGGTTGCCGCTGACGAAGTAGACGCGCGCCGGCGGTTCGATGGTGCCGCGGATGCGCACGTTGTCGAGACCGGCGAGGCCGATGAAACGGTCGATCTCCCAGTCGCTGGTCTTCTTGATCAGGAAGGACGCGACCTGCGCCGCGCTCTCGATCATCAGCACCCCCGGCATCAGCGGCCGGCCGGGGATGTGGCCGCGGCCCCACCACGCGTCGGTGCCCCAGTCCTTGTAGCCAACGGCACACTTCTTCTCGACGTCGAGGTGGCAGATGCCGTCGAGCATCTGGAACTCGTGTCGGTGCGGCAGGATCGAGCGCAGTTCTTCTTCGGGCACGACGTCCCGGGTCAGGTCGATGCTCGCGAGGTCGACGATCGAAGTGCTCATGCGGGCTGCGAAGGCTAGCCCGCGGCCGCTGCGAAGGAAACGGCGAGGTGCCGCTAGCGGGCCAGCAGCAGCTGGATCTGCTGCAGGTCGATCGGCGTGCGGTCCTTGACCGTGATCTGCTTGGCGCGCGTCTGGTAGCGGTCCTTGGTCACGTCGATCTGCCAGACCCCCGGGGTCAGGTAGGGGAAGGTCACGCGGCCGTCGGCGTCGCTGGTGGCGTCGAACTGGGTCAGGCGCAGGCGGTCGGTGGCCTGGATGCGGATGCGGGCGTCGGGGATGCCGTAGCCGCGCGGGTCGTGCACCCGGACCTCGAGCGGCATGCCGCGCGGGATGGTCAGTGTCTGCCCCTGTCCCTGGATGCGGTTCTGGTAGAGGCGCACGCCGGTCTGCACGGTGATCGTCTGGACCTCGCCGAGCGGCTGGCCGTTCTGCAGCACCATCACCTGGTAGTCGCCGCCGAGCACGCTGTCGAAGATGGCGCTGCCATAACTGTCGCTGGTGGCGTCGAGGCGCGGGCGGCCCAGCGGCTCGCCGATCGGCGCGATGCGCACGTCGAGCTGCGGGTAGGGGTTGCCGTCCTGATCGCGCAGCAGCAGCGTGTAGGGGCCGCCGCAACTCACCGACAGCACGATGTCGTCGGCCAGCGCGTGTTCGGCGTCGACGTTCAGGGTCCGCGAGCTGCCGTTGAGACCCGGCGAGTAGACCGTGACCTTGAACGGATACTCGGAGAACGGCACGTCGCGGACCTCGAAGGTCGGCGTGCGCGTGCGGTCGAAGTCGATCTTGGTGACGCTGCGATAAGGATTGGAGAAAGTGCCGTCGGGGCGGCTCGCGGCGCGCAGTTCTTCGACGACGACCATCAGCGAGTCGATCTTGTCGATCGCATTGACCGAGAGTTCGATGTCGCCCCTGAGGATGCCCTTGGACCAGCCGGACGTGTCGACCTTCTGACGAGGAGCGTCGGCGGTCGCGGCGACGACGATGGCGCCGTCGTCCGCGGCGATGCGATGGCTCGACTGCATGCTCGCGTCGACGGCCACGGCGTTGGTGGGCGGGGCCTCGATCACCGGCGCAGGAGGCAGGGCCTCGGCCATGGTGTCGCGAGACAGCAGCATCACGCCGGCGGCCGTGGCCAGGCCCAGCGCCGCAATCAGGATGGTCAGTTCGCCAGCACGCATCGGGGGTAGGGGTCGGCGGCAGGGTCGGGGAAAAGGGCGCTGCGACGCGGGGGTTCGCGGCGGTCCGTCCTGCTGCGCACCGAATAGTAACCCATGCAGCCGTGGCAACATGGCTCGCGGTGGTTTGCCGTCCCGATTCGGTCCGCCGCCGACAACCGACCGATCCTGTCGCCGTTCGGCCACCTGTGCCCGTCATGCACCACCGCCCCGCTGCTGCCGCCGTCTTCGCCCTCGCCGGGTGCTTCGGGCTGGCCGCGCAGGGGGCGCCCGAACCGACGCCGCCCGCGCCGCAGTCCGCGGCGTCCTGGCTGCCGGCGGCCGCGGTCGTGGTGCTCGAAGTGCCCGCGCCCACGGAGGCCCTGCAGCAGCTGGCGGCGGCCGCGGGGCGTGCCGGCGGGGCTGCCGGCCGAGGTGGCGGCGATGGTGGGGCGGGCCTGGTGGCGGCGCGGGCCTTCCTCGACGGGGACTTCGGCGAATTCCTGTGCACGCGTCGCGGGCGGCGGCGCGGCCCTGGGGCTGCTCGCCGACGGGGCGCGCTGGCGCTGGACCCTGGCGCTGCGGCCCGGCGAGCCGGCGGCGGCGGCGGCGTGGCTCGAGCGGCGTGGCGGGGCGGTGGCGCGCCGGTTCGAGGGCCCGTGGCTGCTGGTCGGCAGCGACGCCGCGGCGCTGCGGTCGATGCCGACGGCGCCCGCGGATTCCGAAGGCAGCTGGTGGCAGCCCGCTCTGGTCGAAGCCGAAGGCGCGGTCCTGCGCGGCGCGGTCGACCTCGCGGCCCTGCGCCGCCTGCGCGGCGGCGACGGCGCGCTGCTGGCGGGGCTCGACGGCCCGGGGCGCTTCCTGCTGGCGCCGATCGCCCACGCCCTCGATCACGGCAAGCTGCTGCGGCTGCAGTTGGTCGCCGCCAGTTCGCTGCGCCTGCAGGTGCAAGCCGACGCGTCGATCCGGGGCGCGGCCTACGGCTCGCTGCTGCCGGCGGGCGACGCCGGGCGGGAGGTGCCGCGCGTCGCCGGCGACGTGCTCGCGACCCTCACCCTCGACCGCAGCCTGCACCGCCTGCTCGCGCAGCCCGCGACCTATCTGTCGCCGGCCGGTGTGACGCAGGTGGACTCGTTCCTGTCGATCGCCGACGGCTTCGACGGCCCCAACTCGTCGATCGTCGATGAACTGTTCGGTCGCCTCGCCGAGCCCGCGACCCTGTTCGTGCTCGCGCCGCAGCTGCCGCCGGCGGCCGAACGGCCACCGCTGCTGCTGCCGGACTTCGCGGCGTGCGTGCCGGTCGCCGACGCGCGCGTCGAAGCGGTCGTGCGTCGCGTGCTCGACCTGATCGGCATCGTCGTCAACGCCGAACGCGCGCAGCGTCGGCAGGCGCCGCTGCTGCTGCGCCGCTGGCGCGGGGAACACGGCAGCGGGTTGGCCGCCGAATTGCCCGAATGGCGCGGTCCGGGCGCGCCCCCGCTCGAGGCCGTGTTGTCGCCCGTCGTCGCCTTCGGCCACGGCCACCTGGTCGTGGCTTCGACCACGCGCGCTGCGGAGCGCGTGCTCGCCGCCTGCGCGGCGCCCGAACGCGAGCACGTGCGCGGCGACCTGCTGCGGCTGTCGGGAGCGGCGATCGCCGACGCGCTGGCGACGAGCCGTGACGCGTTGGTGCTGGCGCGCATGCTCGACGAAGGCGAGGACCAGGCCGGCGCGGCGCGGTTCTTCGCGATCGCAGACGCCGTGCTGCGCAGCGTGCAGCACCTGCAGGTCGCGGTGGTGCCGGCCGCGCGCGAGACCACGGTGACGGTGGAGGCGGTGCGGCAACGATGAACCCGCTCGCCCCCTACGAACCCAGCGCGCGCGATCCGTTCGATCTGCGCAAGTGCGGCCACCTGCTCCGCCGCGCCGGCTTCGGTGCGTCGTTGCCCGAGCGGCAGCGGCTGGTGCGCGAGGGGCTCGCCGCCGCGCTGCAGCACGTCGCCCCGCCGCTCGCCGAGGTGCCCGCGGCCGACGCGCTGCTCAACGAGGCGATCGCCTTCGGCTCGATCGAGCGCGTGCGCGCGTTCCGCGTCTGGTTGGCGCTGCAGAACACGCACCCGCTGCGCGAGCGGCTCAGCTACTTCTGGCACGGCCACTTCGCCACCAGCAACAGCAAGGTCCAGGACCCGCGCGCGATGGCGCTGATGATGGCGACCTTCGACCGGCTCGGCACCGGGCGCTTCGACGAACTGCTGACCGCGATGCTGCGCGACCCGGCGCTGCTGCGCTGGCTCGACAACGACGTCAACACCAGCAAGCAGCCCAACGAGAACCTGGCGCGCGAGGTGTTCGAGCTGTTCGCGCTCGGCCGCGGCAACTACAGCGAGCGCGATATCAAGGAGGCGGCCCGCGCGCTGACCGGTTGGCACGTGCGCGACGGCCAGTTCTTCCGCGCCGGCTATCTGCACGACGACGGCGACAAGGAGGTGCTCGGCGTGCGCGGCAAGCTCGACGGCGACGACGTCGCGGCGATCGCGGCGGCGCGCCCCGAGTCGGCGCGTTTCCTCGCCGAACGCTGGCTGCGCTTCTTCGTGCACCCGCAGCCCGAGCGCGACGAGATCGATGCGCTGGCCGGGGCCTACGAGCAGCACGGGCGCGACGTCGGCGCGACCCTGCGCGTGCTGCTCGGCAGCCGCCTGTTCTTCTCGGCGCGCGCCTACCGCAGCAAGATCAAGAGCCCCGCGGACTTCGTGATCGGCAGCGTGCGCCTGATCGGCGGTCGCGCCCAGCCGACGGCGCTGGTGGCGGCGATGGCGACGCTCGGCGAGACCTGGCTCGAACCGCCGTCGGTGGAGGGCTGGCACGGCGAACTCGCGTGGCTGTCGCCCGCCGCCTGGCTGCTGCGCAGCAACTTCGTCGCCGATCTGCTCGCCGGGCGCCGCGGCAAGTTGGCGCCGCGCGCCGCCGAGCTGCTGCGCGGTTACACGCGCCCCGACCACCTGGCCAGGGCGGCGTCGCTGTTCTGCTGCGACGGGGACCTGTCGGCGGACGCCAGCGAGCGGCTGCTCGAGGTCGCGCGCGCGGCGCAGGGCGACCGGGCGGCCACGGTGTTGCACGCGGCCACGTGTCTGCCGGAGTACCAACTGCTGTGAGCACATCATGAACGTCGACCGCAGAACCTTCCTGCGCGGTGCCGCCTGCGCGCCACTCGCCCTGTCCTTGGGTCGCGGCGGCGCGTGGCTGCCCGGCGGCGACGAGCGCTGCCTGCTGGTGCTCGAACTGGTCGGCGGCAACGACGGCCTCAACACCGTGATTCCGGTCGACGACGCGGACTACGCGCGGCTGCGGCCCAAGCTCGGCGCCGTGCGCCGCGGCGCGCGCGCGCTCGGTGACGGCACGTCGCTGCACCCTTCGCTCGCGCGGCTGCACGGCCACATCGCCGCGGGACGCGGCGCGGTCGTACACGGCGTCGGCTACGCGCCGCCCGATCGTTCGCACTTCCGCAGCCGCGACATCTGGCACGTCGGGGACCCTGCGCACCAGCAGGTCGGCGCCACGACCACGGGTTGGCTCGGCCGCGCCGCAGAGCAGCTCGTGGCCGCGGCCGGCGGCGCGGGCAACGGCCTGCCGGCCGCCGCGATCGGCGGGCTCGAGGTGCCGCTGCTGTTGCATTCGCGCCGGGTTCCGGTGCCGAGCCTGGTGCGCGTCGAGGACTTCCAGTGGCTGTCGCCGGGCGCGCGCGGCCCGATCGCCGCGGACGCGCCGAGTCGGCACGTCGTCGGCGCCGGCGGCGCGGGCGAACTGCTCGCCGCGGTGCGGGCGGCACAGACGGCCGGGGTCGAGCTCGCCGACGGCCTGACCGCGGCGCTGCAGCGCTACACGCCCAAGGCCGACTATCCCGACGACGATCTCGGTCGCCACCTGCAGCTGATCGCGCGGCTGCTCGTCGCCGGCGTCGGCACGCGCCTGCTGCACACCTCGTTCGGCGGCTTCGACACCCACGCGCGCCAGCTGCCGACGCACGCCGGCCTGCTGCGCCAGCTCGACGCCGGCCTCGGCGCGCTGCTCGACGACCTCGCCGGGCACGGGTGCCTGGACCGCGTCGGCGTGCTGGTGCACTCCGAGTTCGGCCGCCGCGCCGCCGAGAACGCCAGCCAGGGCTCCGATCACGGCGCCGCCGGGCCGGTGTTCGTGTTCGGCGGGGGCGTGCAGGGCGGCACGTTCGGGCAGAAGCCGGACCTGAGCCGGCTCGTCGACGGCGACGTGCCCCCGACGTGTGACTTCCGCCGCGTCTACGCCGAGCTGCTGGGGCGCCTGGGGGTGCCGGTCGAGCCCGTGCTCGGCGAAGGCTTCGAGCCGATCGGTCTGTGGTGATCGGTGGCCGGACCGCCGTGTTGCCCGAGCAGAGGGCTCACGACCACAGCCAACCGCGACCGCGGCGCCGCAGCCACGGCACGGCGAGCACGAACAGGCCGGCGGCGAGCAGCAGGATGATGTCGGGTGCAGCGGTGGGCATCGGGTGCGAGGCGAGAGGTGCAGGGACGATGTCGCGACCCCGAGCAAACGCCGGCAAGCGTGTGTGAAGATTCAGCGCGCAGTCAGGTGCGTGCGCACGGCAGCGACGATCGCCGCGGTCGGTGACGCGCCATCGACGGCCCACCCGGGTTCGGGCGGCGTCTGCAGCGGCTCGAGGGTCTCGAACTGGCTGTCGAGCAGGTCCGCGGCGAAGAAGTGGCCGGCGCGGCCGCGCAGCCGCGCCGCGGCCGTGTCGCGGTCGACGCGCAGGTGCACGAAGCGCACCGTCTGCAGGCCTTCGGCGAGCCGTTGCCGGTAGCTGCGGCGCAGCGCCGAGCAGGCGATCACCAGCGTCTCCCCGGCCGCCTCGGCGGCGTGCAGGCGGTCGCGCACGGCGTCGAGCCACGGCTGTCGCTGCGCGTCGGTGAGTGCGACGCCGCGGCTCATCTGCTCGCGGTTGGCCGCGCTGTGCAGGTCGTCGCCGTCGACGAACGCGCAGCCGAGCGCCGTCGCGAGGGCCTGGCCGACCGTCGTCTTGCCGCAGCCGGCGACGCCCATCACCACCAGGACCGCGGGTTGCACGGCGGTCGCCTCACTCCTTGCGCGGCTTGCCGCTGTCGAGAGCCTGCATCAGGCGGTCGACGTCGCCGAGGAACTTGCCGAGGCCGTCGAGGTCGACCGGGCTCGGCGGCGGCGCGGCACCCGCGTCGGGCTGCAGCAGGCGCGCGGTCTCGGTCTCCTTCTCGCTCTCGTCGACGAGCCCCTGACGATCGAACATCGCCGCGGCCTGCAGGTGCACGTAGAGGTCCCCCTCGTGACGCACGCGCGCGAGGCGCATCGCCTGCAGGGCCGCGTCGGCCTCACCCTGCAGTTCGAGGATGCGCGCCTGACCGACGGCGACGCGCGGGTCGCCCTCGTCCGCCGACGAGAGCACGTCGGCGGCCGCGCGAACGATCTCGGTGCGCTCCGTGCCGCGCGCGGACTCGGCGAGGTCGAGCAGGTGTTCGGCGACGAGCGTGCGCGCGTGCGTGCTGCTGTCGACGCGCAGCAGCGTGGTCAGGTCCTGCTGCAGGCGCCGCAGCGAGGCCCGGTCGCCGAGCTGGCGCAGCGCGTCGATGCGGAAGTGCAGGATCTCGGCGGTGGGGCCCGGCAGCCGCTGTTCGGCCGCGTCGAGATCGACCAGCGCCTCGCGATACTGCCGCAGACGGTGGTAGGCCTTGGCGCGCACGAACCACGCCATCGCCAGGTCGGGGTTGCGCCCGATCGCGGTCGAAGCCGCGGCGACCGCCGACAGCAGCAGGTCGCGCCGCTCCTCGGGCGTGCGCTGGCGGTCCTGTTCGTCGCGGCTGGTCGCCGCCAGCGCCAGCAGTCGCTCGGCCTCGGTGAGGCGCTGCTCGACGGCGCTGCGGTTGCGCTCCTGTTGCCACAGCAGCGCGCCGAGCGACAGCAGCGCGACCAACGCGCCGAGCACGACGGTCTGCGGGCGCTGACGGCCGTAGCGCAGCGCGCGCGCGGGCAGGCTCGGCAGCCGCGCCAGCACGCGCTCGCCGCGTAGCCAGCGCTCGAGGTCCTCGGCGAGCTCGAGGGCGGTGCCGTAGCGGCGCCGCGGGTCGCGCTCCATCGCCTTGCCGACGATCGCGCAGACCGCGGGCGGCAGGTCGCGACGCAGCGTCTGCGGCGGCGGCGGGTCCTGTTCGAGCACGGCCTTGAGCACGCTCTGCGCGGTCGGTCCGTCGAACGGCGGGTGGCCGGAGAGCAGCGCGTAGAGGGTGGCGCCCAGGCTGTAGACGTCGGCGAGCGTGCTGGCCTGCGTGCTGCCGCCGAGCACGAGCTCCGGCGCCATGTACATCGGTGTGCCGACGATCGCGCCGCTCTCCGTCATCGAGCCGGTGCCGGTCTCGCGCGCGAGACCGAAGTCGGTGATCGCGACACGCCCCTCGGCCACCGCGTCGGAGCGCAGCATCAGGTTGCCGGGCTTGAGGTCGCGGTGCACGACGCCGCGGTCGTGCGCGTAGTGCAGCGCGCGACCGACGCAGGCGCCGATCTCGCACGCCTGGCGCACCGGCAGCGGGCCGACCTGCAGCCGTTCCTGCAAGGTGGTGCCGTCGACGAACTCCATCGCGAACCAGTGCAGCCGTCCGGCGTGGCCCTGGTCGAGGAAGCCGACGATGTCGGGGTGGCGCACGCGCGCCATGATCCGGCCTTCGCGCAGGAAGCGCGCCAGCGCGCGCTCGGTGAGCGTCAGGCTCGGCGGCAGCACCTTGAGCGCGACGCGCTGCCCCGAGCTGCGTTGCCGCGCCTCGTAGACGATGCCCATCGAGCCCTTGCCGACCTCACGCACGATCTCGAACTGCGGCAGGCTCTCGCCGAGGGTCGCCGGCGAGAACGTGTAGAAGTCGCGGCGCGAACCCCACAGGTTGTCGCCGGTGTCCGAGCTGGACGGCGGTCGGCCGAAGGCCTTTGCCGAGCCCTCGCTCATCGGCTCATTCGCCTCGCGCGGCGCGTTCGACGGCGCGCAGCTGCTGCAGCAGCGGCGCCAGCGTGTCGAGCTGCAGCATGTTCGGCCCGTCGCTGGGCGCGTGATCGGGGTCCTCGTGCACCTCGAGGAACAGCCCGTCGACGCCGCAGGCTACGGCCGCGCGCGCCAGGTAGGGCACCTTGGTGCGGTCGCCGGCCGTCGAGGTGCCGGCGCCGCCGGGGCGCTGCACCGAGTGGGTCGCGTCGAAGACCAGCGGCTGGCCGAACGCGCGCATCGTCGGGAAGCCGGCGAAGTCGACCACCAGCGCGCGGTAGCCGAAGCTGGTGCCGCGCTCGGTGATCAGCGCGTTGGGGTTGCCGGCCGCGAGCACCTTGTCGAGCACGTTGCCGACGTCCTCGGGCGCGAGGAACTGGCCCTTCTTGACGTTGACCGCGACGCCGGTGGCCGCGGCGGCGAGCAGCAGGTCGGTTTGCCGGCACAGGAACGCGGGGATCTGCAGGCAGTCGACGACCTCGGCGCACGGCGCGCAGTGGGCGCTCTCGTGCACGTCGGTCAGCACCGGGACGCCGAGGTCCCGCTTCACCTCGGCCAGGATGCGCAGCCCCTCGTCGATGCCCAGGCCGCGGAAGGCGCGCCCCGAGGTGCGGTTGGCCTTGTCGAAGCTGCTCTTGAACACCAGCGGCACATCGCTGGCGGCGGCGATGCGGCTGATGGCTTCGGCGTGGCGCAAACAGTGCTCACGGCTCTCGATCACGCAGGGGCCGGCGATGATCGCGAACGGGCGACCGCCGCCGAGGCGCACGCTGCCGATGGCGACTTCGCGGGTGGGAGAGGGGTGCTGCATTGCGCCGCATGCTATCACCGCGTGGGTGGCCATGGCCAACCGCGCGGAGCCGCTCTCTGGCGACGCGGCTGCGGCTGCGGCGCGCACGCAGCCCGACTTGCGCGTACGTCCGGTGGCGCCGCCGCCGGTGGATCATGCGCCCGAGGGCAATGCAGCATGTCGCGGAGATCGCCGGAGGTCTGGACGCTCGTGGCCATGCGGCTAGGTTCAGGGCGCCCTCTCCCCTCGCGCAGGTCCAGCCCATGAACCGTCTGCTCTTCGCGGCACTGCCGCTGTTCTCCCCTGTACTGCTCGCCCAAGGCGTGCTGGAATCCGCCGAACCCAACAACTCGACGGCGACCGCCGCGGTGCTGCCCAACGCGTGGGCGCGGCGACATCACGGCCGGTGACGACTGGTTCAAGATCACGCTGGCCGCGGCATCGGACCTCGCTGTCTGGCCTGCGTGCGGGCTCGGCCCGATCGCGGGACACGCGTGCGCATCTACGTTATTGACGGCGTCACCATCCCGCTGGATGTCGACGCGACGGCAAATACCGCCACGCACGGTTACTACACGACTCGCGGTCGGCAACTACGCGGCGGGTGACACTACGTCGCGGTGCGCGGGTTCGGCGACGACGGTGGGCGCCTACACGTCAGACGTCGGTCGCGACGCTCGGCACCTAAGCGCCGTCCCGTTGCCGCTGACGAGCGTCGCCGAGTCCGCCGAGGACAACGACTCGCCACGTCGCCGGCGTGGGCTACGGCGTCGAACCTTGTTCACCCTGAACGGCGGCAACATCGTCGCGGGCGCGGGCGGCAGTACTGACTTCGACGTCGCTGCCGCCGACTACGACTTCTATGTGGCTCAACATCACCAGCCCGGGTCTGGTGACGATGGAGACGATCACGGGCGCCACAAGTGGCGCTGGCGAACACCGACACGAGGGATCCACTGCCGATCTGACCACGCGCCTGGTCGACGACGAAGCGCGGTGCTGGTTGCTGTCGCTGCTGAGCTACAACGTCACGACGCCGGGCACCTAATACGCGGTGGTCAGCGCTGGCCCGGGCAGCACGGCAACTACCTGTTGCGCGTGATCGCTGCCGCGCCCCCTGCCGCCGACTGGGCAGGCTCGCAGACGATGCAGTCCGGCGGCTGCGGGCCGTGAACTCTGGCACGCGTCCGGCGGGCACCGATCCGTTCGGAACTGCTCGTGCTCGGTTCGCAGTTCTGGGTCGATTGCACCGGCCTGCAGCGCCCAACACGCTGCTGTTCCGCGTCATCGGCCTGCTGCCGCGTAACGTGCCGTTCAATCCCTGGCCTGCCTCGGTGCGCCTGGTTGCCAGATCGAGGTCAACGGCCTGACGCCAGCGCCGGTAATCCTCGGACGCCGCTGGTGTTGTTCTGGAACGCCTGCCGTTCACCCTGGCCCCATCGGTCTGCCGCTCGAGTAAACAGCTCATCGCGCTCGACAGCGGCGCCAACGCGCTCGGCGTCGTCGTTCCAACCGCGTCTCGACGCTCGCAGACTGAGGTTGTTGCCCCAGGGCAACAACCTCAGTGTTTTGCTGATCGCGCCGCGACGCGGGGGGCAATACGCCGGCGAATGAGATCATTGGCCCTGCTTGGCGCGCGCGGATGCCGGTTAGAGCGCCGGGGCGAACCCCCAGGAGAACAACCGCGGGCAACAACCTCAGTGCCTGTTGACGTGCCGCGACGCGGGGCAATACGCCGGCGAATGAGATCAGCTGGTCTCGCTTCGGCGCGATGAAGGGAGCCGGGGCGAACCCCAGGAGAACAAACTGCGGCAACAACCCCAGTGTTTTAGGCTGATCGCGCCAAGACGCGGGGGCTATACGCCGCGCAATGAGCAGCTGGCCCTGCTTCGGCGCGCGCGGGGAATCGCCCAGCGTTTCGGGCACGACGAGGTTGGCCTTCACGGCTTCGCAGCGGACGTCAGCGGCGAGGTGTTGGCGGTCGTGCCGTCGAGCTGATACGCTGTCGACGCGCCAGTGGTGGCGATTGCCTGAAGGCGCGCGGCCTGGGCGCATCTGGCGCAGAAGCCGCGGCGTTCTGCTGTAGCACCACGTTGCGTGGCTGCGGATGCGGAAGCAGAGCGCGCAGCTGGTCGCCGTCCGGATCGACGGCGCGCGGCAGCTGGATCACGCTGCCGTAGTTGCGCACGCAGGATGAGCACCGACGAGAGGTCGTCGACACGCGGGCCGTCGGCGAAGGTGGCGCGCAGCGAGAACCGTGTTCCGCACCGTGCAGGACCGGGCCGAGCCACTTGTGTTTGCCGAGGGTGCCGGTGCACCTGGTGCAGAAATAGCAACGACGGCGCCGTCGACGCCGACGCCACAGAACAGCAGGAACCGCCGGTCGTCGGCGACGCCGATGGTCATGCTGCGACAGCGCCCCGCGGCGATCGCGGCGGCGGCGGCTTGGGGATCCTTGGGCAGGCCGAGCTCGAGCGCCAGGACGTTGGCGGTGCCGACCGGCAGCACGGCGAGCGGCCGGCTGGGGTCGGGCATGCCGTTGAGCACCTCGTTGACCGTGCCGTCGCCGCCGACGGCGACCAGGGTCTGCCAGTCCTCGTCGGCCGCGGCGCGGGCGCGCGCCCCGGCGTCGCCGGCCGCCGTGGTGAAGTGGCACTCGGCTGTGAGTCCCCGCGCGCGCAGCGCGTCGGCGAGCTGCGCGGCGCGCACCTTGCCCCGGCCGCCGCCGGAGATCGGGTTGGCGATGACGAGAACGCGGCGGGGCGGCTTGGCTGGACTTTCGCTCACGGGGTCGGCCGGTCACATTACGCGCCATGGTTCGGCCACGCATCCTCGTCACCGGCGCCACGGGCTTTCTGGGGCCGTATGTGGTCGCGGCGCTGCGGGGGCGCGACGCCGCGGTCGTCACCGCCGCGCGCTCGGCCGGGGACGCCGCAGTCGACCTGAGTCGGCCCGGGATGGTCGACGCGGTGCTCGAGGCGCTCGCGCCCGACCGCGTCGTCAACCTGGTCGCGATGGCGAAGCTCGGCGACTGCGAACGGGATCCCGCGCGCGCCCAGCACGTCAACGCGACCCTGCCGGCGGACCTCGCGGCGCGCCTCGGCGAGCGGTTGCTGCACGTCTCGACCGACCTGGTGTTCGACGGTCGCGGCGCGCCCTACGACGAAGTGGCCCCGGTGGAGCCGCTGTCGGCCTACGGCGTCAGCAAGGCCGCCGGCGAGCAGGCGGTGCTCGGTTCGGGCGGTCGCGTGGTGCGCCTGCCGCTGCTGTTCGGCAAGGACGATCGCGGCCGCGGCGCCAGCGCGATGATCACCGCGGCGGTGGCGGGTGGGCAGCGGCTGGCGCTGTTCACCAACGAGTATCGCACGCCGCTGCACGCGGCCGACGCCGCCGAAGCGCTCGCCGAGCTGACGCTCGACCTCGGCGGGCCGCGCCTGCTGCACGTCGGCGGCCCGCAGCGCTGCTCACGTTGGGAGTTCGGCCAGCAGGTCTGTGCGGCGCTCGACCTGTCGCCGGCGCTGCTCACGCCGGCCGAGTGTCAGGACCCGCTGCGGCCGCGCGACGTGTCGCTGGTGACGCAGTGGCCGCAACGGCGCTCGTTCGCGGCGATGCTGCGCGACGCGTGAGGTCGGCGCCGCGGGTCAACGACCCCGGCGCCGCCCGCCCTGGCCGTTGCCGCCGCCGCGCGAAGCGCGTTCGTACTCGGGCAGCTCGAACGCGGCCGGAGGCAGCTTGGCCAGCGCGGCCTCGAGCGCCTGCAGCAGGTCGTCGCGCTTCTCGTCCTTGGCGCGGCCGCGCAGCATCTCGGCGGTCTGCATGCCGGTGACGCTGAGGCCGTCGACCGCGGCCGCGGCGGCGGGAGCGGTCGCGAACATCTTCTCGAGCTCGGTGAACGTGCCGTCGAGGTCGCCCTGGGTGAGCTTGATGCGCGCGATGCCGCCGTGCGCCATCGCCGCATAGTGGTCGCCGTCGGTCGCGCCGGTCTTGTCCCGGTAGCGCGAGTAGTGCGCGAGGCCGCGGCCGTAGGCGGCGAGCGCCGCGTCGGGGTCGTTGCGCCGGCGATACTGTTCGGCGGCGACCAGCGAGGCGTAGCCGGCGAACCACGCCATCTGCGGCGCGCACTCCGGTTCGGCGAGGCGGCGTTCGTAGTCGCGCTCGAGCGCCGCCGGCGGGTTGTTGGCGAGGATGCGGGCGCGCAGGCGTTCGTGCAGCAGGGGCGAGAGCGGGAAACGCTGCAGGCCCTGGTCGAGCACCGCGTCGGTGTCGGGCGCGCCGAAGAACTTCAGGAAGTCGTAGTGGTAGCAGACGTGCTGGTCGGTGCCGAACGGGTGCTTGCCGAGCACGGTGTAGGTGGCGTGCACGTCGGTCATCCACTGACCGGGCCACTCCTGCTTGGCGCGCACGGCGGCAACGATCGCCTCCTGGCGCGCCTCGGCGAACAGGGCCAGCACCTCCATGGCCAGCCGGCCCGGCGCGTCGGGCGGCAGCGTCGGCGCCGCGGTGATCGCGTCCGCGTAGGCGCCCTGCCGATCGCCGTTCAGCTTCTTGCTGACGGCACCGATCGCCGCGATGCGCCAGTCCTTGTCGCGCAAGGTGTCGCCGCCCAGCGACACGGCTTTTTCGAGCATGCGGCCGGCGTCCATCAGCAGCGCCTGCTGCATGCGTTCGGCCTGCCGCTTCGCGCCCGGGCCGGCGCCGGCTTCGGTCTGCAGCGCCTGCACCAGGCTCGCTTCGGCGAGGTCGAGCAGCGCGCCGGGGTCGGTCGGCTCGGCGGCCAGCGCCTTCTCGCTGGCGGCGGCCTCGGCGGCCGCGTCGTACGAAGTCACGGCGCTCGCGTAGCTCTGCCCGGCGAGCTGTTGCTGCCACTTGCCGGTGTCGAGCACGGTCTTGCTGTCGGCGAGGCCGCGGTGCGCGGTGGCGACGATGCGCGCCTTGGCCGAGCTGCCGCCGAACTTCTGCAGCGCCTCGATCAGCGCTTTGCGTTCGTCCTGCGGCACCTGCGTCTGCAGCGTGTCGACGAGCAGGTCGACGGTGCCCGGATCCTTGGCCTGCAGCAGGCCCTGCCGCGCCTTGTCGGCGAGCTCGGGGTCGAGGCCGCGCAGGGCCTGGCGCAGCAGCTCGATCGGCGCCTTGTCGCCGAGCGCGAGCGCGGCGTCGATCAGCGCCTGCTTCTGCGCGGCCGACGCCTTGGCGAACGCGTCCTCGACCTCGGCGCGGTCGGCGCTGTCGGCGCTCTGCAGCTTCTCGAGCAGCGAACGGTCGCCCTTGACGACCGGCAGCGCCTGGATCTTGCGGTTGGCGATGCCGTCGCGCAGCGAGTTGAGCACCGACACCACGTCCCACGTGTAGAACACGTCGTAGGTCTCGGTGCCGTCGAGCTCGACCATGATGTGCCGCGGCGAGATGCGTTTGCCGTCGAGGAACTTCTCGTAGACGATCGGCTCCATCGCCATGTGCTCGCCGCAGGTCACGCAGCCAAGGCGCGGGCACGGGATGCGGCGGCCCTGCTCGTCGTAGTCGCGCGGGTTGTGGCGGTAGACCGACGCCATCACGCAGACGTAGGGCTCGAACAGCTTGGCGACCTCGGGGTCGCGGTAGCGGATGCCGGCGTAGTGCTCGCTGGCGATCTCGCCGTCCATGTTGACGCACACCAGGATCGGCTTCTTGGTCTGCTGCGACAGCCGCACCGCGTCGTCCCAGGTGCGCTGCCACTGGATCAGCACGGGCTTCTTCCAGTCCTCCGCGGTCGGCGCGGGCCACATCTGTTCGGGCACGAGTCCGGGGGGCGCGGGCACGCCTTCCTGCGCGCCGGCCGGTTGGTTTAGCAGCGCCAACAGGCTCAGCAGCGAGCAGGCGAGAGCGGCGGCGGCGAGGCGGGAAGAGGGGCGTGGAATGGGGGTGTGCATCGCGGATCGGGGCGCTCAGGATACCAGCCGCGCGCGAACGTGTTGATGGCCGTCGCGACGACCGCCGTCATCGTCACGTCACATTTCTCTGACACTGCTACGCGGCGGTGACGGTCAGGGCTGCTGGCCGCGCAGGACGTCGCGGCTGTCGCCGCGCTCGCGCACCACGCGAGCCTTGCCGGCTTCGACCATCACCTCGGCCGGCGTCGCGTGGCTCAGGAAGCCCGTCGGGCTGTAACTGATGCCGTAGGCGCCGGCGTTGAGGATCGCGACGAGGTCGCCGGCCGCGAGCGGCGGCAGCTCGAGGTCGGCCGCGAACTGATCGGCCGGTGTGCAGAGCGGGCCGCCGAGGCTCACCGGCGCGCGGTCCTCGCCGCGCAGGTCGGTGGCGTGCACGAGCAGCGGCGCGCGCTTGATCACGCTGCCCATTCCGGCTGCCGCGGCGCACTGGTGCATGCCACCGTCGAGTACGACGTGACGTTCGCCGCCGCTGTCCTTGGTGCGCACGACGCGCGTCAGGTAGACGCCGCACGGCGCGGTCAGGTAGCGCCCGAGCTCGACGAACCAGCGGCGCGTCGGGCGGTCGTGCGCGGCGATCAGTTCGCCGAGGCCGCGGCCGGCGGCGGCGAGATCGAACGTCGGATCGCCGGCGGACGTCGGCACGCCGAAGCCGCCGCCGAGGTCGAGCTCGTCGAGCGGCACGCCGAGTTCGCGTTCCCACGCGGCGGCGCGCGTGACGATCGCCGTCGCGTGCTGCACGAACGCCCCTGCGTCGAAGCACTGCGTGCCGGCGTAGACGTGCAGGCCGGCGAGGTCGAGGTGGGGGTGCTGGCCGACGCGTTCGATCGCCGCGGGGACCTGGTCCTCGTCGATGCCGAACCGGCTCGAGCGGCCGCCCATGCGCATGCGCGCGCCGGCGAGCTGCTGCGGCAGGTTGACGCGCACGGCGACGCGCACGCGGCGGTGCGCGGCCGTCGCCGCTGCGGCGATCGTGTCGATCTCGTCGTGGCTCTCGACGTGGAACGTGCCCAGCCCCAGGGCGACCGCCGCGGCGATCTCGACCTCGGTCTTGCCCGGACCCGCGAAGCGCAGGCTCGGGGCGTCGTGCCCGGCGGCGAGCGCGAGGTGCAGCTCGCCGAGCGACGCAACCTCGGCGCCGGCGCCGCCGCGCCGCAGCCGCCCGGTCACGGCGAGCGACGGATTGGCCTTGATCGAGTAGAGCAGCTCGACGCGCGCGCCGAGCGCGGCGCGCACGGCGGCGAGGCGGTCGTCGAGCGCGCGCGCGGAGAACACGTAGAGCGGGGTGTCGTAGCGTTCCGCGAGCTCGGTCGCGGCGAGGCCGTCGATGCGCAACTCGTCATCGCGGTGGTCGTCGAGGGCGGCGAGGGCGTCGGTCAGGGCGCGTTCGTCGGCTGGCACTGCGGCATGGTAGCAACCAGGTCGGCATTTCTGCATTGGTGGCGGCCAGTTGCAGCGGATGCGTCGGGGGATCGCCGGCGCGCGATGTGGCGCGGTGTGGCAAAGTTGCGTCAGGTTGTCTTCTGGTCAGCAGGTGGCGTAGCGTGCTGCCATGAAACT
>JACKHZ010000020.1 GCA_020638735.1 Planctomycetota bacterium | reverse complement strand
TGCGGCTGGTGTCGAGGCCGTCGCGCAGGCTCGGGATGTCGAGCACCTCGCCGTTGCGCAGGCAGTTGTCGCGGATCGAGCGGCACACGTGGCGCACGATCTTGGCGGCGTAGTAGTGGTCGCCGACCTTGTCGATGCGGCCTTCGTCCTGGGCGCGGTCGAGCAGCGACAGCAGCGGGTCGCCGTCGATGCCGGCGACGGCCGCCAGCTCGTGCAGTTCCGGCGGCCGGAAGCCCCGGGTCTCGCACTCGCCGATCAGCTTGTCGAAGATCGCCTGCTGCGGCGCGGCCAGCGGACGCAGTCGGTCGACGAACAGGATCACCCCCTGGCGACCGGCGCGCACCTTGCCCTCCGCCTGCAGTCGCTCCCACAGGTGCTCGACCAGCGGCTGCGGCAACGACTTGGTCGTGCGCACGGCGGTGCGCTTGATCGACGCGGCCTCGGGCCGGCGCGCGAGCATGCGGTCGACGGACTCCTGCAGCTCGCGTTCGCCGGCCTGCACGTGCTGCAGCAGGAAGGCGCGCATCGCCTTGCGGTGCAGCTCCACCTCGGGCATCGCCGCGAGCAGCTCGAGCACCTTCTCCTCGCCGACCTCGAGCGCGCGCGCCAGGTCGTCGACCGTGGCGCCGCCGGGCCCCGCCTGTTCGAGTTCGTGCGAGAGCCGGGCCTCGGGTCGGTCGCCGGCGGCGACGATGCCCGACAGCTCGTCGCCGAGACTGCGCCGGCGATACCGCCCCGAGCGCGACAGGCGCAGGATGCGGCCGCCGCCGACGGTGATCGCCGGGTTCTGCAGGCGCAGCAGGAAGCGGTCGCCGTGCGAGCAGCAGACGTCCTCGTCGAGTTCCAGGCGCGCCACGAGCTGCTCGCCGGCCTCGGTCTGGTCGCGGTCGAGCAGCAGCAGGTGGCCGCGCACCTCGACCGTACCGGTGTGGAAGCGGATCGGCGTGCGGTGCGCGATGCGGCCGGCCCGCAGCGTCAGCTGCAGCTCGACGTCCACGGCATCGCCCGCGTTGAAGACACCCGGCGCGCACAACACCATGCCGCGGTGCACGCCGAGCTCCTTGGCGTCGGGCACCGACAGCGCGGTGCTGTGGCCCGCGACCGCCTCGTCGACCTTGCCGCCGTAGGCGTGGATGCCGCGCACCTTGACCTTCTGGCCGATCGGCAGCACCTCGAGCTCGGTGCCCGGCGTGACCGAGCCCGAGATCGGGATGCCGGTGATCACCGTGCCGATGCCCGGCAGCGAGAACACGCGCTGCACCGGCATGCGGAACGGGCCGTGGCTCTGCCGCGGCTCGACGGTCAGCGCCAGCTGTTCGAGCCGGGCGCGCAGCTCGGGGATGCCCTCCCCGGTGGTCGAGCTGACGCGCAGCACCTCGGCGTCCTGCAGCACGGTGCCGCGCACGAGCTTCTTGACCTCGTCCTCGGCCATGTCGACGAGCGCCTCGTCGACGACGTCGGTCTTGGTCAGGACCACCAGCCCGCCGCGCACCCCGAGCAGGTCGAGGATGTCGACGTGTTCGGTCGTCTGCGGCATCACGCCGTCGTCGGCGGCCACCACCAACATCGCCAGGTCGATGCCCGAGCTGCCGGCGACCATGTTGCGCACGAAGCGCTCGTGGCCGGGGACGTCGATCAGACCGAGCCAGCGACCGTCGGCGAGCTTGAAGCGCGCGAACCCCAGGTCGATCGTCAGGCCGCGTTCCTTCTCCTCCTTGAGGCGATCGGGATCGATCCCGGTCAGGGCGCGGACCAGGCTGCTCTTGCCGTGGTCGATGTGGCCGGCTGTGCCGACGACGACGGGATGGATCGAGCGGGCCATGGGGCGCGGCGCGAGATCAGCGCGACAGATACAGGATGCGCTGGCAGGCGCCGCAGCGCACCACGCTCGTGCCGCCCATGAGCTTGGCGGTGTCGTTCATGGTGATCTTGCTGTAGCAGCCCTGGCAGTAGCTGCTCTCGACCGGGCACACCGCCATGTTGTCGCGCGTCTTGTAGAGGCCCTCGTACTCGCGCAGCAGATCCTCGGGCAGCCCCTGCGCGACCTGCTCGCGGCGGCCGCGCACCTCGGCGATGGCGTCGGCGCGCGACGCGCGCAGCGCTTCGGCCTCACGCAGGAAACCCTCGAGCACGCCCTTCTCCTCGGCGACGACCGCGTCCGCGGCGACGACGTCGGGCCGCTGCGTCTCGATCTGCTCGAGCAGGTGCAGGCAGTCCTCCTGCATCGCGTCGCGGTCCTTGCGCACGTTCTCGATGCTGAACAGGGTCGCCTGGTATTCGGCGTTGTTGCGCACGACGTTGAGGCGCTCGTTGAGCTTCTTGATCTCCTCGTCGCTGCTGCGGATCGCCTTGTCGAGCGCGCGCGAGTCCAACTCGGCCTTGGTCATCTTCTCGCGGCGCTCGGCCGCGACCCGCTCGGCCTCCTCGAGCTTGCGTCGCCGCCTGGCCTCCTCGGCCGGCAGCGAATCGATGTCCTTGGTGAGGGAAGTGATCTCCTGATCGACAACCTGGAGGTCGAGCAGCTTCTGGACTAGGGGGTGCACCTGGTTCGGACTCGGTTCCGCCGCGACCTGCGGCAGGCGAGCAGCGTAGCCAGCTTGCCGATCCGCTCAAGGGACGAGTTGCTCGATGGGGCCCGGCAGCCGAGTTTCCTGCCCGCGCTGCCGCACCCCCACCCACCAGCGGCAGGCGAAGGCAAAGGGGCGCGCCACCGCGGGCTGCGGTGGCACCGGCGGGCTCGGGCGGGCTCGGGCGGGCTCCGGCGGGCTCCGGCGGGCTCCGCGGACTGCCCGGCGGACTGCCCGGAGCAGCCCCCGCCTACATCAGCTCGACGTTGCTGTCGAAGAAGCCGTTCAGGCGGCGGGCGCGCACCGGGTGCTGCAGCTTGCGCACGGCCTTGGCCTCGATCTGGCGCACGCGCTCGCGCGTGACGCGGAAGATGCGGCCGACCTCCTCGAGCGTGTAGGTGTAGCCGTCGCCGATGCCGTAGCGCAGCTTGATGATCTCGCGCTCGCGGAAGGTCAGCGTGTTGAGCACGCTCTCGATCCGCTCCTTGAGCATCTCGCGGCTGGCGGTCTGCACCGGCGATTCGACCGACTCGTCCTCGATGAAGTCACCGAAGTAGGAGTCGTCGGAGTCGCCGATCGGCCGGTCCAGCGAGATCGGATGCTTGCTGATCTTCATCACGCGCTTGGCCTCGTCCACCGAGACCTGCGCCGCCTCGGCGACCTCCTCGATCGACGGCTCGCGCCCCTTGAGCTGGGTGAGCTTCTTGCTGACGTTGCGCAGCTTGCTCATCGTCTCGATCATGTGCACCGGGATGCGGATCGTGCGCGCCTGGTCGGCGCGATCGAGCGCGTGATCGCCTGGCGGATCCACCACGTCGCGTAGGTCGAGAACTTGTAGCCAGTGGCGCATTGCATTTCGACGGCCTTCTACTGGTGGGGCCGGTGTTGCCCCTCCGGATCAGGTCGAGGAACGATACAGGCTGCGTTGCGTATTTCTTGGCGATCGAGATCACGAGGGCGCAGGTTGCCTTGAGGACAGCTTGCGCTTGGCGCCTCGTAGTTGGCGTGGCCTTGCACGAAGTCGACGCGCTGCTTCATGCGCTCGATCGTCCCCTGAGCGCGTCGACCTGCATGTCGCGCAGGCGCTGGCGCGTCTCGAGCGCGCCGGGTTCTGCAGCTGCGCGCCGCGATAACGCGGTGTGTGGTTCTCGAGGCGGGTCGGTCTCGGCGATGCTGACCTGAGCAGGTCGATCACATCGGCTGCACCTTCTTGCCCTGCAGGCTGAGCTCCTCGGATCAGGCCACGGCCTTGCGCCGGCGCGAGAAGATGCGCTTCTTGAGCAGCCGTTTCCCTGCGGTTTCGACGGTTGCCCTCGAGCAGCTGCGCGAAGTCGCGTTGCGCGGCGTCGTAGATCAGGCGCAGCGCGTGGTGATGTTGCCGGGCAGGCGATCGGACAGGTCCGCCTCTTGGCTGACCTTCGGGTCCTGCTGATTGACCTGAGCGTGCGGGTCGAACGCGCCTGCCTGAGCACGTCCTTCGAGGATCTCGATCGCGTTGCGCAGACTGAAGCCCGACGACAGCAATTCCTTGCGGAACTGCTTGCGCGTCAGCTCGATCTTGCGCGCCAACGAGATCTCTCCTCGCGAGTCAGCAGCGGGATCTCCCCATCTGCGCCAGTACATGCGCACTGGGTCGTCATCTTCGGTGATGTCGACGATCGGCGCGGACAGCTCGGACCGCTGCGGGCCGGCGATCTCGGAGGTCCGTGGCGACAGGTCGACGTCGTCACCTGAGTCGTCGCTGTCCTCGTCCTTGCGCGAGCTCCTTCTGCCCTTCGCTCTTGCTCCTTGTCCCTGACGACGTCGAGGCCCGCCTCCCTCGATCATGCCGATCGCGGGCCCCGATCTTCGGGCGAGGTCATGCCGTCTGGCAACGCCGCGCCGAGCTGCGCGGAAGGTGACGGTGCCCATCTTGCGACGAGCCTTGATGAGGGTTTCTGGACCCCTTGTCGAAGTCGGTGACAGCCATGGGATGGTCTTTTGATACGTCTCTGCGATCGCGGCGAACGTGTGGCGCGGCGCGGGTGGGGGTCGGTTGCCGCGGCGAAGCGGCTGGGGAAGGTCTGGACGAACGGACTGGGAGGAACTTCCTGGGGAGGGAGGCGGAAAGGGAGGTCGAAAGGGAAATCAGCGTCGAAAGCGGAACTACAGCCGGCTCAGTCGCCGCTTCGCCGGCAGCCTCAGCCTGGGGCGACAGGAGGGGTCAAAGGAGAACGGTCTGGGAGGCCCTGTCGGCCTGGTGGTCGTCGGTAGCAATTTCACAGTAGCGTCGCCGCCGGCGCGTCGGCGCGGCCTGTTCTCGGGCACTGGCTCCGCTGCCGGCCGCGCCGTTCCCGACGCTTGGACTCGAGCTGGCGCTGCAGTTCGGCCGCAGCCACCTGGTCACCTGCGGCCAGTCGCTGCCTGCAACTGCTGTCGCAGGACGCGCTGCCGTGCTCTTCGCTAAGGCGTCGGCGAATTTCGCCGAGATGGCCAACCAGAAGCCCAGCCCGCGTCGAGATCGTCTCGCCTGGGTCGCGATCTCGCCGAGCAGGCGTTGCAGTACCGGCCAAGCGTCTGGCGACACGCGCGAACAGGAACTTGAGAGAAGTCGCGCGGCTCGTGCGCAGTCGCGGCCACGCCCTCGAAGGCCAGGGTCCAGCAGCCTGCGCAGCCCCTCGACCTCGAACGGCTCGGCCGCCTCGACGTCGAAGTCGGCGATAGCCCCTGGATCGGCGATGATGCAGGCGCCGATCTCGACTCTCGGCCTTGGCTGTGAGCGACTGGCGGTGCCGCGCGGCGACGCTGCTCATCGCCGTCGGCTCGCCCCCCTGGCGGGCCGCTGTCGTCGATCCCGGCCTATCGGTCGCAGGCCGCGCGGCACGGCGGGCTGACCTTCGCAGCGTTGAGGCCTGCGGCGGCAGGCGCCAGCAGCGCGCTATCGCTCCGGTCACGCCGCTGCGCGCTGCACCGGCTCTTCGCAGAGCGCCAGACAATGGCACTTCCGCGCGGCGGCCGACGTTCACGGCCTGCGAGGAGGTCCGGGCGCTGCCGTGAAGCAGCCGGAAACCACACCGTCAGCCTGTCCTCGGCGTGGTCGAGCAGTTCGCGGAGTTCGCGGCGCACTCCCCGCCATCACCTTCCGGGTCGCCTGCTGGGACAAGCCTGGCCACGAGGTTTTGCTGGTCTCCCCTGCGGCCGCGTCGCTGTCGCCGCCGACGATCGCGATGCGCACCGCCAGGCGGCTGTTGACGTTCGCGCAGGGCGCGCTCCGCTGCCTGCCGGCTGGCGCGGTCGCTGTCACGAACATCAGCGCAACGACGCCTCGGTGGCGTAGCGTTGACGGTGCGCGCAAAAATGCGCGTGAACGAGGTGCCTGGGACGCCACTGCGCCGGTGAAGCCCGCCAGGCAGGCGATCACGTCGGTGTAGCCCTCCACCACCACGAGCTTCAGGCACTGGCCTGCTTGCGCGCGACAGCCCGACCAGCACGCGCCGCTTGCCGGTGAACCACGGCGACTCGGGCGAGTTCAGATACTTCGCGGCTTCATAGTGGTCCCTCGGAGTGTCGCTGCTGCACCCCGGTATCGATGCGTGTTGAAGCAAAGCCACGGGTGCGATTCGCGCCCGTCCCCGATCGGGAACATCAGCTGCGCGCATGGGTCGCGACCGTTCTTGAACAAGCTGGCCTGCTCGAGGATCTCGCGCGGCAACTTCTGTCGGCGACGGTAACGCCGCAGCGCGCCGGGCTCGCGGATGGACCCTCAGACGCCGGCACGATCGCGGCGTCGAGGCCGCGGTGCTCGAGGTACCTACGCGCCAGGACGCCCTCGTCGCCCAGACAACGTTGGAAGAAGCCGGCGCATTCCCGCCCCAGGACGGTGTAGGGACTGGAAGGCCCTTGCGCGTCTTTTGGCTGCTCGAGAACACCTTCGAGCGAGATCCCGGCGCGATCGGCAGCACCTCCATGGCCCTCGCGGAACGAGAGGCCCTCGCGCTCCTGCAGCCAGCCGGATGCCGCCGGTCTGCCGCAGCCGAAGCAGAAGAACTGCCTGCTGCAGCTCATCAGTGAACGACGGCGAGCGCTTCGGTATGGAACGGACATAGCAAAGGATCAGCCTGCGGCCGCGCGCCTGAGGGGCAGGTAGCTTCGATCAAGGCGCATCAGATCGGTACCCCTTTACGGAAGCTTGGCGTCCTCGAAGCGGGTCTGCCGGGGTTGCGGAAGATGTCGGCTGCAGGTGGTCGACTCCGGAGAAGTCGGACTGCTGGGGAGTCGAAGTGGAGCTGGTCAGAGTCGGGCGGCGCAGTGGTCTCGATGACTCCGGAGGGGCCGGGCGTTCGGGAACCTCCGACATTCGCGAGGTGCAAGGCCCGGACCGCATGGCGTGCTCAAGAGTAGCCTGGTTATGCTGACACCTGGCCGTCCATACAGAACGCGTTCCAGCAAGGAACACGAGCCACCGATTGCCTTCTTCGTGCCGGAGGCGGATTTACGGTGACTCACGTGGTGAGGTGGTTGCCGTTGCCGGAAGCGCCTGGAAGGCACCGAAAGCGGCGCAAAGCAATCTCCCGCGTCGCCGTAGGTCCCGCCCAAGATCGAGCGCAAACCAGCAGTCCGAATCACGGAGCAATCCGAACCAATTTATCTGCAACATCTCGATGGCCGAGGTTTCTTCCAGATTTCGCGAAGGCGAAACCAGATGGCGAAGCCACTCAGACCAAAAACCAGTGCAAGCTCTCTCGCTGCCCCAGTGCTTAAAGGACGTGCAGGCCCGCCAAGACTGGGTGATATGCAGCGGATCCCGGGGCAGTTAGGAAGGAACCGCGCACTGTAGCACGCCGCTCTAGCAAGGCGTCGTTTTACCGCCTCGCGAACTTCCGCAGCCCCGGGTGCCGGCGTACTGCTTACAGGGCGACGATCCGGCCGCTGCAGCCTTCGGCGCTGCATCAACAGGTCCGCCTCCCACTGCGCGGATTCTCGGCCCGATCGCGGCGCAAGTGGCCGGCAACGTGTGCCGGTGGACTCAGGAGCAGCGTTGAACATAGGAGTACTTTGAACCGCGCGAACTGCCGCGCGTCGCCTGGCTGAGCTCGCCGAGTGTCGTCGCGGCGCTCGAGCTGCAGCACCGCGCCTACCACCTTGGGCTGGGGCTGGAAACACCTGCGGGGGCACGTCGCGCAGCACCCCTGGTGTGGAACACGGACTGCACCACCACGCCGAGGCTGCCCCTGATTCCGGCGCTGCTGCTACTGGCGGCAACCCGCTGGGCGAGTTCCTTCGCACCAGCAACACCGCGCGTCCGGCAACTCGGGCAGCGCCACGACCTCGGCCAGCAGCGGCCTGACACGGTACGCAGGCAGGTTGGCGACCAGCAGCAGGAAGCGCCCCCGTTACGCGCGAGCGCGCGCTGCGGCGGCGGCTGCGGCGATCTCCGGACGCAGCGCGAACGTCGGGGCCGCTGAGCGCGTCCTTCACCCGACGAGGTCGACGTTGCCGAGGTCGGCGAGGCTTCGCGCTGGCGAGTTCAACAGCCGCGGATCATCCGATGCCCAGCACGCGGCCGGCGCGCTGCGCCAGCTCCCGCGTCATCAGGGAAGCCCAGGCCGACGCCGATCTCGGACTGCGGTGTCCTGCGCGGTCGGCGCGGCCTGCCTGGCGAGCCAGCGGTAGCGCACGGGTCGAGCAGGGAAGTTCTGCTCCCCAGCGTCGAGCTCTCGGCGAAGCCGAGCGCGCCGAGCTGGGCCTGGTAGTGCGAACGAGTCGCGTCTGGCCGCCACCACCAACGCCTCCGGCGGGCGCCGGCACGCCGAGCTTCCGGCCTGCAGCAGGCGCGCGATCGCGGGTATCGGCGCGCGCGGCCGGCGAGGCTGCCAGCTGCGGCTAGGCTGATAACGCGCTGGTGGTGGCCTGGCGCGCGTGCCAGAAGCGCTGCAGCTGCTCCCTGCTCCTGCCGGCGCCGGGCGCCGCGTCAGAAGCGAGCAACGCGGCCAGTAGCTCGGACGGTCGCGGCGAGGCGCAGCCCTGCGCAGACGCTGATCTCCGGCGAGCACGCCTGAGTCTGCGCCATCGGCGATTGTGCCGGCGCTGACGACTCGTGGCGCGTTGGGGCCCGCGTGGCCACGGCGTGGCCCACATCGGCGCCATAGCAGTCCGCTGACTTCGCCCCACACGGTGGCCAGCGCGGGCACCTGGTTCCGGTCGCAGGCGCGGCTGAACGACGCCTGCGGATCGAGCACCCCGCCGAGCGGATCGACGGTGCGTTCGCGCAGACACCACGCCGGCGGCACTGTCTCGACCGCCTCGCTGACGTTGCCGATCAGGTCGTAGGCTGTTTGCCCCGGTGCGTCGACTGGAGTCTTGAACGTGCCCACGGGCGTCGGCCTGCCGGAGCCCGAGCTCGCCCGTGTTGGTGCGCGTCGGTCCTCCTTGCTGCCCCAGGGGAAGCGGTTGCGGCCGTCCCCTGACCACGCAGGTGAACCATCGGCGGCGCGCGGTAGCCGCGCGAAGCGCCAGCGCGCGCAACGCGCGCGCGCTTGCCGCTGCAGGTCCATCGCGCTGGCTGGCAGCGCGGGTCGCCGCTGCTGGCGCAATCGGCGGCCTGCACCTGCTGCCCTCCTCGGTCGCGGTGAACTCGCCAATCGGCGCGCGTCACCTCGAAGGATCGAGGAACAGTCGGAACGGTTGCCCGTCGACCGCGCGATCGAATAGGCACGAGGTCGCGCAGCGAACCGAAGCGGCCGCTGCGCCGAGCGCTGGCGTAGCCTTTCGTGGACTGGCGGGTGTCGCCAGCAGGCCGTCTCCGGAACAGGGAGTATCGCCAGCGACAGCAGCGCCAGCGCCGGGGCTGCGCGATCGCGATCACGAAGGCATCACCGGTCGATCAACGATCTCGACGCGACGCGGGTTCGCGGCGGTGCGGCGTCGTCGGTGCCCGGCAGCACGGCGGGCAGTGGAACTCTCGCTGTAGCTCGCGACGCTGATCTTTCTCCTTCGGGATGCCTGAGGTCTTGATCAGGTAGTCGGCGACGGCTATCGCAGCGCTCGACCGACAGGCGCAGGTTGGGCACTTCTACCGGCTGCTGCGGATCGGCGTGGTGTCGGTGTGCCCTTCGACGCGGATGCGCTCGCCTGCAGCGAGCCGGTCAGCGTAAGCCAGGGTGCGCTTGCCTTCGCCTCGACAGGTCGTTGCGGACTGGGCGCGAAACAGCACGCTGCCGTCGACGCGGGATCGCGGGACCTTCTTGGTCTGACGAGGTTCACGCCCTGCCGGACAGGTTAAAGTTCTGGCGAGCGGTGTCCGCGAGGCGGGCCTTCGCTCCTTGACCCAGTTGGCGTCGCCGACGGCGTTGGACGCCAGTGCTCGTCTCCTTTCGCGCGCAGGCGCGTTTCGGCGCTCAGTGCCTTCTGCCTCGGCCATGCTGGCGCATCTCGGCACGCAGCGCCTGTTGGTACCCGACACCTTGGTGGTGGGCTTGACTACGCAGGCAGCTCGCGAAAGACCAGCGCGACCATCATCAAGGTGTGTTTCATGGGATGCCCCTCCAGTTCGAATGACCCGGGCCGCGCCGACCGGTGGCCGCGCCCGAAGTGGCGGAGGGTAGCGGGCCGCGAGGGCAAATCCAATCGCGACACAAACGCAAAACGGCACCCAGCCGAGGCTGTGTGCCGTAATCGAGCGACCGACCAGCATGCGCCGGGCGGCCGCAACCAGGACGGAGACCTCGGGTGCGTCACCCGAGTCGCGAGGCTCACTTCGAGGCGAACCAGCCCATCATCGCGTCGGTCGCCGGGTCGGTCTCCTGGGAGATGCCGTAGCAGACGATCATCCCGTAGACCATGACCAGCGCGCCGAGGATCGCCACGGCGGTGACCCAACCCGGCTCCTTGGACGGACCGGCGTCGGCGCTGGACGAGGCGCGGCCGCTGCGCGCGGGGCTCGCGCGACGGGCCGGAGTGGCCTCGATCACGACGTCGTCGTCGGCCAGCAGCGTGTCCTCGTCGGAGATCTGCTCGGTGACCATGCCGGTGTCGTCCTCGAGTGAGTCGGCGAACGACAGCTCGGCGTCGCCGGCGGCCTTGCTGGTCAGCGCCTGGACGTCGTCGCGGCGGAACTTCATCGAGTCGCCGTCACGAAACGCGCGAATCTCGCCTTCCGAGACCAGCTTCTTCAGTTCCTCGCTGCGCATCTTCAGTTCGCGCAGAGCCTTCTCGAAGGACAGGAAATCGTCGGTTTTGTCGGACACAGACCTACCTCGTAACGATGGCGCAGGGACGAGCCCGGCGGGAGACAGGGGAGAGGGGATTTGGGATAGAGTCGGAGAGCCTGCGAGGTGTCGGGACCAGCACCGGGCAGGTGCCTGTCGGGCCCGAGGGGAGCATCGCAGTCGCGGAAGCTTACCTCGGATCCGCCAGTTGTGTAGTGACTACTTGCGGTTGCTGCCGCCGGGCTCCAGGCCCGTGGAGACGTCCGGGTCGTTGCCACCGCGCTTGTCGAACAGCTTGCGCAGTTCGCGATAGTCGTATTCGCTGCGGTCGTTGTAGCGCTCGAGCTGCAGGTCGAGGTCGATGCGGCGGGCGCCGACGAAGACGATGCGGCGCTGCTCGGACGAGCCGCCGCGGGCCTCGTAGACCGCCAGCTGCCGGTTCTCGGTGTCGATCAGGTAGAGCACCGAGGTGCCGACCCCGTAGCTGCCGGTCACCGCGACGAAGCCGCCGCCGCTCGAGCTGCTGCTGTGGTCCTCGGTGTAGACCACGGTCGGCGCGGCGGTGTCCTCGGTGACACCGGGCTGAGGCTTCGCGGGCGCCGGGTTGGCCGGCCCGCGGCCCTGGGCATGCAGCACGCCCGGTTGGTCCGCCACACCCCGGAGGGTCTGCGGCAACAACTGCCCCACGACGAACGCTGCGCCAGAAACCGGCGCCCAAAACCGGAACACTGCACCCAGGATGCTGCTTAGCCCGCGAGGTCGCCGGACGCGGCGACCGAGGGCGGACTCTACCGCAAAGCTGGCCGATGGAACGCCCTTGCCGGCGACTCCGGTCTCGCCCAGTCGGCAGAGCCTGCAGCAACCGCAAGCCGCCCCGGCGCGAGCACGGCGTCCCGGTGCGCAGTGCCCATGGCCCCAGGTTGCGCGGCGAACTCCGGCGTCGGTCAACTGCCGGAATCCCTTGTCGGTGAGCCCGCCTCGGTCCGACCACGAGCAACGCCTCGGCCGCGGTCGTCGCCCTGCGTTCGGTGTCCGCCATCGTCGCTACGAAGCAGGCGCGGCGGCAGCGCCATCGCGCACAACCTGTCGAGGCCGAGGTCGGTCGCATGGTCGGCGGTACGGCGCGTGGTCGCACCGCGCTGGCCGCGATCAGGATCCGCCGCCAGTGTTCGGGTTGCTCGTGCTGGCGGTTGGTGCGTTCGGTCACGATCGGCCAGAAGCTGCGGATGCCGACCTCGGTGCCGTGCTCGAACAACCAGTCGGCGCGCTTCCTCGGCAGCGCGCAGGCCACGTCGAGCGCGAGGCGCGGCCGACGACCCAGCGGGACCGCGACCGGCCCGACCACCATCACCTGCACCTCGCGGGCGCCGACCGCGAGCACCGTCGCGTGCACCTCGAGACCGGCGCCGTCGAACAACACGACCGCGTCGCCGGGGCCGGTGTTGACGATGCGGCCCAGGTGGTGACCGTGCCGCGCGCTCAGCGTCGCGGGCCCGATCGCGGGCAGGGGATCGGCGAAGTAGCGGCGGGCCATCAGCGGTTCCCGTCGCCGCCGAACGAGCCGTGCCGCAGGAATGCCAGCACCAGGCGCAGACTCTGGTCGCCGAAGGTCAGGCTCGTGTGGCCGAGCGGCACCACCACGGACTCGGTGGCGCCCGCGAACGTCGCCTCCGCGACCCCCACCGTGCCGTCGTCGTGTCCGGGGATCGAGCGGTTGCCCTCGCCGAGGTCGCCGACGATCGTGCCCACCGGACACGGCGTCGGGATCGGCTGCTGCACCATCGGGTCGCCCGGCGACAGCTGCAGCGCCGCGGTCTCCCCCATCGCCCAGCGGAACAAGAACCAGTGCTTGCGCAGATCGGCGAGCACCGCGCCGCGGTGCGGCACGCCGAGATAGACGCAGCGCACCGGCACGCGCGCGTCCTCGCGCCGCAGATACTCCTCGGTGACGACGCCGCCCATCGAGTGCGCGACGAACGACAGCTCATCGACCGGCCCGCTGCGCCACAGGTCCTCGACCGCGTCGTGCAGCGCCGCGGCGTGCGCCTCGATCGGCGCAGCGTTGCTCCAGTAGTCGAACGCCACCACTTCGTAGCCGTGCGCCCGCAGCGTGCGGGCCAGGCGCCACAGCGAGGCGCTGGTGCGGAACATGCCGTGCACGAGCACGACGACGCGGCGCCTGCCGTCGGCGGGCGCGCGCAGCGCCGGCTCCTCGACGACCGGCCCGAGGTTGAGCAGCAGGTCGAACGGGCGCGCGATCGGCACGTGCAGCAGGATCAGCACGCCGTGCGTGAGCAGCAGCAGCGCCGCCGTCCAGCCGAGCCAGCGCCAGCGGCGCCGCCTGCGCGCGCGGTCAGCCACCGCCCACCTCGGCGCGCAGGGTGTCGGGCTGGGTGTCGGGCTGGGTGTCGGGCAGGCCGCCGTGCAGCCGCGGCGCGAACGGCGCGGACCGCAGTACGCTCGCCTCGTGCGCGACCAGGGTCGCGAGGCGCTGCCGCGCCGCGTCGGCGCCGACGAGGTCGGCGGCGATCTGCTGGTAGAGGCTCTCGTGCCGCGCCTCGGCCGCGACCAGGTCGGCGTAGAACGCGGCCAGTTCGTCGTCGCCGCCGGCGAACTCCGTCGCCAGCAGCTGCATGCGTTCGCAGGAACGCCCCTCGATGATCGCGCCGAGCAGCAGCTCGTCGACGAGCCGCCCGGGCATCGTTCGCGCCGCCGCGCGCTTGAGCTGCTCGGCGTAGATGCTCGGCTGCTGCGGCGCGAAGTCGATGCCGCGCGAGGCCAGCAGCTTGAGCGCGCGCTCGAAGTGCACCAGCTCCTCGCGCGCCAACGACGACAGCGCGCGTTCGTGGCCGGTGCCCGCCGGCAGCCGGAACAGCAGCGCGAGCGCCGCGCTCGCGGCCTTCTTCTCGAGGTGCGCCTGCTCGACGAGCAGCTCGGCGCGGTGCGCCCACATCGCCGTCGCCCACCCCGGCGGGGTGACGAACGACAACGACCCCGACGGCCCGGCGTGCTCGGCAGACATCGCGCCGAGCGTAGCGCGGCCGCGCGCCGATTGGATCAGCGCTCGCGCCGCATCACCGCATCGACCGCGGCCCGGGCGCTGCGCGCGTCGGTGACGGCGCGCGAATGCGTCGATTCGTCGAGCTGCAGGCGCCGCCCGTCCCAGACGAACGTCATCACCTGCGCGCCCTCGCCGCGCGGCCGCGGCACGGCCACGACGGCGCGGCCGTCCTTGACCTCGCCGGCCAGCGGCTCGGCCAGCAGCAGGTCGCCGTAGGCGTCGTCGGCGATCAGTTCGCCGATCGAGCGCCCGTCGAGCTGCCGGTCGACCACGGCGAGCTGCCGCTGCAGCCAGCGCTGATGCGTCGCCGTGGTGCGCGCCTTGAAGGCCTCGACGTCGCCGGTGCGGCACGCGGCGTCGACCGCCGCCGCCGCAGCGCGCAGGCGCCCGAGGGTCGGCCCCTCGTGGATCGGGCCCTCCTCGAGCGGACTCGGCCACGCCGAACGCCCCCCGAGCACGAGCGCCGCGGCGCCGAGCGCCACCAACACGGTCACGAGCCAACCAGATCGTTCATTCGCCATAGTGCACCTTGGTGATGCCGCTGCGGAATCGGATGACCACGCCGCCGGCGAGGGCCTGGGCGCGCGTCTCGGCGTCGGCGTGACGCAGTTCGGCGTCGTCGAGGACCTCGCCGTTGTCGACGCGCGTGGGACGCGGCCCGGTCAGGACCGCGGTGTAGGGCAGCTCCGGCGGGCGCGCGGGGTCCAGCGCGGTGCTCAGCAGCAGCTGTCTGCTGCGCGGGTCGAAGGCGCAGCGGCGCAGCGGCGCGGCCGTGCGGCGCACGTGCACGCCGACGCCGCCGCCGTGCTGCCGGGTCTTCACCGCGTAGATGCCGGGCACGTCGGGCAGGAACACGGTGTTGCCGTCGAAGTGCGCCCACGGCGCGCCGTCGACGTAGACCTCGTCGAAGTCGGCCGCGAACACGACGCTCGGCGGCACCAGCCGGCTCGGCTGCAGCACGCGCACCACCGCCGCGGACGACGACACGTCCCGCAGCGCCAGCACCGCGCGCGAACCGGGGCCGGGCCGCGTGCGCGCCAGCAGGGTCGGCCCGCCGACCACCTGCACGGTGTCGCCGGGCACGTGCACGACGCGCAGCCAGACGCCGCCGTCGTCGGCCGGTTGCGCGCCGCGCCACGTCCACCAGCCGTTCTCGCGCACCGCGAACGGCGTGCGCACGCCCGCTTCGAGCCGCAGCAGCTGCGTCCACGCGAACGGCAGCTCGGGCGACAGGCTGGCCTCACCGGTGGCGCCGAGGTCGAGCGCGAGCGGCTGGTCCAGCGCGGCGAACAGACGCCGCGCCTGCCCGAGCACCCGTTCGCTGTCGTCGCGGCCGACCAGCAGGAAGCCAACGCGCGCCTCGGCGCCGGGCTCCGGCGCGCTGAGCATCTGCAATCCTTCGGCGCCGAAGCGGAAGCGGTCGTAGCGCGCCAGCAGCAGCGGCGCGACCACGAGGTCGGGCAGCGCGAGGTCCGCGGCGCGCAGCACGAACGGGCCGCGCAGGGCGTCCGCGCGCTCGCCGGCGCTGCTGCGCAGCAACCGCGTGTAGCCCGGCAACGACAGGGTGCGCTCCACCTGCAGGCTGCGCACGGCGCGGTCGCAGTGCACGCGCATCAGCAGGCCGGGCATGTCGGCGAGCATCGTGAACTCGAGGCGCTCGGCGTGGTAGCTCGACGCCGAGCGCTCGGCGAGTGAGGCGACGCTGCCGGCCGGCACGACGACCTCGGCTTCGGCGCCGACGTCGCCGCGGCGCACCAGCTGCATGCGGTCGATGCCGACGCTGCCGCCTTCGAGCACGGTCAGCGACAGCTGCCGGAGCCCGGGTCTGGCCACGTGCACGGGCACGGTGACGATCGCCAGGCGCTCGCCGGTGCGGAACGGCACGCAGCGCAGCAGCACGTCGTCGAGCCGGACCGCGCACAGGCCGCGCCCCTGCACGCCGCGCAGCACCAACTCGAGTTCGTGGTAGCCGGTGTCCAGCTCGCACTCGATCGCGACGCGCTGCGGCCACTGCGGCGCCGCGCCGAAGGCCAGCACCGCCGGCAGCCGCCGATCCTCGGCGCGCGCGCCGCCGATGCCCGACGTGCTGCCGTAGCCACCCGCGCCGCGCGTGCCCGCGGCGAGGAAGTCCTGCGTCGTGGTGCGCAGCGCGTCGCCGTTCGGCCGCCCGCCGAACAGCCGCGTGCGCAGCAGGCCGGCGCTGAGCACCGCCGGCTCACCGGGCTGAAAGCGCGCCATGCCGCTCGGATCGAACAGAAGCCCGCCGCCGCTGCCGACCAGGCGCAGCCAGTTGTTCTGCAGCACGTGCACGGCCGCGGGCGCGGGCAGTTCGGCGCCGAAGCCGCTCTGCACCTCGTCGAGCAGTTCGGCCGCGGCGGCACGCAGGCCGCCGGCGCCCGTCGCGGCGAGCGGCATCGCCACCGCCGCCCGCAGCGGCTCCATCGACAGCCCCTGCACGTAGGCGGCCGTCTGCGGCCCGAGCGTCGCGGGGTCGTGGGCGCGCCACCACAGCGCTGCACCCTGGTCGCGTCGCGACCGCACGAAGTGATTGATCTGCGCGACCAGCCAGTCGGGCGCGCTGCCGCCGGCCGGCACGTCGTACGGCACCAGCGCCGCGGGCCGCGAAGCGCGCGCGTCGAGCACCCCCAGCGGGAACTCGGCAGCCGGGAACCCGTCGCGCCAGCGCGCCGAGATGCCCGCGAACGGCAGCCCCGCGGGGGCGCCGTCGTCGGCGTCGAGCGCGCGCAGGGCGCCCGCGAACGTCGGCGTGAGTTCGCCCGCGCTGTAGAGATATGCCCCGGGCTGGAAGTCCTGAACCATCGCCACGCCGAGCCCCGAAGTGTCGGGCCACCAGTCGCGCACCCCCAGACCGTCGAGCGCACGCGCCCCGAGGCGGCGCAGATCGGCGAGTTCACGCGCGAAGTAGCGCAGCGCCACGAGCCGCTCCTCGACGCGATCGCCGACCGGCAACGGATCGACCGCCGCCTGCAGCAGCACGCCGCGGGCGTGCGCCTCCGCGGCGAGGTCGCCGAGGGTGCGGGTCGTCCATTGCGGCCAGAACGCGCCGCCGCGCCAGGACGACGGCGGCTTGAGGCGGTCGCCCTCGCGCCACGCCAGCGGCGCGCCGCGGTCGCGTTGCCCCAGACCGACCTCGAGCAGGTCTGCGCCGGCCTGCCAGCTGGGCAACAACACATCGTCGATCAGTTCGGCGTAGGGGCGCGCCTGGGTGTCGTCGTCGGCCGGCGCGAGCGCCGCCTGCCAGCCCCAGTGCGCCAACTGCGGCGCGGCCGGCACCTCGCGCGCGCCGAGGTCCATCGCCACCGGCGCCGCCGCCGCCACGCGCGTCAGCGGCACGCCGAGCATCACCAGCGGCGGCTGCCCGGGCTCGCCGGCGCGCGCGACCACGTTGCGCACGAACTGCGCCGCGTTCGCGGCGATCGTGGCGTCGGCGCTGCCGAGGTCCGGCCCGAGCCCGACCGCGACGACGGCGCCGCGACCGTGCGACCAGCGCACCACCGCGGGCGCCTGCGACGCCACGGCGCGACCGTCGAGTTCGACGGCGAGCACCGCGAGCACCTCGCCGCGCTGCGGCGCGCCCTGGCTCCACGTGCAGATCGGTACGTCGCACGGCTGCCGCGCGACCAGGTGGAAGGTGTGCTCGTCCTGCGCGGACGCGCCCAGCCCGTCGAACCACTCGGGCACCCGCCCCGAGACCACCTGCACGCCGAGACGGGCGCGCCCGATCGCGGTGCGGCGGTCGAAACCCCAGCGGAAGGAGCTGCGTTCGGGCCACTCGCTCTCGATGCCCAACTCGGTCGCGAGCGACGCCGCGTGACCGAACAGGCACAGGCGCCCGCCCGCAGCGACGAACCCGGCCAGCGCCGTGCGCTGCGCCTCGTCGAGCCACGACCCGCTGCTGCGCGGCTGGGCGCTGAGCACCACCACCGTCGCACCCGGGGCAAGTTCGGGCAGCGGCTGGGCCGGCGCCAGTTCACCGACCAACACGGTGCGGCCCGCGAACAGCTCGGCGAGCGGTCCGGCCGCGACCGTCGCGGGCTTGTTGCCGCCAGGCCCCACGCAGCCGAACAGCACCGCGCAGGCCAGCAGTCGCACGACGGCGCCGGCCCGCCGAGCGCGCGGCGGTGTTTTGCAGGTGATTCGAGAAGGTCGCCGTACCATCCTTGCCATCGCATGAATCGGCACGACCCCACCCCCTCGCTTGAGGACCGTCTGTATTTTCGACAGTGGCTCGCCGGACGGGACTTCGCGGTCGCCGATCCGATCGCCGGCCAGATGGCCAACTTCGTCTACGCGATCGGCGACAAGGAAACGGGGGAGGTCGTGCTGGTCGACCCGTGTTACGCGGTCGGCGAGCTGGTGTCCAAGTGTGAGCAGGACGGCATGCGGGTCACCGGCGCGCTGGCCACGCACTATCACCCCGACCACGTCGGCGGCGACATGTACGGCCACGAGCTGCAGGGCGTGAAGGAGCTGCTGACCCGGTGCCCGTGCAAGGTGCACGCGCAGCGCGAGGAGGCGCCGTGGATCAAGCGCATCACGGGCTGCAGCGACAGCGACCTGCAGTTGCACGACAGCGGCGACGTGCTGCAGGTCGGCGCGATCCCGATCCAGCTGATCCACACGCCGGGACACACGCCGGGCTCACAGTGCTTCTTGGTGCAGAACCGGCTGGTCGCCGGCGACACGCTGTTCCTGCAGGGCTGCGGCCGCACCGACCTGCCCGGCGGCGATCCGCGCCAGCTGTACCTGTCGTTGACGCAGAAGCTCGCGCAGGTGCCCGACGACGCGACGCTCTACCCCGGCCACCTCTACGCGCCCGAACCGAGCGCCAGCCTCGGCGAAACGCGCAAGAGCAACTTCGTGTTCAAGCCGAAGTCCGAAGCCGAGTGGCTGGCGATGTTCGGCTAGACGGCGCGAACGACAGACGCAGCCGACCGCCGGCTACGATGCCGCCATGCGCAATCGTCACCGCACCGGCGCCGGCCGGATCAACCCCGGCCACCGCGCGCAACGCACCGGCCTGCGCATCCTCGGCATCCTGCTGACCGCGGTCGGCGGCGTGTTCACGGCGATCGGTGTGGTCTCGTTCATCGGGTCGATGGCGACGATGAGCGGCCCGCCGCAGTACTTCTGGTGCGCGTTCGTCGGCCTGCCTCTGCTCGGCGTGGGCACCGCGCTGCTCAAGTTCGCCTACCTGGGCGCGATCGCTCGCTACACCGCCGGCGAGACCGCACCCGTGGCCACCGACACCTTCAACTACGTCGCCGACGAGGTCCGCCCCGGCGTGCACGCGCTCGGCAGCGCCCTCGCAGCAGGGCTGGCCGGCGCGCGCGGCGCCGAACGCTGCCCCGGCTGCGGCAACGAGCA
>JACKHZ010000002.1 GCA_020638735.1 Planctomycetota bacterium | reverse complement strand
GTCTGCGACCGGGTGCTCGCCGACATCCTGCCCGACGTGTTCGGACGGCTGCGCGCGCCGCTGCAGAAGGTCGGCGCCGCGCATACGCCGATCCCGTCGTCGCCGGAACTCGAGGCGGCGATGATGCCCGACGTCCGCCAGGTGCTGCGCAGCGCGCTGTCGCTGCTGCAGGATTACTGATCTCCCAACCCTGCGCCGCGCCCAGCCATGCCCGACCTGATCCGCGTGCCCTACCTCGGCACCGCCGAAGAAGACGTCCTGCTCGCGACCTGGCTGGTGGCGGAGGGCGAGTCGTTCCGCAAGGGCGATGCGCTGGCGGCGGTGGAGACCTTGAAGGCCGCCTTCGAGATCGAGGCCGAGCGCGACGGTGTGCTGCATCGCCAGGTGGTACCGGCCGGCGAGCGGGTGGCGGTGCAGGGGGTCGTGGGCATCGCGCGGGGGCCTGCGGAGTCGGTATCGGCCGGTGACGAGGCAGCGCTGCTGGCGAGCGTCGAAGTCGAGACGGAAGCCGCGGCGGGTCAAAGCATCGACACCGCGACCCGCGACGCTGCGACCCGAGACACCGTGCGATCGGCCCCGGCGAGCGTGGCCGGCGAGGTCGACGCCGCTCCGGCGGCACGGCTGCGCGCCCGCGAACTCGGCATCGACCTCGCCGCGGTGCGTGGCACCGGAGGTGGCGGGCTGATCCGCTTGGAAGACGTCGAGCGCCACGTCGCAGCGGGTGGTGCCGCCGCGCCGGCCGCAGACCCCGCCGCGGGCGACGGCTGGCTGTCCGCCGACTTCACCGAACTGCTCGACCGGGACCGCGCCGCCTTCGCCGCGCTGGGCTCCGCCAGCAAGGTCGCGATCTACCGCCGCTTCGGCGCCCGCCTCGGCGCCGACGTGTCGTTCGGCAGCAACGCGGTGATCCGCGCGCGGCGGCTGGTGCTCGGCGACGGCAGCCACGTCGGCGAGAACGTCACCATCGACTGCGAGGAGCTGGTCGCCGGCAAGCTGGCCTGCTTCGGCCGGAACAGCGTGCTGCGCAGTCGCCGCATCGAGCTCGGCGACAACGCCTTCTTCGCGCCCGACGTCGAGGTCGGCGGCGGTGGCGCGATGGAACCCGAGGCCGAGCTGGTGGTCGGCAGCAACGGCTTCATCGGCGAGCGCAGCCACCTGAATCCGTGCCGGCGCCTGGAGATCGGCGACGAGGTGGTGATCTCCCGGAGTGCCGTGGTCATGACCCACTCGTTCGGCGGCAGCGTCCTCGACGGCTACCCCAACCGCTTCGCCCCAGTGCGCATCGGCTCGCGCTGCCAGGTCGGCATCGGCGCGATGCTGTTCCCCGGCGTCGAGATGGGCGAGGGCTCGATCCTGCTGTCGAACTCCACGCTGGTGACCTCGATGCCCGCCGGCCGGATGTTCGCCGGCGTGCCGGCGACCGACCTGCGCGCTGCCGCGCACGCGCCGAGCGAG
>JACKHZ010000019.1 GCA_020638735.1 Planctomycetota bacterium | reverse complement strand
ACTGCGCGGCGGCGCGCGCGTCCTCGTGGATGCCGTAGAAGTCGCCGTCTGCCGTCGGCGCGATCGCACGGCTGAAGCCGGTGCCGATCGGATCGACGTAGACGAGATCGGTGCGATCGACGAGGGTGAGCGGATTGTCGACCTCGCCACCGTCACCCGTAAGGTCGGCGATGCGCGGCCCCGCGAAGGCGGTGTGGAGCATGGACGAGCAGAAGCCCGGCCCGCCGTTCCAGAAGAACGTCACCGGCCGCGACGGTTCGTCGCCGAGGTAGGCGAAGCCGCACATCGTCGCCGTCGGCCGGCCGTCGCCGCCATGCAGCGTCGTACGCAGCATCTCGCAGCGCACCGCCACGGTGCCATGAGGAGTGGCGGCCTCGAGGACCTTCGCCGCCTCTTGCGCGTGCACCGCCGCAGCGCCGATCACCACGGCGGCGAGCCATCTCGTCACGATTGTTCCAGCTGGCGCGTTCAAGGATGCGAGCTTAGCGCCGCAACGACTCCCCCGCCGGCCGGCAGCGTCAGCTGCCGACCGGTTCGCCGCCGCGCTTCGGCGCCGGAGCGTGGGCCTCGATGACCAGCTCGCCGCCCTTGACGTCGACCACCACCGTGGCGCCGTCGGGCACGTCGCCGGCGATCAGCTTGCGGCCGAGGCGCGTCTCCAGCTCGCGCTGCAGGAAGCGCTTCAGCGGCCGCGCACCGTAGATCGGGTCGTAGCCCTTGTTGCCGAGGAACGTCTTGGCGTCGTCGGTGACGTCGACGGTGATGCGGCGATCCGCCAACCGCTGCCGCAACGACACCAGCAGCAGGTCGACGATGCGGCGCACCTCGCCCGGCTGCAGCGGCTTGAACAGCACCGTGTCGTCGATGCGGTTGAGCAGCTCCGGCCGGAAGTGCCGGCGCAGCTCCATCATCACCTGGTCGCGCGCGGCCTCGGTGATCTCGCCGTTCTTGATGCCGTCGAGCAGGATCGGCGCGCCGATGTTCGACGTCATGATGATGACGGTGTTCTTGAAGTCGACCGTGCGCCCCTGGCTGTCGGTCGCGCGGCCGTCGTCGAGGATCTGCAGCAGCACGTGGAACACGTCCGGGTGCGCCTTCTCGATCTCGTCGAACAACACCACCGAGTACGGCTTGCGCCGCACGGCCTCGGTCAGCTGGCCGCCCTCGTCGTAGCCGATGTAGCCCGGCGGCGCGCCGATCAGGCGCGACACCGCGTGCTTCTCCATGTACTCCGACATGTCGATGCGCACGAGGTTGTCCTCGCTGTCGAACAGCGCCTCGGCGAGCGTCTTGGCCAGCTCGGTCTTACCGACGCCGGTCGGGCCGAGGAACAGGAACGAGCCGATCGGCCGCCGCGGATCCTTGATGCCGGAGCGGGCGCGGATCACCGCGTCGGCGACCGACTGCACCGCCTCGTCCTGGCCGATGACCCGTTCGTGCAGGATCTGGTCGAGCTTGAGCAGCTTCTCGCGCTCGCCCTCGACGAGCCGCTGCACCGGGATGCCGGTCCAGCGGGCGACGATCTGCGCGATCTCGTCGCTGGTGACCTCTTCGCGCAGCAGGCGCTCGCCGTGGTCGGCCTCCGATGCGAGGCGCGCCTCCTCGGCGGCGAGCAGCTTCTCGGCGTCGGGGATGCGGCCGTACTTCAGCTCGGCCGCCTTGTTCATGTCGTAGCGCTGCTCCGCTTCCTGCTGCTCACGGCGCAGGTGTTCGAGCTGCTCGCGCAGCTGCCGCACCTTGCCGATCGACTGCTTCTCCGCCTCGTATTGGGCGCGCATCGTGTCCGCCTTGGCGCGCAGCTCCTGCAGCTCCTTCTTCAGCTCGTGCAGACGGGCCTTGCTGGCGGCGTCCTTCTCCTTGCCGAGCGCGGTCTCCTCGATCTCTAGCTGCATCAGCCGGCGGCTGACGGTGTCCAGCTCGGTCGGCAACGAGTCGATCTCGGTGCGGATCATCGCGCACGCCTCGTCGACCAGGTCGATCGCCTTGTCCGGCAGGAAGCGGTCGGTGATGTAGCGGTGCGACAGCGAGGCCGCGTCGACCAGCGCCGCGTCCTGGATCTTGACGCCGTGGTGCACCTCGAAGCGCTCCTTCAGGCCGCGCAGGATCGACACCGTGTCCTCGACGGTCGGCTGATCGACGAGCACCGTCTGGAAGCGACGCTCGAGCGCGGCGTCCTTCTCGATGTACTTGCGGTACTCGTCGAGCGTCGTCGCGCCGATGCAGTGCAGTTCGCCGCGCGCCAGCATCGGCTTGAGCATGTTGCCGGCGTCCATCGCGCCGTCCGCCTTGCCGGCGCCGACGATCGTGTGCAGCTCGTCGATGAACAGCAGGATGCGCCCCTCGCTGTTCTTGACCTCGTTGAGCACCGCCTTGAGTCGCTCCTCGAACTCGCCGCGATACTTCGCGCCGGCGACCAGGCTGCCCATGTCGAGCGCGAACACGGTCTTGTCCTTGAGCCCCTCCGGTACGTCGCCGCGCACGATGCGCTGCGCGAGGCCCTCGGCGATCGCCGTCTTGCCGACGCCCGGCTCACCGATCAGCACCGGGTTGTTCTTGGTCTTGCGCGACAGGATGCGGATCACGCGGCGGATCTCCTCGTCGCGGCCGATCACCGGGTCGAGCTTCTGCTGCTTGACCATCTGCACGAGGTCGCGGCCGTAGCGCTCGAGCGCTTCGTAGGTCGCCTCCGGGTTGGCGCTCTGCACGCGCTGGTTGCCACGCACCTCCTTGAGCGCCGCGAGGAACTTCTGCTCGTCGATCGCGAACGTGCGCAGCACGTCGCGCAGGTCGCCCTTCGCGCCCGCGAGCAGCGCCAGGAACAGGTGCTCGACCGAGACATACTCGTCGCGCATCTGCCCGGCCTTCTTCTCGGCGTCGGTCAGGACCTGCGCGAGGTCCTGGGTCAGGAAGATCTTGTCCGGCGCGTAGCCTGGCCCGGAGACCTTGGGCACCTTGCGCAACTCGGCCTCGACGGCCCCCTTCAAGGCGTCGACCGGCACGTTCATCTTCTGCAGCAGCCGGCGAACCAGCCCGTCGGCTGGTTCGATCAGGCCCAGCGTCAGGTGACGCGGATCCACCTGCTGATGGCCGAACGCGACCGCCTTCTGCTGGGCGGCTTGCAGCGCTTCCTGCGACTTCTCGGTGAGCTTGTTCATGTCCATGGGCGACCTCCTCGGTTGGCGATGCCTCGCCAGAGCGAGACTTGTGCCAAACTCGTGAACGCCCCGGAACGCTCAGTGATAACGGTGGTTAGCACCATTCTCACGTCGCCTGGGGCGACCTGAGAACAGTCATTGTGGCAGACCTCGCTCCAAGACTGTCATTCCGGCGGCAAGGCCACGCCGCGCACTCGGACGCCGCCCCGTCAGACGCGGATCTCGCCGGCGGCGCCTGCCAGATCCACCCCGAGCAGCCGCGGCTCGAGTTCGTTGGCGACGAACGAATCGACCTGCTCAGCGCATCGCCCGATGAACCTGCTCGGCTGCAGCAGGTCCGGGAGGCGGTCCCTGATCGGCAGGAACGCCGCGTCGCCGGCGATCAGCTCCATCAGCGGGTTGGCCTTGCCCTCCGCCTTGACCGCGTGCGCCGCGGCGCGGCTGTGCACGCGCACGCGCTCGTGCAGGTCCTGACGGTCCCCGCCGGCGGCGACGCCCGCCATCAGGATCTCCTCGGTCGCCAGGAACGGCAGCTGCTCGCGCAGCTTCCTCTCGATGACCTTCGGGTAGACGACCAGCCCCTTGGTGACGTTCTCGATCAGCATCAGGATGCCGTCGATCGCCAGGAACGACTCCGGCAGCGCGATGCGGCGGATCGCCGAGTCGTCGAGCGTGCGCTCGAGCCACTGCACCGACGCGGTGTGCGCCGAGGTGTTGGCCGCTTCGATGACGTAGCGCGCCAGCGAGTTGACGCGCTCGCAGCGCATCGGGTTCTTCTTGTAGGCCATCGCCGAGCTGCCGATCTGCTTCGACTCGCTCGGCTCCTCGATCTCGCCCTCGTGCGACAACAGGCGCAGGTCGTTGGCGAACTTGGCCGCGGACTGGGCGATCGCCGACAGCACCTGGTGGATGCTCCAGTCGAGCTTGCGCGTATAGGTCTGGCCGCTGACCGGGATCGACCGCGCGAAGCCCATGCCCTCGGTCACCATCCGGTCGAGCTGCTCGACCTTCTGGTGATCGCCGTCGGCGAGCAGCAGGAAGGTAGCCTGCGTGCCGGTGGTGCCCTTGACGCCGCGGAACGGCAGCCAGTCGGCGACCCGTCGGATCTCGTCGTAGTCGAGCGCGAAGTCCTGCGCCCACAGGCAGGCGCGCTTGCCGACCGTGACCGGCTGCGCGACCTGGAAGTGCGTGTAGCCGAGGCACGGCTCGGCGCGCCACTGCCGCGCGAAGTCGGCGAGGTTGCGCATCACCGCGGCCAGCCGCTGCTCGACCAGCCGCAAGGCGCGCCGGTAGATCACCAGGTCGGCGTTGTCGGTTACGAAGCAGCTGGTGGCGCCGAGGTGGATGATCGGCCGCGCGGCCTTGGCCAGGTCGCCGTAGTGGTGCACGTGCGCCATCACGTCGTGGCGCAGCTCCTTCTCCAGCTCGGCGACGCGCTCCCAGTCGAAGGTGTCGCGGTGCTGCTTCAGCTCGTCGATCTGCTCCCGGGTGACGGGGAAGCCGAGCTGGTGCTCGGCCTCGGCGAGCTGGATCCAGAGGTCCCGCCACGCGGTGTGGCGGGCGCGCGGCGAGAACAGGCGAGCCATGTCCCGGCTCGCGTAGCGTTCGATGAGTGGGTGGTCGAAGCGATCGCCGCGTTCCATGCCTTCATCTAACCGCGCGGCGATCGCGACGCCACGCTCAGCAGGCCACCCAGACCTGCCGGCAGCGGGTCTCCCACCGATCCGGGATCCAGACGTTGCGGCAGCCGCCGCGGTCGATCAGGCCCCAGTGTCGGTGGCCGCAGCCGCTGTAGATCCAGCCGTAGCTCGGCGGAACGTGCTGCTGCTCCCAGTGGCCGGGCACCAGCACCTGCTCGGTGATCGTCTCCCAGTGGCCGCCGCGCTGGTGCGAGTTGCGCGCGACGGGCCGCGGCTGCTGGGGGCCACGCTGGTGGCTGCCGTGCTGCTGCCCGCCGCGCGCAGCGACGACGATCGGCGCCGGGGCGCGTCCGCCCTGACCGACGACGCGGACCGGCGAGAACTGGGCGGGCGCCGAGAACGCGAGCCCGAGCAGGGCCGCGACGAACAACGGGAAGTGCTTCATGGCGTGGCGCCCAGCGCAAGACATGGGCCGGCGCGGCACGCACCCGCACGCCGGGCACATCTCCCCACGGCGCGGTCGCGTTCGCGCTGCGATCGACACATCCGGTGTCCTGCGCCGGAGTCAGAAGTCGACGAAGGTCGCCAACGTCGCCGACCCGAGACCGGCGGCGAACAGCAACGCGGCGTGGCGCAAGCCACGCGGCGACAGCCCGACCGCCCAGCGCAGCAGCACCACCGCGAACGCAGCGCCGAACGCATCGGTCATCAGGTCGGTCACCGAGGAGGTGCGCCCCGGCACGTAGGACTGGTGCAACTCGTCGACGGCACCGTACAGCACCGCGAACGCCCACGCCCCTCGCGTGCGCCACCAACGGCGCGCCTCGACCGGCGCGCGCGACAGCGCCACCCAGAACGCCGCCGCGAGGCATGCGTAGGCCACGACGTGCATGCCGTTGTGCAGCAGCGCCCGGACCATGCTCGGCGCGGACGGCTTGGGCTGCCGCGACGAAGACCACCACAGCAACGACATGCCGATCAGCGGACCGCACCAGCGCACCGCCGCAGGCAGCCGCGCCAGCCCGCCGGCGACGCGCCCGAGCACGTTCGGCGATACGCCGCTGCTCGCACCCACGGTCACTGCCGCGCGAGGTGGCCCAGCAGGCGCAACCCACCACCTGGAGCCAACTCGGCCCGCAACCCCTCCAGGTAGACCGACAGCAGGAACAGCCCACGACCCCGCTCGCTGTCGAGCGACGGCATGCCGTTGGAGGCCGCGCCGAGCGCCTGCGCCAGATCCCCGACCTCGTCGTCAGGCATCTCGGGATCGAAGAACTGCACGACGAGATTCTCGTGGTCCCGCTCGAGGCGCACGGTCAGGTGGTGCACGTGCTGGCGATAGGAGGCGCCGTGCTCGATCGCGTTGTTGACCACCTCGTCGACGACCAGCGCGACGTTGTCGCAGACATTGGCCGCCGCGCCGAGGTCCGCGGCGATCTTGCGCACCTTGGCCCGCACATCCCGCAGCATCATGCCGTCGGCCGGGAACACGACTTCGTGCTCGGTCATTGCACGCCCTCCACCAACAGCGACAGGTCCAGCGCCGGGGCCGAATGCGTCAGACCGCCGATCGAGATGCGGTCGACGCCGCTCTCCGCGAAGGCGCGCACGGTCGACAGCGTGACGCCACCAGATGCCTCGGTCTCGATCGGGCGCCCGATCTCCTTCGCGGCCTGATGCACCGCCGCCACGGCTGCCCGCAGCGGCTCGCCCGGATCGAAGTTGTCGAGCAGCACGACGCGCGCACCGCCGCGCACGGCCGCGGTGGCCTCCGCGATGGTGCGCGCCTCGGCGATGACGCCGTCGCGGCGCCCAGCGACACAGTCGCGCACGACCTCCTCGTAGGAGCGGGGCGCCGCAAAGCCGAAGTGGTTCTCCTTCAACAGGACCTGGTCGTAGAGGCCGATGCGGTGGTTGTGACCGCCGCCCGCCACGACCGCGGCCTTCTCCAGCGCGCGCAACCCCGGGGTGGTCTTGCGGGTGTCGAGGATGCGCGCGCCCGTGCCGGCGACCGCGTCGACGAAGCGCCGCGTCTGCGTCGCGACACCGGACAGCCGCTGGACGAAGTTCAGGGCCGTGCGCTCGGCGACCAGCAGGGCGCGCATGTCGCCCGCCACGGTCATCACCACGTCGCCCGGGCGGAGGTCGGCGCCATCCCGTCGGAACACCTCGACGACGCAGCCCTGGTCGAGCGTGCGAAACGCCTCGACGGCGCATTCGATTCCGGCGAGCACCCCGGCCGCCTTGGCGAACAGGCGCGCCCGACCGCGTCGCCCGGCGGCGACTGCCAACGACGTGGTCACGTCTCGCGCAGGGTCCAGGTCGTCGTCGCCGAGATCCTCGGCGAGTGCTCGGTGCACGCACGATCGCGGACTGGCAACGGACATCGCGCGGGCAGACTACCCGAAACCCCTGCGCCACGCATGCTTCCACACCGGGTGTAGACAGAGGATCAACGTCCGGGCGCTGGCACCGGCGCGACGAAGGACAGGAACGGCGCCATCGCCGCAACGCTCGACGGACCGAGGCCCCGCACCCGCAGGAGGTCCGCCGGGTCACCGAATGGTCCACCCCGGATGCGCTCCAGCACGATCGCCGCGGCGCGCTCCGGCCCGACACCCGGCAGCACCTGCAGTTCGGCCACGCTGGCCAGGTTGGGGTCGATGGTGATGGACTCCACCCAGGCGCCTGCCGCTGGCGGCAGCACCCCACCGGCGAAGCTGCGAACGGCGAGCCCGAACACCAACAGACCCCACGCGACCAACAAACGCGACGGTCGCCGCGCGCTCACCAGCGCCGGATCTGTGACAGCATGCGGGCCTCGACCCCCCGCTGGCCCTGTTGGGCCCGCGTCTCCAGCACCTGCCCTTCGAGGGAGGTCAACATGCCCAGGATCGCCTTCGTCGTGTCGCATTCGGGGAGGTCCAACAGGATCGGCGCCTGCCCGAGCCGACGATGACTGACCGCCGCGTCCTCGGGCACCGCACCGAGGTAGTGGATCGGCACCCCGGCAAAACGACGCGAAACCTCACTGAGACGGTCGAAGGTCGCGCGCCCCAGCGCGAGGTTGGCGACGCGGTTCACGGCCAGCAACACGTTGGGCCGCTCGACCTGCCGCGCGAGACACTTGATGACCGCGTAGGCGTCGGTCAACGCCGCGATCTCCGGGTTGGTGACCATGACCACGTGCTGCGCGGCCAGGAGGGTGATCATCGACTGCGGCGCCAGGCCGGCGGCGCAGTCGAGCAGCACGACGTCGTGCCGTTCGGCGATCCACCCGAGCACCCGCGCCAGCATCTGCATGTGCCGTGCGCCGAGCTCGGCGAGGCTGGAGATGCCAGAGCCACCGGCGATCAGCGTCGGCCCGTAGGGGGTGGCCGACAGCACCTCGGCAGCGGACTTGCGCCCCTCGAGCAGGTGCTGCATCGACCAGGCGGGGTTGACGCCGAACAGCAGGTGTGCGTTGGCCAGGCCGAAGTCACAGTCTACCACGGCGACCCGCAGGCCCCGTTCATGCAGCCCGATGGCGACGTTGGTCGTAAGGAACGACTTGCCGGTGCCGCCCTTGCCGCTGGCGAAGGCGACCACCACGGCCTCGCGCAGCCGTGGCTCCTCCTCGGCGCCAAAGCGCAGCCAGCGGCGGAAGAACCCGCGCCCCGGCTTCTCGAGATCCAGGTCCGGCTCCAACGTCATCACTGCCCGTCGACGACGACACCGCCGTCGGATGCACCGACGGCTCCGCCGCGGACAGCGCTCAGTCGGATCGCCCGACGTTCGGAGCGGTGAGCTTGGCGGACGGTGACGGCTGCCGATCTTCTGCCACGGCTCCCTCGGACCCGACACCGCCCGACGAAGGCGGCGCACCGAGGGCGGAATACTCATCCGACGACAACCTGGAGGCCTCCAGGCTGGACCGCAGGCTCTCGCCAGCTGGCGAGGAGTCGCGACCGTTGGCTGCGTGGCGAGTCGCAGTGCTTCGCGCGACGACCGGACCGCTGCCGGCGTCGTGCGATGTGGATTCCTTGTTGGACGCCTCGGCGTCGAGTTCGAGACCGGCGTGGCGCGCCCAGGCGCGCAGCAGCTGGTCCCCGAACCAGCGCACGTCACGCGGATCGCGGAGCTCACGCGCGACTCCCGTCGCGGCGCTGCCGAGCAGCCCCCCGTCGACCGTGCGCACCTCACCGAGCAACGCGCCGTTGCAGGTGATGAAGCGCGAGAAGCGATCGCCGTGCACCTGCATGCCCGGCGAGATGCGTTCACAGATCGAGCAGAGACGCTGCCACAGCTCGACCGCCTGCGCCGGCACGACGAACTCCTGCGACGCAGGGAGTCCAGCGGCGGGGGCCATCGAAACACCCGCGCCATCGACAGATGCGTGCTGCGCACCGACGGCGAGCCAGCGCACGGCGAACCGTTCGCTGCCGGCGACCCGGAACGGCTCCAGCGCGCAAACCTGCAGCGCCGGCACCGGCAGGCTGGCGACCTGCGTCAGCGCCGCGCCGGACGCCTCGGTGCCGACGACGAGCACGCGGCCGGACACTCCGGGACAGAAGCGGGCTTCGGGCACGGCGCGCACCAGCGCGTCGCGCACGCGCGCGACGAAGCTGCCCGCGGCCAGCACGCGCGCCGGCAGCAACGCGTCGCCTTCGGTAGCCAGCAGCACCAATACCGGCCCGCCCATCGCGTCGCGGGCGAGGCCGTCCACGAGGCCCAACTGCCCATCGCTGCAGTCGAGCCCTTCGAGCACCAACCGCAGACCGCTCTCGACGCGATCGAGACGCGTCGAGACGAGCGCCCACAGCCGTTCGCGCACCTGTGGCAACACCGGGCCGCGAATCATCGCGAAGCCCCCTCATGCCACCTGCCGGGAACGAGTGCACTGCCGATGCGGAGGCAATCGCCAACCATTGACGCGACGCCAATGCGCTGGAGTTGAGGTTGGCGGCTCATGGCCGCATTTGTCGAACGTCGAGTTCGATGCAATGCCTGCGCCTCGCTGACCGGATGCCGGATTACAGGAGCGCTCGACGGAAAATGCAACCCGCTACCTGCCGTTCCGCCGACGCTTCATTGCGCCGCCGAACGCCGCATCGCCGCTCCTGGCAAGTTCGATCAGGGGGCTGCGACGCTCTTCGAGCCGCGTCCACGCGACCGCCACCGCGTCGCTCGCGTCGGCCGGAAGATCCGCCGTGAGGAGCCCGCGGCCCTGTGGGATCAACTGCCCCAACATGCTGGCCACGGATTGCTTGCGAGCGGCGCCGTTGCCGGTGACGCAGCGCTTGACGCGAGCCGGCGGGTATTGGTGCACCCCCACCCCCGCGCGCGCAGCCTCACTGAGCACGACCCCGCGCGCCTCGCCGATGCGCAGCGCTGCCTGCACGCTCTTGCCATAGAACGCCTCCTCGATGGCTACCTCGTCGGGCCGCCAGGCGCGCACCAGGTCGGCGAACTGCGTCGCCAGCTCGAGCAGCCGGCGCGGCAACTGTTCGCGTGAAGTGCCGAGGCGCAGCACGCCGGCGGCGACGAGCCGCACCGCCCCGCCGCCTGCTTCGCCGACGCGCACGACGTTGCTGCCGCGCATCGCCAACGGCGTCGCGTCCAGTTCGCGCACGCGCGCGCCGTCGTCTGCGGCAACCTCGAGGCAGCCGTAGCCGACGACCAACGTGCCCGGGTCGATACCCAGAATCCGCACCACCGCCACGGGGCGGAGTGTAATGTCGCCGCGCGTGAAGGTCGCCATCCTGTTGCTCGCGGCGGGCCGCGGCACCCGCCTGGGCGCGTCGACCCCCAAGGCCTGGCTGCCGCTCGGCGACCACCCGCTGCTGCTGCACAGCACCGCGCGCCTGCTCGCCGCGACCGCCGAAGCGCGGCGCACAGACCTGGTCGTGCTGGTGCACCCGGACGACCGCCAGGGCCCCGTGCGCGAGCACCTGCCGGCGCTCGAACGCCTGATCGCGGGCCGCGCGACCCTGACCTTCGTCGACGGCGGCGCCACCCGCCAGGGCTCGACCGCGAACGGGCTGGCGGCGGTGGCCGAGGACGTCGACCTCGTCGTCGTGCACGACGCGGCGCGCTGCCTGCTGCCGATCGACCGCACCCGCGAGTGCCTGCACGCCGCCGATCGTCACGGCGCCGCGCTGCTGGCCATCCCCGCCGCCGACACCCTGAAGCGCGTGCGCGACGGCATGGTGGTCGAGACCGTCGACCGCAGCCCGATCTGGTACGCGCAGACCCCCCAGATCGCCCGCCGCGAGCTGCTGCAACGTGCCGTCGAACACGCCGAACGCACCGGCTTCGCGGCGACCGACGACGCGTCGCTGCTCGAGCACGCTGGGCTGCCGGTCGCGGTGGTGCCGGGCACCGCTGGCAACCTCAAGATCACCCGCCCCGACGACCTGCCGCTCGCCGCGGCGCTGCTCGCCACCGACCGGAGCCCCATCCCGTGACCGCCCCCACCTCAAGGCCGCGCATCGGCCTCGGCATCGACCTGCACCGCCTGGCGCCGGGCCGCGCCTGCGTGCTCGGCGGCGTCGCCTTCGAATCGCCGGTCGGGCCGCTCGGCCACAGCGACGGCGACGCCGTGCTTCACGCCGCCTGCGACGCGGTGCTCGGCGCGGCGGGCCTCGACGACCTCGGCACGCTCTACTCGGACAAGGACCCGCAGAACGCCGGCCGCGACTCGCAGGACTTCTGCCGCGACGTGCTGCGTCGCATCGCCGAGCGCGGCCTCGCCGTCTGGTCGCTCGACGTCGTCGTCGAGACCGAGCTGCCGAAGCTCAAGCCGCGCCGCGCCGAGATGCGCGAGCGCATCGCCGGACTGTTCGGCCTCGCGCCGGATCGCGTCAACGTCAAGGGCAAGACCGGCGAACAGGTCGACGCCGTCGGCCGCGGTGAGGCGGTGCGCGCGACCGTGGTCGCGCTGCTCGGCGACGCATGAATGCCAGCACGATCGTTGCGTTGCTGGGCCTCGCGGCCTGCGCCGCGCCGCCGACCGCGCCGGCAGCGCCGCCGCGCCTGCCGTCGACGCTCGCCGACCTCGGTCGCATCGCCGACGGCGACCGCCTGCCGCTGCCCGACGCCGTGCTGTTCGTGCCGCGCGACTTCACGCCGCCGTCCGATGGCGTGGTGCCCTTGGCGGTGCACTTCCAGGGCGGGGCGGTGATCGCCGAGGAGAACTTCGCCCGCATGCAGCGCCCTGGCGTGCTGATCGCGTCGACGCTCGCCGGCCGCTCGGGCGCGTTCGCCGCACCCTACCGCGATCCGGCGGCGTTCGCGGCGCTGCTGGCCGCAGGCGAACGCGCGCTGTCGCGGCAATGCGGTCGCGAACTGCGCTTCGGCGACCTGCTGGTGACGACGTTCAGCGCCGGCTACGGGGCGGTGCGCGAGCTGCTCGCCCAGCCCGACAACTTCGAACGCATCGGCGCGCTGGTCGCCGCCGACTCGATCTACGCGTCGGTGGTCGCCGACGACGTGCGCGCGCCCGACGCCGCGCAGATGGTCGACTTCCTGCGCTTCGCCCAGGCCGCAGCGCGCGGCGAAAAGGTGTTCGTGCTGGCGCACGGCATGTACCAGACCGACTACGCCTCGACCGCCGAATGCGCCGACCTGGTGCTGGCCGCGGTGGCCGGCCGCCGCAAACCGAGCGCGGCCTTCACCGAGCGCGGCGTGCCGATCGCCGCGGAGTTCCACCAGCGCGGCTTCCACTTCTACACCTTCGACGAGGCAACGGCCGGCATCCACGTCGACTGCCTGTACGCGATACCCGAATGGGTGCGCCGACACTGGGGAGCCGCGCGCTAGTCTCGCGGCATGCAGTGGAGCGTTTTCGCGACGGTCTTCAGCACCGTGTTCCTCGCCGAGCTCGGCGACAAGACCCAGCTGGCGACGATGCTGTTCGCCGCCCGCAACGAGGTCTCACGCTGGCAGGTGTTCATCGCCGCGGCCTCGGCGCTGGTGGTGTCGACGGCGATCGGCGTCGCCGCTGGCCAGCTGGTGTCCAACCACGTCAGCGAACGCACGCTGCACTGGATCGCCGGCTGCGGCTTCATCACGATCGGCGCGTGGACCCTTTGGAAGGCGTGACGCAGAAGGGCTGACGGCCTGCGAACACCGGGCCGTCAAGCCGATTCACTGCGCGCAGTCTGCTTGTCGACCATGCGCCGGTAGAGGCCTTCGAGCGCCATCAATTCGGCGTGCGTGCCCTGCTCGGCGATCAGCCCGTCCTCGAGCACGACGATCAGGTCGGCGTCGAAGATCGTCGACAGCCGGTGGGCGATGACGAACGACGTACGACCCTTGCGCAGCTCGCTGAACGCGCGCTGCACCAGCTGCTCGCTCTCCGAGTCGAGCGCGCTGGTCGCCTCGTCGAGGAACAGGATCGCCGGGTCGCGCAGGATCGCGCGCGCGATCGTGACCCGCTGCATCTGACCGCCGGACAGGTTGCTGCCGCGTTCGCCGGCCTGCGTGTCGTAGCCGGCGGGCAGCGAGGCGATGAAGTCGTGGATGTTGGCGGCGCGCGCCGCTGCCTCGATCTCCTGCTGCGAAGCGCCCGGCTTGCCGCAAGCGATGTTCTCCCGCAGGGTCGTGTTGAACAGGAACGGGTCCTGGCTGACCACCGCCGTGAAGCGACGGTAGTCGACGAGCCTCAGCTCCTTGAGGTCGACGCCGTCGATCAGGATCGCGCCCCCGGTGGGGTCGTAGAACCGCAGCAGCAGGTCCATCGTCGTCGACTTGCCGCTGCCGGTCGGCCCGACGATCGCGACCGTCTGCCCGGCCTTCGCCGTCAACGACACGCCGCGCAGCACCGGACCGTCGCCGTAGCCGAACTGCACGTCGCGCAGCTCGACGTCGCCGCGCACCTTCTCCAGCGGCCTGCCGCCGACGCTGGCGGGATCCGGCGCGATCGCCAGGATCGCCTCGATGCCGGCCAGCGCGCCCGCCGACTCGCGCAGCACGTTGTAGGTGCGGGTCAGCCGCTTGACGTGCTGATACGTCGTCGCCAGGGGCATGATGATGACGCCGATGTCGTCGATGTCGATGCCGTCGCCCTGGAACACGACGTAGCCGAGCACGATCAGCAGCACCGCCGAGCCGATCTGGTAGCCGACGAACGACTGCGCCACGGACAGGCCCTTGGCCCGCAGCACGCGGCTCGTGCGCTCGAGGAACGTCTCGGTGGTGCGCTCGAAGTCGCGCATGCGCGCGTCCTCGAGCTGGAACGCCTTGACGGTGCGGATGCCGGTCAGGATCTGGTTGAGCGACTCGGTCGTCTCGCCCATCGCCTGCAGGCTCTTCGAGCTGCGCTTCTGCACCTTGCGGCCCTGGCGGTACATCGGCAGCGCGATCAGCGGCACCATGATCAGCAGCACGATGGTCGCCGCCGGCACGAACCAGATCAGGATCGCGATGTTGCCGAGGATCATCAGCGGGTCGAGGATGACGTTGTCGGTCGCCATCTCGAACGAGCGCTGCATCACCTGCGTGTTGTTGGTGACGCGGCTGATCATCTCGCCCATGCGCTGCTGGCCGAAGAACCGCAGCGGCAAGCTCAGGAAGTGCCGCGCCAGCTCGCAGCGCAGGTCGGCGACGATGCCGTAGGCGAAGAAGCGCGTGATCGTCGCGACCAGGTAGATCGTCACCGAGCCGAGCAGGCCGCAGACGATCGTCACCGCCGCGCAGGCGACGACCACCTGCATGCCGGAGTGCTCGATCGACAGCCCGAGCCAGCGGCAGAGGCCGGCCGCGAACTCGCCGAAGCGCGCGTTGAAGTCGTTCTCGGCCGGCGTCGTGGTGCCGCCGGCGCCGGCGACCTTGGCCTTGGCCATCTCCGCCATCAGCGGCTTGATGACGATGAACGGCGCCTTGGTGAACAGCGCCTCCAGCACGCCGAACACCACCATCGCCGCGACCATGCGGCGGTACTTGACGATCGCGGCCCAGATGCGGCGCAACAGCGCCTGCACGTCGCTCGGCGGCTCGGGGGTCTCGGGGGTCTCGGTCACACCGTCATGCTAAGCACGACGGCACGTCGGACCACTCCGTAAGCGTGCGATGGCAACAAGCGCCGCGCCGCGCCGCGCCGTCCGGCGGGACGGCCGCAGCGCTGGATCCCGGTCAGTCGAACTTGGCCTTCGCGATCACCTCGCCCGCCCACTGCAGGAAGCGGTAGGTGATGTAGTCCTCGCGCACCAGCTCGCGCTCGCGCTCGACCTTGACGTCGATCCTGCGGCGCGCCGGCGAGCGCGAGTTGACGCGGGCGATGAACCAGCCGTCGGGCCCCTGGATCGGGCCGATGGTCTTGCCGACCTCGGCTTCGAAGAACAGGTACTCGGCGATCGAGAAGCCGTCGAGCAGCTGGGTGAACTCGCTCTCGCGCAGCTGCTGGCGCAGCTGGTTGAGCGGCAGCATGCCGAGCAGGCCGCGCTTCTCGTCGTTGGCGAAGAACTCGGTGTGCTGCTCGAGCGCCTGGTCGAAGGTCAGCTCCTTCTTCTCCAGGCGGGCGAACACCTCCTGGCAGCGCTCCTTGGCCCGGTCCATGCCCTCCGGCTCCCAGGCGCCCGTCTGCTTGTTGCGGCCCTGGAACGGGATCACGCTGACGTCGACCTGGCCGTCGGCGAAGAAGGCCGAGCGCGCGTCGGCGTGCGCCTGCAGGTTCTCGTCGGTGATCTCGTCCTTGATCAGGTCGGCGTACGACGTGATCAGGCGCCAGCGGGCGCGGAACGCCTCGAGGCACGGATAGCCCTTGAAGCGCGTGGCGATGATCTCGACCGTGAACGGCGTCGAGTCGTAGGGCTCGCGGTACTGGTCGTAGCGGGCCGCGAAGTCCTCGTCGCTGACGTAGGCGCCCTTCGCCACCAGCTCCTGCCGCAGCGCCTCGCGCACCGCGACCTCCTGCATCGCGCGCTCCAGGTCCTGCACGTAGAGGCCCTTCTTGACGAACTCGAAGGCTTCCTGCGTCGACCATTCGAGGTCGTTGACGCGCAGCACCACGTCCGGCGGCAGGCCGTGCGACGCGTAGCGGATGTCGCTCCAGTTGCGCAGCCCCTTGGTCACGAACTGGCGCATCATGTTGATCCAGAACTCGGGCAGCTTCTTCGGCTGACCGTTCTCGTCGACGCCCTCGGTGGCCTTCTCGAGCTGCTCGAGGAAGCGCGGGCCCTGGTCGCTCTGCGTCTGCGCCTTGATCGCCTCCTTGGTGATCTCGGGCCAGTCCTTCGGCGCGCCCGGGAAGAACACGCGGTCGAACTGGATCGACTCACGGCGCTGCTCGAGGAACGTCTCCTTGCTGAGCCCGTACTGCGAGCGCACGACCGACCAGAAGTCGATGCCCGGGTTCTTCGACTCGAACTCGGCCTTGAGCGGCCCGAGCTGCTCGATGACGTCTTCGTCGGTGACGAGGAACTCCTCCGCCTGGCGCTGCCCCGACTCGACCTGCTTCTTCAGCTCCTCGAGGATGAAGAAGTTGGCGACCTTGGCCTCCACCAGCTTGCCGCCGGTGAGATAGACGGCCTCGCGCATGACCTCCTGCGGGTCGAGCTGCTTGCCGTTGACCCGCAGGTCCATCAGCAGCTTGCTGCGCTCGTCGACCAGCTTGTCGGCGAGCTGATCGACGTCCCGCTGCAGCTTGGCGATCTGCTCCGCGGTGTTTTCCTGGGCGAGAGCGAAGCCGGAGACCGCGGCCAGCGCTGCGGTGAGTACGAGTGCGCGTTGCATCTTGGGGATCGGGTCGGAGGTAGGGGGCGAGAAGTGTAGCCAGCGGCTGCAATCAGGCCAGCCGGAGCCGGGCAATTGCCCCGCATCGGCCGGCGCAGACGGGCCGGTGCACCGATTCCTCCCGGAATCCAGCGGCACGCGCCGCGGCCACAATGACGGCGCCGGGGCTGCGCCGGCGGGAGCCCGCCCGTAGCATGGCGCCCGCCCGATGAGCTACGACCCCCGCACCATCGCCTTCGCAGCCGAAGTGCTGTACCCACCGCAACAGCTGCGGGCAGACCTGGCGCAGGCGGTGCACAACACGCTCTACCGACAGCCCGGCCGGGGCTACCAGAACTTCCAGGTCGCGCAGGACGGCATCCACCTGACGAACCTGCCGCAGGCCCCCGGCCAGGTGTCGTCGGCGACGTTCCATTGGGACCGGCTGGTGCTGCGCGAGGAGCTGCGCGGCATCACCGTCGAGGACTTCGCGGCGCGCGCGGTGCACGTCGCCACCGTCGCCTTCCAGACCCTCGGCATCGCCGCCTCGATCGCCCAGCAGTTCGTCGTGCGCTCGCTGGTCGCGCCGCGCAACTTCCGCGACGGCCGCGACTTCCTCGGCCAGCGGCTGATCGCCCCCGGCACCGCCGCGTGGCAGACGTTCGACCGCCCGCTGCAGTCGATGGGCGTGCGGTTCGTGTTCCCGCCGCACGAAGGGCACCGCGAGACCCACCAGGTGCGCATCGAGACCTGGCCGCAGGACCCGCGCTCGCTGTGGCTCGAGGACGCCAGCACCTTCACCGGGCCGATGACCGCGGCGGAGTTGCCGCGGCTGGGCGAACAGCTACAGACGACCTACCGTCACCTGACCGGCCCGGTCTGCAGCTTCCTCGCCACCCTCGACACCCCGTGAACCCGCCCCGCCACAACCCGTTGGTCCGCATCGTCGCGCCGCTGCTGCTGGCCGCCGCGTCCGGCGCCGGCGCGTTCGCCCTGCACGGCTGCGCCAGGCCCGCGCCCGCCGCCGAGACGCGCATCCTCGAGCTCGACGGCATCGCGCTGACCTTCGACCAGGTGAAGCCGTACGTCGAGTTCCTGCGCTCGTTCCGGCCCGACGCCGGCGAGAAGACGATGACGATGTACGCGATCAACGAGCACCTGCTGCCGCTGCGGCTCGCGCAGCGCGCCTTCCCCGAGCAACGCAAGCAGCTGCTCGAGCAGGCGCAGGGCCTCTGCAGCGTCGCCGACAACGTGATCGAACTCGAGAAGCAGACGGCGCAGATGGGCGAACGGGTCTACCGCGACCGGCTGACGCGCACCGCGGCGCAGCTGCCGGTGGCGATGTTCCTGTTCGACCCGGCCAACGTCGGCGCCGCCAGCCAGCCGATCGAGGTGCCGCAGGGCTGGTTCGTGGTCGGCGCGTTCGACCTGAAGCAGGAAGCGCTGGCGATCGGCGATCGCGCCGACGCGCTGCAGGTCGGCTTCGTCACCCACCTCGGCCCCGAGTGGAAGGCGTGGCTCGCCGAGCAGCAGCAGCAGCTCGCCGACAAGCTGACCTTCGTGCACCCCGACTACCGCGACAGCCTGCCCGCCTGGATCCGCCCCCCGAGACAACAGTGACCAACAAGCACCTGACCCAGCTCGCCGCCCGCGCCTTCTTCGCCGTCGCCGCCGCGGCGCTGCCCGCCCAGCACGACGGCGACAAGCCGCCGAAGGGCGAGCAGGAACCGGCCAAGGTCGCCGAGTGGCCGGACCTCAAGGACACGGCCAAGGACCGCGTGCGCGCGCTGGCGACGCAGTTCCGCAAGCCGCAGGAGAGCGTGCAGAAGCAGGCGCACAAGGACCTGGTCAAGATCGGCGCCGGCGCCGCACCGGTGCTGATCCCGCTGGTGACCGACCGCGCCGACAACGTCAACGCGCAGATCTTCGCCGTGCTCGACGAGATCACCGATCAGACGCACACCGCGCTGCTGGTGCGCGAGAACGAGCGCCACAGCGTCGAGTGGCGCCGCTACCTGACGCGCCGCCTCAGCCGCTTCGCCGACCCGCTGGTGGTGCCGGTGCTGGAGAAGGCCGCCAAGGACAAGGACGAGACGATCGCCTTCTACGGCGCGCTCGGCCTGGTCGCGCAGAAGAAGCAGGAGGGCATCGACGCGGTGCTGGTCGCCGCGCGCGAGCGCTGGGCCGAGGTCGGCGAGGACATCGCCGCGACGCTGCCGGCGGCGCGCGGCCCCGAGGTCTCGATGTGGGTGTTCGAGAAGATCGGCCAGGCCAAGCCGGTCGAGCAGATGGCCGGGCTGCGCATGCTGCGCTACCTGATGATCAAGGACCAGAAGGTGATGCTCGGCGCCTACCTCGACTCCGCCGACTTCACCGTCAAGCGCGAGGCAGTCAACTGCGCGCGCGTGCTGCACGGCGAGGCGCCGCTCGAGAAGCTGTCGAGCTTCCAGGTCATCGAGATGGCCAAGCAGTGGAAGGCCAAGCTCTGAGACCCGCCCCTCGGCGCAACCCGAACGACCCCTCGGAATCGCGATGACGAAGCTCCTCTCCCGTCTGCTGACCGGCGCGCTGTGCGCATCGGCGCTCGCCGCCGCGTTGTCGGCGCAGGACAAGCCGAAGCTGCAGAAGTGGCAGATCGACCCGTACACGGACAACGAGCCGAAGCGCATCGCCGCCGCTGGCTACGTGACCTACGGGCCGATGCCGTTCGGCAACCTGCACGCGAACAAGGCGACGACCGCCGACATCGACAAGCTGCTCGAGTTCGAGAAGATCCTCTGGGTCGAGACCAAGCACTTCCGAATCGGCCAGAGCCTCCCGCAGTGGCAGGTGCCGACCGAACTCAAGACCAAGAACAAGATCCGTGAGGAGCTCACGGAGATGCAGAAGGTGCTGCCGGGCATCAACCCGAAGACCCGACGACTCGATCCGTGGCTGCGGCTGCACCTGACCGCATACCGCATGGAGAAGCTCTACGCCGAGACGATGGAGCTGTTCGGCT
>JACKHZ010000018.1 GCA_020638735.1 Planctomycetota bacterium | reverse complement strand
AGCTGCACGGACTGCGCCGCGAGCAGCAGTTCGCCCGCGACCGCATCGCCAACGAACTGCTCGACACGCGCTCGGCGATGGCGGCGGCGCGGCGCCAGCTGCACGACACCGAGCGCAACGTCGAGCTGGCCGCGCAGCTGGTCGCGGCCGAACAACGCGCGTTCGACCTCGGCCGGAGCGATCTGCTGCGCATCCAGCTGCGCGAGGTGACGCTGGCCGACGCGCGCGCGTCGGCGATCGACGCGCGCCTCGGCCTGCTGCTGGCCCACACCGACTACCGAGCCGCGCTCGGCTTCGGCGACGCGCCGTAGCCGGGCAAGATGATCGTCGGGCAGGATGATCGTCGGGCAGGTTCGTCGCCGACGGGCGATCGCGGTCAGGCGAACTGCAGCTCGGCGAGGCGATCGCGCAGGCCGTCACTGCCGCCGTCGAGCACTTCGAAGCACTTGCCGTCGCGGTAGTGACGCTCGACGTGGTATTCGACCGTGTAGCCGAAGCCGCCGTGGATCTGGATCGCCTCGTCGGCGCTCAGCACCATCGCGTCCACCGCGCTGATGCGGGCACGCAACGCCGCCTCGACCGCCGGCTGCTGCAGGTCGACGAGTCGGGCCGCGTGCCAGACCAGCTGCCGGGCGCCCTCGACGGCGCGCTGGCACTCGACGAGCTTGCGCTGCACCGCCTGCTGCGCGAGCAGCGGCTTGCCGAAGGCGATGCGCTCGCCGGCGTGCCGCCTGGCCTGGTCGATCGCGCCGCCGCCGCCGCCGACCGCAGCCGCGCCGGTGCCGACCCACCCGGCCATCCGGGCCGCGGCGATCGCCTGCTGCGCCGCTTCACCGCTCGCCACCGCTTCGGCGGCGACGCCCTCACAGGTGATGCGAGCGCATGCGGCGCTGTGCAGCCCTAGGCCGATCGTCGCCTCGCGCTGTACGGCGCTGCCTGCGCAGACGACCAGCACCGGCCCTTCGGCGGAACTCGCGGCGACCACCAGCAGGTCGGCCTCGGCGGCCGCGGGCACGTATTCGGCCACGCCGCCGAGCTTGCCGCCGGCGAACGCCAGGCCGTGCTCGGGCCCGACGAACGTCGCCAGCGCGCCGCCCGCCACGACGTCGTCGAGCTGCGGGGCACCTGCGGCCTCGAGCGCGAGCGCCGCCTGGACCTGACCGATCCACAGGCGCGCCAGCGAGCCGCTGTGGGCACCGACGGCCTCGAGCGCGGCGGCGAACGGCAGCAGGCCCATGCCCGCGCCGCCCTTGTCCTCGGCGACGCTCAGGCCGTAGACGCCGAGCTCGGCGAGGCCGTCGAACCACTCCCGCACGAACGTGCGGTGTTCGTCGAGTTCTTGCGCCTTGGGAGCGACGGCGTCTGCGACCAGCTTGCGCACGGTGTCGACGACCATCTCCTGGTCTTCGGTGAGTTGCAGGTTGTGCATCGGTGTTGTGTGTGCCGGTTGGCCAGCGGACTCAGCGACCGCCCTGCCAGAAGTAGAGGAAGCGCGGACCGGTCGACTGCGTCAGCAGCGACTCGACGCCCGCGGCGCCGGGAGAGGGCGCCGCAGCGCCGACCAGCATGTCGAGCAGGCCGACACGGCGGCGCTGTTCGACGATGCGCACGGGGTGACCCAGGCGGCCGGCGAACCACTGCAACGCCGTGTCGTAGCTGCCGACGTCGTCGATCAGGCCCAGCTCACGAGCCTGCCGCGCGGTGTAGATCGCGCCGGTCGCCGCGCGCACGACCGCGTCGCGGTCGAGCCCGGGGCGCCCCTCGTCGACCACCTCGACGAAGCGGTCGTAGAGCTCGTCGACGATGCCGGTCAGCATCGCCTTCTCGGCGTCGGTCATCGCGCGCGTCGGCGACAGGATGTCCTTGAACGGGGTGCGCGCGGACTTGATGGCGACCTGCTCGACGCCGACCTTCTTCGCCGCCTCGGCGAAGTTCCAGGCGCTCATGATCACGCCGATGCTGCCGGTGATGGTGGTGCGGCCGGCGACGATGTGCTCGGCGGCGACGGCGACGTAGTAACCACCCGACGCCGCCATGTCGCCGAACAGCGCCATCATCGGCTTGTCCGGGTGCTCGGCGCGGAACCGCGTCAGCAACGCGTGGATGCGCTCCGAGTCGGTGACGCCGCCGCCGGGCGAATCGACGAACAGCAGCACGCCTTCGACGTCGTCCGCGGCGGCGCGGCGCAGCGCGCGCTGCACTTGCGAGACCGTCCCGCCGCCGGCGCCGAGCACGGGGTTGGCGCTCTCGGCGATCGCGCCGCGCACGGCGATCTGCAACACCTTGTGCGACACGTCACGCGCGCCCTCGACGTGCACCTCGTCGAACGCGCCGCCGTCCGCATCGACGCCGAGCGCACCGCCAGCCAGGCTGCCGACGCTGAGCAGCAACAAGAGCACGTTGAGGCCGGCCGACGCCAGCAGCAGGATGCCGAGCAGGATGGCGACGAAGAACGCCACGCCGCGGGCTTCGCGCGGCGCCGGCGCGGACCAGTGCGGCTGCTGCGGCGGCACCCCCGGCGGGGTGTTGCCCGGGGGCATCTGCGACGTGCCGCTCATGGCGTGAGCAGCCCGCGCGCGATGACCAGGCGCTGGATGTCGGTGGCGCCTTCGTAGATCTCGGTGATGCGCGCGTCGCGCAGCACGCGTTCGGCAGCGTTCCTGCCGCTGACGCCGGCGAGGCCGAGCACCGACACGGCCGCGCGCGCGGCGCGGTTGGCCAGGCGCGAGGCGCACGACTTGCCCATCGCCGCCTCGGCGCTGCAGCGCACCTGCCGGTCGCGCAGCACCGCCGCGCGCCAGGTCAGCAGCCGGTAGGCGTCGAGGTCCGAGGCGAGGTCGGCGAGCGTCCACTGGTCGGGCTGCGACGCGTTGGGGCGGCCCTTGGGATCGACCTGGGTGGCGAGGTGCGCCTTGATCAGGTCGATCGCCGCGCGGGCGATGCCGAGCGACTGCGAGGCGATGCCGAGGCGGCCGCCGTCGAGCGTGTCGAGCGCGATCGTGAAGCCCTCGCCTTCCTGCCCGATCAGGCAGTCGGCGGGCACCTTGACGTTCTGCAGCACGATCTCGGTGGTCGGCGAGCCGCGCAGACCGAGCTTGCGCTCCTTCTTGCCGACGCCGACGCCTGGCCACGTGCGCTCGACGACGAAGGCCGAGATGCCCTTCACGCGATCGGGCCCGGTGCGCGCGAAGACCACGAACAGGTCGGCCTCGCTGCCGGTCGTGATCCACAGCTTGGCGCCGTTGATCACGTAGTGGTCACCTTCCTTCTTCGCCTCGCAGCGCAGCGCCGCAGCGTCGGAGCCGGAGAACGCTTCGCTGAGGCAGTAGGCGCCGAGCCACTCGCCGGTGGTCAGCTTGGGGAACCAGCGCCGCTTCTGCTCCTCGCTGCACCACTTGCCCAGCAGCGAGTTGACGAGCGAGTTGTGCACGCTGATCGTCACGCCGGTCGAGGCGCACACCGCGTTGACCTCCTCGAGCATGACGCAGCTGGCGAGGTTGCCCATCGCGGAGCCGCCGTGCTCCTTGGCGACCGTCGTGCGCAGCAGGCCGAGCTTCGCCGCCGCCGCGACCGCGTCGCGCGGGAACTTGACCTCGGCGTCGTAGGCCGCGGCGCCGCCGAGGTGTTGCTGCGCGTACTCGCGCACCTGCTGGCGGAACTGCTGCAGCTCCTCGGACAGTTCGAAGTCGGCGACCTGCACCGACGCGGACGTGCTGTTGGTGGTCATGCGATCCGGGGTCACTTGCCGTAGTCGTAGAAGCCCTTGCCGGTCTTGCGGCCGAGGTGGCCGGCGGCGACGAGGCGGCGCATCAGCGGACAGGCGCGGTACTTGTCGTCGCCGAGCCCGTCCTTCAGCACGTCGAGGATCGACACGCAGACGTCGAGGCCGATGAAGTCGGCGAGCGTCAACGGCCCCATCGGGTGATTCATGCCGAGCTTCATGATCTCGTCGATCGCCTCGCGGGTCGCGACGCCCTCCATCAGGGAGAACGCGGCTTCGTTGATCATCGGCATCAGGATGCGATTGGCGACGAAACCGGGGTAGTCGTTGGCCAGCACCGGGATCTTGCCCAGCGACTGGGACCAGCCGTTGACCGCGTTGCAGGTCTCGTCGCTGGTGTCGTTGCCGCGGATCACCTCGACCAGCTTCATCAGCGGCACCGGGTTCATGAAGTGCATGCCGATCACGCGGTCGGCGCGCTTCGTCCTGGCCGCAAGCATCGTGATCGAGATCGACGAGGTGTTGCTGGCCAGGATCGAGTCCTGCGGCAGCAGCTGGTCGGCGGCCTGGAACACCTTGGTCTTGACCTCGAGGTTCTCGGTCACGGCCTCGATGCAGAGGTCGACGCCGGACAGCGCGTCCATGGTCGTCGCCGCGTGCAGGCGCGCCTTCGTCGCCTCTGCGTCGTCGGCGCCGAGCTTGCCCTTCTCGACGAACTTGGCGAGGCTCTTGTGGATCGTCGCGACGCCCTTCTGCAGGCCTGGCTCGAAGACATCGATCAGGTGGGTCTCGACGCCGCAGCTGGCGAAGACCTGGGCGATGCCGTTGCCCATCGTGCCGGCGCCGATCACGGCGACCGACCTGGGGAGGTTGGAGTTGCTCATCGTTGGTTCCTGGTATGCGGGGGCGTGGTCAGACGCGCTCGACGCCCATGACGACGGCGTTGCCGCCGCCGAGGCACAGGCCGGCAACCCCGGTGGTCTTGTCGTGGCGCTGCAGCGCGTGCAGCAGGGTGACCAGCACGCGGGTTCCGGAGCAGCCGATCGGATGGCCGAGCGCGACGGCGCCGCCGTGCACGTTCCACTTCGCCGGGTCGGCCTCGAGCCGCTGCTGCAGCGCGACCATCTGCACGCTGAAGGCCTCGTTCATCTCGATCAGGTCGAAGTCGGCGACGCCGCACTTCATCAGCGAGCAGAGCTTCTGCGTCGCGACCTCGGGCGCCATCATCACCCACTCGGGGGCGAGGCCGCCGGTGGCGTAGCCGGTGATGCGGGCCATGACCTTCAGGCCGTGCGCCTTGGCGTAGTCCTCGTCCACGACCATGACGGCGGCGGCGCCGTCGTTGATCGAGCTGGCATTGCCGGCCGTCACCGTGCCGCCGTCGCGCTTGAACGCCGGCTTGAGCTTCGCCAGCGCCTCGACCGTGGAGTCGGCGCGCGGCCCCTCGTCGGTCGCGAACGCGATCGGGTCGCCCTTCCGCTGCTTGACCTGCACCGCGAAGATCTCGGCGTCGAACGCGCCCGACTGCTGCGCCGCGACCGCGCGGCGGTGGCTCTCGGCGGCGTAGGCGTCCTGCTGGGCGCGGGTCACGCCGTACTTCTCGGCCACCAGCTCGCCGGTGTTGCCCATGTGGAAGTCGTTGTAGTGGTCCCACAGACCGTCCCAGACGATGCCATCGAGCGCCTGGGTGTGGCCGAGCCGCGCGCCCGTGCGGGCGGTCGGCAAGTAGTACGGCGTGTTGGACATCGACTCCATGCCGCCGGCGATCGCCACCTGCAGGTCGCCGGCCTTGATCGCCTGCGCAGCGAGCATCACCGTCTTGAGGCCGGAGCCGCAGACCTTGTTGACGGTGACGGCGGCCTGGGAGTCCGGGATGCCGGCCGCACGCAGCGCCTGGCGCGCCGGGTTCTGCCCGAGGCCGGCCTGCAGCACGTTGCCCATCAGCACCTCCTCGACCTGGTCGCCCGACACGCCGCTGCGGCGCAGCGCGTCGGTGACGGCGAAACCACCCAGTTGCGTGGCGTTGAAGCTGGACAGCGCACCCTGGAACTTGCCGATCGCGGTACGGCAGGCGCTGACGATGACGGGACGACCCATGCTGGAGACCTCGGTTGGTGTTGGCCGGCTCCGCGAGCGGTCACCCGGGCCCGGACGCCCGCACCGCGAAACCGACAGTTCGGAGGGCAAACATCCTAGCGACGCGCGCGCCGACAACCACGAACTGGAGCCAGCCTTTCCGCGGGCGAGGAAGGAGGACGCGACCCGCTCCGAAGACCTCCCCGGCAGACGAGGGGCGACGAAGCCTCGGCGGAGCCGGCGCCGCAGGCTCCCGGCCGCGGGGGGCGCCAACCGCATGACTGGTGGAGCCGAGGGGAGTCGAACCCCTGACCTCTGCATTGCGAACGCAGCGCTCTACCAACTGAGCTACGGCCCCACAGTGGGGCGCACAGGCTAGCGAGCCGCCGGCCCCGGGTAAAGAGTCTGCTGCAGGATGCTGCGCAACAAGCCAGGACGCGGCTCCCCGCTGGTGGCGAAGCCGGGGATGCGCTCTCGACCGGGACGATACGTCCACTCACCGTCGCCGAGTCGCCACGAACGACCATCGCCGCCGAGATCCGTCACGCCGTTGGCCAGGCACAAGGGCCCGCGCACCTCGGCGTCGACACGCACGTGCAGCTGACCGGCGACGACCAGCCCAGCGGCGCACTGGATGGGCGCGGACCGTCGCCCGGGCAACCCGAGGTAGACGCTGCCCGCTCCCTCGACCGGACCGGCGAAGCGAGCTCCGGACAACAGCCTCTCCCCGGCCGACCAGTGTCCGTCGCCGTCGGCGTCGACGAAGAGCGTCGCGTCGCGCGCCTCGGCCGCGACCAACAACAGCCGACCGTTGCCGCGCACCGCCAGCGAACGACCGAGGTAGATGTTCCCCTGCACGACGACGACGAGGTCTTCGTCCAGCGGGACCAGCAGAGGTTCTTCGCCAGGCTCGACCCAGAGGTGACCCGGCACGACCAGCAACCCGTCGCGGCCCGGCTGTCGTGCGCCCCCGTCGCCGAGCCCCCGCCACACGAAGTCGTCGCGGTCGGTGCCGCGATCGAGCCACTGCAGCGCGATGCCGGCGTCGCGGACGAAGCCGCCCGATTGCGAGGCGACGGCTGCGCCGACGAGCACCTTGGCGTCGAGTTGCGGGAACTGCGATGCCTCGACCGGTTCGCCGCCACCGAGGCGAGCGAGCGCTACCGGATCGGGCGACCACCGTCGCCGGCCCAGCACCGAGGGCCCACCGCCGGCAAGCCACTGCGCCGCGTACTCGCGCCGCACCCCGTCGCTCTCGCAACGCACCCGATAGCCAGTCGCGTCGCTGCGCACTGCGACCCTGACACCAGCGACCTCGTGCTCGGACCACGAAGCGAACTCGCCGCCCCCGGCGAGCACCGTCTCGGCAGCGATGGCGGCGCGCGCCTCGCCGGCTGCCAGGTGCACCTGGTGCGCCTTCTGCAGCACGCGCATCGTGTCCCACAGCGTGCCGGTCAGCAGCGCCGCCCCGGCAGCCGCCACCGACATCGTCGGCGACGCGAGGCGCCGCAGCACCTGTGACCAGGGCGAAGGGCGGCGGCTGCTCACCGCCGGACCCCGGCGGCCAGGACGCCCGCTCCGTCTTCCGGCTGCGAGCGGCCGAACGTGAGGAACACGCAGTCGCCACGACGCGTCCAGCGCACCTCGGCATCGCCGAACAAGCCGCGCAGCTCCGACAACTGCCCGAGGTCCGCGCGGCGTTCCCCGTCGACGCTCGACTGAAGTCTGGCCAACGCTGCCAACTGCCCGCGTTCGCGTTCGAGGCGCGCCCGGGCTTCGGCGGCGCCGTCGCGCAAGAACCCACAGCTCAGCAGCATCGCCGCGACCGCGGCGGCGGCGCCGAGCCGCGCGACGCTGTCCCCGCGCAGCATCACCGCACCGGCTCCTCGTCGTCGACCGCAACCTCGACGATGTCACCACCACCGCGCACGCCAGGCGGCCGATTGACGTTGAGCCACTCGAGCAGCTCGTTGCACTCGCGGGCGAGGCCGGTCAGCGGATCGCCCCGCCGCAGCCCCACGCGGAAGCCGACGTCTCCGGCGCGGATGCGCTGCATGGCCAGACGCAGCGTCTGCTCCGGTGCTCGATAGCGCCCGGCCTCCCGCAGCACCTCTACGGTCACGACCAGCAGCAGGCTGCACAGCAACGCAGCGGCCGCGAGCAGCAGCCCGCTGTCGTTCACCGCACCGCCCCTCCCGACCGTCCGGAACAACGACAGCCCTTCGAGCACGAACCAGGTCGACGTCGCGACCGTCGCCACGAGCGGGGCCATTCGCGCCAACAGCGCACGCCAGGCGAGGCCTGCATGACGACGACGATTCGGGCGCGGAGGGATCACGACAGCTTCCTGATGCCCTTGTCGGCAATCGCGCCGGGCCGGTGCAGCGGAGCGCGCCGGACCGTCCCGGAGTTGGACGCAAGTCGGCGGCATGCGGCAGACGATAGGCGAGGGAACGGAACGGCTGCGAACCGACAGAAACGATATGGCCGAGCAAGCGGAACCCAACAAGTCTGGAAAGCGCGCGACGATCTTCGCCGTCACCTCTGGCAAGGGTGGCGTGGGCAAGACTTCGCTGTCTGTCAACCTCGCCTGCGAGTTCAGCCGACGGGGGCACCGCACGATCATCGTCGATACCGACCTCGGTCTCGCCAACGCCCACATCCTCGCCGGCATCAAGCCGAAGCGCTCGCTCTCCGACTACATCGAGGGCACCGCAGAGCTGGCCGAGATCATCGAGGACGGGCCGTGCAAGGTGAAGTTCATCAGCGGCGGCAGCGGCGTCAAGGACATGGCCAACCTCGACGACAACGGTCGCGCACGCATCTGCGTCGCGATCGAGGACCTCGCGCCGTTCTGCGATGTCATGATCCTCGACACCGGCGCCGGTGTCTCGAAGGGCGTCACCGACTTCGTGTCGATGGCCGACCAGACGATCCTCGTCACCACCAGCAACTTCGCCGCGATCGCGGACGCCTACGGCATCGTCAAGGTCGTCGTCCAGGACGGCTACGACAAGCCGATCCACTGCGTCGTGAACCGCGTGCGCTCGCCGGAAGAGGCCGAGCAGGTGTTCCTCAAGCTCAAGGGCTGCACGGAGCGCTTTTTGGCCTTCGACCTCAACTGGCTCGGCTTGCTGCCGGAAGATAGCTCCGTTGAGGGCGCCGTCTTGAAGCGGTCGCCGTTCAGCGAGGTCTTCCCCGGCAGCGTGGCAGCGCGATACCTGGCGAAGCTGGTTTCGGGTCTCGAACGATACGTCGGGAAGTCGAAGTCGGCGCCGCAGGCCGCAAAGGGCTGACGGCGAGGAGCGGCAAGGGGAATTGGGATACCGGCGTCGATCACACGGCGTCGTTCATGGAGCCAACAGGGAAACAGGGAATCTAGGATGACCCGCACGACGAAGCAGGATGCGACGAACCGCATGGATCAGGCGACGGGCATGGCGGCCGGTGAGGACGCGCTCGGTCGGCAGGCCAACAAGGGAATCCTCGCCGACAAGGTCGCCGAGGAGCTGAACGTGCCGCGACGCACGGCGGCGCGCGTGCTCGATGCCGTGCTCGACGCCGTCAGCGATCTGCTGCACGATCGTGGCAAGGTGGCGGTGAAGGGCTTCGGCACCTTCGAACGCCGGGTCCGCAAGGGCCGCGCCTACAAGCACCCGCTGACCGGCGAGAGCATCGACGTCGCCAACAAGGAGACGATCATCTTCAAGCCGAGCGATCAGCTGATCGCCGAGACGCGGACCAGCGCCGCGCCGCGCGTGCGCCGTCCGGCGCCGGCGTCGACCGACGACATGCTGTTCAAGGGCTGATCGCCCCTCGACGCACGTCGAGACGCGGGGAGGCCGGCGCGCGCCGGGCCTCCCCGTTTCGTTGGCGGAGAAGGTCGCGGAGCCTCGGCGCGATTCCCGAGACCGACACTCCGCGCTATCCTCTCGACGCGTGTCCGTGTCCGATCACTACCTGGCGGCCTGTGTGCAGTTCGACGTCTCGCCCGGCGATGTCGCCGCGAACGTCGCGTCGATGCAGGCCGGCATCGAAGAGGCCGTCGGCGCGGGCGCGAGCCTGTGCGTCCTGCCCGAGCTCTGGTCCACGTCGTTCCTGACCTCCTACGACGAAGACGTCGTGGCGCAGGCAGAGGCAGCCGAGGAGGCCGCGCGCGCGCTCTCCGAGCAGCACAAGCTGATCGTCGTCGGCAGTTCCATCGAGGTCGTCGACGACCAGGTGTTCAACACGGCGCGCCTGCACCAGCGCGGCGAGACGATCGCCACCTATCGCAAGCTCCACCTGTTCTCGCCAAACCTGGAACATCGCCACCACGCGCGCGGCGACCAGGCATGCGTCGTCGACACGGAGTTCGGCCGCATCGGCGTGCTGATCTGCTACGACCTGCGGTTCCCGGAGCTGGCGCGCTACTACTTCCGCTGCGGCGCGGAGGTCCTGGTCGTGCCCGGCCAGTGGCCGGAGGCGCGGGCGCAACACTGGCGCACCCTGCTGCGGGCGCGGGCGATCGAGAACGAGCTGTTCGTGGTCGGCTGCAACCGCACCGGCCAGGAGGCGTCGCTGCGCAACGGTGAGCCGATGGCATTCCCCGGAGACGGCCGCATCGTCGATCCGACCGGCGAGATCCTTGCCATGGGCACCGGCGACGCCGGCGCGGTGGTCGCACCCGTCGAGTTGCGCAAGGTGCGCACCATGCGTCGGATCCTGCCGGTGATGTCGGATCAGCGCCTCGACGTCTACCAGCGCCTGCTCGCCGAATCGATGGCGGAGATGGCCGCGCGCAAGGAGCCGGGCGGCCAGGACTGACCCCGGCCGCGCGGATCAGTCGACGAACGCCCGCAGCTGCTGGAGCTTGCCGGGCCGCTTCATACGACCGAGCGCCGCGTTCTGCAGCTGACGCACCCGCTCGGCGGTGATGCCGAGGTCGACGGCGATCTCGCCGAGGGTCGCAGGCTCGCGGCCGTCGAGGCCGAACCGACGCTGCAAGATCGCCTGCTCGCGCTCCGGCAAGTCGGCCATGGCGTCGGCGAGGGCCGCACCGAGATCCCCGACGGGGATCGACTCGGGGATCGGCTCGAGGCTGTCGTCAGCCAGCATCTGCACCATCGTCGCCCCGTCGCCACCCGCGATCTCGGCGTCGAGGCTCACCGCGTAGCGGCGCGTGGACAGCACCCAGCGCACCTTCGACTCCGGCACCCGGATCTGCTCGGCGATCTCGGCCGGCGAAAGCTCGCGGCCGCCGCGACGCGCTGCGTCCTGAGCTCGACGGATCTTGCCGAGGATCTTCTGCACCCAGATCGGCACGCGGACCGTGCGCGAGCTGTTGTAGAGCATCTTCAGCACCGCCTGGTGCACCCAGTACTGGGCGTAGGTCCGGAAGCGCACGTCGCGTCGCCAATCGAAGCCATCGATGGCCTGGAACAGGGAGGCGTTGCCTTCCTGAACGAGGTCCGGCGTGTCGACGCCGAGGTTGCGGTAGCGGTTGGCGGTGCTCAGCACGATGTAGAGTGCGCCCTCGACGTACAGGTTGCGCAGCTGCTCGAACTGACCGACCATCGTCACGAGCCAGCTCCGGGTGATGCCCCGCACGGACGGCTGCGACTCGAGCGCGGCGATCACCGCGGAGGCTGGGCCGCGGAGCAGTTCCTTGGCGCGCGCCCCCTCGATGCCGTGCTCCACGAGAGCCCAGCTCAGCAGGTCACGCAGGAACTCGTGCCTGCGGGCCATGCGGAACTCCTCCTCGCGGTCCATCGGGCTGAGCCGCTTCAGGTCCGCCTGGTACAGGCTGTCACGAATGTCAGGCAGATCCGGGGCAGCTGCCACACTGACAGCCTCACGGCGCATCTGGCAGTAGCCCTGCAGGTCGAGGGTGGCCTCGGCTTTGGCGAACGCGCGCGCCAACCGACGACTGTTGGCTTCGAACGAGGAGGTCTCCACGTCCAGCCAAGCGTCGAGGTCTGCAATCCGAACCAGCTGATGAGCAGCCAGCTTGGGGAGATTCCGACGCAGGATCTTGGCAAGCACCATGAGCGAATCCGGGGGGTTGGGCCGGCATGCGACAAGACCCGCGAAAGCAGCCAGAACTTCATGCTGCGGCCACGAATCATCACCGCCGGCGCAGGCCCAGAATCAACAACCGTGCCCCGCCCGAGCCAAGCCCACCGCCCCGACTCTACACTGTCCGCCCCTCGGAACGGCTCGTTGCACGCGGCCTATTTGCGGCGAAGCGCCAACAACAGGACGAGAAGCAGCGCGAACACGCCGCCGCCGATCAGGAGCGGCATCGGCAGGCCGTCCTCGCTGGCCACCGGCAAGACATCGCCGCCGACATCGCCCTCCGGCTCGGTGACCCGCGGGGCCGCACCACCCGTCGACGACTGCGTGTCGACGACATCACCCGAAGCGACGGGGGCCGGCACTGGCTCGGTCACCGCCGGCTTGGGCTCCACGGCCTTGGGCTCCACGGCCTTCGCCGCGGGCGCTGCGCTCGCGGCGCGGTGGCCGACGACGTTCGGATCCACTGCCATTCCGACCTCGACCTCCGCCGAGACCTGCTCGAGGAAGCGGCCGACGGGCATCGCCGAACCACCGTCGTACAAGTCGAACTTGAGGTCGAACGCCAGGCGATGCTTGTCGCCGAGCTTGGCGTCCGGGTGCATCGTCACCGGAATCTCGAACCAAGCGTAGTTCTCGTAGACTGGCTGGCCGCGATACGCCTGCGCCTCGGTGCCGACTTCGGCTGGACGAACCGTCAACTGTCCGAAGTCGACGGGCGAGTTGGCGGCAGGCGACAGCAGTTCGACCGGCGGCGGGGACGGGATGACCGCGTTGCCTTTCAGCAGGGCCGCCACCACCATGACCCCCGACTGGCCGGGCATCAGCTTGGCTGGACGACAGGTCGCGACGAACTGGCAGTGAGCCGAAGCGCCGCGGCGGATGCGTCGCTCGAGACGCTGCTCAGGCGTCAACTTGGCCCACTCCTCCTTCTCCTGCTGTTCGAACTTCTCGCGATCCGCCGAGGCAGCCCCGTCCTCCTTGCCCCGGCGAATCGCCTCCAGCTTCTCCCTCGGCACCGCGAGGCCTTCGCCCTCTTGAGCCGGCAGGGCCATGGCAAGGGAGGCTGCGGCGGCGATCAGACTGAGGGCTCGGGAGCGTCGGAGGTTCATGCTGCAGAGTTCGGAGTAGATTCCGCGCGAGGATGATAACCGTGCGGTCGGCCTCGGACGCTGCCCGCGCCGCGATCTTCCCTGCTTGAGCCGCCCCAACGCCGCGGGATGCCTGGGGGATCCTTGATATGGCCCTATTCCAAGGCTATTTACGCCGCCCCATGTCGGCCAACTCAGCCCCTTCGGAAGCCCAGGTCCTCGATGCGCTGCGAGCGGTCCAGGATCCGGACCTGCACCAGGACATCGTCGCGCTCGGGTTCGTCAAGGACCTCCGCATCTGCGGCGCCAACGTCGCGTTCAAGATCGAACTGACGACGCCGGCCTGCCCCGTCAAGGACCTGATGAAGGAGCAGGCGATGCGCGCCGTCAGGGCGCTGCCGGGCGTCGGCACCGTCGACATCGAGATGACGGCACGCGTCACCGCCAGCCGCCCGCTGCTCGGCGACAAGGGCACGATCCCGGGTGTCAAGAACGTGCTCGCGGTGTCGTCGGGCAAGGGCGGCGTCGGCAAGTCGACGGTCGCGGTCAACCTGGCCTGCGCGCTCGCGCGCAGCGGCGCCAAGGTCGGCATCCTCGACGCCGACGTCTACGGCCCGAACGTGCCGCTGATGCTCGGCGTGTCGGGCCAGCCGACCGCCGTCGGCAATCGCATCGTGCCGTTCGAGCGCCACGGCATCCAGGTGATGTCGATGGGCCTGCTGGTCGCCGAGGACCAGGCGGTGATCTGGCGCGGCCCGATGCTGCACTCCGCGGTGCGCCAATTCCTGTTCGAAGTCGCGTGGCAGGACCTCGACTACCTCGTCGTCGACCTGCCACCCGGCACCGGCGATGCACAGTTGAGCCTCAGCCAGCAGGCGCACCTGATCGGCGCGGTGATCGTCACCACCCCACAGGACGTGTCGGTGCTCGACGTCAAGAAGGCGATCCGCATGTTCCAGACCGTCAACGTGCCGATCCTCGGCGTGGTCGAGAACATGGCGTGGTTCACGCCGCCGGGCAGCAACGAGCGCTACCACATCTTCGGCGAAGGCGGCGGCAAGCGCATCGAGGAGCAGTTCGGCGTGCCGTTGCTCGGCCAGATCCCGCTCGAGCTACCGGTGCGAGAAGGCGGCGACCGCGGCGAACCGATCGTCATGGCCGCCCCGGACAGCGCGAGCGCGCAGGCGATCCTGGCGATCGCCGGCCGCCTGGCCCAGCGCATCAGCGTCAAGAACGCCGAAGAGACCACGACCATCGCGTGAGAACGAACATGACCGACCAACCGAAGACGACCCCTCACTCGTTCACCGCCGAGACGACGATGTTGGAGGCACTGACCGCCGACCCCTCGCTCGGCATGGTGCTGATGCGCGACTTCCACCTCGGCGGCTGCAGCAACTGCGGCTTCGATCCGAACGCGAGCATCGCCGCCGTCGCCGCGGAGAACGGCATCCCGACGGACAGGCTGCTCGCCGCGCTCAACCGCGTCAGCTGAGCGCAGCCGGCGGCACGAAGTCGGCGAGCCGCGCGCGGGGCCGCCCTTGCTGCGGGTCGCGCATGCCCCACGCCTCGAGCGTCGGGTTGCCCGGGCCATCCGGCCGCAGCAACGCCGCTGGCAGACTGACGTGCGCGTGGATCGGCACGCTGCCCTGATCGGCGACGCCGTACTGCCACTGGACCGAGCCGGCGCCGCGGCGGCTCGAGCGCGGGTGCCGCGAGAAATGCAGGAACCACATGCCCGGCAGCCAGAGCGTGTGCGGCGACGACTGGATGTAGAGATCGTCGGTCTCGACGAAGCCGTGCTCGCCCCACTCGAGACCGTTGCCGCGCAGGTGCTGCAGCGACGTGATGCGCACCAGATAGTTGTAGGCGCCGTGCTCGAGGTCGGACTGCACGTAGTCGACGGGACGACAGCTGCCGGGACCGGCGAAGCCAGGGCAGATCGGCCGCAGCCCGATGTTCTTGATCAGGATGCCATCGGTCGGCGTCGGGTCCAGCGGCCGACCGTGGTTGCGCGGCGGGTCGGGCAGCCCCGGAGAGTGCTCGTGCACCTCGAGCAGGCGCCGACAGAAGCCGAGCACCTCGTCGCTGTAGACCTCGTCGCCGTCCAGCGTCAGGACATGCGTCGCCCCGCGCCGCCGGGCCTCGGCCAGCATCTGCTCCCGGTTCTCCTGCTCGCTGTCGCCGCCGAACCCCTCGAAGAGGGTCAACTTGTCACCGAGGTGCCCCATGCCGCGCACGATCTCGACCGTGCGGTCGTCGCTGTGGTTGTCGAACACCAGGACCTCGTCCACGTGCGGCGCGACCGAAGTGAGGGCGTACCAGATCCAGTATTCCTCGTTGCGCACCATCGACAGGGAGACGAGCTTCATGGACTTCGACCTGGACTGTGGCATGAATCGACACCGGGCCGATCCCGACTTGAGCCCACACTTGCAGGCGGGGCACCGATGGTCGAAATTGCGCCCTCCGATCGGGAGCCACTCCCGCAACCCACCGACAAGACATGGTCACCGAACTCACCGACAGCAACTTCAAGAGCACGCTCGACTCCTCCAAGACCCCGGTGCTCGTCGATTTCTCGGCCAGCTGGTGTCAGCCGTGCAAGGCGCTCGCGCCGACGATCGACAAGGTCGCCGACGAGTACCAGGGCAAGATGTCGGTCTTCAAGGTGGACATCGACAACGCGCAGGAGACCGCAGCCAGCTTCGGCATCATGAGCGTGCCGACCTGCATCTTCTTCCGTGACGGCAAGGAAGTGGACCGCTTCATGGGCAACGCCGACCTGCGCACGGTGAAGAGCCACGTCGACCGCGTGCTGGCCTGAGCAGGCACGCCCCCGGGAGCGCCGGCAGTCCGGAGCCGGAGCGCTCCGCCAGCGGACCGGTTCAGGCCTGCCCGGTGCGCATCCCGCGGCGGATCCGGCGCAGCTGGATCCACAGCAACGCGAGCCCCAACGGCACGCTGCCGACGGCCAGCAGCCAACGACCTGCGCGTTGCTGGGCGAACACCGGCGTGAGACAGCGCACCCCGCCGACGTCGGCGACGAACGTGTGCTGACCGGCCGTCTCCGGCACGAAGCGCAACGCGCCGTCCGAGTCCGTCTCGCCGATCGGGCGGCGCACGCCGTCCGGCAGCACCACCTGCACGGACACGCCGGAAGCCGGCCCGTCGGCGAGGCGGGCCGAGACGAGGACCGGCTCGCCGGCGACCGGCGATTCCGGCACCGCGGCGAGCTGCTGCAGCGCGAACCAACACACGACGGACACGACCGCTGTCACACCTGCTAGTCTGCCGCCTTGCAGATCGAAGTCGAGGACCTGGGCCGCGTCGCCTACCTGCCGGTGCTGGAGCGCATGCGGACGCTGCACGAGGCCGTGCAGAGGGGCGCGCCCGGCCGCGTGCTGCTGGTGGAGCACGAGCCGGTGTTCACCGCCGGACGCGCCACGCCCACCGCCGAGCTGCGCCCGGACATCGTCGCGATCGAGCGCGGCGGCAAGATCACCCACCACGGCCCGGGCCAGCTGACCGTCTACCCGATCGTGCCGCTGCCTCGACGCGACGTGCGCGACTGGCTGCGCCGACTCGAGACCTTCGGGGTGCAGGTGGCCAGCGCGTTCGGCCTCGCCGCGACCCCGTCGGTCGACGGCACCGGCGTGTTCGTCGGCGAGCGCAAGTTCGCGTCGATCGGCGTCGCGGTGAAGCGCTGGGTCAACCTGCACGGCATCGGCATCAACGTCGCCATGGACCTGTCGGCGTGGCGCGCGGTGCGGCCGTGCGGCCTGTCGCCCGACGTCATGACCGACCTGAGCACTGCCGCGGGCCGGACGATCACCATGGCCGAGGCCGTCGCCGCGGCCACCTCGGCGGTTTCGCTGCTGCTGGCTCCCGCCGATCCGGTATGAACGCGTACCGATGACCGGGACCGTCGAGCTCGACCAGGACGGCGCGCACCTGCTGATCCGCTTCCCGTATCGCGAAGATCTCGTCGCGATGGTGAAGGAGCTGCCGGGCCGCCGCTGGGATCCGCGCGGCAAGGTCTGGCGGGTGCCGGCGACGCACGTCGAGGCGGTCTACGCGGCCTGCTCCAGGCACCTGTTCGAGTTCGCGCCCGAGATCCCGTCGCTGCTCGCCGGCACGTTGCAACCGGCCAAGATCGAGACCAAGGCGCCGAGCAGACCCCGCCCGCCACTCCCGGAGCACGGGCAGCAGGGCCAGCTCGGCTTGCCACTCGCCGCCCCGACATCCGCCGGTCAGTCCGCCGACCCTTCTGCCAGCGAAGCGCCGCAGGCCTGGACCGTCTCGCAACTCAACGAGCGGGTGCGCGACGGCCTGCGGCTGGTCTTCCCCGACGCGCTGTGGGTGATCGGCGAGATCGTCGACTTCGACAAGACCGCGGACCGACAACACCACTTCTTCCAGCTGGTCGAGAAGTCCGAGGGGCTGGCGCGGCCGCGCGCGGTGGTCGAGGTCGCCCTGTTCGCGAGCACCGCCGAGCGCCTGCTGCCCACGCTCGCGCGCGGCGAACCGGCGCTCACGCTGCGCGACGGCATCGAGATCCGCGCCCTGGTCAAGGTCGACTTCTACCCCGCCAGCGGCCGCTTCCAGCTGATCGTGCAGGACATCGACCCGAGCTTCACGCTCGGCAAGCTGGCGCTGTCGCGCGAGCAGGTGCTGCGCGAGCTGGCGCAACGCGGCCTGGCGCAGCGCAACCGCTCGCTCGGTCTGCCGCTGCCGACGCTGCGCATCGGCGTGCTGACCAGCCCGGACGCCGACGGCTGGAACGACTTCCTGCGCCATCTCGAAGAGTCCGGCTGCGGTTTCGACGTGACGCTGTTCCCGATCCGCGTGCAGGGCGTCGAGCTGAAGCCCACCCTGCTGCGCGGCCTCGCCTGGTTCGCCGCCCGACAGCAGGACTTCGACTGCCTGTGCATCGTGCGCGGCGGCGGATCGCGCACCGACCTGGCGTGGTTCGACGACCGCGACGTCGCGCTGGCGGTGGCGCAGCACCCGCTCAAGGTGCTGGTCGGCATCGGTCACCAGCGTGACCAGTCGGTGCTCGACCTGATCGCGCACTCGGAGAAGACGCCGACCGCCGTCGCCGCGTTCCTGGTCCGCGGTCTCGAGGGCGCGCGCGAGGAGCTGACGGAGCGGGCGATGCGCCTCGCCGACGCCGCCGCCGACCTGCTCGCCGACGAACGCCGCCGCCTCGTCACCGCCGCGCGTGCCGTGGTACAGGCTTCGCACCGCGCGCTCGCAGATGCCCGCCGCGACCTCGGCGACGCCGCGCAACGACTCGGCACGAACGTCACCGTGCGGCTGCTGCGCGAACGCAACGAGCTGCGCCGCAGCGCCGATCGCGTCGCCAACAGCGCCCGGCGACAGCTCGAGAAGCAGCAGGGGCTGCTCGAACGCGCCGCGGTGCGCCACCGGCTGCTCGACCCGCGCCGCGTGCTGCAGCGCGGCTTCGCCATCGTGCGCGGCGCCGACGGTCGCGTCGCCCCGTCGGTCGCGCGGCTCGCCGACGGCGAGGCCGTGCGGGTGCAGTTCCGCGACGGCCACGCCGAGGTGCGCGTGCAGACGACGCAGCGAGAGGACGCTCCAGAAGCATGACCAGCAAGAAGAAGAAGAACGAGGCCCCCACCTACGCCGCCGCCAGCGGCGAGCTGGAGGACATCCTGCAGGAGATCGAATCGGGCCAGATCGACCTCGACGAGCTGACCGAGAAGGTCGCGCGCGCTGCCGAGCTGTTGGCCCTCTGTCGGCAGAAGCTCGCCGCGACCGAGACCAAGGTCAAGAAGGTCACCGACGAACTGACGGCGACGCACGCCGCACCCGATGGCGCCGCCGACGGCGCCCCTGCTGGCGACGACGACACCCCGGACGACGACGACCCGCCGTTCGACCTCGACGAGGAGCGCTGACCATGAACTGGGAGAACGCCATCCTCTGGTTCGTGGTGCTGATCATCAGCCTCACCGTGCACGAGGCGTCGCACGCGCTGTTCGCCTTCCTCGGCGGCGACCGTACCGCCTACCGCGGCGGACAGATGACGCTGAACCCGATCCCCCACATGCGCCGCGAGCCGTTCGGCATGTTGATCCTGCCGACCCTCAGCCTGCTGATGTCGAACGGCAACTCGTGCTTCGGCTTCGCCCACGCCCCGATCGACCCGTTCTGGGCCGCACGACACCCGCGGAAGGCGGCGCTGATGTCCGCGGGCGGACCGCTCGCCAACATCCTGCTGGCGGCGATCGCGTTCGCGGTGCTCTACGGGATCGCGCGGCCGGACGGCGACACGGCGCGCACGATCGCGCGCATCGCCTCGGTCTTCCTGGTGCTCAACGTCGTGCTCGCCGTGCTCAACCTGCTGCCGATGCCCCCGCTCGACGGCGCCGGTGTCGTGCAGGGTCTGTTCCCGAAGAGCCAGCGCTTCTACGACTCGTTGCTGCGGATCCCCTACATGAGCATGGTGCCGTTCGTGCTGATGCTCTTCGTGCTGCCGAAGCTCTACCTGCCGGTGCTACGCCTCGTGGCCAGCTGGCTGCCCGACGGACTCCGGTATCTCTGACCCCGACACCGGGCCCGATCAACCGAGCTCGAGCAGCGACAACGCGCGATCGAGCGACGCCTGCGCCTCCGCCTCGGTCCGCCGCGCCGCCGAACGCCGCAGTGCGCGCAGGTAGTGGATCAGCAGCTCGCGATCGGTCAGGTCGCGCAGATGCTCCTGCACGCGCTCGACGCCCGGGCTGCGCAGGTAGCGCGCGCAGTCGCTCTTGGTGATCGTGCGGCCGCCGTGGAACG
>JACKHZ010000017.1 GCA_020638735.1 Planctomycetota bacterium | reverse complement strand
ATCACGTGCGGCAAGAAGGCGCGCGCGTCGAGCCGGTCGCCAATGCGGTGATCGAGCGCGCCCGTGCAGTGCAGCGCGGCGGCGGCGGCGTCGACGGCGGCGTCGCCGGTCAGCACGACGCCGGCCTCGCGGCGCGCCACGTCGGCGGGCAGCAGCATGTGCGACAGATCGACCGACGACAGCTTGGCCGACGTGGCGATGCGCTCGGCGTCGGCCTCGAGCGCGTCGGCGCGGCCGACCATGTCGTCGAAGCGGCGGAAGCCGAGCTCGGCCATGTGCGCGCGCACGTCCTCGGCGAGCAGCGTGAAGAAGTTGATCACGGCCGCCGCCGTGCCCTTGAACTTGGCGCGCAGCAGCGGGTCCTGCGTGGCGACGCCGACCGGGCACGTGTTCGTGTGGCAGGCGCGCATCATGATGCAGCCGAGCGCAATGAGCGGCGCCGTGGCGAAGCCGAACTCCTCGGCGCCGAGCAGCGCGCCGACGACCACGTCGCGGCCCGTCTTCATCTGGCCGTCGGTCTGCAGCGTGACGCGGCCGCGCAGGCCGTTGATGACGAGCGTCTGCTGCGTCTCCGCCACGCCGAGCTCCCACGGCGCGCCGGCCGACTTGATCGACGACCAGCGCGCCGCGCCCGTGCCGCCGTCGTGGCCGCTCGCGACGATGTGGTCGGCGCCCGCCTTGCCGACGCCGCTCGCCACGACGCCGACGCCGGCGGCCGACACGAGCTTGACCGACACGCGCGCCGTCGGGTTCGCCGACCGCAGGTCGTCGATGAGCTGCGCGAGGTCCTCGATCGAGTAGATATCGTGGTGCGGCGGCGGCGAGATGAGGCCGACGCCGGGCGTCGAGTGGCGCGTGACGGCGATGTCGCCCGGCACCTTGGCGCCCGGCAGCTCGCCGCCCTCGCCCGGCTTGGCGCCCTGCGCGATCTTGATCTGCAGCTCGTCGGCCTCGGCCAGGTAGTGCGCCGTGACGCCGAAGCGGCCGCTCGCCACCTGCTTGATGGCCGAGCGCTGCGGGCTGCGCGCGCCGTCGCGCCCGGGCCGCAGCCGCCGCGCCGACTCGCCGCCCTCGCCCGTGTTCGAGCGGCCGCCGAGCGCGTTCATCGCCTCGGCGAGCGCCGTGTGCGCCTCGAGCGAGATCGAGCCGTACGACATGGCGCCCGTGCAGAAGCGCTTCACGATCGCCGACGCCGGCTCGACCTCGTCGAGCGGCACCGGCTCGCCGCCGTTGCCGGCGCCGCGCCGCAGCCGCAGCAGGCCGCGCAGCTGCGACGTGCGCGTGAGCGCGTTCACGTGCTGCGTGTAGCGCGCGAACGCCGCCGCGTCGTTCGTGCGCACGGCGTGCTGCAGCAGGCTGACCGCCTGCGGGTCGTTCATGTGCTGCTCGCTGAGCGCGCCGCTGCGGTAGTGGTACTCGCCGACGTTCGGCAGCGCCACGAGCGGGTTCAGCCGCAGCACGGCGGCGGCAAGCGGCGGCGCGCCCGCCGCCGCCGCCGCCGCCGCCTTTGCAGCTGCCGCGGCCGAAGCAGCAACGGCAGCACCATCCTTACCACCAGCAGCAGCACCGGTGGCAGCGGCGGCAGCGGCCGCCGCCGCAGTGTCGTCGGCGGCCGCCACGGCGGCAGCGGCGGCGGCGGCGTTCTGCCGCTGCAGCCCTGCTGGCGGCGGCGCGCACGCGCATCGTCGGCGTCGGCTGCTGCGCAGCGCTGGCGGCGGCGGCGACAGCGCGCGCCACGCGCTCGACGGCGGCGACGCTGTCGGTGATGCGCGCTGCGCGCGTCGGCCTCGCGCAGCTCGTCGTCGCTGCGCGCTGACGTCGCTGCCCGCAGCGCCTCGACGTGCAGGCGCATGAGGTCGACGGCGAGCTGCTCGAACGACACGCCGCCGATGCGCGACGGCGACGCGCCGAAGCAGCACTCGCTCGCCCGGGCCCGATGCCGATGATCTCGAAGATCTGCGCGCTGCGGTAGCGAGGCCATCACCGTCGATGCCCATCTTCGATATGACCTTCAGCACGCCGTTGTTATTGCTCGAGGTAGCGCAGGCGCGAAGCGCCTGCCCGGCCGCGTACTCGGCGTCGTCAGAGCGCCAGCGGGTGGTGGCATGCTGGCGGCGGCGGCGGGCGGCGGCGTCCAGAGCGCCGCCGCCGCCGCCTGGCTGTCGGTGCTCGCGCGCGTCGCCGCCGCCGCTGCGCGTGTCCGCACTCGCCGGTGCCTCGCCCGTAATGCGGCCGTCGATGCGCAGCGCGTCGAGCGCGTCGAGGCTCATGTACGGGCACACGGCGTCGGCGCCGTAGCCGGTGAGCGCGGCGAAGTGGTGCACGGTGCGCGCGTCGGCCGACTCGCACAGCAGGCCGATGCACGTGTGCAGCTTGCGGCGCACGAGGTGCTGGTGCACTGCGCCGACGGCGAGCAGCGACGTGACGGCGACGCGCGCCGGCGACGCGCGGCGGTCGCTGAGGCAGACGAACGCGTGGCCGGCGTCGACGGCGGCGACCGCCTCGGCGCACATGCGGTCGATGGCGCGCGCGAGGCCGTCGGCGCCGTGGCGCACGTCGAACGTCGTGTCGATGTCGCGCGTCGACCAGTCGCGCACGGGCATGGCACGCAGGGCGTCCATGGCGCGGCGGCCGATCATGGGCGCCGGCAGGCGCAGGCGGCGCGCCTGCGCCTCGGTCGACGTCGTGAGGTCGCCCTCGGGGCCGATCATCGTCTCGAGCGCCGTCACGACCTTCTCGCGGATCGGGTCGATGGGCGGGTTCGGCACCTGCGCGAACGACTGCTTCACGTAGTCGTACGCGAGCCGCGGCCGCTCGCTGAGCACGGCCAGCGCCACGTCGTTGCCCATGGAGCCGAGCGGCTCCTCGCCCGTGGCCGCCATCGGCGCCAGCAGCATGTCGACCGACTCGAGCGTCCAGCCGGCGGCCGCCAAGTGCGGAACGAGGCGCCGATATGCGGACGCGTGCGGCGATAAGGCCTGCTGCGCGGTCGCCGCCGCGTCGCTGAGTGCTGTCGCCGATGCGTGCGACGCTGCCGCCAGTTGCCGCTGCTGTTGCCGTTGCCGCTGTTGCCGCCGCTGCCGCTGCCGTTGCTGAAAGGCGTCGGCACGAACAACGATATCGCGCACGCTGCCGCCGCGTCGCAGGCGGTGTGGCGGCGGCGTGGCAGCAATATGCGCCGTTAAGTCGGCTCTCGGCGGCTGTCGGCGTTTCGAGCTGCGACGCGCGCCGGCACGGCGGTGCACGCCGCGCGCGCCGGGCGGCTGCGCGGACTTCGGGCCGGTGCGCGGCGATCACGTCGTCGAGCCTGATGACCTGCGCACCCATGCTCGTACGGGCGGCGCGACGCGACGGCGGCCTTCACCTCGGCGTCGTCGATGACGCGCGCCTCGTCGAAGTCGATGAGGAACATCGCGCCGGGCGACAGGCGGCCCTTGCGCACGACGTCGGCGTCGGCGACGCTGTGCACGACGCCGACCTCGCTGGCCAGCACGACGCGGTTGTCGCTCGTCACGTAGTAGCGGCCGGGCCGCAGGCCGTTGCGGTCGAGCGTGGCGCCGAGGTAGCGGCCGTCGGTGAAGCAGATGAGCGCCGGGCCGTCGTACGGCTCGATGAGCGACGAGTGGTACTCGTAGAAGGCGCGCTTGTCGGGCGACATCGTGTCGCGCTGCTGCTGCCACGCCTCGGGAATGAGCATCATGATCGACTCGGGCAGGCGGCGGCCGCCGCGGTCGAGCAGCTCGAGCACGTTGTCGACGGCGCCCGAGTCGCTCACGTAGTCCGGTATGATGGGCAGCAGCTCGGTCATCTCCTCCTCGCTGAGGCCGAGCGCGTCGCACGTCAGCACGCCCTCGCGCGCCAGCATCCAGTTGCGGTTGCCGCGCAGCGTGTTGATCTCGCCGTTGTGGCCGATGACGCGCAGCGGCTGCGCGAGCGCCCACGACGGCGCCGTGTTGGTCGAGAAGCGCGAGTGCACGAGCGCCATGTAGGCCGTGAACTCGTCGTTGCTGAGGTCGGCGTAGTAGCGGCGCACCTGCGACGGCGTGAGCTGGCCCTTGTAGACGATCGTGCGCTGCGACAGCGAGCACACGTAGAACTGGTGGTGGTCGAGCGCCAGCTCGCGGCGCACGCGCTTCTGGATGTACTGGCGCAGGATGAACAGCAGCTGCTCGGTCGTGCGGCCGCGGCGCGCCGTCGACACGCTGTCGTTCGGCATGACGAACAGCTGCTCGACGACGGGCTCCTTGGCGCGCGCGCGCGCGCGCCGAGCACGGCGCTGTTCGTCGGCACGCGCCGCCACGCGATCACGCGGTGGCCGAGCTCGACCGCCGTCGCGTCGATAATGCGCCGCACGCGCTCGCGCAGCGCGTCGTCGGCCGGCATGAAGAGCTGGCCGACGGCGTACTCGCCGCGCAGCGGCAGCGCCACGCCGAGCTCCTTGGCGACGACGTCGCGGAAGAAGCGGTGCGGCGTCGACACGAGCACGCCGGCGCCGTCGCCCTCGTCGTGCGACGAGCCGCACGCGCCGCGGCGCTCCATGCGCTCGAGCGCTCGAGCATGTCGAGCGCGTCGCGCACGAGCGCCGCCGACTCGAGCTTGCGCAGGTGGCCCACGAAGCCGACGCCGCACGACGAGCGCTCTCGTTCGCTCGTACGGACGGGGCGTTCGTCGTTCGTGCACAGACGGACGGACAGACAGACACAGAGACGGCGGCGAAATAGATCGGAAGTCGACGCGTTCGTTCGACGCGTGCGTGCGTGCGTGCGTGCGTGCGTGCGTGCGTCGACGCCAAACCGAGACCGAAATGAAGCGTAGCGCCGACGCAGACGCAGACGCCGACGCCGGCGCCGACGCAGACGCAGACGACGAAGACGACGACGAAGGCGAAGACGACGAAACCGGCGACGGCGACGGCGACGACGACGACGACGACGACGACGACGACGCCGATGCATCGCGGTTGAGCGATCGATCGCGATCCTCCAACGGCGGCCGGCGGACACATTGCGACGCTCTGCGCACTCGCGCACGCACAGCGCCTGTACGGCTGCACGTCGTACTGCGTCAATTCGTTCGCGATGCTTCATTAGCGCACGCAGTGCTCGTGCATCTCGTTCTGGTGGTGCTCGATCTGCTCGTGCGCCGTCTCGGACACGAAGACGACATGCCACAGCTGACGCCGCAACTCATCGATGCCATTATTCGCGCTCTGTGTGAACGGTGCGGCGCGGCGACGGGCGCGGCGGCGTCGCGCGCCACCGAGGCGACGCAGATGGCGAAGCTGGCGCTGAAGGCGCGCAAGGAGGTGAAGGCGCACGAGGCGGCGCGCGACAAGCACCTGAAGCGCATCGGCGCGGCGCTCGGCGTCGGCGACGACGTCGGCTGCCAGGCGGCGCTCGTCGAGCTCGTGGCGGCGGCCAAGCAGTGCGGCTACGCGGACCGCGCCGGCGAGATCTGCTACGAGGCGTGGCTGGACGCGCTCGCGTCGCGGCTCGAGGCCGACTGCAAGGACGAGATGGTGCGCGCCGAGTACGCGGCGCGCTTCGGCGCGCGCGTCGTCGTGCTGCGCGTGAACGACGGCGTGCAGTCGTACCACGCGCGCACGTACTTCTCGGTCGACGGCGCGCTCGTGTGCGAGGCGCGGCCCGACTCGCTGTGGTCGAACGTGAGCTCGATCGGCGGCGAGCTGCTCGAGTCGTGCGGCCAGGAGCCGCCGTCGGCCGACGCGGCGCTGCTCGGCGGCGGCGCGGCGGCGGCGGCGGCGGCGGTGGCGAAGAAAGGCGGCGGCGTGGCGGCGGCGGCGGCGGCGGCGGCGGCGACGCAGATGACGCTCGGCGGCGGCGCGGCGACGGGCGCGGCGGCGTCGCGCGCCACCGAGGCGACGCAGATGGCGAAGCTGGCGCTGAAGGCGCGCAAGGAGGTGAAGGCGCACGAGGCGGCGCGCGACAAGCACCTGAAGCGCATCGGCGCGGCGCTCGGCGTCGGCGACGACGTCGGCTGCCAGGCGGCGCTCGTCGAGCTCGTGGCGGCGGCCAAGCAGTGCGGCTACGCGGACCGCGCCGGCGAGATCTGCTACGAGGCGTGGCTGGACGCGCTCGCGTCGCGGCTCGAGGCCGACTGCAAGGACGAGATGGTGCGCGCCGAGTACGCGGCGCGCTTCGGCGCGCGCGTCGTCGTGCTGCGCGTGAACGACGGCGTGCAGTCGTACCACGCGCGCACGTACTTCTCGGTCGACGGCGCGCTCGTGTGCGAGGCGCGGCCCGACTCGCTGTGGTCGAACGTGAGCTCGATCGGCGGCGAGCTGCTTGCGTCGTGCGGCCAGGAGCCGCCGTCGGCCGACGCGGCGCTGCTCGGCGGCGGCGCGGCGGCAGACGCGCGGCGGCGGCGACGCCTGCGGCGGCGGCGTGCGGGTGCGGGCGAGGTGAGGCGGCGGCTGGGTTGTGCTGGTGGCTGCCAGCGCCTCCTGCAGCGACGGCAACGGTAGCGACGGCGTATTTGCGGGTGATTAAGTGATGACGATAGCGGCGGCGCGGCGGACGGCGGCGACGGCGGCGCCAGGGTGATGCTGCGGCAGATCGTGGCTGTCAGTCTGGCTGGCTGCCGTGAGTACTTCGGTTGCAATGAGTCGGCCTTCGCGACAAGTCTGGCTCGCGCCAGAACATACGTGACAAGCCGTCATCGAGCTCTCGGTGCCTTCAGCGAACAGATACAGTGTTGCGGCGCACGCGTGGCGCTGCTCATCGAGATCTGCACGACGCACTTCCGGCGCAGCTTGCAGAACGAATGGCAGCAGCACCATACGCCACTATCTGCGTGGTGAGCGGCGGGCTGCGATAGCTCTCAAAGACTCTGGCAGCGCGAGGCGCAGCAACGACAACGCCGCTGCTGTCGGCCTCACCGTCAACGCAATGTCATTTGCCGTCGGCTGCCTGCGCAAGCGGCCAAAAAAACCGATTCCGCGGCGCGCTGTCGCGACGAGCTGATCGGAGAAGCTGGATATTCGATGCTGACTGCGCTAGTCGACGCAGTCACTGTCATCGGCGGCGCGCGTGATCACCTGGCGCCAGGGCCAGCGGCCGTTGTTGCACTTCGTCCTGCTTCGGCATTCTCGTCAACTCGATCCGCTCGCGTGTGACGATGTACGCGAAGGCGTACCTGGCTGCGGAAATAGCCGTGTCGTGCTACATCGATAACTACGACAACAGCGGTGGCCGGTACGTTCATAGGCGGTACGAGTGGCGCGTGCGCGCGCCTGTTCACCACCTGACCGCGCCGCAGCGCGCCACGTACCGTGCCGCCGCCGCAGCAGGCAGCGCGGCAGGGGCGGTGAAAAGGGCTGCGACAGTTGGCGATTGCAGCAACGGCAACACAACCGTCAGCGAAGTACGTCTTATTCACACACACACACACACACACACGTACACACACACACACGCACACATACGCGCGCGCACGCACACACGCACACACATTAGCTGACATTATTATTGGGCCAATACACACACATTATCGGCAATAAACGGAGCGTCGCATCGAAGCGTGACTTGATCAGGTCCGACTGCGCCCACGTCGCCATCGCCGGCGCCGTCGCGCTCGCCGACTGCACCGGCACGCGCAGCGCATCTACGTGCTCGACAACGACGCCGACGTCGACGGCGGCGCGCTCGTCGTCAGCGCCGTCACGCCGCTCGACCCGGCAATCGGCACCGTGCAGATCGACGCGCGCTTCGACGCCATTCTGTACACGCCGGCGCAGAACTTCGCCGGCATCGCCATGTTCGGCTACACGGTCGACGACGGCGCCGGCGGCAGCGACGACGGCATCGTCACGCTGTTCGTCGGCTGCGACATCGGCAACGCCGCCGTGGCGCCGCAGTACCGCGTGCTGCAGGCCGGCTTCGGCGGCGCCAGCCTCGTGTTCCCGGGCGCCGCTGCGCAGAACGCCGCCGGCGTCGACGTCGGCGGCGGCTTCCTGCGCCTCACGAGCGACGCCGCCCGCCAGCGCGGCGCCGCCTACTTGCAGCCGCAGCTGTCGCTGACGCCGGCGACGTCGTTCGCCGCGCAGTTCACGTTCGTCATCAGCGGCGGCTCCACGAGCGGCGCCGACGGCGCCGGCATGGCGTTCGTGCTGAGCGCCGGCGGCGCGCCGCTGCTCGGCGGCCTCGGCGCCACGCTCGGCATTCCGCCGCCGTCGCAGCCGAGCGTCGCGTTCGAGATCGACACCATCTCGAACGTCGCCGCCGGCCTCGACATCGCGGGCGGCAACTCGGTCGCCGTGACGGTGAACCGCAACATGATGAGCGGCGACGGGCGCCAGTCGGACGTGTCGATGCCGATGGCGCTGAACGACGGCAGCGCGCACCGCGTGCGCGTACAGTACGATGCGCCGACGACGACGACGCGCCTGCTCGTCGACGGCGTGCTCGTGCTCACCGTCAGCGACGTCGACGTGTTCGCGGCGCTCGCCGCGTCGCCGTCCGACGCCGACGTCGACGTCAACGTCGGCTTCACGGCGTCGACGAGCATGGTGACGCAGAACGAGCACATCGTGCTCGCGTTCGACATGACGACCGTCGACGGCGACCCGGCGCAGTGCCAGTGCGGCCGGCCCGAGGCGAACGACGACGCGTACACGACGGCCGAGTCGGCGACGCCGTTTACGTTCACGCCGCCGAGCTCGGTGCTCGACAACGACGTCGACCACGACGGCGACGCGCTGGCCGTGATCGCCGTGGACACCAGCGGCCTGCCGTCGGGCTTCGCCGTTGCGCCGATCGCCGGCGGCGGCCTGTTCGGCATCGACGTGCCGGCCGGCTTCGTCGGCAACGCCTCGTTCACGTACACGCTCAGCGACGGTCGCGACACGGCCAGCGCCACCGTGCCGCTGTGCATCGGCCCGACCAACGACGCGCCGGTGGCGCTCGACGACGAGTACCACACCGAGTTCTGCTCGACCGCCGTGCCGCAGCTGATCGGCGTGCGCGACAACGACTTCGACGCCGACGGCGACGCGCCGCTCACGATCGTCGTCGCGACGCAGCCGACGAACGGCGCCGGCAGCGTCGCCGTGAACGGCAACGGCCAGCTCGAGTACACGCCGTCGCAGAACTTCGCCGGCACGGCCTCGTTCACGTACACGCTCATGGACCCGGACGGCGCATCGTCGGCGCCAGCCACCGTGACGCTGTTCGTCGGCTGCGACAGCGCGCCGGCGCCGCGCGCGCCGCTCTTCGACGTGCGCGCGGGCGACTTTGACATCGCCGACCTCGAACTGCCCGGCGGCTCGCAGAACGTGGCCGTCGTCACCACCGACGGCAGCCTCGTGCTGACCGGCGACGCCGCCGACCAGCGCGGCGCGGCGTACTTCGTCGCCACCGTCGAGTTCACCGACAGCACGTCGTTCGTCGCCTCGTTCTCGCTCATCATCGGCGACGGCATCAAGGCGGACGGCGCCGACGGCATCGCGTTCGTGCTCACGGCCGCCGCGCCGGCGCTCGGCGGCGGCAGCGGCGGCCTCGGCATCACGAACCAGCCGCAGAGCGTGGCGTTCGAGATCGACTACAACCCGGACAACGCGACCGACGTCGGCGACAACGCGGTCACCGTCACCGTGAACGGCATGATGATGGCGAACGCGATGCGCGAGTCGAGCCTGACAACGGTCGTGCTCATCGAGTACGACGCGGCCACGACGACGATCACGTTCGCCATCGACGGCGACGTGAAGCTCACCGTCACCGACGTCGACGTGCACGCGGCGCTCGACAGCGGCGCCACGAGTGCCGCCAGCCACTGCGCAGCGCCGTGGCGCGGCTCGGCGGCGACGCGGCGCGCGTGCAGCCGTGCGTGCCGGTCGACCTCGTCGTCGACCACTCGGTGCAGGTCGACGAGTACGGCAGCGCCGACGCGGCGGCGGCGAACATCCGGCTCGAGTTCGAGCGCAACCCACGAGCGCTTCGTCTTCCTCAAGTGGGGCGCGTCGGCGTTCGAGGGCCTGCAGATCGTGCCGCCCGGCGGCGGCATCGTGCACCAGGTGAACCTCGAGTACCTGGCACGCATCGTGTTCGCCAGCGACGACGACGCGACGACGGCGGCCGCCAACGCGCACCACGCCGACGTCGCCGCGCAGCCGCTGCTCTACTTCGACACGCTCGTCGGCACCGACTCGCACACGCCGATGGTGAACGGCCTCGGCGTGCTCGGCTGGGGCGTCGGCGGCATCGAGGCCGAGGCGGCCATGCTCGGCCAGCCCATGTCGATCGTGCTGCCCGAGGTCGTCGGCTACGAGCTGCGCGGCGCGCTGCCCGCCGGCGCCACCGCCACCGACCTCGTGCTCACCGTCGTGCGCAACCTGCGCGCGCACGGCGTCGTCGGCAAGTTCGTCGAGTTCTTCGGCGACGGCGTGCGCGCGCTCAGCATCGCCGACCGCTCGACGATCGCCAACATGGCGCCCGAGTACGGCGCCACGTGCGGCTACTTCCCGATCGACGCGGCGACGCTCGACTACCTGCGCCTCACGGGCCGCGACGAGGCGCGCGTGGCGCGCGTCGAGGCGTACTGCCGCGCGCTCGGCATGTTCGGCGCCGACGCGCAGCGCGCCGTGCGCTACAGCGCCACGCTCGCGCTCGACCTCGCCACCGTCGTGCCGTCGCTCGCCGGCCCGAAGCGGCCCGAGGACTACGTGCCGCTCGCCGACATGCACGCCGACTTTGCGCGCTGCCTCGCCGCGCCGGTCGGCTTCAAGGGCTTCGCCGTCGCCGACGCGGCGGCGCGCGCCGCCACGGCCACCGTGGCGCACGGCGGCCGCGAGTACACGATCGGCCACGGCAGCGTCGTGATCGCCGCCATCACGTCGTGCACGAACACGTCGAACCCGGCCGTGCTCATGGCCGCCGGCCTGCTCGCCAAGCGCGCCGTCGAGGCCGGCCTGCGCGTGCGGCCGTACATCAAGACGTCGCTGGCGCCCGGCAGCGGCGTCGTCGTCGAGTACCTGCGCGAGGCCGGCCTGCTCACGTACCTCGAGCAGCTCGGCTTCCACGTCGTCGGCAAGGGCTGCACGACGTGCATCGGCAACAGCGGCCCGCTGCCCGACGCCGTCGCCGCCGCCATCGACGACAAGGACCTCGTCGTCGCCGGCGTGCTCTCGGGCAACCGCAACTTCGAGGGCCGCATCCACTCGCACGTGCGCGCCAACTACCTCGCGTCGCCGCCGCTCGTCGTGCTGTACGCGCTCGCCGGCACCGTGTGCTCGGCGACGTGCTCACTGTGGTCGCGTTCGACGCCGGCGGCGCGCCGCCCGGCGTGACAATTGCGCCGAGCGGCGGCAATCTGGCCGCAGGCCTGTTCGACGTCGGCCTGCCGGCCGGCTTCGTCGGCGACGTGCGCTGGCAGTACACGGCCAGCGACGGCGTGGCGCTCGTCACGGCCACGGCTAGCCTCTGCGTGACGCCCGTCAACGACGCGCCGGCGGCGTTTGACGACGAGTACCACACCGAGCTCTGCTCGCGGCGCAGCAGCGCGTGTTCGAGTTCCGCGCGACGGCCGCACACACACACACACACACACACACACGAATGCCATTCGCTTACCGCACGGCGTTGCCCAGCCGCCTGACGTCGACGCGCTTCGCTCTGCGCCGACAGCGGCGGCAGCTGCAGCCGGGGCCGCGGCAGGCGCAGCGGCCGCAACCGTGCGTGGTGGACACCGCCGCCGGCGCCGACGACACCGCCGTCGAAGCGGCGCCACTGTGCCTAACGTCGATGTAGACGCAGCCGTCGCGGGCGGCACAGACAGCGACGCCAACGAACGCCCACCGACAGTGCCGATGCCGTGGCACGATGCGCTCATCGACGTCATCGACACCAAAGTCGACGCCATTTTTGCTTGCCTACCTGCAGGCAATGACTGCAACACGTGGCGCAAAGTGCGCGCACTGTCACTATGCCACGCGCTGCCCAAAGCTCCATTCACGGGCAAGCTGCCAGTGATCCGCCACACGAACACATCGCTCTTGCAGTTCGGCACGTTCATCACCAGCGAGCGGCGACGCGAGCAGCGGCGCTTCGGCGACGCCGACCTCGACACGGCACAGCTTCTTCTCGACAATGCGATGTCCGTCGAGCGCGAAAATGTGGCGTTGACTCTTTTCGCTCTTCGGCGTCGTCTACGAGGCACGCGCAGTTTCACTGGTCGCGCGCCAACAGTTTACAGCAACGGCGATGTGACGTCGCTGCTGTTTCAGCGGCGATCACCGCAGCGGTACGCTGCGAGCGACGATGCGTTGATCAACGCGCGAGCCGCCGTCGCCCACGCCGACGGCGGTCGCATTGACGTTGCGGCAGCCGCCGCCGCCGACGACGCGGCGCCGCAGTTGTACCACGCGCGCACGAACTTCTCGGCCGACGGCGCGCTCGTGTGCGAGGCGCGGCCCGACTTGCTGTGGTCGAACGTGAGCTCGATCGGCGGCGAGCTGCTCGGGGTCGATGCAGCCAGGAGCCGCCGTCGGCCGACGCGGTGCGGTGCTCGGCGGCACGCGGCGGCGGCGGCGGCGGCGGCGACGCAGGTGACGCTCGGCGGCGGCGCGGCGACGGACTCGGCGACCACAGTCGCCACACACAGCGCGCCGCCGGCCAACTACAGCCACCAGCAAACGCTCGCGGCGGACCCTGGGGTCGACGCGATCACCGTTGGCGCGCTTGCACAGCATCACGGCGCCACTCTAGTCGACACAGTGCACTTCGGCGCGCTACCGGAGTCGGCGCTGCAAGGCGCACTGCGCACAGCCGAGCTCGCGTCGCCACTGTGCTCACTGCCGTCGTTGAAAGTGCAACGCGGCCGCCAACTGCTGCTCGCAGTAGCCGCGCGAGCGCGACTGGCACAGCGGCTGCGCGCCGTTCACGCACAGCCCGACGTCGCAAACGAGCGGCGGCGGCGACCGCGGCGCGTTGGCAAGCTCGTGCGCGCACTAGCCGTCGCGCTCGTTCACCAACGTCGGTACATGGCGGCATTCGAACACGTCGGCGCTAATCGAACCGCCGCGCGCGCTCTGCGTGGCACACGGCGGCGCGGCCGCCGCGGCGGCAAGGCCAAACGCGCACGTGCGGCCGCGCGCGGCGCCGCCGCAGCCGCGGCGGCTTCTGCGACGGCGATGGCCACGACGACGGCACCAACAACAACAACGACAACAACAACAACAACATCATCATCATCATCATCATCATCATCATCATCATCATCATCACCACCACCACCACCACCAAGTACGACCACGGCGGCGACGACGACGGCGACGACGACTCGTGCTCAGGACATGGCCTGCAACGGCGCACACTACTACGCGCCCAAACCAACAAACTTGCAGGAATCCTTCGAGTGCTCGCAGACGACGACGACGACGACGACGACGACGACGACCACGACCACGATGGCGACGGCGACGACGACCACGATGACGACGACGACGACGACGACGACGACGACGACGACGACGACGACGATGCCTAAGCCAGCGCCGCCGCCGCCGATGCCCACACTGACACTGTCGGCCAACGCGGCGCGCGCAGCCATGCACAGCAACACACAGACGTCAGAGGCGTTGTTCATCAACATGGGCGTACCAGCACCAAAGGTGCTCGCCGCCAACGTCGACAAGGACGCGCAGAAGGTCGCGCGCGGCAGCAACGGCGTGCTGCCGCAGCCGAACGAGCACCACGTCGTGCGCGTCGTCGTAGCGCTGTACTGCAGCGACGACGTCGTGCGGCAATGCGCGCGCGCCGACCTGCGCCGCTGGGTCGACGCGAAGCAGCCGACGCAGCGCGAGCAGCGGCACCAGCAGCGGCGCCGAGCGAAGCGCGCGGTCGATCGGCTGCTGCACCTGGTGGCCGCCAGTGTGCACACGCACTTGCTGCGCGTGTGCAAGGTGCGCGCGTGCGACACGACGCTGTGGTTCGGCGCCGCCGCGTTCCGCGCGCGCATCCCCTACAAGAAGTTGTTCAACGCGCTGCGCGCGCTCGGCGTCGACGTTCGCTTCCTCAACGAATACTTCACAAGCCAGATGTGCTCGCGCTGCGCGTGGCGCCACGACGCCGACCGCACCACCGACCTGCGCCTGCACGCAGCGAGCGCCGACCAGAGCTACCTCGACAACCACCCGCACTCGCGCACGCTCTACAAGGTGCGCGTGTGCAAGGTGCACGCGTGCAAGGCCACGTGGCAGCGCGACGTGAACGCCGTGCGCAACATGCTCGGCCTCGTCGCGCACGCCCAGCGCAACAACGGCGAGCGCGAGTACCACTTCACCGTCGCGTACCACGACGTGCTCGACGGCGTGCCCGCCGCCGCCGCTGCCGCCAGCGCCGCCGCTGCCGCTGCCGTCAGTCGCTGAGGCGCGACGGCGCAGCCGTCGCCTCTACATGCCCGCGCCCGGATTCCCCGAATCAGGAGGTGTCGTGGGCCTTTCCCGTAAGGGGGGTACTGTCTGCGCCAACTTGGTTGCATTGAACAGTATAACCCGTCGTTTATACCGCGCGCGCGCGCAGTGGCGCGCGCGATGGCCGCCGCCGCCGCCGCCGAGTCGGATGTTGTGAACAAGGTCGCCTACTTGGGCCTCGGCGGCGGCCTGGACGTGTTGAACGCCACGCTGCTGTACCTGCTGGCGGCGCCGACGGACGCCGTGCCGCGCGTCGTCGATGCCAATGTGAGCCGCATGCTCGGCTCAGCGCGCGCTTGCTTTCTGGCAGTGTAGCATGATATTACCGCGCTTACCCTGCGTGTACCGACGACGACGACGACGACGACGACTACGACAATGGGTATGCGCCGTCAAGCGCAGCGACGCCGCTTCGAGCGTACGCGGCGGCGCGCCGGAGGCGCGCGTCGCCAGATTCAGCAGCGCAGCGGCGCAGCTGGTGTACGTGTCGCGTGCAGCAAACGCGGCAACGACGTGGCGGCGGCGCGGCGGCGCTGAAGCACTGCCGCTCTGACATCCTGCTGTTCGTCGACGGTGGCGGCGGCAGCCTCGTGCTCCAGCGCAGCGACGTCGCCAGCTCAGAGGGTCGACTCGCCGTTCGCCGGCAGCAATGCTGTGATACTCGCCACGCCGTGTGCGCGCGCGTACCGCGCCGCAGCCGTGCGCCGCGCTCTGCTGCTGCTGTCACGATTGCGAGTGAGCTCTGACGCTGGCGAACACCGGAAGGGCCTTCGCCGCCAACGTGCGCGCTATCAGCGCCTTGGCGCTGGCATGAACGTGCGCCTGGGCAGGCGCTGCGACGTGCCCCAACGCGGCAGCGCGCGCGCTTTCTCGCCCGCGCTGCTGCACCACTTACGCCAAATCATTCTGACAGCGCCTTTGGCTGACACTGCGCCGCAGCGCTGGCGCTACAGGCAACTCGCGCTTGCCGTGTCTCGTGCTCACCGCCGAGCAGGCGGCGGCGGCAACGGCAGCGGCGCGCTGGCGACGAGCAGCCGCGCTGCCGCCAGCTTCTCTTGCACACAGCCACCATGCTGCCACGCCGTGAGCGGCAACGCGCGTTGGCGGCGCGCAGCACGCGTGCCGTGGGCGCCGCGCGACGTGCGCATCGAGCGCGAGCGCACTGCTGGGCGCACGTGTTCGGCGCGGCGTCAAACAGCTAGGCTGGGCACAACGCGCAGCGGCAGCGACGCCGACAGCGACGCGGCGCGCCTCGCTCGCGTTATTAGCGACTGGCAAGTAGTGGTAGGTGGTGTTGGTGGTGGTGGTGGTGATTGAAAGTGGCGCGTGCAGGTGGCCCGTTGGCATGGGCGTGCCAGTAGCACAGCAGGACAGGCAGCGGCGGGCATGGCGCGCCGACCGTGGAAGAGCTGGTGGCTGGCGCCGAAGGCAGGTCGTAGCGGCCCGGCGGCGCAGCGCTGCCGCTCGACCACTTGACGGTGCGCACGACAGGCGCGCGACGAAGATGACAGCATAATACGGCAGAGCAGACCAGCGGCGGTAGGCGTGTCGGTGCGCGACCAGCATCGCCGGCCCGTCGAGCAACACGACCGCACAGTGCGATGACGCTGCCAACGCGCGCTTACAGCAGGGCTTGGTGGAACCGAAGCGCGGTGCGCAGCGAGTAGTAGCCGTTGCGCACGAGCACGCCTGGAGCCGACGTTGACGACGGCAGGCGCGAACACCACGGCTGACGGCGAGCCGGCCACGAGCGCGCCACTGCGTAATCAGCGGCACCAACAAAGCTTCGCCCACCATGACGGGTGGAGCACGCCCGATGCACACAGAAGATGCCGCTGAGGTCGAGCACGGGCGTGCAGTCGAAGGCCAGGCGCAGGTGGCAGCACTGTGGTGTAGTGAACGTGACCAGCATGCACGAGCATGTTCACGCCGACGTGACAGCCGCAGCGCGCGCTCGAGCAGCGCGACGGCGCCTTGACGCCAGCAGCGCGCGGCAGCCGAGCACCGCGCGCAGCCGCCGCGTAAGGCACATGGCGACCGTCCGACTCAGATGTTCAATGTCCGTTGTATGCCACGCGAACGCCGACGCCAAGCAGGCGCGCACCAGGATTCGCCGGCATGGCGCAGGAAGCTGGTGCGCAGGTGGCAGTTGTCGAGGTGGAACTTGAGTAGAGCGGGTGCGAAGTCGTCGACGCTTGCGGCGAGCTGACGAAGCGCCGCCGCCGCGTCGCCTCGTCGTCGTCGCCAACAACGATGGCAGCGGTGTGTTCGTCGTCGCATCGCGACGCGAGCAGGTAATAAGTCTAAATCTCAATTAACTGATCCTGGACGTTGTTGTATTCCCACTCCGATTACGCTAAGAGCGGGCATGCGTGTCGGACAGGTCAGGTGGACTAGGGCAGGGTTGGTCATGCCGACGATGCGCGACCCGTGCAGTTGCGCTTCTCGTCGGGGCTTCTTCTTGTTGTACTTGCCGCGAGGCTGGGCCGTGGAGCCGCTGCTGCTCCTGTTTGCTGCGCAGCTTGCGCGTTGCCGCGCATCCCGACTCCGTCGGCGGCGAGATGGTGCCGGGGAGCGACATGCCTGATTGGATGAGATGGCGACCTCGCAGAGGCTACATCCAGGGAGGCCGGCTGAAGCGGTGGCTGCTGTTGCTGCGACTGCTCGCCTGCGGCATCGGCAGCCGGCTGAAGCTGCTGAAGCTGCTGCTGCTGCTGCTGCTGCTGCTGGCGTGCCTTCGCGGTCTGGATGTTCTTGGGGTAGACGTCGATCGGAAGCGCCGTGGCCGGAGGCTGGGCGTCGGGCGCGTCCGGGTCGAAGTCAGGTGGTGGCTTGAAGCAGCGCGCTTCGCTGTTGTGCGGACGAGCGAAGCGGATCGCGACGTCGAACGGAGCGATGTCGGGCGCGCTGGGTACGGACACGGTGACGCGTGACGTCGACGACTCGAGGGCGTCCGTGGACGCGGCCGAGCCAACGCGTTCGGGCACGGCGATGACCTTGAACGGGCCGATCCACGCGTGGCGGCGCGCGACGACGGCGTCGGCGGACGCCTTGAGGTTGCGCGCGACGTAGACGTCGATGAGGCTGCCGACGGTCGGGCGGAAGGGCGTGGCGCGCGCGCGCTTCGACCGCTGCTTGTGGTTCTGCTGCGCGCGCCGCTGAACGGAAATATCGCCTGAAGGCAGCCGCGCCACTGCAGCAGCAACAGCAGCAGCAGTAGTAGTAATAGTAGTATTAGTAAGTAGAGGCAGTAACGAAGTGGTAGCGTATTAGTACCAATGAAAAGTCTTCGGACCTCTAAGTACTACTACTACTTACTACCTACTACCGGTTATTTGTGCTTGGCTGTGTGAAAGCAAGTGGCCTTAATGATAATGAACGTAGTAGAAGTAGTAGAAAGTTGTGAAATGTAAAGTAGTAAATAAAGACCACCGTCCCTACATTGGTATGATAATGTAAGTGGCGCCAGAGAGTAGTGGTCAGTGGTAATATGGCAATGTAGTAGTAGTAGTGGTAAATAAATAATTAATTATAATTGTTAGTGGTAGAGATAGTAGAAGTAGTAGTAAGATCAATTGTCGAGTCAGTGCCATCCAGTGCTGGTGGTCGCACTACTGCTGCTACGACTACCCCAGCAACAGAGACGCACAGAGCGTGCAGCCGATGTCGGGGAATCGATGAGCAGCGCAGCGGCGGCGGCGTTGCAGGCGGCGGCGGCAGTAGTCGTGGTGGCCAGCGCGCAGTTCGGCGACAGGCGCGGGCGCGTATGCAGGTCATCGCCGTCGCGCCGAGACAGCAGCGCGCCAGCGTCGGTGGCGACTTCAGTCAGCGACGGCAGCGCGATGCGTAACGCGAAGCTGGCTCCGTCGAAGAAGAGGCCGGACACGGCGTGCGTGAAGCGCGGCGGCAGCACGCCGACGCCGAAAACGGCTCGTTAAACCGCCGCCGAAGCGTGGCAAAGTCAGCGCGCGACGTCGGCAAAAGTCAGCTGAGATTGTCGCAAAGGCGACGCCGAGCGTGAATTGATCGAAGCCGAAGGGCCGGGCCTACGAGGCGCGTGGTACGTCGGCAGCGGCACGTCGACAGTGGCTCGACTGAAGACGGCGCTGAACGCAGCAGGAGCGCACCCGAAGCGTCAGCAGCAACACGCCGACGCCGATCAGCTGATCAAAGCCGAATACCGACGCCACGAGCGGCTGCTGCCCCAAACCAGGCGAACGCGAGGCGCGTGGGCATCGGCGGCACGCGTACTCCGGCACCGAAGCAGCTCGTTGGCGTGTGCGCCAAGTCGGCGGCAGCGTCTGAGCGAGGTCGAAGCTGATTATCGCAAAGGCGGCGCCGAGCTCTAACGGGTGCCTGTACGTCGGCGGCGGCGTGACCGAAACGTAATCCGCAGCCGAGGCCAGACGCGAGGCGCGTAGGCGTCGAAAGCGGCAGCACGTCGACGCCAGTGGCTGACTGAGAACAGCGCTGAACGCGAGGCGCGCGAGCGTCGGCAGCAACACGCCGACGCGATCGCTGATCCGGTAAAGGCCGAACGCGAGGGCGTAGGCATCGGCAACAACTTACGCCGACGCCGACAGGCGGCTGATCGAAGCCGAGGCCAGAACGCGAGCGCGTGAGCGTCAGCAGCGGCGTCGGCCTCAGTGAAAGCTGCCTAGAACTGGCGCTGAACGCGAGGCGCGCGCGAGCGTCGGCGGCGCGGCACACGCCGCCGCCAGGCAGCCGCCCAGGCGGCCGCCGAGCCGTGACGTCACGTAGGACTCGGCGGCAGCACGTACCGCCGCCAAGCGGCTGATTATCACCAAGGCGACACCGAGCACCCGAGCTAGAAGCCGGCGAACAGCGAATCGGCCAGGCGCACGTATTGCATCGCTAGATATCGTTCGCCAGCGCAGCGCAGGCGCGCCCGACATCGAGCAGCGTAGCCAAATCCGGGCGTCGTGCGCGAGACGTGCTCGAGGGGCTTTAAACGACTACGCGGCGTCGAGCCAAAGCAGCCGTGCTATCGAAGAACGCCACCATCATCGGCGGCGTGCACAGGCGCGCTCGTCATCACGTACAGCGCGATGCGTACGTACCCGCCGCGGCAACCTCCGGAAGTGCGCAGCTTTGCAGCGAGCGCCATTGCCGCAGGCATCACGTCAGCTGGACGAAGCTGACTTGCGCGACGGCAATGACCGCGTACCCCAGCCGCCAGCGAGCAACGGCGCGCACACACGGCCGTCGGCGATCGCGTTACGCAGCCGCCACGCGCCCGTAAACCGAGCCCGCGCGACGCGCGCTGCTGCATCGCGCTCGCGCCAATCGCCCGCCATCTGAGAGCGCTACGTCGTACGCGGCGGCGTTTAAATGCGCCCGGCATGATGTTGTGGAAGTGCTGCAGGTTTTTCCTGAGATGGACTGCGGACGCGCATCATCGAATCGCCTCGACAGTTCAATCGATTTTGTTATGTGTTTCCACATTTTCATTGCGCGGAAATTTTGTTTACAATTGATGTGTAGAAGCTGGTCTAAGGCGTTTGACTCTGAAATCAAATCTACTCTGCCAGGCATTGGTTCGTCAATCATCGACGATTATTTTTTTTTTTGGCGGTGTTGACCTCTGCCGTCGCATATGTCGGCGGCGACAACGGCAACGACGACGACGACGCAGACGCGGCACGCTCATCAGCCTGCCGCCGTGCGTCGATGACTTCCCACCACCGCAGCGCAGCGTCCGATAAACATTTCGTCGTCAAGGCGGCCGAAAACGCCACCAGCAGCCGCTTCGCTGCCGAGCAGGACTGTTGCCCGCTGGCCAGCGACTCGCACAGCACCGACGACACGCCATTCAGGCACCGCTGGACGCCAACGCCGCCACACACCGACCTGGTGTACCTGTTGCTGGACGCACCGAAGCCCTGGCAGCGTGTACGTCGTCGACGGCGATCAGGCGCCGGCGTCGTTCCGACCGCCCGCCGACACGCGCACGGCGGCGTCGTGCCGCGTCGCAGCCGGCAGCGACGCCAGCGCCATCGTCGCCGCCAGCGCGTCTGCCCGAAGTGCGGCCGACCCGCGCGGCTGCAGCCCGACGTACGACAGCGGCAGCCCTGACGTGTTCTATTGGCGCACCGTCGCTCGCCGGCTTGCGCGCCGGGCGCTACGCTAGTGCTGATCGCGCCCGTCGCACGCGCCGCGTCGACAGCGTCACGACCGGCAATCGTCGGCTACTGCACCCGGCAGCATCCGCCGGACTCTCTCCAGCGACTTCAGGCACGTCAGGCTGACGCCCGCACCGCGCAGCTGCAGCGCATCGGTGGCTGATAATCGCCGCATGCTCGCCGACGACGCGCTACCGGGCGCGCTCAGCGCGCACTCCGCGTGGACGATCGACTGCGCAGCCGGGGCCGATCCGCGTTCGCGGTCGGCGTCAACGCGTACTGCCAGCACGATCGTCATCGCGCACCGCATCCACGGCTGCTGTACTCGACAGGTGCAGCACCAGCACGCTCCACACCGCCGCCGCTTTCTCATCCGCCTACGCCGTCATGCTGGCCACACCGCGCCGACGGTGCGCGCGGCGCTCGCCTTGCAGCCCGCAGTGTTGGCCATGGCGCGCCGGCGACGCGTGCGCGCCGCAGCGCCTCAACTGCAGGTGGGCGCGTGCTCGCGCTCGAGCACACTGACGCGTGGTGGTGAGTGGCAGCAGCGGCGGCGAAAGCAGGCTATTGGTGGCGCAGCGACGCACAGGTGCACTGCGCCAAGGTCGTGCACCCTCGAGTGCTGCAACGACGGCAGGCAGGCGACGTCGCGCACGAAAACGCCGCCGTACACTACACTACACACGCCGTCGGCCATCCCGGCAAGGAACGTGACGCCGAACAGGCGCTCGGTGCGAAGCCATCGACAGCAGCGACTACGCGTTCATCGCCAGCTCCTCAGCAGCCCGCGCCGCCCAGCGCCATTGCTCCCTTGTCTGCGATCCGACGCTCGAGCGGCGGCGCGTTCGGCATCGACAGCACAGCGGGCGCAGTGTCCACTCGTCGACGCCGCGCAGCGCTTCAACTGAAGCCGCTGCCACAATCAGCATCGCAGCACGACGAAGCCTGGCCGTGCTCATCGAAGTCAGGCACGCGCGAATGCGGTAAGGTCACACTCGGCCCAGCCTTCGACGCGGCAGCAGTGACAGCAGCGGCAGCGGCAGCGGCGGCGGCGCGCTGCGCCGCCAGCTCCAGCGGCCTCGGCAGCAGCGGCGACGGCAGGGCCGCGCTGCGTCTTATCCGGGCGCAACCGCGAACCGCAACGATGCTCAAGACGGGCTGCGCTGATCGCTACCCACCTGCTCAGCGGCCTTTGAGCCGCGACCGCAGCACGCGCTGCCGTGCTGCCCGTGCGCGGCGTTCGACATTCGCATCGAGGTGCGCTGGATCGACGCCACGGCGTCGGTGTTCAACTGCGACGCGGCCGACCTGCCGGCGTCGATCGGCGCCGCGACGCCCGGCTGGCTGTCGCCGTACGCGGGCGAGCTGCACGTCGTCGACGACTTTGCGTTCAACCGCTTCCGCGTCGCCATCAACGTGACGCGCGACTCGGTGCTGCGCGTGCGCCAGGCGTCGCACCACGCCAACGTGCGCCTGCTCGACGCCGACGCCGCCGCCGCGCAGCAGCCGGGCGCCGGCCCCGACGCCGACGTCGTCGCGCTCGCCAGCGCACAGCCCGAGCTGCTGCTCGCGCACCTCAGCGCCAACCGCAACTACCTGATCGAGTTCGACGAGCTCGTGCGCTTCTGGGGCGACTTCTGTGCGTCGGAGCGCATGGCGATCGCCGTGTCGCCGTACGAGCGCGTGCGCGCGCGCCGCGCCTGCCAGCGTCGCCGCCCGCAGCAGGCAACGCTGCCAGCTGCCAGCGAACAGCAGCGCACTTGCCGTACGTGTTCGACAGCCGACGACGGTGTGGGCATCGTTCCGCCGACAGCGAGATCGCCTCTACTCGCTCGTCGTCGATCAGCTCACCCCGTACTCATCGCCACATCAGGCTCCGGACTTCGTCGACGCCGACCGCTACTGCTCAAGTTGTACCCTGGCAGCATTGGCCGGCAGCGAGCAGCTCCAGGCGAGCGGCTTCATCGAAAACACAACGCCAGCTCGCTGCGCTATCATTGCTTGGCGCCAGCGCGTACTCGCTGCGCATCGTCTGAAAGCCGCTGCATACTGGCTCGGCGCGCGACAGGCGCGTACGCGTTCGCTGCGTGCGCCCACGTTCGCTTCGAGATGCCACGCGTTGCAGGCGCCGACCGCGCCGCCGACCGGCGCGCCAGCGCCGCCATCACCGCCGCCGAAGCGCACCGGCAGCGACGCCGCCACCGCCGGCAGCGCCGGTAACACGGCGCGTTCGCGTCCGCTCAGCTCGTGCTTCGACAAGCTCGGCTCGGCCGAGTTCCTGCCCGAGACGCTGAACACGCTGCGCTTCATCGGCGACAGCGCCGACGGACAGCACGTCGAGCTGCAGCGCGAGCGCCTGCACGTGCAGTCCGACACGTGGCTCGTGCCCGACCAGGCGCCATAACGCGCGTTCAATGTCGCGCCGACATGGCGCTACTCGTCAGCGCTTCGACGCACTGCTGCGTGTCTACATCGAGCCGCACGCCGTCGACATCGACGTGTCGCTCTACGAAGTGCACTCTACGTCGTCGAGCGGCGCCAACGACGACGACATCTTCGTCGCCAGCGGCTCGAACTCGTTCAATGGCGAAGAGACGATTCTGCAGCGCCTGAAGGCGAACACACGCTACGCGATGCGCCCGCATTCTACCGCTGGAGACGACTTGTCTGGCGACCAGTGCCCAGCATTTCCATATCGCTGGGCTCGAGCTGAACCGCCGTGCGGCCGATCGAAACCTGCGCATTTAACGGCGGCGCCGACCGCGTGCCGCCGCTGCCCGCCGACGATGCGCCGCTCAAGCTCGACTGGTCGTACGACTCGTCGTCGGCCGCCACGTCGGCGAGCGCGGGCCTCTTCGGCGTGCCCGTCGCCGAGCAGTTGTACTACCAGCAGCGTGCTGGCGAGGCGCGCTCGCGCGACTTCGCGTTCCGCCTCACCGAGGCCGCCAACGTGCACTTCCAGATCGGCTACGACTTCGGCCGCGGCGACGTCGTGCTGAAGCTGACCGACGCCGCCGAGACGGACGCCGTGCGCTACGGCGTGAACCGGCCCGGCCGCAACGTGCTCACGGCGAACGGCCTTCCGGCCGGCTCGTACAAGCTCACGCTGTACGAGCCGCTGGCGCCGCTGCGCGACACGCTCGGCTGCGCCGCGTTCTGGTTCTACGCCGAGACGGCGCGCGCCAACGCGGCCGTGTCGAACCGCGCTCTGCAGCTGCCGCCGTCGCTGGACTCGGTCGCCTACCTCGGCGGCTCGCCCGAGCTGTACCTGCAGGGCCGCTTCGAGCAGCAGGGCGAGGCGGCCGAGGTGCGCGTGCACGTCGCCGTGCAGTCGGTGCTACGCGTGCAGCTCGAGGACGGCTGGCAGTTTGTCAACACGCAACTCGCGCAGCGACACCGGCAGCGAAACGCGAGACGCACACAGGCCTCGTCATACGTCGTCGCCGCCGGCGACTACACGCTCACGTTCGCCAACAGCGCCGCGTGGTTCTTCGCGTCGTCGCTCGACGTCGGCATCGCCGTGCGGCCCATGTCGCGCGTCGCCATCGAGAACGCCGACCCGGCGCACTTCCACAGCGTGTGCCCGACGTGCGCCAACGACGCGTCGCGCTGCCTCGCGCAGCCGGTGGCGAACGCGCAGGGCTTCTACCAGCGCCGCTACGACGCGCTCTTCGTCGACGCTGCGGCGCTCACGTCGTCGACGACGACGCTCGTTGCGAACACGACGTTCGTCGTCGCGCGCCGCTCGGTCTTCTACGCCCGCCTCGGCTTCGACGCGCTGCTCTACCCGCTGTACGCCGAGCTCGCGTCGGCCAGCGGCGCCGCGCGCTTCAGCGGCTACGACGGCCACAACTACAACGAGCTGAACGACGTCGTCGACGCCGGCACGTACCGCTTCGCCGTCTACCTCAAGACGCCGCTGAACGGCACGCAGGCGCTGCGCGGCGTCGCGCCGGCGTGCGCCCAGTACGACCTGTCGCTGGTTGTGGCGCACGCCGAGCACGTGCGTAACCACGCCGACTGCTCGGCGCTCAAGACGCTGCCGCCGTCGCTGAACGACTTCGGCGTGCGCGACGCCGCCGGCGTGCCGGCCGCCGTCGAGTACGGCGTGCCGCTGTCGGCCACCACGGGCCGCCTGTGGCTGTCGGCCGACGACTTCTACATGAGCGGCGGCGAGGTGACGGGCGCCGACGCGATCGCCGTCGCGCTCGCACGGCCGCAGACCATCGCAGCGCAGCGAGGCCCCGGGCGTCCGAGGAGCTCAGCCCCACGGCAGCGGCAACGGCTGGCAGCGGCGGCGGCGGCAGCGGCGGCGACGACGAGCCCGATGGCGGCAGCGGCAGGAATCAGCGCAGCGCCGCCAGCCAATCGACAATTTCTGCCAGATGCCGATTATTATTCTCGAGGTTGGCGCCGCAGGTACCCGAACTACTGCGGTCACCTCACCGCCGCCGCGCCGCCGCCACTGCTGCCCTTGCTGCTGCTGCTGCTGCTGTTGCCACTGCACAGGGCCTCGCACGCGCGCAATTGTGGGGCATGATGTCGAACGCGCGAAAGAAGGCAAATCAGGCAAAACCCCGACGAGGCACGCTACATCCTCATGTCGAACCCGCAGCTCGCCTACGCGCTGCTGCAGGCGCAAATCATCATGGGCATAGTGTCGCCGGTCGACATGCAGACCATGGTCAATCCAGTGGATTACGCATCGCATGTGATCGCCGCCGTTGTGCAACAACAGCAGCAATTGCCAACGTGGCAGCAGCAGCGGCTGCCAGGGGTGGCGCGGTGGCGGCGAGTTACGCCCAGCAGTCGCAGAGGGGCGCCGGCGGCGCACTTGAAATGCCGACCGCCGCCGCCGCCGCCGCTGGCGTACGGGACCCGGCGCTGCAGACCCTTCATCGACCGTCTTAACCTGACCGTCGGCAGATCCGCCCAGCTGCCGCCCGACTCGCGGCAACAGGTGATCGACCTCCGCCGCCAACTCAACTTGCCATTGTGGGCGCACATCAGCATTACCCAACTGCCGCGCGTCGCTCACGCGCTGCACCTGCACGCTTATTATTAATGGCACTTGCGCATCACCAGTGTTATCGCACGAGGCGCCAGAAGGTGGCGGGCTGCGACGCCGCGTACAGCGACGACTGCCGCCGCAGCGCCGCGCCGGCAGGTCGGCGGCCGCGAACCGCCATATCAGCGGCAACCGTCGACGCACTTAACATCGTGGCGCGCAATGCGCGCGCCCGCCTCGCGTGGGACCCGAAAGCTCGCGTCGGGAGATCGTCGGGCGTTCGCAGATGAACATCGACGGAAGGCGCGCGCGCCGCAGCGCCGAGGGAAAAACGACAACGAGCGCCGCAACACTCACGCCGTGGTGATCATCTCATCCAAGCATGCTCGCGCAGCATCCGATCGCAGCGCCAGGCAGCGCGTCGTGCGCAATGCCGAGCGCCACTTTGAAGAGGTGCTCGTTCTGCGCTCCGGCGTGCTGCGGCCAGCGAGCGCGCGCGCCGACGGCGTCGCGTACCGACAACCGGCCTCGCCAGGAAGGTGGCCGGCGAGACCACCGAAATGACCGTTCACGTGGAAGCGCTAAGAGTCAGCGGTCGATCGGTGTCATCGTCGTCGACGGGACCGCCGACACGCTATCCCTGCGTGCGTGTCACCCAGAGAGCCGACCCGAACGCCGGCACAATACGACGGCATTTACCCGGGAAACCGGCACCTGGTGTGGACAAAAACACGGTAAAATGCATTCTTACAAGCGCGAGGACGTATGCGAGCCAGGTCGCGGGACGACGACGTGTGCGGCAGTGGCCAGCCGGCGACGGCGCTGCTTTCAATCGACGCCGCGGCTGGGCGCCGTACCGCGTTCTCGACGCTGCGCTCGACCGCGCACTCAATTTTAATGTCCCGCGCGCGCCTACGCGCAATGCAGCCTGCAGCGGCGCAACGTCGTATCGTTCGCGCCCGCCAGCTCTCATCAACACGACGCTACGCGCACGTTGAGCAACTGCGAATCACCGTCCGCCCAGGCTTAACGTGAATGCTGGCGTTACCCGGTTGCTGTCGACAAATCAACGTTTGCACTTCATAACACGCTGACGCCACTGAGCAAGGGAAGGCATTGTTGTCGTGCTTTAGAAACATGCGTCAACTCGCCACCGCAGGACTGATGTCGAGCGCGAACTGTAGATCGCGAGCGACGAATACTGTGAGCAGTACGCCGCGCTACTACCTGGTTGAGGGTTAAAATGTTGTTTTTACTTTTCCCCTCGCGGGGTTCGACCATTGCGTGCGGTTGAATTTCCTTGGGGTTCTCGTCGACAACGGGTGCGCTTTTCAACGACCGGTGCTACGTACGCTCGCCGCCAGCAGCGCTGAGCGCATTGACGGCTCTGAAGACGCCGAGGACTTTGACTACTTGTACGCGCCGAAGCCGCCACCGCAGCTCTGCCCAAGGCGCCTACCCGACGCGGAGTACACCGAGAAGGGCTTCCAGTCGGCCGACGCGGCTGCGGCGTACTCGAAGTGGTTCGTGTTCGCCGCGCCACCGGCTACGCTGGACGTCCCACAGACGTGGGCGTTCTTCAAGAAGGACGGCAACTACGAGAACCCCGACCTCGACAGGCCGGGCGACTTGCTACTGAACTCGAAGGAGACGGCATCGTGGGTCGACGACTTCTGCAAGCAGATCGACCGCATCGACCCGCCGCTCCACTTGCCGGTGCGCAACAACGCGAACACCCACGAGTTCCTGTTCGAGCTCACCGACGCGATCGCGCGCCCGAGCAACTACGGTGGCTCGTTGGCGGCGGTGGCGACGGCCGTCGTCCGCCGCTACCCGACGCTCACCGGTTTGCGCCGCTGGCAGGATGCCATCATGGAGCTGCCGTGCGCGCATCGGCGTCTCGAAGGTGTCACCGAGCAGCTCAAGGTCGACGTCGTTCGCGGTCTGGCGCACGTTCTCAGCGTTGTACGCCGACCGCACGAAGCCCCGTTGTGGTCGGGCCGCCGCAAGAACGAGCACTTCGAGGAGTACGCGCGCCGTTTTTGGCGCTGCAGCTCGTTCTACGGCGCCGCCTGCGGCGCGCCCGTCGACATGATCGACATCGAGTGCGCCATCCTGCAACCACGATTTGCGCGGGCGCTGATCGAGGTGCTGCGTGCCGACATCGAGGCGCGCGCCGACGACATTGCGCGCCACGCGTACGAGAACGTCAGCTTGCGCGCGGCGTTGATCGACGTCGAGTGCGACCTGCAGTCGCACGACGCCTGCGGCGCCGAGCTGCGCAAACTCGTGTTGCCGCTACTGCGCAAAGTGCGCCAGGAACGTGGGGCGTACACGCGTGCGTTGGCGAAACTCCGCCAGGTGCGTAGCAAACAGCACCCGCCTGACCGCGCCGCGCGGCACTCCCAGCACAACGGCAACGGCAGCAGCGGCAGCAGCGGCGGCTGGCAACTTCAACAACGGCAGCAGCCAGAATAACCGCAATCCACAGGCGGGTGGCGGCGGCGGCGCTGCCGGCAGCGGCACGCTAATCAAGCAGCAGCAGCCGCGTGAAGGCGGCGCGCAACGGCGACGTGAACGGTGCCGGACCGCACGATGATAAGCGCGTCGTCCACAGCAAGTTCTACGGCGGCGCCGATGGCGCACGACACGGCGGACTGCTGACCGTACTCCGCCAGGAAGGGAGAACAAAACCGATCTCAAGGCTCCGAAGGAGCATGTTTGTAATGCATTCGACTGAGCACCGCGCGAACAGGCGATGCGAACGGCGTGCTCCGCCTTACCCTCATGGTATCCGCCTATGAAGGCTACAGCCAGTTTTTATCCGTATGTCTCTAGCGTGATCGTTGCTGATGGTGGCATTGCTGCGCACTAAGCTCACAGGCGGCAACCAGCAATCGTTGCTGCTGAACGTGAGTCCGCGGCTGCGGACCCAGCGGATGGCGCTACTGCCGCAGCTGCTGCCGCAACCGTTGGCTGTCGACGGCGCTGAACGTGTCGTTGACACTGGCGACGAATACCATCCAGCACACTCGGTAGCCAGCGTCTGACGACGGCGGCGGCGGCGCTGGCGGCAACGCTTGGCGACAGCAGCGGCGACGAGCTGCCGACGACGCCGCCGCCGGTGGTGGTCGGAACGCCGGTAGTCGCCGACGACCTGGCTACCGCCATCAAGGAGCTGACGCAACACCCGGAGTTCGTGAGGGCGCGAGCAGCGGCTGCCGCGCAGCAACGTCGGCTGGCGACGAACGGTTGGTCGCTGACGATTCCGCCGCCGATGCCGTTCGCACACGACGCCGTTTTCGTTCAGCCGGCGGCAGCGGTGGTGGCGGCGCCGACGGCGCCGTCGGTGCAGGTGCAGCAGGGGGTGGCCAGCGCGAACGCACCTACGGCGACGAGCAGTGAGATGGTTACTACGTCACCGCCTGCTGCGCCGTCGCCGATGGCGGCGCCGCAATTACCTAGCAACAAGCGCTCAGTGCGCTTTGCCGACGGCGGGCGCGGTGACCAGGCCGACTCATCGCTTTTCGTCACGCTGCGCGGCGTGCTCGCGCACGTCGCTGGCGACGTGCATCCAGCAGCAGCGGCAGTCGGCGTGGCGACGGTGGCGGCGCAGCCACAGCAGCGACCGCCCGAGCGGCGTTGGCCGTTGCGCGCACGCGTGCTCGCGCACGGCGCCTGCGGATCGCGCGTGCCGATCAACGCTACGCTCGACTCAGGCGCCGTTGTGAATCTCATAGACGCCAAGCTGGCCGACCAGCTCGCTGCCGAGACGCTGCACGGCGCGCCGCTGCCGTCGCTGGCAGCCTTCGATGGCACGCCGGGGCCGACGGCACCGGTTAGTCTCGTTCAGCTGCATGTCGAGCTCGGCGGAGCTCTGCTGGCGCTGCGTGCCCTGGTGCTGCCAGCATTTCCGCTCGGCTTGCTGATTGGCACGGAGTCGCTGCTCGGTGACGGCAGCGGTTTTCAGATGGTCCAACTCGGCCGCGACGCGGCGCGTGTGCGTGTTGCTAACGGCCGATGGGTGTTGGCCACTGCTAGTGACACCGCTGATGAGCATTGGCACGGCGCCCAACTCGACGACGAGGCCGACGCCGACGGCGGCACGGTGCCGTATGTGGCCTTGGCAGGTCAGCCGGCGCGGTTCGATTGGACGGGTCGACCGTACGGCGCGGCGGCGCGGAGGCAGCGACACTGGCTGCCGTCGCCGAGGCTGCCGTCGATGCCGATGGCGGTGGCGTCGGTGCTGTGCGACAACGGCGAGTTGTTGTTGTACAACTCGCACGAGTCGTCGTCAGCAGCCAGCCTTGTGCTGAGTGCCGAGGTGGTGCCGGGCAAAATGCTCGAGGTGACGATCGGCGGCGACGCCGAACAGCTGTGCAAGGTCATGGCGCCGCTCGTCGAGCTCGGCGAACGGGGCGCCGTCGCCGAGCGGAACGCCGACGGCAACGACGCCGTGT
>JACKHZ010000016.1 GCA_020638735.1 Planctomycetota bacterium | reverse complement strand
TGCCGCTACGCGGCCGCGCTCGTAGCATGCCCGCCCCTGCAGGCGGGCCGACCCGCCGCTCCGAGCATTCCACCATGTTGCGACACGCGATCGTTCTCCCCCTCCTCGCCGGCCTGGTGCTGGCCCAAGAAGAATCCGCCCAGGACCACGACCTGTGGCTGCAGGACTTCGCCGCGGCGAAGGCCAAGGCCAAGGCCGAGAAGAAGGACCTGCTCGTCGACTTCACCGGCTCGGACTGGTGCATCTGGTGCAAGCGCCTCGACGGCGAGGTGTTCGCCAAGGACGAGTTCAAGAACTCGGCGCCGGACAACTTCGTGCTGGTGAAGCTCGACTTCCCGCAGGACGAGACGCTGGTCACCGCCGAGATCCGCGCGCAGAACGAGAAGCTGCAGGAGCAGTATGCGATCCAGGGCTTCCCGACCATCCTGCTGATGGATCACGACGGCCGCGTCTACGCGCAGACCGGCTACCAGCAGGGCGGCCCCGGGCCGTACAACACGATGCTCGCCGAGAAGCGCGAGAAGGGCGCGGCGTTCAAGGCCGCGGTTGCCGCGCTCGAGGGCAAGACGGGCGCCGAGCGCGCCAAGGCCATCGACGCGCTGCTGGGCACCGTCGAGGAGGAGGTCGCCGACAACTTCCACTTCGACCTGATGAAGGAGATCTGCACGCTCGACCAGGACGGCAAGGCCGGCCTGCTCGAGAAGTACGAGGCCAAGGTGAAGCAGAAGGAGCTCGAGCGCGCGACCAACGAGGCCGCGTCGGAGCTGCGCAAGCTCGTCGGCGAGCACATGCAGAACCAGGACGGCGCCAAGGCCATCGCCGCGCTCGACGACTACCTGAAGACGCCGAAGAGCAAGATCCACGAGCAGATGGCCCTGTTCTTCAAGGGCATGATCACGATGGACACGACCGGCGACGCCAAGGCGGCGCTCGAGCTGCTCGAGAAGGCGAAGGCCATCGACACGACGTCGCTGATCGCGCAGCAGATCGAGCAGATCATGCCGCAGATCAAGGCGCAGGAAGGGCAGGGCGGCGGCAAGTGACGCCACCCATCGCGCGGTCCTAACGGACCGCCCGATAGCCCATCAATTCGATGCGCGGCGTCAGGTAGTCGTCGCGCGCCGGCTCTTCGCGGCACAGGTCCGTCGACAGGTACTTCTTGTTGCTGTCGGCGAACACCGTGACCACCGCGCGCTCGTCGCCGAACTTCTCCACCAGCTGCGCCGCGCCGAGGAAGTTGGCGCCGGAGCTGATGCCGACCGCGAGCCCGAGATGCCGCGCCAGCTGTTGCGCCATCAGGATCGCGTCGCCGTCCCAGACGTCGACGATCGGGTCGAGCCAGTCGAGGTCGACCACCGCCGGCACGAACTCGTCCGAGATGCCCTGGATGCGGTGCTTGCCGACCCGCTTGCCGGTGCGCAGCGTCGGCGAGTTGGCCGGCTCCAGCGGATGCACCTGCGCGTGCGGGAAGGCGCCCCGCAGCGCCCGGCCGACCCCCATGACCGTACCGCCGGTACCGACGCCGGCGACGAACGCGCCGGGCCGCACACCGAACGCCTCCAACTGCAGCAGGATCTCCGGCCCGGTCGCCGACGCGTGCGCACGCACGTTGGCCTGGTTCTCGAACTGCTGCGGCAGGAACACCCGGTCGTGTTCGGCAGCGAACCGTTCGGCGGCCTGCACCGACCCCACGAAACCGCCCTGTTCGGCCGACACGTCGACGATCTCGGCGCCGAAGCTGGCGATCAGCTGCCGCCGCTCCTTGCTCATCCAGTCCGGCATGTAGATGCGCACCGGGTGACCGAGCGCCGCGCCGAGCGCCGCGAAGGCGATGCCGGTGTTGCCGCTCGAGGCTTCGACGATCGTGTCGCCGGGCTGCAGCCGCCCCTGCGCGTAGGCCTCCCCGAGGATGTGGCAGGCCATGCGGTCCTTGATCGAGCCGGTCATGTTCAGCGACTCGTACTTGGCGAACAGGCGGAACTCGCGGCCGTCGCGCCGGTAGGCGATCTCGAGCAGCGGGGTGTGCCCCACCAGCTGCCGCAGCGCCGCCACCGAGCGGCGCCCGGCGGCCACGGACGATCGAATGGTCATCGTGGCAGACGACCGCAAGAGGCCTCGGCGCGCGCCCGCTGATGTGCGTACCCGCCGCCCCGGACCGCGCTTGCACCGGCGTGCACCAGCAGTAGCTTGCTCCGACTGCCGCCCCCGTCAGGTAGCCGCGCTGCCATGGCCTCCAACTCCCCCGTCGAATCCCCTGCCCCGCTGCCCCAGACCGTCGACGTCGTGGTCGTCGGCGCCGGTCCGGGCGGTGCCTGCGCCGCCGCGCTGCTCGCCGAAGCAGGCTTCTCGGTGTTGGTGCTGGAGAAGGAGCAGTTCCCCCGCGACAAGATCGGCGAGTCGCTGCTGCCTGGCCTGATGCCGGTGCTGAAGCGCCTCGGCATCGAGCCGCGCCCCGACACCTTCCTCTACAAGCGCGGCGCACGTTTCGTCTGCGAGGGCACCGGGCGCGAGGGCGTGTTCGCCTTCGTCGACGCGCTGCCCGGCGCCGCCAACCACGCCTGGCACGTCGAACGCTCCCGCTTCGACACCCAGCTGCGCGACCGCGCGCGCGAGCTCGGCGCCGACGTGCGACACGGCTGGACCGTCACCGATCTCGGCGCCGACGAACAGCACGCCTGGGTCGAGACGCGCCCGGAAGGCGGCGACAAGGTGCGCGTCACCGCGCGTTTCCTGATCGACACCTCCGGTCAGTCGCGCCTGATCGCGCGGCGCATGGACGCGGTCGAACCGTTCCACCAGTTCGGCCACTGCGCGGTCTACACGCACTACCAGGACGCCGACCTGAGCCCGCTCGCGCCCGACAACGACATCCGCATCATGCTGCGCAAGGAGGGCTGGGGCTGGATCATCCCGCTGCCCGAGAACCGCCTCAGCGTCGGCATCGTGTCGAAGCAGAAGATCGACCGCTCGGTGCTCGACGAGGGCCTGCTCGCGGGCCCGCTGGTGCGGCGCCTCACCGCCAACGCGACGCGCCTCGCCACCCAGACGGTCGGCAACTACAGCTACCAGAACACCTGTCCGAGCGGCCCGCGCTTCGCGGCCACCGGCGACGCGGCGGCGTTCATCGACCCGGTGTTCTCGTCGGGCGTGACGCTGGCGTTGCACGGCGCGGCCGACCTCGTCGACCGGCTGGTGCCGGCGCTGCGCGAAGGCAACGAGGCGGCCCCGACGCTGCTCGACGAACACCTCGCCGGGATGCGCCGCGCGTGCGCGACGTTCGCCGGCCTCGTCGAGCGCTTCTACAACACGCACTTCGCCGAGTCCTACTTCCTCGGCACCGACCTCGGCGACGAGTTCCGCCGCGGAGTGATGAGCGTGCTCGCCGGCGACGTCTGGCGCCACGACAACGCGTTCCAGGACATGCTGCTGACGGCGCGCCGCCGCCGCAGCGCGATCTCGACGCAGTCCAACTGAATCCGGCGACCTGATGCCGGCCGAACACACCTCCGTGCAAGCTTCACCCCCCATGCGACCGCGCCCGCTGCTGGTCACCGGCTACAGCATGCTGAGCGCGCTGGGCCGCGGCCGCGCGCAGCACCTGGACGCGCTCGCTGCCGGCCGCACCGGCCTCGGCCCCTGCCCGATCCCGCTCGACTTCGAAACCGCCGCCGGCGCGGTGCGCAGCGAGCTTCCGGAGCTCGAAGGCGCGCTGCAGCCGTGGTCGACGCGCCTCGCGCGCATGGCCACAGCGCTGCTGCACGACCTCGACGAGCCGCTGCGCCGCGCCCGCGCCAGGTGGCGTCCGGAGCGCATCGCCGTGCTGCTCGGCACCAGCACCGCCGGCGCCGAGACCACCGAGGTCGCCTACCAGCAGTTCATCGCCGGTGGGAAGTTCCCCCGCGACTACGACTTCCAGCGCCAACACACGTTCGGCGCCGTGCTCCACGTGGTGCGCGCACTCAGCGGCGCCAGCGGCCCTGCGTGGATGGCGTCCACTGCCTGCACGTCGAGCGGCAAGACGTTCGCCACCGCGCAGCGACTGATGGCGGCCGGCCTGATCGACGCGGCGATCGTCGGCGGCCTCGACACGCTGTGCACGATGACGCTGCAGGGCTTCAACTCGCTGCAGGCGCTCGATCGCGCGCCGTGCCGGCCGTTCCACGAGCACCGCAACGGCATCAGCATCGGCGAAGGCGGCGCGTTCGCGCTGGTCGAACGCGACGGCGACGCGCGCGTCACCATCGAGGGCATCGGCGAGACCTCGGACGCCTACCACATCAGCGCGCCGCACCCGGAGGGCGCCGGCGCGCAGCGCGCGATGGAGCAGGCGCTGGCGAAGGCCGGCCGCGAACCGGGCGACGTCGATCACGTCAACGCGCACGGCACCGGCACGCGCCTCAACGACACCGCCGAGGCGAACGCGATCAAGAACGTCGTCGGCACCGCGGTGCCGGTGGTCTCGACCAAGGCCTTCACCGGCCACACGCTCGGCGCCGCCGCGGCGCTCGAGCTGGCGTTCTCGGCGCTGACCATCGAGGAAGGGCTGGTGCCGCCGGCGCTCGGCGACGACGCCATCGACCCGGCGATCGACCTGCACATCCCGACGACGCCGCTGCGCGGCAGCTACCGCCGCGTGCTGAGCAACTCGTTCGCGTTCGGCGGCAACAACGTCTCGCTGCTGGTGGCTGCGCCATGAGCCATGACCTCGGGAGCCCCTCCCCAGTGAGCCCGTTCTCCGTCGCCGTGACCGGCGTCGGCCTCTACCTGCCGGGCTTCCTGACCGCGCAGGCTTGGACCAGCGGCGAAGCGCTGCCCGCCGACCAGCCGCAGAAGCCGACCGGGCTCGCCTTCGACCGCGTCAATCGCCGCCGCGCCAGCCAGATGGGCCGCGCGATCGCGGACGTCGTGCACGAAGCGCTCGCGCAGGCGGGCGCCGACCCGGTGACGACGCCGGTGATCGTCGGCTCGTCGATCGGCGAGGCCTCGGCGATGATCGGCCTGCTCGACCAGATGTGGCGCGAGAAGGAGCCGATGTCGCCAGCGGTGTTCACCGTCAGCGTGCACAACGCCGCCAGCGGCCTGCTGTCGATCTCGGCCAAGAACAAGGGCTACACGACGTCGATCGCCGCCGACTACGACACCCCCGCCGCGGTGCTGCTGGAGGCGATCGGCCTGATCGCCACCGGCCACGAACGGGTCGCCGTGGTCTGCGCCGACGAGGCCTCGCCGCGCAGCCTGCTCGAGCACGCGCCACACTGGGAGATGCTCGCCGCGGCGCTGGTGCTGTCGCGCAGCGACGACCCGGCGGCGTTGGCGCAGGTGACCGTCGCGGCGGCGCCGGACGACACCCGCCCGGACGCGGCGACGATGCCGCAGTGGCCCGAGGGCATCGAACACAACCCGCAGGTAGGCCTCGCCGACCTCGCCGATGCCGTGCTGCGGCGGCGCGCCGGCGCGCTGGCGCTCGACCGCGGCAAGGGGCGCGGCTTCGCCGTCACGCTGTCGCCGGTGGCTGCGACCGGAGCGGCTGGCGCGTGAGTGTGTTCCCGGCGATCGCCGAGCTGGTGCCGCACGAGCGGCCGATGCTATGCCTCGAGGAGCTGACGGAGTGGACCAAGGGCCACGCCGTCGGCCGCATGACGGTGCGCGAGGACAACCTGTTCGTGCGGCACGGCCGCCTCGACAGCGTCGTGTCGATCGAGCTGATGGGCCAGGCGATCGCCGCCTGCCTCGGCATGGAGGCCTACAGCGAGGGCGGCAACGTGCGCGTCGGCATGATCATCGCGTGCCGCACGCTGCGCATCCTGCGCCCGTGGCTGCCGGTCGGCGAACAGCTGACGATCCGCTGCGACTGCGTGCGCGGCACCGACAGCCTCAGCCACTACGACGGGGTCGTGTTCGACGGCGCCGGCGAGAAGGTCGCCGAGGCGACGATGACGTTGGTGCACGGCGAGAAGCCGCCCGATCAGGCGTGAGGAACCGTCGAGCCTGACGATCAGGCCTTGCGGCGCTACGCCAGCCGCCGCTTGATCAGCGCGCCGCGACGGCGCTTCTCCTCGCCGATGCGCATCGCCAGCGCGACGCGCTGCGCGCCGGCCACCGCGGCGGCCTGCGTGCGCGCGTGCACGAACGCCAACACCTCGCCGGTCTGCACCTGGTCGCCCATCACCTTGCGCAGCACCACGCCGACGTGCGGGTCGACGTCGTCGCTCGGCTGCCGCCGACCGCCGCCGAGGTCGACGACCAACTGACCGAGCGCCAGCGGATCGACATCGGCGACGAAGCCCGCGTGCCGCGCCTCGACCGGCACCACGTGCGGCGCGCGGCCGAGCAGCGAGTGGTCGTCGAGCACGCGCGGATCGCCGCCCTGCAGCTCGAGGTTGTCGCGGAACACCTGCCGCACGACGCCGTCGTTCCACAACCGCTGCAACGTCGCGCGCGCGGCGTCGGCGTCGTTCGCGACCTTGGCCAACAGCAGCATCTCGACGCCGAGCGCCAGCGTGACCTCGCGCAGATCGTCCGGACAGCTGCCGTCGAGCGCCTGCAGCACCTCGTCGACCTCGAGCGCGTTGCCGATCGCGAGGCCGAGCGGATGGTCCATGTCGGTCAGCAACGCCGACATCTCGATGCCCGCCAGCCGCCCGGTGGCGACCAGCGCCTCCATCAACGCCACCGCGTCGTGCTCCTCGGTCATGAACGCGGCGCGCCCGACCTTGACGTCCATCACCAGCCCGTCGATGCCTTCGGCGAGCTTCTTGGCGAGGATCGAGCTGGTGATCAGCGGGATGCTCTCGACGGTGCCGCTGATGTCGCGGGTCGCGTACATGCGGCGGTCGGCCGGCGCCAGCTCGGCGCTGGGGCTCAGCATCGCGTAGCCGCAGCGGTCGAGCACCTCGCCGAAGCGCTCGAGCGACAGGTCGGTGCGGTAGCCCTGCAGCGACGCCAGCTTGTCGATGGTGCCGCCGGTGTGACCGAGGCCGCGGCCGCTGACCATCGGCACCGCGACGCCGGCCGCGGCCACCAGCGGCGCCAGCAGCAAGCTGACCTTGTCGCCGACACCGCCGGTCGAGTGCTTGTCGATCTTCGGCTTGTGGATGTGGTCGTGGTGCAGCACGCGGCCGGAGTCGCGCATCGCCATCGTCAGCGCCGCGGTCTCCTCGGGCGCCATGCCGTTGCAGCACACCGCCATCAAGAACGCGCCGAGCTGGGCGTCGCCGAGCGAGCCGTCGACGACACCGTCGACCAGGTCGGCGATCTCGTCGCCGGTCAACGCGCCGCCGTCGCGCTTCCTGCTGATCAATCTGGCCGGATGGTTTCGCATGATCTCTCCCCTTCCCCCGCCACTGCCTCGAACTCCGTCACGGCGCGACCGGGTGCCACAGCGTCTTGGTCTCGACGAACGGCTCGACCCACAGCAGCGAACGCAGCTTCGCCGCGTCGTGCCACGCCGCGTCGGGCAGCTCGCAGTAGCGCACCCGCTTGTTGTTGTCGGCGGCGCCCTGACCGAGCTTCGGGTCCGGCGCGCCGGCGAGCAGCAGCCCGTCGAGGTCGCGGTGCGCGGCGAACTGCCCGCGCAGCTCGTCACCGAGCCCGCTGAGCAGGTTGAGAGCGCCGCCGGGCACGTCGCTGGCCGCGGCGACCTCGCCGAGCGCGAGGCCGGCGAACGGCGCCTGCTCCGACACCAGCGCCACCACCGCGTTGCCGGAGGCCAGCAGCGGCAGCACCAGCGCCAGCGTGCCGACCAGCGCCGGCGCGGCGGGCGCGATGACGCCGATGACGCCGGTCGGCTCGACGGTCGAGAAGTTGAAGAACGGCCCCTGCACCGCGTTCTGGCTGCCGAGCAGCGCCTGCACCTTGTCGCACAGGCCGGCGTACCAGGTCGTCAGCGTGATCGCGGTGTCGAGTTCCTGCTGCGCGGCCTTAGCCGTCGCACCACCGAGCACCAGCTCGGCGACCATCGCCTCGCGCCGCGACTCGAGCATCTCGGCGAGCCGGTAGAGGATCTGCCCGCGCAGATAGGCGGTCGCGCCGCTCCACTTCGCGAGACCGCCGCGCGCGGCGACCACCGCGTCGCGCAGGTCCTTACGGCTGGCGCGCGCGACGTTGACCGTGGCGTTGCCAGCCGGCTGGTACGAACGCCCCGACTCACTGCGCGGGAACTTGCCGCCGACGTAGAGCTTGTAGGTCTTGCGCACGGGGACGCTCATGGGCGCAACCGTGCCGCGCGGTCGGGTGCGAAGCAAGCGGTCAGCCGCCGCCGGACGGCCCCTGCTTGCGCCAGCGCTGCTCGACCTGCTTCAGCCGTTCCGCGCGCTCGGCCGACGGACCGCGGCGAGGAGGGTCCTCGACCGCCCCTTCGACCAGGTCGTCGGCCGTGCCGTCGACACCATCGCTGCCGAGGCAGCGCACCTGCCAGCCGTCGCCGACCTTGCGCAGCACGTAGTCACGCCCCCACGGATCCTTGCCACCCTGCCGCCCGGGCAGTTTGCCGTCGGCGGCGGCCGCGCGCAGCGCTTCCCAGGTCGGCGCGTCGTCGTGCGCAGCCGCGTAGGCGAGCACCGCCTCGTGCAGCTTCTTGAGGTCGCGACCGGCCCAGAAGCGCTTCATCTTCAGCCCCTTCTCCTCGGCCGGGAAGCGGCTCTTGCGGCAGTCCCACGCCACCAGCCACTCCTCCTTGGTGCGGCGCCAGCCGAGGTCCTCGAGCAGCCGTCGCTCCATGTGCTCCATGTGGGCCGCGCCGTAGTAGATGCCGAGCTTCTGGTGGCCGTTGCGCAGCTCGCGTTCGAGCACTTCGAGGCAGCGCTCGTTGCGGCCCTCGATGATGACCGTCGGCTCACCGTCGTCGGCGTCGGCCTCCATCATCATGCGCGCCGCGAACAGCCGCAGCTCGGCGATGCCGGCGCCGCTGCGGAACGCCGAGACCAGGTCGAGCGGCCGACGCTTCGCCTCGGCCTCGCGGTCCGGTTCGCCGAGTCCGCCGGCGAACAGCTCCCCGAACTCGCTCGACTCGGCCGCCTCGAGCGCGTCGAGCCACTGCTCCTCGTTCATGTCGGCGTGCACGAAGTTGTCGGGCCGGTAGTCGATGCAGTCGAACTGCGCCGCCAGCTGCAGGCCGCTGCCCATACCGTCCTGCAGCTGTGAGATCCAGTGCTCGCCATCGAGCTCCATGCCGGGATACGGCCGCAGGTCCGGGTCGCCGATCAGCTCGTAGAGCAGCACGTCGAAGGCCGCGAAGCGGCGCTGCAGCTCGGCGTAGTGCTCGGCGTCGGCGACGTGCACCGCGCCGTGCAGCACCAGCGTGCGGTCGTCCTGCTCGTAGGTCGCGACCAGCACCTCGAGGCGGCCGCCGTCGTCGTTCTCGATCAGCCGGTTGAACGGGCGGCGCTCCGGCTGCGCGGCCTCCTGCGCCCCGACCGGGGTCGCCAGCACCAGACCGAACGACGAAAGCAGCGCGCACAGGGTCTTCCGCATGGCGCAGACCGTAGCGCGAGCCAAGCGATCGTGCTCGCCGCGACGATCTGCCGGATTCCTGCACCCCGGCGCCCCCGTGCGGAGATCCTGGGGCGGTGCACGACACGCTCCGCCACGACCCGCCGCGAGAACCGGCTCCGCCCGCGGAGCTCGGCGGGCTGCTGGCCCGGCTGCGCGACGGCCTGTGGCGCTACCTGTGCACGCTCGGCGCCGACGCGGCGACCGCCGACGACCTGGTGCAGGAGGCGATGCTGGTGGTGCTGCGCCGCCCAGAATTCCGCGCCGAGGCGCCGGCGGCGGTGTTCGCGTTCTTGCGCACCACGGCGCGCCAGCTGTGGCAACGCCGCGGCCCGCGCGGCGTGACGCTGCAGCAGCTCGACGAAGCCGACGCCGTCTGGCAGCAACGCTGCGGCGATGGTGCCGGCGGCGACTACGTCGACGCGCTGCGCCACTGCGTCGCAGCGCTGCCGGCGCGCAGCCGCGCGCTGCTCGACGCGGTCTATCGCGACGGCGACGGCCGCGAAGCCGCCGGCGAAGCGCTCGGCATCGGCGCGCAGGGAGTGAAGAGCGCGCTGCGCCGGCTGCGTTCGGCGCTGTTCGACTGCATCCAACGACGACTCGGAGGTTCGCGATGAACGACACAATGTCCCCCGCCGACCAGCGCCTGTTGGACGCGGCGCTGCGGCAGTTGTTGCGCGGCGGTGACGTCACGCCGGCTGCCGCGCCGAGCGGGCCACGCCTGCACCGCTGGCTGGTCGCTGCGCTACTGCTGCTCGGCGTCGCGGTGCCGGCCACGCTCGCGCTGCAGCAGCGCGAACGCCACGCGCCGACGATGCAGCATCCGTCACAGCAACCCGAGCCGCTGCCCGCCGAAGTGCAGGCCGACGACGACACGCTCGCCGACCTGCCGGCGGCGACGGCCAACCTGCGCTTCACCATTGCCGACCCCGCGCGACTCGCCGATCTAGAACGTTTCGCCGGACTGCGACGCCTGGTCCTGGCGCCCGCGATCCTCGGCAACGCGGGCCGCGGCAATGCGGCGCAGGTTCGCGACTGGTGGAGTCAACCGCGCCCCCGCCTGCTCCAGCCGTTGGCGCGCCTCGAGCATCTCGAAGAGCTCGACTTCGCCTTCCCCGTCGTCGTGAATGCACCGGTGCTGCAGCCGCTGGCCGGCCATCCGGCATTGCGCTCGATGTCGCTGGTCGGTTCGCGCACCCCCGTCGATGACGAAGTGCTCGCAGCGCTGGCCGCGATACCGCGGCTGCGTGCGCTGCACCTCACGTCGTTCCCGCTCGATGCCGCGGCGATGCGCCGGCTTGCCAAGCTGCCGCTCGAGTGCTTGGACCTGTCGAGTTGCGAGGGCTTCGACGACGACAGCTGGCAGGCGCTGCTGTCGATGCGCTCCCTGCGAGAACTGCGCTTCGCCCAGTGGGGACGCAAACCGCTCGGCGCCCCTGCCGACCGCGTTCCGTTCTGGCGCCCGGATGCGGGTCAGCTGCGCCACCTGACCACACTGCCCAACCTCACGACCCTGCACCTGCAGGGCTGCGACCTGCGCGACGACGAGGTCGCCGCCTTGCCCGAATCACTGACCGAACTGCAGCTTCGCGGCCACGAGCTGACCGTCGTCGGCTTCGCCCACCTGCAGCAGCTACGGCACCTGCGCACGCTCGATCTCGACAGCCATCGCCAACGCCGCATCTTCGGCGACCTGTTCGTGGCCGAAGATGCCGCCGAGGTCGCAGGCGCGATCGCCGCCGCGCTGCAGCATCTCTCGCTCGAACGCCTCGAATACTGGGGCGAGGTGACACCGGCGCTGATCGAGGCCGTCTCGGGTCAGCGACGGCTGACCAGACTTCGATTGACCGGCAGGAACGTCGTGACCTTGGCGGGCCTCGAAACGCTGCCGTTGCTCGACACGCTGATCCTCGCCGAGCTCAGCGCGACAGGTGACCTGACCATCGACACCCTGCGCCCGCTCGCCGCGGCGCCGGCGCTGCGCCAACTCGAAGTGCACGTCGCCGAGATCGACGAGGCCGCGGTGAAGGCCCTGTTCGGCTCCCACGTCCAGGTCACGACCAGCAGCTGGCAGGGGCGCAAGCCGCGCTGAGACGCACCCTGCTCACCGGTTCAACTGTTCGCGCCACTGCGGAAACAGCTCGTTCAGATCGCGCCGCAACCACTCGATGTCGCGCGCCCGCTGCGCAGTGAGCACGTCCACGCGACAGCCTTCGAGCGTCATCTGCGAGGTCGGCCGCGGCTGGCTCAGCAGCTCGGTCATCGTGCACTGCACGAAGGCGCCTTGCAGATCGTCGAGGTCTTGCACGGCGACGCGCGAGAAGCTGCATCGCTCGAACCGGCACAGCGATGGACCATCGGCCCGGATCAGATTGCCGGCGATGGGATGCCGCCCATAGCCACCCTCGAAGCGACAGTCGGTCGCCAGGATCGCGGCGCGATCGACGCCGAAGCAGACCGAAGCGCCGCCGCCGCTGTCGAAACCGACGAAGCGCACGTTGCGGAACGCCATCAGCGCCGGCTCGGAGCGCAGGTCGGTCAGGTACCCTTCGACGAAGACCGTGCAGTCCTCGACGGCGAAGCGCCGCAACGGACCGCTGGTGGAGAGCGTGTTGAGCACCAGCAACGTCGCGTCCATGCCGGCGCCGCGCACCGTGACGTCGCTCGGGAACGGATGCTTGTTGCGCATCAGGTCCCACAGCTGGAACACCCCGGCGCCGAACGCCAGCAGGCTGCCGTCGTCGAGCTGATCGTCGACCCGCACCATGCGCAGCTTGCCAGCGATCGCCGAACCGCCGGCGCGCGCGGCGAACAACTGGCCGAAGCGGGCCCGATCGCGCACCAGCGCAGCCGCGTCGGCGTCGTCCCCGGTCAGGTTCGCCAGCAGCTGCACACCGTCGCCCGACGCCAGCGCCGCCGTGACGGCATCCAGCTGATCCTGCGCGCGCGCCGCCTGCTCACCGAGCGAGAATGGCAGCGCGAGCAGCGCCGTTTGGAACTGCCCCATGGCCGTTCCGACCTGTTCGTCGGGCATTGCATCCGCAGCACGCACGCTGTGCCACCCGCGCTGCATCTCCCCCACCGCGTAGTCGCGCAGCGGCTGGCCGATCAGCGGCGGCGCCTCCTCGCGGCCACCCGGTGCCGCTACCGGCTCGCGCCGCGCGTCGTCCCGCGCATTCGCCGCATCAGCCGGCGCCGCGTGCGGCGACTGACCCGCAGCGACAGCTCCGCGTTCGCCCGGCTCAGGCGGGAGCGCGGCCGCCCCGCCCGACACCCCGAGCAGGAAGCCCGCGCCGACTCCAAGCACGAGGCCGATGACGATCCCCAGCGCGCTCGCCTTCGACACCATCGCCGCAGCATACCGACAGGGACCGGCGCATCGTGGATCGCATCCGCTGCGTTCGCTGCCGATCGTGGTCGTTCACGGGCCAGGCAGCGCGGCGGCGCTCGGCGCGTTCATGACCCCGCCGTGCGCACGCCCGGCGCGGCGGCGAACGAGCTGGCGCTCCGCACCGACGCGCGGCCGGGCCCATCGCATGCTCAGCGCACACCGCGCAGCATGCGCAAGCGGTCGTAGCGCTGCCGTTCGGCCGCCGACCACGTCGAAGACACCCCGCCGCGCGCGACCGTGTGCAGCAGCGCCAGCCACGGCTCGTCCGCCCACGGCTCACCGGTGTCGGGATCGTAGCCAAGGGCACTGCAGCGACGTTCGCGAACCGACTCGCGCACTCTCTCGTCGGCGATCGTCGCAGTGCGCTGTCCGAGGAAGGCGAGCCCGGCGTCGGTGTCGCACAGCACGTAGACGACCTCGTCGAGTTGTTCAAGTCGCTGCGCATAGCTCCACAACGCCTCGCCGTCGGCCTCGTCGGCGGCGCGCGGCAACGCCGCCAACCGGTACTCGACGGCCGCCAGCAGCTGCCGCCGCTGCGCCGGGTCGAGCCGCGCCAACAGCGCTGCACAGGCGGAGTACTCGAGGTGCACGACGATCGGCGCCAGCTGCGCCACCGAACCGCTGCGCAACAGGATCTCGGACAGCAGCTCGGCCAGGCGCGCATCGGGCCGGACCTCCTGCTGGCGCAGTCTGGCCAGGACCTCGGCCGCGCCGGCGCCGTCGTCGACACCCAGCGCCACCACCGCCAGCCACGCGCTGCGTTCGGGATCGGCGTCACCGTCGACCGCCACATCGCCGACGTCGCGAACGCCGCGCCGCCGCAACGCCAGCGCCAGCGTGCCGCACCACGTCGCATCGTCCGTCGTGCCCAGCTCGCGCAGCAGCTCCGCGTCCGTCAGCCGGCTCGTCGCGAGACGTGCGACCGCGTCGAAGCCGTCTTCGCGGTAGTCGTCGAGCTCGTGCAACACCGCGAGCGTCGCATTGTCCCACCACGCCTCCGGCAGCTGCTCGATCAGGTCGTAGGCATGCTCGGCAACCAGCTGCGGATCGGCGAGCACGCGGCGCAGCTCGCCGCGGCCCAGCTCACTGCCGAGCAATCGGCGCACGAACCGGTCGGGCCATTCGCCGTCGCTCATCGCCAGCCACACGGTCGGCGAGAGCTGCTCGAGGTCCTCTGGCGGCAGGATCTCCAGAACCTGCTCGAGGCGCGGGCCTGCCCCGGCGGCGAGCGCGGCGATCAACACCGCGCGCAACTCCTCGTCGAGCACCGGCGCCGGCACCTGCTCGAGTTCGTCGGCGGGCCAGACCCCGCGCGCCATCGCCAGTTCGAGCACCCGCGCCAGCAGCGACTCGCGCGCCTGGCGATCCGCCCAGCAGGCGAGGCCCCGCACCAGGATCTCGGCGCTGTAGCAGTCCAGGTAGTCCGAGCGAACGCGTTCGAACTGCAGCAACGCGTCGTGCACCGCACGAACCTGCAGCTCCGCCAACGCGGCGTGCACGGACCGGCGCAGTACGTTGCCGACGGCGCCACTGCGCCCCCGCTCCTCTTCGAGCAGGTCCGTCAGCGTGTCGAGCACGTGCGCCGGACCATCGTCGTCGGGTTCGCGTTCGTCCCCGGCCGCGGCTTCGCGCTGGCGGCACAGCTGCGCGTGCGTCGCCACGACAGCGGCCCACGCCAGCTCGAGCGCGCGCTCGTCGTCGGCCACGAACGCGTTCTCGACCGCCACGGCGGCCTCGTCGAACTGCTCACGCGCGCTCAGTTCCCGCGGCGCCGGAGGCTCCGGCGGCCGCCAGCTGCGGAAGCACGCGACCTGGGCGCGGCGCGTCGGATTGACGGTCGCCGGATGCACGGTGAGCAGCGCGCCGGCGGTGCCGCCGTCGTCGCCGGCGGCGTACATCGGCGCCGCGGTCGCCGGCGGCCAGGCCATCGTGCCGACCAGCGTCGGCACCACCGGCACCACCAGCTCGCTCCAGCGTTGCGCGACGTAGCCGCACGACCAGGCGATGCGGTCGTCGAAGCGCTCGATCGCCGCCGGCTCGCCGACCAGTTCCATGCCGGCCGGCAGCGGGCACTCGACGACCACGTAGCGCAACGCGCGCGACGAGCTGACGCGCACGCGCAGGAGGAGCGGCTCACCGACGCGCAGGTCGCCGCCATCGACCGGCAGCAGCGCATCGCCGCGCGGCGGCGCGCCGTCGGCGCCGGGGCGGCGGCGGCAGAGGCTGCGCTCCACCAGCAGCGGCGAACTCCACGGTTCGTGCATCGAGCCCGCCTCGAGCCACCGGCCGGTCACGCGCAGCACCAGCAGCTGCCCCGCCGGCCCGCGCACCGCGAGACGCGGCACCATGGCGAACTTGCGTTCGGCGCGGTAACCGTCTTCGGGCGTCAGCCGCAGCTCGTGGCACGCCTCGCCGACCTGCAGCTGCGCGGCGAACGCACCGGGCTCGCTGCGTTCGAGCGCCAGCGCCAACGCGCCGAGTGCCGCGCCCTGCTCGTACGTCGAGCTGTAGCCATCGAGGCAACCGAGCAGCACCGCGCCGACCTCGTCGGCGACATCGGCGTCGGGATGCAGCGTCCGCTGCAACTCGAGCTGCAGCGCGCGGACCGCGAGCGGCCGTTCGCCGGGCAGCGTCAGGTCGCCGCCGCCGACGCGTTCGCGCGCACGCAGGCGCTGCAAGCATCGCTCGGCCGACTCGCGGTCGCCGGCCGCTGCCAACGCGAGCCCGCTGCGGGCCAACAGGCCGGCCGGCAACTGCTGCTCGGCCGCGAGGGCGGCGCGCAACGCGTCCCCCGCCGAGGCGTGCAACGGCACGAAGCGCAGACACGCCGCCGCCAGCTCCACGTCCAGTAGCTGCTCGACACCATCACAGCTCCCCGCGCGCGCGGTGAGCGACGCGATCGCGGCGGCGAACGGCGCCTTGCTCGGATCGCAGGTGAGTCCATGGCGCGCCGGATCGACGCCGCCATCGCGCATCACCGCCAGCCCGTGCAGCACCAACGCGCTCATCGCGCGGTCGACCGGCTCGTCCGGCCAGAACGAGAACGCCCCGCCGCGGCCGTGCTGTAGCCGACGCAGACGTGCGAAGCCGGCGCGCAGACGCTGTTCGAAGTCGCCGTCGACGGTCGGCGGCGGCGTGCCGTGCACGACGGCGCCGCGCGCCGCGGCAGCGAACGGCAGCAGCTTCGACAACGTCTGCTCGACGCAACCGTACGGGTAGACCTGCAGGCGGCGCTCGATCGCGGCCCACGCGGCATTGCTGCCGCCGAGCACGCTGACCGACAGCGCGCTGTCGGCGTCGAAGCCTGCGGGCAGTTCGAGCACGACCTCGCCTTCGCCCATCGCCGCCGCTGACAGCGGCCGCGCCACCGCGTCCGGTTGCACGTCGAGCACGCGTCGCGAACGATCGGCGAGCGCGCCGGCGACCGCTTCCAGCGCCAACGGCGCCGGCCCTGCGGCCGCGCCCCGCAGCGTGATCGCCGCGGTCGCGGCGCGCCCTGCTGCCGGGGTCACGGTCTGCGCGCCGCCCTCGACGAGCAACGCGGCGTCTTCGCTGCGCACGGACAGATCGACCGCGACGGCCTCGGCAGCGTGTTCTCCACGATCGACGACGACCGGCACCTGCACCGCGTCGCCGACCCGCAGCACGCGCGGCAGCACCGGTTCGGCGGCGAGCGGCAGACGGGTCACCAGCGACCTGCGCTCGACGAACGCCGCGCCGTCCGGCGTCGCCCCGACCACCGTCACGCGCCAGGTGGTCAGGTCGTCCGGCAGCGCGATCGGCAGCACCGCGACACCTGCGGCATCGGCGATCACCGTGACGAACGCAGCCGTCGAGCGGAAGTCGCTGCGCAACTGTCCGGCCCCGCCGGCCGCGCTGGCCGGTCCGCCGCTTGCGGGAGTGCCGCGGTCGAGCGAACCGCCGTACCAGGCCGGCGGCACCCGCCCATCGACCAGCAGCGACGCGAGCAGCTCTTCGCCCGCCAACGCCACGGCGCTGTTCGTGCGACGCCACGACGCGTGCGGCGCCGAAGGACGCAGCGCCACCGCCGGATCCGGCGTGCGATCCTCGGCGATCGCGAACACCCGTTCGTCGACGACCGCGACGGTGACGATGGCGCCGGCGACCCCGGTGGCGACCCGACACTCGACCGTGCTACCGGGCGCGCCGCGCTGCGGCAGCTCGATGACCGGCGCGTTGGCCGCACCGAGCAGCAGCGGCACGCGCTCGCTGGTCGACCACGATGCGTTGGCGACGCGCAGGTCGAGCGCTGGCCATTCGGCGCGCGTCGGCGTCAGCTCGACGACCGCTTCGCCCATCGCGTCGAACTGCAGTTGCCGCAGCCGCGTGCCGGTGCCGCGGCCGATCGCCAGCAGCGCCTGCCCGTTGGCCGGGCCGCGACAACGCAGCTGGCACGGCTGGCCGACGATCGCCAATGCCGGCGGCAGCAGGCGCAGCCTGCGCCATTGGCTGGTGACGGCTCCGTCGCCACCGCCGGTGGTCGGCGGCGGCGGCTGCACGACCTCGACGTCGAACACGTGCCGCTTGCGCCCGTCCGGCGTGTCGACGTGGAAGGTCGCGCGCGCGCGCGCCGCACGGGTGCGCTGCAGCGGCAGCTCGAGCACGGTGCGACCGTCCTCGCCAGTCACCAGCGAGTGCTTCTCGGTGCGCACATCGATGCCGAACAACTGCACCTCGGCCTCGACCGCGAGCCCGCTCGCCGGTGCGCCGGACGCCCAACGCGCCACCAGCGCGACCGCGGCGTCGTCGCCGGCCGGCACGCGCTTCGGCCCCTCGACATCGAGCGTGCACGCCGCGCGGCGGAAGCTCGCGACCGTGCACGGCCGGCCCTGGTAGACGATCGCGGCACGTCGCACGCCATCGGCGTCGGCATCGGGGTCGGCATCGCGCGCGGCGTAGACGACGAACGGCACTGCGCCGGTCGACACCCACTCCGCGAGCGGCACCTCGAAGCGCCACACACCGTCGGCGTCGGTGCGGCCGGTCAGCCGCACCTCGTCACCGTGCTCGAGCGCGCGCAGTTCGACGTCACGCCAGGCCGCGGGGCGACTCGTCAGTACGGCGTCGAGACCGTCGCCGTCGGCAACGGTCTCGCGCAGCACGAGGCGCCCGAGCACCGTCTCGCCGGGCCGATACAGCGGCCGATCGACCATCAGGTGGGCCTGCCAGCGGGAATGCCCTTCGACGTGGTGCCACCAGCGATCGGAGCCGATCGGAACCCTGGCGCGCTGACCGCCGACCTCGACGAACAGTTCGCCGCCGCTCGTCACCTGCTGCTGGACGTCGTCGCCGACGATCACCACGGAGCCGCCGGCGAACGTGCATTCGACGACTTCGCCAGCGCCCACCTGACCACCGCCGCGCCGCCACCACCATCTGCCCGCATCGACCGGCGTGCCGTCACGCCATGCGCCGAGCGCGATGCGCTGACGGTCGTAGATCGCGACGACGTCGAGGTCGCTGACCTCGACGGCACGCATCGACCGCCAGCGGGTCGAGGTCGACGACAGCTCGACCAGCCAGTCGCCGGCGGACAGCGCGGCGAGCGGCTCCTGCCGCCGCAGCGGCAGGTGCTGCTCGACGTCGACGCGGCCGAGGTCCGCGAGCTCCGCCCAATCACTGCGACCGGGCTGCCGACGCCAGGCGCGCAGCAGCAGGTCCTCGCGGCGCTCGGGCAGCACCCAAGGAGTCGTCGGCGCGACTCGCACCGGTTCGAAACCGAAGCGGGACACACTGACCTCACGCAGCAGTCGTTCGGTTTCGGCCAGCAGCTGCAGATCGCCGCCGTGCTCACGACGGTACGCCAACTCACGCCACAGGCCGACCACCAGCGGCGCCGGCGCCAGATCGTCGGTGTCGTCCCGGATGTCCTCGAAGTCGATCCAGTCACGCAGCTCCGGCAGCGAGCGCCCGTGGTCGCGCCGCACGGCAATCGCGGCAGCACCGGCGAGCAGCGCCAGATCGGCCTCGCGACTGTCGCGATGCCGGGCCGCGACGCCGAGCATCGCCAGCGGTCGCTGCGACGGCGGCAGCACCGCGGCCTGCAGCCGCGCGCGTTCGGCCGGGTCCTCGGCGGAAGACGCGGCGGCGGCCGCAGCCTCGACGTCCCCGCGCAGCAGCGCCGCAGCGCAGCGCTCGGCGGCGCTCTGAGTGACGAGTTCTTGGGCGAAGAGGCTCTGCGTCAGGGACGCTGCGCACGACAGCGTCGCCAGCAACAGCGACAGGGACGGGCTTCGCAACATGGCGCGGGCGGGGCAGGGGTCGAGGGGCACCTGCCCGAGGGCAACGTGCATGCCGCCCCGCCGGAGTCACCGTTCGCGCGCGATGCCGGTTCGCCTGTTACGCAGACGGAACCGCGAGCGTCTGCGCGTCAGATCGCACAGCAGCGCGCGGAACCGCGCAGCGGCACGTCGCGCCACTCAGCCCGGCAGCAGCGCGCCCGGCATGCGCACGTAGGCGCGCATGCCCTGGCGACCGCCCTCGCGGCCGAAGCCCGACTCCTTGAAGCCGCCGAACGGCGACGCGGCGTCGAAGCGGTTGAAGGTGTTGTTCCACACCACACCGGCCCGCATGCGCTCGGCGACCCACAGGATGCGCGCGCCCTTGTCGGTCCAGATGCCCGCCGACAGGCCGTAGCTGGTGTCGTTGGCCTTCTGCACCGCCTCGTCGGGCGTGCGGAACGTCGACACCGACAGCACCGGGCCGAAGATCTCCTCGCGGCTGATGCGGTGCGACTGCGTGACGCCGGTGAACATCGTCGGCGCGAACCAGTAGCCGTGACGCGGCAGGCTGCACGCGGGCTGAAACAGCTCGGCACCTTCGTCGACGCCGGCCTGCACGAGTTCCTGGATGCGGGCCAGCTGGGCCTGCGAGTGGATCGCGCCCATGTCGGTGTTCTTGTCGAGCGGGTCGCCGACGCGGATGCGCGCCATGCGCCGCTGCAGCTTCTGCACGAACGTGTCGTGCACCGACTCCTGCACCAACAGCCGCGACCCGGCGCAGCAGACGTGGCCCTGGTTGAAGAAGATGCCGCGCACGACACCTTCGACCGCCTGGTCGAGCGCCGCGTCCTCGAACACCAGGTGCGCGGCCTTGCCGCCGAGCTCCAGCGTCAGATCGACCTTGCGGCCGGCGACCGCGGCCTGGATCTGCTTGCCGACCTCGGTGCTACCGGTGAACGCGACCTTGTCGAGGCCCGGGTGCTCGACCAGCGCCTTGCCGGTCGCGCCGTCGCCGGTGATGACGTTGACGACGCCGGGCGGCAGCTCGGCCTGCTGGAACACCTCGCACAACAGCAAGGCCGTCAGCGGCGACGTCTCCGCCGGCTTCAGCACCACGGTGTTGCCGCCGGCGAGCGCCGGCGCGACCTTCCACGCCGCCATCAGCAGCGGGAAGTTCCACGGGATGATCTGGCCGACGACGCCGACCGGCTCCGGCTTCTGGCCGGCCGCCGCGCCGGGGAACAGCAGTTCGAGCTTGTCGGCCCAACCGGCGTGGTGGAAGAAGTGCTGCGCCGCCAGCGGCACGTCGACGTCGCGGGTCTCCTTGATCGGCTTGCCGTTGTCCATCGTCTCGAGCACCGCGAACTCGCGGGCGCGCTCGAGCAGGATGCGGGCGATGCGGAACAGGTAGCGCGCGCGGTCGTCGCCGCTCAGCTTGCGCCAGCCCGGCAGCGCCTTCTTCGCCGCCTGCACCGCCAGGTCGACGTCGGCGGCGTTGGCGTAGGCGACCTCGGCCAGCGAGTGACCGGTCGCCGGGTTGACGGTCGGGAACCAGCGCCGGCTCTTCGGCCGCACGAAGCTGCCGCCGACGAACAGGTCGTAGCGCTCGCGCAGCGTGACGACGTCGGTGCTCTCCGGCGCCGGCGCGTAGGCCCACTTGCCGCCGAACTGCAGCGCCGGGCCCTTGGGCTGCGCGCGCTTGCCGCGCGCCTTCTTCTCGGTCTTCGCCATGGTCGTTCTCGGTCAATCGCTGCTGAAGTCGGTCGGCCGCTGGTAGCGCCCGGTGCGCAGGCGCTCGAGCTGCATCAACACGTCGTTGAGCAGCGAGCTGGCGCCGAAGCGGAACCACTGCGGCGACAGCCACGCGTCGCCACAGGTCTCGGCGACCATCACCAGGTAACGCAGCGCGTCCTTGCTGGTGCGGATGCCGCCGGCCGCCTTGACGCCGACCATGTGGCCGGTGTCGAGGAACCAGTCGCGCACCACCTCGAGCATCAGCAGCACCACCGGCGGCGTGCTCGCCGGCGAGACCTTGCCGGTGCTGGTCTTCAAGAAGTCGGCGCCGCCGAGCAGCGCGATCTGACAGGCGCGGCGCACGTTGTCGTAGGTCTTCAGTTCGCCGGTCTCGAGGATCACCTTGAGGTGCGCGTCGCCGCACGCCTGCTTGACCGCCGCGATCTCGTCGTGCACCAGCGCGTGGCGCCCGCTGAGGAACGCGCCGCGGTCGATGACCATGTCGATCTCGGTGGCGCCGGCCTTCACCGCCAGCTCGACCTCCCGCAGCTTGGTACGGCGATCGGTGCGGCCCGCGGGGAAGCCGGTGGCGACCGACGCGACCTGCACCGCGCTGCCGGCGACCGCGTCGACGGCGACCTCGACCAGGTCCGGGTAGACGCAGACCGCGGCGCAGCCCGGCACGTCGCTCCTGCTCGGCAGCGGCCGCCGCGCCTTCTGGCACAGCTGCCGCACCTTGCCCGGCGTGTCCATGCCTTCGAGCGTCGTCAGGTCCATCATCGCGATGGCCATGCGCAGCCCTTCGGCCTTCGCCGCCTGCTTGATCGAACGGGTGGCGAGGTCCTGCGCGCGCGTCTCGAGCGCGACCGCATCGACCGGCGGCACGCGGAAGGCCGACTGGGAAACCATGGCCGGCGATCGTGCCGCGCGCGGCGGCGGAAATCCAAGGCCGGTCGCCTGGCTCCCGCGGCCGGTCGCCTGGCTCCCGCGGCCGGTCGCCTACTCAGCGCAGGCGATCGAACGTGAACGGCTCGGGCAGCAACGTCGCGAGGTCGGTGACGACGCGCCGACCGCCGTTGCCGACCAGCACCACCGGCATCGATGCGCCGAACTCGGCCAGCACCTGGCGGCACGCGCCGCACGGCCGGGCCGGCTCGTCGAGCCCCGTGACGATCGCCACCGCGACGATCGCGCGCGCGCCGGCGGCGACGGCGGCGGCGACCGCGTGGCGTTCGGCGCAGACCGTCAGCCCGTAGCTCGCGTTCTCGACGTTGCAGCCGACGTGCACCGCACCATCGGGCGTCAGCACGGCCGCGCCGACCTGGAACCCCGACGCCGGCGCGTAGGCACGCTGCCGCACCGCGACCGCCGCCGCGATCAGCCGATCGACGTCGGCCGCCGACGGAGCCGCGCCGCTCACCGCGCCCCCGCCCCGCCGCGCCCGGCGCCGATCGCCAGCAGCAGCAAGGTCGCGCCGTAGCTGCCGAGCTGCAGCGCGCAGACGACGAACGCGAAGAACGAGCCGTGATGGTCGATCGCGCCGTCGAGGTCGTTGTAGCCCTGCAGCAGCACGTAGCCGGCGACCGCCGCGCCGAGCACCAGCGCGCCGAGCCACAGCCGGGCGTCGGTCTCCAGCCGATCGAGCAGCGTGCCGAGCAGCCACATCACCGCCGCGCCGCACAGCAGCGACGGCAGCACCCAGCCGAGCACCGTGCCGTTCGCCCCGGACGTACCGGAACCGGGCACTTCGGCGCCGAGCAGGAACGTGGCCCACACTCCCGGCAGCGCGCCGATCGAGAACAGCTGCCAGCCGTGGCCGTGCCACTGCACCGCGAGCAGCACGCCGACGACGAACCACAGCGGCGACAGCCACACGAAGGTCTTGCGCGTCGGGGCGCGCTGCAAGGTCACGATCTCCACCATGCGTCGTCGGGCCGGACTCCGAGGCCGCGGCAGCGCAGCGATCATCGCAGGAGGACTCCCCGCGCGGAAGCCCGTGCGCCGCGCCCCGAGCGCAGGAATTGCTTGGTGCCGTTGCCACCGCGCCTACCATGCGGCGGTGAGCGATCCGGTGACGCCTGACGACAGCCGCCCCGAACACGACGGCACCGGCCAGCGCGACCCCGCCGTGGTGGCGGCCCTGCGCGCGCTCGGCTGCGCCGACACCGACCGCCTCGCCGTCGACGGCGTGCCGGTCGCCGAGCTCGCCGACCGCTTCGGCACGCCGCTCTACGTGTTCTCGGCGCCGACGCTGCGCGAGCGCGCGCGTCGCGTGCAGGCAGCGCTCGGGCCGCGCGTCGAGCTGTTGTGGTCGATCAAGGCCAACCCGTCGCTGGCGGTGACCGCGTGCCTGCGCGGCGCCGGTGTCGGCTGCGAGATCGCTTCGCTCGGCGAACTGCTGGTCGCTGAGGCGGCCGGCCACGCGCCCGCGTCGCTGCGCTTCGCCGGCCCCGGCAAGGCCGCCGCCGAACTCGACGCCGCGCTTGCCCGCGGGCTCGGCACGTTCCACGTCGAGTCGCGCGACGAGCTCGACGAGCTGGCGCGGCTGGCGGCGGCGCGCGACTTGGTCGCCGCCGTCGCGATCCGCGTCAACCTGCCGTCCGGGCTCGGCGGCGCGCGCATGCGCATGGGCGGCCGCAGCAGCCGCTTCGGCGTCGACGCCGAACAGGTGCCGGAGCTGGTCCTCGCCATCGACGCGGCGCCGTCGCTGCGCCTCACCGGCCTGCACGTCTACGGCGGCACGCAGTGCTTCGACGCCGCCGCGTTCGTCGCCCAGGCGCGCGCCCTGGCCGAACACGCCGCACGCTGGGAGCGCGACCTCGGCGTCGCCTTCGACGAACTCGACGTCGGCGGCGGCTTCGGCATCGCGGTGTTCGCCGGCGACCCGGAGTTCGACCTCGATGCCGCCGGCCGCGGCCTCGCCGAGGTGATCGCCGCCCACGATCGTCCCGGCCGCCGCTGGTTCGTCGAGCTGGGCCGCTACCTCGCCGCGCCGGCCGGCGTCTACCTGACGCGCGTCGTGCGGCAGAAGGTGAGCGGCGGCGAGCACCACGCAGCGCTCGACGGCGGCCTGCACCACGCCGCGGCGCAGGCCGGCTTCGGCGCGATCGTGCGGCGGCCGCCGCTGGTCGTCTGCGCCGACCGGTTGCGCGCCGCGGCAGAGACACCGGTGACGATCGGCGGCCCCCTGTGCACGCCCGCGGATCGCTTCGCCGAGCAGCTGCCGCTGCCGGCGCTGCTTGCCGGCGACCTGCTGGCGCTGTTGCACTGCGGCGCCTACGGCCTCAGCTACAGCCCGACCAGGTTCCTGAGCCACGCGGCGCCCGCGGAAGTGCTCGTCGACGGCGGCGAAGCCCGCGTCGTGCGGCTGCGCGGCGAACCGGCTGACGCGCTGCGCGGGCAGCTGCCGTGACGCGGCGGTGACGCAGCCGGACGGCGTCACCTTCGTGTGACACCACAGCGACACAACGGCTTGCTATGGTCGTCGCTATGCGTTCCCAGGTGACCCCGACCCGATCCGCGTTCGCGCCGCTGCTGCTGTCGTTCGCCGCCGCCACTGCCGCCCTGTCGGCGCAAGAAGGCGTTCCCGCCCCGCCCGGATTGGTGCCCGAGCAGATGTGGTACGCGCCCACCGCCGAGGACTGGGCGAAGCCGGTGCAGATCCGCTGGCAGCGCACGTGGGACGACGCGGTGCGGCTGTCGCAGGCGACCAAGAAGCCGATCCTCGTCTGCGTCAACATGGACGGCGAGATCGCCAGCGAGCACTACGCCGGCGTGCGCTACCGCGATCCCGAGGTCGGCAAGCTGTTCGAGCCGTACGTGTGCGTGATCGCGTCCGTCTACCGCCACAACCCGCGCGACTACGACGACGATGGCCGCCGCATCCCGTGCCCGCGGCTCGGCTGCGTGACCTGCGGCGAGCACATCGCGATGGAGCCGATCGTGTTCGAGAAGTTCCTCGACCAGAAGCGCATCTCGCCGCGGCACATCATGGTCGAGCTCGATGGCAGCGAGACCTACGACGTGTTCTACACGTGGGACGTCAAGTCGGTGCTGACGCAGCTCGACGACGGCATCAAGCAGCGCAAGATCCAGGCGCCGCCGGTGGTCAAGGGCGACCGCTCGCTGCAGCAGCGCATCCAGAGCCCCGACAGCGAGGACCGCGAGGCGGTCGAACGCGAGTTCGCCGCCGCCGACCGCGAGCAGCGCCAGCGCATGCTCGAGCTGGCGCTCGCCGAGGGCAAGCAGGTGCCGCTGGAGCTGTTGCGCATGGCCCAGAACGGGCTCGACCCGGCGCTCGCCAAGGAGGCGCGCAAGGGTCTCGTCGAGACCGCCGACCCGCTGGCCATCGACCTGATCGCCGACACGCTGCGCGAGCCGCTCGCCCAGGACGAACGCGGCGAGCTGATCGCGGCGCTGCAGCGCTTCGGCGAGCAGTCCACCCACGCCCGCACGCTGGCCACCGCCCACCAGGGCCTCGCCGACGGCGAGTCGGTGATCGACGGGCAGCGCTGGCAGAGCGTGCTGGTCGGCCAGAGCTACGCCGCGGCGGTGCCGGTCGACCGCGCCGCGGAGGCCAGCGCGCGCGACGCGGCGCTGGCCGACAAGCCGAAGGACCCGGACGCGCTGCTCGACGTCGCCGAGTCGAGCCTGCTGCAGGCGTTCGACGTGCAGCCGGCCAGCGCGCGCGGCGCGGTGCGCCTGCTGCTGCGGCAGCGCGAGCTGCTGCTGGAGGACGCCGAGCGGCGCCTCGCCGAGGCGCGCGCCGCCGGCGCCGACGGCTGGCGCCCGGCGGCGCTGGCGGCGATCGCGGCCAACCTGCGCGGCGACAAGCCGAAGGCCTACGCGGCGGCGATCGCGGCGGCGCCCGACCTGCCACCGGACGCGCCGGGGCGGCTCGCGGTCGAGCTGCTGGCGCTGTTCGCCGAGGCGCGGCAGCACGCGATCATCGACGCCGTGCAGCAGAAGGCGAAGTGGCCCGGCGAATGGACCACCGACGTGCACACGGCCTACAGCCTGCTGGCGCGGCATCCGCTCGGCCGCGACGTGCACGTCGCCGACCACTACGACTTCCTCGACTTCTTCCGCTCGCCGGACACCGCGGCGGTGCTGACGCGCGGGCTCGAGCGCTTCCCGGCTTCGGCGCTGCTGCACGAGCGGCTGCGCGCGCAGCTGCTGCGGCACGGCGGCCCCGACGCGCTCGAGAACGACTACGCGCAGCGGCTCGCCGCCGCCGACGCGCCGGCGACGCTGCCGTGGTTCGCCGGCTACGCGAGCCTCGTCGCCGCCGAACAGCGCCGCCGCCGGCAGCAGCCCGAGGCGGCCGCCGCCAGCTACACGCGCGCGCTCGAGCGCTTCGCCGCCTACCGCACGGCCACCGGCCAGTCCGACGGCACGCACTACGAGGGCATGGCGCACGCCGGGCTCGCGCGCCTCGCGCTGCAGCAGGGCGGCCTGTCCGAGTGCCTCGCCGAATTGCAGCAGGTGTTCGCCGGCCCCGCCTCGGCGGTCGCCGCGACCGACGGCCTGGCGATCACCGCGATGCAGACCGCGGAGATGCTGCGCGCCAAGGCGAGCGAGGCGCAGCGAGAGGACCTGGTGACGACGCTCGACGCGGCGCTGCGGGCGCTGCCGCCCGAGGCGTTCGAGCTGCCGGACTACGAGAAGGCCTCGCGCGGCGCCGGCCAGGACCGGGGCGCCCAGCGCAACGGCAACCGGCGGCGCGGCGGCTGATCAGCCGTCGCCCAGCATCTCGTCCAGCGACCGCCCGGCGCAACGCGCGCCGACCATCGACACGTCGCGCGGCCGCAGCGGGTCCTGGCACTCGACCGGCTCGAGCAGCGCGGTCGGCAGACCCTGGGCGGCGCAGAAGCGCTGCCCCAGCTGCCAGCGCGAGACGCGCTCCGGCCCCGGCAGGTGGCTCAGCTGCGCGCCGTCGCCGTCGATCGCCATCGCCACCAACGCGTCGGCGGCGTCGCGCGCGTGCAGCGGCGTGCGGTACTCGTTGGTGAACAGCCGCACGACGCGCCCTTCGTCGAGCGCGCGACGCAGCGACGCGGTCGCGCCGCGACCGTCGCCATCGGGCCCGAACAGCAGCGGCAGGCGCACGACGCGGCCGCCGCGCCGCAACACCTGCTCTTCGCCCTGCAGCTTGCTCGTGCCGTAGGCCGACAGCGGCGCCGGCGCGGCGTTCTCCGCGTAGCCGCCGACCCGGCCGTCGAACACCAGGTCGGTCGACGTGAACCACGCGGCAGGGCCGAAGCGCTCGGCCCACTGCCCGGCGAGCCAGGCGTTGACCCGTTGCGCGCCGTCCGGGTCGGCCTCGCACCGGTCCAGTCGCGACATCGCAGCGAGGTGCAGCACGCGCTCGGGCTGCAGCGCCTCGGTGACGGCCGCGATCATGCCCGGCGCGCACAGGTCGACGGCCGCGTCGCCGCCGCGCCGCGAGGTGGTCAGCGGCACGTGACCGCGGCGGCGCACAGCGTCGACGACGAACCCGCCGAAGAAGCCCGACGAGCCGGTGACGAGGATGCGGAGCGCGGCCATGGCGACCGGTATGGTTGCAGGTCCGCACCGTGAACGAAAGAGCCGCTGCACCGCGACGCGTGTTGCTGATCGCCAACCCGATCTCGGGCGGCGGCCGTGGCCGCGTGCTCGCCGGCGAACTCGAGGCGGCCCTGCAGCGCCGCGGCGTCGACGCCGAGACCTGGCTGACCCGCGCGGCGGGCTGCGCCGCCGACCGCGCCCGCCGCGCCGGCCCCGAGCCGTGGCACGCGCTGGTCGCCATCGGCGGCGACGGCACCGTCAACGAGGTGCTCAACGGCATGCCCGACCCGACGCGCCCGCTCGGCGTGCTGCCGGTCGGCACCGCCAACGTGCTGGCCATGGAGCTGGGGCTGCCGCGGCGCGTCGAGCCGGCCGCCGACGCGCTCGCCGCCGGGCACACGCGCGCGGCGGCCATCGGCACCTGCAACGGCCGCCGCTTCCTGCTGTTCGTCGGCTGCGGCGTCGACGGCGCGATCGTGCGCCGGCTCGCCGAGGTGCGCACCGGCACGCTCGGCAAGCACAAGTGGCTGGGGCCGCTGCTGCACACCGTGCGCCGCTGGCCGCGCTGCCGCCTGCGCGTCACGCTGGCCGACGGCGAGGTGCTCGACGACCTCAGCTCGGTGCTGGTCAGCCGGGTGCGCAACTACGGCGGCATCCTGCGGCTGCTGCCGGGCACGTCGATCGACAGCGGGCTGCTGCACGTGCACGCCTTCCGCATGCGGTCCCGCGCCGCCTGGCTGTGGCACGGCTTGCGGGCGACCGTCGGCATGCTGCGGGAAGGGCCGCACCTGCTGGCGCGCGCCACCACGGGGCTGCGCATCGAAGGCACCGCACCGTTCGAGATCGACGGCGACTACGGCGGGGAGAGCCCGGTCGAGCTCGGGCTCCTGCCGGAGCGCGCCCGGCTGATCGTGCCGCGGTGAGCGGATCCCGGCGCGCACCCGCGCCGCAGACCGCCGGTGGAGCTAGCATGCCAGCTCGAATGACCGTCACCTCCACGCATCCTGTCGCCGTCGGCGACGTCCGCTTCGGCGGCGACCGCCCGTTCGCGCTCATCGCCGGCCCGTGCGTCATCGAGAGCCGCGAACACTGCCTGCGCCACGCCGAGGCGATCGTCGGCACCGCCCGCAAGGCCGGCGTGCCGATCGTCTACAAGAGCAGCTTCGACAAGGCCAACCGCACGTCGGGCGGCGCGTTCCGCGGCCCCGGGCTGGAGGCGGGGCTGGCGATCCTGGCCGAGGTCCGCCGCGAGCTCGGCGTACCGGTGCTGACCGACGTGCACAGCGAAGAACAGTGCCGCGCCGCCGGCGAGGTCGTCGACTGCCTGCAGATCCCGGCCTTCCTCTGCCGCCAGACCGACCTGCTGCTGGCGGCGGCGGCGACCGGCCGCGCGGTCAACGTCAAGAAGGGCCAGTTCCTCGCCCCCGAGGACGTCGGCAACGTGATGTCGAAGGTCAGGGGCGCCGGCAACGACAACGTGATGATCACCGAGCGCGGCGCGTCGTTCGGCTACCGCACGCTGGTCGTCGACTTCGCCGGCTTCCCGACCATGCGCGGCTTCGGCCAGCCGCTGGTGTTCGACGCCACCCACTCGGTGCAGCGCCCGGGCGGCGCCGGCACCTCGACCGGCGGCGACCGCACCAAGGTCCCCTACCTCGCCCGCGCGGCGGTCGCCTGCGGCGTCGACGGCCTGTTCCTCGAAGTGCACGAGGACCCCGACCACGCCCCGAGCGACGGGCCGAACATGCTGCGGCTCGCCGACCTCGCAGGGCTGCTCGACACGTTGCGCCGCGTCGAGGAGGCCGCGCGCCCGCGGTGAGCGCCAGCGGCACACCGCGGTCCGAAGACGTGCCCGGGGACGCACCCGAGCACGACGCCGAATTCGGCCTGGCGCGCGACTTCTACACCTTCGCCCCGGAGTCGCTGGCGCAGGAGCTGCCCGACTACGAGGTCGTGCGCGAGGTCGGCAAGGGCTCGATGGGCATCGTCTACGAAGCCCGCGACCGCAGGAACGGCGCCACCGTCGCGCTCAAGATCCTGCCGCCGAGCCTGACGCTGACCGAACGCGCGCTCGCCCGCTTCCTGCGCGAGGGCCGCATCATGTCGCGGGTCCGCCACCCCGACATCGTCGGCTTCGTCGACCAGGGCCGGCGCGGTCGCCTGCACTGGTTCGCGATGGACTTCGTGTCCGGGACGACGCTCGAACAGCGCCTCGAGGTCGGCCCGCTGCCGGTGGTCACCGCGTGCCGCATCGCCGCGCGCGTCGGTCGCGCGCTGCAGTACGCGCACGACCACGGCGTCGTGCACCGCGACATCAAGCCGGGCAACCTGATGCTGCGCGACGGCGACGGCGACGACGCGCAGCAGGTCGCGATCACCGACTTCGGCCTCGCCCGCGAGACCGGCACCGGCTCGATGACCGAGAGCGGCGCGATCGTCGGCACGCCGATGTACATGGCCCCGGAGGTCGTGCTCGGCGGCACCCAGGCGGCGACGACGCTGGCCGACGTCTATTCGCTCGGCGCGACGCTCTACGCGCTGGTCACCGGCGAGCCGCCGTTCGACGGCCCGACCGCGCAAGGCGTGCTCAAGGCGGTGACCGAGCAGGACCCGCGGCCGGCGCGGCGGCTGCGCGCCGACCTGCCGGTGGCGGTCGAGGCGATCGTCGAGAAGGCGATGGCTCGCGACCCGGCCCACCGCTACGGCTCAGCGTTGGAGCTTGCCGAGGACCTCGAGCGTTTCCTCGCCGGCGAACGGGTGCTGGCGCGCCGCGCCGGACCGCTGCGGCGCGCGGCGCGCTACTGCGCGCGACGACCGTTGATGACGGCGCTGTTCGCGGCGGTGCTGGCGCTGTCGATCGGCGCCCTGTGGCTGGTCGGCGAGCGGCACGACAACGAGCTGCGGCGCGGCATCGCCGAGACCGAGCGGCTGCTGGCGCTGGCGTCGACCAGCCGCGACGAGCAGGACCGCCAGCGCACCGAAGCCGAGCGCCGCGACTTCCTGCTGCAGGCGGTGGCGCGCGCGTCGGCCAGCATCGCCCTCGACCACCGCGCGCCGGAGCCGTGGGTGCTGCGCGCCCGGGCACAGCTGCGGCTCGGCCACCTCGACCGCGCCGTGCTCGACCTGGACCAGGCCGAGAAGCTGGCCGACGCGGCGGCGCCGGAGCTGCTGATGCTGCGCATCGAGGCGCTACGCGGCATCGCCGACGCCACCGCGCAGCACCGCCTGCAGCAGGATCTCACCAGCCTGCTGGCGCTCGACCAGAGCCCGCGAACCCGCACGCTGGTGGCCGACCACCTGCTGGACTTCGCCGCGATGGCGACCCGCGGTGAACGCCGCGCCGCGCTCGACCGCGTCGAGCAGGTGCTGGCGCCGGTCGGCGACGACGACGCGCGCGCCGCGGTGGCCCGCGCCCGGCGGCTCGAGCTCGAGGGCGCGAAGGAGGCCGCCGTGGCGGCGATGCGCCGCGCGCTGCAGCAGCACGACGGCAACCTCTACGTGCACCTGCAGGCGGCGGCGATGTTCGACCGCAACGACCTGACGGCCGAAGGCGCCCGCGAACACGAGCTGGCGAGCCGCCTCGAACCGGGCGCCGGGGCCGGGCAGCCGACGGCGCCGGTGGACCTCGGCGGCCTCGACCGGTTCCTGCGCGACGTCGGCACGGTGCTGCACACGCTCGACGGCGGCGCCGCGGCCGGGTCGACCCCGGACGGCGGGCGGGAGCGCTGACCGGCCGGTCTCGCGCCGGGACCGGCCGACAGCCCCGCGGCGTGTTGCCGCGCCCGGGTGCGCTACTATCCTCGGTCGGCATCCTCCGCACGGCGGGGCGCCCTGGCGCCACCGCCCACCCGAGAGCCCCTTCCCACCGACCATAGCGCAACCCCATCCCCCCCCCCCGCCCTTGAAGAACCGCACCCTGTCGATCCTCGTCGGCGCGCTGTGCATCGGCGCCGCCGCCGTCGTCGCGTTCTTCAGCCAGGAGACGCAGGCCCAGACCATGGTGCCCCACGGCACCGAGGCCCCGGCGCCGCTGCCCGGCGACAGCGACGCGCCCGGGACCATGATCGGGCAGGCCGCCGAAGGGGACTTCCGCAAGTCGGGCGGGCCGATCGCGGCGGTCGCAGGTGACCACCGTGACGACGAGCTCGTCGGCGCCACCAAGGGCATCATCCGCGGTGACATCCAGCTGGCGGTGTCGGTGCTCGACCGCCTGGGCTCGATCAACGTCATCGTCGAGGAGGCCCGCAACGCGTTCGCCGATCGCGGCGGCTTCACGCGCCCGAAGCGCTACGTCGTGCCGGTCGAACGCGGCATCGGCACGCCGACCTTCGAGGTGCGCGACGTCGAGTTCTCCGAGTATCCCTACACGGTGACGGTCTACGCCGCCGGCCTGAACGGCAGCAGCAGCACCGTGGTCGTCGATCGGGACCATCCGCGCGTCGAGGACGTGCTGCTGCGCATCACGCCGGGCGCGCCGTTCTCGATCCTGCTGCGCGACCAGGATGGGCAGGCCCATCCCGACGTGCTGGTCGACCTGCTCCCGGTCGGCACGCCGCACGGCCGGCCGCGCCACCAGGGCACGTCCGACAACTTCGGCAGCGTCGTCTTCGAGAACGTGCTGGCGGGCGGCTACGAGCTGGTCGCCTCGACCGGCGGCCAACGGCTGATCGAGCCGCAGCAGGTGACCATCGCCGCCGGCGAGATGGTCAAGGTGCAGGGCCAGGGCCACGTCGTCACGATCCCGCGCGGCCTGCCGCTCGACCTGCAGATCAGCGACACGGTCGGCTACGGCATCCAGGACGCCAAGGTCACGGCGGTGCTGACCGACCGCCGCAAGCTGACCGAGGTGACGCTGACCACCGACCCGATCGGCCGCGTGCACTTCCCGCACCTGCAGCCCGGCGTATGGCAGATCACGATCGAGCGCGAGCAGTTCCAGCGCATCGACATGAACGTCACGCTGAAGGCCGACGAGCCGCCGGAGCAGCGCAACGTGCGCATGGTCCGCTCGCGGCGCATGTGACGCAGCGCGGCTCCCGCGGCAGCGAATCCCGCGAATGACGCCGGAATCGGCGCCCGCGCGGCGGTAAGTTCCGGGCGCCATGGGCCAACCGATCGTCGATCTGAGCACCCTAGACCTGACCCGCGACGCCGTCTCCGAGGAGGAGCTGCGGCGCTGCCTGCCGCACCGCGACGTCTTCCAGCTGCTCGACGGCATCTGCCACCTCGACGTCGAGGGCAACGTCGCCGTCGGCTACAAGGACTGGGACGAGAACCCGTGGTGGGGCAAGGGCCACATCCCCGGCCGACCGCTGATGCCCGGCGTGCTGATGATCGAGGGCGCGGCGCAGATCGCGACCTTCCTCGTCAAGCAGAACCGCGACTGGGCGACCGACCAGATGATCGGCCTCGCCGGCCTCGACGAGGTGCGCGTGCGCGGCCAGATCGTGCCCCCCGCCCGCGTCTACTTCGTCGCCCGGCTCGACAAGATCAGCGGCCGCCGCCTCGCCCGCATGACCGCCCAGGTCTTCTGCAACGAGCAGATGACGATGGAGATGCAGGTCATGGGCGTGATGCTGTAGCGCGCCGCGATGCCGACGGCACCGGAGCCCCTGCCGCGCGCGCCGCGCTGGTTCGCGCTGCTGCCGTTGTGGGCGCTGGCCACCTGGTGGCCGATCGGCGCCTGGTGGGCCAGCGACGACTTCTTCGCGCTGCACTACGCGAAGGACCTGGCGAACGTCGCCCACGACTTCGTCGGGCCGCAGTATTCGGCGACCGACGTCTGGTGGTTCTACCGGCCGCTGATCACGGCGAGCTTCTGGTTCGACCAGACGGTGGGCGGCGTGTTCTCGTCGTTCGCGCACTGGTCCAACGTCGGCGCGCACGCCTGCAGCACGCTGCTGGTCGCGCTGCTGTGGCGGCGCTTCGCCGGCGACCACGTCGCGTTCGTGACGGCGATGCTGTGGGCCTGCATGCCCGGCCACGTCGGCTCGATCGCGTGGGCAGTGGGCCGCGTCGACAGCCACACCACCGTGTGGTGCCTGTTGACCCTGTGGCTGTGGCGCTGCCGCGACGAGCGGCGGGCGCGCGGTGAACGCGCCGCCGGCTGGCCGGTGACAGCCGCGTTCGCGCTGGCGCTGATGAGCAAGGAGCTGGCGTTCACGGTGCCGCCGCTCGTGACCTGGATCGCGTTCGTCACCAGCGGCGAACGCGGCGTCGCGCGCGCCGGTGATGCGCTGCGGCGCGCGGCGCTGCCGTGGCTGGTGTTCGCCGTCTACGTGCCGTTCCGCCTGGTCGTGCTCGGCCGCTTCGGCGGCTACGACGCGAGCGGCTACGAGCCGTGGCCGATGGTGCGCGGCTTCGCTCAGGTGCTGTGCGACCTGACCGTGCCGCTGCGCTGGATCGGCGCGCCCGCCGCCGACGGCGCGTTGTCGCCGACGCTGTTCACGGCCACCGCCGCGGCGCCGATCGTGATCGCGCTGCTGCTGGCGCTGTGGCGCCGGCCGCGCGCGGTCGCGTCGGCGGCGATCGCCTTCCTCGTCGCCTGCGCGCCGATGGCCGCGTTCTTCGCCGCGCCGAGCCCGCACAACCTGCGCTACTACTACCTGCCGGCCGTGGCGCTGTGCGGCGTGCTCGCGCTGGCCGGACGCGGCGTCGCGATCGCCGTGCTGCTCGCCTGGCTGTGGCCGCTGATCGCGGTGCGCGAGGCGCAGTACCGGGCCGACCGACAGGACCGGTCGATGCACCTGGCGATGCTGCGCGAAGCGCCGGGCGCGCCGCCGGGACCGATGTTCGTCGCCGGCCTGCCGCACCAGAACCGCGAGACGACCGCCGTGCAGCTGCACTTCGGCGTCGATCGCATGCTGCAGCCGCCGTTCCTCGACCCCGGCGTCGTGCTCCATGCCTGGCGGCCGATCGTCGACGCGCCCGGCGTGGTGCGGCTCGAGCAGCCGGGCGAACCACCGTTCCAGCTGCCGATCGGCTCGACGTGGTGGTTCGCCGACGAACGCTCGCTGGGCCGCGCGCCGGCCCCCGCGCCGCTGCCGGACCTGCCGATCACCGGCGACGTCGACGGCGTGTTCGACCTGACGACGTCGCGCCTCGACACGCTGATCGCGCTGGTGCGCGCCGGCATCGGCCCGCAGGACGAGTCGTTCGGGCTGCGCACATCAGGCGTGCGGCCGCCGGTGTTCCGGGTCACGATCTTCACCGCCAGCGGCTACCTCGCCTGCCTGTGCCTCGACCACGCGTCGCCGGGCGCCGCCGACGGCTGGCTCGACGCGCTGCGCTTCTTCTCGAAGGGCAACGACCCGCTCGCCGTCGGCAACCTGTCGACGCGCGCCGAGCTGCTGGTCGGCGAGGCCCTGATCGTGCCGACGACGATCGACCTCGATCCGGCGTTTCCGACGCTGCTCGAGGGCGGCACCTTCGACATGGCGACGCGCACGTTCACGGCGACGCACAGGGCCCGGCGGATGATCACGTTCCGCTTCGACCGCGGCTACGCGCACTGGGTGCACCGGACGCGGCACGGCGACTGACGGCGCGCGGTGCCCCGACCGTTCGCGCTGGTGCCGGTCGCCCTCGAAGGCTCGAATGGCGCCATGGACACCTCCTACGCCGTCGCGCTGGCGGCCGGCACGTTCTTCCTCGGCCTGGTGCTCGGGCGCCGCGCCGGACCGCTGCAGCCGCCGGCGCCGCCGCCGCCGATCGATGCGAAGGCGCTGGAGCTGGCGCGCCGCGTGCTCCCGCTCGAAGGCAAGATCGGCGCGATCAAGGCCTACCGCGAGGCCACCGGCGTCGGCCTGCGCGACGCCAAGCTCGCGGTCGAGACGCTCGACGAGCAGTAGCCGGCGGCGCGGCGAGGCCGGCGCGGACGGCGTCAGTAGTTGCCGACCAGGGCGTGGCCGGCGTTGGAGAACACGAAGGCGCCCGGGTTCCAGCCGAGCACCAACACCCCGGCCTGGAAGTAGAGGTCGACGCCGACCGCCGCGACGTCGAGCGGGATCGCGACGTTCCACGAGGCGACGCCGGCGTTGTTCGACAACCCGACGCTCAGCTCCGGCGCCAGGAACGCGCTGCAGCCGGGGAAGCCGAGCACGTCGAGCGGCAGCGGCAGCGGCAAACCGCCCCACTGCGTGTCGTCGAAGCCGATGAAGCCGACCGGCACGTTGAACAGCGACGCCGGCAGCGCGCTGACCTCGAGCTGCAGCGTGGTGCCGATGCGCGGCACCGAGCCGCCGACGGCGTGCAGGTCCGGCGTGCCGGCCGGCCCCGCGCAGCCGCTGCCGTAGGTGTCGAACGCCGCCACGACGCCCGGCAGGTACTCGAAGGTCCGCGCGTTGTTGGTCCAACCGACGATCACGTCGCGCGTCACGTCGTAGGCGATCGACTGTGCAGCGCCCATGCCTGGCACCAACACCTGGGTCCAGTCCGCGCCGTCCCATTCCCACGTGTCCGTCAACGGCGCGCCGTCGAACCCGCCATAGAGCACCGCACGCTGCCGCACGGTGTCGTACGCCATCGACGCCAACCGCCGCGGCGACGGGCCGGGGAGCGCGAAGTACTTCGACCATTGGCTGCCGTCCCACTCCCAGGTGTCGCCGAAGTCGGTGGCCACACCGCCGAGACCGCTGCCGGTGCCGCCGAACAACAGCACGGTCTGCTGCTGCGGGTCGTAGACCATCGCGGCACCGTAGCGCGGGGTCGGTCCGCCGAAGAACCGCAGCGTCCACTGCGTGCCGTCCCATCCCCACATGTCGGCGTAGGTACTGCCCTGGGTCTCGCCGCCGAACAGCAGCATCTCGCCGCGCGCGGCGTCGAACACCAACGACCACGAGTTGCGCGCCGGAACGCCGCCCGAAGCGCGCATCGACCAGTCGCTGCCGTTCCACTCCCACGTCTCGAGCGCGTGGCTCGGGTCGCCGACCACCGCCACCACCACCTGACGAATCGAGTCGTAGGCGGCGCGGAACGGACGCGACGGCGGCAGCATCGTCGGCGCCTTCGACGTCCACGTCGCGCCGTCCCACGCCCGCACCTCGTTGCACACCTGCGTGCCGATCAACAGGGTCTCGCCGCGCGCGGCGTCGTAGACGATCTGCTGGCCGCACAACCCGGCAGCGGTCGCGTTGCGATCGACCCAGACCTTCTGGGCGGACAGAGGTGAGGCGGCGAACGACAGGATTGGCAGCAACGGGAGGAGACTGCGATTCATAGCCGGAATCCTAGCTCGGCGCGCGAGGGTCGATGAGGGGGCTCGCGGCGCCCTGCCGCGACGCATCCCAAGTGCCGTCGCCATCGAGGGCTGGCGATCCTGACCGACCTCGTTCGGTCCCCCGACATGGCCCTCCTCGCGACCGTTCGATCGCGCTGCCGGCGATCGAGCACCGCCCCAAACGGGGCCGCGAATCGCGAAGCTCACCTGCGTGTCGGCGCCAACCATGCGCGCGCACGACAGGCGACCAGCGCGCTACGGCAGCCAACCCGGCAGCGCCGCCGCTTGCCGGATCCACGCCGCGACCAATGCGTCGTCGCGCGCGTCGTGTTCGCGCACGTCGAACCAACGAACATCCTCGTTCTTGCCGACGCCGTGCGGCGGCGGTTCGAGCGCGCCGCCGCGGAAGAACGTCAGCTTGACGTGGTTGGCGAAGCAGTGCATCGAGCAGAACCAGCTGCGACCATCGACGCCGTAGAGCGGCGAGTTCCACTTCACGGCCTTCTGCACGCCGGGCACGGCGCGCTCGATCAGCGCGTCGAGCCATTCGCCGACACCGCGCTTCCAGCCGGGCATCGCGGCGAGGTAGGCGCGCACCGGCGCGTCCCCATCGGCCTTCGGGATCTGCGGGTTGCCGCCGGACAACAGCCGCGGCGAACGGCACGCACGCGCCGGGACCTTGCGCGCCTTGCGCGCGGGCTCGTCATCGTGCTCGCTCGTCATCGGGGTCCGCACATCATGGATACAGCACGCACCGCCGTGCGCCGAAGTCGTGATCGCGGCACACCGCCGCGAACAGCGCCACCATCTTCGCCCCGCCGACCTCGTTGGGCTCGATCGGGTTGGCGTAGTCGGCCGGCCCGGCGAAGACGCGGCGCAGGTCCACCACCGGCGCGCCCGCTTCGCCGGCGCAGCGCAGGATCACGTCGTTGAACACCGACAGCGCGGTATCGGCCAACGCCTTGCGCGGCTGCTCGAAGTTGGAGTCGTAGATCGTGCAGACCGCGAACGGCTTCCCCGTCGCGCGCAGCGCGTCGAGCATCGCCCGGTAGGCCGCGGCGAAGCGCGCGTGCACCGTCGCCAGGTCACCGAGCAGCTCCGACGATCGGGCCATCTCGCGGTCGAGCAGCCCGGACTGGTCGAGCGCGTCGTTGCCGCCGGCGCTGACGATCAGATGTGTCGCGTCCTGCGGCAGCCCCGCCAGTTGGTCGAGCACGTCGCCGACGCGATCGCCGTCGCGGGCCAGCAACGTCACCCGCCCACCACGCGCGGCGAGCAGATCGCCGAGCTGCTCCGACACCGCCGGCTTGCCGCGCACGTAGCGACCGTTGTCGAGGATCGAGTCGCCGAGCAGCGCGACGTGCATCGGTCTCGACCGGCTGGCCGCAGGCCGTGCGCCCCCGCAGCCGACCAGCGTCGCCGCCGTCGCGCATCCGAGCGCTGCCAGGAGCCGACGACGAGCCCCGAACGCGACCTCCATGGTCGCCGCAGCAGCCTCCCAGCCGGATGTTCGCATTGGTAGATCCTAGCCACCGGTGGCGCATCGCTGCACGCGTCACGATTTGCGCGCCCGGCCACGCGCGGGCAAGATCACGGGACCATGGAGAGGTTCGCATGATGCCCCCCGCAGAGGGCAGCGGCTCGCTGTCCACCGAGGTCCTGAGCCAGGTCTTCGACGCGTCGCCGAGCGCCATGCTGCTGGTCGCCGACGACGGGCGCATCCACCTCGCCAACACCCAGGCCGAGCGGCTGTTCGGGTACCGTTCCGGCGAACTGGCGGGGCTGCCGATCGAGCGCCTGGTTCCCGAGCACTTCCGCGCCGGGCACGGCGCCAAGCGCGGCGGCTACTTCGCTGCGCCGCTCGCCCGCGCGATGGGCGAAGGTCGTGACCTCAACGCGCTGCGGCGCGATGGCACCGAGGTGCCCGTCGAGATCGGCCTCAACCCGATCTCCACTGAGCGCGGCCTGCTCGTGCTGGCGGCGATCATCGACATCTCGCAGCGCCGCCGCAGCGAGGACACCCTGCGCGCGTCGCTCGAAGAGAAGGAGACCCTGCTGCGCGAGGTCCACCACCGCGTCAAGAACAACATGCAGGTCGTCTCCAGCCTGCTCAACCTGCAGTCGGCGTCGGTGGACGACCCCAAGCAGCGCGAGCTGCTCGACGAATGCCACACCCGCGTGCGGGCGATGGCGCTCGTGCACGAACAGCTCTACGCGACCGCCAACCTGGCCGAGCTCGACGGGCGCGGCTACGTGCACGAGCTGACCAACCTGCTGTTCGCCAGCTATCACCCGGCGAACTGCCGGGTGCAGCTCCAGCTCGACGTCGCGCCGTGGCCGCTCGACCTCGAGACGGCGATCCCCGTCGGCCTGATCCTGCACGAGTGGATCACCAACGCCCTGAAGCACGCCTTCGTCGATCGCGCGCACGGCGCGCTGCGCGTCGCCAGCCGGCCGCTCGCCACTGGCGAACGCGAGCTCGTGGTCGCCGACGACGGCCGCGGCATGCCGCCGGGCTTCGTGCCCGAACGCTCCCCGGGGCTCGGCTTCCGCATGGTGCACAGCCTGATCCGACAGGTCGACGGCACGCTGACGATCGCCGCCACGGCCGGCACCACCCTGACCCTCACCTTCCACGGCGCCGCGCGCCGCTGACGTGCACCACGCCCTCCTGCCCACACATGCCCACCGGACGCATCCTGATCGTCGAAGATGAAGCCCTCGTCGCCGAAGACCTCCGCCAGAGCCTGAGCACCTCCGGCTACGAGGTCGTCGGCATCGCCGACTCGTTCGCCAGCGCTGCGGACCTGATCGAGCGCACCTCGCCGGACATGGCCCTGCTCGACATCCGCCTCAAGGGAGAGCGCGACGGCATCGAGCTCGCCGCCGAGCTCCGGCGCCTCGATGTCGGCCACATCTACCTGACCGCGCATTCCGACGAGGGCACGATGCAGCGCGCAGAGCGGACCGAGCCGCTCGGCTACATCCTCAAGCCGTTCCGCACGCGCGAGGTGTTGCCGGTGCTGCGCACGGCGCTCTACCGCCAGGACTGCGAACGGCGCCTGCGCGGGCTCGAGCGCTGGCTCAGCACGGTGCTGCGCAGCATCGGCGACGCGGTCGTGGTCACCGACCGCTCGGCGCGCGTGACCTACGTCAACCCGGCCGCCGAACGGCTGCTCGACCGCGCCATGCGAGACCTGATCGGCGCCACGCTCGCCGAAGCGCTGCCGATCCTCGGCGGCGACCTGCGCGAAGCCGTGCAGTGCGTCGCGACCCGGGCGATGAGCAGCAACGCGATCGTGCACCTCGAGTCCGACGCACAGCTCCGCCGCCACGACGGCAGCCTCGTGCCGATCGACGACTGCGCGGCGCCGATCCCGGACACCGACGGCTCGGTCGCCGGCGCGGTGGTCGTGCTGCGCGACGCCAGCGAGCAGCGCGAGCTGGCGCGCCAGCAGCGCGCGGCCGAGGCGCAGGTGGCCGAGGCACGACGGGTCGAGAGCATCGCCATGATGGCGACCGGCCTGGCCCACGACCTCAACAACGCGCTGACGACGATCCTCGGCAACCTCTCGCTCTGCCGCGACGACGCATACCCGGACCGCACCGCGGCGATCGCCGAGGCGGAGCGTGCGGCGCGCGCCGCCGGACAGATGTGCCGACGCCTGCTCACCGACAACGGCGCCGCCCCGACGCCGCTTCGCCCGGTCGAGCTCGACCCGGTCATCGCCGAGATCGTCGCCGCCGAGCAGCGGCACTGGCAGGACCGCGTCGGCCTGTCGGTGTCGAGCGAGACCGAGGGGCTGGGGGTGCAGGCAGACCCGCTGCAGCTGCGGCAGGTGCTGGTCAACCTGCTGCGCAACGCGTGCGAGGCCTGCGCGCCGACCCGCGCCCACGTCGTCGTACGCACCGGCCTGATCCGCCTGCCGAACGCGCTGCTCGGAGGGCATCGCGCCGCGGCCAGCCTCGCGCCCGGCCGCTACGTCTGGCTCGAGGTCTGCGACGACGGCCCCGGTATGACGCCCGAAGTCACCGCGCGCGTCTTCGAGCCGTTCTTCTCGACCAAACAGAACGGCAACGGCCTCGGGCTCGCCAGCGCCTGCGCCATCGTGCGGCGGCACGGGGGCGCCATCGAGGTCGAGTCCGAGGTCGGCATCGGCAGCGTGTTCCGCGTGTTCCTGCCGATCGCGGTGGCCGAGCCGATCGTGCCGGAATCGCTTCCGACGCCTGCCGAGCAAGTCGCGCCCGAGCTGTTGCTGGTGGACGACGACGAGTCGGTGCGCGGCGTCACGCGCCGCCTGCTCGAGTCCCGCGGCTGGCGATGCCACGCAGTGAGCGGCGCCGCAGCCTTGCAGCAACTGCACCGCGCCCCGACCGTCGCAGCGATGATCGTCGACAACTCGATCGCAGGAACGGACGTGGCCGGGTTCATCGCCGCGACCCGCCAGGTGCGCGCCGACCTGCCCGTGCTGGTGGTCAGCAGCATGGCGGAACTGCCGTTGCCCGACGACATGCCCGACGTGGCGTTCGTCGCCAAGCCGTTCCTGATCGAGGAGCTGATCGCCCGGCTGTGGCAGCTGATTCGCGGCACGCAGCCGTGACGCGCTCCACGCGAGCTGATGCACTGCGGCGACGTCGCACGGGGCCGACATGTCGCTTACACCAGCGCCCGGCGCAGACCGCTATCCTCCGCGCATGCCTCGAGGAATCGCGACACCGGGCCCGCTGCTGCTGTTGCTCGCCGCCGCGCTGCCGGCCCAGACCGGACCGCTGCTGACCTTCATCGGCACGGCAGACGAAGGGGTCGGCAGCGACGGCGAACACACCTGGCTGGTGGACGCTGCCGGCGACGGCCCGGCCGAGCACCTGGGCCCGGGCCGCATCACGGTCGCCGATCGCTTCGACGAAGATTGGCTGGTGTGCAGCAAAGGCTGGCCGGAGACGCATTACGTGCTGCTGGCGCGACGACCAGGCGACCACGGCGCGCACGCACAGCGCGTGCTGGTGCCGGGCGGACACTGCGAGGCGGTACCCGGCTTCGTCGACGTGCAGCACCGCCGCCTCTACGTGCTGTGCCCGCGGTGGGACGATCGCGTCGGTTCGTTGCGCGTCTTCTCGCCCGACGGCCCCGGTGAAGGGCACGAGCTGCTCGACCGCGTCGAGGCCGTGATCGCGCACTCGCTCGACGGCCTGTTCGTCATGCTAGACGCTGAACGTGCCGGTCGATCCGGCCCTGCAGGGCGCTGCCCTGGTGAGCAGGTGGCCGCGCTCGACCCGCCGCTCAACGCCCTCGGCATGCAGGTGTCCAACGCGCTGGTCACGACGCTGCGCCACTGGTGAGCGACGCTCAGATGAGATGAGCGGACCGGCCCTCTCATCTCATCTCATCTCAGCGCTCGGCTCCGGCGGTGAAGCGCAGCTCGAGCGCTTCACCGAACGGCGTGCTGCGCCAACGCCCGTCGAGCTCGCGCAACCGCCACAGCGCGCGCACGACGAAGCCCTCGTCGAACCACGACGGACACGCCGCGCCGGTGGCGGCGAGGTGGCTGCGCAACGCACCGACGAACGCGGCGGGGTCGACGGTTCTCTTCGCCGCGGTCTGCAGCGGTCCGACGATCCGCTCGACGTGCCACAGCTCGAGGTGCGAGCCGTCGTCGTGCCGCTCGGCAGCGATCCTGCCGAGCGCCGCGTAGGCGACGCCGCGCGCGATGCGGCCGTAGAACGCATCGCGCAGACGGGCCTCGCTCTCGACGGCGAAGTGCACCAGGTCATGCCACAGCGTGCTGCGGGTCTCCAGCTCGACCCGCTCCCGCGAGCCGTCGACGCGTACGAACTCGAGCACGTGACGCTCCGGCGACAGTCGCCGGAAGCGCACCAGCAGCGTCGGCACGGCGGCGCCCATCGTCAGAAGCGCCAGTCCGGCAGCTCTCGCGGCGGCAGCTGCTCGCCGAGCGCCGCGCGCAGCACCGCGATCGGCATCGCGTTCTGTCGCAGCACCTCGTCGTGGAACTCACGATCGGTGCAGCGGCCGCCCCCACCGGCAGCCCCGCCGACCAGCTCGTCGCGCAGCGCGCGCAGCTGCAGGCCGCCGAGCATGTACGCCGCCTGGTAGAGCGGGCCGTAGGCGCCGCCGACCGAACGCCGCACCTCGCCCTCGGCGGCGGCGCGTTCGTGACCGACGCGGTCGATCAGGTACTCGACGCACTCCGGTCCCGTCCAGCGACCGAGGTGGAAGTTGAGCGAGAAGACGATGCGCGCGCAGCGGTGCTTGCGCCAATACAGCATGCCGACCTTGTCGAGCGGCGACTTCGCCAGGCCGAGATCGTAGAGCCGCATCTCCCAGTAGAGCGCCCAGCCCTCGATCCAGAACGGCGTGTCGAACGGCGCGCGCCAGGTGCGGTGCCGCGCCTGCGAGTACTGCTGCAGCCAGTGCCCGGGGATCAGCTCGTGGTGCACGGTGGCGCGGCAGAAGTGCTCGTTGTTGCTGCGCAGGCTCTGCAGCTTCTCGATGTGCGCCATCGCGTCGGTCGGGAACGACACCTGGATCGTCTCGCCGCCGAGGAAGAACGGGTTCACGCGCTGCGCGTCGCGCGCATCATGCGCATGCGCCAGCATTCCTTGGCCAGATCGGGGATCGTGATCAGATCGCGCGCCTCGAGGAAGTCGATCGCCTCGTGGGCGAGGTCGCGGATCAGCGCCGGCTGTTCGCCCGGCGGCCGCCGGCTCTGCTTGGTGCGCTCGAGCGCCTCGCGCCAATCCGCCGCGCCGAGCGCCTCGGTCGCCTTCTGCATCTCGGCGTCACACCACGCGAACTCGCGTTCGGCGATCTGCACCAACTCGGCCGGCGTGTACGGGATCCACTCGGCGCGCAGCGCCTCGCCGAGCGCCACCTCGCCGATCGGGTCGCCGATCAGCGTGCGGTCGACCTCGCCCTGTCCGCGCGCGGGTGCACGCAGCGCCTCGCCGAGCTCGCCGAGCGCCTTGTCGGTCGCCTCGTGCGGCGCGCGCACCCACCACGAGAACATCGGGTCGTAGCCGTCGCGGAAGCGGAACCAGCCCTGCAGCGCGCTGCGCAGCTGCAGCAACCGCCCGGCGGCACGTTCGCGCACCGCCGGGGCGAAGCCGTCGTGCTGGCCGCGGCGCAGCGCGTCCCTGACGGCGGTCGCAGCCTCGCCGATCGCGGTGACGGTCGCCGCCGCGGCCTCGGGCTCGACGTCCTGCATCGCCCGACGCTGCTCGCAGAAGGCGACGATGTCCGGGGCGAACGGCAACAGCGGCAAGAGCTCGGCGTCGCGGCTGCGTTCTTGTTCGAGCTCCGCCAGCAGGCTCTTCACGTGGTTGTCGAGCAACAGCCAGTCGACGCGGCCGTCGCGGCCGAGCGCGTCGAAGTCGAGCTGCTGCAGCGCGGCGAGCTCTTCGCGGTAGCGACGTTCGAAGCGCTCCGCCCGCTCGCCCGACATCGGCGTGTCGTAGCGACGGCGCAGGTCGCCGAGGTCGGCGGAGAAGGTCTCGATGCGCTCGCGCAGCTCGCTGGGACCCGAGGGCGCCAGCGGTCGCTGGGCGAGCGACGACGGAGCGACGCACACGAAGCCGACCAGCGACAGCCAGCGGGCGGTGACCAGGAACGAGACGAGCGGCGGCATGGCCGGTGATCGTCGAGGCTCGGGGGTTTCGACGCCAGCCGCAGCGCGGCTTCCGCCGCGACGGGACGCAATCGTCACCTGCCGTCGAGGCGCCGGGTGCGGTGCGCGATCGCCGGCCGTGCGAGCCCTCGCCGCGGCGGGTAGTAGTCGACGTCGCCGGCGCGGCCAGGGATTTTCTCGCACCCTTTGCCCGTCGAGCGGCAGAACCACCCGCGTCCCCCTTCCCGCGACTCCGCAACCCGATGCAACGCCACCACACCTTCGCCATCGTCGCCACCCTGACCCTCGTCACCGCTGCCGCCGCGCAGTGCCCGTACTACAGCAACGGCGCCATCTCGGCCGGCCTGTCGCGGTTCAACGGCGGCGAGGACGCGCGCCTCGTCTACGTCGACTGCCTGTCTTCGATCGGCCTGATCGACGCCAAGTTCGGCACCTCCGGCGGCGCGACCAACCTCGACGGTCTGCCGCTGACCCTCGCCATCTACGACGACCCGACCGACGACTCGGACCCCCACGACGCGGTGCTGGTGGCGCAGGTGAGCGTGCCCGGCGGCGTCACCGGCGGCAACACCGGCGAGTGGCAGCGCTACGACCTGAACAACCTGCTCGGCGCACCGGTCGCGGCGACCGGCGGCATGTGGGTCGCGGTCGGCGTCACCTACCCGGCCGGCTCCTCCCCCGGCCCCGGCTCGATCGAGTTCTTCAACAACATCGCGCCCGGCACCCAGTGGCTGGCGACCGACAACGGCTCCTCGGGCATCGACTACAGCAACATCGGCATCCACTCGCTGGTCGACATCCAGACCGGCCCGGGCTTCCCGCCAGGCTCGTGGGTGATCCGCGTCGAGAGCGGCGCCGAGTACCGCGACTTCGGCGCCGGCTGCCCGGGCAGCAACGGCACGCCGACGCTGGCCGGCGGCGCGGTGCTGCCGTCGCTCAACCAGGCGATCGTGCTGGACGCGTCCAACCTCGCCGGCATCGCCGACATCGCCGTGCTCGGCCAGCAACAGATCGATCCGGCGCTCGACCTCGGCACGATCTTCGGCCCCGGCGCCGTCGGCTGCCAGGCGGTCGTGTTCCCGCTGTCGATCGGCCTGCTGGCCACCACGGGTGGCATCTCGTCCATCGGCCTGCCGGTGCCCAACGACCTCGGACTGGTCGGCGCGTCGATCCTGGCGCAGGTCGTGTCGCTGGACCCGGCCGCCAACGCCGCCGGCTGGACCAGCTCCAATGGCGTGCGCGCGGTGATCGGGCACTGATGCGCGCGCTGCTGCGCAAGCTGCCGGCGCTCTGCGCCCTGGCTGCGTTGCCGGCGACGCCGGCCGTCGCCCAGGTGCCGCCGACCGGCCTGGCGCCGGTCTCGGGCGACGTCGCCCAACGCACCCAGGCGTTGGTCGATGCGTTCATCCGGGTGATGCCGAGAGATCCGACCGAGCTGCGCTCGTTGAAGGTGCGAGAACAGCTGGCGCCGTCCGCGTTGCCGATCCTGCGCCGCATCCGCGAGCACGCGCTGCTGCATCCGGACTGCATGGTCGCGCCGCGGGTGCACGAGTTCACGGTCTACGCCCTGGTGCTCGGCGACGCGCCCCTGCGCGAGACGCTCGGCGCGTTGCGCGACGACGGCGACGCCGACGCCGGGCTGCTGCTGCACACCGCCGACCTGATCCTGGCCGCCGACGGCCGGCCGCGCGCGCAGGCCGTCGAAGCGTGCGCGAGCGCGCTGCACCGCCCGGTAGACGCCGACGCCGCCGCGCAGAAGAGCACCGCCTCCGCCTGCGCCGTGCAGTGCCTGGTCGTCGCCGCCGGCCTCGACGAACGCGAGGCCCGCGCGATCGCCGCGCAGACCAGCGCGACCGCGCTCGCCGACAATCTGCGCGCCGTCGCCGAACGCGCCATGCACGACCCCGGCCGCCTGCTCGACAAGCCGTTCGTGCTCGCCGGCACGACCCCGGACGGCGCCCCGTTCTCGACCGCCTCGCTGCGCGGCAAGGTGGTGCTGGTCGACTTCTGGGCGACCTGGTGCGGCCCCTGCCTCAAGGCGCTGCCGGAGCTGCTGCGCGTGCACCGTGAGCACGGCGACGCGCTGGCGATCGTCGGCGTCAGCTGTGACCACGACCTCGCCGCGCTGCGCGGCTTCCTCGCCGACCACCGGGAGGTCGACTGGCCGCAGCTCTACGCCGACGGCAAGTGGCATCCGGCGGCGACCGCCGCCGGCATCGACACGATCCCGAGGCTCTTCCTGATCGACCGCGCCGGCGTGCTGCGTAGCATCGACGCCAGCAAGGACCTCGATGCCCAGCTCCGACGCCTCCTCGCCGACTGACCCGCGATGCACCGCCGACGCCATGCCGCGTGAGCGGGACGAACGGCGTGACGCGATCGAGGCATGGGTGCGGCGACATCAGGTACGAGCGTGGCGCTACGTGCGCCTGCGTGGCGCGGCGCCCGACCTCGCCGACGATCTCGTGCAAGAGGCCCTGATGGCCGGTGTTCGCAAAGGCGTGCACGGCGAACCTGACGAGCGCGCCGCCGCGTGGCTGCGCGCAGCGCTCGACAACCTGTGGCGAATGCACCTGCGCAGCGAGGGCCGCCGCAGCCACCATCTCGAGGCGGCGATCGCCGCGCGCGCGCTGGCTCTCGTCGGCGCCGACGACGGCTCGGGGTGGCTGCTGGCGCTGCGCAGCTGCCTGCAGCAGGTGGACGGTCGCGCGCGGCAGCTGCTCGAGCTGCACTACGCGGCGGGCGCTTCCCGCGAAGCGATCGCCGAACGACTCGGCATGCGCGCCAACGGCGTCAAGGCGTTCCTGCGGCGCGTGCGCGACGCGCTGCGGCGCTGCGTGCTGCGGCGAGTGAACGGCGAGGATCAACCCTGACCATGAACGACTCCCCGCAACGATCGTCGCCGCAGCGCGAGCAGCTCGAAGAGGCCGCCGACGCGCTGCTCGACCACCTGCTGCAACAGCAGCTCGGTGCGCACCGCGCCCCCGATCTCGCGGCGCGCATCGCCGACGCAGCGGACGACGAGCTCGACGCGGCGGCGACGCGCGTCGACGCGGCGGCCGCGCTCGCGGAGCCTGCTCGCGACACGTGCCCGCCGCTTCGCCCGACGGGACTTCGGCTGACGGGACTTCGCCAGACGGGACTTCGCCAGACGGGGCCTCGCCCCCCGACATGGCGCCGGTGGCTGCTCGCCGCCGCCGCGCTGCTCTTGTGCACGGTCGGCGCCGGCTGGTGGCTACGCGCGCAACCGGAACTCGCCGGACCGCGGATCCGGGAGCAGGCCCAGGCGCTGCTCGACGCGTTCCACGCGGCGATGCCGACGTCGCCGGCCGAGCTGCACGATGCCCGACGCCGCCAGGAAGTGGCCGCCCAGGCCATCCCGGTGATTCGTCGGATCCTGGCGCTGCACCACCAGCACCCGGACGAGGCGGTGTTCGGGGCGCGCATCGTCGAGTTCGAGGTCTACGGCGCCGTGCTCGGGGACGAGCAGGTGATGGACGCGCTGCGGGCCCGCGCCGCGGCCGGCGACGGCATCGCTACGGCCGAGCTGCTCGCGGTGCGCATCACGACCGGCGACGAGGCCGCGCGCCACGCCGCCTTGACGGCGCTGGCGGCGGCGATACCCGAGCTGACCGCGATCGAAGGCAGCGTCGTGCGCTGGCTCGAAACGGCCGATCTGTCGGTCGCCGAAGCCGCCCGGATCTGCGCAACTCTGCACAGCGACGACCTGAACCGGGTCCTGCTGCGGTCGGCCGAGCTCGCCGCAAGCGGTCCCCGCCGCCTGATCGGCCAGCCGCTCGAGCTGGTGGGCCGCCTGGTCGACGACCGGCCTTTCGGCACGCAGTCGCTGCGCGGCCGCAACGTGCTGGTCTGTTTCTGGGCCAGCTGGTGCGCGCCGAGCCTCGCCGCGCTCGACGAGCTGCGCGTGATCCAGGCGCTGTATCCGGGGCTCGCCGTCGTCGGCGTCAGCTGTGACCACGACCTGGCTTCGCTTCGCAACTGCCTCGCCGAGCACGCCACCCCCGACCAGCTGCACTTCTTCGACCGCAGTCGGCCGGGCTGGCACGAGCTGGCCACCGGCTGCGGCGTCCACACCGTACCGTTGACGCTGCTGCTCGACCGCGACGGCGTGGTGCGCGAGGTCGTCTCGGGGCCCCATGTGCTGGCGGCAGCGGCGCGCGTCTTCGGCCGCTGATTGGCCGGGGTGGCGGGCCTCGAGCCGCCAGGCGCGCACTGCGCCGCGCTACGGCCGCGTCACCCGGACCGCGTCACTGGCCGACAGCCCCTGCGGCGCCGTGGCGTCGAGGAACGCCGCCTGGCACCAGACCTGCGCCCCGGGGGGGGCAACGGCGCAGGCCAACTCGCGTCCTGCACGATCTCCGTTCCGCTGCCGACCAGCGTCGTCATGATGTCGGGCGACGGCACCAGCGTGCCGCCGAACGCCGGCACGTTGACCTCCTGCCGACCGAGCAACAACACGCCGAGCCCCACTGGACCGTAGTTGCCGATACTCCGTTGCTCGCGTTGCTCGCTGCGCGAGCGACGGATCACAGCTTCGGGCCGGCGCCCTTGATCGCGTCGCTGGCGCGGTCGGCGAACTTGGCGAAGTTCTTGTTGAACAGGCCGGCGAGGTGCTTGGCCTTGTCGTCGTAGGCGGCCTTGTCCGCCCACGTGTTCTTCGGGTTGAGCACCTCGGCCGGCACGCCGTTGCAGGTCGTCGGCACGTGCACGCCGAAGATCGGGTCGGCGGCGGTCGCGGCCTTCGCCAGCGAGCCGTCGTGGATCGCGTCGAGGATCGCGCGCGTGTGCTTGATGCTCATGCGCTTGCCGACGCCGTAGCCGCCGCCGCTCCAGCCGGTGTTGACCAGCCAGGCCTGCGAGCCGTGCGCGGCGATCTGCTTGGCCAGCAGCTCGGCGTACTTGGTCGGGTGCCAGACCATGAACGCGGCGCCGAAGCAGGCCGAGAACGTCGCCTCGGGCTCCTTCACGCCCATCTCGGTGCCGGCGACCTTCGCCGTGTAGCCGGAGATGAAGTGGTACATCGCCTGCTCCGGGGTCAGCTTGCTGACCGGGGGCAGCACGCCGAACGCGTCACAGGTGAGGAAGATGACGTTCTTCGGGTGGCCGCCGACGCACGGGATCTTGGCGTTGGGGATGTACTCGACCGGGTAGCTGCACCGGGTGTTCTCGGTGATCGACTGGTCGGTGTAGTCGACGGTGCGCGTCGGACGGTCGTAGACGACGTTCTCGAGCACCGAGCCGAAGCGGATCGCGTTGTAGATCTCCGGCTCGTTCTCGGCCGACAGGTTGATGCACTTGGCGTAGCAGCCGCCTTCGATGTTGAAGACGCCGTCGTCGCTCCAGCAGTGCTCGTCGTCGCCGATCAGCGCGCGGCGCGGGTCGGCCGACAGCGTGGTCTTGCCGGTGCCGCTGAGGCCGAAGAACAGCGACACGTCGCCGTCCTTGCCCTCGTTGGCCGAGCAGTGCATCGACATGACGCCCTGCTTGGGCATCAGGTAGTTCATGATCGTGAAGACACCCTTCTTCATCTCGCCCGCGTACTGCGTGCCGAGGATGACGAACTCCTTCTTCTCGAAGCTGAGGTCCACCGAGGTCGACGACGACATCTCGTTGGTCAGCGGGTTGGCCGGGAACAGGCCCGAGTTGAAGATCACGTAGTCCGGGTCGCCGAACGACGCGAGCTGATCGGCGGTCGGGCGGATCAGCATGTTGTGCATGAACAGCGCGTGGTAGGCGTTCAGGCAGACGATGCGCACCTTGATCTGGTACTTCGGGTCCCAGCCGGCGAAGCCGTCGACGACGTAGAGCTGGTCGCGCGTGTTGAGGAAGTCGATCGCGCGCTGCTTGTTGACGTCGAAGGTCTTCTCCGAGAGGCGGATGTTGACGTCGCCCCACCACACGTCGGCGTTCGACGGCGCGCTGTCGACGATGCGCTTGTCCTTCGGCGAACGACCGGTCTTCTGGCCGGAGCGGGCGGCGAGCGCGCCGCTGGCGACGAACTCACCTTCACCGCGGGCCAGGGCCTGCTCGTAGAGCACGCTCGGCGCCGCGTTGCGGAGCACGTTCTTGACCTTGATGCCGTACTTGGACAGATCGACTGTGGACATGGTTGCGCGGAGTTGTCGGGGAGGCGGCGGGCGCGCCGGGCGAATCGGGGCGAGCAAGTTAGCGATCCCGGCGGCCCGGATCCAGGGCGCGGGCGCTGCCAGGGAAGCCCGAGGAAATGTGCTTGCGCCGGGGCGCGAGGGGCGCTAGCGTCCCCGCCCCAAACGCGCGCCTGTAGCTCAATTGGATAGAGCACCTGACTACGGATCAGGAGGTTTCAGGTTCAACTCCTGACAGGCGTGCCACTCACCCGCTGCGCGGGTGAGAGCAGCGCCTGGCAGGGCTTGGGTGTGCCGCGAGTGCGGCTGCGCCGCACCGGCGAGCGGGCAGCGGCAACGGCAACTCCTGACGCATCCGCGGGGAGTTGCGGGGTCGATGCTCCCGACCTCGGCGCCACCGCTACCTCGGCGCCACCGCGAACCGCACCGTCGCCGCCTTGCGTTGGACCTGCGCACGCGGGGCGTTGGCCTGCAGGTGCAGCCAGACCTTGCCGGCGTGGCGTTCGATGGCGCAGCGCTGCAGCGTGTACGGCAACTCCACGTCGCCGTCGCCGGTCGCGGTGACCTGCACGTCGAGCGCGGCGCCGTCGGCGACGCCTTCGAGCCCGAGCGTCGCCGCGTCGACGCGCGCGACCGCGCGCCAGTCGCGCGCGCGATCGACGCCGTAGATGTCCCAGCCGTGTGGGTGCCAGCCGGCGGCCCAGGTGACGGTGACGATGCCGCCGCGTTCGCCGCGGCGCTCGACCACGACCGTCTCGCTGGCGTTCGTCGTCGCCGCGAACGGTCGTAGCGCCGGATCGCCGAGCAGCACGCGATTGGCGCCGCCGCCCTGCATGACGTGCTCGCCACCGCGGCGCTGCGCTTCGCCTTCGACCGGCAGGTCCAGCGCCAGCTCGCCCTCGGCCTGCAGCAGCACGTCGTCCCACGACGACTTGACCGCCTCGCCGAGCGACGCGCCGTGCTGCAGCGCGAAGTCGATCTCCATCGACGCGCTCATGCCGTGGTTGGCGGCGATCGGCACCAGCAGCGCCGCGGCGCCGGCGTCCAGCCACGCCAACGCCAGGCTGTGGCCGGCTGGCAAGCGGTGCACGGTGACGCGCTCGGCGCGGCCGAAGGTCGAGACGATGTCGCCTTCGACGAACACGCGATCGACCGCGCCCGAGTGACAGGTGCCGCTCCAGACGATCGGCGCGCGCCACGCGCGTTCGGCGAAGCGCTCTGCCATCAACCGCGGCATCACCCCATCGGGATCTTCGCCGACGCGCGCCGGGTCGTACGGCCAGTGCTTGTCGCGTTCCAGGTTGCGCTGGTCCGGGAACAGCCAGATGCCCTCGGGGTCGCCGTTGCCGCTGAAGTGCAGCACGTCGGCGGTGTCGGTCGCGGCGAGCGCCTGCGCGACCACCCGTTCGCGATCCGGATCGGTGGTGCCGAAGTAGTAGTGGTCGCCGCGATAGCCAGAGGTCTCGGCGAGCGCCGGGAGCGAGTCGCGGTAGACCATCGACTGGTCCATCGACGCCACCGACAGCGCGGTCCAGTTGCGGCTCTCGTCGGTGCGTGCGCGCCGCTGCTCGATGTGCTGCCAGAAGCGCTCGCAGGCGTCGCCGTCCCTGCCGGTCAGGTAGCCGAACGCGCAGTCGACGAACCAGTCGTCGTCGAGCTTGCTCGTCAGCAGCAGGATGCGGCGATGGCGCACGACGTCGAGGTGCTCGGGGCGCGTGACGAACAGCACGTTCTCGGGCTGCTTCAGGCGCAGCTCGGCGGCCAGCGCGTCGTAGTCGGCGCCGTCCCAGTCGAACGTCGCGGCGTCGTGGCGCTGCTGCGCAGCGGCGGCGGCGGCGAGGAAGCCGCGGTCGGTGTCGCGCGATGCGTCGAGGGCGACCTTGACCACCAGGTAGCGACTGCCCGCCTCCTGCGACACCACCGCGTTCGCGAGCAGCAGGACACACCACACGGCGAGGGCCTTCATCGCCGCCGAGCATATCGCTCGGGTCGCGCGCGCCCCGCCGCTACGCTCGCAGCAGTGAAGACCCCCGCCGCGCCGCCGAAGCCCGCCCTGCCCCAAGCCGCCGCCGACGTGCTGTCGGCGTGGCGCACCCACAACGCGATCCAGCTGCAGCTGATCCAGTCGCTCGAGCGCAAGCAGGTCACCGCCCAGGCGCCCGGCACGCGCGGCCGCGACGTCGCCAACCAGCTGCTGCACTGCCATCAGGTGCGGCTCGGCTGGCTGTTCTTCTTCGAACACGGTCGCCGCCCCGCCGCCGACGAGCTGGAGCTGCCGGACAAGCCGACCAAGGCCAAGCTGAAGTCGGCGTTCACCAAGTCGGGCAAGGAGGTCGAGCAGTTCCTCGAGCGCGCGCTGCGCGGTGAGGCCAAGGTGCACATGCACGGCAAGAGCCCGACGCGCTGGTTCACCTACCTGGTGTCGCACGAGGCCCACCACCGCGGCGCGATCGCGCTGACGCTGAAGCTCGCCGGTCAGAAGCTGCCCGACGAGGTCGCGATGAACGGCTTCTGGATGAGCTGGATCTCCGGCAGCTGAGCGGCCGCCACCGCGCTCACTCGCGCGGCATTCGCACGCCGGTGACCTTCCACTCCGGGTGCCAGAACTCGAAGCGCACCTGCAGCTCGTCGCCGTCGAGCTCGAAGCGCACCGTCACCTTCGGGTGGTCCGTCCCGGTTGGCGAGGCGTCGCCGAGCGCGGGGCGCCCGTCGGTCCAGCCGCGCTTGTCGAGGATGCGCGCCAGCGAGGCGCCGGCCCGCGCCTGGCTGTCGGGACGGAACATCGCCACCAACGCCTCGGTGCCCTTCGCCTGCCACGCGGCGCGAAACGCGTCGATGCCGGGCCGCAGCGCCGTGACCTCGACGCGCGGCAGCGTCACGCCGTCGAGGTGCCAGCCGGCGGCGTCGCGGCGGAACTTCGCGCGCACGCCGCCGCCGGGCCCCGTGAAGCTGGCGATCGCCACGTCGCCGTCTTCTTGCAGCTCTCCGAGCGTCAGCGCCGGTGGCGCCGGCAGCCAGCCGCGCTGCGTCAGGTCGTCGCGCAGCTCCGCGCCGTCGCGGCGCAGCTGCGCGTCCTTGAACATGTTGCCGATGGCCGCGGTGTCCCCCGCCGCCCAACGCTCGGCGAACCGCGCGACGGTGTCGTCCGCGGCCGGCGGCAGGCTGAGGTAGATCGCCGCGCCGATGCCGATCACCGCCACCGCCGCGAGGATCGCGAACAGCCGGTTCTGGGCCGCGGTGGCGCGACGCCGCTCGTCGGCCCGGCGCTGCCTGGCCTCGTCGGCGACCCCGCCGATCGCCCGTCGGTCTGGCGCGATGCGGCGGCGCACCAGCTGCAGTTCGGGGTGTTCCGCCATCAATCGCTGCACGCGGGCGGCCTGGCCGACCACGCACCAGAACGCGACGACCATCAGCAACCGGACGGCGAGGCCCGGCGGGAAGGCGAAGTCGTTGAGCCACCAGACCAGCAGCGCGTCGAGGGTGCAGTAGCTGGCGCCGACGATCGCCCACGCCAGCGGCGCGCGCACGACCAGCAGCGCGCCGGCCACCATCAGCCCGAGCTGCAGACAGCCGAGCGCTGGCAGCAGGATGGCCCAGACGCCGCCGAGCGCCGCGCCGAGGGCGAGGCCGATGAGCAGATAGACGACGGCGAGCACCGTGCCGGCCCAGTAGACCGCGCGCAGGGCCAGCACCGAGCCCTTGATGCGGGCGAACTCGTGCCGGGCGCGCGACGCCTCGACCTGCTCGGGCGTGGCGCGTCGCCGGCCGGAAGCGGCCCGCGGACCGCGGGAGCGCTTCGTGCGCATCGACACGCCGCAGCCGACGCAGAACGCCGCGCTGGCGGCGTTGCCGGCGCCGCACTCGACGCACGGGACCAGCTCGGGGGGAACGTCCGGCTCTCGTCTCTGCTCCATGGGGCCTCTTCTGCTGGAGCAGCCTAGCGCGGGAATCGGCGCCTCGCCGCCCCCGCGCCGATCTTCACGGAGCGATCAGCCGAGGTACTGGCCGATGATGTGCTGCAGCCGCCGCTTCGCGTCCGGCGTGATCGCGTCCTTGTGCGTGATCAGCGCGTGCTCCATCGCGCCCTTGGCGCTGATCAGCTCGCGCTGCGAGGCCTCGCGCGCCAGCTCGACGACGGTGCGCATCGCCAGGTCGGCGTTCGCCTTGACCACCGCGATCACCGACGCGACGTCGACGTCGCCTTCGACCTCGTGCCAGCAGTCGTAGTCGGTGACCAGCGCGATCGTCGAGTAGGCGATCTCCGCCTCGCGGGCGAGCTTGGCCTCCTGCAGGTTGGTCATGCCGATCACGTCGACGTCCCAGCTGCGGTAGAGCCGCGACTCGGCGCGGGTCGAGAACAGCGGCCCCTCCATGCACAGGTAGGTGCCGCCGTCGTGCGCGACCGCGCCGGCGTTGCGCGCGGCGGTCAACGCCACCTGCCGCAGCGGCTCCCAGATCGGATCGGCGAAGTGCGCGTGGGCGACGCAGCCGTCGCCGAAGAACGTCGACTCGTGCGTGCGGCCGCGCGTGCGGTCGAGGAACTGGTCGACCAGCACGAAGTGGCCGGGGCGCAGGTCGACCTTCATCGAGCCGACCGCCGAGATGCCGATCACCGCGCCCATGCCGAGCTGCTTCATCGCGTGGATGTTGGCGCGGTACGGCAGCTCGTGCGGAGCGAGGCGATGGCCGCGGCCGTGGCGCGGCAGGAACGCCATCTTGACGCCGAACATCGTGCCGGTGACGAGCGCGTCGCTCGGCTTGCCGAACGGCGTTTCGACCTCGACCAGCTCGCGGTCCTCGAGGCCGGGGAGATCGTAGAGGCCGGAGCCGCCGATGATGCCGAGGGTGGGCTGGGTCATGTCCGTCGTCGTCGCAGATGTTCGGGGCGGGATCAGTCGAGGTACTGATCGTCTTCGTCGTTGTCGTAGCGCACCACCGAGCGCGGGCGCAGCGAGCCGTGGCGGCCGGCGCCGCGACCGCCGCCATCGCGCGGCTGACGATCGTCGCGGTCGTCACGCTGGTAGCCATCGTCGCGGTCGTCACGATCGTCCCTACCGCCGCGGCGCGGGCCGCGTTCGTCGAAGCGGTCCGGCGAACGCGAGTACCAGCTCGGCGCGAACAGCCGCTTGATCAGCATCGTCGCGTAGGCGCCGCGCGGCAGCGAGAAGGACAGCGTCGCCTTGACGTTGCCCTGGTTCATCTCGTCGGGCTCGATGCGCACGTCGGCGACGTCGCGCGGCTTGACGAACGCGTCACGCTGCTCCTGCTTCCAGATCATGCCCGGCACTTCGTTGTCGACGAAGTCCTGGCGGCGCAGACCGGCGCGGCGCAGCTCCTCGATCATCACCTTGCGGAACGGCTCGCTGCCGCCGTCGCCGTCGACGCCGAACAGCGGCGTGCGCATCGCCGACAGCTTCTGCTCGCGGTCGGGCGACAGGTACTTCCACGCCAGCAGGTCGCCGGCGAGCGTCGACAGTCGCAGCCGCTGCGCGCCGTGCACGCCGCCGCGCAGCAGGTTGCTGAGCGCGCGGTTCCAAAGGTAGGACTGGAAGGCGAAGGCGTGGATGACGCGCAGCCGCAGCGGCACGAACTCCAGCGCGCCGCGGAAGTCGCGCGGCTTGTGCACCAGGTGGCGGAACAGCGGCTCGTAGGCCGGGCCGCGGGCGATGCGTTCGCAGGCGATCCAGTCGCCCCAACGCAGCTGCAGCGCGCGCTTGAGCTTGACGTCACCGCTGATCGCCACCGGCGAAGGTTCGGCGACCAGCTGCTGCAGCGCGCGCTCGTAGTCGCCCTGCAGCACGCTCTTCATCGGGAACCCCTGGCCGTGGCGCAGGCTGCCGAAGCGTTGGTCGTCGAAGTAGTTGGGGAACCCGGTCTTGACCAGCGACGGCAGGCTGCGGCGCAGCTGCGCGCCCTCGGTCGGGCGCAGGTCGCGCACGACGATGGTGAAGGCGTTGCCGTCGCTCTGCTTGCTGGTGATCGGCTTGTCGGTGGTGCCGACCGGGCTGACGGTCAGGTTGGGCAGGCGCAGGTCCACGGTGCGCCGCTCGATGGTCAGGAACTGGTCGGTGACCGCCTGTCGGTCCTTGAGCCCCGCGTAGGCGATCGTCGCCCGATCGACCTGCGCGTCGCGCACCAGGATCGACAGCGCCTCCGGCGTGGAGAGCTTCTCCTTGTGCAGCCGGTGCACGACGAACGCGCCGCTCGGGACCTCGTCCCATTCGAGCAGTTCGCGCACGCGGAAGTCCTCGGGAGTCGTCTTCAGTCGCACTGGTTCACCGTCCGTTCTGGCGCTTGTCGTCGTGCTTCTCGATGTGTCGCAGGGCGACCGCGAGGTCCTCGGGCAGGGGCGCCTCGACCACGACGTCGTTGCCGTCGAGGTCGCGGAACGCGATCCGCGCCGCGTGCAGGAACATGCGCTGCAGCAGCGGGACCTCGTCGACGCCCGGCCGTCTCTTGTAATCCGGCTTGAGCTGCGACAGCAACAGCGCACCGCCGCCGTAGTCACGATCCCCGACGATCGCGTGCCCGGACGCCTGCAGGTGCACCCTCAGCTGGTGACCGCGGCCGGTGCGCGGGTGCAGCTCGAGCAGCGCGTGGCGGGCGAAGCGCTGCCGCACCGAGACGTCGGTGTGCGCGGCGCGGAAACCGCGCCGCTCGCGGTCGGCGGCGACGACCTTGCCAGGGCGGCTGCGATCGGGGCCGAGCCAGAGATCGATCGCGAAGGCGTCCGCCGCAGGTACCCCGTCGACGAGGGCGAGGTAGGTCTTGTGCACGTCGTGGCCGCGGAACGCGGCGTCGAACCAGCGCGCCGCCTCGATGCCCTTGGCCAGCAGCAGCGCCCCCGAGGTGTCGCGATCGAGGCGGTGCACGATGCGCAGGTCGGCGCCCGGGCGCAGGCCTGCGAGACGGGCGTGCACGCTGTCCGTGCGCCCGACGCGTTCGGGCACGGTGGCCAGACCGGCGGGCTTGGCCACGACCACGGCCGAAGCCGACTCGAACAGCACCGCCAACGGCGCGGCCGCAGACGCCGCCTTCGGCGCTGCGCGACGCTGCGGCAACCGCCCGCCGACCAGGACCACGTCACCGTTCCGCAGACGGCGATTGGCAAGGCAGGCCTCGCCGTTGACCGACACGTCGCCGGCGGCGACCAATTGCCGAAGGTCGGCGTGGTGCGCGTCGGGGTGATGCGCGGCCAGCAGGTCGTAGAGCCTGACCCCGCCGAGGCCGGGTTCGACGACGATGACTTGCTGCTGGGCCTGGGACAAAGGGCGAGCAGGATACGGACCTGCCACGCGACCACAAGCCCGGGCTGGCGCCGGCGAGGCGTGCCGCCGGATCCCATTCGCAGGACAACTGGTCCACGATTCGGGATGCGGGCCCGGCGATCAGATGCGCTTATGCTCGATCGCCTGGAGATTCAGCGACTTACAGAGGCGACCCGTTCTGGGCACGCATGTTGCCATGGGGCTCATCATGAGGTGGCACTGCCGACAGATCCAGGCGACGTGGAAGCCCAAGGTCCACGTCTGCCAGATCCAGGCAAGGCCAGTAGCAGAGAGCTGTGTGGACATGACACCACGCCGGCGGGACCTGGTTGGCGAGACCAACCCGCCGGACGAGGGTCGACTGAATGCGCTGTTCGGGGGTGGCGAGCCTCCGGACAGCGCGCGTTCGGCGATGTGATGCGCTGACGCAGTCGGCTCAGGATGAGGGGTGTGAACCCCATTCCACTGCCCGGCACCCGACAGGGTGCCGGGCAGGTTTTTTCGGGACGGCCCCTGCGGACCACACCGCCGCCACACACCCGCGCCCCGGCCCGTATCGACGCAACCCGGAGGCGTCGAATTGCCGATGACAGCGCCCACATGCAGTGCACGGTCGTCATCCCCTGCCATCGTGGAGCCGAGCTGACGCGCGAGTGCGTGCAGAGCCTGCTCGCCCAGGACGGGGCGCCGATCCTCGAGATCCTGCTCGTCGACAACGCCGGCGACGACGAGACCGCAGCGCTGGCCGACGCGTCACCGCTGGTGCGCGTGCTCCGACAGCCGCACAACCTGGGCTTCGCCGGCGGCGTCAACGCCGGACTGCGCGAAGCGCGCGGCGAGTTCGTGCTCGTGCTGAACAACGACACGCGCGCGGCCCCCAATCTGCTCGTCGCGCTGCACAGCGCGCTGACCAGCGACGCCGCGATCGGCGCCGCCGGACCGGTCAGCAACCACGTCAAGGGCGAGGCGCTGCTGCGCATCGGCGACCAGGCGCGCGACGACGAGAACCGTCGCCGCCTCGCCGCGACGCTGTCGGAGTGCGCCCCGCTGCTGCAGGACGTCGACACGCTGTCCGGTCTGTGCTTGCTGATGCGCCGCGAGACCATCGAGCGGATCGGCGGCTTCGACGAGCGCTACGGCCACGGGAACTACGAAGACGACGACCTCAGCTTGCGGCTGCGCCTCGCCGGCCATCGACTGGTGATCGCCCGGCGCGCGTTCCTGCACCACGAAGGCCACGCGACGTTCCGCGCGCTCGGCCTCGACATCAAGACGGAGATCGAGCGACGGCTGCAGCAGTTCGCGGCGAAGTGGCGCCGGCATCCGGCCGGCCGCGCCGTGCTGGCGGCGATGCACCACGACGCCGCGGTCGCCGCCGACGAAGCCCGCGCGGCGCAGGCGCTGGCGCCGCAGTGGCCCGACGCGTGGCTGCATCTGGCGCGCGCCGCCGCCGCGCGCAACGACGCCGCACAGACGCATCGTCTGCTCGCGGCGTTCTTGCACCGCTGCCCCGAACACGTCGAAGCGCGGCTGCTGCTCGGCACGACCATGCTGCGCGGTGGCGACCAACGCGGCGCGGCGCTGCTCGCCGACACCGCCGCCCGCCACTGGATCAGCGACGACCAGCAGGTGGCCTGCACCGAGCAGCTCGCACAGTTGGCCTACAGCCGCGGCGCCCTCGACGAGGCCGAAGAGCAGTTCCGCCAGGCGCTCGAGCGGCGGCCGACGCGCGGCGACCTGCACAACTGGGTCGGGCTCTGCCTGCTGGCGCGCCAGCGCTACCGCGACGCGCTGCCGTGCTTCACCGCGGCGGCCGAGCACGGCCACGCGCTGGCCCACACCAACCTCGGCATCTGCCTGCGCGCGCTCGGCGAGACCGATCGCGCCCAGGCCGAGTTCGAACGCGCCGTCGTGCTGCTGCCGCACGACCCCGTCGCGCGGGCCAACTACGAGCTCGACGCGGCAGCTCGCGCAGCGGCGCCGACCGGCCCCGGTGCGCGCGCGGCGCTCACCAGCTCGGCGACGATCTCCTGAACCGGCGTCGACGGCACCCAGCCGATCGCCTGATGCAGCCGCTCGAGCGACGGAAGGCGACGCGGCGGATCGACGAAGCCGGCCGGGAACACGGCATCGAACGGCACGTGCTGCAGCGGCGAGCCGCTCGCAGCGGCGCGTTGCACCATGCGCGCCAGCTCCACCACCGCCGTTTCCTGCCGACTGCCGACGTTGACCACCGCCGCCGGCACGCAGGGCGACTCGGCGAGATCGACGAGCGCCCGCGCGACGTCGCGAACGTGGGCGAAGCAACGCGTCTGCCGGCCCCCGCCGTAGACCGTGAGGGCCTCGCCGCGCACGGCCTGGCGGACGAAGCGCGGCAGCACCATGCCGTGGTCGCCGCTCTGCCGCGGCCCGACGGTGTTGAACAACCGCGCGACGATGGTCGGCACGCCGCTCTGCGCTGCGTGGGCCAGCGCCAACCACTCGCCCATCGCCTTCGCGCACGCGTAGCCGCCGCGCAACCCCTCGGTCGACCCCGGGCGCAGCGGATCTGCCTCGCAGAACGGCACCCTGGCGTCGCCGTAGACCTCGCTGCTGGAGGTCACCAGCGTCGGCACGCGGGCGGCGGCGGCGGCGGCGAGCATCGCCTCGGTCGACTGCAGGTTGGCCTGCATCACGAACAGCGGTTCGTCGCGCAAGCGTTGCACACCGACCACTCCGGCCAGGTGGAAGACCACGTCGGTGTCGGCACACACCGCGCGGGCGACGTCGGCGTCGGCCACGGAGGCGACCGTCAGCCGCAGCAACGGGTGCGCGGCGACGCTGTCGAGGTTGCTGCGCCGTCCGGTCGACAGGTCGTCCACGACGTGCACCGCGTAGCCGCGGGCGAGCAGCGCCTCGACCACGTGCGAGCCGATGAAACCGGCGCCGCCAGTCACGAGCGCACGCCCGGGGCGGGTCACCAAGGGGCCGCGGAGCGGGGCGTCAGGAACAGGGCGGGTCATGGCGGACGATGAAGCGTCGGCGGCACCCGCCCACCAGTCCATGCCCTGGGGACAAATGTGCCGCCGACGCGATGACCCCCATGGACCGCCGCGCGCGCGGGACTATTCCCGGCCTTCCTTCTTCAGGCGCTCGAGCATCTTGCGCAACTCGGCCAGCTCCTTGCGCAGCTGGCGGAGCTCTTCGCGCAGAGCCGCGTTGTCGTCGCCCTGCTCGCGCGGCTGGGCGGGGCGCGCCGGCTGGGCGGGACGGGCCGGCTGGGCGGAACGGGCCGGACGCGCCGGCGACGCCGACTCGGCGCGCTCCGCCTCCGGCGCACGCACCGGCCGGTGCTCGCGGCCGATGGCGCGCGGAGCTTCACCGCTCTGCGTCGGCCGCTGCGGCACGACCTCGATCACCCGTTCGACCGCCGGCGCGGTGTCGACGGCGCGGGCGATCGGCGCGCGCTCCGTGCCCGGCCGCTGGCCCAGCTCGACCATCACGGACCGCTTGCCCTGCTCGCCGGCGACGCCGATCGCCACCCGCGCGCCGGGGCCGCGCCCCTGCAGCGCGCGGTCGAGGTCGTCGAGCGAACCGATACGGTGATCGCCGATGCTCTGCAGCATCTCACCCGACGCGAGGCCAGCCTTGGCCGCCGGGCTGTCCGGCAGCACGCGATCGATGACCACGCCCTTGTCCGTCTCCAACACGCTGAGGCCGAGGTAGCCCTTGCCGGCGGCGGCCGGGGCGTTCTGCGCGGCGCGCACCGGCGCCGTGGCGACGGGTGCCGGCGGGGCGACCTCGGCGATCTCTTCGATCTCCTGGATGCCGCCCAGCTCGCTCGGCCGCTCGCCGAGACGCACCGTCAGCACCTTCTCCTGCTCGCCGCGGCGCAGCTTGACGCGCACGCGGCTGCCGGACTCGCGACCGCGGATCGCCTCGACGAACGCCTCGCGCGTCGCCGTCTCCTTGCCGTCGACCGCCAGCATCACGTCGCCGGCGGCGAAGCCGGCCTTCGCGGCGGGCGAGCCGTCGATGACTTCGGTGACGACGGCGCGCTGCGCCTCCGCGTCGAGGAACACGCCGAGCCAGCCAGGGCCGAGCGGCGAGAGGAGGAACAGTGAGAACAGCGTGGCGGCGAGTGCGTGCATCTTGGTGACTCCTGTGGGCGGGAAGCCGGACGGCGCCAACGACGGCGCGATGACCGGTCTACGGAACGGGCGCGCGGAACGACGAGTCTCGCCGAACATTCCCCGGATGGCCAAGCGCCGCCGCCTTGCCCTGCCACCCGGCCGAAGATCGCGCGAAGATCCTCGTCAGCGGCGTCTTGACCTCGCCGCACCGCTTCTCTATGGTGCCCGCCCTTCCTGGCACGCCCCCTTCGTCTAGAGGCCTAGGATTCGTGGTTCTCAGCCATGCGACAGGGGTTCGAATCCCCTAGGGGGTACCAGTCGAGCGCCCGGCAGGTTTCGACCTGCCGGGCGTTCTCTTTTCTGCGCCGCTGCCCCATTGTGCCGGCGTGACCCGCGCGAGGACGCTCCGCTGATGGTCTGGCTGCGCCGCGAAGACCACGAGGACCGTGAGCTGCACTGGCTGTGCCCGTGGGCCCTGCCGAGCCGCAACTCGGGAGGCCGCCGCCTCGCCGAGGCGCCCGACGCGCTGCGCACGGACTTCCAGCGCGACCGCGACCGCGTGCTGCACGCCAGCGCCTTCCGCCGCCTGCAACACAAGACGCAGGTGCTGGCAGCGTTCGAAGGCGACCACCATCGCAGCCGGATGACCCACTCGCTCGAGGTGGCGCAGATGGCACGCGGCGTCGCCCGGGCGCTGCGCTGCAACGACGACCTCGCGGAGGCGATCGCGCTGGCCCACGACCTCGGCCACCCGCCGTTCGGCCACGTCGGCGAGCGCGCGCTCGACGAACAGATGGCCGGCCGCGGCGGCTTCCGCCACAACGCGCAGGGCGCGCGCACCGTCGACTACCTGGAGGACCGCTACGGGCACGGTCTAGGGCTCAACCTGACGCTGGCGGTGCGGCGCAGCCTGCTGAAGGGTCGCGTCCCCGACGGCTTCCCGCTGAGCCCGGACCTGCTGCCGAAGCAGTCGCCGCCGCTCGAGGCGCACCTCGTCGACCTCTGCGACAAGATCGCCTACCTCAGCCACGACCTCGACGACGGGCTGCGCGCCGGCCTGTTCTCCGAGGATCAGGCCGGCGAGCTCCAGCTGTGGCGCGCGGCGCGCGCGGCGGCCGGAACCGACAACCGCCAACGGGTGGTCAGCGAGGTGACCTCGCTGCTGATCCACGACCTGGTCGCCACCGTCGATGCGGCGATCGCCGACAACCCCGCCGGGTCGCCCCCGCCGCGCGTCCAGCACGGCGCCGAGATGACGGCCATGGCGCACGAGCTACTGGTGTTCCTGCGCGAGCGCTTCTACCGCGCACCGCGGGTGCTGGCGGTGATGGAGGACGGCGCCGACCGGATCCGCAAGGTGTTCGCGTCGCTGTGCGCGGACCCGTCGAAGCTGCCGGAATGGACGCAGGCGCGCATCGATCGCGACGGGCTCGAGCGAACGGTCTGCGACTACGTCGCCGGCATGACCGACCGCTACCTGATCAAGGCGAGCAGCTGAATCGGCCGGCGCGCGAACCCGCCCGACCAGCGCGAACGCGCCCGATCAGCGCGAACGCGCCCGATCGACGGAAGTGGTTACCCCGCAAGGATTCGAACCTTGGCTGACTGGACCAGAACCAGTAGTGCTACCGTTACACCACGGGGCAGTGAAATCGTCGAGGTCGAACGGGAGATCGACCGGCTGAAAGATCGCGGATAGACGCCCCCGGTGCAACCGCCGGTTGCGCGAGCGCAACCGCCAGCAGTTCGGGACCTGGCCACCGGGGTGGTTACCCCGCCTGGACTCGAACCAGGAACCAACAGTACCAAAAACTGCTGTGCTACCGATTACACCACGGGGTATCGGGCGCGGAAGTCTAGCGACTGAACGGGTGAAGTCCACACCTAGCATGCGCCGGCGCGCGATCAGGACTCGTCGTCGTCCCCCTCGGGCTCGGCGCCCCCGGCTTCCGGCTCGGCTGCCAGCCCGAGACCGCGCAGTCTCTTGCGCAGCGTCGCGCGGTTGAGCTTGAGCGCCCGCGCCAGCAGCGTGGGCTTGCCGCCATAGCGCGGCAGCAGCGTCGCCAACAGACGCCCTTCGAGTTCGCCGTGCAGGTCGGCGTAGTCGCAACCGTCGCGCAGCCGCTGATCCACCCACTCGTGCAGCGCGGCGTCGAGCAGCCCCGGCTCGACCGCCGACGGCGCGGCGCTGCGCACCACCGCCGGCAGATGCGTCTCGAGGATGACGTCGCCGCTGCACACCGCGGCGGCGTGCTCGAGCACGTTGCGCAGCTCGCGCACGTTGCCCGGCCACTCGTAGCGACGCAGCGCGGCCAGCGCCGGCTCGGACAGCGAAAGGCGCCGCCCGCCGCCGATGCCGGCCAGCAGGTAGGCGCACAGCGCCGGCAGGTCGCTGGTGCGCTCGGCAAGCGGCGGCATGTGCACCTCGAGCACCCGGAGCCGGTAGTAGAGGTCCTCGCGGAAGCGCTTCTGCTCGACCTGCTCGACGAGGTCGACGTTGGTCGCGGTGACGATGCGCAGGTCCACCGTCAGGTCCTCGCGGCCGCCGACCCGCACGAACGTCTTGTCCTCGACCAGCCGCAGCAGCTTGACCTGCAGCGCCGGCGGGATCTCGCCGATCTCGTCGAGGAACAGCGTGCCGCCGGCCGCCCGTTCGATGTGGCCGATGCGGGTCTGCTGCGCGCCGGTGAAGGCGCCGCGCTCATGGCCGAACAGCTCGGCTTCGAGCAGCGACTCCGGCAGGCTGGCGCACGACAGGGTCACGAACGGCCCGGCGTGCCGCGCGCTGTGCAGGTGGATGATGCGCGCCGTCAGCGACTTGCCGATGCCGGTCGGGCCGGTGATCAGCACCGGCACGTCGGCGGCGCAGGCGTGGGCGATCGCCGCGAACGCCGGCTGCATCGCCGGCGACGAACCGATCAGCAGCGGCGCGTGCGCAGGATCGTCCGACGGCGCGGCGGCCTGCAGCACGCCGCCGTCGGCCGCCGCGAGCAGCGCCGCCACCGACGCCTCGAACGCGCGCAGGTCGAGCGGCTTGACCAGGTAGGCCGACGCGCCGCGCTTCTTCGCCTCGACCGCGTTCTGCAGGTTGCCGTGCGCCGTGATCACCAGCACCGGCAGCGCCTTGTCGCGCTCGCGGATCGCCGCCAGCACGTCGATGCCGCTCTTGTCCGGCAGACCGATGTCGAGCACCACCAGCGCCGGCGCGCCGGCATCGAGCGCGGCGAGGCCTTGGGCGCCGGTCGCCACGGTGACCGCTTCGTGCCCCATGCGCTTCAGCAGCAGCGACAACGCCGACGCCATCGCCGCCTCGTCCTCGACGATCAACACCTTGCTCATCGCGCCAACTCCACGGCGGCGACGACCTCGGCCGCGCGCCTCGGCAACGTCACCCGCACCTCGGCGCCGCCGCGCGGCCGGTTCCGCGCCTCGAGGTGGCCGCCGTGCGCGCGCACGATCTCGTGCGCGACGCCGAGACCGATGCCCATGCCGCCTTCGCGCTCGGAGTAGAAGAACTCGGCGAAGTGCTGCAACGCCGCTGCGCTGAAGCCGGGACCGCCGTCGGCGACCTCGACCTCGACCGCGTCGCGGCGGGCGTGAGCGCGCACCACGACCTCGCCCCCGTGCGGCATCGCCTGGATCGCGTTGACGATCAGGTTGCCGAACACGTGCCCGAGGCGACGCTTGTCGCACGCCAGCTCGAGGTCGCCTTCGAGCTCGAGACGCAGCTCGACGCGCGCGTGCCTGGCCCGCGCGGCGTGCTGCCGCACGACCTCACCGAGCAGCCCGCCGAGGTCCGAGCGGCGCAGCGCCGGCGGCTCCGGCCTGGTCAGGAACATCCACTGGTTGAGCAGCTCCTCGATGCGGCCGGCCTCGTCCTCGATGACGCGCGCCGGCGAATCGGGCGCGGCGTCGCCGCCCCAAAGCTGCGCGTGCAGCTTGATCGCCGCCACCGGGTTCTGGATCTCGTGCGCCAGCGACGCGGTCATGCGGCCGAGCACCGCCAGCTTCTCCATGCGCGCGCGCTGCTCGCGTTCGTCGTGCAGCGCGGTGCGGGCGCGCACGAACGCGCGGGCGACGTCGCCGATCTCGTCGTTCCTCTGCGCCTCGGGCACATCGGGCGGACTCGGGTCGTCGATCGTCGGCAGCGTCTGCGCCAGGTTGCGCAGCGGCCGCACCAGGCCGCGCACCGCCAGCCAGGCGATGACGAAGGACAACCCCCAGAACGACGCCAGCACGATCACGACCCGCGGTGTCCACAGCTCGCCGCCGGCGCCGTCCGCCAGCAGCAGCGTGCCCTTGTCGGGGATCGCCAGCGCGACGCAATCGAGACCCTCGAGCAGGTGACAGACACCGTCGGCGCGCGCGCCGCGCAGCGCCGACGCGAGCGCCGCGTCGTCGACCGCCGGCTGCAGCTGATCGCCGCTGCGGAACCACACCTGCACGCCGGTGACGCGCCGCAGGTCCTCGGCGAGCTTCTCGGTGGCGCGCATCGACTGGCCCACGAGGAACACCGCCTGGTCCTGCGCCAGCCGTTCGAGCCGCGCGCGCTTGTCGGCCGCGACCTCACCGGTCAGGTAGAGCGCCAACCCGACCGTCTCGGCGAGCACGAGCAACAGGACGGGGAGGCCGAAGCGCCAGGAGAGACCGTGCACGGGCAGCGAGGCGGAGTCGTGTCGGGTGATCGGGGTCGGCGGCTGGCTCGACGGTCTCGCCATGGGCAAGAGTTGACCATCGAACCGTCGTGCCGCGGACAAGATTCGCCGCCGGCACCGCCGCGGCCGGCCGGCCCGCCCCCGCCTGCCGGGAGCGCCGCCGTCCACCGGCCGCAAAGCGAATCGGGTGCCGCGGACCGGAGCTTCGCCGTGGGCAAAAAGAAAGCCCAGGCGCCTTGGGCGCCTGGGCTTCTTGTTTGGTAGCGGGGGGAGGATTCGAACCTCCGACCTTCGGGTTATGAGCCCGACGAGCTACCGGACTGCTCCACCCCGCGTTGGGTGAGCGAAGGAGGATAGCGAGCGGTCGGGCCAACGCAAGCGAACAGACGACAATCCTCGGCGCCGGCGATCGTCAGTACGACGCCCCCCCCACGCCGCTCAGCGCTGCGCGCGCAGCTGCTCGAACTCCTTCTGCTGCTCCGCCGGGCAGTCCGCAGCCGCGAACATCGCCGCGTGGCGCTCGGCGACCTGCCACGCTTCGTCGCGCGCCGCCGGATCCTGCTGCAGCTTGCAGCGCAGCCAATCGAGCAGGCGGCCGCGGAACGCGGGGTCCTCCGGCGCGGTCGCCTGCAGCACCCGGTCGAACATCGCTGAGGCCCCCGCCGCGTCGCTCTTGAGCAGCTCCCTGGCAACGCGCGACGTGAGGTCGAGCGCCTGCGGGTCATTGACGACTCCCGGCGCGCGCGCATCGAGCTGCTTCCGGGCTTCTTCGGGCTTGTTGAGCGCCAGCTGCGCCTCGGCGAGCAACAGCCGCAGCTGATCGCGGAAGGCGTCGTCACCGCCGCCGTTGGCCGCCGCGGCCGGGTCGAGCCACGGCGTGCCGCGCTGCACGACGTCCAGCGGCTTGCCCGCCGCGAGGCAGGCGGACAACCGCAGCAGCCGGTGACGCGGCTGGTCCAGCCGCGACTCGATCGGCACCTGGTCGAGCGCCACGAACGCTGCGCAGACGTCGCGCGCTTCGCGCAGCAGCTCCTCGCTCGAAGCCCACCCGGTGCGCGGCGGCTTGAGCGCGGCGCACTCGATGACGACGCGCATCGCCTGCCGCGCACGCTCGGCAACGGTCGCGTCGTCCTTCTTGTTGACGTCCTTGGCCAGCTCCATCGCCGCGTGGTTCTGCAGGACCAGGCGCACGTTCTTGCGTTTGCCGTACTGCAGCAGCGGACCGCATGCGGCGAGCCAAGGCCCCCCGGCGGCGCGCTGATCGGCGGCGATCGCGGCGAGCGCGCCGAGCAGCGGGTCGAGGCGGAACTGCTGTTCCGGCGCGACCGGCTGGCCGATGCCGTCCAGCACGCCGCGCAGCACGCCGATCGCCTTCTCCGGCATGCCCTGCTCCTTGCCGCATGCCTTGACGCATTCGACCAACGCCAGCATCACGCTCGCGTCGGGCTCGACACCGAGGCGGTCGCGCAGCGCCATCAACGTCGAGTCGAACCACTCGCCGCGCCGCGAGTCCGACGACTCCGGCAACTTGGCGAGCGACTCGGCGGCGGTCGCCCGCAACGCCGGCGCCGGATCCTCGAGCAGCGCCTGCAGCGCCTGCACCCACTCGGGCGCCAGCTGCTGGTCGGCACGCCACGCCTCGAGATACAGCAACGCCGTCGAGCGGTCCTTGGTCGCGAGACCCGGATCGCGCACCAGCGCGAGCAGCACACCGAACGCGCCCGGCACGCGCAGATCGTTGGCGTCGAGCGTCTGCGCGAGCTTGAGCGCCGGCGTGCGCAGCTCGAGCTCGGACGCGCTGCGACAACCGGCGTCGACCAGCGACAGCCAATCGGCCTTGTCCGCGTCGTCCTGCGACGGCGCCGGCCAGCGCGGCGAGGACCGCGAGGACAGCGTGTCGAACATCGCCTGCAGCAGCTCCTTGGAGGGAGCTGGTTCGGCCAGCATCGCCCGCGCCCGCGCCACCAGCGTCGCGCGCGCCTCGACCGAAGGGAACCGCCGCAGGCCGCGCAGCGCGGCCACGCCGACCGTCGCCGGCGCGTGGTCCAGCTGGGCGAGCAACAACGACCGGATCTCGGTGGCGACCTCGACCTCGCTCGGCCGCGCCAGGTAGGCCGCGACCTCGAGCACCCGCACACGGCGCTGCTGCAGCTCGGGCTGCGCGCCTTCCGGGATCTGCCGGAAACGATCCAGCAACGCCCTGCAGAACGCCTGCCGCGACGGCGACGCCTCGTCGGCTTGCGGGCTTCGCGACAACGAGCCGACCAGCGCATCGAGACACGCGTCGAGAACCTCCGGGTCTTCGCTGATCGTGCGCGCCTGCACGAGCGACCAGTCGATGCCCGCGGATCGTTCGACGTAGGCGATGACGACGTCGCGGGCCGCGGCGATCCTGGTGCGCGCGAGCTCCTCGCGCAGCCGCTCGAGCGGCCGCGGACCGCGCCGCGCGGCGAGCTCCACCAGGTCGATGTAGGCGAGGCCGCCGTGCGCCACTTGCCAGGCCTCGAACTCGGCCTTGGAGCGGATCGGCTGCTCGGGGTAGATCAGCAACTGCAACGCCGCGCGCGCGCCGTCGCGCACCACCTCGTCGCCGGCCTCGAGGTAGTCGGCGATCGTCGCGGCCAACAGCGTCTGCTGCATGTCGGCGAGGCACCGCAGGATCCTCACCCGGCCGGCCGGGTCGCTGGCCTTGAGCAGGACCTTCGCGGCCTCGTCGAGTTCGCGCGCCGGCACCCGCTGCAGCGCGCGGCGCGCCGCCACCCGCAGCGCCGACGTCGCGTCGGCCTCGCTGCTCCACAACGGCGCCAGCGCGCCGAGGTAGCCGGTCAGGATCTGGCCGCGCGTGCTGGCGTCGGCGCCGCCGAACTGTTGCTGCGGCCCGGCCAACAGGTGCTGGTAGAGCGCGTTGACGATCGCCTGGTGCAGGCCGTCCGGGTCCTCGCTGCGCAGCAGCACCTGCTGCAGGATGCGATGCGCTTCCGGCTTGGGCATCGTCAACAGGCGCGCCACCGCCCCTTCGCGATCCGCGCGGCCGTCGGGACCGGCTCGCGACAGCATCTCGCGCAGCTTCGCCAACTCGTCGCCCAGCTGGTCGTCCTGCTGCTCGCTGCAGGCGAAGGTCGCTGCCACCGCGCGTTCGGCGCCGAGACCGAGGCATGGCCAGACGCACAGCAGCCCGATCACGCGGAGCCACCGGAGAATGCCTGCACCGAACCGGCTGCCGTCCATCAACGCCGCACCGCCATGTCGCACCTCGCCTCGCGCCCGTCACCACGCGGACGCGCCGTCGCCGCGGCGATGCTACCAGAGCCGGCGCCCGACCGCGCACGGCATTCGTCGGGCCGCCGCGACACCGCCCGAACGCACGCCGCGCGACTGCTTCGGCATGCGAAGCCTCCGCGATTCAGCGATTGTGCCGCACTTTCCAGGACGGTCAGTCGATCACCAGTCGCGCCGCCCGCGCCTTGCCCACCTGGGCCACGTAGCTGCCCGGTCCCAAGGACGCCTTGACGTCGACGACGACCTCGCCGTCGAGGCGCACGCCGCGTCCCTGCAGCAGGCGCCGGACGTCGCTGCTCGACATGCCGAACGCCGCCGCCAGCGCGGTCGGCAGCGCGATGCGGCCGTCGTCGCCGCGGCGCACGGCGCCGTCGGGGCGCCACTCCGGCAGCTCGTCGGGCAGACCGCCTTCCTTGTGGATTCGGTCGTATTCGGCGCGCGCCGCAGCGGCCGCCTCCGCGCCGTGGTAGCCGGAGACGACCTCGGCGGCGAGCGCGAACTTCGCCTCGAGCGGGTTCTGCAGCAGCTCCCCGATGCGCGCCGCCGGGGCGTCGGTGAGCAGCAGGAAGTACTTCTCGAGCAGCCCGTTCGGCGTGCGCATCAGCTTCTGGAACTGCGCCGACGCCGACTCGGCGATGCCGACGTAGTTGCCCAGCGACTTCGACATCTTCTGGCTGCCGTCGAGCCCCTCGAGCAGCGGCATCGTCAGGCACACCTGCGGCGTCTGCCCTTCCTGCTTCTGCAGGTCGCGGCCGACCAGCAGGTTGAACAGCTGGTCGGTGCCGCCGATCTCGACGTCGCTCTTCAG
>JACKHZ010000015.1 GCA_020638735.1 Planctomycetota bacterium | reverse complement strand
GCCCCGGCTGCAGCGCCGGCGCCATGCCACGCAGCACCAGCTCGCCCGCGGCGTGTTCGTTGCTGATGGTGAGCACGGCGTCGCGCCACTCGACCTCTCGCAGCGCGCCGCGTGCGTGGCGCAGCACGCGCACCCGATGGCGATCGGCGACGACCAGCTGGAACCCGGAGTGCGCGTGCTCGGCGAGGTGCGCGCGCACCGCCTCGAGGCCAGCCTCGAGGTCGTCGTGGTCGAGCACGAGGTGCGGCAGGTGACCACGCGACGGCGCGTCGGGCACCGGCGGCTCACCGAACAGGTTGGTCACCGCGGCGACGCGACCGCGGTCGTCGAGCGCCAACCACGTGCCCCCCGCGACGCGGTCGCGCGGCGACAGCATGCGCCTTCGCTGACCGACGAAGGCTCCGGGCGGCGACGCCTTGCGGTCGAGGCGCTCGTCACGGTTGGCCGCGACCACCAGCGGGTAGTCGGCGTCGAGGCCACGCAGCACGATCAGGGAGCACATGGTCAGGTCGGCAGGCGTCGTTCGAAGCGCCGCAGCAGCAACATCGCCCCGCCGGCGACCGCGCACAAGGCCGCAGCGAGCAGGAACGCGCGGCGGAAGTCGGGGTGTTCCCCGCCGCTCGCGGCGAGCGTGCCCAGCATCGGCCCGAAGGCGAGCCCGAGCTGGATGCAGCTCTGCACCAGCGAGAACGACAGCGTGCGGTGCGCGTCGTCGACCCGCTTGCTGGCCGCCGCGTACGCCAACGTCAGCGAGCCGGCCATGAAGCAAGCCAGCCCGGCGCGCAGCACCAGGAAGCCGTCGATCGAACCGGTCATCGACATGCCTACCTGGGTCGCGGCGACGCCGAGCGCGAGCACCGCGAGGCAGCGCAGCGGCCCGTGCCGATCGGCCAACCGCCCCCACCACGGCGTGAACAGCCATTGGCCGATCGCCAGCAGGCCGAAGGCGACGGCGATGGTGCGGTCGATGGCACGCTGCTCGGTGTCGCTCCACCGCAGCAGCAGCGGCTCGGGCCCCAGCTCGCGCACGAACAGCGACAGCAGCGGCTCGAGCATGTTCTGCCCCAGGCGCAGCACCGTCACACAGACGAGCAGCGCGACGAACACGCGGCTGGACAGCAGTTCGCGCGCACCGCTCCAGAACGACTGCAGGAACGTGCGCGCCTGCGCCGCCGGGGTCGCCTGGTCTTCTACCGCACCGATCCACAGCCGCAGCGCCGACACGCCCGAGAACAGGCTGGCGATCCAGAACACCGCGCTGCGTCCGAACCAGCCGGTGACCTCGGCGCCCAGGTAGGGCCCGACGCACGAACCGAGCGCCATCGCCACCTGCAGCCGCGCGATGAACCGGCCGTGCACGCTGCGCGGCAGCTGCGCCGTCACCAGCGCCATCGCCGGGGCGACGTAGCCGGCGAAGGTCCCCTGGGCGACGCGCGCGACCAGCAGCCACGTCGGCGACGGCGCGAACGGCATGAAGGCGGTGGTCAACGCGATCGCCGCGTTGGCGCGCACCGCCATGCGCTTCTTGCCGTAGCGATCGCCCATCGCGCCCCACAGCGGCCCCATGCACGCCGCGGACAACGGTCCGGCGCCGTAGATCACGCTGGCCCACCACGCCACGAGCTCCGGGTCGTCGATCGCGAAACGCTCCTGCACGTAGAGGGCGAGCACCGGCAGGAACGCCATCAGGCCCATCGAGGTCGTGAACAGGCTGAGCCAGACCGTTCGGAAGTTGCGTCGCCCCGCGTGCAAGCTCACGCGGTTCTACCGCAGCCGCGGCGACGGGCGGCGAAAATCGGCGGAGCCGCGCGAGGGCTCTGCCGCGCGCCGGCGGGTGTCGCTCTCGCACGTGACCTGCGCGGGCGTCGTCGCACGCGATGGCGCAGGCCGAAGTCGGGCCTCAGCGACCGCGGAAACGCAGCACCACCCGCAGCAGCTCGCCCGCCGCCGCACCGTCGTCCCCGGCTCGCGCGCCTCGAACGGCCGGCGGCACCCCGACGACTCCCACCTCACCGGTGCGCAGCGTCTCTCCCGTCGCCGCCGCCGCGCGCGCGACCTCGCGCATCAGCCGCTCGAGCTCGGCCCTCGTGCCGCTCACGAGCCAGTCGCGGGTCGTCCCCTCGCCGGCGCCGGGAGCGCCCGCGGCGACCGAACGAAGTTGCAGCCCCCCGACGGCGCGCCCCCGGTCGGACGCGAGGCGGAAGAAGCCATCGGTGTCGTCTCCGCCCAGCGGCCCCGCGGTGACGCCCATCGCGACCGCCGCGGACTCCGTGGCGACGAAGGCCGCCAACGGCGCGGCGGAGTCGACAGCATCCCGCCCGTCATCGGCCAGAACGACGCGGCACCTCCGGTGAGCTCCGACGCGACGACCTTCGCCACTTCGAGGATCACCACCGGCAGCCTGGTGCCGCGCTCACCCGGCACGCCGCGAAGCCTGAGCGCCGGCGACTCAGCGCCAGTTGGTTCCGGCGCCATCAGGGGGCTCGCTGGCGGACTCCGGGTCGGCCTTGCCCGCGGACTTACGCTTTCCGGCACCTTGCGGCAGATGCGACGTCACCGCGATCCTTGCTTCACGCAGCGCCTCTTCAGCGTCGCGGTGCACGCTCGACCTCGCCGGCACCCTTCGTCGACCGGAGCGCCGCCGCCGCCGCCGCCAACACCGGTCGACGGAACCTGGCCCAGCTGGGACCGGGCACGCAGCAGGAGCCGGTCGGCAGGCCCCGCCGTCGCCGGACCACCGGTGCACGGGCCACCGGTCACCAGAACCACCGCCAGCGGGCCGCGGCTGTCGCCAGAGCCTCCAAAGGCCGCCCTGGGCAGGCGGGCCACCGCCCGTCAACGGTGCACGCTCGTGCACCTCGCCGACCTCCGGCCCGGCCTCGCCACCCTGGCCCTCACGAGGCTGCGACTCCGTCTCGAGGTGATCAACACGCCCGACGGGCTCTGCGCCCGCCGCGAACCTGCCCGCCATCGACGTGCCGGTCCAGGCTCCTTGTCGGCGCCGGACCGATCCTTCGGCAGCGCCCCACGTCAGCAGAGCCGTTCCCGGCCGTCGTTCTCCTTCTTCACCTGCTGCGTCGACTCGTCGTCCTCCGCAGCCCGCGAAGCCTTGGCGCCAGGCAGGATCGCCTTAGCCTTCTCCCGAGCTTCTCCGACCCCTTCTCCACGGAGCCATTCTCCACGGAGCCATTCTCCACGGACCTGGGCGCCGCCGCTCCCGGAGTCGGCAATCCGGGCGCCGGCGCAGGCTCGCCGACTGCCGCGCCATCGGCCGCTGGGGCCTGCTGCTGCTCCAGTCGCAGAACCTCGCCGGGCACCGCCGCGGAGCCTTCCACTTCTTCCGTCTCTGATGCCGGACGATCGGCCTTGCTCGGCGCGCCACGGCCCAGCAGTTCATCCAGCGGCTGCCAGGAGCCATCCGCGCCGGGCGGCCGCGGCGAGACGACTGGCGGAGGGGGCGCGTCGTCACCGTCCACCTTGGCGAAGTCGGAGCGGTGCTGCGACGCAGGCGCGCCGAGGCGATCGACGACCAACGCGAGCGCCAGCAACGCCGCTGCGCTCGCCGCCGCGAACAGCAACGGCCGGAGCTTGCGCTGGACGACGCTCGGTCGGGTGGCAGCCGCGGCCAGGTTCGCCATCACCCGATCGGCGAGATGCGTCGGGTGCGTCGGCGCCCGCAGCGCCTGCTGCAGCACGGCGACGGTGCGCTGGTATTCCGCGAGGTGCTCACGCAGCTGCGGGCTGACGCGCAGCTCCGCCTCGAAGCGCTCGCGGTCGCGTTCACCGAGCCGCCCATCGACGTAGTCGGCGAGCCGTTCGTCGGACTGGACCAGGTCGTGGTCGAAGTCCGCGGGGAAGTCGTCTTCGAAGGCGTCGCCGCTCACGGCTGGAACTCCTTCAGCTTGCGCTGCAGCAACAGGCGGCCGCGGTGGATGCGCGAACGCACGGTGCCGATCGGCAGGTCGAGCGCATGGGCGATCTCCTCGTAGGACAACGACTCCATGTCGCGCAGCACGACGGCTTCGCGGAACTCGTCCGGCAGATCGCGCACCGCCTCGCGCACCCGCGCCAGGAATTCCCGCTGGTGCGCGTGGTCACCGGGGTCGCGCTCGTGGCCGGCCGGCTGCGCATAGAGGTCGTCGGAGCCGGGCAGCGGCGCGTCGAGCGACAGGGTGTGCTTGCCGCGCTTCAGGGTGCGGCGGCGGCGGTACTCGCTGATGGCGACGTTGGTCGAGATCGTGTGCAGCCACGCCGCGAAGCGCACCTGGCCGTCGAAGCCGGGCAGACCCTTGTGCACGCGCAGGAACACCTCCTGCGTCAGGTCCTCGGCCATCGCCCGGTCACACCTCAGTACAGAAGCCATTACTCGCATCACCCGGTCCTGGAACATCTCGACGAGGGCGCGGAAGGCGACGGGGTCTCCTTGCTGTGCCAACAGCATCGGGGCGCGCGCCGGGTCGATCTCGTCGTTGCCACCGCTGCCGCCGGGCGTCGCCGTTCGTTCTTGGAGGCGCGACCGGGGCATGGAGCCGAGCACGAGACGCGTCGGTGCGCGCCCGGTTCCATCGCTCAGCGGGTTTTTCTCGGCGGTCACGGCGGCGCCACGATATCGAAGGGCCGCGCGAGCGGCGACCGAATGCGCGTCGGACGACGCCGAACGCGCCGAACTCCCGCCCGCGCTCGTGGCCGTGTTGCCGACTGCGGCGACGCGACCGACAATCGTCGGCCCCACCTCACCGGCCGGCCCGCCATGTCCAAGCACCTGTTCCGCATCCCCTGCCCCTGCTGCAACAAGATGATCGAAGTCGACACGCGCTCGGGCAAGGCGCGGGCGATGCGCGCCGACGAGAAGGACGGCGGCACCGGCCTCGACGACCTGCTGCAGGCGCAGAAGAAGGATCAGGAGCGGCTGTCGGACCTGTTCTCGTCGGCGCAGGACAGCGAGCGCAACCGCGAGGACGCGCTCGAGCGGCAGCTGCGCCGGGCCAAGGACGAGGCCAAGAAGGACAAGGACGACCGGCCGCGCAACATCTTCGACCTCGACTGAAGAGGTCGCGGCCGGCGCCGGTCAGCGGCCGAAGCCGAGCAGTCCGCCGATCTGGTAGACGGCGACCGCCGCCAGCCACGCCAGCACGGTCATGTAGGCGAACGTGAACACCGGCCACCGCCACGAGTGGGTCTCGCGCCGGATCGTCGCCAGCGTCGCGGCGCACTGGCTGCACAGCGCGAAGAACACCATCACCGCCAGCGCCACCAGGCCGTTCATCGTCGGCTTGCCGTCGGCGCCCTTGGCCGTGCGCAGCACCGTGCCGAGCCGCGGATCGGGTTCGTCGACCGACGCCTCGACCTCACCGAGGCTGTACAGCGTGCCGAGCGTCGGGATCACCAGCTCCCGCGCCGGGAACGCCGCCAGCACGCCGACCGTCATCCGCCAGTCGAAGCCGGCCGGCGCGAACACCGGCTGGATGGTGCGGCCGATCGACGCCAACCAGCTGGCCTCGAGGTAGGCGGCCTCGCGGCGCGCATCGATCGCCGCCAGTTGCGTCTCGTCGGCGCCGGCGGCAGCCGCGGCCTCGTGCTCCGCCGCGAAGCGCTCACCGACCGCGGCGGGCCGCGGGAAGTAGGCCAGCGCCCAGACGACGATCGTCGCGGCGAAGATCACGGTGCCGGCGGTGCGCAGGAAGCCCTTCACCGCGAACCACGTGTGCGAGGCGACGAGCCGCAGGCGCGGCCGCTGGTAGACCGGCAGCTCCATCGCCAGCATCGAGCTGCCGCCGCGCAGCACCGTGCGCCGCAGCAGCAGCGCGACCAACACCGCGACGACGATGCCGAGCAGGTAGAGCGCGAACAGCAACAGACCGGCCTGCAGCGGCGGGAAGAACGCGGCCAGCAGCACGACGTAGACCGGCAGGCGCGCCGAGCACGACATCAAGGGCGCCACGGCGATCGTCGCCAGGCGGTCGCGTTCGTCGCCGAGGATGCGGCTCGCGGTGATGCCGGGGATCGCGCACGCGAAGCTGCTGGCGAGCGGCACGAAGCTCTTGCCGGAGAGGCCGAAGCCGCGCAGCAGGCGATCGAGCAGGAACACCGCGCGCGCCATGTAGCCGGTGGCCTCGACGACGGTGACGAAGGCGATCAGCAGCGCGATCTGTGGCACGAAGATCAGCGACGAGCCGACGCCGTTGACGACGCCGTCGACCAGGAAGCTCTGCACGGCGCCCTCGGGCACCAGCGCTTCGAGCCAGCCGCCGACCAGGTCTTGACCGGCCTCGATCGCCGCCATGAACGGCTCGGCGACCGTGAACACGAGCTGGAACATGCCGACCACCACGGCCAGCAGCACGAGCGGCCCGAGCACCGGGTGCAGCAGCAGCGCGTCGAGGCGGTCGGTGCGCGAACGGGCGATCGCCCGACGGGCCGCGGGAGCGGCCGACGCGCCGTCGTCGCCGACCGGCTGCGGCGGCGCCAGCAGCGGCGTCTCGGCGAGCGCGCGTCGCAGCTCGTCGACGCCGGCGCCGGTCGCGCCGTTGACGACCACCAGCGGAACGCCGATCGCGCGGCGCAGGTTGTCGGCGTCGATCGGGAAACCCTCGGCGGCGGCCGAGTCGCACTTGGTCAGCGCCACCACCACCGGCAGTCCGAGGCGGCGCAGCTCCCGCAACAGGCGCAGTTCGATTGCCAGCTTGCCGGCGTCGAACACGAAACAGACCAGATCGGGACGGGTCGCTTCGACGCGCAGGAAGTCGACCGCCACCTGCTCGTCGCGGCTCTGCGGCTCGAGCGACGCGGTGCCGGGCAGGTCGGTCACGCAGAGCGCGACGTCGCCGCTGCGCGTCTGCGACTCGACGCATTCGACGGAGGTGCCCGGGAAGTTCACGGGGCGCTGCAGGCTGCCCGTCAGGTGCATCAACAACGAGGTCTTGCCGGCGTTGGCGCGACCGAACAGGGCGACGCGCCGCTGGCCGACGAACGCCGCTGCGGCCATGCCGCGCTCCTCGCCGCAGCACGCGGCCGCCGGCTGCTGCGCGGGTTCGTTCATACCCGGCAGACGACGACCTGGACGCGCATGGCCTCGCTGCGCCGCAGGGCGAAGCGGAACCCGTGCAGGCGGAACAGCAGCGGGCCACCGAACGGCGCGGCGGTGATGCGTTCGACCTCGGCCCCCGGCCAGAAGCCGACCGCGGCCAGGCGTGCGGCCAGCGCATCGTCGCCGGTCACCGCCTCGACCCGCATCACGCAGCGGTTCGGCGCCGCGTCGAGCGACAGACGGTCGGCGCCACACTCGACGACGGGGAGGGGTTCGGCGTGGCGGGGATCGGCGGTGGTCAGCGGCATTAGTTGCGACAGGGTCTCAGCTGAAGATCATGCCCCGTGCGCGGCAGGATGCAAGCGGGCCGTTCGACGGAGGCAGGCACCCGACCGCCGCGACAGCAACGCCATTGCCCTCGGGCCGGCGATCCCGAAACTGCCGGTCGCATGCAGCCGACCCCCCACCGCGTCACCGTCACCATCGCCGGCACCGAGTTGACCTTCGAGACCGGCCGCGTCGCCCGCCAGGCATCGGGGGCGGTGCTCGCCACCTGCGGCGACAACGTCGTGCTCGCGACGGTGACCGCGGCCGCGGCGGCGAAGCCGGGACAGGACTTCTTTCCGCTGACCGTCGAGTACCGCGAGAAGTGGGCGTCGGCGGGCCGCATCCCCGGCGCGTTCGGCAAGCGCGAGGGTCGCATCACCGACCACGAGGTGCTCGTCAGCCGGCTGATCGACCGCACCGTGCGCTCGCTGTTCCCCGAGACCTACCGCAACGAGGTGCAGATCCAGGTCCAGGTGCTCAGCGCCGAGCCGACCAGCGACCTCGAGAGCTTGTCGCTGCTGGCGGCGTGCGCGGCGCTGCACGTCTCGCCGGTGCCGGCAAAGGGTCCCGCCGGCGGACTGCGTGTGGTGCGCGTTCACGACCAGTGGCTGGCGTTCGCCGGCCGCGCGCAGCGCGCCGACGCCGACCTCGAGTTCTCGGTCGGCATCGGGCCCGACGGGCTGGTGATGCTCGAGGGCGAGGCCAAGGAGGTCGACGAGCAGAGCGCGATCGCCGCCATCGACCAGGCCGGCGAGTGGATCGCGAAGTGCCAACGGGCGTTCGCCGAGCTGCGCGAGAAGGCCGGGCGCGAGAAGCTGCCGGTGCCCGCCGCGCCGACCTTGCCCGAGCTGCCCGCGGCGACGCGCACGGCGCTGCAGCAGGCGCTGCAGATCGCCGAGAAGACCGCGCGGCGCGCCGCGATCGCCGCTGCCGAGCAGCAGTGGCTCGAGTCGCTCGACGAAGCGGCGCGCCCCGCGTGCAAGCAGGCCTACGGCGAGGCGCTGTGGCACGAGATGCGCGAGATGGTGATGGCGACGCGGCGACGCCTCGACGGCCGCTCGCCGACCGACATCCGCCCGATCTGGAGCGAGGTCGGCCTGCTGCCGCGCGCGCACGGCTCGGCGCTGTTCACGCGCGGCGAGACGCAGGCGATCGTCACCGCGACGCTCGGCAGCCCTGACGACGCGCTGCGGCCCGGCAACCTCGCCGACGACCAGTCGCGGGTGCCCTTCTTCCTGCACTACAACTTCCCGCCGTACTCGGTCGGCGAGACGCGGCCGCTGCGCGGCCCCGGCCGGCGCGAGATCGGCCACGGCTCGCTCGCGCGGCGCGGCCTGCAGGCGGCGCTGCCGGACCTGTCGAGCTATCCGTTCACGATCCGCGTCGAGTCGGAGATCACCGAGAGCAACGGCAGCTCGTCGATGGCGACGGTTTGCGGCGGCTCGATGGCGCTGCTGCACGCCGGCGTGCCGCTGAGCCGGCCGGTCGCCGGCATCGCCATGGGCTTGATCTCCGACGGTCAGCGCCACGCGGTGCTCAGCGACATCCTCGGCGACGAGGACCACCTCGGCGACATGGACTTCAAGGTGGTCGGCACGGCGCGCGGCATCACCGCCATCCAGCTCGACAACAAGCTCGGCGGCCTGCCGGCCGAGGTGCTCGAGGGCGCGTTCGCGCAGGCACGCGACGGCCGCCTGCACATCCTCGGCGAGATGGCGAAGACCATCACCGAGCCGGCCGAGCCGTCGCGCTTCGTGCCGCGCGCGCACCGCGTGGCGATCATGCCGGACGCGGTCGGCGCGCTGATCGGCGCGCGCGGCGCCAACATCAAGGCGATCACCGAGTCGACCGGCGCGCGGGTCACCGTCGACGACGACGGCGCGGTGCTGATCTTCGCCACCGACGGCCAGAGCGCCGCGCGCGCGCGCACGATGGTGCAGCGCACCGCCGGCGTGCTGCAGGTCGGCCGCTGCTACCGCGGCACCGTCACCGGGGTGAAGGACTTCGGCGCCTTCGTCAAGATCAACGCCGTCAACGAAGGGCTGGTGCCGGTCGAGGAGCTCGACGACAAGCCGGTGCGCCACGCCGGCGACATCGCGCGGGAGGGCGAGGAGATGATCGTCGCGGTGATCGGCGCCGACGACCGCGGCCGCCTCAGACTGTCCAGGCGCCAGGCGCTCAAGGTCGACGAGGCGCAGATCGAGTTCTGAGCGGGCCGCAGGCCTCCGTCAGGCGGTCAGCACGCCGCGCGGCGCGAACGCGACCGCGTCCGGCCGCACGCGGGCGACCCGGCGACCGGCCTCGATCGGCAACAGCCGGTAGGTGTGCGTCGACGGCGGCCCGCTGCGCACCACGCACAGCTGGCCGGCGCGCACCTCCTGCGCCTCGCGCGGTGACAGCTCGAGCCACGGCAACGACCCGTCCGTCGCCGCGAAGTAGAATTTCACCGCGCCCGGCCCCGGCTTCTTGGCGTCGCGCAGCAGCACCGCGACCGCGGCGTGCTCTTCACGGTCCTTGCGCTGCCGCTCGAGCTCGGCCTGCTCCCGGCGCGTCTGCTCGCGCCCGGCCTGTTGCAGGCCGCGCACCTCGTCCTGGCGCTGCTGCGCCTCCTGTTCGAGCTGCTCGCGCCCCTTCTCCTTGCGCTCGACGCGCGCTTCGTGGGCGAGCTTCTTCGCCTGCTTGTCCGACAGCAGGTTGGCCTTCTTGAATTGGTCGCGCAGGTTCACGACGGCACTGTAGCGCGCCGGCGGACCTGCCGCAGCAGCTCAGCCGACGAGGTCGTCGTGGGGCTGGTCGAACTTGACGGCGAGGCCGAACTGGCCGTTGCCCATGTTCTCGATGCGGACCAGCTCACCGCTGATGTCCCCATCGCGCCCTTCGATCGTCACCGTCACCGGCACGCGCCCCTCGCTGACGAAGAACACTCCTTGCGACGAGACGTTCTGGCCCGACCCGACGATCGCCTCGGTGGCGAAGCGGATCTTGACGTTGCCGTCCATCGCCACGCGCTCGGCGCGGCGGCGGACATCTGTCGGCAGGGCTCGGTGGTTCTCGGACATGCGACGGTGCTCCGTGTGGTCAGCGCTGCATCGGCCGCCGGCCCACCACCACTTGACCCCGAGCCGCCCGGAGCGGGCCATGGCATCGACCGGCAGACCGCTCCTCATGACGCGAATGGCTCCAGTTCGTAGGGGCCGGCGGTCGATGCGCGACGAGTTGGAGGAGAGCCAACCCCCCATGGGAACCCTGATCCGAACCCCTGACGCGTCCTGCTCCCCGCAGGCCGTCGTCGACCGCCCCCGCACCGTCGCGTCGACGCGCATCCTGCTGGTCGAGGACGAGCCGCTGACGGCGCAGGTCTTCGCCCAGGCGCTGTCGCGCGCCGGCCACGTCGTCGACGTCGCCCGCGACGGGCTGCAGGCGCTGCGCCAGCTGCAACGCCGCATGCCGAACCTGCTGGTGCTCGACATGAGTCTGCCGGCGATGTCGGGCAGCGCCGTGGTGCGCGAGCTTCGCGCGGCCGGCCACCGCGATCTCCCCGTCGTCGTCGTCTCGGGCAGCGACCCGTCGCAGACCGCGCTCGATGGCGCGGACCTGTCGCCGGGCATCTGGCTGACCAAGCCGATCAAGCCGCGCCAGCTGGTCGCGATCGTCGCCGACATGCTCGGCGGCGCCTGATCCCCGAACCGCCGCGCGCCGGCCGCCACGAACCGCCGCCGCTCCGGATGACCGGGCGTGCTGACCAAGGTGCTGTTCTGGTTGTTCGCCGCCGCCGACCTCGCGGCCATCGCACTGGTGTTGCTGCTCGGCCTCGCTGCCGCCGCCCCCAGTCGCACCTCGCCGCTGGCGGTGCTGCTGACGATGGCGTTGCCGACCGCGGCGCTGGCCGGCGCGGTGCTGCTGCACCTGCGCAGCCGCTCGCCGGCGCTGCAGCTGCTCGCGTACCTGCTGGTCAGCGCCCCCGTGGTCGGGCTGGTCATCGCCCGTGTCGTCGCCGAGGCGCGCTCGACGGCCAACCCCGGCGGACAGTACGGCGAGACACCGCTGACCCGCGCCCTGCGCGAACTGCCGACCGACCCGGGCCGCATCGACGCGGTGCGATCGCTGCTCGGCGACGGCGCCGACCCCAACGAGGCAGGGGAACAGCTGCCGCTGACGCTGGCGGTGTTCGCCGCGCGACGGGCCGGCGCGACGGCGCTCGACCTCCTGCTCGACGCCGGGGCCGACCCCGACGCAGCCGACGCGTTCGGTCGCCCGGCGTGGTTCGCCGCCACCGGCATCACCGTCGATCCGGCCGTGCTGCAGGTCCTGCTGGCGCGCGGCGCCGACCTCGCCGCGCTGGCCCGCGACGGACGCGGCGGCGTCTGGTCGGCGGTCGACGCGCAGAACTGGCCGGCGGCGCTGCTGCTGGTCGAGGCCGGCGCGCCCCTCGGCGGCAGGTCGCCGATGGGCCGCTCGCTGGAAGAAACCCTGGCGCTGCAGGTCGCGTCGCGCGGCGACGCGGACGGCGCCGCCGCGGTGCTCGCCGCGGTGCGCGCCCGCCGGTGAGGCGGGAATCGGCGAGCGTCAGCTGTCGCGGAACAGCTCCGCGGCGAACGCCTCGATCGCAGCGGCGCACAACGGCACCCCGAACAGCCACGGCAGTTCGCGTTCGTCGAGCCGCGCGACGTCGGGGGCGGGCCGCCCCGCGGTGCGCTCGGCGACGGCGAAGTCGTGCAGACGGGTCAGGGACTCGCTGGCCGGATAGCCAGCGAGCCGCACGATGCGCACCGGCAGGCCGTCGGCGGCGGCGACGCCTCGCTGCGACATGCCACCGGCACCGACCAGGACGAGCCCGGCCAGGTGCGGGGCGAACTCCTGGACGCGCAGCCCCACCACCGCGGCGGCCTCGCGGTCACAGACCAGCAACGGCTTCCTGCCGCCGGTCGGCAGCAGCTTCGGCAGCGCCTCGAGCGCAGCCAGCAGCGCCTCGGCGAACGGGCGCCCACCGCCCGGCGACCCCATGCAGGCGACGTGGAAGCGGCCGTCGCGGGCGAAGTCGCCGAGCGCAGCCTCGAGGTCTCGCCCCTCGCAGACCGACGGCTCGGTCGGTCGGCGGCCGGTGATGTCGTAGGCTGGCGTCGCGCTGGCGAAGAGCACGAGCGGCGCGACCCGATCGGGGTCGGCCGGCAGCCGCAGGCGACACGGGCTCGACAGCTCGCCACACGGCAACGCCGTGCTGACCGCGCCGGTCATGCCGCGCAGCACCGGCGCCGCGTCCGCGAGGTTCTTCAGCGCCAACTCGAGCAGTTCGAGCTCGCGCACCGCGTCGCTGCGCACCTCGTAGGCCTCGCCGGTGTAGGCCCGCTGCACCTGCAGCGCCATGCCGTCGAGCAGCGCGCGCGGCAGCGGGTCCAGCCCATCGCGCAGCGACCGCGCCTCGAGCAGGGCCGCCTCGACGCGCTGCTGATAGCCGCGCATCACCGCGAACGACCAACGCAGCCGGCAGTCGCGCCCCTCGCGCGGCGCAGCCCCGGCGATCGCCATGAGGACCTCGACCTCGTAGGTCCCGTCGGCGACGTCGTCGGTCGGCATCACCGCGATCGGCCGCGCCATGCGCAGGCCTTCGAGGTCGGTGTCCTTGTCGACCTCGGCGCGGAACACCTGCTCGCCATCGTGATCGCGTACGACGAACGTCAACACCACGTCGTTCGGCACCGGCATCGCGAACGGCAGGAACGCCGAGAAGTTGGCGCGCCGGCACTCCTCGACCGTCGACTCCGGATCGACGACCTCGGGCAGCACGAACACCGACAGCGCGCCGCGCAACCGGGCCGCCTCGTCGGTGTCCTGCGGCGGGTCGAGGCGGTGGGCCAGCGCGTCGACGACGGGACGGAACGGCAGGCCTTGATCCGGCTTGGCGAGCAAGCGACCGATCACCGCGAGCGCCGCGTCGTCGCAGCCAGCCAGCGCCTCCAGCAGCTCGGCGCGGCGATGCTCGAGGTGCAGGTAGCCCCAGCGTTCGCGGTAGACCGGCCCCTGCCCCGACACGGGCGCGAGCAGCAGCGAAGGCAGCAGGATCGCGGCGATGCGGCGAAGGTCCATCGCCGCAGCCTATCGCGACTTCGGCCCCCGGTAACGCAGCGCGCGCCGAGGGCCCGGCGCCATCGACGTCACGGCACCTGCAGCGTCTTGTGCGTCTGCGGCACGACGCGCACGTCGAAGCCCTCGCGCACCGCCGTCGCGACGAAGCGCTCGAGGTCGCGGCCGGGCAGCGCGCGGTGCACGGCGCCGAACGGCGTGACGGGCTGCAGCACCAGGAGCACCTTGGACTTGACCGGCGTCAGGTCGGCGAGCGCACGCTCGAAGCCCGGATCGAGCACCTTGTCGGTCAGCACGATCTTGACGTCGACGCTGGCGCCGCGGCGCAGCGCGACCTCGACGCAGCGCAGGTGGCGCTCGCCGTAGCTGTTGCCCGGCAGCAGGCGCAGCTCCGCCTTCTCCGGCTCGCCGAGCGTCTCCGGCAGCTTGTAGTCGGCGCTCAGGTGATCGACCTGGCCGACGCAGAGCTCGAGCGCCTTCGCGTCCAGCGCGGCGGTCTCCAGATGCAGGCGGAAGCCCTGGTCGCGCAGCAGCCGACCGAGGTCGCGCACGAACTCGGGGAACACCAGCGGCTCACCACCGGTGACGCTGACGCGCTTCTGCTGCAGGCCCGGCAGCGCCGCCTGCGTGACCTGCCGCACCAGCTCGGCGGCGCGCGGCGCGGTGACCGGGTTGGGCTCCTGGCTGGTGCGCACGCCGAACCGCACCGGCGCCGTCGGCGGGGCCTTGTAGCTGTTCGGGGTGTCGCAGTAGAGGCAGCGCAGCGGGCAGGTCGCGGTGCGCACGAACGCCATCGGCACGCCGACGAAGCGCCCTTCGCCCTGGATCGAGTGGAAGATCTCGATCAACGGCGCGCGCGACGCCTTGTCGTCGACCGGCGGCCGGGTCTTGCCCTGCAGCTCCTGCAGCGCCTTGCGCAGATCCATGCGGGGTTCCTAGGCGAACTTCGTCGCCAGACGGTTGAGCACGGCGATGCCCTTCTGCAGGTCCTCGTCCGACGCGGCGAAGCTGACGCGGAAGTGCGTGTCACGGGCCGAGAACGCCTTGCCGGGCACGATCAGCAGCTTGTCGGCGATCGCCGCTTCGACGAACACGTCGCTGGAGACCTGCTCCCCCGCGGCGTTGCGCGGCAGGCGCGGGAAGGCGTAGAACGCGCCCTCCGACGGCGACAACGCGTAGGCAGGGTGCAGCTCGCGCGCCAGCAGCTCGCGCTTGTGGCGGTACTGCTCGCGATACGGCGTCAGGTCGATGTGCTGCATCGTCTGCAGCAGCGCGTACTGGAACGGCGCCGGCGGGCAGACGAACGAGAACTGCTGCAGCGTCTTCAGCGCGTCGAGCACCTTCGCCGGCCCGGTCGCGTAGCCCATGCGCCAACCGGGCACGCCGTAGCTCTTGCTGAAGCCGCCGAGCTGGATGCAGCGGTCGGTGAACTCGACCGGCGACGCGTAGTCGTCGACGTAGCAGAACAGGTCGTAGATCTCGTCGCTGACCACCCACGCGCCGACCCGCTCGGCCGCCTTGCAGAGGCCTTCGATCTCGCCGCGCCGGAGCACCGCGCCGGTCGGGTTGCTCGGCGAGTTGACGAACACGATCTTGGTCCGCTCGGTGACCATCGCCTCGACCTGCGCCAGATCGACGCGGAAGCGTTCGCCGTCGCGCTCCGGGTAGAGGTCGTAGTACTTGACCGTGGCGCCGCACAGCGTCGCCAGGTGCTTGTACATGACGAAGTACGGGTCCGGCAGCAGGATCTCGTCACCCGGATCGAGCAGGCACAGGAACGACAGCAAGAGCCCGCCGGAGACGCCGCTGGTCAACAGGCACGACTCCGGCCGGCGGCCGAAGCGACGCTGCACGTCGTCGAGCACCAGCGCGTTGAGCTCGGGCAGCCCCTGCGTGACGGTGTAGCGGTTGAAGCCGTCGCGCATGGCCTTGCACGCGGCGTCGACCAGCTCCGGCGGCGGGTCGTAGTGCGCCTGCCCGATCGACAGGTTGATCGGGTCCTGCATCTCCGCCATCAGCTCGAAGATGCGACGGATGCCGCTCGGCTCGATCCCGCGAACGCGGGCCGAGAGACCGATGTCGGAGGGCTTCACGGGAGATCGGACGACGCGAACGGCCACCCGACGGGTGGCGCGCGTCAGCGGAAGAGGCGGGAGCTGAGAAGAGGCCAGCCCAGACCCGAAGGCCCGAGCCCGCGGCTCACTTCTTCTTCGGCTCTTCCTTCTCTTCCTTCTTCTTCTTCTTGGTGACGACCTTGAACGACGTGCGGACCTTCGGCAGGCCGGTGACGCCATCGCTCTCGTTCCAACGGCCGGCCTTCTTCAGGGCGGCGATGCGCTCGACGCGGGTCCAGACGTTGCGCTGGCCGACGCCGGTGCCGGAGGACTTCAGACTGCTGTGGATCGACATGTTTCGGGTTGCTCTACGGCAAACACTTCGGACCAAAAGGGCGAAGCAGTCTAGCGGATCGAGTAGACGTTTGGCCAGCCCGGTTCGCTGTTTCGCAGCTGGACGAAGGTCTGGTCGGGGGCACCGGCCGGCAGGGCCGCGAGGCCGGCCAGCGTGTCGCGCTGCTCGGCGACGCCGTCGAAGTAGACGGCCACCACCCACAGCGTGCTGTCGCCGCGCGGCCACGGATAGGCGCGGGCCTTGCCCAGCCCCTGCTCGCGCAGCCAACCGGCGAGGTCGCCGGCTCGCTGCCGGGCATCGAGGTCGGCCAGGTTGGGGTATGCCGCGACGACGAAGGCCTGCGCCGCGAGCGGCCGGGTGTCGAGCTCGCCGACGAACGCCGGGGCTCGCCCACCTGCGCCAGAACCATCGGTATCACCGACGTTTGCGCTCAGGGCATTGCGGTCCTTCTGGGCCGCGCCGGCGAACTGGCCGCCGAGCAGGAAGCCGCCGCCGAAGGCCACGAGCACCGCCACCAGCAGCGCCCAGGCGGACACCGCCCCGGCGCGCCGGTCGTCGCGCCGACGGCTCTTCGACGAGCGGCCGGAGAAGGCGCTACCGAGCAGACCGTCGACGAAGCCGAGCAACTGGCGGCCGAAGCCACCGCGAGAACGAGACCTGCCGCGCGAACCGAGCAGCAGCGCGATGTCGCTTGTCTTGCGCGCCACGAACACCCCCTCGACCCGCGCCGAGGGGCTGCGGACCGATGACCTTGACTGTTTGACCTTGGAGAAGCCCCGCCGAACGGCGGATGACCGACCGGGGCGACCAAACCCCGGCGCACCGCAACGTAGCGAACGGCGCACCGCCGATCAACGCGCAGTACCGGTCGCTGCGCGCGCCACCCGCTCAACGCGCCGAGGTCAACGCGCCGAGGTCACTGCGCGGCGAGCCGCTGCAGCGCCGACAGCACCGCCGCGTCGGCGTCGGCGTCCGGCGCGGCGACGTATTCCTTCGCCACCGCGAGCGCCTCGTCGTGCTTGCCCGCCTTGTCGAGCGTCGTCGCCAGCAGATACGCCTGCCGGCTCGCGTCGCGATGGAACGAGCGCTGCCAGGCGAGCGCCCTGCGACACAGCTCCGCGACCTCGGCGAGGTCGGCGTCGGGCTTGCGGTAGAGCACCGTCGCCAGGTTCCACGCCGCGCCGTGGTGGTCCGGGTCGATGCGGAGGCAGCCGCGGAAGTCGGCTTCGGCGCCGGCGAGGTCGCCCGCCGCCAGCCGCTCGACGCCGCGCTTCTCGAGCTGTGCGCCGACGGTGACCAGCCGTGCACGCACGTCGTCGAGGTCGAAGTCGGCGGGCGCCACCTCGATGCACCGCAACCACGCGTCGACGGTACCCGGCAGCAGACCGGCGACGAACTGCTGGTAGCCGTAGGCCGCCAGCGCCTCGGCCAACTGCTGCTGCGCGTCGACGAAGTCCGGCAGCAGGCGGTGCGCCTGCTCCAGGTGCGCGACCGCCTCGCGGAAGTGGCGCTCTTCGCGAGCCAGCCGGCCGAGCACCAGGTGGGCCTTGGTCTCGTTCGGGTTGAGCGACACCGCCCGGTCGATCAGCCGCCGCACCTCGGCGCGCGCCGCCGGATTGCTGAGCTTCTCGTAGGCGCGGCCGACCAGCAGGTTGGCGAGGATCTTCTTGGCGCCAGCGTCGTCGGGGTAGGCGCGGAGGTAGCCGTCGAGGTAGATCTCGGCCTCGTCGAAGCGGTGCTGCGCGACGAGCGCATGCGCCAGCTCCTGCATCAGGTGCGGATCCGGGCGGCGCTGCAGGCCTTCGCGCGCGTACTGCTCGGCGTCGGCGAACTGGCCGCGTTCGCGCAGCATGCGCGCCAGCTCGAGGTGCGCGGCGACGCCCTGCTCGTCGAGTTCGCGCGCCTTGCGGAGCGAGCGCACCGCGGCCAGCACGCGCTCGCGGGCGCGGTCCCACAGCCCCTGCGCCAACCACAGGTTCGCCTCCACCGGCAGCAGCTCCTGCGCTTCGGCGAGGCGGTGCTGCTGCTGCAGCTGCCCGATCGCCTGCTGCACCCGGTCGCGCGCCGCGCCGAGCCGTTCGTCGACCAGCAGCCCCGCCGGATCCTCGTCGGCGAGCCGCGGCGCCTTGCCCGCATCGGCCAGGGCGAGCAGCTCCGGCTGGCGCGCGCGCAGCTCGCGCATCGCCTCGTAGGCGATCACGTCCGGCTCGTCGGGCGACTCGGCGCGCAGCGCGGCGAGCACCTCGTCGGCCATGGCGTCGTCGCCGGCGAACCGCAGCGGCTCGATCGCGGCGAGGCGCGCCTTGCGCAGCAGGTCGGCGGCCTGCCCACGCCGCAGGTCGGTGGTCTCGCTCAAGAGCTGCGCCTCGGCGGCGGCGATCGCCGCGCGGCCGTGCCGCGCCGCGGCCGCGTAGTCGGCCTCGGCCATCGCGAACTGCACCAGCAGCATGCGCGCGCGCAGCTCGTGGATCGGGTAGCGCGCGGCGCGCACCGCGGCCTCCAGCTCCGGCCGCACCCGGTCGAGCGCGACGACGCGCTGCGACAGCCGCGCCGACGCGAGGTTGAAGTGCGCGACCGCGTTGTCGTCGTCGACGGCGATGCTCGCCTGCCACAGCCGCTCGTCGTCCTCGAAGTCGGCGGCGCGCGCGCCGCACAGCCACAGCAACGGCACGCCCGCGGCGGCGGCGAGCCACGGTCCGCGCGCGTTCAGCTTCGCCAGCGCGGCGACCACCGCCAACACCAGCCACGGCAGCGCGAGGTACAGGTAGCGGTCGGCCGCCGCGATCGACGACGCCGGCCAGGCGGTGTTGAACGGCAGCAGCGCCAGCACGAAGGCGGACATCGCCGCGCCGACGAGCCGCGTGCGACGGAACAGCACCAGCGCGCCGCCGACGACGACGAACGCGCCGAGCGCGATGGCGCCCGGCACCTCCGCCGCGCGGAACGCCGCCAGCGTGTCGACCTCGGGGTAGAGCACGTTGAGCCGCGTCGGCCACACCGCCGTGAGCAGGTAGTGCAGGAACGCGCCCGGCACCTGCGCCAGCCGCGACGCGGCGTCGCCGGCGGCCATCGTGCCCTGTTCGGCGGCGATGCGCTGGTGCACGACGGCGAGCGCGCCCGCGACGAGCAGCTGCACGGCACAAGCCCACCACCGCTGGCGCGGCCCGCCGATCATGACCAGCACCGCGCCGCCGAGCAGCGGCAACACCACCGCGGTCGGCTTGGCGGCCATCGCCAACGCCGTCAGCAAGGCGATCAGCAGCAGCCTGCCCGCGCCGGGCCGATGCGCGAAGCGCACCGTCTGGAACAGCGCCAGCAGCACGAACAGCCCCGACAGCACGTCCTTGCGCCCGCTCGCCCACGCCACCGACTCGCAGAGCGCCGGGTGCACGACGAACAGCGCGCCGACGCAGTGCGCGACCAGCGCGCGCGCGCCGCACTGCAGCAACAGCCGGGTCAACACCACAGCACAAAGCGCGTGCAGCAGCAGCGAGTGCAGGTGCGGCCACCACGCGGCCGTGCCGGTCAGCTTCCAGTCGAGCCACAGCGACGCGTGCGACACCGGCAGCCACGCGTTGGCGATCGGCTGGGTCAGCACCGTCCACAGGCCGGCGACGAACTGCGGGTTGTTGGGCGCCGGGCCGAAGAAGTAGATGTCGTCGAACTGCAGCAGCTGGGCGCGCATCGCCGCCGGCACGTAGACGAGCGCCAACGCGAACATCGTCAGCCAGGTCGGCCAGCGCGGCGCCGGAACGGGCGCGACGGGCGCCTGCTGACGCCGCAGCAGTTCGTGCACGAACTCGATCATCGGGGCGGAACAGGCTAACGAGCCGCCGACGTTCGCGCCCCCCCCCTGTCGATCGACGTGTCGGGCAGGCGCCACGTTGCGCGCGCCGCTGCCGGCCGGCAAGCTGCGCCCGTGCACCCAGCCCGCCACCTCGCCTCGACCGCGACCGCCGTCGCCCGTTCGCTGCAGCGCCGCGGGCGGGGCGTGTTCCCGCTGCTGCGGCGCGACGCCGCGCTCGGCTACGCGGTGACGGTGCACCGTCGCGCCCCGAGCCCCGCGGCGGCCCGGGCCCGCTGGAACGCCGGCGAGCCGGTGTTCCTGCCCGGCGTGCTGGGCGACGCGCCGCGGCGCTTCGCGGCGGCGATCCGCTCGAGCCTGCGCATGTTCGCCCGGTTGCGCGGCGGCGCGCCGTTCCTCGACGAACTCGACCGCCGGCTCGGCGACGACCCGGACCTGCGCTACGCCGGCAGCACCGTCGACCAGGACGACCCGCGCGAGGTCGAACGGGTGTTCGTCGACGCCGCGCCGGAAGGCGGCCCGCCGGCCACCGACCTGTGGGCCAAGCTGGCGTGGATCGCCGACGACCCGGTGGACCGCTCGCTGCGGGTGCGCTTCTCGTGCGGCATGGACCAGCTCGAGCAGTGGATGACGCAGACCGACCACACGGCGGCGTGGGTCGACCTGTTCGCCGCGCGCGCGTTCGGCGAGTGCGCGGCGATCCTGACCTGCGGACCGCTGCGCGCGCTGCTCGACCGGCTGATCCCGCAGCCGCACCGCCTGTCCGAGCGCATCCTCTACAACAACGCCCCAAACGGCGGCGCGATGTTCCACCACGACGCCGAGCCGGGACAGCTCGGCGTCTGCTACAGCCAGCTCGAGGGCCGCACCGCCTGGCTGGCGATCGCCAAGCGGCGGCTGGCCCGGCTGCTGGTGCAGGTCGGCGAGTGCAAGAGCCCGCGCGCGGCGATGGCGGCGCTGGACGCCAACTGCGAGCCCGCGCTGCTGCAGCGGCTCAACCGCGACGAGCGCTTCACGGCGCTGCTGGCGGCCAGGGGCGCGCTGTTCGTGCTCGAGGCCGGCGACTCGATCCTGCTGCCGTCGCACGGCATCGACGACACGGCGTGGCACAGCGTGCTGGCGATCGGCGACAAGCCCAGCCTGGCGCACAGCTACGGCCTGTTCCCGCGGCTGCCCGACTACCTGCCCGAGGCCGATCCGTGGCGTGGCGCGGCCGGCGCGGCTACAACGCAGGCGTGAACGGCCGCTCGCACGACCTGGCGCAGCACCTCGCGCGGTGGGTCGCGGCCTACGGCGGCGACCTGGCGATCCCGACGGGACAGGTGGCCCAGCGCGACGCCGGGCCGGCGCCACGGCACGCGGCCGAACCGGTATCCTCCCGGCCGTCGTCGTCGGCGCCCGCGCCGGCCGCGCCCATCGCGCCGGCTGCCACCATCGCGCGCGGCCGTCGCGCCCGACCGCGCGGCGCCGCCGGCCCCGCCGCCGACACCGGAGCCAGCGCCCGCCGCGGTCCCGCCCGCGCCAGACGACCGCGTCGCCGCGCTGCAGGAGCTGCGCGCCGAAGTGCTGCCATGTATCCGCTGCAAGCTGCACCAGGGCCGCATGCAGACCGTGTTCGGCGAGGGCGACCCGTTCGCCCGGGTCATGTTCGTCGGCGAGGCGCCGGGCGCGAGGGAGGACGAGTCCGGTCGGCCGTTCGTCGGCCCAGCCGGCCAGCTCCTGGACCGCATCCTCAGCGGAGCCATGGGCTTGCAGCGCGACCAGGTGTTCATCGCCAACATCAACAAGTGCCGCCCGCCGGGCAACCGCGCGCCCGAGGCCGACGAGGTCGCCGCGTGCCTGCCGTTCCTGCGCCGCCAGGTCGAGTTGATCCGCCCGGAGGTCATCGTCTGCCTCGGCCGCACCGCCGCGCAGAACCTGCTGGGCTCGACCGAGTCGACGCGCACCCTGCGCAGCGGGGTGCACGACTACGCGGGCATCCCGGTGGTCGTGACCTGGCACCCCGCCTACCTGCTGCGCGAGCCGTCGCGCAAGCGCGAGACCTGGGACGACATCAAGAAGGTCAACCGCCTGCTCGGCCTCCCCGAGGTGCCCGGCGCCGGATGAGCCCCGCGACGGCCCCGAGCGGCGTCCGCAAAGTCGGAGCGAAGGGCTTGTTGCAACCTTGACCGCCCTCCGGTGGCTGGCTACGGTCCCGCGTCCTGCGGCCTCTCTGCGTCCCAAGGAGGCCCTGGACTCACGACGTCCGGTGACCGTGCTCTCGGTCTCCCTCCGCGCTGTGGCATGCAGCCGGAATCGAGACAGCGGCGCCACGCGTGGGTGCTCTTTGCTCCGCTCCAACTGCCCGCGTCTGCTCCCCCGACCCGCGCAGAAGCACGAGCGGCGCTGCCCGCCCCCTCTCCCTGTTCGCCACTTTTGCAGGCATTCAGCATGATCAAGGTTCAGACCCTGCGCTTGCGCGGCCTCTGTGCGTCCTCCCTGCTCGCCGCTTCGTCGCTGCTCGCTCTCACCGCCTGTTCCGGCGCACCTGCCGACGGCGACTTGACGAGGCACGTCGCGATGGAGACCGATGTCGACCGCGGGCAGCCGATGCTCGACGACGTCACCGCCGGCACCCGGGATCCACAGGGGCATGAACCCGAGGGCCAGGATCCCCAAGGTCAGGAGCCGCAAGGTCAGGGGCAGATGGGCCAGACGCCGGCTCCGCAGGACCGCTCCGAGGCCGTGCGCAGCATGGTCGAGGCGGCGCGCCGCTCGCTCGACGCCCGGCTGTTCGAGGAAGCGCGCCGCGAAGCCGCGTTCGCCCTCGAACTCGACGCCAACAACGCCGACGCCCGCGACATCCTGCGGCGCTGCAACCAGGTGCTGGGGCTCGACACGGACCGTCCGGTCAACCGTTGGGAAGACCTCCTGACGCAGGAACGCGTGCGCCAGGAGCGCGAGAGCGTGCTGGTCGAAAACGACCTGACCGCTGGCCGCGCGCTGCTCGAGATGGGCAAGTACGGCGACGCCATCGAGCGCTTCGAGCGCGCGGTCACGGCGCTGCAGTTCTCGCAGTACGTGCAGCCGAACGATCCGCTGCGCAAGGAAGCGGAGGCCGAGCTGCAGCGCGCGCGCGACGCCAAGCGCACCGCCGACCGCAACGCCTTCGACCGCGCCCAGGCGGCGTCCGAGGCCGAACTGGAGCGCATGGCGCGCGACCAGGAGATCGCCAAGGAGCTGCGCGTCGAGCGCCTGCTCGAGTCGGCCAACGTCAAGTTCCAAGACGGCGACTACGAGGGCTCGGTGAGCCTCGTCGACCAGGCGCTCGTGCTCGACCCGACCAACCCGACGGCCATGCAGCTGCGTGAGCTGGCCGACCGCGCGCGCCACAACACGGCGATCGACAACAACCGCGAGCGGTGGCGCAACGAGTGGAACAAGACGTTCCTCGAACTGCAGCACAGCACCGTGCCGCAGACCGACACGGTGGTCTTCGACCCGGTGCGCTGGGCCGAGGTCAACCGGCGCACGCCGGCCAGCTACTCGCAGGCGACCGAGCTGGAGTCGCCGGAGAACGCCCAGGTCGCCAAGCTGCTCGACGAGACCGTGCTGGAGCACAACTTCTCGAGCGCGTCGGTCGAGGACTGGAAGACCTACTACGCCAACGTCACGGGCGCGACCTTCTACATCAGCCCGGCGGTCCGGGAGATGGACGCCGACACGACGACGCTCAACGAGTTCCGCCTGCCGCGGGCCTCGGTGGCGCAGGCGCTGCGCGCGATCCAGGACCAGACCGGCGTCGCCTTCAAGATCAAGGACGGCATGGTGCATCTCGTCGGCAAGGACGACGCGATCGGCCAGCTGATCCTGCAGCCGTACAAGGTCAGCGACCTCGTCGCCGGCATCCCCCACAAGCCGGGCCCCGACCTGCGCCTGCCGGCGCCGGGTGACGACCGCCCGCTGATCCCCGAGATCGACGAGGACCCGCTGCCGTCGGTCGTCGACGACGCCCGCCTGATCGAGCTGATCACCAACACCGTCGCGCCGGACATGTTCGCCGACGGCAAGTTCACGGCCGAGTACATCGAGGGCCAGCAGGTCCTCTACGTGCGCGCCGACAAGCCGACGCAGGACAAGGTCTCCAACCTCATCAACGAGCTGCGCCGCCACGTCGGCATCCAGATCGACGTCGAGTCGCGCTTCCTGCGCGTCGACGACAACTTCCTGGAGGACATCGGCGTCGACCTGCGCGGTCTCGGCAACCAGGCGTCGCAAGGCCTCGCCGGCCGCGGCCTCGAGAAGAAGGGCAACCGGCAGAACGCTGGCTTCGACGACTTCGGCCCGAGCAACAACCAGAACGCAGCGGTGCCCGGCGTGGTCGGCACCGGCACCGAGCCGGGCATCTTCTTCAACGACGGCGCCGACGGCGACGCGATGGCGCGCGTCGAGAACCTGTTCAACACGACGCTCGGCGGCCGCCAGCAGATCGTCTCCAACGGCCAGACGGTCGGCTTCACCAACAACGGCGTCAACGGCGGCCTGTCCAACGCCGGCGGCCTGTCGGTCCAGTACGCGTTCCTCGACGACACCGAGGTCGAGGTCGTGCTGCGCGCCGTGTCGAAGCAGGAGCGCGGCGAGCAGATCGAGGCCCCGCGCCTGATGATCTACAACAACACTCGCGCGAGCATGCACTACCTGCGCGAGATCAGCTACATCAAGGACTTCGAGGTCGAGATCGCGCAGGCCGCCGCGGTGGCCAACCCGGTCATCGGCACCGTCTACGACGGCGTGGTGCTGGACGTGCACCCGGTCGTCGACAACGAGCTGAAGTTCATCAAGATGCAGCTGCGTCCGAGCGTGATGACGCTGCAGCTGCCGATCCCGACCTTCACCACGACGCTGGGCGTCGGTCAGCCGATCTCGATCCAGCTGCCGGAAGTCACCCTGCAGAAGGTCCGCACCACCGTGACGATGCCCGACGGCGGCACGATGATGCTCGGCGGCATGCGCTTCGTCGAACGCCAGAACCTGCGCTCGACGGTGCCGCTGCTCGGCAACCTGCCGGGCCTCAGCTGGCTGTTCACGCGCAACGGCACCTCGGTGCAGAACCGCAAGATCCTGATCCTGATCCGCAGCAAGATCGTGCTGATGGAAGAGCAGGAGCCGGACGTTCGCACGCTGCCCGAGCCGATCTCGATGCGCTGAGCCGATCTCGATGCGCTGGGCAGGCTCGATGCGCTGAGCAGGCAGCAGGCTCGCCGAGCAACGCCGCTCGCCGAGCAGATGCTGCCCTGAGCACTTGCACGCGGCCGCCGCCTCCCCCGGGAGACGGCGGCCGCGCTGCGTTTGCGGCGGCCCCGCCGGCGCCGCGCGACGCACGCCCGGCCCCGCGATCGCACCGTTGGATCGCGTGAACTCGTCGCTATACTGCGCCGTTCACCCCTCGGCGGTGTGCGGCTTCAGCCCCCGATTCCGCACTCCGATCGCGCCCGCGGCCCGCCGTCGCCGGCCCATCCGCTGTACTTGTCCTGCATTCGTGCGGTTCCACCATCGGAGTCTGTTCGTGATCAGCAATTCCGTCCGCCTCGGTCGCGCCGTCGCGCTCGCCTTCGCCGCCCTGTCCCCCACGCTGCTGGCCCCCACGCTGCTGGCCCAGGGGCAGCTCGCCCGCGAGATCACGTTCGTGCGCTCGCTCGCCAAGGAGATGCGCTTCATCGAGCTGGCCAAGGCCGAGGCCGACCGCCTCGCCAGCGAGTATCGCGGCGCCGGTGACCAGGACAAGATCGCCCAGCTGGCGGTCGAGGTCGCCTACTACGGTGCGCGCTCGCGCAACGATCGCGACCAGCAGCGCCAGCTGTTCAAGGAGACGGTCGAGAAGTCGCAGGAGCTGGTCGATCGCACCAGCGACGACGAGGTCAAGCTCGAGGCGATGACGACGCTGGCCAACGCGTCGCAGGACTTCGGCCAGTTCCTGATCGAGGAGTTGGAGATCGCCCGCCAGGAATCGCCGGACAAGGTCAAGGAGCTGACCGAGGAGGCCTCCAAGGTGCTGCGCAACGGCATCGAGGCCTGCGGCCGCGTCAAGGAGGCCCTGCGCCCCCGCCGCGAAGACCCCGAGAAGGAGATCGAGTTCTTCCTGATGTGGATGAAGGAGGGCGTGCTGACCCGCGAGCAGGGCCGCGCCGACAAGGAGAACCGCTCGGTGCTGATCGACCGCGCCATCGAAGAGCTGACCGAGATGGTGCTCGAGGCCGGCGAGGAGACCGCGATCGGCCTGCGCGGAATGTTCGAGATCGCGCAGTGCTACGAGGTCGCCGGCCAGATGGCGGACGCGATCGGCTCCTACGTCGACACCATCGACCAGATCAGCACCTCGCTGACGCAGGCGGCGGACGGCGAGCTGAACCTGCCGGGCGAGGTCCAGGCGTTCCTGTTCGACATGCTGCAGGAGGTCTACGTGCGCGCCGGCGAGACGATGGCTCGCGAGGGCGCCGAGGGCACCGCCGAGCTGTTCGCCAAGTTCCACGAGGCGGTCAAGAAGTTCGGTGAGGAGGGCGCCGAGGAGTTCGACGTCGTCAGCCCGACCTTCGGGCACATGATGCTGCTCGCCGAGGCGCGCTTCCACGCGGAGTCGGGTGACGCGCAGAAGGTCAAGGCCGCGCTGGCGATGGCGCAGAAGATCAACGACAAGCACCCGGCCGACTTCGTCGGCATCAAGGCCAAGCAGGTGCTCAGCGACATCCTCGGCGTGCAGCAGAGCCTCGTCTCGGGCTCGCTGCTGTTCGAGGTCGGCAAGGGCCAGCTGCAGAACCAGGAGTTCGAAGAGGCGATCAAGAGCCTGCGCCACGCCGTCGGCGTCATGAGCGACGACGAGAAGAAGGAGTTCGCGATGGAGGCCTGGCAGCTGCTCGGCCAGGCCTACGGTCGCACCGATCGCTTCGTCGAGGCGATGCTGTGCATGGAGGAGGGCATCAAGGCCTACCTGGCGAGCGGCGTGAAGGACGAGGCCGCCGAGGGCAAGGCCAGCGACCTCGGCGACCAGCTCGACCGCACCGTGTCGCTGCACAAGCGCCTGACCAAGGAGGACACGTTCTTCACCTCGCTGTGGGAGGACGCCGTCAACCTCGCCTCGAAGGTCAGCACCGGCGGCGCCAACAAGCTGGCCTGGAAGTCCGCCAACGAGCTGCTGCAGGACAACAAGTTCGCCGAGGCTGCCGCCGAGTTCGCCAAGGTGCAGTCCGACTACGTCTACTACGAGCAGGCGCTGGTGCGCGTCGGTCGCGCCCAGGCGATGGCCGGTGACTTCGCCGCCGCGAAGGCCTCGATCGAGTCCTACCGCGACTACGTCAAGAACACCGAGCTGAACCAGCGCGACACCGGCAAGCAGCAGGTGCGCACCGCGGCGATCGCCGCCAACGACTTCAACGAGGTCTGGATTGCCTACTACGAGGCCCGCGGCAGCGAGGAGTTCAAGCTGCAGCAGGACCTCGCCAAGTACGACGACGCCATCGCCAAGATGGACGCGTACATGAGCAACCACGCCGCCGACGGCGACACCTTCCTGCCGCAGGTGCTCGCCTACGAAGGCCGCCTGCACACCGACAAGGGTGACTTCGAGCAGGCCGAGGCCACCTACGCGCAGCTCAAGCAGAAGGACTCGACGCGCGCCTCGCGCCTCGCCACCGAGATCTTCAAGGAGTACCAGGGCAAGCAGAAGATGCTGACCGAGGAGCTCGACAAGGCGATCAAGGAGGACAAGCCGAAGGGCGCGATCTCCGCCGCCGAGGCCGAGGTCAAGACGATGACGCAGAAGCTGACCGCGCTCGGCAGCGACTACATCCAGAACTCACCGCGGCCGCAGCTCGCCGTGCTGATCGCGACCATGCAGGGCTTCGAGTCGCTCGGCGAGTGGAAGAAGGTCGACGACGTCGCCAAGAAGTCGATCGATCTCTACGGCGCCGACGAGCAGTCGAAGGACGTCGTCGACAAGCTGGTCCGCCCGATGGTCGGTGAAGCGCTGATGCAGCAGCGCCGCTTCCAGGAGGCGTACGACATGCTGCTCGCCGCCGAGACGGCCAACCCCGACGACTGGGAGCTGAAGCGTCAGCTGGCGCGCGCGCTCGGCGGCTGGTTCGAGTTCTCGAGCACCGGCGCGCCGGTGCGCGAGCCGGGCCTCGACAAGCCGATCGAGGCCTACATGAAGTACTACGGCGACCCGGAGAAGTCCTACCGCATCTGGATGAGCCGGCCGGAGATCAAGAAGTTCAGCCTCGAGTGGTACCGCTTCATGTGGGAGTCGTACTGGTTCGCGAAGCAGGCCGGCAAGAAGGACGGCAAGTTCAACGACACCGCCGGCTCCTTCTACCGCCTGGCCCGCAGCACCGACGACTTCGCCACGCTGCGCAGCTACGGCGCCGAAGGCCTGAAGCTGCTGAGCTACTTCCAGACGAACCGTTGATCGAACCGAATCGCTGATCGAACCCGCTGATCCCCGCCCGCCGCGACCCCCACACCCCAACAGTCCGAAATGCGCTTCCTGACCCTGCTGCTGCCCGTGGCGTTCCTGCTGCCGACGGTCTCCGCCCAGAAGATCAACGACGTCATCCTGAAGAAGGACGGCTCGCGCGTGCGCGGCCTGGAGATCGAGGAGTTCCTGCTCAGCGGCGTGCGCGGCAAGCGCGGCAGCGACTCGTTCGAGATCCCCGCGCACCAGGTCGAGTCGGTCGAGTGGAGCGACCTGCCCGAGGCGTTCATCGCCGGCCGGGCCGCGCTCGAGCGCGGCGACTTCCAGAACGCGACGCAGCTGTTCGGCACCGTGCAGAGCGATCGCCCGCTGGTGAAGGCCGACGCCGAGTTCTTCCAGATCAAGGCCGCGGTGGCCGCGATCGGCAACGACAAGGGCGCCGCGTCGACCGCCGCCGCGCACGCGCGCACCTGGCTCGACGCCAACCCCAACCACTGGCGCACGCCCGAGGCGCTGCTGCTGACCGGCCGCGCCCAGCGCCTGGCAGGCACCGCCGGCACCGCCGCCGAGACGCTCAAGGAGCTCGACGACCGCGCCGTGCGCGACGGCTTCGGCGGCATCTGGGGCGCGCGGGCCAAGTTCGAGCTGGCGCTGACGCTGCTCGCCGACCAGAAGGCCAGCGAGGCGCGCACGCAGTTCAAGTCGGCGGCCAGCGCCGCCGAGAGCGCGCTGGCCAGCGCCGACGCGACCGACAAGGCCGAACTCGCCGCGCTGCAGACGCAGGCGCGCGTCGGCGAGGGCGAGACCTACCTGGTCGACAAGGACTTCAACCAGGCCGAGTCGTTCTTCCGCACGCTGGAGAACGCCAAGGACCCGGCGCTGGTCGCCGCGGGCTACGCCGGCGAAGGCGAAGCGATCTTCCTCGCCGCCGGCGCCACCCCCGAGCCGACCGCGCTGCGCCGCGCGCAGCTGGCGCTGGCCCATGCCAGCATCCGCGACATCGCCGGCGGCGAGGCCAGCGCCAAGGCCAACTACTACCTCGGCCGCGTGCTGCTCGCGCTCGGCCCCGACCTCGAGGGCGACGGCTACAAGAAGCGCGCTCAGGGCTACTTCCAGATCGTCTACACCGCCTACCCGGCGAGCCGCTGGGCGTCGCTGGCGCGCGTCGAGTCGGAGAAGTGATTTCGCTGCGCAGTTGCTTTTCGCTGCGCAGTTGCTTTTCGCTGCGCAGCTGCTCTTTGCTGAGCCGTCTCTCTTGGCTGGGCAGTCGCGCACGACAGTTCGCGACCGCGGTGCCCGATCCGACTTCCGCGATGGGCCCGTCGACGGTGCCCCGAGCATTGCCCCGAGACGCGTCAGACTTTTGCGGCGGGGGGCTTTCCTGCCCTCTGCCTGTCGCGCAAACTCTCGCCCCCCTCTCTTTCCAGATCCCTCCGGACCAAGCCCCTCTCCTGACCTGCCCGAATGCAGGTACCCGCAGTTCCATGATCCTCAAGCACGTGCCGTTCGTTCGCGTCCTCGCCGTCTCCGCGCCGCTCCTGATGGCCACCTCGCTGCTCGCCCAGGGGGGCGAAGGCGAGACGGAGCAGCCGAGCTTCATCGCCGAGATCTTCGACTACGACAAGGCTGGCCTGATCGGCTACCTGATCATGCTGATGTCGATCGTCGCGGTGGCGCTGATCATCGAGAACTTCATGACGATCAAGCGCGAGAAGCTCGCGCCGCCGGACCTGCTCGACGAGCTGGAGGCGCTGTTCGACGGCGAGAACTTCCAGGACGCCGTCGAGCTGTGCGAGCAGGAGAAGAACTACATGACGAACGTGATCGGCGCGGGCCTGTCGAAGCTCGGCCACTCGTTCGAGACCATGCAGACCTCGCTGCGCGAGATGCAGACCGAGGAGTCGGTCAAGCTGTTCCAGAAGATCGGCTGGCTGTCGCTGATCTCGGCCATCGCGCCGATGATGGGTCTGTTCGGCACGGTGACGGGCATGTTCGTCACGTTCGGCAAGATCGCGTCGTCGGGCGGCAACGTGTCGCCGGCCAAGCTGGCAGGCGGCATCAAGATGGCGCTGATCACGACGATGCTCGGCCTGTCGGTCGCCATCCCGGTCGGCATCGCCTTCTTCACGCTGCGCAACCGCGTGATCAAGACCTCGACCGAGATCAACGCGATCACGGAAGACCTCTTCGAGCGTTTCCGCGGCAAGTGAACGGCGGCTCCTGCCTGCCCGTTTGCTTCCCGAGCTCCCTAGACGCCGCCCCCACGCGGGGCGGCACACACCAGGAGAAGCCGCATGAACGTTGAGAAGATGGTCAAGGAGACCATCGAGATGGACATGACGCCGATGATCGACTGCGTCTTCCTCTTGATGATCTTCTTCGTGCTGGTCATCGACCTGAGCCAGAAGAACCTCGAGGACCTGATCCTGCCGCGCGCGGAGTTCCAGGAGCCGGACGAGTCTCCCCCGGAGAACCGCCCGATCCTGAACGTGCTGCAGAACGGCACGGTCGTCTACCAGGGTGTCGTCGCCTACAACCCGCTCGACCCCGAGAAGAACAAGCTGAAGCTGATCTACGACCTGCTCTTCAACATCCGCGAGCAGGGAGTGCGCACCAATGCCTTGCATCTCGTCGACAAGGAAGGTGTGGCGGCCAAGGTCATCGACGAACCGATCCTCATCCGCGCCGACAAGTGGACCGAATGGAACGTCGTCGGCGAGATCATGAAGCAGTGCAGCCAGCCGAAGATCGCCTTCTGGAAGGTGCAGCTGGCCCTGTCGGAAGAGGACAAGGAAACCGGTGAGAAGAACGCGAGCCTGAAGAAATGAGTGCCCTCGACGACGCCCAGGAAGAAGTGAAGGCAGACATGACGCCGATGATCGACGTCGTGTTCTTGATGATCATCTTCTTCATCTGCATCGAGTTCAAAGTGCTCGAGTCCAAGCTCGACGCGTTCTTGCCGACCGACAAGGGCAGCCAGAACACCGTCGTCGAGCCGCAGGAGCAGCTCTCGATCAAGATCCACGTGCAATCGGCCGGCACCAAGGACTACGGCCGCGACGGCCCGGGCATCAACCCGAACACCGAGCGCCCGAACCGCTTCAAGCTGACGGGCCACCTGGTCAAGTGGGAGGTCGGCCCGAAGCCGCTCTACTCGATCCAGGAGGTCAAGAAGGAGCTCGAGCGCATCGCCAGCGACCCCGCCAGCCAGGTGCCGGACAAGGCCACCGGCGGCAAGAAGCTGATGTCCTGCGTCATCGAGGCCTACCCGGGCACCTACTACAAGGACGTCGCGGAGACCAACGACGCGGCCAACGCGGCCGGCTTCGAAGAGGTCAACTTCGGCGGCGGCCTCGGCCCCGGCAAGTGACGCCCGCGGCCGGGCCTCGCGCCCGGCCCGAGCCACCCCACCACCTGCTCGCGGGCCCGCCTGGTGCGGGCCCGCGGCGGTTTTGCCCGCCGCATCCGGAACGCCGGGCCTCCTGACGGAAAGACCCGGCGGCCCACGCCCTTGCGACCTGGCGGGCACGCGGAAAAAGCGCTGGCACGGGTAGCTCTACGTGGCTACGGTGCGCCTCCCGTGTCCGGTCGATCGCGATCGCCCGGCCTCGACTCCGTCCGCTCCCTGTCGTCACAAGTCCCTCTCGATCGGTCGCCTGCGAATCGTCCCCTCTCGCACGCGGCGATGTCTCCCCATCGTGTCTGTCCTCCGATCGCTTGTCGTCGTCACGGGTAAGGGTGCCACTCGCGTGGCCCCGGTTCGCATTCTGGTAACGCACCGAGCGTGAAACGATGGTTCCCGAACATCCGCGCCTTCTCGCTGCTTCCCTGACGGCTGCCATCCTCGGCACCGCCTGCTCCACTCCGAACGACACCGCAAGCGACAACGGCCGCGGCATGGACGACATGTCCAGCGCGTCCGACACGTCGAACACGCAGTCCCCTTCGCCACAGGGCGTCGAGGCCGAGCGCAACGCCGAGCTGGTCAAGCACTGGCTGGAGAACGCTCAGGAACTGCGCATGCGCGGTCAGCTGCAGGCGGCGAAGATGGAGCTGCTGAAGGCGAGGCAGGTCGCCCCCGCCGACGACGAGGTGCGCCTCCAGCTGTCGGCCGTGCAGGCCGAGCTGGGCGAGCCGGCCGGCACCGTCACCAACATCGCCGACGAGTGGATGCGTCGCCAGCAGCTCGCCGAAGAGCGCGCTCGCGCCACCGTGCAGAACCAGCTGCAGAGCGCCGGCCAGGCGATCGCCGACAAGGACTACGCGGGCGCCGTCGAAGAGCTGCGCCGCGCCGATCTGGCGATCGAGATCAAGAGCGACATGGACTGGATGGGCCTGCCGGAGCAGGTCGCCAGCCAGAAGGCCGAGGCCGAGCGGCTCTACGAAGAGCAGCAGCGCCAGACCCAGGCCGAGCAGAACGCGCAGATCGCCGAGCAGCTGCGCCGCGACTACGCGCGCATCCAGGCCGACAAGCGCGCCCGCGTCGACGCGCTGATCCACCAGTCGCAGCTCGCCTTCGACGCGCGCCAGTTCGACCGCGCGCAGGACTTCGCGCAGCGCGCGCTCGACGCCGAGCCGAGCAACGCCATCGCCTACGAGATGCGCACCATCTCGATGAAGGCGGCGCGCGACGCCTCCAACGAGAAGTTCATCAAGGATCGCGCCCGGGAGATCAACAAGTCGCTCGAGGCCGACGCGGACCTGAAGATCCCGCAGACCGAGACCCTGCGCATGGACCCGGTGATCTGGGCCCGCGCCAACGCCCGCGCCGCGCGCACGACCGGCCCGAAGGCGCTCGATCCGCAGGACGCCGCGCTCAGCGAGAAGGTCAACAACACCCAGGTCGGCCGCCTCACCTACACCGAGGAGACCGGCGCCTACCTGGACGTGATCAAGAACCTGAGCCTGATCACCGGCGTGCAGATCATCACCACGCCCGAGGCCCGCGAGATCATCGACTCGGAGAGCCTCGTGGTCGTGATCGAGCTGGCCGCGTCGATGTCGCTGCGCGACTTCCTCAACCACATGGTCGGCCGCAGCGAGAACCTCGCCTGGACGGTCAAGAACGGCGTCGTCGTCATCGGCAACAAGTCGCAGGCAGCCGGCACGCTGATCACCGAGATCTACCCGGTCAAGGACCTGATCTTCCCGCTGGCCGAGTTCAACCCGCCGGTCATCGAAGGCATCCCGAACGAGGAGTCCGGTGACGAGCCGCGCTCGGGCTTCGAGGGCGACGACAAGATCATCCCGATCGACATCGGCCAGCTCAGCGAGACGCTGAAGAAGGCGACCGGCGAGGAATACTGGACGACCGAAGGGGTCGACATCCGCCCCGAGGACTCGGGCCTGCTGTCGGTGACCGCGAGCCCCGAGATGCAGCAGAAGATCGTCAAGATCCTCGGCGACATGCGGCGCTTCCAGACGCCGGTCGTGACGATCGACTCGAAGTTCCTGACGCTCTCCCGCAACTTCCTGCAGGAGATCGGCGTCGACATCCGCGGCCTCGGCGGCTCGGGCAACAAGGGTGACACGGTCTCCCTCGACGACGTCACCAACGGCCTCGTCAACAACGCCTCGCGCGGCGCCGACAACGGCGGCACCGGCGACCCCGCCGCCAACCCGCTCGCCGGCGCGTTCTTCAACGACGGCAGCGACGGCGACGTGCGCGCCCGCACCGAGAACTACTTCGTCACGGACCTCGGCCGCGTGCTGAGCCCGACGGGCGGCCTGACGGCCGGCTGGACGCTGATCGACGACACCCAGCTCAACCTGATCCTGCGCGCCGTCGAGAAGCGCCAGGACAGCGAGGTCGTCAACAGCCAGATCCTGTCGGTGATGGACCGCACCCGCGGCCACGTCGCGGTGATCAACCAGACCGCCTACGTGCGGGACTTCGACGTCGAAGTCGCGCAGGCGGCGTTCATCGCCGACCCCAAGGTCGACGTGATCCAGGACGGCATCGTGCTGGACGTCAAGCCGATCATCCAGAACGACCGCAAGTACATCGTGCTGGACCTCAACCCGACCGTCGCCGAGCTCGAGCGCCCGATCCCGACGTTCACGACGTCGCTCGCCGGTTCGACGCTGCCGGTGACGATTCAGCTGCCGAAGCTGACCGTCACGCGCTTCCGCACCACGGCCAAGGTGCCGGACGGCGGCTCGCTGCTGCTGGGCGGCCTGCGCCAGGTGCTGACCAAGGAGCGCCGCGCCGAGATCCCGCTGATGGCCCGACTGCCGCTGATCTCGATCCTGTTCAAGCAGGAGGGTTCGGCCGACGAGAACCGCAGCCTGATGGTGATGGTGCGCGCGCAGATCACCGACGTCGTCAACGACGACCCGATGCGCTGATCAGCCAGATGCGATGCGAACGGCCCGCCTGAGCAAGGTGGGCCGAGACCGACCGAGGCCGCTGCTCGCAGCGGCCTCGGTCGGTTTTGGGGTCAGTCGCCAGCCGTGACCTCCCTCGAGCAAACAGGCGGCCTGACAGACAAGGCGTGCGCGACCGCCCCCCCCCCCACTTCCCCAAGCACCCCTTGCCGCAGGATCCCCGTTCGCCGACAACTGGGCGCAACGGACCGCCCGACCCCAGGCGCGCGATGCAGAAACCCCTCGACGCGATCTTCTTCGACATCGACGACACGCTGTTCTCGACCACCGTGTTCGCCGACAAGGCGAGGCGCAACGCCGTCGATGCGATGATCCGCGCCGGCCTCAAGGCCGAGCGCAAGGACGCGATGCGCGAGCTCGAGGACGTCATCGTCGAGTTCTCGAGCAACTACGGCAGCCACTTCGACAAGGTGCTCGACCGGCTGGGCCCGCAGAGCACGGCAGGTCACAACCGCGCGGTGATCGTGGCCGCCGGCGTCGTCGCCTATCACGCCACCAAGGAGAACGACCTCAAGGTCTGGGACGACGTCTACGACACGCTGCACTGGCTGGCCGCCAAGGAGAAGCTGGTGCGCGGCATCATCTCGGCCGGCATCACGATCAAGCAGGCGGAGAAGGTCGTGCGCCTCGGCATCCTCGAGTTCATCACGCCGTCGGCGATCTTCTTCACCGACCAGGTCGGCTTCAGCAAGCCCAACCCCAAGCTCTACCGCCGCGTGCTCGAACGACTGTCGCTCGACCCGGGCCGCTGCCTCTACGTCGGCGACAACCCGACGCACGACATCGACCCGTGCAACGATCTGGGCTGGACGACGGCGCGCATCCGCCGCAGCGGCCGCCACGCGCAGACCGAGGGCCGCACCAAGGCGACCTACGAGATCCGCGACTTCCTCGAGCTGCGCGCGCTGCTGCAGCGCGACTTCCAGCTCGATTGAACGGTCCGGCACACCGGTGGCAGATCACCGGCGCAGACGACCGACCGGCGGGACACCGGTCCGCAGCTACTTGAGCTGCTCCCAGTAGTCCTCGGGCATGTCGTGCGCGATCTTGAGCGCGCCGTTGCTACCGCCGTAGATCGGCTCCTCGATGCGGATCACCTTGCCGCCGCCGAGCCGCTCCTTCATCGCCTTCTCGACCGCCGTGTCGAGGCCCTTGATCATCGAGCCGCCGCCGGCGAGCAGCACGCGGTTCTTCAGCTTGGTCTGGAACTCCGGGTCGAAGGTCGCCACCAGCTTCTTGATGCCCTGCAGGATCGGCTCGATCAGGATCGAGCAAGCCTGCTGCAGCTGCGTCGTGATGTCGAACGGCGTCGGCTTGCCCTCGACCGGGAGCTCGACGGTGACCCGCTCGGGAGCGTCGCCGACGTAGCCGTAGCGCTCCTTGATCTCCTTGATCATCTGCGTCGTGAACTGCACGCCGGGGCAGCTCTCGGTGATCAGCCGCGCCAGCTCGGCGTCGACCGCGTCGCCGGCGATCTCGAACATCACCTGGTCGGCCTCCTCGGGCATCGTGCCGTGCATGCGGCACAGGTCGGTGGTGCCGGCGCCGATGTCGATGACCAGCACGTCCTCGAGCCAATCGAGGCCGTAGGCGACCGAGAACGGCTCGCTGCACAGCATCACCGAGTCGACGTGCGCGCGCGCCGCCTCGATGATCGCCTCGCGGTTCTTCATCGACGCCTCGGCCGGCGCGCCGATCACGCAGTAGACCAGCTCGTCGGAGCGCGGCTTCGCCAGCCGGATCGCCTCGCCGATCAGGTCCTTGGCCGCCTGCAGGTTGGCCTTGGCGTCGGCGTCCATGTCCTCGCCGGTGTACTTGATGACGCCCTTCTCGAGCGGCTTGTAGAGCTTCAGCGACAGGCGCTTCTCGATCGCCTCCTTGCCGAACAGCACGTCCTTCTTCAGCAGCTTCTTGCTGACGACGTCCTTCGGGTAGCCGACCAGCGAGTAGATCGTCTCGCGCACGCCGTTGCTCGCCGACACCGAGGTGCGTGACGTGCCGAGGTCCATGCCGATGTAGAGCACGCCGTGGTCCTTCTTCTGGCCCTCGACGTTGGTGTCCGTGTCTTTCGTGTCGCTCATCTCAGTATCCGCTCCCGATCGCTCGGGTCCCAGGTCACACGGCGGCAGTCGTCACGCGCCCTTGCCGCCCTTGCGCAGCATCAGGTTGGCCTTGAAGATCTCCGCCATCAATTCCTTCTTCTTGCCGGCCTGCGCGTCGCCGCCGTCCAGGCCCTGCACCTCGCGATAGACCGACGAGATGCCGCCGTCGACGCTCTTCAGCGCCGAGACGTGCTGCAGCCGCTGCTCGGTGACCGACAGCGTGTCGGTCAGCTTCTTGATGCGCCGCTGCAGGTTGTGCACCTCGCGGTCCTGCAGCGCCTTGCGCGCCGTCTCGGCCGCCTCGCGTTCGCCGGACACGACGTCCATCACCACCTCCATCAGCTTCGCTTCGAGCTGCTGGGCGGTGACCTCGGGGTCCTTGGCGACGGCCTGCACCACCGCCGCGACCTTCTGCGCGATCGCGAAGTCCTCGCCCTGGTAGCGGCTGGCGAGCACCAGGGCGTCCTCCTCGAGCTTGATCTGCAGCGCGCGCTGCTTCTCGCCGAGCTCGAGGCGCATCGCGTCGATCTCCTCTTCGGCGCGCTCGCGGGCCTGCTCGACCTCGCTCTTCTGCCGCTGCAGGTCCTCGTTGCTGCGCAAGAGCCGCAGGAACTCGGCCTTGGTCGCGTCGGCCACCGCCTCGCGGTCGGTCGTCAAGAGGCGCGACTTGAGGCTGCGGTGCACCGCCGCCTCGATCAGCGCGATGATGCGGTCGATGCCGAGCACGTTGACCTGCTGGACGCCCTTCTTCTTGAGCTTGTCCAACGAGGTGCGGAACGACATCTGTCGCACCGCGTCCTTCAGCGTCTCCTTGAAGCCGGTCACGCGCGTCAGTCCTCCGCGGGCTCGGCCTCGTAGGCCAGCCGCCGATCGCTCTCCGGATCCTGACCGCGCACCTCGGTGACGTAGGTCCCCATCAGGTTGGCGCCCATGTCCTGCAGCACCCGCGTCGCGTCGCGGGACTGCTTCTTCAGCGACCGCTCGAGGCGCACCACCAGCAGCGTGCCGTCGGCCGCGGCCGCGAGCACGCCGGCGTCGGTCGACGGCAGCACCGGCGGCGTGTCGATGACCACGTACTGGAACGTCTCCTTGAGCCGCTGCAGCAGCTGGTCGAGGCGCGAGCTGCTCAGCACCTCGGCGGGGTTGTCGACCCGCGTGCCGGCGCCGAGCAGCATCAGCTGCCGGTAGCCGGCGGGCCGCAGCAGGCGGTCCACCGGGGCGCGGCCCATCAGCACGTCGCTGAGCCCCGGCTCGGCGTTGAGGTTGAGGTAACGTTCGCAGCTGGGCCGCCGCAGGTCGGCGTCGACGATCACCACGCGCTGCCGCTCGAGCTCGGCGAAGGCCATCGCCAGGTTGAGCGCTGACACCGACTTGCCCTCACCGCGCACCGCCGACGTGACCACCAGCGTCTTCGGCTCGCCGTCCGGGTTCATCGCCACCAGCCGGTTGCGCACCGCGCGCACCTGCTCGGCGCGGAAGCCGGCGGGCTCGTGGAACATCACGAGGTACGGGTTGACGGACTGGTCGACGACGACGACGACGTCCTGGTCGAGGTCTTCTGGCTGCTGGTCGGCAGCGGGCTTCTTGCGGCGGAACATCGGGGTCGTGCGGCGAGGCGTTCGGCCCCGGCGGGCCGGCTCACCACGTTTTCGGACGGTTCGGGGATGGCACTTGGCCGAGAATGCGACGGCGGCGGACCGAACGCCCTGGCAGGCCGTCGCGGGCGTCGGCAAGGGCCGGTGGGACCGGCGCCTCCGAGGTGGTGCACACCCACGCGAGCACCTTCTATAGCGGCCCGTCCCGCCGCAGGCTACGGGCTGATCCTCCCGGCGAGGCGCCGGCCGGAGAAGCTGCCGTCCGCGACCAACGTCAGCGTGAACACCCCCAGGCCGATGCGGTAGGCGACGACCGCGCCGTCCGGCCCGAGCACGGCCTCGGCGCTGCCGGCGCCCGCGGCCGGCCACAGCTCCAGGCAGACGCCGTCGCGCTCGAGCCGCTCGCCGCGCACCCGCGCCGCGTCGAGCGGCGTCACCAGCTCGCCGAACAGCGCCGCGAGCAGCAGCGCGAGGTGCGGCGCGGCGGCGTCGAGCGGCGCCTCGGCGTGATAGCTCGCGCCGCCCGCCTCGGCGTCGATCACCCGCCAGTCGCTGGCGATCGTCATGTCGAGCACCTTGCCGCCGACGTCCGGGAACAGCTGCAGCCGCAGGCCCGCGTCACCCACCGCGCCGACCGCGTCGAACACCCCGGTCAGCACCGGCGTCTCGAGCTCGAGGGTGACGCCGAAGCCGTCGGCGGCGAGGTCGCGCTGCAGCGCCGCCGCCAGCGGCATCGGCCGGAGCGCCGCCAGCGTCGCCGCGCGCGGCGGGCCGAACGAGCGGCAGCCGCCGGCGCACAGCGCCGCGCCGACGAGGCCGGCCAGCGACCAGGTCGCGCGGCTCATGCCTTCTCTCCCGAGCGCCGGCGCAGCAGCGGCGCCAGGACGAACAGGCACGCCAGCATGCAGGCCGCCGAGCCGAACGCGACCAGTCCGCCGAGCAGGCGCAGCCCCGGGCTCTCGGCGAGCAGCAGCGCCCCGAAGCCGAGCACGGTGCCGAGGCTGGTGCGCACGACGCCGACGCCGGTCGCGCCGGTGCCCGCCGCCGTCGGGTCGTGACGGAAGTGACCGACCAGGTGCACGCCTTCGTCGACGCCGATGCCGAGCACGAACGGCACCGCGACGAAGCTGATCATCGACAGCGGCGTGCCGGTGACGAGCAGCCACGACAGCGTCGCGCTCAGGCCGAGCAGGCTCGGCACCAGCGACAACAGACCGTAGCGCAGCGAACGCTGCCACAGCGTCACCATCAGCACCGCCAACGCCGCCGCCAGCACGCAGGCCCGCGTCAGGTCCGAACGCAGCATCGCGCCGAGCGCCGCGGTGACGGTCGGCCCGCCGTGCAGCTCCGCGCCGGACGCCGCCGCCTCGAGCCGCGCGGCGAGCCCGGCGAAGGCGGCCTCGTCGAGCCGCCCGCTCGGCCACAGCGTGACCGCCAGCAGTCGCCGGCCGTCGACGTCGAGCACGGCGCCCTGCGGCGGCGGCGGCGGCGCCAACAGCTGCCGTTCGAGTCGCGCCAGCTGTGGCCGCAGCGCCTCACCGCGCAGCGACACGGCGTCGAACGCGGCGACCGCCCGTTCGGTCAAGCCGGCGGCAGCGCGCTGCACCACCTCGACCCGTTCGCGGCCGCGCGCGACGTCGCCGGCGTCGAGCCCGTTCCAGAACCGCAGCACGCCGGCGTCGCGCAGCCCCACCAGCGCCGCCCACAGCGGCGACGCATCGCGTTCCGCCGGCCACAGCGCCACCGCCGGCACCGTCGAGAAGCCGAGCTGCGCCTCGATCGCCGCGCGCTCGGCCGCGACCGGGTCGCCGGCCGGTCGCAGCGACTCGGCCGACGCCGACAGCGGCACGCCGACGACCGCCACGAGCAGTCCGACGAGCGCTCCGGCCGCGATCGCCGCCCACGCCACGCGCCGCGCCGCGGGCCGCCCGCCCCACCGGTCGGCGCACGCCGCCACCGCGCTGCGCTCCGGATCGCGCCGATCGCCGGCGAAACGCAGCAGCACCGGCAGCGCGAACACCGTGAACAGCAAGCTGCCGACCAAGCCGAGCGCGAGCAGCAGGCCGAACGCGCTGAGGCCGCCCTCGGTGCCGGCGCCGATGGCGAGGAAGGTCACCGCCGTGGTGGCCATGTCGATGCAGAGCTCGGGCACCGTCGCGCGCTGCGTCGCCCGCACCGCCTCGACGTGCGGCAGCGACAAGCGCAGCTCGCGGTAGCGCGCCGCGTAGTGGATCGCGAAGTCGACGCCCAGCCCGCACAGCACCGCCACCGCCGCCACCGCCACCGTCGGCAGGGGCCCGAACCACAGACAACCGAACGGGATCGCCCAGGCGATCGACAGCGTCGCCGGCAGCTGCATCAGCATCGGCAGCCGCACGCCCCGCATGCTGACGCACAGGTAGACGGCGATGCCGATCAGCGACCAGAGGCTGGCGCGCTCGAAGTCGGCGCGGATGCGCTCCTGGTCGGCGCGGGCGACGGTGTAGCCGCCGAACAGCTGCGCGTCGGCGAGGCCGGCGTCGCGCAGCGCCGCCTCGACGTCGTCGAGCAGCGCGGTGGCGAAGTCGGCGTCGAACGCGTCGGCGGTGCCGCGCAGCTGCACCAGCGCGGTGTGGCGATCGGCGAGCAGCAGCAGGTCGGTGTCGACGGCAAAGCCGAGCCGCTGCCACAGCGCGTCGGCCGACAGCACGAAGCGCAGGCCGAGCGGATCGCGTTCGAGCAGCTCGCGGCCGAGCACCGGGTCGTCGGTCAGGTCGGCGAGGCGCTCGGTGGCGGCGGCGGCCAACCCGTCGTCGGTGACCGCCGAAGCGACGGCGGCGAGCTGCGCCTGGTCGGCGGCCCACAGCGGCGCGTCGGCGAAACGCGCCGCCGCGTCCGCGAACAACTCGCGGCGGGTCGTGACCACCGCGGCGACCCGCGACGACGCATGCAGCGCGGCAGAGAGCGGCGCGATCCGGTCCTCGAGCGCGTCGCCGTGCAGCAGCAGCCACAGCGCGCGCGCCGGGCGGGCGCGGTCGTCGAGCAGCTCGGCGATGCGCACGTGCGGGTGCGACGCCGGCAGCAGCCGCGACACGTCGGGCTCGAAGCGCACGTCGCGCCACCAGAAGGCGCTCAGCGCCGTGACCACGAGCACCGCCAGCACCACCGCGACCGGCCGTCGCAGCGGCAGGTCGACGATGCCTTCGTAGAGCCGACGTGCGTTCACGGCGCCGGCTCGACCGCGTCGGGCGGCGCCACGGCCAGCAGTTCCTCGAGCCGCGCGCGTTCGAGCTTGCCGCGCGCGTTGCGCGGCAGGCTCGTCACCACGCAGACCCGGCGCGGCACCTTGGCGGGCGGCATGCAGACCGCGCAGGCGCGGCGCACCTCGACCGGCGTCGTATCCCCGGCGACGACCGCCGCGCAGCTGCTGCGGCCCTGCTCGTCGCGCCACGGCAGCACCGCCACTTCGCGCACTCCGGGCAGCGCGGCGATGATGCGCTCGACGTCGGCCGGGTCGACCTTGTGCCCGCCGACGTCGAACTCGAGCCCGACGCGACCGCAGAGCCGCAGCTCACCGTCGAGCCACTCGCCTCGATCCGCGGCGCGGAAGCGGCCGCCGGCGGGATTGTCGGAACCGTCGAGCGCCACGCCGACCGCCGCCGAGCGCACGACCACGCGCTGGTCTTCGTCGAGCTCGACCGCCGCGCCTTCGACCGGCGCGCCGACCAGCCCGCGCTCGGCGGCGTCGCCGTCGCGGTCGTAGCAGATGCCGCCGCTCTCGGTCGAGCCGTAGAAGGCGTGCACCGGCAGCCCGGTGCGTTCGCGGAACTGGCGCGCCACTTCGGGCGCCAGCACCGCGCCGGCCGACAGCACCAGCCGCAGGCTCGGCGGCGGCGCGAACCCGGCGTTGGCCAGCGCGCGCACCAGCGCCGGCACCGCCGGCAGCACGGTCGGCGCGCCGCAGCGCAGCGCGCGCAGCAGGCCGGCCGGGCTCTGCGCGTCGGGCAGCACCAGACAGCGGCCGCGCGCCAGCGCCGGCACCAGCAGATTGCCGACGCCGTAGCTGAACGACATCGGCACCGCGGCCAGCACGCGGTCGTCGTCGCCGATGCCCATGCTGCGCTCCAGCTGCGCGGCGTCGGCGAGCAGCGCCTCGTCGGTGACGCCGATCGCGCGCGGCGCCTCGGTCGAGCCAGACGTCAGCTTGACCGCCGCGAGGCCCCGGGCCGGCAACGCCGCAGCGTCGGGCAGCAAGTGCCGCGTCGCCGGTCCGGCGAGCACCGCGACGGCGCCGAGCCGCGCCGCGAGATCGAGCCGCGGCGCGCGCGGATCGGCCGCGTCGAGCAGGATCGCCGCGCAATCGCGGCGGCGCAGCGCCAGGAACGCCGCCAGCAGCTCGACGGCGTCGCCGAGCGACAGACCGACCCTGCCGCCCGCCGGCAGATCGCCGAGCAGCGCCTCGTAGCCGCGGCTCTTCGCCTCGAGCGCGGCGCGATCGACGTCGCCGCCGGCGGTCCACGCCACCACCGCCGACGGCGCTCGGCGCAGCAGGCTGGCGAAGGTGGCGGCGAGGGACACGGTCATGGCGGCGCCGCAGCCTACGCCGCGCGCCGCCCCCGGCAAGCGAAGCGTTCGGCCCATCGCCGCGCCGCGGCGCATCCGGAGTCGGGCCACCCGCGAATGGCGGTTGGACGGGGCGCTGCCCTGGCTACACTCGCCGAGCCCATGACCAACCAGGTAGCCCTCGACCAACTGAAGGTGATGCTCGTCGCGAAGCTCAACCTGAAGGCGATCACCGCCGACCAGATCACCGACGACCACGCGCTGTTCGGCCCCGAAGGCCTCGGCCTCGACTCGGTCGACGCGCTCGAGCTGGTGCTGGCGATCGAGAGCGAATACGGCATCCAGATCCAGGACGAAGAGGTCGGCCGCGAGGCGTTCGCCTCGGTGCGCGTGCTGTGCGACTTCCTCAACCAGCGGCTGGCCGCCGGCAACCAGGGCGGCCAGGCGGCGGCGGGGTAGGCGAGGCGCCGTGCGCGACGCGGTCCTGGTCACCGGCCTCGGCGCGGTGTCGAGCCTCGGGCCCGACGCCGGTGCGCTGTGGCAGCGCGCGCTGCGCGGCGAACGCGGCGCCGCCGCGCTCGACCTGTTCGACCCGGCGCGCCACCGCACCGACCTCGCGGCGCAGGTGACCGCGAGCGACTGGCCGGCGCCGTTCCGCCGCATGGCCCGCGCCGACCGCTTCGGCTGCACCGCGACCGCCGAGGCGACCGCCGGCATCGACCCGGCGCTGCTGCGCACGCGGCGCTGCGGGGTGTTCTTCGGCAGCAGCACCGGCGCGCTGTTCGAGGGCGAGCGCTTCCTGCAGCAGCTGCTGCAGCAGCACGAAGGCGACCTGCACACCATCGTCGGCCTGCAGAACGACGGCCCCGGCAACGCGGTGGCGCATGCGTTCGGCGTCGGCGGCCCGGTGATGACGTTCTCGACCGCGTGCACTTCGGCCAACGTCGCGATCGGCGCGGCGCTCGACGCGCTGCAGAGCGGCGAGGTCGACGTCGCGCTCGCCGGCGGCGCCGACGAGCTGTGCGAGATCACCTACGCCGGCTTCAACAGCCTGCGCGCCATCGACAAGGCGCCGACCCGGCCGTTCCGCCGCGACCGCCAGGGCCTGCTGCTCGGCGAAGGCTCCGGCGTGCTGCTGCTCGAGACCGCGGCGCACGCGGCGGCGCGCGGCGCGGCGGCGATCGCCGAGCTGGTCTCTGCCGGCCGTTCGTGTGACGCGCAGCACGTGTCGGCGCCCGATCCGACCGGCGCGGGCGCCGCGGCGGCGATCCGCACCGCGCTGCGCGAAGCGGGGCTCGCCGCCGACGACGTGACGTTCGTCAACGCGCACGGCACCGGCACGCCGCACAACGACACCGCCGAGGCCGCGGCGCTGCGCGTGGTGTTCGGCGAACGCACCGCGCGGCTGCCGGTGACGTCGACCAAGAGCATGGTCGGCCACCTGCTCGGCGCCGCCGGCGGCGTCGAGGCGGTGCTGACCGCGCTGTCGATCCGCGACCGGCTGCTGCCGCCGACCGCCGGCGAACAGCCCGCCGATCCGGAGCTCGGCCTCGACGTGGTGCTGCACGGCGCGCGCGCGCTGCCCGAGCACAACGTCGGCCTGTCGACCAACCTCGCGTTCGGCGGCAACAACGCGGTGATCCTGTTGCGGAGCCTGCGGTGAACCAGCACTCGCCCAGCCACGACGCGATCGTCGTCACCGGCCTCGGCTGCCTCGGCGCCTACGGCATCGGCGGCGACGCGCTGGCCGCGGCGCTGCTGCGCGGCGAAGCGCTCGGCGCGCCGGTCGACCGCCGCGCCGGCTACCACCGCCGCAACTCCTCCACCACGGTCGCGACGGTCGCCGCGTCCGCGCCGGACTTCGTGCCCTGGCTCAGCGAAGACGCCGGCCGCCGCATGAGCGACCTGTCGCAATTCGCGGTGGTCGCGGCGCGCATGGCGCTGCAGCACGCCGGCCTCGCCGCCGACGGCCAGCTGACCGGCGACCGCGAACGCACCGCGGTGACGATCGCGACGGCGTTCGGCCCGGGCGGCTTCACCGAGCAGCTGGCGCTGCAGGTGCTGCAGAAGGGCGGCCGCTTCGCCTCGCCGTTCCTGTTCACCGACTGCGTCGCCAACGCCGCCGCCGGTCAGATCGCGATCGCGGTCGGCGCGCGCGGCCCCAACAACACCATCTGCCAGCGCGAGGCCGGCCCGCTGCTGGCGCTGCACCAGGCGGTCGAGGACCTGCGCCGCGGCCGCGCCGACGTCTGCCTGTGCGGCGCCGTCGACGAGATGAAGCCGCTGTCGCACGCGATCCTCGACCGCTTCCGCGCGGTGGCGCGGCCGCACGCCGAGCCGGGCGACGACGGCGAGCTGCCGCGGCCGTTCGATCTGCGGCGTCGCGGCTACCGCGCCGGCGAAGGCGCCGCCGTGCTGGTGCTCGAGCGCGAGGCGACCGCCCGCGCGCGCGGCGCGACGATCCTGGCCCGCGTCGGCCCGACGGTGCGCGCCCACGACCACAGCGCCGGCCGCATGGGCACCGGGCAGCAGCCCGAAGCGCTCGCCGAGCACCTGCGCGAGCGCCTCGGCGACCGCCTCGATCGCGTCGACCTCGTCGTCAGCGGCGCGTCGGGCGCGCGCGCGGCCGACGCCTACGAGGCCGCGCTGCTGCACGCGGCGCTGCCGCATCACCCATGGATCGTCGCGCCGAAGGCCGTCACCGGCGAGTTCGGCGGCGGCACGCTGGCGGCGGCGCTGCTGGCGCTCGGCGGCGCCGGGATCGCTGCGCCGCGCGCGTGTGACCGCCCCGATCCAGCACTCGGCGTCACCTTGCACGACCCTCAGCGCGACGGCCCGCTGCGCGCGACCTGCGCGATGCTGACGGCGCACGCCGCCGGCGGCGCCAGCGCCATCACCCTGCTCGAACGACCATGAACCGCCCCGACTACGACGTCGTGATCCTCGGCGCCGGCCTCGCCGGCAGCCTGCTCGTGCGCCAGCTCAGGCTCACGCGCCCCGACCTCTCGGTGCTCTGCCTCGAACGTTCGACCGGCACCTCCTACAAGGTCGGCGAAGCGACCGTCGAGCTGTTCTCCAACTACATGGTGCGCAAGCTCGGCTTGACGACGTACCTGTACGAGCACCACCTGCCGAAGAACGGCCTGCGCTTCTTCTTCGACAACGAGCAGAAGAACGCCCCGATCGAGCGCATGAGCGAGATCGGCAGCTACGGGCTGCCGTTCCACCCGAGCTTCCAGCTCGACCGCTCGACGCTCGAGCGCGAGCTGCGCGACGGCGGTCGCCGCCTCGGCGCCGAGCTGATCGAGGGCGCCAAGGTCACCGGCGTCGAGCTCGGCGAGCCGCACCACCACGTCACCTTCTGCGAGGGCGAGAACGGCAGCGAACGCCGCGTCTCCGCCGGCTACGTCGTCGACGCCACCGGCCGCGCCAGCCTGCTCGCCAAGCAGCTCGACCTGCGCGTCAAGGTCGACTCGCACCGCTGCCTCGCCTCGTGGGCGCGGCTCGGCAACGTCGTCGACCTCGACGGCCCGCAGATCGACCAGGCGTGGCGCGACCGCGTGCACAACACCTCGCGCCGGCTGTCGACCGTGCACTTCATGCACCGCGGCTACTGGGTGTGGCTGATCCCGCTGAAGGGCGGCGTGACGAGCATCGGCATCGTCGGCGACACCCGCCACGTCGAGCGTTCGGTGTTGACCAAGGACGGGCTGCGCGAGTTCCTGTGCCGACAGCGCGCCTGCCGCGACCTGATCGGCGATGCCGAGTGGCTGGACTTCGGCGGCTACGGCCAGCTGGCCTACGGCACCAAGCAGTGGTTCGGCGACCGCTGGGCGGTGGTCGGCGAGTCAGCGGCGTTCTCCGACCCGTTCTACAGCCCGGGCAGCGACTTCATCACGCTGGCCAACGACTACACCGCCGACCTGATCGCGCGCCGCCACGACGGCGAGGACATCGCCGAGCGGCAGCGCCTCTACGAGGGCTACCTGCAGTTCCGCTACCAGGCCAACCTGCCGCTCTACCACGAGCAGTACGACCTGTTCGGCAGCTACGACCTGCTGTCGATCAAGTGGAACTTCGACATCGCCAACTACTACTGCCTGTGGGTCAACTCGTACATGGTCGACCAGCACCTGTCGGTCGAAGACCTGCGGCACGAGCTGCGTCAGGCGGGCTTCGTCACCAAGACGCTGGAGCGCTTCGGCCGGCTGTTCCGCGACTGCGAACGCGTCGTCACCCAGCGCGGTGACTACTTCCAGCACAACCTCGGCGAGCTCGCCGAAGGTCTCGGCGACGTCTCGTTCACCAAGGACGTCGGCAAGATGGACCGCAAACAGGCCGAGGCGTGGTCGCTCGACACCTTCGCCAAGGCGCGCAGCCGCTGCTTCGAGATGCTCGGCCGCCCGGTCGACCAGGACGAGAAGCTCGGCTTCGTCGACTTCGTCAACGGCCGCGCGCTCGCCACCACCAGCGGCGGCTGAATCGAGGCTATGCTCGGCACCCCGTGCTCGAGCGCTTCCACCCCACCGTCGCCCGCTGGTTCGCCGACCGCCTCGGCGAGCCTTCGCCGCCGCAGGTCGCCGGCTGGCCGCACATCGCCGCCGGCGAGCACACGCTGATCGCCGCGCCGACCGGCTCGGGCAAGACGCTGGCCGCGTTCCTGCACGCGCTCGACGCGCTGCTGCAGCAGGGCGAAGCGCTCGCCGACGAGCTGCAGGTGGTCTACGTGTCGCCGCTGCGGGCGCTGGCCAACGACGTGCAGAAGAACCTGCAGCAGCCGCTCGCCGAGCTGCGCCTCTGCGACGCGACGCTGCCCGACGTGCAGGTCGCGGTGCGCAGCGGTGACACGCCGGCGAACCAACGCGCGGCGATGCTGAAGAAGGCGCCGCACATCCTCGTCACCACGCCGGAGTCGCTCTACATCCTGCTGACGTCGGCGCGCGGTCGCAAGCTGTTGGCGACGACGCGCACGCTGATCGTCGACGAGATCCACGCGCTGGCCGGCAGCAAGCGTGGCAGCCACTTCGCGCTGACCTGCGAACGGCTCGACCGCCTGGTGCAGCAGCACGGCGGCCGGCTGCAGCGCATCGGCCTGTCGGCGACGCAGCGGCCGATCGAAGACACCGCCGCGCTGCTCGCCGGCACCCACCGCCCGTGCGCGATCGTCGACATCGGCCACCGCCGCGAGCTCGACCTCGCCGTCGAGGTGCCGGGTGCGCCGCTCGACACGATCTGCAGCGGCGAGACGTGGAACGAGGTGTTCGCGCGGCTGGTGGAGCTGATCGAGACCCACCGCACCACGCTGGTGTTCGCCAACACCCGCAAGATGGCCGAACGCGTCGCCGCGCGCCTCGCCGAGCAGCTCGGCAAGGACAAGGTCACCAGCCACCACGGCTCGCTGGCCAAGCAGCGCCGGCTCGACGCCGAGCAGCGGTTGAAGCGCGGCGAGCTGGCGGCGCTGGTCGCCACCAGCTCGCTCGAACTCGGCATCGACGTCGGCGACGTCGACCTGGTCGTGCAGCTCGGCCCGACGCCGACCATCGCCGCGTTCCTGCAGCGCGTCGGCCGCGCCGGCCACGCGCTGGCCAGGACGCCGAAGGGCCGGCTGTTCCCGCTGACCCGCGACGAGCTGGTCGCCGCGGCCGGGCTGATGCACGCGGTGAAGAGCGGCGAGCTCGACCGCACCCACCAGCCGCGATGGCCGCTCGACATCCTGGCGCAGCAGATCGTCGCCGCGTGCTGCGACGACGTGTTCGGCGAGGACGAGCTGTTCCTTCAAGTGACCGCCGCGTTCCCCTACCGCGAGCTGCCGCGCGAACGCTTCGACGCCGTGCTGGCCCTGCACGCCGGCGGCCGCGCGGCGCTGCTGCACCGCGACAGCGTGCACCGCACCGTGCGCGCGACGCGCCGCGCCCGCATCACCGCGATCACCTGCGGCGGCGCGATCCCCGACGTCGCCGACTGGAACGTCGTGCTCGACCACGACGACACGCCGGTCGGCACCGTGCACGAGGACTTCGCCATCGAGTCGTCGGTCGGCGACGTGTTCCAGCTCGGCACCACCAGCTGGCAGATCCGCCGCATCGGCTCCGGCACGCTGCGCGTCGCCGACGCCGGCTCCGTGCCGCCGAGCCTGCCGTTCTGGATCGCCGAGGGGCCGTCGCGCAGCGACGAGCTGAGCCGCGCGGTCGCCGCGGTGCGGGACCACGGCCGCGACCCGCAGTGGCTGCGCGAGCAGTGCGGCCTCGACGACGCCGCCACCGAGCAGCTGGCGGCCTACCTCGAAGAGGGAGCCGCCGCGCTCGGCGCGGTGCCGTCGCACGACACGCTGGTGCTCGAACGCTTCTTCGACGAGACCGGCGGCCAGCAGCTGATCCTGCACTGCCCGCTCGGCAGCCGCGTCAACCGCGCCTTCGGCCTGGCGCTGCGCAAGCGCTTCTGCGTCGGCTTCGGCTACGAGCTGCAGGCCGCGGCCAACGAGGAGGCGCTGCTGATCTCGCTCGGGCCGATGCACAGCTTCCCGCTGGCCGACGTCTGGCAGTTCCTGAACCCGGACACGGTGCGCGAGGTGCTGCTGCAGGCGATGCTGCCGGCGCCGATGTTCCAGGCCCGCTGGCGCTGGAACGTCACCCGCTCGCTGTTCGTCGAACGCGCCCGCTCCGGCCGCCGCGTGCCGGCGCCGCTGCTGCGCTTCCGCGCCGACGACGCGCTGGCGGCGGCGTTCCCGCAGGCGCAAGCGTGCCCGGAGACGCTGCCGCCGGGCCCCATCCCGGTGCCGCTCGAGCACCCGCTGGTCGGCCAGACGGTGCACGACGCGATGCACGAGGCGATGGACTTCGACGGCCTGCAGCAGCTGCTGCAGCGGCTGCGCCGCGGCGAGCTGACTCTGATCGAGGCCGAGCGCAGCGAGCCGTCGCCGTTCGCCGCCAGCATCCTGCACGCGATGCCCTATGCGTTCCTCGACGACGCGCCGCTCGAAGAACGCCGCACCCAGGCGGTGGTGACGCTGCAGCGCGGCGGCCGGCGCGCGCGCGCAGCGGCCGACGAACAGGAGCTCGATGCGGTGGCGCTCGAGCAGGTGCGCGGCGAGGCGTGGCCGGAGCCGCGGGACACCGCCGAGCTGCACGAGGCGCTCGGCTGGATGGGCTGGCTCGAACAACCGGAAGTGCCCGACGCCTGGCGGCCCTGGCTCGACGAGCTGGCCGCCGACGGCCGCGCACAAGCCGATGGCGAACGCTGGTTCGCCGCCGAGGCGCCGCGCGAAGCGCTCGCCGCGTGGCGCGGCCGCCTCGAAGCGGTGATCCCGGTGTGGGCCGACGCGCTGTCGTTCGACGACGCGACGGCGCTGCGCGCGCTCGAGGCCGAAGGCACCGCGATGCGCGCGCGCTGCCAGGGCCGCGAGCTGTGGGCCCACCGGCGCCTGCTGGCGCGCGTGCGCCGGGCGATGGTCGAACGGCTGCGCAAGGCGGTGCAGCCGGTCAGCCCGGCGGACTTCGAGCACTTCCTGCGCGACTGGCAGCACCTGACGCCGGGCCAGCAGCGCGCCGGGCCGCGCGGTCTGGCGGAGGTTCTGCAGCAGCTGGCGACCGCGACGTCGACGCCCGAGCAGTGGGAAGGCGACGAGCTGCCGCGCCGCCTCGACCGCTACCACCGCGAGCACCTCGACCAGATCACGCTGTCCGGCGAGTTCGTCTGGCTGCGCCTGTGGGGTCCGTGGCGCGGTCCGCTGAGCCGCCTGCCGCTGTCGTTCGTGCCGCGCGCCGAGCTGTCACGCTGGCTCGAGCTGCCGCTCGAACGGGCGAAGCCGGACGACCTGTCGGCCGACGCCCGCGTGTTGCACGACCTGCTGCAACAGCGCGGCGCGCTGTTCCCGACCGACCTGCAGAACGACAGCCGCTTGCTGCCGAGCCGCCTCGAAGACGCGCTCGGCGAGCTGGTCGGCACGGGCCTCGCCACCTGCGACTCGTTCGCCGCGATGCGGCAGCTGGCGATCGCCCCGAGCAAGCGCCGTTTCCCGCTCTACGCCGTCGGCCGCTGGAGCCTGCTGCCGCTGCCGCCGCAGGACACGCGCGCCGGCGACGAAGCGGTCGAGCTGGTCGCGCGTTCGCTGCTGCTGCGCTTCGGCGTGCTGTCGCACGCGCTGCTGCTGGCCCAGAAGGTGCCGGTGCCGTGGCGGCTGCTGCTGCGCACGCTGCGCGCGCTGGAGCTTCGCGGCGACGTGCGCGGCGGCCGCTTCGTCAGCGGCCAGGCCGGCGAGCAGTACGCGCTGCCCGATGCGGTCGAACGGCTGCGCGCCGCGCGCGACGCGCGCGCCGGCATGGCCGCCGGCTGACCTGCACGTCGGCGCTACTCGAACTTCAGGCCACCGAACTCGGTCTCGGCGTTGCTTGCCCCGTAGCCCCACGCGGTCAGCGCCTGCCAGCCCTTCGGCATCGGCGCGCCGACCTCGACGCCGGCCGCGCGCACCGTGACCCGGTGCGCGTCGAGATCGAACGTGCAGCGCACCTCGAGCGGCGCCTTGCCGTCCCAGACCAGCTCCTCCGCCGCCGCAGCGCGCAGGCTGCCCGGCGTCGCGATGACCAGCCGGTGCGCGCCGAACTCGACGCCGCAGCGCAGCAGGTCCTCGCGCGGGTCGCCGCCGGAGACCAGCACGAAGCCGTTCCGCTGCTGGCGGCCGTCGCGCGGCCGCATCGTCGTCGTCACCGTCACCACACCGCTGCGCGGCGCGCCGGTCTGCAGCAGGTAGCTGCCGATCGTGTTGGCGAACACCGCCACGCCGTCGTCGCTGCCTGCGATCGGCTCGACGCGCGCGATGCCGGCCTGCACCGGGAAGCGATGGCCGCCGAGGTCGCCCGTGCTGTCTCCGTACTGCGCGCGCAGCTCGACCAGACGCTGCTCCAGCTGCGCGCGGATCTCGGCGTAGTCGGGATCGTCGGCGACGCTGTGCAGTTCCTGCGGGTCCTGCTCGAGGTCGAACAGCTCCCACGTGTCCCACTCCGGCTCGTAGTAGCGGATCAGCTTGTAGCGCTCGGTGCGCGCGCCGTACTGCGCCGGCACCATGTGCACCGCGTGCGACTCGTAGTAGTGGTAGTAGACCGCGTCGCGCCACGCGACCGCGGCCGGGTCCTTGGCCTCGAGCAGCGGCACCAGGCTCCGGCCGTGCATGTCCGCCGGCACGGGCACGCCGGCCATGTCGAGGAAGGTCGGCGCGAAGTCGATGTTCTGCGTCAGCGCCGCGACCTCGACGCCTTCGCGCAGGTGCTCCGGCCACGCCATCAACAGCGGCATGTGCAGGCTCTCCTCGTACATCCAGCGCTTGTCGTACCAGCCGTGGTCGCCGAGGTAGAAGCCTTGGTCGGACGAGTAGATGATGATCGTGTTCTGCTTGACGTCCGGGTGCGCGTCGAGCCACTCGAGCATCGCGCCGACGCTGCGGTCGACGCCGTTGACGCAGCGCAGGTAGTTCTTCATGTAGCGCTGGTAGGCCCAGCGCACGCGCGCGTCGCCCTGCGGGTCCTCGCGCAAGAACGCGTCGTTCTCCGCCGCGTAGGCGGCGTTGAACGCCTCGCGCTGCGCCTCGGTCATGCGCTGCTGCTGCGCGCGCCACGCCGTGTCGGTGCCCTTCAGCGCGTCCGGGTCCGCGGGCGGCACCAGCAGGTCGTAGTGCAGGAACATGTGGCTGCTGATCGTCATCTCCTGCGCCTTGGCCATCGGTCCGCGGCCGGCGTAGTCGTCGAACAGCGTCTCCGGCTCGGGGATCGTCGTGTCGCGGTAGAGCGCCAGGTCCTCGAGCGCCGGCAGCCAGTTGCGATGCGGCGCCTTGTGCTGGCACATCAGCAGGAACGGCCGCTCCGGGTCGCGCTGCTCCAACCACTCGATCGCCATGCCGGTGGTCAGGTCGGTGGCGTGGCCCTCGAGGCGCTGCCGGCCCGACGCGGTCAGGAAGTCGGGGTTGTAGTACTCGCCCTGCCCCGGCAGCACGGCCCACTTGTCGAAGCCCTGCGGATCCGACGACAGGTGCCACTTGCCGAAGATCGCCGTCTGGTAGCCGACCCCGTGCAGCAGCTTGGCGAACGTCGTCTGGTCCCCGTCGAAGACGTTGCCGTTGCGCATGAAGCCGTTGGCGTGGCTGTGCTTGCCGGTCAGGATCGTCGCCCGCGACGGGCCGCACAGGGAGTTGCCGCAGAAGTTGTTGCGGAACAGCAGGCCGTGCTCGGCGAGGCGGTCGATGTTGGGCGTCTGGTTGACCCGCGAGCCGTAGGCGCTGATCGCGTGGCAGGCGTGGTCGTCGCTGAACACGAACAGGATGTTGGGTCGCGACCCGCGCAGCGGCTTCTGCGCGACGGGTGCGGCGGAGAACGCGAGCGCACAGGCGAACGCCAACGCGGCGGAAGAGGCCCTGGTCATTCTCGACATCGTGCGCGCCCGGGCGACAGCGGTCGAGCGTCGGCTGCCGTTTCGTTCAGCGCCGCACCGCGGTGCGCGCGGCGACCAGGTGGAAGGGGATCGCCCCGGCGCCGGTCAGGCCGAGAGCGCAGTTGATCGCCCACAGATGATGGTCGAGGCCGATCTCACTGCCCGGCACGAAGCCCGGCACCGAGATCACCTGCACGACCGCGCCGCCGAGGCCGCGATGCGCCGTCCCGCGCGGCAGGTAGACGAGGTCGCCGACGCGCAGCTCGCGCTGGTGCAGCAGCCCGGCCGCCGCGCTGCGATCGATCGTGCGCGCCTCGATCTCGGGCACGCGGTTGGTGGTCAGCAGGCGCGCGCCAGGGCGCGTCTCCTGCACCAGGTAGAACTCGTCGAAGCCGCCGTCGACCGGGTGGTAGTGCGTGAAGCTGTCGTTGATGCGCACGCGGTGCGCGTTCAGCTGGTGCAGCACGTAGGGTCCGACCTCGCCGCGCCACGTCAGCAGGATGCGGCGGTAGGCGTCGTCCTCGGTCGCGCAGCCGCCCGGCGTGTCGGTGATGCGCGGGTCCCAGTCGGGCCGGATCGCCGACGGCAGGCCGGCCGGCAGCGGCTCCGGCAGCGCGAACGCCAGCAGATCGAGCGCCGCGCCGTCGGTGAACGTGCAGCCGCGGAACGCTGGCACCAGCAACGCGTCGCCGACGGTCGGCGCGATGGTGCGATCGGCCGGCCCCTGCACGAACACGATCCGGTCCCGGTCGGCCGGCGGCAGCGCGCTACAGGCGCGGTGGAACGCGATGTCGTAGCCGGGGTTGGCCGCCGTGAACGCGTCGCGCAGCGCCGCGAAGGCGGGCCCGCCGCCGGTCGCGCCACCCGCGTCCACAGCCAGCGACGCGACCAGCACGCCGGGCGCGACGCGACCTGCAGGTGGCGGGGTGCTCGCGCAGGCGGCGAACCCGAGCAGCAGCATCAGCGGGAGGAGGCGCACCGACACGTTCTACCCGCCGGCAGCGCCGCCCACGAGCGGCGCGGAGCAACTTCAGAACGGCAGGTCGCCGACGACGAACGACGCGTCGTTGCTGGCGGACAGCCCGCGGTTGTTCAACGCGAGGTCCACCAGGAACGCCTGCTCGTAGACCTTGATGCCCGACGCGGCCGGAGCCCACGGGAACGTCCACGCGAGTTCGCCGGCGCCCGCGGCGTCGGTGGCGAACAGCAGGATCACGATCGGGTCCACGCGCAGCGTGCAGATGGTCTGCAAGCCCTGCGAGTCGAGGCCGCCGACGTCGACCGGCAGCGGCAGCGCCACCGACCCGCCGGAGGCGGTCGTGTTCGACAGGCCCATGGCGATGACGCCGAGGGTCGGGCCGACGGCTCGTTCGACGCGGGTGACGAACGTCGAGTCGAACACCGCCGTCTCGCCGGGCAGGAACCCGAGCAGCGGCCGCAGCCCGTTCGAGCCGACGCAGGCGTTGACCGACGCCGGCTCGACGCGCGTCGCGCTCTGCGAGTAGAGCGCCGGGCCCTGGCCGGTGTGCAGCACGTATTCGCCGGTCATCGCGAACTGCGAGGCGGCGATCTGCAGGTAGTAGAAGCCCGGCGCCGTCACCGTCGCGATCAGGCGGCCGTGCGTCGTCGCGCCGCCGGACGCGCTGGCGAGGATCGTGCCGTTCGCGTCCAGGAGCCGCAGCGTCGAGCCGGCCAGCGGCGTCGCGCCGGCGCCCGCGGCCATCGCCGTGATGATGGTCGGTCCGCCAGCGGCGAACGCGTACCAGTCGGGTTCGTTGCCGCTCTGCGCCACGCCGACGCCGTCGTCACCGAGCGACAGGAACGTCGCCGTCACCGGGGTGTCGTTCGGCTCGGGCGCCTCCAGCACCTGGTTGGCGCCGGGCATCGCCGAGAAGGTCGTGCGCAGGCTGTAGCGTCCCTGCCGGACGTAGTCCCACGGCGCGGTGCCCGCGGCGTTGGTGCCGGCCATCACCGCCACGGCGTAGTTGCCGGGAGGCAGGATGCCCGGGTGCTGCAGCGACGTGACGCGGTGGCTCGCCGAGTTGGTCGCGTTCGAGGTGCCGAGCGGCGCCCACGAGTTGGGGCCGATCTCCTGGTACCAGCGCAGCGCCAGGTTGTCGCACTGCGGCACGCCGCCGTCGTCATGGCTCGCCGCCTGCAGGACGCCCGACATCGGGATCGAGAACGCCCAGAAGTCGACGTCGGCCGGCGAGGACAGCTCCCCTTCGATGGTGTCCCCGATCGTCATCGGCGTCGGCACGCCGCCCGGCTGCATCGGGTCGTTGGGCTCCGCCGCCTCGAGGGTGTCGACGGTGTGCGGCGGCAGCACGAAGAAGTCCAGGTCGTACGGGACCGCGCCGGTGAACGTCGACTTGTTGCCGACGCAGAAGGCGTAGCTGCCGGCAGGCAACGTCACGCCGCAGTCGGCGCGCGAGCCCGAGGCGCCGTCGTTCCACGCCAGCCGCACGGCCCCGGCGGCGTCGTAGAGGGCGATGCGGGTGTCGCGGGTCAGGCTCAGCGACAGCGTGCCGCTGTTCAGCGAGCGCAGGTGCACCTGCCCCGGAGCGGCCAGCGTGAACGAGAACCAGTCCTCGTCGGTGGTCGCGGCGAAGGTGCACTGCAGTTGCTGCCCGGCGACGATCGGCTGGGCCTGCGCCGGGCCGTCGTTGGGCTCGACCTCGGCGACGAGTTGCTGGGCGCCTGCGTAGACGGAGAACAGGGCGCCGACAAGCGGCAGGAGGGTGCACGTTCGCATGCCCGCACAGGCGCCGGAAGCCCCGCCGAGGGCCAACCGATTCCGGGGATCCGCCGCCGCGGTTGCAGCGCGCCGGACCGGCCGTACCGTTGGCGTTCCCGCCCCGCCAACACCCCAGCGCCACCATGAGCGAGCACGACCGGAACGCGGCGAACCGCCCCCTCCCCCCGACCCGTCGCACCTTCGTCGGCGGCTGCGCGCTCGGCCTCGCCGCCGCGCCGCTGCGCCTGCCGCGCTGGGCGCCCCACCGCGAGCTTCGCGTCGCCGTGGTCGGCGTGCGCGGCCGCGGCCGCGACCACATCGGCGGGTTCCTGCGGCTCGACGGCGTGCGCATCGCCGCGCTGGTCGACGTCGACGCCGCGCCGCTGGCCGAGCAGGCGAAGAAGCTGGCCGAGAAGGGCGTCGAGGTCGACGCCTACGCCGACGTGCGCCGGGTGCTCGACCGCGACGACATCGACGCGATCAGCGTCGCGACGCCCAACCACTGGCACGCGCTGCAGGCGATCTGGGCCTGCCAGGCGGGCAAGGACGTCTACCTGGAGAAGCCCGTCTCGCACAACGTCTTCGAAGGCGGCCAGGTCGTCGCCGCGGCGCGCAAGTACGGGCGCATCGTGCAGACCGGTACGCAATGTCGTTCGAGCCACGGCATCGCCGAGGGCATCGCCTTCGCGCAGTCGGGCAAGCTCGGCCAGATCACGCTCGCGCGCGGCCTCTGCTACAAGCCGCGGCAGAGCATCGGCAAGGTCGAGGGGCCGCAGCAACCGCCGCAGTCGGTCGACTACGACCTGTGGTGCGGCCCGGCGCCGAAGGGGCCGCTGCGGCGCAAGCACCTGCACTACGACTGGCACTGGGACTTCGCGACCGGCAACGGCGACGTCGGCAACCAGGGCATCCACCAGATGGACATCGCCCGCTGGGCGCTCGGCAGGAGCACGCTGCCGACCCGCACGCTGAGCATCGGCGGCCGCGTCGGCTACGACGACGACGGCGACACACCCAACACGCAGATCGTCTACCACGAGTTCGGCGAGGGTGCGCCGCTGCTGTTCGAGGTGCGCGGCCTGCCGCGCAGCAAGGAGGCGCAGCAGAAGGACTGGGGCAAGTCGATGGACGACTACCTCGGCGCACGCATCGGCGTCATCGTGCACTGCGAACGCGGCTACCTGCGCATCCCCGACTACAGCCGCGCGATCGCCTTCGACCAGGACGACCAGGAGGTCGCGCGCTTCGAGGGCGCCACGGACCACTTCCAGAACTTCGTCGACGCGGTGCGCAGCCGCAAGGTCGAGGACCTGCACGCCGACATCCGCGAGGGGCACCTGTCGAGCGCGATGTGCCACATGGGCAACGTCTCGCACCTGCTCGGCGAGGTCGCCGACCACGACGCGCTGCAGGCGGCGGCGCGCGCCAACGCACACCTCGCCGACGCCTTCCTGCGCCTCGACATGCACCTGCGCGCCAACGAGGTCGACCTGTCCGCCGGCGGGGTGCGCCTCGGCAGGTGGCTCAGGATGGACCCGCAGACCGAGCACTTCGTCGGCGACGCCGACGCCGAGCAGCTGCGCACCCGCGTCTACCGCGAGGGCTTCGAAGTACCGGAGCAGATCTGATGCGCGCCGTCACCACCGCACTGCTGGCGCTGGCCGCCTGCGCCGGCGCAGGCTTCGAGGCGACGAACATGGCCCCGGTCTGGCAGGAGGTCTACCACGGCACGTTCGCGGCGGAGAACGACCTCACGCCGCTGCACACCAGCGACCCGAACCGGTGGCGCCGCAACGACGACGGCGGCGTGCCGTCGCTCGAGCTGCTCGGCAAGTGCGCCTACGAGCCGGCGGTGCGCTCGCCGCACAGCATCGCGCTGTTGCCCGACGTGGACGTCGGCGACTTCGACCTGGAACTCGACCTGCTGCAGACCGGCAAGGAATACGCGCACCGGGACATGTGCCTGATCTTCGGCTTCCAGGACCCGCAGCACTTCTACTACGTGCACCTGGCGACCACGCCGGACCCCAACGCGCACAACGTGTTCGTCGTCGACGGCGCCCCGCGCAAGAACCTGCTGCCGCCGCCGCCCGCCGGCGTCGACTGGGGCCAGGACCAGTGGCACCACGTGCGCATCGAACGCCGCGTCGAGGCCGGCACGATCCGCGTGTTCTGGGACGACCAGCAGCAACCGATCCTCGAGACCGAGTCGTCGCGCTTCGACCACGGCCGCATCGGCCTCGGCTCGTTCGACGACTCCGGCCGCTTCGCCAACGTCGTCGTGCGCGCGCCGCAGGTCGTGCGCCTGCCCGGCGTCGGCAATCCGTTCAGCCGCTGATCCAGCGCTGCCACAGCCCCTCGATCGCCGCGTCGTCGAGGTCGCCGCGGTGCAGCACGACGCGGTAGCGCAGACGCAGCGTCTGCCCCGGTTCGAGCACGAAGTCGCCGGCGCCGGCCTTGGCCTTCTCGAAATCGTGCGCGCCGAACGGATTCGCGCCGAGCAGGCCGTAGGTGCGCGCGTGCCACCACGTCGGGTGGCGCAGGTTGTCCGGGTGGTCGAAGATCAGGACGCCGACGCGCTGACCGTCGACGGTGCCGGTGTCGTCGAGCCAGCGCGCGCGCTTGCCCCAGGCGGCGCTGCCGCGCTGGCCCTCGCTGTTGCGCAGCACGCCGTTGGCGAGCTTGCCCTCGCCGCGCAGCGCCGGGTGCACGCGCATCGCGAAGGTGCCCTCCTTGGTGTCGCCGAAGCGCACCGGTGCGGTCCCGGCAGGCGTGAACGTCGCCGTCACGTCGACCGAGCGCAGCTCGCCGTCGACCGCGAACTCGAGCACGCGCCGCTCGCGCAGCACGTCGCGGTCGTCGTCGACGCGCCACACGTACTCCGCCGACACCGCCGCCTGCGTCGGCGACGCCACCGCCGTGAAGTCGGCGAGCTCCTGCCGCTCGCGGTGGCCGTGGCCGTGCCAGAAGTCGAAGCCGTCGACGTTGCCGTGCGCCAGCCACAGCGACTGGTGATGCGGGTGGTCGTGCTCTTCGCCTTCGCGCTCGCCCATCGGGTAGTCGCGCGTCACCGGCACCGTGCCCGCCGCGAACAGCGGCCAGACGAACGGCCGCGGCTGCGCGTCGAAGTGCACCTCGGCGAACGGCTGGCCGTCGGCGGTGACCGTCACCTTGTCGGCCTGCACGTCGAGGCGGACGCGCGGAGTGGCGCAGGCGCCGAGCAACAGCAGCAGGACCGGGACCAACGACGACGGCGCGCGGCGGTGCATCGCGACATCGTGCCCGACGCAGACGGCCGCGACGAGGTGCAATCTCGGGACGCGAGGGGCGGGCTCCGCCTGCACTCGTGTCTCGCGCTCGCCGACGGCGTCGGTAGACTGCTGCCTCGCAGCGCCGCCCCGGCGCCCTGCCATCGGAGCCATCCATGTCGCACCCACCCGATCGCGGCGTCTCGCGCCGTTCGTTCCTCAAGGGCTCGGCGATCGCCGGCATCGCCACCACCGGGCTCACCGCCGCCGCCGAGGCGGCCGAGCTGCACCGGCCGCCGAGCGAGCTCGGCCCGGGCGAGCACGAGATCACGCTGAGCATCAACGGCAAGGCGCGCCTGGTGAAGGTCGAGACGCGCACGACGCTGCTCGACGCGCTGCGCGACCGGCTCGACCTGACCGGCGCCAAGAAGATCTGCGACCGCGGCGCCTGCGGCGGCTGCACGGTGCTCGTCGACGACCTGCCGGTCAACAGCTGCCTGATGCTGGCGGTCGACGCCGTCGGTTGTGAGCTCCGCACCGTCGAAGGGCTCGCCGATCCGGCCGACCCGAAGGCCACGCACCCGCTGGTGCAGAACTTCGTCGCCTGCGACGCGCTGCAGTGCGGCTTCTGCACCCCGGGCATGGTCATGAGCTCGCTGTCGTGCCTCGAGCGGCGCGGCACGCCGACCGAGGCGCAGATGCGCCACGACCTCAGCGGCAACCTGTGCCGTTGCGGCACCTACGGCCGCGTCATGGAGGCCATCGAGCGCACCGCCAAGGGCGAGGGAGGCGGCCGATGAGCACCCGCAACCGCGACACCGGCGCGCCGCGCGAGCAGGTCGAGATCCCGCGCGAGCAGGTCGAGATCACCGTCGGCTACCGCGCCCTGCCCGGCAAGGACCAGCAGGACCGCCTCGAGAAGATCACCGTCGAGCCCACCGAAGGCGACGCGCCGCCGTGGGACGCCAACACCCCCTACAAGGTCGTCGGCTCCGACCTCGACCGCGTCGACGGCTTCGCCAAGGCCACCGGCCGGGCGAAGTACGCCTACGACCAGAACTTCCCCGACCTGCAGCAGGCGATGATCCTGCGCGCGCCGATCGCGCGCGGCACGTTGACGGCGCTCGACCTCGACGAGGCCCGTCGCATGCCCGGCGTCACCGCCGTGGTCGCGCTGAAGGACGTCGGCAACAAGGTGCGCTTCGTCGGCGACGCGATCGCCGCGGTGGCGGCGCCGACGCTCGACCTGGCGCGCGACGCGATCGAGAAGATCCGCGCCGACTACGACCAGGAGGAGCACAACGTCGAGTACCTGATGAGCGGCGACGCGCCGCTGCTGTCGATGGGCGGCGAGGTCGACGACGAGTGGCCGGCCGACGACGACATCGACGCGCTGCTGGCGAAGGCCACGCACAGCCACAGCGGCACCTACCGCACCGAAGTGCAGACGCACAGCTCGCTGGAGACGCACGGCAACGTGGCGCGCTTCGACCAGAAGCACCTCGATGTCTGGAGCTCGACGCAGGCGACGTTCGGCGTGCGCGGCGAGCTGGCCCGCGCGCTGCGGCAACGCGGCGTCGACGTCGAGTCCGTCGAGGTGCACAGCGAGTACGTCGGCGGCGGCTTCGGCTCGAAGTTCTCGGCCGGCATCGAAGGCCTCGCCTGCTGCCTGCTGGCCCACGAGGCGCAGAAGCCGGTCAAGCTGATGCTCGACCGCTTCGAGGAGCACACCACCGCCGGCAACCGCCCGTCGGCGCTGATGCAGGTGCGCGGCGCGCTCGACGAGAACGGCCGCATCACCGTCTGGGACTGGCGCAGCTTCGGCGGCTGCGGCTTCAACGGCAGCGGCGGCGCGGTGCGCCATCCCAGCGCCTACCTCGGCAAGGCCAAGGTCCGGCAGTCGCACAAGGACATCGCCTGCGACACCGACCCGGCGCGTTCGATGCGCGCGCCCGGCTATCCGCAGGGCTGGTTCGGCGCCGAGCTGTTCCTCGACGAGCTGGCGGCGAAGGCCGGCCTCGACCCGCTCGCGCTGCGGCTGAAGAACGACGACGAGGCGATGCGCCTCGACCAGTGGAAGTTCGGCGCCGAGCGCTTCGGCTGGGCCGAGGCGCGCGCGAAGCAGAACGAACCCGGCGCCCGCTACCTGACGGGCGCAGGCCTCGCCAGCGCCCGCTGGGGCCAGCTCGGCAACCACGGCGGCCGCAACCCGCACGGCATCACCTGTCGCATCCACAACGACGGCTCGGTCGAGTCGCGCAGCGGCGCGCAGGACATCGGCACCGGCCTGAAGACCGTGCTGACGATGCTGACCGCCGAGGAGCTCGGCATCGCGCCGGCCCGCGTGCGCGCCACCACCGGCCACACCTCCGACCCGTCGGGCCCAGGCTCCGGCGGCAGCACGACGACGCCGAGCCTGGCGCCGGCGGTACGCCACGCGGCGTACCTCGCCGCGCAGAAGCTTGTCGCGCTGGTCGCCGACCACCTCGGCGTGCCGCTGGACGAGGTGCGCTGCAGCGCCGGCAAGGTCGGCACCGACAAGGCGCAGCTGTCGTGGACCGACGCCTGCAAGCTGATCGGCCAGAACCCGATCGAGGCCCACGGCGAGCGCTTCCCCAACTACAAGCAGGACCCGTTCCACCGCGGCGTCTGCGGCGCGCAGTTCGCCGAGGTGCGCGTCGACTCCTGGACCGGCGAGGTGCAGGTGACGCGCATGTTCGGCATCCAGGACTGCGGTCTGGTGATCGCCAAGAAGCTCGCCGAGAGCCAGGTGCTCGGCGCGATGATCCAGGGCGTCAGCTACGCGCTGCACGAGCAGCGCATCATGGACCAGCGCTCGGGCCGCATGCTCAACGGCGACTTCCTGCGCTACAAGATCACCGGCACGAAGGACCTGCCGGCGCTCGACTGCTACCTGCACTCGGTCGCCAACGGCCACGACAACACCGGCGCCGCCGGCCTCGGCGAGCCGCCGTCGACCGCCTCGGCGGCGGCGATCGGCAACGCCGTCTTCCACGCCATCGGCGCACCGGTGCGCCACCTCCCGCTGACCCCCGACAAGGTCCTGGCCGCGCTGCAGAAGGCGCAGAGGACACCGCGATGAGACCCTTCACCTACGTGCTCCCCACCTCGCTGGAGCAGGCCGCCGAGGCGGCCACGCAGCCCGACACGATCGTCAAGGCGGCCGGCATCGACATCGTCGACCGCATGAAGGAGCGCCTCGTCACGCCACAGAAGGTCGTCAACCTGCTGCCGCTGAAGCGCGAGCTGTCGCAGATCGCCGAACAGAACGGTGAGGTGACGATCGGCGCGATGGTCACGCTGACGCAGCTGCAGGAAGCGAAGCAGCTGCAGGGCCGCGCCTACGACGGCCTGCGGCGCGCGGCCTCGACGACCGGCACCCCGCAGGTGCAGAACCGTGCGACGGTGGCCGGCAACCTGCTGCAGTTCACGCGCTGCTGGTACGTGCGCAGCGAGGCGTTCCGCTGCCTGCACGGCGGCCGCGGCCCGACCTGCCTGGCGATGACCGGCGACAACCGCTACCACGCGGTGATGGGCTGGTCCGACTGCGTGCGCGTGCACCCGAGCAACCTGGCGCCGGCGCTGCTGGCGCTCGGCGCCGAGTACACGACCCGCGCCGGCGAGGCGGTGCGACGCCGCAAGCTCGCCGACCTGTTCCCCGCCGACCCGCGCGCGCAGAACCCCGAGCACACGCTCGAAGACGGCGAGATCGTCACCGCGCTGCACCTGCCGGCGCAGCCGGCCGACACGCGGCTCGGCTACGCGGAGAGCCGTGAGAAGCAGAGCTTCGACTGGGCGACGACCGCCTGCGCGGTGCGCGTGGTCATGGCCGGCGGCAAGATCACCGCGGCGGACCTCGTGCTCGGCGCGGTCGGTCCGGTGCCGATGGCGAAGCCGCAGGCGGCGCAGCTGCTGGTCGGCAAGGAGCCGTCGGAGAAGCTGTTCCTGCGCGTGGCCGAAGCCGCGTTCGCCGGCGCGACTCCGCTGGCGTTCAACGCCTACAAGCTGCCGATCGGCAAGGCCGTGGTCCGCGCCGCACTCGAAGAGGCGACGAGGTGATGCGATGAGCACCGACAAGAAGACCAACGTGCAGAAGACCCACCGCGACCTGCTGCCGAAGTATCCGTGCCCGTCGCTGTCGATGAAGCACATCCTCACCCACTCGCTCGCCGACGTCGTGCACGACGACCGCGAGCTGCCGGGCGACGGCTACTACTGGTGCACGCGCACCTGCACGCCGGTCGGCCCCGACGACGAGCTGGTGTCGCCGCGCACGTGCTGCCCGGGTCGCGCCTGCTACGACGGCCCGTCGGCGTGAATCGCGGCGCCAGGGCCGCCATGCGAATGCCCGGCTACAGCGAGGCCAGCCCCAATGGTCAATATTTTGACCACTAGAGGCCGATAAAGGCTAGAATTGCGCCCATCATGGCCCGCCGGTCCAACCTCCCCCTGCCCGCCGTCACGCGTGTGCTGCAGCAGCTCGGCGAGAACATCCGCCTCGCCCGCCTGCGCCGCGGCTTCTCTGCGGCCCTCGTCGCCGAGCGGGCTGGCATGTCCCGCACCACCCTGCGGGCTATCGAGCAGGGAAGCGCTTCGCCGACCATCGGCGCCTACGCCAACGCGCTGCACAGCCTCGGGCTGCACGAGCAACTCGGTCAGATCGCCGGCGACGACGAGCTCGGCCGCAAGCTTCAGGACGCCGGCCTCGAACCCCGGCAGCGCGCACCGCGACGGAGGCGCAGCGGGGCGGCAACTCCATCCACGCCCCCCGCGCCGTGAGCACCCGCCGCATCATCGACGTCGTCGCCGACTGGACAGGACTGGCCGGCCCAACGCGGGTCGGTGCGCTCACGGCGACCCCAGCGCGCGGCAAGGAGGTGTTCGCCTTCGAATACGACGACGGCTGGCTGCGTGACGGCCACGGCCACGTCATGGACCCAGCGCTGCAGCTCTACCGCGGCCCGCAGTATCCATCGGCCGAACGTCAACAGTTCGGGGTGTTCCTCGATTCCGCCCCCGATCGCTGGGGACGGGTGCTCATGCGCCGCCGCGAAGCGCTGCGGGCGCGGCGCGAACAACGACCCGAACGCGTTCTGCTCGAGTCCGACTACCTGCTCGGGGTGCACGACGCGCATCGCATCGGAGCGCTGCGCTACCGCGTCGAGCAGCGCTTCCTCGACGACGACGAAGCGCTCGCCGCGCCGCCATGGACCTCGTTGCGCGAGCTGCAGAATGCCAGTTTGCAGCTCGAGCGAGACGACGTCGAACACGACCCGGACTACGAACGTTGGCTGCGCATGCTGGTGTCCCCGGGCGGCTCCCTCGGCGGCGCGCGCCCCAAGGCAAGCGTTCGCGACGAACGCGGCCGGCTGTGGATCGCCAAGTTCCCGAGTCGCCACGACGAGAACGACGTCGGCGCCTGGGAGATGGTCGTGCACCGACTCGCCGCGGCGGCTGGCATCGACGTCCCCGAGGCGCGCCTCGACGTGTTCGGTCGCGGCGCTGCCAACCGGCAAGGGCACCGCACGTTCTCCAGCCGCCGGTTCGATCGCGACGACGACGGCAGGCGGCGACACTTCACCTCGGCGATGACGATGCTGGGCCGCTCCGACGGCGAGCAGGGCCATGCCGACGCCAGTTACCTCGAACTGGCCGGCGTGCTGATGCAGCACGGCTCACAACCGACCGAAGACCTCGCGCAGCTGTGGCGCCGCGTCGCGTTCTCGGTCTGCGTGTCGAACACCGATGACCACCTGCGCAACCACGGCTTTCTGCACGAGGGGAACGGTGTACGGTTGGCGCCGGCGTACGACCTCAACGCCAACCCGGACGGTAACGGCCTGACCCTGAACATCAGCGAAACGGACAACACCCAGGATCTCGGGCTGCTGCTGCAGGTCGCCGAGTGGTTCCGACTGCGCCCTCCGGCTGCAGGCACGATCCTCGACACCGTGCGGAACGCGGTGCGCGGGTGGCGCGACGTCGCCTCGCAACTCGGCCTCGGCGCGGCCACGCAGCAGCGCATGGCACGCGCGTTCCGACTTGTCGAGTGACGACCGCGGCGATGGTTGCGGCGCTGCAAGGACATCGCCGATGACCGCTCAGAGGCTGAGAGGGAATCCTCGCGAAGCCTCTGTGCAGCCGCGCAGGCGGCTGCCAATTGGCATTCTGAGAGCGCGCATCATGAATTCTTCTCGCGCCCTCAGTCGATCGTCACGGTCCTCGGCCAGCCGACGAACTGCGGCGCGCCAGCCTTCGTCACGTCGACGCCGCGCGGCCAGCACTCGAACGTGACCTTGCCGGCACGCTTGTCGAACAGCACCCGCCCGTAGCCACTGCCGTGCGACGGCGTCTCCGGGTTGGCGTAGGCGTACATCGTGATGCGGTTGCCGAAGCCGTCGCGGTAGTCACCGGTCCACGGCAGCAGGTCCTCGGGGTCGTGGCCACCGCCCGCCGCGCCGTTCTCCGGCCACCACCAGCGGCTGTAGATGCTGTTGACGATCGCCGGCACGACGAACGCCCACGGGCCGTCGCGGAAGTCGTCGATGCCGTGCTTCACCAGCGTCGCCAGGTGCTGGTCGCCGGCGATGTGCACCGCATGCGCCGCGGCGATGCGACGCAGCGCCTCGTCGCGGCCGCGCTGCGGCCAGCCGTTGCTGTCGAGGTCGCCGTGCAGCCGGTTGTCCTTGCTGCCGTGCAGGTGCGCGCCGCCGCAGAAGCCGGTCTGCGACAGCACCGCCTTCATCGCCACGCCGTCGCGCTGCTCACCCCACACGTCGAGGAAGTGCAGCTGCCGCTCGCCGAGCAGCACCAGCTCGGGCAGGTCGATCGAACGCGGGTCGTAGGCGGGATCGGTGATGTGGTCCGGCCGCGGCCCCTGCTGCGGGATCTTGCCGGCCGGCCCCGACTTGAACTTGCGGTCCTCGACGATCGCGAAGTCGACGCCGCCGACGATCAGGCTGGTGTAGTAGACGCCGATGCCCTGGCCGATCGGCGTCGGGTCGAACGGATCGGGCAGATGCGCGGTCTGGCAGCGCTCGACCATGCGCACGTAGTCCTTGTCGAAAGCGTAGCCGCCGTCGGCGCAGCCGGGCAGCGTCGACACCTTGCCGGATTCGCCCCAGACGTTGGGCTGACCGATGTCGTGGTCGTCGGGGATCGTCACGCACGGCCGGTCGCGGAACACGTCGCGGAACTGCAGGCCGAAGGCCAACCACGCCGCGGTGTGTTCCTTGTGGTCGTAGCTCTGGTCGCCGGCGAAGAACACCAGGTCCGGGTCCTGGTGGTTGATGTTGCGCACGTAGCTGGCGCGGTCGCCACGGTCGCGGTTGGAGTTGCACGACAGCGCGCACATCGTCACCACGTCGCCGGTCGGGTCCTTCCTGATGCGGCCTTGGAACGTCGCGCGCTCGCCGTGCCGCAGCCGGTAGTCGACGTCCTGTGTGCTGTCCCAGCCCGCGATGCGGAACAGCGCCGACCAGCCGAGGTCGTTCACCTCCGCCGTGGCGACCTGCTGCCACTCGCCGTCGCGCTTCAGCTCGAGCCGCACCTCGCGCGTCTCCGCCGGGTAGAGCGGAAACAGCTGCGCCGACAGCTTCAGCACGCCCCCATGCACGGTGTAGATGCCGAAGCAGATCACCTGGTCGCGCGGCACGCGCGTGTCGACGATCTTCGACGGCGGGCGGTTCCACCAGTCGTTGACGCAGACCGTGTCGAGGCCGGCGAACGGCGCCTTCACCGGCGGCTGGCCGTGGTCGTCGTGGTCCTGGGACGAGGCGGACGCCGCCAGCAGCAGCGCCAGCGGTGCAACGAGGAGACGGTTCACGCCGCGATCATGCCCCCGCGCAGCGCCACGCGACAGCGCTACGCCACCCACTCACCGGCGCGGCAGGTCGGCTCGAGCGCCGCCGCAGCGCCGTCGGCGCCGAGCCAGACGACGTCGGCCTGCTGCAGCACCGTCTCGATCCAGTCGTCGTCGAGCGCCTCCTTCGCCGCGTCGGGCAGCGCGACCACGAGCCGCCGCGCCGCAGCCGGCGCGCCGGGCGCGAACTCGTAGAAGCGGTCGAGGTAGAGGCGCACCTGTGGCGCGCACGCTTCGGCGAGCGCATCGAGCACGTCGAGCGGGAACTCCTCGGCCGTCTGCAGGACCACCTGCAGCGTCGAGAACGGGTTGTCGGCGAGGTGCGCGCGCACCAGCTCGGTCGCGCGCGCGAGGGTTGCGTACGGATCGCGGCTGCAGAGCCACAGCGAGACGCTCTGCGCGACCGGCGCCGTCGGCGCCGGCGCCGCGCTCGCCGCGTCGAGGTCGTGCCGCAGCACCGTGACGACGCCGTTCTCGATCACGTGCCCCGTGGCCCCGACACCACCCACCGCCGGCGGCGGCAGCGCGTCGAACTCGACGCCGAAGATCTCCTCCGCCTCGGCGAGCAGGCCCTGCATGGTGTCGAGGTCCATGGTCGGCGTCTCGAGCACGTAGTACGGCGGCCGCTCCTGGAAGTCGAGGCCGAGCTGCTGCGCCTCGCGGCGGAACGCGGTGCCCGGCAGGATGCTGAGCTGGAACACCTGCGCGTCGTCGCACAGGTCGTTGTCCGCGACCCAGTGCATCGAGCGCCGCACCGACTCGGCGGTGTCACCCGGCAGGCCGACGATCAGGTCGACCTTGACCTTGATGCCGACCGCGCGCATCGCCCGCACGCCGCGTTCGAACGCGCGCAGGTTGTTGCGGCGGTCCATCAGCTCCTGGGTGTGCGGATCGGTCGACTGCAGGCCGATCTCGACCTCGGTGAAGCCGGCGTCGCGCATCCGCTCGGCGTGCTTCTCGTTGAGCCCTTCGCCGCGCAGCTCGCCGAAGAACGACAGGCTGCGGTCGGGATTGCCCCGCTTCAGCAGCTCGAGGAACGGCACGAACTCCGGCCGCTGGTTGAGCGTCGGATCCAGCAGGTAGACGTCGCGCGCCGCGCGCTCGCGCGCGTGCTGCAGCTGCTTCAGCACCTGCTCCGAGGCCATGTAGTACTGGTTGTCGTAGGCCTTCGGGTAGTAGCAGAACTTGCACTTGAAGACGCAGCCGCGCACCGTCTCCAGCAGCAGCTGCTCCTCGTCGCCGGCGTCGAGCACGCCGCCGATGTACGGCGACACCAGCGCCGACAGGTCGGCCATCGGCGGCCGCGGCAGGTTGCAGACGAAGCGCTCGCCGCGGCGGAAGCCGAGGCCGAGGATCTTCGGCAGCGTCGTGGCATCGCCAGTGCGCCGCCAATCGAGTAGCTCGGCGAAGGTGCGCTCGCCCTCGCCGAACACCGCGAAGTCGACGCTCGGTTCGGCCAGCACCCAGTCGTTGTCGGCGGTGATCTCAGGGCCGCCGAGCACGACCTGCACGTCCGGCAGCCGCTGCTTGACCTGCCGCGCGAGCCACAGCACGCGGTCGACGTTCCACATGTAGCAGGTGAAGCCGAGCAGCGACGGCTGCCGCGCGCAGATCGCTTCGAGCACGCCGCGGTCGCCGAGCCGGTTGGTCAGCCCGCCGGGCAGCAGGTCGACGGTGTGGCCGTGTGCCCTGGCGAACATCGCGAGGTTGCCGGCCGCCAACGGCACGTTGCCGCGCAGCGCGCCGGGGCCGACGGGCGGGATCGGCAGCTGTACGAGCAGGACGGGACCTTCGCGGTTGGACACGCCGTGGATCATGCAGCGGCCGCGGCGCCGACGCCAATCGCCGGCGGTTCACGCGCCGGCGGTCGAGCAGTCGACGACGCGCCGCTCGCCTTTCCCGACGAGATCAATCGAGCAGCTTCTGCAGCCTGATCCACTGGAACTCACGGCTGTGCGCGCCGACCTCGCGCGCCAGCCCGTGCCGCGAGCGCGGATAGACCATCAGCTCGAAGTCCTGCACGCCCGCCTTCTGCAGCTCCCAGATCAGCTGCATGGTGTTCTGCATGTGCACGTTGTCGTCCATCGTGCCGTGCAGCAGCACCAGGTGGCCGTGCAGGTTCTTCGCCGCCTTGATCACCGACGTCTCGTCGTAGCCCTTGCCGTTCTCCTGCGGCGTGCGCATGTAGCGCTCGGTGTAGATCGTGTCGTAGAGCCGCCAGTCGTGCACGCCGGCGCCGGCGAGGCCGAGCGCGAACTTGTCGCTGTGGGTCAGCGCGTAGGCGGTGATGAAGCCGCCGAAGCTCCAGCCGCTGATCGCGACGCGCGTCGGGTCGCCGCCGAACTTGCCGCAGACGTGGTCGACCGCGTCCTCGAGGTCCTCGAGTTCCTGCACACCGAGCTGCTTGTAGCAGGTGCCCGTGTGCTTCTGGCCGCGACCCGAGGCCGAGCGCACGTTGACCTGCAGCACCACGAAGCCCTGCTGGCACAAGAACTGGTGATAGGTCGAGTGGGACCACGAGTCGCGCACGGTCGGCGCATCGGGGCCCGAGTAGGTCGGCAAGAACACCGGGTACTTGCCCCCCTCCTGCCAGCCGATCGGCAACATCACGCAGGCGTCGAGTTCGTAGCCGTCGCGGGCCGGGATCGTGACGCGCTGCCGCGGCGAGAACGCGTGCTTCGGCCCGTCGCCTTCGTCCGCCTCGCCGAGCACGCGCACCACTTCGCCGGTCTCGCCGTCGGTGACGCGCGCGATCGGCCGCTGATCCATCGCCGACCAGCGATCGAGCACGAGCGCTCCCGCCGGGTCGAGCTCGAACGAATGCGTGCCGACGCCGGGCGTGACGCAGACGAGGCCGCTGCCGTCGAAGCCGACGCGGTAGAGGTGGCGGCCCGTGGCGCCGTCCTTGGTGCCCTCGAACCACAGCACCTTGCCGGCCTCGTCGACGCGCACGATGTTGCGCACCTGCCACTCGCCGCTGGTCACCGCGCCGAGCAGCTTGCCGCCCTTGGCGTAGTGGTAGACGTGCTGGTAGCCGGTGCGCTCGGACAGCCACAGGAACGAGCCGTCGGCGAGCCAGATCGGCGACTCGGGCCGGTTGACCCAGGTGGAGCTGTCCTCGCGGATCCAGCGCGTCAGCTTGCCCGTCGCCGGATCGATCGCGCCCAGTTCGGCCCAGGTCTGGATGCGGTCCGAGATCGTCGCGAGCAGCGTCGATCCGTCGGGAGTCCAGTCGACGCGCATCACCAGCAGGTCCTTGGGGAACATCGACAGGTCGACGGCCACGACCTGCTTGCTCGCGCAGTCGGCGATCGACAGCCTGGCGAACGGGTTGGGGTCGCCGACCTTGGGGTAGTTGGCGACTTCGGTGACGACGCTGCGTTCGCGCTCGAGGAAGCCGTCGGGCACGTGATCTACGATCGTGAACTCGCGCACCGGCGCCTCGTCGAGGCTGAGGAACGCGCAGCGCTGACCGTCGGGGCTCCACCAGTGCGCGCGGAAGTCGCCGCGGCCGTAGACCTCTTCCTGGTAGACCCAGTCGAGCTTGCCGTGGAACCGCTCGTCGCCGCCGTCCGACGTGACGCGCCACAGAGCCTGGTCGGCGGTGGCGACCACGTAGAGGTCGTTGCCGCGCACGAACGACGCGAAGCGTTCGCCGGGTGCAAGCTGCGCGAGCTCCTTCTCGCCGATGCCGGCGCCGTCGGTCGTCAACTTCACGGCCGCCTTCGACGGGCCGCTCTGCTGACCGCGCATGCCACGCCCGCCGCGACCGCGACCGCCACCGCCGGCGACCTCGTCGAGCCACAGGTCGCCTTCGTGCACCAGCACTCCCTTGCGCGGCGTGGCGTCGTCGTCGTCGCCGCCGGCCGCTGCCGCCGCCGCGCTCGACTCGCCGCTGCGCGGGTCGAGCAGGCGCCCGCCCTCCAGCCGCAGATGCACACCGTCCGGCGCCCACGACATCGACGGCAGGCGGCCCTGCCACTGGATCGGCTTCGAGGTGTCGGCGTAGGTCAGCCGGCCGGTGCCTTGGGCCAGGGCCAGCGGCGCGGTCGCGGCGAGCGACAGGATCGACAGGACGAGGAGCTTGTTCATCGGGTTCTCGCGGGCCGCATGCTACGAGCCGCCGCGCGGCGTCGAGAGCGGCGAAATGTGCGTCGTTCGCACCATTGCCCGACGTGGACCGCTTCTGCACCATGCCTCGATGACCCGTCTCGTGGCAGTGAAGTCTCCCGAATCGGCCGCCGCCCAGAGCGGCGGTTTCGACGCCGTGGTGCTGGTCGGGCACCAGCCGACCGCCGTCAAGCTGGCGCCGCTGACCACCGCGCTGCACGCGCTGGCCGCCGCCGACGCGCAGGCCGACCAGCGCGTCAACCTGATCGCCGCGCCGGCGGTCAGCGGCGGTCGCCTGGTGATCGCCCCCACCGGGCCGGTGCTGCGCGACTACGACGACGTGCGCCGCTACGCCGAGGCCGCGTCGGCCGGCGTGCAGCGGGCGCGCGACGCCGGCGCGAAGAGCGTGCTGCTGCTGGTGCAGACGCCGCCGCTCGACGTGCGCTACGGCCACGCCGCGGTGATCGCGGCCCTCGGCGCGGTCGGCGGACTGTGGCAGCCGCTGGAGGCGCGCGAGGCGCGCGGCAAGGCGATCACGCCGATCGCGCAGATCGGCGTCGCCGTGCTCGGCGGCGCATTCTCCAAGGGCGACGCGGCCTGGGTCGAGGCGACCGACGGCGGCCTGGCGCTGGCGCGCGATCTGTGCGGCACGGACCCCGAACGCATGGCGCCGCCGAAGTTCGCCGCCTACGTGCAGCAGGCCTTCAAGACCCTGCCCGTGAAGGTCACGGTGCAGAAGGACGTGCGCAAACTGCAGCAGGACTACCCGCTGCTGATGGCGGTGGCGCGCGCCTCGCTGCCGGTGTTGCGGCACCGGCCGAACGTCGTGCGGCTCGAGTACACGCCCAAGGGCAAGGTCCGGCACACGCTGTTGTTCGCCGGCAAGGGGCTGACCTACGACACGGGCGGCGCCGACCTCAAGACGGGCGGCCACATGTCGGGCATGAGCCGGGACAAGGGCGGCGCGGCCGCGGTCGCCGGCCTGTTCCACACGGTCGCCAGCCTGCGCCTGCCCGGCGTGCGCCTGATCGCCGAGCTCGGCGTGGTGCGCAACAGCATCGGCAGCGACTCGTTCGTCAGCGACGAGATCGTCACCAGCCACGCCGGCTGCCGGGTGCGCATCGGCAACACCGACGCCGAGGGCCGCCTGGTGCTCGCCGACCTGCTGTCGCACCTGCGCGTCGCCGCAGCCAAGGCCACGACGCCGCGCTTGTTCTCGGTGGCGACGCTCACGGGCCACGCCGATCGCGCCGTCGGCCCCTACAACATCGCGCTCGACAACGGGCCGGCGCGCGTGCTGCGCACCGCCGACACGCTCGGCGAGGTCGGCGACCGCTGCGGCGACCCGTTCGAGGTCTCGCGCCTGCGCCGCGAGGACTTCGACTTCGTCGCGCCACGGACCAAGGCCGACGACGTGCTGTCGTGCAACAACGCACCCAGCTCGGCGACCGCGCGCGGCCACCAGTTCCCGATGGCGTTCCTGTGCCTGGCCAGCGGGCTCGCGAAGCACGGCAGCGACGGCAGGGCGCCGCTGCCGTTCACGCACATCGACATCGGCGGCAGCGGCTGCGAAGGCGGCGACTGGCAGCACGGCCGACCGAGCGGGCGACCGGTCGTGGCGATGCTCGCGGCCCTCTGCGGGGCGGTGCCGCCGCTGTAGCCGCAGCGCCTCCCTTCAGCCGGCCCGCTTGCGCTGCTCGGCCGGCTGCTCCGGCACGCGCTGCAGCTTCGCCTCGCGCGCGCGCACGATGGTCGCCGCCGGGTCGACCTGATCCGGCAGGCCGAGCTGCGGCGCGTGCTGCCGCATCGCGTCGACCAGCAGGCAGGCGATCGCCGCCAGCCCGTCGGGCGTCGCGTGCAGCAGGTCCTGCTGCAGCAACGGCCGCGCCGCGGTGGCCGCGAACGGCTTGCCGGCGACGTCGACGCGCTGCTCGCTGTGCAGCTGCGCGATCAGCTCCGACACCGGCAGCACGCGCACGTTCGGGTGTTCCTTCGCCCACGCGGCGATGCGCGCGTTGGCGGCGGCGATCGACTCGAGCGGCGGCATCTGCGTCGCGCGCAGCATGCGACCGACCGCCTTGCTCATGTCGGGGATGTCGCCGACCACCACCGGCACCTCGAAGCGCGCCAGCTCGGCGAGGCCGCGCTCGAGGCTCTCGAGCCGCCCCTCCTCGGCGCGCTCGGGCTGGCCCTTCGGCGCGTGGTTGCCGTAGCAGTGCCAGAACAGGTAGTCGACCGCGAACACGCACTGCGCGTCGCTGGCCAGCACCGCGGCGACCGCCTCACGACCGGTCTTGTCCGGGGCCAGGAAGGTCATGCTCGAGGCGCGGTTCTCGATGCGCAGCTCGCGCTCGGGGCAGACCAGCGGCAGCATGTCGGCGAGCTTGAACCCGGCGCGATACGTGCCGTCGTCGCGCCGCTCGCGCCACTCGCAGCGGAACCCGTCCGAGACGCTGGCGCCGAGGATGCCGACGCGCAACGGCACGGCCTTCGTAGGTTCGGGCTGCGCAGCGGCGGTGCCCGGCGTTGCGTTCGCGGGGCCCTGCGCCGGGGCGACGGCCGCGGCGAGCAGGACGGAGAGGAGGACGGCGGTGACTCTCGTCATCATCGGATTGCAGTGATCCCCGTGGCGTCGCGCACCGTTGCAGGCGCCATGGCCCACGTCCCAGTGCCCGACGACGACGTCAAGTCGGATATGACCCCGATGATCGACGTCGTCTTCCTGATGATCGTGTTCTTCGTCTGCATCGAGTTCAAGACGCTCGAATCGCGGCTCGACGCATGGCTGCCGAGCGACCGCGGCAGCCGCGACGTCGTCGTTCAGCCGGTCGAGCAGCTGGCGGTACGCGTGCACGTGCTCGCCCCCGGCACGCGGCGCTATCTCGGCGGCGACGGCGCGATCGACGAACACACCGGCCGCGCGCCGCGGTTCGTGCTCGAAGGCCACCGCGTGCGCTACGAGGTCGGCCCGACGATGTGCGACGACCTCGCCGCGTGCCGGCGCGAGCTCGAGCACGTCGCCGGCGATCCCGCCAGCCAGGTGCCGGACCGCGACACCGGCGGCAGGAAGCTGATGGCGTGCGTCGTCGAGGGCATGCCGGGCAGCTGCTACGACGACATCGCGCACGCCGCCGACGCCTGCCGCGCGGCCGGCTTCGAGGACCTGCAGTTCGGCGGCGGACGGTTCTAGGCCGCCGCGTCCCTGCTCAGGCCTTCTCGCAGCGCTCGATCCAGGCGCGCGCGTTCGGATCCTCGCCGCAGGCGGCCAGCACCTCGTCGCGGCGGCCCTGCCACAACGCTTCGAGCCCGCACACGCGCAACAGCCTGGCGCCGAGCCGCGCGAAGGCGCTGTTGGGCGGCGACTGGCGGAACACCTCCGCGACCAGCCGCGCGTGCTCGAGCGGCACCTTGCTGCCGAGCTGGTGCAGCACGCCGAGCGCCGACCCGAGCAGCCAGAAGCCCGGCTGCCACCGCGTCTCCGACAGCGCCGCGTTCTGCAGCCACTGGGTGATGTACCGCTCGCCGAACAGCCGCTCGCGCGCCATGCCGCCGGCCTGCGTGACGACCAGCGCCGCGTGCTGCGCGAGGCCATCCGCGTAGCGGTGCCAGAACGTCGCGTCGCCGACCTGCGGCTTGTGCCCCTGCGGGCCGCCGAGCAGCGGCCACAGCTCGGCCATCAGCTGCAGCAGCGCCTCGCCGAACTTGTCGGCGGCGGCTTCGGCGGCCGCGTGGCCGACGCGCTGATCGGTGGCGCAGTCGTAGACCCACAGGTCGATGCGGCGTTTCTCGCCGTCGATGTGCAGCTGACCGGTGACCAGCAGCGTGTCCTTGCGCTCCGCCTCCGGCACCTGCTGGACCAGCTGCTGCTCGGGCCACGCCCGCCCCATCACCGCCCAGCCGCCGTGCGCGGCCAGCGGGATCACCGCGGTGCCGCGGTGGGGCGACGACAGCCACGCCTGCTCGGCGAGCCACAGCGGCACGCTGCGCGTCAGCCGGCCGATCTCCTCCTCGCGGCCGGCAGGGATCTGCGGCGAGCCATCCAGCGCCAGCGAGAAGAACATCACGTGCTTGTGCGCCGCCGGCTTCGGCGGCACCAGCCACTGCGGATCGTCGTAGCCGGCGAACCACAGCGGGCGGTCGAAGCGGTAGAGGCCGATCTGCGCGTCGGGCGGCGGCGGCGCGACCTTCGGCAACGTCTCGAGCCGCATGCGGTCGAACTCCGCCGTCCACGGCGCCAGCTCGCCGCCGATCACGTGGCCGTAGTCGACGAACAGCCGGTGCAGCAGCGCCTCACCGGCCTTGAAGTCGCGGCGCTGGTGGTGATGGTGCAGCAGCGCCATTCCGACGTGCGGGTGGTGGCGGCCGGAGCGGAAGCGCGGCGCGATCAGCTCGGCGACGAGGTCGTGCTTCTGCCGCTGCACGAGGTCGGCCGAGGCCATCAGCAGCGCGTCGCCCTCGATCGCCTCCTGCGACAGCACGTCGCGGTAGATCGCGGCGGCCGCCGCGTCGTCGCCCTTCTCGACCAGGTAGCGCGCCTGCCACAGCCGGCCGCGCCAGGCGCCGGGCAGCGCGACCAGCTGCTCGAGCGCGGCGCCGTAGCCGTCGTCGCCGACCGTGCGGTGCCGCATCTGCAGCCAGCCGTGCACGGCGTCGGGGTGGTTCGGCTCCTGCTCGAGCACCTGCCACAACAGGCGCTCGCAGGTCGCGGCGTCGCCGCGGCGCTCGGCGAGCATCGCCAGACCGACCGGCGCCGCCAGCGACTTGGGCAGCTTCTGCTGCAGCTCCTTCAAGGTGCCCTCGGCGAGGTCGAGTTCGCCGGCGTCGCGCTGCACGACGGCCAGCACCGTCAACGCCCGCTCGACGTTCTTGTCGACCACCGTCAGCCGGTTGGCGGCCGGGATCACGTCGGTGGCGAAGCCGTCGCGCACCGCCTGCATCAACACCGCGACCAGCCGGTCGGGGTCGCTGCCGTGCGCCTTGATCAGGTCGGGCAGCACCTTCTTGCGGTATTCGTCGCGCGGGATGCGCACGCGCCGGCCCTGCGGATCGACCGCCTCGACGTAGGCAGGCGGGGCCGGCTGATCGCCGGCGGGAGCGGACGCGGCGGCCTGGGACGCGGCCGTCGGCGAAGCCTCGGGCCGCGCAGGCGCGGCGGGCGGCGACGACGCGGCGGGCGGCGCGGCTTGCGACGCGTCTCCTGCTGCAGGTGTGGCGGAAGGTGCGGGCGCGGGAGAAGCGGGCGGCTGCGCCCCGGCAGGGGCGTCGGCAGCGGGCTTCTTCTTGAAGAAATCGAACAGGGCCATGGGCAGACGGGGTCGGCGGTTCTGGAGCGAGGGCAAAGACGGTAGCTGGCGGCAGCCGGCAAGCCAAACCCCGGGCATCACGCCTCGTGCGATCGCCTTGGATCGGCGTCACCGCCGCCCTACCGTGCCGGCCGCCACACGCTCTCGATCCCCCTGACAAGGAACCCTCCGATGCGATTCCCCAAGCTCACGTCCGCGCTCACCGCACTCTGCCTCGCCCTGCCCGTCGCCGCCCAGCAAGTCACCAACTACGGCGGCGAGTCCACCGTCGCGTCCAGCACCATGCTGCTGTTCACGCCTTCGTTCGAGTGCAAGGCGGCGGTCGTCATCAACCACGGCCAGCCGGAGTGGAACGACGACTACACGCAGATGCTCGACAAGCTGAAGGGCCGGCTCAACCGCCTCGGCAAGAACATGTGGACCACGTTCATGAACAGCGCGCCGATCGAGATCGGCGGCACGACGGTCCCCGCCGGCAGCTACGTCGCCGGCCTGATGTGCGACAAGGACGGCAAGTTCTCGCTGGCGCTGCTCGACGCCGCCAAGGCGATGAAGCAGGGCCTGATGCCGTTCGGCCCGCAGACCTGGAAGCCGGACGTGCTGGTGCCGATGGAGCTGCACAAGGACAGCAGCGAGGAGTCGGTGAAGCTGATGCGCATCACGCTGACGACCGAGAAGGACGACCCGATGCACGGCGCCCTGACGATCGCCTGGGGCCCGCACACGCTGACGGCGAAGCTCGCCGTGCACGACCACGCCGACGAGAAGGAGGAGCACGGCAAGGAGCACGGCGAGCACGAGGAGCACGAGGAGCACGGCCACAAGAAGTGACCGCCGCGTGATCGGCGCGGCACGGCGCGTATCGTGCGCGCCATGTTCCGCCGTCTGTTCGAGCTCACGATCCTGCCGCCCGCCTCGGTGCTGGTGCTGTGGTTGATCGGCACCGCGCTGAAGAAGCGCCGGCCGCGACTCGGCCGCAACCTGCAGGTCGCCGCGATCGCGTGGCTGTGGATCGCCTCGACGCCGTTCTTCGCCGGCGTGCTGCTGCGCAGCCTGCAGTCCTACCCGCCGCTGCCGGCGAAGGGACCGTTGCCGCAGGCCGACGCGATCGTCGTGCTGAGCGCCGAGTCGGACCGCGCCGGCGTCGAGTACGGCGCCGCGGTGATCGGTCCGATGACGATGCAGCGCCTGCGCTACGCGGCGTTCCTGCAGCGGCGCACGGGCCTGCCGCTGCTGGTCAGCGGCGGCCTGCCGGTGCTCGACACGCCGACGCTCGCGCAGATGATGAAGCGCTGCGCCGAGCAGGAGTTCGGCGTGCCGGTGCGCTGGACCGAGGACCACTCCGGCGACACCAGCCAGAACGCCGACTACAGCGCCGAGCTGCTGAAGAAGGACGGGGTGCGGACCGTGCTGCTGGTGACCAGCGCCTGGCACATGCCGCGCTCGGCGGACTGCTTCCGCCGTGCCGGCCTCGAGGTCGTCGCCGCCCCGACCGGGTTCCGCGGCGAGCCGTTCGACAGCTGGACGAGCCTGTTCCCGCACTGGAACGGCATGCGCGACACCAGCCTGGCGATGCACGAGTGGGGCGGCAGACTCGTCTACCTGCTGCGCGACGGCTGGTAGTCACGAGCCCGACGGCAGAAGTTCGCGCCAGGTGCTTGCAGTGGCCGCGCCAGCTCGTGCATAATCATGCGCCTTCCTGCATATTCATGCCCACCCGCCCCACCGACCCGCGCGACCAGCGCCGCCACCGGATCCTGCAACTGCTCGAGCGCGAGCAGATCAGGAACCAGGACGAGCTGCGTCAGCGCCTCGCCGCCGACGGGGTCGATGCGACGCAGGCGACGCTGTCGCGCGACCTGCGCGACCTGGGCGTGGTCAAGGGCTCCGGCGGCTACGAGCTGCCGAACCGACCGGCGGTCGGCGACGGCGCCCAGCAGGGCTTGTGGCAGGCAGTGCGCACCTGGCTGCTCGGCGCGACGCCGGCGCAGCACCTCGTGGTATTGCGCACGCCGCCCGGCGGCGCCCCGGCGCTCGGCCTGGCCCTGGACAAGGCGGGCCTCACCGACGTGCTCGGCACCATCGCCGGCGACGACACGGTGCTGGTGGTGCTGCCCAACGCGGCGAAGGCGCGAGCCTTCTGCCGCCGCCTGCGCAGCGGAACGGCCACCGGCGCCGCCGCCACCGACGCCCGCCGCGACGCGCCGTGAGGCGGTCGCGACTCCCGACCTCCGTTCCCCCCTCCCTCTTCCATCCGGGGACCTTCCGATGACCGATCTCGACCTCACTCCCCTGTCCGTCGGCGACGTGCTCTGCACCTCGACGATGACGACCCAGGACCACGAACGCGTGTTCGCGACCGCGCTGGCGCTCAAGGCCGACCGCACCCGCCACTGCGACGTGCTGCGTCACAAGCGGCTGGCGATGATCTTCGAGAAGGACTCGCTGCGCACGCGCTTCACCTTCGACGTCGGCATGCAGGACCTCGGCGGCACGGCGGTGTTCATGGACCACCGCGACGCGCGCCTCGGCTCGCGCGAGTCGGTCAAGGACGTCGCCAAGAACCTCGAGCGCTGGGTGCACTGCATCGTCGCCCGCACCTTCAAGCACAAGGTGCTCGAGGAGCTGGCCGCCAACGCCGACATCCCGGTGATCAACGGCCTGTCCGACTTCGTGCACCCGTGCCAGGCGATGGCCGACTTCCTGACCATGCGCGAGAAGTGGGGCTCGGTGAAGGGGCGCACGCTGACCTACGTCGGCGACGGCAGCAACACCTGCCACTCGCTGATCCACACCGCGGTCAAGCTCGGCACCAACATCCGCGTCTGCTCGCCGGAGGGCTACAGAGCCCAACGCGCGGGTCGTCAACGAGGCGATGCGCGTCGCCAACGAGACCGGCGCCGAGGTGACGATCCTCAACGACCCGGACGCCGCGGCCGACGGCGTCGACGCGATCTACACCGACGTCTGGGCGTCGATGGGTCAGGAGGACGAGATCGAAGAGCGCGCCGCGATCTTCAACGACTACCAGGTCGACGAAGAGATGATGGAGCTCGCCGATCCCGGCGCGTACTTCCTGCACTGCCTGCCGGCCCACCGCGGCGCGGAAGTGTCCGCGGGCGTGATGGACGGCCCGCAGTCGATCGTCTACGACAACGCGGAGAACCGACTCCACGTGCAGAAGGCGCTGCTCGCCCTGCTGATCCGCTGAGCGCCGTACGATCCACACGAGAGAGAACTGAGATGAGCAAGAAGAAGAAAGTCGTCCTCGCCTACTCCGGCGGCCTGGACACCTCCGTGATCATCCCGTGGCTCGAAGAGAACCACGGACTCGAAGTGCACGCCTTCGCCGGCGACGTCGGTCAGGGCGCGTCCGAGCTCGAAGGGCTCGAGGACAAGGCCGCCGCGACGGGAGCCGCGTCGTGCAAGGTCGCCGACCTGCGCGAGGAGTTCCTCACCGACTGCGTCTGGCCGTGCCTGCGCGCGCTCGCCGTCTACGAGGGTCGTTACTTGCTCGGCACCTCGATGGCGCGCCCCGTGCTCGCCAAGGGCCAGGTCGACTACGCGAAGCAGATCGGCGCACACTACCTCGCGCACGGCTGCACCGGCAAGGGCAACGACCAGGTGCGCTTCGAGCTCGCCTACCAAGCGCTCGCGCCCGAGATGGGCATCATCGCGCCGTGGCGCGACTGGCACATCAAGAGCCGCGAGGACGCGATCGACTACGCCGCGGAGAAGGGCATCCCGATCACCGCGAGCAAGGAGAAGATCTGGTCGCGCGACCGCAACCTGTGGCACATCAGCCACGAGGGCGGCGCGCTCGAGGATCCCGGCGCCGCGCCGCCGGAAGAAGTCTTCATGCTGACCGTGGATCCGCGACAGGCGCCCGACCAGCCGCTGGAGCTGACGCTCGGCTTCACCGCCGGCGTGCCGACCGCGCTGAACGGCGAGGCGCTGCCGCCGGAGCAGCTGCTGGCGCGGCTCAACGAGCTCGGCGGCCAGCACGGCGTCGGTCGCGTCGACATCACCGAGAACCGCCTCGTCGGCATGAAGTCGCGCGGCGTCTACGAGACGCCCGGCGGCACGATCGTCTACGAGGCGCTGCGCACGCTGCGCGCGCTGACGCTCGAGCGCGACACGATGCGGCTGTGCGAGAAGCTGATGCCGGACTACTGCGACCTCGTCTACACCGGCCGCTGGTTCCACCCGATGCGCCGCGCGATGGACGCGCTGTTCGCCGACGCGACTCAGCACGTCACGGGCGAAGTCCGTGTGCGGCTCTACAAGGGCAGCGCCACCGCGATCGCCGCCGAGTCGCCGTTCAGCCTCTACTCGGAGGACCTGGCGACGTTCGGCAAGAGCGCCGCGTTCGAGCACAAGGACAGCTACGGCTTCGTCAAGCTCTACGGCCTGCCCGGCGCCGTCGCGCAGCGGGTGCAGGGAGGCGCCTCGTGAGCGACCCGGAGAAGATGTGGGGCGCGCGCTTCCAGGGCAGCCTCGACGAGACGTTCGCCCGCTACCAGGACAGCCTGCGCTTCGACATCGCGCTCGCCTTCGAGGACCTCGAGACCAACCTGGCGTGGAGCGAGGCGCTGACCGCGGCCGGCGTGCTCGGTGACGACGATCTGCAGCAGATCGACGCCGCGATCCGCGAGCTCGCCGAGCAGTGGTGCGAGGGCGTGCCGGACGACGACCCGGGCGCCGAGGACGTGCACAGCTACGTCGAACGCAAGCTGGTGCAGAAGCTCGGCGACCTCGGCAAGCGCATCCACACCGGCCGGTCGCGCAACGACCAGGTCGCGACCGACGTGCGGCTGTGGCTGCGCCAGGCCGCGATCGACCTCGTCGAGCAGCTCGAACGGCTCATCGCGGCGCTGGTCGACAAGGCCGCCGCGCACGCCGCCGACCCGATGCCGGGCTACACCCACCTGCAGCGCGCGCAGCCGATCACGATCGGCCACCACGCGCTCGCCCACGTCGAGGCCCTCGGCCGCGACCGCGAGCGGCTGCTCGACGCCACCGCGCGCTTCGACCGCTGCCCGCTCGGCAGCGGCGCGCTCGCCGGCACGGCGTTCCCGGTCGACCGCGACGCGCTCGCCGCGCGGCTCGAGTTCCACGGCGGACCGACCCGCAACAGCCTCGACGCGACGGCGGCGCGCGACCACCTGTGCGAGGTCGCGTTCGCCTGCGCGATGGCGATGACCCACCTTTCGCGACTGGCCGAGGACTACATCTTCTTCAACAGCCAGGAGGCGGCGTTCCTGAGCTTCGGCGACGCGGTCTCGACCGGCTCGAGCCTGATGCCGCAGAAGCGCAACCCCGACGCCATGGAGCTGGTGCGCGGCAAGGCGGCGAAGGTGCAGGGCCTGATGCAGTCGCTGATGGTGCTGCTCAAGGGCCTGCCGCTCGGCTACGACCGCGACCTGCAGATCGACAAGGAGCTGCTGTTCCAGATCGTCGGCGACACCGGCGACAGCATCGCGGTGGCGGCGCTGGCCGTCGAGCACGCGCGCTTCGACGTCGCGCGCTGCGCCGCCGAGGCCGAGCGCGGCTTCCTCAACGCCACCGACCTCGCCGACCTGCTGGTGCAGGCCGGCGTGCCGTTCCGCGAAGCGCACGGCACCGCCGGCGCCGCGGTCAACCGCGCCGTCGAGCTCGGCTGCGAGCTGCAGGACCTGCCGCACGACGAGCAGCGGCGCCTGCTGCCGCAGCTCGACGTCGACCTGCGCGAGGAGCTGACCGCCGCGCGCGTGCTGGCGCGCCGCGACGTCGTCGGCGGCACGGCGCCGCACCGCGTGCAGAAGGAGGCCGAGCGCTGGCAGATCGTGCTGCAGGAGTGGGGCGAGGGCTACGGCGAGCTCGAGGAGCTCGACCCCGACGGCGAGGACCCGTTGGCGGTCGCCGACGACGACTGAAGCCGCTCCGCGGGCGGCGCGCCGACGCTACCATCGCCGCGTGTCCATGTTCTGCGCTTCGCCCGCCCGGCGCCGCATCGCCGCGTTCGCGTTCCACGAGTTTCCCCACGCCGAGCACGTGCGGATCTACGCGCAGATGGACGCGCTGGCGCACGCGCTCGACGCCGAGTGGCGCATGGTGCACGAAGTCGCCGCGGACCCCGGCCAGCTGCAGCCCGACCTGCGCGCGCGCTGCGGCACCGGGCTGCTGTGCCCTCAGGACCGCCTGGCCCACCGCAACGACGTCGAGCACCTGCGCGCGACGCTGCCAGCGCGCTTCGACGCCGTCGTCGACGCGCTGCGCGAGCTGCCGCAGTGCAGCCGCGCCGCGGCGATCGTGCGGCCGGAGCTGCAGGCGGCCGCCAGCGCCGCGCGGTGGACCCGCGGCTACGCGCCAGCGCTGATCGTGTCGTTCGGCCTCGGCGAGGCGGCGATGCAGGCCATGGTCGCCGCCATGCTGCTGGACGTGCCGCGCGTGCACGTGCTCGACACCCTGCAGGGCGACACCGCCTACGCCCTGCTGCTGCCGCTGCACGTGCAGCAGAGCGCGCTGCTCGTCGCCGCGGCCGACGGCGTGGCCGACGCGCTGCAGCAACGATTCGGCCCGGCGATCGCCCCGCGCCTCGGCGAACTCGACCGCGACGGCGCCCCGTCCGCGGCGATGGCCCGCGCCCTGGTCGGACTCGCCGGTCGGGCGCGCCCGGCCACCGAAGCGCCGCTCGGTCCGCTGGCGGCGTTCCGCACCGCTCCGGCGCGGCGCGGCGACGAGCCTGCGGCCGCCCGCCCGCTGCTGCTGCTGTCGGGGGAACGCACCGGCTCGAACATGCTGCTCGGCGCGCTCGAAGGGTGCCCGACGATCGCCTGCGCGGGCGAGCTGTTCAACCGCCGGGACCTCGTCGAGCGGCGGCTCGACTGGCTGCGCGGCGCGGAGGTCGACCCGGCGCTGCTGCGGCTGCGCGCCGCCGACCCGGGCGCGCTGCACGCCCGACTGCTCCGCGACGGCGCGGCGCGCGGCGCGGCGACGGTCGGCTGCAAGCTGCTCTACGGCCACGGCCTGACCGACGACCGCGTCGTCGACCACTTCGCGTCGCTGCCCGGGCTCGCCGTCGTGCACCTGCTGCGCCGCGACCGCCTGCGCCGCTACCTGTCGCTGGCGCGCGCGCTGCGCTCGGATCACTGGCATGCAGACTCCGGATCCCAGCCGACGATGCGCGACGCCGGACCGGTCCACCTGGAGGCGCGAGACCTGGCGGCCGACTTCGCCCTCAACGAGCAGCTCGAGGCCCGCTACCGGGCCCTGTTCGCCGAGCACGACCCGCTCGAGCTCGAATACGAGGACCTGGTGCGCGACCCGCAGCGCGCCGCCGACCGTCTCGGCGAACGCCTCGGCACGACTCTGCCCGCGCTGCTGGCACGCTCGCGCAAGACGGGCGGCGGCCGTCTGCCGGCGATGATCGAGAACTTCGACGCGCTGCGATCCGCGTTCGCTGGCACGCGCTGGTCCGCCTTGTTCGACGACACCGGCGAGACGGCGCAGGTGGCACACCGGCCATGAGCGACTTCTACCAGCAGCTCGACGCGCCCCACTTCGACTACGCGATGGCCGCCGTTCCGGGCATCGACGGTCACACCTTCCGGGGCCCGGTGCAGTCTCTCGAACGCGGCTACATCGCCTGCATCGGGGGGGCGCAGACGTTCGGCCGCTTCGTCGCCGATCCCTGGCCGGCGCAGCTCTCGCGCGCGCTCGGCGTCGCTTGTCTCAACTTGGGACTCGGCGGCGCCGGTCCCCGCTTCGCGCGCTCGCCGCAGGTGCTGGCCGTGCTGGCGCGGGCCCGACTGGTGGTCGTGCAGATGTTCTCCGGCCGAAGCGCCAGCAACGCCCTGTTCGACAACGCGGACGGCCGCAACTGTGGCCGCGTCGTCGGCACCGACGCCTGGCAGACGTTCGAGCAGTTCCTCGCCGAACTGATGGAGCGGGCCGACCGGCCGCTGCTCGAGCGCACGGTCGCCGAGACCCGCGACGACTACGCGTTCGACATGCAGGCGCTGGCAAGGGCGCTGCCGACGCGCAAGGTCCTGCTGTGGCTCTCGCGCCGCCGCCCCGACTACGCGATCGACTGGAGCCACCCGTGGGGCCTGCTGCAGCACTACCCGCAGCTGATCGACCGCGGCACCGTCGACCGTCTGCGCCCGGATTTCGACGCCTACGTCGAGTGCGCCGGGGAGCGCGGCCTGCCGCAGCGGCTCTGGCAGGCAGACGAGGCGGTCGACGGGACCGAGCGCGCCGCCGACGGCACCCTGACCAACACCTACTACCCGTCGCCCGAGATGCACGCCGACTGCGCCGCGGCCCTGCTCGAGCCCTGTCGCCAGCTGCTCGCGCAAGGCCCATGACAGGGGGCCCCGCAAGGGCTCGAAACGAGCGGTTCCGCACCGCTGGCCGTGCGCTGTCGCGCCGGACGCAAACCCGTGCCAGATCGAGGCTCACCGCGACTTGACCCGGGCCGTACGTGAGTCACAATCCTCTGGCCCTCGCCCAGGTCCTGCCGGGGTCGCCGCACCGTTACGGGCACCGCCGACAGGACTACTCGCGGCACGGTCCGATTCCTGCCGGGCCAACACAGGATAAGGTTTCACGATCAGTCCCATGAAGCGATCCGCATCCAGCGCGCAGTCCCGCCGTGTTTCTGGCCTCAGCCTGCTGAGCTTGGCTGCCTTGGCAGCGTGCTCGGGCAGCGGCGGCGGAGCGATCGGCTCCACGACCGCGCGCAGCGAGTTCCGCGTCGTGCGCACCGAGCCCGTCAACGGCGCCACGATCTTCCTCAACGACCCGATCGCGATCGACTTCACCTCCACGGTGGACGTGGACTCGGCGACCCTGACGACGATGACGTTTCAGGCGTTGGACCAGAACGGCGTGCCCGTGTCGGAGCTGGTGACCGGCAACTTCAGCATCGGCACGACTCCGGGCGACGCGTCGCCCGGCCGTCGCCTGCTGTTCGTCCCGCGCTTCGCGACCAACAACGACTTCAGCGACGGCGGCTTCAAGTCGGGGCGCACCTACCTCGTGCAGCTGATCGGCGGCAGGGCGAACAACCTGACCACGCTGCGCGACACGACCGGGCGCGGCCTGACGCTGCCGATCACGTTCGAGTTCTCGACGCGCGACGGCACCCAGCCGGTGCAGCTCTACCGCAACCCGAAGTCGGGCGGCCCGGTGCGCACCGGCCTCGACGTCACCACGACGACCGACCTGCAGAATGTGCCGCTCGGCCTGTTCGGCGCGCCGCCGCTCGAGATCCGCCTGCACTTCGACCAGGCGCTGAACCCCAACGACGGCAACGTGCCGGTCAGCTTCGACGTGGACCCGGAGGTGCGCGAGGAGAGCGAGCGCGGCCGCGTCTTCCTCGAATACAAGGATCCGGTGTACGACAGCCCGACCGACGACCAGGACTTCACCTGGATCCCGGCCAGCGTCGAGCTCGAGCGAACGACCTCGACCGGCGCGACTGCCTGACGCTGCGCCGTCCGGCGTGCTGCCGAGCAACGCCGAGGTGCGCGTGATCGTCGAGCAGACGCTCGAGGACATCTGGGCGAGAACAACCTGACGGCGCCCGGCCTACGAGCGTGGTGTTCGGCACTTCCACCCGCGCCGGCGGTCGATCAGACAGTGGAACGGCATCGCCGAGGACTTCCGCGAGCGGCCGACAACGGTCGACTTCGCGCGCGTCCTTCCCCGAGGCTACAGGCCGAGGTCGGCGCCTGGCTACGTGCGCGCGGGCTTCGACTTCGAGGGCAAGTCTCGACCAGCCTCGAGTATCAGCCGACGGCCAACGAGATCGTGCTCAACACGTCGCTTCACGCAGATCGTGCCGAAGAACGGCCTGCCGTTCACGGTGGTCGGCGGCGTGATGCTTCCGCAACGTCACCATCCCGCAGGGCGTGACGGTCATCGGCGCGGGCCCCAACCCGATGGTCTGGCTGTGCAGCGGTCACTTCACCGTCGCCGGCACCTGATCGTGCGCGGCGGCAACGGCGCGCGCGTCGACACGCCTCAACTCGGCCAACTTCGCCAAGGCCGGCGGCGTCGGCCACTGCAGCGGCGGCAACGGCGGCGACGGCACGCCGAGCGCGACGTTGCGCGACCTGCGCGGCGGCACCGGCCGCGGCCCGCTGCAGGAAGCCGGCACCGGCGGTCGCGGCGGCTACCTCGCCTGCCTGGCCCGGCTGCTACACCGAGAAGGACCAGCGTTCTACAACGGCAGCGGCGGCGGCTCCGGCGGCGGCGGCGGCGGCATGGCGACGCGCGGCGACCTCGTGGGTGGGGCTGGCGGCGACGATCCCGGCAACATCGTGCCCCCAACACCACCCGACCGTCAACACGTCGTTCCAGCAGCTGTTCGGCTACGGCGGCGCCGGCTGCAGCGGCGGCACCGGTACGCGCTCGGCGTTCCTCGCCGGCGGGGAGCCCGGCGACCTGGTGTTCGTCGACGCGCGCCGCGACAACGACTTCTGGGGCAGCGCGATCGACCTCAACCGCAACCTGCGCATCACCGGCGAGCTGCAGGTGCCGATCGGCGGCGGCGGCGGCGGCGGCGGCGGCGACACGTGCGGTCCGGACGCACGCTGACTCGGCACCCCCAACGACTTCTCCGGCGGCGGCGGCGGCGGCGGCGGCGGCATGCTGATCGTCAAGGCGCTGCAGGAGATCCGCATCATCACGTCGACCGGCACGATCACCGCCGAGGGCGGCGACGGCGGCGGCGGCGAGCAGGCGGGCAACTGCGGCAACGCCGGCGGCGGCGGCGGCGGCGCCGGCGGCATGATCGTGCTGATGTCGGCGAAGGCGATCGAGATCGAGGCGCACGGCGACGCGTCGTCGGTGCCCAACGGCCCGCGTTCGACAGGGTCCGACGCGCCCGGTGCGCGACCCAGCCGTTCCTCGGCAACGACTACGACTTCGCCGTCTCCGCCGACGGCGGCGTCGGGCTCGTCGGCAGCTTCGGCACCGGCACCAACGTCTGGACCAAGTATCGCGCCAACGGCCAGCCGATGTGGAGCGCGGCCGACTACGACGCCAATCCGGCGGGCGGCGTCGGCGGGCTCGGCCTCGTGCAGCTGATGGCGCCGCCCGGCGACAACCTGGCGGACCAGACCAACACGATCCTCGACGACAACATCCACTTCTACCTGCCCGGCTCGACGCAGGAGGTCACCGGCCTGCAGAAGCAGCAGCTGCTCGGCTGGCGCGGCTTCGCCGACGCCACCGGCGCGCGCTTCGACGACGGCGGCAACCCGGTCGTCGCGGTCGACGGCGACATCCGCCCGGCGCCGGTCCTGTTGCCGTCGCCGTTCAACGCGCGCTCGCGCGTGCGCTCGAAGTGGATCGACACCGGCTCGAGCGTGCGCCGCCAGCTGGCGACGGCCGACAACCAGCCGCGCGGGCTGGTCGGTGGCGAGCAGGGGCCCAAGTACGACTTCGACGGGCTCGCAGACTCGCCCCTCTACCCGGGCTACGTCGACTACGAAGCGGTCGGTTCGTCGGTGCGCATCCGCTACCCCCTGGTGGATTCGCTCGGCAACCAGCCGATCGCCGAGCTGGACGCCAACTCCAGCTACCTCGGCGAACCGGCGTATCGCGTGCGCCTCGCTTCGGCCGTGCTCGGCACGCCGAACCAGTACGTGCAATACGAAGCCGAACTGCTGAACCAGAACGGGCAGCAACTGACGAGCTTCCGCGTCGTCAGCCACGACGAACAGGAGCTGAAGCTCGACCGCGGCCTGAACCTGCTGCCGGAAGCGGCGACCCAGCTGCGGCTGCGGCGCAAGTTCTTCCGCATCACGACCAACGGCGTGGAGGGCCTCGGTGGCACCTATCCGGACAACGGCTCGGTCAGCCCGATCGCCAACGTCCGCATCGGCTTCGCCCTGCACTTCGACCCGTCGTCGGGCAACGCCAACGACCGCTTCCCGATCAGCGAGCAGGAGTTCCTGCGCGACTTCAACGACCCGGATATCGCCGACTGGCTGAACACCTACCACCCGGGTGAGGGCCTGCCGCAGTTCATCCAGTGGGACGTGCTGTTCGACATGGCCTACGCGCCGAGCCTCAGTTCGACGCCGCCGTCGCTGAGCCCGTCGACGCCGCGCCCGACGCTCGACTTCCTGCGCATCCCGTTCAAGTTCTGATCGGGCAGGTGCCTGATCGAGGCAGGTCGTCGCCCGCCTCCCCGCCGCCGCGCTACTCGCGCGGCGGCTTCGTTTCCGGGTCACCCGGCGGGCCCTGACGCCCGTCGCGCAGCCATTCCTCGTAGACCCCGGGGGGCGAAGCGCCTTTGTCCGCCCACCACTGGCGATGGTCCGGCGCCTCCCGCGGCAGATCGGCGACGTAGCCGATCGTCGCCTGCGGAACGCTGTCGCAGTACGGCAGGTAGGGCTTCAGATCGAGCACCGGCGTACCGTCGAGCAAGTCGTGGTCGGCGATCAGCAGGACGCGCTTGTCGATGCCGAGCAGACGCACACACGACAGCGCGATCGGATTGGGGCGCTGCGGAGCGCGGGTCGCGAACACGCCGCGCGCCTTCACGTCGCGCGGCGGCCGGACCTGCAGCGGGCGACCGCGCGCGTGGTGACACCAGGCCAGCACCCACACGTGGCTGAAGCCGGCGAGGTCGGCGAGCCCGTTCTGCATGCCCTGCACGATGTGGATCTCGCCGGCGGCTCCGCGGCCGAGACCGCTCTGTCGCGGCGCCTGATGGTGCAGCTGCTGCGCGGTGCGCACGAAGCCGATCGCCTCGAGCGGCGGCGTGGCGAACGCCTCCCCCATCAGCGCTGCCGCAGTTCGGCGCGCTTGATGCGCACCGGCGTGTCGGGCGACAGCTTGCGCGCGTCGGCATCGGACCAGCCGTTCCACTCCAGCAGGTCGACATAGCGTCGTCCGTCGCCGAGATGACGCCGCGCGACGTGGATCAAGGTCTCCCCCTTCGGCAGCGGCACGGTCACCCACTCGGGCTCTGGCGCGATCTCTGGCACGATCTCGGGCTCGGGCGGCGCGCTCTGCTGCTGCTGCTGCTGCGCCTCCGGGCCCGCCGACTCGTCGAGCGGCGGCAGCGCACCCATGACTGGTTTCGACGACACCTCGGAAAGCGGCGACAACCGATGCGGGGCTTCGACCGATCGGCCGAGCGCCGACAGCGCGGAGCGCAGCGATGGCTGCGCGCCGCCGACCTCGAGCACCAGCACGCCGTCCCCGCGCGGGGTCCGCACCGGGTCGCCACCACAAGCCGCGACCGAAGCCACGACCAAGATCCACGCCCTGCCCAGGAGCCGCATGCCGGGATGATGCCACAGCGCTCGGCGCCAGACCATTTCCTTGCGTCGGCGACGGACAGGGCGGACTGTTGCCGCAGCCCTCATGCCCACCCTGCGCCGCATCGCCCTCACCGTGTTGCCGAAGGTGCTGCTGTCGCGGCTGACCGGCTGGCTTTGCTCGACGCCGCTGCCCCGCCGGTTGCGCCCAGTGTTGTACGGCTGGTTCGCGCGACGCTACGGCGCGGCGGTCGACGAAGTCGACGGCGAGCTGGCCTCCTTCCGGAGCCTGCAGGCGTTCTTCCGGCGTCCGCTGCGCGACGGCGCGCGGCCGCTCGGGGACACGTCGCTGGTGTGGCCTTGCGACGGCCGCATCGTCAGCATCGGGCCCATCACCGGGGGGCGGCTGCTGCAGGTCAAGGGGCGCGACTACTCGCTGGCCGAGCTGCTCGGTGACGCGGAACTGGCGGCCGAACTCGAGGGCGGGCAGCAGGCGACCATCTACCTGGCGCCGGGCGACTACCACCGCGTACACAGCCCGTTCGCCGGCCGCGTGGAGGCGGTGCGGGCGCTGCCTGGCACGCTGTTCCCGGTGAACCCGCCGGCGGTGCGCTGCATCGACCGGCTGTTCGCGCGGAACAGCCGCCACGTGTTCCGCTGCCAGACCGCCGAAGGCACTCCCGCGGCGCTCGTCATGGTCGGCGCCTACAACGTCGGCGGCACGCTCGTCACGGTCACTGGAGGCGACGTGGCGCGGGGCCAGGAGGTCGGCCAGTTCGGTTTCGGCTCCACCGTCGTCGCGGTCCTGGGAGCGGGCGCGAGCACCTTCGCGGAGCTCCCGCCCGAAGCGCGCGTCCGCATGGGACAGGCCGCGACACGCGGCGGGAGCGGGCAGCTACCGTGAGGCGGCCCCGCCGACGTCGGGCGGCCGCGGCGCGCCTCACATGCTCGCGGTGCGCAGCGCCAACCGGGCCTCGTCGCCCGCGCGCCCCTTGGTCCGCTGCGCGAGGTGCTGCAACAGCTCGGTGCCGAAGCGCCGCTCGGCACCCACTGCGGTCGCGAAGTGGGTCGCGACGCGGAGCAGCATCTCCGGCTTGACCGCCGACTCGCGACGCAGGCGCTCGAACAGCGGGAAGCCGCCGCGCACCAGCACCGCGAAGAACCCCATCGTCGAGTTGCCCGGCGCACCTTCGCCGTCGGCCGCCGCGTCCTCGGCGGCGAGCAGCTTCGTCAGCGCGATCTGATAGTGCGCCTCGTCACCGCCGTGCTCGGAGGCCGCCACCTTGGCCAGGACGTGCAGCGCCTCGACCTGCCGGTGAGCGCGGCGCATGCGCACCGCCTTCTCGATGACGAACGGGGCCACCTTGGCGCCCCCGGCCTGCAACACGAGATCGAGCAGCAGATCCCCGAGTCGGGCGTTACCGGAGAGCAGCTTGACGGCCTTCTCCGCGGTCGCCTTCAGCAGCTTGGGCGTCAGGTGATGTGCGAGCTGCATCAGCACCGCGGCGCAATCCTGCTGCACCTGCGGGTTGCGGGTGGTCTGCAGCAGCTTCAGCAGCGGCTCGACGGCCTGCTTGTTCTGCGCGAGCCCCTCGCGCGCGGCCTGGCGGAAGCGATCGTCGTCGTGGTCGAGCAGCTTGACGAAGGTCCGGGCGAGCTCGGTGCCACCGGCCGTGCGCAGCATGCGGAGCGCGAACAACCGCTGCTCCGGCTGCCGCGACGCGAGCAGCCGCTTGAGCCCCGGGGCCATGCCGGGCGGCAGCTCGGGCACGTGCACGAGGACCTCGCGCACCGACTCGTGCACGGCCTTCTGGCCGGGGTCCTCTAGCACGCCCATCAGGTCCTTCAGCTGATTCGCCGTCAGCTTGATGCCCTGCAGGGCGCGGAAGGCGGCCGCGCGTACCGGCGCAGCGGAGTCCGCCTCGGTGTAGCGCAGGAACAGGGCCTTCGAGCCGGCCGCGTCGATCGACGCGAGCAGGGTCAGGACCTCCGCGACACAGGCGGGCGGCACGTCGTCGGCGAGGCGCTTCTGCAGACCGTCGCGCAGCTGACGAATCGACGCCGCGTCGAGCTCCGCCGATCGGCTGCGCAGCAACGCCGCTGCGGCCGCCGCCAGCTCAGGAGTCAGCAGCGCGTCGGCGAACACCTGCAGCGAGTCCTTGCTGCAGCCGCGCGCGAGCACGTTCAGGATGCGCAGCCGCTGCTCACCGCCGGCGTGCGGGTAGATCCGGGCCAGCACACCGTGCGCTGGCTCACCGATCTCGCCCAGCAGGTGCGCCGCGTGATCCGAGCACGCCTCGTGCTCGACGATGGCGCGCGCGATCACCTCGAGCGCCGGGGCGGTGCGGATCTTCGCCAGCGCGTCGAGGCAGAAGCGACCGAGCACAGGAGATCGCTCGAGACCCGCCTCGAGCGACCTGACAACCGCAGGCTCCTTTGGCCCCAGCTCACCAAGCACTTGGGCAGCAGCGACTTGCAGCTCGGGCTTACCGCCGTCGAGCAGGCCGACAATCGACTTCATCGTTTCGTTCATGCCGTTCGATTGGCTTGCGCACTACCGTCTGATCGGAGAGGCTCCCGGTCATTGATCCATTTCCGGGAACCCACCCGGGGCGGGATTATGGCAGAGGAGGGCGGTCCTCGCCACTGCCACCCTGACACCCGCTCGTCAAGGACTCGCCCCGGCTGCAGACTGGTGCCGTAAACCGCTACAAGACAGAGCACTAGAAGTTCCATCCGGCCGTGCGCATCCTCTTCTTGACGCCATTCCTACCAGACCCGGTGGCCAACCACGGCGGCGGCCGCTACGTGGGCTGCCTGGCTGCGGCAATGGCGAAGCACGCCGACGTGGGGCTCGTGCATCTGTCCCACCCCGGCGAGACCGCACCCGGTGACGCGTGTTGGAGTTGGCGACGCGAACTCCCCTATCTGGGCGCACCACCGCCGCAGGCGCGGCTCGCGCACCGACTCAAGTTGCTGTGGCGCTGGCGTCGTGACCCGCTGCTGGCGGCCAAACACTGGCACCCGGCAATGCCAACCCTGCTGGCCGACGCACGCCGCGAGTTCGCCCCCGACGTACTGATGGTCGAGATGGCGCAGATGGCCCAGTACCTGCCGTTCGTGCCCGGCGTGCCGACCGTGCTCACCGACCACGAGGCTGGAGTGCCCGCCAACCACGCCACTGGCCTCGGCGCCGCCGCGGACCGACGCGATCGTCGGATGTGGCAGGCCCACCTGCGCCGCATGGCCGGATTCGCCGACGTGGTGCAGGCGCTGACCCGTGAGGACGCCGACGCTCTGACCGCGGTGCTCGGGCGACCGGTGGAAGTCAGGCCACCCGCGCTGACCTTGCCCGCCACTGCTTGTCGCCCCGAGACCGCGCCGCGCCGCGCCCTGTTCCTGGGCGACTTCCGGCATCAACCCAACCGTGACGCCGTTGCCCGCATCGTCGCCGAGGTGCTGCCCGCGCTGCGGCGACGCTGCCCGGACGCCGAGCTGTGGATCGCCGGTGGCAACGAAGCACCGATCCGCCACCTCGCCGCCGCGCCGGCAGTGCGCGTCTGCGGCTTCGTGCCCGATCTGGCCGCGCTGCTCGCAGAGACACGCGTCGTGCTCGCCCCGCTGTGGACCGGCGCCGGGTTCCGGGTCAAGGCCGCGACCGCGCTCGCCCACGGCATCCCGGTGGTCACGAATGCACTCGGAGCACGCGGCCTCACGGCCCCGGCGCCGGCGTGCGCGATCGCCGAGACCGCGGAAGACCTCGCGGCCGCCTGCGCGCGATTGCTCGACGACACGACGCTGGCGGCAGACGCCGGACGCACCGCGCGCACCTGGGCCGAGCGCCACCTCGACCCGGCTCACGTCGCCGGGCTACAGCTGGAACGACTCCGCGTCCTGCTCGCCACGCGCGCCGGCAGCGACGCCGAACGGAGGCCTTGATCCGGCGTGCCACGGCGCGCGGAGGGGATCCTACTTGGCCGCCGAAGACACGCCTGCTGGCGGCGGCGCCGCGACCTCGCGCCGCGCACCCGGACGCTTGCGCAGCCGCAGCTTGCGCAGCGTCTCCTGCGCGAACGACTCCATCTTCGAGGTCTCCTTGCCGCGCAGCGTGTTCCACAGGATGCGCACCAGACGCCACGGCCGCAGCAGCAGGCTCCGGGTGTAGAAGGCACGCACGACGCGGTACTTCCACTTGGTGAGCTCCTTCGCGGTGAAGTGCTCGTTGTACTTGCGGTCCTCGCTGAGGAACGTGTTGTGCACGTAGATCGGCAGCTTCAGGAAGGCGTCGTCGTAGACGACCTTGCCCTCCTTCTCGAGCTGGCGGGTGATCTCGGTGTTGGGCAGCGGGAAGAAGAAGCCCGCCGAGACGTCGGCGATGCCCTCCTTGCCGAGGCGCGCCGCGAGCTTGACCGTCGCCTTCATGTCCTCGACCTCGTCGGTCGGGTAGGCGAGCACGAAGAACGCACCTACGTTGAGCCCTGCCTTGACCGAGGCCCGCACCGCGCGGAACAGCTTCTCGTCGGTCAGCATCTTCTTCATGTGCTTGCGCGTGCGCTCGCTGCCCGACTCCGGCGCGAAGTTGAGCGAACGGCAACCGCTGCGCACCAAGAGGCTGGCGACTTCTTCGTCGATGATCTCGCTGCGCGTGCCGGCCGGCAGCTGCCACGTGATCCTCAGGTTCCGGCGCTCGACCTCCTGGCAGAACTCCACCACCCATTCGCGCTTGAGGATCGCCGTCAGGTCCTGGAACGGGAAGTTGCTGGCGCCGTAGGTCTTGACGTAGTGCTCGATCTCGTCGAGCACGTCCTTCGGACTGCGCGCGTACCACCGCGTCGTCCACATGTTCGGCGAGCTGCAGTACGTGCACTGGTACGGGCAGCCGCGCGTCGCGAGGATCGGCACCGTCTTGCCGTAGTAGATGCCGCTGACGAGCCGGTTCGACGAGTAGGCCTCGACGTCGAAGAACTCCCACGCCGGCCAGGGGATCTCGTCGACGTTCTTGATGCGGTCGCGGCGCGGGTTCTTCTGCAGCGCGCCGTCCGCCTTGCGGAAGGCGATGCCGGGGATCACCGTGTGGTCGAGGCCGAGTTCGAGCGCGCGGAACAGCGCCACCGCGGTCTCCTCGCCTTCGCCGAGCACCAGGTAGTCGATCGGCGCCTGCTCCATCGACAGTTCGGGCACCGCCGTGAAGTGCTCTCCGCCACAGACCAGCGGCACGTCGGGAAACGCGGCGCGCAGCTTCTGCAGGAGTTCGCGCACGATCGGCCAGCTGTAGCTCCACATGCTGGTGACACCGATCGCCTGGGTGTCCTGCGGGATGCGGGCGATGATCTCCTCGGGCGTCAGGCCCAGGCGCCAGATGTCGCCGTCCGGCACCATCTGCTCGGGCGCCGCCCCCAGCGCATCGATGACATGGATCTCGTGCTTGTCGTTGCGCAGCACCGCCGCGATGTAGGCGAGCCCCAGCGGCAGGCTCGGACGCAGCGCGGTGAGACCATTCTTGTTGATGTAGACCGGCGGGTGGATCAGCGTGACCTTCATGCGTGCGGCGGAGTCCGAGGTGTCGGGCGAAGGACTATAGCATCCGGATCTAGTCCCGAATCAGGGCCGATTCACCACCCTGGCGAAGAAGATCTCGACAGGCGCGGCGCCGACGCGATGGCACCGCCCCGCCGGCGCACGAGTCTCGATTCGATGCGACGCAGCGCATTGCCCCGGGCGGGGATCGTTGCGATGCTGGGAGTCGCCACGATGACTGCGCCCGCCTCGACGCCGCGCGACCACCTCGCCTCTGTCGCCGCATGAACCTGCACCAGGTCGCTCGCCTGATGGCGGGCTTCGCGGCGTTCTTCACCGTCGCCCAACTACCGGCGCTGGTCATGGCGTTGCTCGAGACACACGACGCACCGCTGACGCCCGTCTTCGGCTTCGTGGTCAGCATCGCGTTCGGCGCGGTGGTCGCCGTCGGCCTGTGGCTGTTCGGCCGCCGCGGCGATCCGCACGTCTACCGACGCGAGGCCATCGCCGTCGCCGGCCTGTCATGGTTCCTGGCCGGCCTGCTGGGCGCGGTGCCGTTCTTCGGCTCCGGCCTGCTCCCGGACGCGGCAGATGCGTGGTTCGAGACGGTGAGCGGCCTCACGACCTGCGGCGCGACGGTGCTCGGCAGCGGCCCCAACCAGGCGATCGACGCCACCCCTGGCAGCCTCCTGCTGTGGCGCGCGATGCTGCAGTGGATCGGCGGCATCGGCATCGTGCTGGTGTTCGTCACCCTGCTGCCCGCCATGGGCGTGACGGCCAAGAACCTGCTGTCGTCGGAGTCGGTCGGCGTCGGCACCGACTCCTACCAGCCGCGCGCGATCGAGAAGGCCCGCGCCGTGACGCGCATCTACGTCGGCATGACGGCGGCCTGCACGCTGCTGCTGGTGCTGTTGGGCGGCTTCAGCTGGTTCGATGCCACGTGCCACGCGTTCACCACGATGGCCACCGGCGGCTACTCGACGCGAGGTTCGTTGCGCGAGTTCGACAGCCTGGGCGGCGAGCTGGTGCTGACGGTGTTCATGTTCCTGGCCGGCGCGAGCCTCGCCGTGCTCGCCACCCACAGCCGCACCGGCCTGCGCTGCGTGAAGCGGCTGCTGCAATCCGCCGAGTTCCGCATCTACTCGCTCTGCGCGGCCCTGCTCGTCGCGGCGCTCTCGCTGGCCCTGTGGCGCGCCGGCCTGCCGTTCGGCGAAGCGCTGCGCCAGGCGTCGTTCAACGGCGTCAGCGTGATGACGTCGACCGGCTACGCGACCGCCGACTTCCAGGCGTGGCCCGCGACCGCGACGCTGCTGCTGTTCCTCTCGATGTTCGTAGGGGGCTGCAGCGGTTCGACCGCCGGCGGCTTCAAGATGGTCCGGCTGCTCGTCTGCGTGCGTCTGCTCGGCTACACGCTGCGCCACTTCGTGCGGCCGAAGAGCGTCGAACGAATCAAGCTCGACGACGAGGTGCTGCCCGCCGCGGTGATCTCGTCGATCCTCGCGATCGTGCTGATGTGGGGCATGACGGTGGTGCTGGGCGCGCTTTGCGTCAGCCTCGACGACCGCATGAACTTCGTCTCTTCGCTGGCGACCAGCGCCAGCATGGTCGGCTCATGCGGCCCGGCGCTGACCATCGTCGAGCCGACCTCGGCGGCCCAGGTGCTGGTCGCCGGCGGCACCGCGGAGGTGCTCGGTCACACGCCGAATCTCGGCCCGTTCGGCGGCTTCGGCGAACTGCACGGCTGGACCAAGATCGTCCTGACGGTGCAGATGGTGCTGGGCCGCCTCGAGCTGTTGACGGTGCTCGCGCTGTTCTCCCCGCAGTTCTGGCGACGCTGACCCTGCCTGACGCCGCTAGCGATCGTCGAGCACGACCTTGTCGCGCTTGCGGAAGACCAGGCGGACCGGCACCTCCGGGCAGTCGAAAGCCTCGCGCAGGCGCTGCTCGAGGTAGCGCTGGTACTGTCCGCGGAACAACCTCGGGTCGTTGACGAACACCACGAGACTCAGCGGCTCGGTGCCGATCTGGGTGCCGTAGAACAGCTTCGGGAAGTGGCCGCCGGTGGACGGCAACAGCTTTTCCTTGGCTTGCTGCAGCACCGCGTTGAGCTGCGGGGTCGGCATCGACCGGCGGGTCTGCTCGCGCAGGTCGAACAACAGGTCCAGCATGCTCTCGACGTTCGTGCCCTCGAGCGCAGACAGGAACACGACCGGCGCGTGGTCGAGCCCGGGCAGCTGCTGCTTGATGTAGGCATCCCACTTCTCGATGTCCCACTCCGCGCCGGCTTCGTTGGCCAGGTCGATCTTGTTGCCGACCAGGATCACCGGCTTGTGCTGCTCGACGCAGTAGGCAGCGAGCGCCTTGTCGACCTGGCTGATCTTCTCGCGTACGTCGAACATGTGCACGACGACGTGGGCGCGGCGGATGCTCTCGTTGCTGCGCGAGTGGGCGAACAGCTCGATCGCGTGCTCCAGGCTCTTCTTCTTGCGCACGCCGGCGGTGTCGATCGCCAACAGCGGCTTGCCGTCCCGCTCGAAGCGCACGTCGACGGCGTCCCGCGTCGTGCCGGGCACGTCGCTGACGATCACACGCTCCTCGCCGGCGAGGCGGTTGAGCATCGTCGACTTGCCGGAGTTGCGCTTGCCGACGATCGCGAACCGCAGCGTCGCCTCGTCGTCGACCGGGACGCTCTCACCGGTGTCCTCCGGCAGGTTCGCCAGCACGCGCTCGAGCAGGTCGCTGACGCCGAAGCCCTCCTTGGCGCTGATCGGGGTCGGCTCGCCGAAGCCGAGCCGCTGCCACTCGGACACCGCCACCTCGTCGTAGTACGACTCGATCTTGTTGGCGACCAGCAGCACTGGCTTGCCGACCTTGCGCAGGCGACGCGCCACCATGTCGTCTCCTGGAACGCGACCTTCCTTGCCGTCGACGACGAACAGGATCAGGTCCGCGGTCTCAAGTGCGACGTCGATCTGTGCCTCGATGTGCTGCTTGAGCTGCGCCTCGTCGACCAGCCCGAGCCCGCCGGTGTCGATCAGCTCGACGCTGCGCCCCTGCAACGACAGCGTCACCGAGACGCGGTCGCGGGTCACGCCGGCCGTCGGCTCGACGATGGACACGCGGCGGCCCGCCAGACGATTCATCAAGCTGGACTTGCCGACGTTCGGGCGGCCGACGATCGCGATGCGGGGCAGGGACACGGGGGCGAACACATTACGGTCGCCGCGACGCCGTTCCAGGACTGCCCGGATTCCGCATTCAGGCCCCTCGCACCACGGAAGAATACCTGCGCAAGCAGTTGACTGATCGGCACCTGCGAGCAGACCTAGTGGAAATCACCGACCGAGGCTCAAGACATGGAGCGCAACCGCCGATGACAAGGATGCCGGCGCCCAGGACTCCGCCGGCATGGAGAACCCTGACATGTTGGTCGAAAGATCCACGACCCTGCACAAGAGTGCCCCCCCTGGCCAGCCCTCCCCTCGTCCGCGTGGTGGACGACGAGCCGAACATCCGCGCCCTGTTCGAGCGGATCGGCCAGCTGTGCGGCTTCGAAGTCGAGTGCCATGGCACGGCGGGGGAGTTCCTCGGCGCGTTCGACGGCGCCCGCCCGGGCTGTATGGTCGTCGACCTGATGCTGCCCGATCGCTCGGGGATCGAGGTGCTTCAGGAGCTGACCAGGCTGGGCTGTGACCTGCCGATCATCTTCATGAGCGGCATGGCCAGGGTCTCCGAGGCAGTGCAAGCGCTGAAGCTCGGCAGCATCGACTTCGTCGAGAAGCCGTTCGACGTGCACGAGATCGGCACCGTGCTCCGCCGCGCGGTCGAACTCGACCTCGCTCGACGCCGCAAGGGTGCCGACCACGAGGATCTGCGCCACCGCTTCGAGTCGCTGACCAACCGCGAGTCGCAGGTGATGGAGTTGGTCGTGCGCGGCGCGGCGAACAAGGAGGTCGCGGCGACGCTCGGCCTGAGCCACAAGACCGTCGAAGTGCACCGCGCCAACCTGATGCGCAAGACCGGGGCCGGCTCGCTGGCCGAGCTCGTGCGGATGCACGTCGCGGTGCACGAGCCGAGCGTCGACGCGCTGTGAGCGACGCGCCTGCGCCGCCACCCGCCGGTCAGTAGAGCAGCGTCGCCAAGCGCCGGCGATAGTCGTCGAGGCGCTCGTCGTCTTCGCCGACCACGGCGAAGCATGTCAGCATCGCGCGGCGGGCGATGCCGTCGCCGTAGCTGCGATCGGCCGTCGCCGAGGCGAGGATCTCGGTCATCGCGCCCTCGTAGTCCCGGGTGAGGAACCGCTGCCGCGCCGTCTCGAGCGCACGCCCAGCCTCGCCGACGGCGTCATTCCTGCCCTCCAGCCAATCGAAGCCGGCTGCCAGCCGCTGCCCGGCCACGAACGCATCTTCCTCCTCCGGCAACCCATCGAGGGCAGCGCGGGCCCCGGCGACATCACCGTCCGCGACCAGCAGCCGGGCCCGCTCGTAGCGCGCCGACGGGCTGTCAGGGTCGACTGCGACCGGTACGGCGCCGTCTTCGGCCGCGGCCCCGGGTCGGACGCCGTTGCGCTCGAGGAAGGCCACCACCTCGGGCTCCGGCAACGCACCCTGGAATGCGTCCACCGGCCGTCCGTCGCGCATGAGCACGACGAACGGGATGCCCTGCACGCCGAACGCATAGGCCAGGTCCTGCTCGCGCTCGGTGTCGACCTTGCCCAGCACGAAGGCACCCGCGTAGCGGTCGGCGAGCTTCTCGAGTACGGGCCCCAGCGCGCGGCACGGCCCGCACCAGTCGGCCCAGAAGTCGAGCAAGACGGGGGTCGCCTGCGAACGTTCGACGACGTCCTTTTGGAACCCTGCAGCGGTGATGTCCTGGACGTGCGTTCCTGCCATGGCGCGTCTGTAGGTGGAGCCGGGTCGCGGGTCAATGCGCCAACCGCCCGAGTGACGGCCTGTCGTTACGGGGCCCCCACAGCCCCCGTCCCGCGCGTCCCGCCCGCCCACGCCGATGACCGGGCACGCTTGTTGTCTTCTGCCAGACCCGGCCCGAGGCCACGTACTTCCTGGATGGGGTGCGTGAAAGAGAGGCGACCAAGCCTCGGGCCGGTATTCCCCTTCGCCGCGCGCGCCTTCAGGCCACGGCGCCGACCGAGCCGAGCACCGCGTCCACCAGCTCGAGCACGCCGAAGCCGATGACCGCGCAGCCCAGCTGCACCATCAACGCCACCAGCGCCCACCAGCGCGTCAGGCCGAACAGCGCGTGCAGAGCGAAGAGCGTCGTCGCGGTGTTGCCGAGCAACATCAGCGCGACGCTGAAGTCGTGCACGGGGACCAGGGCGGCCTGCGTCAACCCGGTGACGAGGTACCAGGCGCCCAGCCCGACGCTTCGGCTCAACTGCGCGGCCTCCGCGCCGACCACCTGCACCGAGAGGTGCACCGACAGCCCGAGCCCGATCAGCAGCAACAGACCGAGGCTGAACCACTGCGTCGGCGCCGCCGGCGCGAGCCACGGGTAGGCCTCGTCCACCGCCTGCAGACGCAAACGCCACCGCGGCACGTGCCGGAGATCCGCCGGCAGGGACTCTGGAGAGCCCGGCACGACGTAGTCGGGAATCGTGGACCGCCGCACCGGCGACGCAGGCTCCCCTTCGGCAGCGCGAACCTCGGCTGCCGGCTCGCCAGCCGACTCCGTCTCCACGGCGACGGCCTCGTCCGACTCGTCCACTTCGCGGAACTGACAGCTGCGGATGTCGACAGCGGGGAACGTCACCACTTCGTCGTCGATCTGCAGCTGCAGCTGCTCGAGGCTCATCGACACGACGATCCCCTGCACCGTGCGACCATCGGCCAGGCGGACGGTCGCAGAACGCTGCTGCCCGCGCACGCCGGCCAGCAGCACGAACAGGATCGTCAGCAGGATGCCCAGATGCTTCATGACATCGACAGATCGACACCGCGGCAGCCCGGCTTGAGCACCCCGTCGACCAGGCGCAACACCGCCTTGCCACCGCATCCTCCCCACCGCTGGTGCCGACCGCCGAGACGGCCTACCCTGTCCACGGAGCCCCCCCCTCCCGATCGTCAGCACCCGACACGCATGCGCACCCACCTGGCCTTCTTCGTGACGCTGTCTGCCGGACTCGCGGCCGTCACCGCCCAGGAGTCCCCCCGGCCCGCCGAGAAGCCGCCGGCAACGACGACGACGCCGACGTTGGAGGAGCTCGCCCGTGACGTGGAGGCTGCCCATCACCCGGACGGGCCGGTGTCGCCGATCGAGGCGTTCCGCTGCAGCCTCGAACTGCGCCTGACCGACCGCACCGCCGAGAACGCCGGCCAGGTGGGACTGGACGTCGCGTTCCTGCTGTGGCGTGAGGAGGGACGCAAGAAGGCGAGGCCGCTGATCCGCTACACGGTGCGCACCGGTGAACAGCCGATCGAACGAGGCCGGGATCGCAACGGACCATGGCAGCTGCAGCGCGGTGCACCGGTGGGGCTCGACAGCGGTCAGTTCGACACCGACCTGGAGCAGTGCAACCGCCACACCAACCTGGCCCGCCAGATGCTGCGGTTCCTGTCACCCGGCGAGGTGCTGCGCGACATGAAGGACGCCGTCGTGACCCGCACCGAGTTCCGGATCGATCGAGCGACGCGCGTGCCTTGCTGGACGATCCGCGGCTTGAGCACCCGCTTCCCGTTGCTGCGGTCCGCCGGCGAGGACGCGACGGTGCAGCTCGAGGTCCACGTCGACGCGGCCTCGCACCGCCTGATCGGCGTCGACGCCGCGCCGATCGTCGACGGCAAGCCGGTCGCTGCACAGGGCGAACGCATCCTGCTCGAGGAGCTGCGCGCGCGCGACGGCGTGCTGGTGCCGCACCGCCTCGTGCACCTGTTCGTGGACGAGCGCGGAGTGCCGCGTCCCCAGACGGTGGCCTCGTTCACCAAGCTCGAGCTGCGCCCCGAGCTCGGACCCGCCGACTTCGATCGTCAGCGCTGAACGGCCGAAGGCGGATCCCGCGCCGCGGCACGGACTCAGCAGCGGCGACGGAAGTAGCGCTCCAGCTCGGCGGTCGAGAACGTCAACACCGTCGGCCGCCCGTGCGGGCAGTTGTGCGGGTGCTCGAGCGTCGCGGCCTCGACCAGCAGCGCCTCGATCTCCACGTCGGTCAGCCGGTCCCCGCTCATCACCGAGCCGCGACAGGCCATCGAATGGAACCGCTCGGCGATGTGCTCGCGCACCGAGCCGCGACCGTCGTCGTGCTCGCCCGTGGCGAGCGCGCGCATCAGCTGCTTGGGATCCGTGCGGGCCAGCACCGCCGGCATGCCGTGCACGGCGACCGCGCTGGGCCCGAAACGCTCGACGAGCAGGCCCTCGGCGGCGAGCTGCTCGCGCGCCGCCTCGACCCAGCCGATCTCCTCCGGTGTCATCTCGACCACCGCCGGCACCAACAGGCGCTGGACCTGCACGTCGCGCGCGGCGTGCTGGCGACGCAGCCGTTCGTAGGTGACGCGCTCGTGCAGCGCGTGCTGGTCGACTACCAGCAGCCCGTCGTCACCCTCCAGCAGCAGATAGAGGTCCATCACCTGCAGGAAGCGCCCCGCTGCCCGCCGGAACGGATTGGGCCGCGCGACCGTCGGACCCGCCGGCAGCCCGCCCGGCGCCGGCTCGCGCACCACCGCCGGCGACGGCGATGGCGCCGGGACCCGCTCGACCCGCATCGGCGCTGCACCTCCCGGACCGAACAGCCCCGGCGCCGAGGACGGGAAACCCGAGCGCGCACGCGGCAGCTCTGGCGCGATGCGAACGGCGCCGTCGCGCGCCGTCTCCAAGGCCTGCGGCACGGTGCGCGCCTGCAGCGCCGCGCGCACCGTCTCGTGCAGGCAGCCGGCGACCTTGCGCGACTCGACGAATCGCACCTCGGCCTTGCGCGGGTGGATGTTCACGTCGACCTGCTCGGGCGGCAGCGCGACCTGCAGCACGTAGACGGGGAAGCGCCCGCCCATCAGGTACTCGCGGTAGGCCTGCCGCACGGCGTGCAGCGCGCTCTTCTCGCTCGCCAGGCGGCCGTTGACGAACGTCAGCTCGAGGCGGCCGTCGCGCCGCGCCAGGTCGGGCTCGCCGACGACGCCTTCGATCGCCAGGCCGTCGAAGGTGCGGGACACCGGCAACAGTCCGCCGCCGAGGTCGCGACCGAAGCACTGCTGCACGCGCTCGGACAGCGACACGCCGCGCGGCAGCCGCAGCAGCTCCTTGTCGTCGGCGACCAGCGTGAAGTCCACGTCGAGTCGCGCCAGCGCCAGCTCGCAGATCAGCTGCTGGATGCGGGCACGCTCGGCGTGCGCGACCTTCAGGAAGCGGCGACGCGCGGGAACGTTGAAGAACAGGTCGCGGACTTCGATGCGGGTCCCCGCCGGACAACCGCACGGCTGCGGCGCCGTCTCGACACCTCCGTCGCAGCGGACCTCCCAGCCCTCGTCGGCGTCGTGGCGGCGGCTCTGGATGCGCGCGCGCGCCACCGCGCCGATCGACGCCAACGCCTCGCCGCGAAAGCCGAGGCTGCCGATGTGCTCGAGGTCGGCGACGTCGGCCAGCTTGCTGGTGGCATGACTGGCGAACGCCAACGGCAGGTCCTCGGGCAGGAAGCCGTCGCCGTCGTCGATCACGGCCAGGTGCTCGGCGCCGCCCGCGCGCACCTCGACGCGGATGCGCGTGGCGCCGGCGTCGAGCGAGTTCTCGACCAGCTCCTTGACGACCGACACGGGCCGCTCGACGACCTCACCGGCGGCGATCTGGTTGACCACGGCGATCGGCAGCTTCTTGATCACAGCTCGAACTCCTCGGCCCCTGGAACCGGGGCACCGTCGAACCACTGCTGCAAGAACCGCGTCAGCAACATGGAGGACTCCTCACCGCTCGTCCGGCTCGCGCGCTGGCACGCGTGCAGCGCCAGCAGGCCGCGGCGCAGGCGCGCCTGATCGTGACGGCGAACCTGATCCTGGAACTGATCGACGAACTGGTAGACGCCGACCTTGCCCGGCAGGTCGCGCAACGAGACCCCGCCGTCGAGCAGCACCCGCGCGTCGTGCAGCGACGCCAGACGGTCGAACAACACGCTGGTGGTGAACGGCAACAGACCGCCCTGGTCCATGGCCCGACCGTCCTTCTGCCGCACGCTGCGCGTGAACATCGCCGCCGCCGAGCGCTCGGCGGCGCGACGGTCGTCGCTCAGCACCGCGCTGGCGAGCTCGAACGGCGTCGATTCGAAGCTGCAGGTCAGTCGCCCTGCGAGGTCCCGCGGCGCCAGCGGCGGCCGCGTCGGATCCTCGCCGAGCTGGTCCTGTAGGCGCTGCAGTTCGGCCAGCAACTCCGCAGGTGCCTTCCCGACCTGCTCGACCATCAGCCACGCGCTCTCCGGCTGCAGGGCCACACCCCGCTGCTTGCCGACCCCGACGAGCCACTTGCACAGCTCCCCCTCCAGCGGGCTGCGGGAGCGATCGAACGGCAGGTCGTAGAGGTCGCGCAACTCGAACAACACGCCTTCCGCGGCGAGCTGCTTCACGAGACCGGCCGCCACCTTCTTGCGCTTGTCGAGCTTCGGCGCGTCGAGGATCAGCGAGGAGCCGGGCTGGATGCGCGGCAGGGTCTCGACCAGGGCCGGCGCGAACCGCGTCCACCAGTTGGCCCCGCGCCGTACCACCACGATCGTCGCTCGCGCGAACAGCCCGCCGCCGCGCAGGTCCTGCAGTTCGGGGCAGGTGGGCGCTGCCGCGCCATCGCCGGCGTCGTCGCTCTGCCCTTCGTCGTCGTCGTCGTCACCACCGCCACCGCCGACCGCGCGCAGTTCGCCAGCATCGACGGTGCGCAGCTCGACGTCCTCTGGCACCGCCTGCAGCAGGCGTTCGATCGCCTTCTGGCGGAAGAAGTCGCTCGGCCCGGTCACCACGACCAACGGCGGCAGGCCGCGCCGGGCCAGCTTGTCGAGGCGGGTCAGCTCTTGGACGGGATTGGGGACGGCCATGTGCGCGTGGCGAGTCCGTCTACCAATACAGGTCCAAGCAACCGGCTGCGAACATCACCACCGCCAGGGTGCCGTTGGCGGTGAAGAACGCCGCGTCGAGGCGCGACAGGTCGTCGGGACGCACCAGGCGGTGCTGCCAGACCAGCAGCGCACCGGCGAGCGTCACGCCGCCGAGGTAGAAGCCGCCGAGGCCGGCGAGCCAGGCGAAGGCGGCGAAGCAGCCGAGCGCGAGCACGTGCAGCAGCCGCGCCACCATCATCGCCCCTCGGCGACCGAGCCGCACCGGCAGCGAACGCAGCCCGCGCTGGCGGTCGAACGCGTCGTCCTGGCAGGCGTAGAGCACGTCGAAGCCGGCGACCCACGTGGCGACGCCGACGCCGAGCAGCAACGGCGCCCACAGGCGCGGACCGAACTCGCCGTCGGCCGCCACCCACGCCGCCAGCGGCGAGATGCCGAGCGCGACGCCCAGCCAGAGGTGACACAGCGACGAGAACCGCTTCGCGTAGCTGTAGCCGTAGAGCCAGAGCAGGGTCGGCACGCCGAGCCACAGGCACAGCGGGCCGAGCAGCCGACAGACCGCGAGGAACGCCGCGCCGGCGCCGAGCGCGAGCCCCAGCGCCGCGCCGGGGGAGACGGCACCGCTCGGGATCTCGCGCCCCTTGGTGCGCGGATTCTCGGCGTCGAGTTGACGGTCGGCGTAGCGGTTGAAGGCCATCGCGCCGGTGCGCGCAGCGACCACGGCGGCCACCACCAGCCCGAGCAGGCGCAGCGACGGCGCGCCGTCGGTCGCGACCAGAAGCGACAACAGCGCGAACGGCAGGGCGAACACCGAGTGCGACAACTTCACGAGCCCGGCATAGGCCCGCACCCGGGCGGCGACGCTGCTCACGACACCTCTCCTTCGTCCCACGGCGACGGCGGCTCGGGCGTACGCCAACGAGGCGTCAGCTCGTGCGGCACGCCGAGGCGATCGAGGATCTTGCCGACGACGAAGTCGACGAGGTCCTCGACGCGCTGCGGCCGGTGGTAGAAGCCCGGCATGGCCGGCAACACCACCGCGCCGAGCTTCGCCAGCTTGAGCATGTTCTCGAGGTGCACGACCGACAGCGGCGTCTCGCGAGGAACCACGCACAGCATGCGTCCTTCCTTCAGCGCGACGTCGGCGGCGCGTTCGACGAGGTTGCTCGAGAAGCCGTGCGCGACGCGCGCCAGCGTACCCATGCTGCAGGGGACGATCACCGTCGCGTCGATGCCGGCGCTTCCCGACGCGGGCGCCGCCTCGACGGCGTCGAGGGCATGCACGCGCAGCCGGTCGCGCAGCGGCGCCGCGAACAGTTCGGCGAGGTCCGCGTCGGCGCGGTCGATCGGCACGCCGGCCTCGTGGCGCAAGACACGCAAGGCCGCCCCGGTCGCGCAGAGGTGCACCGCGTTGCCACCCCGCAACAGCACTTCGACGAGGCGCAACCCGTAGGCGATTCCGCTGCCGCCGGAGAAGCAGACGGCGATCGTGCGCGCGGCGAAGGGCGCTGGGTCAATTGCCATCGGGACGCAGCAGGTAGAAGTAGAGGTTGTAGAACGTGTGCGTGTAGACGCAGACGCCATAGCCGCGCGCCCACATCAACAGGCCGAGCACGATGCCGGCCATGGTCCGGAAGACGAAACGACCGCGATCGTAGGGCTCCCCGCAGAAGTGGTGGAACCACGAGAACACCAGCGCGCTCAGCACCACGGCGACGACGCCGGCGACCCAGCTCGGCAACGACCAGCCGCGCAGCGTGCGGATGCCGACCCAGACCAGCGCCGACATCAGGCCCAGACGGAACACCAACTCCTCGAAGATGCCGGCGCCGACCGAACCGACGACGTTGGCCAGCAACACCGACTCGGTGCCGCCGGCGTGCAGCAGCCGATTGGCGGACGACGTCATCGCCGAGGCGATCGGACCGAGCATCACGCCGTAGACGATGCCCTCGAGCGCGATCACCGCGGCGACGCGCGACCACGGGATGTGACGCCGCACCAACACGACGGCCGCGGAGACGATCAGCAGCGCGAAGCCGCCGCTCATCATCAGGTGCGCGCGGCTGCCGAGGCGGCCGACCTCCTGCAGCAGCCACAGTTCGGCGCCGTTGCGATCGTCGGGCAGGAGTTGCCACCGCAGACCGACGTAGACGAGCCACAGCGGCAGCACCGCGAACAGCCCCATCGACGGCATGCGCGACCAGTGGAAGTAGCCGCCCGGTTCGGACGCGACCGCGGCTTCGGGATCAGCCGGCTTCGACTTCGCCACGGTAGATCGCGGCGACGCCGCCGGTGAGGAGCCTGGTGCGGGGGCGTGCCAGTCCTGCCTCGCGCATCAGCCCGAGGAAGGCGTCGCGTTCGGGGAAGGCCATCACCGAGTCGTGCAGGTAGCGATAGGCTCCGTTCTTGGCGCCGCTGATCTTGCCGCCGAGCCAAGGCAACACGCGCCCGAAGTAGAACCGGTAGAGCGCGCCGAACAGCGGCACCCTGGGTTGCGCGAACTCGAGCACGACGACGCGGCCTCCGGGGCGCACGACCCGCGCCATCTCGCGCAGCGCGACGACCGGCTCCTGCACGTTGCGGATGCCGAAGGCCACCGTCGCGAAGTCGAAGCTGGCGTCGGCGAACGGCAGCTGCATCGCGTCGGCGGTGACGAACCGCGGGCGCCGCGCGCCGAGGCGCTGCGCCTTGTCGTGGGTGAACGACAGCATCGGCGCGCAGAAGTCCGCGCCGACCATCTCGGCGCCGGCGCGCTGCAGCGCGAAGCACAGGTCGCCGGTGCCGGAGCAGACGTCGAGGCCCCGCTCGCCGGACTTCACTCCGACGATCCCGGTCGTCACCCGGCGCCACCAGACGTCGATGCCGAGGGACAGCGCGCGGTTGGCCCGGTCGTAGCCCGGCGCCACCTCGGCGAACATGCGCTGGATCGTGGCTCCGTCGGGCATCGGCGCCGATTCTGCGCCAAGCGGGCCGCCTTCTCAACGGCCCGCTGGCAGCGACTCTGGCGGAACTACTGGCGCCAGTAGTTGGCGACCACGCGCACGCCGGGCGCGCTGATCGTCTGCACACGGGTGCCCGACTGCAACTCGAACACGTCGACCGCGCCGACGTCGGACAACGCGATGAACAGCAGCCGCGGCGTCGAAGCCCGGACCGAGCCGTTCTTCAGCGTGTGCTTGCCGGAGTGCAGGTAGGGCGTGGTAGCGAACGACGGCGCGTAGACGTTGGCCTGGCCGGGCAGACCGCCGAAGTTGCGCAGGTCGTCGTAGCACAGATCGATGATCGAGTTGCCGCTCATCTGATCGGCGAACGACCCCTGGGCGGCCGTGCCGCCGATGCGCTGCACGACCGTCCACTCCTTCTGGCGGAAGGTCGGCGGCAGGATGAAGCCGGTCGACGACGGGTTCAGCGGCCGCGGACCAGCCGGCGACGCCGTCATCGACAGGCGCGACACCTGCCCCAGGCCTGTCGCGTCCGTGTGGCCGACCAGCACGCCGCCGAGACCGGCGTTGAAGTCGTAGATCATCGACTTGGCGCGCGGGAACGAGACGTTCGTCACCGAGCCGATGATGTCGTTGAAGCCGATGCCGTTGACGCCGTCCGGCCCTGACTCGTAGACGGCGATCGAGCCGTTCGAGTTGAGGATGTAGGCGTTGTAGAGGCCCGACGTGTTGCCGGTGGCGACGTAGCGCTCCGTCACGATCACGTCGATCGGGTTGTTGAGGAAGCCGCCGAGCTGGCGCCGCACCGTGAAGTCGAGCGCCTTGATGATCGTCAGCTGGTTGGCCTGCGTCGACACCACCAGCACGTCCTCACCGTCGGGCTGCCACGAGATCGAGGTCGGGCCGGTGGCCACGCGCGTCTCGGCGACGACCTTGTGGAAGGTCGAGCTGGTCGGATCGATGTCGATGAAGCTGACCGACGCGCTGGCGAAGTTGCTGACCGCCAGGAACGCCATGTTCGGCGACATCGCCATGCTCACCGGGTCCGACAGGCGGATCGTGTCCAGCACCGTGAAGCGGTTGCTGTTGACGATCAGCACCTGGCGGTTGTCGCGATCGAGCACGTAGAGGAAGTGACCGACCTGCTGGCGTGATGTGAACGGGCAGAACGGCGGCGGCGGCGGCGGCGACGCCGGCGCCGGCTGCGGACCGACGAACACCCCCATGAAGGTCGTGCCGTAGAGGCCGAACTCGTTCTGCACCGACGAGAACGGGTTGCCGAGCACCAGTTGGTTCAGACCGACCGCGAGGCAGTTGGCGGCAGGACCACCGGTCACCAGCGCGCCGGGAGGGCCGAGCGACGACTTGACCGCCGGTTCCTCGCCGAAGATCGCACGGTTCGGGTTCGGCGGCGGGAACACCAGCCGCGGCGGGTTCGGGATCGGCGGCTGGGTGATCGTGTTGCCCGCCTGCTGCACGCCGAGCAGCTCGTTGATCTGGTTCGACCGGCTGGCGTTGCGGTTGATGTTCTCGTTGTTGTAGATCAGGTCGAGCGGCGGACCGACGTGGATGTCGGTCGGGTCGCTGAGGATCGGATCGCGCAGCAGCCGGGTGCTGCCGTTGGTGTCCTGCGTCAGCGTGAGCACGCCCGCGCCGCCGGCGTCGAGGTTCGACGTGCCCGGCGCCATCGACGGAACGACGCCCGCCACGCCGATGTTGGGGTTGAGCGGCCAACGCGTGTTCGTCAGGTCGCCGGTGCCCTGGCCGCAGCCGTTGAGGTCGATGACACAGACGCCCGGCTCGGCACCGCCGACGCCGACGTAGATCGCCTCGGGCGCGACGGGCGCGTTGACGATGCCCGGGCCGTCGCCGGTCGTGTACTGCGTGCTGACCGACTGCCCGATCAGGTCGCCGTTGAGACTCGTGATCGTCGTCGTCTGCACCGTGACGTCCACCAGGGACTGACCGGGCAGGTTGTAGGCCGGCTTGACGATGTAGTTCATCATGTCGCCGTAGCTGACCGGGTCCGCGTAGTAGATGACCGGGAAGCTCGACGCCGCCGAGGTGCACGTCAGCGACACACCACCCGTCGGGGGCGTGAACAGCGTCGCGTCGAAGAAGGTGCCGACCTCACCTGGCTGCACCGGCTTGTTGAACTCGACCTGGATCGTGCCGGTCGGGTCGATGCCGGTCTGACCGTTGCCGGGAGTGATGCGCGGGATCGACGTGAAGCCGAGCACCTGCGGCGGGTTCGGGTCGGCGCCGACGGTTGTGGCGACGTAGACCTCCTGCCGCAGGATGTCGGTCTCCGAATCGCGCACCGCGTTGGTGATGCGGATGCGGAGCAGGCGGTTCGCCGGGAACTTGTCGAAGGTCGTCAGGTCGTTGTCGGTGTCGGCGACGAACGTGAACGACTTCTTCGACACGAGGTCCGCGGCGCCCGGATAGTTCGGGAAGCCTGCCGCGCGCGCGTCCAGGATCGTGACCCCGGAGCCGTTCTCTTCGACGGCCTTGACCTTGGTCAGGGTGCCGCCGGTGTTGTAGTAGGTGAAGCCGTTGACGAAGCCGCGCCCCTGCACCGCGACCGTCTCTTCGGTCGAGGGGTTGTAGGCCAGGATCGTCAGCGCGCCGCCGAGCCCCGAGTTGGCCTGGTCCGCCAGCAGGTTGCTGAGGATCGAGTCCGCGTCGAGCTTGTGGCTGAAGCTGAAGTGCAGGAAGTGGTTGCCCTGGTCACCGTTCGGCAGCAGCGTGTCGGTCGGCAACGTCGCGACCGGCAACACACCGTTGTTGCCGTTCACGTAGTCCTTCATCGTCTGCTCGCTCTCGATGTTCACCACCGTCGAGGTCGGGTTGCCGAACGAGTCGGTGATGCGGATGCGATACGGGTACACGCTGCCGGAGCCGGTGCTGATCGCCGTGACCAGGAACGGGCCGCGGTTTTCGGGATCGCCCGCAGTGCCGCCGGCGCAGCCGGCGGCCGTCAGGCCGAGTCCGATGGCGCCAAGGATCGCGATCTTCGAGAGGGCCGAGGCGGCGGGAGAGGCCGGTCGCGACCGATGCGTTGGGTTGGCTTTCATGAGGGAATGCGAATCCGCCCCTGGACGCGGGCGGCAGGGTCTACTCCGGGACGAGTCGAGCCAGAAGCCGTAGAACGTTACTTCGCCGGGTGTTCCATGCAAGCGAACTCCGCTTGGCACGGCCTGGTTCGACCGCCGGGTCGGGAGCGAGAACACAAACCCTGTGCCCGAGGCTCCGGCCCCGGTGAATTGCCCCGCCGAAGGCTCGGCGGAGCCCCTCCGCGGATCTCGAGAAACGCCCCCAAGATACTATCCCCTATTGCCTTGCGTTGGTTTCGACACGCCGACCGGGCATCGCGTTCGGTTCCGCACACCGAGCGCGAACGCACACCACAGGGCACGATCTGCGGCGGCCAGCCCTAGACTCCCGCCATGCACGACCCGCTCGCCGACTACCGCCAGAAGCGGGACTTCGGCGCCACCCCTGAACCCGCGCCGGGCCCGCTCGCAGCCCGCCGCGACGACGTGTTCGTCGTGCACCGGCACGAGGCGCGCAACCTGCACTACGACCTGCGCCTCGAACACGAAGGCGTGCTCAAGTCGTGGGCCGTGCCGCGCGGGTTCTCCTACTCCCCCGCCGAGAAGCGCCTCGCCGTACGCACCGAAGACCACCCGATCGAGTACGAGCACTTCAGCGGCCGCATCCCGAAGGGCCAGTACGGCGCCGGCACGATGACGATCTGGGACCGCGGCACCTACGAGCTGGTCAAGATCCCGAGCTGGGAGGAGGCGCTGCAGAAGGGCGAGCTCAAGCTCGTCATGTACGGCCGCCGCCTGCGCGGTGAATGGCACTTGGTGCGCACGCAGCAGGCGAAGAACAGCTGGCTCCTGTTCAAGTCGAAGGACCGCTACAGCGGCCCCGACCGCGACAGCGCGCTCGGCATCGAGCTGCAGCTCGCCGAGCAACACGACGTCGACGCGTCGCTGCCGCCGATGCGACACCGCGCCGAACACGCGGTGTTCCGCGACCCGACGACGCTGTTCGAGATGGAGTTCACGGGCCGCCGCTGCTTCGCGCAGAAGCGTCGCGACGGCACCGCGCTGCTCGGCATCGACGCACCGGCCGCCGCGCCGCCGGCGGTGATCGAAGGCCTCGCCCAACTGCGCTGCGACAGAGCGCTGCTCGATGGCGTGCTGGTCGCGACCGACGCGAGCGGGCGCCCGTGCCGCACCTCGCTCGAGCGCGCACTCGCCGCCGGCGAACTCGACGACCTCGCCTACTACGCGTTCGACCTGCTGCAGTGGGAGGACTACGACCTGCGACCGCTGCCGCTGCTCGATCGCAAGGCGGCGCTGCGCGCGATCACGCCGAACACTGGCGGCGTGCTGTTCGTAGACCATGTCGCCGGCGACGGCCCGGCGCTGCTGCAGGTGATCGACGACGCCGGACTGCCGGCAGCGATCGGCAAGCGCGCCGCGTCGCCGTACGTCAGCGGCGAGAGCGACGACTGGGTGCGCGTACCGGTCTGCGCCAACGAGCCAGCCGCCGCACCGACGCCCAGGCGCACGATCCAGGCGGTTCGCGCGCGCTTCCAGCCGAGCAACCTCGACAAGGTCTACTGGCCCGCCGAGGGCTTCACCAAGGGCGACCTGCTCGCCTACTACGCAACCATCGCCGACGTGCTGCTGCCGCACCTCGCCGGCCGCCCGGTGCACTTCAACCGCTTCCCCGACGGCATCGACGGCAAGTCCTTCTACCAACGCGAGGTCAAGGAAGGCACGCCGGACTGGGTGTCGCGCGCCTCTGTGCCGCACGACGGCGCGCTGGTCCCCCACCACGTCATCCAGACGCGCGACGACCTGCTCTACGCCGCCAACCTCGGCAGCATCGATCTGCACCCGTGGCTGTCGCGCGTCGCGACCTTCGACCAGCCCGACTTCGCGGTCATCGACCTCGATCCGAAGGACGCGCCGTGGCCGCACGTCGTGCGCATCGCCAAGGCCGCCGGCAAGCTGCTGCGCGGCATCGGCCTGCGCCCGCTGCTGAAGACGTCCGGCAAGACCGGCATGCACATCTTCGTGCCGCTGCGGCCGGGCTACTCGTACGAGCACTCGAAGATGTTCTGCGAAGCGGTCGCGCGCGTGCTGGTGCGCGACCTCGAGGAGATCGCGACCGTCGAACGCAACCCGGCGAACCGCGACGGCAAGGTCTACGTCGACTTCCTGCAGAACCGCAAGAGCCAGACGATCGTGCCGCCGTACTCGGCGCGGCCGGTGCGCTTCGCATCGGTGTCGGCGCCGCTCGAGTGGGACGAACTCGAGGACGGCGAGCTGACGCCGCGCCGCTTCACGCTGCAGACGATGCCGCAACGCGTCGCCGAGCGCGGCGACCTGTTCCACAAGGCGCTGACCGACCAGCAGGATCTGCTGCCGGCGATCGCCGCGCTCGAGGACGTGCTGAAGAACGGTTGACCGTCTCGACCTCACGCCGCCCGCCGATCTCGGCGGTGGTGCGGCCGATCATCATCAGCTCCGGGTGCTCGACGACGTAGATGCGACCATCCGTCATCGTCAGCTGGAACGGGCGGAACGGCACGCGCCGGAGGAACTTCGACACCTCTTCTGGATGCACACCCATCTGTGGCCTCACGTTCTCGGTGATTACACGAATCCCCAGGAATCGAGAGGTCCCACCGACGCCAGACGGCCTCGGCTCAGCGCTTCTCGGCGTCCCGCTTCTCGGCACTCCGCTTCGGCGCCGAACGCTTCGCGAACTCGAGCGGCGTCGGCAACTCGCCGACCAGCGCCTGCACCACGGCATCGGCGCCGCCCTCCTTCTCCAACGAGGCCAAGTAGTCACGGCCGCGCAGGTAGACGAGACCCGCGCCACGACGATGACGCCGACGCATCTGCGCCTCCGCGTCGGGCGCGCCGAGCTGCGTCATGATGCGTTCTTCGATCAGCGTCGCGTGCCCTTCGAGCAGCGCGCGCAGCACCTGCTTCTGCCACCGGTCCTCGGCGACGCGCAGCCGCGACGGCAAGGCGAAGTGCTGGTCCTGCAGCACGTGCACCAGCTCGTGAGCGAGAATCGCTGCTGCGCTGCGCGCGCCCGCGTCGTCGTCGCCGAGCCGACTCGCCACGTAGGAGCTCAGCACGACCTCGTCACGCTCGGGTAGGTAGAGCGCGAAGGTCGTCGCCACCTGCAGATCGAGGTCGCGGACCTCCGGGAACTCCAGCTCGACGAGCGCATACCACGACGCGCCGTCGGCGGTGCGCACCTTCGGTGGCGTCACGAAGCGGCGCCCGACGCAGCGTTCGACCATCGGCACCAACCGCGCGACGTGCGTCGCGAGCTGCTCGGCAGACAGTCGCGCGCACGGCTGCAGCTCCAGCTCCGTCGACGGACGCGGCTCGAGCTTCGGTCGCTCCAACAGCGGCGCGGTCACCGGCGGCAACGGCGCCCCTTCCGGCGCTGCGGCTTCCGGCGCTTCGGCGGCGACCGGCGTCTCCACCGACTTCGGCTCCTGCGCGAGCACCACCCGATCGGCCATGCCGACCAGCAACGCGCCGGCCACTGCAACTGCCCCGAGGTTGGCTCTCGCCTTCATGACGCAGGATGCTCGGGCCGAATTCGGGCGACGTCAAGCAGTCGCCCCCACCAGCGCGAAGCCCTAACCTTGCGCGGATGCGCCTCGCTCCTCCGCTCGCGACGCTCGCGCTCGGCGTCTGCCTCACGGCACAGCAGCCAATCCCACCCGACACCACGCTCGTCGAGGCCGAAGCGTTCGCCGACACCGGCGGCTGGGTCGTCGACCAGCAGTTCATGGACCTGATGGGCTCGCCGATGCTGCTCGCGCACGGGCTCGGCGAACCGGTGAAGGACGCGGCGACCGCGGTCGTGATCGTGCATCCCGGTCGCCACCGCGTCTGGGTGCGCACGCGCGACTGGGTCGCGCCGTGGAACGCGCCGGGCGCGCCGGGGCGCTTCCAGCTGCTCGTCGACGGCGAAGCGCTGGCGACGACGTTCGGCACCGAAGGCGCCGAGTGGCACTGGCAGGACGGCGGCGAGGTCGAGCTCGGCGACCTCGCGACGCTGACGCTGCACGACCTGACCGGCTTCGAGGGCCGCTGCGACGCGATCCTGCTGTCGCGCGACCTGACGTTCACTCCGCCCGACTCTGGCGACGCGCTCGCGGCGCTGCGCGGTCAACTGCTCGGTTGGCACGCGGCGCCCATCGACGGCGGCGACTACGACCTGGTGGTCTGTGGCGGCGGCCTCGCCGGCACAGCGGCGGCGATCACCGCGGCGCGCCTCGGCTGCAAGGTCGCGCTGGTCCAGGATCGGCCGGTGCTCGGCGGCAACGGCTCCAGCGAGGTGCGCGTCTGGCCCGAGGGCCACACCAACCACGAGCCGTATCCGCACGTCGGCGACGTCGTGCGCGAGCTGGTGCGCATCAAGCAGAAGGGCGACGGCAACGCCGGCAACGCCGACATCTACGAAGACCGGCGCAAGCTCGACCTCGCGCGCGCCGAGCCGAACCTGACCTTGCTGCTCGAACACCGCGTCCACGCCGCGACCTGCGAAGGCGGCCACATCACTGCCGTGCGCGCCCAGCACACGCGCTCCGGCCGCCGCGTCGAGCTGCGCGCGCGCTGCTTCGCCGACTGCACCGGCGACGGCGTGCTCGGCGCGCTGGTCGGCGCCGACTTCGAGATGACCGAGCAGGGTCACATGGGCGTCAGCAACCTGTGGAACGTCGGCGCGGTGCAGAAGAACGAATACCAGCTGCGCTGCGAGTGCGAGGACCCCGACGACCCGCTGTCGCTGCAGTTCACCGCGAGCGACCAACCGGCGCCGTTCCCGCGCTGCCCGTGGGCGGTCGACCTCAGCGACAAGCCGTTCCCCGGCCGCAAGCCGACGGCGGGCGGCGAACGCAAGGACGCCGACCTGTCGCAGCTCGGCGGCTGGTTCTGGGAGACCGGCTTCGACCGCCACCCGATCGCCGACCTCGAGCGCATGCGCGATCAGAACCTGCGGGCGATGTACGGCGCCTGGGACACGCTGAAGAACGTCGACGGCCAGTATCCCAACCAGCGCCTGAAGTGGGCCGCCTTCCTCGCCGGCAAGCGCGAGTCGCGGCGGCTCTGCGGCGACGTCGTCGTCACCGGCGAGGACTTCCACCTGCAGCGGCCGTGGCCCGACGCGGCGTTCCCGTGCACGTGGCACATCGACCTGCACTTCCCGAAGACGGCGTTCCAGAAGGGCCACGAGGGCGACGAGTTCATCTCCGACTACACACGCGGCGAGGGCTACGCGTACCAGGGCCCCTACTGGGCGCCGTACCGCGCGCTCTACAGCCGCAACGTCGACAACCTGTTCATGGCCGGCCGCGACATCAGCGTCACGCACGAGGCGCTCGGCGCGGTGCGCGTGATGCAGACCTGCGGCATGATGGGCGAGGTCGTCGGCATGGCGGCGTCGCTGTGCGTCGAGCTCGACTGCGCGCCGCGCGCCGTATACGCCGACCACCTCGACGAGCTGCGGCAGCTGCTGCGCCGCGGCGCCGGGCGCCGCTGAGCCCCGCGCCTACGAACCGCCGCTGTTCTGCAGCCGCCGCCGCGCCTGCTCGGCCCAGCGCGAGTTCGGGTCGAAGGTCAGGTAGGCGCGCCAGTGCTTGCGCGCGCGCTCGAGGTCGCCGACCACCGCCAGCGCCTCGGCGAGGTTGTAGTGCGCGTCGGCGTAGTGCGGCACCAGCTCGAGCGCGCGCTCGAGCGCGGCGACCGCGCCGTGCCGGTCGCCGACCTCGCCGCGCACGATGCCGAGGTTGTTCCACGCCTCGGCGTAGTCGGGCGCGCGCGCGATCGCGCCGGCGAACTGGTCGACCGCCTCCTTGCGGCGCTTCAGCGCGTAGTAGCAGTTGCCGAGGTTGAAGTGCGCTTCGGCGGTGCCCCCCGGGAGCGCGCGCTCGTAGGCGCGCACCGCGTCGTCGAGCCGGCCCGCGGCCTCGGCGTCGACGCCGATCGCGAACCAGTCCTGCGACGAACGCAGCTGCGGCAGCGGCGCGGCGAGCTTGCCGCCATCGACCTCGGCGCCGAAGTCGAACAGCAGCTGCCCGGTCGGCTCGACGAGCCGTCCGTCCGGAGTGCGCACGGCGACCTTCTTCTGGCCGATGCTCGCCAGCAACCCGGCCAGCGCAGCGTCGCGGTCGGCGACCACCGAGCGCGCGAGCTGCCAGGCGCGGGCGATGCGCGGCGCGGACCAGCCGTCGCGCCACAGCTGCGCCAGGGTGCGCGCGGTGCCGACCGAGCGGAACGCGAAGCGCCGCACCGTGCCGCGCATCGGCCGCAACAGATCGCGATCGACCCAGCGATTGACGACCGCGACCGGCAGCCCGCAGAGCTCGGCGAGCTCGTCGATCGTGAACGTGCGTTCGGCGCCGGTCTCGCCCCTCATCGCCCGTCCTCCTCGACCAGCCCCCGGAACACCGGCGCGCGCAGGTTGCCGCTGGCGACGCGCTCGAGGTAGCTGACCACGCAGAACACGCCCGGCGTCACCCACTGCGCAGGCCCGGCCGCGGCGACCAGCGGCGCGTCGGCGTGGCGCGCCGACAGCAACGACAGCAGCCGCCGCCGATCGGCCTCGCCGATGCCCGAGCCGACCCGCCCCACGGCCACCAGCTCGCCGTCGAAGTCGGTGGCGATGACCAACGAGCGCAGCCCGCGTTCGGCGTCGAGCTCGTAGCCGAGCACCAGGCAGTGCACGGTCTTGACCGGCTTGATCTTCTGCCACGCGTCGCCGCGCTCTCCCGGCCGGTACGGCGCGTCGAGGCGCTTGGCCATCACGCCCTCGAGCTCGCGCTGCCGGGCCGCCTCGAACAGCAGCAGCCCGTCGCCCACCACGCCCTCGGACAACATCAGCCGCGGCGACGCGACGGCGGCGACCAGCCGCTCGAGCCGGGCACGCCGTTCGCGCAACGCGAGCTCGAGCAGCGCCGCGCCCGCTTCGTAGAGCAGGTCGAAGACGACGAACACCACCGGGTGCTTCTGCTGCGCCGCCGCGACGCCGCGCGGCGACGCGTTCTCCCGGGACAGGATCGCCGGGAAGTCGGGGCGACCGTCGTCGCGTAGCACGACCAGCTCGCCGTCGAGCACGGTGCCGTGCGGCAACCGGGCGAGGAACTGCAGCTCCGGGTAGCGCGCCGCGAGGTCACGGCGCCGCCGGCCGTGCAGCCGCAACCCGGCCTGGTCGACGTAGGCGATCGCGCGCACGCCGTCCCACTTCAGCTCGAACAGGTGCTCGGCCGAGTCGAACGGCTGGCCGATGCGCGCCAGCATCGGCTCGATGTGCTGTGGCAGCGCCATCGCTGGTGGGGCGACGATCACCCGCCCTCGGCCTTCTTCGTCCGCTTCTTGCGACCCGCGCTCGGCGCGAGCTTCTTGTCCGCGACGTCGACATCCGGCACATCGCCGCCCGCCGCGTCCTCGACCGCCGGCGCCTCGCCGCCACCGGTGGCGAGCCGCGCCTGCGCCTCGGCGACCGACTTCTTGAGCGCGTCCATCAGGTTGAGGATCTTCGGCTCCTCGTGATCCGGCGCCTGCACGACCTCCTGCCCCTGCACCTTCATGTCGATGAGCTTCTTCAGCTTCTGCACGTAGGTGTCGCTGTAGCCGTCGAGGTCGAACGCGTCGAGCTTGGACGCGCCGATCAGCGTGTTGGTCAGCGCCACCTCCTCCGGCTTGAACTGCAGGTCCTCGACCTCCGTCTCGAACTCGTCGGCCTTGCGCACCCGCTGCGGGTAGTGCAGGCCGAACATGACCAGCATCTTTCCCAGCGGACGGACCACGACCAGCTGCTCGCGGCCCGACATCACGACCTGCGCGATCGCGCAGACGCCGTTCTGCAGCATGCCGTCGCGCAGCAGCGCGTACGGTCGCGCGCCGGCGACGCCGTCCGGCAGCAGGTAGTGCGCCTTGCCGGCGTAGTAGCGGTTGTCGATCGCGTCGAGCGGGATGAAGCCGTCGATGCTGACTGCGCGGTCGGTCTTGGTGCGCAGCTTGTCGAGGTCCTCCGGATCGACGACGACGTACTGGTCCTTCTGGTGCTCGTAGCCGCTGACGATCGACTCGCTCTTCAGCTCGCCGTGCTCGGGGCAGACCTTCTGGTAGCGCACCCGCGCGTTGCAATCCTTGTGCAGCTGGTTGAGCCGCACCTCGCCGCCGGTGTCGTTGGCGGTGAACGCCTTGACCGGCACCGACACCAGGCTCAGCTTGAGGAAACCCTTCCAGGACGTGCGGGACGGAACGGCCATTCGCTACTCGGGGCAGAGGACGACGAGCGGCCGCGGAGGATACCAAGCGCGCGACTCCGCCGAACGAGAAACGCCGGTCAAAGCTCGACGAAGCGTCGCGCCAGCGCCGGACCTGCGCACGAGTCCTCGTGCTTGAAGAACACGAACGCGTCGCTGACACCGGTCGCGCGGACCCGCTCGCGCCAATCGCGCAACGCGGCATCGTCGTAGGCGGCGCGGCGCAGCCGCAGGTAGACCCACGGCGCGCCGGGCAGCAGCGCTGGCGCCGGCGCGTCGTCGCGGTCGCTGACGACCACGGTGGCGCCGTGCTCGTGCAGCAGCTCGGCGACCTCGGCCGTCGCCCACGAGTCGTGCAGGAACTCGAACGCGGTGCGGATCCCGGGCTTCTGCTGCGAGAGGAACGTGCGCAGCAGGCCGACGTCGCAGCGCAGGTACTTCGGCAGCTGGTAGAAGACGCAGCCGAGCTTCTCGCCGAGCGGCTCGAGCACGCGGAACAGATGGCCGAGCACCTCCTCGCAGTCGACCAGCTTCATGCTCCAGGTCAGCCGCTTGGTCGCCTTGATGGCGAAGCGGAAGCCGTCCGGCACCTCGCCCGCCCAGCCGGCGACGACGTCGGTCTTGGGCATGCGGTAGAAGGTGTTGTTGAGCTCGACGGCGCCGAGGCGCTCGGCGTAGTAGCCGAGCATCGCGGCCTTCTTCAGGTCGTCGGGGTAGAAGGCGGGCCGCCACTCGTCGTAGCTGAAGCCGCTGGTGCCGACGTGGAAGCGCGTGTCGCTGGCCATCGACGAGACCTTACGCTCGCGGTCGCCGGCGAGCGCGCGAGCGGACCGCGGGCGCCGTGATTTCCTCGTCGCCGGCTGCAACGCACGGCTCGCTCCGGTCGTAGTCGAGGCGAGAAGGCTGCGCCGGAACGAACTTCCCTGCTTCCCTGAAACGACGCCGCGTGCAGCCTTCTCTCATTCCCTCGCGCTGCCCGCCACCTGCTGCACGACCAGCAGCCCCCCGCTCGGCAGCGTGACGGCGACGCTGCGACGACCGCGCAGCGCGACCACCGGTGAGCAGGCGACACCCTTGGCCGTCAGCTGCTCGGCGAACGCGTCCACGTCGTCGACTTCGAGGCACAAGCCCGACGCGTCGTTGGCGTCGGCGCGAATGACCTCGAGTTCGGCCGCCGGCACGATGAAGCGCGCGCCGTCCTCGGCCGCAGCCAGCCCGAACTCGTCGCGGAGGAAGGCCGCGTCGCGGTCGGCGTCGGTGCTGCCGAGGATCAAACGGGCGCGACGAATCATCGGCGCAGCATATCCTGGCGCGCTCAGTGATCCGGGTGCATCACGACGTCGCACGACAACTCGTGCGGGCCGAAGCGCAGCCGCAAGACACCGCAGTCCTTCCGCTCGCGGTCGACCTGCAGTTCGAACGCCAGCCGCTGAGCTGGCACCGCGGCGGCGGCCTTCTGCAGCGGCACGACGATGCCGCCGTCGGTCTTGCCGGCCTCGTAGGCGTCGAGCCGCCGAGCGCGCACCTTGGCCGGGTCGAGCAGCACCAGCTCGAGGCCCTGCTCGCGATGCTGCAGCACGACGTAGTAGAGGCCGACCGGCACCTCGACGCCGCCGAGTTCGAGCGGCATGTTGGTGTCGAGCGTGGTCCAGAAGTTCTCGCCGCAGCGCCAGCGCTTGGCCCCCGGCTTCTGCAGGAACGCCTCGTAGCGACGATCCCAGCGCGGCTGGCCGTGGTCGATCGCGACCTGCCCCGCCGAGTCCGGGCCGAACCAGTAGAAGATCCGCGTCGCGCCGCGCGGCGACGTCTCCGGGTAGGGCGTCTGCGCGGTCGGCGCGGGCCCCTCGATCATGCCGCCGGTCGCCGCGCGCGCCGACGAGAAGAACACCATCAGGTCGAGGTCCTCGACGACGTCGTGGAAGTGGTGCGCGGCGTCGGCTGCGACGAACACGCAGTCACCCGGGCCGACGTCGCGCGTCTCGCCCGCGGCGGTGAACTTCGCCTTGCCGGTCAGCACGCAATAGACCTCGTCGCGATCGTGCGGCTGCTGGCCGTCGGTGGCGCCGGCGGCGAGGCGGTAGCGACCGATGGTCAGCGTCGCGCGGTCGAGCAGCGGCTGCCAGGTCTTGCCGTCGGCGAGCGCCGCGGCGGGGAACCACTGCACCTTCGGCGGCGGTCCTTGTTGCGCGGTGAGCGCGGATGCGAGCAGCGTGGACAGGAAGGCCGGGGCGAGGCGCGCGTACATGGTGCGCTGCCTACGTCGCGCCGCGGCGGGCGGCGAGTCACGTCCGCCGAGGAAATGTCGGTCGGCGGTGCAACACCGACAACGTGCGGGAGTAGTTGGAGGTGCGAAGGCTGCGCCGGAACGAACTCAGCTCTTCCTTGCTCAACCGCCGGCCGCAGCCTTCGCGCCCATCTTGCTCGCGGCCCTCCACCACGCGCCGACCGTCAGCAGGGACGCATCGTCCTACCGCCCCGCCAGGAAGCCGAAGCGCTGGAACAGCCACTCCGGCATCACCCGGACGATCGCCATCACCAGCGCCCAGCGCCCAGGTTGGTAGACGACGTGCCAGCGCCGCTCCATCGCCTTGACGATGCCGCGCGCGACCTGGCCCTTCTCGCCCCACAGGAAGTTCTGCGGGTGGCCTTCCGACATCGGCGTCGGCACCGGGCCGAGGCGGATGTCGTGCACCTTCACGCCGCGACGGTACAGCCGGCTGCGCACGCCCTGCAGGTAGGTGCTCAACGCGCTCTTCGACGCGCCGTAGGTGTAGTTGCGCGGCCGACCGCGCACCCCGGCGACCGACGTGATCGCCGCGAGGTGGCCGCGGCCCTGGACTTCGAAGTGCGCGGCGAGCGGCAGCAGCAGCGCCACCGCGCTGGTGAAGTTGACGTCGATGACGTGCCGCGCGTAGCCGACGTCGGCTTCGCTGCGCAACTGGTCGCCGAGGTAGCCGTGCGCGAGCAGCGCGCGGTCGAGGCCGCCGAGCCCGGCGATCGCGCGCTGCACGGCAGGCGCGCATGTCTCGAGCTGTTCGAAGTCGCAGACCTCGGCGCCGACGACCGCGTCGCCGAGCCGTTCGCGCAGCGCGGCGAGCTTCTGCGAATCGCGTGCGACCAGCCACAGCCGGTCGCCGCGCGCGGCGCACACGGCTGCGACCTCGGCGGCGATCGCCGAGGTCGCGCCGAAGATCGCGGTGCGCAGCGCAGCGGACATCAGCAGCTCCCGCCCCGCACGGTCAGGCCCACGTCACCAGCCCGCGCACCTTCGCGTCGTGCAGGCCCTGGCCCGGCACGCGCACGCGCAGACCGTGCTGGTAGTGACCGGCCATCGCGATGCGGGCGCCGCCGTCGAACGCGTGCACGCCGTCCTTGACGACACCGCGGTGCTCGAGCGACACGACCATCGTCTCCTCGTTCTTCTCGCCGCGCGTCAGCACCAGCTCGCAGACGACGTCCTCGGGCTTGAGCCCGCCGAGGTCGACCTCGAGCCGCACGTCGAGGTGCTGGCCGACCTTGAAGTCGCCCACTTCGACCGTCGACCCGGCGACGATACGCAGCTTCTCGAAGCCCTTCTGCACGCGCAGGAACTCGCGCGCCCGATCCTTGGCCAGCGCCTTCTTGCCGCCCTGCTGCGCGAAGTAGTTGCGCGCCAACGGCCGGTAGGCCTGGGCGAGGTAGTCGTTGACCATGCGGTCGGTGCTGAACACCGCCGGCACGGTCGCGAGGCAGTGCTTCATCTTGTCGAGCCACGCGTGCGGCAGGCCCTTGCCGTCGCGGCCGAACCACGCCGGCAGCAGGTCCTCCTCGAGCAGCCGGTAGAGGGCCGTCGCGTCGGCCTCGTTCTGCAGCTGGTGCGTGCCGTAGACCTGCTGACCGCCGATCGTCCAGCCGTTCTCGCCGTCGGCCGCCTCCGGCCACCAGCCGTCGGCGATCGACAGGTTGAGCACGCCGTTGGCAGCCGCCTTCATGCCGGACGTGCCGCTGGCCTCCTCCATGCGGGTCGGCGTGTTGACCCAGACGTCGACGCCTTGCACCAAGGCGCGCGCCACCGCCATGTCGTAGTCCTCGACGAAGAACACCTTGCCGACGAACTCCGGTGAGCGCGCGATCTGCACGATCGACTTGAGGATGTCCTGGCCGAGCTGGTCGCGCGGGTGCGCCTTGCCGCTGACGACGATGCGCACCGGCCGCTGCGGATCCGACAGGATCTTGCGCAGGCGCTCGGGTTCGCTGAACAGCAGGTGGGCGCGCTTGTACGGCGCGAAGCGGCGGGCGAAGCCGAGGTAGAGCGCCTTGTCGTCGAGGCCGGCGAGCATCGCGCTGAGCACCACCGGGCTGTCGCCGCGGCTCTGGAAGCTGCGGGTCAGCACGTCGCGCACCTTGTGTACCATCGCCGACTTGTTGGCCTGGTGCACGCGCCACAGGTCGGCGGGCGCGAGGTCGCCGGCGCGCGCGAAGTCGGCCGGACGCGCGGCGCCGCCCTCGGCAGAGAGCAGCCTCGCCAGCGCCGGGTGCGTCCACGTCGCCAGGTGCACGCCGTTGGTCACCGACGCGACCGGCACCTCGCTCTCGAGCAGGCCGGGCCAGAACGGGTGCAGCAGCTTCTGCGACGCCTTGCCGTGCAGCCGCGAGACGCCGTTGACGAAGCCGGCGAAGTTCATCGCCAGGTAGGTCATGTTGAACACCTCGCCGCTGCCGCCGGTCTGGCCGAGCGCGAAGAAGCGCTCCCACGGCAGGCCCACCCACTCCTCGGCGTCACCGAAGTAGCGACGCACCAGGTCCTCGGCGAAGCGATCGTGCCCCGCCGGCACCGGCGTGTGGGTCGTGAACAGCGTCGTCGCGACGACGTACTCGCGCGCCGCCTCGAAGGTCAGGCCCTCGCCCTTGACCAGCCGGCTGACCCGCTCGAGGGTCAGGAACGCGGCGTGGCCCTCGTTCATGTGGAACACCGCCGGCCGCAGCCCGAGCTCGCGCAGCAGCCGCACGCCGCCGCGGCCGAGCACGATCTCCTGCTGGATGCGCGTCTCGACGTCGCCGCCGTAGAGGTTGCGGGTGATGTCGCGGTCCTCGGGGCGGTTCTGCGGGACGTTGGCGTCGAGCAGGTAGAGCGGCACGCGGCCGACGTCGGCGCGCCACGCGCGCAGCACCACCTCGCGGCCGGGCAGCGGCACGCTGATCTCCAGCGCGCTGCCGTCGGCGCGGCGCAGCAGCTCGATCGCCAGCTTCGGCGGCCGGTTCTCCTTGTCGGCGGCGACCTGCTGCCCGTCGCTGGACAGCTGCTGGCTCATGTAGCCGTAGCGATAGAACAGGCCGACACCGACCAGCGGCACGCCGAGGTCGCTGGCCGCCTTGAGGTGGTCACCGGCGAGGATGCCGAGGCCGCCCGAGTAGACCGGCAGCGAATGGTGCACGCCGAACTCGGCCGAGAAGTAGGCCACCGGGTGCTGCTTCGAGATCGCCCGGCCGTCGCCGACGTCGAGCGGCGCCCCGGCCTTCGCCAGGTGGTCGTCGAAGCGCTGCAGGACCGCGTCGAGGCGGCGCAGGTAGTCCTTGTCCCTCGACCTGGCCTCGAGCACCTCGAGGCCGGCGCCCTGCAGGAACGCCACCGGGCTCTCGCCGCTCTCGTGGAACCCTGGCGCCAGCTCCTCGAACAGCGCCCGCACGTCGGGCTGCCACACCCACCAGAAGTTGCGCGCCAGCCGCTCGAGGCCGCGCAGGCTCTGCGGCAGCGTCGCCGACGCCTCGAAGGCGCTGAGCCGCGGCGTGGTGCCGGAGCCCGGCGACGGCAGCGCCCGGCGCGGCAGCCGGAACTGCACGGCGCCGCCGTTGCTGCGCTGCTGCACGGCGGCGAGCGCCTGCGCGTAGGCCTGCTGGTAGTTGGCGAACAGGTCGCGCCACGCGGTGCGCCCCGCGGCCTCACGGCAGCGCTCGGCGAGCGCCTTCTGCTCGGGCGAGCCGTGCGCAGGCTGCGTCTTCAGGAACTGCTCGATCGCCGCGGCGGTCGACGCGACCACGTCGGGGTAGGCGACGCGTTCGCGGTGCAGCACGGTGATGCCGTCCTGCGGGCCGAGGCCCGCCGACTGCGCCCAGCGGCCGAAGCCGGCGAGGTCGGTCGTGATCGTCGGCACCCCGACCGCCAGCGCCTCCTGCGGCGTGTAGCCCCACGGCTCGTAGAACGACGGGTAGGCGCCGAGGTCCATGCCGGCCAGCACCGCCTCGTACTCACGGTGCAGGAAGCCGTCGTCGGGCCTGAGATAGATCGGGATCTGCACGATCTTGACGCGGCTCCCGGGCGCGTTGTCGAGGCCGAGCCGCGCGCAGTGCGCGTGCACCGGGTCCTTGTCCGGGTCGAACAGGTTGTGCGTGCACAGTCCGATCGGCCCGTCGGCCGCGGCGCCGGCGAGGCGGTCCAGCAGCTCGCTGCGCACGCCGGAGTTGCCGGCCGGCACGAGCAGGAAGGCGACCACGCGCTTGCCCGGGACGTCGCGCAGCGTCGCCAGCGCGTCGAGCAGCAGCTCGATGCCCTTGTTGTGGAACTCGTAGCGGCCCGCCAGCGCGAAGAACGACGCGTCGGCGCAGTCCTCGCCGAGCAACGCGGCGGCGATGCGCACGAGCTCCTTGCGGGTCGCCGCGCGGTCGCCCTTGGCCAGCTCGTCGACCACGCCCATGTCGATGCCGTTGGGCAGCAGCGGCGCGACCTTGCGGTCGTGCAGCAGCTCGGCCTCGGCGGCGGTGATCGCGCTGACGGTCGTGAACACGTCCGCCTTGCGCGCGCAGACGCCCTCGATCGAGTGCTTGGCCTGCACGCCGTGCGCCTCGGCGAGCTCGGCGACGGTCTTGCCGGCGAGCCCCTTGTCGGGCGCCGCCGGGTCCGGCGTGATGCCGAGCGACGCCAACGCGCGGCCGAGCATCGTCGCGTGGGTGGTGAACACCGTGCCGATCGCCGGGATGCGCTCCTGCAGGTGCAGCAGCGCGGCGCCGGTCATCCACTCGTGCGCCTGCACGACCGCGCGGCGGTGGAACGGCGCCAGGTACTCCTCCCACCAGCGCTCGATGACCATGCCGGCGGCGACCGAGAACAGCACCGGCTCGACGTAGTCCCAGTCGCCGGCGATCGAGTCGACGCGGTGGCGCTCCCACAGGCCGGCGAGGATGCCGTTCTTCTTCTCGTAGAGCCCGGAGAAGCCGACCAGGATGCAGCGCGGCCGGCCGGGGATGCGCCACCGGCCGATGCGCACCGGCACGCCCATCGCGCGACAGGACTGGATGAACTCGTCGTGGCCGGGCTCGTCGTCGAACGGCGGCTGCACGCCGGTGCCGCCGTGCAGCTGCGGGCCGACGGTGACGTAGTCGTCGCCGAAGCGTTCGACCGCGGTCACCGCCTTGCTCGACAGCACCGTGTGGATGCCGCCGACCTTGTTGCACACCTCCCAGCTGATCTCGAACAGTTGGTAGCTACGTTCTGACATGGCTCACTTCTTCTGACGCTGGCGGCGCGGACGCGCGACGGGGGCGTCGGCGACGATCGGCGCGGCATCGGATGCGGTGGTCTCGACCGACGCGGGGGTCGACCGGCGCGCGCCGGCGAGACACTTCGCGACCTCCCGCGCCAGCGCGTCGATCGCCGTCGCCAGCGTGACGAACGCGGCGTACGGCGACTCGTGGGGACTGAAGTAGTCGTGCACCTCGGCGTCGCTGTGGTGCTTGGTGGCGCAGTAGTAGACGTGGTCGGACGTCGTCAGCTCGCGCCAGGTCTGCAGCAGGTCCGGCCGCCGGTCGGCGCAGCGCAGCACGTCGGCGCGCAGCGCGTAGAGGCGGCGGTGCGCCTCGACCTGCATCGGGTTGCCGAGCCACGCGGTCAGGTTGCGCTCGGCGTCGGCCCACGACACCGGCGTCTGCAGGTCGAGCTCGGTGATCGCCTCGCGCTCGGCGGCGACCTGCGCCGGCGTGCGGAAGCGGAAGCTCGGGTCGGCGAGCACGTGCTCGGGCAGGTGGCGCATGAACTCGAAGATGCCGGTCGCCGCGGGCTGGTGTTCGCCGAACGTCTCGTAGTCCATGAACAGCCCGACGAACTGCGCCGGCGGCGGCACGTCGTGCAGCCAGTCGGCGTAGGTATCGGCAAACAGCGGGTGGCACGCCCACTGCCGGTTGGAGAATCGGAACGCGATGTCGTCGGACAGCGAGTAGCTGCGCAGCAGCAGCTTGAGCCGCCGACATCCCTTCGGCCGGTACGGCACCTGCGGGCTGCGCCAGTCGAGCAGGCGGTCGGCGCCCTCGCCGAGCACCTGGTCGAAGCCGAGCCGTTCGACCGCCGCGCAGATGCCGTTGTCGAGGATCAGCTCGGTGTTGCGGAACGTGGTCGGCGCGCCGAACAGCTCGGTGACGGTGGCGCGCTGGATCCCGATCTGGGCCTCGAATTCGTCGTGGTCCGCGACAGCCGCGAGGCTGTGGTGGCTGGTCTCGCACAGGAACTCGACGTTGCCGCTGTCGGCGAGCGCGACGAACGAGGCGAGCGCGTCGGGCGCCCAGCGGCGCAGCTGGCGGATGACGGTGCCGGTCAGCGAGAACGCGCAGCGGAACTGGCCGTCGGTGCGCTCGATCAGCTCCAGCAACAGGCGGTTCATCGGCAGGTAGCAGCGCTCGGCGACGCGCTCGACGACCAGCCGGTCGAGCGGCTCGTCGAACACGTCCAGGCGCCGCACCTTGTCCCGCGGACGCAGCCGCCGCAGCCGGTTGGGCTGGTGCACCTGGAAGCAGAAGACGACGTCGATCACTGCCGTGGTCTCTTG
>JACKHZ010000014.1 GCA_020638735.1 Planctomycetota bacterium | reverse complement strand
TCGGGCAAGAAGCTGTGGGCGCACTTCGACGAGCTGGACGGCCCGCGTACGCGCCGCTTCCGTGGTCACGACTCCTGCGGCCCACCGCTGATCGTCGGCGACACCGTCTACGCCCCGGTGCACGACCGATCCGGCGCGATCGCCTTCTCGGTCGCCGCGTACGATCTGCAGACCGGCCAGCCCAAGTGGCGTCAGCTGGTCTGTTCGAGCCAGCAGGACGTCAACATGTTCGGCAACGCCCGCACCGAGTTCGCCAGCTCGCCGCTAGCGCTGTGCGACGGGGTGCTCTACGGCGCCTCCAACCTCGGCGTCGCCTTCGCGCTCGACGCCGCCGACGGCCGCCTGCGGTGGATCACCGCCTACGACGTCGTGCGCATGCCGCCGGCGATGTTGCACGGCCAGGCGGAGCGCCAGGTCTACTTCGCCAACAACGCGCCGGTGGTCGCCGAAGGCGTCGTGTGCTGTACCCCGCTCGACTCGCAGTTCGCGCTCGGCATCGACATCGACACCGGCACCAAGCTGTGGCGGCTGCCGTACGACGCGCGCGTCGACGGCATCGAGAACCGCGTGCAATGGCTGGCCGGCGCGCTCGGCGACGAGTTCGTGCTCAGCGGCGCCGGCGCGGTCGCGGTGCTGGCCCGCCCCGAGGGCAACTTCGGCACCCAGCCGGTGGTCCGTCAGCTGGTGCGCCCCGACCAGCTCGGCGAGCGTCGCCGCGGCCAGAGCCCTGGTCGCCCGGCCGTGACGGCGACCCACGTCTGGCTGCCGGGCACCGACCAGCTGCTGGCGTTCGACCGCACCGGGGAGCCGGCACAAGGGCTGTCTGCAATCTCCTTGGAGGGCTACCGGCCCGGCAACCTGCTGCTCGTCGACGGCATCGCCGTCTCGCTGCGGCAGCGCAGCTTCGACCTCGTGCTCGACCCGACCGCGCTGCTGGCCCAGAGCGAGCGACGCGTGCAGGACGGCGGCGACGAGCCGGCGGCGTTGCTGCGGCTCGCCCACCTGCGCGCGGCCCTGCTGCCGCCCGACGCGGACGGCAACGCCACCGCTGCGGTGCGGGCGCTGCTGCGTCGCGGGCTCGCGGCCTGCGCCCAGCGCGGCCTGCCGCCGCGCCACCCGACCCGCCTGGCGCTGCAGACCGAGCTCTACGAACGCGCCCTCGCCGACGCCGAGGCGGCGCCGCCGCAGGACGCCGCGCAGCGCTTCGCCGAGGCCCGCGATCTCGCCCCCGACGAGCCGGGCTGGCTGTCGATGCAGACGCGGGTGCTCGCCGCGGTTCGCGGCGACCGGACGCGCTTCCTCGCCGAACTGGAGCGGCTCGAGCGCGAGGCGCCGGGCGCCAGACTGCCGGCGCCGCTCGGGCTGCCGGTGCCGATGTTCGTGCTGTGGCAGCGGGCCCTGGCCCGCGCCGACGACCCGACCGCCGCGGTGGCGATGTGGCAGGAGCTGCTCGAGCAGTACGGCGACGTGATGATCGGCGACGAACCCGCCGCGCTGCTCGCCGAACAGGCGATCGCGCAGCTGATCACCAGCCGCGGGGCGACGATCTACGCCGACATCGCCGCCCGCGCCGACGCCGCGCTGCGCGCTGCCGGCACCGACGGCGACGCGCTGGAATCGGTCGCGCGTCGCTTCCCCAACAGCGCCGCCGCCGAGCGGGCGAGCCTGCTGCTGCTCGATCGCGCCGTCGAGAAGGGCGACCTCGCGGTGGCGATCGGCGTCTTCGCCCAGGCGCTGCGCGGCGGAGAAGTGCCCCCCGGCGTGCTGCGACGGGTGCAGGTCGCCGCCGATCGCCGCGGCAACCACGCGCTCGGCGCGGCGATGGCGAGGCGCCTCGCCGCGTTCGCCGGAACGGCCAGCGACTGGCCCGCCGACGCCGGGCGGGACTACGCCGACATCGCCGCCGGACCGCCGCCCCGTCCCGTCGAGCCGGTGGTCGCGGCGGTGCCGACGGGCGTCGCGTTCCGCATCCCGCCGCGCTCGCAGCAGGAGTACGTGCGCCTGCTGCCGACCATCGTCGCCGAGGGCTTCGAGCCCCCCGCCGACCTGCCGCTGTACGTCGTCGCCGGGCGCGAGATGGTCGCCTACGACCTCGGCGCCGACGCCACGCCGGGCAAGCCGCTGTTCGCGGTCCCGGTCGACTTCCTGGAGCACGCCCTGGTCTGCGGCGAGACGCTGCTGGTGCCGGACATGGAGCACGTCGTCGCCGTGCACTACCGCAGCGGCGAACGGCAATGGGCGCTGGAGTTCGACTCGTCGCGCCTGATCGACAGCATGGGCGTCACCGACGGCGTGCTCCAGCTGACGGTGCAGCCATCGGTGCCGGACGGCAACAACGACCTGCTCGGCATCGAGCCGCTGACCGGGACCCGCCTGTTCACGCGCAGCCTGGAAGAGACGCAGCTGCGGCCGAAGCCCTCCAACGGCCAGCTCCTGATGCTCGACCTGCGTCCCGACGGTCCGGTGGTGATGCGGCTCGATGCGGTCGACGGCACCGAGCGCGGCGAGGTGCCGTGCGCGAGCATCTGCGGGCCCGGCGGGCTCGACCTGCGCCTCGACAGCCTGGCGACGCGCCTGTATCCGCAGAAGTTGTGCGCCGACGCCGAGCGCGTCTACCTGCCGATCGAAGGTCACGACAACTCGGCCGCGCCGCAGGTCGCCGCGCTGACCTACGCCGGCGAACAGCGCTGGCGCTGGGTCGGCACCACCGGCTCCGAGCTGCTGATGGCGCAAGTGCGGGGGTCGCACTTCGTCGTCGCCGAACGCAACGAGCAGCGCACCTGCCGCGCGCTCCTGCTCGACGCCGCGAGCGGCGCCGTGCTGCGCGAAGCGGACCTGGGCGCCGGCGCGCTGACCCTCAACTGGCTGTGGTCGTGGCTCGACAACCCGGCGCCGCCGCTGCTGGCCTTCGAGTCGATGCTCGACCGCAGCGGCCAGCGACGCCAACTGGTGGTGTTCGCGGTCGACGACGGCCCGACCTTCGCCGTGCCGCTCGGCGCCGAAGACGAGCAGATCGAGCGCGCGCCGGTGTTCACGGCCGACGCGGTCCTGTTCGCGGTGCGCCCCCGCCGGGACCTCGGTCCGCTGAAGATCTACGGCCTCGACCTGGCCACCCGGCGCGGCGTCTTCCCCGGCGACGAGAAGTATCTCCGCGTCGACGCCCGCGGTCGCGCCCACGGCGTCGCGGCGGCCGGCCGATACACTGTCGTGTCGACGACCCAGGGCCTGCTGGCGCTGGGCCCGGAGGCCCGCGAACGCCGATGAATCGACACATGCACGCCACCCACCATCGCCGGCCCGCCCCTCGCGGCGTCCTGCTGGCCGCCGCCGCGGCGGCCGTGTTCGCGGCATCGGTCCCGGCGCAGGAGACCTTGCGCCGCGGCTCGAGCAACGAACAGCTGATCGACGACGGCTTGCGCGAGGCGGTCACCCGCGGCCACGACTGGCTCGCCGCACACCAGCACGCCGACGGCTACTGGACGCAGCTGGTCGGCTACAAGCTCAACACCGACTACGTCGCGCTCGACGACCGCCCGCAGCCGCACGTCGGCGTCACCGCCCTGGCGTTGATGAGCTTCCTCGCCGGCGGCCACCTGCCGGGTCGCGGCAAGTACGGAGACGTGCTCGACCGCGGCCTCGACTTCGTGCTGTCGGCCTCGCAGGACGACGGCCAGCTGACGCTGCACGGCACGCGCATGTACTCGCACGCGTTCGCCACGCTGTTCCTCGCCGAGGTCTACGGCATGGTCGAGCGCGACGACGTCAAGCGGGTGCTGCAGCGCGCGGTGGACCTGATCGTCGACTCGCAGAACAGCGAGGGCGGCTGGCGCTACCGCCCGTTCGCCCGCGAGTCGGACATGTCGATCACGGTCTGCCAGGTGCTGGCGCTGCGCTCCGCGCGCAACGTCGGCATCCACGTGCCCCTGTCGACGATCAAGAACGCGCAGAGCTACGTCTACCGCAGCGCCGTGCGCAGCAACGACCGTCAATACCGCTGGCACGGCCACGGCGGCTACGGCGACCAGGGCGGCAGCTTCCGCTACCAGAACCGCGACAACACGCGCGCGACGTTCCCGCTCACGGCGGCAGGGGTGACCACGCTCTACGCCGCCGGTGAGTACGACAACCCGATCATCCGCGACGCGCTCGACTACATGGATCGCCAGGTCGAGCCGTTCAGCCGCGAGAACCGGGAGCACTACTTCTACTTCTACGGTCACTACTATGCGGTGCAGGCCTACTACATCACCGGCGACCCGAAGTGGTCGGCCTACTTCACCCGCATCAAGCGCGACCTGCTGAGCCAGCAGCAGCGCGACGGCCGGTGGCTGTGCAGGACAGGCCCTGGAGACGCGTTCGGCACGGCCGTCGCGACCCTGATCCTGCAGATCCCGCTGCAGTACCTGCCGATCTTCCAGCGCTGACCGATGACCCACCCAGTCGAGAACACCGCGCCCTCCACCGGCACCGCCGGCGATCCGGTCGCTGCGATCCTGCGCCCGCTGCTGGCACGTCAGCTCGGCCGGCTGCGCCGCCGCTACCTGCTGCACGGCCTGGCGAAGGCGCTGCTTCTCACCGCGGCGCTGGTGGCGTTGTTCTTCGTGCTGGATCGCTGGCTGCGGCTGCCGACGCCGATCCGCCTGCTGCACACGACGGCGGTGCTGGCGGTGGCGGGCTTCGCCGCGCTGCGCTTCGTACGCTACCCGCTGCGACGCCACTTCACCGAAGTGGACCTCGCGCTGTGGGTCGAACACACCTACCCGGAGCTGCATCAGCGCCTCGTCAGCGCCGTGCAGCTCCACTCCACCGCACAGGCGGAGCTGCGCAACCAGTCGCCGGCGATGATCGACGCGCTCTGGCGCGACACCGCCGCGGCCGTCGGCGCGCTGCCGCTCGACCGCCTGTTCGACGACCGTGCGCTGCATCGCGTCATCGGCGGCGCCGGGGCGCTCAGCGCGGCGCTGCTGGTGGGCGCGCTGCTGCAGCCCGTCACCGCGCGGACCTTCTTGCTGCGGCACCTGGGCCTCGCGCTCGACTATCCCCGCGCCACGACGCTGATCGTCGAGCTGCCGAAGGCCAGCGCCGACCTGCAGGTCGTCGAGCACGACGGCGAGACCGAACTGGTGCTGCCGGCCGGTGCGGACCTGCACGTGTCGGTGCTGGCCACCGGCGAAGTGCCGAAGGAGGTCTACCTCGTGGTCGAGCCGCTTCGCGACGAAGGCGCCGCCGCCGGCGGCCGCGAGCTGCCGATGACGCCGCGCCCCGGCGACCGTTTCCGGCACGTCTTCCGGCGCCTGGCGGGTTCGTTCGCTTTTCACGCCCGCGGTGGCGACGACGACCACGGCGACCGCCGCGTCGTCGTGCGCACCGTACGGCCGGCGCAGGTGGCGACGTTGCGCGCCGTCATCGAGCCGCCGGCCTACACCGGCGTCGCGCGCCTCGAGCAGGTCGGCGGCGCGATCGAGGCGCTGCTGCAGAGCCGCGTGCAGCTCGAGGTGCAGGCCACGGCGCCGGTCCGCGAAGGCACCCTGGTGATGCTGGAGAGCGGTCGCCGGCTGCCGTTGACCGCGGTCGCCGTACAGGACGACAGCGGCGCTGCGACGGCCCTGCGTTGCGAGTTCGTCGTGGAAGGCTCCGACCGCTATCAGGTGGAGTTGCTCGCCGACAACGGCCTGCGCAACCCCAACCCTGGCACCTACCCGATCTCGGCGCTGCAGGACTACGCGCCCGTCGGCCGTTGGCTGCTGCCCGGCGACGACACGCTGGCGCTGCTGCCGAACGCGCTGCTCTGCCTTCGCGCCGACACGCACGACGACTTCGGCCTCACCGCGCTGCAGCTGATCATCGAGCGCGACGGCGAGACCGTGCGTGACATCGACCTCCTGCCCGAACACGGCGAGGCGCAGCCGCCCCGGCCGCCGCGCAAGGCTGCGCTGGTCACTGAGCTGCTGGAGATGTCGGACCTGCTCGGCGCCGAGGCGAGCGCCACCGGCCTGTTCCTGCGCCTGCTGTTGCGCGACAACAAGCAGCCCGAGCCGGGCGCCGCCGAGCTGCCGCGTCGCATCGTGCAGGTCGTCGACGCGCCGGAGTTGGCCGCGATCGTCGCCAAGGGTTTTCGCCGCCTGCGCGAGGAGATCCAGCAGGCCGCCGACATCCAGACCGATCGCAGCCATCGGCTCGCCGATCTGCTGGCCCGCGAAGGCGTCTCGCCCGGCGAGCGGGCACAAGTCCTCACCGGCGTCGAGGTCGGCCAAGGTCGCATCGCCGGCGCCGTGCAGCGCGTGCACCGCGGCCTGATGCAGGCGTTCGACCTGCACCTCTGGAACCGGCTCGAGCCGAGCCAGCACGCCGCCACCGTCGTGCAGCTCTACCGCGAACACAGCGCGGCGTTGACCGAGGCACTGGCCGTCGACCCGGCGTTCTACCGCGATCTGATCGCCCGCCGCAACGCGGGCACCCTCGGCGCCATGGAGACCACGCTCGATCCGATCCTCGGTATGATCGCGATCGCCGACGGACTCGCCAACGGCGCGGTGCCGGCGGTCGCCCGCACCCTCGCCGAGGCCCAGGTGGCGCGCGACGACACCGAACGCGCGGCCAGGCTCGCGGCGGCATACGAACACCAGCAGCAGATCGAGCAGGCGCTGACCCAGCTGCTGCTGCGGCTCGAGGAATGGAACGACTACCAGGACCTGGTCCAGGAGGTGCGGGCGCTGCGCGACCGCCAGCGCGACCTGCAGGACCGGACCCAAGAGGCGCGAGGCAAGTGATGCTCACCTTCCGATCGATGCGGCGCGGGCTCCTGCTGTGCTGTGCGGCCACTTCCCTCTTCACCTCGCCCGCTGTCGGCCAGGAGCGCCCGACGAACGAGCGCGAGGCCGTCGAACGTCTCCGGCGCGACCAGGAGGAGATCCTCCGCAAGGCCGAGCGGCTGCAGGCGCTGATGCAGCGGCTGCTGGTCCGCTACCAGCGTGAAGGCAAGCAGGAGCAGGTCGACGCGCTGCAGGAAGGCCTCGACTACCTCGATCGCTCCGGCATCCTGCGCGACGTCGCCAGCATCCGCGAGGACCTCGAGTCCACGGCCTTCACCGAGGCGATGCGCAAGCAGCGCGGGGTCGTCGAAGATCTCGAGCGGCTGCTCAACATCCTGCTGTCGCGCAAGCCCCTCGAGACACTGGACGAGCAACTGGCGCAGCTCGAGGCCGGCGCGCGCACCGCGCGCGAGCTCGAGCAGCGGCAGCGCGACTTGATGGAGCAGCTGCAGGAGACGCTGCGCCGCGAGCTGACCCCGGAGGAGCAGCAGCTCGCCGACGCGTTCGCGGCGGTGCGTGACGCCGAACGACGGGAGGCCGAGCGCAACGCGCGGCAGGCGGGCACGCGGCGGCCGTTCCTCGAGAGCGCGCTGAAGAACGTCCAGCAGCTGCTCGACCAGCAGCAACGCCTCGAGCGCGGCCTCGCCGACGAACAGAGCGGCCGCACGCCGGCGGCGCGCAAGGAGGCGTTCGACCTCGGCGATCTCAGCGAGCGCGTGCGCGAGCTGCAGCGGGACCTCCAGGACCAGCAGAAGCAGACTTCGCTCGGCGCGGCCGGCGAGGACCTGCAGCGCGCAGCCGAGGGCGGTGACCCGCAGGGAGCACGCCAGGCCCGCGATCGGCTCGAGCGCGAGCTGCGCGACGCGCCGAAACGCCCGACCGGCCCCGAGGGTCGCGAGCACGACGCCGAGTGGACCAAGCTGCGCGACCAGCTGCGCGAGGCACCGGAAGCGACTTCACCGACGGCCCGGCAGCAGCTCGGGGAGCTCGGCGACGCCGCGCGAAAGCTGGCCGCGCAGCGTGAAGGCGAAGCCCGTCAGGCCAACACCAAGGCCGCCGCCGATGTCTCCGACAACGCGGAGAAGGTCGCGGAGCGGCTGCGGCAGAGCGACGCCGCGAACGGAACGGCAGCCGAACAGGCAGGCGAGCGCGCCGCCGACGCGGTGAGCGATGCGGCGCAGCACCTGCAGCAAGCCGAGCAGGCGCTGCAGGCCGGCGATGCCGAACGCGCCGACCGCGAGGTCGCCGCTGCGATGGCGGCGCTGGACCAGGCCCGACGCCGTCACGCCGCCCAGAACCCCGACGCCTCGCGCAACGCCGCGAACATGGCCGCCGACGCCCGTTCGGCCGCCCAGGAGCTCGCCAACTCCCCACAGCCGGAGGCGGCCGAGCAGCAGGCCGGCGAGGCCCTGCAGCAGGCCGAGCGCGCGCTGCGCGACGTCGAACAACAGGTCGACGCGGCTCGCGAGCAAGGGCAGCGGTCCGACACCGGCCCGTCGGCAGGGAAGTCGCGCGAGGCGCTCGAGCAGGCGCGCGACGCGCTGCAGCAGGCGCTGGAGCAATCGGCTGACGGTGTCCGCGAGGAACTCGAGGGCGCCGGAGAGCGTCAACAGCAGCTGCAGCAGCAAGCCCAGGCCGCGCAGCAGCAGCTCGACCAGGCGGCCCGGCAAGGCGCCGTCGACCAGGCGCAGAAGGACGCGGCCCAACAGCACCTGCAGACCGCCCAACAGCACATGCAGAACGCGCAGCAGCAGCTGCAGCAGGGTCGGCAGGCGAGCGCTGCCGGCGAGCAGCGAGAGGCCGCCGAACAGATGCAGCAGGCGATGGACGCGCTGCAGCAGAACCGCCCGGTCGACGAGCAGCAGCAGCAGCAGATGGACCAGCAGGCAGCGCAGCAGGAGCAGCTGACCGAGGACATCATCCGCCTCGCCGAGGAGCTGAAGAAGCGCCAGGACAAGCAGGCCGAGCGGGCCGCCCAGGAGGCCGCCGACGCGTCGCGCAAGGCGCAGCGCGCGATGCAGGAGGGCGACACCGAAGAGGCGCAGCAACAGCAGGAGCAAGCCCGGCAGAAGCTCGAGGAGTCGGCCCAGGAGCTCGAGCAGGAGCAGGACCGCTACCAGGACCTTCGCCAGGAGGAGATGCTGTTCCGCATGAAGGAGGAGCTCGAGAACTTCCTCGACAAGCAGCGCCCGATCACCGCGGCGACGAAGGAGGCCCAGCAGCACGCGGAGAACGGCCGGCTCTCACGTCCGGCGAGGAGCAAGGTCAACGGCCTCGGCGAGGAGGAGCAGGCGCTGGCCGGACGGGTCGAGTTCCTGGTCGGCGGCCTCGCCGACGAGGGCAACCTCGTCTATCGCGCGGTGCTGCAGGCGACGCTCGACGATCTGCAGGAGGTCGCGCGCCGGCTCGCCGGCCGCGCCCCGGACGTCAGCGCGTTCACCACGTTGATGCAGGAGGACATCGAACGCCGCGCGGCGCAATTGCTCGACGCGCTCGCGCGCGAACTCGACCGCCTCCGCCAACAGCGCGAGCAGCAGCAACAGCAGCAACAGCAGCAGCAGCAACAACCGCAGAACCGCTTCAACCAGCAGGTGCAGAAGCTGGTCTCGCTGATCGCCGACCTGGAGATGCTGAAGACGCTCGACGAGGACACACGGCGCACCGCCGAGGACCTGCGGGCGCTGGTCGAAGCGCAAGGCGACGAGGCGATCAGCGAGGCCGAGGCGGCGCTGATCCAGCGCCTGGGCAACCGCCACAACGAGGTCACCAAGCTGTTCCAGCAGATCAAGGCGGGCGTCGAAGAGGCGATGGGACACCAGGAGGAGCAAGGCCGATGAACAGCCAGTCACCGAGGGGCGCGCTGCGGCGCGTGTTGTCGTTCGTCTTCGGCGCAGCGCTGTTCGTCGTCGCGACACCAGCACAGGGCGGCGACCCGACCGAGGAGATCAAGGAGCTGGCGCGCCAGATCGACGAGCAGTTGCAGGAGATCGATCGCCTGCTGCTCGAATCTGCGCGCAGCAACCAGACACCCAAGGCGCCGCGGGAGATGCTCAAGGAGGCCGCCGAGAAGAGCATCACCGTGCAGGACGGCATCGACAAGCTGATCGAGAAGCTCAACGAGATGAAGGACCAGAGCGGCGGCAGCAGCAGCGAAGACTCGCAGCAGCAGCAGCAAGGCCAGCAGCAACAGCAGCAGCAAGACGGACAGAGCCAACCGCAGAACGGCGGCCGCCCCGGGCAACGGCGAGAGAACCAGACCCCCGACTTCGTGCAGCAGCCGCAACAGGGTCAGCAGCCCGGTGAGCAGCAGGGTCAACAGCAGCAGCCCGGCGAGCAGCAGCAGCAGCAGCAGCAGCAGGGTCAGCAGCCCGACGGCCAGCAGCCCGGCGAGCAGCAGCAACCGCAGTCGGGAGAGGGCCAACCGCTCGGCGGGCAGGAGCAGCACGCCGAAGGCCAGAACCGCACCGGCCAGCTGCCGCCCGACGAGCTCGGGCCGGGCCAACCCGGCACCGGCGAGCAGGCCTGGGGCGAGCTGCAGCGCTACACGAACTTCCTGAAGAACCGCGGCGTGACGCCGAAGGTGGCCGACAAGTACCGCAAGTACTACGAGGCCTACCTGAAGCAGAAGCAGAAGGGCGGCAAGTAGCGCCGGCAGTCCGTCGCGCCGCGCGAGCTAGCGGAACCCGTCGCCGGACAGGATCGGCTCGCGTCGCGCGCCGATGTTGACGCAGATCGCGATCGCCAGCAGCATCGCCAGCGTCGAGCTTCCCCCGTAGCTGAGCAGCGGCATCGGCAGACCGGTCGACGGCACCAGCCACCCGCAGACGGCGACGTGGAACAACGTCTGCGCGCCGAGCCAGGCGGCGACACCGACGCAGACCAGCTTGCCGAAGCGTTCGCGGGTGCGGGAAGCGATCATCAGCAGGCGCGCGACCAGCGCGGTGACGAGACCGAGCACCAGCAGCGCGCCGAGGAAGCCGCCTTCTTCTCCCACCACCGCGAACACGTAGTCCTCGCTGCGGTAGGGCAGGAAGTCGTAGCGGTTCTGCGGACCTTGCCCGAGGCCGAAGCCGCTCCACCCGCCCGACCCCATCGCGATCAGGGCTTGCCAGGGCTGGAAGCCCTTGCCGCGCAGCACCTCGCGCACGTCGTGCGTGTAGACGCTGGCGTCGTCCCAGCTCCAGTGCGCGAACCAGACGTCCACCCGCACGCGCTGGTAGTCGTGCATCAGCTCGAAGTAGGCGAACACCAACAGCCCCGAGCACAACAGCACCAGCGCGACGATGCTGCGCGCCGGCGCGCCGGCGGCGTAGCACATCGCCAGCAGCACCGGCCCGAACACCAGCGAGCTGCCGAGGTCGGGCTGCTTGAGGATCAGCAGCGCCGGCACCGCGGCGACCAGACCCGGCACGATCAGCCCATCGAAGGTCTTCGCCCGGCTCTTGAAGCGCAGCAGCGCCGCCAGCGCCAGCACCACCGCCAGCTTGGCGAACTCGCTCGGCTGGATCGAGAAGCCGGGCAACGCGTACCAACGCCGCGCGCCGTTGAGTTCGGGCGCGAAGAACGGCAGGCCGAGCAGCGCCAGCACCACCGCGCCGTAGCAGACCCACGACAACCGCAGGATGTGCACGTAGTGCGGCAGCAGCACGAAGAAGCCGATGCCGAACCCGCAGGCGACGAAGAGGGCCTGCCGCCCCTGCTGCGCCGCGAACAACGTGTCGTCGCTGGTGGCCGAGCCGATGAACGCGAGCCCGCACAGGCACAGCGCCGCGACCAGCAACACCAGCCAGCCGTCGGTGCGCTGCAGCACCTCGAGCCGCCGCTGGGCGGCGTCCTTGCCGAAGCTGTCCAACATCAACGTCCCTCCCGCGCCGACCCGGGCAGGTCGAGATAGCGTTCCCGCAGCGCGTCGTCGGCCTTCAGCTTCTCGAGGAAGTCGACGACGAACAAGCCGGCCGCGTCGCCGCCGTGCACGCCGTCCGGCACGTAGTAGACGACCGCGCTGAAGCACAACCGCGGCCCGCCGGCCGCGCGCTCGGGCAGGTAGCCGGAGAACCAGCCGTTGTTGGCCTTGCTGACCTGCCCGACCTCGGCGGTGCCGGTCTTGCCGCTGACCCCGAGCTCGTCGAGCAACCGCAGCGGGCGCAGGTGCACCCTTCGGCCCTTGCCGCTCGCGGTGCCGGTCGCGGTGCACTCGCGCAACCCCTCGCGCACCACCTCCAGCGCGCCACCGAGGTCCCCCAGCGCCACCTGCCGCCGCGGAGCGCCGAGCCGCAGCCCGACCTCGGACAGCACGCCGGTGGCCAGCGCCGCGTAGGCGCGCGCGACCATCAGCGGCGACGCCTGCACCTCGTAGCCGATGGCGCGCTGCGGCAGGCGCCCAGGCAGATCGTCGACCCGGGAGCGCGCCGTATGCAGTCCGGTCGCGAAGGCCTGCCAGCAGGCGGCGAACGGGTCGTGCGCGTCCTGCGGCTCCAGCAGCCCGAAGCGGCGGTAGGCGCGGTGCAGCCCCTCGCTGCCGAGGCCGATGCCAGCCTGGTAGAAGAAGACGTTGCACGACTCGGCGATCGCCCGCACCGGGTCGCGCCCGCGCCCACCGTGCGTCTCGTCGCAGTAGATTCGCTTGTTGCCATACGGCATCGACCCCGCGCACGCCTCGAACTCGGCGATCGGCGTGTGCGGCAGGCCGAGCCGCCCGCTCTCCAGCTGTTCGATCAACACGAACGGCTTGGCCGTCGAGCCGATCGCGCCGTTGCCGGTCCAGACGACGCCGGGAACGTCGCGCGCGTTCTTGCTGACCAGCGGGGCGCCGGCGTAGGCGAGCACGTCGCCGCTGTCGGCGTCGATGACGGCGATCGCAGCCTCGACCAGCTCGTTGCGCTCCGGCTCCTCGTGCGTCGCGTTGTTGCGGCGCGCGCGGCGCGCGGCCAGCTCGGCGATGCGCTGCAGGTCGAGGTCGATCGTCACCCGCACGTCCTCGCCGGCCTCGACGCGCAGGTGGCTCCACAGGTAGCGCTCGCGACGGGTGCGGTCGTGCTCGACGAAGCGCATGCCGAGGCGCCCCGACAGCCCGCCGTCGAACGCCGCCTCGAAGCCGGTGACGCCGGTGCGCTCGCGACGCAGCAGCTCGTAGCCGTAGCGCAGCTCCGCGGTGCGCTGCAGCTGCTCGCGCGCGGCGGCGCTGTCGACCACGCCCTCGGGCACGAGCGTGTCGATCCAGTCGTCGGGCAGCTCGTGCTGGGCGTAGCTGCTCAGCATCTCGCGCGCCGGATCTCGCTCGGGCGCCGCCTGCGGCGTCCCGGCCTGCGCGTCGGCGGCCGCGTCCCCGTCCTGCTCCGCCGGCGGGTCGTCCCCGGCGTCGAGCGTGCGGTCGCGGGTCCACACCTGCCCCACCAGCACGCGCAGCGACGTGTCCGGCGCGATCTCGTACCAGCGCCGCACCGACGGCTCGACCTCGAGGCCGGGGTAGCGATCGTTCTCGACCCGCAGCACGGCGGCCAGCTCGAACGGCACCTCCTCGGCGAGCGGCCGGCGCACGTCCTCGATCAGGCTGCCCTGCTTGACCTCGCCGTCCTCCGTCCAGGTCCAACGCTTGCCGGTCAGACACGCTTCGCGCAGCTCTTCGAGCAGGTCGAACAGGGTGCGTGGCCGTTCGACTTCGAGCGCCAACCGCTCGATGCGCGCCTGCTCCGCGGCGTCGAGGTGCGCGGCGATCTCGTGCAGCTCCGCGAGCCGCTCGTCGAATCGCCGCAGAAGCTCGGCGCGGGGCACCGGCAGCACGTCACCGATGCCGACGCGCGCGCCCTTCTCGGCCGCGGTACGCAGCGCCGTGAACGTGTCGCGCCGCGGCACGCCGGAGCACTCGGCGAGCACCGTCACGACGTAGTACCACAGCTCCTTGGTGTCCACGCCCGGCAACATGTCCTTCCGCAACGCCACCACCGGCATGCCGAGCAGTTCGCGCGCGGCGGTCGAAGGATCGACGCCGCCCGGGCGATACCCGAACGCGACCTCGGTGCCGTCGCGCACGCCGGTCCAGACGCGCGCGCCGTGCACCGCGGCGCCCACCGGGTGCCGCAGACGGAAGCGGTGGTAGTAGACCGAGACGCGGGTGGTCGGCTCGTCGCGACACAACATCCGGCCGAAGCGGTCGCGCAGCGCCCCGCGCTGGCTCGGCACCGAACGGAACGCCCAGCGGTTCTCGTAGCTGCGACGGGCCCAGACGTCGTGTTCGACGAGCATCAGGTCGGCGAGGTGCAACAGCACGATCACGAGGCCGGCGCCGAGCAGCGCGCCGACCACGCCGATGCGGGTGCGGGTCGGCGTCACGCGCGCCCCCCGTCGAAGCCCCGCTCGACGAACGCAGCGAACGGCGGCAGATGCCGCGTCAGCAGCAGCAGCGGCGGCATCAACAGCGCCGACCAGACGACCGCCCAGCCGTCGAGCTGCGCGCTGACCGACGGCTGGTCGAAGACGCGGCCGCAGAGCCCGCTCAGCTTCGGTACGACGATCGCGAACGCCGCCGCGGCAAACGCCTGCCACAACCAGTGCTGCGCGACGAACAGTCCGCGCAGCGGCAGGCACAGCGCCACCGGGATGCCCACCACCAGGATGTGCACGGGCAGCGTCGCCTCGTCGACCATCGCCCGCCCGACCGCGACGCCGAGCAGCAGGAACGGCAGCGCGCGGCGATCGGCGAACCACGCCAGGAACAGTCCGGCCAGCACCGCCATGTCGAGCGCCGGCAAGCCGAGATCGGCGACCAGGCCCGCGATCAGGAAGCCCTGCGGCACCAGCAGGAACCACCACAGCCAGCGCCTCATCGCGCGGCCTCCTCGACGAACACCTCCGCGACGCTGGCCCCGGACAACGCCGGCACCTTGACCTCGAGCAGATCGCGCTCGAACTGGTCGGGCTGCGCGCGACCGATCCACAGGCCGGCCGGGCAATGACGGCCGTTGCTGCCGGTGAACAGGTAGCCGGAGACCAGCCGCGTCGGCCGGCCGTCGGGCCCATCGACGAGGCGCAGCCAGGCACGGTCGCCGTCGCCCTGCTCGACGCGGCCGTAGAGTTCGATCGGTTCGGCGTCGTCACCGTCCGGCAGCAGCAACAGGCTCCACGGCTGACGCGTCGCGACGAACGCGGTCACCAACCCGGTGCCGAACGACAGCCCGCGCGCCGTGCCGAGGAACAGCCCGTCCTGGATCACCGCCGCGTCGTCGGGCACCGCGCGCTCGGCGACCAGCAGGTGACGGCCGTGGCCGACGCCGGGAAGGTCGTAGAGGCGGGCCGCGCTGCGGCTGTGCGCGCCATGGGAGGCCGCTGCTGACGGCGCCTCGACGCCCGACGGCCGCCAGACGACGACGTGCGACAGCGCCTGCGGCAACACCGGCGGCACCACGTAGACGCCGATCGTCAACGGCTCGTCGACGCCGTCGGGCTCGTAGCCCCAGATGCGGGTGCGGCCGAGCAACAGGCCGCCGGGGACGCGCCGCGCGCCGAAGGCCAACGGCAGCGTGCGCACTTCGTAGCCGGCCGCGTGCAAGCGCGACGCGCGGAACGGATCGTCCCACATGTCGACGCTGAGCGGCGCCGGATCGACGCTGGCCGCGGGCCGGACCACGATGCGCAGCGGCGGCCCCCCGTCGGGATCGACAGCCATCGCGTAGCACCGCGGGGCGTCGCGATGGTGGCAGAGCATGACCCGCGCCGGATCGCCGGGCAGGTCGTCGACGGCGCGGCCGATGCCGGGGCGCAGCAGGTAGCCGAGCAGGGCACCACCCTTCGTGACCAGTTCGCGGCAACCGTAGAGCTCGGCGTAGCTGCGGTCGAGGCGCAGCTCGCTCGGCAGGCCGCCGCCGCCGCGCCGATCGACCGACAGCACGCGACACATCAGCGGCTGGTCGCCGAGCGGCATCGCGTCACCGGCGCCGGTCAGATCGTGCTCACCTACGCGACGCAGCAGTCGTTCGCCGAGCTCTTCGATGCGGCGCAGGTCGGAGCGATCCGCGGCGACCGCCGGTTCGCCGAACCACGTGGCGGTGCAGCGCGGCACGGAGCACGCGGCGCCGACCAGCACGCGCTCGAGCGGCGCGAACAAGCGCGGCAACGTCAGCCAGGCGAGGGCGAACAGCAACATGCCGTAGAGCCCCACCGGGAACGCCGTCGTCCGCTTCGCCCTCGCCATTCACCCACCCTCGCGCCGTTCGAGAAACGGGATCGCCCCGTCGGGACGGAGCGACCCGACGCAGCGGCGCGCGCGAACGCCACTGCGGGCCCGAGGCCCAAGCGCACCATGCAAACCCCTGCGCGACGCCGCGGCGTCGCGCAGCACCTCACCCGAGGTCTTCGCCGCCCTCGAGGAACTGCGAGTAGAGCTCGAGGTTCTCGAGGAAGATCCCGGTGCCCCGCGCGACCGCCTCCAGCGGCCGCTCGGCGACGCGCACGTCGAGCTGCGTCTCGCGCTCGATCAGCTCCGGCAGACCGCGCAGCAAGGCACCGCCGCCGCACATCGTGATGCCGGAGTCCATCAGGTCGGCGGCCAACTCGGGCGGCGTGCGCTCGAGCACCGACTTGATCGCGCCGATGATCTTGCGCACCGGCTCCTGCAGCGCCTCGCGCACGTCCTCGCTGGTGATGATCGCCTTGCGCGGCAGGTTCACGAGCGAATCGCGGCCGCGCACCTCGACCTGGATCTCCTCCTCGAGCGGCAGACAGCTGCCGGCGGCGATCTTCAGGCGCTCGGCGGTGATCTCGCCGATCAGCAGGTTGTACTTGGCGCGGATGTACTGGGTGATGGCTTCGTTGAAGTCGTCGCCGGCGACGCGCAGGCACTCGGCCATGACCACGTTGGCGAGCGAGATCACCGCGACCTCGCTGGTGCCGCCGCCGATGTCGACGATCAGCGAGCCGCGCGGCTCGTGCACCGGCAGGCCCGCGCCGATCGCGGCCGCGGTCGGCTCGTCGACGAGGAACACCCGGCGCGCGCCGGCGCGCTCGGCGCTGCCGATCACGGCGCGCTTCTCGACCATCGTGATGCCCCACGGCACCGCGATCACGAGCCGCGGCTTGACCAGGCGCTTGCCGCCGCATGCCTTCGCCATGAAGTAGCGCAGCATCTTCTCGGTCACCTCGAAGTCGGCGATGACGCCGCTCTTCATCGGGCGCACCGCCATGAAGCCGGGCGGCGTGCGGCCGAGATACTCGAGCGCGGCATCACCGACCGCCATGCCGTCGAGCAGCACCTCGGTGGTGCCCTTGCGCACGGCGACGACCGAAGGCTCGTCCAAGACGATGCCCTTGTCGCGAACGAAGACCAGCGTGTTGGCGGTTCCCAGGTCGATGCCGAGATCGACCGAGAAGCCGCGCAGCAGCCACTCCAGCGGTTTGACCATTGATGCCCTCGGGGCGGCCCGACTTGACGGCGCGGGCGACCTTGACCAGCAGACACGGCGACCGGGACCAATCGGCGCCGCTGCGCAACGTAGCGATCCCCGCTCCGGTCGCAACGTATTCTTCCCGGCACTTGCGCGCGCCCGACAATCGCGCCGCACAAACGAACGAACCCGGCCGACGCAGCGCGTCGGACGGGTTCGCAAGGTTTCTCGGGTCGGCCGACCGATCAGGTCGACCATCCAGTCTGTGGCCTCTCAGCCAGCTGCCGGGGCGTACTGGCTGTTGACCATCAAGACCATCCAGACGGCGATGCCGAGCAGGAAGAAGGTCGTCAGCACGATGCCTTCGTCGATGCCCATGCCGGGCTTGCCGACCGCCTCGATCTCCGCGACCGGCGCGGCCTCGGCGTTGTTGTTCTTGCGTGCCATGGTAGGTGCTCCTGGTTCGCTAGGGTTGAAGTCAGGAAGCCCGGATCACTTGGTCGAGGCGCGGTCGCCGGCCTTGATCACGGTGCCGTCCTTCCAGAACTGCATCTTGCACAGCAGCGAGTTGGCGCTCGGCACGTAGTCGGTCACGATCGCGTCGCCCTTGTAGCCCGTCGCGTCCGAGATGCCGATCAGGAACGGACGGCGCTGGATCTGGTCCTTGATGTCGACGTTGCCCGGGTTGCTCTCGACGACGATCGTGCACAGGCGGCTGCCGGCGTCGAAGTTCGACACGCTGCCGGCCAGGGTCGGCGCAGCCATCGCCGGGGAGAAGCCGTTGACGATCGCGGCCTCGACCAGCAGACGCTGCTCCGAGTTGTCGCGCTCGAGCGCGGCGATCGCGAGGTTCTTGCCGTCGATCGTCTCGTTCAGCGAGGCGATCGTCGTCTTCAGCGTGCGGTTCTCGGCCTCAGCGGCGTCCTTGGCGCGGACGGCGTCGTCCTTGGTGTTGGCGGCGGCGATCGACGCGTCGTAGGCCTCCTTGGCCTGGTCGAACGCGGCCTTCAGCCGCTGATCCTGGGTCTCCTGCAGCGAGGCGATCTTCTTCAGGTCGGCCTTCTGCTGGTCGGTGATGGCGGTGAGGGCCTTCTTGTCGTCCTCGAGTTCGCCGAGCCGCACCTTCGCCGCAGCCAGCTGCGACTCGAACGACGTCTTGGCGACGTCGGCGGTGTTGCGCTCCTGCTCCAGGTTGTGGATCGACTGCTCGTTCCGCTTGTTGTCTTCGTCGTGCTTCGCCACTTCCGCGGTGAACTTCTGCTTCCAGTTGTCCTGCTTGGTGAGCAGATTGCCGGCCACGAAGGCGAAGCCGCCGGCGAGGGCCAGATTGAGGACGATGAATACGCGACCGATGGGACTCATGATGACCAGAGGGCTCCTTGCTAGCGTTCTGCGTCAGGCCGTCGGGAGAGCAGGCTGCGCAGCGTGGCTTGAACCAGAGGGGAAGAAGACGCCAAAGAGAAAGAGAAACGGTGGCCAGTTCGGCCTCTCCGGGTGGTCGACGACCAGACACGGAGAGGACCGCATCCCAAAGCGAGAGGGGCCTGGGGGCTGCGGAATCCTAACTCCATGCCAGACACCGTCAAGAACCACCTGCGCGTCGATCCGGGGGGCCGGATGCGGGCGCGTCGGAGGGAGCCGTGCGGGCTGAACGGAGTCTAGCCCAACGAACGAGGCCGTGAGCCAGGGCGAGCCCGGCGAGTAGCGCGACCGCCGGCCCGAAGCCGCGGCGCAGCCATGCCATCGGCGGCAGCCCGCCGTCCCCGATCGGGACCCGGACCCGCAGATTTCTCGAGGCCGGCTGCGGCGCCGGCGCCAGCGGCAGGCGCTCGACGATGCGCCCGCCGCCGTCGACCATCGCCGACGCGCCATCGAACGTGCACCGCACGATCGGGGTCGCGGTCTCCAGCGCGCGCACCACGGTCATCGCCAGCAGCTGCTCGAGCTCGGCACCGCCCCGGTACCAGGCTTCGTTGGACAACACGGCCAGGAATCGGGCCCCCTGCGCGACCTGCGCCGCAGCCGGCTCCGGGAACGCGTTGTCGTAGCAGATCAGCGCGCCGAACCGGGTGCCGTCGGCCAGCTCCAGCGGCGGCCGGACGCGATCGGCGATGCAGTCGGGGCCGGTACCGAGCGCCTGTTCGAAGCTCCGGTGCAGATCGGCCGCGAGCGCCTTCGGCAGCAGCCCCACCAGCGGCAGGAACTCCCCGCCGGGTACCAGGAACTGCTTGCCCTGGAAGCCGAGCACACGACCGTCGGCCGGTGACAGCACGAGGGCCGTGGTCGTGATCGGCTCCCGCCCCGGCGTGCCCGGGTGCAGCGCGTTGGCCCCGACCGCGAGGCGACACTGCGGCGCCGGCGGCAGCAGGCCGCGCAGCTCTTGCACGACGCCGCGGCCGGCGTCGAGGTCGGCGAACCACAGGTCGGCGAAGGCGTCCAACGGCTGCCCGAGCACCGAGCTCTCCGGCCACACCACCAGCGCCGGCGGCGACTCGGCCTGCAGCAGCGCGCGCGTCGGCTCGAAGAACCGTTCGCGCAGCAGCTCGCGGTAACGCTGCCGTGCCTTCTGCAGCGTCGGCTGGCGCCACAACTCGAACGGATGGAAGCCGGGCTCGATCGCCACGACGTCGACGAATCGCGGCGACTCGGCGCTCGCGACGCTGCCGCGCGCCAGCTGACCGCCCAACGCACCGACGGCGGCGACCGACAGGGCGACGACGGCGTCGCGCCATGCCGCCCCCCACGCCGGCGACGCCACCCGCCAGCTGCGGCAGAGGCCCACTGCCGCTGCGGCGATGCCGGCGAGCGACGCGTTCGCCAGCGGCTCGCCGCCGAGCGTCACGGCCCCCAGCAACGACGGCCACTGGTAGAGCGCGTGGCACGGCTGACCGTGCGGATACCAGATCTCCGGCATGCACGCGCGCAGCCAGAACGACGCGGCGCACGCCAGCGCGAAGCCGAGCGGCCGCCATCGCGGCGCCCACGCGCGCGTCGCCGCCGTCGCCAGCAGGTAGTAGAGCCCGCCGACGAAGATCACGGCGACGTAGGCCGGCACCAGCAGGTGCTGCAGCGACCACGAGAACCACGCCATGTGCAGGCAGCCGAGCAGGTAGCTCTGCAGCAGCGGCCGCGGTCCGGCAGTGGCGATCGCGTACCAGCCCATCATCGCGGGCAGCACCAGCCACGCGCCGCCCGGCACATCGGCCGGCGGCGTGGCGATGCCGAGCAGCACGCCGCAGACGATGGCCAGGCCGAGCGGCGCGAGCAGGGGGCGCCTCACGGCAACACGATCCCCTGCGTGTTGCCGACGAACGGCAGCATCGCGTCGGGCGTCGGGCCGACGCCTGGCTCGATCAGCACGTAGCCGCTGGCTGCGGTCAGCTCGAACGGGTCGCCGCTCGGCGACGGCTTGACCAACGCCACGCCGAGCCGGCCGTCGTCGCCGATCGCGACGCGCGCCGGCACGGCCTGCAGCCGCCGGTTGACCTTCCACGTGCCGGACAGCACCGGCAAGCGCGCGCCCCACTCGCCGGGCGCCTCGCCGAGCCACGCAGCCAGCAGCGGCCGCACCAGCAGGTCGAACACCGTGAAGGTCGAGGCCGGGTTGCCCGGCAGCCCGAAGACGTAGCACGGCGGCGCGCCGTCGCGCACGCCGAAGAAGGTGGGCTTGCCAGGCTTCAACCAGATGCCGTGGAACACCTCGCCGACGCCGAGGTCGTGGAGCGTGCCGTGCACGAGGTCGTGCGTGCCCTTGCTGACACCGCCGATCGTCAGCACGACGTCGGCGTCGGCGAGCGCCCGTTCGAGCATGCGGCGCAGACCGACCGGCTCGTCGGGCGCGACCCCGACCCGCCGCGCCAACCCGCCACAGGCCTCGACCTGGGCCGCCAACGACCAGGAGTTGGACTCGCGCACCTGATGCGGCAGCGGCTCGCGCTCGACCGGCACCACCTCGTCGCCGGTGGCGACGATCACCACCACCGGCCGACGCCGCGCCGGCACGGTCGTGGTGCCGAGCACCGCCAGCACGCCGACCTCGGCCGGACCGATGCGTTGCCCGGCGCGCAGCACTTCGGCGTCAGCAACCTGCTCGCTGCCGCGTCGCCGCACGTTCGCGCCGGCGACGACGGGCTCGTCGAGGCGGACCTCGGCACCGCGATAGCCGCTGGTCTGTTCGACCGGGACGACCGCGTCGGCGCCTTCGGGCAGCACCGCACCGGTCATGATGCGGATCGCGGCGCCGGCCGGCACGACGCCGGCGAACGGCTTGCCGGCCAGGCTCTCCCCGACCACCGGCATCACGGTTCCGGCAGCCTTGCCAGCGCCGGCAGCCAGCGCGAAGCCGTCCATCGCCGACCGATCGGTGGTCGGCCAGGGACTGGACGTGCGGACCGCCGCGGCCAGCGTGCGGCCACAGGCTTCGGCCAGCGGCACGCGTTCGACGCGCTGGTCGACGCCCACGCGGGCCAGCACGCGCGCGCGTGCCTCGCGCAGCTCGATCGGGTTCACCATGGCGGAGAACTTGGCGTCCCCCGGCCCCGCGCGCAACGGCGCTCTGGCCTCCGGTCAGGCGCCGGCGAACGAGACGCTCAGGCTGCCGTCGTCGCAGTCGACGGTGCAGACCAGGCCGCCGGCATGGGCCAGGTCGTAGCGGCGGCCGGCCTCCTCGTCGGCGACCTCGCGCGGCAGGCCGATGCACAGGGCCGAATCGTCACCCTGGAGCTGCACGACGAGCTCGCCGCCCAGCACGTTGGCCAGCTCGGTGACGACGGCGCGGCCGTGGTCGTCAGGGTCCACCTCATGGGGGTCGCAGCCCATCATGCCGGAGGCGATCTCCTGCACCATGCCCGGCGTCGCGGACACCGTGACGACGTAGCGCCGCGCGCCGGTCAGCTCGACCGAGGCGTGCGCCACGGACTGCGCCAGCACTTCGCCGGCGGAGAGCACCGATCGCTCGGTGAAGACGAACGCCATGCGCTCCAGGGCGTTGGTGACCAGACCGTGCAGGTCCTGCGTAGAAACCGTGGTCATGGCGATGCTCAGCTCCCGAACAGGTCCTTGATCAAGGCGCGAAGGTCCTCCGGCTCGAAGGGCTTGCGCAGGTAGTGGTCGACGCCGAGGTCGGTCATGCGCTGCAGACGCTTCTGGTTGCCCTCGGTGGTCACGAGCGCGACCTTCACCTTCGCCAGGTTCGGGTCCTTGGCCTTCTCCTCGACGAACTGGAAGCCGTCCATGACCGGCATGTTGATGTCGAGCAGCACGATGTCGATCGGCTCGCTGCGCAGCGTCGCCAGCGCCTCCTTGCCGTTGCCGGCCTCACGGACTTCGGCGGCATTGGCGCCTGCCTGGAGCACCGCGCGGCGCGCGGTGGCGCGCAGCAACGGCGAGTCATCGACGATCAGGATGCGTTGTTTCATGACGACCTCACGACCTCACACTGCCCGGGGCGATCGGCGCCGGCGTCAGACCAGGCTGCCATAGCACGCTGTTGCTGCTGCGCGCCCGCACGCCGACGGCGCCGGTGGCCAGGTCGAGCGTCATGGTCCGCGCCAGCGAGCCCCCGGTGTCCTCGGCGGCCAACGACAGGTTCATCTTCCACAGGACCTTGCGCAGCATGGTCCGGTTGCGCTTGCCGATCGCCATGCTCGCGGCGCCCTCGAGGATCTCGGCGCCACCGGCCGCGCACATCACGAGCCGGGCCTGCAGCGCGCCCCGCTCCTGCAGGCGACGCAGCAGCATCGGGATGCCGGTCGTCGCGTACATGAACTGCTTGAGCTGCTCGATCTCCGAGCGTGCGCTCGGCTGCGGCAGCATGAAGTGCAGCAGGCCGCCGACCCGCGCCACCGGGTCATACGCGGTCAGGCCGATGCAGGAGCCGAGCGCGTACGTCACCAGCTGGCGATCGGCGGCACCGCCGGTCTTCATGTCCGCCACGCCGACGACGATGCCGGTCCTGCCGAGCGGATCGGTCACTGGGCACCGCCCACTCCCAGCGTCGCCGGGTCGATGTCGCTGATCACCTTGTCGATGTCGAGCAGGATCAGCACCCGGTCCTTGAGCTTCGCGAGCCCCGCGATGTAGTCGCCAGCGGCGTTGGCGCAGCGAGGCGACGGCTCGAAGTCGTCGGCGCTGATGGTCAGCACCTCGCTGACGCTGTCGACGATGCAGCCGACGCGGAACGCCGACTCGACGTCCTTGCCGACGTCGACGACGACGATGCACGTCTCGTTGGTGAACTCCTTCGGCTCCATGCCGAACTTCCGCCGCAGGTCGATCACCGGGATGATGCGGCCGCGCAGGTTGATCACCCCGAGCACGAATTCCGGCGTGCGCGGCAGCGCGGTCACGTCGACCATGCCGATGATCTCGCGCACGGCGAGGATCTCGATCCCGTACTCCTCACGCGACAGCTGGAAGGACAGGTACTTCCCGCCTGCGACCCCAGCGACCGCACCGGCCTCGATGGTACTGTTCATGTGAGTTGACTCTCTGCTGACTCAGGCGCTGAGCACCGATTCGACCATGGTTCCCACGTCCAGGATCAGCGCCACCCGACCATCGGTCATGATGGCGCCGCCGGACAAGCCTGGAACGCTGTCGCGCGGCATGCCCAGCGACTTGATGACGACCTGCTGCTGACCGACGATCTCGTCGACGAAGAGGCAGCTGCGCTGCCCGTCTGCCTCGACGACGATCAGGATGCCTGCGGTGAGGTCTTCCTTGCCGTCCCGCTGCGCGAAGACGTGCTTGAGCCGGTAGATCGGCAACACCGAGCCGCGCACGTCGACGCACTCCCCGCGGTCGACGAGCACGTGCACGTCCTCAGCGGCCGGACAGAAGCTCTGCTCGATGCTGAGCGTCGGGACGACGTAGCGGCTCTGTCCGACGCGCACGATCATGCCGTCGATGATCGCCAGCGTCAGCGGCAGACGCAGGCGGAACGTCGTGCCCTTGCCGAGCGCGCTGTCGATCTCGATCTTGCCGCGCAACGCTTCGATGTTGCGGCGCACCACGTCCATGCCGACCCCGCGCCCGCTCAGGTCGGTGACCTGCGCCGCGGTCGAGAAGCCGGGCATGAAGATCATGTTGAAGACCTCGGAGTCGGTCAGCGCCTGCTGGTTGACGTCCGCCGGCAGCAGTCCCTTCGAGATCGCCTTGTCGATGACCGCCGCGCGGTCGATCCCTCGCCCGTCGTCGGCGATCTCGATGACGATCGAACCGCCCTGGTGATAGGCGCTCAGCGACAGGCTGCCTTCCTGGTCCTTGCCGATCGCGCCGCGCGCCGCCGGGGCCTCGATGCCGTGGTCGATCGCATTGCGGATCATGTGCACCAACGGATCCGAGATCTGCTCGACGACGTTGCGATCGAGCTCGGTGTCCTCACCGTGGATCGACAGCGCCACGCGCTTCCCCGACTTGACCGCGACGTCGCGGACCAGGCGCGCCATCTTCTGGAACGTCGCCTTGACCGTGACCATGCGCAGCGACATGGCCGCCTCCTGCAGGTCGCGGGTGATCTTGCCGACCTGGCCGATGTTGCGCGTCAGCGACTGACTGTCGAGACGCTGGATGGCGGGGTCCTGCAGCACCATCGACTGGGCGATGACCAGCTCGCCGACCATGTCGACGAGCATGTCGAGACGGGTCGTACTGACCTTGATCGTGCGCTCCACCCGCGCGGACTTCACCGCCGCTTCGGCGGCGGGAGCCTCCTTGGTGCGAGGCGGCTGGGGCCTCACCACCGACGCGGGCGACTCCGGCTCGGGCTCGGGCTCGGGCACCGCCTTGGGCTCGGGCGCGCGCACTGCGGCCGTCGACGCCGCATCTGGAACCGGCGCAGCGGCGGGTTCGGGCGCCTGCGCGCGGTCGGCCGACGCCTCCGGCTGCTGGGCCTCGCTGCGACCCGATCGTCCTTGCAGCTGCGAGATCAGGGCGCGCCACTGACCGACGGACGGCGCCCCGTGCCCCTCGAGCGAGGCGATCATCTGGGTGATCATGTCCCCCGCAGCGAGCACCAGGTCGATGTCCTTCGCGTCCATCCGGAAGCGCAGCGACCGGGCGCCGTCGAGCAGCGTCTCGGCGACGTGCGCCAACTCGACCAGCGGTGTCAGGTTGAGGAAGCCTGCGACGCCCTTGATCGTGTGGAAGGCGCGGAAGGTCAGATCGATGTTGTCGGTGTTGTCCGGCTCGCGCGAGAGCTCGACCATCGCCAGCTCCGCATCCGCGAGATGGGAGCGGGCCTCGGTGATGAACTCCGGCAGGCTGTCGGCGAACTCGCCGCCGACTTCGAGCACGATCGGCGTGCCGTCCACCGCCGCGGCCTCGCCGCCCTGATTGGCGGCAGTCGCGACCTCGCGCAGCTTCAGCAGCATCGGCTCCGGATCGCCGAAGGCGGCCTTGACGTCTTGCGCCAGACGTTCGACGAATTGCTTGAGGTTGTCGCAGAGCTGCAGCAGCAGGTCGACGGGCAGCGGCGCGTCGTTCTCGGTGCAGGCGTCGATGGTCGTCTCCGCCTGATGGCAGAGCGCCTGCGGCGCGTTCAGGTTGAGCACCCCGAACTCCGCCTTGAGGGTGTGCACGACACGGCGAATGGCGGCGACCGTCTCGTCGAGCCGGTCGGTCGCGGTCTCGAGCGACAGCAGGTCCTCCTCGAGGTCGTTGAGGGTGCCGAGCGCGTTGGTCACGAACAGGCCCACCGTCTCGATGAAGTGCCGTTCCTCCTCTGCGTCCACCAACAACAACGGCGTCGGCGCGGTCACGCTGCCGAGCTCGATGCCGTCGGCGACCGCCTGCACGCAGCGCTCGGCGAAGGTGATGACCTCGGCGAGGTGACCCGCGACGAGCTGCGCCTGGGACTCGAGCTGAGAGTTCCCGACCAGCGTCTCGATGGTCTCCGCCCCCACCCGACAGAGTCGCGACAGCCCCTCGAGGGCTTCACCGCGGGCGTCGCGTTCGACCGTGCGCATCTGGTCGAGCAGCGCTCCGACAACGTCGCGACCGCCGCTTGCGAATCGGTCCACAAGCTGCTTCAGACTCTCGATGGCAGGCGCAATCGTCATGGCGGTCCCGGGGTGCGTCGGTCATCGACACCCTCGCCCGGAACACTTGAGATGACTCCGACCTCGGCGCAGGCGCTATCGGGGATCGCTCAGCACCCGGCGCCGGCCACCTCGCGGCTGCGAAGCGCCGCCCCGCACAGCTTGTAGAGCAGGCGCGCACCGACGTTGGCGTCCCACTCGCCCGTCGCGCCCGGCGCCACTTCGACCAGGTCGAATCCCACGATGCGCCTGCCGGAGGCCGCGAGCCTCGCCAGCAGGTGAGCCGCCTCGGCGAACTGCAGGCCGCCCGGAACGGGCGTGCCCGTGTTGGGGCAGAGCGCAGGGTCGAGACCGTCGATGTCGAAGCTGACCCACACCAGCGGTGGTAGCGGCGCGAGCGCGTCGTCCACCATGGCGTCGAAGCTCTCGCCGGCGAAACGGCGTCGCTGCCATTCGGCGTCGAAGTGCGTCAATACGCGCCCTTCACTGGCCTGGATCGCGCGCAGTTCGCGTTCCCCGTAGTCGCGGATGCCGACCTGCACGAGCCGCGCGACGCCGGGACACTCCCGCAGCACGTTGTCCATGATCGAAGCGTGGCTCCAGCGGAAGCCCTCGTAGGCGACGCGCAGGTCGGCGTGGGCGTCGAAGTGCAGGATGCCGAGCCCGGGGTGCCGGCGGGCAGCCGCCTGGATCGCGCCGAACGGCACCGAGTGATCGCCGCCGACCACGCCCGCCACGCGTCCCTGCGCGAGCACGGCATCGACCGCCGCGAACACCAGGGCGTTGACCTCCGCCCCGGCGGCGTCGATCGCCGCCACCGCCCCTCCGCCTTCTGCGCTCCCTCCGTCGGCGATCAGCGGAGCAGCCGCGGCCCGCGCCTCGGCGTGCAGCTGCGCCAGCCTGGGGTCCGGCGGCAGCATGCAGATGCCGCTCTCGTAGACGCGACCGAAATGCCAGTCGTACAGATCGACCTGGTGGCTGGCAGCCAGGATCGACGCCGGCCCGGCTTCGGCGCCGCCGCCGTAGGAAACGGTCGCCGCGAACGGGACCGGGACCAGCACGACCGCGGCCTGTTGCGGCGGGGTGGTCAGACCGAACACACCGCTGTCACCGGCGGCTGCGGCATCGGGATCGAAGGCGCTCATGGGCGCTCCCCTAATCCAGGGGGCGCCGCGGCGGCAAGCACCGCGTCGCGCGCATCGCGCGGAGACGGAAAAAAAAGGCTCCCTGGCTGGAGGGGTGTTCGCTTTCGCAGTCAGGAGGACAGAGCAGCGTCTGACGAACCGGGAGGAGAGAATCCAGCCAGGGAGCCCACCTCGTCTCGTTGCGGGTCCATGCCACCCGCATGCCCATCTACGCCGCCGGAGGAGCCGAGTTACAGACTCCGCCGAAGTCTTTTTTGCCCTCCCCCTGCGCCACCTCGAAGCGTGTTTCTTCTTGTGCCACGGGCCTCGTTCTGCTTTATGTCTTCGCCCGTAACTCGTGGCAGGATAGCTCAGCTGGTTAGAGCGGCGGCTTCATAAGCCGTAGGTCGCCGGTTCAAGTCCGGCTCCTGCTACCACCGCCTTCCTGGCTTCGCTGGGCCCGTGAACCTGCAGACGGGCCGTGAGCTGGCTGGCGGTCGAGCGCGCTCGAGTTCCTCACTTCCGGCCGAGGCTCCACCTGGATCCGGGGCCTCACGATCCGGGCGCTCCAGCCGAGCACCGAGCCCCTACCTACCGGCCGACGAGCTTCAAGAACTCCGTCCGCGTGCGCTCGTCCTTGCGGAACAGCCCGCGCAGGCACGACGTCACCGTGCTCGAGTTCTGCTTCTCCACCCCGCGCATCATCATGCACAGGTGGGAAGCCTCGATGACGACCCCGACGCCCCGCGGCTTCAGCACGTCCTCCAGCGCGTGCGCGATCTGCATCGTCAGCCGCTCCTGGACCTGCAGCCGCCGTGCATAGACCTCGACCACGCGCGCGATCTTCGACAGCCCGACGATCTTGTCCGACGGGATGTAGGCGACGTGGGCCTTGCCGAAGAACGGCGCCAGGTGGTGTTCGCACAGCGAGTAGAGCTCGATGTCCTTGACCAGCACCATCTCGTCCGTCTCGGCTTCGAACAGGGCGTCGCCGATCACCTTGTGGGCGTCGAGCTGGTATCCCTGCGTGTAGAAGCGGAACGCCTTCTCGACGCGCTTGGGCGTGTCGCGCAGTCCCTCCCGCGTCGGCTCGGGGTCGAGCTCCTGCAGCATCCGGAACACGCTCTGCTGGAACGCGCCCGCGGCGCCCTGCTCGACCTCGCTCATTCGATCGTCTCCCGCAGCAGCTCCTCGACCGTCGTCTGCCCCTCGAAGACCGCGCGCAGCCCGCTCTCGCGCAGGCTCTTCAAGCCGTTCTCGACGGCAGCCTCCTGCACCTTGGTGGTGCTCGCGCCCTCCAGGATCAGCTCGCGGATGCGGTCGTCGACGTGCAGCACCTCGGTGATCGCCATACGCCCGCGGTAGCCGGTGAAGTTGCAGGTCGTGCACCCCTTGCCGTAGGCGAACCGGCTGCCGATCACCTGCTCGACGCTCAGTCCGAGCCGCCGCAGCACCTCGTCGCCCGGCTCGTAGAACGCGCGGCACTCGCTGCAGACCCGACGCACGAGCCGCTGGGCCAGGATGCCCTGCACGGTCGCCGTCAGCAGGAACGGCTCGATGCCGATGTCCACCAGTCGCGTGATCGCCGACGCGGCGTCGTTGGTGTGCAGCGTCGAGAACACCAGGTGGCCGGTGAGGCTCGCCTCGATCGCGGTCTGCGCCGTCTCGTGGTCGCGGATCTCACCGACCAGGATCACGTCCGGGTCCTGGCGCAAGATCGTGCGCAACACCGCCGAGTAGGAGACGCCGATCTCCTCGTTGACGGGGACCTGCACGATGCCCTCCAGGTCGTACTCGACCGGATCCTCGACGGTGATGACCTTGGTGTCTTCGCGGTTGGTCTCGTTGAGTACCGCGTACAGCGTAGTGGTCTTGCCCGAGCCGGTCGGCCCGGTCACCAGCACGATGCCGTGCGGCAGCCGCGCGTAGCCACGCAGCTGATCGCGCACGCCTCCCTCGAGACCGAGGTTGTCGAGGCTGAGCTGCACGTTGCTGCGGTCGAGGATGCGCATCACGGTGGACTCGCCGAACATCGTCGGCAGCGTCGAGACACGCAGGTCCACCGACCGCCCGCCGACCGTCAGCTCGATGCGGCCGTCCTGCGGCAGGCGCGTCTCGGCGATGTCGAGGTCGGCCATCACCTTGACGCGCGCGACCAGCGCTTCGGCGAGGTGCGGCGCCGGCGCCTCCAGCTCGAACAGCGACCCGTCGACGCGGTAGCGGATCTTGAAGTCGTGCTCGAACGGCTCGAGGTGGATGTCCGACGCCCGGTCGCGGATCGCCTGGTAGAGGATGTAGTTGAGCAGCTTGACGACCGGCGCCGCCGCGGCCATCGCCGCCTTGTCCTCGAGGTCGATCTTGCCGCCCTGTTGCTGCAGCTCCTGCACCAGCTGCTGCATGCGCTTCTGGGAATCGCCGACCTCTTCGCGATAGTGCTTGTCGAGGCCGGCCTGGATCTGCGCGCCGTCGGCGACCACGCCGACGATCTCGCAGCCGGTGGTGAAGCCGAGGTCCTGCAGCATCGGCGCATTGGCCGGATCGGCCATCGCCACCCGCAACTGCTTGCCGTCCAGCCGCACCGGCAAGATGCCGAACGCCCGCGCCGTGGCGAGGTCGATCTTGGCCAGCGCTTCCGGCTGCGGCACCTCGATCGCCAGGTCGACGAAGTCCAGGCCGGCCTGGCTGGCCAGCGCCCGCGCGACGTCGGCCGGACCGCAGCAGTCCATGCCGACCAGGATCTCGCCGATGCGCCCGCCCTTGTCGCGCTGGATCGTCAACGCCTCCTGGACCATGCCCTCGTGGATCAGCCCGAACTCCTTCAGGATCTGACCGAGCAGCCTGCGTGGTGCGCCGGGTGCCATGTGCTACTCCGCCGCTCCGCCGCCCATGCGCAGTTGCAGGGCCTTGCGATCGAAGGCGCGCTCGAGCGCGACCTCCTGGTCGATGCGACCCTCACGCCAGAGGTCCAGCAGGCAATCGTCCATCAGCATCATGCCCTGCCGCCGACTGGTCTGGATCACCGACGGGATCTTGAACGTCTCGCACTTGCGGATGTGGTTCTCGATCGCCGCGTTGCTCAGCATGATCTCGAAGGCCGCTGCGCGGCCGCCGCCCGGCGTCGGCACCAGGATCTGCGAGATCACCGCCACCAGCGACTGCGCCAGCTGCGACCGGATCTGCTCCTGCTGCTCGCGGGGGTACTGGTCGATGATGCGGTCGACGGTGCGCGCCGCGCCGGTGGTGTGCAGCGTGCCGAACACCAGGTGGCCGGTCTCGGCGGCCGTGATCGCCGCCGACGTCGTCTCGAGATCGCGCATCTCGCCGAGCAGGATCACGTCCGGGTCCTGTCGCAGCGCCCGTCGCATCGCCTCGGCGAACGTCGTCACGTCGGTGCCGACCTCGCGCTGCGTCACCTGCGACATCTGGTGCGTGTGGTAGTATTCGACCGGATCCTCGATCGTGATGATGTGCACGTCGCGGTTGCGGTTGATCCAGTCGATCATCGTCGACAGCGTCGTCGTCTTGCCGGAGCCGGTCGGGCCGGTGACCAACACCAGGCCGCGGTGGAGGTGCAGCAGCTGCTTGACCGAGGCCGGCAGGCCGATCTGGTCGAACGTCAGCAGCTTCTGCGGGATCTGGCGCATGACGATGCCGCGCGAGCCCTTCTGCGTCAGGATCGACGCGCGGAAGCGGCACTTGTCCTGGTGGGCGATGCCGAAGTCGGTCGAGCCGGTAGCCTCGAGCTCCTGCCAGTTGCGCTCCGGGGCGATCACCTTCGCCATGCGGGCGGTGTCGTCCGGGGTCAGCGCCGCCTCGCCGATCTCGACCAGGCGGCCGCCGATGCGCAGCACCGGCCGCCGGCCGACCGAGAGGTGAAGGTCCGAAGCGCCGCGCTCGAAGGCGGCGTCCATCAGGGCGTGGATGTCCATGCGGGAAAAGGCTGGGGAAGGGCGGGCGGAGCGGTCAATGGGCGGCGACGACGCGCAACAGCTCGGCGATCGAGGTGGTGCCGTCGAGCACCTTGCGCACGCCGTCCTGCAGCAGGGTGGACATCGCGCCGCTCTGGAACGCGTAGTCTCGCAGCCGCACCATGGGTTCGCCGCGGAAGGTCATCTCGCGCAGCGTGTTGTCCATCTGCAGCAGCTCGTAGATGCCGAGCCGTCCGCGGTAGCCGGAGTTGCCGCAGGCGTCGCAGCCCTCGGCGCGGTAGACGGGGCCGTCGACGTTGGCCGGGTCGACACCGATCTGCTTCCACTCCACCGGCGACGGCTCGTGGGGCTGGCGACACTGCTTGCACAGCACGCGCAGCAGTCGCTGCGCCAGCACCGCCTGCACCGAGGCCGACACCAGGAACGGCTTGACGCCCATGTCGCACAGGCGGGTGATCGCCGACGTGGCGTCATTGGTGTGCAGCGTCGAGAACACCAGGTGGCCGGTCAGCGCCGCCTGCACGGCGATCTCGGCGGTCTCCTTGTCGCGGATCTCGCCTACCAGGATGACGTTGGGCGCCTGGCGCAACATCGCCCGCAGGATGCGCGCGAACGACAACCCGATGCGGGACTTGACCTGGCACTGGTTGATGCCGCTGATGTTGAACTCGACCGGGTCCTCGGCGGTGATGATCTTGACGTCGCTGCGGTTGAGCTCCTGCAGCGCCGCGTAGAGCGTCGTCGTCTTGCCCGAGCCCGTCGGCCCCGTCACCAGCACGATGCCGTTGGGCCGGGCGATGACGCCGCGGAATCGCTCGCCGTCGCGCCCCTGGAAGCCGAGCTTCTCGAGGCTCATCAGGCCACGTTCCTTGTCGAGCAGGCGCATGACGATGGTCTCGCCGTGGCTCGACGGCAGCACCGACGTGCGGATGTCGATGGCGCGGGCGCCGCCGGCCTCGTCGCGGCTGACGAACGAGATGCGGCCGTCCTGCGGCTTGCGCTTCTCGGCGATGTCCAGGCCGGCCATGATCTTCAGTCGCGACGTCAGGGGCGCCAGCAGCGTGATCTCGAGCGACGCGACCTCGCGCAGCACGCCGTCGACGCGGTAGCGGATCCGCACCCGCTGCTGGAACGGCTCGACGTGGATGTCGCTGGCCCGCTGCTGCAGCGCCTCGTCGATGGTCCGCTGCACCAGGCGGATGATCGGCGCGTCGTCGTCCTCCTTGCCGCCCGCTGCGCCGCCGGTCTTGCCGGCGCTCGCCCCGGCAGGCCCGGCCTTGCCGGTGGCCTTGCGCAGCGCCGCCTTGAGCGCCTGCGGCGGCATCAGCGCGCACTGCACCGTGCAGCCGGCGAGGAACGAGAGGTTGTCGGCGACGAAGGTCTTGAACGGATCGTCGATCGCCACCCACAGCTCGCCGTCCTTCAGCAGCACCGGCAGCGCCTCGTTCTGCTCGATCTGCTCGGGCGGCACCTTGGCCAGCGCCTGCGGCTGCGGCTGGGTCTTCGCCGGGTCGACGAACTTCATGCCGTGGGCCTTGGCCAGCGCGCGCCAGACGACGGTCTCGTCGGCGAGGTTGAGCGCGACGATGGTGCGCTCGAGCGAGGCCCCGCGCGACTGCGCCGCCGCCTCGGCCTTCGCCAGACGGTCGGAATCCAGGACATTGGCCTCGAGCAGGAGGCGCCGGAAGGGCTCGGAACTCAACGGCGGGGCGATGGTCGGGGGAGGGGCCCGACTGTTATCCGCGATGGCCGACCGGGAAGGAAGCCCCCGATCGACATCCCGCGCCTCGCGCCGCGCGCTACTTCTTGCCGGCGACCGGGGCGCCGTGGTCGGCGTACTTGCGGTCGATGTGGCAGATGTGCGCGGCGAGCCAGTGGACCAGGAAGTCGAAGAAGCTCTTGGCCACCCGGCCGTCCCCCTTCTGGAACGCCGCGTAGTGCTCGCCGACCTGACGCAGCATGTCGGCGTGGATGCGGGCGTGGCGCTGCAGGTCGGGGAAGCCGATCGCCTCCATGTGCCGCTCCTCGTCCTGGAAGTGCTTCACGGTCAGCTGCATCAGCCGCTGGATCGCGCCGTCGACCGTCTGCTTGCCCGCCTGCTGCTGGTCGAGCTCGAAGACCCGATTCATCGCGTCGACGAGGTCCCGGTGCTCCTTGTCCATCGACGCCACGCCGAGCGCGAACTGGTCCTTCCACTGCAACAAACTCATGAGCTCTGTCTCCTGGGTGATCGACCCCTGCCGCGCCCGCCATCGGCAGCCAGCGCCCGACGCTGCATACGCAGTGCTGCCTACCTCGGCCGGCCGCGGACCCGGTCGCGGGCACGAATCCCCGTTGGAGCTGTCGCTCGGGGCGCGCCCTGCCTATCCTGTTCGCCCCATGAATCTCGCGATCGCCGAAGACCATGTCGTCACCCTCCACTACCGCCTGACGCTCGACGACGGCTCGATCGCCGACGAGTCGTTCGGCGGCGAACCGCTGGTCTACCTGCACGGCCACAACAACATCGTGCCGGGCCTCGAGAAGCAGCTGGCCGGCAAGGTCCAGGGCGACAACTGCGAGGTGACGGTGGCGCCGGGCGAGGGCTACGGCGAATACGACCCGACCCTCGACCAGACCGCGCCGCGCAGCGCCTTCCCGCCCGACGCCCAGCTGGCGGTCGGCATGGCGTTCCAGGCGCGCGGCCCGCGCGGCCAGCCGGTGACGCTGTGGATCCGCTCGATCAAGGGCGACGACGTCGTCGTGACCCCCAACCACCCGCTCGCCGGCCAGGCGCTCAACTTCAAGGTCGAGATCGTCGAGGTGCGCGCCGCGACCGCGGACGAGAAGAAGCACGGCCACGTGCACGGCCCGGGCGGCCACCACCACTGAGATGAGATGAACGAGGTGAGCGGATCTGCCCGCCCATCTCCTCCAGAAGGCCAATTGGCGGCCGCCTGCGCGGCCGCGCAGCGCCTTCGAGAGAACCCCTCTGGCAGCTCTGGGAGCCCGGGAGCTGCGCCGCGGCGGCGCCGCGCTACCATGCTGGCATGAAGGCAGCGGAGTCGGCGGCTCGGTGGCAGCTCGCGCTCGCGATGCTGGTCGCCGGCGCGTCGTTGCTGCCGGCGCAGCTTCGCGCCGGCGGGGCTGCCGCCGATCGCCGGCAGGAGCTCCTTCGCCAGGTCGCCGGCGACGACCCGCGTGGCCGCGCGTTCGCCGAGCTGCTCGAGATCGGCGCGCCGGCAGCTGCCGCCATCGTCGCGGCGATCGAACGCGGCGACGCGCCGCCCGACAGCCCGCAGCTCGCCCGCTACCTGACGGTGCTCGGTGAACTCGGCCCCGAGGCGATCGAGGCGGTCGGGCCGCTGCGGCGTCTGGCGGCCTACGCCAGCGGGGAGACGCAGCGCCGGGTCCTGGACTGCCTGCTCGACCTGGCGCCCTACCTCGGCCAGCGCGCCGGATTCGTCCTCGACGAGGCCCAGGACCTCCTCCAGACCGTCGTCGCCGGCGACGGCGAGATCGAGCTGCGAAGGCGCTGCGGCGAGACGTGGTTCCGCAGCATCCAGCTCGACAGCTCCAACCGCGTCGGCGCATTGGCCACGCTCTCACCCGAACAGTTGCTGGCCACCATCACGAGTTCGCCCAGCCCCCCGTTCCGCATCGAGGCGACGTTCGTGATGCTCTCGCATCTCGAGCGCCGCGAGGTGGACTCGGCGGCGCTGTTCGAGTTCGGCACCAAGCTGCTCGGCCAGCCGGCGACCAGACCGATCGTGACCACCTCCTCCTCCAGCGGCTGGAGCCTCGCCTACCCGTGCGGACCACGCGACCACCGCCGTTGCGCGGCCGCGATACTGCGCATGGAGCCGGCGCCAGAACATGCCACGAAGGCCCACTGCTACCTGCTGCAGCACGGACTGACGCACGAGCGCTGGCAGGCGATCGAGTGGCTGCGCGGCGAGGACTCGGCGCTGCCGGCGGCGGAGCAGGATCTCCGTGAGCTGGCCGATGCCCCCGAGACCGAGCACCAGCTGCGCTGCGAAGCCATCACCACGCTCGGCCTGGTTCGTCCGCTGGCCGAAGAATCGCGCGACGTGCTTCGCGATCTCGCCGAGGACTCCGACAAGGCGATCGCGGTGCGCGCCAGGGCAGCGCTGCGGCAACACGACGACCGGGGTCGCTGAACGACCGCCGCACGGCCTTGCTCGCCGCCCGATCTACTTCTTCACCGGCAACCTGTCGGCGAACTTCGCCGGGTCCGCCTCGAACTTCGCCTTGCACTTGCCGCAGCAGAAGGCGACCACGCGCCCGTCGTGCACGACCGTCTGCGCCGGATCGACCGCTTCGCCCGACACCGGGCACTTGTCGTTGATCGGCTTCGCCGCGGCCTCGGCGCCCGGCGCCGGTGGCAGCTTGTCGGCGAACGCCGCGGGGTCCGCTTCGAACTTCGCCTTGCACTTGTCACAGCAGAACGCGACCACGCGACCGTCGTGCTCGACGGTCTTGGTGCGGTCGATCGGCTCGCCCGACACCGGGCACTTGTCGTTGACCGGCGCACCACGGCGTTCGCGTTCGTCGATCTCGCGCTGCGCCGCCGCGAGCCGCTGCTCGACGTAGTCACCGAGGTCGACCTCGACCTTCGCGAAGTGGTCGCGGATCGCCTTGACGCCGCCGGCGGTGACCTTGCTCTGCCACGCGTAGACCTTGGCCAGCTTCGGCATCGCCGCCAACGCGGGCAGCGAGCCGTCACCGAGCCCGGTGCCGTAGGCGTTGAGGTACTCGAGCTGCGCGAGCTTGTCGAAGCGCGCGAAGCCGGCGTCGCTCAACGCGGTGTTGGCGACGTTGAGGCGGCGCAGCTCGGTCAGCTTCGCCAGCTCGGCGGCGCCGGCATCGGTCAGCGCGGTGCGCGAGACGTTGAGCCAGACCAGCACCGGCGCCAGCGGCACCAGCGCGGCGACGTCGGCGTCGGTGATCTTGTCGCGCAGCAACGACAGGTTGACGTCGAGCGCCTCGGTGTCAGCGGCGACGACCTGCACCACCGCGCCCTTCTCCGCGAGCTTCGTGCGCGCCGCGGCGATCGCCTCGCGCTGGCCGGCGTCGAGCGGCGGCAGCTCGAAGGTGATCTTCGGCAGCACCTGCGCGGCGAGCTCGGCGGCGATCCACTCGTCCCCGGCGGCGGGCCAGTCGGCGCCCTCCTGCACCCATCGGGTCAGCAGCGCGACCTCGTCCTTGCTCAGCGCTTCGCCCTTCTGCGGCATGAAGTCGTCGTCGTCCTGCGGCAGCGCGACGCGGATCACCAGCTCGCTGTCGTCCGGCTTGCCCGGCACGACGCACCAGAACTCCTCGGCGTCGGCGGCGAAGGTGTATTGCTTCGCATCGAGCCGCAGGTCGCCCTTCTGCTCCTTGGGCCCGTGGCACTCGATGCACCGCGACACCAGCAGCGGCGCGACCTGGCGGGTGAAGTCGACCTTCTCCGGGGCGCCGCCCGGCTCCTGGGCAGCTACCGACACGACGGCGAACGACACGGCGGCGACGAGACGCATGGCGGCACATCATCGCGCGGCGCCCGGGCAGCGCAAGGCGCCAGGACCGGTCGGGCTCCGGTTCACCGCCGGCCGCCCCGGACGTCGTGACCGGCGTCGGCCAGGGTGTCCTCGACGTGGTTGAGGATCGAGCGCACCCAGTTGCGCTTGTCGGCATAGTTGCCGGGGAAGAACGAGCGCTTGAAGCCGTAGATCAGGATGTCCTTCAGCGCGCGCGCGTCGAGCTGGAACGCCTTGACCGCCTTCTCCACCTCGTCGGTCATCGTCGTGCGCGACACCAGCCGGTTGTCGGTGCAAAGCGTCACGCTGCAGCGCGCCTCGCGCATCTTCTTGAACGGGTGCTTCGACAGGTCGTGGCGCAGCTCCGGGATCGTCTGCTGGTTGCTGGTCAGACACACCTCGAGCGTGATGCGCCGCTCGCCGACGTAGCGCACCAGCTTGTCGATGAACGCCTGCTTGTCGACGATCGAGCGGTCCTTGATGTGCTTCTTGCTGAACAGCCACGTGCCGTGCCCGATGCGGTCGGCGTGGCAGTCGGTGATCGCCTGGAAGATCGACTCCGGCCCGTAGTCCTCGCCGGCGTGCACCGTCTTGCCGAGGAAGTGCTCGTGCGCCAGCTGGTAGGCCGCCTGGTGGTCTTTCGCCGGAAAGCCGCGCTCCTGCCCGGCGAGGTCGAAGCCGACCACCGGCAGCCCTTCCTGTTCGGCCGCGGCGACCGCGGCGCGCGCCAGCTCGAGCGACGCCAGCGCGTAGATCTCCTCCGGCGGCGCGGTCGGCAGCGCCTCGAAGTAGGCCTTGTAGTGGGCGCCGAACACCGGCAGGAAGAAGCGCAGCGCGCAGACGATCACGCCGGCCTCGAAGCGCGGCACCTCACCGCGCTTCACCGCCGGGTCCTTGTTGATCTCCTTCTTCGCCCGCTCGACGCCGCGACAGACCGCGCGCAGCACGTCGCGGATGCCGAAGCCGGCGCAGACGTGCAGCTGCGGGGCGAAGCGGATCTCGGCGTAGAACACGTTCTCGGCGCGGCAGTCGAGGCACAGCTCGTAGGCGACGCGCTCGAGCGACTCGGCGTCCTGCAGGCAGGCGACCGTGAACTCGAAGCCACGCAGGTATTCGGGCAGGTTCTCGTAGGCCCGCTTGAACACCAACTCGAGCAGACCGTCCGGCGTGCTGCTCGGCAGCTTGACCCGCCGGGCCTTCGCCAGCTCGAGCAACGTCTCGAGCCGCAGGCTGCCGTCGAGGTGCAGGTGGAGGTCGGACTTCGGCAGTCGCGCGATGAGCTCGCGGGTGATCGGCGCCTTCGGCATGGCGCGATCATGCGTCGGCGCGACCGGTGCGACAAGCGAGCGCTCGCGCTACGCTCCGCGCGTGCCTGCGACCTGGCGACTGCTCGTCGACGACCCGTTCTGCCGCGCGCAGTTCCCCGACCTGGCGACGACCCTGGCGCTGCCGGCGGAGGCCGCCGCGCCCCCCAACCGCCTGCGCCACGTACGACGACTCGAGCGCGGCGGCCGCACGTTCTTCCTGAAGGTGTTCACCGCGACGCAGTGGAAGAACCGCCTGCGTTTCGCCGTGACGCAGCCGCCCGCCGCCGGCGACGCCGAGCGCGAGCTGCGCGTCACCGAGGCCCTGCGCGCCGCGGGCTTCGCCGCGCCGGAGCCGATCGCGATCGGCCGCGACGGCGCCGCCGGCTACTACCTGTGCGCGGCGCTGCCCGGCGAGCCGCTGCTCAACGTGCTGCGCCGCGGCGACGCCACCGCCTCGCTGCTGCGCGCCGCCGCCGAACATTGCGGCGCGCTGCTCGCTGCCGGCTTCCGCCTGCCCGACCTGAGCGCCGATCACGTCTTCGTCACCGGGCAGGGGTTCGCGGTGCTCGATCTGCACAACGGCGGCGTCGGCACGGCCGGCCCGCCGCCGCGCCGGCTGCTGATGCGGGTGCTCCGCCGTTTCGCCCGCTCGGTGCGCACGGCCCCCGTGGGCAGGAACGCTGCGATGCGCTTCGCCGCCCGGCTGCTGCGCGCAGCGCGGACCGGCCGCGCGATGCGGCGTCACCTGCTGGTCGCGGCGCAGCCGTTCGGCACCGCCGCTCGCTACGAACGGGACCGCCGCAGCGCCGCCTACGCCGAGCGCAGCAGCCGGCGCGACGACGCCGAGCGGCGCCTGCTGGCGCGGGTCTGGCCGGGCGAGCCGGGCGAGCGGGTGCTCGACCTGCCATGCGGCACCGGCCGGCTGTTGCCGTTCCTGGAGTCCCGTGGCCACACCGTCGCCCAGGCCGACGGCGCCGCGGCGATGCTGCGCGAAGCCGCTGCGCGGGGGCGCGCCGCGGACCTGGCGGTGCAGGCCGACGCGCTGGCGATGCCGTTCGCCGAACGGTCGTTCGACGGCGTGGTGATGTTCCGCTTCCTGCACCACCTGCCCCCCGACGCAGCCAGGCGCGCGCTGGCCGAGGCGTGCCGCGTCGCGCGCCGCTTCGTCGTGGTCAGCTTCTTCCACCCGATCAGCCTGCACCATCTGCAGCGGCGGGCCCGGAGCCTGCTCGGCCAGCCGACGACACGCTTCGCCCAGCCGTTCGCCGAGCTGCGCGCCGTCGCGGCGCGCCAAGGGTTCCGCGTGCACCGCCGCGCCGCGCAGCTGCCGTTCGCCCGCGACCTCTGGCTGGCGTCGTTCGTCCGCGACGCGTGAGCAGCGGGATGGACGCTGGCGCGACGGCGTGGTGACGGATACGAACCCCAGCTGTGTCCGCGCTGCATGTCGCGATCGCCGCCCTCAGCGGCACCACGGGCGGTCCGGCCACCTATGCGCGCCGGCTGGTCGAGGCGCTGGCGGCCACCGGCGAACTGCGACTGTCGGTGCTGACCGACCGGCCGGAGCACTTCGCGCATGCCGGCGTCGAGCCGGTCGCGTTGCCGACGCGCGGCGGCCTGGACCGGCTCCGTTGGCAGTATTGGGCCCTGCCGCGCGCGCTGCGGAGCCTCGGCGCGGACGTCTTCCACGACACCAAGAACGCGCTGCCGTGGCCGCTGACGTGTCCGGCGGTCGTCACCGTGCACGACCTCGCCTACCACACCGTGCCGGAGACCTTCTCGTTCGGCGCGAGGCTGTTCCTGCGCCGCGCGACGCACGACGCCGCGCGACGCGCCGCCGCGGTGATCGTACCGTCCGAAGCCACCGCCACCGACGTGCGCCGCTTCCACCCCGGCTGTGCCGCGCGGCTGCACGTCGTGCCGCACGGCATCGATGCGGCCGCCACCGTCGACGCCGCGGTCGTCGCCGAGACGCTGCGCCGGCTCGGCGTACAGCAGCCCTACGTGCTCCACGTCGGCACCGTGCAGGCACGCAAGAACGTCGACCTCGTGGTGGCCGGCGTCCGGGGCCTGCGCGCGCGCGGCCTGGCGCACCGCTGCGTGGTCGTCGGTCGACGCGGCTGGCTGGCGGAGCGCGCCGTCGCCGAGATCGGTCGCGACGACGCGACCCGCTGGTTGCCCCAGGTCGACGACGACGAGCTTGGGGCGCTCTATGCGGGAGCCGCGGCGTTCGTCTCGCCGTCTGCCTACGAAGGTTTCGGCTTCGCCGTCGCCGACGCGCTCGCGGCCGGAGTGCCGACCGTCATCGCCGACCGCAGCTCGTTGCCGGAGCTGTGCGGAGACGCCGCCGTGCGACTGCCGGCGCTGACCGCCGCGGCAGTCACCGACGCTCTCTCCGAGCTGTTCCGGCATCCGGAGCGAGCCGCGGAGCTCGGCCGACGCGGCCAGACGCGCGCCGCCGGCTTCACCTGGCGCGACGCCGCCAACGGCCACGTGCGCGCCTACCTGGCGGCGCGTGGCGGCCACGCCGCCGACTAGGACCCCTTGTTCTTGCGCAGGATGTCGAGCAGTTCGCGGTCGAGCTCACCCCCGCCCGTGGCGTCGCCGCCACCGAGCACGCGGTCCAGCGCGGACAGCGGATTGCCGTCGTCGTCGTCGCACCCGAACACCCGGTCGATCGCGCTCTGCCGCTGGCCTTCGTCGTCGTTGGCGTCGAGCGCAGCGAACGCCTCCTGCATGGTCGCCTGCATCGAGGTCTGCTGATCCTCGAGCATGAGCCCTTGCAGTGACTCGGCGCCGCCGCCTGCGGCGAGGATGCCCTCGCGACACATCCGGATCAGCAGCGCGTAGATCTCGAACAGCGGCAGGCCGAGGCTCGAGACCAACGTTCGCGGCGAGGTGTCGCCGTTGATCTGCGACAGCAGCTTGATCTCGAGCACACCGAGCGCGACGTCGCCCATGCGCGCGAACATGTCGGCCTTCGGCTCCAACGGCGCGTCGGGGTCCGGGAAGACCGTCAGCATCTGCTTCCAGTCGTCGACCATCTTCGACCCCTCCAGCAGGATCGAGGTCACGCCGAGGCGCAGGTCATGCGCCGTGGCATAGTCCGGCAGCTTGTCGAGTTTGCGGTAGTAGAAGGCATACGGCTCCGACTCCCGCATGAAGTCGAACAGCACTTCCTTGCCGAACGAACGCAGCACCTCCTGCAGCTCGCTGGTCTTGAAGATACCCTTCTCCACCAGCGTCAGCATCACCGGCGTGCCCTCACGGGCGCGACGGCTCTCCGCCTCCGTGATCGCGGTCTCGGGGATCTCCTTGTGCCGCATCGAGTCACCCTGCAGCACGCGACGGATCAGATGGTGCGGGTCGAGGAAGTAGATCCGCCCGTCCTTGAGGTAGATGTCGAGACGGTTGTCGCCCTTCTCCAGGCTGAGGCAGCCCAGGTGCTTGCCGGCGGCGAGCATCTGCATCACCTCTTCGACGGAGATGAAGTCGGTGCGGCCGGCGAAGTTGAAGTCCTTGCTGCCCGAGCTCTGCTTGAGCAACGACTTGTCGAACGCCTTCGCGAACTCCGACAGGGTCGTGACCGAGAACAGCACCCCCATGACCCACTCGGCCGCGCGCGTCGCCGTTACCGAGTCCTCGCCGCGCAAGAACAGCTGCATGCCGCGACGCAGGCGCGTGAACAGCAGTTCGCCGAGGAAGTCGCGCGTGTCGGTCTTGGTGCCCTCCATCTGGAGCTTGCGCTCGACCAACTCCTCGACCCTGGTCAGCAGGTGCACGAACTCGGCTTCGTACGCCTCTTCGTCGTCCTGGACCAGCGCCTCGACGAGTGCGCAGATCCGCCCTTGCAGCGCGGGGGCGAGCGCGTCGCCGGGCGACGTGGCGTTGGACTTGGCGATCTCGGACATCGACGTAGTCCCTTCTCGACCAACGCATGCAACCTACTTGACGCCCATCCCACCCAGCTGGAAATCCCGGGGGCAGCGCTGGTCGCAGCCGCCCTCGATGGCCTACAACTGCGCGCGCGGTCGGTGAGGCCGCGACGCTGTCCAGATTCGCTCCCGGCGCAGCCGATGAGCCGATGTGAACGGCGCGCCATGACAGCCCCCCATCCGATCGTGACCCCGACCAGCACCGAAGACCACCGCCGCGCCGCGCTCGACGTGCTGCGCGAACTCGACCTGACCGAGGTCGAGCAGGCGCGACCGATGGTATCGGGCCATCGCTCGAGCCTGCCGTTGCTCGCACGTGGCCGGAGCGAGCGGGTGTTCCTGTTCAAGTACTACCTGCCGCCGTCACCGGACACGTTGCTACCCGCCGGTGTGCGCCCGGCCGATCACGTCCGTCGCGAGACGGGCTTCTATCGAGCGCTCGACAGCATCGACCCGGCGCGCCGCGACTTCCCGGCGCCCCGCACGATCGCCGTCGGCCCGGGCGCCCCCCCCCGCTGGATCCTGCTCGAGTGGCTGCCCGGCGCGGTCGGCCCGGCGGAGGAGGTGATCGGCCAGGATCACGTGCACGAGTTGCTCCGCCGGCTCGCTGCGATCCCCACAGACCGCCTGCTCGGGCGGCGCAGCTTCCCGCTCGAGCACTGGGATCCGATCGGCTACCTGGACCGCATCAGGGCGATGTACGACGCCGTGTTGTTCACGATCGGCGAGGCCCGCTGGCGGCACCTGCAACGCTTCTTCGGCGAGGCTGTGCGCTGGACCGATGGCCGACCCCACGTGCTCGTGCACGGCGACTTCCTCGAGAGCAACATCGTCGTGACCGACGATGACCGACCGTTCCTGGTCGACTTCGAACGGGTCGGCATCGGCAACCGGGACCACGACTTCGCCTGGTTCTGGCTGCACAGCGATCGCCACCCGGAGTGGAAACGACAGTTGCTGCTGCGGTGGCTCGGCAACACGGTCGGCGGCGACCGGATCCGGGCCGAGTGGGGCATCCGCAGCGCGATCGCCTACCTGGCAATCCGCCGGCTGCGTTGGGGCTACCTGACGCACGGCGACGAGGACGCCCGACGCAGCGCGAACCTGGCCCTGCTCGACGCCGCGCTCGAAGGTGGCGGCGCACTCTTTCCCGTCTGAACAGCCGACCCGCGCTGAAATTCCGGCGCCTAGTCGCAGCGGCACCGGGTGCCTCAAGAGTTTGGCACCGACCTTCTCCGCTCCGCGACCAGGAGCCCGAAAGGACGGCCTCAAGGAGACTTGCGGGCGGTGCTCCCAACTGGTGCGCAGTCGGCACGGAACTTGAGATGTGCGCCGCATGCCGCAGCGCACCCCCCAGACGGTCCTGACCGACGAAGACCTCGTCCTGCTCTTGCAGGCCGGCGAGAGCCACGAAGCGCTGACCGAACTCGAGGCCCGCTACGGCAAGCGCATCTACCACTTCGTGCACGGGATGATCCGCGACCCCCACCTGGCGCAGGACGTGACCCAGGAGGTGTTCGAGAAGGTGCTGCTGAAGAACGAGCTCTATCGCCCGGGCACCAACTTCCGGGCGTGGCTGTTCGAAGTCGCGCGCAACCAGGCGCTGACGATGCTGCGCTCGCGCAGCCGTCTGCCGCGGCCGGTGAGCGCGATCCAGTCGACCGAAGACACCGACCTGCTCAACAGCCTGCCGGCGCGTCCGGGCGGCGAGGAACTGGTAGAGGAGGAGTTCATGGCGGCGTTCCAGAGTGCCGTCGACGACTTGCCGGAGCACTACCGCACCGTCTTCGACCTTTGCGTTCGCAAGGGCCGCCCCTACCAGGAGGCCGGCGCGGAGCTGGGCCTGCCGACCGGCACGGTCGCGATCCGTATCATGCGCGCCCGCAAGCGGCTGTTCTCGGCGCTGCAACAGCACCTGGGCCGCCTCCGCCGCCCGCCCGCCTGCTTCCAGTGAGGTCGATCAACCTCGCGATAGGGTGATCAGCGGATGACCCGAGAAGAGGATCACTGCGCCTGGACGCATGACCCGCGCGGGATCGAATACACGGACGGATCAGACGGCGATGCCGAGGTCGCCGAAGGCGCGGTCGGCCAGCTGCTCCCAGCCCTTGTTGGCCACTGGCGACGCGGGACTCGGGTGTGGGATGCGGCCGCAGCGCAGCTCGCCGCGCTGCAGTTCGACGGCGAACACCCTGGTGATGCGCTGCTCGGCGAACGCTCCTATGCCGACGACCCAATCCGGGCGCAGCACCTCGACGACGTCGCGCAACAACCCATCGCACAACGCGAACAGCGGCTCCGACTCGGTCTTCTTCAGCTTGTCGGGCGTGAGGTTGGCACCGCTCTCCGTGAGGAAGGCCAGCGGACAGTAGTTGTGCACGAAGAAGCGCCGGAAGAAGCGCATCGGCGTGACGAAGCGCTGCGCCGCCCAACTCCACAGCCGACGGCCAGAAACCTCGGACCGCGTGCTCTGCAGGCCTTCGATCGGGCGCTTGTGATGCTCATTGGCCGGTCGCCGCACGACGCCGCGCAGGCCTAGCCAGCTGCGCACCGCCTCGACCTCGCCGAAGGGCACGCCGGTCTGCACCATGCCGAACGGGCCGGGGTTCATCCCCAACAACAGCACCTGCTTGCGCCCACGGCCGAACCGATCCAGATACTGCCGGTGCATGTCCCAGGCGTAGTCCAGCGGATCGTAGACGCAGGCCACCGGCGGCGAGAAGCTCATGCCATCGAGCTTCGGGACGACGCCTGCAATGACGTTCGTCAGCGACATCCAGCGCAGAGTAACTCCTGGCCGCGCCCGAGACCAATGCGTCCTGGTTCGCAGCTGCGAAGGGCCGCTCGGCGCAGGGCGCTAGACGTCTCGGAACCCCAGCGCAACCAACAGGCAAGGGCCGCCAGCGATGACCTCCAGGCCCGCCGCCCGCGCCGCCGCGGTGGCGTCGTCGCGCTCGGCACCGGGCTGGAACCACAGGTGTCGGACTCCACGCGCTATCGCGTCGTCGACGATGCCGCGCGCGGCCGCGGGAGGCGCGACCACGGAGACCGAGGGTGCGGCGCCGGGAACGTCTCGCAGGGTCGCGTAGCAGGGCACCCCCTCGACCTCCGTCAGCTTGGGATGCACCCCTACCACCTGCAGACCGTGCTGCCGGTAACACCGCAGCACCTTGTTGCCGTACTTGGCGCGGTCCTGCGAGGCACCGACCACGGCGAACGCACCGGACGACAGGAACTGATCGACGAACGCCGGCCGCTTCACCACTGCTCCTGCCGGCCGATGGTGCGCGGCCGTTCGTCGGCGTTCGCGGTGTGCCAACCCGTCCAGAACGCGAGCCTGGCGATGCGTTCCATCTTCGGGAAGTCGAGCTTGTCGACCTCGTCGGTCACCTGATGGTAGTCCTCGTGTTCGCCGTTGCAGAAGAACACAACCGGCACCCCCTTCTTGGCGAAGTTGTAGTGATCGCTGCGCGTGTAGTACTTGTCGCCGTCGGTGAACGTGGCCCCCAAGACAGCGGCGAAGCCCGCTGCGTCGCGCGCCAAGGTCGAGTACTTGGCGTGGCGGAAGCTCGGCGTGACGGTGACCTCGGTCGGGCCCGACTCAGGACCACTGCGACCGATCATGTCGGTGTTGATGTCGGCGACGATCTTGTCCAACGGCCAGGTCGGGTTGTCCGAGTAGTACTGTGAGCCCCACAGGCCGAGCTCCTCGCCCGACACCGACAGGAAGATGATGCTGCGCCGGGGCCGCTCGGCGGCCTTGGCGTAGGCACTGGCGATCGCCATCAGGCCGGATGACCCTGACGCGTTGTCGTCGGCGCCGTTGAAGACCTCTCCGTCCATTCGGCGCCCGACATGATCCATGTGCGCCGAGTAGACGATCGCCTCGTCGGCGAGCTGCGGGTCGCTGCCGCGCAGCACCGCGACGACGTTGCTGGCGGTCGCTTCCGGATCGTAGGCGATCGCCAGCCGCAACTTGCCCGCGACGTCGACCTTCGCCTCCTGCGGCGTCGGCTCCGCGGCGAACGCAGCGAGGTCGACGCCCAGCGCCTTGGCCAACTCGAGGCTCGCGGACACCGACATCACCAGCGTCGGCACGTCGCCTCCCCCGCCCATGCGGCCGAGACCTCCCATGCCCGGATCGGCGCCGGGGAAATTGGCTTCGACGCTGTCCTTTCCCGGCGCCAGGGCCAGGTAGTTGAGCACGTCGCAGAGACCGATCGGATCCTCGTGCTGCACGAACAACACCGCACCGGCCCCCTTCTTGGCCAGCGCCTTGGCGGTCCGGCCGAACTGGCCGAACACGCCGAACGACATGCCGAACTTCTGCTCCACGCTGAGGTCGCCCTGGACCTTGCCGCGCGGCGGCTTGATCGCCACCACCGCGATGCGACCGTCGAGCGACTCCTCGGTCGGCACGTCCGGTTCGCTGCCGCGCGTGCGCCCCAGACCGCACCAGCGCAGGGTGCCCTCGACGGTCACGTCCGTCGCCTGCGCGCCGAGCACCGCGAAGCCGTCCTTGCGCGTCGTGGCGCCGAACGTCAGCGCGGTCTCGTCGCGCGTATGGGTGCGCTTGAGGCCGTAGCGCTGGAAGAACGAGCGCTTCGCCCGCTCGCCCCCGGCAGTCGGCTCGAGGTCGCCGAGCGGCTCGAGGCCGAGCTGCGCGAAGTGCTCGGCGATGTACTTCGCCGCGGCCTCCTGCCCGGGCGAACCGGTCAACCGCCCGCCGAGTTCGTCGGAGGCGAGGAAGGTCGCGTGCCGCTTCAGCTCGGCGACGTGGATCGTGCCCATCGGCCCGGGCGGCTGCGGCGCATCCGGGTTGCTCGCCGGCGGCGACTGGCCGAGTGCGACGGTGGCGAACAGGACGACGGGGAGGTTCTTCAGGAGCATGCGGGTCTGGTTTGGTATCGGGGCCGCGTCAGGCCATGATCGGCCCACACTAATCGCGCGAGGTGGCCTGCGCCTCCCGCCTTCTGTCGCCGCGACCGGCTTCCGCATCCACGACAGCCTCCCCGCCATGGACCGACGCTCCTTCCTGCTGGCCGCCGGCGCCGCGCCGCTCGCGAGCTGCCTGGCCCCGGACGACGCCGACGACATGGCGGCTTTCGCGCGCCTGACCGGGCTCGGGTTCCGCGACGAAGAGCGCGCCCAGGCCGCCGGGCAGCTCGCCGCGCTGCGCTCCGACTACGCGGCTCTTCGCTCGGTGTCGCCGCCGTTCGAGCTGCCGCCGTGCTGCCACTTCGACCCTCACGCGTCGACGCACCCCGGCGCGACGCGGCCGACGGCCACCGGTCCGAACGCCGCCGCCGCCACCGCCGGCGACGCCGCATTGCCCGCCGACGATCGAGACCTGGCCTTCGCATCGGTCTGGGAGCTCGCCAGCCTCCTGCAACAGGGCAAGGTCACCTCCCGTCGCCTGACCGAACTGTCGATCGCCCGGCTGCGGCGGTTCGATCCGGACCTGCTCTGCGTCGTCACGCTGCTCGCCGACGAGGCGCTGGCGCGCGCCGACCAACTCGACGCCGAGCGCAAGGTCGGCCGCGTGCGCGGCCCCCTGCACGGCATCCCCTACGGCGCGAAGGACCTGTTCGCGTGGCCCTCGGCCCCGACCACGTTCGGTTGCCGGCCGTTCGCCGACCACGTCTGGAACGCGACGGCCACGCCGCTGGCACGGCTGCACGAAGCCGGCGCCGTGCTGGTCGCCAAGCTGTCGCTCGGCGCGCTGGCGATGGGCGACGTCTGGCACGGCGGCCGCACCCGCAACCCGTTCCGCCCCGACCAGGGCTCGAGCGGCTCGTCCGCCGGATCCGCCAGCGCGGTCGCCGCCGGGCTGCTGCCGTTCGCACTAGGCACCGAGACGCTCGGCTCGATCGTCTCGCCGTGCGCCCGGTGCGGGGTCGCCGGGCTGCGGCCGAGCTTCGGCGCCGTGAGCCGCTACGGCGCGATGCCGCTGTCGTGGACCATGGACAAGGTCGGGGTGATCGCGCGCACCGCGATCGATGCCGGCCTCGTGTTCGACGCCATCCGCGGGACCGACGGCCGCGACCCGGCGGCGCGCGACACCTCGTTTCGCTGGACCCCGGCGGCTGGAGAGAGCCTGGATGGGCTGCGCTTCGGCGTGCTGCAGCTGGACCGGTTCCCCAGCGACGATGATCAGACCAACTTCCTGCAGTGGCTCGCGGAGCGCGCCGGCGCGGCCCCGCGGCCGGTCACGCTGCCCGACGCGCCATACGAGGCGATGCTGCTGATGCTGCACGCGGAAGCCGCCGCGGCGTTCGACGCCTTCACGCGCGATCGGCTGGTGGACGACCTTCCTGGCCAGGATGACCACGACTGGCCCAACCAGTTCCGCGCCGCGCGCACGATCCCCGCCGTGGAGTTCCTGCAGGCGAGCCGCCGGCGGCAACAGCTGATGGACGAGATGCGCACCGCACTCGACGGCATCGACGTGTTGGTCGCGCCGACGCACGGCGGACCGACGCTGACCGCAACCAACCTAACCGGACACCCGACCTACGTGCTGCCGATGGCCCACGGCGACGTCGAGCGCGAAGGCGGACGCCCGAGGATGCTGGCGCTGGTCGGCCGGCTCGACGGCGAGGCCCCCCTGCTTCGCACCGCCGACGCGTGGCAACGCGTCACGAGGTTCCATCTGCAACGCCCCGCGCTGACCGACCTATGACCAACGCCACGCCGCGCGCCACGCGCCGCCGCCTCTTCTGCACGGGCCTCGGGCTCGCCAGCACCGTAGTGCTGTTCGCACGCTGCGGCGCGCCGCCCCGCGGACCGGCGCCGAGCGACGAGCCACGGCCAGCCGCGACCGCGCCGGCGAGCGCCGGTCCGGACTGGATCGTCGTCGCAGGCGAGCGCTTCCCGATCGGCACCCGCGTCGTCACCTGGCAGGAGCCCGACGGCTATAGCGCCTACCTGCGCGGCAAGCACTTCGATCGCAACGAACCGGCCGACGGCAAGCAGCGCTACGACGTGCGCGGCGGCCTGCCTGCGCGGCTTGCAGCTCACGCTGACAGGCTGTCGTTGGCCGAACTGAGCGAGGTCGTGCACCAGTTCGTCGTGCACTTCGACGTCTGCGGCTGCTCGCGGCAGTGCTTCAAGGTGCTGCAGGACGTGCGCGGCCTGTCGGTGCACTTCATGCTCGACCTCGACGGCACGATCTACCAGACGCTCGATCTGCGCGACAAGGCCTGGCACGCGACGATCGCCAACGACTTCTCGGTCGGCGTCGAGATCGCCCATCCCGGCGCCTACCCGCAGCCGATGAACGCCGCGATGGCCGTCTGGTACGAGCGCGACGAGCTCGGCTGGAAGCAGAAGTTCCCCCAGTGGATGACCGAGACCGGGCTGCCCCGCGACTTCGTCGCCCGCCCCGCGCGGCCGGGCATCGTCACCGGCGAGGTGCAGGGCAAGACCTGGCACATGGTCGACTACACGCCGCAGCAGTACGCCGCTCTGGCGCGCCTGATGGCCGGGCTCAACCGAGCCCTGCCGCGCATCCGGCTGGACGCCCCCCGAGAGCCCGACGGCGATGTCATCGACCACGTGCTGCCGGCGCCAGAGCTGAGGGCCTTCGACGGCATCGTCGGACACTTCCACGTGCAGAAGAACAAGCAGGACCCGGGGCCGGCGTTCCAGTGGGACCCGGTGCTGAGAGCAGCGCGCGAGCTGCGCCGCGATCCCTGACGTCGTTTCGAGCGAGCGTGAAGGGGCCGGCGCCGGGATCTCGTCTAGCCGGGCGAACGAGATTCCCACCATGCGCCACACCCTGCTCGCCGCCCTGTTCGCTCTCGCCCCCGTCGCCGCCCAGGACATGATCGGCGTGACCTGGACAGGCTCGGTCGTCGCCTTCGATTCGTTCACCGGCGTCGGCCAGACGATCGGCTGGGCGGGCGGCAACATGAACGCCCTGGCCCGCGACGCCGACGGCACGCTGTGGACCGCGATCCGGCCCGTCGGCACGTGGGAGCTGGCGACGATCGACCCGACCACCGGCAGCGCGACCAGCGTCGGTCCGACCGCGGACCTGCGCGGTATGGCCTGGCACGAAGGCCAGATGTTCGCCATCCGCGAAGGCGGCGACGATCTCGTCACCATCGACCTCGCCACCGGCGCGGACACGCTGGTCGGCACGGTCGGGTTCTCCGCGGTGCAGTCGCTCTGCTCTCTCGGCGGCCAGCTGTACGCCTGGGACGTGTTCGCCGGTCTGCTGCTTGTCGACGCTGTGACCGGCGCCGGCACCGACGTCGACCCGGCTGTCGGCACCAACGGCGCCGACGTTCAGTGGCTGGCCCGCCGCGCCGACGGCCAGCTGGTCGGCGGCAGCAGCCAGCTGTTCGCGATCGCGCCTGCGACCGGTTTGCCGACGCTGATCGGCGGCGCCGGCCTCGGCGGCATGCGCGGCGCCGAGCCGCTGCAGGACTACGTGCGCAACTTCGGCAGCGGCTGCGACGGGCTCGGCGGACTGGTGACCTCCAGCGCCGTCATCAGCGGCGGCATCGGCGCGCCGCTCAACCTGCAATCGACCAATCACGAGGCCAGCGCGATCGGCCTGGTCCTGTTCGGCCTCAGCAACACCCAGTACGGCGCCCTGCCGCTACCGGTCAGCGTCGACGCGGTGTTCGGCACCTCGGGCTGCACGCTCTACGTCAGCCCTGACGTGATGATGGTGACCCTGACCAGCGCAACCTTCCCGGCGACGCTGGACCTACAGGTGCCGATCCTCGACGGCTGGCCGGGGGCAGCGCTGTTCGCGCAGCACGCCGTGCTGGAGAACGTGCCCGGCGGCCTGTCGCTGTCCGACGCGGTCGTCGTGCAGTTCGGCTTCTGAGTTGCCGCTCAGTGCCGGTTGCAGGTGCCGTAGTCGAGTACCTGGCCGAGGCAGCGCACGTCGACCGCGCGGGCGTTGTTGCCGGCGAAGATCAGATCGCCGGTAACGGTCAGGTGCTCGACGCGGCACTGGCTCGCGAGCGTCAGGTTGCCGTCGATGACCGTCTGCTCGGCGCCTGCGCCCGCCAGCTCCATGCGCGGCTGCTCGAGCCAGACGTCGCCGACGAACGTGCCGGCGCCGAGCCGCGAGTGCTGCTGCAGCGTGAACGAAGCGGCGACCTCGTCCTCGACGCTGGCGGTCTCCACCATCGGCGCCGCGGCGAACTCCAACTCCGGCGGCGAAGCGTGCTCGCCGACGGTGCCGCAAGCCGTGCAGAACGTGAACAACCCCAACGACGCCCAGACCTGATGCAGCTTCATGCGAACCTCTCGCTCGGTGTGTGTGTGCACCGGAGGTCGGCAGTCGCGGAGCCTGACCGTAGCGCCCCACGACGCGTCGCGGCGAGACGCCGATGCCACCGGTCTCGTCACGGGACGTCGCGCGGTCCCGGACCCTGGCGACGCCATCCGGTCGTCGTCGCCGCACTGACCTGTAGTCGGCCGGCAAGCAGGCACTAGGAGAGAAGAGCGGTCTGCCGATAGGCCTGATGTGGTCGCCCGATCGGCGCCCCGCAGCACCATGGACATCCTTCACTTCGGCGCCCTGAGCGATCTCCCGACCTGGACCGTCACGGCCGTGACGGTGGCGACGTTGCTCGCGCTGCTGTTCGTCGGTGCCCCGCTCTTCGTGACGGCGTCGGCGCTGATCGTCGCCTGCTGGACGTTCGGTGCGCCGTGGTGGCTGTGGCTGTCGGTGTTCACGCCGCTGACCGTGCTGCTGGTGCGACCGCTGCGCCGCATGCTGCTCGGCGACCGCATCCTCGACGTGCTGCGCAAGGGGGGCTTCCTGCCGCAGATCAGCGACACCGAACGCGAGGCGATCGCCGCCGGCACGGTCTGGCTCGACGGCGAATTGTTCAGCGGCAAGCCCTCACTGGCGAAGCTGCTCGCCGCCGAATACCCCGATCTCACCGCCGACGAACGCGACTTCCTAGACGGCCCGGTCGCGCGCGTCGCGGCGATGACCGACGACTGGCAGGTCTACCAGCAGCGCGACCTGCCGGCCGAGGTCTGGGACTACCTGAAGCGCGAGCGCTTCTTCGGCCTGTGCATCGCCAAGGAGTACGGCGGCCTCGGCATGTCGGCGTCGGCCAACAGCGCGGTCGTGCAGCGGCTCGCGTCGCGTTCGCTGCCGCTGGCGATCACCGTCATGGTGCCCAACTCGCTCGGCCCGGCCGAACTGCTGTCGCACTACGGCACACCAGAGCAGAAGCAGCGCTGGCTGCCGGCGCTCGCCGACGGCAGCCAGGTGCCGTGCTTCGCGCTGACCGAACCGGGCGCCGGCTCCGACGCCGGCGCGATCAGCGCCACCGGCACGGTCTTCCGCGCCGAGGACGGGCGGCTGATGGTGCGACTGTCGTGGAACAAGCGCTACATCACGCTGGCCGCGGTGGCGACCGTGCTCGGCCTCGCCTGCCAGCTGCACGACCCGGAGAACCTGCTCGGCAAGGGCCCGCGCCCCGGCATCACCTGCGCGCTGGTGCCGACCGACACGCAGGGCGTGGTGCTCGGCCGCCGGCACGACCCGCTCGGCGTGCCGTTCTACAACTGCCCGACCAGCGGCCGCGACGTCGTGCTGCCGCTCGACGAGGCGATCATCGGCGGCGCCGCCGGCGCCGGCCGCGGCTGGGCGATGCTGATGAACTGCCTCGCCGCCGGCCGCGGCATCTCGCTGCCGGCCACCGCCACGGGCGGAGCACAGCTGACCGCGCGCTGCGTCGGCGCCTACGCGGCGGTGCGGCAGCAGTTCGGCCTGGCGATCGGCCGCTTCGAGGGCATCGAGGAGCCGCTGGCGCGCATCGCCGGCTCGACCTACGTGCTCGAGGCCGCGCGACGCTACGTCAACGGCGCGCTCGACGAAGGCCACAAGCCCGCCGTCGTCACCGCGATCGCCAAGTACGCGACCACCGAGCTGTGGCGCAAGGTGATCAACGACGGCATGGACGTCATGGGCGGCGCCGCCATCTCGCGCGGCCCCCGCAACCTGCTCGCCAACGCCTACACCGGCACGCCGATCTGCATCACCGTCGAGGGCGCCAACATCCTGACCCGCACGCTGATGGTGTTCGGCCAGGGCGCGATCCGCTGCCACCCGTACGCGCTGAAGGAGCTCGAGGCGATCGCGCAGAACGACCCGGTCGCGTTCGACCGCGCGTTCTGGCCGCACCTCGGCCACGTGCTGCGCAACGCGGTGCGCGCGACGCTGCTGTTCGCGACCCGCGGCCTGCTGACGTGGGCGCCCGGACGCGGCGCCGTGCGCGGCTACTGGCGGCGGCTCAACTGGGCCTCGGCCGAGTTCGCGCTTCTCGCCGACGTGGCGATGGGCGCGCTCGGGGGCGACCTCAAGCGCAAGGAGAAGCTGACCGGCCGCTACGCAGACTGGTTCGCGTGGATGTTCCTGGCGGCTGCGACGCTGCGCCGCTTCGAGGCCGAGGGTCGCCGCCACGAGGATCTGCCGCTGGTGCAGTGGTCGCTCGAGCACGCGTTCGCCGAGATGCAGCAGGCGCGCTGCGGCATCCACCAGAACCTGCGCCTGCCCGTGCTGGGCGGCGCGCTCGGCAAGGTGATGGGCCTGTTCGCGCGGCTCAACCCGCTCGGCACCGGCCCCAACGACCGCGTCGGCCAGCGGGCAGCGCGGACCCTGCTGCAGCCCGGCGCCCAACGCGATCGGATCACCGGCAACTGCTTCGTTCCGGACGACCCGGCGAGCGCGCTCGGCCGCCTCGAACACGCGCTGGTCACCTGCACCGCCGCCGAACCGGTGCTGAAGAAACTCAAGGACGCCGTCAAGCTAGGCCGGCTGCCGAAGGCGCGCCCCGCACAGTTGCTCGACCAGGCGGTCGAGGCAGGCATCGTCACCGCCGCCGAGCGCGAACAGGTTCAGGCCGCCGAAGCCGCCCGCGCCGAGGCGATCGCCGTCGACAGCTTCACGCTCGAAGAGTACCTGCGCAGCGCCGCGGGCCCGGCGCCGCAGCCGGCCGCGGACACGGCGCCGGCAACCAGCTGATGGGCAGCGCCGCCTCCCTGGCGCGCGATGGCTTCGTCCGGACCGGCCTGCTACCGTCTCGCCGGTGACCGACGGCATCCTCGTACACCAGCAGATCCGCCAGCTGATCGAACAGGGCGCGCTGGCCTCGACCCCCGCCATCGCGCCGACGCAGATCCAGCCGGCGTCGCTCGACCTGCGCCTCGCGACCCGCGGCTACCGCGTGCGCTCCGGCTTCCTGCCCGAGAACGTGCGCGTCGCCGACCGCCTGGAGGAGATGACGCTGTACGCCTTCGACCTCACCGACGGCGCGGTGCTGGAGAAGGGGCACTGCTACATCGTGCCGCTGCTCGAGCGCCTGGAGAAGCCGCTGCCCTACCTGGTGCGCGCCAACCCCAAGTCGTCGACCGGCCGCCTCGACCTGTTCACCCGCCTGCTGGCCGACAACTGCGGCCGCTTCGAGACGGTGCCGCCCGGCTACACCGGCCCGCTCTACCTCGAGATCGTGCCGCGCAGCTTCCCGGTGCGCGTGCGAACCGGCCTGTCGCTGTGCCAGATCCGGTTCTCTTCCGGCCAGTCGTCGCTCAGCGATGACGAACTCCGCGCCGAGCACGAGCGCGCGCCGCTGTTGTTCGACGACGCCGGCACGCCGCTGCCGAGCGCGCGTCTGCGCCTCGACAACGGGCTGATGATGGGCGTCGCGGTGCGCCAGGACCGCGACATCCAGGGTCCCATCGGCTACGTCGCCAAGCGCTACACCGGCGTCGTCGACATGGAGCGCATCGGCAGTCACGACGGCGACGCCTACTTCGATGCGATCCCCGAGCCGAAGGACGGCCGCCTGATCGTCGCGCCCGAGGAATTCTACATCTTCGCCAGCAAGGAACGGGTGCGCATCCCGCGCCACCTCGCCGCCGAGATGGTCGCCTACGACGTCGGCATCGGCGAGCTGCGAACCAACTACGCCGGCTTCTTCGACAACGGCTTCGGCGACGGCGGCGCGAGGGACGGCGGCGACGGCTCGATGAACGGCACGCGCGCCGTGCTCGAGGTGCGGCCGCACGACGTGCCGTTCCTGCTCGAGGACGGCCAGGTGTTCTTCAAGCTCGAGTTCTTCCGCACCCAGGAACCGCCGGAAGTCGTCTACGGCGACCGCCGTCTCAGCTCTCACTACCAGGGCCAGGCCCTGAAGCTCAGCAAGCACTTCCGGCAGTAGCGCGACGCCGCCGCGCGACCGGTTGCGCGCGACGTCCCCGCCACCGAAACTGCCGCGATGCTGTCGCCCCGCGCCGACGAGAGAGCCGCCGTCGTCTTCGAGGACCTCGCCTCGGCGCTCGACGCGGGCCTGCCGCTTGTCGCGCTCGGCGGCGAACCGGACGCCGGCGACCAGGTGCTCAGCCACCTCGCCATCCGGCGCGGCGTCAAGCTCGGCGAGACCGAACGCCGCGCGCTCGACGCCGGCTGGCGCAGCGGTCGCGGCGCAGCGGCGCTGCGCGGGCGCGCCGAGCAGCGCCAGCGGCGCGCCGAGTTCCGTCGCCAGGTGCTGCAGGGCCTGCGCTACCCGCTGCTGCTCGCCGTCATGCTGCTGTTCGCCAGCCTGGCGACGATGGCGCTGATCGGGCCATGGATCGCGATCACGCTCGCCCTCGTCTACGTGCTGACGGCGCTGCTGGTGTGGCGGTTCTTCGCGCGGCTGCGGCGCGGCGACGCCCGCCTCGAGCGGCTGCCGGTGATCGGCGGCCTGCTGAGCGACGTGCGCGAGGTGCCCTACCTGGAGACGCTGCACGCGCTCTACGCCGCCGGAGTGCCGATCGTCGAGGCGCACCGCACCGCGGTCGCCGCGGTGCAGATGCAGGACCTGCGCCAGCGCCTGCAGATCGCGCAGGGCATGCTGGAGAAGGGAGAGCCGCTGCGCGAGAGCCTGCACAACAGCGCGTCCCTCGACCTCGAGACGCGCACGCTGCTGGCCACCGGCGAGCAGGCCGGACAGCTCGAAGACGCCCTGCACCGCGCCCTGCGCCGCCGCCAGGACGTCGCCGCGCGCAAGCTGTCGGCGGCGGCCCGGCGGCTCGGTCAGGTCGCCTACGCGCTGGCGGTGGTCGGCGTGGTGGTGATCGTCTTCCGCTTCTACAGCGCCTACTTCACCCTGTGGCGCCGATGACAGGCCCCGGCGACCGGATTCGTGACACGGCGCACCTGACGGACGTCCCGGGGACAGGGTCCAAGCCGGCGGACATGGACCTCCGCGTGGACAAGCAGGCGCGCCCCACCTCGCTGACCGACCAGGAACGAAGCTGGCTCCTGCGCGCGCAGGCGGGCGACGGCGCCGCGTTCCATCAGCTGCTGAAGCCGCACCTCGCCGGCGTGCTGGCCTTGGCCCGTCGCTACTGCCGCGACCCGCACTGGGCCGAGGACCTGGTGCAGGAGACGCTGGTGCGCGCGTTCCGCGGCCTGCCCGGCTTCCGCGGCGACGCGGCGCTGCGCACCTGGCTGTTCCGCATCCTGGTCCGATTGGCGGCCGAACCGCAGCGCTGGCAGCGCGCGCAACCGGGAGAACCGCTCGGCGACCTCGACGTCCCCGACCTCCTCGACGTCCGCGCCGAGCAGGACGCGATGGCGCGCGAGCTACAGCATCGCCTCGACGAAGCGATGGAGCGCCTGACCCACCGCCAGCGCACCGCGCTGCACCTGCGCGCCGTCGAGGGCATGGACTACGCGGCGATCAGCGCCGTGCTGTGCTGCAGCCAGACCGCGGCGCGCATGCACGTGCTCGAGGCCCGCCGCAAGGTGCTGGCCCGCATCCAGGAGCACCTCGATCCATGAAGCGCCCCGCCGAACGCTGCGCTCGCACCGACGCCGTGCTGGCCGTGCACCTCGACGGTGACTTCACGACCGGTGACTGCACGACTGGCGACTGCACGACTGGCGAGACGCCGTCCCGCCGCGACGGTGCGCGCGCGCCCGACCGCCTGGAAGGCGAGGCCGACGACGCGGAGTGGGGTTGGGGGTTCGTCTGCGACGAGTCGCTGCAGCAGCACCTCGTCGAATGCACCGTCTGCCAACTCGCGCTGCAGCGCGCCCGCCGTCTCGACGCGGCGCTCGCCGCCGATGCCGGCCGCGCCGTCGCCGACCACCTCGCCGCAGCTACGGGCCCGGCCCGTTCGTGGGACGAGTTCGGCCGCGCCCTGGTCGATCGGGCGCTGGAGGCTGGCGAAGCGGCCGAGGGCGCGGCGTGCGGCGGCTCCTCCTCGGGCGCACCCTGCGCCGGCGGTGCGGCGGACCGGGTCGATCGGCACGAGGCGGCGCAGGCCGTCACGTCGAACGACGCGCTTGCAGGCGCACCGGCGGCACCGCGCAGCGGCGCGTTGCTGGCGGCTTCGCTGCTCATCGGCGCGTTGTCGATGACCTGGCTGCTGCTGTTCACCGGACACCCCGGCGCGCCGGACGTGTCGCGCGCCGCCGACCTGCCCGCGCCGCCTGCGGCGGCGCCCACTGCAAAGGCCGGAGCCGATCGCGCCAGCACCGCGTTCCCGCTCGAAGCTGCGCGGCGATTCTCCCAGGCCCGCGAAGGCGAAGGCGACCTCGCCCACGCCCCATCGCCAGAGGAGCTGGCGGCGCTGGTCGCGGACCGCACGGCCACGCCGACCGTGCGCATCCACGCCGGCGAACAGCTGCTGCGCAGCGCCCGCGCCGCCCGCCGCGACGCCGGCACCGACGCGTTCCTGCGGGCCCTGGCCAGCTGCGGCGACGGCACCGCCGACGAACGCGAGCTGTTGCGTGCGCTGCTGCCTCAGCTGCGCAACGCGCCGTTGACCAACCAGCTGCTGCAGCGCCTGCAGCCGTTGCTCGGTGACGAACAGCGTGACCCGCCCGACCTCGACACGACCGCTGCGCTGGTCGTCGCGCTGCGCGTCGGCGGCGACCGCCTCGACGCCGCCCTGCGGCGGCTCCTACGCGCACGCACGGACCTGGACACGATCGTGACCCATGGCCTGCGCTGCGCGACCCGCGACGACGGCGGCGCGCACCTCCTGCTGGCGTGCTGGCAGGACCGCGTCGCGATCGGCATGCAGGAAGACGATCCCGCGGCGGCCCTCCACTGGTTCCACGGCATGACCCCGGCGGCCTTCGTCACGGTGCGCCAGGTGCTGGAGTCGTCTCGATCGGCGCCCGAACGCGTGCGCTGCCTGCTCGCGCTCGGCTGCGTCGGCGACGCCTCGACGACCGCCTGCCTGCTCGCCAACCTGCGCTCCGGGCGGCGTCTCGAGGCCTGTGCAGCGTGCGCCGCGCTCGCCACCCTGCCGCACACGGCACTGCGCCCGCTGCTGCCGACGGCGCGACGCGATGGCGCCCGCCGCAGCGACGACGCCCTGTTGCGCCTCGCGCTGTGTCGCGCCGGCCTCGCCGAGGCGGTGCCCTGGCTCGCCGCGATGGAGCTCAGCGAACGGCAGCGCCAACAGCTCTGCGAAGCGCCGTTGACGAGGTTCACCGAGTTCGTCGGCTGGTTCCGCGAGGGCGGGGCGTTCGCCGACTGATCCCCGACCGGCGTGTGCGCAAGCTCCCGGACCGCCGCGACCCCGACCCGACCCCGACCCTGAACATGGCCACTACCCTGCTTCCGCTGTTCCTCGCCCTGCTCGCTCCGCAGGACCCGCCGCGCACCGCCACGGAGATGGTCCCGCTGCAACCGCTCTGCGGACAGGAACGGAGCGTCGTCGCACCGCCTTGGTCCTCGCTGCTGCGATACGTGCCGCGCACCGACCGTTCGGTGGACCTGGTCGGCGCCGGCGACGACCCCCACTCGCACTCGCCTGACCTAATCTCCGACCTGCTCTACGGCCTGGAGAACGAGGCCGTCGACGACGGCAGGCTGTTCCTGCGCACGATCGGGCAGAACCTGATGGTCTTCGGCGAGCGCGAGGCAGTACGACGCGCGCGCGGATGGGTCGACGAGGCGACGCAGATCGTCGCGCGACCGATCGAGGTCGAGTTCGCCGCCTGGGAGGCCGCCGAGCTCGAACCGCCGCCGACCGTGCTCGACGCCGCCGGCTACGCGCGCTTCGTCAAGAACCGCGCGCCGATCTGGCACGCGGTGACCACCGGTCGCGCCGGCGACGCGCTGGCGCTCGACCACACGACCTGGAAGCGCTACGTCCGCAGCCTCGAGGTCGAGGTCGCGCAGAAGCAGGACCTGTCGCGCCCGGCCACCGACCTCTACGGCATCGGCGGCCACGCCGTCGTGCGCGCCTTCTCGCTGATCTCCGCCGACGAATTCGCCGTCTACATGCAGTTCGCAGCTGCGCAGGAGCGGAGCATGCGCCTGACCCTGCAGACCGGCCTGCCCGGCGCCGCCGAGCTCGAACTGCCCCGACTCGAGAGCTGCTTCGGCGCCTGCTCGGCGCGCTTGCAGAACGGCGGCGCGCTCTGTGTGACGCTGCGCGGCAACGCCAACGGCGGCGGCCAGCTCGTGCTGACGGCGCGGGTCCGCAGCGGCGTGCCGCCCGTCGCCATGAGCCGCAAGGATCTCGCGGTGCTGCCCTGCGGCGCCCTGACGACCCGCGCGCTGACCGAAGCCGTCACCCTGCCGAAGCCGCTGGACCATCAGGACGAGCAGGTGCAGTACGACGACGGGGCGTTCGGCGCCGTGCCGGCCGAGGAGCTGGTGGACATGGCCCACAGCCTGCTGGACAGCCACCCCGGAGCCGATGAGACCGACGTGCGCTGCGACGGCGTGCACATGTTCGTCAAGGGGCCGCCGGAGGCCGTCGCCGCGGTCGAGGCGCTGTTGCACGGGCTCCAGGAGCAGCTGGTGCAGAACGTGGAGCTGCAGCACCTGGCGAACCTGCAACCCCCGAACGTCGGCGGCGCCGCGCCGGCGGAGACGCGCGCCGCGACGTTGCACCAGATCGCCGTGCCGACGCTGCTCGGCCGGGAAGTCGCGGCGTTCCGCATGCTCGAGACCAACGTCGTGACCAACGTCTTCATCGAGATCGCGCAGGAGGCGAGCAGCCTGGTCCCGGAGATCGGTGTGCTGCAATCGGGCGTATGGCTGCGCGGCCGTTGCACGCCGCTCCCGAACGGCACCCACCTCGAACTCGAGTTGCTGAGCAGCGACGCTGCCGTGCCTGTCCCGCGCAGCGTGCAACCGGGCGGCGGCGTGCTGATGGAGGCGGACCTCGCGATGACGCGCCTGCGGCACGACGGCGCCGTCACCAGCGGGCAGTCGATCACGCACGGCAACGGACCGCGCGTCAACATCGATGGCCGCGCCTTCGACTCGACGCTGACGACGACGATCCGCCGCTGACCGAGGCCGGCGCGGAATCCGACAATCTGTTGTCAACCCCCGTCGAGGTCGTGACCAACAAGTGCCGTACCGCTAGAAGGGGGCGATGCGCCTTGGCCTGACCCAATCCCTGCGAACCGAGCAGCGACTGATCCAGTCGCCGCAGATGATCCAGGCGATGCAGGTCCTGCAGCTGCCGCTGCTGGAGCTGAAGGACCAGGTCGAGCAGGAGCTGCAGGAGAACGTCTTCCTGGAGCGCAAGGACGACGCCGAGCGCGCCGAGTCGCCGACCGGCGCCGAAGCCGAACCCCGCGAGGCCGACAGCGGCATCGAGGACCGGCTGCAGCGCGAGTTCGCCGCCGAGATCGACCAGCTGGAAGCCCGCACCGAACCGAGCTGGCGCCAGCGCTCGGGGACCTACTCCGGCGACGACGAGGACAAGAAGTTCGAGGCGCTCAACAACACGCCCGGTCGCTCCACGTCGCTGCCGGAGCACCTGATGATGCAGGTGCGCACCCAGGAGTCCGATCCGGATCTGATCCGGGTCATCGAGCACGTGGTCTTCTCGCTCGACGAAGACGGCCGCCTCGACGAGACCCCGGAGTCCGTCGCCCAGCAACTGGCCGTACCGCTGCCGTTGGCCGAGGAGGCCATCGAGGTCGTGCGCGACCTCGAGCCGATCGGCGTCGGCGCCCGGGACCTGCGCGACTGCCTGCTGATGCAGCTCGACCACATGCAGTTCGTCCGGCCGCTGACCCGGCAGATCGTCGAGAACCACCTCGACGACCTGGCGATGAACAAGCTGCCCAAGATCGCCAAGGAGACCGGCTCCAGCATCGAGGACATCAAGGAGAGCTGGGAGTTCCTGCGCATGTCCTGCAACCCCCACCCGGGCTCGGAGTTCGACGCCAGCGCGGCGGCCGGGGTCGTGCCGGACGTCGTCATCGACGAGATCGAAGGCCGGTACGAGGTCAAGTCGCAGCGCGGCTCGCTGCCGGAGCTGGCGATCTCCCCGGTCTACCGCAAGCTCCTCCAGGAGGCCCGCCACGACCCGAAGGTCTACGAGTACCTGCGGCGCAAGATCGAGGCCGCCAAGTGGTTCATCGAGGCTGTGCACCAGCGGCAGAACACCATCGAACGCGTCGCGACCGAGGTCGTGCGCCGACAGGAAGGGTTCCTGCGCCACGGCGTGCAGCACTTGAAGCCGATGAAGATGCAGGACATCGCCGACGCCGTCGGCGTGCACATCTCCACCATCAGCCGGGCTACCTCCGGCAAGTTCATCCAGACGCCGCAGGGCGTGTTCGACATGAAGCGCTTCTTCTCGAGCGGCACCATGTCGGACGAAGGTGAGATGGTCAGCCAACAGGCCGTCAAGGACACGCTGCGCCAGATCGTCGACGCCGAGGACAAGGACAACCCGCTCAGCGACGACCAGCTGGTCGAGGCGCTCGGCACACGCGGCATCCACATCGCGCGCCGCACGGTGACCAAGTACCGGAAGGCGCTCGGCATCGAGAGCAGCTCGCGACGCAAGCAGTTCTGAAACGCCGCGCCGCCGAGACGCAGCGCCAGGCCGCGCTCAGCGGGCGCGGATCACCAGGATCGACACGTCGTCGTCGTGGCACTCGCAGCCGGTGAACGCGACCAGCTGGCTCAACGCGGCGTCCAGCACCGCCTGCGCGGACGTCGGGGCCTCGGCCGCCAACAGCGCCGCGAGCCGCTCTTCGCCGAACATCTCTCCCGTCGCGGAGACGGCCTCGGTCACCCCGTCCGTGTACAGCAGCAGCACGTCACCGGACTCCAGCCGACCGTCGTACTGCTCGTACGTCGCACCCGCGAGGAAGCCCATCGGCGGCCCGTGCGACTCGACGCGCTCGATCTCACCCGTCGCGGCGCGGTAGATCATCGTCGGGTTGTGGCCGGCGCTGCACAGGGACAGGGCGCCGCCGTCGGGCTCGATGCGCGCCATCGCGGAGGTGATGAACATCCCGGTCGGACCGACTTCGTGCGCGATCTCGCCGTTGAGCGAGGCCGCGAGGTCCATCGGCTCGAGCCACGGCGCGTTGCCGCGGTAGTTCGCGCGGAACGACGTCATCAGCAGCGCCGAGTTGATGCCGTGGCCGGACGCATCGGCGATGATCGCGTAGATGTCGCCGAGGTCCGACTGCAGGAAGTCGACGTAGTCGCCGCCGATGCTCTTCGCCGCGATCGACCGCCAGGCGAACTGGAAGCGCTGCGACGGCAGGGCCTCGCTCGGCACCAGCCGCTGCTGGATCGTCTCGGCCAGCTGCAGCTCGCGCTGGATCGAGACCGACTCCTGGCTGACGCGCTCCAGCTCCAGGCGGTGCAGCAGCGCCGCGGCCAGCTGGCCGAAGCTCTGCAGACGGCCGATGTTGTTGCGCGTCTGACGCCCGTCGCCGAGCGGATTGAACAACACACAGACGCCGGCCTGCACGCCGTGGTAGCGGAGCGGCAGCACCGCGACGCGCTCGAGGATCGGCGGCACGCTGTCGCCGGCGAGCCCGGCGATGTCGCCATCGTCGTCGCGCTCGACGACCTGGGCCTGCCAGTCGAGCAGGTGCTCGGGCCACGGCTGCCCGTCCTTCGAGCGGAAGTTCTCGACCAGCGCCTCCGGGATACCGAGCACCTGCTCCAGCTGCAAGCCGGAGGACGGCACGCCGACCTCCCGCAGCACGAACAGCGCGCCGGCGGTCGCCTCCATCATGCTCTTGACCAGGTCCAGCAGGCGCGCCGTGACGGCCTCCTTGTCCTGCTCCTGGAACAATACGATGCCCTCCTGCAGCGCCTGCAGGCTGGCGCAGTAGTCGTCGGTCGCCTGCCGCGACTCGGCGTTGAGCACCAGGTTGACGAGCGCGGTCCCGAAGTGCTCGAGCACATCGCCGAGCGTGCTGTCGACACCCGGCTCGACCTCTGCGCCGAGCAACAGCTCGCCGAGCACCAGGTTGCGGTAGCGGATCGGCCGCCGATGCTGCGCCGCCTCTGGCCAACTGGTCGCGTCGACCTCCTGCAGCGGTTCCAGCGGGCAGCCGCGGCCGACGACGAGCCGCACCGTGCCGGCGCCGTCGTTGCGATCACCGAGACAGAGCGCCGCCGGCATGTCCCCGAGCAGCGACTTCAGCCCCGCCGCGAAGCGCTGCTCCAGCTCGTCCTGCGTACGGCAGACGTGCAGCGCAGCGAGCGTTCGCGCGTCACCGAACCGGACTTTTGCTGTGGCGTGAGTCATCGTCCGTCTCAACCGCTGATGTTGCCGAGGGCCAGCACGGCTTCTTCCATGACCGCGGCGAGCTCGTCGCGCAGCGCAGGCCACGCGGCCTCGTCGAAGCCCAGCGTCGCCAGGTCTTCCGCGGCGACCTCGTGCGACGGGGCGCGTCCGGGCAGGTAGCCGGTGCCGAGCTCGTGGGCGATGCCGTCGGCGATGCGCACGATGGCGACGCCAGTCGAACGGTCGCCGCAGCGATGGTGCGAGCCGACGACGTCCTGGATCTCCCTGGAGAGGTTCCACTTCGCCGTCACCAGCGCGCCGGCTTCGGTGTGATCCAACCCCAGCAGCTGGCGCTCGAACTCACAGACCCCGTCCCCTTGCTTCACCGAATGCCCGGCTTCGCCCAGGTAGGTTACGAGCAGCATCTTGCCGATGTCGTGCAGCAGGCCGCCGACGAACAGCTGCTCGGCCAGCTCCGCCCCGAGCCCGCACTTGCGGGCGAGCGCGCGGGCCGCACCGGCGACGCAGACCGCATGCAGCCACAAGCCCTTCGCGTCGTGCCCGTAGCACGAGAAGTCGCGCTGCATGAACTTGGCGGTGCTGGTGGCGAGCACGAGGCTCCGCAGGCCGCGGAAGCCCAGCACCATCACCGCGTCCTTCACCGTGCCGATGGAACGGTTCAGCCCGTAGAAGGGGCTGTTGACCATCGCCAGCATCTTGGCCACCAGCACCTGGTCGTTCTGCAGCAACTGCTCGAGGTCTCGCGGCTCGGTGTCCTGCTTGTAGAGCAGGGCGAGCAGGCGGGTGACGAGATCCGGCAACGGCGGGATCAGGTCACTCTTGTGAAGGATCTCCCGGCGGGTCTTCTCCTGGAGGGCGAGTTGGCTCAGCGCTGAGTGGCTCATGAACTTCGTGGGCGGCAACCGAGGTGGCGAGTCCAGGGGTTTTCGGCTAGGCCCGATTCCCCCCTTGACCGCCGACCGTCGAAATCCCGCCCCTGGACCGCTCCCGCCAGGCGTCGTCCGCGAGGCCAACGGTCAAGCCCCGATGGCTGCGAGCCGATAGCGCCGCCCATGGAATCGCATGCCCAGCCTCATGCGCCGCGCGCCACGCGTCGTTGGTGGCGCCGTCCGTCCCGCCGCACCTCGATCCGGTTCGCGATCGACGCCCTGCTCGGCGCCGCGCTGATGGTGTCGATCCACCTGTTCGTCATCCAGGTCTCGATCGTGCGCGGCAACTCGATGGAGCCCGCGTTGCACGACGGCGATCGCCTCGTCGTCGACCGCGTGACGTACAACTTCGGCGACGTCGGGCGCGGCGACGTGGTCGTGCTGCGCTACCCGCGCAATCCCGACGTGGACTTCGTCAAGCGCATCGTCGCGCTGCCCGGCGACCGCGTCGCGATGCTCGACGGCGCGCTCTACGTCAACGGCCTCCAGGCCGCCGACTACGGCTGCATCCGCGACCACGAGACGCTGCCCGAGCTGGTGGTGCCGCCGCAGCAGTTCTTCGTGCTCGGCGACAACCGGCCGATCAGCTGCGACTCCCGCGAGTTCGGGCTGGTGCCGGAGCACCTCCTGAAGGGCCGCGTCCGGGCGCGCTTCTGGCCGCTGCAGACCGCCGCGATGTTCTGAGCCGCGCGGCGGCCGCGGCGACGGACCGCGGCGACAGGCGCCGCGGTCGATCCGCCGATCAGTAGCGGTAGTGGTTCGGCTTGTACGGGCCCTCGGCGGGGATGCCGAGATACGTCGCCTGCTTCTTGGTCAGCTTGGTCAGCCTGGCGCCGAGCTTCGCCAGGTGCAGCCGCGCGACCTTCTCGTCGAGGTGCTTCGGCAGCGTGTAGACGCAGTTGTCGTACTTCTTGTGGTTGTTGAACAGCTCGATCTGCGCGATCACCTGGTTGGAGAAGCTGTTCGACATGACGAAGCTCGGGTGGCCGGTGGCGCAGCCGAGGTTCAGCAGGCGGCCTTCGGCCAGCACGATCACGCCGTGGCCGTCCGGGAACACCCAGCGGTCGGTCTGCGGCTTGATGTTCTGGCGCACGATGCCCTTGGTGCGGGCGAGGCCGGCCATGTCGATCTCGTTGTCGAAGTGGCCGATGTTGCCGACGATGGCGTTGTTCTTCATCTTCGCCATGTGCGCGGCGGTGATGACGTCGCAGTTGCCGGTCGTGGTGATGAAGATGTCCGCGGTCTCGAGCACGTCCTCGAGCGTCTGCACCTCGTAGCCCTCCATCAGCGCCTGCAACGCGCAGATCGGGTCGATCTCGGTGACGATCACGCGGCAGCCCTGGCCGCGCATCGACTGCGCCGAGCCCTTGCCGACGTCGCCGTAGCCGCAGATCACCGCGACCTTGCCCGACAGCATGACGTCGGTGGCGCGCATGATGCCGTCGACCAGCGAGTGGCGGCAGCCGTAGACGTTGTCGAACTTCGACTTGGTCACGCTGTCGTTGACGTTCATCGCCGGGAACGGCAGCTTGCCGTCGCGCTGCAGGCCGTAGAGGCGGTGCACGCCGGTCGTCGTCTCCTCGCTGACGCCGCGGATGCCGGGCAGCATCTTGCCCCACTTCTTGCCGTCCTGGGCGAGCGACTGCTTGAGGATCTTCAGCAGCTCGACGTAGTCCTCGCTGTCGGTGGCCTTCTGCTTCGGCGTCTTGCCGTCCTTCTCCCACTCGGCGCCCTTCATGACCATCATGGTCGCGTCGCCGCCGTCGTCGAGGATCATGTTCGGGCCGTCGTAGCCGGGCCACGTCAGCGCCTGCTCGGTGCACCACCAGTATTCCTCGAGCGTCTCACCCTTCCAGGCGAAGACCGGCACACCGGACGGCGCGTCGACGGTGCCGTTGGGGCCGACCGCGATCGCCGCGGCGGCGTGGTCCTGGGTGCTGAAGATGTTGCACGAGGCCCAGCGCACGTCGGCGCCGAGCTCGACCAGCGTCTCGATCAGCACCGCGGTCTGGATCGTCATGTGCAGCGACCCGGTGATGCGGGCGCCCTTCAGCGGCTGCTGCTTCTTGTACTCGGCGCGGATCGCCATCAGGCCGGGCATCTCCACCTCGGCGAGCTGGATCTCCTTGCGGCCGAAGTCGGCCTGCGCGAGGTCGCGCACCTTGTAGTCGCTGGGCGCGAGCACGGTCGACTTGGCGCGCGCGGCGGGCTTCTTGGTCTTCTTGGACTTGGGCGTGTTGGTCGCAGTCATGACTGTCGTGTTGTTGGAACGGAAACGGGATGAGGATCAGGTCCGGGCCGCGGCGACGGGCTTGCGCCCGCGCACGGCGAACATCGAGAACTCGGCCGGAGCGCCAGCCGACGCATCGACCCGGTAGCAGTCGGCCAACGGCACGGTGCGCAGCTCGGTGAAGCCGGCGCGCAGCAGCGACGCGACCACCTGCTCGGGCTTCAGGCCGAGGCGCAGGTCGCCCATGCGCTCGCGCATCCACTCGACGTCGTGTGGCAGCAGGTCGGAGACCACGACCACACCGCCGTCACGCAGCACGCGGAACACCTCGCGCGCCGCCGCGTCGTGCTCGGGCACGTGGTGCCAGACGAGGTTGGCGAACGCAGCGTCGACCTCGCCGCCACCGAGCGGCAGCGCGTCGAGCTCGCCGACGCGGAAGTCGCCGGCGGCGACGTTGGCCCGCGCCTGCTCGAGCATGCGCTCGCTGTGGTCGACGCCGAGCACCGACGCGCCGCGCTCGGCGAGCCAACCGGCGAGGAAGCCGGCGCCGCAGCCGAGATCGAGCACGCGCTCGCCACACGGCCACGCCTGCGCCAGCAGCTCCGCGCGCAGCGTGCCGAGGGCGAACGACTCACCGACGTCGTGCCACTGACCGGCGAGGCGGTCGTGCGCCTCGCGGCTCTTCTGCCGTCGGCGGTCGAGCACCGCCGCGAGCGCCTGCAGGTCGCGCGCGCCTTCGTCGGCGTCGAGGTACGGCTGCACGGTGGCGGCGAACAACGACGGCGTCAGCCGCCCCTGCTCGTCGGGATCGACCAGCGAGTGGAAGCTCCAGGTGCCCTCGCGGCGGTCGCGCACCAGGCCGGCGCGCTTCAGCAGCGACAGGTGGTTGCTGACCCGGCTCTGCTGCAGGCCTGTGATCGCCACCAGCTCCTGCACGGCGAGTTCGGCGCGCGCCAGCAATGCGCACAGCCGCAAACGAACGGGGTCCGACAGCAGCTTCAGCGTCGTCTGCAGTCGGTCCAGGGTCGTCGTCATCGGCTGGATCAACATATCACGACATCGTGATATTTCGATCCCCCGCTGCAGTCCGGCCTGGAAACGACGCAGGGCGGATGGGACCCGTGCCCCACCCGCCCCGTCGCGTCGACGCTTCGCGCGCCCGCCTACTGCACGTCCCAGATCTCGCCGGCGTAGAGCAGCCCCTTCAGGTCGGCCGGCTTCTGCGCCTTGGCCTTCTCGATCTGCGCCAAGACGCCGCGCTCGAAGGCCGGCTTCTCCTGGCGGCGGAAGACCCCGATCGGCACCGGGAAGTGCGCCTCGTCCATCGTCGCCAGCGCCATCGCCGGCGCCGGCGACGGCGAGCACTCGTCCCAGACGAACGCCTTGCCGAGGTCCGCGCCGGTCACGATCTGCGGCTGGAAGTTCTGGTCGAAGGTGATGCCCTTGTCCTTGTTGGCGCCGAACAAGAGCGGCTTGCCATGTTGCAGCTCGAGCATGCGCTCGCCGCGCACTTCCTTGTCGGTGAAGCCCTTGTAGGCGCCGTCGTTGAAGATGTTGCAGTTCTGATAGATCTCGATCATCGCCGTGCCGGTGTGGGCGTCGGCGCGCTTGATCATGTCCTGCAGGTGCGGGCCGAGGATGTCCACGCCGCGCGCGACGAAGGTGCCGCCGGCACCGAGCGCCAACGCGATCGGCGAGAACGGGTAGTCCACCGATCCCATCGGCGAGCTCTTGGTGACCTTGCCCTGCGGGCTGGTCGGCGAGAACTGCCCCTTGGTCAGCCCGTAGATGCGGTTGTTGAACATCAGGATCTTCAGCCCGACGTTGCGCCGCATCGCGTGGATGAAGTGGTTGCCGCCGATCGACATCGCGTCGCCGTCGCCGGTGACGACCCACACGTCGAGCTCGGGGTTGCTGATCTTGACGCCGCTGGCGATCGCCGGCGCGCGGCCGTGGATCGTGTGGAAGCCGTAGGTCTCCATGTAGTACGGAAACCGCGAGCTGCAGCCGATACCGCTGATGATGACGGTGCCGTGCAGCGTCTTGCCGAGCTCGGCGAACGCGCCCTGCACCGAGTTGAGGATCGCGTAGTCCCCGCAGCCGGGGCACCACCGCACGTCCTGGTCGCTCTTGAAGTCCTTCTTGGTGAGCTTCGGTTGTTCGACGCCGGTCATCAGCGGATCTCCTTCAGCAGCTTGCTCATGTAGTCCTCGATCGCCTGGCTGGTGAACGGCTGGCCGTTCACCTGGCTGTAGCTCTGCACGTCGACCAGGAACTTCGCGCGCAGCATCATCGCCAGCTGCCCCTTGTTGAGCTCGGGCAGCACCACCTTCTTGAAGCCCTTCATCAGCTCGCCGAGGTCCTTCGGCAGCGGGTTCAGGTAGCGCAGGAACGCCGCGCTGATCTTGTGCCCCTGCTTCTGCAGCCGCATCACCGCCGCGGTGATCGCGCCGCGCGGGCTACCCCAGCCGAGCACCAGCACGTCGCCCGTGCGCTCGCCGAGCGTCTGCATCGGCGGCAGCCCGTCGGCGACCCGCGCCACCTTCTCGGCGCGCGTGTCGATCATGTGCTGGTGGTTGTCCGGGTCGTAGCTGATGTTGCCCGTGACGTCCTGCTTCTCGAGGCCGCCGATGCGGTGCACGAGGCCGACCGTGCCGGGCTTGGCCCACGGCCGCGCCAGCGTCTTCTCGTCGCGCTTGTACGGCTCGAACTTGCTGCCGTCGGTGATCGCCGGCGCGAACTTGACCGTGATCGGCGGCAGCGCGTCGACGTCGGGCAGCCGCCACGGCTCGCTGCCGTTGGCGATGTAGCCGTCGGACAGCACCATGACCGGCACCATGTGCTCGGCGGCGATTCGGATCGCCTCGTAGCCGACCTCGAACGCGTCGGCCGGCGTCGAGCAGGCGATCACGACCATCGGCGACTCGCCGTTGCGGCCGTACATCGCCTGCAGCAGGTCGGCCTGTTGGGTCTTGGTCGGCATGCCGGTGCTCGGCCCGGCGCGCTGCACGTTGAGCACGACCAGCGGCAGCTCGGCCATGATCGCGAGGCCCATCGCCTCGCCCTTCAACGCCACGCCGGGGCCCGACGTCGAGGTGATGCCGAGCAGGCCCGAGTAGCTGGCGCCGATCGCGGCGCAGATCGCGGCGATCTCGTCCTCGGCCTGGAAGGTGGTGACGCCGAGGTTCTTGTAGCCGCTGAGCTGGTGCAGGATGTCCGACGCGGGCGTGATCGGGTAGCTGCCGAGGAACAGCGGTACACCGGCCTTCTGGCTGGCCGCGACCAGCCCGAGGGTCAGCGACTGGTTGCCCATGATGTTGCGGTAGGTGCCGGGCGGGAGCTTCGCCGGCGGCACCTGGTAGGCCGTCTGGAAGATCTCGGTGGTCTCCGCATAGGCGTGACCGGCCTTCATCGCCAACAGGTTGGCTTCGACGATCTCCGGCTTCTTCGCGAACTTCTGCGCCAGCGCCTTCTCGGTCGGCTGCATGTCGCGGTGGAACAGCCAGTAGAGGATGCCCAGCGCATACATGTTCTTGCACCGGTCCTTGCCGCGGTTGTCGAGCGTCGTCGACGCCAGCGCCTCCTTGGTGCGCTCGGTCAGGTCGACCTCGATCACGCGATAGCCGTCGAGCGAACCGTCCCGACGCGGGTCGGCGGCCCACTTGGCCTTCTTCAGCTCGACCTCGCCGAAGCTGGCGGTGTTGAGCAGCAGGATGCCGTTCGGCTTCAACGCCTTGTAGTGCACCTTCAGCGCCGCCGGGTTCATCGCCACCAGCACGTCCGGGGCGTCACCCGGGGTGTGGATGTCGAAGCTCGAGAAGCGCAGCTGGAAGGCGCTGACGCCCGGCAGCGTGCCCGCGGGTGCCCGGATCTCCGCCGGGAAGTCGGGGAACGTGGCGATGTCGTTGCCCATCAGCGCCGTCGTGCGCGTGAACTGGTCGCCGGTCAGCTGCATGCCGTCGCCGGAGTCGCCGGCGAAGCGGATGACGACCTGATCCAGCTCCTGGATCGGCCGGCCGTCGGGAGTGCTCTGTTGGAGCCCGGTCGGTGAGTCGGTGCCTTGCATCGAAGATTCTAGGGCCACGAATATAGCGACCTCGGCGCGGCGATCACGCAGCGCGCGGCGGTTCCGCGACAGCAATCCGGTGTAAGGTCCGGCTCGACCCGGCGTCCGTCGCACGAACCCGACCGGACGAGCCATGATGAAATCCCCTCGCGCGACGCTGCTCACCGCCGTCCTCTTGCTCGCGACGACCGCCGCGGCGCAAGACGCCCAGTCGACCTTCGGCCACGCCCGCGCCCGCACGCTGGCCGAGCTCGGCCGGCTGCCGACCGCCGCCGACATCGTCGTGCGCGACATCGTCAACTACCACCACCACGCGGTCCCGCTGCCGCGGGCGGGCGAGCCGGTCGCGCTCGACCTGCGCTTCGACCGCGACGCGGCCCGGCCCGGCGAGGAGGTGTGGCTGCAGGTCGGCTACGCGACCAAGAGCGAAGGCGACCGCGCGCTGGCGCCGCCGTGCGCCGTGGCGCTGGTGGTCGACTGCAGCGGCTCGATGCAGGAGCGTGGCAAGATGAGCCAGGTGCACCGCGGCCTCGCCGCGTTCGTCGAGCGCCTGCGCCCCGACGACCTGGTCGCCTTGGTCGGCTTCGCCAGCACGGCGAACGTGCTGACACCGCTGCGCCGCCGCGGCGACGGCGCCTGGCTGCAGGACGCGATCGCGCACCTCACCCCGGAGGGCAGCACCAACCTGCACGCCGGCTTGTGCGCCGGGCTCGACGAGCTGGGTGGCGGCCATCCGGCTCGGGTCGACATCGGCGACCGCACGCGCCGCCTGGTGCTGCTGACCGACGGCATCGCCAACACCGGCGTCAGCGACCCGACCGAGATCGCGGACGACGTGCTGCGCCGCACCGGCGCCATGAGTCGCACCGGCGGCACGATCGACGTCTCGACGATCGGCCTCGGCGGCGACCTCGACACCGCGCTGCTACAGCGGCTCGCCGACACCAACCGCGGCCTGTTCCACTTCGTCGCCGACGAACAGGACGTGCAGAAGGTGTTCGTCGACGAGGCCGACAGCCTGCTGGTGCCGGTCGCGCGCTCGGTGACGATCCAGCTCCAGCTGCCGCCGGCGCTGCTCGACGGGATGGCGGTGATCGGCGACCGCCTGATCGCCCCCGATCTGCTGCAGGTCGCGCTGCCGGATCTCAACGCCGGCGTCACGGGCGTCGTCATGGTGCGCTGCCGCGTCGGCGACACGCCCCCCGGCCCGCTCGCGGCGAGCGCGACGTTGCGCTTCGTGGCCGCTGCCGCCGGCGGCATGCGCGACGTCGAGGCCAGCGCGAAGCTGCGACTCGGCGCGGCGACCGAACGCGACCTCGAGGTACACAAGAACGCGGCGATCGCGCTGCTCGCCGACGGGCTGGCGGCGATGGCGCGCTGCTGCGACCAACGCCGCTGGAGCGCCGCCGCGGCGGCGCTGCAGCGGGCCACCGAACGCGCGCAGCGGCAGTTCCCCGGCGACGACGCCGACCTGCAGCGGGTGCGCGACATCGCCAACGGCCACCGCGACACCCTGCGCCGCTACGTCGAGCGCTTCCGCGACCTCTGACCATGCAGATCCGCTGCAGCACGTGCACCCGCACCGTCGCCATCGCCGAGACCGGCGTGCTGCCACCGAGCTGCCCGCACTGCCACGCCGCCTGCGTGCCAGAGCGCCTCGGCGACTACCTGCCCGAACGGCTGGTCGCGACCGGCGGCATGGGTGAGGTCTACCTCGCCTGGCACCGCGAACTCGGCACCAGGGTCGCGCTGAAAGTGCTGCCGGCGATGCCGCTCGACGCGATCGACGCGGTGCGCGAGCGCTTCGCGCGCGAGGCGCGGCTGACGGCCAGGGTGCGCCACCCCGGCGTGGTGCGCGTGCTGCACAGCGACGTCGCCGCCGACCGGCCGTTCCTGGTGCTCGAATACGTCGCCGGCGAGACGCTGCGCGCGCGGCTGGCCCGCGGGCCGCTGCCGCTGGTCGACGCCTGCCGCTGCGCGGCTCAGGTCGCCGACGTGCTCGCCGCGGCGCACCACGAAGGCGTGCTGCACCGCGACGTCAAGCCGGACAACGTCATGCTGCAGGACGACGGCGCGGTGCGCGTGCTCGACTTCGGCATCGCCCGCGCGATCGCCGACGACACCCAGCTGACGCGCACCGGCGAGATCGTCGGCACGCCGGAGTACATGGCGCCGGAGCAGCTGCTCGACGGCCCGGAGGCGACCGACGAACGCACCGACGTGCACGCGCTCGGCGTGCTGCTGTACGAGTCGCTGACCGGCCGCTCGCCGTTCCGCGGCGCCAACCTGTTCCAGGCGCTGAAGCTGGTCGAGTCGCTGGTGCCGCCGCCGCCGTCGACGCTGGTCGCCGCCGTACCGCCGACGCTGGACGCGGTGCTCGCCGCGGCGTTGGAGAAGCGACGCGAGGACCGGCTGCCGAGCGCGGCGGCGTTCGCCGCGGCGGTGCGCGACGCGGTGCCGGCAGCGCGCGCGACGACGCCCCCCATCGCGACGCCGGCGGCGTGGCGCAGCTGGCTGATCGCCGCGGTGCTGGTGCTGTGCGGCGCGGCGATGCCGCTCGTTGCGCGCTTGTGGGCAGGACCGCCACCACCGGCACCGTTCTCGGCGACCGACGCCACCCAGCCCACCTCGGCGGAGCTCCGCGCGCGGTCGGCGGCGGCGGCGGCGAAGGAGGCTCACCGCGCGCTGCAACAGGACCTGCACGATGGCCTCTGGTGTCGCGCTGCGCAGCGCGCCGCCACCGCAGCCGCCGACCGCAGCGCCGCGCGCGAGGCCTTCGTCGCCGCCCACGCGCTGTGGCTGCGCGCTGCCGGGCTGCCGTCGTGGCTGGCTGTCACGGACCTCGGCGAGCGACGTCGGCTGTTCGGCGACCTGCTCGAACCGGTCGACGACGTCACCGAGGAGGAGTTGGCGCGGCTCGCCGGCGATCCCGCCGCGTGGCGCCGCTGGCTGGTCGCGCGGCCGGACGACGACGCCGCCGTCAGCCTGTGGCACATCGCCGAGCTGCCGGCGCAACAGCGCGCGCCGGCGCTCGAGGCCTTCGCCGTGCCGCTGCCGCCGGAGCAGCCCGAGCCGTGGCTGGCGCGCACCATCGCTCGCCACCTCCACGGTGACGCGGCCGGCGCGCGGCAGGCAGCCGAGATGGCCTGGCTGTGCGGCGGCGGCGAAGCGGCTGTCCTGCTGCACGCGGCGCTGGCACGGAAGACGGCGACCGACGCGCCGGCGCGCGGCGAGCTGTGGCGACTGCTCGCGCGCAGCGACGCGCGCGTGCACCCGGCCAGCACGCTGCTGATGCTGCGGCTCGAGGCCGACCGGGTCGCGGGTGTGGAGTTCGATGCCCGCGTCGCCGCGAGCTTCCCGGCAGCGCTCGCGCCACAGGCCGCGCAGTGGTTCGTCGGCGAGGCAGCTGAGGCCGAGGGCAGCGCGCGTCTGCGCCTGCTGCAGCTGGCGGTGGCGCTCGGCGCGCGACCGGACTACACGACGCCGCCGTGGCGCGAGCTCGGCCCCCGACATCGCGAGGCGTTGAACCAGGAGGGGCGATGAACGAGCCGGCCGACGGCACGGCGGACGAGCAACTGGTCCGGCGCGCCCTGGCCGGCGACGTCGCCGCGTTCGCGACCCTCGCCGAGACGAACCGCCCGCGACTCGAGCGCTACCTCGCGACCATGACCGGCGACGCCAGCGCCGCCGACGACCTGGTGCAGGAGGCGCTGCGCCGCGCCTTCGAGCGACTCGCGCAGCTCCAGCAGGCCGACCGCTTCGGCTCGTGGCTGTTGTCGATCGCCTGCAACGCCTGCCGCAGCTGGCTGCGCCGCGAGGTGCAGCGCGCGCACGACGGCGGCGAACGGCTCGACGAGCTGAGCGCCCCGCAGCGCACCGCGCTCAGCTCGCTGGTCCGCCGCGAGGACATGGCCCGGCTGCAGCTGGCGATCGACCGGCTGCCGATCCTGCTGCGCGAGGCGTTCGTGCTGTTCGCCGTCGAAGGGCTGCCGTACGCCGAGATCGCCGCCGCCACCGAGGTCGCCGAGGGCACCTTGCAGGTCCGCGTGCACCGCGCCAAGGCGCTGCTGCGCCAGCAGCTCGGCGACCTGCTGGATCGCCCACCGCCGACCGGCTAGGCGCCGCGGCCGGGTCAAGTCACGGGGCCCGCCGCGCCGATCCACCGCCCATGGCAAGCGCCCTTCGCTCCGTCCACACGCGGATCGCCGCCCTGACCGCGGTGCTCACCGCGGTCGGTCCGGCGGACGCGCAGCAGCACGGACCTGCCGGCGAGCGACGCCCTGCCGCCGAGGCGAGGCGCCCCGAACACAACCCGGCCCGGCCTGCCGCTCCCGCCGCCGACGCGACAGGCCGTCCCGACCACAACGGGGCCGCCGCGCGACCGACCCACGACCCGCAGCCGACCCTGCCGCCGCTGGTGGCCTGGCAGCACGTGCAGGCAGGCAACGACACCTTCGTACGACATCGCCGCGACGACCTGCCGCCGCCGGAGCTGCCGCCGCGCCCGTCGGGTGCCGGCCGCTACGTGTGCGCGGTCGTCGTCTGCGCCGACTTCGACGGAACCGTCGCCCAGCACCTCGGCCTCGCGGCCGAGGACGTGCTGGTGCTGCGTGTGCCGGGACCGTTCGTGACCGCGGAGAGCGCAGCGCTGCTCGAGCGCGTGGTGAGCCGGGAGCGCGTGTCGCTGGTGCTGCTGCTCGCCCACCGTCGCTGCGAGTCGCTGCGCCCGCCGCGCGACGACGAGCGCGCGCCCGACGCGATCGACCGGCGCCGCGAGACCGCCGTCCGCGACGCCGAGCGTCTCGGCGTGCCGTTGCGCGACGCGTTGCTGCGCGCGCAGCGCGAACTGCTGCTCGCGACCTCGACCCCGCTGCAGCTGGCGACCGCCGAAGATCGACTGCGCATCGTGCCCGGCGTCGTCGACGACCGCACCGGGGCGATCGACTGGCGCAACCGGCGCAGCGACGAGCTGCCGCTGGCCCCCGTCAAGTAGCGCGAAACCCTCGCGCGGGAACGGCGCCACGCCCGGGCACTACCGTACGCCCGGACCGCGCTGTGGAGAACGATCCACGTTGTCCAGGTGTCGTGCAGAAAAGAACCTGCGACAGGGGCTTCCCTTCGCCGCGCACGTTTCGTTCCAATCGGTCGTCCGACGCAGCCTTGCGTCCGCTCGCCCCGCCACTCGCCGGCCCGACCCCTCTTCCGCTGTTCATGCGCACCCAGCTCGGCACCTACTGCCAGCAGTTCGACGGCACCGTTCGGCCCGTGCTGCAGGATCTCGACCAGTGCCTGGCGGCGCTCGACCACGCGGCCGACGACACCCCGGGCAAGGCCTTGCTGCCGGCGTTGCGCGAGCTCGGCCACCAGCTGACCGCGCTGTGCGACAAGGTCCAGGAGCAGCAGGCCTACGTGCTGATCTTCGGCCCGCTGAAGAGCGGCAAGTCGACGCTGATGAACGCCATCGCCGGCGCCTACGTCAGCGAGGTCTCGAGCCTGCCGGCGTACCCTTGCCTGGTGTTCGTGCGCGCCGGCAAGCAGCGCGAGTACGTCGTCACCTGCCATGACGGCGCGACGCGCCGCTACGGCGAGGCCGCGCAACTGCACGACGACATCCAGCGCGCGCACGCGCAGCTGGCCGACGCGATCCGCGCCGCCGAGCAGCGCGACGTCACCTTCGATCCGCACGAGCACCTGCCCAGCGCCATCCGCCGCGTCGACGTGCACGTGCCCGACAGCGAGCTGAAGCAGACCGGCGCGGTGCTGGTCGACACGCCCGGTCTCTACACCCGCATGCGGTTCGGCTACGACCGCATGACGCGCGACTTCCGCAACGCGGCGGCCTGCGCGATCTTCGTCGTCAAGAGCGACACGCTGTTCCTCGAGCAGGTGTTCGCCGAGTTCCACCAGCTGCTCGACCTGTTCAGCCGCATCTTCCTCGTCGTCAACGTCGACTCGCACAAGCGCGACGTCGGCCCCGACGGCACCCTCGTGCCGAGCCTCGAGCAGTCGCGCCCCGAGGAGGTGCTGCGCGCGTTCGAGCAGCTGGCGATGTCGGCGCCGCTGCTGCGCGCCTCGCAGGAGGGCCGGGTCCGCATGTATCCGGTGGACCTGTTGCAGGCCGCCAGCGTGGCCCTGAAGAAGTCCGCCGCGCAGAAGTCCGCGCAGCCGAACACCGCCGCGGACAAGGCGCCGATCGGCTTCCAGGCCTTCCAGCAGGACCTCGGCGACTTCCTCGCCAGCTCGGAGTACCTGTCGGCGTTCCTGCGCGACTCGCTGCAACGCGCCGAGGCGCTGCTGCGCGAGACGTCGGCGCACGTCGCCGGCGGCGACGTCGTCCGGCTCGAACGGCGCATCACCGATGTCGAGGCGCGCCAGCGCTGGATCGACCAGGAGCAGCAGCGCCTGACCACCGCGCTCGGCCTCGACTGGAGCGAGGCGTTCGCGCGCGGCCTGCGCGACGTCGACGCCGAGATCGAGCGCAGCGCGCGCGACCACGGCGCCAAGCTGCTGCGCTCGCTCGGCGCGTCGATCGACACCTGGTTCTTGTCGAGCCACAGCCTCGAATGGCTGGTGCAGGGACAGTGGACGCCGCTGGTGCGGGAATACCGCGAGGCCGTCCACCAGGCCGGGATGCGCGCCTTCGAGCAGTGCACCGCCCAGGCCAACGCCGGCCTCGACCTGCCCGACGGCGTCGACGACCTGGCGCACCGCGCCGGCGTCGACCTGCGGCGCCTGCGCGTCGACGCGCTGACGTCGCTCGGGGCGATCGGCTGGCCGGCCCACGCCAAGGTGCCGGTGGACGTGCGCAAGATCCCGGTCAAGAAGGGCGTCGTCGACCACCTCGCGTTCCGCTCCCTCGACAAGGTGCGCGAGCGGCTGTTCGGCGCGTTCGACAAGCCGGACGTCAAGATCCCGGGCAAGGACAAGGCGAAGCACCTCGGCGATCCGGGGCGCCTGCACCTGCACCAGTGCGTGGCGCAGTTCCGCGCCGACCTGCTGCCGCAGACCACCGGCCTGCTCGGCGAGTTCTTCCACCGGCGATTCCTCGAGACCGCGTCCAGCCTGCTTCGCGAGCGCCTCGCCGCCTACGGGCCGAGGCTCGCCACCGAGCGCCTGGAGCTCGACGCCGAGCACGCACGCCTGACCGCGGTCGCCGCGCCGCTGCGGCGGCTGCGCGCCGAGTGCGTCGGCATGGAACCCAAGCTCGCCGCGCTCGAGAGCCAGTTCGTGCGCGACGTCGATGCCTACGCCGCCGCGGAGCAGGCGAAGGACGTCGTGTTGCAGCCGCAGAAGGGGCCGGCGCCGAGGGCTGCCAGGGCCCCGAACGCGACCGCCCCGTCGAAGCCGCAGCAGGGCAACAAGCAGCCGGGCACGCGCTCCAGCTGAGCGCCGCCGTCAGGCGTGGCCGCGCAGCCCCGCGAGCTTGCGGAAGCGCGCCAGCGTGGTGCGCACCTTGTCGAGCACCTCGCCCGCCGGCAACCCGGTGAACAGCTCGATCGCCTGCTGCACGTCGGCCACGGCGTGCACGGTGAAGGTGCCGGCCTCGACCGCCTGCACGACGTCGGCGTCGAGCATCAGGTCGCCGACGTTGGCGCTCGGCAGCACGACGCCCTGCTTCCTGGTCAGGCGCCGCGCCTTGCACAGCCGGTAGAAGCCCTCGATCTTGTCGTTGACGCCGCCGACCGCCTGCACCTCGCCCTTCTGGTTGACCGAGCCGGTGATGGCGAGCGCCTGCTGCAGCGGCACGTTGCCCAGCGAGCTCAGCAGCGCCAGCAGCTGCGCCAGCGACGCCGAGTCGCCCTCGACGCCGTTGTAGAGCTGCTCGAAACAGATCGTGGCCTGCATGCACAAGGGGCCGTCGTCGCCGAACTCCTGCAGCAGGAAGCCCTCGAGGATCATCACGCCCTTGTCGTGGATCGGCCCCGACAGCTGGGCGAGCCCCTCGATGTTGACGAGCCCCGAACGCTGCGCCGTCGCGACGCCCGAGTTGCAGGTGATACGGCACGGCCGCCCGAACTCGATGGTGCCGGTGTCGAGCACCGTCAACGCGTTGACCTGACCGACCGCCATGCCGGTGGTCGACAACCGCATGTAGCCGGACGCGTAGCCGCGCTCGGTCAGCTCCTGGGCGAGATCGTGACGCTGCCGCCGCGTCACGACGGCCGCCTCGACGTGCTCGCGACCGACCTCGCCCGCGCCGGCGCCACCCGCGAAGTGCGACGCCTCGCGCGCCAGGTCGCCGATCTCGCTGTAGCGGGTGATCAGGCGGTCGCGGCGGCCGGCGGCGCGCGCCCCGTATTCGGCGACCGCGGCCATCGCTTCGGCGGACATCGGCTTGAGGTCCTCGCCGTCGACCAGCCACTGCAGGTAGTCGGCGTAGCGCTTCAGGTTCTGCTTCGTCACCGGGATCGTGCTGTCGAACTCGGCGTGGATCTTGAACACCTGCGGGAACTGCACGTCCTCCGCGGCGAGCTGCTCGTAGACGCCCGGCTCGCCGATCAGCACCACCTTGAGGTCGATCGGGATCGCCGCCGGCTGCAGCGCGCCGGTCTGCGCGCCGATGCCGTGGTCGAACTCGCGGATCTCCAGGCGCCCCGACTGCAGCGTGCGCTTCAGCTGCGTCCAGACGCCGGGCTCGCGCAGCACGTCGAGGCAGCGCAGCACCAGGTAGCCGCCCTCGGCGCGCAGCATGGCCCCGGGGTGCACGTGCATCGGCCCCGGCGCGGTGCCGTCGACCGGCGCGCTGATGGTGCCGAACAGGTTGCCGAAGTTCGGGTTGGTCTCGATGACGACCGGGCACGCCTCGTTGAACGAGGTCTTGACGACCTGCGCCTGGAACTCGGCCGTGCGCGGCTCGCCGAGCTGCGGCAGCAGTTCGATGACCTTGGTGTCGTCGTCGAGCTCGACCTCGGTGCCGACCCACTCGTGCACGTGACGCTCGACGAACTCGCTGGCCTGGTCCAGCCAGTCGGCGACCTCCGGCTGCGGCCAACGGCGCACGAACTCGCGGTGCTGCACCTGCACGATCTTGCGCGCCAGGTGACGATCCATCGTGCGCAGCTCGTCCTCGACGCGCACGGCCTCCTCGCGGATCCGGTCGCTGACCTCGTCCAGGCGCTCGAGCAGCTGCTCGCGTTGCGCCAGCAGGCGCGCGCGCCCCGCCTCGTCGAGCTTGCCGTCGTGCACCAGCGCGGCCAGCGCGTCGAGCGTGATCGGCTCGCCGTCGACCACCGGGTAGATGTCCGCGGACGACGCGCCGTTCTGCGCCTGGAAGGTCACCAGCGCGCAGCCCTGCTTCTGCGCCTGACGCATCAACGCGTCCATGATGCGGCGTTCGCGGCTCGAGCTGGCGCGCTTGACGACGCGCCGCGACATGCGGTGCGGACGCGACCGCAGCGCGTTGAGCAGCGCGCCGTGCAGCGTGCGGCCGAGCTCGAGCAGCTCGTCGCGGAACGCCGGCCCGCGCCCGGGCGGCAGCGTCACCAGCAACGGGCGGTTCGGCTCCTGGAAGTTGTGCACGAAGACCCGATCCGGCACCCGCCGGCAGAACGGCTGGATGTCGCGCAACAGCATCTCGACGACCGCCGTGCGGCCGCTGCCCATCAGGCCCGAGACGAACAGGTTGAACCCCGGCGCGTGGATCGACAGCCCGGTGCGCAGCGCCGCCATCGGCCGCTCCTGGCCGAGCAGGAACATCGCCGTCGGCCGCTTGCCCGACGGCCGCAGCGGCGGGCAGGTCCAGCGCAGGTCGGCGGCCGGCACGAGCCCCTCGGCGCCCTCGTTGCCGCCCTTCGCCGCGCGCGCCTTCAGCACGCGCCGGCTCGGGTCGCCACCGCCGCTGCCTCGACTGCGTCCGACGCCACCGCGCCCACCGCCGTCGCGTCCACCGCCGTCGCGCCCGGTCATGCGCGCGCCACCAGCACCGGGCAAGGCGCGGCCTTGAGGATCTCGCCGGCGGTGCTGCCGAGCAGCGCCTTCATGATGCCGGTGCGCCCCTGCGAACGCACGACGATCAGGTCCACGCGCTCGACCAGGGCCTCCTTGAGGATCTGCTCTTCGACGTCTTCGGCGAAGGTCAGGTGGCCGAGCGCCCGCACGCCGGCGGCCGCGGCACGATCGACCAGCTGCTGCAGCTTGGCGTGCACCTCGTCCTGCAGTTCCTGTTCGAAGTCGCGCCCTTGGCCGCCCTTCGCCCGCTGCGGCCCGATCTGGTTGTGATGACCAACCAGGTTGAGCGTCGCCGGCGTGTCGACGACCGCCAGCAGCAACAGCTCGGCGCGCAGCTGCGCCGCCAGCCCGATGGCGTAGCCGAGCTCCGGCTCCCGCGACTCGGCGAGATCGACGGGCGCGAGGATGCGTCGCACGACCGGCTTCACCATGGCCGCGATCCTACGCGGCCGGACCAGCATTTCGAGGGTGCGTCCGCTATCCTGCCCGCCCACTCCGCCCCGCCCGCCGTGCAGCTCGAGAGCCTGAAGATCGATCGTTCCAAGACGCCACGCCGTCGCCGCGGCAACCCGTGGCCGCTGCGCCTCGGTGCCCTCGCCGTCGTCGCCGCGACCGCCTGGTTGTTCTGGCCCGAGGTGAGCGGCTTCGTCGATCGCATGCGCCTGCCGACGGTGCGCACGTGGCTCGTCACCGAGGCGGCGCCGGCGACGGCGGCCGCCGTGCGCGGCACCGCGGCCAACGGCTACGTCGTCGCGGCGCGGCGCGCGGCGCTGTCGTCGGACGTGCCCGGCCGCATCGTCGCGCTGGAGGTCCGCGAGGGCTCGGTGGTCGAGAAGGGCGACATCGTCGCCCGGCTGTTCGCCGACGAGTACCGCGCCGCGTGGCAGCGCACCGAGGCCGAGCTGCAGCTCGCCGAGACGGCGATCGGCCGCGCCGAAGCCGCCGCGCGCGCGCTCGACGCGGATCGCGAACAGGCCGCCGAGGCGCTGCGCACGGCCGCCGCGCAGGCCGCCGAGGCGGCGACCCAGCTGGCGTTCGCCGAGCGCGAGCTGACCCGCATCGCGACGCTCGCCGAGCAGGGCGCCGAGGGCGAACGCAGCCGCGACAACGCGCAGAGCAACCGCGACGCGGCGCGTTCGCGGCACCAGGCGCTGCTCGCCGCCGAGGCCAGCGGCAAGGCGGCGTTGGAGGCCGTGCAGCAACGCACCGAGGTGGCGCGGCTCGACGTCGTGGTGGCACAGGCGCAGCGCGACGCGGCGCGCGCCGCGCGCGACCAGGCCAAGGCGACGCTCGACAAGACCGACGTGCGGGCGCCGTTCGACGGCATCGTCGTGCTCAAGGACGCCGAGGTCGGCGAGGTGGTCTCACCCAACGTCCAGGGCGGCAGCAACGCGCGCGGCGCGGTCTGCACGATGGTCGACTTCGACTCGCTCGAGGTGCAGGCCAACGTCCCGGAGACGACGCTGTCGGCGGTTCGCCTCGGCGCGCCTGCCGACGTCTTCCTCGACGCCTTCCCGGACGATCGCTACGACGGCGTCGTCGACCGCATCTGGCCGACCGCCGACCGCCAGAAAGCGACCGTCGAGGTGCGCGTGCGCCTGCTGCGGAAGGACGACCGGCTGCGCCCCGAGATGGGTGTGCGCATCGTCTTCCGCAGCGCCGACGAGCCAGCGCCCGAGGCCACGCGAGGCACCGGCGAGCGCCGCATCGTCGTGCCCGAGGAGGCCATCGTGCAGGTCGGCGGCCGCAGCGGCGCGTTCGTCGTCGACCGCGACGTCGTGCACTTCGCCGCCCTGACGCTCGGTGAGCGCAAGGGCGGCCGGATCGCGGTCGACGCCGGCCTGCGCGCCGAGCAACGCATCGTGCTGTCCCCCCCGAACTCGCTGCAGGACGGCGACCGCGTGCTGCAACAGGACCAGTAGCCAGCTCCCCATCATGCCCGTCGCCATCACCCTGCGTTCCGTCACCAAGTCCTACTCGCGCGGCGGCGAGACGCTGCGCGTGCTCGACGAGCTGGACCTCGACATGGACGCGGCGACGTTCTACGCGCTGATGGGGCCGTCGGGCTCCGGCAAGACCACGCTGCTCAACCTCGTCGGCGGGCTCGACCAGGCCGACTCGGGCGTCGTCCAGGTCGGCGACATCGACCTCGCCGAGCTCGACGGCGGCGAGCTGGCGCAGTGGCGCGCCGAACACGTCGGCTTCGTCTTCCAGGGCTTCAACCTGCTGCCGGTGCTGAGCGCCCGCGAGAACGTCGAGCTGCCGCTGCTGCTGGCGCCGCTGTCGAAGCGGCAGCGGCGCGAGCAGGCCGAACGCGCGCTCGAGCTGGTCGGGCTGCAGGACCGCATGGACCACAAGCCGCGCGAGCTCTCCGGCGGCCAGGAGCAGCGCGTCGCGATCGCGCGCGCCATCGCCACCGACCCGCAGGTGATCCTCGCCGACGAGCCGACCGGCGACCTCGACCGCAACACCGCCGACGCCGTGCTGGAGCTGCTGCAGCGCCTCAACCGCGAGCTGCACAAGACGATCCTGATGGTCACCCACGACCCGCAGGCCGCCGGCTACGCCGACAAGGTCATCCACCTCGACAAGGGCAAGCTCGGCCGCATCGACGACAACCGCGCGAGCAGCGCGGCCGGAGGGCGCTGACATGCCCTGGAAGCTGCTGCTGCGCAACGTGCTCGGCCACCCCGTGCGTTCGCTGCTGACGGTCGGCGCCGTGACCGTCGCGGTGTTCCTCATCTGCATGCTGCAGGCGGTGACCAGTGGGCTGTCGCGCACGCTCGACGCCTCGGCCGCCAATCGGCTGCTGGTGCAGTCGGCGGTCAGCCTGTTCGTCGACCTGCCCCTGGCCTACCAGCAGAAGCTGGCCGCGGTCCCCGGCGTCGAGGCGACCTGCAAGTGGCAGTGGTTCGGCGGCCGCTACGAACAGGACAAGGGCGGCTTCTTCGCGCAGTTCGGCATCGATCCACAGACGTTCGCGCCGAGCTACCCGGAGATGACCGTCGTCGCCGGCGACTACGCGCAGTTCGCGGCGACGCGCACGTCGTGCATCGTCGGCGAGCAGCTCGCCGACAAGTACGGCTGGAAGCTCGGCCAGACCGTGCCGCTCGGCGGCACGATCTTCACCCGCACCGACGGCCGCCCGTGGGAGTTCACGATCGCGGCGATCTACCACAGCAACTCGCCGGCCTTCGACGAGCAGTCGCTGTTCTTCCACTTCGACTACCTGCACGAGTCGCTCGAGCAGGGCGGCGCGCGCGGCCCGCAAGGCGTCGGCGTCTACATGCTGCGGCTGGCGCCGGGCACCGATCCGCTGGACGTGCAGCGCTCCGTCGACGCGATGTTCGAGAACGGCCCGCAGCGCGTGCAGACGACCACCGAGGCCGAGTTCAACCGTCAGTTCATCTCGATGCTCGGCGACGTGCCGGCGCTGCTGCGCCTGATCGGCGGCGCGGTGCTGTTCGCGATCTTCTTCGCGGTGCTCAACACGATGCTGCTGGCCGGCCGCGAACGCACCCGCGACCTCGGCATCCTGAAGGCGCTCGGCTTCGCCAACGGCGTCGCCGCGTGGTTGCTGATCGGCGAGTCGCTGCTGCTGTGCCTGACCGGCGCGGCGCTGGCGCTCGGCCTCGCGGGCGCGCTCGAGCAACCGTTCGCCGCGGCGACCGCGACGTTCATCCCCGGCTTCGGCTTCGACCGCAACACGCTGCTGCTCGGCGGCGGCATCGCCCTCGTCACCGGCGTCGTCTCGGGGCTGCTGCCGGGCCTGCGCGCGGCCCGGCTCGGCGTCACCGAGGCGCTGCAGGAGCTCGGCTGATGGCGCTCGTCCCGTTCCGCTACAACCTGCGCAGCCTGTTCGTGCGGCTGTCGTCGACGGTGCTGACGGTGTTCGCGATCGGCGCCACGGTCGCCGTGCTGGCCGGCATGCTGTCCCTGCAGCAGGGCTTCGCGACGCTGTTCCAGGAACACGGCCGCACCGACCTCGCGGTGTTCCTGCGCAAGGGCGCCACCTCCGAAGGGGAATCGGGCCTGACCAACGAGCAGTGCGAGATCCTGAAGAAGGAGGTGCCGGAGGTCGTCGCCGACGCCGACGGCCGTCCGCTCGCCAGCGCCGAACTGTTCCTCGCCGTGCGCCTGCGCAAGTTCGACGGCGGCGAGACCAACGTGTCGATCCGCGGCGTCGAGCCGATGACGTTCCGCATCCACGGCGACGACGTGCACATCGTCGAGGGCGAGAACCTGCGACCAGGCAGCGACGAGCTGATCGTCGGCGAGGGACTCGTGGACCGCATCGCCAACTGCCGGGTCGGTGAGACGCTGCGCATCAACACGGTGACCTTCCGCATCGTCGGCGTGTTCTCGGGCAAGGGCGGCTACCGGAGCGAGATCTGGGGCGACCTCGACCGGCTCAGCGAGGCGCTGCAGCGGCCCGTGCACAGCCGCGTGATCGCCAAGGTCGCGCCGGACGCCGACCTCGCCGCGATCCAGGCCCGCTACGAGAACGACCTGCGCACCCAACCCAAGGTGCTCAGCGAGCGCGCCTACCTCGCCAGCCAGACCGAACGACTGACGATCACGTTCACGGTGCTCGGCAGCTTCCTGGCCCTGATCATGGGCATCGGCGCCATGTTCACCGGCACCAACTCGATGCTGGCGACGATCGGCGCGCGCACGCACGAGATCGGCATCCTGAAGGCGATCGGCTACCGACCGTGGGCGATCTTCGCGTCGTTCGTCGGTGAGGCGGTGCTGCTCGGCCTGCTCGGCGGGGCGGTCGGCTGCCTGCTGGTGCTGCCGTTCCAGGGCGCCGAGACGGGCACGATGAACCAGACGTTCTCCGAGGTCACGTTCGCGTTCCGCACCACGGTCCCGGTGATGGTCGAGGCGGTCTCGTTCGCGGCGCTGCTCGGCCTCGTCGGCGGGCTGTTCCCGGCGTGGCGCGCGGCGCGCATGACCCCGACCCAGGCCCTGCGCCGCGGCTGAGCGCCCCCTGCTTGCGCTTCGTCTCCGGCCTGTTCGCCCGCTATCGGGACGCCTTCGGCGGGTTGCCCCAGCTGACGTGGCTGCTGTGCCTCGCCGCGTTCCTCAACCGCTGCGGCTCGATGGTGCTGCCGTTCCTCGGCCTCTACGCCAAGGAGGTTTTCCACTACTCGCCGAAGCAGGCGGGTGTGCTGCTGAGCATCTACGGCATCGGCGCGATCACCGGCAGCTGGCTCGGCGGCGTGCTCACCGACCGCCTCGGGCCGGTGCGCGTGCAGGTCGTGGCGCTGGCCGCGAGCGGCCTGTGGATGTTCGGCATGACGCGCGTGCTCGAGCCCGGCTGGCTCGAAGCGGCGGTGTTCGTGCTGGCGGTCTGCAACGAGGCCTTTCGTCCCGGCAGCATGTCGGCGGTCGCCGTCAGCTGTGACGCGAAGCTGCGCCGCCGCGCGCTGTCGCTCAATCGCCTGATGCTCAACGCCGGCTGGGCGTTCGGGCCGACGATCGGCGGCTACCTGGTGTCGATCGACTTCTCGCTGATGTTCTGGGCCGACGGCGGCACCTGTCTCTTGGCCGCGGCGTTCCTCGCCTTCGGCCTCGGCGGCTTCTCGCCGCGCGCGACGCCGAAGCCCGCCGACGAACAGCCCGGCCGCCCGCTCCGTGACCGCTACTTCGTCTGGCTGATGGCCGCCAACCTGATCGTGATGCTGGCGTTCATGCAGTACTTCACGACCGGCGCCCGGGCCTGGAACGACCACGGCTACGGCGAGCGGACGATCGGCTGGTTCGTCGCCATCAACCCGATCGTCATCGTGCTGTTCGAGATGCTGGTCGTGCACGGCTTGCGCGACCGGGCACCGCTGCCGGTCATCGCCTTGGGCTCGCTGGTCGTGGGGCTCGGCTACCTGGTACTGCTGCTGCCGTTCGGCCCGGCCGGCATCGTCGTGGCGATGGCGGTGGTCGCCGGCGGCGAGCTGCTGCAGATGCCGCTGCTCGGCGCGCACGTCAACGACCACGCGCCGGCGCATGCGCGCGGCGCCTACAACGGCGCCTACGGCATGTGCTTCAGCGCCGGCCACGTCGTCGCGCCGCTGCTCGGCGGCTGGCTCTACGACGACTACGGCCAGGCGACGCTGTGGTGGGTCTGTGGCGGACTCGGCGCGCTCGGCGCGGCGATGTTCTGGTCGGCGAGCCGCTCGCCCATGTCCCGGGTCGGCCCCCCTCAGGCCGGGAACAGCTGATCGAGCGCCGTCGCGTCGAGTTGGCGCACGGCAAGTTCGTCGAGCTGGGCGGCGTCCGCGGCAGCGAGCGCGGCGTGCACGCGCGCCGGCAGGTCGCCGAAGCGCGCCTGCAGCAACCGCGACAACAGCGCGCGGCGACCTTCGACGACGCCCTGATCGCGGCCGGCTTCGCGGCCTTCTTCGCGGCCCATCTCGAGCAGCTGCTGGGCCGGCGACTTGAACTTCCTGGTGAGCACTGGGTCCATGGTCCGTTCGAGGATGACGATCAGCTCGGTCACCGGTACGTCGGCGACCTGCAGAAGATAGCTCCACAGAGCGTCGAGCATAGGCCCCCCGGCACGACGACCGGCGAGGCGCAGGAACGCCGGCGCCCAGTCGCGCAGCAGCGCAGCGAGCAGGTCCGCCCGCATCGCCGGCAACGAGACCAGCGCGTCCACCACCAATCGCCCGAACAGGGACAGCAACAGCCCACGGCGAGCCTGCTGCGACAGCTGGTCCAACGACACGACGATCGGCGCAAACTGCGGCTGCACAGCATCGAGCATGACCTCCCCTGCCGTTGATGCCCCGGCGCCCGCGAAGAGCTCCGCGAGCGTGGCGGCCTGACGACCGGCCTCGACGGACTGCACCAACAGGATCGGCAACACCTTCGGCAGCGGCCCGCCATCGCGCCGCGTGTGCAGACGCCAGAGCGAGACGACGTACTGAAGCATCTGCAGCAGCGCCCAGCGCTCGGCCCGGCGCTTGTGCTCGATCAACACGTAGACCAGCACCTGCCCGCCGTCGTGGCGCCGCACGCGGAAAATCAGGTCGCCCTGCCGCCGCTTCAGCCGCTCGTCGACCATCGTGCCGGGCACCGGCTCGAGCGTGCGCCAGTCGAACTCGCCGGCCAGAGTCGCCGGCAGGATCGCACGCAGCAGCGGCACGGCGTGCGCGACCTGGCCGAAGGCGTGGCGGAACAGGGCATCGTGCGGAGAATGCACCACAGCAGTGCTGTGGTCGGAACGCCGCAGCGGTTACGCGGAATCGTCGGACGGATCGCCGGACGGCTCCTCGGCCCGTCGCTCGCGCAGCGCCGCCAGCGCCACCCGCACCGCGCTGTTCGGCGGCCGGAACCACGTCGCTTCGCCGCTCGGCTCGAACGACGTTCCCTGCAGGCGGAACTGCACGGTGACGGTGCCGACGCGCTCCTGCTCGTGCTCCCAGAAGCGGTCGTTGCTGATCACCAGCCCGCGGTGCTCGCGCGCGTGGCGCAGCACGTGCTCGTCGGCCGGCTCGCCGCGCGGGCAGACCGCGTAGCGGGCGCGGCCCGGCGTGACGTCCACGCAGCGCGCCCGGAGCACCTGCTGCGCCGGGGGCTGGCAGCGCATCGCCGTCGCATGGTCGACGAACACCATCACCGGCAGATCCGGGCGCCATACGCGGCACCAGGCCTCGACCAGGTCGAGCCGTTCGATCGGCTGGAAGCGGCTCGACGCGATGACGTTGGCACCGTCGACGACGATCGCGCCGAGCGGCGGCGGCGGCTCGGGCGGCGGCGCGGGTTTCTTCGGGCCGGCCATCGGTCAGCGCGGGAGCGGGCGGAGCATCGCGGCAGCATGCAGCATCGCGGCCCGCGCCGCTATCGCGCGCCCGATCGCTCCGCCGCGTCCGGCGCGCGCACCTCGAACACGATCAACCCGACGCCGCCGCCGAGGCGTTCTTCGACCTTGCCCTCGAAGACGAACGGCCCACGCCCCTGCAGCACCGCGCCGCAGCGCTGGTAGACCTTGGGGAACAGCGTCGTCTCGACGATGCCGGAGCCGTCCTCGACGGTGACGAAGCACATGCCGCCGGCGACGTCCGGGCCGTGGCGGATGCTGTGGCCGCGGAACGCGACGGCGAAGCCGCAGACCCGCACCCGCTGGCCGACGTGCTCGTGCACCTTGCCGCACGGCGTGCAGCGCGCCAGCACCGGCAGCTCGCCGCGCCGCCACAGCACGTCCACCGGGTGGCTGCCGAGGGTGAAGCCCAGCAGGAACAGCTCGGCGTCGGCGCGCTGCCGCTCGTCGAAGTCGGGCAGCTGCGGGTAGCTCGCCTCGCGCGGCTGCACCGCGTCGGCGAACAACGCCGAACGCGCCGCGCCGTTGGCGCTGCCCGTCGAGGCGGCGCGCTCGGCGGCCTTCTGCGCGCGCGGCGTCGTCGCCACCGACAGCCGCCACAGCAGCTCGGGTCGCGTCACGCCGAGCGCGTCGAGCGCGCCGACCTTGATCAGGCTCTCGGCCTCGTCGCGCGACGGCCGCACCCGCTGCAGGAAGTCCGGCAGCGAACGGAACGGCCCGCCCGCCTCGCGCGCGGTCAGGATCGCCGCGACGGTTCGTTCGCCGGTACCGCGCACCGTGGCGAGCCCGACGCGGATCGCCGACGCGCCGACCAGTTCGTGCTCCGGCTGCCCCTGCTGCACGCACGGCGCCAGCAGCTCGGCGCCGAGCCGCTTGGCCTCCTCAGCGTAGACGCCCGGCGCGAAGTAGCCGGCGTCGTTGCGCAGCATCGCGCAGAGGAACGCCGCCGGCCAGCGCGCCTTGAGCCAGACGCAGCGGTAGGCGAGGCGACCGTAGGTCACCGAGTGCGCCTTGCAGAACGAGTAGGCGGCGAAGCGCGCCATCTCCTGCCACACCTGCTCGATCGCCGCGCGCGGCAGCCCGCGCTTCAGCCCCTGCACGACGAACGCCTCGCGCTCGTCGCGCAGCTCGTGGCTGCGGCCGCGCTTGTTGAGGTCGCGCCGCAGCACGTCGCCGCGGGTCGCGTCGAGCCCGGCCACCGCCATCGCCGCGCGGATCACGTCCTCCTGGTAGAGCATGATGCCGAAGGTGTCGGCGAACACCTCCGCCAGCAGCGGGTGCGCGGCGGCGACCGGCTCCAGGCCGCGCGCGCGCCGCACGAACGCGTCCTTCATGCCCGACGACGCCGGCCCCGGCCGCACCAGCGCGACCGCCTGGATGACGCGATCCATGGTGCCGGCGCCGGTCTGCTGCAGCAGCGTGCGCATCGCCGGCGACTCGACCTGGAAGCAGCCGAGCGTGCCGCCGTTCTGCAGCAGCTGCGCGGTGCGCGGGTCGTCCTCGGCGATGCGCTGCAGGTCCGGCACCACCACGCCGTGGCGCTGCAGCGACGTCACGCAGTCGTGCACGATCGACAGCGCGCGGTTGCCGAGCAGGTCGATCTTGACCATGCCGAGCCCCTCGACGAAGTGCATGTCGTACTGGGTGACGACGACGCCCTTCTGCGCGCGCTCCAGCGGCGCGTGCGTCGCGATCGGGTCCGGCGTGATGACGACGCCGCCGGGGTGCACGCCGAGGTGCCGCGGCGCGTCGAGCAGCTGCTGCGCCAACGCCAGCAGCAGCCGCTCGCGTTCGGGTGGCAGCGCGTCGCTGGCCTCGACGCCGTCACCGCGACCGCCGCGAACACGACCACGGGCCGCGTCGCGCGTCCAGAAGCCCGGCGTCTCGGCGGCCACCGCGGCGAGGTCCATGCCGGCGCGGCCGTGCCACGGCAGCCGCTTGCTGCGTCGCGCGGCCTCCTCCGGCGGCAGCCCGAGCACCTTGGCCGCTTCCTGGTAGGCGGCGCGCGGCCCGCAGGTGTTGTAGGTCGCGATCATCGCCACGTGCTCGCGGCCGAAGTGCTCGTAGACGGCGTCGATCAGCTCGTCGCGGCGCCGCCAGCAGAAGTCGAGGTCGATGTCGGGCAGGTCGCTGCGGCCCGGGTTGAGGAAGCGCTCGAACAACAACCCGTAGCGCAGCGGGTCGGCGTCGGTCAGCCCGAGACAGTGCGCGACCAGGCTGTCGGCCGCCGAGCCGCGACCGACGAACGGGATGTCGCGCTGCCGCGCCAGCTCGACGATGTCGTTGACGGCGAGGAAGTAGGGCGCGAAGCCCATGCGCTCGATCACCGCCAGCTCGTGCTCGCAGCGCGACCGCGCGTCGTCTCGCGGCGCGGCGCCATCGCCGTAGCGCCGGCGGAGCCCGGCTTGCACCAGGCCGCGCAGCCGCTGCTCGGCGGTCTCGCCGTCCGGCAGGCGCACCGGCGGAAAGATCGGCGCGGCCCGCTCGGCGAACGTCAGCGTGCAGCTCGCCAGCAACCGCGCCGCCGTCGCCGTCGCGTCGGGCGCGTCGCCGTGCCCCGCCGCCAGCTGCGCCGGCGTCGGCAGGTGCGCCGAGGGCCCGGCGCGACGGATACCACGCAGGTCGTCACCGTGCAGGTCTCCGGCGCCGCCGGCTCCTGGCGAGCGCAGCGCGCGATTCCACTTCACCGCCAGGAACAGCTCGTGCAACGCGTGATCGGCCGGCGTCGCGAACCACACGTCGCGCACCGCACACAGCGGCAGCTCGAGGTCGGCGGCGAGCTCGCGCAGCATGCGTCGCGGCCACACCGGACCAGGATCGGGCAACTTGCGACCGGGCGTGTGATGGGGCGTCGGCGCGCCCCCACGGCCGCGCGCCCCATCGCGCGCCGCGTCGCTCGCCGCGTCGCTCGCACCGTCGCGCGCACCGTCGCGCGCATCGTCGCCGCGCGGCGGCAGTGCGACGCACAGCCGTTCGCGCGGCACCCGCACCGACAGCTCCGGCAGCACGCGCGGATCGCCGCAGACGAACCACAACCCGGCGGCGTGCCGTTCGCACGCGCGCACCAGATCGAACGACTCCTGCAGGTGGAACGCGCTCAGCAACGCGCACAGCGACGCGTAGCCGCGCCGGTCCTCGGCGATCACCACCACGCGCCGATCGCGGTGCACCAACTCGCAACCGAACAGCGCCTGCAGCCCGACCCGCTGCGCCGCGCGCGCGAACGGGTAGAGCCCGTAGAGCCCGTTGGCGTCGGCCAGCACCAGGTGCGACAGCCCCAGCCGCACGGCCTCTTCGCACAGCGCCTGCGGCGACGCCGGCGCCGTCAGCAACGAGTAGTGGGTGCGGGCCAGCAGCAACGCCATCCCGTCGGTATACCTAACATATACCGAACATCAAGCCCACGTCGGCGCCCTCGCGTGGGAAACCGACCGCCGCGACGACTGCCCGGCAGGAGCTGCTCCGGCGCGCCGCGCCGGGCTCACTCGTCGTCGTCGTCGTCGAAGCGCCGGCCGCCGCGCCGACCGTGGAAGTCGCCGGCGTCGTCGTCGTGCCGCCGCCGACCGTGGTGACCGCCCTTGCGGGCGCGATCGCGGTCGCGCTCGTGGCGTGGCTTGGCGTCGGGCCCGAAGCGGTGCGCGCGATCGCGGGCCTCGGCGTCGGCGTCCCCACCACCACCACCACCACCGCTGCCGGAGTAGGCGCCGCCGCCGCCGCCGCCACCACCGCTCGAGTACCCGCCACCGCCCGAGTGGCCACCACCACCGGATCGCTCGGGCCGCGGCCGATCCGGCCGTTCGCCGCGATCACGGGGCGGACCGCCGGGCCCGCGCGGGCCACCGGCGCCCGGCCCGCCACCCGGCCCAGCCGGCCGACGGTCCTCGGCCTCGGAGACGCGCAGCGTACGCGTACCCATGGCGACGCCGTTCATCGCTTCGAGCGCCTGCTTCGCCTCGGCATCGCTCGCCATCTCGACGAAGGCGAAGCCGCGCGGACGCTGCGTCTCGCGATCCAGCGGGATGTGAACGCGCTCGACGGTCCCTGCGGCGGAGAACGCGACCCGGATCGCTTCCTCGTCGGCGTCGTACGGGAGGTTCCCGACGTACAGTCTCTTGCCCATGCGGAGTGGCTGGTTCTCGACGGACTTGCCACCGAATCGAACTCGACGGCGCGTCGTATGATACGCGCCGTCCCTGGCGGGCAAAGCGCCTCGCCCACTTTCCCGCATCAGCCCATGGACATGGACAACCCCCTCCGCTCGCCGATCGCGCTGCTCCTGCTGTTCCTCTTCGCCGCCTGCTCCGGCGGTTCGCCGCCCGCCGACCACTCACCGCGGCAGGCCAGCCACGCAGCCCAGCAGACCGACCGGCCCTCTTCCCCGACCGACCCGATGGCATCGAACGATCCCTCGCCCTCCACGCCTTCGCAGCCACAACCGACCCCTGCGCCCGCCGCTCCCGCGACGCCGCAGACCGCAACCTTCGGCGGCGGCTGCTTCTGGTGCACGGAGGCCGTGCTCGAGCAGCTCGACGGAGTCCTGGACGTGACCTCCGGCTACATGGGCGGCAGCGTCGAGGCGCCGACCTACGAGCAGGTGTGCACCGGCGCTACCGGCCACGCCGAGGTCGTGCAGGTGACGTTCGACCCGGCGCGCATCTCGTACGAGACGTTGCTCGACTGGTTCTTCCGCTCGCACGATCCGACGACGCTCAACAAGCAGGGCGCCGACGTCGGCACGCAGTACCGCTCGGTGGTGTTCGCGCACTCGCCGGAGCAGCTCGCCGCGGCCAAGGCCAAGGTGCAGCAGCTCGAGAAGGAGCTCGGCAAGCCGGTGGTCACGCACCTGACCGACGCGACGAAGTTCTGGCCGGCCGAGGCCTACCACCAGAACTACTACCGCGGCAACACGCGGCAGCGGTACTGCCAGTACGTGATCGCGCCGAAGCTGCACAAGCTCGGGCTCGACACCGACCCGGCGAAGGCGAAGTAGGCGGCGCGCGGCGGACATCCTCTGCCTGGCAGATCGCACGCAACGCTGACATGCGCTTCGCCGCCGCCGGCGGAGCGGTGTTCGGCACGTGGGACGCGCGCATCGTCACCGGCCTCGCCGGCAAGGTGAAGCCGGCGAGCTTCGAGCCCGGCACCATCATCCCGGCCGGCTGATGCGCTTCAGCCCGCGAGCCACGACGCGCCGCGCGGCGCACCCCGAGAACGGGGCGCCGCAGGCGCTGCTCGACGAGCGCGCCGCCTACCACCACGAGGTGGACCGGCTGGCGTCGGCGATCGCGGCGAAGCCGAGCATCGACATCGGCCGGCTCTGCCTCAACGCCGCCGACGCGCTGATCGAGCACGACGGCCGCGACGATGGCTTCGCGCAGACGGTGCTCGCCTACGGCGGCATCACCGAGGCCGCGCTCACCGCGTGGCGCACCAGCCTCGACATCGCCGTCGGTGTCGGCGAGGTGGATCTCTCCTCCGCTCTGCGGTTGCTCGCGCGCTTCGTGTTCGCGAGCGACCTGGAGCGGCAGGCCAACGAGTTCGACGACCTGCACCACGCGCTGCGGCAGGTCGGTGAACGTCCTTCCTGACCGAGCAGCGCACACGCAACACGATGTTCCCCACGACCAAGACCAAGAAGACGAAGCGTCTCGACAACGCCGCCCTGAACCGCATTTCCGCCCAGGCGGTGCGCCTACGCGCAGCGACCGGGCTCCCGTTCAGCATCGCGGCGGCGAACGTCGCCTCGGCGCTCCCGAAGGCCACGGCCGACGACCTTCAACACATTCGCTACATCGCGATGTGGGAGTCGATCATCACCAGCGAGGAGATGGTCGAGCACGACAACGCGAAGCTGATGCAGCTCGCGAAGGCCCGCCGCGCCGAACTCGCCGCACCCTTCCGCCGCCCGATCACCCCCAGCAGCGAGCTGAAGCGGCCGATCTGCCGGTTCCCGGAGAGCGAGGCCGACGTGATGGCCCTGCTGTCGCAGTAGGGCAATCTTGAATCGTGGCCGCCCTGTTGGAGCATGTCTCCCATGGGGCACACGACCTTCATCGTTGGGGCGGGAGCGAGCTGTGAGTTTGGGCTAGTTGATGGCGCGCGACTCCGCGACAGGATCGCCACTGGGCTCGACCAATACCAATTCACGGGGATCTGGATGGGGCGCGAAGAGGGCTGGCAAGCCAAGTCCACGCTTGCCAGCGCTTTGCGAACTGCCCTCTCGATCGACGACTGCATGCACACGCATCAAGCAAACCCTCTCATCCAGCAACTCGGCAAGTGGGCCATCGTCCACGAGATCCTCAGCCAAGAACGCGAGTCTTGCCTCACGCTGGACCCGCAGGGAGTGAACTTCACGGCCAAGCGTCTGTCGCGCGGCAAGGATGGCGAGTCCCTTCTGTTCGACACTTGGAGCTCATGGCTGGTGTCGCTCTTTCGCCTTCTGACAGCAGAGTGCACGGTCGATGAGATTCCCGACCGCATGTCTCGTGTTTCCTTCATCGTCTTCAACTACGACCGCTGCATCGAACACGCGCTGGTGCACCTGCTCACGATGAAGCTCGGAGGGAATCGAGAAGCTGCCTCTACGATTGCGCGCGACGTCGACATTGTTCATCCCTACGGCTGCCTCGGAGCCCCGTGGGAGAGGGCCTTCCCCTTCGGCCTCGAGCCCGACAGGGCCCCCTACCAAGCGATGACGGCGCGGATTCGGACATTTACCGTAACCGTCGCGTGAAGCACATCTGGTCGCGGCAGCCGCGCTCGGCATCGTGCCGGCATGCAACGACGCAAGGAGATGACCGCGCTGCTGGCGCGGCGTGAGCGCGAGGGCCTGAGCCTGCGCGAGTTGTCCGAAGAGACCGGGATCCCGTTCGGCACGCTGTCCTGGTGGTGCTGGCGCCTGCGGCAGGATTCTGCTGGTCGGCAACCTGCAGATGCGTTCGTCGAGGTGGAATTGCCGCCAGCGGTCCGCGGTGAAGTCGTCGTGCGTGTTGCCGACATCGAGATCGCGGCTCCTGCCGGGGCGGACATCGACTGGCTCCGCGATCTGATCAACGCGCTGCGGCCATGCTGAGCCTGCCGTCGAGCATTCGCATTTTCGTTGCTCGCGACGCAGTCGACTTCCGCAAGGCGCACGACGGTCTACTCGCCGTGATCCGCGACGCGTTCGGCGACGACCCGTTCGACGGCAGCCTGTTCGTGTTCCTCAATCGCGGTCGCGACCGGGTGAAGCTGCTGCAGTGGGATCGCGACGGCTTCTGGCTGCACTACAAGCGGCTCGAGCAGGGCACGTTCAAGCTCGACGTCAAGACCGACGAATCGCGTTGCGAGATCAGTCGCGCGCAGCTGTCGATGCTGATCGAGGGAATCGATCTACAGAAGCGAAAGATCCGCCAGCCTCTGTCGTTGCCTGCGCGTCGTGGCGATCGTGACGGACGTGGCAACTGAGGATGTGGATCCGAGCGAGCTCGAAGTCCTTCGCGGCCAGGTCGCCGCGCTGCAGCAGCAACTGGCTGCTCGTGACGAGCTGATCCGCAAGCTCGAGCACAACGTCGAGGTGTTTCGACGCATCGCGTTCGGCGGCGGCTCGGAGAAGCGCGGCAATCGCAAGCTGCCCGACGGCGAAGTCCCGACCAAGCAACTGCACCTGTGGCTCGTCGATCTCGTCGCGGAGGCGGAGCGCACCGCCGAGAAGACAGGCACCCACGGCTCGATCACGGTTACTCCTCCGAATCCAGGGCGCACGCCCAGCAAGCGCCGCCAGAAGTTGCCGTCGCACCTGCCCAGGGTGCGCACGACCTACGAGCTGCCGGCCGACCGCCTCGCCTGCGAGTGCGGCTGCCAGATGGAGGAGATCAGCGAGGACATCAGCAGCGAGCTGATCCGGATCGAGCTGACGCTGGTGCACGAGATCGCCCGGAAGAAGTACGGCTGCAAGAAGTGCGGCGGCGCCGCACGCACCGCACCCGGTCCGGACCGTGTGATCGAGAAGGGGCTGCTGAGCCCGAGCTTCCTCGCCCACGTCATCAGCGAGCGGTTCGGCATGCACATGCCCTACCACCGCATGGAGCAGAAGTACGCCGGCGAGGGCTTGGACCTGTCGCGCAGCGTGCTGCAGCGTTCGACGGCCAAGTGCGCGGAGCTGCTCGAGCCGATCTACAACCAGCTCAACCGCGAGATCCTCGCCCAGCGCGTCATCCACACCGACGACACGCCGGTGACGATCGCGTGCGACGAGAAGGGGCGACCGGCCAAGGGCCGCGTCTGGGTCTACGCCGATCACGATCACCGCATCTGGTACGACTTCACGTCCAGCCGCCGCCAAGACGGACCCGAGCGAGTGCTCGGCAGCTTCAAGGGCTTCCTTCAGGCGGACGCCTACAAGGGCTACGACCAGTTCTTCGTTCCCGAGGGAGCAACCGAGGTCGCGTGCTGGGCGCACGCGCGGCGCAAGTTCGTCGACGCTGAGTCCAAGGATCCGAAGCTCGTCGCGCAGGCGCTCGATCGCATCGGTGCGCTCTACGCCGTGGAGCGAGCGGTCAAGGACGCTGCCGCGGCCGAGAAGCGCGAGCCCACGCCGGAGGAGTTCCTCGCTGCGCGACAGCAGCACAGCAAGCCCCAACTCGAGGCCATCCGCGCCTGGCTGGAGTGGGCGGAGACGCAGGTGCTGCCCAAGAGTCCGGTCGCCGAGGCGATCCGCTACGCGCTCAACCAATGGCAGGCGCTGACGGTGTTCGTCGATGACGGCGAACTGCACATCGACAACAACCTCGCCGAGCGATCGCTACGACCGTTCGCCGTCGGCAGGAAGAACTGGCTGTTCTTCCAGACCGAGGGCGGCGGCAAGACCGCCGCGATCCTCGCCAGCCTGCTACAGACCGCGCGTGCGATCGGGATCAACCCGCAGGACTACTTCCGCGACGTGCTCCTGCGCATCGGCAGCGAGTCCGATGTCGCCAAGCTGACGCCGCACGGTTGGAAGCAGCACTTCGCGCAGGACGTCGCCGACCACCACGAGGACATCCTCTGTCGGCTGCGCGACCACTTCGCCAAGGCGCAGTAGCAACCGCGGGCAGCAACGGTCGGCTGCCCGAGCTATGCCGGCGACCTGTCCTTCACGCGACGGTTACCATTTACCGAGGCCCCTAGCGACGAAACGAGAGCCCGTGTCCATGGCTCCCTGCGAAAGGCAGATACAGTCGTGTTCCTTGGCTTTTCGTTTCTCAGCCTGAACATGCGGCTGCTTGCGAGCCACCTCCCCAGCGACCTTTCTCCGCAGAGATGCTGGGGAACGGCCTACAAGACATCTGAAGTCGATCAAGCTCACGCGATTCGAGCGATTTCCGAGGTCGTCCGAACCCGACCTGCTAGCGCAGATGGCGGTGCCCACTGGCCTCGGCTCGACAACATGACCTGTGCGGACTTCGTCATGCACAACCAGCGAGCGTTCGACTTCGCCAACTAATCTGCCCCTGGCAAGATCATCTCACTGCCACCGCCGAGGTCCTTGTAGATCGGCAAGGGCATCAGAGTCACCCCAAGCCTCTCGGGGTCGAGGTAGGCCAACCTCCACTTCACGTGAGGAGCTTGGGAAGCAAGATCTTCGCGCAACCTGAGAACGGCAGCCTTCTGAGATCGGTGACCAACGATGACTTCGCGCAGGGCGTCGAGCGGGAACTTGAGCGTCTGCTTGCCCGGGTAGATTTGATGGACGAGCCGAACCTCCTCCTCATACGCCCAAGCTCGTGGCTTGGTGAACGTCACCTGCGCGATGCTCTCCGCTGTTCGAAGATCTCGCAGCTCGACCTTCTGGCGCGCGTCAACGTATGCGATGTCCCGTCGATTCGGTATGGCATCGGCTGGCAGCTCTTTCTCTTCGAAGAAGGTGTGGTCTCCGTCAAACCCCAAGCCCATGCCCCTGTGAGAGTCGGCGTAGTGAGACCACATCAATAGGTTCAGTGGGTTCTTCGAGAAACAGCACACGCCGAGATTCTGAGTGAAGGCACGGTAGGCATTCATGTGATGCTCCGGCACGTGCACCGCAGCAAACATCAACGCCAACTCGTAGGCTTCCGAGTTGGTCTTGTCGCGTGGCCCGACGTGATCTTCGGGGCGGAAGCTCAGAGCCGGCGCGAACTCGAACGGGTCGTTGAGCTGTGACCAGTTGGAGAACCACAGAACTGCTTCTCGCAGCTCACTCTCAGCACGCTGCGCGGGCCGGTATCTGTAGAGCATTGCCATTGCCCTAGGTCATGCCCAGCCACGCAAGCCCGCGCAAGCAGTTCCCCCGGCACCATCGGCATCGCGCAATGCGTCACGCGGCCGGCAGAACCACCCTCCGGCTACTGCCACTGCAACTCGTCGCGATGTAGCATCACCAGCGCACAATGAGGAGACCATGCCCGACCAACCCGAGATCGACTACGTGCTGTGCGACGGTGACGGCAACGTCTTGGAGACGGTCTGCCGGGTGGACTACCCACCGACGGTGCCGCTCCTCATCAACGTGCTCATCGAGGAGGCGCAGGAGCGCGCCGCCCAGGAGCGCGAACTCGAACGTCGTGCGCAGCGCGCGCTCGACGAGGAACTCGCTCACGTTCGTCGGATACAAGACGCCCGCGAGCGCGCCGTCGAGCGCCTCACGGATCGCGCGGAGGCGGCGGAGCACATGCGCGAGTGGTGGCAGGAACGCAACTACGACCGCCGCAAGCAGCGCAGGTAGGAATGGGAAGCGCGCAGGCCGGAGACACCCGTGTTCACTCCACCCAGATCGCTTGAAACCACCACCCGTGTTCGGGCTTGCCGGGGGCGTCGTATCTGTGGCACCAGCACTTTGCCCACGTGTCGCCTTCCCGCGCCTCCCTGGTCGGAGCCATCCACCTGATCTCCTCGCGCGTTTCCGTTAGACCCCACCAGTTGTAGCGGATGAACCAGACTTGGTTCTCGTCGCCGGAAATCGAGAAGCGCGTGCCCGACCGGATCATCATCAGCGCGATGAAGATCATGAGGCAGGCAATGCCGGGCACGGTTCGGTCGCGCTCGTCGTGCAATAGCCAATGGATGATCATCCCAACCGAGACGATGATCGTGGTGATCGCAGTCATGTGAGCTGACAAGTCTTCCATGGCTCAAGGCTCCCCGCCGGAAGCGGATTCGTCAATCTCGGCTGCTGGTTGCCCCCTCTGATCGGGGGGCGGCGATCTGGTTCTTGCGGGCCGCGCAAACGGCGAGACCCCGACCGGCTGCCTGAAAACATCGTCGCAGCTAGCAGGCCGTTGAAGAAGCCGCTTCTGGCGAGGTGCTGAAGTGCCATCGCGGCCTGAGCAGCTGATCCGCGAAGTCGCTGGCCAATTCGGCGACGCGATGACCGGCCGCGACCAAGTCCGCCAAGATCGCCAACCAGAGGGCCGCACAGGTCGCGAGGAAGCCGCGCATCGATGCCCACTCCCTCGGTTTCCCGACCCCGATCAGCGTGCGCAGGATCACGCCCAGGTTGTGCGCCATGACCGTGACCAGGTAGCGCTTGCTGACCTCGACGATCCCGCGGACCCACGTGCGTCGTGCGCCACCGGTCGTGCAGACGTGCGCGAAGCTGCGTTCGACGCGCTCCGCACGCTTTCGCTGCAACTGCTTCCCCTTGTCTCGCCCAGTGCGCCGCTGATTCTCGCGGTGGGCCTCCTGCCAGCCCTCCGGCTTGTCGTCCCACCGACGCTTCCGCGTGTCGCGCCGCGGTGCGACGTAGGTCCGGATGCCGCGATCGCCCAACCAAACCAGCGTCTCGGTCTTGTGGTAGCCCTTGTCGGCGACGACCTCGGTGATGCGGCACTCCTGCTTCGTCGCGTCGTTGAGGTTGCCCTGCGCGTCGACGACGGTGTCCTTGACGGTCTCGCCGTCAGCCTGGTCCGCAGGCTTCACATCGGCCGCGACCACGATCTCCGTGTCGAGATCGACGGCGTGCTCGGCTTTGTAGGCGAAGCCGGTGGTGCCGTCCTTCATCTTGGTGATGCGCGCGTCGGGGTCGCTCGGCGACTGCCAATCGTCGTTGCTCGTCTTCTTGCCTTTCCGCTTGCGGTCGAACTGCCGCAGCTGGTCGTCGGTCGGATCCTCGATGCCGGCTTCCTTCGCGAGCTGCGTCAGGTAGGCCTTCCACGTGCCGCCGCCCTCGCGGCGCACGATCGACTTCATCGCCGCGTTGGCCTCGAGCGTCGTCGCGTCGACGCCGATCGACTTGCCCTTCAGCAGCTTCTTCTCGAAGGCCATCGTCAGCACGAACGAGAAGACCTGCTCGATCAGCTCCTTGGGCAACCGCTGGCGGATGATCGTCAGACTCGAGTGGTCCGGCGTCGATTCGGTCGGCTTGAGCCCGAGGAAGCTGCGCAGCGACAGGCTGTCGCTGCAGCGCCACGCGATGCCGCGCTGCGAGTCGATGCCTTCGAAGTAGCCGATGAACAGCATGCGGAAGTAGACGCCCGGCGGGATCGAGGGGCGTCCACCCTCGCGGTAGAGCGGCTCGCACAGGCCCTCGACGTAGGCGTCGAACTTCGCTTCGGCGAGCAGCTTGTTGAGCGCCGCGTAGAACGGGTGGCCAGGAGAGCGCGGCAGCGCGCTCGTCGGGACCATCAGATCCTGCTGAAACTGCTCACGACGTCGACCCAGTGCCATGCACCGCTTCTACGTACGAGGTCGGGGCGTGGGCTGGGGGAAGTCGACCTTTTTCAACGGCCTGCTAGTCCTCTGACCGCCTCTCCAATCGCCGCACCACGATCACCACGCTGCGCGGCGGCACCCAAGCCCAGCGAACTTATCGCCCCGCAGAACGCGCCCAAGGCCTGCACGTCGGCACCGCCTACTCGGCGAAACGTTGACCCTCACGACGCCCTCGGCGCCGTTACTCCCCCACCCCGGTGCAGCGTCGCCAAGAAAATGTTGACCTAGCGGGTGCCGACTGCGACCGTCATCTCCCACATCGCGTCCAATCCGCCGATTCGCCCGCGAACTCGACACTCTAGCCGTTCCGCATCCTTGTCCCACCAGAACTACTACCGCGGCAACACCGGGCAGGGGTACTGCCAGTACGTGATCGCGCCGAAGCTGCACAAGCTCGGGCTCGACACCGACCCGGCGAAGGCGAAGTAGCCCAGCTGCTCGCGCGCGCCGGGACGAACGGCCACGATGCGCGCCCGATGCCCGCCGCCGCCGCCGCAACCCGCCCGCTCGCCGTCACCGCCGCGCTGATCGCGGTGCTGTGTCTCGCGTGGAGCAGCACCTGGTGGGCGATCCGCGTCTGCCTCGAGCACCAGCCGCCGCTGTCGTCGGCGGCGGTGCGGTTCGCGATCGCCGGCGCGGCGATGGCGCTGCTGGCGCCGCGGCTGCGGCGCCTGGAGAACGCACCGGCGCCGCCGACCTGGCTGTGGGTCACCACCGGCGCGACCAACTTCGCCTGCTCGTACGGCGTGCTCTACATCGCCGAGACCCGGGTGCCGTCCGGCATCGCCGCGGTGCTGTGGTCGATCTTCCCGCTGCTGATGGCGTCGAGCGCGGTGCTGTTCCTCGGCGAACGGCTGCGCGCGCGGCAATGGCTCGGCTTCGCGGTGTCGTTCGCAGGCGTCGCCGTCGTGCTCGGCGACAGCAGCTCCGGCGACCGTAGCTCCGGCGAAGGCGGCGCCGGCGAGGGCCACGGCGGCTACGCGTGGCTCTTGCTGCTGAGCCCGCTCGTCAGCGCGGTCGGCACGACGCTGGTCAAGCGCTTCGGCCACGGCTGCAGCTCGGCCGTGCTCAATCGCAACGGCATGCTGTTCGGCGCGGCGCTGCTCGCCGCCGCGGCGTTCTGGCGCGAGGACCCGACGTCGCTGCGATGGACGACGTCGGTTACCATCGCCACGCTCTACCTGGCCCTGATCGGCACGGCGATGACGTTCGGCATCTACTTCTGGTTGTTGCGCACGGCGCCCGCGTCGCAGCTGTCGCTGGTCAGCTACGTGCCGCCGGTGCTGGCGATGCTGCTGGCCGCGGCGGTCGGCGACGGCGCCCCCGGCCCGCAGGCATGGCTCGGCACCGCCGGAGTCGTCGCGGGCATCGTGCTGGTGGTGAGACGGCGCGTATGAGGGGCGCTCACACCTTGCGTGGCCTCGCGTCCGGACTGGGCGGCATCGCCCGCGGCGCTGGCCGCCGGGTGCGCCGCGTCAGGCTGCGCGACCTTCGCCCCCGCACCCGACGCAGCTCCGGATCACTGGCGGTGCTGCTGCTGATCGCGCTGTGGTGGATCAACCGCGGCGAAGCCCCCGCCGTCGGCTGCTGGCCGCGCCGCGAGATCCTCGACGCGATCTGCATGGTCGAGAGCGACGGCCGCGACGACGTGCGCGACGGCGACGGCGGCAGGGCGATCGGCCCCTACCAGATCCACCGCGTCTACTGGCTCGACGCCAACGAGTTCGCGGCGGAGCTCGGTGGCGACTACCAGGACTGCCGCCGCCGCGCCTACGCCGAACGCGTGATCGACGCCTACATGCGCCGCTACGCCGCCGAGGCGTGGCGCATCGGCGACGCCGAGACGGTAGCGCGCGTGCACAACGGCGGGCCCAACGGCGCGCAGAAGCAGGCCACGCTCGGCTACTGGCAGCGTGTCCGCAGCCGGCTCGGCGAGCCCGCGACGCCGCGTTAGCGCTGCACTTCGGCGAAGACCTCGGTCACCGTCGGCGCCGCGCCCGGCCCGCCGAGCCAACGCACGTGCGCGCCGACCGGCGCCCACACCGACGGGTCGGTGGCGACGAACAGCGCCAGCGTCGGCACGCCGAGCATCGCCGCGAGGTGCGTGGTGCCGCTGTCGTTGCCGACGAACGCGCCGACGTCTTCGAGCCGCCTGGCCAGCGCGAGCGGCGTCGGCTCGACGACGAACCGCACGGGCACGGGCCACCTCCAGCCGCGCGGATCGTCGCGCTCTGCTTCGACCGGACCGGTCACGACCAGCACTTCGCGGCCGGCCGCGCCGATCGCCGCGGCGAGCTGCGGCCAGTGTTCGCGCGGCCAGCACTTGGCGACGCCGCCGCTGCCGGGCGCCAGCGCGACCGGGCCTTCGCCGGCCGCACGCGGCGGCAGCAGCTGCGCGTCGCCGGGCCACAGCGGCTCGAGCCCGACCTGCCGCGCCAGCTGCAGCGCGAACGGCGTGCCCGTCACCCACGCGCGCGGGTCGAAGGCACGGTCGACGAGCTCCGGTTCGTCGCCGAGCACCAGCTCGTAGGCGCCGAAGCGGCGGCGCGCCTCGGCGGGCGACCACAGCGGGAACGCCTCGCTCGAGTGCGCGACGTCGACGACGCCGTAGCCGCACAGCACGTCGACGTGCTCCCGAACGCCGGCCAGGTGCAGGTCGGCGTCGGGATACAGCCGGCGCAGCGCGCGCAGCAGCGGCGCGGTCAGCAGCGTGTCGCCGAGACCGCCGCGGCGGAGCACCAGGAGGCGCGTCACGCGATCGACCGGCGGTCGATCAGCCGTTCATCGCCTGGTGCACGTTGCCGACCAGCGCGGCGTTCGGCTTCAGCGACTTGTCGCCGGGCTTCTTCCAGTTGGCCGGGCACGCCTCTTCCGGCAGCTTCGAGAAGTGCATGAAGGCCTGCACCTTGCGGGTGAGCTCCTCCATGTTGCGGCCGACGTTGAGGAAGTTGATCTCGCTGCCGTGCAGCTTGCCGTCCGGGCCGATGATGAACGTGCCGCGCAGCGAGACGCCGGCGTCGGCCATGTAGACGCCGAACATCTTCGACACCTTGCCGGTCGGGTCGGCGGCCATCGGGTAGGTCACGTTGGCCAGCTCGCCCTCGTGACGCTGCCACGCGAGGTGCACGAACTTGGTGTCGGTGCTGACCGTCAGCACCTCGGCGCCCAGCTTCTGCAGCGTCGCGTACTGCTCGGCGAGCGCCTGGAACTCGGTCGCGCAGACGAAGGTGAAGTCGGCCGGGTAGAACACCAGCACGGTCCACTTGCCGGCCTTCTTGGCCTCGGCGAGGCTGAACTTGCCGAAGTCCTTCTTGCTCGGCAGGTAGGTTTCCATCTCGAAGTCGGGCACCACGTGCCCGACCTGGGTCGTCGTCACTTCGGTCATCGGGGGTTCCTCGGAGTTCTGGCGGGACGCGCGGTAATGCGTCCTGTTTTGGGGCTAGTAACGTAGCGACGCATGCGGCCATTGCCAGCGCGGAGTCGGCCCGATCGCCGAGCCGGCCGACGCGCTCGCGCGCACCACCGCGACGCACGGCTGCGGCACTAGACCATGGCCAGCGACCGCCCAAGCGGGCACCATGTTTCCCCCCGCAAGTCACCGTGAGCACCGAATCCACGCACCCGTCCTCCCCTGCTCCCACGTCCACCGCCGCGCAGGCCCTGGCCGCCGCCGGTGACGCCGAGTCCGCGCGCGACGTCGGCGCGCTCGACGCCGCGGCGCAGCAGGCGGCGCAGCGCCTCGGCGCGCGCAAGCGAAGCCTCGTCGAACGGTTGATCTACGGGCCGCTGCCCGACGTCGGCGAGCTGCAGTCCGGTCAGCAGGGCGCGTCCCGCGCCGACCGCGCCCCCGGCGACGCGGTGCTGCAGGCGGCGCTCGCCACGCTCGGCCGCGGCGAGGCGTTCACCGCCGACGGCAAGCTGTCGGCGGCGCTGCGGCGCGAGGTCGCGGCGGCGGGCGGCTACGGCTTCACGGTGCCGGGAGAGTTCGGCGGCAAGGGCGCCGAGTACGTGCAGCTGGCGCTGGCCGAAGAGGACCTCGCCGCCAACGGCCTCGGCCCGCTCGCGGTCGAGGTCTCCGGCGAGCTGACGATCGGCGCCGGGTCGCTGCTCGCCTACGGCACCGACGAGCAGAAGCGTACCTTCCTGCCGCTGGTCGCCGAGGGCCAGCTGATGGCGTTCGGCCTGACCGAGGTCGGCATCGGCGTCAACGCCAAGAAGGTGCGCGCCTACGTCGAGCCGGACGGCGACGGCTTCCGCCTGTTCGCATCAGGCGATCGCAACAAGCTGTGGATCACCAACGCCACGCACGGCGCCCTGGTCGGCATCGTCGCGCGCATCGGCGAGACCGGCAAACAGGTCGGCCTGTTCGTCACCCGGCTGCCGGAGCAGGACGTCGAGAAGGGCGAGAACGGCAGCGACTTCGGCTTCTGGTGCCGCTCGTCCAACACCGGCGCGTTCACCGCCAACCACAACTCGCGCATCCACTTCGACAACTTCCCGCTGACCAAGGCGCAGCAGATCCAGGCCGACGGCGTCGAGGTGCTGTTCTACTGCCTGCGCATGGGCCGCTGCATGCTGGCGGCGATGGCGTCCGGCTACCAGCGCATGTTCGCCGCCGACGCCGCCGCCTACGCGCGCTCGCGCGAGGGCGTCGGCGGCCTGGTCGCCAGGCACGAGCTGCCGCGCCAGCACCTCGGCAGGATGCTCGGCGGCGCGTTGATGTCGCGCGCGCTGAGCCACCTGTCGCTGCAGCAGGACAAGGACGGCGTCGACCTCGCCGGCCTGCGCGACCTGACCAAGTCGGCGGCGGCGACCTCGGCGATGGACTCGCTGATCGCCTGCGAACGCGTGCTCGGCGGCCGCTCGTTCGACCGCTCGTCGCGCGTGCACGACGCGCGGCACAACATGCACGTGTTCGGCGTCGTCGAGGGCGAGGACGACCTGATCCTGATGGGCATGGTCAAGGACGTGACCGACCGCTTCACGTCGAAGTACATGGCCGGCATGCTCGGCGTGCTGCAGTCGATCAACGTCGGCCCCGACCAGAAGCCGCTGCCGCCCGCGCAGCGCCTGCTGCGCATCACGCCCGCGACGCTGTTCTCCGCGCCGGGCAAGGTCTTCACGGCGACCCGCCGGCTGCTGACCAACGGCTCGTTCTGGAAGCTGAAGGGCTGGATCCTGTGGAACGGCCTCGTCGAGCTGCTGCGCGCGCCGTTCACGCTGGTGCCGACCGGCATGGTGCCGCGCTACCAGCTGCTGCCGACCGAACTTCGCCGTCACGCGCGCTTCGCCGAACGGCGGCTGCGCCGCCTGCGCTGGGCCTACCTCGGCATCAACCTGTTCTTCCAGCTCGAGCTGACCCGCGCGCAGCTGCCGCTGCAGCGGCTCGGCAAGGCGATCGAGCTGCTGGTGTCGATGCTGGCCACGTGCCACCACGCCGCTGCGAGCCGCGACGCGAGCCAGATCCGCATCGCCGCCCTGCACTGCGAACAGCTGGCGGTGCGCGTGCGCGGGCTCCGGCTGCTGACCGGCCTGTTCGAGATGCAGCGGCTGCGCGACCGCATCGCCGCGGTCGGCGAAGACGTCGAACGCGACCAGTGCACGCTGCTGCAGGGCATCGTGCCGCACCCGTTCGCGCACCCGTTCGAGCCGGCGAAGCCGAAGCGCAAGGGCTGATCGCGGTCCGGCACGGGCGCCGCGTAGACTGCGGCGATGGATCAGCCGCGATCGTCGCCCTCCCGCCAGTGGATCTCGTCCGGCTCGACGTTCGAACGCGACGCCGCCTACTCGCGCGCCGTCGTCCATCGTGACGCCGACGGCGACACCGCCTACGTCTCCGGCACCACCGGCTTCGACTACCGCACGATGACGCTCGCCGACGACGTCACAGCGCAGTGCCGGCAGACGTTCGACAACCTCGCGGCGGCGCTCGCCGAGGCGTCGATGACGCTCGACGACGTGGTGCGCGTCACCTACATCCTGCCGGATCCCGACGACTTCCCGAAGTGCTGGCCCGTGCTGCGCGAACGCCTCGGCGCAGCGCGGCCGGCGGCGACCATGTTCGCCGCGCGGCTGATCGACCCGCGCATCAAGATCGAGATCGAGGTCACGGCGCGACGCCGCAGCGGCGCCTGAACGACGACGCCCGGCGCCGATCCGCCGCCGGACCGTGGCGCCCGGCGCGCGGCGCGCGCACGATGTCGCGATGCGCGTCGTCATCGCCGTCCTGCTGCTGGCGCTGTGCGCCGGCGCCGCCTTCCTGTTCTTCTCCGTCGGCGACGAAATGGCGCGACCATCCGGTGGCAGCTCCGAACGGCCGGCGCACGAACGCACCGTGCCGGCGCCCGAACGCGGCGGGGACACGCAGCGCCGCGACGCCTCGCCGCAGCCGGCGCCGGTAACCGCGCCGGAGCCGACGCCGCCCGCCCCGACGCCGGCGCTCGAGCAGCCCGTCGAGCAACCACCCGCGAACGTCGTCGTCACGGTGCGCGCGGCATCGGACCAGCGCGCGATCGCGCCGTTCCGCTGGCGCTTCACGCAGGCCGGAGCGGCGCCGCTGTTCGGCGAGTCGCCGGAAGCGGACGCCGGGTTGACGCTGCCGCCGGGCAGCACCGGTGCGCTGCGCATCGAGGCCGACGACATGTTGCCGTTCGCCGACCCGAGCTTCGCCGTGCCGGCCGCCGGCGCCGACGCCCGCCAGCTCGACGTGTTCCTCGACGGCCAGATGGCCGCGACGGGGATCACGCTGCGCGTGCGCGACACCACCGGCCAGCCGGTGCAGCACGTTCGCGTCGACGCGTGGCGCATCGAGCCCGGCCAGCGCGACACCGCGTGGCAGCTCGGCCAGGCGCTCTGGGCGCGCCGCGCCGACGCCGCGACCGGCGACTACACGCTGCCGACGCTCGAGCCCGGCGACTACGGCGTGCGGGCGCTGGCGACCGACGAGCACGGCGACCTGCTGCCGCTGCTGCCGTTCCGCCGCACCTTCACCGTCACCGGCAGCAACGGCTTCGTCGAGGACGTGTTCCTCGAGCCGGCCTGCGCGCTGCGCATCGACTTCGTCACCGGCGGCGGCGAGGTGCTCGATCCGGTCGCGCACGGCGCCGTCACCCTCGGGCTGACGCTGGCCGGCGCGCCGCCGCAGCCGCGCATGTGGACGGTGCGCGACGCCGCCGGCAAGTCGCACAGCGCCGTCGACGCGCTGCCGCAGCCCGGCACGGTCTGGCTCGCCGAGCCGCTGCCCGCCGGCACCTACCACCTCGAGGTCTTCGTCGCCGGCGACCCGCGGTTGCGCCGGCCGCTGACGCTGCAGCCGGGTCAGGTGCAGACCGAACGCATCGTCGTGCCGTGAACGACGTCAGCGGGCCTTCGCCGTCGAGAACGTGCGCGTGCGGCGGGTCACGTTGCCGGCGCGATCGGCGACCTCGACCGTCAGCGTGACGATGCCGTCGAACGCCAACGGCGCTGCCAGCGGCAGCTCGAACACGCCGGGAGACGTGACGACGAAGTGCTTCGCCAGATCGTCGCCGGGCGCGACGCCGGCGATCGGCACGTCGGCGCGCACGTGCAGCGAATCCTCGGCGAGGCCCGATTCGTAGTCGAGCGCGCCGATCACGATCCGGTCGACGACCGCCTCGCCGCCGGGCGCCGGCCGCGCGATCTCGAGCGTCGGGCGCAGGTCGTCGGCGAACAGGCCGCGCTCGGGCTCCTCCGCCGGTGCGCCGGCGTCGAAGGCCAGATCGATCGCACAGCCGAGGTCGACCCAGCGACCGATCGTGCGCCGCTGCTCGTCGCTCAGCGCCGGCACCTGCACGCGCTCGCCGTCGGCGCCGACCCAGCGGCCGTCGACCGCGGCCGGCGGCGGCATCGCCTCGCCGAGGTAGCCGAGCGCGATCGCCGGCGTGCCGGCCGGCACCGGCCTGCCGGGATACGCCTTGGGCAGCTTCTCCGCGTCGAGCGGCTCGCCGCGGAACTGCAGCGACGTCGCGTCGCCAGGCACGGTCTCGTAGGCGAACTCGTCGTTGGCGAAGCCGTCGAGACGACGGCCGAAGACCTTCCAGACCAGCAGGCTGCGCCGCGCCTGGAAGTGCCTGACGTAGCGCGTGCCGTGCTGGTAGCCGCCGCGCCCGCCCGGCGGCGGCGGCCCGAACTTGCCGCCGACGTCGAGCACCAACCGCACGTAGGTGCCGGGCAGCCGATCGGGACCGTCGTCCCGCCCGAAGCGGTTCCTGCCGTCGATCGCGACGAGCGCGTCGTCGTCGAGCACCAACTGCGCCGCCGGCGCGGACTGTTCGCGCGAGTGGCACGGCACGCAGCTGCGCCGCAGGATCGGCACGATGTCGCGGAAGTACTCGACGGTCTGCGCGCCGTCGGCGTAGCGCAGGCCAGTGCGATCGTCGGCATCCCAACGGCGCCCGGACTCGTCGCCGGCCTTGTCGGTCAACAGCGGTGTCTGCGTGACGAGATCGAAGAGCCGGTAGTCCCGTCGCGCGGCGGCGGTCTGCTCCCACGGCGTCGGCCGCTGGCTGTGACCGTGGCAGCCGCCGCAGTCGTAGCGCACCTCGCCGGGCCGCACCTGGTGCCACGTCTGCGCCATGTTCAGCACCAGCCCGTCGCGATCGAGCGTCTGCAGCGTCCACGGCACGTCGGCCGGCACCTTGGCGAGGAAGCTCGTGTCGGGGTTGCCGTCCGGATCGCTCGGCTGCGCGCCGTCGGCGTCGAACTTGCGCACCGGGAGCTCGCCGAGGATGCGCAGCCGCTCGTTGGACATGCTCCACCACAGCCGGTGGCCGTCGGTGCCGGCGGCGGGATCGGTCTGCGGCTCGGTCGCGACGAAGCGGATCGCGTGCACGTCGTCGTTGCCGTAGCGGCCCGCGTCGGCGCCCTGCACGCCCCAGTTGCGACCGCCGTGCGAGACGACGCCGCCCAGCCCCTCGAACGGGTCCTCCGCGAACAACCACTTCGCCGTCACCGCGTCGACACCGGCGAAGCTCGCGTCGACCGCGCCCGCCTTGACCACGCCCGCGGGGTAGCTCTCGCGCTTCAGCATGCTGGCGGTGCCGATCAGCCCGAACGGCGCGCCGTCCGGCACCTGCCGTCGGTGGCGACGCGGCGTGCGCGGCCCGGCGCACAGGTCGACCGGCGCGTCGACCCCGTGCAGGCGTCGGTACGGCACGAGCGGGCGCGGCCACGCCAGGTTGTGCTCGGCATCGACCTTGACCCGCCGCATTTGCGCCGGCTCGTCGACCACCTCGCCGCGCGGGATCAGGTAGATGCCGCTGTGCGCCGCCGGCGCGGCGAAGCCCTTGCGCAGCTCCGCCTTGCTGATGCCGAACACCGGGCCCGGCGAATACGCGACCAGCAGGTGTCCGTCGGGCGCGGCCGCCGGATGCGCGACCTTGCCGACGCGCGGCGAGTCCTCGTCGTCCGGATCGCTGCGGTAGGCCTCCGACGCGCCCGCGCTGGCGAAGCGCGTCAGCTCGACCGCGCCGTGCGGCGTGAACGCCATGCGGCCGGTGATCTCGTGCAGCTTCGGCGCCAGGTCGAGGTTGCGCGGGTCCTCGCTGCCGGCCGAGCCGAAGTACGCCGCGCCGTCGGGCGCTTCGGCGTCGAAGCGGAACAGCGTGCCGAAGCCGAGCGTGCGGTGGAAGTAGTACTGCTCGAGCACGACGCGACCGTCGGCGAGCTGCGTGGTGTGGTGTCGCGCGTTCGACGTCGGCACGCTGAGCGCCGGCCACAGCGACTGCCAGTGCGTGCCGTCGGGGTGGATCGTCCAGATCGCCCACGACCGCGCGTCGCGCAGCCCGGCGTTCTCGAAGCTGCCGAACATCACGCGCCCGTCGCGCAGCAGCGTCGGGTGCATCGCGTCGTTGACGTTGAGGTGACCGATGGTCTCGGCGTCGCGCCCGTCGCTGCGCATGCGGAACAGCTGCATCGTCGTCAGCTCGGGCGAGTCGTCGCCGCGGTCGCGCACGCGCGTGTAGGTGCGCGGCGGCACGAAGCCGTTGCGGTCGCTGGTGAACACCACCCAGCCGCCGGGCGCCTCGACCGGGCCGAGGTTGAGCACCGCGCGTTCGCGGTGCGCGGCGTCGACCGCGCCGGTGTTGGGCGTGTACTCCTGGTGCGTGAGGCGGACCCGCTCGCGGTTCGCGACGCGCACCTTCCAGACGTCGGCGCGGGCGCCGTAGCAGAGCCCGGAGTCGCGGCGTTCGACGCCTTCGAACAGCGCGTAGAAGACCCACTCGCCGTCGAACGAGACGCTCGGATCGGCGACCGCCTCGTGCTCCGCCGCCTCGACGAGCGTCTCGATCACCCCGTCCGGATGCACGACGACGAGGTCGGTGCCGGGCTCGACGCAGGTCGGCGCGTAGGCTTCCGGCCACGAGACCTGCTCGTCGTCGCCCCGGCGCGGCACGCGCAGGCAGACGATGTCGTAGTCGATGGTGATCGACGGATCGGCGGCGACGTCCGGTACGTGCACGTCGACGCGTCGCGGCCGATGGGGTTCGACCTGCAGCCCCTGGGCCGTCGCGAACGACGCGCCCAGCAGGCAGGTCACCAGCAGGTTGATGCGCAGCATCTCGGTCAGGCCCTCTCGCGTTCGTTCGCAGCGACCATGTCAGGGCTGCACTGTGAACTGCAGCGCGTTCGACGCCGCCCAGCCGGCCACAGGGCAATTCCCGCCGGCGGCCGACGAGAACCAGCCGAACTGCGCGTCGAGCGTCGCGCCGACCAGCGCCGGGTCGCTGCCGATCAGCACCGGGAAGTCGATGCCCGGCGACGTCGCCACCATGCCGACGACCTGGAGCGCGCCGGGATCGACCCACAGGTCGACGCCGAGCACGGCGATCGGCAGCACCGCCGGCTGGGTCCCGATCACGATCACGCCGAGCGCCGGCGCGGTGATGTTGGTGCAGGTCAGCGAGAAGTCGGCGTTGCCGAGGCTCGGCATCGACGTGACGGAGGCCACCAGCGGACCGTCGCAACCGGGCGACGACGCGCCGAACGCCGTCACGCCGGTCGGCAGCATGTCGAGGTGCGCGAGGAACACGTCGTTGCCGCCGTTCGGCGCCGTGTCGTAGCCGTTCCCCGTGGTCGGGAAGTCCGTCGACTGCGTGTAGCCGACCGCCCAGACGCCGCCGAGCGCGTCGACGTCGAACGCGAACAGCGCCTCGAGACCGTTGCCGCAGAGCAGCGTCGAGTAGAGCAGCTGCTGCGCCGCCGGCCGCGCCGGGTCGAGCCGCACCACCCACGGGTCGTTGAAGCCGCCGCCGGCGACCGACTGGAACGCACCCGGCGTGATCGGGAAGTCCGTCGACGTGGTGCCGCCCGACATGGTGATGACGCCGGCGGCGTCGACGCGCAGCCACGTGGCGCTCTCGGCGGCGGTGCCGCCGACGAAGGTCGCGTAGAGCAACTGGCTCGCGGGCGGCAGCGCCGGGTGCAGGCGCGCGCAGTAGGCTTCCTGGCCGTCGTAGCTGGTGTCGAAGGCGCCGGCGGTCACCGGGAAGTCCGCCGAGTTGGTCAGGCCGCAGAACACGATCGCGCCGCCGTCGTCGACCTGCATCGACACCGCGTTGTCGCCGCCGCTGCCGCCGAAGTAGGTCGCGTAGACGATCTGGTTCGCCGGCGCCGCCGTCAGGTCGAACACGGCGAAGGCCACGTCGCCCGGCCCGCTCAGCGCGTTCGCGTAGGCGTCCGCGGTCACCGGGAAGGCCGCCGAGCTGGAGGTGCCGCAGACCACGACGCGCCCCGCGGGATCGAGCGCCACCGCGGTGCCGCCGTCGCCCCCCGGTCCGCCGAAGTAGGACGAGTACACCAGCTGTGCCGCGTCCTGCAGGCTCGTGTCGATGCGCGTCAGGATCGAGTCGGTGCCGCCGCCGCCGGCGTGCGCCTGGCTCCAGGCGTCGGCCGTGGTCGGGTAGTCGGTCGACAGCGTCGAGCCGGTGAACGTGACGACGCCGCCTTCGACGATCATGCTGTTCGACGCGAACTCGTTGCCGCCGCCGCCGACGTAGGTCGAGTAGAGCAGCTGCTGGGCCCCGGACTGCGACAGGTCGAAGCGCGCCAGCAGCACGTCCTGCACGCCGCCGAAGGTCGGACCGAACGCGTTCGGCGTGGTCGGCAGGTCGCTCGACCGGCTGGTGCCGAGCACCGTCGCGACGCCGAGCTCGTCGACGTGCAGCGCGGTGTTGGACTCCCTGCCGCTGCCGCCGAAGAACGTCGCCACCAGCACCTGGGAAGCCGGCGGCTGGCTCGGGTCGAGGCGCACGAGGGTCACGACCTCGTCGACGGGCACGGTCTGGTAGGCGCCGACGGTGACCGGGAAGTCGAGCGACTTCGACGAGCCGCTCGTCGTCACGACGCCGTCGTCGCCGATGTGCACGCCGCCGGCCGCGTCCTTGTCGGCGCCGCCGAAGTAGCTGCCGTAGGTCAGCCCCGGATCGACGCGCAGCACCTCGCGGCCGTTCCAGCCGGGCGCGACGAACACGAAGCGGTCGGCGCCGCGCAGTTCGCAGCGGCAGGCGATCGGCTCGGCCCCGGCGCCGACGAACGCGACCGGCGCGCTCTGCACGATCGTGCCGAGCGCGGTCGCGATCTCGAGCGCGCCGTCGTCGCGCAGCGCCAGGCCGTCGGCGCCGGCGACGGTGAAGACCGCCCGATCGAGGTCGGCGCCCGCCCCGACGACGAGGTCGTACTCGAAGTGCCCCGCCTTCTGGTAGGCGACGAGTTCGATGCCGGGTGCGATGCCCTGGTAGTGCACCGCGTCGTGCGCGCGCGCGTCCGCGACCCAGCGGTCGCGGTCGCGGCCGACGAGGAAGTTGTACCGACCGGCGAGTTCCGCCCCGGCGACGACGGCGTGCGGCGTGCCGAAGCCGAAGCGCACGGCGACGCCGCGCACGCCGGTCGGTTGGGCCGGGACGTCGTCGACGCGATCGACCTGGCGGACGTCGACGGTGAAGCCCGCGTGCTCGAGGAACACGTGCATGCCGCCGAAGCTGGCCGCGTGCAGCACCGCCGGGTGCCACTGGCCGCGGTTCTCGACGAAGGCCGCGAGGGCCGCGGCGGACGGAGCACGCGCCGTCCCGGTGACGGTGGTGCCTTGCGGCGCCTGGGGCGTGCTGAAGACGGATGCGGCGAGCAGGGAGGTGGCGAGGAGCATCTTCTTGGTGTGGAGTCCGGAGAGGGTCGCAGCCCCCATCAGCAAAGCCCGCACCGGGCTACCGCGACCGGCAGCGCGGGCGCAGGACGGGGGCGAAGACGGGCTCGTGTACGCGACGCGTCCAGCGACCCGTCACGCATGGACAAGCGACATCCACCTCGCGGCTTCGCGCCGCCGCGACGTGTGCGCCTCGCGCTGGTCCGGTTGTTGATCCCCGCCACGGCGATGAAGCCCCTCGTCGCGTTCGCGTCGGCGCTCTCCGCCACGTTGCCATGGGTTGCGCTGCCGGCCCAGTCGCCGCTGGTCGTCGCGCCGGCCGCGGGACTCCCGCTCGGCTGGACCGTGCCGACCACCGACCCGCAGATCTTCTTCGACCTGACCGTCGGCACCACGATCACGCTGCAGGAGCTGGCGACGCCGCTGCTGAGCCCGGTCGGCCAGCACGGCACGCTCGAGCTGTGGCTGACCAACCCCGGCGTCAGCACCTTCGTCGGCCACGAGACCGACGCGGCGGCGTGGCACCTCGCGTCGCGCGGGCAGGTGGTCGCGAACGGCACGACGGGCAGCGCCGCGCAGCTGACCTGCACGTCGTGCCAGGACGGCGTCGGCGGCGGGCTGGTGCTGGCGCCCGGCACCTACGGCTGCGCGGTGCGCTACCTCGGCGTCGCCCCCCGCTTCCAGGCCGTGCCGAGCGCGCCGCTGACGTTCGCCAACGCCGAGCTGTCGGTGACCGGCGGCGCGATCCAGCTCGGCGCCTTCACCAGCACGCCCGCGTTCCCCGGCGGCGGCTACGCCGGCTGGAGCTGGATCGGCGAGCTGCACTACGCGGTCGGCGCGGCGCCGCACGCGTGCGCCACCGTCACCACCGTCGTCGACGGCTGCGGCGAACGCTTCGCGTCGATCTACCAGCGCTTCGCGACCGCGGCTGGCGCGGCCAACGCGCTGAACGGCCGCAGCCTGACCTTCGTGCCCAACGGTCTCGGCGGCTACGAGGTGCTGCCCGGCAGCGCCGGCGCCGCCTACCTGCCGCCGGGCCCGACCGCGCTGCAGCTGCCGCTCGGCGACGACGACGAACTGCAGCAGCCGCTCGGCGCGCCGTTCCCGTACCCTGGCGGCGTCGCCGCGAGCTTGTTCGTGCACGCCAACGGCTTCGTCTCGGTCGCCAGCAACGACCAGCTGCAGGGCTTCGACTGGATCCCCGACGTGCCGCCGTTCCTCGGCGCCCCCGCCACCGGCTGGTGGATCTGGCACGACCTGGACCCGGTCGAGAACGGCAGCGGCGCGGTCTGGTTCGAGGAGGACGCGACGGCGGGCCTCGCGCGGGTGACGTGGCTCGATGTCGAGAGCTACCCCACCGGCGTCGTCAACCCGAGCACGTTCCAGTTCGTCTTCGACTCGGCGAGCGGGCTGGTGACGCTGCACTTCGTCGCGCTCGACGCGATCGGCGGCGCCGGCAGCCCGCCGGGCGACACATGGGTCGTCGGCTACTCGCCGGGCGGCGCGTCGCTCGATCCCGGCCCGCGCGACCTCGCCGCGCTGTGCGACGGCGTCGCCGGCGCCAGCCTGACGCAGGTCGACCTGCCGCCGCTGGCGTTGGCCGCCACGGCGCCGCCGCTGCTCGGCACGACCATCGACCTCGCCACCACCAACCAGAGCAGCTTCGGCCTCGGCGTGCTCGCGCTCGGCACCGCGGCGTTGGCGCCGGCGCTGGAGCTGTCGCCGCTCGGCGCGCCGGGATGCGCGGCATCCGTCGCTCCGGGCGCCGCGGTGTTGGTCGTGCTGTCGAACGGCGGTTCGCCCGCGCCCGGCATGAACGTGCCGCTGGTGATCCCCAACCGGGCGAACCTGCTCTCGGCGCGGCTGCACGCGCAGTCCGCGTGGCTCGACCCGAGCGCCAACGCGCTCGGGCTGGTCACGTCGAACGGACTGCAGCTGCAGCTCGGCAACCGCTGAGCACCGCCGGAACGATCCAGCGCTGCTGCCCCTCAGGCCTCCGTGAAGCCGCCGCTGCGCTTGATCTCGCCGTCGAAGCCGACCAGGGCGCTCATGCCGACCAGCAACACGCAGTCGAAGCCGAGCGTCGGGCTGATGCCACCGGCGACCACCAGCGCGAGGCACTGCATGCCGATCATGCAGACGGCTGCGCGGATCGGGTCCATCAGGCGATCGGGCGGCGCATGTCGCCACCAGATGCCGCAGACGATGCCGGCGCCGAGCGTCGCGTGCCACAGCGCGTGACTGCCGAGCGCGATCGTCGCCACGAAGCACAGCAGCGCCGCGACGGTTCGCCGGTTGGCGAGGCGCCGCTGCACCTGCAGGTTGTCGACCAGCCGGTCCCGCTTGTCGGCCCACGTGCGCCGGAGCCGCTCGCGCTCGGACGCGGGCAGCTCGAGGAACCACGGCTCCAGTTCGCGGGGATCGAGTTCGCTGCGCGGTTCGTCGAACTCGAGCGCCGGCTCGGGCGCCGGCGCCGACGGCTCGCCGACCGCGAGGACGGTCCCGGCCAGCTGCTCGTCGACGCGCCCCTTGCGGTCGCGACGCCGCGCCGCTCGCTGCTCGCGGCGCTGCATCTCGGCCATGATCGAGTCGCTCGGCGGCATCGCCAGCAGCCGCTGTTGCAACTCGGCGAACGCGCGCTCGCCCTCCGGCGTCGGGCGGCTGCGCGGGCGCGGCGGCGGCGCCGGCTTCGGCGGCTCGACGACAGGCGACAGCGCCGTCTGCGCCGAAGGCTCCAACTCGCCCGGCCGCCCGATCAGCTGTTCGGGGCGCAGCGGTGCCCAGTCGTCGTCGGGGTCGGCGTCTTCGCGCATGCGCCCGGTTCTTCGACCAACCTGACGAAGACCTTCATCCGTCACCCGTAGCGCCCCGTCGCATCGATGCTTGCCTGCGCCGCGCGCAGCCGCGATCGTGACCCGATGCCCGCCCCCCGCTCGCCCGCCCTGTCCGCGCTCGCCGCGCTGACGCTCGGCGCCTGCTCGTTCACCGGCACGGCGACGCACTGGAACGGCCGCCTCGACCCCGAGGGCCGGCCGGTGTTCATGAAGGCGACGACCAACATCGGCATCAACCTGCTCGTCTTCATCCCGGTGCTCGGCAACATCACGCTCGACGAGATGCTCGACTACGCGACGGCCGAGATCGCCGCCAAGAACGGCACCCGCGTGCGCGTCACCCAGGCGGGCAGCACCAACTACTCGCAGGCCTTCATCCCGCTGACGTACCTGGTCACGCCGATCAGCACCGAGATCTACCTCGAGTACGAGCCGTCGTGGGACGAGCTCGTCGAGCAGCTCGGCCTCGAGCAGGCGCTGGCGCTGCGGCCGCCGCCGGCGCCAGACGCCGCCGGGCCGGACCAGAAGCCGACCGAGCACCCTGCTGGGGGATCGCGCTGAGCTCCGCGGGGGTTTCCAGCCGTCGCCGCGCACCTACACTGCTGCCCGTGCCCACCTTCGTCGAGCCGCGCGACAGCAACCGCCCCCCGCCGCCGCGCCGGGAACACCCGGCATGGCGCACGATGCTCTACGCGAGCGCCGTCGGCGCCTGGCTGGCCGCGATGCGGCCGTGGACGCAGATCCGCTTCGCGCTGTTGCACGACGTGCGCGGCAGCACGCTCGGCCCGCCAGCATGGCAGTCGACCGTCGGCTTCACGTGCCTGTGCACGGCGGCGCTGGTGGCGGTCATGACGCTCGGCGAGACCCGCACGCCGGCGACGCAGAGCGCGGTGCGGCCGGCCAGCCTGGTGTTGGTGTCGGTGGCGCTGTTGTCGCTGCTGGTCGACTGGCAACGTGGCCCGGAAGACCTGCGCGGCGTCAGCGCGGCGTGGACGTGGGCCTTCTACGCGGCGCTGGCGTGCGTGCCGGCGTTGTGGCTGGCGTGCTGGATGCGGGAACGGAGACGCGCGCGCCAGGTGGAGGCGCGGCCGCCGCGCGGATGAGGTAACAGAATTGCCCGTCCCATCGATTCTCGGGATCGACTTGGCCCCTCGACGGGGAAGCGGCGCCTGGGGAACGATGAAGCACCCCTGCATTCCCCTCTTCACCCTCCTGCTGGCCGTCGCGGCCAACGCGCAGAACTGGACGCAGCTGACCACCGCCAACCCACCCACCACGCGCCGCGCCGGCGCGCTCGCCTCGGGCCCCGTCACCGGCACGGTGATGTACGGCGGCCTGCAGAGCGGCCCGACGGCCACCCTGGCCGACGTGCTGCAGTGGACGGGCGGTGACTGGCAGCCGCTGGTCACGCCGACCGCCCCGCCGCCGCGCTGGGGCCACCGCATGGTCTACGACACCCGTCGCCACATGCTGGTGACGTTCGGCGGTCGTTCGCCGACGACCACCGCCACCGCCAACGACACCTGGGAGTACGACGGCACCGACTGGCAGCAGGTGTCCCCGGCCGCGTCGCCCAATGCTCGCGCCTTCTACTCGATGGCCTTCGATCAGCGCCGCGGCGTGACGGTCCTCTACGGTACCCAGAGCGGCGGCTCGGTGACCGGCGGCAACCAGACGTGGACCTACGACGGCAGCACGTGGCTGCAGGTGCTGACGCCGACCACTCCGCCCGGGCTCGAGACGCCGGCGATGGCCTACGACGCGGCGCGCGGCGTGGTGGTCATGTTCGGCGGCTGGGACGGCTTCGGCGGCACGATGTACGACCAGACCTGGGAGTTCGACGGCAGCGACTGGACGCTGCGCACGACCGCCAACGCGCCGAGCGCGCGCTACCGCTCGGCCTGCTGCTACGACGAGGTGCGCGGCCGCATCGTGCTCTACGGCGGCTTCGGCAGCGGCACCGCGCTGACCGACACGTGGGAATACGACGGCAACGACTGGACGCAGATCGCGGCGAGCGGCCCGGTCAAGTCGGCGGAGAGCTACATGACGTGGGACCTGCTGACCGGCGCGCCGCTGCACTTCGGCGGCAGCGGTCCGACGGGCGCCTCCAACGAGACCTGGATCTACACCGCGCCGATGAACGCGATCGCCGCGCCGTTCGGTCAGGGCTGCGCGACCTCGCAGGGCGTGCCGACGCTCACGCCGACGACGCTGCCGGTGCTCGGCACGACCTACCAGCTCGAGGCCCAGAACGGCTCGTTGACGACGGTGGCGGTGCTCGCGCACGGCATCGGCAACACCCAGCTCACGCCGACCCTCTACCTGCCGTTCGACCTGACGCTGATCGGCCTCGGCGGTTGCCGCCTCGAGGTCACGCCGGACGTCTTCGCGACCGAGGTCGTCAACGCCGGCACGATGACGCACGCGCTGGCGCTGCCGAACGACCCGCTGCTGACCGGTATCGCGCTGTTCACGCAGACGCTGGTGATCGACGGCGCGGCCGCGAACGCCTTCGGCGGCATGAGCAACGCGGTGCACGCGCGCCTCGGCCAGTAGGCCGCGACAGCGGCTCGCGGCGGCGGCACCACGACCCTCGGGTCGTGGTGCGCCACGCGACCACGGTCCTACAGCTCGTCCGGTCCGCCGACGTAGCCGAGGAACGCGCTGGCGACGACCACGTAGGGGCTCGCCAGATACACGTCCCCCGGGCCCGAGCGGCCGGGGAAGTTGCGGTTGATCGCCGACACCGTGACCTCGTCCTTGGTGAACGACACGCCCGGCCCCGCCTTGATGCACGCGCCACAGCTCGGGTCGATCAGCTCGACGCCGGCCGACTCGAACAGCTGCACGTAGCCCATCTTCTCGGCGTAGTCGCGGATGCGCTGGCTGCCGAATTGGATGTAGGTCTTGGCCTTCAGGCTCAGCCCCTTGTCGACGGCCTTGCGCACCACCTCGGCGTACATGTCCATGTCCGCCTTCTTGCCACCGGTGCACGAGCCGCCGTAGGCGATGTCGACCTTGACCTCGCCCTTCTGCTGGCGGAACACGTCGAGCGCGATGCCGTTGCGCGGGTCGCCGGGCGTCGCCACCGTCGGCGCGACCGTCGCCAGGTCGATGTCGAAGGTCTTGCAGTACGACGCGCCGGCGTCGGCCTTGACGATCTGGGCGCGCAACTTGTCCTTGTCGGTACCGCGCAGCGCGTGGATGTGCTCCACCACCACCTCGTCGGCCTCGATGATGCCGGTGAAGCCGCCGGCCTCGACCGCCATGTTGGTCAGCGTCGCGCGCTCGTCGAGCGACAGCGCCATCGTGCCCGCGCCGGCGAACTCGAGCACCTTGCCGATGCCCTCGCCCGACTTGAAGAACTGGTCGCTGAGCAGGTGCAGCATCACGTCCTTGGCGGCGACGCCGTCGCGCAAGGCACCCGTGAGGTTGACCCGCACCGACTCCGGCACCTTGACGCGCACGTCCTTGGTGAACCAGCTGTTGGCCATGTCGGTCGAGCCGACGCCGAAGGCGAAGCAGCCGAGCGCGCCGCCCATGCAGGTGTGGCTGTCGGTGCCGATCACCAGCTGGCCCGGCTCGGCGAGGTCTTCGATGACGATGTTGTGGCAGATGCCTTCGGAGCCGACCGTGTGGCCGCCGCGCTCGACCTCGCCGTAGAGGCGCACGCCCTGCGCCTTGGTGAACGACTCCTGCACCGTCGCCAGCGACGCCGCCTGCTCCTTCAGCCCCATCTTGACGTGCGCCTCGGGCATCACGCGGTCGAGGAACGTCAGGTGGTCGCGGAACGCGAACACCGACTTCGGATCGGTGATCTTGGCGTCCTCGCCGAGGCCCATCTTGAACAGCGCCTCGGCCATCGGCGTCACGTATTCGTGGCTGAAGCGCACGTCGGTGCGCACGAACAGCGCGTCGCCCGGCGCGACCGCCGGGATGCCGAGCTTGCCGGTCTTGGCGTCGGCGATGGCGCGGTTACTGATGATCTTCTCGCACAGCGTCATCGGTCGCGCACTGGTCGCGACCGCCGGCGGCGCGGTGCGCCCTTCGAGGCGCGCCTTGTTGTAGGCGAACAGGCCGCCGTGCCGCACGATCTCGGTGGCGATCGGATCGAGGCCCTTGGTGAACTCGTCGATCGGGATCGCCTCGCCCTGCTTGATGCGCTCGATCAGCGAGAAGTCGGTCGAGGTCAGGAGGCCGATGTTCTGGCAGTTCTGGCCGTAGATCTTCTCGATGTTCTTGGCGATGACCAGCTGCACGCCGGCCTTCAGCTCCGAGAACGGCGCCGTCTCGCGCGAGCTGCCGCAGCCCTTGGAGACGCCGCTGACGATCACCGAGAAGCGCCCGTTCTTGATCGCGTCCTTCTGCACGTTGCCGCCGCGCAGGCCGACCAGGCAGTAGCGCGCCAGCGTCTCGTCGTAGTAGTAGCAGACCCAGCCGGGGGTCAGCTCGTCGGTCGAGATGTTGTCGATCAGCTTGCGCTGCGCATCGAACTGCAGGTCGACGCCGTCGTAGAGCTGCGCCTTCAGCTCGGTCTCGTCCTCGCACAGATAGAGGGTGCGCCCCTCGAACCGGATGCTCGCGTCGCGCATGGCAGCTCCTAGACGCGCTCCAGGATCATCGCGATGCCCTGGCCGCCGCCGATGCACGCCGAGGCGCAGCCGAGCGACTTGCCGGACTCCTCCATCTCGCGCACCAGCGTCAGCAGGAGCCGCGTGCCGGTCGCGCCGAGCGGGTGGCCGAGCGCGATCGCGCCGCCGTTGACGTTGCACTTGTCGCGGTCGAGGCCGAGCTCCTTCTCACAGCCGAGGTACTGCGCCGAGAACGCCTCGTTGATCTCGATCAGGTCGAGGTCGCCCACCTTCAGGCCGGCCTTGTCGCAGGCCTGCCGGATCGACGGCACCGGGCCGAGGCCCATGACCTCCGGCGGCACGCCGGCGAGGCCCCACGAGCGGATCTTGGCCTTCGGCTTCAGACCCAGTTCCTTGGCGCGCTGCGCGGTCGTCACGACCAGCATCGCCGCGCCGTCGACGATGCCCGACGCGTTGCCGGCGGTCACCGTGCCGTCCTTGCCGAACGCCGCGCGCAGGCCGGCGAGCGCTTCCAGCGTCGTCTCCGGCTTGATGTGGTCGTCGCTGTCGACGACCAGCTCCTTCTTGCCGCGCTGGATCACGAGCGGCGCGATCTCGGCGGCGAACTTGCCGGCCTTGACCGCCGCGGCGCCGAGCTGGTGGCTGCGCAGCGCGTACTCGTCCTGTTCCTCGCGCGAGATGCCGACCTGCTTGGCGACGTTCTCCGCGGTCTGCGCCATGAAGAACTTGCAGAACGGGTCATAGAGCGCCGCGAACAGCAGGTCCTCGATCTTCGGCTCCTGGCCGAAGCGGAAGCCGTCGCGCGCGCCGCGGATCACGTGCGGCACCTGGCTCATGTTCTCCATGCCGCCGGCGAGGCACAGCTTGGACTCGCCGAGCAGGATCGAGTGCGCCGCCGAGACCACCGACTGGATGCCCGAGCCGCACAGGCGGTTGACCGTCAGCGCGGGCTTGGTGATCGGCACGCCCGCCTTCAGCGCGACGTGGCGCGCGCCGTAGATCGCGTCGCTCGACGACTGCGCGGCGTTGCCGACGAAGGTCTCGTCGACCATCTCCGGCTTGACTCCGCAGCGCTCCATCGCCGCCCTCGCGGCATGGGCCGCGAGGTCGATGGCCGAGACGTCCTTGAACTTGCCGAACCCCGGCGTTCCGGAGTACTCGGCCATGGCGGTGCGGGCGCCGCCGACGATCACCAATTCGGATTGCATCCGCGGAGCATCGGCCAAGCCCTCACCCGGCGCAAGAATGCGCCTGCCGCGGACTTCGTCAGCTCGCGCTGGCCCGCCAACTGGCGCGACGTAACATGCCCGGATGCGGAATTTCCTGCGTCCCTGCCTGTTCTCGGTGCTGCTCCTCGCCGGCTGCGCCGACCTGAACTTCTACTCCGACGAGGACCTCGAACCGCTCAGCGTGCAGGCCTACGCCGAGGCGCAGGAGCAGTACCCGGAGGTGAAGTCCGGCCCGGATCACGACATGGTGCAGCGCGTCGCCCAGAAGATCGCCGCCGCGTCGGGCGAGAACTTCGCGTGGGAAGCCAAGCTGCTGAAGGCCGACGACGTCGTCAACGCGTTCTGCCTGCCGAACGGCCGCATCGCCGTCTACACCGGCATCCTGCCCGTCACGCAGAACGAGGACGCGCTCGCCGCGGTGCTCGGCCACGAGGTCGCGCACGCGACCAAGCGCCACGGCGGCAAGCGCATGACGCAGGGCATGCTGACACAGGCCGGACTGACCGCCGCCGACCTGGCGATGGGCCTCGGCAAGATGAGCGACGAGAGCAAGGGCATGGTCATGGGCGTGCTCGGCGCCGGCGCCCAGATCGGCGTGATCCTGCCCTACAGCCGCGACAACGAATCCGAGGCCGACATCGAGGGCATCCGCTACGCGATCCGCGCCGGCTACGACCCCAACGAGGCGCCGAAGCTGTGGGAGCGCATGGCGGCGCTCGGCAGCGGCGGGCCAGCGTGGCTCAGCACGCACCCGGACCCGATGGATCGTGCGGCGGAGTTGCGGAAGCGCATCCCGCAGATCATCGAGGAAGAGAAGGGCAAGCAGGCGAAGCCGACCAAGTCGGTGGCGCCGGGCGCGGTGAAGAAGTAGCGCGCTGCTGCGAACGAAGCGCTGCCGCTAGACGACCCGCCCGTCGATCGTGCGGCGCACGCCGCGCGGGTTGTCGTCGCGCAGCTCCTCGGGCAGCAGCGCCTGCGGCCAGTCCTGCCAGCACGCCGGACGCACCCAGCGCTGGATCGACGACGTGCCGACCGCCGAGAAGCGCGGATCGGTGGCCGCCGGGTAGGGACCGCCGTGCACCATCGACGGGCAGACCTCGACGCCGGTCGGCACGCCGTTGGCGATCAGCCGACCGACGCGGCGACGCAGCGCGGCGATCACTTCCGGATACGCGGCGAGGTCGCCGCCGTCGCCGTGCACGGTCGCCGTCAGGTGGCCGTCGAACGACTCGCACACGCGCCGCAGCTCCGCCGCGTCCCTGCAGGTCACGTGCAGCACCGCCGGCCCGTAGATCTCGCTGCGCAGCCGCGGGTTGTCGAGCACGGCCGACGGCGTCGCGGCGAGGAGAACAGGACAGACGTCGCTGCTGCCGCTGGCCACCGCGCTGCTGACCGCGGTCACCGGCAGCGCCTTCACCTCGCCGAGCGCGCGTTCGTAGCCGGCGCGGATCGACGCGTGCACCGTCGGCCCGGCAGCAGCGCCGGTCAGCTTCTCGCGCAGCACCGCGACGAACGCGTCGTTGCCGGGGCCGTCGAGCGTCAACACGATGCCGGGGCTGGTGCAGAACTGCCCCTGCGCCATCAGCGCCGACGCCGCGAGCGCCGCGGCGACGTCGGCGCCGCGCGCGGCGAGCGCGTTGGGCAGCACCACGACCGGGTTGGCGGAGCCCATCTCGGCGAACACCGGGATCGGCTGCGCGCGGCGCGCGGCGAGATCGAACAGCGCGCGGCCGCCAGCGTGCGAGCCGGTGAAGCCGACCGCCTGCACCGCCGGGTGCTGCACCAGCGCCGCACCGAGCGCGTTGCTGCGGCCGTGCAGCAGCGAGAACGTGCCCGCCGGCAGGCCGAGGCGCTGCACGGCGTCGTGCACGACGCGGCCGACCAGCTCGCTGGTGCCGGGGTGCGCCGGGTGGCCCTTGACGATCACCGGGCAGCCGGCGGCGAGCGACGACGCGGTGTCGCCGCCGGCGACCGAGTAGGCGAGCGGGAAGTTGCTGGCGCCGAACACCACCACCGGGCCGAGCGGCACCAGCATGCGGCGCAGGTCGGGCTTGGGCAGCGGCTGGCGATCGGGCTGGGCGCGGTCGATGCGCGCGTCGACCCACGAGCCCTCTTCGATCAGGTCGGCGAACTGGCCGAGCTGCAGCACGGTGCGGGCGCGTTCGCCGTTGACGCGGGCCGCCGGCAGCGCGGTCTCGGCGGTGACCCGTTCGACCAGCGTGTCGCCGAGCGCGTTGAGGCCGTCGCCGATCGCGCGCAACAGCGCGGCGCGCTGCTGCGGCGAGGTCGCGGCGAACGCCGCGGCGGCGGCGCCGGCGGCCTGCGCCGCGCGTTCGATCTGTTCGCCGGTCGCCTCGAGGTACGCCGGGGCCAGCTCCGCGCCAGACTTCGGGTCGACGCCATGGAACGGCTCGCCGCCGCCCGGCTCGACCGCGCCGGCGACGAAGTGCGCGCCCTCGTGCGCGCTCACGCCTGCACCTCCGGTCGCTTCGCCAGCGCGTCGGCGATGACCTGCAGCGCGTGCTCGCGCATCGCCCCCACCACCGGCAGCCGCGGCAGCCGGCAGCGCTCGTCGCCCATGCCGACCTGTTGCTGCACCAGCTTGATCAGCTGCACGAACTCCGGCACGGTGTCGAGCCGCAAGAGCGGCAGGAACCACCGATACAGCGCGGTGGCCTCGGCGTGCTTCCGGTCGCGCGCCAGCTCGAACAGCTGCACCGACTCCTTCGGGAACGCGTTGACCAGGCCCGCGACCCAGCCCTTGCAGCCGACGGCGACGCCTTCGACCAGCATGTCGTCCATGCCGACCAGCACGTCGATGCGGCCGTCGAGCAGCGCGAGCACACCCGACACGCGGCGGCTGTCGCCGCTCGACTCCTTGACCGCGCGCAGGTTCGCGTGCTTCTCGGCGAGGCGCGCGATGCACTGCGGCGTGAAGTCGGTGCCGTAGGCGATCGGGTTGTTGTAGAGCATGCACGGCAGGTCGGTCGCGGCGATCACCGCCGACACGTGCGCCTCGGCCTCGCGCAGCTCGCCCTTGTGCACGTAGGCGGGCAGCACCATCAGGCCGCGGCAGCCGGCCTGCTTCGCCGCCTCGGCGAGCTTCTGCGCCTGGCGCGTGCTCAGCGCGGCGATACCCGGCAACACCGGCTTGCTGCCGGCCGTCGCGACCAGCGTCTCGAGGATCGCGACCTTCTCGTCGAAGTCGAGCGTCGCGCCTTCGCCGAGCGAGCCGAGCGGGATGATGCCGCTGCAGCCGGCGTCGAGCTGCCACTTCGCGTGCTTGCCGAGGAAGGCATGGTCGACGCGGTCGTCCTGGGTGAACGGCGTGGTGATCGCGGGCAGGACGTGGCGGAACGGGTGGTCGGTCATCGCGCGGAGTAGCGAACGCGGGGCGCGTGCCCCGCGCAAGCCTCGACTGCCGCGCTGGCGCCGCGAGCCCGGGCGCGGCATCGTTCCGCCATGCAGAACGAGCTGTCCCCCGAAGCCGAGGCCAAGGTCGTCGACAAGATCGGCATGCACCAGGCGCAACGGCACATCTTCCTGTGCTGCGACCAGTCGTCGCCGAAGTGCTGCGACAAGGAGCTGAGCCTGCGCTCGTGGGACTTCCTGAAGAACCGCCTGCAGGAGCTCGGCCTGTCGACGTCCGGTGCAATCCAGCGCAACAAGTCGCACTGCCTGCGAATCTGCGGCAACGGCCCGATCGCGCTGGTCTACCCCGAGGGCGCCTACTACCGCGACTGCACGCCCGAAGTGCTCGAGCAGATCGTGCAACGGCACCTGATCGGCGGCGAACTGGTCACCGAGAACCTGATCACCACGGCGCCGCTGCCGCCGGCCGGCGCGCACGGCGAGTGAACCCTCACGACGAGTTCGACCGCGCGCCGGTCAACCGCCTGCTCGGCATGCGCCTGGTCGAGAGCACCGCCGAACGCAGCGAGGTGCACCTGCCGGTGCGCGACGAGCTGCTGCAGGAAGCGGGCGTCGTGCAGGGCGGCGTGCTGACGGCGCTCGCCGACACCGCCGCCGTCTACCTGCTGTGGCCGCGGCTCGGCGACGGCCGCACGATGACCGGCACCGGTTGCTCGATGCAGTTCCTCGCCGCGGCGCGGCCGGGCATGGGCGATCTGGTCGCGGTGGCGACGCCGCTGCGCATCGGACGAACGATGGCCGTGTGCGAGAGCGAAGTGCGGCAGGACGGGCGGCTGGTGGCGAAGGGCACGTTCCCGTTCCTGCTGCAGCCGCGGCCCGCTACAGGAAGCTGAGCGCGCCCGGCGTCGACAGCTGGAAGGTCGACACGTCCAGCGCCTGCACGCTGATGTTCGCGCCCGACAGCGGCGGCGTGGCCAGGATCAGCAAGTCGCTCTGCGTGTTGCCCATCGCGTCGTGGAAGTAGACGCCGAGGATCGCCGGCGCCGTCATGCCGAACTCGCCGACGAACGGCGCCGGCGCCGCGATCACCGGGAACGCGCCGTTGGCGATCGCCGACTCGACCGACAGCGCGATGACGCTGGCGCCGCCCGGCGTGCCGCCGCTCAACTGGATCTGCAGCAGCGTCTGGCCGGTACCCTGGGTGTGCAGGTTGCGCGGGTAGTTCAGCACCGCGTAGCTGGCCGGCTGCAGCGGGATCAGCGCCAGCCCGCCGGGGCCGTTGGTGCCGGTGCTGTCCGGCAGCCAGCCGATCTGGTCGCCCTGCGTCGCCACCGTCGAGCCCATCGCCACGCCGTTGACGACGCCGATGCTGCCGCCGCCGGCGGTCGAGATCAGCGCCCCGTCGTTGCTGAAGTCGTTCCAGCAGAACAGCAGGTCGGGCAGCACGATCGTCGGGTCCTGCGGCGCCACGAAGGTGCCGCCGTTCGGATCGACCTCGAGGCCCGTCAGGTCGAACGACGTCGTCACGGTGCCGCCGACCGAGGTGTGGAAGCCGCTGTTGTTCACCATCGCGATCAGGTCGGCCTGGGTCGCGACCAGCGCCACCGAGTCGGCGGCGATCGCGGCGACGTTGCCGTCGGCGTCGTAGGTGATCGCCGCCGCCGGGATCAGCAGCAGGTCGCCGTCGTCGACGCTGCCGATCGCCAGCGTCTCGGTCAGCGAGAACGACAGCAGCAGGTCCCCGGCCGGCGTCTGGCACAGCGCGTCGAGGTTGAGGCTGGTGCCGCCGGTCGCGGTCATCAGCTGCGCCTCGCTGACGAACACCTCGCGCACGCCTTGCGCCGAGTAGCGCACCACGTCGGCGGTGCTGACGCCGGGCAGATGGGTGTTCGTGCTGGCGATGCTGAAGAACACGTCGCGCGGGGACACCGGGCCGACGGCGCCGCTCTTGACGAAGATCGCGTCGATCGCGCCGCCGGGGCCGTCGGTCGAGGCCTCGACGTACTGCGCGTCACCGTCGCCGTCGCCGACGTAGTACCATTCGAGGCTGGTCGGCAGGAACGGCCACGCCGTGTAGGCGGTGCCCGGCAGCGGCGTCACGGCGTAGATCTCGTCGTTGCGGATCAGGTCCAGCTCCGGCGCGTCGAGGCCGAGCGTGCGCTCGTCGCTCGTTCCGGCGGTCATGAGCACGGTGTGTTGCGCGGTGCCGGCGGCGGCGAACGCGAACAACGGGATGGCGGTCAGCAGATGTCGTTTCATGGGGTCCTCTTCACCGCCGCGGTCGGCGGCGCGCACCAGCCTAGGACTTCGTCACGGCATGGCCACCCGCTCGGGCACGATGCCCGGCCGACGCGGGCCGGGCGCCGACCTGCGAGCCGGCCGGCGCCCCTTGCCTGCGCGCGGTCCCGCCCACAAGCTGCGCCCGATGTGCGACGTGCCCATCCTGCGTGACGGCCCGAGCGACGCGCCCGCGACCGTGCTGCTGGCGCACGGCGCCGGCGCCGGCATGGAGCACGAGTTCCTCGCCGCGTTCGCCCGCGGCCTCGCCGCTGCAGGCCTCGCGGTGTGGCGCTTCGAGTTCCCGTACATGGCCGCGCGCCGCGACGGCCGCCGCCCCGGCCCGGACCGCCTGCCGGTGCTGCAGGCCACGACGAAGGCGCTCGCCGCCGAAGTGCGCGGCCCGCTGGCGCTGGTCGGCAAGTCGATGGGCGGTCGCGTCGCCACCACCGTCGCCGACGAGCTGCGCGCGATCGCCTGCGTCGCCGTCGGCTATCCGTTCCATCCGCCGAAGAAGCCCGAGCAGCTGCGCACCGCGCACCTGGCGACGCTGCGCACGCAGACGCTGATCCTGCAGGGCGAGCGCGACCCGTTCGGCACGCCTGACGAGGTCGGCGGCTACGCGCTGGGCGACGCGATCGAGGTGCGCTGGTTCGCCGACGGCGATCACTCGCTGGCGCCGCGCAAGCAGAGCGGGTTCACCGCCGCGCAGCACCTCGAAGCGGCGATCGAGGCCGCGGCCAGCTTCGTGCTGACGCGCTGCTGAACGGGCTACCGATCGTGCTCGCGCGCGAGGTGCTCGCGCAGCGGGTCGCCGCCGAAGTCGCGGTCGAAGTCGCGCCAGACCGTGTGGATGTGGTTGGCGCCGTTCTGCGTGTTGTCGTACTCGATCGCGAAGCGCGCGCCGTGCAGCCGGTAGTAGTGGCCCTGGCCCTTCTCCAGGCTGCCGGCCCAGGCAAACGTCATCACGTCCAGGTCCTCGGCGGCGATGCGCCGCAGCTCGGCGCCGGCGAGCTCGCTGCGGTAGCGGTCGACGTAGACGCGCAGCAGCTTCCACAGCAGCTCGCGCGGCACCCCGGTCAACTCCGCCACCGGCAGGCCGACGCGCTCGCCCAGCGCGTCCGGCGCCTTGCCCGGGCCGAGCAGCACGTCGGCCGGCGCCTTCGGGTCGACGATCGCGCGGGCGCGCTGCTCGTCGGTCAGCGCGGCCATCAGCTCGCGCGCGACGTCCTCCTCGGCGTGCAGCGTGAACACCTCCGCGTCGAGGCCGGCCTGCTCGTCGCCGGTGGCGATGCGGTGCGGGTTGGCGCCGAGGAAGTGCGGCGTGAAGCCCGCCAGCACGCCGTCGACGACCGCCATGCGCAGCGACACGTGGTGTCCCTGGAAGCGCACGACGAAGGTGCCGTCGACCGCCGGCCGCCCGCAGATCAGCAGCGAGTAGCGGCCCGGATCGCGGTGCGAGACGTCCTTGCCGGGCCCCGCCTCCATCTCGCGCAGCACGTTCTCGAGGTCCATGACCGCGACCAGACGGCCGAAGCCGACGTCGCTGAGCATCGCCCGGACCACGTCGCGGGCGAACGAGCGCTGCACCGGCTCCATCGCGCCGAGCTCGATGCCGGCGTAGCGGCCGGGCACGAACTGCCAGGCCATCGCCTCCGGATCGTCGAGCGGGCGCCACGCCAGCTGCTGCTGCTCGTGGGACAGCTGCCCGAGCAGCCGCTTGGCCGCCACCGCGACGTCGTGCACGACCGCCGCCGAACCGGAGTCGGTCGGCGCCGAGGCGCAGGCGGCGAGCAGCAACGAGAGTGCGAACGAACGGTTCTTCATGCCTTCCATGCCTCCGCGACGAGAGCGGCTTGTTCTGCCTTGTGGCGTTGCAGCGAGCCGGTGGCCGGACTGGCCGCCGCGCGGCGCGAGGCGACGCCGTCCCAGGCGAAGCGGTCGCGCACGAATTGCCAGGCGCCCATGTTGCGGGGTTCCTCCTGGCACCAGACGAACTCGGCCGCGGGGTAGCGCTGGCGCAGCGCCTGCAGCGCCGACGCCGGCCACGGATACAGCAGTTCGCAGCGCACCAGCGCGACGTTCTGCGCCGCACCGCGCGAGGCGAGCACGTCGGCGCGCGCGGCGAGCAGGTCGTAGTAGACCTTGCCCGAGCAGACGACGACGCGCCGCACGGCGCCCGGGTCGGCGATCGTCGGATCGTCCAGCACCGGCAGGAAGGCGTGCTCGACGAGATCCGCGAGCGGCGAGCCGGCGTCGCGCTGCCGCAGCAGGCTCTTGGTGGTCATCACCACCAGCGGCTTCTTCTCCGGGTCGAGCGCCTGCGCGCGCAGCAGGTGGTGGTAGCTCTGCGCCGACGACGGCATCGCCACGCGCAGGTTGTTCTCGGCGCACAGTTGCAGGAAGCGCTCGGGCCGCGCGGAGCTGTGCTCGGGCCCCTGACCGTCGTAGCCGTGCGGCAGCAGCAGCACCACCGACGCGTCCTGTTGCCACTTGGCCTCGCCGGCGGCGAGGAACTGGTCGATCGGGATCTGCGCGCCGTTGACGAAGTCGCCGAACTGCGCCTCCCACAGCACCAGGCCGTGCGGCGTGGCGACGCTGTAGCCGTATTCGAAGCCGAGCGCGGCCTCCTCGCTGAGCAGGGAGTCGACGACGAAGAACGGCGCCTGCCCGTCCGCGAGGTGGTTGAGCGGCACGTAGCGGTCGCCGTTCTCGGCGTCGTGGAGCGCCGCGTGGCGCTGGCTGAACGTGCCGCGGCCGCTGTCCTGACCGGCGAGGCGCACCGGCACGCCGTTGGCCACCAGGCTGGCGAACGCCAGCGTCTCCGCGGTCGCGAAGTCGATCGGCTGCTCGTCGGCGACCATCTCGGCGCGGCGGCCGAGCACAGAGCGGATCTTCGGGTGCGGCGTGAAGTCGGCCGGCCAGTCGAGCAGGCGCGCGTTCCAGCGACGCAGGTCCTCGGCGCTGGCCGGACCGACCGGCGGGTTCCACTCGGCCTCCTCGACCGGCGCGCCGAGCGTGACCGGCGGTGCCTGCCCGCTGCGGACCTCGTCGAGCGACTGCCGGAGGCGCGCCTGCACCTTCTCGTCGTAGGCGGCGAGGTCGGCGGGCTGCAGCACCTTCTTGCGGATCAGGTAGTCCTGGTAGCTGGTGCGCACCGTCGGGTGCGCTTCGATCGCCTTGTAGAGCAGCGGCTGCGTGTAGCCCGGCTCGTCGCCCTCGTTGTGGCCGTGGCGGCGGTAGCAGACGATGTCGAGCACGACGTCGGCGTGGAAACGGGCGCGGTAGTCGAGCGCCAGCCGGATCATGCGCACCGCGGCCAGCGGGTCGTCGCCGTTGACGTGGAAGACCGGCGCCTGGATCGCCTTGGCGACGTCGGTGCAGAACGGCGTGCTGCGCGAGTCCTTCGGCGACGTCGTGTAGCCGATCTGGTTGTTGACGACGATGTGCACGGTGCCGCCGGTGCGGTAGCCGTGCAGCTGCGACATCTGCAGCGTCTCGAACACCACGCCCTGGCCGGCGAACGCGGCGTCGCCGTGCACCAGCACCGGCAGCACCTCGTCCCAGATCGCGTGCCCGGGCGCGTTCGGCGACTGGTCCTGGCGCGCGCGCGCCATGCCCTCGACGACCGGATCGACGGCCTCGAGATGGCTCGGGTTGCAGGCGAGCTCGATGGCGACCTTGCGGCCCGACTGCGTCGTGTAGTCGGCGCTGGCGCCGAGGTGGTACTTCACGTCGCCCGATCCCTGGGTCATGCCGGGATCGAGCCAGCCCTCGAACTCACTGAAGATCCTGGTCAGCGGCTTCTGCATCACGTGCGCGAGCACGTTCAGGCGGCCGCGGTGTGCCATGCCGAGTACGACGCGCTGCGCGCCGAGCTCGGCGGCGCGCTCGAGCAGCGCGTCGATGGTCGGCACCAACGTGTCGCCGCCTTCGAGCGAGAAGCGCTTGTGGCCGACGAAGCGCGTGTGCAGGAACTGCTCGAACGCCTCGGCCTCGACCAGCTTGTCGAGGATGCGCAGCTCGGCCTCGCGCGACAGCTGCTCCTCGTTGCGGTTCGCCTCCATGCGATCGCGCAGCCAGTGGCGCTGTTCCTGGTCGGCGATGTGCATGTACTCGACGCCGATGTGGCGGCAGTACGTCAGGTGCAGCGTCTCCTGGATCTCGCGCAGCGTGGCGAACGGCTTCTTCGTCACGCCGTCGGCGAAGAACGTGCGCTCCTTGTCCCAGATGGTCAGCCCGTAGGTGGCCATGTCTAGCTCGGGCAGGTGCTTCGGCTCGAAGTTCAGCGGGTCGAGGTCGGCCAGCACGTGGCCGCGCACGCGGTAGCTGCGGATGTAGGTCATCACGCCGGCGGCGCGCTCGAGGTTCTCCGCTTCGCGCAGGCTCGAGCCGAGCGGCGGCCGTCGATCGACGCTGCTCTGCACCGGCCGGTACGGCACCTTCATGGCGCGGAAGATCTCCTCGTAGAACCCTTCCTCGCCGAGCAGCAGCCGGTGCATCCAGTCGAGGAACTGGCCCGACTCGGCGCCCTGGATGACGCGGTGGTCGTAGGTGCTCGTCAGCACCATCGTGCGCGACACGCCGAGTTCGGTCAGCGTCTCGTTGGCCGCGCCCTGGAACGCGCCGGGCACCTGGATCGCGCCGGTGGCGAGGATGAAGCCCTGACCGGTCATCAGCCGCGGCAGCGAGCTGACGGTGCCGATCGTGCCCGGGTTGGTCAGCGTGCAGCAGGTGCCGGCGAAGTCGTCGGGGGTCAGCTTGCCCTTGCGGGCCTTCTCGATCTGCTCGTGGAAGGCGCCGAAGAAGCCGGCGAAGTCCTTGGCGAAGCAGTCCTTCACGTTCGGTACGACGAGGCTGCGGCGGCCGTCCTTCCCCGGCAGATCGACGGCGATGCCGACGTGGAACGGACCGCCGGCCTTGCGGAACGGCTTGCCGTCCTGCTCGACGTACTGCGCCGCCATCGACGGCACGCGCTTGACCGCCTGCACGAGCGCCCAGCCGACCAGGTGCGTGAAGCTGACCTTGGGCAGGAACGCGCCCATCTGGTGGCGGTTGATCGCGTGCCGGTTCTCCTCGAGCACCTTGACCGGCACCTCGCGCGTCGACGTCGCCGTCGGCACCGACAGGCTCTCGGCCATGTTGCGCACGATCTTGCCCGCGACGCCGACGAGCGGCTCGAGCAGGTCGTCGCGCGCCGTGTCGGCGACCGCGGCCGGGGCGGGCTTCGGCCGGACGACCGCGCGCTGCTCCGGCGGCAGCGAGCTGTCGAACCAGTGCCGCCATTCGGCGGGCACCGAGTCGGGCGCGTGCAAGTAGTCGGTGTAGACCTTTTCCGCGTAGGCGGCGTTGAGGCCGAACACTTCTTCGAAGTCGGGGCGTTGCATCTCGGGTCGGACCGCGGCGGCAGAGCGTAGCGGAACGACCTCCGGCCTCGCGAACGATCCTGCAGATCGTGCGCGACGCTGACGCGACACGAAGTCGGAGCCGGAAGTTGGCGTCGAGTCGCCGCCGAGCGCGTCTCGCCGACGCGCTACTTCTTGGTCAGCAGCAGCACCATGCGGCGCCCTTCCTGGCGCACACCGGCCTCGACCTTGGCGACGTCGGCGAGGTGCTTGACGACCTCGTTGATGACCTGTTCGCCGACTTCCTTGTGCGCCATCTGGCGACCGCGGAACAGGCAGCACACCAGCACCTTGTCGCCGTCGGCGAGGAACTCGCGCGCCTGGCGCACCTTGAACTGCAGGTCGTGATCGCCGGTGCCGGGCCGCACGCGCAGCTCCTTCACCTGGACCTGGTGCTGCTTGCGCCGGTTGGCCTGCTCCTTCTTCTTCTCCTCGTACTTGAACTTGCCGTAGTCCATGATGCGGCACACGGGGGGCCGCTGGTTCGGCGCGATCTCTACGAGGTCGAGCGTCTTGTGGATCGCCAGCGCGAGCGCGTCGGCGGTCTCCATCACGCCGAGCTGCTTGTTGTCCTCGTCGATGACGCGGACCTGCCGGATGCGGATCTGGTGGTTGATGCGCGGACCGCGATCCTGCGGGGGACGACGGCGCGGATCCGGCTTACCGGCCATGAGGCCTCTGGGACTGCGACACACTCTTCAACTGCAACACGTCGTACGGACTCCTTCGTTGAGCTCGTGGGTTGCCCGGTGCACACCGGGCATGGGCGGAGAAGGCTATTGGCCGGCATCCCCCGCCGCAACGGCGTATCGGCCCGGCTCCGCCGGCCGATGAAGAATCCGCCGAGGTGCCCCGCGGCCGGCGCGCCGGACGGCGTGGCTCCGTCCGCAGCGCGCGGCTACAACGGCCGCATGCGCACGCCCCTCTGGCCGCTCGCCCCCCTCGCCTGCCTGCTCGCCTGCCAGGGCGCGGGCACGCCGCCGATGAACGCCTCCGCCGACACCCACTCGTTCGCGCGCCCGGACCAGGTGCGCTCGACCCACCTCGCGCTGGACCTGACCCTCGACTTCGACGCCAAGGTGGCGTCGGGATCGGTGACGCACACGCTCGACCGGCGCGACCCGGCGGCGCCGTTGGTGCTCGACACCAACCAGCTGACCATCGAAGGCGTCGCCGACCAGCGCGGCGAGGCGCTGCCCTGGACCTGCCCCGAAGCGGCGGACGAGTTCCTCGGCCGCCCTCTGACCGTCGCGCTGCGGCCGGACACGACGACGGTGACGATCGGCTACCGCACGTCGCCGCTGGCCGAGGCGATGCAATGGCTGGCCCCGGAGCAGACCAACGGCAAGCAGGCGCCGTTCCTGTTCACGCAGGGACAGGCGATCCTGACGCGCAGCTGGATCCCGCTGCAGGACTCGCCGGCCGTGCGCGTGACGTGGCAGGCCCGGGTGCGCGCCCCGTCCGGGCTGGTGCCGGTGATGAGCGCCGGACAGCGCGGGCGCGACGGCGACGCCTACACGTTCGCGATGGACCGCGCGGTGCCGAGCTACCTGATCGCGCTGGCCTGCGGCGACCTGACGTCGCGCGACATCAGCGACCGCTGCGCGGTGTGGGCAGAACCGTCGATCGTCGACGCCGCGGCGCGCGAGCTCGGCGACATGGAGCAGATGGTGCAGGCCTGCGAACAGCTGTTCGGGCCGTACCGCTGGGGCCGCTACGACGTGCTGTTCCTGCCGCCGAGCTTCCCGTTCGGCGGCATGGAGAACCCGACCCTGACGTTCGCCACGCCGACCATCCTCGCCGGCGACAAGTCGCTGGTGGCGCTGATCGCACACGAGCTGGCGCACAGCTGGTCCGGCAACCTGGTGACCAACGCGACGTGGCGCGACTTCTGGCTCAACGAGGGGTTCACCGTGCACCTCGAGCAGCGCATCATGGAGCACGTCTACGGTCAGGATCGCGCACAGATGGAGATCGCGCTCGGCATGAAGGGCCTGCAGGAGGAGCTCGCCGGGCTGCCGGCCGCCGACCAGGTGCTGCACATCGACCTGACGGGCCGCAACCCCGACGACGGCATGACCGCCGTCGCCTACGACAAGGGCGCGGCGTTCCTGCGGCGCCTCGAGCAGGTGTTCGGACGCGCGCGCATGGACGCGTTCCTGCGCGCCTGGTTCGACGAGCACGCCTTCCAGAGCGTGACCACCGCGACCTTCGTCGAGTTCCTCGAGCGGCGGCTGCTGGCGAAGGACCCCGCGGCCGCGGCGCAGGTCGACGTGGCGCGCTGGATCGAACAGGCCGGCCTGCCCGAAGACGCGCCGATCCCCGACAGCCCGCTGTTCCGCGCCGTCGACGACGCGCTGGCGGCGCTGCGCAGCGGCGAGGCGCCGGGCGAGCTGGCCACCGACGGCTGGACGACGCCGCAATGGCTGCGCTTCCTCGCCGGGCTCGACGAACCGTCGGCGCAGGTCCTGGCTGCGCTCGACCGCGCGTTCCGCTTCACGCAGAGTGGCAACAGCGAGATCCTCTGCGCATGGCTCGACCTGTCGACGCGCCGCGGCTATCACGCCGTAGACCGCCGCCTCGAGCTGTTCCTGATGACCGTCGGCCGGCGCAAGTTCCTCAAGCCGCTCTACCAGGCGCTGCTCGACACCGAAGGCGGCAAGGCGCGCGCGCTCGACATCTACCGACGCGCGCGGCCGCGCTACCACGCAGTCAGCCAGCACACGCTCGACGCGATGCTCGGCTTCGAGGAGAAGACCGACGCGGGCGGCGGCCGATGAAAATCGCCGCCGGGCCGATGCTTCCCGCACGGTCGGTTGCTACCCTTCCCGCGATTCCATGAGTGACTCGAAGCCGCTGATCGATCCCAAGGAGCTGGTGCCCATGGCCGTCGGCCTGTGCATCGGCGCCGGCATTCTGGTGTTCTTCTACCTGCTGGCGAACGGCATCGGGCTGACGGACTTCGTCAACAGCCACGACATCCCGCATCAGTAGGGATCAGTAGGGGCCGCACCAGTAGGGCCGCAGCAGTAGGGCCGCACCATTGGCGGCCGCATGATCGGTAGGCGCCGCGCCGGAGCGTGTCCATGGATGCGGTCCATGGATGCGGTCCATGGATGCGATAGTGCGCCCTCATCGCATGTGGGTATAGCAAGGCGGGCGCGAACTGCGCCCCTTGTGGACCTTCATGTAGCTGGCCTGCTTGTGCAGCTGGCCTGCCGAGCGGAGGACTGGCACGATCCGCGACGCGCGACCGAGCCGACAGCGAACGCCATCGGCGCGATCACAGCGCTCGCAGGATCAGCAGTCGACTACCACTCGTCGCCGCCGTCGTCGCGGTAGCCACCACCGCCACCGCCGCCGCGCCGGCCACCACCGCCGCCGCCGCCGCCACCGAAGCCGCCGCGGCCACCGCGGTCGCCGCCGCCACCGCCGCCGCCGCCGCCGCCGCCGCCGCCGCCGCCGCGACGGCCACCGCCGCCGTAGCCGCCGCCACCACCGCCGCCGCCACGGTAGCCACCGCCACCGCCGCCGCTACGGAAGCCACCACCGCCGCCGCCGCCGCCACCACCGCCGAACTCCTGGCGGGGCTGGGCCTCGTTGACGCGCAGCGGACGGCCATCGACCTCGGCGCCGTTCATCGCCTCGATCGCGGCAGCCGCGTCGGCGTCGGTCGCCATCTCGACGAACGCGAAGCCGCGGGAGCGACCGGTGTCGCGCTCCAGCATGATCTTGACCTCGGCCACCTGACGGCCATCACCACCGAAAGCATCGCGCAACGAATCCTCCGTGGTCTGGAAGGAGAGGTTGCCCACGTACAGTCTCTTACCCATCGCGTCTGACGATCACTTCACCCTTTGGCGGACACGACGCACCGTGGAGTCAAAGGGGAAGGCCCCAGGTGCCAAACAGACGAAAGCGCGATTCTCGAGCTGGTTTCCCGATCGATCAGCACCAGTGGTGTCGCAGTCGACTCCAGGCCCGGACGAGGTCGCAGACGGGCGGAACATTCCCCGACGGAGGGGTCCCGCGCAAGCCGCCCCCCGAATTTCGCACCCACCCCGGCCGGGTTGACAACGCCGGGACACCTGCAGCTGGCGGCAGGGAACGCTCGCTCCCGGGCGGCGCGTCGCTAAGGTGGCCCCCCGCTCATGCAATACGGCTTCGTACTGGACCAACGTCGCTGCATCGGCTGCCACGCCTGCACGGTCGCCTGCAAGTCGGAGAACGAGGTGCCGATCGGCGACTTCCGCACCTGGGTCAAGTACACGGAGGTCGGCAGCTTCCCGCAGGTCAAGCGTCACTTCGCGGTGCTGCGCTGCAACCAGTGCACGGCGGCGCCGTGCGTGACGATCTGCCCGGTGACGGCGCTGCACAAGCGACCCGACGGCATCGTCGACCTCGACAAGGACGTCTGCATCGGCTGCAAGGCCTGCATGCAGGCGTGCCCCTACGACGCGCTCTACCTCAACGAGGAGACCGGCGGCGCCGAGAAGTGCCACTTCTGCGCGCACCGCGTCGAGCAGGGCCTGAAGCCGGCCTGCGAGGTCGTCTGCCCGGAGACCGCGATCGTCAGCGGCGACCTGCACGACCCCGACAGCCCGGCCAGCAAGCTGCTGGCGACGGTGCCGGGCGCCAAGGTGCGCCGGCCGGAGCAGGGCACGTCCCCCAACGTCTTCTACCTCGGCGCGCACGAGGCCAACCTCGAGCCGGGCACCGCGCGCGAAGAGGACATGTACATCTGGAGCGACCGCCGCCTGCCCAAGGCGCCGCTGCCGGAGGCAGACGCCCAGCTGCTGCAGCGCGCCGACGCGCGCGTGGCGCTCGACGTCGACCACAAGGTCCACTGGGGCTGGAAGGTCTCGGCCTACCTCGTCACCAAGGGCGTCGCCGCCGGCGCTGCGCTGTGGGCGCCGTTCCTCGCCTGGTCGAGCGCTGGCGACGAGTTCGCGCGCGACTACCTGCCGGAGGTCTTCGCGCTGCTGTTCCTGGCGGTGACCAACGTGCTGCTGGTCGCCGACCTGAAGCGGCCGACGAAGTTCCTGTCGATCGTGCTGCGCCCCAACACGCGCAGCTGGCTGGTCAAGGGCGCGTGGGTGCTGATGGCGTTCGGCGCGTTGAGCACCGGCTCGATCGGCGCGCGACTGCTCGGTCTCGACGGCCTCGCCGACGTGCTGCGCTGGCTCAACCTCGGCGCCGGTTCGATGACCGCGGCCTACACGGCGTTCCTGTTCGCGCAGTGCGAGGGCCGCGACCTGTGGCAGCACACGGCGACGCTCCTGCCGCACCTGCTGGTGCAGGCGCTGTGCGTCGGCGGCGCGGTGATGCTGCCGTTCGTGCCAGACCAGAAGCTGGCGCTCTTCGTCTTGGCGATGGCGGGGATGCACCACGGCTTCGGCCTGCGCGAGCGCTTCGCCCGCCACCACACCCACAACGCGCGCATGGCGGCGGCGCTGCTGCCGACGGTCAAGGCGTGGCGCGGCACGCAGCTGTCGGCGTTCCACTTCGGCATGGGCACGTCGACGATGGCGGCGATGCTGGCCGCGCTGCTGGTGCTCAACGGCACCGCCCCGGCCGCCGCGCTGGCGCTGCTGGCCGTGCTCGGCATGGGCGGCCTGTTCCTCTACGAACAGGCGTTCGTGCGCGCCGGCCAGCTGCCGCCGCTGTCGTGAGGTCACGCGGGTCGCGACGCGTAACAGCGTTGCACCCGCTGTTGCGCGTCGTTGCCGGCCGAGCTGGAGCCCGCCACGATGCCGCGCGCATGAAGCGTCACCTCGCGTTCGTCGGCGCAGCGATGCTGTCGCTGTCGCTGCTCCCCGCCCAGTTCGGCCCCGGCCGCGGTCGCCAGGCCGAGCCTCCCCAGCTCGAGCACTTCACGTTCGAGAGCTGGGACTTCTCGACCGACGCGATGCGCGGCGGCGAGGCGAGCTACTACACCTACCTGCCGAAGGGCCACGACCTCGACGCCAACAAGGACGAGAAGTATCCGTGGGTGTTGTGGCTGCCGGGCTTCGGCGGCCCCGAGGACTTCCAGTCGCGCGGCGGCGCTCAGACGCTCGACCGCTTGCGCGGCGAGGGCAAGATCCCGGAGCTGGTGCTGGTGGTGTTCCGCCCGCCGGGCCGGGGCCGCTCGACCTACATGAACGGCGAGCAGATCGGCGACGTCGAGGACCTGCTGGTCGGTGACCTGCTCGCGGACGTGCAGAAGCGCTTCCGCGTCGCCACCGACCGCGCCCACCGCGCGGTGATGGGCTGCAGCGCCGGCGGCTTCGGCGCGCTGAAGCTCGCGCTGCGCCACCCGGACCTGTTCGGCGCCGTCGCCGTGCACTCGGCGGCGATCCTGCCGGCCGATCCCGCCGAGCTGTCGGGCATGACCGAGTCGGTGGTGATGCGCGCGCTGCGCGGCGACCTCGAGAAGGAGCTCGGCAACCCGATCGACAAGGACAAGTGGGCCGAGCAGATGCCGATGGCGCTGGTCGCGCGGCGCAAGCCGGAGCAGCTGCAGGGCCTGCAGATCTACTTCGACGCCGGCGACGAGGACCGCTACGGCCTCTACGAACCGAACGTCGCGCTGCACGAGGCGATGCAGAAGCACCACCACCGCCACCTGTTCCGCGCCATCGCCGGCGGCGGCCACGCCTGGGGCAGCCCGTCGATGCTGGAGAACCTCGCGGTGTCGCTGCAGTTCGTCGGCAAGGCGCTGAGCGGCGAGGACGCGGTCGAGGCGATGACGCCGAAGGACGAGCCGGCGAAGAAGGACGAGAAGGGCGGCGGCCGCTGACTTTCAGAAGCGCAGCGCCACACACCGCGCGCCTTCGGGCTGCAGCGTGACGACGAACAGGTGGTCGTAGTCGTCGTCGCCGATCGCCGGCGCGTCGGCGACACCGAGCGCCTTCAGCAGCGCCGGCACGGTGTTGGAGTGGCCGCAGACGAGGGCCACGCGGCCATCGTGCAGCCGCCGCAATGCCAGCCCGAGCGACTGGCGATCGCTGGCAGGCATCACCTGCGGCGTCAGCTGGTGCGCCAGCGCCGCGGGCGCCACCGTCTGCGCCGTGCGCGCGAACTCGCTGCAGTAGATCGCCGCCAGCGGCAGGTCGCGCAGCGCCGCGGCGAGCCGTTCGGCGCGGGCACGGCCGGCGTCGTCCAGCGGCGGATCGCGGCTGTCGTCGAGCTTCTCGGCGTGGCGCACCACCACCACCGTCGCCACCGGCAGCGGCGCGGTCCCCTGCAGCGCGCGCACGCGCTTCGCGAAGGCACCCGCCAGGTCGTTGGGCACGGCGATCGTCAGGTTGTACTGCCGCAGCACCCACCGCTCGCCGCGTCGAACCAGCACGCCGCTGCCGCGGCACTCGCCGTACGCCTGGTTGTCGAGCACCTCGTCGAACCACGCGGTCGCGCCGTCGTCGCCGAGCGTCACGTGGCGTTGCAGCGCCGCGTAGGTCCACGCCGAGCGACCGTCGAAGTAGCGCGAGTACTGCCGGCGGAACTCGGCGCCGGTCCAGCGCTCGGCGCCGTCGGTGCCGAGGAACACCGCGTCGTCCGGCAAGTCCGCGAAGTAGCGCGCGCCGTCGCCGTTGGCCGCGGCGTCGTGGAAGTCGTCTAGCACACGCGCGACCTCGCCCGCGGCACCATCGAGCGCGCGTTCGGCGTGCAGCGTCAGCAGCTTCGCGGCGAGCTCGTCCTTGCCGGCGAGGCCCACCCGGCGGGCGGCGGCGCCCTGCAACCCCAACGCCTCCCCGCCCTCGATCGGCCCGTCGAAGGTCACCGTCTGCACTTCGTGCAGGGCAGTTCGCACGGCATCGACACGAGCTCCGTCGCCGCTGCAGATCGCGTGCACGCCGCCCTGTTCGATGCGGAACGAGCGCCGCAGCGCGGCGAACAGCGGCCCGATGCCAGCCGCGCCGACACCGCGCTCCGGCGCGACGACGACCCATCCGGCCGGAGCCAGCGTCGGCGTCAGCTCCGCGACCGCGTGTTGCGCGGCGGCGAGGCCATCCGCCTCTTCGCCAGCGCCGACGAAGCGCACCACCAGCGGCGTCCAGGTCGTCGGCGTCCACTGCGCCGGCAACTGCACGACGTAGCGCAGCGGCGTCGCGCCAGTGGTCGCCGCGACCTCGCGCACCTCCGGCGCCGGCAGCTGCTGCGCCATCGCCACCGCCGCGATGCTGCACGCCGCTGCGCCCGACACGAACCGACGAAGACCGGCGAGCGACCGGGTCATCGCCGCACCTCGAGGCCTTGCCGGGCTCCGACCCGCCACGCAAAGCACCGCGGGGATGCAACGAAGTCGTCTCCCGCCGGCGGCTCGCCGACCTGACGATCGTGCACGACCTCATCGGATCCGACAGCCTTGCCGCCGACGCAGACACCGCCCGCGGCCGCGGTCGAGAGCAGCCCCGCGGTAGGCGCGCAGCGCCGACACGCCCTTCGCATCGCAGCGATCATCGCCGCACCATACCCGCCACCGCGCCTGCGCAGCGCCGCCGTTCCACCGGCTGGAACTTCACGCTACCCTTCCGCCGGCGCCGGACTTGCGCGCCCCGCGACGCCCGCCGCATGGAGCTCTCCGACCTCGACCCGACGACCCGCAGCGCCTTCGCGCAGCTGTGCCGCGACGAGGGCCTCGACCCCAGCTACACGGCGTTCGTCGCCCGTCACGTCGATGCCGACGACGGAACGTGGCGCTGGTGCTGCGGCAGCAACTGTGACCCGTGTGTCGCGCGGCTCGGCCGCGTCGTCGACGCGGCGCGCGGCTTGCTCAGGACCCGGGGGGCACCGCCGGGCCTGCCGGCGCCCGGCGAACCGGCGTAGCATGCGCCGATGGACACGAGCAGAACCGTGCTACTTGCCCGGCACGTCATGCAGAGGGCCGTCTTCGTCCTGCCTCACGACCGCTCGGTACTCGACGCGGTCGACGATCTCATCCAGCGCGGTTTCTCCGGCGCGCCGGTGGTCGAACGTGGCAGGCTCGTCGGAGTGTTCAGCGAACGCGACGCGTTGACCGCGATCGCCGCTGCACACTACGCCCAGGACCTGCCCGGCACCGTCGCGCAGCACATGCGACGCGACTTCGCCGTGGTCGGGGCCGACGCCGACATCTACGAGGTCGCGTCGGTGTTCCGCGAGCAACCGATCCGTCGGGTGCCAGTCGTCGACTGCGACCGCCACCTGCTCGGCATCATCTCGCGCGGCGACGTGCTGAAGGCCCTCCGTGTGGTCTACCGCTGGCGGCCGAAGACCAACTACGAGCGGCTGCAGGAGCACATGGCGCTGCGCCACGGCGTCGACTGATCGTCGCCGGGCGCCTGCCCACCGGGCGTGACGCCCGCTCCCGCCGCCCCACCTCGTTCCCGTTCCCGTCAGCAGCCGACGCCTTTCCTGGCCGCCGGCGGTCCCCCGACCGCTCGCTGTGGATCGCACCTGGAGCCCCTTCTATGGTGCGGGCATGGACCACAGCACGCTGCGCACCACGCCGCTCGAGAACTTCCCGCCGCCCGATCGCTGGGACGACTGGCAGGAGCTCGACGCCAAGGCGTGGCCGCGCCGGGTGACCAAGAACTACTCGCTGGTGCCGACGATCTGCTTCAACTGCGAAGCCGCGTGCGGGCTGGTCGCCTACGTCGACAAGCAGGACGGCAAGATCCGCAAGGTCGAGGGCAACCCGTACCACCCCGGCTCGCGCGGCCGCAACTGCGCCAAGGGTCCGGCGACCATCAACCAGGTGCACGACCCGGACCGCATCCTCTACCCGATGAAGCGCGTCGGCGAGCGCGGCAGCGGCCGCTTCGAACGCGTCAGCTGGGACGAGGTGCTGCAGACGCTCGGCGCCCGCATCCGCAAGGCGATCGTCGAAGGGCGCAAGACCGAGGTCATGTACCACGTCGGCCGCCCCGGCCACGACGGCTACGTCGAGCGCGTGCTGCAGGCGTGGGGCGTCGACGGCCACAACTCGCACACCAACGTCTGCAGCGGCGCCGCGCGCCTGGGCTACACGCTGTGGAGCGGCTACGACCGCCCGTCGCCCGACTACGAGCACGCGAAGTTCACGCTGCTGATCAGCAGCCACCTCGAGACCGGCCACTACTTCAACCCGCACGCGCAGCGCATCATCGACGGCAAGATGAAGGGCGGCAAACTCGCCGTCTGCGACATCCGGCTGTCCAACACCGCGAGCATGTCGGACTACTGGCTGGCGCCGCGCCCGGGCACCGAGGCGATGATGCTGCTCGGCTTCGCCCACGTGCTGCTGCGCGACGACCTCGTCGACTGGGACTTCGTGCGCACCTGGGTCGACTGGCGCACGTACCAGCGGGCAAAGGCCCGCGCCGAGGACTTCGCCGCGTTCCAGCAGGACCTGAAGAACGACTACGCCTGGGCGACGCCGCAGAAGGCCGCCGAGGTCTGCGGCATGGACGCCGCCACCATCGAGCAGGTCGCCAAGGAGATCGGCCAGGCCGGCAGCGCGTTCAGCTCGCACGTCTGGCGCAACGCCGCCGCCGGCAACGAGGGCGGCTGGGCGGTCGCGCGCAACCTGCAGTTCGTCTGCGTGCTGGTCGGCGCGGTGGCCTCGGTCGGCGGCACCGCCGGAAGCGGCACCAACAAGTTCGTGCCGGCGACGTTCAGCAAGCCGCGGCCTCAGGACGTCTGGAGCGAGCTGCTGTATCCGCACGAGTGGCCGCTCGCGCACCACGAGCTGAGCTTCTGCCTGCCGCACCTGGTCAAGAGCGGCCGCGGTCGCATCGACACCTACTTCGCGCGTGTCTACAACCCGGTCTGGACCAATCCGGACGGGGCGATGTGGATCGACATGTTCGAGGATCCGCACGCCGTCGGCTGCAACGTGATGCTGTCGCCGACGTGGAACGAGACCGCGCGCTGGGCCGACTTCGTGCTGCCGATGGGTCACGCCACCGAGCGCCACGACCTGATGTCGCAGGAGACCCACGCGGCGACCTGGATCGGCTTCCGCCAGCCGGTGCATCGTACGCTGGCGCAGCGCGAGGGCCGCCAGTTCACCTGGACCTACGAGGTCAACCCGGGCGAGGTCTGGGAGGAGGACGAGTTCTGGATCGCGCTGTCGTGGAAGATCGACCCCGACGGTTCGCTCGGCATCCGCCAGCACTTCGAGTCGCCGTACCGTCCCGGCGAGCGCGTCACCATCGACGAGTACTACCAGTGGATCTTCGAGAACGCGGTGCCGGGCCTGCCCGAGGCGGCGCAGCAGGAAGGCACCACGCCGCTCGACTACATGCGCCGCCACGGCTGCTTCCTCGTGCAGGACGCCGTCTACAAGACGCACGAGACACAGCTGAAGGGCGGTGACTACGCCGTCGACCCGGAGCTCGGCGTCGCCCACAAGGACGGCAAGGTGGTCGGCGTGTTCGACGGCGAGAAGGCGATGGTCGGCTTCCCGACGCCGTCGAAGAAGCTCGAGCTGCACTCGCCGACGATGGACGAATGGGGCTGGCCGGAGTACGCCGACCCGTGCTACCTCGAGAGCCACATCGACGAGCAGAAGCTCGACCGCGCAAAGGGCGAGATGGCGCTGGTGCCGACGTTCCGGCTGCCGACGCTGATCCACACGCGCAGCGCCAACAGCAAGTGGCTGACCGAGCTGTCCAACACCAACCCGGTGTGGATGCACCCGTCGGACGCCGAGCGGCTCGGCGTCGGCATGGGCGACCTGATCCGCGTCACGACGCGCATCGGCTACTACGTCAACGCAGTCTGGGTCACCGAAGGCGTGCGCCCCGGCGTGATCGCCTGCAGCCACCACCTCGGCCGCTGGGCGGTGCGCGGCGACCAGGTGGGCGGCAACCGCTGGCAATTGCACGACGTCGACCTGCGGCGCGTCTCCGACACGGCGTTCTTGATGCGCCGCACCAAGGACGTCGGCAAGTTCCAGAGCAGCGACAAGGAGTCGGAGAAGGTCTGGTGGCACAGCGGCGGCGTGCACCAGAACATGACGTTCCCGGCCCAGCCGGACCCGATCAGCGGCATGCACTGCTGGCACCAGAAGGTCACGGTGAGCAAGGCCGAGCCGGGCGATCGCTACGGCGACGTCTTCACCGACACTGCGCAGTCGATGGCGGTGTTCGAGGAGTGGCGCGCGCGCACGCGGCCGGCCGGTGAATACGGCCAAGGCGGCCTGCGCCGCCCGCTGCACCTGAAGCGCGTCTGCCGGCCCACCGACGAGGCGTTCAAGCTGTGATCGGTGCTCGCACGCTGGGCGCTACCCTGCTGCTGGCGCTGGCCGGCTGCGATTCTGCGCCACGGCCCGCCAACATCGACGCGCTGCGCGAACGCTGCCTCGCGCTCGAGCAGCGCGCGCTCGAGGACAACCGCGCGATCGCCACACTGACGTCGTTGTGCGACACCGCGCCGAAGCGCCTGTCGGGCACCGACGGCATGTTCGCCGCCGAGCGCTGGGCCGCCGAGCAGCTGCGCCTCGCCGGCTGCGACGACGTGCGGCTCGAACCGGTGATGGTGCCGCACTGGCGCCGCGGCGAGGAGCGCGCCGAAGTCACTTCCGGTGGGACCATGCCGCTGCGCATCACCGCGCTCGGCGGCAGCGTCGCCACACCGGCGGGCGGCCTCGAGGCCGAAGTGATCGCCGTGCGCACGTTCGAGGAGCTACAGGCCCTCGGCGACGCGGCCAAGGGCAAGATCGTGTTCTTCAACCGGCCGATGCCGCGCGCGCTGCGCCGCACCGGCAGCGCCTACGGCAGCGCGGTGCCGCAGCGCAGCCAGGGCGCCGTCGAGGCCGCCAAGGCCGGCGGCGTGGCGGCGCTGGTGCGCTCGATGACCACCACCATCGACGGCTACCCGCACACCGGCGCGATGCGCTACCAGGACGACGTGGCACGGGTGCCCGCCGCGGCGATCGCCACCGAGGACGCCGAGGCGCTGGCGGCGCTGCTGGCGAACGGGCCGGTCCGCGTGCGACTGGTGCTCGGCTGCGAGACGCTGCCCGACGTCGAGGGCCACAACGTCGTCGGCGAACTGCGCGGCAGCGAGCGCCCGGACGAGATCGTGCTGATCGGCGGCCACCTCGACGCCTGGGACCTCGGCCGCGGCGCGCACGACGACGGCGCCGGCGTGGTGCACTGCATCGAGGCGATCCGACTGCTGTGCGCGACCGGCTGGCGGCCCAAGCGCACCATCCGCGTGGTGCTGTTCGCCAACGAGGAGAACGGCCTGCGCGGCGCCAAGGCCTACGCGGCGGCGCACGACGCCGAGATCCCGCAGCACGTGGCCGCGATCGAGACCGACAGCGGCGGCTTCACGCCGCTCGGCTTCGGCTGCTCGCTCAGCGGCCCCCAGGCCGAAGCCGTACACCGACTGTTCGCGCCGCTGCAGGAGCTGGGCGCCGGCCAGTTCGTGCCGGGCGGCGGCGCCGGCGGCGCCGACATCGGCGTGCTGCACGAACGCGGCGTGCCGTGCTTCGGCCTGTGGGTCGACGGCCACCGCTACTTCGACTACCACCACACGGCGGTCGACGACGTGCCGGCCGTCAACGAACGCGAGCTGGCGCTCGGCGCGGCGGTGGTCGCCTACGCTGCGGCGACGCTGGCCGATCGCTGAGCACCGTCGACGAAGGGGCGACAGGGGCGCTCGGAATGCGGATTGGCGGCCGTTCACGCGGCCGCGCAGCGCCGCCTCGAGGATCTTCTCCCAGGCAGTGAGGCGCCAGCGCTGCGCACCACGACCAACGCCGCAGCGGCCTCCAGGTCATTTGCCCATGCGGTCCGCGCACCGCGCAGGGCTCGCGTAGCAAGGCGACCCGAACCTCGGAGGACCATGCGCACCCCCCTCTTGCCGTCGTTGCTGTCGATGTTCCTGCTGTCCGCACCACCTGCGCAGGACCCGGCCGTCGACCTCCGCGCGCGGGCCGACGCTGCCTTCGTCGCGCGCGACTGGCAGCGCGCCGCCGAGCTCTACGGCCGACTGTCGGAGGGCGACCCCGGTCCCGAGACCAGCTACCGCCTCGGCTACTGCCTGCACGTGCTCGGCCGACTCGACGAAGCCCTCCCGTGGCACGAACGCGCCGCGGCCCAGGCCGACGCAGATCCCCGCCTGGCTGCGACCGCGAGCTACAACATCGCCTGCGTGCACGCGCTGCGGGGCCACGTCGACGAGGCCTTCGCCGCGCTGCGACGCGCCGCCCGAAGCGGCTTCCGACGCACCGTGCAACTGCAACGCGACCCGGACCTGGCGACGCTGCGCGCGGACCCGCGTTTCGCGCCGCTCATCGCCGAACTCGAGGACCTCGCCGACCTCGTGCTGGTGGTCGTGCACGACGGCGTGGAGACCTTGGACTTCGCCGGCCCGGTCGAGGTGTTCACCTCGGCTCGCGATGCCCTGGGCAACCCCGCCTACCGCGTGCGCTTCGTCGCGCCACGGAAGCGGCCGGTTCGCCCGCAGCACTGGCGCACGCTGCTCGAGCCCGACTTCGGCACCGCCGATTGCCCGCAGCCGACGATCCTGGTGGTGCCGGGCGGCGACACCGGCGTGCTCGACGAAGACCCGGAGTTCGTCGCGTGGCTGCAGCGAACCGCACCAGGCTGTCGTCACGTGCTGTCGGTCTGCACCGGCGCCTACGCGCTGGCCCGGGCGGGGCTGCTCGACGGCAGGCGCGCGACCACCCACCACGGCTCGCGGGCGGTGCTGGCGCGACAGTACCCCGCGGTGCAGGTGGTCGACGCCAAGGTCGTCGACGAGGGTCACGTGATCACCGCCGCCGGGGTGTCGTCCGGCCTGGACGGCGCGCTCGCCGTCGTGCAGCGCGACCACGGTGAGGCCCGCGCGAACGAGGTGGCGCGCTACATGGAGTACGACTGGCAGGCCCTGCCCGCACCTGCTCCCGCATCCGCGTCCCCGCCGACGTCGAGGCCCGAGGTCGGCCGGCGCGCTCGCGAAGCCGCCGCCGAACCGCTCTACCAGCGCGCGCTCGCCGTCGCCGGCGGTCCGCGCGGCGAGGCGTTGACCGCGGTCGAACGCGCGCTCACCGGCGGCGCCTGTCCGGCGCGGACGCTGCTCGAGCAGGCCTTCCAGCCGATGCGCCACGAGCCGCGCTTCCGCGAGGCGCTGCGGCGCGCCACCTGGGGCAGCTCCACGCTGCTGGTGCTCGACGACGAGCCCGGCGCGCGACTGTCCATCGACGGTTCGATCGAAGACGCAACAGGAGCACCGGTCGCGGGGGCACTGCTCTACCTGTGGCACACGGACGCCGACGGCACCTACGCGTCAAACTCGATGGACGAGCAGAACCCGCGCCTGTACGGCTTCGTACGCAGCGACGGAGACGGCAGGTTCTCGCTGCGCACGATCCGCCCCGCGGCCTATCGCGGCGAGGACGGCAAGATCGAGCAGCACGTGCACGGCCTCGTCACCACCGCCGACGGCCGGCGCTACGTCGCCCGCCTGGGCTTCGCGGACGACCCGTTCTGGCAAGACCGCGACGCGCCTGACTGGGTCGCGAAGGTCACAGCCCACGCCGACTCCTCGCAGCGCGTGTCGTGGCGCATCCGCCTCGACGAGCGCGCCCGCCGCTGAAGCCGCCGTCGCCGCGACCGCGTCTCAGAGCCTGATAGAGAATCCTCTCGAAGGCTCTGCGCGGCCGCGCAGACGGCCGCCAATCGGCATTCTGAGAGGCCGTATATGATTCCTTCTCGGCCTCAGCCGCCGATCATGGCGTCGATGCCACGCGTGAAGGCGACGCCGGCCGGCGCCACCGGGTCGACGACGAACGCCTGCAGGTAGACGTGCACGCCGCAGAGGTCGATCGCGTTCGGAATCGTCAACGGCCGCAACAGGCCGGTCGTGGGCAGGGCGAGCGTGATCGGCACGGCACCGCCGATCAGCAGCGTGCCGCCGAACTCGGTGACGGCGTTGTCCTGCTGGGTGCCGGCCCCGAGCGCAGCCAGCGTCGGCAGGCCGATCGCGTTCTGCAGCGCCACCAGCGGCGACGTGCCGATCGCCGGCTGACCGACCAACGCGAAGCCTGGCACCGCGCCACCGACGCCGGGGTAGCCGACGCCGTAGTAGCTCCAGGTCGCGGCGACGCAGCGATCGCGCACGACCACGTCGAGCGCGGCGTTGAGGTCGGCCGCGACCAGGTTGCTGGCGCGCGTCGTGCTGACGCAGAAGCGACCGTCGTCGGAGCAGTCCGAGATGACCGCGCCGGTGTCCCCCACCTGACCGCTACCGGACACGATCGCCAGCGTCAGCGCGCCGTTCGCACGATCGAGCAGGTAGCTGTCCGCGACCAGGTTGGTGTCGGCCGGATCGAACGGGTCCACGCTGCTGAAGGCGACGAAGCGGCCATCGTCCGAGAGTGCGTTGGCGTAGCACGCGCCGGCGCTCGGCGCCGTGCTGACCAGCTCGATCGACCCGGTCGGAATGTCGAGCAGGTAGACGTCGCGCTGGATGTCGGTGTCGGCGGCGGAGAGGGAGACCGTCGTGTCGAACAGCACCTTGGTGCCGTCACCCGAGACCTTCGCCGTGTTGACCGGCGCGTACACGCCGCTCGCCCAAGTGCCGAGCGGACCGTGCTGCCCGGTCTGGCGATCGCGCCAGATCATCGCGCCGAATGGCCCGCCCAGGCTGCCGAGCGTGCGGTAGACGACGACACGACCGTCGTCCGAGAGGGCCGCTTCGCCGCCGCCGCCGACCGGCAGCCCGGTCAGAGGTTCGATCGACAGGCACTCCTGCGTGGCGGTCTGACGGTCGAACAAGAAGGTGTCGACAACGCCGTTGGTGTCGTTGGCGACGAGGTTGGTCGAGTAGCTGTAGAAGCTGACGTAGCGCCCGTCGCCGGACAGATGATGGTAGGCGGAGATGCCGTTGCCGCCGACGCCCGCGCTGCTGACGCTGACGTGCTCGAGCGCGTCGGTCTCCAGGTCCTTGACGAAGATGTCGGTGCCGTGGCCGTTGCCATCGCTCGCCGCCAGGTTGTCGGCCCAGCTCGAGAAGGCGACGAAGCGCCCGTCGTCCGACAGCTTCGGCTGGAAGCACTGGTCGTTGGGTTGCACGCCGAGCGCGGTGATGCTGACGCGTCGCACGACGCCGTTCCAGAGGTCGCGCACGAACACATCGTTGAAGCCGTTGTCGTCGCCGGGCACGACGCCGTCGGGCGCGACGAACGCGGCATAGCGGCCATTGCCCGAGATCGTTCCCCAGTTCGCGCCGGCGGGCAGCTCATTGCCGACACTGTCGATGGAGACGCGGACAACGGATTGGCTTGGGACAGCCGTCGCGATCAGGCATGACGCGGCGGCGACGAGCGTCGAGCTCGCGCAGTTCATTTCTTCCTCTGGATACCGGGGACTCTGCGGACCGAACGGAATCGTCCGGTCAGCGGCCCGGCAGTGTAGCGCGGCGTCGCCACCCAGGGCACTTCCCCCACCACTCCCGCCCATACGCCCCGCCGATCATCGGGCAGCGTCGCTTCGGCGGCGCGAATCGTCCGTTGACAACCCGAAGCAGCAGCGGGCCGCTCAAGCCCGCAGCGGGAAGGCGCCGATGTCATGGGGACCTGGAGAGCTCCCCCGACATGGCACAAGCCGCCCAATTCCCGTTGCCGACGCCGGAGATCCACGTGTGGGTCGCCTACCTGACGGCCCGCTGCAACTTCGCCTGCGACTACTGCATCCAGAAGCCCAAGATGGTGCCCGGCCAGCGGCGCAAGCCGTGGGGTCGCTACCAGGAGCTGAGCGGCAGGCAGTGGGTCGACGCGTTGAACGCCTTCCCGGTGCGACCCGAGCACCCGCTGATCCTGACCGGCGGCGAGCCGTCGCTGCACAAGGACTTCGCCTTCATCGCCAGCCACCTCGAGGGCTACGCCCTCGACATGACGTCGAACCTGACGTTCGACATCGAGGCGTTCGCCAAGGAGATGCGCGCCCACGGCAAGGTCTTCAAGACCAGCTTCCACACCTACCACCCGGGCTTCATCGCCCCCGAGAAGTGGCTCGACCAGGCCGAGCGCCTGCGCGACAGCGGCGTCGTCGAACAGCCGACCTTCTCGATGGTCAACCTGCAGCGCTTCCCGCACTTCCGCAGCGACGAGCACGACCGCAACCTGGCGAAGCTGGTGCAGCTCGCCGACCGCCGCGGCCTGATCTACCAGTTCAACGAGTTCCGCGGCACCCACATGGGCGAGGGCTTCAACCGCGAACACAAGTTCACGGTCGACTGCACCTCGGCGTGGGTCAACATCGACCCCGAGGGCGCGGTCTACAACTGCCAGTACCACCTCACCGAGCGCAAGCACGCGTTCGGCAACATCACCGACATCGCGGCGATGAAGCCGCTGCCGAAGATGGGCGAGTGGTTCTCGTGCAGTGACTTCGGCTACTGCGACCCGTGCCACGAGAACAGCGGCCACGGCGCGTTCCGCGACGCGCAGGGCAACGTCTTCCGCCGCACGGCCAACGACGCGCGCGTCTACCTGCAGTGGATGGAGCCGCAGGCGATCCGCGACGTCGCGCGACGCTACTTCGCCCAGGGCGACCACCAGGAGGCCGAGCACGCGCTGCTGGCGGCGATCGGCAAGCAGCGAGAAGGTGGGGTCGACGACGGCGAGACGTGGGCCGACCTCGGCGTCACGCTCTACGAGCAGGGCAAGAAGAAGCAGAGCCTCGCCGCGCTGCAGCACGCGGTCGAACGCGGCGTCACCCGCACCGAGACCGTCGCCAGCGCGCTGCTCGTCGCCCGCGAGCTCGGCATGGCCGATGCCGTGCGGCAGAACCTGCTGCGCTACGTGCCGGCGCAGCACCTCGACCCGATCGAGCAGGCGCTCGACGCGATGCAGCCGCTCGGCTCCACCACCGACACGACCGCGCCGCTGGGCTGACGCCATGGACGTGCTCGTCGACTACCAGGGCGGTTGGGGCCTCGGCGACCTGCTGTGCAGCGACCCGATGATGCTCGGCCTGGTCGAGCGCTTCGGGCCCGACACCGGGATCTGGCTCAACGGCAAGACCGGCAACGTCGCCCACAACCCGCTCGTGCGCGGCATGGCGCAGCCCGGCCAACGCTTCGACCACGTCGTCGAGGTCCAGCTGTTCACCCACATGGCGCGCGAGGACTACGCGCGGCTCGAAGCGATGCCGAGCCTGATCGACCACATGTGCAGCTACGCCGGCGTCACGCCGAGCGACCGCCGGCCGCGGCTGCACCTGCAGCCCGACGACCTCGCGGTGCTGCGCCGTGTCCCGCTGCTGCCGAAGCCGCGGGTCGCGATCTGCGCCGACTTCGTCGACCCGCTGCGCCACTGGCCGATCGAACGCTATCGCGAGGTCGCCCGCGTGCTGCACGAGTGCGGCGCGCAGGTGATCGGGATCGGCCAGCAGAACCGCCTCGGCGTCGGCACCGACCTCTGCGGCAAGCTGACGATGCGCGAGACCGCCGCCGTGCTGACCGCCTGCAACCTGTTCGTCGGCAACAACTCGGGGCCGTTCCACTACGCGCAAGCCGCCGGCCTGCCGTGCGTGACGCTGTTCTCGCTGGCGACGCCGCAGCGCTTCTTCCACCCCGGCGCCCGGGTCTACCCGGTGCGTGCCGAGGGTCTGCCGTGCCTCGAGTGCATGACCCGCTGCTTCGCGGCGATGCAGCGCTCGGGGTGCATCGCCAGCCCGCGCGGCCGCTGCATGCTCGACATCCCCGTCGAGCACGTGTTGGACGCCATCGACCGGGCGCTGGGAGAGTGCCGCCTGGCGGCGCCGGCGCCGGCCCCCGCCGTGGTCTAGCCGACCGCCACCACGGCGTTTACGACCGCCGCGGCGCATCGCCGGGCGCCCCGCTCGCGGCCCCGCGCCGATTTTCCCGGGGCCGGCGTCACGACGGTGCCCGCGAGGGGGCTTGCTCGAATGAGGCGATCGCCTCCATCGAACCCAACCACCCGCCCCAGCACATGGCACTCAAACCCTTCTCCCTCGGCGCGGCCACGCTCGCCGCGCTCTGCACGACGCTGACCGCCCAGATCCCGGACGCCCGGGAAAACAGCGCCGAGACCGGCACCTACTGGAACTCCGGGCTCACCGCTGCCCAGATCACCACGCTGACCAATCAGGGCTGGCGCATCACCGACCTGCAGGTCGAAGGCACCAGCCCCTGGACCTTCACCGTCGCCATGGTGCAGAACACCGGCACCTACGCGACCGGCTGGTGGTGGTACTACGACGTCTCCGGCGCGACGCTGTCGTCGCTGCTGTCGACCAACAACGCGCGGCTCATCGACATCGAACCGGTCGACACCGGCGCCGGCTCGACGCGCTTCGCCGCGGTCATGGTGTCCAACGCCGGCGTCAACGCGAAGGGCTGGGACTGGGTCTACGACACGACCACCGCCGCGATCGGCACCCTGACGGCGCAGAACAAGCGCATCGTCGATCTCGAGCAGTACACGATCAACGGCGTCACCCGCTACGCCGCCGTCACGATCAACAACACCGGCGCCGACAACCGCGCGTGGTGGTACTACTACAACGTCTCGTCGGCGACCATGTCGTCGCTGCTGTCGACCAACAACGCCCGCGTCTACGACATGGACCGGAACGGCAGCAACTTCAACGTGGTCATGATCGGCAACTCGGGGCAGCCCAAGAACTGGCGCTACTTCGGGCTGACCGCGACCCAGCTGACCGACAACCTGTCGCAGATCGGCGCGCGGCTGATCGACGTCGAGCGCTACTCGACGCTGCTCGGCACCCGCTACAACGCGGTGCTGATCAACAACAGCAACGCCCTGTCGACGCGCATCAGCGAGATCCTGCGCAGCAACAGCGACGGCCACAGCGGCGTCTACCTGAAGCGCTCGACCGGTGAGGTACTCGGCTACATCAACGGCGACCGCCCGCACGAGCCGGCCAGCACGCTGAAGACGCTGCACCTGCTCGAGGCGGTGCGCCAGGTCCAGCTCGGCACGACCAACTACAGCGACCTCTACCGCACCTACACCAACGGCGGCCCCAACTCGTGCCCGAGCGGCTCGGGCGCCTACGTCGACGAGTCGTTGTCCGCGGTGCTGAGCCAGATGATGAACGCGTCGGACAACAACCGCACGCGCACCGTCACGGACAACTTCGGCGGCTTCGCCCAGCTGAACAGCCGCGCCGCGGCGCTCGGCATGGACTCGACGCAGGTCAACCACCACATCGGCTGCGGCACGCCGCCCAACGTCACCACGCTGCGCGACATCGGCCAGCTGCACCAGCGCGTCATCGACGGCTACCTCGGCGCCCAGCGCGAGAACTTCTACGGGTTCATGCGCCAGGACTACGAGACCGGCGGCTACGCCGAGGGCCAGCTCGGCATCGTCATGGACGACGAGGCGACGCTGACCGGCGTCTCGACCACCCAGCTCGCGGCCTTCAAGAACCGCTTCCGCATCTGCTTCAAGAAGGGCGGCTACGGCGTCAACGGCCTGTTCTACCGCTGCTGGGGCGGCTACGTGAAGATCCCGTTCGTCATCGGCGGCACGGTGGTCGAGAAGGAGTACTGCGTCGGCTCGTTCGTCGCCGACGCCACCATCGAGGCCGACGCGATCAACGCCTGCAAGCTGGCCGCCGCCGAGGTGCTGCGCGACGAGCTGCACGCGGCGCTGCTGACGTGGGAGAACGTGCCGCTCGCCGGCGTCACGACGATCGGCGCCGGCTGCGGTTCGCCGGTCTGCACGCAGACCTACAGCGGCCTGCCGCGCCTCGGCACCTCGCCGCAGTATCGCCTGAACAACGGCTACGCCAACTCGGTGGCGCTGTTCGCGATCGGCTTCTCCAGCACCAGCGCCAACGGCGCGCCGCTGCCGCTCGGCCTGCAGCCGCTCGGCTCCCTGCCGGGCTGCAACGCCTACAACGACCTCGCCCTCAGCGACGCCGTGCTGACCTCCGCCACCGGCTACGCGGCCAAGAACCTCGCGCTGCCGAGCAACATCTCGATCGCCGGCGCCCACTACTTCACGCAGTGGTACGCCTTCGACCTCGCCGGGTCGGCGCCGTTCAAGACGACCAACGGCCTGCGCAGCAACGTCGGCCTGTGACGGCCGGGCCGGCGGCGGGCGCCGCGCGCCCGCCTGCCGCCCACCGCTCAGCGCGGCCGCTGCTGCCAGCGCCGCGCCGCATCAGCTTCGTCGCGGTGCGCCGCCACCCGCAGGAGCCGCGGCTCGCCGCGCGCCTCGCGCACGACCACCCGCAGCGCGTCGCCGGTCGCCGTGGCGTCGAGCACGTGGATGCGCTGGTGGCCGATGCACGACCCCGTGCCGAGGTCCAGCCAACGCCCGCCCTGCCGCACCTGCAGCTGGTAGCCGCGCACGCGCTCGCCGTGGCGGATGTCCTCCTGCAGCACGACCAGGTCGAAGCTGCGTTCGCCGCCGAACGCGAGCTCGACCTCCGCGCCGGGCGCGATCGCGTCTGCCACCGCCACCGGCGCCGCGAACTGCCGTTCGCGCGCGGCGCCGAACGCGGCCAGCCGCGCAACGTCGGCGTCGGGCACGAGGCCGCGATCGTCGGGGCAGATGCCGAGGATCAGCGTCGAGTTGTGCCCGACCGATCGGCAGTACATGTCGACCAGCTTGTCGACCGGCTGCAGCAGACGCTCGTCGCCAGGTTCCCAGAACCACTCGTGGCCGCCGTGGCCGCGCAGCGGCGCGTCGGACATCGCCGGCATCCACCAGCGGCCGTCGGGGTCACCATGCTTCAGCAGCGCGAAGCCGTGCTGCGCGATCACCGCGCGCGCGCTCTCGCCGGCGCCGGTCGCCTGGAACGGGAACGTGGCCCAGCACGGATACGGCACGGTGCCGCTCTCCGAGCCGCCCCAGCGCGCGTCGGCGCGCTGCAGGTTGTGGTAGAAGACGGCGTCCGGCTGGTGCGCGGCGACGATCGACAACAGGTCCGGGCCGCCCTGTTCGGGGCCGTGCGCGCCGCCGTCGAACCAGAACTCGAACCACTCGCCGTAGCGCGTGCACAGCTCTTCGACCTCGGCCTCGATCAGTCGGTTGTACTGCTCCTGGCTGATCCCGCTGCGCTCGGTGACGCGGAAGTCGTAGATGCCGAGCTGCGCGTTCCAGCGGGTGCCGACGTAGATGCCGGGCAGCAGACCGTGGCGCTCGCACGCGTCGTGGAACTCACCGACGACGTCGCGGCGGCCGTCGCCCCAGCGGGTCGCCTTCAGGCAGTACGGATTGGCGTGCGACTGCCACAGCCGGAAGCCCGACTCGTGCGACGCGGTCAGGATGGCGAAGCGCGCGCCGGCGGCCTTGGCGGCGAGCACCCACTGCTCCGCGTCGAGCTGCGCCGGCGCGAAGCGGTCGACGTCGTCGACCGGCGTCACGCGGGCCTGCTGCTGCACGTAGCGTCCATCGCCGAACGTGTGCATGTCCAGCGACACCAGCACGCCGAACTCGGCCTGCTGCCAGCGGAGCTGCGCCGCGGTCGGCAGCGGCAGGTCGCGCGGTTCGGGCACGCGCGGCAGCTGTGGCGAAGTGCAGGCGCCCAACGCCGCGAGCACGGAGAGTCGTAGCGGGGTCATGTGCCGGCCGTTGTAGCGCAGCGGCGGCGGCTACTCGACGATCACCCGTTCGGCGTCGACGGGATAGCGCCGCGCCTCGCCATCGCAGACGACCTGTGGGAGGAACCGCAGCCCAGAACGACCGGATCCTTCGCCGTGCTCCAAGTCGCGGCTTCGCTCGTTACCGGGAGCACGATCTCTTCATTGCAAACCCATTGACGCCCCCCCCCTCTTCGAGTAGCCTCGAAGTTGCCCCCGCGTTGGCACCGAGGAAGAAGTCATGAAGGGAACCCTGTTCATCGCCCTCTGCTTGTCTACCGCCATCCTCATCGGCGACGACGACCCGCCGCCGACCACTATCGGCCCAGATTGTTCGATCGGCTTGCATGGCACTTGTTCAGCCAATGCGCAGTGCTTGCTGCTCTCATCCGAGATCCGCTGTTCGAAGTGCCTGCCCCGCTCGACGAGCGGCATCGCCGATTGGGACGAACAAGGCGGGGACGCTTCCTGCGCTTGCGTGACCCGAGACAAGGTCGTCATGCCTGGACCAACCTCCCCCAGCGGCTGCTCGTCGTTCGGTGGGACCTGGTACAACGGACAGTGCTACATGCTGCTGCACCCGGGCCTGACCACCAGGACTGCTTGTGAGACCAACGGTGGCCTCTGGGACCCCACGGGCAACCTGTGCTACTTCGGCAGCTGCAAGTGGGCGTGGCTTTGACTTCCACACAGCACTGGCAACGGCAATGGCTCGGCTGGGCCCTGGCAGCCACCCTCGTCGGCACGGCGATACTCGTGCGTTGCCGGGGCGGCGACGGTAGTGAGGCGGCGCCCGAGATCGATCCCCCACCGGTGCATTCAACTGCATCGACAGAGCCATCCGGCTCCGCACCGTCAGACATCGAGATGGACCTGCCGTTGCAGGTGGTGGTCCGACAGCTCGTAGCCTCTGCCGACACCCGCGAGACAGACTGGGTGGTACAGGGCACGGTGACGCCGTGGCGGAACGAGACCTCTGCCCGACTTCTTCTGCAATGGCGCCAGCGCGAAGGGCGATCGCGCGCCGACGACATCCTCGCTGCGATCGACGCGGACGGACGGTTCTCGTTCACCGCCCCCACCCGGGCATGGCAACCGTTCGGCAGCTACCCGTTTCGCATCGAGATCGAAGAGACCATCGCGGAGCAAGGCTGGTGCGTGCTCGACCATCTGCTGGAACTCCGCGCCAGTCACCACCAGACGCTGGCCGGCCGCATCCAGGAGCCGGATGGCAGCTTCGCGGTCTTCGATTTCGTCGTCTACTCCCGCTTGCCGACCGGGGCGCTGCATCACGCCGGCGGCGGAAGCACGAGCGCCGACGGCTCCTTCACCACTCCCGCCAGCTGTCCAGCACCGCTGCAGGACCTGGTGATCAACGCGCGCTCGCAGAGCAGCCAGCGCCTGTTCACGTTCCGACCGGACCTCTCCACCCTGCTCGACGGCTCCGCCATCCTGCGGGGCAGCGAGACCGTTTGCCGACTGCGTGCCATGAAGGCAGAAACCGCCGATAGCCAGGGCGTCAACGTGCTGGCGGCTTTCCTCGACGCGGCGGGCAAGCGCTTGCCGCTGTCGGCACGACGCTCCAACACCGAGGACCTGTTCGTCATCCATTGCCCGACTGACGGCACGCTGCTGTTGCTCGCGTCCGCTGATGGCCACGAGCCGAGTGCTTCGACGATCACCCTGCGCGGCGATCAAGCGATCGCCGAGTTGCCGCCGATCGTGCTGCAGCCGCTTGGATTGCCCGCCAACCTGCGTGGCCGGGTCACCTTCGCCGACGGTAGCCCCTGCATCGGTACGAGCGTGTTGATGACGCCGAGCGGCTGGGACCTCGAGATCGCCTTGGACAACACCCAGCAAGTCCTGGTAGACGCCACGGGTAGCTTCGAGTTCGCCGCGACGGAAGGAGCTTCGTATCGGCTCATCGCACAGCACCCCAGCCATGCCGGGTTCTGGCAGGAAGCGGATCCGGTGACGTCGAAGAGCCCGGTGCTGCTGCAGATGCCGCGCATCGGCAAGGTCCAGGTCCAGCCACTCGCGGCGGGCGCGCTCGGCGCAGTCGGTTGGCCGATTCCATTCCACTACCTCGCGACTTCCGTCGCAGCCGGGGGGCCGGTGAGCGCTGGAACGCTCTACTCGCTGGACCGCTCGCTGCCCCTACCGACCGGTGTTCACCGCCTGCACCTCGCCACGGCCGACCTTGGCACGTTCGGCCAGGCGATCGTCACCGTGTCGGAGGGTGACACGGTTCCGGTCACGGTCCACATGATCCCGACCACCGTGGTGAGCGGACGGGTGCTCGACGAGGCTGCCAGCCCCGTCCATGGAGCACAGGTGCAGTTGACGACGCCCGGCGTCCATGCCCAATGCGCAGAACGTTGGTTTCAGGGACGGTCCGGACCCGACGGCAGCTTCCACCTGATCGTGCCCAGCCAGGACGTGCTGCAGCTCCAGGTCGCTGTCGCTGGCCGCCGCTGGCTCGCCGAAGTGACGGATCCGCGCGCTCTGGTGACCTTGACCCCACCCAAGTGACATCGCAGCGTTCGGCCCGGCGCGCAGCCGTGGCAACAGACCTCAGGCGTCGGGCTTCTTCGCCGTGCTGACGATCTGCAGCTCGGCCATCTGCTCGGCGGAGACCAGATTCGGCGCCTGCGCCATCAGGTCGACCGCCATCGCCGTCTTCGGGAACGCGATCACGTCGCGGATGCCGTCGCGGCCGAGCGCCAGCGCGCACATGCGATCGAGGCCGAGCGCGATGCCGCCGTGCGGCGGGCCGCCGTACTTGTAGGCCTCGAGCATGTAGCCGAAGTTGCGCTGCTGCTCCTCCTCGCTGATGCCGAGGAACTGGAAGACCTTCTTCTGCAGCTCCGGCTTGTGGATGCGGATCGAGCCCGAGCCGAGCTCCCAGCCGTTCATGACGAAGTCGTAGGCGCGGCTGCGGTGGTACTCCGGGTCCTTCTCGAAGTCGGTGTTGTCCCAGTCGACCGGCGCCGAGAACGGGTTGTGCGCGTACTGCCAGCGCTGCCGGTCCTCGTTCCATTCGAACATCGGGAAGTTGAGCACCCAGCAGCAGCGGAACTTCTTCGGGTCGCGCAGGCCGAGCTCGGCCGCGACCTTGAGCCGCACCTCGCCGAGCGCCTTGTGCACGACCTTCGCCTGGTCGGCGACGAACAGCAGCAGGTCGCCCGGCTTGGCGCCCATCCTGGCGATCAGCTCCTGGCCGGCCGCGCCCTCGTAGAACCTGGCGATCGAGCCCTCGACGCCGTTCGCGGTGACCTTGGCCCAGGCCAGGCCCTTGGCGCCGTAGCCCTGCGAGAAGGCGGTCAGCGCGTCGATGTTCTTGCGCGAGTACTTGTCGGCAGCGCCCTCGACGGCGATGCCCTTGACCATGCCGCCGGTCTCGACCGCGCCCTGGAAGACCTTGAAGGCGCTGGTCTTCGCGTGCTCGCTGAGGTCGATCAGCTCCATGCCGAAGCGCAGGTCGGGCTTGTCGCTGCCGTAGAGCGCCATCGCCTGCTCGAAGTCGAAGCGCGGGAACGGCTGCGGCAGCTCGACGCCGAAGCCCTCGCGCATGCCGTGCACGACCATGCCCTCGACGAGGTCGAGCACGTCGTGCTCCTCGACGAACGACATCTCGAGGTCGATCTGCGTGAACTCGGGTTGCCGGTCGGCGCGCAGGTCCTCGTCGCGGAAGCAGCGCGCGATCTGGTAGTAGCGGTCCAGGCCCGCGACCATGCACAGCTGCTTCCAGATCTGCGGGCTCTGCGGCAGCGCGTAGAACTTGCCCGGGTGCACGCGGCTCGGCACCAGGTAGTCGCGCGCGCCCTCGGGCGAGCTCTTCGTCAGGATCGGCGTCTCGATGTCGACGAAGCGCTGGTCCTGGAGGTAGTTGCGGATCGCGGTGACGAAGCGCGCGCGCTTCACCAGCGCCTCCTGCAGCGGCCGGCGGCGCAGGTCGAGGTAGCGGTAGCGCATGCGCAGCTCCTCGTTGGCCTCGGCCTCGTCGAGGATCTCGAACGGTGGCGTCGCGGCCTCGCCGAGCACGACGAGGCCCGTGACCAGCAGCTCGATCTCGCCGGTCGCGCGGTTCTTGTTGATCTTGTCGGCGTCGCGCGCGCGCACGCGGCCCGTCACCGACACGCAGTCCTCGGCCCCGAGCTTGCGCAGCCGCTCGAAGACCCCTTCGCCGATGCCGTCGGTCTCGGTGTGGCCGACGATCTGCGTCACGCCGTGGCGGTCGCGCAGGTCGACGAACACCAGCTGGCCGTGGTCGCGGTGGTTCTCGATCCAGCCGTTCAGCACGACCTCGGTGCCGACGTGCTCGCGGTTCAGTTCGCCGCAGGTGTGGGTTCTCTGCCAGGGGCTGCGCTGCTTCATTCGGCCGCACGTCGTACCCGCCGCGGCAGGCGCATTCCAGCCCACCCACCGCCCGGCGCCGCACAGCCGGCGGCTACTCGTAGCGCACCGACTCGCTCGGGCTCTGCCGCAGCGCCCGCCAGGCCGGCAGCAGCGACGCGACCAGCGCCGTGCCGAGCGCCAGCACCGGCACGTAGCCGAACCAGCGCCACGGCAGCTGCACCGGCGCGTCCAGGCGGGCGACGACGTTCATGCCGAACACCAGCACCTGCGCCAGCAGGAAGGCGAGGCCGAGCGACAGCGCGCTGGCGAGGCCGGCGACGACCGCGCCTTCGACCAGGAACGAGCCGCCGAGCGCACCCCGGGACATGCCCAGCGCGCGCAGCACGCCGAGCTCGCGGGCCCGGCCGAGCGCGGCGATCGTCATGCCGTTGAGCAGGCCGACGCCGGCCAGCACCAGCATCAGGAACAGCAGCGCGTCGAAGATGCGGAAGTCGCGGCCGACGTCGCGCAGCAGGTAGCCGCGCACCCAGTCGCCGGACTTGCCGCGGATCAGCCCGCCGAGCGCCTCCCGCGCCTGGCCGATGACACGGTCGGGGTCGGTCCCCGGCTCGAGGTGCAGGGTCAGGTTCTCGACGCAGCGGTCGGTGATGCAGAAGTCGCGGCGCAGCCAGTGCGGCGAGGCGATGGCGAACGCGCGTTCGTCGCTGTCGAAGCCGGCGCGGTCGCTGATCGCCAGCACCTCGTAGCTGACCGGCACGCCGTTCTTGTCGCGCATCGCCACCAGCTCGCCGGGCTTCCAGCCGCGCGCCTTGGCCAGCCGGCGACTGGCGATCAGCGTGCGCGCGCGGTCGTCGGTGTAGCGGTGCACCAGCGCGCCCTCGCGCTCGAGCGGCCCGTCGCGACCGGCGGCGGCGGCGACGTCGAGCCCGCGCAGCAGGAAGCCGCCGCTCATCACCGTGCCCTCGAACGCGTCGACGCCGGTGACGCCCGGCAGCGTCGCCAGCGCCGCGACCTCGTCGCGGGTCTTCGACTCCACCATCAGGAACGCGCGGTCGTCCATCGCCGCGCGCGAGAACTCGCGCACGTCGGCGGTCAGCGACGCGGTGACGCTCTTCAGGCCGAGCACCGCCAGCAACACCGCCGACAGGCCGCAGACCGACGCGGCGACGCGGCCGGCGGAGCGCTTCAGGACCTTGGCCACCAGCCAGGTCGCCAACGGCATCAACGGCCGGAACGGCAGCAGCAGCGCCCGGCCGAGCAGCGTGGTGATGCCGGGCGCCAGCAGCAGCACGCCGCCGAACAGCCCGAGCATGCCCGCCAGCTCGAGCAGCACGGCGCGCGTCTCCTGCCCTTCCTCCACCGCCAGCGGCGTCATCGCCAGGTAGGCGAGCGGCAGCGCGACGACCAGCAGACCGAGCATCCAGGTGTGCACGCCGCGCATCAGGTCGACGCCGTCGTCGTTGCCGGGCGCCAGGCCGCGCGCGCGCAGGATGTCGAGCGCCGGCACCTGCCGCGCCCGCACCAGCGGGAACATCGCGCCGGCCAACGTGAACAGCACGCCGAGCCCGGCCGTCCACAGCACCGGGAACCACGGCACCTCGAACGTCGACCACTGCTTGCCGAGGCCGAGCGAGCTGACGTTCTCGCGCTGCAGGAACAGCGCCAGCAGCAGCCCCAGGCCGACGCCGAGCACCGATCCCAGGACGCCGAGCAGCAGCGCGTCGAGCAGGAAGATCCGCGTGATCGCGCCCGTCCCGGCGCCGAGGCAGCGCAGCAGGCCGAGCTGACGGATGCGCGCCATCAGCGAGTGCGACAGCGTCTGGAACACGACGTACATGCCCAGCAGCAGCGCCAGCCCGCCGAGCACCTTGAGGCCGTTGCGGAACGCGCGCTCGTCGGCGCCTTCGCCGATCAACGCGCCACGGGCGTCCTGCACCGTGTAGCCCTGACCGAGCTCCTGCTTGAGCCGGTCGAGGTCGGCGCCCGGCTCGCGCAGCACGTGGAACAGGCTCTGCCCGACCGCGCGCAGCGAGCCCGAGAGGTCGAACGCGACGACCGCCATCAGCTCGAAGTTGCGCTTGCCGAGGCGCTCGGGCGCCAGCACGCCGACCACGGTCACGTCGGCGGCGAAGCGCTCGCCCCCCGGCGGCAGCGGCACCGGCACGAGCTTGCCGTCGACGCACTCGACCCGCTGCTGCGGCGGCGGCTCGCGCAGCGTCAGCTTCGCGCCGACGTCGACGCCGAGCTGCTGCGCGGCGGCGCCGCCGAGCAACACGCCGTAGCTGCCCGGCTCGGCGTCGGCCGCCTCGAGGTCGCGTCCGCGGGCGACGACGTAGTGGGCGAAGGTGCCCGCCGGCACCGGGCCGAGGCCGAACACGGCGACGTCGAGCGGCGGCCTGGCGTCGGCGGGCGCGGCGACCTGCAGCACGCCGCGCGCCTCGCGCCAGACGGCGACGTCGGCGACGCCGTCGCGGCGGCGCAGGTCGGCGAGCACCTCGGCGGTCGGCTGGCTCTGCGCCACCGGCAACACCTCGAGGTCGACGCGGCCGCGCTGCGGGTCCTGCTGGACCAGCCGGCTCTGGATCGTGTTGAAGTCCATCACGTAGATGGCCACGACGATCGCCACGCCGAGCGCGATGCCCGAGAGCGTCAGCGCGATGCGCAGCCAGCTAGATGCCCAGTTCCTGGAGACGACGAAATACGTCAGCGACATCGAACGGACCTCCCGTGAGCTCGGCGTCGGCGCGCATCGCGCCGTCGTGCAGGAACATGACGCGGTCGCCGGACGCGGCGTCGCGCGGGTTGTGGGTCACCAGCAGCACCGCCGTGCCGAGCCGCGTCGAGACGTCGCGCAGCAGCTGCACGACCTCCTCGCCGGCCTTGCTCGACAGGTTGCCGGTCGGCTCGTCGGCCAGCAGCAGCGGCGGCTGCGTGACCAGCGCGCGGGCGATCGACACCCGTTGCATCTCGCCGCCGGACAGCGCCTGCGGCAGGCGGTCCTTGAGCTTCGCGACGCCGAGCAACCCGAGCAGGCTGTCGACGCGGTCACGGTGCTTCTTCGGCTTCTGGCCGATGATGCGCAGCGGCAGCGTGACGTTCTCCTCCACCGTCAGGTCCGGCAGCAGGTGGAAGAACTGGAAGATGAAGCCGATCCTGCGGCGGCGCACCGCGGCGCGGTACTCCTCGTCGCCTTGGCCGAGGTCCTCGCCGGCGACCAGCACCTGCCCCGCCGACGGCCGGTCGAGCCCGGCCAGCAGGTGCAGCAGCGTCGACTTGCCGGAGCCGGACGGCCCCATGATGGTCGCGAACTCGCCGGCGCGCACCGCGAACGACACGTCGCGCACGATCGGCATCTCGCGGCCCTCGACCGCGCGCAGCCGGAACACCGAGCGGGCCTCGAGCACCACGTCGCGCAGCGACTCGGCGGCGGACGTGGCGCCGGGGCCGGCCTCGGCCTTCGGTTCGGGGGACGTCGTCATGGTCGCGGATGATGCCCGAAGGGCCCGCCGCCCGGACCGACTTTTTCTTCGAGACAGCGATTACTTTGCATTCCCAAGCATTGCGGTGCTGCGGACGGCAAAGGTGCGCCACGTCGCGACCTGCGGCTATCCTGCGACGGCGGCGGACGCCGCGAGGACCCGTGACCGAGCCCGCCCTGCCACAGACGGACGAGCGCCCCGCCGCCCCGCCGCTCGACCTGCTCGGCGTCACCGCCGGGCAACTCCGCCGCTTCGCCGCCGGTTGGTTCGGCACCGAGAAGGGCGGCGGGCTCGCCGGTGCCCTGCACCGGGACGCTGTCGTCGCGGGAACCTTCGACCCGGAACGACACGGCGCCGGACCGCGCGCGGCGGCGACCTGGCGACGTCACGCCGCGCTGCGCCTGCCCGAGCTCGTCGCGCAGATCGTCGAGCCCGCCGAACACGGCTGCATCGCGAAGCGCGTGCTGCGCCTGCACGATGGCCGCACCGTCGAGTCGGTGCGCCTGCCGATGGGGCGCGGCCGCCACAACCTGTGCGTGTCGACGCAGGTCGGCTGCGCGCGCGCGTGCACGTTCTGCGAGACCGGGCGCCTGGGCCTGCTGCGCAACCTCAGCGCCGGAGAGATCGTCGGCCAGGTCGTGTCGCAGGTCGCCGCGGACGAAGCCGGCGGGCGCCCCCACGGGGTGGTGTTCCAGGGCATGGGCGAACCGCTCGACAACCTGGACGGCCTGCTGCCGGCGCTCGAGGTGCTGCTCGACCGGCACGGGCTCGGCTACGCGCAGGAGCGGCTGACGGTCTGCACGGTCGGCCACGTGCCGGGCATCGAGGCGTTGCAGGCGAAGGGGTGGAAGCGGCTCGGGCTGTCCCTGAGCCTGAACGCCGCCGACGACGCGCAGCGCGCGGCGCTGATGCCCCACTCGGTGCGCTACCCGCTGCGCGAGCTGCAGCGCGCGCTCGGCGCCTACCGCCAGCGCCGGAACTTCGCGCTCGGCGTGCACTGGTGCCTGCTGCCCGGCGTCAACGACGCCCGCGACGACGCGCGGCGGCTGGCGGAGTTCGTGCGGCCGCTCGGCCGCGCGCTGGTGCAGGTGATCCCGTACAACCCGGGCAGCGCGCCGATCGCCCGCGCGCCCGAAGAGCACGAGGTCGTTCGCTTCGTCTCCTGGCTGCGCGAGCACGGCGTCGCGGTTCGGCGGCGCATCACCAAGGGGCGATCGGTGATGGCCGCGTGCGGCCAGCTCGGCGGCCTCGCCGCCAGGTCACCCCACTAGCGACGCTGCGGGCTCTGGGGCGCCTTCACCGCCACCAGCTCGACGTAGAAGATCAGCGTCGCGTTGGCGGGGATCGTCGGCGGGCTGCCCTTGGCTCCGTAGCCGAGTTCGCCGGGGATCTCGAACAGGAACTTCGCGCCCGGCTTCATCAGCTGCAGGCCCTCGGTCCAGCCGGCGATCACGCGGTTGAGCGGGAACTCGGTCGGCTCGCCGCGCGCGTGCGCGCTGTCGAACAGCGTGCCGTCGGTCAGCCAGCCGGTGTAGAGCGCGGCGACCGTGTCGGTGCGCTTCGGCGCGACGCCGTCACCGGCGTCGATCACCTCGTACTTGAGGCCGGTCTGCGTCGTCACCGTCTTGTCCGCGGCGAGGCCGCGGAACTTCGGCACGTCGTTGACGCGCAGCACCTCCACCTCCCAGACGGTCGCGGCGCGAACGCGGCCCCAGACGCTGTCGGGCACCTCGGCGCGCACGATCTCGCCGACCTTCGCGTTCTGCACCAGCGGCATCAGGAACTCCATCGGGCCGATGCGCTGCGAACCGAGCTTGTCGAGCATGCCGCTGATGCGGTCGTCGAGCACCTCGGTGCAGGCGAGGTTCTTGCCCTCGGTGTCCCAGATCGCGTAGCGCAGCGTGACGCCCTTCAGCGCCTCGCACGGCGCGCCGGAGCCCTCCTGCACGACCTCGACCTTCATGCCGTTGTCGAGGGACTTCTGCTTCTCCGGGTTCGCGGCGCGCATCTTCGGCACGCGGATGACGCGCAGCAGCTCGACGTCGAACACCAGCGTCGCGTTGGCCGGGATGCGCGGCGGGCTGCCGCGCTCGCCGTAGGCGAGGTTGCCTGGGATCTCGAACTTGCAGCGCATGCCGGGAGTCATCAGCTGCAGCCCTTCGGTCCAGCCTGCGATCACGCCGCCGACGCCGAACTTGGCCGGCGCGCCGCGGTCGCGCGAGCTGTCGAACTTGGTGCCGTCGGTGAGCCAACCGGTGTAGTGCACCTCGACCTGGTCGTCGGGGCCGGGCGCGCCAGCTTCGGTGCCGGGCTTCAACACGCCCCACTTCAGCCCGGAGGCCGTGGTCTTCATGTCCTGGCAGTCGGGGATGCCTTGCACCGGGTCTTGGCCGCGGACGGTGGACAGCACGAGGGAGCCGAGCACGGCCCAGAGGATCGACGGACGCACGTTCATGAGGAGGATCCCGCCGGATGCGGGGCTGAGCAGTGTAGCGAGCCCGCCCCGGTGCACCAACGGCGCCGGGCCGAGCGCCGGGCCGAGTGCCCGGACGGGCCGCGAGTCAGCGCAGCGCGACCGGCTGCAGGTTGGGCTGGTAGACCGTCGCGCCGCAGTGGGTCTGCGCGCGGAACCGCGGACCGAGGTCGGTGAGGTTCTCCGAGGCGCCCACCACCAGCCAGCCGTTGGGCAGCAGCGTGCGCGACACCCGCTCGACGATGTCCTTGCGCGTCTCGGGCTCGAAGTAGATCAGCACGTTGCGCAGGAAGATGACGTCGAACGGCCCGACGCCGACGATCGGCTGCAGCAGGTTGCGCTCCTGGAAGCGCACCAGCCGGCGGATCGCGTCCTGCACCCGGTGGCCGCCGTTCTCCTTGGTGAAGTACTTGTTGGTCAGCTGCGGCCGCATGGTGCGGCTCATGTCGAGGTCGCTGTAGACGCCCTGCGCAGCGCTGGCCAGCGTCGCGCTGCCGATGTCGGTGGCCAGGATCTCGATGTCCCAGCCGCCGAGGTCGCCGATCAGCTCCTTCATCACCATGCCGATGCCGTACGGTTCCTGGCCGGTGCTGCAGGCGCACGACCAGATGCGCAGCTTCCTGCCCTGGCCGAGCTTCTCGCGCGCGTCGATCGCCTCCGGCAGCAGCTTGAACTGCAGCGCGTCGTACGGCGAACCATCGCGGAACCACGTCGTCTCGTGGGTCGTGATCGCGTCCACGACCTGCTGCTCGAGCGCCTTCTCGGCGCCGTAGCGCATCTTGAAGTAGAGCTCGTTGAAGTTCGCGCAGCCCGCCTTCTCGGCGATGCGCCCCAGCCGCGTCTCGATCAGGTAGCCCTTGCTGTCGTCGAGCGACACGCCCGTCAGCTGCAGCACCATCTGTCGCATCAACTGCATCTCGCCCGGTCTCAACTGCACGGCACACCTCCGACGCTGGTGACGATCCGCCCCGCCATGCGCTGTAGCGGCACGGCCTCGGCGATGCCTTCCTGGATGGGACCGCGCGGCATGCCGTAGACGGTGCAGGACGCCTCGTCCTGCGCCAGCACGGCGCCACCCGCGGCGGCGATCAGCCGCGACCCCACCCACCCGTCCTCGCCCATGCCCGTCAGCACCACGCCGAGCACCTGCGCCCCGTGCAGCGCGACCAACGAGCGGAACAGGTAGTCGACGCTCGGCCGGCACGAGCACTCGGGCGCGTCGTCGGTGAGCTCGGTGACGAACGCGCCGTCGCGGCGCACGACGCGCAGGTGCCTGCCGCCCGGCGCGATCAGGATGCGGCCCGGCTGCACCGGTTCGCCGTTCTGCGCCTCGGCGACCGGCAGCCGGCAGGTGCGCGACAGCGACTCGGCGAGCCCCTTGGTGAACTGCGGCGGCATGTGCTGAACGATCACGATCGGCAACGGGAAGTCGGCGGGCAGCTCCGGCAGCATCGTCGCCAACGCCGACGGCCCGCCGGTGCTGACGCCGATGCCGACGATCGACGGCCAGCGGCCGGAGCGGGCGACGCGGGGCGAAGGCGTGATGCGGGGCGCCCCACCGACGCCGTTGCCTGCGGGGGCAGCTGCGGGAGCGGCGGCAGCCGTCGCCGGCGGCGCGGCCGTCGCCGCGGCGACGTCGTGCGGGCGCTGCGGCGCGGTCCGCGGGCTGTTGCTGGCGACCCGCAGCACCTGCGCCAGCAGCTCGCCGCCGAGGCGATCGATCTCGTCGTCGCCGAGACGACCATCGGGCAGCCGGACGATCGCCTGCGTGCCCAGGTTGCGCATCGTGCCCAGCAGGTCCGGCAGCGAGGTTCGCAGTCCGGCCGGCAGGATCGCCGCGAACGAACAGCGCGTCCTCGTCGCCGCCAGCTCGCGGAGGAACTCCACGCCCTGCTCGGTGTCGCGCCCGAGCCCGGCGACGACCCAGTCGGGCTGCAGACCCGCGACGCGCGGCATCGCCGTCGCGAAACTGCGCGCCTCGCCCACGACCTCGACGAACGCGTGCTGCGCCAACCGCCGCATCAACCCCTGCCGGAGCTCGGCGTCCGGTTCGATGAGGAGCAGACGGAGCTTTCCACCGCTCGCACTCACGCGCACCCCGCGCGCGCGCCGTCGGCCTCGAGCGTGCGCAACGTGTTCACGTCGAGCAGCAACAGCAGGTCGTCGGGCAGCTGCACCATGCCGCTGAACCAGCTGCGCTGCGATGCCGGCACGTGGCTCGGCAGGCCCTCGACGGCCCTGCCGCCGACGTCGACGACGTCGCCGACCGAGTCGACCACCAGGCCGAGGATCTCGTCGCCGATCTCGACCACGACGGTGCGAGCGGCGCTGGTCTTCTCGACGGGCGCGCCGCAGACGACGCTGCCGAGGTCGACCACCGTGACCAGGTTGCCGCGCAGGTTGACCAGCCCGCGCAGCCACGCCGGCATCATCGGCACGAAGGTCGGCTCGGTCAGGCGGTTGATCTCCTGCACCCAGTCGAGGTTGACACCGATGTGCAGGCCGCCGACGTGGCAGCAGACATAGAGGTTGCCAGGTCCCTTCTTCACACCAGCGCTCCCATGTAGTTGCGGACCGCTGCGACCAGCGCGGCGTCGTCCAGCTTGATCAGGTAGGCCGTCACGCCGGCGGCGCGGCCGTCGGACTGGTCTTCGTCGCTGCTCAACGAGGTCAGCGCCACCACCGGCAGGTCGCGGTGCTGCGCGCTGCCGCGGATCCGGCGCGTCAGCTGCAGCCCGTCGCAGTTGGGCATCTGGATGTCGGTGACGACGATGTCGAAGCTCTCGCCGCGCTCCAGCGCCTGCCAGGCGTCGTCGCCGTCCTCCGCCTCGGTGACCTCGAAGCCCGCGCCCTGCAGCACCTTGCTGACGTGCTGCCGGAAGAAGCGCGTGTCCTCGGCGAACAGCACGCGCGGCGCGCGCTGCGGCGCCGCGTCCTGCTTCTTCGGCGGGGCCGCGGTGAAGCAGTGCGGCAGCGCCGCCTGCGCCACCGCGCCGGCGTCGAGCAGCCGCACGGTGCGCCCTTCGTACTGGAAGCTGCCGATCACACCCTCCATCGCCAACGTCCTGTCGTCCACCTGCACGGCGACGCGCTTGATGTCCTCGACGCCCGACGCGACCACGCCGAACGTCTGGTCGTGGATGCGCAGCATCAGCACCGACAGCACCTTGGCGTCGCCGACCGGACGCGACGGCACGACCCGGTCGAGCATGACGATCGGCAGCGCCCGGTCCTGCTCGGCGAGCACCGTGCGACCGCCGACCTCCCGCACGTCCTGCGGCGACACCCGGCGGATGTGGTCGACGAGCCCCAGCGGCACGGCGAACGTGTCCTCCGGGTGGTTCTGGAACAACACCAGGTCGACCGCCTCGTCGCCGTCGAGCGCCTCGCGCAGCGACGCCTCGCCGAGCAGGTCCTCGGCCACCTCACCGAGGTCGCAGCGATTGGCGATGCCGACCGCGTCGAGGATCATCGCCACGGTGCCGTCACCCAGGATGGTGGCGCCGGCGTACTCGGGGCGCGACTTGAAGTGCCGCGACAGCGGCTTGACGACGATCTCCTCGGCGTCGGGCGGCGCGTCGATCACCAGGCCGTAGCGCAACTTCGACGACTCGACGACGACCACGATCGGCTCGCGGCGCGTCTCGGCCGGCGGTTCGCCGAGCACCGTGCGCAGGCGGACCAACGGGATCACGCTGCCGCGCAGACGCAGCAGCTCCCGACCGTTGAGCTCGGCGATGCGCGCCGCGCCCTCGCCGTCGCGGATCTGCACCAGCTCGGCGACGTTTGCCTGCGCCAGCACGTAGCGCCGCGCGCCGCAGGCGATGACCATGGCCGGCAGGATCGCCAACGTCAGCGGGATCGTGATCGTCAGCCGCGTGCCGACGCCGAGCTGCGAGGTGACGTCGACGGTGCCGCCGAGCCGCTCGATGTTCGATCGCACGACGTCCATGCCGACGCCGCGACCGCTGACGTCGGTGACCTTCTCCGCGGTCGAGAACCCTGCGGCGAAGATCAGGTTGACCGCCTCGCGGTCGCTCATCGTCGCCGCCTGCGCCGGCGTGACGACGCCGCGCTCGACGGCCTTCTCGCGCAGCCGCCTCGGGTCGATACCGCGGCCGTCGTCGACGATCTCGATGCGCACGTTGCCGCCGACCTGCGACGCCGCCATGCGCACACAGCCCTCGGCCTGCTTGCCGGCGGCACGACGGTCGTCGGGCATCTCCATGCCGTGGTCGACCGAGTTGCGCACGATGTGGGTCAGCGGATCGCTGAGCGCCTCGAGGATCGAACGGTCGAGCTCGACCTCCTTGCCGTCGGCGTCGAGCGCGCACTGCTTGCCGAGCTTGCCGGCGAGGTCGCGCACGACGCGCGGGAAGCGCTGGAACAGCGTGCCGATCGGCTGCATGCGCGTGCGCATGACCGCCTCCTGCATCTCGCTGATGACCTGGTTGAGACGGCCGGAGGAGGTCTCGACACCCTTGTCGTTGCCGCTGTCCAGCGCCTGCAGCAGCTGGTTGCGGCCGAGCACCAGCTCACCGCTGAGGTTCATCAGCCGGTCGAGCAGCTCGACCGAGACGCGGATCGACTCCTGGTGCGCGTCCGCGCGCTTGGCCGGGCTTCCGGCGGCCTCCTTGTCCTTGTTGTCGCGCCCCGGCGCAGGCGAAGGCGTCGCCGACGGCGGCTCTGCCGCAGCCGGCTTCACCCCGGCCGGAGCCGGCTGCGGCGCCGCGGCGGCCGTCGGCGCCGCCGCTTCTTGGCGCGGTGCCGGGCGCGGCGCCGCTTCGGCGACGCCGCCGAGCGCCTCGCGCAACACCGTCACTTCCCCGCTCTCGAGGCGCAGCCGCTCGATGACCTCTTCGGGCGTGGAGGCCGTGCTCAGCACGACGACCACCGCCTCGCGCGAGCCTTCGTCGACGGCGCGCATCAGCTCGGCGGCGCCGGATTGCAGCGTGCCGACGCGGGCGATCTCCTCGACGAGCTGGGGCGCGTCGACGCCGAACTCGAGCGCGAGGCGCGACGTCGCGACGCTGAGCTGCAGCAGCCAGTGGCCGGGCGGCACCTCGACCGACGGCGGAGCGACCTTGCGGACCTGCTGGGCGTCGCCCTCGAGGTAGGCCGCGAGACGGGTCAGCTGGTCGTCGATCAGCATGCCGTCGCTGGCGCCGACCGCTTCGATCATCTCGCGCAGACGATCGATCGCGCCGAGCAGCACGTCGACCAGCCCGGCGTCGGGTTCGAGCCGGCCCTTGCGCATCAGGTCGAGCACGCTCTCCAGCGAGTGCGCGAGCCGGTTGATGTTCTCCAGGCCGAGGAAGCCCGCCACGCCCTTGACCGAGTGCACGGCGCGGAACACACGGTTGGTTGCCTCCTCGGGCGCCTCGCCGCTCGCTTCGAGGCCGAGCAGGTCGCTCTCGACCTGGGCCAGGTGCTCACGGGACTCGGTGACGAAGTCGTTGACCAGTTCGTCGAGTTCTGCGTCGTCTGCGGACATGCCTGTTCTCCTCTCGCCGAACGGACTCAGTAGCGGAACTGGCCGAGCAGCTGCTGCAGCTCGCCGGCCATGCGCCGCAGCTCGGCAGCGGCCGCCTGCGACTCCTCGGCGCCGCTCGCCACCGTGCGGCTGTTGGCGTCGACCTGGGCGATCGCGCGCGACACCTCCAGGCTCGCGGTCGTGCCCTCCTGCACGCTGCGACCGACGCTCTCGATCGCCGTCGTGCTGCGGGCGAGGTTCTGCGAGATCTCGTTGACCGCGGTGCGCTGCTCGCCGACCGACTCGGCGATGGTGCGCGAGCTCTGGCTGACCTTGGCGATCACCTCGTCGATCTGGCCGATCGAGCCGATCGACTCGCGCGTCGCCTGCTGGATGCCCTCGATGCGACGGCGGATGTCGAGCGTCGCCTCGGCGGTCTGGCGGGCCAGGTCCTTGACCTCGTTGGCGACGACCGAGAAGCCCTTGCCGGCCTCACCGGCGCGCGCCGCCTCGATGGTCGCGTTGAGCGCCAGCAGGTTGGTCTGCTCGGCGATGTCCTGGATGGTCTCGACGACCCGGCCGATCTCGTCGGCGGCGGTGCCGAGGCTGCCGATCGACTGGCTGCTGGCGCGGGTCAGCGACTCGGCGTCGTTCGCGGTCTTGGCCGCCCCGTCGGCGCCCTTGGCGACCTCGGCGATGCTGGCGGTGAGCTCCTCGACGGCCGCAGCCAGGGTGCGGAAGGTGCTGATCATCGTGTCGCCGCTCTTGCCGATGCCGGCGAGCGTCGCCGACAGCTGCTCGGAGGCGGCCGCGGCCTGGGTGGCCTTGGCGCCGGTGTCCGCGGCGCCTTCCGCGCCGCTGCGGGCGACGGCGTCGAGCTGGCTCGACGCGGCGCTGACGCCCTCGGCCTGACGGGCGACGCCGGCGACGAGGTGCTGCGCGGACTCGAAGAAGCCGTTGCAGGCGCGGGCGAGGTCGCCGACCTCGTCGTCACGGGACGCGTCGAGGCGCGTGCGCAGGTCGCCCGCGCCACCCTGCAGCGTGCCGACCGCGGCACGCACCGGCTGCACGACGCCGCGGCGGATGAAGTACACCAGCACGACGAAGCCGATCAGCCCGATGCCGAGCCCGATCGCTGCGACCGTCAACGAGACTGCGTTGGCCTCGGCGCGGATCGGACCGAGCGCCTCGCGCACCTCGAAGGCGCCGTGGTTGTCGCCCGGCTTCCAGTTCTCCATCCGGAAGCCGAACGCGTCCTTGCCGTCGCCGGTCGCCGACGTCGCCGGGTCGCCGTGGCAGACCATGCACTGGCGATCGAGTTCGATCGCGTGCTGCACGTAGATCGTGTCGCTGGCCTCGTCGATGCGCGCCAGGTGGTCCTCGCCGCCGGCCCCGATCTGCGCCTGCAGGTCGTCGTAGAGCCGCTGCCGGAACGCGCCGTGCTCGGGGTCGTTCTTCGGGTCGTGGTCCGGGTTGCGCGCCTGGTCGGCGGTGATGAACAGCTGCAGCTCGGCGTGCTCGGCGGCGCCCATCGCGGCCTGGAATGCGGCGATCACCGGGATCGCCTGGTAGGCCTCGGTCTCGGTGTACTTGCTGCCCGCGGCGATCTGCTTGCGGGCCCCGTCCAGCAGGGCGTCGAAGTCGATCACATGCCTGCGGATCAGCTGCGCCTGGTGCGCCCGGCTGCCGTCGGCGGCGCCGGCGACGGCGATCGCCCGGTGCACGGCCTCCTGGACGGCCTGGTCCTGCATGTAGCCGCGGGTGGCGATCGCCGAGACCCCCAACACCACCGCCAACGTCGCCGACGTGGCCAACAACAGACGCGCCTGAATCCGCATGGCTCTCTTTCTCCGTTCCTGGGCAGCACCCGCCTGGTGGCCGGTCGCTTCGCCAACATCGGTTGAACCGGAGAAGGACCTGGACCGCAGTTGCGCCACCGGACGGAAGCGCTGGACCGATCAAGCGTTCGGTGTGCTGCCAGGGGCTACCGCCGGTGCGGCGGCGAAAGCGGGTGCGCAGAACCGGGAACCGCCCGGAAACGACACCGGCGACGCCATGGCGTCGCCGGTCGTGAGAGGCTGAGTCTGGCCCGACGGAGAGAGACCCCGGACGGAGCGGACCGGACGAGCCGCCGCCACGCCCGTCGCGCTCAGGTCAAGCTGCCGCTGCCGGACGTGCGGCGCGCCAGCGCCTCGCGGGCCAGCGCCTTCTTCAGCGACGCCTCGGCCCTGAGGAACTCGGCGCTCAGGCGGTCCAGCCCGGCCAGCTTCTCGCGGGCCTTGGCCTCGGCCGCGCGCACGCGGTTCAGGTCGATCTCGTGCGCGAACTCACCGGCCTCGCAGACCAGCGTCAGCACGTTGTGCTGCATCTGCGCGAAGCCGTCGCTGACGAACAACGACAGCTGCTTGCCGTCCAGCTCGGTGATCTGCGCGTAGCCGGTCTCCCGGATGCCGGTCATCAGCGGCGCGTGGTTCGGCAGCACGCCGTAGCTGCCGTCGATGCCGTCGAACGTCACGCTCTTGACCTTGCGGTCGACGATCGTGCGGTCGGGGGTGACGATGCGCAGGTGGAGTTCGGCGGCCATGGCGGTCAGGTGGTCAGCGGTTCGGGTTCGGTCTCAGGCTGGCAAGCGATCACTTCGCGCCACGCGCGACGACCTCTTCGATGCCGCCGCACATGTAGAACGCCGACTCCGGCAGGTCGTCGTGCTTGCCCTCGAGGATCTCCTTGAAGGAACGCACGGTGTCCTCGCGCTTGACGAACTTGCCCGGCGCGCCGGTGAACGCCTCGGCGACGAAGAACGGCTGCGACAGGAAGCGCTGGATGCGGCGCGCGCGGGCGACGACCAGCTTGTCCTCTTCGCTGAGCTCCTCGATGCCGAGGATGGCGATGATGTCGCGCAGGTCCTGGTAGCGCTGCAGCGTGCGCTGCACGTCACGCGCGACCTGGTAGTGCTCGGCGCCGACCACCGACGGGGTCAGCATCTTCGACGTCGACTTCAGCGGGTCGACGGCCGGGTAGATGCCGAGCTCGGCGATCTGACGCTCGAGGATGATCGTCGAGTCGAGGTGGGCGAAGGTGGCGACCGGCGCCGGGTCGGTGATGTCGTCGGCGGGCACGTAGACGGCCTGCATCGACGTGACCGAGCCCTTCTTGGTCGAGGTGATGCGCTCCTGCAGGGCGCCCATCTCCGACGCCATCGTCGGCTGGTAGCCCACGGCGCTCGGCAGACGGCCGAGCAGCGCCGACACCTCCGAGCCCGCCTGCACGAAGCGGAACACGTTGTCGACGAACAGCAGCACGTCCTTGCCTTCCTGGTCGCGGAAGTACTCGGCCATCGTCAGGCCGGTCAGCGCGACGCGCAGGCGGGCGCCCGGCGGCTCGTTCATCTGGCCGAACACCAGCACCGCGTTGTCGAGCACCGACGCCTTGTTGCCGTTGGCGTCCGTGTATTCGGCCTCGGCCATCTCGAGCCACAGGTCGTTGCCCTCGCGGGTGCGCTCGCCGACGCCGCAGAACACCGAGAAGCCGCCCTTCTCGACCGCGGTGATGCGGATCAGCTCCTGGATGAGCACCGTCTTGCCGACGCCGGCGCCGCCGAACAGGCCGATCTTGCCGCCCTTGGCGAACGGGCACAGCAGGTCGACGACCTTGATGCCGGTCTCGAACACCTCGGTGATCGCTTCCTGCTCGTCGTAGGTCGGGGCCGCACGGTGGATCGGCAGCGTCGACTTGGCGTTTACGGGCGGCATCGGCTCGCCGGTGCGCGGGTGCGCGACGCCGACCTCGAGGGCGCGGCCGAGCGTGTCGAACAGGCGACCGGTGGTCACGTTGCCCACCGGCACCGAGATCGCCGCGCCGGTGTCGGTCGCCGGCATGCCGCGGCTGAGGCCGTCGGTCGAGGACATCGCGACCGTGCGGGCGGTCGAGTTGCCGAGCTGCTGCGCGACCTCGAGCACCAGGTCGATGCCGCGCGAGGCGTCGACGACGGTGATCGCGTTGTAGAGGTTCGGCATGTGGCCCTCGGGGAACTGCACGTCCACCACGGGACCGAACACCTGCAGGATCTTGCCTTGCACTTGGGTTGCGGTAGTCACGTTCTCTCGTCCTCGGAAGTATTCGTTCGGTGTCGGGTCGGGGTCGGGGTCGATCGCACGACCCGATCAGCTAACTGCACTGGCGCCGCCGACGATGTCGAGCAGCTCCTTGGTGATGCTCTCCTGGCGGGCGCGGTTGTAGATCTTCTTCAGGCCCTTCTGCATGCGGCCCGCGGCGTCGGTCGCGCCCTTCATCGCCATGCGACGGCTGGCGTGCTCGCTGGCGAGCGCCTGCAGCATGCTGTCGAAGACGACGACCTCGAGGTAGCGCGGCATCAGCACGTTGAACACGCTGGCCGGGTCCGGTTCGACCAGGAAGTCGAGCTCGAACTGCGACGCCTCACCGGCCTCGGCGCCGATCGCGATCGAGCGGATCGGCAGGAACGGCAGGTGCGTCGGCACGAACTTGATCATCGACTGGAAGCGGGTGTAGCAGAGCTGCACCTCGTCGACCTTGCCGCTGGTGAAGGCCTCGACCAGCTCCTCGCCGACCATCTTGGCCGCCGAGAAGTCCGCCTTGTCGAGCGGCGGTTCGACGAAGAAGCGCTCGACCTCGAAGCCGCGGCGCTTCAGCCAGGTGTAGCCCTTGCGGCCGTAGCACCAGAACTTGACCTGCTTGCCCTGGGCCTGCAGCTCGTCGATGCGGTCGCGCAGCGACAGCAGCAGGTTGGTGTTGTAGGAGCCGCACAGGCCGCGGTCCGACGTCACCACCAGGATGCCGACGGTCGCCACCTCGCGGCTCTGGAACAGCGGCACGTCGCCTTCGCTCTGCACCTTGCCGGCGATCCGCTCGATCATCATGCGGACCTCCTCGGTGTAGGGGTGGAAGCTCTGCGCCTTGGCCTGCACCTTGCGCAGCTTCATCGAGGCGACCATCTCCATCGCGCGGGTGATCTGCGCGATCGAGGAGACCGACTTGATGCGGCCGCGCAGTTCCTTCAGGTTCGCCATGGCTCGGGTTCGCTAGTTCGGGTGGTTGCAGGGATCGGATCGGGACGCGGTGCCGCGCTGCCGCGGCTCAGGCGAGGAACTCGGCCTTGAACGCCTTGACGGTCTCGTCGCAGCGCTTGGCCAGGTCGTCCGTCCACTTCTTGTCGACGCGGATCGAGGTCAGCACCTCGGCGTGGTTGGCGCGCATGTGCGCCAGGTACTTCTTCTCGAACTCGGCGACGCGACCGAGCGGCACGTCGTCGAGCGCGCCGGAGGTGCCGGCGTAGATGACGACGATCTGCTCCTCGACCGGCACCGGCTCGAACTCCGGCTGCTTCAGGATCTCGGTCATGCGCTGGCCGCGCGTGATCGCCTGCTGCGTCGCCTTGTCGAGGTCGCTGCCGAACTGGGCGAAGGCGGCCAGCTCGCGGAACTGCGCCAGCTGGATGCGCAGACCGCCGGCGTTCTTCTTCATCGCGCCGATCTGGGCCGAGCCACCGACGCGCGACACCGAGATGCCGGCGTTCACGGCCGGGCGCTGGCCGGCGTTGAACAGCGACGACTCGAGGAAGATCTGGCCGTCGGTGATCGAGATCACGTTGGTCGGGATGTAGGCCGACACGTCGCCTTCCTGCGTCTCGACGACCGGCAGCGCGGTCAGCGAGCCGCCGCCCTTGGCGGCCGACAGCTTGGCGGCGCGCTCGAGCAGGCGGCTGTGCAGGTTGAACACGTCGCCCGGGAACGCCTCGCGGCCCGGCGGACGACGCAGCAGCAGCATGACCTGGCGATAGGCCAGCGCCTGCTTGTAGAGGTCGTCGTAGGCGATCACGACGTGGCGACCTTCGTCGCGCAGGCGCTCACCCATCGACGCGCCGGCGTAGCACGCGAGGAACTGCATCGAGGCCTCGGCCGAGGCCGGCGCCGACACGACGATCGTGTACGGCATCGCGCCGTTCTGCTCGAGCTTGTCGACGACGCCCTTGATGGTCGACTGCTTCTGACCGACCGCGACGTAGATGCAGATGACCTGATCCTTGTGGTTCGGGTCGCCGCCGCCGGTCAGCTTCTGGTTGATGAAGGTGTCGATGATCAGCGCCGTCTTGCCGGTCTGACGGTCGCCGATGATCAGCTCGCGCTGGCCGCGGCCGATCGGGATCATCGAGTCGATGGCCTTGATGCCCGTCTGCAGCGGCTCCTTGACCGGCTGACGCTCCGGCACCGACGGCGAACGACCCTCGATCGGACGCAGGTCCGACTCCGAGAACTTGATGTCGCCCTTGCCGTCGACGGCGCGGCCGAGCGCGTCGACGACGCGACCGCACATCTGCAGGCCGGTCGGCACCGAGATGATGCGGCCGGTGGTGCGCACCGTGTCGCCTTCCTTGACCTTGCTGTCGCTGCCGAGCAGCACCGCGCCGACGTTGTCCTCTTCGAGGTTGAGCGCGACGCCGAAGATGCCGTTCCCGAAGTCGAGCATCTCGTTCATCATGCAGTCGTCGAGGCCGTGCACGCGGGCCACGCCGTCGCCGACCATCAGCACGGTGCCGACGTTCGACTTCTGCATGCGGCCCTGGAAGCCTTCGATCTCGGCCTTGAGGACGGTGGCGACTTCGGAGGGTTTGAGGTCCATGGTGACTCGGTCGGAAGTGGCGGTAGGAGTTGGATGCGATCAGCGGCGTCGCGCCGGGCTGGCCGGTCGCGCGACACCCAAGGGGGATTCGGAAATCAGACTGCGGACTGCTGCAGCTTCTGCTCGAGCTGGTTCAACGCGGCGCGCAGCGAGCCGTCGTAGAGCACGTTGCCGATGCGCAGGCGCACGCCGCCGATCAGGTCGGGGCGGTGCGCGGCGGTCAGCTGGACCTTCATGCCGCTGAGGCGCGACGCGAGGCCGTTCAGCGACGTCATCTCGTCGTCGGACAGCGGGTGCGCCGACTCGGCCGTACCCTCGACCTCACCGCGCTCCACCATCACCAGCTCGCGGAACGCGGCGGGCAGGTCGACGAGCACCTCGAGGCGACGGCGGTGTTGCAGCACGCCGACCAGGTTGACGAGCAGCTCGTGCCGCCCGGCGGTCAGCTTCGACAGCACCTGCTGGCGCTCGTCGGCCGACACGTCGGGGCTGGTCAGCAGGGCCCGGGCCGCCGGCACGGCGAGCTCGGCGTGCACGGTCGCCAGGTCGGAGGCGAGCGCGTCGATCGCGCCCTTCTCCTTGGCGAGCGCGAACAGCGCCGAGGCGTAGCGTTTGGCCAGGAGCGTCATCAGTTGCGCTCCACGCTGCTGACGAACTTCTCGACCAGCGGACGGTTCTTCTGCGCGTCGACCTCCTGCTGCAGCAGCTTGCCGGCCGCGGCGATCGTCAGATCGACCGCCAGCGCCCGGATCTCCTGCACGGCCTTCGACTTCTCGGCGGCGATCGTCTCGCGCGCCTTCTGCAGCTCGGCCTTGGCGCGCTCGTCGGCCTCGCGCACCGCCTCGGCGGCCTGGCGCTCGGCGCGCGCCATCGCCTCCTCGACCATGCGCTTGCTGTTGGCCTGCGCCTCGTGCAGTTCGGCCTTCGCCTGCTGCATCTGCGCCTCTGCCTCACGGCGCGCCTGCTCGGCGGCCTTGATCGCGTCCTCGACCTTCTGGTCGCGGTCCTCGAGGGCGCGCGTGATCGGGCCGTAGACGAACTTCCACATCAGGGCGAGCCCGACGAAGAAGGCGATGAACGTCCAGATCATCGCGCCGGGAGCGAACTCCAGCAGCGCGCTGAGCTGGCGCGGCTCATCACTGGCCAGGATCGACGACATGGCGATGGCAGAAGACACGGGTTACCTCCGCGTTGGCAGGGCTTGGGGACGTGTGGCACCCGAGGCGACCCCGGGCGCCGATCCGGTCACTTGACCGCGAGCATCAGGCCGATGACGGCCGCGAACAGCGCGACACCTTCGACGAAGGCCGCGAGCACCAGGGCGTTGCCCTTGATGTCGCCGGCGGCTTCCGGCTGGCGGGCGATGCCCTCACCGGCCGAGCCACCGATCTTGCCGATGCCGAGACCGGCGCCGATGGCGGCGAGGCCGGCAGCGAGGCCGGCGCCGATGCCGAGGCCACTGTTGGAAGCGATCTCCTTCGCGGTGTCCTGGAAGAATGCGAGCATTGGGGTTCTCCGTTCTGACTGAGAGGAAAAGGTGATGGATGGAAGCTGACGACTGCCGTGTGGACCGCCCGCTCAGTGATGCTGGTGCATCGACTGGTGGATGAAGTTCACGGCGAGGAACGTGAAGATGTAGGCCTGCAGCAGCGTGACGAAGGCCTCGATCGTGTAGATGAAGATCGCCATGCCGACGCACGGCACCGCGGTCAGGTAGCTGGCCGCGCCGCCGCCGAGCATCTTGGTGAACAGGAACACCAAGCCGATCGCCGAGGCGATGACGAGGTGGCCGGCGAGCATGTTGGCGAACAGACGGATGGTCAGCGCGAACGGCTTGACGAACAGGCTGACCAGCTCGATCAGGAACATGATCGGCACCAGCGCCACCGGCAGGCCGTGCGGCACCAGGCCCTTGAAGAAGCCGAAGGCGCCGTTGTGCTTGATGCCGAGGCCGAGCATCAGCGCCAGCACCACCATCGCCATCGCGCCGGTGACGAACGGCGTGCCCGTCGCCGTGTAGACCGCCATCGGGAAGTGATGACCCGCGCTCGGGATCATGCCGATGACGTTCTGGAAGACGATGAAGAAGAACATGAACAGGAACAGCGGCGCGAACTTGCGCCCCTCCTCCTTGCCCATGACCGAGTAGACCATCTCGTCGCGCACCCAGAGGCAGAAGCCGCGCATGACGCGCGTGAACCAGCCGACCTGGCCCTTCTTGAAGCTCGAGACGACCGGCAGGAAGACGATCAGCATCAGGCCGAGGCAGACCCACTGCCACGGCTGCACGTTGTAGATGGTCAGCGGCCCGGCGTGGCCGTCTTCGTCCATCAGCGCGATCGGGTACGGCACGCTGTGCCCGAACAGCGTCTTGAAGATGTCGCTGGTCGACATCTCCATGGTGCCCTTCGCCGCGTGCTCACCGGCCGCATGCGCGTCCTGCGCGGCGCCGCTCACGGCGTGCGTGTCGCCGGCCTGGGCCGCAGGATCCTCTTGGCGCTGCGCGGGCAGCGCGACGGCGGCCAGCAGGCAGAGCCAGACCGTGATCAGGAAGCGCTTCGCGAGCATGGTTCGGAGGTTCTCGGGTGGTTCGGGCGACCGCGACGCACGCGGCCGCGGCAAGGTCAGGACGTCGGCGTCGCGCCGTGCCGCGCAGAGGCGGCCGGACGACGCAGCGAGCGGGAGAGAGCGAACGCCGTGGTCAGCTGGCAGAGCAGCGCCGCCCCGGCGAACGTGACGGCAAAGGTGGCGACATCACTGAATTTCGGCGAGGTGTCACCGGCATCGGACACTGCCGTCGCGGCGGCGCCGAACACCGGCAGCGGCACCTGCCGCAGCACGACGATGCCCAGCACCAGCACGATGACCTTCACGGCGAAGGCCGCCGCGAGCAGGCTCTGCAGGCGGCCGGCCACCAGGAAGTTGTCGCCCGCCCCGCCCGATCGCGCGCCGCCCAGCGGCGCCGGCGTCGCGGCGAAGCGGCCGTGCAGCGCGACGGTGACGACGATCGCCATCGCCGCTGCGCACAGGCCGACGAGGTAGTAGGACAAGGACGCCATCGGCAGCGTGCCGATGCCGTACAGCAGGGCGCCGATGCCGGCGCCGACGACGGCCAGCACCAGCAGCGCGGTGCCGAGCGCGCGCAGCAGCGACAGCCGGGTGACCAGGCCCGCAGCAGGAGCGCCCACAACCGACGCGCCGCCACCGGCCGGGGAACTCCCGGCCTGCTCTAGCAGGGTGGTCGAAGAGGTCTGGGACATGCTGGGGGCATCAGCCGGTCGGCGGCGAACTCTCCTCGTCGGATCGCTCGTCGCTTCCCGTCTTCTCCGCTGGCTTGCCGAAGGGCCACATCTGCGGGGCCAGCACACGGATCGTGTGCAGGATCCCGCCGACGATGCCACAGAGCACCATCAGCAACAGCAACCAGGGTTTAGTGCCGAGCTTCCGGTCCAGCCACAGCCCGCCGTAGGCGAACAACCCGACCGACACGGCGAGGGTCAGGCCTACACCGAAGACCTGTTGTCCCTGCACCGCCCCGCCGGATCGCGCCGCGCTCTTGCCGCGGTCGCGAGGGGTTCCGTCGGGGTTTCGGTTCGGATCGCTCATCTCCGCCGCGCCAGCGTTGTAGACGAGGGGCGAGGATGCTAGCGAGCGCCCCCGGCCCGGCGCAACTTCGTGCCGCGAACATTTTGGCGCAGGAATGCACGCCGCCGAGCCACTGGCAGCGCGTCCGCCGCGGGAGGTCCGCGGCGCCACGCAGCGCCAGACCATGAAGCACCGCTCCCGACCGTCGTCCCCCGCCCCCGCCCCGCTGTCCGCCGCCTCGCGCGGCCTGTGCGCGCTGCTCGCCCTGGGCGCCGCGGCCGCCGCACAGACCCCGGTCGCCGTCTCGCCGGCCGATCGCGCCGGTCTCGAAGGCAGCTCCTTCACCCACTACCCGCTCGGTCGCAAGAACGCCCGCATGCAGACGCTGCACGACGACGTGCCGGGCGGCACCGTGCTCAGCGGCCACGCCTACCGCCGCGACGCGATCACCGTGCGCGGGCTGGTCGACGGCCTGACCTGCGACCTGCAGGTCACCGTGTCGATGGCGCCCGCCGCCGCAGCGCAGGCGTCCACGACCTTCGCGCAGAACGTCGGCCAGAACGCGGTGGTCGTGCTGCCGCGCACACAGATCGCGCTGTCGCCCACCGACCGGCCGACGATCGACCCGGCCGCCACCTGGGAGCTGGTGATCCCCTATGCGACGCCGTTCGTCGTGCCGCCGGGCGGCGGCACCGTCTGCGTCGACGTCGAGATCTTCGGCAACCAGTCGCCGGGCGGCACCGACCAGAACCTCAGCCTCTACCTCGACGCGCACCAACATTACGCCGACGGCCGCGCGATGCAGCCCGCCTACCGCTTCGGCCAGGGCTGTCCGGCGCCGGGCCAGGCGCAGGACAGCTACGCGACGCTCGACCTGTGGCGGCTCGCCGGCGGCACCACCGAGTGCGACGTGTCGATCCGCGACGGCGTGGCCGACGGCGGCAGCGGCACGACCCGCGCCCTGTTGATGATGGGCCACGCGATCGACGGCACGCCGTTGCCGTTCCGCAGCGACTGCCCGTTCTGGAGCTCCAACGAGCTGTGGTTCGCGCTGCCCGGCACGATGGACGCGGCCGGTGACTACGACGGCACGCTGCCCGGTCTGCCGCTGCTGCCGCCGGGGTACCGCCTGTGGTGCCAGGCGGCGTCGATCGACCTCACCACCGTCGACATGGCGTTCTCCGACGCGCTGACGCTGGTGACGCCGCCGTACGGCGCGCTGCCGATCCCGACCGCGCGCGTCGCCAACGCCAACGACCGCACCGCTCTGACCGGCACGTTCAGCTACGCGGTGCCGGTGATGGCGTTCTTCTGAGCGCCGCGGCCGGCGACGAAACCGGCCGGGAAACCGCGCACCAACCGGTCGCGCCGCGCGTCAGTTGTCGAGGTTCTGGCACTCGGGGATCGGCGAGTTCGGTCCCCAGGTCTGCACCGGCACGTTCAGGTCGAGGTCGCCGAGGCCGAACTGGTCGACCATCTGCTGGTAGCTGTAGGTGCGCACCTGACCGCCGTTCATCAGGATGTTGACGGTGCCGTCGTTGTTGTTCCAGACGCCCTCGTTGTCGTCGGCGATCCACGCCTCGTTGGCGCTGTTCAGCGCCGTGCGCAGCTTGCCTTGCGCGCGGCCGCAGTAGTGCGTGCTCTCGCTGCTGACGTCGTTGATGGTCGGCCAGGGGTCCTGACCGGCGCGCATCTCGGCCTTGGCGTTCGTCCACGCCGGGTCGTTCTCGGCGCCCGGAGTGAAGTACTTGTCGAGGTTCTCCGGCGTGTGGTCGAAGACCTTCGACGTCCACGTCGACATCACGAAGCGGTGGCCGCCGACGCTCGGCAGCCGCTTGTCGTGCTGCTGCTGGTAGCGCTCCATCCACAGGAAGTGCGTGTTCAGGTTCTGACCGTCGGCGAAGGCGTTCGCAGCGCTCCTGGTCTCGAGGACCCGGGGCAACAGCACGGCGGCCAGCACACCGATGATGCTGATGACGACCAGCAGCTCGATCAGCGTGAAGCCGGATTGGGACTTTTGCATCTTTTGCGGACTCGCGATCCTTGGGGTCGAGGGGGATCGAGAGTCTACCCCGGTCGGCGCAATCGCACCAAGACCGTCTGGCGCGCCCTGCGCCGTCGGACCGCGTGGCGGCACCGTGCAGTTCGAACGCCTGGCGGCGCAGGTCGGGCGACCCTGGAGCGCGCGCCCCCAGGCCAGCAGCCGACGCGGGCGCGACGCGGCGCCCGTCCCATCGGATCCGTCGACCGGCTCAGTTGCCGTCGCCGTGACCGGACGCACCGGTCACCGGCTTCGGCACCACCACCGGCGGCACGACGATCGGCTGGACGCCGTTCTGCGGGGCGTGCGCGCCGCCGTTCGCCTCGTTGTTGACGCCCGACGAGTAGCCCTGGGGCGTCTCGGCGCCGTTCACCGGCGTCGGCTGCGCGGGCACCTCGATCGGCTGCGGCTTCTCGGCCGCCGGCGTCGGCTCGACCTCGGCAGGCGCGGCGTCGTGGTCCTCCGGCGTCGGGGTCGGCGTCTGCTGCTGACCCTGGACCGGAGCCTGCGGGACCTGCGGCTGCGAACCCTGCGGCTGCGGCACGTCCTGCGGCTTCGTCTCACCGGCCGGCGCCGCGAGCTGCGCGCCGATGTGGTGTTCGTCCTGGTAGCTCTGGGCGAAGTACGGATCGCCGGCGTAGTCACCCCACCACTGCCGCCACTGCAGCACCGCGGTGCGCAGCTCCTGCTGGTTCTGGTTGAGGTGGTCGTAGCCGAAGTCGTGACCGGTGGCGCTCTTCAACGCCTCGTGGCACATGAAGCGAACCTCCTTGCGGTCGCTGTCGAGCCCGGCGATCAGGATCGGCGACTGCTGCAGGTCCCCCATCAGCACCAGCGTGCGGGCGATCTCGAGGCGCACCCCGTCCTCGCCGTCGTGCATCGCCTTCTGCAGGTCGGGGATCGTGCGGCGGTCGTGGATGCGGCCGAGCACCCAGGCGCACGAGCTGCGCGTCTTGGGGTCGTCGGCCTGCAAGCCGCGCAGCAGCGACGGGATCGTCTGCTCGCCGGTCTGGGCCAGCCACACCAGGTTCTCGAGCAGCTCCTCGCGGTGCTGGAACGGGATCTCGGAGATGCGGGTGTCGATCTCCTCACGCATCAGCGCGTTGGGCTGCTGGTAAGGGCTGATCACGGGCGGCTCGGTCGTCGAGCACGCCGCGAAGGCAAACAGGAAGGCGCCGAAGGCCGCGGTCCTCATGATTTCCTCGTCGAGTTCGGGGGAGCGGGGCGCTCCGCCCCGGTTCTCGCCGTTCATCGACCGCTGCCATGGTGAACTTGAGCATCGCCCCGCAAATCCACGCCACCCCGTCGCGCGCTTGCGACGGTCGCGCAGCCCGCCGTAGCATCGCGGGTTCCTCCAACCGGGCCCGACCATGAACAAGGCAGACCTGATCACCGCCGTGCAGCACCAGCTCGGCGCCGAGTGCTCCAAGGCGCACGCCGAACGGACCGTCAACGCCTTCCTGGCGGCGGTCGAGCAGGGCCTGCGCGCCGACGGCGAGGTGCAGATCGTCGGCTTCGGCACGTTCGCGGTGAAGCACCGCAAGGCGCGCATGGGGCGGAACCCGCAGACCAAGGAGCCGATGGAGATCAAGGCGTCGAAGACGGTGGCCTTCCGCGCCGGCACCTCGCTGCGCGGCAGCGTCTGAACTGCGCGCGGCGGCGCGCCCGGCCGCTCAGGCCGAGCCGTCGATGAAGCCGCCGCCGACCACCAGCTCGCCGCGATAGAACACCGCCGCCTGGCCCGGGGTGATCGCCTCGACCGGGGCGGCGAAGCGCACCTCGGCGCGCTGTGCGCCGCCGTCGCCCGGCCCGTCGCCGCGGGCGACGACCGTCGCCGCCACCGCCTCGTGCCGGGCGCGCACCTTGACCTCGAGGGCGAGCTCGGCGCCGTCGGCGGGCGGGTCGACGAGCCAGTTGACCGCGCCGACGAACATGCGCGTGCGCGACAGGCCGTCGCGCGGCACCAGCACGACGTCGCCGGAGCCGGCGTCGATCGCGGCGACGTAGTGCGGCCGCCCCAGCGCCGGCAGCCCCTTGCGCTGACCGACGGTGAAGCCGTCGACGCCGTCGTGTTCGCCGAGCGGCCGCCCCTCGGCGTCGACGAAGCGCCCCGGCCGGCCGCCGCCGCCGCGCGCGCGCACGACGTCGCGGTAGTCGCCCGACGTGACGAAGCAGATCTCCATCGACTCCGGCTTGTCGGCGGTGACGAGGCCCGCCTCGGCGGCCAGGCGCCGCACCTCGGCCTTCTGCAGGCCGCCGAGCGGGAACAGCGTGCGCGAAAGCGCCGCGCGCTCGATGCCGAACAGGTAGTACGTCTGGTCCTTGTTGGCGTCGACGGCGCGCAGCAGCCGGCCGTCCGCCACCTGCGCGTAGTGCCCGGTGGCGACCGCGTCGGCGCCGATGTCGTCGGCGAGCGAGAAAAGATGACCGAACTTCAGCTGCTGGTTGCACAGCACACAGGGGTTCGGCGTGCGCCCGGCGCGGTATTCGGCCGCGAAGTGGTCCATCAGCGCGGCGAACTCCTGCTGGTAGTCCACCGCGTAGAAGGCCATGCCCAGACGATCCGCCACCACCGCCGCGTCGCGCGCGTCGCTCGCCGAGCAGCACGACTTCTCCTGCGCCGAGGTCCCGGAGACCCCGTTGCGCATGAACACCGAGACCACCTCGTGGCCCTGCCGCTGGAGCAGCAGCGCCGCGACGCTGGAATCGACACCACCGGACATCGCTGCGAGGACGCGCATCGTTCTGGCCGCCGCACCCGCGGCGGGGCGAACAGGATGCGGTTCTTTGGCTGCAACGCAACCGGGTCGGTCCCTATACTCCCTGCCCCTTTTCGAGGCCCCGCCCGCCGGCGGCCCCGACCCGACCGACCCCGCGAGACCCGCAGATGCCGCAGCCGATCTTCTTCGTCCCCGTCGCCTTCGCCCGCACGTCCACCGCGCAGCCCTGGAGGATCGCGCCGCAGGACCCGCAGTCCACCGGCGACGCGCCGAGCGCGACCGCGCCGACGGCCGGCGGCGGCCAGGCCAACGCCCAGCAGCAGGCGGACCCCAACGCGCCGAAGAGCGCGCCGCAGGGCCCGTGCGCCGACCCGACGCTGATGTGGATGCTGCCGGCGATGCTGGTGGTGATGTGGCTGTTCGTCATGCGCCCCGAGCAGAAGCGCCGCAAGGAACAGCAGGCGCTGCTGTCGTCGATCAAGGTCGGCGACAAGGTCGTCACCGCCGGCGGCATGCACGGCGTGGTCGGCAAGCTCGACGAGAAGACCGTCAGCCTGCGGATCGGCAGCACCGAGGTGACCTTCGACCGCACCGCCATCGCGCGCGTGGAGCGCGCTGATGGCGCGCCGAAGGCCAACTGAGGCCGACCGTGCGCCGACCGGCTCCGGGTCGCTGGGCGAGTCGTTCGCCTGCCGCGCGTTGCTCGCGGCGGGCTACCGGGTCGTGGCGAGCAACCTGCGCACCCGCGCCGGCGAGATCGACCTCCTGTGCCGCCGGCGCCGCACCTGGATCGCGGTCGAGGTCAAGGCGCGCCGCGACCACCCCGCGCCGGAGCGCTGCGTCACCGCCGAGCAGCTCGATCGCATCGAACGTTCGCTGCTGTCGTTGGCCGCAGGACTGCGGCCGCGACCGCGCGAGCTGCGCATCGACGTCGTCGCCGTGCACTGGGCGTCGACCGCACCGGGCGCGCCACCGACCCCGGAGAAGATCCTGCATTTCCGGGCGGTCCGCCGAGTTGTGCTACCCGCCCATGGCAGGCCACGCTCGAAGCGGGCTCTAGCCGCGCGGCCGTCGACGCCGAACCAGCCCTCCGGGATCACCCTCCCCCTGCCACCGTCCGTCACCATGGCCACCCTCACCGAACAGCTGATCCCGCGGCGCAAGCTGCTGCTGATCGTCAGCGAAGGGTTGCTGTTCACGCTGGTGATCCTGGTGGGCTCGAGCGTCTGGCCGCTGACCAACCGGTCCTTCTGGCTGCTCGCGTGGTCCGAGGATCTGTGGCGCGGCATCCTGACCAGCGTCACGATCGCGCTGATCTGCCTGGCCGTGATGAGCTATCACGACCTCTACGACTGGAAGACCGCGCAGAACCGCGCCCAGCTCGCCAACCGCCTCGTGCGCAGCTGCGGCTATTCGCTGGTGATGCTGGCGCTGCTGCCGATGGTGATCCCGTCGCTGTTCTACCTGCCGGGCTTCCAGAACATCAACACCGACACCTGGAAGCTGATCGCGCTGGTCGGCGTCGGCTTCACGCTCACCTACGCGCTGCGCCACGCGTTCCACTGGTTCTTCTACAAGTGGCGCTTCGGCGAACGCGTCGTCGTGCTCGGCTCGTCGCAGGAGGCGCTGGCGGTGGCGCGTATGATCCGCCAGAACCCGATGGCCGGCTACGAGCTGCTCGGGCTGGTGCCCGAGCACGACCAGCCGCCGCTCGAGCTCGGCGCCGACGACCCGCAGCTGCTCGGCTCGATCGAGGACCTGCAGCAGCACTGCCGCGACGACGGCATCAGCCGCGTCGTCGTGGCGCTGCGCGAACGCCGCGGCAAGGTGCCGGTCGACGCGCTGCTGCGCTGCCGCATGGACGGCGTCATCGTCGAGGAGCGCGAGGCGATGTACGAACGCCTGACCGGCAAGCTGGCGCTCGAGTCGATGCGGCCGAGCTACCTGATCTACGGCCGCGGCTTCGCCAAGGACCCGCTGACGATGGCGCTGAAGCGGGTGCTCGACATCCTGGCTTCGGCGGTCGGCCTGGTGCTGTCGCTGCCGATCTGCCTGCTGACGATGCTGGTCGTCAAGCTGACCAGCCGCGGGCCGGTGTTCTTCGTGCAGCAGCGCGTCGGCGAGGACGGCGAGCCGTTCCCGCTGATCAAGTTCCGCACCATGACCGTCGACGCCGAGAAGGAGTCCGGACCGGTGTGGGCGCAGAAGAACGACGCGCGCATCACGCCGATCGGCAAGTTCCTGCGGCTGACGCGCATCGACGAGATCCCGCAGTTCGTCAACATCCTCGCCGGGCAGATGTCGTTCGTCGGCCCGCGCCCGGAGCGGCCGCACTTCGTCGAGCAGCTCAAGCAGCAGATCCCGTTCTACCCGCTGCGCCACACGGTGAAGCCCGGCCTGACCGGCTGGGCCCAGGTCCGCCACCCCTACGGCGCGTCGATCGACGACGCGCAGGAGAAGCTGCGCTACGACCTGTACTACATCAAGAACATGAACCTGCTGTTCGACGTCAACATCATGCTGCGCACGGTCGGCGTGATCCTCGGCGGCAAGGGCGCGCGCTGACTCGGCGCATGGACCGCGCACTGGGAGCCTGCCCGCCGCCGTACGCCGCCGTCTACTTCGACTGCGACTCGACGCTGTCGGCGATGGAGGGCGTCGACGAGCTGCTCGACTTCGCGGACCCCACGCTGCGCGCCGAGATCGCGGCGCTGACCGACCGGGCGATGAACGGCACGCTGCCGCTGGCCGAGGTCTACGAGTCGCGGCTGCGCGCGCTGGCCCCGCGCAAGGAGCAGCTCGACGTCGTCGGCGCGCGCTACGTCGACGAGCTCGTGCCGCACGCGCGCGAGGTCGTGCAGGCGCTGCAGTGGCTCGGCAAGCACGTCGGCGTCGTCAGCGGCGGGCTGCTGCCGCCGGTCCGCCACGTCGCCCGCGCGCTCGGCATCGACGACGGGCACGTGCACGCGGTCCCGCTGGTGTTCGACGCGGCGGGCGCCTACGTCGACTTCGATCGCCGCTCGCCGCTGTGGCGCAACGGCGGCAAGGTCGACGTGCTGCGCGCGTTGCCCGCCGCCCACCACCCGCTGGCGTTCGTCGGCGACGGCGTCACCGACCTCGAGACCGCGCCGGTCGCCGGCCGCTTCGTCGGCTTCGGCGGCGTCGTCGCGCGCGACGCGGTGCGCCGCGGCGCCAAGCACTTCGTGACGGTCCCCGACCTCGCCGCCGTGCTGCCGCACGTGCTGTCCCCTGACGAGCTGGCGCGCCTCGGCGCAGAACCGCGATTCGCCCCGTTGCTCCCGGCCGCCGGGCGGTGATGCTGCCGGCATGAGCGAACCGGCCGCCGACCACCCGATCCTGTTCCTCCCCGGCCCGACCGAGGTGGACGCGGAGCTGCGCCGCATCATGGCGATGCCGCTGATCGGCCACCGCAACCCGCGCTTCGTCGACGCGGCGAAGGACGTCTGCGCCCGGCTGCGCGAGCTGTTCCTGACCGCGCAGCACGCCGCGTTCGAGACCTGCACCGGCACCGCGCTGATGGAGGCGGCGATCCGCAACCTCGTGCCGCGCGCCGGCCGCACGTTGCATCTCGTCGGCGGCGCCTTCGGCGTGCGCTTCGTCGAGGTCGCGCGCGGCTGCGGCCGCGCGCCCGAGGCGATCGAGGTGCCGCTCGGCAGCGCCCACGACCCGGCCGCGCTCGACGCGCACCTCACCGCCGGCCCCGCGCCCGACGCCGTCTGCATCACCCACAACGAGACCTCGACCGGCGCGCTGCAGCCGCTCGCCGCGCTGGCCGCGACCGTGCGCCGCCGCGCGCCCGACGCGCTGCTGCTGGTCGACGTCGTCACCAGCCTCGCCGGCGCGGAGCTGCGCTTCGACGACTGGGGCCTCGACTTCGCCTTCGCCGGCACGCAGAAGTGCCTCGCGCTGCCGCCCGGCCTCGGCGTCTACGCGGTCAGCGAACGCGCGCTGCAGCGCGCCGCGTCGATCGACGAGCGCGGCTTCCTGCTCGACCTGATCACCGCCGTGCCCGACACCGAAGCCGGCAAGCCGATCGCGACGCCGTGCGTGCCGCTGGTGTTCGCGCTGCAGCGACAGCTCGAACGCATCGCCGAAGAAGGGCTCCGAGCCCGCTGGTCACGCCATCTCGCGCTGCGCGACCGCACGCTGCAGTGGTGCACGGCGCGCGGCATGACGCCGTTCGTGCAGGACGTCGCGGCGCGCTCGCCGACGGTCTCCTGCGTCGACGCTCTGGGGCAGGACGTCGAGGCGCTGGCCAGGCGCGCCGCGGCCGCCGGCTTCCAGCTCGACAAGGGCTACGGGACCCTGAGAGGCAAGGCGTTCCGCGTCGGCCACATGGGCGACCACGACCTCGCCCGGCTCGAGCGACTGCTCGCCGCGCTGTAGCGCCGACCGCCGGTGACACCCGGCCTTCGGCCCGCCCTTTTGCCGCACCGACCTGCGTCCCAAACCCGCGGCATGAACCAGCTCAAGACGATCCTGCTGCTCGGCGTGCTGTCGGCGCTGCTGGTGTCGATCGGCGGCCTGCTCGGCGGCGGTGCGCTGCCGCTGTTCCTCACCCTGGCCCTGGTCATGAACCTGGGCGCGTTCCTGTGGTCGGACCAGCTGGTGCTGCGCATGAGCCGCGCGCGCCTGGTCACCGAGCAGGAGGCGCCGGCGCTGCACGCGATGGTCGCCGGGCTGGCGCACGACGCAGGCCTGCCGATGCCGCGCCTCGCCGTGGTGCCCGACGCGACGCCGAACGCCTTCGCCACCGGCCGCAGCCCGGCCCGCGCCGTGGTCGCCGTCACCGAAGGCCTGCTGCGCCTCGTCGACCCGCGCGAGCTGCGCGGCGTGCTCGCCCACGAACTCGCCCACGTGCGCCACCGCGACACGCTGATCGCGACCGTCGCGGCGGCCTTCTCGACGGCGATCGCCTACGCTGCCAACGCGCTGCAGTGGGCGGCGATGTTCGGCGGCCTCGGCGGCGACCGCGACGGCGACGGTGAGGCCGACTCGAGCGTCGGCGGCGGCCTGCTGGCGGCCTTGTTCGGCCCGGTCGTGGCGATGATGCTGCAGGCCGGCATCAGCCGCTCGCGGGAGTTCGAGGCCGACCGCTACGCCGCCGAGCTGACCGGCGACCCGGCGGCGCTGGCCGACGCGCTGCGCAAGCTGCAGCAACACGGCGAGGCGATGCTGCGGCGCGGCGCGCCGCAGCCGCAGCCGGCCACCGCGGCCCTGTCGATCGTCAATCCGCTCAGCGGCGGCACGCTGACCGGGGGCCTGTTCCGCCTGTTCGCCACCCACCCGCCGGTCGAAGCGCGCGTGCAGCGGCTGCTGGCGATGACGCAGCGCCTCGGCCGCATCGCCTGACGCGCTGCCGCGCCGTCAACCGAGCAGGCAGGTCGCGACGCCGCCGACCGCCAGCAGCGTGCCGAGCATCGCGATCAAGCCGGGACGCGCGCCGTGCCACAGCACGGCGACCGGCAGCATCCAGATCGGCGTCGTCGCCATCAGCGCCGCGGCCACGCCGGCGTCGGCCGCGTGCCGGCGCGCCACCATCGACAGCCACACCCCGCAGACCGGCCCCAACAACGCGCCGCACAGCGCCGCCGCCGTCGCGCGACCGTCCCGCGCGACCCGCGACATCGTCCAGGCCCGCCGGCGCGCGGTGACGACCAGCTGCATGCCGAGCACGGCGAAGGCCATGCGCACGACCGTCGCCAGCACCGGCGGCACGCCGTCGCCGAGGTCTTCCCCGGGCCGCATCGCGTAGCCCGCCAGCACGAACCCGGCCGCCTGCCCGAGCGCGCCGACGAGCCCGCCGAGCACGCCGCCCAACCACTGCCGCGCCGTCAGCTCCGGGCGCCACGAACGGTCCTGTCGCTGCAACAGCACGAGCGTGACGCCGACGACCGTCGCCGCGATGCCTGCCAGCTCCACGGCGCTGGGCGCGGCGCCGAGCGCCGCGTCGATCGCCACCGTGCACACCGGCCACAGCGCCATGACGACCGACGCCAGCCGCGGGCCGATCGTCGCCAGCGCGTGGAAGAAGCCGATGTCGCCGATCACCAGCCCGACCAGCCCCGACAGCCCGAGCAGCGCGACCCGCCACCACCCCGCCTCGACTGGCCACGCCCGCCCGGCGACCAGCCACCCGAGCCCGAGCAGCATCGGCAGCGCCGCGTAGAGCCGGAACTGGTTGGTCGCCTCGGCGCCGGCGCGGCGGCTCGACTCGGCGAACGCGAGGCTGCTGCCGACCCAGCACAGGGCGGTCCCGAGCGCGGCGCTCTCACCGAGGTACTGCATGCAAACGGCGGCGAAGTGTGCCAGTCTCAGCGCCGCCAGCCAACGTGGATCCGATCGACGACTACCTGGCGTTCCTCGGTCGCGAACGCAAGAAGAGCCCGGCGACGCTGCGCGCCTACGGCTCGGACCTGCGCGCGTTCGCCGAGTGGCTCGCCGCGACGGGACAGCAGGCGGCGGCGTTGACCCGCCTCGCCCTGCGCCGCTACCTCGTCGAGCTCGAACAACAGGGGCTCGCCGCCACCAGCGTGCAGCGCAAGCTCGCCAGCCTGCGCGGGCTGTTCGGCTGGCTGCGCCGCGAAGGCCGCCGCCGCGACGACCCCGCCGCGCTGCTCAAGGGCCCCAAGGCCCCGCGCCGCGTGCCGCGTTTCCTGACCGTTCCCGAGGTCGACGCGCTGCTGGCGCAACCGTTCGACGACTCGCCGCAGGGCCTGCGCGACCGGGCGCTGCTCGAGACGCTCTACTCGACGGGTTGTCGCGTCAGCGAGTGCTCCGGGATGGACCTCGAGGCGCTCGACCTCGACGAGGGAACCGTGCGGGTGCTCGGCAAGGGCAACAAGGAGCGCCTGTCGCTGCTCGGCGGCCCGGCCCAGCGGGCGATCGCCGCCTGGATGCCGGCGCGCCGCCAGCTGATCCAGGCCGCCCACCGCATCGACGACGGCGCGCTGTGGGTCAACCGGCACGGCCGCCGCTTGAGCGCGCGCTGGATCTTCCGCACCGTCGTCGCACGCGCCCGCGCCGCCGGCCTGCAGACCTCGCTGACCCCGCACGGCCTGCGCCACTCGTTCGCCACGCATCTGCTGGACCGCGGCTGCGACCTGCGCACCGTGCAGGAACTGCTCGGCCACGCGCGCCTCGTCACCACCGAGATCTACACCCACGTCTCCATCGGCCGCCTGCGCGACGTCTACGATCGGGCGCATCCACACGGCCAGCGCAGCGACGCGACGAACGACTGAACGGACAGGCTGCGCGTGCGGGGAACGGACGTGGAACCGCGCGCCCGTTCGTCTAGAGTCCCTCGTCGATGAACCCGAGACGCCCGGTCATCGACCAGGAGCTGCCGGACACTTCGGCCACCAACGGCCTGGCGTGCCTCGTCGCCCCGCAGGGTGACATCCTGTGGGTCAACGAGCTGTGGCAGCGCTCGTGCCAACACCGTGGGCTGCCGCGGGCCACGTTCGCCGAAGGCGCCAACTACCTCGCCGCGTGCGGCGACGGAGACCCGGACGGCCACCGATTCGCCGAGCGGCTGCGCCGCCTGCTGCGCGGCGACTCCGAGTTCTTCGCCTACGAATACGCCTGCACGCCGCCGGGCGACGCCGAGGCGCAGACGTTCATCGCGCACGCCCAGGCGATCCGCCTCGACGGCCATCGCTGCGCGTTCGTCGTGCACGTCGACGTGAGCACCGAGCGCCGCGTCATCGAAGCGCTGAGCACCGCCGAGCAGCGCTACCGGCAGCTGTTCGACGCCGCGCCGGACGCGGCCTTCCTGCTGGTCGGCGACGGCGACGACGTCGGTCGCATCCTCGACGCCAACCAGGCAGCAGCCGACCAGCACGGCTACGCGCGCAACCAGCTGATCGGCATGTCGATCGGCGAGCTCGACGCGCCGCAAGAACGTCACCTGGTGCGCGAGCGCATCGCCCGGCTGCGAGAGCACGGCCACGTGTCGTTCACCGTGCAGCACCTGCGGCGCGACGGCACGACCTTCCCGGTCGACGTCTCGGCGCGGATGGCGACGATCGACGGGCGGCCGTGCGTCGTGACCTTCAACCGCGACGCGACGCAGCGCGAGCACTTCGTCAGCGAACTGCACGAACAGCAGGTGCGGCTCGACCTGGCGATGCGCGCCAGCCAGGTCGGCTTCTGGGACTGGAACATCGCCGAGGACCGCGTCTACTTCAGCCCGGAATGGAAGGCGCAGCTCGGCTACGCGCCGGACGAGATCGTCGACGACTTCGACGCCTGGCGCTCGCGCCTGCACCCCGACGACGTCGCGCCGACGATGGCGGCGTTGGACGCCCATCTGACCGGCGAGGCCTCCGCCTACGTCGTCGAATTCCGGCTCCGTCACCGCGACGGCACCTACCGTTGGATCTACGTGCGCGGCGAGGCGCAGCGCGATCCGGAAGGCCGCGCCGTGCGCCTGGTCGGCTGCCACGTCGACATCACCGCGCAGAAGGAGGCGGCCGCCGAGCACGTCGAGCTGCAGCGTCGCCTCGACCAGCTGCAGCGGGTCGACGTCATCGGCACGCTGGCCGGCGGCATCGCGCACGACTTCAACAACGTGCTGACGATCATCACCGGCAACCTCGACCTGGCGATGCTCGACGACACGCTGTCGCCGGCGGTGCGCGAGGGTCTCGTCGAGGCGCGCAAGGCCTCCGAGCGCGCCCGCGCGTTGACCCGGCAGGTGCTTACCTTCTCGCGCAACGCGCCGACCGCCCGAGAGCCCCTCGACCTCGCGCAGACGGTCGGGGAAGCCGCGCGGCTGCTGCGCCTGGCGGTGCCACGGAGCATCGAGCTGCGGACCACCATCGCCCAGCACGTGCCGCCGGTCGTGGCCGATGCCGGTCAGCTGGAGCAGGTGCTGGTCAACCTCGGCACCAACGCCTGGCACGCGATCGGCGACGGCCCCGGCCACATCGACGTCGAGCTGCTGCACGACACCGACGACGACTCCGCGGTGCTGATCGTGCGCGACGACGGCGCCGGCATGGACACCGAGACGCAGGCGCGCGCGTTCGAGCCGATGTTCACCACCAAACCCGCCGGGCAGGGCACCGGCTTCGGCCTGTCGGTGGTCCACAACATCGTCAAGCGCCACGGCGGCACCATCACCTGCAGCAGCGCCCCGGGACAGGGCACCACCTTCACCGTGCGGCTGCCGATCGACCGCTCCGCGGAGGCGCCGCCGGCGAGCGCGCCGACCGCGCCCGGCGCGCGCCGCGGCAGGCTGCTGCTGCTCGACGACGAGCCGAAGCTGCTGGCCGTGCTGGCGCGCGGACTCGACCGCCTCGGCCACCGCGTGACGATGTGCGACAGCGCCGCGCGTGCGCTCGAGCTGGTGCGGCGGGGCCCCGCCTTCGACGCCGTCGTCACCGACTACGGCATGCCCGGCATGCGCGGCGACGCGTTCGTCGCGGCGGTTCGCAGAGAGCAACCCGACCTGCCGGTCGTGCTGTGCAGCGGCTACCTGTCCGAAGACGCGCTGCAGCGCGTCGAGGCGGCGGGCGCGTCGATGGTGCTGCTCAAGCCCGTGCTGGCCGCCGATCTGGACCGCGAACTGCAGCTGCTGCTGCCCGCGGCCACGTAGGCAGACCCGCGGCAGCGCGCGCCGCGCTGCGCGACGCGGTCAGAGGCCCGCGCGATAGGTGTCCCACATGCGCGCCTGCCAGCTGTCCCAGGCCCGGTGCCAGTCCTCGGCGTGAACGACCTGCTGGTAGCGATCGACGTAGGCGAAGAACGCGTCGTGGCGCCACGCCTCGACCAGCCCCATCGCCCGCGCACACAGCGCCTGCCCGAGCCACGCGTTGGCGGTGCAGCAGCGGCGGTACGGATTGCCTTCCCAGCGCGCGTCGTCGCGGTCCGGGTGATCGGCGTGCGCGAAGCCCCACTCCGGCAGACCGTCCTGCTCCTTGGTGTAGCCGCCGAAGCCCCAGTTCCACTCGCCGGCCGAGGTCTCGGTGACGAAGAACGTCTGGGTGTCCTCACCGAACCAGCCGCCCTGGCCGCCCGCCTGCGCCGGCGCCGAGTCGAAGTCCCCGCCGATCGCCAGCATGCGCTCGTCGTGCAGCAGCTGGCCGGCGAACAGGATCGGCAGCTTGCGGCCGTGGCCGTGGCCGCCGAGCCCGCGCCAGCGACAGCCGGCCCGCAGCGCCGCGTGCAGATCGAGCCCGAACTGCACGAAGGCGACGAGCAGCGGCCGCTTCTGCGCGTCGGGCAGGTCGAGGTTGAGCAGCAGCGCCGCCGTGCCGACCAGCGAGCCGAGGTCGCGGCCGTAGTCGGGCATGTCGTCCAGCGGGTGCGTGTAGCGCACGACCCATCCGGGGAAGTGGTCGAGCCAGGTCGTCGCGAAGCGGTGCGCGATCGCGTCGATCGACGGCGTGCCGTCGATCGACGCGAGCTTCCGCAGCGCGCTCCAGTCGAGGTCGGCGACGCGGTACGGCATCGCCTTGTCGCCCTTGACGTAGGGCGGACGGAAGGCATCCGGCGGCGGCGGCGCGGCGACGCAGGTCAGCACGGCGGCGCGCCGCAGCACCGGCGGTCCTTCGAAGGCCTCGCGCCCGATCACCGACACCAGGCTCTGGCCGACGGCGAGCGTCAGCGGGCTCGACGACGACAGGCCGAGGGCGACGTTCTTCGCCTTGTCGTAGCGCGTGTCGCCCGGCTCGCCGAACAGCGCGCTGTCGTAACCCTGCTGCATCGTCGCCGGGTCCGGGTCGATCATCGCGCCGTTGCGCGTGCGCCCCTCCGTCTCCACGCAGGGTGGCAGCAGCCCGACGATGGCGACCGGCCCGACCACCCACGGGTCGCCGTTGGCGTAGCGACCGACCACGTGCTCGACGGAGAACTGCCAGGTCACCCCGTTGCGTTCCACGCTCGCGGCGCGAACGCCGACGCCTTCGCGGTCGCCGACCGGCGGCTTCACCCGCTGGGCGCGGCACACCCCGGACGACGCGCCCACCGCGCCCAGGAACATCATGGCGAACAGCGCGCGCGCGGCGACAGGACGGGGCTCGGACACACCGTCAAGGTAGCGGTCGCGACGACCGCGCGCCCGCACTATGCTCGCGGCGTCGCCGGGCGCACCGCCCGGTGGCGCACCCAACCGACGCGCTCCGGACCATGCCCTCACCCCGCGCTGCCGTCCTCGATCTCTTCGCCGCGCAACGTTGCTCGGCGATCCTCCGCACCCAGGACCGCGCCGCGGTCCGCCCCGCGCTCGAGGCCGCCATCGACGGCGGCTTCCGCATCGTCGAGGTGACGATGAACACGCCGGACTGCCTCGACCACGTGGCGGCGCTGCGCGAGCGCGCCGACCTCGTGGTCGGCGTCGGCACGGTGCTCTCGGTCGACGACGCCAAGGAGGCGATGGCCGCCGGCGCGCAGTTCCTCGTCTCGCCGGTCACCGACCCGCAGGTGATCACGTTCTGCCGCCAGCACGACCTCGTGTCGGTGCCGGGCACGCTGACGCCGACCGAGATGATGACCGCGCACAAGGCCGGCGCCGACCTCGTCAAGCTGTTCCCCGGCCCGGCCAACGGCCCCGACTACGTGCGCGCGCTGCGCGGGCCGCTGCCGTTCCTGCGCATCTTCCCGACCAGCGGCGTCACCGAGGACAACTGCGAGCAGTGGCTCGCCGCCGGCGCGTTCGGGGTCGGCTTCGTCGCGTCGCTGTTCGCGCCCGAAGACCTCGCGGCCGGCCGCTTCGACGCCGTGCAGCAACGCGCGCGCCGCATGATCGAGAAGGTGCGCGCGTTCGGCAGCCGCACGTTCGCCCCCGCGACCCCGACCCCGGCCGCGGCGCACGCCGGCGCGGTGATGAACAACGGCCTGCTCAGCACGCCCCAGCAGTAGCGCGCCCGCCGCGGCGCCGCAGCCAGCGCGCGCCGCGCGCTGCGGCCGTCGCGACGACGCACGCGACCACCAGCGCCGCCGCCGCGGTCTGTCCGGCCGGCAGGTCCAGGCGGTTGCCGAACGACAACCCGGCCGCGGCGCCGACCGCTCCGACCAGCGGCGCGACCGCGACGACCGCGCGCAGCGAACCGATCACCTCGCGCGCGACCAGCACCGGCAGCACCGTGCAGGCGAACGTGAACACGAGGCCCGTCGCCCACATCGCCCAGCCGAGCAGCGCGCCGCCGAACGCGCCGACCGCCACGTCGTGTGCGCCGACCGACAGGCCGTGCGCACGGGCCGTGCCCGGATCCGTCGCCCACAGCAGCAGCCGCCGCGGCCATCGCAGCGCGGCGCACACGGCAACCGCGCCGAAGCCCCCGGCGAGCCACGGATCGCGTTCGCCGACGCAGAGCAGCGACGACAGCATCAACCGCTGCACCTCGACGAGGCCGTGCGGCTGCTGCGCGAGCAGCACGATCGACAGGCTCGCGCCGGCGAGGAACGTCGTGACGCTGCTCGCCTCGAGCGACGTCGCGCCGCGCGACAGCGCGCGCAGCGCCGCGATCGTCGCCGCGACCGCCGCGGCCAGCGCGCCGCCGAGCGCGAGCAGTTCGCCGCGCCCGTCGTCGCCCGCGTGCCCGCCGGCGTGCGTCGCGCCGAGCCCGAGCGCCAGCACCACGGCGACGCCGAGGTTGGCCGCCTGACCGATCGCCGCGGCGACGAACATCTGCTGCCGCAGCACCAGCACCACGCCGAACAACGGCAGCACCGCACCGAGCAGGAGCCCGGTCACGACCGTGTCGCCGAACAGCTCCCACGACGGCCACCAGCCCGCTTCGAACTGCGCGATCACGCCCACACCTCACCGGCGAACGCGGCGAAGGACGCCGATCGCAGCACTTCGTCGGCGGGGCCCGCGAGCACCGCACCTTCGGCGACGAACGCCACGTGCGACGCGAACCGCCGCGCCAGCGCGAGGTCATGGCTGGCGTGCACGATCGCCAGGGCACGCGTGCGACGCAGCGCGTCGAGCGCCGCAGCGAAGCGCAGCGCCGTCGGCGGGTCGAGGCTAGCGGTCGGCTCGTCGAGCACCAGCAGCCGCGGCCGGCGCACCAGCGCGCGCGCCAGCACGATCCGTCGCCGCTGGCCGACCGACAGCCGCCGCACGTCGTGCTCCGCCAGCCCGACCATGTCGACCTCGTCGAGCGCGGCCGCGACCCGCGCCCGCCGCGCGGTGGCCGACAGCCGCTCGTCGAGTCCCGACCCCACCAGCTCCGCCGCGGTGCACGGCAGCGCGCTGGCGAACGGCGGCTCCTGCGGCACGACGCCGAGCGCCCGGCGGTCGCCGCCGCACACCGGCAGCGCGCGGCCGGCGCGCGGCGGCAGCAGCCCGAGCAGCGCGTCGAGCAACGTGGTCTTGCCGCTGCCGTTGGGCCCGACGACGAACCACGCCTCGCCGGCGCACACCTCGAACGACACGTCGCGCAGCACGACGCGGCCCCGCCCACAGGCGAGGTGTTCGGCGCCGAGCAGCGGCGCGGACGGCGGCGTCGTGATCAATCGCCCGCCTGCCTCGCCTTCTCCAGCGCCGCCGCCACGGCGGTGACGTCATGGTCGACGAACGCCACGTAGTCGTCGGTGCCGTCGCGCGCGCCGGGCTGGTGCGCCATCGCCGCGACCACCGCGCCGGCGCTCTTCTCCAGCGTGCGCGCGTACTGCACCGGGAAGTACGGCGACGACAGCACCACCTTGACCTCGCCGTCGCGCATGCGCTGCGCCAGCTGCTCGAGGTGCGAGGTCGACGGCGTGACGCCCGGCTTCGGCTCGACGAAGCCGAACACCGAGAGGCCGAAGCGCTGGGCGAAGTACGGCCACAGGTCGTGGTCGACGACCACCTGGCTGCCGCGCAAGGGCTGCATGCGGCCGAACCAGCCGCCGAGCGCGTCGAGGTCGCCCTGTTCTTGCAGCAGCGGCACCAGCTTGCCGTCGGCGAACGCCTCGGCCAGCAACTCGGCGTCGTGGTCGTAGAGCGCCGCCAGCCGCTCGCCGACCATCGCCACCGCCAACCGCCGTCGCAGCGCGTCGAAGCCGGCCGCGAAGTGCGCCTTGTCCGCCGGCCACAGCGCCGCGCAGCGATCGCGCAGCTGCGCGGCGACCTGCAGCCCGCACAGCGGGTCGAGCAGGTAGTGCGGATTGCCGCTCGGGTGCAGGTCGCCGGCGCTGCGATCGACGCCGGCGCCTGGCACGCCCATCGCGCGCACGAACCGGCTGGCGTCGAAGTAGCCGAGCTGCCCGTTCGTCACCGCCGGGTTGCGGCCGTTCTGCAGCAGCACCGGCAGCCAGCCGGACTCGAGCTGACGGCCGGTCAACAGCAGCAGCTCCGCCTCGCGCACCGCGTGCAGCATGCTCGGCCGCGGGTCGATGTAGTGCGGGTCCTGCGGGCCGTGCGTCAGCGACGTGACGACCACGCGGTCGCCGCCGACCGCCCGCGCCAGCGCCGCCAGGTCGGTGGTCGTGGTGACGACGCGGTGCAGCGGCGGCGCTTCTTGTGCACATGGCCGGGCGAGCGGCAACAGCAGCGCGGCCGCGAACCACCACGCGACGCGGCGCGTGACCCGATGCAGGAGGTCGTTCATCTCAGTAGCTGTGCGGTTGATGCGGCCCGACCAGGATCTCGAAGCCGAGCCAGACGGAGTGCGCGTCGCGGGTCAGGTGGTCGCTGCGGTCGAAGTTGTACTGCAGGCGCAGCCGTGAGAACTCCGACGTCTGGTAGCTCAACATCGGCGAGACCCGCACGCGGTCGGCGCGCCACGGGTCCTGCGCGCGGTCGAACTGGCCCTGGCCGACGTAGCTCTGACCGCGGCCGCTGGCGTACTCGCCGCGCAGGCCGAACGCCCAGCCGACGTCGAAGCCCCACACCGCGTAGAGGTACGCGCCCCAGTCGTGCAGCGTCTCGCCGGCGACCGCGAACGGGTTGTTCGGATCGCTGGCGTCGACCTGCGCCGCCGCTTCGAAGTCCCGCGCCATGACCTCGCCCTGGACCTTGAAGAACGGGTAGCCGCGGCGGTTGTCGAGCGGCCGCCAGCGCCACATCAAGTCGGCCCCGTAGATCGCCGTCGCGGCGCCGGCGCCGGTCGCGTTCGGCCCGAAGACCCCGGACACACCGGCGAGGAAGGTGGTCGGCGGCGACGGGTCGAACGACACCGCGACGCGACCGTTCCACACCAGGTCGCCGCCGGAGCGCACCAGCGGCGCGCCGTCGCTCGGGAACGAACGGCCGCCGAGCGGCCGCTCGGCGTAGGCCTCGTCGCTCGACAGGAAGCTCGCCATCGTCTCGCCGTGCGCGTCCTGCGCGCCGAGCGACAGCTCCAGGTAGGTCTCGGTCGGCAGCAGCCACGACACCAGCGCGCCCGGCCCGCGCAGGCCGTCCTCGCCGAAGAAGCGCGACATCACCACCGGCTGGTCCTGGAAGTCCCAGGCGTGCGGGTGCACCGGGTTGAGCCGACCGAACGGCGTCAGGTACTGGCCGGCGCGCAGCTGCAACCCGTACGGCAGCTGCTGCGTCTGCAGCCAGCCCTCCTCGATCTCGACGATCGTCTCGTTGGTCTCGGCGTCGAGGGCAGACACCAGCACGAAGCGCCCCTGGAAGAACGGGTCCACCGCGCCGGTGATCTGCAACTCTGCCTGCTGCAGCGTGAAGCCGCGGCGCCGCGGGTCGTGGTGGCCGCCCTGCAGCTGCTGGATCACCGGGTCGGGCTCGCTCGACGTGCCGACCGCCGTCATCAGGTCCATGCTGATGGCCAGCGACTGGAACGGACCGCTCTGCAGGCCGATGCTGCCGGACAGCGCCGTCGGGATCGGCACGCCGCCCTGGTTGACCGGCGACGCTGCCGGTGCTGGTGCGTCCTGGCCGCTGCCCTGGACCGCGCGGCGCAGCGCGTCGCGCCGGCGCGCGACGGCGCCTTCGTCCGGCCCAGGCTGCTGCGGCTGCGGCTGCTGCTGCTGCTGCTGCTGCTGCTGCTGCTGCGCGGGCGGCGGCGGCGGCGACGCCGGTTCCTGGGTAGGGCTACCGCACGTCAGCACCGCAGCGCACAGCCCGGCGAGCATCGGAGAACGCTTCATCTGCCTGCCGGGTGCCGCTCGCCGCCGCCGGGTTCCAACTTCGCGCAGATTCCATGCGGGACGGGTCGGCGACCCGAACTTGCGGCGCCAGCGGGGCGGACCTACCGTTCCGCGCCGTGACCCGCCGCCCGCCACCCGCCGTCCGCGAACCCGTCGCCCGCGCGGCGGCGTGCCTCGCGGTGTTGGCGCTGCTGCTGCGGATCCTGCTGCCGGCGCTGCACGACCACCACGGCCACCGGCACTTGGCCGGGCCTGCTGCGGACCACGACGGCGCGGTCGCCGCAGTCTGCTGCTGTGGTCACGTGCACACACCGGCGCCGACGACCGCCCCCGGCGACGGCCAGATCGACGCAGCGGAGGTCGGGCACGGCCACTTCTGCGTCGCCTGCGAGGTCGAGCTCGGAACGCCCGGCGCCTGCGCCGCGCTGCCGCCGGCGCTGCCGAGCGCGGCCCCGACGGCGACGTTGGCGCAGCCGCGCACGGCGCGACTGCCGGCGCCCGTCGCCGCGCGCTGGCCGCCTGACACGGCGCCGCCGAGCCGGAGCTGCTGAAGGCCCGTCCCTGTTCCCCGCGAACGCGGCGCCGCTGCCCAGGCGCGCCGCGCGTCGCGGTCGCCCCGCATCGTTGGAGGTTCCCGTGTCCTGCACGGCCTCGCCCGTTCCGTCCGTCGTTCCCGCCGACCTCGGCGCCCCCCACCTGCCGCGCGCGCGCGCCGTCGCCCGTCGCCTGCTCGGTTGCGACCACCTCGCCGACGACGTCGTGCAGGAGGCGCACCTCGCGCTGACCGCGCTCGCGACGCCGCCGGACGAGCCGCGCGCGTGGCTGGTGCGCGCCGTGGTGCTGCGCTGCCGGCAGCTGCGCCGCACGCTGGCCCGCCGCCGCCGCCACGAACACACCGCGTCGCAGCACTGCGCGCTGCACGCCGACTGCGACAACCCGCTGCACGTGGCGATCGCCCACGAGCTCGGCGAGGCGCTGCAACGCGGCGTCGACGCGCTGCCGCCGGAGCAGCGCGCGGCGTGGGAGCTGTTCGCGCTGCAGGCGGTCGACTACGCGGGCGTCGCCGAACGGCTCTGCCTGCCCGTCGGCACCGTGCGCTCGCGTCTGCACCGGGCGCGCGCCGTGCTGCGCGGCGTGCTGGCGGCCCACCAGCCCGGCTGACCGGCGGCAGCGCGCGCTGTTGCCGTCGCTGCTGATGGCCTACGCTCCAGGACCGTGCTGCTGCTGCTGAGTTTCCTGGCCCTCGCCGCCGGACCGCTGCTGGTCCTGCTCGCGCGTTCGCATGCCTGGTCGACGGTCGTGCTCGACAGCTTCTGCCTGATCACGATCAGCGGCTTCGCGCTGCTGCACCTGCTGCCCGAATCGGCCGAACAGGGCGGCTGGCTGGTGCTGCCGCTGGCGCTGCTCGGCTTCGTGCTGCCGGCCGTCGCCGAGCGAACGCTGCACCACGGCGAGGGCGGCATGCGCAAGACGGTGCTGCTGCTGGCGCTGTTCGGCATCGCCGCGCACGCGTGCCTCGACGGGCTGTTCCTCACCGACGGCAGCCACATCGAACACCACGGCGACCACGACCACCTGCACGAGGTCACCGCCTGGGCGATCATCCTGCACCGCATCCCCGAGGGCGTCGGCATCTGGTGGATCGTGCCGCGCACGCTCGGCGTGCGCGCCGCGGTGATGGTCACGGCGGTCAGCGGTGGTGGCGACGCTGTTCGGCTACTTCTGTCGGTGACGCGATGTTGACCGACAGCTCGCAAGGCGGCCTCGCGCTGCTACAGGGCCTGCTAGTGGGCTCGCTGTTGCACGTCGTGCTGCACTCCCACATCCCCGCGCCGCGCGAACAGGGCCGCTTCCGCATCGCCTCGGTCGGCGGCGCCGCGATCGCCGCGGTCGTGCTGTGGATCGTGATCCACGACCACTTCCCCGAGCAGGCCAAACACGCGCCGCTCGACGTGTTCCTGCGGCTCGCGCTCGAATCGGCGCCGGCGCTGCTGCTCGCGTTCCTGCTGGTCGGCCTGTGCCACGCGTTCCTGCCGGCCAATTGGCTGCGCCGCATGACCAAGGGCCCCGTGCTGATGCAGGCGCTGCGCGGCGTCGCCGTCGGCCTGCCGCTGCCCGTGTGCTCGTGCGGCGTGGTGCCGATCTACCGCGAACTGATCCGCCAGGGCACCGCGATCACCGCGGCGATCGCGTTCCTGGTGGCGACGCCCGAACTCGAACTCGCCGCCGTGGCGCTCACGTGGCAGCTCATGGGCGGCGAGGTGGCGCTGGTGCGCGTCGGCATGGCCGCGGTGCTGGCGCTCGGTGTCGGCACGCTGGTGGCGCGCTGCGCGGTCGCGCCGACGCAGGGCCGTCGCCGGACGCCGGCGCCGAGGACTCAGCTGCCGGCCGGCCAGCAGGGCGGCCTCGGCAGCCGCTCGCCACCGCGGTGCAGTTCGGCTTCGGGCCCGCCGTCGACAACACCGCGACGTGGATCCTCGCCGGCCTGGTGCTGTCGGCGATGCTGATGCCCTACGTCGACCGCGACTGGATCGCGGGGCTGCCGCCCGGCCTCGACGTGCCCGTCGCCGCGCTGCTCGGCCTGCCGATCTACGTCTGCGCCACGGGCAGCACGCCGCTCGCCGCGATGCTGCTCGTGCAGGGCCTGTCGCCCGGCGCCGTGCTGGCGTTCCTGCTCACCGGTCCGGCGACCAACGTCACCACGTTCGGCGTGCTCGCCAGGCTGCACGGCGGCCGCACCGCATTCGTGTTCGCCGTCGCCATGTGGATTGGCGCAGTCGCCCTCGGCTACCTGGCGAACTGGTTGATCCCGTCGCCTGCGCATTGGCCTTCGACGGCGCACGCGCACGACGCCACACTGGCTGGATCTGGCTGACGCTGCTCGCCGCGGTGTTGCTGGTGGTCCCTGCTGGCAGGCGTGCGCCCGTTCCTCGAGCGCCTGTTCGAATCGCCGGCCAACTCGCTGATGGCGAGGGCGGCGGCTGCGGCACGACCACGGTGACGGGCACGGCACGGCCACCACCACCACCACCACCACCACCACGAAGACCACGGACCTGGGAACCACCAACCAGGAAGCCACCGACCAGGGCGGCAGCACGGCGCGACGATGGCGCACCGCGCCCCACGACGACGCCGGGCGCGGGCGGCTGCTGCGGACACTGAAGCCGCTGGCGACGTTTCCTCGCCACCCGCTCGCCCTCGCCAGATCACGCCGCTAGGTTCCTCCGCGTGGGCCTCACGGTCGTCACCGGTCATCGACTCGAAGCGCTGTTCGACGCGCTGCTGGAGACGCTGCGCGCGCCGAGGCGACCGGATGCGCAGCGAGACCATCCTCGTGCCGGGCCAGGGCGTCGCGCGCTGGTTTCGAGCTGCGCCTCGCCGAGCAACTCGGCATCGCCGCCGGCCTCGACATGCGCGTTCCTCGGCGCGTGGTTGCACTGCCTGTGCGCTGCCGACGCCGCCGCCGCCGACGGCGACCCGTTCGCCCGCGAGGTGCTCCTCTGGCGGCTCTGGCGCCTCTGCGGCACCGACGACCAGAGCTTCGGCGCGGCTGCACTACTGCCGCGACGACCCCGACGGCAGGAAGCGCCTGCAGCTGTGTCGCCGCCTCGCCGCGTGCTTCTGACGACTATCAGCTCTACCGCGACGACCTGCTGGCGGCGTTCGCCGCCGGTCACGACGAGGCGAAGCTCGGCCCGCACGCGCCGTGGCAGGCAGCGCTGTGGCGCGCGCTGCTGCGGGACGCCGGCATGTCGCTGCCGTCCCGTCGCCCCGCGCGGCGGGCCCGCGTTGACGCCACGCCGCTGCTGTTCGCCGAGCTCGCCGACGACGGCCCCGCCGCGCCGCCCGACGAACCGGCCCGCCGCCTCGCCTTCCTGCGCCGCCGCCTCGACGACGCCGCGTGGTGCGCCGCCCACCTGCCGCCGCGGCTCGCGGTGTTCGGCGTCTCGACGATGCCGCCGGCCTTCCTGTCGCTGTTGCAGCAGATCGCCAGCCGCGTGCCGGTGCAGCTGTTCGTGCCGCAGCCGACGCCGCACTACGTCGGCGACCTGCGCGCGCGCCGCACTCGCGTCGGCGAGAACGCCTTGCTCGCCCGCTTCGGCGCCGAGAGCCGCGAGTTCCAGGACCGCCTCGTCGACGTCGAGGCCGCGGGCGAGGGCGGCGTCGGCGCGACCCGGCTCGAGCGCATCGACCTCGACGACCTCGCCGACACGCTCGACGCGACGAGCGCGCCGCGCGACCTGCTGCGCTGCGTGCAGGCCGACGTCGTAGCGGCGTTCGACCGCAGCGAACGCGGCGCCGAGCGCTTCCGCCTCGCCGGCGACGACCCGTCGCTGCGGGTGCACGACTGCCACGGCCCACAGCGCGAGCTCGAGGTCGTGCGCGATCAGATCGCGCGCGCGATGACCGACGACGAATCGCTGCAGCCGCGCGACTTCCTCGTGCTGGTGCCCGACATCGACCGCTACGCGCCGTACGCGCAGGCGGTGTTCGGCCCGCTGCAGCACCAGCTGCCGTTCCACGTCGCCGATCGCCACCCGGCGCGCGAGCTGCCGATCTGCCGCGCGCTGCTGCTGACGCTCGACCTCGTGCGCACGCGCCTGACCGTCGCCGACGTGCTGCACCTTCTCGAGACGCCGGCCGTGCAGCACCGCTTCGGCCTGTTCGCCAACGACGTGCCGCAGCTGCGGCACCTGTGCCAGAACGCCGGCATCCGCTGGGGCCGCGACGCCGCGTCGCGCGAACGGCGCTTCGACCTGCCGGCGTTCGCCGACAACTCCTGGCGGCAGGGGCTCGAACGGCTGCTGCTCGGCAGCCTGACCGGCCCGCTCGACCGGCTGCTGCTCGACCGCGCCCCGGTCGGCGACGTCACCGAGTCGCGCGCCGACCTGCTGCAGCGCTTCCTCGGCTACGTGCGCACGCTGTTCGCGCTGCTCGACGACGTCGAACGGCCGCGCCCGCTGTCCAGCTGGGCCGAGCTCGTCGACCAGCTGGTGACGACGCTGTTCGCCGCCGACACCAGCGGCACCGGCAGCGGCGACGACGCCGACGCGCTGCGCCAGCTGCAACGGGCGACCGTCGCCCTGCGCGCGCAGGCCCGCACCGCGCAGCACGACGAGCCGGTGTCGCTGGCGGTGCTGCGCGACTGGCTCGACGACGCGCTCGGCCAGGGCGCGCCGTCGCGCGGCTTCCTCGGCGGATCGATCACGATCGCGGCGATGCTGCCGATGCGCGCGGTGCCGGTGCGCTGCCTGTTCCTGTGCGGCCTCGACGACGCGTCGTTCCCGCGCCGCGACCGCCCGGCCCCGTTCGACCTGATGGCGCAGGCGCCGCGACCCGGCGACCGCAACCGCCGGCTCGACGACCGCCAGCTGTTCCTCGACCTGCTGCTCGCCGCGCGCGACCGCCTGCACCTGACGTTCGTCGGCCACTCCGCCAAGGACAACGCCGAAGGCGCGCCGTCGGTGGTGCTGTCGGAGCTGCTCGACCACCTCGACCGCACCTGCGAGACGAGCGATGGACGGCCGGCGCGCGAGCACGTCGTCGTGCAGCACCCGCTGCAGCCGTGGAGTCTGCGCTACGCGGGCGAGGATCCGCGGTTGTTCACGTTCCAGGAGCTACCGGTCGCGACGCCGCACAGCCGACGCACGGGCGCCGCCCCGTGGTGTCCGCCGGAGACCGATCTGGTGCTGGACAGCGACCCCGACGACTCGATCGCGCTCGACGATCTGCTGAAGTTCTGGTGGAACCCGAGCCGAACCTTCCTGCGCGAGTCGCTCGGGCTGCGCGTTCGCGGCCGCGACGACGCCGAGGAGGAGGACGAACCGTTCCTGCTCGACAACCTGGCGCGCTACCGGCTCCAGGACGAGGCAGTGCAGCGCGCGCGCCGCGGCGAGCACGGCAACGACGACCCGCTGCGCCTCGCCCGTGCCGAGGGCATGCTGCCGGTCGGCTTCGCCGGCGAGGTCGCCCTGCATCACGTGCGCGCCGAGAACGAACACCTCGAGCAGCAGGCGCACCTGCTCGCCGGCGCACGCTCGCGGCGCATCGACGTGCGACTGGTCGACGCCGATGGCGCGCCCGCGCACGTGCAGGGGGAGCTCGACGGCTTCACCGATCAGGCCCTGGTCTACCTGCGCGCCAGCAAGCTGAAGGCCAAGGACCGACTCCGCGCCTGGCTGCGGCACCTGCTGGTCGCCGTGCAACGGCAGCAGCCGGAACGAAGCGACGGGGCGTCGTGGCCGGAAGTCACCCTGATCTTCACCAGCGACGGCGCGCGACGCTACGCGTCGATCACCGACGCCGAAGCCGTGCAGCGCCTCGGTACGCTGATAGCCTGGTACCGCCGTGGCGTGCGCCGGCCGATCGAGTTCTTCGAGCACGCCTCGTTCGCCGCCGCCGAGGCGCTCGACAAGAGGGGCAAGGACGTCGACGACGCGCTGCGCGCCGCCTGGAGGAAGTTCCAGCTCGACGAGGATCGGCCGTATGCGAGCGACCTCGGCGACGTGGACACCGCGCTGTGCATGCGCGACCGCGATCCGTTCGGCGAGCACCAGACCGGCGAATTCCTGCACCTCGTCGAGAAAATCTGGATGCCGCTGCTGACCGCGTTGCAGGAGCACGTCGGATGAACGCGCATCCCGAGTTCCGCATCGCCGACGAGCCCCTCGACGAGGGCACTGCGCTGCTCGAAGCCAGTGCTGGCACCGGCAAGACCTACACCATCACCGGCATCCTGCTGCGCATGTTGTTGGAGGACGTCGTGACGGGCATCGACCAGGTGTTGGTCGTGACATTCACGGTGGCGGCAGCCGACGAACTGAAGAACCGGCTGCGCGATGGGCTGTCCCGAGCGTTGGCGGTCTGCCGCGGCGAGCGCGACCGCGACGGGTTCTTCCAAGGCCTCGGGAAGCACGGCAAGAAGGGCGCCGACAAGCTGCGCCTCGCCCTCGAGGACTTCGACCGTGCCTCGGTGACGACGATCCACTCGTTCTGCAAGCAGCTGCTCGACGAGGCCGCGTTCGAGAGCCACGAGCCGTTCGACCTCGAGTTCGCAGTGGACGAGTCACCATTGTGGAACGCGGCCGCCGCCGACGCGCTGCGCGACCTGCGACGCTTCGACAGTCCGACGCTCGGCGCGGTGCTGCACGAAGCCCAGCTCGACCCCACTGCGCTGGTACAGCTCTATCGTGCCTGGCAGCGACACCCCGACGTCGCGCTCGATCCGACCGAGCCACATCCCGACACCCGGCTCGACACGTTGCGCTGCCAGATCCGCAACGCCGGCGTCAGTTGGAGCCAGAAGACCGTCGATCGGCTGCAGTCGTTGCAGTGGCGCACCAAGGACGGCAAGCCGACTTCGCCGTGGACCGGTGACCCCACGCTGGCAATCCGGCGTCTCGGCGAGCAGCTGAGCACGCACCCGGAGCTGCAGCTGACGATGCTCACCAAGCTGGCGCCGCGCGCCCTCGACGCCACGGTGCTGCGTCGCAGTCACCGTCCCGTCAGCGAGGCGTTCCTGCTCGCCTGCGACGATGTACTGACCGCCTGGGAGGACGCCCGCCGGCATCTGCTGTCCTTCCTGTTGCTGCGCATGCACGACCGACTGCAGCGCCTGAAGCAGGACCTGTCGGTGTTGACCTTCGACGACCTGCTGGTCCGCGCGCACCGTGCCGTCACCGATCCGCGGCGCAGTGAGGCGGTCCGGGCCGCGCTGCGGGCGCGCTTCGCGGTGGCGCTGATCGACGAGTTCCAGGACACCGACGAACGGCAGTACCAGATCCTCGCCGAGGCGTTCCACGGCCGGCCGCTGTTCCTCGTCGGCGACCCCAAGCAGTCGATCTACGGGTTCCGTGGCGCAGACCTCGGCACCTACCTGGCCGCAGCCGAAGACGCGCAGCAGCGGCACACCCTCGGCACGAACTTCCGCAGCAGCGTGGCACTCGTGGAAGCCGTCAACGAGCTGTTTCGCCGCCCTCAGACCTTCGTCGTGCCTGGCATCCGCATGCCCCAGGTCCGCGCTGCCGCGAAGTCGACGGAGAAGCTCGTAACCGGCGATGGCACAGCGGCGCTGCGGTTCCGCTTCGTCCCAGCCACCGAGCCACTGAAGAAGGGCGGCTTCCGGGACGTGTACCCGCGCGAAGCGCGCGCGCAGATCGCTGCCGACGTCACCGCCGAGATCTGCCGTCTACTCGACGGCCCGGCCCGCGTCGAAGGCGATCGCCTGCTGCCGCGCCACATCGCCGTGCTGACGCGCCGCAACGTCGAAGCCCTACTCGTGCAGCAGCACCTGCGCGACGCCGGCGTGATCTCCGTGATCGGCAAGGCCGGCGACGT
>JACKHZ010000013.1 GCA_020638735.1 Planctomycetota bacterium | reverse complement strand
GCTCGGCGCGGTGAGCACGCGGCAGACGGGCTGCTCCGGCCTGTCGATCGCCGCCACCGGCCTGCCCGAGATCGGCGACACGCTGACCTTCCAGGTGACGGGCGGCAGCGGCTACCGCGCAATCGCGCTCGGCATGCCGATCGACGTGGCGTTGCCGCAGTGCCCCGGATGCCGGGTCGGCGTCGACGTCGTCGCGTTCGCCAGCAGCCCCTACGTGATGGACATCCCCAGCAGCACGGCGTTCTTGGATGCGACGGTCTCCGCGCAGGCGTTCGGCATCGCCGGCACCTGCCTCGGTTTCCTCGAGGTCGGCGACACGGCCGACGTGCGCATCGGCATCAACCACTGAGCGCGGCGGCGCTTCGGCGGATCCGCGGCGCTCAGGCGCCGGCTTCGCCACGCTGCTTCGGCACGCGCCCGCGCAGCTTCGGCACCAGCAGCAGCGCCTCGCGCGCGATCTTGCCGTCCATCTTCGACTGGCCGACGCGGCGGTCGACGAAGTGGATCGGGACCTCCTTGACCTTGAAGCCGCGCCGCACCATGCGGAACGCCATCTCGATCTGGAACGCGTAGCCCTGCGCGTGCACGGCGGCGAGGTCGAGTTGCTGCAGCGCCGCGACCTGGAAGCAGCGGAAGCCGGCGGTGTTGTCGCGCACGCCGGACGACAGCACCATGCGGGTGTAGAGGTTGGCGCCGCGCGACAGCATGCGCCGCTTGAAGTCCCAGCCGACCGTGCAGCCGCCCTTGACGTAGCGGCTGCCGATGACCAGCTCCGCGTCGCCCGAGGCGAACACCAGCCGCGGCAGGTCCCACGGCGCGTGGCTGAAGTCGGCGTCCATCTCGCAGACGCGCTCGTAGCCGTGCTCGATCGCGAAGCGGAAGCCGGCGATGTAGGCGGTGCCGAGGCCCTGCTTGCCTTGCCGGTGCAGGACCTTGACGCGCGCATCGGCGGCGCTCATGCGATCGGCGATCTCGCCGGTGCCGTCCGGCGAACCGTCGTCGACGATCAGCACGTCGCAGTCGAGGTAGCTGTGCACGGCGCGCACGATCGCCTCGACGTTGCCCTTCTCGTTGTAGGTCGGGATCACCACCAGCGTGCGCCACGGCGGCGTGTGCGCGCGCACCGGCACCGGGCCGCGACCCTCGGCGGCGCCGGCCAGCGCGGCCGTCAGCGCGTGCGTGCGCTCCTGGCCCTGCAGCACCACCAGCCGCGAGCTGTCGATGCCGTCGCGCACCTTCGTCTCCGCCGCGGCGAAGTCCTCGACGACGACCATGCCGGCGTCGAGCGGACGCGGGCCCGGCTGGGCCTGATGGCTGGCGTTGCGTGAAGTCTCTGGGCTGGGCTGGGTCAAGGGACCTCTCGGGTCGCGGAATGCTAGCCGCGCGTCGGCGCCGAACGAACGGTCGATTCCGGGCTCAGCCGAGCCGCGTGCCGAACCAGATGCCGTCGCCGAGCGGCACTACCACGCCGTGCAGGTCCGACCTGGCCTGCGCCGCGTCGAGGAAGGCGCGCAGGGCCCGTTCCTTCTCCCCGGTGCCATCGGCGATGCGACCGCTGGCCAGCACGTTGTCGGCGAAGATCGCGCCGCCGGGCCGCACGATGCGCATCGCCTGCTGCAGGTAGCCGACGTAGCCGGTCTTGTCGGCGTCGACGAACATCGCGTCCGCCGAACCGTCCGGGAGCCGGGCCAGCGTCTCCGCGGCCGGCCCGAGCACGACCTCGACCTTGCCCTGCTGGTCGGAATCGGCGATCCAGCGCCGCGCGAACTCGGCGTGCTTCGCCTCGACCTCGTGCGTGATCACCTTGCCGTCCGCCGGCAACGCGCGCGCCATCGAGATCGCCGAGTAGCCGCCGAGCGTGCCGACCTCGACCACGGTCCTGGCGGCCATCGCCCGCAGCACGATGCGCAGGAACGCCGCCTGCTCCGGCGCGATCTGGATCTCCGGCAGGCCGGCCTCGTTGGCGGCGTCGCAGAGCCGCGACAGGTAGTCGTCCTGCTGGATCGTCTTGCCGGCCAGGTAGGCGAACAGCGTCGCGTCGACCGGGGTGCTCGTCTTCGACATGCCGCCACGGTATCTCATGACCCCGTGACGACCCCCTTCGAACCTGCCGCCGCCAAGGCCCGTCTGCTCGAGCTGATCCGCGAACGCGCCTACAAGGACGGCCTCGACATCGTGCTCGCGTCGGGCAAGCGCTCGACGTTCTACATCAACGGCAAGAAGGTCTCGCTGCACCCCGAGGGGCTGTGGCTGATCGCCAAGCTGCTGCTGGACAAGCTGAAGGCGTATCCCGAGATCACCGCCGTCGGCGGCTTGACGCTCGGCGCCGATCCGCTGGCCAGCGCGGTCGCGGCGCTGTCGTACGAGAGCGGGCAGAACCTCAGCGCGTTCCTGGTGCGCAAGGAGGCCAAGGGCCACGGCACCGGCTCGCGCATCGAGGGCGACCTCGAGAAGGGGCAGAAGGTCTGCATCATCGAAGACACGGTGACGACCGGTGGCTCGGCCAAGAAGGCGATCGACGCGGTGCTCGAGGTCGGCGCGGTGCCGGTGGTGGTGATGGCGATCGCCGACCGCGAGGACCCCGACGCCGAGCCGTTCCGCAAGGCGCACAAGGTCGAGTGCCTGGTGACCCTCAGCGAGATCCGCGCGTCGTGAGCCAGTCCCGCGCCGGGCTGCGAACCGTCGCGATCGTGCCTGCCGCCGGGCTCGGCGAGCGCATGGGCCAGGACAAGGCGCTGCTCGATCTCGGCGGCAAGTCCGCGATCGCGCGCATCGTCGCGACCTGCTGCGCCGCCGGCATCGGCAAGGTGCTGATCGTGCGTCGCAACGACGCCGCGCCGCTGCCGGAGCTGTCCGGCGACGGCGTCGAGGTGACGCTGGTGAAGGCCAGCGGCAAGGGCGAGATGGCGGACAGCCTGCGCATGGCGTTCCTCGAGCTGCCGCGCGACGCCGAGGCGGTGATGGTGTTCCCGGTCGACCACGCGCTGGTCGAGGCGGACACGCTGCTGGCGCTGCGCGCGACGCTGCTGCGCGACGACTGCGACATCGCGCTGCCGCTGTATCGCCAGCAGCCCGGGCATCCGGTGGCGATGACGCGCGCGGTGTTCGCCGAGATCGACCGCGGCGGCGTGACGATGCGCGACGTCGTGCGCCGCGACGCGGAGCGCGTGCGCGCGGTGACGACCTCCAACCCGTGGGTGCGCTGCGATCTCGATCGGCCGGAGGACCTGCGCTCGGCGCGCGCGGCGCTGACCGGGCAGCCGTGGAGCACGGTGGCGCAGATGTTCCGCCACCGCAGCCACCGCTCGTATCGCCCGGACCCGATCCCGGATCCGCAGATCGAACGCCTGGTGGATGCAGCGCGCCATGCATCGACGTCGAGCTTCATCCAGGCCTACGCGGTGGTCGCCGTGCGCGACGCCGAGCTGAAGAACGACTGCGCGCGGCTGTGCGGCGGCCAGCGGCACATCGTCGAGGCGCCGGTGTTCCTCGCGATCTGCGCCGACCTGTCGAAGCTCGCCGAGGCGTGCACGCAGCACGGCACCGAGCTGCAATCGCAGAGCTTCGAGCTGTTCTTGCAGGCGACGGTCGACGCCGCGCTGCTCGGCCAGAACCTCGCGCTCGCTGCCGAGGCCGAGGGCTTCGGCGTCTGCATGATCGGCGCCGCGCGCAACCACCCGCTCGAGCTCGCCCAGAAGCTGGGCCTGCCGGCGCACTGCTACGTGGTGTTCGGCATGACGGTCGGCGTGCCCGCCGACGACCCGGTGCCGCGCGGCCGTATGCCGCTGTCGGGCGTGCTGCACTGGAACCGCTACGACGCCTCCGACGTCGCCGACGTGCTGCGCAAGGCCGACGACGGCATGCGCGCCTGGGCGAGACGCACCAACGCCGAGCAGGGCGGCTACAACGGCCGGCCGGTCGGCGAGGACAAGGGCTGGGCCGAGCGCATGGCCAAGGCGTGGGGCGAGGGCAGCAGCTACGCTGCTGCGCGCGAGGTGCTGATCGACGAGCTGCGGCAGCTAGGCTTCGGCATCGAATGAGGCGCCTGCCGCGGAACTCGCGGGGGGCGTCGCCGTTGGCCGTGCGCCCATGACCTACTTCCTCCGCGCGTTCTTTGTTCTTCCGGTACTCGTCGCGGCGTCGATGGCGCAGCAACCCAAGGCGCCGCCGCTGTCGGTCGGGTTGGTCGCCCGGGCGGATGCGGAGCGGGCCGGAGTGGTCGCGGGTTGGTTGCGCGACGCCGGGCTTCGCGTGCAGCGCTTCGAGGGTGGTGACTGCGCGCCGGAGAAGCTGCGGCTGCTGGACGTGGTGGTCGTCGATTGGCCGGCCGAGACCGAGCTGCCGTCGCCGCCGCCGCTCGGTCCGCTGGCGCGCTGGGACCGGCCCACCGTGCTGCTCGGCGCGGCGGGAGACGCGATGATCGAGGCGTGGGGAGCGGAGCCCGCGGGCGAGACGCCGAGCATCCTGCGCGTAGAGCTCGAGGAAGCGCTGACCGCAGACGATGCAGCCACGGCGCGCGACAGGGTGCTCGCCGCATTGCAGCGCGTCGCCAACGGCCCGGGCGCGAAGCCCGACGAGGCTGCGTTGGCGATCGCTGCGCGGGTCGTCGCCCACTACGGCGGCGCGGCGCTCGGCGATCTGGCGACGTTCCGCTGCTGGCAGCGCGACAACGTGATCCTCTGGGATCGGCGCGAAGGCATCCTGCGGATCGAGGGGCACGCGGTGATCCCGCCGGGTGCGCGCGCGACGCCGTGGAAGGTCTCGGTGTTCGACACCGCCGCCGATCTGCAGCTGATCTGGGGTGGCAACCAGCACGTCAAGATGGGCGCGCGCGGGCCCTACCACGAGCTGTCGACGATGTACTTCCTGCCGCTGCTGCTGCTGCGCCCGGGCGCACAGCTCCGCCTGCTGCCGGAATACGGTGACGCCCACACCGCCGTGCTCGGCGTGCGCCTCACCGGGCGCAGCCAGGACGCTGGGCCCGAGTGGGTGATGTTCGTCGACCTGGACAGCGGTTCGATCGTCGCGACGGAGCGGCACGTCGACGGTCGCGATCCCGTGCGCTACCGACTGCTCGAGACGACCCCGTGCGGCCCGCTGCTGCTGCCGACGAGGTGGCTGCAGGAGGGCACGCGCAACAACCGTGAGTTCGTCATCGAGGCCCCGGAGTTCAACCCGGAGCTGCCCGCTGGCCTCGCCACCGAACGCGAGTTCCTCACCACGCCGCGCGAACGGTGAGACGAGCAGGATGAACCGGGTTCAGTACCCTCGTTGCAGCGGGTAGCTTGCCCGCCGATGACGACGATCCCGATCGAGGACGCGCCGGGCCTCGACCTGCAGACGCTGGTCGTGCAGCTGCCGAGGTCGCTCGGCCAGCTGCCGTCGCCGGCGTGGCTGACGGCGCTGCTGCGCGCCGACGCACCCGCGCCGGTGTCGCCACCCGACGGCCTGCGCGACGCGGTGCGCGACCTGCTGCGCGGGCACGGCTACCGGCCGACGGGGCGCGGCAAGCCGTCGTCCGAGTATCTCGCCTCGGCGGCGACGGACGGTCGGCTCGGCACGATCAACGCCGTGGTCGACGTCGGCAACGCCGCGTCGCTGCACAGCGGCCTGCCGATCAGCGTCGTCGACCTCGATCGGGCCAGGGCGCCGTTCGCGGTGCGGCGACCGCCGCAGGGCGCCACCTACGTGTTCAACCGCGGCGGCCAGGAGATCGACGTCGGCGGGTTGCTGTGTCTCTGCGACGCGGAAGGGCCGTGCGCCAACGCGGTCAAGGACGCGCAGCGCACCAAGACCGACGAGGCGACGCGCCGCGTGATGGCGCTGGTCTGGGCGCCGCGGCGCGACGACGGGCACGCGGCGCGCACTGCGCAATGGTTGTCGGAGTCGTTCACCGGGCTCGGTGCGGAGGTGTCGCGATGAGGTCGATCGGCTGTCTGTTCGTGCTGCTGCTGCTGACCGCCTGCGAAGCGTTCGCGCCCGGAATCACGCCCGACGCGGGGCCGCACGAGCTGCGCGTCGTCACGTGGAACATCCACCACGGCGCCGGCCTCGACGAGCGCGTCGACGTCGAACGACTCGGCGCCGAGCTGAAGGCGCTGCAACCGGACTTCGTGCTGCTGCAAGAGGTCGACGTCGGCTGCAAGCGCAGCGACGGCATCGACATCCCGAAGGTGCTCGCGCAGCAGCTCGGCATGCACGCCGCGTTCGCGCAGAACATCCCGTTCCAGGGCGGCAGCTACGGCAACGCGATCCTCAGCCGGTATCCGATCGAGTCGCAGTACAACCTGCACTACCGCATGCTGCGCGATGGCGAGCAGCGCGGGCTGTTGACGGCGCGCGTGACGACCCCGGCCGGGCCGCTCGGCATCGGCTGCACGCACATCGACTACCGCGAGGACGACCGCGAGCGGCTGCAGAACGTCGCCGAGCTGCTGCAGCTGGTGCGAGAACGCGGCCTGATCGCCGTCGGCGGCGACTTCAACGACCTGCCCGGCAGCCGCGTGCACGACGCCGCGTGCCGCGAGCTGATCGATTGCTGGCGCGAGGCCAACGGCGACGCCGCGGGCGCGAGCTACCCGGCGAAGGCGCCGCAGAAGCGCATCGACTGGCTGCTGCGCGCGCAGCGCGCCGGCATCGAGGGCTGGCGCTGCCGCTCCGCGCGCGTCGTGCCGACCGCCGCGTCCGACCATCGCGCGGTGCTGTTCGAGCTGGCGCGCGACGTCGAACCGCAGTGACGCCCCGTCAGCGGTGCACGCCCGGCGCTTCCATGCCGGTCTTCTCGACCCACTCAACGTAGCTGCCGGGGTAGACGTCGGCCGGCTTGCCCTGCGTGCAGGCGCTGACGTCGAGCACGCGGTTGGCGAGCCCGCGCAAGAACGTGCGGTCGTGGGAGACGAACAGCATCGTGCCCTCGAAGTCCTGCAGCGTCTTGACGAGCATCTGCTTGGTGTCGAGGTCGAGGTGGTTGGTCGGCTCGTCGAGCACCAGGAAGTTGGGCGGGTCGAACAGCATCAGCGCCAGCACCAGCCGCGACTTCTCGCCGCCGCTCAGGTTGGAGATGCGCTTGTCCTGGTCGTCGCCCGAGAACTGGAACGCGCCGAGCAGCGCGCGCTTGGCGCCGATCGAATCGAGCGGGAACTTCTGGTCGACCTGCTGGTAGACGGTCAGCTCGGGGTCGAGCAGGTCGAGGGCCTCCTGCGCGAAGTAACCCATCTTGACGCTGCCGAGCTTGACGTTGCCGGCGTCGGGCTCGAGGTGGCCGGCGACCATCTTCAGCATCGTGGTCTTGCCCGAGCCGTTCTGGCCCATCACGCACCAACGCTCGCCGCGCTTGATCTCGAAGTCCATGCCGTCGTAGACGACCTTCTTGCCGTAGGCCTTGCTGACGCCTTGGAACTTGACGATGTCGTCGCCCGAGCGCGGCGGGGTCTTGAACGCGAACGGCACGACCTCGCGCTTCTTCGGCGGGTCGAGGCGTTCGATCTTGTCCATCTTCTTGGCGCGGCTCTGCGCCTGCGCGGCCTTGGCGACGTGCGTGCCGAAGCGGTCGATGAAGCGCTGCATCTTGGCGAGCATCGCCTGTTGGCGCTCGAACGCGGCCTCCTGCTGCGCGGCGCGGTTCTTCTGCTCGCGCTCCATGAAGTCGTAGTCGCCCGTGTAGGAGACGAACTCGCCCGAGTCGACGTCGACGATGCGGCTGACGACGCGGTTCATGAAGTCGCGGTCGTGGCAGGTCATCAGTACGGCCGACTTGGTCTGCCGCAGGAACCCCTCGAGCCACAGGATCGACTCGATGTCGAGGTGGTTGGTGGGTTCGTCGAGCAGCAGCACCTCGAAGTTGCCGAGCAGCACCTTGGCCATGCCGACGCGCATCTTCCAGCCGCCGGACAGCGCGCCGACATCGCCCTCGATCTGCGCGTCCTTGAAGCCCAGGCCGTGCAGCACCTCCTTGGCCTTGGCCTCGAGCTCGTAGCCGCCGCGGTCCTGGTACTCGGCCTGCACCTCGCCGAAGTGCGCGAGGATCTTGTCCATGTCGTCCGCCTTGTCCGGATCGCACATGTCGTTCTGCAGCCGCTCGAGCTCGTGGTGCAGTTCGCCGAGGCGGCCGCTGCCGGCGATCGCCTCGTCGAGCACCGTGTTGTCGCGCATCTCGCCGACGTCCTGCTTGAAGTAGCCGAGCGTGACGCGCTTCGGCAGTGACACGTCGCCTTCGTCGGGCGGATCCTCGCCGACGATCATGCGGAACACGGTGGACTTGCCGGCGCCGTTGGGACCGGTCAGCCCGACCTTCTCGCCGGGGTTGAGCTGCAGGGACGCGTCGACGAACAGGATCTGGTGCCCGTGCCGCTTGTTGATGCCGCTGAGGGTGATCATCGGGGGCGAACACCATAGCGAAGCCGGGCCGACGGGTCAGGATGGGGCGGGGCCGGCCGGCGTGATCCCGACACCTTCGCTGATCCGGATCGCCGGCGCGCCGTCGCAGGGGCCGCGACGACGGGACTCCGCCCCAGGGGCGCTCCCGCCCGGTAGAACATCGCGCTACGGGTCCGGACCTTGCTGTGCCGGCCGACCCTCGCCATGCACCAACCGACCGCGCGTCTCCGTCTGCCGGCCCTGCTCCTGCTGGTCGCCGCGTGCGCTCTCACCGGCGCGTTCGCCGCGGCGCAGTGCAGCAACGTCTGGCAGCCGGGTGAGGGTCTGCCGGGCTTCGACGGCACGGTCTCGGCGTCGTGCCTGTGGGATCCGGACGGGGCCGGGCCGCTCGGGCAGCACCTCGTCTACGGCGGCAACTTCACGATCGCCGGGGACATCGCCGCCGATCACATCGTCGCCCGCGACCTCGTGACCGGTGAGTGGCGCACGATCGGCGCCGGACTGCCCGACGGCGTCTGGGCCCTGCACGTTCGACCCAACGGCGAACTGGTGGCCGGCGGGCGCTTCCCCGGCCAGGTGGCGCGCTGGACCGGCGCTGGCTGGCAGACGCTCGGCGCCGGCATGCAGCCGGGCATCGCCTTCTTCGCCGAGGTGTTCGCCTTCGCCGAGCTGCCGAACGGCGATCTGGTCGCCGGCGGCTCGTTCTTCGTCGCCAGCGGCGTGATCGCCAACAACATCGCGCGCTGGAACGGCAGCACCTGGTCGGCGCTCGGCAGCGGCCTCACCGGCAACCCGGGCAGCTACACCCAGGTGCGGTCGATGGTCGTGCGGGGCAACGGCGACCTGGTCGTCACCGGCTCGTTCGCGACTGCCGGGGGCGTCGCCGCGCCGAACCTCGCGGTCTGGAACGGCACCGCCTGGTCCGGGCTCGGCGCCGGTCCCGGTGTCGCCGGGCTCGCCGTGCACGCGCTGCCGGGCGGCGACCTGGTGACGGGCGGTTCGTCGCTGCTCAGCGGCGCGATGATGTCGCGATGGAACGGCACCCAGTGGCAGCCCTTCGGCCCGACGCTCTCCGTCGGCTCTGCGTTCTGCATGCGCCAGCTGGCCAACGGCGACCTGCTCGTCGGCGGCTCGTTCACGTCGGCGGCGACGCGCAACGTCCTGCGCTGGGACGGTGCCGCCTGGTCCGGGCTCGCGGGTGGCACCGGCGGTGACAGCGGCACGATCCTGACGATGCAGGAGCTGCCGGGTGGCGAGCTCGCCGTGGGGGGCGCGTTCCTCGAGTTCGGTACCTACCAGAAGACCAACGCAGCGATCTGGGATGGTGCCACATGGTCGCCCGTCGCCGGCGGCTTCGACGGCGTGGTGCGGGCCATGGTGCGGCGGCCCAACGGCAACCTCGTCGTCGCCGGGTACTTCACGACCGCGGGGGGCGCGTTCGTCGGGTCGATCGCCGAGTGGAACGGGGCCGCGTGGCAACCGCTCGGCGCGGGGTTGGTAGGGCTCGCCAACCGGCTCGAAGGGGCCGAGTGCATGGTGACGATGCCGGGCGGAGACCTCGTCGTAGGCGGCCGCTTCTCGTCGGCTGGCGGCGTCGCCGTCGACGACGTCGCGCGCTGGAACGGCAGCAGCTGGGCGCCGCTCGGCGCCGTCGTCGGCAACACCGCGGCGAGCGTGCGGGCGATGGTCGTGATGCCGAACGGCGACCTGATCGTCGGCGGCTACTTCGACTCGATCGGCGGCGTGCCCGCGGCGAACATCGCGCGCTGGGACGGTGTCGATTGGTCACCGCTCGGCCTCGGCGTCGGTGTCCCCGGCTCCTCCGGTTGCCAGGCGCTCGCGGTGTCGCCCGACGGTGACCTCGTCGCGACCGGCTTCAGCCAGGCCGGCGGGCAGGCGGCCCGGGTCGCGCGGTGGGACGGCACCACCTGGACGCCGATCGGCGCGCTTCCCCAGGGAGTCGGCCTCGAGCTGCTGTTCGAGCCCGACGGCGACCTGCTCGTCGCCGGCACGTTCTGGCTCAGCGGCAGCCACGACGACCGACCGCTTTGGCGCTGGGACGGTCAGGTCTGGTCGCCGGTGGGGCCGCTGATGCAGAACGGGCTCTTCGCGTTGGAGATGGACGCGGTGGTCCGCCACAACGGCGGCGACCTGCTGGCTGGCGGCACGTTCGCGACCGCGGGGGGCGTGAACGTGCCCAACCTCGCGCGCTGGAACGGCAGCGCGTGGTCGGCGCTCGGCGGCGGCACCGACGGTCGCGTGCGGGCGATGCTGCAGCTGCCCGACGGCGACGTGCTGGTCGGCGGCGAGTTCGTGCACGCCGGCGGTGAGATCCGCCCGGCCCTCGCGCGGCTCGGTACGACGTGCCCGGCGCTGGCGACGCAGCTCGGCGCGACGTGCGCGAGCGCCAACGGCCCGATGGTCCTGGCGGTCGACGCGCTGCCGTGGACCGGCGGCGCGTTCGCTTCGACGTGCACCGGGGTCGACCCGGCGGCGCTGGCGTTCGCGGTGTTCGGTTACACCTCGCCGGGCGTGCCGCTGTCGTCGCTGCATCCGGCCGGCGCACCCGGCTGCGTGCTTTGGGCGAGCCCCGACGCCTCGTGGTACCAGCCGGCGATCGGCGGGGTCGCCTCGTGCAGCCTGCCGATCCCCAACGATCCGGCGCTGGTCGGCGCGACGTTGACGCACCAGTTCGTCGAGTTCGAGTTCGGGCCCGGCGGCCTGACGCGTATCGGCGGCTCCGACGGGCGTACGCTGACGATCGGCGCCTTCTGACGCCCGGTCAGCGCTGCAGCGCCTGCTGCATCGCCGCCGGGCTCGGCGCGCCGGCGCGGGCGGCGAGGGCGCGCTCCCAGGAGCCGTACATCGCGTTCGGCAGCACGAACCACGTCGTGCCCCAGCGGGCGCGGTTGTCCCGCACCTGCTCGAGGCGCCCGTCGACGGTGTCGGCCGGCCGCACGAAGTCGCCGAGGTCGTCGCCGAGCCAGGCGAGCACGGTGAAGTGCTCGGTGACGTGCGCGCGGCGGGCGGTCTTGTCGGACTGGTCGTCGACGTCGCCCTTGGTCAGCACGCAGTCGAAGGCCTCGGTCAGCGGGAAGCCCGCTGCGCGCAGGTTCGCGCGGGTGTCGTCCTCCTCGGCGGTCGTGCGGTTGGTGAGGAAGATCGGCGTCACGCCCATCGCGGCGCAGGCCGCGGCGAACTCCGGGGCGCCGGGAACGGCGGCGGCGCGCTTCTCACCGACCCACGAGCGCCACGCGACCTTGTCGTAGCCCTTGCCGTCGAGCACGTTGGCGGCCTGGTAGGGGCTGTTGTCGAGCGCCGTCTCGTCGACGTCGAGCACCACTGCGAACGGCTTCGAGGTGTCGGCGACGGCCGCCGCCGCCTTCACCTGGGCCAACGCGTCGGCGAAGGTCTGCAGGCACAGCGCCTCGCGTTCCGCGGCGGTCTGGGTCCAGGCGACGGCGGACAGCTGCTCGAAGGCGGTCGGCGTGCCGCAGGCGGCGAACGCGGCGGCGGAGGCGAGCAGGGTCGCGCAGCGGGCTCGTGGCGTCATCGCCGCGACGGTAGCGACACGCCGCGCCGCGCGCTGCACCAGACGCGCGAGCGCCGTCGATCCTCCCGGCTCATGGCAACTCATCGCACGAGCGACCACCCGGATCACCGCACGAGGAGTGTCGTCCGTCCTCGAACGTAGACCCAGGGGCCGAACGGATGCGCTCGATCCGCCTGCGCCGAGCATCCCGGCCACGGAGCAAGCCCATGAATCTTCCTTCTTCGCACTGCGCCGGCCGGATCGTCCTGGTCGGATTCCTGAGCATGGCGGCCGCGCCGCTGTCCGCGCAGCGGCCGTCCGACGGTGAGATCGAGGCCCACATCATGACCTCGCTGCTGGTCGATCCGCACCTGAGCCCAGCCACCATCGACGTCGCGGTCGCCGACGGCTTCGTCACGCTCGAGGGGCGCGTGGGGTCGCTGGCGACGCGCAGCTTCGCCGTGGAGGAGGCCGAGAAGATCGCCGGCGTGAAGGGCGTTACCGATCACCTCGAGATCTGCGCGCCGGTGCGCTCGGACTTCGACATCACCCAGGACATCCGGCACCGCCTGCTCGACCACAGCCGGATCTCGGCGTTCGACATCGGCGTGCATTGCGAGCGCGGCACGGTGACGCTCAGCGGCGAGGTGCCGGCGGAGATCGAACGGCAGCTGGCGACCGAGCTCGCCGGCGAGGTGCGCGGCGTGCGCGACGTCGTCAACCACATGACGGTGGACTACGGCTGGACGCGCGGTGACGAGGACATCCAGAAGGACGTCCAGGACGCGTTGGCGCTCGACGTCTTCCTCTGCGGCCTGCCGGTCGAGGCGACCGTGGACAACGGCATCGTGCGGCTCGAGGGCGCGGTGCGCAGCGGCTACGCGCGCCGCCGCGCCGAGCAGGACGTGATCCGCCTGCCGGGGGTGCGCGAGGTGGCGGACGACCTGCAGGTGCGCTGGTCCGACACCGAAGGCGAACGCCGTGCGGACCCGGTCGTGGACGACGGGATGCTGGCGCACAATGTCGAGCGCCAGCTGCGTCACGACTCGCGACTCGACGCGTCGAAGCTGCAGGTGGCGGCGCTGGCCGGTGAGATCAGCCTGCTCGGCTCGGTGCCGACCGCCTACGAGAAGAACCTCGCGCTCGAGGACGCGCGCGACACGATCGGGGTGGCCTGGGTCAGCGACTTCGTCCAGGTCCGTGACGAGCCGCGCGCCGATGACGCGGTGCGCGCGGACGTGATGCGCGGCTACGGCTTCGACGACCGGTTGGGTGACGCAGGGTTGAACGCCGAAGTCGACCACGGCGTCGTCACCGTCACCGGCACGCTGGGCACGCCGTTCCTGCGGCGGCACGCGGTCGAGCTGGCCTACCGGGTCCGCGGCGTGCGCCGCGTCGTCGACGAGATCCACGTCATCGCCACGAGCATGGCCGACCGGGCGATCGAGCGTGCGGTGAGCGAGCGGCTGCGGTGGGACTGGCGCACGAGCACGGTGGGCGCCGACATCGCCATCGAGGTCACCGACGGCACCGTCACGCTCTCCGGCACCGTGCCGCACTGGGCGCAGCGCGAGGCTGCCGGCCGCATCGCGCGCGAGACGCCCGGCGTGGCCAAGGTCTTCGACCACCTGGCGGTCGCAAAGGCGCCGTACGACTGGGAGACCTGGTTCGAGATGCCGCTGCCGTCGTGGGACCTGCGCGACCGGTGAGCCGCGCGGTCCCGCGTCGGCGTCTCAGCGGATGCGCACGCTGCCGTTGTGCGTCTCGACCTTGAGCGTGCCGCCGTCCTCGTCGCCGATGCGCGCGCGCAGGCGGCGGCGGCTGTCGTCGGTGTCGGCGAGGCCCTCGGGGGCGCGGATGCTGCCGTTGTGGGTGCTCGCCTCGAGCCAGCCGTTGGCGCCCGGCGGCAGCGAGACCTCGACCGAGCCGTTGTGGGTGAGCACCGTGCCGCCGAGCGGACCACCCTCGCGGATCGCCAGCTCGACGCGGCCGTTGTGGGTCTCGATCGAGAAGCCCGGGCGCACGACCTGCGCCTCGACCGAGCCGTTGTGCGTCTCGATGGCGACCGAGCCCGAGGTGCCAGCGGCGCGCACGTCGCCGTTGTGCGTCACGAGCTGCAGCGAGACCTGCTCGGGCACCGTCAGGTCGAAGGCGTAGGACGGCGAGTAGCGCCAGTTGAGCTCCTTCGGGTGCTCGCCGTAGACGTGCAGCACGCCGCCGTCGCGGTCGTGGCGCACGGCCATGCTCGCCAGGTTGTCCTCGGCCTCGGCCTGGCTGTAGCCGCGCACCTGCAGCTCGGCGAGCACGCGCACGTTGGCGACGTCGTTGCCGTTCTCGACGCGGATGCCGCCGTTGTGACTGGTGCACTGCACCGTGCTGGTGTCGTCGAGCGGCAGCTCGAGCTCGACCGTGCGGCGGGCGACGAACGACGGGGAAGAACAGGCCGCCGCGAGCGGCAGCAGCACGAAGGCGAGGTGGCGGGTGAGCATGGTGGGGTGGCTCGTTGCGAGCGGCGCCGCTACGGCCCGCTCACCGAGGATTTGGGATCACGGCAGATCGCGCGTGAAGTTGACGGTCAGGCGCGGGCGGTCGCCGGCGGTCGCCTGCTCGCTGGTGCCGAACCACTTGATCGAAGAGGTCGTGGTGCCGGCGGCGTTCTCGGTCGTCGCGGGGCTGCGCAGGATCCAGCCGGCGTTGGTCGTGCCGCCGACCCACGCCTGCACGTCGGCCGCGAGGTTCGACGAGTTGTAGAGGTCGTTCGGTGAGGCGTCGAACTGGATGGTGCCGGTCTTCACGGCCTGGAAGTCACCGCCGGCGGTGGACCACGGGTTCAACCACGTGACCGACGCGCCGGTGGAGGTGCCGATGCCCGCCGACGCGCCGGCGTCGCCCGATCCCTCGACCCACGCGGTGTCGACCCGGTGGATGTCGAAGGTCTGCGTCGGCCGGAGCTTCTCGGTCGTGCCGCCGGGAGCGCTGCCGCCGATCGGCGATCCGGTCGGGCTGGTGTCCAGGAGGCGGAGGGTCGCGGTGTTGATGGTCACCGCGGACGGGATCGAGCTGACGTCGAACTGCACCAGCGCACGGCGGACCCCGTTGACCCAGGTCCGGCCGACCACCGCCATGGTGCCGCCGCCGTTGCCGTTGCCCTGACTCGTGGGGTTCGAGTAGATCGTCGAGTCCTGCGTCGCCGTCAGCACGACGGTTTCGCTGGTCGCCACCGAGGTGAACGGCAACGACGCCGTCGCCTGGTCTCCGCCGCTACCGGTCACGCGCAGCCGGATCGTGTAGGCCGTCTGCGAGCTGCTGGGGAAGTTGGCGCCGACGCCGACGCCGTTCACCGTCGGGCTGACCGTGCTGACCTCGACGGTGGCGAAGTTGTTGTCGAAGTCCCACTCGTAGAGCGAGATGGTCCCCGACGAGCCGCTCGCGTCGAGGTTGATCGTCTGATTGGTGTAGGCCGAGCTGGCGCTGAGCGTGAAGCTCGCCGAGACCGCGCCGTCCGCCTGCACGCAGTTGTTGAACGTGAAGGTGTCCGTGCCGCCCGGCCCGGTCGCCGTCAGCGTGACGTCGAAGATGCCGGCGATCGTGTAGTCGAAGCTCGGGTTCTGGTCGGTCGAGTCGACGACGGTGTCGCCGTCGAAGTCCCACGCCCAGCTGGTCGCGCCGACCGACGCGTCGGTGAAGGCGACCTGGAACGGCACGAACCCGCTGGTCGGCGTGCGCGTGAAGTCGGCATGCACCGGCGTGAACACGGTGATGAAATCGGTCTTGGTCACCGACTCGGTGCCCGCCTCGTTGGTCGCGGTCAGCTTGACCGTGTAGGTGCCCGGCGTCGTGTAGCTGAACAGCGGGTTCTGGTCGGTCGAGTCGGTGACGTCGTCGCCGTCGAGGTCCCATTCCCAGCTGGTCGGCTCCTCGGTCGACAGGTCCGTGAACTGCACCGACAGCGGCGTGCCGATCGTGCTGGGCGAGGTGATCTGGCCGGGACCGCTGGTCGGCGTCGCGCTGAAGTCGGGCGCCACCGGGCCGATCGCGCGCACGAAGTCGGTCTTGACCACCTCGCCGTCGCTGTTGCCGTTGCTGGCCACGAGCTTGACCGTGTAGTAGCCCGGCGTCTCGAACGTGAAGCTCGGGTTCTGCTCGGTCGAGTCGACGTTGCCGTCGTTGTCGAAGTCCCAAGCCCACGAGCTCGGCAGGCCGGCCGACGTGTCGGTGAACTGCACCGTCACCGGCGCCACGCCGCTGGTCGGCGTCGCCGTGAAGTCGGCGAGCACGCCCGACGTCTCGCTGAGGAACGTGACCACCAACGCCGTCGAGTCCGACGTGCCGAGGTTGGTCGCGGTGGTCTGGTAGACGGCGAAGCCGGTCGTGAACTGGCTGCTGGCGCCGCGGAAGCTGCCGAAGTGCGGGTTGGTCGACGCGCCGTTGCCGTCGGTCGCCTCGGTGACGGTCAGGCTGATGCGGAACGGCAGCACCTTGCCCTGCGCGAGCTGGGCGGTCTCGACCAGGAACACGTCGGCCGCGTGGTTGAGGTCGCTCTCGCGCAGCACGTCTATGTTGCCCGCTTCCGAGTCGAAGACGACCGCCGAGCCGTCGTCGGCGATCACCGCGTCATGCGCGTCGCCGTCGCCGATCGCGTCGCCGCCGGGTGCCAGCCGCTGGTTGAGCAGCGTCGTCGTGCCGCTGTCGCTGTCGAACAGGTAGACGTTGCTGGCGGCGACGAGACCGTTGGCGAGGTCGGTCGCGGTCGACTCGAACGCCACGCGCACGCGGCCGCCGGTCTCGTGCACCGTCGCGTTGGTGCTGGCGCCGCCGCTGCCCTCCGCGCCCGTCGCGGTGACGCTGGCGCGCACCTTGGTGAACGGCGTGCCGCCGTCGATGCGGGCGAAGTACACGTCGCGCACGCCGTTGGCGTCGCCGACGATCAGATCCGCCGCGTCCGACTCGAAGGCGACCACCACGCCGGCCGGATCGAGCCGCGGCCGTTCGCTCGCGCCCGAGCCGCCGCTGGTCGTGTCGCCGACGTCGTGGCTGATCAGCGCCGTGGTGTCGGGGCCGATCCAGCGCACGAAGACGTCGGCGGCGGCGCCGTTCTGGTCGTTGAAGCTCGCGACCAGGTCGCTCGAGGTGGATTGGAAGGCGATGAACTGGCCGTCGTCGCCGCCGATCGACGGGTTGGTCGACGCGCCGTCGCCCGCCGTCGTGGTGCCGCTGGTGGCGCTGCACAGCGTCGTGCCGGCGAACTCGAGGTTGAGCCCGCCCGCCTCGGCGGCGCCGTTCGCGTTCTCCTCGGCGCGCAGCTCGATCGCGACGCGGAACACGTCGCTGGCCCCGTTGCCGTCGGTGCCGGCGAGGTCGTCGGCCTCGGACTGGAAGGCGACGAACAGCGTGCCGATCGGGTTGGTCGCGGCCGCGGTGACCGCGGTCGAGGGGTTGAACGCCGGGTTGGCTACCCACAGCACGCGCGCGGCGCTCGACGCGCCGTTGCCGGCAGCCGTGCCGCCCGCGGCGCGGCTGACGAGCGTCACGTCGCGCACCGCGTCGGCGGCGGTGACCACCATGCCGCTGTCCTTCCAGTCCTGGATCTGCTGGATGAACGTCGCCGAGCCGCCCGGCACCGTGCGCTTGGTGCCGTCGCGATCCTCGGGTTCGTCGATGCCGTCCTGATCGTCGTCGGCGCGGCCGTTGCGGCCTTGCACGAACGGCAGCACGCCGGAGTCGAGCGCCCACAACACCCGCGGGTCGGTGACGAAGTGCAGCGGTTCGTCGGCGGGCACGTTCTGCGCCGCCACGGCCAGCTCGGCGACGCTCTTCCTGCGCAGGTCGAACGACGCCGCCGGCGCCTGCCAGCGCGGCACCGGGAACGTCGTCGAAGCGGCCGACGCGTGGCAGTCGGCGCAGATCTCCGGGGCGTTGTTGGGGAAGGTCGGGCCCGGCGCCGGACCCGCGTGGGGCTGACCGGTCGCCGCCGCCGACACGAACGCGGTGGTGTCGGCAGCCTGCATGCTGTGGCACGTCGCGCAGCGCGGGTGGCGGAACTTGCCGGCCAGCGACTGGCTGAACGCGCGCGTCTCGACGTCCTGCGCCGAGACCGCGGCGACGAACACGTCGCTGACGCCGTTGCCGTCGGTCACCGTGTCGCGGCTGAGCGGCGTGCCGCTGCCGTCGGCGTCGGCGGCATCGGCGGCGGTGGCGAACGCCACCAGCACCACGTCGCGCGCCGGCGTGCTGCCGATCGCCGGCACCACCAGCCCGGCGATCACCGCGCCTGTCGCCGCGTCGGTCGGGACCACGCCGAGGTCGATACCCACCGGAAGGTTGCCGTTGCTGCCGGCCACGGGCGGCACCTCGGCGGGCGGCAGGTTGTGCCCGAGGCCGGACGAGCAGCTGTTGACGGCGGCGATCGCGCCGATCACGGCGAGCGAGAGGACGAGGCGGGCGGAGGGCTTCATGACCTTGGCGGGGGGCCTGCGAAGGCGCCGCGTGAGCCTAACCGAGGCCGCGTGCGCAGCCGGCGTCCAGTGGTCACAAAGCTGCCATGGGGACGACAGGATGCGCATGGCAGTGGCGGCGTCGGGCGCATCCGTCGATACTCGTCGCCCGGCGCAGGCGCCGGAAGTCACTGATGAAGACCCCCAAGCTCTGGTGGTGCCTCCTGCCGCTCGCGGCCGCGGGCGGCTGCAAGTTCCTGGTCAAGCAGCTCGTCGACCACACCGAGTTCTGGCCCAACGGCCTGGTCAAGGCGCGCGTGCAGCTGCGCGGCGACAAGCAGGACGGCGAGGCGACGCTGTCGTACGAGTCCGGTCGCCCGCTGGCCAAGGGCTTCTACAAGGACGACCGCCAGGTCGGCGACTGGATCTTCTACTACGAGAACGGCAACGAGATGCGCAGCGGCCGCTACGACGACGCGGGCCTGCGCACCGGCGAGTGGATCTACAAGTACGAGGACCAGACGCCGCAGTCGCGCGGCAGCTACGTCGGTGACTTCGAGGACGGACCGTGGACCTTCTACGGCCCGGACGGCGCGGTCTCGATGGCGGGCGCCTACGACGCCGGCAAGCAGTCCGGGCTGTGGCACTTCCACTACGCCGCCGGCCGGCCCAAGGCGGAGGGCATCTACCACCGCGGCGATCGCGTCGGCCCGTGGCAGGTGTGGAGCGAGAGCGGCAAGAGCCGCGTGCAGGACTTCGGCAAGAAGGCCGGCATCGTGCTGGTGCGCGAGCTGTGGGACGGCACCGACGTGCTGCGCCGCGTCGGCGTGGTCGAGAACGGCAAGCCGGTCGGCCGCTGGGCGACCTGGCACCAGAACGGCAAGTCGCGGCTCGAGGTCGGGCTGAAGGACGGCGCGCCGCACGGCGTGTTCGTCGCCCGCGACGAGGCCGGTGACGTGATCGCGCAAGGCGTCGTCGAGGCCGGGCAGGTGAAGCCCGGCGCCATCGTCGTGCAGAAGGGCGTCAGTCGGCCGATGGCCGCGGGCCCGCTGCCGGCGGCGCCGGCGGCGGCCGAACCGTGGGCCGCGCTCACCGCGTGGGTCGACGTCGCCGTCGAGCAGCAGGTGGCGACGATGGTCGCCGAGGCGCAGGCCGCCGTCGGCGATCAGCCCTTCGCGGCGCTGGTGCTGCGCGACAGCGAGCAGCCGACCGCGGGCGAGCCGGCGCCGGCCGCCGCCGCGGTGCTGGCGCAGGTCGACGAGGGGCCGATGCGGCAGCCGGCCGCGGCCCAGCCGGGCTTCACCATCCCGCAGAAGGAGAAGCTGCAGAAGATCGTCAGCGAATACGAGAACGGCCCGCAGGCCGGCGGCACCAGCCTGTTCGCCAACTACGCGCCGACCGCGGGCTCGCTGCGCCCGGCGTCCGGCACCGGCCGGCGCCTCGGCCTCGAGGGCAAGCCGCTGCCGTTCACGGTGATGAAGGGCGTCGACGGCAACGACGTCGACCTGACGACCTACCGCGGCAAACGCCGCGTGATGATCGTCGTGCTGCGCGGCTTCCTCGGCGAGGTCTGCATCTACTGCGTCGCGCAGACCAAGGCGCTGGCCAAGGCGCGCGCCAAGCTCGAGGCGGCCAACGTCGAGGTGCTGGTCATCTACCCAGGCGCCCGCGAGAACGAGGAGTCGTTCCGCCGGCTCTACGAGGAGGAGTTCGGCGAGGGGCCGCCGCCGTACCGCGTCTTCTACGACCCGGACCTCGAGCTCGTGACCAAGCTCGGCATCAAGGGCGACCTGGCGTCGCCGACGACGCTGATCGTCGACGAGCAGGGCGTCGTGCAATACGCCTACGTCGGCGAGCACCGCGCCGACCGACCGGCGACCAAGAAGCTGCTCGAGGTCATCGAGGGGATCGGCAAGTGAGCGGCACCGACCCGAAGGGCGGCAACTTCCGCAAGATCGACCCGACCCGGACACCCGGCGGCGGCAACGACCATTCGACCGTTCCGGGCAACCTGCCGAAGATCCCCGGCATCACGCTGCAGTACGAGATCGCGCGCGGCGGCATGGGCGTCGTCTACGCCGGCCGCCAGGACTTCCTCGATCGGCGCGTCGCGGTGAAGTTCCTGTCGGTCGACCTCGGCGGCGCCTCGTTCGCGCAGCGGTTCCAGCGCGAGGCCAAGATCCTCGCCGGCATCAAGCACACCAACATCGTCGCCTGCCACATGGCGGACACGACGGCCGAGGGGCAGTCGTACCTGGTGATGGAGTTCATCGACGGCCCGAGCCTCAAGGGCTGGATCCGCGAGAACGGGCCGACGTCGGCGAATGCGGCGCTGCGGCTGATCCGCGCCACGGCGCAGGCGCTGGGCCACGCGCACCAGATGGACATCATCCATCGCGACGTCAAGCCGGAGAACATCCTGCTCGAGTCGGTGACCTCGACGGCGATCGACATCCACTTCCCGTTCACGCCCAAGCTGGTCGACCTCGGCCTCGCGCGTATGACGCACGAGCAGGTCGGCGCGGGCCTGACGTCGCCGGGCTCGGTGATGGGCACGCCATCGACGATGTCGCCCGAGCAGTTCGACGACCCGGACTCGGTCGACTTCCGCAGCGACATCTACGGCCTCGGCTGCGTGCTCTACGAGATGCTCGTCGGCGCGCCGGCGTTTCGCAGCGGCAAGCTGACCGACATCGTCACCAAGAAGCGCGAGGCGATGGGGCCGGACCCGTGCGCCGAGAACCCGGCGGTGCACCCGCGGGTCGGCGCGCTGACGCGGCGCATGATGGCCTGCGACCGCAACCAGCGGCCGTCGAGCTACAAGGAGCTCGACGAGCTGCTCAACGAGCTGATGAAGGTGGTCGCCGCGGACGGCGTGCGCACCGACACGATCGTCAGCGGCGGCGGCCAAGGCGGGCGCGTCGTCGGCAAGCCCGGAAGCGACTCGGCCATCGAACGCACGGTGCCGGCGCCGAGCCGCATCGAAGCGACACCGCCGGCGCCGGCGGAAAAGCCCGCCAGCGGTGCCCGCGGTGGGCTGCTCGATTCGGGCGAGTTCGCGTTCCTGGCCGACGGCGGCGCGCCGAACGCGAAGCGAACGCAGTTCCACGAGACCGGCGACGGCACGACCCCGTCCGGCGGCCGCGGCGGCAAGAGCAAGGCGCCGTTGTTCGCGATCGGCGGGCTGGTCGCGGTGGCGGCCGCGGTCGGCATCTTCTTCGCCACGCGTGGCGGTGGTGACGACGGCGGTGGCGGCAGCGGTGGCGACAATCGCCTGCCGGTCATCGCCGCGATCGAGGGGCCGTCGAAGGTCGACCTCGACGGCCGCTTCACGCTGAAGGTCGTCGCCAGTGACCCCGACGGCGACAAGCTGAGCTACGACTGGCGCTTCCCGATGGGCGTCGTCGCGACGACGCGCCTCGATCAGCAGCAGGTCGGCCTCAAGATCGAGGACGGGCTGCCCGGGGTGCCGTTCGACATCGTCGCCGAGGTCGGTGAGGTCGGTGACGGGATCGCCGGTCACGCGACGGTGTCGTCGACGCACCGCGTGACGGTCGGCGACTGCCCGATCGAGGAGCCGCTGCTCGGGTTCGCCGGCAACCCGGCGTGGCGCCGCGATCGCGACGACAACGCGTGGCAGGAGATCCCCGATCCCAAGGACCGTCGCGTGCGCTGCCTGGCCAAGCGCGACATGCGCACGATGAGCACCGCGCTGGGCGACGAGAACTACTGGGAGTGGTTCGGCTCCATCGCCTCCGAGAACGCCTCCGAGAACGGCCCCTACGCCACCGTCGGTCTGCACTTCGACTTCGGCAACCGCGGCTACGGCATCCGCTGCACGCGCTCGGGTGCCAATGGTGAGAAGTGGCGCGTCGAGGTCGTGAAGTGCCTCGACGGTGGCAACGGCTTCCAGTGCGAGCCGCTGGCCGAGCCGCGCTTCGTCGAGTGGCAGGTGCCGGAAGACAGCGACGACGACTTCCGCGGCTGGTTCTCGGTGCAGCGACGCGGCAACCACATCTCGCTGCAGGTCGGCGAGACGCGCCTGCCGTTCGATTCGCAGGACGGCACCGAGGCCGCGCCGCGCACCGCGCCGGTGTTCGAGGACACGCTGCCCGAGGGCGCCAAGCCCGGCGACATGTCGCTGGTCGTCGACCAGGGCCGCGGCCTGTTCCGTCTGCGGCGCCGGTGAGGCCTCGCGTCAGAACGCGAACGCCACGCCGAACGTGAACCAGATCGGGTCGGCGTCGATGCCGAGCAGCTCGAACCAGTCGTTGAGCGTGCGGTCCATCATGCGCGAGCCGTTGGCGCTGGCGCTCAAGGTGGTGCGGGCGTCGTACTGGTAGTTGAGCGTCGCGCTGCCGCGCAGGTCGGCCCAGCCGCTCGTGTCGAGCCCGTACATCCACGCCGACTGCGCCGAGGTCGCGTAGCCGAGCGAGCCGTCGAGCACCAGCGAGAAGCCCTTGCCGAAGTCGAACGACTCGGTGATGCCGCCGCGGTAGTAGGGCGCGCGCACCTCGTCGAAGTCGTAGTGCCACGAGAAGTACGGCGTCGCCTCGAGCACGGTCGCCGAGACGTCGACGAACACCTCCGAGGTCGTGCCGCGTTCGCCGTTGGGGAACTCCTGGCCGTTGGGCAGGTTGTAGTTGAAGACGCCGCCCTTGACGGTCAGGTCCTCGAGGAACGAGAAGGTGCCGAGGTTGCGCTGGTAGTCGGCGATGAAGTCGATCTGCGAGAAGCGCCCGGCGTGGCCGTCGGGAAACCACGCGTCGCCGGTGTCGTTGTAGAGGTTGGCGTTGCCCTTGGCGGTGACGCGGATCGCGTCGCCGGTGACGGTCGGCAGGGCCACCACCAGCTGCGGCTGCACGACGAACTTGTCCACCATGGTCATGCCGCGGTGCACGTACTTGGACGCGACGTTGGCGGCCATGCCGACCTGCGGGCGGGCGTCGTCCGGGACGAAGCAGCCGGAGAGCAGCGCGCCGACGAGACCGACGAAGGCATGGTGGCGTAGAGTGCGGCGGTTCATGCGGGCTCCGGGGACGGGCTGATTCGGGGTCCGGTCGAGGCGGCAGTGTGCTCGCGTCGATGAGGCAATGCAACGCTGCGGCTCGTCGCGACTAGGTATGCAGCCAACCCGCGGAACATGACCACGACCCCCTCCAGCGCGGCCCGCGTCGCGCGCCTGTCGGCCGCCGCGGCGGCGCTCTGCCTCGCCGCCTGCTCGTCGACCGGCGTCACGGCGCAGCTCGGCTACTCCTACGCCTCCCTGGGCGGCAGCCTGGCGCTCGACGACGGCACCGGCAGCGCGAGCGGCTCCGCCCAGCAGGGCATCGGCAGCGCCTTCGGGCTGCGCGACGCCCACGGTTCACCCTTCGTGCGGGTCCAGGCCGACCTCGGCGCGCCGGTGCTGACCGCGTCGGTGTTCTGGCTGCGCCAGGCCGGCAGCGGGCGTCTCGACGACACGTTCGGCGGGCTCGCGCAGGGCGATCAGGTCGAGACCTCGCTCGACCTGAGCGTCGGCAAGATCGACGCGGTCTACGACCTGGAGCTCGGGCCGCTGAAGGTCTCGCCGGGCGTCGCGGTGGACGTGTTCGCGATCGACTTCGTCGCCCGCGACGCCAACCTCGGCGGCAGCGAACAGATCGACGACGTCGTGTTCGTGCCGATGCCGTTCGTGCGCGTCGAGGGCGGGCTCGGGCCGGTGACCGCGGTCGGCGAGCTCGGCTTCCTGGAGGTCGAGGGGCTCGGCGACAGCGGCGGCAGGTTCCTCGACGCGTCGGCGATGTTCGAATACCGGCTCGCTGCCGGCCTGCACCTGTTCGGCGGCTATCGCTTCCTCGACCTCGATGGCACCGGCTCCACGGGCACCGAGGGCTACACGTTGGACCTGCAGCTGCGTGGCTGGACGTTCGGCGGTGGCCTGCGATTCTGAGGCGCGCATGCGGTGCCGCTGGCGCAGAGCCCGCTCCGCGGCGATGCTTCCAGGCATGAAGCTGCACGGGCTGCTGCTCCTCTCGTCCCTGTCCTTCGTCGCCTGCGTCGGTCAGACCTACCGCGCCGACGCCGGCGTCATGATGCTGCGCGCGCGCGGCGACGTCGCGTTGCAGAACGCCGCGCAGGCGCCGGTGCCGCCGTCCAACAGCGTCTACGGCCAGTTGGGCCAGGGCAGCTCGCAGGCGTCGCCCTATCTGGCGCTGCGCACCGACTACGAGCGGCACCGCATCAAGCTGCACGGCTTCGGCTTCGACAACAGCGGCTCGGGTGCGCTGACGCAGAACTTCGGCGACCTCACCGCCGGCACCCAGGTGCAGAGCAACGCGCAGTTCTGGGCGGCGGCCGCCAACTACGGCTACGAGCTGCTGCGCGAGGACCTGCCGTGGCTCGGCTACGACGCCTATGTCCGCCTGGCCGCCGGCGTCGAGCTCGGCTTCTACTCGCTGGACGTGTCGGCGCAGAGCGGCGCGCTGCGCGAGTCGGTGCAGACGTCGGTGCTCGTGCCGCTGCCGTTCGTCGAGGCCGAAGCGGTCTGGGGCCCGGTGACGGTCGGCGCCAACCTCGGCGTGATGTCCGCCGACCTCGGCGACGGCAATGGCAAGTACTGGGACTTCGAGACCAACGCCCGCTGGCAGATCACCGAGGAGTTCGACGTGATGGGCGGCTACCGCTACCTGTTGCTCAACGTCAACGGGCGCGCGTCGGACCGCGACTTCGACGCCGACATCGACCTGCAGGGCATCTTCCTGACCGCCGGCATCACGTTCTGACGGCGCGTCGCGAGGCGGTCCGTCAGGGCCGCGTCGCTAGCGTGCGGCCGAGCAGGCGGCGGCCGTCGTCGCCGCGCGCGAACGCCAGCAACGCGTCGGCCCGGGCGTTCTTGCCATCGGCCGCGATCAGCTGCAGCGGCGTGCCGAACGGGTAGTTGCCGTTGGCGAAGTTGTCGAGCGACGGGTCGACCCAGTCGATCTGCACGACGCGCTGGCCCTGCTCGCGCGACACGCCGTCGAGGCGCACGACGCCGATCGCGCCCGGCTCGCGCAGCAGCTGGTCGACGACGTGCCGTTCGCTGGCGACGTGTATGCAACCCGGGGCGAACGCGTCGCCGGGCATCAGCGCGCGCTGCGCGCGTTCGGCCAGCGCGTGCTGGCTCGGCACGACCGGCACGATCGGGCCCGGCGGCAGGCCTAGCTCGGACCAGTCCCGCAGCCGACCGGTGAACACCTGGCGGACCTGGTCGGCCGTCAGGCTGCGCACCGGGTTGCCGGGGGCGACCACCAGCGCGAACAGCTCGACGCCGAGCGTCGTGGCGCGCAGCCCGGCGTCGAGGTCCCGCGGCGACAGCTTGCCGCCGACCAGCGCCAGGTCGACCTTGCCGAGCATCAGCAGCTCGATCGCGTCGCGGTCGGTGACCTCCAGGTAATCGCCGGCGAGGCTTGGCTCGAAGCGGGCGAAGGCGTCGCGCAGCGACGCGTCGATGCTGCCGGCCGCGTTCTCGCCGACCGCGATCTGCACGCGTTCGCGGCGAAGCTCGGTGCGCTCGGCGCCGGCGAACTCGCCGACAGGGGCGGCTGGCGGGCGCGCCGCCGTGACCACGTTGCCGACCGCCGGCAGCAGCTGGTACTCGACGAAGCTGAGGTCGGGGGCCGGTTCCATCTCCGCGAGCCGGCGCGGATCGGCCATCTCACCCTCGATGCAGGTCGTGCCGACCAGGGCTGCGGCGAGTCCGACGGCGATGGCGATGCCCCAGCGAATGTCCCAACTGTGGTGGTTCTCCACGATGCTCCTCCCGGTGCCGGGATATCGGACACCCGGGAGGCGCCTGGGCCTGGTCGGCGTGGAGCGTCAGCCGCAAGTCTCGACAAGATGGTCGCTTGGGAGGTGAGACAAACGGAGGTGGCGCCTCAAGCGTGGATCCGGTGATGCCGGACCCGTCCGTCCGAGGATCCGTGGCTCGACCCAGGACAAATTGTCCCGATTGACCCGCAGCGATTGTCCGCTACACCTGCGCAGGTGCCGACCCTGCTGCCGACCCTCGACCCCGCTGGCCTGCCGATGGCCGAGCAGATCGCCGCGTTCTACGCGCATGCGATCGAGGGCGGGCGTCTGGGGCTCGGCGAACGGCTGCCGCCGATCCGCGAGGTCGCAAAGGCGTGCGACGTGCGCCGCGCGACGGTGCAGGAAGGCTATCGCCGCCTCGCCGTGCAGGGCCTCGTCGCCGGTGAGGTCGGCCGCGGCACGGTGGTGATCGCCACCGCGACCAACGGCGAGCCGGCGCCGCAGCGCCGACTGCTCAGCGCCTACGCCGAGGCGGCGGTGCGCCGCTCCCAGGAGATGACGCGCGCGCCGGCGCTGGCCGACGGCACCGCGCCGGTCGCCAACTTCGCCGAGCTGTCGCCCGACGACGCGCAGTTCCCGGTCGACGAGTGGCGCGAGGCGATGGACGCGGTGCTGCAGCAGCGCGGCGGCGAGCTGCTCGGCTACGGCCACCACACCGGCGGTCTGCTCGAGCTCCGCCAGCTGCTCGCCGAGCGCATGCACGACATCGACCCGGGGCTCGGCGCCGAACAGCTGCTGGTCACGGCCGGCGCGCAGCAGGCGCTCGACCTCGTGCTGCGCACGCTGTGCGGGCCAGGCGACACGGTCGTCGTGACCTCGCCGTCGTACCACAACATGCACGGCCTGCTGCGCGCGCACGGCGTCAACGTCGTGTCGGTCGCGTTCGGCCCCGACGGGCTCGACCTCGCGCACCTGCAACGCGTGCTGGCGCGGCCGTCGGTCAAGCTGTGCTACCTGATGCCGACCTTCCACAACCCGACCGGCCGCACGCTCGACCTCGAGCAGCGGCACCAGCTCGCGGCGATCGTGCAGCAGAGCTCGGTGGTGGTGCTGGAGGACGAATACCAGTACTCGCTGCGCTGCCGCGGCGAAGCGCTGCCGTCGCTGCGCTCGCTCGACGCGCGCGGCCTGACGGTGACGGTCGCGACGGTGTCCAAGGAGCTGTTCCCGGCGCTGCGCATCGGCTGGGTTGCCGGCAGCCCGGAGCTGCTGCAGCCGATGGCGGCGGTGAAGGGCTTCATGGACCTCGAGTCGAGCCCGCTGCTGCAGGCGGCGCTGGTCGAGTTCGTGCGCCGCGGTCACTTCGACCGCCACCTCGACGGCCTGCGCGCCGAGCTGCGTCGTCGTCACGACGCGCTGCAGCGCGCCGCTGCGAAGCACCTGCCCGACGGCTGCCGCGTGACCGACCCGGACGGCGGCTTCGTCGCCTGGCTCGAGCTGCCGCTGCCCGGCCACGGCGAACGGCTCGCCGAGGCCTGCGCCAAGCGCGGCGTGCGCGTGGTGCCCGGCCGCGCCTTCGACCTCGACGGCGCGGCGTCGCGCGGTGTGCGCCTGTCGCTGACCCGCGCCGACGTCGACGCGATCGAGCGCGGCGTGCGGGTGCTCGGCGAGTGCGCCCGCGAGCTGCTGCGGCACGACGCCGTCGCGCAGCCGTTCTTGTGATCTCTGCCTGACTGGCCCCTGTCCGAACTTCCAACCTCCCTACAGCACTGCACACCGAGCCATGACCAAGCACCCGTTCCCGCAGGTCCCCGGATTCTCCGCCGAAGAAGTCGTCAGCAAGATCGGCTTCTGCGAACAGCTCAAAGGCGGCGTCATCATGGACGTCATCGACGCCGACCAGGCGCGCATCGCCGAAGAGGCGGGCGCCTGCGCGGTCATGGCGCTGGAGCGCGTGCCGGCCGACATCCGCAAGTTCGGCGGCGTCGCGCGCGCCAGCGACCCGGAGATGATCGCCGCGATCCAGAAGGCGGTGTCGATCCCGGTGATGGCCAAGGTGCGCATCGGCCACTTCGTCGAGGCGCAGCTGCTCGAGGCGATGGAGGTCGACTGCATCGACGAGAGCGAGGTGCTGACGCCGGCCGACGAGCAGTTCCACGTCGACAAGCGCGTGTTCAAGACGCCGTTCGTCTGCGGCTGCCGCGACCTCGGCGAGGCGCTGCGTCGCATCCACGAAGGCGCGGCGATGATCCGCACCAAGGGCGAGGCCGGCACCGGCAACGTCGTCGAGGCGGTGCGGCACATGCGCGCGCTGATGTCGCAGATCAAGGAGCTGCGGGCGATGGACGAGAAGCAGCTGGAGAAGAAGGCGAGCGAGCTGCGCGTGCCGGTCGAGCTGGTGCAGTGGGTCGCCGAGGCGCAGAAGCTGCCGGTGCCCAACTTCTCGGCGGGCGGCGTCGCCACCCCGGCCGACGCGGCGCTGATGATGCAGCTCGGCGCCGAGGCGGTGTTCGTCGGCTCCGGCATCTTCAAGTCGGGCGATCCGCAGAAGCGCGCCAAGGCGATCGTGCGCGCGGTGACGCACTTCCGCGACGCCAAGGTGCTGGTCGAGGTGTCGAAGGGCCTCGGCGAGCCGATGGTCGGCATCAACATCAGCGAGCTGCCGGAGGACCAGCTGCTCGCCAAGCGCGGTATCTGAGCCATGGGCGACGTGCGCACGGAAGATGGCGCGCCGCTGGTCGGCGTGCTGGCCCTGCAGGGTGACTTCGACGACCACGAGCAGGCGCTCGCGGCGTTCGGCGTGCGCACGCGCCAGGTGCGCACCGCCGACGGCCTGCGCGGCCTCGACGGCCTGGTGCTGCCGGGCGGCGAGAGCACGACGATGCTCAAGCTGCTCGACGTCGAAGGCCTGTGGGGTCCGCTCGGCGAAGCGCTCGCGTCCGGCCTGCCGGTGTTCGCGACCTGCGCCGGCATGATCCTGCTGGCGGAGCGCGTCGAGAACCCGCAGCAACGCAGCTACGGGCTGCTGCCGATCACTGTCGTGCGCAACGGCTACGGGCGGCAGTTCCACAGCGGCACGTTCGCGCTGCAGCTCGAGTCGAACGAGTTGCCCGAGGGCACGACCGGCACCTTCATCCGCGCGCCGCGCATCACCGCGGTCGGCGACTGCGAAGTGCTCGCGCGCCGCGACGGTGATCCGGTGCTGGTGAGGAAGGGGCCGTTGCTGGCCGCGTGCTTCCACCCGGAGCTGGAGCGCGGGCACGCGGTGGTGGCGATGTTCGTCACGGCGGTGCGGCGGGCGCGCGAAGCGGCTGGTGCCATCGCGGCCGCAGTCCCCGCTCCACGGACCGCAGGCGCCGAAGCCCCGGGCGTCGCGGCCCCGTCGAAAGGCGTCGCGCAGTGTGCTAGCCTCCGGCCGGCCAGATGAACCAGCACTCCGTGGCATGCAGTCGCAGTCGGCAGTAGCAGGATCGTCGGTGTGGCGATACCTCGCCATCTGCACGCTCGCCGCGGGCGTCGGACTCGCCCTCGCCGCCAACCAGCAGGTCATCCAGTACCGCGACGGCGTGCCCTACGACGCCAACGCCTACGCGGAGATGGCGTTCCGGTTCGCATTCGACTTGCCGATCGTCGGGTTCGGTCCCTACGTCTACTGCGTCGGCCTGCCGTACCTCGTCGGCACGCTGTTCCCGCACGATCTCGCCAACGTCCCGCACGACAGCATCAACGGGTTCCTGACCCTGAACCTGGCATGTGCCGTCGTGACCGTCTTCGTGCTCGGCGGCCTCGTCCGCCGCTTCGTCGCCAGCGACGTCGTGCTGGCCATCGTCCTGCTCGCCTGGGTGGTGCATCCACAGGCCCCGTTCCGCTTCGTGGCGTTCTGGCCGGCGCACACGGACCCACCCGCGGTGATGTGCATGGCCGCGATGCTGCTGGTGCTCGTGCGCTGGCCGGGTCACTCATGGCGGCGAACCGCCGTGCTCGTGGCGCTGACGATCGTCGGCACGCTGGTGCGGGAGATCGTGTTGCTCACGGCGGCGGCGGCCGCCGTCGACGCGTGGTGGGCGGCGCGGCGAGGTGGCGGTTGGAGCGGTGCGCTGATGCTGCAGGCCATCCTGCCGACGCTGGTCAGCCTCGCCTGCATCGTGGGCATCCACGCCAGCGTGCAGGAGATCGGCGACTACACGTTGTGGAACCACGCCGTCGAGGTGTTGGCGTTCAAGGCCTCGCACCCGTCGCTCGTGCCGCTGGCGCTGCTGATGATGCACGGCCCGATGATCGCGCTGTTGTGTGTGGGGCGCGGCACCGTCGTGCGCGAGTGGCTGCGGGAGCACCCTGCCCTGCTCGCCTACGTCGCCATGGTCGTCGGCGGGTCGTTGATCGGCGGCAACCACATCGACCGCTTCCTGTTCTGGACCCACCCGGTGGTGTTCCCGATGCTCGCCGTCGCGCTCGTCCGCTGCGTGGGGGCGTCGCCGCGGTGGCGCGTCGTGCTGGCGCTCGTCGCCATGGTCGTCGCGCAGGCCCTCGCCTTCCGCGTCTTCGGGCAGATCCCGAACTCTCCCGAGGACGTGCTCGCCGCGCCGGGGCAGCCCGCGCACTGGTTCCTGGCGCCGTACGGCGACGGCGCCAACTTCGCCCAGACCACGGCCGCGTTCATGCACGAGGATTCGCGGTTGCCGTTGCTGATGCAGCACCTCGGAGTGTTCGCCGTGCTCGCGTGGCTGTTGTGGTCGACACGAACCAGCCCGAAGGCAGACGCGACGCGCCCCTGACGCGAGCCGTGACGATCGGTGCGCGATCGGGGCGCCGTCGGGGCCGACGAGCTCCGGGTCAGCGGGGCGTCGGTCCGCCGAGCGATGGGCCCGCGGCCGCCGCCGCGCGATGACGCGTCGCCCGTCGCCAGAGCCAACGCCGTGACGGACATCCACTACGCGCTCGAACCCGACCTGTCGGCCGAGCAGTGCCTCTCGGCGCCGCGCCGCGCGATCACTCGGCGAGGCGGCGTCGCAGCGCGGCGATCGCTTCCGCCCAGCGCGCGGGCGATGGGCACTGCGCGGCGCGTTCTACGAACACGTCGAAGTAGCGCTGCGCGCGCTCGCGGTCGCCGCGCAGGAGCATGCAGTCGGCGAGCAGCTTCTGGCTGAGCACGGTGGTGTAGTGCTGGATGCCCAGCGTCGGCAGCAGCACCTCGTCGACGGCCTCGAGGTGGGGCTGCGCCGCGTCGACGCCGCCGCCGACCTCGCTCAGCTCGGCATTGGCGAGGTCGACCCGGCGGCCGACGACCTTGGGGTGCAACGGGCCGAGCGCTTCGATGCGGATGCGCACCGACTCACGCAGCAGGCGCAGGCTCTGGTCCGCGTCGCCCTGTTCGCGGCGGATGCGCGCCAGATCGTAGTAGAACCCCGACAAGGAGATGTCGGCGCCCGGACTGAGGACGAGCCGCAGGTCGATCGCGCGTTGGTAGCTGCGCGCGGCCTCGTCGCGTTCGCCGCGGCTCCACAGCATCTGGCCCAGGTTGGCGTAGGGACCGATCAGCTGTTCGCGCTCGCCCCAGCCGTCGCGCTCGGCCTTGGCGATCAGCCCGCGCAGCCGCTGCAACGCCCGCTCCGGATCGCCGGCGCGCCACTCGATCGCCGCGAGGTTGAACGTCGGAGTCAGCAGGGTCGGGTGATCGGGGCCGTAGAGGCGTTCGAACGCCGCGAGCACGTCGGTCTGCAGCACGAGGGCGCTCTTGAAGTCGCCGGCCGCCGCCTGCACGCCGGCCAGGTTGTTGACCGCCGACAGCGTGGCCTCGTCGAGGTAACCGGCGTCGCGGCGCAGCGCGGCGATGGCGCGGCGCACCAGGCGCTCCGCCTCTTCGACGCGCCCGTCCTGGGCGCAGATCGTCGCCAGTCCCGCGCGCGCCGACGCGGCGAACTGCAGGTCGGCCGTCGACGGACTGGTCTCGGCATCGGCGATCAACGCGCGCCAGAGACGTTCGGCCTCACCGCGTTCGCCGACGGCGAACCGGGCCTGCGCGAGGGCTTGCCGCACGTCGAAGGGAAACTGCGGCGCGTCCTCCGGCGGTGGCGTGTTCGCCGCGGCCAGCTGCTCGCAGCGCAGCGCCGCGGCGAGGCACGATTCGAGCGCCGCCTGCGGCTGTCCGAGCTGGCCGTGCGCGATGCCGAGCGAGTACTCGATGCGGGCGTGCAACCATGGCTGGCCCGGTGGCTCCGCGACGGCGCGCGCCTTCTCCAGGTGCGCGACGGCCTTCTCCGCCTCACCGACACCGGTCAGGAGCTCCGCCAGCTCGAAGTGCACGGCCTGGGCGACGTCGGGTTCGTCGGCGAACTCGCGGTCGATGTCCTCGCCGGCTGCGGCGAACAGCGCGCCAGGGGTCAGCTTGCGCGCCTCGGGGTTGCGGTCGGGATCGGCCTGGCGGAAGGTGCGGGAGACGAACGCCAGCACCGCCTCGCGCACCGCGAGCTGTCGCTGCGCCGCCGCCGCGGCCGCCTCGGCGTGGCCCTTGGCGGTCTCGGTCGCGGCGTTCGCCGCGACCGCGTCGGCGGTCGCTGCCAGGCTGATCCACAGCGCGATGCCGAGCGCGGCGAACACCGCGAAGGTGGCGGCGAGCAGCGCGCGGTGGCGGCGCGCGAAGCGGCTCAGCACGTAGACCGTGGACGGCTCGCGCGCGGAGACCGGCTCGTTGGCGAGGTGGCGCCGCAGGTCCTCCGCCAGCGCCATCGCCGACGAGTAGCGGTCCTCGGGTCGCTTCTGCAGGCAGCGGCGCAGGATGTTCTGCACGTCGCCGCGGTGCTGGGGCGCCACCTGGCCGATCGGCACCGGTTCGTCCTCGACGACGCGGCGGATCGCGCGGCTGATCGACAGGCCGGTGACGTCGATCGGCAGGCGGCCGGACATCAGCAGGTAGCCGATCACGCCGAGCGCGTAGACGTCGGTGCGGGTGTCGATGCAGTCGATGCGGCCGTCGGCCTGCTCCGGGCTCATGTACGCCGGCGTGCCCAGCACCTGGCCCGTCAGCGTCGTCTGCGGCGTCGCCTCGTCGGCCTCCGCTTCGAGCATGCGGGCGATGCCGAAGTCGACGATCTTGGGGCGCGCGTCGCCGTCGATCAGGATGTTGCCCGGCTTGAGGTCGCGGTGCACGACGCCCTTCTGGTGCGCGTGGTGCACGGCCTCGCAGATCGCGATCCACAGCTCGATGCCGGCCCGCTTGGTCGGCCGCGCCGCGTCGAGCCAGGTGCGCAGGTCCGCGCCTTCGACGAGCTCCATGGCCAGGAACGGTTGCTCGCCCGACGCCGACGGGAAGCTGCCCGCGGCATGGATCTGCGCGATCGCCGGGTGCTGCAGGCGCGCCAACGACGCCTGCTCGAGGGCGAAGCGGCGCGCCGCCTCCGCGCTCGGCGACGGCGGCAGCACCTTGAGCGCCACCGCGCGATCGGGGTTCTGCTGGCGCGCGCGGTAGACGACGCCGACGCCGCCGCGACCGAGCACTCCCTCTATGCGGTATTCGCCGAGCGTCTCGGGCAGCTGTTCCGGCGGCCCGTCCGGACGTCGCACGCCGACTTCGCGCAGCGCGTCCAGGGCGTCGTCGTCCAACCACCCGTGCTGGGTGTCGTGCGCCAGCAAGGCCTCGACCTCGGCGCGCAGCGCCACGTCCCCGCCGCACAGTCGTTCGATCGCCGCCCGCTGTTCGGCCTTGCTCACGGCGACGACGGCGACGAACACGTCGTGCACGGTGGTCGGATCGGGAGCTGCCATCCTGGGTAGTCTAGTTCGGAGAAGAGTGGGGCTGCTATCCTGCGCGGCCGTGTCCGCCCGGCCAGACGACCCGCTGCAGTTGACCTTGCTCCTGCGCCGATTGCGCGCGGGCGACGAGGACGCGGCGGCGCAGATGATGCCGATCGTCTACGAGGACCTGCGCGGCATGGCGCGCAACCTGATGCGCTCCGACGGCGGCCACACGCTGCAACCGACGGCCCTGGTGCACGAGGCATGGATGAAGATCCAGCGCGCGATCGACCGCGGCGCCGAGGTCGAGGGGCGGTCCCACTTCTTCGCCGTCGCCAGTCGCGCGATGCGGCAGATCCTGGTCAACCACGCGCGCGACCGCAGGGCGCAGAAGCGCGGCGGCGGCAGCTCTCGGGTCGCGCTCGACGACTGCCTCGACGAACTGGAGGCGCGCGCTGGCGACGTCGGCGTGTTCGACGAGCTGTTGCAGCGCCTGGCCGGGACGCACGCGCGGCCGGCGCAGATCGTCGAGATGCGCGTGTTCGGCGGCATGTCGATCGACGAGATCGCGACCGCGCTCGAAGTCAGCCAGAGCCAGGTCAAGGGCGACTGGCGGTTCGCCCGCGCCTGGTTGCAGAAGGCGATGCCGGACCACGGCGGGTGACGGGGAGGACATCGCGTGCCGGCTCGGCTCACTCGCCGAGCAGCTGGTCCTGGGCCAGGAATGAGGTCGTGGACGACGACATGACGGCGAACACGAACGATTGGAGTCGCCTCGTGGGTCGTGGCGTGGGGTAGGAGCGAGGGGAACTGACCGCCGCACGGCGGGCTCGAAGGGCAGGACACGGTTCTGGTGGTCCCCGGTGCGAAAAATCGGGACGGACCCGACGCGCCGTCGAGTCGATGGGCCGCAGCGAGGCGGCGGTGCGCCAGCTGCTGGTGCGCGCGCTGATGCAGCTGTCGCGCTTGTTGAAGCGACGCGGGGTCGAGTTCGTGTGACCGCCGCCGGGTCGGCGCGGCAGATCGACTGCGCCGCACTGTCGACGGGTGCGCGCGGCGCTGACCGGGTTCCGTCCGGCGGATTGACGCGAAGTGCGTCGATGTCCGCGGGGCGTCCGAGTCGAGCAGGCGCCGGTGCGCCTGCGTAGCTGACCGGCCTGCCGCTCGGCCGTCGCTCAGTAGGAGCGCAGACGCAGCCCGTTGCTGAGGCGCGTCGTGCCGCTCAGCACCGACAGGTCCAACGTCGCGGCCTGCACGTAGAACTCGAAGCCCGGCACCGTGGCGCTGGTCAGGTCGAGCGGCGACCAGGTCAAGGACGACTGGCCGTAGATGACCGCCGCCGGCATCAGCACGTCGGGGCTCGCGTGCAGCCGGCACGCCGGGTCGAGGCCGAGGAAGGTCAGCGGCAGCGCCGGATCGCTGATGCCGAGCACGCCGATGTGGAACACGGCGCCCGGATCGAAGTTCGACGTGCGCACCTGCACCGATGCGCCCATCTGCGGCGGGGCCAGCGCTTCGAGCAGCGGCGCCAGCGTGTCCGGCTCGCGCGACACGTACGGCGCGGCGGCGGTCAGCGTCGAGTAGTCGACCGGGCCCGGGTCCTGGTTGGGGCCGCCGGGGGAATAGCCGATCAGCCAATCCTGGCCGAGGGTGTGGACCGCGCCGAACGAGATCACGTGGCTGTTGGACAGGCGGTTGCCGCGGAACTGCACGGTCACCGCCTCGGCGGTGCCGAACTGGTAGACGCCGTCGTAGGTGACCATGTAGTCGAAGCCGTTCTCCTCGTACCAGATCTGACCGCTGTTGGCCGCCGCCGGGTTGAGGTCGGTCCACGCATAGAGCGCCGTGCCAGGGTTGGTGTTCAGCATCGTGTTGGCGTCGGGCACGTAGTCGGTGCTGTTGCCGGCGCTGAATGCGACCTGGCAGTTGGAGTGGATCTCCATGGCCAGCGCGCCCATGACGAGCGCCGAGTCGTCGCCCATCGGCCCGTGCACCGGCGTGGCGAGCGAGCCGACCGGCAGGATCGTGCCCGGCTGTGAGAAGACCTGGAAGCCGCCGCCGTAGTCGTTGAGCACCAGCTCCATGCCGGAGAGGTCCATCGCCGTCGGCGACATCTGCTGGTAGTACGACGCGTAGCCCTCGACGCAGCCGGCGCCGACGGCCTGGACCGGCCGTTCGAACAGGAAGTTGGGGCCGAAGTAGGTGTTGGTGCCGACCGTGTAGGTTGGAAACGAGAGGCCGCTCGAGGTGAAGCGGCCCTCGAGCCAGGTGATCTGGTCGCTCGAGGTGATCGACGTGATGCCGTCGTTGAGGAAGTCGTCGCCGGCGACCTGCATGCCGATCACGTACTCCTGGCCGGCGTGCAGCACGAGCGGCGGCACCGCGTGGTAGCGGAACCTGCCCGGTCCCGCCGGCGGGCCCATCAGCGGCGCAACGGTGCCGGCGGGGATCTGTGCGCTGAGCAGCTGACTGGTGCCGGTGCTGTCCCAGACGAGCAGGTCGTGGCTGGTCAGCAGCCCGTCGCTGTTGTGATCCCACATGCCGACCGAGGTCAGCACGACGTCCTCTTCGGCGCGGAACAGCCAGCCCCGGGTCGCGTCGAAGTCGAGGATCTGCGGCGACGCCGAGACGTCGATCTCGAGCGCCGGTTCGTCGAAGGCAGGACGGAACAGGAAGTTGGCAGCGATGTAGCCGTATCCAGCGATGACGTTCGACGGATACGCCAGCGAGCCGGACCGTTGCCGGCAGTTGTTCCAGGTGATGGATGCGGGCGTGCTGATCGAAGTGACGCCGGTGAGCAGGTGCTCGTCACCACCACCGGTCTGCGCGCCGATCACGTAGTGCACTCCGGCGCGCAGCAGGGTCTGGGGGATCTCCACGTAGCGGAAGCGGCCCTGGGCCTGCGTCGGACCTTCGAGCCTCGCGGCCGTGCCCGCCGGCACCTGTGCGGAGACCTCCAAGCTGGCGCCGTTGTTGGACCAGATGCGCAGTTCGTGGCTCGCGGCGAGGCCGTTGGCGAGCCGATCCCAGCAGCCGACGGCCGTGACGTAGATGTCCTCGTTCGGCGTGAACTCGAACCCGATCGTCGAGGCCAGGTTGAGCGCGATGGCGCTGGGGCTGGAGGCGAACTGCAGGGCCTGGCCCGTGGCGCCGGACACGAGGGACAGTGATGCGATGGTCAACAGGGTGGCGGGGAGCTTCATCGATTCCACTTGGCGGAGGGAGGCTTGGCGAACTCGAAGGACATCCGTTCGGGGTGTTTGGCGTGAGACACGGAAACCCCGGGATCCGGCCGGCTGGCTGTCGCGGTGGGGCGCAATTGCGGGGCGATGGGACAACGGCGGAAGCGCTGCTCTGCGGGGCTTCGCGGCGGCGGTTCGCAGGGCGTTCGTCGTCGGCAGACCTGGGACCGCGGCCAGTACCGCGCGATGATGCCGCGCCACCGAGACTTCGCCGTGACCGACATCCACTACGCGCTCGAACCCGACCTGTCGATCGACGACTTCACCTCGCTGCTGCGCCGTTCGACGCTCGCCGAGCGCCGCCCGGTCGACGACCCGCAGCGCGTCGCCGGCATGCTCGCGCACGCCGACGTGATCGTCACCGCGCGCACCGCGGAAGGGCTGCTGGTCGGAGTGTCACGCGCGGTGTCGGACTTCCACTACTGCACCTATCTGTCGGACCTGGCGGTCGACGAGGCGTTCCAGGGGCGCGGCATCGGCAAGGAGCTGATCCGCCGCACGCACGACGCCGGCGGCCACCAGACGTCGCTGATCCTGATCGCGGCGCCGAAGGCGCGCAGCTACTACCCGCACATCGGCATGCAGCACCACGACTCGTGCTGGATCGTGCGCGGCGACGGCACCGGCGGGCGGTGACGGGTGCCAGCGGGAGGAGCTGTGTCGTCGTCGGTGGCCAGCCACGACCGGAGCCGCGCCGTCAGGCGTCATGCCGCCAGTTGCAGCGGTAGGCGGCGCCGCCGGCGGCGGTCGTGATCGCCGAGTGCGGCATTCCGTCGCGGAAGTAGCCGGGCATCACGTCGCGCGGGCAGAAGTGCGTGACGATGCTGCGCCGGGTCGAGCCGTCACGCACTTCTTGTGAGCCGCCGTGCACGAGGCTTGCGTGCCAGATCAGCGCGTCGCCCTTCTTCGGCAGGAACTTGACCAGCTCGCAGCCGGCCTCGACCGAGCGCTCGTAGACGAACCGCAGGAACGCCTCGTCGTTCGGGTCGTCGGAGCGCTTGCTGAGGTACTGGCCTTCGAACAGGTACTCCGGGATGCGGTGGCTGCCGTCGAAGTACTGCAGCTCCCCCGTGCCCGGCTGCACGTCCTCGAGCGCGATCCACACGCCGGCGAACTCCAGCGGTGAGTTGACCGGCACGTAGGCCGTGTCCTGGTGCATGTGCTGCTTCGTGCCGACCGTGAAGTAGAGGCTCTGGAACGCCATCGGCGGCCGCAGGAACAGGCGCTGCAGGAAGTGCACGATCGGCTGGGCGAAGACCACCGGCTCGGCCGCGGCAAGCTGTGTGTGCAGGTCGAGCACCTTGTGCGGCGCGTCGCGGATGTCCGAGCGCAGCCGCTCGACTCGCAGCACGCCGTCGTAGGTCTCGGCGTAGACGTCGGCGACCGAGTCCGGTTCGCGCCACATCCGTTCGACCGCCTCGTTGAGCGCGTCGATGGCGGCATGTGACACGGCGTTCGGCAGCGACACGTAGCCGTGCTCGATCCAGAAGTGGAACCGCTGCGCGTCGTCGTGGGACAGCACGCCGATCTGCTGCATTCCGTCGCACCAGCGCCGGGCGTCACCCAGGTCCGGCCAGGTGCCGCCGAACGGGCTGTGGAAGCCGCCGCCGCGGCTGGTCGCTTCGGTGATCGGATACCAGAGTTCGGGGGCCATCACAGCGAGCTTACTGTTCACCCGCGAAAGGACGGACCGCGACTCCGAGTGGAGCGTGACGACCGTCGAGGCTCCCCGGTGACCTGGCCTACTTGACGATCGGCACCGCCAGCCCGGGTGAGTTGAACAGCAGCCCCGTCGCAGGGTCGAGATACCAGTCCTGGAAGTGCAGCGTCTGCGCCGGCAGGCCCTCGATCAGCGGCAGCGTCCAGAGCACGACGCCGCCGAGCGCCGCCGGGAACATGCCGAGGTAGTCCGGTCCGCTGACCGGCACGAACAGGCTGCAGCCCGGCGCGACCAGGCCCGGAAAGACCAGCGGCACGTTGATGCCGGCGTCGGCCAGCACCAGCAGGTGCACCGAACCGTTCGGCGCGCCGGCCGACACGATCCCCGAGAACTCGCTGCCGATCAGCTGCGATTCGGCCCAGCTCAGGCTGGCAGTGCCGCACGGCACGCCGGACGTCGTCGTCGCCGGCTGCGCCGGATAGCTGATGGTGACGCCGGCGATGGTCGAGAAGCCACCCTGGAAGCCGTAGGCACCGAGCACGGTGTGGTGGTCGTTGTCGAACGTCACGCCGCCGCCGGCGATCGGCGTGGTGGTGGTCTGATGGATCGTGCCGCTCTCGAGCAGTTGGCCCTGGAAGCCGACGCGGTCGTAGGCGAGGCTCGGCCCGAACAGCGTCCACCTGCTCGTCGCGGTCCAGTGGGAGCCGGTGTCGGTGTCGTAGGCGAGGCCCGACGTCTGGTAGCTGCGCAGACCGGCGCTGCGCAGCACCACCGGCGCTTGCGCGGTGGTCGGCGCGGAGCCCCCGTACCAGTCGAAGCGCTCGATCGCGATCGCGGTGCCGTTGGGGTCGGCGAGCTTGCCGGGGTAGTTCGTGGCGTCGGCGACGGCGAACGTCACCGCGTAGCGGCCGAGCTGCCCTTCGACGACGGGCCCGAGCTGGTGCGTCAGCTGCGGGGCGGTGGCGTAGTCACTGACCCAGGTGCCCGACGTGATCGAGCCGTTGGCAGCGACGCGGACCGCGGCGATGTCCCAGGCGTCGTTCGGCACGATCGTCGAGTAACGCTGGAACGCGCAGACCCAGGCGGACGACGGCCCGCCCTCGGAGACCTGGTTGACGCTCGGGCGTTCGCTGTCGTTGAACAGCGAGCTGGTGAGCACGAACGCGCTGCCGAACGTGCCGTTCGTCGTCGTCGTGTCGAACAGCACCGCCGCGCACTTGCTGCTGCTGGTCTCGGCGAAGTCGCCGCCGCCGTTGTTCTCGACCTGGAAGACGATCAGGGCCTGGTTGCCGAGCGCCGTGCTGGTCACGCCCCCGACGTCCGGCCGCCAGTGGTTCTCGTTGCTGCCGACGCCGAGCGAGGCGACGGTCGTCGACAACGTGGTGTCGGCGCTGGCGTGGTTGTGTGCGCGGATCCGGCTCAGGGTCGGCGTGTTGGCGAAGTAGCGCTGGAACGCGACCACCCAGCGATCGGTGCCACCGACGAAGGCGCAGCGGCCCTGGCTCGTCGACCAGCTCGTCGTCACGTCCGAGAAGACGACCGTGCCCGTCGTGAAGTCGTCGTCGGCCAACACCACCCACAGGTCGTCGTCGCTCGCCGAGACGCTCTTCGAGTAGACGACCGCGACGTTGTCCGTGTTCGCCGTGTCGTCGCGGCCGATGTCGACCTCGATCGGCGCGGCGCTCGTCAGGGAGAAGTTGACGGTGGTGGTGACGAACGGGTCGACGACGACCGGCAGCGCGGCGTCGGCCAGCCACTCGCCGGGCACACGCAGCGTCACCGTGCCGTCGGCCAGCGCGGTGGTCACGTCGCAGCGGCGACCGGCGGCGTCGATCGCGACGGCGCGGCCGTAGTCGACGACGGCGACGCCCTGCTCGTCCGCGAACGTCAGCGGCGCGCAGGCGGCCGCGCGGTCGGCGGCGTGCAACCCGGTCGTCAGCGCCCCGCGGATGACCAGGTCGCCGACGGCGGGACGTTCGCGCAGCACGAAGCTCTGTTCGAGCCCGTCGGGCAGCACGTCGTAGGCCTCGGTCAGCACGCCGAAGCGATACTCGAAGCGGGTGCCGCTGCCGTTCGCGTCCGGGGCGCGGTCGTCGAGCAGCTCGCGCCCGCCGAGCCGGGCCGAGATCGTGCGCCAGGCGAGCGATTGGGTGCGCGGGTAGTCGGCGCCGAGATATGGCACGAACGTCATGCCGTCGTGGAAGGAGACCTTGTAGCGGTCGCCCGCCGCCCAGACGCCGTAGGCGATGCCGAGGTCGTCGGCGGCGGTGTGGATCGGCGTCACTGGCGGCGTCAGCGGCGCCTGCGCGGCAGCGGTGGTGCCGGCGAGCGCTGCGGCGAGGGCGGCGGCGAGGTGTCGGTTCATGGCTTCTCCCAGGACGAGGAGGATCTTCATATCAGATCCGCGCGACCGCGGTCGGCGTGACGTGCGCAGCAGCGTCGACGGCGGCGCGTCACTTGCCACCGCGGCGCCCTGGCGACCCAGCCGTCTCGCCGATGGCACCGGCGGCCTGGGCGCTACTTGCCGTCGCCCTCGTGCTTTTCACCCGCCGGCTGCGCGTCGGGCGCCTTGGGCGCTTCGAACAACGCCGTCCACGGCGTGTCCTTGTACTTGGCCGCCTCGTCCTGACGCAGCGTCGCCTTGGCGTTGCCGCGAGCCTCGACCTTGCGCACGAAGCCGACGCGCGCGAGCGCCTCGATGCCGGTCGCGGCGAGCTTGGCCTCCGGCAGCCCGGAGAACACCTTCTGCACCTCCTGCAGCAGCTTTCGCGCCTCCGACAGGTCGCCATCGCCCTGCGCGGTGGTGATCACGGTGGCGAACTTCGCCTGCAGCCACTCGTCGGCCTGCTTGCCCAGCTCCATCAGCTCCTTGCGCTCCGGGCAGCGACCGGGCATCGCCGCCGCGGCGCGCACGTCCTTGGCGACCTGGCCCCAGGAGCCCTTGGCCGCGCCGGCCTTGGCGCTGACGACGAGCTTCTGCAGCTTCTTCTGCACGTCCGGCTTGGCGTCCAGCAACGGCGAGCTCGCGGCGTCCTCGAGGAACACCAGGAACTGCGTCGCGTCGCGGTAGCCGGAGTAGCCGTCGATCCACTCACCTTCGCTGGTCAGCAGGGCGACGAACGGCAGCGTGCCCGCGTCGGGCATCTTCTCGTGCAGCAGCTGCGAGACCTCTCCCTGGTCCGTGTCGCAGTCGATCGCCAGGCCGATGGCCAGCTCACCGACGCGCGCCTTGACGGGTTCCTGGGCCAGCACGCGCTCGACCAGCGCGCGGCAGTTGCCTCAAGCGGCTCGGCCGTACTCGATCAGGATCATCTTGTCGGACTTGCCGGCCGACTTCTTGGCCGCCCCGAGTTCGGTCTGCCAGGCGAGGGCGCCGCCGTCGTCGAAGTGGGGGTGCTGCTGCGGCGCGGCGATGGCGCAACCGACGAGCGACAGGAATGCGACGAGGCGCGGGATCGTGTTCATGGGTCTCCTCTGGTGCGAGAGTGGAGCTCGCCAGCTGCTCGCTGGCAACCGTCGTCCGTCGGCGGTCGGTCGTGGACCCTTCCGGGCCCACCGGAACGCCCCATGACAAGGTCGCTGGACTCGCCCGCCCCGTGCTTGGCAGGCGCCGGGTCGCCACCTACTTTCCGGGCTGCATGACCTCCCCTGTCCGTGTCGTCTCCTTCGGCCTCGGTCCGATCGGCCTGGCCGCGGCCAGGCTCGCCCTGCAGAAGACCTCGCTGCAGCTCGTCGGCGCGATCGACATCGACCCGGCCAAGGTCGGGCAGGATCTCGGCGACCTGCTGGAGCTGGGGCGCACCACCGGCATCGTCGTGGAGGCGGACGCCGACGCGGCGCTGGCCCGCCTGAAGCCCGATTGCGTGCTGCACTGCACCTCGAGCTTCCTGCCGGCGATCAAGGACCAGCTGCTGCTGCTGAGCCGGCACGGCGTCGACGTCGTGTCGTCGAGCGAGGAGCTGCTGGTGCCGGAGTTCCAGCACCCGGAGCTGGCCGCCGAGCTCGACGCCGCGGCCAAGGCCTCTGGCGCGACGATCCTCGGCACCGGGGTCAACCCGGGCTTCGCGATGGACCTGCTGGCGGTGGTCGCGTCGGCGGTGACGATGGACGTGCAGTCGGTCAAGTGCGTGCGCGTCGTCGACGCGGCGACCCGCCGGCTGCCCCTGCAGCGCAAGGTGGGCGCGGGGCTGAGCCAGAGCGAGTTCCGCAAGCAGTTGGAGACCGGCAAGTTCGGCCACATCGGCATGCGCGAGTCGGTGGCCCTGGTGGCGCGCGGCCTCGGCTTCGAGCTGGATCGCATCGAGCACACGGTCGAGCCGGTGCTGGCGCCGGAGGACCACAAGACGCCGTTCCTGATCGTCAAGGAAGGGGAGGTCGCGGGCATCCGCAACCACGGCTACGGCTACATCCAGAAGCGCCTCGTCGTGCACCTCGACCTGTCGATGTACGTCGGCGCGCCGGACCCGCACGACCAGGTCGAGCTCGAGAGCGAGCCGCCGATCAGCCTGCGCTTCCCGAGCGGCATCGCCGGCGACCAGGCCACGGCGTCGATCCTGGTGAACTCGGTGCACGGCGTGGTCGGCGCGCGGCCGGGGTTGGTGACGGTGCTCGACGTGCCGCCGGCGCGCATCGCCCGCTGATCGCAACGGGGCGCTCCCGGTGCGTATACTCGCGCGCCATGGTGATCGCGTTGTCGAGGAGGCCCTCACTGTCGGTCGCGGCCTGCGTGGTCGTCGTCGTGGTGGCGTTCGTGTGGCGCGGCGACCTGCGGCTCGACGGCGCGGGGCGACAGCCGGCGCAGTCCGAGGAGCCCGTGGCCGCGGTCGAGGTCGCGCCGTCGGCGCCGCTGCCGAGCCCCGAGCCGGTGATCGTGCGGCGCGCCGAGTCCGCCGCTCGCGCCAAGGTGCGCGTCGCGCGTCGCGCGGGTCGGGTGGTCGACTCGCTCGGCTTCCTGCTGGTCGGCGCGGAGGTCGCGCGGCCGGAGGCGCCGTCGCTGCGCACCGACGGCGACGGCGCCTTCGTCGCCGAGCTCACCGCTGGCAAGCTGGAGGACCTGCTGGTGCGCGCCGATGGGCGCCGCGCGGTCGTGCTGCACACGACCGCGCAGGCGCCGGATCCGCTGTGGGTCTGCCTCGAGCCGATCGCGCCGTGGGATGCGCCGACGACGCTCGCGGCGAAGGCGCCCGAGCTGCACGCGGAGGGACTCGTGCGCGACGCGAGCGGGGCGCCGCTCGCCGGTGCGTTCGTCAACGTCGCGGGTACCGACAGCTGGGCGCAGAGCGACGACATCGGCCGCGTCAGCGTGCCGCTGGTCGGTGTCGCGGCGCGTTTCGTCGTGCACCGCGACGGCGTCGGCGGCGCGGGCGGCCTGGCGTCGCTGTCGGGCGCGTTCACCGCGCCGCGCGCGCAGGGCGTCGTGCCGATGCCCGACCTGGTCGCCGAGACCGGTGGCTCGCTGCGCGGCGTCGTGCGCGACGTGCGTGGGGAACCGGTCGCGGGCCTCGCGGTCGAGGTTCGCAGCCGCCACGTGCGCCGCATCGCCGAGACCGGCGTCGGCGGCGCGTTCGTCGTCGGCGGCCTGATGCCGGACGAGTACGAAGTGCAGCCGTTCGCCCACCGCGGCGCCGTCGGCGCGCCGCAGCGGCTGCGTATCGACCGCGCGGTCGTCGCCTGTGACCTGCACCTGCAGCGTCTCGAGGAGAGGCCCCTGCAGGTCCTCGACGAGCGCGGCGACGCGCTGGCCGGCGTGTGGGTCGTGTCGAGCCTGCACGGCCTGCGGCGTGGCGTCGCGCAGACCGACGCCGCCGGCCAGGTTCGCCTGCCGGCCGCGACCGCCTCGCAGTTCGAAGTGCGGGCGGCGGGCGACGAGGCGTTCGTCGTGCGCGAGGTGCGGCGCGTCGACGTCGAGGCCGATCCGGCGACGCTGGTCGTGGCGATGCCCTGATCCAGGCGATGCCCGACGCGATCGCCGGCGCGGCAGCTACTGCATGACCAGCAGCGCCGCGTTGCTCCCCGACAGACCGAACGGCGAATTGTCGAGCACGGCCGACTGACAGGCGATCAGGACGCCGGGGAAGCCAGCCGGCAGCTGCAGCGAGCCAGTGCTGGTGCCCGTGCCGGACAGGAACGCTGCGCCGGGAATCAGCTCCGCGCCCAGCGGCAGGTAGATCGAGCAGCCTGGCTGGTACGGCAGGCCGGCCGGCTGCAGCGAGAGCGCGAAGAAGTCGGCGCCGACGCTGTTCTGCACGGTGTCGAAGCGGGCGATCGTGACCGACGAGCCGCTGATGGCGGGGCCGACGAACATCGTCGTCGCGGTGCTCGTGCCGACCGGGCAACCTTCGCCCCAGATCGAGGTGTTGCCGGGCAACACGTAGTGGATGGTCAGCGCCGGCTTGTTGGCCAGGCTCTCGCGCGAGTCCATGCGACGCGCAGTCGCCGGGAAGGCCTCGTCGGTCTTGAGCAGCCAGCCGAAGTTGCCGGCCGGGTTGTCGAGCATGTCCTGCACGTCGGCGGCCAGGGCGGCGTTCGGGCCGGTCGTGGCCTGGAACAGCGAGGCCAGCGGGAACGTCATCGTCGGCGTCGCGGCGAAGTCACCGCCGGCGTTGGTCCAGAAGGTCGTCGGGTAGAACGAGTGCAGCCACGTCGCGTCGCCGGTCGTCGCCGGCGCGCCGCCGCCGCCGTTGCCGGGCCCCGTCGCAACCGAGGTCGCCTCGCCCCAGTCGCTGCTCATGCGATGCACGCCGGTGGTGATGGGCAGGAAGGCCGGTGACTGCTCGACGTAGAGCTTGAGCTCGGCGGACACGATGACTGCCCCGGCCGGGACCGCGGCGGCGACGTCGAAGTGCAGCAGCGTGCGCTGCGCCGCGCCCTGGCCGTTCACGCCGCAGAACAGATAGCCCTGCGCGTTGCTGAGGGTGCCGGTCAGGCTCTCGTACAGAGTGTTGTCCTTGTCTGGGTTGAGCGTCAGCGTCGTCTGTGCCGCGAGCGGGGCGAGGGAGAAGGCCGCAGCGAGCGCGGCAGAGCCAAGGTTGATGACGGAGTTCATTCGGTGATGTCGATGGACCAGGCGAGGCTGGGGCGCAACAGGATAGCGGATGAGAGTCGATTGGTTGCAGGGACGGCAGTCGATGCGCCACATGTGGCGTCGGCCTTCCTCGTGCATGGATACGGTCACACGGAATCGGCAGCCGGGTCAGCGTGTCCTCGGTCGAGCCACCTGCACTAGGATCCCGTCGATGGCATCGGCGACCAACTCGATCGATGGTGACACCGCCGATTGGATCGGCGCGCAACACGTCTTCTTCGTTGCCACGGCGCCGTCGGGGGCGGGTGGCCACGTCAACTGCTCGCCGAAGGGTGGGGACACGCTGCGCGTGCTGGGGCCGACGACCATCGCCTACGTCGACTACACCGGCAGCGGCGTCGAGACGATCGCGCACCTGCGCGACAACGGCCGCATCTGCGTGATGCTCTGCGCGTTCGACGGGCCGCCGCGGATCCTGCGCCTGCACGGCACCGGCGCGGTCGTGCTCCCGGACGATGCGCGCTTCGCCGACCTGTTGTCGCGCTTCGGCAGGGCGCCGCTCGGCGTGCGCGCGGTCGTCGTCGTCGAGATCGACCGCGTCGCGCGGTCGTGCGGCTACGGCGTTCCGCGCATGGCGTTCGAGGTCGAGCGCCGCGAGCTCACCGAGTGGGGCGAGAAGAAGGGCAGCGAGGGCGTCGCCAGGTATTGGCGCGACAAGAACGCGCGCTCGATCGACGGCCTGCCCGGCGTCTGAGCGGGGAGCGGCGCCCGACCCGCGCCGCCGCGACTACCGCGCCCGCACCTCGACCACCCAGTTGCCCGCCGCGGTGTCCTCGCGCATCGCGATCGCCACCGGCAGGAAGCGCTCGACGACCGCCGCGTTGGTGCGCGTGTGCAGGCTCGGCGCGACGGTGCGGAACGCGCCGCCGCCGGCCAGCGCCATCGGGATCAGCAGCTGATCGGCGAGGTGTTCGCCGACCGGCGCGTCGGCGGCGAGCAGCGTCTGCACCTCGGCGGCCGCGCGTTCGGCGACCTGCTCCGCCGACACGCTGCGTTCCCCGAGCGAACTGACGATCTCGTGCACGACGCCGAGCCGCACGTCGCACAGCACGACGTTGCCCGGGCCGTTGGACGCGACCTCGTCGATCGACACCTGGTGCTCGCGCAGGTCGAGCCGGCGGCGCAGCGCGTTGGCCTCGCGCACCGGCACGCTCGCGGGAAGCGAGCTGTGCAGGATGCGCGCGCCGACCTCGCGCTTCGTCGGCGCGTCGAGCAGCTCGAGGCGCGTCCACGCCGCAGGCGCGATCGTCGCGGTCAGCTCGCCGCCGCCGGCCGGATGGAACCCGTGCCGATGCAGTTCGAGCTGCAGTGGCGCGCCCATGCGGTGCGCCAGCGGCGCGAACGTCTGCTGCACGAAGTCGAACGGCGGCGCCATCGGGTTGTGCGTGCCGCCGACGAGGCGCACGGTCGACGGACCGTCGGCCGACCACAGCGCCGGCAGGATCGTCTGCAGCACCAGCGTGGTGCTGCCGGCGGTGCCGATCGAGAACTCGTAGTGCCCGGCGGTGCAGGTCTGCGGCTCGAACACGACCTCGGTCGAGCCGAGCTCGGCGCCCTGCACGTGCGCGCTGCCGACCCGCGCCGCCGCCAGCACCGCGGTCAGGTGCTGGCGCTGCAGGCCGGGCTTCTTGCGCTTCTGTCGGATCTTGTCGATCGCGAACGGCGTCTTGGTGACGAGGGACAGACCCAGCGCCGTGCGCAGGATCTGTCCGCCGCCTTCGCCTTCGGTGCCGTCGATGCGCAGCATGGTGTTCACCCCTTGACGCAGACGACCTGCTTGAGCGTGTGCACGACCTCGACGAGGTCCTGCTGCGCCGCCATCACGGTGTCGATGTCCTTGTAGGCCATCGGCGTCTCGTCGATCACGGCGCCGTCCTTGCGGCACTCGACGCCCTCGGTCGCGGCGATGTGATCCTCGACGGTGAAGCGACGGTGCGCCTCACCACGCGACATCACCCGGCCGGCGCCGTGGCTGCACGAGTGGAAGCTGTCCGGGTTGCCCTTGCCGCGCACGATGTAGCTCTTGGCGCCCATCGAGCCCGGGATGATGCCGAGATCGCCGAGGCCGGCACGCACCGCCCCCTTGCGCGTGACGAACACCACAGCACCGAAGTGGTCCTCCTGCTGCACGTAGTTGTGGTGACAGTTCACCGCCACCTCGCCGTGCGTGAACTTCGGCAGGTCGTCGCGCTTCGCCAGCGTCTCGAAGATCGCCATCATCATCAGGTCGCGGTTGGTGCGCGCGAAGCGCTGCGCCCAGTCGACGGCGAACACGTAGTCGGAGAAGTGCTCCGCGCCCTCGGTGAAGTAGGCGAGGTCCTTGTCCGGCAGGTTGTGCACGTGCTGACCCATGTCCTTCTTGGCGAGGCTGATGAAGTGCTGGCCGATGCGGTTGCCGACGCCGCGCGAACCCGAGTGCAGCATGATCCAGACGCGCTGCGCCTCGTCGATGCAGACCTCGACGAAGTGGTTGCCGCCGCCGAGCGTGCCGAGCTGCGAGTAGGACGCGCCGCGGTCGAGGCTCTTGTGCGCGCCGACGATCTGCTCGTAGTCGGGACGGAGCTTCTTCCACGCGGCTTCGACCCGCGCGGGCGTGTTGTGCCACGCGCCGCGATCGCCCTTGCCGCCGCCGTTGGTGCGGCCGTGCGGCACCGCCTTCTCGATCGCCGAACGGATGCCCTTCAGGTCGTCGGGCAGGTCGCTCGCCGTCATCGAGGTGCGCACCGCCATCATGCCGCAGCCGATGTCGACGCCGACCGCGGCGGGGATGATCGCGCCCTTGGTCGGGATCACGCTGCCGACCGTCGCGCCGATGCCGAAGTGGATGTCGGGCATCGCCGCGACGTGGCCGTGCACGATCGGCAGCCGCGAGACGTTCTGCAGCTGGCGGATGGCGTTCTGGTCGGTGTGTACGCCGCGGACCCACGCCTTGATGGGCGCGCCGCCGTGGCCTTCGTACTGTTCGTAGGAGCTCATGTTCCGGTCTCGGTCAGGATGTGGAGAGTGCGGCGACGAGAGTTGGTGAGACCGAACGCGCCTTGCGGCGCGAGCCCCGGTTCGAACGGGATCCCGTGAGGGTTGCCAATGTAGTCCCACCGGGCATTCGCCGCGGTTGTGCTGTCAGTCGTGAAGAGAGGCCCAGGACGAGAAGTTGTGAGACGTTGCCGGTGCTCTAACCGCTGAGCTACGCGACCTCGCGGTCGCGGCGAGATTCGAACTCGCGCCTACGGATCAGATGTAGTCCCACGGGCATTCCCGGGCCAAAGAGCGTGAATGTCAGAGCAGGAGAAGAGGTCGGGGACGAAGGTTGGTGAGACGTTTCCTCCGGAGAGGCGTGCTCTACCGCTGAGCTACACGACCGCCGGAGCGGTCATGGCGAGACTCGAACTCGCGACCACGTCATTGACTGTGATGTAGTCCCACCGGGCATTCCCCGACCAAAGAGCTGTCGTCCGTCAGATCGCGACCTCGCGGATGCGACTGGCGAACCGATCCTGCGAACGATCGCCGTCGGCGACCTCACGCAGGACCTCGAAGACCTGGTCCGAGAAGCCGCCGACGTGCGTGACGTCGTCGCCGACCGGAGCCTGGACCGTGCCGTAGGGCTGCACGTCGATGCAGACGAGCTGGGCCTTCTGGTTGCGCTGCTTGAAGCGCCGCCATTCGGTCAGCATCGCCGTGCTGCGTGCCGCCGGCCTCGCGTCCACCCACGACTCGTTGTCGCTGAAGTAGATCACGGTGTCGGCGTTCGCCCGTTCGCGGTTGAGTCTCGCCAGCACCGACGAGCAGTTGGTGCCGCCCGACGGCAGCTTGCGCAGCCGCTCCGCGATGCGGGTGATCGGTTCCCGCGCGTCGAGCCGCACGTCGAGCGTGTGGTCGTGGAACGGGATCACGGTCGCGTCCGGGTTGCGCCGCAGCACCGACGCCGCCAGCGTGGCCGCCGCGTCGAGGCAGGTCGTCTTCGACGTGCTGCCCTTGCGGTGGCCGGTGACGGCGGAGTGCATCGACCCCGAGACGTCGATCGCGAGCACGGTGCGTCCCGGCAGCGCCGGCACGTTCTGCGTCGCGATCTCCATCGCCTGGTCGAGGGCGTCGCACAGCACGCGCGGGGCCTTCGGGTCGAGGTTCTGCATGGTGGTCATGATCTGGTACGGGAAGACCTTGGCCTTCGCGATGAGTGCGGGGTCGGCGAGCCGCGCCGCGAGGCGCAGCGAGGTCTCGAAGCAGTCGAAGACGCCGTGCCGCACGAACGTGTTGAGGTTCATGCGCAGGGTCGTCCAGTTGCAGCGCACGGCGAGCGTGCGCCAGTCGTCGTTCGTCAGCGGCAGCGCGCTGACGAAGCGGAAGTCCACGTCGGGCAGCTCGGCCTCGCCGCGGCGGTACTGCTCCAGCTGCCGCGCCGCCTCGGGCAGCAGCTCGAGGTCGAACGGCTTGCCGAGCAACCACGCATAGAAGTTGGCCCGCGCCGGACCGTCCGGCTTGGGGTGCACCATGCGCACGACGTCCCGCAGCGACGGGCTGTTGCCGAGCGACGCGTAGAACAGCTGGTCGAGCGAGCGGCCTTGCAGCCACTCGCGCACCAGTCGCCGCGGCAGCGTGCCGAGCGACTTGCGACCGACCGCGCCGGAGCGAACGATCTGCACGAAGTTGCGCAGCATCTTGCCGCTGTCGATCACCTGCGGGAACACGCGCTGCAGCAGCGCGCCGTCGCGCACCGCCAGCACCGCGCACAAGAGCGCCGGCATGTCCTTCATCAGGCCCTGACGACGCGCGTAGACCGCCGCCTTGGCGACGAACTCCGCGTCACAGGCGCCGGCGAGCGCCAGCACCTTGTCGAGCTGGTCCTGCGCCGACGCGTAGAAGGTCCCGTTGAGGCAACCGGTCACCGCGTACTGCGCGAGCGCCTGCTCGCTGCTCAGCGCGTAGGCAGGGGCGCCGGCCTCGTTGGTGGTGTCCGGGCGGCTGGTGAACAGGCCGGCCAGGGTCTGGAAGAGGGTCTTGTTGGCCATCGTCGTGGTCTCCGCCGCGGCTACCTCGCCGCGACGGACCTGCTAGAGCGAGGGCCGTGCCGCCGACGCGTGGATTCTCCATAAGTGTCGTAAGTATCTTGGAGGAGGAGGCTTCGCGTCGCTTGAGTCTTGGCGCGGTCAGCCGGCGCTGGCCTCGAATGGAGAGCATTGGATACGATCTTATCCGATGAGATACCTAGGCGTCGGCGAAGCAATCAGCCACCTGATGGGCGCGCACCTGCTGCCTTCGCTGCAGGCGGCCGAGCACCTGGGCGAACTCGACATCGAGCGCGATCACGCTGTGCCCCGCGCGCGGCGGACCATCTTGGCGGCGGACTCAGAGAGCTTCGCCCGCGGTCCGTTGCGCAGCCGCTCACGCATCTCGTCGCGCGTCGGCAACCCGGCGAAGCGGGTCAGCTCGGCCAGCAGGTACTCGGAGAGTGACAGGCCGGCATCCGCCGCCCGTGCCTTCAGGCGGCGGTGCACCTTTTCCGGCACTTCGCGAACCTGCAGCGTCTTGGCCATGCGGTCAGGTTGCTCGTATGCATTCTGCGTGTCAAACGGGGCGCCGGCGGAGGACGAGTCTGGAGGCCCGCGTGGCTAAGAAGCCCGGCTACGTCGTCATCAGCTTCCTCGGCACCCAGCTCGACCGGGGCATGGGCCGCGACCGCTGGGACCATTGGCGGCCCAACGTCGCGATGTGCCAGCACGAGGACCTGCTGGTGCGTCGGCTCGTGCTGATCACCGAGGAGCGCTTCGGCAAGCTGTTCGAGGTGGTGTCGCGCGACATCGCCTCGGTGTCTCCGGAGACCGAGATCGTGCACCGGCCGACCAGGCTGCGCGACCCGTGGGACTTCGAGGAGGTGTTCGATCTGCTGCTGACGATCGCCGACGAGCTGGCGCTCGATCCCGAGCAGGACGACGTGCTGGTGCACATGACGACCGGCACGCACGTCGCGCAGATCTGCCTGTTCCTGCTGACCGAGACGCGGCACTACCCGGCGCGCCTGCTGCAGACCGGGCCGCCGACCGGCCGCGAAGGCGTGCTCGGCAACAAGACCGGCACCTACCAGATCATCGACCTAGACCTGTCGCGCTTCGACCGGCTGGCGAAGCGCTTCGCGCAGGAGCACGAGGCGGCGGAGACGCTGCTCAAGTCCGGCATCCCGACGCAGAACGCGGCCTTCAACCAGCTGATCACGCAGGTCGAACGCATCGCGCCGCTGTCGACCGCGCCGATGCTGCTGATGGGGCCGACCGGCGCCGGCAAGTCGCAGCTGGCCAAGCGCATCTACGAGCTGAAGAAGCAGCGCGGCCAGCTCGGCGGCCCGTTCGTCGAGGTCAACTGCGCGACGATCCGCGGCGACAGCGCGCACTCGACGCTGTTCGGCCACAAGCGCGGCTCGTTCACCGGCGCCACCACCGATCGCCAAGGCCTGCTGCGCGCCGCCGACGGCGGGCTGCTGTTCCTCGACGAGATCGGCGAGCTCGGCCTCGACGAGCAGGCGATGCTGCTGCGCGCGCTCGAGGACAAGCGCTTCCTGCCGCTCGGCAGCGACAAGGACGTCGCCAGTGACTTCCAGCTGATCGCCGGCACCAACCGCGACCTCGGCCTCGCGGTCGCCGCCGGGACCTTCCGCGAGGACCTGCTGGCGCGCATCAACCTGTGGACGTTCCGCCTGCCGGGCTTGAAGGACCGCATCGAGGACCTCGAGCCCAACCTCGACTACGAGCTGCAGCGCTGGTCGCAGCAGGTGGGCCGGCGCGTGCACTTCAACGCCGAGGCGCGGCGGCGCTACCTCGACTTCGCGCGTTCGGCTGGCGGCGCGTGGCACGGGAACTTCCGCGACCTCAACGGCAGCATCACGCGGCTGTGCACGTTGGCGACCGGCGGTCGCATCGCCGAGGCGGAGGTCGAGCTGGAGATCACGCGGCTCGAAGCCGATTGGCGGCGCGGTGACGCGCCGGCGGCCGACGCTGGCGTGCTCGCCGACGACGACCTGCTGCGCGGAGTGCTCGGCACCGCGCAGCTCGAAGAGCTCGACCGTTTCGACCGCGTGCAGCTCGCCGAGGTCGTGCGCACCTGTCGCCGACACCGCTCGTTGTCGGCCGCCGGCCGCGAGCTGTTCGCCGCGTCGCGCGCCAAGAAGGCGTCGAGCAACGACGCGGACCGGCTGCGCAAGTACCTCGCGCGCTTCGGCCTCGACTTCGCCGCGATCGGCTGAGCGGCTCTCAGTGCCCGATCGCCAGCAGCTCGAGCGCCTTGTCGCGCGACGTGCCGTCCTTCTCCGTCGTGCGCTCACCGGTCACCCTCACCGTGCGCGCGGGGTCGCGTTCGAGGTCGAGGATCGCGTGCAGCGCCAGCAGCTCGAACTGCGTCGTCGACGATTGGTTGGGCGGCGTGCGCTGCCAGCGCTGCTGTCCGTCGTCGGTCGTGAGGTGCAGCAGCACGGTGCCGTCGCCTTCGACGGTCCAGCCGGCGATCGAGCCTTCGAGGGTTGCGGTGCCGGGCGGGTGCTCGCGGTGCGACGGCGTCGGCGTGCTCGACGTCGGGATCGTGACGAGGGCGGCGAGGGCGGTCGGGATGAGGAACTTCATCGTGGTCTCCGGGGTGACGGTGGAACTGGCGAAGGCGCGGGTTTCGGCCGCGCGGGTCAGGTGCGATCGGCCTGTGACCGCAGCAGCCAGTGGTGCTTCTCGAGCGCGGCCAGCACGTCGATGGCGAGGCCTTCGCTGACGGCGTCGAGGCCCGCGAGCGCGGCCTGGCAGGCGCGGCCGCGGCGGATCGTCGCGGCGAGGTCGCTGCAGCATTGCTCGACTGCCTGATCGACGCCGAGCTGGCCGGGCGGGAAGCTGCCCAACGACGAGTGCTCGGCGACCTGTCGTGGGCGGCCGTCGGCGGCGCCGCCGATGGTGACGATGCGTTCGGCGACGTCGTCGCTCGCCTTGCGCACGTCGGCGAGGATCTCGTCGAGCTGTTCGTGCACGCTCTTGAAGCGGGGGCCGCGCAGGTTCCAGTGCGCCTGCTTGAGGCGCAGCGACAGCCCGATCAGGTCGGTGAGCCATTGGTTGAGGTTCTCGCACACCTGCTGCGGCGCTTCGCGGGGCAGGTCGAACGGGACGGGCTCGGTCGTCAGGACGGTGGTCATGGTCGGTCTCTCCGGTTGGGGGTTGAAGAAGGGGGTGAGCCGCGAAGCGCGGTCACGGTCACGCCGGATGACTGATCGCCGGCGGGGCGACCGCGACGGTGCGCCGCTGGTACGCGTCGCCGAGCGCGGCCGCGGCGTGCATGAGCTCCATCGGTGCGTCGGCGTCGATGGCGACCGTCACCAGCGCCGCGCCGTCGACGATCTCGCGCCGGCAGATCCGGATCTCTTCGGCCGGCAGGCCGAGCGCGATCAGCTCGGCGAGGAAGCGCCGTCGCGGTTCGCAGTCGGCGACGACGACCTGGATGTGGTCCGGGGCGAAGCCGCGGCGCCGCAGTGCGTGGGCCGCGCGGAACGCTCGCGCCGGATCGAGATAGATGGCGAGGATGCGCTTCATGACGAAGGGCGAAGGGCAAGCTGCGTGCCGATCCCCGATCCCACGCAGATGCGCTGCTTGCGTCGACTTGCGCGGAGGTGCTCGGAGCAGCGCAAGGTCGAGCGGGTGCAGAATGCACATTCGCAACTGCCGCGACCTGCCTGGTGTGGTCCGCGCGAGGGGACGCTTGGCCGGCCGCCCCTCGACCGTGCCTACGCAGTGCGTCTGACGATCGGGGACTGCTCGAGCCACCACGAACGCGGCGTGCCGCGCCCAGCGCAGCTGCCGATCGTCACCGACGACGAGACGGTGGCGGGACCCGTCGAACTCGACGTGCACGTCGGCGAGGTCGCCGCGATCGAGCTGCCAGCGCCGGTCTACAGGCGCCTCGAGGGCCCCGTGCTCGCGGGCGGTCGGTCGGTGCGCGCTGCGGATCGTGTTCGCCGACTCGATCGTGCTGAAAGGATCGACCGGGAGTTCTACTCCGCGCAGCTGTACCCGATCGCCAAGGCCCACGAGCAGCCGTTCTTCGCCGGGCACCACCAGCTCCCGCTCGAGTTCGGCATGCAGCGGCAGCCGCTCGGCGACGCCGGCGTGTTCACGTTCGAAGGGCTTCAGCCTGGCACCTGGGTGCTGCGCCTCGTCAGCCGGCAGGACGAGATCCTGGTGCAGCGCGTCGTGCGCGTGGTCCGCGACGAGCTGCTCGAACTGGGGCGGCTTGAACCGGCGCCGCGGGTCGTGCCCCGCTTGAAGCTCGGGCTCGACCGGAAGTCCCTGCGCATCGCCCTCGCCGACCCTGACGCTCCTGACGGCGTGTTCGTCGCCGACGTCGATCGGCGCAGCGACGGCACGTGGGCATGGCCGCCGCTCGAGCCGGGCACCTACCTGCTGCAGCCGCTCGAGACCGCAGGGGAGGCGTGGGCCTTCGGCGGCGGTCGATGGCCGGAAGGTGATCCGAAGCAGCTGACCGTGCACGCCGATGGCTCGACGACGCCCGCCGCGTTGTGGACCGACGAAGGCAAGTGACGGCTCAGGCCTCGAAGCCGAACCGCCACGGTACGGCGTCCATCTGCAGGTCTTCGAGCCGCAGCTGACGCAGCGCGTCGAAACGGGGCCGCATCTCGGCCAGCGAGTCGCCGCCGAGCTTCTCGCACAGCGCGTCGGCGAGCACGATCGCGAGCATCGCCTCGGCGATCGGTACCGCGCGCGGCACCTGGCAGAAGTCGCTGCGTTCGTAGCGGGTCTGTGCTGCCTCGCCGGTGGCGAGATCGACCGACTGCTGCGAAGTCAGCGTCGTCGCGATCGGCTTGATCGCCACGCGCAGCACGATCGGCGCGCCGTTGCTGATGCCGCCCTCGATGCCGCCGGCGCGGTTGGTCGAACGAACGATGTGGTCGCCGTCGAGCCGCAGTTCGTCCTGCGCCGAAGTGCCGCGGCGCAGCGTCGTCGCGAAGCCGGCGCCGATCTCGACGCCCTTGGCCGCGGGCACGCTGAGCATCGCGCCGGCCAGCCGCGCGTCGAGTCGGCGGTCCGCCTGCACGTAGCTGCCGAGGCCCGGCGGCACGCCGATCGCCGCGACCTCGACCACGCCGCCGAGGGTGTCGCGCGCCTCGATCGCCGCCTCGATCTCCTCGCGCATCGCCGCGTAGCTGCTCGCCTGGGCCGCGCGCACGTCGTTGCCTTCGGCTGCGACGAAGCGCGCGCGAAGGCGGTGTTCGTCGAGCTGCGGCTCCTCGTCGGCGCAATCGATCGTGCCGATGCGCGTCACGTAGCCGCCGAGCTCGACGCCGAACTCCGCGAGCAGCGCGCGGCACGCGGCGCCGACCGCGACGCGCATGGCGGTCTCGCGCGCCGAAGCGCGCTCGAGCGACAGCCGCAGCTCGCGGTAGCCGTACTTGACCGCGCCGGTCAGGTCGGCGTGGCCGGGCCGCGGCACCGTCATCGGCTTGATGTCGCGGTCCTTCCAGCTCTCGAAGTCGCGGTTGTCGAGGATCAGCGAGATCGGTCCGCCGGTGGTGTGGCCGGCCATCACGCCGCCGGTGATGTGTGCGTGGTCGGTCTCGATCGCCATGCGGCCGCCGCTGCCGTAGCCGTGCTGGCGCCGCTGCAGCTGCTGCCGGATGCGCGCTTCGTCGAGCGGAACGCCCGCGGGCATGCCTTCGAGCACGCCGGTCAGCGACGGGCCGTGCGATTCGCCGGCGGTCAGGAAGCGCAGTCGGCTGGTGAACATCGGCCGCAACCGTACCGTCGCGCGGTCCGCGACGGAGCAGGCTAGTTGCCGTATTCGCCGCGCAACGCGAGCGACACCTGCGCGTCCAGCGCGAGCGACGCATCGACCGTGCGGTCGGCCATCGCGCGGTAGATCGGCAGACGCCGCGCGAGCACGGCGTCGAGTTCGTCGGTGACGGGCGCGCCGGTCAGCGACGGGCGGTCGCTGCCGGCGAGGCGCGCGCGCAGCAGTTCCAGCGGCGCATCGACGAAGACGACGAACGCGCGTTCGCGCAGCAACTGCTGCGTCGCCGTCGCTTCGACCGCGCCGCCGCCGGTCGCGACGATCGTGCCGGGCTGCAGCGTCGCGGCGACGAGCTGTCGTTCCTCCTTGCGGAACGCCGGCCAGCCGTTGGCGGCGACGAACGCGCCGATCTCGCCGTGTCGCGCGACGAACTGCTCGTCGGTATCGCACAAGGTGCTGCCGAGTCGCTGCGCGAGTTCACGCCCGAGCGTCGTCTTGCCGGCGGCGCGCATGCCGATCAGCACGACCGGCCGGTGCTGCGCGCGCACCCGTTCGAGATCGTCCCAGAACGTCGGGTAGCTCTTGGCGACGCAGTCGGGGTCGCCGACGGTGATGCCCGGCACGCACAGGCCGGCGAGCGCGAACGCCATCGCGATGCGGTGGTCGGCCTCCGGGTCGATCACCGTCGGCCGCCACGCGGCGCCACCGCGCACCGTCAGGCCGTCTTCGTGCTCGTCGAGGTCGACGCCGCATCGGCGCAGCTCGCGGGCCATGACGGCGACGCGATCGCACTCCTTTCTGCGGGTGTTGGCGGCGCCGATCAGGTGCGTCGTGCCGGGCACCAGCGCGGCGGTCACCGCGAGGTTGAGGAACTGGTCGGGCAGCGGATCGACGTCGAGCGTGCGTTCGTCGCCGGCGCGCAGCTTCGCGAGCAGCGCGCCGAGCGCCTCGTCGGGCTGGCCCGAATCGCGCTGCAGCGCCGGCGCCTGCACGCGTGAGCCGGTCAGCAGGTCGAGGCAGGTCCACACGCCCATGCTGCTCCAGTCGCCGCCGACCTCGATGCGCTGCGGCGCCGGGCCGTAGCCGTGACGCACGCTGGCGTGATCCGCCGCGACCTCGGCCTCGACGCCGAAGCGACGCAGCACGGCCGCCGTCCACAGCGCATAGTCGCGCGACGCCAGTTCGCCGCCGAAGTCGATGCGCAGCCCGCGCGGCAGCCGCGCCGCGACCAGCAGCAGCGAAGAGACGAACTGGCTCGAGATGCGCGCGTCGACCCGCACCGAGTCGCCGTGCGGCGCGCCGCCGCGCACCCGCACTGGCGGGCAGCCGTTGCTCGCTTCGGCATCGACGCCGAGCGCCCGCCACGCATCGACCAGCGGTTGGATCGGGCGCCGGCGCATGTGCGCGTCGCCGTCGATGGTCCATTCGCCGGGGGTGATCGCCGCGACCGAGATCGAGAAGCGCAGCGCCGTGCCGGCGTTGCCGCAGAACAGCGTGCCCGTCGTCGGCGCGTCGCTGCGCCGCGGGCCGACCGCGACTTCGCCGGCGGTCTCGTCGAGCCAGCGCACGCCGTAGCCCATCGTCGCCAGAGCGGCGACCAGGTGGCGCACGTCGTCGCTCGGCGACGCGCCGGTGACGGTCACTGGGTGGCCGGACAGCGCCGCCGCGACCAACAGTCGGTTGGCGTCGCTCTTGCTACCCGGCATCGACAGCGTCGCGTCACTCGGGAACGCGAGCGGTGTGACAGCGCGGGGTGTGCTCACGACAGGGCCTTGTTCATGCCCGCTTCGTCGAGCTCGACGAACGTCGCCTCGCCGATCGCGCGCGGCACACACATCGGCACCGCGCCGCGCAGGGCCTTCTTGTCGGTGCGCGCCAGCTGCCACAGCCGGTCGGCGTCGCGCAGCGCTTCTGGCACTTCGGTCGGAGCGCCGATCGCCTGCAGCAGCGCGGTCAGGCGGGACGCGACGGCCGCGTCGACGCCGGCAGCGCGGCACTCGGCGACCAGCCCGATCGCGACCGCGTGACCGTGGCGCAGCCGGCCCGCCGCGAGCTCCTCGAGCGCGTGGCCGATGGTGTGTCCGGCGTTGAGCGTCCGTCGGCGGTCGCCCTCGCGTTCGTCGGCCTGCACCACCGCCATCTTCATCTCGACGGCCATCGCGATCGCGCGCGCGGTCGCCGCGGCGTCGCGCGCGCGCAGGGCCGGTGCCAGCTGCTCGAGCTCGGCGAAGCGCGCGGCGTCGAGCACCGCGGCCTTCTTGACGACCTCGACCAGGCCTTCGCAGAACAGCTCGTCCGGCAGCGTCGTCAGCCAGCGCGGGTCCATGGCGATCACGTCGGGCTGCCGGATCGTGCCGAGCCGGTTCTTCAGCCCGCCGAGATCGACGCCGTTCTTGCCGCCGAGCGCCGCGTCGCACATCGCCAGCGTCGTCGTCGGACACGACACGAACGGCACGCCGCGCAGCCAGATCGACGCGACGAAGCCGCAGAGGTCGGTGATGGTGCCGCCGCCGAGCGCCACCACGACGGTCGCGCGGGTCGCACCGGCGTCTTGCAGCCGCGTCGCCAGCTCGCCGGCGACGTCGAGGCGCTTCTGGTCGGCGTCGCCGTTCACCGGCAGCAGCATCTCGGTGCCGAGCGCTGCCGCGATCCGTCGCGCCGTCGCTTCCAGCACCGGATCGAACGCGATCGCCACGCCGTGCGGCCGCAGCTCCGCGATCAGCTCCGGCAACCTCGCTTCGACGCCGTCACCGACGACGACGCGCGAAGTGGTCACGTTGCGGAACTCGTAGCGGACATCCATGGCCAGCGTCATAAAGGGCGCGAAGTCATGCCGCGAGTAGTAGCGATCTCTGGTGGCCCGCATTCTTAAGGTGCGTGCGTACTGCGTTGTGGCATGGGTATCGGCGAGTGGAGGCGGGGGAGCGAGCCGGCGACGTCTGGCGATTCTGGGAAGTGCATCGACTGGATTGGGTTGCTTGCGCAGCTGAGGCGGAGCTTGCGTACCCGATTCCGGGTGTCGGAGGCAGATGCTGCCGATCTGGCGCAGGACATCGTCGTTCGTCTGCTTCGGGGCTCGGGGCGCAGCCTCAGTCGAATCGACGACGTGGGGGCCTTGGTTCGCGTGCTCGCGCGCAACGCGTGGGTCGATGCCCGGCGGCGCAGCGAACATCGCCCGTGGCAGGTTGGTTGGGAGAACGTCGAGATCGTGAGCGCGACGAGCGTCGACGGATTCGTGGGTGTGAAGGACCTGCTCGAGAGGCTGGAAGAGCGCGTCACGCTCTCGGCACAGATGCGGAGGTTCGTGACTGCGTGGCTGACGACGAGAGGGGGTGTCAGGGAGTGCAGCCGCGCTCTCGGGATCTCACTTCGAGCTGCATATCTCCTGAGTGAGAATCTCAGGAGAATCCTGCAATCGCGATCGGATGCGACGGACATGCCGGAGTAGCGGCGAGTGTGAGGCACGAAGGGTGCTTCGGCGAAGCCGTGTCTCTGACCCTATCCCGTCATGTTCCACAAGCTCCTCGTATCCGGCCTAGCCCTGCTCCTGAATGGAGTGGCCTTCGCGCAGTTCAGCATCAACGGCACCGAGCTGGTCACCGCTGCCCCCCAGGTCGTCGATCCGACGAAGGACATCGGCACCAACACGGGCGCCGACATCGATCTGAAGAACTCCTTCAAGGTGGCGATCACGGTCGAAATCCGCAACGCGGCCGGGGTTGTCGTCGCGAGCGTCGGCCTGCTGAAGGAGTCGACGCTGACCGTGGAGATCGGTCTGGCCGCCGGCAACTACGAGATCTTCGTCTACGAGGCCGGCAAGCCTGCAACGGCCGTGGATTGCGGTGATCTCGTGGTGCTGTAGGCTGAACTTCAGTGGAGCAGTCGAAGTACAACAACAGCGCGCGAGCATTCTGCTGGCACGATCTCGTCGACCGTTGTGGATGAGAGCATGCGGCGCGCCACGGTCTACCCATTGCTGGCGATCGCGGTCGTGCTGATCGGGATCGTCGCGCTGTTGGCGAACCGTGGTGAAGTAGCGCCGCCGGCCAACACAGGTCACTCGTCCGCGACCCCGCGCGACGAACATCGTGTCGACAGCTCTGCCAGTGCGAAGGTCCGGGACGAAGCTCACGGCGACGCGGTGATGCCGGCACGCGTCGAGGTCGCGAACGGTGCGATCTGCACCGTCGTGGGGACGCTGCGCACGCGAGATATCACCGTCATCGAGGAGCTCGAGGTCGCCGTGGTTCTTCTCGTCGACGGTGCGCCGTCCGAGGCGGCGCGACAGAGCGTCGCCGCGTCCGGAGAGTTCTCGATCGTCGTGCCTTGGCATGAGAACTCTGCGATGCAGGTCTTGATCCGGGGGACGGGCGTTGCCCATCGAGGTCGCGTGCTGCCTTCGATCGAGCGTGATGAGGTGCGGCGACTCGGCGAACTCGACGTGTATGCGGGTGCCATCCTCAGTGGCTCGGTGCGCGATCTTGTCGGGCATCCGGTGGGTGGACTACGAATGACGCTCGACGCGGTCGAGCCGGTGGAGGTCGATGCACTCGGCGCTGTGCAGGTGAATCGCGCCTTCCTCGAAGTCGGTGTCGATGGTGTCATCGCGACCGGAGCGGCGATCCGTCACGGTCGTTGGCGGGTGCGACTGGCTGGTAGCGGATTGCGCTCGGTGACGCCCTCCGAGTTCGACATCGACGGACTTCGCGCTCAGGTCGAGCTGGTCGTACGCACCGCGCCGACCATCGAGGGCGTCGTGCTGGACGGAGATGGCCGCGGCGTGCCGGGGGTCCAGCTCGAAGCGCTGACGATCGAAGGTGCGCAGCGCGTTTCGATGTTGCCGTGCGTCAGTGACGAGCGTGGTGCGTTCCAGCTGCGCGCGGTTGACGCAGCCGATGGTGACGCTGCGGTCCTGGTGCAGTTGATCGAAGGTGTCGATCGGCAGCGCTACCGCATCGGCAAGGCCGAACCCGTGGCGTGGGGTTCGTCGGGATACACGGTGTTGGTCGGCGACGCGCCGAGCTTTGATCTGCAGGTGCTGGACTCCGTCTCGGGCCGGGCGATCGAGGACTACGCGATCTCCTGCGAGCCCGACGGCACGCTCGTCTGGCGCGGTGCCGGCTCGCATCCGGGCGGTCGCACGCGCCTCGAGCCAGCTGGCGCCGGGCCGTGGTTCTTGTCGGTGTTGCCGGCGGATGAGCAATGGCCGATCGTGCTGGGTCGACAGTTGACTCAGGAAGACGCCTTGGCGCCGCTGGTGTTGACGATCGAGCGTCGCCCGCGACTCGTCGTCAGCGTGCGCAGCGGCGGGGAGCCGGTTCGCGGGGCTCGCTCGAGCTGCATCGCCCTCGCCGGAGAAGCCGTGCCGTTCGCTCCCGACGAGGCGCGCGCGATCGACGCGATCGGCAACCTGCTGGCCTACCACGGAACGGGCCCCGCGCGGCTCGCGATGGCGAGCACCGGTTACGATGGCACGGCGACGATGCGAGCGCTGCCGCAGTTTCCTGGCATGGTCTGGCTGTGCGTCGAAGCACCGGGTCACGCGATGCTGCTTCGCCCGCTCAACGCTGCGGGTGATGCTCGAATCGACGTCACGATGCAACGCGACGCGAAGGTCAGCGGGAGTGTGCGGGGCGAAGGGGCCTCGAGCGTGAGGCCGCGCCTCGTCGCCTGCCCGGTGCTCGGTGACACCGTGACGCCCGGCCCGATCGCCGCCGCCGCGCAGTGGGCCGGCGACGACACCTTCTCGCTGTCGCTCGCGCCTGGCGCCTACGGTCTGTGGGCCTTCACCGACGACGCGTGGCAGCTGGTGACGACCTTTACCCTCACCGCCGCGGAACAGCGCCCGCTCGGCCCCCTGCAGTTGCCGCCGCGCTGAGCGCTGTCGGCACCTTCACTTGCCGCCGCCCTGCGCCTGCAGCTCTGCGACGGCCTGCTGCAGCTCCTCGGCTGACAGCTGCACGGTCACCGGCTGGCCGGCGACGAGCTGGCTGGGCGAGAACTGCGTCAGCTGCTTCGAGCGGCGGCCGAAGCGCAGCGACACGTGCAACGGCGTCACGTTGTCGATCAGCTGCAGCGTGATCTTGCCGTCCTCGACGCGACCCGAATCACGGTTCGCGCTGTAGAGGTTCTCGACCATGCCCGACGACCCGTCGGCGTGATAGCGGCGCCGGTCGCGGTTGCGCACGGCTGGATCTTCCATCCGGGCATTGGCGCTCAGCTGCGCCCCTTCCGGCAGTGCGTCGATCCCGGTGAAGGTCACCTCGACGCTCGGCCATGGGCGGATGGTGACCTCGGCCTCGTCCTGCACGCCGCTCAGCGTGCTCGGCATGCTCGCGTCTTCTTTGACCAGCAGGTCCATCGGCCCGTGCGGCGCGGCCAGCACACACTCGCCGTTGAGCGCCTTGATGCCGTACCAGTCGGCGTCGGCAGGTTGGGGCAACGCGAAGACCATGACGCCGCGTCCGATGCGTTCCGTGAGGGTCTCGTCGATCTTCACCGTCAAGTGCAACGGCGTGACCAGCTGTCTCAGGTCGATGTCGACGAGTCGCGCATCGCCACCGTCGGGCAGCGGCAGCACCACGTCAGGGATCTCGAGCAGCGGCGCCTGGGGCGCGCCGAAGATGCGCAGCGTGTAGCGGCCGTCCGGCAGCGCGCGCCAGGTGAAGCGATGCGCTCCGCTGTCTCCGGCGGCGCGGCCGGCGTATTCGCCGAGCGACGGATCGAGGAGCCGACTTGCGATGTCGAACGGGTCGGTGGGCGCCTTCTGCACGTCGGGCTGGACCATCATCACGCGCAGCGCACCGGGCGGCACCTTGTCCGGCAGCAGGCAGGTGATCTCCGGTTGGTTGCCGCAGTGCACCTCGATACGCAGGTCCTGTTGGCCGGGCTGGAACTCGATCGGCGCGACCGGCAGGTGCAAGTAGGTGCGAACGGCAAGGCGGTAGCGGCCCTCGGGCGCCTCGCCGCGCACTTCGAAGCGATCGCCGGTGACGACGAACCGCGTCGCGTCGCGGGCCATGACGCTGGCGCCGTTCTCGCCCGGCGTCACCCGGATCTTGCCGTTGTTGTCGGTGAGAGCGTGCCAGCCGAAGCGCGTCGTCAGCACGTCACGATCCGAGAACAGCGCGTCGCGCTCCCGCCGCGGCATCGCCTTGACGAGCTCGTGCTGGGTCTCGTTGGTCCACCAGACGTCGACACCGGGCGCGGGCTGTTGGGTGATGGCGTCGACGACGGTCAGCTCGAGCCACGTCGCGTCGTCCGGCAGCGGCGGCGCCTCGTTGTCGGTGGCTTCGCGCGTCGTCACCGCTTCTCGCGCGACGACCTCCGGCGGCGGCGCCTCGGGTGCATCGGCGACCGGCGGAGGCACGTTCGCGGCACCGGCCACGACGGGCACCTTCGAAGGCGCGGTCGGCATCGCGTCGGGCGACATCCACAACAGCCACGAGCCGAGCGCGAGCACGGCGACGACACAGCACAGGATCAGCGTGCGCACGGGGTCTGTCTCCTTCGGGGCGCTGGACGGGCGCCGGGGTGCGCGAGCATAGCGCCGTGCCGGATCAGCGCTGCGCGGCGATCACTTGCCCGCCCAATCGCGTACCTTGACGATCGCGGCGTGCACCTCGTCGTACGACAGCTGCACGCTCAGCTTCTGGCCGGGCAGGACCGTACGCGGCGTCACCTGGTGCAGGGTCTCGGAGTAGCGGCCGCAGCACACCGAGAAGGAGATGTGAGTCGGTCCATTGGCGACCGTCACGGTGGCGTGACCGTTCTCCGCCGTCGTGTGGTCCCCCCAAAACCGCATCAGGCTGCCGAGCGACCCGCTGTCGGAATGCGTCGCGACGGTGCGCTGGTCGTCGGTGGCCTCAGACGCGTCGTTGGTGTCGACTCGCAGCGAGACGCCATCGGGAAGGCGCTCGCTGCCGACCATCGTCAACTCGGCGGTGGGCCAGGGCTGCAGCTGCACATCGACGTCGCCTTCGACGGCGTGTAGCTCGATCGGCTGGCCGACGCCAACGATCAGCAGATCGTGTGGCCCTGGCGGCACCGGCAGCGTGAGCTCGCTTTGGAGCACCGGGTAGCCGCGCAAGTGCTGTTCGTCGGCCTGCGGCAGCAGGATCGCGATCGGCCTGCGCAGCATGGTGATCGGGCGATCGGCGGGTTGCCGCAGCACCAGGTGCAGCTGCGTCAGTTGCGACAGCAGGTCGATGTCGCGCAGACGCGGATCGCCGCCGACGGGCACCGGCACGACGATGTCGTGGATCTCGAGCAGCGGTCGGGAGCCGGCGATGGCGATGCGCAGCGTGTAGTTGCCGGCGGCGACGCCGGGCCAGACGTAGCGCGCGCGCTGCGGCCGATCGGGAGCTCGTCCGTGGCTGCCGGCGAACGACGGGTCGTGCCAATCGTTCTCGGCGATCGCGGGGACCTTGGCATTGGGCACCAGCTGCAGCCGCAGCATGGACGGTTCGAGATCCTCGCGCAGCAGGCACGACGCGCCGACCGGATGACCGCAGTGCACCTGCACCTCTACGTCGGTGGCGCCGAGCGCGAACACTCTCGGCTCGACCGGCAGGCATTCCCACGACTGCACCACCAGACGATGGCGGCCGGGTTCGACGGTGCCGCGGACCTCGATCGCCAGCTCCGATGTGCCCGTCAGGGTGATGCTGAGCCCGTCGACGTTCACCCAGGTGCCGGCCTGTGTGCCATCCGCATCCGGAACGAAGCGCTCGATGTTCGGCGCCGCCGACTTGCCGTCGCAGTCGAACACGATGCGGCCGGCGACGATCAGTGGCTCGACGACGAACTGCAGGTCGCCGAGGTCGTTGCGGCCCGGTTTCAGCATGCGGGATTCGACCGTGCAGCGGCGCGTCGGTTGGCCGGTCCGCTGCAGCTCCAGCGTGACATCGCCGAGCTCGAGGGTGCGTTCGTTGTCGAGCACCGGACGATGCATCAGCAGGAATGCGCCTGAACCGTCGGTCTCGAAGCTAGCGGATCCGTTGCGAAAGCGCGCATGGACGCGTGCACTGGGGATCGGCCCGCTTGCGTCGCGCACGTTGCCGGCGAGGGCGTAGACGTGCTCGGCGATATCGACAGTGCACGACACCACCTGCCCGTGCACCGTCGGTGCGGGCACGGACGCACTCCACGGATGATCGGTGACGAACAGCTGTTGGCCGAGCGCGACGTGGGGGAAGCGGGCGATGCCGTGCGCGTCTACCGGCACGATCAGTGCGCCGGTCCTGGCCTCGATGTCGTGCTGAGCGCCGGCGTAGAGCCCGAGGTGGCGCAGTTGCGGCAGCGTCTGGCCCCCGAACAGCGCGCGCACGTGCACCTCGCCGCAACCGGGTAGCTGCAGCTCCACCGGCGCACTGGGCAGGGCATTGGTATCGATCTGAACCGGCACATGCGGCACACCCGGCATGCAGATCGACAGCAACAGCGCGCCGACCGTCTTGCCACGGCGCACACCGAACTTCCACGTCGTCTGCTGCTGCACGTGCCGGAAGGTGACGATGCCGTTGGCGTCGGACGGCGGCACGATGCTCCCGAAGAACCTCGGCGTCTCGCTGCTGCCGGGTTCATGCGGGACCATGCCGACGCGCACCCCTTCGGCGTCGGCGCCGCTCGCGTCGGTGACGTGTGCGCGCAGCGTGTGGTCCTCGTACAGCTCGAGGCGGTGGCCGCCTTCCGCCGGTGGCGAGTCGATCCGGAAGAAGTGCGAGCCGTAGCGACGAGCGTCGCGGGCGATGACGTTGGCGTAGCCGCCGACTGCGGCGAGTCGCACCTGGCCATCCACACCGCTGCGCGTGCGCCAACCGAAGCGTTCGAAGGCGAGGTCGGCTTGGCGTTGGATCGAGAGGTTTTCGGCCGCGGGCAGCGCCGCGAGCAGTGCGTCCTGGACACTGGTGAGCCACAGCACCTCGACGTCCGGCGCCGGCCGTCCGCTGACGGCATCGACGACGGACACCTCGATCGTTGGCGCGTCGGCCGGGACCGGCGATCCTTCGGGGGGCGCGACCGGCGCGGCCGGCGCGCGCTCGGTCCGCTCGGCCTCCGGCGTCACGGCGATGGGTGCCGTCGTCAGTGGCGAAGAGGGCGCGACGATCGGCGCGACCGCGACATCACCGCGCAACACCCACCAGGTGCCGAGCCCGAGCACGGCGACGACGACCAACAGCAATGCGGCTCGCACGGATGCAGTTCTCCTTCGCGACGCTGGACGGGCGCCGGGGCGGCGAGCATAGCGCACCCGTGGTCCACGTCCCCGCCGCCAGAGAATCGACGAAACGCGGGCGATGCCGCGCGTCTTGCGGTAGGCATTGCGTCGCGTGACCTCCGCCAGCGATCCGACCCCGACGCCCCGCCTCGGCGACCACGGCCAGACCGTCGGCCGCGACCTCGCGTTCTTCGCGCTGGCAGTGCTGGCGCTGCTGCCCAGCGTCTGGTCGATGGCGAGCATCTCCGGCCAGGACGAGTACTGGCTGTCGTTCCGCACCGTGCTGGAGATGCAGGACCGCGGCGAATGGCTGACGCCGTACATCGACGGCGCCGCCCGGCTCAAGAAGCCGCCGCTGCTCTACTGGCTGATGCTCGCGGGCTTCAAGACGATCGGCGCGTCGCCGCTGGCGGCGCGGCTGCCGTCGGTGTTGTTCGGCGCCGGCTTCGCGCTGGCGAGCAACCGCGTGCACGGCCTGCTCGGCGGCCGCGGCTACCTGGTCGGCGTGATGGCGCTGGCCAGCGCCGGCGTCGCCATCGAGTCGCGGCGGGCGATGTTCGACCTGCCGTTGGCGTGCCTGGTCACCGCGGCGCTGTACCTGGCGATCGTCTGGTGGCGGCGCGGCGGCTTCGCCCGCGCTGCGTCGACCGGCGCGATGCTGGCGGCGGCGGCGATGATGAAGGGCCCGGTCGCGCTGTGGTTCTTCGCCGCGCCGCTGCTCGCCGTGCTGCCGTTCCGGCGCAAGGAACCGGTCGGCGCGCGCTTCTGCGAGCTGCCGGTGCTGCTGCTGGCGTTCGCCGCGCTGGCGCTGCCGTGGCCGATCGCGATCGCGCAGCTGCATCCGGAGTTCTGGGACACGATGGACGAGCAGGTCGCCAACCGCGAATTCGGCGGCTTCGACCCGGCGCGCATCGGCAAGCTGCTCGGCGGCGCGCTCGGGCTGGTGGTGCCGTGGGCGCTGCTGGTGCTCGACGGCGCCGTCGCCGCCGCGCGCGGCCGCGGCGAACACCGCAGCGAACGGCGCATGCTGCTGGTCTGGTTCGTCGTCGGCGCGGTGCCGTTCGCGTTCATGAAGACCTTCGAGCGCTACATGCTGGCGCTGCTGTGCCCGATGCTGGCGCTGGCCGTGCACCGCTTCGTCGAGCTGTCGAGCCGGGCGCGGCGCGTGCACCTGATGATCGCGGTCGGGCTGCTGACCGTGCCGGCCGCGGGCTTCGCGTTGTTCGTGCTGTGGTTCGGCCTCGCGCTGTGGGCGCCGTTGGTCGGGTTGGTGGTGCTGGCGCTGGCCTGGCGAACGGCGTCGCGCGATCCGGATCGGCCGCTGCGCACCGCGATCGCGCTGGCGGCGACGATGATGGTGCTGCTCGGCGGCGTCTACCCGTCGATCGGCATCAACGCGCTGCCCGACGACCTGCCGGCCGATCTCGCGACGACGCCGGTCGCGACCTTCGCGCGGTCGCAGCCGGGCATGCTGTCGATCGCCACCGGTCACAGCGTGCGGCAGCTGGACCTCGACGCCGACGGCAGGGCGACCGCGCTGCGCGGCTTCTCCGGCTACGTGTTCGTCGCCGACGAGGACGCCGCCCGCTTCGAGGCGGCGCTGGCGGCCGACGGTATCCGCTGCGAACGGCGCGGCGAGTTCCGGTCGTTCTACTCGCGCAAGACCTGGCTGAAGTTCCAGCGCCCGGGCATCGGCTGGTCGGAGTGGAAGCAGGCGCTGACCGACCGCTCGACCGAGGTTCTGCAGCCGGTGTTCGTCTACTATCGGCTGCCCGGGACCGACTGATCCCGCTGCCCGCCAACCGTGACCAACGAACCGACGACCTCCGCCCCGAACGCGACCCCGACCCCGAAGCCGAAGCGGCCGTGGTGGCGCCGCTGGCTGCGACGACTGGCGAAGACCGTCGCGCTGCTGATCGGGCTGCTGGTCGTCGCGCTCGGCGGCTACTACGCCAAGTGGGAGTTCATCGACCACCGCATGGCGACCATCACCGAAGGCTCGGTCTACCAGTCGGCGGCGATCCCGGCCGACGAGATCGTCGCGGTGCTGCAGGAGAAGGGCATCCGCACCGTCATCGACGTGCGCGACTCGGAGCCCGACCTGGTCGCCGCCGAGCACGAGGTCGTCGAGGCCGCCGGCCTCGAGCACGTGCACATCCCGATGCCGCAGGACCCCGACATGGGGCACGTGAAGCAGTTCCTCGACACGATCGAGCACTGCCCGCTGCCGGTGCTGGTGCACTGCACGCACGGCCAGGCGCGCAGCGTGCTGATGTGCGCGATCTACCGCATCGAGGACGAGGGCTGGTCGATCGCGGACGCCTTCCAGGGCACGACCCGCCTGCCGGACCTGCTGAAGCCGATCGCCGAGGTCTTCCCGAGCCTGCGTCGCTTCAAGGCGGACAGCGGCAAGGGCCGCTTCCTGCTCGACTACAAGCCGCTACAGCGCTGAGCGCGCCTGCGGTGGTCAGTGCGAGCGCGCGGCGAGGTCGAGCCGGTAGCGCTCGGCGCCGGTCGCGTCGATCACCCTGAGGCGCAGGTCGCCGGCGACGTCGATGTCCATCATCAGGAAGTTCCAGACGCGCAGGATCTCGGCGTAGGTGTGCGGCGTCGGCGCGTTGGGGTCGAGGTAGAACAGCGACTCGGGCTTCAGCGTCGGGTCCAGGTCGCCGCGGCCGAAGTTGCCGGCGTTGAGCGGGCCCGTGACGATCTCGATCGGCGCGAAGTCCGGCGCGTCGTCGAATGGATGGAGGCGGATCACCTCGGCGTGGTGCGCGTCGGCGGCGACCCAGATCGGCTGCGCGATGCCCAGCTGCTGCGTCTTCCGCATCAGCTCGACGAGCTCGCGCTCGTAGCCGGTCTCGGAGCCGTCGTCGGCCCAGCCGTCGCGGCCCTTGATCACGTCGCCGGTCGGCGCGGTCAGCGGCACGCTCGACACGATCACCTTCCACGTCGCGTCGCTCGCCGCGAGGCCCCGGAGCAGCCACTGCACCTGACGGCGCCCGAGCATGCTCTTCGGCAGCGGCCCGTCGTCGTTCTGCCACGTCAGCGCGCGGTAGGCGCGACAGTCGAGAACCCACATCTCGCAGTGCCTGCCCCAGCGGACCGAGCGGTACTGCCGTCGCGCCTCGTCGGGTGCGCCGGCGAGCGGGTTCCAGGCGAACATCGCCGTGCGGCCCGTCTCGAAGTAGGTGAAGCTGTCGTTGGGCCCGAAGTTGTTGTTCACCTCGTGGTCGTCCCAGATGCCCATGTAGCTGACGTCGCTCAGCGCAGCCTGCCACGCCGGCGAGTCGTGCAGGTACTTCCAGTGTTCGTGGTAGCTCGCCTGCGACGGGATGCGGAAGCCGAGCGGTACCTGCGCATTGCCGACGCGGCTCTGCTTCGGGATGTCGCGCGTAGCATAGACCATGTCGCCGAGGCCGACGAAGACGTCCGCGTGCTCGGCGTGCAGCGCGGTCAGCGCCGGGATGTCCTGATCGACATCGCGACCGTAGTGCTGGCCGCCGATGTCGCCGCCGAAGGCGATGCGCACCGCCGCCGGCTGGTCCGGCGCGGGCGCGGTGTGGAACGTGCGGTGCGCCTTCTCGCCGAGGGCCGGCAGCGACAGTTCGTACTCGGTGCCGGGCTGCAGGCCGTCGAACACGAAGTGCAGCGCGCCGACGTCGTCGGCCTTGGCGGTGCGGCTCAGCGGGGCGCCGTCGGTCCGCCCGGCGCGGCGCAGCTCGCAGACGACGTCGGTGCAGCCGCCGGCGCGCGCCCAGACGATCGCGCGGTCGGGGCCGACGTCACCGACGAACGGGCCGTGCAGCAGCGTCGGGGTCGTGTAGCCGGTGACGGGGGCGCCGTCGGAGCAGCCGTGGGCGGCGATCAGCAGCGTCGCGACGAGCGCGCTGGAGCGGGTGGTTCGGAACATGGCGTTGCGCAGGCGCGCGACGAGTCTAGCACCGGCGCCGCGCCGCCCAGGAGCATTCCCCCGTGAAGCGCCGACGCGTCAGCGCGGCAACGCGTAGCGCAGCGTGTGCCGTTCGCCGTTGCGCAGCACGACGAGCTCGACCTGCTCGCCGACGGCGCGCGTCAGCCGGACCCAGGCGTGGAAGTGCTCGACGGACGCGAAGTCGTCCTTGCCGGCGAACGACACGACGACGTCGCCCTTCTGCAGGCCGGCCGCGCGCGCGGCCTTGCCGCGGTTGGCGCGGTCGCCCCAGTCGACGAGGTAGTTGACGCGGAACGCGAAGCGGTCGTCGGCGACGCCGAGCCGGCGCTTCTCCGCGGCGGTCAGCGCGGGGCCGCCGAAGCCGGGCGCCGGCGACAGGTTCCACTTGTAGGGTCGCCACGCGAAGTCGGCGGGATCGCAGCGCTTCCAGCCCGCGGGCAAGGTCAGCACCGAATGCTGCTCGGCGCCGTCGCGCCGCCACGCGATCGGCAGCGCACCGCCGGCGGCGGGCGCGTGGTGCAGCGCCCACTGCACGTCGGCGAGCGTGCGCACCGAGCGTTGCGCGCCGAGCGCGAGCAGTTCGTCGCCGGCGACGATGCCGGCCTCCGCTGCGGGCGAGCCGTCGCGCACGGCGGTGACGCGGCGCTGGTGTTCGCGGTCGAGCGAGATGCCGACGCGCGCCGGATCGGGGAAGCGGTAGACGTCGTCGTCGTCGGGCGCGAAGCGCTCGCCGCGGCCGCGGAACTCGGCGTCGTTGACGGTGTGGCAGTGCACGCAGTCGATCTTCTGGCCGGCGGCGAGGCGCTGCTGCAGCCACGGCAGCTCGATCGCGCGCTGCGCCGCGGCCGGCGCGGGCGGCTTCGGCGCGCGGTCGTACTCACGGTGCTCGGGCAGCGTGTCGCGCAGCAGCTGCGCCAGCGACGACAGCGACAGGTAGCCGTCGGCGGCGTCGGGGCCGCGGCTGCCGTAGCGGTGGTAGACCGTGCCGTCGGCGTGCATCAGCACCGCCGCGAACGTCAGGTCGAAGTCGAAGCGCAGGTTGGCGACGTCGAGCTCAGCGAGGTTGGTGATGCGCACCGGCACGTAGTCGGCGGCGGCGGTGTCCAGCTCGGATTCACGGCCCAACTGGCCGTAGAAGGCGTTGCAGTCCCTTCAACGCTCGCAGCGGAAGACGACGAACAGCGGCGCGTGGCGTTCGGCGGCCTGCGCGCGCGCGGCGGCGAGGTCCTGCTGCCACGGGATCGTCGAGTCCGCGGTCGGATCGTCCTGGGCCGACGCGAACACCGGCAGCAGCAGCGAGACCGACAGCTTCGCGAGGTGCCGGGGGATGGGCGGGATGACCATGGTCGCGCATCCTAGACCCTCGCCTCGCGCCGCCGGCGAAGTTCCTGCAACCGGGACGCGCTGCGGCGACTATCGGGGTTCGCCCACCATGCAGATCCGACCGGACGCCCGCCTGGCCTTCCTCCGCTTCCGCGACGAAGGCGACACCGCCGCGCTCGCGCAGGTGTTCGATCTGGTCGCGCAGCAGCTGCTGCTGGTGGCCAGCCACGTCGCCGGCAAGCAGCAACAGCCCGAGGACCTGCTGCAGGAGACGTTCCTGACCGCCATCCAGCGCGCCGACCGCTACGACGGCGAACGGCCGCTCGAGCCGTGGCTGGTCGGCATCCTGGTCAACGTCACGCGCAACGACCGGCGCCGTCGCGCACGCGAGGTCACCGGCAGCGAATACGAGCCATCGCCGACCTCGCGACAGCCGAGCGACGCGGCGATCGAAGCAGAGTTCGTCGCCTCGCTCAACGAAGCGATCGCCGGCCTGCCGGTGCCGCAGCGCGAGGTGATGACGCTGAACCTCGTGCACGGCATGACGCCGACCGAGATCGCGCACGCGACGTCGCGGCCGGTCGGCACCGTCAAGAGCTGGATCCACCGCAGCCTCGAGGTCGTGCGGCGACGGCTTCCGGCGAGCATGACGGTCGCGTTCGGCGCGCTGCTGCGCGGCATGGACAGCCTCCTGCACGTTCGCGAAGCGGTGGTCGCGGAGGGCGCGCGGCACCTCGCCGCGGCGGGCAGCGCATCGGCGTCCGCGGCCCTCGGGGCGGCTGCCACCGGCATGGCCAGCGCCCGCGGTGTTCCGTGGCTGCGTTGGGTGGTCGCGTCGGGCGCGACGACAGTGGCGCTCGTCGTCGCGATGGCGTGGTGGCCCGACGCGGCTCCGGGTACCGGCGCGCCGGCCAGCGTCGACGTCGCCGCGCAGGGCGTGGTCGCGAAGGGCACGGCCGCGAAGGAGGTCGTCGAGGCGCCGTCGCCGGGGCGTGACGCGGCGCGCGAGCCGGCGGCGCCGCAGCCTGCGAGCGAGGCGCCGACCGCGACCGTGCATCTGGTCGGCGAGTTCGCGGCGGCGCCGTTCTCGTGGAACGGCTACGTCACGGTGCCGACCGACCCGGACGCGTTCGTCGCGGCGCTGCCCGTCGTCGCCAACGAGCGCGGCGAGCACACGATCCTCGGCGTGCCCTACGGCCTCTACCAGCTGCAGGCCAACCGCGGCGACGAAGTGTCGTTCGTCGTCGATCGGCCGGACGTGACGGTCGCGGTGCCGATGGCCGACGGCGTCGACGTCAGCGGGCGCGTCGTCGATGCGCGCGGCGTCGGCGTCAGCGGCGCGATCGTCTACTCGACGTTCGCCGACAGCTTCGAGCTGCGTCTACCGGTGGCTGCGACCGACGATCACGGCGCGTTCCGCGTGCCGGGCGCGACGCGCGGCCGCTACCTCGAGGCGCGCCTCGACGGCGTGTTGTCGAGCGGCTTGCGGCAGGTGCCGCGCGTCGGCGACGGCGAGGAGATGGAGCTGCAGCTCGGCGATGCGGCCGGCGAGTTCGGAGTCGAGGTGCTCGACGGGCGCGGCCGACCGGTGGTCGGCGCGTCGCTGCAGCTCGGCGGCGCGCTGGCGAACGCGTTCGCCGACGAGAACGACAAGACGCGCGCGATGCGCCTGCCGTGGCTCGGCCGCACCGACGGACGCGGCGTCGCGACGTGCCGGCAGGCACCCCTCGACCGCGCGATGCAGCTGTTCGTGCGCGCGGCGGGGCTCGCGCCCGCCGTGGTGACGGTGGAGCCGGGACACCTCGGTACGACGGTGAAGGTCGAGCTGCGCGACGGCGCGGTCTGCGGCGGTGTGTTCGGCGGGCTCGCTGCCACCCGCGAGGACGGCGCGCCCGATGGTCCGCGCCAGGGTGGGACGGCGGCGGCGATGGCGCGCGCCATCGAACTCGGCGCGGACGTCGGCGCGCGCGCGCCGACCTGGTTCTGGCCGACCTGCGTCGCCCGCGCGGACGGCAGCTACGAGCTTCGCGGTGTGCCCGAAGGCGACGTGTTGCTGCAGGCGCAGTCGTCGCGCGGCGAGCACGTCGAACGCGAACTGGTCGTCGCCGACGGAGCCGAGCTGTCATGGTCGCCGACGTTCGGCGAGCGAGGGGTCGTGCGTGGCGTCGTGCTCGACGAAGCGGGCCGGCCCTTCTGCGGCGGCCTCGTCTGCGCCCGCGCCGTGGCCAGTCGCCCGTTCTTCGCGGAGCTCGACGAGCGCGGCGCGTTCGTGCTCGAAGGGCTGACGGACCGACGCTTCGAGTTGCTGCTGCAGCTCGGTCGTGATCCGGCGGCGATGGTGCTGCTGCGCCACTTCGGCGCGCGACCCGGCGACGACGTCGTGCTGCGGCTGCCGCCCGCGCGACGGCCGACGGCGACGCTGCGGGGACGGCTCGCGCGGCTGCAGGAGAAGCAGGTCGGCCTCTTCGAGCGCGATTCGGGCGAAGCCGTCTACGCCCCGGTCGCCGCCGACGGCGGCTTCTCGTTCGTGGCGCCGCCGGGTGAATACCACCTGATCGCCGGCCTGCGCCGCATCACGCTGCGTCGCGACGTGACGCTGCGCGCCGACGACGAACAGGACCTGGGCGTGGTGGACGCGGACACCGATTGCACGGTCCGCATCCTCGCCCCGAGCGCCAGCGCCGGGGCGCCGGCCGAGGTCTATGCCTACGCCGACGAGCTGGGCCCGATGTTCGGTCTCTGCCGCCTGCGCGAACCGGTCGGTGAGCTGGTGCTGCCGGCGGGCCGCTATCGGCTGCTGCTCGTTCAGGAAGCGGGCTACGTCGATCAGCGCCTCGTCGAGGTGGCGCCGGATCGGGTCAACGAGGTCGCGTTCGCCGTCGTCGAGCGCGGCGCGACGCTGCGGATGTTCGCCGTGCCGACGGTGCCGCGCGTCGACTTCAAGGTGATGTGGCAGATCGAAGGCGAGGGCGCCTTGCGTCGCTACGTCAGCGTGCGGGGCCGCAGCCAGCCCGCCGACCGGGAGTCTGGACTGCAGGTCGTGCTGCCCCCCGGTGACTACACCGTCTCGGCGAGGTTGCCCGGCGGAGCGCCGGTGCGGGTGAACGTCACCCTGCCGATGCCCGCTGGCATGGCGCTTTCGCCGCTGCGTCTGCCGTGAGGCTGCTTTTGCGCAACCCGCCCGCGGCGTCCAGACAACTGGCGATGGCGTCGAGCCACCGCGCAGGTCTGCGCCGCTCGCCTAGACTGTTCCCCCGTCCCTCTACCTGCTCGCCAGTCCCATGCTCCTGATCCCGCCCGGCAATCTGCTGCGAACGTTGGCGTGCGCGGCCGCCACCTCGGCGTTCGCGACCTCCGTCGTGGCGCAGTGCACGACGCAGTGGCGGACCGATGGTCCGTTCGACACCGCCTCGACGCAGGTCTGGTCGATGGCCGCCTGGGACGCCGACGGCGCTGGACCGCTGACGGCGCAGCTCGTCGCCGGGCGCGGCGCGGGGACCAGCGGCGCGGTCGTGCAATGGGACGAACAGTCCTCGTCGTGGACGACGCTCGGCACGACCAACGGCCGCCCGCTGTGCATGCTCGCCACGTCCGACGGCGCCCTCGTGGTCGGCGGTGAGTTCACGACGATCGACGGCGTGACCGTCAACCGGCTGGCGCGCTTCGACGGCGCGTCGTGGTCGGCGGTGGGCGGCGGCGTGACGTTCAGCTCGCTGGTGGCCTACGTCTACGCGCTGAACGAGCTGCCGAACGGGGACCTCGTCGTCGGCGGGTTCTTCAACATGGCCGGTGGCACCGCCGCGGCCAACATCGCCCGCTGGGACGGAGGCGCCTGGTCGGCGTTCGGCGCCGGCGCCAACGGCGACGTGCGCGCGTTCGCGCAGCTGCCCGGCGGCGAGCTCGTCGCCGGCGGCAGCTTCTCGCAGATCGGCGGCGTCATGGCCGGCAAGGTCGCGCGGTGGAACGGCAGCGCGTGGGTCGCGTTCGGCAGCGGGCTGTCGAGCACCGTGCGCGACCTCGCCGCGCGCGCCGACGGCTCGCTGGTCGCCGCCAACGCCGACACGTTCGTCTGGGACGGCGCGACGTGGGCGATCGTGCCTGGCAACTTCGACTACCAGACCGTCGTCGTGGCGCTGCCCGACGGCGATCTCGTCACCGGCGGCATCTCGGGTTCGCTGAAGCGCTTCGACGGCACGACGTGGACGCCGATCGGGCCGGCGACGTCCGGCGCGTGCAACGACCTGTTGGTCATGCCCGACGGCGACGTCGCCGCCGGCGGTCAGTTCTTCGGCGCGGGCGGCGTGCAGCTGCCGTCGGTGATGGGACTGACGACGACCTGCGAAGCGCTCGTCGCCGACCTCGGCGGCGCGTGCCAGGGCGCGATCACGGCGTCGCTGCCGTGGACCGGCGGCGTCGTCGAGACGACTGGCAGCGGTCTGCCGTCGTCGTCGATCGTCGTCGTCGTGCACGGCTTCTCGCCGGTGTCGGTCGGCCTCGACGCGGTGTTCGCGACCGGTGTGCCCGGCTGCGTGCTGCAGGCGGCGCCCGATGTGATCGGCGTGCTGCTGCCGAGCGGCGGCTCGGCGTCGTCGACGCTGACGCTGCCGGACGACCCGGCGCTGGCAGGTGTCGAGCTGCGCGAGCAGTGGGTGTCGTTCGAGGTCACGCCGACGCTCGACTTCGGCCCGATCACCGCGACCAACGCGCTGAGCCTGACCGTTGGCGCGTTCTAGGCTCGGCACCCTGGCCTTCGTCGGCGTCGTGCTGCTCGGCGGCGCGGCCGTGTGGTGGCAGGGCCGGCTGCGCCTCGACGACGTGCTGCGCGCGGCGGTGAAGAAGCACGAAGGCGCCGAGGTGCGCATGGACCAATTGGCCGGCTTCGACTGGGACGCGATGTACGTCGCGACGCCCTACCAGTCGCCGGAAGACGTCGACCGGGCGATCGGCATCGCCTGGGGCGGGGCAGCGCGATCGCAGCAGCAGAACTTCGACGAGTACCAGCTGTTGGTGTTCGTCGCCGGCGGCAAGGTCGTGGCGAGTTACGACGTCGGCCGGACGCTCATCGCCCCCGGGCGGTTGCTGCCGCGCGACGAGGCGGTGTTCGTCGTGCGCGGCGACAACCTGGTGCTCCGCGCGCCGCGGTAGACTCGCGCGCCGCGTCGCGGCGAGAATTCCGCAGTTGCCGGGCGCACTGGCGCGGGCTCCGGCAAGCAGGGGCAGAACGCCGTGAAGACTCCTGCCACCGTCGAATCCCTGTTCCTCGACTTCCGTCAGCGCGGCGATGCGCGCGCGCTGGCTGGGGTCTTCGACCGCACCGCGCCGGAGCTCGGTCGCGTCGCCTGCTACCTCGCCGGCGGCGACCAGCACCGCGCCGAGGACCTGCTGCAGACCACCTGGCTGACGGCGATGACGCACGCCGACCGGTGGGATCCGGCGCGGCCGCTGCTGCCGTGGCTGCTCGGCGTGCTCGCCAACCACGCGCGCACCATGCAGCGCACGGCGCGGCGACAGATGACCGGGGCGGCGCAGCTGGAGACGTTGCTGGCCGGCGACGACCCGGTGCGCGGCAGCGTCGACGGCGAGTTCGCCGAGCTGCTGAAGAACGCGCTCGCCGAGCTGCCGTCGCCGTTCCGCGAGGCGGTCGGGCTGCACGTGCAGCACGGCCTGACCGCGGCCGAGATCGGCGCGACGCTCGGGCGGCCGGCGGGCACCGTGCGAACGCAGATCGTGCGCGGGCTCGACCGGCTGCGCGCGCTGTTGCCGGCCGGGCTGGCGACGACGGCAGGCGCGATGGCGCTGTCGGCGACGCGGCTCGACGCGATGCGCGACACGTTGCTGACGCGGGTGCCGGCGAAGCCTGTGGTGCCGCATCGGTTGATGCGCGTCGCGGCGGCTGCGACGGCGGTCGTCGCGATCGCCGCCGTCGCGATGCTGTGGCGGCCCGAACGTCTGGCGCCGCCCGCCGCGGCGGGCGCGGTTGCGGTCGCTCCGGCGAGCGCCGAGGCCGAGCCGGTGACGACGGTCGGTCAGCGGGACGCGGTCGAACTGCCGCCGCCGCCGGTGATCGCGCCGCCGGTCGAGGCGCGGCCGCGCCGCGCGATCACCGTGCACGTTCGCCACGCCGACGAGCCGGTGGTGGAGGCCGGTGAGGTGGTCATGCTGGTCCACGGCGACGACGTCCGCTGCCTCGACACCGACGCCAGCGGGGACGTGACGTTCGAGGACTGTGCGCACGCGACGACCTACGAGGTGTTCGTCAGCGGCACCGAAGCACAAGGCATCTGGTACCCCAACCCCGTTCCGGCGACGTTCCATCACGAGCTCGAGGTGCAGGTCCCGGCCGAGACACCACTGCAGGTGACCGTGGTCGACGCGCTCGGCGCACCGGTCGTCGGCGCCGAGGTGGAGGGCAACGCCACCCAGGGGGCATATCGGCACATGACGCCGCTGGGCGTCACCGGGGTCGACGGCGTGTTGCGTCGCCGTGGTCAGCGCGCACCGCAGCTGCGGGCGCGGGCTTCCGGTCACGCCGTGTCGGCGTGGACGAACACGAGCGTCGTCGACGGCGTGCTGAAGTGTCGCCTGCGCCTCGGCGCAGCTGGTCCGCAGCTGCGCGGCAGGGTGGTCGACGAACGCGGCGAGCCCGTCGCCGCCGAGCTCGGCACGATCTCGTTCGGCAGCGACATCCCGGAGCCGTGGTACGACCGCACCGCGGCGGACGGTTCGTTCGTGCTGGATTGGCTGTCACCGGGGCACGTCGCGGTGGTCGCCCGGGTCGTCGACGGAGACCGACAGCGCATCGGCATGGTGCGACTGGACCTGCCGAGCAGCGCGCCGATCGAGGTGCGTGTCGACGAAGGCGCGTCGCTGCAGGGCACGACGACCCGCGCCGACGGCGCGCCGGCGGGCGGATCACAGGTCTCGCTGCGCATGCTGGCGGACGGCGCGCACGCGTTCCCGTTCTGCGAACGGTCGCTGCGCTCGTGGGGACGCGGCGTGTTCTCGTTCGACGGCTTGCTGCCGGGCATGTGGGTGGTCACGGCCGACATCGGCGACGCGGACGTGCGCGAAGTGATCGAGCTGCGCAGCGGCCGGCCGTCGACCTGGGACGCCGCGGCGCCGGCGCTGCTGCCGCTGCGCGTGCGGCTGCGCGACGAGCGCGGTGCGCCGCTGGCGGGATGGCGGGTGCAGGTCTCGGACCCGAACGGCATGCCTGTCGGCCAGGCGGTGCCGACCGACGAAGACGGCCTGACGCTACAGGCGATGACGTGGCGCGTGCCCGGCGATCGACCGATCGAGGTCGCGTTGTTCGACGCCGCTGCCTACGAGCTGCATCCGTTCTTAGCGATCTGGCGCGTGCCCGCTGTCGTGCCGGACGGCAACGTCGTCGACGTCGTCGTGCCGGACCGCGCGCGGTCGCGGCACTGGGTCCGCGGTCTTGTCGTCGACGAGAACGGTCAGCCGCTGCGCGCACAGATCATGGTCGTGCAGCGCCGACTGCGATGGACCGGGCCGACGGCCCGCTGCGACGAGAACGGCCGCTTCGAGATCGGGCCGTTCGCCCCGGGGCACCTGACGGCCACCGTCTCGGTGACGGGCCGTCCCTCGGTGCGGTGGAACGACCTCGAGGTGCCGGCCGGCGGCGACGTCGATCTCGGCACGATCACGATGGGGCCGCCGCACCGCGTGCACGCGGTGGCTGCGGGTGAGCTGGTAGCGCCCAAGGACCTGCAGCTGGCGCTGTTCGCGGTCGGGCGCGGTGAGAGCTTCGTGCTGCGGCGCAGGCGCGACGGTTCGTTCTCGCACGCCGAGGTGCCGGCCGGGGACTACGAACTGCGCGGCAGCAGCCGCAGCTTGCGTGTCGCGCCGACGCCGGTGCACGTCGGCGTCGGTGCGGCGACCGAGGTGGCGTTCGCGCTCGAGCCGGCGTCACCGCTGCGGGTCGTCGTCGAGCTGGACGTCGAGCAGCGCGCGCAGATGTGCTGGAGCGACACGCTGCTGGTTCGCGACGCCGACGGTACGCTGCTCGCCTGGCGCGACCTCGACACGTGGTTCCACGGTCACGTCGGCCCACAGCTGGAGTTCGAGGTCGCGGTGCCGCCGGGCGAACTCCGGGCCGAGATCGCCGGCTACTGGAACACGCGCAGGCAGAGCGTCCGCGTCGACGAGCACGGCGGGCGCGTGACCTTCCCTCCGGCGCGCTGACCGTCAGGTCAGCGGTGCACGAACTCGGCCTTCACCTTCGGGCCGTTCTTCATGAAGTTGGTCACGCCGATCTTCATGTCCTCGGTGCCGCAGACCTCGCCGAAGCACTTCGCCTCGAACGGGATCGCCTCGGCCAGCGGCAGCTTTGCCGCGCCGAGGATGGCCTTCTGCAGGATCTCGTCGACCTTCTTGCTGAGGTGGCCGATCTCGACCGCCGGCAGCGTCGATGGCACGTCGGCCATCGGGCCCTCGGCCATGCGCGAACGCGGCGCCTTGCCCTCGGCCATCTCCTTGGCGAGCTGCACGGCGCGACCGACGAGGTCGCCGTCGACCTCCTCGCGGATCAGGCCGTAGGCGAGCGCCTTCTCGCTGCTGATCGGACGGCAGGTGCGCAGCATCTCGTTGGCTCGTTCGATGCCGACGATGCGCGCGAGGCGCACCGTGCCGCCGGCGCCGGGGATGATGCCGAGGTTGGCCTCGGGCTGGCCGGCGAGCACCTTGAGGCCCTTCCTGGCGATGCGGGTCTCGCATGCCATCGCGGTCTCGATGCCGCCGCCGAACGCCAGGCCGTTGAGCGCGGCGACGGTCGGCTTGGTGACTGCCTGGACGGCGTCGACGCACTTCTGCGAGGTGCGCGAGGTCTGCTCGCCCATCTGCACGCTGTCGATCTTGGCCAGGAAGTTGACGTCGGCGCCGCTGACGAACGCCTTCTTGCCGAAGCCGGTCAGCACCACGCCGACGACCTTCGGGTCCTTCTGGCACTCCTCGAAGCGGCGCTGGATCTCGGCGAACACGCCCTGGTCGAGCGCGTTGAGCACCTTCGGGCGGCGGATCGTCAGCACGGCTATGCCATCGCGGTCCTCGCGCAGCACCACCGGGATGTCGAACGGCTTGTTCTCCGCGCCGTGTGCGGCGATGCACTTCGCCACTGGGAAGCCTTGGTGCTTCTTGGCGTAGGCCTCGACCAGGGCCAGCGCCTTCGCCGTGCCGAGTTCGTTCATGAACGAGAACGCCGGCTTCATGTCGAGCGCGACCTCGATGCCCATGTTGAAGTCGGCGATCGTCACCAGACCCGCGTCGACGATCTCGCCGCACAGGCCGAAGTAGGCGCCGAGCAGCTCGTCGCGGACCTTGGCGGCGACGTCGTCGGGCACGTCGACCTGCTCACCGCGCGCCGGCACGTCCCAGTTGGCCTTCTGCGCGACCTTGTCCTTCAGCGATTGCGGCGTCTTGAAGTAGGGGCCGATCTTGGTCGTGTAGTTGTCGAGACCGACCGCGGTGATCGGGTTGCCGCCGGTCAGGTTCATCGCCGTGAACGAACCGACGCCCATCTTGAAGGTCTTCTTGCAGACCACGTCGATCTGCTTGGTCGTCGCGACGCCCTCTTCGGCGAGCAGCGCGCAGGCGTAGAACAGCCCCTCGAACACCGGATCGAGCGCGTAGCCGTAGCGCGACTGCACCTCGATCGGCACCTTGCCGATCTCCTCGTAGAACGACAGCAGCCACTTCGTCGTCGCCGCGGCGGTGTCCTTGCCCGGCACGACCTCGACCAGCAGGTTGCGCTCGGCGGGGAAGAAGTAGTGCACCACGCCGGTGCGGCCCTTGAGCTTGGCGTTGGCGAAGATCACCTCGGGCTCCAGGTGCGAGCTGTTGCTGACCAGGATCGCGTCGTCTTGGACGAGGCCTTCGACCTGACCGAAGATCTTGCCCTTGAGCTCCTTGTTCTCGGTGGCGGCCTCGACGACCAGGTCGGCGCCCTTGATGGCGTCGTAGTTCGACGTCCAGGTGACGCTGCCGGTCATCTTGGTCTGCTGCTCGGCCGAGAAGGCGCCGCTCTCGACACCCTTCGCGACCTTCTTCTCGAGCTTCTTCCGGCCGCCGGCGAGCGCGTCCTCGCTGACGTCGACGACGACGGTCTCGACGCCGAACGGGCTCAGGACCTTGGTGAAGTAGAGGGCGATGTCCGGGCCGATCTGGCCCGAACCGATGACGGCGACCTTGCGGATCGTGCGGCCTTGGTGGGTGAAGCTCATGCAGTTCCTCGATTCGGGGGCGAACAGGCTAGCCCGGGTGTCCGGCGCGAGGAAGGGTGCTGTGATGGCGGCGACGACGCGGGGCACCGGAACGTGGCCCTGGAACGGCACGATCCGCGGATGGCCGCGCAGTCGCTCGGGCACGTGGCGCTCGGGCAGGCAGAGCACGACGCGGGGGTGTTCGAGCAGCGCCAACTTGGCCGGAAGACAGGACAACTGACGCAGGCCCGCGATCTCGCACAGCCACGTCGGGCGCCCGGGGCCGGTGATCGCGAAGTCGGGGAAGGCGAGCCCGCTCGAGGTGCGGACCGGCTCGGGTTCGCGCAGCAGCTGCCACGTCGGGTGCAGTCGGCGCAGGTCGGCGGCGAAGCGTCGCTCGAGCCGGCTGTCGTAGGCCGTGGGCTCGGGTCCCGGCTGCAGCGGGTCGCCCGTCGCCAGCACCAGGTGTCCGCGGGCGATCGGGTGCTGCAGTTCTGCGGTCAGTCGGTAGCGATGCAGCCACGGCAGCAGCGGGGCCAAGGCGGCGAGGCCTGTGGTGGGGCCCGTCGCAAGGCCCGTCGGTCCGCGGCGCCATCGGGCGAGCGTCGCGCCGCCGTCCGCGACGTGTTCGAGGGCGACGCCGAGCAACCACGCCGTCCGCCACAGCAGGCGTGAGCCACCGCGTGACCTCAGCTCGGCCTTGCTGGCGTGGCGCAGCAGCGTCCTGACCATGCAGCTGTTGGCGACCACGGCGAGCACGCCTGGGTCCAGCGTGTCCGGTCTGCTGACCAGGCGGCGATCGGGCAGGTCGTCGAACAGCGAGCGAGCGAGCAACTCGGCGTCGATGCCGTTCTCGGCGGCGACCACGGCGAGGGCGTCTTCGCGCGAGCTGCCAGCGGCGCGCAGCGCGAACAGGCGTCGGCGCCACGAAGTCCGCCGCGGCGCGTGACTGGATCGGGCGAGCCAGCTCGAGATCACGTGTCTGGCAGGCCAATGGCGTTGACCGGCGCGCGGGTCGGGCTCGCGCCCCCAGTACTGGCGCAGCTCGGCGGCAGTGCGGCCGACGAAGCCGAGCGCTGATTCGAGCAGGTCGCGCAGCCACGGTCGGTCGCGTTCGCCGAGCCAGCACGGGATCACTTCGCCGTCAGCCATGGTGAACGGCAATCGCCGCATCGGCATCGGAGGCACGCCATCGCGAGGCACGACCGATCTCCAGGGTTTCGAGGGTGGTCAGTTCGTAGCAGTGGCCGCCGGTGCGCACGCGCTGCAGGCGTCGACGACGTTGTGCGGTGCCGTGACCGCCGCCGACCAGGATCGCGACATCGGCCTGCTGCTGATCGACGCCGGTCTCCAGCAGGCGCGGCCCGGCTAGCGTCGTCAGCTGGCCGGTGGCGAACGCCTCGAGGAGGGCGCGGCGCTCCGCGCGTGGCAACTCGGCGGTGACCGCCGGCACCAGGTGCGCGCTGGCGATCTCGTAGGCGCTGTTGCGATCTGGCGTGAAGACCAGCGTCCGTTCGGCTTCGTGTCGGCGCAGCAGCTCGCCCAGCAGTGCGGCCTTGCCCGGATGCCACGCCGCGAGGCGAACTGCTTCGTGCCAGGCGAACACCGCGGGCCGCTGCGCGGGGTCGCTGCGAGCCTGCTGCAAGAAGGCGCCGAAGCCGGCGTTGCCACGCGCGGCGAGGAAGCGGTCGTAGGCGGTCAGGAACGTGTGCCATGCCGCCTGGTAGCGATCCAAGCGATCGTCGGGCAGCGGCACGCGCAGTTCGGTGGAGCGGCCGGGAGAGTCGCCGTCAGGTGCTTCGCAGCGGGAGAGGAGCAGCAGCGGTCCGAGGCTGCTCGCGAACCGTTCGACCGTCGCCGTGTCGAGCTGGTCGAGGAAGCCGACGCGCGCCAGCGCGGCCGAGGCATCGCACACCGCGCTGGCGATGCCATGCGGAATCGCCTCGGGGCCGTCGACCACGAGCAGGTCCTGCTGACCGCCGCGCCAGCGCATCTCCCTCGCCAGCCGTGCGAAGGTGTGCACCTCGAGCAGCGCTGCATCGAGGCCAGCCTGACGGTGCCAGCGGTCGCAGGCGGCCGAGTCGATCACGGCGACCAGGGCGCGTTGGTTCAGCGTGCGGGCCAGGGCGACGGCGATCGCGACGCGCAGCGGTTCGGGTGTGGCGTGCAGCAGCCCGCGGTAGCCTGCTAGGCGCAGGTTCTCGATCGCCATGCTCGTCGACCGCCAGCGTGTGGCCTGCAGATGCTCCCTCTGCAGATGTGACCTCTGCAGATGTGACGCCGTGGTGGCGATGCCGTCGCGGTAGGCGGCGGCGGCGCCTTCGAGCGCATGCCGCAGGCGCCAACGCATGCGGCCGGGTGCGAGCAGCCCGGGTGGTCCGGACGGCGCAGGGACCAGCCGGGCACCGAACGGGGGTGGCAGCGTCTCCGGCCATGGAGACGCCTCGACGTTGCCGGCGCGGAAGCTCAGGGTCGTGATCGGAGCGGAAGGCTGGGCCACACTGGACAGTGGCTCGGATCGCTCAGCGGTTACACGGATCTTCGAGTCCTGGCTCGGGCCGCCAGCCCGAACGGTCGCATGGCTCCCATCGAGCTATTTGCTAGAAAATCGTTATCTAGAGTGACGATATTCTATGCAACTTGATGCCTTACGCTTGAAAAACGTAACCAAGAAGCCAGGATTCCCATATGCTCAGGCTCGCTCGGACCGAACTGAACACGCTCTACCGCTGGTCCAAGGCTGTTGCGATCCTCGGTGCGCGTCAGGTGGGCAAGACCACCCTGGCGCGTCAGTTCGCCGCCGAGCAGGACGGGCCCGTGCACTTCTTCGACCTGGAGGATCCACGCCACCGTCGCCAACTCGACAACGCGATGAGCACGCTCGAGCCGTTGCGCGGGCTGATCGTGCTCGACGAGATCCAGCAGCGACCCGAACTGTTCCCCGCGCTGCGCGTGCTGCTCGATCGCCCGGACGATCCGGCGCGCTTCCTGTTGCTCGGCAGTGCCTCCGGCAAGCTGTTGCAGCAGGGTTCCGAGTCGCTCGCCGGCCGCGTCGGTTGGTTGCGGCTCGACGGCTTCGAGCTGGGCGAGGTCGGCGCCGACTCCCTGTCGAAGCTGTGGTTGCGCGGCGGCTTTCCGCGCTCGTTCCTCGCCGAGAACGACGCCGACAGCTTCGGCTGGCGCAGCAGCTTCCTCGAGACCTTCCTGGCGCGCGACCTGCCGATGATGGGCGTCACGACGCCGTTCCTGCGCATGCGTGAGTTCTGGATGATGCTGGCGCACTGGAGCGGGCGGGTGCTCAACCACGCCGAACTGGCGCGGGCCATGGGCTCGTCGCCGACGACGGTGCGCAACTACCTCGACGTGCTCTGCGACGCGATGGTGGTCCGGTTGCTGCGACCGTGGTTCGCCAACCTCGGCAAACGCCTGGTCAAATCGCCCAAGGTCTACGTGCTCGACTCCGGACTGCTGCACACGCTGCACGACATCCGCACGCCCGAGCAGCTCGCCGGTCACCCGTTGGTCGGCGCATCGTTCGAGGGGTTCGCGCTGCATCAGGTGCAGAAGCGCCTGGGGGCCAAGGACGACGAGTGCTGGTTCTGGGCGACGCACGCTGGCGCGGAGCTGGATCTGCTGGTCGTGCGCGGGGATCGCCGCCTGGGGTTCGAGTTCAAGCGCAGCGAGGAGCCGACGACGACCCGGTCGATGCATGCGGCGATGCAGGACCTGCAGCTCGAACGCCTCGACGTCGTGCACCTGGGGCCGTCGACGTGGTGGCTGCGCGACGGCATCCGGGCGCTGTCGATCCATCGGCTGCAACAGGATCTCGAGCGGCTCGACTGAGCGGGTGCAGGTCGCCGAGGCGATCGGCGCGATTCGCTACGCCCCTTCGAACACCTCGTCGAGCGTCGCCGCGTCCAGCAGGCGATCGGCCCAACGATCCAGGTCTTCGCTTCCAGCCGTGCGCACGCGCTGCTCGACGCCGTCCGGCAGCGGGCCGAAGCGACGGGTCAGCTGGCGCAGAACGACGGACGCGCTGCCGTGCGCGCGCTCTTCTTCGACGATCTGGTCGTAGGTGGACTTGCGGCGGGTCATGGCTCGTTCGTTGAGGATGCGTTGCATGACGACCTCGACGCGCAGGCGCGGCAGGCGCGAGGTCTGGAGGAGGTAGGAGGATATCGCCCGCACGGCTTCTTGGCCCGTGGGCGCGCAGACGACCTCTTCGATGACGTCTGCCCAGGTCTCGAGCCAGCGCGCGAGGCCCTTGGGGTCGTCGCTGAGCGCGGGCAGGTAGCGGAGCGACGCGAGGCTCCACAGACCGGTCAGCGACAGGGCGCGGTCGCGCAGGGCCCGTTCGTCGTCGCGGTTGACGTCGTCGAGCCGCACGGTCAAGTCGGGCAGGTGCTGCACCACTCCGGCCGGCAGCGCATCGACGTCGAACAGTTCGCGCAGCGACACCGGCGCTGCCCAGGGGCGGCGGCCGACGTGCAGCACGACCGGCAGCACGGCAGGCAAGAAGCGTTCGCCAGGGTGTTCGCGCCGGTAGCGTTCGAGCACGGCCGTGACCTGGGCGAAGACCTGCAGCACGTCGAAGCGTCGGCCGCGCGACTTGTGCTCCAGCACGACGTAGAGCAAGAGGCGCGGGCCTGATCGCAGGCGACAGGAGAACAACAGGTCACAGACCCGTTCCCCTCCGCGCCCGTCGGGGTGCGGTTCGGCGAGGCGTTCGAGCGTCGTCCAGTCGATGGCGGCCGCCACGTCGGCTGGCAGGGCGCTGCGCAGCAGCCCGGCGGCGTGCTCGCAGTCGCCGAACACGAAGCGGAACAGGGCGTCGTGCGGTGAGGTCACACAGCAGAGTGCGCGACCGGGGGCAGCGCTCAGGCCGCTTGGGCCCACTCCGCCGCCGGCACCGGCATGTCCAGGATCAGCACACGCTCGAACCAGTTGGTGGGTTCGATGCGTTCGTTCCACTCGGTGACGAAAGTCCGGAACGTCGCCGGGTCGTTGTCGGCGAGGTTGCGGGCGTCGGTCCAGACGATGGTGCGCAGGCCGGAGCCTCGCGACTCGAAGGCGATGTGCGCGAGCGAGCGCTGCAGCGCGTCAGCCGGCACTTCGAAGGCACCGAGCAGCGCGTCGAGGGCGCGCACCAGGCTCGCGGCGTCGTGCACCTTGCTGCCGTCGAGGTGCAGCAGGTGGCGCGCCGGCGAGCGCAGCAGCTGCTGCGCGGCGTCGAAGGTGATGCCGTCGGCCCAGCGCACCATCGGTTCGAGTGAGATCGGCACCTGATAGAACAGGCCAAACAGCATCGGGAACCACAGCGGCGCGAACCAGAAGCTCTGAGGGCGGCCAGTCAAGAACGGCATGACCATCACCGTGGCGGCGATCACGAGCCGGATCCACAAAGGCCATCGCCACGGTGGCCACTTCTTCGGTCGGCGACGCGGCGGCTTCATCCGTGCGTCATCTCACCGGGCTTCGGCTTCCACCACGCGTCGTCCGGCGCGCGGGTGAGCACGCCGCGGTCGACGTCGCGCGGCTCGCCGTGCGGCAAGCGCATCTCGACGTCGCGTTCGCTGCGGGGCTGTGGTGCGGCTTCGGGCAGGTCGACGAACAGCAGTAGACCTGCCGGCAGCGTCAGCGCCTGTGAGGCCTGGTCGGCGAGCACGCGGGCGAAGAACGCCGGGTCGTGCTGCGCGGCGACGATCGCGTTGCGCCAGACGATCGCGCGGCGGCGCGGCTTCTCGCAGGCCATCTGCGCGAGCAGCGCACGCACGTGGTTGCGCGGCTCTTCGGGGAAGCGCAGCGGTGCGGTGTGCGGCTGCAGTGCTTCGCCGAGGCTCTGCCACGACGTGATGCCCTGGCCGTCGAGTTCGATGACCTGATAGCCGTGCTTCGTCAGCGCGGTGCGCAGTTCGTCGCCGTCGCCCAGCTCGTGGCAGGTGACCGGGCGCAGCTGGAACCAGTGCACATCCTTCTGCAGCCGTTGCATCGTGCGTAGCACGCCGGAGCGCCCGTCTGGGGACAGCGTCCACCAAAGCACACCGCCGACGATCGCGAGCATCGGTAGCAGGGCCCACCAGCCGAGATCGGCGAACGGCGATCGCGGCATCCACAGCATGATCAAGATCAGGAAGGCGAGCTGCGGTCGCGGTTGCGCCCAATACGGACTGTTGTGGGACTGGTTGAGGTACATGTCACCTGCTCCTGCGTCTCCGCCACGCTCCGTCACAAGATAACCGCGCCACCGGGCAGCGCGCGCCCCTGGTAGCCGGCAAGATGACCCGTCCCGTCATGCCCGAAGAGATCTACATCAGCACCGACGTCGAGGCCGACGGCCCGATCCCCGGACCGCATTCGATGCTGAGCTTCGCGTCGGTCGCGCTGCGCGCCGACAAGAGCGTCGTCGACGAGTTCTCCGCCAACCTGCAGACCCTGCCGGGCGCCGCGCCGCACGAACGCACGATGCTGTGGTGGGAAGGCTTCCCCGCCGCGCTGGCGAAGGCGCGCGAGAACCCCGAGGACCCGGCCGATGTGATGCCGCGCTACGCGAAGTGGCTGCGACATCTGCCGGGGCGCGTGGTGTTCGTCGGCCAGCCCGCGGCCTACGACTTCATGTGGGTCTACTGGTATCTGCAGCGCTACTGTGGCGACGTGCCGTTCGGCCACTCGGCGCTGGACGTCAAGACCTACGCGATGGCGATGCTGAAGCGACCGTATCGGGACTGCGTGAAGGGCGCGCTGCCGGCCGAGTGGTCGGACGAGCTGCCGCACACGCACGTCGCGCTCGACGACGCGCGCGAGCAGGGCGCGATGTTCTGCAACATGCTGCGCGTCAACGGAGCGGTGCCGTCGTGAACGGGCTCGCCGCGCGCGCCGCGACGATCGTCGCGCTGGCCGGACTGCTCGCTGCGCAGCAGCCGGAGACGGCGACCTGGCGCCTGCTCGGCCGCAGCGGCGTGGCGACCGTGCGCAGCGGCGCCGGCGCCGCGCCCGTCGAACTGCACGCCGGCGAGGCGCGCGAACTGCCGTTCGTCGAGGCGCAGGTGGACTTCCCGTGGAACGACGCCGGCAAGCCCGGTTCGCTCGGGCTGACGGTCGCGCCGGGCGACGAGGTCGTGCTCGCTGTCGAAGCGGCGGGGCCCGACGCGACGCGCGAACGGGCCCTCGACGGCGAGGCGATGCTCGAGACGACGCGCGGCGACCATCGCTGGGCGTTGCGCACCGCGGCGCTGCCCGACGACGAGGCGAGCGACTACCGCGTGGTCGCCGACGTCGAGCTCGGCAGCGGCGACGATGCGCGCGCGGTCGGCGTCGTCGCACGGCGCAGCGACAACGGCTGCTACGTGTTCGCCGTCGACCCGGCGGCCGCCGTGGTGCGTATCGAGCGCTGGTTCGGCGCCGATCGCATGATCGTCGCCCAGGCGACGACCGCCAGCGCACCGACGGGTTCGCACCGGCTGACCTTCCAGCTGCAGGGCTTCCGTCTGCATTGCTTCGTCGACGAGCAGCCGGTGCTGCAGGTGCTCGACGGCGGCCTGCAGCGCGGCGGCGTCGGCCTCGCGGCGATGCGCGAAGGCGACCTCGGCCGCAGCGTGCGGCTCGGCGCGCCGGCGGCGCCGCGCTGCAGCGTGGCGGCGGTGATCGGCCGCGGCGAGGCGACGCTGGTCGCCGCGACGGCGGCGTTGCCCGGCAGCATGCACGTGCTCGACCTGGCGCAGGCGCGGCCGGGACCGCCGCCGGTGCTCGGCCCCGAGGGCGTCGAGCCTTGGCTGCTGCAGCCGCCCGCCGCGCCGCACGTGATGCGCGCCGACTGGCGCGACTCGCTCGGCGGCAACACGATCGGCGAAGTGCCCTTCTACGGCAGCGTGACGGTGGCCCTGCGCTGGCCCGCGCTGCCGGCTCTGCGGCATCGGGTGGTGTCGGCGCGGCTGCTGCTCGTCACCGCCGAAGGCGACGAGGTCACGGGCGTTCTGCCCGTGGTGCCGATCCGCTTCTGACCGCTTCCGGCGGTGTGCGTTACCGCACCACGGCGAGCGGATATGGTGCGCCAATGCGTCGCCAACTCACGCTCTCGGTGTCTTGCGCCGTGCTGCTGGCGACCGCGCTGTCGGCGCACGGCGGGCAGTACCGCGGTCCCCCGGGCATCCCCGTCGTGCCGTTGCCGGTGCTCAATGGGCCGCCGGCGGCGCCGCCGACGCCTGGGCCGACCACCGGCGCGCGCGACGTGCAGCCCTACACGATCAGCTGGCAGACCTGGTGGGAGTTCAACAAGGAGCCCTACCTGCTGCCGCGCAGCGCGACGTCGGTGGTGCCGATCACCGGGTCCGACGACTTCTACCTCGGTCCCAACCGGCCCAACCTCGTCGCCGACGTGCTGGCGCCGACCGAGGACGACCGCAAGTCGCGCATCGTGCCCGCGCTGATCGCCCTGCTCGAGGCGGACCGCAACCGCGACGTGCAGTCGGCGACGCTGGTCGCGCTCGGCAAGGTCGGGCAGGACCCGCCGGGCGGCGAGCTCGAGGCGGTGCTGGCAGAACGACTGAAGCGCGACGACCAGGAGGTGCGCGAGACGGCGGTGCTGTCGCTGGCGATCGCCGGGCGCGCCGCGGCGTTCCCGATGCTCGTGTCGCTGGTGCAGGACGACAAGAAGGCGCGGGCGATGGTCGATCGCAGCGAGGTGCGCGACCGCACCCGGGCGTTCGCCGCCTACGGGCTCGGGCTGCTGGCCCGCCGCCTCGGCGACCCCAAGCTGTCGCAGCAGGCCTACGAGGTGCTGTGGGGCGTGCTGAAGGACGAGCAGGAGAACGACCGCGACCTGCTGACCGGCGCGCTGTCGGGGCTCGGCGTGCTGCGCGGCGACCCCGAGCGTTCGGCCGACAAGCGGTTGGCGTGGATCCTGGTCGAGCAGCTGCTCGACTGGTTCGCCGCCGACCGCGGCGCTGGCGACGAGCAGATCCAGGCGCACGCCGGGCCGGCGATCGGACGGCTGCTCGGGCGCGACGTCTCGTCGCTGCACCAGCGCTGCAAGCAGGCGTTCGTCGACGAGCTCGACGACAAGAACCGTCGCGGGGCGGCGATCCGGCAGTCGGCGGCGATCGCGCTCGGCATGCTCGCGCTGCCGGAGGAGCGCGACGCCGCCGACGCCTTCTGCAGCGCGGCGCTGCGCAGCTGCTACGAGCGCGGCAGGGACCAGACGACGCGGTGGTTCGCGGTGATCGCCCTCGGGCGCATCGGCGGCGAAGCCAACCGCGACTGGCTGCTCAAGGCCTACAACAAGGCCAGCCGGGCGACGGCGGCGCCGTGGCTCGCCATCGCGCTCGGTTTGCTGGCGCAGCCCGCCGCCGCCGCCGGTTCGCCCGACGCGGTGGTCGGGCAGCTGCTGCTGTCGGACCTGATCGACGCGCAGACCGACGACCAGCGCTCGGCGCTCGCGGTCGCGCTCGGGCTCGCCGGTCACACCGACGCCGCGCCGACCGTGATGCAGCAGCTCTCGGCGCACGAAGGGGACGAACGCGCGGCCGGCTACCTGTGCGTCGGCCTCGGCCTGCTGCACGACGCCGTCGCCGTGCCGCAGCTGTCGGCGGTGTTGCGGCGTTCGGGGCGGCGGCCGTTCCTGTTACAGCAGTGCGCGGTCGCGCTCGGTTGTCTCGGCGACAAGAACGCCAATGAGCAGCTGGTCGCGATGTTGAAGGAGTACGACAGCACGGCCGTGCTCGCCGCGATCGCGACCGCGATCGGTCGCATCGGCGACCGCCGCGCGATCGATCCGTTGATCGAGCTGACCGCCGACAAGCGCATGACCAAGCTGGCCCGCGCGTTCGCCGCGGCCGCGCTCGGCGGCGTCGGCGACAAGGACGCGCTGCCGTGGAACACGTCGCTCAGCATCGACAGCAACTGGGCGACGTTCGTCGACACGCTGAGCAACGGCTCTACCGGCGTGCTCGACATCCTCTGACGCGCACTACTTCGGCAGCGGGTTGCCGTCGCCGAACAGCTGCAGCTCGTGCACCGACCACCAGAGGTCTGCCTTCTTGCCGAGCTGCGTGATCTTGACGAAGCGCGCGGTCGTCGGCTGCCAGCGGATGATCGGTTGGTCTCGTTCGCCGTCGCCGGCGGCGATCGGCTCGCTCCAGTTCTCGCCGTCCATCGACGTGCGCACTTCGTAGCGCTGCGGGAAGTCGTTGATCGAGCCGTGCGTGTCGAGGCAGCAGCCGGTCAGCGGCACGGCTTCGGGCAGCTCGATGCTCAGCCAGGTGCCCGGCCGCTGCGTCTCGTTGGTCGTCCAGCGCGTGCCGTCGTCGCCGTCGACCGCGCGCGCCAGTTCACCCGGGTTGCGGTCCGAGGTCAGCCGCCAGCTGCGGCGCGCGAGCAGCACAGGGTCGAACGGCTTCAGCTCGGCGAGCGTCCACTGCGTGTTGCGGGCGGCGGTCGCCTTGCGCAGTTCGGCGATCTCGGCCGGCTCGATCAGGCTGGCGGCGTTGCCCCAGCTGTTGCGTACGTAGGTCATCACGTCGGCGATCCACTGGTCGTCGTTGGCGGCCATTCCGACCATCACGCCGGGGAAGTTCGCGCCGTCGACGGGGCCGGTCAGGCCGTGCAGCAGGATGCGACCGAGCCGCGCCGGCGATCCGAGCACGCGCGGCGAGCGGGCGAGGCTCGGCGCGAGCCGCATGCCTTCGCTGCCGGGCACGGGCATGCCCTCGCCGTCGGTGCCGTGGCACGCGAAGCACAGCCCCTGGTAGACCGTCGCGCCGCGCTGCACGGCGGCGGCGAGCGCGGCGTTCTTGCGCGCGATCTCGGCGCGCCGTTCGGCCTCGGCCTTCTCCTTGGCGAGGCGGTCGAAGTGCTCCTTGGCCGTCAGCCGGAACACCTCGTGGTCGCCGCCGGCGGCGACGATCCGTTCGACCAGCTGCTCGTAGCCGGGCAGCTCGACGTAGAGCGCGGTGCGCAGCGCCTGCAGGCGCGCGAGCGGCGACGGGTCGACGGCGGCGCTGTGCACCGCGGCCACGGCATCGGCGTCGCGCGACGAGGCGTCGAGGAAGCGCTCGGCGACGCGCACCGCGGTCGCGCGCATGCGCGCGTCGTCGTCCTTCAGCGCGGTCTGCACGTGCCGCATCGTGACCGCGTCGAGGCCGTCGAGCGTCCACAGCGCGTGCATGCGCGCCACCGCGGTCTCGCCGTGCTGCAGCAGTTCGCCCAGCGCCGGCACCACCGACACGTCGCCGCGCAGCACCAGCAGCTTCTGCGCGCTGTCGCGCCACCAGCCGTTCGCGTGGCTCAAGTGTGCGACCAGCTCGGCGCTGGTCTCGTCGAGCATGTGCGGCTGCGGCCCCGGCGCGAAGTCGTCGTGCACGAGGCGATAGATGCGGCCGCGGCCGATGTTGCGGTCGAGGCCGTACTGCTGCACGACGCCGCGCAGGTAGCTGCCTTCGCGCACCCAGTTGCCCTCCTGGATGATGCCGCGATACATGTCGACGATGTAGAGCGTGCCGTCGGGGCCCGTCTCCATGTTGACCGGGCGGAAGTTCGCGTCGGCGGTGCGCAAGAACTCCGACTTGCCGTGCGGGTTGCGCAGCACGCGTTTGCCGCCTTCGTCGGTGATCGTCGCGCGGCGGATCAGCCGACCGACGGGCTCGGGCACGAACAGGTTGCCGCGCAGCTCCTCGGGCAGGCGATCACCGCGGAACACCGTCTGACCGCAGCAGCCGGTGAAGTGGTTGAGGGAGCCGTCTTCGCGCACGCGGGGCAGGCCGCCCTGCACGTCGGGGATGTCGTCGATCGGCCAGCACTCGTGGAAGCCGTCTTCGAGCTCGCCGGGCAGCGACAGGCGCCCGTACTGCAGGTTCTGCTGGAACATCGTCGCGACCACCTCGCCGCCGGCGCGCGAGTAGAAGCACTGGCCCCAGTCGTCGAAGGTGATGCCCCACTGCCCTTCGCCGGCGGGCAGCGGGTGCGCCTCGATCCTGCCGTCGCGGTAGCGGTAGCGCCGGTCGGTGTAGGTCACGTAGAGGAAGTTGTCGACGTTCCACTCGAGCCCGCTCGGCTGATGCTCGAGGTTGCCGCCGCGCCCGCCGCCGGCGAACACCAGCCGCTTGTCGTCGGCGACGCCGTCGCCGTCGGTGTCGCGATACTCGTGCAGATCGAGCGTGTCGGTCTCGCGCACGATGACGCTGTCCTGCAGCGGCAGGATCATGCGCGGCAGCACGAGGCCGTCGACGAACACCGTGTGGTGGTCCATCCGGCCGTCGCCGTCGCGATCCTCGAGGCGGCTGATCCGGCTCTTCGCGGCGTGCTCGTCGCGGCCGTCGATGTCCTGCATGTAGGTGCACATCTCGGCGACGTACATGCGGCCGTTGCCGTCCCACGCGATCGCCACCGGCTCGCGGATCATCGGCTCGCAGGCGACGACCTCGAGGTGGTAGCCGGGCGGCAGTTCGATCGACGCGACGGTCTCTTCGGGCGAACGCGGCGCCACGCGCGCGAGCTTCTCCGCGGCGGGCTCGATCGGTCGCGTCGGCGTGGCGACGTCGTCCTGGGCGTGCAGACTCGCGGCGAGGAACGGCGTCAGCAGGAGCGATCGATGCATGGCGGAGCAGGAGGCGGGGCGCCCGGCGGGCCGGGTCGGCCCAGCATGCGCAGCCTCGGGGGCGACCGCAATCGCCGGCGGTCGCCCGGTCCTGCGGGCGTCAGTCCTGGTAGAAGTCGAACGCGTCGGTCGCGGCGAAGATGCCGTTCGCCGGGGTCGCGTTGCACAGCAGCGCCTGCCAGCGCAGGCTGCCGACCACGCTCGAGGGCAGCTGGATGCTCCAGCTCCAGCCACCCGGCGGCACGCCGTTGATCGTGACCAGGCCGTGGGCTTCGTCGAGCCACAGGCCCGGGATCAGGCCCGGGATCGGCGGCGCGCTCGGTTGGTGCAGCTCGAGCACCAGCAGGCCGAGGCTGTTGGTGTGGGTGCCGTTGGGGCTGGTGATCTCGAAGTGCATCACGTCGCCTCCCTCGACCCGCTTGGCGCAGGTCGCGTCCGGTGTCGCGCTGTCGATCGACGTGCGCAGGACGGCGTCTTCGTTGGAGCCCGGCATCTCGCACCAGCGCGCGGTCGCCATCACCTCCGGCGTCGACTTGCCGGTGGCCATGTAGGCGTCGAACAGCTCCTGCCCGGCCGAGGCGAGGAAGGCGCTGGTGCCCGGGTTGGCGAGCAGCAGGAACTGGATGTACTCCCAGCTCGCGGTCTGGTACATCAGCTCGATCTCGGCGCGCGTGGCGCCGGGCGGCGGCGTCAGCTGCACGTCGTCGAAGTGCTCGTAGGTCCCGCCCGGCGCCGGGTTGCCGAACGCCGTCGCCGGCACGGGCAGCGCGTTGCGGTGTTCGGCCTCGTCGCGGTCGAAGCCGTAGGGCGGGATGCGGTTGTCCTCGAGCAGCGTGTTGTTGAGCACGAAGTGGAAGGTCGGCTCGGCGGTGCCCGGCGCGCTGGTCGCCAGCGTCGCGAGGTCCGTCGTCGGCGCACCCGTCACGCGGTCGAAGCCGAGCGGCGTGAACGGCGACACGCCCATGCCGAGCAGCTGCAGCGCCCAGTCCTGGGTGATGCCGAGCTTGGCCTCGTAGACGTGGGCGTTCGGGTCGGTGATCGACTCGACGGTGTAGTTCTGGCCGTTGACGGTCGTCTGGAAGCTGCCGTACGAGCCCTGCTCCTGGATCACCTGCAGCTGCTCGTTCATCCAGCGGATGCGCAGCCACATGCGACGGCCTTCGGGATAGCCGGTCAGCAGCTTGTGGCCGGTCAGGTTGGTGACGCGCAGCGTGTCGACGTTCTGCACGTCGAGCGCCGCCGCGCGCTGCAGCGCCGCGCGCGAGCGAAGCACGCCGCGGTCCATCGCCGCGGTCATCGTCGGCGACATGTTCTTGCCGAGGCGCAGCAGGCTCGGCGACTGGCCGTCGAGCCACTGGATCGCCAGCGGCGCCCAGGTGTTGCCGCCGGTCATGTCGTGCTTCGGCAGGTCGTAGCGCACCGGCGAGATGCCGAACGCCGCGCCTTCGCCGACCACGGGCTCCATGTGGCAGCTCTGGCACGAGAAGAAGCGCGCGGTGCCGTCCTCGTGATCGCCCGACATGCCGGCGAGCTGCGCCTGGTCGTAGGCGCGCTTGATCGCGCCGCGCTGAAGGTCGCCCGGTAGCGACGCGTAGTTGGCGACCGGCGTGGTCGACAGCGCGCTGGCGAAGTGCTCGCTGAACGTGCGCTCGACGATGCCGTAGGCGAACGGCGGGTTGAGGAACGCCGCCTTCTGGGTCACCGGCGCGCCGGACACGCCGCTCGACTGACCGGGCGGCAGCGGCGTCATCGCGCCGTTGTTGGCGGCGAGGTCGCCGGTGACCGGGTTGGAGACGTCGTGACAGGTGCCGCAGATCTCCGCGGAGCGGTGGAACTTCGACTGCACGAACGGGTGACCCGCGGTGGTCGAGGCGTACGGACCGTAGCGTGTCTGGTTGCCGGCCAGCACGGCCATGCCGCTGCCGTAGTAGCCCTCGACCGGGTTGCCGCCGTCGTTGGCGACGTAGGGCAGGTACTGCACGCCGCCGTGTTCGCTCTTGTCCGGGTTGACGAGCTGATGGCACAGGCCGCACTCGACGCCGTACTGGTCCAGCATCGGATCGAGCGCCGAGCCATCGGTCGGGAAGGCGCGCCCTTCCTGCCAGCCGCGCGGCGCGTGGCAGCGCAGACAGAAGTCGCCGGCCCCGGGCAGGTCGCCTTCGGCGACGCCGAGCGCCGCCCAGAACACCGGGTCGCGGCCGGCGTGCGACATCATGCTGCCCATCCAGTTCTCGACCGGCTCGACGTCCTGGTCGTAGTAGCCGTGGCATCCGTCGCAGGCCGGCAACGGGCCGAGCAAGGCGGCCTCGAGCGGCTGCGTACCCGGCATCGCCGTGTCGGTGGAGGTCGAGAGCGGCGCGAGGTTGGCGACCGCGACCGACAGCGCCGCGGCGGAGATCAGGGAGACTGCAGGGGAAGGTAGGCGCATCGTCGGTGGCGTTCGCTGGCAGGCGAGGCCTGACAACCTACCCGAGGTCGTCGAGCGGTGCAGCCGGGTCGGAAGGCCACCGCGCGTGGGCTGCTGGGCGAACGCCATGTCATGGCGAGATCCGCGCTCCGGGCCCCGCGCCGCGCCGCGGGCATTTTCGCGGCGCCGTGCCAGATTGCTGCTACCGGTCGTTCGCCGCGCCGGCGCGGAGTTCGTCGACGATGCGCTGCATGCCGTAGACGTGCTGCAGCGCGGTGACGATCGCGTCGGTGTGCACGCTGACGGCGCGGGCCTTGTCCTGCGTGTAGTAGAAGTCGTTGGGTAGCGACTCGATGTTGCCGTCGAAGATCAGGCCGACGACGCGCAGCTCCTGGTCGACGACGCACGAGCCGGAGTTGCCGCCGACGATGTCGTTGGTGCTGGCGAAGCAGACGCGCTTGGACAGGTCGATCGCCTGCTCGGCGTCGAGCCACTGGCGCGGGATGTCGAACGGATACTTGCCGCCGAACTCGACGCCGCGGCCGAACAGGCCGTAGAAGCTCGTCGCCCACGGCGCCAGCGTGCCGTTGTAGGGATAGCCGGAGACGCGTCCGTCGGAGAAGCGCAGCGTCATCGTCGCGTCGGGGCTGATGTGGCTGCCGTAGACGTCGTGCAGCGCGTGGCCGAGGCGGATGCCCTGCGTCTCGAGCTCCTTCTCGACGTGCTCCTGCGTCTGCTGGGCGTCGCGCATCAGCGGCCACAGCACGCGCGCGACGGCGATGGCGTGGTCCTCGCTCTGTGCCCAGCGCTCGGCGGCGTCGCCGGCGGCGAGCAGCTGCGCGACGAACGCGTCGTCGCCGAGCTCGCTGCGACGCAGCGCGCCGATCGCCTTCGGCCAGTCGAAGCCGGCGGCGGCGCGGTAGTCACGGCCGACCGCCATGAGGAAGGGATCGTCGGCGCCGAGCCAATTCACGGCGCGCTCGAAGTGATCGAGCAGCAGCGCCCGCGTCAGCACGTTGCCCTCGAACACCTCCTGCGCGGCCTGTTCGCGGGCCTGCGCGCGCTCCTCTTCGCTCACCGTCTCGTCGAGCGCCTTGGCGATCGCGACGCCGCGCTCGAGCACGGCCGAGTAGCTCGGGCCGTAGAACGAGCTCTTGGCGAGCACCTCGCGCCGCTGCACACACAGTCGGTCGATCTCGCGCCAGAGGTCGCCGTACTTCTTGGCCAGCTCCGGGTTCTCCGACACCGCGCCGCGCAGGTGCTGCTCGTGCTGCAGCTTCTTCTGCATCAGCGCCTCGTCGCGCAGGCCGCCGAGCATGCCGCCGATCGCCTTGTAGCTGTTCTGCCAGCTCAGCTGTGTGGTCAGGATGCCGGGGCTCATCTTGGTGAACGGGGCGAGGATCGCGATGCCGCGCTCGAGCTGGCCGAGGATCAGCGGGTATTCGAGGTCGCGCTGCACCTCGAGCTGCGACACGGTCAGCTGGCGGTTGGTGTTGCCGGGGTTGCCCGGCACGAACACCAGGTCGCCGTCGAGCGCGCCTTCCGCGCGCCAGCGGAAGTAGTGCGCGGTCGTGTCCGCCGGCTCGCCGTCCTCGTAGGCGCGCACGAACGAGAAGTCGATGCTCCAGCGCGGGAAGGTGAAGTTGTCCGGGTCGCCGCCGAAGTGCGCCGTCTGCAGGTGCGGCGCGACCACCAGCCGCAGGTCGTCGTAGACGCGGTAGCGATAGAGCTGCTGCACGGCGCCCTGGTAGAGCGCGACGACCTGGTGCAGGTGACCCGGGTGCGCGGCGTCGGCCGCGGCGAGGATCGCCTTGGTGTTGTCGGCGCGCTTCTTGGCGATCGTCACCGCGTCGTCGTCGGCAGCGATGCCGGCGTCGACGCGGGCGGTGACGTCTTCTTGCGCGATCAGCTGCTGCACGGTCAGGCCCGGGATCGGCACTTCGTCCTCGAGCGCCGTCGCGGCGAAGCCGTCGTGCACCCAGTCGGCCCCGCCCTGCACCTCGGCCACCTGTTCGCGCACGCAGTGGTGGTTGGTCATGATCAGGCCCTGCGGCGAGACGAACGACGCCGAGCACCACGGGTTGCCGCGTTCGCCGAGGCGCAGCGCCGCCAGCCGCAGCGAGTCGAGCCACTTCTGGTCGGGCTTGAAGCCGTATTCCTTCTCGAGGTACCCGAGCGGCGGGTTCTCGAACGTCCACATCTTGCCGAGGGCCAGATGGTCGGGCCCCTGCGCCGCGGCCGGCGCGGCCAGCAGCGCGGTGAGCCAGAGGGCTGGGGTCAGGGTCGGACGGGACGCACGGAGTCGACGCTGGGCCATTGCGGGCGCAATCTACGGAGCACCCGGCGTCGGTGACAGGAACGATTCGCGGCGGAGGCGTCTTGGCGACGTGGATGAGGTCGGGAAGTGCCTCGCCGAGATCCTGCCAGGTGGCACGCCATCGCAACGAGATCTCGCGGTGATCGCGTGGTTCCTGGGTGGCATCTACAACGGATCGAAGAGTTGCTGAAGTCCGTCGCGAAGCACTGTGGAGAGCCGAAGATCGACGCCGTCTCCTGGCATCAACAGCTCTTGGCGAGCATGACCCGCTCGACGAGTGGTCGGCCGCCCGTCCTATCGACGGACTTGCACGAGCGGCTCGGAGAGTTGCTGGGGTTTCGACACGTCTCGAGACACGCGACGGCTCTGGACCTGGACTGGGAGAAGATGGAGCCGGTTGCCGTGGGTGTGGCGCGAGTCGCCGAGTCCTTCCTCGACGAGATGACATCGTTCGTCGAGGGTGGCGCCAACGAGCAGTAGGCGCACCGGAGCGACCGCACCCTCATTCGCGATCCAGCCGCACCACCAGCTCGACGTGCTCGGTGTGCGGGAACAGGTCGCACAGCCGCGCCGCGGTGACGCGATAGCCGGAGTCGCGCAGCTTCGGCAGGTCGCGCTGCAGCGCGTCGGCGGCGCAGGCGACGTAGATCAGCCGCTTCGGGTTGCTCTGCAGCACGCGGCCGACGCCCTTCTGCTGCAGGCCGGCGCGCGGCGGGTCGACGATCATCAGGTCGGGGTCGCGCGGCAGCGTCGCGCTGCCGAACGGTTCGCGGCGCACGACGACGTTGGCCAGCCCGTTCTCCTTGGCGTTGTGTTCGGCGTCGCGGCACGCGGCGGCGTTGTCCTCGACGATCAGCACCTCGCGCGCGCCGGCCTTCGCGAGTCGCAGGCCGAACGCGCCGACACCGCCGTAGCCGTCGACGACGCGCTTGTCGCGCACGTCGCCGCACAGCTCGATCGTCGGGTGATACAGCAGCGCGTGGGCGCCGGCGTGGATCTGGTAGAAGCTGCCGGCGCTGACGCGGAACGTCAGTCCGTCGCGCTCGTCGAGCACGTGGTCGCGGCCCCGCAGCGGCACATGGCGATCGCCGAGCAGGAACTCGTCGTCGCGGTCGCTGATCGAGTGCATGACGCCGACGAGCCGCCGCCCGCGGCCGCTGCTGCGCAGCTCCATCGCGGCGTCGATCAGCGCGTCGGCGAACTGCTTGCCCTCGTCGAACTCGCCCGGCCGCGTGACGATGCCGGCGAGCACTTCGCCGGTGCCGCTGGCGAGCCGCGCCCAGAACGCCTTCACCTGGCCGCGCCGTCGTGCGGCGACGTAGGGCTGCAGCCGCAGCTCGCCGATGACGCGTTCGGCGGCGCGGCCGAGCGCGGTCAACCACTCGTCCTGCGTCTGGCACTCCTCGATGCGCACCACGTGGTGGCTGCGATACTCGTAGATGCCGACGATCGGCTGGTGGTCGTGGCCTTGTCGCACCGGGTAGAGCAGGCGCGTGCGGAAGTGGCGCTGCGGTCGTTCGGGCGGTGAGGACGCGACGCGCTGACCGTCGAGGAACGGCGCCAGCAACGCCTCCGCGGCCTCGACCTTGTCGTGCAGCTGCCACGCGACCGGCTGGTCCAGCAGCGAGCAGCCGCCGCAGATGCCGAAGTGGCGGCACGAGAAAATCTGCTCGCCGGGGTCTTGCTGGCGACGCGGGGTGTGGTGGCGGGGATTCGGCACGGCGAGATGCTAGGCCACGACCGCGTCGGAAGCTCCCGCCGCGCCGCTGTCGGCGCGGCGTCGCACCGTCGGCGCGGCGACGTCGTCCGGTCAGGGGCTTGCGTCGCCGCCGTCGAACGGCCGACGCCACGCGCTCGCCGCATCGTCCCGGTGTGAGCGCGCGTTTCCGGCCGAGCGTCGGTCGCGGTGAGGGGCGTTCTCCTGATGGGATGGGCGCCTGCGCTGCCGCCGCGCGCGGCCGCACTCGAGACGACCTTGCCCGTGCCGTCTCCTCCGGTATCTTCCTCGACCTCCCGAGCGACAACCTCCGAACTCGATGCGCAACAACCGGGCACTTCTGCTGGCGATCGTCGCCACGGCGTCCATCGCCACGGCGCAGGTGGGTGGCGTCGGGATGCGCGACGTCGCCTGGGCCAACACCACCGGCAACGGCACGCCCGTGCTGGATGCCGAGGTGTTCTATCCGGCCGACGTCGGGGGCCAGGATGTGCCGATGAGCCCGCACGTCGGCAGATGCCCCGTGATCGTGTTCTTGCACGGCTACAGCTTCGTCGGCAGCGACTACGCGGCGATCGGCGATCGCATGGCGAGCCGCGGCTTCGTCACCGTGATGCTCAACACGGGCCAGTGGAGCTATCTGGCGCTCGAGTACGACGGGCGGGCGATGTTCGGCGCGTTGGCCGCGACCAACAGCGACCCGGCTTCGCCGTTCTATCAGCGGCTCGACATGAAGAGGGTCGGCGTGATGGGGCACTCGATGGGCGGCGGTGTCGCGGCCTACGTGATGTACGACGTGCCGGGGCCGCTCTGCAATCCGGGCTACAAGTGCGCGCTGGCGCTCGCGCCGCACGACCCGGGCTTGCCGGCGGCGAGCGTGCACGCCCCGTTCGGCATCGTCTCTGGCGAAGGTGACCAGATCACACCGCCGCTGCTGCACGCGCAGCCGTTCTACGAGTACCTGGCGCCGAAGGAGGGGCTCAAGTTCCACTACCGAATGGACTGGAGCTGCGACCACATGAACGTCGCCGGGCTCAGCGCGGCGGGTCCGGAGGTGTTCGACCGCGCGATGGCGATCGCGGGCGGGTTCTTCGGCCAGTTCCTCGGCGACGACCCCCGCGGGCTCGAGCCGGTGCTCGGCGCCGAGGGGTTGTCGGAGGCGCACCTCGTCCAGGTGGATCGTCAGGTCGTCACGCCGGTTGCCTGGTGCGATTCGCCGCTTTCCATCGGCAGGGTGACGCGCCTCTCCGTCGCCTCCGAGAACGGCTACGTCGGCATGCTGGGTGCGCACGCGGAGGCGGGTCCGATCAGCACTCCGATCGGCGACCTCTTGCTCGATCCGACTTCCGCGTTCGCCATCGCGCAGACGCTGACCTCGACGCAGCGCTTCGACCTCTACCTGCCGGTGCCGAACAATCCGTTGCTGGTCGGGGTGACCTTCGCCGTGCAGGGCGCCGGCGCGACGGTCACCGCGCCGTTCCTGCTCGGTTCGGCGATGGCGTTCCGCATCAACTGATCGCCGGCGGGCGCCTCGGCGCACTCATCAACCGGTCGCGACGACGCCGGACGCGAACAGCGCCGCTTTGTCGTGCACCCCGCGCCAGCCCTCGCGCAGGACGCAGTGGCCGACCGGCGCGCGCAGCGACGATCCCGGTCCGGCGCACAGCAGCACGTCCGGCTGGAACTCGCGCATCGCCGTGCGCACGCAGGCGGAGAAATCGAAGGTCTCGACGACCTGTTCGCGCAGCGTGTAGCGCAGCAGCTCGCGCGGGTCGGCGGACCACGGCGAGTGCACGTTGCCGAAGCCGTCGATCAGGTGGCACTGCGGCGCCACGACCGGCAGGTCGGCGAGCAACGTCGCGGCCTGCGCCGAGGTCTCGTTGCACAGGCGCGTGTGGAACGGGCCGTGGCCCGCGAGCCGGAACGGGAACTCGCGCTCGCCGACCTTGACCTTGGGCAGGCGCACGAGCAGCTCCTGCACGGCGGCCTCGGTGCCGGCGAGCACGGCGTGGCCGCCGAGGTGGATGCTGTGGTCGCAGTAGAACTCGTCGCCGCGGTCCTGCAGCGCGTGCACGGTCGCCTCGACGGCGACCCACAGCGCCGGGTTGCGGCGCCAGTCGTCGCCGACCGTGGTCGTCAGCACCTGGCCGCCCTTCACGAGCTTCTGTAGGCGCGCCATCGTCGCGACGAGGCGCCAGCCGGCGGTGGGGTCGAGCGCGCCGCTCGCGGGCAGCGCCGTGTACCAACCCAGCGAGTTGCCGGCGACGGCGACGATCTCGTAGCGCTCGCGCAGTTGCTCGACGTGCGCCATGGCGCCGAAGTAGATCAACTCGGCGGCGTTCTCGCCGTCGAGGTGGTAGCTCGGGCGGAAACGATCCGCGGCGTCCACTTCGGTCAGCGTCGCGCGATCGGCGGCGCGGCGCGCGGCGTCGCTCGCGGCGAGCGCGTCGGCGACGGGGCCGGGGCGCAGCGTGCGGCCGACGAAGCCGAGCTCGTCCTTGCCGTAGGCGCCGCGGCCGGGGCAGAACAGCACCGCGGTGGGCTTGCTCATCGCACCTCCTCGGCGCAGATCGCGAGCGCGGCGCGTTCGATGTCGGGTTCCTGCACGAGCACGAGGTTGGCGGCGGCGGCGAGCGGTACGTAGCTGTCGGCCGCGGCGACACGGCGCAGCACGCAGCCGCGCAGCTCGGGGTCCTGGCACAGCTCGGTGAGCAGCATCGGGCTCGGGCCGCCAGCGTTGTGCCGGCACTCGTCGACGATCAGGCACCGACCGGTGTCCCGCACGTGCCGCTTGACCTCCTCGATCGGCATCGGCATCAGCCAGCGCAGGTCGAACACGCGCGCCTTGACGCCGCGTTTGCGCAGGCGCTTCTGCACGCGCAGGCTCATCCACAGTCCGTTGCCGTAGGTGACGATCGTCAGCTGGTCGTCGCTGGCCGGTTCGTAGACGCGTCCCTCGCCGAGCGGCATGGTCTCCTCCGGGCTCGGATAGCCGAACTGCCACAGGCCGTCGCCGGCGTCGTGCAGGTCCTTCTGCATGTAGAGCGCGATCGGCTCGAGGAACACGCACACCTTGCCGTGGTCGTGCGCGACGGCCGTCATCGTGCGCAGCATCGACACCGCGTCGTCGGCGCGCGCCGGCACGCCGAGCACGATGCCCGGGATGTCGAGCAGGGCGCCGACCGAGTTGTCGTTGTGGAAGTGGCCGCCGAAGCCCTTCTGGTAGGCGAGGCCGGCGATGCGCACGACCATCGGGTTGCTGTAGCTCGCCACCTGGCCGCCGAGGCCCCGTCGGGACTCGGCGGTGCTGAAGAACTGCAGCGACGCCGCTTCGCCGCGGATCTGGTCGATCGCGTTGTGCAGGTAGGCGAGGTACTGGATCTCGGGGAACGGCAGACAGCCGGCCTGCGCCATGCCCTGGGCGAGGCCCAGGATCGTGGTCTCGTCGAGGATCGTGTTGAACACGCGGCCGCTGCCGAACCGTTCGTGCAGCCCGGCGGTGGCGTGGTAGACGCCGCCCTTCTTGGCCACGTCCTCGCCGAACACGAGCGCCTGCGGATAGGCGGCGAGGATGTCGGTGAGCGCCTGCGGGATGCGGAACGCGAGGTGGCGCGGTCGCGCGTCGTCCTCGGGCAGCTTGCCGCCGAAGACCTCGAGCCGCCGCTCGTCGCTGGCGCGCTTGACCTTCGCCTCGCCGAGGCCGGCGTAGCTGAGCGGTCGCTCGACTGCCTCGGCGGTGGTCAGCTTGGGCCTTTGCGCGGGCTTCGTCGGCGCAGCGGCGCAGGCGCGCGTCGGTGTCCCGATACAGCGCCAGCAGCTGCTCCTGGGTGATCGCCGCGGTGCGCAGCAGCAGGTCGGCGAAGCCGAGCAGCGGATCGCGGGCTTCGTTGGCCTCGATCTTGTCGAGCGACAGGTGATTGACCTCGACGTCGGAGCCGGCGTGGCCCATCAGCCGCACCGTCTCGAGGTGGAAGAACGCTGGCCGCCGGCGCGTTCGCACGTAGTCGATCGCCGCGCGCGCAGCCTGCCAGACGCCGGGGAAGTCCTGGCTGTCGGCGCGGAAGTACCGGATCGCCGTGCGCTGCTCCATCATCTGCCGCACGTAGCCCTCCGGCGTGCGCACCGAGATGCCGATGCCGTTGTCCTCGCAGACGAACAGGATCGGGCACGGCTGCGCGTGCAGCATCGAGGCGCTGGCGGCGTTGAGCCCGGCCTGCGCGGTCGCGTGGTTGAGCGACGCGTCGCCGAAGCTGCAGTAGACGATGCTGTCGAACGGCACCCCGTCGCCGGGCTGGTCGCGTCGGCCGGCGCCTCGGCGCGTTCGAGCCGCGGCTTCTGGAAGCGCTCGAGCCGCTGCAGCGCGCGCGCGAAGCCGACGGCCTTGGGCAGGTGGCTGGCGATCGTGCTGGTCTGCGGCGGCACGTGCAGCGTCGGCGAGCCCAGCACCTTGTGCCGGCCGCCGCTGATCGGGTCCTCGGCCGACGCGCAGAACGACAGCATCGCGTCGAAGAACGGCGTCTCGCCGCGGCCCTGTCGCAGCCGCGCGGCCATGAAGGCGCCGCTGCGGTAGTGCAGGAACGCGGTGTCGGTCGGCCGCAGCTGCGCGGCGAGGATCGCGTTCGCCTCGTGGCCGCTGCTGCCGATCGTGTAGTAGCTGATGCCCTTGTCCTTGAGCTCGCGCGACAGCAGGTCCTGCAGGCGCGACTGGATCGCCGACTCGAAGATCGCCACGGCCTGACGGCGGGTCATCGCCGAGTGCGGCACGATCGGCGCGTCGAGCGGACCGCTCTGCGCGCGGTCCGGGCCCGGATGGCTGTGCAGCAGGTTGAGCAGGCGCTCGGTGACGGGGCCTTCGCGACGGAGGGACATCGGGGGCGGCGATCTTACGGATGGTGGAGGGCAAGGCCATGCTCGCGTGCGTGTGACTGCGTGATGGCGTGCCGCGGCGAATCCATGCCACCGCTGGCGCATGCGGTGCACCTGACCGTATGTGCGCGCAGCTGCAGCAACGTGGTGTCGGCGCCGACCGGAGCGGTCGGTGCTCTACCGGGCGGTCGCCTCTGCGTGGCCGACGGTGCGTCTACGCCTCGAGCAGCGCGAACGGCCGTTGCCGCGGTTCTGCCATCGGGAGGTGGATGCGTTCTTGCGCTGCGGGGTGTTGGCGCACGGCTTCGCGCGGGTGTGGTGCGAGGTGTGCCGGAAGGACGAGGCGGTGGCGTTCTCGTGCAAGGGCCGCGGCTTCTGCCCGTCGTGCGGGGCGCGGCGCATGGTGGACACGGCGGCGTGGTTGGTGGACCGGGTGTTTCCGGTCGAGGCGCCGGTGCGGCAATGGGTGTTGTCGCTGCCGCATCGGCTGCGGGTGCTGTGTGCGTATGACGCGGAGGCGTGTGCGCTGGTGCGGCGGGTGTTGGTGGGCGCGGTGTCGGGGTTCTACGAGTCGCGCGCGCGTCGGCTGGGGTTGCCACGGCCGCGCACGGGAGCGGTGTTGTTCGTGCAGCGGTTCGACTCGGGGCTGCGGCTGAACGTGCACTTCCATGTGGTGTGGCTCGACGGTGTGTACTCCTGGCAGCCCGGCCGCGGGGAGGTCGCGTGGCACGAGCACGAGATGGGCGGGTGGCGTACTCGCTGAAGCGGCAGTGGAAGGACGGTTCGACACACGTCGTGATGGAGCCGGAGGTGCTGATCGAGCGGCTGCTGGCATTGGTGCCGCCGCCGCGGCGTCACCTGGTGACGTATCACGGCGTGTTGGCGCCGGCGGCGGGGTTGCGTTCGCGGGTGATACCGCGGGTGGAGGAAGACGAGGTGGTGGCGGACGATGGCGTCGAGGTCGAGCCGGAGCAGAGGGCGGTGCAGGCGGTGCTCGCGTTGCGCAGGAGACGCAGAACGGTCCCGCATGCACCGAACGGCGGTCGGCCGGGTTGCGCGACGATGCGTCGTCGCCGCTATCCGTGGGCGGAACTGCTGCGGCGGGTGTTCGCGATCGACGTGCTCGTCTGTCCGCATTGCGGCGGCGTGCGTCGGCTGCTGGCGGCGATCACCGCGCCGGATGCGATCGAGAAGGTGCGGCGGGCGATGGGGTTGCCGTGTGGGGTGGCGCAAGTAGCGCCGGCGCGAGCGCCGCCGGGAGTGGCGGAGTGGTGGGGCGCGTGAGGTGAGGGAGCTGATGCCGTGGCCAGAGGGTCGCGGCGGGGGCGGGGTGTTGGCTGGAAGGGGGATTTCGGCAAGAGTGCCGGGGTTGGGCGGGGTCCGAAGGCGGGTCGACGGGGGGCGAAGGATCGTGGATCGACGCGGTCGTGCGGTTCGGGTGGGCCGGACTCCAGCTTGGACGACCTATGCGCCGAACTACTGCTGGCGCAGCGGCACGTCGATGCGCGGCATCGGCCCGGGGTCACCCGCGGCGACCGTGAACGCGACCTCGGCAACGAGCTCGTCGCCGATTCGCGCTTCGATGTTGTAGGCACCGACGGCGAACGCGACCTGACAATCGAGCGACCCTCCGTTCCCCGTTCTCGACGGCTCCAAGTAGCGCGTACCGACGATGCCGCCCCCGCCGTCGCGCACGATCAGCTGCAGGCGCTGCGGCGCTTCCCGACCCGGCCACGTCACGACGAACTCGACGCGGTGCGCCGGCGCGAACACCAGCTCCGCACGGTTCGTAGTTCCGCTGTCGACGTGGAAGCCCACCACGGCCACCGAGTGGTTGCCCCAGGCGATCGCCCGATAGTCACCTGCCGGCAGCTCTGCGGATGCGACGGCACCGTCCGGCATCACGTGCCCGACCGTGACCCCGTCGTCGCGCAGCAACTGGAGCATGCCGAACGAAGCGTTCTCCTCGCATGGCCGGAACTCGAACTCGATGCGTCCAGCGGGTCGTAGCTGCACGTCAGGCAAACGAACCTGCTCGCCCGGCTGCAAGTGCAGCTGCGGCAGCAGCAACTCGCCATAGCCGGGCGCGTGCACGGCGACGCGGTAGTCACCCGGTGTCAGGCGCTCGAACACGAACCCTCCGCGCTCGTCGGTGACCCGCTGCGGCCCCGTACGCCACCACGCTTGGTGCACCGAGACCGTCGCCGCGACGGTCGCACCGTCGACACCCAGCACGCGGCCACTCACACTGGCCGACGGCCACTCGCGATCGGTGAGCTGCAGGACCTGCGCAGCGGCAGGTGCGGTATCGAACCGGCGCTCCGCGAGCGGGCAAGAGCCCTCGATGCGCAGCGTCAATGGAACGCTGCGGATGTCGTCGAGCACGAAGGCCCCATCCGCATCGGTCGTCGTCTCGGGATCGAGTGGCCCCTGGTTGTCGGGCACCACACCGACCGTCAGGTCAGCGACCGGCGAACCGTCCGGTGCGAGCACGCGGCCGCGCAGTACCGCGCCCTCGTCGAGCACGGGGTTCCAGGTCGTCACCGCGCCGGCGATGGTGGCCACCGTTTGCGCAGTGACGTCGCGCCCATCGCGCCACACCTTCAGTGGCACCTCCCCCGCCGGCAGGTCGACGAGCCGGAAGCGCCCTTCGGCATCGGTCGAAGCCCCGACCGCGGCAAACGTGTAGTAGCTGACGGCACGGCCGACGCGCGCGTTGGCGACCGCGCCACCACCGGCATCCCGCACGACGCCTTCGACCACGGCACCCGGCTCGAGCACCAGCATGACCTCCGCACTCGCGTCGACCGCGACCAGCGTCGTCGTGCTCGCCGGACCGAAGCCAGCTGCCCAAGCCTGCACCTCGGTCGAACCCGGCGCTACGCCATCACAAGAGAAGCGGCCATCGACGTCGGTGACGATGCGCGGTCGGGTCGGCGCCGTGTAGTACTCGTCGCGCGTGCTGCCGGGGATCACGTTGCCGCCGAGCCAGCCGATGGCCACCAACGCCTCCGCGACCGGCTGCCCCTTCGTATCGACGACGCGCCCGTGCACCGCGCCGGCTGCCTCCGTGAGGCGGATCGTCAACGCACCGTGCCCGGGCGTCAGCATACGCAACCGCGACGGCACATAGCCGGCACAGCGCGCGCCGACATGGCCACCGCGGGCCGTCATCGCGAACCGCCCATCGGCGCCCGTGGTCGCCACTTCGAAGCCGCGCCAGACGCTGCCGGAGTCGGACAACCAGATGCGCGCACCGGCGACCGGCCGTTCTGCGGCGTCGAGCACGATGCCCTCGACGGTCTCCCCGCGCGGCGCCGTCAGGTCGAGCGTCTGCACGCGACCGGCCTCGACGTCGATCCACTTGGGCACACTGAAGTGCGAGTCGACGACGACCCTGCCCGGACGCAACCGGCGCAACGTCACCGCCCCGGCATCGCCGGTGAGCCCGCAACGCATGCGCGTCGGCAGCCCAGGATCCGGCTGGGCGCGGATGCCGACCCCGACCGCCGGCGAACCGTCGTCCTCCCACTTCAGCCGCACGACCAACGTCGCCCAGTCGGGATCTGGCTCGGGAAGCGCGTCCCCGGCCACCGCCGCCACGCGCTCCGCTGCCGACGCGACGGGCTCGCGCGACGAACCATCACGCCCAACGACCTCCACCTCCGCCGCCAGCGGCGCCGGCGCAACCGGCGCCGCGGCGGAATCCTGCTGCCACCAGAGAACGCCACCACCGAGCGCGAGCAGCAGCGCCGGTGCGAGCCACAGCATCTTCTTCCCCATCGTCATCCCCGCGATCTGGATCGCGAGCGCCGCGGTTCCCGCCGCGGCGCCCGCCGGTTGCGCGGCCAGCGCCGCCGAGACCACCTGTTGCCGCACGGCAGCCTGCGCCGCCACCAGCACCGCCGCGCGCGCCGAGCCGGCGAGCAGCAGCCCGGCGACGAAGCCGTTCGGCAGGTGACGTTTGAGCAGGCCGAGACCGCGCACCAACTGCGTGCGCACCGTGCCGGCCGGGCGCCCGAGGCGCGTCGCGATCTCGTTGGCCAGGAGCCCTTCGCCGAGGTGAAGGTCCAGCACTTCCGCGTAGGGCGGGCCGAGCGCGTCGCGCATGCGCGCGACCGCCGCGGCGAGTTCGGCGTCGCGGGCCGCGCGCACCGGGTCGCCGGCACCCGCACATTCGGCGACCCCTTCGATCGGCACGTCCCGCGCCGTCCGCGCTCGCTGCTCGTGCAGCCGCCGCGCCAGGTTGCCGAGCACGCCGCACATCCACGGCACCGCGCGCCGCGCCGGGTCGTAGCGCTCCCGCGACTGCATCACCGCGACGAACGTGCGCTGCAGCAGGTCCTCGGCGTCGTGGCGGTCACCGACCAGCCACAGCGCGACCCGCAGCAGCTCCGGCGCGGTGCGGTCGAACAGCCGGCCGAGCGAACGCGCGTCGCCGGTGCGGGCGTAGTGCGCGAGCAGGCGGTCGGGTCCGGCGAACGGGAGCGGCATCGGCGTGTCTTCCGGGGTCGGGGCGACCGTGCTACACGAAGTGCACGAATCGTGCGCGTGGCGTCACCGATGACCCCCTTGCACTCCATATCGATTATCGATAAGCCCGTCTCCCATGACCCCACGGCTGGCGCGCCGCCCCGTTCCGCTGATCGCAATCGAAGCACTGGTCGCGATCGGCCTGGTGGGCGGCTGGCTGGTGGTCGGGAACGTGGTCGGGAACATCGTGCTCAGCCTGTTCACGCAGCATCACTCGCTCACCATCCCGGTGCACGGCCTCCCGTACACGACGATCGCGGACGGCCACCACTCGCTCGGCGCAGTTGCCGACGCCTCTGCGCGACTGGCGGTCAAGGCAGCCGAGCTGCGCCTCTTCGACGTCGCCCCGGTGACCTTCTTCGGCATGCGCCTGCTCGAAGCGCTGACCTGGGTCACGTCGCTGATGGCGCTGCACCTGCTCGTCCGCTTCCTGCGCAGCACCCGCGGCGAGCATCCGTTCTCGCCACGCAACGGCCGCCGCTGCACCGCGATGGGCTGGTGGCTGCTCGCTTCGTTCGGCCTGCACGCGACGTTCGAGCTGCTGTCGGTGCAGTTCGCCAAGGCGACCGACATCCACGCAGCCGCCATCGGCTTCGATCCCAACCGCTTCGACTGGACCACGCTGCTGCTCGCCTGCTGCGCGCTGACCGCCGGCACGCTGGTGCGCTACGGCGCCGAGCTCGAGCAAGAACAGGCACTGACCGTCTGAGGACACGATGCCGATCCGCGTCCACCTCGACGTCATGCTCGCCAAGCGGGACCTCACGCTGACCGCGCTGTCGCAGCGCATCGGCCTGACGCTGGCCAACCTGTCGGTGCTGAAGAACGGCCACGCCCGCGCGCTGCGCTTCTCGACGCTCGAAGCGATCTGCGAAGCGCTGCAGTGTCAGCCCGGGGACCTGCTCGAGTACGAGCCGGAGCACGACTAGCGAGCACCGCCGCGACTTTTCTGCTGCCAGCCACAGTTCTGCGTCGCACAGCACCCCGCCCGGGCTGTGTAGCGTGCAGCACCCCGACGGCAGTCGCGCTGTCGGCGTGCGGCTGCTGGCGTCGAAGCCCGATGGCAAGACCATCGATTCCTGGACGATGCGCGAACCGGCGACCAGCCAGCGCATGACGCTGCCGCTCGGCGAAGTCGTGCTCGAGGTGCGACGCAACGACGCTGTGCTGACCAGACGCACCCTGCAGGTGAGCGAGCAGAACCCGCCGCTCGAGATGGTGATCGACGAACGCGTGATGGTCGCCGGCCGCCTGCTCGACGCTCAAGGCGCACCGGTGGCCGATTGGTTCGTCGTCGCGTTCGCCGACGCCGAGCCGAACAAGGAGCGTTGGTTCGAGGCGGCCGTGCGACTCGGCTTTCCCCGCACCGGCGTCGACGGCACCTTCTCGCTGTGGGGGCCTGCCGACGGTCCGCTGACCGTCGTCGCCCGCCGCGAAGGCACGTCCTGGCGCGACGCGGCGCCGCAGATCACGGCACGCAACGTCGCCGCCGGCACCAGCGCCCTGACGCTGCGACTTCCCGACGAAGCCCTGCAGCACGCCACGCTCGCCGGCTCGGTCGTCGACACCGCCGGCGCGCTGCTGGACGACGCCGTGCTGATGGTGCAACTGTCCAGCGACCGCAACCTGCAACCGCTGGGCACCGACGGCGGGCGCTTCCGCATCGACGGCTTCGACCTGGGCCACCACCGCATCCTGGTGCACGCGCCGGACCACGCCAGCCGATCGATCGAGGTGACGCTGAGCGAACCCGAGACCACACTGCCGCCGATCGAACTGCAGCGCTCGGTGCCGCTGCGCGTGCGGCCGGTGCTGCCGGCGACGCCGCCGTGGCGCGGGCCATTGCCGCGACCGATCGTTCGCGACGCCGACGGAGCGATCGTCGCGCCCCACCCGCAGGTCTCGGTCGACGGCGACACGCTGCAGCTGCACGGCCTCCCTGCCGGCCGGTTCGTGCTGCACGCCCCCGAGCGCGACGCCCTCACCGCCGAGCCGCTGCCGATCGAACTGCTGCCGGGCGTGCCGCTGGAGATCGAGTGGCCGGTGCGCGTCGCGGGCGGCGGCGACCGCTGACCGTCAATTCGCCGGGATCACGCCCGAGCGCGACGCGAGCGTCTCGGCCGTCATGCTCAGCTCCTGCACGACGCTGGCTTGCTGTTCGACGGCGGCGGCGACCTCGCTGGTGTTGTCGGCGACGGCGTCGATGTCCTTGCAGATCTTGTCGACCGCCTCGACCGACGCGGCGACCTGGTTGGAGATCTCTGCCAGCTGCGCCGAGATCTCGCCGGTCGCGCTGCGGCTCTGCTTGGCCAGCTCCTTGACCTCACCGGCGACGACGGCGAAGCCGCGGCCAGCTTCACCGGCGCGCGCGGCCTCGACCGAGGCGTTGAGCGCCAGCAGGTTGGTGCGGTCGGCGACGTCGCGGATCATGCCGGTGATCTCGCCGATGTTGCGCGTCGTCTGACCGAGCCGCTGCAACAGCTCCGCCGCCGACGTGCTGCGCGCACGGGTCTCGGTGGCGATCTCGGCGTTGCGGACCACGCGCCCCGAGATCGAGCTCGCCGACGCGCTCAGCTCGGTCAGGCCGCTGCCGAGCTGGCTCGACGGTGTGTACTCCTGGCAGCCCGGCCGCGGGGAGGTCGCGTGGCACGAGCACGAAGGGCTGACCGACGCGGACGTGGCAGCACAGGTGCGGCGCATCGGCGCGCGTGTGACGAGGGAGCTGAAGAAGGCGGGCAAGTGGTGGGACGAAGGCGATGCGGCGGATGCGAGCGAGGTCGTCGATGGCGAGCAGCAGACGATGCTGACGCTGGCATCGGGTGCGGTGACGGGTCGCGCCGCGCTGGGTGAACGCGCCGGGCAGATCGACGTGCGGGTCGGTCGCGGCACGCGTGCGGAACCGTTCGTGAAGGGCCCGCTGTGCGCGGATCACGACGGCTTCTCGCTGCACGCCGGGGTGCGTGTCGCGGCGGGGGATCGCAAGCGATTGGAGCACCTGCTGCGCTACGCGGGTCGTGCGGCGATCGCGGAGTCGCGGTTGTCACTGCTGCCGGATGGGCGGGTGGCGTACTCGCTGAAGCGGCGGTGGAAGGACGGTTCGACACACGTCGTGATGGAGCCGGAGGTGCTGATCGAGCGGCTGCTGGCATTGGTGCCGCCGCCGCGGCGGCACCTGGTGACGTATCACAGCGTGTTGGCGCCGGCGGCGGGGTTGCGTTCGCGGGTCGTGCCTCGGGTGGATGAGGTAGAGGCGGTGGCGGACGAAGGCGTCGATGCGGTGCCGGAGCAGCGGGCGGTGCAGGCGGTGCTCGCGTTGTGCCTGAGACGCAGAACGGTCCCGCATGCACCGAACGGCGGTCGATCGGGTTGCGCGACGATGCGTCGTCGCCGCTATCCGTGGGCGGAACTGCTGCGGCGGGTGTTCGCGATCGACGTGCTCGTCTGTCCGCATTGCGGCGGCGTGCGTCGGCTGCTGGCGGCGATCACCGCGCCGGATGCGATCGAGAAGGTGCTGCGGGCGATAGGGTTGCCGTGTGAGGTGGCGCAAGTAGCGCCGGCGCGGGCGCCGCCGGGAGGGCCGGAGTGGTGGGGCGCGTGAGGTGAGGGAGCGGAGGCCACGGGCGAAGGGTCGCGGCGGGGGCGGGGTGTTGGCTGGAAGGGGGATTTCGGCAAGAGTGCCCGGGTTGGGCGGGGTCCGAAGGCGGGTCGACGGGGGGCGAAGGATCGTGGATCGACGCGGTCGTGCGGTTCGGGTGGGCCGGACTGCAGCTTGGACGACCTATCCCCTCAGCGAGCGCGACTGGCAGTTCTACCTGCAGTTCGCGGCGCGGCACTTCGAGTGAGGCCGGCCGACGCGCCGTGGATCAGGGCATGCGCGCGTAGAGGAACACGAACCCGGCGATGCCCAGGACCGGTGGGACCAGGTTGCGCCATGCGACCCTGGCGATCAGTTCGCCGCTGCGGCCGAGACGCAGCCCCGTGCCGACGCGCCAGTGCGATCGATGTGGGCGCAATGTGAGTTGGACGCGGGCGCTGTCGGCGATGCGGTGCACGCGCAGGTGTCTCGACCAGGCGACCAGCGCCATGGCGAGGAACGCGGCCATGCCGCCCACCGCGTTCCATCCCGAGCGAGGACGCGTCCGCATGTCGACGATGCGCGAACGCTCTGGCTCGGCGACGACGTACTCGATGCGCGGTTCCTTCCCCGGGATGCGTTCGTCGGCGAACGACTCACCCCAATAGTTGAGGCCGTCGACCTGGAAGCGGTAGCTGTGCTCGAAGTACACCCACGGCTTCCGGCCCCGGCTCTGCGGCTCCTCGTGACGTTCGATGCCGAGCAGATCGCCGCTCGCGACCGCCGTCGGGTCGGCGAACGTCAGGAAGTCGAAGTGCATCTCGTCGATCTGGAACGCCGCGGCCCACGCGAACAGCGCGGTCGTCAACCACGCGATCTGCGTCCAGCCGCCGAACACCAGCGCGATGCGCACACCGCGCGGCAGCGGCGGGCGTGGCTCGTGCTCCGGCACCGTCAGTGACTCAGCACCTGCAGCGCGTTCGAACTGACGAAGCCGAGCGGGGAAGCGCTGCACGCGCCGTCGCCGTCTGGTGCCAGCCAGATCGCCTGGCATTGCATCAGGAACGAACCCGCCGCCGGCAGCGGCACGGGGAAGTGGGCTTGCCCGTAGGTGTTGCCGAAGAACGGCACGACCGCCGCGACGTAGGACGGCGACAGCGGCAGCACGAAGTCGAACCCCAGGCCGCCGGGTTGGGACGGCTCCGGCCGCAGCAGTTGCCAGCTGACTGCCAGCACGCCGATCGCCGAGGTCGGGGCGTTGGTCGCCGTGATCGCGAACCCCGGGTCGCCGGCGACCGGATCGCGGTTGGCGCTCAGCGCGATGTGGCCCTTGCAGCCGGGTGTGCCGATGCCGTAGGGCCAGACGTGCGGCGGTTGGTGTGGCCGATCCCGAGTGTACAGGTTCGCCTGGATCGGCCCGACGGTGTCGACGTGAAGTCGCAGGACGTCGAGGAAGCCGTCCTGGTCGACGTCGAGAACGCTGCGAGCAGCGCCGCTGCCCAGCGGCAGGGCATTGCCCGCGGTGAACACCAACGGCGCTTGTTGCAGGTAGGGGGTCAGTCCCCCGGGCACTTCACTGAACACGTCGGTCCGCCCATCGCCGTCGACGTCGCCGCAGTCGAAGGGGTTTCCAGGAATCACCACGGTCGTGTCGACGAACGTGCCGCTGTTGGTGCCGAGCATCACGCGTCCTCTGACGATCACGTCGCGGATCCCGTTGCCATCGATGTCGGCATCGATCGTCAGCGCCCCGTTCCAGGTGTAGAACGGTATCGGCGTCACGATCGCCGGCAGGAAGCCACCCGCCCCGTTGCCGCGATACAGCACCAGCTCCGCCGGCATGCGCGCCACGAACAGCAGGTCGGCGAAGCCGTCGCCGTCGAAGTCGTTCATGCGCAGCGTGTCCTCCCATGAGGTCGGCGGCACGATCGTCGTGTCCACCGCCGCCGCGAAGTTGCCGCCGCCGAGGTTGCGCAGGAAAGAGACGTTCGACTGTGAGAACAGGAACACGTCGGGCAACGCGTCCTGGTCGCCGCGCAGCAGCGCCAACTCGCCCCCGCCAGACGCCACGGTCGTAAACGTCGGCTCCATGCGCGGCGAGAAGCGGATGACGATGACCGAGTTCAGGGGAAATACGGGCGAGTTGGCCGCCGCGAGGATCACTTCCGGACGTCCATCGCCGTCGAGTTCGGCGACGGCCGCACCCGACACCTTGCCGAAAGCGTGCTTCACGCGCATGCCCCAAGTGCCGTTGGCCAGGCGGGACCAGACCTGGAAGCCGCCCTGGACGAAGTTGTTGAGCTGCACGACGAACAGGTCCAGCGTGCCGTCGCCGTCGAAGTCGCCCGGCAGGGCGCGCACCGGCTTGCCGTGCCCGGTCGGGAGCTCTTGTGAGGTGAATTGCTGCGCGGTGACGCCGGCGAGCGAGACGGCGGTGGCGGTGAGCAGGCGGATCAGCTGCATGGTATCTCCTTCGCGAGGCTGGACCGGGAGCGAGGCGGTCATGCTAGTCGGGTCGTGGGAATCGGCAAGGTGACGGGGGGGGCGTTGGAATCGTTCCGCTGGCGTCGCGGCCGAACGTCTGCGCTCGCGTTGCTGCGCGCGCGCGCCGCGAGGAAACTGCCCCCCGATGATCCGACGCCGCGCCGCATTCGCGTTCGCCACCCTGGTCGCCGGTGTCGCTGCGCCGGCGCAGACGCTGATCTGGCCCGACGAGGCGATCGCCACCATCGACGCCGAGCACCTGCGCGCCTACGTGCCGGCCGCCGCCGCCGACGACCTGCGCGACCTCGTCGCGCGCGCCGACCAGCTCTATGCGCACATGATCGCCGACTCCGGGTTCGTGCCCGGCGAGAAGCTGCGGCTGCTGATCTGGGACTGGTCCGATTCGCACAACGGCTACTCGTTCGTCACGCCGTTCCCGCTGGTGCAGCTGCAGCTCGCGCCGTCCAAGCCCGAGTCGACGATCTTCGCCGGCGGCTTCGACGCCGAGCGCACGCTGGTGCACGAGTTCGCCCACCAGATCAGCAACGACCGCAACCACGGTGTGCGCGGCGTGCTCGAGCAGGTGTTCGGCCGCGTGCTGCCCAACGACCTGTTCAGCACGCTGGTCTTCTACCTGTCGACGCCCGCGCACCAGACGATGCCGCGCTTCTGGCAGGAAGGGCTCGGCGTGTGGGCCGAGACCAGCTACGCCGACCCGACGCGGGTCTGGGCCGGTCGCGGCCGCGATCCGCTGACGCACATGATCTGGCGGCTCGACGCGGCGGCGGCCGCGATCCCCGACCAGAGCGATTGGCGCATCACCTACCACGAATGGCCGTTCGGCGGTCGCGCCTACACCTACGGCACCGCCTACACCCGCTTCCTCGAGGGCTACTTCGGCGATCGCGCGTCGGTGTGGCGTCTCGTCGAGCAGCAGGCGAAGTCGTGGGCGTTCGTGTTCGATCGCGGTTCGCGCGACGCCGTCGGGCAACGCCATCAGGCGCTGCTGGCGCGCGCGCGCCAGGCCCCTCGCCGCCGAACAGGCCGCGGCGCTGGCAACCCTGCGCAGCGCGCCGGTGACCGCGACCGCACGTCTGACCCCCGTCGACATGTCGGTGGGGGCGCCGGCGTGGCGCCCGGACGGCGAGCTGGTGTTCGGCGGCTGGCCGGCGCAGGGTCGAGGCCGCTTGCACACCCTGACCGCCGACGGCGAACTGGCCGGGTCGAACACGCCGACGCGCGCGCTGGGCGCCGTTCGCGCGCTGCCCGACGGCGGGCGCGACACCGGGGTCGTCTACCACGAATACAACTGGCGCGGCATCAGCCGGCTGGTCGTCGACGGCGAAGTCGTCGGCTGGCGCATGCTGCAGCCGGACGCCGGCGCGTTGCGTGGCGACGCGCGCACGGTGGTCGCGGTGCAGCTGCGCGACGGCGGCGGTCAGCAACTCGTCGTGCACCAACTCGTCGACGGCGAACTCGGCGCGGCGCGCGCGTGCTGCCGACGGAGGGCACGCCGTGGAGCCCGGCGCTGCGTCCGGCCCACGACGGCGAGCTGGTCTGGGTCGAGACCGACCGCGACGGCTCGCGCCTGGTGCTCGGTTCGCTCGGCGATGCCAGCTCGCGCACCGTGTTGTGGCAGGTGCGCGGTCGCATCCTGCACCCGTGCTGGACGGCGGTCGGTGACGCGTTGTTCTGCTGCGCGGATGCCACCGGCGTCGCCAACGCCTACCGCCTGGCCCCTCGACGGCGCGAACGCGAAGGTCACCCCGGTGACGAACGTCATCGGCGGCGTCATCGCCTGCGTGCCGTCGCCCGATGGTCGCACGCTGGCGATCGTCGATCACGACGCGCGCGGCCCGTTCGTCGCGCGCATCGCCAACGACCCCACCACCACCGCCGACCGAGGTGCCGTCGATCCAGCTGCTCTGGCCGGCGCCGGTGGAGCCGAGCAACCGCCAGGCGACCGGCGTGTCGCGCGCCGCGACGCCGCTGCCCGCGGCGACTCCAGGTGCCGGTGCCGCGCTGAGCGTCGAGCCGTACTCCGGCCTCTCCGAGCTGCGCCCGCGCTTCTGGTCGCCGTCGACGTTCGCGGTGCCGACTGGCGGCTACGGCGTCTACGGGCTGTTCGCCGATCCGCTGTTGACGCAGGTCGTGCAGGGCGGCGTCGGCGTCGGCTATGCCGAGCAGGAGCCGGTCGCCTTCGCCAGCTGGGACTACCTCGGCTCGGTGCTGGAGTTCGGCATCAACGGCGGTCGCAGCGAACGCACCTTCGGCGACACGGTGACGCTCGGACCCGACTTCTTCGACTACACGGAGACGGTCGCGCACGGCGAGGTGCGCGTCGGCCGCGGCCTGTTCGCGCTCGAGACGGCGTTCCTCCTGCGGCTGAACGTGCACTTCCATGTGGTGTGGCTCGACGGTGTGTACTCCTGGCAGCCCGGCCGCGGGGAGGTCGCGTGGCACGAGCACGAAGGGCTGACCGACGCGGACGTGGCAGCACAGGTGCGGCGCATCGGCGCGCGTGTGACGAGGGAGCTGAAGAAGGCGGGCAAGTGGTGGGACGAAGGCGATGCGGCGGATGCGAGCGAGGTCGTCGATGGCGAGCAGCAGACGATGCTGACGCTGGCATCGGGTGCGGTGACGGGTCGCGCCGCGCTGGGTGAACGCGCCGGGCAGATCGACGTGCGGGTCGGTCGCGGCACGCGTGCGGAACCGTTCGTGAAGGGCCCGCTGTGCGCGGATCACGACGGCTTCTCGCTGCACGCCGGGGTGCGTGTCGCGGCGGGGGATCGCAAGCGATTGGAGCACCTGCTGCGCTACGCGGGTCGTGCGGCGATCGCGGAGTCGCGGTTGTCACTGCTGCCGGATGGGCGGGTGGCGTACTCGCTGAAGCGGCGGTGGAAGGACGGTTCGACACACGTCGTGATGGAGCCGGAGGTGCTGATCGAGCGGCTGCTGGCATTGGTACCGCCGCCGCGGCGGCACCTGGTGACGTATCACGGCGTGTTGGCGCCGGCGGCGGGGTTGCGTTCGCGGGTTGTGCCTCGGGTGGATGAGGTAGAGGCGGTGGCGGACGAAGGCGTCGATGCGGTGCCGGAGCAGCGGGCCGTGCAGGCGGTGCTCGCGTTGCGCCTGAGACGCAGAACGGTCCCGCATGCACCGAACGGCGGTCGGCCGGGTTGCGCGACGATGCGTCGTCGCCGCTATCCGTGGGCGGAACTGCTGCGGCGGGTGTTCGCGATCGACGTGCTCGTCTGTCCGCATTGCGGCGGCGTGCGTCGGCTGCTGGCGGCGATCACCGCGCCGGATGCGATCGAGAAGGTGCTGCGGGCGATGGGGTTGCCGTGTGAGGTGGCGCAAGTAGCGCCGGCGCGGGCGCCGCCGGGAGGGCCGGAGTGGTGGGGCGCGTGAGGTGAGGGAGCGGAGGCCACGGGCGAAGGGTCGCGGCGGGGGCGGGGTGTTGGCTGGAAGGGGGATTTCGGCAAGAGTGCCCGGGTTGGGCGGGGTCCGAAGGCGGGTCGACGGGGGGCGAAGGATCGTGGATCGACGCGGTCGTGCGGTTCGGGTGGGCCGGACTGCAGCTTGGACGACCTATCCCCCTCCCTTCGCCCGCGCGCGCGAGCGGCAGGAACGACAACGTCGCCGGCTTGCCCGGCACGTATCCGGCCCACGCACCGCTCGGCTCCTCGATCATGCCGGTCCGGTCGATCGGCTTCGGCGTTCGGAAGATCTCGTGTTCGCGTAGCCCGTACGCGAAGGGTGCGAGGCACGTTCAACCCGCGCCGCCGCGCACGTCCCACGCGACCGCGAGATTCAGTCCGGCGCTGCCGAGCAGCACCGTCGGCGTGCGCCACAGGGCGCGTTCGCCGAGCGGCGCCACCACCGGCAGCGAACGGTCGCCCATCCACTTGCTGACGCCGTCGGCTTGCGGCCAGTCGAGCACGACGACGTCGATGTCGGCGAGGTCCGCGGTCGCGATCTGCTCGGCGCCGACGCGCCGCACGGTCGCGAACCGCTGCGCGAAGAACTGCTCGAACGCGAGCGCGCGTGCGGCGGGCACCGAACCGACCGCGACGAATGCGACGCGCTGCGGATTCGGTGCCTGGGCCGGCAGCGCGCCCAGCACGGCGGTGGCCGCGGCGAGGACCAGCGGCGATGGAACACGAGGGGCGTTCGACATGCGCGCCATGATGCCACACCGCGGCATCAGCCGCCGAGCGCGCGGCGCAGTTCGTCGCGCGCGGTCGCCAGCGACGGCGCCGTGCGCTCGTCGAGCGACAGCAGCGCGAACAACGACACCAGCACGTGCTTCCGGTTCTCGCGACGCGCCAGCTCGACGAGCGGCTCGCCGCGATAGCGTTCGCGGCACAGCGCCGCGAGCCACGCCGCGAACGCGCCGCGCGCGAAGTCGTCGCGCGCGCACACGGACAGGATCGCGCGCGCGATGCGCTCGTCCTCACCGGCGACCAGCGGCACCTCGACAGTGGCGAGCTTCGCCGAGATCGCAGCGAGCAGCGCCGCCTGCTGCGGCACCGACAGCTGCGGGCTGCGCGCGAGGAACGTCAGCAGGTCGGCCGTGTGCGCGACCGAATGCACCCAGCCGAGCCGCGCGTCGAGCCCGCGCACGTCGCGTTCGGCGGCGAAGTAGTCGAGCGCCGCGGCCAACAACGCGTCGAACGCCGCGCGATCGAGGAACGGTGCATCGAGGTCGCGCGCCGCGAGCAGCGCGAGGCTCAGCGCGGCGAACGAGCGGCCGCAGACCGCATCGGTGTCGCGTTCGCCGACGCCGGCCGTGAGCCTCGCCGACCACGTGCCGACGAGCGCGCGACACTGCTCGTCGCTGACGAGGTGCGGCGCGCGCAGCCACTTCGACAACAGCGTGTAGGCGACGTCGTCGCGCAGCGCCGGGTCGGGATTGGCGAGCAGCGCCGTCAGCCGATCGAGCAACGCCGGCAGCTCCGCTGTGCTCGGCAGCGGCGCGGACTCGGCGGTGAACCGGCTCCACGCGGCAACCGACTCCGTCGGCGCGCTCGTCGCCGGCGTTTGCGCGGCGAGGCCAGCGAAGCCGCTCGCGGCGAGACCGATCAGCATGTGCATGCGCATGGCGCGAGGATGCACGCGCCGCAGTGCGCGCGCGAGCGCGTTCCCGCGGGCTCGTTGCCGCCGGCTCGTTGCCGGGGCAACTCGGTCGTCGCGCCAACGCGAGGCACGTCGCGCCGGTGAGGTCGTTCGCCCGGGTCGCGACGGCCAAATCGGGCACAACGCCCTTTGCAGGCGGACCAGCAGCCGTCGGGCCGAATACCGCCATCGACGCCGAGCGAAGTGCGATGCGGCGACACTCGCGGCGTGTCACCGGCGATGCGCGCCGGCCTCGTCGACGGCGCGATCGTGGCGCCGACCGAACGCGCGCTGGTGCTCCCGGATGGCCGCGGCCCAGGCGGCGCCGTCGCTGGCGGGCAGGGCAGCAGCCGCTTCGCGCAACAGCCGTTCGGCGCCGTCGAGATCGCCGTCGGCCTCGCGTGCGAGCGCCCACGACACGCGCGCCTCGGCAGCCTCGCGCACAGCGCGCGGGCCAAGCCGATCGAGCGCCGCGACCACGTCCACGAGCAGTCTCGTCGCCTCGGCCGGCTCGCCGGCGCGCACCAGCGCGTTGCCGAGGCTCTGGCGCGCCAGCAGCGTCGGGATTGCGCTCGGCGACAGCGCGACCGTGCGCACGCGCACCACCTCGCGCCAGGTCGCGACGGCAGCGGCGGCGGCGTGCTGCCGTTCTTCGACCAGCGCGCGGATCTCGAGGGCCGCCGCGACGCGCACGTGATCGGCACCGAAGCGCTCGCGCTCGATGTCGATCGCCGCGGCGATCGCGGCCGCGGCCGCGTCGACGTGGTCGAGCTGCAGCTCCGCGAACGCGAGGGAACGCAGCGCGACGGCCCTCGCATCGATGCCGAGCGTCGCCAGCGCCTGGCTGCGCTCCACCGCGCGGGCCAAGTGCGTGCGCGCCGCCTCGTAGTCGCCGGCGTTCAGGTTCAGCACGCCGAAGTTGACTTCGCACTGCAGCGTCAGCGGGTGATCCGGGCCGAGCACCTCGGTGCGCAGTCGCAGCGCCTCGGCGAGCTGCGCGATCGCCGTGGCGCGGTCGGGCGCGATCGCCGCCAGGTTGTTGAGGCTCTCGGCCACCAGCACCGGATCGCCGCTCGCGCGCCGCAGCGCGAGCGCGTGCTCGTGCAGCTCGCGCGCGCGCGCGATGTTGCCCAGCGCACGTTCGGCAGCGGCGAGGTCGTTGGCGGCCTGCGCGACGTCGGTGTGCACGTCGGGGGCACATTCGCAGTGCAGGCGATAGGCCTCGCCGAGCAGTTCCGCGGCTTCGGCGAAGCGACCTTGCCGGTAGCGGAGCTGGCCGACCGAGCTGCGGCTCAGCGCGGTCTCGAGGCTGTGTTCGCCGAACTCGCGCTCGCGCAGCGCCGCGGCCTCGCCCAGCAGCGTCTCGGCCGCCGCGAACGCGTCGAGCCGAGCGCATGCGCTGCCGAGCGCATCGAGCAGATTCGCGCGCAGATGCGGGTTGTCCGCGTGCTGGCGCCGCGCTTGCTCGGCGCGACGGTCGATGGTCGCCAGCATGCGCGTGCGTTCGGCCTGGTCCGCGAGCGCGCCCGACGACAGCAGCGAGTCCGCCAGGAACTCCGCGATCATCCGGCTCGAGGTCGCCTCGATACGTGCGTGCCCGGCAGCCTGCTCGGCGTGCTCGCGCGCCGCTGCCGCGTCGTCGCGCTGATCGCGCGCGATCGCGGCCAGGTGCGCCGTCGCGACGATGCCCATGAGCAGCGACAGCACCGCGACGGCGGCCACCGCCACCGACAGCGCGTGACGGCGGACGAACTTCGTCAGCCGCCGCGACCAGCCGCCCGGGTTCGCCTCGACCGGGAAGCCGCGCAGGTGGCGTTCGACGTCGTCGGCGAGCGCCGCACACGATCCGTAGCGCTGGGTCGCATCGACCGCGGTCGCGCGGGCGACGATCGCATCGAGATCGCCGCGCAGCGCGCGCAGCAGGCGGTGCGGCCGGCTGCTGCGGACCCGGGCGCGCGCAGCGGCCGTCGCGCCGACGCCTGGCACGCGCGCATCGAACGCGTCGCTCGCGATCAGCGGTGCGTTCGCGCCGCGCGCATCGGGACGGAGACCGGTCAGCAGTTCGAACAGCACGGCGCCCAGCGCGTACACGTCCGCCGCGGTGCCGACGCGGTCGCCGCGACGCTGCTCGGGGCTCGCGTACTCGGGCGTCATCGGGCGCGCGACCGCAGCCGCGCCGAGCGCGCCGTCGGCCGGTTCCGACGCGAGGTCGTCGACGAGGCCGGCGACGCCGAAGTCGAGCAGCTTCGGCGTGCCGCGGCCGTCGACGAGGATGTTGCCGGGCTTCAGGTCGAGATGCACGACGAGGTTCTGGTGCGCGAACTGCACCGCGTGGCACACGACCGCGAACAGCTGCAGGCGCGCCCGCAGGGTCAGTTCGTGGGCGGCGGCGAAGCGATCGATCGCGACGCCGTCGACGTATTCCATGACGATGTAGGGCACGCCCTGGCCCGTGGTGCCGCCATCGAGCAGACGGGCGACGTTCGGGTGCACGAGCCGTGCGAGCGTCTGCCGCTCGCGCACGAATCGCCCGCGCATCGCCGGCGTCTCGAGTCCGAGGCGCAACACCTTGACCGCGACTTCCTGATCGAAGTCGACGCCGGTGCGGCGGGCGCGATAGACGGTGCCCATGCCCCCATCGGCGATGCGCTCGCGCAGTTCGAACGCACCGACGCAGGTCCCGAGCAGCGGGTCGTCGCCGAGCCACAGCGACGCGACGCCGCGTTCGATGAACCCGTCCGGGCCGGCGGCATCGGCCGCCAGCATGCGCTCGACTTCGATGCGCAACCGTTCGTCGTCGCCGCAGCGTTCGCGCAGCAATGCCGTGCGCCGCGCGGGAGGCTCGTCCGAGACCGCGAGGAACATCCGCTCGATCTGCGCCCAGCGTTCAGTCGTCCAGGTCATCCGAGCCCCTCAGGCGCGCATTCAGGAACGCCTGCGCCACACGCCAGTCGCGCGCCACCGTGCGCGGCGACAGTCCGAGCACGCGCGCCGCCTCGTCGACCGACATGCCGCCGAAGAACCGCAGTTCGACCAGCTTCGCCTTGCCGGGATCGAACTCCGCGAGCTGGGTTAGCGCCTCCTCGAGCGCGAGCAGGCGCTCGTCGGCCACCGGCGCATGCACCTGGTCCGGTTGCAGCAGCGGCTCGATGCGGCCACCGCCGCGCTTGTGCGCCGCGCGGCGGCGACCGTGCTCCACGAGCACGCGGCGCAGCGCGCTGACGGCGGCGGCGAGGAACTCGCCATCGTTGGCGAACGTCAACGGCCCGTCGCCGAACAGCCGCAGCCACGCCTCGTTCGCGAGCGCGGTCGGCGCGAGCGTGTGGTTGCTGCGCTCCTCGCGCATCAGGTTCCGCGCGATGCGGCGGATCTCGCCGTAGAGCGCGGCGACGGCCAGATCCCGCGCGGCGGTGGCGTTCGCCTCGGTGTGCTGCGGATCCCGCCGGGGTTCGGTCATCGCGTGTCGGCCGGGACAGGGCGCCGGCGCGGCAGCAATGTAGGCGAGCACGCGGACGTCGGCAGCATGCTCGCGGCACGCAGCGCGCCACCGGGCGGGCTGCCCGGGCGCCGGCGCGACGACGCCGCGGCGGATCGCGCGCGCATTCACCGCGTCGTGCACTGCAGCGCGTTCGTCGCGGTCAGGCCCTGCGGGCCGCTGGCATCGAGCAGCCACGCCTGGGCGAACACGTCGATGCCCGGCGACGTCGGCGTCGGCAGCTGCAACGCGAAGGGCGCCGAACCGAGCGCGTCGGTCACGAACGCGAACGTCGCGTCCGGCGACGGCACCAGGGTGCCGCCGAGGGCGGGAGCGTCGACGCGGGTGAAGCCGAACGCCAGCACGCCGAGCGTGCCGACCGGACCGGCGATCGTCCATTGCAGCGTCGCACCGCTCTGTGCGGCGCCGCGCCCCGACAACCGCGGCTCGCCGTTGGCGCCCGCGAGCCCGCGCAGGCGATCGCGCCAGTCCGGCTGCGTGCGCCACTCGGCGAGGCTGCGGCTCGGCACACCGCCCGCGTTCAGGATGTCGCCGCTGGCGAACACGCTCGCGACCGCGGGATCGGCGAACAACAGCCTCGGCACGCCGTCGATGCCCGCGCCGAGTCCGGACCACGTGCCGTTGCGCAGCCGCAGCAGGAAGCCGCGGGGATCGCCGTTGACGCCCGCATACAGGTCGCCGTCGAACTCGCAGAAGGCATCCGCGGAGAAGCCGCTGACCGGCGACGGCATCGCACTCCACTGCGAGCCGTTCCACCTGCCGATCAGCGCCGCGGCGGCACCGCCGATCGAGCTGAACCGTCCGCCCGCGAGCAGTTCGCCGCCGTAGCTGCCGAGCACCTGCACGGAGTTGTTCGCCGTTCCGATCGGCTGCAGCTGCGAGCCGGTCCAACGCAGCACGCGATGGTTGACCGAGTCGTTGTTGGCGGCATACAGCGAACCGTCGCTGTGCGAATGCAGCGCATCGATCGAACCGCTCGGCGGCGTCGCGACGACGGCGAACGACGTGCCGTTCCACCGGGTCAGCGCCGAACCGCCGAACGCGTAGAGCTCGCCCGCGTGCGCGTGCAGCCCCGGCGGGCCGAACGTGCCGAATGGGTGCCACGCGGCGCCGTCGTAGCGCGCGACCCCCGGGAACGCCTGGCCGGCGATGCTGCTGAAGTTGCCGGTCACGACCAGCCCGTCCTGGTGGATCGCCGCGTCGTAGATCACGCCGCCATCGACGCGCGCGAACAGCTGCCAGCGATCGCCGTCGTAGCGCGCGAGCCCGACCGCGGGGGCACCGCCGGCCTCGCTGAACTGGCCCGCTGCGAACCAGCTGCCGCGCCACGGCAACAGTCGCACGATCCGGCGGTCCAGGCCCTCGCCGGTGCCGAGCGTGCGCCAGGTGCTCACGCCGTCGAACGCGACGGCGCCGGCCGATGCGACCAGCGGCAGGTTCGGGATCGAACCGGCGCGCGTGAACTGACCGCCGACGAGCAGTTCGCCGCCGACCGTCTGCAGTGTGCGGATGTTGGTCGTCAGCACGCCGTTGTAGATGCCCGACACGACGCCGACGTTGCTCCACGTCGCGCCGTCGAAGCGCCACACGGTCTGGCCGCCGTCGGCGAACAGCGCGCTGCCGAACGTGCGCAGCGCGACCGACGGCAGGCCCGGCGGGTTGCTGCCGACGGCGCTCCACGACGTTCCGTTCCAGGCGCCGGGCAACGCGGTGAAGCCGCCGATCTGGAACTGGCCGGCTGCGATCAGCTGCGTGCCGAAGGTCTCGAGGGCATACACCGGCGCGAACGAGCCCTGCGCGAGCGCCAACCAGCTGGTGCCGTTCCAGCGCGCGATGTTGTTCGCCGTCAGTCCGCCGGCGAGCCCGAACACGCCACCCGCGATCAGTTCGTTGCCGTGCACGTGCAGCGCCCGCGGGTAGCCGACCGCGGCACCGCCGGCCATGCGCAGCCCCGAACCGACCGGGCTCCACGCACTGCCGTTCCAGCGCGCGATGCCGGCCGCGGGCTGGCCGCCCGCGAGGTCGAACTGCCCGGCGGCGTAGAGCTCGTTGTTGAACACCGCCAGCGCGCGCACGTCGGCTTCGTCGAACGACAGCGACAGGCCGGCGCCGAGCGGCGCGAACGCGGCGCCGTTCCAGCGGGCGATGTAGCTGATCGCCTGGCCGCCGACGCGGTCGAACGTGCCGGCGAACACGAGTTCGCCGTTGTAGACCGTCATCGCCGCGACACGCACATCGCTCGGCGGGAACGTGTAGTTGACCAGGTCGACGCCGGTGCCGACCGGCTGCCAATCGACGCCGTCGAAGCGCGCGAGGCCGCGGATCACGCCGCCTTTGGCCACGAACCACTCGCCGCCGGCGTAGAGTTCGCCGTTGTATTCGGCGAGCGCCCAGACGGTGCCACCGAGGCCTGCCACGGCCCAATCGGGTGACCAGGAAGGCTGTTGGGCGAACGCGGCACAGCCGGCCAGCAGCGGGAGAATGCGCAGACAGCGCCATCGCGGAACAGTTGGATTTCGCATCGGGGTGTGCACGGTCACGTGCACCCGCCTCTGCGCCAGCAGGGCCCTCGCGACTGCCACGTTTCTGCGGCTGCGGCGCGATCGCGGAACCAATGTTCGGTCCGACGCAGGCCGTAAGGAACTGGATGAGGTAGAGGCGGTGGCGGACGAAGGCGTCGATGCGGTGCCGGAGCAGCGGGCCGTGCAGGCGGTGCTCGCGTTGCGCCTGAGACGCAGAACGGTCCCGCATGCACCGAACGGCGGTCGGCCGGGTTGCGCGACGATGCGTCGTCGCCGCTATCCGTGGGCGGAACTGCTGCGGCGGGTGTTCGCGATCGACGTGCTCGTCTGTCCGCATTGCGGCGGCGTGCGTCGGCTGCTGGCGGCGATCACCGCGCCGGATGCGATCGAGAAGGTGCTGCGGGCGATAGGGTTGCCGTGTGAGGTGGCGCAAGTAGCGCCGGCGCGGGCGCCGCCGGGAGAGGCGGAGTGGTGGGGCGCGTGAGGTGAGGGAGCTGAGGCCGCGGCCAGAGGGGCGCGGCGGGGGCGCGGTGTTGGCTGGAAGGGGGATTTCGGCAAGGTTCCCCGGGATGGGCGGGATCCAGAGGCGGGTTGACGGGTGTCGAAGGGCCGAGGATCGTTGCGGCGGTGCGGTTCGGGTGGTCCGGATTGCAGCTTGGACTACCTATCCCCCCATGTGCATCGTGCGTTTCGGCAACCCATCGGCACCGGGCCCGGCGATCGAGGCGGCGGCGGTTCTCCGCATTCGACGGGCGCATGGCTTGCGCGAACTCGAAGAGCGCGGAGCCATCGAGAACCTGGGGCGGATGAAAGGCTGGCGGCTGAAGTCGAGGAGGAACCCGATGAAGCGACAGCGCAAGCCTGACGCGCCGCACGCGCATCGGTTGCCAGACCGAGCGGGACCGGGGGAGAATCGACCCATGGCCCCGACTCCGGGGGCAAGCCGGCGCCTTCGGAGCGGAGAGGGTCGATAATGGAGAAGCCGCAGCGTTCGGCAGGAGCCATGGCCAAGACAACGATCCACACCATCCGAGAAGGCAACGGCTGGGTGAACCGCCAGGAGGGGAGCCGGCGCGCCTCGGGGGTCTACCGCACTCAGGCCGAAGCCGTGGAGGCGGCCCGCGCCATGGCGGTCCGGGAGAGTGCGGTGCATCTCATCCACGCCGCAGACGGCCGAATCCGGGAGCAAAACACCTACAGCGCCGAACCGCTTCCACCGGGCGAAGGCCGCGGCGCAACCGAGACTGATCATCGAGCATCAGGGCCCATGGGGCTGCTGACTCTGCTCGGACTCAAGGGCGTAGGACCGCAGACTGCCGAGCGACTCGCCAGCCGATTCGAGATGTTGCGCGAGATCCGCAGCGCTGCGATGGCCACGCAACTCGTCGGTGAGGTGTCGTCGTCAGCTCTCCGCTCGCTTGAAGACGATGCTGCGTGGCAGCAGGCGGAGGACCGCGCGGAGAGGGTGCTCGAGCAGGCCGCGGAGCTCGGCGTGCAGCTCTACACCGTCGCGGACGACGAATACCCGATGCACCTGAAGACGATACCGGACCACCCGCCGGTCGTGTTCGTACGGGGGTGCCTTGCGTCTGGTCCTCGAACCGTTGCATGCATCGGAACTCGTGAGCCGACCTTCTTTGGAGTGAAGGTTGCGAAGGGCATCACGACGCATCTGGCAGAGCGCGGATGGAGCATCGTCAGCGGGCTCGCGATCGGCGTTGACGCGCTCGCACACGAAGCGGCCCTCGGTGCTGGCGGCCACACGGTGGCGGTTCTTGCCAACGGCCTAGATGCGATCTACCCGAAGGCCAACGCCGCGCTCGCGGACCGAATCTTGGCTTCAGGGGGGGCGCTGCTTAGTGAACAACCGTTCGGTGCGTCTGCGATTCCGCGGAACCTGGTTCATCGGGATCGGCTGCAGAGCGGCATGTCCGTTGGGACCATCGTCGCCCAGACCGACATCGTCGGAGGGTCGATGCACACCGTGCGGTTCACCTTGATGCAAGGGCGGCGTCTGTTCGCGCCTGTTCCGCGCGGACCGCATACCGAAGAGCCCAAGAGTCGAGGGATTCGCGCGCTCACGGAGAAGACCGGCGCGGAGTTCGCGAGCCTTGTAGAGGCCAAGGGCGAATACGCGGAACTGTTGCGCAGGGACTTTGCCGGTCGACCGGTGGCGAACGCCTTCGCTAGCCGTGACGACTACCAGGTACTCCTCGAGGTCTTGGAGCAAGCCGCCACTGCGCCGCCCGCGCCGAAGGCGCGCAAGAACTCCCAGGGCACGCTGTTTTGACGCACGGCCGGACGCGAACCGTGGCCGGCGCGGCGTTTCTGTTCGACCTGGACATGACCCTGGTCGACTCGTCGGAGCTGACGATCTGGCGACAGTTGCAGAACTGGGCCAGGGTGCGTCAGAACATGCATCGCGTACGCGCGTTCGAGGGCTCTGGGCTGCGCCCGCATGACATCCCCTCGCAGCTCAAGACCTTCGGCTACTCGATCGGTGTCGTGACGGCCTCCCCGCGGTGGTACGCCGAGCAACTCCTCAAGACGTTCGGCATCGAGTACGACGAGCTGGTCGCGTACCACGACACCGAGGCCCACAAACCGGACCCTGAGCCGATAAAGCTCGCGCTCGAGCGCCTCGGAGCGGACCCCAAGCGGTCATTCCACGTCGGCGACGCGGCCATCGACTTCGAGGCAAGCTACCACGCGAGGGTCCAGGCGATCGGAGCGGGTTGGGGTGTTGAGGACTTCGAGAGCCTCTCGAGCGTCGCTCCGGATCTGCTGCTGTTTAGACCGGACCGGTTGTTGGGGGTTGCTGAGTTCGAGCGGCGCGGGTACGTCGCCGAGGTGCGCGCGGCAGCCGGCGAGCCGCTTCTCCATCTGGGGTCGTTACTCCGCTGCGGTGGAAGCGTTCCGCGCTACGCGCTCGGCCGTTACTTCACGACCGGGGACAGCCGCCACGGGTCGAGCCGCCTGTCCGCTCATGTTCTCAGCTTGAAGAACGCCGACGGACCTGCGGCGGCGTTCGGGCAGGCGCTAGGGGACGGACTGAGCAAGCTCAAGTGGAAGCCGCACTTCATCGTCCCGGTTCCCCCGAAGCCGAGCCAAACGCGGAATCGGTTCGAGGCCCTTCTGGGGCACGCCGAGCCGCATCTGGACTCGGGAATCAAGGTGTACGTCGACGGGCTGCGATGCGTCAAAGAGATCGACGGCTACAAGAACATGAAGCCCGACGACCGTGCAGCCGCGGTCAGGGGCGCCTTCGAGTCAAAGTACACGTGGGGCGGCGGCCGCGTTCTCCTCGTCGATGATGTGCTGACCACTGGGGAAACCGTTGCTGAATGCGCTCGCGTCCTCTTGAAGAACAAGGCCTCAGAAGTGCGGATCCTCGCTTTGGCGAAGGATCAGCGAAGCCTTGAGATCAAGCTCTGTCCTATCTGCGGCCTTCGGATGAAGGTGCGGACGAACAGCCAGTCGGGCGAGAAGTTCTGGGGCTGCTCCGGATGGAAGGCACCGCCGGAGACCGGCTGCAACTACACCGAGAGCCTGTAAGGCGAGCCCGGCAGCAAGTTCGCCAGACACCCTGGAGTGGCGAAGGTGACGGGCAGACGGGGCGGATGAACGCTCCGGAACTGCCCGTAAGGCGCAAGGTTCAGGCCTCGAGCTGGCCGCCCGAGTCCTGATCCGGCTCGCCGACCTGGTCGGAGTGAGCCGCCGCCGGCGCGCGGAACGTGAGCAGCAGGTCCGCAGCTCGCTAACGGCGCGACATCGGCGAATGCGGCGCGATCGGCGCGTCCATCGGGCCGGTGCGGGTGGGGTCGGCGCCGGGGTGCTCGCGCAAGACGCGCAGCAGGCGTTCGGTGACGGGGCCTTCGCGACGGAGGGACATCGGGGGCGGCGATCTTACGGATGCGCCGCGCGAGGGCTATCGTCGGGGCGTTGTGGGGCGACAGGCGTGGTGGCAGCGAGGAGGTGCGGTCGCTCAGGGTCGCTTACGGACGATCACGGTGAACCCCATGTCGTGCAATGGAAGCTGGTGGCCGGTGGGCAACCAGGCCGTGGCTCCAGGGCCACCGAAGGACACGAACGTCCCTCGTCCCGAGGCGTCCGTTCTCTCGACCCAGGCTCCGGAGTCCGAGTTGGTCTCCAACGGGAAGTCCGGAATCGGCGCGCCATCCCGTTCGATGACGACACAGCGTCTCGCCTGCCCTGCCGAGCGCAGCACGACCCAGTTCTCGTCCTCGAAGACGACGGCTGGCCGCGGCCAGAGGAGGAACCGGATCGTCGCGTAGGCCCCGACGATCGCCATCGACACGACCAGGCCGCGGAGCAGTTTCTTCAGCATCGAGGTTGTCTGGATCTCCGCCCGAGGTCTGGCAGGCGCTGCAGGAGAAGGGCCGGGTCAGCATAGACCGCCACGGCCTCGTCGAGCTGATCGAGATGCCGAGCCATCCGTCGTCGTCCTGAGCGCGGTCGTCGGTCAGTTCAAGACGCGCTGAGCGCCGGCGCGGCGACGCTCGCTCGCCGGCCGTGTCGGCCGCGCCGGGTGCGGTGTGCAGTCGCGCCCGGTGCCGAGCCGCCCGCGGACAATCCCCGGCGCCACGGCTTGATCGTCGACGCCAGTCGATGACGATGTGCGGCTCGCCGTCCCGCCGGAGTGCCGCATGCTGATCCCCATCGCCGCTGTCGTCCTGTTCGCCGTTCCCCAGACGCCCGTGCCCGCGGTGGTGCAGGTCGAGCATCGCGGCAACGCCGAAGCCCGGCCGGGCTTCCGCCTGACGACGACGCCGGTGCCGGCGCGCAGCGACGCCGCGGCCACGGCGACCTTCACGCTGGTCGACGGTCGCGTCGATCGCAACAGCCCGGGCCTCGACGTGCTGCACGACGGACGGCTGCCGAGCGGCAGTGACCAGCCGGCCGCGAACTTCTTCTTCGCCGGCGACGGCGGACGCTTCGCGATCGATCTCGGCAGCGCCCAGAAGGTCGCCCGGGTCGACAGCTACTCGTGGCACCCGGGGCCGCGCGGACCGCAGCTCTACACGCTGTACGTCGCCGACGGCGCCGCCGCCGGCTTCGACGCAGCGCCGCGACGCGGCACCGATCCGCTGCAATGCGGCTGGCAGCTGTTGGCGAAGGTCGACACGCGCACCGACGACGCTCGCGGCGCCGGCGGCCAGTACGCGGTCGACGTGCAGCTCGGCGACGGCCCGCAGGCGACGTTGCGCTACCTGCTGTTCGACGTCGCGCCGACCAACGAACGCGACCGCTCGAGCAACACGTTCTTCAGCGAGATCGACGTGCGGCTGGCGGCGCCGGCGGCCCCGGCGCCGATCGTCGGCAAGACCGCCGACGGGCGCTACACGATCTCGATCGACGCCACCGCGACACCGGACCTGCAGGCCTGGGCCGACGACGAGCTGATGCCGGTGCTGCTCGACTGGTACCCGCGCATCGTCGCCATGCTGCCGAGCGACGGCTTCGAGGCGCCGGCCGCGTTGACGGTGCGCTTCGACGACGAGGGGCGGGGCGTCGCCGCGACCAGCGGCACGCGCGTGGTCTGCGCGGCGCCGTGGTTCCGCGACAACCTGCGCGGCGAGGCGATCGGCGCGGTCGTGCACGAGCTCGTGCACGTGGCGCAGCGCTACGGCGGACGCGGCCGCAACCGCGGGCAGCGCCCGGGCTGGGCGGTCGAAGGCATCGCCGACTACATCCGCTGGTTTCTCTACGAGCCGCAGTCACACGGCGCCGACATCGCCGACCCGGCCACCGCCAGGAGCGACGCCAGCTACCGCATCAGCGCCAATTTCCTGGCCTGGGCCGTGCGCACGCACGACCGCGAGCTGGTGACGAAGCTGAACGCGGCGCTGCGCGGCGGCACCTACGACGAGGCGCTGTGGCAGCAGCTGTGCGGCAAGCCGCGCGCCGAGCTCGAGGCCGACTGGCGGAGCAGCCTGGTGCCGCCGCCCGGACTCGACGTGCTGACCGACGAGGAGAAGGCCGCCGGCTGGAAGCTGCTGTTCAACGGCGTCGATCTGCGGGGCTGGCACAGCTTCCACCACGACGGGGTGCGGCCGGGCTGGCAGGTCGTCGAGGGCGCGATCGTCTGCGCCGATCCGCACGACGCCGGCGACCTGTGCACCGATGCGCGCTACGGCGAGTTCGAGCTGGTGCTCGACTACAAGATGTCTCCCGGCGGCAACAGCGGCGTCATGTTCCACGTCAGTGACGAGGGCAGTGCGGCGTGGGCGACCGGCCCCGAGTGCCAGCTGCTCGACAACAAGGACGGCAAGGACCCCAACAAGGCGGGCTGGCTCTACGCGCTGTACAAGACCGAAGTCGACGCGACGAAGCCGGCAGGCGAGTGGAACCATCTACGGCTGCTGATCACGAAGCAGCGCTGCGAGCACGAGATGAACGGCGTGAAGTACTTCGACTACGTCATGCACAGCGAGGACTTCGACCAGCGGCTCGCGGCGAGCAAGTTCGCGTCGATGCCCGGCTTCGCCCGGTTCGACGAGGGCTACCTGGCGCTGCAGGGCGACCACGGCCTGGTGTCGTTCCGCAACCTGAAGATCCGGCCGATCTCGTCGAAGTAGTTGCCGCGCATGGCGTGCACTGCGTCGTCACTCCGGCGATGCTGCCCTCGTCGCCCATGCCGAATGCCTCCGCGTCTCGCACCGTCCTCGTCGGCGGCGCCGTTCTGCTGCTCGTCTCCCTGGTTCTGCTGCTGATGTGGAGCTGGCCCGACCCCGGCAGCCTGACCCCGACCACGGTCTCGCCCGCGACCGACCGGACGGCCCCCGCGCCAGCGTTCGCTGCGACGATCGAACGCGCCACCGCACCTCCGACCGACGCCACCGCCGCGCTCGAACGAGCCGATGCGGTTCCGGCAGCGACACCGCCCGCGACCGCGGCGACCCTGCGTGGGCGCGTGCTCGACAGCCGAGGCCTGGCGGTCGCCGACGTGCCGCTCGGGCTCGTGCCGTTCGACCCGACCAGCGGGGAACTGCGCGCCGATGCCGACGCCTGCACGACCCGCAGCGACGCGCTCGGCCAGTTCGAGCTTGCCACCGTGCCGCCAGCGAGCGTTCCTGCCGCCGGCCCGGGCTGGTTCACGCTGCGCACGACGCCGTGGCACGCCGGGCACGGCGGCACCACGGACCTGGTAGTCGTCGTTGCGCGCGCGACGGAACTGGTCGGCGGTACGACCCGCCGCGACGATGGCACGCCGCTCGCCGGCGTCGCCGTGCAAGCGGACCTGCTGCGGCTCGCCGAGTTCCCCGACAAGCTGACGCAGACGTTCGCGCCGCTGCCGGCGCCAGCGCGCAGCGACGAACGGGGTTCCTACCGCCTTGCGCACGCACCGGTCGGCGCCGGCGTCGACCTGGTGTTCTCCCGGGACGGCTTCCAGCCGGAGCGAGTGCCGAGCCTCGCCGCGGCGAGCGGCCGCCTGGACGTCAGCATGGTCGCCAAAGGTGCTGGTGCCGCCCACCTGCACGGCCGTGTGCGGGACGCCGAGGGTCCGGTCGTAGGCGCCACGCTGCAGCTCGGCTTCGACCAGCAGACGACATCGGACGGCAACGGCGAGTTCACGTTCGAACCGCCGGAGGCCCCGAGTCGGCTCGTCGCCCTGCGCGCCGGATGGCAGCCGCTGATCCGCGAGCAGGTCGGCGCCGGCAGCGGCGAGCTCGATCTGGTGTTCGAACGGGCGACGCTGTCGATCACCGGCACCGTGCGCCATGCCGACGGCACGCCGGCCAGCGGCTATCGCCTCGACCTGGTCGATCCGACGCGCGGCTACGGCTTCCACCCGATCGAGTTCGACAGCCAGACGCTGAAGTGCTCCGAACCGTGTTTCGCCATCACCGATGCCGCGGGTCGCTTCGAGGTCGGCGGCCTCGCCGATCGCACCTACACGCTGCTCGCCTACGAGCCGGATCGTCTGGTCGTCGTGCGCAGCGAGCGGGTCCCCGCCGGCTCGCGCGACGTCGTGCTGACGGTGCCGGCGGACGCGACGTTCGAGCTGCGCGGCGTCGTCGTCGACCGCCGTGGCGCGCCGATCGCGAACGCTTCGGTCAGCTGCTGGCTCGCGGCGGCCAGCGTCGAAGGCGCAGTCGGTGGCCCGGCGACGACGAGCGCCGCCGACGGCACGTTCACGCTGGCGAACGCCCCGCGCCGCGGCGTTCGCCTGGGCATCGCCAAGGAAGGCTGGCTCTACGCGAACCAGCTGGTCGAGCAGTGGACCAGGGACGGCGACGAACTGCGCGTCGTGCTGACGCGGATGTGCTCGCTGCGGGTCGAAGGGGCCGCCGACCTCGTGGTGCAGTTCCACGACGCCGATGGCTCGCTGCTGCACGTCGAGCTGCACAGCCAGACGATGATCTCGAGCACGAACGCGCTGACGCTGCCGAACGGCAAGTCGCCGGTGCTGTCGCTGCCGGAGACGACGGCGACGATGGTGTGGAAGCGTGGCGGCGAGGAGGTCGGCAGGAAGGCGGTCTTCCTCGATCCGGCGCCGGACGCGGTGACGCTGCTGATCGCCGACGTCTGAGCACGGCCCAACGCGAATGGCGCGTCACGCAGCGGCGATGAAGACGGACGAGCAGCGCATGCTCGACGGGGTCGACGCGTCCCTCATCGGCGCCACATTCGACGCCCAGGTCGTTCCGTTCGAGGCTGCGCCGTCGCCACGGGTCAGCACCAGCAACGCGCTCGCGCTCTCCGTGGGCCATGTCTGAAGTCGCGCTGACGCGTCGGCTTCCTCGGCCCGGCGACGATCGCGACCAGCACCGGGTTCCGGACACCGGCGTCGCGTGGCCGACGGTGGCGATCGGCTGCGCGACGACTTCCGCCCGCGGAACCGGACCGTTCCGGCCGATCGCGTCTTGGCACACGGTTCGCGGCGCGCGACTACCATGAAGTCCATGCATCGTCTCACCGACCTGCTCGCCTCGGGCCTGCTCGCGCTGCTCGGCGCCGCGGCGCCAGCCAGCGCCCAGACGACGTTCCTCGTCGGCCCCTCAGGCCTCCCGCAGATCCGCGACGCGATCGCACTGGCGGCGCCCGGCGACGTCATCGTCGTCGAACCCGGAGCCTATGCGCACTTCGAACTGACGATCGGCGTGACGATCCGCGCGCAGCAGGCGGGTACCGTGCAGATCGCGTTCGACCCCGCGTTCGTCCCGCCCGGCTGCACCGGCAGCCTGACGTGTCTCCTGGGCCTGGGGCCGACGACCCTCGTCGTGCCGCCCGGACAGACCGCACACTTCGACGGCCTCGACTTCGTCGGCAACCAGTTCGCGCTCCCGTTGCAGGGGCTCACCGCGTTCCATCGCGTCGACATCCGCGGCGGCACCGTCGTCGCCGAGGACTGCACCTTCTCGACGACGGGATCCTCGGCGCTGAGCGCCCTGGATGCGACGCTGGTGTTGCGGCACTGCTCGGCGACGACGACGGGAACGAGCGCCTTGATCATGACGGGCCTGACCGCGACCCGTTCGATCGTGCACGCCGTCGACTCGTCGTTCACCGGCAGCCAGTTCCTGTTCGGCTTCACGCCGGGCAACCCGGGCATCCTGCTCGTCGGCAGCGAGCTGCACGGCAGCGGACTGACGCTGACCGGTCAGCAAGGGAGCCCGACCGGCCTGGGCGGCCCCGCACTCGTGTTGCAGCCTTCGATCGTCACGGGAGCGCGCGCGTGGCTCGAAGGCTCCACCTTGGTCGCGGGCCCGGGAGCGTGCGCCGTCGAGGCGAACGGCCAGGCGGTCGAACTGGACGGCTGCACGCTGACGCAGGCCTCGACGTGCCCTTCGACACCGTCGGCACAGCTGCTCGGGGTCACGCAGCCCCAGCCGCTGCAGCTCGGCACGACCTTTGGCCTCGACTACCGCAGCGAACCGAACGGCTTCGTCGTCGTGTTCGCCGCGCCGGCCCTCGCCCGTCTGTCGCTACCGACGCTGTTCGCCCAGCCGCTGCTGCTCGACACGAGCGGATCCTTCGTCGCGGGTCTGGTGCTCGCCGACGCGACCGGCGCCGCGTCCGCGGCCTGGTCGATCCCGTCCGCGCCTTCGCTCGTCGACGCGAGCTTCTGGTTCCAGGGTGCGTCGGGCTTCGACCTCCCGCTGCAGCTGAGCCCGGTCGCCGGCGGACGGCTGCGTTGAGCCATCACGTCGAGGCGGAGTCGACGTGGCGGTGGTTGCCGGCGCGCGGGAGCGGCTGATGGCGGCGGGCCCGAGCCGGCCGCGGTAGTCGGCAGCGCAGGGTTCGCGACGCCGCAGAAATGGTGTCGGCCTGCGTCGTGTGCGATGCTGCGGCGCCCAGAGGCTCCCGAGGACCGCCATGCCGCGACTGCTGCTCACCGCTTCGCTCCTGCTCGCCATGCTGACGCCTCGCGACGGGCTCGCCCAGGACGCGCCGCCCGGCCCGGGCCGCAAGCTGCTCGCCGCCGACTCCAGCAAGAAGACCATCGCGCTGATCGACAAGGACGGCAAGACGCTCTGGCGGCACGAGATCGGCCCGCTGCACGACCTGCAGATGCTGACCAACGGCAACGTGCTGTTCCAGTTGGACTGGACGCACATCGTCGAGGTCGACCCCAAGACCGACCAGATCGTCTGGCAGTACGAGAGCAAGCCCGTCGAGGGGGTCGACCGCATCGAGGTCCACTCCTTCCAGCGTCTCGCCGACGGCAACACGATGATCGCCGAGTCGGGCAACACCCGGATCATCGAGGTCGACAAGGCCGGCAAGATCGTCAAGACCGTTCCGCTGAAGGTCGCCCACCGCGACGCGCATCGCGACACGCGCCTGGTGCGCAAGCTCGACGGCGAGCACGGCAGCGGCCACTACCTGGTCGCGCACGAGGGCGACGGCGTCTGCCGGGAGTACGACGCCGACGGCAAGGTCGTCTGGGAATACGAGGTCCCGCTGTTCGGCCGGAAGCCCGCGGGCGGGCACGGGCCCGAGGCCTTCGGCAACCAGCTGTTCTGCGCCTTGCGGCTGGACAACGGCAACACGCTGATCGCCACCGGCAATGGCCACCGCGTGCTCGAGGTGACGCCGGAGAAGAAGATCGTCTGGATGCTCACCGCCGACGACCTGCCGGACATCGAGCTGGCCTGGATCACCACGCTGCAGGTCATGGCCAACGGCGACATCGTGCTGGGCAACTGCCACGCCGGGCCGCACAACCCGCAGATCCTCCAGGTCAACCGCGACAAGAAGATCGTCTGGACCTTCCAGGACTTCGATCGCTTCGGCGACGCCCTCGCCAACAGCCAGGTGGTGAAGTAGTTCGGCCGGGGCTGGAGCCGCGCGAGCGGCAGCTTCGCGGCGGAGCAGGTCGTCACGACAGCGTGTCCTTCCGGCAAGAAGGTCGGGCTCGGTCACGCACCGTGAAGCAGGCCCGCAGGCAGCACGCTGAGCAGGAGCGTTGCATAGGCTGCTCGCGCCACGGGCCGATTGTCGCGACGGCACGTAATGACGATCGTCGCAGCCACGAAGAAGGCCCACACCACGAGCAGCAAACCCAACGGTCCGACCAGCGGAACGATTCCCCAGCCGATGCAGGTCGCTGCCAGGGAGACCCGGGCGAGTGCTCGTGCAGGGGAGCCTTCTTGCGTCACGCTGCCGAAGCATGACCGTGGCCCATGGACTGCGGTGCCACGCAGCCCCATGAGTTGCAGGCGCGTGACGCTGCTGCGATCCGTTCGAGCTCGTCGGCGATCAGGAGAGGGTCCTCGTCTGCTTTGCCAGTCCTGCGTGCACCTCGGTCGGCTTCAACTTCTCGAGGTCGAGAACGCCGCGATCTCGCTCGCCACGACCCCGAGGATCGCGACGGAGATGGCAACCAGCCGCACCCAGATCGTCCACAGCGGCGGTGACACCTCGGTCACATCGCCCATCTTGACTGCCCAGTGGACCGTCTGAATCGCACGCACATCGGCGTAGACCAGAATCAGACCGAGGGCCGTGAAAGCGATCGTACCCATTCTCTGGAGCCTCATTCGGTGATCTCTGACCTCGATGTACGTGCCGCGATCAGCCCGCAGCAGATTCTAGTGCGGGCCCGCCGCGAACGCTCACGCCGGTCGATCGGTCGCGCGGGTCGGCAGCATGCGCACGCAGGACGGACGGGCGGCGCGACGACACATTCGGGCGATCTACGCAGTCTTCCCCGCTCCGGCTGCGCCCTCGGCGCGTTGTGAGCCCACCGCTTTCGGGGGGAAGATCGCGGGCCGCGTGGCCACCAGATTCGCATCGTTGCTGCTCCCGCTGGATCGCTCACCCGTCGCCGAGCTGGCGATCCCGTTCGCGGTCGCGATCGCGCGACGCAGCAAGGCCGCACTGGAGTTCTCGGCGGTGCACCGGGCCTACTTCTCGCGCGATTCGCATGCGGCGAACGCGTGGGCGTTGAAGGTCGACCAGGCCAAGGAGGCCGAGGTCGCAGGCGAGGAGCACGCGTATCTCGGCGCGGTCGCGGCGAGCGTCACCGCCGATTCGCAGGTCCCGGCGACCGCGACGCTGCTGACCGGTTCGGTGGCCAGCGCCGAGAGCATCGCCGATCGCATCCTCGAGCATGCGCAGGCGCGGCAGTCGGAGCTGATCGTGATGACGACGCGCGCGCTGGGGCGGATGAGCCGTCTCGAACTCGGTAGCGTCGCGGACGAACTGGTGCGGCGGGCGCACCTGCCGATCCTGCTGGTCTCGCCGGGCAGCGACGAGCGCCCCCACGACCTGCAGCCGCGGCTGGATCACTTCCTGATTCCCCTGGACGGCTCGGAGCTGAGTGCGCAGATCCTCGACACCTCGATCGCGCTGGCGGCGCTGATGGGGGCCCGCTGCACGCTGCTGCGGGTGTTGGCGCCGAAGAGTTCCGATGGCGATCTGCAGGCGGCGGAGCAGTACCTGCAGATCGTCGCCGCGGCGCCGCGCGCGCAGGGACTGACGGTGCAGATGCGGGTGGTCCGCTCGTCCAATCCGGTCGATGCGATCCTGCAGGAAGCGGAGTCGCTGCAGTGCAACCTGATCACGCTCGCGACCCACGGCTACGGTGGCTTCAAGCGATTGTTGCTCGGCAGCGTCGCCGACAAGCTGATCCGCCGTGCCTCGGTGCCGATGCTGGTCTACTGCCCGGCCCGCGATTGAGGCGCGTCCGCCGCGGCGGGCGTGACAGCGCCCGCCGCTCGCGCCTAGCGGATCAGCCGCCTTCGCCGAGCAACGCCTGCGCCTTCTGCGCGGCGTAGAGCCCCTCGTTCTTCTTGATGAACTTGGGCAGCTCCAGGCGCAGCTTGCGCAGCTGGTTCGCGTTGTTCTGGTCGAACTTGCCGCAGAGCTTGTCGAACGCCTTGAGGGCGGCGATCTCCTTCTTGATCTGGGAGTCCGCTGCGAACCGGGTCAGCTCCGACTTGGCCACATCGGCGACGTCGAAGCCCTTCCAGTCCTTGGCGATCTTCTCGAGGCTGTCCTTCGCGGCGAGGTAGTCCGGCCCCTTGCCGAGCGTCTCGACGCGCTTCTTCTGGCTCTCGGCCCGCTTGTCGAGCGTCGCCTTCTGCCCCTCGAACACCTGTCGCATGTCGGCGTCCAGGTTCTCCTGGGCCAGCATCTTCTCCAGGTACTCGCCGAGCTTCTGGTAGTCCTTCTTCTTCCAGAGTGCGCGCACCGGATCGTACTGCGCGCCTTCGGGCATCTTCGGCGTCAACGTGACCCGCTTCAGCATCTCCTCGATCTGGGCCTCGCTCGGCATGCCATCGCCGGCCGTCGAGAAGACGTTGCCGTCCGGGTCGATGCCGTAGAAGCTCGGGAAGGCCTTGATCCCGTAGATGCTGTTGCAGTTCTTCGCCTTGATGAAGGGGTACTTCGCCCCCAGCTGGGTGATGAAGGTGTCCTCGATCTGCTTCTCGTTCTCATCGGACACGCCGATGAGCAGCAGGCCCCGCTCCGCGAACTTCTCGTAGAGTTCGTTGTGGTGCGGGACGCCCGCCTTGCACGGGCCTCACCAGGTCTGTGCGAAGTCGAGGATCACGACGTGACCCACGAGATCGTCGAACGACTCGGGCGCGCCGTTCCAGGCCTTCTCGATCTCGAGGACCGGTGCCAGCTGCCCCTTGTTCTGGGCGCTCAGGATTGCCGGGGTGCAGAGCACGGCGGCGAGGGAAAGCCAACGGAGCGGTGATCTCATGGGCGCAGACGATACCGGACGCGTGGGGGCCGGTCACCGCAGCGATTCCTGGTACGGTTCTTCGACAATCGGTTCAGCGTGCCGACGGTCGATGCCGTCGGACCCGGTCGATCTCGGAGCCAATCCGTTCGGCCTCACGGCCCGCAACGGCATCGTCTTCACTGCGGGCATCCGCGCACGCCCCGACGCCACCGCGCACCCGTCGCCGGCGTCAGTCGCTCAGTCCCGGCGCATCCACGCCGCGACCCGCAGGTCGCGCAGGCCCTCGAGGTCGGGCGGCAGCGGCGCCGCGCGCCAGCCGGGCAGGGCGTCGAGTTGCCGCTGCAGCGCGTCGAACGATGCCGGGCTGACGGTGCTCGGCGGCTGCAGGCCGACGAGCACCACGCGCTTCACGGCACCGAGCGGCGGCAGCTCGGCGGTCGTGTAGCACTCGGCGTAGGCCCGCGTGTTCCCTCGCGCCGCACAAGCCATCTGCGTGCCGACGCCCCAGTCGCCGGCGAGGTAGAGGTCGTCCGGGGCGCGCGCCGCGACGGTCGCCGCGAGTCGATGCAGTTCGGGCGTCCAGCGCGGGTTCGCCGCGCCGTCCATCAGCGTCGTGAGCAGCGTCGCGACGGTGACGACGCGCAAAGCGAGCCACGCGCCCACGACCACGCGCAGCGCGCGACCGCCAGCGCCGGGCGTCAGCGCCAGCGCGACGGCGAGGTACTGCCACGGCGTCGCCAGCACCCAGTGGTGCACACCGGTGCGACTGGGCAGCAGGAACAGCGTCAGCACCGTCAGACCGAAGGCGAGCGCCGCGACCCGTGCGAGCGGCCGCTGTGACATGACGGCCAGCGCGAGGCCGACCAGCAGCAGCGCCGCCTCGAACGCTTCGCGCCAAGAACCCGCACCGACGCCGAACACGAACTCCCCGACTGCGCCGCCCTGCGGCATGACCAGCATCTCGCGCGCCAGCGCGCCGAGCGCCGCGACGCTGTGTTCGGCCGGCGCGCCGGACTGGAACAACGACGCCAGCTTGCCCTCGCCGAGCAGCCACTGCGTGTTCCACAGCACGACCGGAGCGGCGCCGATCGCCGCGCCGACGGCGAGCAGCGCCCAAGCGCGCCGCGGATGCGGCCCGGCTGCCGCGTGCCACAGGACCAGCGCCGGCGCCACCAGCACGAGCGAGCTGAGCTTCTCGAAGACGGCGACGCCGAGCAGCAGGCCGATCAGCGATGCGCGGCGATACCCCGGACCGCGCGGCGGGAACAGGCACGCGGCGATCACGGTCATGCGCAGCAGGAAGGCGAACGCGACCGGGCCCCAGTCGTGTCGGCAACAGACGACCACCGTCGCGTCGGTGACGATCAGGAACAGCAGCACCGCGAGGCGCCACCAAGCCAAGCGCGCGCGCGCCCAGACGCCGAACAGCAGCACGCCGAGCGCGCCGCTGCCGAGCCCGAACCAGCGCCAGCCCTCGATCGTGAACGGGCTGCCGCTCGCCCACATCCACGCGCCCCACAGGTTGCTCTTGATGGCGCCGCTGTAGCTCATGTTGAACGTCGGCAGCCCGCACACCCAGCCGCGCGCGAACAACCCGCGCTCGCCGAACCACGCGAAGCTCGCCGTCGCCTGGTGCAGTTCGTCGTAGTAGGCGCCCTGCGCGCCGAGCCGCACGCTGCCGACGACGAGCATGACGGCGACGGCCGCCAGCGTCAGCAGCACCGCCGCGCCGGGGCGCACGCCGGACTCGTCGATCGGCGACGAGGACCGTTCCGGCCGCCGTGGCTCGCTGCGGTGGCTGGGGTCGCTCATGCGGTGGCGTCGCAGTCTACCGCGCCGGGCGCGAAGCTCGCCCCATGCGTCGTGACGAGCAGCGTCGTGCTGTTCGGCGCCGGCCCGATGTCGATGCCGTCGCCCACGTCGCCGCGTTCGGCGTGCGAGGGCCGCGATCGCTACCTCGACGCCTGACCCGGCCGCTTGCTTCGGTGAGTCGCGCTGCCGTCGCGAGCGGTGGCGCCGGCGGCGTCGATGCAGACGGTCGAAGGTCCGGGGTCGCCCGCCGGCTGCAGTTCGAGCGTGCCGTTCCGGTAGTCGAGGACCAGCGTGCAGGACTGCGCGATGTCGCTGCCGAGCACGCCGTCCGCGGCGAAGAAGACCACGTCGCTGCTGCCCGAGGCGTGCTCGGTGCGGACGTCGCGCAACTCGACATGCCAGCCGGCGAGCGCCAGACCCAGGCGGTCCACGACGCGCACCTCGGTCGCCACGGCGCCGCCGACCCCGCCGACCTCGGCGGTGGAGGGCCGCACGGACGCGAAGTCGATCTTGCGGAACGCATTGTCGGAGATCGACGTGTTGCGGGACCCGGTGTCGAGCCCGAACAGCAGCGGCTGGCCGTTGTCGGCGGCCAGCTTCACGATCGGGTAGCCGAGCCACGAGAAGTTCCGCGGGCCCGACGGCTGTGGTTGCGAGAGCTGCGCATGGTAGCGGCCGCGGGCGTAGTCGATCTCGGTGCGGAGCTCGCGCAGGACCGGCCAGCCGACGATGCCGTCGATCCGCAGGGTGCCGTCGTCGACCTCGAAGGTCAGGTCGGCGTCGTCGAACACCAGCACGGCGACGTCGTGTGCCACGACTTCGCCGAGACGCAGCTCGGACAGGCGGCCGACGCGCGCCGGCCGCACCAGCGCAGTCGCCGTGCGGATGTCGATCGGTTCGGCGTCGAGCAGTTCGACGCCGAGCGAGCGCGCGTGTGAGGACGAGACGACGCACTGCGACGCGCCGGTGTCGAGGAACCAGTAGCCCACGTGACCGTTCGCCGCCACGCGCGCCTGCGGGTGTCCGCGCGAACTCTTGCGCAACTCGTCCGCGATCGATGGGGCCGGAGCGACGGTCTGGGGCGGCAGGGTCGCGAGCAGGCGCACGAGCTTCGCGCCGGGGTCGGTCGACTCGCCGAGGCGGCGCGCGAGGGCGGCGTAGTCGCGGCGGTCGTAGAGCAGGCTGGCGACGACCTGTTTGGCGAGCCCGCGCAAACCAGCCTCGGTGGCGTGCTCGAGGGCTGCGAAGTGCTCCAGCGCCCGATCCGTGCCGCCGTCGACGACGAGCTGCAGCGCCTCGACGAGCGCCGCGACGTCAGCCGGTGGCTCTTCCGGCAGGTTCTTCGCGTGGTCGAAGCCGCCGTTGCGCAGCGCGTCCTGCAGGTTGGAGTAGTCGAGGTGGTCGCGCACCGTGAAGCCGGGCGGCAGCGGTGAGATGCGCGCCGGCGCCACTGCATCCGCAGCCGCAGTGGGGGGCGATGCGCAGCCGGTGCAGATCCCCACGATGAGCATGGCCGAGGTCGTGACGGCGGAATGCATGGTGAATTCACTCTATGCACGGCTGTCGCCCTGAGCACTGCAATCGCCGACCGGTGGCGCGGCGACTGCGGATCTCGGCCCGCGCCCTGGGGGCTGACGAGGGCCGCGCGGCGACCCGGCGAGCGCTTCGCCCTCGTGAAGGTCGATCCCGGGCTCTACGGCGAGATGAGACGCAGCTCGAGGTTGGAGACGCGGTACTGCAGCAGGCCGAGGTCGAACGTGCCGGCCTGCGCGGCGACCCGCGCGCCGAGCAGGCTCGGCAGCGACGCCGCGGGCGTGAACGAGAACGCGAAGCCCCCCTGCGCATCGAGCGCGCCGACCACCAGCGCGGCCGAGGCGAGATCGACCGTGAGCTCGCCGAGCAGCAGCCAATCGAACGTGGCGTCGAGCGTCGGCGCCGTGCCGAAGACGAAGAAGAACGGCATCGACGGCAGCAGACCGTCGTAGGTGATCTGCACCGGCTGGTTGCCGTCCAGCTCGCCGGTCGGCAGGGTCGTGCCGGTGAACGAGAGCCGCGGCAGTTCGGGTTCGCCGGTCACCACTCCGGGCGACGTCAGCGTGCCACCCGGCGAGGCGGGCAGCAGGTTGACCTGGTCGTGCACCGTCACCGCGCCGCCGTTCTGCTGGCGCACCGCGAAACCGTCGTACGAGGTGCCGCCACCGGCCTGCAGCGTCGTCGAGCCGTCGCCGGCGATGCGCAGCGCGCCACCGTCGACGAGCACCGCGTCGCCGCCGACCGTCTGCAGGCCGACCGTGGAATAGTCCCCGCCGAAGCAGTCGCACGCGGTGATCTGCGCGCGGGTGTTCGCGCCGATCACCAGCGCCGGCCGCGCGTACCAGATCTGCGCGGACGGGTTGGGGCCGTTGGGCAGGTCGTGGCCGCCGTGGATCGTGCACTGGTGGGCGACGAGCGTCGCCGGCGGGAAGCCGGCCATGCTGGCGACTTCGAGGCCCGGGCCGCCGCTGTAGTCCCGGTCGATGCCGTGCAGTTCGCTGCGCACGATGGTGACGTCGGCGAGCAGCGTGCTAATGCCGCCGGAGAGCTCGCAGTCGGCGACGAACAGATCGCCGAAGCCGAACATGCTGACGCTCAAGCTGTTCGTCGTCGACAGCGTCAGCCCGGTCACCTCGACCCGCGGTCCGGTCGCGGTCGGGGCCAAGGCGCCGCTGACGGCGATCGCCGACACGGAAGTGGTCGCGGCATCCACGCCGCGCAGCGTCAGCGACTTGTCGACGAACACCGCCGGGTAGCTGCCCGACCGGATGATCAGCGTGTCGCCCGCCGCGACGCTCGAGATCGCGACCCCGAGGTCGACGAAGTCCGTTCCGGGGCCGTTGTTGGCGTCCACCACCCACGTCGTGGGCAGCAACAGCAGGCTGAGCAGCATGGTTCCTCCTTCGGAGTGTCGTGAGTCGCTGATGCTAGCAGCGTCTCCAGAGAGGTGGCGGAGGCCCGCTCCTGTCTCGCGATTTCGTGGCGGTCGTGCCGGCCGTCGATCCGCGCGGCCTGCTCGCCACCCGCGCGCAAAGCGTTGGTTCGCGGTTGGAACCGCGGCGCGCGGCGGACAACATGCGGCTCGTCCCGGCGCCCGACGCGCCCACCGACCAACCGATGACCGACGAAGATCCGAAGCGCGAAGCGATCGCGCGCGGCCTCGGCCGCCTGCCGAGCGGCCTCTACGTGTTGACCGCCGGCCGCGGCGACGCGGCGACGGGCATGCTCGCCTCGTGGGTGCAGCAGGTCGGCTTCGAGCCGCCGACGGTGGTCGTGGCGTTGAAGAAGGGGCGGCCGATCGAAGCGCTGGTGCGCAGCGAAGGCGCGTTCTGTCTCGCGGTGCTGGACGACGACTCCAAGCACCTGCTGCGCCATTTCGCGCGCGGCTTCGAGCCGGGCACCCCCGCCTTCGACGGCGTCGACGTGGCGACGAGCTCGGTGGGCACGCCCTACCCGACGGCCGCGCACGCCCACATCGTCTGCGTCGTGCGCTCGATCGCCGACGACTGGTGCGACCACTGCGTCGTCTGCGCGGAGGTCGTGGGCGGCGACGGCGAGCCGGGGCGACAGCCCCTGGTGCACGTGCGCAAGAACGGCTTCAGCTACTGACCTGGGGCGATCGCGTGCTTGCAGCAGCTGCCGCCAGCTCGGGCGGCAGGGCGCCAGTCACGCCCGCGCCGCTCGACGTGGTCCGCGCACGGACGACTGCGCTCGTGTGCCCGGTGACTCAACGGATCGTGAAGATGATCGTGTCGCTGAGGTCGATGGCGCCGAGGCACTGCGAGCCGGTGAGCGTCCAACCCTGCACCGCCAGCTGGATGCCGACGAACCGAGGGTCGTTGGGCACCGTCCAGTACAACGGGTTGGGCATGAATACGCCGTCGGCGACGCCCAGCGTGCAGTTGCAGCCGAGCGCGTTCAGCGGGATCTGGCCGGGCACGCCGAAGATCGTTCCCGACGCCCCGACGAGGCCGCTGAGGAAGTTCACCTGCTGACCGATCGCAGGCATGCCGCCCGACTGGATCCACAGACCCCCGCATTGCGTCGGGACCGTGGTGAAGTACTGGGTCGTGCCGGCGAAGCCGCCGTAATCGACCAGATCGAAGGTGTTGCTGGTGAAGTCGGAGAACGACAGGAAGTAGTGGGGGGACGCAGCGGGGCCGCCGCTGAAGTCTGCCCAGATGCTGCCTTGACCGTGATCGTCGACCGGCGACGTGTTCAGACTGCTGCGCTGGTCGACGCGGAACGTGTTGCTCGACGGCAGCCAGGCGGTGGTCACTGCCTCGATGCCCTGCGGGGCGCCGGCCGTGCCGGTGGTCAGGATGGTCACGAAGCGCGTGCCGTCGGAGTCGACGTCCGGTTCGCGGTCGTCGGCGCCGGGCACGTTGCTCGACACCGTGAAGGTGGCCTGCGTGCCGAGGTTGGTGCGGATCAGGCGGCACAGCACGTCGCGTGGTTGTCCGGGCGCCGTGGCGTACTCGTAGCAGACCGGCCAGTAGCGCACGCCGTCGTGTTCGATCGGGGAGCTCGACGAAGGCGCGGTGTCGTTGCCGGTGCTGGCCGTGACGGTGAAGACGCTGCTGGCGAAGGAGCCGTCCCAGTCGAGGAATCGGCCGTGGATGTCCTCGTCCGTCGCCGAGTAGGTGTGCTGCCACGTCACCAGCCACCAGGTCTCCGGTCCGGTCAGCAGGCCACACGACTTCGAGACCGACGGCCGGGTGTCGGCGCCCGCCGAGGTCGAGACGGCGATGGCGTTCGTCGTCGTCAGCACGCCACCGGACGTGACGATGCGCAGGCAGATCTCGGCGGAGCTGCCGGTGTTCTTCTGGAACACGACCATGTAGAGGGCGGCGCCGAAGGCCGGGTCGGAGCCGACGTCGGGCACGTAGTCGTCGCCGGCCAGACCGACGACGCCCGTGCGCTCGATGTCGAACACGCCGGCCGGCACGCCGTTCGAGTCGATGAGCCGACCGGCGATGTAGTGCTGGCTGCCGGCGGTGACGGGGATGCGCACCTCTGCGACGACGAGGAAGTTCTGGTCGTGACGGCAAGCGGCGACGGCGGCGTTCAACCAGTCGTCGGTGGTGAAGTCGATCGAGAAGTCGGAGCGGACCAGGCCGAGCCCGCCGTCGAACATGACGCCCCAGCAGTCGTTGTCGGTGGCGCTGTACTGGCGGCGGTAGACGAGCAACGTGCGGCCGCCGAGGGCGACGGCCTGGAACGATGCGACGTCCGATTGGCGCTGCAGCTGCGCCGGGTACGAGCCGAGCATGGTCGAGAAGTTGAGCACCGGATCGAGCACCAGCGGCAGCTCGGCCGCGGCGACGAATGCTGCCGGGATCTCCATGCGCACGCCGGCACCCGTCCACTCGATCGTGAGCGGCGTGCTCCGGCCGGCGGCGTCGGTTGCCACCGCGTGGGTGTAGTCGACGTGCCCGAACTCGTTGGCGAAGCGCACACCGTCGCGGATCACCGTGGCGGCGAGCGTCGTTCCGATGTCCAACTCGACTGCGACCGCGCCGCGCCGCGGCAGCGAGGCGAACACGAACGACTGCTCGAGCCGGTCGATCGAGGTCGAGATCACCTCGGTCAGCGCGCCGCGGTCGGTGCGCACCGTCGCACCGTCGCGGGTCGGCGCGTTCGCGGTCAGCGGCATGGCCTCGCCGCCGACGGTTGCCCGCTGGAGTGCGAAGCGCACCGGGAAGTTCTGCGGTGCGTCACTGCCGAAGAACGGGATCACCACCGCGCCGCGCGCATCGAAGCTGCCCTTCCAGCGGTGCCCCATCGCCCACAGCGGGCCGTCCTGGTGCGGCATGTCGAACAGGACGTCGTCGGGCAGGCCGCGGCCGGCGACGATGCTCGCGGGCACATCCACGCCTGCGGACGGCTCGGACGGAGCTTGTGCGGTCAGCGCCGCGACGAGGATCAGGCAGGACAGCAGGGGGAGTGGGGTTCTCATGTGGCGGAGAGGAGGTGCGCGCCGGCCGCGAGCCGGTGACGTCGGAGCTTGTAGCGGCAGCGGCGCGCCGATCGCACTGGGGCACAGTTCGGCGGTCGAGCGCCGTATCACGCAGCTCGTCTCGGCGCGGCGACGGCCCCGTCGGGGCGGCGTGCTCACCAGCGATAGACGTAGGTGGTGTTGCCGCCGATGTTGCTGCTCATGATGCGCATCGTGTCGGACTGCATCTGCATGACGTTCTGCATGACGCGATACTGCGTCTGCAGCGCGGCGAGCTGCGCCTGACGCCGCACCAGGTCGCTGACCTCGGCCGCCGCGCTCTCTGCTTCGCGTCGCTTCGCCTGTTCGCCGAGCGCGTCGCCGAGCGCGACGATCTGCGGCACCTGTCGCCACTGCGCCACCAGTCGCTGCCGGCCGTCGTCGTCGAGCGTCGGCCAGACGACGCGCAGCGCCGCCCAGAACATCGGCATCGACGCGATCCACTCGCGTTGCGCCGCGGTCAGCTCGGTCGAGCCGTCGACGACGCCGGCGACGAGCGTGTCCCGCATCGCGTCGTCGAAGTTGCCTTCGACGCCGGCGACGCGGCCGGCGGCGAACACCAGGAACTCGCCGAACGCCGCGATCGCCTGGCGCGTCAACGGCGGCTGCGCGGCGTCGATCGGGGCGTTGGTCGCGTCGTGCAGCGCGAGCATCATCCGGGCGGACGCGCTGTCCGGCTCGGCGCGCCACTGCTGCAGCGCCTCGTCGAGCACGGCCTGTCGCGCCAGCTCGCGCTCTGCCTCGGGCAGCGCCGCCAGCTCGGCGCGCGCCGCGACGACCTCGGTGATGCCATCGATCTCCTCCTGGTCCTTCGCCTTCCAGAAGCCGCGCACCTCGGCCTCGATCGTCGCCCGCTGCGCCTCGGTCAGCGGCGCGTGCACCAGCCATTCGAGGAAGTCGATGCACTCGTCGAGCACGAAGCGCGTCAGCGGCGGCCGCCCGCGCTCCAGCCGCTCGGTGGTCGTCATGCGCACGCCGTCGACCATGCGGCCGATCGCTTCGCGGCTGGCCTCGTAGGCGGCGACGCTGTCGGTCGTCATCGCGAAGGTCACGCTGCGGCCGCCCGCGGCGACCGTCAGCATCGTGCGGTAGCGGAACGTGCCGGGGCGGTCCGGGTTGGCGAACGAATGCACGAAGCGGTGCCACTCGCCCTTGCTGTGCGCGTGCCGTCCGGTCTCGCTGGCGACCTCGAGGCGGTGTTCGGGCAGCGCTGCGGCCTCGGCGAGCAGCTCTGCGCCCAACTGCTCGAGCGTGCCGGTCAGCGGCCGGGACCTGCCGACGTGCACCGTCGCGTCGCCGTCGGGTGACCGCAGCACCGCCTGGCCTGCCTCCACCTGCATCGTCCAGCCGTCGGGCAGCGTGAAGGTGGCGATGTCGAAGCGGCTCGGAGCCTGGGCGGTCGCCAGCACGGTCAGCAGAGCGGCGGCGATGACGGCGCGGAGGGCGTGGTCGGGCATGCGTCGTCACAGCGGCGGCCCCGGCGGAATCACACGAGCTTCTTCGCGCGCGAGGCGCGGTGAACGGCCTCCTTCGCCGGCAGCGTGCGCGGATCGTCACCCCCCGGTCGGAGTGGTCCTTCCAGTCGCCGACGAGCGCGGGCGGATCTCGTCGACCATTTACGGTGCACGGCAGGACGATTCGCCCCAACCAGCTTCGTGACAGGCAGTTGTCAGGGTTTTTCCGCCGGTCGCCAGCCGCCCTCTGCACGGTGCACTAGTCTTCCCGGCCATGTTGTCCTCCCGCCTCGCCGGCTCCGCCCTGCTCGCCCTCACCGCATCCGTCGCAGCCCAGGCGCCCGGGCTGCGCCTGTTCGCGCCGCTCGGCGCCGCCGAGACCCAGCTGGTCGACGGTCAGGGCACGGTCGTGCACACCTGGCCTGGCGTCGACGCCGTGTCGGTCTACATGCGTCCCGACGGCTCGATCGTGCGCGGCATGGTCGCGCCCGGCGTCGGCATCCCGGGCACGACCGGGCAACTGCAGGAGCTGGACATCGACGGCAACGTCACCTGGGACGTGCTGATCAGCAACACGCAGCGGTTGATGCACCACGACATCGAGATCATGCCCAACGGCAACATCCTGGTGATCGCCGTCGACCTGCAGACGCCCGCCGACGCCATCGCCGAGGGCCGCGACCCGTCGACGATCAGCGGCCCCTTCTGGCTGCCGGAGTCGCTGCTCGAGATCGAGAAGACCGGCCCGACCTCGTACAACGTGGTCTGGGAATGGCACGCGATCGACCACGTCGTGCAGGAGTTCGACAACACCAAGCCCAACTACGGCGTCGTCAGCAACCACCCGGAGCTGGTGGACATCAACTACCCGCCGGAGTTCCTGACGACCGGTGACTGGACCCACGGCAACGGCATCGACTACGACCCGATCCACGACTGGATCCTGTTCAGCCAGCGCTCGTCGAGCGAGGTCTGGCTGATCGACCACTCGACGACCACCGCCGAGGCGGCCGGCCACACCGGCGGCGCGCGCGGCAAGGGCGGCGACCTGCTGTGGCGTTGGGGCAACTCCGAGGCCTACGGGCGCGGCGGCCCGAACGACATGACGCTGCGCCACCAGCACGACCCGCGCTTCATCCCGCCGGGCTACCCGGGCGCCGGCAACATCACGTTCTTCGACAACGACTACATCCTCGGCGCCAGCAACCAGTCGGCGATCGTCGAGATCACCATGCCGCTCGACGTGAACGGCATGCCGTTCATCGACCCGATCACCAACCGCTTCGGCCCGGATACGCCGGTGTGGACCTACACCGCGCCGGGCTTCTACTCGGCGTTCGTGTCGAGCGGCGAGCGGCTGCAGAACGGCAACACGCTGATCTGCGCCGGCCAGACGGGCGTGCTCTTCGAGATCGACCCGAGCGGCCAGACGATGTGGAGCTACAGCGTGCCGGGCGCGCCGTTCGTCTTCCAGGCGCAGAACGTCGACCGTCGCCTGTGGGCGACCGGCGACGCGATGTCCGTCGCCGGCGGTCGGGTCGAGTTCGTGCACCTGGTCGACACCGAGCGCGACGGTGACCTCTACTTCCTGCTCGGCTCGCTCACCGGGACCGCGCCGGGCTTCGTCATGCCGGGCGGCTTGCTCGTGCCGCTCAACATCGACATCCTGACGACGCTGATGGCGACCTCGCCGAACAACAGCGTGTTCGACAACACCAACGGCCTCCTCGACGCCACCGGCAGCGTGCGCTCGGCCGTCGACGTGCCCAACGGCGTCCTCGACACGTGGATGATCGGCCTCGAGATGAACTTCGCGCACGTCATCATCAGCGGTGGCGTCGCCGTCGAGGTCAGCAACCTCGTGACGGTGACCATCGCGATGTGATCGTCAGGGGGTGCTGCGCGCGCCCCTTCGCCTTGCGGCGGTGCCGCAGTCGTCGTACGGCAGGTCGACGAGTTCGCCAGGATTCCGCCAAGGAACGGCGAGTCCTTCGTCGCCGGTGTGCCGCGCGCGAGCGCAAGTTCACACGACCGCGCCGGCTGCGGCGAGCTTTCACGCAGCTCTCATCGCGTCCACAATCGCCGACCTAGGGTGCTTCCTGCGAACCAACACGCAGGAAACACCCCCATGAGACTCTCCACGACCATCCTGTCGACCGCGCTGCTGTGCGCGGCGGCCCTTGCCCAAGATCCCGTCTACCGCGGCGTCACGCAGCTGCCGGCGCAGGTGACCACCGACAACGAGGCGCGCGTCTGCACGCCCAAGCAGAACCTGCCGGCGCTCGCGATCGCCGGTGCGGTGCACACCGGCCAGCTGGTGCACACGCTGTGGCTCGGCCCCGACGCCGTCGGCGCCGCGACGCTGTTCTACCGCCGCTCGATCGACGGCGGCGCGTCGTTCGAGCCGGCCCAGGCCCTGTGGACCGTGCAGGCCGGTGAGGTCATCGACACCGACTTCCGCATGGCCTGCCACGGCCACGAGGTCTGGGTCGCGCTGACGAGCGAGCGCATGTCGGACGGCTCGATCGACATCACCGGTGACGACCACCTGTGGCTGCTCGCCTCCGACCGGCAGGGCATCGCCGGTACCTGGTCGACGCTGCACGTCAGCAACGGCCAGGAGCTCGGCCTGTCGACGACCGACGAGCCCGCCGACGTCAACGCTCCCGAGCTGGCCGCGGTGTCGGGCTCGGTGCACATCTCCTGGGAATACACCTACGACGTCGCGGCGGGCATCGCCGCTGCGTCGGGCCTGCAGGGCATGTTCTACCAGCGCGTCGACTTCGTCGCGCCGGGCACGCTCGGCATGGCGCTGACCGAAGAGGTGCGCATCGAGACCAGCCCGAGCGGCGCGGTCGACGTCGACGGCACCAACATCACCGCCGTCGACGACGTCGTCATCGCCTGCTGGCTCGACAATCGCATCGCCGGCATCAACGACAACAACTGGAACGACACCTTCATCCGCGTGTCGACCGACCGCGGCCTGACGTGGGGTCCGGAGCAGAACATGACCAGCTTCCCGGCGCCGCTGACGTTCGCGGGGCAGCGTGAGAGCAAGGTCCTGATCTGGGGCAGCGCGCCCAACTACTTCGTCGGCGTGTTCCACGAGGACTCGCGCAACGGCGACGACGACATCTTCATGGAGCTGAGCGGCTCGACCGGCGCGGCGGGCTCGTGGACGCCGACGGTGATGGTCAGCATGTCGCCGGTCGGCGCCGACAGCGACGGCATGACGATCGCCGTCTCGGAGAACGGCACGATCTACGTCGTCTACGAGGACGACCGCGTCACGCCGGGCGACAACGCCTCCAACCTGGCGTTCGTCGTCGTCGACCGCAACGGCGGCGCCGACTTCCTGAGCGGCTCGCAGGTCGAGACCCAGATCAGCACCGGCGACGCCAGCAGCCCGCCGACCCTCGACTGCTACGAGAACTACGCGGCGATCGCGTTCGTCGACAACATCCCCGGCAACGACCCGTCGGCCGTCAGCTACAGCTACGACAACGGCGCGACCTGGCACTACGAGTGGCTCGTGGACCAGCCGATCATCGACGCCGACCAGGAGACGATCGTCGCCGTGACGACCCGTGGCGACGTCGTCTGCGAGTGGATGGACGACCGCAACGGCGGCAACGCCTTCAACAACCTGTTCGTCGGCGGCCTGCGCACCGCGTCGATCCGCTTCGACGCGGGCACGCCCGCCTACGTGCTGCGCGGCATCGGCAACCCGGGTGACGCCAACGGCATGTTCTTCTCGCTGACCCCGCCGGCGCCGGGCGCGCTCCAGCTGATCCCGGCCGACGGCTGGCAGAGCAACTTCTCCGTCGACTTCCTGACCTTCTCGTTGCTGTCGATCCCGTTCGTCTACGGCACGACCGACGCCAACCGCGAAGCGATCTTCCCGGGCCTGCCGAACGCCGCGACGCTGATCGGCCTCCCGGTCTACGTCAGCGCCTACGCGGTGGACCCGAACGCGGTGGCGATCACCGCGCTGACCGACACGCTGATGCTCAACCCGTAGTCCTCGCGGGCACCGTCGTCGCGTCTTCGCGATCGCCGCGGCGTCGTCCGCGGCGATCGCACGCGTCGACGCCGGGCCTCAGCGCGGGCAGTCGGGATCGAGCTTGCGGATGCCCTCGAGCAGCGCCTTGGCCGCGACCAGGTTGCCGCGGCGCGAGTAGTGCCCGAGCGCGAAATGGGCCAGCAGCTCGTCCTTCGGGATCCGCTTGAACGCCGGGCGCAGGTCGAGCAGCGGGATGCCGCGCTCCTTCAGCGCCGGCAGCAGCCAGTCGTCGACCAGCGGCAGGCGGTCGGCCGCCACCTCTTCGAAGACCGGCAGCAACGCCAGCACGAACAGCTGGTCGCGCGCCTTCGCCTGGTCGCGCATGCGCTCGAAGATGCGCAGCGCGAGCGGTGCGAACGGCTGCTCGGCGATGGTCGCGGGCGCGGCCGACGGCGCCGCCAGCGTCTTCGGCAGCAGCGACGACAGCTCGCTGTGCTCCCACAGGCGCTTCAGCCGCGTGCCGACGCCCGGCGCCTCGACCAGGTTGAACACCGGCGTGTTGATCGCCACCGGTTCGCCGTCGATCAGCTCCAGCTGCGGCTTGCCCATGTCGGCGACGTTGCCGAACGGCAGCATGCGGTAGAAGTCGCCGATGATGAACGAGAACAGCAGCGCGTCGACGTCGAACTCGCCGCCGTCGCGCTCGTGCCAGAGGTAGCACTGGTCGATGCCGTAGCCGCCGAGCCCCATGTTGATCGTCTCGACGCGCTCGTTCTGCTGCGCCATCAGCGCCGGGAAGGTGTCGTCGTCACCGACGCCGTAACCCATCGTGAACGAGTCGCCGAGGCACAGGATGCGGTAGCGCTGGTCGTCGTCGTCGAGCGGGTAGTCGCTCCTGCCGCGCATGTGCTGACCGTTGGTCTGCAGGTCGATGCCGGGCCCGTAGAGGTCCTTCACGTGGCGGTTGTTGGCGTGGCGCCAGCCGAGCTCGGGGTCGTACTCGCAGTGGTTGACCTCCTTGAACGGCAGCGGCGCGCCGGTCACCTCCCACTTCTTCCACAGGCTCGCGAAGCCCTCGATGGACAGGATCAGGGTCGCCGTGAAGAACAGCGAGAGCCCGAGCAGCAGCAGGTTCTTGAGGGTCTTGCGCATCGTGGCAGGCGGTGGGGGAGGCGATCACGGTAGGTGCGCGGGCGCGACGACTCAATGCCGCCCGCCGCGCGTGTGCCCTTGCCGCTGTGCGGTGCGACGTGGCACACTCACGCGCCATCGCATGCACCTGGTCCCCCGTTTGGCCCTCGCGGGGCTCGTGTCGTGGCAGGCGATCGCCATGGCATGGGCGCATGTCGAGCGGTTCGCCGTGACGGCGACGACGCTCGACTGGCCGTTCGCGCTCGGCGCACCGAGCGACGAGCGCATCGCGCGCGTTCTCGGCGCCGACATGGAGATCCTGAGCTTCCTGCGCGCGCGCCTGCCCGGGACCTGCGTGCTGCACCAGCGCGTCGGCGGCAGCCTCGAGGAGCTGCGGCAGCGCTATCCGGACGATCGCGACTTCGTCGCGGCGTTCGAGGGGCTCTCCGCGCGCAACGGGCTGTTCCTGCAGCTGACGGCCCTCGCCTACCCGCAGGCGTTCGTGATCGGGCTCCCGGAGCCGATCACCGTCGCCGAAGACAACGCCAAGGCCGGCCACGAGCGCTGGCTGCTCGTGCTGCCCGGCGATCCCCTACCGCAGGGCCGCCCCGGCTGGGTCGCCGTGCATTCCTCGGCCAGGTTCTCGGTATGGCGATGCCCGACGGGATCCTGAGCCACGCCTGGGTCGGCCTGTGCACGATCGCCGCGCCGTGTCTGTTCGGGGTCGGGGCATTGCGTCGGCTGGGTCTGCCCGCGGGCATCGGCGCGGCCGCGACGCTGGCCATCGGCTACCTCGCGGGTCACTGGCTGCTCGCCCACGTGACCGCTGTCTGGTTGCTGCTCGGCCAGCCGACTCCCGGCTTCGCCCTGCCGTTGCTGGCGGCGTTGCTGGGCGGCTGGTGGCTGCGTTCGGCTGCGGCGACGCCGTCGCCCGTCGCGCCGCTCGGCGCACCGCTCGGCGCCGGCGCGCGATGGGCCGCTGCGATCGTCATCGCCGTGCTCGTCGCCGTGTTCGCCCAGGAGTGCCTGTTGGCCAACTGCGAGCCGATCCGCTTCGGTGACGAAGCGGAGATCTGGGCAGCCAAGGCGAAGGTGCTCTACGGCGCCGTGCAGATCGACCCGCGGCTCGGCATGGGCATGGTCGCGCACGCCGACTATCCCAACCTCGACCCGCTGGTGCAGGTGCTCGCCTTCGCGTCGGCGGGGCACACGCTGCACGTCGAGAACCGGCTGCCGATCCAGGCGTTCGGCGTCGCGCTGCTGCTGCTGCTGTCGGCGGCCGTCTGCCGGCGCGCGCAGCCGCTGGTGGCGCTGTCGGCGCTGGTCGCGGCGAGCTGCACGCTCGACACGTGTATCGGCAAGGCCGCCTACGCCGACGTGCCGGTGGCCTTGTCGGTGCTGGCGACCGTCGACGCCCTGTTGCGCTGGCGCGAGACCGGGCAGCGCGTCTGGTGGCGCCTCGCCTGCATCGCCGCCGCGGCGCTGCTCTCGTTCAAGAACGAGGGCACCATGCTGTTGGTGGCGATCGCGGTCCCGGCGCTCGCGTGGTGGTGGTTGGACCGCCGCGCCGCCGCCGCGACGTTGCCGCGCCGCGAGTTGCTGTGGCTCGCCGCGCCGGTGTCGTCGTGGACCATGCACCAGGTGTTCGTGCGCTGGTTCGACCTGCACAACGACCTGATGGACCCGTCCCACGGCGGCGGCCTGTTCGCCCGCATCGCCGCGCAGGCGTCCACCCACGCGCCGGTCGTGCTGTCGTGGTTCGGCGGGCTGTTCGTCGATCCGGGGCCGCACCGCTTGCTGCCGCTGCTGTTCGGCGTCGCCGGCCTCGTGGCGCTGGCGACGACCGGCGGGCGCTACTTGCGTCGCCCGGCGGCCATGTTGCTGGCGATCGTCGCGGCGTCGATCGGCGGCTACATGCTGGTGTTCGTCGGCACCAACTCCGACCTGGGCTGGCACCTGCCGACCGCTGCGGCGCGCACGATGGCCCACGTCGTGCCGGTCGCGGCGCTCGGCCTGGCGATGACGATCGCCCCGCGTCGCGCCCCCGAAGGCCGGGCGCAGCAGGCGCCGGGCGATTCGCGCGGCGTCGGTTGAGCGCGGTGGCACGGCCGCGTCCGTGCCGTCGGGCGGAGCCTTCCTCTTCGGGCCGCCGGCGGTCCGAGGGCGCCGGGAGAACACCTCTGGCGGCGCGAGACCGGTTGCCGATGTAGCCGCTGGCCGCGATCGGATCGAGGCGCTCGACGTTCATGGACCTCCGCACGCTGTCAGTCGTCATCCCCTGCTACAACGAGGAGCAGACCCTCGCGACCCTCGTCGGGCGGGTCCTGGCTGCGCCCCGGTGCGACCTCGCGCTGGAGATCGTCATCGTCGACGACGGCTCCCGCGATCGCTCGGTCGAGGTGATGAACGGTCTGGCCGCGAGGCACCCGGAGATCGTCGCCTGCCTGCACGAGCAGAACCGTGGCAAGGGCGCGGCGCTGCGCACCGGCTTTGCCCGCGCGACCGGCGACATCGTGCTGGTGCAGGACGCGGACCTCGAATACAGCCCGGCCGACTATCCGAAGCTGTTGGCGCCGTTCCTCGACGGCCGCGCCGACATCGTCTACGGCTCACGCTTCCGCGGCGGCGCCGAGACGCGCGTGCTCTACTTCTGGCACTCGGTCGGCAACCGCGTGCTGACGCTGGTCTCCAACATGTTCACCGACCTCAACCTGTCGGACATGGAGACCTGCTACAAGGCGTTCCGTCGCGACATCATCCAGCGCATCACGATCGTCGAGGAGCGGTTCGGCTTCGAGCCGGAGATCACCGCCAAGGTCGCCAGGTTGTCGCCGCGCCCGCGCGTCTACGAGGTCGGCATCAGCTACTCGGGGCGCACCTACGAAGAGGGCAAGAAGATCGGCTGGCGCGACGGGGTGCGCGCCCTCTACTCGATCGTGCGCTACAACCTGTTCCGCTGAGGTCGCTGCGGGCCGTCAGCCGCCGGGACGATCCCACCACCGCGCCTCGATCTCGCGGATGCGCGCCGGCGACAGCGGCTGCGCGCGCGGCCTGACGAGAACCTGTTCGCCGTCGACGGTGACGTTGGGGTCGAGCGCGTCGACGTAGTCCTGCGGCGCCAGCCGCTCGTGCGCCATGAAGCGCATCGCGGCGACGGTCGGTCCGATGCGGCGGGCCTCGTCCTGGTGCAGCGCGTCGGGGTCGCGGTCGGCGAACAGCAGCAGCAGGAACGTCACCAGCCCGTCGGTCGATTCCGGCGGTCCTCCGGCCGCCGCGAACGCCGCGCTCAGCTCGGCGCGGGTGTAGCGCCCGTCGCCGTCGGTGTCGGCGATCGCCAGGGCGGCGTCGAACAACGTCACCATCGGCAGGGCCTTGCTCGGCGCGACCGGCGCGTGCGCCGTGACGTGGTCGTTGAGGCCGAGCAGGTCGAGCACGGCGACGTCCGGCAGCACCCAGCCGGCGAGGCCAACGCCGAGGAACGCCGCCACCGGAACGTCGTCCGGGTCGCGCGGCCGCCGCTGCCGCGTCGGCAGCTTCGCGCGTTCGGAGTCGAGGAACAGCGTGTGTGCGCCGCGTCGGCCGCACAGCACCTGCACCTTGAGCCACGCCTGCTGCCGGTCGTGCCAGTGCGCGAGCGGACGCAGCACTGCCGGTACGCGCGCCGAGATCGGCTTGTAGAACGGGAGCAGGGTCGGTTCGTGCAGCGCGAAGTGGAGCCAGCCGAAGCCGCTCGCGAACAGCACCGCGAGCGAGGCGGCGGCGGCCAGGGGCGAGCCGGCGATGCGCGCGGCCATCGCGGTGACGGCGAGCGCGCCGAGCGGCACCAGCTGGCTGAGCACGCGGTACTCGAACGGGTCGCCGCCGACCCGCACCACGTAGTAGCCGACGTGGGCCGACACGACGAGCACCGCGACCACCGCCGGCGCCGCCTCGAGCATCCCCCGGGCGAAGCCGCGGGCGTCGCGGCGCAGCTCGATCGCGAGCCATGGCGCGGCGAGCAACGGCCACAGCCACGCGCCGTGCTCGACGAGGAAGCAGGCGAGGAAGCGCAGGCCGGCCTCCGGCCACGGGTCCGTGACCTTCGCGTAGTAGGTGTTGGGCAGCCACTCGCCGTAGAACGAGACGCGCCAGCCGACGTGCGCGACGACCAGCAGCAGCGGCGACAGCGACAGCGCGGTGGCGGCGAGACGGCGCGTGCGGAACGCCGACCACACGCCGACGGCGGCGGTCGCCGCGACCGGCAGGAGCCCGTCCGGGCGGGTCAGCGCGGCGACGACGGCGCAGCCGGCCCACGCCGCCAGCAACCGCGGCGAGCGGTCGAGGCCGCGCCGGAACGCGAGCACGACCCAGGTGACGAACGCCAGGTTGAACAGCGCGGTCTCGAGGCCGCCGGTGAGCCAGGTCAAGAACGTGCGGTTGCCGGCGACGACGGCGAGCGTGAGCAGTACGGCGGCCGTCGACAGCGGCGCCCCACGGCGGTCGCGCAGCCGCAGCGCCGCCATCGCGACGACTGCGAACGACGCCAGCCCGAAGGCGATCGACAGCACGTTCGCTGCTGCTGGCGGTTCGACGCCGAACCAGCTCCATGTGGCCCAGAGGCACAGCACCCACAGGAAGCCGGTGTAGCCCTCGACCGGGCGGAACGGCGGCGGGTTCCACACCAGGCCGAGTCCGTCGTGCGCGTTCGACACGTAGCGGAAGGCGATGAAGGCGTCGTCGCAGAGGAACCACAGCCGCCAGGCGCCGAACACCACCGCGATCGCGAGCAGGGCGATGCCGAGCGCGCAGCTCGCACCGCGCCGCGGCGAGGCGGCGTTTGCTTCGGGAGTCGGAGCCGAGGACGTCAACGCGGCGCCGATCATGCAGCGGGTCGGCGGTGATGCAAGGCGGGGTGCAGGTGTCGCATGCCCTGCCGGCGTCAGCCGCGACCGTGCCGGCCCGACTATCGCCTCGCGCCGTGCCCGGTCAGGTCCTCGACGGTGACGACGAGGTCCTTGGACTGCGACGCGACGAAGTCCGGCGTGTCCTCGGGCAGGGGCACGCCGACGCGCTCGATGCGCAACTGCACGGCCCGGACGGGCGGCAGCTGCAGCGTCAGACGCGGGTGGTGCTCGCCCGGGCCGCTGTAGAGCATGATCGGCACGTTGTCGGCGCGTACGGTGGCGTGCAGCACGCCGTCCCGGATCGAGGCAGCGATCATCTCGAGGCGGTATGCGCCGGGCCCGAGCTTGCCCCAGGCGATGTCAAGCACGTGCTCGCCGACGCGCGCGTCGTGCGTGACGCGAGGCTGATCGACCCCGTCGTCGGGCAGCAGCACGCTGATCCTCTCGCGATCGGGCGTCGCGTCGGGGTGCACGCGGACCTCGAGCGCCTTCTCGCCGACGGTCGGGAAGTCCTTCGCCGGGTCGCGTCGCCGCGAACCGACCACGTCCACCTCGACACGCTCGGTGCGCGGCACCGCCAGGAACAGCGACGGGTACATCGTGCGCCCCGGCTGCTTCGAGTCGAGCGGCACGTCGATGCCGGGCCCTGGCCAGAGCACGGTGCGCAGGCGGACCTTCAGCGTGTCCTCGGTGAGCAGCAGTCCGTCGCAGTGGAGGTCGTTCGGCGCGCCCTCCGATGACTTGTCGGAGCGCATAGCGCCCCACGCCGCCACCAACACCTGCTCGTTCTTGAAGTCGACGTGCAGCTCCTTCCGGTCCTCGCCCCAGGCGGCCATGGCGAAGGTGGTGGCCTCTCGGTCGGTGCGGATGCAGGTGACCTGCGGCGCGACCTTCGGCGCGTAGAGCGAGAGCCGGCGCCAGGACCCGGCCCAGTCGCGCGTCATCAGGTCGAGGCCATCGTCCTGGGTGGGTGCGGCGGCCATCGGCAGCAGGGAGCAGACCGCGACGAGCAGCAGCTTCATGGGAGACGTCGCACGAGCGCGGAACGCCGCGCAGAACTCCCGGTGGATCGCCCTCACCGGATGCCTTCCGCCGCCTCGGCGGAGGCGGTGACGATCAGGTCGATCTGCCGTCGCAGGCGGGTGTAGTGGGCGCGGGCGACCTCGGGCAGCGCGACGGCGCCGCCCGACAGCAGGTCGCGCTGCTCGAACGGGTCCGCCTCCAGGTCGTACATCTGCTCCTTGCCGCCGTTGTCGGTCAGGATCAGCTTGAAGCGCGCGTCGCGGATCGCCTTGACGTCGACGTTGCGCGGCGCGCGCACCGCCACGATGTTGCTGGCGCCGACGGGCCGGATCGGTCCGCCGTCGCCGAGCACCAGCGCCTGGAACAGCACGTGGCACTCGGTGCCGGCGAAGCGCGCGGCCAGATCCCCGTCCAGTTCGAAGACGACCCGTTCGTCGGCGGCGTCCGGGGTGATCTCGAGGTCGAACAGGTTGAACACCCCCGGGCTCGGCGAGGCGATGGTGACACCTGTGCCGGCGAGCAGTCGACCATCGCCGTCCGGAGTCGGGCCCACCAGGCTGCTGGCGACGAACCCGCTGTCCAGCGGCACCAGGCAGACGTCGGTGCGCAGCACGCAGCGGCGGCCGGGAGCGCCCGAAAGCACGACACGGGCGCGGTTGCCGATGGTGAACGGCTCGCCCTCGACGCGGATCGTCACGGCGCCGAGCTGCGGCCGCGCGAAGCCCTCGAGCGCCGGCGCGACCACCGCTGCATCGCGCGCGTCGATCGTCTCCATCGGGTCGCCTTCGCCGCCGTTTGGCGCGAAGCGCTCGGCGAACGCCCACCACCGCGGCCAGTCGCGGTCATTCTCAGGGTCGCCGTCGAGCAGCGGTCGCAGGCTGAGTGAATCGAGCGGGCGCGCGATCGCTTCGGCCTGGCGCTCGGCCGGCACGCCGGCGAGGTCCGCGACCGTCGCGAACACGTCGGTCACCTGCACCAGCTGGTCGACGACGCTGCCGGGTGCGGCGTCGACGCCGGCGCCGGCGACGATCAACGGCACGTGGATGCCGCCTTCGAAGAGCGTGCCCTTGGCGTGCGACGGCACGAACGGCGCCACGGTGGTCTGCTGCGGCGTGCCGTTGTCGCCGAAGAACAGCACCGTCGTGCCCGGCTTGCGCGCCGCGGGCAGGTCGCGCAACAGACGGCCGATCTCGGTGTCCATCGCCTCGACCATCGCCTCGTAGTAGAGGCGCGCGACCGCCGGGTCCTGCTCGTCCCAGCGATCGGGCATCTTCTGCCACACGTCGCCGAGACGTTCGTCGAGCGAGTGCAGCTCGTCGGGCGGCTTCTGCCACGGCTCGTGCGGCACGTTGAAGCAGAGGTGCAGGTAGACGTCCTGCGCGAGCGGTGTGTGTCGTTCGTCGAGCACCGCGAGCGCGCTGTCGACCTGCTCGACGGCGGAGAAGCGCGTCTGCACGGCGTCCGGTTCGACCTCGGTCGGCCGGTCGGGGTCGGCCGGGTTGCGCCGCAAGGTGCGCCTCAGGTAGTGGGTGTGCGAATCGCCGTCGTGCATGAGGTTGTTGCAGGTGCCGCAGAACCAGTCGAACCCGCCGTTGTCGTTGACCATCTGGTCGCGGCCGAGATGCGTGTTCGGGTCGCTCCACTCGTAGCCGAGGTGCCACTTGCCGATCGCCGCGCTGGTGAAGCCGGCGCCGGCGGCGCGCAGCAGCTCCGGCAGCGTCACCTCGGCGTCGTCGAACGGCTCGCCGAAGCCGCGTCCGGTGACGCCCCCGACCCCCTGTCGGCACGCGAAGCGGCCGGTCAGCGCGGCGGCGCGCGTCGGCGAACACAGCGGGTTGGCGTAGGCGTTGCGGAACAGCACGCCGCGGGCGGCGAGCGCGTCGAGGTTGGGCGTGTTCGGCACGCGCTCGCTCGGCACGCCCGCCACGTCGCGATAGACCCCGACCTGGTCGACGCCGAGATCGTCGGCGATGACGACGACGATCGTGCGACCTGCCGTGGCGGGTTGCGGCGACCGGTCCTGGCCGCGCAGCGCGTTCGGCGACGTCGACAGCAGCAGCGCGAGCAGCAGCACGCCTGGATGTGACGGGGCATGGAGAGCGGGGGAGGGCATGGACGAGGCAGCCAAGGTAACACCGGGCGTCGCCGCGCACGTTCGACGCGACGCGAAGCCGGAGCCGCCGGTGGCAGCGGCGTCAGGCGCCGCTCGACGCCGCCGGGACCTCGCGCACGAACACGACCTTGGCGTCGCCCGGCGCGTAGAAGTCGCGCAGCTCGGCCTCGCGGCGGTAGCCGCAGCGCTCGTAGAAGCGGCGCGTCGGTTCGTAGAGCGCCTTGCCGCCGGTCTCGACCCAGACCAGGCCGCCGCCCAGGGCGGCGATCTCGGCTTCGGTGGCGACCAGCAGCGCACGACCGAGGCCGTGGCGTTGCCGCGCCGGCGCGACCGCGATCCAGAACAGGTCCCAGCTGCGCGCGGTGCCGTCGACCGGACCGAAGCACGAGTAGCCGTCCAGCGCCCCGTCGGCGGCGTCGGCGAACAGGAAGCGGTAGCCGCTGGCGAGCCCGCGCTGCAGCCGCTCCTCGACCAGTTCGCGGGCGATGCGCACCTCGTCCGGGTTGAAGAAGCCGCTCGCCGCCACCAGCGCCTCGACGCGCGCCGGGTCGGCCGGGGTCGGTTCGCGGCGATGCGTCGTCGTCACGGCGCGCCCATGGCGTCGGCGACGATGCGCTCGATCGCGGCGGTCAGGTCGAGGCCGGCGCGCGCCAGCGCCGCGGCGAAGCCGGCGTCCGGTGACAGGCACGGGTTGGTGTTGACCTCGAGCACGATCGGGCCGCGCTCGGGGTGCACGCGGAAGTCCACGCGCGCCCAGCCGCGCAGCCGGAACGCGGTCCACGCGGCGCGCGCCAGCTGCTCGAGCTCGCGCAGCAGCGGCGCGTCGGCGGCCGGGAAGTCGAAGCGGCGCGGCGTGTTGTGGTACTCGGGGCTCTGCGCGTCCCACTTCGCCCGCCAGTCGACGATGCGCGGCGTGTCGTCGTGCCAGTCGACGAATTCGATCTCGGCCGGCGGCAGCACCTGCACGCCGTCGCGGTCGGTGAGCAGCGCGAGGTTGAACTCGCGGCCGTCGACGAACTGTTCGGCGAGCGCCTCGCCGCCGACCGCCGTCCGCCGCGCGCGCAGCGCCGCCGCCAGCGTCGCCGCGTCGCCAGCGGTCACGACCGAGTCGTGGTCCATGCCGACCGAGCCGTGCTCCCACACCGACTTGACGATCCAGCGGGTGCCGCGGCCGAGCTCCGCGGGCCACGGCTCGCCGGTCTGCCAGTCGCGTGCGACCGGCAGCTCGAGCGCGGCGAGCCAACGCTTGCCGAGCCGTTTGTGCGAGGTCAGGTAGATCGCGTCGGTGCGTGCGCCGGTGTAGCGCATGCCCAGCGTGTCGAGCAGGGCGGGCACGACATGGATCAGTCGGCCGCTGCGCGCGATCGACTCGACCAGGTTGAACACCAGGTCGGGGCGGTGTTGCTCCAGCTCGTCGCGCAGCGCCTGCAGGTCGAGGCCGCAGCCGAGCGCTTCGACGTGGTGGCCGAGCGCGCGCAGCGCGGCGATCACCGCGTCCCGCTGCACCAACACGTCGGTCTCGTCGGCGCGCGCGCCGCGCTCGACGAGGTCGTGCAGGATCGTGACCCTCATCTCAACGCCGCTCCGTCGCCGAGGCGAAGATCGCGCCGATGAGCTCCTCGAACGACACCCCGGCCAGCGTCGCCATGATCGGCAGGTCGCTGTGCGTCGGGTGCATGCCCGGCAGCGGGTTGACCTCGATGACCGACAGGCGGCCGGTGCGGTCGACGCGCAGGTCGACGCGGCCGCCGTCGCGCGCGCCGATGCCGCGCCAGACGTCGAGCGCCAGCGCCTCGGCGTCGCGCGCGAACGGGCCTTCGGCGAGCCGGTACTCGACCAGGGACTCGCACTCGTCCTTGTTGCGTTGCGTGTAGACCTCGGCGTCGGCGCCGGGCAGCAGCACGACCTCGAGCACGGCGACGGCGCGCGCCTTCGGGCCGGTGCCGACGACGCCGACCGTCACCTCGCGACCGGGCAGGTACTCCTCGACCAGCACGCTCTGGCCGAAGCGTTCGAGCAGCTGCGCGGTGACGCGGCGGAGCGCGGCGAGGTCGGTGATCTTGCTGTGCCGATCGACGCCCTTGCTGGTGCCCTCGGCGAGCGGCTTGGCGAACAGCGGGAACTCGAGCTGCAGGCCGTCGAGCTGCGACAGGTCGTCGACGACGGCGAAGCGCGGCGTCGGCAGGCCGAGGTCGCGCACCACGCGCTTCAGCATCGCCTTGTGCAGCGTCAGCGCGCAGACGAGCGGGTCGGAGAACACGAACGGCACGTCGTGGGCCTCGAGCAGGCACGGCACCTGCGACTCGCGGCCGATGCCGCGCAACCCTTCGGCGAAGTTCCAGACGATGTCCCAGCGCTCGCCGGCCAGGAGCCGCGGCATCAGCGCGAACAGGTTGCCGACGCAGTCGACGTCGTGGCCGAGCTCGCGCAGCGCGCCGGCGATCGCGTCGACGGTCTCCTGACTGTCGAACTCGGCGGCCTGCTCGGCGGTCAGGCCGCGGGCCATCCAGTCGGACTTCAGGTCGTAGGTGAGACCGACCTTCATTGCGACACCTCGGCGCCGGCGGCGCGGTCGGCGCGCAGCTCGCGGTAGAGCGCGGCGCGCCAGGCCTCGGCCCTCGCGCGCGACATCTCGAGCAGCGCGGCCATGCTGCCGCCCGGCGGTCTCAACATCGACGTCGGGCAGTAGTCCGGGTCCTCGGTGGTGATGCCGGCGTGGTTGTAGGTGAACGGGTAGATGCGGCAGACCAGCGGACGCGTCTCCTCGTCGAGCACGCAGCCGCGTTCGCCGAGGAACGTGCAGTCGCCGTCGGCGCGGCGACGCAGCACCGCGCGGGAGCCGTCCGCGCCGGTCGTCAGCGACAGCCAGTCGGGGTCGGCCGGATCGAACTCGAAGTAGCCCTGGTCGCGCGGCACGCGCCGTTCGACGAAGTCGTCGCGGCCGGCGACCGCGGCGATGCGCGCGCGGTCGCCCGAGGTCACGAGGATCTCGGCGCGCTGGCAGCAGGTCTTCTGCGCAGCCGCGCACCGCGCGCACGGGTGCAGTGGTTCGTGGTCCATGGCGGTCTCGCGATCACGAACAGGAGCGGCGCTTGCCCGATCCGTCGGGCCGCGGCGGCACGTCGCCGACGCCGTTCACGACGCCGTTGCTGCCGATCGGCGTCACCGGATCAGGGTAGCGGAAGGTCTCGCCGGCGTAGTTGCGCAGGATCACGTAGTCGCCTTCGCGGCCGACGATGTACTGCGGCTGGATCGGCAGCTTGCCGCCGCCGCCGGGCGCGTCGATGACGTACTGCGGCACCGCGTAGCCGGTGGTGTGGCCGCGCAGCCCCTCGATGATCTCGATGCCCTTCTCGATCGGCGTGCGGAAGTGCGCCGAGCCGGGGATCGGGTCCATCTGGTAGATGTAGTACGGCCGCACGCGGATCTTCAGCAGCGCGTGCATCAGCGACTTCATCGTCGCGACGTCGTCGTTGACGCCCTTCATCAGCACCGTCTGGCTGCCGAGCGGGATGCCCGCGTCGGCGAGGCGCGCGCAGGCCTCGGCGACCTCCGGCGTGACCTCCTTCGGGTGGGTGAAGTGGATGCTCATCCAGAACGGGTGGTACTTGCGCAGGATCGCGACCAGCTCGGGCGTGATGCGCTGCGGCAGCACCGCCGGCACCTTGCTGCCGATGCGGATGAACTCGACGTGGGGGATCGCGCGCAGGCGGCTGAGCAGCCACTCGATGCGGTCGTCGGCCATCGTCAGCGGATCGCCGCCGGAGATCAGCACGTCGCGGATCGTCGGCGTCCTGGCGATGTAGTCGATCGCCGCCTGGTACTGGGCCTGGTTGAAGTGGTATTCGCCCGTCTTGCCGACCAGGCGCGAGCGCGTGCAGTAGCGGCAGTAGACGGCGCAGAAGCTCGTCACCAGGAACAGCACGCGGTCCGGGTAGCGGTGCACGAGGCCCGGCACCGGCATGTCCGCGTCCTCGGCGAGCGGGTCCTCGAGCTCGATCGGCGACTCGATCGCCTCGGCGCCGACGGGGACCATCGTGCGGCGCAGGCCTTCGGCTGGATCGTCCGGATCCATCAGCGAAGCGTAGTACGGCGTGATGCCGACCGGCAGGCGATCGCCGAGCGACGCGACCATGCTGCGCTCGTCGTCGGTCAGCGACAGCATCTGCTCGAGCGCGCGCAGGTCGCGCACGCGGTGGCGCAGCTGCCACTTCCAGTCGTTCCACTCCGCGTCGGTCGCGTTCGGGAAGTGCGCGGCGCGGAAGGCGCGCGCGCGCTCGCCGATCACGGCCGCGGGATTGTCCGGCGGCACGTCGCGCACCAGCTCCAACGTCGGCAAGACGTGGTGGCGCGGTGGTGCCGTGGCCTCCCGCGCAGGCTTGCGACGAGCGGGTCGCGCGAGCCTGCGCCGCGAACTCGGAGGTTCTTCGGGGACCGAGTCGATCTCGGTGCGGACGTCGGAGGGGATGCCGACACTCGGCGCAGTCGCGCCGATTTCCTGATTGTCCATGCGCCTCTAGGCAGTCGGACGTGCTCGCCAGGCTCTGCGGACGGAAACACCCGCCTCGGATTGCAGCGCCTGGTGCGAAGCGGCGCGGAATCTAGTGAGCGTTCGAAGGCGCGCAAGCGGCGCGCGGGCAATCCTCTGCAGCCGAAGAACGTTCGGAAGCCGGGATTCCGATCTGTCGTCATGGTGCCAGGCATTCGGCATTCCCAAGCCGATGTCGTCGGTTCGCCGGCACCCGAACCCCTTCACGGTTGTCGCGGTCGGTTCCGCTGCGCACGATGCGACGCATGCCGTCCAGCCGCCGACCGGCGCCGTCGAAGCTCGACCTCGAGGCCTTCCGCGCGAGCCTCGCCGACACCGTTCCTCCGGTCGGCGCGGCCCCGGCGCTGCGCGGTTGCTGGCACGCGCTGCGTGGCGAATGGGAGGCGGCGCACGACGCGGTGCAGCCGGACGACGACGACTGCGCCTGGGTGCACGCCGTGCTGCACCGCGAAGAAGGCGACCACGCCAACGCCGGCTACTGGTATCGCCTGGCGGGCCGCCGCGCCGCGGTGGGCGCGGTGCGCGACGAATACCTGGCGATCGCGGCGGAGCTGCTGACGCGCTAGTCAGTCGTCGCCCAGCAACGCACGCATCGTCGGCAACGCCGCGCGTCGCGCCTCGGCGTCGGCGAGCAGCGGGTAGGCGAACGTCTCCGGGCGCGTCGCCGCCAGCCAGATCGCGGCGCCCTCGGCGGTCTGCAGGTTGCGCAGTGCGTGGTCGCGGTTGCCGGCCGGCACGGCCTCCTTCTCGAGCAAGAAGCTGTCGTCGGTGAGCAACGCACGCATCGCCCTGCGCTGGTCGGCGGACAGCGTCGGCGTCGAGGGCCGTTGGGCGCGGCGTTCGCAGACGAGCGTCAGCAGCGCACGCGCGAGCCGGTTGCGCACGTTGTCGATGCTGCACTGCTCGGCGAGCATCTTCCAGACGGCGTCGTCGGCGAACTCGGCGAGCACCTGCATCTCGACGAACGCGTCATCGTGGTCCTGGTAGCGCCACTCGAGCTTCTCCAGGTCCCGCTTTCGCCACGACGCGACGACCAGTGACAGCGCTTCGCGGTCGCCGAGCTCGCAGAGGCGCTGCACCATGCTCGCGCGCCAGCGCCCCACGTAGCAGCGTTGCGCGGCGACGCGACTGGCGGCGTGCACGGCCTCGCGGTGCGCAGTCTGCGGCAGCTGCAAGAGCTTCGAGCACAGGGACATTGCGTGCTGCTGGTTGTCGCCGATGCTCTCGAGCAGCTCGGGCAGGCCATCGGGCTTCGCCTTCAGGTATGGCAGGATCGCACCGACGTCGCCGGCGGCGAGGCGGTCTTCGAGCAGGGTGATCGGGTCCTCGTCCTCTGCGCCGGCCAGCCATTCGCGCCACGCGGCGGCGCGATCCTTCTGTCGGTCGGGGTATCGCGCCGTCGGGCCGGCCATCGTGCACAGCGCTTCGTTGGCGAGCTCGCCGACCGGCTCGAACATGAAGTCTCCGCCGTGGCGGCTGGTGTAGCTGACGCCGCGCGACGGCGTCTTGTCGTCGAGCAGTTCGATCAGCCGCCGGGCCGCGGAGGTGCCGCCCTGCAGCAGGCGATCGAGCGGGCGCGTGCCGTCGGTCGGTGGCGGGACCGGCGGGTCGAGGTGGCCGGCTTCGGAGTTGTCGTTGCCGTCGAGCCACGGATCGTCGAGCAGCAGCCGCTTCTCGGCGCTGGTGTTCGGATCGGCGAGCTGGGCGATCACCTCGGCGATCTGCGCGCGTCGCTTCTGGACCGCACGGGTGTGGCCGTGTCCCGGGAACGTCGCCAGCCACAGCTCGTGCCGTTGCAGCAGATCCTGCCACGTGTAGCGAGGGTCGGTGAAGTCGATCGTCAGCCGGTGGGCGAGGCCTTCGCCGAGGCGCTTCTGCGCGTCGAGGGCCAACGCCAGCAGCCGGTCGCGTTCTTCGGTGCGGTCGAGGCGGTCGAGCACCCGCGCCAGCAGCAGCGCTTCGGCGCACGGGTGCATCGTCGAGGTGGGCGACAGGTAGTGCGCGTAGGTGACCCCGTCCTCCTCCGTGCCGAGGATCTCGACTTCGGCGACGGCGAGGGCGACGGCCTCTTCGAGCGTGATCGGCCGTACGGTGAGCGTGCGACTGGCGGTCACCGTCTCGCTGCCGAGGTCGAAGAACTGCACCAGCGCGGCGTGGCCGTCCGAACGCAGCAGGAAGCCGCAGCGCGAGTAGCTGTGGTGCCAGGAGCGGCGGGTCACCGACACCAGCGGCAGCGCGCTGGTGTCGAGCGGCGCGAACTTGTCGACGATCGCGAACAATTCGCGCGCCTCCTGCAGCGTGGGGGCCTGTGCGCGTGGCGCGGTGAGCGGCAGCAGGGCGAGCAGGGCGGCGGTGATCGGCGAGCGCATCGGGGCGGCAGTCTAACGGGCGCCGGTCGACGCGGTTCAGCCGCGCGCCGCCGGGTCCTGTTGGTAGTAGTCGTGCAGCGCGTCGTAGAGCGCCGGATGCCGCCGCTGCATCGTCGCGGCCTTCTCGAAGAAGCACTCGGTGGCGACGGCGAAGAACTCTGCCGGGTTGGTCGCGCCGTACTTGTCGAGCAGCGTCGCGCGCCCGTCACGAGCGGCCGCGCGCAACGCGGCGAACTCGGCGTTCATCGTGCGCACCCAGGTCGCGAACTGCTCCTTGTCGCCGAGCGGCGGCGTGCCGTCGGCCAGGCCGTCGAGCATGTCGAGCTTGTGCGCGAACTCGTGCAGCACCAGGTTGTGGCCGTCGTCCGGGTCGAGCGCGCCGCCGCGCGCGCTGTCCCATGCCAGGATCACCGGGCCGTCGCGCCACGCCTCGCCGAGGTTGGCCTGCCCCTCGCTGACGACGCCCGCTGCGTCGCGCCTGGGCATCGTGCGATACGCGCTCGGGTAGACGAGGATCGAGCGCACGTCGGGGTAGTAGTCGTGCTCGATGTTGAGCAGCAGCAGGCTCGCCTGCGCGGCGATCGTGACGCGGATCTCGTCGGTCAGCACCAGCCCGCCGCAGCCCTCCCAGTTCTTCTCGTCGATCAGCACGCGCAGGTCGTCGCGGATGCGGCCGCGGCCGCGCTCGTCGAGCGCCCGGTAGAACGGCAGCCCGCCGACGATCGCCGTCCACGCCTCCGGAAACGGCTGCGCCAGCAGCGCCGCCCGCACCTTGTGCCGCCGCGGCCCGAACAACCACTCGAACACCATGGCGCCGAGCGTAGCGGAGAGTCCGTAAGGTTCGCCGCATCCGTGGGTCCGTGGGGCATGAAGCTGCACGTGGTGTTGTGGTCGTGGTTGGTGCTCTCCCCGGCGCTCGTGCTGGCCCAGGAAGGCCGGATCGAGGTGCCCGACGGGCGGGAGTTCCAGCAGTACAAGGTGCTGACGCTCGGCCTCACCGACCGGTGGGAGTTCGACCTCGAGCAGGACGAGTTCGTGCACTGCGTCGTCGAGTCGGGGGAGTTCGACCCGGTGCTCGAGCTGCTCGACGACCAGGGTGAGCGCTACGGCAGGAACGATGGCGAGGGCACGCGCAGCGAGCTGACGTGGTGGGCGCCGAAGAAGGGCCGCCTCACGTTCGCGGTGCAGGGCTACGAAGGGCGCGGCGGCGGCAACTACCGCTTCTGGCTGCTGCGCTATCGCACCGAGCGGCTGGCGGTCGGCGGCGCGGTCGAGCACGAGTTTGGCGAGGACCGGTGGTGGCACTTCCGCGTCGCGGCGAAGAAGGGCGACGTGTTGATCCCGCGCGTGCCGTTCGGCGGTCAGCTGACGGCGGTGATGGACGCGGGCCAGCAGCGGCTGCCCGAGTGGCACGGCGGCTACACGGCGACGGGCGACGGCGACGTGCTGCTGCGCGTCGAAGGCGGCGAGAAGTCGCGCTTCCGCGTCGACGTGCAGCTGGCACGGCAGGCGGAGCTGGCGGCGAGCGGTCTACTGCACGACGAGATTCCGACCGGCGGCATGCACGTCGTGCGGCACGACTTTGCGCCGGGCGCGTGGACGTTCGAGCTCGACGAGCCGCAGCACGATCTCGACATCGACTTCCGCGATGTGGCGCCGGGTCGGCACCCGCGCTTCACCTGGACCGGGCAGCTCAACAAGAACGGGCGTCGTCGGCAGTGGCTGCTGGTGCGCGAACCGCTGCGCGCCGAGCTGGTGCTGCGCAACCACCACGGCACCGCCGGCTACTGCGGGAAGTTCGTGCCGGCCGGCGAGGCGGTGACCATCGGCGAGCCGCAGCTCGCGCAACTGCCGCTCGGCGGCGGGCGGTTGTTCCGCATCGATGCGAAGCCCGGACAGCTGCTGCGCGTCGCGGCAGCGTCCGACGCGTTCGACGTGCGCCTCGACCTGTGGACGCCCGACGGTGGCGTGCACGGCTTCGACGATCGCGCCCGGCTGGATCTCGGCGCGCAGCACGCCTTCCTGGTGCAGCAGCGCGGCGTGCACCACGCGCTGGTCTACACGTCGGGCGGCGCCGGCAGCGGCGAGTTCCAACTGCTCGTCGAAGACCTGCCGATCCCCGACCTCGCCGTCGGCGCGCCGCTCGCCGTGCAGATCGGCGGCCTCGTCGGCAACGGCTACGTGCACCTGTCCTGCAACGGCGGGGAACGGCTGTGGCTGTCGCTCGACAGCGACGCCTTCGATCCGGCGCTGGTGGTGTTCGACCCCGATGGCGCGCAGGTCGCGTGCTTCGAGGGCGGCGGCGTCGGGTGGAACGTGCTCAACGGCTTCGAGGCGCAGAAGGCCGGGGTCTACACGCTGCAGGTGGTGACGCGGCGCGGCGCGGGGTCCGGCACGCTGCGCGCGATCATGCCGTGACCTCGAGGCCCGGTGTCCCGGCGGTCGATACCATCGCGAGTGCGCGCCTCGATGGTGATCCCCTGCATGCTCGGCTTCGCCGTCATGACGATGGTCGCGGCGGCGCCGTTGACGCGCTGTGGCGAAGGGGCACGCGAAGAGCTGGAAGCCTTCGTCGAACGGGTCGCGGCGCGCGACGCGATCGAGCGCGTGCCGGTGCAGCGTGAGGTGCGGCACGTCGGGCCGATGCGCGATGGGGTGGCGAACGTCTACTACGCGATCGCGGTCGAGAGCGCGAAGGCCGTGCGGCCGCTCGTCGCCAAGGCGAAGCTGTGGACCTTGCGCGACCAGGACCTGCCCCTGGAACGCGAAGATGTGGTCGCCCTGCGCGCGGCGTGGCGTCCGTCACTGCAGGCGTTGCTCGATGGCGCGCGGTGCCGGACGTTGGTGTTCGACGTCAGGTGGGATGGGTTTTGGACCCTGGATCTGAGCGCGGTTGTCTCCTGTGAGTCTGCATGTCTCGCCCAGGAAGGATCGAGCGCCGCCGCGGCGCAGCTGTGGTGCTCGGCGGCACGGCTGATCGTGGACCTGGAGCTGGTCGAGGGGCCCGTCTGGGCGCCGAGCTGTGTGAGGCAGATGTTGCCGTGGTGGGGTGAACGGTTGCTCGCGACCGCGGATCCCTCGCTGCTCCGTGCGATCGACGACGCGGCACAGGACCTCGACGTCGCGTTCGGCGCATCGATCGACGTCGAGCGCGAACTCGCGGGGCGGGCTCGCTTCGTGCTTCGCGACGACTACTACGCCAGTGGGCTGTGGCATCGACCGCCGAGCGTCGAGGACTGCCTGCGCGCCTGGTACGCGGGCTTCTCGCCACAGCGAGCGGCGATGGTCGAGTTGCTGTGGGACGTTCGCACGAGCGATCAGATCGCTGCGCCAGCGGCGCCCTGGCAGCGGCGGGTCGAGCAGTTGGAGCACTACGGGAGCAACGGCCATCTGGACCTCGCGCACTGGCTGCAGGTCGAGGAGAGGGGACGCCGTCAGGCACAAGCTCAACTCCGCCTACTGCGCATGGCGATCGCGTTCCACCTGGGCGAGTCGCTCGAACCGCTGCAGGACCCGCTGGGTGACGGGCCGCTCGTCGTCGACGACCGCGGCGCGACGATCGTGATTCGCTCGGCCGGCGGCGCCGAACGCACCGTCACCCGCTGAGTTTCGCCGGCGCGTCGCCTTCGTCGTCTCCACGCAGCGCGATCGTCGCGGCGAGCAGCACCGTCGGCACGATCTCGAGCATCAATCGCGGCAGGGTCGTGATCACGTGCCAGCGCAGCGGCACGCCGGTGGTGACGTAGACGGCCATCGCCGCCGGCAGCAGCATCCAGGCCGGCGCGGCGACGAACCAGGTGCGGCGGTGGTTGCCGGCGAGCGCGGCGAGACAGGCGAACACCAGCCACCCGCTCCACGACACGTCGCCGGCCGTCGGTGCGCGTTCGACGAACGCCGCCGTCGGCCACAAGCAGCCGCCGATGCTCTCGAGGCACGAGACGCAGCGCAGCAGCAACATGTCGGGCGACGCCAGCAGCAGGCCGAGGGAGTCGACGCGGCTCGCCGGCGATGTGCGGGCCAGCGTCGCCGGCACCACGATCAGCAGCAGCGACATGCCGAGCAGCGTGCGCCAGCGGCGCGGGCGCCGGCGCACCAGATCCCAGACGAGCACGGCGAGCACCACCAGCACCACGACCGAGCCTTCGACCTTGCACGAGATCGCGCCGGCGGCGCCGAGGCTTGCCAGCAGCGCACCGTCCGCGTGCTCGCGCCGCGACAGGCCGATCGCCGCGACCAGCACCGCCATGCCGATGACGGGATCGACCATGCCGGAGCCGGCGTGCGTCGCGACGTCCGGCAGCAGCGCGAACAGCATCGCCATCCACACCGCGTCGCCGTAGCCGACGTGTCGTCTTGCGATCGCGACCATGCTCAGCGCCGTAGTCCAGGTGCACAGCCACGTGACCGCCTGCATGACCTGTGGCGTCGGCGAGCCGCCCGGCACGGCCACGCTGCACAGCCAGGCGAAGCCGCGCGGATACGACGGGATCCAGTGGTCCTCGGTGCTCGGGCCGAAGTCGCTGGGGCCGCCCGAAGCGACCTCGAGCACCTTGGGCCACCAGTTGAGCGTGGCGTCGAAGAACAGCGTCGGCGAGGTCAGCGCGAGCATCGCCGGCGAGGCGAACGCGGCCGCGGTCAGCAGCATCGCCGCGACACCGCGGCGGTCGATTGCGCGCACGGCGTCGGCGCCGCCGATCATCCAGCCTGTCAGCGCACCGATGTAGGTGACGGTCAGCACCGCGGCGCGGGGCACGCCGAGCGCGAACAACGATGGCGAGGTCGCCGCCGCGACGCACAGTCCGACCGCCGTCGGGATCGCCAGGCCCCGCAGCTCCTCACCGCCGATGCGACGCAGCAGCAAGAGGCCGAGTCCGGTCGCGCAGAGCCACAGCAGCGCGATCGACAGCACGGTGTGCAGCGGCGTCACTTCTGGCCTCCGAGGCCCCAGACAGTGAAGCGTCCGCTGCGCAGCAGCAGTTCGCCCGCCGGCGCCGGGTCGGGCCACGCCAGGCGGACGAGCAGGCCGTGCGCGGGCAAGGAGGCGTCGGCGGCGAGGCGGTTGGTCCTCGGCAGCAGCCGCAACCAGTGGGCGCGAATCTCGGGGTCCACCGGGGTCTGCTGCGGGCCGAGCTGCAGATGGAGCGGCGCGTTCGCGCGTTCCGGAGCCGCGACGAAGCGCAAGGCCGCGGCGAAGCCGCAGTCGAAGTGTGCGTCGATGCGTTCGACCTCGTCGCCGCACGCCGCCGACCACAGCGGTGCGTAGCCGGGCCAGACGATGCGCAGCCCGACGACCGCGGCCAGCAGCGAGGGCAGCAGCCAGCGCGGCAGCCGCCGCAGTCGGCCGAGGCCGAGCAGCACGACCAGCGGCACCAGCACCACCAGGCCGACGCGCGGCAGCGCCCGCCAGATGGCTCCGCCCGCGGAGAACGGCTGCAGCTCGAGGCCGTCGGGCGACCGGCGCACGACGATCGCGTTGCTGGTGCGCAGCTGCACGCCGCCGTCGACCGGCGACGAGACCAGCGCCTGCAGGATCATCGGCGACGGCAGGCCCGCGAGCCGCGCCGCGTCGATGCGTCCGCGCAGCGGCTCGGGCGCGACTGGGCCCTGCGCCTGGGTGCCGGCGCCGGCGGCGTGCAGTTCGGCGGGGATCGCCTCGGAGCAGTGCACGCCGGGCAGACCGGCGCGGATCTCCTCGTCGCCGCGCAGCGGCGGCGCCAGCACGACGAAGGCGTGGGCGCCCGCCGGGCCCGACAACGAGAACTCGACGTCGCCGCCGGCGGTCGGCGTCGCGTCGAGCGAGAACTCCGAGCGCTGCTCCGAGCAGGCTGCGGCGAGCAGCAGCGTCGCCGCGAGCCAGCGGCACGCACGGCTGCGTCGGCCCGTGTGGCTGGTGCGTTCGCCCATCACCGCTAACGCTTCAGCGCGAGCTCGATCGCGTCCAGCTTGAAGCGGCTGATCAGGCCGTACCACTCCTGCGTGGTGATGCGGCGCTGCTTCGAGATCCGGCGACGCTGCATCAGCATGCCGGGCACACGGATCATCGCCGCGAGGTAGGCGCGCAGCAGCAGCCAGGCCAGCTGGAACACCGAGTACTCGCGCACGAAGTCGCTGGACAGGCCGTTGTGCGTCGCCGCGGCGTAGCCCTGCATCAGGTAGCGGTTGACCGAGAACAGCGGGCTCATGAACAGGATGAAGCGCGGCAGCAGCTTGACCGCGTTCCAGATCCGGTTGCGCTCGACGTGGTAGGCCTTGAACTTCGAGTAGTTGCCGGCGCTCGCCGACTTGTGGTGGCGCACCCGCGCGTCGGGCACGTACCAGCACTTCCACGCCATCAGCTGCGCGCGCATGCCGATGTCGAGGTCCTCGAGATAGCAGAAGTACGACTCGTCGAAGCCGCCGACGTCCTGCAGCATCTCGCGGCGATAGGCGCAGGCGCAGCCGTGAGGCGCGAGCACCTCCTCGGCGCGGTCGTACTGGCCGAGGTCCTTCTCCAGCCAGCCACGCGAACGGCACACGCCGTCCGGGTAGAGCAAGAGGCCCGTCGAGTCGAAGACGTTGGGGTCCTCGTAGCGCATGACGCGGCAGGCGAGGCTGCCGACGTCGGGGCGGTCGGCGACGAAGGCCAGCAGGTTGGCGATCGTGTCCGGCTCGAGTACGGCGTCGTTGTTGAGCAGGAACACCCAGTCGCCGGTCGCGACCGCGAACGCCTGGTTGTTGGCCTTGGCGAACCCGGCGTTCTTCGGGTTGCGGAGGATCTCGAGGCGCCCCGGCCAGCGCTGTTCGACGCGCTCGAGGCTGCCGTCGCTGCTGCCGTTGTCGACGACGATGACCTCCAGATCGGCGTGGCTCTGGGCGAACGCCGACGCCAGACACTCGTCGAGCATCTCGCCTCCGTTCCAGTTCACGACGACGACGCTGACGCGCATGGAGGCGAGAGGCGGGGGAGGCGGTGCTTCGGGGTCGGCGCTGGGCCGGGGTCGTGCGCTTCGACCGCGAGGCGGACTGGTCTTAGCCACCGAATGTACCCCACACAAGCGACGATGGCGCCGCGGCGATGGCGGTCCCTTCCGTTTCGATGCCGTCGGTGCCGCGTGGACCGGTGCCATCGCGGCGATAGCATCGCGCGCGATGGTCGCCTGCCCGCTCTGCACGAACGAAGGGACTCGCCAGCGCTGGGCGGGGGTCCCCGATCGCCTGTTCCGCATGACGACGAAGCGGTTCGACCTGAACGCCTGCCCGGCGTGCGGCACGACGTTCGTCCATCCGGCGCCAGCGGCCGACGAGCTCGCCGCGCTGTATCCGGAGCAGTATTGGGTCGGGCCGCCCGACCGCGAGGCCGAGGCCGGTCTGATGGCGCGGCTGCTCGAGCGCTACCGGCGGTTCGTGCTGCGCGACCACGTCCGGTTCGTGCGGCGCGTGATCGACGACCAGCGGCGGGCCGGCGCGCAGATCGCCGTGCTCGACGTGGGTTGCGGCGACGGCTCGTTCCTCGACGCGCTCGGCGAACGCGGCGGCGTCGGCATGGACCTGTCGGAGCCGGCGCTGCGCGCGGTCGAACGGCGCGGTTTCCGCGGCGTGCGCGGCACGCTGGACGACTGCCCGCTGGAGCCGGGCTCGTTCTCGCTGGTGACCGCGTTCCACTTCCTGGAGCACGTGCGACCGCCCGAGGTCGCGCTGGCGGCGATGCGGCGGCTGCTCGCACCCGGCGGCGAGCTGGTGCTGCAGGTGCCAAACCGGCGCAGCGTGCAAGCGATCCTGTTCGGCGCGGGATGGGCCGGCCACGACGTGCCGAGGCACCTGATCAACTACTCGCCCGAGACCCTGCGGGCGCTGCTCGAGCGCAGCGGCTTCGAGATCGTCGCCGAGACGAAGCGCAGCCTGCGCGACAACCCGGCGCTGCTCGCCGCGAGCCTCGCGCCGCGGCTCTACCCACCCGCGCGCATGGCGCACCTGCAGGGGCCCGACGGCCTCGGCGGCGCCATCTGCAACGTGCTGTTCCTCGGGGTCACGCTGGCGTGCATGCCGTTGAGTTGGATCGAGCAGTGCATCGGCCGCGGCGCGTCGGTGATGGTGCGGGCACGGCCCCGGGCATGAGGGGCGCGCCGTGAGGCCTTGTGCGTCGTCGGTGGACGCCGCAACCTCGCGCTCCATGGAGGCCGTGCCCGGGGCGTCTGCGAAGCCCGGCACCCGGTGCGCGGTGGCCGCGCGCGAGGATCGTCTACCAGCTGATCGGGCGGCGCCGAAATCTCAGTAGAGCAGATCGCTTCGGGCGCGCATGATGCCGCGCGTGAGCGACCTCGCCGCAGAGCTGACCGAGTGGACCGAGTTCGGCGCGGCGACCGCGCGCGGCGAACTCGACGTCGAGGGCCGCCGCGTGCCGACGTTCACCAACGAGTTCTGGACCTCGCAGCAGCGCGAGGGGCACAGCCTGCACGAGATCAGCTACCGCGCGTGCTTCAAGCCGTCGCTGCCGGCGTTCTTCATCGAGCGGCTGAGCAAGCCGGGCGAACGCGTGCTCGATCCGTTCATGGGGCGCGGCACGACGCCGCTCGAGGCGAGCCTGCGCGGGCGCGTGCCGTGCGGCAACGACGTCAACCCGCTGTCGGCGATGTTGCTGCGGCCGCGGCTCTCGCCGCCGGAGCTCGGCGACGTGGCGAAGCGCGTCGAAGAACTCGACCTCGAAGCCGGCGCGTGGCGACTGCCCGACGACCCGACCGACGACGACCTGCTGGCGTTCTTCCACCCGGACACGCTGCGCGAGCTGCACGCGCTGCGCGGCTGGTTCCTGCGGCGCGCCACCAGCGGCGAACTCGACGCGGTCGACGACTGGCTGCGCATGGTCGCGGTCAACCGGCTGACCGGTCACTCCGGCGGCTTCTTCTCGGTCTACACGCTGCCGCCCAACCAGGCGACGTCGGCCGAGGCGCAGCGGCGCATCAACGACAAGCGCAAGCAGCAGCCGGAGCGCCGCGACGTGCGCGCGATCCTGGTCAAGAAGTCGCGCACGCTGCTCGCCGACACCGCGCCGCTGTGGCGGCAGCGCAGCGGCGAACTCGCCGAGCGCGCGGTGCTGACGACCGGCCCGGCGTCGCGCATCCGGCAGCTCGGGGACGCCAGCGTGCAGCTGGTCGTGACCTCGCCGCCGTTCCTCGACGTCGTTCACTACGCCAACGACAACTGGCTGCGCTGCTGGTTCTGCGGCATCGACGCGCGCGCCGTGCCGATCACGATGGCGCGCACCGTCGAGGCGTGGCAGCAGGCGATGCACGAAGTGTTCGTCGAGCTGCGCCGCGTCGTGCAGCCGGGCGGCCGCATCGCCTTCGAGGTCGGCGAGGTGCGCAAGGGCAGGGTGCGCCTGGAGGAGGCGGTGGTGCCGACCGCGGCGGCGGCCGGGCTCGTGCCGGAACTGGTGATGGTCAACCAGCAAGAATTCACCAAGACCGCAAACTGCTGGGGCATCGACAACAACCGGCGCGGCACCAACTCCAACCGCATCGTCGTGCTGCGCCGCGATTGACGCGCTTCGGGTATCGTGCGCCCCGCGCCCTCGGCGACGTCCGCGCGGGTGCGCCCACCTCGATCCTCCGGGAACCACATGTCCCATCTCTCCACGGGGCTCGCGGCGCTCACGTGCTGCGCGGCGGTTTCTGCCCAGATCTGTCCCGAACGCAACCTCGGCGCACCTGTCGGCGGCGGCGACGAAGCGGTCTTCGCCGCGTCGATCGGCTTCGCGTTCCCGTTCGCGGGCGCGACGTACACCGACCTGCACATCTGCACCAACGGCTACCTGCAGCTGTCGAACGGCGGCGTGCCGGCGCCGAGTGCCTCCGACTACACGCCGACGCAGGCGGAGCTGCAGAGCGGTTCGCCGCGCATCTGCGCGATGTGGTGCGACCTCAACGTGGTGGCGGCCAACGGCGGCCAGATCTACGTCGACAACCAGCCGGGCCGGTGCGTGGTCACGTGGGACAACGCCGTCAACTACGGGCTGACGACGCCGTTCCAGCTGCAGGTGCAGCTGTCCGCGAGCGGCGAGATCGACTTCTACTGGTCCGAAGGCGCGGTCAACGACAGCGGCTACAACGCCGCGGGTGGCCACGGCATCGTCGGTGTCTCGCCCGGGCAAGGCGCGACGTTGCCGGCGCCGAGCGATCTGACGACGGTGCTCTCGACTACCGACGACTCGCTGTTCGAAGAATGGCTGGTGCAGGGCTACAGCGACGTCGCAGGCTACAACCTGCACCTGATCCCGAGCGGCCCCGGCTGGATCTCGATCCCGTCGCCGCAGGGCGGCTGCGCCGCGAGCCACGCCTACGGCACCGGCTGTCTGAACACGCCGGACTCGTTCTACGAGCTGATGTCGGCGGCGACGTTCGACCTGTCCGGCGCGACGATCACCCTGCAGCGCGGAGCGACGGGCTACCACGCCACCGACGCGATCGCCGGCACCTACGTGGCGCCGAGCCTGACGGCGCAGATCATCGCCAACGCCGACGACACCGTGCAGACGGTGACGCTCGCGTCGCCGATGCCGGTCGCCGGCGGCGGCACCACCAGCTTCCTGACGGTCAGCTCCAACGGCAACGTCGCGCTGGCGGGCACCGGCAACGGCGCCGGCTTCGCGCCCGACGCCGGCCTGTTCCTCGGCTTCGCGCAGAACGCGTTCGCGCCGGCGTGGCACGACTACAACCCGGCGCTGGCCGGCAGCGGCAAGATCAAGTTCGAGCAGGCGGGCGGTATCGCCTACCTGACCTGGGAGGACGTCTACACCTACGGCACGACGACGTCGGACCGCTTCCAGGTGCAGTTCGACCTGGCGACGGGCGACATCACCACCGTCTACGACGTGATGGGCGGCGCCGGGGCGCAGTACCTGGTCGGCTACTCGTGCGCCGGTGCGACGTGGCGGCCGGAAGCGAAGGACCTCAGCGTCGCGCTGAGCACGGGCGTCGACGTCGGGGACGTCGCCGTGCAGGGCCTGACGCTGGCTGGCGACGGCCTGCCGCTGCTCGGCAGCAACACCTTCGCGCTGGCGACGTCGGCGGCGCCCAACGTCGTGCCGATCGGCCTGGTGTTCTTCGGCAGCGGCCAGCTGCCGGCGATCGACCTCGGTGTCATCGGCATGCCCGGCTGTCACGGCTACACGACGGCGGAGCTGCTGACGGCGTCGTTCTCGCTGTCCCTGCCGCTCGGCGCGGGTTCGTTCCCGCTGCCGGTCCCCAACAGCGCGCCGCTGATCGGCGCCGTGCTGACTGCGCAGTCGGCGGCGTTCTCACTGCAGACGCCGCTCAACGTCGTGGTCTCGAACGGTCTGTTCATCGAGCTCGGCGTCTGAGCGATCGAGCTCTTCGGCGTCGCCGCGCGGCCGCGTCTCGTGGCCGCGCGCGCGCACCGGCACGATCGCGACCACCGCGCCGCCGTCGAGCAGCACGGCTTCGTCGGCGAGGTTGACGGTCGGGCAGACGTGCCGCGGCACGAGCCGCAGCAGTTCGCCGACGCGCGGCGCCTCGCCGTGTCGCATCTCGAACGGCAGGTGCTCCTCGCTCGGCGCGCGCGCGACTCCGTCCAGCGCCGGCACCGGCACCGCGCACGGATCGCCGGCGGCGGCGTCGAACGCCTTGCTGCCCGCGTCGAGCGTGCAGCGCTGCGCGGTCGGGCGGCTGACGACGCGCGCCTGCACCTCGACTGCGCACACGAAGCCGTCGATGCCGAGGCCCGCGCTGCGTGCGTCCCAGTAGACGACCGTGCCGGGGCTGACGGTGTGCTCGAAGTCGGCGAAGCCGGCGAACGACAGCGCCGCCGGGAACGTCGGCGTGCCGCTGGTGATCAGCTCGCCGCGCACCGCGAGCGCGCGCGCCAGCGCGACGAAGCGTTCGTAGACGGCGTGCGCCGCGGCCTCGCGTTCGGCCGGCGTGCCGTCGTGCAGGTGGCCGTCGTAGCAGTGCAGGCCGCGCATCGCCGGCCCGGCAGCGGTGACCACGGCGGCGATGCGTTGGCGTTCTTCGAGCGGGATGCCGGTGCGGTGGTAGCCAGGGTCGAGGTCGACGAACGCGCCGAAGCCGCGCGCGGCGAGCGTGGCGGCGTGCGCCGGGTCTTCGGTGAGCATCGACAGCCGATGCCGGGGCGCCTCCGCCGCGATCGCCGCGAAGCGCTCGAGGTTGGCGCCGTGCTGCGCCATCGCCACCAGCAGGTCGATCGGGCGATCCCCGGCGACCTCGAGCAGCACCTGCGCCTCGCGCGTCGTCGCGCACTTGAAGCGCCGCACGCCGGCGTCGAGCAGCAGCGCCAGCACCTCGGGCACCTTGCAGGTCTTGACGTGCGGCCGCCAACGCTCGATGCGCCCGCCGACCATGCGCTGCATCGTCGCAAGGTTGTGGCGCACGCGGTCGAGGTGGATCAGCAGCGTCGGCGTCTGCAGCGCTTCGGGCGTCATCGCCGCGAGCCTACCGGGCGGGCCCCGCGATCCGTGCTAGGCTCTGCGCCTCCATGTCATGCGTCTCCAGGAACGGGCTCTGCGCCGCGCTGGCGCTCGGCGTCGCCGTCGACGCTGCGGCGCAGCACCCGCTCGCCGACCTGAGCCCGGCCGTCGCCTGCGCCGCGGCCGACGCGGCCGGTCACGTCGAGCTCAACGGGCTGCTGTACTTCGTCGCCCGTTCCGGCCCGGGCGTGCAGACGGACGCCCTGTGGTGCACGGACGGCACGGCGGCGGGAACGCATCGCGTGGCGCTGCTGCCGTTCGCGGCGGGGCCGCTGACGGCGTTCGCCGGTCGGCTGTGGTTCGCCGTCGGGACGATCCTGCCGAACGCGATCGAGCTGTGGTGCAGCGACGGCACGGCGCCCGGCACCGCGCCGTTCGTCGCCGCGCGCTTCGCCGAGTTCCGCGAGCCGACCGTGCTGGGCAACGAGCTGCTGTTCGTCGCCGGTCACGACCTGCTGCGCACCGACGGCGTGGCGGCGCCGACGGTCGTGCATTCCTGGCCGTGGGGGCCGCGCGCCCTGACTTCGCTCGGTTCGCGGGTGCTGTTGGTCGTGGACGACGGCGCCAGCGGCAGGGCCCTGTGGCAGACGGACGGCGTGACGGCGAACCTCTTGCTCGACATCAACCCCAGCGGGCACGCGTTCCCGGCGACGCTCGGTCCGGGGCACCTGCACGTCGACGCGGGTGTGGCGTGGTTCGTCGCCGACGACGGGGTGCACGGGCGCGAACCGTGGCGGTCCGACGGCACGCCGCTCGGCACGGCGATGGTCGCGGACCTGGCGCCGGGGTCCGCCTCGTCGATGGCGTTCGTCGCCCGCAACCTCGCGGCGTTCGGCGGCGCCGTCTACGCGGCCATCGACGACGGCAGCTCCGGCGCCGAGCCGTGGCGACTCCATCCGGGGCCGCCGCAGCAGCTGGTCGACCTGCGGCCCGGCGCGGCCGGGTCGTCGCCGGCGGCGCTCACCGAACTGCTCGGCGAGCTCTACTTCGTCGCCGACGACGGCGTCGCGGGCCGGGAGCTGTGGACGACCTTCACCATGTCGGCGCAGACGCTGGCGCAGGTGCTGCCCGAACCGCTCCCGGGCGCCGCGAGCTCGTTCCCGGCGGCCCCGGTGCTGACGGCGGCCGGGCCGATGCTCTACTACGAGACCGCGGGTGCGGGGCTGTGGCGCGCGTTCTCGACCAGCGGCGCGGCCGTCGTCGACGGCGTGCGTGGCGCCCATGGGTTCGGCACGGACTGCGTGTTCAGCGGCCCCGACGGCGAACCGCGCGTGCTGACGCCGGCCGCCAGCACGCCGATCCCGCTCGGCGACGTCAACCCGGACGGCGACTCGTCGTGGCTCGGCTGGACCGCGGCGGTCGACGGACTGCTGTTCTTCGCCGCCCGGATGCGCAGCGCGGGGCCGGCCGGGCCGGTCACCGACGGCGTCTTCGTCACCGACGGCGCGACGGTGACGCAGCTGCCCAACGTCGGCTTCGGCGGCGGTGCGCCGCTTCAGGGCGGTCACGCCGCGGTGCGCGGCCGGTTGGTGTTCGCCGGGCGCGACGCCGCGACCAACCTCGACCTGCTGCACGTCAGCGACGGCACGGCGGCGGGCACGGGGCTGCTGCTGCCGCTGCAGGTGGCGTCGGTGCCGGGCTTCGTCGCCCTCGGCGACTTCGTGGTGTTCGTCGCGGCGGCGCTGGGCACGGCGGACTGGGAGCTCTGGCGGACCGACGGCACGGCGGCAGGCACCTACCGCGTCGTCGACCTCGCGCCCGGCAGCGTTCCGGGGATCGACACCCACGCCGTGATGCGACGGTTCGATCGCGGCGTGGTGTTCAGCGGTCGCGACTCGGCGACGACGGGGTTCGGGCTGTGGTTCTGCGACGGCACAGCGGCAAGCGCGCGGCTGCTGCTGCAGGAGCACGTCGACCTCACCGGCGCGGTCGCGTTCGGCGCGCGGTTGTGGTTCGTCTGCGACGACGGCATGCACGGCGCCGAGCCCTGGTCGACGGACGGCACCGCGGCGGGAACGGCGATGATCCACGACGTGCGCCAAGGGCCGGCCAGCTCGACGGACCCTTCGCTGGCGGCGACCGCGATCGGGCCGCGCGTCGTGTTCTGGGCCGACGACGGGGTGCACGGTCGCGAGCCGTGGAGCAGCGACGGCACGCAGGCCGGGACCGGGATGGTCGCCGAGCTGCGGGCCGGCGCCGACGGTTCGTGGCCGGGGCTGCCGACGATCGACGTCATGGTCACCGCCGGCGACCGCGCGTGGTTCGTCGCCGACGACGGCGCGCACGGCGTCGAGCTGTGGTCGACGGACGGCGTGGCGACGGCGTCCTTGCACGAGACCGCGCCCGGCGCCGCCGACGGCGTGGTGCCGCTGCCGTGGGCCGCTTCGGCCGCCCAGCTGCTGGCCCCGCTGGGAACGGGCGACCAGGTCGTGTTCCTCGCGCGCGACGGCGCGCTACCGGGGCTCGCCGGCGCGGCGGGCAGCGAGCCGTGGGTCAGCGACGGCACCTCGGCGGGAACGCACCTTCTGGCCGACCTGGCGGCCGGGCCGTCGTCGTCGTGGGCGCACGGCTTCGTCTGGTGGCGTTCGCGGCTGTTGGTCATGGCCACCGACGGCGCCCACGGGCTCGAGCCGTGGTCGCTGCCGCTGGCCGCGGCCGGGGCGTCGGTGGCCGCGCCGGTCGGCTACGAGTGCGCCGGCACCGCGGCGGCGGCGACCGCGCTCGGTCAGCCGGTGCTCGGCAACGCGGGCTTCGCGCTGCAGCTTGGCGCCGGCCCCAACGCGCTGGCGGCGCTGTTCGGCGGCGCGATCCTGCCGGGGCCGGTCGGCCTCGACGGCTGCGCGGCCTACCTGCAGCCGGCCGCGACGATGCTCACCGTCACCGACGCGAGCGGCGCGGCGACCGGGCCGATGCCGGTGCCCAATGCGCCGAGCCTGATCGGCGCGGAGATGGCGTTCCAGTGGTTGGTCGCCGAGGCCGCGGGCCCGGTGTTCGGCGTGTTCGCGGCCAGCAACGGCGTGTTCGTGCTGATCGGCGACTGAGGTGAGGTGAGCGCACCGGCCCGCTCCTCTCATCTGACCTGCCGGCTACTTCTTGCGCGCGTGAGACGGGCAAGCGCACTCGGCGGCCTTGCAGTAGACGCAGTCGTGCTGGTAGCCGAGCATGCCGCGCTTCATCAGGTCCTTGTGCTTCTCCTTCGCCGCCTTGCCGGCCTTGGTGCCGCCGTGGCGCTTGCCGAGCGCGTCGTAGACCTGGATCGCGGTGTCGAAGTCGAACGCCGCCTCGGCCGCTTCGCCGCGGGCCAGCTCCTTGCCGCATTCGACCTCGCGCGCGACCTTCTTGTCGGCCATCAGCGTCTCGAGTCGCGCCCTGGCCTTCTCGCCGCCCGGCACGCCGGCGTAGCGGTTGGCGACCGCGTCGAGGCAGCGCCACATCACGTAGACGTCCTTGCTCTTCTCGGCTTCGTCGGCCTCGGCCGTCGCCTCGACGACGAACGCCTCGATCTCGGCGCGCCAGGCCTTGGCCTGCTCGACCGAGTCGGGCGGCAGCTGCCCCTTGGCCAGCAGGTCACCGCACAGCTTCCAGGCCTCGCCGAACTTCTCGACGAGGCGCAGCGTGTGCACCTCCTCGAGGCCGGGCCGCACGTGCGCCGGGCGCGCGCCCGGCAGCAGCTTGACGATCTGCTCCTCCTTGAGGTCCTCGGAGCGGCCGCGCCACGCGACCTTGCCGTCCTTGTCGATCAGGATCGTCAACGGGATCAGCTTGACCGTGTAGCCGGGGTAGAACGCGATCGCCGTCGGGTGCGCGCACGGGTGCTTCTGCAGGTCGGCGTCGACCTCGTGCGCCTGCTCGTTGCTGAGCCCGACCACCACCAGGCCGCGGTCGCGGTAGCGTTGGTGCAGCCGTTCGCGCACCGCGTGGCGCTGCACGTGCGACGAGTCGTAGGTGAGCCAGAACTCGAGCATGACGACCGAGCCGCGCAGCTGCGACAGCTTCTGGTCGGGGATGCCCTCGAAGCCGCGGGTCTGCGCCCAGTCGATGTCGGGCGCGGGGGCGCCGACCTCCTGGGCGACCAGCGGCAGGGCGAGGGACAACGTGAGCAGCAGGGGTGTGGTGCGCATGGGTTCTTCCTCGGCTGCGCACCCTACCAGACCAGCGCCGCAGCGGTCGCCATCCGGGGCGGCGCCGAGCGGCCTTTCCGGCAGTCCGCGGGGCGGCGGCATTTCGCCCGGCGCGCGCCGGGTACTAACCGTCGGACCGTTCGCGCAACGCCCGCTTCTGGATCTTGCCTGAGCCGGTGCGGGGTAGCCCGTCGAGGAACAGCACCTGCTTCGGCGCCTTGTAGTGGGCGATGCGCGCTCTCGCCGCCGCGATCAGCTCGGCCTCGTCGGCGCGCGCACCCGGCCGCAGCACCACCGCCGCGACGACGCGTTCGCCCCACAGCGGGTCGGGCCGGCCGAACACCGCGCACTCCAGCACCGCCGGGTGCTCCATCAGCGCGTGCTCGACCTCGACCGAGTAGACCGCCTCGCCGCCCGACTTGATGACGTCCTTCAGCCGATCGACGATGTCGACGAAGCCGTGCTCGTCGATGTTGGCGAGGTCGCCGGTCCTCAGGAAGCCGCGCTCGTCGAACGCCGCCGCCGTCGCCGCCGGGTCGCGCCAGTAGCCCTTGGTCACCGTCTCGCCCGCGACGCGGATCTCGCCGACGGTGCGGCCGTCGGCCGGCACGTCCGCGCCGCGGTCGTCGACGACGCGCAGCGTCACGCCGGCGAAGGCGCGGCCGGTCTTGCACTTCCACCGCAGCTGCTGCTCCCGCGGCAGCGCGCGCAGTCCGGGCGGCAGGATCGACAGCGTCAGGTACGGGCTCGTCTCGGTCATGCCGTAGGTCTGCACGTAGTCGCAGCCGAACGTGTCGAGGATGCGGCGCACGACGTCGGGCGCGATCGGCGCGCCGCCGCTCAGCATCACCCGCAGCGCGTAGTCGCGGTCGGCGGCGCCCGGCGCCTTGACCATCAGGTTGAGCATCGTCGGCACGAGGTTGGTGATCGTGACGCGCTCGGCGGCGAGCAGGTCGAGCGCCGCGTCGGCGGAGAAGTGCGGCAGGAAGACGTGGCGGCCGCCGACCTGCGTGATCGCGAACGTCGCCCACGCGTCGGCGAGGTGGAACATCGGCGCGATGTGCGCCCAGGTGTCGTCGCCGCAGAGGCCGAGCTCGGCGACCGCGCTCGCGGCGTGCACGGTGACGTTGCGGTGGCTGAGCACGACGCCCTTCGGCGCGCCGGTGGTGCCGCTGGTGTAGTAGAGGTGGGCGGGTTCGTCGCTCGCGGCCAGCGGCAGCGCGCCTTCGCGCGGCGTCGCGCGAGCGGCGTCGGCGGCGGCGACGCAGTCGACCTGCAGCCGCGCGGCGCGTTCGGCGTGCGCTGCGTCGTGCAGCAGCACCCTGGCGCCGGCGTGCCCGAGGATCGAGCGCTGCTCGTCCGCCAGCAGCCGCGTGTTGAGCGACACCAGGATCGCGCCCGCCGCCGCGACGCCGAAGTAGGCGAGCCAGTGCTCGACGTCGTTGTGCATCAGGCAGCCGACGCGATCGCCCGGCTGCACCCCGGCGACGGCCAGCGCGCCGGCGAACGAGCGCGCCGCGCGCTCGGCGTCGCGGTAGTCGAGCACGCTCGGGCCACGCACCAGCGCCGCGCGCTCGGGCCAGCGCCGCGCCGCGTCAGCCAACAGCTCGTAGGCGTTCACGCCGTCGATGTAGCGCGCGCGTCGACGGTTGTCTCCTCCGAGGTTGTCGCCGCCGCGGCGAGTCGTTCCAATCCGCGCGCCGTGCAAGAGCCCGCCGCCGAAGATCCCGCGCAGACCCCGCCCGCACCCGCGCTCGCGGTGCGCATCCTGCAGCAGGGGGCCGACTTCGTCGCCGTGTCCAAACCGAGCGGGCTGCTGGTGCACCGCGACGAGCACCACCCCGACGAGTCGGCGGCCGTACAGCTGACGCGGGACGCGATCGGGCAGTACGTCTATCCGTTCCACCGCCTCGACCGCGCGACTTCGGGCGTGCTGCTGTTCGGGCTGTCGTCGCGCGCCGCCGCCGACCTGCAGAAGTGCCTGTCCGCCGAGGACGCGCACAAGGACTACGTGGCGCTGATGCGCTACCCGGGCAGCAACCGCGAGCTGCCGGCGAAGTGGTCGTGCGAGCTGCCGCTGTCCGACGACAAGGACGTCGCGCGCGACGCGCGCACCGAGTTCGAGGTGCTCGAGGAGTTCGACCGCGTGGCGTTGGTGCGCGTGCGCATCTTCACCGGTCGCTACCACCAGATCCGCCGCCACGCCAACCTGTGCGGTCGGCACGTGATCGGCGACACCACGCACGGCAAGGGCCGCATCAACCAGTACTACCGCGACCACTACGGCCTGCACCGGTTGTTCCTGCATCTCGAACGCGTCGACATGCGCCACCCGTTTCCCTCGAACGGTGGCCCTGCGAATGGCGGCGAAGAACGGCTGGTCGTCGAGGACCCGCTGGCCCCGGAGCTGACCGAGGTGCTGGCGAAGCTGCGCGCGGCGGAGGGTTCGTGACGACGATCGGCTTCGTCTCGCTGGTCAACGACGACGCGCAGTTCGCGGCGGCGCGCGCCTCGCTGCAGCGCCTCGTCGACCCGTTGCCCGAGTGGCTGGTGGTCAAGCCGAACGAGCGCGGCTGGAACGCCGCGCAGGGCCTCAACCACGGCCTCGACCAGCTCGACACCGAGTGGGTCGTCTGCGTGCACCAGGACGTGCTGTTCCCCGACGACTTCTGGCGGCGCTTCGTCGCCGCGCTCGCCGCGCTCGGCGGGGACGTCGCGCTCGCCGGGCTGGTCGGCTGCGAGGCGTCGGGGCGCTACCGCGGCCACCTCTTCGACCCCAACGGGCACTGCTACTGGCCGTCGTTGCCGCACCGCGTGCTGACGCTCGACGAGGTGCTGATCGCCGTGCGCCGTTCGTCGGGGCTGCGCTTCGACGAGCAGGTGCCGGGGTTCCACTGCTACGGCGCCGACCTGTGCCTCGAGGCGCATCGTCGCGGGCTCGGTGTGGCGGCGATCGACGCGCCGCTGCTGCACCTGTCGACCGGCAAGATCGACGTGCACTACGAACGCGCCTCGCAGTGGCTGATGGAGAAGTGGGGACCGACGCACGGGTTCGTGCTGCCGACGCCGGCGCTGCTGCTGAAGGACGACGCGCGCGTCGGCTTCGTGCGGCACCTGCTGCAGCGCTGGCGACGTCGCGGCAGCCGTCTGTCGCGCAACACCAACCGCTGTCCCGGGGCGGCGTGCGCAGTGCGCGCGCTGGGCGAGTCCAAGCGGGTCGGGGGCGCGTGAGGCGATGAAGGTCCTCGTCGTCGCCTACTACTTCCCGCCGAAGGGCGGCGCCGGCACGCAGCGCTTCGCCAAGTTCTGCAAGTTCCTCCCCGAGCACGGCATCGAGCCCGTCGTGCTGACCGTCGACGAGGCCGAGAAGAGCGAGCACGCGCCCAACGACGACCGCTCGCTGGCCGAAGGCACCAGCTGCCGCGTGGTGCGCGTCGCCGCGCCGGCGAAGGCGCCGCTGTCGTACCGGATCCGGCGCAAGCTGCGGTTGCACGTCGACGCCGACGAGTGGGCTTGGGCCGCCGGGGAGCGCGCGTCGCAATTGGCGCGGGCCGAGCGCTTCGACGCGGTGATCACCACCCTCTCGCCGTACGCGTGCTATCGCGTGGGCGAACGCCTGCAGCGCGAGCTCGGCTTGCCGTGGATCGCCGATCTGCGCGACCCCTGGGCGCTCGACGCGTGGCGGGTCTACCCGAGCCCGGTGCACGCCGCGCGCGACCTCGCCCATCTGCGCCGCACGCTGCGCACCGCCGCCGCGACGATCGCCAACGTGCCGGAGGCGCGGCGCGCGTTCGTCGCGCTCGGCGCCGACGCCGAGCGCTGCGTGACGATCCCCAACGGCTTCGACGAGGAGGACTTCGCCGGCACCGCGCCGGAGCTGCGCGACGCCGCCGACGACACGCTCCGGCTGGTGCACGTCGGCACGTTCCATCCGGCGGACCTGCCCGCGGGCGTCACGCGCAACACGCTGCGTCGGGTGCGCAACCGCCAGATCGAGCCGATCGGCCGCACCGGCGCGCCGCTGTTGCGCGCGGTCGCCGCGTATCGCGACCGCGTCGGCGCGGAGTCGGCCCGGCGGCAGCTGTCGGTGCACTTCTACGGCCAGGTCGACGCCTCGCACCGGGCGCTGATCGCGCAGTTGGGCCTTGGCGCGCTGGTGACGATGCACGGCTACGTGGCGCACCGTGAGTCGATCGCCGCTGCGCTCGCCGCCGACGCGTTGTTCGTGCCGCTGCACGGCGTGCCCGCCGGCGAGCGCGCGCTGGTGGTGCCGGGCAAGCTCTACGAGGCGCTGGCCAGCGAACGCGCGATCCTCGCCGCGTTGCCGCCGGGCGACGGCGCCGATCTGGTGCGCGGGCTCGGCGCCGGCGAGGTGGTGGCGCCGACCGACGTCGCTGCGATCGCCGACGTGCTCGAGCGATGGGTCGAGGCGCGTGCCGTTGGGCGGCCGCCAGCCGGCTGCCGGCGCGACGTGCTCGGCGGCTTCACGCGTCGCAGCCTGACGCGGCAGCTGGCGACGGTCATCGAGGCGGTCGCGCGCGGCGCCGCGCCGGGCGCCGTGGTCGATCCCTGGCGTGCCGCCGAAATCGCTTGACTGCCGGCGGGGACTTATCAAGATGCGGCTGCGATAGGCTGCCGTTGTTCGGTGACGCCGTAATTCAAAGCGGGCTTCATTGGGCGACATGCTTGTCGCAAGCTCATACTGCAAAAGAAGTTGCCAATGCCGGCCGCGAAGAAGACCAATTCTGTCAAGCGTACGCCCAAGACGAAGGCCAAGTCGCGCCCATCGGCGCCCAAGGCCGCGGCGTCGTCTGACGCCGCGTCTGCGCAGCCGAAAAAGATGGCCCTCGCCGGCGGCGGCTATTGCCTCTATGCGCCGCGCTTTCCGCGGTTCGCGCTGTCACCCGGCTTCTGCGACGAGGCCAGCATCTCGCACGCGCTGGTGCCGTCGGTCTTCTTCCTGGCCTTCCTCGACCAGGCCGGCAAGGTCCTGCAGACCACCTGCACCTCGGTGGCGATGGAGAACGGCAAGGCCGTGCTGACCCACTCCGACGCGAGCGGCCTCACGGTCGTCGAGCGTCGCTTCGTCACCCAGGACGATCGCTTCGTCTGCGAGCTCGACCTGCTCAACGGCGGCAAGGAGGACCGGGAGGTCACCGTCGTGATGTGGACCACGACCGACCCCGAGGGCGAGCCCGTCTCGCTCGAAGGCGACAGCTTCCGCATCCGCCGCAACCTCGGCGACGCGACCCAGCCGCAGGTGCCGGCCGACATCCACTACTCCAACCCGGACAGCAAGGGCGCGAAGTGCCTGCAGGCGTTCTTCAGCGAGGGCGGCAGCGACCTGCCGAGCTTCGAGGAGACGCCGTGGTACGACATGACCGGGCTGCCGACGCCGCGCGCCAAGCGCCCGGTCGAGAAGCCGAGCCCGATCATCGCCGGCTCGCGCGTCTACGCCGGTCTGTTCCGCCCGGTCCCGCTCAAGGTCGGCGAGTCGTCGACCCACCGCTTCGAGGCCAACGTCGTCTTCAAGGGCAAGGGCATCAACTTCCGCGCGCGCCGTCCGGACGCCAAGGACGAGAACGGCTGGCAGGCCTTCTGGCAGGGCGTGCCGAAGTTCTCGTGCGACGACAAGGCGATCGAGCGCGTCGTGCGCCACCGCTTCGAGCTGCTCTACCTGCTGCGGCAGCCGCACGGCGCCGGCCTCTACAGCTCGCCGGCGATCTGCGAGGGCAACGGCCCGTTCCACCTGCCGACGAGCTTCAGCGCGCCGGCGATCATGCGCGAGGCGCGCTGGCTGCAGGACCCGAGCTACGCGCGCGGCTGCCTCAAGCTGTTCTTCGACAACCTGCTGCACAACGGGCAGGTGCCGGGTCGCGTCTACATGAGCGGCACCGACGCCAACGACTTCTACCACGCCGACTGGGGCGGTGGGTTCGAGTCGCTCGACGCGATGCACAACGACAAGGCGACCAAGAAGGCCGTCTTGATGGCGATGCAGCGCTACGTGAAGTGGGTCGGCAACAACCGCGACCCCGAGGGCAGCGGGCTGACCGACATCGTCAACCACTTCGAGGCGGGCCAGGAGTTCTCGCGTCGCTACACGGTGATCGACAACAAGGCCGACCGCGCCGAGGAGTTCACCGAGCAGTTCCGCCTCAAGGGCATCGACGCGTCGGTGTTCCGCTATCGCCTGGTGAAGTGGCTGCACGCCGTCGCCGAGGAGATCCAGGAGAAGGCGATGGCCAACCGCTTCCACGCCGAGGTCGAGGTCATCCTCGACACCGTGCGCAAGAAGATGTGGGACGAGAAGGCCGGCATCTTCATGGATCTCGATCCGAAGAACCGCCGCAAGACCAACGTCAAGGCGGCGGTCGGCTTCTACCCGCTGGCGACCGACATCCCGAACCAGAAGCAGGTCGACGCGATGCTCGATCTGCTGTCGAGCCGCGAGGAGTTCTGGGCCAAGTACCCGGTGCCGAGCATCGCGATGAGCGACTCGACGTTCGACGCCGCCGGCCAATGGAAGGGCACGCGCAAGGGCTCGCCGTGGAACGGCCGCGTCTGGCCGGTCGTCAACTCGCACATCCTCGAGGGCCTGTGCTACTGGGCCGAGCGCGGCAACAAGAAGGCGCAGAAGCTCGCCAACGACCTGTTGAAGCGCACCATCACGATGATGAGCGGGCAGATCGAGGGCATGGACGTCGCCAACTCGCTCGAGCACTACAACCCCGAGACGGGGCTCGGCTCGCGCTACCGCGGCGTCGACCTGCACCTGAACGCCTTCGTGCTCGACAACATCTTCCGGATCGCCTGCGGCTTCGCGGTGCGCTTCGGCGAGGTGCAGGACGACCCGATCGGCGACGCGATCGACTTCCGCCTGCAGGGCATGCCGCTCGGCAACAAGCTCTGGGACATCGACCGCAAGAACGGCCGCCTGCGCGTGCAGCTGCAATAGCGCTTGATCACCTTCGAGGACGTGCAGGCCGCGGCTGCGCGCATCGCGGGCAGCGTGCACCGCACCCCGGTCGTGACGTCCTCGACGCTCGACCGGGAGCTCGGCGCCAGCGTGTTCCTGAAGTGCGAGAACCTGCAGAAGGTCGGCGCCTTCAAGGCGCGCGGCGCCTGCAACGCGGTGTTCGCGCTCGACGACGTGGCGGCGGCACGCGGCGTGATCACGCACTCGAGCGGCAACCACGCGGCGGCGCTCGCCTTCGCGGCGGCGCGGCGCAGCGTGCCGAGCTACGTCGTGATGCCCCGCACCGCGCCGAAGGTGAAGGTCGAGGCCGTGCGCGGCTATGGCGCCGAGATCCGCTTCTGCCAGCAGAGCGAGCGGGAGCAGGTCTGCGCCGAGTGGCAGCGTGAGACCGGCGCGGTGCTGGTGCATCCGTTCGAGGACCCGATGGTCATGGCGGGGCAGGGCACGGCGGCGATGGAGCTGCTGCAGGACGTGCCGGACCTCGATCTGGTGGTCGTGCCGGTCGGCGGCGGCGGGCTGTGCGCGGGAACGGCGGTGACGGTCGCGGCGATGCGCCCGTCGGCGCGCGTGCTCGCCGCCGAGCCGTTGGCCGTCGACGACGCCGCGCGCTCGCTCGCCACCGGCGTGCGGCAGCCGCGCGTCGAAGGCGGCACCACGTGGGGCGATGGTCTGCTGACCGCGCTCGGCGAACCCAACTTCGCGCTGCTGATGCGGCACGGTGTGCGCGTCGTCACCATCACCGAGGAGGCGATGCTCGCCGCCGCGCGCTTCCTGCTCGATCGCCAGAAGCTGGTCGTCGAGCCGAGCGGCGCCACCGTCGTCGCCGCCATGCGCACCATCGCCGGCGAACTCGCCGGCAAGCGCATCGGCTGCGTCCTCAGCGGCGGCAACACCGACTTCGCCTGGCTGCCGAAGGCCTGACGCCGGGCCCGGCTAGACGGTCAGCGCGATCCAGTTGCCGACGAAGGCGACCGCCGGCAGCAGCAGCACGGCGAACAGCGAGAACGGCGACACCGGCGCCCACTCGCCGTCGACGACGCGCGGCCTGCCGGGCGTCATCTCGACCAGGCAGGCGGCGCGCGAGCGCGGGTCGTAGAGGATCTGGCGGGCGACCTGTTCGTCGAACCAGACCGCGCGGTGGGATCGCTCGCGGGCGACGCGGCGTTCGCCGGCGGCATCGACGAAGGTGAACTCGAGCGCGTAGACGCGCTGGCTGTTGACCCGCGTGGCGGTCGGCTTGCGGTCGGTCAGCACGGCCCACGTCGACTCGCCGTCGCGCAGCAGGCGCACGCGACGGCGGTTGGCGAGCACGCCGCCGACCACGAGGCCCAGCCCGACGAGCGGGAACACCAGCACGAACGCGACGAACGCCGGGAACGGCGCCGTGCGCATGCCGCGGACGCGCGCGACCTCCGGCGCCGTGGCGACGTGCTCGACGGCGACCGGGGCGCCGGGCTGCAGCTTGCACTCGTCGGCGTAGCTGCTGCCCGCGAGCTCGCGCCCGTCGACCTCGTAGCGGAAGTCGACGCGGCAGACCGTGCGATGGTTGCTCTCGATCGACAGGGGCTCGACCGCGGTGACGACGCCCTCGGCGGTGCACAGTTCGCCGGAGAAGCGGCCGAAGGTCAGCAGTTCGCTGCGCGAGACGAACGCCAGCGCCATCGACCCGGCGATCGCGAGCACCGCGAAGCCGATGGTCGGCAGCAGGCCGCCGAGCAGCACGCGCAGGTGCAGGCTGGTCGGCACGTGCCGCGGCGGGGGAGACAGCGGGGGGCGCTCGTCCATGCCGGCATGATAGGCGCGGCGGCTTCGCGGCCCGCACACCTCTGCGGCGCGACGACGAAGGGCCCCGGTCCGGGCAGATGGCTCAGCGACCGCGCGCGACCTTCTCGAGCAGGTCCATCGTCGAGATCAGGCCGATCAGGCGGCCGCGCTCGAGCACCAGCACACGATGTACGTGGGTCGAGACCATGCGCTCGGCGATCTTCGCCAGCGGCATCGACGGCGGCACCGACACGATCTCCTGCGTCATCACGTCGCCGACGCAAGCGCCGGCCTCCGGCCGGAAGAACGCGACCTGCTCCGTCTCGTCGATCGAGTCGTCGAACACCTCGGCTTCGGCGTCGTCCGGGATGTCGTCGTCCTCGGCGCGATGCCGCAGCAGGTCCGTCATCGACACCACACCCAGCACGCGGTCGTGGTCGTCGAGCACGGGCGCGCCGCTGATGCCGGCCTCCGTCAGCGTGCGCTCGGCTGCCGGCAGGCTGTCGCCGGCGCCGAGGGTGACGATCTTGCGCTGCATGACGTCCTCGGCGCACAGATCGAACAGCTTGGGTTGGGGCATCGATTGGGCTTCCATCTGGACCTCCACTGCAAGGAGCAACCGGCGCCATCGTCCGGACTTTCGCAGAACCTGTCCGGGGGGCCCAAGTTCGGATGGTGGAGCTCCCCGGGCGGGTCGCATGCTGATTGGGTAGTTGGCGGTAGGTCATCGCCACCCGACACTGGAGTCGTCATGCCTGGAATCGTTCTGACGACGGATCTCTCGCAGGAGTCCCAGCGCGCGTTCGCGCCGGTCCGCACGCTCGCGGAGCGCCTGCAGCTCGATGTCACCCTGGTCGCGATCCTCGAGGACCTGCCCTTCGAGCCGACCGCCGGCAGCCTGATGGCCGTCTACCCGGACCGCCAGCAGCTGCGCGCGGACTGGGAGAAGGAGCTCGCGTCGCTCGCGGCGAAGCTCGGGTCGGTCTGCAAGCACTGCGAGGTGCTCGAGGGCGCCGACGTGCCGAAGGCGATCTGCGACTACGCCGCCAAGGTGGGCGCCGACTACGTCGCGATGGCGACGCACGGCCGCTCGGGGCTGCGACGGCTGCTGCTGGGCTCGGTCGCCGAGATCGTCGTGCGGCACGCGCACGTGCCGGTGATCCTCTATCCGCCGTCGGCCTGAAGCGGGGCGGCCGGCCGGTCGCGGCGCCAGGTCTCGGCGCGATGCACCATGTAGGCGGTCGCGACCACGGGCAGCACGAGGTTGAACAGCGGCAGCGCGGCGAGGCCGGCGAAGCCGGCGCCGGCGAGCACGCATTCGCCGTTGTTGCGACGCCGCAGGTCGTCGGCCTCGCGGCGCGGGTGACGGCGCATCAGCACCAGCTCGGCGTACTCGCGGCCGAGCAGCCAGCCGTTGACGACGAACCACGCGACGAGGTAGATCGGCGGGAACAGCATCAGCACCAGCAGCAGCAGGTTGGCGCCGATCAGCACGACCACGAAGCGCAGCGCCGCGAGCAGCCCCTCGACGAACGGCAGGCCCTTCGCCGGCGGCAGCTCGGGATAGTGCTGGCGCTCGACGATCGCGGCGACGCGGTCGAGGAACAGCCCGACCATGGCGCTGGTCACCACCGGGAACAGGAACCACGCCAGCACCAGCGTCGTCACGCCGCCGAGCCCGGTGGAGAGCCACGAGTCGGGGAACCAGTGCGACAGCACGTAGCCGAGGCCGAGCCACAGGCCGACGAAGCACGCGACGCTGAGCATCACGACGCCGCCGAGCACGCCGAGGATGGGGCCGGTGAACAGCTGTCCTATCGCCAGGAGCAGGGCATGGAACATGGTCAGGTGAGCGCGCTGCCGACGAGGGCCTCGAGCGCGGGGCGCTCCTTCGGGACCGCGGCGGTCAGCACCTCGCGTCCGGTCCGGGTGCAGACGACGTCGTCCTCGATGCGCACGCCGCCGAAGCCGCGGCCGCTGTTCATGGTCAGGAAGCGCTCGCAGCGCGCGAAGTCCACCTGGCCCTTGAACTGCTTCTTCGTCGCCGCGTCGCGCAGGATCGCCGGCACGAAGTAGATGCCCGGCTCGATCGTGACGCAGACGCCGGGTTGCAGGTCGAGGTCGAGGCGCAGGTAGCGCGTGCCGAACTGCTCGCTGCGCGGTCGCCCCTTCGCGTAGCTGATCTGGTCGCCGAAGGCCTCCATGTCGTGCACGTCGATGCCGAGCAGGTGGCCGACGCCGTGCGGGAAGAACAGCGCGTGCGCGCCGCTCTCGACCAGTGCGTCGGCGGAGCCGCGCAGGATGCCGAGCTGCTGCAGGCCGTCGGCGAGCACGCGCGCGGCGAGCATGTGCACGTCGCGGTAGCGAATGCCCGGCGCGACCGCCTCGATCGCGGCCTTCTCGGCGGCGAGCACGATGTCGTAGACGTCGGCGGCCTCGGGTCCGAAGCGCCCGCTGGCCGGCCAGGTGCGGGTGACGTCGGCGCAGTAGCCGCTCGGCAGCTCGGCGCCGGCGTCGAGCAGCACCAGGTCGCCGTCGCGCAGCGTGTGGTGATGGGCGTGGTTGTGCAGCACCTCGCCGCGCACCGACAGGATCGTGCCGTAGGCGGGCACGCAGCCGTGCCGCGTGAACACACCCTCGACGCGGCCGACGAGGTCCTGTTCGGTGATGCCGAGGCGGGTGTGCGCCATCGCCGCCTTGTGCGCGTCGTTGGTGATGGCCGCTGCACGGCGCATCTCGGTCAGCTCCTCCGGGGCCTTGTGGTTGCGCAGGTGGGCGATCGCCGCGATCACGTCGCGGTGGCCGACCTTGTCGGCGGCGAAGAAGTCGACCTTGTCGCCGGTGACGGCCCGCGCCTCGGCGGTGGCGCGCGGGTCCGGGGTCGCCACCGTGCGCACCTTGCGCCGGCCGGCCTTCTTCTTGACCACCGCGGCGAGGTCGGCGCGCTTCTCGATGCGGCTGACGCCCACCTTCTTCTTGACGTCGGCGAAGCTCGGCACCGGGCCGTGCCACAGCGCGTCCTCCGCGGTGCGTTCGTCGAGGAACAGCGTGACCGACTCGTCCTTCGGATCGAACAGCGCCGCGGCGTTGGGCTCCGGCTCGGGGAAGAAGAACAGGAAGGTGCTGTCGGCGCGGTAGGGGTTCCAGTTGGCCGGGTAGTTCCGGGAGATCCAACCACCCGCCATCAGCAGGACCGGGGTGTCGATCGCGGCCAGGAACTGGCGCCGACGCGCCTGGTAGTGCGAAGTGCTCGGCATGGCGGAGGCACAGTAGCCGGGTCGCGCGCAGGGCGACATGCGCGAGTCGGGGCGGGTCTCGGCGCTATCGTGCGAAGCGGGAGTTTCCGTTCGCGGGGCGTCGTCCTGTCGCCTCAACTACCGAGGTAATACTCATGAAGCCCCAAGCTCTCGTCCTGCTCCTCGTCGTCGCGGCGCTCGTCGCCGCCGGTTGGTTCGCGTTCCGGCAAGGGGATCCGGTGGCCCCTCCGGGTGCTGGCCCTGGAGCTGTGGCCGATGACCAGGGTGGAAAGCCCGCCTCGCCGGCCGCGGGGGCCGCGACCAGCGCTCGGGTGGAACACGAAGGCGCGCAGCCGGTGCCCGCGTCGGGCACGGCGCTGGACCGGTTGGCGGCGCCCGAGGTCGCGACCGACGGGGCGCCGACCTCGCTGGTGACGGGGCGGCTCGTCGACCGTGCCGGGTCGCCCCGGGCGGGCGTCCTGGTGCAGCTCGCGACCTGGAAGGTCAACGACGACGACTTCGACTTCGTGCGCGCCGGGCCGTTGCCGGCCGGCGGCCAGCTGCCCCGCGAGAAGTGCACGACGACCACCGACGGGCGCTTCGAGTTCCGGCTGCCGGCGACGCGGCGCGGCAACCTCGATCTGGGCAGCGACGGGCTGGTGTTCGCCGAGGACATGCCGGACATCGCCGGGCGCGAAGGCGATCGCGACCTCGGTGACGTCACGGTCCTGCAGGCCGGCAAGATCAGCGGCGTCGTGCGCGACCGCGCGGGCCTGCCGATCGTCGACGTCGCCGTCGAAGCCCACCTCGGGCCGATGGGCATGCGCTCGCAGAGCTCGTCGATCACCGATGCCGCTGGTCGCTTCGAGGTCGGCATGCTGAAGCCGGGCAGCTGGACGGTGCAGACCAAGACCAGCCGTTTCAAGCCGACGATGCAGCGCGTCGAACTCGCCGCCGAGGAGCAGCGCAGCGGCCTGGTGATCGAGCTGGACGTCGGCGGCGTCATCGCCGGTCGCGTCATCGACGACCGCGGCATGCCGGTCGCCGGCTGCAAGGTCGGCGCGCGGCGCATCCGGTCGGTCGCCGGCATGGAGATCGAGAGCTTCTCCGGCGACGAGGCGGCGACGACCGCGGCGGACGGCACGTTCGTGCTGGCTGGGCTCGAAGGCGAGACGGCGACGCTGCGCGCGTTCGGCGACGGCCACACGACCACGACGCTGCCGGGCGTCGCGGTGGGCACCACCGGCCTCGACGTGCGCGTCGAGCGCGCGGGCCGCATCGAGGGCGTGCTCGTCGGCCCGGACGGCGCGCCGATCGCCGGCAGCGAAGTCGTCGCCTCGCGGGTGTCGGGTTCGCCGCGGCTGGAAGTGGTCGAGGACGCCGGCCTGATGCCGTTCGGCGGCGGTCGCAGCAGCGCGAAGACCGACGCGCAGGGCCGCTTCGTCATCGACGACGTGCACCCCGGCCTGCTCGCGGTGCGCGCCACCGGCGACCTGCACAAGCCGGTCGAGAAGTCGGGCGTGCAGGTGGCGCCGGGCGCCAACGTCACCGGGCTGCGGCTGGTCGCCGATCCGGGCGCGACGGTGCGCGTCACCGTCGTCGACGAGACCGGCGCGCCGGTGGTCGGCGCCAAGGTGGGCGTCAAGCGCGCGTCGTCGAGCGGCGAAGGCATGCGCTCGTTCGGCGTGTCACGCCGGGTCGACGCGGACGCGGACGGACCTGGCGGAACGGTCGTGTTCGACGGCAGCGAGATGCTCGGCCAGGGCACGACCGACGAACTGGGCATCGCCGACGTGCGCGGCCTGAGCGCGGCGGACGGTGAGGTTCACGTGACGCACGAGTCGTTCGCCCCGAACGAGCCGACGTCGGTGATCGTGCCCGCATCGGGCGTCGTCGAGAGCCGCGTGACGCTGTCGCGGCCGGGCTTCGTCGCGGTGCGCGTGCTGCGCGCCGATGGTTCGGTCGCGGCCAACACCAACGTGCTGCTCGAGCCCAAGCAGGGCGCCGCGGGGCAGCCTGGCGGCATGCGCATGGTGATCCCGGGTGGCGGTGACCAGAAGCGCGCCACCACCGACGCCGACGGCCGCGCGAAGTTCGGTCCGCTGCGCGGCGGCGACTATCGCGTGCTGCTGTCGCGCGGCCCGCGCAGCCACTCGTTCGGCGGCATGGTGATGGTGCTCGGCGGCGAGGAGGACGCGCTGCAGTCGTCGGCGCAGGACGTCGCCGTGTTCGCCGGCAAGACCGCCGAGGTGGACCTGACCTTCCCGCAGCTGACGCACGTCACCGGCGTCGTCACCGGCGCCGATGGCCCGATCGCCAACTGCATCGTCGAGCTCGGCAGCGGCGACGCGATGCCCGGCATGCCGGGCATGGGCGGGCCGTCGACCAAGACCGACGCCAACGGCGTCTTCTCGTTCGACGACGTGGAGGGCGGCGACTACGTGCTCAGCTACGGCAAGGACAGCCAGCTGGTCCGGTCGAGCGAGCCGCTGACGGTGCCCTCCGGCGCGCCCGAGGTGCAGAAGGACCTGGTCGTGCGCACCGGCACGGTGCGGGTGCGGGTGATGTCGCGCGCCGACGCTACGCCGGTCGAGAAGGCCGAAGTGACGCTCGAGCGCGGCGGCCCCGGAGGAGGAGAGCCGCGGCGCACGATGATGATCGCGGTGGCGACGCTCGACTCGTCGGGCGGTGAGGAGAGCACGATGACGTTCGGCCGGCAGAGCGTGAAGACCGACGCCGACGGCTACGCGACGATCGAGGACGTGCCGGTCGGCGACTACACGCTGAAGGTCGAGCAGAAGCGCTTCTCGCCGGCGAGCAAGACCGAGGTCACGGTCGTCGAGCAGCAGCGCACCGACTGCGGCACCATCGAACTCGACGTCGCCGGCGTCGTGCGCGGCACCGTCAAGGACGAGGACGGCAGCACCGTCGCCATGGCGCTGGTCGAGCGGCGGCTGGTCGGTGAGAGCGAATGGAGCGAACGCGAAGTGGCGCAGGGCGGCCGCTTCCGCCTCGCCGGGCTCACGCCGGGCCGCTACGAGCTGCGCGCGCGGCGGATCGGCGGGCAGAACGGTCCGGCCGGCGATGTCGTCGAGGTCGAGGTGAAGGGCGGCGAGACCGCGACCGCCGACCTGATCGCGCCGAAGTGAGCGCTCAGCCGAGCATCGCGGCGTAGCCGTCGCGGTAGCTCGGGTAGCGCGGCCGCCAGCCGGTGGCGCGCAGCAGGCGGTTGTCGCAGCGCTTGTTGCCGCCGCGACGCGTCGTCGCGTCGTCGTCGCTGGCGGGCGGCAGCGGCACGCCGAGGCGCGCCGCGAGCCACGCGTAGACCTCGCGCAGGTCGGCCGGGTCGTCGTCGACGACGACGTAGCACGGCGCCGGGTCGTCGAGCGTCAGCACGTGGGCGATGGCAGCGGCGCCGTCGTCGCGGTGGATGCGGTTGCCGAAGCGCGCGGCCGTCGGCGGCGCGGCGTGCCCGCGGCGCACGCGCTCGATCAGCCAGGTGCGACCGGGGCCGTAGATGCCGGCGAAGCGCAGGCTCGTCGTGCGCACCGGCAAGGCCGCGAGCGCGCGTTCGCCGGCGAGGATCGCTTCGCCGGCGAAGCTGCTCGGCTGCGGCGAGGTCTGCTCGTCGACGACTTCGCCCCGCTGGTGGCCGTAGACGCTCGTGCTGGCGACCAGCACGACGCGCTGCAGGGCATCGCCTCGTCCCAGCAGCGCGGCGGCGAGGCGGGCCGGACCTTCGGTGTAGGAGCGGCGGTACGCCTCCGGATCGTGGATGTGCGGCGCGACGGCCCAGACCAGCGCGTCGAGGTCTGGAGGCAGCGCGGCGAACGCGTCGGGGGCGAGCAGGTCGACGGCGACCGGCTGCAGCGGCGGCGGCACGGCGGCGGTCGTGCGGCGCGCGCCGAACACCGTGGCGCCGGCCGCGTGCAGCAGCAGGCCGGCTGCCACGCCGACGTCGCCGGCACCGGCGACCAGCACCCGTCGTCCGCGCAGGTCCCAGGACAAGGTCAAGCCTCCCGCCGGAACAGCTGGTCGACGCGGATCGGCGGCGCGTCGGCGACGCGGGGGATCGGCAGGTCGAGGCCGAGGTCGGGCGCGGCGGGGAACGGGGGGGTCATCGGGGGCCGAGCTTCGCCGATCCGGCCGTCGGTCGCCCGGCGACGCGGCCGACATTTTCTCCGGGAAGCACCTTGGGGCCCGCGCCGGGATGGGGCTGGAGCGGGAAACGGGGCCGCCAGGCCCGCACTTCAAACCCCTTCGAGGACTTCCAGATGTTCCGTCTCACCTGCTCCATCCTGGTCGGCTCCGTGCTGACCGCTTCTCTCGCCGCCCAGAACTGGACCGAAGCCGACGCCGGTCAGCTGTGGACCGACGCCCAGGTAACGGTCGGCACGGGCGCGCTGGCGACCATCGCCGGCTCGATCGATCCCGGCGAGGACGCCGACCTGTTCGTCGTGCGCGTCGACGACCCCGCGACCTTCACCTGCAGCTCGGTCGGCGGCGCGACGTGGGACTCGCAGTTGTGGATCTTCGACATGCAGGGCCGGGGCATCAGCTTCCGCGACGACCAGGGCGGCGGCGTCTACCAGTCGACGCTGACCGGCCAGTTCGTCACCGCGCCCGGGCACGTCATCATCGGCGTCTCGCGCTTCGACAGCGACCCGCTCGACGACTCCGCGCAGGAGCTGTGGCTCGACTCGCCGTGGGGCGCCGAGCGCGCACCCGACGGCCCCGGCGCCGCCAACCAGTTCACGCAGTGGAGCGGCACCACCAACATCGCCGGCGCCTACACGTTGACGCTGACCGGCGCGTCGTTCGCGTACGCCGCCGATCCGGCGGACGAAGCGGTGGCGTGGGCGTGGTCCAACGTCTCGTCGCCGAGCGCCGAGTACCTGCCGTCGCTGAACTACCAGCACACACCGACCGGCGAACTGGTGACGATCCAGCGCGTCGGGCTCGGTCGCTACCGCGTCGACCTCGGGCAGATCCCGGGCACCGGGGCCTTCCACGTCACGGCGTTCGGCACCAACAGCAACACCGCCGTGGTCGAGTCGTGGGGTGGCATCGGTCGGACCGTCGGCTACGTCAGCACCTTCGACGCGTCGGGCAACCACGTCGACTCGCGCTTCAACGTGCACTATCGCCAAGGCGGCGCCGACAGCGACCGCGCGGCCTACTGCTGGGCCAATGACGCGTCTGCGGCTTCCTACACGCCCAACCTGAACTGGCAGTGGAACGGCAACCGCGGTGACATCACCATCGACCGCCTCGGCGTCGGCGTCTACCGCGTGACGATCCCCGGCCTGAGCACCGCGCTGTCCAGCGAAGGCGGCAACGTGCAGGTGTCGCCGTACGCCGGCGGCTCGCCGGCGAGTCCGGTCTACGCCAAGGTCTCGACGTGGTCGGCCAGCGGCGCGGACATGATCGTCAACGTGCGCACCTTCGACGTCAGCGGCGCGCCGTCCGACGAGCGCTTCGTCATGAGCTACCACCAGGACGCGGCGCCGATCCCGGCGCACGTCGGTTCGGGCGCGCACCTGTGGGCAAGCAACTCGACCGCCGCGAGCTACACGCCGAGCACGTTCTACAGCGACAGCAACGGCACGGTCGGGCCGCACGGTCAGGAGACGATCACGCGCGTCGCGGTCGGTACCTACGACGTCGAGCTGCCGGACCTCGCGCCTTCCAACGCTTCGATCGCGATGGCGACGGCGCACGGCTCCGACGCGAGCTACGCGACGATCCAGACGTGGGTCAGCGGCACCAACGGCGGCACCCGGGTGCGGGTGCGCACCTGGTCGATCGGCGGCGCCGCGGTCGACGCGCGCTTCACGCTGCTCTACCTGACCGACGACGCGGCCGGCACGCCGGCGACCAGCGAACCGTTCGGCTTCGGTTGCGCCGGCATGGGCCTGACCGCGGATTCGCGCCCCGTGCTCGGCGACGACTGGCTGCTGCGCGGCTACGACTATCCGGCGCAGTCGCTGCTCGGGCTGATGGTGCTCGGCACCAGCAACCCTGACGTGCCCCTGGTCGTGGTCGGCGCGCCCGGCTGCTACGCCTACACCGACCTGATCGTCATCGCCCTGGTGCCCCCGGGGAGCCCGCTCTACTCGGTCAGCGTGCCGGTGTCGCCGTCGGTGGTGGGCGCGTCGCTGTATGCGCAGGGCGCGGCGCTCGCCCCGGCGCTCAACGCGCTCGGCATCGTCTCGAGCAACGGCATGCACGGCGTCGTCGGCGACGTCTGAGCAGCGGAGGAACGCGCCGCGGCGTCAGCTCTCGCTGCGCGCCGCGGCGATCGCGCGCGCGCGGGCCTCGTGCAGCGCCTTGCGGAACGCCTGCAGATCGTCGGCGAAGCGTTCGCGCAGCGCCTTGGCGTCCACCGAGCCGCCCGCATCGCGCAGCATCGACAGGTCACGCAGCACGCGCTCCTTGATCCGCGGTCCGTCGGCTTCACAGCCGAGCCGCCCGGCCGAGTCGGCGGCGACCGCCAACGCGAACGGCTCCAGCGGGTAGTCCTTGGCGCGGAAGTAGTCGTCGTAGAGCGACGCCAACGTGCCGTGCCGCAGCTCGTCGAAGTGGCGCACCTCGAGGTGCAGCGCGGCGACGTGCTTGCACAAGGTCGCGGTGCGCTGGTCCATCAGGCCGGGCCAGCGCGTCGCCAGCACGTCGACGTGTGGCACGCCGCCGTGTTCGTGGCCGCGGTGGTGGGGGAACTCGCGCGGTTCGGTGTCGCCCTTGCCGAGGTCGTGGCACAGCACCGCGAACAAGGTCGCGCTGCGGTCGCGTTCTTCGAGGTGGCGCGTGTTGGCGACCGCCCATTCGAGCGCCAGGATCATGTGCAGCGCCTGCGAAACCTCCGGGTGCCAGCGCTGCGGCCCGGCGGGGCGGCCGTCGAACTGCCGCGCCAGCTCCGGCGACAGCACCTCGAGCACGCCGGCCTCGTGCAGCTCCAGCAGGCAGCGGCCGGGCGACGCGCAGCGGGTGACGATCGCGCGCAGCTCGAGCGCGACCGCTTCGCGCGGCAACGTCGTCAGCAGCTGCGGATCGAGCTTCTTGCGCAGGTGGCGGATCTGGTTGTCGATCACGAAGCCGAGTTCGTGCGCCTTGCGGAAGTAGCGCAGCCAGCGGATCGCGTGCTCGCGCACGCGCTGCGCCGGGTCACCGACCGGGGCGACGCGCCGTTCGCGCCAGTGCTCGAGGCCGTGGAACGGGTCGTGCACGCGGCCGTCGGTCAGCTCGACCGCGAGCGCGCCGATCGTCATGTCGCGTTCGCCGAGGTCGGCGAGCAACCGCTCGGCGGGCGCGGCGTCGGGGTCGCCGCTGCGGAACGTCGTCACCTCGACCCGGCGGCCGCCGAGCTTCAGCGCCAGCGTGCCGCGCTCGACGTTGCCGGTGGTGGTCGGCACGAACACGCCGTGCTGTTGCAGCAGCGCGGTGCCGGCTTCGTGGTCGAGCGCCCAGGCGAGGTCGAGGTCCACCGGGTTCGGCCCGTCGATGCCGGCGTCACGGCAGGCGATCGCCAGCGCCTGCGAGCCGACCACGACCACGCCGAGCGCCGGCTCGCCGAGCCACGGCGCGTGCTCGCGCAGGAACGCGAGCGCGTCCGGCAGCGCGTCGTCGGGACCGGTCACGACGACTTGCTCGTCATCACCTGCCAGGTCATGAAGCCGAAGTAGGCCAGCAGGAACAGCACGCCGACTGCGCGGCCGATGCCGCCCTTCGCCTTCAGCACGCCGATCAGCACGACCGTCGCGACGCAGCTGATGACGAGCAGCGGCAGCAACGGTTCGACGGGCGCCACGAACGGCTGCAGCAAGCCGGTCACGCCCAGCACCGCGCCGATGTTGAAGATGTTGCTGCCGACGACGTTGCCGATGCAGATCTCCGGCTGGCCGCGCAGCGCCGCGACCACCGACGTCGCCAGTTCGGGCAGGCTGGTCCCGACGGCGACCACGGTCATGCCGATCAGCTCCGTCGACATCTCCAGTGACTTCGCGATGGCGACCGAGCCGTCGACCAGCCAGTCGGCGCCGAACTTGAGCATCACGAAGCCTGCGGCCAGCAGCGCGAAGTGCACGAGCCAGCCGCCCAGCGACCCTTGTTGCCTGGGCTCGGCATCGGCCAGGCGGCGGGCGGCGCGTTCGCGCGCCAGCAGTTGCCAGAGGAACAGCGTCAGCACGCCGACCATCGCGCCGGACAGCCAGCGGTCGAGGCGACCTTCGAGCGCGAACGGCACCGCAGCCACGGCGGATAGCAGCAACAGGTAGCCGAGCTCGAGCCAGCGTGTGTGCACGCGGATCGAGCGGATCGCCGCCGCGGCGCCGACGATCAACAGGATGTTGGCGGCGTTGCTGCCGAGCACGTTGGAGATGCCCATTCCGGCCTCGCCGTCCTGCACGGCGGTGAAGCTCACCAGCAGCTCCGGCAACGAGGTGCCGATCGCGACCAGCGTCAGGCCGACCGCCATGCGGCTCATGCCCAACGTCAGCGCGATCCAGACGGCGCCGCGCACCAGGACCTCGGCGCCGACGACCAGCATCGCCAGGCCGGCCAGGATCCCGAGGGTTGGTTGCCCACTCGCCCAGCCCGTCGCGTCGGACATCATCAGCATGGCCGGCATCCTAGGCCCGGGGAGACGGCGCGCGACAGGAATGCGCGGGCTGGAGAATCTGCTCCAGACCGCCGATGCCAACGGCCGATCGGAGCGGCATGCGCGGGATCCTGGCGATGGTGCTGGCGGGCTGTTCGATGCTCTCCGGCTGTCTCGAGTTCGAGCAGAAGGTGACGCTGCGCGCCGACGGCAGCGGCACGCAGACGGTGCGCATGACCGTGCAGGAGAAGGTCTTGAGGGACCTCCGCCAGGCCCAGCCGGCTGCCCACCTGGGCGAAGCCGGCGATCCGACCGCGGTGTTCGACGAGCAGCGGGTGCGCGCCGAGCTGACCGAGGCCGGGCTCGAGTTGACCGCGCATCAGGTCGACAAGACGGCGCAGCAGCGCACGGTCGAGCTGACGGCGGCGTTCGGCTCGTTCGCCGTGCTGCAGAAGAGTCCGTTGTGCGGCAGCTCGGCGGAGTGGGAGCTGGCGGCGGGGCCGCGTCCCGGGACGGGGCGGCTGACGCTCTACCCGCAGGGCAAGCTCGCGTGGCAGGAGGCACGCAAGAAGGCCGAGCAGATGCGCGGCGAGTCGGACCCCCTGGTCGAGGCGTTCTTCCAGAAGCGCCGGGAGCAGCTGGCCGGCCTCGACGTGCGAATGTGCTTCGAACTGCCCGGGGACGTGCTGGTCTGGACCAACAACATGGAGAAGGTCGGCGCCCGTGAGGTGGCGGCGGTGGTCAAGGCGGAGCAGATCAAGACCCCCGAGGACCTGGTGCGCCGGTTGGCGCCGCGCTTCGAGGTGATCTTCGACGCTCGCGGCTGCACGTTCGCGCGCTGACAGCGGTCGGAGGACCGCAGTCGTTCCGCCGCGGGAACACCCGCCGGAACTCCGTCGCGCGGACCGCGTCGTCGCCGCGCCGGCACACGATGTGCCCTGGCGCGCGCCCTGGCGGCGCTGCTGTGCCGTGACCCGAGGTCCTCATGATTCGCCACTGGAACCGTCTCTGTCTCCTCCTCCTGACCCCGGCCTCGAGCCTCCTGGCCCAGGGCCTGCTGGTCGGCCCGGCGTCCGACGACCACCAGCCGCCGGTCGCGACCAACCGGCCCGACCACCCGACGCGGCCAGGGGTGCACATCACCCGGACCCAGATCCACGCCGAGGTGGTGGACGGGGTGGCGACGACGACCATCGACCAGGTCGTGCACAACACCGGCGGGCGCGACGCCGAAGCGACGTGGTTCCTGCCGCTGCCCGCCGGTGCGGTGGCCGACGCGTTCACGATGACCGTCGGGGGCAAGGAGGTCGCCGGCGAGGTGCTCGACGCCGGCCAGGCGGCGCAGGTCTACGAGTCGATCGTGCGCAGGCGACGCGATCCGGGGCTGCTCGAATACGCCAGCGAGGGCATGCTGAGAGCGCGCATCTTCCCGATCCCGGCCAACGACGATGTCGCGGTGTCGGTGCGCATCCGCCAGGTGCTGCAGCCGACCGGCGGCATGTTCGAGTGGAGCTGGCCGCTGCGCGTCGCGAGGCTCGGTGACGCTGCGGGCGGCCCGATCGGCCTGTCGGTGCACATCCAGTCGCGCACGCCGCTCAGCACGGTCGTGACGCCGCACGCCGCCGCCGAGATCCGCCGCAGCGGCGAGCACGAGGCGACGATCTCGCTCGAGGGGCAGAACGGTGAGTTCGACGACCTGCGCGTGCTCTACGGCCTCAGCGAGCAGGAGTTCGGCCTGCACATGCTGCCGTATCGCCAGGGCAGCGATCCGGGCTGGTTCACGATGCTGTTGTCGCCGCCGCGCACGTTGGCCGATGCCAAAGTGCCGCCGCGCTGCGTGCAGCTGGTGGTCGACACGTCGGGCTCCATGAAGGGCGCCAAGATCGAACAGGCCAAGGCCTCGCTGCACGTCTTCCTGGAGAGCCTGCGCGCGGAGGATCGCTTCCAGGTCATCACCTTCGCCTCGTCGACGCAGAAGTTCTTCGATGCGCCGATGCCGGCGACGAGCGACAACGTCGCCGCGGCGCTGGCGCGCGTCGACTCGCTGCAGGCGCTCGGCGGCACCAACATCGGCGACGCGCTGCGCGTCGCGCTGGAGTCCGTGCCGGCGGGCGACGGTGACGACGTGCTGCTGCCGCAGATCGTGTTCATCACCGACGGTGAGCCGACCGTCGGCCTGACCCGGCCGGAGCAGATCCTGGAGCTGACCAAGGCCAGCGACAGGCAGCAGGCGCGCGTGTTCGCGCTCGGCGTCGGCGACCAGATCGACGTGCGGTTGCTCGACGACCTGGTGGCGCAGCACCGCGGCGCGCGCGACTTCGTCGGCAACAAGGAGAAGATCGAGGCCAAGGTCGACGCGCTGTGCCAGAAGATCTCGCGGCCGGCGCTGACCGACGTCGAGGTGCGCTGCGACGGGCTCGACGCGCTCGACGTGCACCCGACCCGCACCCGCGACCTGTTCTGCGGCGAGATGCTGCAGGTGGTCGGCCGCTACCGCAACTCGGGCGCCAAGACGGTGCGCGTGACCGGCAAGCAGAACGGCGTGCAGAAGGAGTTCGTGTTCGAGGTCGAGTTCCCGAAGGTCGCGCTCAACTACCCGTTCGTGCAGACGGTGTGGGCGCGTCAGCACGTGGCGACGCTGCTCGACGCGATCCGTCACAACGGCCAGCAGAAGGAGCTGGTCGACGAAGTGCGCGCGATCGCGACCCAGTACGGCATCGTCACGCCCTACACGTCGCAGCTGATCGTCGAGGAGGGCATGCGCCTCGCCGGCGTGCGCGATCGACTCGACGATGGCCGCGGCCCCGCGAAGCGCTACCGCGGTCCGGGCGACGTGATGCCGCCGAACCCGGGTGCAGGCGGCGGTCACAACGGTGGTCCGGGCGGTCCGACCTCCCCGGCGCCGCTGGGCCCGGCCACCGGCGGCCCCGCGGGTCCGACCACCGGCGGCGCATCGAAGTCGCGCGGCGACGGCGGCGAATACCACGGTCCCGAGCTCGGCCGCCTCGGCGAGAAGCGCACCGGCGCCGAGGCGATCGAGGAGAGCAAGGTCGTCACCGGCAGCGACGACTTCTACCTCGGCTCGACCCGCAAGGCCGACGGCGAGGCCGCCGACCGCAGTGGTCGCCGCGGCGGCAAGGCCGCCGGCCGCGAGCTGCTGCGTCGCGCCGTGGGCCGCGTGTTCGTGCCGGTCGGCGAGGAACTGGTCGAGCAGGGGCTGCCCGACGACTGGCAGGAGCAGGCGGTGGTCATCGAGGCGTTCTCGAAGGACTACTTCGCCCTGCTGAAGCAGAAGATCTGGCTGCGCGAGATCATCGCCTTGGGCGATCGCGTCGTGTTCCGCGACGGCGAGCGCATCGTGCGGATCGCGCCGACGAAGGAGCCGGTCGAGGCGAAGCCCGCGGAGAGCAAGCCGGGCGAGACCAGGCCGGCGACGGGCGAGGCGCCGAAGGTGTCCGGCGGCCAGAAGTAGTCGCCCCGCGCTCGCGGCGGCGACCGCTGCACGCGACGATGCCGGCCATGCTCGGCATCGTGCGCTGGTTGTTCACCATGGTCGGTGGCGTCGTGCTCGGCGCGGGCCTCGTGCTCCACGGCCAGGTCGCGCTGGCGCGCTACATCCGCAGCGAGGTCGACAACACCTTCGTGCTGTGGCGCGCGCTCGGCAAGGCGACCTTCGCCTTCCAGGGCGGTGAGACGCGCATGGCCCTGGCGATGGCGGAGGTGCCGAAGGAGGCGCTCGAGCACTCCGAGCGCTCCGCGTGGGTGCTGGTCGTCGTCGGCGGCATCATCGCGCTGACCGGGCCGATGCTTCGCCGCGGTCGTGTGGTCGAGGTCGCGGCGCCGGCCAAGGCGAAGAAGAAGCCCTCGCGCTGAGCGCTGCCCTCAGACGTCGCGGAACCGGCCGCCGTTCTGCTCGGCCATGCGCCGCATCAGGTCCTTGGGCCGCAGGCTCATCTGCATCTCCGCCTGCAGCATCTCGGGCGGCGTCTTCGAGCTGATGAAGACGGTGTTGATGCGGACCTCGGCGTAGCGGTTGAGCTCCTCGACGAGGCGCAGGATCTCGACCGGGTCGATCACCTCACCGACGGTCGGAGCGCCGTCCGACAGCACGAACACCTCGTCGACGTTGGTCTCGTAGTGGTTGCCGTAGACCAGCGACTTGATGTCGAGCGCTGCCTCCATGCCGCTCCACAGGTTGGTGCCGCCGAGCGGCCGCAGCTTCTCGACGTGCTTCTTGAAGCGCTCGCGGTTGCGCTCGTTGGCCGGCACCATCTTCTTGCTCCACGTCTCGGCCTTGCTGTCGCCGTTGAACGTGACGAGATTGAACTGCGAGTCGGGCGGCAGGCCGTCGATGGCCTTGAGCAGCTCGCGCTTGGCGAAGTCGAGGCGGTTCATCTCGCGCTTCTTGCCGTCGGTGCCGACGTCCTCCATCGGCCACTCCATGCTGCCCGACAGGTCGAGCACGAACACCACGCGCGTGCCCTCGACCGGGATGCCGGCGAAGCCGGCGGCGACGGTGTGGCCGTCCTGCTTCGGCTCGCGCTTCTGCGCGACCTCGAGCCGGTCCTTCTCCTTGTCCCACAGTTCGCGCCACTTCTCCGGCTGCGACGCGGGGTAGACGGCGCCGGTCATGCTGACCAACAGCTCGTGCACCTGCGCCTGCAGCAGGCCGGACAGCTTGCCGCTCTTGACGTCGTCGGGGTTGTCGCGGAAGCGCTCGAGCACGGCGATAAGGGCCGGCACCGTCTCGGTCGAACGGAACTCGTCGAGCAGGCGCACCAGCTCCATGTCGGCGCGCCACGTCGCCCGGCCGAGCGCCGAGATCGCCGCGCGCACTGCGAGCCGTGCGCTGGCGGGGGCCGCGGGGCGCTTGGGCGGATCGGGCTCCTTGGCGCCGGCGGGCGGTTTGGCTGGCGTGTCGGACGCGGTGGCGGGGGGCTCGAGATAGCGCGCGAACAGCTTGCGCAGCGCGCGCGCGGTGGCGATCAGCGCGGTGTCGCTCGGGTCGCGCTCGAGGATGCCGATCAGCGCCGGCGCGGCCTGCTCGTCGCCGAGCGCGGCCAGCGCCTCGATGGCGTGCAGGCGCACGGTCTCGTTGCCGTCGGCGAGCGCTGCCTCGATCACCGGCCGTTGCCCGGGGTCGCCGATGCGGCCCAGGCCGAGCATCGCTGCCGAGCGCAGCGCGACGGCTTCCTTGCGGTCGGCCTTCCACTCGCCCCGCGCGCCGGCGGCGAGCGCCTGCCGCGCGGCGTCGCTCTTGAGTCCGGCCAACGCATCGAGGCCGGCGGCGCGAACGTCGTACGGCGCCATGGCGTAGGTGTAGTCCTCGTCGTCGAGCCCGACGGCGGCCACGTCGGTGATCGCGCGCGCAGCCTCGGCGTCGTCGAGGCTGACCAGCGCGGACAGGATCAGCCGCAAGTCGCCGGCCCAGGTCGCGTCGCCGAGACCGTTCTTGGGCGCGACGTCGAACTTGGCGGCGAGCGAATCCTTGCCGATGTCGAGCTTGCTGCGGAAGTCGATCTTGCCCTTGCGGTAGAGCTTGAGCCACGCGACCAGCGCCTTCGCGGGCTTGGCGCCGGGGTCCTGGGCGACCACGAAGGTGGGTTCGGGGACCCTGTCGGCGTCGGGGAGGATCGGCGGCGCGGCGCCGCTGCAGACGGCAGCGAGGAGGACGGCGAGCATCATTGGCGACGTCGGGCGGGGATCCGCCCGGAGGGGCCACACTCTAGCGTCGTCCACCGCGGCGGTTGCGCCTGGTCGGGCGTTCGGTGCAGATCACCCGGGTGCGGCGCTCAGCGGATGCCGGCGGGCAGCTCGATCTGGATCTGCACCGTGCCGCGGCTCGTCAGGGTCTGCAACAGTCCGTCGCGCGCCTCGACTTCGCTGCGCGGCGCGACCCAGCTCGGCCCGCAGACGTCCTGCAGGAACACCGTCATGCCGGGCACCGGGATCGCGACCCCGTGCTCGATGCTGCCGAAGGTGTAGAAGAGCTTGGGGAACACCTCGGGCCGGCGGCGATTGAGTCGCGCCAGCGCGTCGTACTCCTCGGCCGGGTTGATGGTCGGCGGCACCATGATGGTGCGCACGACGTGGCCGAGGTGGTCGCTGCGCAGCGCCGGCGCGACGACCGACTGCACGGCCGTCAGGCGCGTGTCGTCGCGATCCTGCAGCAGTCGGCCGTCGGCGTTGCCTTGCGACAGCAGCTTGACCGCGAAGCGCAGGTCGGCGTCGACCTGGCTGTCGTTGAACGCCAGGCGCTGCGAATCGCGCAGGTCGAGCAGCAACTCGCCGAACATGCGGATCTCGTCGGACATCTCGATCGCCTGCTTCGCGGCGCCGATCTGGTTGCCGTCCGGGTCGTCGAGGCGGCGCAGCGCGGCGCTGGCCATGGCGTAGCGCTGCTCGAGCTGGCGTGCGGCTTCGACAGCGACCAGGTTGAGGGTCAGCGGGCGCGTCGCCGACGGCAGCGGCATGTCGGAGACGAAGACCTGCTCGTGTGGGTTGGTGCGGCGGCTGCGCTCGACCAGGCCGCCGTTGCGCGGGCCTCCGCCGACGCCGTCGCCGACCGTGGTCGCCTCGGGGTTCGTCTCGATGCCCGAGATCTGAGTGTGGTGTGACGGCACTTCCGGATCGCGCCAGCCGCGGTCGCCCCGCACCCAGAGTGCGGCGAGCAGCACTGCTGCTGCAGCGGCGGCACCGGTCGCCGCGTAGCGAACCTTGGTCCAGATCGGCACCGGCTCGTGGAACACGGCCTCCGGAGTGCCTTCGCCGGCGTGGATGCGTGCCCACAGCTGCTCGCGGAAGTCGGCGCCGACGTGCGGCTGCTTCAGCCTCATCGTCAGTTGCTGCGCGGCCTGCAGATCGTCCCAGAACGTGCGGCACTCGGCGCACCGTTCGACGTGCTGCATCGCCGCGGTGCGCTGTCCGGACGGCAAGCGGCCGTCGAGACACTGCGACAGTTGGTAGCGACAGGTATTGCAGTTCATCGTTGGATTCGTCCTCTCACACCTTGATCAGGCGACTGACCAAGGAGGTGAAGCGCTGTCGGGCGCGGAACAGCCTCGTCGAGACCGTCTTGACGGGGCAGCCCATGACTGCGGCCGCGTCCTCGTAGCTCATGCCTTCGACTTCGCAGAGCAGGAAGGCCTCCCGGAACTTGGTCGGCAGCTCGGCGATCGCTTGCTCGATCGCTTCTTGCGCCTCGCGCGTCTCGGCGACCTCGTCCGGGCGCACGCTGCTGCGGTCGGTCGGCGTGAACGGCTGGTCGTCGTCCTTCTGCAGGTCGCGGAACAGGCTCAGCTTGAACTTGCGGCGTCGCAGCTGGTCGAGGCACAGGTTGCGCGCGACGCGGAACAGCCACGGGCGGAAGGCGGCGGTCGGCACCTGGTTGAGGTGGCGGTAGAGCGCCAGGAAGGCGTCTTGCGCCACGTCCTCTGCGGCGGTCGGGTCACCGAGCAGTCGCGTGGCGTAGGCCTTGAGGCTGTCGGCGTGTTCGGCCAGTGCGCGATGGTAGGCGACCATCGTCACGGGATCCGGTTGGTAGTCGGCGTTCGAGGTGGCCATCGCTGGGAGATCGGGCGCAGTCGCTCGTGTCTGGACCCCGGATCGGGCAATCACTGCGGGACCGGTCAGGACGCCGGTCGCACGGAGAAAACTCCGGGCGGACGAAATCCGCATCGGGCGTGGGCCTTACGATACCCGCCATGCGTCGTCGGGCTCATCTCCTGGTTCGTCCGGTGTTGTGGGGCCTGGCCGTCACCGCGGCGGCCTGCGGTCACCGTTCCGTCGGCACGGCCGAAGGGGACATTCCCCTCGAACCCTCGGTCAGGCGTATCCGTCTCGAGATCGAGAACGGCTCGATCGGCTTCCGGCCGCCGGAGGACCCGAAGCAGGCTCGTTCGGTGCACTACCAGGGCGGCGTGCGGCGCATGGCCGAGACCGACGAACAGCTGAAGCTGCTCGACGCGGTGCCGCCTGGTCTGACGAGCGAGTTGGTCGACGGTGGGGAGACCCTCGTGCTGCGTGGCCCGAAGTTGCCCGCCGGCGTGTCCGGGATGATCGCCTTCGAGGCCGGGATCCGCGTCCCTGCGACGATGCCGCTGGAGGTCGTGGTCGAGCACAATGGCCACGTGACCATGGCGGACCGTGCCGCGCCGACCCGGGTCGAGACCGGCCGCGGTGATCTGCGCTTCGAGAACTGCGCCGGTGGCATCGAAGCCAAGACCGGGGCCGGAGTCGTGATCGCCTTCGGCATCCGCGGCGACGTCGACGTGCGCACGCTGCGCGGCGACATGCAGGCGTTCTTCGCTGCGCCGGGCGACAAGATCACCTTGGAGACGGGCCAGGGGACCATCCAGTGTCGTGTGCCGCCGGCGACCGGCTTCGAGATCGACGCCCGCGTCGAGGTCGGCAAGATCGGCGCGAGCTTCGGTCTGGAGGCGCGCCGCATCGGCGACTACAGCGCCGCCTTGACCGGTCGGCACGGCGACGGCCGCACCAAGGTGGTGCTGCGCTCGGCCTCCGGCCACATCTCGTTCGCGCCGCACGAGCAAGGCTGATCGGCGGCGACGGGTTGTCGGTCGCGACATGGGCGACGCCTGATGCGTGAGACAATTCGGCCGGGCGCCGGGCCACCTTGCCCCGCCAGGAGCCGGCGCGGAAATGTCGGAGCGGGACTCGCGTCTTGCCCGCCGTCGCGTAGCAACCAACTCGCCCTTTGACCCCTCTTCCGTCGGTCGAGGCCCGGTCCCCAGTCGCTTGCGGGGGCCAGGTCGTCGGCGGGCCGCCAACCACCATGACTCTCGGAAAACGACTGCTGATCCACTCTGACCACGATCCCTCGGCCGCGGCGTTGACCAAGGCCTCCGCAGACTGGGGATGCATGGTCTCCCTCTGTGGTTCGCTCGACGAACTGCGCGGGCGCCTCGAAGGAACCGACCACGACTACGTGCTGGTCGAATCCTCCGCGGTCCTGCGGCGGCTCATCACCCAGAACAACATCGAGGAGACGCTGGCCCTGACCCTCGCCGAGGTCGAGAAGCGCCACATCCAGCGGGTGCTCGCCTCCACCGACGGGAACAAGACGCGCGCCGCGCGCATCCTCGGTATCGACACCAAGACGCTCTACAACAAGCTCAAGAGCTACCGTTCGTCCGAGGAGTTGGCGCGGAAGCGACAGGCCGCCGGCCAGGGGCCGAACGGCCTGGCTGGCCATGCCGGCCGCAACGTGTCGGTCTACTGACTGGTGTCGGTGCCCTGAGAGGCCGAGAAGAAATCATGATACGGCCTCTCAGAATGCCGATTGGCGGCCGCCTACGCGGCCGCGCAGAGCCTTCGAGAGGATTCTCTCTCAGGCTCTGACCGGCCGACCCAGGCGCCCCGGAACGAGACCGCGCCGGTGGCAAGGCCGCGCTCGCGTCCTCGACGCGCGCCGCGGCCCGGTCCGGCGCGTTTTCCGTGGTAGGTTTGCGCGGCCGAAATGGAGCGGCCCGCGCCATGAATCGAGTCGACAACCTCATCCGCGAGCTCGCCAGTCGTCATCGCAACCACGACCCGCGGTTCCTCGAGGCGGTGCGACCGATGGTCGCCAGCATCCTCGATGACCGGACCCCCGAGCACGCGCGCGTTCCGCTGCTGGAGATGCTCGCCGAGACCTTCGAACGCGACGTGCAGGTGCGTCGCGACTGTGCGGCGGCGCAGGCCGCATGGGCGGAGCTGTTCGAGACCTTGAAGCGGCTGATCCGCGGCGACTGACGCGCGCTCGAGAACTGCACACTGCGCCGCCGCGGCGCCACGCCAGGTCCCATTGAGAGAGATTGCCAGGGCGGCGAGCGGCGAGCCCGGGAGGCGAACGTCCGATGCGACGGCCGCTGGCCCCACGCCAGCCGCCGAGGGGCGCGATCGCGCCTGAAACCAAGCACTTATGTGCCGATGGGCGCCCGCCGAGAATGGCTCCGTCCGCGAACGCGCGACGAACCGTACATCGGGGACCCGCGACGGGCCATGATTCGCCGACTTCGATCCTTTGCCTGCAGTGCCCGTCGCGGGACCTCATTTTTCCGGCGCACCTGACGCCGCGCTGGAAACGCCGTCACCACGGTGCTCACATGCTCGCCTCCAATGGGTCTGCAAGAGCACAAGGATGTTCTGAAGGCGGCCGACGAGCGACTCCAATCGCTCAAGGTGGGTCTTTGACTACGTTCGCCGCCACCGTGAACTAGCCGACATCGAGCACCGGATGTCGCAGCCGGGCTTCTGGGACGACGCTGAGCGCGCCCAGAAGTTCGTGCAGGAAAAGAAGTTGTGCTTCCAGGTCGTCGACCCGATCGACCGGATCGCGCAGCTGGTCGAGGATGGCCAGACCCTGCTGGAGATGGGCGCGGACGACCCGTCCGCCGTCGAGCAGGACCTGCGTGACACCGGCCAGAAGATCGACGCCGAGCTGGAGCGCCTCGAGTTCCAGCTGATGCTCGGCGGCGAGCACGACCAGCTCAACGCGATCGTCACCCTGCAGTCGGGTGCCGGTGGCGTCGACGCGTCGGACTTCGCCGAGATGATGCTGCGCATGTACATCAAGTGGGCGTCGCAGCACGACTACGAGGTCGAGGAGACCGACTTCCAGAAGGCCGAGGAGGCGGGCATCAAGAACGCCACCATCGTGATCCGCGGCCCGTACGCCTACGGGCGCCTCAAGGCCGAGCAGGGCGTGCACCGCCTCGTCCGCATCTCGCCGTTCGACGGTCAGGGCCGGCGGCAGACGTCGTTCGCGTCGGTCGAAGTCGTGCCCGAGCTCGACGACTCGATCGACGTCGAGATCCGCAAGGAGGATCTCAAGGTCGACACGTTCCGCGCCTCGGGCGCCGGCGGTCAGCACGTCAACAAGACCGAGTCGGCGATCCGGATCACCCACATTCCCAGCGGCATCGTCGTGTCGTGCCAGACCGAGCGCAGCCAGCACAAGAACCGCGACTCGGCGATGCGCGCGCTGCGTTCCAAGCTCTACCAGCTCGAGCTCGCGAGGCGCGAGGAAGAGCTGGCCAAGTTCTACGGCGATCGCGGGTCGATCAGCTGGGGCAACCAGATCCGCAGCTACGTGCTGCAGCCCTACCAGATGTGCAAGGACCTGCGCACCGACGTCGAGACCTCGGACGTCGACGGTGTGTTGGACGGGGATCTCGATCCCTACATCGAGGGCTACCTGAAGATGAGGAAGGACGTAGCCAAGAAGTGACACGGAGCCAGGCAATGAGACGGGCGCTGCTGTCGGTGACGGACAAGCAAGGTGTCACCGGGTTCGCGAAGGGGCTGGTCGACGCCGGCTTCTCGCTGTTGTCCACCGGCGGCACGCGGCGCGCGATCGCCGAGGCGGGCGTGCCGGGTGCAGGAGGTCGCCGACTACACCGGCTCGCCGGAGATGATGGACGGGCGCCTCAAGACCCTGCACCCCAAGGTGCACGGGGGACTGCTGGCGCGGCGCGACGTGCCCGCGCACGTCGACGCGATGACCACGCACGGCATCGACGCGATCGACGTGCTCTGCGTCAACCTCTACCGCTTCCGCGAGACGGCGCGCAAGGCCGGCGCGACGCGCGAGGACGTGGTCGAGAACATCGACATCGGCGGTCCGGCGATGATCCGCAGCGCCGCCAAGAACCACGCCAGCGTCGCGGTGGTCGTCGATCCCGACGACTACTCCAAGGTGCTGCAGGCGATGCGCGACCACGGCGGCACGGCGCCCCCGGAGGTGCTGCGCAAGCTGGCGGCCAAGGCGTTCGCGCACACCGCGTCCTACGACTCGGCGATCGCGCAGTGGTTCGACTGCGAGCGGCGCACGCAGCCCGGCGAGTCGTTCTTCCCCGCGCACGTGGCGTTCGCCGGCGAGAAGCTCCAGGACCTCCGCTACGGCGAGAACCCGCACCAGCGCGCCGCCTTCTACTCGGTCGGCATGAACGAGCCGACGCTCGCCGGCGCGCGCCAGCTCGGCGGCAAGGAGCTCAGCTACAACAACATCCTCGACGCCGACGCGGCGATGGGGCTGGCGTTCGAGTTCGAGCGCACCAGCTGCGTGCTCGTCAAGCACAACAACCCGTGCGGGTACCGCCGTCGCCTCTGACCTGCCGCGCGCGCGTTCGAGCTGGCGCTGAGCGGCGACCCGGTGTCGGCCTTCGGCGGCATCCTGGCGACCAACACGACCTTCGACGCTGCGACCGCGGCGGCGATCGTGCAGAGCGGCACCTTCCTCGAAGTGATCGTCGCGGCGCGCGTCGAGCCGGCTGCGCTCGAGGTGCTGCAGCAGGCGAAGTGGGGCCCCAACGTCCGCGTGCTCGAGCTGGGCGGTTCGCCGGGCGAGGCCGCGAAGCGGCGCAGCGTCGTGCGCCAGTCAGCGGTGGCTTCCTGCTGCAGACGCCCGACTGGCCGGCCGAGGCGCCGCGCCGTGACGTCGCCACGAAGCGCGCGCCGAGCGACGGCGAGCAGGCGGCGATGTCGTTCGCGTGGCTGGTCTGCAAGCACGTCAAGTCCAACGCGATCGTGCTCGCCGACGCGGTCGACGGCGGCGGCTTCGCCACCGTCGGTGTCGGCGCCGGCCAGATGAGCCGGGTCGACGCGGCCAAGATCGCCGTCGACAAGGCGGGCGTCCGGGCCAAGGGTGCGGTCGTCGCCAGCGACGCGTTCTTCCCGTTCGCCGACGGCCTGCTGGTCTGCGCCGACGCCGGCGTGGTCGCGGCGATCCAGCCGGGCGGCAGCAAGCGTGACGCCGAGGTCGTGGCCGCCGCCGACGCCAAGAACATGACCATGGTGCTGACCGGCCAGCGCCACTTCCGTCACTGAGGCCGCCACGAGACCATGCAACAGGAACGCGAGGTCCGCACCGCCGCCGCCGACGTGTTGCTCGGTGCGTCGCTGCGACAGGTCGCCGCGGCGACCCGCGAGCGGCTGCTGGTCGCCGTCGGCCGCGACCCCGAGAGGCCGCGCCCGACGCGATGCGCGCCGAGACCGCCGCGTTCATGCGCGAGCTGGCTCGACACCTCGGGGATCGCCACCAGGGCGACGTGCGCGTCGGTCAGGCGCTGCGCGACTGGATCCGCTTCAGCGACCACTACGAGGCGTGGGACGCTTTGCTCAGCGGCTTCGACGTCGAAGGGCGCGAGGCGCTGATCCGTCGCGGCCGCGTGTTGTTCCCCGGTCCGCTCACCCGCCACTGGACCGAGGGGTGACCGCGCTCGCCGCCAACTTCGCGGCGGTCAACCAGCGCCTCCCGCCGCAGCCTGCCGCGCCGCCGGGCAGCCGACCGACGCCGTGGCGCTGCTGGCCGTCAGCAAACGGCACCCGCCCAGAGGCGGTGCGCGAGGCGTCGGCGCTGGGTCAGCGCGAGTTCGGCGAGAACCGCGTACAGGAGCTGATGGAGAAGGCGCGCGCGCTCGTCGACGTGTCGCCGGCCCTGCGCTGGCACCTGATCGGTTCGCTGCAGACCAACAAGGTGCGCGAGCTGCTCGCCGTTCCCGGACTCGCCGTGCTGCAGAGCCTGGATCGCCTGCGGCTCGCCGACGAGCTGCAGAAGGAGTGCGCGCGCATCGGCCGTGCGCTCGACGTGTTGCTGCAGGTCAACGCGACGGGCGAGCAGCAGAAGCACGGCTGCGCGGTGGCCGACGCCCCGGAGCTGCTCGCGCACGTGCAAGCGGAGTGTCCCGGCGCTGCGCGTCCAGGGGCTGATGGCGATGGGGCCGCTGGCAGGAGACCCGCGGCCGGTGTTCGACGAGGTGATGGCGCTGCGCGAGCGGCTGCGAGCCCGCTCGGGGTCTCGCGCTCGCCACCGCCAGCATCGGCATGTCCGATGACCTCGAAGTCGCCGTCGCCGCCGGCTCGACGATGGTCCGCGTCGGCACGGCATTGTTCGGCGAACGCGAGCCGCTCGGCGATTGAGTCGCCCCGCTGCCTCCCATACCCTTGCCGGACCGTGGCGACCCGCAAGTCCTCCCGCAAGCCGTCGGCACCCGAGCCGGCCGCCGCGCGCCCGATCGACCTCGACGCGCTGCGCGAACGGCTGACCGCCGCGATCCCGCAGCCGCGCTGTGAGCTGGACCACACCGACGCCTGGACGCTGCTGATCGCGACGATCCTCAGCGCCCAGTCGACCGATCGCACGGTCAACACCGTGACCCCGGTGCTGTTCGCGAAGTGGCCGACCCCGTTGGCGCTCGCCACGGCGCCGCGCGAAGAGGTCGAGCAGGTCGTGCATCGCACCGGCTTCTTCCGCAACAAGACCAAGGCGATCCAGGGCGCCAGCCGCGTCGTGCACGACCAGTTCGGCGGCGAGGTGCCTCGCGAGCTCGACGAGCTGATCAAGCTGCCGGGGGTCGCGCGCAAGACGGCCAACGTCGTGCTCGGCGTCGCCTACGGCATCCCCGCCGGGATCGTCGTCGACACCCACGTGATGCGCGTCGCGCGGCGGCTCGGGCTGACGCAGCACCAGGACGCCGACAAGGTCGAGCAGGACCTCTGTCATCGCTTCGACCGCGACGACTGGATCCAGATGGGCCACCGCATCCTGCTGCACGGGCGCTACGTCTGCCTCGCCAAGGCGCCCGACTGCCAGAACTGCCCGCTCGCCGAGATCTGTCCGTCGCGTGACGAGCTCAGCGCCGACGGCCCGATTGGCAGCTGGCAGGACCGTTCGCTGCACGAGCGCGTGCGGGTGGGCAGCGGGGCGGCGTGATCGCCCTGCGCGCGGTCCACAAGGCCTTCGTCGACACCAACGGCAACGAGAAGGTCGCCCTGCATCGCCTCGACCTCGAGGTCCCGCGCGGCGAGGTGCACTGCCTGTGCGGCACCAGCGGCTCCGGCAAGACCACCGTGCTGCGCCTGATCAACCGGCTCGAACGGCCGACCGGCGGCCAGGTGCTGGTCGACGGCCGCGACGTCGCCGCCGTCGAGGTGCACCGGCATCGGCGCGGCATCGGCTACGTGATCCAGAGCGGCGGCTTGTTCCCGCACCTGAACGTCGCGCAGAACATCGGCCTGCTGTGCCGTCTCGAAGGCCACCCGCGCGCGGCCGTCGAGCGCCGTGTCCGCGAGCTGCTCGAGCTGGTGGCGCTGTCGCCCGACGAGTTCGCCGCGCGCTTCCCGCAGGAGCTGTCCGGCGGCCAGCGGCAGCGCGTCGGCATCGCGCGCGCGCTGGCGCTCGACCCGCCGTGCCTGCTGATGGACGAACCGTTCGGCGCGCTCGACCCGATCACGCGCGTGCAGCTGCACGACGAGTTCGAACGGCTGTTCCGCAAGCTCGGCAAGACCGTGATGCTGGTCACGCACGACCTCGACGAGGCGTTCCGTCTCGGCCACCGCGTGACGCTGCTCGACGGCGGCCACCTGCAGCAGACGGGCGCGCCCGACGAGCTGCTGCAGCGGCCGGCCAACGACTTCGTCGCCGCGTTCGTGCGCGACCACCGCGGGAGGTCACGGTGAGGGTGCGCGCCATGGTCGTCGCGGCGTGCTCGATCGCCGGCGTCGCGCTGTGCTCGCTCGGCGGCCTGCGCGCCCAGCAGCCCGTGCTCCGCATCGGCAGCAAGAGCTTCACCGAGTCGGCGGTGATGGCCGAACTGATGGCGCAGACCGTCGAGGCGCACACGGCGCTGCGCGTCGAGCGGCGCACCAACCTCGGCGGCACGATGATCTGCTGGCGCGCGCTGGTCGCCGGCGAGATCGACCTCTACGCCGAGTACACCGGGACGGCGTGGGCGACCATCCTCGGGCGGAGCGATCCGGCGACCGGGCGATGGCCGACCTTCTTCGCCGTCGAACGCGCGTGTCGCCGCGAGCACGACGTGCGCTGGCTCGCGCCGTTCGGCTTCGACAACACCTACGCGCTGGCGATGCCGCGCGCGCTCGCCGAACGGCTCGGCGTGCGCAGCATCGGCGACCTCTTGCCGCACATGGCCCGGCTGCGGGCCGGCTTCGGCATCGAGTTCGGCAGCCGCGCCGATGGTTATCCCGGCCTGCGCGCCGCCTACGGCATCGAGTTCGGCATCGTGCGTTCGCTCGAGCACGCGCTCGCCTACGAGGCGGTCGCCGCCGGTGAGATCGACGTGCTCGACGCCTACAGCACCGACGGCAAGCTGCTGCGCTACGACCTGCAGGTGCTCGAGGACGACCGCGGGTTCTTCCCGCCGTACCAGGCTGCGCCGGTCGTGCGCGACGCGCTGCTGCGCGAGCATCCCGAGGTCGAGCAGGCGCTGGCGAAGCTCGCGTTCCGCATCGACGCGGCGGCGGCGCAGCGGCTCAACCTCGCGGTCGAGGAGCAAGGCGTGTCGGCGCACGACGCCGCGCGCGCGTTCCTCGTCGAGCAGGGCATCGTCGGCGGCGTCGCGCAGCCGGCCGAAGGCCGCCGCGAAGGCCTGCTCGCGCTGCTCGCCGCGCGCTGGGCCGACCTGCTGCGCTGGCTCTGGCAGCACGTGCTGCTGACGGGGGTCTCGGTCGTGCTCGCCGCCGCCGTCGCGATCCCGCTCGGCGTCGTCGCCGCGCCCCGGCCGCAGCTGCGGCGCGTCCTGCTGGCGGCCGCCGGGGTGATGCAGACGATCCCCAGCCTGGCGCTGCTGGCGCTGTTGATCCCGGTGCTGGGCCTCGACGTCGGCACCGCGATCGCGGCGCTGTTCCTCTACGCGCTGCTGCCGATCCTGCGCAACACCTGCGCCGGGCTGGCCGGCGTCGGCAACGACCTGATCGACGCCGCGCGCGGCATGGGCCTGTTGCCGCGGCAGGTGCTGCTCCACGTCCAGCTGCCGCTGGCCTGGTCGACGATCCTCGCCGGTGTGCGAACCTCGACGGTGATCGGCGTCGGCGTCGCCACGCTGGCCGCCTTCGTCGGTGCGGGTGGCCTCGGTACGCCGATCCTCGACGGCCTCTACCTCGGCGACGCGGACCTGATCCTGCTCGGCGCGGTCCCGGCGGCGCTGCTCGCGGTCGGCGCCGACGTGCTGCTCGGCTGGGTCGAGGCGGCGCTGAAGCCGGGGCCGCGGAGACGTTCCTGATCGATCGATCCGCGACCTGCACACCTGTGCATCGGTCGACGTCCTGCTACCGTCAGCTCGTCGAGCTGCGAGGAGCCACCCGTGAAGATCATCCGCCCGCTGTTCTGGCTGGTAGCGCTGCTGCCGCTCGCCGCCGTCGCCTACCTGACCTCGTTCGCGGCGCGCCTGCCCGAACCGTGGCTGCACCGCGAGCAACTGGGCGAGGCGGCGACGGTGTGGCGCTGGGCGGATTGCCTGCAGGCGCACCAGGGGCCGATGCATCTCGGCGCCCGGGCGCTGCACCTCGCGGCGCTGCAGGTGCCAGGCGCGACCTGCGCGTCGGTGATCTGGCAGAACGTGCTGTTCGCGGCGCTGCTGACCGTCGCGCTCACCGGTCTCGTGATGCGCGCGGTGCCGCCGTCGCGCCGCGCCGCGCCGTTCGTGTTCGCGTTCTACTCGCTGTTCACCTGTGCGCCGGCCTACGGCGCCGTGTGGGTGTGGGGCGAGCGCGCGCCGCAGGTGCTGGTGCCGCTGCTGTTCGTCGCCGCGCTGTTCTGGTTGCAGGGCCCGGGGCGGTTCGCCGGCCGCGCGATGCTGGCGATGCTGATGGCGGTCGTCGCGCCGTTGTTCCACGTGCACGGCGCGCTGGTGGGCGTGGCGCTGGTGCCGGCGCTGCTCGGCGCCGCGCGGCGCAACGGTAAGGGCGGCGGCTGGTGGTGGGCCGGGGTCACCGTCGTGTTGGCCGCCGCGGCCAGCGGCTACACGCTCTTCGAGGTGCAGCGGGTCGGTGTCGAATCGGCCCACTGGCTGCGCCACCTGGCGTCGCAGCCCGGCGTGAGCGCGCTCGAGCTGTTGCACGCGACCGGTCTGGTCTGGCTGGACCTGCTGCCGGGTCTCGGCATCGACGAACAGGCGCTCGGCGCCGTGAGCTGGCTCATGGTGCTGCTGTTGCCGTGGCTCGGCGATCGCTCGCCCGCCGGGCGTGAAGTCGCCGCGCCGTGGTGGAGTTGCATGTGGTTCGGTCTGCTGACGATCGTGCTGGCCGGCGTGCGCTTCGAGCTCGCCCCGCCCGGCGAGATGCTGCGGGAGGCGACCTACGGGGCCTTCCTGTTGCCGCTGGGCGCGATCGGCCTGCTCGGCGCGCGCTTCGGCCGGCCGCTGTTCGTGTTCGGCGCCGGCGCGTTGACCGTCATGGCGGCGCAGGACTGGAAGCTCGGCGTCGAGGACGTGCGGCTGGCGCGCATGCGGGCCGACGCCGTCGAGGCGACCTACACGCTGCCCGAGTTCGCCGGCGCCGCGCCGGAGACGCTGCCGGTCCGCGATCCCGCCACGCTCGGACTGCTGCGCGACAACGGCTGGATCCCGCCGATCGACGAGCGCGCGGTGACGTTGCCGGTGGCGTTCACGACCTCGGCCCTCGACCGCTACGGCGCGGTCGACGGCGGCACGGCGACGCGCGTCGCGGGCACCCTGCGCAGCTCGGCGACCGACGAAACCGTGCAGTGGCTGTTCCTGCTGGTGAAGCGCGGTGACGGCGCGCCCGAGGTCGTCGCCGACCTGCGGCCGACGTTCGCCGGCGTCGGTCGGCAGGTGCCGTGGGTGTTCGACCTCGCCGAGCCGATCGCCGACGGTGCGCAGGCGCGCGTCGTCGGCTTCCTGCCGCGGTCGCGGGCCTGGGCCGCGCTCGGCGCCACCTTCGACGTCGTGGACGGCAAGCTGGTGGCGTCGACGCGGTGATGACGACGGACGGCGAACGCGCGGTCGCGGTGGTGTGGGCCTATCGCCGCACCGGCAAGTTCGCGTTCCACGTGCTGACGGGCGCGCTCGAATCGGACCGGGCGACGCGCGAGGTGCCGCTCGAGTTCGCCAACGGCGTCGACGCCGTCGTCGCGGCGATCGCCGCGCACCGCGCCGCCGGCCGCCGCGTGCTGGTCGGCTGGTCGTTCTACTCGCCGGACTTCCTGCTGATGGCCGCCGAGCTGGCGGCGGTGCGCGCGCGCGTCGTCGACGCCGAGGTGGTGCACGTGGCCGGCGGCGTGCACGCGACCGCCGAGCCGCTGCAGACGCTGCAGCGCGGCTTCGACCTGGTCGCCGTCGGCGAAGGCGAGCGTCTGGTCGTCGAGCTGGTCAGCGCGGCGCTGCGCGGCGCGTCGCTCGCCGAAGTGCCGGGCATCGCCTCGCTGGCGCCCGACGGCGCCGTGAGGAAGAACGGCCGCGCCGAGCGCATCGCGCTCGACGACTGGCCGCCGTTCGGGCCGCGCCACGACCGCTTCGGCCCGATCGAGATCACGCGCGGCTGCATCTACGCGTGCCGCTTCTGCCAGACGCCGTTCTTCGCCGGCGCGGTGTTCCGCCATCGCTCGGTAGCGAACGTGCGCGAGTGGGTGCGCTACCTGGTCGGCCGCGGCTTCAAGGACCTGCGCTTCCTGACGCCAACGTCGCTGAGCTACGGCGCCACGGGCCCCGATCCCGACCTCGACGCCGTCGAGGCGCTGCTCGCCGGCGTGCGCGAAGACATCGGGCCTGAGCGGCGGCTGTGGTTCGGCACGTTCCCGAGCGAGGTGCGGCCCGAGCACGTCACGCCGGCCTCGATGCAGCTGCTGCAGCGCTACGTCAGCAACCGCGCGATCATCGTCGGCGGCCAGTCCGGCAGCGACGCCGTGCTGCGCCACAGCCGCCGCGGCCACGACGCCGAGGTCGTCGAACGCGCCGTCGCGCTCGCCGTGGAGCACGGCTTCAAGCCGCACGTCGACTTCCTGTTCGGCATGCCGGGCGAGGGTGCGTCCGAGGTCGAGGCGACGCTGGCGATGATGGACCGGCTGGTCGAGCGCGGGGCGAAGGTGCACGGTCACACGTTCATGCCGCTGCCCGGCACGCCGTTCCGCCGCGCCACGGCGCGCACGATCACGCCGGCGGTGCGGCAGCGACTGCGCAACCTGGCGTCACGCGGCATGCTCTACGGCCAGTGGGAGCAGCAGGAACGCACCGCGCGTGAGCTCGAGGCGACGCGCGCCGGCGACCGGACGCGCTGACGTCATCGCCGCGACATGGCATGATCGCGGCATGTGGAAGATCCTCGCTGCGCTGCTGTCGGTGATGACCGTCTCGCTGTCGGCCCAGGATCCGCAGCAGCAGTTGGACACGATGCTGCTGCCGGAGATCGAGCGGCGACTGGCGAGCGACGTCGCTGCCGACGTCGCCTGGGGCGGCTACCTGGTGCACCACTACCGCCTGCGCCGTGCGCAGCGCCAGGTGTGCGAGGCGCTGACGCGGTGGCGCGAGAGTGACGGCCGGGATGCGCGCATCGTTCGGCTCCACCTGCTCGATGGCCTGCTGGGCAGCGGGGCGTTGGTGCCGGCCGACGACGTCGAGTTCTTGCTCGGGGACCCGATGACGCGAGAAGGTGCCTTCTGCCTGATCGCGCAACAGCCGCACAGCAGCAGCGAAACGCTGCGTCGCCTGGCCATGCAGCCGGCTCCGGCGGGCGACATGACCCGGATGGGCGCCGCGCGGGTGTTGTTCGCGGCGAGTGTGCGCATGGACGAGCTGACCAAGATGCTGGTCAGCGGGTTCGTGCCGGAGTTCGTCGTCGATGTCGACAAGCCGGCGGAGCCGCTCAGGCGGCAGCTGCCACTCGATTGGGAACCACCGGAGCAGCCGACCACGTTGGTGCGCATCCAGGGCTTTCCTCCCCTGGTCAGCCTGCGTCTGGAGAATGCCGACGAGACCGAGCGGTTCGAGCGCGTCGTCGCACGCGCGGCGGGCGATCAGGCGCCGTTGGTGCTGAGGCGCAAGGAGCACGCCAAGGACCTTACCGACCGGTCCACGCTCGACGAACCGGTGGACTGGACCAACCACGAGCGGCGGATCCTGCTGCAGATGATGACCCGGGTCGCGGTGCAGGAACGAATCCACCTGCGGCTCCGGTTCCACGGTGACGACGCCTACCTCGCCGAGGTCGTGCCGCTCCGCGATGCTCAGCGCAACGCGTGCGACAGCCTGATGGCGGCCCTGCTCAGCGGCGGCTACCTGAGCGCCGAGGACCTGCCCGGTCGCCGGATCCGCATCGACTCGCAGATCAACGACTACCGGCGCGTGCAGGCGGTGGGCTTGCCTCAACTCCCGCTGCCATCGCCCCAGGACCGATGAGAGCCGGCTAGCATGCATCAGGGAACTTCCGGGCGCCGAGCCCGTCGGAGCGCCGCCACATGAACCAGATCGATCGCCGTTCGCTGTTCTCCCTCGGCCTCGGGGCGGCCGGGGCCTCCATGGCACCGAAGTGGCTGAGCCGCTGGTTCGCCGCGCCGCAGGAGCCGGTGACCCAGGACCCGCAGAAGGCGCACGACCCCTATCCGAAGAAGACCGAACAGGAGCGGGTGCTCGCCGCGGCGCGTGAGGAACAGCTGAAGGAGGCGATCGAGCAGGCGCGCGAACAGCACAAGCCGCTGTTGGTGTTCGTCGTGCCGGATCGCGATGTCACCGAGGAGGGGCTGCGAGGTGGGTGGTTCGGTGCCTTCGTCACCCACGCCCGCGACCTCGTCAAGCTCGAGATCGGCATGACCGTGCCGTGCTGCGCCAAGCCGAGCGAGGTGAAGAAGCTGCTCGACGCCGAAGTGGTCGGTACACCGACGATGATGTGGGTCGACGTCGGCGCCGACGGCGAGAAGTCGCACGCAACGCCGGTCGAGGTGGAGCTCGGTGAGTTCCGCGTCGAATTCGTGCCGGACGAGAAGCCTGAGGACTACGACCAGCGGGCGAAGCGCCACGTCGAGCAGGGTCTCGCCGCCATGGGCGATGCGTTGATCGCTGCCAGGCACCGACACGGTGCGTCGTTGGCGGCGCTGGCCAAGGCCAACGCCGAGGTGCTGACCGACGCGGAGAAGCAGCAGCTCGAGCTGTGGCTCGCCGGCAACAAGCTGCCCAAGCAGGAACTGCTGGTGCGGGCGACGGCGTTCGTGCGTCACGCGATGGAGGACTTCGAGCAGCCGCGGCGCGCGGCGCGCAGCGCGCAGCTCGTCGCCGCGATCGACGCCGTCGTCGTGCACGAGGAGCTGGCCGGCGCGCGTTGGCGGCGCGGCGGCGGCTGTGGCGGCGAGTACGAGCACCCCACCCCGAAGGAGAAGGAGCAGTCGGGCATGATCGCCTGCGGCATGGGCATGATGCCGCCGCTCGCCGAGCGCTTCCTGACCTTCTACGTGCAGCAGCAGTGACGGTCGCCGTCGGCCTCACCCTGCAGCCGGAGCCGGCCTACCTGGAGCTGCTGGCGCCGCGGTTCGCCGAGGTCGACTACCTGGAGGTGACGCCGGAGACGGCATGGCGGCGCGACGTCTCGACCGGCGCGATCGAGCCCAACGGCTTCTGGCGCGAGTACCTGCGCATCGGCGCCGCGCACGACAAGCCGTTCGTCGCGCACGCCGTACACGGCAGCTTCGGCACCGCGGCGGCGAGCGATCGGCCGCGGCAGCGCGAGTGGCAGGAGATGGTCGCGGCGATGCAGGCGGCGTTCGGCTTCCGCTGGCTGACCGATCACCTCGGTGCATCGGTGCTAGGCGACCGCGGCGTGGCGCTGCCGGTCGCGCTGCCGATGACGGAGGTCGCGGCGCGCCTGGTGCGCGAGCGCTTGCTGTCGCTGCAACAGGTCGTGCCCGACGTCGGCGTCGAGAACAGCGTGTTCTACTTCCTGCTCGGCGACTGGCTCGACGAGCCACGGTTCCTCGCCGAGATCCTGTCGTCGCCGCACACGCACCTGCTGCTCGACCTGCACAACGCGTGGACGATGGCGCAGAACAGCGGCGCCGACGTCGATGACTATCTCGCCCGGCTCGACCTGTCGCGCGTCATCGAGATCCACTTGTCGGGTGGTCGCGACAGCCCCGACGGTTGGCTTCCCGACGGTCGCACGCTGCGCCTCGACAGCCACGACGACGCGGTGCCCGAGCCCGTCTGGCAGCTGTTCGAGCGGGTGCTGCCGCGCTGCGGCAACCTGCGCGGCGTCACCCTCGAACGCATGGAAGGCACCATCGACGAGGGCGCGGTGAGCACCGTGCGCGACGAGCTGCGCCGCATGCGCGAGGTGATGGCGCATGTCTGACGCGTCCTGCGACAAGGAGTTGGCGGCGCTCGCCGCGCTGCAGCAGCGGCTCGGTGAAGCGCTCTGCATCGGCGATCCCGTGCAGCGTTGCCGTGACCTGCTGCCGGAGCTTGCGATCGACGGCGACGGCGCCAAGGTCGCAGCGCTGCTGATCGCCAAGCTGCGCTTCCAACGCCTGATCGCCGCTTCCGACGACGCCATGCAGTGGTTCGAGCGCGATCCCGCCGCCTTCGCCGCCGCCTTCCGCGGCTATCACCAGGCCGTGCCGGTCGCCGCGCTCGATCCTTGGGCCGAGGCTGCTGCTTGGGCCGAATGGCGAGGATAGATTCCGCGGCATGATCGACACGTTGCTGCAGCGCATCGCGGCGGGGGAAGGGCTCGACGGCATGGAGGCGTCGGTGCAGGTGCTCGCCGGCGACGCGGCGCAGCGACGCGCCTTCGCCGAGCGCGCGATCGAGGTCTTCGAGCTGGCCGAACGCATCGACCCGGCGATGGACGTGCTCGGCATGGCGACGTCGAGCGCCGACGGCTTTCGCGAGTTCTTGCAGGGGCTGCAGTTCTTCGCCGCGATGAAGGAGTCGTTCGAGCAGGGCCTGCAGCCGAGCGACGGGCCGGTGGCGAGCGAGGCCGATGCCCGGCCGGTGCCCGGTGACGTCGACGCCGACGCCGTCGAAGCGGCGGTCGCGACCCTGCGCAGCGCGTTCTTCCTCGGTCATCGCTGGGACCTCGAGCAGACCATCGAGGGCGACCTGTTCGTGCTGCCCGGTCTCGAGCTGAGCAGCGTGCAGGTGCGCTGGACCGCCGGCGCGACGGCCGATGGTCCGGTCGAGGTCGCGCCGCCCGACGAGGAACGCGCCGGCTTCGGCGCGATGGTCGGCAGCGACGGTCGGCAGAACAGCGAGCTGAAGCTGGTCGAGGATCCCGGCCAGGACCTCGTCGCGGCGAGCGGCGCGTGCGTGCTGGAGACGCCGTCGCGCGTCGCGCGTGCGAGCTTCGCTGCCGCCGACGTCGGCCAGGAGCGGGCCGACGGGGACGTGACGATCCGCCTCGACAGCGTCGCCAACGACTGCGTGCGCGTCACCGTGATCGGCGCGCCGGGCGAGACCCCGCGCATCATCGCCGGCCGCGACGCCACCGGGACCCGCCTGCGCAGCCGCGAATCGCAGTCGCAGCGCACGCGCGGCAGCTGGACCACCGACGTGCGCTTCACGGGTGTCGTCGCCGCGGTCGAAGTGCTGGTCGTGCTCGAGGTCGCGCGCCGCGAGTTCGAGGTCAGCGCCAGCGCGCCGCCGCAGCAGGACGCCGACGGCAACTGGCCGGTCGCCGTGGCCCCGCGCTACCTGCCGCCGCGCGCGGTGCCGCAGTTCGTCGAGCTGTCGCCCGCCGACGTCGAGCAGTTCTCGGTGGTCGCCGGCCGCATGACCTCGATGTTCGAGTTCAACCAGAGCGATCTGCACGTGCACCTGCCGCTCGGCGCCAACAGCGCGTTCGCGGAGATCCGTTGGCTCGACGCCGAGGCCGAAGGACCCGATGGCGAGGTCGTCTCGGAGCAGATCAACGAGCGCGGCGCGACGCCGGCGCTGGCCTGCCAGCGCTACTCGTTCGACGGCGCCGAGGACCCCGACGCGATCGCGCGCATGCGCGGCACGGTCGAGGTGCGCGTGCCGACCGTGGTACGCGAGGTCCTGCTGACCGCTGACGAACCTGCGCAGCCTGGCCTCGAAGCGAGCTTCGAGGGCGCCACCGTCACGCTGCGTCTGACCCAGCCGATCGGCGACGAGGACGGCGACGCGTTCGGCCTGTCGTGGCTGCTGCGCGAGTCCGACGAGCGGCCGCCGACGTTGCAGATCCTCGACGAGACGGGCCGGCCGCTGCGGCGCATGCCCTACCAGTCGTGGTGCGACGACACCGCGACGCTGGTCGTGCACGGTCGACCGGTCGCCGTGCGCGCGTGGCTGGTCGAGGCGTCCGCGACCGCGCAGCTCGCGGTCGACGTCGACGCTGCGCCGAAGCTCGACGACGTGCTGCGCGATTCGTGCGAAGCGCCGCCGTCGTGTCGTTGAAGGTCAGCGCGGCGGCAGCGTGTTCTCGAGCCAGTCGCGCGGGCCGGTCAGCCAGCGCCGCAGCAGGAAGTACTCGTTGAACGGCCTGTCGTCGGTGATGCCGAGGCGGTCGTTCTCCGGCATCACGTCCTCGAGCTCGATCCGCTGACCGAGCGCGAGCGGCCACGCGGCCTGCAGCGGCATGCCGTCGGTCCATTCGAGCAGGTCCTTGCGCGCCGCTTCGGGCATGCGCGCGATCGCCACCTCGACGCTCGGCGGCACGATCTCCCAGTCGGCGGCGAAGACATGCAGCCCGACGTGCGGCGGTTCGTACGCGCGGAAGACGACGACGTGGCGGAACACCCGCGACACCGTGTTGACGACCGCCTGCTTGATCAGCTCGTTGTCGTCGGCGGCCGTGGCCGGATACCACTGCGCGAGCAGGCCGGTCGGCGACAGGCGCTGCCGCAGGATCTCGTAGAACTCCTGCGAGTAGAGCAGGCTCGAGCCACCCGCCTCGACCGGCGGCGGCGGGTCGATGGTGACGAGGTCGAACTTCTCGGTGGTGCGCTTCAGGAAGCGGCGGCCGTCGTCGACGACGATGCGGGCGCCCGGCCGCGCCAGCACCTCGGCGGCGTCGTCCCAGTAGTAGCCGAACGCGGCCGGCACGCTCGGCACCAGGTCCACCGCGGTGGTGCGGCCGCCCCACGTCGTCAGCGAGCGGAACGTCGTGCCCATGCCGAAGCAGATCACCAGCGTCGACTCCGGCGGGGTCTCGCGCATGATCAGCGGCATGTGCGCCATGACCTTGGTCAGCGGCGTCAGCGTGGTGATGCCGACGCCGTTGACGAGCATGCGCTTGTCGCGGCCTTCGCCGAACGACACCACCGTCGCGACGTGATCGCGGCGCACCTCGCAGCCCTCGTGCAGGCTCGGGTCCTCGTGCGTGCGCACGACGAACGCGCCGAGCCCGAGCGCCAGCAGGCCGGCGGTGGTCGCGGCGCGCCACAGGGTGTTCGCCCGCTCGGGTCGCGCCGCGAGCAAGAACAGCGGATACACCGCCGCGCTCAGCAGCAGCGTCCACTTGACCCCGACCTCGGGCAGCAGCACGTAGCCGGCGAGCAGCGGGCCGAGGATGCAGCCGAGCACGTTGACCGCGTAGGCGAAGCCGGCGCCGGCGGGTTCGCCGCGCGCGTGTTCGTCGATCAGCTGCGGCGTCAGGTAGCCGAGCAGCGCCGAGATCGGCACGATGCTCAACAGCACGATCGTCACGCTCTCGTGCACCGCGGGATCGTTGAGCACCAGCGGCAGCAGCGACGAGACGAACAGCAGCGCCAGCACCGTGGCGCCGCTGGCCGGCGTGCCGCGGCGCAGGTGGCGGCGGTAGATCGCCGAGCCGATCCAGGTCGCGGCGAGGTAGACGGTCAGCACCGCGGCGAACGCGTAGATCGTCGTGTAGAGGATCGGCGTGAAGGCGCGCGTCCACGCGACCTCCATCGCCATCGACGTGAAGCCGGTGGCGAACAGCAGCCACAGCCGCAACCGCGGCGTCAGGCCGGTGGCGATCGGCACCACCGCCGGCGCTGCGTCGGCGACGGCGGCTGCCGCGTCGTTGGTCCGCCCACGCGCCAGCATCGGCAGCAGCATCGCCCCGCCGCCGATCAGCACGTTGCCCGCGGCGGCGACCAGCAGCGTGTCGCGGAAGCCGAGGCTCTCGACCAGCACCATCGCGGTGGTCGCGGCGCCGAGCATCGCGCCGATCACGTTGCCCAGGTACAGGTGGCTGAAGGTGCGCTCTTCGCCGGGCATCGCCGCGCGCAGGAACGCCATCATCAGCGGGAAGGTCGCGCCCATCAGCGTCGCGAACACGACGATCGGGCCGGCGATGATCAGCGCCGAGGTCGTCATGTAGCTGCCGGACGACCAGTCGCCGACGGTCAGCAGCGACTGCTCGCCGGTGGTGAACGCCCACGGCACCGCGACCGCGCCGACGGCGATGCCCCATTCGACGAGCCCGTAGCCGATCGCGCCGGCGGCAGCGCCGCGCGCCTGCAGGTTCCTGGCCAGCTTGCCGCCGAGCCACGAGCCGAGCGCGAGACCCGCCATGAACGCCGACAACAGCACCGACAGCACCGGCGTGACGATGCCGAAGGCCGCGAAGGCGAGGCGCAGCCAGACGATCTGGTAGACGAGGCCGCAGAAACCCGAGACGACGAACAGCAGGAAGGCGACGGGTCGGATCGGATTCATCGAGCGGCGGTGGCGATGCGGCGGGGGGAGTCTACCCGCCAGGTGGCCCCGGGCCATGCGAGGCGTCCGCCGCTGCGACATCCCTTTGCAGCGGTGGCCCAACCGGCCATGCCACGAGGCTCGTCGGCATGGTCGCTCGCATCCCGCACGCGCCGGAGCGATGCTGCGCCGATGAACCGCTGGCTCGCGCTGTCGTGGCTGGTCCTGAGCGTCGTCTGCGGCGCCGTCCGTGCGCAAGACTCCGGTCGCACCGGCCCCAACGTCGTGCTGTTCTTCACCGACGACCAGGGCTACGCCGACCTGTCGTGCCAGGGCCACCCGACGATCCGCACGCCGCACATCGACCGGCTCGCCGCCGAGGGCTGCAAGATGACGCAGTTCTACGTCGCGGCGCCGCTGTGCTCGCCGTCACGGGCGGCGCTGCTGACCGGCTGCTACCCGAAGCGCGTGTCGATGCACGAGCACGTGATCTTCCCGGGCTACGACTACGGCCTGCACACCGACGAAGTGACGCTCGCCGACCTGCTGCACGACCGCGGCTACGTGACCGGGTGCTTCGGCAAGTGGCACCTCGGCCACCGGCCGGGGCTGTTGCCGCTCGATCAGGGTTTCGACGTCTACGCGGGGCTGCCGTACTCCAACGACATGGCGCAGTACCACCGCCGCGCCGGCAACGACTACCAGTTCCGCCTGCCGTGGATGAAGGGCAACGCGGTCGTCGAGTGGGAGCCGGACCAGCACCTGCTGACGCGGCGCACGACCGACGCGGTGCTCGAGTTCGTCACCCAGAACCGCAACAACGCGTTCTTCGCCTACGTGCCGTATTCGATGCCGCACATCCCGATCTACGCGTCGCCGGAGTTCGAGGGTACGAGCCCGCGCGGCCGCTACGGCGACGTCATCGAGGAGATCGACCGCAACGTCGGTCGGGTGCTCGACAGGCTCGACGAGCTCGGGCTGCGCGACGACACGATCGTGCTGTTTTCGTCCGACAACGGACCGTGGCTGCCGTTCAAGCTCGACGGCGGCAGCGCCGGACCGCTGCGCGGCGGCAAGGGCACCAACTGGGAAGGCGGCCAGCACGTGCCGTTCGTCGTGCGTTGGCCCGGGCACGTGCCGGCGGGCACGGTGTGCAGCGAGCTGTCGACGGCGATGGACGTGCTGCCGACGCTGGCGGCGATCGTCGACGCGGCGCTGCCGGAACGGGTGATCGACGGCCACGACGTCGGCGCCTTGTGGCGCGGGGAGGCCGGCGCGAAGTCGCCGACCGAGCACTTCGTCTACTACACCGGCAAGGGCGCGCTGGCCGGCGTGCGCCGCGGGCCGTGGAAGCTGCTGCTCGGCGGCGACGGCAACGGCGGCAGTTCTGCAGAAGGGGGCAAGCCCGACGCGCTCTACCAGGTCGAGCAGGACGTCGGCGAGCAGTGGGACCTCGCGGCGAAGCACCCTGAGCTGGTCGCCGAGCTGCGCGCGCTGGCGCAGCGCCTCGACGCCGAGCTCGAGGCGGCGGCGCGGCCGACGCGGGTCGTGCGGGAGCAGGCCTTCGATCCGCGCCGGGACGCCGACGGACAGTCGACCGGCAAGTAGCGCGGCTACTTCAGCGCACGCTCGAGCAATCGCAGGCGACCTTCGGCACGGGCCAGCTCCTGGTTGCTGACGAAGCCCTTGTCGCGCAGCTTCTTGGTGTGGGAGCAGTCGACCTTGGCCTGCTCGAGCGCGCTCTCGACCATGCCGCGCACCGCGTCGTACTGCTGCTGCTTGGTGCGCAGCTTGATGCTGGCGATCTCGACCTCCTGTGCGCTGACCACGCTCTGCTCCTCCAGCTTCCGGAGGTTGGCGAGCTCGATCTTCTTGATGTCGACCTCACCGCATAGCTCGATGCATCGGGTGACGAGGTCGATGTCGCTCGTCAGGGTGATGTTCTGGGACGCACGCTGCCGATCCTCCCCGGCCTTCGGCAGAAGGGCCGCGTGCTGCTTGGCAACGGTTTCCTCCGTGGCCTGGTTTGCCCTCGCGTCGCTCGTCGCTCGACCGCCGGTCGCCTTGACCGGTGCGGCCAGGGGTTGTTCGCCCTTCTCTGCGGCGTGCTGCTCGCGTAGCTTCACCATCCCGTCCATCAGGTCCTGCGCCAGCTTGCGCAGGTGCACGACCTCCTCACGCAGCTCCCGCACCTCTTCGCGCGTCGGCTCCGGCTCCTGCGTCGGTTCCTGTGCGACGCCGAACGTCGCTGCGCACAGCGTCACCGCCGCAGCGGCGAACAGGCCGCCGAGACGGCGGCGGCGGGGTGAGGGAAGGCGCTCTTGCGCGTCGGGTCTCTGCAGCATCATCTCGAGCCTCCGGGTCAGTTCGGAACGTCGATGGAAGACCGTCGCCACCGTCGGTCCGGTGGGGACGGCGAGAGCGGGAATGGGCGAGCGGTCGACGAGGCCGACCATGCAGCGCACGTAGTCGCCGACGCTCTGGCCGGCCGCTTCGCGATCGGCGAGCAGTTCGCCGTGGAAGCGCAGCTGGCGCGTCAGCCACCAGAACAGCGGGTGCCAGAACAGCAGCGGCCGCAGGCACGCGGCCAGCATGCGGCGACGCACGTCGCCGGCGCGCAGGTGGGCGCGTTCGTGCAGCAGCACGAAGCGCGTCTCGTCGCTCGGCTGCGACAGGTGCGGTGGCAGCACGATCGTCGGCCGCAGCAGGCCGCAGCAGAACGGCGGAAGCGGGCGGTCGGCGATGCGCACGCGGGTGCCCTTGGGAAGTTCGATCAGTTCGGCGGTGGCGCGCGCGGCCGGCCGGCTCCTGCGCAGGATGTGGCGCAGGCGCAGCCAGCCGAGCAGCAGCAGCGCGGCGAAGGTCGTGGCGACGGTGATCGCGGCGACTGCGAGCCAGCTCACCGGGTCGCTGGCGATCGTGGCCGTCGTCTCGGTCGCCGCGAGCGCCGGCGCCGTCGACGGCGCGATCGCCGCGTGCTCCTCCGGTGCGGCGACGGGGAAGATGAAGGTATGGGCAGGCTCCTGCAGCGACAGCGGCGCGGTGGCAGGTTGCTCGAGCGGCATCGCTACGGCGGCTGGTGGCGTCGCGACGTTGGTCGGACCTGCGTCGAAGCGCAGCGACGTCAAGCGCGGCAGCGGCAGCAGCGCGATCAGCAGGTAGCTGCCGATCGCCAGCATCGAGGCACCGGCCAGGCGGTGGCGTGTCGTGGAGCTCCGACTGGCCAGCACCAGCAGCGCGAAGCCGGCCAGCACCGCGGTCGTGCCGGCCAGCAGCTCGAGGCCGCTGTGGCGCAGCAGTTCGGCGAGCCGGGAAGTGACAGCGAGGGCGCTCACCGCTTCTTCCCCTTCTTCTGTTCGTGCGCGTCGAGCAGCGCGCGCAGCCGCTCCAGCTCGGCGGCGCTCGGCCGCTTGACCGAGAACGCGCTCGCCACCAGCGCGTCGAGCGCGCCGTCGAAGACGCCGTCGAGCACGTTGGACAGCATCTTCTCGCTGGTGCGCTGGCGCGGCGCGGTGGCGCGGTAGACGAACGAACGGCCGCGCGTGTCGTGGGCGACGAGGCCCTTGTCCTCCATCAGCCGGAGGAACGCCTGCACGGTGTTCTGCACGATCGGCAGCGATTCGCGCAGCGTCTCGTAGACCTCGCGCACGGTCGCCTCGCCGCGGTCCCAGAGCACCTTGAGGATCTGCAGTTCCCGTTCGGTCGGCTCGATCATGGAGCTAAGCTTAAGGAATTAAGCGAAGCGCGCAAGGGGGTGCCGAGGTCCTCGCTGCGAGGGCCGGTCAGGCCGAGCGGCGCCCGCGCCACAGCAGCGCGCCGACCATCAGCCACGCCAGCAGCGTCAGCCGCAGCGGCCAGACGACGCGCGTCGCGTCGTAGGTGAACACCACCTCGTGCTCGCCCGGCGGCACGTGCACCGCGCGCAGGAAGTGATCGGCGGCGTAGAGCTCGGTCGCGTGGCCGTCGAGCGTCGCGCACCAGCCGGGATCCCACGGATCGGCGAGGCGCAGGTAGCCGGGCGCCGCGGTCGTCACGCGCACCACGGTACGTTCGTCGCGGCGTTCGACCAGGGTGACGCTGGCGTTGGCTGGTCGCGACGCATCGATCGCGGGCGCCGAGGCATCCTCGAGCACGACGCGGTGCGCGACGTCACGATCGCGCGCAGCCAGCGCGGCGAGCCGCGCGTCCTTGTCGGCGATCGCGTCGACCTGCTGCACGAACGTCGCGCGCGGCAGCGCGGTGGTGCGCTCCCACAGCCGGAAGCCGCCGGTCGGCGCGTCGGCCGGCGTGCGATCGACGAGCGTCGTCGTCGGCTCGACCGCCATGCGCGTCATGACGAAGCGGATCCCGTAGAGATCGCACAACGGGTGCTGCAGCACGTCGAGTCGGTGGAACGCACCGATGCCGGCGCCGCCCTTGCCGCCGTACGGGCAGCTCGGGTCGATCGCCTTCATGAAGTCCTCGTAGCGCGCCGGCGGCAGCGGGTTGTAGGCGCTGTTGTCCTCGAGGCCGAGGAAGCCCGGCAGGTTGCCGGGGAAGCCGTCGGACTGCTTGGAGCCGGGCGGCGTGATGCGGGCGATGCGCGGGCGGTCGCCGTTCGCCGGCGCGGCGTCGGCCGCCGGTTGCAGCACCGCGGGCACTCGCGTCACGCGTTCGGCGGCGACCGTCTGCACGGGGCCGAGGCCGGCGTGCAGCAGCTCGCCGATCGTCAGCGTCAGCCAGATCGCGACGCGCCATCGTTCGCGCAGCCACAGCGCGGCGAGGCCGAGCGCACCGACCAGCAGCGCGCGCCACGTCGTCGCCAGCAGCATGGCGCGGTTGTGCGTGAGTTCGCCGGGCTTGCTGCCGCCCTGCAGCCACGCTGTGGCGATGTCGATGTTGCCCTGAACCGCCTGAACCTGCGGATGGTCGGCGTCGGCGACCAGCAGTTCGGCGATGCCGCGGGCGAACGTCGCGTCGTCGCTGCGCGCGCCGAGCCACCACAGCGCGATCGACGAAACTGCAACGACCGTCGCCAGCAGCGCGATCGTCGGCCAGCGACGTCCGCCCTTCAGCAGCACGTCGGCGCCGAGACCGGTCAGCACGACCAGGCACATCGCCGTCGTGAACAGCTGCCGCCGCAGGTCGCCGGCGCTGATGCCCGGCAGAACGCGCGCGAGGCCGAAGAACGGCTGGTCGGCGGTGGCGATGCCGAACGAAACCAGCGCCGCGGCGGCGAAGCCGAGCGCGACCAGTCGTCGGCGGCGATCGAACAGCGCCGCCAGCGCCGCCGCGATCGGCAGCAGGCCCACCGCGAACGACGTCTCGACCCAGCTCTGGAACGCGCTCTGGTCGCTCGGTCGCAGCGGCTGCGCGAGCAGCACCAGCTGGCTGAACGGCATGCGCGTCTCGAAGCGGAGCGCTGGGCCTTCGCCGGGCGACACGTAGAAGCGGTCGGCGCCCCAGCTCAAGAGGTCCGGCCAGCACGCCGTCAGCGCGTGGTCCCATTCGAGCCCGAGCCCCTGCAGCTCCGTCGGGTCCCACGTCGCGGCGCGCGACGACTGCCCGACCGCCTGCAGGATCGGGATCATGTTGGCCGACGACAGCAGCGCGCCGAGCGCGAGGCCGACGCCGACCGGCACCAGCCGCCGCAGCCGATCGCCGCGTTCGACGCGCAGCACGAACAACAGCGCGGCGAAGCACGTCAGGTAGGTGGCCTGCAAGGCGACGACGACGAAGCCGGTCGACCACGACAGCCCGGCCCACATGCCGAGCCAGCCGATCGCGCCGAGCCTGGCGCGTTCGCGCGCACCGTTCGCCACCAGCTCGTGCACCGCCGACAGCATCGGCCACAGCGACAGCGCCGCGGTGAGGATCACGTTGTGGTGCAGCTTGCACTGCGTCCACAGCCCGAGCACCGCCGCGACCAGGGCGAGCAACGCCGCGCCGTGTGCGCAGCCCAGCCGCCGCATGAAGCGATACGCGAACCAGCCGAACAGCACCTGGTGCACGAGGAACCACCAGCCGTACCACTGCACGCTCGGCAGCACCAGCAGCAGCGCGTTGATCGGCTGCCACGGCTGCGCCATCTGCGGCACGAACGGCGCGCCGCCGCCGATGTCGTTGGTCCAGCGCGGCGCCTCGCCGCTGCGGAACCGATCGTGCATGACGCGGTCCCAGCAAAGCGACTGCAGGTACTTGTCGGTCATGCCGAGGTTGCCGCGGAACACCTCGTCCGGGTCGAACCGCCCGCCGGCGATCGCCTCGGCCATCGGCACGTCGAGCACCTCCGGCGGGTGCGGCACCAGCGCGTTGCCGGGCAGCAGCGCCGAGCGCAGGAACAACACCGCGCACAGCAGCGCCAGGCCGAGGGCCTGCAGGTGTTCGCGGCGGGTCGGCGCGGAGGACGAGGTCACCGCGCGCACGATGCAGCGGCAGGGCGCCGGGCGCAACCGGCCAGCGCCACCGGTCCTCAGAGGTCGGGTCCGCGGTAGTCGCGGCAGACGTAGATGTCGGCGTCCAGGACCTCGATGCCGAGGCGCGTGACGGCGATGTGATCGACCTTCTCGACGCTGCCGAAGCGTGCCTCGACCATCTCGAGGAAGGTGTTGCGCCGCTCCGGCCGCGGCAGCACGAAGACTGCGTTCTGGCCGATGCGCGATCGCGGTGGCGTCCAGTGGTCGAACTGCAGGCCGCGGATGCCGACGACGTTCTGCGCCAACACCGGGGCGAGGGGGCGGTCCGGGTGCGCCGCGTGCTCCAGCTTCAGCCCGCGCGCCAGCTGCGCCGAGTCGCGGTAGTCGCCGGCGAAGTAGAAGACGTTGCCCGCCACGCCGTCCTCTGCGTCCAGCTCGTGCTGCCAATGTTCGGCGCGTGCGGCGAGCTCCAGCCACCCTGTCCACGTCGAGCCCGCCGGCTGCGGCACCAGCACCATCGCCGGCGCGAACATCACGGCGAATGCCACCGCCAGCACCGCGCCGACTGTGACCTTTGCCCACCTCGGCCGCCGCGCGGTGAAGTCGGTGTCGGCCCACCACATCGCGACGCCGAGCAGCAGCGTCAGCTGCGCCGGCGTGCCCCAGTTGATCTTGACCTTGACCAGGATCGAGTTGAGCAGCAGGAACAGCAGCATCGGCACGCTGAACGCGAGCAGCCAGCGGGCCCGGATGTCCGTCGCGCGCGCGCGGCGCCACAGCCACAGCAGCGTCGCCGGCACCAGCACGGCGATCAGCGGGTGGATCATCGCGATCTGGCCGCCGACGAACGCGCCGAGGTACTCGACGCCGAGTTCGGCCTTGGTCCAGCGACCGGTGGTCTGGAAGCGGAACGATTCGAAGTCGTTGGCGACGTTCCACCAGATGACCGGCAGGAACGTCAACGCCGCGACGACGACGCCGAGGTAGGGGCCGGGGCGCAGCAGTTGCCGCCGCATCTGCGGGTCGAACAGCAGCACGATCGCGCCGCTGACGGCGAGGAACGCGCCCGTGTACTTGCCGAGCAGCGCGCAGCCGGCGAGGAAGCCGGCCAGCACCCACCAGCCGAGGCCGCCCGAACGCGCCTTCCACAGCGCCAGCACCGTCAGCATCCAGAACGCGCACAGGGCCGGGTCCGGGTTGGTCAGGAAGCGCGCGGCGACCAGCGACGGCACACCGAGGCACAGCACCAGCCAGGTCTTGCGCGCTGTCGGCGGCGCGTCGAATGCGCGCAAGAGGCCGAGGCCGCCGCCGGTGATCGCGCAGCCGCACAGCCAGGTGCCGAGGCGGATGCCGAGCGCGCCGTCGCCGAACAGCGCGGTGCCGAGCCAGATCAGCCACGCGACCATCGGCGGGTGGTCGTAGTACGAGAGGTCCGGGTGCTCGGAGTAGCACCAGTAGTAGGACTCCTGCGCGAAGACCGGCATGGCGACGCACAGCCAGAAGCCGGTCAAGGCGACGAGAAGGATCAGGGCTCGCTCGCCGGCGAGGGATCGGAGCATGGGCGCGTGGGGTTCGGCGTCGTCGGGCGCCGCGGCGGGTGGGTGGTGTGGTGGATGTGACGTGCGCGTCGGGCGACGTCGGCTTCGTGCCGTTCGCGCGCAGACGGTGATCCGCCGGTCCTCACGGACAGTTCCCGCGCAGCCGCGGGAAGTCGTCACGTGAGGCCCTACGGCTTGCGGATGGTAGCTCGGACACGTCGTCCGAGACCAGTGTTCACGACGCCTCTCCCGCTGCAGGCGGCGCGACGACAGCAGCAGTCGTGTTTGCGCGTGGCTGCACGGCGACCCGACGTTCGCCGCCCTCCAGGCGCCGGCTGTCGAGCCGGCGCGCGCCGCGCCTCGACGGGTCAGCGACCGGTCGACGCGGGCAGCTCGACGACCGTCGCGAAGTCGGTGTCGTCGACGTGCACGGTCTTCGTGATCGTCGCGCCGGCCACGACCCGGACCTGGTAGTCGCCAGGCGGCACGTAGCCGACCCATTGTCCGACGCCGACGGCGGTCGGGGCCAGCAGGCCCGTCGCGCCGACGACGGTGATGTCGGCATCGACCGGCTCCTCGTCGCGGGCGACCTTGACCGACAGCAGCGGGCGCGTCCGCACCGCAACAGCGCACTCGCGGCTCTCGCCCGCGACGACCTCGACGGGGATCGGGCCGAACGGCTCGCACGGCGCGCATTGCAGACCGACGTCGGTCGGGATGTCTTCGCAGCTCAGCAGGTGCTGGCCTGGGGGCAGCGAGACGAAGAGGTGGCCCTGGTAGCGCCACATGGCGCCGCGATCGGGTCGACCGAAGAACGACTCGCCGTCGCGCCGCAGCACCAACCTCGTGTCCTGCGACACCTCGAACAGCTCGTCGTTCTGGCGCAGCTTCACCAGCAGGCAACCGGCGGGCTGCAGCACGACGTCGAGCCGCTCCGGGGCGACGCCGACGTGCACGCGCTGCGTCGGTGTGTCGAGGAACAGCGGCGCCGAGATCCGCACGAGGTAGTCGCCGGGTGCGAGCTCGACGAAGGTGCCGCCGCCGCGCCGCGTCCACTCCCGCCAGGTCTCCATTGCACAGGCGACGCTGACGGCGACCGGTTCGAGCGCGCCCGCGGGCGCCTGCAGTGAGACGTGGAGGCTGCCGGTGGGCAGCAGCACATCGCGGTGGACGCGCGTCGGCGTCGGGCCGAGGCGCAACGTCACGTCGGCGGTCGGATCGCCTTCGACCGTCGCCCAGACCTGATTGCCCTTCATGTTGACGCGGACCTCGGTCTCCGGGCCGGCGGCCGTCATCCGGTAGTCGCCGGGGTGCAGCAGGTGGAGGAACGCGCCGTCCGGGTCGCTGACGTCGGTGTGAGCGACTTCTCCAGCCGCGTCGAGTCCGGTCACATGCACGCGGCGGCCGGCGACCGGTTCGCCGCCGCGCAGCAGACGTCCGCTCAGCAGCACGCACGGTTCGGTCGCGCGGAGCACGACGTCGACGTGCCGGCCCGGCGCGACGTCGAGCAGCTGTTCGAACGACAGGTGGTTGTGCACGCCGCATCGCAGCTGCCCGTCGGCGTCGGCGAAGGCGAAGCGCCCTTCGGCGTCGGCGCGCGCGACCCGCCGCTCGTTCACGGGGCGGCCGTCGGCGAGCAGGTAGACCTGGAGCTCCGGCAGCGGCGCGCCGTCGAAGTCGAGCACGACGCCGAACACGCCGGGCGCGGCGACCGGCTCGCGATCGATCGACGGCGCGGGCCCGACGTGCTGCCGTGCGGCGTGCTCCTGCGCGACGTCGACGGGGCGTGGCGTCGTCGCCACCGCCTCGACCGGCGGCGTTCCGGTCAGCGGCGTCAGCGGTTCGTGCGTCAGCAACGACCATGCGACGGCGACGCAGAGCGTCAGCAGCAGCAGCAGGGTCGGGGCGCGGCGCACGCGGCGATGCTAGCCCGCGGCGCCGCGGCGTGGGCGCCGCGGCGGGCCGCCCGGGCGATCAGCCGTCGTGCTTCTCGCCCTTCCCGGCGGCCTTCTCGGCCTTCGCGGGCTTGGTGATCGCGACGCCGCTGGCCATGAACTTGAGGACCTTGCGGCCCTCGGTGACCTTCTTGGCCTCGTCGTGCTTGCCGGCGTCCTCGAGGTAGTGCCGGGTCTGCTCGACGGTCTCCTGCTGGAAGCTGAGCTCACCCTCGATGACCGTGTCGCGACCGGCGGCGTCCTTCGGCACGAAGAACGCGTAGTCCTTGAACTTGACCAGGAACGGCGGCTCGCCGGCGGCGGGCGTGCCGAGCGTCATCCAGCAGCCCTTGACCTGGCACACGCCGGTGATCGGGCCGCTGACGCGGAGCGGCTTGCCGGCGAACTTCGCCGGGTCCTTCATGACCTCGGCGAGCGTCGTCGGCGCCGCGCCGGCCTTGACGCCGTCGCCGAACTGATCGCACGCGGCGAGGTCGATCGGCTTCTGGATGGCGACGCCGCTGGCCATGAACTTGAGGATCTTGCGGCCCTCGGTGACCTTCTTGGCCTCGTCGTGCTTGCCGGCGTCCTCGAGGTAGTGCCGGGTCTGCTCGACGGTCTCCTGCTGGAAGCTGAGCTCGCCCTCGATGACGGCGTCGCGCCCGGCGGCGTCCTTCGGCACGAAGAACGCGTAGTCCTTGAACTTGACCAGGAACGGCGGCTCGCCGGCGGCGGGCGTGCCGAGCGTCATCCAGCAACCCTTGACCTGGCAGACGCCGGTGATCGGGCCGGTGACGCGGATCGCCTTGCCGGTGAACTTCGCCGGGTCCTTCATGACCTCGGTCAGCGGCAGCGGCGCGTCCTTCGACTCGGTGATGCCGGCGCCGAAGTGATCGTTGCGGGTCGGGTCGAGTTGCTTCGGCTTCTCCTGCGCCGTTGCGGTCAGCGACAGGCACAGGGCGGCGGTGAGGACGGTCAGGGTTCTTGTGGCGCGCATCGTCATGGTCCAGGTGGAAGGGAGGCGGACAGGCTAGGCCCTCGGCCGTTTCCTGGCCATGGGCAGACCGGCGCAGGCAGCTGTGGCTCCGGAGTCGCGTCGGTCTACGATGCTGCGCATGACGTCGATCCCCCTGGACCAGTTCGAGAAGCAGCTCGAGGTCCGCCCGCTGCGAGTCGAGGACTTCGACGAGATCGTGGCGATGCAGAAGAAGTGCTTCCCCGGCATGCCGACCTGGACCAGGGCCCACGTCGAGAGCCAGATCGAGCACTTCCCCGAGGGCCAGATCGGCGTGATCTACGACGGCAAGCTGGTCGCGTCGTCGTGCAGCCTGATCGTCGACTACGACCTCTGCTCGGACTGGCACGACTGGAAGGCGGTCGCCGACGGCGGCTACATCCGCAACCACGACCCCAACGGCGACGTGATGTACGGCATCGAGATCATGGTCGATCCCGACTACCGCGGCATGCGCCTCGCGCGGCGGCTCTACGAGGCGCGCAAGAACCTGGCGCGCGAACGCAACCTCGAGGCGATCGTGATCGGCGGCCGCATCCCCGGCTACGTCAAGGTCAAGGACGAGATGTCGGCGCACGACTACGTCAAGAAGGTCGCCGACAAGACGCTCTACGATCCGGTGTTGACGACGCAGCTCGCCAACGGCTTCGAGCTCAAGCAGCTGATCCCGGACTACCTGCCGAGCGACGAGGACAGCGCCGGCTGGGCGACGCACATGGAGTGGGTCAACGTCGACTACCGCCCGCACCAGAAGCGTGAGATGCGGCCGGTGCAGATCGTGCGCTTCGGCACGGTGCAGTACGAGATGCGGCCGATCGACTCGTGGGAGCAGTTCGAGCGGCAGGTCACGCACTTCGTCGACACCGCGGGCGAGTTCCGCTGCGACTTCGTCACCTTCCCCGAGCTGTTCACCTCGCAGCTGCTGTCCCTGGTGAAGGCCAAGCGGCCGGGGCAGGCGGCGCGCGCGCTGGCCGAGTTCAACGGCAAGTACATCGAGCTCTTCCAGCGGCTGTCGCTGCGCTACCACGTCAACATCGTCGGCGGCAGCAACTTCGCGGTGGAGGACGACAAGCTCTACAACATCGCCTACCTGTTCCGCCGCGACGGCACGATCGGCAAGCAGTACAAGATCCACGTGACGCCGGCCGAGTGGCGATGGTGGGGCGTCACCGGCGGCGACAAGGTCGAGGTGTTCGACACCGACTGCGGCCGCGTCGCGATCCTGATCTGCTACGACGTCGAGTTCCCCGAGCTGGCGCGTATCGCCGCCAGGAAGGGCGCGCAGGTGATCTTCGTGCCGTTCAACACCGACGAGCGCTACGGCTACCTGCGGGTGCGCAACTGCGCGATGGCGCGCTGCATCGAGAACCACGTCTACGCGGTGTTGTCGGGCTGCACCGGCAACCTGCCGCAGGTCGAGAACGCCGACATCCACTACGCGCAGTCGGGCATCTACACGCCGGCGGACATCCAGTTCAGCAACGACGCGATCGCCGCGGAGTGCACGCCCAACATCGAGACCATCGTCATGAAGGACCTCGACATCGAGTTGCTGCGGCGACACCGCTACCTCGGCACGACGCAGAACTGGCGCGATCGCCGCCGCGATCTCTACCGCGTTCGCTACCAGGAAGACGGCGAGGAGCGCGAGGTCTGATGGACGTCCTGCACGTCATCCACCAGTTCCCGCCGGAGAGCCGCGGCGGCTCCGAGAGCTACGCGTTCGACGTCGCGCAGCGGCAGCGGCAGCGCGGGCTGGCCGTCGAGGTGCTCAGCGGCACCATGCATCCGGCCGAGCAGGTGAAGCTGGTCGAGGGCGAGATCGATGGGCTGAAGGTCCACCGCCTGCACCGCAACGACCTCTACTTCGACCATCACGTCAAGGCGTGGCATCCGGGCGTCGAGGCGCGCTTCGAGCGCTTCCTGCGCGAGCGGCGGCCGGCGCTGGTGCACGTGCACCACTGGGTGCGGCTGACCTGCAACCTGGTCGAGATCTGCGCGCGCGTCGGCATCCCGGCGGTGGTCACGCTGCACGACTACTACACGAGCTGTCCGCGCGCGTTCCGCCGGCGCGCCGGCGACGAGGCGTGCCGCCGCGTGCTGTCGTCGCAGAGCTGCGGCGACTGCGTGCCGCGCTACGGCTACGAGCCGCCGCACGAGATCGCCGACGGCATCGAGCTGTTCCGCGACGGCTTCCGCAGTGAACTGTCGCTGGCGCGCGCGGTGCTGGTCGCGGTCGACAGCACGGCCGACCTGCTGGCCCAGACGACCGGGGTGCCGCGTGAGCGCTACACGACGCTGCCGCTCGGCTACCGGCCGCGCTTCGCCGGCATGGCGCAGCTCACGGGGCCGCGGGCAGGGCAGCCGCTGCGCTTCGCGTTCTGGGGCGGGGTCGGTCGCCACAAGGGCGTCGACGTGCTGCTCGACGCGTTCCGCGAGCTCAACGGACGCCGTCCGGGCGCGGCCGAGCTGCACGTGCTCGGCGGCTTCGAGAGCGAGCAGTTCGGCGGCGAACTGCGTCAGCGCGTCAGCGCGGCGCCGGTGACCTTCCACGGTCCGTTCGAGCCGGCGCAGCTGCACGCCGCGGCGCCGCACGTCGGCGTGTTCCCGAGCACGTGCCTCGAGACGTTCGGCCTGGTGCTCGACGAGTGCTTCGAGCTCGGCCTGCCGTGCATCGTCGGCGACCTCGGCGCGCTGCCCGAGCGCGCCGGTCGCGCCGGGCTGGTCGTGCGCGCGGGCGATGCCGCGGCGCTGGCGCGGGCGCTGCAGCGCTTCCTCGACGAACCGGAGCTGTGGCAGGCCCTGCGCGGCGCGCGACCGCAGGCCTCGCCGTCGCTGGAGGAGCACGTCGACGAGCTGTTGGCCGTCTACCAGCGCGCCGCGGCGACGGCGCCGCCGCCGGCTGCGTACGCGCCGGTCGACGTGCAGCGGCGGCTGGCGTTCCTGCTGAAGCAGCGCGACACGGCGATGAGCAAGCTGGTGCCGCCGGGCGGGCCCCGCTGATCGGCCCGTTGCCTGGTCGTCGACGTCGCCCGTAGAGTTGCGGGGCCCATGTCCCCGACCTCCATCGTGCTCGCGATCGCCGTCCTGGTGGCCGCGCCGTTCTGTCTGCAGCAGGAGCCGCAAACTCAGGAGCCTGCGCCGAAGGCTCCTGCGAAGGCGGATCCGGGCGACGACTTCGGCAAGCAGCTGCGAGCGATCCGCTCGACGCTGCTCAACAGCGATCGCGCCGCCGTCGAGCAGGCGGCGAAGCGCGTGCGCGCGCTCGAGGCCGCGATCCCCGACGACGACGCGCGCGCCGATTGGACGCGGCTGGCGCGGCTGGTCGCGATCCGCGTCGGCGATCGCCAGTGGCTCGAGACGCTGCGCGAGGACCACGACCTGTCGCGCACGCAGATCGGTTACGCGGTGATGCTGGCGCGCAGTCAGGTCGAGCACGCCAACCTCGAGGACGCGCAGCGCACGCTGGCGCAGCTGGGCAACATCGACGGCGAGAACGAGCGCGAGAAGCGTCGCGTGTACGCGCTGCGGGCGCGGGTCGCGGAGCTGCAGGGCGACGTCGCCGGCGAGCGGCACCATGTCGAGGACATCGTCGACCACCTGCACATGTGGCCGCGGCAGCGATGCCAGGAATGCCATGCGCCGTCGAAGCAGCCCGACGTCGTCGCCGGCTTCGACCTGCGCGGCTCGTGGATCGGCGAACGCTACGTCGCGCTGATGAAGCAGCAGGGCGACGCCGAGAACGTGCGGGCGGGCGCGGCCGCCGACCTCGCCGACGATCCAGACGACGACGACGCCCGCATCCATCTCGCCTTCGCGCTGCGTGCGCTCGGGCGCGACGCCGAGGCCGAGCCGCTGTTCCGCGCGCTGCCGTGGGTGATCCTGCCGGATCGCGAGCTGCCGAAGCCGCGGCAGATGGCGACCTATCCGTAGGAACGGCGGTTCGGGCCGGCCACGGCGTCGCGCGCATGGCGTAGTCTCGTGCGGAGCCTCGCGCCTGCAACGCTGTGGGGGAGCGCCGCGTTCGTGCGGTCCCCGCCCGCCCCGGAGCGACGCCGGCGCCTCGTGCGCGGCGCACCGCAACCGCACCGCCGACCCGACATGACCATGAAGAGACTCGCACTCGCCCTGCTCTCCGCATCCCTCACCCTGTTCGGCGGCTGCAGCAGCGGCGGCGCGGGTGGTGCCGGCGAGACCGGCACCGTGACGCTGGCGCTGACCGACAGCGCTACCGACGAGCTGACGCAGTTCGAGGTCGACGTCGACGCGGTGACGTTCCACAAGGCCGGCGGAGCGACCGTCAGCGTGCTGCCGCGCGCGACGCGGGTCGACTTCCTGCAGCTCGAATCGCTCAGCGAGCTGGTCGCCGTCGGCTCGCTGCCGGCCGGCTTCTACGACCGCATGACGCTGTCGCTCGACTTCTCGACCGCGAGCGTGCTGATCGTCGGCCAGACCACGCCGGCCGCCGTGCTCGACCAGGACGGCGATCCGATCACCGGCGTGTTCGACGTCGAGGTGGACCTGACCACCGGCGCGCGGCCGTTCGTGCGCGCGGGCCGCGGCCACCTGTTCGTGCTCGATCTCGACCTCGACCAGAGCGTCGCCGTCGACGCCGGCGGCAACAGCGTGACCTTCGCTCCGGTCTGGACCGTCGCGAACGACACCGACGCGGCCAGGCCGGTGCTGACCTCGGGCACGCTGCAGTCGATCGACCTCGCGAACGACACGTTCTACGTCGAGCGCCGCGCGGTGGACGACACCGTCATCGACGTGTTCGCGGTACGCAGCTCCTCGACGACGATCTACCAGCTCGGCGGGGTCGTCAGCCTCGGCGACTTCGGCCTCGGCCAGCTGTCGGGCTTCCTCGGTCAGCACGTGTTCGTGCAGGGTACCTTCGATCGGCAGGCCGGCGCGGTCGACGCGCTCGCGGTCGAGACCGGCGCCGGCGTGGTCGGCAACGGCCAGGACTGGGTGTTCGGCCACGTCGTCGCGCGCAGCGGCGGCCCCGGCGCCGACGCGACGCTGACGGTGCTCGGCCGCTCGCGCGACCTCGGCACCGGCACGCGCCGCTACAACACGCTGCATCAGGTCGACGTCTCGTTCGCCGACACCAAGGTGCTGCGCCGCGGCTTCGGCGCCACCTACGCCAGCGACGACGTCAACGTCGGCCAGCTCGTCTGGATCTTCGGCGACCTGACCGGCACGGCGATGGACGCGACCGGCGCCGACGGCGTGGTGCGCATGGTGCAGACGTCGATCTTCGGCACGGCCAACGGCGCGGTCGTCGGCGGCGAGCTGAGCCTCGACGTCCTGCGCTTCGACCGTCGCGACGTGTCGCTGTTCGACTTCGACGTCAGCGGCACGGTGCAGGCCGACCCGGCCGCGCTCACGATCGACGTCACCGGGCTCGCCACCAGCGGCATCGACAGCGGCACCAACCTGCGGGTGCTCGGCTTCGTCAGCGCCGTCGACGCGAGCGGCGCCGACGCCAGCGCCGTGGCGCTGGTCGATCGCACCGCCGGGCCGAAGTTGCTGCAGTGCGGCTGGGCGCCGGCCGCCGACGGCGTGCTCGGCACGTCGGGCAGCGCCGTCACGATCGACGTCGCCGCGGCGACGATCGCGTTCGTGCGCGACGGCTTCGCCCCGACCACGCTGGCTGCCTCGCCGACCCCGACCCTCGTCGGGCTCGGTTCGGTCGGCTTCTACCGCATCGTGCAGCGCGGCGGAGTGTCGCTCTACACGTCGTTCGACGCGTTCCGCACCGCCGTCGCCAGCCGCGCCGGCACCGCCGCCGTGCGCCACGTCAACGCGCTCGGCCGCTTCGACGCGGGCACCCAGGTGTTCTCGGCGCTGACCGCGGTGGTCGTGCTGCGGTGAGCCGCGACAACGGTCACCGCCCGGCGCGTCGCAGCTCGTCCAGCAGCGCGCGCGCCGAGGGGTCGACCTGCGCCAGCCGCTCCGCGTAGGGCAGCGCACGCGCGACCTCGCCGGTGTCGCGCAGCATCGTCGCCAGCGCGTAGAGCAGGTCGGCGTCGAACGGGTGGCGCTGCAGCGCAGTGTCGAACACCGCGAAGGCGCGGTCGGTGGCGCCGGTCGACGACAGGGCGATGCCGTAGACGAAGGCGAAGCGCGGGTTGTCGGGGTGCTCTTCAGCGACCTTCCGAAGCTCGGCGATGCCCTCCTCGCGGCGACCGAGCCGCACCAGCGCGAGCCCGAGCGCGTGGCGCACGTCGGCGGCGCGCGGGTCGACCACGAGGCCTTCGCGCAGCAGCGCCTCCCCGCGCGTGTCGTCGTCGTCGGCCCGCCACAGGTCGGCGAGGTTGACGCGGGCCTGCACGGCGCGCGGGTCGAGGCGCAGCGCGGTGCGGTACTCGGCCTCGGCGGCGGCGCGCTCGCCGCGGTCGGCGTGCAGCAGGCCGAGGTTGACGTGCGCCCACGGCTGGTCCTTGTTCTGCTGCTGGCCGGCGATCCACTCCTGCAGCGCGGCTGCGGCCGCCGCGCCGTCGGCGGCGGTCAGCTGGTCCCGCGACACGGTGGCGAACGCGCGTCCGGCGGCGGCGCGAACCGCGCGCAACGGGTCGCGCAGCAGCGATGTGCCGAGCGTGGCGCGCTGTGCCTCGGGCAACGCCTCGAGCAGCGCCGCCGCGCCGCGCCGCACCAGGCCGTCGGGGTCGGCGAACGCCGCGCGCAGCGCCGCGGTGTCGATCATCGGCTGGTCGCCGAGCTCGGCGAGCGCGGTCGCGCGCACGATGCCCGGTTGCGCCGTGTCGTTGGCGACGGCCAGCAGCGCGTCCGCGGCGCCAGGCGCGCCACGCCGCGCGGCGTGCAGCGCGAGGCCGAAGCCGGCCTGGGTCGACGCCTCCGGCGCGGGGCGGTCGCCGCGCCACTGCACGATCGCCGCGGCGGCCCAGCGCGCGCCCTTGTCGACGTGGCAGTCGCCGCAGGCGTTCGGCGTGCCGATCGCCAGCGACTCGTCCGGCCGCGGCACGCGGAACGAGTGGTCGCGGCGCACGTCGACGCCCATGTAGGTGCGCGTGCGCATGTGACAGGTCACGCACTGCGCGGCGTCGCTGCCGAGCGCGTGGTGATGGTGTTCCGGCACGTCGTAGGCATCCGGCGCGTGGCAGCGCGCGCACAGCGCGTTGCCGACGGCGCGGGGCCGCAGCGTGTGTGCGTCGTGGCAGTCGCTGCAGGTCACGCCGGCGTGGTGCATGCGGCTCTGCACGAACGACCCGTAGACGTAGACCTCGTCGAGGATCTGGCCGTCGGGTCGGTACAGCCGTTCTTCGAGCAGGCTCGGGTCGTAGCGATCGAGCAGCGGCTGGCCCTGCCACGGCGACTCGTCGAGCTGCACGCGGCGCGAGTGGCACGGCGCGCAGGTGTCGAGTTCGGCGCGCGGGGTCGTCGGCGACACGCGGCTGGCGATGCGCTGACCAGGTTCGAAGCGCCAGTCGCCCGGCCCTGCCAGCTGCACGACGAGGCCGCGGCTCGCGTCGCCCGCGCCGGCGCCGTTCTCGACCCACGCGACGTGCGCCGAGCCCGGCCCGTGGCACGCCTCGCACGACACGTCGAGCTCGGCCCACGTCGAGTCGAAGCGGTCCTGCACGATGTCGTAGCCGCGGTGGAAGTCGGTCGAGTGGCAGCTGGCGCACATGAAGTTCCAGTTCATCTGCCGCCCGGTCCAGTGCAGCTCGTCGCGGTGGTCGACGTGCTCGCCCGGGTAGAGGTGGAACCAGCGCTGGCCGCCGGCGTCGGCCGGTCTGCTGTCCCACGCGATCTCGAGCGCCTGCAGCCGGCCGCGTTCGGTCGCGACGAGATACTGCTGCAGCGGCGTGACGCCGAACGTGTAGCGGATCTCGTAGTCGTGCAGCGAGCCGTCAGGGCCGTCGGTGCGCACGAAGAACCTGCCGTCGCGCGTCGAGAACGTCGATGTCACGCCGTCGTAGGCGAAGGTCGCGTCGGCGAAGTCGCCGAGCACCGTCGTCGCGTCGGCGTCCTGCATCGCCAGGTCGTGGTGCGAGCCCTGCCAGTCGTGCAGCGCGTCTTGGTGGCACGTGGCGCAGCGTTCGCGGCCGACGAACGTCGCGTCGATCGTGTGCACCGCGGGGGAGGGCGCGGACGTCGTCTTCGCCGGCTCCTTGGCGCAGGCGGCGAGCGCCAGCAGCGCTGGCCAGAGGCGTCGGACGTCGGTCATCGGGGGCGACGAGCATAGCCGAGCGGCCAGTCGTCGAAGCGCGCGAGTCCGAGCACCGGCAGCGCGAACGCCGCGCACTCCGGCCACGCATCGGTATCGCACGCGGCGAACACATCGCCGATGCGCCGCCGCCGCTCGGGCGTGCAGACGCTGTCGCCGCGGCGCGTCCACAGGCCGAGGCGCAGGCCGCCCTCGTGCGCGTGGTCGACGTGGCGGTGCAGGAGGAACGCGTCGATGCCGTCGAGTCGCGACACGATCGACCACGCCAGCGCGTAGGCCGCCGCCTGGTCGCGTTCGCCGTCGTCATCGTCGCGGCAGTGGAAGCCCTGCTCGCTGAGGATCACGCGGCGCGGCGCTGCGGCGAAGCGGCGTGAATCGTCGTCGAGCCAGCGCAGCAGCACCGGCAGGTTCTTGAACGTCACGCGCGGCGCGTCTGCTTGGTCGGGCGCCGTCTCGTCCTGCCAGAAACGGCAGTCGAACAGGTCCTCCGGATACGGATGGAAGGCGACGTGCCAGCCGAAGTCGCCGCGGTCGCGCGCGCGCGCGGCGAACGCCTCGAGCAGCGCGCGACCGGGGCACGCCTGTCCGGCGTCGCCCGCGGCGTAGCGCACGTTCCAATGGTGTTCGAGCGAGACGAACACGCGACCGTGCGCGCTGCGACTCGCCACCGCGTCGTGCACGATGCGCACCGCAGCCTCGTAGGCCTCGGCGACCGCGGCGGGCGTCGCCTCGCCCATGTGATACCACCACCAGTGCGAGTTGACCTCGTTGCCGACGATCCAGTTCCAGACGCGGCCGTGCGGTGCTGCGGCGCCGGAGTAGCGCTCGGCGAGGAACGTGATCGTCGCGCGCAGCCACGCGCAGCCCTCGGCGTCGGTCGTGCGGAACGCGGCGATGCCGTTCGGTGCCTTGCCGGTGCAGCCCGGGTGCACGAGCACCGCGTCGGTCGCCGGGTCGCCGGTCTGGATCGCCAGCAGGATCGCGCTGACGACGACGCCGGCCCTGGACAGCGGTTCGATCTGCGCGTCGAGCGCCGCGACCGGACCGCGGTTGATGCAGAACGTGCGCCCGTCGAGTTCGATGCGCAGCGAGTCGTCGCGGCCGACGACGTCGATCAGCGCGCCGAGGCTGACGTTGATGCCGGCCTGCTTCACGCCGAGCGCGAGCGCGTCGTCGACCATCTGCACCTGCAGTCCCTTCTTGCCCCAGTGCGCCGGGTAGGGGGTCAGGTCGACGGTGCGCTGCGCAGCGATCGGCAGCCCCATCGCCAGCGACGCGAGCGCCGTGCGCAGCAGCCGCGCGCTCATCGCCGCTGCCGCAGGTGCCGCGCCCAGTTGCGCACCGCGATGCCGAGCTTGGGGCTGCGCGCGCTCGCCGCCTTGCGCAGCACCCCTGCGCCGTCGACGAACAGCAACCACGGCTCGTCGTCGTCGAACGGCTTCGCGATGTCGTGCTCGACCACCGTGATCTCGTCGCCGCGCATGTCGGCGAGCGCGGCCAGCGCGTCGTCGCGGTCGGCCTGCGGCATGCCCTTCGGCGCCGCCATGACCCAGCGCTGCGGATACTGCAGGCGGTCGCCGAGGTAGCCGCTCAGCGCGCGCAGCGAACGCCCGAGCCGGTCGGCGGGCGAACCGTCGCTCATCTTCGGCAGCCACAGCACGAACGTGCCGTTGGGGTCGAGCGGGATGCCGCGCGTCGGCAGCAGCAGCAGCGAGTCGAGGTCGCCGGCAGGCTGCTTCAAAAGGTCCAGCCCGATCTCGCGCGCGCCCGGCGCGGCGTCGAGGCGCTGCACGGTCGGCAGCTGCACGCGGATCGCGCCCATGCCGGTGGCGAAGCCGACCTGGCCCTCGATCGGCGTGCCGTCGTGCACCGCGTAGCGGAACAGCTGCGTGCCGTTGATCGTGACCGTGACCACCGCGCCCTGGATCAGCAGCTCGTACTCGAACCAGTTCTGCTCGTCGGGCACCTCGACCGACGCGCGCGGGTCGGTGTCGCTCAGCTTGCTGTCGCCGTCGCGCTCCCAGCGGCCGTGCAGGTGGAAGCCGATCCTGCCCATGCCCTTGTTGGTCTCGCGGCGGCCCGTCGCGTAGGCGAAGTCGCCGGACGAGAACGACAGCCGCAGGTCGCGGTCGCGGCGCAGATGGCCGAACACGATCGCGCCCGACGCGAACGAGGTCGTGAAGTGCACCTTGCCGCGCAGCACGTAGTGACCGGGCGCGATCCACGCCACCGAGTGCGCGAACGCGTCGCGTTGGTGCGCGCGGCGGTCGAGCAGGCCGGTCGCCTCGCGCGGCTTCTCGCGGCCGACGTGCAGGTCGCCTTCGGGCGTCACGTACCACAGCCCCTTGTGCCGGCGATCCTCGAACTGCGTCAGCCCGCTCTCGGTGAAGCCCTGCGCGCCGAGGTGGCGCGGCAGCGCTGGCCGCGCATCGGCCACCGGCGCGACCGCCTCGCCGAACATGCGCGCGACACGGTCGTGGTCGCGGGTCGCCGCCGCGGCGGCCTTCGCCTGCTTCGCCTGCTGCAGCGACACCGCGCGCTGCTGCAGCGCGCTGACCAGCGCCAGCGTCTTCGGCAGCGCGGTGCGCAGCGGCGCGCAGTCCGGCGGCTGCGGCAGCGCGAAGTGGGCCTGCGCCATCACGGCGAACGCCGCGGCGGCGTCCTGCGAACGGCTGCGCGCGAGCTCGGCGCCCAGCGCCGCCGCGACCTCCGGCCGCCAGCCGTCGACGGTCAGCGACCAGACGCCCGCGGCGATCGTGCCCTCGACGTCCCCGACCTCGTGCAGCAGCAGCGTCGCCGTCGCCGCGTGGTCCTGGCCGTAGTAGGGCTCCTCGCGGTTCTTCGCCCACGACCACGTCGGTTCGTCCTCGACGAGCTTGTGGTCGTCCTTGTCGGGGATGCCGGGGTACTTCTCGACCCACTTGTTCTCGTCGTGCTTGCCGTCCTGGTAGTCGTAGCAGCCGCGCAGGAACGTCTGCCACTCGGCGAACAGCTCGTCGAACTCCGCCGGGCGGCCCTCCTTGCCGTCGCAGAACACCGACGTGAAGTAGCCCAGCGGGTCCTTCTGGCCGCCGCGCGCGCTCTTGATGTAGCGGTCGACCGCCGAGCGGTAGCGCGGCGCGTCGGGCGGGTAGTTCTGCAGGAACGAGCAGAGCGTGTAGCCGGCGAAGTAGTTGTCGCGGTAGTCGTCGACGTCGCCGGCGATCAGCCGCTCGAACTTCTTCTTGCCGGCGTAGCCCTTGTAGAAGGTGTGCGCGACGGTGCCGCGCTTCAGCGCGAAGTCGACGAACTGCTTGTCGGTCATGCGCGTGTAGTGCGCGCCGGTCCAGTCGGCGTGACCTTCGACGTACCACGACGGCAGGAACGGCCGCAGCACGCCGTCGAAGCGGTGCGTCAGCTCGTGCGTCATGCCGCGGCCGAGGCCGGCGATGTTGCCCCACGAGAAGCGCAGCGTCGTGCGGTCGCCGCCCTGGAAGCCGCCGGCCCACCAGTAGCCCGCGCCCTCGGTCTCGAGGTCTGCGGACTCGGGCACGACGCGGATCACGCCGGGGCGATCGACGAACGGGTCGCTGCCGAAGTGCGCGACGAGCCGTTCGTGGTGCAGCTCGCAGGTCTTGGCGGCGCCGAGCAGCGTCTCGTGGCCGCAGGTGGTCTCGATGCGGTAGCGGCCGGTCGGGCTGATCGCGAGGCCGGGCTCGTGCCAGTCGCGGTGCAGTCGCGTGAACAGCAGCGCCTCCTCCGGCGACATCGCCTCGAGCTCGGCGATCGTCCACACCTTGCCGTTGGCGATCGCCTGGTTGCGGTCCTCGTCGAGCAGCTGCTGCGCGTCGTCGGCGAGCTTGCCGGGGCCCGCGGGGCGAGGTCCTTGCAGGTCCTTGAACGAACCCTGCCGCCGCAGCCCGACCAGGATGCGCGCCGCGCGCACGCGCTGCTCGGCGATCGTGCGGGCGTCGTTGCCGGCGCCGGTGACCGGCGCGTCGCTGCTGCCGCTCGGGATCGGCCGACGCATGATCCTGGCGAGCGACTCGTAGACGGTGTCGTGGTCGGCGACGAGCGCGTCCTGGATCGCCGCGACCTTGTCGGTCGCCGCCGCGAGCGCGAGCGGCGCGCCCTGTCCGACCTCGAGCAGGAGCTCGCTCGCCCAGCGCACCAGCAGCGCGCGCGGCGCGTCCTGCTTGCCCTTCGACTTGTTCTTCTCGACGAAGCGCAGCAGCTCGGTGATCGCCGCGGCGCGCGCCGGCGCCAGCGCTTCGCCGTCGCGCACCGCGTCGTTGGCGCCGGGCGTCGCCGTCAGCCGCTTCTTCGTCGCGGCGTCGATCTTGGGCTTGCCCTTGTCGGTCGTCAGCGCGCGCACGAAGCGTTCGCTCCACAGCGCGAGCAGGTCCGCGTCGTCGCCGCACGAGCACACCAGCTCGAGCAGCACGTCCGGCGACGACGGGTGGAACTCGAGCGCCGCCTCGAAGTGCTGCCGCGCCGCGGCGAGGTCGCCGGCGTCGCGCGCGGCGATGCCGGTCTGCACGCGCGCGTGCGCCGGGCCGCCTCGGGGCATGGTGGTCTCGAGCGAGATGTCCTGCGGCATCGGCGCGCCGGGCGGACACTGAGCCAGGAGCGACGCCGCGAGGCACAGCGTCGCCGCCGCGGGCCGGAGAGGGATCGGCATGATCGGTCGGACGGATGGGGGCGGCGCCATCGTCGGCGGTCGGGCGGCCGACGGCAACCCGCCGCCCACGGCGACCGCCGGGTCGCTAGGCTTGCGCCCCCTGGAGGTGCACATGCTTCACCGTTCATCCGCCGCCCTGCTGTGTGGCGCGCTGTCCCTGCCGGCGCAGTCCTTCGTCGTCGACCTCGCCAACGGTCCGGGCACCGACTTCACGAGTCTGGCGGCCGCGCTGCAGTTCGTGCCGGACGGCGCGACGATCCAGGTTCGCGCCGGCGACTACCAGGAGTTCGTGCAGCTCGACGGCAAGGGGGTGACGATCGTCGCCGACCCCGGCGTGAACATCGTCGCGCCGCTGGTCGCGGTCGGGATCCTCGTGCGTCACCTGTCGCCGGCGCAGACGGTCGTGCTGCGCGGGCTCAACCTGCAGTCGACCGCACTCGGCGTGACCAGCGCGGGCATGACGATCGAGGACAACCAGGGCCAGGTGTTCGTCGACGGCATGAGCGGCGCCGGCGGCCGCTACATGCTCGTGGCCAACAGCGCCTCGGTGTTGATCGCGCGTTCGAGCTTCGTCGCGCCCAACCAGACGGCGGTGACCGCGGTGGACTGCGAGGCCGTGTTCGATCGTTGCACGATCCAGGAGCTGGCGGTCACCGGTGGCTCCTGGCAGTTCGCCAACTGCTCGCTGAGCGGCCGCTCCGGCTTCTTCACCAACGGCGGCAACGCGCTGACGATGAACGGCGGCGCCGTGCGGGTGCTCGGCGGCCAGCTGGCGGGCGGCGCGTCGCTCGGCGGCGCGCAGGGTGCGGCGGTCGTCGGCAGCGGCGACGTGCGCGTCGCGACCGGCACGCAGGTCACGGGCGCGATCGCGCCGACGATCAACTTCTCCACCGCGCCGATGCCGCACCTCAGCAGCGCCATCGTCCCTGGCGGTGGCTACGTCGAGGCGACGCTGCACGGTCCGGTCGGCCAGCTCGCGGTGTTGCTGATCGCGACGCGCTCGCTGCCGCAGACCGTGCCCGGCCTCGACCCGATCTGGCTCGACGGCGCGACGTTCGCCGTGCAGGCGTTCGGCGTGCCGGGCGCGAGCGCGCCGGTGGTCAGCGTGACGCAGGTTCCCGCCGCGCCGGGGCTCAGCGGCCTCGCGCTGGTCTGGCAGGGTCTGGGGTTCGATGCCAACGGCGCGTTGTCGGTCGGCAACCCCGTCTGGTACGTGCTGCCCTGAGGACTGCGGCACGACCGGGTGAAGGGCGCGGGCGGCGGATCTCGTTGGGCACGGAGGCTCCAACCCGGGTATCCCCATGCGCCTCACCGTCTCCGCCCTGACCCTCGCCCTCGCCGCCACCGCGTCCGCCCAGGGCCTGCTCGACAACCTCGTCACCAGCCCCGGCGGCAACGGCTCGAGCGGCACCGATCCGTTCCACGTCATCGGCGGCAAGGCGGTGTTCGTCGCCTCTGGTTCGTTCGGCAGCGAACCATGGGTGACCGACGGCACGCCGGCCGGCACGAAGCTGCTGCTCGACCTCGCGCCGGTCGGTTCGAGCGGTCCGCAGCACCTCATCACCTACGGCAACCAGGTGCTGTTCACGGCCTACGTGCCGGGCCTCGGCACGGAGCTGTGGACGACCGACGGCACCACGGCGGGCACGCAGCTGGTCGTCGACATGTTCCCGGGCGACGGCAACGGTCAGGTCGACTACCCGGTGCTGTTCAACGGCTTCGTCTACTTCGCCGCCAACGACGCGGTCAACGGCGCCGAGCTGTGGCGCACCGACGGCACCGCCGCCGGCACGACGCTGGTCGCCGACGTCTATCCGGGGCCGATCAGCTCGGGCCCGGCGCGCCTCGCGGTGGCCAACGGCCAGCTGTGGTTCTCGGCCAACGTGCCGAACTTCGGCCGCGAGCTGCACCGCATGGACGCGGCGCACGTCGTGACCCGCGTCGCCGACCAGAGCGCCGGCAACGCCAACACCGACGTGCTCGACATCCGCGCCTTCGGCAGCGGCGTGCTGTTCTCGGCCAGCGCCGGCAGCGGCTACGAACCTTACTTCAGCGACGGCACCGCCGCGGGGACGGTGCTGCTCGGCGACCTGAACGCCGGCGTGGCGCACTCGAACCCGGAGGAGTTCACGACGCTCGGCGGGGTCGCGCTGTTCTCGGCGCTCGGCACGGGCATCGGCCGCGAGCTCTACGTCACCGACGGCACGCCGGCCGGCACCGCGCTGGTGCGCGACCTGCGCCTCGGCGCCGGCGGCAGCGCGCCGGAGGGCTTCACCGAGATCAACGGCGTCGTGGTGTTCGCCGCGACCGACGACGTGCACGGCCGCGAGGTCTGGGTCAGCGACGGCACCTCGGGCGGCACCGACGTGTTGATCGACGCCTACATGGGCATCCCGTCTAGCAACCCGGTGTCGTTCGTGCGGTTCGGCAACGAGGTCTGGTACGGCGGCGACACCGGCCTGCTGGGGCTCGGCGCGGAGATCTGGCGCACCGACGGCACCTTCGCCGGCACCGACATCGTCGCCGATCTGATTCCCGGCTCGCCGGGCACGCACCCGGTGGGCCTGACGCCGTTCGGCTCGCAGATGCTGTTCCGCGGCTCGCTCGGCGGGGCGGGCACCTGGGAGCCGTGCGTGACCGACGGAACGCCCTTCGGTAGCACGCTGCTCGCGGACGTCGCCACGCCGGCGGCGAACGCGGCGCCCGACCAGTTCTGCGCGCTCGGCGCGGAGGTGATGTTCGCCGGCAACACCGACTCGCTCGGCCGCGAGCTCTACGTCTCCGACGGCACGCCCGGCGGGACGGGGCTGCTGATCGATCTGCAGGTCGGCGGCTTCGGCAGCGAGCCGCAGGACCTTTGCCCGGTCGGTGGCGACGTGTTCTTCCGCGCCTCATCGACCGCGACCGGCTGGCAGCTGTTCGTCGCCGACGGCGGCACGCAGACGATCACCCAGCTGACCAGCGGCAACGGCCCGGCGACCGAGCCGCGGGCGATGACGCAGAACGGCAACCTCGTGATCTTCTCCGGCAACTCGAGCCACGGTCGCGAACCGTGGGTCACCGACGGCACCGCCGCCGGCACGTTCGAGCTGCTCGACATCGCGCCCGGCGGCAGCGGGCTGCTCAACCTGCAGGAGCGCTTCGTCACCGCCGGCAACCTGACGTTCTTCACCGCCTCGGACGGCGTCAACGGCTACGAGCTGTGGGCGACCGACGGCACCACCGCCGGCACCGCGATGGTGCGTGACATCCTGCCCGGCGCCGGCAGCTCGTCGCCGAGCGACCTGACCGCGGTCGGCAATCTCGTCTACTTCACCGCCGTCGACGGCGCGCACGGCAACGAGTTGTGGGTCAGCGACGGCACGCTGGCGGGCACCTTCCTGGCGCTGGACATCGTGCTCGGCCCGATCAGCTCCTTCCCCACCAAGCTGACCGAAGGCGCGGGCGACCTCTACTTCACGGCGTCGGGCACCAGCCGCGAGGTGATGCGCTTCGACGGCGTCACGCGCACGACCATCACCAACACCGGCGCGGGCCAGAGTGATCCGTACACCGACCTGACCTGGACCAACAACGGCCTGTTCTTCCTGCACGACGACATGACCGGCTCCGGCGTCGAGCTGTGGGTCAGCGACGGCACGCTGGCCGGTTCGCACCGCGTCACCGAGATCGCGCCCGGGCGCGCCGACGGACCGGTGTCCGGCACGCTCGTGCCGGTGCTCGGCGGCACGCAGGTGATGTTCGCCGCGAGCGACCTGCAGAACGGCATGCGTCTGTGGCAGTCGGACGGCGTCGCGACCAACATGCTCGAGGGCTTCTCCGGCGAGGGCTACGGGGCGGCGAGCGTCGGTTCGTTCACGACCATCGGCGGCATCACGTGGTTCGCCTGCGACGACGGCGTCAACGGCAACGAGCCGTGGACCTACGACCCGGCGACCGGCGTCCTGGCGTTCGTGCTGCCCTACGGCTCGCCGTGCACCGGCACGCCGGGTGGCCCGACGATCGGCGCCAACGGCCAGCCGACGATCGGCAACGCCGGCTTCGCCGTCACCGTCGCCAACGCGCCGCCGTCGACGCTCGCGGTGCTGGTCGGCAGCGCGCTCTCGGGGAGCGCGCCGCTCGGCGCCGGCTGCGAGGTGCTGATCGGCTTCCCGTACGCGATGTATCCGGCCGCATTCGTCGACGCCGCCGGCAGCGCCGCGACGGCGGTCCCGGTGCCCAACAGCCCGATCTACGTCGGCGCGAGCCTGTTCTTCCAGTGGGCGGTGCTCGACGCGGCCGGGCCGCTGTTCGGCCACTTCGACCTGTCGGCGGGCCTGCAGATGCACATGGGCTACTGAGGAATCGCGAGAATCCGCCGCCACGGGCGGTCCATGCGACGGGCGACACCGCGGCGGCGGGTCCGGCGGCGTGGCGGGGTTTGAAGGGTGGGGCGCGCGGATCTCGTAGGGTGGGAACGACTCCCAACCGCCATGCGAACGACCACCCCGATCGTCGCGAGCCTCGCGCTCGCCCTCGCCGCTCCGGCCCAGAGCCTCGTCGACAACCTCGTCACCAACACCGGCGGTCAGCCGTCGAGCGGCGACACGCCCTTCTACGTGATCGGCAGCCGCGCGATGTTCGTCGCCAGCGGGCCGTTCGGTCTGGAACCCTACGTCACCGACGGGACCCCGGCCGGCACCGCGATCCTGCGCGACCTCGTCGCCAACGGTTCGAGCGCGCCGCAGAAGTCGATCGCCTACGGCTCGCTGGCGCTGTTCACCGCCGATGTGTCGGGCTTCGGGCGCGAGCTGTGGCGCACCGACGGCACCACGGCAGGAACCGAGCTCGTCGTCGACCTCTACCCTGGCGACAACAGCAGCCTGATCGACGAGCCGGTGCTGTTCGGCGGCTTCGTCTACTTCTCCGGGCGCGACGGCACCTCCGGCAACGAGCTGTGGCGCACCGACGGCACCGCGGCGGGCACGACGTTGGTCGCCGACCTTCGCGCCGGCGTCGGCTCGTCGTCGCCGCAGCGGCTCTGTGTGTCGGGCGGCTACCTGTGGTTCCTGGCCAACGTGCCGACCTTCGGTCAGGAACTGCACCGCATCGACACCGCGGGCAACGTGACGCTGGTCGCAGACCTCACCGTCGGCGCCGGCAACACCCTGAGCCAGGGCATCTGGCCGTTCGGCAGCGGCGTGCTGATGTCGCTGGACGCCGGCAGCGGTTACGAGCCGTACTTCAGCGACGGCACCGCGGCCGGCACGGTGCCGCTGGCGGATCTGTCGACGGCCAACGGTGGCTCGATGCCGCGCGACTTCACGACCGTCGGCGGCGTCGCGGTGTTCTCCGCCGACGGCGACGGCGTCGGTCGTGAGGTCTACGTCACCGACGGCACGCCGGCCGGCACCTCGCTGCTGCGGGACATTCGTCTCGGCAGCGCCGCCAGCACGCCCGATGGGTTCACCGCGGTCAACGGCGTGGTGGTCTTCGCGGCCTACGAGGACGCGATCGGCCGCGAGCTGTGGGTCACCGACGGCACGGTCACGGGTACCCAGCTGCTGGCCGACATCAACCCCAACGCGCCGTCGAGCACCCCGCTGTCGCTGGTGCCGTTCGCCGGCGAGGTGTGGTTCTCGGCCTCGAGCACCGGCGTCGGCGAAGAGCTGTGGCGCACCGACGGCACGACGACGCAGCTCGTCGAGGACCTCGAGCCGGGCAACGGCGGGCTCAACGCCAGGGGCCTGACGCCGTTCGGCGCGCAGCTGCTGTTCCGCGGCTCGGCCGGCAACGCCGGCACGTTCGAACCGTGCATCACCGACGGCACGATCCCGGGCACCGTGCTGCTCGACGACATCTACCCGGCCAACTCCGACTCGTCGCCGGACAGCTTCACGGCGTTCGGTGACCGCGTGCTGTTCGCCGCCGGTTCGGACGGCCTCGGCCGCGAGCCCTACGTGACCGACGGCACGCCGACCGGCACGGCGATGCTCGCCGACCTGCTGGCGGGTTCGTTCGGCAGCAACCCGAAGGAGCCCTGCGCGCGCGGCGACGACGTGTTCTTCCGCGGCGACCTGTTCGGCGGCGGTGAGCAGCTGTTCGTCGCCGAGTTCGCGACGCAGTCGATCGTGCAGCTGACCAGCGCGACGTCGCCCGAGCCGGTGCCGCGGGCGATGGCTGCCAACGGCAACAAGGTGATCTTCTCCGCCAACTCGGGCAACGGCCGCGAGCCATGGGTCAGCGACGGCACCGTCGCCGGCACCTTCGAGCTGCTCGACATCGACGGCAGTACGACCAGCAGCCTGCAGGTGCTGCAAGAGCACTTCGTCACCGCCAACGGCCTGACGTTCTTCGCCGCATCCGACGGCGTGCACGGGTTGGAGCTGTGGGCGACCGACGGCACGACCGCCGGAACCTACCTGGTGCTCGACATCCGTCCGGGCAGCAGCGGCTCGTCGATCGACGACCTGGCGGCGTTCGATGGCCGGGTCTGGTTCTCGGCGACCGACGGCTCGCACGGCACCGAGCTGTGGGTCAGCGACGGCACCGCCGCCGGCACGCAGATGGTGATCGACCTGCGACCGGGCAGCATCTCCTCGACGCCCAACGACCTCGTCGCGAGCGACGAAGGCATCTGGTTCACCGCTGCCAACCCGACGCGCGAGGTCTACTACACCGACGGCACCGCCCCAGGCACGGTGCAGCTGACGACGACCGGTGCGGGCCAGGCGCTCGCCTACCGCAACCTGACGCCGGCGGCGAACGGCCTGTTCTTCCTGCACGACGACACGACCGGCTTCGGCCTCGAGCTGTGGTTCACCGGCAGTGCCCCGGCGACCGCCCAACGCCTGACGGACATCGCCGCGGGGGCGGCCGACGGCGCCGTCGAGAACACACTGGTCGCCGCGCTCGGCGGCAGCCAGCTGCTGTTCGGCGCCAACGACCTGCAGAACGGTCTGCAGCTGTGGCTGTCCGACGGCACCGCGGCGAACACGCAGATGGTGACGAGCTTCGGCGGCGACGGCTACGGCGCCGTGCACCTGGAGAACTTCTTCGCCATCGGTTCGGCGAGCTACTTCTCGTGCGACGACGGCATCAACGGCGTGGAGCCGTGGATCTTCGACCCGGCGGCCGGCACGTTGGCGTTCGTGCTGCCCTACGGCAACGCGTGCACGGGCACGCCGGGCGGCCCGACGATCGGCGCCAATGGTCTGCCGACCATCGGCAACGCCGCGTTCGCGGTCACCGTCGCCGACGCGGTGCCGCTGTCGGCGGCGGTGCTGGTCGGCGCCGAGGGCAGCAACGGCATCAACCTCGGCGGCGGCTGCAAGATGCTGGTCGATTTCCCGTTCGTGATCTTCCCGGCGGCGCTGCTCGACGGTGCGGGCGCGACGCAGACGCCGGTGCCGGTGCCCAGCAGCGCCGCCTACATCGGCCAGAGCCTGTTCTTCCAGTGGGCGGTGCTCGACCCGGCGGGGCCGTTCCTGGGCGACTTCGACCTCAGCGGCGGGCTGCAGATGCGCATGGGCGATTGAGCAGGCGGGCCTGGCCGCGCGTCGGGATCCCGACGCGCGGCAGCGGTGAGCGGGCGGCGGCCGCCCGCGCTATCGTGGCGAACCGCCGCAAGTCCAGGGGATGCGCGCGCCGCCCGTCCGGCGCAGCGCTTGCTGTGCGCGCGGCCGCCCGAACGTCACCCCGCTCGTCACCTGCCCATGAACATCCGTTCCATGCGTTTCGCCGCCGCGGCGATCTTCGTCGCCGCCACTTCCGCAACGCTGCGTGCCCAATGTGACCTGCAGTGGACCGCCACCGGTGGCGTGCCGGGGGCGAGCGGCCGGATCCGCGCGGCGACGCTCTGGGATCCGGACGGCGCCGGACCGCAGCCGGTCCAGGTGGTGGTGGGCGGCGAGTTCTCCTTTCTCTGCGACGAGCTCGCGTCCCTGGTCGCGATGATCGACCCGGTGACGGGCGTCTGTCAGCCGCTGCCCGGCATCACGGCCGGCGCGCGCATCACCGCCGTCGGCGCGCTCGACAACGGCGACCTGGTCATCGGCGGCTTCTTCGCGATCAACGGCGGCAACACGGTGCACGACGTCGCCCGGTGGAACGGCAGCGGCTGGACTTCGCTCGGCTCGGGATACGACGCCGACGTGTTGCTGCCGCAGCCCGGTGGGGAGCTGCTGATCGCCGAGAACACGCTGCCACCCGCCAGCAACTGGGTCGGCCGCGTGCGGCGTTGGGACGGCAGCAGCTGGACGCAGGTCGCGCCGGACGTCGCCGGACGCATCGAGGCGATGCTCGCGCTGCCGAACGGCGACCTCGTCGTCGGCGGGCAGTTCCTCGAGGCCGGCGGCGTGCCCGCCGACAACGTCGCGCGCTGGGACGGCGTCGCCTGGACGCCGCTCGGTGCGGGCACCGGACCCGACCTCGGCGGCGCCGTCACCTCGCTCGCCCGGCTGCACAACGGCGACCTCGTCGCCGGCGGCTGGTTGGAGTCGGCCGACGGGCAGCCGGCGAACCGCATCGCGCGGTGGGACGGCGCGGCATGGAGTCCGCTCGGTGCCGGCGTCTCCGCGCCCGCCTGGCCCTACGTCGAGTCGCTGCTGGTGCTCGCCAACGGTGACCTGCTGGTCGGCGGCACCTTCGACGTCGTCGATGGCGTGCCTGCCAGCTGCGTCGCCCGGTGGAACGGCTCGTGGTCGGCGGTCGGCGGCGGCGTGGACCGTCTGGTGGACGCGTTCGTCGAGCTGCCCAATGGCGAGGTCGTCGCGGTCGGCGCGTTCCTCGAGGCCGAAGGTGCGCCGGCCAAGAGCATCGCGCGGTGGGACGGCGGGGCCTGGGTCCCGTACGGCGAACCTCCCGTCAGCGACACGCCGATCCTCGTGACCGTGGCTGCCGCCAACGGGGACCTGCTGATCGGCGGTGAGTTCACGACGGTCGGCGGCGTCGCCGCCAACCACGTCGCGCGTCGCACGAGCGCCGGCTGGATCGCGCTCGGCGGCGGCGTGAGCGGCTCCGTCAGCGGGGTCGTGCGCGCGATGGCCGAGCTGCCCAACGGTGATGTCGTCGTCGGCGGCACGATGACTTCGGCCGGCGGCGTGTCCGTCAGCAACATCGCGCTGTGGAACGGCACGTCGTGGTCTTCGCTCGGCGGCGGCACCAACGGCGGCGTGACGTCGCTCGCCGTGATGTCCGACGGTGCGCTGGTGGCCGGCGGCTGGTTCACCACGGCCGGTGGCGTGCCCGCGAGTTACGTCGCGCGCTGGGACGGTTCGACGTGGTCCCCGCTAGGCTCGGGGCCGTCGGTGCCGGTCGTCTCGTTGGCGGCGCGCTCCAACGGCGAGCTCGTCGCCGTTGCGTCGTTCGGCATCTACCAGAACGAACTCCTGCTCTGGGACGGCGGTGCCTGGTCGACGATCGCGTCATTGCAGACGCAGAACGTCATGGCGATCCAGGAGCTGCCGAACGGCGACCTGCTGTTCGGCGGCGCGCTGGTCACGGTTGGTGGCGCCTACTCGCCGGGGCTCGTGCGCTGGCACGGCGGCAACTCGTGGAGCAGCATGCAGCTCGGCGCGAACTCGTCGGTGCGGGCGCTCGACCTGCTGCCGAACGGCGACGTGGTGGCCGTCGGCAACCTCACGATCGGCAGCAGCGGCGCCAGCGTCGCGCGCTGGGACGGCGCCGCGTGGACCCCGCTCGCCGGCAGAGCCTACCAGATCTATTCAGCCGCGATGTTGGCGAGCGGGGAGCTCGCCGTCGCCGGCGATTTCTCGGCCATCGGCGGCATCGTCTCGCCCTACCTCGCTTCGCTGATCGCGCCGTGCCCGGCCACCGCGACGTCGTTCGGGGCAGGCTGCGTCGGCAGCAACGGGCCCGAGGAGATGGTCGTGGACGCGCTGCCGTGGCTCGGCGGCACGTGGCGTTCGCGCGCGACCGGCATGCCGGACCTGTCGATCGTCGCGACGATCACCGGCTTCACGCAGCTGGCCCTGCCGCTCAGCGTGCTGTGGTCGCAGGCGGGCGCCGGCTGCCTCGGTCACACGACCGCGGACGACCTCCGCGTCGCGCTGCCGGTCGCCGGCGAAGTGTCGTCGCAGATCGCGGTGCCCGCCGACCCGGCGCTGATCGGCGCGCAGCTGCATCAGTACGCGCTGGCGTTCGAGTTCGACGCGCAAGGCGCGCTGCTCGAGGTGACGAGCACCAACGGGGTGACGGTGACGCTCGGGCGGTTCTGAGCGCGGCCGTTGACGCTCACATGCCCGGGAACTCGTCGCCGTAGAACCACTCGATCGCGCGATAGAACCCGCGGTGCAGGATCGTCGCGTGCGTCTCGTCCGGCATCGGCTCGTAGCCGACGCGGACCTGCGGAGCGGCCTCGCGCAGCACAGCGACCAGTCGATCGGCGACCGCGTGCATCTCGTCGGGTTCGCTGCCGAGCGTGACGAACACCTGCGCCGCGCCGAGGCCGTTCTGACGCAGCCCTTCCGCGGCGCGGTCGAGCAGCGCTTCGCCGCCCCACCACAGGCTCGGGCTGACGATCACGTAGCGGTCGAACAGCTGCGGGTGGTCGATCAGCACTTCGGTCGCGAGCAGGCCGCCCATCGACTGACCGACCAGCATGCGGTGGCCGTCGGTGCGGTAGCGCTGCGCGACGAACGGCTGCAGCTCGTGCTCGACGAACGCGAGGAACTTCGCCGAGCCGCCGCCGGTCGGCAGCCGTTCGTGGTCCTCGGCCAGCGACGACGCGTGGGTGAAGTCGCGGTAGCGGTCGACGTTGGCGATGCCGACGACGATCGCGCGCGGCATCAGTTCGTACATCGTCAGGAACTGCGCGAGCCCAGCGAGATGAGGCCAGTCCTCGTGGGCGCTGCCGTCGAGCAGGTAGATCACCGGGTAGCGCGCCGGCGACGCGTCGTAGCCGGGCGGCAACCAGACGTTGATCGTGCGGTGTTCGTCGAGCGCCGCGGAGTCGAGGCCGAGCACGTGACCTTGGGCAACGACGTCGTCCTGCGAGTCGGTCGGGATCTGCGGCGGGCACCAGCAGGCGGCGAGCAGGAGAAACGAAGCTGCGACGATGTTGGTTCGGGGCATGCAGGATCACCGAACGGAGTCGGGGAGCGGATCTCGTCGTCCGGACTCTGACCGAGGCGCTTCAGGCTCCCCTGCCGTCTTCACGGCCGATTGCTTCGATTCAAGAGAGCGCGCCTCTCGCACTCGAAGGCCTCGATGCACTTGGGCAGCCCCCCCGACCAGAGGCTGCATCAGCTTCGCGACGAGATCAAGCGACACGAACGAGCCCTCCGGATTGCCGCAACGAGCGGATGATGTCCGTGTCGTCGTCCAGAGCCACGAGGTCGACATCGAGGCCGATGATCCGACTGGCCTCGGCCATCGCCTGGAAGAACCTGGCGTCTGGCAACCCTTCCACGGCCATGTCGACGTCGGACCTGGCAGAGAAGTCGTCTCGCAGGACCGATCCGAAGACGAACACGGATGTCGCCCCGCTCGCCACCAGATGGCGGGCGGCTCGATCGACGCGTTCCTTGAGTGCGGGGTCCACGCTCGGAGCCTAGCTGGGTCCCTCTGACCCGGCAAGCGACGGAGCCGAGGAGTGGCATGGCGTGACCAATTGAACGGTTGCCCCGCTATCCTGGCCGCCCCAATGACCGACCATCCTCCGTTCCGCCGCGTGCTGGTCGCCAACCGCGGCGAGATCGCGGTGCGCGTGATGCGCGGGCTGCGCGAGCTCGGCATCGAGTCCGTCGCGATCCACAGCGACGTCGACGCGCGCTGCGCGCACGTGCTCGCCGCCGACCACGCGGTCGCGCTTGGCGGCAACACCGCCACCGAGAGCTACCTCGATCAGCAGAAGGTGCTGGCCGCCGCCAAGGCGACCGGCGCCGAGGCGATCCACCCCGGCTACGGCTTCCTCAGCGAGAACAGCGCGTTCGCCCGCGCGGTGCGCGAGGCGGGGCTGGTGTTCATCGGCCCCAACCCCGAGGCGATGGACCGGCTCGGCGGCAAGAAGGCCGCGCGCGAGGAGGCGATCGCCGCCGGCGTGCCGGTGATCCCGGGCACCGAGAAGGACCTCAGCGACGACGAGCTGATCGCCGTGGCGAAGAAGATCGGCATGCCGGTGATGGTCAAGGCGAGCGCCGGCGGCGGTGGCCGCGGCATGCGGCGCGTCGAGCGCGAGCAGGACCTCGCCGAGGCGATCGCGGCTGGGCGTCGCGAGGCCAAGGACTCGTTCGGCGACGAACGCATGATCGTCGAGCGCGCGGTGTTCCCGGCGCGGCACATCGAGATCCAGATCATCGCCGACAAGCACGGCAACGCGGTGTCGCTGCACGAACGCGAGTGCTCGGTGCAGCGCCGCCACCAGAAGGTGCTCGAGGAGGCGCCGTCGGCGGTGGTGTCCGAAGAGCTGCGCAAGCGCATGGGCGAGGCCGCGGTCTCACTGTGCAAGCGCGTCGGCTACGACAACGCCGGCACCTGCGAGTTCCTGCTCGACGACGCCGGCAACTTCTACTTCCTCGAAGTCAACACGCGCCTGCAGGTCGAACATCCGGTCACCGAGCTGGTCACCGGCGTCGACCTCGTGCACCTGCAGCTGGCGGTCGCCGCCGGCGGCAACCTGACCGAGCTGCTGAAGGGCAAGGACCTGACGCCGCGCGGCCACGCGATCGAGGCGCGCATCTGCGCCGAGTCGCCCGAGGCCGGCTACATCCCGGCGGCGGGGCTGCTGGAGCTGGTGCGCGAGGCCGAGGGGCCCGGCATCCGCGTCGACAGCGGCGTCTACACCGGGTGGCAGGTGCCGCCGTTCTACGACTCGATGCTCGCCAAGCTGATCGTCTGGGCGCCGGACCGCGCGACGGCGTGTGATCGGCTCAGCCAGGCGCTGCGCGACACGGTCTACCTCGGCATCCCGACCAACGTCGACTTCCTGCGTCGCATCGTCGACGACCAGGCGTTCCGCACCGCGCAGATCAGCACCGACATGTTGTCGCAGCGGCCGGAGCTGGCGAAGGGGCCGGGCGACGCGCCGAGCGACGAAGTGCTCGCCGCAGCCGTACTGTGCCAGGCGCTGGGCCGCAGCGGCGGCGGCGGTGGTGGCGCCGCGGCTGGTGCGTCGGCCGGTTCGTCGGGCAACGCGGTGTGGCAGGAGTTCGAAGGCTTCCGCCTGTTCGAAGGTGTCGGAGGTGCACGATGAAGGTCACCCGTGAGTTCGAGCGTGACGGCGACAAGGTCGCGGTGCGCGCCGAGCACGTCGCCGGCGATCGCTGGCGCGTGCGCGTCGGCGACCACGTGCTGGAGTTCGACGCGCGTGCGCTGCCGGACGGCGGCGTGCGCCTCGCGCCGGTCGCTGTCGACGGTTCGATCGGCAAGGCCACGGTCTGCTACGGCGCCGGCTCCGCGCAGCGCTACATGGTGCGCACAGCCGGTCGCACGCACACGCTGACCGCGCCGGCGTCGCGCCGCGGCGGTGGCGGCGGCGGCAGCGACGGCACCGTTCGCGCGCCGATGACCGGCACCGTGCTCGACGTGCTGTGCCAGGTGGGGGACACCGTCACCGCCGACCAGACGCTGGTCGTCGTCTCGGCGATGAAGATGGAGCACAAGCTCGCGGCAGGCATCGACGGCGTCGTGCAGTCGGTGTCGGTGCAGAAGAACACCACGGTCGATCAGGGGCAGGCGCTGGTGGTCGTCGAGAAGGCTGCAGCGGAGTAGCGACGGCGGAGCGCGCACCTTCAAGCACCTTGCCACGGCTCGCCGGGCAAGAGCGTGATCAGCGTCGTGCGGACCTGTTCCATTGCGGCGTCCGCGTCCCAATCGTCGCCCGCAGCGAGCAGCGGTCGCAGGTCCGCCAAGAACAGCGGGTGGGACTGCTTGCCGGTGAGGTTGCGCTCGAACATTGCGCGCGTGACCCGCGTGCTTGCTGCCCCCGTGTAGTGCCGAAAGCTGTCGACGATCCGTTCGGCGCTGCACTGTCCGGATCGCAGCGCCATGACGAGGTCGAAGAGGTCGCGGGCCTTGCGTCGTTGATAGAGCGCGCGCAGCTTGGTGCCCAGCAACTCGTCGAGCGAGTAGGTGCGAATGGTCGTGGCGCCGCGAAACCAGCGAGATGCCACCTCGAACTTGCGGTGCTCGTAGCCGTGCAGGGTGAAGTGCTCGCGAGTGTTGATCTCGACCTTCAGTCTGAGCGGCACGGCCGGCAGGGCCTCCGAGGTGAATCGATAGGCGAGCGTGACCATGTCCTCTCCCTGCTTCCACTGCGGTGATCCGAGCCATGGGTCGAGCACCTCATGAACGGCGTCGAGCAACGGGCCGATGCTCATCGATGACGTCTGCACGAGATCGATGTCCTCCGAATAGCGGGCAGCCGGTCTGAGATGCAGCTTGTAGAGCGCCGTTCCTCCCCGGAAGGCGACCAGTTCGGCGATCGTCGGATGGGAGTAGAGCGCGACCAGGGCCCTTGAGATCACGAGGTCCTGCTCCACCTGATGATCGCTCACCCACGGCGCGTTGGTGCGCCACTGGGTGATGTGATCCTGCGGGATCAAGTCTCGAGCTCCAGGATCGCGTTGACGGCGAGTCGCCAGCGCTCGTCGCGCGGCGCACCGGTGATCGCCAACGCGCGAACGAGCGGTGCCACGACCGCCGCGCGTCTGGTGACCGTCGGTTGGAGCGCGCCGGCGAGCGCTGCGTGTCCGATGCGATCCAGCAGGTGCCCGAGGCGCTGCACCCAGGCGATCGGACAGCGCTCGGCTTCGTCGGTCAGTTCGGTTGGGTGCAGCCGTTCCGCCAGGTCGTGCAACACCGCAGCGACGTGCTCGAGGCCGCCACATTGGCCCGGGTAGCCCACCAGTTCGAGCGCAGTGGCCGCGGGCGTCGCGACGCGCAACGATCCACGCGGCGTGTTCCGCAGCGCGGTGGGCGTCGATGCCGCGTCCTTGCGCGCGCAGAACTGCACGCGGATCTGGCCACAGCGAATCGGTCGCCGGTTGCCCGAGCCCATGACCTGGAAGCTCTGCGGCCGCTGTGGGGCGGCGCCATGCAGTTCGGCGGCGCTGAGCAATGCGACGTAGTAGGGCGCTTCGAGAAGCTGCATCAGCTGCGGAACGAACTGCTCCGGCGGCAGGCAGCCGAGTCGTCGATACTCCGGCGGCACGATGACGTGGAAGCCGCGGTGCGGTGTGGCGATCAGTCCGCGAGCCTTCAGGCGCCGGAGCGAAGCGCGCATCGCGGGTGGGGCGGTGCCCAGGGCCACGGCGGCCTCGTCGGTCGTGAAGTGGTGGCGCCCGTCGCTGGCGAGTGCATCGATGAAGTCCAGGGCGCGGGCCATGGGGTATGCAACGATAGCGTAAAGTAACGTCATGTGTCGCTTTCGGTAGATGATGGATAGACCGAGCCGGTGTTCCGACCGGGCCAAGGTCCAGTGGCGTGGCGGGGGCGGCTCATGGCGACTCCGCTTCCTCGGGCCCGGTGGGACCAGGGTTGGGGCACCGACTCCCGCTATGGTCTTCCGACGCGAGCCTCGGACAGTGCACCCGTGAAGCCACGCGACCACGAAGCGGGAAGCGACTCCGGGCGGCGGATCAGCGAAGCGATCGCCGAGCTGTCGCTGCCGTCGAGCGCGATCCGTCGCCTGGACGATGCGGCTGCCGTGGCGGCTCGCGCGGGCATCGAAGTGCATTGGTTCGCCGGCCGCACGCCGTGGACGTTCGACGCGACGGTGTTGGCGTACGACTGGTACCGTCCGCCGGGCGGCGATGGCTCCTTGCATCTGCACAAGGTGGTTCCGGATCCCGCCGAGCAAGTGTGGTTCGGCGGCATCGAAGACGGCGATTGCGCGGTGTTCGTCGCCGACGCCTCGACCGCGCAAAGGGTGCTCGGTGAGACGTCGTTCTTCGAGTACTTCGTCACGGACGTGCAGCTGCGATGGTTGCTGGTCGAGAACCATCATGGCGCGATGATCGCCGTCGGTGACGAGGTGCGGGCGCGGGTACGGTCGTTGGCCGCCGAGGAAGAAGAGCGATGAGCCGGTCGCGAGCTGTCACAGCGTTCTCCATCGTCGCGATGTGCATCGTCGCCGCGATCGCCTACGGCATCGCGCACGACCTCGTCACCGCCCACGTCTGCGTCGAGTACTTCACCATCGGCCATCCACCGGTGTTCGGCACCGATTCGCCGCTGCTGCTGGCGTTGGGCTGGGGCGTGATCGCGACGTGGTGGGTCGGGCTGATGCTCGGTCTGGTGCTGGCGTTCGCCGCGGTGCGCGGCGCGCGGCCGATGCGCACGGCGCGGTCGCTGCTGCGGCCGGTGGCGTTGCTGCTGCTGGTGATGGCGGTGTGCGCGGCGCTGGCCGGCGGGATCGGCTACTTCGCCGGCGGGCAGGGCTGGGTGTTCTTGCTCGAGCCGCTCGCGTCGCGCGTGCCGAGTGAGCGGCACGTGTTGTTCCTCGCGGATCTCTGGGCGCATTCGGCCAGCTACCTGGTCGGCTTCGTCGGCGGCCTGGTGCTCGCCGGCCGGGTGTGGCGTTCGCGGCGCGCGGCTACACTCGGCCCAAGCGCCACGTCGCCGTAGGTCATGCAGAACGCACACGCCGCCGGAGGGATCGCGAGCCGCATCGGGCTCTGTGTCGTCGGTGCGTTCCTCGGCGCGATGTTCGCGACGTCGGCGGTTCTGTGGAGCATGGACTGTGGTCACCTGGTGGCCGGATCCGCTCCGTTCGACCAGTTCGACACCGGAGTCGAGGACGACCTGCTCGAAGTGAACGCGTGGGTGCCGTTCGGCGTGATCGGGGCCCTGGTGGGCTTCGTCGTCGCGCTCCGTCTCACGCGCCCGATCCGACCCGCGCTGCCGCGACCGCCCGCCATTCCATGACCACCCACGATCCGCGTTTCCCGATCGGCCGCCTGCAGCTCACGGGCCGCCTCACCCAGGACCAACGCCGTGCCGCCTTCGCCGCGATGGCCGCGCTGCCCAACGAGCTCGCCGACGCCGTGCGCGGGCTCGGCGAGACCGAGCTCGACACGCCCTACCGACCCGGCGGCTGGTCGCTGCGGCAGGTCGTGCACCACCTCGCCGACAGCCACGTGCACGCCTACTGTCGGCACAAGCTGACGCTCGGCGAGGACCGTCCGACGATCCAGGCCTACGACGAGAACGCGTGGTCGCGCTTCGCCGATGCGCGTGCGCCGATCGGTGGTTCGCTGCTGTTGGTGCAGCAGATCCAGGCGCGGCTGGTCGAGTGCCTGCGCGCTGCCCCCGAGGCGGCGTTCGCGCGGCGCTGCGTGCACACGGCCGACGGCGAGAAGACGCTCGACGACCTGGTCGCGACGTATGCGTGGCACGGTCGGCACCACGTCGCGCACATCACGACGTTGCGCGCGGCGAAGGGATGGTGACGCGAGGCGAAACGAGGAGGAGGAACCGGGTGCGGTACCCTCTCAGTCCGAGCTTGGGCGGGCGAGACGGCGCAGGCGCTGGACCAATCCGGTGCGGAACTTCTCGAGTTCGTCGGGCGTGACGCCAGGCAGCTTCGCTTGTGCGCCGATCGCGACCTGGTCGAGGATCCAGGCCAGGGTCGCGGCGGAGACGCCGCCGTCCTTTTGCTCCGCGTCGGCCAGCGCCACCTCGAGGTCGACACCGTGCGCCAGGATCGCCCGCAGGTCGATCAAGTCACGGACTTCACCGCGGCCGAGCAGCGCGCAGATCTTGTTGGATGCGATCTCGCGCAGCGAGTGGATGCGAACCCCGTCGGCGACGTCGATGGGCTCGTCGACGTCGGGGGCGCGGTCGATGACGAGGTCGACGATCGCCGTTTCGTCGCCGCGGCGGACGAGCAGGCGGACGAAATCGGGGTAGGTGCGCAGGGACTCCACCGTCGCGCCGAGCGCTGCCGCCGCGCCGGTCATGGCCCGGCGTGCATCCTCGATGTCGACCGGCGGTTTGGCGAACAGATCCAGATCGTCGCTGGTGCGGTGACGCAAGTGGTAGCCGACGAGGGCTCCGCCGCCGGTCAGCACGAACCGTCGTTCGCGAGCGAAGAACTCCCGCAGGAGATCCCGTTGCAGGGGGCTAAGTCCCGGGGAGTAGTCCATCGTCACGCCAGCCGTCGAGTAGCCATCGCCAGAAGCCGCGCATGCGGCCCAGATGCGGTTCGATCGCCGAGAAGTCGACGACGACGTCGCGCAGCCGGACCAACTTCCAGACATCCTGGTAACGGGCTTCGCGCATTACCCGCGCCGTCCAAAGCGCACGTTCGCGGCGATCGGGGGACGCGAGGTGTGCGCGCAGCTCGCCGACGGTCACCTCCTCGTCCCAGACGAAGTAGGGCCGGGCGGCCGGATCGTCGAGGTCGGTGGACAGCGCGCGTGACATGGCGAGAGCTTGGCCGGAGAGGGTGCGAATGGCAATCCGGCTACCGATACTCGCCGCGCACCGGGCGATCGGCGATGCCGAGTTCGTCCTTGAGCAGCTGCTCGAGCCACAGCGCTTCGTCGGCATCGGGCAACGCGCGGATCAGGGTCTTCTTGGTGCCGTCCTTCAGCCGCGCCTGCAGGCGGTAGGAGCGCGACACCGAGCTCGACGAGGAGTTCTCGTGACGGTGCACGTTGAGCTGCTCGTCGACGAACACCTGCTCGATGTCCCCCGGATCCATGTCGACGTTGCCGGGGAACGGCAGCGGGCCGTGGCGCACGACCAGGCGGCGTCGCGACACGGTGAGCGTGGTCGTGTTGACGAAGACCGCGAGCGCGAAGTAGGCCACGCCGAAGCCGATCAGCTGGAACGGGATCAGGAACCAGCGGAAGATCATCGACTGGTCGTCGCCGGTCATCACGTAGCCGGTCCAGACGATGCCGTTCCACATCGCCGCGAAGAGCAGCAGGAACGCGCCGGCGAGCGGGCTGCGCCACGAACGCCGCACGACCGTCTCGTCGCCGCGGCGTTCGACCTGCAGCTTCTCGGGGCGGGCGATGTTCTCGCGTCGCCGCGGAGCGGCGTCGACCTGGAACGCGAACACCGCATCGCAAGCGACGCACTTGGCGACCATGCGCTCGAGGTTGAGGTTGTCGGCTGGCACCACCGCGCCGCAGCTCTCACAGACGATCTGCATGGCGCGACAGCGTAGCGTCACCGTCGTGAACTGCGCGCGCGGTGTCGCGTGCGCGGTGTTCAGGGGCCGCCGCGCCCGGCGAACAGGCCGGGCGGAATCTCCGGGAAGCGGAACACGGTGTCGGTGCCGAACACTGCCAGCTCACGCTCGAGGTCGCGGATGGCGACGATCCGCCGCGCGCCGAGCGTCGACGTGCTGTCGTCGGCCAGCCAGTCGACGAGTGGCACCTGCACGGCGCGCCAAGGCTCGACGTTGCGCGAGCGCGGCGCCTCCATCGCAGTCCATGTGCCGACCACACCGACGCTGCCGTCGGCCCAGCGCACGCGGCCGCGGTGCACGAACTCGCTGCCGCCGACGTGGCCTCCGGTCGGCGTGTCGGGCACCGCCAGGTAGCCGAAGCGCTCGTCGAAGGCCGTCGCGTACTGCGCGTTGTGATGCCCGACGAAGTCGACCGTCGGGTCGAGCAGCCAGCCGTCGCCGTCGTTGCGGCCGCTGACACGGCGAAAGCAGTCGAGGTATGCGGTCGGCTGGCCGATGCGTTCGTACTCGAGCACGACCACCATCGGCCAGGCGCGGGCGATGTTCTTGCCGGCCTCGTCGCCGTGCCAGAATCGGGCGCCACGGTTGACGGGGCCGACGCGCAGTTCGGGCGCGCCGTCGGCGTTGCGCCAACCGCTGGTGTGGGCGTCGCGGCGCCGCTGCAGCGCCTTGTCGACGACCTCGCGGTGCCGCTCGCGGATCGGTTCACGCGTGTAGACGTAGACGGCGAGGTGCGGGTGCGTCGCGTGGTGCGCCACGGGACGCGGCTGTGTCGACAACGCGGCGCGCCGGCGAACGAACTCGTGCAGGCGTTGCTCGAGCACGTCGAGCGCCGCGCCTCCGATCTCCGCCAGCGCGGTCGTCGCGGGGCGGCCATCGCGCCCGGCTTGCAGCAGTCTGGCCAGCAGGGTCGGGCGCGGCGCGTCGGCAGCACCGTCGCCGTGTGTGGTCGGCGCTGCGCCGGCGAGCGGCGAGTCGTGCAGCCAGTCGACGAGTGTCAGCGCCAACACCCGCTCGCCGAAGTCCAGCGCATCGGCTTCCGTCGCGAGCAACGCCGACAGCGACGGCAGCTGCTGGCGCGCCAGCAGCTCGTTCGCGGCGCGGCTCCAGTCACCTCCCCAGAACGGCAGACGCTCCTGCAGCACGCCATGCACGAAGCAGACGTCGATCGTGCCGGTGGCTTCGCGCTCGGCGCGATGGGCGAGACCGACTGCGAGCCAGCCGTATCCGAGCGTGCGTTGCTGCGACTCGCCCAGCGCGGCGGCGACCTCGCAGAGGGTCGCCGCATGCACGCACGCCCGCCACAGCTCGGCGTCTCGGTCGTGCTTCGGGTCGCGCACCAGCACGGCGGTCGCGCCGTCGGCGTGGAGCACGCCCGCGCCCAGCAGTTCCATGCTGCAGCGCTCGGACGCCAGTTGCCGCGCCGCGGCGCCCTGCTCCATCAACGTCAGCTGCAGGGTCGGCCGGTCGCTCACCGGCAACGTCGGCGCCAGCGCGTGCGCCAGCGCGGCGTGCGCGGCGAGAAGGCGCGCGGTGAACAGTTCGCGCTGCCCTTCGCTGGTGTTCGACGGGCACTGTTCGATGCGCTCGACCTGCACGTCGATGCTGCCGGGTGCCTGCTGCGGGCCGGGCGTCGTCGCGGCGAGCATTCCGAACAGCAGGCTGAGCATCGGCATCTCGGCGTCGGTGGTGCGGGGCGGCGCGCCGATGCGGCGGCCGCTGCGCGACTGTAGCCTGGGCGCCGCCGCCGCGCTGGGCGTCAGCCGAAGCGCACGGCGAGCCGGCTCATCGAGCCCAGCTCCCAGCCTTCGATCGGGAAGGTCACGGCGTCGCCGCCATCGGCCGCGGCGCCGAGCGCGACCAGCAGCGGCAAGAAGTGCTCGTCGGTCGGGTGCGCCTGCCGCAGCGCCGGCGCGCGCTCGCGGAACGCGACCACGTCGTCGGCCTGCCCGGCCAGCAGTCGTTCGCGCAGCCAGCCCTCGTAGTCGGTGGCCCACTGCGGCGGTGGAGCGTCGCCGCGCCAGTCGACGGCGCGCAGGTTGTGCACCGCGCCGCCGCTGCCGAGCACGAGCACGCCCTCGTCGCGCAGCGGCGCCAGCGAACGGCCGAGCTCGAACAGTTGCTTCGGCGTCCAGCGATACGGCAGCGACAGCTGCAGCACCGGCACGTCGGCGGCGGGGAACATGTGCAGCAGCGGCACCCAGACGCCGTGGTCCCAGGGTCGATCGTCGTCGCGCTGCACGCCGGGCAGCAGCTCCTCGACGCGCGCGCCGAGGTCGGCGGCGGCCGGCGCTTCATAGCGCACGCGGTAGAGTTCGTCGGGGAAGCCGCCGAAGTCGTAGAGCAGTTCGCGGGTGCTGCGCGTGCCGATCGTCGCCGGTGCGTCGAGCCAGTGCGCGGACAGCGCGAGCACCGCGCGCGGCGTCGGCAGCGCCGCGGCCAGGCGCGCGAAGTCAGCGCCGGCGGCGGCGTCGAGGGCCAGCGTCGGCGCGCCGTGCGAGACGAACAGGGACGGCATGCGGGTGGTGGACATCGTCGGTTCGATCGGCTCGGCGCGGGGATCGTCGGTGCGGCACGCTGCCGCGGCCAGCGCGGCGGCGGACAGCGACAGGACTTCGCGGCGGGTCGGGTGCATCGGGGTCGTGATCGGTGCGGGTCAGGGGCCGCCAAGTCCGGCGAACAGGCCGGCGGGCACCTCGGGGAAGCGGAACACGGTGTCCGTGCCGAACACCGCCAGCTCGCGCTCGAGGTCGTCGACGGCGACGACGCGCCGCGCGCCGCGCGCTTGTGTGGCGTCGTCGGTCAACCAGTCGACCAGCGGTACCTGCGAGACGCACCACGGTTCGACGAGCTCGCGCTGCGCTTCGTGGCCGTTGGCGGGGCACTGTTCGATGCGCTCGACCCGCACGTCGATCTCGATCTCGTTGGTGTCGTGGGGCGCCTGTTGTTGCCCCGGGGCTGCTGTTGCCAGCAGCCAGCACAGTGCGCTCGGGCTCTTCATCGCGAGATCGTAGGAGGGCGCGTCGATGGCGGGTGGAACGACGACGCGGTGGCTATTGACCGATCAAGTGACGCGACGGGCACGACGAACCCTTCTGTCGTCGAGCCGCATCAGCGGGTCACTTTCAGATCGCCGACGTGCATGCGCATCCGGTCCAGCACGTGGATCAACCCGCGCACCTCGCCGTCGTCGAGCACTCCGATCACCGCCTCGTCGAGGTCGGCGATCGGCGCGTCCAGGGTCGCGAGCAGCGCGTCGCCGGCCGGCGTCAGGCGGCACATCACCTGGCGGCGATCTCCGGTGGAGCGTTCCCGTTCGACGAGCCCCTTGTTGGCCAGGCGGTCGATGAGCCGCGTCACGCCGGGCGTGCGTTCGACCATGCGCGTGCCGATCTCCAGCGTCGGCAAACCCTTGGGCATGGCGCCCCGGAGGATGCGCAGCACATTGTACTGCTGGTACGTCAGCTCGTCGTGCTGCGCGAGCAGTTCCTGAAAGGGCCGTCGCACGGCGTCCACGGTCAGCAGCAGGCCGACGACGGCCTCGTGCCGCAGGCTGCGGAACGGCATCTCCTGCTGGATCGACTGCTGCACGGTCGGAACCCCCGGCATGGGATTCAGGCCGGCCTCCACGAGCTTCTTGCTGGGCACAGCCGCCGTGATAGTTCGTCTTGCTGGACGCGACAAGCGGTCAGATCTCTTGGCACATCACGAATTGCGCTACCTTCCGCCCCCGATGACCAGCACCGAGCCCATCGACCCCAGCGCAGTCGTCGCGTCCGGACTGTCCGGGCTGGGCAAGGTCTTCCCGCCGCCCAAGGCGCTGCTCGCGCGGCGCCTGCTCGCGACCGGGCGCCCGGCGACGGCGGAGGAGTTCGCGCGGCAGGGGCTGCAGCTGTCCGCGGAAGAACGCCGTTGTCTCGACGAGTGGCTCGCACGCGGCCTCGTCACCGGGATCGTCGGCGAGACGCGCTCGCGCGACGGCACGGTCAAGCTGCTGCTCGGGCTGCGCGACGGCAAGAAGGTCGAGACCGTGGCGATGCCGGTCGGCGCCTGCTGTGTGTCGACGCAGGTCGGTTGTGCGGTCGGGTGTCGCTTCTGCGCGTCGGGCCTGTTCGGCGTCGAGCGCCACCTGTCGCCCGACGAGATCGTCGAGCAGGTCGTGCACGCGCGGCGCTTCCTCCGCATCGATCGTGTCGTCTACATGGGCATGGGCGAGCCGAGCCACAACCTCGACAACGTGCTGACGGCGATCGCGCGGGTGAAGGACGAGGTGCTGATCTCGCCGCGGCGGCAGACGCTGTCGACGGTCGGCGGCGTGCGTGCGCTGGAGAAGATGCGCGCGGCGACCGTGCGGCCGTGCCTCGCGCTGTCGCTGCACACCGCCGACGAAGTGCGGCGCAAGGAGCTGCTGCCCAACGCGCACAAGGACCCGTTGCGCGACATCGTCGCCGCCGCCGACGCCTACGGGCGGGACGTCGGCACGCCGGTGCAGTTCGAGTGGACGCTGCTCGGCGGCATCAACGACCGCGACGAGGACGTCGAGCAGCTGTGCGCGCTGCTCGAAGGCGTGCGCGGCTACGTCAACTTCATCGTCTACAACAAGGTCGACGGGCTGCCGTTCGAGGCGCCGCCGCGCGAACGCATCGTCGCGATGGCGCGCGCGGTCAAGGCGCGCGGCATCCTGGCGAAGATCCGCGACTCGTCGGGACCGGACGCCGAAGCGGCCTGCGGGCAGCTGAGGCTGCGCGATCGCGGAGGCGTGCAGTGAATCGCGCGGCGTTCGTGTTGCTGCTCGGCGCCGCGCTGCCGGCCCAGGAACCGCGCACGCGCGACTTCACCGTCGCGCACGCCGATCGCTTCGCCAGGCTCGCGCTCGACTGCGTGCACCGCGAATACCCCAACAAGATCAGCCACGTGATGGCGGGCGACGCCGACGCGAAGCCGCCGCGCGAGCTGACGCCGGCGTTCCACGGCTGCTTCGACTGGCACTCGGCGGTGCACGGGCACTGGCTGCTGGTGCGGCTCCTGCGCACGTTCCCCGACGCGCCGTTCGCCGCGGAGGCGCGCGAGGCGATCGCGCGATCGTTGACCGAAGCGAACGTGGCGGCCGAGGTGGACTACCTGCGCGGTCCCGATCGCGCGTCGTTCGAGCGCCCATATGGACTCGCCTGGCTGCTGCAGCTCGACGCCGAGCTGCGAACGTGGAGCGACGCCGACGCGCAGCGGTGGGCCACGGCGTTGCGGCCGCTGGCCGATGAGGCGCGCACGCGGCTCGTCGTGTGGCTGCCCAAGTTGAGCCACCCGATCCGCACCGGCGAACACAGCCAGACGGCGTTCGCGATGGGGCTGATGCTCGACTGGGCGCGCGCGGTCGGTGACGAGGAGTTCGCCGAGCTGCTGGTGGCGCGCGCCAAGGCGTTCCATCAGCAGGACCGCGGTTGGCGAATGGCGTTCGAGCCGGGCGGGCAGGACTTCCTGTCGCCGGGGTTGGCCGAAGCCGACCTGATGCGGCGCGTGCTGCCCGCCGAGGAATTCGCCGAGTGGCTCGGCGGGTTCCTGCCGGACGTCACCGCGACGTTCGCGCTCGAGCCCGCGGTCGTCACCGACAAGGCCGACGGCAAGCTCGCGCACCTCGACGGCCTCAACCTGTCGCGCGCGTGGATGCTCGACGGCATCGCCTTCGGCCTCGGCGGCGAGGATCCGCGGCACGACGCGGTCGTCGCCGCGGCGAAGGCGCACCGCGACGCCGGCCTCGCGGCGGTCACCGGCGAGCACTACGCCGGCGGGCACTGGCTCGGCAGCTTCGCCGTCTATCTGGTGACGCGCCGTGGCATCGGCGAGTGAGCGGCGACGGTGTAGCAAGCTGAGACGGGCGAGCCCGCAGCGCTACGGTCGGCGGCGGAGTGTGGCGATATCCGTCACGTGTCCAACCGCCCGAACCAACCCGCGCTGCACGCGACCTTGATGCTGACCGTGGTCGGCGCGACGTGCTCCGGCGGTCTGCGCGCGCAGGCACCGTCGTTGCAGCACATCGAGCGACGGCACGACCAGGGCGACCGTGACGCGGCCATGGCCGCGCTGACGCGTCTGCTCCGGGCGCGGCCGCGCGACGTCGATGCCTGGCTGCTGATGGCGCGGTTGTGCAACCGGCAGGGTGACTTCGCGGCCGCCGAGCAGGCGGCGCGGCGCGCGGCCGAGTTGGCACCGGGATCGGCGACGGCCAGCTTGGAGCTGGGCGTCTCGCTCAGTCGACGCGGTGACGAGGAGGCTGCTCGCGAGCACCTCGAGCGCGCGGTGGCGCAGTCCGGCGGCGAAGTGCGCCTGCTGGCCGGGCGCGCCGCGCAGCGCGCCGCTGCCGGCGACTGGGACGGATCGGTGGCCGACTACGACGCGGCGTTGCGGTTGGCGCCGGACTCGCCGGGCCTGCAATGGGGGCGCGGTCGCGCCCTGATGGGGCTCGGCGAGTTCGTGCTGGCCGCGGACGCGTTGGACCGGGCCCGGGAGCGCTGGCCCCCCGGCTCGACAGCGGACCCGGCGTCGGGCTCGGCGGTGTGCTGCGACCTCGCGCTGGCACACTTCGAGCTCGGCGCCGGCGGGCGTTCGCTGGATCTGCTGCAGCGGCAGCTCGAAGGCGACCCGCGCGACGCCGCCGCGCGGCTGCTCCGCATCCGCCTCGCGACGCGGCTCGGTCGGCTCGACGAGGCGGCCGCGGACTGTCGCGCCGGACTGGCGCTGGCGCCCGACGCGGCGCTGCGTGCTGCGCTGAACGAGAGCCTCGGCGTCGTCTGGCTGCTGCGTGGTGACGACGCCGCGGCGCGCCACGCGCTGGTCGATGGCGGCGATCGCGCGGCGCTGCTGCGCTGGGCGACGCTGTTCGCCGCCGATCCGGCGGCGGCTGGCGCGGCCTTGCCCGACGACGCGAAGGTCACGTCGGTCATGCGACCTTTGTTCGCCTTCGCCCGCGACGGCGACGTGGCGTCGGTCGAAGGTCTCGCCCCGGAGCTGCGCTGCGCAGTGGCGTTCGTCGCCGCGACGCGCGCTGCTGCCGCCGGCCACGAGCTCGGGGCGGAGGTCGAGTGGCTGCGCGTGGCGAACGGTGCGTTCGAGTCGCCGCTGGTCGACGTCGCGAGGTCGCACCTGCAACGACGCCGCGGCGGCGCGTTGGCGACGGACTTCGGCTGTGACCTCGCCGCCTGCGATGGTGGTCTGCGCGTCACCGCGGTCGTGCGCTTCGGGCCGGCGGCCGAGCAGGGCCTGCGCGCCGGCGACGTGTTGCTGCGGGTCGGTCGCTTCGACGCCGACCTGGACGTCTGGCTCGAGCAGCCGGGGCACCGCCAGCCCGGCCTCGAGACGGTGGTCGTCGTGCGCCGCGACGGCGCCGAACGCGCGTTGCGACTGCGCTCCGGGCTGCAGCCGAACGCCGCGCACCGCGCGTTCGTCGCGCCGCCGCCGGCTGCCAGGCCGAACTGAGCGGGGTTCAGCGTCTCTTCGCCGCCAGCTCCGTCGGCAGCCTGGCGTCGCGCGTCAGGAACTCCGCGAAGCGTCGCGTCAGCTCCTGATCCGGCACGCCGTCCTCGATCTCGTCGCCGCGCTCGCGCAGCTTCTGCAGCAGCGCGTCGTGGTAGAAGCCGTCGGGCCGCTTGACGACGCGCAGTTCGTCGGCGCCGGCGACGCCGATGCCGAGGGTGGTCAGCTCGAGCTCGCGCACGATCGAGATCTCGTTGTCCCAGAAGAACCGATAGCTGGGTGCCTGGGTGATCGCCTCGCGCAGCTCCGGACCGTCGATCGACACCGACGCCTCGGCGGCCGACGTGTCGGTGACGTCCTGGCCGTTCTTGCGCCGCGCTGCGGTCGCGCGGCGACGGATCAGCTCGCCGGGCATGTTGTCGAGGAAGTGGTCCTCGATGCCGGCCTTGAACCACGCGTGATCCTTCGCCGAGAACGGCAGCCGCAGCGTGATGCGGCCCTGCTCCAGCTCCAGCAGCTTGCCGCGGCTGCGCAGGAAGTCGGTCAGCAGCTCCTCGGTGTCGTCGTCGAGCTGGTGCTTGCCGTCGAACAGGCCGATGTCGGTGACGGTCGCCGCCTTCAGCGCCAGCTCGAGCATCGTGTTCAGCGACTGCACGAAGGCCTTGGCCCGCTCGATGCGCACGAACTGGTATGCGCACAGCACGCCGGTCGGATCGGTGAACAGCCCGCCGTTCTCGACGAGCACGTGCGCGAGCAGCGCCTGGCGCGGGCCGGTCAGGTCGGCCGACGGATCGACGCGCAGCGGCCAGTTGCACCAGAAGGCGAACTCGCCGCGCGCGAACGCCTTGTCGAGGTCCTTCAGCGCCTTGTCGAGCGGCCGGTCGGAGCTGCCGTTGCCGCTCTCGGCGAACAGCCCGCGATAGACGAACATCGCGTCGATGCGGTCGTTGGCGGCGTCGTACCGCAGCGTCACCTCCTGGCCGTCGAACTCGAGGCAGCCCGGCAGCGCGGCGAGTAGGAGCAGCAGCAGGGGGAGGAGACGTCGAGCTCGGGTGGGGCTGTTCATGGCGGGGCGAAGCGTCATGTTCGAGGCGGCGGGGCTGCGCGGCAACCCGGGCCGATCACCCGAGCATCGCGCTGGCGATCACCGCGACGCCGACGATGTCCTCGGCCGTGCAGCCGCGCGACAGGTCGAGCCACGGCTTCTGCAGCCCTTGCAGCAGCGGGCCGAACGCCTGGAAGCCGGCGAGCCGTTCGGTCAGCTTGTAGGCGAGGTTGCCGGCGTCGAGGTCGGGGAACACGAACACGTTGGCGCGGCCGCGCAGCGGGCTCTCGGGGCACTTGCGTTCGGCGACGGCCGGCACGTAGGCGGCGTCGAACTGCAGCTCGCCGTCGCTCGGTACATCCGGACAGGCGTGGCGGAAGCGTTCGGCTGCGCCGCGCATCTTGTCGACCATCGCGTGCTTGGCGCTGCCGTGCGTGCTGAACGACAAGAACGCGACCTGCGCCGGCTGGCCGGTGAACAGGCGGTGGTTGTGCGCGGTCGCGGCGGCGATGTGCACCAGCTGCTGTTCGTCGGGATCGGGCACCACGCCGCAGTCGGCGAACGACAGCACCTCCTGGCCGCGCACCATCAGGAACATCGACGACACCAGCGGGATCGCCTCGGCGGTGCCGAGGCAGAACAGTCCGGCGCGGATCACGTCGGCGGTCGCGTTCGCGGCGCCGCTGACGCCGCAGTCGGCGTCGCCCAGCGCCACCAGGCCGGCGCCGAACATCAGCGGCTGCATGGCCAATTCGCGCGCGGCCGCTTCACTCAGTCCCTTGTGCGCCCGCCGCCGGTGCAGCAGCGCCGCGACGTCTGGCAGCCGCGGGTGGCGCGCCGGGTCCTCGACCCATGCGACCTCGCACAGCCCCTCGGCCTCGAGCTGCGCGCGCGCCGCCATGGTGCGTGCGTCACCCGTCTCCGGCAACACGACCCGCGCGCGCCGCGCCCGGGCGCGTTCGCGGAGCCTGTTCAGAACGTCGTCCATGCCCCGACTGTGCGCGGCAGCCGCCCCGGGAGCAATCGGCGAACGCCAGGCGCGGCGCGCGCGGAGGATTCCCCGTCAGCCGCTTGCGCGCCCGCCGGTGAATGCATAAGTATGCTTAAGGCTGCATATTTATGCCGCACGGTCGTGCCTGGCCGAAGCGCGCTGCAGCCTGCCGGAACGGACCGCTACCCTCCCTTCGATGTCGAACGTCGCGATCGTCGGCGCCTCGGGCTACACCGGGCGCGAGCTCATGCGTCTGCTGCGCCACCATCCGCAGCTGCGCCTCGCCAGTGCCATGACGGCGCGGCCGGGCTCGCAGCCGGAGCCGCCGGCGCTGCCGTGCGACCCGACCGTCGAAGCGCTCGATCTAGACCGGCTGGCCGACGTCGACGGCGTGTTCTTGTGCACCCCGCACGGTGCCGCGGCGTCGATCGCCGCAGACCTGCTGGCGCGCGGCACGCGCGTCGTCGACCTGTCGGCGGACTTCCGGCTGCGCGACCCGCAGGCCTACGCCCGCACCTACGCCGCCGAACACCCGGCGCCGGCGCTGCTGGGCGAAGCGGTCTACGGCCTGACCGAGCACGCGCGCGACGCGGTGGCCAAGGCGCGGCTCTGCGCCAACCCCGGCTGCTACCCGACCTCGATCCTGCTGCCGCTGCTGCCGCTGCTGCAGAACGGCCTCGTCGCCGACGGCCAGCCGATCGTCGCCGACAGCAAGAGCGGCACGTCGGGCGCCGGCAAGGCGCCGGGCGAGCGCACGCACTTCGGCAACGTGCACGAGAACTTCTGTGCCTACGGCGTCGGCACACACCGTCACGCGCCGGAGATCTGGCAGCAGGCGGGCACCGAGCGCATCGTCTTCACGCCGCACCTGCTGCCGACGTTTCGCGGCATCCTGTCGACGATCTACGTGCCGCCGGCGACCGGCGTGACCGCCGACCAGGTGCGCGACTGCCTCGCCGAGCGCTACGCCGCCGAGCCGTTCGTCAGCGTCTACCAGAAGGGTCTGCCGGAGCTGCGCTGCGTGCAGATGACCAACGAGTGCCACGTCGCGGTCGCGCCGAGCGGGCCGTACGTGGTGGTCGTGTCGGTGATCGACAACCTGGTCAAGGGCGCCAGCGGCCAGGCGCTGCAGAACATGAACGTCATGCTCGGCCTCGACGAGACGGCCGGGTTGTCGTGAGGGACGACGCATGAGGATTCTCGTCAAGATCGGCGGCGCGCAGCTCGAGCAACCCGCGGCGCGCGCGCAGCTGTGCCAGGCGCTGGCGGCGGCGTACCGCGACGGTCACCAGCTGGTGATCGTTCACGGCGGCGGCAACCAGATCCGCCAGCTGACCAAGGCGCTCGGCCTCGTCGATCGCTACCACGAAGGCCTGCGCATCACCGACGCGGCGACCGCCGACGTCGTGCTGATGACGCTCGCCGGCAGCGTCAACAAGGCGCTGGTGCGTTCGCTCGGCGAACACGGCCTCGACGCGGTCGGCCTGAGCGGCGCGGATGGCGGGCTGTTCTCGGCGGCGCCGCTGGTGCGGCCGGGCGTCGACCTCGGCTTCGTCGGCGCGATCGACGAGGTGCGCGCCGACCTGGTCGAGCTGCTGCTGCAGAGCGGGCGCGTGCCGGTGCTCGCCACCGTCGCGCCGCGCCGCCGCGCGGCCGACGAGACGGGCGCCGACGAGCCGTTCTACAACCTCAACGCCGACCACGCCGCAGGCCCCTTGTGCCGCGCGCTCGGTTGCGACGCGGCGCTGTTCCTCAGCGACATCCCGGGCGTGCTCGGGCGTGAGCGCGAGCTGCTGCCGGTGCTGACGCCGACCCGCTGCGCGCAACTCGTGCAGGAAGGCATCGCCACCGGCGGTATGTTGCCCAAGCTCGAGGCAGCGCTGCTGGCGCTGCGTGACAACCCGCGGGCGCTGGTCAAGATCGCGCCCGCCAACCGTGAGGACGCCGTGCGACAGGCGCTCCTCGCCGACGTCGGCACGCGGTTCGTCGCGGATCAGGACATGCAACAGACGCAGACGGAGTCCGCCCATGGATGAGGGCATGATGAAGACCTACGCGCGCGCCGACGAGGTGTTCGTCGACGGCCGCGGCGCGGTGCTGGTCGATCGCGACGGCAAGCAGTTCCTCGACTGGCTGGCGGGCATCGCCGTCAGCGCGCTCGGTCACGCGCATCCCGCGCTGACCGTCGCGCTGCGCGATCAGGTCGGCAAGGTCGTGCACCTGAGCAACCTCTTCCGCCACCCGTACACCGAGCAGGTCGCGACGCGGCTGTGCGCGCACACCGGCATGGCGGCGGCGTTCTTCACCAACTCGGGCACCGAGGCGATGGAGTGCGCGCTCAAGCTGGCCCGCAAGGCGATGCACGTGCGGGGCACGCCCGAACGCACGTCGTTCGTCGCGCTCGAGGGCGGTTTCCACGGCCGCTCGATGGGCGCGTTGTCGCTGACGTGGGGGGAGAAGTACCGCGCGCCGTTCCAGCCGCTGCAGCAGACGACGTGGGTCGCGCCCGAGGACACCGCCGCGTTGACCAAGGCGCTCGCGGCGAAGCCGGCGGCGCTGGTGCTCGAGCCGATCCAGGGCGAAGGCGGAATCCGCGAGCTGTCGCCGGAGTTCCTGCGCGCGGCGCGCGAGCTGTGCACGGAGACCGGCACGATCCTCGTGCACGACGAGATCCAGAGCGGCTGCGGCCGCACCGGGCGCTTCCTCGCCGCGCAGCACGCCGGCGTGACGCCGGACGTCGTCACGCTGGCCAAGCCGATCGCGGCCGGTCTGCCGATGGGCGTGTGCATGGCCAGCGCGGCGCTCGCCGACACCTTCCAGAAGGGCGAGCACGGCTCGACCTTCGCCGGCGGGCCGCTGGTCTGCCGCGCGGCGATGGTGTTCCTCGACGTGCTCGACGACGGGCTGCTCGAGCAGGTGACCGCGCGCGGCGACCAGCTGCGTCGCGGTCTCGAAGCGCTCGCCGAGCGCTTCCCGATCGTTCGCGAAGTGCGCGGACGCGGCCTGATGCTCGGTCTGCGCCTGCACCATTCGGCGCAGGAGGTGCAGAAGGCGCTCTACCAGGAAGGCCTGATCGTCAACTGCACCGCCGGCGACGTGCTGCGCATCGTGCCGCCGTTCGTGCTCACCGCGCCGCAGATCGAGCAGGGCCTCGAGTGCCTGGCCGGCGTGTTGGCGCGCTTCCCGCAGGAGGTCGCCGCCAATGGTTGAGGTCGTCGTGCGTCCGGCGATCATCGCCGATGCGAAGCCGATCATGACGCTGGTCAACGAGCTGGCGCTGCAGCAGGTCATGCTGCCGCGCTCGCCGGCGTCGGTGATCGAGAACATCCGCGACTTCCAGATCGCCACCGTCGACGGCGCCCTCGTCGGCGTCGGCGCGCTGGCGGTGATCTGGTCCGACATCGCCGAGATCCGTTCGCTCGCGGTGCACCCGTCGCAGCAGAAGAGCGGCGTCGGCCGCGCGCTGGTCGACGCGCTGATCGTCGACGCGCAACGCCTCGGCATCCCGCGGCTGTTCGCGTTCACCTACGTGCCGGGCTTCTTCCAGAAGGTCGGCTTCGACGTCTGTCAGCACGAGGACCTTCCGCACAAGGTCTTCAACGACTGCATGCACTGCCCCAAGTTCATGGCGTGCGACGAGATCGCGATGACGCGCGTGCTCGACCCCAAGGCTTCGTCGGTGAAGGTGTTCGGCAAGCCGCAGCGCGCGATTCCGCTGCCGCAGCGCACGCCGACGTTCGCCGGTCCGGTGCCGACGCCGAAGCCGTCGAAGCGAGGCAAGTCGTGACCGCGCTGTCCACGATCCCCGAGCACGTGCCGCTGCCGGCCGGCTTCCGCGCCACCGGCCTGCACTGCGGGCTCAAGTCGCAGGGGCGCCCCGACCTGGCGCTGATCCTGGCCGACGAGCCGGTCACCGCGGCCGCGATCTACACGCAGAACCGCCTGGTCGGCGCGCACGTGCACGTCTGTCGCGACCACCTGCTGAGGAGCGGCGGGCTGGTGCGCGCGGTGCTGGTCAACGCCCGCAACGCCAACTGCGCGACCGGCGAGAAGGGCATCGCCGACGCGCGGCACTGCTGCGACGAGCTGGCGAAGCGCATCGGCTGTCCGGTCGAACAGGTGCTGATGCTGAGCACCGGGCCGATCGGCGCGCCGCTGCCGACGGAGAAGATCACGTCGCACCTCGACGCGCTGCTCGGCCGCGTCGACGACGACGGCGGCATGGACTTCGCCCGCGCGATCATGACCACCGACACCTACCCGAAGGCGGTGCACCACGCCGAGTACGGCGTGCAGGTCACCGGGTTCGCCAAGGGCTCGGGCATGATCCATCCCGACATGGCGACGATGCTCGGCTTCCTGCTGACCGACGCCACCGTCGACGGCGCGTCGTCCGGCGGCGTGCTGCGCGCGGTCGCCGACCGCAGCTTCCACCGCGTCACCGTCGACGGCGACACCTCGCCCAACGACACGCTGCTGCTGCTCGCAAGCGGTCGCGCGCAGAGCGATGCGCCGGCGACCGTGCTGACCGCCACCGCGCGCGAACTCGCCCGCCACATCGCCGCCGACGGCGAGGGCGCGACGCGCCTGATCACCGTCGTCGTGCGCGGCGCGCCGTCCGAACAGGAGGCGGCGCACGTCGGCCGCGTCATCGCCACCAGCCCGCTGGTCAAGACCGCGATCGCCGGTCGCGACCCCAACTGGGGCCGCATCCTGTCGGCGGCGGGTCGCGCCGGCGTTCCGTTCCCGGCGCAGGCCGCGCGGGTCTGGGTCGGCACCGCCGAGGTCTACACCGAGGGTGTGCCGCACCCCGAGCGCGAGGACGTCGCGCACCGACACCTGCTCGACGAACGCGACATCGAGATCGGCGTCGACCTCGCCGCCGGCAACGCCGAGGCTGAGGTGTGGACGTGCGACCTGACGAAGGACTACGTGCAGATCAACGCCGACTACCGTTCGTAGTCGGTGGCGTTTGTGGTTTCGGCGTTCGCAGGTCGGGCCGGTGGTCGCGGTGTTCTTCGCCCGCCTACCGCGTGAACAGGCTCCTAGAACCCGATTGTGCCCAGGCAGGCGTTTGACACGCTCAGCCACATGGCGTTGAGACCGGGGTCGAGACAGAGCGCCTGGCTCCAGATCTGGGCGCCTACCAGGGACTGGGCGCCGGGTATGGCGAGCGTGCTGGAGGCGCTACCGGCTGCGCCCGCGGTGGACACGATCACGGTCGGCGCGACCATTGCGAAGCAGCCGGGCATGCCAAGTGATGAAAGATCGATAGCGCCCATCTGCATGCCGTCGAACATCAAGAAGGCGACCGACGGCGCGGCGAGGCTGCTCGTCAGCAGGTCGTACTGCATGCCAAGGCGTGGTGTGGTGGTCGCCGTGTGCGATGGTACGCCGGCTGTCCCGGGGCAGCCGTTTCCGACCGCGAACGCCGCCGCGCCGAACTCGGTGGTCGTGCCCGAATAGAGGATCGATGGCAACTCGCCGCCGAAGTGCACGATCTTGGCGCGGGCAGGATCGTAGGCGACGGCGGGCTTGATCGTCGCAGGCGTGGTGTTGTTGGTCAGCTGGCTCCAGTTGGCGGTGGCGAGGTCGAGTGTCCACGTATCGTCGAGGCCGTTGCCGGCCGCGTCCGTTCCCCCGATCAGCACGCACCTAGCTCGCGCGCTGTCGTAGACCAGCCGTGCGTTCTGTCGCGCCGGTGGGCGGGGGCCGGTGACCGGCAACGGCGCCCAGTCCGACCCGTCGTAGGTCCAAGTAGTGTCGGTGAAGACGAAGCTGGGCAATACCCCGAGACCGCCGAACAGCACCGTACGTTGCTGCGCCAGGTCGTAGCACATGCCAGCGCCTTCGAGCGCGCCCGGGTTGTTGGGCGGCAGGGCGCGGGTCCAATCGACGCCGTCGTACTCCCAGGTCTCGTTGGACCAGGTGAGGAACCCCTTGTTGCCGCCGAACAACACGGTGACGCCGCGGGTCAGGTCGAACGCCATGGCGTGGCGCAGTGTGGCGCCCGGGCTGGTATTGGGGAACTGCCGCGTCCACACGCTGCCGTCGAACTCCCAGGTGTCGCTGAGCGGCAGGGGCGAAAAGGCGGCAGTCGATCCGCCGAACATGACCAGTCGGTTGCGGATCAGGTCGGTGACGAGGCCGCTCTCGAGTCGCGCGAACGGTGTGACGGGCGAGACGTGTTGGGTCCAGGTATGGCCGTCGAACAGCCAGGTCTGGGTGCTCTGCGCAGCGACAGCTGCCCGGCCGCCGAACAGGACCAGACAGTTGAGCGACGGCAGCGGCGCGAGCATGGCATCGGCTCGATAGCCGGGGCTGCCGACGACGGGGACACGGACCCACTGGGCTGGGGCCATTGCCGGCAGCAAGGCCATCACAATCAGGGCTCGGCTGGTGTGCATGACTGTTCCCTTGCGCCGGTCAAGGTGGCGCAGAGCGCTCAGCTTGTCCCCATCATCCTGACTCCGTGCCATTTTTCAGGGCCGGCTGCAGAATTCGTCAGCTCGGACCTGAGGTAACGCGGGTGCCGGTGCAGCTGGATCAGAAACGCCGACTCTCCATGACCGATCTCGACGCGCAGGCCCAGCGGCTCCATGCTGGCCTCGTCGAAGCCGACGGCGTGCAGTCGAACGCGCCCGTCGAACAGCCAGGTCTGGTCGCCCTGGGTGAAGGCCGCGGTCATGCCGCCGAACAGGACCACGCCGTTGAGCGCCGGCATCGGCGCGAGCATGGCGTCGTCGCGGCTGCCCGGCCCGTAGGCGGGGACCTGCACCCACTGCGATGGGGACACGGTCGACAGCGCCGCTGCGGCACACAGGACTCGCGTCAGGTTCATGGATCTCGTCTCCGCGTCGGGGCGAGTATTGCCACCGACTCGGAGAGTAGCCGGCTTTCGCGGCCGCGTGCTTCGCTGCCGCAGGGCGCGCCGTGGTCAGGTCGTCCACAGCAGCAGCGCGCCCACAGCGATCGACGCGATGCCGGGAACGAGCACCCAGCGCGTCAGGCCGCGGCCGACCACGCTGGCGACAATGGCCTTGGCCAGCGTGTTGCTGAACCCGGCGAGCATGGTCGCGACGGCGGCGACGTGCGGCTCGGCCAGTTCCTCCCGGGCCCGTCCGGCCATCGACAGCGCCACCGCGTCGACGTCGGTCGTGCCGGCGAGCACCGCGACCGTGTACGAGCCGGCGGTAGGCATGTAGTCCTGCGCCAGCGCCATCAGCAACTGCACGACGGCGAACAGCAGGCCCACCTGGGTCGCCGCCCACAGCGAGAACGGGTTCTTCAACGGCACCTCGGATGCCTCCGCGTCGTCGTGGGGTCCGAGGCGGAGGTAGACCGCGGCGACGATCGCGCAGGCGGCCGCCATCGCGGCGCACGGCAGCCAGACGCGCGGCGTGACGACGGCGCCGACGATCGCCGTGAGCACGACGACGCGCAACCACATCACGGCCCACGCGAGCAGTGCACCGGCGGCGAGGTGGCGCGTCGGCGCGCCGCGGTCACGGCTCTGCCGCGCCAGCGCCAGCGTCACCGCCGTCGAACTGACGAGGCCGCCGGTGACAGCGGTCAGCAGGATGCCGCGTCGCGGCCCGAGCCATCGACCGGCGACGTAGCCGATCAGCGAGAGCCCCGAGATCAGCAGCACGAGCAGCCACAGCCGATGGGGATTGACGGCGTCCCACGGATCGATCGCGCGGTCGGGCAGCAGGGGCAGCACGATGAAGGTCGCCAGCAGGAAGCGCAGCCCGGCGAGCACTTCGGCGCGTCCGAGCTTGCCGGCGAGCGCGTGCATCGGCTCCTTGTAGGCGAGCAACGCGGCGGTCGTGACGCCGAGTCCGACGCCGAGTTCGACGTGTCCGGTCGTCACGAGCGCGCCCAAGACGCACGTCGCGATCGCCGCGAGCTCGGTCGTGATGCCGACGCGCTTCGTCGCGCGGCGCGCGTCGGCGACGTAGGCGGTGGCGACGATCGCGACCACGCCGAGCAGCACCGTCGGCAGCAGCCAGCTGGAGCCCGACGAGGCATCGAGGAAGCCGGCGCCGGCGCCGAGCAGGGCCAGCAAGGCGAAGCTGCGCAGGCCGATGCCCCGCGCGCCCTTCTGCTGCTCGCGGTCGATGCCGATCAGCACGCCGATCAGCAGCGCCGTGCCGAAGTCGCGGGCGAGGCCGAGGTCGAGGTCGTTCACCACTTCGCCGCTCCGTGGGGGCCGCGTCGCGCGGCTACCCGCTCACCGGCTGCCGACCGCGAACGACTCACCTTGGCCGATCTCTGCCAGCAGGCCCAGCAGCTGCATGTTGGCCTCGCCGAAGCCGACGGCGTGCAGGCGCACGCGGCGGAACGCGTTCATGCGGCGCACGTCGGCGATCAGCGTCGGGCACTCGGCGATGCCCTGGGACACGAACGGGCCCGAGTAGTTGACCTGTGGCGTCGACGGCGCGGCCTCGCCGCGCTCGAAGCTGAGGATCGTCTTGCCCTCGTTGTAGTTGGTGTCCATCAACAGGAAGTCGTCGACCGACGGGTCGCCGTCGGATAGCAACAGGATCGTGTCGCAGCCCTCGCTCAGCGCGTCCGCGTCGACGTAGGCGAACTCCTCGGCGAAGCCCTTCTGCTGCAGCGCGTAGGCGAGGCGCAGGCCGCCGTGCAGGTTGGTGTCGCCGCGCAGCTTGCCCTCCGGCGGGATGACCTCGTTGGGGTTGTTCGCCGACATGCGCGGCTTGACCTCGTCGAGCTCGGCCATCACCTTGTCGATGTTGCCGCGCGACGCCTTGACCATGCCCTTGCAGGCGTCGAGCGTGCCCGCCTCGGAGCCGAACCACACCACGCAGAACTGCTTGTCCGGCGTCAGCCGCGACAGCGAGATGCGCAGGTTCTCGCGGGCGAGGTCCCAGCGCGTCTGGATCAGGTGCCACGGGATGTCGCTCTCGTCGAGGATCGCGCCCTTCTTCGGCTTCTTCTTCGGCCCGGTGATCGGGCCCTTCGGCTTCTCCGCCTCGATCTTCTTCAGCATCGAGTCGGACATGTCGACGACGTAGACCAGGCGGTCGCCGTCGGTCTCGATGCCGAAGAAACGCGGCACCGCGGCGGTGGTGGTGTTCTTCGGGAGGTTGATGTCGCCGCGCGACAGGATCTCGATCCACGCCTCCGGGTTCATGAACGGCGCCGGCGCCTTGAGGATGATCTGCAGGTGGCGCGCCATCTGCACCTTGGCGGTGTGCGACAGCTTGAGCTTGTCGTCGAGCAGGCCGATGTAGGCCGTCAGCGCCGAGCGGTAGCCCTCCTCGTTGAGGCGCTTCCGGGTGTCGAACAGCGCGCCGGTCATCGCCCCGAGCAGGACCATGCGGTCGCCCTCCTTCTTCGGGAACTCGACGCAGTTGGGCACGATCGCCAGCTCGACCTTGCCGCTGCGCGCGTGGCCGAGCGCCAGGATCGCCGCGGCGCGGATCGCCGCGCTCTTGTCGGTGGTCGCGACCTCGATCGCCTCGGCGTCGCCCTCGGCGTCGATCTGCGTGCGCAGCGTCTCGTACCAGAGCCACACGTCGCCGGGGCCGCGGTGGTCGTGGCGCAGCGCGCGCAGCGGCGCGACCGCGTCCTTGCCCTGGAACTCGCGGCCGAACACCTCGGCGATCGTGTAGCGCACGTACTCGGCGTGGTCCTTCGGCTTCACCTTGTCGTAGTCGTCGATCAGGATCGGCAGCGCCCGCGCGTCGCCGTGCTGGCCGAGCACCTCGCGCGCCTCCCAGTGGTGCACGAAGGGCTTGCGCTTGATGCACTCCTGGTAGCGCGCGAGCTGCTCCTCGAAGGTCTTCTGCGGCCAGGTGATCGTGCGCTGGGCCACGGCGGGCGCGAGCGCCACGGATACCGCGAATGCCGTCGGCAGGAGGGGTCGGACCATCGGGCCTACCATAGCGCGCCGCGGCCGGGCCTGGCACGTGTGCTCGGATCGGCCTGAGGTCAGGTCCGCCGTTCAGGAGCCGATCGTCGCCTGCAGCCCATTGCTGGTGACGAACGGCAGCGGCAGCGACAGCGACGTGTCCCACACCGCGCCCTGCACGTCGAGCTCGACGCCGTAGAGCAGCGGGTCACACGGCAGCGCGACGATCGACGTCACGACCCCGGCCTGCAGCTGGACCTGCAGGATCTCGGGGCTGACGTAGAGGCTGCACCCGGACGGGAAGCCGAGCGGCGCGAGCGGCTGCGGCGCCGGCAGCAGCGAGAAGCCGTAGACGAACACCGCGAGGCCGGAGGTGCCGCCGCTGAGCTGCACTTCGAAGTTGGTGCCGATCATCGGTGGGGTCGTCGCCTGCAGCAGCGGCGAAGTGCCCGGCACGCTGCAGCTGGTGCCGACGGTCTGCAGCGAATACGGCGCCGGGTCGCCGGCACCGAGCAGCCAGGTCTCGGAGTAGGTCGCGGCGCTGCCGATGTCGCCGCCGTAGACGACGACGCGATCGTTCGCCGGTTCGTAGGCCATCTGGAACACGCGCCGCGTCGTCGGCGCGGCGACCCCGCATTCGTGGTGCCACGAAGCGCCGTCCCAGCTCCAGGTGCCGAGGTGTGGCACCTCCTGCACGCAGGTGAGCAGGCGCTGGCGGCCCGGGTGCCAGACGAGGCCGGCGTTGTAGGTCGCAGGGGGCCCTTCGCCCTCGCTGACCAGCGTCCAGTCGGCGCCGTCGTACGACCACAGGTCGCGCGCGAGGCTCAGCGGGCCTTCGTAGCCCGAGTGCATCATCACCCGCTGGTGCAACGGGTCGTAGCAGATGCCCATGTCGGAGCGCGCCGACGGCGTGTGCGGCAGCGTGCGCTGCGTCCAGTCGCTGCCGTTCCATTCCCAGGTCTCGTCGGTCACCACCTGGCCGCTGGGATCGAGCTCTCCGCCGAACAACACCGTGACGCCGCGGCTCGGGTCGTAGGCGAGGCCGGCGCTGATGCGCGGGGTCGGCGCATGCGCCGGCGTGCGCAGCGTCCAGTCGCTGCCGTCGTATTCCCAGGTCTCGCCGAGCGTGGCGCTGTCGTAGCCGCCGAACAGCACCACGCGACCGCGCGCGCTGTCGTAGGCGAGCATGCAGTGCGATCGCGGCGATGGCGCCGACGCTGTGACCACCTGCGTCCAGGTGCTGCCGTCCCACTCCCACGTCTGGTTGCGGAAGCCCGGGTTGTAGAGCATCGACCAGCCGCCGAACATCACGACGCGGTTGCGACCGCTGTCGAAGACCATGCCGTGCAGCGAACTGGTGCCGGCGGCGGTCGCGGTCGGTTGGCTCCACGCTGGCGGCACCTGGGCGGCCAGTCGGGGCAGGGGGAGCGCGGCGAGCAGCGCGAACGTCACGGGGCGGGGAGGAAGCATGCGGGTGTGCGGCGACGTGGCCGGATGCCAAGGCGCAGGATCGGGGCGATCACCGCCAGGTTTCCTTCCGCGCGATGCCGCCCCGCCGCCGCGAACCTTACGAACGCAGAGGTACGAGCTGCGCCGCGAACCCGGGGCCCCGCGCTTGTTGCGACCGCACCGAGCAGACATAGTCTGGCCCCAACCAGGAGGAAGAAGCCCATGCCGCGCGCCATCGCCACCGTCGTCCTCGCGCTCGCCGCCGCCGTCGGCTGCGCGGCCCAGGAGGACTTCGCCGCCTTCCGCGAGACCATCGAGAAGCGGCTCAAGGCGCACCCGTTCTTCTCCAAGGTCACGATGACCCTGGTCGAGTTCCCGCCGTTCCTGTTCTGCGTCGAGCGCCCGTCGGTGGACGACAAGGACTACGAGAAGGGCGTGGCGATGAGCTTCCTGCCGTTCCTGCGCGAGCTGTTGAAGCAGTGCGACCAGCACTACCTCGGCCCGGCGGGGCTGCAGCGGCGCCCGGAGGCCGGCGGCTACGCGCTGGCGGTGCTCGGCAGCGCCGGCCGCTACCTGGACTTCCGCACCGCGATCGGCGATCCGTCGCTGGCGATGGCGCGCGCGCACTACACGCCCGACCTGCAGCTCGCCGTCACCTACATCGACGCCTTTGCCCGCCACAACACCAAGCGCGAGGAGCTGCACTCGCTGTTGCACGAGTTCGTGCACGCGCTGCAGCACGCGCACGCCAACGACGGCACGATGCCGAAGCCGGTGTGGTTCAACGAGGGGCTCGCCGACTACCGCTCGTCGTGCACGCACATGAGCAACTCGCTCGCCGAGCCGCCGCTGCAGGACCACCACGTGATGGCGCTCGCGTTCGGCTACGCCAACCCGGCGGGGCGGCACTACGTCTCGTCGCTGCCCGAGCTGGTCAGCGCCGACTCCTACAAGGACGTCGTCGACCTGGCGCAGAAGCGCAACGGCGTCGCGGTGCCGACCGAGCCGCTGCTCGGCATGTTCTACGCGCAGGCCGAGATGTTCGTGCGCTTCCTCTGCGAGGCGGAGGACGGCAAGTATCGTCAGGCCTTCGTCGAGTACACCAGGGCGGCGCAGCGCGGCGAATCGGGGCTGGCGACCTTCCAGCGCGCGTTCGGCGCCACCGCCGACCCGGAGCTGCGCGCGCTCGACACCGCCTGGCGCGCGTGGCTCGACCGCGTGCTGCGCGAGCGCTTCCCGACCATCCCGGACCTGACCGGCACGACGCCGGCGCGCGGTGGCGTCGTGCCGATGTCGCCGCCGGTCGCGTTCGACGTGACGGGGCTCGCCTGGACGGCGGAGGACTTCGCCGAGCGCGTCGCCGGCGCGCGGCGGCGCTGCGCCGAGGGTGACTACGAAGCGGGGCTGGCGCTGCTGCCGACGGTCGAAGAAGCGCCGGCCGATCGCGTCGAGTTCGTGCAGCGCGAACGCGAACGCATCGCCGCCCTGATCGAGGTGCGCAACGCCGCGCTGCAGGCGCTGAAAGGCGGCAAGAACCAGCTGTCGTTCGAGCAGGGCGGCGAGCGCGTGCGCGGCAAGGTCGTCGACTACGACGAGCGCGAGCTGGTGCTGGCGATCGGCAAGGACGAGGTGCGCATGCCGCTCTTGGTCATGACGCCGGTCGTGCTCAAGGTCGAAGCCAAGCGCCTCGGGCGGCTCGACGGCGCCGGCCGCTGGTTCGAGGTCTGGGCGCGTTGGCTCGACGGCGAGAGCAAGCGCAAGCTGGCCGGGCTGCTCAAGCTCGAGTACAGCACGATGATCCCGCTGCGCGACGACCTCGAGGACGAGTTCGACCCGAACCGCGGCGCCTACGCGTCGGCGGTCGCCGAGCTGATCGGCATGCCGCAGGTCGACGACCGCGCGGCGGCGGCGAAGGCGCTCGATCGCCTGCAGGAGCTGGTGACCCGGCTCGGCAAGCACCCGATGCTGCAGCGGCGCAAGGAATCGGTCGAGCGGCTGGCCCGCGCCTACGCCGAGCGCGCCTTCCAGGTCTCCGACCCGCGCGCGATCGGCATCCACGGCGAGGCGAGCGTCGCTGCCGACGGCAGCCTGACGGTCGAGTACACGGATCCGGCCAAGGCGCCGAGCGCCGACTTCCGGCCGTTCGAGCTGGAGAAGGACGAGGTGCCGTTCGGGGGCCCCAAGATCGCCTACTCCGGGCCGAGCGGCCTGTTGGTGAACGGCGAAGGCTGGCGCCTGATCGGCTCGGCGATCCGGTCGTGGGCGGTGCCGTTGAAGGGCGAGCACTCGCTCGAGCTGGACTTCGTCATCGATGCGGACTTCGTGCCGGACTTCGCCGTGTTCGTCGCGCTCGGGCCGGAGCGGCTGATGTGCGTGCAGCCCACCGGCAGCGTGCTGGTGCTCGACGCGCAGCAGCAGGTGCTCGACCACATCGGCGGCGGTGGGCAGCTGGTGGTCGGCAAGACGCACCGGCTGCGCATCCAGAACGACGGCAAGAAGGTGCTGAAGGTCGCGCTGGACGGCAAGCAGACCGCGCTGGTGTCCGACGTCGGGCGGCTGGTCGCCGGCGAGCTGTGCCTGACCATCAACTCCAGCACGCCGGTGAAGATCTCCCGCATCGTCGTGCACGGCACGCCCGATCCGAGCGACCTGCAGGCCTACCGCGACCGCTTCGTCGCCGCGATCCTCGCCGACCTCTGGCCGCGTTGATCGCGCGCTTCGGCGGCGGAGTGCGGCGCATCCGGCGTCGCTCGGGTAGAACCTCGCCGTGCCACGCTCCGCCGTCCGCCGCCTCGTCGCCCTGTCGCTGCCGCTGTCGGCGGCGTGGACCGGCTGCACCTACCTGGACCAGCGTCTGGCGGACCTGCACGACGCGTTCGTCTACCGCTGGCACGGCGACGCGCTCGGCGTCGGCGCCGACGCCAAGGTCGGGCCGTTGGCGCTGACGGTCGGCGGTTGGTACGCGGACACGCCGGGGTGGGGCAAGGACACGTGGTGGCAACGGCCCGGCTACACGATGACCAACCATGGCACCGGCGTGCCGTTCACGACGCTGGGGCCGCTGGGCTACGGGCAGTCGTGGTCGCGCCTGTTCGCCACCGGCACGTCGGGCAATCACCCCGCCGAGCCCAACGCCTACGACGACGTCACCTCGTGGCTGCTGCTGACCGACACCTTCGACCTCGACGACAACTACCCGTTCCGGCTGACTCCCGGACAGCGCGTCGTCGACTTGTTCGGGGTCGAGGTCGGGGTGGCGCCGCTGTTCTGGGACGTGCACGTCGGCTTCAACGCGGCCGAGTTCGTCGACTTCGTGCTCGGGCTCGTGCTGATCGACGTGTTCGGTGACGACGGCGTGCCTCGTCCCCCGACCGTGCCCTTCGTCGCGGCCCCCGAAACGGATCGTCGCCGCCGCTGACGGTGCTGCGTGTGACCGGCCGCCGCGTCTGGAAAATGTCGCGGCGAAGGGCACCTGATCGGGCATTTCACCGTCTCACCCGTGCCCTGCCCCGACCGATCGGCACACCACGCCGGCCGGCGTCGTCCCTCCGTCTCGCCCTCAACAACGAATGATCCGAGCCGCAACTGCGTCGCTCTCCCTCTCCGCCCTGTTCGCCACAGCCCTGCCGGTCATCGCCCAGGAGAAGCAGCAGGACCCAGTCGCGCTCGCCCTCGCCGACTTCTACCGCAGCCCCGCGTGGGCCGACTTCCTCGACCAGGTCGGCGGCGAATGGCAGGTGCGGTGGAGCCCCGCGACCGGCACGCCGCGGTCGATCCTCGGCTCCGGCATCGCGCTCGACGGCTGGCGTGGCGACTCGCTCGAGGAGGCCCGTCGGCAGGCCGGCCTGCTGTTGCAGCAGCGGTCCGAACTGCTCGGGCTGGGCGCCAGCGAGTTCCGCGAGGTCGTCGGTCAGCGCATGGGGCGCACGTGGGCCTTCGTCTACGACCAGTACTTCCGCGGGCTGCCGGTGATCGGCGGCCGCGCCGACGTGCGCGTGCACCAGGTCGGCCGCGTGCCGATGTTCGGCAGTCAGGCGTGGCGCATCGCCGACTCCTTCGACACCACCCCGAGCCTCGACGAGAACACCGCCCTGGCGATCGCCTGGACCGAGGCCCGACAGGTGCCGACGCGCGTCGCGCAGCCGGCGCGCCCGGTCGCCCCGCGGCTGGTGATCTGGGGTGACATCGAGTCGGCGACGCCGACGTCGGTGTCGCTGGCCTGGGAGGTCGCGATCAGCAACGTCGCCGCCGACGGCAGCGGCACGATCGGTCGCTACTACATCGACGCGAAGAGCGGCGTCGTGCTGCGCTTCCAGAACGACAAGCACGACTGCGGCAATCCGTCGTGCGCCTACGCCGCGGGTGGCGAGCCCGCGGTCGGCGCTCCGGCTGCCGCCGGCCCGCTGGCGCTGCCGGTCAACACCACCGTCACCGTGCGCGGCTGGACCAACGTCGGCATCGACGCCAACGATCCGCTGACCAACGTGCCGCTGCCCGGCCTGGTGCTCAGCGTGCCCGGCGTCGGCAACGTGACGACCGACGACAACGGTCAGTTCACGATCAACATCGCTTCGGCCGTCAACATCAGCGTCGGCGCGTTCGACGGCCGCCACCACGCGACGATCAGCGGCGGCAGCGCGCCGAGCGGCAACTTCACGGTCAACCCTGGCGTCAACACGACCATCCAGCTGCTGACCAGCGGCGCGACGTCGGCCCAGTCGGCGCACACCAACACGACCTACTGGGTGGACACGGCCAACGAGTGGGTGCGCTCGATCGTCGGCAACAGCTCGCAGATGAACACCGCCGACAACGTCGCGCCGACCGTCAACATCGGCTCGACGTGCAACGCCTACTACACGAACAACACCATCAACTTCTACCAGGCCGGCGGCGGCTGCACGAACACCGCCAACGCCACGGTCGTGGTGCACGAGTGGGGGCACGGCATCGACGACCGCTACGGCGGCATCAGCAACGGCAGCTACGAAGGGCTCAGCGAGGGCTGGGGCGACATCTTCGGCCTTTACCTGCTCGACACTCCGAACCTCGGCTCCGGCTTCCAGTCGCCTGGCGTGCCGCTGCGCAGCGGCAACAACACGCGGCAGTACCACACCTCGAGCGAAGTGCACAACGCCGGTGAGTCGTGGATGGGCTTCGCCTGGAAGCTGCGCGATCGCCTGGCCTCGACGCTCGGCAACCGCGCGGCGGCGATCGCGCTGACCGACGCCATCGTCGTCGGGACGATCGTCGCCGATGCCACCGACCAGCCGGCGGCGGTCACCGAGGTGTTCCTCGCCGACGACGACAACGGCAACCTCGCCGACGGCACGCCGCACTCGGTCGACCTGATCTGGGCCTGCGACCAGCACTCGCTGCCCTACCCGGGCGGCGGCGGGCCCACCGCGCCGGCCAACGACGACTGCGCCAACGCGATCGCGCTGGTCAACGGCGTCAACGGCCCGTTCTCCAACGTCAACGCGCTGACCTCTTCACCGTCCTGGCCGTGCGCGGCCGGCGGCAGCGACGTCTGGTTCACCTACTTCGCGGGTCAGAGCGGCACGCTCTCGGTCACGACCTGCGGCATCGCCGGCTACGACTCGTGCATCCAGATCCTGTCCGGCAGCTGCGGCTCGCTGACCAGCCTCGTCTGCAACGACGACGCGTGCAGTCTGCAATCGACCGTTTCGACGGCGGTGACTCCGGGCCTCTACTACGTGCGCGTCGGCGGCTACAGCAGCGCCCAGGGCAGCTTCAGCCTCGACGTCAGCGGCCCGATCGGCACGCCGGCGGCCAAGTCGCTCTACGGCACCGGCTGCTACAACCTGTCGACGGCGTTCTACGAGTTCATGGCGAACACGGCCTTCGACCTGTCCGGCACGACGATGACGCTGGTCCGCACCGGCAACCACTACGTCGCCGCGCCGTCGGGTTCGTTCGTGCCGCCGAGCGGCAGCGCGACCGTGCTGACGATGAACGACGACTCGTTCGCGACCGTCGCGCTGTCGGGGTCGTTCTCGTACCCCGGCGGCACGACGAGCAGCCTCGAGGTCTGCTCCAACGGCTTCGTCTCGCCCGTCTCCGGCAACACGACCTACTACCTGCCGTCGGTCGCCGAGTGGTTGTCGTCGCCGGCGCCGCGCTGGGGCACCTGGCACGACTTCAACCCGATGGCGGGTGGCACCGTGACCTTCGAGCAGGTCGGGTCGGTCGCCTACGTGACCTGGAACGCCGTGCGCAGCTTCAACACGACCGACGTCAACACCTGGCAGCTGCAGTTCCATCTCTCGAGCGGCAACGTCACCTACGCGTGGCAGTCGATGGTCGCCAGCGGCAACGCGTGGTTGGTCGGCTTCGCCGGCGTCGCGCCCAACCTCGACGCGGGCAACGTCGACATCTCGGTGTCGCTGCCGGGCGGCTTCGAGACCGGTGACGCCAACATGTCGCCGCTGGTGCTCGACTCGAGCCTGCCGGTGCTGGGCGCCAACTGCACGCTGACGACCAGCCAGTTCCCGGCGTCGAGCCTGCTCGGCGTGCAGGTGATCAGCACGACCAAGATCGATCCTGGGATCGACCTCGGCTCGGCCGGCATGCCGGGCTGCCGCCTCTACGCCAGCCTCGACTCGCTGGACGTGCTGTGGCCGGTCGCCGGGGCGGCGACCTACGTGGTGCCGATCCCCAACGACCCGACGCTGATGGGCGCGGCGCTGGCGGTGCAGAGCGCGGCCTTCGTCGCGGGTGTCAACAGCGCCGGCCTGATCAGCTCGAACGGCGTCGAGCTGACGATGGGCTTCTGAGGCACGGCCCGGCGCTCTGACGGGTTCGGTACGGACCCGTCGGCCGTTCGCGGCCGGCGGGTGCTAGCCTCTGCGTCGATGAGACGTTTCGTCGCCGCCGTGCTGCTGGGCCTTCCGTTCGCCGCGGTCTGCGTGGCGCAGGACGGCCCGGCCCCGCAGAGCCACTGCGTCAAGTGCAACGGCCACGGGCAGCTGCCCTGCCCCAAGCACGGCAAGGCCTTCGAGCTCGAGAGCGGTGCGCTCGTGCAGTGGTGCAGCGACGTGCTCGCCTGCAAGGCCTGCGAAGGCACGTTGCACGTCGACTGCAAGGTCTGCCGCAACGCCGAGGTCGAAGCCGCCCTCGAGCAGCGCCGCAAGCTCGCGCAGGAGTGGCTGGCGGAGCGCAAGAAGCACGTCGCGGGCGCGCCGAACATCGACGACTTCCTCTACCTGTCCACGCCGCACTTCGACCTGTCGTTCTCGATCAAGCCGACCACCGTCGGCAAGAAGAAGCTCGACACGCACGCGCTGATGCACCTCTACGGCGAACGCCTCGAAGCGTTGCGCGACGACTTCGCCAGGACCCTGGAGCTGACCGACGACGACCTGCCCGACCGCTGCCGCGTGCACATGTTCCGCGCCTCCAACGACCAGGCGGTGATCGGTCCGAAGGAGACCGGGTTCGGCAACGCGCGCGCCGTCGGCCTCAAGCAGATGGGGCCGGAGTTCGTCTACAGCATGTGGCAGGACCTGCGCTCGATGCCCGACGACGAAGGGCTGCACCGCAACATCGTGCACCACACGACGCACCTGCTGCTCAGCCAGATGAAGCCCATGCTGTGGATGGGCAACCGCAAGCACGGTTGGATCGACGAAGGCCTGGCGCACTGGTTCGAGAATCGCATCGACGGCAAGTGCACCAACTTCTGCTTCGAGGAGGTCCTGATGCAGCCCGGCGCCGGCTTCAAGGGCGGCCGCTGGCAGACGCCGGTGCGCAAGCTGGTCGACGACGGCGAGGCCGCGTCGTTCGCCGCGCTGTCGATCCTCAACTCCGACCAGCTGACGTTCGAGCAGCACGCGGTCGCCTTCGCCTACGTCGACTTCCTGATCACGGACCGGGGCGGCGCGAAGTTCCGCGACATGCTCCGCCTGCTGAAGCAGGGCAAGGAGACGCGCGAGGTGCTACAGGCGGTCTACGGCCTCAACCCGCTGACCATCCAGCCGGCGTTCGAGGCATGGGTGAAGGAGCACTACTCGCTGCAGCCCGGCAAGTGACCGCGGTCACTGCGTCGCGCGGTGCCGTTCGACCTGTTCGGCGACCACGCGATACATCAGCGCGCGGTCGATGGGCTTGCTGAGGAACGCGTCGCAGCCGGCTTCCTGGCAAGCCAGTTCGTCGGTGGCCAACGCGTTGGCGGTCAGCGCGACGATCGGCAGCTTGTAGCCGCTGCGGCGAAGCGTGCGCGTCGCCGTCAGTCCGTCCATCACCGGCATCTGCATGTCCATCAGCACGAGGTCGAACGCAGTGTCCGGCGCGCGCAGGCGATCGAGGCACTGCTGGCCGTTCTCGGCGATCTCGACGCTGCAGCCGACGCGGCGCAGCAGGTGCTGGATCAGGCGCTGGTTGTCGCGGCCGTCCTCGACCAGCAGCACGCGGGCGCCGAGCTCGGGCGTGGGAGTCAGCTGCGCGGCCGTGCAGGTCGGCGTCACGTCCCGGAGCGCCGGCGCGTGGATCGTCAGGCGGAAGCATGATCCGGCGCCCAACTCGCTCTCGGCGACCAGGTCGCCGCCGAGCGCCTGCGCGAGCTGGAGCGAGATCGCGAGGCCGAGCCCGGTGCCGCCGAACCGCCGCGTCGTCGACACGTCGGCCTGCTCGAACGGCTGGAACACCCGCGTCAGCTGCTCGGCGGTCATCCCGATGCCGGTGTCACGAACGTCGATGATCAGCTGCTCGGCGATGGCGTCGTGGTCCATGACGACCTCCACCGTGCCCCGCTCGGTGAATTTGACGGCGTTGCCGACGAGGTTGACCAGGATCTGCCGCAGCCGCAGGCGGTCGCTGCGCACCTGCGCCGGCACCGCCTCGCTGCAGCTCGTCCGTAGCGTCAGCCCGGCGCCGGTCGCCTTCTGCCGCAGCAGCGATTCGACCTCGGCGAGCAGCTTGCGCGGGTCGCAGGCGGCGTGCTCGACGACCATCTTGCCCGAGTCGAGCTTGGTCAGGTCGAGCAGGTCGTGGATCAGGCCCATCAGGTGCTCGGCGTTGCGCCGGATGGTCGTGATCGCCTCCGCGTCGAAGGAACCCCCAGCGTCGCCGACGCGGTCTTCGAGCTCCTGGGCGTAGCCGACGATCGAGGTCATCGGCGTGCGCAGCTCGTGGCTGACGTTGGCCAGGAACATCGTCTTCGATCGATTGGCGGCGTCGGCGGCGTCCTTGGCCGCGCGCAGCACCTCGTTGTTGGCCAACAGCGCGTCGCGGGCCTGCTCGAGCTCGGCGGTGCGGTCGCGCACCAGCTCCGAGAGGTTGTCGAGCAGGTTGCGGGACTGTTGCTGCAGGTTCCACTTGTGCGTCAGCGCGCAGGCGACCTGCAGGATCTCGACGTGGTCGAATGGCTTCTTGACGATCAGCAGCCGGTCGGTGTGGCCGAGCCGCGCGATCGTCTCCTCCCAGGAGTAGTCGCTGAAGGCCGTGCAGATGACCATCTCGATGTCCGGGAAGTCGCGCCAGATCGCCTCGATGGTCTGCAGGCCGTCCCACCCGGGCGGCATGCGCATGTCGACGAAGGCCATCGCGAACGGCCGCCCTGCGGCGTGCGCCTCGGCCACCATCTGGTAGCCCTCGCGTCCCTGGCTGGCGGTGGTCAGCTCGAACTCGGTGCGTGGTCCCGTCGTCGCCTGCGGCTCGCCGAACAGCGCGGCCTCGGCGTCGAGCAGGTCCTGCGAGACCCGCGGTGCAGGCGTCAGCACCTTGCGGAAATCGGCGTGGATCGCCTCGTTGTCGTCGATGACGAGCACGCGACGGTTGAGGATCGCGTCGTCGCGCAGGCTCACGCGAGCACCTCCGCGGCCGGCCGGATCGGCAGCTCGAGCAGGAACGTCGCGCCGTGGCCCGGTCCCTCGCTCTCCGCCCACAGCCGCCCGCCCATCTCGGTCGCCGAGTTGGCGCTGTGGTGCAGGCCGAAGCCGTGCCCTTCGTCCTTGGTGGTGAAGCCGTGGCCGAAGACGCGCGTCAGGTCCGTGGCGGCGATGCCGACGCCGTTGTCGGTGATCGACAGCACGACGTCGTCGCCGCGGCGCTCGAGGGCCACTTCGATGCGCCCGTCGCCGTCCTCGCGGGTCGATACCGCCTCCTTGGCGTTCTTGACCAGGTTCATCAGGATCTGGATGACGCGCGAGCGGTCGACCTCGCAGGGTTCGTCCCAGGCGAAACGGCGCACGACCTCGATCTCGTGCCGCGAGAACGACTGGTTGTGCATGCGCAGCACGTCTTCGACGAGGTCGCCCAGCCGCACTTCGCAGGTCGTGCCCATCACCCGCGCGTAGTCCTGCTGACGATGCACGATCTCCTTCATGTGGTCGATGCAGGAGGTGAGGTCGCCGACCTCGGCGAGCAGCGTGTCGCGTTCCTTCAGCAGCTGGTCGCCCAGCTGATCGAGGTAGTCGGGCAGGACGCGGCCGCGCGGCGAGGTCATGAAGTCGGCCAGGTCCGTCGCGTGGTGCCGCACCAGCGCGGCGACCTTCTGCACGCCCGAGACCTGCGAGGCGAGCAGTCGCTCGAGCAGCAGGTTGGACGACACGTTGACGCTGTTGAGCACGTTGCCGACGTTGTGCAGCACGCCGTTGGCGAGCTCGGCCATGCCCGCCTGTCGCGAGACGTCGAGCAGCTGGCGGTGCAGGTCCTCTTTCTGTGCCTCGGCGCGCTGGCGCTCGACGATCTCGGTCTCCAGCGCCTGCACCGTGTTGGCGAGCTCGGCGGTGCGCTGGGTGACGCGCGTCTCCAGCTCCGCCCAGGCGCGCTCGATCGGGATCACCAGCTGCCGCGAGAACCAGGCGACGAACACCGCCATGATGACGACGCCGGCGAGCGTGATCAGCAGCCCGGCGCGCACCGGCAGGTCCTTGACGTCGCGCTGCATCGTCAGCCCGTGGTCGGCGACGCGGCTCAGGCCGACCTGCGCGCGGTTCAGCGCCTCGACGTAGTCGTTGAGCGCGTCGTCGAGGAACGACAGCGCGTCGAGTCGCGGCTGATCGTCCTGATGCCGCATGGCGAGACGCAGCTCGCCGAGCTGCGAACGGACTCCCGCCGCGCGTTCGCGCAGCAGCGGTGCGCCGGCGTCGACCGCGTCACCCAACATGGTGGCCAGCTGCGTCGCCTTGTCGATGAGCTCGTCGATGTAGACGGTGTAGACGGCGACGTCGACGCGCGCGTGGCTGTCTTGGTCGTCCGCGATGCGGCGCTTGAGCTCGCTCACGGCTTCGAGCGAGCGCTGCAGGGCCAGGTTGCCGCGCAGCGCGTCGGCGACGGTCTCTGACGTGTCAACCATCTGCGACGTGAACCAGCCGCTGGTCACCATCTGCACGACCTGCAGCACCAGGGCGAACAGGAACCCGAGGATCAACTTCCCGGTCAGTGACATCGGCGCTGTTCCCCCCTCCGCGGCATGCACCGTCATCGGGGGAGGTGGGGTCAGCCCTTGATCCCAAGTCCCCGTTGCCCGCGGCTGGAAGCGACCCTTAGGGACGATCCCCGAAGGGGTTGCACGTCGTGCGGCGCCTGGCCGCGCGCTAGGCTGCGCGGATCATGCGGCCGCGGTCCAACGTCACGTCGAGGGTCTGGCCGGTCGTCGTCGCAGCGTTGGGTCTGGGGGCCGGGCTCGCGGCGCAGCAGCGCGAGCTGCTCGACCTGACGCAGCGCCCCGAGCGCGCGGTGCGCGCGGGGCAGCCGTTCCGGGCGGTGCTGTTCGGCACGCCGATGGAGCGGCCGTTCCGCGACCGCCGTCACGTCGACGCGTGGGACCTCGGCTTCGTCAATTCGCCAGGGCTCGACGGCGGCGAGACGCTGCCGCTGGCGGCGCTCTACCTGTGGCGGCACCCCGACGACGGACACCTGCTGCGCGTGCTGGCCAACGGCGTCGACAACGAGCTGTTCTACGCGGCGGCGCTCGACGGCGAACGCGGCGCCGAGTGGGTGGCGACCTTCGAGTCGTTCACGTGGCCGGGCGCGCTCGGCGAGCGTGTCGACGGCGAGGTCGACGAACGGGAGAAGCTGGCGTGGGGCTACGTGCGACCCGGGCTCGGCATCGGCTGGCGCGAGCAGGTCGGTCCGCAGCAGGACAACATGTTCGCCGCCGATCTGCTCGGCGAAGTGGGCGCGCTCTACTTCGGCCGCGGCGACGAGACCTCGGCGGCGTTCGTGCTGCCGGAGAGCACCGTGGAGTTCCGGGTGCGGGCCAAGGTCCGCTACGACCTGCTGACGCACAACATCATCGAGCTGCCGCACGAAGGCGTCGCCGCCGGCGCCGACATCGTCTACGGCCGCCGCGCCTCGTGGCGCGACTGGGGCGACCCGGCCATCGCGCGAGAGGCCGCCGGCGGCACCCGCGACTACGCGCAGGTCACGGCCTACGCGTTCGGCATCACCGGTGCGCCTTGGACGGACACCGAGGCGCAGCGGCTGGTCGGTGCGGTGCACGTCGGCGCCGGTGACGGGGTGGACCGATTCTCGGCGCGGCGCGTCGGCGGCGGGCCGGACACGCGCGGCGGCGAGTTCGAGCTGACGTCGCGGCCGGTGCTGCCGGGCGCGTCGGTCGGCGAGTACTTCCCGCGCCACTACGCGCTGCTCTACCTCGGCTACCGCGTCGAGGTGACGTGGTTCGCGTTCCTCGACCTCGGCGTCACGACCGGGCCGCTCGACCGCGACCGCCCTGCCGTCGCCGGGCGCGCCCGCAGCGACAGCTGGATGACGGCCGCCAGCGCACGGTTGTCGAGCGGCTTCTTCGGCAACACGCGCCTCCAGCTGCTGACCGCCTACGGCTTCGACGAGGTGCGCAACGGCGACCGCGGTGGGTGGTCGGTGACGCTGCAGTTCAGCGGCTACTTCTGAGCGACGCGCCGCAGCACCGCGCGGCGCAGCAGCAGCGGCACCTGTGCGTCGGCGGGCAGCTCGAGCACCAGGTCCACGCGCGTGACCGTGGCGCCGTCGACGGCCGCGACGGCGAACGTCTTGCCGTCGCGCTGCACCGCGCACCCGCTGTCGGCCTCCAGCGACCAGCGCGCGCCGGGCAACGGCGGTTCGCCGGCGATCTGCCAGCGGCCGGGCGCGAGCCGCAGGCCGTCGACCGCGTGGCGCCCGACGGTGCGCAGCTCGCACTGCACGGCGTCTTCGCGCAGCACGCCGAGCGCCGTCGCCTCGAGCCACCATCGGGCGCCGGCGGCGACCGTGGCCGCGCGCAGCGCCGCGAGCTCGGGCGTCGGCGCCTCCGCGGGGGTGAACAGCGAGCAGGGGGTGCGAAAGCTGTCGAGCCACAGTCCGGGCACGCGCACGGTGTCGCCGTCGCGCACCGCGCCGATGCGGCCGTCGAGGTGGCCCCAGACGGTGATGCGCAGGTCCTGCTGCTGCCCGTCGCGCAGCTCCATGGTGCCGGTCTGGAACAGCAGCGCGCGGTAGTCGTCGCGGAACTCCTGCTCCGCCTCGAGCTGACGTCCGCCGAGCCACTGCGGCTGCGGCGTGCCCGGCGGCACGCCGAACATCACCAGGTCCGGACGACGCGACAGCACGTAGGCGCCGTTGGCGCGATGGTGCCCGGTGACGAAGGGGGTGCCGGGTGGTGGCACGCTCGAGGCGATGGTGCGGTCGCACAGCCCGAGCATGTCGAGGCAAGGCAGCTGGCTGGCGAACGGCACCGCGCCGGCGGCGTCGACCGCCAGCAGCGGGCGTTCCGCGGCGAACGCGCGGCCGAGCCACTCGCCGGTGCCGTAGCCGAGCCACTCCCAGTCGGACAGTCGTTGCCGCGGTCCGTCCGGGTGTGCGGCGTCGTAGCGAGCCAGACCGATCATGCCAAGCGCGACCGCGACCGCGGCCCAGGCCGCGCGGGGGCCACGCCGCGCCAGTTCGTGAACGCCGTGCGCGGCGAGCACGGTCAGCGGCGCCAGCGATGGCAGCAGGAGGCGCCCGCGCGGGAACGCGTCGCCGCCGACCGACAGGATGTACAGCCACCACGCGCCGCTGCCGACGGCGGCGAACAACAGCACGAAGCGGCGGCGCAGCAGCACCGCGACCGCGCCCAGGAGACACGGCAGCAGCATCGCGCGCATCGCCACCGCCGCCGAGGTGACGTAGTCGATGCCCAGGCCGCGCGCAGCCTCGGAGGACGTCAGCTTGGCGCGCGCCGTGTTGGACATCCAGTCGCCGTAGTAGGCGAGACGGAACGCGAGCTGCGCGAGCACGGCCGCGATCGGCAGCGTCGCGAGCCACAGCACCGGACGCAGGCGACCCGCGGCGGCGATCGGGCGCGCTGCGAACAGCAGCGTCGCGGCGAGCGCGGTCCACAGCGGCGCGTCGGGTCGAGTCCAGCAGCCGACGGCCAGCGCGGCGCCGGCGCCGAGCAGCGAACGTCGCCACCGCCGGTCGGTGCGTCGCACCGCGCCGTCGATGCCGGCCATGGCCAGCGCGATCGTCAGCATCAGCAGTGGCGCTTCGAGGCCGCCGACCGCCCACACCGCGGTCGTCGCCAGCGCCGCCATGACCGGCGCGCAGAGCCGCGCGGCGAGGCTGTCGGGCAGCAGGCGGCTGCGCAGCAGGACGAGCAGCGTCGCCACGGTGCAGCCGATGCCGAGCAGGCGCGCCGCGAGCACGAGGTCGATGCCCAGCCAGCCCAGCCCGGCGCAGAGCAGCACCCAGGCGAGGTTCGAGTAGCCCTCGACGGCTTCGCCGTCGGTCCAGGTCAGGCCGTGTCCGTCGAGCAGGCGTCGCGAGTAGCGCAGCGAGATGAACGCGTCGTCGACGACCCACGGCCACGCGTCGCACGCGATGCCCACGCCCAGCAGCGCGAGGGCGAGCACGAGCACCGCGAACGAGGATCGCCGGATCGCCTCGCCCGCCCGCGCCGCCATCGCCTCTTCGCCGACCTGCCCGCCTGCCACTTCGCTCCGCGTCGCCATGTTCGTGCGCCGGAGCCTACCCGAAGCGTCGCGCGCGCGAATCGGTCAGTGGCGAGGGTCGTCGGTCGTCATGGCGTCGAGGCGCCGCTGCGCCATCTCACGATGGAACGGGCAGACCGCGGCGGTGGTCGCGTCGGGCGCATCGGTCAGCACCGCGCGCCATTCGGCCGCGGCGGCGTCGGGTTCTTCGCGCTTCAGCAGCAGGTCGCCGAGGAACAGGTGGTGGATCGGCAGCGGCGCGGTGTGCACTGCCTCCTGCAGCAGCGTGAGCGCCTGCTCGACGTCGCCGATCGGCCAGGGGGCCTGCGCCAGCCAGCGGCCGCGCAGCCGCAGCGGCGCGCCATGGTCGAACGTGCGGTCGCCCGCCAGCGCGAGCGCCATCGCCGCCTCGATGCGCTTCGGCAGGCCGCTCATCATCGCTCGCATCGGGCCGTTGGCCCAGGCGACGAAGATCAGGTGCAGCGCCAGGTGTACCTGCGCGTCGACCGCCTCGGGCGGCGGCGTCGGCAGCGCGGCGAAGCCGTCGATCGCCGCCTGCGCCGCTTGCGTCCCCGTCTCGGTCAGCGCCAGCACGCGGTCGCGGATCGTCGCCGGCATCGGCGCCTCGGCCGCGACCACGTCGCGCGGGTCGGCGAACGTCGCGTCGCGGGTCGTGTCGACGAGCGCCTGCTGCACGGTGACGTCCACCGCCTCGAACAGCGCGCGGCTGGCGGCGAGCGCGCGCTGCGGATCGTCGGGTGCTGCGCGCCACTCGTCGACGAGCCGCGCGCATCGTTCGTCGCGCGACTCGGAGGTCAGCACCTCGTCCATCGGCGGCGCCGTCGCCAACGAGCAGGCGCCGCCGAGCAGCAGCGCCGTGAGCGGGGCGCTACTTCGCCAGCGGCGCACGGAACCTCCCGTCGCGGATCGCCGGCTGCTTCATGCCCGGTGGCGGCTCCCAGGAGAAGGTGCCGGAGACCTCGTCTTCGTCGGCGGCGGTGACGACGACCGTGGCCGCCGACAGCATCAGGTGCTGGGCGCCGGTGAGCGCGTCGGTCGCGGCCTTGGTCGCGGCTTCGTCGCCCTTCTCGGCCGCCGGCGCATCGAGGGCCACGCCGATGAACCGCGAGCCGTGCAGGCTGGTGCGGTAGTCGTCGGCGCCGTGGAAGCCGGAGACCTCCAGCATCAGCTCCTGACGGGCGATCTTGCCGCCCTTCATGTCCATGCGCGACGCGCGGATCGACAGCTTGCCGTCGACCAACTTCGCCGAGGTTCGTTCGGCGGTCCAGGTCGCGTCGCCGAGCGTCATCGACGCTTCGCCGCGGTCCTTCTCGGTCTTGGAGGCGCCATCGGTGTCGCCGCCACAGCTGGCGAGCGCACCGACGAGCACGAGCAACGGGATCGATCTGCGCAGTTGCATGGGGGCCATGTGAAGGCCGCGGTGTCGAGCCTGCAACCCTGTGGCTACACTCCGGCCCGCCCATGAAGTCCATCGTCGCCGCACTCGTCCTGTTCGCGCTCGCCGCTTGTGGCGGAGCGCCCTCCGCGCCGCGGCAGCCGGCGACGCTGCAGCTGTTCAACGGCCGCGACCTCCAAGGTTGGCACCAGGACGTGCCGTCGGCCGACGGCAAGCCGGACACGCCGACGTCGTTCACCGTGAAGGACGGCATCCTGATCAGCAATGGTCGCCCGGAGGGGCACCTGATCACCGACGAGTCGTTCGGCAACTACCGGCTGGTGGTCGAGTGGCGCTGGCCCGGTGAACCCGGCAACTGCGGCGTACTGGTGCACGCGTCGACGCCGCGGCGGCTCTACGGCAAGTTCCCGCAGTCGATCGAGTGCCAGCTGCACGTCGGCAACGCCGGCGACTTCTGGTGCATAGGCGCGGCGCATCCTCAACCTGACCGACGGCTCGGAGAAGCCGAACGGCGAGTGGAACCAGATGGTCATCGTCTGCCGCGGCGGCGCGATCGACATCGAGGTCAACGGCGACAAGGTCAACGACGGCTACGACTGCACCGCGCAGCGCGGCAAGATCGCGATCCAGGCCGAGGGCGCGCCGTGCGAGTTCCGCAAGGTCGAGCTGACGCCGTTGCCGCCGATGGCGGTCGACGAGCTGTTCGAGCGCGCGCAGTAGGCGTTCGCACGCGGGGCAGGCGGTGCGTATCAGCCGCATGACCGACCTGCCCCCGTCTCCGGTCGCGCCCGCCGAGCGCCAGCTCGGCCTCGACGTCGTGCGCGGCCTCGCCGTGCTCGGCATCCTGGCGATGAACATCGTCGAGTTCGGCCTGCCGATGCGGGCCTACGGCGACCCGAGCGCAGCGGGCGGCTCGACCGGCGCAGACCTGTGGACCTGGATGCTGCAGGAAGCGCTGTTCGACGGGCGCATGCGGGCGCTGTTCTCGATGCTGTTCGGCGCCGGCATGGTGCTGATCGCCGAGCGCATGCAGGCGGGCGGCCGCGGCGTGTCGACCGCCGACCTGCTGCTGCGGCGCTGCCTGTGGCTGATCCCGCTCGGCATCGTGCACCGCTTCTTCCTGCAGTGGACGGGGGACATCCTCTACATCTACGGCCTGCTCGGCGTGCTCGCGGTGGCGATGCGCGAGCTGCGGCCGCGAACGCAGCTGATCGCCGGTCTGCTGGCGTTGGCGATGGCGGTGCCGCTGGAGCTGCGTCGCTACGACGTCGCGGCGACGCAGCGCGCGCAGGCCGCCGAAGCGCAGGCGATCGAGGCGCGCGGGGAGAAGCCGTCCGACGAGTTGGCGCAGGCCGCGGCGCGCTGGCAGCGCCGCCTCGAAGCGCCCAAGCCCGACGCCGACGCCGACGAGCTGAAGGCGATCCGCGGCAGCTGGGTCGACGTCGCGCGCTTCCGCTGGGAGCACAACCATTCGTTCCAGCACGCGTTCGTCTACTACTACTTCGTCTGGGACGTGCTCGGCATGATGCTGGTCGGCATGGCGCTGCAGCGGCTCGGTTTCTTCGCCGGGCGCATGCGAACGGCGGTCTACGTGACCGCGATCGTCGTCGGGCTCGCGGCGGCAGTTGGCTCGTGGTTGCTGTCGCTGACCTGGGCCGAGCGCGCATGGTCGCGCGGCGAGCTCGGGCTGCAGTTGGCGCGCGGGTCGCTGTATCCGTTCCTGCGCGGCTTCGGCGGGCTCGGCTGGGCCGCGGTGTTGCTGCTGGCGCTGCGCAGCGAGGCGCTGGCGAAGCTGCTGCGCCCGCTCGCCGCCGTCGGTCGCACGGCGTTCAGCTGCTACATCCTGCAGACGCTGTGCTGCACGACGTTCTTCTTCGGCTGGGGCTGCGGCTGGTTCGGCTTGTTGTCGCGCGCGCAGCTGATGCTGGTGTTCGCCGCGGTCAGCGTCGTGCAGCTGCTGTTCGCCGTGCTGTGGCTGCGCGCCTTTCGCTTCGGGCCGATGGAGTGGCTGTGGCGCTCGCTCACCTACTGGCGGCGTCAGCCGCTGCAGCGCGACGCGGCGGAGGCAGCAGCCACCAGCCCAGCAGGGACAGCAGCGCCATCGTCGTGAGCGCCGGGCCGTAGCCGAACGCGCGCTGCAGCGCGCCGCCGCCGCGTCCGGCCCACGCCTCGCACGCGTTGGTCAGGCCCATGAACGCCGAGAACACCGTCGCCGCCAGCGGGCCGGTCGCGCCTTGCATGAACAGCGCGTAGCTGGCTGCGGTGAACACGCCGATGCCGAGGTAGACCAGCGCGAACAGCGCGATCGATCCGGTGACTCCCGCGGCCGTGACCAGCCCGGCCAGCGCCAGCAGCGACAGGCGCGCGACGCGCCGCGCGCCGCGGCGGTCGGCCCACGCGCCGCCGAGCAGCGCGCCGCCGGCCATCAGCGCAGCCCCAACGAGTCGGAACGTGCCGATCACCGCGTCGTCGACGCCGCGATCGACGAGCCAGCTGCCGGACAGCGCGCCCGCCGCCTCGAAGCCGACGCCGCCGAGCAGCGCGAACGCGACCAGCCGCCAGAAGCGCGGCGTGCGCAGCAGCACGCGCAGGTAGCGGCTGCGCCGGCCGGGCGGCGGGCGGCGGTCGACGTCCTGCGCCGCGTCGATCGGCGCGAACCCCGCCAGCAACAGCGTCACACCGAGCACGCCGAGCAGCGCCGGCACGGCGAGGCGTTCGCCGGTGGTCGCGGCGAGCCACAGCACGCCGGTCGAGAACATCACCCGACCGCCGATCTGGCCGACCTGCATCGCCCCGTTGAGCGTGCCGCGCTGCGCGGCCGGCGCCGCGCGGATCGCCAGCGCGTCGATCGCGACGTCCTGCGTCGCCGCGCAGAACGCGTGCGCCAGCAGCAGTCCGGTGACGGTCTGCCAGTGCGCGACCGGCTCGAGCCACAGCATCGGCACCAGCGTCGCCGCCATGCCGAGCTGCGCCAGCACCAGCCACGCGCGCAGGCCGAACCAGCGGGTGCGCACGGTGTCGACCAGCGGCGCCCAGACGAACTTGCACGCCCACGGCAGCGCCAGCAGCGCGGTCATCGTCGTGATCTCGTCGACGGCGAGGCCGTGTCGCCGCAGCTGCGACGGCAGCGTCCACCACAGCCAGCCGATCGGCGCGCCCTCGGCGAAGTACAGCGCGCCGAACAGCAGGCGCTGACGCATGGCCTCGCGCACGTCAGCGCGCTCCGGCGGTCGCCAACGCCTGCCGTAGCGCCGCCATCGTCTGCTGCAGCGCGCGCGGCGGCAGGCCGCGTTCGATCAGCACGACCTCGGCGCCGGTGACGTCGCGCGGCGCAGCGGCGAGGCGCAGCGGCGGCGACACGCTGCGGCCGGCGCTCTGCAGCGCGAACGCAGAGCCGGTGCGTGCGCAGCGGGCGACGGCCTTGAAGCGCAGCAGCCGCGGGCCGTCGAGCTGGGCCGCGAGGCGCAGCCACAGCTGCAGCGCCTCGACGTCGACCGGCGCCTCGCTGCGCAGGCAGTGGGCGGTGGCCGCGCCGTGATCGGTCGGGGCGTGCAGCCAGCCGCCGGCGGCGCCGTCGAACGTCGGCTCGGCGAACAGCCAGCGGAGGTCCGGATCGCCGTCGCCGAAGACACGCACGTCGCGGCCCGGCGCCGATGCTGCCATCCGTTCGCGCACCGCGTCGAGCCGGTGCGGCGCGAGGTCGGCCTTGGCGACGACGACGCGGTCGCAGAGGTCGAGCTGCCGCCGCGCCTCGGGTTCGCTGTCGAGCAGGACCTCGAGGCGTTCGCAGTCGACGACCGCGATCACGCCGGCGAGCCGCACGGCCGCGGCGAAGCGCGCGTCGTCGGTCAGCGCGCCGAGCAGCGGCGCCGGGTCGGCGAGGCCGCTCGTCTCGAGCACGATGCGATCGGGCGCGAACGCGCGCAGCCGCGCCAGCGCCTCGTGCAGGTCGTCGCGCAGCGCGCAGCAGACGCAGCCGCCGGGCAGCGCCAGCACGTCCTCGTCGTAGCCGGCGAGCAGCCGTTCGTCGATCGGCAGCTGCGCGATCTCGTTGACGAGCACGGCGACGCGTTCGGTGGTCTTCGCCAGCACGCGCTGCAGCAGCGTCGTCTTGCCGCTGCCCAGGAAGCCGGTCAACACGTGCAGCGGCGTCGCGGCGGCGGGGCTCGAGGTGGCGTTCGGCATCGGCGGACGACGAGGCTACCATGCGACCCATGAGCTCGCGGTTCCTGATCGACGCGCACGTCCACCTCAACAACTATCACGAGTCGACGCGCAAGCCGACGGTCGAGAACGTGCGCGAGCTGATCGCCAAGATGGACGACATCGGCGTCGACCACGCCATCGTCATCACCTCCTACAAGGTCGACATGGACCGTCCGAGCGCCGAGGAGGTCATCGAGGCGCTGGCCGAGAACCCGCGCACGACCGTCGTCGAAGGCCTGCGATGGCGCGGCGAGCAGCGCACGGACATGTTCTCGCTGGAGGAACGCATCCGCGACGGGCTGGTCAAGGGCATCAAGCTCTACCCCGGCTACGACCACTACCCGATCAACGACCCGTCGCTGGAGGCGGTGTTCCGCGTCGCCGCCAAGCACGACGTGCCGGTGATGATCCACACCGGCGACACCTACGCGAAGACGGCCAAGGTGCGCATGGCGCATCCGCTGCTGGTCGACGACGTCGCCGTCGACTACCCCGACGTGCGCTTCGTCATGTGTCACCTCGGCAACCCGTGGTTCCAGGACGCCGCCGAGGTGCTCTACAAGAACGACAACGTCTACGCCGACATCTCCGGCCTGACGCTCGGCGAGTTCACCTACGACTTCGAGCGCTACGTGGCGATGCGGCTCAAGGACATGATCACCTACATGGGCGATCCGGGTAAGCAGCTGATGTACGGCACCGACTGGCCGCTGGTGCACATGAAGCCCTACGTGAAGCTGCTGCAGGAGCTCGACTTCACCGACGAGCAGCTGGAGAACGTCGCGTGGCGCACCGCGGCCAAGGTGTTCGCGATCGACGAGAGCAAGCTCGCGACGGCGCGGCCGCGCGGCTGAGCGTCAGGTCTCGCAGGGGAATGCGAGATACTGCGGCGGCACTGCGTCGGTCAGCCAGACGCCGTTGTCGGCGACGAAGAACGTGTGGCCGTCGCGCCGCATCGCCGCCGCGTCTACGCGCAGGATCACTGCCGGTCCGCGTCGTGCGCCGACGCGCGTCGCCGTGTCACGGTCGGGCGACAGGTGCACGTGGTGGCGCTGCATCTTGCGCAGGCCTTCGCGGCGGATCGCGGCGACGAAGCGTTCGGCGGTGCCGTGATACAGCTCGTCGGGCGGCTCGGTCGGCGTGTAGCCGAGCTCGATGTCGCGTGAGTGGCCCTGCACGGCGCGGATGTGGGTGCCTTCCCGGTCGAAGACGAAGCGCTGCTTGTCGCACCGAGCGACGACCTGCTCCAGGTTGTCGCGGTCGAGCGCATGGCCGTGAATGGCCAGCTGCCGCAACAGCTCCTCCACCCCGGCCCAGCCCGCCGCGTCGAGCTTCAGCCCGATCTTGTCGGGCCGGTGCCGCAGCACCAGGCTCAAGAACCTGCTGACCCGGATGCGGCGCGCGTCGTCCATCTTCGGCAGCAGGGTCCGGAGCAGCTTCCTGGGCGTCAAGCAACGCCCGCGAGTCCGTGTGTGGTTTCGGCCGGCCTGCCGCTCAGTCCGGCATGTCGATCCGGACCCTCGCCCTGCTCCCACTGCTGTCCTCCACGCTGTCGCTGCTGGCCCCGCTCGCCGCGCAGACCGTCGTCTTCCAGAGCGACTTCGACGGCGCGCTGCCATCGGCAGTTGCGCCGGGCGCGGCGACGCTGGAAGGCGTGCAGGGCTACGCCGGTCTCGGGCCGGCCGGCGACCAGTTCGGCGGCACGTTCCTGCGCAGCCCGACCGGCAACCCGGTGACGATCCAGCTGAACGGCCTGCCGCCGCACAACGCGATCCGCCTCGACTTCCTGTTCGCCGCCATTGACTCCCTCGACGGCACCGGCAGCTACCCGTCCGGCGACTTCTTCGCGATCCGCATCGACGGCAACGTGTTCTTCCGCGAGTCGTTCGCCAACGCGACCTCCGCCCAGGTGCAGAGCTACGTGTCGCCGCCCGGCGTCGAGCTGGCGCGCCGCGTCGACCTCGGCTTCTCGGGGCCGGGCGGTTTCTACACCGACAGCGCCTATTGGCTCGGCGGCGACCCGCGGTTCTTCGCGATCGGCCACAGCGCGTCGTCGCTGACCATCGAGATGCGGATCGAAGGGCCGGGCATCCAGTCGCTGAGCGACGAGTCGTGGGCCCTCGACAACCTGACGATCTCGACGCTGACGGGCGTCGCGCAGGGCAGCGTGACCGTCTACGGCGCGTCGTGCGGGCCGCTGCTGTCGGCGATCGGCGCGCCGTCGATCGGCCAGGGGCTGACGGTCTACCTCGACGCGCTGCCGGCCGGCACGCTCGTACCGGGCCTCGCGATCGGCCTGTCGGACACGACGTTCGGCGGCTTGCCGCTGCCGCTGTCGCTGGCGTCGCTCGGCGCTCCCGGCTGCTGGCTGCACAACGACACGGCGGTCCAGGTCGCCGCGGCGATGCAGTCGTTCGGGACGACGGCGCAGACGTTCATCCCTCTGCCGTCCGATCCGCAGGTGATCGGCTTCGTGTTCTTCCTGCAGGGCTGGGGCTTCGCGCCGGGTTTCAACGCGTTCGGCATCGCCACCAGCAACGGGCTTCGGGTGCAGGTCGGGCAGTAGGCGAGCACCGGAACGGGGGCGGCTGCGGGGCGCCGCGCTGCCTATGATCCGGCGCGGCCACGATGCTCGACGACGCGCAGAAAGACCGGCTGATGGACCTGTTCGCGGTCGGCGCCGGGTTGCCGGCTGCCGAGCGGGCGGGGTTCGTCGCGCGTGAGTGCGGCGACGACCCGGCGGTGCAGGAAGAGCTCGCCGAGCTGCTCGAGGTCGAGGCCGCCGAGCTCGCCGGTTTCCTCGTCGCACCGGCGGTCGCCGCGCCGGCCGACCCGGCCGCGGCGACCGGTGGTCCTGCGGTCCTCGCCCCGCGCGGGCCGCTGCCGCAGATCGAGGGCTACACCGACTTCGAACGCATCGCCGACGGCGGCATGGGCTCGGTGTACAAGGCGCAGCAGCGCCGCCCGGTCCGGCGTGAGGTGGCGATCAAGCTGATCCGCACCGGCCTCGACAGCGACGACGTGCTCGCGCGCTTCGCGGCGGAGCGCCAGGCGTTGGCGTTGATGAGCCACCCGTACATCGCCTCGGTGCACGACGCCGGCGTCGACGCGCTCGGTCGTCCGTTCCTGGTGATGGAGTTCGTCGACGGCCCGCCGATCAACGAGTTCTGCGACGGACGTCGGCTGCCGCTCGACGATCGGCTGCGGTTGTTCGTCAAGGTCTGTCGCGCCGTGGAGCACGCCCACCGCCGCGGTGTGCTGCATCGCGACCTCAAGCCGTCCAACGTGCTCGTCTCGGGTCGCGGGGACGAGGCGATGCCGAAGATCATCGACTTCGGCATCGCCAAGGCGCTCGAAGGCACGCTCGGCGAGCGATCGATCCACACGCTCGAAGGCAGCTTCCTCGGCACCCCGGAGTACATGGCGCCCGAGCAGATCGAGGGCTCCGTGCAGCGCATCGACACCCGCAGCGACGTCTATTCGCTCGGCGTCCTGCTCTACGAGCTGATCGTCGGGGCGCGGCCGATCGACGCCACCCGCCTGCGCGACGCGAGCGTCGTGAAGGTGACGCAGATCGTGCGGGACTCGCTGCCGCCCAAGCCGAGCACGCGGCTCCGCGGGCTGCTCGCCGCGGGCACGGGCGCCGTGCCGACCGGCGACGATGCGCGTTGGTTGCGGCGGCTCTGCGGTGACCTCGACTGGATCGTCATGAAGGCGCTCGAGAAGGAGCCCGACCGACGCTACGGCTCGGCGCGCGAGCTCGCCGAGGACCTCGACAACTTCCTGTCGCACCGTCCGGTTTCGGCGGGGCCGCCGAGCGGGCTCTACCAGCTGCGCAAGTTCGCGCGGCGCTACCGGGTGCAGTTCGCCGCCGGCGTGCTGGTGCTGTTGTCGCTGGTGCTCGGCCTCACCGGCACGCTGTGGTTCCTGGTCGAGTCGAAGCGCAACGAGGCCGACGCGGTCCGCCGCGCGCGGCAGGCCGAAGGCGTGCGCATCGCCGCGGAAGCCGCGCTGATCGCGCCGGCCGACCCGAACCTGGCGCTGCTGCTGGCGCTCGAGGCGAGCGCGTTGACCGACGACGTGGCGGTGCGGCGTTCGATCTACGACGCGCTGCCGCAGCACGCCCTGCGCCGTCGCCTGATCGGGCACGATCAGGGCATCGACCAGGGTGGTGGCGTGCTGGTGCAGTATCTGGCCGACGGGCGGCTGCTGGACTCCGGCGCCTCCGATGCCGTGCTGTGGGACGCGGACGCCGGCACGCAGCTGCGTCGCTTCGTCGGGCCGCGGGACTCCCTGAGCGCGCTCGTGATCGACCCCGGCGAACGGCTGCTGCTCGGCGGTTCGTACGACGGCCGCGCCTACCTCTGGGACCTCGCGACCGGGGCCTTGCTGCGGGTGATCGAAGACCACGGCGACGAACTTCGCGGCTGTGCGTTCGCCGTCGACGGCAGCCGCTTCGCGACGTCGTCGCTGGACGGCACGGCGCGCGTGTTCGCGACCGGTGGCGATCGTGTCCCGCTCGTGCTGGAGCACGGGGTCGCGGTCGGCGCCGTCGCGTTCATGCCGGACGGCGAGCGCCTGGTGACGTTCGCCGCCGATCGACGCATGCGGGTCTGGGACCTGGCGACCGGCCGGTCGGTGCTGGCGAGCGAGGCCGTCGCCGGTCCGCCGATCGGCGCGCACGCCACGCGCGGCACGGAGCTGTTCCTCGCGGCTGGCATCGAGCGCGTCGCCGTCAGCTGCGAAGGCACGATCCGCGTCTTCGCGACCGACGGCCGGAGCGTCGCCGGGATCGACGCGATGCTGCCGCGGCGATACGGCGAGGATCGCCTGCTGGTCGGCCTCGACGGTCGTCTCGGCGTGATCGACCTGCGCACCGGCGGCGTCGAGCGGCTCGCCGACGTGCCGCTGACGTCGGCGATGCCGAGTCCGGACGGGCGCTTCGCCGTCGGCGTCGGCGAGACCTACGACCACTGCCTGCTCGACCTGTCGTCGATGCAGATCGTGCGGCGCTACCTCGGCCCGGCGGACCGCTCGCCGCGTCCGCCGATCGCGTTCCATCCCGACGGCAAGCGCTTCGCCGTGCTCGCGCCGGAGGTGCGAATCTGGGACCTCAAGCCGGAGTTCGCGCCGTTCGACTTGCCCGATGCGCGGCCCGGCCCGCAGGGTCAGAGCGCGGCATGGGGCGACGATCCGATCGCCGTGGTCCGCGCGGCGGATGGGCCCGGCGGGACGAGCTGGGACGTCTGGGACGTGGCGGCGCGGCGCCGATCGTGCACGATCCAGCGACCAGGCCTGTCGTTCGTCGAGCCCGTTCCCGGCGGCGCGATGTTGCTCGGCGGCATCTCGGCGAACGACCACTCCCCCGCGGCCCTCGTCGTCTTCGACGTCGCCGGCCGGCCCCTGCACGAGATCCCGCTGCCGGCGCGCCCGGCGTTCGGGCAAGACCTGTTCGCCGCGCTGCGTCGCGCCGTCGATGCGTCGGGTCGCTTGCTGGTGACGACCGAGGCGACCGTCGGCCAGCCGCCGTTGCCTCTACAGGGCGCGCTGCTGCAGGTGCACGACCTGCAGACCGGCGCGCTGGTGTCGGAGATCCCGCACCCGGGCGGCGTGCCGACCTGGGTCGGTGCCCCCGATACCGGGCTGGTCGCCATGGCCGGCTGGCAGCTGCGCTTCCTCGAAGTGCTCGACTGGCGCACCGGCGAAGTGCGCGCCCGCGTCTCGCGTCCGCCCGACGGCATGCACCTCGAGGCCGCGGTCAGTCCGGACGGTCGCTACCTGCTCGGCACGCTCGGCGAACCGTTGGCCTTCGTCTGGGACCTGCACAGCGCCGGCGAAGACCTCAGCGATCGGCCGCTCGTCACCTACACCGGGCTCGAGTCCGCCAGCGGCTACCCGTGCGGCTTCGTCGCCGACGGCCGGCTGTGCTGGGTCGCCTGCGGCGACGACGTGCACCTGTTCGAGACCGTCACCGGCCGGGTGTTCACGGTGCTGCACCTGTCGGGCAACTTCGTCGGACTCGCCGAGAGCCCGGACGGCGCGCAGCTGCTGACGCAGACGATCGGTGGCCGCGTGCAGCGCTTCCCGCTCGATCCGGTGGCCGCGGCGCGGCGCATGGCGGTCGGGCAGCTCGACGGCAAGCAGCTCGCCCAGTACCGCATCGGCACTCCCGAGCAGCGTCGCGCCGCCGAACGGGTGTTCCTGGTCGCCAACGTCTCGCCGGGCAACCAGGCGCGGCTGGGCCGCATGGCGCTGGCGGACGGCGACCTCGACGCGGCGATCGCCTGCTACGAACGGGGCGCCGGGCTCGGTGTGCTCGGGCCCTACTACGAGTACCTCTACCGCGAGCAGCTGGAGCTCCTCTGCCGTCGCCTCGCTGTCGACGGCGATCCTGCGGACCGGGCGGCAGCGCTGGTCGCGCTCGAACGCGCGCTCCTCTGCGGCGCGAGCCGGGCCGCGTTGCTCGCGCTGCCGGGCATCGACGCGCTGCGCGCGTCGCCGCGGTTCGAGGAGCTTCTGGGCGGGTAGGCCGCCGGGCTACACTCAGGGCGAGCCATGTCGGACAAGCCGATCACCCTGGTGCTCGCCCGCGTCGAGCGCGGCGAGTCGGGCGCTGCCGAGCAGCTCTGGGAGCTCGTCTACCAGGACCTCAGGAAGTTGGCGGTGGCCCGATTGGCGCGCATCGGCCCCGGGCAGACGCTGCAGGCGACCGCGCTGGTCAGCGAGGTCTGGCTCCGGCTCGGCGGCGACGAACCGCAGGCCTTCGATGGGCGCGTGCACTTCTTCGGCGCCGCGGCCCGCGCGATGCGCAACATCCTCGTCGATCAGGCGCGGCGGAAGGGACGTCTGCGCCGCAACTCCGGCCAGCAGCCCGCCTCGCTCGATGCCGACCTCGTCGTCGGCGACGACGGGGCGGACACGGTCGACATGATCGCGCTCGACGAGGCGCTGACCGAATTCGCCAAGGAATACGAACGGCCGGCGCGCGTGGTCATGCTGCGCTTCTTCGCCGGGCTGGAGATCCCGCAGGTCGCCGAGCTGCTCGGCGTGACGGGGCGCACGGTCGATCGCGACTACCTGTTCGCGCGCACGTGGCTGCGACGGTTCCTGAGCCGGTAGGCGCGCCGCGACGGTCGCGGCCTACCGCTCGACCATCATCTCGAGCAGCCCGAGCCCGTGCGTCTTGCCCTGCGCATCGGTCTTGAGGCTCTCGCTGCCGCCGCCGCCGAGGCTGTCGCGCAGCAGGAAGTTCAGCGCGAACATGTTGGGCGCCTCGTAGCGCGTCACCTCGCCGAAGCAGATATGTTCCGGCCATATTCTGGTTAATGTCGTGGACATCGGGGGGGGGGCAGTAGGATCGAGTTGAAGGCGGGATCGTCTCGCGCATGACAAAGAAAAGGAGAGTGCAATGACAACATCGAGAGAGCTGGGATTCATTCCGTTCATCCTCTTGCTTGCTTGCTTCGCAACGCAGCGTCTCGCAGCGCAGTGGGATCCATGCTATTGCATCCTGCGAACTTCCTGGAACGTGTTGACCGAGCGATGGGAGGCGGATGATTGTGCCGGAAGCTGCTTGCCGCGGGAGGGCAAGTGCGTGGGCGCGAGAGAAACCATCGATGGCACGGAGTACATCTGGTGCGACTGTGACCTCACTGCGAATGATCCAAGTTGCAACTGCAAGGGTAAGGCGCGGAACCCCAACTACGACCCGAACCAGGCGGCTCCCCTCGTGAGCTGCGAGACCATCACCCCGTGTAGTCTGGTGTTCCACACCTGCAATCCCAAGCATCTGCTGACCCCACCGGGAGTCGGTTGGCCGATCTGTGTGTGCCAGGAGGACTAGTCATGTCGGACCCGCGCACTCGGCGTAGCACGTCTTGGACGATTGTTGGGTTGCTCGCAGTGTCTCTTGGTGTGCTTCTGCTCTTGTTGTGCACCAATGAAGGTCCATTGCCGACGGAGGGAGAGCAGGCGGTGTCAGCCAAGGAGGTTGCACGGTCGCCGAGCGTGGCTGCTGAGGGTGTACGAGAGCCTGTCGAGGAAAGCCCGGAGATCGTTTCGGCGACTCTCGATCATAGGGGGTCTGCGCGGATTCTCGCTGTAGACGACAATATGAGGCCGGTTCCTGCCGTAGAGATCTGGTTGGCCCCACGCCCGACTCACGGCGATGGATATGAGGCGAGTCCCCCTATGCTGCGAGGAGTCACGGGGGCTGATGGCGCAATCGATTTCGTTGGCCTCCCAGATGGCAAGTACCTGGTCCATGCTCGACACGAGATGCTCGTGCACTCCCACCGTCGTCGGTCCCAGATGCTCCTGGCTCAGCCGGATGCGGTCCTGATGTTCGATGGCACGCCAGCGAACGTCACCGTCTACCTGAGCATGCCTGTCGTTTGCGGCATTGAGATCGTTGGGCTACCCATATTCTACGAGAGCTTCTATGAATCGGGAGCAGGTTATCACATGCCGTCGAACTGGGACGGGAAGTGGTCATGCCAGCGCATCAAAGAGCGGTTGCAGAGAGCTTTCCCCGGGTCCGTATGCAATGTGGGCGTGAAGGACTTCCATCCTCCATCCCGATCCGGGCGCTACGGAGGTTGCGTCGTTACGGCATGGGCAGTTGGCTATGAGGCGTTCCGTCAGGAGATTCTGCCTATCCGACTGGACTCGTTCGTTGGGCCGGTGCAGGTCGAGGCGTGGAGCCTGAGGCCCTCGGATCAGTTCGGCACCATTCAGGTTTCCGTGAAGGGGACCGGAGGCGTTCCTGTTGAGGGTCTCCAGTTCGCGATTGGGACGCCGATGGCAATGTGGCGGAACGACCGACCTGAAGTGCATTTCCTTCGATTGAAAGCGGGTGAACCAGCGTCGGTCCCCGTCGGCACGTACGACCTCATCTGTGAGGGAGACTTCCAATCTCAGCATCCGGCACTGAGCCGTCGCGGGCTCAAGGTGGAGCCTGGCGCGAAGACGGATGTGGTCATCGATAGTGAGGTCTCATGGTCGAGGTGTCGTCTGAGCTTTCGTGGTGCAGGAGAAGATCGCCCCCTCAAGGGCGGCATGATCGTCCTGCGGCACCTCGATTCGGGCACGAGCGTCACCAAGCTGGTGAGCCACTTCGATCCACCGATCGAGTTGTGGTTGCCGGACGGTGAGTACGAGGTTCGAGCGGAGGCCTATTCGTCGAGCCCCGACATGCTTTGGCGCCACGAGGACGAGGTTGTCCGCGTCGGTGGTGGGAGCCTCGCGTCGCCACAGTTGGTGGCGCGCGAGATGGTCTTGGTGAGGCGGTAGCAGCCCTTGCCTTCGTTGCGGGCCGCTTCGGCGTCAGAGGCCCGAGCCCGCTACCGCTCGACTTCCATCTCGAGCAGCCCGAGCCCGTGCGTCTTGCCCTGCGCATCGGTCTTGAGGCTCTCGCTGCCGCCGCCGCCGAGGCTGTCGCGCAGCAGGAAGTTCAGCGCGAACATGTTGGGCGCCTCGTAGCGCGTCACCTCGCCGAAGCAGATCTTGGCGAAGTGCTGCTTCACGCGCTCGACGGTGACCTCGCGCTTGAGGACCTCGTAGTCCTTGGCGTTGGTGACGAAGACGCCGACGTTGCTGCCGTCGCCCTTGTCGCCGCTGCGCGCCATCGCGAACGTTGAGAGCTTGACCTTCGCCATCACGATTCCTCCACGCGCACGGTGGTCTTGACCTGGTTCTTGTCGAGCAGCGCCGGCCAGTAGCCGACGATGTCGGTCGCCTTCGGGCGGCCGCCGGCGAAGCCGGTGACGCCGGGCGGGCCGCTGGTGACGAGCGGCACCATCTCGCTGCCGAAGCGGTCGACCTTCTTCTTGTCGCCGCACTTCACGCCGAGCCGCAGCACGACCTCCGGCGGGTCGTTGGACTCGAGGATGCCGGCGTGGGTGACGCCTGCGCCGACGAACTCGACGATCTTCTCGTGGTCTTGGAACGTGCAGCCGTCGAGCGCCAGACGCCCCCAGACGATGTCGGCGCACAACTTCGCCTTCTGCAGCGCGTCGGGCCCGGCGACGGTCAGCTGGCCGACCGCCTTGTAGCCGTTCTGGTAGCTCAGCGAGACCTTGTAAGTGGGCGTCGGCGCCTTGCCCTTCACGCCCGACACGCGCACGCGGTCCTTGCCGATCTCTTCGATCTTGGCGCTGGTGAAGTCCGCCGAGCAGTCCGGGCCGAGGTAGTTCTGCGGGTCGCCCATCTCGTAGAGCAGCTGCGAGACGACGGTGTTGCGCGACACCAGGCCGCCGGTGCCGTCGTGCTTGGTGACGACGAACGTGCCGTCCGGTGAGGCTTCGATGACCGGGTAGCCGATGCGCACGAAGTCGCGGACCTCGCGCCAGTTGGTGTAGTTGCCGCCGGTGCACTGCGCGCCGCACTCGGCGATGTGGCCGGCCACGGTCGCGCCAGCCAGCTTGTCGTAGTCGGTGGGGGACCAGCCGAACTCGTGGATCATCGGCCCGCCGACCAGCGCCGGATCGGTGACGCGTCCGGCGATGACGATCTGCGCGCCGGCGGCGAGACAGTCGGCGATCGCGAAGGCGCCGATGTAGGCGTTGGCGCTCAGCAGCTTGTCCTGCACGTCCGACAGCGGGCGGCCGTCGTCCATGTTCTTCATCGCGTGGCCGGATGCGACCAACTCCGGGACTCTCGCCAGCACGTCGTCGCCCTCGATGACGCCGACCTTCAGGCCCTTGATGCCCTGCTTGCGAGCCAGCTCCAGCACCGCCTCGAGACACGCCTGCGGGTTCACGCCGCCGGCGTTGGCGAGCACCTTGATGCCCTTGTCGGCGATCGTCGGCAGCGTGCGCTCGAGCATCTTGACGAAGTCGGTGGCGTAGCCCGCCTGCGGGTTCCGCCCCTTGAGCTTCTGCATGATGCTCATCGTCACCTCGGCCAGGTAGTCGAGGGCGAGGTAGTCGAGCGGCCCTTCCTGGACCAGCCGAACGGGGCCGAGGATCGAGTCGCCCCAGAAGCCTTGGCCGTAGCCGATGAGGACCTTGTCGCGCATGTCGTGTCTCCCGTCGAACGGGGCGAACACCATAGCCCGAACGGCCCGGCGGCAGAACGCAGCGGGCGCCGATTTGCCGCGCAAGGGGCGCCGTGGCCCGTTGCGCCGGCCCGCTTCGTGGCGCAGCATCTGCGCCATGCTGTCCCGCCTGATCCTCTCCGCCGTGCTGGTCGTCGCCGCCTGTTCGACGGCCGGCGGCTCCTCCGATGACACCGCCGCGACGACCGCGCCCCAGGAGGCGACGGCGGCGATCGACCCGCAGAACCCGCTCGCCTACGACGACGCGGACTGCAACTTCTCGACGCCGCTGCAGCCGGGCGTGCCCGGCAGCCCCGGCCACCTGATCGTCTCGCCGCGCAACCCCAACGGCGACAGCGAGCTGGCGGTGCTGATGCGCCAGTTCGTCGACGACCTGACCGAGGCCCGGATCCAGGCGCAGGGCGGCGGCGCCGCGAAGCCGATGTTCGCGACCCACCGCATGATGCGCTGCGCGTGGCCGACCAACCCGAGCGAGCGCGACCAGGCCTACGACCAGCGGGCCCAGGCCTACCTGTTCGCGGTGCGGCAGTTCGACGCGGCGCCGAGCCAGCTGAGCTACAACGCGATCGTCGCCAACTGCGTCGCCTGCCATCAGGCGTCGTGCAACAGCGTGATCCCGTTCATCGAGAAGCTGAAGTGGTGAGCGCGGCGGCGACGCCCGCCGCGGTCGATCTCGACGATCCCGAACAGCGTCCGGTCGACTTCGTCTTCCTGCTGTTCGCCGCGGTGTTCCTGGCGTCGCTCGTCGTCTGCAACGTCATCGCCAACAAGTTCCTGACCGTCGACCTCGGCTGGTTGGGCTTCGCCACGCCGTTCGTGCTGTCGGCGGGCGCGTTGCCCTATCCGCTGACGTTCCTCGCCACCGACCTGCTGTCGGAGCTCTACGGGCATCGCCGCGCCAACCAGGTCGTCTGGGCCGGCTTCGCCGCGTCGCTGTTCACGCTGTTCGCGCTGTGGCTCGGTGGCCAGTTCGAGGCCATCGACGACAGCCCGGTGTCCGACAGCACCTACGCGGCGGCGTTCAGCAACACGTGGCGCGTCATCGTCGCGTCGATGACCGCCTACCTGGTCGCGCAGTTCGTCGACGTGCAGCTGTTCCACTTCTGGCGGCGGCTGACCAACGGCCGGCACCTGTGGTTGCGCAACAACGCCTCGACCATCCTGTCGCAGCTGCTCGACTCGATGCTGGTCGTGCTGGTGCTGTTCTGGGGCAACCCCGAGTGGCCGACCGAGCGCATCGTGGCGACGATCCTGGACCTCTGGATGTTCAAGGCGCTCGTCGCCCTGGCTGACACGCCGTTCTTCTACGCCGGCGTCATCTGGTTGAAGAACATCAGGTTACGGCCGCTCTGACGGGCGGCGCGGGGGTCGATCACCGTGATCGCCATTGGCGGCGATCGGCGCGGCGCGGGGTGGGCGATCCTTCGTCACCGTGATCCGGCGCCGGGGCGAGACCATCTCCCCGCCGGGTCGCGAACGAACACCCCGATCGTGACCATGACCCGCACTGACAACCAGTGGCCGCTTGCGAGCGGATCCCAGACCAGCCGTACCGAACGCGCGGCGCGTTCGTCGGCGCTCGTCTCCTTCGCCGCGTCCTGCGCCGCCGTGCTCGGCGGCTGCTCTTCGATGGGCGGCGGCGGTGACCCGCACGCCGCGATGACACAGGGCGCCGGCAAGTGCCCGATCACCGGCGCTTCTGCTTCGATTGCCAACATGGAGGAACCTGCGATGCACTACACCAACCGCGACTGGTGGCCGAACTCCCTCGACCTGTCGGTGCTCGGCACCAACCCGTCGGCCGACCCGATGGACGCCGACTACGACTACGCCGCCGAGCTGCAGAAGCTCGACCTCGAGGCGGTCAAGAAGGACGTCATCGCGACGCTGACCACGTCGCAGGATTGGTGGCCCGCCGACTACGGGCACTACGGCGGCCTGATGATCCGCCTCGCCTGGCACAGCGCCGGCACCTATCGCATCAGCGACGGCCGCGGCGGCAGCGGCACCGGCTCGATCCGCTTCGCGCCGCTCAACAGCTGGCCGGACAACGCCAACCTCGACAAGGCGCGGCGCCTCTTGTGGCCGATCAAGCAGAAGTACGGCAAGGCGCTGTCGTGGGCCGACCTGATCGAGCTCGCCGGCACCGCCGCGCTCGAGTCGATGGGCTTCCAGACGTTCGGCTTCGCGTTCGGTCGCGAGGACGTCTACGAGCCGCAGCGCGTCGACTTCGGGCCGGAGACCGAATGGCTCGGCGACCGCCGCTTCCACGGTGATCGCCAGCTCGAGAACCCGCTCGCGGCGACGCAGATGGGCCTCATCTACGTCAACCCGGAGGGCCCCGGCGGCAACCCCGACCCGCTGCTCGCGGCCAAGGACATCCGCGTCACGTTCGCTCGCATGGCGATGAACGACGAAGAGACCGTCGCGCTGATCGCCGGCGGCCACACGCTCGGCAAGACCCACGGCGCCGCGGACCCGGGCAAGTACGTCGGCCGTGAGCCGGAGGGCGCGAGCATCGAGGAGCAGGGCCTCGGCTGGAAGAACTCGTTCGGCACCGGCAACGGCGACGCGACGATCACCAGCGGCCTCGAAGGCGCGTGGACCTACACGCCGGCGAAGTGGTCGCACGACTTCTTCGCCAACCTGTTCGACTACGAATGGGAGCTGGTGAAGAGCCCGGCCGGCGCCAAGCAGTGGCAGCCGAAGGCCGGCCAGACCAAGCGCACGACGCCGGACGCGCACGACCCGTCGAAGGGGCACCCGGTGACGATGCTGACCACCGACCTCGCGCTGCGCTTCGACCCGATCTACGGGCCGATCTCCAAGCGCTTCGCCGACGACCCGAAGGCGTTCGAGGCCGCGTTCGCGCGGGCCTGGTACAAGCTGACGCACCGCGACATGGGCCCGCACGCGCGGCTGCTCGGCCCGTGGGTGCCGGAAGCGCAGATCTGGCAGGACCCGGTGCCGGCCGCCGACGGCGCGCCGATCGGTGACGCCGAGATCGCTGAGCTGAAGAAGGACATCCTCGGCTCGGGCCTGTCGATCTCGCAGCTGGTGACGACGGCGTGGGCGTCGGCGTCGACCTACCGCGACACCGACAAGCGCGGCGGCGCCAACGGCGCGCGCATCCGCCTCGCGCCGCAGAGCGGCTGGGCGGTCAACCAGCCGGCGGAGCTGGCCAAGGTGCTCGGCAAGCTCGAGTCGATCCAGCAGAAGTTCAACGCCGGCGGCAAGCACGTCTCGCTCGCCGACCTGATCGTGCTCGGCGGCGCCGCGGCGATCGAAGAGGCGGCGAAGCGCGCCGGCCACAGCGTGACGGTGCCGTTCGTGCCGGGTCGCGGCGACGCGACCGAGGCGATGACCGACGCCGATTCGTTCGCGGTGCTCGAGCCGACCACCGACGGCTTCCGCAACTACCAGGCGGACCACGGCGGCCGCACCGCGCCGGAGCGCCTGATCGACCGCGCTGCGCTGCTGTCGCTGTCAGCGCCGGAGATGACCGTGCTGGTCGGTGGCCTGCGCGTGCTCGGCGCCAACCACGGCGGCTCGAAGCACGGCGTGTTCACGGCGAAGCCGGAGGCGCTGAGCAACGACTTCTTCGTCAACCTGCTCGACATGGACACCGAGTGGAAGGCCGTGGACGGCAAGGAATTGTTCGAGGGCCGCGACCGCAAGACCGGCAAGGTCAAGTGGACCGGCACCGCGACCGACCTGGTGTTCGGCTCCAACTCGCAGCTGCGCGCGCTGTGCGAGGTCTACGGGGCGAAGGACGCCGGCCAGAAGTTCGTCGACGACTTCGTCGCTGCGTGGACCAAGGTCATGCAGCTCGACCGCTTCGACCTGCCGAACCGCCGCTGAGCAACGCTGCGTGCGGTCGACGGGCGGCCGGCGCTATCGTCGCGGCATGAGAGCCCTGCGCTTCCTGCCGCACGTCGTCGCCTCGCTGCTCGTCGGCCTCGCGTCGTTACCGGCGCAGCGCCCCTCGTCGTGGCGCTGCGCGCACGTGCTAGCCGAGGATGGTGCGAGCTGGCGAGACGACATGGTCGTCGAGACGCTGCTCAGCAACATCATCCTGGTGCGGCCGGCCAGGCGCGACGAGGTCGTCGACCGCGACTTCGGCGAGCGCTGGCTGATCCCCGGCCTGATCGACCTGCACACGCACTTGCTGCTGCAGCCGTACGACCTGCAGAAGTGGAACGACCAGGTGCTGCTCGACAGCGACGGGCTGCGCACGCTGCGCGCGGTGCGGTTCGCCGAGCGCACGCTGTGGGCGGGCTTCGTCGCGATTCGCGACCTCGGCACCGAAGGCGCCGGCTACGCCGACGTCGACCTGGTGAAGGGCATGGCCGAGGGGCGCTTGCGCGGTCCGCGGCTGTATCCGGCGACGCGCGCGATCGTGCAGCGTGGCCGCTACGGCCCGGAGCCGAACGATCCGTCGGTCAAGAAGGGCGCGCAGTGCGTCGACGGCGTCGACGAGATCGTCGCTGCGGTGCGCGAACAGGTCGAAGGCGGCGCCGCGTGGATCAAGGTCTACGCCGACTACGGCTACGGCCCCGGTGGTTCGGTCGCGCCGACGTTCTCGCTCGACGAACTGCAGGCGCTGTGCGACGAGGCGAAGCGGCTCGGTCGTCCGGTCGCCGCGCACGCGCAGACCGACGAGGGCATGCGCCGCGCGGTGCTGGCCGGCGTCGCGACGATCGAACACGGCGCCGGCGGCAGCGCCGAGACGTTCGCGTTGATGAAGGAGAAGGGCGTCGTGCTGTGTCCGTGCCTCGCCGCCAACGAGGCGATCGTCGCCTACGCCGGGCACAAGGGTCCCATCGTCGAGCGCCTCAACGCGGCGAAGATCGGCTTCCAGCGCGCGCTCGCCGCCGGCGTCACGATCGCCTGCGGCAGCGACGCGGGGGTGTTCACGCACGGCGACAACGCGCACGAGCTCGAGCTGATGGTCGCCTACGGCATGAGGCCGGAGCAGGCGTTGCGCGCGGCGACGGCGACTGCCGCCAAGGTGCTCGGCGCCGACGACCTCGGTGCGGTGAAGGCGGGCGCGAGTGGCTTCGTCGTGCTCGACGCGGATCCGCTGCAGGACATCGCGGCGCTGCGGCGAGTGCGGGCAGTGGTGCGAGAGTGGGACGAGCTCAACCCGACTGGGCGGTGACGATCAGCGAAGTACCGCCGTCGTCGTCTCGCCGGCCGTCAGTGTGACCTCGGCGGTGAGCCCCAGCGATCGACTCTGCAAGCGATGGCCCTCGCGTAGCTCGACGCGGTAGCGACCGGGCAGCAACAGCAGCGGTTTCGTGCCGGGCCGGTCGGGTTGCAAGATGTCCACGATCTCGTCGTCGCGGTCGAGGCACTGCACGCGGGCGGTCAGCAGTCGATTCTGCTCCGCCGGCCGCGGCCAGCCGTTGGCTGCCGCGAGCTGCAGCGTCGCCGGCCTGGGCACCACCAACGTCGCTTCCGGCTGCGCGCTGTCGTGCTCGATCGAGAACGTGCGCTTGCCGAACTGCACGCGGAACTCGACCCTGCCGTCGGGTAGACATGCGAAGCGTGTGGTCCCGGGCGTCAGCAGCTCGGTGCTTGCCCGCAGGTGATGCGCGGTCACAGGCACGTCGACTGCTGCGCCGTCGGGGTCGCGCACCGTGACCGTCACGCTGTTTCCCTTCGCCATCTGCAGTCGAAGTGGCTGTTCGAGTTGGGCGACTGGCACTTCGTGTACGAGTCCGCGGAACCCCTCGGCGCGAACCTCGATACGCAGCGGCAGGCGTTGGTGCAGCCCGACGACGCTGAAGACTCCGGACGCATCGGAGATGGCGTGGCACCAGCGAAAGTGCGGAGTGGCGTCGGGGTCGCTCGCGCTCATCTGCACCATGGCTCTCGGGATGGTGCGGCCATGTTCGTCTGCGATCACCCCGGTGACGGTGAACGGTAGGCCGCTTTCCCTCAGCGTCACTTCGGACGTCGCCTCCGGCGGCGGAACGACCACCCGCCGAGAGTCCAGTTCGGCGCGCATGCAGTCGAGCAGCGCGACGGTGAGCGTGGCGCCTGGCTCGAAGGAGTGCAGCGTGAGCGGGGCGCCATCGCGCGGGACGTTCCAATGGACGTCGAACGCGTGAAGTCCGGACGTCGACCCTGCCGGGTCGTAGGGGTAGAGCTTGCGATCGAGTTCACTCACATCTCGCCGACCGGCGAACGGCCGTTGCTCGCAGCGCACTGCGACGAAGTCGGCGGCGGGAGCACCACCGTTGGCTCCGGCCAGGTGGATCACGACCGGATTGTCCTTCGGCAACACGAAGACGAACGGATCCGCAGCGGAGCCATGACCTCGTGGTCTCGTCGGCGCAGCGATCAGGTGCGAGGGGCCCCCGATGAGCCGCACCTCGTCGCATGTCCCGTCGAACGTGCCGCGGCCCTCGGCATCGGTCGGTTCGCTGACGTGATGCGTCAGCACGCAGGCGCCGGCGATCGGTCGGTCGTATTCGTCGAGCGCGACGAAGTGCGAGCACGGCGCGCGATCGAGCTCGATCGTGACCCGGCCGTTGGCGAGGTCGGCTCGTTCGAATCGCATCGTTCTTTCGCCGGTGCTCCCCGGTGACGACGCCGTGGCCCAGACCCTGGCGGTCTTCGGTCTCGTCACCGGGTCGCACCAGTCGAGGTCGCGCTCGCCGTCGCCTGGACGCAGGCCGATGCGAAAGTGGCCATCGCGAGGATCCAGGTCGTATCCGGAGGTGCCGCTCCCGTCCTCGAACGTGGCTCGCACCCGCAGTCTGGACGCCTTGACCAACCGCTGCGTATCGCTCCAGACGACGTCGGCCTCGAACACCTCGAGCTGCGTCGTGCGCAGCGTCATGTCGTCACGCGCAACCAGCGGCACGCGATCGTGGCAGTCCGGGCGCTCGCCGCGATCCGGCGACAGCCACAGATCGTCAGGCAGCCAGAGGATGCCACTCAGGTCTTCCGGCAGGCCCTGGATCCGGAACCGCCCGTTGTCGCCGACCAGCACCTCCTCGGGCCCCCGATGGTCGAACCACTGCTCGAGGCCCTCTGGCGCACCTGTGTGTCGGAGCGAACTGCTCAACATCACGCCGAGCCGCGTGCCCTTCTCGGCCTGAACCCCATCGACGAGCAACACACCGCCGACCACCTCACCGTCGCCGAGCGTCAGCACGTGCCGCCCGGTGCGTTCGTCGAGCGACCGCCACGTCGGCGCATGTCCAGCAGACCTCGCCAGCACCATGCCCGGGCCCGACGCGGCCTTCGCCACGACGCCGTCGGCGTCCGTGGTCGCCTCGATGGACTCGCCGCGGGCATCGCAGATCAGCACCTCGGCACCTTCGATCGGCGCGCCGGCGCTGTCGAGCACGACGACCTCGCACTTCGGCAGCGCAGCCAGCGCGTCTTCGCGTGCCAGATAGGCGCCGTGTTCGTCGGGTCGTGATACCTCCGTAGCCGCCAGGGAGGGTGCGACCGCGTCGGTTGCGGGCGCGACCGGCGGCGCCGACGCCATCGGGTCCGAGACCATCCAGATCACACCGCCGGCGACGAGCACGGCAGCAGCGGCGAGAGCGAGCTTGTTCATGGCGAGCACGACGAACGGGACCAACGGCACCGTGACTCCACCGGAGCCCACCGCGGCGAACGCGCCGAACCAGCGCTCCCGACCTCCACAATCTCGGTCGAGCCGCTGGCGCAGCATCGCCAGCCCGCGCCGCAGCTGCTGGCGCACGGCATCCGCGGTCGCGCCGGTTCGCCTCGCGATCGCGCGCGGCGGCAGGTCGTCGAAGTAGCGCAGGGTGACGACGGTGCGATACGGCTCGGTCAGCGACCCCACGGCGATCGTCAGCACGCGCTGCAGCTCGAGCCGGTGGTCGGTCTCGCGGGTCGGCCGACGGGCCGCGGCAGCCGCTTCGTGCACCTCGCGCACGCGTCGCGCCACGCGCGACTTGCCTGCGAGCCGCCGCGCCACCGTCGCCAGCCAGTCGCGCCAGCTGCGCGGTGCGACCGGTTGTGTCAGCCCTGCCGCCATCGTCTCCTGCGCCACGTCGTCGGCAAGCGCCGCGTCGCGCACCAGGGACCGCGCCAGCCGCCGGACGAAGCCGGCTTCGGCGAGCAGTCGCGAAGTGGGGTCTTCGCCGCTGTCGGCGCTGTGGCTCGGATGGGTCACGTGCATGCCGGGTGCTCTGAGCCGCGACATCGTGACACGAAAACCGCGGCGGTGGCACAATGCCGCCCATGCTCCGCCGTCGCGAGTTCGGGATCCTGGCCAGCGGGTTCGCCGGCGTGTTCGCGTTGACGGTACCGCTCGCCGCGCAGACGACCGTCAAGCTGCAGCGCAACGTCGGCACCAACCCGCTCCAGGCCGCGGTCGCCGAGTTGACGGTTCCATCGCGCTGCAAGGCGGCGCAGCGGGTGCTGTGGCAGGCGGGAAAACCGGCGGTGCCGCTGCTGACGGCGGAGATCGAACGCGGCGGCGCCGGCGAGGCAGCGGCGCGCTTCGTGCTCGAGCTGCTCGGCTGCGAGGCGGCGTCGGCGGTGCCGGTGCTGCGCCGCATCGTCGCCGACCAGCAGACCGAGCCCGCGCGTCGCGCGCGCGTCGCGGCCACGCTGGCGAAGATCGACGGGCCGCCGATCATCCTGCTGTCGCTCTACTCAGAAGGTGCCGTCGTCGAGTTCGACCTCGACGGCAACGAGCGGCGTCGCGTCGCGGTCGAGTCGGCGTGGGGTGCATGGCCGATGCCCGACGACCATGTCGGCGTGTTGTCGTTCAGCAGCGGAGTCGTCGAGGGCTGCGCCTGGGACGGCAAGCGCACCACGCTGCGTCAGCTGAAGGGCTCGTCCGGTTCCGTGGTGTTGCTCGACGACGGTCACTACGACGGCGAGCTGTTCCACACCTGCTGGCAGCAGAAGGGCGAGCTGGTCCGCCTCGGCGCCGACGGCAAGGAGGCGTGGAAGCGGGAGGTCGACGCGGTGCGCGTCGAGCGCGACTCCGGCGACGAGCTGTTCGTCGTGACCCGCGAGAATCCGCGCGTGGTCTGGTTCTCGACCGAGGGAGTCGAGCTGCGTGAATGCGCGCTGCCGGAGATGTGCCACAACGTGCAGATGCTGCCGGGCGGCGGGTTCTTGGCCGCCAGCCACTCGACCAAGGTCTACGAGTTCGGCCCCGACGGCACGCAGGTCCACGAGTGGTCGGTCGAGAGCACGCCCAACGACGTCGCGCGCCTGAGCGACGGGCGCACCATCGTCTCGACGGAGCGGGCGCTGATCATGTTCGGCCCCGACGGCAAGGAGCTGTGGTCGAAGCCCGTCGGATATGGCGGACCGATGTTCGTGCGTGCGCCGGCGCGGGTCGTCAAGTGATGGCGTGCAGCGTGCCTTACCGCTGCCTTACGTTGTCGCGCGGTTCGCACCGCATACTCGGGTCACACTGGAGCCGAACATGGACGATCGCGCAGCCCACACGACCGTTGCCACCTCCTGCCTGCTGCTGATCGCGGCCCTCGCGGTGCCGTGCGCCGCGCAGGGCAGCGACCCGATCGCGAAGCCGATCACGGTGCGTTGTGTCGGCCACGACGACGGGCTGCCGCGGCCGGGCGTGCCGCTCTACGTCGGACTGCCGTCGCCGCCGGCGAGCCCGGACGCCGATGGCTGGGTGATCGCCGAGAGCCCTGACGTCCGGCGGCTGCGCGCCGCGACCTTCGTCTTCACCGACCCGGAGGGGCGCGCGACGCTCGGGTCGTCCCCGCAGCCGTTCTCGCTGCAGGTCGGCGAGCCCTACTTCCGCTGGGGCAATCCGCAGGTCGACGGCAGCGAATGGACGGTCGAGGTCGGCCAGCACGAACCGGTCGGCGTGCGCGTCGTCGACGCCGCCGGCAAGCCGCTCGCCGACTTCCCGGTGGCGTTGCACGCGGCTGGCAAGGACCTGTCGGTGGCGATCACCGACGCGACGGGTCGCGCGATGCTCGGCGTGCCGCCCGAGTTCACGGCGCGCGCGGTGATCGCGCCGGCCGGTTGGGTCGGCCCGAAGGAAGGCTTCCCGTCGATCGCCGAGTCGTTGGCCGGCCGCCGCGGCGCGGTGCTGACGGTGCCGCCGCACGGCACGCTGCGGCTGATGGTCTCGCGCAACGGCCAACCGGTGCGCGAGCCGGTGCACGCGGTCGCCTTCTTCGCGCCGGAGAGCTATGCGCCGTTGTGCGAGCAGCCGGGCGCCGCCGCCAAGGACGCGCTCGGCCTCGTCTATCCGCGGGTCGCGCTCGGGCTCGAGCTGCGCGGCTACTCACCGCTGCAGTACCAGGGGGCGGGCATGCTGGCGTGCACCGGGCCGACCGAGGCCGGCGAGTGCAAGACCGTCGATCTCGACCTCGGGCCGCTGATCACGTTCCGCGTGCAGGGCGTCGCCACAGCGCCGCACCTGATGCAGCCGCGGGTGCTGTTGGTCACCGACAGCGAGGAGTTGTTCGTTAGCCCGAACCAGCGCGAAGACGGCACGTTCGTCGTCGATCCGCGACGCGCGCTGCAGGGCCGCAGGCTCTTGCGTATCGACCTGGACGTCGACGCCGGGCGTCCAGGCCACCGTTCGGGGACTCTGCGTGCCGATCGCGCGTTGCCGGCGAAGGCGATCGAACTCGGCGAGGTCGTCTTGTCTGCCGCAGAGCCGCAGCTGCGCGGCATCGTGCTCGACGAGAGCGGCAAGCCCGCCGCCGGCGTCAACGTGGCGATCACGCCGACCGGCGAACGCAACCGCGGCTACGTGATCGTGTCCGACGCCGAAGGGCGGTTCGTCTCGCGGCACGCGATCGTGCGCGGCGACGACGGCGCGCCGAAGCAGCTGTTTGCCTACGCCTACACCGACCAGCTCGAAGCGCCGGTCGTGCAGGCGGTCGACGGCGAGTTGACGTTGACGCTGCGTGAGCGCGCCGAGGGCAAGAAGGGTGTGCCGCAGAACGGCATCGTCGTGGCGCGACTGCGCCGCGTGACCGACCCCGAGCACCTGCGCATGCGGGTGCGGCTGGCGTCGGCGCGCAGCGGCGAGTTCATGCCGCGTTCGGTCGAGGTGCTCGAGGGCGGCGCCGGCGCCGTGGTGCGCTTCGAAGGCGTGCGCAAGGGCACCTTCGCGCTGCGCGTTCCAGCGGCGGACGGGGCCCCGGTCGAAGTGCTCGACGCGATCGAGGTGTCGGGCGACGGCGAATGCGACGACGCGCGGCTCGCCGACGTCGACTGTGCTTTGGCGATGCGGCAAGTCGTCGTCGAGGTCGTCGACGCGGTCGGCGTGCCGGTCGCCGGCGCGCGTCTGGAGGGGCCGGGGACCCTGCGGCAGACCGACGGCAAGGGCGTGGCGCGCATGTGGATCGGCACCACCCACGAACCTTCGGTGCTGGTCTCGGCGCCGGGGTGGCGCAGCGTGCGCGTCGAACAGTGGCCCGCGCAGCAGCTGGTCCGGCTCGAACCGGCCGGCACGCTGCAGGTCGAGGTCGTGGGGTTGCCGGCGGAGGCGCCGCGCGAGCTGTTCGAGGTCTGGATCCGCGACGCGGTGCGCGAACGCTTCGCCGGCCCGCGCGGCAAGCTGGCCGCCGGTTGCGACCAGGTGGCGATCGAACTGCCGGCGCGCGGCAGCTACCTGCCGCAGCTCTGGCTCGGCAAGCGCGACAGCCCCCCGGACAGCCACGCCGGCGCTTCGGTGCACTACGGCACCGAGCCGATCGAGATCGGCGACGCGCCGACCGAGCCGCTGCGCATCGTGCTGACCGAGGAGGAGATCGCGCAGCTGAAGCAGATGCTGGCGAAGTAGGCGATCCAACCGTGCCGCGCGGGTTTTCTGCGTTCGCCGGAGTCCTCGGCCCTGCGAGCGGCATCTTGTCCTTGCCGTGAACGAGGATCGCGAGGACTTCGAGGGCCGACTGCTGAGCGAGGGCCGCGCGCTGCGCGGGCTGGCGCGGGCTCTGGCCGGCGCTGGCGGCGGCGACGACGACCTGCTGCAGGAGACGACCCTGCAGGCGCTCGCGGCGCGCGAACGAGCCGGTTCGCATCTGCCGCAGTGGCTGCGGGTGACGATGAAGAACCTGTCGCGCACGATGCGTCGCGGTGGCCTGCGGCGGGAGGCGCGCGAACGCGAAGTCGCCGGTGCCGAGGAAGCGGCCGACGCGGATCCGGCGCAGCTGGCGATCGGCGCCGAGGTCGCGCGCGACGTCGCCGCGGCGGTGCACGCGCTCGACGAACCGTTCCGCACGGTGGTGATGCTGCGCTTCTGGCACGGACTGCTGCCGGAGGCGATCGCCGAACGGCTCGGCGTGCCGCGCAACACCGTGCGTTCGCGGCTGCAGCGCGGGCTGGAGCGGCTGCGGCAGCGTCTCGACGTGCGGCATGGTGATCGGCAGCGCTGGTCGGCGCCGCTGCTGCTCGTCACGGGAATGCGCCTTCAACCTGCGGCGGCGACGGCTTCGGTCGGTGCGGCTGCGTTCTCGACCGGAATCGGAGTGCTGATGAACGTCAAGCTGATGCTCGGGGTGGCAGTGGTCGCGGCGGTGACGCTGCTGGCGATGTGGCGGCCGGAGGAGACGGAGGCGCGCGTCGAGACGGTGAAGGTCGATGACGTGCAAGCGGCGGCCGCCGCGCAGTTGCCGGAGGGGCTGCCGCGGGACATGGAGCGTGAGCTCGTCGCGGCGATGAGCCGCAGGCGGGTCAATGAGCCGGTCGCCGACCAGCCCGTTGTCGACCCCGAGGTGCCGATCGTCGATCCGTGGCCGGTGCGGCTGTTGATCGTCGACGAAGCGGGCAAGCCGGTGCCGGACGCCGAGGTGGTGGTCTGGGCGCGCCGCTACGACGGCGTGCGCAAGTCGCCGATCGGCGGGGACTACAAGGCCTACACCGCACGCGCTGCCGGACCGCTGCAGCGGCTGCGCACCGACCCGACGGGGCGCGTCTCGGTCGTCGTCGATCGCGAGGTGTTCGAGGTCGAAGCTGTCAAGGAAGGCTCGAGCGACAGCGACCCGGCGACGTTCTGGGCCGAGCGGGCGCCGCAGGACGAGCAGCGGCTGGTGCTGTTGACGCCGGTGTTCCTGTCGGGGCGGGTGCTGCTCGAAGACGGTCGCCCCGCGGTCGGCGCGACGGTGACGACCAAGGTCGATGCGGGCACGACGTGGTACGAGAACAGCATGACGGTGCCGACGGTCGCGCCGCAGCGCACCGACGCGCAGGGCGCGTTCCGCGTGCCGGTGCGCACGGGGCTCGGCTACACGATGAGCGCGCAGCTCGACGGGCGGGAGACGTTCGCCGAGCAGGTGTGGTGCTTCGGGCGTGCGCCCGACGAGGTGACGCTGCGCTTCACCGGCAGCGCGGCGATCGCCGGCACCGTGGTCGATGGCGAAGGGCGCGTCGTGCCGCACGCCACGGTCACGGCGTGGCGGGTGCTCGATGTCCAGACCGATCAGGACCTGCCGCGCATCGCGCCGCGTGTCGAGCCAGCCGAGACCGTGACCGTAGAAGCCGACGAGCAGGGCCGCTTCCGCATCGACGTGCGCAGAGCTCGCCCCTTCGACGTGCTGGCGCAGGGCGAGGGCCGCGCGACCAGTCCGCTGGTGCGCGTCGAACTTTCGGCGGTGCGGCCGCGCGGCGACGTGCAGCTGGTGATGCCGGAGTTCGCAACGATCCGCGGACGCGTCGTCGACGAGACGGGCGACCCGGTCGTGGGTGTGCCGATCGTTGCCAAGCCGGAGACCGGGCTCGATCTGGGCATGAGCGCGGTGGACAAGGGGTCGATGCCGTCGCAGCTCGACCTGTTCCCGAAGGTCAAGGCACCGAGAACCGCGGCGGACGGTTCGTTCGCGATGCAGGTGCACCCGGGCACGACGTGGCGGCTGAGCGTGCGCTTGTCGGCGACCAATTGGCGGCTCGCCGCGGTCTTCCCCGGGATCCTCGCTGGCGGTGACGACGTCGTGCTGACCGTGCGCGAGCAGGACCGCGCCGGCTGTGTGCCGTGTGGCATGGTGACCTCGGCGGATGGGCAGCGGCATCGCTACGAGATCCAGATCGTCGACCTCGACGAGAAGGTCGGTGGATCGCTGGCTGCTACCTGGACCGGCGACAGCTTCGCTTGTGAACCGATCGGCCTCGGCCGCAACTTCCTGCTACGCATCGAGCAGGTCGACGGCGACGCCGCGTCACGCACGCTGGCGCCGATGGTGGTGGGTCCGCTGACCGCCGACCGAGCTCGACACGAGGTGGCCGTGCGCATGCAGCCGTTCGGCACGCTGCCGGTGCGCGTCGTCGGCCCCGCGGGTGCGGCGATCGGCAAGGTGCACCTGCTGGCGACGCCGCTGCCGCGCGACCGCTACTCGTTCGTGCCCGCGCCGCGGCAGGGCGACAGCGCCGAGCGCAGCGTCACCGTCGAGCTGACGCGCCTGATCCCCGGCCCCAACGAGATCCTGGCCGGCCGCGCGATCGACGGCACCATGCAGACCCGCGAGGTCACGGTGCGCCCGGGGCCCAACCCCGAGCTGCTGATCGAGCTGCCGGCGAAGTGATCCGCCGGCAGCTCCGCGCCATCGCGATTTCGGCATCATTCGCTGACGGAACGGCGCCGCCCGTTCGTCCAGTGGCCCGATGCCCGCCCCTCGTGACCTCGCCCCGCTGATCCACCGCGCCCGCCGCGGGGACCGCGACGCGCTGGGCATGGTCTGGCAGGCGTGCCGGCGGTTCGTCGCGACGGTGCTGCTGGCACACGCCGACCGGCGCGCGATCGACGACCTGCTGCAGGAGGTCGCGCTGCGCGTGACCGGCGGGCTCGACGGGCTCGCCGACGCCGACCGGCTGCTGCCGTGGCTGCGCACGATCGCGCGCAACGTCGCCATCGATCATGGCCGCCGGGTGTCGCTGGAGGCGCCGCGCTGTGCACCGGATCACGCCGAGAACGGCCTCGGCGATCCCTTCTACGACCCGGCGCAGCAGCAACGGCACCACGACGACCTGCACGCGGTGCTGCACGACCTCGCCCAGCTCGAGCCGATCTACCGCGAACCGCTGCTGCTTCGCGCGGTCGAGGGCCTGAGCCAGCGCGAGATCGCCGACGCGCTCGACGTGCCCGAGACGACCGTCGAGACCCGCATCGCGCGCGCCCGCCGGCTGCTGCGCGAACGACACGAAGCCCATCCACGGCCGACGGCCGGAGACCGACATGATGCACGCGAACGAAGAACTGTGGATCAGCCGGGTCGTTGATCGCCGCGCCGGCGACGACGATTGGCGCGAGCTCGACGCGATTGCGACGCAGGACCCCGAGGTCTGGCGGCGCCTGGCGACGACGCTGCGCTGCGAGCACGCGCTGCAGCGCGGCGTCGCCGCCGTGCTGCCGCCGGTCGCCGACGAACTGCTGGTGCCGCCCGCCTTGCGCATGCCGCGCTGGTTGGTCGTCGCCGCGGCGTTGCTGGTGATGGCGGCGATGTTCGTGTTGGGGCGCGTCAGCGCCGACCGCACGAAGACCGCGCCGGTGCTCGCGACGCCCGACTGCGACGTGCTGCTCGACACCTACCTCGCCGCCGGCCGCGACAGCGGGCGCGTGCTCGAACAGCTGCCGCTGCAGATCGTCGAGTCGCGCCGTCGCGAAGCCGGCGAAGGCTACGAAGTGCTGTTCGTGCGCAGCTTCGTCGAGCGCACCGCGGTCGAGCGCGCGATGACGCTGGCGCCCGACGAGCTCGGCCGACCGGTGCCGCTCGCCGTCGACCTCGCGCACTTCGTGCCGCCGACCGACTACTGACCCTCGTCCCTTCTCGCCGACCCACTCGCATCCGAATCCGGAGGAACCCCGATGAATCCCAAGCTGCTGCTGCTGTCGCTGCTCTGCTGCGCCGCCACCGTCTCCGTCCGCGCGCAGGACGTCGCGCAACCCAAGCCAGGCACCGTCGTGGTCGAACACGGTGACGACCGCATCACGATCGAGTTCGGTGACTCCGGCAAGCCCAAGGTCACGCACAACGGCAGCAACGTCGCCGCCGACGGTCGGGCCGGCGCGCTCGACGCCTATCGCTACCTGCTGAAGGACTACCAACTGAAGGTGACGACTCCGACGAAGCAGACGACGCCGTTCGAGTGGGGGCAGACCGGCGGGGCGCCGACGTACAGGGACTTCCAGAGGTTCTTCCGCCAGCAACAGGCGACGGCGCGCCCGCACATCGGCGTGCAGGTCGGCAGCGTCACGGCTGCGCTCGCCTACCAGTTGGAGCTCGACCCACAGCGCTGCGTGCTGGTGTTGAGCGTGACCGCGGACGGCCCGGCGGCCAAGGCGGGGCTGCGCGCCAACGACATCCTGCTGCGCGTCGGTGAAGAGGAACGCGTCGACAACACCACGCTGAGCAGCGCGGTGGCGGCGTGCAAGGCCGGCGACGAGCTGGAGGTCGAAGCCCTGCAGCGCGGCGAGCGCAAGGTGCTGACGATCGCCGTCGGCGAGGAGAAGGTCGACCCGCTCCTCACCTGGCTGGGCGGCGCGCAGAACCGCGCCACGGCGCTCGACCCGCAGAAGAACCCGCTGTTCGCCGGCGGCGGCTGGAACACCGACGCCTTCGATCGCGCGCGCAACACGTTCCTCAGCGCCCAGGCCGGCAAGGGCCAGGACTACGAGTCGCTGCGCGACGAGGTCAAGCAGCTGCGCGCCGAGTGGGAACGACTGCGCAAGCAACTCGAGCGCGACGCCGCCAAGGCCGACAAGCGCGACCGCTGACGTTCCCGGCCCCGGGCGCCCGCTGCCGGGCGGCCGGCGATCAGGCGGGCCCGCCCCCGAACAGGCCGAGCGCCCACGCGCCGGCGACGAGCGCCGCGACGACGATCAGCGCGATGACGATGCGCTTGGCGCCGTTGGGGCGGGCCGTCTTGGCCGCGTGTGCGGCGAGCGCATCGCGGCGAAGTCGGGTGTAGGTCTGGGATTCGGGGCCGTCGTCCATGGTGGTCTCGAGAAGGGCCCGGGCAGCCTAGTGGGGCGCCGAGCGCCTTCCAGCCAAGGGACGGCGCGCTCTGCGGCAAGAATCGGTCAAGGAGTCGCGTGGGGGCGGACAAGGCCTGGCCAGGGCGTCGATCCTTCGGTTCCGAGAGCAGTGCTGGACGCGCGGGGCCCGGCTCGCGATCGTGCTCCGCCCGATGCCCGTCACCCTGCACGCCCGCGGCGTCGCTGCCTCGTTCGGCAGCCGCGAACTGTTCTCCGGCCTCGATCTGGTCGTCGCCCCTGGCGATGTCGTCGGTCTGGTCGGTCCGAACGGTTCGGGCAAGTCGACGCTGCTGCGCATCCTCGCTGGGCTGCGCGCGCCCGACGCCGGCGAAGTGCTGGTCACGCCCAAGACCGGCACGCTCGGCTACCTGACGCAGGAGCAGGAGCGGCTGCCGGGCGAGAGCCTGCGCGCGTTCCTCGGTCGGCGCACCGGCGTCGCTGCCGCCGACGCGGAGATGCAGCGCACCGCCGAAGAGCTCGGCGAAGGCGTCGACGGCGCCGACGATCGCTACGCGGTGGCGCTCGATCGCTGGCTCGCGCTCGGCGGCGCCGACTTCGACGATCGCATGGCGGCGGTGATCGACGAGATCGGTCTCGACGTCGACCTCGAGCTCGAGATGGTGGCGCTGTCCGGCGGGCAGGCGGCGCGCGCCGGCCTCGCGGCGCTGCTGCTGTCGCGCTACGACGCGTTCCTGCTCGACGAGCCGACCAACGACCTCGACGTCGACGGCCTCGATCACCTCGAGGAGTTCGTGCAGTCGCTGGCGGCGCCGACGGTGCTGGTCAGCCACGACCGCGAGTTCTTGTCGCGCACGGTCACCAAGGTCGTCGAGATCGACCGCAGCCTGCTGCGCGTCGCCGTCTACGGCGGCAGCTACGACTCGTATCTCGAGGAGCGCGCGACCGCGCGCCGCCACGCCGCCGAGGCCTACGCCGAGTACGACAGCAAGCGCAGCGAGCTCGAGGCGCGCGCGCGCCGGCAGCGCGCGTGGATGGCCAAGGGCGTCAAGAACGCGCGGCGCAAGGCCAAGGACCGCGACAAGATCGGTCGCGCGTTCCGCATCGAGACGACCGAGAAGCAGGCCGCCAAGGCGAAGCAGACCGAGCGCATGATCGAGCGCCTCGAAGAGGTCGCCGCGCCGCGCAAGGAGTGGAAGCTGCAGTTCTCGATCGCCGCGGCGCCGCGGTCGGGCGACGTCGTCGCGACGCTGCGCGAGGCGGTGGTGACGCGCGGCACGTTCACGCTGGGGCCCGTCGATCTCGTGCTCAACCTGCGCGACCGCGTCGCGATCACCGGCCCCAACGGCGGCGGCAAGAGCACCCTGCTGGCGCTGCTGCTCGGCCGGATCGCGCCCGCCGCGGGCACCGCGACGACGGGCTCGGGCGTGGTCGTGGGTGAGGTCGACCAGGCGCGCGCAGCGTTCGTCAGCGACGAGCCGATGATCGAGGTGTTCGGCCGCATCCTGCCGGAATGGGCCACCGCCGACGTGCGCACGCTGCTGGCCAAGTTCGGCATCGGCACGGCGTTCCTCGAGCGCTCCGCGGTGTCGCTGTCGCCCGGCGAACGCACCCGCGTGGCGATGGCGCTGCTGCAGGCGCGCGGCGTCAATCTGCTGGTGCTCGACGAGCCGACCAACCACCTCGACCTCGAGGCGATCGAGCAGCTCGAGCAGGCGCTGGAGACCTTCGACGGCACGATCCTGCTGGTCACGCACGACCGCCGCATGCTCGACACCGTGCGTCTGACGCGGCGATGGGAGGTCGACGGCGGTCAGGTGCGCGAGATCGTCGCCGACTGACTCGCCCCGCTCAGAACGCGCCGACCGTCAGCTGCAGCGCATTGCTCGACGTGGTGCGGGTGATCGCGCCCGTTGCATCGAGCTCGAGCGCGACGACCTGCGTCAGCAGTTGCTGGCCGATCAGCGCGGCGTCCGTCGGCACCGCGAACGCGACGTCGCTCTGCACCGCGCTCGGCACGAACGCGCCGATCAGCGCCGGATCGACCTGCAGCGTGCAGCCCGGCGCGCCGAGCGGCAGCGGCAGCAGCGTCGGCGCGACGCCGGCGACGTGCAGGCCGATCGTCGGCACGGCCATGCCGGCGACCCGCGCGTGGAAGGTGGCGCCGAGCCACGGCAGGTCGGTGGCGCCCAGCGTGACCGGACCCGCGGCGCCGTAGCAGCCGCTGCCGGTCGCCGTCGCGGCGGCCGGGCACGTCGGCAGCGCGCGCGCGACGCCGGCGGACACCGCGCCGTCGATCAGGAGCAGGCCGCCGGCGGCGGCGAGCAGCACCTCACCGTGGTCCGCGGTCGCGATCGTGACCACGGCGCCGTTCGCGTACGTGCCGACCTCGGCGAGCGTGGTGGTGGTCGCGCCGTGGAGCTGGTGCAGGGTCGTCGGGCCGGACGTGGGGGTGGCGATCGCCAGCAGGTCTCCGTTCGGCAACTCGTCGAGCGCCGTGACGAAGGGGGGCGGCGACGGCAGGGGGGTCCAGACGCCGCCTTGCAGACGGAGCAGTTGAGTGCCGACGCCGTTGCCGGCCGCGGCGATGCTGCCGTCGCGCAGCCGCAGGATCGCCCGCGCGATCGTCATGCCCGTCGGCTCGGGGACGAAGGCGCCCCCGGTCAAGCGCACCACTCCGTTGACCGTCGAGCCCGGAATCTGCACGAACACGCCGGCGAGCACGAACTCGCCGTTGCCGTCGACGGCGATGCCGTAGCAGACGCCGTTGAGCGGGGGCAGCGTCGACCACGCCGCGCCGTCGAAGCGCCGCGCCGCAGGGCCCGAGGTGACCAGGACCTGACCCGGTTGATTGATCGCGATCTGGGTCGGCACGATGTCGGTGCCGTTTCCGGGGCTCGTCCACGAGACGCCGTTCCAGATGGCGACACGGCCGTTCGTCAGCGTGCCCGGGAGCTGGAACGGGCCGCCGACCGCCACCATGCCCTGGTCGTTGACGGCGATGCAGGTGACGGTGCCGTTGACGCCGCTGCCCATCGCGTGCCAGTTCGTGCCGTCCCAGCGCGCGACGTTGTTGGCGGCGATGCCGCCGATCGACGAGAACTGGCCGGCGACGACGAAGTCTCCGTTCGGCAGCGCGGCGACGACGTTGACGATCGGCGCCGAGGTGCCGAGGTCGATCCAGCTCGTGCCGACGAGGCGGCGCACCGACCCTTCGACCATCGGGTGACCGGCGCTGCCCAGACCGCAGACGAGCACGGCGCCGTTCGGCTCTTCGACGATCGCGGAGACGCCGCGCGGGCAGCCGCTCGGCGCCACGGACCACGACTGGCCGTCGAAGCGCGCGAGGTGGCCCAGCAGGCCGTTCGAGGTGTAGCCGCCCGCCAGCAGGTCGCCGTTGCCGGTGGCGGCGAGGGAACGGTATTCGGCCGTCGGCGCGCCGAGCGAGATCGTCGTCGTGCCGTCGAACAGCGCGACACCGGTCGCTGCGCCGTTGACGACCAGCTGCCCGCAGATGGCGAACCGGCCCAGGTCCAGCGGCAGCACGTCCATGACGTCGGAGTCGCCGCTCAGCCCTGGAACGTCGGTGAAGGTCGTGCCGTCATAGCGGACCAGGGGCCCTGCGAACCCGGACCCGACCTGCACGAGGATCGGGGCGAACAGCAGGTCGCCGTTGGACAGGCGCGCCATCGACGTGGCGCCGCCGGACAGCGGGCTGGTGATGAAGGGTGACCACGCCGTGCCGTCCCACCGGCCGACGCCCGGGATGTGCTGTCCTGCCGAGAACAGGTTGTTGCCGCCGGCCAGCAGGTCGCCGTTGGGCAGGGCCAGCAGCGAGTAGACGCCGCCGGTGTCGAGCCCGGCGCCGTAGGCGTGGAAGCTCGTGCCATCGAAGCGCACGACCCCCGCGGCGGGCACGCCGTCCGCGTGCTGGAAACTCCCGCCGATGACGACGTCGCCGTTCGGCAGGGTCGTCATGCAGCGCACGATGCCGTCGATGCCCGAGCCGATCGCCGACCAGCGGGTGCCGTCGTAGCGGGCGATGCTGTTGGCGCGCACGTCGCCGGCGAGCCCGAAGTTGCCGCCGACGATCAGGTCACCGCCGGGCAGGCGGGCGCTCGCGTAGACCGTGCCGAACGGTCCGGGCACGCCGCTGCCCGGTTGCCAGTCGAGGTCGCACTGGGCGTGGGCGGCGGTGGCCAGCAGCGCGGCGAGGGTCGTGGAGAGCAGAGAGAGGGACAGCGGGCGCGATCGGGACATGCGCGGTGTTGGCTTGGTCGGAGCACGCTCGGGGCACGGTCGACCGCAGCGAGGGGCGTTGCGGTTGACGTTCCGAACGCGTGACGCTCGGGATCGAGGGTTGCGGCGAACGAAGGGCTTCGGGCGCCAGGATGGGACTCTCGGCGGGCTGCAACTGCGGTGCCTCGCGGACCCGGCGCGCCGCCACCGTTCGCCCCCTAGCGTTCCGGGCGCCGCCAGATCAGCCGGCCGAACGCCCGCGCGTCGACGAGCACCAGGTAGACGGCGAGCGCGCATGGCGCGAGCACCATCGGGTGGGCGATGCCGTCGCCGGCGACCAGCAGGTGGTAGGCGACGATGTTGACGAGGATCGGGCCGAGGATCAGCAGGCCGGCGCCGCGCGTCTTCGGGATCATCACCAGCACGGCACCGACCAGCTCACAGACCTTGACGAAGGTCATGAACCCGGTCGGGCCGACCGCGGTCATGAAGTGCTCGGCGGCCTCCGACATCTTCGGCATCTCGTCCGGCACGAAGCCGAGCAGCACGGTCAGGCTGGCCATCAGGAACACGGCGCCGAGCAGCACGCCGGCGATGGTGGGGAGGTGCTTCATGGTGGGAATCGAAGCGAGTGGGCAGGACTGAGTCCTCGACCTGGGTCGAGTCGCCGCAGATTTCCGAATACCCTGCCCTGCGCCCACGGGATCCAGCGCCCGTGACGACGACCCCGCTGCAGCGGCCCGCGCGCCCCCCGAGCATGACCCCTCCCGCCCCCGATCCCGAGGCGATCGTGCGACGCCACCAGACCGGTGTCTGGCGTTACCTGCGCGCGATCGGCGCGCCGGCGGACGTCGCCGAGGACCTGCTGCAGGAGACGTTCCTGGTCGCGTTCGACAAGCTGCACGACGTCGGCAGTGACGCGGCGGTGGCGGCGTTCTTGCGGCGCACGGCGCGGCATCTGTGGCTGCGCGGTCGGCGTGACGCGGGGAGGCGCGAGCAGCTGCTGCTCGAACACGCCGAACGCGCATGGGTCGCCGATTGCGCGGCCGACGGCGGCGACCGCTGGCTCGACGCGCTGCGCGACTGCGTGCAGCGATTGGACGGGCGGTCGCGGCAGGTGGTCGACGCGTTCTACGGCGAACGGCGCGCGCGCGCCGATGTCGCGCGGTTGGTCGGCTTGGAGGAGAACGGGCTCAAGACGCTGTTGCAGCGGCTGCGCGCTGGCTTGCGGCGGTGCGTCGATCAGCGACTCGGCGAAGGAGGCGAACGATGAACGACGAAGAGCACATCGCAGAGGGCCACGCAGAGGACATCGCCGAAGAGGTCGTCGAGCGGCGCATGGACTGGGCGCTCGGTGAGGTCTTGGGCGACGAACGCGCCCCGGACGTGGTGATGGCGGTGATGACGCGTCGCGCCGCGCAGCTGGTCGAAGCGAAGCAGGTGCGCGTCACCGGTCGCGGCGGGCCGTTGCTCAATGCGGCGGTGCTGGTGCTCGGGCTGGTGGTCGTCGCGTGGGTGATGTTCGCGCAGCGTGGCGTCGGCGAAGCGGGCGGTCAGGATCCGGCGCCGGACTTCGTCGTGGCCGCGACGATGGCGGAGTTGGCGGAGTTGCCGACGGACACGCGCGCGGTCGAGCTGCGCGATCTGGGCAACGACGGCTTCGTCGCACTGGCGAAGCAATGTCCGACGCTCGAGCGGCTGCGCCTTCGCGGCCGCGGGCCGGACCTGCGGTCGTTCGATGTGCTCGGCGAAGACGGCGGCTACGGCGAGCTGTTCGAGGCCGACCTGACCGGTTGCTCGGGTGTTCAGGACGTGTTCGTCGCCAAGCTGATCCAGGCGAAGACGATGACGAGCATCGCGATCGGTGGCACCGACACGTCGGCGGCCGTCGTGCAGTTCTTCGAGATGACGCCGCAGCTGCGCCGCATCGACTTCGGCGAGGCACCGTGGCTGACGCTGACGATGGTCGAGCAGCTGCTGATGGGCGGCAAGCGTGTCGTCGTGCGGCGACCCGACGACCCGACGTTCGAGCGGCATGTCGCGGAGTTGACGAAGCGCTACTACCGACAGATCGACCTTCCCTACTACCGGCCGGTGACGACGCTCGACGAACTGCGCGCACTTCCGCCGAGCGTTGCCCACATCGAGCTGCGCGATCTCGGTGACCAGGCGACGCTGCTGCTGGCCGGGCGCGAACGACTGCGCGGGGTTGCCTACATCGGCGATGCGCCGGATCTGTCCGAGGGTTCCATGCGGATCCTCGGGGAGATGTCACAACTCGAAGAACTGCGCATCAAGGTGCCGAAGTGGTCCGGCAACGGTCTCGATCATCTCGGTGCGTTGGTGAACCTGCGCAAGCTCTCGCTGCTGTCTGCCGGAGCCGGGCCGATGGCCTGGCTCGCCAACCTCGCCGCGCTGCGCGAGGCAAGACTCGGCTCCCCTTGCGGGCCGGATGCGATCGGCGCGCTGACCAGGTGTCGCGATCTCGAGGTGCTCGAGATACCGGAGGTCTTGGCGGGAGACGACGAGCTGGCTCGCGTCGGTGAGATGGCGAAGCTGCGGCGTCTGCGACTGCCGGGTGAGCAGTGTGGCCCGCAGACGATCGCGGCGATCGGTCGCCTCGAGCGTTTGGAGTCGCTCGACCTTTCGTGCAAGCGCTCGGAAGTAGCCGGTCGCCATCCGATGCCGCGTCTGCGCCCGCTTGGGAAGCTGCACTCGCTGAACTCGCTGACGCTGCGATGGACAGAGATCGAGCCCGACGACCTGCTCGCGCTGCCCGTCTCGTTGGCCGGGCTGAGCTTGACCTGGTGCTCCGGCCTCGACGCGTCGGCCGGCACGGTGCTGCGCGATCGCTTCCCACGCTTGCTCACGTTGGAACTCAACGAACCCGAATGGCTGGACGACGATGCGCTGCGCGCGATCCTCGCCGCGCCCGCGCTGGAGCACCTGAGCATCACCAACAACTCGAACATCACCACCGCTGTGGTGCCGGCGATCGTCGCTGCCAAGAACCTGCGCCACCTCAGGACCTGGCGTGCGACGTTCCTCGACGACGCCGCCGCCGAGACGTTGCGCCGCGAACGTCCCGACCTCGAGGTCACCCTCAAGGTCTGGTAGCGACCGCGCTCAGAAGTTGCTCGCGTTCGCCTGCAGCGCGTTGCTGGACATGAACCAGTTGCTGTCGATCGCGACGCCTTGCAAGGCCAGCGGCAGGTCCAGGAAGAGCGTGTCGTTCGGGATCACGATCGAGAACGTCGCCGACGGGCTCACGGTGACGCCGATGTTGAGGGGATCGACGCCGAGGTGGTACCTGCAGTCCGGCGCGAACAGCGGCGTCGGCAGCGGCAGACCCGCGGACGTGAAGCCGATCTCGGCGAACACGACGCCGATCAGCGGGTTGTGGTCGAGGATGACGTCGAACGACGCGCCGAGCAGCGGGCGCGTGACGCTGGCGAGCGCGAGCTCGGGGCGGGCGGCCGTGCTGGTCGCCACCGTCGGCCCCGCGGTCAGATCGACGCGGCTGCTGGTGTTCGGCGGCGTGAACGGCACGCCGTTGTAGAAGCCGACCATGCCGTCGTTGGTGAAGTACGACTGGTTGGGTTCGTAGCGGATGCGGATCGTCGTCGGCTGGAGGACGACCTGGAACGTCTGCGGGAGCAGTTGGACGTATTCGTTCATGTTGCGGAACGTCACGACCGCTTCGACGCCCGGGTTGACGTCGACGTGTATCGTCTCGCCGTTGCCTGTCTCGAACAGGTTCCACAGCGCCATGACGCGCGGCACCACTTCGTTGCCGAGCGTCGTCGCCGCCTCGACGCCGGTGAGGTCGCCGATGCCGCCGAGGAAGATCGAGCCGTTGGAACAGACCGAGATCGAGGTCACGGCAGGCAGCCCGAACGCGGCGAGGTCGAAGCCGAGCGGGATCAGCGCCGACGCGGTGCTCTGGTAGAGGCCGAGGTTCGGTGCGATCGCGGGCACCAGCGCCGTGTGCGGCACGGTGCTCAGCGAGGCGCCGTCGCCGGTGGCGGTCAGCAGCACGTCGGTCGGCGTCAGGTCCCAGGGGTTGGCGCCCGAGAACTGCTCGTAGACCATGTTGGGCGCGCTGCCGCACGAGGTCCCGACCACGGCCACCGAGGCGACGCACGCCGGCTCCGTGAGCGGCGCGTTGGCGACGTCGTAGTGCAGCGTGCAGTCGATGCAGCTCGTGCCGAAGACGCCGAGCTGGTCGGTCGTGACGCCGCCGGAGAACGTCAGGTTGGCGCCGCCATCGGTGAGGCTCCGCGTCGTGCCGGGCGAGCACCGCATGACCAGCGCCTGGTTCGGCACCGGCCGGATCGACAACAGGTGCTGGCCCGGCGGCAGGTCGAGCGAGCCGGTGGCGTTGGTGATCGCGAACTGGATCGGCGCTCCGTAGCCTGCCACCGGGCTGCTCAGCGTGCCCACCTCGCACCAGTCGTCGGGGCCGTTGGTGGCGGGCGTCAGCTGCGTGTAGTCGGTGAGGGTGCGGTGCCGGTTGAGGGTCGCCTGGAAGGGCGAGGTGAAATAGATCGCGTTGATCACGTCGATGCCGCACACGTGGACCCCGTGGACCGCGGTCACGTCGAGCGTGAAGCAGGCGGTAGTGGCGTAGCCGACGCCGCCGTTGTCGCCGGTGCTCAGTGAGAAGGCGCCGCAGCCGTCGCTGAGGCCGAACGCGACGTCGTCGAACTGCGCGGCGCCGCTGTCCATGCCCGGCTGCAGGAACAGCAACACCGCGCGCACGGTGACGGTGCCGGGCGGCGCGGTGGCGACGACGGTCGGCGTGTGCACCCAGGTGTCGGTCGGCATCGTGCCGTCGAGCACCGTCTGCGCCGTGGCCGCGAGCAGCGCGCCCGCGGCGTCGAAGAACTCGATCTTCTTCTCGGCCTGGTTGGCGTATGGCATGCCCGGTCCGGTCATCGCGTCGCCGCTCCAGTGGCGGGCATGGCAGTCGAGCGCGTAGGTCTCACCGGGCGACGCCGCGAAGGTCTGGTAGGCGCCGCTGACGTTGAAGGCGCCGCTGAACATGCCGTACATCTTGCAGACGCTGTTGCCGCTGCGCGGGACGATGGCCGGCGGCGACGCGGCTTCGGCGAAGGCGTTGCCGAACGTCTCCCAGTCGATGAACCCGCTCTCGAAGCCGGGGTTGCTCAGCGGCAGCTGCGCGAGCGGCGGATCGGGCGTGAACTGCACGGTCAGCGCGTGCGAACTGCTGCTCAGCGACGTCGCGACGCGGATCGGCAGGTTGCCCACCACGGCGACCTGCTGCTGCCACGGCGAGCCGGCCGCCTGCGTCCACTCGACCGAGCCGTCGTCGCCGATGTCGACCGACGCCGTGCCGCTGCCGGAGAACGTGACGCGCAGAGTGCCGGTGCGGGTCTGCGGGCTCGTCAGCTGCAGCCGGGTCGCGTGCGGACCCGCGGTCGTCGGCGACAGCCCGAAGCCGGAGACACCTTCGTTGACGGTGTAGACGATCGCGCCGCCGGAGGCCGTGTTGTTGGTCAGCGCGAAGTTGGCGTCGACCTGGACCAGGAACGCGGTCTGGAAGTAGCTCGCGCTCAGCGTCAGGCCGCCCGTCAGGTCGAAGCCCGCCGGCCGTGTATCGGTGTTCGACACGGCGGTGACCTTGAGCTGGGTGGCGGCCGTCACGGTGGCGCCGACTGCCTGGGCAGGCGCCGGCGCGCTCGCGATCGCGGCAGCGAGGAAGAACGGGGCGAGTCGGGTGGAGGTGGCCATGGCGTCGTCGGGCAGCGGTCCGGGAGGGGGCTCCGTTCGCGTATTCGCCGTCCCCGTCTGCGGCACGACACGGATTCTGGACCTCGCTGGTGGGCGCCGCCCCAACTTGCTCAGTAGCGCATGCGGCGCTCGAAGCCGGCGGCATGAGGGCAGCGCGTCGTGCGGCTTCCGCGCGTCGACGGCCTCCGGAACCTGCGCAGCCGGGTGACCTCAGCGCCGCAGCAGCGTGACGCGCGCGATCGACGCACGGCGATCCGACAGCACGAAGCGCAGGTCGGCGCCGGCGTTTTCGCGGTTGGCGAGGCGCGCCCGCGGCAGCGCGTACGTCTCGACCAGCCATTCGCCGTCGCGTTCGCTGCTGCGCGGCCGTCGCCAGGTGTAGGCCCCGTGCAGCGCGCCGCCCGGATCGTGCGAGTCGTATTCGACCGCGACGTGGTCGTCGGGCTTGCGGCGCACCTCGAGCTCGAAGCTGCCCTCACCGTCGTTCACGTCGAACGCCCACCAGTCGCTGACCTGCAGGTACAGGTAGCTGCCCATGCCATCGGGCACCGTGCCGGCGACCAGCACGCCGCCGTCGACACGACACGGCCCGTCCTCGCTCGCCACCTCGCGCAGGCCGACGCGTTCGCCGGTCGCGAAGTCGGCGAACACCTCGGCGCGCCCGTCGGCGTCCTTGCCCCAAGAACGATCCGGCTGCGGCCGCGGTTCGGGCCATTGCAGCTGCACCGATTCGCCATCGCCCTTGCCGGCGCGCAGCAGGTCGACGTAGCGGCGCGTCAGCTCGACGTATTGCCGACCGAGCTCCTTGGTCGGGCACAGCTCGGTGCCTTCGTGCAGTTCGTTCCACGTCTCGAGCAGCACGAGCTCGGGGCGTTGCCGCAGCGCCATCTGCCACGACCAGCGATAGAACGCGCCGTCTTCTCGCTCGCGCACCGGCGTGCGGCGCCCCGGCACGGCGCGGTCGTCGTAGCCCGGGCCGATCTGCATCACGGTGCGCTTCGTGCGCACGTTCTCGAGCACGCGCGGGCCCCACAGCGCGGCGCCCCAGCTGGTCGACAGGTCCTGGCCGACGTCGCCCCACGACACGTCGGCGACGAAGCACACCTGCTCACCGGGGAAGCGCGCGGCGAAGCGTTCGCGCAGCGCGTCGCCGAGGCCATTGTCCCACGCCGCCGCGAAGCCGCTGACGTAGGTCACCACCAGCGCACCGCCGCGATGCCGGGCCCAGTGACGCTGTGGGATCGCCGCGAAGTAGTCGGTGATCGTCGTGCAGAACAGCTCGCGCCCCGCGTCCGTCGTCAGGTCGGCCTTGCCGCCGCGCGGCGACCGGCCGCAGACGTCATTGGCCAACGTGCTGGTGTCGTAGAACAGCCCGAGCTTCGGCGCCGCCTCGCCGGCCTCCGCCATGCGATCGAGCGCGGTGATCATCGGCGGCAACCCGAGCCGCGAGAACGCGAGGTTGGGCCGTTCGTAGGCGTGCGGTGCGCCCCAGTAGACGGGCAGCGCGACGTCGATGCCCGCTGCGGCCATGTCGGCGAAGTTCTGCGCGTGCCAGTCGGCCGAGCGATAGCTGACCTTCTCGGGATCGACGAGGTGGTGACAGTGCCCTTCGTGGCCTGGCGCGCCGGGCTCGTCGAAGTGTTCGGTCGGCCAATGATACCAATAGAAGTAATGCGTCGCGATGGTCGCGCGCTCGGGCTGCTGCGCCGACAGCGCGAGCACGAACAGCGACATCACGCAGAGCAGGTGGCGCATGTGCGTATCGAACCGCGCTGCCAGCGTGTCGTCGAGCGTGCTGGAAAGACGCCGGGTGCGCCGGCGTTGACAAGCAAGACGCGCTCCCCGGTCGGGACCGCAAGCGGTCCGGGCAGCGCGCGACAGCGATCCGGTGGCCATTCGAGGCGGGCTTCCCCGCCGTTCGGCCCATGGGGCCCGAGTGCGCAGCCGGATCACATCCGCTCTCCCCGTCATGAAGCGTCGTCCCATGTCGAGCACCGCCGTCCGTCCGTCCCGTCCCCAGTCGTCGTCGAACAAGCAGCAGGGCAAGAACGGCGCGACGCCGAAGCGCGCCCAGCAGGTCTACGACTTCGCCGACTACCAGAAGGCGCTGCGCACGGCCGGCTCCGCCGACGCGCTGCGCGGCCTGCTCGGCGGCAAGGGCGCCAACCTCGCCGAGATGAACTCGCTCGGCTTGCCGATCCCGAACGGCTTCGTCATCACCACCGAGGCGTGCAAGGCCTACCTGGCGAGCAAGGGCAAGTTCCCGCCGGGCATGTGGGAAGAGGTCACGGCCGCGCTGAAGAAGCTCGAGAAGGCGACCGGCAAGAAGCTCGGCGACCCGAAGCAGCCGCTGTTGGTGTCGTGTCGCTCCGGCGCGAAGTTCTCGATGCCGGGCATGATGGACACGGTGCTCAACATCGGCATGACCGACGAGGTCGCCGCGAGCCTGGCGGAGAAGACCGGCGACGAGCGCTTCGCGTTCGACTCGTATCGCCGGCTGGTACAGATGTACGGCCGCGTCGTGCTGGGCGTGCCGGACGAAGCGTTCGACGTGCCGTTGCAGAAGGCGCGCGCGGCGCGCCGCGTCGACAACGACGCCGAGCTGCCGGCCGAGGACCTGCGCATGCTGACCGCGCAGTTCAAGGACGTCGTCAAGCAGCACACCAAGAAGCCGTTCCCGAGCGACCCGATGGAGCAGTTGCGGCTGGCGATCGAGGCGGTGTTCGACTCGTGGAACGGCAAGCGCGCGTTCGACTACCGCAAGGCCGCCGGCATCCCGCACGACCTCGGCACCGCCGTCAACATCGTCACGATGGTGTTCGGCAACATGGGTGAGCGCTCGGCGACCGGCGTCGCGACGACGCGCGACGTCACCACCGGCGCGCCGGAGATCGAGGGCGACTTCCTGATCAACGCGCAGGGTGAGGACGTCGTCAACGGCACGCGCACGCCGCTGCGCATCGCCGAGATGGCGATCTGGGCGCCGAAGCTGTGGAAGGAGTTCCAGCGCTACTGCGTGCTGCTGGAGAAGCACTATCGCGACGTGCAGGACGTCGAGTTCACGGTCGAAGACGGCAAGCTGTGGATGCTGCAGACGCGCAACGCCAAGCGCACCGCGCAGGCCGCGATCCGCATCGCCGTCGATCTCGCGCGGCAGAAGCGCATCACCAAGGAGGAGGCGGTGCTGCGCGTGTCGCCGGAGCACGTCGACTACTTCCTGCACCCGCAGTTCGACGCCGCGGCGCGCGCCGAGGCGGCCAAGGCCGGCGGCGCCTTGCTGGCCAAGGGCCTCAACGTGTCGCCGGGCGCGGCGATCGGGCAGGTGGCGTTCGACGCCGACCTCGCCGAAGAGTGGGCCAAGAAGGAGGGCAAGCAGGTCATCCTGGTGCGGCTCGAGACCAAGCCGGACGACGTGCACGGCATGCTCGCGGCGCAGGGCGTGGTGACGAGCCGCGGTGGCCGCACCAGTCACGCGGCGCTGGTCGCGCGGCAGTTCGGCAAGCCGGCGGTGGTCGGCGCGCTGTCGCTCGAGGTCGACGTCGAGGCGCGGCGCATGAGCGGCCAGGGCGGCGTGGTCGTGCACGAAGGCGAATGGGTGTCGATCGACGGCACCACCGGCGAGGTGTTCCTCGGCAAGCTGCCGACGGTGGTGCCCGACGTCGCCGACGAGCACCTGCTGCAGCTGTTGTCCTGGGCCGACGCGGCGCGCGACCTCGGCGTGTGGGCCAACAGCGACTACGGCCGCGACGCCGAGCGCGCCCGCCGCTTCGGCGCCGAGGGCATCGGCCTGTGCCGCACCGAGCACATGTTCTTCGAGGCGGACCGGCTGCCGATCGTGCAGGCGATGATCCTGGCCAAGGACGAGGACGAACGCGCCGAGCACCTGCAGAAGCTGCTGCCGCTGCAGCGCAGCGACTTCGCCGAGCTGTTCCGCGCGATGGACGGGCTGCCGGTGACGATCCGCCTGATCGACCCGCCGCTGCACGAGTTCCTGCCGGACCACGACCGGCTGATGCGCGAGACGACCGAGCTGCTGACGCGGCTCGAGCTGCACGCCGGCGACGAGAGCGCGATGACCACGTCGCTGCGCGAGCACCAGAAGATGCTGGCCAAGGTCGACGACCTGCGTGAGCAGAACCCGATGCTCGGCCTGCGCGGCGTGCGCCTCGGCATCCACATGCCGGACCTGGTGCGCATGCAGGTGCGCGCGATCTTCGAGGCGGCGTGCGACCAGGCAGCATCAGGCGTCGTCGTGCACCCCAAGATCATGATCCCGCTGACCACCACCGCCGAGGAGCTCAACGTCGAGCGCGGCATCCTCGAGAAGGAGGCCAAGGCGGTGATGAAGGAGCAGGGGTGCAAGGTGAAGTACCAGTTCGGCACGATGATCGAGATCCCGCGCGCCGCGCTGGTCGCCGATCGCCTCGCCGAGCACGCCGAGTTCTTCTCGTTCGGCACCAACGACCTGACGCAGACGACCTTCGGCATCTCGCGCGACGACGCCGAGACCGGCTTCCTGACCGAGTACCTGCAGAAGGGCATCCTCGCCGACAACCCGTTCGCGACGATCGACCAGGACGGCGTCGGCCAGCTGATGCGCTGGGCGATCGAGAAGGCGCGCACGACGCGCGCCGACATCGACACCGGCATCTGCGGCGAGCACGGCGGCGACCCGCGTACGATCGCGTTCTGCGACCGGATCGGCCTCGACTACGTGTCGTGCTCGCCGTTCCGCATCCCGATCGCGCGGCTGGCGGCGGCGCAGGCGGCGCTCTTGCGCAAGGCCAAGGCGGACAAGGTCGTCACGCCGGCCAAGGCGCTGCCGAAGAAGGCGGCGGCCAAGAAGTAGCCGCCGCGGCGCCGTCGCTCAGGCGTTCGACGTCTCTCAGGCCTTCGGCTTCGGCGGCGGCAGGTCGCGCGCCTCGCACTGCGACTGCCAGCCCTGGCGCGCGTGCGAGCCGTCGCAGAACGGCTTGTTGGCGGACAGGCCGCAGCGGCACAGGCCGATGACGGTGCGCCCGGCGAGGCCGAACTCCTTGCCGGCGGCGTCGACGATGGTCATGTCCCCTTCGATGCGCAGGGGGCCGTTGTCACTGACGGTGATCTTGGTCATGGGCGCGCAGGCTAGCGCGCGACCCGCGCCGGAACCCGCGCCTTCCGATTGATCGGAGCGGGTCGGGTGCCGAACCTGTGCCGACCATGCACCCACCCGAGGTCCAGGCCGCGCTCGCCGAGGCGGGCCGGCGCCATTGGCGTCGCAACGTCGTCTTCAGCGTCGTGCTGCTGTGCCTGTGGGCGGCGGTCGGCCTCGGCTGTGGCGTGCTGTTCGCGGACGCGCTCGACGAGTACTCGCTGGGCGGCTTCCCGCTCGGCTTCTGGTTCGCGCAGCAGGGCTCGATCCTGGTGTTCGTCGTGCTGATCCTGGTCTACGCGCTCGGCATGGCGGTGCTCGACCGCGTGCACCGGCGCGAACGTCGGCAGATCGTCGACGCGAACGGTCAGACCCCGGAGGCCGGCCGATGAGCGTGCAGGCCTGGACGTTCGTGTTCGTGCTGAGCACGTTCGCGCTCTACCTGTTCGTCGCCTGGCGGGCGCGCGTGCGCGACACCCACGGCTTCTACGTCGCCGGGCGCGGCGTGCCGGCGATCGCCAACGGCATGGCGACCGCGGCCGACTGGATGTCGGCGGCGTCGTTCCTGTCGATGGCCGGGCTGATCTCGTCGATCGGCTACGCCGGCGGCGTCTACCTGATGGGCTGGACCGGCGGCTTCGTGCTGCTGGCGCTGCTGCTCGCGCCCTACCTGCGCAAGTTCGGCCACTTCACGGTGCCGGACTTCGTCGGCGACCGCTTCGAGTCGAAGGTCGCGCGGCTGGTCGCGCTGGTCTGCGCGCTGTTCATCAGCTTCACCTACGTCGCCGGCCAGATGCGCGGCGTCGGCATCGTCTTCGCGCGCTTCCTCGAGGTCGACGTCACCGTCGGCATCGTCATCGGCATGGCGCTGGTGTTCGTCTACGCGACGCTCGGCGGCATGAAGGGCATCACCTGGACGCAGGTGGCGCAGTACTGGGTGCTGATCTCGGCGTTCGTCATCCCGGTGATCGCGATCAGCATGCGGTTGACCGGCGCCGCGGTGCCGCAGATCGGCATGGGCAGCGACCTGCAGTCGACCGGCGAGGCGCTGCTGAAGACCCTCGACGACCTCAACCGGGAGCTCGGCTTCGCCAGCTACACGACGCCGTTCGAGGCCAGCGGCTGGGACAAGGTCAACGTGCTGTGCACGGCGCTGGCGCTGATGGTCGGCACCGCCGGCCTGCCGCACGTGATCGTGCGCTTCTACACCGTCAAGAACGTGCAGGCCGCGCGCTGGTCGGGCTTCTGGGCGCTGTTCTTCATCGCGCTGCTCTACCTGACGGCGCCGGCGGCGGCGGCGTTCGCGCGCTACTACGTGATCCACAGCCTCGACGGCAAGACGGCACAGGAGCTGCCGGGCTGGTACGAGACGTGGTCGCGCACCGGCCTGATCGTCTGGCTCGACGACGGCGACGGCAAGCTCGAGTATCGCGGTCCGGAGAAGGCGAGCGAGAACGAGCTGTTCCGCATCGGCACGTTGTCGGCGACCGACTTCGCCGACATCCGCGCGCAGCACCAGCGCTGGCTCGACAGCGGCGGCGAACTCGGCGTCGACGGCCGCGACAAGCTGACCACCAGCAAGCTCGCCGGGCCCGACCTCGACATCCTGGTGCTGGCGATGCCGGAGATGGCGGAGCTGGCGGCGTGGATCATCGCGCTGATCGCCGCCGGTGGCCTCGCCGCGGCGTTGTCGACGGCGTCGGGCCTGCTGCTGGTCATCAGCAGCAGCGTCGCGCACGACCTCTACTACCGCATGCTGCGACCGCAGGCGAGCGAGGCCGAACGGCTCAAGCTGTCGCGCACCGCGATCGGCGTCGCCGTCGTCATCGCCGGCGTGGTCGGCATCTACCCGCCCGGCTTCGTCGCCCAGGTGGTGGCGTTCGCCTTCGGCCTCGCCGCGTCGTCGTTCTTCCCGGTGCTGGTGCTCGGCGTGTTCTCGCGTCGCATCGGCGCGGTGCCCGCCGTCGCCGGCATGGTCGCCGGCATCGCCTTCACCGGCAGCTACATCCTCGGCACGGTCTACTTTGGCGTGCCGCGCTGGTGCTTCGGCATCCGCCCGGAGGGCATCGGCGCGGTCGGCATGCTGGTCAACTTCGGCGTCGCCTTCGCCCTGATGCCGTTCTGCAAGGGCGCGTCAGAGGCGGCGCAGGCGCTGGTCGACAGCGTGCGGGAGCCTGAGGAGGAATGATGGGGACGTCGCTGCGTTGGCGTCGCACGCTGGCGATGTCGTTGGCGTTGGCCGCAGTGGCGATGGCGCAGGAGCACGTTGATCCGGGGGGTGTCGACGAACGATCGTCGTGGGATGTCGACGTCTTGCCCCTGGAGATGTGGAGCGGGCCGCCGGAGTCCAGTGAGTTTGCGAAGCCGTGTGCGGTCGAGATGCTCTGGATGCGCGAAGGCACTGCGGTGTTCGTCCGTCACGGCAAGGGCATGGCCTGTCTCGAAGGGGATCGTCCTGAGCCGCGGGTATTGGATTGGCCGACCTCGAAGGGGCATGCCGTGAGCTCGAGCGGTCACCTCGTGTTGGTGAGGCCGGACGGCGTGCATTGGCGGGACCCGGCCGACGACGCCGACTTCGCCCATTCGCCGGCTGAGCTCGACGAGTACGCGTGGCAGGTGTTCTGCGACGGTGGTCGCGTGCTGCTGTACCGGGATTGGTCGCGCAAGTGGTTCGAGATCGAGTCGCCTGGTGCTGTGGTCCGCCAGGTGTCGAGTGAGCACTCCGCCTTGTGGGTCGCTCATACGGGTTCGAGCCTCGTGTGCTGCGAGGCTGAGGGGCCCCGGCGGCGGCTCGCTGTCGATCCGCCAGGCGTGCTACGGCATGCCGCCGGTCCCCGGTCGATTCTGGAGGGGCTGCGGATCGAGCGGGCAGAGAAGGTCTTCGGCCCGATACGGAATCGCGGCGAGGCGCTCTTGTGGCGATTCGATGAGCGCGCTGTGATCGCGCGCAAGAAGATCGACGCCGGAGGCGGCGCGAGCGAGTCGGGGATCGAGCAGTTCGTGGCCCTCGCGCGGCTCGACTCCACGGGGTTGATCGGGCTCGTCGACCGCGACCACGTAGTTGCCGTCGATGGGGATCGCGTGGAGCTCTATCAGGTCGAGCCGGGCCGGCCGAAGTGCATCGGCTTCTGGCGCTGTGAAGGCAGTGTGCTCGCAATGCGGGCGCACCCGGTGCAGGACCGCATGCTGATCGCCTACGCCCGAGACGGGCGGGTGCGCGTGAGGTTGGTGGAGTGGCGGTGACGAATCGCCGGGCCTTCGCCGCTGCGCTATGCGTAGCGCTGTTCTCCGCCGGTTGCGCGGCGCCGCTGGTGGTCGAAGCGGGGCGCGAGCAGTTCGGCGAGCTACCGATAGGTGGCGAGGTCGTGCGCGTCGCGACCGACGATGGCGTCGGGTTGGCGGGGCTGTTGGTGCGCACACCGACGATGCAGACGACGCCGCTGGTGCTGCACCTGCTGCCGCGCGGCGGCTCGGCGACCAGCGGGGTGCTGCAGTTCGGCGGGCTGCACGAACTGCTCGGCGCGTTGCGCGAAGAGGGCTTCGCGTCGTTGGTCATCGACTACCGCGGCGTCGGCGCGTCGGCAGGCGACGTCGACAGCGACGCGTTGGGGCGCGACGCGGCGGCGATGTGGCGCTACGCGCGGCAGCTGGTCGGCGAGCAGGGCGCGATCGTGCTGCGCGCGTCGTCGCTCGGCACGTTGGCGGCGGCGGCGTTGCTCGACGAGCCGGAGGTTGCGGTGTCGTTGCGTGCGCTGCTGCTGATCGCGCCGGTCGACGCGCGCACGGTGGTCGGCAACGCGGCGCGCGAGCGTCACGGCGCGCTGCTCGGCCCGCTGCTGGCGCTGTTCCACCGTTCGCCGCCGATTCGGCCGCTGGCCGACGTGCTGCGCGAACGCGCAGCGCGCACGCCGACGCTGCTCGTGCTGCCGGCCGACGATCCGCTGCTCCCGCCGGACGAAGCCGTGGCGTTGCGCGCGCAGCTCGGTGAGGCGGTGCATTGCGTCGACGACCCTCGCGATCACGAGGAGCTCGTGCTGCGCTACCACGGCTTCGCGCTCGAGGGCTTCGGCGGGGCCGTCACCCGCGAGTTGCCGCCGGACGAAGCGGCGTTCTTGCGCGCGCGCGATCGCGGCCGTTCCCGGTGAAGGCCTGCGGCGCGTGCTCCGGTATCACCGTGCCTGTCGAACGCTCGGGCAACGATGTGTCCGGGAGTTGACGGGAGGTCAACAATACTTTACATGGAGGTCGTAATGGCTTACGTGGAAACGAACCCCATGGCTTACCGCGAGCGCATCGCCTGGCTGTCGCTGATCGCGATGGCCGTCACCTTCGGGCCCTACTTCACGGTCATGGCGCTCTCGCCGCCGACTGCGCCGCTGCCCGATCTCGGCACCATGGGCTGGTTCGCGCTGACCGTCGGCTGTCAGGCCGTGATCCTTGCCGTCGGCCACGGCGTGCTGCGCTGGCGCCACGCCGCCGACGCCCGCGCGCCGGCCGACGAACGCGACCGCGCAATCTCCCGTCGCTCGCTCGGCGCCGCCTACTACGTGCTGATCGCCGGCGTGATCCTGGTCGGCTGCGTGATGCCGTTCCAGTCCGCGGGGTGGCGCCTGATCAACGCGGCCGTGGCCGCGATCGTGCTGGCCGAGGTCGTGCGCTACGGCGTCGCCGCCTACTGCTACCGGCGTGGCTTCCATGGCTAGGCACCCCGCCATCGCCAACCGCGTGCGCACGCTGCGACTGCTGGCCGGCGAGATGACCCAGGCCGAGCTCGGCGAACGCATCGGCGTCACGCGGCAGACGATCGCGGCGATCGAGGCGGGCAAGTACTCGCCGACGCTCGAAGCTGCGTTCCGCATCGCCGAGGTGTTCGGCAAGCGCCTCGACGAAGTGTTCTGCTGGCTGGCCGACGGCGGCGAAGCCTCGGCTGCCTGGCGTGAGTCGGGGCGCGATTGATTCAGCGCTGCAGCGTGACCGTGGTCGGGCTCTTCGCGTCGGGCTCGAGCGTCAGCGTCACCGTCTGGTAGCCGGGCACTTCGATCTCGACGCGCACGGCACCGGCGATCGCGCCGACGGCGATCGTCGGGTCGCGGAAGTCGTCGTGCTCGTCGTTGCCGAACACGAACTTGTCGCCGCGCCGCCGTCCTTCGACGCGCGACAGCAGCTGGTCGCCGTCGTAGGCACTCGCGACGACGGTGCCCTCGATCTCTGCCGGCTTGCCATCGGGCCCGAGCAGCAGGAAGTAGTGATTCCGGGTCAGGCGCCCGGCCGGCTTCGCCAGCTCGATCACCACTTCGCTCGGCGCATCGCCGCGCAGGTCCAGTTCGATTCGCGCGGCTACCTCGTCGCCTGCTGTGCACCGCTGCTCGCATGGGGCGTCCTGCTCGCCTCAGTGCGCAGCGCCGACCCGGACAACCGCGTCGCCTACCTGACGATCGGCGGCTGGCTGTTGTCGATCGGCAACCTGATGTGGGTCATCATGCTCCTGCTCTGGTGCAGCTACCGGCTGCGTTTCCGCCGATCGGTTGCGTCGCGGATCGTGCTGCTGGGCGGTTTGTCGGTGGCGCTGGCGCCGCTGTTGCTCGTGCTCGGGCAGATGCTCTGGTACGGGCGCCGATAGGACGCCCGGCGAACAACGGGCGGCGTGCGAAGCGTCCCGCCGTCAGAACGCCGTCAGCTGGAACGCCGATGAGGTCGCCAGCACGGGGCCGCCGAAGCGCACGGCTTGCACGTAGAGTTCGATCGGGCGCGCCGCCGGCGGGACGACGAGTGTATGGGTGTCGAGCGTCGGCAAGAACACGAGCAGGTCGGGGCGCGGGACCAGCAGGCATGCTTGCAGCGGCCCACCCGGGTAGGCGACCTGCGCGCCGAGGAACAAGGGCTGCGTGGTCAGGCCGAACACGGCGACCGACGTGCCGTCGAAGCCGGGGCGCGCCTCGTAGTCGAGGTTGCCATCGAAGCGCGGCAGGGTCACGAAGCCATCACCTGCGCATCCTGACTGCACGACCGACGTCAACGTGTCGCCCGGCCGGATCGACAGGAACAGATTGGCGAACAAGCTGCCGTCGACCGTGGCATCGGCGCCGAGCGTGCAGCGGATCACCAACGGCGAGGGCCCGGCCACCGCGTAGAACGGAACGATCGTGTCCGGCGAGTTCTCGGTCAGTTCGTCGAACCCGTCGTCCAGGACATCGATCCTCGTCAACGGTATCGCATCGCCTGCGGGGCCCGAGACGAGCCGCGACAGCTGGAAGGACAGCGGCATCGGCGTCGGGTTGGTGATCGTCACCAGCAGTTCGGTCGGGGCGACGCTCGCGTGCGCCGCGGTGGCGCCGGCGCCGCTGATGCCACAGTTCGCCATCAGGCGGACCTCCATCGCGTGGTCGTCGGCGTAGAGGCTCCAGGAGAGATCGGCCGCGACGTAGCCGTTGCCGACGGACGTGCTGGCGTTCACGACTCCGGCCGACGGCAGGGATCCGGCCGGTACCGGCACGACCTGCTGTGCGCCGCCGAGCTGCGCGGTGACCGTCGAGGCTTGGGCGACCGCGAGGGTCACGGTCTGGGCGAGGGTCGCGGCCGACGAGCCGACGACCGTGAACAAGAGTAGGCCGATGGTCTTCATGGGAGATGGTGTTGCCGAAACGGAGTCGTAGGCGCCGGGCGCCCGCCGAGGACGGGCCGGCTCGATGCGACGACCACTTCCCGGAGCCGCCGGTAGGTAGTCGACTCACCGCTCTCGGCAACAGGAATGGTGGAGAACGAGCCAGGCCATGCCCTTCGACCCCGTGTCGCGCGCCGCACCGGGGGCCTGGCCACCTCAGCGGCGCAGCGTGACGTTGGTCGGGCTCTTCGCGTCGGGTTCGAGCGTCAGCGTCACCAGCTGATAGCCCGGCGCCGCGATCTCGACGCGGCACGCGCCGGCGATCGCACCGACGGCCATCACCGGGGTCTTCGAATCGAGCTTCTGGTGGTTGCCGAGGTAGAAGGTGTCACCGCGCCAGCGGCCCTCGACGCGCGACAGCAGCTGATCGCCGTCGAACGAGCTCGCGACGACGGTGCCTTCGATCGCGGCCGGCTTGCCGTCGGTGTCCATCAGCTTGAAGAAGTGCTGCCGGGCGAACGACGCGACGGCGTTCGGCAACTGCACGAGGACCTCTTCGGGCGCGCCGTGGGTCAGGTCGACTTCGACGCGCGCCGCCGGGTGGAGGTCGCCGCGCATCGCGAGCAGCGTCAGGCGGGCGGCCGGCAGGTGGCGCAGCGCCACGCGACCGGCGGCATCGGTCACGAGGCTGTCGCGGGGGAAGTGGTCGTCGTTCGGCACCTGCACGATCGCACCGTCGGCGTCGCGCGCCTGCACCGACGCGCGGGCGATCGGCTGTCCATCGGGCAGCACGACTCGCACCTTCACCTTGCGCGCGGGCAGCATCGACAGCTCGACGACCCGGTGGCCGGACTGGACCGCGACCTTGGTCGTCGTGCCGAAGTAGCCCCGATGCATCGGGTGCACGTTGTAGTCGCCGAGTTCGAGGCCCTGCACTTCGAAGCGACCACGAGGGTCGGTGCGCACGATGGCCTTCATGGCCGTGCCGGCGTCTTCCGGCCCGGACGGGATGCGGCGCACATCGACCTCGGCGCCGCCGATCGGCGCGTTGGTGAGTCGGTCGCTCAGTTGACCGCTCAGCACGGCCGCGCCGGCGAGGTGCGCACCGAGGCGGATCACGACTCCGGAGGCGTGGCTGTCGACCCTGACGGACCCGGAGCGCTCGCCGTGCACCGCACGCAACGTGTGCATGCCGATCTTGCAGGCTGGTAGCACGAAGCGTCCATCGGCGTCGGTGGTCACGTCGAGGATCCAGCCCACCTCCTTGCCTTCGAGCACGCGCCAGGGGCCCGAGTTGATCGGGCGGTAGGGTCGGTCGGTGGTGATCTTCGCGCCGACGACAGGGTCACCGAGGTCATCGACGACGCGACCGGTGATCGTGCCGTCGGGTGTTCGCCAGAGGGTGATCGTGGTCGGTGGAGGGGGGCGGCGACTGCCGGGCCGCACGAAGGCATTGGTGCCCGGCAGGTCGTGACGGAGGCGCGGCAGTCCCGCGGGTGCGGGGCGGGTTGCGAGCGCCGTGGCCTCGGGCATGCCGCGGTCGAAGGCGAACCGGCCCTCGTCGTCCGTCGTCGTCGCCAGCAGCGTCGTGCCGTGGGCGTCCAGCAGCTCGACCAGGATGCCGTGGACACCCTTGTTGCTCGTGCTTTCCCTGACGACGCCGCTCAGCGCGGGCGCTGGGGCCACTGCGGGCGGCGCGCCTTCGGGAGCCGGTGGCGCGGCGTCGGCTGCTTCGCGTTCGACGTGGGCCGCGGGTTGCGCGTCGATGGCGGACTCGGCGGCGAGCGGCGCAGTGGTGCTCGATGGGTTGGGCGGCGGTGGTTGCGGCGGCGTCGGCTCGCCGCGCCACAACAGCAACCACAGCGCGCCGGCGATCAGGATCACGGCGAGGGCGAGGATCGGACGGCGTGGTCGCATCGGGGCTTCAGGGCAAGCGGAGGGGAGCGGGTCGAACGCACCCTATCGCATCGGGTTCGATCGTTGTCGATCCGGGTCGCGACTGCGCTCTCAGGGCCGGCGATGCGCCCTGGCCCGACCTCTCGTGCCTCAGCGCTGCAGCGTGACCCTGGTCGGGCTGTTTGCGTCGGGTTCGAGCGTCAGCGTCACCGTCTGGTAGCCGTGCGCTTCGATCTCGACGCGCACGGCACCGGCGATCGCGCCGACGGCGATCGTCGGGTCGCGGAAGTCGTCGTGCTCGTCGTTGCCGAACACGAACTTGTCGCCGCGCCGCCGTCCTTCGACGCGCGACAGCAGCTGGTCGCCGTCGTAGGCACTCGCGACGACGGTGCCCTCGATCTCGGCCGGCTTGCCATCGGGCCCGAGCAGCAGGAAGTAGTGATTCCGGGTCAGGCGCCCGGCCGGCTTCGCCAGCTCGATCACCACTTCGCTCGGCGCATCGCCGCGCAGGTCCAGTTCGAGCCGGCCGGCGGGGATCAGGTCGCCGCGCACGGCCAGCACCGTCAGCGGTGCGGCGGGCAGGCGACGCAGCACGGCGACGCCGTCGGCGTCGGTGCGCACCTCGTTGCCGAGCATGTCGAAGTGGCCCGGCACCTGCACCGTCGCGCCGGCGCCGTCGCGAACCAGCACGGACACGCCCTTGATCGGCTTGCCGTCCGGCGTGCGCACCAGCACCCGGACGCTGCGCGCCGGTAGCAGCGTCATGTCGACGACGTGCTGCCCGGCGTCGCATTCGCACCGCGCCGTCTCCTGCGCGTAGCCGTCGGGCATCGAGCCGAGCAGGTAGCTGCCGGGCTCGAGCCCGGCGATCTCGTAGCGCCCCTGCGTGTCGGTGGTCGCCTGGCCGACGCCGATCCGCGAAGCGCCGCCCTCGGTCTCGTGGACGCGCTGCGCCCAGACGCGCGCGCCGGCGATCGGCGCGCCGCTGACGCGATCGGTGAGCTGTCCGCTCAGCACGACCGCGCCGCCGAGGTGCGTGCCTAGGCGGATCACCACGCCGCCTTCGTTGGCGTCGACCTTGACCGTGCCGTTGCGCGGTCCGCTCTCGGCGCGCAGCAGGTGTTGGCCGCGCAGCATGAACGGCAACTCGAAGTGGCCGTCGGCGTCGGTGGTCGCCTCGAACGACATCCTCGGCTCCGGGCCGTCCAGCACCTTCCACGACGACCTGCCCATCGGCACATAGGGCCGGTCGGTGCTGACGACGGCGCCGGCCACCGCGGCGCCGTTGTCGTCGACGACGCTCCCGGAGATGGTGCTGGTCGGCGGACGCCAGACGTGGATCGTGAAGTTGCCCGCGCCACCCGGCCCGACGGTCGCTGGCTTGCGCGCCAGCGGGTGCCGGATGCGCGGCAGGCCGGCCGGCGCCGGGCGCGTGACGAGCGCCGTCGCCTCGGGCAGCTCGCGCTCGAACGCGAACCGGCCGTTCGTGTCGGTCGTCGTCGCCAGCAGCGCCGCATCGTCGCCATCGACCAGTTCGACCAGGATGTCCGCCAGCGCGCCGCCGTTGATCTCCTTGACCACGCCGCTGAGGCCGTTCGTGCCGGGCTGCGCCTTGGCGGCGCCGGCGGGACCGGGCTGCGTCGGCGCGGCTTCGCGCTCGATCGGGGTCGGGGGCGCGCTCTCGATCGTCCGCGCCGAGGCGGGTTCGGGCAGCTCGGCGACGGATGGTGCGGCGGTCGTTCGTCCGGGCCCGGGGACCGGTTCGCCGCGCAGCAGCAGCCAGAGACCGAAGGCGACGAGGATCGCGGCGAAGGCGACGAGCAGGCGAGGGCGGGTCATCGTGGGGCGGGCGCCGGAGCGGCGGGGCCGCCAACGACGCCGGTGGAGCGAGGTTCCATGTTTGTCGGTTCGGCGCGAGTGCGGCCGCCTCGTGGCGCATGCGCGTCGTGTGCCATCGGGCTACGATCGGCGCTGGCCATGCGATCTCGTCACCGCTCGTCCCCGCCATCTCCACGCGCCGTCGCGGCCTCGTGCGCGCCTCCTGCGCCGGACAGGGCCTGAGCGATGGCCGGGGCATACACCTGCGCGGGCGGTGCGCTGCTGGTCGGCACCGACCACGCGCTCGCCGTCGGTCGCGCGCGCCGGCCCGGCGAGACCGTCGGCTGCGACCAACTCGTCTGTCAGGCCTGCGGTGCCGAGGTGATCGCGCTGCCGGGCGTGCGCCTCGTCCGCGAACCGCGATCCGCCGCCGAGTTCGCGGCACTGCGCGAAGCCACCGATCCCGACGCCGAACCGCTGCTGGCCCGGGCCGAAGCAACGGTGCGGTTCCGGCTCTACCTCTGCCGGTGCTCTGCCGACGAGACCGCTGGCGCCAGCCCAGCGTCCGCGATCGAGGCCGGGTGGGCCTGCGCCGGCCATCCGCGCTGACGGCGCCGTGACCAAGGGTCGTGCGGGCCTGCCCGTGCAGCTCAATCGTCGGCGCGTTCCATCGCCGCCAGATAGCTCTGTAGCAGCGCGTCGCGTTCGCCGGCGTCGGCCGGCACGGCGCGGAACGGCGCGTAGTCGAGCAGCCGGACCTCGCGGGCGAACACCTCGTCGAGCGCCGCCTCGAGCCCGGCGTTGGCGCCGCGCAGGTTGGCGACGACGGCGAACGCCCAGACGAAGTAGCCGCGCACCCGTTCGCGGTCCCAGCCGTTCGGCACGGTGCGCGTCAGGTCGTCGAGGTTGTCGAGCTTGTCGGCGAGCTTGACGACGCGGGCGCGCGGCGTCAGTTCGAGCGCGTGGCGGATCTGCTCGCGCTTGCGCGCCGCCTTGGCCAGATGTTTGTCGTCGGTGACCTCGACGACCACCGAAGCCACGTCTTCGCCGAACATGCCCGCCAGCTCCTCGCGCGTCGAACCGGTGTCCTCGATCGTGTCGTGCAGCAGCGCCGCCGCGAGCGTCACCGGGTCGTCGACGCCGCCGAGCCCGACGATGCGGCGCGCGACCGACAGCGGGTGGTTGACGTAGGGCGTGTTGCTGCCCTTGCGGCGCTGGTCGCGGTGCTGTCGCGCCGCGTAGTCGGCAGCCAGCAGCACCAGGGCGGCGGGGGAGAGGTCGGGCATGCTGCCCAGGCTAGCAGTTCGACCGGCCCGCGCTCCGCCGCGCTTCCGGTTGCGCGCCGTCACGCGCTGCGCATCGCGGGCTCGGACAGCCGTCGCGATGCCCATGATCCAAGTGTCGTTCTCCCGCCGTCCTCGCCGTGTCCTCGCGTCGTCGCTGGTCCTGCTCGGCCTGCTGTCGCCGTTGGCGGCACAGTCGGCACCTCCACCCGACATGCCCTGGGCTCGCGTCCGGCAGGCCGCGCCATCGGTTCGCGACGTGCCGGATGCGCGGCTGCGTGCACGCATCGCGGCATCCGGCCTGCCATGGTGCGTCGTCGACGTCGCCACCGGCATCGAGATGCTGCTCGTGCCTGCCGGACGCTTCGAACGTGAGCCTGCGGAAGAGCCCTTCGAGCGGCAGCTCGGCCGGCTCGCCGCCGGCGAAGTGATCGTCGCCGCGCCGCTCTACGTCGGCCGGTTCGAGGTGCGCAATGCGGAGCTGCGGACGTGGCGGGCGAAGGTGCAGGCGCCGCGCCCGCTGCGCGAGCTGCGAGTCGCCGACAAGGACGAGGCCGCGGCGATGGATCGGCTGGTGGTGGCGGCCGATGACCAGCCGGCGGTCTTCGTGTCGTGGTCGGAGGCGCGCGCCTTCTGCGCCGAGTCGGGGTTCCGCCTGCCGACGGAGTCGGAGTGGGAATACTTCGCGCGGGCCGGCATGGCGACCGACTACCCCTGGGGCGCGGACCCGGCGCAAGGTGTCGGTCACGCCAACGTGCTCGATGTCGTCACCCGCGAACAGCGCGGCCTCGACGGAGAGGCCTTCCCGTTCGACGACGAGCAGCGGGGCATCGCGCCGGTCGGGCGGTTCCGCGCCAACGGCTTCGGCCTGTTCGACGTCATCGGCAACGTCGGCGAATGGTGCGAGCTGGCGACGCAGGCCGAGCTTGGCGGCGACGACCAGGCTGCTGCGCCACCGTTCCGGGTCTGTCGCGGCGGTTCGTGGATGCACGGCCCCGGAGCCTGTCGCCTGAACAGCCGCAACGGCTTCGGGCCGGACGACCAGACGGATGTCGTCGGGTTCCGGGTCGTGCGTGAGGCAGGAGCCGCGTCCCCGTCTGCGTCGAGCGGGCGGTAGCGGCGGAGTTCCCGGTCACGATCCCGCCTGGCAGGGCTCAGGTCCGGAACCTCCCCATCGCCATGTCAGACCCCGAGATCGCCGTTCGTCCTGCCCCGCTCCCGTTCCTGCTGCTCGGCCTGCTGTCGATGCCGGTGTCCGCGCAGTCGCTCGCGCCGCCCGACTGGACGGCGTCGACGCCGATCGGCGCGTCGATCGACCTCGGGCTGCGGGCGATGGCCGTGGACCCGGGCGGGGTGACCTTCGTGACCGCCGACAGCGGCACTTCCAGCGACGTCGACGTGCTCACCGCGGCGTTCGCGGCCGACGGCTCGCTGTCCTGGCAGCAGGTCTTCGACGGGCCGTTCTCGTCGCACGATCAGGTGCGGGCGATGGCGCTGGGACTCGGCGGCATCGTCTGGCTCACCGGCAACACCGCCAACGGCGTCAACGTCGCCAACGTCCTGCTGCTCGGCTACGAGCCGACGACCGGGGCGCAGCTGCAGGCGACCCTCGTGCCGGCCGCCGCTTCGGAGAGCGGCGCGTCGATCGCGGTCGACGACGTCGGCAACCTCTATGTCGCCGGCCACAGCGGCCCCGATGTGCTGCTGATCAAGTTCGATCCGCTCGGTTCGCTGCTGTGGCGGAAGCTCTGGGACGGACCCGCCGGCGGCCCGTTCTCGCTCGATCGCGGCCTGCAGGTGCTGATCGGCCCGACGGGCGATCCGGTCGTGCTCGCCCAGGGGGTCATGGGGGGCAGCCTGCCCGACTACGTCGTGCTGCGGTTCGCCGCTGCCAACGGCGCGTTGCAGTGGGTGAGCAACTGGGGCACAACGGCCGCGGAGTACGCGCACGCCATGGCGCTCGACGACGTCGGCGACGTCTACGCCACCGGCCTGGCGATGGACGGCGTGGTGCAGAAGTTCGCCACCATCAAGCTCGATGGCGCAACGGGTGCGCTGCTGTGGCAGGCCTTCGACCACGACGGCAGCGGCAACTCGCCCGCCGTGCGCGGCATCTGCGTCGATCGACGCGGCGGCGTCTACGTCACGGGTTCGCTCGATCCGGACGGCAACCAGTCCAACCACAACGACGACTTCTTCACCGTGCGACGCGACGCCACGAGCGGCGCGTTGACGTGGATGCACGCGTTCGGCGCGTCCTGCATCGACTGTCTCGACCTGCCTGAAGACCTGGCGGTCGATGCGGCGGGCAACCTGCTGGTGGTCGGCAGCAGCAACTCGCCGCCGCAGCAGCATGCGCAGCTGGTGCTGGCGCTCGATGCCGCGACCGGGGCGCAGCTCGGCTTGCAGGCGCAGAGCGTCGGCGGCAATCCGTTGCTCGGTGCGGCGTGGGTGCGCTTCGACGCGGCGCAGAACGCGCTGGTCGCCGGCATGTCGCGGGTCGATCCGAGCCAGCAGGCCAGCGTGCTGGTCACGCGCTTCCCGACCATGCCGACCGCGCGGCCGTTCGGCAGCGGCTGCGCGGGCTCGTCGCCGCAGCCGTTGACGTTGGTCGCCAACTCCGCGCCCGTGCTGCCCAACGCCGGCTTCGAGCTGGATCTGCTGGGTGGTCCGGTGGCGGCGCTGCAGGCGATCGCCTTCGCGCTCGAGCCGGCGGCCTGGCCGCTGCCGTTCGGTGACCCGGGGTGCTTCGTCCATCTGGACGCGGCCTCGTGGATCGGGATCTTCGTGGTGCCGTTCGGCGGGTTGCCGCTGCCGTTGCCGCCGCAGCCGGCGTTGCGCGGCGCGCGCGTCGTCGCGCAAGGCGTTGCGTTCCCGGTCGGCTCGGGCATGGTGACGTCCAACGGGCTCGAACTCCAGCTCGGCAACTGAGCCGCGAAGGCGCGTTCGGCCGGGTCACCGTCCGCTGTCGGCGTCGGCGATGCGCGCCAGCGCGGCGGCGGCCGCGGCGCGTACTTCGTCGTCGGCCTGGCGCTGCTTCGTCACCTGCTGCAGCGCGGCGCGCGCCTTGGCGCAGCGCAGGCGGCCGAGCAGCTCGATGGCGGCGAGGCGTTCGCGGCGGCAGGCCCTCGCCACCGCGTCGCGGGTCGCGGCGTCGGCGTCGCGGTTGGCGGCCATCGCCGGCGAACTGTTGCGGCGCGCGATGTCGATCAACACGGCTGCCCCGGCGTCGTCGCCGTGCTCGGCCAGCGCCATGGCCGCCGACTCCCGCAGGTGGTGGTCGCCGTCGCGGACGAAGGTGCGCAGCACCGGCACGGCTGCCTCTGCGCCGAGGTGCACGCCGATCCAGGCGGCGCCGGCGCGAACGTTCTTGTCGCGGCTGCCGAGGCAGCGCATCAGCGCCGTCAGGCCGCCGCTGCCGTCGATCGCCGCGAGCGCGCTGCCGGTGCTCGCGCAGCGGGCGATCTCGTCGAGCAGCGCCGCGTCTTCTTCGGCCGCCGCGAACGCCGCCTGCAGCGCGTCGACGGTGGCGGCGAAGGTCAGCGCGCGCACCGCCTGCACCCGCACCGGGCGCCGCGAGTCTCCCGCCAGCTCCCGCAGCTGCCCGAGCACCTCGACGCACAGCGGGTCGGTCGCCTGCAGCAGGTTCGGGAGCGGCACCTCCTCGCCGGCGCGCAGCTCGCGAACCGCTGCGGCGGCGGTCGGCGACGGCGGCCGCTCCACCGTCTTCGCGGCGACGAACGCGACCGCATCGCCGCGCACCGTCCGGGTGATCCGCCGGACGTCGATCATGCGCACCTGGCCGTCGGCGAGGCGCACCTTGGCGCGGGTGCCGGTGACCTCTTCGATGCTGCCGACCAGCACTTCGCCGTCGTCGAGCACGACCTGATGCGGTTCGGCGGCAGCGGGCGGCGACGCTGGCGCGGGCTCTTGGGCGATGGTGGTCGCGGGCAGCAGGCACGCGGCGGCGGCGACGACGAGGAGGCGGGCCGAGGGGTGGCGAGGGGTCATGCCCGGTTGATCCCGACGGCACGGGCGTGTGACGAGGCGAGGCGGTTCGCCGCGACCCGGAGGTCGCGAAGGCGGCGTTTCGCCCGGTCACACGGCGGGCGCCGCGGGCTCTATCCTCGCTTCGCCGACGCATCCCCGCTCCGCCGAGCCCTCGACATGACCGACGACGCCGCCAACCCCGACGCGCAGCTGCTCCAGGAGCTCGTCTGGGTCCGCGAGCTGGCGCGCCGACTGCTCGCCGACGAAGCGCAGGTCGACGACGTCGTGCAGGAGGCATGGGTCGCCGCCCGCCAGCAGCCACGTTCGTTCCTGCGCACCAACTGGCGCGCCTGGCTGGCTGCCGTCGTGCGCAACCGCATCCGACGCGTCGTGCGCACGGAGCGGCGCCGCACGCGCCGCGAACAGCACGTGGCCCGCGCGCCGGTCGTCGACAGCACCCTCGACGTGCTCGCCCGCGGCGAGGTGCATCGCGAGCTGATGGTCGCGGTGATGGACCTCGAAGAACCCTACCGATCGGCGGTGTTGCTGCGCTTCCTCGATGGCCTGAGCGGCGAAGAGATCGCCTGTCGCCAGGGCATCTCGCCGGTCGCGGCGCGCAAGCGGGTCTCGCGCGGCCTGCAGATGCTGCGCGAACGCCTCGGCGCCGGACGAGTCGGCGGCTTCGCTGCGTGGCGCGTCGCGTGGCTCGCGCACGGTGAGCCGGCGCCGATCGTGGCTGCCCCGGCCGTGACGCTGGCCGGCAAGCTGCTGCTCGCGGCAGCGCTGTTCGCGGTCTTGCTCGGTGCCTGGGCCGTGATGCCGCCCGGGCCGGACGCGGCGCCGACGTCACCTTCGGTGGCCACCGACGAACGCGTCGCGCGCCTCGACGGGACCGAACAGCTGGAGCGCGTCGCTGCGACGCTGCCGGACTCCGTGGCCTCGGACGGCGTGCGGGTCGTCGACGAGGCGGGGCGCGCCGCGCCCGGTGTGACCGCGATGGCGTTGGCACAGGGGCGGTTGCTGTCGCGCTCGGTCAGCGATGACGCCGGTCTCGTCGCAGCGCCGCCGCCGGGTACGGAAGAGCTGCTGCTGGCGGCCGAAGGCGCGATGCCGAGCGTCTGGCCGTGGCCCGTCGCGACGCGCCGCCTCGTGTTCGCCGCAGGCGCGCGCCTCGCCGGCACGGCGACGATGCCCGCGGGCAGCGCGACGACGCTGCACCTGCACCACGACCGCATCGGGCAGTGGGCGGCGCGGGTTTCGGACGACGCCCTGGAGGTGTTGCAGGAGCTCGGGATCACGCCCGATCGCATCGTCGTGCCGCTCGCGGGCGACGGGGCGTTCGCGATCCGCGGCCTGCCGGACAGCTGGAGCGGGCGCATCACGCTCGCCGACGGCTGGACGGTGCGCGGCCCGCGCGGCGTCGAGCGCGGCGGCGTGGGATCGTCGCTGATCCTGTTCGAACCGCGCGAAGACCTGCGCCTCGAAGCGATCCCGCCGGTGTTCGTGCGCGGCTGCCTGACGTGCGCGGGCGCGCCGGTCGCCGGTCTGCCCGTGCAGGCGGTCTGGTGGTCGTCGTTCGGTACCGCCGCCGCCAACGCGGTCAGCGACGTCGACGGTCGCTTCGAGCTCGGCGTCGGTCGCTCGCTCGAGCAAGCCGGCAGTCGGATCCGGTTGATCGTCGCCGCGCCGGGCGGCGGCACGATCCTCGAGCAGGAGCTGGCGCTCGGCGCGGACAGCGAGCAAATCGAGATCGGCACGTTCGAGCTCGGCGCGCCGCTCTGCGTGCGCGTCCGCGACCGGGACGGGCGGCCGATCGCCGCGGCGCGGGTCGCCGTTCCGGCGGCGGACGGCGCGCTGCTGCGCGGCGAGACCGACGACGCGGGGGTGCTGCGCTTCGCCTTCCGGCCGCGCAACGCCGACCACGTCGCGGTCCAGGCGCGCGGCTTCCGCACCGGCGCGGCGCCGCTGGAAGACGCGGCGGAGGTGACGGTGACGCTGATGGCCGGCAACGGCCTCGACGTCGTCATCGTGGCGCGGCCGGGAGATCCGACGCGCGGACTGAGGCTGTGCGTCGAAGCCGATCGGGTGCCGTTCGCCCTCGACGAGTCGTCGCCGCGGGCGGAGTCCTCGGAGCCGTTCCGCTCGTTCGCCGACCCGCACGCCGATGGTCGCGTCGAGCTGCCCTCGCTGGTGCCGGGCGTCATGCTGCACCTCGGCGTGTGCGACGCGCTCGGCAGGGTGGTCGCCCGACAGGACGTCGTCGCGCCGAACGGGTCGCGCATCGGCGTCGTCGAGCTCCGCGTGCCCGAGCCGCTCTACGAGTTGCGCGGGTGCGTGCGCAGCGAGGACGGGCGGCCGGTGGCCAACGCCGACGTGCGGCTGGAGTGCGACGACCACGTCGCCGTCGCGCGCTCGGGGATCGACGGGTGCTTTGCGTTCGGCGCGGCGCAGGCGACACCCTGCACGGGACGCTTGATCGTCGACCACCCGCTGTTCGCGTCGTTCACGCGCGCGACCACCGTCCAGCCGGGTGGCGAAGCGCTCGCGCTGACGCTGCGGCCGGCGCGGGTGCTGCGCGTTCGTGTGCTGCGTCCCGGCGGAGCGGCGGTGCGCGGCTGCCACGTCGAAGCCGCCAGCCAGGACGGCGGGCTGCTGCGGGCCGCGGCGCGCGGCGAGAACTACTACTTCGACCGCATGGATCCTGGCGGCGGTGCGGTGACCGCCTACGTCGGCGGGCGCGCCTTCGCGACGCGCTGCGCACCCGGCCAGGATGTCGTGGACGTGCACGTGCCCGAGCTCGGCCAGCTGTTGGTCGATGCCTCGACAGCGCGGGTCACGGAGCCGATGCGCCTGGCGGTGCAGATCCAGGCGACCGACGCGGACGGGCGCGCGCAGGTCTATCCGCTCGGGCAGGTCGGCGCGCCGGCGGGTGGGCGATTGCAGCTGGACCTGCTGCCCGGCGCCTATGAGGTGCAGCTCCTGGGCGTCGACGACCGCACGCGGGCGACGCCGCGCGGGGCCGTGCAGACCGTGCACATCGTCGAGGGGCGCGTCAGCGCGGTGGTCCTGCCGGGGCCGGCCACCGAGCGTCGAGGGTACTGACTGCGCGGATGTGCGGGGGCGGCGCACACTCGAGCAGTCAGTTCACGACGCCGCCGACGGCGGGGCTGGCGTGCAGCGGGAAGGTGAAGCCGCTCACTCCCTGCAGCCACAGCGAGAGGCCGACGGTGCCGGACGGAATCGACCAGCCCGCGGTCGCATTGCCCTGGGTGTCCGCGACGACCACGTCGGCGAGGAACAGTCCGCCGGCGTCCAGCCAGCTGACGGTGTCGATCAGCGCCGACATGTTCTGGCGCGGGAACGGGCTGGCGAACACGGCGACGAATTCGTTGGGCTCGGTGCGGTAGTCGACGGTGAACGTCGCGCCCGCCCGCAGCGGCGTCGGGCGGTGCACGCCGACCAACCAGTCGCCGGGATAGCCGGGGCAACCGGCGCCGCCGACCAGTTGGCAGCGGTCCAGCGTGCCGATGCCGCCGGCGCCGACCGGGCAACCGTTGGCTGTGAGCGTCGAGTCGCTCAGCCAGAACCAGCCCTGGGGCAGCATGGCGAGTCCGCCGTTGCCGCCGCCCTCGAGCGTGAGGTTGCTGCCGTGCAGCACGCCGAGCTGCAGCGCCACGGCGGCGCGCGGCACCAGCGTCGGCTGCGACGAGCCGACGAACACCGAGTCGATCGCCGAGACGCGGCCGCCGGCGACGAGCATGCCGACGGCGTCGGCCCCGGTCGCCGTCACCAGGCAATCCTGCAGGATCGCTTCCGCGCCGAAGCGCACCGACAGGGCGGCTTCGCGCTTGCCGGCGAAGGTGCAGCGGTCGAACGTCGCCAGACCCTGCTGCACGACGACGCGGTGCGAGGCGGAGCCCTGCGGCGTCGAGAAGGTGTTGTCGAGGAAGTCGAGCCCGATCAGGTTCGCGCGTCCGGGGACCGGCAATTGGATCCGGGTCGCGTCGTCGCTGCAGAGGAAGCCCGGGCAGCCGGGCTCGGCGAACTGAGGGTCGTAGGCGATCGCGACCGTGCCGGCGAACTGCGCCTCGATCGTCACCTCCTTGTCGACGACCAGGTGGGCGTAGGTGCCCGGCTGCACGACGATGCGATCGCCGGGATTCGCCGCGGCGATCGCATCGCGGATCTGCACGTAGCCGCCCGGGCCGACCGACAAGGTGGCCTGTGCATGGGCGAGCGCGCACGTGCAGGCGACGGCGAGTAGTTGCAGAGAGGAGAGCGGATGAAGGGATGCGCGCAGGTGCATGCGGTCGTCGATCGTCGGGGTGGGAGACCGCGCGCGGAGGCAGCGGGCGGTCTTCGTCGAGATCCCGAGGGCGCCCGGAGGTGACCGCCGATCGTACCCCGCGGGCGAGATTCCCGTGCGCGGGGCGGTCGCGCGCCCGGCCGTCCGGTGCCGGCGCGACGTCGATGGCTGGGGGAGCCTGACCGGATACGCTCGGGGCATGTTGGCGATGTGCCTGTGCGGGATCGCGGCGCTGGACGAGCAGCCGGAGCCGCTGCGGCCGACGCAGCGCGAACGGCCCGAGCCGCGCGCCGGGCAGGTGCTGGTCGAGGTGTCGGTGTGCGGCGTCTGTCGCACGGAGCTCGACATCCTCGAGGGGCGCACGCCGCCGCCGCGGCTGCCGGTCGTGCCCGGGCATCAGATCGTCGGGCGCGTCGTCGCCCTCGGCGACGGCGTCGCCGCGCACCGCGTCGGCGACCGCGTCGGCATCGGCTGGCTGTGGGACGCGCACGGCGAACGGGAGAACCTCGACCCGGACTTCGTCGCCACCGGTCGCGACGTCGACGGCGGCTACGCGCAGTTCGTCACTGCGCCGGCGAACAGCGCGTTCGCGATCCCCGAGGTGTTCTCCGACGCCGAGGCGGCGCCGCTGTTGTGCGCGGGCGCGGTCGGCTACCGGGCGCTGTCGGCGTGCGGGCTCGTCGACGGCGAGCCGCTCGGCCTGACCGGCTTCGGCGCGTCGGCGCATCTCGTGCTGCAGATGGCGCGGCATCGCTACCCGCGGAGCCCCGTGTTCGTGTTCGCCCGCAGCGCCGCCGAACGCGAGTTCGCGCGCGGACTCGGCGCTGCATGGGCCGGTGACACGAGCGAACGGCCGCCGACGCCGCCGGCCGCGATCATCGACACCACCCCGGCGTGGAAGCCCGTCGTCGCGGCGATGGCCGCGCTGCGCCCGGGCGGTCGGCTGGTGATCAACGCGATCCGCAAGGACGACCGCGACAAGCAGGAGCTGCTGCAGCTCGACTACGGCCGGCACCTGTGGCACGAGCGCGAGATCCGCTCGGTCGCCAACGTCACCCGCGCGGACATCCGCGACTGCCTCGCGCTCGCCGCGGCCGTGCCGCTGCGCCCGGAGGTCGCGCTCTACCCGCTCGCCGAAGCCAACCGCGCGCTCAACGACCTCGCCCGCGGCGGCGGGCGCGGCGCCAAGGTGCTGGTGGTCCGCTAGTCGCGCTCACGTCGCGCGTCAGGGACCGACGGCTCACATGCGCTCGGGCGCCGGGATGCCGAGCAGGTCCAGCGCGGTCGTCAGCAAACGCCGCGCGGCATCGACCAGTACGAGCCGCGCCTGCTGCACGGCCGGTTCGGCGCCGACGACGTAGTGGTCGACGAGGTAGCTGTGGATCTCGCCGGCGAGCGCGATGGCGAAGCTGGTCACGACGCTCGGCTCCGACTGCTCGGCGGCGCGGCGCACGGCGTTGCCGAACTCCATCATCTGCAGCAGCACGCGCTCGGCGTCGGCGAGCAGCGCGAAGTCGACCTGGTCGGTCGCCGGCACCGGCGCGTCGACCTTGCGCAGGATCGAGCTGAGGCGCGCGACCGCGTACTGCACGTAGGGGCCGGTCTCGCCCTCGAACGCGAGCATCGCGTCCCAGTCGAACTTGACGTCCTTGATGCGCGAGTTCTTCAGGTCGTTGAAGACGATCGCCGACACGCCGACCTGCTCGGCGACCTGGTCCTTGTCGTCGAGGTCGGGGTTCTTCTCGGCGATGACCTGGCGCACCTTCGCCACCGACTCGTCGAGGATCTCGTCGAGGAACACCGCGTTGCCGGCGCGCGACGCGAACTTCTCGTACTTGCCGTCCTCGGTCTTCGACAGCACCAGGCCGAACGGCACGTGCTCGACCGCCGCGGCGATCGGCTCGTTCATCTTCTCCAGCACCGCCTTCAGCTGCGCGAAGTGCAGCTTCTGCTCGGCGCCGACGACGTAGAGGATGCGGTTCGGGTGGTACTGCTGCTCGCGGTAGAACACCGCCGCGAGGTCGCGCGTGTGGTAGAGCGTCGTGCCGTCGCTCTTGCGCAAGAGACACGGCACCTTGATGCCCTTGTCCTCGAGCTTGACGACCTCGGCGCCTTCGCTCTCCTCGAGCACGCCGGCGGCGGTGACGCGAGCCATCGCCGCCTCCATCTTGTCCTCGAAGAACGACTCGCCGGTGACGTGGTCGAACGTCACGCCGAGCCTGGTGTACGGGCCCTGAAAGGCCTTCAGCGACTCGTCGCGCAGCAGCTGCCACATGCGCCGCTCGTCGTTGTCCACGCCGGACTCGAGCGCCTTGAAGCGCTTCGCCGCCTCGTCGTCGAGCCCGGGGTTGGCCTCGGCCTCCTTGCCGTAGCGCTTGTAGAGCTCGAACATGTAGCGCATCGGGCTCTCGTGCAGCTTGGCCTCGTCGCCGAAGTGCATGTAGGCCGTCATCATCTTGGCGAACGGCATGCCCCAGTCGCCGAGGTGGTTGATGCCGTGCACGGTGGCGCCCTGATGGCGGTGGATGCGACACAGCGCGTTGCCGATCACCGTGCTGCGCATGTGGCCGATGTGGAACGGCTTGGCGATGTTGGGCGAGCTGAAGTCGATGCACACCACTTCGCCGGTCGGCGTTGCCTTGCCGTACGGCGCCGCGTCCGACTGGATCGCGCTCAACACCTCGCGCGCCAGCGCCGCGCGGCGGAAGCGGAAGTTGACGAACGGTCCCGCTGCAGCCGACGACTCGATCACCGCGTCGGGCGTGATCTTGGCGGCGAGCTCGGCGGCGAACGCCGGTGGCGCCTTGCCAGCGAGCTTGGCCAGCTGGAAGGCGCCGAGCGCTATGTCGCCGTGGTCCTTGTTCTTCGGCGCGTCGAGGCGCACCAGGTCGGCGGCGGCGGTGGCGTCGAGGCCCAGGTCGACGGATGCGGCGAGCAGTCGCTCGCGCAGATGGCGGTGCAGGTCGGTCACGGTGATAGGTCCCGTCGGAGGCGGCCGATGACATGGCCGCGTTCGGGCGGAGCAGGATAGCGGCCGGTTCACGCCATTGCCCCAGCCGTTTGCGCGGTGCGGGCCCCCAGGGTGACCCACCGCGCCGCGACGGCTACATTCGCCCCCGATGCGCACGAGAAGGACCCCCTCGCCGACCCCGATCGCACCCCGATTCCTGCTGCTCGCCGCGCTGTGCGGCGCCTTCGCCGCGTGCAGTCGTTCGGGCGGCGCCACGCCTCCGGAGTCACGCATCACCGTCGTCGAGACCTCGCCGCCGTCGGGCGCGACCGACGTCGAACCGTCGACGCCGATCGCGCTGACCCTCGCCGCGGGCTCGTCGGCGCTGACCGCTGCGGACGTCATCGTCAGCGACGGCAGCAACCGCCTGCCGGGCACCGTGACCCGCAACGGCAGCAGCGGCCGGTGGACCTGGACGCCGCTCGGCGAGCTGCCGCGCGGCGCGACGATCACCGTCGCCACGGCGCGCCAGGGCGTCGTCGCGACGTTCGCGGTGCGCGACATCTTGGTCTCGATCGAGATCGACCTGCCGAACGAGGAGGTCGAGAACGCGTTGAGCTGGCGCAACGCTCGCAGCGCGCTGCGCACCCGCAGCGGGCGGGTGTTCGAGCTGATCGCGGGCAGCGACGCGCTGGTCGAACGCTTCTGCTACATGCCGCCCGGCGCGCGCGCGATCGGCGACGGTCGCTTCGTCGGCGAACAGGAGAACCAGGGCGTGCGCTACTGCGTGCGCGGCGATCTCGCCGGCGCCCTCGACGTCGTGCCGACGCCGCTCGGCGTGTCGCTCGGCGACTGCAACGCCGCCGGTGACGTGGTCGTGTTCGTGCCGGGCGACGTCGGCACGCCGGCCGAACAGGGGCTGTGGCGGCTGCGCCACGACGAGGTCGCGTTCGAGCTGGTCGGCCCGCTGTCGCTGCTCGACGTCGTCGACCGTCCGTCGATCGAGGCCGACGGCACGGTGTCGATCGCGTGGTCGGACAACGGTACGGCGAGCCTCGCGCGCTTCGCGCCAGGCGACCTCGCGGGCCAGCGCTTCTCGCTCGTGCTCGACGGCGCGCCGCCGCCCAGCAGCGTGCACTTCGACGCGGCCGACGACGGGCGCGGCGTGCTCGCGTTCGGCATCGCCACCGCCGCGCCCGGCGAGCCCGACTCGCGCTACATCGTGCGCGCGGCGCGCTTCGACCCGGCGACGGGTCTGCAGCTGCTGCCGGACGAGCTGCGCAACTGGGTCACGGGCTTGTCACCGAACTCACCGTTCTGGCGGGTCGACGACCTGGTCGTCGGCGACCACGGCTCGGCGGTCGTCGTGCTCGCGCAAGGACTGAGGTCCTCGCAGCAGGTCGACACGCACTTCGAGGCCGTGCGCGTCGAGGTCGACGACTCGGTCGGCCCGCCCTTCGCGGTGGCCGAGACGATCGTCGCGTTGCCGCCCGCTCCGCCGCTGCCGCTGCGCTTCGGCGAAGTGCGGATCACCCCGGGCCGCGCCGAGCTGTGGGGCATGAGCACGCTGCCGCAGCTCGACTCGGTGGTGCTGACCCGGTCCCGTCCGGCGGGGCCGGCCTGGGACACGGTCTACACGTTCGCCAGCAACCGCAGCTACGGCGACTGGTGCTTCACCTGCGACGACTCGGGCCGCGGCTTCTACGCGGTCGTCGAATGGGAGCTGCTCGGGCCGCTGGTCGGCTCGCGCATCGTCGTCATCGAGTAGGCTCGGGGATCGCCAGCGTCGTGGGCCGCGCTACGATCCGCGCCCCGATGCTGCGCGCCGCCGCCCTGTCCCTGCTCGCGACGTCCGTCGTCGCCCAGTCGCCGACGCGCGACGCCGACCCGGCGCGCGAGTTCTTCGCCCGGCCCGGCGTGATCGACGTGCGCATCGCGCTGCTGGCCGAGGCGCGGCAGCAGCTGCGCGACAAGCCGCGTGAGTATGCGCACGCGACGTTGAGCATCGACGGCGACGACGCGTCGTTCGTCGACGTCGGCGTCAAGCTGAAGGGCGCCGCCGGCAGCTTCCAGCAGATCGACGAGCACCCGGGCTTCACGGTCAACCTCGGCAAGTGGGGCGGCGAAGCGCGGCTGCACGGGCTCAAGCGCTTCCACCTCAACAACTGCGTGCAGGACGACAGCCACCTGTGCGAGTGGCTGGGGAACGACATCTTCGCCGCCGCCGGCTACCCGGCACCGCGCGTGTCGCACGCTCACGTGTGGCTCGACGGCCAGGACATGGGCCTCTACGTGCTGCGCGAGGGCTTCGACAAGCAGTTCCTCGCCCGCGTGTTCCCCGACGCGCACGGCAACCTCTACGACGGCGGCTTCTGCCACGACATCGACGAGGGCCTGGAGAAGGACGAAGGCGACGGGCCGGACGATCACGCCGACCTGCGGCGGCTGACGGAGGTCTGCCGCGCCTTCGACCCGGAGCGGTCGGCGGCGCTCGCCGGCATGATCGACGTCGACGCGTTCCTCGACTTCATGGCGCTCGAGGCGCTGGTCGGGCACTGGGACGGCTACTGCCAGAACCAGAACAACTTCCGCCTGTGGTTCGACGCGGCGCCGGGCCGCACGAAGTTCCTGCCGCACGGCATGGACCAGATCTTCGACGACGCCGACCGCTCGGTGCTCGATCACCCGCAGGCGCTGGTCGCCGGCGCGGTCGCGCAGAGCCCGGAGTGGCGCAAGCGCTACCGCAAGCGGCTCGACGACCTGCTGCCGCTGCTGTCGCCGAAGAAGTTGCGTGCGCGGCTGAAGGCGCGCGCGGCGCCGCTGCTCGACGACCTGAAGAAGCACGACCGCGATGCGGCGGCGGCGCTGGACCGTGCCGTCGCGGGCCTGATCGAGCGCGTCGAGGCCCGCTACAAGTTCCTGCAGAAGCACGTGCGTGAGCCGGAGCCGTCGCCGATCACGTTCCGCGGCGACGCGCTGCACAAGCTCGACAAGTGGAACGCCGCGGGTGAGACCGACGGCATCACGCTGAAGAAGCGCAGCTATCAGGGGGCGACGTCGCTGCACTTCGAGCTGGACCGTCGCGGCGACGGCGAGCGGCGCGGCGCGTTCCGCACCAAGGTGCTGTTGTCGAGGGGGCGCTACCGGCTCTGCGCGACGGCGCGCTGCGACGACCTGCGGGCGCTCGACGACGGCGGCGGCGGGGCCTCGATGCGGGTCGGCGACGCGCACAGCGCGCCGCTGCTGGGCGACCAGCGCTGGACGCCGCTCGAGCTGGAGTTCGAGGTGCACGAATACCAGCGCCCGATCGAGCTGCGGCTCGAGGTCGCCGGCCGCGGCGGCAAGGTGTGGTTTCGCAGCGACTCGCTCGGGCTGGTGCGCGTCGGCGATCTGTGAAGAGGCTGGCCCGCTCCGAAGCGGAGTCGGAGCCTCGGTAGCCAGGCCTGCTTTCGGTGTGGGGTGCCGCCAGCGGTCCACAGGGCGACTCACCGGGAGAACTTGCTACGCTCTCCGGCGCCCCACCGGGTCTCCCACCCGGGCGTCTCTCCCACAGGTAGTCTCCATGCTCATCCGCACTCCCCGTCGGCTCGGGTTGGTGCTCGCGACCGTCACCACCGGTCTGGTCGCGCAGTCCAACACGATCCCCGGCCGCGACATCCGCCTCGAGGACACGTTCAGCATCCAGCAGTATCGCCGCACCGGCTCGTTCCCGAACGGTGTGCAGGCGATCGGCATGTGGACGACGTGCTGCAACCCGGGCACGTCGGACATCCCGTTCCTCGCCGCGATGCAGCCCGATCACGGCTTCATCCACTACATCGTCGCGCGCGAGTCGGACGGGCGGCTGGTGCAGATCTCCAACTACGCCTGGGTCAAGCACACCTTCGGTTCGAGCAACGACCCGAGCTCGTGCGGCACCTGCACCAACGGGCAGACGACGAGCTACGTGCACGTCGGCTGCAGTGACACCTACGCCAACTCCCAGGCCGTCGATCACTACAACCTCGGGCCGCCCCAGGAGGTCGACCCGTGGCTCGGCGCGTGGGATCCGATCTGCTCGCACTTCGACGTCGGCAACCCGCCCGTCAGCCCGGCGCAGCAGTGCGACGGCAACCGCAGCCTGACGCACTCGCAGGCGAACGTGCTCAACCAGCAGATCGGCGACACGATGCGCGTCTACGACGACGACCTCGACGTGCCGGGCGCGGTGTTCTGGTACCAGTCGGGCTACCTCGTGCCTTCCGAGGCTGAGGCCGTGCGCGACGACAACCTCGGCTCGCGCCAGTTCTTCGCCAACTGGAACGGCAGCAACTGGTCGCTCTCCGACGGCAACAACTTCTCCAACAGCAGCATCCTGCACCGCTGGAACGGCGCCACGGTCGATTCCAACAGCAACGGCGCCGACGATGGGCGCTACTACGTCGCGGTCAAGGTGACGGGCCCGGTGAACGGTCTCTACCACTACGAGTACGCGGTGCACAACCGCGACAACAAGCGCGGCATGGGTGAGTTCCGCGTGCCGGTCTGCGCCGACGCGCAGGTGCTCAACCTCGGCTTCCACGACTTCGACCGCGATCCGCTGACCGACTGGACGGGCAGCAAGCAGGGCGCCGAGATCGTCTTCGCCGCGTCGGCGCTCGCCCCGGCGCCGCTGCGCTGGAACAGCATCTACAACTTCTGGTTCGACAGCGACGCCGCGCCGATGGCCGGCGCCGTGATGCTCGACCAGTACGACATCGGCGCCGGCAACCTGACCGTCGACGTGTCGTCGACGACGCCGAGCGGTGTCTACAACCAGTTCCTCGGCGCGGGCTGCGGCGTGCCGAGCGCGCCGGTGTTGTTCGCGACCGGCACGCCCGACCGCGCGACGCTCGGCAACAGCAGCCTGTCGTTGCGCGCGAGCGGCAACCCGGCGGGAGCCCTTTGCGCGTTCTTCCTCAGCGGGACGCCGGGCGTGACGGCGCTGCCGGGCGGCTGCACGGCCTACACCGGCAACGTCTTCACCCTCATCGGACCGGAGGTCGCGGTCGCCGACCCGGCGGGCATGGCCTCGCTCGGTCTGCCGGTGCCGGTGGACCCGGCGCTCGAAGGCGTCGACCTCGACTTGCAGGCGGTGGCGTTCGTTTCGGGCGGGCCGCTGCTCGGCTCGTTGAACGCGACCAACGGCCTGCGTGTGCGGGTCGGCAACCTGATCACGTCGTGCCCGTGACGTGATCGCCGCACCCGCCCGCTACCGCGTACGGGCGGGTGCGCGCAGCTCGATCTCGACGATGCGCGGCTCCGGGCCCCACGTCGCGATGCCGATGCGTTCCTTGCCCGGGATCGCGCGGATCGGGGCCTGATCGAACAGCACCTGATCGCCGAGCTTCACCGTCAGGCGCTTGCCCCAGTAGAGCAGCTCGAGCTGCGTCGGCTTCTTCGGGTCGCTCGGGTAGGGCACGCGATCGGACTCGTAGACCTGCCGGTCGTAGCGCTCGAGCCGCGCCTGCACCTGCTCGCCGTGCGGCACCAGCAGCAGCGTCCAGCCGCCGAGGCCGTCGCGCAGGCCGTCACCTTGGAACGTGACGCCCAGCTTCGGCGCCCTGCCGCCTTCCTCGAAGTCGACCGTCAGCCGGAACGCGTCGACGTCCTTGGTCGCCTTCTCCGGCAGCCACGCGAGGTTGGACGGCGAGTCCTTGGGGAACCCCGGGCGAACGGTGTACTTGCGCCATTCGACCCCGCGATCGGTGGCGAAGCCCTCGATCGCCTTGTTGCGCACGCGCCACTGGCCGACCGTCGCGTCGAGCTTGCGGTGCGCGCCCGCCGTGGAGCCCTTCACCTTGAACTTCGACTGCCAGCGATCGCCGTCCGGCGTCTCGATCGCCGCGAGCTTCTGCTTCGCAGTCTCGGCGTCGGTGCGCGCGCCGGTCAGCGGCATGCCGTTGCGCTTGGAGATCGCCATCGAGCAGCCCGAGCCGCCGGTGCGGTTGTGGATCTTGAGCAGCACCTTGTGCCGGCCCGGCTGCAGGTCGACGGCGAAGCGCTGCGCGTCGGGCAGCCGCACCCGCCAGTCCGGTCGCCACGGGCCGAGGCCGCCGCCGACGTTCTCGTACTTGCCGACCAGCATGTCGTCGACGAACAGCGTCGCGTCGTCGTCGCAGCGCAGCCAGAACCACGCCTCGGTCGCCTGCCCGACGGTCACGTGCGTCAGCGCGTAGATCGCCGTGTAGTCCATGTAGGAGAAGTGGAACTCGAGCCAGCCGCTCGCATCGACCGTCACCGGCTTGGGGCCCGGCTGCCGCCACGTCGGGTTGTTGTTGATGCTCTCGTAGCGCTTGCCGAGGTCGATCTCGTACTCCGGCGGGAAGCGGTAGGTGTCGGCGTCGACGCCGTCCTTCTTGAACGGGCCGATGACCCACCAGTCGGTGACCACGCCGAGCTCGAGGCCGTGGTCGGCGGCGCCGGCCTCCTCGCGCCGCAGCTTGTTGGCCATGCGGTCGCGTTCGACCGGCGAGCCGGGCGCGTCGTCGAAGCTGCCGGCGTTGCGCCTGCGCCCCACGGCGTCCTGCTCGCGGCGGATCGCGGCGAGGTCTTCGGGCAGCAGCGGCCAACGGAACTCGATCAGGTCGGCGAACGCGCCTTCGCCGAACGCGTCGACGAGGTGGTAGGCGAACGTGCGCGCGAGCGTCGGTGTGCGGCCGTCGTCGACGGCGCGGTTGCGGTAGTCGCGGAAGAACTTGCGGTAGCGCTGCCACTCGTAGTCGTCGCCGCGCTTGCCGTACTTCTGCATGAAGTGCAGCAGGAAGCCCGCGCTCGGTCCGTAGTTGGGAATGCGCCAGTACTCGAGGTCGCGCTGCAGGTAGTCGCCGAGGAACGCGCGCTGCGCCGCGCCGAACGCGCCGCGCGCCTGCGCGACCTGATGCAGCTCGTGGTAGGCGAACGCGGCGCCGAAGTCGGCGAGGCCCTCGTGCATGCCGCCGTAGATCGGGTTGGTGTCGTCGATGCAGTGCGTCAGCTCGTGGTAGTAGAGCCCGCCGTCGACCTTGACCTGCGTGTTGTCCGGGTCGGCGCGGCCGATGTCGATGATCTTGCCGCCGCCGACGCCGCCGCCGAACTCCCACAGCTCCTTGAAGTAGACGGTGACGCGGTCGCCGTCCGGGTTGGGTACGCGGCCGAACAGGTCGGTCAGGTAGAGGTAGGCGAGGTCGAAGCGCAGCAGGCTGTCGGCGGGGATCGCCTGGATCAGCTTCTCGGGGCCGATCAGCACGAAGCGGTGGCTCTGGCGGCGAGCGGTGCGCGCCCAGCACGGGTGGTTCATCGCCGCCTCGGCCTCGGCGCGCTCCTCGGGCGGCACGTCCGCCAGCCACGCGCGTTCGACGTCGCGTCGGGCCTCGGCGGCCTCTTCGCGCAGCTGCGGCGTGAACTCGATCGTGCGGATCAGCTCGCGCGCGATCGGCCGCTGCTTCTTGTCCTTGGCCAGCTGCAGCCCGAACTTCAGGCGCTCCGCTTCGTCCTTGTGCTCGTCGGCGAGGCGTTCGACCTCGGCCTGCTGCGCCTTGTCGATCGCGAACACCTTCTCCGCGATGCCGTCGCGGTCCGTGGTCGCGCGCTGCGCCTCGTCGAGCGCGCCGAGCACGGCGCGGTCGGCGTCCTCCTGCAGGGCGCCGCCGACTTCGTCGAGCAGCACCAACGCGCCGAACAGCTTGCCGCGGTCGTAGAGCCGGCCGGCGACCTGCCGCAGGTAGCGCGCGCGCTCGTTGCGGATGCGCCCGGCGACGATGTCCTGTTCCTCGAACGACAGCGCGGCCGGCGGCATGCGTCCGACCTGCAGCAACGCGCCCTGTAGTTGGTCCTTGAGGCCGTAGTCGTCGGTGCGGCGGAACGTGAACTCCAGCTGGTCCCAGGCGGCGACAGGGTCCTTCTTGGCGAGCTCGAGCGCGGCGGCGACCGTCGCCTGCACCGACGCTGGGTCGGGCGCCTTGTCGAACTTCGGCAACGTGAACTGCGCCACCAGCGCCATGCCGTCGCGCGCGCGGTCGCGCGTCAGCGGGGGCCGCAGCTCGTCGTTCTGCCGGTCGAGGAAGCCGAGCAGCACCTCGACGTGACCCGCGGCATCCGGCGCCAGCGGGAAGAACAGCGGCAGCTCGTAGACGACCGGCACGTTCGGCTTCCAGTCGCGCGTCGCCACCGGCGGCGCGTGGTCGCGGCGCTGCAGCATGCGGCCGGCGGTGCGCAGCTCGACGCGCACCGCATAGGGCACCAGCGGCGTCGCCTCGCAGGTGAACGTCAGCTTCAGCGTGGCGCGGCCGCCCGATTCGAGCTGGCTGGTGTCGACGGACGCCTCGACGTGCACCGGCAGCGACGACTGCGCGGCGAGCGGTACGGCAGCGGCGAAGGCGGCGAGCAGCGGGGCCGGCCAGGTCTTGCGTGAGCTTGGCATGTCGCGGATCGGGGCGCGACAGAGCCTACCCCTACGAGGCGCCCGGGTCTGGCGGGCCCCGCCTCAATCCGCACCCTCGGCGCGTTCTTCGGGGGAGCGCTTCGCAGCCGCGCGGCGCGCCTTGCGCAGCCGCTTCTCCGCATACATCTCGCGATCCGCGGCATCGATCAGGTCGTCGACCGACTGTTCCTGCGCGGCGTCCGTGGTGGCGATGCCGACGCTGATCCGCACGCCGGTCTCCTGCGCCATGCGGGCCGACAGGCGCTTGGCGAAGTGCATGGCCCCGGCCTCGTCGGTGGACGGCAAGGCGACGACGAACTCGTCGCCGCCGTGGCGGCAGGCCACGTCGACGTCGCGCACCAGCTTGCGCAGGCAATTGCCGACGCGGCGCAGCAGGTCGTCGCCGCGCAGGTGACCGAAGCGATCGTTGACCTGCTTGAAGTCGTCGATGTCGAAGTAGGCCAGCGACAGCGGGGCGCCGGTGCGCCGCGCCGACGACAGCAGCTTGCGCAGGTCGTCGACGAACCCTGCACGGTTGCCGAGGCCCGTGAGGTTGTCGGTGCGGGTCAGCTGCGCGAGCTCACGGGTGCGCTCGGCGACGCGTCGCTCCAGGTCGCGCGCGTGGTGCTCGGCCTGATCCCGCGCCACCTGCAGCTCGACGAGCATGCTGCGCAGGTAGGTGTCGAATACCAGCTGCATGTCGAAGAACAGCATCTTGTCGATCGCGTCGCGCGTCGCGTCGAGCTCGGCAGCGTCGCTCAGATGCCGCGACAAGTGGCGGAGGATGACGTCGCGCAGCGTCTTGACCGCCGACAGGTAGTACTTCGGCGGCACGCCGATGCGCTTGTGCACGAGGCCGATGCGCAGGCGGTTGCTGACGTATTCGTGATCGTACTGGCCGCTGAACAGCTGCTCGACGTAGCGGCGCTGCGCCGCCTGCAGGCGGAGCAGGGTGTCTCGGTCGCCGATGATCGACGCGATCTCCTCGATCGACGTCTGCTGGGCGTAGAACTCGGCGACGATCTCTTCCAGTTCGGCGCGCACCACGTGCCGATACCGACGGAGGCGGTCCGCGTCTTCGGCGGTCAGCCCGAGCAGGGCCTTGCGGTTGGCGATCTCGGCCTCGTGCAGGCGCAGCTGTTCGGCGAGCGAACTCTCGGTGGGCCGCGATCCGGTCGCGGTGGCGCCGGCACCATCCGGTGATTCGAGGATCTGCTGCAGCTCGCGCCGCGCCTGGCGGGTGACCGCATGCAGCTCCGCCATCAGCTCGGCCGGGCGTCGCTGGCCGTCGCCGTCTGCCGTCGAATGCAGGTGGATGCTGGCGATCGCGTTGGCCACCTCCATCAGCGCCTGCCGCAGCTCGACCTGGGCCGGGCGCGGGGTGGTCTTGCTCCAGTTCTGAGGCAGGTTGCGCAGCATCTCCTGCAGCGAGCGCACAGGCGCCGCAGCATCCTGGAAGCCGTGCCTGTCGCCGTCGCGCGGCTTGACGTTCGCCAGGTCGAATTCGCTCAACGCGCGAACGAGATCGTCGGCGCTCGCCGACGCGCCGATGTTCCGGAACATCCTCTCCACTCTTTCCGCCTTTCGGGGGCTCCATCGCTCCTGGTCAGCGGCTGGCCCGCACGGTCGGCATCATAGCAGCTCTGCCCAGACTGCAAGGGGCTACAGTGAACGATCATCCACCGTGCGCTATCAGGGCAGCATCTACCGACCGCCGAGCGAGGCGGACTCCTACATCCTGCAGGCGACGCTCGGCTGCAGCTGGAACAAGTGCACCTACTGCGACATGTACCGCGAGAAGGACTTCGCGGTGCGGCCGCTGGGCGACACCTTGCGCGACGTCGAGATGGCCGGCGTGGCCTACGGCGAACGCGTGCGCAAGGTGTTCGTCGCCGACGGCGACGCGATGGTCATGGACCTCGAGCACTGGTTGGCGATCCTGGAGGCATGTCGCGAGGCGTTCCCGGCGCTGCGGCGCGTGTCGTGCTACGCGATGGCGAAGAACGTGCTCGACAAGTCCGAAGCCGAGCTCGCCGAGCTGCGCGCGGCGGGGCTGTCGTTGGTCTACATCGGTCCCGAGAGCGGCGATGACGTCACCCTGAAGCGCATCGCCAAGGGCAGCACCGCCGAGCAGCACGTGCAGGCGGCCGCGCGCGTGCACGCGGCCGGCATGCAGCTGTCGGCGATCTTCCTGCTCGGCGCCGGCGGCGTCGAACGCAGCGAGCAGCACGCGCGCGCGTCGGCCGAGCTGGCGACGGCGATGGACCCGCGCTTCGTCTCGGCGCTGACGCTGACGGTGATCCCCGGCACGCCGATGGCGCGCGCCGAGGAGAAGGGCGCGTTCGTGCTGCCCGAGCAGCCGCAGCTGCTGCGCGAGCTGCGGCTGTTCGTCGAGCACGCGAAGCCGCGCGACGCGATCTTCCGCAGCAACCACGCATCGAACAGCCTGCCGATCGGCGGTCGGCTGCCGCGCGATCGCGACGCGCTGCTGCAGGCGATCGACGACGCGATCGCCGGTCGCGTCGCGCTGCGGCCGGACTGGCTGCGCGGGCTGTAGCGAAGCGGCCGTCAGCGAGCGGGCATCGGCAGGTCGTACTGCAGCGGCGCGCCGACCGGCAGCTCGACCTCCGGACCGGACTGGTCGATGCAGAGCACCACGGTCTGTCCGCCCGGGCCGAGGAGGCGGTAGCGGCCGTCGATGTCCGACATCGTCGACGCCTGTAAGTCCGTCAGCTGCAGCGCGAACTCACAGTGGCCTTCGTCGGGCATCGGTTCCTCCGCACCGTCGCGAGCATCTGCCTGGCCTTGCCGGAGGGCATGGGGACAGATCGCAAGTCTGAGCTACAAGCTGTCCATTCCTCCATATGGCACCGAGAAGTAACGATTGACGACGTTGTTTGTGATCGACGTCAGCGGCCGATCGCCGGCCACTGCGCCGCCGCGTCCCGCCGCTGCTGCAGGTCCGCGGCCATCGCCGGCAACTCGAACCAGCTGGTCACGGCCATCGGGTGCTCGGTGCGCACCTGCTGCAGCACGGCGATCGCGTCGTCGTAGAGGCCGCGCTCGATCATGCGTTCGCTGCCGATCAGGCGGTGGGCCTGCAGCAGCGCGGAGCGCGCGAGCACTTCGAAGGTCGCGAACGTGCCGAACACCGCCAGCGCCAGCGACGCGACCGCGAACCGGCGCGCGCGGCGGCGCCGTGCGGCGCGTCGCGCGAACTCCTCGCTGTCGATGCGTTCGATCGACAGCGTCGCCTCCTGGTCGTCCGGCGCGATCGCCAGGACCTCCTCGAACAGCGTGCGCGCGGCCAGGTACTCGGCGTCGGCGACCAGCGCGCGGGCGCGCTGCGTCAGGTGTTGCACGCCTTCCTGCGGTCGCCCGCAGTCGACGCACGAACGCGCGAACTCGACGTGCAGCGACAGCTCGTCGGGCGCCACCGTCAGCAGCCGGTCGAGCACTTCGCGGGCGCGAGGATGCAGCCCCGGCGCGCGGTAGATCGCCACCAGCTGCAGACCGTCGCGAACGGCGTCCTCGCGGCGCCCCTGCGTCAACGCCAGCTGCAGCGAGCGCTGCCACAGGCTCGGGTCGCTCGGCGCCAGCCGCTTGCCGTCGGTCAACGCCAGCAGCGCCGCTTCCGGCCGGCCCTGTTCGAGGTGTACGTGCGCGAGCAGCTTGAGGGCGTCGACCGCGGCGCTCGGGCGGTTGAGGCGTTCGGCGACGCGCGCCATCGCCTGCAGCAGGTCGGTGTTCTGCGGCTCGGCGTCGAGGCCGCGCTGCACCAGCACGCGGGCGCGTTCGGGGTCGTCGCGTTCGGTGTCTGCGGCGATCTGCAGCAGCTCGGCGGTGTCGATCGGACGCGCCACGCGGTCGCGAACGAAGCCGGCCAGCAGCTTGTAGGCGGCGAACGGTTCGTCGGGCACGGCCTCGACCGCCTCGGCGACGTTGCGCGAGCCGTCGAGCGCGGCGAGCAGCGTCTCGGCGAGCTCCGGATCCTCGACGTCGTCGTCCGGTGTGGCGCCGTCGCGCGCGCGCAGGTGCACGTGGTCCGAAGGGATCAGCTTGCGGATCTCGGCCCAGTCGTCGACGCGGCGCGTCGCCTCGAGCACCAGCGGCGCGACCGACAGCGACAGCTGCATCGCATACTCGTCGACGTCGAAGCCGCGGCCAGGGCGCGCCTGCTCCTCGAATTTGAACTCGCCGTCGGCCGACGCGATCAGGTTGGCGACGTCCTCGGACAGCCGATGCTCGGCGATCGTGCGCAGCGCGGCGAGTTCGGGCTGGCCGCGGCCGCCGCACAAGAACGCGCTGGTCGGCTTGCGCGTGCCCTTCTGCTTCTTGCGCGCTGCGTCGAGCTGCTTCTGCGTCACGTGACCGGTCGCCACCAGCATCTCGACCAGAGGTGTGCGGCCTTCGCGCGCCAGCATGACGACGCGCCCTTCCTTGAAATGGAGTCGCGCCTCGCCGGCATCGGACAAGAGACTCAGCGTGCCGGTGCGCGTGTGCGCCTCGATGTTCTGCAACAGGTCGGCCAGGTCGATCGTGGCCAGGTCACCGGAGACCGTCATGCTTCCTCCTTCGTCGCGACGGGTGCGACCGGGGGACATCGGCCGGATCGCGTCGGGCATGAGCGGTTGGTCTCAAGGCGGGACCCATGCGGGTGATGGCCGGCTGCCCCGCCCAGCGTCGCGATTGCGGCGGCACGGGTCGTCCTCTCGCGAAACCGGTCACGCCCAAGCGCGACACGCATTGGAGGAGGTGTCCTTCCCCCTTCCAAACGAGGCGATCCATGTAAGACCACGCAGGTGCGATCTCACTAGACTGCGACTACTACCTCTCGAACCATGCCCGGATGCGAATGTCCGGACGTGGCATCGGTCCTGACGTGATCCGGTTGGTGCTGCAACACGGCCACAACGACTTCCGCGGCCTGCGTCCTCGCGGCCGCCGGTCGGACCACCGTACTCGTCGCCATGGTCGGGCGATCCGGGGGACCCGTGGCTGACATCGTCTGTCCCAGGTGCAAACGCACGTTCGACGGCACGGACCCGGCCAATCGGATCGGTCCCTGGGCCGCCGGCGCGCTGCTCGGTGGCGTCGGCATGGCGTGGGGGGCGCACGTCGGCATCGCGTCTGCTGGCTGGGGAATCCCGGCCACCGTGCCCTTGGGGCTGATCGGTCTGTTCATCGGCGGCACTTCGGCCAGGTTGTTCCGGCGCTGTCCGCACTGCGGGCACAAGTTCCGGCTCTGACAACCCGCGGCGCGGCCGCAACGCCGACGGGTGCGTCGGCGCCGGGGGAGTGACGGCCGGTATTTCCCGCCACGGCTCGGGGTGGCTCCGGATGACAGGGGCGAACCACACCTCCTCCCCCGGAACCCCCATGTTGCGCCCCTCCGTCCTGTTCTCCCTCGCCGCCGCCGCCGCGGTCGACCTGCTCCCCGGCCAGACCTGGACCGAACAGGGCGATGCCGGTCAGACCATCGATCGCGCCCAGGTCGTCACCGCCTCCGGCTGGATCTCGTCCATCAGCGGGCAGATCAACGCCGACGCCGATCTGTTCATGATCGACATCCCGGAGCCGAGCGACTTCAGCGCCACGACGACGGCCACCTTCGATGCCCAGTTGTGGCTGTTCGACGCCGACGGCTTCCCGGTGATCTCCGACGACGACCATGGGTTCTCTCTCAACCCGGCGTTGACCGCAGGGTTCGTGACGACGCCCGGTCGCTACTACCTCGCCATCTCCCCCTTCAACTACGACGCACGTTCGCTGGCCGGGCTGCAGTGGACGGGCGTCCCGCTCGTCACGACGCCGCCGACCGGACCGGGGCGTCTCGAGCCGCATACCGACTGGGTGGGAGCGACGTCGCTCACCGGCAACTACACGATCAACCTGACGGGCGCGTTCGGCGTCACGCGGCACGCGGTGCTACCGGCCACCCACAACCTGTCGGAGAGCCAGAACCAGACCACTGGTTCGGGCACGACCAGCTGGTGGGGCAACAACGGCGGCCGCTTCCAGATCCTCTACGAGGCCAGCAACTTCAACGCTGCGGGCGCCTACGGCGTGATCGACATCGAGCGCATCATGTTCCGCGCCGAGGACGGCCAGGCACATCAGGGCGGTATGTACTTCCCCGCGGTGACGGTGCGGGTCGCGGCCACTTCGCTGACCGCGGCGACCCTGAGCGGCACCTTCGCCACCAACCTGCTGCCGGCGACGACCACTTCGCTGTGGACGATCAACCCGTCCAACATCTACGTGCAGCCGTCTCTCGGCAGCGTGCCGAACAACTACAACATCGTCATCGACGTCACCGCCTACGGCCCGCCGACGCTGCCGGTCAACCTCAGCGGCGCGCAGCCCAACCTGCTGATCGACGTCCGATACGACATCCCGACGCAGTTCCCGGACCCGAACGTGCCGATGGTGAAGATGCAGGACACCTCGGGTGGGGCGGCGCTGGCGCACGGTCGCGGCCTGAACAGTGCCGACCCGCAGAGCGCCACCGGCACGCTCACCGACAGCCCGCTGGTGATGGGCGTCGACTTCAACGCCAACAGCGGCCTGCGCAAGCCGATCCCGGCGCGCACCCAGTACTACGGCGCCGCGTGCGGCGGCTCGCCGTCGGCGTTCTACGAGGCCTTCAACAACGGGCAGGCCTTCGATCTGACGGGCCTCAAGCTGGTGCCCGACAACGTCGCCGCGCCGACGACCTACAGCGTGCAGCGCCTCGACCTCGCGCCGGACCTGAGCGAGGTCGACCCGCAACCGGACAGCATCGCCGACGACGCGACCGTGGCGCACGCGCTGGGCTTCTCGTTCGCGATGCCCAACCAGACGGTCACCGCGATCCGCGCCAGCACCAACGGCTTCGTCTGGCTCGACGGCTTCACCGCCGACAACGACCTGTCGCCGTCGATCGGTGAGCTGCTGAGCCACGCCAGCCCGTCGGGCCGGCTGGCGCCGTTCTGGACCGATCTGCACTGCGGCCGCAACACGACCACGCACGCCAACTCCGGACTGCACGTGCGCACGGACACGTCGGGCGGCGTCGGCAACGCGGTGTGCTACGTGACCTGGCTGAACGTCGGCAGCTACCAGACCTCGACGCCGGGTGCTCTGACCCACACCTTCCAGTGCGTGCTGCGCCAGGCGACCGGTGAGATCGAGTATCGCTTCGGCACGATGCCGCGCCGCTGCGCGATCGCCTCGGGCTCGTCGTCGGGCTTCGCGGTCATCAGCGGCTTCGCGCCGAATCGCGGGCAGGACCCCTTCCTGGTCGATCCGCAGCCGCGCGATCTGTCGCTCGAGGTGCCGTTCTCGACGATGGTCGAAGGCATGTTCAGCAACATGGGCCTCGACTCGGTGTCGACGCCGGTCGCCGACTCGCCGACCTACGGTGCGCGCATGTTCCCCGGCCAGACGGTCAAGTGGAACGTCAACAGCGTCCCGCCCGGCTCGCTGATCGGCGTGCAGCTGATCGACATCGCCAGCTCGCGGCCGGGTGCCTACGTGCCGACGATCACCGCGCCGGGCTGCGTGCTGAGCACGTCGGCGTTCGCGGCGCAGCACGAGATCAACCTGCTGCCGGGGAACTCCGTGCTCGGCAGCGTCGGTCTGACCGTGCCGGCCAACGCCGAGCTCGCCGGGGCGAAGATCTACGCGCAGTATGTCGTGCTCGGCGGCCTGTTCGGCGCGCCGGACCTGATCACCGTCGCCAGCAACGCGCTCGAACACACGATCGGGCGCCGCTGAAGCGGCAAGCGCTCAGCGTTGCCGATCGAGCGTCGTGGTCGAGCCGGCCGTGACGAGCACCGGCTCGCCGAGACGGGTCGGACCATCCGGCCCGCGCCAGTCCATCAGCTGCACGAGGCCTGGCGGGACGTCGGGGAACCGGTAGCGACCCTGCAGGTCGGTGTCCGCGAACAGCCGTTCCTTGCCGGAGTCGATGCCCAGCGTGACGCCGACAGCCGGACTGCCGTCGGCGTTGCGCACGACGCCCTCGACGCTGCTCGGCGGTCGCATGCGCAGCTCGTCGATGGTGTGGTGGAGGCCAGACTCGTGCAGCGAGAACGGCTCGCTCGCAGCGCCGGCGCAGCGCACGACCAGGTGCTCGCGGAACGGCGGCAGCGCCTCGAACGCGAACGCGCCGGTCGCGTCGGTCGTCATCATGCGCAGATCGTGGATCAGGTTGCGCTCGTCGTCGGCGACGTAGCCCAGCGTGACCTGCTCGAACCTGGCGGGCTGGCCGTCGGCGCGCAGCAGCAGACCGGCGACGCGGCTGCTGGCCACGACCTTGACCTCGGGCTCGTTGTCGGTCGCCAGCTGCAGCACGAGCATCGTGGTGTCGATGGTCGGCGCCGGCGGCGCCGTCGGCAGGTCCCACGGATACTCGACGACCCAGCGCGGATCGGCGCTGCGCAGCTCGGCGGTGTCGCCGGGCAGCAGCGCGCTGTCGAACGCGACCACGCCGTCGTCGTCGCTGACGGCCTGCACCGGGTCGCGCCGGCCTGGCGCGCCGAGTCGGAACGGCGCGTTGCGCACCGCGTGCCCGTTCTCTGAGCGCACACGGAACCGATAGCGCGTCGTGGGCGCATTGCCCTCGGCGTAGGCGCGGAACCGCGTGCGGTGCAGCCGTTCGTCGTCGCCGAGCGGCGGCTGCCGCACGAACACGAAGCCCGCGGCGCGCGGCTCGGCGCTCACCACGCCGGCGTGCACGAGGTCGTTGCCCCACTGCCACCGTGTCGTCGGGTTGCGACCGCGGGGCAGCGTCGGCGGCCAGCCGAACGAGCCGGTCACGAACACCTCGATCGGGTCCGGCGCCGCGTCGGGGTAGCCGTCGACCATCACCCGGACCGGCGAGGTCTTGTGCTTGCCGGAGACCAGCGCCGCTTTGGCACCGCCGCTGCCGACCTGGACCTGCACATCGGCGCCACCTTCGCCCGGCACCCACGCCCGTACCGCGTTCGACCCGAGGCCGACGGCCGCCAGCACGAACGTGCCGTCCTGGTCGGTGGTCGCCTCGCAGCGCGGCTCCTGGTCGGCCGTCCACACCAGCACGCCGCGCACCGGATCGCCGCGGCGGTCGCGCAGCGTGCCGCGCAGCGGCAGCGTCTCGCGCATCGTCACCCGCAGGTCGCGGCGCTCGGGGCTCACGCGCAGGTGATGGCACACCAGCCCTTCGGCGCGCACGTGCAGCCGCAGGGCGCCGCGCTGCGGCACCCTCGGGAGCAGGAACACGCCTTCGCCGTCGGCGACGGTGCGCGCCAGCACCTCGTCACCGTGCAGGTCGCTGTCCTCGCCGACCCACACCTCGGCGACCGGCACGCCGTAGCCGCGCACGTCGACGACCACGCCGCGCACCTGCATGGTCGTCTGTTGCGCCGGCAGGCTGGCAGTCAGCAGCACGATCGCCGCGGCGACCGGGACGCCCGCGCCGCCCAACCCTCCGCTTCGTTCGTTCACCGCGACAACCTAGCAGGCTGCGGGTCGACGGCCAGGGCCGGCGGGCGAGGTCCGCTGCAACGGCACGCTGCGGGCGTCGTTGCCGGGTGGGGCGAACGACCCCGCGAGCACGATGAACCACCACAGCCTCCGCCTCTCCCGCCCGTCGTTCGCCGCGGATCGTCTGCCGAAGGCGCTGCTGCGCGCGGCGTCGCTGCTGGCGATGGCGCTCGCGTGGTGGGGGCACGATCGGTCGCCGCAGGGCGACGAGGCCGCGCCGGTCGTCGCCGCGCCCGCGGCGGTCGTCCCGACGGGTGGCGAGAACGAAGCCCGTGACGTGGCCCGTCTGCGCCAGCGCGAGATCCTCGACGCGATCCGCCAGGTCGAGTGTGGCGGCGGTGACGTCGCGCCCGACGGCGACGGCGGCGCGGCGATCGGCCCCTACCAGATCCATCGCGCCTACTGGAGCGACGCCGTGCAGGTCGCGCCCGAGCTCGGCGGCTGCTACGAAGACTGCCGTGACCGCGCCTACGCCGAACGCATCGTCGCCGCCTACATGACCCGCTATTGCCGCAGCGCGTGGCAGTCGGGCGACGCGGAGACCGTCGCGCGCATCCACAACGGCGGCCCGAAGGGCTGTCGCAAGCAGGCGACGATCGGCTACTGGCAGCGCGTGCAGCGGCACCTCGACGAGAGCGCAGGAGATCGCGAGGTGCGTTAGGCTCGGCGGGTGCGCGCGAGCCTGACGATCCTGTTGCTGTTGGTGGTGGTCGGTGCCTGGTGGGCTCTCGCCGGGCCCTCGGCAGCGCTGCTGCCAACGGCTGCTGCGCCCACGACCGGAGGCGGCCCGGAGGCGACCGCCGCTGGCGAGCCCGGCGCTGCGGCAACGGACGGCCACGCGCCGCGAGACGACGACGGCCCGGCGCGCGAAGTCGCCGTCGCGCGCGCCTGCGGTCGCTTGCAGCTGGCCGGCGCGCCGTTGGCCGACGCGGACGTGCTCTGCTGCACCGGCAGGACGTGGCAAGCGCAGGTGGTGGTGCGAACGCGGACCGCGGTCGACGGGCGGTTCGAGCTGCCGGCGCCACCGAAGGGGGCGTGGCTGGCCGTCGTGCACGAGGCCGCACCGGTCGGCTGGTGCTCCGGCGTGCTGACCGACAAGTCGGACCTCGGCGTCTTCGACGTGCCGGTGCCTGGCGTCGTCGTCGGCCGGGTGCGCGACGAGGCGGGCAACGCGGTGCCGGGCGCCGAGGTCGTCTGCGAGATCTCGTCGTACGCGTTCGCGAGGATCGACGGCGAGCCACGGCTGCCGACCGCCGTCGCCGATCGCGAGGGTGCGTTCCGGCTGCAGCGCATCCCGCCGGGCGAGCAGAAGCTGCGCGGCGACTCGATCGATTTCGCGGTCGTCGCCAACCACGCGGTCGAAGTGGTGGCTGGCGGCGAGGTCGCGACCGAGATCACGCTGCAGCGCGGCGTGCTGCTGAACGGTCTCGTGCTCGACTGGCGAGGCAAGCCGCTCGCCGGCGCCGCGGTGCGCGCCGCGCACGGGCGCACGACCGAGACCGACGCGCTCGGTCGCTTCACGTTCGCGCACTTCCGGCGCGGCACCGACCTCCGTGTGACGGCGCCCGGGCACCTGGATGGCGAACTGCAGTCCGTCTACGACGTCGATCAGGTCGTCACCGCGCAGCTCGAACGCGCCGTGACGCTGCGTGGCGTCGTGCACGGCACCGGAGGCAAGCCCGGCACGTTGCGCATCGAGCCGCGCGAGAGCGCGCGCCCGGACGCCAGCCACACCATGCCGTACCGCGTCGTCTACGAGGACCTCGACGTGGTGCGCGACGGACGCTTCGAGGTCGGTGGAATGTCGTGCGCGGCGTTCGACCTGATCGTCACCGTGCCCGGCGTCGGCAAGGTCGGGCCGGTGCGCGTCGAGGTCGACGGGGACACCGAGGTCGAGATGACGCTGGTGCCGGCGCAGCAGGTGTCGGTCGTGCTGCGCGACGAGCAGGGCGCGCCGATCGAGGCGGCGAAGCTCGCGGTCGATCCGGGCGCGCAGAAGTACCCGTCGCTCTACCTGCCGGGCGAGGGGTTGGCGGCGAAGATCCTGAAGAAGGTCACGCCGCTGCCGATCGACGCGCCCGGCGGCGGCTACACGCTGGCGCATCCGCGCGGCGAGGGGTTGGCCTTCGCGGTGCTCGTCGACGGGTGTCTGCCGGCGGCGCAGAGCTTCCCGGCCGGTGAGGTGCCGGACCGCATCGAGATGACGATGATCCGCGCCGGCGCGCTGCGCGGTGTCGTCGTCGGCGGCGAACGCGCGGCCTACGGAGCCCAGTTCGAGTTCTGGCCGGCGGGCGTGGATCATGCGCCGCGGCCCGATCCGCAGTACCCGGAGAGGTCGGGCGACGCGTCGCGTCCGTGGCCGCGCGCCGCGACGGTGAAGGACGACGGCACGTTCGCCGCTGAACGCATTCCCGCCGGGGACTACCGCGGCGCGGTGGCGCGCACCAACCAGCGCAACGCCCGCGTCGACTCGACCGGCGTGCCGATCGTCGACGGCGGCGCGGACCGGCGGGTCGAGGTCGCGTTCTCGGTGGCGGCGGGCGCGACGGCGGACGTCGAGATCGCCGAAGCGCCACTGGGCGTGTTGCGCGGTCGGGTGTTGGTGCGCGGCGTGCCGAGCGCCGGTGTGGCGGTGATGGCGTCTCGCGAGAGCGCGTCGAGTGGAGCGCGGGTCTACGGGGGGCTGTTCGACCAGAACGATTGGGACAACGAGCTCAAGTGGCAGTTCACGGCCGGCCAGCTCAGCGACGCCGACGGCGGTTTCGAGATCCGCTACCGCGAGGCCGGGCCACTCGAACTGCGCGTGCGCCATGCGGAAGGCCACGCGACCTCGTCGCCGCTGGTCGTGGACCTGCCGCCGCCGGGCGCGGAGGTCGTGCGCGACCTGCACGTGCCGGTCGGCGAGATCCGCGGCCGGTTCCCGCTCGCAGCGGTCCCGTCCGACGCGCACCCGGACTACCGGGTGACGTTGTTCCCGCTCGCCAAGGCCGGCGACGACGCGTTCTACTCGGCGGGCGACTACTCGGCCCCGATCGCGTGGAACTGCGCCCACTTCGAAGGCCCGGCGGACGGCGCGTTCGCCTTCTCGTACCTGTCGCCGGGCCAATGGGTCGTGCGCGTGAGCACCGGCGTGTTCGGCGGCGCGCTGCTGTGGCAGCAGGTGGTCGAGGTGCAGCACGGTGTGGTGGACCTCGGCGAGATCGCGCCGAAGCGTCGGCCGATCGAGCTGTCGTGGCAGTGGACGGGCGGCGGGAAGCCCGAGGCCGAGGTGCTGGGGCTGTGGTTGTGGCGACTCGTCGGCGACCCGCCGCAGCGTGTCTGGGCCGAGACGATGCGCGGCGGGTCCCCCAGGTCGGAGGTGCTCGAGCCCGGCCGCTACGAGGTGCAGCCGTTCGGCGCGAGCCAGTGGTACGGCTGGCGCAGCCTGAACGGGGTCGGCGGGCCGGCGATCGCCGCGCCGGTGTCGATCACGATCACCGCCGACGGCAAGGTCGAGCCGGCGGTGATGAGGTTCGTGCCGCTGCCGAAGGAGGAGGGCAAATAGCCCGTCGCGCGCGCCTGCTGTTCCGCGACGGTGACGCGTCGACGAGTCGGTGCGCGGTTCGCGGTCGTTGCGTCGCGTCGCGCCGTCGGGAACGGGGATTGCCAAGCGCGCGGCCCCGGAGGTTCCTATGCGTCATCTGCGTCCGCTGCTGCTCGTTCCCCTTCTCTCACCGCTGTTCGCCCAGGATGCGACGCCGGCCACCGTCGAACGCGACGACGCGCTGGCCCATTACGCCCGGGTCGAGCGGGAACTGCGCGACGCGCCGTTGCCCGAAGAGCCGGCGATCGCCGCGCGCCGCCTGGCGGTGATCGACGCGCTGCGCGACTACCGGCTCGCCGGCGTGCTCGGCGTCAACGCCGATTTCCCGGGTCAGCGGCAACCGTACTTCGTCGACCGCGGCGGCCGTCGCTGCGCGGTCGCCTACCTGCTCGACCGCACCGGGCGCGGCGACGTGACGCTGCGCGTCGCCGAGCTGGCCAACCACGCCTGGGTCGCGGACCTCGCCGATGACCCGGCGCTGCAGACCTGGCTCGAAGATCACGGCTTGACCCTCGCCGAAGCCGCGCGCATCCAGGTGCCGGGCTCCCGCGGATGGGGGCCGCCGGACCAGCCGCCGCCGCCGCCGCGCGAGAAGCCGACGCCGCCCAAGTACGACGGTCCCCCGGACGCCGGCAGGCCATCACCGTCTCCTTCGGGCGCCGGCGCGCCGCGGCCGAGCGGACCCGCCGCGGCGCCGATGGGTGGTGTGCCCGCCACCGCCGGCGCAGCCGCTGTCGGCCCGCAGCCGCGCGGCGTGCCGGTAGTGCAGCTCGACGCCGACCAGTGGCTGCCGTGGTTCGACCTGCAATCGTCGCGCTGGTTGGGCCCGCGCTCGCTGCCGCCGCGTCCGACCACGACCTCGAGCGACGCGCTGCTGGCGCAGGCGACGGCGGCCGCGCGCAGCGCCGCCGAGGACGAGCACGCGGCGGTGCGCGCCGCCGCGGCGATGGCGTTGGGCCGTCTGGGCGTCGACGAGCCGCTGTCGAAGCTGACCGAGGACGCGGCCTACGAGGTGCGCGTCGCCGCGGTGGCCGGCCTCGGCCACGTCGGCAATGCCCGGGCCGTCTACGCGCTGCTCGGGCTGGCGAGGCAAGACGACCCGCTGCAGCCGTTCGCGCTGGCGGCGCTCGGCGCCGCCGGTCGTCGCGACGCCGCGGTCGAACGGGTCGTCGAGGAGATCCTCGCCGCGTCGAAGGACCCGGCGCTGCTCGCCGGCGCTGCCGCCAACGCGCGGCTGCTCGGCGGGGACGGCGTGCCGTCGGCGATCGAACGCAGCCGCGGCGACGACAACTCCGTGGTGCGCAGCCTGGTATCCGCCGCGCTCGGCGCCGCCGCCGACGCGCCGTCGATCGCCGCGTTGACGCACGCGATGTCGAGCCGCGGGCTCGACGTGCGCCGTTCGGCGGCGGTGGCGCTCGGCCAGTCCCGGGACGCGCTGGCGCTGCCGGCGCTGATGACCGCCTACGAACTCGAGCGCGACGTCGGCACGCGGCTGCGCCTGCTGCTGGCGATCGGCGAACACGGCGGCGCGGCGGCGCGCGCGTTCCTCGTCGAACAGATGCAGGACGGCAAGAAGTCGCTGCGCGCGTGGGCGGCGATCGGGCTCGGTCTGTGGGGGCGCGGTCGCGACGACGCGGCGCTCGGCAAGCTGGTCGAGCAGGCCTCGCGCAGCGAACACAACCACGACCTGCACGGCTTGTGGCTGGTCGCGCGCGGCCTGCTGCAGGACGCCGCGAGCAGGGACACGCTGCTCGACGTGAGCCGGACTGGCGAAGACTCGGCGACGCGCGCCGGCGCGGTCTACGGGCTCGGCCTGCTCGGCGACGTGACGACGATCCCGTCGCTGGTCGAGTCGCTGCGCGACGACCACTGCCCCTACGTGCGCGGCGCCGTCGCGAACGTGCTGGCGTCGGCGTTCGGCGACGCCGCGACGGCGGCGTTGGCCGAGCAGGCCACCGCGGAGCAGGACACCACCGTGCGCGGGGCCATCACCTTCGCGCTCGGCGCGACCGGCGACCCGGCCGCCGGTGCGGAGCTGCTGAAGCTCGCGCGTTCGAAGGACACCAGCGTGCGCGCCAACGCGATCCGCGCGCTCGGTCGCCTGTGCGACGTCGACCGCGCGCGCAGCTACGGTCGCCTGGCCTGGGGCGCGACGCCGTCGGACCTGCCGGTGACGTTCGCCTACCTGGCGCAGATCGACCGCTGAGGCGGTCGGTCGTGCCGGGCGGCTCGCGCCGCTACTGCCAGTTCTCCCACTGCTCGTAGGCCTCGGCGAGCTCCTTCTTCAGCCGCGCCTCGTCGGCCTGCAGGTCCTTCATCTTCGCCGCGCTGGCGTAGTTGTCGGGCTCGAGCATCGCCGCCTGCACGGCCTCGATCTCGCCTTCGAGGTCCATGATGCGCTGCTCGAGCCGCTCGAACAGCAGCGGGTTGCGGATCTTGCCGGTCTCGCGCGCCGGCTTCGGGGCTTCGGCGGCGGCGGCCTTGGCCTGCTGCTTGTCGCGCTCGGCGGCCTCCGCGGCGCGGGCGCGGCTGCGTTCGTCGGCGAGCACCTTCTGGCACTGCTCGAGCCCCTGGTCGAACGTGCGCACGACGCCCGCCTCGACCCACAAGACGCGGTCGGCGACCTGCTCGACGAGTTGGCGATCGTGCGTGATCAGCACCACCGTGCCGGGGAACTCCTTGAGCGCCTGCTCGAGGCCCTCGGTGCCGGCGACGTCGAGGTGGTTGGTCGGCTCGTCGAGGCACAGCACGTCGAACTGCGCGCGCGTCATGCGGGCCAGCGCCAGCCGCTGCTTCTCGCCGCCGGACAGGTCCTGCACCGGCTTCTCGACCTCGTCGGCGACGAACAGGAACATCGCCAGGTGGTCGCGCAGGATGCGGTCGTCGACCGTGCGGTCGAGCTCGCGCAGCGCCTCGAGCACCGTGCCGTGCGTCGGCAGGTCGGTCTTCTCCTGGCTGAAGTAGCCGATGCGCAGGTTGTGCGCGAACTTCAGCTCGCCCTTCACCGGCGCGCCGTCGCGCGCCAGCAGCCGCAGCAGCGTGGTCTTGCCGGCGCCGTTCCGGCCGAGCAGCGCGGTGATCTCGCCGAACCAGACGCGGAACGTCGCGTCGTGCAGCACCTGCTTCGGCCCGGCGCGCACGACGAGGTGTTCGCCCTCGATCGCCACCTGGCCGGCCTGACCGCGCGTCGACTGGCCGAACGACAGCCGCATCTGCGCGCGCTTGCCCTTGGGCTTGTCGATCAGCTGCAGCCGCTGGAGGCGCTTCAGCCGGCCCTTGGCCTGCGCGCTGTTCTGCCCCGCCATGTTGCGGCGGATGTAGTCCATCTCCTTCTCGACGAACTCGCTCTGGCTCTTGAACTGCCGCTGCAGCGTCAGCAGCTGCAGGTCGCGCTGCTGGCGGTAGTGCGAGAAGTTGCCCTTGTAGCGCGTGGCGATGCCGTCGCCGACCTCGACGATGGCGTTGGCGACGCCGTCGAGGAAGCGCCGGTCGTGGCTGACGACGACCACCGCGCCGGGGTAGCGCACGACGAAGTCCTCGACGAACTCGATGCCGGCGAGGTCGAGGTGGTTGGTCGGCTCGTCGAGGATCAGCAGGTCGGCCGGCGTCGTCATCAGGATCGCCAGCTGCACGCGCGACTTCTCGCCGCCGCTGAGCACCGACACGTCCTTCTGCAGGTCCTGCTCGCCGAAGCCGAGGCCGAACAGCACCTTCTCGACGCGGTGCTTGCGGTCGTAGCCGCCGCCGGCCTCGAACGCCGCTTGCAGCTCGCCGTACTGACGCAGCGCCGCCTCGTCGCCGGTCGCCATCGCCGCCTCGAGCGCGCGCATGCGCTGCTCGAGCGCCGCGTGCTCGCCGGTGCCGTGCCAGACCAGCTGCTCGATCGTCGTGCCCTGCGGCATCGCCGGCATCTGCGCGCCGTAGGCGATGCGCAGGCCGTTCTTCGGGTTGCGCTGGCCGAGGTCGGCGTCGTCGACGCCCGCCAGGATGCGGATCATCGTCGTCTTGCCGGCGCCGTTGTCGCCGACCACGCCGATGCGGTCGCCTTCGTCGACGCGCAGCGACAGCCCGTCGAGGACCGGGAAGTCGCCGAAGCGACGCACGATCTTGTCCAGGCTCACCAGGGTCATGGGGGCGAGCAGGATAGCGAAGGCAGCGAAGGGGCGCACCCCGGCGGGGCGGGAGCCCGGCGGATCTGCGACCGCCTGCGTCGACGTGGCTCGTCGGCGGAGGGCCGCCACCTTCGGCTATGCTGCGCCGATGGTGCGCCCCGCCGTCCCGTTGCCGGTGTCCATCGTCTTCGCCATGCTCGGCTGCGGGCTCGCCGCCCCGTTCGCACGCGCGCAGGAGGTCACCGTCAGCGCCGCGGCGACCACGCCGATCCGCGTCTGGACCTGGACCTACTGGGGGACGCTGTTGAGCTCGACGCAGCCGGCCGGCCCGTTGCCGACGAGTGGCGCGGTCAGCAACATCGTCTTCGGCGCCAAGGCGGCGGTGGCCTGGGAACTCCCGGACGCGACCTCGTTCGACCTGACCTTCGATTGCGGGGCGCAGGGGGGCTCGACGTCGCAGTTCGGCGTCGACGCCTTCGGGCTGGTGCTAGATCTCGCGGCGCCGTCTTCCCGGGCGGTCGTGCTCGAGTTCTCGCGTGTGGACACGGTCACGGG
>JACKHZ010000012.1 GCA_020638735.1 Planctomycetota bacterium | reverse complement strand
CACACTGCTGGTCGAGCATTGGGGCCTGCTTGACCAACCGCTTCTGTATCCGAGCGTGGCGTTCAAGCGCCGTCAGCAGGAGTACTACGCTCGCCTCGCCGCGGTGCGGACCGATGGCGATTGGGAGCGCTGGACCGCGTTCTTCCTCGACTGCGTCAAGGATGCGGCCGACGACGGCGCGCGCGTCGCGCAGGCGATCCACGCACTCATGGGTCGCGATCGCGCACGCGTCGTTCACCACGAGCGAGCGACGATCACGGTCGTGAAGCTGCTCGACCTGCTGCCCTCGAACCCGGTCCTGACCGTCCTGCGGGCCAGCGAGCTGCTGGGGATCACCGCGCCGCCGGCGCGCAAGGCCATCGATCTGCTCGAAGAGCTCGGCGTGCTGCACGAGACCACCGGCAAGCAGCGCGACCGGGTCTACGCCTACCACGCCTACCTCGAACTGCTCACCGAGTCTTAGGCGTCTCGTGCTCCGCGTGCCACGTGACCTCCACGCGGCCGGACTGCCAGGAGTACAACCCGTCGGGGCACACCACGTGCAGAGTCTCCGGGGCTGGGCAGGGTGTCGCCGATCAAGGAAGCCACAGGATCATCCCGATTGCGCAGCGTCACGAAGTTCACGTCCGGCGATCCGCCGCGCGCGCGTCGTGGTGGTCGTCGCCGGCATGGAGGGCGCGCTGGGCTCGGTGGTCACCTGACTCGTCGCAACTCCGGTCGTGGCCGTGCCTACCAGCGTCGGCTACGGCGCCTCCTTCGCCGGGCTCTCGGCCCTGCTGACCATGCTCAACAGCTGCGCGGCGGGGGTGGCGGTCGTCAACATTGACAACGGTTTCGGAGCCGGCTACCTAGCGTCGCAGATCAACCAGCCGCACGCCGCCGCAGCCCCCACAAGACATTGAGCAAGCCGACCTCCGCCCCTCGCCCGCCCGCCCGACTCGTGCTGGAAGACGGAACGGTGCTCGTGGGCCGCGGCTTCGGTGCTGCGACCGAGCGCTTCGGCGAGTTGGTCTTCAACACGTCGATGACGGGCTATCAGGAGATCCTGACCGACCCGTCGTACCGCGGCCAGACGGTGCTGCTGACGCAGCCGCACATCGGCAACTACGGCGTCTCCAGCGAGGACGAGGAGTCGGCGCGGCTGTGGCTCTCCGGACTGGTCGTGCGCGAGGTCTGCGAGCGCGCCAGCAACTTCCGTTCGGGCGTCGAGCTGTCGGACTACCTCGCGCAGCACGACGTGCCGGGCATCGACGACATCGACACCCGCATGCTGACGCGCCGCGTGCGCGACCGCGGTGAGCAACGGGTGCTGATCACCCGCGACATGGACACGCCGGCCGAGCAGCTGGTCGAGCGCGTGCGCAACGCGCCGCGCGTGGCCGACGTCGACCACGTGCTGCAGGTAACCTGCAAGGAGCCGCACAAGTGGGAGAAGGGCTACGAGTCGGCGTTCTCGCCGCCGTCGCCGTTCGCGCCGCAAGAAGGCGCGAAGAAGCCACGCATCGTCGCCTACGACTTCGGCGCCAAGCGCAACATCCTGCGCTCGCTCGCCGCCTGCGGCCTCGACGTGATCGTCGTGCCGGCCAGGACCCCTGCCGAGGCCGCGCTCGAGCACAAGCCGGACGGCGTGTTCCTCAGCAACGGCCCGGGAGACCCGGCGATCTGCGACTACGCGATCGCCGCCGCCAAGGTGCTCGTGCAGAAGGTGCCGACGTTCGGCATCTGCCTCGGCCACCAGATCCTGGCGCACGTGTTCGGCGGCAAGACCTACAAGATGAAGTTCGGTCACCACGGCGGCAACCAGCCGGTGATCGACCTGACGACCGGCAAGGTCGAGATCACCTCGCAGAACCACAGCTACGCCGCCGATCCGACGTCGCTGCCGGACGCGGTGGTCGTGACCCACAAGAACCTCAACGACGGCACGGTCGAAGGCCTGCGCCACCGCGAGCTGCCGGTGTTCTCGGTGCAGTACCACCCCGAGGCGGCGCCAGGCCCGCACGACGCGCTCTACCTGTTCCGCCGCTTCGTCGAGCTGCTCGGCAGCCCTGCCGGCGCGGCGCAGTGATCGTCGCCAAGGTCACCACGGCGCAGGACGGCCGCCGTCTCGACGCGTTCCTGCACGAGCTCGAGCTCGAAGGCGCCGCCGAAGAAGGCCAACGCCTGTCGCAGAAGGTCGCGCGCCGACTGTGCGCGATCGGCGCGGTCGCCGTCGACTCTGTGCTCGCCGCCGGCACCACGCGGCTGCACGAAGGCCAGACCGTGGCCTTCGCCGGTGAGCACCTCGCGCTGACGCTCGCCCTCGACCTGCCGGTGATGTACGCAGACGACGCGGTCGTCGTGCTGCACAAGCCGCCAGGCCTCGCCGTGCACCTCGGCCCGCTGGTCGAGCACTCGGTCGCCGACGCGCTGCAGCGCGAGCTGCCGGGCTCGGGCCTGGCCCACCGCCTCGACCGCGAGGCATCCGGGCTGCTGCTGGTCGGTCGCGACGCGGACTCGCTGCGCGCGCTCGGCACGGCGATGGAGAACGGCGAGATCAGCCGCGAGTATGACGCGATCACGGCCGGCGTGATCGCCGACGACGAACGCACCATCGACCTGCCGCTGCGCATCCTCGACGAGCCGCGCGGCGACAAGCCGAAGGCGGTCGTCGACGAGGTCGACGGCCAGCGCGCGGTGTCGCACCTGCACGTCCTGCAACGCGGCCGCGACGCGACGCTGGTGCGGGTGTCGCTCGAGACCGGCCGCACGCACCAGATCCGGGCCCACCTCGCGGCGATCGGCCACCCGCTGCTCGGCGACCCCCGCTACGGCGACCCCGACGCCAACCTGCGCGCCTTCCGGTCGCACGGCATCAAGCGCACCATGCTGCACGGCGCCCGGCTGTGCTTCCCGCACCCGCTCCGCCCGCGGGCGGACGGCGGCGGGCGGAGCGAGGTCATCGCCTTCGCCGAGCCCGACTTCGCCCGGCGCTTCCGCCCGATGCGACCGGCCTGACGGCGCGGCGGCGGCGGCGGTCCCCGGCCGCCGACGGATGGGCTACGCTTGCCTGCCCTTCCGTGTCCGACGCTCCCGAACAGAACCAGCCACACCGCTCGCCGGCGAGCTGGGCCGAGATCGTCGACAGCTTCGACGCGCCGACGATCTTCGTCGTCATCGGCAGCTGGCTCGGTCCCGACGCGCGCGCCGCGATCTCGGTCGAGGACGTCTGGCAGGACGCGCTGTGGATGGCGTGGCGCGACCGCAACCAGCACGAATGGCAAGGGCTGGCGCGCTACCGCGCGTGGCTGCTCGGCATCGCCAGGAACCGCGTGCACGACGCGCTGCGCATGCTGACGCGCAAGAAGCGCGGCGGCGGTCGCACCGCGCGCTTCAGCGATCTCGGCGGCCACGACACCGTCGGCGGCATGCTGCCGCCGCGCTCGACGACGCCGAGCCGCATGGCCTCCCACATGGAGCGCGCGCGGGTGCTGGAGTCGGCGCTGGCGACGCTCGAGCAGCCGCTGCAGGACGTGGTCCGGCTGCGCATCTTCGAGGAGCAGCCGATGGAGCAGGCGGCCCAGCGGCTCGGCATCCCGTTGTCGACCGCGAAGCACCGGCTGGTGCGCGGAATGCAGGCCTACCGCGCCGAGCTGCAGCAGCGCCTCGGCGACTCGACCGGCTCCGCGAGTTCGGGCGCGGGCGAGCCATGAGCACGACGACCGACGAAGGCGGGCCGTTCGCCGACCTGGTGGACGAGCTGCTCGGCGAACTGCTCGACGGCGCGACGCCCGACCTCGAGGCGATGGCGCAGCGCCACCCGGCGGTCGCCGCGCGCGTGCCGGAAGCGCTCTCGCTCGCCAGCAGCCTGGCCGGCCGCAAGGTCTCACCGCGGCCGACGCTGGCCGGCTACGAGATCCAGCGCGAGCTCGGCCGCGGCGGCATGGGCACCGTCTACCTTGCACGGCAGGTCGCGCTCGATCGCCAGGTCGCGATCAAGGTGCTGCCCAACGCGTTCGGCCTGTCGCAGGACAGCCGTCGCCGCTTCCTCGAGGAGGCGCGCGCGCTGGCGAGGCTGGAGCACGAGCACATCGTGCAGATCTACCGCGTGCTCGACGACGGCGAGCTGCTGGCGTTCGAGATGGAGTACATCGACGGCCCGAGCCTGCACACGCTGCTGGCGGCGCTGCGCGAGCACCGCGAACGCACCGGGCAGGCGCCCGGCCTCGCCGAGATCTCCGCCGCGATCAACGTCCCGGTGGCGCAGCTCGGCGCGCGCAACCCGACGCAGTTCTTCGTGCGGTTGCTGCTCAAGGTCGCCCGCGCGCTCGGCGCCGTGCACGCGAAGGGCTTCGTGCACCGCGACGTCAAGCCGGCCAACGTCCTGCTGCGCAAGAACGGAGACCCGGTGGTCGTCGACTTCGGCCTCGTGCGCTCGCACGGCATCGAGGCGACGCACGCCGGCCGCTTCGCCGGCACGCCCGTCTATTCGTCGCCGGAGCAGCTGCGCGGCGAGGTCGTGATCGGGCCGCCCGCCGACGTCTACAGCCTCGGCGTGACGCTCTACGAGTGCCTGACCCTGGTCACGCCATTCTCGGGGCGCACCACCACCGCGTTGCTGCAGCGCATCGAGGCGGGGCGCTTCCGGCCGCTGCGCCGGCTGCAGCCGTCGGCGCCGCGCGACCTGGAGACGATCGTCGCGCACGCGATGGAGGTGTCGCCGCTCGAACGCTACGCCGACGCAGGACAGCTCGCCGACGACCTGCAGCGCCTGCTCGAGCTGCACCCGATCCAGGCGCGCCCGGCCGGCCCGCTGAAGCGCGTCGACCGGTTCTTCCGCCGCAACCGCAACCCGCTGTTCGCAGCCTGCCTGGGCGCGCTGCTGGTCGCGGCGCTGGCGATACCGCTGCTGCACAACGTCGAGGCGCACAGCCTCGCGCTCGAGCAGGCTGCCCGGCACCTCACGCTCGCCCGCCAGCACGTCGTCGAGCTCGACTCCGGCAGCCTCGAGTGGCAGCACAACGTCTGGGGCGGCGGCACGCGGCCGCTGCTGCGCGCCGCTGCGGCGCAGAGCGCGCCGCTGCGGGCCGCCGCCGCCGAGTACGAACGCGCCCTGGCGCTCGCGCCCGAGGACACCCAGGTGCGCGGCGAACACGCCGTGACCCGGCTGGCCCTCTGGCTGCAGAACCTGACCGTGGCCCGCGCCGACGCCGTCGCGAACGCGCTCGACGGCGAGCAGTTCGCGACCATGACCGCCGCGCTCGGTCCCGCCACCGTGCAGGCGGCGCGGCAGTTCGCCGGCGCACCGGACGCGCTGGCCCCGGCGACGATCGACGACGCGACGGCCGCCGACTGCACGACGCTCGGCCTGCTCGCGTACATGGTCGGCGACTCGCGCCTCTGCGAGCGCGCCTGGTCGAAGACGACGCCGCCGCACGCGCAGGCCCTGGTCGACGCCGGCCTCGGGCGCCTGCTGCTGGCCGACGGCATGCTCGAGCCCGCCTACGCGCGGCTGTTGCAGGCCCATCGCGACTTCCCCGACAGCGCCGCTCTGACGCTGGCGCTGGCCGAGGCGGCGCTGCAGCTCGGGGAGGTCGGCGCCACGCGCACCTGGCTCGCCCGCGCGCCCGCCGACGCCGCGCTGCTGTCGACGCGGCGCCGCATCGAGCTGGACCTGCGCGCGGCGACGGGCGCGGACGCGAAGCTGCGCGACGACTACCAGCGGCTCGCCGACGAAGAACCCACCGACCCGACGCCGCGCTACCGGCTGGCACAGCTGGCGCTGCGCCACGGCGACGTCGCCGCGGCGACCCGGATGCTCGACGAGCTGCTGCGCGGCTGGCCGGAGGCGGCGCAGTTCCGCCTCGACCGCGCGCGCCTGGCGCTGCAGCAGCGCGACCTCGCCGCCTACGCGCAGCAGGTGATGGCAGTGCTCGCCGCCGACTTCGGCCGCGGTCGCTCGCGCGGCACCGTCGCCGACCTGCTGGAGATCCTGCGCATCGGCGGCCTCGACGAGCTGCACGCAGCGGGTATCGAGGCCACCGGCGGCGACTCGGCGGGCCGCGCGCTGTTCGGCGGCGAGTTGCCCATCCGCGCGTTCGCGCCGCTGGCGATGACCCGCAACTTCGAGGCGCTCTGCCGCACGCTCGACGCCGTCGCGAGAACCCACCGGCACCTCACCCCGATCGACGACCTGCTCGACCCGACCGGCGGCCGCCTGCTGCGCTGGGCCCCGATCGCGCTCGACGCGGTCGGCGTCGCGGCGCACGTACCGACCGCGGCGCAGGTCGTCGTGCGGCTGACGCCGTGGGTCGGGCCGGCGCTCTATGGCATGGTGATGCCGCTGCTGCACCGCCTCTACATCAGCAGCGAGGTCTCGGAATGGCGACCGCTGCCGCTGCAGCGGCTGACCTTGCCGACGGGACTCGACGCGGCGCTGGTCACCGGCAAGACGATGCTGTCGGTGCCCGACTGCACCGGCGACGGGCGCCGCGACCTGCTGGTGTCGTGGACGGTCGACGGCCCGCAGCTCGCCACCGGTTGCGTGGCGGTCTACGACGGCGCGACCGACGAGCTGCTGGCGACGCTGCGCAGCAGCTCCGATGAGCACATGTTCGGCCACGCCCTCGCGGCCGTCGACGACGTCGACGGCGACGGCATCGCCGACTGGCTGATCGGCTGTCCGGCGTCGACGCAGACCGTGGCGACCGCCCACGTCGAACTCTGGTCCAGCGGCACGCGCAAGCGGCTGCACACGGTGACCAGCGACGAACAGGCGTTCGGTGCCGCGCTGACCGGCCTCGGTGACTGCGACGGCGACGGCGTCGCCGACTTCGCCGTCGCCGCGCCCCCGCCGGCGCTGCAGCCGGCGATGGCGTTCCACCCCGCGCTCAACAAGATCATCATGTTCGGCGGCGAGACGACCAGCGGCGTCGGCCTCGACGAGACGTGGACCTGGGACGGGGCGGACTGGCAGCAGATCAACCTGGTCGGGCCGCGCCCGCCGGCGCGCTCCGGCGCGACGCTGCTGCAGATCCTCAACCGCGGCATCGTGGTGCTGTTCGGCGGCCGCGACCCGGTGACGTTCGAGATCCTCAACGACACCTGGGAGCACGACGGCGTGCAATGGCGCAAGGTCGACAACGTCTACGGCGGGGTCTACCCGCCGCGCACCGACGCCGCCGTCGCCCACGACATCATGCGCGACCGCATCGTGCTGTTCGGCGGCAAGATCGCCAACCAGGGCCTGCGCAACGACACGTGGGAGTACGGCGCGCAGTGGCAGCCGTTCGGCATGGGCTGCGCCGGCAGCGCCGGCACGCCGCAGTTCACCGGGGTGGACGTGCCGCGGCTCGCGACCACCACCAGCGCGCGCATCGACAACGTGCCGCCGGCGATGCCGCTCGCCTTCGTCGCCATGGGCCTCAGCCGCACGCAGTGGGCGCTCGGCAGCCTGCCCTACCTGCTGACGCCGCTCGGCATGCCGAACTGCCGCCTCTACACCAGCGCCGACCTGATCGTCACGGTGCCCGCCAACGCCGGCGTCGCGACCTGGACGTGGGACGTGCCGAACGATCAGTCGCTGGTCGGCGCGGCGCTGTACCTGCAGGGCGTCACCTTCGATCCGGGCATCAACGCGTTCTCGCTCGCCGTTGCCAACGCGGCGACGATGGTCGTCGGCAACTAGGCCGCGCGGTCAACGCGGCGCCGCGTCGAGCAGCGCGGCGAAGTCCTCGCGGTCGTCGACGTGCAGGCGCTCTCCGACCTTCTCCAGCTCGGCGCGCTTCATCGGCTGCAGCTCGACGAGCCGCTGCAGCGCAGCCATGACGGCGTCGAAGTCGTCGCACATCAGCTGCACCTGGGCCAGCACCATCAGCACCTTGGGGAAGCGGCGCGGCTCCATCGTGGCGCGATCCCCCGCTGCCAACGCGACCTCGTAGGCGTCGCGCGCCTGCAGCAGCGCGTCGCGGCACGGCTCCCAGTGTTGGTCGTGCATGTGCACCGCCGCGACCTCCTGGTGCAGCGCGGCGAGCTGGACCCGATGGTGCGGGTCCCTGGGTCGCTGCACGATCGCTTCCTGCTGCCTCGCGATCGCCAGGCCGAGCGTCGCCAGCGCCTCGTCGATCTTGCCCGACGCGGCCTCGAGGCCGGCGCGCAGGCGCAGGAAGGTGCCGAGCTCCGTCAGCACCTCCACACCACCCGCGCCGTCGCCGGCGAGCTGCTCGTGGCCGGCGATCGCCGGCGCGATGAGCCCGGCCGCAGCGTCGCGGTGCCGACTCTCCTGCTCGACGACCGCCGCGTCGAACTGCATGACGCCGAGCTCACGTCGATAGGCGACGCGCGCCGGCCACGCGTCCACCAGCCGCTGCATGCCGGCGATCGCCTCGGTGCGCAGCTCGCGAGCCCGCGCCTCGTCGCCGCGCGCCATCGCCAGGCGCGCCGCCGCGAACCGTGCCCGCGCCTGCTCGCGCGGGATCTCCGGCTCCTTCGGGAACTGCTGCGCCAGCTGCGCCAGCTCCTCCTGCACCCCGTCGAGCAAGCCGACGGCCTGCTCGCCCTGCTGTTGCTGGAACATCACCGTCGCGAGGTTCATGTGGGTGCGGGCGCTGTCGAGCCGCAGGTCGAGCGTCGGCCGCTCGACGCCCTGCTCCGTCGCAATCGCCGCGCGCAGATGCTCAGCGGCGCCGTCGAGATCCCCGACCACGTGGCGCATGCGGCCCAGGTTGTTGTGGCAGGTGCCGACGACCTGACGGAGCTCGCGCGACCACGGCTTCGGGTGGTGCTGTTCGACGTCGGCGAGCGTGTCGCGCCAGACCTGCTGCGCTTCGTCGAGCCGGTCGAGTCCCACCAGGACAGAACCGCGCACGACCCGCAGCCCGACCACGTCGTCGCGGTAGCCGGCGTGCTCCGGGTGCGCGTCGCGCAGCGCGACCATCACCGGCTCCGCCGCGTCCAACGCCGTCGCCGCCGCCGCCGAGTCGCCGAGCAGCTCCTGCAGCTCCGCGGCGCGCATCATGCCGCGGCCGAACAGCTGCTGCACGGTCGGGTCCTCGGGGTTCTCGGCGCGCAGGCGCTCGATCATCTGGATCGCCTGCTGCAACTGCCGCAGCCGTTCGCCGTCGAGGCCGGGCGTGGTGCTCATCGGTCCCTCGCGCGCCGACTTCATCAACTGCTCGATCGCCACGATGGCGCCGCGCAGGTTGCCGTGCGCCTGCTCGCGCGCCTGCTCGACCTGCTCCGCGGCGCGACGTTCGAGGTGGCCCCACAGCGCGTAGCCGACCAGCGCCGAGACCAGCAGCACGCCGCCGCTGGCCGCCCACACCGGGTGTCGCTGCATCCACCGCCGCGCGCGCGTGGCCGCGCCGGCGGGACGAGCCTGGACCGGGCGCAGCTCGAGGAAGCGTTCGAGGTCGTCGGCCAACGCCGCTGCGCTCGGATAGCGTCGCCGCGGATCGCGGTCCATCGCCTGCCGGGCGATGCTCTCGACGTCGCGCGGCACGTCGGGGTTGCTGCGGCGCAGCGACTCGGCGCCGCCGTGCAGCACCAGCTGCCGCAACCGATCGGTGTCGGTGGTCTGGAACGGCGAACGCAACGCCAACAGCTCGTGCAGCGTGACGCCGAGCGCGTAGACGTCGGTGCGCACGTCGACGGCGTCGCCCTCGATCTGCTCCGGCGCCATGTAGTGCAGCGTGCCGAGCACGGCGCCGCTGCGCGTGATGCGATCGGCGTCCGCGGCCGCCGCCAGGCCGAAGTCGAGCAGCAGCACGCGGCCGTCACCGGTGACCATGGCGTTGTTGGGCTTGAGGTCGCGGTGCACGACGCCGCGTTCGTGGGCGTGGTGCACCGCGCGCGCCATGCGCCCGACGATGCGGGCGACGACCTGCACCCAGCTGCCGGCGAACAGCTCGGGCAGCGGCGCGCGCACCGGCTCACCAGCCCGCGCGGCGACCACCGCGGCGAGGTCGGCGCCGCGCAGGTCGCGGGGCGCGCGTTCGGCGAACGCCGCGATCGCCTCGCCGAGCGACGCGCCGCGCAGGTACTCCATCGTGAAGTACTCGACGCCGTCGACTTCGCCGACCGAGTAGATCGGCACGATGCCGGGGTCGCCGAGCTTGGCCACCAGCTCGACCTCGCGGCGGAAGCGCGCCCGCGCGCCGGGGAAGAAGCGCTGCTCGGGCCGCAGCACCTTGAGCGCCACGGTGCGGCCGAGCGACTCCTGCTCGGCGAGGAACACCACGCCCATGCCGCCCGCGCCGAGGCGGCGCAGCAGTCGGTGCTCGCCGAGCCGCTCGGGGAACTCCGGCGCGTTCTCGACGACCGGCAGCAGGCCCATCTGCGCCAGCTTGCCGAGCCGTTCGCGCAGCCAGTCGGCGCGGTCAGGATGGGCCTCGAGCACCCGTCGCACCGCGCTCTCACCGCCGACCTGCAGGGCATCGAGACACAGCACGACCAGCTCGTGGTCGGCCGAGGGAGTTTCACCGGGAGGAGGCGCCGCGTCGCTCATGCAGAGGCGCGCATGCTATCCTTCGGCGCCCGCGCCGACCCGCGCCGAACCGAAGGTGGAACAAGACCTCGCCTCGCTGCTTCACCGCGCCTCCCAACACGACGAATCCGCCGTCGCTGTGCTGCTGCAGCAACATCTGCCGGCGCTGCGCGCGTTCGTTCGGCTGAAGGCCGGCCCGATGCTGCTGGCCCGCGAGTCGTGCAGCGACCTCGCGCAGTCGGTCTGTCGCGACATCCTCGAGGGCAGCGACCGGTTCCGCTTCGGCGGCGAACCGGAGTTCCGCAAATGGCTGTTCACCACCGCCATGCGCAAGATCGCCGACCGGGCCGAGCACTGGCAGGCGAAGAAGCGCGACGCCGGGCGCGAACAGGGCGGCCTCGACGAGGAGGAGATCCGCGGCTTCGCGGCGGTCTACACGCCGAGCCACCAGGCGATGGCGCGCGAGGAGTTGCAGAAGGTCGAGCACGCGTTCACCCGACTGGCCCCGGAGAAGCAGGAGGTCGTGCTGATGTCGCGCCTGATGGGCCTGAGCCACGCGCAGATCGCCGCCGAGCTGGGCAAGACCGAGGTCGCGGTGCGCTCGACGCTGAGCCGCGCGCTCGCCGAGCTCGCGGCGATGCTGTAGCGGTCAGAAGACCTGCTCGAAGCGCTGCCCGTCGAAGCGGAACGCGCCGCTCGGGTTGGCGCCGGTCGCCCACAGCGTGCCGCGGGGGTCACGATGGAACGACCACAGGTGCTGGCTGGCCAACCCCTCGTCGGGACCGAAGTGGGTCAGGGTCTCGCCGTCGTAGCGGTGGTCAACACGAAGGCCGCAACGCCAGCCTTCCGCAGCGCATCGAACTCGGCCTGACGGCGACGGATCCTCTGATCCTTGGTCAGCACAACCCAGCCACGCTTGCCCTAGGCGAGCCAGTCTTGGTCCGCGGCACCTCGTTCGAAGTGGTCGCTCAAGCGCTCGAACCTGATCCCGGCGGCGCCGAGTGCAGCAGGCACGTCGGTGGCACCAAGACACTCGTCCACGAACAGAACCAGCTCAGGCAGCGGCCGGACCAAACCACTTCCTCACCAAGTCCTCGATCTTCGACTGCTCGACGCCGTAGTCCTCGGCAAGGTGGGAGATGGTGTCGCCGGCCCGGAACCGATCGAAGACGACTTCGATCGGCACTCGGGTGCTGGCGAGAATGGGCTGGCCGAACGCAATCCGCGGATCGACGGCCACGACCCTCGGCTCGCGAGGATCGCTGCGCCACGGGAACAGGCGCGCAGCCAGCCCTTCTTCGTCACGTTCGATGCGGGTCAAGCCCGCGGAGAGGATCTCGCGCATGGCCAGTTGGCCCTGGCGAGATGCATCGATGAGCTTGCCGTAGCGATCGACGAACAGACCGACACCATCCGTAATGAACTCCTGCTCGATCAGCGGGCGCTTCATGCCGAGCTCTTTGCCGACATAGGCAAGGGCCGAGCGCACCTTCTGTAGCGACACCGCGTGCTCCTTGCGGATCGTGGCGAGCACGCTGCATTCCACCAGGTTCCAGAAAGACAACCCGAGCGGGCCTTCCCCCGCGGGATGAACGACCGGCAGGGCGTGCTTCTTACCGGACTGCGTCCGGTAGTCCTGCCCGCGCAACCAGACGCGCAGCGTGTTGGACGCAAGCCCCAGCCAACGCGCCGCCTCGGGCAACGTGTAGTTGGGCACATCACGCGGATCCCGCTTCTGGTTCGCCTTGCGGGTCACGCTCTTGGCTCGCTCGAGGACGCGAGCAGTCTACCAACAGCATCCTGCGCGCAGCACGCGCCAACGCGCCAGCCCGGCCACCTACGCGAACCTCCAGGTCTGCAGCAGGTGCACGTAGTTGACCCGCTCGTAGGCGTGCGGATCCGGCGCGTGCGCGGCGTCCATGCTGCCGCGCATCTGCGCGAGCGACTCGTAGCCGTTGTCGGTCAACCAGGCCGCGAGACCGTCGATCAGGTCGCGCACCTGACCGGCGCCGCCCTGCACCAGCGTCGCCACGACCTGCACCGCCGACGCGCCGCACATCACCGCCTTGACCGCGTCGCGCGGCGTGTGCACGCCGCCCGACACCGCCAGGTCACAGCCGAGCTTGCCCGACAGCAGCGCCAGCCAGCGCAGCCGCAGCAGCAGCTCGCGCGAGGTCGAGAACATCATGTGCGTCTCGACCTCGAGCGCTTCGCAGTCGAGGTCCGGCTCGAAGAAGCGGTTGAACAGCACCAGCCCCTTGGCGCCGGCCTGCAGCAGGCGACGACCGAGGTTGGGCAGCGAGGTGTAGAACGGCGACAACTTGACGGCGACCGGGATCGCGATCGCCGCGGCCACCGCACCGACGACGTCCACCATCTCCTGTTCGACCGACGCAGCGTCGCGGTCGGGGTCGGAGACGACGTCGTAGAGGTTGATCTCCAGCGCGTCGGCGCCGGCGTCGGCGATGCGCCGCGCGTAGTCGAGCCAGCCGCCGCGGCTGTGGCCGTTGAGCGACGCCGCGACCGGCACCTCGACCGCCGCCTTCAGCGCGCGCAGGTGCGCCAGATACTCGTCCGGCCCGAACACGCAGCCGTGCGGCTCCGGCAGGTAGCTGGTCGCCTCGCCGTGCGAGTCGGCGTGCGCCGCCGCCGCGGCGTGGTGCGCCAGCGCCTCCTTGTCGAGTTGCTCCTCGAACAGCGAACGCAGCGTCAGCATCGAGCAACCGGCGTTCACCAGCTCGCGGGCGCGGTCGATGCTGTCACACAGCGGCGACGCGCCGGCGACGAACGGGTTGGGAAGCCGGATGCCGAGGTAGGTCGTGGACAGGTCCATGGTCACGCTCCGTTCACGGGTTGGGCGGCCGCGGCGCCGGTCGCCGCGGCGACGGCGTCCGGGAAGCGCAGCTGCGCGATGTGCTGGTAGACGGCCATGCGCCGCACCGCCGCCTGCTGCGCGCCGAGCGCGTAGCGACGGAAGCCCTGAGGGTCGATCTTCTCGACCATGCCGAAGCGGGCCTCGTTGCGCATGTACTCGGCGACCGGGATGCGACCGCCCGCCGCGTCGACGACCAGCGGCGCCTCGCCGCGTTCGCCGGCGCTCGGGTCGTAGCGGAACAGCGGCCAGACGCCGCTCTGCACGGCGCGCTTCTGCTGATCGGCGCCGAACACCAGGTCGTAGCCGTGCGCGATGCACGGACTGTAGGCGATGATCAGCGACGGGCCCTTGTGCGCTTCGGCCTCGCGCAGCACGCGGACCGTGTGCGCGTCCTGCGCGCCGATCGCGACGCTGGCGACGAACACGTGGCCGTAGTGCAGCGCCATCAGGCCGAGGTCCTTCTTGTCGACCGGCTTGCCCTTGGCGGCGAACTTGGCGGCGGCGCCGAGCGGGGTCGCCTTCGACGCCTGGCCGCCGGTGTTGGAGTAGACCTCGGTGTCGAGCACCAGCACGTTGACGTCGTGGTGGCTCGCCAGCACGTGGTCGAGGCCGCCGTAGCCGATGTCGAACGCCCAGCCGTCGCCGCCGACCAGCCAGACGCTCTTCGGCACGAGATAGTCGGCGAGCTGGCGCAGCTCCCGCTGCGCCGGGGTCGAGGCGGCCGCGAGGCGGCGGCGCAGCTCGTCGACGCGCCCGCGCTGCTCCTTGAACCACCGCGCGTCGCGGTGCTTCGGCCAGTTGACGAGGTCGGCGCAGAGCTCGACCGACTCGAGCTCCGGCGCCAGCGCGACCATCAGCTGGTGCGCGCGGCCGGCCAGCGCGTCGACCGACAAGCGCATGCCGAGGCCGAACTCGGCGTTGTCCTCGAACAGCGAGTTGGCCCACGCCGGACCGCGACCACAGGCATCGGTGGTGTACGGCGTGGTCGGCAGGTTGCCGCCGTAGATCGACGAGCAGCCGGTGGCGTTGGCGATCATCAGGCGGTCGCCGAACAGCTGCGTCAGCAGCTTGAGGTACGGCGTCTCGCCGCAGCCGGCGCACGCGCCCGAGAACTCGAACAGCGGCTGCAGCAGCTGCGAGCCACGCACGTCGAGCTTCGGCGCGTCGGCGTGGTCGAGCTCGGGCAGCGATTCGAAGAACGCGAAGCGCGCGCGCTCGCGGTCGCGCACCTCCAGCACCGGCGTCATGTCGATCGCCTTGTGCCGCGGGTTGGCCTTGTCCTTGGCCGGGCACACCTGCACGCACAGCCCGCAGCCGGTGCAGTCGTCGGGCGCCACCTGCAGCGTGTAGCGGTGGTCGTCGAACTCCTTGTCGCGCCAGGCCGTCGCCGGGAAGTCCGCGGGCGCGCCGGCCAGCGCCGCCGGCGCGAACACCTTGGCGCGGATCGCCGCGTGCGGGCACATCAACGCGCACTTGTTGCACTGGATGCAGACCGCCTCGTCCCACACCGGGATCGACTGGGCGATCGCGCGCTTCTCCCACTTCGCGGTGCCGGTCGGCCAGGTTCCGTCCGGCGGGAACGCGCTGACCGGCAGCGCCTCGCCCTTGCCGGCGAGCATCGCCGCGGTCACGCGCTGCACGAACTCGGGCGCTTCCTTCGGCACCGTCGGCGGTCGCTGCCGCGTCGCCGTGACCGCATCGGGCACCGGCATCTGGTGCAGGTGTTCGAGCGCGCTGTCCACCGCCGCGAAGTTGCGCCGCACGATCTCCGCGCCCTTCTTCTGGTAGTTCTTCTCGATCGACTTCTTGATCGCGCCGATCGCGACGTCGCGGTCGATCACGCCGGCCAGCGCGAAGAAGCACGTCTGCATGATCGTGTTGATGCGCCCGCCGACACCGGCCTCGCGCGCGACGGCAGCGGCGTCGATCGCCCAGACCTTCAGCTGCTTGTCGACGATCTGCTGCTGCACCTCGCGCGGCAGGCGCTGCCAGAGCTCGCCGACCGGATAGGGCGCGTCGAGCAGCACCGTCGCGCCGTGCCGCGCCAGCTCGAGCACCTCGTAGCGGTCGAGGAAGCCGAACTGGTGGCAGGCCACGAAGTCCGCGCGCCGGATCAGGTAGGGCGCCTCGAAGTGCCGCTCGCCGAAGCGCAGGTGCGAGATCGTCATCGCGCCCGACTTCTTGCTGTCGTAGACGAAGAAGCCCTGCGTGTGCTGCGTCGTCTGCTCGCCGAGGATCTTGATCGTGCTCTTGTTGGCGCCCACCGTGCCGTCCGCGCCGAGCCCGAAGAACACCGCCTCCGTGCGCCCGTCGCGCGGCAGCTCGAACGCGTCGTCCCACGGCAGCGAACGGTGCGTGACGTCGTCGACGATGCCGACCGTGAAGCCGTGCCGCGGCGCTTCTTCGCTCAACATCGCGAACACCGACAACGCCATCGCCGGCGTGAACTCCTTGCCGGAGAGCCCGTAGCGCCCGCCGACCACGCGCGGCTGCGGCCGCCCGCCAGCCGCCGCGTCGCGCAGCGCCGCGATCACGTCGAGGCACAGCGGCTCGGCGAGCGCGCCCGGCTCCTTGGTGCGGTCGAGCACCGCGATGCGCTCGGCGCTGTGCGGTAGCGCGCCCAGGAAGCGGTCGACGTCGAACGGCCGGTACAGCCGGACCTGCACCAGGCCCACCTTCTCGCCCTGCGCGACCAGGTGATCGACGGCGCTGCGCACCGTCTCCGCGCCGCTGCCCATGACGACGACGACGCGCTCGGCGTGCGGGTCGCCGTGGTATTCGAACGGCAGGTAGCGGCGGCCGGTGCGTTCGGCGAACGCCTCCATCGCCGAAGCCACCGCGTCGGGGCACGCCTCGTGGAACGGGTTGCACGCCTCGCGGGCCTGGAAGAACACGTCGGGGTTCTGCGCCGAGCCGCGCAGCACCGGCCGGTCCGGCGTCAGCGCGCGGGAGCGGTGCGCCGCGATCGCGTCTTCGTCGACCAGCGCGCGCAGGTCGTCGTCGCCGAGCACGTCGATCTTCGCGACCTCGTGCGAGGTGCGGAACCCGTCGAAGAAGTGCACGAACGGCACCCGGCTCCGCAACGTCGCCAGGTGCGCGATGCAGGCCAGGTCTTGCGCCTCCTGCACGTTCGCCGAGCACAGCATCGCGAAGCCGGTCTGCCGGCACGCCATCACGTCCGAGTGGTCGCCGAAGATCGACAGCGCGTGGGTCGCCACCGTGCGCGCGGCGACGTGCATGACGAACGGCAGCAGCTCCCCCGCCACCTTGAACATCGTCGGGATCATCAGCAGCAGCCCCTGCGACGCGGTGAAGGTCACCGCCAGCGAGCCGGCCTGCAGCGCGCCGTGTACGGCACCGGCAGCGCCGCCCTCGCTCTGCATCTCGACGACGCGTGGCACGCTGCCGAACAGGTTGGGCCGGTCCAGCGCCGCCCATTCGTCGAACAGCTCCCCCATCGCCGACGACGGGGTGATCGGGTAGATCGCGGCGACTTCGCTGAGTCGGTAGGCGACCTGTGCGGCGGCTTCGTTGCCGTCGACGGTGGCGGTGCGCTGGTTCTGCATGGCGGGGTCCTCGTACGCGCGCGGTGGGCGGGCGACGCGAACTCAAGGTCGCCCCGACTACGCCGCAGGGCCAGGGGCCGACCGGCGTAGCCGGGCGGTCGAACAGGGCGCATGACTCCGGTGCCAGCGGAGTGTGGTCCGGGCCCCGCTGCCGCTGTCACGGGGCATGCCGACCGTCGCCTCCGCCGCCGCCCTGCCGCGCCGCAGACAGCTCCGCTTGACAGCTTCGCCGGCGCTTCGTCCGATCCGCGCCATGGGTGACGTCACCGACGCCACACCAGCACTGCTGGCCCGATGGCACACCGGTGACGAGCGCGCGCTCGCCACGCTGGTCGAGCTCCACCTGCCGTGGCTGCAGCAGCACCTCGAACACCGCCTCGGTGAGTTCCTCCGCCGGCAGGCGGAGCCCGGCGACTTCGTGCAGGACGCCGTCGCCGACTTCCTGCGCTACGCGCCGCGCTTCCAGGTGCGCGACGCGCGCCAGCTGCGCGGCCTGCTCGCGCGCGTGGTCGAGAACACGCTGCGCGACAAGAACGACTGGTTCCGCGCCCAGCGCCGCGACCTGGGCCGCAACACGCCGCTGCCGACCGATACGGTGCTGTCCCTCGACCCGGCGCTGCAGCCGGGCACGACGCCGAGCGGCGCGGCGATGCGCAGCGAGGCGCGCGACTGGGTCCGGCTCGGCCTCGAGCTGCTGTCCGCCGAGGACCGCAAGGTGCTCGTCGCCCGCGAATACGAGGACCGTTCGTTCCTCGACATCGGCAAGCAGCTCGGCCTCGACGCCAACGCCGCGCGCATGCGCTGGGTGCGCGCGGTGGCGCGACTCGCCGACCTGCTGCGGCGCCTGCGTCGCGGCGAACTGCCCGAGGCCCGTCAATGACTTCGCCCGACGAAACGCCGACGGCGCCCGGCGCGCGCCTCGAACGCGCCGTCGAGCTGTTCCTCGGCGCAGCCGCCGACGGTCCGGCCGCGATGGACCGCCTGATGCGCGAGCACGCCGACCTGCGCGACCTGCTCGAGCCGATGCTCGAAGGCTCCGCCGACGCGCCGACACCCGACGACGGCGCGCACGAGACACTCGGCGACTACCGCCTGCTCGACGAGCTCGGCCGGGGCGGCATGGGCGTCGTCTACGCAGCCTGGCAACGGTCGCTCGATCGCAGGGTCGCCGTCAAGGTCCTGTCGCCCGCGCTGGTGCAGGAGCCGAGCGCGATCGCGCGCCTGCGCCGCGAGGCCGCAGCAGCCGGCCGCCTGCGCCATCCCGGCATCGTCGAGGTCTACGAGTTCGCCAGCGCCGGCCAGCAGCACTTCTTCGCCATGCAGCTGGTCGACGGGCCGTCGTTGACCGCGTGCCGCGAACGCTTCGCCGCGCCCTCCGCCGCCGTCGAGCTGACCGCGCAGCTCGCCGACGCGCTCGCCCACGCGCACGCGCACGGCCTCGTGCATCGCGACGTCAAGCCGGCCAACGTGCTCGTCACCGCCGACGGCCGCGCAGTGCTCACCGACTTCGGCGTCGCCAGCGACACGACGTTGCCGACGCTGACGCAGACCGGCGACTTCCTCGGCACGCTCGACTACGCGGCGCCGGAGCAGCTGCGCGGCGACCGCGTCGACGTGCGTTGCGACGTCTGGGCGCTCGGCGTGGTGCTGTTCGAGCTGCTGACCGGTGAGCACCCGTTCCGCGCCGCGACCCGCGCCGCGACGCTGCGCCGCGTGCTCGAGCACGAGCCGACCCTGCGCCGCGTGCCGGGAGTGTCGCGCGACCTCGCGGCGATCGTGTCGCGGGCGCTCGAGAAGGACCCGGCGCGCCGCTACCGCGACGCGGCGGCGATGCACGCCGACCTGCGCGCGCTGCAGCGCGGCGCCCCGATCACGGCGCGGCTGCCGGGTCCGTTGGAACGCACGGTGCGCTGGGGCCGGCGCGAGCCGTGGCGCGCGCTGTTCGCAGTGTGCGTCGCGATCGCGGTACCGGCGCTCGCCGCGACGCTCGGCTACCTGGCGGCCAACCAGCCGCGCATCGCCGCCGCGACCGCCGCCGAACGCCAAGCCACCCGCGAGGCGATGCTCGCCGAGGCGTGGTGGCACTGCTACGAGGGCGACGCCACCGACGGCCTGACCGCGATCGCGTCCCTGCCCGACGACGACGAGGTCGCGGCGACGCGCGCGTCGCTGCTGCTGCGGCTCGGTGACGAGAACGCGGCGACGAAGGCGGTCGCCGGCCACGACGGCCCCGCCTGCGTGCGGCTGCAGCAGAGGCTCGGTGGGGGCCGGGAGGCGGCCGCCGCGCGAACCGACGGCGACGCGTTCACCGCATTCCTCGAGGCCTCCATGCTGCTGCACGACGCCGTCGTCCGCGGCCGCGGCGGCAACCGCGGCATGCTGCGCGACGCGCTGGCGGCAGCGCGCCGCGCGATCGCCACGTCGCCGCACCCGCGGCTGCCGTATCTGCTCGCGCTCGCCGGCATCGCCGAGTCGCTCGACGACGCGCAGGCGGGCGCGGTCGCGCGCGCAGCGCTCGAGCAGCTGTTCCCCGACAGCCACGTCGGTCGCCGCATGCGCGCCCGGTCGATGTTGGACGAGGATCCAGCCGCTGCGTTGGCGTTGCTCGACGCCGAGCCGGCGGAGCTCGCGCGCCAGACGTCGCTGCTGCGCGGCCTCGCGCTCGAGCGCCTCGACCGCCTCGACGAGGCGGTCGCCGCCTACCGCACGGCGATCGAACTGCGGCCCGACGACGCCCGCGCGTGGACCGACCTCGGCCTCGTGCTGCGCAAGCAGAAGCAGCCCGACGCGGCGATCCCCGCCCTCGAACGCGCCACGCAGCTGCTGCCTCACGACGCTTTCGCCTGGAACGCGCTCGGTCTCGCGCAGCGCGACGGCCGGCACGTCGAGGCGGCGGCGGCGGCGTTCGAGCGCGCGATGAAGGAGCGCCCCGACTACAGCGCCCCCGCCTACAACCTCGGCAACCTGCGCATGCGGGACGGGAACACCGAGGGCGCGATCGCCGCGCTCACCCACGCCGCGAAGTGCGACGACGCCAATGCCCGCACCTTCGCCAACCTCGGCGACGCGCTGCTGCGGGCCGGCCGCGGCGCGGAGGCGCTGCCGCAGTTCGTGCGCGCCAGCGAGCTGGCGCCGAACGAACTGATCCCCGCCTACAACCTCGCCCGCACGGCGCTGAACCTCGGCCTGCCGACGTTGGCGCTGCCGGCCGCCGAGCGCGCCGCGGCGCTCGACAAGCGCGGCTTCCACGGCAGCTGGGTGCTCGCCGACGCGCTGCTGGCGCAGCAGCCCGTCGACGCCGCGCGCGCGCTGGCCGCGGCGCAGCTGGCCAACGAGCGCGTCGCGGCCGACGAGCCTGGCGTGAAGGAGACGCTGACCCGGGCCCAGCAGGCGGCCGGCGCGCCGCGCTGAGCGGCGGCGTCCTACAGCAGGTCGAGCACGCCGGCGCGCTGGTCGGTCAGGGTCTCGACCGACGCGCGGTAGTTCACGTCGACCATGATCGGCGTGTTCCACGGCAGATCGCGGCGGTCGCAGACGCCGCCGAGCGCCGCCGCGGCGAACGCGCGCGGCAGCGAACCGAGCGACTTGTCGGCGAGCATGGCGAGCAGCGGCTCGAGCGAGCGGCGGTCGCCGATCTGCCCGAGCGCGCTCGAGCACGCTGCGAGCACGACGAGGTTGGCGCCGTCGCCGGTCATGCGCTCGATCAGCAGCGGGGTGACGCCCTGGTCGCCGAGCCGGCCCAGCGCGCGTGCGGCCTGCAGCAACAGCTGGGGACGCCGGCCGGCCACCGCGACGACGGCGCGCAGCTCGGGCACGACCGCCGGGTCACCGAGCAGCGCGAGGCCGATGCACAGGTAGCCGGCCATGCGCTCCTTCTGCACGTCGCTGCGCAGCCGATCGAGCATCGCCGCGCTGGCCTCGACGCCGCCGGCGAGACCGAGGCCGATCCCCAGCGCCCCGACCAGCTCGGGCGCGCGCGCGTCGTCGAGTTCGTCGCGCAGGGTGTCGACGATCAGCCGATCCGCGGCGTGACCGTCGCGGTGCGCGGTGTGGGCCAGCACGCCGAGCGCCAGCGCGCACCAGGGCTTGTGCTGCGACTTGCGCGCACGGTCGAACTCCTTCAGCAGCGCGGCGCGGTTCTGCGCCCCACCGATGCGCGCCAGCGACATCAGCGCGAAGTACCGCGTCATCGCGTCGGGGTGCTCGCGTGCGACCTCGAGCAGCGCGCGGCTCGCCTCGGCGTCCTCGGACGCCGCCTCGACGAACGGCGCGCACAGCCGGCCGAGCGCGATCGCGCACGACTGGGTCACGACGTTGCCGCGCTGCCGCTCGCGACGCACGGTCAGCTCGCCGAGGAGCAGCTGCCGCAACGCCGGACGTTCGCGCTCGCTCGCCAGCCGCGCCAACGCCGTCGGGCAGTGCGCCTGCACCCACTCTTCGCCGGCTCCCAGCGACGCGACGAAGTAGTCCTGCAGCAGCCGCCGCGCCTCGTCGCGCAGCCGCGCGCTGTGGTAGTCCCGCCCGTCGGCCGCGAGCAGGCCGCAAGCCTGCACGGCGGCGACCCGGACGTTGCGGTCGGCGAGCCCTCGCTGCTGCAGCAGGTCGCGGGCGACCGCGAACGCGCGCTGTTTGACGGCGACGTCGTCGCAGTCGCGCGCGCACAGCCCGAGCCCGTAGAGGGCGAACGCACGCGTGCGTCCGTCGACGTCGCCGCCGCGCGCCGCGCGTCCGATCGAGTCGTCGCGGGCCAGGCCCTCCAGCAGCGACAGCGCGCGCTCGTCGGCCTGGCCGGCCACCCCCAGCGCCAACGCGGCGGTCTCGCGCACCTCCTGATCGGCGCGTTGCAGACGCTGGGAGAACACGTCCACCAGCTCGAACTGCGGGTGATCGAGGCCGATCTTGGCCATCGCCACCAGACACGCCGAGGTCACGTCGCGTTGCTCGGTGCCGTCGATCGCCTTCTTCAACGCCGGCAGCACCAGCTGGATCGCCTGGTCCGCCGACACCCGCTCCAACCCGGTCGCCGCCGGCCGTCGCGTCGCGCCCAGGTAGAAGTCGTCGCTGCCGGACTGCACCGCGCCGCGCGCCTGCGCGCGCAAGGCGAGGTAGGGGTTCTTGTTGAACTCCCACCAGTAGTGCCAGGCGGTGAAGTCCTCCTCGATGACGATGCCGCCCGGACCGGTGGTCGGGCCGGCCGCCCCTGGCGCTGCCGGACCGCCGGCCGTAGGCCCGGTCGGCCCCCCCGTGGCCGGAACGGGCATCGGCGCCGGGCCGCCAGTCGTCGCCGGCAGCGCGCGACCCGGCGCGCTCGGCGCCGGCGCCGACGGCCCGACCGGGCCGGGCGTGCGCGGCCCGCCGCCGCCCGGCGTCACATCGCCAGGACCGCCATACCCACCCCCACCGGGCCCAGCGTGAGGCGGCACCGGGGGCGGCGGCGGCGGCGGAATGTACTGGCCGCCATGCGCGAGCGCTTCGGTCGCGAGCATCAACACCGACGCGGCCAGCGTGGCACGCGCCCGCACGGGACGGCTGCACAGCATGCGAACTCTCCGGGGGTTCGGACTCGAGGGCTGGGGCTCTAGTCCTGACGCCCCGCGAGGCATCACCCGCGGCAGCGGATTTCCGTGCCGTACCGATCTTGCTGTGGGCGATGTCGCACGCGGTGCTTCACCGACCGAGCGCAGCGAGCACATTGGCGCGCACGTCGGTGGCCGCGCACTCGCTCTTCTGCATGCCCTTGCGCACCAGGAACTCGACCTGGCCTTCGCCCGCCTTGCGGCCGACGAACACCTGCACCGGCACGCCGATCAGCTCGAGGTCCTTGAACTTGGCGCCCGGCGACATCGCGCGGTCGTCGAGGCAGACGTCGACGCCATCGGCGCGCAGCTGGTCGTAGAGCTGCGTCGCGAGCTGCTGCTGCTCGTCGCGCTTGGGGTCGAGCATCGCCACCACGCACTCGAACGGCGCGATCGCGACCGGCCAGACCATGCCCTTGTCGTCGAAGTGCTGCTCGATCGCCGCGGCCGGCGTGCGCGACACGCCGATGCCGTAGCAGCCCATCACGAACGGGGTCGGCTTGCCGCCCTGGTCCATGAAGGTCGCGCCCATCGCCTTCGAGTACTTGGTGCCGAGCTTGAAGATGTGCCCGACCTCGATGCCGCGCGCCTGCTCGAGCGGCTTGCCGCTGATCGGGCAGCCCTCACCGGCGCGCGCGGTGCGCAGCTCCTTGAACGACGGCATGCGGCAATCGCGGCCGAGGTTGACGTTGAGGCAGTGGAAGCCGGTCTCGTTGCAGCCGGTCAGCAGGTTGGTGACGCCCTGCAGCGACTCGTCGGCGAGCAGCGGCACCTCGTCGGGCAGCCCGACCGGGCCGGCGAAGCCGACCTCGGCGCCGGTCGCGGCCTTGATCTCGTCCTCGGTCGCCAGCCGCACCGTCAGCGCGTCGAGCGCGTTGGTCAGCTTGACCTCGTTGATCTCGAGGTCGCCGCGCATCATCACCGCGACGACCTTCTCCTTGTTCTTCCACGTCACGTGGTAGAGCACGGTCTTGGCCATGCGGCCGGCGACCTGGCCGGGGAAGAACGCTTCGAGCTGCGCGACCGTCTTGACGTCGGGCGTGCTGTGCTTCTCCAGCGCCTTCGCCTCGCCGCCGCCCGGCGCTGCGGGCAGCTGGCTCTGCGCCTTCTCGACGTTGGCCGCGTAGCCGCTCTCGCGGCAGAACAGGATCGCGTCCTCGCCCGAGTCGGCGATGACCATGAACTCCTCGCTGCCGGCGCCGCCGATCGCGCCCGAGTCGGCCTGCACGACGGTGTACTCGACACCGCAGCGCTCGAAGATGCGGCAGTAGGCGCGGCGCATCTTCTGGTAGGCCTCGTCGAGCCCCGCCTGATCGGCGTCGAACGAGTAGGCGTCCATCATGATGAACTCGCGCCCGCGCATCAGGCCGAAGCGCGGCCGGATCTCGTCGCGGAACTTGTCCTGGATCTGGTAGCAGTTGACCGGCAGCTGCTTGTAGCTGTTGACCTGCGCGTCGACGTAGGCGGTCATCACCTCCTCGTGCGTCGGCCCGAGGCACATGTCGCTGCCCTTGCGGTCCTTCAGCGAGAACATGATGCCGTCGGTCACGTAGCGGTCCCAACGCCCGCTCGACACCCACAGCTCCTTCGGCTGGATGATCGGCAACATGACCTCGTTGGCGCCCTCGCGGTCGAGCTCCTCGCGCACGATCTGCGCGAACTTCTTCACCACCCGCCACATCAGCGGCGCGTAGGTGTAGACGCCGGCGGCGGTCTTGACGATGAAGCCGGCGCGCGCGAGCAGGCGGTGGCTCGGGATCTCCGCGTCGGCGGGATCGTCGCGCAGGGTCGAGATCAGGATCTGGCTGAGACGCATGACGGCGGAGCAGCGTAGCGGCGGCGGCGGCGCACGGAACCCGCTCGTTCCACAACCCTCGCCCAATCGTGGGAGGAGGCCTACGCCTGGCGCCAGTCGTCGCCCGGCATGATGCGCTGCATGAACTGATCGAACAGCGGCACCGTGAACGCCGTGTCACCGTGGCTCGGGCTCCACACCATGCCCTTCTCGATCAGCTTCGCGCGCGCTGGCGCCAGCGCCGAGACCTTCTTGCCGAGCACCTCGGCGATGTCGCCCGAACGATGCGGCCCAGGCCCGATCGCAGCCATCGCGCGCAGGTAGCGCTTCTCGGACGGCGTCAAGCGATCGAACCGCACCCGGAAGAAGCTCTCGTCGAGCGCGGCCGTCGCGAGCCGGCTCGCTGCCGCCACATCGTCCACATCGATCGGCGAGGCCTGGGCGACATCCCAGACGTGCTTGCCCCACTCCTGCAGGAAGTAGGGGTAGCCCTTGGTCTTCTCGAGGATCGCCTGGACCCCCGCATCGGTGAACGCGATGCCGTTCTGCGCGGCCGGCTTGGTGAGCGCGATCCTGGCCGCGTCGTCATCGAGCGCGCCGACCGTCGGGAAGTCGAACAGACGTTCCGCATACGACTTGGCCCTGCCCATGCGGCCCGGCAGCTGGGGAAGCCCGGCCCCCACCAGGGTGACCGGCAACTGCCGCTGACCGCAACGATGCAGCGCCGTGATCAACGCCGCCAATTGCTCCTCCGGCACGTACTGCAGTTCGTCGATGAACATCACCAACGCAGTGCCCGCACCTTGCGCAGCTTGCCCAGCCGCTTCGAGCAATGCCTGCAGGTCGTGCTCGAGGTCGCCGTTGTCGGCGAGCCCCTTCTCCGGCTCCAAGTCGATGCCGACCTCGATGTCGCCGTACTTCACCTTCAGCGCCTTGGCGAAACCAGCGAGCGCGCGCAACGCCCGGTCGGCCAGCGAACGGGCCGCGGCGGTCCGGCTCAGCTGCAGCAGCGACTGGCGAAGCTGGGGTGCCAACAACGCCGGCAGCGAACGCCCCTCTGGCGCCTCGATGCGCAAGGCATGCACCCCTTCGCGCTCGGCGTCGGCGCGCATGCGATCGAGCAGAACCGTCTTCCCCACACCCCGCAGCCCGACCAGCATCACACTCTTGGTGGGCAACTTCCGGCGCAGGCGGGCCAGCCCGACCCGAACCTGCTCGAAGAGCGCATCGCGGCCGGCGAGCTCAGGCGGCGGCGTGCCGGCCCCCGGGGCGTAGGGGTTGAGGATGGGATCCACGACCTGTTTATAAGCATCTTTGCAATGTTATCGCCAGACGCAAACTTCGATAACATCGGTATAGGTCAGCCGCCTGCAACATACGTCATTACCTGGAACAGCTTTACGGCGCACCCGACATGAGGCGGCGCGGACCGCCTCCCATTCCCGCGCTCGCCGCCGAGCCTACTTCAGCGGCCGGTCCTTCAGGTCGGCGATCCAGCCGCGCCCCTTCTCGCTCGGCTCGAACACGTCCACCAGCTCCGCCGTGACGTCGACGGTCGCGACGCCGGCCGCGCGCGCCTGGTTGACCTTCTCGACCCGCACGACGCCGACGTCGGCGCAGACCTTGGCCACCGCGTCGGCGACCACGGCGAGGATGTCGTCGACGTCGCCGCCGGAGAACGCCTGCTCGTGGAAGCGCGCCTGCGTCGACTGCATGGTCTTCTCGATCGCGGCGCAGGTGGCGGTGTCGCCCTTCGCCTTGGCGGCGTCGTGCGCGGCCTTCTGCTCGTTGGCCCACTTCTGGAACAACGGGCCGTTGACGTAGGCGATGCAGACGGCGCGCGGGTCATAGGTGCCGACGGCGGCGACCGCGCCCCCTCCCGACGGCGCGACAGGAACCTCCTGCGGCGAACTGCAGGCGGCGATCGACAACAGGGTGAACAACGAAACGGTGCGGAACGGGGTCATCTTGGTCTTCTCCAAACGAACGGGATCTCTGGCAGTGATTCAGGGGGTCTCGTGCAGGTCGAGCAGCGCGCGGCCGACCTCGCCGAACAGCTCGCGCTGCTGCTGCCGCGTGACGAGTCGCAGCTCACGGCCGATGCCGGCGACGGTGGCCATGCCGATCACGGCCCAGGCCAGCAGCGCGGTGCGCGCGGCGGCGGGTTCCTCACCGCGGTGCTCGGCAATGCGTTCGGTCAGGAACGCGTGGAAGCGGCGATACATCGCGCGCAGCGCCTTCTTGATGTCCGGGTCGTCGATCTCGTCGAGCCCGGTGAAGATGATGCGGTAGAGGCCGTGCTCGCCGTAGTGCTCGCCCTCGTAGGCGAGCAGCCGCGACGCTGCGGACGCTGCGTCAGGACCGGCCGCGGGCGCGGCGAGGTAACGCGCCCAGCCGTCGACCGTGCGTTCGTAGAGGTGGTCGAGCGCGGCGAGGTACATGCCCTTCTTGCCGCCCCACAGCCGGAACAGCGTGTTCTCCGGCACGCCGCAGGCGCCCGCCAGCTCGGCGGTGGTGGCGCGGTTGTAGCCGGTGCGCGCGAACGCCTGGGCGATGGTCGGCAGCAGCAGGCGGCGGCGTTCGTCGGCGGTGCTCGGGCGGGGCATGGCCGTATTGTGAGCGCTCACTCACAAAACCTGTCGGGCGGGATCGGAAATCTCCCGCGACCACCTCCCCCACCTCAGCCGATCGACGTAGTCGCGGCGCCACCCCCGCCGAGCGCCCGCGCCAACGGGCACGACGCCGCGTCGACGTCGTCGCCGCGACGGTAGCGCGACAACAGCACCTTGGACTGCTCGGCGAGCTCGCGCCGCACCTCCCGACGGCGACCCTTGACGCGCGCGATCGTCATCGAGTCGTAGGCGGTGGTCTGGTGGCGCAGCCAGGCGATCACCGCCGCCGAGGCCCGCTGCTCGATCGGGATGCGCTCGGTGCGGGCGACGGTGCCGCTGCCGACCGGCGTCGCATGCTGCGTCACCGCCGTGGCCAACTGCTCGGCGAGCGCGTCGTAGCGCGGCGCGAAGCGGAGGAACGTGCGCACGGCGCCGCGGAAGTCCTCGACGTATTCGACCTGCTCGGCCGCGCGCCGCGCGCGACCGGCCTCGAGCTTCTTGGTGTAGGCCGGGTCCTGACGCTCCTCCTCGAGCTCGGCGCGCAGCCGCTCGATTCGCTCCAGCGGCGCCCAGACGCCATGACCGAACACCTTGCGGCCCTTCTTCTCCTGCATCACCCAGCACGCGCCCTCGGCCTTGACGCGCCGCGTCAACGCCGCGTCGCCGGGCGGCAGCAGGTCCCAGTCGTCGGGCACCTTCACCTGCCCCTGCGCGGTGCGCACGGTGCGCGGGTTGAGGCCCTTGCCCACGATCAGCGGCTCGTCGCTCATGCCGCTGATGTAGCAGACGACGGGCGCACGACCAGCGCTACTTGCCCGGCTCGGCGATCGTCACCGTCAACTTCTCGGCGCCGGCGGCGAACGTCAGCTCGAGGCCTTCCTTGCCCGCCTTGGCCGCGGCGAGCGCGACCACCGCGTCGTCGGCGGGCTCGGGAGCGCCGTCGACCTTGTCGACCTGCATCGCACCCTTGACGATGCTCGACTCCGACGGCGCGGGGATCGCGTCGAAGCCGTTGTTGCTCGTCGGCACGTCGCCCCACGGCACCAGCCGCGGCTCGTCGCCGACCAGCACCAGGTTCCAGCGCTCGACGTTCTTGCCCTTGCCCTTCTCGAACGTCGCGAGCGGCACCGGCTGGGACGCGCGCCCCGCGACCAGCTTGACCGGCACCGAGAACGCGACCAGCTTGCCCTTGCCGAGCTTCTGCTCCTTGCCGCCGAGCAGCACCGCGTCGCCGCGCCATTCGTGCTCGCCGAAGCCGATCTTCAGCGCGGCCGGCTGGTTGACCTTGGCCTTCTTGTCGGGCTCCCACGACAGCTCGAGCGCCTTGGTCGGCTTCTTCGACTCGCCGAGCGCGCCGCCGAACGCGACGTCGCCCTTGCCGCCGAGCGCGTGACCGCTGCCCTGCACGGTGATCTCGCCCTTGCCCTCGCCGCCCTTGGCGAAGCTGAGCCGGTAGCGCCCGGGCGGCACGACGCGCTCGCCGATCACCAGCGGCAGCTCGGTGCGCCAGGTCGTCGCCTGGTTCATGCCGAGTCGCCACTGCTCGCCGGGCTGCAGCTCGTCGAGGCCGTGCTTGCCGACCGGCACCGCGCCGTAGTCGATCGCGGAGGTGCGCTTCTGCCACTCGACGGCGGCGTCGCCGCGTTGGGCGCACAGCACCGGGCAGAGCGTGGTGACGAACAGCAGGACGGCGCCGAGCGGAGACGTGATTCTCATCGGAGTGCGGGCGTGGGGCGGCAACAGCCTAGCGCGCCGCGTTCGCCGCGCATCCACGCCGGGCAACGCGCCCGGCAATGCCACGTCGCCGTTACATGCGCGTCACGGCGGTGGCGACGCAGCGAGGGCCGCGGCGATCGCTTCGAACGGCCGCAGCGCGCGGCCCAGGCTAGCAGCCCGGCGCCGCGCGGCAAGACGCTCACTTCTTGTGGAACGTCATCTGCATCTTCTGGCCGCCCTGCTCGTGCTCGACGGTGAAGGTGCCGTCCTTGTAGTCGACGGTCTTGGTCTCTTCCTTGCCGTCCTTGCCCTTGCCGGTCATCGACAGCTTGCCGCCCTCGAGCTTCCAGGTGCCGTTCTCGGTGTTGTCCATCTTCTGGCCCATCACCTCCATCTTCGACGTCATCGTCGCGGTGCCGTCGGCCTTGAGGTCGAGGGTGATGACCATGCCCTCGACCATCTTGCCGACCATCTCGGCGGCCGCCGGATCCTTGGCGTTTGCGGCCGGCATGGCGGCCATCATCTTCTCCTTCAGCAGGGCCTTGTCGACTTCGTAATGACCGGCAGCGCTGGCGGCGGCGTTGGCGCCGCAGGCGGCGAGCAGGGTGAGCGCGAGGGCGGAAACGACTCCGGTGAGCATCTTCTTCATGGCGCGCAGCATGCCGAGCGCCTCGGTCGCAAGCCAACAGGAAGGGCCACTTCACCGACAACTCGCCCGGGCCCTGCGCCGGGCCGCATGGCATGATCGGGCGATGCGCCTCGACGTCGTCACCACGTTGCTGCTGGCACTCGCCACCACCACCGCCGCCGCCCAGGAGGACGCCGCGCAGGATGCCGCCGCGCCGAAGCGCCTGCCCAACGTCGTCGTCATCTTCATCGACGACATGGGCTACGCCGACATCGGTCCGTTCGGCAGCGAGATCCCGACGCCCAACCTCGACCGCATGGCCAAAGAGGGCACGCGCTTCACCGACTTCTGCGTCTCGAGCGCGGTCTGCTCGGCGTCGCGCGCGGCGCTGCTGACCGGCTGCTACCACCGCCGCATCGGCTTCGCCGGCGCGCTCGGCCCCAACGCGCAGATCGGCATCAGCGACGGCGAGACGACGATCGCCGAGCTGGTCAAGCAGAAGGGCTACGCGACCGCGTGCTTCGGCAAGTGGCACCTCGGCCACCACCCGAAGTTCCTGCCGCTGCAGCACGGCTTCGACGAGTACTTCGGCCTGCCCTACTCCAACGACATGTGGCCGCTGCACCCGGCCTACGCGCACCTGCCGACCGAGGCCGAGCGGCGCAAGGCGGGCTACCCGGCGCTGCCGCTGATCGAAGGGGACCGCGTCGTCGACGCCGAGGTCACCGGCGAGGACCAGAGCAAGCTCACGGCGCAGTACACCGAGCGCGCGGTGCGGTTCATCGAGAAGAACAAGGCGCAGCCGTTCTTCCTCTACGTGCCGCACTCGATGGTGCACGTGCCGCTGTTCGTCGGCGAGAAGTTCGCGGGCAAGACCGGCATGGGGCTGTTCGCCGACGTCGTCGCCGAGGTCGACTGGTCGGTCGGCGAGATCCTGAAGGCGCTGCAGCGGTGCGGCATCGACGACGACACGCTGGTGGTGTTCACGTCGGACAACGGGCCGTGGCTGAGCTACGGCGACCACGCCGGCAGCGCCGGGCCGTTCCGCGAGGGCAAGGGCACCGAGTTCGAGGGCGGCATCCGCGAGCCCACCATCGTGCGCTGGCCCGGTCACGTGCCCGCTGGCACGACCTGCGACGAGCTCGCATCGACGATCGACGTCCTGCCGACCGTCGCGGCGCTGATCGGCGCGAAGCTGCCCGAGCACCGGATCGACGGCCTCGACATCCCGCCGCTGCTGTTCGGCGAAGAGGGCGCGAAGTCGCCGCACGCGTGTTCGCCTGCTACTACGACGGCGGGCAGCTGCAGGCGGTGCGCGACCCGCGGTGGAAGCTGCACCTGCCGCACTCGTACCGCACGCTCGGCGGCAAGCCGGGCGGCGTGGACGGCAGCCCGGCGGACTACCGCCAGGCCAGGATCGGCACGGCGCTGTTCGACCTCGAGAACGACCCCGGCGAGACCACGGACGTCGCGGCGCAGCACCCGGAGATCGTCGCGAGGCTGCAGCAGGCGGCGCAGGAGGTGCGCGAGGACCTCGGCGACACGCTGACCAGGGTCGAGGGCAACGGTCGCCGCCCGGTCGGCAAGCTCGAGAAGGACGACGAACGGCTGGTCTGGTAGCGGTCCGCGTCAGGTCTCGAGCAGCTTCTCCAGCATCACCCGGGCGCTGGTCCACAGCACCTTGGCGCGGGTCAGCGAAAGGCCCATGCAGGCGCCCATCTCCGCGACCGACAGGCCGCCGAACAGCCGCAGCTCGGCCGCCTGCACGAGGCGCGGGTCGATCTTCTGCAGCCGCTCGAGCGCGGCCTCGAGGTCGATCAGGTCCACGTCGTCGGCTCGCGGTGCGTCCATGGATTCGTCCAGCGTGATGCGGGCCCAGTCCCCGCCGCGCTTCTCCCGACCGCGCCCGCGTGCGTGGTCGACGAGGATGCGGCGCATCGCGCGGGCCGCGAGCGCGAGGAAGTGCTGCCGGGCGGAGTCCGTTTCGGTGCCGAGCTGGCCGATGTCGACCAGCTTGAGGTAGGCCTCGTTGACCAACGCCGTGGCCTGCAGCGTGTGCCCCACCCGCTCGCGCCGCAGCAGCAGCTCGGCGATGCCGCGCAGCTGGTCGTAGACCACCGGGAACAACTCCACTGCCGACGCGTCCTCGCCGCCGCAGATGCGGTGCAGGAGACCGGTCGCGCGGGCGCGCTCCTCGGGCGACGGATCGGGTGCTGGACCTGGATCGACCATGACAACGGCAAAGCGTCGATCCGGAGAGCGACGAGCGCCAGCGAGGCGGCCCGCAAAATGGTCGACAATCCGCGACGGCGAGGGCCCGGCGGCCCGCAGCCTGGCGCACGACCGGTATGCTCTGCCCGCCGCGCTCGCCATGAAGGATCCCGCCGACCGACAGCACGAGACGATGCTGCTGGCCCAAGCCATCAGCATCTTCGAGCACGCGATCGAACTCGAAGGCACGGCCCGTTCGTCGTACGTCGCCGAGGCCTGCGGCGGCTCCGCGGCCCTGCGGACCACGGTCGAGGACATGCTGCGCGCGCACGCCGACCAGGACGGTGACGGCCACCACACCGCGGCGCTGCGACCGCGAGGCGATGCGCTTGCCCGGGCCGCCGGCGACCTCGAGGGCGCCCGCTTCGGCAGCTACCGGATCCTGGCCCGCGCCGGCATGGGCGGCATGGGCGTCGTCTACCGCGCCGAGCAGGACGACCCACGGCGCGTCGTCGCGCTGAAGGTCATGCGCATGGACGTCGCTGGTGACGACCTCGGCCGGCGGTTCCGCCGCGAGGCGCAGCTGCTGGCGCAGCTCCAACACCCCGGCATCGCCCAGGTCTACGACGCGGGGACCTTCGCCAACGACTGGGGCGAGGTGCCGTACTTCGCGATGGAGTTCGTGGAGGGACAGCCGATCGACCGCTTCGTGCGCGAACGCGCTTCGACGCCCGACCAGGTCTGCCGGCTGATGATCCAGGTGTGCGAGGCGGTGCAGCACGCCCATCAGCGCGGAGTGCTGCACCGCGACCTCAAGCCGTCCAACGTGCTGGTCGCCGCGCTGGACGGCGGCCGCGCGCAGCCGAAGATCCTCGACTTCGGCATCGCCAGCGGCCCGGCAGGCACCGCGGCCGGCTCGGTCGCCGAGACGGTGACCGGCCAGCTGCTCGGCACGCTCAGCTACATGAGCCCGGAGCGCACCACCCGCGGCGCGACGGTGGACCATCGCGCCGACGTCTACTCGCTCGGCGTGATGTTGTTCGAATTGCTGAGCGGGCAGCAGCCGTTCGACCTCGCCGGCCGCAGCCTGACGGACGCCGCCAAGGTGCTGGCCAGCGCCGACCCGACGCGCCTCGGTCGACACGACACGCGCTTCCGCGGCGACCTCGAGACGATCGCCGACAAGGCGCTCGCGCGCGAACCCGACCGCCGCTACCCGTCGGCGCAGGCGCTCGCCGAGGACCTGCAGCGCCACCTCGACTCGCTGCCGATCCGGGCGCGGCCGCTGTCGACGTGGTACTTCCTGCGCAAGTCGGTGCGACGCCACCGCGCCGTCGTCGCCGGCCTCGCGGCGACGCTGGTGACGCTGGCGGCCGGGTTGGTCACCGCGCTGTGGTTGGCCGGGCACAACGACGCGCTGGCCCGCAGCAACGCCAGGCTCGCCGACGACGAACGCGAGCAGCGAGACGCGGCCGACACCGCACGCGACGAGGCCATCGCCGCAGGCAACGATCTCCGGCGCGCGCTCTACCGCAGCGAGATGCGCTTCGTCGCCAACGCGCTGCGCGACCCGCGCGGCCACGAACGCGCCCGGACGCTGCTGGATCGCTGGCAACCGAGCGAAACGACCCCCGACGTGCGCGAGTTCGAGTGGCACCTGGCACGCCGGCTCGCGTTCACCGAGCAGGTCGACGTCGAGAGCCCCAAGGAAGCCGATCTGCACTGGACCGCCGCGGGCATCGAGTTCGCCGACGGCGCCGACTGGCGCACGCTCGACCCGGAGACCGGCGAGTCGACGCGGCGCCCGATCGGCGAGCGACCGCCCGTGTCGATCATGTTGCAGACTACGCCCGACGGGAGTCGTCTGGTGGCGCGCGAGCGGGACCGGCTGGTGGTGAAGCGCTTCGACGACCTCGCCGTGCTCGCGGAGCAGCCGTTCCACCTCGGCGGCGTCCCGCTGCTGTCGGCCGACGGCCGGTACGTCGCCGTGCCGCGCTGCCGCGATGGCCAGCAGTCGACGTGGTTCCAGCTGTTCGAGGTCGAGTCCAACCGCACCTTGCGCGACGACCTGCCGCATCACTTCGGCATGCGCGCCTACGCCTTCGCGCACGGCTCCGCGACGTTCGCCACCGCCACCTCCGAGCAGCAGCTGAAGATCCTGCGCGCGCCGACGTTCGAGTGCGTTCGGCGCACGGGACTGCGCGATGGTCTGGCGTATTCGCTGGCCTGGAGCCACGACGACCGTCTGCTCGCGGTCGGCTTCCGGCACGGCCCGATCGACGTCTTCGAAGTCGCCACCGGCGAGCTGCAGCAGACCTTGAGCGGGATCGACGGCTGCGTCACTTCGCTGAGGTGGGACCGCGCCGGCACGCGCCTGTTGTCGACCGCCTCCGACTCGTCGGTGCGGGTGTGGAATCTGGCGAACGGCACCGACCGGGTGCTGGGCGCGCACTACGGCGACGCGCGCAACGCCATCTGGAGCCCCGACGAACGCGCCGTCGCTTCGATCGGCCACGATTGCCGCGTCAAGGTCTACCCTGTGGACGAACTGCCGGCGCGGGTCACGCTGCCCCCCTCAGGCGGGCCGCAGCCGCAGCGACTGGACTGGCTGCCGGACGGCAGCGCGCTGCTCGTCGACCTCGACGACGAGACGAGGCACTACGACCCGGCGAACGGGCTGTTGCTCGAACACCACCCGGGTTTCACCGTGCGCCGCAGCGCGTCCGGCAGGTTCCGATCGGCGTGGCGCGACGGTGTGCTCACCGTCCAGGACCTGGACGCAGACGTCAGATGCGCCGAACGAGCGATGCAACGGCCCCGGCTGTCGGCGTGGCACCCGACCGAAGACCGGCTGGCGTTGCTCGATCCCGAACGCGGCATCGTGCAATGGTGCGCTGCCGACCTGAGCTGGCAGACGCTCCACGAGGCGACGCGAGTCCACCGCTTGCAGTGGCATCCGGACGGCGTGTCGCTGGCGGGCACGAGCGGCGACTACTACGCGTTCCAGCTGCGGCCGGACGCCGAGGGCTGGAGATTCGTTTCCCAGGCGCACAAGGGCGACTCGCGCATGTGGGGCCTGTCCACCGACGGCAAGGTCTACGCGATCCGCTACGCGACGCGCGAGGTGCGGCTGTTCTCGTTCGACGATGTCGCCGCGCAGGTCGCCGTGCCGTTCGCGCCGCCGCTGGTGCACGCCGACGACGTCGACGACGTCGCCTGGAGCCCCAACGGCGCGCGCATCGCCAGCATCGGCACCGCGGGCACGCTGCGGCTGTGGAACGCGGCGACCGCCGAAGAGGTCTTCCACGTCGCGTTCGGCGCGCCTGGGTCGCAGCTGCGCTGGTCGCCGGACGGCGAGCGCCTGGCCGTCATGGTCGGCGAACGGGTCCTCGTGCTCGACGGCGCGCCGGTCAAGGAAGCGCCCGACGACGAGCCTCGCTGAGCGGCTCGCGTCAGCGCACGCCGACCGTCGCCTCGATCGCGTTGCTCGCGGCGAGGCCGATCGTGTCGCCGGCGGCGAAGGGCGGTCGCCGCCATCTCGTCGTTGCCACCGGCGTCACCACCCCACCCGCCGACCCGCACGGCGACCGCGAGGTAGGGTTCTGATCGCCAGACCCATGCCCAGCGCCGCCTCGATGCTGCTGACCAGACCGCTGCTGACGCTCGCCGCCAGCACGCTCGCGCTCGTCGCCGGCACGGTGATGCGCGCGCAGGCGCCGGCCGTGTCCGCGGCGCAGCGCTGCGCCGGCGTGTTCGCGCACGACGACCAACTGGTCGCCGCGGCGAAGTCCTGGCGGGCGACGTTCGGGGAACGCGGCGTGACGTTCCGGCCCGCGCTCGGCCGTGAAGCGCCGGCGGCGCACACGCTGACCCTCGCGACCCGGACGATCGCGCGCGGAGACGTGATGCTGCTCGGTGCACACGACGCTTCGACTCCGCTGCGCCGCCACGACCGCGAACGCGTGACCTTCGCCTGGCCCGGCGTCGACGAGCGCTACCACGCGCGCCCCGACGGCCTCGAGCAGAGCTTCGTCTTCGCGCGGCGTCCCGCCGGCCGCGGCGACCTGGTCGTCACGCTCGACGTCGCCACCGACCTCGCGCCCGACGCGACCGGCGCGCGCTGGCTCGACGAGCACGACAACGGCGTCGCGATCGGCGAAGTGATCGCGATCGACGGCAAGGGCGAGCGCTGCCGCGGCGAACGCCGCCTCGCCGCCGACGGCGCGCTCGAGCTGCGGCTGCCCGGCGCGTTCGTCGATCGCTGTGTCTACCCGCTCGAGCTCGACCCGCTGATCGGCACCGCGACGCAGGCCTACAACGGCGTCGACGCCGACTTCCCCGACGTCGCCTACGACGGCTTCTCCGACACCTACTGCGTCGCCTGGACGCAGTTCTACGGCGGCGGTCAGACCGGCATCGTCGGCAGCGTGTTCACCGCCGACCCGCTCGGCTTCGGCTACGCGTTCGGCATCAACCAGAACCTCGACGCCGACAGCGTGCGCGTGACGTCGATCGGCGGCACCGGCGTGTTCGTGATGGTGTGGGTCAGCTACGACCAGAACGGCAACTGGATCGACGGCATCGCCTTCGAGCCGGTGCAGGCGCAGTCGACGGGGCTGTTCACGATCGACGGCCCGTTCGACGTCTGGAACCCGCTCCTCAGCGGCGAGGCGACCGCCTACGACGACGACTGCCTGTGCGCGTGGCTCGACAGCACCTACGGGCTGCTCGGCTGCACGATCCAGGTCGACGTCAACCTGCAGGTCGGGGCGACGCCGGTGATCCAGGTCGCCGGCGGCAACGTCTTCGAGCCGGCGATCAGCAAGCAAGGCGGCGACGCCGGGCTGCACCTCGTCACGTGGGTCGACCGGCCGGTCGGTTCGCCCGGCTGGGTTCGCGCGCAGGTCGTCGACCACGACTTCAACCTGCTCGGCCCCGGCGCCTGGATCCAGAACGCGCCGCAGGACGCCGGCTACCCGGCGGTCGACGGCGACGGCTTCCGGTTCCTCGTCGCGTGGGAGGAACAGGAGGTGCAGAACCCCTCCACCACCGACGTGCGCGGCAAGATCGTCACCGTCGGCCAGGGCGGCGTCACCAGCGTCGGCACCGCGCTCGACCTCGTCGCGGCGCCGGGCGTCATCGACTACGCGGCCGACGTCTCGCTGCTCGGTGACTGGTTCGGCCTGGCGTTCATGAAGGCGACGCCGACCGGCATCTACTCCGACGACTGCTGGGCGCAGGTGCTGTCGCCGGCCGGCGCGCCGATCGGGCCGGCGCAGCGGCTCGACGTGAACACGACCAACTACTACCGCTACGAGCACGCGCCGCGGCTGATCGGCCGCCGCTGCGGCGACCCGAGCACGCAGCACGACGACGGCGTCGTGGTGTTCGCCGACCAGAGCACGCAGTCCCCGTTCGACAGCGACATCGGCGTGCAGGGCCTCGAAGCGCTCGGGCCCGGCGGCCCGGTCACGGACCTCGGCGGCGGCTGCGGCCCGGGCGGGCTCGCCACCAGCAACGGTCCGTTCGCGATCGGCAACCCGGCGGCGCCGCTCGAGCTGTTCGGCGCCCAGCCGCTGGCGATCCCGTTCGTGCTGGTCGGCATGCCGGACGCGCGGGTGTCGTGCGGAGTCTGCTCCTTCGTCGATGCCTTGGGCGTCTGGTTCGCGCCGAACTCCGCCGGCACCGTCGCGACCACGCTGGCGATCCCCGGCGACCCGGGCCTCGTCGGCGCGTCGATCGACTTCCAGTTCTTGTCGTTCAACGTGCTCTACGTCGGCTGCCCGGCGCTGCCGGGCGTGGCGCTGAGCAACGCCGTGCGCGCGACGATCGACTTCTGACCGACGACTACAGGCCGACGAACAGCTCGCAGCCGTTGCTGTAGGTCAGGCCGAACGGCGCGGCGGGGTCGAACGCGACCAGCTCGAGGAACAGACGCGCGCCAGCGGCGCCGGGACCGAGCGCCAACGGCAGGCTGACGAAGCCACCGTTCGGGCCGCCGCCGGTGGCGAAGGCGAGGAACAGCTGCACGTTGCCGACGTAGTCGTTCACGCCCGGCAGCACGACGCTCGGCGCGTCCGCTTCGCTGAGGCCAGCGAACAGGAAAACGAAGGTGCCGCCGGGCAACCGCGACATCTCGACGGACGGCACGTTGCCGGGCCGGATCGTGCCGCTGACGGAGAGCTGCATTCGCTTGCCGCCGGTGCCGGGAGAACCTTGGCCGTACTGGCGCCGGTAGCCCGAGTCCGGTTCGACGAAGCGCCGGCTGCGCACCAGCAGCGGCCCGATCGCGTCGAGGTCGCCGTCCTGGTCGAAGTCGGCCAGCGCGCGCGGCGCCGGCGTCGTGAACCGCACCGGCGGCGCGTAGGTGAAGCCCGGGCCGACGCGCCGCAGCACCGTCAGGAACCCGCCGGTGGGGCTGGGTGAGCGCACGCAGAGGTCGGTCAGGCCATCGCCGTCCACGTCGCCGGCGGTGACCGGCCCGTCGAACGGCAACGTCGCCGCCAGCGTGAACACGCCGCCGACGTTCTCGAACACCACCACTTCGCGCAGCGTCGCGTTGAGCCCGCGCACACCGACGCAGTCGAGGTCGCCGTCGTCATCGAGGTCCTGCAGCACGCCTCGCGGTTCGAGCGCCGGCGTGACGATGACGCCGGTGTAGAGCGCCTGCGTCGCGAACGACGCCGGGCCCGAGCGCCGACTGACGACGAGGCCGTTGGCGACCGTGTCGTAGCACAGGAAGTCGATGGCGCCGTCGTTGTCCACGTCGCCCGGCGCCACCACGACGCAGTTGGCGCCGTACGACACGCCGCTCGGCGTGAAGTCCTGGCTGCCGTCGTTGAGGTAGGGCTGCTCGAAGCAGCAGACGTCGAGGTCGCCGTCGCCGTCGAAGTCGTAGACGAACGGCGCGGCGCCGGCGCCGAGGCCGCTGTAGCCGAGACCGCGCGGCCCGTCGTCGAACAGCGCGCCGTCGCCGCCGACGCGCACCAGCCGCGTCTCGACGCCGCCGGGCACCGGCGGCGACAGCAGGTAGCGCACGCTCAGCTCGGGCAGCGCGTCCCCGTCGAGGTCACCGAGGAACTCCCACGTGCTGGCGACCCAACCGGGGACCGGCGGCATCACCAGCGTGGTCGACGCGCCGGGCGCGCGACCGTCGCTGCGCCACAACCGCGCGGAGTTGCCATCGATCAGGTCGAGGTCGCCGTCGCCGTCCCAGTCGGTGATGCGGTTGCCGGCCTCGGGCGGCGCGACGACGAACGTGCCGTCGCCGAACACCACGGTGCGATCGTCGACCACGTCGACGTTGCCGTCGCCGTCGAGGTCGACGCAGCCGGCGGCGCCGTATCCGTACTCCGGCAGCTCGAGTGCCTGCGCCACCAGTTCGAACGCGCCTGGTCCGGTGCTGCGGAACCAGCGCATGGCGTGGTAGGACGAGATCGTCGACGACGACTGCATGACCAGATCGTCGCGCCCGTCACCGTCCCAGTCGGCGGCGTGCAGCGGGCCGGCGACGTAGTTGGGCAACGACATCACGCTGGTCTCCAGCCAGGCGCCGCCCCCCTGGTTCTCGATCAGGCTCAGCGAGCCGGTGCTCGCCGGCGTGCCGCTGACGGCGAGGTCGAGGTCCCCGTCCTGGTCGAAGTCGATCCGGGCGATCACCAGGTCGGAGCCGGCGTGCGCCGTCACCGGGATCAACGCCCCGGCGCTCAATGCGGCCCCGAGGAACACCTCGAAGTGCTGCGAGCCGGTGCCGCTGACCACGACCGCGACGTCGTCGAGCTGGTCGCCGTCGAAGTCGGCGACCACCAGCGGGAAGGCCAGCGCCGGGAACACCGAGCCGGCCGGCTGGAACGGCAACGCCGCCAGGGGCCCCGGCGCGAACGTGTTGGCCGCCGTGCCCTGCAGCCAGCGGCTGAGGATCGTCGTGCCGTTGCTCGTCTGCAGCAGCAGGTCGCCGAACGGGTCGCCGTCGACGTCGCCGACCGCGACCTTGGCGACCGCGTCGCCGGTCGGCACGAACGAAGGCGCCGCGAAGCCGCCGCCCCCCTGCCCGACGTAGAGCAAGAGCCCGTTGCCGAGCGGATGACCGATCGTCACGACCACCAGGTCCGGGATTCCGTCACCGCCGACGTCGAGCACCCGCCAGCTGCCGCCGCCGGTGCCGGGCAGCGGCACGGTGACACCCGGCAGCAGGAGACCGGTGCCGTCGTTCAGGAGCGGCGTGAACGACGTCGCGAAGTACCCCGGCGTGTCGACGGCGAGCACGTCCGCGTCGCCGTCGAGATCCAGGTCGGCGACGGCCACGTAGGTGCGCGTAGCGAGCGGCTCGAGCATCGGCGCGGCGAACCAGCGCGGGTCCTGCGCGACGGCCGAGAGGACGAACAGGGACGTCGGGGCGCAAGCCCACACGAGGCGACGAAGTGATGGCATGGGGAGACTCCGGCGAGACGGGCTCGAAGGCTACCAGACGCGAGGATGCGCCGGGCGGCGACAGCGGGCCGCGCGGCGATGCACGTCGCGTGCCGTGCCCCACCGCCGCCGTAGCGTCCGGTCGACGATGTCCGCGCCGCGGGCAGCTACCGGCGCCGGTCTGCATGTTGCCCCGTGGCTCGACACGCTGATCGTGCCCGTGCAGTGACGATCGGCGCCGCGGCTACAGGATCCGTTCGTGGATCGCCGGCGTCCACGCGACCCTGGTCGTGAAGATCACCCCCTGCGCGAACAGGTCGAAGCCGCGCAGGACCGGCGCGTTGGGGATGGCGAAGGCCGAGTCGGCCGTGCCGCCGGGGGCGGACAGCGGCAGGACCGGCATCAGCACCGCCTGCGTCATGTCGATCTGCAGCGTGCCTTCGAAGCCCGGCACGGACAGCGGCGTGCTGCGCCGCGCGAGGCTCAGGATCGGGATGCAGAGCGCGTCGGCGGCGGCGAAGCCGGGTTCGCTGGCATAGCCGATCACCATCTGCCCGCCCGTCGTCACCGGCACCCGGCTGGTCGCGCTGCGCAGGTGGTTCATGCGCTGCGTCGCCTGGAAGCCGAGCGGGCCGATCGGATCGAGGTCGCCGTCGCCGTCGAGGTCGACGCCGCCGGCCGAGGACCAGGAGCCGTAGCCGAGGCGCTCCGCCGACGCGTCGGTGAAGCCGCCGTTGCCGTCGTTGAGCCACAGCTGCGCCGGCCCGCCGAGTTGCAGCAGGTCGACGTCGCCGTCGCCGTCCCAGTCGGCGAAGTGCGGCTTCAGCAGCGACGCCCCTTCGACGCCGTTGATCACCGGCCCGGGCGAGAACCCACCCCCGACGTTGACCAGGAAGCGGCCGTGGCCATAGCCGCAGTTGAAGATGTCCACGTCGCCGTCGCCGTCGATGTCGACGAGCTGCATGTTGGTGCTCGAGCCCGGAGTCAGCGAAGCGACGCACGGGTCGGCGACGCTGAAGTTGCCCGCGCCGTCGTTGGCCATCAGCTGCACGCAGTAGCCGAGGTCCATCTTGACCAGCAGGTCGAGGTCGCCGTCGCCGTCGAAGTCCTGGATGCCGGTGTCGACCCAGTCGGCGGCGCCGACGAACACGGTCGCGGGCGCGCTCATGTCGCCACCCGGGGTGCCCGAGACGATCTTCAACGAGCTCCAATCGGTCAGCAGCAGGTCGCCGCGACCGTCGCCGTCGAAGTCGCCCTTGCCGACGATGGTCAGGCCCGACGAGGCCTGCAGCGACAGCGGCGAGAACGACCAGCCGCCGTCGTTGCGGAACACCTGCAGGCCGCCGACAGCGTCGCTGTTGACGACGACGACGTCGAGATCGCCGTCACCGTCGGCGTCGATCGCGCGCGAGTGCGGCCGCAGGAACGGCACCGCCAGCACGATCGTCGACCACTCACCGGCGCCGTGATTGCGCCGCAACAGCACCTCGTAGTAGCTCTGGTGCAGGACGTCGATCGCGTGGTCGCTGCCGAAGTCCGCGGCGTCGTCGAAGTAACCCGTGCCGGCCCGCGCGATCAGGGTGCGCCGGTGCAGGGCCGGATCGATCAGCATGCTCCCGGCCCGACCGAACGCGACGGCGATGCCGCCGTCGATCTGCAGCAGCAGGTCGGACACGCCGTCCTGGTCGGCGTCGCCGGCTGCGAACGCCGAAGCCGCGGCGACGTCTTCCGCGGCGAAGGCGGCGGCGCCGTCGTTGCGCAGCACGCGAGCCACGTAGTCGACCTGCACCACCGCGTCGAGATCGAGGTCGCCGTCGACGTCCACCAGCAGCGGCCGGACGAGGCTCTGCGCGCTCGCGGTCGCGAGCGAAGCCATCTGCAGCACGCCGCCGACGTTGCGCAGCAGCGCGACGGCGCTGTCGGCGCGCAGCGCGATCAGGTCGCCGTCCCCGTCACCGTCGAGGTCGGCGCCCACCACGAAGCGGGTCGGCGTCGCGTCCACCGTCGCGCTGGCGAACGCGCCGGCGGTGTTGGTGAACAGCACCACCGCGCCACCGGCGCCGATCGCCGCGACGTCGAAGTCCCCGTCGCCGTCGAAGTCGAAGGCGTTCGGCGCCGACGCCGTCACCGCCGGAAACGCGCCGGGCACCGCCTGGAAGCCGAACGCGCCATCGTGCGCGAACAGCTGCAGCGACGTCGCGCCCGCGCTCTCGACCCCCGCGACCAGGTCGCGGTCGTCGTCACCGTCGATGTCCACGACCGCGACGGCCACGCGGGCGGCGCCGGGCAGCGGGATCGTGCCGGCCGCTGTGAACGCGCCCGTGCCGTCGTTGGCGAAGCAGGCGACGCGCGTCTCCGCCGCGCCGGCGGCGTCGTCGACGGCCACCACGACGTCCAGCGCCGCGTCACCGTCGAGATCCTCGATCGTCAGCGCGACCCGGTCCTGCAGCACGTCGAAGCCGAGCACCGTGTAGAGACCGGTCGGTTGCCAGACACCTCCCTGCTGCCGCATCACCGTGACCGTGACGTTGCCGAACCACGGATCGCGCGTCGCCACCACCGCGTCGAGGTCGCCGTCGGCATCGAGGTCGCCGCAGGCCAGCGCCAGGTAGTTGCCGGGCAGGAACAGCGACACCGGCCGGTGCGAGTCCGCCTGGAACTGCCGGACCTGACCCGGGGCGATGGCGGCGATGAGGAACAGCGACGCGGGCGCGAGCGAGGTGACCTTCATGCCCTCAGGTCAGCAACCGACGTTCCGACCTGGAGCGGCACGCCCGCCACCGATGCGCCCGGGCGACCGCGGCGAGAGGCGTCGGAGACCCGATGCAGCTGCCGGGTGCCCGACGTCTCCGGGATCGCCAGGACGTCGGCGGCGCCCCCATGCCGTGACCGCGCGCACGTGACGAGTTAGGCTCGGACGCCAATGCGCCCACCTGCCGCCACGACCCTCGCGCTGGCGTTCACCGCCGCGATCGCCCCCATCACGTCGCCGCTCGCCGCACAACAGCCGTTCTCCCTCGACGCCGCCGAACGGCTGCTCGCCGAGTGCAAGCGCGAGCTTGCGCCCGATCGGCGGGTGCGGGTGTTCGACGTCGCGGTGTCGGTCGCCCAGGGCAAGGCCGTGCTCGAGGGCGAGGTGCACGACCGCGAGCTGCGCGCCGCGCTGCTCGAGCGGTTCGGCAAACGCGGCGACGTCGACAGCGTCGACCTGCGCGCGCTGCCGGCGCCCGAGGTCGCCGACCAGCCGTTCGCCGTCGTCGCCTCGAGCGTCGCCAACCTGCGCAGCAAGCCCGGCCACGCGCAGGAGCTCGCCACGCAGGTGCTGCTCGGCATGCCGCTGCGGGTGCTGAAGGAAGAAGACGGCTGGCTCTACGTGCAGGCGCCCAACGACTACCTCGGCTGGACCAACAACCGCCTGCAGCGCATGAACGCCAACGAGTTCGCAGACTGGCGCGAGCGCGACAAGGTGGTCGTCACCGCGACCTACGCCGAGGTAAGGCGGGGTCCGGGCGACGACGCGCCGGTGCTGGCCGACGTCGTCGCCGGCGGCATGCTGGCGCTCGACGGCCAGAAGGGCGACTGCTTCGTCGTCGGCTACCCCGACGGCCGCACCGGCTGTCTGCCGAAGCGCGCGGCGCAGCCGTTCGGCGATTGGCTGAAGGACGCCGCCGACGAGCCGTCGCGGCTCGTGGCGACGGCGCAGCGCTTCCACGGCGTGCCCTACCTGTGGGGCGGCACGTCGACGAAGGGCATGGACTGCTCCGGCTTCGTCTCGACGACCTGGCTGCTCAACGGCGTGCTGCTGCCGCGCGACGCCAGCCAGCAGGTGACGTGCGGCGTCGAGGTGCCGACCGACCCGATGTGGTCGAAGGTGCAGCCGGGCGACCTGCTGTTCTTCGGCCGCGCCGCCACCGCGTCGCGGCCCGAACGCGTCACCCACGTCGGCATCTCGCTCGGCGGCCCGTGGTTCCTGCACGAGTCGACGGACGTGCACGAGAACAGCCTCGACCCGGCCCACGAGCTCTACAGCGAGAGCCTGCTGAAGAGCCTGCTGCACGTGCGCCGCGTGGTCGGCGCCGACGCCGCGCACGGCGTCGTGCACCTCAGAGACCACCCGCTCTACCTGCCGTCGAAGTGACGGCCGCGGTGCTCAGAAGCCGAGCGTCGCGGTGCCGCGGTCGGACAGGCTCCAGAAGCCCGTCGTCAGCTCCAGCTGCGTGCCCTGGAAGTGCAGCTGCGCGCCGGCGAGCGCGGAGCTCGCCGGGATCGACAGCGACATGGACGCCGTCGAGCCGACCAGGACCAGCGGACCGACGAACGCGTCGAGGCTGACCGAGAAGAGGCAGGTCGGGTCGTTGCTCAGGCCCAGCAGGCTGATCGGGAACGGCGCGGTGGCCGCGTAGCCGACGACCATGAACGGCAGGCCGGTCGGCGACACGTTGCTCATCTCGACCTCGAGCGTCGCGCCGAGCACCGGCAGCTGCGGCGCGGACAGCGCCGGCAACCCGACCGGGCTCGGGCAGCCGACGCCCGTCGTCGCGAACGCCGCCGCAGGGGTCGCGACGCCCGCGCCCGTCGCGGTGTCGAACACCAGCTGGTAGCCGCCGTTGGCGAGCGCGGTCAGGCCACCCGGACCGACCATGCCCGTGGCGCGGCGCCAGACGCGTCCGGCGATCGTGGCCTCCGACTCGTTCTGGCGATAGACGTCCAGCAGCAGCTCGAAGTCGCCGGCCGCGTAATGCAGGCTCGGCGTGACCGCCACGTCGTGCAGCGACTTCACCTGCGCGTCGGTGAACGCAGCCGACCAGATGACGGCGTCGTCGACGGAGCCGGGGAAGAACTGGATCTGCGTCTGCGGGTTGGCCGAACGGCCGATGACGACCGGCCCGCTGGACGTGTTGACCGTGGCGCTGCCGGAGCCCGTGTAGGCGAGCGCGCCGTCGACGAACAGCCGCACCTGGTTCAGGTTGGTGGCGCCGGCCGGCAGCACGGTCGTCAGCATGTGCCACTGCCCGTCGTTGAGCGCCGGCCCCGAGCCGGTCGTGCGCCCGCCGCTGATGCCGAGCTCCAGCGTGCCGCCGTTGCTGCAGTCGATGTCCATGTCCCACTTGGTGCCGACCCCCGGATTGGTGCCGAACGCCAGCGGCGTCACGAGCCCCGAAGCGGCTGTCGTCTTGGCCCAGACCGAGACCGTGCGTTCCTGCGTGCCGAGCAGCGGGATCGTGCCGGCGAGCACTTGATCACCGGAGGCGCCACCGAGCGTGACGGCCTGGCCGAACACACCGGACGACTGCGTCACGTTGCCGGTCGGGGCACCGTCGTTGAGCGGTCCCGTCGAGCCGGCGTTGTCGAACACGCCGCCCGAGAGCTGGTCGAAGTCGAGGTCGACGAGGTACTCGGTCGGCGTCGGTCCGCCGTTGACGAAGGTGCCGTACGGCGCCAGCGTGCCGGTGGCCTGCGTCACCCACGAGCCGCCGCCGGGCTGGCGCGTCAGCTCGGCGTAGCCGGCCGTCTGGTAGCCCGCGGTCCGGTTCGCGGCGGAGATGTCGAAGTCGGCGCGCGGGCGATTGCTGCCCGTCTGCCACATGTTGCCGGTGGCGAGCTGCACGTTGATCTGCTTCGAGGTCAACTCGAGCGTGTTGGCGTGCACGTCGATGCGCAGGTAGTTGATCGGCGAGTGGTTGCCGATCAGCGCGCCGTGCACGAGCTGCGTCACGCCGCCGTAGCGCGACAGCGTGATGTCGTGCACCTCGCCGCAGAAGTAGAGATCGACCTCGTACTGCGACAGCGTCTGCCACAGCAGCGTGTTGTACTCCACCGCGCCGTTCTGGTCGCGCACGCTCAGGTTGGAGGAGTTGCGCACCCGCACCGGGCGCAGCACCGGCATGTGCCCCTGCACGATGATCCAGTCGACGGTCGGATTCGCGCGGCCGGCGGCGAGCACGCCGTCGAGCCACGCCAGCTGATCGTCGGTGGTCGTGCCCGGCAGGCCGTTGTCCAGCGTCGGCAGCACGCTGCCGTTGGCGCCGAGGTTGGTGAAGGGGTCGTCCTGACGGAACTCGTCGATCATGACGATCAGCACGTTGTTGTGCTGGAAGGCGTAGGCCGTGTTCTCGTAGACCGTGCCGACGGGGCGGCTGACGTAGCGCGGCGCGCCGGTCGCGGCGCCGGCCGGCACCTGCGTGAACCAGCGGGCGAACGCCTCCTTGTAGGTCGGCACCATGCGCGAACGCGCGCCGCCGGTCGGCCAGTTGTTGTCGCCGAGCTCGTGGTCACCGACCAGCGCGTGCACGGTCATCGGCACCAGCGGCTGCTGCAGCGACTGCAGGGCCGCGGCCAGATGCGTGTTGCGCGCCGGATCGAAGCGCCCGAGCCAGTGGTCGTAGTAGAAGTCCGCAGCGCGGCCAACCGCCGCCTGGATCTGCGTGTCGTTGCTCAGCGGACCGAAGACGTTGCGGCCGTCGGAGCTGTACTCCCAGTGCCCCATCACCAGGTCGCCGGCGACCGAGACGAAGTCCGGCTGCTCGAGCGCGAGGCGCGAGACGATCCAGTTGACCGCGTCGTCGTAGGCCGCCGTGCAGCTGTCCCACGCAGGGTCCAGCGCGACGAAGCCTGCGGGCAGGGTCGGGTTGCCCGGGAACTGGGACGCCGGGTCGGCCAACGAGGCGATGTCGTTGTTCTGGAAGTCTGGGATCGAGACGAACGACCAGGACTGGGCGACGAGCCCGGTGGATGCGAACAGGGCCAGGCAGACGCGGGGGTAGATTCGGTGCATGGGAACGAACAGATGCGCGGAGTAGACGCCAGGCGCGGGCGCGCAGAACCGCCTGGCGTCGATACGGGGAAGTCACGCGCGCGCGCGTGCGCGCGGCGACGAGACGCGGGGACGAGGACTTCGGCGGCTGCCGCAGTCGCGTGGCCGAGGCCGGTGACTGCGGCGACCGACGCGTCCTACCGGCTCAGAAGCCGAGCGTCGCGGTACCCCGATCGCTCAGGTTCCAGAAGCCGTTCGTGAACTCGAGCTGGAGGCCCTGGAAGTGGAGCTGCGCGCCGGTCAACGCGCTGTCGGCCGGGATCGGCAGCAGGAACGTCGCGGTGCTGCCGGCGACGCCGAGCGGGCCGACGAACACGTCCGGGCTGACGGTGCCGAGGCACGTCGGATCGTTGGTCAGGCCGATGGCGCTGATCGGGAACGGGCCGAAGGTCGTGTAGCCGATCACCATGAACGACAGGCCGGTCGCCGAGACGTTGTCGACGTCGACCTGCAGCGTGCCGCCGAGCACCGGCAGCTGCGGCGCCGACAGCGTCGACAGGCCGGCCGGGCTCGCGCAGCCGGTGCCGGCGGTGACGAACGACGCGGGCGGCGTCGCGACGCCTTCGCCGGTGACGGTGTCGAACAGCAGCTGGTAGCCGCCGTTCGGCAGCGCGGTCAGACCGGCGTTGCCGGTAAGGCCCGTGGCGCGGAGCCAGGTGCGGCCGCCGATCGTGACCGCGGGCTGGTTCTGGCGGTAGACCTCGAGCAGCTGCTCGAACTCGTACGGCGAGTAGTAGAGGTTGGCGTCGACCGCGACGTCGTAGAGGCCCTTCACCTGCTCGTCACGGAAGCCCTTGGACCACAGCGCGGGCTCGTCGACGTCACCGGGGAAGAACTGGATCAGCGTCAGCGGGTTGGCCGAGCGGCCGACGATGACCGGGCCGGGCTGGGTGTTGACGACCTGGGTGCCCGAGTTGCTGTAGGCGAACACGCCGTCGACGAACACGCGCACCTGGTTGATGGTGGTGCCGCCGGTCGGCAGCACCATCGTCAGCATGTGCCACTGACCGTCGTTGACCGCCGGCCCGACACCGGTCGTGCGCCCACCGCTGACGCCGAGCTCCAGCGTGCCGCCGTTGGTGCAGTCGATGTCCATGTCCCACTTGGTGCCGTTGCCCGGGTTGGTGCCGAACGACAGCGGCGTGACGAGGCCCGAAGCGGCCGTCGTGCGCGCCCACACCGACACCGTGCGCTCCTGCCCGCCGAGGATCGGCGTCGGGCCGCAGTTGATCTCGTCGCCCATGACGCCGCCGAGGTTCACGGCCGCGCCGAGCGGGCCGGCGACGATGGTCACCGCGCCGGAGGGTGTGCCGTCGTTGGCGACGCCGGTCGAGCCGAGGTTGAGGTAGGTGCTGCCGCCGGTGGGCAGGAAGTCGTGATGGACCAGGAAGTCCGGGCCGATCTGCGCGGGCAGCGCGATCGCGGTGGACAGAGCGACGAGGGCGAATACAGGGGCGTTCATGTGTCGATCCTGGGAGTCAGGAGAGGAGTGTTCTGGTTCTGGTTGGGAGGCGAGGCGGGTACCAGCCTCCTGCGGGGCCGAACTCTAGGGACGCCCGCGTCGGAGGGAAGCCCTTCACCGGTGAAGCGATCTCGCCGACATGGAGTCGGGTTCCTCGCACGCCGTGACCGTGGACCGGCGAGGAGGTAGGCTCGCGCTGTCATGCGCTCGCGCGCAACGACGCTCTGCCCGCAGCACCGACCACGACCGGCGCTGCCCGAACCAGGCTCCCCAGCTGCCCCGCAACCGATGACCTCCGATCGCCGCTCGTTCCTCAAGCACGGCGCGCTCGCCGCTGCTGCCGCCACCACCGCTGCGACCGCGACTTCGTGCGGCAGCATGACCGGGGCGGCGTCGCTGACGCGCCACCCGACCGGCCCGCTGACGCTGCGCTTCTACCCGTACACGCTGCAGCTGAAGCACGTGTTCACGATCGCGACCAGCTCGCGAACGACCACACCGACGATGATGGTCGAGCTCGAAGGCGACGGCGTCGTCGGCTACGGCGAGGCGTCGATGCCGCCGTACCTCGGCGAGTCGCAGGAGACCGCGCAGGCGTTCCTGTCCAAGATCGACATGCGCCGCTACCCGGACCCGTGGCTGGTCGGCGACATCCTCGCCGACGTCGACGCGCTCGCGCCGGACAACCGCGCCGCGAAGGCAGCGTTCGACATCGCGCTGCACGACTGGCTCGGCAAGCAGATGGGCCAGCCGTGGCACCGCATCTGGGGCCTCGACCCGGCGAAGACGCCGGTGACGTCGTTCACCATCGGCATCGACACACCCGAGGTCGTGCGGCAGAAGGTGAAGGAGGCGGACATCTACAAGGTGCTCAAGGTCAAGCTCGGTCGCGACAACGACAAGGAGATGATCGAGACCATCCGCAGCGTCACCCAGAAGCCGATCCGCGTCGACGTCAACCAGGGTTGGAAGGACCGTTCGCTGGCGCTGTCGATGTGCGAGTGGCTGGCCGGGCGCGGCGTCGAGTTCGTCGAGCAGCCGATGCCCAAGGAGCAGATCGACGACCTGGCGTGGCTGACGGAGAAGTCGCCGCTGCCGATCGTCGCCGACGAGGCGATCACCCGGCTCGAGGACGTGCGCAAGGCCTACGGCGTCTACGACGGCATCAACGTCAAGCTGATGAAGTGCACCGGCATGCGCGAAGGCCACCGCATGATCTCGCTGGCCAAGGCGCTCGGCATGAAGGTCATGCTCGGCTGCATGACCGAGACGTCGTGCGCGATCTCCGCCGCCGCGCAGATGTCGCCGATGGCCGACTGGGCCGACCTGGACGGCGCGGTGCTGATCGGCAACGACCTGTTCGACGGCGCGACCATCGTCGACGGCAAGGTCACGCTCGACGACCGCCCCGGCATCGGCGTCAGGAAGCTCGCGTGAACCAGCCGGCGATCCGCGCGCTCGACGTGCAGCGCATCGCCGACGGCGAGCAGCGCGGCGTGGTGCTGAGCGATCGTCTCGGCATCAGCGAGCCCACCTTCATCCCCGAGGGGCTGCTGCCGATCGTCGGGCGCTGCACCGGCGAACGCACCGTCGCGCAGATCCAGAAGGAGGCCGAGCAGCAGTACGGCGAAGAGCTGCCGGCCGAACTGGTCGGACAGGTCGTCGCCGACCTCGACGCGCGGCTCTTGCTGATCGGCCCGCGCTTCGACGAGGCCGCCGAACACGCTGCGCGAGCGTTCACCACGTCCGGCGTGCGCCCGGCGAGCCACGCCGGCTCGGCCGGCTATCCCGCCGAGCCGACGATGCTGCGCGCGGCGCTCGATCGCATGCTCGACGCCGGCGCGGCGAAGCCCGGCACGAACGCGCCGCTGCGCGGCCTGGTCGCGCCGCACATCGACCTCGCGCGCGGCGCCGCCGGCTACGGCGCGGCCTACCGCGCGCTGCTCGGCCGCGAGCCCGCCGACCTCTACGTGATCTTCGGCACCGGCCACGCCGGCCCGACGGCGCCGGTCACCGGCCTGCCGCTCGACTGGCAGACGCCGCTCGGCGTCGTCAGGACCGACCGCGAGTTCGTCGCGGCCGTGCATCGCGAGCTCGGCGAGCCAGCCGCGCTCGACCTGCTGATCCACCGCGACGAACACAGCCTCGAGTTCCAGGTGCTGTGGCTGCAGCACCTGCACCAGCGACACTTCGGCGACCGGCCGTTCCGCGTCGCGTGCTTCTTGTGCGGCGCGTTGCCGTCGGCCGACGGCGACCCGCTGCGCGAGCCGTGGCTGCAGGAGCTGCTGGCCACGTTCCGCGATGCCGCGGCGGCGACCCGTGGCCGCGTCTGCTTCGTCGCCGGCGCCGACCTCGCCCACCTCGGCCCGTTCTTCGGCGACCCCGACGCGATCGACGACGACCGCCTCGCGCGCCTCGACACCGACGAACGCGCGCGCCTCGTGCACCTCGAACGCGCCGAACCCGGCCCGTTCCACGCGGCGGTCGACGACTGCGGCAACCCCGACCGCGTCTGCTCCGGTCCGGCGATCACGCTCTGCGCCGCGCTCGCCGGCGGCAGCGGCGAGCTGCTGCACTACGGGCAGGCGCGCGCGGCGGACGACTCGCAGGTGGTGTCGTTCTGCGCGATGGCGTTCGCCGGCGAAGGCGCCTGACTGCTTCCTTCGGCACCTACGCCCACTGCTGCCGCCCGACTCTGCCGCAGACCGAGCACCACCCGGCCAGCGCGCGACCGCGAGAAGCACTACCCTGACGGGGTTCTCTTCCAAAGGAGGTCCCCGATGTCTTCCCAGATCCGACGGGTCGACTACTTCTACACCTCGGTCGCAGCAGAGGCGGGCGCCGCGGTCGAAGTGCTCGACCAGCTCGCGCAGCTCGGCGTCAACCTGCTGGCGTTCTCCGCGGTGCCGATCGGCCCGATGCGCACGCAGCTGACGCTGTTCCCCGAAGACCGCGCCACGTTCGAGAACGCCGCGCACAACGCCGGGCTCGCTGTCGACGGCCCGCACCCGGCCCTGCTCGCGAGCGGGGCGGACCGGCACGGCATCGTCGCCAGCATGCTGCGTCGGCTGACCGCCGCCGGCATCGAGGTCTACGCCTCGACCGGCATGGCCAACGCCGGCTGCTACTGCTACCTCGTGCACGTGCGACCCAACGACATCGACCGCGCCGTCGCTGCGCTCGAAGCGTAGGGCCGCGGCTCGCCGTCCGCGGCGTCGCGGTGTATGCCTGCGGCATGATCCGACGCGTGACGAACTGGTGCCTGCCGCTCGCGCTGCTCGCCTGCGCGGCGCCGCAGCACGGGGCCGCGCCGTGGCCGCAGGGCTCGGGCCCGCACGGCGACTGGACCGCCGACGGCGCGCCGCCGACGCACTTCTCGGCGACGACCGGCGAGAACATCGTCTGGCGCACGCCGCTGCCGGAGACCGGCCAGGGCGGCATCGCCATCGCCGGCGGCCGGTTGTTCGTGACGACGATGGCGCCGTGGACCGGCGAAGGGTTGTCGGCCGAGGACGCGGCGCGCTACGCGCACGCCACGGAGAAGCGCACCGTCGTCGGCAAGCACATCGACGCACACGGCCTCGACGCGGCGACCGGCGAGCTGCTGTGGACGCGGCGCATCGAAGGCGAGGAGCCGTCGATCTACAGCTACCCGTTCTCCGACGCGACCAGCGCGTCGCCGTGCGCCGACGCGCGGCACGTCTGGTTCACCAACGGCGGCGGGCAGGTCGTCTGCATGACGCACGGCGGCGACGTGGTCTGGTCGCGACGCTTCACGCCGACGTCGGACGGGCCGTTCAACAAGCAGTTCGAACCGTTCCTGATCGACGACCCGAGCCGCGGCGAAGGCGCGAAGACGTTCGTGCACATGGAGCCGGTCACGCACGGCGAGGCGAAGGCGCCGTGGAACTTCCTGCTCGGGCTCGATGCGGCGACCGGCGCGGTGCTGTGGACCAGCGACGACGCGCTGACGCACTACAACGCGCCGATCCTGGTCGCGACCGACGGCGGTCCGTGCGTGCTGCACGCGCGCGGCGGCCCGCACGACGTGCCCGAGCGCCCGGTCGGCCTGTCGCTGACGCGCGCCACCGGCCCGGACGCCGGCACGACGGTGTGGCGCTACGAGGACCCGCGCGGCAACCACGAGGGCGCGCTGCAGACGATGGCCGCCGACGAGCGCTTCGCCTACTGGCTGCTGAAGGAGCCCAACAACGTGCTGGTCGTGCTCGACGTGCACACCGGCGCCGTGGTGCGCGAGATCTCGCTGATCGAGAACGTGCATCTCGAAGAGGCGCCGGCCGAGGGCGCCACGGCTCACACCGATCGCGGTGTGACGACGCTCGACAAGGGCGTGTTCCCGGCGCGCTACTCGATGCACGCGGCCGCCGGCAAGCTGTGGTTTCTCACCTACGCGACCGCGTGGGGCAAGCCGGTGCTCGGCGCGCCGTGGTGCCTCGCCGCGATCGACGCCGAACGCGGCGCCGTGCACTATCGCGAGTTGCCGACGTCGCCGGCCACGTCGACGTGGCGCGGCAAGCTCGAGGCGCGCGCGATCGACAGCCGCGGCGACGAAGTCACCGGCGACCAACGCAGCCGCTGGGACGGCTGGGACTGGGTGTTCCATCCGTCACCGACGCAGGTCGGCGACGTGCTGTTCTGCACGCTGCAGACGGGCATCGTCTACGCGATCGACGTGCAGCGTGCGGAGCTGATCGGCTGGGGCGATCTCGGCGCGATCGGCGAGACCTGGACCGGCAACTCGGTGTCGTTCGCCGACGGCCGCCTCTACCACCGCACCGCGCGCGAGCTGCTGTGTATAGGCGCGGCGCCTCGCGCCGTCGCCGGCGCGGCGCCTGGCGCCGCCACCGGCGCGGAGCGCTGACAGTCACGGCTGGCCGCACACGCGGCACCGACTCGCCGCACTGGCAGGCGGCGCAGTTGCTCACTGCGCAAACGGCAACTCGTGCTGCGGTCAGAATCTCCCTACAGTCGCCATATTGAGGCGCATTACGGCGGAACTTCCGCCGATTTGCCACGGGCCGACCCCGGGCAGCCCCTACGACCGCCAGACCTTCTCGACCTTGCCCTTGTCGAAGCGCACGTAGACCGTGCCCTCGTAGTTGTCCTCGTGCTGCGACGCGAGCAGCAGGAAGACGTGACTCGAGCGCTTCTCGGTGCGCGTGTAGTGCCACGTCCACAGCGCCTTGCCGTCGCCAAGGTCCGAGCGGTTGGAGGGCGAGCCGAGCAGCGCCTCGACCTCCTGCTCGCCGGCGCCGACGTCGACGCGCAGCATCTGTTCCTCGCTGACGTAGCGGCCGTGGTAGGTCGCGCTCGATTCCGAGCCGAACAGGCAACCGGGCAGGCAGAGCAGCAGCGCGGCGGAGGCGGCGGCGCAGATGGGCTTCTTCATGCCGGAAGGCTAGCGACGCAGGCCGCGCGCGACAGCCCCGAGCCGGCGCGGCGTCACTCGATGACCCCCCAGGGCTCGCGATCGACGTCGCGGTCGGTGCGACCGCGCACGGTAATCACCGCGTCGAGGGCCGGGCGCCTTTCCCCACCTGAGTAGCGCCCGTCGGCGTTGGCGCAGGCCATCACTTCGCCCGCAGCAGTGACGACGAACGCTCGATTGCCGCTGCGACCAGCGTGCAGCGGCCACGCGTAGCAGCAGAAGTGCCGCTCGGCGAGATCCGCGTCGATCGCCGATCCGGCCGCACCGCCGCGCGCGTTCTCGCCGAGCGGCGCGCCGTCCTTGCCTGGCAGCACCAGCGCGAAGCCGTAGCCCCGAAACCCACGCTCACCGTCGCTCGTCTCGTCCTCCTCGTTGTCGGAGAACGCGACCGCGCCGTCCCCGCGCACGCAGAACAGCAGCCGCGGCGCAGACGCGCCGGGGCGCGGCACGAAGTAGCAGAGTTGCTCCGCAGACGGCACCACGCGCGACTCGTGCACGTCCCACACACCATTGGCGCTGCGCCGCGCGACGAGCGCCTGGTAGTCGACAGGCAGGCCGGGCAGCAGCCGGTCGAACATCAGGTCTTGCCATCGACGGTTGTTCGCCATCACTGGAGAGCCGCGACCGCCGCCGCCAGGTCCACGCGCAACCGCTCGGCGTCGAGATGCCCGATCAGTTCGCGCAGGTTGCCGTACCACGCGCTGTGCCCGAAGCCGCCGCCGACCATCTCGTCGAGCGCCGCTGCGGGCGTCCAGCCATCGACCGCCACCCGCCACGCCGCGCAGACCGCGCCGGTGCGGTCGGAGCCGCGCCAGCAGTGCACGGCGACCGGCTTGGGCGCGGCGACGACGGCGGCCAGCGCGCGCACCAGGTCGCGGTAGTCCATGCCGCCGGTGTCGAGCGGGACCTCGAACAGCCGGAGCCCGGATCCCTCGACCTCGTCGCGGTCGCTGTGCAGTTCGCGCAGGTTGACGACGGACACCACGCCGAAGGCCTCGAGCGCGCGCATGTCACCTGCCGACGGCTGGCCGCAGCGGTAGAGTTCGGGCGAGACCCGGTGCCAGTTGTCGAGCGCGGCGCCTATCACGGGCTGCGCCCAGGTCGCCGGCCGAACGCGAACCTCGCCGGACCCGGTCGCGCAAGCCGCGAGCAAGAGAACCGTGCCCACCATCATGCGCACCATGGGCGCGCATTGATAGCCGGCTCAGTGGAGCAGCACCGCGCTCGGCTCGCTGACGAACGTCGAGACCAGGTTGCCGTCGAGGGTGACGACCGCGTGGTACAGCGTCGTCCCGAGCAGGCTCGGGAAGCCCGGCGGCAGCGTGAAGCCCGCCGGTCCACCGAACGGCACGCCGTCCTGATCGGTGACGCCGACCGAGTTGGGCCACAGGGCCGAGTTCGCCAGCTCGAGGCTCATCTGGGTCCAGAACGGGTCGTAGACCAGCGGCACGTGCTGCGGGCCGAGCGGCGACGGGAAGCCGGGGCGCGTGCCGAGGCTGCTGGCCAGCACGACGTAGAGCTCGAAGCCGTGCGCCGGCCCGACGTCGATCGACAGCGTGTGGGTCACGCCGCCGCTCACGGGCACCGAACTCGGCGTGCCGACCAACGACCCGAGGTGGCCACGCACGATGGCGCCGTTGCACGGCGCGCCGAGCACCAGCTTGCAGACGAAGTCGCCGTTGGCGTTCATCCACGCCGGGGTGCCGTCGCTGCTGTTCGGGCTGCCGAACTGCGTGGCGATGGTCCAGGCGGCCGTTCCCTGGCCGGTTGTGAACGTGTCGGCGTCGTCGAGCAGCAGGATCAGCCCGCGCGCCGGCGTGTAGCCGAACATCAACGTGCGTGTCGCCACACCGTCGGTGACTGGGTTCTGGAACAGCAGCGCGCGGCGGCGCACGAGATAGGGCCTGACGGTCAGTCCCGAGCCGAACTGGCCGAAGCGCCACGGGCCGTTGGCCGACGGCAGGAGCCCGGGCACGAGGTCGCCTTCGCGGGCGATGCAGGCCAGGTCGCCGGCCTGGCCCAGCCACAGGCCGCTGTCGTCGGCCGTCGTCACCGCGCCGCCGAGGCCGGCGACGAACGCGAGGTCGCCGTCGTCGTCGATCACGACGGTCGCCGGATCGACGGCGCCCCACGTGATGCCGGGCAGCCCCGGCGCCGCGTCGCCGCGACGCAGCAGCGGGGCGATGCCGCCGATACCGCCGACGTAGAGCGCCTGGTCGTTGGCAGCCGTGACGCCCGCCCCGGACAGGCCGGCGACGATCGCCGTCTGCCCGGCGGCGTTGAAGCAGCCCGAGTTGACCGCCAGATCGTCGTCGGCGAACACCACGCCCGCCGGCAACCCCGGCGCCTGTTGCCCGTCGCGAGCGACGAGCGTGTCGACGCCGAGCGTCCAGATGCCGATCGCGAGCTCACCGCTGCTGGACTTGATGTCGTGCAGGACCTGACCGCTGGCGTTCAGCTGGCCCAGCACGTTGAGCGGCTCGAACGGGCTCACCGGCACGACGACGCCACCGAACGGGTACGGATCGCCCTTGCGCAGCACCGGCTGCAGGGCGCCGGGCAAGCCGGTCACCATCACGGCGTTGCTGCCGCTGGCGGCACCGCCGAGCGTGGCCGTGAACAGCACCTGCCCATTGGCACAGACGTGCGTGTAGTACACCTTCTGGAGGAACGACGACCAGGTCGTGCCCGGCGCGAACGGCACCGCCGCGCCCTCGCGGGCCAGCAGCAGCACGCCACCCGGCGGCCCCCAGAACAGCGCCGTGTCACTGCTGGCCGGCGTGTTGGCCGGATTGATCGGATCGTAGATCGCGCTCTGGAAGAACAGCAGGCCGCCGGCCGGCGACAAGCGCGGGAAGGCGCTCATGCCGACGCTGCCGACAGCGCCGCCGAGCACGGTGCCGGGCGGACACCCCGGCGCCGGCTCGCCGCCGCGAACGACGATGTGCAGGTCCCCGCCGCTGCGGCCGAGGAAGTAGGCGTGACGGTTGCCGTCGTCCACGGGCCCCGTGCCCGACTGCATGCCACCGCGGAACAGCACCGTTCCGTCGAGGTCGATGGTCGGGTTGTCGAAGGCCAGCAGGTGGAAGCCGGGGTAGATGACCGCCCCGGGCACGCCGGGAACGTCGTCACCACATGCCAGCAGGACCTCGCCATGCGTCGCCATCAGGCCCTGGGCAGCCAGCGGCCCGACCGTGGAGAGGAGGAAGACGCCGGCGCCGATGGCGCGGCCGACCGATGGGTGTCTGCTCATGTTCTGGAACCGGGTGCGGACCCACCGCACGCCCCCAAGGCGACGTAACCGGCGGCGTGGTCGGGGCATTCCGGCCGAAGGTCGCGATTGTCGCGAGCCCCGCCGGCGTCGCCGCGGCGGCGGCCGGGTTTTGGGCTCGCACCAGCCCCCCCTTGTCGCTGTAGTCCTCCCCCCAAGATGCCACGCCGCGAAGACCTGAAGTCGATCCTCATCCTGGGCTCGGGACCGATCGTGATCGGCCAGGCATGCGAGTTCGACTACTCGGGCGTGCAGGCCTGCAAGTCGCTGCGCCAGGACGGCTACCGGATCATCCTGATCAACAGCAACCCGGCGACGATCATGACCGATCCCGAGATGGCGGATCGGACCTACATCGAGCCGATCACGCCGGACGTCGTCGCCAAGATCATCGAGCAGGAGCGGCCCGACGCGATCCTGCCGACGCTCGGCGGCCAGACCGCGCTCAACTGCGCGATGCAGCTGCACGACATGGGCGTGCTCGACCAGTTCGAGGTCGAGATGATCGGCGCCCGCCCCGAGTCGATCCTCAAGGCCGAGGGTCGCATGGAGTTCCGCGAGGCGATGGAGAAGATCGGCCTCGGCTGCGCCAACTCGCGGCTCGCCTATTCGATGGCCGAGGCGCGGGCGGCGCTCGACGAGATCGGCCTGCCGTGCGTGATCCGCCCCGGCTTCACCATGGGCGGCAGCGGCGGCGGCATCGCCTACAACCTCGAGGAGTTCGAGGACATCGCCTCGCGCGGCCTGCAGCTGTCGCTCAACAGCGAGATCCTGATCGAGGAGTCGATCGTCGGCTGGAAGGAATACGAGCTCGAGGTCGTCCGCGACAAGAACGACAACTGCATCATCGTCTGCTCGATCGAGAACTTCGATCCGATGGGCGTGCACACCGGCGACTCGATCACGGTGGCGCCGGCGCAGACGCTGAGCGATCGCGAGTACCAGCTGCTGCGCGACGCGTCGATCGCCTGCCTGCGCGAGATCGGCGTCGACACCGGCGGCTCCAACGTGCAGTTCGCCGTCAACCCGCGCGACGGCCGCGTGATCGTCATCGAGATGAACCCGCGCGTGTCGCGAAGCTCGGCGCTGGCCAGCAAGGCGACCGGCTTCCCGATCGCCAAGATCGCCGCCAAGCTGGCGGTCGGCTACACGCTCGACGAGCTCGACAACGACATCACCAAGGTCACCAAGGCCTGCTTCGAGCCGACGATCGACTACTGCGTCGTCAAATTCCCGCGCTGGGCGTTCGAGAAGTTCCCGACCGCCGACCCGGTGCTGACCACGCAGATGAAGTCGGTCGGCGAGTGCATGGCGATCGGCCGCACCTTCAAGGAGGCGATGCAGAAGGCGCTGCGCGGCCTCGAGACCGGCCGCAACGGCTTCGGCAACGTGCCGGGCAAGCCGCACTGCCGCGAGAACGAGTTCGACGAGGACTCGATCCGCCCGCACCTGTCGACGCCGCGCGCCGACCGCATCGACTGGGTGCACGCCGCGCTGCTGCTCGGCATGACCGTCGAGCAGATCCACGACGCCTCGCGCATCGACCCGTGGTTCCTCGACCAGCTCGCCGAGCTGGTCGAGCAGGAGCGCCTGATCGCCGAGGCCAGCAAGGGCGGCCTCGAGGCGCTCGATCGCGAGCTGCTGCGCAAGACCAAGCGCTTCGGCTTCAGCGACCGGCAGATCGCCGCGGCGCTGACCGCGCACGCCGGCCAGGGCAGGTTCACCGAGTGGCAGGTGCGCGAGCACCGGAAGCAGCTCGGCGTCGTGCCGGTCTACAAGCGCGTCGACACCTGCGCCGCCGAGTATCCGAGCCAGACGCCGTACCTGTACTCCACGTACGACGGCACCACGTTCGAAGGCGGCGAGGACGAGGTCGATCCGGACGGCGGTCGCACCAGCGACAAGAAGCGCGTGATGGTGCTCGGCGGCGGCCCCAACCGCATCGGCCAGGGCATCGAGTTCGACTACTGCTGCGTGCACGCGGCGCTGGCGCTGCGCGAGCTCGGCTACGAGACGGTGATGGTCAACAGCAACCCGGAGACCGTGTCGACCGACTTCGACACCTCCGACATGCTGTTCTTCGAGCCGCTGACGCACGAGGACGTGATGAACGTCGTCGACCGCCTGCAGCCGCACGGCGTGATCGTGCAGTTCGGCGGCCAGACGCCGCTCAACCTGGCGCGCGGCCTCAAGGACCACGGCGCGCCGCTGGTCGGCACCAGCGTCGATTCGATCGACAAGGCCGAGGACCGCGACCTGTTCTCCAAGCTGATCACCGAGCTCGGCATCGACCAGCCGCCCAACGGCATGGCCGCCAACGCCGAGGAGGCGCTCGCCGCCGCCGCGCGCATCGGCTACCCGGTGCTGGTGCGGCCGAGCTTCGTGCTCGGCGGCCGCGCGATGGAGATCGTCTACGACCACGCCGGCCTCCAGGACTACATGGAGCGGCACCGCTCGTTCTCCGAGGAGCGCCCGCTGCTGGTCGACAAGTTCCTCGACGCGGCGATCGAGGTCGACGTCGACGCGATCGGCGACGGCGAGCAGGTGATCATCGGCGGCGTCATGGAGCACATCGAGGAGGCCGGCATCCACTCCGGCGACTCGAGCTGCTCGCTGCCGCCCTACACGCTGTCGGACGGCATCGTGCAGGAGATCGCCGAGAAGACCCGCCGCCTGGCGCAGGCGCTCGACGTGGTCGGGCTGATGAACGTGCAGTGGGCCGTGCGCGGCCCCAAGGTCTACATCATCGAGGCCAACCCGCGCGCATCGCGGACCGTGCCGTTCGTCAGCAAGGCGATCGGGCAACCGCTGGCCAAGATGGCGGCGCGCGTGATGCTCGGCGAGAAGCTGAAGGACCTCGGCACCGTCGAACGCCTCGAGCCGCCGTTCTTCTCGGTCAAGGCGCCGGTGTTCCCGTTCAACAAGTTCCAGGGCGTCGACACGCTGCTCGGCCCGGAGATGAAGTCGACCGGCGAGGTGATGGGCATCGACTCGCGCTTCGGCGCGGCCTTCGCCAAGGCGATGATCGGCGCCGGCAACGCGCTGCCGAAGGACGGCAAGGTGTTCGTGTCGGTGCGCGACGAGGACAAGCGGCTGATCCTGCCGCTGATCGACCGCCTGCACGGCCTCGGCTTCGAGATCGTCGCCACCACCGGCACGGCGCGCGCGCTGAAGAACGCCGGCATCCCGGTGCAGGTGGTGCACAAGATCCACGAAGGTCGCCCGCACGTGCTCGACCTGATCGTCAACCGCGAGGTGCGACTGATCGTCAACACGCCGAGCGGCCGCCGCGAACGCAGCGACGACCGCCTGATCCGCAGCGCCGCGGCGACGCACCGCATCCCGTGCATCACCACGCTGGCGGCGGCCTCGGCGACGATCCAGGGCCTCGAACAGTGGCAGAAGCACCCGATCGCGGTGAGGCCGCTGCAGGAGCACCACGCCGCGTTCGCGCGGTAACGCGGACCTACCGCGGCGGCGCTACTTGCCGTCGCCGCCGGCCGGCGGGCAGCTCACCCGTCACCCACCGACGCCGGCCTCCGCACCACCCACGTCGCCATCGTGCGCATGCCCTGCACCACCGTCGACTTGATCGGGTCGAGCTGCTGGGCGCCGAGCCGCCGCGCTTCGTCGATCAGCACCTGCTCGTCGATCAGGAAGCGCTCGCTGCCGTCCGGCAGCAGGAAGCGCCCGTCGCCGCGCGCGACCACCTTCCCGCCGAGCCCCACCGACGAGGCCAGTCGCGCGAACAACAACCCGCCCGGCGCCAACAGCCGCCACGCACCGTCGAGCATCGCGCGAAAGTGCGCCGGATCGCGGGCGAAGTGCAGCACCGCGCTGCAGATCACCACGTCGGCGCTCGCCGCGTCGAAGCTCGACGCCTCCAGCGACTCGACGCGGAAGCGCCGCTCGTCGGCCTCCCGCCCGAGCTCCGCGGCCATCGCCCGCACCGCGGCGATCGCTGCGGCGTCCGGATCGAGCGCGCGCACGTCATAGCCGGCCTGCAAGAACCACAGCAGGTTGCGCCCGCCGCCGCAGCCGGCGTCGAGGATGCGCATGCCGGGGCCGATGCGGCCGCGCTGCAGCTGGTCGAACAGGTAGATGTCGATCGCGCCGAAACGCTGGACGAGGTCGTGCTCCACGTCATTCCTTGGCGATGCGGATGCCCGCGACCAGCTCGCGCAACTCGCCCTCGTGCTTCTCCCACAGCTTGTCCGACGACGTGACGGTGACGAACACCTGCTGCTCGCCGCGCAGGTAGCCGAGCAGCAGGAAGTGCATCGACGCCATGCGGCCGATCTTGCCGTGGTACTCGCCTTCGAGCACCTCGACGCCGTCGCGCTCGACGACCTCGAAGCGATCGACCGTCAGGTTCATCTGCTCCATCTGCTTCTGGTTGACGTCGAGCAGCATGTGCAGGTCGGTGATGGGACCGCGCGCGACCTTCATCACGTTGGCGTTGAGGGCGAAGCCGGTCCTGCCGGTCACGGGATCGATGAGCATCTCGACGCCGTTGACCTCCTTGACCTCCCAACCGTCCGGGATCGGCACGGTGAGGCCGACCGCGTCGTGCCGCCAGACTTCGCCGTCGCTCGACGTCTGCGCCATCCTGGCGCGCAGCGCGGCCTCGACCGCGGCGGTGCCGACGGCGTCGTCCTCGACCGGATCGGGCACGGCGCGCGAGCCGCCGCAGGCGGCCGAGACGCTCCGCTGCAGCTCCGCGTCTGCGGCGAACACCCAGTCGACCATGCGCGCCTCGACCTCGACGACGCCGCGGCCGCGCTGCCGCAGCCGCGCGGCGAAGTCCGCCGCGTCCTCGTCGCGATCCCACAGCGAGCGCCAAACCAACGCGACGTCGCGATCGTCGCCGCGATCGAACGCGACCAGCAGGTCGCCGTCCCATCCGGCCGCCGCCAGCGACGCCTGGAGCCGCGGCACGCCGATCAGGCGCAGCAGGTTGAGCGTCATCAACTCGCCGAGCGTGGTCTCCCGCGCCGCGGTCAGGCCGCCGACCTGCGGCACCGTCACCGCCGCCGGCGCGTCGGCGCCGTACTTGGTGGCGTGCAGCGCCTGCTCGCCGGACGCCGGCGGAACGGTCCACAGGCCGCGCACCGCGTCGAGGCCGCCGGCCTCGTAGCGGGCCAGCGCCAACCGCCGCCCCGCGTCGTAGAGCATGCCGGTCGTCTCGCCCGCGAACATCTGGTCGAGCACGCCGAAGTCGAGCGCGCTGCGCAGGCCTTCGACGCCCTTCTCCTCGCCGGCCATCGCGATCACCGCCATCAGCTCGGCCTCGCCCTCGATGACGACGCGCCGCGCCAGCACGCGATCGAGCGTTCCGTCCGGCCCGCCGAAGTAGCCGACGAGGCCGCCGTCGCGCGCGTCCTGGTGCGCGTGCACCAGCTCGTGCGTGACCAGCGGCCCGGCGCCGCCGCCGAGCGCTTCGGCGACGTCGCGCGTCATCGTCGGCAGCATGACGAACACCTTTCGCAGCGGGTCGTAGTAGGCGCTGAGCCCGCGCGCCATCGACGCCACGGTCTGCTCGCGGAACTCGTCGACGTCGTCACCCGCCGGCAGGCCGAGCGCGGCGAACAACGCGTGCTGCAAGGCGAACGCGTGGCGCGGCATCAGCGCGTCCTGCTGTGCCTCGAAGTCGGCGATGACCTGCTTGCCGGTGCGGGACTCGCTCTTCACGCTCGCCGGCACCTCGTAACCGACGGTCCCGAGCCGCTTCGCCGCCTCGTCGAACAGCCGCTGACGCTCCGCTGCGGCCGGTTCCTCCTGCGCGGCCAGGCACGTGGCGAACGGGAGCACGACGAGCAGCAGTTGGGCAGGACGAAGGGTCACCCCCGCATCATCGGGCGGCCCGGCGCCGAGGTCCACCGAGGCCACAGCAGATCCCCCGCCCGCCGATCGGGCGTTCGACCCTATGCTGCGCCGATGCGCCCCGCCCTCGCACTGTTGTGCCCGCTGCTCGCCTGCGGACTGGCCGCGCAGGACGACGCGGACCTGCGCACGACGACCTGGGCCGACGGCTCGTTGCGCGAGCGCTACACCGTCGACACCGACGGCAACAAGCACGGCGCGCTGGAGCGCTGGGCCGAGAACGGCACCCGTGTGCTGCTGGAGGCCTGGCAGCACGGTGAACTCAACGGCGTGCACGCCGAATGGGACGCGCAGGGTCGACCGCTGTGCACGACGACCTGGCGCAAGGGCGTGCTGCACGGCGCCAGCAAGACGTTCGCTGCGGACGGCACGACGTCGTCGAGCGGCTCCTACAAGGACGGCCGACGCGACGGCAAGTGGACCGACACACGCCCCGACGGCCGCACGCGGATCGCCGCGTTCAAGGCCGGCGTGCTGCACGGCGCGGTGCGCGTCGAGCAGGACCGCCACACGCTGTCGCGGCAGACGTGGAAGGACGGCGAGCTGGTCGAGCTCGACGGTCTGGAGCCGTTCGCGACCCCGCGCGAGCAGCTGCTCGGCGGGTTGCGCGCGCTGCTGTCCGCACCGCCGCCCGACGAGGCCGCGATCCGCAGCGATCCGAAGGCCGTCGAACGCCACGCCGCGCTGCAGCGTCTGCGCGCCTACCGCCTGCTGTGCAGGCTGCGCCAGGACGACCTCGAGCTGATCCCCGAGTGGAACGACCTCTGCGACGCCGCCGCCGAGGTCTGCCTGGCCAACGGCGACATCGACCACCACCCGCCGCAGCCGCCCGGCTTCGACGCGGCGCGCTACCGGCAGGGCGTCACCGGCGCGAGCAACAGCAACCTCGCGGTCGGCGGGCCGCTCGCCTCGTCGGTCGACAGCTACATGGACGACAGCGACCCGGGCAACATCGACCGCATCGGCCACCGCCGCTGGTGCCTCAACCCGACGCTCAAGCGGCTGGGCTTCGGCACCGCCGGCCGGTTCCACGCCATGTGGTCGATGGACTCGAGCGGCAAGGCGAAGCGCGGTCAGGCGGTCGTGGCCTACCCACCGGCGGGCTACGTGCCGGTCGACCTGTTCACCGCCAGGCGCGCGTTCTCGATCGCGACGATGAGTGGCGGCGCGCCCAAGGCGTCCGAGCTGCGCGCGTCGATCCGCCCGCTCGACGAGGACTTCGTGCCCGGTGAGCCCCTCGAGCTCGACGCGCTGCACGTCGCCGGCGGCGGCTTCGGCACCGGCACCTGCATCGTGTTCCGCGCCCGCGGCCTGCAGGTTCGCCCGGGCAGCAGCTACCTCGTCGAGGTCGACGCGGGCGGCAAGGACCAGCAGTACCGCTACGTCGTGTCGTTCTGCGAAGCGGCCCAGCAGTCGCACTGACCGCGCTCAGCCAGGCCGCCGCGCGTTGGTCCGGAACGGCTTCGTCAGGTTGCGCGTCGGCGACGAGAAGTTCCACGTCACCACGTTGAGGTCGCTGGCGAAGCCGCTGAACAGGCCGGCGACGGCGCCGATCAGCGAATCGCTGACGAAGCGCAGCGGGATCAGCACCGGCGCGGCGACGGCCACCAGCACCGGCGGCAGCTGCTCGTGTTCGTCCGGCTCGTCCGGCGCTCGCAGACGGTTGCGCATGCTGTCGATCGGGTAGCTGAAGGCGCAGACCAGCGGCTTGGCGACCGTACAACCGGAAACGGCGACGGCGGCAGCGAGCAGGACGGCGCCCCGGAGAGCGGAGGAGTTCATGTGCAGGCGAGCGCGGGACGAGGCGGCGGCGTGCCAGGACGAGGAACTTCGGGGTGAAGTTGCCGGCGACGCGCTTAGCATGGCTGCCCGAGGTCCCCATGTCCCGAGCACCAAAGCACGATTCCAGTCTCGCCCGCGATGTCGCCGCCTTCTGCCAGCAGCAGGTCCAGGACGCCCAACAGCAGCGCAGCAGCTTCCCGTCGTCGGAGCTGTGGGCCGCGGTCGCCAAGACCGGCACGTCGCTGTGGCTCGACACCGGCGACGTCGGCGCCGCGCGCGAGCTGTGGGTGCGCGAGTTCGAGGCGCTGACGACCAACAACACGCTGCTCAACAAGGAAGTGCAGAAGGGCATCTACGACCAGCTGGTGCCCGGCACCGCGAAGCTCTTGCGCGACAAGGGCGTCGCCGGCGACGACGTCGTGCTCGAGATCGCCTTCGTGCTGAACGCGGTGCACGGCCTCAAGCTGGTGCGCACGTTCGACGCCGACGTGTCGGTCGAGCTGCACACCGCGATCAGCCACGACGCCGAGGCGAGCTATCAGTACGGCAAGCGCTTCCACGCGATCTGCCCGGACCGCTTCATCGTCAAGGTGCCGCTGACGCCGGCCGGCCTGCTCGCCGCGCGCCGCCTCAGCGACGACGGCATCCGACTGAACTTCACGCTCGGCTTCTCGGCGCGGCAGAACTGGCTGATCGCGCAGCTGGCGCGACCGACGTGGGTCAACGTCTTCATGGGCCGCATCAACGCCTTCGTCAGCGACAACAAGCTCGGCGACGGCAAGAACGCCGGCGAGAAGGCGACGCTGGCCAGCCAGCGCGGCCTGCGGCGGCTGGCCAACCAGGGCGGCCCGAAGGTGCGCCAGATCGGCGCGTCGATGCGCAACGGCCAGCAGGTCGCCGACCTGCTCGGGCTCGACGTGTTCACGATGCCGACCGGCGCCGCCAAGGGCTACCTCGACCTGAAGCCGGCGCTGGACTCGGTCACCGACAAGACCGGTGGCGATCCGGCGGTCGCGTTCGCGGCCGGCATCGACGCGGCGAAGGAAGGCCTGAACTGCTTCTGGGACATCACGCCCGGCTTCGAGAAGGCCGCCGCCGCGGCCGCCGCGCTCGACCCGAACAAGGCCACCGCGCAGGACGTGCTCGGGGCGCTCGCGGCGAACGGCGCCGGCGACCTGTTCCCGCAGCTGTCGGCCGACGACGCCGCGCGCGTCACCAAGGAGAGCAAGATCCCGGTCTACAAGTCCTGGTGCGAACGAGTGCGCGCCGGCTCGGCGAGCTGGGACGGCATGCTGACGGCGGCAGCGCTGGCCAGCTTCACCGAGGACCAGAACGCGCTCGACGACCGCATCCGCGGCCTGATCTGAGCAACGGCGTGCGCGCCCGCCCTGCTCGGGCCTCGGCGAGAGCTGGTCGGACGATGGAGCCGCCCCTACCTGCCTCGGAGCCGACGAAGCGCTGCGCTGGCCGTGCATCGACCAGCCCGGAGCGAGATGCGGCGAGCTGGGCGAACACCCGTTCACCAGGCGGAGATCTGCTGCGCCGGCGTCACACCGATGGCCTGGTCCGAGTACCAGAACGCCAGGTAGAGCGCCTGCGTGTAGAACGTGAACGGCCGCACGCTCGCCGGGATCGGCAGCGACAGCGCGCCGCCCGGCGTCAACAACACGTCGAACGAAGGCACCACGTCGCAGGTGCCGAACCAGTCGGTGAACGTCCACGGCTGCGACTGCGTGCCGAGCACCAGCACCGTCAGCGGACCGGTGTTCACGCAGGTCATCTGCACCCCGCTGGACGCGAACACCGCCTCGCAGTCCAGGGCGCCGCCGCCGCAGCCGGCGGCGACCTGCTGCACCGAGAGGTCGTTGTCGGGACGGATCCGCATCGAGACGCTGCCGCTCATCGACGCTTGGGTCGCCGACGTCGGGTTCGGCGTGCCGATCGCGACGTTGCAGCGCAGGCGGACGGGCACGGCGGTGAGGCCGAGCTGCAGCGGCACCTGTACGTGCCCGCCACCGAGCTGCGCATCGACGACGCCATCGTCACCGACGTCGACCTCCCATACCGGCGTCTGCGACGCGCCGACCAAGGTGCCGTCGACGTCGACGTCGACGAAGACCTTGCGCGGCGCCAGGGCCGTCACGTCGAACACCAACTCGTGGGCGCCGAGGCTCGCCAACGCTGCCCCGCCCGCCGTGTTCAGCTGACCCGAGAAGTTGCAGTCGATCCACCACTGCTCCAGCTGCACCGTCCACGACGGGATCACCGACCAGTGGAACCACGCACGGCCGAGCAGCGGATTGGTTGGTGACTGTGGCGACGCGACGAGCAAGGTGCCTTGGCTCGGCAACGGTCCCGCAGCCTGGACGTTCGCGTACGGCACGCCACCGACGATGGTCGAGGCCACCAGCGGCGTGTCGGCGCGCGGCACGACGTTGACGTACTGGGCTGACGCCGAGCCCACCAGCGCGAGCACACCGCCGAGAACGACTGCGATCGAGAGGTTGTTCATGGACATGGACGCCGTCGAAGGCGCCGCCTGTGATCAGTGGGCGAAGATCCGGTAGGCCTCGGTGGTCGCCAGCGTGTAGCCACCGAACCACGGCATCGCGTGCACGATCTGGGCATGGCACGTGAACGGCCGCACGCTGGCCGGGATCGGCAGGTCGAACGGACCGTCGACCAGCAGCAAGACGTCGAGCGAGGGCATGACGACGCAGCCGCTGCCGAACAAGTTGGTGAACACCCACGGCTGCTGCTGCAGGCCGAGCACGACCACCGCCAGCGGGCCGATGCCGACCGGCTGCAACTGCACACCCTGGTGAGCGAACACCGGCTCACACACGAGCGGCAAGGCGCCGCAGCCGATCACCGTCTGCTGGATGTCGACCCGGTTCTCCGGGGTGACTGCGATCGTTATGTCGCCGTCCATCGACGCCCCCGTCGACCAGGTCGGGTTCGGCACGGCCATCGCCGCGCTGCAGCGCACCCGGATCGGCAGCGGAATCACGCCGACGTTGCGCAGCACCTGCACGTGACCGCTGCCGAGCTGCGCCTCGATGCTGCCGTCGTCGCCGACGTCCACCTCCCAGGTCGTGGCCGCAGAAGCGCCGACCACCCAGGCCGTCACGTCGATGTCCAACCAGACGCTGCGGGGCGCCGTCGCGGTGACGTCGAAGACGAGTTCGTGCGCACCGACCGAGCCGGTGGCGGCGCCGGCGTTGTACTCGAGCATGCCGGCGAAGCCGCACGAGGCGACCGCCCGGCCCGGATCCTGCGCCGAGCACGGCTGCAGGTTCCACCAGAACCACGCCCGGCACCCGAGCACACTGGCCGGGGTGGGCGGCGTCTGCGCGTAGACGGAGCCGCTCGTTGGCAGGGCGCCGACGGCCTGCACCTGGTTCGCGAGCGTTCCGCCGACATCCAGCGACGCCGTCAACGGCGTCGTCGCCCGCACCGACAGCGAGACCTGCTGTGCCGCTGCGGTGCCGACCAGACCGACCAGGGCGAGAACGGTGCCGATTGCGATCCTCTCCATGCGATGGGCGCTATCGGCGCGCCGCGGCCCCGCCTGGAGCCGTTCGCGCCGCCCGCCGGCCCGACCTGCGCACATCTGCCCGACCCCGAGGAGGACCCCGGCAACTTTCTCGGAACCGGTTGCCACGAGTCGCATTGCTGCGCCACCGCTCCGGCGGACAATCGTGCGCGTCCGGAGTGACCTGGCGGCCCGCAGGGCAGCGCCAGCGCCCAGCCCGAGACCCCGGCAGAGCTACCCGGTAGATCCATGTTCGCATCCGACCAACGCCGTTCCGTCGTCACCCTCCTCGCCTTCGCCGCCTGCAGCGCGGCCCTGACCGCCCAGGGGGTGCCGGTCGGCTGGGAGGAGTCCTACGCGCTCGCCACCGACCGCGCCGCGGTCGTGCAGAACCTGATCCCGGGCACCGAGGACTGGTACTACTACCACTGCCGCGAACGCCTCGATGCCCGCGACTTCGCCACCGTGCGCCAGGTGCTGCCGACCTGGATCCAGCGCCACGGCCGCACCGGGCGGGTGATCGAGATCGAGAACCGCGAGGCGCTGCTCAGCTTCGACAGCAACCCCGAACGCACCTTCGACCTGGTCCGGCAGCGGCTCGGCCTGACGTGGTCGCATCAGCGCGCGGTGCCGGGCGCGCGCTCCGACCTGCCGACGCGGCTCGACCCGCAGCTGTTGTCCCCGGCGGCGCTGACGCAGCGGGCCTTCCGCGCCCACCCGCAGACGGTCGACGGCTTCACCGACCACGCCCTCGGCGCGTTGGCCAACGCCGAGCTCGACAGCAAGCAGCTGCGCAGCCTGCTGGCCCGCCTGGACCGGCCCGACGTCGAGAACCTGCCGGCGCTGATCGTACGCGACCTCGGCGAACGCGAGTCGCGCGGCTTCGGCTCGCTGCCGATCCACCGGCTGCTGCGTCGCCCCGAGCTGGAGCAGTGCCTCGCGCTGCGCCCGGACCTGCTGCAGGACGAGAACTTCGTCAACGCATACCTGGTGCGGCTGCAGCCCGACGCGGCGGCCGACACCGACTGGCGCCGCGATCCGGCGGCGCGCGCCGCGCAGCTGGAGCGGCTGTGGCAGTTCGCGCAGCGCCTCGCGCCGCGCTTCAACTCGCTGAAGGCGCACGTGCTCGCCAACTGGCTGCGCCACGACCTGTCGTTGGGCGCCCCCGACAAGGACCGCTTCCTCGCCTACATCAAGCTGCCGCGCCGCCAGGGCTACGTGTCGCGCCAGTATCTCGAGCGCTTCCAGCGCCGCGAGGAGCTCGTCGAGCTGGGCAACGACTACCCGACGCGCCTGCCGGCGGTCGGCGCCGACGAGGAGCTCGTGCGCGCCTGTCTCGAGCACTTCTTCGCCACCGAGGAAGGCGTCGCCGCCTGGTCCGACTACCTCGACGCGCGCTGGCTGAAGCGCGTGCTCGCCGAGACGCGGCTGTGCGCTGGCGACGGCGACGTGGAGAAGTGGTACTCGCTGCTCGACGACCCGGCATACCTCGAGCAGCTCGACAAGCGCGTCGAGCTGCGGTTCCCGCCGACGATGCCGGAGCAGTTCGGCGCCGACGACGCGGTGCGCATCACCATCGACACCAAGAACGTGCCGACGCTGCTGGTCAAGGTGTTCGCGATCGACGCCTTCCGCTACCACATCGAGAAGCACAAGCCGGTCGACGCTTCGATCGAGCTCGACGGCGTGGTCGCCAACCACGAGGAGACGCACGACTACGCCGAGGCGCCGATGCGCCGCGTGCGCCGCACCTTCGACCTGCCGATGCTGCGCGAGCCCGGCACCTACGTGGTCGAGTTCGTCGGCAACGGCATCTCCAGCCGCGCCGTGATCCACAAGGGCGGCCTGCGCATGGTCGAACGCACCGCCGCCGCCGGCCAGGCGCTGCGCATCCACGACGAGCGCGGACGGCCGATGCCGACGGCGACGGCGTGGCTCGGCGGCCGCGAGTACCGCGCCGACCAGGACGGCGAGATCCTGCTGCCGTTCTCGACCGATCCGGGCACGAAGCAGCTGGTGCTGCGCGACGGCAACCGCTCGACGATCGTGCCGTTCGAGCACCGCGCCGAGTCGTACGCGCTGACCAGCCACATGCACGTCGACCGCGAGGCGCTGGTCGCCGGCGACACCGCGAAGCTGCTGGTGCGGCCCGAGCTGGCGCTCGACGACCACCCGGTCTCGGTGTCGCTGCTCGAGGACGTCGTGCTGCGCCTGACCGCGACTGACCTCGACGGTCAGTCGACGACTCAGGAGGTGCGCGACCTGAAGTTCACCGACACGGGCGAGCTGGTGCACGAGCTGTCGGTGCCGACGCGGCTGCGCTCGCTGACCGCGTCCCTGACCTGCGCGGTGAAGGGGCTCGACGGCCAGAAGGTCGCGCTGTCCGGGGCGCCGCAGTCGTTCGCCGTCAACGGCATCGACGAGACGTTCGAGACCGGGACGCCGCTGCTGCTGCGCACCACCGGCGGCTACGCGCTCGAGCTGCGCGGCAAGAACGGCGAGCCGCAGGCCGGCCAGGTCTGCCGGCTGCAGCTGCGCCACCGCGACTACCGCGACGAGATCCAGGTGTCGCTGCAGACCGACGATGCCGGCCGCATCCAGCTGGGCGCGCTCAGCGGCGTGACCTCCGTGCAGGTCGACCGCGACGGCAACACCGGCGGCTGGTTCCCGCTGGCGCACGCCGAGTGCCGCCTGCCGGTCGCGCTGCACGGCCGCGCCGGGCAGACGCTGCGCGTGCCGTATCTCGGCACCCGCAACGAGCCGACCCGCAGCGAGCTGTCGCTGCTCGGCCACGAACGCGACGCGTTCGAGCACCTGGCGATCCAGGACGGCTTCGTCGAGCTGCGCGGCCTGCTGCCCGGTGACTACGAGCTGCGCCTGTTCGACCAGGATGTCCGCATCCCGGTGCGCGTCACCGCCGGCGCCCGCGACCACGAGTGGCTGATCGGCAACGACCGCGTGCTGACGGCCAGCCCGACCGCGCCGCTGGCGGTTCCGAGCGTCCGGATCGACGGCGAAGACCTCGTCGTGCAGGTCGCCAACGCGTCCGCCAAGACCCGCGTGCACATCGTCGCGACGCGCTACGCGCCGGCGTTCGACGTGTTCGACGACCTGCGCGCCGCCGACGCCGAGCCGTTGACCGTGCTCGAACAGGAGCTGCCGCCGAGCAGCTACCACGCCGGCCGCAAGCTCGGCGACGAGTATCGCTACGTGCTCGAGCGCCGCTTCGCGACCAAGTTCCCCGGCAACATGCTGGAGCGGCCGAGCCTGCTGCTCAACCCGTGGGCGCTCGACCGCGAGAGCTGGAACGCAGCGGTCGGCCTCGGCGGCGGCGCCGGCGGCAAGTTCGGCGGGCGCGGCGGCGGCCGAGGTCGCCGCTCGCAGCAGGACGCGCAGGACGGCCACGCCGGCGGCGCCGGCATGCTGGCGCGGCACGCCAACCTCGACTGGCTGCCGCGCGGCTGCAAGCCGCTGACCAACCTCGCGCCGGCGTCGGACGGCACGGTGCGCGTGCCGCTCGCCGACCTCGGCGAAGGCCAGCAACTGCACGTGGTCGCGCTCGACGGCAGCCAGGCCGTCTACCGGACGACGGTGCGCGCCGAGCTGCAGCTGCAGCCGCGCGCGCGCACGCTGCCGCAGTCACTCGACACGGCGAAGCACTTCGTCGAGCAGCGGCGCATCGAGTTCGTCGCCGCCGGCGCGACCGTCGACCTCGACGACGTTCGCTCGGCCAAGGTCGCGATCCACGACTCGCTCGCGGCGGCGTTCCGGCTGTTCACGACCATCAACGGCGACGAGTCGCTGGCGAAGTTCGCGTTCGTCGTCGAGTGGCCGACGCTCTCGCGCGAGAAGAAGCTCGAGCTCTACGACCAGCACGCCTGTCACGAGCTGAACTTCTTCCTCTACAAGAAGGACCCCGAGTTCTTCCGCGAGGTGGTGCGGCCGTTCCTCGGCCACAAGCTCGACAAGACGTTCCTCGACCGCTGGCTGCTCGAGGACGACCTGCGCGAGTTCGTCGACCCGTGGCGGTTCGAGCAGCTCAACCTGATCGAGAAGATCCTGCTCGCGCAGCGCCTCGGTGGTGAGGAGCGCGCGGCGGTCGCCCGCGCGATCACCGAGGCGCTGGAGCTGCAGCCGATCCCGCAGACGGTGACGGCGCAGCTGTTCGCGCTGGGCCTGCGCGCCGACGAGCTGGCCGATCGGGACAAGGGCGGCATGCTCGAGCAGCTGCGGCGCAGCAACCGCCCGGCGATGGAACCCAACCAGGCGCCGGCGCCGAGCGCCGTGGCGGGCCTCGCCGGCGGCGGCGGCGGCCCCGCGAGCCTGGGCGCGGCGGGCCCGACGACCGGCGGCCCGGGCGGTCCCCCGGCCAACAAGCCCGGCGACGCGAGCCGCGGCATCGTCGCCGACCGTCGCGCCGAGGGTCAGGGCGCAGCCAAGGACGACGCCCCGCGCGAGGACGCGGAGGCCGAGGTGGTCGATCACCTCGAGCGCCTCAAGGAGGAGAAGTCGGGCAGCGACGACTTCTACCTGGGCGAAGTCGCCAAGCGGAAGTCGGCGCAGAACCAGCAGCTGTTCCGCGCCGTCGCGCGCACCAAGATGCTCGTCGAGCAGAACTGGTGGCGACGCCCGGCCGTCGAGTCGACCGCCGGCGTCGTGTCGGCCAACCACTTCTGGGTCGACTTCGCCACGGCCCCGGCCGGCGCGCCGTTCGTCTCGGCGTCGCTGGTCGAGGCCAACGGCAGCTTCCTCGAGATGATGATGGCGCTCGCCGTCACCGACCTGCCGTTCGAGGCCGGCAAGCACGAGGTCACCGCCGACGGCGACCGCCGCACGCTGAAGGCGGCGACGCCGCTGCTGCTGGTGCGCAAGGAGGTCAGCGAAGCGAAGCCGGCGACCGACACGGCGCCGCTGCTGCTCGGCGAGAACTTCTTCCGCGTCGACGACCGCTACCGCTGGGAGGAAGGGCAGCGCCGCGACAAGTTCGTCGGCGACGAGTTCCTGACCAACGTCGCCTACGGCTGCCAGGTCGTCGTCACCAACCCGACCTCGGGCCCGCGCAACGCCGAGGTGCTGCTGCAGATCCCGGCCGGCGCGGTGCCGCTGATGCGCGGCCACTGGACCAACGGGCAGGGTGTGCAGCTGGCGCCGTACGCGACGCAGACCATCGAGTACTCGTTCTACTTCCCGCAGGCGGGCAGCTTCGCCCACTACCCGGCGCACGCTTCGGACAACGGGCAGCTGCTCGCCAACGCGGCGCCGCGCACGCTCGCGGTCGTCGTCGAGCCGAGCACGATGGACGCGTCGTCGTGGGAGAACGTGTCGCAGATGGCCGCGCCGGGCGAGGTGCTGACCTGGCTCGAGGCGCACAACGTGCGCCGCATCGATCTCGACAGGGTGGCGTGGCGCATGCGCGACCGCGGCTTCTACACGGCGATGCTGCAGAAGCTGCGCGCCTGGCACCTGTACGACGACACGCTGTGGTCCTACTCGGTGCTGCACCGCGACGCCGAGGGCGCGCGCGAGTACCTGCGCCACCAGGACGGCTTCCTGTCGCAGTGCGGCAGCTGGATGGAGTCGCCGCTGGTGTCGGTCGACCCGAAGGAACGGCACCAGTACATGCACTTGGAGTTCGACCCGCTGGTGCACCAACGCGCGCACCCGCTCGGCGGACGACACGTGTTCGGCAATCGCGACCTGGCGCAGCAGTACGCGCAGCTGATGGACTGGCTCGGCTACAAGCCGCGCCTCGACAGCGGCGACTGGCTGACCGTCACCTACTACCTGTTGCTGCAGGACCGCATCGAGGAGGCGCTGAAGAGCTTCGAGCGCGTCGACCCGGACAAGGTGCCGGCCAAGGTCCAGTACGACTACTTGGCCAGCTACCTGTGCTTCTTCACCGGCGACACGCAGCGCGCGCGGCGCATCGCCGCAGCGCACGTCGAGCACCCGGTGGCCCACTGGCAGGAGCGCTTCCGCGAGGTGATCGCGCAGCTCGACGAAGCCGACGGCAAGGTGCGACCGGCGACCGACGAGCCGACCCAGGGCGAGCTGGCGGCGACCGCGCCGGCGATCGAGCTGGCGATCTCCGGCAAGCAGCTGACCATCGGCTACGTCAACCTGCAGCAGTGCGAGGTGCGCTACTACGAGCTGGACGTCGAGTTCGCGTTCTCGGCGCAGCCGTTCGCCGGCCCCGACGGCGCCTCGGCGGCGTTCGTGCAGCCCAACCACCGCGAGACCCGCGACCTGCCCGCCGGCCAGCGACAGTTCGCCTTCGAGCTGCCGCAGCGATTCTGGCAGAAGAACGTGCTGGTCGAGGTGCGCGCCGGCGGGCTGGTGCGCTCGCGCCAGTACTTCGCCAACGCGCTCGACGTGCGCTTCATGGAGTCGTATGGCCAGGTCGCCGTCAGCGAGCCGGACAACGGCCGCCCGCTGGCCAAGACGTACGTCAAGGTGTTCGCCAAGCTCGCCGACGGCCGCGTGCGCTTCCACAAGGACGGCTACACCGACCTGCGCGGTCGCTTCGACTACGCGTCGCTGTCGGACGACCCCAACGCGTCGGCCGTGCGCTACGCCGTGCTGGTGCTCGACGAGCAGCGCGGCGCGGTGATCCGCGAGCTCGCCCCGCCGACCCGCTGACGACGCGAGGCGACCGCGCGGAGCCGGCCCGCCGGCTCCGGCTGTCTCAGCTCGGCGTCGCGATGAGGTCGACGCGCACCGGCACCCAGCTGACGCTGCAGCCGAGCTGCTCGAGCCACGCGGCGCAGGCGTCGGCGCAGTCGGCGAGCAGCGAGTAGCTGCGCCAACATCCAGCGCCGCACGGCACGTATTCGGTGCCTGCCGGCCAGCCGCGCACCTCGTCCGCCACGCCCGCAGCGAACGCTGACTCGAGCTGCCGGCGCAGGTGTTCGACATCGGCGCGTTCCACGACGACCCCGGTGAACTCCGAGTCGGGCTCGGCGGCGCGCAGTGCGGCGAGGTCCGGTTGGCGATGCACACGCCGGCCCAGGGTCGCCTGCGTCGGCCACAGCACCGTCGCCGGCAGGTCGTACCAACGGTCGTTGCCGAGCGCGTCCCAGCTCCAATCGCCGACCCCGTACTCGACGAAACCACCGCCACAAGGCAGCAGCAGCCCGAGGTGCACGCCCTCGCGCACGATCGCCACCGTCACCGGGTCGCGCGGCGAGGGCGGCGGCACCACCGTCGACGTCGCGCCGACGGCGCCCCAGATCATCAGCGACAGCGACACCGCCAGCAGCAGTCGTCGTCGGCGACGGCGCGCTCGTGCATCAGGCTTCACTGCGGGCGAGGTCATCGTCGGACTCTCATCGGGTACACGAAAACGCGGCCCGTAGGCCGCGTGCTCGATCCGGGCAACCGCTGCGGCTCAGGAGCCGCCGCGGCTGAAGTCGGGGCCGCTGCCGGCGCCAGGGGCAGGCTTGCCCGTCTTCTTGCTCTTGCTCTTGCGAGGCCGACCGGCCTTCGTGCCGCAGCCCTGTCATTCACTGGGCAGCGGGAGCCCTTGCAGGTCCTCGATCTCGAGGCGGGCCAGCTTGACCGCGGCCTCCACGTCGGCCTGGTGGGTCGCCTTCTTCGCGGCGTCGGTCGTCTGCTCCGCGAGCAGGCGGTAGTTCTGACGCGAGGCCTCGATCTCCGGCTCCCACTGCTCGCGCGGCAGGCCTTCGAGCCGCATCAGCCAGGTGCTGTAGAACTGCGAACGCGCAAGCGCCTCGCGGGCGTCGGCCAGCAGCACCGGGTCGCTCTTCTCGTCACCCTGCATCTGCTCGACCAGCGTCTCGAGGTCCTCGCGCGCGTCGGGCAGCTTGCTGTTGAGCATGCGCGCCTTGTTGAGCTCGATCTGCAGGCGCTGCGCGACCCGGACGTCGTAGGCGTCGGGGTCCTTGGGCAGGCTCGCGAGCGCGGCCTCGTACTTGATGACGGCCTTTGCCCAGTCGCCCTCGTCGGCGGCCTGGTGCGCTGCGACCATGACGGCGTCCGCCTCATCGAGGGCGCGGCGGTCCTGACCCGGACCTTCGTGATAGGCCCACGCCCCCACCGGGAGCAGCAGCCATCCGACCAGCAGCACGTTTCGCATTGTTTCGGTTTCCGCGAAGGCGCGTCCCCATCGACGCGACGCTGGATCCTATCGGCAAACCGGCCGGCCGATCCACCCCCGCGCCTGTCCCCGGCATGTCACGAACGAACTGCCGACCGGGCGCGGTGCAGCCAATGGTCCGTGGCAGCGGCGGCCGCCGCGCCGGCGGCGTAGGCGACCAGGTCCGCCCACTGGAAGCCCTGGCCGAGCACCAGGGCCGCGAGGCGATTCGCCCGGAGGTCGACGAGCCACTGCCAGGAAAGCAGTTGCGAGAACTCGACCGCCGCCGACAGGGCGAACGCGGCGACGCCGAGCGCGACGGCGCCGCTCCTCGGGAGCAGCAGCGCGAGGCTGCAGAACACCGCGCAGGTGTACAGCGCGTCGCCGGCGTGCTCGGCGAGCAGGCCGGGAAGCGGCCAGCGGCGCGAGGCCAGGCCGAGCGCGATCACGGCGGACAAGCTCGCCGCCACCGCCGCACGACCACGCGCGGGCCGAAGCGGCGCCGTCGGCCATGACCCCGGCTCGCCGACCGGGCTCACGCCGCGTCCGCGAACACCCGCACACCCGGCCGCCAGCGCGTGCCGAAGTGGTGCAGCAGCACCGGCAGCAGCGCCAGCAGCCCCGACGCCACGGCGAGCACCAGCAGCGCATACTCGCGCAGCGACAGCTGCTCGATCAGCGGCTTGCGCGCGTCCTGCGAGGCCGCGGACAGGATGTCGCTCGGCACCTGCCGACGGTTGCCGTTGTGGAACTCGCCGCCCATGCGGATCGCGATCTGCCGCAGCGTCGACTCGTCCTGGCGGGAGTTGCCGCCGTCGATGAACTTGCCGCTCAGGCTGTCGCCGACGCCGACCACCAGCGAGCCGCTGATCGACGGCGGCAGCTCCGGCATGCCGGTCGACGGCACCGAGTCGCCGTCGCTGACGACCACCAGCAGCGTGCTGCCGATGCGCCACGGCTTGGCCAGCTCACACGCCTGCTGGATGCCGTCGAACAGCTTGGTCTTGCCGACCTTGAACGCGTAGCCGAGGTTGACGTCGGTCAGCATGTGACGGACCAGCTCGACGTCCTTGGTGTCGATGACGACGGGCAAGGCGCCGTTGTAGGTCGCGATGACGCTGACCTTGAACTTGCCGATCTGCACCCGATCGAACAGCGACTCGATCAGGTCGCGGGCGCGTTCGTGCCGGGTCTGGTCGCCCGAGACACCGGCGTCCTTCAGGTACATGCTCGGCGAGACGTCGTAGACGAGGATCAGGTGGCGCCAGTCCTCGTCCCGCATCTGCTCGCCGGCGTGCACCTTGGGCTCGACCTGCATCAGCGTCACCAGCGCCCAGGCCATGCCGGTCAGCGACGCCCAGCGCAACGCCGGCACGGCGCGCGCCCACGACGCCGGCGCGCCGCTCTGGCCGAACACCAGGCTGCGCACCTTGGCGACGCGCATGCCGTGCAGCGCCTCGCCGATCAGGGCGATCAGCGCCGCAGCGATGGTCACCACCAAGGTCACCATGGCGTGTACCTCAGCCACAGCAGCGCCAGCAGGTATACGCCGAGCACCGACAGGCCGGCGATGCAGAACGGCACGAACCAATCGACCATCTCCGGCGTGCCCTGCTCGATCTTGGCCTTGCTCATCGCGTCGATCTTCTGGAACACCTCGCGCAGCGCGTTGGTGTCCCCGGGGTTGAACACCTCGCCGCCGGTCATGCGCGCCAGGTTGACGATCTCGCCGTTGGCGTCCTGGTCCTGGATGTTGACCGCGAACAGCGTGATGCCGTCGCGCTTCAGCCGCTTGGCGATCTCCATCTCGGCGCCGTTGTCGAGGTCGCTGCTCCAGCCGTCGGTGATCAACACCATCATGCGATCGCCGTCGGCGCGTTCGGTCAGCACCTCGCGCGCACCGAGCACCGCCTTGCCGATCTCGGTGCCACCGAACGCGGGCGGCGCGTTCTCCGGCCGCATGAACGGCGTCACGTTCTTGAACGCCGACGGGTCGCTCGTCAGCGGCACCCAGTGGATGTAGTTGTTGCCGAAGAAGGTCAGGCCGAACGAATCGCCCTGGCGGTAGTCGAGGAAGTCGTTGATCGCCTGGATCGACGCGTCGTAGCGCGACCCCTTGCCGAACTTGGCGGTCATCGAGCCGGAGATGTCGACGACGAACTGGATGTTGGTCAGCGAGCGCTTCTGCCGCGGCGCCGCCAGCTCCTGCGGCAGCGCGAGCACCAATACGGCGAGCGCGGCGAGCAGCGCAGGCAAGGACTCGACCACGCCGAGCAGCGCGCGCATGGCGCCGCCGCTGCCGAGGCGGCGCGAGCCGTCGGTGTCGAACGGCATCGCGAAGCGGCCGCCGCGGCGCTGCCACACCCAGACGAGGTGCAGCACCGGCAGGGCCAGGAACAACAGCAACCAGGGACGGGCGAACATCAGCGGGCTCCCCCCGTGGCGCCCTTCGTGCCGTCCTTCGCGAGCGGCGCGAAGCTGTCGGCGGTGACCGCGCGATACGGTTCCAGCAGCGTCTTCAGGTCGACCTGCTGCGGCGGAACGGGCATGTGCAGCCACGCCTCGACCTGTCGCAGCAGCACGCCGGCCTCGTCGTGGCGGCGGATCGCCGCGATCGCGTCACCGGCCTTGGCCTCGCCGAGGCCGAGGCGCGCACGCCAGAAGGCGACCAGCAGCCGCTCCAGCTCGGCCTTCGCCGCGTCGTCGGCGTCACCGCCGGCGACGCGCTCGACGAGCGGCCGCAGCCGGTCGGCGAGGGTCGGCCGGGGCGCCGGCGGCGCGGCCTTGGCCTTGCGCTGGCGACCGAAGAACAGGATGCCCAGGAGACCGACGACCCAGACCACCGCGAACACGATCTGGTCGGTGCCATAGCCGTCGACGCGCGGCGCCGGCACGGGCTCCGGCTCGCTCGGCTCGTTGTCGTCGCCGTCGCGCACGCTGGTGACCGTGACCGCGAGCGCCGGCAGGTCATCGGTCGACGAGCCGTCCTTGCGCACGAGGAACTTGCAGAGGTCGTAGGTGCCGGGCTCGAAGCCGGTCCACTCGAGGTCGTAGCGGAGCTGGCTGCCGTGCGGCCAGATCTTGACCACGCGCACGGCCACCAGGGCCCTGAAGTCTCCTGGCGCAGCGGCGAGCTCCGTGCCGGGCAGCACCTTCTGCTCGACGTAGCAACGCATGCCGACGGTCGCCTCGCGCTGGTCGCGCGTCTGCGCGGCGACCGTCGCGATCGCGCCGGACAGCATCACCGCGACGAGCGCGCCGTGTCGCAGCGACGTGCTCATCGGGCCCCCCGGCCGACCGACGCCCGCGAACGGAAGAAGTGCCGCAGGCGGTGCAGGAACGGCTGGTCGGTGCGCACCAGCAGGTGGCCGACGCCCCCCTTGCGCAGCTCGTTCTCGATGCGCACCTGGTCGATCATGGGCCGCTTGCCGCGCACGACGAAGCCGCGCCCCGACTCGGCCTCTTGCGCGCGCACGAAGCCGGACGCGCCGAGCATGACCTCGGCCGGGTCCTGGAACTGCACGACCGCGACTTCGTGCTGCTGCGCCAGCAGCGCCGCCGAGTGCACCGCACCCGGTTCGTGCAGGTCGCTGAGCAGCACGATCAGCGAGCGGCTGTGCAGCGTCGGCCGCAGCTGCCGGATGCGCCGGGTCACCTCGGTCGACTCGTCGAACGAGAAGCGACGCATGCGCAGCAACCACTGCAGCACGCGATCCTTGGCCAGGCTTGGCTCGATGCGCACGTCGCGCGCGCCGCCGCCGAGCACGCCGACCGGACTGGTGCGGTCGAGGCAGGCCAGCGCCAGGCCGCCGGCGACCAGCAGCGCCAGCTCGTACTTGCTGCGGCCGGTCGAAGAGACCACCATCGACGCGGACGTGTCGATGACGAACCACGCCGGGATGCGGCGCTGCGCCTCGTACTCCTTGACGTGGTAGCGGCCCGAACGCGCCGTGACGCGCCAGTCCATCGACTTGACCGGGTCCCCCGGCAGGTATTGCCGCGACTGCACGTAGTCGATGCCCGAGCCGAGAAAGCGCGAACCGTCGAGGCCGTAGCTGAGGTCGTCGGCCAGCCGCTGGATGGCGACGACGAACTTGCGCGCCGCGATCGGCTCGATCGGCGGCAGCAGCCCCGGCAGCGCGCGCTCGCGCTCCCGGATGCTCTGCTTCGCATGCTGCTGCTTGGCGTTGCTCATCGCGCGACTTCGCCGAGGATCTCCTGCAGCACCTGCTGGCTCGTGTGGCCCTCGGCGACCGCCTCGTAGCTGAGCCGGATGCGGTGCAGGATCACGTCCTCCGCGAGCGCGAACAGGTCCTCCGGCAGCACGTAGTCACGGCCGTGGATCAGCGCGCGGGCGCGCGACGCCTTGACCAGCGAGATGCCGGCGCGCGGGCTGCAGCCGAGCTCGAGCTTCGGGTGGTTGCGCGTTCGGTTGACGATCTCGACGACGTGCTCGAGGAACGCCTCGCTGACGTGCACCTGCTGCACGTCCTCCATCGCCCGCACCAGCTGCTCCGAGGTGCCGCGCTCCTGGCCGTCGAGCACGTCGAACTCGGTGCGCGCCACGGCGCCCTTGCCCTCGCGCCGCACGCCGAGCCTGGTGTTGCGGCGCAGCACCTCCTTCTCCTCCTCCGGCTTCAGGTACTCGAGCCGGTGCAGCAGCATGAAGCGATCGAGCTGCGCCTCGGGCAGCTCGAAGGTGCCGGCCTGCTCGACCGGGTTCTGCGTGGCGATCACCAGGAACGGCGCCGGCAGCGCGAAGTTGTTGTTGCCGATCGTGACGCGCCGCTCCTGCATCGCCTCGAGCAGCGCCGACTGCACCTTCGGCGCGGCGCGGTTGATCTCGTCGGCCAGCAGCAGGTTGGTGAAGATCGGCCCCCGGTGGGTGCGGAACTCGTGCGTCTTCTGGTCGAGGATCTCGCTGCCGACGATGTCCGACGGCAGCAGGTCGATCGTGAACTGGATGCGCGCGAAGGCGAGGTCGACGGTCTTCGACACGGCCGCGACCAGCAGCGTCTTGGCCAGACCCGGCACGCCCTGCAGCAGCAGGTGACCGGACGTCAGCAGCGCGATCAGCACCCGCTCGACGACGACGTCCTGGCCGACGACCACCTGGCCGACGCGGGTCTTGATCTGGTGGAGGAACTCGCGCGACTCGACGAAGCGAGCGGCGGCCGGGGCGACTTCTGGAGCGGTCATTGGCGGAGGACGGAGGGGTCGGACGGTGCGGAAGGAGCGGGGGTGCCTGGCGGCGATCAGTGGGCGCGGCGCAGCCATTCGGCGGCGATGCCGCCGAGGTCGAGCGCGCGGTCGTCGGCGCGACCGAAGTGCGCCTCCTCGATGCGGCGGATGTCGTCCTGCAGGCGCTGCTGCTGAGCGGCGTCGAGCGAGCTGCGCCCGGCGATGCGCTGGAGCAGGCCCAGCACCGTGAACGGCGTGACCTGCTCCGGCATGCGCAGCCCGGTATCGACGCGTTCGACGGCGGTGCCGCCCGGACGGTAGAGCACGAACCACAGCACGAACGCCACCGTCGCCGCGCCGAGCAGCAGCCACACCCACAGCGGGTCGGGGCCGCGCAGCAGGCCGTTCAGCGCGACCTCGGCGGGCACCGTCTCGAGGTCGGCGTCGTTGTAGCGCTGGTAGGTCGCCTTGACGCCTTCGATGCGCGGCTTCGCAAAGCGGAAGCTGCCCGGCGTCGCACCGGCCGACTCGGGCTCGAGCGACAGCAACCAGACGCGCTCGCTCTCGACCGCCTCCTGGTCCTCGGCGAAGCGCACGACCGAAGCGCCCTGGTCGTCGCGCTTGTCGACGACGAAGCCGGGGGTGTCGAGGGTCATGAACTGCTCGAGGTCCGGCACCAGGCCCTGGCCCTTGGCCTTGATCTCGAGCGTCACCTTGCCCTCGTCGATCTTGCGCTCGTCGAGCAGCTGCAGGACCTCGAGGCCCGCGAACGGTCGCACCTCGGCCTTCGCCGACGCGTCGATCGACACCGTCGCGGTGGTCACCGGCAGGATCACGTAGCCCGACGTGTCGAGGAAGTCGAAGTCGAGCTTCATCTCCGGGATGCGGTCGACCTGCGGGCCGCGCGCCTGCAGCAGCAGGAACGCGTACGGTGTGCGCTCCCAGCCCGGCGCGCGGTCCGGGATCGCGTTCATGTGCTCGCTGTTGAACGTGATCGACAGCACCTCGAAGTGCTCCTGCAGCGACGCCACCACGGCGTCGTGGAACTTGTCGCGGTAGTTCTCCAGCGGGCGGCCGTAGTTGTAGTAGTAGCCGCTGCCGCTGTTCTGGTTGGTCGCGTACTTCTGGAAGCCGCCGCTCTCGCGGGCGATCTCCGGCGAATGCACGATGTCGACGCGCACGCCGAACGGCTCGGTGCCGACCGCGGTGCCGCCGTCGACGACCGCGTCGAGGCGCAGCTCGGTGATCAGGTCCTGGTAGTAGTCCCAGACCTTCTTCGCCTCGGCCGCCTGCGGGTGGTCGCCGATCACCGCGAAGCCGGCCTTGAGGTAGCGGTACTTGATCTGCGGCTTCACCGCCGACATGCGCGTGAACAGCTGGTTGGCGAACATCGCCTGGTGCCGCTCGCGGGCGCCGTCCGACAGCTCGTCGAGCGCCCCGCGGATCAGCGCCAGCTGGCTCTCGGCCAGCACCGTGTCCTCGTCGATCGCGCCGAGGTCCGAGGCGCCGAGCGCGGCGTAGAACCACAGCGCGTACGGCTGCACCGTCTCCTGGTCCAGGCGCAGGTCGTCGACGATCGACGCATAGTGATCGGTCGCCTCGCGGAACAACTCGAAGGAGCGGATGCGTTCGTCGCTGAAATGGCTGTCGCGCGCCTGCTCCTTGTTGAAGTTGTTGCGATCGTGGCGGATCGCCGCGACCACGTCGAGCAACGCCCAGTGCTTGCCGCGCGCACCGAGCGCCCCTTCGGCGATCTGCAGCGCGGTGTCGTAGCCGCGCGCGACCTGGTCCAGCATCTGCTTCTGCGACCGCTTGGTCTTGGCGGCGTCCTGCACGTCCGGCCGACGCCAGATGGTCGCCAGGTTGGTGCGCATCTTGCCCAGCAGCTCGCCGAGCAGCACGGGGTCCAGCTCGTGGATGTCGCCGAACACGCGCTCGATGGTCTCCAGGCGGTAGACCTCGGCGACGCTGTGCGCGGCGACGAACGCCTCGCCGAGCAGCGACTCGTTGACGCCGTCGATCGGCAGCTGGCGCAGCCGCTCGACGTAGCTGCCGAGCTCCTCGAGGTTGCGCTCCTGCTTGCTGCGCGTCAGCGGGATGCCGTTGGCCCGCTGGTCGAACCCGTAGATGAACATGTACGAGTTCGTCGGGGTGTTGGTGTTCGGGTTGTTGTTGCGCATCCAGACGCGCAGGAACTCCTCGGCGAGCTCCTTGGCCTTGCGGGGGTTGACCGCGGCGAGCTGCTCGATGAACGGGAAGGCCTTGTCGTGCTCGTTGACCTTCAGCCACAGCTGCGCCGACACCGTCAGGAAGTGCGGCCGCAGCGCCTCGCCGAGCAACGCCGCCCACTGCGCGCCCGGTTGCGACTTCAGCAGGTCGACCGGCTCGATCGGCGACACCGCGCCGCCGCCGCCCATGCGCCGGTTGGTCCAGAAGATGTTGCCGAAGTCGTCGCGCTCCATCACCGGACCGAACGACGTCGTGCGCGAGTTCTGGTAGGTGTTGGTCGCCTCGACGACCCAGCCGGCGGCGAGCAGGCCGAGCGTCTCGCGCCACGCGTCGGCGAGCTCGGGCGCGTTCGTCAGCAGCGACTCGACGGCGGTCTTCTGCAGCTCGAGGCCGGCGCTGCGGTATCCCGCGTCCTGGGCCCGCTCCTCGAAGCCGCGCGCGACCTGCTGGCCGATCGTGGCGATGATCTCCATGCCGCGCTCGGGTCGCGACGAGAAGCTCTCGGCGAGCCAGGCCGGACCGAGCTCCTTCTGCACCTTCGGCGCCAGCTCGACCGCGCGACGCAGCGCCTCCTCCTTCTGCTCCTTCGACACCTCGCCCTTGGCCAGCGCCGCCTGCGTCACCTGCCAGGCGGTCTCCAGCCAGACGTTGCGCCGCTCCTTCGCGTACATCGCCAGCGCGTGCCGGGCGAGCAGGTTGAGCGCCTCGCGGTCGTTGTCGGCCTCGGCCGCGGTCGCCGTCGGCAGGAACACGCCGATCTCGGCGTCCTGGCCCAGCTCGATCAGCAGCAGCGCGACCTCGCGGCGGTCGAGCCGCTGCGCGGCGGGATCCCCGACGGCGTCGGCGGCCTTGTTGACCTCGGCGGACAGCAGCCGGAGCAGCTCCTCGACCACCGCGCCGTCGTCGATCGCGCGCCGCACGATCGGCGCCAGCAGCTTGGCCTGCGCCTTGTCGAAGCCGCCCGGCGCCATGCCGGCGAGCACCAGCGCGTCCTCGAACGAGAAGCGATTCTTCTCCTGCAGGTTCGGCGGCACGCGCGAGTTCTGCTGCTGCGGGTGACGCGGCAGCACCTTGAGGAAGTGCTCGTAGGCCGGCTTGCGGTCCTTCTCGGCCAGCGTCTCGAGGAACGCCGGGAACGCCTGCCAGCGGCCCAGCGTGACGTCGCGCTGCAGCATCTCGAGCTCGCGCTTCTGCTTCTTCTGCGCGAGCGCCTGCTCCTCGGCCTTGGCCTTCGCCTCGGCGGCGGCGGCCGCGGCGGCGGCGGCGGCTTCCGGGTTGCCCGCCGCGGTCGGAGGCGCGCCTTCGGGCGCGACGAAGCTCTGCTCCAGCGCCTTGGCGATCTCCTCGGCGCTCATGCCATCGAGCTGGGAGACGTCGACGGCGGGCACCGCGCCGACCGCCGCGCCCGGCTGCGCCGCGCCGCTCGGCTCCCCGTCCTTCTTCTCCTTCTCCTCCTCGGCAGGGTCGTACGGCTTCAGCTCCGGCCCCGCCCACGCGGCGAGGATCGACGACGGCCGGCGGTCGAAGACCAGCTGCTGGAACTGCTGCAGCCGCTGCGTCTGCGCCTGCATCTTGGCGGCTTCCTCGGGCGTCTGCGGCGCGGCGGGCTGCTGGGCGACCGGGTCCTGGCCCGGCTCGAGTTCGGCGGTGATCTCCAACAGGCGTCCGGGGGCGGTCGTCGGCGTGGCCCGCAGGGTCCGCAGCGCCTGGACCTTGGTCCCCGATACCGGAACGGGCGACTGCGCGAGCAACGCCTCGCTGCAGGCGATGCTGGCGAGGGCCAGGGCCCAGCGACCCACGAGCGGAACGGACAGGGTGATGGCGCGCTTCGACATGCTTCCTCGGAGGGCCGGGCAAGGTATCAGCCGGGGTTGCGCTTGGCACCCGGAAGGGACAACAACTCCGACCGACGGCGGCAAGACGTCGGACCGGGCCCGATGCTCCGCGTCAGACCGACAGCAGCAGCGCCGGCTTCCGCAGATCGACGACCCGTTCGCGCGCGACGGCCAGCCGCGACAGGTACTCGGCGCGCGGCACCTCGAAGGCCCCGAGCGAGGCCAGGTGCGCGGTCGCGAACTGCACGTCCATCAGCTCGATCCCGGCCCCGAACAGCGTGTGCACCATGGCCACGAGGGCGACCTTGGACATGTCGGTGGCGCGGTGGAACATCGACTCCGCGGCGAACAGGCCGCCGACCTGGACCCCGTAGACGCCGCCGACCAGCTCGTCCGCGCGCACCACCTCGAGGCTGTGCGCGAAGCCCAGTCGATGCAGCTCGGCGTAGGCGTCGAGCATCTCGGGGATGATCCACGTGCCGTCGGTGCGCTGCTCGCCGCAGGCCCGCATCACCTGGCGGAAGCGGGTGTCCCAGCGCAGCTCGAAGCCGCCGCGACGCAGCGTGCGGCCGAGGCTGCGCGAGACGTGCAGGGCCTCGGGCGTCAGCAGCGCGCGCGGATCCGGACTCCACCACAGCGGCACGTAGCCGGGTCCGTACCAGGGGAAGATGCCGCGGGAGTAGGCTTCGACGAGGCGCTCGCTGCCGAGGTCGCCGCCGTACGCGACCAGTCCTTCGGCGTCGTAGTCGCACGGGTCGGGGAAGCCGCCGGGGGTGCCCGCCGACAGCATCACCGGCTCGGCGGGCTTCGCCTTCGGCTTGCGGCCCGCCACTCAGCGCTCCTTGAGCCGGCGCAGCGTGGTGTGCTGGTCCTCGCGGTCGGCCAGCTCGAGCACCTCGATCTCGCCGGCGCCGAGCTGGCGGAAATAGACGCGCAGGCCGAGCGAGCCGCGCATGCTCCAGGTGTCCTGACCGCCCATCTGCTTGACCTCGAGCCCGGGGTAGCCGTGGCCCTCGGTGCAGAACAGCAGCACCGCCTCGATCGCGCGCGCCGCGGCGCGGCGGTCCTTGCCCTCGAGCGACTTGTAGAACGACGGCAGGAAGCGCGGCAGCACGAAGCGACGCACGGGATCGGGCTCGGGCGGCATCGGGCGCCGCTTGCGCCGGTGGTTCTTCGGCACCAGCGCCTCGAGCTCGGCCAGCTCGTCCTCCAGCTCGCGCAGCCGCGAACGGTCGACCGCCTGCTGGCGGCGCAGCGCCTCGTTGGCGCCGAGGAACGACTCGCACTCGAGCTCCAGCTCGTGCAGCTTGTGCAGCAACGCGCGTTCGCCGCGCTCGTCGGCCGACGGCGGCGCGGCGGCCGGCTCGGCGCTGCGCACGATGGCCGCGCGCCGCAACCGCACGACCTCCTCCTCGGCGGCCTGCAGGCGCTGCTCGAGCGCGACCTCACGATCGCGGCCGCGCTGGGCGCCTTCGCGCGCGCGTTCGAGCTCGTCGCGCAGTCGCGCAGCCTCGGCGTCGCGCAGCGCGAGCAACTGACGCGCCTCCGCGTCGGGCTCGCGGACCGGCGCCGCGGCCTTGGCCGGACGATCGCCGGCGCCCGGCAACAACAGACGCAGCACCTCGTCGAGCACCTCGGGGGCGCGCTGCTCGGCGAGCAGCGGCGCCAACACCGCGGCGGGCGCCTTCTCCAGCCGGAAGCCGCCCTTCGGCGTCATCCCGTGCTTCTGCGCCAACGCCCGCATCGCCGCGACCGGCGCGACGTGTTCGAGCAGCACCGTCAGCGACAACGCTCCGTCCCGCAGCACGCACTGCGCGAGCTTCTTCAAGGCGACCGGCGAGGGATCCATGCAGCCGCCGAGCCTACAGGCTGGACCGCGGGGCCGTTCACGCCAAGAAACCCGCCGCGCCCGACGGAGCGAACGGACGATCGGCGGTCAGCGCGGCGTCGGCAGCGGATAGAGCGGCGTGACCGGGTACTCGTTGTACTCGCTCTTGTCCCACTCGCGCTCGATCGCCTCGCGCTCGGCGTCGGTGACCGGCGCGGGCTTGCGCCACGAACGCCAGAGCCCCCACTCGACGGCGTCGAACGGCGCGCCGATCAGGGCGCCGACCTTCCACAGCACGAACGACGGGAACAGGAACACCGACAGCGCGTCGCGCGTGACTTCGTCCTGCGACTCGTAGACGACCACCGTCAGCGGCAGCGACACGAGGTCCACCGGCAGCCCGACCGCGAAGCCGGCGGTCGCGCCGAACGTCGACGGCAACCGCGTGAACCAGGTGCGCCCGTGGCGGCCGTCGGTCAGCTCGTTGGTGTAGCGCACCACCGGCGTGCAGCCGGCGGCCGCCGCCAGGACGAGCGTCGCGACCGCCGCTCTGCGGGTCACTTGCCCCTCTTCGGCTCGCGGCGGGCGAACTTCATGTCGGCGATGTGCCACTCGTCGCCGAGCTCCGGCGGCGGCGCGTTGCGACCGATCGTGTTGCGCTCGATCGACGCGTTGACGAGGCTCAGGTTGCGCAGCCGCCACACCGACGGCGGCGCCTGGCCGCCGGCGTCCGCCCGGCGCGCACCCGACTCGCAGTTGAAGATCACCGCGTAGACGAACTCCATGTCGACCTTGAGGGTCTTGCCCCACTCGATCGACATGACGTAGTCGTCGGCCTGGCCCTTGCCGGCCATGCCGGAGGGCTCCTGTTTGGGGCCGTCGGTGGTGAAGTCGTTGGTCGCGAGCCCCTTGGCCGAGGTCATGATCTGACCCTCGAAGTAGGTGCGCGGCTCCTTGATCGAGTCCGACGTCGTCAGCTGGTTCTGCGCGATCAGTTCGATCTGCTTCTGCATCTTGCCGATCTGCTCGAGGTAGCCGCCCTGCCGCGTGGACTCGCGGATCGACTTCTCGCAGAGCTCGATCTGCTTGGTCAGGTGGTTGGACCAGTACCAACCGGCGGGCAGCAGCAGCAGGGACACCAACACGATGCCCTTGTAGAGGTCCATGTCGCGGAGCAGGCTCATCAGCGGCCCTCCTTCGTGGCGGCGTTCTCCGTGGTTGCGAGCAGCCCCGGCTCGCGGCGCGGCGTCGGCAGGTCGGCGGCGGCGGTGCGGCGGCTGATGCCGAACGGCTCGAAGCGCTCCTTCACGGAGATCGTGAACTTGTAGTAGGCGCCGTTGACGGCCTGGTCGGCGGGGTTCCGGGACGAGCTCTGGAACAGGTCCATCGTCAGGTCCTCGCCGGCGCGGTCGGGCGCCTTGAACGGCGAATCGGGCTTCTGGTAGTCGTTCTCGAACGCGCGCCGCAGCTCGGCGCCGCGGGCGCGGAAGTCGTCGCCGCGGAACGCGACCCAGAACTCCAGCTTGCGCGCCTTGCCCTTCATGTTGAGGTCGACGCGCGGCACGAGATAGCGACCCAGCCGCGGCTCGGCGCCCTTCAGGATCTCCGCCCAGCGCACCAGCACGGCGAGGCCCGACTCCATGCTGACGTCCTCGTAGACGCCGGTCGCCTTCTGCTTCTCCTCGACGATGTCGCGCAGGCGGTCGCGCACGATGCGCACGCGGTCCTGCACCGGCGCGGCGATCACGTCGGCGGCGAGCTCCTTGTAGCCGTAGAGGCGACCGTTCTTGCGCGTCTCGAAGCAGTCCTTGTTGCGGAAGAAGGCGTCGTTGAACAGCGGGTTCAACATGCCGAAGAACTGGATCGACTCCGGATCCTTCGGGTCCACGAACTGCTTGCCGATCTGCAGCTCGAGGTTGCGCAGCTTGATCGACTGGCTGTTGGCGTGCACGAACAACGCCAGCAGGCCGACCATGCAGCAGATCGCCAGCGAGAACTTGATGCGCTCGAAGCCGCGCGTCAGCGCCAGGTCTTCCTGCCGCAGCTGGAAGCCCTCCGGACCGCCGAGCGGGGCCAGCGCGAGGCCGATCGCCGTCGTCAACGACGGGCCGAGCTGCTGCGCCTCTTCCTCGTCGAGGTCGTGCGCGAGATGCGTCAACGGGTCGAGCAGCTGCGGCTCGTGGCCGAACACCGCCGCCAGCATCTCGGCGACGCCCTGGCCGCTGCACGCGCCGCCGGTCATCCAGACGCTCCGCACGCGCGCGGCGAGCCCGGTGGCCGTCAGGAAGCGCGTCAGTTCTCGGGCGAGCCGCTGCAGGTACCGCGTGTGCTCCTCGCCGACGAACGTGTGGCTGACGACGATCGCTTCGCCGACCGGCACGATCGCGGCCGCCTCGACCTTCTGCGGCGCAGGCTCGACTCCCAGCTCACCCTCGACCGCCGCGAGCGCCCCGTCCACCTGGGCCTGCGGCGCGAACTCGCAGTCGGCGCCGTCTTCGAGGCAGCGTCGAACCGCCTCCTGCGCCTGGCCGACGGGCAGGCCGTAGTGGCGCGCGACGTGCTCGGCGACGACGCCGTCGCCGAGGCGAAGCGCGCGCATCTCGACCAGCTGCTCACCCTCGACGAGCACGACCTTGACGCTGCGGGCGCCGATGTCGACCACCGCGTGCACCGCCTCGCCGGCCGGCGCCGCCGCCGCCTCGTCCGCATCGGCGGCGGCGAAGCAGCCTGCCCAGTGCGCGGCGCGCCACAGGGCCATGGTGTCGAGGTCGACGAACTCCGGGTCGACCTTCTCGGCCGACAGCGCCCCGAGCTGGTTGCGCAGGCCGACCTTCGGCACCGACGCCACCAGCACGCGGGTGCCGCCGGAAGCGCCAGGACCGATCTCGTGGAAGTCGACGATCATGTCGTCGACGGCGTGCGTGTAGATCTCGCCCTCGATCTCGCTCTTGACGATCTTGCGGATCGCGTCGGTGCCCTTGAACGGCAGCTCGAGCCCGCGCAGCACCGCCTCGCGGCACGGGTGGCCCAGCGTGATGCTGCCCTTCATGCCCTCGTCGATCGCCGCGCGCACCGCCGCGGCGACCAGGTCGGGCCGCATCGGGTCCTCGGTCGCCGACGCGACCGCGGTCGTGTTCGCCCGCAGCAGCCGCGTCTTGCGGTAGCTGCCGTCCAGTTCGACGACCTTCACCATCCGGTCGCCGGGATCGATTCCGATGCTCCTCACCATGATGTCACCTGTACTCCGCCGTCGGCCGGTCGCCGGGGCCAATGCTCTCGGGGGTCCCACCGCCGACAGTAGCTCCACCGGCCGGACGGCTGTCGCGTTCGTAGAGGGCGCGCTGCCGCTCGTCCAGGATCTGCAGGATGCGCAGCTCGGTGGCGCGCTGTTCCTTCAACCGGCGGTTCTGCAGCTCGGGCGGCAGCTGGCTCCAATCGGCCGTGCGCAGGATCTCGAGCTGCCGCTCGCGATCGTGCTGCAGCACCAGGCGCAGCGAGCGCGTCTGGGCAGCGTTCAGGCCGTAGCGGGTCGCCATCTCGTGCACGTAGTCTTCTTCGGGGGTCTGTTCGTGCCGGCCCTGCGCCCACAGCTCCGGGACGGCGACACCGAGCACCACACCGGCGGCGAAGCTGCCCAGGGCGACCGCCAGAATCCAGAGCCGAACGGAGCCGCCGACGGAAGACACGGATCAGTTACCGCGACGCGGCACTCCGTGCGGGCGGCCCTGCTCCTGCCGCTGCTGGTCGGCGCGGATCGCGGCGTCGAGGCGGTCGATCTCCTGCTGCACCTCGCCGGGCGCGGCCTGCAGCGTGTCGGCGCCGGGGCGGTCGAACAGGCCGGTGAGGGCCGCCGCGCCGATCGCGCACAGCACCGCCGCGGCGAGCAGGATGCGCCGACAGACGCGCAACGTGGACGCCGAGAGGTCGAAGCGCATCAGCTGCTCGCGGCTGGGCTGGCGCCGCACCTCGGCCATCACCTTCTGCGTGAACGCCATCGACGCGCGCGGCGTCGGCGCGGCCGCGGCGGCCAGCAACGGCGCGCGCAGCGCTTCGGCCTGCTGCACGCGGTCGCGCAGCGTGGCGTCGGTCAGCAGGCGCCCGGCGAACGCCGCCGACTCGTCGGCCGACAACTCGCGGTCGAGGTAACGCTGCAACAGACGATCTTCGGCAGAGGGGTTCATCGCTTCGCTCCGCGGGTCGCGCCCGCCACGTCGCCGTTCGGCAGCAGCTCGGGATGTTCGCGCGTCAGCGCGTCCTTGAACCGCTGACGCGCACGGAACAGCCGTGATTCGACCGTGCCGAGCTGGATCTGCAGCACCTCGGCGATCTCGGTGTAGGAGAGGTCCTCGAACTCGCGCAGGACCAGGATCGTGCGGAACTTCTCCGGCAGGCCCTCGACGATCTTGCGCGTCACCGCCGCCAGCTCCTGCGCCTCGAGCGGCGCGGTCGGGCTCTCGGCGTCACAGCCGCGCTCGAACACGCCGGTGTCCTCGACCAGCTTGAGCCGCCGGCTGCCGGCGCGCGACAGGTGGTCCGTCGCCGCGTTGACCGTGATGCGGTAGAGCCAGGTGAAGAACTGCGAGCCGTGCTGGAAGGTGTGCAGCTTGCGGAAGACCTTCAGGAACACGTCCTGCGCCAGGTCCTCGCACTCGATCGCGTCCCGGCAGTACCGCGAGAGGAGCCGCAGCACGCGGTCCTTGTAGCGGTCCACCAGCTCGGCGAAGGCGACCTCGCTGCCGTCCAGGACCTCCTGGATCAGGTCGCGATCGGGGGTTTCGGGGCTGCGCTTCAAGGCGAACACGGGGCGGTTGGAAGGGGTCCGCGGCGCTTTCTTCCCGCCGCGGCAGCGGGTTCGCGCGGACCGTGCTGGCGGGCGCCGAAGCCCCCTTGCCAACGCCCCGCCCGGCCCCGCGGAACCGTCACGGGGTCGGCTCGGCCTCCGATCCGGCGAGCAGGTGCCCCATCTTCTGCCGCTTCGTCTCCAAGTACTTCCGGTTGTGCGGGTTGGTGCCGACGACCAGCGGCTCCTGGCCGACCACCTCGATGCCGTACCCCTGCAGGCCGGCGAGCTTCTTGGGGTTGTTGGTCAGCAGCCGCAGCTTGCGCAGGCCGAGGTCGTGCAGGATCTGGGCGCCGGTGCCGAACTCGCGCTGGTCCGGGCGGAAGCCGAGGTGCACGTTGGCCTCGACCGTGTCCATGCCGCCGTCCTGCAGTTCGTAGGCGCGCAGCTTGTTGGCGAGGCCGATGCCGCGCCCTTCCTGGCTGATGTAGAGCACGACGCCGCGACCGGCCTGCTGCACCTGCTGCATCGCCGAATGCAGCTGCGGGCCGCAGTCGCAGCGCAGCGAACCGAAGGCGTCGCCGGTCAGGCACTGCGAGTGCACGCGCACCAGCACCTCGTCCTCGATCGGCGGGAAGCGCTCACCGGTGCCGACCCGGTCGATGCCGACGGTCAGCGCCATGTGGGTGCGCTCGTCGACGCGGCTGATGTAGGTGTGGCAGTCGAAGTCGCCGTACTGGGTCGGCATCTTGGCCACCGCGACCCGCTCGATCAGCCGTTCGCGGCGGCGGCGGTACTCGACCAGGTCGGCGATGCAGCCCATCTTGATGCCGCGCTCGCGGCAGAACACCTCGAGCTCCGGCACGCGGGCCATCTCGCCATCCGGCTTGGTGATCTCGCAGATGACGCCGGCCGGGCGCAGGCCGGCCAGCCGGCAAAGGTCGACGATGCCCTCGGTCTGGCCGGTGCGCACCAGCACGCCGCCGTCGACCGCGCGCAGCGGGAAGATGTGGCCGGGGCGGGCCAGATCGGTCGGCCGGGCCTTGGGATCGACCGCGGTCAGGATGGTCTTGGCGCGGTCCCTGGCGGAGATGCCGGTGGTCACGCCCTCGACCGCTTCGATGCTGACGGTGAAGGCGGTGCCGAAGCGGGAGCGGTTCTGCGAGACCATCAGCTGCAGGCCGAGCTGGTCGCAGATCGGCCCCTCGAGCGCCAGGCAGATCAGACCGCACGCCTCGCGCGACATCTGCGCCACCAGCTCGGGGGTCGCGAACTCGGCGGCGAAGCAGAGGTCGCCCTCGTTCTCACGGTCGGGATCGTCGACCAGGACGATCGGTCGGCCGGCCTGCAGTTCGGCCAGCAGTTCGGGGATCGGGGCGAAGGACTCGGCGGTCACGGACGCACCATAGGCCCGACCCCGGCGTACCGCACCCGGTAGCAGCGACAAGTGGCGCCCTGCGGCGCGCGACCGTGCCCCGCCCGGGCCGACTGCGGCAGAAGCCGACAGGCGCCGCCGAGGTGACCAGTTCTTCGGCATTCCGGCGATTTCCGCCGACCCGCCGGGGCTCCGTTCCGACCATGGCAAGGGCGACACAAGTCGTTGCTCCGCCGAGGGTTGCTTTTCTCTTCAGACGTTTCGGAGGGCTTTCCGAAGCCGGGTTGCGGCAGGGGTTTCGGACGAGCAACCGGGAAGAAGAGCAACTAGGGATGAAGCGCACACTCGTGGAGGTGTTCTGCGGCCTTGCGGCCATGCTGCTGATGGTGTCGTTCCATCAGCAGATCGCACGGCTGGAGACACAGCAGAAGGACGTCACCGCCCTCGAGCGCAAGCTCAACCAGGTCGCCGCGTCGTCCACCGGCAACCCGGGCGAGCTGAAGGACCTGCAGGAGCAGATCCTGCAGCAGACCGAGGCGCGCATGCAGCGGCTCGAGCAGCAGCTCGCGTCGGCCAACGCCGGCTCCGACCAGGCCAAGGTCATCGCCGACGAGCTGGAGCAGGCGCAGAAGGACGTCGCCTCGTTCCGCAGCCAGCTGACCAGCGACTTCAACCGCACCCGGGAGCTCGTCGACGCCTACATCAGCGAGGTGCGCGCCAAGGAGCGCGACGCCGCGATGCGCATCAGCGAGACCCAGCGCGGCATCGCCACGCTGGCCAGCCAGATGTACTGCGACCACAGCGAGCTGACGCGGCAGATGCTGCTGCCGACCGTGCAGCTCAACGGCGAGGACACCGTCGGCTCGGGCACGATCGTCTTCTCCGGGCCCAACCCGAAGGCCGGCGGCAAGAACGAGAGCTACGTGCTGACGTCGTACCACGTCGTGCGCAACATCCTGGCCGACACGCCGAAGGCGCGGCAGACCGGCTTCGAGGTCACCATCTACCTCGGCGACGAGAAGCTCGTCGTGCCGGGGCGGATGATCGCCAGCGAGGCCAAGATCGACGCCGCGCTGGTCAAGCTCGACACCGACCGTCAGCTGCCGTTCGTCGCCAACGCGCTGCCGCGCGACGAGACCGCCGACGTGCGCGTCTGGGACCCGGTGTGCGCCGTCGGCTGCCCGCTCGGCAACGACCCGGTGCCGTCCAAGGGCGAGGTCAGCTCGCTGCACAACGAACTCAACGGCGCCAACTACTGGATGATCAACGCGCCGACCTACTTCGGCAACAGCGGCGGCGGCATCTACCGCGCCGACACCCACCAGCTGATCGGCGTGTTCTCCAAGATCTACACGCACGGCAAGGGCTCGCCGGTGGTCGTGCCGCACATGGGTCTGTGCACGCCGATGGACCTCGTCTACGAGTGGCTCGAGCGCGAGAAGCTGTCGCACCTGCTGCAGAGCGCGCCGGTGCACCGGGTCGACCTCGGTCAGCTCGCGGCGCCGATGAAGTGAGCGGCCGCCGCGAACGACGGCGCTACGCCGTCTCGACCGCCAGGTGGCGGAAGCGCAGCAACGCGCGGCCGGTCAGGCGACACGGCCGCAGCTGCGCCGCGGTGACCCGCGCCAGCAGGTCGCCCGATGCGCGCCAGTAGCTGCGCAGCCCGCCGCAGCGGCGCAGCACGGCGCGGTGATCGAGCATCACCATCACGCACACCGCGCGGAAGAAGGCGTGGAAGCCGACGCGGAACAGCGCGCGGCGCACGGGCCCGAGCTGGTGCAGGTGGCGGCGCTGCCAGTCGACGTGCAGGGCGATGTGCACGCCCTCGTCGCGCGCGATCTGGCCGAGCAGGCCGCGCAGCTGCGGGTCGCGGACGTGCCGCGCCAACGCGCGGTAGTAGGTCGCGCCGAGCAGCTCCGCGGCCATCAGCACGATCAGCTCGGTCTCGACGCCGCCGAGCCGCCGCACCAGGCGGAACGCGCTCGCCGACCAGTGCCGTTCTAGCCGCTGCCCGCCGAGCGCCTCGACCGCGCGGCCGAGCCAGCGCGCGTGGTCGTGTTCCTCGTCGAGGAACCGGCGCAGCAGCTCGACGCGATCCGCGTCGCCGAGCTTCGCCGCCGCGGCGAGCAGGTGGCTGCCGTCGCCCGTCTCGCCGAGCTGGAACCGCGCCAGCGAGCGCGCCAGGGCCGGGGCGAAGTCCGCCTCCACCGACAACGGACCACGGGGGAAGAACTCGGGCCGACGCGCGCGCCGACCCGCCAGTCGCTGCAGCCAGGACGTCATGCGGCAGGACGCTATCCGCTACGCTTTGCACTACAAAGCCAAAGTGCCGAGCGGCGACTTTCTGCATCGGGATGTCACGCGGGGCGCCCACGACGCAAGTGCAGGGGTCCGCGCCCTCGCGCACCAACCCAAGCACTTCCTCCATGGTCCTCCGCATCCTGCGCATCGCCCGCCGCGGCGCCGCCCTGTCCCCTCTCGCCCTGCTCGGCGCGCTCGCCGCGCAGAGTCAGATCTCCGGCAACGTCAGCGGCACGCTGACGGCCGGCGTCTACCACGCCAACGGCACGCTGACCGTACCGACCGGCCAGACGCTGACGCTCGGCCCGGGCGTGATCGTCAAGTTCACCGGCGGCGGCGAGTTCACGGTCAACGGCACGCTGATCGTCAACGGCACCCAGCAGAGCCCGGTGATCTGCACCGACCTGCAGGACGACTCGGCCGGCGGCGACACCAACAACAACGGCCCGAGCACCGGTAGCCCGACCGCGTGGCGTGGCATCGTCTTCAACACCGGTTCGGGCGCCTCGACGATGCAATACCTCGACGTGCGCTACGGCGGCTCCGGCTTCGTCGCCAACCTGCAGCTCAACGGCTCGAGCCCTTCGTTCGACCACTGCACGTCGCGCAACTGCTACGTGCACGGCATGCAGCTCAACGGCTCCGCGACGCCGGTCGTGACCAACTGCAACTTCGTCGGCAACGGCAACTACGCGATCGAAGGCGTGCCGATCCACGCGCTGCCGGGCTTCGCCGGCAACACCGCCTCGGGCAACGTCTCCGGCGACTTCGCCCGCGTCACCATCAGCACCGTCAACGGCAACCTGACGCTGACGCCGGCCAACATGGTCAACGGCGCGATCCTCGTCGACAACCACCTGTCGATCCCGCAGGGCAGCACGCTGACCATCGCCGCCGGCACCAACCTCAAGTTCCGCAACGGCTACGAGGTGTCGGTCGACGGCACGCTGCTGTGCAACGGCACCGCGGCGCTGCCGGTGATCTTCACCGACCTGCGCGACGACAGCGCCGGCGGCGACACCAACAGCGACGGCCCGAGCAGCGGCAGTCCGACCGCGTGGCGCGGCATCGTCTTCCACGGCACCTCATCGGCGAGCGTGCTGCACCACACCGAGGCGCGCTTCGGCGGCTCGGGCTTCGTCGCCAACTTCCACCTCGACGGCGGCGCACCGACATTCGACCACTGCGCATCGCGCCGCTGCTACGTGCACGGCATGAACCTCAACGGCGCCGCGACGCCGACCGTGACCGCGTGCGACTTCACCGACAACGGCGGCTACGCCATCGAGGGCGTCGGAGTCAGCGCTCTCACCGGCTTCAGCGACAACACCGCGTCGGGCAACGCAGCCGGCGACTACCTGCGCGTAACCCTCGGCAACGTCGTCGGCACGGTGACGATCCCGCCCGCGGCCCACGTCAACGGCGCGGTCCTCGTCGACACCAACCTGACGATCCTCCCCGGCAACACGCTGGTGCTCGAAGCCGGGCTCGTGCTGAAGTACCGCAACGGCTACGAAATCTCCGTCGAGGGCACGCTGCTGGCCAACGGCACCGCGGCGATGCCGGTGGTGCTCACCGACCTGCGCGACGACAGCGCCGGCGGCGACACCAACGGCAACGGCCCGAGCAGCGGCAGCCCGACCGCGTGGCGCGGCATCGTCTTCAACTCGACCTCGGCGGCGACCCAGCTGCACTGGCTCGACGTGCGCTACGGCGGCTCCGGCTTCGTCGCCAACTTCCACCTCAACGGCGCCAGCCCGGTGTTCGACCACTGCACGTCGCGCAACTGCTACGTGCACGGCATGAACCTCAACGGCAACTCGACGCCGACCGTGCACGACTGCACGTTCGTCGACAACGGCAACTATGCGGTCGAAGGCGTGCCGCTGCGCGCGGTGCCGGGCTTCACCTACAACCACGCCAGCGGCAACGCCTCGGGCGACTTCCTGCGCGTCAACAACGCGTCGCTATCGACGGCGGTGACGATCGGCTCGCAGTCGTGCCTGAACGGCGCGGTGGTGCTCGCCGACAACCTGTCCGTGCAACCGGGCGGCGACCTGACGCTGCTGCAGGGCGTCGTGTTCAAGACGCAGAACAGCTTCCGCATCGACGTCGACGGCGCGCTGCACTGTCGCGGCACCGGCTACGAGCCGGTGGTGTTCACCGAGCTGCGTGACGACGACTACGGCGGCGACACCAACAGCAATGGCCCGAGCAGCGGCTCGCCGACCGCGTGGCAGGGCATCGCCATCCACACCGGCGCTGCGCCCTCGAGCCTGGAGCACGTCGTGATCCGCTACTGCGGCTCCGGCTTCGTCGCCGCGCTGACCTGCGAGAGCCCGCTGGCGACGCTGCGTTCGGTGCGCGCCGACCGCGCCTACAACCACGGCCTGGTGCTGTCCGCCGCCGCCGGCACGCCGAGCAACCTGGTCGCCTGGGCCTGCGGCACCTACGGCATCCAGCTCACCGCTGGCACGTTCTCGATCGCGCACGCGACCGCGACCGGCAACGCCCACGGCATCCGCCGCGAAAACACGTGGACCGGCCAGGTCGCCAACTCGATCAGCCGTGGCAACGCCGTCCAGGACTTCTCCAACTTCCCCAACGCGTCGCAGGTGTTCGCCAGCGACGGCGCGTTCGCCGGGCAGAACGGCAACCTCATCGCCGATCCGCAGTTCGTCGACGCCGCCAACGGCGACCTGCACCTGATGCCGACCTCGCCGTGCCTCGGCACCGCCGACATCTTGACCGCTTTCGTCACCATCGAGGACTTCGACCAGAACTCGCGCCTGCTCGACCATGCGCTGATCGGCCTGCCGCTGCCCGACATGGGCGCCTTCGAACTCGGCGCCTGGGACATGACCGTTGCCGGCGATGCGCGTCCTGGCAGCGCGATCGACTACACCGTCACCGGCGCACCGAGCGGCGTCAGCTTCTACTTCTTCGGCGTGCTCGACGGACTGGTGCCGGTGGTGCCGTTCGGCTGGTTCCTCGCCGGCGGCAGCGGCACGCTGATCTCGCCGCCGACGCCGACTGGCGCGCCGTTCCAGCTGGTGGTGCCGCCGATCCCGGGCCTCGTCGGCCTGCGCGCCGGCATCCAGGCACTGACCCTGTCGACCGTCAATCCCGCCGTCGGCAACCTCGATCGCCTGCACCAGCTGCTGCTGCGGCCGTGACGGGCGCCGGGTGACGGGGAGGTTGCCGACGTCGCAGGGCTTCCGTTCCGTGGGCCCCTCGCAGCGCCACGGGAAGGCGCCGCCATCGTGCCCGTCCGCCACTCACCCGGAGTCCTCCATGCGCACGTCTCTCGCCTCGTCGATCCTCGTCTCCTGCCTCGTCACCAGCCTCGCCACCGCGCAAGGCGACGAGTTCAGCAACCCCAAGCCGGTCAGCGTCGGTAGCTACGGCCCGTTCTCGAGCGTCGGCGCCACGTCGTCGGTGCCGCTCGTCTGACCGTGTGAGCCGACCGCCGGCAACGACGTCTGGTTCGTCGCCCATGCCAACGCCAACGGCTCCGCGACCTCCGACACCTGCGGCTCGAGCTTCGACACCGTGATCGAGGTGTTCGACGGTACCAACGGCTGCGGCAACCTCGTCAGCCTCGACTGCAACGACGACTCGTGCGGCACGCGTTCGGTCGCGACGGCGACCGTCAGCGCCGGCCACCTTCGGCGCGGTCAGCAGCAACGACGTCGGGCTGGTCATCGACGCCAACTGATCGGCGCGCGGCGGCGGTTGACAGCCACGGGGCGGCGGAACACATTGTGGCCCGCTCCGCGGCTCCCGCCCGGGAAGCTCGGCGAACGCGGGTTCTCCGGCGGCGGCGATGGCGCGCCTGCCCTCGCGCCAACATCCTCTCTCCCATGGTCGCCCACTCCCGTTCCGTCCCGGCCCCCGTTGCCGCGCTCCGCCGCGTCGCGTGGTGCCTCACCGCCGCGGCGCTCGCGCTGTCGCCCACCGCCGCACCCGCCCAGGGCGGCACCTGGACGCAGGTCTCGTCGCCCGCGCCGGGCTCCGTCGGCCTGATGCTGCTGCTGCCCGACGGCACGGTCATGTGCAACAACAGCGGCACCAGCACCGCCTGGTACCGACTGACCCCGAGCGCGACCGGCAGCTACGTGAACGGCACCTGGTCGACGCTCGCTCCGATGCACGACTCGCGCCTCTACTTCCAGTCGCAGGTGCTGCGCGACGGTCGGGTGTTCGTCTCCGGCGCCGAGTACGGCACCGGCAAGAGCACGGCCGAGATCTACGACCCACAGACCAACACCTGGACGGTGCTCACGCCGCCGGCGGCGCTGTGGAATCCGGTCAGCGACCAGTTCTACGACTGCAACAGCGAGATCCTGCCCGACGGCCGCGTGCTGCTGATGCCGGTCTTCCCGCACTCGCCGGGCATCGGCCTGATCTACGCGCCGGCGACCGACACCTGGTCGCAGGCTGGCCACCTCGCGCACGGCACCTGGCAGGACGAGGCCACCTGGGTCAAGCTCGCCGACGACAGCATCCTGACGGTCGACCCGTTCGGTACGCAGTCGGAGCGCTATCGGCCGGCGACCAACACCTGGGTCGCCGACTCCAACGTGCCGACGGCGCTCTACGACCCCTACCTGCACGAGATCGGCCCGGGCGTGCTGCTGCCGGACGGCAGGGCGTTCTTCATCGGCTCGACCGGCCACACCGCGCTCTACACGCCGTCGCCATCGCAGCCGCCAGGCGCCGGCACCTGGACCGCGGGCCCCGACCTGCCCAACGGCACCGGCGCGCCGGACGCGCCGTGCGCGATGCTCGTCAACGGACGCGTGCTGTGCGCCGTCAGCCCCGCCCCGACGGCCACCAGTGGATTCCCCAGCCCGACGACCTTCTGCGAGTACGACCCGGTCACCGACAGCTTCGCGACGGTCAGCGCCCCGAGCGGCTCGTCGTGGAACCAGCCGAGCTTCTGCTCGCTGTTCCTGTCGCTGCCCGACGGCACCGTGCTGCACTCCCACTTCGGCAACGACCTCCACGTCTACTCGCCGAACGGCGCGCCGCTGACCGCGGGCCGCCCCGCGATCACCTCGATCACCCAGAACGGCGACGGTTCGTTCCACCTCGTCGGCACCGGGCTCAATGGCATGTCGGAAGGCGCCAGCTACGGCGACGACTGGCAGATGAACTCCAACTACCCGATCGTGCTGCTGACGTCGGGCAGCGCCGTCTACCGGGCGCGCACCTACGACTGGTCCGGCACCAGCGTGCAGACGGGCGCGCAGGTGCTGTCGACCGAGTTCCGCCTGCCGTCGATGCCGGCGGGCACCTACTCGCTGATCGTCAGCGCCAGCGGCCTGCAGTCGACGCCGGTGTCGATCACGGTGACGTCGTCGAGCTGGAGCAGCCTCGACAACGGCCTCGCCGGGACCAACGGCGTCCCGACGATGCTCGGCAGCGGGGCCTTGGTCGCCGACACCACCACCACCTTCCTGATGGTGCAGTGCCTCGGGTCGACGGTGGGCGTCAGCGCGTTGGGCACCACCGCGATCTACCAGCCGCTGTTCGGCGGCGTGCTGGTCCCCGATCCCGTGGTGCTCGCCCCGTTCGTCACCGCCACCAGCGGCTTCGCCAGCCTGCCCGTCTACTGGCAGCCCAACCTGCCCGCCGGCGTGCCGGTCTACGCCCAGAGCTGGATCCTCGACGGCGCAGGTCCGCAGGGCTTCGCGGCGACCAACGCCGTCTGGGCGACGGTCCAGTAGCCGGCGCGGCGCTGGCGGCCGCCGATCATCCGGCGCATGCGGCCCGGCGCGACCGCCGCGCTACGCTGCTGGTCGCCGCCGATGCCGACCTCCGACTCCGAACCGTCCACGCAGCATCGCTCGCCGCTGGCAGGGCTGCTGGAGGAGCTGCAGTTCGGGCTGTTCCGGCTCGACGCCGCGGGGCGGGTCACCGAATGGAACGACGCCGCGACGAGGATCACCGGCCACCGCGCGGCCGAGTTGATCGGACGCTCGTGCGAGCTCCTCGACGGCAGCTCCGCGCACGGCGGCGCGTCTTGCTTCGGCGCCGTCGTGCGCTGGCTCGCGGCGGCGAGCACGCCCGGCCTGACGTTCGCCGGCGCGCTGCAGGGCCGCTCGGGGCGCGCGGTGCCGGTCGAAGGCGCGGTGCGGCTCGAACGCGCGGACGACGGCCGCGTGCTCGGGGCGACCGGCGCCATCCGCTCGACGGCGGCAGCGCGGCCGCCGGTCGCGTCCGGGGACGGTGTGCCCGGCATCGTCGGCGACAGCGCGGCGATGCGCGAGGTGGCGCGGCGCATCAGGCTGGCGGCGCAGAGCGACGTGACGACGCTGGTGCGCGGCGAATCGGGCACCGGCAAGGAGCTGGTCGCGCGCGCGCTGCACGAGCTCAGCGCGCGGCGAAACGGTCCGTTCGTCGCCGTCAACATCGCCGCGCTGCCGGAGAACATGCTCGAGGCCGAGCTGTTCGGCCACGAGAAGGGCGCGTTCACCGGCGCGGTGCGCGACCGGCCGGGCCTGCTCGAGGCGGCGCACGGCGGCACGCTGTTCCTCGACGAGGTCGCCGAGCTGCAGCCGCAGTTCCAGGTCAAGCTGCTGCGCGCGCTGCAGGAGCGCGAGGTGCGCCGCGTCGGCGGCGACCGGCCGCTGCGCTTCGACGCGCGCCTCGTCACCGCGACCAACCGCGACCTCGACGCGATGCTCCGCGACGGCCGGTTGCGCGAGGACTTCTACTACCGCATCAAGGTCTACGAGATCGTCGTGCCGGCGCTGCGCGATCGGCTCGACGACCTGCCGGAGCTGGTCGATTGGTTCGTGCACCGGCAGAACCAGCGCACCGGCCGCCGACTGACCGGCGTCTCACCCGCCGCGTTGCGCGCGCTGCTGCAGCACCACTGGCCGGGCAACGTGCGCGAGCTGCAGAACGCCGTCGAACACGCGTTCGTCATGGCGCAGGGCGCGCGCATCGAGCTCTCGGACCTGCCGGAGCACGCGCGGCACGACGAGGCGCCAACCGTTCGCGACGCGCACCGCACCGCGGCGCGCGTCGGCAACGGCGATCCGCGCTTCTCCCCCGCCGAGCAGCGGGAGCGCGCCCAGGTGCTCGCCGAGCTCGACGCGCACGACTGGAACCGCGTCGAGACCGCGCTGGCGCTCGGCTACAGCCGCGTCACGCTGTGGAAGAAGATGCGCAAGTACGGCATCGACGAAGGCGTGTTCCGGCGGCGGTGAGCGGCCGGCGTTAACCCGCCGTTAACTGCGCACGGTTGACGTCGGTTGACGCGGCCGCGCGAACGGCCCCGGGGGACGGCTCCGGCAGACGCCGCGCGCGGGCGCCAACACCGCTGTCGGCGGGATGTTGTGCGCCGCGGCAGCGGATCCCGATGGCCTGGCACGCGGCTTGTCATGCGGGCCGCGCCATGAGCCACCCCACCCTGCCCCGACTGAACGACCCGGCGCCGGAGTTCGAGGCCCGCACGACGCACGGCCCGCGACGGCTCGAGGACTACGCCGGCCGCTGGCTGGTGCTGTTCTCGCACCCGGCGGACTTCACGCCGGTGTGCACCTCGGAGTTCGTCGCCTTCGCCCGGCGCTTCGACGAGTTCCAGGCCGAGGAGTGCGACCTGCTCGGGCTGTCGGTGGACAGCACCTACGCGCACATCGCCTGGCTGCGCTCGATCCGCGAGAGGTTCGGCGTCGACGTGCCGTTCCCGGTCGTCGAGGACGTGTCGATGACCATCGCCAACGCCTACGGCATGGTCCACCCGGGCGCCAGCGACACCTCGACGGTGCGCGCGACGTTCGTCATCGACCCGGACGGCATGCTGCGCGCGATCGTCTACTACCCGCTGGCCGTCGGCCGCTCGGTCGACGAGATCCTGCGTCTGGTGCGCGCGCTGCGCACCGCCGCGCGCCTGCGCATGGCGACGCCCGAGGCGTGGCAGCCCGGCCAGCCGGTCGTCGAGCCACCGCCCGAGACGATGCTCGCCGCCGAAGCCGCGCCGCCGACCGACGGCCAGTGCGTCGACTGGTACTACCGCACCCGCGGCGTGTGATCGCACCCGCCACCGCTTCCCGCACCGAACTTCCACATCCCGCTCCCGGAGACGACCCGATGATCGTGCACCAGTTCTACCTCGGCTGCCTCGCGCACGCCTCCTACCTGATCGCCGACGAGCAGTCGAAGACCGCAGCGGTGATCGACCCGCAACGCGACGTCGACATCTACTTCGAGAAGGCGAAGGAGCTCGGCGTCGAGATCAGGCACGTGCTGCTGACGCACTTCCACGCCGACTTCGTCGCCGGCCACCTGGAGATCCGCGCGCGCAGCGGCGCGACCATCTACCTCGGCACCGCCGCCGGCGCCGCGGAGTACGAGCACACCGGGGTCACCGACGGCGACGTCGTCGAGTTCGGCGACACGCGCATCGTCGCGATGGAGACGCCCGGCCACACCCCGGAGGGCATCAGCTACGTGCTCTACGACCTGGCCGCCGACCGGAAGAAGCCGCACGCGGTGTTCACCGGCGACACCCTGTTCGTCGGCGACGTCGGCCGCCCCGACCTGCTGGCGTCGTTCGGCGTCACCGCCGAACAGCTCGCGACGCAGCTCTACCACTCGCTGCACGACAAGCTGCTGAAGCTGCCCGACGACACGGTCGTCTACCCGGCGCACGGCGCCGGTTCGCTGTGCGGCAAGAGCCTCGGCACCGAACGCTCGACGACGATCGGCGCGCAGAAGGCGAACAACTGCTCGGTCAAGCCGATGCCGGTCGAGGACTTCATCGCCCGCGTCACCGCCGACCAGCCGCAGGCGCCCAAGTACTTCGGCTTCGACGCGGTGCTCAACCGCAAGAACCGCGGCGTGCTCGACGTCGCCGTGCAGAACGGACTGCGCGCGCTGTCGGCGGCGCAGTTCCTGCAGCTGCGCGACGGCGGCGCGCAGGTCATCGACACCCGCGAGAGCGACGACTTCGCCCGCGGCTCGGTGCGCGGGGCGGTGCACGTGCCGCTGAGCGGCAGCTTCGCCACCTGGTCCGGCGCGATGCTCGACCTGCAGCGACCGATCCTGGTCATCGCCGAGACCGGCAAGCAGGAGGAAGCCGTCGTGCGCCTCGGCCGCATCGGCATCGACACCGCGGTCGGCTACCTGGAGGGCGGCGTGCAGGCGCTCGCCGGCCACCCGCAGGCGCTGCAGCACCACCGCGTCATCGACGTCGACGAGCTGCAGGACCTGATCGACGCCGGCAAGCCGGTGCACCTGCTCGACGTGCGCACCCCCACGGAATTCGAGGGCGGCCACATCGACGGCGCGCAGCACATCCCGCTGATCCAGCTGACCGAGCGCATCACCGAGGTGCCGAAGGACACCCGCGTCTACGTGATCTGCCGCACCGGCGCCCGCTCCAGCACGGCCATCAGCGTGCTGATGCAGGCCGGCTACGGCGACCTCGTCAACGTTCGCGGCGGCATGAGCCGCTGGCTCGAGCACACCCAGCCGACCAACTCGTGAGCAGCCCCAACATGACCGAAGCGAAGCAACAGCAGCACAAGGTGCTGATCATCGGCGGCGGCGCCGCCGGCATCTCGGTCGCGGCGCGGCTGGCCAAGAAGCTGCCGGCGAACTCGATCGCGATCGTCGAGCCGTCGACGACGCACCACTACCAGCCGCTGTGGACGCTGGTCGGCGGCGGCGTCGGCACGCGCGAAGCCACCGAGCGCGCGGAGCGCACGCTGATCCCGGCCGGCGTGACCTGGATCCAGGACCGCGTGACGAAGCTCGAGCCCGAGCAGAACCGCGTCGTGCTGCAGAGCGGCGGCGCGCTCGGCTACGAGTGGCTGGTGGTGTGCCCCGGCATCCAGCTCGACTGGAAGAAGGTCGAGGGACTCGAAGGCAACGTCGGCAAGCACGGCATCTGCAGCAACTACAGCTACGACACGGTGCAGCACACCTGGCCGACGATCGAGGCGACCAGGAGCGGGCCGGCGCTGTTCACCCACCCGAACACGCCGATCAAGTGCGGCGGCGCGCCGCAGAAGATCATGTACCTGGCGGAGTCGACGTTCCGTCGCCGCGGCGTGCGGCAGGCGATCGACGTGCACTTCGTCAGCGGCATGCCGGAGAGCTTCACGGTGCCGCACTACGCCCGCGTGCTCGACAAGGTGATGTCGCAGCGCGACATCACGCCGCACTACCTGCTCGACCTGGTCGCGATCCGGCCGGAGCAGAAGGTCGCGGTGTTCGCGCGCGTCGGCAAGCCCGAGGAGCGCGTCGAGATGCCGTACTCGATGATCCACGTGACGCCGCCGATGAGCGCGCCGGACTTCGTCAAGCAGAGCCCGCTGGCCAACGCCGGCGGCTGGTGCGACATCGACAAGGGCACGCTGCGCAGCCCGAAGTTCCCCAACGTGTTCGCGCTCGGCGACGCGTCGAGCGCGCCGACCTCCAAGACCGGCGCGGCGATCCGCAAGCAGGCGCCGGTGGTCGCGCAGAACCTGCTGGCCGCGATCGAGGGCAAGCCGACGACCGCGACCTACGACGGCTACACGTCGTGCCCGCTGGTCACCGACTACGGCAAGCTGATCCTCGCCGAGTTCGACTACGACAAGAAGCTCAAGGAGACCTTCCCGTTCGACCAGTCGAAGGAGCGCTGGTCGATGTACATGCTGAAGAAGCACGTGCTGCCGCAGCTCTACTGGCGCGGCATGCTGAAGGGCCGGGCGTGAGGGGAGGCCGACGGTGTTGATCGTCCTGCTCGGCGCGCTGGCGATCGGGGTCAGCCTGGGCCTGATGGGCTCCGGCGGCTCGATCCTGACCGTGCCGATCCTGCACTACCTGCTGGACCAGGAGGAGAAGGTGGCGATCACCGGCTCGCTGCTGGTCGTCGGTTCGATCGCGCTGGTCGGCAGCCTGCTCAACGTGGCGCGCGGCCAGGTGCACTGGCGCAGCGTGTTCTGGTTCGGCCTGCCCGGCATGGCCGGCACATGGTTCGGCGCGCTGCTGTCGAAGCTCGCGTCGGGCACGTTCCAGCTGGCCCTGTTCGACGCGGTCATGCTCACCGCCGGGGTCTTCATGCTGCGGCCGCCGCGACTCGACAGCGGCCCCCACAAGGAGAAAGCGCGCTGGAAGATCGTCATCGACGGCCTGCTGGTCGGCGCGCTGACCGGCTTCGTCGGCGTCGGCGGCGGCTTCATGATCGTGCCGGCGCTGGCGCTGCTCGGCGGCCTGTCGATGCGCCTCGCGGTCGGCACCAGCCTGATCATCATCGCCGCCAACTCGGTCAGCGGCTTCGCCCGCCACTTCCAGAACCTGCGCGAGCTGCACCTCGAACTCGACTTCCACGTGCTCGGCTGGTTCGTCGGCGCCGGCGTCGTCGGCTCGCTGCTCGGCGGCCTGGTGAGCAACAAGGTCCCGCAGGGCACCCTGCAGCGCGGCTTCGGCGGCCTGCTGCTGCTCGCGGGCCTCGCCATCCTCGGCGCATTGCTGTTCGGCTGAAGGCCTGTTCGACCAATAGCTGTTCGCCCAACAACTGTTCGACTGGCGGCCGCGTCAGCGCGCCAGGCGCCGGGCGAGTCGGCGCACCTTCGGGTCGTCGCAGCCGTCGGCGATCGCGCGCTCGAGCAACCGACGCGCCTCGCCGCGCCGGTCGAGCTGGCACAGGTAGCGGGCGCGCGCCAGCTGCATGCGCGGCTCGAACGGCCGCTGCCGCAGCGCCTTCTCGATCAGCTCCAGCGCGCGCTTGCAGTTCTGCCGCCGCGCGAACAGCTCGGCCATCTCGTAGAGCACGTCGGGCTGATCGGGCGCGATCTCGAGCGCCGCCGCCAGCACGTCGAGCGCGCGGTCGCGGTGGCCCTGGCGCCGCATGCCGATCGCCGAGTAGTAGAGCGCCGGCCAGAACTCCGGCTGCAGGTGCAGCCAGAGGCGGAACTCGCCCAGCGCCTGGCCGATGCCGCGGCCGCGCGTCGCGCGCTCGGTGGCGCGGGCGAAGCGGGCCTCGAACTCGGCGACGTCGATCTGCAGCATCGCGCGCACGGCCCGGTCGCGCAGGCTCGTGTCGAGCATGCCCCGCAGCCCGGCGACCAGCTCGATGCGCGCCTCGCGGCGCTTGCCACAGGCGAACAGGCACAGCCCGAGGCAGGTGCGGTCGTCGCCGGAAAGCAGCGAACGCAGCCCCATCAACGCCTCGACCACCGCGACCGGCGGGGTCGTGCGCTGCACGTGCACCGACAGACACTCGAGCAGCACCCCGGCGCCGCCGGCGGCGTCGTCCCATTCCGCGGCGCGCAGCGTGCGCTCGCGCAGGCGCCGCAGCCCGCGCACGAACAGCTCCCACGCCTCGGCGGGGCGGCTCTCGGCGAAGCTCAGCTGGGCCAGGTGCGAGAAGAAGTCAGGGTGCCCGTCGACGTCGAGCCCGCGCTCCCAGAGGCCGCGCGCGGCGTCTGCGTCGCCGCGCCGCGCCTTGAGGATGCCGAGGCTCTCGAGCCCCTTCGGCGGCGGCGGGTCGAGATGGATCGCGTGCTCGAGCCAGGCCAGCGCGCGGTCGTCGTCGCCCATGTACGACAGCTGCTCCGCGACCGCGACGCAGGCGTCGCCGTCGAACGGCTGCGCGGCGTAGCAGCGGTCGAGAAAGCTGCGCACGACGTCGCCGTCGAGGCGCGCGCCGTGCAGCGCCATCGCCGTGGTCGCGTTGGCGACGCGCAGCGCGAGGCCGAAGCCCGGATCGAGTTGCAGCGCGTCGGCGAACGGTCGGATCAGCTGTTCGCGGTCGTCCGGCAGCGCGATCTCGAGGTCGCCGCTGAGCAGCATGGCGTTGTCGAGCCCGCGCAGGAAGTGACCGAACGCCGCGCCGTTGCGCGTCAACAGCCCCGCCGGCGGCTCGTGGAACGGCAGCGCCAGCAGGCGCGCCAGGCGCCGCGCCAGCCGCATCAACGCGCCGACCGGATCGTCGATCGGCACCACGCCGCCCATCTTCTCGGTGGCGAAGTCGTCCTCGTCCTCCTCGCGGAACACGTGGAACTCGACGCGCAGGCCGTTCTCCACCGGCAACAGCTCGCCGGTGACGATGGCGTGCACGCGCACCTCGTCGGGCAGCAGCTCGAACGCCTCGTCGCGGTCCGGCGGCGCCTCGAGCTGCACCCACTGCACGGCGCCGTTCTCGGCGGTGGCCTGCAGCTCGAGCATCGCGGTCGGCCCGACCTGGCCGCGGTTGAGCAGCTGGTGCACGAAGTCCGGGATGCGCCGCGCCAGGACCCCAGGGTCGTAGCCGTGCCAGCCCGGGCCCGCGGCGGCCGCCAGCGGCAGGAACATGACCTCCGGGTCGCCCAGCTCGTCGTCGGGTTCTGGATCTCGCATCGGATCAGCCCGGCGGCCACGCCATCGGGCGCCCCGCCAGCACGTGCACGTGGAGGTGAAAGACCGTCTGCCCGGCGCCGGCGCCGTTGTTGACGACCACGCGGAAGCCGTCGTCGGCGACGCCGAGCTGCCGGGCGACCCGCGCCGCGACGAGCAGCAGGTGGCCGAGCGCGGCGGCATCGGCGTCTCCGGCGTCGGCCAGCATCGACAACGGCTTGCGCGGCACGACCAGGAAGTGGGTCGGCGCCTGGGGGGCGACGTCGCGGAAGGCGACGCAGTGTTCGTCCTCGTGCAGGAACTGCGCCGGGATCTCCCCCCTGAGGATCCGGGCGAACACGTTCGAAGGGTCGTAGGTCAACGGTGCGGAGCGGCGGCGCGGCACGCGCGCCACCGGGGCCGACAGTAAGCCGATGCCGGGCCTCGTCCAAGCCCCAGTCGCGGCCGGCGGCACGGCGCAGCGGATCTTTCCCGGCCCCTTCCGGGCGCCTTCGTGGTGGTCCCGATCGCTCGCCTCGCTACCCTCGCCGGGCATGCGCACCCGCCCGTTCGCCATCGCCATCGCCGGCGGCTCCGGCAGCGGCAAGACGTCGCTGACCGCGGCCGTGGTGCGTGCGCTCGGCGGTCGATGCGCGGTGCTCGATCACGACTCCTACTACCGCGACCTGGGCCACCAGCCGATCGCGGTGCGCGCGGCGACCAACTTCGACCACCCGGACAGCCTCGACAACCCGCTGCTCGCGCAGCACGTCGCCACGCTGCTCGCGGGCCGCGCGGTCGAACGCCCCTGCTACGACTTCTCGACGCACACGCGCATGGCGGAAACGCTGCGCGTCGAGCCGCAGCCGACCATCGTCTGCGAGGGCATCCTGCTGCTGGCCGTGCCGGAGCTGCGCCGCTCGTTCGACCTGCGCGTCTACGTCGACACGCCGGCGGACGTGCGCGCGTTGCGCCGCGTGCAGCGGGACGTGCTCGAACGCGGCCGCACGGTCGCGTCGGTCATCAAGCAGTACCTCGACACGGTGCGGCCGATGCACGAGCGCTTCGTCGAGCCGGCGCGGCGCACCGCCGACCTGGTGCTCGACTGGCGCCTGAGCCCGCAGCAACAGGCCGAGATGGTGCTCGAGCGCGCGCACGAGCAGAACGGCGGTCGCGCCGACGAGCTGACGGTCTCCGGCTGAGGAGCGCGCCTGCGCGCTCACTGCACGCGCAGGCCCGGCGGCATCAGCGCGTAGATCTTGGCCTTGCCGTCGCCGGTCAGCGCCTCGCGCACGACGCCGGAGACCTCGGCGAACCGGCAGCACTCGGCCAGCAGCAGCTTCAGCGCTGCGGCGTCGACACCGGCGGCGACCTGCGCGTCGAAGATCGACGACAACAACGAATCGGCGAAGTTCTTCGGCTCGGGCATGTGGCGCACCTCGACGTTGCCGTCGATGTGGGCCCGCTCGCGCACCATCGCCACCGCTTCCGCGACGCCGCCGATTCGATCGACGAGACCGTTCTCCACCGCCTGCTGACCCGACCAGACGCGACCGCCGGCGATCGCGTCGACCTCGTCGGTGGTCTTGTGGCGCGACGCCGCGACGTTGGCGAGGAAGCGCGCGTAGACGTCGTCGACGAAGCCCTGCATGCGGGCGCGCGCCGCTTCGCTCCACGGCCGGTCCATCGCGTCCATCGCCGGGCCGTCGTCGAGCGCGACCAGCTCGTTGTGCACGCCGAGGCGGCGCATCAGCGCGCCGGGCTGGAAGCGCATGCCGAACACGCCGATCGAGCCGGTGATCGTGCCGACCTCGGCGAGGATCGGTTCGCCGATGGTGGTGATCCAGTAGCCGCCCGACGCCGCGAGTTCGCCCATCGAGAACACCACCGGCTTCTTCGCCGCCAGCCGCTGCAGCGCCTGCCGGATCGCCTCGCTGGCGGTCGCCGAGCCGCCCGGCGAGTTGATGCGCACGACCACGCCCTTGACGAGGTCGTTGTCGGCGAGCGCGTCGAGGCGCTTGACCGCCGGGCCGCTGACCATGCTGCCGGCCGCCGCGCTGTCGCCGTCGACGATCTGCCCGGCGAGGTGCATGACGACCACCTGCGGGTCCTCGATCTCCTCCTCCTTGTCGCCGCGCATCATCTCGCTGAGCATCGTCAGCAGGTCCTTGCGCTTCTTCTTCTCCTTGGGCGCCGCGTCGACCAGCTCGAAGTCCTTGGCGCCGCGCGCCGTCGCCAGCGCGCGCTCGGCGCCAGCCCACGGCACCAGGCGATCGACGAGACCTTCGACCAGCGCTTCCTTGGCGGTCAGCAGGCGTCGCGCCTGCAGCTCGCGCACTCTCTCCTCGCTCAGCTTGCGGCCGCTGGCGATGCGACGCACGAGGTCGGCGTTCATCGACGCGAGCATCGTCTTGTAGTGCGCCTTGAGGTGCTCCGACATCGACGACAGCAGGTACGGCTCGACCGCGCCCTTGTAGGCGCCGACGCGCGTGACCTCGACCTGCACGCCGAGCAGGTCGAGCGCGTCCTTCATGTGCATGACGTTCATCGCCGGCGAACGCAGGTCGAGCGCGCCCATGTCGGCCATCAGGATGCGATCGCACAGCGCCGCGACCTGGTAGGTGGCCGGGCTGCCGCCTTCGATGTAGCAGGTGATCTGTTTGCCGGCGGCGCGCACCTTGGCGATCGCGCGCTCGAGCTCGCGCAGCTGCGGCAGGTTGAAGGCGAAGGGGGCCGACAGGTCGAGCAGCACGTCGGGCTCCTTCTGCGTCGCCAGGCCATCGACCAGCTCGAGGAACTGGAAGAACGACTTCGGCGGCGCGCCGCCGCCGCCAAGCAGGCTCATCGGGTCGAACGCCGTCTCGGGCAGGTCGGCGTAGGCACCCTTGGGGCGCAGCATCGCGACCTTGCTCGGCTCGGCCTTGGCGGGCGCGGCGGGTTCGGCGTCGGCGGTCGGCGCCTGGATCACGGGCGGCGTCTCTTCCTTCTTCTGCGCAGCGACCGGCGCGGCGACGGCCAACGAGAACAACAGGGAGAGGGTGACGTTGGTGCGGACGATTCTCATGACTCCTGCGGTGGCGCGTCAGGCAGCGCGCGGGGCGCCAACGTAGCCGATCGGCGCGGGGGCCTGTCGGAACGGGGGAGATCGCGGCGAGGCGCGGCGCGCGGTCGACCGAACGGTGCGACTCGAGGTTGGCGCTGCCTCGCGCAGCGACGTAGCATGCCCGCCCTCACGCGCCCGTAGCTCAGCTGGATAGAGCACAGCTTTCCTAAAGCTGGGGTCGCAGGTTCGACTCCTGCCGGGCGTACCACCCGCGCGCAGCGCGGGTGGAGCCGGCAGGCGGCGGGCATGACTTCTTCGCCTGCGAAGCAGGCGAAGAAGCTCAGCGGCGACTCCTGCCTCGTGGCCAAGGCACTCGATCGCATCCGCGAGACGGACCGCGGGCCATGCGCGGTACGATCGTCCCCCATGGACGAACGTCTCGAACGCCGCAAGCGCGACGCGGTCGCGTTCTACGAACTGATGTTCAACGACTGCCAGCCGCGCGAAGCCATCGAGCGCTACGTCGGCGCGACCTACACGCAGCACAACCCCGAGGTCGGCGACGGCAAGCAGGCGTTCGTCGACTACTTCGAGCGCATGGCGCGCGAGTGGCCGGGCAAGCGGGTGACCGTCAAGCGCGTGATCGCCGAGGGCGATCTGGTCGTGCTGCACTGCCACCAGCGGTGGCCCGGCACCCATGACTATGCCGGCATCGACATCTTCCGCTTCGACGAGCAGGACCGCATCGTCGAGCACTGGGACGTGCTGCAGGTCGTGCCGTCGTCGTCGAAGAACGACAACGGCATGTTCTGACCGCGCAGTCCGCGCTCGCTCAGGCGAAGCTGCGGTTGCGGATGCGCGCCAGGTCGCGGAAGCGGATCAGCTCGCCGCTGGCCTCGTCCCACAGCTTGAGGCTGAACGCGCGCAGCGAACCCCACAGCGTCAGCGGCTTCACGCCCTGGAACGCCGGGTGCGAGTCGTGGCAGCCCTGCAGGTTGTAGTTGGGGATGCGCGAATTGAGGTGGTGGATGTGGTGGTAGCCGATGTTGCCGGTGAACCACTGCAGCACGCGCGGCAGGCGCAGGAACGCGCTGCCGCGGATCGCCGCGTCCTCGAAGTCCCATTCCTCGTTGCGCTGCCAGTAGGCCTCGTCGAACTGGTGCTGCGAGTAGAACAACCAGACGCCGATCGCGCCGGCGACCGCGAGGATCGTCAGCTGCAGGATCAGGTAGGGCAGGAAGCCGATCAGCAGGCTCGCCACCGTACCCATCGCCAGGACCGAGAACGTCGTCACCCACACCGAGCGCTGTTCGCGCGCGTTGCTGCGGCGGTTGGGCACGCGGTGCTCGACGACGAACATCAGCAACGGGATCACGCCGAGCAGCACGATCGGGTTGCGCATCACGCGGTAGCACAGGCGCCGCCACCAACCGGACGACTCGTACTCGCGAACGGTCATCGTCCACACGTCGCCGACGCCGCGCTTGTCGAGGTTGCCGGTCGTGCCGTGATGGATCGCGTGCTTGCCGCGCCAGTGGTCGTACGGCGTGAAGGTCAGCACTCCCGTGACCAGGCCCCAGAAGTCGTTCGCGCGCTTCGACGCGAAGAACGAGCCGTGACCGCAGTCGTGGAAGATGATGAACACGCGGACCAGCAGCGCTCCTGCGAGCACGGCCAGCGGCAGCGCCAACCACCAGGAGACCGTCACGGCCCAGGCCAGCGCGCACCAGAGCACGAGGTAGGAGCCGACCGAGTTGACGAGCTGCCAGACGGCGCTCGCCCGACGGGGTTGCTGATAGGCAGCGACGAGCTGCTTCCAGGGAGTTTGCGTCATTGAGGTCTGGGGTGTCGTGCGGGCTGGCAGGCGGAGCGGCGGCGCCGCGTCGTCGCTGCTCTCATCGGCAATTCAGCGGGTCCGACGTGCGCGAGACCACTCGTTCGGCGATTCGTAGAACTCGCCGTCGTCTCCCTGCACCGTCGCCACAAGAAGTTGCGCGAGGTCCAGCATCTTGGCGACCGAGGCGTGATCGGGGTCCGTCGTGAAGACGTTCCCGTCGCTCCAATCGAACCAGCGAGCGCCGCGGCCGAAGCGGACGGAGTACGGACCGTTGGCCGGGTCCGGATCCAGCTCCGAGTCCTGCCTGACCACGGCCAGCCATTCCTCGATCGAGATCTCGTGTCCCCGGTTGTCCGCCCAGTCCATCGACCGGGTGATGTGCAGGTCGTAGCCCATCGGGTTGGGGCCGACGGCTCACCAGCTGCGACGCTGGCGATCACCGCCGCGATCACCGCCGCGGCCGCCGCCGCCATCGCGCGGCTTGCGCTCCTGGGCCTCGTTGACGCGCAGGGCGCGGCCGTCGAGCTGCTGGCCGTCGAGCGCTTCGATCGCGGCCTGGGCGTCGGCCTCGTTGGCCATCTCGACGAAGGCGAAGCCGCGCGGCTGGCCGGTGTCGCGGTCCATCACGATCGAGACGCTGGCGACCTGCCGGCCATCCGCGCCGAACGCTGCGGCGAGGGAGTCCTCGGTGGTCTTGAACGACATGTTGCCGACGTAGAGCCTGGTGCCCATTGAGAGATCTGTCCTTGCCGAGCTGTTGCGGACCTCGAACTCGGTGCCGTTGTCGACGCGACAACGGGATCATCCGCAGTGGGGGTCGGGGAGTCCCGACAACTCGACGGGCCTTTGGGGCCGATCTGAGTGACCTCGCCGATGGGGTGTCGACGAGGCACCGCCGCTTACGCACGCGATCTCGAACTGACTGCAAGGCGACCCGGGTGAAACCCAGCCGGACTGGATCGCCGGCGCGGACTCTAGTCCCCGGCCAGCGGATTGCCTAGCAATCTCCCGGACACCGCAACACGAACCAGCACCCCCCGCCCCGTCGCCCCACCCCACCCCCGGGCGACCGACCGGCCGGGCCGGGCCCAGCACGCCCTGGTCGGAGCCGGGTGGGCACCGACGCCCGCCGCGCCCCCTCCCCCCCATCAGCGGCCCGGGGGACGAGATCCCCAACCGCGACCGATATGCTCAGCCCCCGATGACGGACAAGCGCCCCCTCCTCGCTCTCGTCGCCTCCGCCGCGCTCGCCGCGTGCCAGGGCGGCCCGACCTCCGACCACCCCGGCGAGCGCCGTCTGCTGCTCGACCGGGCCGACAAGACGCAGATCGTGCAGTTGCACGCCGACGGCTTCGAGGCGCTGCCGCTCAGCGACAAGCTGCTTGCCTACCACCTGTCGCAGGCGGCGATCGCCGGCCGCGACATCAACCTCGACCAGCGCTTCGTCTACAACCTGCCGCTGCGCTGGGTGCTCGAGTCGCTTTGGCTGGTGCGCGCGCAGCTGCCGCAGGACGTGCGCGAGGAGGTCGAGCGCTACTGCAAGCTGTTCTGGGTGCACTCGGGCATCCACGACAACCTGTCGACCAGGAAGAACCTGCTGCGCCTGACCCGCGAGCAGTTCGACGCCGCGTGGCAGCTGGCCGAGGCCGCCGGCCACACGATGACCAACGAGCGCCTGGCGCCGCTGGTCGACCTCGCCCAGGCCTACGACGTGATGACCGAGCCCGGCATCTACGAGTCGGTGACCGACAAGAGCACCGAGCACGGCAAGGACCCGATCGCTGCCAGCTGCAACAACCTCTACGTCGGCGTCACCTCGGCGATGCTCGAGGGCTTCGACGAGAAGAACGGCCTCAACTCGCGGCTCGTCAACCAGAACGGCGAGCTGGTCGAGGAGGTCTATCGGGCCGGCAACGCCACCGTGCCGCCCGGCCGCTACGCGCGGCAGATCGCGGCGGTCAACGCGCACCTGCGCGACGCGCTGCCGTTCGCGCCGGCGCCGACCGCGAAGGCGATCGAGAAGCTGATCCACTACAACGAGACCGGCGACCTGAACGACTGGCGCGAGTTCAACATCGCTTGGGTGCAGGACAAGGACAGCCGCGTCGACTTCACGCTCGGCTTCATCGAGGTCTACCTCGACGCGCGCGGCATCAAGGGCTCCTGGCAGTCGGTGATCAGCTTCCGCGACGAGCAGAAGACCGAGGCGATCGCCGCGCTGGCCGCCGAGGCGCCGTGGTTCGAGCAGCACATGCCGTGGGAGGAGCGCTTCAAGAAGCCGGACGTCAAGGGCATCTCGGCGCGCGCGATCGCCGTCGTCACCGAGACCGGCGACACCGGCCCGATCACGCCGATCGGCGTCAACCTGCCCAACGAAGCCGACGTTCGGCAGGAATACGGCAGCAAGTCGGTCAACCTCGCCAACGTCGTCGACGCCTACAACCAGGTCAGCACCGGCGGCAGCGTCGACGAGTTCTCGTTCACCGAAGAGGAGGCGGCGCGCGCGAGGAAGTACGCGGCGCAGATGGACGACCTGCACACCAACCTGCACGAGGTCGTCGGCCACGCGTCGGGGCTGGTGTTGCCCGAGGTGCAGAACCCCGCGCAGCGGCTCGGCCTCTACTACAGCACGCTGGAGGAAGGCCGCGCCGACCTGGTCGGCCTCTACTGGTGCGCCGACCAGAAGTGCAAGGACATGGGCCTGGTGCCCGACGACGACGCGGTGCTGGCCAAGTACGAGGCCTACGCGCGCAACGCGCTGGTGCAGCTGCGCCGCGTCAAGCTCGGCGAACGCGTCGAGGAGGACCACATGCGCAACCGCCAGATGATCGTGCTGTGGCTGCTGGCCAACGACGGCGGCGTGCACGTCGAGAAGAAGGACGGCAAGACCTTCTACGTGGTCGACTCGGCGGCGAAGTTCCGCGACGGCTGCGGCCGGCTGCTGGCCGAGATCATGCGCATCAAGGCGACCGGCGACTTCGCCGCCGGCAAGGCGCTGGTCGACGGCTACGGCGTCAAGATCGACCCGGCGCTGCACGAGGAAGTGCTCGCCCGCATCGAGAAGCTCGACCTGCCTTCGGTGACCGGGTTCGTCCAGCCGGAGCTGCGGCTGGTGCAAGACGCCGACGGCAAGGTGACCGACGTCGAGGTCTGGCACTGCTACGACCTCGCCGACCAGATGCTGCGCTGGAGCGGGCGTCGCTAGCGGGTCGAGGACCGGCGGTCACTGCGCACGCGGCGCCAACAGGTCCTCGAGGAAGAACGCGGCGAGGTCGTGGCGGCCCGACAGCCCGGCCTTGCGGTAGACCGACGCCGCCTGCTGCCGAACGGTGGCCTCGCCGACCGAGCGCGCCACCGCGACCTCCTTGTGGCTGAGGCCCTTGAGCAGCAGCAACGCGACCTCGCGTTCGGCGGCGGTCAGCCCCCACCGGCCGAACTGACGGTCGATCAGCGCGCTCAGCCCCGCCAACAGGTCCTGGGCATCGGCCTGCCAACGCGCCGCCTCGTCGCGCGACCGCTGCAGCTCCTCGCCGAGCACCGCCGAGCGCTGCTCGGCCTCGGCCCGAGCCGAGCGTTCGTCGCGGTGCAGACGCACCAACCGCCGCAGCACCAGCGCCGCCCCGGCCGCCGCCACCGCGACCAGCACGCCCTCGATCGCGACGTGCCGCCACGGCGCGCCTTCGCCGAGGTCGCCGACGATGTCGAGCGTGGCCAGGGCCGCGACCGCGGCGAAGGTGCCGACGACCAGCCAGGCGAGGCGTCGTTCGGATCCTACATCCGTCGGCTGTGGCGCTCCCAAGTCCATGTGCCATCGACGCTATCACGCATGTCGGATCGATTCGCCCGGCACTGCGGCCGATCGTCTGGCGACCTGCGGCCCACTGTCCCGCCGCAAGGAGTCCAACCGATGAACACCCCACTGCATCCCGCCATCGTGCACCTGCCGCTCGCCCTGGCCGCCCTGACGCCGCTGCTCGGCGCCGGCCTCCTGCTCGCCTGGTGGCGCGGCTGGCTGCCGCGCCGCGCCTGGTGGCTCAACGTCGCCGCGCACGTCGCCATGTTGGCCACCGGACTGCTGGCGATGCGCAGCGGCGAAGGCGACGAGGAAGTCGTCGAACACCGCGTTCCCGAAGCCGCGCTCGAGGCCCACGAGCACGCAGCCGAGCTGTTCGTGCAGGGCGCCGGGCTGTTGTGCGCAGTCGTGCTCGCCGTGGCACTGCTCCGCCGGGACCCGATCGCAAGAGGGCTGGCCCTGGTCGGCGTCGCCGGCAGCTGCGCGGTCCTGGCCTTGGCGATCCGCACCGGGCAAGCCGGCGGCGAACTGGTCTATCGACACGGCGCGGCGGCGGCGTTCGTCGAACGCGCACCCGGGCCCCTGACGGCGCCATCCCTGGGCGGCAGCCACGGGGCGCACGACGACGACGACGCTCGTTGACGTCCCGCACGGGGCCCACGCCCGAGCACATCGCAACAGCCTTGTGTCATCGCGTGACGAGACGATTTGCGTACGAATCGGCAGGCATACTCACCGGCCTCCCAACCTCCAGAACCCCCCCGAGGAACCGCCCGATGAGCCCCATGTTCCGCCGCCCGTTCGCCATCACCGCGATGCTGATGGTCGCCGGCTTCGCCACCGCCCAGGCCGCCGACGCATCCGCCGGCAAGACGGAGACCGTGCGCAAGCTGTATGCGACGGTCGAGTCGATGCAGAGCGAGTACCAGCAGCTGCTCAGCGAGGTCCGCGGCGCGGAGCGGGGCAGCGAGGCGCAGCAGACAGCGATGAGCAAGATCACGGAGCTGCGCAAGACGATGTCCGAGCCGCGCAAGCTGTTCGAGAAGGCGTTCCTGTCCGCTGACTGGAGCGCGTTCGACACCACCGCCGACAAGGACCTGCTGACGGCCGGCTTGACGAGCGCCGCTGGCGAGATGGAGCACGCGGAGAAGGCGTTGGCAGCTTGTCGCTTCTACCTGCAGCACTACGGCGACGAGCGGGCCGCGCCGCGCATGCGCACGACCATGCTGCCCAACGCGCTGCTCGCCAACGGCCTCGCCGACGAGGCGCGCAGCATCGTCGAGGAAGGCGTCGCTGCGGCGACCGGCGACGACAAGGCGCGGCTGCAGCTGACGCTCGGCGACCTGCACGCCGCCTGCGGTGATCGCGACGGCGCGGCGAAGCTCTACGCCGAGGCCGAAGGCAACGCCGACGAGAAGACGATGGGCTACGTCACGCTGCGCAAGGAGCTGATCGGCAAGCCGGCGCCGGACATCCGCAGCACGACCTGGGTCGGCGGCGAGGCGAAGCCGCTCAGCGAGATGAAGGGCAACGTCGTGCTGGTCGACTTCTGGGCGACGTGGTGCGGTCCGTGCCGCATGGTGATGCCGGCGCTCAACGAGATGTACGCCGAATACAAGGACCGCGGGCTGCGTGTGATCGGCGTCACGCGCTTCTACGCCAACGGCTACATGCCTGCGGACGCGTCGCAGATGCAGGGCGGCGGCGAGTCGGTCAAGGGCATCGCCGAAGGTGACTTCGTGCAGCACATCACCGACTTCCGCGACCACACCGGCATCGAATACCCGTTCGTCGTCGGCGCCGAGCAGGACTTCAAGGACTACTACGTGCGCGGCATCCCGACGCTCGCGGTCGTCGATCGCAGCGGCAAGATCGCGCTGATCACCGTCGGCTCGGGCAGCGAGGCGCTGCTGAAGTACGCCGTGAAGCAGCTGCTCGCCGAGAAGATGTAGGGCACGCCGCAGACCTCACCGACTCACGGCATGCCGAGCGTCAGCGTGAGCGCGTTGCTCGTCAGCAGGCCCAGTGCATTGCTGCCCGGTGCGAGCGCATAGGCCTGCGCATACAGCCTGACCCCGGCCAGCGCGCTGCCGCCGGCGAGCGGCAACGAGCTCGCCCAGCTGGCTCCGGATGGCACGAGCGACCACCCGAGCAAGACGGGGTCGTGGTAGAGCCAACACCCGGTCATGCCGAGCCAAGACAGGTCCAGCGGCAGCGGCGCACCACCCGCTGCACTTGCCGAGAAGCCGAACGACAAGAACGGCAGGCCGCCGGCCGGCACTTCGGCGAGCTCACAGGCGAACCCCTGCCCGAGCACCGGAAGGCTGCCGTTCGCCGGCTCGAGCAGCAGCGGCGGGGTGCCGCAGCCGACCCCGAACGAATCCACCTGCGCCAGCTGACCGAAACGCCAGGTGCCAGAGACGGGGCCGACCGCTCCTTCGCCCCCGAACAGGACGACGTGCCTCCCCGCCGGCCCGCACGAGATCGCCGCGAGCGCGCGAGTGCCCGGTTGAACCGGCGTCGCGACCTGCACCCAGACCGCGCCGTCCCATTGCCACGTGTCGCCCAGGTCCGCGCCATCGTAGCCGCCGTGCAGCACGACGACGGCGCGCTCGACGTCGGCAGCCATCGCGTGATCGGCGCGGGGAGAAGGCGATGCCGCCGGACTGCGCAGCGTCCAGTCCAAGCCGTTCCACGACCAGGTGTCGGCCTGGAAGGGGCCGCCCAGCTGCAGGCCGCCGAACAGCACGACCTCGCCGAGGTTGGCGTCGAACGCCATCGCGTGCCCCATGCGGTTGCTCGGCCGGTGCGCCGGCGTGAACGGCGTCCAACTGGTGCCGTCCCATTCCCAGGTGTCCTGCAGGAAGATCGTGCCGGCGTAGGTGCGGCCGCCGAACATGACGACGCGACCGCGGGCCGCGTCATACGCCATCGCGTGGCCGAAACGGCGCGGCGGCAAGCCACCGTTCGGTCGCTGCGACCAGGCACCGTTGGCGAACTCCCACGTACCGGCGAGGTAGCTGCTCGTCGACACGCCGTTGATCCCCCCGTAGAGCACGAGCGCGCCGCGCGACGCATCGAACGCGGCTGCGGCGCCGGCGCGGGCCGGCGGGGCGGCGCCGACGATCGGCGACCAGTCGGTGCCATCGTACGCCCAGGTATCGCCGAGGTAGCTCGTGCCGGCTGCGCCGCCGAACAGCAACACCCTGCCACCGACGAGGTCCGTGCCGATCGCGGCGCTCGAGCGTGCGGCCGGCTGGGTCGCCGGCACGGCCTGCTGCCATACCTGGGTCAGCGCCGGCGCCGCCATCGCGACCGCTGCGGTGAGGAAGTGGAGGGGGAGGAGTCGCCTGGTGTCGTCGTTCATCGCGCAAGCCCGGGAGGCGTGGTGTCCCGCCAAGACAAGTTCCATACCGACGGCGGGACGTAGCTGTCGCGCAGGCAAGACGCACCGACGCCGCTGCAGAGGCTGTAGAAGTTGCCGATCGCCGACGCGTTCTTACAGACCCGTCAAGTGCGCAGACGACGATCTACCGCGGCGTATCCGGCAGCGGCGCGGGCGCGCCGTCCGCGCCGCGCGGCAGCGGCGCCGCGGTGTCAGCGAGCCAGCCGCGCAACTCGACCGCCAACGGCGCCAGCTGCTCGGCGTGGTCGCCCGCGAGGTCGTGCGCCTCGCCGAGATCGCTGGCCAGGTCGAACAGCGACCAGGCCCGCGTCTCGAACCAGAACATCGCCTTCCAGTCGCCGCGGCGGATCGTCGCCACCGGCGTCGAGCGCCACGTGCCGCGCCGGGCGTCGGCTTCGAGGTAGCCGGGGAAGTTCCACAGCAGCGCGCGCTGCGGCACGTCGCCCTGGCCCCGGAACCGCGCCGACAGGTCGACGCCGTCGACCGGCTGCGCCTCCGGCAGCTTCGCCCCCGCCAGCGCGGCGAACGTCGGATAGAGATCGATCGTCTGCAGCGGCGTACGATCGACCGCGCCGGCCGGCGTCACGCCGGGCCAACGCACGAAGAACGGCACCCGCACGCCGCCTTCGTACAGCGAGCCCTTGCCCGAACGCAGCGGCCGCTGGTCGGTGATCTCCTGGCCGCCGTCGATGCCCGCCGCGTGGTAGCCGCCGACGCCGCCGTTGTCCGACGTGAACACCAGCACGGTGTTGTCGGCGAGCTTGTGCCCGGGCCACGCCGGATCGTCGTGCGCGGCGAGGAACGCGACCAGGCGACCGACGGTGTCGTCGAGGTTCTTCAGCATCGCCGCGTAGCGCCGCGTGTGGTGCCGCAAGCCAGGGTCCGGCTTCGGCGTCGCGTCGACGTCGCTCTCGGGCGCCATGATCGGCGTGTGCACCGAGTAGTGGCTGACGACGCAGAACGACGGCCCTTCGACGGAGCCGAGCCACGCGATCGCTTCGTCGGTCAGACGATCGGCTAGGAACTGCCGCGCCACGCCGTTCGGGCCGAGCCCGGGCAGCTCGAACGCGCCGTGTTCGTCGGCGAAGTGCCCGGCCTTGCCGACGCCGCCGCGGTGATCGCCGCCGACCGCACGGGCGAAGCCCTGCTGCGCCGGGCCGGCGCCATCGCGTTCGTCGCCGAGGTGCCACTTGCCGAAGAAGCCCGTCGCGTAGCCCGCGGCGGCCAACGTCTCGGCCAACGTCACGACGTCGGGCGACAGCACCTTGGTGTTGTCCGCAGGCTTCAGTCGACGATGCTCGGCGCGGCCGCGCGCGCCGCTGTCGACGGTGTAGATGCCGGTGCGCGCCGCCCACTGCCCGCTCCACAGCGCCGCGCGCGTCGGCGCACAGTTGGGACCGCTGCTGTAGGCCTCTGGGAAGCACGTCGACTGCTCGGCCAGCGCGTCGAGGTTGGGCGTGCGGTGGTACGGCGAGCCGTTGCCGTCACAGGTGCGCCCGGTCGACAGGTCGGTCCAGCCGAGGTCGTCGGCGAACACCAGCACGAGGTGCGGTCGCGGCCGCTCCTGCGCGACGAGCGAGGCGATCAGCGCGAACGGGGTGACGCAGCGGAGGAGGCGCACGGCGGCAGCGTAGCCGCCGCCGTCGCGACCGCTACGCGCTGCCCCACTGCGCCAGATAGCCCTTCATCTTGAGCTTCTTGACGGTGTTGGCCGAGCTCATGTAGCGCAGCACCCCGTAGACCGGCCGCTCCGGCGCCCACGGCCGGTCGTAGCGGCCGAGCACCCACGAGATGCCGGTGTAGGAGTTGGGGTTGCGGCCATCGAGCGCGTAGCGGTTGTTGAGGTCGATCAGCGTCGCCATCGCCTCCTGCGGGGTGCGGCTCCACTCGAGCACCTTCTTGCCCCACAGCATGCGCAGGTAGTTCTGCATCACGCCCGTCTCGCGAAGCTGCCGTTGCGCCGCGTTCCACACCTCGTCGTGGGTCGCCGCCGCGGCGAACTGCTCGCGCGTGTAGACGTGCTCGCGCACGTCGTCGGCGTGCGCGGCCATCGTGCGCCGCGCCCACTCGGGCAGCGAGTCGAAGTCCTCGTAGTCGTCGCGCTGCCACGTGTAGTTGTAGCCGAGCTCGCGCCACGTGATCAGCTCGTCGAGGAACGACTCGGCGGTGTCGCTCATGCCCATCCAGCCGCGCTGGCCGCTGGTGGTCTTCTTGATGCGATCCCGCGTCCAGCCTTCCTGCTTGGCCAGGCCGGCGAACACCTGGTGCACCGACAGATGGCCGAAGTGCAGATACGGCGACAGGCCGCTGGCGCAGTCGGCGTCCGGGTGGCTGCGCTCCTCGCCGTAGCGCTGCAGCCGCTCGGCGAAGAATGCGCGCAGCACCTTGCCGGCGGCGACCGGGCCGCCGCGCAGCCCGGCCGGCGCGACGTCGTGATCGATCGGCAGGTCGGCGAGCGCCGCGGCGGTGCCCTCGAGCAGCGCGTCGTCGGCCAGCGACCAGCGCTTGCCGAGGTCGCGCGGCAGCTTCGCCTCGCCGAGGTCGTAGCCGCGCAGCGGATCGCCGACCGGGAAGTCGCCGAGGTGCGCCGGCAGCGACTTCTGCAGGAAGCGGCGGAAGTCGAACGCGCGGCCGAACACCTTGTCGCCGACGCGTAGCGGCAGCAGGCCGTTGCCGTCGATCGCCTCGAAGCGCACGGACACTTGCGCGGTCGCGGCCTCGAGCATGCGCGGCAGGAAGAAGCACGGGAACTCGTCGGTCACCACCGCCGCGGCGTGTTCGGCCAGCGCCGCCAGCAGCCCCTTGCCGGCGCCCGGCTCCGGCTCGACGTAGGGCAGATAGGTGACGCCGGCCGCGGCGAAGTCGGCGCGGTTGTCGGCCATGCCCTGCAACACGAAGGCGTGCAGGCGATCGCTGGCCCAGCGGTAGCCGCAGCGCAGCGCCTCGAGCACGACCAGCGGCACCCCCAGCTCGCGCGCCAGCCCGACCGCGCGCTGCAGCGCGAAGTTGGCGCGTCGCCGCCGCTGGGCGGTCATCCAGTAGAGCACGTGGCGCCCCTTCGCCGCGGGCGGCACGTCGCGCAGCACGCGGACGCGTTCTTCGGGCAGCGGAGCGGTCGGGTGGGTCGACATGGTGGCGAAGCGAGGACGGTGAGGCTGATGCGCGAGGACCGGGCGGACCGTATCGTTCGCGCGTGGCAATGAAACGCGGCAACAAGGAACTGCTGGTCGTCGGCGATCGGGTACTGGTCAAGCCGGAACAAGAGGAGCGCATGACCAAGGTGGGCCTCTACCTGCCGGCGGGCGTGGCCGCCAAGGAGGAGGTGCAGGGCGGCAGCGTGGTCGCGATCGGCCCCGGCCAGCCGCTGCCGCCGCCGAGCGAGGAGCAGGAGCCGTGGCGCAACGACTACCGCACGCCGCGCTACCTGCCGATGCAGGTCGGCCTCGGCGACTACGCGCTGTTCTTCCGCAAGGCGGCGATCGAGATCACGTTCGAGGACGAGCGCTACCTGGTCGTGCCGTACGGCGCAATCCTGGTGCTGGTGCGCGAAGGCGCGGTCGCCGCCAAGCAGAAGCGGGTGCCCGACAAGCTGCCCGACGATCTCTGACGGTATCGCGACGGGCGCGCTCTCAGCCAGCGGCGGCGAGCCCGCGCAGCACGCGCTCGACGACCTCGCCGACCGCGCAGTCCGAGGTGTCGACGACGACGTGCGAGCGCCGGTAGAACGGCTCGCGCTCGCCGAGGATGCGGCGCAGGTCGAGGAACGCCTGCTCGTTGTCGGCCATCGGCCGCAGGTCGCCCTGGTTGATGACGCGCTGCCAATGGTCCTCGGGCGCGGCGCGCAGCCAGACGGTGCGGGCGCGCTCCTGCAGCGCGCCGAGGCTCTGCTCGTCGGTGACGACGCCGCCGCCGACCGCCAGCACGCACGGCGCCCCCGCCAGCACGCGACGCACCTCGCTGCGTTCGGCGGCGCGGTAGTAGGACTCACCGTGCAGCTGGAAGATCTCGCCGAGCTGCAGCCCGGTCGCCGACTCCACGAGCGTGTCCAGCTCGACGAACGGCAGCTGCATGCGCTCGGCGAGCAGCGGACCGACGGTGCTCTTGCCGGCCCCGCGCAGGCCGAGCAGCGCGACGTGACGGCGGTCGCGCGCGGCGCCGGTGCCGATCAGGTCGTCGAGCTCGACGCCGAACGCGTCCGCCAGCGCGAGCAGCCGCAGCAGCGACGGGTTGGCCTGCGCAGCCTCGACATCGGCGAGGAACCGTTCGCTGATGTCGGCGCGCTCCGCGAGGTCGCGCCGCGACCAGCCGCGAGCCTTGCGCAGCGCACGGACGGACGCGGCGAGCCGCTCCAGCAGCGGGTGGCGCGCGCTCAGAAGAAGTACCACTCCGTGGTGCGCGTGATCGCGGTGCCGGCGGCGCCGCCGAGCAGCATCATCTGCCCCTGCGCGGTGCGGATCGCCGTCGCGCCCGCGCGTTCGGAGTTGAGCGCCGGCCCCGGCGAGAAGGTGTTGGTCGCCGTGTCGAAGATCTCCGTCGACGACAGCGGTGTCGGCGACAGGATGCTGTTGGCGCCGCCGCCGGCGAGCAGGATGCGACCGTTGCCGATCGCCCAGCCCTTGTGGTTGGCGCGCGCCGTCGCCATCGGACCGACCGAGGTCCAGCTGTTGGTGTTCGCGTCGTAGATCTCCGCCGCCGCGGTCGGGTTGCCAGGGTTGTAGGGGATGATCGACAGCCCGTTCATGCCGCCAGCCAGCAGCCAGCGCCCCGGCGAGATCTCGACCGGATCGGCCAGCGCGCGGGCGGTGTGCATCGCCGGCCCCGCCGTGATCGTGTTGGCCACCGGATCGAACAGGTCGCAGGTCGAGCGCACCGTCGGCGCCCAGCCGATGATGATCTGGGGGTCCCAGCTGATGCCGCCGCAGAGCAGGAGCTTGCCGTCCGGGCGCTCCAGCGCGACGTGCCCGGCGCGCGGCTTCGACAGGTTGGGCCCGGGGGTCCAGGCGTCGGTGAGCGGGTCGTAGAACTCGCTCGACGCGACCGTCTGGTGGATCGGCTCCAGCTGCGTCGGCGTGATCGGCATCGCCTGGATGCCGCCGCTGACGAACACCCGGCCGTCGGCCAGCAGCGTCGCCGTGTGGCCCATGCGCGCCGTTGCCATCGACGAGACCGGCGTGAAGGTGTCGGCGACCGGGTCGTAGATCTCGCAGGTCGCCTGCGGATCGTTGGTCATGTTGACGCCGCCCACCACCAGCCACCGCCCGTCCTGCAGCTGTGTCATCGTGTGCAGCGAACGCGGCGCGTTGAGCGACGGCCCGTAGGAGAACGAGTCGGTGATCGGGTCGTAGAGCTCGGTCGACGACCAGGCAACCTGCGCCAGCAGCTGCCCGCGCGCGCCGCCGACCAACATCACCTTGCGGTCCGGCCGGACCATCGCCGTGGCGAAGGCGCGGTCGTCGGCGAACAACACCGAGCGGTCGAGGAACTGCTCGCCGATGCCGAAGCGCGCGACGTTGTTGTTGCTGATGCGATCGAACAGGTTGGGCTGGAACTGCAACGTCAGCGCCTGGAAGAACAGCGAGGCGCCCTGGATCGACGGATCCGCCGGGACCTGGATCTGCACGATGGCGTGCAGGTCCAGATCGGTCAGCGGCAGCATCATCAAGGTCAGCATGTCGGCGCCGACGTCGAGCGAGCGGAAGTCGTTGGGATCGACGTACTGCAGCGACGTCGGGCCGGTGTTGGTCGACGGCAGGACGAGGACCAGCTCGAACGGGTAGACGCCGGGGTAGGCGTCGAGCGTCAGCTGGCCGGGCAGCGACCCGCCGACCACGTCGAGTTCGAGCGCCTGGGCGGCAACGGGGAACGCCAACGTGGCGGCGAGCAGGGAAGCGAGGCAGGGATGGGCGAAGGTCATGGCGGGCTCCAGGGCGCGTTGATTATGCGAGCCCCCCACGTCCGCGCCAGGAGCAGCGCAAGTCCTCCCCGCGATGTCGGAGCATCAGGGCGCCCGAAGTGCCGGTGCCATGGGGTGGTCCACGCGCTCAGGGAAATCCCCTGAAGCACATTCCCGCATCCGGTCCGATCCCTTGTGTGCGCAGGCGCTTGTGCCTTGACATGGGTCACTGGCCGGCAATACTGGCCGCGTCTGACCCCGTCTCGACGGTGTCACAACAATCGTACAGCTCTCTGGACTGCATGGGATCGAGACCTGGGCGGCTGCCGTTCCTCTCGCCAGGATCCGGTGAGCCAACGATCCCCGGTGGGCAAACCTCTCCATCCGCCCGCAAGGGCAGCCACACCAGTGTAGAACAGAGTTCCGGTCGGCGGAGGTTCGCCTTCGCCGACCGGATTTCATTTCCGCGCTGCCATTGGACCGACGGGCCCGCCACGAACGGCGAAATCCGCATGGCGCGCAGGCGAGCCTCGACGCGAACGCAGCATGCCCATCTACACCCGCACCGGTGACGACGGCACAACCGGCCTGTTCGGCAACCAGCGCGTGGCCAAGGACCACGCCCGCATCGAGGCCTACGGCACGGTCGACGAGCTGAGTTCGACGCTGGGGGTCTGCGCTGCCGAACTGGCGGTCGCTTCACCCGGCCAGCCACCCCCGCCCGGGTTCGCCGCAACGTCGTTCGCGGCAATCCAGAGCGTGCTCTTCGACCTGGGTGCGGACCTGGCGACGGTCGGCGGCAAGGCCGCGGTGGACCGGGTCGCCGATGCCACGCGTCGACTCGAGGCATGGATCGACGAGTCCGAGGCGCTGCTGCCGGCCCTGCGCAGCTTCGTGCTGCCCGGCGGCACCCGGCTGGCCGCGTTGCTGCACGTCTCGCGCACGGTCGCGCGGCGTGCCGAGCGACGCTTCTGGACGCTCTGCCAGGTCGAAGCCACCGAACCGGCGCGGGCGGTACCGACGGAGTTCGGCGTCTACCTCAACCGCCTGTCGGATCTGTGCTTCTCGTGGGCGCGGCTGGCCAACCGGCTAGCCGACTCCCCCGACGTTCCCTGGCTGCGCGAATGAGCCCGGCTGCGTGACCCAATCGGGTCGCAAGCAGGAAGCGCAGGGCTGACCAGACCAGAAGTTCCGATCAGCCCAGACCCTTCGGAAGATCAGACCCTTCGGAAGATCGGACCCTTCGGCAGATCAGACCGGACCAGCAGCAGTGCGGCCCAGGCGGCAGGCGCGGCGCAGCCACATCATCGCGCGCTCGACCTCGCGCGGCCCGGTCACCGGGATCTCGACGAACTCGCGCGAGTGCGGGTCGCCGTCGTCCGGCATGCGCTTGGCGCCGATGATCTTCAGCGCTTCGGTGACCTGCGGCGGAGCCAGCTTGACGACGACGCCCTTCTTGCCGAGGTAGGCGAAAACCTGACCGCGGACCAGGAAGCTGTCCTTCCCGTCCCGCTTCTCGCGGTTGACGTCCTTCCAGGCGCAGAGTCGCTCGACGATCGTGGCAAGTGGATCCATGGGGGGAAGCAGTATACCGATTCATTGTCCCCAGCGCCATGGGCACGTGATCGGCCCAACGGAACGGTCACTCGCGGCCCTTTTCGGTCCACGGAACCATCCGGTCGAGCCGGATCGGCGCGCAGCCCCCCTCCCGACCGTCAGCGGCGCAGGATCAGGTTCTTGCTGACCAGCCACATCATCGCCGGGTATTCGTCGAGGCGGCGGCGCAGGTATTCGATCGCCATGTCCCAGCCCAGCGCGAACGGCACGTAGAGCCGCGCCTTGATGCCGGCGCGCGAGAGGTCGGCGAGGAAGCGATCGCGCGGCACGCCGTAGAGCATCTGCACCTCGAAGCGGTCGGCGCCGACGCCGGCCCGAGGCACGACCTCCTCGACGAAGCGGCGCACGTAGGCGACGTCGTGGCTGGCGAACTCGACGTAGTGGCCGCGCGCCAGCAGCTTCTCCGCGTACTGCAGCAGCCGGTCCTTCATCGCCGGCTTGTCGGTCAACGCGATCTCGCCGGCCTCCTGGTAGATGCCGATCACCAGCCGGACACGGAGCCCCGGCGGCAGCGCGTCGAGGTCGCGCTCGGTGCGGAACAGGCGCGTCTGCAGCACGCAGCCGAGGTTGCGCAGCCCCTCGGCGTGCAGCTTGCTCAGCGCGTCGAGCGTGAAGTCGGTCCACGGATGCCCCTCCATGTCGATCGTGCAATCGACGCCGTTCGCGGCCGCGCGCCGCACGATCTGCTGCATCGCTTCGAACGAACCGCCGCCGTCGCCGCCTTCGTGCAGCGGCTCGGTCGTGTACGACGAGGGCTTGAGCGACAGGGTGGCGCGGTCGGCCGCCGGCATCGCCGCGACGGCGTCCACCATCTGCAGGTAGGCCTCGAGGTTGCGGCGCGCCTGCTCCGGCTCGCGGATGTCCTCGGCGAGCAGGTCCAGCGTCGACCACAGGCCGCGCTCACGGCGCAGCCTGCCGACCACGTCCATCGCCGCGGCGAGCGAATCACCGGCCACGTAGGGCTTGGCGAAGAAGCGGACGAGGAACGCCGGGATGACGCGGATCAGGGGATTCACGGGCGGCGAGGATCATGCCCGCGCAGCCGCCCGCAAGCCAACGGATGCCCTCGGCTCCGGCACGCCGCTCAAGTCCCCCATGCCAACGGGCCGATCGGAGGACCGGATCGAACGGGTCGCCGCGGGCGGCCGAGGCGAACGTATGCGCATCACGTTGTTGCTCGAGGTCGCGGACCAGCTCTGGGGAGGCGTCAAGGTGGCGCTCGAGGACGCCAACTGGCTGGCCCGCCGCGGCCACCAGGTCACCGTCGTCAGCCGCTCCGGGCCGCCGGCCTGGATGCCGCTCGAATGCGCGTTCCGCCGCGTGCCGGACTTCCGCGCCGAGCACCTGCCGGACGGCGACGTCGTGATCGGCACCTTCTGGACCACCGTGCCGTGGGCGGCCGCCGCCGGCGATGACAAGGGCGTGCCGGTGCACCTGTGCCAGGGCTACGAGGGCGACAACCCGGAGAACGCCGCGCTGCGCGACCGCATCGAGTCGGTCTACCGGCTGCCGGGGATCCACCGCCTGACGATCTCGCCCCACCTGACGCGCCTGCTGCGCGAGCGCTTCGCCCAGGATCCGACCGAGCTGCGCTACGTCATCGACCATGGTGTGCATCGCCCGGCCCACCCCAAGAAGCCGGGCACGCCGCTGCGCGTGGGCCTGGTCGGCCCGTACCGGATCCCGTGGAAGGACCTCCCGACCGGCTACGAAGCGTGCAGCCTCGCGCACAAGGCCGGCCAGCAGGTTGTGCTGGTGCGCGCCAGCAACACCGCGCCGGCGCCGGAGGAGCAGGGCCTGCCGTTCCCGGTCGAGTGGCACCAGCAGCTCCGGCCCGACCAGATGGGCGACTTCTACCGTTCGCTCGACGTGTTCCTCGGCACCAGCAGCGGCCCGGAGGAGGGCTTCTTCCTGCCGGCGATCGAGGCGATGGCGTGCGGCGTGCCGTCGGTGCTGACCGACATCCCGTGCTTCCGCAACCACCAGGCGCTGGTCGGCCACGAACGCTACGCCTTGTGGGTGCCGCCGAGGGACCCGGTGGCGATGGCCGAGGCGATGGTGCTCGCCGGCGCGCTGCCCGACGTGCGCGTGACGCTGCGCGCCGCCGGCATCGAGGTCGCCGGGCACTACCACATCGATCGCCACGGCGAACAGCTCGAAGCCGCGCTGCGGCGCTTCGCGGCGACACGCCCCGCGCCGCCGCCGTCGGCCTGCGTGCCGGTGCCCGAAGCTGCGAGTGCACCGGCCCCGATCGCGATCGTTCGCGAGCAACCGGCAAACGACCAGCGCAGCGACCTGCGCCTGCTGCCACAGCTCGCCGACGAACCGCTCGCCCAGCTGTGCACGCAGCTGCGCAGCGTCGGCGAAGGCCTGCTCGGCAGCGACCCGCAGCGCGCCGCGCGTGCCTTCGCCGCCGCGCACACGCTGAACCCCGACGACGACACGCTCGCCCACCAGACCGCGACCGCGTGGCTGTGCGCCGGCCAGCCGCGCAGCGCGCTCGACGTCTATGCGGCGCTCGCCGCGCACGGCGTCGACGACGAGGCGCTGCACGTCGGCCGCGGCAACGCGCTGCACGCGCTCGGCGACATGCGCGAGGCGGCGCAGGCGTTCCGCGCCGCGCTGGCGGTCGGCGGCCGCTCCGCCGACGCCTACAACCGCCTCGGCGTCGTGCTGTTCCAGGCCGGCGACGTGACCGCCGCGCGCCAGAGCTTCGAACGCGCGCTGGTGCTCGACCCCAAGCACGTCGACGCGCGCGCCAACCTCGGCGCGCTGCCGGCGGCCTGACGGGGAACGGCGCCGTGCGCGTGCTCTGCAACCTGCCGCTCGAGTGCTTCGACGAACGCGAAGCGCTGCGCGACGTCGAGCTCGTCACCTTCGGGCCGCCCGAGCGCATGGACGTCGACGGCGTGCACTACGCGTTCGACGTCGCCTTCGACCCGTCGCGCGGCTCGTGGCACGAGCTCGAGCGCGCGCTGCCGCCCGGCTTCACACCGGACCTGGTGCTGCTCTACTGGCCCGACCAGGAGCCGCTGCCCGCCGGCATCGACCAATGCCCGGTGCCGGTCGTCGGCGTCGTCTCCGACTACAACCTGACGCTGCCGTACCTGGTCGGACTGTGGCCGTTCTTCGACGTGCTGCTGTGCGACCAGAACGGCGTCGACCTGTTCCAGAAGCTGTCGTTCGCCGACGTGCGCTACTGGTGCCAGTACGCGCACAAACGGCCGTTCCACAAGATCTGGTCCGACGCCGGCCCGCGCGACCTCGACCTCGGCTTCGCCGGCAACCTCAACCCGACGGTGCAGCGCGAACGCGCGCCGTGGATCGAACGCGTGCGGCGCCTCGCCGACCGCGGCGTCGGCGTCGAGGTCACCTCGCAGGTGCGCGGCGCGTCGTACGGCCGCTTCCTCAGCCGCTGCAAGCTCGGCTTCAACCGCAGCATCCGCGGCGAGATGAACCTGCGCGGCTTCGAGGTGCCGGCCTGCGGCGCCTTGCTGCTGATGGAGCGCGACAACCGCGAGGTGCGCGACTTCTTCGTGCCCGGCGAGGAGTGCGTGCTCTACGGCGACGACGACTTCGAAGCGATCGTCGACGAACTGCTCGGCGATCCGGAGCGCACTATGCGAATCGCCGCGGCCGGTCACCGTCGCGTGCAGGAGCACCGCCTCGGCAACCGCCTGCGCCAGCTCGCGCCGCTCGCCGGCCTGCGGCCGCAGCGTCCGGCCAGCACCGCCGCCGACCGCGTGCTCGGCCGCACCACCGCGATGCTGACGACGTGGGCCGACGGCGACGTCATCGCCGCCGCCGCGCTCGCCGCCTACGACCTCGCGCCCGACGACCCGCGCACGCTCAACCTGCTCGGCATGGCGACGCTGCGCTGGCGCGGCGCCGAGGGCGGCGAAGCGGCGTGGCGCCTGTGGCAACGCGCGATGCAGTGCGCGCCCGGCTACGCGCCGGCCGCCGTCAACCTCGCCTCGATCGCCGCCGCGACCGGCGACGCCACCCTGCTGCGCGCGGTCCAGAACGAACGCGATCGTCGACTGGCGAGCGCGACGTGGTCCGACATCGACGGCCCGACGCTGCCGCTCGGCTTCGACGCCTGCGCGATCGATCGTTCGCTGGCGCTGCAGAGCGCGGTGCGCGACGGGGTGCCCGACGCGTTCGTGCGCTCGCTCGGCGGCTGAGCGCGGGACGCCTCGTTCCTCTCACCGCAGCGGGATCGTCGCCGGCTGACGCATCAGCGCCTCGATCGCATCCGGCGACGACGGCACGTCCTTGGAGAGGATCTCGCAGCCATCCGTCGTCACCAGCACCGTGTCCTCGATGCGGCAGCCCATGCCGTCCTTCTCCAGGTAGGCACCCGGCTCGACGGTGATCACCATGCCGATCTCGAGCAGGTCCACCGACGGGTCGTGCACGGCGAGGCCGACGTGGTGGCACGGGCCATGGTCGACGCGGTAGCCCTTCTCGCGCAGCAGCTCGCCGCAGCGCCGGCCGATCTCCGACAGCCTCGCGCCGGGACGCACCATCTTCAGCAGCGCGTGCTGGATCTCGTGCACGTCGTCGACCAGCTTGCGTTGCTCCGGCGAGAACGTGCCGGACGCGGGGAACGTGCGGGTCACGTCGCTGCAGTAGCCGTGCAGCGTCGCCGCGTAGTCCATGACGATCAGGTCGGTCGGCAGCAGCTCACGCGTGCAGGCGCTGTAGTGCAGCACGCAGCCGTTGGGGCCGCCGCCGACGATCGCCGCGTAGGCGTCCGGCCCGCAGCCGCGCAGCGAGAACACGCAGCGCGCGACCGCCGCCAGCTGGAACTCGTAGGCGCCCGGCTCGCAGGCGCGCATCGCCGCGGCGATGCCGGCGGCGGCGATTTCGGCGCTCTCGCGCAGCAGCGTGATCTCGGCCACCGACTTGTGTGCGCGCATCGGCGTCAGGTAGCGCTCGATCGACTCGACCTCGAGATCTTCACGCTGCTTCTTCAGCCAGTCGACGAAGCGCTGCTCGCGGCTCTCGCGACCGTCGAACTCGTCCTTCTGCTGTTCGGCCGCCGACTGCGACGCCTTGCCCGGCGTGCTGCCGATCATCGCCGCGGCCTCGGTCGCGGTGACCACCAGCGGTGCGTCGCCGCCGCCGGCGCCGAGGCGTTCGCTCAAGCGCTTGCCCATCGAACGCACGTTGCCGACCTCGGCGAAGCCGGTGCGCTCGGCGCTCTGCTCACCCGGCGCGAGGAAGCTGCCGTCCCACTTGGCGGCGAACGGCGAGTGCGGCGGCACCAGCAGTTCGTCGTGCGCGAGCGCGCCGCTCATGCCGACCATCAGCCACATCGCGACGTCCGGCTCGGCAACGCCGGTCAGGTAGAGGAAGTCCTGCGACTGCACGAACACGCCCATGTCGCTGCGCTTCGGCGCGCCGCGCAGCAGCACCATCACTTCGCGGTCCGGGTGCGCCGCGGCGATCGCCGACGCCAACGTCTCCCGCCGCCGCCGGAGCTCGGCCTTGTCCGGAGCCGGAGCGGACTGCGCCGCCGCCGGGATGGCGAGCAGCAGGATGGGCAGGAGCGCGAGCAGGCGGTTCGACATGGTGGCGCACGATACGCTGGGGACGGGCGCGACGTGAGTGCGCGCCGGCCACTGGATCGCCGAGGCGATGGCGAAGCTCGCCCACCCGGGGTCAGCCCTCTGCGGGGCCGCTACCGGCAGACTCATCCGAGTCCGCGTCGATACCACCGTCCAACCGACCGACCTGCTCTGGCAAACGCCGCGTCTCGCGGGCCAGCCTCCGATCGACCGCGCGCACATCCTCTTCGGCCGGGAGGTCCTCGGGACGGATCCCTCGCTTGCCGAGCGCCTCACGAAGTTCTCGGTTGTTGGCACTGTGATCGCTCGAGATGACACTCTCGGTCTGCAGGTCGTATGCCTTGACGTTGTGGGTCGTCATCTCGTTGGCGAGATCCTTGGTCTTGATCGTGATGGTCGGCAGAAAGTCGGCCAAGGCCCGCTGGGAGGGCACCCCGAGTTTCGAGTTCATGTCTCGAGTCGTCCAGCCACCGAACAATGCCGCGTCGCCCTTGCTGCGGATCCGGGCGAAGCTCTCCTGCTCACGAAGGCGCTCGAAGATGACGCCGCTGAGTTCCTTCTCGCTGGCGGTCAGCCGGCGACGTGCTTCGAGACGCTCGACCTCCGCGAGCCGGCGCTCGACCAGCTCTTGCCTGCGCGTCTGCAGGGCGAAGTAGGTCTGCGCGAAGGCGACGACGTCCTTGCGGGGGTCGCCATTCATCGCGATGAGGTAGGCTCCGTAACGGGTTACGGCCACATCCTCGATCCGCCGCCGAGCTCCGGATCCGAGGGCGACCATTTTGCCGACGTCGGCAAAATGGTCCGTCACAACGGCACCTGCCTGGGCACAAGCGGCGCGAGCCTTGTCCACGACCTGCTCGAAGTTGCGCCACTTCGTGTAGCCGAACAGCGCCTGCAGCTCTCGAGCCAGCCAGAAGTCCGTCTCGCCCTCGTGATGCAGCAGGTCTTCGAACGCACGGAACAGTTTGGTGATCAGGTCCTGGTGCAGCCCCATTGCTCCTTCCTCGCCGGCGTCGGTTGCGATGCACCCCAAGGAGCTGAGACGGGGGGAGCTTTGGGCACGGAATCTCGGCCGAACTGACCCGCGCACCAAACGCGCCGCGCAGCAGCACCATCACCTCGCGGTCCGGGTGCGCCGCGGCGATCGCGTGAGCAGGCGCTTCGCGCCGCGCGCGGAACTCGGCCTTGTCCGCGGCCGGCGTGGACTGCGCCGCCGCCGGAATGGCCAGCAGCAGGATGGCCAGGAGCGCGAGCAGGCGGTCCGACATGGTGGCGCACGATGCGGCGGAGACGGGCGCGAGGTCAGCATGGCCCGCATCATCGTTGTCGAGCCACGTTCTCGATCAGGTTCTGCAGCGCCTCCGGCTCCAGGTCCACTTCGAACGGCACCGGAGCGTCCACGTCGATCTCCACGATCCTCGGCAGCAGCGGCCAGCGCGGGCGCCGCGGCAGGTACATCTCGCCCAACGTCAGTGAGCGGTGCGGTCCGTGCACGACCATCTCGATGCGGAACGTGCCCGACGCGGCCATCGGCAGACGCCCGGTCGCGAGCGCGGCGTCCGGTAGCAGCACGCTGCCGGTGCCCTGCGGACATTCGAGCCAGATCCACGTCGTGCTGACCTCGGGCCGGCGCTGGCCGGGACGCCAGAAGTTGGTCGGCGCGTCGTCCGCAGCCCTATCGGCGCGGGTCGGCCGCAACGACACCGTCACCGGCAAACCGGCCAGCGCTTCGGCGACGCGCGGCGCCAGTCGGAACGGCACCTCGACACACGGCTGCATCGTGACCTCGACGACCTCGGCGGTGACGCCAGTGGCGCGCCACAGGCGACAACCGGGCATGACCACCAGCAGATCGACCGGCTGCGCGCCGAGCAGCAGCTCGGCGCGACCGTCGGCGTCGAACAGCATGCCGCAGCGTTCGCCGTCGGGATCCGGCTCGAACGCCAACACGCCGCCGCGCTCGAGCGCTCCCGCGCCGTCCGGCGTCGCGATCACCGACACCTTCAGCACTCGGGCCGCGCGGCGCACGTCGATCGTTTCGAGCCTCGGATCGACGACGCCGGGTGCGACGCGAACGTCCGAAACGACCGCCAAGGGCTGGGCCATGCCCGGCGCGCGCACCTCGACGTCGTAGTGCCCCGGCGGCAGCGCCGGCCAGACGAACGTCGCGACCTCGCCGTCGAAGTCGGCCGGGCGGGCGGTCGCACGCGACACCGGCTCACGCTCTTCGAGCATCGTCGGCAACCCGGCCCCGTCGCGCGGCGTCACCGTGCAGCGCAGCGCGTTGGCGAAGGCGACCGGCGCCAGGACCCGCGCCCGCAGTGCGACGCCGCGCAACACCGGCAGCACGACGTCAGTTGTGCCGCGCGCGACGACGACCGGCTCGGCGGGCAACACGTGCGCCGATGGCTGGATCGACAGGCGCACTCGTTCGGCGTCGCATGCCTGCATCAGTTCGAAGGCGACCTCGCGGGCCGGATCGATCGCGCAGTCACCCAGCGACCGCCAGGATCCGTCCGCTTGCTCCGCTTCCACCTGCACGTTCACCGGAGGCCCACGCCACGGCTCGGGGCCGATGTCCAGGCGGCCAGCGACGATCACTCCGGGTGCGACCAGGCGCAGCGTGCCGAGCTCTTGGAGACCGGGGTGTGCCGGCGCGGACAACCGCCACTCGCACGAGGTCTCGACGCCGCTGCGGCCGTGCATACCCCGAGCATGCACCACGCCGCCGCCGACGCTGCCCCTCGGCACGACCCACTCGAGCACGCCGTCGAGCAACGCAGCGTAGGAGAACACGTCCCAACGCGTCCCGAGCAGCTGCATGCTCCCGAAGAGCCGTGCTTCCTCGGGCAACGCCGAACCGTCGGCGGCGACGAACCGCGCCCGCACCACGCAGGGCTCGTCCGGCAGCGTCAGGGTCACGACCGCTTCTTCGCCCGCATGGCGTGGAGCAACCACGTCCGTTTCGGCGCGCATCTCGACCGGGATCCCCCAAGCGGGATGCACGCTCACGTGGTAGGAGCTGGCGACCTGCACATCGGTGAAGCGGTAGACACCCGACACCATCGAGTTCCACCTGGTTGCCATGGTGGAAGTGGTGGTCCATGCGGCGCCACCCGGCACGAGGGGCCGGATCTCCCCGACGAGTTCCCCGGGCCACAACCGGCCCGACGGCGTGCGCACCTCGATGGTCAGCTTGCACGTCGAGGCGCAGCCGACCTCGGTCACGCGATCGAGCGCTTCGGGGAGCTCGAGCGCAACCTCCTTCACGTCGGGCCCGACCATCCTCGGTCGCACCCTCACGGCCGAACGGTCGTCGCGGCAAGGAATGCGCACGATGCCGTCGGCCCCGGATGGCGCAGACAACGACTCGTAGCCGCCCGAACCGGGCGTGATCGGCGGATCGTCAGCGGTGCTGACGAGTAGCGGCATGCCGACCACCGCGACGCCGGCGGCATCGACGAGTCGCACGCGCAACCAGCGCATCTGCTCGAGCCACACGACCGCTCGTTCTCCGGGCAGCAGGTGCTCGGGCTCGACCTTCGCGTCCGACCAGAGCTCGCCGCGCGATGCGATGACCCGCCCACCGCCCTGCGGGAGGTGTACGACCGCGGTGCCGTCGTCCGCCGTCACGACCCGTTCGCCGACCTCGCGGATCCAGTCCGGCGAACGCGCCTGGTCGATCAACGCCCGATCCGCGATCACGGCCGGGTGGTGGTAGTCGATCTCGTACGGCAGGAAGCGCAGCTCCGCACCGGCCACCGGCCGCAGCGTCGCGCGGTCGAGCACGCGCACCGGTACGTCGCGCAGCGTCTGGTCGATCAACGGCGGCGGCACGAAGGTGACCGCGGACGGCGCGTCGGGCGACATCGCCGCGACCTGCCGCGTCGGCTGCGACGGCGAAGGCGCGGCGGCGACTTCGCCACCCGCGGCCGACGAAGGCTGGCCGGGTGCCGGTTCCGCCTTGCCCGCCCACGGCTGCCACCACAGCGAGACTGAGAGCAACAGCAGCACCGCCGCCACCCCCGCCAGCTTCTTGGTCGTGCTCATCGCGATCCAGGTCGAGACTGTCGTGACGCCAGCGCCCGGAGCGCCGATCCACCAACCGAGCGGCGCCGCCCACGCCGCACGCCCACCGTGCCGGTCATCGAGCTGCGCGCGCAGCCGGTCGTGCGCGCGCTTGAGGCGCGACCGCACGGTCGCGACCTCGATGCGTTCGCGGCGCGCGATCTCCTCGCTCGAGGCGCCTTCGTAGTAGCGCGCCAGCACCGTGCGCCGGAACGGCTCGTCGAGCGCCAGCACCGCCGCGACGACGTGGCGACGCGCTTCTTCGCAGGCCAGCACGTCGTCGACCGACGGCCCGGCGGTGTCGTGTGCCTCACCGACCTGGCGATCGCGCGCACGGCGCCGCCGTTCGCCCCGGCGCAGGTTGCTGGCCAACCGCTGCAAGACACGCCGCAGCCACGGCCGCAGCTCGCGCACGCCGCGATGCCGACCTTCGTCGAGCACGCGCAGCCAGGCCTCCTGGCTCAGGTCGTCGGCGTTCGCGCCGCCGACCAGCTGCGCCGCCAGCGCGCGCACGAAGTCGCGCTGCGCGAGCAGCTGCTGCGGGTCGTGTTCGGGCGGACGCTCCATGCCTGGAACATGACACCGCGCCAATGCGGGGCGTGCCCGGAATCTTCAACCGTCGCCGAGGATGCGCCGCAACGCCGGCCGGGTGAAGCGTTCGACCGGGTCACCGTCGGCAGGGTCGCGCACGAACTCGCCGGCGTCGAACGCAGTGAAGATCGAGAACGCCGGCTCGGGGAAGCCCCTCTCCACGCAGTCGTCGAGCATCCACGAGTAGAGCGCGTTGGCTGCGGCGTCGGCGGCCTCGAAGGTCAGCTCGCCGGCGAGGCAGCAGCGGGCGAGCCGAACGGCGATCTCGTTCTGCAGCTCCGGTTCCTCGCGGCCGGTCGCGCGCGCCGCGTCACGCACGGGCTGAAGTGACCCCGGCTGGAGCAGCAGCTGGATCAGCGCGTCGATCCGGTGGTGGTCATGGCGCGCTTGCCTGGGAGCCTCCGTCATCGGGGCTTCTTCTTGGCGGTCTTCTTCGCCACACTCTTGCGCGCGACCTTCGCCGCCGCAGCCTCACGATCCTGCTTGACCCGCAGCTTGACGATGCGCGCGATCAGCGCGAACGGGATCGGCCGGTCGAGCGGGAACTTGAGGTTGCCCTTCGGCCCGCGGAACGGCGCCAGTGCAGCATCGAGGCGCGCGTCGCCGCGCACCGGCGGGAACAGGCCAACGTGCTCCCGGAACGCCGCGTAGTGCACCAGCACGCCGTGCATGCGCAGCGTCGGCATGCCATAGCTGATGACCTCTTCGGCGTCGGGGGCCGCAGCGCGCACGACGCGGCGCAGCTCGCGCAGCACCGGACGTACGGCTGGCGCGGCGGCGGCGATGTAGTCGGAGACGGCGTTCATCGGCGACCGTAGATCTTGCCGCTCGCACCGCTGCCGTAGTAGCGACGGAAGCCATCAAGGGCCAAGGCCAACAAGCCACCGAGCAACGTCGGCACCCAGACGATCGAGGTCTGCCCGAGCTCGTGCCAGAGACAATCCCACGATTCGCCTGGATCCATCCCCATCGCGCGCAACCCTGCCACCTGGTCCTGGTCCCGCACGAAGACGACGACACAGAGCAGGACCGCGACGCCGACGGCGATTGTTGCAGGGATCCAGGCCCACGCCTTCCCCAGCGCGGCAGCAACCAGGGCCAACGCAGCGCAGATCCACCCGACGGGCCACGCAACGAAAGTCGCGAGCATCACTGTGCCGTCCGCGCAGCCATACGGGGCACTCGACGAGTCGACCAGCACCGGATGCAGGGTCGGTGCGGCGGCGGCGATGTGGTCGGCGACGGGGTTCATGCGACGCCTGCCCCACTGGCATCGCGAGGCCGTCGGCGCAACCACCGCACCGAATCGACGACGGCCCCGAGCAGCGGCCATTGCAGCATCACGACGGCGATCAGCAGGATCAGGCCGGCGCCGCTCGAGGGATCGCCATCACCGAACAGCCACGGCTCGAACAGCGGCCAGAGCGGAAGCATCCACTTCATCGCCGCCGGGTCGCCACCGACGAGCAAGCTGACGAACTGCGCCAGGAGCGCCGCGAGCGTCACGAGGCAGCCGAGCACGGCGAAGCGCAGCGGTCCCGCCGGCTCGGCGTGCGCCCCGTCGCGACGTCGGCGCCGATCCTGCACGATCGCGAGCACGGCGGCGCGCGTCAGCACGGTGACCCCGAACACGAACAGCGCGGTCGAGCGGGCTTCGATCGTCGAGTAGGGCCCGACCGAGACCAGCACGCCCTCGTCCGGCCATTGCCATCCGCAGAGTGCCAGCGTCACGCTGAAGGCGAGAGTCGCCGCGATCGCCAACCAGACCAGCTCGCGCGCGAACACCTTCACGACGCCGACACCCCTTCGCCCGTTTCGCGACTGCGGCGATTCCCGGGCACCGGTCTGGCGATCGCTTCGTCCATGGCGAGGCGGCGCATGCTACCGCTTCGCCGCGTCACGCGGGCCAGATCAGCTCGGCCAACTGCTCGAGCGAACGGGCGCGATCCCACCAGCGGTCGATGCGCACCTGCAGCTCGAAGTTGGCGTAGCGGTGCATCACCGCCAGCGCCATCAGCCGCATGCGCAGCTCCTGGGTCATCGGCAGGTCCGCACCGTGGTAGCCGCGCAGCAGCGCCGCGACCAGCTCGGCGTCGCCACCGCACAAGAACAGCGACGGGCCGAGCAGGTCGTATTCGGGCGCGCCGACCATCGTGTCGCCGAAGTCGATCATCGACTGCAGCCGCAAGCCGACGTCATCGCCGACCAGCAGGTTGAACGGCGTGTACTCGCCGGTCAGCACGACGCGGCGCGGATCGGCCGCCAGCCGCGGCGCCCACTCGTCGAGCAGCCGCGGGATGTCGCGCAGCAGCCACGCCGGCGCGCCGAGCCGGTGATGCCTCGCGACGCAGGCGTTGCGTTGACCGAGCAAGAACGCGCCCCACTCCGGCGCGAGCGCAGCGGCTTCCCCGACCGGCAGCGCGTGCGCTGCGCGCATCAGGGCTCCGATCTGCTCCAACAACCGCGCGCGTTCGGGATGCGCCGCCGCGGCCCATCGCTGCTCCAGCGGCGCGCCGGGCACCAACTCCTGCACCACCCAGCACCAGCCATCGTCGCGCTCGCCGTCGGCGATCCGCTGCGGCACCCGCACCGGCAACCGCCCGGCGAAGTGCCGCAAGCCGACGCGTTCGCTCTGCCACTGGTGACGATGGAACGGCGGGAACAATTTGACGACGTGCGCACCGACCGCCGCGACCAGGTTGGCGCAGTCACCGAACGCGCGCACCTCACCGCCCGGCACGCCGGCCGCCGCGCACGCCTCGACGACCATCGATCGCCACGCCGCCGGGTCGCGCTGCAGTCCGAAGTAGACCTCGCGGTCCATCGATCGCTACCGCCCGCGCGGCTTGCACTGCGCGTAGATGCGCGCTGGCGCCGAGTCGAAGTAGCGGAACAACGCCGGACACAACCATCCCTCGCCGAGCTGCTCGTGCCGGTACCAATTGCCGCCGTGCTCTTCGCGCACCCACGCGAACTCGGCCTGGAAGCCGGGGAACGGATTGGCCGAGAACACCAGCGTGAAGCCCAGTTCGGCGTCGGGGATGCCAACGACCATCTTGTCGAGGATCACGTCGGCGCCGGACACGAACGGCTCCTGCACCAGCCCCGCGCGTTCGTCGTCGAACACCCACATACCCTCGTGCCGGTAGGGATGGATCGCGAGCATGCAGTTCATGGCGTCGCGCAGCATAGCTGCCCACCCGTCACTGCCGAGTCACTCCTTCTCCTCGTGCACCTCGCGACAGAGGAACGACAGCACCTCGCCGTGCCGGTCCCGCACCCGATAGCGCATGCCGTCCCGACGCGCGCGACGAGCGCTCTCGATGCGCAGCCCGTCGTGACTGAGCGGCCAATCCCCCAACTGCTGAAGGCCCAGGCGCGCGACTCCGACGAAGCGCAGCCGGATCACGCGCGCCCCCGGCACGAGTTCGCGCACCAGCTCGAGCGTGAGCACCTGCTCGTTCTCGCCTTCGCTGGTCAGCGTCAGCGAGCGCACGACGCGGTGGTCGGCGAAGCGCACGCCGTCGTCGCCGGGACGGCTGCGCACCTCGAGCAGGCGGCCGATGCCGATCAGCATGCCGATCAGCAGCACCGCGGCGACGTAGAACAGCCAGGTCGGCACCACGTGGCGATGCTGGGCGACGACCAGCAAGAGCCAGCCCACCAGGCAGGCCCCCGCCAGCAGCACCAACAGCGACTTGGCGAGCAGCGGGTGCACGGCTACCTGCCGCTCAGGCCGACTCTTCGCCGGGTAGCTGCTGCAACCACTGCGTCAGCACCGCCTGCAGCGCGCGCTGCTTCGCCTTGACGTCGACCGCGCCGGCGAACGACACGATCGCGCGCTCCTTGCCGAGCCATTCCAGCAACCCGTCCGGGTCGTCGATCACCGCGCGCAGGTCCGGGCTCGCCTTGGCGCCGGCGTGCAGCACCAGCCGCACCGTGTCCGGCGCCTGCTTGGGGTGCAGGTTCATCGTCGCGAACCACTCCGTGGTGCGAAACGACGGCGCGTTCCACTTGATGCCCTCGCTGACCGCGTCGTCGACGGCGAGCACGGCCTTGCGCAGCGCCTGGATGGCCTCTGCGGCCGCGCCGTCGAACCCGGCGACGAACGCGTCGACGTCCGGGACCGGCACCGCCTTCGGCTTGGGCGCCCGCTTCGCCGCGGGCTTGCCGTCCTTGGTCGCCTTCGAGGTCTTGTTCTTGGCCGTCGTCACGTCGCGTCCTCCGCTCGCAGTCTACCGGTCAGCCTTGCGCCGTCGCCACTTCGCCGACCTCGCCGGCGACCGGCGGCATCTCCTGTGCCAGCTGCAGCGCCCGCTGCTCGGCCTCGGCCACGTCGGCGGACTCCCACAGCAACAGCGCCAGCCGCTGGTGCAGCTCCGGCCGCGGATCGCGCAGCAGCTGCTCGAGCACGGACAGGTCCGCCTCGTCGTCGGCGAAGCGCGTCTGCAGCAGCGGGTGCTGCTTCGCCGCCGCCTCCCAGCGCTCGCCGGACAGCGGCCGGTAGCGGCAGAAGAAGTCGAAGTGCCACGGCAGGAAGCGCATCGCCCGCTCCTTGCCCTTCTCGTCGTCGCGGAAGTGCTGCTTCAGCTTCTGCGCGAAGTCGTGGTAGACACCGAGGCGCTCGACGTCGCTCGGCTCCCAGGCCTGCTGCTCGGCGATCTCGCGGAAGATCCACGGCTTGATCAAGGCGCCGCGGCCGATCATCACCGACGCGACGCCGCTCTGCTGCCAGCGGTCGCGCACCTCGTACCACGTCAGCAGGTCGCCGTTGCCGATCACCGGGATCGAACGCTCGCTGGCGATGCGCGCGATCGACTCCCAGTCGGCGGCGCGCGAGTAGCGCTGCTCACGCGTGCGGCCGTGCACGAACAGCGCCGCCGCGCCGGACTCCTCGACGACCTTGGCGACCTCGCTGGCGTTCTGCTCGTCCTCCGACCAGCCGAGGCGGATCTTGACCGTCACCGGCACGGGGATCTCCTTGACCATGCCGGCGACCAGTTCGCCGAGCTTGCTGGGCTTCTGCAGCAGCACAGCGCCCATGCGCCGCTTGACGATGTCGTGGATCGGGCAGCCGCAGTTGAGGTCGACGAACGCGGCGCCGCGTTCGGCCGCCGCCTTGCCGGCGAACACCGCGTCGTCGATGCGCGACGCCGCGATCTGCGCGCCGAAGCAGGTCTCGTCCGGGTGCCTGCGCAGCAGCGCCAGCTCCGACTTGCTGCGCTTCTTGACCTGGTAGGCGTAGGCCATCTCGCCCATCGTCACCTTGCAGCCGTGCTCGAGGCAGACGCGCCGGAACGGCAGGTTGCCGCCCTTGGTCAGGGGTGCGAGGAAGACCTGGCCACGAAAATCCATCGGCGCATCCTGGCGGGTCTTCACGCGGCTTTCCATCGCCGAGATCCGGGCTCGACGCCGCGTTCGCCAGACCGTCAGCAGCCGAACTGCTGCAGGTGGTGGTCGAGGTGGCGCCACTGCAGCGCCTGCCACTCGGCGTCGGTCAGCGGCCCGAAGAACGGGTGAGGGCGCTTCGTCAGCGCCGCCGGGCCGCCTTCGCCGAAGCGCACCACCAGCGCGCGCAGCGCGGCGTGCTCGCGGGCGAAGTCGCGGGCGTCGGCGACGACGAACTCCGGCGCGGTGGCCATGCCCTGCTTCCACGGTCTGGACGCGAGCAGCATCTTCTTGGCCATGCGGCCGAACAGCAGGCCGAGCAGGCCGCGCTTCAGCGGCAGCTCGCCGAGCGCGACCTGCAGCGGGCGCTGGCAGTGCGCGAGCATCTGCGCCGCGTCCATCTTGCCCCACTGCCGGGCCGATTCGGGACGAAGGGCGTCGAGGCGCGCGAGCATCGCCGCGCGGCCGGCGGCGTCGAACAGGGAGTCGGCCATGCCCGGACCGTCGCCGGACGCCGCGGGCGCCGCAAGCGCGCACTTCGGTTCGGCGGCGTAGCGGCTGATCCGCACCGGACCGCGGCAGGACGCCGCGGGCGCCGAGCGCGCGCCTTGCCCATGCACTCTCATGCCCTTCGTCCTGCCCGCCGTCGTCGCGCTCCTGATCGGCTGCAGCTGCCTTCCCGCGCAGCGGGGCTGGAAGGTCTGATGGACGAAGACGGCTGACCGCCTCAACCGAACAGTCGATCGAGCAGCGCCTGCAACGCACCCGCGTCGGGCCCTTCGAAGCCGCTCGACTGCAGCAGCAGGTCGAGCCGGGTGACGCGGTCGTCGAGCTGCACTTGCAGCACCAGGCGGCGCCAATGGTCGGAGGTGTCGGGGCGCTCGCGCACGTCGGGCACGCGGGCGGCGAAGCCGGACTCGTCGATCGCCGCGACCAGTTCGCGGGCGGCGGCGGCATCGAGCACGCGCGACGTCGAACGGGCGGCCCCGGCGGCATCGGCCGCGACCAGCACCGCCACCTCGGCGTCGAAGATCCCCGCCGCCGGGACGTGCGCCGCGGCGAACCGGCAGCAGCGCAGCAGCCGCCCGGGCCCTGGCAAGGCCCCGCCGGTCTCGAGCAGCAGCACCTCGGCCGCGTAGCCGCGGTCCCCGTGTCGCAGCGGACTCACCGTCACCGCCCGACGCTCCGTGCACGGACTCGCATGCCGACATCTTGGCCGCGCCGGCCGGCCAATGCGACGCCGCAGCCGAGGGCAGTTGCCAAGGGCGCCGCGCCATGGCACAAGACCCCCTGCCCGGGCCCCAATCCCGCCAACCATCCATGCAAGCCTCGATCCTGCTCGGCGCGACCGCCCTCGTCGCCGCCACGGTGCTGTTCTGGTCGCAAACGACCCCGGTCGCCGAGATCCATGTCGGCGCGCCGCGAGTCGCCGACGCGACGCCCGCCGTCCCGACCGTATCTCAGCCGGCCATGCCCGCGCCGCCGCAGGCAGACGGGCACTACGTGCTGGTCGTCGAAGGCGACCGCACCGCGCTCGCCGTCACCACCGCCGTCGCCAAGTCGTCGCCGTGGGCCGGCGCGCCGAAGGGCCTGACCAGCACCTGGCGCCTCACGATCCGCGACGCGGCCGCCGCGCTGCTGGCCGACGTGCCGCTCGACGTGTCGCCGTTCGACACCGACGCCGCCGCGCTCGGCCGACCGGTGCAGGTCACCGGCGACGAGGTGCGCGACGCGCGCATCGGCATGCTGGTCAACGCGCCGCGGTTCGCCGCAGCGGCGAGCTACACGTTCTCCCGCCCGGTCGAGGACGGCAGCCGCGCCGTCATCGGCCAGGTCTCCGGCGCCGCCGTGCGCGAGCTCGCGGGAGAGACGCGATGAAGCCGCTCACGATCCTCGGCGCAGCTGCGCTGTGTCTCGCCGCGTCGCTGCAGGCGCAGGCACCGGTCGTCACCACCGTGCTCGACAACGGCACCACCGCGAGCCGCTACGACATGGTGATCCTCGGCGACGGTTACACCGCGGCGCAGCAGGCGCTGTTCGACCAGCACGTCAACACGTTCTTGACCGGGCTGTTCCAGAAGCTGCCGTACTCGATCTTCGCCTCGTACTACAACGTGCACACGGTGTTCCGCGCCAGCCAGCAGAGCGGCGCCGATCGCCCCGACGAGAACCCGCCGATCTTCGTCAACACCGCCTACGAGGCGACCTACAACTACGGCGGAACCGACCGCTGCCTCTACATCCAGAACACCTCGCTGGCGCTCGCCGACGCGGCGCTGGCGCCGGCCAACGAAGGGCGCGTGCTGGTGATGGTCAACGACACCCGCTACGGCGGCTGCGCGTCGACGTTCGCCGTCAGCTACACCGGCTCGTCGATGGTCGAGGTGCAGACGCACGAGCTCGGGCACAGCCTCGGCGCGCTGGCCGACGAGTACGACTACCCGTACGGCACCTACACCGGCAGCGAGCCGACGCAGGTCAACGCCACCACGTCCCCTTCCGGGCAGAAGTGGTCGATCTGGTGGGGCACCGACGGCATCAGCGCGTTCGAAGGCGCGCGCTACTACCAGTACGGCCTCTACCGCCCGCGCAACAACTGCCTGATGCGCGCCCTCGGCCAGCCGCTGTGCCGCGTCTGCCAGGAGAACATCACCAAGGTCACCAACTCGGTCGCCGACGTGATCACCTCGCCGAGCCCGGCCGCGACGTCGGTGCAGGTCGCGCGGCCCAACCTGCAGCCGTTCTCGTTCTCGCACTTCGTGCCGGCTGGCAACGGTCCGGTGATCGAGTGGCTGGTCGACGGCGTCGTGCAGACCGGCGCCGGGACGACGACGTTCACGCTCGACTCCACCGCCGTCGCGCTCGGCGCGCACTCGGTGACGGCGCGCATCACCGACCACAGCGACCGCGTGCGCAGCGACCCGAGCCAGGTGATGGTCGAGGAGCACACGTGGCAGGTCGCGGTGTCCGACCCGACGCTGGCGCAGCTGCGCGTGCCGACGATGCCCGGCAACGCGGTCTGGATCACGCCCGGCGACACGCTGACGGTCACGCCGACGATCCAGAACGACGGCCCCGGCGCGTCCGGCCCGTTCGAGGTCGAGTTCTTCCTCGGCGGCCTGGTCTGGACGCCGCAGGACACGCTGCTCGGCAAGATCAGCGTCGGCAACCTGAACGCCGGCCAGTCGGTGACCCAGGTGCTGCCGCTGCAGCTGCCGTACAGCATGCTCAACCAGCTCTACCTGGTGCGGGCCATCGTCGACCGCGCCGACGTCGTCGCCGAGTCCGACGAGAACGACAACCAGCGCACCGTCGGCGTCTTCGGCCAGGCGGGGCCGTGCGTGACGGGCCTCGAGTTCCAGGACGCGTTCACGACGCCGTTCGCCGCCGGGTTGTCGCTCGCCGCCGGCGGCGTGCTGCACCCGACCGTCGTCGCGCGCTGCGCCAACCCGGCGGCCACGCTCTACCTGATCGCGTGGGGTGGCTCGGGCACCTCGCCGGGCTTCGTGCTCGGCCCCGGCGTGACGCTGCCGCTCAACCCGGACAGCTACACGCAGGTCGCCTTCGACGGCCTCAACAACGCCGTGTTCGGCGGCTTCCTCGGAGTGCTCGACGCGAACGGCGTCGGGCACGCGACGTTCACGCTGCCGCCGTCGACGGCGCTGGTGTCGGGCACCACGCACTTCGCGCCGTTGCTGCTCGGCGCGACGACGCTGTTCCAGGACGCCGGCAACGCGATCGAGCTGCAGCTCGTGCAGTGAAGCGCAGGGCCGGCGCTCACTCGGCGACCGGCAGCTGGGCCCCCGACTGCCACTCGCGTCCCGACCCGCTCACGAACCTACGGTGATCCTGAGCCCCTGCGACAGCGCCAGCCCCGACAGCGCCGACGTCGTCGCGGCCGGATCGAACACGCCCGCCTGCAGCCACAGCGCGACGCCGATCAGCGTCGGCGACGGCGGGATCGGCAGCGGCACCGTGGCCGTGCCGCTGGCCGAGGTGAGCCGCGCCCAGGTGGTGGTCAGGTCGTCGATCAGCAGCGAACACGCTGGCCCGGCGACGCCGTCGCCGCCGACGGCGATCACGGCGATGCTCAGCGGACGGCAGTTGCTCAGCAGCAGGCCGAAGGTCGGATTGGGCTGCACCGGCGCGGCGGGCAGGCCGACCGCGGTGAGCAGCGGCACGCGGCCGAGCGTGCCCGGACAGCCCTGCCCGTAGACCTCGGTGCGCGGCTGGTCGGGCAGGTGCACGACGACATCGACGAAGTAGTTGCTGCTCTGGAACGAGCCGGTCGGGAACACCGGCGCCGCCGCGTAGGCGAACACGCCGTTGGGGCCGTCGAGGCCGTCGGCGAGACCGTGCACGAGCCCGGCGCCGACCGTCGTCGTGAAGTAGCCGTTGCTGCCGACATAGTCGCCCGACGACGAGAAGCACGAGACGACGTAGGTCACTCCCGCGGTCACCGGCACCGGGGTCGCCAGCAGCGCTTCCTGCCAGCCCGACGGGGTCTCCGCGGCGAACGGCGCCGTCGCCAGCAAGGTGCCGCCGTCGCTCCACAGGTGCGCCTCGTGACCACCGGCCGTGCCCGCCTCCTTGTAGAACCGCAGCGCCGTGACCACCGTGTCGACGTCGACGCGGAAGCGCATGCCGACCTCGATCGGCGACTGGTCGTTGAACAGCCCCGTGCCCGGCGCGTCGCCGGGACCGAACACCGAGCACGGACAGCTCGGCAGCGCCGCGGTCGAGAACGACCACTCGACGTCACCGGCCAGCGCGTTGCCGGCGAGGTCGGTCAGGTGCGGCGTCGCCGCGCCGCCGTGCAGCGTCGCCGTGTACGTCGCACCCGGCGCCAGGTCGAAGTCGGGCACCAGCCGCGCGGTGTTGGTGACGCCTTCGTAGAACACCTGCGCGGCGACCGGCGCGCCGAGCCCGTCGCGCAGCGTGAACGACGTCGCGTCGACCGTCGCCGGATCGAGCGGCTCGTCGAACGTCGCCGCGACGGTGGTGTCGATCGCGACGCCGAGCGTGTCCGGCGCCGGCGCCTGCAGCGCCACCGTCGGCGCGGTCACGTCCGGCACCGCGGCGTAGAACACCACGTCGGCGTAGTAGCAGCTGCTGTTGTACGAGCTGGTCGGGAACGCGGGCGTCGGCGTGTAGAGGTAGACGCCGTTGGCGCCGTCCTGCCCGTCGGCGAGGCCGTGCACGAGCCCGGTGCCGGTCGCGGTCGCGAACAGCAGCGGCGTGCTGACGTAGTCGCCGGACGGGCTCAGGTAGGAGACGACGTAGGTGGTCGCCGCGGTCACCGGCACCGGCGTCGCGAGCGCGACCTCCTGCCAACCCGAGGCCGTCTCGACGGTGAACGTCGCGCTCGCCAGCAGCGCGCCGGCGTTGCTCCACAGGTGGCCCTCGTGCACGCCGGTCGCGCCGGCCGGCTTGTAGTAGCGCAGCCCCGTGACGAGGCCGTCGGCGTCGGCGCGGAAGCGCGTGCCGAGCTCGATCGCCTGGCCGTCGTTGTAGATCGTACCCGGCAGCGGCGCCGAGCCGAGCGCGGCGAACGGGCCTTCGGCCGGCTGCGCGGTCGTGAACGTCCAGCTGACGTCGGCCGCCAGCGGGTTGCCGGCGAGGTCGGTCACGTGCGGCGCCGCCGCGCCGCCGCGCAGCGTCACGGTGTAGGTCGTGCCGGCGACGAGCGGCGCGTCGGGCACCAGCCGGGCGGCGTTGCCCAGCGCGTCGTAGCCGACCGTCGCCGGGACCGGCAGCAGCCCGCCGTCCAGCAGCGTGAAGGTGTTCGTATCGACCGATGCGGGCGCCAGCACCTCGTCGAAGGTCGCGCGCACCGTCGCCGACAGCGGCACGATCGTCGCACCCGACGACGGCGAGATGGTCACGACCATCGGCGGGTCGGTGTCGGGCGGCGCGTCGCTGAACACCACGTCCGCCCAGTAGTTGCTGCTCTGGTAGCCGTCGGTCGGGAACGCCGGGGACGGCGAGTAGACGTAGACGCCGTTGAGGCCGTCGGCGCCGTCGGCGAGGCCGAACAACGGCGCGCTGCCGAGCTGCTGCGCGAAGAAGCCCGGCGTGCTGGTGTAGTCACCCGACGGGCTGAAGTACGAGACGACGTAGGTCGCGCCCGGCACCAGGTCGACCGGCGAGGTCAGCGGCGCGACCTGCCAGCCCGACGCGGTCTCACCGGCGAACGGCGCGCTCGCCAGCAACTGCCCGGCCGAGGTCCACAGGTTGCCGACGTGCGCGCCGCTCGCGCCTGCAGGCTTGTAGTAGCGCAGCGCGGTGACCGCGCCGGGCACCGTGCAGCCGAACTTCATGCCGAGCTCGATCGCCTGGCCGTCGTTGCTGAGCGTGCCGGCAGGCACCAGCGAGTCGGGGAACACCGTGCACGGACACACCGGCGGCGTGACGGTGACGGCGATCGTGTTGGGCGAACCCGGCCCGCCCGGCAGCTCGACGTTGACGGTGTCGTCGAACGCGCGACAGACGATCGTCGCCGGCCCTTCGGCCTCGGGGTGCCACGAATAGCTCCACGTCGTCGTGCCCTGCGCTGCGTGCCAGGTGACGCCGCCGTCGGTCGACACCTCGACGCCGGCGACCGCGCCGCCGCCGGTGTCCGCGGCCGTGCCCTGCACGACCAGCACGTCGTTGCTGGCGACGTCGACGCCGCTCGCCGGTGAGGTGATCGCCGAGCTCGGCGCCGCGGTGTCGCTCGACGCGGTCGCGGGCACCAGCCCCGGCAGCAGCGTCTCCGGCGCGATGCCCATGTCGGCGAACAGGTTGACCGTCGCCTGCTGCATGTCGGCGCTGACCGGCGCCGGCGCGAAGGTGTGGAAGTCGTCGAGCCCCCACGACCACTGGATGGTGCCGGCGCCGAACACCAGCGCGCCGCTCGCCGCGCGGTAGAGCGACAGATGGTGCACGTGGCCGTTGAGGATCGTCGACGACAGCTTGATCCGGTGCGGCGGGTAGGAGTCGCCGTACTGCTCCCAGTCCCACTCGGAGCCGAGCGTGCTGGCGCCGAGCGTCGCGACCTGACCGGGCAGCAGCGCCGGGATGCTGGTGTTGCGCCAGAAGCGCAGGTCCTTGTAGCTCGCCGGCACCTCGATCGCGCCGACGGTGCCGTCCCAGCCGATGTGACCGGTCAACGCGTTCTCCGGCGAACACGCGTCGGTGACCGAGTAGGTCGGCCCGCAGCCGTCGCGCCACAGACCGGTCCACTCCGGCGACGGGTCGCACTTGCCGCCGCAGCCGTTCTCGCCGAGCGTGCCCTCCTTGTAGCAGACCATCGTACGATCCGGCGTCGCGCTGGCGTCGATGCTCGGCTCGTAGCGAACGCGCCAGTAGACCTCGTTGCCGCTGAAGAACGCGAGGTGCACGCCGGCGTCGCGCGCGGCGGTGACGTTGGCGCGCTGCGGCCCCGACCAGTACTCGTCGTGGCCGACCGAGCAGAACAGCGCGTGCTGCAGGAGGCGCGCGCCGTCGCGGTGGGTGTCGACGCTGCTGGAGTAGGCGACGTCGTAGCCATTCGCCTCGAGGAAGCGGATCAGCGCGTACTCGGCGGCGAACAGGTCGTCGCCCGGCGACCCGTCGGAGTGTCGGATGTCGAGCGGCCGGTTGTAGCTGGCCTTGGTCGCGTGGTTGAAGCCGGGCGCCGCGCCGCCGGCCGGGTAGAGACTCGCGCCGCCGTAGAGGTTGTAGGCGTTCCAGGTCGCGTCGCTGGTCTGCACCAGGATCTCGGCGGTGCTGGCGTCGTCGCGCACGACGAACGTGATCGTGCTCTGCCCCGGCGTCGCGTCGTCGCGCGTCAGCAGCGCCAGATAGACGCCCGACACCGCGTTGGCCGGCACGTCCCAGTGCGCGGACTCGGCCCAGTTGCCGCAGTCGGTCATCGCCGTCACCGGATCGAACAGCGGCGCCGGTTGCAGCTGCGGCAACGTCGCCGTGACCACGCCGGCGCCGACCAGCCGCGCGCCGAGCCCCTGGTACCAACCGAGCCGGTAGACGTCGATGTGGTAGGCGGTCGCGTCGGTGTCGATCTTGAAGTGCACGGTCGTGCCGCGGTCGACGCTGAAGTCGGTGGCGAAGCCCTGGATGTCGGCGTCGCCGGGCATCGGCACGTACCACGCGCTCGGCGGCGAGCCGGGCAGCTGGTTCTCGACGACGATCGGGTTCTGCGACGGCATGGTCGCGGCGACCAGCGCCGCGGCGGCGGCGCCCAGGAGCGAGACGAAGCGGTGGCGGCGAGTGTGACTCATTGGTTCCCCGAGACGGTCATCGCGGCGGCAGCCGCGGCATGGGCCCTTCCTGCCCGGCAAGGCTCCCGTCACCGCCCCGCGCTGTCAAGCTGGCCGTGCGGGCAGTGGACGCCCTTCATCGAGTATTGCGCAGCAGCAGGAACCCGACCGGGTCCCCCACCACCGCCGTCTCGACCAGCTCGTCCTGCGCCTCGACCTCGATGCCGCGCGGCGCCGCACGATCGAGGAACCAGCCGACCTCCTCGGCCGTGGTCGTCAGCACGCCCGGCAGCTCCACCGCACCGAGCAGCGCGTCGGCGAGCGCGACGGCGCGGTCGCGCTCGGCGACGAACGCCTCGACGTCGAGCTGCACCGGCGCGATGCGGCCGTACGAGACGCCGCTCAGCATCGGCCAGCGCTCCGGATCGGTGAACAGGCTGATGCAGCCGAGGTGGTCGAAGCGGCGCTCGGCGGCGGCGGCCGCGGCGTCGATCGCGCGGTAGCGCAGCGCGACGTCGGGCACGACCGCGGCCAGCGCGCGGTTGAGCTCTTCGCACTCGACCTCGATCAGGTTGGCGGCGACCACCTCGCGGCCGTTCACCAGCACCTCGCCGAGCATCGCCGGCAGCTCGGCGACGCCGGCGCCGGCCCACAGCGACGCGCCGCCGCGCCGCGTGAACGCCGACAGACGCTCGCCGAGACCGACGCCGAGCTCGATCACCTGCGGCAGCCGGCCGCGCCAGTGCTGCTCGCCGTCGTCGTGGAAGTACACGTCGCCGAGCAGCGACCAGTCGATCGCCTCGAACACCCGTTCGCAGAGCCGCTGCACCTGGCCCCAACCGCGGTCGCTCACTCGTCACCGCCCGGCGCGGCCAGCGCGCGCAGCATCGGCCAGGCGAAGATGCCGGTCTTGTGGCCGTCGCTCCACATGAACGACAGCGCGTAGCGGCCGACCAGCTCGGCGCCGAGCAGCAGGATGTCCTGCTTGACGGTCGCCGGGTCGAGCAGCGGCCGGCCGGAGCCTTCTTCGACGCAGCTCGCGCACGGGCACGCGAGCCGCAGCTGCCGCGCGGAGTACTCGTCGACGCGCCCGTCGTTCCAGCGGATGCGGAAGGTGAACGGCGAGATCAGGTCGGCCTTGGTCGGGACGGGATTCTGCATGGTGTGGCGGGAGCCGCTTGTCGCACCGGGCGGTTTGCGGCACAAGTCCGACATGCGCCTCGGCGGGCTGATTCTGACGGGCGGCCACAGCCGCCGCATGGGCCGGCCCAAGGAGTGGCTGCCGTTCGGCGACACGACGTTGCTCGGCCACACCTGCTCGGTGCTGTGCGAGTGCACGACGCCGGTCGGCGTCGTCGCGCGCGAGGCGGGCCAGGTGCTGCCGCCGCTGCCGTCGGCGGCCGAGGTGATCCACGACCCCGACCCGGGCGGCGGCCCGCTGCAGGCGCTGGGTGCCGGGCTGCGCTGGCTGCGCGAACGGCACGGGTTCACCGACGACGACGCCGCCTTCGTCGCCGCCTGTGACCTGCCGTTCCTGACCGCCGGAGCAGTGCGCTGGCTGTGCGCACGCCTCGGCGACGCGCCGCTGCTGATGCCGGTCACCGAGGCGGCGCCGCAGCCGCTGGCCGCGATCTACCGCACCGTCACCCTGCCGGCGATCGAGGCCCTGCTCGCCGCCGGCGGCCGCTCGCCCCGCGACCTGGGGAAGACCCCCGGTTGCCGCCGCGTCGCCGAGCCGGAGTTGCGCACGTTCGACCCCTCACTGCGGTTCCTGACCAACGTCAACGACCCGCAGCACTACGAACGCGTACGCCAGCGTGACGAGTGATGCTTGCCTGAGCAAGCTATCGGCTACAGGATCCCCCTGCGGCACGTCGATAGCCCGCGGCAAATGGCGGCACTCGACACCAACCTCCTGCTGCTGGGAACCTCATCGATCGTCTGGGCGGGAGCGGGCGCCGGATGCCTGCGCGGCCCCGGTGACGGCGACCGGCGGCTGTTGGGCGTCGGCATGCTGGTCGGCGCCGCCGCGCAGTGCGTCGACGGCCTGACGACTCCCGGCGCTGGTCTGCCGCTGGCAGGACTCGCCCTGGCGGTGTTCGTCGGCCTCGCGACCCTGGGCGTCGCCGTGCGCGGCATGACCGCCGCTACGGTGGCGGCTTCGACGCTGTTCTTGCTGCATTGGGCGCACGCGGCCAGCCCGCACCAGGCGGTGCTGTCGTGGCAATGGCTCGGTGCGTGGCGTCCGCTCGACCTGACCGTCGCCGTCGCGTTGGCCTGGATCACGCGGCGCGGCCGCCAGCGCGGCTCGCTGTCGACCGACGCGCAGCTGCTCGCCGGCGCCACCGCCGGCGGCCTCGCGCTGGCCGCGTTCGGCGGCCGCTTCGCCGAGGCGCTGGCCGTCGGCGGCATGCTGGTCGGCGCCCTGCCGCTGCTGTTCGCCGCGGCACGCCGCGAAACCGTGTCCTGGTGCGCGTCGACCGCCGTCGCGCTGGCCGTCACCCTGACCGCCACCCTGCGCGCAGTCGCCCTGCAACGAGGGCACTCCCCGCAGCTGGCCGGTCTCGACGACCCGCTGCTGGTGCTCGCCGTGATGCAGATCGCGCTCGGCGCCGCGCTGTGGTTCGCCTACGCGCCCGCCGCGAGCGCGACGGCGAATGCCGACGAGCCCATCGCGCCGCGCGCCACCGCCGCGCCGGGGCTCGCGCCGCACGACGCAGTCGAGCCGCACACCGTGCCGGCAACCGTCGAAGCGTCACCCCACGCCGCGGTCGGCCTGGTGCCGACCACGATCGTGCGCGAGCTGCGCACCCCGCTGACCAACCTGGTCGCCGCCGTCGACCTGGCGATCACCGATCAGGACCGCAGGGCGCTGGACAATCTCACCGACCAGCTGCAGACCTACGCCCAGCAGATGACGACCGCGATTGCCGACATCGGCGAACTCGAACACCTGCTGCGTGGCGAACTCGAGCTGGCCGAGGACGTGTTCGACCTGCCGCAGCTGCTGCACAACTGCCTCACCGAGGTCACACCGACGGCCGAACAGAACGACCTGACCGTGCGACTGGACGTCGCGAGCACCACGCCGCGCTGGGTCCAGAGCGACCCCGCCCGCGTCCGTCAGCTGCTCACCCGCACGATGCAGCTCGCGCTGCACGCCGCACGGATCGGACCGCTCGACATCTCGGTGAGCGCCGACGCCGACACCCTGCACGTCGTGCTGCTCAACCAGCACGCCAGCAACGCGGCGCCCGACGGCCTCGGCACGTTGTTCGTGACCGAGCTCGCGCGCGCCATGGGCGGCAAGCTGGAGCACCAGCTGCGCACCTCGAGCGGCAGCCAGTTGCACCTGAGCCTGCCCAAGCAGATCGCCCCGGAATGGGAGGTCGAGCTGATCGAGCAAGACGCCGAAGCGAGCCTGCCGCGCGCAGAGCCGGCGGCCGGAGTGCACGGCACGGTGCTGCTGATCACCGACAACGCCGACCACCGCAAGCTGCTGGCGCGGATGCTCGGCCGGTTCGGCGCCGAGGTGGTCACGGCCGACAGCGGCCTGTTGGGGCGCCACCTGATGTCGGACACGCACTACGACCTGGTGCTGCTGGACATGCAGATCCACGGCGAGGACCCGCTGACGATCGTGCGCGGCATCCGCGCCGACGGCGGCGAGACGCCGATGCTGGCGGTCAGCAGCGACTGCTCTGCGGGCGAGCTGGAGCGCATCCTGGCCGCCGGCTGCAACGGTCACCTCGCCAAGCCGGTCGACGGCGACCTGCTGCGCCGCGCGCTGATGCTGCACCTCGCGCCGGCGAACTGAGCAGGCACGCCGGCGAACCCCGCCGGCACGTGACTCGCGCGGCGGCGCCCCATACAAGGGCGCGCCCGTGACCGACGCTTCCCATCGCCCCCGCTGCCTCAGCTGCCTCCGCCCGGCGGCGATGTGCTACTGCGCGACGCTGCCGTCCGTGCCGACGCGCACGCGCGTCGTCGTGTTGCAGCACCCGCACGAGCGCAGCCACCCGTTCGGCACGGCGCGCCTGGTCGGCCTGTGCATGCCCAACGCCAGCGTGCACGTGCCCTACGCGGGCTTCACCGGCACGCTCGAACAGCGCGTCGAGGTGCCGCCAGACGCGGCGGTGCTGTATCCGCGATCGGACGCGCCGGACCTCGCCGAGCTGCCGCGCGAACGGCACCCTTCGACGCTGATCGCCATCGACGGCACCTGGGCGCACGCCAAGCGCCTCTATCGCGAGAACCCCTGGCTGCATCAGCTGCCGCACGTGCGCCTGTCGCCGAGCGAACCGAGCCGCTACCGGATCCGCCGCGAACCGCGCGCCGACTACGTGTCGACGCTGGAGGCCATCGTCGAGGCGCTGCGCATCCTCGAGCCGGAGACGCCGCGCCTCGACGAGCTGCTGACCGCCTTCGACCGCATGATCGACCGCCAGGTCGACCACTTCACCAACAACGAACACGTCGTGCGCCGCCGCCGACCGCGCGACAAGGAGCAGCGCGCGCTGTCGCCGCTGCTGGCCGATCCGCGGCTGTGCGTCGTCTACGCCGAGGCATCCCTGCCGGGCGACGACCCCGACGACCGCGATCCGACGCGACCGCGCGACCTGCTGCAGTGGGTGGCGGCGCGGCTCGACGGCGACGAGGTGTTCGAGGCGCTGGTGCGGCCGGCGACGGCGATGCCGGGCGAACACCACCTCGACCACATGGGCCTCGACGCGGCGGCGCTCGCCGCGGCGCCGGCGGTCGACGCGGCGAAGTCGGCGTTCGCGACGTTCGTGGGCGACGGCGCGCCGCTGGCGGCGTGGACCGGCTCGACCTTCGACTGGGGCGCCGCGCTGCTGCCGCCGGACGGCGAGCGCACGCTGCTGAAGACCAGCTACTGCAACCACGCCCACCGCCGCGCCGGCTTCCTCGAGGAGATCGTCGCGCGCGAAGGCCTGGACGCGCCGCCGGTCGCGTGCCGCGGCCGCGCCGCGGCACGGCTCGGCAACGCGCTGGCGGTCGCGCGCTGGCTGCGCGCCCGCCTCGTCGCTAGTGGTCGATGACCGTGCTGGCGCCGCCGTGCGTCGCGCGGTCGGCGTCGAGCCACGCGTCGAGCACGATGCCGGTGGCCGGGTCCGCCAGACGGTTGGCCAACGTCGTGCCGAGCGGGCCGCTCATGTTCGGGTCGGTCGCGCCGTCGCGGCGCAGCGGGCCGAGCACCGGCTGCTGCATCGGGATGCTGCTCGAGCCGTTGGCGACGCCATTCGGGTCGACCACGCGATCGAGGTCGTAGCGCACGTCGTTCGGGTCGAAGTAGGTGTTCGGCGCGCGCCCGTCGCTGCCGTAGCGATTGACGTTGGTGTCGAGCGGGTTCTGCGCCGCGCCATTGCCGTCGAACAGGTAGAGGCCGGTGCCGAGCCCCGCGACCATGTGCACGAAGAACGGCGAGTCGAGCTGGTTGCCCGGGTTCTGGCCGATGTGCTGCTTGAGCAGCGGGTAGTCGAGGTTGGCGAAGTCGTTGGCGTAGAGCGCGGCGCGGAACGCCGCGTAGTCGGCGCCGTAGTTGGTCACCGAGTCGGTCGTCAGGTGGCACGCGACGCAGTAGCGCGGCCCCTCGTCGGTCGGCGTGACGCGGCCGCGGATCGAGTGCGCCATCAGCGCGTTGTGACCGAGCGACGGGAACGGCCGCGACGGGTTGTTGCCCTGGCTGTTGCGGTCGCTGAACGCGAACACCGGCGAACGGTCGCCGTGCAGGTCCGTGTAGCGGAAGAAGACCTTGGTGTTGGTCGAGGTGGTGCGGATGTCGTTCTCCGGCCCGATGCCGAGCGAGAACGGGATCGGCGACTGGTAGACGAACTCCGCGAACCGCTGGCGGAACACGATGCGTTCGCCGGTGATGTTGCTGAAGTTGTTGCCCTCGTTGTACTCGCCCTCGAGGTGGCAGCCGACGCACGTGTTGGTCCACGAGCTGTGGCACGCCGCGCAGTTCATCGTGTCGAGGTGACTGAAGCCGGCGTGCGGGCCGGACTGCTGCGGGCCGATGCCGGTCGCGTCGTCGTCGTCGTCGCGCCCCATCGCGTACGACGCGCGCTGGCTGTAGATCGGCTGCTCGGTGATCGGGTTGGTCTTGCCGTTGTCCACCACCACGTCGCGCGTCTGCACGATGAAGTGGCGGCGCCCGTCGAGCTTGCTGGTCAGCCAGTAGTTGCCGGCGGTGTCGCGTTCGACGTGCCGCAGCGCGTGGCCCTCGCGGTCGACGCCGAGCGTCACCGTCTGGCCGGCGTAGTTCTCGCCGCTGGTGGTCGCCGCGTAGGCCGTCGCCGAGCCGTGGCAGTCCTCGCAGCGGATCGTCACCGCGTGGCTCATGCGCGACACGATGTCGCCGTCGTTGGCCGCCGCGACGTCGCCGTGCAGCTCGACGGAGCCGTGGCAGTCGACGCAGCCCATGCCCGCCTCGTAGTGCACGTCGGCCGGCGTGTCGTCGCGCCCGTCGCCGTCGTAGTCCTCCTTCAGCAGGTACTGGCGGTGGTTGCGGCCGTTGAACGTGTCGTTGCCGACCGCCGGGTCGAACAGGCGCGGGTCCTCGCGCGTCGTCTCGTAGCTGACCGGATTGGCCGGGTACTGCACGTGGCGGTGCACGTCCTGGTTCTGGTCGAGGCGGATGCCCCAGTACTGCATCACCATGCGGTTGGAGCCCTGGTGGCAGCCGGCGCACGTGTGGTCGTCGATGCCCTCGACCTCGACGCCGTTCGGCAGCGTGCGGGCGACGCCGCGGATGCGGTGCGAACGCACGTGCGCCCGCTCCGGATCGTCGATCGCGTCCGGGTCGAGCGGCTCGTTCTTCGGCACGTTCGGGTCGCGGCTGCGGCTGCGGCCGTCGAGGCTGTACGGCATGTGACAGCCGGCGCAGCCCGACGGGCGGAAGTCGCCGTAGCGGTTGTTGGCGCCGCTCGAGCCGAGGTGGCAGTCGCCGCACGTGAACGACACCATCTCCTGGTACAGCTTGCCGAGCCGCGAGTCGCCGGCCACGGTGCCGTCGGCCTGCTGGTCGGCGGCGAGGTTGGCGGCGGCGAAGTCCTCGTTGCGGAACAGGAACTCCGGGCCCGAGTCGTCGCGACGGCTCCACACCGGCGGTTCGAGCAGCGCGCCGACCTTGCCGACGGCGTTCGGGTCGGCGACCCAGCTGGGGTCGCTGGCGGCGCGCCAGCCGTAGTCGGCGGCGGTGTCCTGGAACAGGCCCTGGTGCGCGGCGATCGCGTTCTCCATGCCCGCCGCGTAGAAGGCGCCCGAGAAGATGCCCATCTCGCTGCCGATCGGCGACCGCGACTGCGCGGTCGCGTGCGCCGCATGGCACTCGCCGCAGCCGCGGCCCAGGCTGGTGACCCGCAGGTCGCTCGGGTTGAGGAACTGCAGGTACTGCAGGCCGGTGTAGGTCACGCCGTCGACGGTGTAGTCCGGCAGCTTGTCGATGCCGGCGAGCGTCAGCTTGTTGAACCAGGCGCGCGCGTTGCGGTCCTGGAACGCGCGGTCGCCGATCTCCGGCGGCGGCGGCACGTGGCTCGACGTCACGTCGACGCCGGCCGGATCGCCGCCGTGACACTGCGTGCAGCGCAGCACCGCGGCGTCGCCGGGGAACGGGTGCGGGTTCTCGAGCCCGGAGCCGGCGTAGTCGTCGTGCTGCGAACCGTTGTGGCACTTCATGCACGATTCGGAGGTGCCCACGGCTGCCAGCCGCCCGCTCTCGTCGACGCAGCCGGACACCGACAGCGCGAGCAGCAGCAGGCCGGAGAAGGCGACCCGCGCGGCGTTCCGCGCCGGACGGCGTCGATGGACGGGTTTCATGGTTCGAGCCTCGATTCGAGAGCAGCCACTTCCGAGTGTCGGTTCCTTCGGCAGGAGACGAGGCGCACCTGAGCGCCGCGTCCCGCGCCGGGACACGCCGCCGCGCCAGCTCCGGGACGCGTCGTTCATCGCACCTGCGCCGCGCGCCACGACGTCGGCTGGTGACAGCGGTCGCAGCGCAGCTGCGTCCAGCCGAGGCCCTGGTGCGGCGGGTTGGTGGTCCGCACCGCGGCGTCGAGGTGGCAGCTCGCGCAGTCCGGGTCGGTCGGACGGAAGTTGGTGACCGACGCGCCGGCGTGGCATCGGTGACAGGCGACCTGCAGGTGCGCGCCGGTCAGCGGGAAGCGCGTGTGCAGGTGGTTGGTGCGCTGGTTGGGCACGCGCCAGAGCCGTTCGTCGTGGCAGCGCTTGCAGTCGTTGCCGAGCTCACCGTAGTGCACGTCCTCGTGACAGCCGACGCAGCCCTGGGCGCGGAACGTCGCCACCGGACCGCGGTCGTTGTGGCAGCGCAGGCAGAACGCTTCGTTGTGCGCACCTTCGAGCGCCACGCCGGTGCGCGCGCCGTGGTCGAAGGCGAAGTCCTGGACCAGCTCGCCCCACGAGGCGCCGACGTGGCAGATGTTGCAGTCGCCGGGAAACGACTCGTGCGGCACGAGCAGGCCGAAGCCGGCCCACCAGCGGTGCAGGTCGCCGCGCGCCGGCGTGGCCACCGAGCAGGCGACCACGCTGAGCGCGAAGGCCAGCGCCAGCACGAACGGAGGACGGAGTGCGCGTCTCATGGCTGCTCCTTCAGAAGGCCCGTTGCAGGTAGATGCCGACCGCGAACGACAGCTCGCGGTCCCAGAGCGTGGCGTCGGCCGAGAGGCTGGCATCCCAGCCGCCGCCCAGGCCGGCGTTCCACAGCGCGCCGAGGCGGTGCTGCAGCAGGTCGTCGCGCGACGCGCCGAAGCCCTCGAAGTGCACGAGGCCGAGCTCGTAGAGCACGTCGAGCCGGCCGCCGGCCAGCCCGGAGCCGAGCTCGACGCGGGCGCCGGTGGTCGAGCTGTGCAGCGCCTGCATCGCGTAGAACGCCACCGCCGCGCGCGTGCCCGTCCCGAGCACCTCGCGAGCGTCGACGCCGAGCTCGACCGCGCCGCCGTCGCGTTCCTCGTCGGCCCAGCCGGTCAACCGCGAGAACCACTGCGCGCCGCCGCCGGACTGCAGCCAGCCGCGCGCCGAGACGCGGTCGACGTGCGCGTCGGCGAGCGTCGCCGGCAGCAGCGTCTGCGGCGTGACCCTGCGCCGCGTGTCCGGGTAGCTCTCGTGGTCGTAGAACGCCTCGATCCCGCCGGCGCCCTGCCAGCGTCGCACCGCGAACAGGTTGGCGCGCGTCAGCTCGAGGCTCGCGTCCTTGCGGTCGTCGCGGTTGTCGTAGACGTCGACCCACGCCGTCGCCGACACGTTCCACTCGTTGCGCGGCAGCCAGCGCCCCTTCAGCACGAACACGTCCCGGTCGGCGAGGCCGTGGTGCCAGGTGCGTTGGAAGGCGATCGCGTAGCTGACCCGTTCGCCGACGTCCTGGTTCCACTGGTAGTAGAACGCCACCTGCAGGTCGTCGAACGTGTTCATGTCGTCGTCGAGCTGCGGCAGGTAGCCCAGCGTCACGCCGAAGCGATCGCCGCCGTCGGTGCGATAGCCGACCTGCGCGCCGTCGAGCAGCCCGAGCTCGGGCAGATCGCGCGGCAGGAAGCGACCGACCCGCCAGTGCAGCGCGTCGAACCGGTTGCCGCCGTGCTCGTAGCTGAGGTCGAACAGGCGCAGGTCGTCGCCGGTGACGCCATTGAACTCGGTGCTGCGGTTGTAGGCGCCGTGGAAGCGCAGCGTGCCGCTCGACCAGCTGTCGGTGCCGCTGCCGAGGCTCTCGTCGCCGCCGACGTTGTCGATCGCCATGTCGACGCCGGCGTCGAAGAACGACTGGTCGAACGAATCGAGCGTGCGCGTCAGGTTGCTGGCGGTGTAGATGCGGCCGTGCACGGTGCGCGGGCGCTCCCACGGCCGCGGCGGCCGCTCGCCGCCGCGCCGGCCGAGCAGCGGATCACCCGGCTTCCACTCGTCGGCCGGCGGCGGTTGCGCGCCGGGCTGCGCGTCCTGCGGCGCCGGCGTCGCGGGCTTCGCCGGCCGCAGCCGCGCCTTCGGCAGCAGCGCGTGGCCGCGCGTGCCGATCGGCGGCGCGGCGGTCGGATCGAGCAGCTGCACCAGCGCGGTGCGCTCTTCGACCTGCACCACGCGGCCGCTCAGCGCCGCGGCGTTGCGCGGCTCGAGCAGCACGTGATCGTCGACGGCGAGCTGGTTGCGCGCGCCGAGGTCGACGACGCACTGCCCGCCCGGCCGTGCGGAGACGACGCGCAGCGCCAACTGCTCGAAGGTGTCGTCCTGCGCCTCCAGCGCCGGCGTCGCCACCGCGAGCCCGAACACGGCCCGCGCCATCCAGTTTGCATGATCCCCCATCATCGCCTCCGCCGTCTCGACGTGGCCCCCCCTTCCTCGCGGCCGTGGCAATCGACGCACTGCACGGGCAGCGGCCGGTAGCGCACGAACGTGATCCCGTCGACGTGTTCCTGCTGGTGACAGCGCGCGCAGGCGACCTTCTGGTGCTGCTCCTCGATCGGGAAGCGCGAGTCCAGGTTGTGCCGGAACGTCAGCGCCGCGAACGTCGTCGTGCTCTTGTGGCAGCGCGCGCAGTCGGTCGCGCCGCGCCGCTCGAACTGCTGCCGGTGCGGATCGGCGTGGCAGTCGGCGCACGCGCGCCCCTTGGCTTCGCCCCAGGTGCGCCCCGTCGCGTCCGCCACCGCGAGCGGCTCGTGGCAGGCGCTGCAAGGCTGCTCGCCGTGCTTGCCGGCCAGCTGGAACCCGGTGAACGCGCCGTGGTCGAAGCCGCGCAGCAGCGCGCGGAACGACGCCGTGTCGTGGCAGCGCACGCAGCCCGCGCGGCCGTCGACCTCGGCCGGGCGACCGTCGCGGTCGAAGATGCCCCGATGCGGATCGCCGTGGCACGCGGTGCACACCGCGGCGCCGTCCTGGTGCGCCGGCACGCGCCCGAAGCTGCGGCCGTCCGGCTCCGGCTGGTCGAGCGCCGGATGGCAGTCGGCGCAGTCGATCTGACCGTGCGCGCCGTCGACGACGAAGCCGGTCCAGTCGCCGTGGTCGAAGCGCGCGTGCTCGACGTCGCGCCACGCGGCCGTGCCGTGACACACCGCGCAGGCGCCGCGCGGCGCGGCGGCGAGGCGCGCGGCGTTGCCGGCGAACGCGGCGCGGTGGCTGTCGTCGTGGCACTGTTCGCAGCGGGTCGGCGTGCCGACGAAGCGCCGCGCGGCACCTTCGGCCGGATCGGCGTGACAGGCGCTGCAATCGGCCTCGGCGTGGCGGCCGTCGAGCGGCAGCGCGGTGTGCGCGTGGTGCTCACGGTCGAAGGCGTGCGGCGCGAACGCGGCGCGATCGTGGCAGGCGAGACAGCCGCGCGCGCCGAACTCACCGCGCGAGAACGCGCCGTCGTCGAACTGTCCGTCGTGCACGTCGGCGTGGCACGCCGCGCAGGCGTCGGCGTCGCGTCCCGGGTGCCGCTCGGTGAAGGGCAGCGTCGCGTCGTGGCACTTCGCGCAGGCGACGGCGTCGTGCGGCGCCGCCAGCGCGAAGCCGGTGGCCTCGTGCAGCGCCGGGGTCATCACCGACGTCGCCGCCGCGAACGCGTCCTGCGCCGGCGCGTGACACCGCGCGCAGTTGTCGACCTGCCGTTCGCCGACCGGCGTCGAGTTGGCCAGGAACGGCGCCGAGTGCGGCCCTTCGTGGCAATCGGCGCAGCCGCGCGCCGCCCCGCGATCGCCCGGCAGCCGTTCGAGCGCGTGCGCGTCGTCGGCGCCGTGGCAGTCGCGACAGCCGAGCTGCCCGTGGCGGCCGTCGAGCGCCAGCCAGCGGTCGTGGTCGTGCACGTCGCGGGTGGCGAAGCCGTCCTGCGAGTGGCAAGTCACGCAGCCGAGCTGCATGCGCCCCGCGTGCGGATCCTCGTGACACGAACTGCAGGCCTGCTCGAGGCCGAGGAAGCGCTTGTCGCCGGCCGCCAGCAGCACGTCGTCGGCGTGCGCGTGGCACTCGACGCACTGCAGCTCGAGGTGCTTGCCGGCCATCTCGTAGCCGACCAGGTGATGGTCGAACGCCGCGGGATCGGCGACGCCGGCCTGCGCGAACGCCAGCCGGTTGACGAGGCGGAAGCCACCGCCGTGGTGCTCGCTGTGGCACGTCGAGCAGTTGCCCACCAGCGCCACGTCGAGCCGTCCGTGCAGGCCGTCGCCCGCCTCCAGCTGCGCGGCGACGTCCTCGTGACACTCGCTGCAGGCCGAGCGCATGTCGCCGAACAGGCCGCCGTGACAAGCCGCGCACGACTCGCCGCCGTCGATGCGTTCGAGGCCGGCGTGCACCGACGACACGGGGCCGGGCGAAGGCCGCTCGGCGATCGCCATGACCAGCACGGCGACCAGCACCGTCGAGGCGACGGCGACCAGCAGGTTGCGGCGGGCGTGCTTCACAGGCCGCCTCCGCCGACGAACACGCCGCGCGCGATCGCCACCACGACGTGCACGATCACCAGCAGCACCACCAGCAGCGCGAGCCAGCGGTGCAGCCAGCGCCACGTGCCGAGCAGCAGACGCAGGTCCTCGAGATGGGCGCACGCCACCGCGACGCCGTGCGCGTCACTCGCGCGCTGCATCGCGACCGCGAGGTCGTCGGCCGACGCGCCGTGCCGGCCGGCGAGCGCGCGCAGCCGACGCCGCGTGCGCCACAGGTCCCACTGCAGGCCGAGCAGCGTGACGACGCGGCCGAGCCAGCTGCTGCGCCACTGCCGCCGATCGACCAGCTCCAGCACCTCGCGCTGCGCGGCGACGGCGAACGCGCCGCCGCCGTCGGCGACGCGCAGCGCGGCGAGCTCGGCGCGCAGCCCGTCGAGCGAGCGCTCCTTGCCGTTCGCCAGCCGCGGCAGCCAGGCGTAGAACCAGCGACCGACCGCGCCGGTCACCAGCAGCGCGACCATGCCCCACGACGCATAGCCGCCGGGCGTCGTGCGCGGCTGCAGCGCGGCGTGCAGCGCCACCAGCAGCACCGCGACGAAGCCGGTCGCCACGTGCGCGTGCATCCACGACGACAGGCGGCCGAAGCGAACGCCCCACCACTGCTGACGGCGCAGCAGGTAGGCGAGGTTGGCCAGCAACGCGGCGAACGCGCCGAGCCCGAACCACAGGCCGAGGCTGCGATCGGCGCGCAGCAGCGCGTGCTTGGGCTCGGCGGCGCGCTCGGCGGGCGCCGCGAGGTAGTAGTCGCCGTGCCACAGCACGAACACCAGCGCGGTGACCGCCATCAGCAAGCTGACGCCGATCGCCCACAGCGCGCCGCGGTCGTCACCGGGCGTGTGCGCCGGGTCCTCGAGCTCGGCGGCGTGCGCGGCGACCAGCGCCGGGTCGAACGACACCCCGCTGGCCCGCAGCTGCGCGAACGGCGCTTCGCCGCCGATCAGCACGAACACGTCGTCGCAGCGCAGCTGCAGCATCACCGCCGCGCCGCCGCCGTCCCGCTGCGCGACCTCGACCGAATCGGCCGTGATCGAAGCGACCTCCGCCGCCAACAGCACCTCGAGCGAACCTGCCGCGCGCTGCTCGTCGAGCCGCTGGCGGTTCTTGCTGCGCAGGCGGAAGAAGGCCTCCTGCCGGTAGACGATCGTCACCGTCGTGTCCGGCTGCTCGGCGAGCGCCAGCGCCGCCTCGACCGCGCTGTCGCCGCCGCCGACCACGACGCAGCGCCGGCCGCGATGCGCCGCCGCGTCGAGCAGGCCGAACGCCACGTGCGGCAGCTCCTCGCCGGGCACGCCGAGGCGTCGCGGCCGGCCGCGCCGACCGATCGCCAGCACCACGCTCCGCGCACGCAGCGGCGCGCCGTCGCTGTGCACGGTGAAGGTCCCGTCGTCGTGCCGTTCGACGCGCTCGAACACGACCCCGCCGCGGAACGGCAGCTCGTGGCGATCGGCCAGGTCCTGCCACAGCCCGACCAGCTCCTCCTTGGCGAATTCGCGCTTCTCCAGCGGGCCGTGCAGCGGCAGCTTCACCTCGTCGGTCAGCACCAGCTTGCGCCGCGGGTACTTCGCGACCGCGCCGCCGACGACCTGCTCCTGGTCGAGCAGCACGAACTCGAGGCCGCGCTCCCGACAACCGAGCGCGCAGGCGAGCCCGCCCGGGCCGGCGCCGACGATCACCGCGTCGAGCAGGTCGCTGCCGGCGCCCTCGCGCGTTCGCTGCGCGATCGAAGCGGCGACCTGCGCGCCGTGCCCGGTGGCGGTGCGGATCAGCGAACGCGCCGTCACCTCGCCGACGAGGAACAGGCCCGGCGTGCCCACCGCCTGCAGCCCGCCGTCGAGCGCCGGCACGTCTTCGCGCCGCGACAGGTCGCCGCGGCTCAGCGACACCGCGCCGACCGGACACTCGCTGACGCAGCGCGCGTGCCCGACGCAGCCGGCGGCGTTGACCACCGCGGCCTGCCCGTGCACCAGCGCCAGCACGCCGTTCTCAGGGCATTCGCGCACGCACGTGCCGCAGCCGAGACAACGATCGAGGTCGACGACCGGCACCTGCAGCGGCGCGGCGGCGCGCGCCGCCGCGGCCAGTTCGGCGCGCTCGCGCAGCGCCTCCCGCTGCCGCCGGCGCTCGGCGTGGCGCTGCCACGCTGCGGCGAACGCGAGCGACAGCGCGGCCAACAGCAGCGCGAGCAGGATCGGGGACATGGGACGTGCGCGCGCCGGGGTGCCGGCGACGGTGCGGGTTCAGTTGCCCTTGAGCGGCGCGGCGACCGGCAACGACGAGCCGTCGACGTAGGCGTGCGCCGCCGCCATCGTCGCCTCGAGCTCGCGGTCGAGCTGCTGCGCGGTCTGCGCCACCAGCTTGACCTCCTCCTGGATCTCGTCGATCGACGACGGGTTGAGGTCGTGGGCGAGGAACGTGGCGTGGTCGCGCAACGCGGCGACGTAGCCGTCGAAGCGGTCGCGCGCCTGCACCGCCGACGTCGCCACCGCGTCGTAGCGTTCCTTGGCGACGGCGTAGCGCAGCTCGCTGCGCTGCCGCAACCGCTCGCTGCTGATCGTGGCGATGTCCTCGCGCCAGCTGGTGAAGACCGGCTCCGAGGCCTCGAGCATCGGCGCGACGTGCTCGCGGAACCGCAGCGCCTGCTGCTCGGCGGCGTCGATAGACTGCACGAAGCGGGCGTAGACGACCGCTGCCGGATCCGTGCCGAAGCGGCCGGCGGCCAGCGCGTTGAGCCGCTCGAACGACGCGGCGATCGCGTCCCGCGCCCGCTCGGCCTCGACGTGCACCTGCTCGACCGTCGTGATCAGGTCGTCCACCTTGGCGGGGTCGTGCTGGCGACCGCTGCCGCTGGCGCAGGCGGTCAGCAGGGACAGGACGACGAACGACAGGCGCTGCTTCCTCGGGTGCATGCGTGGATTCTCGCGAGCGGACAGTGCTCGCCCAACCTCTGATCGGCAGTCCGCGCGAACGGATGTGACTCGAGCCTGCGGCGGCCCGAAACGGGACCGCGCGACGTCGGGATTCGCGACACCGTCGCCGTGCGCATCGGGCAAGTTGCCAGCCGCACCGGCGCTTCGCCGCGGCCGCCCGTAACCTCCTCCCACGATGACGCTCCGCCACCTCCTGCGCACGGCGCTGCTGACCTTGCTCGCGGTGTCACCCGGCTGCCTCGGCTTCTCGCCCGTCGGCCAGGACTGGTCGCAGGCGAGCGACCCGCGGCTGCGGCGCCTCTGTCTCGTCACCGGCTACGGCTCGGGCGTGACGCTCGCCCGAGACCGCAGCGGCTTGTGGATCCTGACCTGCGCCCACCTGGTCGAAGGCGAGGAGAGCGTCGACGTGCACGTGCGCGACGAACACGAAGATCGCTGGCACCGCTGCGCGGCGCGGGTCGTCCTCTGCGCGCACCGGACCAAGTACGACCTCGCGCTGCTGCTGATCGAACAGCCGCCGCCCGGCGAACCGTTCCGTCTCTCGCTCGCCGACCCGCTGCCCGACGGACAGCGCCGCGACGGCGCCGACCTGCTCGGCGCCTACAACCTCGAGCGGCCGCTGGTACACCGGGGACCGCTCGTCGGCAGCGACGTGTTCTGGGGCAGCGGCCCCGACGAGTTCGGCGCGATGAGCTACATGGTCACCGGCGCGTGCATGTTCGACGGCATCCTCGGCGCCAACAGCGGCTCGCCGATCTTCGACGGCGAACGCCTGTTCGGGCTGCACCACGTGAGCCGCTACCACGCCCGCCTCGACGGCGAGGTCGTGATGGGCATCGGCATCAGCGACCCGCGCCGCATCCGCACGTTCCTGACCGGCGGACGGCACGAATGGCTGCTCGGCGACGACGCGCGCGAGGGGTAGCCTGCGGGGCATGCAACTGACCGTGCTCGGCTCCGGCACCGCGGTCCCGGTCCCCGATCGCTTCCCGGCCGGCTACCTGGTGCGCAACGGCGACCACCGGCTGATGGTCGACTGCGGCCCCGGCACGCTGCGCCGCCTGGCCCAGGCCGGCGTCACGCCCGACGCGCTCGACGCGGTGCTGCTGACGCACTACCACACCGACCACTGCGCCGACCTCGCGGCGCTGCTGTTCGCGCTGCGCTCGCCGGACCTGCCGCGGAGCGCGCCGCTGCGACTCTACGGCGCGCCGGGCCTGAAGCGGCTGGTGGCGCTGCTGACCGAGGCGTGGCCCTGGCTCGCGCCGAAGGGCTACGAGCTGCAGCTGCACGAGATGCTGCCAGGCACGTTCGCCGCCGCCGGCTGCGAGGTCACCGCCGTGCCGATCCGCCACACCGCGCAGAGCCTCGGCTACCGTCTGCGCGATGGCGACGCGGCGGTCGCGTTCTCCGGCGACGCCGACACCTGCGACGAGCTGGTCGAGCTGGCGCGCGGCAGCGACGTCTTCGTCTGCGACTGCGCCAGCCCGGACGGGCAGAAGCTCGACGGGCACCTGACGCCGCGGCTCGCCGCGGAGCACGCCGAACGCGCCGGCGCCGCGAGGCTGCTGCTGACCCACTTCTACCCCGTGTGCGACGGCCACGACCTCGTCGCCGCGGCGGCCGCGCACTTCGGCGGCGAAGTCCTCGCCGCAACCGACCTGATGACGCTCGACTGCGCGGGCCGATAGGGTCACCATGCTCGCTGCCTGCATGCCCATGCCCACCTCCACCCGACAAACGCTGGCCATCGACATCGGCGGCTCCGGCGTCAAGGCATCGGTGCTCGACGAACACGGCAAGATGCTGCACGAGCGGGTGCGCATCGATTCGCCGGTCGGCGCGCACCCCGATGAGTTCGTCGCCGCGATCGCGGAGCTGGTCGCGGACCTGCCGGCGGCGCCGCAGGTCGCGGTCGGCTTCCCCGGCATGGTGCGCGACGGCGTCGTGAGCACGGCGCCCAACCTCGGCCACGACGCGTGGCGCGGCTACGACCTGGCGAAGCAGCTCGGCGAACGGCTCGGCCGCCCGGTGCGGGTCGCCAACGACGCCGACGTGCAGGGCTTCGCGGTGATCCAGGGCAAGGGACTGGAGATGGTCGTCACGCTCGGCACCGGCTTCGGCACCGCGCTCTACCAGGACGGCAAGCTGTGCCCGCACCTGGAGATCTCGCACCAGCCGTTCCGCAAGGGCGAGAGCTACGACGAGCAGGTCGGCAACGCCGCGCGCAAGAAGATCGGCAACAAGCACTGGCAGAAGCGCGTGCTCGAGGCGATCGACAACATGCGCGAGCTGACGCACTTCGACCGCATCTACCTCGGCGGCGGCAACGCCAAGAAGCTCGACGGGGAGCTGCCGGCCGACGTGACGGTGGTCGACAACGACGCGGGCATCGCCGGCGGCGCCGCGCTGTGGCGCGACTGAACGACGCGCGTCACGACGTCCCTCCGCGCCGCCTCCACGTGAGCCAGGCGACGAAGGCGAGCACCACGCCCGTCAGCGGCAACACGAAGCCGAGCATGACCGCGGTGTAGCCTTCGCGCGCCTCGTGCCGCGTCGCGTCGAGCACCAGCCAGGCGTCGTAGGCGACGAAGTAGCCGAGCAACAGCGCCCCCTCCCAGCGCGGGATCGTGCGACCGCGCGCCCAGATCGGCAGGCAGGCGATCGCCGCCGCGATCATCACCGGCAGGTCGAAGCCGACGATCGAATCGGCGACCGTCAACCCCGACGGCGACACCAACGACGAGACGCCGAGCACGCCCAGCAGGTTGAACAGGTTGCTGCCGACGACGTTGCCGACGGCGATGTCGCGCTGTCCGCGCGCCGCCGCGGTCAGCGAGGTCGCGACCTCGGGCAGCGACGTCCCGGCCGCGACCACGGTCAGGCTGACGACGACTTCGCCGACGCCGAGCCAGCGCGCGAACGCGACCGCCCCGTCCACCAGCCACGTCGACCCGAGCACCAGCAGCACGAGACCGAGCACGACCTGGCCGATGTCGCGCCAGACGGTGTGGTGAGCGTCGTCTGACGACGCCGCCGCGGCCGCCCCGCCATCGCGTGCTCGCCGCGCTGCGAGCACCAGCCAGGTCGTGTAGACGACCAGCCCGAGCGCCAACAGCGCGCCGTCGAGGCGGCCGAGGCTGCCGTCCAGCGACAACAGCAGCACCAGCACCGACGCGCCGATCACCAGCGGCACGTCGCGACGCACCAGATCGACGGCCACCACCAGCGGCGTCAACAGCGCCGAGGCGCCGAGGATGAACAGTACGTTGAAGACGTTGCTGCCGACCACGTTGCCGACCGCCATGTCAGCCCGCCCGGCCCAGGCGCTGCGCACACTGACCGCCAGCTCTGGCGCGCTGGTGCCGAACGCAACGATCGTCAAGCCGACGACCAACGGCGGCACGCCGGCGGCTGCGGCGAGGCGCGAGGCCCCGTGCACGAGCTGGCGCGCGCCGGCAACCAGCAGGACGAGACCGACGAACGAAAGGCCGACGGTGAGGATGTCCAAGGCAGTGTGAGTGCCCGGGAGCGTAGCGGGTGCGGATCAGCGCCGCGCAAACACCGACCAGTCCGCCGCGTCGCACGGCCGCTGGACCAGCCCACGCAGCGCCGGCGCCGCGGCCAGCAGCCCGTCGATGGTCAGCTCCCGGCGGTGCGGCTCGGTCGCCGCCGCGGGGCGCGGGTCGAGCCGGATCCACAGCTGCCCGCCGGGCGCGAGCGCGCGCACCAGCGCTTCGGCCATCGCCGCCGGATCGGCGGCGTACTCGAGCACGTTCTCGGCGATCACCAGGTCGAAGCGCTCGCCGGGCAGCCGCGGCGCGGCGCCGGGCGTGTGCGCGACCGAGACGTGCGGCACGGCGCTCTCCGCCAGGTACCACGCGGCGAACCTCGCCACCGCGCCGTCGAGGTCCACGTAGCGCACCGACTTGCCCGCCTGCGCCAGCAGCGCGCTGGTGGCGCCGAGCCCGCCGCCGAAGTCGAGCACGTCCGGGCCGGCCGCGAGCCACGCGTCCCAGACGCCGCTGTCGCGGTAGCGGTCCAGCCGCACCTGCCGCGTCGGCTCGCGGCTCAGCAGGTCGAACAGGCTCTCCTCGCCGCGCTCCTGGAAGCGCACCACCCGCTCGGCCAGCCCGGTGCCGCCGAGGTCCAGCCACGCGGCCTGCGCCATGGCCCCGTGGTGCTGCACGCACTGGGTGACGACGCCGATCGGCAGACCGGCGTGTTCGGCGTAGAGGCGGTACGGGTGCGCGTCGGCGCCCACCGCGGCGATCGTCCCGTTCCTGGAGCCTTCCACGGGGACCTGATCGACGCTCCGCCGCACACCTTGAGTCGGGCGGGGTAGAGCGTCCCGCCCCGGGACTGCGGCCCGGCCCGAGTCGGGACATGGTCGGGACTGCGAACGGACGCGGATCCGGGTAGCATCTTCGCCCTTCACCCCCGCTCGACGCGCGATGAGAATCCACCCCCTGATCCCTGCCGTGCTCGCGGCCCAACTCGCGACGGTGCCGCTCGCTGCCCAGCAGCGCGCGAACGTCGGCGACAAGGTGCCCGAGGTCCAGTTCGCCTCCCTGCTCAACAGCGACGGACGCCTGAAGCTGTCCGACTTCCGCGGGTCGGTCGTGATGATCGACCTGTGGGGCACACATTGAGGCCCGTGCATTGGTGGCTCCGTGCCGAGCGCCATCCGTCACGACGCTGAGTTGAAGGACAAGGGCCTGGTGTCGATCCTGGTCGAGGTCCAGGGTCACGGCTTCCAGGAGGTGGAGCACTTCCTCTGGGAGAGGTTCCCCGACAACGGCTGCATGGTCGCGCCCGGGACCTTCATCCCAATCCCGGACTCCGCGGGCATCCCGCACGGCGCGCTGATCGGCGTCGACGGTACGCTGCTGTGGGCCGGCAGCCCCCTGGGCGACTCGTCGAAGGTCAGCGACCTGATCGACGAACAGCTCAAGCTGATCAAGAAGGGCTGGGGCGACACGCCGACGGCGCGCAAGGTGCACGCCGACCTCTACGGCAAGAACAACCTCGCCAGCGCCGCCGCGGCCGTCGCCGCGCTGCCCGACGGCGACGAGAAGACGACGCTCCAGGAGGAGGTCGACAAGCGCTACCAGGTGCTCAAGGACGCGGTTGCCAACCTGCAGAAGAACGGCCAGTGGGCCGACGCGCAGGACGCCGCGAAGGCGCTGCAGAAGGCCGTCGGCCGCCACGAGACGTGGGCCGGCGAGGCCGCGGCGCTGGTCAACGAGTTCGCCAGCGAGGCTGCCAAGCCGGAGCTGGACGCCGACAAGCAGCTGGCCAAGATCCTCAAGGCGATGCGCGCCGGCAAGGGCGACAAGGCCCCGAAGGAGCTCGAGAAGCTGATCGAGAAGCACGGCCAGACCAGCGTCGGCCAGCGCGCCGATCGCATCCTGAAGGCGCTCAACACGCCGCTGACCTGACGAGTCCGCGACTCGTGCCGACCTGCAGGCCGGCCGCTGCGGCGCGCGCACGGGCCCCCCGTTCGCGCGCCGCGCTGCTTCCCACCCCCGCCCGCGGTCAGTCGCGGCTGCGGGCGAGGATCAGCAGGATGTGCTTGAACAGCAGCACCACGTCGGTGAACAGCAGGATCGCGCCCGTCATCGCCATGTTGCCGGGCAGCCGGTGCAGGATCGTGCTGGTGTCGTAGAGGATGTGACCTGCGAACAGCAGCACGATCGCGTACGACACCCAGAGCCCCATCGAGAAGCCGGTCAGCGCGCCGACCAGCGAGACGGCGAGGATGCTCCAGAAGCCGATCGTCAGCGCGCCGCGCAAGAACGAGAAGTCCTTGCCCGACCACAGCACGTAGACGGTCAGCCCGCCGAACACGAGCGCCGTCAGCCCGCTGGCCTGGCTGATGATCTCCGGGCCCTTCGCGGCGCCGATCCACAGCACCAACGGCGCGATCAGGAGGCCGAGCAGCAGCACCCAGGCGGCGAAGGCGATGGCGTTGATCGGCCGCCGCTCGGCGACCGCGTGCACCGCGTAGGAGCCGCCCATGAACAGGCCGAGGTAGATCAGCCAGCCCCAGCGGTGGCCGTAGATCAGGCGGCCGATGCTCATCGCGAGGTCGTTGGCGACCGGCACGTTGGCCGTGGCCCACAACGTCGCGGCGAAGCCCAGCACGCCGAGCAGCAGGATGCCGTAGACCTTCTTCAGGAACGTCGCGCGCTCGGCGGCGGCGGCGAAGGCGACGGGCGGGGCGGTGAGTTCGCGTAGGGGTTGCGATCTTCCATGGCTGCGGCACACGGTAGCGCGTCGGGGCGCCGCCGAGGAGGAATCCGCGACGCGGCCGACCCCGGCGCGCCCGGTCAGATCGTGCGCGCGACCTCGCGGATGCGCCGGACCAGGTCGGGCATCAGGAACGGCTTGGTGACGATCGTCGCCTGGCTCTCGGCGGCGAAGCTCGCGGCCTCCGGCGAGGCGAGGTCGCCGGTGACGAACAACGTGTGCGACAACAGCTCGGGCGCGCGCCGGCGCAGCTCGTCGTGGAAGCCGATGCCGGACAAGCCCGGCATGCGCAGGTCGCAGACGATCGCCGAGAACTCGTCGCCGTCGTCGAAGATGCGGCCCAGCGCCTCCTCCGCCGAACCGACGTCGGTGACCTGCCAGCCTTGCCGTTCGGCGAAGCGCCGGATCGCCTGCCGCACCATCACCTCGTCGTCGACGACCAGCAGCCGGCCGCCGCGCGGCGCCGTCGCCCGATCCTCGCCGCCAGGCACCGACGCCGGCGCCGGGTCGTCGAGGGACGCCGTCGGGCACGGCCACGACGCCGTGAACGCCGCGCCGCCGCCCGGTGCGTCCGCGACTTCGACGTGCCCGCCGTGCGAGCCGACGATCGCCTCGACGACCGCGAGCCCGAGGCCCGTTCCCAAGCCGACGCTCTTGGTGGTCCAGAACGGCTCGAAGATGCGCGCCCGGGTCTCCTCCGGCACGCCGGGGCCACGGTCGCGCACCACCATGCGCAGCTGGCTGCCGAGTTCGATCCGCACGTCGACCAGACCGCCGCGCGGCGAGGCGTGCACCGCGTTGGTCAACAGGTTGACCAGCACCTGTTCGAAGCCGGTCGCGTCAGCGACCAGCGACGCGCCGACCGGCACGTCGAGGCGCACCTGCACAGAGGCCAGCTCGCACTGTGGCGCGAGGCCGCGAACGACCCGTTCGACCGCTTCGCCGACGTGGAATCGAACCGGGTTGAGCGCGCGACGCCGACCGATCACGGACATCCGCTGCACGATGCTGCGGCAGCGCAGCGCCTGCTCACGCACCACGCTCACGGCGTGATCGCGCACGGCCGGCTCGGGGTCGGACAGCCCGTCGACGAAGCCGAGGATGGCGGTCAGCGGGTTGTTGATCTCGTGCGCCACGCCGCTGACCAGCGTCGCCGTCGCGCGCAGCTTGTCGTCGCGCTCGAGCTGGCGCTGCAGCCGGTCGCGTTCGTCCAGCGCCTCGCCGCTGCGCCGCGTCGCCTCGGCCATCACCGCGATGATCACGCCGGACGCCAGCAGGACCTGCAGCACCAGGTCGATCAGCGAGTTGACGCGCAGCAGGTAGCCCAGCGGCGGCAGCCGTAGCGGCGCGCTCGGCCCGGCGTCGAGCGTCGCGATCGCGTACAGCACCCACGCAACACCCATCGCCGCCAGCGCCGCGCGCACGGTGCGGCGCCCGACATCGCCGCCGCCCTCCCGATCGCCAGCGCGCGGCCGCAGCCAGCCCACCGCGACGACGCAGCACCCGACCACCACCGGCGCCTGGGCCAGCAGCACCCACTCGATCGTCGGCACGAGCGCCCCGACGACCGCGCCGATACCGACCGTCGCCAATGGCACCCACGGCGCGATCGGCCGCACGCCGCGGCGCCAACCGCCGACCCCGCGCACCAACCCCCAATAGAACAGCACCTTGCCGGCCACGTAGACCGCGTAGAAGGCGCGCGTCTGCGTCGTGCCTTCGACCAGCGTGTCCGGACCGGCGACGTTGACGTGCGCCAGCAGGAACCGCACGGAGACCGCGGTCAGGCCGATGCCGAGCCCGACGAACGCCGTGAACATGCTGCGCAGCCAGACGCCGCGGCCCGGCGTCAACGAGCCGAGGAACGCAGCGAAGATCCAGGCGAGGCCGCACTGGATGACCAGGCAGACCAGGGCGAAGAAGCCGATGCTGTCGGCGAAGAACATCGTTGGGGCGAGACTGGAGGTGCCAGAGCATCCCCTGGCGTCAGCCCTCGGCCAAGAGCGCGCCACTTTCTCCCCGGAACGGGCCAGAGTGCTGAGCGCCCTTGATCCCGGACGGTCGCGTCGCAATCCTGCTACCCCCCGAAACCCGAACCCGCAACCGATGTCCTCGACCGCTGAAAAGCACAGTTTCCAGGCCGAAGTCAACGAGGTCCTGTCGCTCGTCGTCAACTCGCTCTACTCGCACCGCGAGGTGTTCCTGCGCGAGCTGATCAGCAACGCGGCGGACGCCATCGACCAGCTCAACTTCCGCGCGCTGACCGAGCACGAGCTGCTGCAAGGCGACCGCGAGCTACGCATCGAGCTGCTGCGCGACGAGGCGGCCGGCACGCTGACGATCCGCGACAACGGCGTCGGCATGACGCACGACGAGCTGATCTCGCACCTCGGCACCATCGCCCGCAGCGGCAGCAAGAAGCTGATGCAGTCGCTGACCGCCGAGCAGAAGAAGGACGTCACGCTGATCGGCCAGTTCGGCGTCGGCTTCTACTCCGCGTTCCTGGTCGCCGACCGCGTGACGGTGACGTCGAAGAAGGCCGGCAGCGACGAGGCGTGGACCTGGGAGAGCCAGGCCAAGGGCGACTTCGAGGTGCGCCCCGCCGAGCGCGCGGGCCGCGGCACCGACATCGTGCTGCACCTCAAGGACGACGCGAAGGAGTACCTGCAGGAGTGGTCGCTGCGCGACGTGGTCCGCAAGTACAGCGACTACGTGCGCTGGCCGATCCGCATGCAGGTCGAGCGCAAGGACGGCGACGAGCAGAAGACCGAGTGGCAGACCGTCAACCAGGCGCGCGCGCTGTGGACCCGGCCGAAGGGCGAGGTCACGGACGAGCAGCACGAGGAGTTCTACAAGTCGCTGTCGCACGACTGGCAGCCGCCGCTGGCCTGGACCCACTTCAAGGTCGAGGGCACGCACGAGCTGACCGGCCTGCTCTATCTGCCGGAGAAGGCGCCGTTCGACCTCGTCGAGCGCAAGAAGAGCGGCGTCAAGCTGTTCGTCAAGCGCGTGTTCATCATGGACGACGCGCAGGAGATCGTGCCGGAGTGGCTGCGCTTCGTGCGCGGCGTGATCGACAGCGAGGACCTGCCGCTCAACGTGTCGCGCGAGATCCTGCAGAAGGACGCGACCACGCGCTTCATCAAGAAGCAGGTGATCGGCCGCACGCTGACGTTGCTCGAGGAGCTGGCCGCGGAGGGCGAGATCGAACGTGACGTGGACGGCGAGAAGCAGAAGGTCGACCGCTACCGCACGTTCTGGGGCGAGTTCGGCCGCATGCTGAAGGAGGGCGTCTACCACGAGCCCGAGGCGCGCGAGCGGCTGGCGAAGCTGCTGCGGTTCTCGACCACGCACGGCGGCGGCGCCGCGCAGACCGGCCTCGCCGACTACGTGGCCCGCATGCCCGAGGGCCAGAAGTCGATCTACTACGTCGCCGCCGACAACCTCGCCGCGGCGAAGTCGAGCCCGCACATCGAGGCGCTGGCCAAGCACGGCCACGAGGTGCTGCTGATGACCGACGCGATCGACGAGTGGGTCGTCGACGCGCTGCGCGAGTTCGACGACAAGCCGTTCGTGTCCGCCGCCAAGGGCGCGCTCGAGCTGCCGGAGAGCGAGGAGGAGAAGCAGCAGAAGGAGCAGCGCGAGCAGGAGCTCAAGCCGGTGCTCGAGCGCGCCCAGCACGCGCTCGAGGCGCTGGTCAAGCAGGTGCGCACGACCGACCGGCTCACGGATTCGCCCGCGTGCCTGGTGAGCGACGAGCACGGCATGAGCGCGCGCCAGGAGCGCGTGCTGCGCGAAGCCGGCCACGACGTGCCGCAGCAGAAGCGCATCCTCGAGCTCAACGCCACCCACCCGGTGGTCGCGAAGCTCGCCGGCATCGAGGACGAGGCGCGCTTCGCCGACTGGGCGGCGCTGCTCTACGACCAGGCGCTGCTGGCCGAGGGCTCGCTGCCGAGCGACCCGGCCGCGTTCAGCCGTCGCCTCGCCAACCTGATGGCCGGGAACTGACGGCCGCCGCGCGCGCGACTACTGGTAGGTGTAGGTGGTCGCCGCCACGCAGCCGCCCGGCGTCGTGACCACCACCGGCTGCTGACCCGGCGTGCCGGGCGGCGTGGTCATGATGACCGCCGTCGTCGTGACCGTCGTCACGTTCGCCGCGGCGCCGCCGATCGTCACCGTGGTGCCCGGCGCGAAGCCGGTGCCGATGACGAAGAAGCTCGCACCGCCGGCCGCCGGGCCGGCGCCGAGCACGGTGTTGGTCACGACCGGCTGCGGGTTGAGCGGCCGGCTCGCGCCGAGCCCGTCAGGGTTGACCACCGCCACCGTCGCGTCGCAGGCGAGGCCCGCCGGGTAGGCGAAGGTGATCGCCGTCGCCGACGACGAGACCTGCGCGGTCGGCGCGCCGTTCACCAGCAACACCGCCCCCGGCAGGAACCCCGCGCCGTTGACGCTGATCGGCAGGCCCGGCGCGGCGCTCAGCGGCACGACCGAGTTGATCGTCGGCGGCGGCGCCGGCGCGAACGCGACGTCCACCGCGTTGGTGACGCCGAGCTGCAGCGGCGTCAGCGACGAGAACGTCACCGCCTGCATCGTGAACTCGAGCGGCGAGGTCACGACCCCGGCCGGCAGCGCCAGCGAGAACGGCGTCGCCGCGCCGGGCAGCAGCGCCGGGAACAGCCCGATGGTGTCGACCAGCACCAGCTCGGTCGCCCCCGTCGGCAGCACCGGGAAGCACGTCGAACCGAAGCCCAGGTTGGTGCCGAACGCGCCCGGCTGCGGCAGCAGCGACAGGAACAGCACGTACGGCGCGCCCGGGCCGAACGCCGGCGGGTTCGCCAGCTCGATGGAGAACGGCTGCCACGTCGCCAGCTCGACCTTGCGCAGCGGCCCGCCCGCCGAGCCGCCGACCGTCAGCGTGTCCACGCCGATCGTGCCGTCGTAGCAGACGTCGAGCAGCGGCGCCGAGGTCCAGCTCCACGACAGGATCTGCACCTGCTCGGTCAGCGTGCCGGCCCCGGTGGTCGCGCAGAAGCCGACGATCGCGTCGGCGCCGGTCAGGCCGAGGCCGGGCGCGCTGGCGCCGCCCGCGTAGGTGCCGCCGGCGATCAGGTCGTAGGCGAGCGTCAGGCCGGCGGTCGCGGCGCCGTCGACGAACAGCTGCAGCTGCCCCGGCACGTAGACGACGCGCAGCGAGTGCACCTGACCGTTGCTCAGGTTGGTCGCCGGCGTGAAGCGCCCGAGCGACCACTGCTCGTCCTCGTGGTTGCCGTTCGCGCCGCGCGTGTGCACGGTCAGCTCGTTGGCGCTCGAGTCGCCGAGGAAGGGGTCCTGGTAGGTGTCGAGTTCGATCGCCAGGCTGCGACGCAGGCCGGTGCTCGAGTTGGCGCCGGCGCCGTAGCCCATGCCCCAGACGGTGCCGCCCGTCGCGGCGATGCCGTTGGGGTCGTCGTGGATCACGAACGCCATGCCCTCGGCCTTGGTGCCGGCCGTCGGCGGCGTGATGCGGAACGTGAACTCGGCCTCGAAGCCGTTCAGCACCGGCATGCGGGTCTGCCGCCAGGCCCAGCCGGTCTGGTTGCTGCTGTTGGCGGTCAGCTGCAGGGTGTTGCCGCTCTGCACGGCGTTGCCGAGCCTGGCGATCAGCGTGGTGCTGGAGAAGTCGGGGTACTGGAACGACTGGGAGGGAGCGGCGACGGCGACGGCGAGGGCCGCGCCGACCGGGAGAACGGATCGGAGCATCTTCGGGAGCGCAGGGGTCTGTCGGCCGCGAGCCGGCCGGGAGCGAGCCGCGCACCATACCCCACACCTCGGCCACCGACTGCCCCCGCCGCGCCCCCGCGTCGACGACTTTCGGGGCGCCGACACACGCACCGTTCAGCACAACCGCGACAACAGCGCAGCGCGCCACGCCGCCAGCTTCGCGTCGAAGGGCATGCCGGCGTGGGCCGGACTGGTCGACGGCAGCCGCTCGACGGGCAGCGCCGCGACCGACGCCGGCAGCGTCGGCGCCACGCGGCGCGTGTAGGCCGTGAACGCCGCGCCGCCGTTGCACAGCACGGCCGTGATCGCGCCGTGCCGCGCGAAGAACCCGGCGAAGTCGTTGGGCAGCGCGCTGGCCGCGTCGATGTCGCTGTCGAGGCTGCCCACGCGCTCGCAGCTCTGCAGCACGTCCCACAGCGCGACGCCGGCGGCGCACAGCGCGTCGAGCCGCGCCGCGTAGGCGAGGCCCGGATCGAAGCCGCAGATCGCGCCGACGATCGGCCAGAAGGCGTTGCGCGGGTGCGCGTAGTAGCGGCCCGCCTGCAGCGACGCGACGCCCGGCATGCTGCCGACGACCAGCACCCGGGCCGCTTCGGCGGCGACCGGCGCGAAGCTCCTGACGCGCGTCACATCACGAATGTAGCCGCGCGACGACCGCGCCGTCGACGCGGCCGTTCCTGGTATGAAGGGGGCGTGACACCGCTGCCGACCTTTCACCGCCGCTTCCTCGACGCGCTGCCCGGCGACCCGCGCGACGACACCGGGCCGCGGCAGGTGCCGGGCGCCGCGTGGTCGCGCGTGACGCCGACGCCGGTCGCGGCGCCGCGCCTGCTCGCCTGGTCGCGCCCGCTCGCCCGCGAGCTCGGGCTCGACGACGAGCGCATGCGCGACCCGGAGACGGCGCGCGTACTGGGCGGCAACGCGCTCTGGCCGGGAATGGCGCCCTACGCGGCCAACTACGGCGGTCACCAGTTCGGCCACTGGGCCGGCCAGCTGGGCGACGGCCGCGCGATCGTGCTCGGCGAGCTGGAGCGCGCGGACGGCTCGACCGTCGAGCTGCAGCTCAAGGGCGCCGGCCCGACCGCGTATTCGCGCCGCGGCGACGGCCGCGCGGTGCTGCGCTCGTCGCTGCGCGAGTTCCTGTGCAGCGAGGCGATGCACTGGCTCGACGTGCCGACCACGCGCGCGCTGTCGCTGGTGGCGACCGGCGACCAGGTCGTGCGCGACATGTTCTACGACGGCAACGCGCGGCCCGAGCCGGGCGCGATCACCTGCCGCGTGGCGCCGTCGTTCCTGCGCTTCGGCAGCTACCAGCTGCCCACCTCCCGCGGCGAGACGACGCTGCTGCGGCAGCTCGTGGAGTTCACGCTGCGCGACCACTACCCGCAGTTCGTCACGACCGGCGGCGCCGGCGACCGCGACGCGCTGGCCGCGTGGCTGCTCGAGGTCACCGACCGCACCGCACGGCTGATCGCGCAATGGCAGGCGGTCGGCTTCGTGCACGGCGTGATGAACACCGACAACCTGTCGATCCTCGGCCTGACGATCGACTACGGCCCCTACGGCTGGATCGACGACTTCGACCTGGGCTGGACGCCCAACACCACCGACGCGCAGCAGCTCCGCTACGCGTTCGGCAACCAGCCGACCATCGGGCTGTGGAACGTGCTGCGACTCGGCGAGGCGCTGCTGCCGCTGTTCGACGGCGACGAGAAGCCGATCGAGGCCGCCGCGGATCGTTACCGCGAGAGCTACGCGGCGGCGGCGACGCAGCGCTTCGCGCAGAAGCTCGGGCTCACGTTCGACGGCGCGCAGGGCGACGGGGCGTTGATCCAGGACTGCTTCGACTGGCTCGGCGGGGCCGAGACCGACATGACGATCTTCTTCCGCGCGCTGGCGCCGCTGCTGACCGCGGACGAAGCGCCGACCCGACTGCCGCCGACCATCGAGGCGGCCTTCTACGGCGACCCGTCGGCGGCGCACCGCGAAGCCGGCCTCGCCTGGCTACGACGCTGGTGGCAGCGCGCGCGCGCCGGCGACGCCGAGCCGGCGGCGGTCGCCGCGGCCATGCTGCGCGTCAATCCGCGCTTCGTGCTGCGCAACTGGGTCGCGCAGACCGCGATCGACGCCTGCGAGAAGGGCGACGTCGCGCCGCTCGAGCGGCTGCTGCGCGCGCTCGAGCGGCCGTTCGACGACGACCCGGACGTCACCGACCTGGTCGGCCGCCGCCCCGAGTGGGCGCGCCACAAGCCCGGCTGCTCGGCCCTGTCCTGCAGCTCCTAGCCACGTCCTCCGAAGCGCCCGCTAGTGGGCCGCCGGCACCTGCGCCGACTGTTCGAAGAACTCGACGCGGCCGGTGGTGATGTCGTACATGCCGCCGACGATGCCGATCTCGCCGGCGTCGAGCATCTGCTTCAGCGTCGGGCTGTGGCTGCGGATCCAGTCGATGGTGTGGTGCACGTGGCGCGTCGTCACGCGATCGACGAACGCGAGGTTGCTGCCGTCGCGCGCGCCGTCCTCCGGCTCGGCGCGCACCGCCTCGCTGATCACCGAGGTCACCGCCGGCAGGTTGGTGAGGCCGGTCGCGACCGCCGGATCGACGCCCTGGGCGACGAAGTCACACGTCGCCTTGACGGCGCCGCAGCGCGTGTGGCCGACCACGACGATGAGCTTGGAGCCCGCGACCTTGCAGGCGAACTCCATGCTGCCGATGATCTTGTCCCGCGCCACGTTGCCGGCCACGCGCGCGACGAACACGTCGCCGATGCCGAGGTCGAACAGCAGCTCGACCGGCGCGCGCGAGTCGATGCAGGTCAGCACGATCGCCATCGGGTGCTGGCCGTCGGCGGTGGCGTCCACCTGCCGCACCAGGTCGCGCTTGAGCCGCTTGCCGGAGACGAAGCGTTCGTTGCCGTCCTTCAAGACCTGCAGCACGCGCGCCGGCGTCATCTTCTCCTGCAGCTCGCGCGTGGTGTAGTCGACGTGCTGGATGACGTCGTCGAGCGGGTAGCGCGCCTTGAACCCCATCGTGCTGACGCGGATCTTCCGCGCCGGCGCGTCCTCCTCGACGAACTCGCGGATCAGCGACATCACGTCAGGGTCGATGTAGTCGGTGCGGCGCGCGTCGATCGCCACCGACTCCCCCTTGGCGAAGCCCTCGAACACCGACGCCAGGTGCGCGCGGTTGATGAAGTTGGCCTGGTTGGCCAGCTCGATGCGCTTGACGGACCCGCCGACGTGGTCCTCGTCGTAGACCTGGAAGCCGCCGTGCAGGTTGCGCACCAGCACGAACATCGCGCTGACGCCGAGGCCGATCAGCACGCCGATCAGCAGATCGGTGAAGACGATCGCCAGCACCGTCACCGTGAACGGCAGGAACTGGTTCATGCCGTCCTTCCACATCTGCACGAAGGTCCTCGGTGTGGCGAGCTTCCAGCCGGTCAGCACCAGCACCGCGGCCAGCGCCGACAGCGGGATGCAGTTGATGAGCTGCGCCAACGCCACCACGCTCAGCAGCAGCAGCACGCCGTGCACGATCGCGGAGACGCGGGTCTTGCCGCCGGCGTTGACGTTGACCGAGCTGCGCACGATCACCGACGTCAACGGCAGGCCACCGATCGCGCCGGCGACCAGGTTGCCGAAGCCCTGCGCGATCAGCTCGCGGTTCGGCGGCGCGTTGCGACGCAGCGGGTCGAGCTTGTTGGTGGCCTCGAGGTTGAGCAGCGTCTCGAGCGAGGCGACGACCGCCAGCGTCACCCCGGCGATCAGCACGTCGCGCAGCGGCGACGGGTCCAGCGAGAACACCTCGCCGAAGGCCGGGAAGCGCAGCAGATCGCGGACCCCCGTGCCTTCGCTGCCGAGCACCTTCAGCTGCACGAGGTGGCTCGATTCGATCCCCAGCGCCGAGCCGCTCGCGGACAGGATCTCGCTCAGCACGGTGCCGACCACGACGGCGACGAGCGCCCCGGGCACCACCAGCTTCTTCAACCTGGTGTTCTCCCACACCAGCAGCAACACGATCGACACGATGCCGACCAACGCCGCGCCCGGCAGCAGGTTCTCGTAGGCGCTCCACAGCGCGCCGAACGTGCTCTCGCCGTCCACCTGCGCGTACTGCATCTCACCCTCGTCGTCACGGTCGTAGCCGACCAGGTGCGGCAGCTGCTTCAGGATCAACAGCACGCCGATCGCGACCAGCAGCCCCTTGATGACGCTGTTGGGGAAGTAGTTGGCGAGGCCGCCCGCGCGCCACAGTCCGAACGCGATCTGCAGCGCGCCGGCGATCATCACCGCCACCAGGAACTGCTCGAAGGTGAGCACCTGCAGCTGCGCGGCGATGATCGCCGCGAGGCCGGCCGCGGGGCCGGAGACGCTGACGTGCGAGCCGCTCAACGAGCCGACCACGAGGCCGCCGACGATGCCCGAGATCAGCCCGGACATCAGCGGCGCGCCCGAGGCGTGGGCGATGCCGAGGCACAACGGCAGCGCGACGAGGAAGACGACGACACCGGCGATCAGGTCGCGGCCGAAGACCGCGCGGGGCGACTGGTTGGTGAAGGGCATGATTCTGCTCGGGCGGGAGTGTTCGAACGGGAGGCCGGCGGCACCAGGCCACCGGGCGGCAGCAGCGACACGCGAACGCGCGCCGCTGCGCTGCCGGGCGGCAGGCCGACCGCGTCAGTCGAACAGGGTCAGCGGCAGCAACCGCGGGCCGTCGATGCCGAACGTGACGACGCGGTGCGCGGGCTCCCGCCCGAAGCCGTGCGGCGTTCTGGAAGAGGCGCGCCTCGCCCGTGCTGCCCACGATCGCCGCCACGCGGCGTTCACGGAAACGGCTCGCGGCGACGTCCCAGCGCGCCGCTGGGGTGCGGCTGGCGGAGCGACGTCGACCGCGACGCCGACGGCGACCGCCGGTAGCGCGCGACGCGGCAGCGCGTCCAGCGCGAGCGCGCGCGCGACGCCGTCGACGATCTGCGCATGACGCCCCCAGTGCTGGACCCGGAAGCGGCGGCGGGCGCGGGCGACCAGCTCGGCGAACACCACCGACTCGTCGTCTCGCGCGGGCATGACCCACGCGGCCGCCACGGCTGCGAGCCGTCGCGGCGGCGGCGACTGCTGGCCACGCACGGCCCCCGCGCCGATCAGCGCGACGAGCAGGAACAGCGACCAGAGGGGATTCGAACGGGGCACTGGGGGCCGGGCATGGAACGATCAGCGGGCGCCGATCAGGGGCTTCACAGCATCGTCGATCGCCGGCAGGTCCGCGAGCCCGAGCTTGGTGAAGTCGAGGCGGAAGGTCATCACCGACTCCTGCTGCCCCGGCTTGGCGACCGGGAAGCCGGCCTTCCAGCCGACGGCCGCGCCCTGCCCGGCGCCCTGCTCCTTCTCCTTCTCCTTCTCCTGCTCGGCGCCGTCCGCGTCGTCGCCTTCTTCGTCCGTGTCGTTGTTGTTGCCGAACACGCCGCCGACCGCGATCTGGAAGCCGCCCATGCCGCCGCTGCTGGTCGTGCGCACGGCCAGCCGCAGCAGGTCGCCGTTCTGCGCGTCGACGAAGCAGGCGATGTAGGTCGTCAGGTCGGCGCGCGGCGGCTCGGGCGCGCCGGCGAGCCCCCCGAACACCACCACGTCACCGAAGCCGCCGCTGGCCGCGGGCGCCACGCCGTGATCGTCGAACTCGTTGGCCTCGTCGCCCGACAGCTGCAGCGTCAGGATCGCGACGTCGCGCTCACGCAGCTTGCCGCCGTCGACGTGCACGACCTTGCGCTGCGCGGGCGGCAGCTGCGACAGCACCGTGAACAGCAGCAGCGGGTCGGCGGTGAACGGCAGCTTCGTGCCGCCGCCGAGCCGGTCGCTGGCGAGGTGCCAGCGGTCGCCCTTCTTCGAGGCGACGCGGCCGTTGCCGCGCACGAACGTCTGCCCCGCCCACTTGCCGAACACCAGGTCGCGATGCCAGCCGCCGGACAGCTCGGTGTCGCCGCCGCCGATGGGCAGCCCGGCCTGCCGCGCGAAGGCCAGGTCGTGGGACTCCGTGCTGGAGAACATGCCCCGCCCGTAGGCGAGCATCTTGGCGAACGCCTGGTCGACCATCGCCCGCGCGGCGTCGCTGCCGGCCGCCGGCAACGCCGGCGCGGTCGCGGCGTCCTGTGCGCACAAGGAGGCCACGGCGAGCAGGGACAATGACAGCAGCTTGGCGAGCATCGTTGGGTCGGCGTTGTCAGGGGCGCGCCGCGACGGGCGCCGTCCGCCAATGCTCCCCGATCCACCGCCGCGACGCCAGCCGGGTGCGCCGCCCCGACCGATACCGCTCAGCGCTGTTCGCCAGCGGTCGCGATCGCCTGGAAGAACATGCGGGCGGTGCCGAGCGGCTGCGCGCGGTAGGTGGCGTCGATGCCGAACAGCACGACGCGGCCGCGGCCGACGCGCGCGCACACCACCGCGGCCTTGCCGACCAGGTGCTCGGTGCCGATCGCCCAGCCGCTCAGCAGCGGATCGACGGCGCGGTAGCTGGCGACCACGTCGATGTCCGCGGCGTCGGGCGCGAGCTCGAGCACCCGCGAACCGCGGTTGACCATGGCGGCCAGCTGCGTCGACGCGCCGCGCGCCAGCGCATGGGTCGTGTCGACGTCGATCGCCAGCAACGAGCCGGGCACGTAGAACTCGTCCTGCGTCGTGCGCCGTTCGCCGCCTGCGCCCTCCTCCCCTTCGTCGCTCGGCACGTGCGTGCCGACCTTGACCGGCAGCTCGAAGTGGCGGATCACCTTCTCGACCTCGCTCTCGCGGCCGCCGCCGCACATGGCGATCAGCGTGCCGCCCTGCTCGACGAACTGGCGCAGCGCCGGCAGCGCGTTCTCGCCGGTCAGCGCCACCCGCCGCGCCGCGAGGTCGCTCCAGTCCTCGAACGGCGGCAACGCGTCGCGCAGCGCGTCGAGGTCGACGGTGGCGCGGCGCTCGATCGCGCGGTCGAGGTCGCGCGGCCCCGGCAGGCCGGTGAAGAACACCAGCACGTCGAAGTCGCGGCGCAGGTCGCCGGCCTCGACGCGTTCGCCCCACACCGTCTGCACCGGGAAGCCGAACTGCTCGAGCAGCCAGCGGCACTGGCCGGTCGGCATGTTGCCGCCGTAGACGTCGAACAGGCCGAGGCGCACCGGCGCGATCGGCGTCGGCGACGCCGGCGCCACCGCGCAGGCGGCGGCGCGCACGCCGAAGTCGTGCGCCGCCGCCTTGAGCTCCATCGCCGCCCGCGGCGTCACCGGCACGAAGTAGCCTTCGCCCGCCCACTGCACCGCGCAGCCCGCCTCCAGCAGGCGATTGACCGCGAGCAACGTGTGGCTGTCGCGCGGGTCGAGCCGCCAACCGGCGCTGGTCTGCGGCAACGGCACGGCGTCGAACGCCGGCAGCTCGTCGAGCGCCGCGAACGGCCCGTCGAGCGCGTCGAGACAGCGGATCACGCGCAGGTCGTGCTGCAGCGCCAGCGTCCAGCCGGCGGCGTCGTACGGCGGCACGGGCTTGCCGTCCTGGATGTCGTCCGGGTGCCACTGCGGCTCGAACATGTCGAGCACGTGGGCGCGGTAGCACTGGTCGCAGCGCACGACCAACGACCCCGCCGGCACGATGCGACCGTCCACCTCGAACGCCGCCGTCGCGCGCTGCAGGCGCACGCCGTTGTGCCACAGCGAGCGCGCGAAGCGCATCGCCGCCGACCAGTCGGGCTGGTCGGCCGGCAGCACGAACGCGCGCGGATCGCGCCACTCCGGGTCGGTCCACACCGTGTCGTCGCCGCGGCGCTTGCTCTCGGCGACCATCTTCGGCGACGGCGTCCAGTGGTCCTCGCGGCCGTGCTGGATGGCGCGCGTCGCCATCGTCCAGATGCCGCGCAGCAGCTCGCGGCGGTGCCGCGCCGCGTAGTCGAGGATCGCGAAGTTGGCGGTCTGCAGGTATTCGACGGTCTGCCGCGCGTGCCACACCTGCGTCGGCAGCGGATCCGGATAGTCGTGGATCGGCAGCCGCCGGTCGAGCGTCTGCTTGATCTCGGTCGGCTCCGGCCGGCCGAACGACTCGGTCAGGATGCCGATGATGTTGTGGAAGTACGCCGTCGAACGCAGGCCGCCGTTCCACCAGCCCGAGTAGGGCGCGCCGCTGCGCGAGATCACGCCGGGCTTGCCCTCGAGGGCGAAGCGCTCGTTCATGTGCGCGGCGACGATCTCGATGCCGCGCACCACCAACGGATCGACGTGGTAGTTGAACGGGTCGCGGAACGGCGGCGTGAAGATGATCGTGCCGCGCGGCGCCGTCTGGTGGTGGTTGTAGACGATCTGCGGGCACCAATCGCGGTAGAAGACGCGGCTCGTGTTCTGCGTCTCCTTCTGGTTGCAGGCGTAGAAGTCGCGGTTGTTGTCGTGACCGACGTAGCGCTGGTAGAGCACCGGCGAGCCGACCGCCTCGGTGGCGCGGTAGGTGCTGGCGACCAACTCGTAGCCGTCGGGGTTGACCGGGCACGCCAGCACCACCACCTCGTCGAGGATGCGCCGCACCTCCTCGTCGTCGCGGCTCGCCATGCGCCACAGCAGCTCGATGATGTTCTGCCCGGCGATCGTCTCGGTGGCGTGCAGACCGGCGTCGATCCAGACGAACGCGCGCCCTTCGCGCTCCATCGCCGCGGCGGTCTCGGCGTCGACTTCGCCATGCGCCATGGCGATCGCGATCTGCCGCAGCCGCTCGAGGTCGGCGAGGTTCTTCGGCGAGCTGATCACGGCCATGATCGAGCGCTGGCCATAGCTGGTCTCGCCGATGTCGACGATGCGCACCCGTTCGCTGCGCTCGGCGACGGTGTGGAAGTAGCGCGACAGCTCGGTGTAGCCGATCAGCTTGTGATCGGCGCCGACCTCGTGGCCGAAGAACTCGACCGGATCGGGCACCTGCGCGGCCGCGGCAGCGACCAACAGCAACAGCGCGGAGCAGAACCGGAACGTCGGATGCGGCGTCGGCATGGGCCGCGCGATGCTACCGCCGTTGCACGCCCCGCAAAGCCCGTGGCTCAGTTGGTGCAAACGACGCGCACGCCGTTGACGCGGGTCGCCAGCGGCGACCATGCGTCCGCTGCCCGACACGGCACCGGACTCCGTCCCGACGAGGTGCTAGTGTTTGCGGCATGCTGCTGAGGCTGAGGATCCAAGGCTTCAAGAACCTGCGCGACGTGGACATCCACTTCGGGCCGCTGACCTGCTTCGTCGGCCCGAACGGCGTCGGCAAGTCGAACGTCTTCGACGCGATCCAGCTGTTGCGCCACCTCGCCGACGACGAGATCCAAACGGCTGCCGGATCGATCCGGCAGCCGACCGAGGGCTCCTTCAGCCCACTCGACCTGATCACCGATCGCGACCCGTCGACGACGATGCGGTTCGCAGCCGACATGTTGGTGCCACGACGCGCAGTGGACGACTTCGGCCAGGAATGCGAACCCAGCGCAACGCTACTGAACTACGTCGTCGCGCTCCGTTTCGACGAGCGCCAGAACCGCCTCGTGCTGGCCGAGGAGCGACTGGTCCACCACAACAAGGGCGACGCCCGCGACGTACTCCTGTTTCCGAACTCACGGGCCTTCCGCGAATCCGTCGTCTTCGCCAAGCGCTACGGCACCGCGTTCATCTCGTCGCAGACGGACGGCGATCAAGCTCGCATCCAGATCCACAGCGACGGCGGGAGCCGGGGCCGCGCCGTGCCAGCAGGCCCATCCCCCCGCACCATCGTCGGCGGCACCACCTCCAACGACTACCCGACCATCATCGCAGCTCGACGAGAGATGGCCTCGTGGCACGCCGTGCACCTCGAGCCGTCGTCCCTTCGCGCTCCGGATCGGTTCGGGGAGGAACGCCCGGTCGACGAACGGGGAGCGCACATTGCAGCGACTCTCCGCCGCCTCGGCAGGGAGCGCAGCAGCCGTGATCTGGATGAGGGCCACGTCGCCGAAGCCGGCTATGACGGGCTCTCGTCGACCTGCGCAGAAGCCGCCAACCAACTGGCGAGGCTGGTTCACGGCGTCGCCGACCTGCGCGTCCGTGACGACGAGGTCCGTCAACATCACGTGGTCGAGGTTCGCTTCCACGGCAGCGACGTGTGGATGCCGCCACGAGCACTATCGGAAGGCACGCTCCGCTATCTGGCTCTCGTCACGATGCAGATGGATCAACGCTCGAGCCACGTGCTGTGCATCGAGGAGCCCGAGAACGGCATCGAGCCGAACGGAGTGCCCGAGCTGATCGGGCTGTTGCGCGACTATGCCGTGGACCCCGAACTGCCCGCGAACGGAGCCGACAACCCACTGCGGCAGGTGATCCTGAACTCGCACTCACGCGACGTCGTCGGGTCGCTCCCCGCAGGCGAGGTGCTGTTCGTCGAGTCCGTGCGCGGCCCAGAAGGGCGGAGCGCGCAGATCCGCTCCGTGGACTACCCGGATGTCTGGCGCCCGGCCCCCCAGAAGGTCTCCTCGGACTACTTCAAGCAGTGGATCGGCGGCCTGCCCCGCGGGCAGATGACGTTCGGCGCGTGACGCAGGTCTACCGCTACAGCCTGCTGGCAGACGGCAGCAGCGACCGGGCGTTGCTGCCGATCCTCTCGTGGCTGCTGCGCGAACTGGCGCCCTCGACGACCTGGGCGGAACCGGACTTCGCCATCCGCAATGCCAGGGAGCCGGTAGTCGGTGAAGTCGCCCGCACGACATCGCTGTATCGACCCGACATTCTCTTTGTCCATCGCGATGCGGAGGCTGTTGCCCCTGACAAGCGACGCACCGAGATTCCGAAGGCTGCCGAGGTGGTGCCAGTCGTTCCGGTCCGGATGACCGAGGCATGGCTACTGTTCGACGAGAAGGCGATACGACGTGCCGTCGGACGCCCGAACCGCCGCCACGACCTCGGGCTACCGGCGATCCGTCGCATCGAGCACGTCGCCGATCCGAAGCTGTGCCTCCGAGATGCCCTGCTCACCGCCTCAGAGGCGAGAGGCCGACAGCGGAGCCGCCTGCAAACGAACTTGTCAGCCTGCACGCACCGCGTCGCCGACCTGATCACCGACTTCTCACCACTGAGGCGACTCTCCGCGTTCCAGCGGCTCGAGAGCGATTGCCGCGAGGCCCTGGAGAAGCTCCTCGCCTCTCCGCGACCCGATCCATAGGCCGGAAGTGACAACGCCCACGTTCGAGGCAAGAGACTTCGGCCCTCGCACCTCTGCGCGAAGCCCCCAACGCGACATCTTCCCACATCGCCCGTGCGCTACCTCCCGCAGAAACACGCCGCCCGCTCGACGGACGACTTCGTGTTCCACCAGCTGCTGCCGTACCTCGGCAGCAAGCGGCACCTGCTGGAGCTGATCGGCACGGCGCTGCAGAGCACCGGCTGCACACCGCAACGCGCTACGTTCGTCGACGCGTTCGCCGGCAGCGGGGTCGTCTCGCGCTACGCCAAGGCACAGGGCTTCTCGGTGGTCGCCAACGACTGGGAGCCCTACAGCCGGGTGGTGTCGACCGCGGCGCTGCTGCCGGATCGTGCGCCCGCGTTCACGCGGCTCGGCGGTTACGCAGCGGCGCTGGCACACCTCAACGCGCTCGACGGCGTCGACGGCTGGGTCGCGACCACGCTGTGCCCCGCCGACGACACCGCGCCCGACCCGAGCCGCGAACGACTCTTCTACCGTCGCGCCACAGGCCGCCGCATCGACGCGATCCGCCAGCAGATCGCCGATTGGCAGCACTACGGCACCATCGACGACGTCGAGACCTGCTGCCTGCTGGCGCCGCTGCTCTACCAGGCGTGCTGGCTCGCCAACACCAGCGGCGTGTTCAAGGGCTTCCACGCAGGCTGGGGCGGCAGCAACGGCACCGCCCTGCACCGCATCCTCGCCGACCTGACGCTGCAGCCGTTGGTGTTCGAGGCGAGCGCGCGCGAGCACCGCGTGCTGCAGCTCGACGCGCTGGCGTTGCCGGCGACGCTGACGGCGCAGCGGGGCGCGACCGTCGACGTCGTCTACCTCGACCCGCCGTACAACCAGCACCCCTACGCCAGCAACTACCACGTGCTCAACTCGCTGGTGCTGTGGGACCGCCCGACGGTGCCGCCGCCGACCGAACGCGGCCACAAGGCGGCGATCCGCCGCGACTGGCGCGAACGCCGCAGCCCGTTCAATTCGCGCCGCGACGCGCCCGACGCGTTCGCGCGGCTGCTCGACGCGTTCGACGCGCGCCACCTGCTGGTCAGCTACAGCAGCGACGGCATGCTGCCGCTGACCGCCCTGCGCGAACTGGCAGCGCCGCACGGCCGCGTCACCGTGCACGAGCGCAGCTACAAGCGCTACCGCACCTCACCGACGCGTCCGTCGCCGCGGCCGCGCAACACGGAGTTCGTGTTGCACGTCGATCGCGGCGCGCGCGGCCTTAGCATCTCCGCACCTTGAACGGCACCCACGAACGTCAGACCGACGTGCTCGTTCTCGGCGGCGGCTTCGCCGGCACGCGCTGCGCCGCGCGCCTCGAGAAGCTGCTGCCGAAGGACCGGCAGATCACGCTGCTCAGCAGCGAGAACTACTTCGTCTTCCAGCCGCTGCTGCCCGAGGTGGTCGGCGCGGCGCTCGCGCCGACGCACGTCGTCTGCCCGCTGCGCCATCTGCTGCGGCGCACGCACATCGTGCGTGGCGACATCACCGCCATCGAGCTGGCGCCGCAGGACGCGGCATTCGCCGGCACCGCGGTGCTCGCGGTCGAAGGTCTCGACGCGCCCGTGCGCATCCGCGCCGACCACCTGGTGGTCGCGCTCGGCTCGGTGGTCGACGTCACACGCATCCCCGGCATGACCGAGCACGCGCTGCAGATGAAGGACGTCGCCGACGCGCTGACGCTGCGGCACACGATCCTGACCCGGCTCGAACGCGCCGCGGTGGTCGACGACGAGGCCGAGCAGAAGGCGCTCTTGACCTTCGTCGTGGTCGGCGGCGGCTTCTCCGGCGTCGAGACGGCGGCAGAGATCCACGACCTCGTGCACGGCGCGATGAAGTTCTATCCGACGCTGCGCGACCGCCCACGCAAGGTCGTCTGCGTGCACTCGCACCAGCAGATCCTGCCCGAGCTCGACGAACGGCTCGGCGCGCACGCGCTGAAGGTGCTGTCGAAGCGCGGCGTCGAGTTCCGCCTCGGCGAGCGCACCCGCGCCGCGTCGCGCGAGGGCGTGCACCTGCAGAGCGGTGCCTTGATCCCGTGCCGCACCATCGTCTGCACGGTGGGCAACGCGCCGCACCCGGTGCTGGCCCCGCTCGCCGACGACAAGGGGCGCCTCGTCGCCGACGGCAACCTGCGCGCGCTCGGCCGCGAGCGCGTCTGGGCGATCGGCGACTGCGCGCGCATCCCCGACGGCCGCGGCGGCATCAGCCCGCCGACGGCGCAGTTCGCGACGCGCCAGGGCGACGTCGCCGCCGACAACATCGCCGCCGCGCTCGCCGGGCGCGCGTTGAAGGAGTTCCGCCACAAGAGCCAGGGCCAGCTGGCGACGCTCGGCCACCAGAACGCGGTCGCCGCGCTCGGCCGGCTGCGTGTCACCGGGTTCCTGGCGTGGTGGATGTGGCGCACGATCTACCTGGCCAAGCTGCCGCGCTTCGACCGCAAGCTGCGCGTCGTGCTCGACTGGACGCTCAACCTGTTCTTCCCGCGCGAGCTGACGGCGATGTCGACGGCGACGCACGGCGACCAGCCGACGATCCACCTCGAGGCCGGCGAGAAGCTGTTCGACCAGGGCGACCCGAGCACGGCGTTCTATCTGGTGCACTCGGGCCAGATCGAGCTGACGCGCTGCGACAAGGACGGCAAGGTCTGCGGCACCGACCGGCTCGGTCCGGGCGAACACTTCGGCGAGGGCTCGCTGCTGCGCAGCAAGGTGCGCACGACCACCGCGGTCGCGGTCGAGCCGTCGACGGTGCTGTCGTTCCCGGCACGGCAATTCCGCGCGTTGACCGACAACTTCAAGGGCCTGCGCAGCCTGCTCGAAGCGACCTCGCGCCGTTTCTCGCCGGCCGACTCGATCGTGCCGGCGTGGGTGCCGGCCGAACGCCTGCAGATGCCGGTGTCGAGCCTGATGACGCCCGACGTGGTCACGCTGCGCCCCGACGCCACGCTGCGCGACGCGCTGACGTCGTTCCTCGGCCGCGGCGTCAACTCGTTCCCGCTGACCGACGACGACTTCCGCCTGGTCGGCATCGTCACCAGCACCGACCTGTTCGGCGCGCTGCGCCGCGACGTCGATCTCGAGCAGCGCATCTTCACCTTCTGCACCACGCGCGTGCAGTGCGTCTCGCACGACGCGCCGGTCGCCCGCGCGATCGAGATCATGCGCCGCCGCGACGTGAAGCACGTCGTCGTCACCGACGCGAACGAACGCGTGGTCGGCATCGTCTCGATCAAGGACGTGCTGGCGAAGGTGCTGACGATCGACCTGGCGGCGCGGCGGTGAGCTTTCGGGCGGCTCGCTACTCGTCGTCCAAGTGCAGCTCCGGTTCCATGCTGCTGTGCAGCACGCGCTGGACCAGAACTTCGTTGGCCGTGAAGCTGTAGAAGGCCACGTGCCGTCGGATGAGGCGCGACCAGTAGCCGGGGCGAACCTCGTCGCGGGAGCGGCCGCGCTCGGGCTCTGCTCCACACGCTCGCAGACCAGCGTCGAGTTCGTCGAGGTAGCGATCAGCCTGCGCTTCGCCCCAGGTATTCAAGCTGTAGAGCCAGATGCCGCGAAGGTCGGCCTCGGCGCGTTCGCTGAGGACCAGCCGGCGCTTCACGAGGGCGCCAGGCCCGCGGCCTCGCGCGCTTCCCGCTTGATCTTCTCCATGTCGAGCAGACCGGCGACGCCGCTCTGTTCACCCTCGATCAGCGCACGGCGGAGGGCTTGCAGCTTGGTCTCGCGCTCTTCGAGGAGCCGCAGGCCCGACCGGATCACGTCGGTCGCGTTCTGGTAGCGTCCGGCCTCAATCTGGGACGTCACGAAGGCGTCGAAGTGGTCGCCGAGGATGAAGGATGTGTTCTTGGCCATGGGGCCCTCCGTGTAGTTGCCACGCCGTAGTACCAGCATATGGTATTTCGGTCAAGCGGCGGCGCAGCTGAAGGCCCAGGTCGAGGTCCGTTCGTGCCGATCGGCGCGTCGACCGGCCTGGCGTCGAACATCTGTGCGCACCTGCTCGCCAAGCGCGCCACCCCGCGCAGGTGGCGACAGGTCGCGGTGGCACTGCTCGCAGCGTTGGCCGTTGCGGGCGGCGGCGGCATCACGGCGCAGTTCGCGTCCAATGCGTGGATCACCCATCTGCGAGACCAGGTGCACGCCGAGATCCGGCCGGGCATGAGCTCCGCCGAGGTCGAGCGCCTCGCCGGGAAGCCGCTGATCGACTCGTCGCAGGAGGAGCCAGGCGCGCAAGGCAACACCTCGATGGTCTGGCTCTACGACGAGTACGATCCGGGCCCCGCGCCCCACCTCAGGGTCTGGGTCCGGTTCCGCGACGACAAGGTCGTCGACGTGCAACGCATGCCGAGGCGCGACTGAGATGCGGCGCATGAACACCTACGACGACAATGATCCATGGCACGCCGAGGTCAACCTGATGCTCGCCGTGTACTGCAGTGCCTCGGGCTGCAACGCCTCGGTGGACATGCCGGTGAAGAGCGAGGAGGAGATGCCGTGGGAACAGCAGTGCGTCGAGACGGCAGAGCGCGCGCAGGCGGCCGGATGGACGCGACACGACATCCACTTCTACTGCCCCGAACACGCGCACGCGGCGACGGACCAGTCGAACGCACCTGTTCGTGGCGCACGACGAACCCGGCGCGCCTGGCTCGTGGGCACGCTCGTCGGCGTCGTGCTGCTCGGCGCCGCTGCCGTGTATCCGGTGAAGCACTGGCTCGCCGACCGTGAGTTCCACGATGCGGTAGCTCGGAACCTCGACGCCACTGCGGTCTCGACCGACCTCGAAGCGGACCTGCGGCTGATGTGGCAGACCGCGCCGATGCACTCGCAGCCCGACGCCAGGGCCTCGACGATCGCGGCGATGATGGCGGCGTCGCGGGTGTTCAACACCATCGAGCTGGTCGGCAAGACCGGCGCCGAAGTGCGGGCGCTGCTCGGCTCGCCGCAGACTTCGAGCGACAGCGTCTACCGCCACGAACCGTTCTTCCCGCTGACCTCACGCGCCCTGGTCTACCGCATCGAGAATGGCATGTTCGGCTGGGAGTTCCACGTGCTGTGTCAGGGCGACGAAGAACCGGTAACCGCGGTCGAGCGGTTCGCCATCGAGTAGTGCGCGCCACCAGCTCACGCCTCGGCGACGACAAGCTCCCGCGGCTCGTGGACTCGCGTTAGGGTGAGCGCCCCCACCTGCCGACACAGCCTCGGGATCATGCGCGCAGCAGCCTTCCTCATCGTTCTCGCCGCGGCATGCGGCGCTCCGGACAGCGAGCCCGACTACGAGACGTTCGTGACCACGTCGCTGGTCGAATTGGACTCCAAGCAGGCGAAGCTGCAGGCCGAGCACGGACTCGGCAGCTGGAAGAATCACGACCTCGATCTCGAGGCCTGCAGCCTGCGCTTCCTGGCCGAAGACGGCTCACCGGCCCTGACCGCCAGGATCACGCCGATCGGCACCTTCCGCGCGGCGGATTCGAGCTGGCAGTGGTTCTGGGCCGACTCGGCGCTGCCCGACGCGACGCGCGCGGCGGCGGCCAAGTTGAAGACCCTTCGCCAACGCACCGGCCAGGAGATGTTCGAACTGGCCTCCGGCGCTGCCGACGAACGCACCGCGTGGCAGCTCGCGGCGGTGTCCGTTCGCCACCTCGACGCGCTGGGCTGCTACCACAAGAAGAACGGCGACGTCGACGTGTTCGTCGCGATCGACGCCCTGATGCCGGCGCCCAGGTAGCGGACGATGCGCCGAATACTCGACGCCGACGCTGGCGCGCTGTGGCTTGCACGTGCGACCCGGCCCTACGCCTTCGTCAGCCCGACCGACGGCGAAGAGTTCGCGCTGTTGCTGGTCGTGGCCGACGCCGACGTAACGAACGAGGAGCAGATGTCGCTGTCGGAGCAGTTCGTGCGCGCCGGCTGTCGCAATGCCGTGTGCTTCGGGCCGACCAGCAGCACATGGGACGACTCCATCGACTGGGTCACGGTGCTGGGCGAGATCGACGGTCGCGAAGAGCCGTTCGTCATGACCTCGTGGTTCGACCACGCGCCGCTGGACGAAGCCGTGTTCTTCTTCGCCAAGCTCACCGGCTTCGACGACTGGGTGCCCGAGCAGTTCGTCGCCTTCGTGCTGGGCGGCGACGAAGCGCTCGAACGCGAGGTCGAGCGCGTCCTGCGCGAGCACTTCGACCCGCCGCCGCCGTGACGCGCGCCGCGCGTCAGCCCGACTTCTTCGCCAACTTGCGCGGCGCCGGCAGGTAGTGCACGCCGTTCTCGCTGCGCGTCGTGTCGAGCGCGAACGCGTCGCGATTGTCCAAGAAGTCGATCACGTACTTCGCCGGGATCGCGAAGTTGAGTCCCTGCATGCCGGTGTAGCCGGCGCTGTTGACGCCGACCACCTCGCCGCGCAGGTTGAACAGCGGCCCGCCCGAGTTGCCCGGGTTGATCGGCGTGGTGATCTGGAAGTGGCAGCGGCCGGCGAACGTGCGATTGGTCACGCTGATGATGCCGCTCGACACCGTGCGGTCGAGGCCGATCGGCGCGCCGATCGCGTAGACCGCGTCGCCAACCCGCATCTTGTCGCTGTCGCCGAGGTAGACGGTCTTCAGCTGCAGGTCCTTCGGCGGCTCCATCTTCACCAGCGCGAGATCGAGCACCGGGCTGATCGCCATCACCTTGCACTTGCGCACCGTGCGCGGCTCGAAGCCGCCGGCGGTGACGGGATAGACGACGACGTCGACCTCGACCTCGCCGTCGACGACGTGGAAGTTGGTGACCAGCCAGCCGTCCTCGTGCGTCAAGAAGCCGGAGCCGAGCCCGCCGGACGCCTCGACCTTGACCACCGCCTCGCCCATCATCTTGGCGCCCTCGGTGACGGTCAGCTCCGGCAGCTCGGCGCTCGACCACAGCGGCCGCCGCTCGACGACGCCGACGCGGCGCCCGTCGACGGTCTCGCGGCGCAGCACGGAGGCGAGCGGCACCTTGAGCACGTCGAAGCCGACGTCGATCAGGATCGACTGCTCGGTGGCGCGCAACACCCGCCCCTGCAGCTTGCAGCCGTCGCCGAGGTCGAGCACTTCGACGTCCGACGAGGGCAGCTCGGCAACTTCGGGCCGCGGCTGCGGCTCCTGTCGCTGGGGAGGTGACGACGCCTCTGGCCCCTGGAGACAGAACGACAGTGCGAGCGTTGCGAGCAACATCGAGCTCACCATAGATTGCCCGCCGGATGAACAGCAAGTGCTTCGGAGTCGCGGCCGCCCTGGCCACTTCGGGAATCCTCACCGCACAAGCCACGCCGGCGGCGGTGCCGCTCGAGCTGCGCGCGCGCTTCGGCTTCACCGGACCGATCGCGACCAAGATCGGCGACGGCATCCGCCGCCTGCGCACCGCCGACCTCGACGGCGACGGCCGCCGCGAGGCGATCGTGCTCGACGGCCGGCGCGCGCGGCTGGTGGCCGTGCACCTCGACGGCGAAGAGACGACGCTGCAGCCGATCCCGACCGGCGGCCAGATCGGCGACTACCTGGCAGAGGACTTCGACGGCGACGGCAAGTGTGACCTGCTGCTGCTCGACCCGCGCGGCCGCATGACGATCCAGACCCCGGGCGGCGAGGTGTCGACGCAGCGCTTCGACCTCGGCCTCGGCGCCGCGGCGCCGACCGCGCTCGCCGGCGACCTCGACGGCGACGGCCGCCCGGACCTGGTGGTGTTCGCCGGCGACCGCATGCGCGTCGCCACGAGGCTCGTCCCGACGCCACAGCTCGGCGACATCGAGCCGGTCGAGGCGGGCCTCGACGACCAGTGCCTGCTCGACCTCGACGGCGACGGCCACCTCGACCTCGCCTGCGTCGGCCGCGGCGACCGCATGAACCTGCGGCTGCGGCGCGGCCGCGGCGACGGCACCTTCGGCCCGTGGCTGATCGAGACCATCGACGGCCTGGCGGCGGCGTTCCCGGCCCGCCTCGCCGACGGCGGCGTCGCGCTCGGCACCGTCGAGGGCCCGACGCGCCGCGTCGCGCTGCAACGCTTCGGCGCGCACGGCGACCAGGCCCCGCTCGAGTGGTGGGCGTTCGAAGGCGACGGCGTGCAGACGCCGCCGTTCGTCGTCGCCGACATCGACCACGACGGCGACGACGACGTCGCGATGTTCCCGGCCGGCCGCGCGCAGATGGTCGTCTTGGAGTGGCGCGACGGCACCTTCGTGCGGCACGCCCACCCGACGCTGGCCGGCGTCACCGGCGCGTCGTGCGGCGACGTCGACGGCGACGGCGTCAGCGACCTGCTGCTGGTCAGCCCCGAGGAAGCCACCGTCGCGTGGTGCTCGGGCGCGCTGCCGCTCGACCGCTTCCCGGCCCCGCTCGCCGGTACCGACAAGCCGGTGGCCGCGGCGGTGGCCCCCGACGGCGGCGTCGTCGTGCTGGCGCGCGACCAGAAGCGCAACGCGCGGCTCTACCGCACGACGCCGGGCGGCCAGGTGCAGGCGCTCGGCGATCTCGGCCGCGTGCAGGCCGATCCCAAGCGCCTGGTGATCGCCGACGTCGGCGACCGGGACGGCGTCGAGGTGGCGTTCGTGGTGCCCAACGAAGGCGTGCGCGCGGTGACGCTCGGCGCGCCGATCGGCGACGGCGACGAGAAGAACGTCGCCGGCTTCACGCAGAAGCTCGACGACAGCGCGCTGTCGCTGACCAGCTTCGAGGGCCGGCCGGCGCTGCTCGCCGCGCGCGAACGCTTCGTGCGCCGCTTCCGCTTCGACCCGTCCGGTCAGGTCCGTGTGCTGGCCCAGGACAACGGCCCCGAAGCCGCGGCCGAGCTGACGCTGGCGTGCGAACTGGGCGCCGATGCGTGGTGCTATCTCGACCGACCGTCGGGCAAGCTGCTGCGCACCCGTTCCGACACGCCGACCACCTCGATCGAAGTGCCGGACCTCGGCTTCACCCACCTGATCGCGCACCGCGACGCGGCGCTGCTGCTCGGCGGCCGCGGCCTGCTGCGCGTGCCGTTCTCGACCGGCCCGTCGCTGCGCGCCGTCGCCACCGTCGAGCCGCCAAGCGATCACGCGTGGTTCTGGAACGGCGCCGCGGGCGACTTCGACGCCGACGGCATCGCCGACGTGATCGTCGTCGATCGGCTGCTGCCGGGCGTGCACGTGCTCGCCGGCGGCCAGACCGGCCTGCAACGCGCGCTCGCGGTGCCGGTGTTCGAGACGCGCGTCGGCGACTCCCCTGGCCTCGAGCCGCGCGAGCTCGCCGCCGGCGACCTCGACGGCGACGGTCGCTGCGACCTGGTGTTGATCGCCCACGACCGCGTGCTGCTCTACCCACAAGACCGCTGAAATCACGAACATGAGATCGCTCTCCCCCCTCCGCCGCCTCCTGCTCGCGGCATCCCTGCTCCTCGCCCCGCTCGGCGCGCAGACCACCGCGCAGACCGCCAACCGCTTCGTCCCGGCCGACTCGACGTTCGTGATCCGCGTCGCCGCACCGGCGAGGTGGAAGGACATGTTCGCCAAGACGCAGGCGGGAAAGCTGCTGCAGAGCAACACGCTGGCGCCGTTGGTGCAGCAGATCGAGACCAGCTTGCAGATGCAGATCGACGAGACTCGCGACAGCGGCAAGTTCGACGCCGACCTGATCGAGTCGATGATGACCGACTGGCAGGGCGACCTGATCATCACCATGCAGATGGACATGGTCGAGATGATCTCGTCGGCGCAGATGGGCGTCCCGCCGCAGATGTCCGGCTCCGTCGTCATGACGCCCGGGGGCAGCTTCGACCTGCAGAAGTTCAGCGCCGAGGTGATGCGGCTAGCGGAGGAGCAGAACGAGATGCACGACCTCGTGCTCGGCGACCTCACGCTGCGGGCCGGCACACCGCCCGGCCGTGAGATGGACCTCGCGATCGGCGCCGACGTCGACGGCGCGATGGTGATGTTGTTCGGACCCGAGATGGAGACCACCGCCGAGCGCCTGCTCGCCAAGGACCACCGCAGCACCGCGACGATGGGTGACGGACCGCTGTTCGTGCACATGGATCTGAGCTGGATCTCGTCGATCGTGGACGCCGCGATCGGCGACCGGGCGCCGCCCGAAGCGGCGGCGATCGTCGAGGACCTGATGCGCACGCTCGGCGCCCATGCGCTTCGCGGCATCGACTTCGACATCGACACCGAGGGCGAACACGTGCTCGGCGGCCTGCAGCTGCAGCTGACCAAGGGCGACCGCGGCCTGTTCGACGTGTTCGGCACCACCGCCGCCACGCCGAAGCTGCTGCGCGCCGTGCCGGCCAACGCCGAGGCGTTCTCGGTCAATTCGCTGGACCTCGGCAAGCTCTACGCGATCGTCGCCGAGGCTTGGACGACGTTCGGCGACGAGGTGCCCGTGTCGTTCGACGACGCGATGCAGGCGTTCGCCGACGCGACCAAGGTGCGACTCAAGGAGGACCTGATCGACCACCTCGCCGGCGAGATGATGTCGGTGCAGGACGTCGAATCGATGATGACGGCCGAGTTCGACGCCGACGAAGAGAACCCGCTGGCGATGTTCGGCGGCACCGTCTACGGCTTCGGCCTGAAGGACGGCGCGGCGTTCGGCCAGTCGCTCGAGACTGCGCTGCGCTCGCGCGGCATGCACGCCGGCCGCAAGACCGAGGAATACGGCGACCAGAAGGTTCACAGCCTCAAGCTCGGCGGCCTCATCGAGCTCGAATACGTGGTCACCGACGACCTGCTGCTGCTCGGCGTCGGCAAGAGCGAGGGCACGTCGCGCGCGCTGCGCAGCGTGCTCGACGCGCGCGCGGCCGGCGAGGCCGGGCTGCCGGAGGTCGTTCGCAAGCACGCCGAGGGCATGCCGGCCGGATGGAGCGGCATCGGCACCATGCCGCTCGCGGCGATGATGAACATGCTCTCGGCGGCCCTGGCGGCCAACCCCGACATCGGCGAGGAGTCCGCGATGGCGCGCATGATGCTCGGTGGCCTCGCCGAGGAGATGACCCGCCTGGGCATCGGCTCGATCACCAGCGCCACCTACGTCGACCAGCACGGCATCACCGCGCGCATGCGCTGGTGAGCGGCCGCCGCGGCCGGGGCCCTCACCAGCTGTAGAAGCCCTGGCCGCTCTTCTTGCCGAGCTTGCCCTCGGCGACCATCGTGCGCATCAGCTCCGGCGCGGCGAAGCCTTCGAGGCCGAGCTCGGTGCGCAGGTAGTCGGCGATCGCGAGGCGCACGTCGAGGCCGACCAGGTCGGTCAGCTTGAGCGGGCCCATCGGGTGGCCGTAGCCGAGCACCATCGCCTTGTCGATGTCCTCCGGCGACGCGACGCCGGCCTCGACCATGCGGATCGCCTCGAGGCCGAGGCAGACGCCGAGGCGCGAGCTGGCGAAGCCGGGGCTGTCCTTGACCAGGATCGGCTCCTTCTGCAGCAGCGCCGCGTACTGCTGCGACGCCGCGATCGTCGCCGCCGAGGTGTGCGCGGTGCGCACCAGCTCGAGCAGCTTCATCAGCGGCACCGGATTGAAGAAGTGCCAGCCGATGCAGCGGTCCTGCCCGGGCACGCCGTCGAACACCTTCTGCAGCGACAGCGACGAGGTGTTGCTGGCGAGCACGCAGTCGGCGGCGACCACCGAACCGAGCTCGCGGAAGATGCCGTTCTTCAGCTCGAGCTTCTCCGGCACCGCCTCGACGACGAGGTCGACGCCGGCGCAAGCCGCCGCACGATCGGTCGACACGGCGATGCGCGCCAGCACGTCTTCGCGCTGCGCCTCGGTGGTCTTGCCCTTGTCGACGCCCTTCTGCAGGAACTCGCGGATGCGCTGCATGCCGCGCTGCACGAACTCGTCGTTGATGTCGCACAGCGTCACGGCCGAACCCGCCTGCGCGCAGACCTGGGCGATGCCGGCGCCCATCGTGCCGGCGCCGAGCACGGCGACCTTGTGGAATCGGATCTTGCTCATCGTGTTGCTCCGCTCACTTCTTCTGCTGCTTCTGCGGTCACTTCTCTACGGTCACTTCTTCTGCTGCTTCTGCAGGAACGCGTCCATGCGCGCCTTCTTGTCGTCGCTGTCGAACAGCACGGCCTGCACCGAGCTTTCGAACTGGCGCGCGTTCTCCTGGCCGGGCCGCGACAGCGCGTTGAGCGCGCGCTTGGCGCCGCGCACCGCGAGCAGGCCGTTGTCGCCGATCGCCTCGGCCATCTTCAGCGCCGCGTCGACGACCTCGGCGTCGGGCACGACCTGGTTGGCGAGGCCGATGCGCAGCGCTTCGTCGGCGGCGACCATGCGGCCGGTGTAGACCAACTCGCGCGCGCGGCCGAGGCCGATCAGGCGCGGCAGGCGGTAGGTGCCGCCGGCGGCTGGGATGATGCCGAGCTTGACCTCGGGCTGCCCCATCTTGGCTGACTCGCCGAGCACGCGCAGGTCGCAGGCGATCGCCAGCTCGCAGCCGCCGCCGAGCGCGAAGCCCTTGATCGCCGCGATGACCGGCGCCGGGAACTCCTCGATGCGCTCGAAGATGCCGCTGTTGATCGCCTTCAGCGCGTCCTTCGAGGTGCGCTCGCGCAGCTGCGCGATGTCCGCGCCCGCGGCGAACGCCTTGTCGCCAGCACCAGTCAGCACCAGCGCCGCGACCGTGTCGTCGTGCCACAGCTCGTCGAGCACGCGGTGCAGGCCGTCGACCATCTCCTGGTCGATCGCGTTGCGCCTTTCTGGCGCGTTGAGGGTGACGAGCACGGCGGAGCCGCGCCGCTCGCTGAGCACACGCTGGGTCATCGGGCGAAGCATCTTGCGGATTCGGCGGCGGGACGCCACCGCAAACCCGCCGGAGCCCGGCCGGACGCCGATCAGAGCGTGCCGCCGAGCGGCCAGTTGGACCAATGGGTGTTGGGCGATGCGTCGTTGCGGAACGCGGCCGAGTCGCCCTTCACCAGCACTTCTGCCAGTTGCCGGAAGGTCGGCGAAGACCCCGGCCGCTCGCCATTCACCAGGTCCGGATGCCGCCACTCGTCGAGCACCAGCACTTCGTCGAGCGCCGCCGGCACGCAGGCACGCCGTTCTGCCGGCGCCGCCAGCACCAGTTCGCGGTGCACGGCAGCCAGCCAGCGGCACAGCTCGAACACCTGCACCCGCGGCGAACGCTGCAGCTCGATACCGCAGTCGCCGAACTCGTGCACGCCCGGCAATGCCAACGTCTGGCCGCGGATCGTCAGGTTGCTCGCATCCCGGGCGACCAGCTCCGGATCGTCGGGATCGAGCCAGTCACTGCCGTCGATCGCGTGCACGAATCGCGCTTCGTTGTGGGGATTGTCGCGCAGGAAGCGCGCGAACGCCTCCTCACCGAGGAAGTCCGCCGCCGTGCGCCGTCCGCTGAGACTGCTGCCGAACGTGGTGACATTGAGATCGGGGAACTCGGCGCGCGGAGAGAAGCCGAACACCTCGACGACCATCGCCCAGTCCGCCTGGGACCGGTGCAACGAGAGCCGGCTCGCGGCCAGATACACGTAGCCGTTGTCGAGCATCGGGAAGGTGAACGCCTCGCAGCACGCATCCAGCACGCGCAGGATCGCCTCGACGTCCCACGTCGGCGCCATCACAACTCCATCGTCATGAACACGCTGTTTGGGTCCTCGACGTAACCCGGGATCGGCCCGCAACGCACGAAGCCGAAGCTCTCGTAGAGCCGCCGCGCCGGCTCGAACGGCGGCTGCGCGCCGGTCTCCAGACTGAGCCGCAGATAGCCGCGGCGCCGCGCTTCTTCGACGATGTGCGCGAGCATCGCGCGGCCGGCGCCGCGGCGCCGCAGCTTCTCCGGCGTGCGCATCGACTTGATCTCGCCGTGCGTCGACGACAGCTCCTTGAGCGCGCCGCAGCCGACCAGCACTTCGTCCTGCCACACGCTCCAGAAGGTGATCTGCGACACCTTCAGCCCCGACAGGTCGAGCGCGTGCACGCTCTCGCGCGGCGAGATGGCGAGCATGTTGTGCAGGTGCTCGGCGAGCAGCTCGTGAACCGCTGGGCGCGACAGGTCGTCGAGTTCGATGCGCATGACGTCGCGCGGCAGCGTAGCCGCGGCACGCGTCGCCCGCAGCAGGATCGCTACGACAGGTCGCCGCCCAGCTGCCGCGGCAGGTCGACGACGTGCAGACGCCACAGCTCTTCGAGCGGCACCGGCGCACGCGAACGCAGGCCGACCGGCGGCCCCTTGCGCCACAGCGGCGGATAGATCGCCACCGCACAGTCGGCGGGCATCATCGCGACCTCACTGCGCCAATCGGACCACCGCTGACCGCTGTAGAACTCGTCGAGGTCGCCCGACAGCAAGCCGGAGAGCCAATCGGCATAGCCCGACGCGACGCGCTCCCAGACGAGCTGGTCCGGGGAGAAGTAGCAGACGTTGCCGATCACCGCGCCGAGCGCGCCGCCGTCGATCGCATAGAAGCCGCCGAGCGCGTCGTCGCCGATCAGCAACGCTCCCGGCAACCGCTGCGCCGACTCGACGCCGCCGCCGTCGGTGAGACCGTTCCACAGGTCGAGCGCGCGCGGCAGACGCGCATGCCCGCTGCCGAGCACGCGCACCCAGCCATGGTCGACCAGCAGTCCGCCGGTGGCCAACGCCACCGCGCCCAGCGGCGAGCGGTCGCTCACCTGGAGGCTGTGCAGACATCGCCGTCCGCCGTCAGCGGTGGCAGCCAGCACTTCGACGTAATTACGACTCCTGGTGGCCCACTCCCGCACGAGCTGCATTCCTGGTGCATGGAGGTCCTGCAGCTCTTCCGGGCCGCGTTCCTTCATGGCGCCAACGATAGCGAGGCGCACGTCGCGTTGCGCCATGGTTGACCGGGCAAAAACGCCAGGACAACCGCTGACGCGTCACGCACCGCGCTGACTGCTGTCGCTCATGGTGCGCAGGACACCCTTCAGGCGTGCCCGCCTGCGTCGAAGTAGACCTGGATCAGCGGCTCGCCGACGAAGCCGACGACGAAGCCGGGCGCCACGCCCCAACACAGCACGTCGATCACTGCGACGCCGCCGATCGCGCCGGCCACCGCGCCGATCGCACCGCCGATCATGCGCCACTTGAACGTTCGCGGGCCTGGCTCGTCGTCTGGCGTCGCGTCGTCGCTCATCGCACGAGCTGTATCACGGCGCGCATAGGTCGTGCGCTCCGGCATCCGGCCTTGTTACCCGGGCTGCAACATGCGCTTCAGCTGCGTTCGCCCGGCCCCGCTGCGGCATCGTCGACGGACTCGCGTGGACGACCGCGACCGACCAACCAGCAGAAGAAGAACACGCCGAAGACCGCCGCACTGACGCGTGCCACGGTGAACTCGAAGCTGAGCAGCAGCGCTGCCACCACTACGATCGCCACGCGTTGCCGGGTCACGGAGGACATGCGGCGCACATGCTAGCCACGCCGCGAGCGACGGGGAGCACCCAGGCCGCACAGGCGGTCCTGCTGGTGGCGCCGCCAGGTCATCCCGAGCAGCTCGCGCGCTCCACGGTGTGGGTCGGGCCGTCGATCCGAGGGCACGCCGCCAAGTACCAGCGCAACGACGCAAACCCGGCCGCCGGCAGCGCCCAATCCGCGCCACCCAAGACCTCCGCCATCGCCGCGTCGGGCTGATCGTCGATCAGCGCTTCGACCGTGACGGCGCCGTTGACCACCGCCAGATAGAGCCGCGCGGTGTGCATGCGTCGGTCCACGAGCGTGCGCTTCCATTGCTACAAGACGAGATTCGGCAGCGCCTGCGGCAGCACCAGACCCGACACGCCGGCGCTGGCCCGCGAGGTGCACGGCCCCATGTAGACGTCCCATTCGCGATCCTCGACGAACAGGATCTCGTGGTCGACCTGGTCGCGCTCGAGCACACCCCACAGCGCGGCGAGCAGCACGTGGAACGTGCCGCAGCAAAACGCATGCACACCATCCGCCTTGGCCGACTCGACGGTGTCGCCGAACCCGGCGCAGCGATCGGTGACGGTCACCTCGTCGTCGACGGTCGCCACCACCTCCAGGAGATGCATGCGTTCGCTCGTCTGATGCATCCAGAGGTTGGCCCAGCGGTCCAATCGCGGCAGGTAGACCGCGCCTTCGCGAACGACTGCCTCGACGCCGTGGCCATCGAGGAGCTGCACGAGCACGGGGGCGAGTGGGACGTCGGTCATGGTGCGAGTGCAGGGAGCGTATCAATCGTACCAGAGCCCGACGGCGCGCAGACCTTCGGGAACGGCACGCGGCTCGATCGCTCGATCGCTCGGCAACCCATCGAACACATCGTCCGGCTCGAGCCGCTCCGGCATCCACGACCGCACCACTTCGGGCGCAGCGGCAGTGATGACCCAGACGGTGTCCGCAAAGGGCCAATCGTCCGGGTCCTCGTGCGCCGCGACCTCGACGAGCACGTCGGCGACATCGTCGCGCGCCCGGATCGACGACAACGCCGCCCAGAACTCCGACGGCATAACTTCTCCCGGCAGGTTGCAGCCGATCGAACCGGGATCGTCGTTGCCTTCGAAGAACTCCTCCAACGACACGAGCGGCGCGGGCGTCGCGGGATCGTCGAGGTCACCGGCGCGATAGATCCGTGCTACGAGTTTGTCCTTGGGTGTCATCGCAGCTTCTCCGACGCGTCATCGCTGACGGCAGGATGGCCTAGCCGTGGTCGATCTGGACGGCGCGACCGTAGACCGCGGAAGGCCCCACCCAACCATTGATGCGGCCGAGGTTGTTGCCGATCTGGATGCGCTTGCCATCCAGCGCCGTCACCAGGTGCAGGTAGTCGTTGCCGCCGACCCGCACGAGGACGATCGCACCGACGACGAGACCCGTTCCGTCGCAAGGCTCCAGGGTGACCAGATCGCCGTCGTGGACCTTGGGACGCATCGAGTGCCCGCGCGGGCGAACCGTGACGGTCTCCCCTCGCCTCAAGGCCTCCTTTGCGCGATCCGCCCAGCTCATGCGCGCCCCGCCGCGCTCGACGTCGACGACCAACGCACTGCGACGTGTTGCGCCGCCACGACCCGGTTGCGATGGAGACGGATGCGGAGCCACAACAGAACGGCCGGTACCACGAGGAGCAGCGCGATGCCGACGGCGGAGTCCAACCAGTCCGGCGGGGAACGAAGCGGCCGCAGCTCGAACTGGCGGAGGACCATGAAGCCCAGCACGTGACCGACCAGCAGGAGCAGCCAGGCGAGCAGCGCCCAGCTCGCAGCGGTCAGCATGATCCGGAAGTAGCGCATCGGTGCGGTGAATGTCTGTTCAGTGAATGCGGCGTTGGACTGCCGCAACCTGTGAACGGCGTGTCGGTGACACCCTGGCGCTATCCGTCTCTCTCTTGACAACCGGGGGCCTTATGAGAGTTGGGCAGCACTTGTGTCAGCTTCTGGGGTATTTACTGAACCTCTCGACCCAACCACCTGAGCCAAAGTAGAGGTTTGTGGGGTTCGAGACTGCCTTCGACGGCAATACGTCCGTCTCTCGTTGTAGCGCGTGCAGGAAATCATTGATGCCGCCATCGATGCAGTACGCGACCAAACGCTGAACGTCGCGCTTGGCCTCATCGGTCAGGCCGGCGAAAAGTGTCTGATACTCACGGTGCCCGGGAGAATCGAATCGCCCCTCCAGAATGCCCTCGCACATGGCGATCGATACATCCCTGAGTCCGGACGCGACGAGTTTGCCAAATGTATCTGAGCTCAAGTGTTCTCCAGTGTTCGCAGGCCTGCGCTCTGCTGCGTCTGCCCAACGTCTGTCACGCTGAGCCGCGGGCCGCGCGCGGTGTTGCTCGGTCTCGCGGTTGCGTGATCGCGCGGTCCGTCGGCTCCTGCGTGGAGTTGGGCAGCGCTCACACGAGGTTGAAGTCCCGAGCGTAGTCATGGATCTTCCCAAGTACGTAGGACGAAATGACCGCAACCGATGCATCACCGTCAGCGCGATGCGTGAACTCTAGGCTTTCTGGTCGATCGCCTCGCTCGATCCAGACGTCGCAACGCAGCTCGCGATCGCTGTCCCCCGGGAACGCCAGATGCTCGTAGTCGGGTTTGCCGAGGTCCACCTCGCACTTCTGCACCGCCTTCACGATAGATTCGTTGATCGCGCGATGCTTCGGGTTGGTGAGCTTCTGAATGTCGCGGTATGCCTTTCGGATTGGATCAGTGGGATTCGACTTGGCGAGCCCAACATCGTCTTCCCCTCGCAGGGCTCGGGCTAACGAACTGTTGCGGATCGAGTTCGCAGCATTCGTCGCGACCTTCGCATTGTAGTGTTTGCGAACAAGGCCAGGCAGATCCGCGTCACCACCGAAGGCGCACGCGTTGACCACGGCGCTGCTGGAGACGTTGAGCAAGCGAACCTCGAACAGGGACGCGATGAACGGCAGCCCTTTCCGAGGGTTCTCGCGCCCCCGGCGTCGCCAATCTTCCGCGACGTTGGCGCGGCTGAATTGAAGGAGCTTGTCTGGGTCGACCAGGAACTCACTCCCGCGGCGAAGCAGTCTACATGCATCGTAGGTGTCGTCGTTCGACGTCACGATAATGTAGATCTTGGGGAGCTTCGCGCCGAGCTCGCCAAGGTCGTAGCGGCTCACAACGAGACTCTGAACCGCCCGAAGAAAATCGCCGACTGTCTTCGAGGGAGCAACCAGCGCCGACACCTCTTCGTCGGACACGGCCGCGTCGGCAAGAGAGACGCTCATCGCGGCCAATACCAGCTTCAGGGCCGCGAGGTAGCGATCTGCCGACAAACCCACGAGTCGGTGGATCGGCTGCGTCATAAGAGCCGACTTTCCACCGGCCAGCGTAAGCCGGTCAATTGCCGTGGTCGCGAAGGCCTCGTCATTTACCGGCCACACCGCCAGGAGGTTCGTTTGGTTGCGCAGGAAGGCATTCAGGTTTCCCATCGCGGCCTTGGTCTCGACCTCGTTGGTTGTCGGAATCTCGCGGCCATCCAAGTTGATGACGACGAACCGATCCCCGGCCTTCTCACGAGCCACTGGGAGTTGCTTGCTCAGCCAGGCTGGCAGCCCGCCAAGGGGGAGCTCGAAGTCTGGCGGTGGCGTCAGAACGAACCCCACGACGTCGGCCAAGAACGTGGCCGTCGATTCAACCAAACTCGTCTTCCCCTGGCCGGGTCGACCAAGCAGGAAGAGCAATTTGCTCTGGCCGGCGGACGTGATCTCAGCGATGGCTTGCTTCAGCGCGCGCAGATCAGGCTCACACTCGATCAGGACTTGCCCCAGGCGTTCCGTGCCGACAGCTTTCCGGAGCGCCTCCAGGTTTGCCGGCACCTGCACAATTCCCAGATTCTTCACCATGGAAGGCTACGGGCTGGGGCCTCGCGAAGGAAGCAAATCAGCCTACCCAACGTCTGTCACGCTGAGCTGCGGCCCGAAGGGCCGTCAGCTCCTGCGTGGAGTTGGGCAGCATGCGACGGTGTCACTCGGGACTCAGCTCCTCGTCGCTTGGATCGGCCTGCTCCCAGTCGAACTCCGACCTCTCAAGCACGGCAACGACGGCGTCCAGGGGAACTGCGGGAGCGATGGTGATACAGACGTAGCGAGGGGTGGCACGGCAGTAGTCGCACCCCAGCGCAGCCAGCTCATCAAGAAGATCCTGGGAGACGCGGTCCTGGTCCTTGGCTGCAGCGACCCGCAGAGTCCGATTGCCGGATTTGACCACGACACGACGGAAGTGTGGTCGCGAGTCATCGGGCTCGGGTGTGGCCTCGATCACGTCGTCAAGCGAGACCCCGTAGGCGTAGAAGGGGATGTTGCGCAAGCGAAACTGGTCACCCTCAACATGCTCAGCCCAAGGCGTTTCAACGATCACGTTGTCGCCCTGACCCGTCACCAAGACGATCTTGCACAACTCAGAATCGGCCATCGTTGTCTGCCCAACTTCAATGCGGACGACCGGCCTATCCCCGCCGTCCACCGTCGCAGCCTATCCGCCGCCGGCACGACCGCAACCCGCGTCCACCCTCGCACCTAACGCCGGACCGCTGTTCGACCGGTCAGCCTAATCGCGCGGCAACGCCCCCGTCCCCGCGCGACGCAACGTCAGGTTCACCCGACACGCCCCCAACACCGGATGCACGCCGCGTTTCAGCGGGCTCGTGCCGTGATACCGCCTTCGCGCCGCACCGCCGAACACCAGCACGTCGCCGTGCTGCAACACGACCGGCAGCGTCTTCCCACCGCGCTCGACACCACCGAAGCGGAAGGTCATCGGCAGCCCCAGTGACACCGAGACGATCGGCCAGGCAAAGTCCTGCTCATCTGCGTCGACGTGCTGCCCCATGCCGCACCCGACCTCGTAGCGATTGAGCAGGCAGCAGTCGGGATCGAAGCCATCGTAGCCACACTCACCCGCCGCATCGCGCGCCAGCGAAGCGAACACCTGCGGCATCGCCGGCCAAGGTCGCCCCGTCTCCGGATCGCACGCCTCGTAGCGATAGCCTCGGCGGTCCGCCACCCAGCCGAGCGCGCCGCAATTGCTCTGCGCGGCGGCCATCGGTGCGCCGCCCGGCGTGATCATGTGACGCAACGGCGAGGCCTCGACAACATCTTGTACCCCCACGAGCAGCTCGTCGACGACCGGCAGCGCGCGACCGCGCAGCAAGAACGCGCCGTCGACGATCGCTTCGGCCGCGTCGCCGTGGTCGAAGCCGAACTCACTCTGCCGCATCGCGCTCGCGCTCCAGCAGCCGCCGCTTGCGTTCGACACCCCAGCGATAGCCGGCGAGCGCGCCGTTCTTCTGCACCACGCGGTGACACGGCACCAGCACGGCGACCGGGTTCTGCCCGCAGGCGCTGGCGACCGCGCGTGCGGCGGACGGGCGGCCGATGCGGCGGGCCAGCTCGGTGTAGTCGATCGTCTCGCCCCGCGCGAGCTGCCGCAGTTCGGCCCAGACCAGCTGCTGGAAGGCCGTGCCGCGCACGTCGAGCGCGATGCCGTCGGCGCGCGACGAGCCGTCGACGACGGCGACGATCTGTTGCAGGCCGCGCACGAAGCGCTGGTCGCCGGCCAGCAGCTCGGCGCGCGCGAAGCGGCGTTGGAGGTCGCGCTGCAGCTCTTCTGCATCGTCGCCGAGCAGGATAGCAGCGACACCGCGCGCCGTCGTCGCGATCAACGCCGCGCCCAGCGAGCACGGCACGCAGGCCCACGTCAGCCGTTCGCCGGGTGCTCCGGCCCGCATCTGCTTCGGCATCATGCCCAACCGCTCCTTGGTCGCCGCGTGAAAGCGGCTGGTCGACGAGTAGCCGCCGTCGAGCATCGCATCGGTCACGCTGCGTCCGTCCGCCAGCGCTGCGCCGGCGCGGCCGAGCCGATGCTGCGCGAGGTAGTCGCGCGGTGTCACGCCGACGACCGCGACGAACAGGCGGCGCAGCCGTTCGGGAGACAGCTTGGCCGCGCGCGCCAGCTCGGTGAGCGACGGCGCCGGATCCTCGCGTTCGAGTCGGCGGCACAGCCGCTGCACCAGCTGCGCGCGCCGCGCGGCGAACTCCCGATCACCGGGACGACAGCGCTTGCAGGGGCGGTAGCCGGCGCGCTGGGCGGCGGGCACGTCGACGAAGACCTCGACGTTGCGACGCAGCGGGCGCCGCGCCGCGCACGACGGCCGGCAGCAGACCCCCGTGGTGCGCACCGCGAAGACGAACGTCGCGTCGGCGCGCGGATCGCGTTGCACGATCGCGCGCCACTGCTCCTGGTCGGGGGTCGGGTGCGGCTTCACGACGGGCAGCCTAGCCGCCCGCCGCTGGCGCACACTCCGCTTCGTGACGTCGAATTCGATTCGCTCTCAGCGATCGATGGCGAAGCGCATCACTTCGCTGGACGCGAGCGCGCCGTCGTCCAGGGTGACACCTTGCGCGAACAGCCGCACGCCGGCCGGCAGCGCGCCGGCCGCGAGCTCCAGGTGCATCGGCGTCGTCGCATCGCCGACGCCGAAGCCGAGCACCACACCGTCGGTGAGCAGCGGCGGCAGGCCGACCAGGTAGTGCGAAGTCTGGTAGGACAACGAACCGAGCACGATGCCGACAAACGGTTGGCTCGGGCCGCTGACGTCGAAGAGCACCCGTTCGCCGCGCACCGCGACCTCGAGCTTGGGCTCGACCGCGAGCGGGGCCAGGGTCAACGGGGCCAGCGTGACGAGAGAGAACAGCAGGGCAGGCGTCATCGCGACTCTCCTTTGCAGAGCGGCGTTCAGGGGGCACACTCGTCTAGCAACGGTGCGCGCCGAGGTCGCATCGACCGCCGCAGAAATCCCTGAACAGGACCGTCCGCCGGTCGTGTTCCCCGTGTCGTGATCGCCGAGACCTTCCAATCGTGGCGCGCTCGTATCGAGCGCTACTGCGCGCAGTTGCTGCGCAATCGCCACGACGCGGAGGAGGTCGCGCAGGACGTCTTCACGCGGCTGCTCGCCCGACCCGGCGCCTATGCGCTGGAACGGTGCCCCGAGGTGTTGTTGTTTCGCCTGGCACGCAACGCGTGCATCGATCGGCTGCGCAAGCGCCGACCGACGACGGGTGCCGACGTCGATGTCGCGGTCGAGCCGGAGGACGCGCCGGAGCAGCACGACCTGGTCGCCGCGTTGGCGACCCTGCCCCAAGGCGAACGCGACACGCTGCTGCTGACCGCCGTCGACGGCCTCGGCTATCGCGAGGTCGCCGAGATCCTCGGCTGTTCGCTGGGCACCGTCGCCGCGCGGCGCAGCAGCGCGATCCACAAGCTGCGCGAGAGGTTGTCGCGATGAAGCGCTCCGAACCGTCGATTCCGCTGCGCACCGTGTCGCTGCTGCCGCGATGGCTGATGCTGCCGGTCGCGACGCTGTCGGGCGCGCTGATGCTCGCGGGCCTCGCGATGATCGTCTACGGCATCGGCTGGGCCGAAGGCGGCGGCGAGGTCGGCGGCTCGATCGGCGGCGGCATCGGCTGCCTGCTCGGCGGCGCCGGCGGCCTGTTCGGCACGATGCGCGACTGGTATCGACGCCTGCCGGCGCAGGCGATCCTGTGGCACGTGCGCAACGACCAGATGCTGCCTGGCTACCGCCGCATGTTCCGGCCGGCGCTCGGCGCGTTCGCAGTCGGCGTCGCGCTGTGGGCCTGCGGCCTGCCCACCCCCGCCTGGGCGGCGTTGATGCAGACCGGCGGCATCCTCGCCTTCATCTCCGGCAGTCAGGAGGCGATGCGTCGCCACACCGCGAGGCAGGCCCACGCGACGTTCGCGCTGTATGCCGACGGCGCGCTCGACCCGGACGACCGCGCGGCGATCGACGACGCGCGGCAGAAGGACGCGAAGTTCGATCAGGAGCTGCGCGAGTGGCTGGCGATCAGCGAGCAGCTGCGGTTGCTCAGCAACCCGGCCGACAGCGACAGTGCGGGCGAGTGAACGAAGCGAGGAGGGTGTACCGGGTGCGGTACCCTCTCACGGAGCAACCGACCCTCTCATCCCATCTCATCCAGCTTGCTGCCAGGCGTCGCGGTCGAGCCAGCCCATCGCGCCGAAGCCGGCGATCCAGCGCACGCGCTCGACCATCAACACCCACGCGGCGAAGCCGTGGCTCTGACGCATCGACGCGGCCTCGGGGAAGCGTTGGAAGTAGCACTGCTCGGCGGCCTCGGCGGCGACCCCTTCGGGCCGCACCGCGCGCACCATCGCCGCGTGGCGGGCGCCGGCCTGCGGCGCGTCGCGTGCGGCGGGATCGGCGACCAACAGCGTCGCCCGCGGCTCGGCCAGCAGGTTGCGCGTGTGCTCGGCGATGTCGCTGAGGAAGACGACGAAGTCGCCGTCGTCGTTGATCGCATAGGGCACGGTCGACGCATAGGGCCAACCGCCGTGGCCGGCGTGCGCCGAGCTGAGCACGGCGCTGCGTTCGTGGGCGAACAGGGCACGGACGTCGCGGTGCGTGGAGTCGCTCATGCTGGGCCGCAGGCTATCCGATGCACCGCCGCATCCGACAGCATGACCGCAGGTCGGATCAGCGATCGCGTCCTGCGTCCGGGCTGGCGCCGACCGCCTTCGGAATGACGTCGGCGACCTCCACCAACCGGAACTCCGGGCTCGACACCACGCACTGACGCAGGATCGGCATGTGACCGACCCCGAACAGCACCAGCACCCGCTGCCCCGGCTTGGCGACGCGACAAAGGTTGCTGAAGATCCGCAGGTTGCGGTTGTGCCACTGACTGACGAAGCCGTCGGGCCCGGGGAACTGTTCGCCGTCGGCAGCGCGGAACTTGCCGACCAGATAGACGGCGTGCGACGCCTCGAGCACGCGCTCGTGGTTGAAGAAGCGCAGGATCGTGCTCAGGTCCTCGCGGTCGATGAAGCGGTCGCGATCGCGGGTGTAGCGGGCGCCGGCCTGCAACAGCGGCGTCGCCAGCGAGCGTTGCACGCCGCGTTCGACCGCCCACTGCACAGGATCCACGCGCGGCTCGAGCGCCCGGCCATCGGCGTCGATCGCATGCACCCGCTCATGCCCCAGCTGCGCCGCCAGACGATAGGCGAGTTGCGCGAGCTCGCCGCGACGATCGCGCAGTTCGCCGTCGCGGTAGCGCCGATAGTCGGCATCGACCTGCGGCTGCGCGTTCGGCCTGCGCTCGACGCAGATCAGGTCCGGCTGCCACTTCGCCAGCGCCGCGACGACCGCCTCGATCTGCTGCTGGCGTTTCGCCTCGAGCGCGTCGAAGTGGTGCTGCGGCTGGTACTCGTCCAGCCCCTGATCGTCGAAATGGAACGTGCCGAGCAGCACGACTTCGACCGGCGCCTGCGCGGCGGCCGCGAGGTAGCCGTCGACGACCGCCGCCGGGTCGTCGCGCCACAGTTCGTCGGCGACGACCGGGTCCTGGGCGAACAAGGCTGCGGCACCGAGCACCACGGCCGACGAAGTGAGCATTGCCTGACGAAGAGAGCGCATCGCCGCAGCTTGACCGCGCCCAACGGTGCGCACCAGTGCCGGCGGTCACTGCCGCACCCATGACTTTCGGCACGGGTCCGTCGACTTCGCAACGAGTAGAGTTTGCCGTGCATGGTGCCCGGCAGCACGCGCGACGACATGGCCTGCGAGGTACCGGCGGCGGGACGCAACCACACGCCTCCGCCGTGGCTCGGTCCGCTCGGCATCGCCGTGGCGATCGCGCCGGTGCTGCAGCGAGCGATCCTGCGGCCGGCCAACCTGCCCGAACACCTCGGCTGGTGGACTGTCTGCATTGTGGTGTTCGCCGTCGCCGATCAGTTCGCGCACCGCTGCGACTCGCGCCGGCTGCGCCTCGCGACCCTGGCCGTCGCCACCGCGGCAGCCTGTGTCGCCATCTGGCTGATTCCGGTCGTCTATGGCGGCGCCGCGCTGACCGCGGCGCTGCTGGTGGTCGTGGCGGCGCGGCTGCACGAGCTGCGCCCGCGCCTGGCGATGACCTGGATCGGCGTGCAGTCGCTGGTGCTGCTCGCCGTCTACGTCGGCCGCTGGAGCACCGAAGTCGGCACCTCGGCGGCGTTCGGGTTCTTCGGCTTCCAGCTGCTCGGCTACGCCTTCTCGCGCACAGCAGCCGCCGAGCGACGCGCCCGGACGGAGCTGGCGGCGACTCGCAACCTGCTCGCCACGGCAGCACGTCGCGCCGAACGGAACCAGATCGCGACGGACCTGCACGACGTGCTCGGGCATCACCTGGTCGCGTTGCAGCTGCAGCTGCAGGCGACGGCCGCCTCCCACGAGGATCGGCACCTGGAGCAGGCCAGGCAACTCACGCGGCTCCTGCTCGCCGAAGTCCGCGGGGTCGTCGACGAGATGCAGGGGCGCGACGACTTCGACCTGCAGCGCGCCCTGGTCCAACTCCAAGACCCCGCCACCACGCCGCGGACCGAGGTGATCGTCGACGACGAGAAGGCCCTGCGTCGTCTGGCCCCGTCGGCCGCGCGCGAGGTGTTCCGCGCCGTGCAGGAGGCGGTGACCAATGCGCGCAAGCACGCCGCCGCATCGTCACTGCGCATCGAGGTCCGCGACGGCGCGATCCGCTGCATCGACGACGGCCGCAGCTGGCAGGGCGAGCTCGCGGGGCGTGGGCTCTCGGGAATGGCCGGCCGGTGCCGCGAAGCCGGGTGTGGGTTCGCGATCGCGCGCGACCCCGGCCTGGGTACGACGGTGACGATCACGCTGCCATCGGCGACCACCGGAGGATCGCGAGCATGATCCGGGTGCTGATCGTCGACGACCACCGCCTGGTCCGCGAGGGCTTCGCCGCGCTGCTGTCGTCGACCGACACGGTCCGTGTCGTCGCCACTGCGGGTGACGGGGAGCAGGCCCTCCGGCTGCTCGACGAGACCGACGTCGACGTGATGCTGCTCGACCTGCGCATGCCCGGTGTCGACGGACACGAAGTGCTGCGTCGCCTCCAGGAACAGGGCCATCAGCTGCCGCGCACCATCGTGCTGACGACCTTCGACGACGACGCTGCGCTGCTGTTGGCGGCGCAGCGCGGCGCCCGCGGCTTCCTGCTCAAGGATGCCTCGCTCACCGAGCTGCTCGAGGCGATCGCCGATGTACACAGGGGCCACCTGGCCCTTCGCCCCGCCGTCGGGGACCGGGTGCGCAGCGCCCTCGCCCATGCCAAGGGCGGCGCCGCACACGCCGCCGCACCGTCACTGACGCCACGCGAATCGGACGTGCTGCGGCTGATGGCGGCCGGCTTGACCAACCGGGAGATCGCCGACGGCCTCGGGCTCGCGGAGGGCACCGTCAAGAACCACGTCAGCGTGCTGCTCGGCAAGCTGTCCGCCGGCGACCGCACACGTGCCGTGCTGCGCGCGATCGAACTCGGTCTCTGCTGAACGCGACGACGCGCGGCGGCGCACGATCGTGCCGACGATCGCACCCCGGCGTGCAGCGAGTCCGCATTTCGTGAATAGCATTCGGCGACCCGAGCGACCTCCCCGCGTGACCGTGACCAGATCCCCCGAGCCAGCAGTGGCCACCGCCAGCACCGCAGCCGACGCCGACCGCACCCGGCAGCGCGTCTGGCGCTACCTGCGCGCGCTCGGGGCGTCGGCGACCGAGGCCGACGACCTGACCCAGGAGACGCTGCTGGCGGCGCTGCGCGCACCGCGCGACGGCGTCGCCAACCCCGACGCGTTCGTCCTCGGCATCGCCAAGAACCAGTGGCTGCGTTCGCGGCGCTGGTGGCGGCGCCGGCGCGAACGCGAGATCGCCGACGCGGTGGACCAGCTGTGGACGGCGACGGCGACGGCCGACGACGGCGACGAGCTGATCGCGCGGCTGCGCGAATGCCTCGGGCGCCTCCAGCCGCGGGCGCGTCAGGCGCTCGAGCTGCACTATCGCGACGGGCTGCGCTGGCAGGAGGTCGGCCCGCGCATCGGGCTGCAGGTCAACGGCGCCAAGACCCTCGCCCAGCGCAGCCGGCAGGCGCTGCGGCAATGCATCGAGAAGAACGACGGGAGCGACGCATGACGACGATGGCAATGGAGATCGCCCGCGAGCGGCAGCTCGACTGGCTGCTCGGCGAAGTGTTCGGCAGCGAGTCGCGCGCAGCGCGCGGCGTGCGCGTGTCCCGACCGTGGCTGGCGGCTGCGTTGATCGTGCTCGGCGCCGGCGTCGCGTTCGGCGTCGCGGCGCTGCGCGGCAACAGCAACAGCAACGGCAACGGCAACGGCAACGGCAACGGCAACAACGGCAACGGCAACACGGGCATCGTCGCGCCGATCGACGCCCCGCAACAACCTGCGGCGCCGATTCCGTGGATCGAGTGCCACGGCGAGGCGAAGCTCGGCGACGTGCCGGCCGACGTCACGGCGCTGCGCTGCTTCGACTTCACCGATGCCGGCGTGGCCGGGCTCGCGCGCTTCACGAACCTGACGCACCTCGACCTGAGCGGCATGGACGTCGACAGTCGCGGCTACGGAGTCGCCTCGAAGATCACCGACGCGGGCGTCGAGAAGCTCGCGGCGCTGACCCGGCTTCGCTGGCTGTCCCTGGCGGAGTGCCACGACGTGCAGGGCAAGACCCTCGGCGCGCTGCGCGCGATCCCGCAGCTCGAGCACCTCGACCTGACGTTCACCGGACTGCGGTCGGAGGGCATCGCTCAGCTGCCGGAGCTGCCGTCGCTGCGTGAGCTGACGCTGTCGCACTGCATGGACTTCCACGGCAGATCGCTGGCCGACGTGGCGAAGCTGCCCGGCTTGCGGCGGCTGGAGCTGCGCGGCTGCTCGACGGTCAAGGCCGACGACGTCGAGCAGCTGGCAGCGCTGCACGAGCTGCGGCATCTCGACCTGCGCGACTGCATGGGCGCGTTCCGCGGCCAGACGATGCAGCTCGAGGACATCACCAATGGCCCCCCGCCCGACGCGCCGACGCACGACTCGATCGGCGTCACCGACGGCGCGATCGCGGCGCTGGTCGGGTTGCCGCTGGAGACGCTGCTGCTCGACGGCTGCCGTTCGTTGACCGACGGCGTGGCCGACTCGATCGACAAGCTGAAGACGCTGCGCGCGGTCGGGCTCGGCGAGCTGCCGAACCTCACCATGACCACGCTGCAAGCGCTGCCGAAGCAGCTGCGGGAACTGAGCCTCGACGGCAGCCGCCAGCTCGGCGGCCCGATGCTGTTCCCGGTCGAACAACTGCCGATGCTCGAGGTGCTGTCGCTATGTGGCCTCGAGAAGTTGACCGACGGCTGGCTGTGGAACCTCACCCGCGAAAAGCCCCTGCGCGTCCTGCGCATCGGCGGCACCCGGCGCATGGGCGACGCGACGGGACCCGACGCGGCATTCCGCCCCGACCTGACCGCGGCCGGCGTCGCCAAGGTGCTCGCCGGGCTGCCGACACTCGAAGAACTCGACGCCAGCTACTCCGTCTGGTTCGACGCCGACGTGGCTGCGGCGGCGGCGAGGCTGCCGAGACTGCGCCAACTCAACCTCACCGGCGCGCGCATCGCCGAGGAGTCGCTGGCAGCACTGGCCGCCTCGACATCGCTGCGCGAACTTGCGCTGATCTGGGCACAGGGTGTGACCGTTCCCGCACTCGAACGACTGAGCAAGTTGCCGCTGCGAGAACTCGATCTCTACGGCTGCCGCGACCTGAAGGCGCACTACCCGAACCTGTTCGTTTCTGGACCCGACGCGCGCGTCCGACTGCCCGATGGCAGCTATTACGGAAGACGGACCGGCAGGTAGCTCACACCGTCAGCACGACCTTGCCCATCGCCGCGCGCGACTCGAGCAGCGTGTGCGCGGTGGCGACGTCGGCCAGCGGCAGCGTGCGGTCCACGACGGCGCGGAACGTGCCGAGCTCGAACATGCGCAGCACGGCGCGCAGGTCACCCTTGCTGCCCATCGTCGAGCCGAGGATCGACAGCGACTTGAAGAACACCTGGTGCAGCGACAGCTCGACGTTGCCGCCGGTGGTCGCCCCGCACGTCACCAGCCGGCCGCCGCGCGCGAGGCACTTGATCGAGCCGGCGAACGTCGCCGCACCGACGTGCTCGAACACCACCTGCACGCCGGCCTTGCCGGTCAGCTGCTTGACGGCACCGACGAAGTCGCCGGCCGTGTAGTCGATGCAGTGGTGCGCACCGAGCGCGCGAACGCGTTCGCACTTGGCCTCGCCGCCGGCGGTCGCGATCACCTGCGCGCCGAGCGCGCGCGCGATCTGCACCGCCGCGGCGCCGACGCCGGACAGACCGGCGTGCACCAGCACCGTCTCACCCGCACGCAGCTCGGCGCGGCGCACGAGCATGTTCCACGCCGTCTGGAACACCAACGGCACCGCCGCCGCCTCGGCGACCGACAGCCGCAGCGGCTTCGGCGCGACGTTGGCGACCGGCACGCAGACGTAGTCGGCGGCCGTCCCGTCGCAGCTCTCGCCGAGGATGTGGTAGCTGCGGCACAGGTTGTCGACGCCCGACTGGCACGCCTCGCACGCGCCGCACGACACGCCGGGCAGCACCACCACTTCGTCGCCTTCCCTGCAGCCGGCGGCGCCCGGCCCGAGCGCGTCGATCACGCCGCAGCCGTCGCTCGACATCACCAGCGGCAGCGGAAAGGTGTGTCCCGGCACGCCGCGCCGCACCCACGTGTCGAGGTGGTTGAGCCCGACCGCCAGCATGCGCACTCGCACCTGCCCGGGCCCCGGCGTCGGCATCGCGCGCTCTTCGAGCCGAAGCTTCTCGACCCCACCGTGCTCACGGACGACGACACAACGCATTCCGCTCATGGCGCAACAGCGTACCGCGAGAGCGAGGGTACCGAACCCGGTTCATCCTCCTCGCTCTGCAGTCAGCGCCGCGGCTCCACGCCGTGCAGCCAGCGCACGAAGAAGTCCTGCCGGCGGCGCACGAGGTACGGCATCTCGCCGACGCCGTGGCCGCCGCCCGGCACGATGACGAAGTCGAAGTCCTTGTCGGCGCGGATCAGCGCGTCGACGACCTGCATGGTCGAAGCCGGATCGACGTTGCGGTCGAGTTCGCCGACGGTCAGCAGCAGCTTGCCCGTCAGCTTCGCCGCGTGCGTGACGTTGGAGCTGTCGGCGTACCACGGGCCGATCGGGTAGCCCATCCACGCCTCGTTCCACCAGATCTTGTCCATGCGGTTGTCGTGGCAACCGCAGTCGGCGACCGCGACCTTGTAGAAGTCGCCGTGGTGCAGCAGCGCGGCGAGCGCGCTCTGGCCGCCGGCGCTGCCGCCGAAGATGCCGACGCGCTCGAGATCCAGCCACGGCCGCTCGGCCGCCGCGGCGCGCAGCCAGGCGATGCGATCCGGGAAGCCCGCGTCCTTCAGGTTGCGCCAGCAGACGTCGTGGAACGCGCGGCTGCGCCAGTTGGTGCCCATGCCGTCGATCTTGACGACGACGAAGCCGAGCTCGGCGAGCGCGCGCTGGCGATTGCCGAGCTCCCAGCGCTTCGGCACGAAGTGGTCGTGCGGGCCCGCGTAGATGTCCTCGACGACCGGGTAGCGCTTCGCCGGGTCGAAGTCGGACGGCACGATCAGGATGCCGTGGATGTCGGTGACGCCGTCGCGGCCCTTGGCGACGAAGCGCTCGGGCGGGCGGTAGCCGGTCGCGAGCAACTGTTCGACGTCGTCGCGGCCGAGCTCCGCGACCAACGCGCCGTCCTGCGCGCGCCGCAGCTCGGTGACCCACGGATGATCGGCGCGCGACCAGCGATCGACGAACAGCGAACCGTCGGGCGAGAACTGCCATTCGTGGCTGCCGTCGCCTTCGGTCAGCACCGTCAGCGCGCTGCCGTCGAGGCGGATACGCGCGAGGTGCTTGTGGTACGGATCCTGCCCGGGCCGGATGCCCATCGCCGTGAACCACACCTCGCCGGCCGCCTCGTCGACCTTCTCCAGCGCCCGCACCACCCACTCTCCCTTGGTCAGCTGACGCATCGCGCCGGTCGCCGCGTCGACGACGTAGAGGTGGTTCCACCCGTCGCGCTCGCTGGCCCACAAGAACGACCCGCCGCCCGCGAGCCAGTGCAGCGTCGTCTTCTGCGAGTAGTCGACGAACGTGTCGCTCTTCTCCTCGAGCACGACCCGCACCGCGCCGGTCGCGGCGTCGATCGCGTAGAGGCGCAGCAGCTGGTGGCCGCGACGGTTGTACAGACAGTAGACCTCGCGACCGTGCTCCGACCAGCGCACGTGATCGATCGACCACGCGTCGACGAACGGCGCCTCGTCGACCGACACGCGGCGCTTCCCGACGAGGTCGAACAACACCGGCCGCGGCGCGTCGATGCGATCGCCCGGCTTGGTGTAGTCGTGCTGGAACAGCTTGGGCTGCAGCTGGTCGCGCGGCGACGAGTCGACCATGTAGACCGGATGCGGCTCCCCCTCGGCGACCCGGAAGCCGAGCGCGAAGCGACCGTCCGGCGACGCGTGGCGCGGTTCGCGGTAGGCGTCCGCGGCCGTGCCGTCGTCGGTCAGCCGCACCTCCTCGCCGCCGTCGCGCAACCAGACGTCGTGCTCCCGGATCGACAGCCGCGCGCCGCGACGACCGACCCGTTCGCTGCGCGGCTCGCGCCGCGCCGGCTCGGACTCGCGCAGCGCACGCTGCGACGCCTCGTCGAACACGGCGACGCCCTTGCCGCGCCCGGCGACGAACACCCCCACGACGTCGTCCTTCTCGAAGTCACCGAGGAACACGTGGCCGACGTAGGTCGACATGTCGCGCCGCGCGCCCGCGGCGATCTCGCCGTACGGCTGCGGCTGGCCGTCGGTGTCGACCCAGAACAGGCGCACCGGACGATCGAAGCGGTTGTCGAAGACGATCTGCGCCTCGCGGCTGCTGTTGCGGCTCGGCTGCACGCGCCGCAGCGGGGCGAGCGACTGCGGCGTCGCGTCGATACCGAGCTTCGCCGGGTCGGCGTCGACCTGCACGGCGCCGTCGCGCGACACCCGCACGAAGCGATGTTCGCCGCCAGTGCCGCGCTCGAACCACGCGCCGTCGTCGGTCCAGTGCACCTCCGGCGCGAAGGCCCGCGTCGCCCGCCGCCACTTCGCCGCCGACGCCGCGGCGCGCTGGTAGTCGGCGGCGGTGCCCTGGGCGCGCGGCGCGTCCGCCGCGACGGCGAGCGCGAGGGCCAGGGCGATGACGGACGCTTGCAGGTTGCTCATCGAGGGATCGTCTGGTCGGATCGTGCGACCGGAGCGACCGCGTCGGCGCGGCTGGCGATGACGCCCGCTCCGTGGCTCGGCACACTATCCGCCTGGCCCGCCGGCGAAACCCGCCTCACTGCACCAAACGCGAATGACCTCCACGCCGCGCGCCACGACCTGGATGCTGACGGCGGCGGCGATGGTCGCGTTCGCCGCCAACTCGCTGTTGTGCCGGCAGGCGCTGGCGCACACGGACATCGACGCGGCGAGCTTCACCGCGATCCGCCTCGTCGCCGGCGCGGCGCTGCTCGCGTGGCTGACCCGACGCCGGCGGCTCGACGCAGGCACGGCCGGCAGCTGGCCGTCGGCGCTGGCGCTGTTCGCCTACGCTGCCGGGTTCTCGTTCGCCTATCGCACGCTGCCGGCGAGCACCGGCGCCCTGCTGCTGTTCGGCGCGGTGCAGGTGACGATGATCGGTCGCGGCCTCGCCCGCGGCGAACGGCTGCGCGGCGCCGCGCTGCTCGGCTTCGTGGTCGCCGTCGCCGGGCTGCTGGCCTTGCTGCTGCCGAGCGCCAGCGCTCCGCCGCTCGGCGGGGCGCTGCTGATGCTCGGCGCCGGCGTCGCCTGGGGCGTCTACTCGCTGCGCGGCAGCGGCGGGCAAGACCCGGCGCGCGCGACCGCCGGCAACTTCGTGCGGACGGTGCCGATGGCCGCGCTGTTGAGCCTCGCAACCCTCGATGCGGCGAGCCTCGATGCGACCGGCTGCCTCTACGCAGCGGCGTCGGGCGCGCTCGCGTCCGGCCTCGGCTACACGCTCTGGTACACGGCGCTGCGCGGCCTGACCCGGACCACGGCGGCGACCGTGCAGCTGTCGGTCCCGGTGCTCACCGGGCTGATGGCCGCGCTGCTGCTCGGCGAACCGCTGACCGCCCTGCCGTGCATCGCCGGCGCGGCGATCCTCGGCGGCATCGCGCTGGTCATCGGCGCGCGGCGGCCGTGACGGCGCGCGGGGTTCACCTGGCCGGCGGCGTGGCCGTGTTGCCGACCACCAGCAGGTCCGACTGCTCGGTCAGCGGGTAGCGCGCGTGCACGAACGGCGCGCCTTCGGGCTCGCTGCCCTTCGCCTGCATCTGCGCCACCAGGACCGGCCGCTCGCCGGCCAGCAGCTGCGCGGCAGCGGCGGCGCCGAGCACCGGCCGGAACACCCCGAGGTGCAGCTGCAGCGCCATCGGCGCGTCGAAGTAGTCGAGCCGATCGATCGCGAAGCGCGCGCCGATGTCCTCGGCGGCGACCCGCATGCGCTCGGACTCGACGATGCGCGCGTCCTTGGCATCGACGACGTTGAGGTAGATCCACGAGAGCGCGATGCCCACCACTGCGGCGACCGTCGCGGCCGCGGTCGCGCGACGGTGCGACGCGCGGCGCAGCCAGCGCGCGAGCTCGCGAGCGGCCAGCAGCGTCGCCGGCGCCATCAGCGGCGCGAGGTGGATGAAGCGCACCGTCGACTGCAGCGACAGCATCAACAGGCCGCCCAGCAGCCAACAGCCCAGGAAGCGTTCGAAGCGGCGCTCGTCGTCCCCCGGCGCCGGCCGGGCGAACACGCGCCACAGACCGACCAGCGCCAGCAGACTCATCGGCGCGAGCCGCGTGACCAACCACGCCCACGGGTGCAGGAACTTGCCGCCCGGCACGGCGCGGTGTTCACCGACGCCGAGCGCGTGCCCCGCCAGCTCGTCGAAGAACAGCTTCTTCAGCACCGGCTGCCCGCCTTCCAGCCAGGCGGCGAACACCCACAGCAGCGGCACGCCGAGGAACACCAGCAGCCCCGGCCAGAAGCGACCGCGGATCGGCAGCGGCGTGCCGCGGCGACGCTCCCACCAGACCGCCAGCAGCCCCGCGGCCGCGAACAGCACGCCGTGCGGCGCCTTGGTCATCGTCGCGCCGCTCGCCGCCAGCCAGAACCACAGCCAGCCGCCGCCGCGCTGCCAGGCCCGCCACGCGAGCAGCGCTGCCAGCAGCACGAAGAACGCGAACACCTCGTCGGAGCGGGCCAGGAAGAACACGCGCAGGCCGAGCGTCGAGAACGCGAACAGCGGCGCGCACCACAGCGCCGCGCGCGGACCGAAGCGCCGCGCCGCGACGCCGACCAGCAGCAACAGGCTGCCGAGGCTCGCCAGCACGCTCGGGAACGCGAGCGTGAAGCGCGAGAAGCCGCCGGCCACGACCGTCGCCGCGGCGGCGATCCAATTGAACATCGGCGGCTTCGACGCGACGTTGCCGAACACGTCGTGCTGTACGACGACGCTGCCGTTCTGCACGATGTCGAGCACGTAGGTGCCGACTCGCTCCTGGTCGCGCGCCATCCAGTCGGACGGGGCCGTCCAGCGCACCAGCACCACGCCGAGCCAGACCAGCAGCGTGAGCGCGATCAGGGCGCGGCGGGAAGGTCGCTCGGGGGCAGGTGAACGAGATGAGGTCGCGGACATCGGCGCGGCGAGTGTGGACAACGGCGCGCGCCACGCCAACGACAATCAGCGTTCGCGCTTGCCGTTCTCGGGCGGCTTGGCGGCCGGCGCGCCCGCCTCCTCGGCTTCGGCCGGTCGCCACAGCCAGCGCAGCGAGTCCGGCAGGATCGCGCCGCCGTGCTTGCCGTTGTGGCCGCCGTCGCCGCCCTCGAAGTGGAAGTCGTAGTGGACGAACGCCAACGCCTTCGCCACCTGCTGGTTCGACAGCCACCAGTTGCCGTGCTCGTTGTCGAGGTCGTTGCTGCCGTCCTGCAGGTAGACGCGCAGCGGCTTCACCGGCTTCTGCTTCCGGATCAACGCGGGGTAGACGTGGCCGCCGCGGATGTTGGTGAAGCTGCCGACGTGCGACAGCACCTTGCGGAACGCGTCCGGCCGTTCCCACGCGGCGGTGAACGCGCAGATACCGCCGGAGCTGATGCCGCAGATCGCGCGCCGCTCGGGGTCGGCGCTGATGCGCACCGTCTGCTGCACCTCCGGCAGCAGCTCGTCGAGCAGGAAGCGCGCGTAGGCGTCCGACAGCGTGTCGTATTCGACCGAACGGTTGTCCTTGCCGCCCCAACCCGGCTTCGGCAGCTCGTCGGCGTGATGGCCCGGATTGACGAACACGCCGATCGTCACCGGCATCGCGCCCTGGTGGATCAGGTTGTCGAACACGATCGGCACGCGGAAGTCACCCGTCTCGGAGACGTAGGCGTGGCCGTCCTGGAAGACCATCAGCGCCGCGTCGGCGCTGCCGTCGTACTGCGCCGGCACGTAGACCCAGTACTCGCGGATCGTGCCCGGGAACACGGTCGTGCTCTGGTGCACGTGGTGCGTGACCTTGCCCTGCGGCACACCTTCGTGGCGCTCCGAATCGGCGCCGTAGGGGTGGTCCTGCTGGGCCCCGGCGACGGTCGGCAGCAGCAGGAGCATCAGCGGTGCGAACAGGACGCGGGAGGAAGTTCTCATGTTCATGGCTCCGTGACGCGAGTCACTTCTCGGCGAGCAGCTCGACCATCGCCGCGCCCATCGCCAGACCGACGTCCATGTAGGTCCTGGCGTCGCCGTCGTAGTGGCTGTTGGCGCTGCCGCCGCGGCAGAAGGGCCGCGCGTAGACCGTCGCCACGTTGCCCTCGAAGCGCGGGTACTTGCCGCTGCGACCGTCGACCGCCAGCTGCGCGTCGACGACCAGACCTTCGTTGCCGCCGGCGCCCCGGTCGACGTGCGCGAGGGTCGCGATGACGAACTTCGCCTTCGGCGCGTCGAAGTCCTCGCGCAGCTGTTCGATCAGCCGCACGAGGTTGCGCTCGTAGCGCTCGGCGTGCGCGACGTTGCCGCAGTCCTTGGCGCCCTGCCACCAGAAGAAGCCGGCGACCTCGTAGCCGTTCGCGCCGGGGTAGTACTCGTCGAGCTCCGCGAGCACCTTCTTGGCGTTCTGGATGTCGTCGTCGTACTGCTTGCCGGCGTACCAGCCGATCGCCTTGGGCTCGGCGCCCTTCTCCCACGCGTCGGGGCTGTCCTTGTAGCCGGCGTAGACCTTGCCCTCGCGTTCGAAGCGCTCGCTGCCCGGCGGCAGCAGGTCCCAGCCGAGGCTGCGGTTGCCGATGCAGCTCTTCAGCAGCAGCACCGGCTCGGCGATCGCGTTGCCGAGGTGGTGACCGATGCCGTGTTCGACGCCGATGTGCTTGCCGGTGACGGTCAGCCACTCGTTGCTGAAGACCTGCATGCCGCCGCCGCGGCCGACCATGACGCGCACGTTGCGCACGTCCTTGCGTTCGGTCCAGCGACCCTCGTCGTCCACCAGGAACGGGTAGAGCTGCTCGCTGCGCACGGCGCGCTCGAGGCTGCCCTCCTTGTCGGCCGGCGCGACCTTGCCGAAGCCGAGCATGTTGGACTGCCCGAGCATCACGAACACCTGGACCTTCTTGCGCAGGTCGGCGCCCCGGCCATCGGGGTCCGGCATGTCGTGGCCCGGCGGCTTGGCGCGCTCCTGGGCAACGACGGCGGCGCGCGACACGAAGGCGATCGCGAGCAGCGCGATCACGGCGGTGGACACGGTCTTTGGCATGGCTCGTCCGGTTGCGGGAGACGTCTGGCCCACCTTACCGGCGGCTCGTCCGGCCGTCGACGCAGCCTGGTTGACGGCCCGCAGGAGATGCCGGACCATCGCGCGCCCTCTCCGCGCCCGCCCCTCCCAGCTCCGAAGGCGCCACGAATGACCAGGATCCGACTCGCCTTCCTCGTCGGCGCCGCGCTGCTCCGCGCGGCCACCGCCCAGGCCGACCCGCACCCGGACGAGCTGGCGATGAAGGCCGAGATCGACGCCGCCATCGACAACGGCGTCGAACACCTGATCGGCGAGCAGCACCGCGACGGCTCGTGGGGCCTGCACGGCGAATACGTCGGCGGCCGCGCCGGCCTCGCGCTCTACGCCTTGCTGCAGTGCGGCGTGCCGCGTGAGCACCCGACCGTTCGCCGCGCCGTCGCCTACCTCGACTCGGTCGAGCCCGACCGCACCTACTCCACGACCTGCGTGATCCTCGCGCTCGACGCGTTGCGCGAGGGTCGCGAACAGCGCATCGAGAAGCTGGTGAAGAACCTGATCTCGTGGCAGCGCCCCGGCGGCGACTGGGGCTACCCGGAGGGCAGCCCGGACCTGTCGTGCACGCAGTACGCCGCGCTCGGGCTGTGGATCGGCCAGCGCCGCGGCATCGCGATCCCCGACGAGACGTGGCAGAAGCTGCTCGACGCGCTCGACGGCTATCGCGAAGACGTGCAGAAGATCGACAACCCGGCGCGCGACGGTCGCACCGGGGCCGCCAAGCTCGACGTCGCTGGCTACCGCTACCGCGACGAGAAGCAGCAGGCGGTCACCGGCTCGATGACCACCGCGGCGTTGAGCGTGATGGCGATCTGCGAGGCAGGGCTCGGCCGCAAGCTGAAGCGCGTGCAGCGCGACCAGCTCCGCGACCGCACCGACGCGGCGCTGCTGTGGCTCGACCGCAACTTCGACGTCGCCCGCAATCCCAACGGCGGTCACTACCACTACTACCTGTACGGCCTCGAACGCGTCGGCGCGCTGCTGCAGACCGAGCGCGTCGGCGGGCACTGGTGGTACGTCGAAGGCGCGCGCGAGCTGATCCAGCAGCAGCGGGACGGCGCCTGGGGCGACGTCACCGACACGTCGTTCGCGCTGCTGTTCCTGCGCCGCGCCACCAGCGGGCAGGCGCCGACCACCGGCTACGGCGCCGGCGAGCGCCACGTGTTCGCCGCCGGCGGCGCCGACTCGGACGTGCGGCTGCGCGGCGCCGGTCAGCGCCCGCTCAACGTCTGGGTCGACGGCTTCGGCGACGGGCTGCGCGAGCTGCACGACCAGCACGGCCTGCGGGTGGTGTCGGTCACCTACGAGGACGACGCCGGCAACGTGCTCGGCAAGGTCGCCGGCGACCCGACCGGCGTCTGGCGCGACGCGCCGTTCCTGCACCGCGAGAAGGCGCTGCCGCGCGGTGAGCACCGCGTGCGCGCCAAGGTGTCGCTGGTCGCCAACGACGTCGAGCCGGGCGTCCCCGTCGAGGGCGGGGAGCAGCGCGTCGAGGTGGTCGAGTCGCCGTGGATGACGGTGGTGATCCGCGACGTGTTCGAGCCGTGGATGGCGTCCGCCAACGCCGCGCTGCAGCAGAACCTGCTGCGCGGGCAGCAGGTCGAGATCGTCGCCACCAGCAGCTTCGACGCCGAGAACCCCGCGACCAACCTGATCGACGGCAAGGACGCGACGAGATGGCTGGCGGCGGCCGACGACGCAGCGCCCGGCTTCGCCATGACGTGGAAGAAGCCGATCAAGGTCGGCGCGGTGCTGTTCACGCTGCCGGCGCAGCACGAGAAGCAGCTCGCCGAGTTCGACCCGATCGAGGCGATCGAGGTGCGCTTCGGCAACGACCGCGACCGCTGGACGCGCATCGACGTGCCCGCAGACCCGCTGCTGCCGGTGCGCTACGAGCTGCCCAAGGAACGCAAGCTGCGCGAGCTCGAGGTGCGCTTCGTCGGCCGCACGAAGAAGACCGGCAAGGTCGGGTTGGCCGAGTTCGCGCTGCTGCCGACCGGAGGCGACAAGTGACGCCCCCGGGCCTCTACCCGGCGATCGAGCCGTTCGCCGTCGAGCGCCTGCAGGTCTCGGCATTGCACCAGCTGCACGTCGAGCAGTGCGGGAACCCCGACGGCGTGCCGGTGCTGTTCGTGCACGGCGGGCCCGGCGCCGGCTGCTCCGAGACCGACCGCCGCTTCTTCGATCCCCGCGCGTTCCGCGTCGTGCTCGTCGACCAGCGTGGCGCCGGCCGCAGCACGCCGCTCGGCGAGCTGCGCGACAACGGCATCGACGACCTGGTCGCCGACTTCGAACGGGTGCGCGAGCACCTCGGCATCGAGCGCTGGCACGTGTTCGGCGGCTCGTGGGGCAGCACGCTCGGCCTCTACTACGCGCAGCGCCATCCGGAGCGCGTGCGGTCGCTCTGCCTGCGCGGCATCTGGCTGCTGCGGCAGCTCGAGGTCGACTGGTGGCTCTACGGCCTGCGCGCGCTGCAGCCGGAGCAATGGCGCGCGTTCGCCGAGCATCTGCCTGCAGACCAGCGCGGCGATCTGCTGGCAGGCTACTGGCGCCTCTTCCACGACGCCGACGAGTCCGTCGCGCGCGCCGCGGCGAGGGCCTGGGCGACCTACGAAGGAGCGGCCTGCACGCTGCTGCCGAACGCCGAGTTCCTGTCGTCGCTGACCAACGACCACACCAGCTGGGCCCTGGCGCGGCTCGAGGCGCACTACATCAAGAACCAGCGCTTCACGCCCGACGACCGGCTGCTGCGCGACGTCGAGCGCATCCGCCACATCCCCGCGGTGATCGTGCACGGCCGCTACGACCTCGTCTGCCCGATCGTCGGCGCCGACGACCTGCACCGCACCTGGCCCGAGGCCAGCTACGTGGTCGTCGACGACGCCGGCCACAGCTCGCACGAACCGGGCATCGCGCGCGAGCTGGTCGCGGCGATGGACCGCGTGGCGCGCAGCGGGTCGCCTGGCCGCTGAACGCAGCTACTCGCCGCGCTGCCGCAGCGCCGCGCGCTCGTGCAGCACACCGGCGCGCACGACCTGCTGCACCGTGCGCCACGCGGTGACGTCCTGCTCGGGGTCGGCGTCGAGCACGACGAGATCGGCCCAGGAATCGCTCGCCACCCGCCCGAAGTCCTCGCGCCGCATCGCCTGCGCGGCGTGCCAGGTCGCGGCGACCAGCACTTCGCCCGGCGTCAGCCCCGCGGCCGCCATCGCCTCGAGCTCGGGCCAGACCGACGGTCCGTGCAGCGTCAGCGGATTGCCCGCGTCGGTGCCCAGCACCACCGGCACACCGGCCTGGTGCAATCGCAGCAGGTTCTTCGCCATCGTCTGTTCGGCCAGCTCGAAGCGCTTGGCCATGCCCTGCAGCGCGCGCTGCGGCACCCGGACCGGCAGTTCTTCGGTCGCTCGCACGCGCGCTGCGACCGTCGGATGCACGCCGTCGAGCTGAGCGAGCACCTCGGCGTCGACGGCCGCGCTGTAGACCTGGAAGTAGCCGCGCCGCACCGTCAGCGTCGGGCAGTAGAACGTGCCGGCCGCCTTGGCCGCGGCGACGAAGTCGTCGTCGATCTCGCGATCTTCGACGCTGTGCACCAGCAGGTGCGCGCCAGCGGCGATCGCGTCGCGCACCGTGTCGAGCGTGGTCGCGTGCACGATCAGCGGCAGCCGGACCGCGCGCGCCTCCTCACCGGCCGCGTGCACGATCGGCGACAGCTCCTCGAGCGGATGCTCTGGCGTGGTGATGTACCACACCTTGACGAAGGCGCTGCCGAACGCCGCGTGCAGCCGCACGAACCGTCGCGCCTCGTCGGCGTCGTGCGGGAACACGAACTGCTGCTGGTCGGGCAGCGTCAGCACCTTCGGGTCGTAGGTCGCCAGCAGCGCGCCCGCCGCGGCCACGTGCGGTGCGTACGGGTCGTGCTCGGTCGCCTCCCCGAGCCGCCGCGTCCACGGATAGCCGCCGCAGTCGAGCACCGCCGTCACGCCGGCGTGCAGGAACGCGAGGTGGAAGCGCTCCGGATGCAGCGCGTTGGTCGCCATCGTCGCTTCGTAGGGGTAGCGATCGCGCACGTCGGCGGCGTCGGGGCGGCCGTCCACCCAGCCCGTTTGCGAGTAGTGCACGTGCGTGTCGACCAGGCCGGGCGCGATGTGCTTGCCGCTGAGGTCCACCACGCGCGCACCGTCGGGCAACGGCACCGCGTCGCGCGGGCCGACCGCGACGATGCGTTCGCCCGCGATCAGCACCGCTGCATCGGCGATCGGCGCCGCGCCGTCGCCGACGTGCACCGTCGCGCCGACCAGCGCCAAGGCCGACGCCCGCTCCTGCGCGAGCACGGCGCCCGACCACGAACAGAGCAGCAACGCCGCCAGCAGGACCATGTGCATCGGCGGGATCATCGCCGATCCGCGCGGCGCTGCGAAGCCTGGCCGGGCAACCGCTCGTTCAGGACACGGCCTGCACCGGCAACCCCGACTCGCGCCAACCATCGAGACCGCCCAGCAGCGGACGCACGCGCGTGATGCCGCGCCGGTGCAGGAGCAGTGCCGCACGGGCACTGGTCGCTTCGTTGGGTCAACTACAGTAGAGCACGACGTCGCGATCGCGCGGTATCTCGAGATGGCGCTGCTCGAGCAGCTCGGCGGTCATGCGCAGCGCGCCCGGCACGACGAACGGATCGAAGCCGACGTCCGTATCGTGCCGCAGGTCGACGACGAACACCGCCTCACCGTCGGCGATGCGCCGATGCAGCTCGAGCGGTGCGATGCGCGCCGTGCGCAGCCGCCGCAGGAAGCGTCGCCGCAGCGACCAGCGCCAGGCGATCCAGCCGACGACCACCACCGCGAACGCCGTCAGCAGCCAGGCGCCGGTCAGCGCGAGCCGTTCGGCGATCACTTCGAGCTGCTGGTGCAGCAGGTAGCCCGGCACCAGGAACGCGCCAGCCCAAAGCAGCGCACCGCCAACGCTGTAGGTGACGAACCGGACGACCCCCATGCGGCTCATGCCGGCCAACGGCGGCCCCAGCAGACCGAGGCCCGGAACGAACTTGCCGAACAGCAACGTCGACGCGCCGCGCGTGGCGAAGGTCAGCTGGGTGCGCCGCACGCACGAGTCCGGTTCGAGGGAGATGCGGCAGAGCAGGGACAGCACGCGCGCGCCGTGCCGCCGGCCGAGCCAGAACCAGGCGGCGTCGGCGAGCAACGACGCGACGACCGACAGCAGCAACAGCACGCCGAGCGACAGCTGGCCCCCGCCTGCGAGCGCGCCGGCGGCTAGCAACAGCGGGCCCGCCGGCACCGGCACCCCGATCTGCCCGATCAGCACCCACGCGAACACCACGACGTAGCCGTTCGCGGTCAGGAACTCGAGCAGTGCGGACATCGGGGCCGGGGTGTAGTTCGGCGACGGCCGGGACGCAATCGTCGGCCCGCGGGGACGACGGGTCAGGCGCCGCTGGCGTGCGGCGCCGCCGCGCGGGCCAGATACTGGTGCACGCAAGTGACGGCCAGGGCGCCGTCGCCGACCGCGAAGACGCAGCGCTTGGTGGTGCCGGCGCGCACGTCGCCGGAGGCGAACACGCCCGGCATCGAGGTCTCCAGTTCGCACGGCGGCGACACCAGCGGCCAGCTGCCGGAGGCCCCCGCCGCGGCGCCGGTCAGCACGAAGCCGTTGCCGTCGCGAGCGACCGCGGCCGGCAGCCAGTCGGTGGCGGGCTTGGCGCCGACGAAGACGAACAGCGCGGCGCAGTCGTGGTGCCGCAGCGCGCCGGTCCGGTTGTCGCGCAGCGTCACCCCTTGCAGGCAGCCTTCGCCGGCGAAGGCGTCGACCTCGGTGTGCGTGACAGACCTCGATGTTCGGGTGCGCGCGCACGCGGTCGGCGAGGTAGCTCGACATGCTGTGGAAGAGGTCACCGCCGCGCAGGATCAGCTTCACGGCGCTGGCGTGCTCGGCCAGATACATGGCCGCCTGTCCCGCGCTGTTGCCGCCGCCGACGACGATCGCCATGCGGTCTCGGCAGGCGCGGGCCTCGACGCTCGTCGCGGCGTGATAGACGCCGATGCCCTCGAGGCGCGCGTAGTTGTCGATCGGCAGCCGACGGTAGGAGACGCCGGTCGCGATCAGCACGGCGCGGGCACGCGCCACCTGTCCCGAGCACAGCGGCAGTTCGAGGATGCCGTCCGGGCGGCGTCGGATGTCCAGGACCGAGACCGGTGCGTTGAACGTGACGCCGAACTTCAGCGCCTGGATGAAGCCGCGGTTCGCGAGTTCGACGCCGCTGATCCCCGACGGAAAGCCCATGTAGTTCTCGATCTTCGAGCTGCTGCCCGCCTGACCGCCGGGCCCGACCGAATCGAGCACCATGGTGCGCAGCCCTTCCGAACCGCCGTAGACCGCCGCGGCCAGACCCGAGGGCCCGGCGCCGACGATCACCAGATCCAGCACCTCGTCCGGAACGTCGCGGCTGATGCCGATGCACTGCGCGATGCCCGGCAGCGTCGGCTCCTGCACGACCTTGTGCCCGGCGATGATCGCCGGCAGACGCTCGGGATCGATCGACCACTTCACCGCGAGCGCCTGCCCTTCGGCCTCGTCGATGTCGACGAACCGCGAGGGCACGCGGTTCTTGTAGAAGAACTCCTGGATGCGCAACGCCGCCGGCGAGTCCGTGCGACCGAGCAGCTGCACTCCGGCGAAACCCGAACGCTCGAGGATCTCACGCCGCAGCTGGAAGGCGTGCATGAGCTTGTCGCTGAGCGTCGGCACCTCGTTGAGCAGGCGGCGCAGGCGCGACGCCGGCACCGCGATCACCTGCAGGCCGCCGCTGGCCCGCGCGGTCACCATCGCCGATCGCCCGGTCAGCAGGTCGACGTCGCCGCTGAACTCGCCCGGACCGTGCTCCACCACCAGCCGCTCTTCGCCGGTCGAGCTCTCGGTGATGCGGATGCCGCCGCTGCGCACGACGAAGAACGGGAAGTCCTTGTCGCCCTTCTGGAACAGGACTTCGCCGTCGGGGTAGCGCCGGATCTCACCGAGCGCGACGACGATGCCGAGCTCGTCGTCGCTGAGGGTCGGAAACGCGGCCGCGCAGGTGCTGTCGTCGGACATGGGCAAATGGTAGATGCATGGCCGCCGGATGCAGCCCTCGGAGCAGGTGCGGCGGTCGCATGTCGCGACCACCGACTGCGTGACGCCGAACCGCCGGGCCCGCCGCCTCAGCCGATGCTGTCGATCAGCCCACCTTCCACCTTCAGCGCCGCCCCGGTCGTCGCCGACGCCCGATCCGACACCGCATAGGCAACCATCGCCGCGACTTCCGCCGGTTCGGCGAAACGCCGGATCAGGGACGCCGGGCGATGCTTGGCGACGAACGTCTCGCGCATCTCCTCGACGGTGACGCCCTCCTGCGCCGCCATCTTGGCGACGAAGTCGGCCACCCCTTCGGTCCAGGTCGGGCCCGGCAACACCGCGTTGACGGTCACCCCGGTGCCGCGCAGCGACTTGGCGAGACCGCGCACCACCGCCAGCTGCGCCGTCTTCGACACGCCGTAGTGGATCATCTCCTCGGGGATGCTGAGACCGGACTCGCTGCTGATGAAGATCACACGACCGTAGCCGCCCTCGACCATCCTGGGCACCAGCGCGCGCGAGAGGCGGATGCCGCTGACGACGTTGACCTCGAACATCGACATCCATTCGTCGTCGGCGATGTCCGCGAACGGCTTCGGCTCGAAGACGCCCGCGTTGTTGACCAGCACGTCGATCGGCGGGCTCTCGCGCGCGAGCAACGCCAGGAATTCACGTGCACCGTCGCTCGTCGACACGTCCCCGGCGACGGCGATCGCCCGGCCACCGGTGTCCTTCGCCAGCTCGTCCGTCGCCTGCCGGGTGCGCCCGGGGTCACGACCGTTGATCACGACGGTGGCGCCTTCGAGCAGCAGCTCTCTCGCGATGGCGCGACCGATGCCGGCGGTGGATCCAGTGACGAGAGCGGTGCGTTTGGCGAGTCCGAGATCCATGCTTCTGGGTGTCCTTGGGTAGGAGGCGCAGGAGCTAGGCCACACGGCGCGCGGATCCCAGGGCCCTGCGCAATCACTGAGCGGAGCCCTACGACGGGTCGCCCCGCTCGTGCGGGTCACCGCCGAACCGCACCGCCTGCATGGCCATGTGCACCTCGCGCAAGAAGCACGACAGGCCCACCACCAGCGCGAGCATCGCCGCCGTGAACAATGCGCCGACCACCCACGCCAGCGGCGCCGCCAGCAGCGCCTCGACGAACAGCGTGGCGACGACCATGCAGAGCAGCAGCGCCGCGATGGTGCACGACGTGATCGCGATGCTGACGAAGTAGCCGCGTCGTTCCAGCACCGGCGTCTCCCGGCTGGCCTGCGCGGCGAAGCCGGGTCGCTCCGTCAACGCCCGCCCTCGATCGATGATCCTGGACAGGCGCCCGGTCATCACGTTGAGCAGGCCGGCGACGCCGGTGAGCAGGAACACCGGCGCGAGCGCGAGCTGGATCGCGCGCGCGACTTCGGTCAGAGGTTCGGGGATCTGGGTCATGCAACGCGGCGAGAGCGGGCCGAGGGTGCGGAAGAGCGGCGACGCCTTCTCACAGCCGCCGCACGCGCAACCGCCGCAGCTCCAGCGGCAGCGAGTGGTCCTGGAAGCCGATCACGCCGGCGCGCGGCCGATCCGCGATCGCCTGGTGGTCGAGCGCCATCACGTGCACGAGGCGTCCGTTCAGCGTCACCTGCACGCGGCCGTTCTCGCAGACGACGTGCATGCGGCTCCACTCGCCAATCGGCCGCGACGCGTTCTCGCTCGGCGGCCCGCCGGGGATGATGCCGCCGGCGTCGTGGTCGGTCAGCTTCGCCGCCGCCTTGTCCGGCGCCGTCGCGTAGAGCTGCACCTCGACCCCGGTCTGCACCGGCTGCGCCTCGTCGCCGACGTGGAAGTAGAAGCCGCTGTTGCCGCCCTCCTGCAGGCGGTAGTCGAACTCGGCCTCGAAGTCGGCGAACGGCTTGTCGTCGTCGAGCCACAGGTAGTGGTCGTAGCGCTGCCAGCCCTGCTCGCCGTCGCGCGGCGTCAGCGTGGCGACGCCGTCGGCGAGGCTCCAGTTGCCCTTGGTCGTGAAGTGCTCGGCGAGCGCCTTCGCCGTCAGCGGCTCCAACCACGGCCCCGGCGCGGCCAGCGGCAGCAGCTCGACGGTCTTGAACTGCACCGGGTGACTCTCGGACTGCAGCGAGATCGTGCCGTGCGTCAACTCGACGCCGCGCCCGTCGGCCAGCAATCTCTTGGCGTCGCCGTCACGCGGATCGAGCTGCGGCCCGTCGTAGGTGAGCACCGTGTGGCCGTCGATGCGATGGCGGAAGGTGCCGCCGCGCACCTCGACCTCGACCGTGACCCACTGCTCGCCGCGAAAGGTCGGCGAGTTGGAGTTGAGGCAGTGCTGCGTCCACAGCTTGCCGTCGCGCACCACGTTGGTGCCCGGCGTGCACAGGTTGGCCGTCGGCCGTTCGCCGTGCTCGCCGCCGCCGAGCAGCTGCACTTCGATCGACACCGGAAAGTCCTGGTCCTTGGCCATCGTCGCGGCCGGCTGCCCGTGCAGCATCAGACCGCTGTTGCGCAGCGCCCAGCCAGCGCCGTCGGCGATCTGCTCGCCGACGAAGCGATAGGTCGCGCGCAGCCGATAGTCGGCGAACTCCAGGTCGTGGAACAGGTGACCGAAGCGACCTTCGAAGCGGCCGCCGTACTGGTCGTAGCTGACGGTCAGCAGGCCGTCGACGACGCGGAACGTGTCGCCGAAGTTCACGCCGGCGTCGTAGCCGCGGATCTTCGGCGTCCAGCCGACGAGGTCCTTGCCGTTGAACAGCTGCTGCCATTCGCCCTGGTGCTGGGCGCGCAGCGACGGACACGGCGCGAGCGCCGCGCAGCACAAGAGCGCTGCGACGGCGGGCACGGGAGCACCAGGCGAGAAGAACCGACGCTGCGAGAGGCCGCTCATCGGCGGCACGGTAACCGACGGTCGCCCGCTGGCGACTCACGCGCCGGACGACCTTCGGCGTGTTGGCCGATCACCCGACGACCGCGACCTCGCCCCGGACTTGTGACGCGACCTCCGGGATCCCAAAGCCGCCGGTCCCGAGCGATCCGGCTCGACGCCACGATCGCCGCTGACGATGCTCTTTCGATCGGCTCATCCGAGAAGCACCCCCGAACCCATGAACAACCCCATCCTGTCCATCGAGGGGCTCGGTCCGCAGTGGCCGACGCGCGACCCGTTCCTCTTCTGCGCCCACCACGACGACCGCTATCCGCGCGGCAACGAGCAGATGGGCCCGAACGCGTCTCTCGCCGGCCGCACGATCGGCCAGGACTTCAGCCGGAAGGACGGCTGGAGCATGTACCACGGCAGCACCGTGCCGGGCTTCCCGCAGCATCCGCACCGCGGCTTCGAGACGGTGAGCATCGTTCGTTCGGGTCTGATGGACCACTCCGACTCGCTCGGCGCGAAGGCCCGCTTCGGCGGCGGCGACGTGCAGTGGCTCACCGCCGGCGGCGGCATCCTGCACGCCGAGATGTTCCCGCTGGTCGAAGCCGACAAGGACAACCGCCTCGAGATGTTCCAGGTCTGGCTCAACCTGCCGGCCGCCGACAAGATGGTGAAGCCGTACTTCTCGATGCTGTGGCAGGACAAGATCGCCGTGCACGAGGAGGACGGCACGCGCGTGACCCTGATCGCGGGAGACCTCGGCGAGCTGCGCGCGCCCGCCTCGCCGCCTGACTCGTGGGCATCGAAGGTCGAGCACGACGTCGCGATCTGGACCATCAAGATGGAGGCCGGCGCGCGCTTCGAGCTGCCCGCCGCGAAGGCCGGCTCGAACCGCACGCTCTACTTCTTCGCCGGCAAGGGACTGAAGGTCGCCGGCCGCGAGATCGCCGAATACCACCTCGTCGATCTGGTGGCGGACGTCGCCGTGGCGCTCGAGGCCACGCACCCGTGCGAGCTGCTCCTGCTGCAGGGCAAGCCGATCGGCGAACCGGTGGCGCGCTACGGCCCGTTCGTCATGAACACCGAGGCGGAGATCCGCCAGGCGTTCGTCGACTACCAGCGCACGCAGTTCGGCGGCTGGCCGTGGCCCGGCGACGACCCGGTGCACGAGCGCGACCAAGGGCGGTTTGCGCTGCACGCCGACGGCCGCATCGAGCGACCGGCCTGACGACGGGCGGCTGCCGCTCAGGGCTGCAGCAGCGCCTTGATCGCCCGCCGCTCGTCCATCGCCCGGTAGCCCTCGGCGACCTGCTCGAGCGGCAGCACCAGGTCGAAGACCTTGCCGGGATCGATCGCGCCGTCGAGCACCAGCTGGATCAGGTCCGGCAGGTAGCGACGCACCGGCGCCGGGCCGCCGTGCAGGTGAACGTGCGAGAAGAACAGCTCCTGGCCGTCGAGCGCGACGCCGTGCGGCACGCCGACGAACGAGACGTGGCCGCCGCGCCGCGTCGCGCGGATCGCCTGCAGCATCGACTCCTGCATGCCGACGCACTCGAGCACCGAGTCGGCACCGACGCCGTCCGTCATGTCCAGGATGCGGGCGACGCCGTCGTCGCCGCGCTCGGTCACGATGTCCGTCGCGCCGAACTCGCGCGCGAGCTTCTGACGCGGTTCGTGCCGACTCATCGCGATGATGCGTTCGGCTCCCATGTGCTTGGCGGACATCACACCGAGCAGGCCGACGGCGCCGTCACCGACGACCACCACCGTCGCCCCGGGCTTGACGTTGGCGGCGTCTGCCGCGAACCAACCGGTGCCCAGCACGTCGGAGGTCGTCAGCAGGCTCGGGATGGACTCCTTCGACGGCACCTCGCGCGTGGGCACGAGCGTGCCGTCCGCCAGGGGCACGCGCAGCACGGGCGACTGCGCCATCGAGATGAACTCGCGCTGCGTGCACGACGACTGGTAGCCGTAGTTGCAGTGCGGGCAGGTGTTGTCGGAGGTCGCGAACGACCCGACCACGAACTGGCCCGGCTTGATGGATGTGACGGACTTGCCGACCTCCTCGACGTAGCCGCAGTATTCGTGGCCCATGCGGGTCGGTCCTTCGATCGGCTGCAGGCCGCGGTAGGGCCACAGGTCGGACCCGCAAACGCAGGTCGCCGCGATGCGGATCACGGCGTCCGTGGGGGCGACGATGGTCGGATCGTCGACGGTCTCGAAGCGGACGTCGCCGGGGGAATGGAGAACGGTGCCTTTCATGGTGGTTCCTCGTGATGGGTCGGGAAGGCCGCGGCTACATCGAATAGCCGGGCTTCTTGAGCAGGCTGTCGGCGCGGCCGACGATGTCGGGGTCGTAGACCTTCTGCTTCCAGTCGCGCGCCTCGACCTCTTCGAAGCCGACGGACACGGACTCGTCGCCGTAGCCGAGTTCTTTCGCGACGGCGCGGGTGATGGCATCGGCGAGTCGCTGCTTCTGCTGCTGCGACTTGCCTGGCCAGAGTTTGACGATGACGTGCGGCATGGTTGCTCCTCGATGACTACCTGGGGTACTGGTCGTCGGACACCGGCTCCAGCCAATCGACGGCTCTGCCGTCTCGGGCTTCCTGCACGGCGATGTGGGTCATCGCCGCATCGCGAGCGGCTCCGTGCCAGTGCTTGACGCCTGCGGGGATCGAGACCACGTCGCCGGCGCCGAGCTGCTGCGCCGGGTGCCCCCAGCTCTGCACCCAGCCTCGCCCCGCAGTGACGATGAGAGTCTGCCCCAAGGGATGTGTGTGCCAGAGGGTGCGGGCCCCCGGCTCGAAGGTCACGTTGGCCCCGCCGACGCGAGACGGGGGCGAAGCCGCGAACAGCATCTCGACGCGAGTCGAGCCCGTGAACCACTCGGGCGGTCCGGCCGCCGCATCGCGATCCCTCGCGTGCACGACTCGCACCGACGTGGCGACCGAGCGATCCGTGGACGGCGCGGCAGCACAACCAGCTGCCGACACCGCAAGCAACAGGCCCAGCAGCCTGCGTCCACCGTTCGTGTCCTGGCACTCGTTTCTCATGTCGATCACCATTGGTCTGGTGGGTCGCGCCGGCGCGCGCGTGAGTTCATTCCTTCGCGATCGGACCGGCGAGATACTGCTCGTCCGAGACCGGCTCCATCCAGTCGACCGGCTTGCCGTCGAGCGCCTCGTTGATGGCGACGTGTTGCATCGCCGTCTCGTCCGTCGCGCCGTGCCAGTGGCGACGACCGCAGTTGCACCAGATCAGATCGCCTGGCCGGATCTCGGTCCTCGGGCCGCCCTCGCACTGGGTCCAGCCCACGCCGTCGGTCACGAGCAGGACCTGCCCCAGCGGGTGGCTGTGCCAGTTGGTGCGCGCGCCGGGCTCGAAGTTCACGACGGCGACGCCGACGCGAGCCGGCGCCGGCGCGTTGAAGATCCAGTCGATGCGCACGTTCCCGGTGAACCACTCGCTCGGCCCCTTGATGGCCTTCGCCGAGCCGGCGCGTTGGATCCGCATGTCCTGAGAAGATGAGTCTGTCTGGTTCATGTCGTCCTCGTTGGTTGATCCACTGTCGCCAGCGGGTCGCCGACCGCACACCCGGAACCTAGGCGGAGATCGGCGATTCGTCACTCGCACCGCGCGCCAATCAACTTGCCGGACGCGCCAGCAGCGCGCGCAATCCAGTCAGACGGACAACTGCTGATGCCTGGCACGCCAATCGCCCGGTGTCGTGCCTTCCCACGATTGGAAGGCACGGAAGAAGGAATTCGCGTCCTCGTAGCCGAGCAGGAAGGCCGCCTGCTTGAGCTCGACGGTCGTCTCACCGAGGTAGTGACGCGCGAGTTCACGGCGCGCGGTCTCGACCTGTTGCTGGAACGACAGCCCCGCCTCGCCGAGTCGGCGTTGCAGCGTGCGCGTGCTCATGCCGAGATCCTCCGCGACCTCGCCGAGGGTCGGCCGCCTGCCCGCGAGAGAACGCATCAGTGCGGCGACGACCTGCTCGCCGATCCCTGCGCCGCGAGTGCGTTCTTCGAGCTGCTTCTCCAGGTGACCCAGGACCGCGGTCAGCAGTTCACGATTGTGGGTCACGAACGGGAGGTCGAGGTCGCTCTTGCGGAAGATCAGCGCGTTGCGCTCGCTGCCGAAGCGGACCCGGCATCCGAAGTGCGCTTCCAGCAGCTTGCGTTCGCGCGCCGGTCGCTTCAACTCGACCCGCAGCGCCTTGGAGAGCTGGTCGCTGCCGCGTCGCCCGATCGCAAGGATCCGGGCGAAACACAGGTCGACCAAGACCTCGGGCTCGTCGTCGGTCGCTTCGAGGAAGACGAACTCCACCGCGGCTTCGTCACCGTGGCGCTCGATGCGAAGCTCCTCCGGGCAGAGCAGCTGCTTGAAGCGCGCCATGCGCTCCAACGCGTCGCCGAACGACCTGCTGCACACGGCGGCGATCGCCACGGCGTCGTAGCGCTCCAGTCGCGGTTCGGCGCCGATGCTCAGGCCGATGCCCGGATCAGAGCTCAGTTCGCCGACGGCTCTCCACACCGCGAAGAGCTCCCGGGTCGTGACGAGAACCCGTTCCTGCTCGAAGAACCCGCGGGCCAGGCCAGCCCGCGCCGCGATCGCGCGCCGTCGCAGGCCTTGGTCCTCGAGCAGTTGCAGCAGCAGGTCCGAGATCTGGAAGCGGTCGGCCATGGCGATGATCAAGGTAGTCCATGCGGACTCGACCACACTCGCAGTTCCCGCCAAACGACCTGCGGCATCCGCCAGGATGGGCACAAACCGGGCAACGTCACGCTCCAGGTGCCGACCGGGCGAGCTGATCCGACAGGGCGTTGACCGGCACGCGGTCAGGGAGTCTGGTTGCGGGCCCCGCGAAGGGCACCTCGTCGCTCCCGCGCCCACCATGCTCATGCAACACGTCACCGCCGCCCTGCTCACGACCCTCGTGCTCGCTGCCGGTTGCAGTACGAGCACCCCCGAACAGGAGCAGCCCGCGAAGGCCGACACCGCCGCCGCTGCGCCGCAAGCCATCACGCCCGTGAACTCATGGGCCCACTTTCGAGAGTTGAGGAAGGCGCAAGGGAAGTCCGACGCCGAGATCGACGAGATGATGCAGGCGCGCCTGGCCAGCATGAAGACGATGGACCGCACCGCCGGCGACGACCGGGTCGGCGCCGCGGCGCCGCCGTTCCAGTTCGACGCGTGGTTCAACACCGAGCCCCTGACGCTCGAGGGACTGCGCGGCCGGGTCCTGCTGGTGCGTTGGTGGACCGAGACCTGCCCGTTCTGCGCCAGCAGCGCGCCGGCGCTGCGCGCTCTCCACGACGAGTATGCAGGCAAGGGGCTGACCGTGATCGGCGTGTTCCATCCGAAGGCGGGGCGCGACGACCCGATCGACCTCGAGCGCGTGCGCCGCGCCGTCGAGACCCGGCAGTTCGATTTCCCGATCGCGGTCGACTGGGACTGGCGCAACCGCACGCTGAAGCAGTGGTGGCTGACCGGGCCGGGGCGCCCGGCGACGTCGGTGACGTTCGTCGTCGACAAGGCCGGCGTGATCCGCTTCGTGCATCCGGGCATGGAGTATCACGATCCCGACGGCAACGAGGGCCACGAGGCGTGCCATCAGGACATGGCGACCATCCGCGCGACGATCGAACGGTTGCTCGCCGAGTAGCGCGACGCCCGCGCGCTGTCGCCGGGGTGGATCAGCGCCGCGGTTCGGCCACGCATTGCAGCGTGACCGGCGGCCGGCACATCTCCTCGTTGCATGCCTGCAGATCCACGGTGACCCACAGGGCCGGCGTCGCGCCGTTCGCCACCGTCACTTCGCAGGCGAACGTCACCGTGCCTTCGAACCACGTGGCGTCGCTGCCGTCGATCGCCGGCACCGGCTCGGTGATGGCATGCCACTGCGTGGAGTAGACGACGCCCGCAGGCAGCTCCATCGCCGGCCTGGTGGCGGTGTAGCCCTCGGGGGCGGAGCAGTAGATGTGCCAGCCATCGTCGATGCGGATCTCGACGGTCACGCGCAAGGTTCCCGGCTTGGCGTCGACCGGCGACACCACGGCCGTCAGCGAGGTCGGCCCGGCCTTGGCGACTTCACGCAGCGCCGAAGCCGCATGTGCGACCGCGGCCCCCCCGGCCTTGCCGACATACAGCCAGACCCAGCCGTGCGTGCTGTGGCGCTCGCGATCGAACTCGTGCCACGCACGGATGACCGGCAGCGTGCGCTCGCGCATCGCGTCGTAGCGGTTCTGGAATTCCTCGGACACCGGCTGGCGCGCCCGGACGAACGCGTTCCGCTCCTTGATCAGCTCGCTCTCCTCCGCCTTCGCTCGCTCGTAGTCCGGCCGCAGCGCTTCCTTGGCGGCGAGCTGCGCCGCATCGAGCGGCGGCAGCTCGTAGGTGACCGACTGCGTGTCGCCCACCAGCAGGTCCAGCTGGCCGTCGGCGTTCCAGTCGCAGACGTGCACCTTGGTGCGATACCCCGGCCCCGCAGGCGCTTCGCCCTGCTTCGGCTGCTCCGCGTAGCGGAACGCTGCGACCAGTTCGACCGCGTCGGCGTAGACCGGCGCGTCGTCGCTGCCTTCGTTGCGATGCCACCGCACGCCGCCGCGCTCGGAGCCGAGCAGCAAGTCGGCGACGCCGTCGCGATCCCAGTCTGCACGGTGCGCATTGGATCCGTCGATGCGCTTGCCCGACTTCGTCGTCAGCGGCCTCGGCTTCGACGCCCAAGACGGCGCGGTGCGCGTGCCGACGTTGTCGACGGCCCAAGCACCTTCGGTGCGCGTGCCGATCAGCAGGTCGAGGTCGCCGTCGCCGTCGAGGTCCGTCGCCTCGACCGTCACCGAGGTGCCGACTTCGAGCACTTCGCCGTTCTCGTCGAGCAGGTAGCGCGGCCGGGAGAACGCGCCGTCGTCGCCGCGCTCCAGCAGATAGAGCTCGCCGGTGTACGAACCGGTCAGGATGTCGAGGTCACCGTCGCCGTCGTAGTCCACCAACTGTGGACAGAAGCAGTTGCATCAAGTGGTCGGGATGCTCGCGTCCCCGCCGTCGGCCTGCAGATACTCGAAGCCGCCGTAGCGCGGCTCGCTGGCTGTGCCGACGTTGCGATAGATGCGCAGCTTGCCCTGCGCGAACTCGAGCTTGCCCTTGGCGATCGCCGGCGGCAGCAGCTCGCGATCGAACGCGCCCGTGCCGAACTCACCGACCAGCAGGTCCTGCAGGCCGTCGCCGTCCCAATCGAACAGGTACGGCGCCGCGTGGCCGGTGGTCACGTCGATGACTTGGCCGTCGCTGGTCAGACGAACGGGCTCGCCGAGATGGGCTTGACAGGTGACGGACGGAGCCAGCAGCGCCGCCGCCGCGATACAGGTCGCGAATCGGATCATGGAGGGTGAGGGTCTGGTGTTGGCTGGATGCTACCAGCGTGCCGCGGCTGCGGCGCCGCCGTCCTCGTTCGCGCAGGACCGACAGCGCGAAGTCAGGCCTGCGACCTCGCGTGCTAGCCTGATCGGCATCGCCCTCGACACCATGCAACGACGATCGCCACTCCTCGGCCGCCGCCGGCAGCAGCGACCCGACAGCGGGCCGACGACGGGGCGGCGGGTGCGCCCGTCGCGCACCACCAACATCGTCACCGTGCTGTTCCTCGCGTTCGCGGTCGTCGGCCACGAGTGGAAGTGCCACGCCCGTTCGAGGCGCTTCGACCTCTCCGGCTACGACGTCTCCGGCTGGTGCGACCTCTACCACCAGGGCGACCAACCGATCGACATCGCCGGGATCCAGATCGTCGTATTCGGCACGGGTGAGGAACTGCTGACCTCCAGCGTCGCCGGGCTACCCGAGACCCTGCTTCCCGGGCAGCGGCTGCGCGGCACGTTCGCCCTCCGCGCCGACCGCTCGCTGGAGCGCGCGGATCGCGTTGTGCTGCGCCTCGGCAAGTAGCGGCGACGGATCGTCGACCTCAGCGCCCGCGCGTCACCACCACCTGCTTCGCCGCGACGCGGTTGTGCTCCATGTCGTCGTGCGCGGCGGCGATGTCCTCCATGCCGTAGACCTGCACCGGCCAGTGCACCTCACCGCGATGGATCGCCGTGGCGACGTCGGAGATCACTTCGCCCGGCAGGTTGCCGGCGCTGCCGCCATACGCCGTCAGCCGCACGCCCGTCGGGATGAACTCGATCGGGTAGAAGCGTTCGACGATCCACTGATTGGACAGCATGCCGGTGAAGCACGTCGTGCCGCCCGCACGGCAGGCACGCAGCGTGTCGCGCAGGGTGGGCGAACCGACCAGCTCGATGGCGCCGTCGACACCGCCGGGCACGAGACGTCGCACCGCGTCGGCGATGTCGCCGTCGTCGACGACGACGTGATCGACGCCGACCGCACGCAACTCGGAGGCACGATCGGCGCGACGCGTCGTCGCCAAGACCGTCGCTCCCATGCGCTTCGCCAGGATCGCCGCCATCATGCCGACCGACGAAGTGCCGCCGCGGATCATCAGCGTGCCGCCGCGCGCGAGGCCGACACCGACGGTCAACGACCCCCACGCCGTCTGCAGCACCTCCGGCAACGACCCGAGCCGCGCCCAGTCGAGCTCGCTCTGGACCGGGATCACGCAGCGCTCCGGGACCAGCGTGTATTCCGCGTAGCCGCCGTCGAACTCCCGCCCCATGCCGCCGACCATCGCCACCGCCTTGGACCCGACGGACAGGTTGGTGCCAGGCGCCGCCTCGATCACACCAGCGGCCTCGATGCCCAGCACCCGCGGAAACGTCACGTCCGGGCCGGCGAGCCCGAGCCGCGTATGCAGCTCGGAGCGGTTGATGCCGAAGGCCTCGACGCGCATCAGCACCCAGCCATGGCGCGGCTCGGGCTTCGGCACGTCGCGGATGGCGAGGGCTGTGGAAGGCCCAGGAGCGTCGAGCACGATCGCGCGCATGGTCGTCATCATGCCACTGGGTCTCGCCAAGGCTGACCGAGGCGAAGCGCGCGCGGGTGCAGACGCAGATGCAGAAGCCGCCGGAACTGGTCGCCGTCGTCGCGCGCCATCCGGACTGGCGTCGCCATCGCTGCGCCGGCACAGGTGCCCTGCTCGTCATGGAGCCACAAGGGCCGACGTGCCTGCAATGTGCCGGCCTCGGCCACCTCGAGGAGCTTCCTGCCGGTGACGCCCTGCTGACCCGCCGCGCTCGCGCTGCGAGCAAGGTCAGTGCAGTCATCGTCAGGTGGAGTCAGGCGCGCAAACGCAACGAGCGCGTCGGTGTCTTGGTCGAGCCTGCGGCGCTCGCCGCCGCGCGCGCGAGCATGGCAGCCGACCCTGGACGATGACCACCGGACGGGCCGGCACTCTTGCAATATTCTAAACTGCCGGTTTAGTTTCGTGCGATGCCCCCCACGCGTCAGAGCAGCCCGGCGCCTTCGTCACCGGCGTGGCAGCGCCTGTATGCGACGGCCGAGTCCCAGGCCGGCCTGTTCACGCTGACGCAGGCAGAAGCCTGCGGCTATTCGTCCCAGCACCTGCAGAAGCACCTCCGTGCCGGACGGATCCGGCGCGTCCAGCGCGGGATCTACCGGCTCACCCAATTCCCGACCAGCGAGCACGAGGAACTGGTCGTGTTCTGGCTGTGGTCGGGTCGCGCCGGGGTGTTCTCGCACGAGACCAGCCTGTTTCTGCATGACCTGTCCGACGTCCTGCCGGCCAGGATCCACCTGACGGTCCCCACGGCGTGGCTTGCCCGACGCCTGCGCATTCCGGAAGGCCTGGTCCTGCACCACGATGACCTGGCCGATTCGGCTCGAACCTGGGTCGAGGTCGTTCCCGTGACCACCGCGCAACAGGCGATCACCGAGTGCATCGTCGCACACGTCAGCCCCGAACTCATCGAGCAAGCGATCCGCCAGGCGAGGCAGCGCGGTCTCATCAGCGGCGAGGATGGCAGGAGCCTCTCGAGCCAACTCCGCAGGACGCGCAACACACGCTCGTGAACGACCCTCGCTACGCAAGCCCGGCCGCCTTCAAGCAGGCGCTCGAACAGCGCCTGCGCAATGCGTCGGCTTCGGGGTCCGATCTCGCGCGGCGCCGCCAGCTGCTGGTGTTCGAACGCTTCCTCGCCCGCGTGCAGCAGCTGGCCGACGGCACCGTGGTCCTCAAGGGAGGCCTGGTTCTCGAACTGCGCTTGCAGCGCGCTCGCACGACGAAGGACGTCGACCTGCGCATGATGGGCACGCCGACCGAACTGCTCGATCGCCTGCAGGCCGCCGGCCGGCTGGATCTTGGTGACTTCATGCGGTTCGAGATCCAACGCGATCGACAACACCCCGAGATCCTCGGTGAAGGGATGAGGTACGCGGGCCACCGTTTCGCCGCCGAATGCCGCCTTGCCGGCAAGATCTACGGTCGTCGGTTCGGTGTGGATGTCGGCTTCGGCGATCCACTGGTCGGCGAGCCGGACGAGATCGTCGGCGACCGATTACTCGACTTCGCGGGTATCGAGCCAGCACGGATGCGGCTCTACCCGATCGTCTCCCACATCGCCGAGAAGCTACACGCCTACTCGATGCCGCGCCAACGACCCAACTCGCGCATCAAGGACCTGCCCGACCTCGCACTGCTGGCGAGCGCCGGTGAGATCGACGCCGTGCAGCTGCGCATCGCCCTCGAAACGACGTTCGGGTTCCGGGGGACGCATGCGCTGCCCGGTGAACTCGCGCCCCCGCCGACAGAATGGGCGGAGGCCTATCGCGTGATGGCGTCGGCAGACGAACTCGCATGGCCGACTCTCGAAGAGGTGCATCGCGCAGCCCGCGACTTCCTCGAACCAGTGCTGTCGAAGCGACCGAGCGCAGGCAGGTGGACTCCGGGCTCATGGAGTTGGACGCTCGCTTCGTGAGGATGTCGGGGACGACCAGAGGGCCGTCCACATCACCTACACTCCGATCGCCGCCGACGCGCCACGCGCGGCCGACGCTTCTCACCCGAGCGGCTCTTGCCGCCCTTTCGCGGATTCTGTGGCATGGCGGATCCCGGGTGCCCAGTGCAGTAGCATCGCACCGGCATGTCCGATTTCCACCTGATCTGGCGCGACCAGTGCGACGCCGCCGAGGGCATTCGCGAACGGTTCGGCGCGCGGAAGGCACTCGGCTACCTCATCGGTGAGAAGCTCGTCAACTACGCGAACGCGGCGATGACCGATCGCGACTTCGCAGCCGAGTTGCCCAAGTTCGCATGCGTGGTTCGCGACATGTTCACGACGGAGGAACTGCGTGACTACCTCGACAACGTCAAGCGCATCGGAGCGCTCGGGCACGTCTGCTCCGACGAGGAGCACGACTTCCTCCGGACCCGCGGAGCCATCGCGGACGATCCGGTGCGCGGCGCGCGAGACATCCTGCTGCTGGATCAAGTGCGCGCCCTGTTGCTCGAACGGTAGTCGGCGCTGGACCACCGCATCATGACCCCAGGTCGCAAGACACGAGCGCCGAAGAGGGCCAGCCTTCCGCCGCGCCGACTCCGGATGAACCGCGAACGTCGACTCGTCGCGGCGGTGGCATTCCTCCGCGGCTGCAACGGCGAGAACCTGATCCGCCGCTACGCCCGCTGGTTCGGAGTCGACGTCGTGTGTGCGGCGCTCGAACTGCAGATGCTGGGCAAGGACATCGACCCTGCAGACATCGATCGTGTCCGCGCCATCCAACGCGAGAAGGAACGCGTCGGCAGGCAAAGCAACGAGCGACGAACATTGCCTCGCCCGCAAGAAGAGCGAGCGGGCGAACTCGAGTGGGAGTTCGCCTCATTCACCGACGACGCCGCGGGATCAGCAGCCGACAACCCAGTCTGAGGCAGTCGCATCGGATCGCGGCGGCTCGCGTCACCCCCCGCTTTCGCCCTCTGTAGCCGCGGCTGCCGACCTCCAGCTCCCCATCAACACATCCGCATCCCTGAACCGCCTACCCCGTCGCCAACCCACGCCCGCGATCGAAGATGCCTGGCGGACCCACTGGGTGTCGCCGAGGCTGACGGAGGCCAGGCGCGCCCGCGTCCAGACGCAGATGCAGAAGCCGCCGGAACTGGTCGCCGTCGTCGCGCGCCATCCGGACTGGCGTTGCCATCGCTGCGCCGGCACAGGTGCCCTGCTCGTCATGGAGCCACAAGGGCCGACGTGCCTGCAATGTGCCGGCCTCGGCCACCTCGAGGAGCTTCCTGCCGGTGACGCCCTGCTGTCCCGCCGCGCCCGAGCCGCCAGCAAGCTCAGCGCGGTCATCGTGAAGTGGAGCCAGACGCGCAAGCGCAACGAGCGCGTTGGTGTCCTGGTCGAGCCTGAGGCGCTCGCCGCCGCGCGCGCGAGCATGGCAGCCGACTCTTGACGATGAAGTCCGGACGGATCGGCATCTTGGCCTCGATCCGCTGCTTCTGCGCCTCCGCGACCGCGCCGCCGACTCCGATCCAGCGCTCCTTGGTCGTCGGCACCTCGGCCTCGTCGGTCAGCACTGCGACCGCCTGCTCATGGAACCATTCGACCCCCAACCTCCGCGCCCACGGTCGCACGGCTCGGCGGCCGAAGAATGCCGAACGCAGCCCCGCTCCGCCGCGGGGAACCAGTATCATCCCCTCCGTGCACCCACTGATCGAGAAGAACCGAGCCGCACTCGCAGAGCTGTGCCGCCGACATCACGCGCGGTCGCTCGACCTGTTCGGCTCCGCTGCGACCAGCAAGTTCGATCCGACTACCAGTGACATCGACTTCCTGGTCGAGTTCGAGGAAGTCGAACCGGGCGCGTTCTCGGCGGCCTACTTCGGCTTGCTCGAAGGACTGAGCGAACTCTTCGGTCGCGATATCGATCTCGTCGTCGAATCCTCGATCGAGAACCCCTACTTCCGCGAGAGCATCGAACGGACGCGCACTCCTCTGTATGCAGCTTGAGGTCAAGAAGTACCTGTTCGACGTCCGTCAGGCCTGCGCCCGCGTGGCGGACTTCACGGCTGGCAGGAACTTCTCGGACTACACGCGCGACGAGATGCTCAAGGCCGCGGTCGAGCGCCAGTTCGAGATCATCGGCGAGGCACTGAACCAGTTGGCGAAGCTGGATGCGGGCGTGATCGGGCGAATCACCGACCACCGTCGCATCATCGCGTTCCGCAACATCCTCGTGCACGCCTACGCCCAGATCGACGATCGGGTGGTCTGGGGAGTAGTCGAGACGAAGCTGCCGAGGCTCACCGCCGAAGTCGGCGCTCTGCTGGGGGATCGGGGCAGCAACTGAACGGCAGGCGCTCTCTCCCTGATGGGTGAGACCCGTCGCGACGCAATGCCGTTGAGCGCGGCCTTGACTCCGTGATGCCCTGAACCGCTGCCGGAGCCAGCGCGCTGCGCGAACAGCCGGAGAGCGTCGCGAGTCGTAGGTCGCGAAGACCGAGCCTCCCGGCGCGCTCGCCTTGCCCGGCCACTCGCAGCTTCACGTCCGACCCCGTGCGAAGCTGGTAGGGGGGTCGGCGGTTCAAGCCGTCGTAAGTCTTTGTCGTATCGTCCGACGACCGCCGATCGCGAGGCCAAGGCGGGCGGTCTGGAGCGATAGAGTGGTAGTCACACCACCTTTCAGCGGCGCGGGCCGGGATGGCGTGCTCACCACAAATCCCTTCCCAACAACGCGTTGAAGTGGTCGGAGCGAGAGGATTTGAACCTCCGACCCCCTGCACCCCATGCAGGTGCGCTACCAGGCTGCGCTACGCTCCGACTCGGTGACAGGCTCTAGGCGCCGAGGCGCCTTGGGGGACGGGGCACTCTACCGACCCGCGCGACGGCGGCAAGCGGTTAGGCAGGAAGCTCCCGCACGGTGCGTTCCGGGCGACAAAAACGCCCCCTCAGCGGGGCAGCGCCAGCTCCAAGACACCGCCGCTGCGCACGGTGAACGGGGTCACCGACAGCCCCTGCAGACCGCCGGCGAGGTGCAGCCAGGCGCCGGCGGGCAACTCCACTTCGGCGTCGCCGATCATCTGGAAGTCCGTGCGCAGGTCGACGTCCGGCCGGCGCAGGAAGAATTGCACGAACCGTGGCGGCGCCTCGGCATCGGGCTCGCGCAGTCGCAGCGAGCCGGGCACCGGCAGGCGACAGTCGCCGAGATCGACCAAACCGCGGCCATCGACCCAGTGGCGGCCGAGGTCGCAGCTGCCGAACGGCGCACCGACGGCGACCGCGCGGTAGAAGCCCGGCGACAACCCTTCGAGCACCATCGCGTCGTCGCGACGCTGCATGACGGCACCGCGACCACTGTCCTCGTGCCAGACGAACACCTCGAGCGGCACGACCGGATTGAGCAGCTCCTGATGCTCCGCAGCTGGCGCCGCAACCGGCGGCCGCGCATCGGCGACACGCAGGCGCAACGAACCAGCCGGCGCCGCGGCGCCGCGCAGGTCGAACGTCGCCACCGAGCCGGTCGCGGCCGCATCCGACACGGCGATCGGCAACCGCCCATCCGCGTTCCACAGCAGCACGCGTCCGGATGCCGTGCGCAGATCGGCCAGCACGAACGTGCCGTCGGTGCGCACTTCGGCACCATCGCTCCACGCCGCACCATCACCGACGTATTCGACGCGCCAACCCGCGAGCGACGTCCCGGCGTCGACCAGCACCTGGCCGCTGACGCCGGGACCGGGACGCAGCAACACGTCGCGTTGCACGGTCGCGCCCACCGCCAACTCCACGTTCTCCACCACCCGCCCATCCGGCCCACCGCCGACCGCCAGCTCGACGACACCTTCGCGCCGCAGCTCGAGGCGATAGGTCCCATCAGCCGCCGTCCGCACGCGCCCGCCGGCGACGTCGGGCGCCCTTAGCCACGCCACCGTGACACCCGCGAGCGGCGCGCCATTGGCGTTGCGCACGGTGCCGGTGACGACCGCGGGCGCAGGGGCGGGTTCGTCCCAGGCAAGGGTGCCCACCGAGTCGAACGCCATCTCCGACCAGCCGCCGCCGGCGAGGCGTACCCGGCAGAGATCCGCCGAGAACGTCGCGAACGGGTGCACACCTCCACCGCCGCCGCCAGCGAGCGGCCCCAGCGGAAACAGATGCGGCGGCACCGCGCCGACGTGACACATGCGACAGTCATTGCTCGCCGAACGCTGCGCCCTGGAGCACATGCCGCCGCCGCCACCTTCGCCGACCAGCAACGACACCGCGACCGGCTGCCCGGCGCTCACCGTCATCTCGCGCAGCACCTGGCCGCGCCCCTCGTGCGCGACGCCGACCCACACCGGCATCGACTGCACCTTGCCGCGCCACTCGACGCGCACGACGCCGCTGTCGTCGACCCTCTGGTGCCAGGTGTTGGGCGCGACGTCGCGCGGCGAGATCGCGATCTGCGCGCCGGGCACCAGCAGACCGTCGCGATCGCGAACGGTGCAGTCGACGGCGAACGCGAACGGGTGCGCCAGCAGCGCGTCGACGACGGCGGCGTCCGGCATCGCGATCGCTTCGCGCTCTGCGGTGTCACCGGGAAGGTCGCCCACAGCGACCGGCGACGCAACTGCCGCCGCCACCGGCCGGCCCTGCGCGGGCGGCGCGACTTCGCAGTGCATCGACAGCCACAGCAGCGCAACCGCCGCCGCCGTCGTCAGCCCCAACAGGATCTTGGTCGTCGAAGTCATCAGCAGGATCCCAGATGCAATGTTCGTCGCGATCGCCGTCGGCACGCCGATCCCCGCGGCCACCACCAACCCCGCCCGCCAATCGCCGCCGCGGCGATCCATCGCCTCGCGCAGCATGGAGAGCCCGCGCTGCAGCCGGCTCTTCACCGTCGCCAACGACACCTCGGTGCGCGCGGTGATCTGCTTGGGCGTGAGCCCCGAGAAGTAGCGCATCGCCAGCGTGCTCTGGTACGGCTCCGGCAGACGCCACAGCGCTTCGGTCACTTCGCGCAGCACCTCGTGCTCGGGACGTTCGGGCGGGCCAGCATCGGCCACCCGCCGCAACGCCGCCTCGTGTTCGCGCCGCAGCCGCCGCCGCGCGTCGCGCCGCCGGTTGCTGGCGAGATTGCGCAGCACGGTCGCCAGCCACGCCGCCATGCCCACACGCTCGGCCGGCGGCGAACACCACGCGCGCAGCATCGTCTCCTGCACGAGGTCGTCGGCGTCGCTGCCGCCGATCAGGTCGCGCGCGAGCTCACGCAGCGCGGCTGCGCTGGCGGTGAGTTCTTCGGCGAGCAGGTCGTGCGGCGTCATGGCGGTTCGACGGTATCACCCCGCGGACGCGCGGCAGGATGCAGCGGGGTCCGCCGATTCCGTCACTTCCGCCCGACCGGCGGGCACGCCGCCCGCACCGCCGCGCCGAACGCGCGCCGCGCCTTCTCCAGCGCCTCGCTCTCCTGCGTCTGCGTGAACACCAGCGCGATCACGTCGCGCGCCGGATCGCACATCGCCCAGGTGCCGTCGCTGCCGCTGTGCGAGACGAAGCCGTCCTCGCCGATCGCCCAGCCGAAGCCGTAGCGTTCCTTCAGCTGCGGGATCTGGTCGCGCCACGCCGCGGCGACCGAGTCGGCGGCGAGCAGGTGCCGCGGGCCGTCGGCCGTCTCGATGACGCCGCCGTCGAGCAGCATGCGACAGAACCGCGCGAAGTCCGTCGTCGTCGAGATCATGCCGCCCGAGCCGCGCACGAACGGCATCGTCGGCTTGCCGCCGGGTCGCCAGTCGACGCGCCAATTGCCATCCTCGCCCTTCTCGACGACCACCGACATGCGGTCGTTGTCGGCGACCGTCTCATGGTGGCAGCTGTCGCGCATGCCGAGCGGTTCGTAGAAGCGCTGTCCGACGTAGTCGGCGAAGTTCTCGCCGGTGCAGACCTCGACCAGGCCAGCGCACAGGTTGTAGCCGGGGTTGTTGTACGAGTAGCTGGTGCCCGGCGTGACCGCCGGCCCGACCTCGCCGAAGCGCGCGCACTCGAGCACCAGGTTGGGCGCGTCGGGGTGCTCGTCGCTCTTCTCCATCAATGGCTGCAAGAACAGCGGCTCGATGCGCAGCCCGCTCGAGTGCGTCAGCAGCTGGCGAACGGTGATCTTCGCCGCGTCGTCGTGGTCGAACGTCGGAAACCAGCGCGCGATCGGATCGTCGAGGCCGACCTTGCCCTGTTCGACGAGCGTCAACACCGCAGCGGCGGTCACCGCCTTGGTGTTGGACGCCATGCGAAACAGCGTGTCCTTCTGCATCGGCTGCCGCTGCTCGACGTCGCGGTGGCCGAACGCCTCGTGCACCAACACGTCGTCGCCGCGCTGCACCAGCACGACCATGCCGAGCACGTCGCCTTGGTCGACCAGCCTCGCAACCGCCGCCGTCGCCTCGGCCAGCGCGGTCGCGTCCGCGGTCGGTGCCCGGGACTGCGCGACACTGAGACCGGCGAAGACCAGGAACGACGTCAGCGGGCGCAACATGCCCCGCATCCTAGTCGCGGGGCCCGCATGGGGCCTTCCCCCGGCGCCCGAACACCGGTCGCTTTCGGCGGCCTCGGTTACTTCTACGCGAACGCCACGACGCGGCTGTGGAACGGCACGCTCCGCGCTTCGCGCTGCCGCTGCCGCTGCCGGCGGCGCCGGCGCTGCACGGCGCGACATTCGCCTGCCAGGGCGCCGGCATCGACGCGCAGGGACCGTTCGCCAACCTCGCGGCGTTCAGCGGCGGACTCGAAGTCACGATCGATTCAGTCGCCCACTAGACTGCGCGCATGCGGTCCACGTTGTTCGCCACGCTGTTGTTCACCACGTTCGCGCCGGCCCAGGACCCGGACGGTCCACCCTCGCTGCGCATCCCTGCGTTCTCCGGCTACGCGCACCCGGACGCCGACGCCGTGCGACGCGACAGCGACACCGGCGCCGTGAAGGAATGCCGCGGTGAGCTGCGCTTCTACGTGCAGTTCGCCGCGAAGGGGCTGTTCCACGCGCGCTTGCTGCGCAGGCCGGGGGCGACAGCGCCGATCGTGCTGATGGTGGAAGAGGTCCCCGCCGCGTCGTTCGTCAGCAAGGAGGCGACGCCGAGCGCGGACCAGACCGACGTCGAGATCGGCAAGTTCGGCCTCTCCGCAGGCATGCACATGCTGACGCTGAAGACCGCCGACGGCTCGCCGCTGCGCGGCATCGACGCGCTGGTGCTGACGGGCCCTGCGGTCGCCGGCGCGCACACGCTGACCGTCGAGCGGCGCAACGCCTCGTCGGTGCACCTCGCCTACGACGCGCCGGCGGAGCACAAGGACGACATCGAGTGGTTCGCCTGCGAGTGCGAGCCGACCACCGATCCGCTGTGGACCTACTACATGGCGACCGGCTGGCACCGCGGCTACTTCGGCATGCAGGTCAACTCGCCGACCGAACGGCGCCTGATCTTCAGCGTCTGGGACAGCGGCGACGAGGCCATCGATCGCCAGAAGGTCGCCGCCGACGACCTCGTGCAGCTGGTGAAGAAGGGCGACGGCGTGGTCGCAGAAGGCTTCGGCCACGAAGGCACCGGCGGTCACAGCCACCTCGTGCACGACTGGCAGCTCGGCGACCGCATCCGCTTCCTGGTGCACGCCGAGCCCGACGGCACGCACACGACCTACACCGGCTGGTTCCAGCACCTGCGCGCCGGCAAGCCGCTCGGTGCCGCCGGCTGGCAGCTACTCGCCAGCTTCCGCGCGCCGAAGGACGGCAAGTACCTGCACGGCCTCTACTCGTTCAGCGAGAACTTCAGCGGCGCCAACGGCGACCAGCTGCGCGAGTGCCGCTACGGCCCGGTGTGGCTGCGCACGCGCGGCGGCGAGTGGCTGTACGTGCGCTCCGCGAAGTTCACCCACGACGGTCACGGCAAGCAGTGGCGACTCGACCGCGCCGGCGGCGTCGATGGTCAGCGCTTCTTCCTGCGCCACGGCGACTATGCGACCGCCGACATGCCCTACGGCACGCGGCTCGAGCTGTCGACGCCGACCGGCCCGAACGCGCCGCCGCCGCTGCTGCCGCAGTAGCGCTGCAGCCGCAGCGGCGACGCCGTCCGTCTACCCGCCCGCCGGCTTCAGCGGCAGCGCCGGCTTCACCTTGCGCGTCTTGTCCATCTCGTCGCGCTTCAGCTGGTCGGCCTTGGCCTTCTCGAGCACCTCGGCCGGCACCTCGACACCAGCCGCCGCGAGCGCCGCGTCGAGCAGCACCTCGCCCATCATGTAGCCGGTGACGAGGCTCTTGATGACGCCGTCGCGGCCGACGACGAACTGCTGCGGGATGCCGCTGACGCCGTAGTGCACGCGCGAGCCGCGCTCCGGCGAGCGCTCCAGCGGGTCGAACGCGAAGACGATGTCCGGGTACTTCGCCGCGTGCTCCTTGATCCAGCCGTCGAACGCCTTCTTCGAATCGTTGGTGCAGGAGGCGATCACGACCACGCCCTGGTCCTTGTAGTGCGCCGCGAGCTCCTGCACGTGCGGCAGCGCCGCCTTGCACGGCCCGCACCACGTCGCCCAGAAGTCGAGCACGACGACCTTGCCGGCGTGGTCGGCGAGCCGCACCGGCTGACCGTCGACGCCGACCATCGCGAAGTCGGCGGCCTTGGTGCCGGCCTCGACCATCTCGACCGGCGCCTCCGGCGCGCGCTCCGGCGGCTTGGCGAACACGGCCGCCGGCGCGACCTTCTTCGGCATGTGCTGGTCGGCGAGCTTCACGCCGGCGCGCAGCAGCAGGTTGCCGATGCCGTCGAACGGCGGCTCGGCGCCGCGCATGCCGAAGCTGCCGGCCAGCTTGCCGTCGGCGCCGACGACGAAGCACGCCGGCAGCGGCGTCGTCATGCCGCCCTGGAACAACCGGCCGAGCACCGTCGTACGATGGTGCGCCATGCGCGCGTCCTGATCGCCGGCGTCGCCGGCGTAGGGCCCGGCAGGATCACCGAACAGCACGATGCCGCGCTTCTGCTGCTCGTCCCTCGCCGCGGCGAGGAACTCGTCCTTCGCCTGCCACAGGCCCCAGTACAGCACCTTGACCCCATAGTCGGCGTAGTGCTCGCGGATCGCCTCGGCGCCGTCGCGCAGCGCGCTGAGGTTGTCGCCGATCGACGGCGCCATCACCACCACGGTCGGCGCCGAGCCACGCGCCGCCGAGAACTTCACCGTCGCGCCGTCGGCCGCCAGCAGGTCGAAGTCCGGCAGCGCCTCGCCGCTCCAATGGCGCAGCAGCATCGGCCGGAAGCCGAGCTTCACCGCGAGCTCCATCGCGTCTTCGGCGCCGGCAGGCGCGGCGATCGGCGCACCGGCCGCGGTACCCATGCGGATCGGGCGGGCAGCCTCGGGCTCGACCGGTTCCTGGGCCAGCGCGAGACCGAAGGGAGCCAAGAGCAACAACGTCAGGGTCGACTTCATGAGCGGGCGACAACGATACCGTGCGCCCCCGACTCCCCGTTTCCCGGGACCACTTTGCCGCATCTGCGCCGCCGCGCCAGGGCATTGCTCCCCGGGTGTTGCCCCGCCCCCGCGCCCCGGCTAACCACGGCCCTTCCCCCCACTCTCTCGCACGAGGAATCCGATGACCAACCAAGGCCCGTGGCCCGGCCGCTTCGTCTGGCACGACCTGATGACGACCGACGGCGCGAAGTCACAGCAGTTCTACTCGTCGCTGTTCGACTGGCAGATCGACGAGCGCCCGATGCAGGGCTTCGTCTACCGCATGATCACGTGCGGCCCCGGCCCGATCGGCGGCATCGTCGAGGAGAAGGCCATCCCGATGTCCCACTGGATGCCGTACGTCGGCGTCGACGACGTCGACGCGACCGCCGCGAAGATCCAGGCAGCCGGCGGCTCGGTCTGCGTGCCGCCGACAGACATCCCGATGACCGGCCGCTTCGCCGTCTGCGGCGACCCGTGCGGCGCGTACTTCTCGATCTTCAAGGGCCTGCCGGCGTCGCAGGGCTTCGACCCCGACCTGCCGGTGCCCGGCCGCATCTGCTGGAACGAGACCTACTCGACCGACGACGACAAGGCGCAGGCGTTCTACACGGCGGTGTTCGGCTGGCAGCCCGACGCCAAGGACATGGGCCCGGCCGGCATCTACCGCGTGCAGATGATCGGCGGCAAGCAGGCCGGCGGCCTGATGAAGCACCCGATGCCGGGCGCGCCGTCGTGCTGGGTCGTCTACTTCTTCGTCGAGGACCTCGCGGCGATGACCCAGAAGGCCAAGGGCCTCGGCGCGACGGCGATGATGGAGAGCATCCCGATCCCGGAGATCGGCGCGTTCTCGATGCTGACGGGCCCGGACGGGGCGATGTTCGCGCTGTTCCAGCCGAACATGTCCGCCGACAAGACCTGCTGACCGACGCGCCTCGACTCCTGGCTGCGCGCGCCGGCGTCACTCGGTGACGCCGACCTGCGCCAGCATCCACGCCATCTCGAAGGCGCGGTCCTTCCAGCGGTCGTAGCGGCCCGACGCGCCGCCGTGGCCGGCGGCCTCGAGCTTGCACTTGAGCAGCAGCTCGTGGTCGTCGGTCTTCAGCGTGCGCAGCTTGGCGACGTACTTGGCCGGCTCCCAGTACATCACCTGCGAGTCGTTGAAGCTCGTCGTCACCAGCGTCGCCGGGTAGGCCTTGGCCTCGAGGTTGTCGTAGGGGCTGTACGACATCATGTAGTCGAACGCGGCCTGCTCGTTGGGATTGCCCCACTCGAGGTACTCGCCGACCGTCAACGGCAACGACGCGTCCATCATCGTGTTCATGATGTCGACGAACGGCACCGCGCTGTGGATCGCGCGCCACAGGTCCGGCCGATCGTTGGCGATCACGCCCATCAGCAGGCCGCCGGCGCTGCCCCCCTCGGCCATGACCTTGTCGCGCGCCGCCCAGCCGTCGGCGACCAGGTGCTCGGCGCAGTCGACGAAGTCGGTGAAGGTGTTCTTCTTCTGCATCAGCATGCCGGCCTTGCGCCAGCCTTCGCCGAGCGTGCCGCTGCCGCGCACGTGCGCGATCGCGAACACGACGCCGCGGTCGAGCAGGCTGAAGCGGTCGCTGTTGAAGCCGGCCGGGATCGAGATGCCGTACGAGCCGTAGCCGTAGAGCCACAGCGGCGCCGTGCCGTCCAGTGACGTTCCTCGGCGCCGCACCACGGAGACCGGGATCGACGCGCCGTCGCGGGCCTTGGCCCAGACGCGCTCGGTGACGTAGTGCGACGGGTCGTAGCCGTTGACCTGCTGCTGCTTCTTCAGCTCGCGGTCGAGCGACGCGAGGTCGTAGTCGTAGACGCACGGCGGCGTGACCATCGACTGGTAGTCGATGCGGTACGTCGTCGACGTGTACTCGGGCGTGCCGCCGGGACCGGCCGCGTAGACCTGCTCGGGGAACTCGATCTCGCGCCAGGAGCCGTCGGCGAAGGACAGCACGCGGAAGCGGTTGAGCCCCTGTACGCGCTCCTGCACGACGGCGAAGTCGCGGAACACCTCGAACGACGCGACGAACACGCCTTCGCGGTGCGGCACCACCTCGCGCCAGCCGGCCTCGGCGAGCGCGTCCTCCGGCGCGGCGACGACCTTGAAGTCGAGCGCGTCGCGGTCGGTGCGCAGGTAGAAGACGCCGTCGCGGTGCGTCGGGAAGTAGCGCACGCCCTTCTCCCGGGGCAGCATCACCTCGAACTCCCCGTCCGGCCGCCGCGCGTCGAGGCAGCGCCAGTCGGCGGTGTCCTTGCTCGCGCAGCCCAGCAGCAGGAAGCGCCGGTCCTTGGTCCTCGACAGGTCGACGCTGTAGAGCTCGTCCTTCTCCTCGAACAGCAGCTCCGGCTTGCCGTCGGGCCGCCGCCGCCACAGCTGGTTGGAGCGCTTCGTCGTCGCGTCCTCGGTGACGTAGAACAGCGTCTCGCCGTCGGCCGCCCACTCGACCGAGGTCACGCGCTCGGCGAGCACGCCGGTCACCTCGCCGCTGTCGAGGTCCTTGACGTGCAGCGAGTACTGGCGGAAGCCCGTCTCGTCGGTCGTGAACGCGTAGCGCCGGCCGTCGTCCGACACCTGCGTGTCGCCGATGCCGAGGTAGGCCAGGCCCTTCGCCATCTCGTTCTGGTCGAGCAGCACCTGCTCGGTCGCGGCGTCGTCGAAGCGCCCGTCCGTCGTCGCCGCCTTGCGGCAGCGGATCGGGTACTGCATGCCCTCGACGGTGCGCGCGTAGTAGTAGGCGGCGCCGATGCGCACCGGCACGCTGAGGTCGGTCTGCTGCACGCGCGCGACCATCTCGTCGTAGAGCTTCTGCTGCAGCGGCTTCAGGTGCGCGGTGCGCGCCTCGGTGTAGGCGTTCTCGGCCTCGAGGTAGGCGCGAACCGCCGGCGACTCCTTCTCGCGCAGCCAGAACCAGTCGTCGCGGTACACGCGACCGTGCCAGTGCTCTTCGTGCGGGACGCGGCGGGCGACGGGTGGGGCGACGGAGTCTGTGGTCATCGGGGTCTGACAGGCAGCAGCCAACAAGGCGACGGCGGCCACCTGTATCGGCGATCGGGACGTCTGCATCCGGACGTTCTCGCCGAAACCCGCAGCGAACGAAAGCCCGCCGTGCCGATCTCAGGCCGTGACGACCTGCGGCGCCAGCGACGCGGCCGCGCCCATGATCTGGCCGAGCTCCGCCGCGGGCACCCTCGCCCACTCGAGCGTGCTCTGCAGGTGCATCGCGACCAGACCGAACTGCTCCTGGGTGATGTGCAGGTGTTCGTGCGCGGCGCGCATGTCCTTGCCGCGGTACTCGTCCGGGCCGCCCAGGGCCATGGTCAGGAACGCGGCCTGGTGCCCGCGTTGCTTGTTCATGTCGGTGTTGGCGAACATCGGCGCGAGCCGGTGGTCGGCCAGCACGCGGCGATAGAACTCGTCGACGACGGTGCCCAGGGCGGCCTTGCCACCGATCTTGTCGAACAGGGTGTCGGTCTTCGTCATGGCTTGCTCTCCATCAAGCAGCGTTGTGGGTGCTCTCCAGCGGACAGGCCATCGACGGGCAAGCGACTTCCCTGCATACGCCGAACGCCTCAGTTCCGATGCGGGACGCCGACGAAGTGCCCGTCGAGCACCGATCACCGGCGCGCCTACGGCAGTTCGGTGACGGGACGCGCGGCGAACGGCGCGATCGCGCGCTTGTCGCCGCCGCGCGCTTCGCCGGCGAGCAACGCCGCGACGTCGTCGTAGGCGTAGACGACCGGCGCCTTGTCCTTCGGCAACCCACCCGTGTCGGCGGTCGGTCCGTAGGTGCTGTGCAGCGCGCGACCGAGCATGCGCAGCAGCGCCGTCTGCTGGCCGCGATGGTGCGAGGTGTGCGCGATGCGCCGCGTCATCACCCAGGTGCGCGGCCGCTGCACCTCGAAGAACGCCACGTCCTGCTCCCACCAGGCGTCGTCGCGACCGCGCAGCGCGTTGAGCCGGAAGCGCGCGGCCGCGGCGTAGTGGCGCAGGAACCCGATGCGCGTGCGCTCGGCAGGCAGCACCTCCCCCGGCGCCGTGATGCCGAGCATGTTGGCGAACCAGCCGTGCTCGCTCTGGCACTGGTGCATCATGTGCTCGCGCAGCGTGCGACCGCGCGGGTCGCCGTCGCGCGGCCGCACGTCGAGGTCGGCGTCGTCGGCCATCGCCCACACCGACAGCACCTTCAGCAGCTCGGTCGCGTAGGTGTCGACGAGGAACGCGTAGCGGGTCGTCATCCGCGCATCGTCGCGCGCGCGGCGCGGCGATGCGAGCAGCTCACTGCACGCGCTCGAGCATCTGCCCGTCGAGCATCAGCGCCAGCGGACCGAGGTCCGGTGAGAACCAGATCGCCAGGCTGCGCTGGCCGGTGCCGATGTCGCCGCGGTTCCACGTGCAGTCCAGCACGATGCGCATCACGTCGAGCACGACCTCGCCGAGCACCTCGCGCGGCTGGGTGAACTGCAGGTAGCCCACCGCCGTCATCAGACCGCCGGTGGACGACAGCCCGATCGGCAGCTCGGTGGCGAGCGACGTCGAGAACGTGCCCGCCAGCGCCTCGGCCGGCGACTGGAACAGCTCGAGCGGGGTCGCCCACGTCTCGCGCCAGCTCGGCGCGTCCGACTCCCGGGCCACCAGCTGCTCCCCGACCACGATGAGACGTTCTTCGAAGCCCGGCCCGATGATGCGCCACGCCTTGGCGCCGCTGGCCGCGAACGGCGATGCAGCGTCGACGTCCTCGATCGCGAACGCGTAGCCGTACTGGAGCTGCACCGGCTCGGGCGTGTCGACGACGTAGGCGCCCAGCGAACCGACGGTCGGGCCGGGCACCACCTCGAACCTGCCCAGCGTGCGGGTCTCGATCTCCACCTGACCAGCCGTCACGTCGACGACGTCGGGCAACCACTCGATCGTCGCCCACGGGTTGTCCTGCTTCGCCCGCACGTTGCCCGGCCCGGTGCCGTAGACCTGCGCCGGGTGGAACGGCAGCCGCACACGGGCCTTCTCGGCCATCACCAGGTCGCGAGGCTCGATGCGGAACGGCACGCCGGGCCACGGCGCGAGCACCTCGCTGCCGACGCCGCTGTCCACCGGCAGCGCCTCGGCGAACACGGAGAACGTCACCGGCTGTTCGACAGCGCCCGCCGGCACGGTCAGCTGCACGCCGATCAGCGGCCCCGTATCCACCGTCAGCGTGCCACCTTCCGGCCCGATCGTCGCCGAGCCGGCGGCCGGCGTCGCCGAGTGGTGGCTGCTGCTGCAGGCGGCGAGCATCAAGGCGGCGGCGACGCCGACGCTCCAGGCGCGACGAGGACGGTGCGGTCGCAGGTCAGGTCTCATGGCCCCCGGCATAGCACCCGGGCGGCCGGCAGGTAACGGCGGAGCGTGGCGACCCGGCAATTCCCGGCGCGCCCCGCCCGTTCCGCACCGCACGCTGTTCGCCCGACCCCGGCCGGCCTACCCTGTTCGCCCCACCCATGGTGACGACCCAAGACCCGATCCAGCTCGAGGACCCCGTGCAACTCAGGGACATCGCCCAGAAGGCCGTCGACGGCGGCGCGCTTCAGCCCGCCGAGGCGCTCGCGCTCTACCGCGGCCTCGACCAACCGTCGCTCGGCGTGCTCGCCAACGACGTGCGCCTGCGACTGAATCCGCCCGGGCCGGACGGCAAGGTCAAGGTCACCTACATCGTCGACCGCAACCTCAACCCGACCAACGTCTGCGTCACCGACTGCGGCTTCTGCGCCTTCTACCGGTCGCCGGACGACCCCGAGGCCTACATCCTGCCGCGTGAGGTCATCTACCAGAAGGTCGACGAACTGGTCGCGAAGGGCGGCGCGCAGCTGCTGCTGCAGGGCGGCCATCACCCGAAGCTCGGGCTCGACTGGTACTGCGACCTGTTCCGCGACCTCAAGCAGCGCTACCCGCAGGTCTGGATCCACGGCATGAGCCCGCCGGAGATCACGCACGTGTCGAAGATGCAGAAGCGCCCGGTGCGCGACGTCCTCGTCGAGCTGCGCTCTGCCGGCCTCGACTCGATCCCCGGCGGCGGCGCCGAGATCCTGGTCGAACGCGTGCGCCAGGTGATCGCGCCGAAGAAGGCCACCACCGACGAGTGGCTCGAGGTCATGCGCCAGTGGGGCAAGCTCGGTGGCAAGGGCTCGGCGACGATGATGTTCGGCCACTGCGAGACCGACGCGGAGCGCATCGAGCACATGACGCGCATCCGCGAGCTGCAGGACGAGACCTCTGTGTTCACCGCGTTCATCCCGTGGACCTTCCAGCCGGAGAACACGGCGATGGGCGACAAGCTGCTCGCCGGCCGCGGCGGCCTCAAGGCGACCGTCGCCGAATACCTGCGCACGCTCAGCCTGTCGCGGCTCTACCTGCAGAACGTACAGCACATCCAGTCGTCGTTCGTCACCCAGGGCATGAAGACCTGCCAGGTCGGCCTGTCGATGGGCGCCGACGACTTCGGCTCGGCGATGCTCGAGGAGAACGTCGTCAGCTCGGCCGGCTGCACGCACCCGACGTCGATCCCGGAGATCGAACGCCACATCAAGGACGCGGGCTTCGTGCCGCAGCGGCGCAACATGATGTACGAGCACGTGCACACGCCGGAGACCGACAAGTTCGGCGTCGAGAAGGGCAGCGTGAAGAAGGCCGTCGTCTCGCAGGTCGAGGCGTAACGGCTCACCGACCGCCGTCGGGCTCCCCGCCGGGCGCATCGTCGAACTCGGCGCGCGGCAGCGGCCCGAAGTCGTCGAACGGCGCACGCAGCTCTGGGTCGATCGCCAGACGACGGAGCCGTTGCAGGACCAGACGGCTGTGCTCGATCATGTCCTGCTGCACGAGCCGCCAACGCTGGCCGACCGGTGAGTAGCAGAACGTACCGATGTGCCGCGCCTGGTCCGGCGTCACGCCGATTGCGGCGACCAACCACGCCACGCGGGGCGGCGACGGCGAGCCGCCGCCGCCGGCCAGGGACTGCTGCAGGTCGGCGAACTTGCGGCGAGCAGCCGCACCGACCTGGCCGGGATCGGCGAGCCTCGCCGACCCGTCACGGAACTCTTCCGGCGCCATCACCGAATACAGCGTCAACGCTACCAGCTCCGCAGCGGCGGCGGACCGGCCGGCGTCGGAGCGCAGGAACGCGAGCACCGCGGCCGCAGCGGCCTCGTCGAGCTGCTGCCGCAGCCGCGCCCGAATCGCCGGCTGCTCGAGCTCGATCGCGGCGCACAGCGCGCGATCGCGCCTCGCTGTCGCCTCGTCGTCGAGCACTGGCAACGGTTGCATCGCGTCCTCGCGCAGTCGCCGCCGCAGCAGTTCGGCGCCGCCGAGCGTCGGATCGAGCGCGAGCAATTCTTCCACCCACTCCGGTCCCGCGACGACGGACGGTGCCGGCGGCGCGCCGCACGCGGCGAGCAGCGCCACACCGACGAACCACCGCCGCCTCAAGGCGCCGCCATCTCCACCAGGGCGCGCAGCGTCTTGACGTTGCGCAGCGTCACCGGCGAGCCGAACGCGCGCTCCAGCACCCCCGGCGTCAACCGCGACTGCGCCACGCCTTCGGCGTAGTCGGCCCAGATCGCCTGACCTCGCACCGTGACGCACTCACCGTTGCGCCAGTGCTTCTCGGTCGAGTCGGCCATCGCCGGCGCGATCTTCTGTTTGGCGAAGCCGACGTGCACGAGGTTGGGCCGCTCCTCCGCGGCGTCGACGAACGGGCACGTCGAGGCGATGTCGACGAGCTCCTCGAGCGGACGCACCAGCACCGCGACGTCGCAGTGGAAGCGCCTCGCGACGGCCTCCTCGATGCGGGCCTCCCACGCCGCAGGAGTGCCTTCGGCAGCGAACAACACGTTGCCGGTCTGCAGATAGGTCTCGACTTCGGTGGCCCCCAGGCCTTCGACCAGATCGCGCAGCTTGGGCATCGCCACGCTCTTCCTTCCTTTGCCGGCAGCGCCGACGTTGATTCCGCGCAACAGCGCGACGAACTGAGTCATGCGGTCAGCATGCCGCGAAGCGCCGCGCGTTGCCCGACATGTTGCACATCTCCGCGGTCGCGCGGCGCGCGCGCGGCGACGCCGCGGACCTTCACATCGTCACCAAAGCCCCGAGCGTCTTGACGTTGCGCATCGTCACCGACGCACCGAACGCCCGATCGAGCACCGCCGGCGTCAGCTTCGAGCGCGCGACGCCCTCGGCGTAGTCGGCCCAGATCGCCTGGCCGACGACGACGACGCGCTCGCCGGCCGTGCAGTAGGGCGCGGTCGCCTTGGCCATCGCGGCGGTGACCTTGCCCTTGGCGAAGCCGACGTGCACGAGGTTGGGCCGCTCCGCCGCCGCCTCGGCGAACGGGCAACAGTCGGCGATGCGAACCAGCTCCGCGTGCGGCCGCACCACCACCGGCACGTCGAAGCCGAACTCGTCGCGGATCGCGTTCTCGAGCGCGGCCTCGAGCTTCGCCGGCGCGCCGTCGACGGCGAACACGACGTTGCCGCTCTGGATGTAGGTCATGACGTCCGCGCCGCCGCAGCCTTCGACCAGCTCGCGCAGCCGCGCCATCGGCACGGCCTTGCGCCCCTTGCCGGCGGCGCCGACGTTGATCCCGCGCAGCAGCGCGACGTATCGCTTCATCGCGGTAGCATGCCGCGATGCACGCGCCGTTGCTCGCCGCCCCGTTCGCGTTCTCGCTCGCCGTCGCGACCGCGCAGGAACACCCGCTCGTCGTCGGCAACGTGCTGCCGCAGGCGACCGTGTTCGCACCGGGCGTCGGCAGCACCAGCGAGACCGGCATCGGCGCGTTGATCCCGTGGGCCGACAAGCTGTGGGCGGTCGGCTACGTCGCGCACGTCAAGGGCGACGGCATCGGCCTCTACTCGATGGACGCGAACATGCTGCTGAGCAAACACCCGGCGTCGGTGACCGGCACGTTCGCCAACCGCCTCGTGCACTGGGAGTCGAAGCAGGTGTTCCTCGGCCCGCACGCGATCGACGCCGACGGCAACGTACGCACCATCGACGACCTGAAGGGCCATCGCCTGACGGCGACCGCGCGCCACCTGACCGCGCCCAGGGAGAAGGTCTACTTCCTGACCATGGAGGGCCTGCTGTTCGAGGTCGACGTCGCGACGCTCGCGGCGACCGAGCTGCAGGACGTCAAGAAGCGCCTCGACATCCCGAGCGGCGCGCAGCCGCACTTCAAGGGCGCGTTCACCGCGCAGGGCCGGCTGGTCGTCGCCAACAACACCTACGAAGAACCCGAGTTCCTCGGCCAGCGCGCCGCGGGTCGACTCGCAGAGTGGGACGGCACCAGCTGGACGATCCTCGAGACCAATCCGTTCGTCGAGGTCTCCGGCAAGCAGAACCCGACCGCCGGCGCGCGCTACGGCAACACGCTCTACGCGCTCGGCTGGGACCGCAAGGCGGTGATCCTGCGCGTGCTGCACGAGGGCAAGTGGCAGCGCTACCTGCTGCCGAAGGGCTCGCGCGCGTGGGACCACACGTGGAACACCGAGTGGATGCGCATCCGCGAAGTGCAGACCGAGCGCTACCTGATGGACGCGTTCGGCACGTTCTTCGAGCTGCCGTCGATGGTCTACGGCGGCCACCTCGCCGGCGTGCGGCCGATCGCGACGCACCTGCGCATCTGCCCCGACGTGGTGTCGTGGCGCGGCATGCTGGTGCTCGCCGGCGACCAGACCGACAACGCCGTCGGCCAGCCGCAGTCCGGGTTGTGGTTCGGGCACCTCGACGAGCTGTGGCGCTGGGGCAAGCCGCTGGGCTCCGGCTCGGTGTGGCTCGACGAACAGCTCGCGCCGCAGCAGACCAGCGACCCGTTCCTGATGCATGGCTACGAGCACAAGTGCATGCACATCTCGGTCAGCGGGGCTCAGTGCGACTTCACCGTCGAGGTGGACGTGCTCGGCGACGGGCGCTGGCGACCGTACGCGACGTTCGTCGCGCAGCGCGGCGAGTACCTCCACCACGAGTTCCCGACCGGCTTCGCCGCCGAGTGGGTGCGCGTGCGCGCGAGCTCGGCGACGAAGGCGACGGTGACGTTCGTCTGGTCGTAGAGTCCGCGCCGGCGCGCGGCGTCACTGCACCGGCACGACCAGCGTGTCGACGCTCGGCACCTCACCGGTGACGACGTCGGCTACCAGCTTGATCGAGTACTGCAGGTACGCCTTGCCGTCGGCGACGTTGACGTCGAGCGAGAACGGCGTCGCGTTGCTGCCCGCCGCGTCGTCGGCGCCGCGGAAGCGCACCTCGACGTAGCTCTGCCCCGGCGTGCGCGCGGCGAGGATCGCCGGCTGGTAGTCGGGGTTGGGGCCGCCGCTGCGGAACGGCGACTGCGCGGTCGCCTCGACGCGCGCGAACTCGAACACCATGTCGTGGATGGCGTTGTCACGCTGGGCGGCGACCGTCACCGCATCGGGGTCGATGGTGCCGATCGGCAACATCGCGCGGGCGATGCTGCGCGCCGCCGGCAGGTAGTCGGACAGCACGGTCAGGTAGACCTGCGCGCCGTTGAGGCCGAGCGACGTCGGCGACGGCTCGGTGCGCACGTCGAGCAGCAGGTTGTCGGTGCCGTTGTAGACGAAGCCCGGCTCGATGCCCCAATCGAGGTAGCGACCGAGCCCGGAGCGGTCGAGACCCAGCACCAGCTGGCCCGGATCGATCGAGTAGGCGCCGTTGCGCACCTGCACCGGCGCCGACGATTCGTTGTTGGAGAACACCGCCGACAGGCCCGAAGTCGGATAGGCCGGCAACGCCGACCAAGAGTCGATCGAGAAGTCGGGCTGCACGGTCGTGTGCCCGACGCGGATCGCGACCTGCTGGAAGACGTCGTGGAACACGCCCTGGTTGTCGGCCACGCGCCACCATGCACGCCGCAACACCTCGGGCGTGCCGTTGGCGCCGAGGTCGCCGGCACGGTAGACGAACTGCGCGCGACAACCGCGCGGATCGAGCGGCGTCTGGATGCCCGTGAAGAAGGTGCTCGCGTGCGCCGGCACGGTGTCGCTGGTCGGCACCTCGAGCACGTCGCCGTTGTCGACCGGCTGCACCTGACGCAGCACGAAGCGTCCGCGCACCTCGCCGACCGAGTTGGGGTCGAAGTTGCCGGTGAAGCCGTTGGCGAGCGGGAAGTCGAAGCGCTCGACCAGCGCCTGCGACGTGCCGTAGAGGATCGTGCTCTCGCCGTTGGACGGCACGAACAGACCGTTGGGCGCCGCGGTGGTCACGACCAGCGCCTGCGAGTAGATCGTCAGGCCGGCCAGCTGCGGCACCGGCGGCACGTTGACGGACGTTCCTCCGGCGCCGAACTGGCCAAGGAAGTCGGCCGCCAAGAGCGTCAGACCAGAGCTGACACCGAGCTGCACCGGCCGCCCCATGAGCAGGCCCGGACCGGGCACGAAGTCGACGAGCAGCACGTACGGGGCCTGCGGCGGACCGGAGACGGCGAAGTCGGCCGGCATGGCGGTGCCAAGACCGACGCTGACGCCAGCGGTCGCGTTGAGGTGGACGGACTGCGCCGAGACGGCACCGCAGAGGACTGCGGCGACCGCCAGCGCGAGGGTTCTGTCGTGGTTCATGGGCAGGCTCGGAGGGGTCAATGGGAGCGCTGCCATCGAGCAAGCCATGTGCCGCCCGCATCCGCCACCGCTGGCACACGAACCATCCTGCCAATCGGTAACACCGCGAGCGAAGCCGCACACCACCGGGCACTAGCGAGCAGCGCGCGACCGCGATCCCCAGGCGACCGCGATCAGCGCGCCAGCTGCTCGCGCAGCACCTCGAGCGCCTTCTCGAGGATCGGGTCGCGGCTGGCATAGTCGTCGGGCGTGCACGGCACGAACACGTCCGGCGCGAGCCCGTCGCCCTCGAAGCACACCCCGTCCGGCCGCATCGCCTGCCACGTCGGCACCATCGCGGTGACGCCGTTGCCGAGCTCGAACGGCTTCGGGTTGCCGCTGCTGCCGTAGGTGGGCTGACCGACGACCGTACAGCGCCGCGCCTGCCGCATCATCAAGACGAACGCCTCGTTGCTGCTCATCACGTAGCGGCTGGTCAGCAAGGCGACAGGGTGCTCGTAGGAGCGATCCTCGCCGTTGCCGGTGATGGTGCGCTCCATGACCTCGCCGAAGCCCTGGTCGCCTGCGCGCTCGCGGAAGCGGTTCTTGGCGTAGACCCTGGTTCCGGCCACGAACCACGCCGCGACCTTCTTCGCGATCGCCTCGTCACCGCCGGCGTTGGGTCGCACGTCGACGATCAGCGCCTTGGTGTCGGCCAGCTCGGTGATCGCGCCGCCGACCATCTCGGGGTCGACGTCCGCGGTCCAGCCGGCGATCAGCAGGTAGCCGATGCCGTCGTCGGTGCGACCGGAGAGCACGCGGTCCTGCACCTTCTTCACCGCCATGTAGCGCGGCAGCAGCTTGTCGCGGAACAGCGGGTCGATCGCGCGCGAGCCCGTGGCGAAGGTCCGCTCGCCGAGGCGGAGGTAGAGGTGCAGGTCTCCGGTCGCGCGCAGCATCGTCGCCGCCGCCGCGGCGAAGCCGCGATCGGTGCGCGCGGCGACGATCGTCTCTTCGTGCGCCTTCTGCAGCGCGGGCCAGTCGTGCACGCGCAGGTCGTGGTACGAGTAGCGCTCGTCGAGCGTCTGCATCAGCACCTCGAGCGCCGCCTGGTTGCGCTTCTTCTGCTCGGCTGCGGGCCGCAGATGCGCGGGCAGCGTCGTGAACGACCACGGCACCGACTCGAGCACGACCCCGGCCTTGCTGCGGAAGCTCGTCGACGACGGACAGTTGAGCGCCATCGAGTAGTCGTGGTCCGGTTCGACCTCGATCTCGACGACGATGGTGTGGTCGTCGCGCCACTTCGGTTGCCCGGTGACCTTGGGGAACGTCGGACCGCCGCCGCAGAACGAGTAGCCGGCGGCGCTCATCGGCTGGTCGAACTCGACGACCAGCTGCGTGGTGCTCCCGGCGTCGACCTCGGAAAGGTGCGGCGGAGTCAACGAGACGACCTTGGGCGCCTGTTGCGCGGCGAGGGCTCCGACGATCCAGGGCACGGCGAGCATGGCCTTCATCTGCGCGACAGTACGGCCACGGCGACCCGCGACAACCATGGCACTGCCGTGTTGTCGCGCGGCGCACACCCCGTACTGTCGACAGGCGCCATGACGCACCTGCTCGCCATCGACCAAGGCACCACCGGCACCACCGTGCTGGTGCTCGACGACGCGCTGCGGCTGGTCGGCCGCGGCTACCGCGAGTTCGCGCAGCACTATCCGCAGCCGGGGCTGGTCGAACACGAGGCCGACGAGATCTGGCAGAGCGTGCTCGGCGCCATCGGCGAAGCGCTGGCTGCGGCGAAGGTGCCGACCGCCGACCTCGCCGCGATCGGCATCACCAACCAGCGCGAGACGACCGTGCTGTGGGACCGCGGCACCGGCGCGGCGGTGCACCGCGCGATCGTCTGGCAGGACCGCCGCACCGCGCCGCAGTGCGCCGCCCTGATCGCCGAAGGCCATCAGGACGAGGTGCGCGCGGCGACGGGGCTGCCGATCGACCCGTACTTCTCGGCGACCAAGCTGGCGTGGCTGCTCGACGAAGCCGGACTGCGCGCACGCGCCGAACGCGGCGAACTCGCCTTCGGCACCGTCGACAGCCTGCTGGTGCATCGCCTGACCGGCGGCGCGGTGCACGCTACCGACGTCAGCAACGCGTCGCGCACGTTGCTGTTCGACATCCACGCGATGCAGTGGTCCGACGCACTGCTGCGCCGCTTCGCGGTGCCGGCCGCGGTGCTGCCCGAAGTGCGACCGTGCGCCGGAGGGTTCGGCCACACGCGCGGCGTGCCGGGCCTGCCCGACGGCATCCCGATCACCGGCATCGCCGGCGACCAGCAGGCTGCGCTGTTCGGCCAGGCGTGCTTCGCCCCCGGCGAGGCCAAGTGCACCTACGGCACCGGCGCCTTCCTGCTGCTGCAGACCGGCGACCGCGCAGTGCCGTCGCGGCACGGCCTGGTGACGACCGTCGCCTGGCAGATCCCCGGCGAACGCGCCTACGCGCTCGAGGGCTCGGCGTTCGTCGCCGGCGCCGCGGTGCAGTGGCTGCGCGACGGCCTCGGCCTGATCGACAAGTCGTCGGACATCGAAGCGCTCGCCGCATCCGTGCCCGACAGCGGCGGCGTCGTCGTCGTGCCCGCGTTCGCCGGCCTCGGCGCGCCGCACTGGCGCCCCGACGCGCGCGGCGTCATCACCGGGCTGACGCGCGGCACCACCAGGGCGCACCTCGCGCGCGCCGTGCTCGAGGGCATCGCGCTGCAGAACGTCGACATCCTGCGCGCGATGGAGCAGGACAGCGGCCGACCGCTCGCCGAGCTGAAGGTCGACGGCGGCGCCGCGGCCGACGACCTGTTGATGCAGTTCCAGAGCGACGTGCTCGGCGTGCCGATCCGCCGCCCGCAGCTGCTCGAGACGACCGCGCTCGGCGCCGCGATGCTCGCCGGCCTCGGCGCCGGCGTGTGGACGGACAAGCGGGCGATCGCCGCGGTGTGGCACGAGGACCGGCGCTTCGAGCCGTCGATGCCACAGGCCGAGGTCGACGCACATCTCGCGCGCTGGGCAGCGGCGGTCGCGAAGGCGTAGCCGGAACCGCGATCGGAACCGGACCCGGGAAACTTGCCCGCCCACTGCGGGATCCGGCCCCCTCGGCAGCCTGAGGGTCGGCCGCCATCACCCAGCCGCGGCCGTTCCCTCACCAAGACGCCGATGAATCCCTGCATCCTGCTCACCCTCGCCGCCCTTTCGAGCGCCGTCGCCGCCCAGCTGCCAGAGCCCCGCGAACCCGTCACGCCGCGCTTGCTGCCGCAGCAAGGCGTCGCCCACGCCGCCCCGAAGCCGGCCTCCGACCTGCCGCAACGCCGCAGCGGCGCGCGGCCGGACGCGCGCATCCGCCACCTGCCCGACCACGTGCTGGTCGACCGTCCCGAGGCCCACGGCCCGCTGTGGCTGATGGGCCACGACTGGAAGGGCTGCGTCGACGGCCTGGGCTTCACCTTCGTGCCGTTCTTCGGCGCCGACGCGCCGCGCAACTTCCCCGTGCGCATCGAGCTGACCCAGACCAGCGTCGGCGGCGAACCGCTCGCGCTGAGCCCCGGTGAGCCGGTCGCCGGCGCGACCGTGGTCCGCACCGACCGCGGCGCCTTGACCGAAGTGCTCGACCTCGGCCTGCGGCAAGTGGAGCAGTCGTTCGTCTTCGCCACGCTGCCCAACCGCGGCGCGGTGGCCGTCGAGTTGTCGTTCACCGGCGGACTGACCGGCCGGGCGATCGACGGCGGCATCGAGTTGGGCAACGAGCACGGCACCGTCACCTACCACCACGCCGTCGCCACCGACGCCGTCGGCGCCAGCACGCCGCTGACGATCGACTGGAACGGCACCTCGGCGCACATCGAGATCCCGGCGTCGTTCGTCGTCCGCGCCACGCTGCCGCTGGTGCTCGACCCGGTGATCCAGACCAACCTCGGCATCGCCTCGACCGAGACCAACCTGCAGACGATGGCCGACATCGCCACGCTGCAGTCGCCGGACCTGTCCTGCGTGATCTGGCGCAACCAGTTCAGCGCCGGCGACCAGGACGTGTTCGCGACGCTGCTCGACACGAACCTCACCGACATCATCGGCTCGCCGGTGCACATCGACTACACGTTCGAGAGCTGGGTCCACGCTGCGGTGGCCGGCAACTTCCAATCTGCCGAGTTCCTGGTCGTGTCGCAGGTCGACGTCGGCACCACCTCGTCGATCCGCGGGCGCCTGATCGACCAGACCGGCGTGCTCGGGCCCAAGATCGACATCGAGCGCGCCGGCACCGGCGGCAGCCTGCCGGGCAACAACTTCCGCCCCGATGTCGGCGGCGACCCCCACAGCGGCATCGACGCCTACTTCACGGTCGTCTACGAGCACGAGACCGCGGTCGGCAACCACGACATCCACTACCGCCAGATCAACCAGGACGGCACCCTGCGCCTCGTCCCGCCGCTGGTGCTCGCCAACACCTCGACCAACGAGTCGAACCCGTCGATCTCGAAGTCGGACGATCGACAGATGCACTACGTGGCGTGGCAGCGCACCTGGCCGACCGCGCCGTTCGACGAGGACGTGCACGCCGCCCGCATCGACTGGAACGGCACGATCCGCACGCCCGACACGACCATCGCCGGCAGCGTCAACAACGAGTTCTCGCCGTCCGCCAGCTCGCGGGTGCAGGTCGAAGGCACCTACTACAGCATGATCGCGTACCTGAGTGACGTCTCCGGCACCGACGACGACGTCTACCTGCGCCTGGTCGACGACAGCCTGATGGTGCGGAAGACGCTGAACCTCAGCGCCGCCGAGGACCAACTGTCGGCCGGCTTCGACCAGAAGGACCCCGACATCGACTCCGACGGCACGCGCTTCGCGATCACCTACAGCGAGCCGTACGGCGGCACCGCCGACGAGGAGACCAAGGTCTCGACGGTCGCCTACGATCCGATCCTCGACGCGCTGCGCATCCAGGACAACCGCGCCGGCCTCGGCCTGTCGGTGTCCGACGAGGTGCGTCCGCGCATCTGCAGCTTCAACAGCGGCGGGATGGTGTTCCGCTCCGACTACGTCGTCGCCGACGTCAACCTCGGCGACAACGACGTCGAAGTCTACGAGTACGGCGGCTACGCGTCGGGTTCGTCGTTCACTTACTTCGCGTCCGAATGCGGCACGCTGAGCATCTCGCCCAGCGGCACCACCACGATCGGCGGCACGATGACGATCACCGTCGGCAATGGCGCGCTGTCGGGAACGCTGTTCGGCTACCCGGGCATCGTCCCGATCAACGCGCTCGGCTGCAACTGCACGGTCGGCGTGTGGGACGCGCAGATCTTGGCCAACCCGCTGACCTGGACGATCCCGCTGAACCCCGGGGTCGTCGGCCTCACGCTATCGGTGCAGGGCTGGACGCTGGCGGGCACGCAGTGCCTCGGCAACATGTTCGACCTCAGCGACACGGTCGACATCCACATCCGGTGATCTCAGGCATCGGGTGAGGGGCGCGGGCGGACGCCTGCAGCTACGCCGATGAGCCGGCTTGAATCTGCGGCGCTCGTCCCCATCGTGGCTCCCCCACCATGAGCGATCTGCCGCCCTGCCCCAAGTGCTCGTCGAGCTACACCTACCTCGACCGCGACGTCTTCACCTGCCCGGAGTGCGCGCACGAGTGGCGTGACGGCGAAGCCGCGGCAGCCGCCGAACCCGAAGAGACGGCCAAGGTCGTCAAGGACGCCAGCGGCAACGTGCTGCAGGACGGCGACACGGTGACCGTCATCAAGGACCTCAAGGTGCGCGGCAGCTCCTCGGTGATCAAGGTCGGCACCAAGGGCCGCAACATCAAGCTGGTCGACGGCGACCACGACATCGACTGCAAGCTGGACGGCATGGGCCAGATGTCGCTCAAGTCTGAGTTCGTGCGCAAGGTGACCTGACGGCGCGGCGTCGGGCGGCGTCTCCGCCGCTGGGCTACGATGCGCCGATGGCCCCTGCCGCACCCCGCGTCGCGCTCGCGCTGCTGTCCCTGCTCACGCTCCCCCTCGCCGCGCAGGCTCCCGAACACGCGCCCGACGCCGACGCCAAGGGCAAGGTCTACGAGTGGAAGAGCGCCAACGGACTCGTCTACCAGTACTACCTGCCCAAGCACCACGATGCCGGCGCGCCGCTCAACCTGACGTTCGTGCTGCACGGCAGCAACCTCGACCGTCGCTGGGGCTTCGCCAACCACAAGGCCGGCGAGTTCCGCCCCGACGACCTCGTCGTGTGCCCCGACGGCACGACGTCGAACGGTCAGGGCGGGTTCAACTTCCTGCAGGCGCAGCAGGACCTCGACCGCCTGCACGCGCTGCACGCCGAGCTGAAGAAGACCTTCGCCGTGCGCGCGACGTATCTCTACGGCCACAGCCAGGGCAGCTTCTTCGCGCTGTTCTACGCCGGCGCGTTCCCCGACGAGGTGCAGGGCCTGGTCGCGCAGGCGAGCGGCATGTGGATGGGCACGACGATGTCGAAGAAGCACCACCACCAGGCGATCGTGCTGATGCACGGCACGGCCGACCCCGTGGTGCCGTACGGCCAGAGCGTCGGCGCGCTCGAGGCGCTGCGCGACGCGAAGTACCCGCACGCCCGGCTGCGCAGCCTCGAGGGCTGGAACCACTGGCCGTCGCAGCAGCAGACCGAACAGGAGCTGGCGTGGTGCGAGGGCATGACGACCGCCGACCCGACGCGCCTCGCAGCGGCGTTCGCGACCCTCGACGCCGTCAAGGAAGGCGCCGACCCGGTCGCGCTGCGCGAGGTCGCGGCGCGCGCGCTCGAGACGGACGGCGTCGACGCCAAGGTGCAGAAGGCGGCGACCGCAGCGATCGAGTCGGTCGATGCGTGCGCGCGCGAACACACCGCCGCGATCAGCAAGACCGCCGGCAAGAAGAAGCTCGATGGTTCGCCGTGGATCGGACACCTGCCGGCGTTCCTGCGGCTGTTCGACGGCACGCCGGCCGCCGACGAGCTCGCGGCGGCGTGGAAGTCCGTGCTCGACAAGCAGCAGGACGCGGTGAAGAAGCACGCGAAGGACTTCTGGGGCAAGCGCAACGACAAGCCGAAGGAGGCGTTCGCGGCCGGCCTGGCGATGGTGCAGGACGCGTTCCTGATGCCGGCGACCGAGAACGAAGAGCTGCTCGCGGCGCTCGACGGCTGGGCCAAGGACGGCAAGCAGCTCGGCCTGTCGAAGAAGGACCTGAAGGAGGCCGAGCAGAGCCTGTCGGCGCTGCGCGACGGGCGCGAGAAGGGCCAGAAGGCGCTCGAGAAGATCGGCAAGCGGTTCCGCTGAGCGACGCGCGCGTAGCATGCGGCCATGTTCGCCGCCCTCGCCGTCGCCTTCGCCGTCAACTGCCCGCAGGAACCCGCGTTCGACTTCGCCGCCGCGTGGCGCAACGTGACCGCGGCGCTGCACACCGGGTGCGAGGCGCACGGCGTCGTCGGCGGCAGCGTGATGTTCGTGCGCGGCGGCGAGGTGCTCGGCTTCGAGGCGCACGGCATGGCCGACCGCGACGGCGGACACGCCGTCGATCGCGACACGATCTTCCACTGGGCGAGCTGCACCAAGACGTTGACCGGCATCGCCGTCATGCAGCTGCGCGACCGCGGCCTGCTGCGCCTCGACCAGCCGATCGTCGACTTCGTGCCCGAGCTCGAGAAGGCGCACGACCCGTTCGGCCCGATCGACGCGATCACCGTGCAGCAGGTGATGTCGCACAGCGCCGGCTTCCGCGCCGGCACGTGGCCGTGGGGCGGCGACCAGCCGTGGCATCCGCACGAACCGACCGAGTGGAGCCAGCTCGTCGCGATGATGCCCTACACCGCGGTCGAGTTCGCGCCGGGCTCGAAGTTCTCCTACAGCAACCCGGGCATCGTCTTCCTCGGCCGCGCCATCGAGCAGCTGTCCGGCGACGACTACGAGGTCTACATGGACAAGAACGTGCTGCGCCCGCTCGGCATGCAGCACAGCTACTTCGACGTCACGCCGTACCACCTGCAGCGGCACCGCTCGCACAGCTACGGCAAGCGCGGCGATCGCGTCGAAGACCTCGGCGCGGACTTCGACACCGGCATCACCGTCAGCAACGGCGGCCTCAACGCGCCGCTGCCCGACATGGCGCGCTACCTCGCCTTCTTGCTGGGCGCCGCCGACGGCGACGCTGCCGGCGTGCTCGCGCGCCGTTCGCTCGAGTCCATGTGGCAGCCGCTGTTGCCGACCGGCGGCCCGGGCGACGAGCACATCGCGCTGACGTTCTTCGTGCAGCGCCACGGCGACACGCCGTTCGCGACGCACACCGGCGGCCAGCACGAGTTCGTGACCTTCTTCTACGTGCACCCCGCGTCCGGCACCGGCGCGCTCGGCGCGTTCAACACCGGCACGGCCGGCCCGGTGATGGCGGCGCTGCGCACGATGTGCATGACGAAGCTGTCGCTGCCGATGGTCAAGGCGCCGGCAGCCGACAAGAAGTAGCGGGAAGACCCCCCGCGCCGATCCGTCCGACGCGGCATGGCGTTCTCGAAGGCGCAGGAGCGCACCGCGTGGTGTTCGTTCGCGGTGATGGCCGGCATGCTGCTGTTGCCGCCGTGGGTCTTCTGCAACAGCGACGGCACCGTGCTCGTGTCGAGCGAGACGCCCTACTACGACTGGCTGTGGATCGTGCCGGGGCACGTGCGGGTGCCCGGCGAAGGCGTGTGGCACGGGGCGATCTGGTGGCCGCGTCTGTTCGGCCAGTGGCTGGTGATCGCGATCGGCATGGTGCTGCTGCTGTTCCTGCGCGAACGCCGGGAACGCCGGCCGCGACGGGGCTTGCAGCCGGCCTGAGCCCCACGCGGGGAGCTGCGGCGACCATGGCGATTCCGTGCATCCTCGTCGCCGGGCACGGGGACCAGCGGTTCGATTCCCACCTGCCATGCCCCTCCGCCCCGACGAAGAACTGGTCCAGCACGCGCGCGCCCTGCGGGGCATCGCCCGCGCGCTGGTTGGCGCCGGAAACGCCGACGACGTCGCCCAGGAGGCCGCAGTGCAGGCGCTGCAGCGACCGCCGGCGCAGGTGACGACGATGTTCGGCTGGTTGTCGGGCGTCGTGCGCCACCGCGCGCAGAAGCACCACCGCGGCGAATGGCGCCGCAAGCGCCGCGAACAGGTGGCCGGCGAACACACCGCCGCGGCCGAGCCTTCGCCGTCGCCGCTGAATGCGGCGATGCATCGCGAGACCATCGCACGGCTCGACCAGGCGCTGCTCGGGTTGCCGCAGCCCTACCAGGACACGGTGCTGCTGCGCTACTACGAGGGCCTGCTGCCGCTGCAGATCGCCGAACGTACGGCGACGCCGATCGCGACGGTCAAGAGCCGGCTCGCGCGCGGGCTGGCGATGCTGCGCGAACGCCTCGACGACGAAGATCGCGGTCGCGGCTCGTGGCGCGCGGCGTTCGCCGTCGCGTTCGGCATGCCGGAGGCGGGAGTCATCACTTGGACGACGCTGGGGATCCTGCTGATGACGAGCAAGCTGATGGTCGCCGCTGCGGCGGTGGTGTTGGTCGGGTGGTGGCTGTGGCCGGCGGGTGACGACGTGCGACCGCCGGCGATGGCGCAGCAGAGCGTTCGTGACGACGCGGCCGCGGCGGCGAGCGAGCAGGGCGATGCGCCGGTCGCGCAGCGCGAGGAAGTCGCCACGATCCCGCCGAGCGATGCGCCGACGACGGTCGCTCCGGCCGACGGCGTGACGATCACCGGCCGCTGCGTCGACGAACAGGGTTCGCCGCTCGCCGGTGTGCAGGCCGACGCGCGCACCCACCACGTCGACGGGTCGACCAACGCGCACGTCGCGACGACGTCGGGGCAAAACGGCGTCTTCGAGCTCGTGCTGGCGGTCACCGCCGACGAGACGCCGGACCTCCGCCTGAGCGCGCCGGAACGCAGCCCCCTCTCAGGGCAGTTGCGGTACAGCAAGGCCGGCGACCGCGTCGATCTCGGCGACCTCACCGTGCCGCTCGCCCGCCACGTTCGCGGGCTCGTCGTCGATCGCGCAGGCGCGCCGCAGGCAGGAGTCGAGTTGGCGATCCGCGGCATCAGCGACGGCCCGCGGCAGCTGGTCAGGTTCCTGTCCTACGAGTCGAAGGCTACGACCGACGATACGGGCAGCTTCGCCTTCGACGCCGCCCTGCCGCCGATGTCGCACTACGTCATTTGCGGCAACCGCAAGATTCTCGAGCCGCTGCCCCCCGTCCTCCGGCTCGGCGAAGGCGACCTGCGGCGCGAGATGCGCGTCGTCGTCGGCCCGCCGCCGCCGCGTTGCCACGGCCTCGTCGTGCGCGAAGACGGCACGCCGATCGCCGGAGTGGACGTGCAGCTCGACGAGAACCGGACCACGACGGGCGCGGACGGACGGTTCGATCTCGAACCGCAACCGAGCCTCGGCGAAGGCTCTCGAAGGCTGGGGGCGTACGCCCCCGGCTTCCAGCTCGCGGACGCCGAGTGGACCTACGGCGATCAGGCCCAGCTGCGCATCGTGCTGCGCGCGGACGTCGCGATCGTCTTGCGCGTCCTCGACGAGCGCACCGGCCTGCCGGTCGAACGCTTCGCCGCGCGGGCGATGAATCCGCGCTCCTGGTCCGGCAACGACCAGATCCCGATGGGCACGCACGCCGGCGGTTCGTGCCTGATCCCGGTGATGGCCGGCGACAAGGTCGTGCTGGTGCAGCCCGAGGACGAGCAGCTGTGCGAATCGTGCTTCCACCCGGTGACGGTCGCGCAGGACACGACAACCGAATGCACGGTCGTGCTCGGGCCGCGGCGGGAGCGCCGGGTCGTGGTCCGTTGCGGCGGGCAGCCGGCCCCCGACGTCATGATGCGCCTGATCGATCCAGGCGCCTTCACCGTCAATCCGAGGACCGAGGTGCTTGCGCTCGACGCCGCCCGGATCAGCGGCCCCGAGCTGACGCGTGAGCTGCAGCAGGTGACGACCGACCGCGAAGGCACCGCCACGCTGCGCGGGCCGAAGGGCGCGCTGGCGCTGTGGCTGACCGGCGACGGCTTCGCGCCGTGCATCGTGCAGCCGATCCGGCTCGACAGCACGGAGACACTCGTCGTCGAAATGGCGCGCGGTGCGACGCTGCGCGGACGCTTGCTGCCGACGGAGGTCGCGCAGGAGCTGCTCGCGGACGTCGCGCCCAGGACGAACACCGAGGTCAAGCCGTTCGGCATCGAGCTGCTCGACGAGCGCGGCGAAAAGCTGCACCGGTTCTTCGAGCTGCCGTTCCCGCTGGCTGCGGACGGCTCGTTCGCCATCACCGACTTGCCGGCCGGTGGCTGGCACGTGCGCGTCGGCGGGCTGCACCACGGCTTCGTCGCCGCCCAGGTGACGCTGCGCGCCGGCGAGGTCCTGGACCGCGACCTCGACGTGTCGTCGCTGGCGCGCACCACGGTCACGCTGCGCTGCCTCGTCGAAGGCACACCGGTTGCGAAGACGTTCGTGCAGGTGCGCGGCCGGCACGCGCCGAGCAGCCTCGGCGGACGCTACCGCGACACCAACGAGGGTCGCACCGACGGCGAAGGCCGGCTGCGGTTCACCAGTTGCCCCGGCGACTTCGACGCGTCCTTCGAATGGCGTCTGCCGAGCGGCGGGAAGGTGCAGCTGACACCGCACTTCGCCGTCGCGTGCGCCGGCGAGCAGGACGTCGTGCTCGACGTGCAGCTGGGCGCGCTCGACCTGACGGTGCTGCACCCCAACGGCTCGCCCGCCGCCGGCGTCGAGCTGTGGGAAGCCGAACGCAACACCGGCGAGCGATGGACCGCCGACGAGCACGGCCGCGTCCGCGTGCCGACGATCGTCGCCGCCTCGCTGACGCTCGAAGCCATGCCGCGCAGCCTGACGACGACAGGGCAGCGCTCGGCATTCGCCGAACTCAGCGGCTGGAAGACCCTCCAGAACCAACCGGTCGTCGTCGGCACCGTGACCGTGGCCCCCGGCGCCGCCGCGCCGCAGACGCTGACGCTGCCGTCGAGCTGGGATCGCTGACACGCGGGTTGGGTCGGTTCCAGTTTCTCCCGACACCCCACCCGGCGGCGACGGGTTGTTGGAATGAACTGGACCCTACCCAAACCCTGGCTTGACTCTCGGGCGCGGCTCGTCTAGACCGACCGGTCTACTCGCGACACCAACCAGATGAGCGCATCGATCAACCCGCAGACCGCCAAGGACGCCGACACCCGCGAGCGCATCCTGCAGGCGGGCACCGAACTGTTCGGCAAGAAGGGCTTCAACGGCACCGGCCTGGCCGAGATCCTGACCCAGGCCGGCGTTCCCAAGGGGTCCTTCTACCACTACTTCGGCTCCAAGGAGGAGTTCGGCGTGGTGCTGATCGAGCGGGCCCGCGACGAGTACCTGGACGAGCTCCGGGTGATCCTCGGCGACCGCAAGATGAGCCCGGTGAAGCGCCTGCGCACCGTCTTCGAACACACCCGCGACGAGTGCTCGGCGACCGGCCCGACGGTCGAGTGCCTGATCCCCAAGCTCGCGCTCGAGACCGGCCAGCTCAGCGAGCCCGTGCACGCCGCGGTGAAGAGCGCCTACCAGCTGTTCTCGGCGCTGCTCGCGCAGGTCGTCCGCGAGGGCCAGGCCGCCGGCGAGATCGCCGCGACGCACGACCCGGACCGGCTCGCCAACGTGCTCGTGATGCTGTGGGAAGGCGCAGCCATCCGCATGCAGATCGAGCGCAGCATCGCCCCGCTCAACGACTTCCTGACCTTCGTCTTCGACACCTTGCTGGGGACGGCCCGGTAGCCGAACTCCGCCCCTTCGCCGCACACCCCGCCGAGTTTCCCGGTCGAACGGCGACCCCGCCGTTCGTCTGCCCATCGACATCACCCCCGCCCGGCGTGACAGCCGCGGCCCGCTGGCACTGCCAGGCACACCCACCTTCGCCCATCCAGCATCTCGCCGATCGTTGACTAGACGACCGGTCTACGCGCCCCCACCCTGCTCCACGAACCCATGTCCGAACCCCGCCCATCCCCGCTCGGCGTGACCCTCGCCGCGATCGGCCTGCTGGTCGCCGTCGGCGGCACCGCCGCCGGCCTGTTCTTCCTCAAGCAGCGCCAGGAACACGCGGCCGCCGCCGCGGCCGAAGCGACTCCGGAGTTCTCGGCCACCGTCGAGTGCGCCGAGGTCCGCGTCGCGCCCTACACCAAGACCACCACCGCGATCGGCACGGCGCGCGCGCTGCGTTCGATCACGCTGCGCAACGAGCTGCCGGGCACCGTGCACGCGGCCGAGCTGACGACCGGCAAGCTGGTCGAGAAGGGCGACCTGCTCGTCGAGCTCGACGTCGCCGTCGAGCAGGCGCAGCTGGCCGCGCTCGAGGCCGAGTCGCGGCTCGCCGAGACGATGCTCGGCCGCATGGAGCGCGCGCTCGAGCAGCAGGGCGCGTCGGCCGCCGACGTCGACCGCGCCCGCGCGCAGCGCGACATGGCCGTCGCCAACGTCTCCCGCCTCGAAGCGATCATCGAGCAGAAGCGCCTGCGCGCGCCGTTCCGCGCCAGGGTCGGCCTCGTCGACCTGCACCTCGGCCAGTACCTCGAGCCCGGCACGCAGATCACGACGCTGCAGGGCATCGACGACGCCGTGCACATCGACTTCCCGGTGACGCAGGACATCGCCCGCACGCTGTCGGTCGGCCTGCCGATCGACGTCGTCATCGCGCCCGGCGTGCCGACCACCAAGGCGACCGTCACCGCGCTCGACGCGCGCGTCGACACCAACACCCGCAACACGTGGATCCGCGCCGAGCTGCGCGCCGACGCGCTGCCGAACGGCCAGCCGCTGCCGGCGCCGGGCGCGTCGGTGCGCGTCAAGGTGCCGGTGGCCCCCGAGCGCGAGGTCAAGCTGATCCCGGTCAGCGCGCTGCGCCGCGGCCCCGACGGCAGCAGCGTCTGGACGCTGGTGCAGCAGAAGGGCCAGTGGCGCGCGATGCCGCGTCCGGTCGTCAGCGGCACCGCGATCGGCGACGAGATCGTCGTCGAGAGCGGCCTCGAGGCCGGCGAGAAGGTCGCCGCCGAGGGTTCGTTCAAGATCAAGTATCCCGGCATGCTGATCCTGCTGTCGGGCGCACCGGGTCAGGGCGGCGCCGACGGCGCAGCGCCCGCGGCCGCACCCCACGGCGAAGCCTCCACCGACAACGGTGCGCAGGTCGCCGACGAACAGCACAAGGGCAACTGAGGCACGTCATGCGATCCATCACCGATGTGTTCGTCCGGCACCCCGTGCTGGCCCTGGTCGTCAACCTGGCGCTGATCCTGGTCGGCGGACGCCTGGCGTTCGGCCTGCCCGTGCAGCAGTATCCGAAGCTCGACAGCGCTTCGGTCATCATCACCACCGTCTACACCGGCGCGAGCGCCGAGACGGTGCGCGGCTTCCTGACCACGCCGATCGAACGCGCGGTGTCCGCCATCGGCGGCATCGACCACGTCGAGTCGGAGAGCCGGCAGGGCGTCAGCATGGTGACGATCCGGCTCGAGCTCGGCTACGACACCACGCGCGCGCTGGCCGAGGTCACCGCGCGCCTGCAGCAGGTGCGCAGCGAGCTGCCCAGCGAGGCCGAGCCGCCGATGATCGACATCCAGCGCGCCGACCGGCCGTACGCGTCGTTCTACCTGAGCTTCACCTCCGACGGCCGCGACCTCGCCGAGATCACCGACTACCTGGTGCGCAACGTGCAGCCGCAGCTGTCGACGATCCAGGGCGTGCAGCGCGTCACCGTCGAGGCGGGCCGTCCGTTCGCGATGCGCGTCTGGATCGACCCGGACAAGCTCGCGGCGTTCAACCTCGCGCCCGGCGACGTCTACGCGGCGATCCAGCGCAACAACTACCTCGCGGCCGTCGGCCAGACCAAGGGCAACCTGGTGCAGGTCAACCTGCTCGCCGACACCGACCTGCGCTCGGTCGAGGAGTTCGAACAGCTGATCGTCGCCGACCGCGGCGGCGCGATCGTGCGCATGAGCGACGTCGCCAAGGTCGAGCTCGGCGCCGAAGAGGCCGACCTGATGGCGAAGTACAACGTGCACCCGGCGGTCTACCTCGGCGTCTGGCCGCTCGTCGGCGCCAACGAGATCGACGTGCAGTCCGCGCTCGTCGCCGAGATGGAGGCCGTCAAGGCGACGCTGCCGAAGGACCTCGACATGGAGCTGGCCTACGACGGCACGGTCTTCATGCGCGACGCGTTGAAGGAGATCTCCAAGACGTTGATCGAGACGATCGCCATCGTCGGCCTGATCGTCTTCCTGTTCCTCGGCTCGCTGCGCACCGCGCTGGTGCCGCTGGTGGCGATGCCGGTGTCGCTGATCGGCGCCGTGGTGGTGATGGCCGCGTGCGGCTTCTCGCTCAACCTGCTGACGATCCTCGCCATCGTGCTGTCGGTCGGGCTGGTCGTCGACGACGCGATCGTCGTCGTCGAGAACGTCGAACGGCACGTGCGCATGGGCAAGACGCGGCTGCAGGCGGCCGCCGAGGCGGCGCGCGAGCTGGTCGGCCCGATCATCGCGATGACCATCACGTTGGCGGCGGTCTACGCGCCGATCGGCTTCCAGGGCGGCCTGACCGGCGCGCTGTTCCTCGAGTTCGCGATCACGCTCGCCGCCGCGGTGCTGGTGTCCGGCGTCGTCGCGATCACGCTGTCGCCGATCATGAGCGCGTGGATGGTCAGCCCGCACGGCAAGCAGCCGGCGCTGACCAGGATCGTGGACTCGGCGTTCTCGACCGTGCGCAAGCTCTACGAGCGCTCGCTCGACGTGGCGCTCGAGATCCGCTGGCTGATCGCCGCGGTGGCGCTGCTGGTCGCAGTCGCCGCGTGGCCGCTCTACTCGGAGTCGCGCCGCGAGCTGGCGCCGACCGAGGACATGAGCCACATCAGCATGTTCTTCGAGGTCGCGCCGGACGCGACCATCGAGGCGGTCAACGAGGCCTCCAAGCAGGCCGTCGAACAGGTGACGCAGATCCCCGAGGCGAAGTTCATGTGGTCGCTGGTCGCCAACTGGGGCGGCTTCGGCGGCATGGTCGCCAAGAACTGGAAGGAGCGGGAGCGCTCGACCAAGGAGCTCTACGGCCAGCTGTTCGGCATGGTCTCGCAGGTGCCGGGCGTCACGGCGTATCCGCGCCTCGACCCGCCGCTGCCGACGTCGGGCCAGTTCGACGTCGAGCTGGTGCTGCAGAGCTCGCAGCCGGTCGAGGACCTGCTGCAGACGACGATGGCCGTGGTCGGCATGGGCTTCCAGAGCGGCAAGTTCCAGTTCGTCGACACCAACCTCAAGATCGACCGCCCCGAAGCGCGGGTGCAGATCGACCGCGAACGCGTCGCCGACCTCGGCATGGACCTGCAGAGCGTCGGCCGCGAGCTCGGCGCGCTGCTCGGCGGCGGCTACGTCAACCGCTTCAACTACTTCGACCGCAGCTACAAGGTCATCCCGCAGATCGGCCAGGCCGAGCGCGCGACGGTCGGCCCGCTGCTCGACCTCAAGATCAAGACGCCGAGCGGCGACCTGGTCCCGGTCTCGGCGTTCACGACCATCGAGGCGTTCGCCGCGCCGCGCACGCTCAATCGCTTCCAGCAGCGCAACGCCGTCAAGATCTACGGCGGCGTCGCACCTGGTGTGACCAAGGAAGAAGGGTTGCGCGTGCTCGAGGACGCGGCGCGCGCGGTCGCCGGACCGGACGTGTCGATCGACTATGCCGGCGAGTCGCGGCAGATCCGCCACGAGGGCTCGTCGCTGGTGACGACGCTCGGCTTCGCGATCCTGCTCGTCTATCTGGTGCTGGCCGCGCAGTTCCGCAGCTTCCGCGATCCGTTGATCGTGCTGCTCGGTTCGGTGCCGCTGGCGATCAGCGGTGCGCTGATCTTCACCTACGTCGACTGGACGACGATCAACGTCTACTCGCAGGTCGGCCTGATCACGCTGGTCGGGCTGATCGCCAAGAACGGCATCCTGATCGTCGAGTTCGCCAACACGCTGCAGGAGCGCGGCCTGGCCAAGTTCGACGCGCTGCGCGAAGCCTCGGCGACGCGCCTGCGGCCGGTGCTGATGACGACGGCGGCGACGATCTTCGGCCACCTGCCGCTGGTGTTCGTCACCGGTCCGGGCGCCGAAGCGCGCAACAGCATCGGCAAGGTGCTGGTCGCCGGCATGGGCCTCGGCACGGTGTTCACGCTGATCGTGGTGCCGGTCTTCTACCTGCTGATCGCCCGCGACCACTCGAAGTCGCACGCCGCCGAGGAGCTGCCGGCGCACGCGGGCAACGACGACGCAGCCACCCCGGAGTTCGCCTGATGTCCGCCCCCTCGCTACTCCCGGCCCCGCGCCGGACGTTCTCCCGCTCCGCGCTGCTGCTGGCGTTCGTCGCCAGCTGCACCGTCGGCCCCGACTACGAACAGCCGCAGCTCGAGCTGCCGACCAGCTGGTCGGCCGAGCGCGGCGAAGGCCTGATCGACGGTGAGCTCGCCGGCACCGCGGCCGACGCCGCGTGGTGGCAGCAGTTCGGCGATCCGCTGCTCGACGAGCTGGTCGAGCGCGCGCTGCAGCAGAACCTCGACCTCCGGCAGAGCCTCGCGCGCCTCGCCGGGGCGCGCGCACAGAGCGGCGTCGCCGACGCAGGCTACCTGCCGACGCTCGACGGCAACGCCAACTACGCCAACAGCAAGGCGAGCCGCAACACCCCGTTCGGCGCGTTCATCCCGCGCACCGACATCCACACCATCAGCTTCGACGCGGCGTGGGAACTCGACCTGTGGGGCCGCGTGCGCCGCTCGGTCGAGGCCGCCGACGCGGACCTGATGGCCAGCGGCTACGACCTGCACGCCGCCGCGCTGAGCGTCGCCGCCGAGGTCGCGCGCACCTACGTCGACCTGCGCGCCGCGCAGCGTCGTCTGTCGATCGCCAACGAGAACCTGGCGCTGCAGCTGCAGACGCTGGACCTGGTCAAGGCGCGGCTCACGGCCGGCCTCGTCGTCGAACGCGACGTCGCGCAGGCGGCGACCAACGTCGAGACCACGCGTTCGCGCCTGCCGCAGCTCGAGGCCGCGGCGGTGACGGCGTGGAACCGCCTCGCGGTGCTGCTCGGCGGCACGCCGGACCAGCTCCCGGCGACGCTGCGCGAGCCGATGCAGCTGCCGCAGCTGCCGGAACGCGTCGCGATCGGCGGGCCAGCCGATCTGCTGCGCCGCCGCCCCGACGTGCAGCGCGCCGAACGGCAGTTCGCCGCCGAGGTCGCGCGCATCGGCGTCGCGTCGGCGGACCGCTACCCGAGCTTCCGCCTGTCGGGCCAGATCGGCATCTCGTCGAACGGCGCCAACAAGCTGTTCGACCGCGACAGCGACCTGCTGAACTTCGGCCCGTCGCTGCGCTGGAACCTGTTCGACGGCGGCCGCCTCAAGCACCGCATCGAGGCGCTCGAGGCCAACGCCGAGGCGGCGCAGGTCGCCTACGAGCAGACGGTGCTGCTGGCGATCGAGGAGACCGAGAACGCGATCACGCGCTTCGGCCGCGAGCGCACCCGCCGCGAGGCGCTGGTGCGCGCCGCGTCCGAAGCGCGCCGCGCGGTCGACCTGGCGCAGACGCAGTACCGCGAAGGACTCAGCGACTTCCAGGCGGTGCTCGACTCGGAGCGCATCGCCGCGACCATCGACGACGACCTCGCCAGCAGCGACGCGGCGGTCGCGACCAACCTGATCGCGCTCTACAAGGCGCTCGGCGGCGGGGTTCCGAGCGGGCAGTAGGGCAGACGCCCGCGCCCGGACCGCACGTCACACACGCGGCGGCGAACCCGTTCAGAGGCCCGTGAGCCGTTCGAACACCTGCGCCAACGGCAGCACGCGGATCCCGGGCCCGAGCTCGTACTCGCGCGATCCGGGGTAGATCACGAAGATCCGCTCGAGCCCGAGTTCTTCCTTGGCGATGCGCATCGAGCGCGTCACGTCCGGCGCGTCGGAGAACTTGCACTCGAAGCCATAGAGGCGCCCGCCGCGCGGCACGACGAGATCGATCTCGGCGCCCGCATGCGTCGCCCAGAACGCCGCGTCGCGCTCCGCGCCCAACGCCGCGATCACCTGCTCGATCGCCAGCCCTTCCCAGGACGTGCCGAACCTCGGGTGAGACATCACCTCGCTGCCGTTGCGCAACCCGAGCAGCGCGTGCAGCACGCCGCTGTCGCGCAAGTAGACCTTGGGCGCCTTGACCAGACGCTTCTCGGTGTTGACGAACCACGGCGGCAACCGCCGGACGAGGTAGGTGCCGACCAGCACGTCGACATACCTCGCGGCGGTCTTCTGGTCGACGCCGACGCCACGGGCGAGCTCCGCCGCGTTGAGCGTGGCGCCATGCCGGTGCGCCAGCATGGTCCAGAAGCGGCGCAGCAGCTCTGGCGATAGACCGATGCCGAAGCGCGCCGCGTCGCGACTGAGGAACGTCTCGATGAAGTCCTGCCGCCACGCGTAGCTGGTCGAGTCGTCCGCCGCCAAGAACGAACGCGGCAACCCCCCGCGGTGCCAGAGCTGCGTGCACGAAGCGGCGCCGACCACGTCGACCCCGAAGCCGCCCAGGTGCACGAAGGCGACCCGCCCAGCCAACGACTCGGCGGCACCGCGCATCAGATCGGGCGACGCGCTGCCGAGCACGAGGAAGCGCGCCGGCGTCTCGCTGCGGTCGGCCAGCACCCGCAGGATCGGCAGCAATTCGGGCATCGTCTGGATCTCGTCCAGCACTACCAGGCCACGTTGCTCGCCGAGCGTGGTCTCGGCAGCCGCCAACGCGCCGCGGTCGATCGTGCTCTCGAGGTCATAGAAGGCCTGCGGCCCCATCGACCTCGCAAGCGTCGTCTTGCCCGACTGACGGGCGCCGAGCAGCGCGACGATGGGGGCGCGACGCAACGCATAAGCGACCGCCGTTGCAGCTCGGGGGCGTGGCAACTCCTGAGACATACATTGAAATATCGGAGCCTTAGTCCGATATTTCCAGTCTAGACGTAAGGTATTGACTACGAATTGCTTCCGATAGTCAGCACGCCCAGGACGCGGCCACCACAGGCCTCATTCTCCGAACCGCAGCATCGCCCGCACCGGCGCATGGTCGCTCGGCCAACGACCGTTCGGCCGGCGCTCGTCGATCTCGCACGCCGCCACGACCAACCCGGGCCCGGGCAGCACGTGGTCGATGCGCCGTTCGCCGAGCGACTCCCCCCAGCCGCTGAAGGTGCCGCGTTCCTCGGCGTGCGGGTGCGCGCTGCGCCAGGCGTCGACGACGCCGATCGTCGCGTCGGCGAGCAGCGCGCGCAGCGGCGGGCTGGTCGGGCCGGCGTTGAAGTCGCCGAGCACCACCACCGGATCGGGCTGCTGCCGCGCGGCGATGCGCCGGGCGAGCAGCTTGCACGACTCGAGGCGCGCGCGCGGACCGCGATGGTCGAGGTGCACGTTGAACACGTAGAGCCCGCGACCGTTCGACGCGTCGATCAGCCGCGCGTAGGTCGCGATGCGCGGCAGCGCGGCGTCCCACGACTGCGAGCCCGCCGTGTCCGGCGTCTCCGCCAGCCAGAAGGTGCCGTGGTCCAGTTCGTCGAGCGACCAGCGCGCCGTGCGGAACAGGATCGGGCACGCCTCACCCTTGTGCGGGTCGCGGTCGCGCGAACGCACCACCATGCCGAACTCCGGCAGGTCCTCGCGCAGCGCCGCGACCTGCTGTGGCAGCACCTCCTGCAGCCCCCAGAGGTCACCTTCGCGCAGCACGTCGGCGACCATCGCCCGGCGACGCGGCCAGGCGTTGTCGCCGTCGCCCGGGTTGTCGTAGCGGATGTTGAAGGTGCCGATCTCGACCGCCGGCGCGACGTGCGGGCCGACGCTGCACGCGGCGGCGACGACCAGGGCGACGACGAAGCACACCTCGAGGCGGACCATCATCGCCACAGCGTAGGCGGCAGACTGGCGCCCCGGGGGGCCGATTCCCTGGCCTTCCGACCGGCTCGGGACCAGCGCCACCAGCAGCGAGAACGGACGTCGTGCGAGAGCGGGATCGGCGGCGCCAGAAGCGCTCGTCGAGCGCCGCCTGGACGCGGGAGGCCTCCTCTTGCTGCCCCATCACCTGTCGCTGCATCGGAGCGGTCGATGCGCAGCGGGGGCGACCGGTCGGAACCCGTGTGGTAGCTTGCCCGTCACCCGCGCCCCACCCATGACCGAGCCTCCGCCCAGCACTCCCGAACACGCGACGTGCTGGACGCTGGTGCGCACCGCGGCGGCGGGCGATGCGGCAGCCCGCGGCCAGTTCGCCCGGCACTACGCGGCACCGATCCGGGCCTACCTGCAGCACCGTTGGGGCGGGACACCGCGACGCGACGACATCGACGACGCCCAGCAGGAGGTGTTCGTCGAGTGCTTGAAGCCCGGCGGCGTGCTGCACCGGGCGCAGCAGGCGCAGGGCGACTTCCGCGCGCTGCTGTTCGGGGTCGTCCGGAACGTGGCGCGCCGCGTCGAAGAGCGCGCCGCGCTGGCGGCCAGGCGCACCGTCGACCACAGCGTCCAACTCGATGGTCTGCCCGCGGCGGCCGAGGCCCAGTCACGCGCCTTCGACCGGGGCTGGGCCCGCGCGATCCTGCGGGAGGCGGCCGAGCGGCACGAGCGCGCGGCAGCCGATGGTGACGAGGGCTTCCGGACCCGCTTCCGCATCCTCGCGCTGCGCCACCAGGAAGGTCTGCCGATCCGCGCGATCGCCGAGCGGCTGGGCATCGCCGACGTGGACCGGGTGCACAACGCCTACCGCCGGGCCCGCCGGGACTTCCGCGCCTCCCTGCGGGACGTCGTCGCCACCCGCACCGGGGCTTCTCCGGCGACGCTGGACGACGAGTGCCGTCGGGTACTGGCGATGCTGCAGGGTTGAAACCGGGCGCGCGGCACGGGGAGGCCGGCGGCAGCGCGACCGAGGTCGCCACCGAGATTCCGACATCGGCATGCCCGAAACCGTTCGCTGGCCGGAACCCGGGGAAACGCCATGACCGAGCCTCGAGACCCCGATTGCGATCGCCCGCCCGACGCCGCCCGCGACCTGGACCCGGACAGCACCCTCGGCCCGGGCCTCGACGCCGCCTTCGGCGCGCGTGAGCCCTCCGACATGCCGAGCGTGCTGCAGCGGGTGCAGGCGATCAGCGGCGCCTGCCCACGGGTGTCCCTGCCGGACGCCGAGGTCGCGGGCGCCACCCCGGTGCTGCGTCCGCTCGTCGGGAGCGACAACCGCGCCGCCGGCAAGTACCTGATCCACGGCGAGCTCGGCCGCGGCGGCGTCGGCGCAGTGTTCCGCGGCCACGACCAGGACCTGGGCCGCGACGTCGCGATCAAGTTCTTGCACGAGCGCTACCAGAAGGAGCCGGCCCTGCTGCACCGCTTCGTCGAGGAGGCGCAGATCGGCGGCCAGTTGCAGCACCCGGGGATCGTGCCGGTCTACGACATCGGCATGCGCAGGGGGAAGGACGGCGCCGAGCAGCCGTTCTTCGCGATGAAGCTCATCAAGGGCGAGACCCTCGCCCGCCGGCTCGGCGCCCGACGCGACCCGCGGGAGAACCGCAGCGACCTGCTGCGCATCTTCGAGGACGTCTGCCAGACCGTCGCCTATGCCCACGCCCGCGGGGTCGTGCATCGCGATCTCAAGCCGGCCAACGTGATGATCGGCTCGTTCGGCGAAGTGCAGGTCGTCGATTGGGGCATGGGCAAGGTGCTGCGGCACGGTGGCGTCGCCGACGAGGAGCGCGCGGCGCGGGCGCATTCGGCGCTGTCGGTCATCGAGACCGTGCGCAGCAAGGGGCACGGCAGCCAGTCGATCGTCGGCTCGGTCATGGGCACCCCGGCCTACATGCCGCCCGAGCAGGCGCACGGTGATGTCGAGGCGATGGACGAACGCAGCGATGTGTTCGCCCTCGGCGCGATCCTGTGCGAGATCCTCACCGGGCAGCCGCCGTATGTCGGCGCCCCCGACGAACTGCTGGCGCAGGCCGCCATGGCGCGCCTCGACGGGGCCCGGCAACGGCTCGCCGCGTGCGGCGCCGACGAAGACCTGCTGGACCTCACCTACCAGTGCCTCTTGCCCGCGCCGGCGGCGCGCCCCCGCAGCGCCAGTGAGGTCGCGGAGCGCATCCGCGCCCACCTCGCCACCAGGGAGGAACGCGCGCAGACTGCCGAGGTCGAAGCCGCCGAGGCGCGGGTCAAGGCGCGCGCCCTCAAGCGCACGTTGACCCTTGGCGCCATCCTGCTGGTGGCGATCCTGGCCGGCCTCGGCGGCTCCGTCGCCCTCTGGCAGCGCGCCGAGCGCAACGGACAGGAGGCCCGGCGAGAGCTCCGACGCGCCACCGAACTGCGCGAGTTCGTCACCGAAATGCTGATGAGCGTGACGCCGGAGCGCGCCGGCGGGCACGACCGCACCCTGATGGTCGCGGTGCTCGAACGCGCCGCCGAGCAGGTGAAGCACATCACCGACGAGTCGGTCGCCGCCGACATGCACTTCCTGCTGGCGCAGGTGTACGCGAGCCTCGACCTGCCGACCCAGGGCCTCGCGCACATCCACGCCGCCTCGCCCGTGTTCGAGCGCATGTACGCGGAGCTGGATCCGCGGCGGCTCTACGCCCGCGCCGAGCACGCCCGGCTGCTGCACCAGGTGGGTCGCTACGCCGAGGCGCTCGCCATTTGCGAGGAGCTCGTGCCGCGGTACGAGCGGGTCTTCGGCGAGGAGGCGTCGGACACCGTGATCATCCTGACCCACCTGGGCGTCACGCTGCGCTCGACCGGGAACACCGAACGCGCCGAGGCCAGCCTGCAGCGCGCGGTGAACATCGGGCGGCGCAACTTCGGCCTCGACCACGGCCCCACGAAGGTCGCAGCCATGAACCTCCTGCTCATGCAGGTGGACGCGGACCGCTACCAGGCCGCGATCGACAACGCGCGGCAACTGCTCGCGGAGGTGGACCAGTTCGCCACCCGGGACCATCCCTTCGCGCTGCAGATCCGGCACCTCGAGGTCGCAGCGCTCAAGGCCGACGGCCGGCACGAGGCGGCGCGCATCGGCCTCGAGGACCTGATCGCGCGTTCCGAGCGGGTGCTGGGGCCGATGAACGTGAACACCATCGGCCGGCGCGGCGAACTCGCGGATCTGCTGATGCGGACCGGCGAGATCGACGCCGCCCTGGAGCTGATGGAGCGCGTGGCAGCCCAGCTGGAGGCGATCGGCGACCGTTCGCGCATCGCGGCGAGCACCCAGCACAACCTGGCGATGCTCTACGAGTTGAAGGAGCGACCGGCAGACGCGCTCACCTGCCGGCAGAAGTGGCTCTCGACCCTTCGCCCCAACCTGCCGCCGGTGCACGCCGACATCGCCGACGCCGTGGCCCGCATCGGCGACAACCTCGTGCAGATGGGGCGCCCGGCAGAGGCCGAGCCGTTCCAGAGGGAGGCGGTCGAGATCTACGAGCAGCTCCACGGCCGCGACCACGTGACGACCCTGGGCGCGATCAACAACCTCGGCATGAGCCGCCATGCCTGCGGCGAGTTGGAGCAGGCGCGGACCCTGCTCACCGAAGCGTTCCGCGGGTTGCTGCGCGTCGCCGGGTTCGAGCATGCGTTCACCCAGAACGCGTTCGGCAACCTGGTCCGGCTCTGCAACCGCATGTTCGAAGCCGGCGACGCAGAGCCCATCGCGCCGGACCTGCTGCGTGACCTGGTCGCTCTCGCCGAGCACCCTACCGCGAACCCGGCCGCCCCCAACGACCTCGCGCTGCTGATCCTGCGCTTCGACGATCGCGAAGCCCACCTGGACACGGCCATCCGCCTGGCGCGCCAGGCGGTCGCTTGCGCCGAAGAACACGCACCGCAGCACGTCGCGGTGACCTCCCAGACCCTGACGCGCACCCTGCTGGCCGCCGACCAGCTACCCGCGGCCATCGAGGCGCTCCGCCGCGGCGTGGAAGCCGCGCAGGAGCCGACGCGATCCGCGTTCCGACAGAAGCTCCGCGAACTGGAGGCGACGCTCGCGCAGCGGGGCGAGTCGCCCGGCCATTCCGGCGGCCGGTAGGCCGGCCCGCGAAGCGGTCTCGCCCGCTGGCCAGTCACCACCCGCGCGCGTGGACTGCACTGCGCCGTCAGCAGCAGGCGCCACGCCGGCCTGCCGCCGCGCGAGCTCGACGCGTAGCATCGGGCGGCGCATGACGATCGCGTTCTCGACCAACCTGCTGTCGGTCACCTTCCCGGGACGCGGTCGACGACCCGCGGTCACGGCGCAACGGCAGCACGACGGCAGGCCCGACGAGGCCGCGTTCGAGCGCCTGCGCGCCGCGTGGACCGCCGCCAACCCCGACCGACGATCACGATGTGCCTGATGATCTACGTCGTCACGGACCGGCCGCTCGCGCCAACCGCGCGCGACGAGCTGACGTTCGGCGCGATCGATGCGCACTCGCGGGACCGGCTCGCGCCGCTGCTGGCCGGGCGCCACGGCATCGAAGTCTTCGTCGACGGGCGCTGCTGCTGCGCCTTCCCGAGCGTCGCCGCGGACCGACCGATCGAATACACGGACGAGCTGTTCGCCGAACGCGACGAGGAGGACCGGGCGCGTGCCTCGCGCTGCGTCGGCGCCCTCTGCGCGGCGCTGCACGACGCGCTACAGCCCGGCGAGCACGCCGACGTCTACCCGGTGTGGAGCGACGACGAAGGCGAGCCGTCGCTCGGCCGCATCGCGCTGCGCATCGGCGCAGTCGACGTCGACCGACTGTGCTTCGTCGAGCGCTTCGTGCACGAGTTCTCGCGCTGACATGCCGACCATCACGCTGCAGACGACCATCCGCGCGCCGATCGAACGCGTCTTCGACCTGTGCCGCAGCGTCGACGCGCACGTGGCCACCGCGGTCGGCACCGACGAACGCCCGGTCGCCGGCGTCACGTCCGGGCTGATGCAGCTCGGCGACGAAGTGACGTGGTCGGCGCGCCACCTCGGCCGCCGCTGGCAGCTGACCAGCCGCATCACCACCTGCGATCGCCCGCGCCGCTTCCGCGACGCGCAGGTGCGCGGCGTGTTCGTGCGCTTCGACCACGACCACGAATTCTCCAGCGACGGCGCGACGACGACCGTGCGCGACGTGTTCGACTTCACCAGCCCATGCGGCTTGCTCGGCCGCGTCGCCGACGTGCTGGTCGTGACACGGCACCTGCGGCGCTTCCTCGAACGGCGCATGCACGGCATCAAGGCGCTCGCCGAGTCGGACGATTGGCGACACTTGCTGCCATGAGGCGAGGCCGCGTCAGCCGACAGCAACCCGCGACCGCTTACGCAATGCTGACGCGACGCCGCGCCGGGACCGCTAGCCTCGGCCCCTCAGCGATCCCGTTCGATGACCATGCGCAACCACCTCGTCGCGGCGATGCTCGCCGCAGCAACCCTGCTGCTCTCCGTCCTGCCCGCCCAACAAGTCGGTGGCGGCCCTGACCCGGACCGGCGCGGCTCGACGCTGTTCGTCTTCGCCGACGACGGCACGATCTCGACGGGCATCGCGATCGGCTACAGCCAGGCGAAGTGGCGCGCGGAGTACGAAGGCATGCTCACCACGCTGCGCTGCAAGTACGCGCGCCTCGGCAAGAACTGGTGGACGACGTTCGACACCGTCACGGCGCTCGAGATCGGCGGCGTGCGGGTCGAAGCAGGCAGCTACTACCTCGGCATCGCCGTCGACGACGACGGCTCGTTCCACCTGCTGCTGTTCGCCAGCGACAAGGCGATGAAGGCCGGGTTGTTGCCGTGGACGACCGCGCTCTACCGCGGCGAGGCCAAGGCCGACCTGCGGGTGCCGATGACGCTCGGCAAGGACGCGCTGCAGGCCGCCGCGCCCGAGCTAGAGATCGCGATCACCGCCGATCCGAAGAGCACGTCCCACGGCGAGCTGACGATCCGCTGGGGCAGGCACGAGCTGTCGGCGCCGGTGGACCTGCGACCTGCACCGAGCAAGGTCGATGCGGGCGACGACAAGTAGCGGGCTCCGCTGCGAACCGCTGACCGCGACCGCCCGATCTCACTCACACGACTGCCAGGCCGCGCAGTTCAGCAGCTCCGGCGGCAACTGGCCGCTGAGCAACGGCGTCGCCGCGCGCATCGGCGTCAGAGACCGCGACGGGCCGGTGGCAAGGCGGTCGCGCGATGCCGTGCCGCCGCGCGCGGCGCGCGGTAGGATGCGCCCGCCGATGCTGCTGACCACCGAACGCACCGTGCTGCACCCGTACTGCGACGAGGACGGGACCGAGCTGCTGCACCTGTTCCGCGACCCGGACGTGCGCCGCTACCTGCTCGACGACCGCGTGGTGCCGCCGGCGTGGATGCAGCAGGAGATCGACGACGCCGAACGGCGCTTCCACCATCACGGCGCCGGCGCGTGGTCGGTGCGGTTGCGCGGCGACGAGGGCGACGGTGAGATCATCGGCTTCGTCGCCTTCCGCGAGTTCACCCACCCGCCGGAGCTGCAGCTCCTCTACGGCTTCCTGCCGCAGCACCAGGGCAAGGGCTACGCGCTCGAGGTCACGTCGCGCGCCTGCCAACACGCCTTCGAAGACCTCGGCCTCGGCGAGATCACCGCGGTCACCGACCTGCCCAACAAGGCGTCGGCGAAGCTGCTGCAGCGGCTCGGTATGGAGCTGATGGAGATCACGCCGGACGGCGAGTCCGGCACCGCGCACTACGCGATCTCACGGCGCATGTGGTTCGCGCGACAGCGCGAGAAGGCGGCGGATGCAGCCGCGAGGACGACGCCGCCGAAGCCTACCGACGCAGGCGCCGCCGCCGACCAGCAGGGCAGCGCCTGAGGCCCCAGCGGAGATCGGACTACTGATCCGGTCCGGCCGCGGCCGATAGCCCGCGCACGCCACCTGCCATCGCAAGCAACCGCGTGAACTGGGACACCTTCCGCCATTGGTTCGTCGCCGACGCCGCCGATCTCGAGATCGTCGTCGCGCACGCGGCACGCGCCGAACGCGAACGACTGCTCGCGGTGCTGCCGACCTGGGGGCACCACATCGCGCCGCCCGACCCGGACGAGAACGCGCCGCACTTCATGGTCGGCACGGCGACGGTCGCGATCGGGCCGCCACGCGGTGACGAGGTCGTGCTGACGCTGCCTGCGCGCCCGCTCTACTACGACGAAGCCGGCTACCGCGCCGTCGAAGCGCTGATGGCCCGCATCGCCCACGTGCTGGGCCTCCCGGTTCGCCTGGCGCCGACCGGCGCCGCTGCCGACGACTGGATCGCCGGCTACGACCCGATGGTCGGGGCGTTCGAGCGGCGCGAGCCGGCCCTGCAAGCCTAGAAGACCCGGCCCGCTGGACCGCATCGCCCCCGGATCGCCCGGCGCCGGCGGCAATTCGCCGCCCATGCGCGCCGTTGCGCTTCACCCGCCCGGCGCCCGGGCGTACCCTGTCCGCCCGCGATGCAGACCTTCGACTACACCCACCTCGACGAGTCCCTGGCCCAGAAGCTGATCGACCGCGCCGGCCTCGGCGAGATCGACCGCAAGGTGCGCGCCGGCGAACGGCTGTCGTTCGACGACGGCGTCGCGCTCTACCAGACGCCCAACTTGGCGGCGGTCGGCCTGATGGCGCACCGCGTGCGCACCGCGAAGCACGGCAAGAAGACGTACTTCAACATCAACCAGCACGTCAACTACACCAACATCTGCGTCTACTCGTGCAAGTTCTGCGCGTTCGCCGCCAAGGAGGGTGAAGAGCGCGGCTACCTGATGACGCCCGAGATCGTCGAGCAGAAGGTCAGGGAGCAGCTGCACCGCCCCGTCACCGAGGTGCACATGGTCGCCGGTATCCATCCGACGATGCCGTACGAGTACTACCTCGACGTCGTGCGCGCCGCCAAGCGCGCGCGCCCCGACATCCACGTCAAGGCGTTCACGATGGTCGAGATCGACCACATGCTGAAGATCTCGGGCAAGAGCGAGGACGAGGTGTTCGCCGACCTGCGCGAAGCCGGCCTCGGCAGCTGCCCCGGCGGCGGCGCCGAGGTGCTCGTCGATCGTGTGCACAAGGCCGTGTTCCGCGAGAAGCAGGGCCCGCAGGGCTGGCTCGACACCGCGCGCAAGGTGCAGAAGGCCGGCTTCAAGATGAACGCGACGATGCTCTACGGCCACATCGAGCGCACCGAGGAACGCGTCACGCACCTCGTCAAGCTGCGCGAGCTGCAGGACGAGTGCGGCGGCTTCATGGCCTACATCCCGCTCGCGTTCTGGCCCTACCACACCGACCTCGCCAACTACGGCCACGTGACCACGGGCTTCCTCGACCAGCGCTCGATCGCCGTCGGCCGCCTGATGCTGGACAACTTCCCGCACATCAAGGCCTACTGGATCATGCTGACGCGCGAGTCGGCGCAGACCGCGCTCAGCTTCGGCGCCAACGACATCGACGGCACCGTGACCGAGGAGAAGATCACGCACGACGCCGGCACCACCGAGCCGGAGGTGCTGACCGTCGACCAGATCGGGCATCTGATCCGCGAGGCGGGGTACGAGCCGGTGCAGCGGTCGACGGTCTACGAAGAGATCGGCGCGGGCGTCTGAGCGCCCCTCATTGCTTGCGCGGCACCCGCAGCGGCAGGTCCTCGCTGGCGCCGACCTCGAGCGCGCATTCGACGGCGGCGTCGGTTGCGCCCATGTTCGCATCGGCCTCGGCGACGCGGTAGCGGCCGGGCTGGAGCTCGACGAAGCGGTAGCGGCCCTGACGATCGCTCATCGTCCAGCGCACCAGCACGTAGTCGTGCATGCGGCCGGCGTGCTGCATCTCCGCCAGCACCAGCTGCACGCCGGGTCGCGGCTTGCCGTCGGCGTCGGTGACGATGCCGTGCAGTTCGCCGGGCGGCGGGAGCGTGAGGTCGCCGAGGTCGAGCGCGCCCTCGCGCAGCAACTCCAGGTCGACCGCGTGCGCCGCGCCGTTGCTGACGTCGAGGCGCATCTTGTCGCCGCGGTGACCGTTGAGCCGCCGGATCTCGAAGCGACCTTCGCGATCGGTGACGACCGACTCGAAGCGACTGTGCGACGGCAGCTGCTCGCCCATCGCCTTGGACAACCCTACGCGCGCGCCCGACACGGGGCGACCTGAAGCACCCAACAGGCGCCCGCGCACGCTCGCCGCCGGCACGACGACGACGTCGAGTTCGGTGTCGGCGTCGGCGACCCCCGGGCAGCGGATGACGTGGTCGCTGCCGTAGTAGCCGCGCATGCGCTCATCGCGCCCCTGCTGCAGCACGACCAGCTCGTCGTCGGCCGGACGAATGCACAGCCATGCACCAGGGGCCGCCGGACTGTCGACCGCGAACGCCCCTTGGTCGTCGGTCGTCACCTCGGCGGTGGGGCCGCCGGCGATGGCTCCCACCTGCAATCGCTGCCCGGCCAGCGCGGCGCCGCCCTGGTCGTGCAAGCGCCCGCGCAGGCGCGGCAGGACCTGCGGCGCTGCCGCCGCCGGACCGGTGACCTGGAACACCAGCTCGTGCAGGGGCCCGGGCTCGGTGACGCTGTGATACTGCGGCGACACCACCGCGCCGGCGATCGTCACGCGCGCGAACGAGGCCTTCATGTCACGCGGCAGCCCCGTCGCCTGCCATGCGCCGTCGGCGTCGGGCGCTCCGTGCTGCAGCGCCGGCGGCAGCAGGATCGGCTGCCGATCGCGACCGCGGAACGCGTGGTAGTCGCACCGCGCCGCACGCAGCTGTTCGGCCGTGGCACCTTCGATGCGGAAGCGCAGCGTCGTCGTCTCGCCGCTCACCAGCTGCAGGTCGAGTTCGCGGTCGTCGGCCAGCTCGTGCGTCGCCTCCAGCAGCTCGAAGCCCTCCGCCGCGACGGCGAACCGCGTCGCGCCGATCGACACCCCGGTCAGGCGATAGCGCCCCTCGGCGTCGCTGACACCCTCGGCGGGCACCATCCACGCCAGCTCACCGGAGCCCATCTGCGAGGCCACCAGACGTGCGCCAACCACCGGCTCCCCGTCGGCGTCGCGCACCACGCCGTGCACCGCCACCGCGTCGAACAGCCGCAGCGCCGCGTGCCGCGGCTCGTCGGCCGGACCGGCCCCGGACCACATCATGGCCGGCACGCGGCCCGGCGCGCGGGCCACGATCTGGTAGGTCTTCTGCTCGAGCCGACCGAACACGAAGTGCCCTTCGCCGTCGGCCTTGGTGCGCGCGACGACCGCGTCGTCACGCAGCAGCTCGACGTCGGCCAGCGGCACCGGCGCCATCAGGGTGTCCCGCACGACGCCTTCGATGCGGCCGTTCGGCGCTGGGGACTCCTGCGCGAGCAGCGCCGACGCCAGCGAGATCGCGATCCATGCCTCGGCGACGACTCTCATCATGCCCGCAGTGTAGCGCGCCGGTGGATCGCGATTCGGTCAGGCACCGTGCGCAACCGGCCGCCGCCGCGCGAACGCGATCACCAGCGCCAGCGACGACGTGACGATCAGCACCAGGTAGGCGGAGTGCACGGTGGAGGCGACGCCCGGCGGATCTTCGCGCACCGCGCGTTCGCCGAAGTGCACCGCGATCAGCGCCGACGTCACCGCCATGCCGGAGAACATGCCGAGGCTGCGGGACCACGCGGCGACCGCCGAGGCGAAGCCGCTGCGTTCGCGCGGCAAGGCGCCGAGGATCAGCGACAGGTTGGGCGACGAGAACAGGCCGAAGCCGCAGCCCTGCATCGCGAGCACGGCTCCGACCAGCCACGGCGCGCTGTCGGCGTCGAGCGTGTAGCCGAGCGCCGACGAAGCGACGACGCAGGCGGTGCCGATGCCGGCGACCAGCTCGGGCCGCACGCGGTCGGCGAGGCGCCCGGCCGACGGCGCGATGCCCGCCATCACCACCGAACCCGCCATCAGCCACAGCCCGGCGTGGTGCGGGTCGAGGCCCTTCACCACCTGCAGGAACAGGCTGAGCATGAAGATCGAGTTGTAGGCGTTGAGGTAGAGCAGCAGCTGCACGCAAAGAGCGGCGGCGAGGCGGCCGTTGCGGCGCAGTTCGCCGAGGTCGAGCAGCGGCGCCGCGAGCCGCGGCTGCCACCACAGGAACGCGCCGAACGACACCACCGCCGCCGCGATCCAGCCGCCGACGGCGCCGCCGTGCTCGCCGAGCGACACGGCGACGACCACCGCCGCCATCGCCACCAGCAGCAGCGCCGAGCTCGGCACGTGCAGCGTCGAGCGCGGCCGCGCCGGCGACGGCTTCGCCCGCGCGCTGGTCTGCAGGAACGCCGGCAGCGCGCCGATCAGGATCTGCGCGCCGCCGCACCAGAAGACCTCGCGCCAACCGAGCGCGTCGACGACGAGACCGGCGGCGATCGGTCCGAGCGCGAGGCCGGCGTACGCCGCGCCCATCATGGCGCCGAACACACGCCCCCGCCGTTCGGGTGGCACCAGCTCCATCAGCAGCGCCGGACCGGACGCGCCGGCCACCGCGGTCGACATTCCCTGCAGCACGCGCAGCGTCAGCACGGTCCAGGCGGACGAGACGAAGCCGAGCGCCAGCGACAACACGCCGAACGCGAACAGCGACCAACGGAACAGCGCCGCGCGGCTGAACATGTCGGCGAGCCGGCCCGCGATCAGCAGACAGCCCGCGCTGGTGGCGAGGAACGTCGTCTCGACCAGCCCGAGCGTGGTCGCCGACAGCTGCAGCTCGTGCCCCATCGCCGGCAGCGCCACGGCGACGCCGCTGAACATGAACGCCGGCCCGAACTGCGCGAGCACGATCGTGCGTACGAGCCAGCGGTCTGCAGCGGCGGGGTCGGTCACATGGGCACGCTACCGCCTCGGTGGTCGCCAACGAACCGGCTGCACTGCCCGATCACGCCTTCTCTCCTGCTTCCAGCAGGTTGCGGGCGCGCCAGGACCTCGCCGACAATGACCGCATGGCTGGCGGCACGCTCAACATCTCGCTCTCCTCCAACCTGGCCGAGTTCGTCCGTGAACGGGTGTCGAGCGGACTGTACGCGAACGCCAGTGAAGTCGTGCGCGAGGCGCTGCGTTGGCACGCAGCCTGTAGCGGCGAACCGCGAAAAGCGCCCACGCTGCCCGACAGCCAAGAACAGCGGCTGGATCGAGAGAAGGCCCGCGACGCTGTGGCTCGACTCCGCGAGCTGCGACGACGATCGCAGCTCCGTCCTGATGTCACCGTGACCGACCTGCGTGACGAGCACCGCCGGTGAGACTGCCGACCACCACCAGCGCCGCGGGCGCGAAGCTCTTCCCCGGCTGAACCGCCCCGCCTCAGCGCGGCGCGCCGACGTAGACCTCGCCGTCGATCACCGCGCCGAGGCAGTGGCTGGTGAACTCGAACGGATCGCCGTCGAACATCGCCAGGTCGGCGTCCTTGCCGATCTCGAGCGAGCCGACGCGGGCGTCGACGCCGCACAGCTTCGCGGCGTCGATCGTCAGCGCGCGCAGCGCCGCCTCGGCCGGCAGGCCGTGTTGCACCGAGATGCCGGCCTCCCACAGCGCCACGCGCACCTTCGGCACGTAGGCCTCGAAGCCGCTCTGCAGCGCGAACGGCACGCCGGCGTCGAGCAGCAGCCTGGGCAGCTCCATCGTGCCGTTCTTGAGGTCGCCGCGGGTGCGCGCCATCGCCGGATGCGGCACGACCCAGACCTTGGCCGCCGCGAGCTGCGGCAGCATCAGGTAGGCCTCGGCGGCGCCGTCGAGCACGACGCGGATCGAGAACTCGTCGGCGACGCGCAGCGCCGAGGCGAGGTCGTTCTGCCGATGCGCGGTGATCAGCAGCGGCACCTCATCGGCCAGCACCCTGGCCATCGTCTCGAGTCCGAGGTCGACCGGCGCCTCGGCGTCGCGCTGCCGCTTCGCCGCGTACTCGCGCGCCTTCTGCAGCTCCTCGCGCAGCATCGCGATCGACTTGGCGCGGGTGCCCGGCGACTTGCCATCGGCGCCGCGGCCCTCGTCACCGAGCGTCACCGCGACCATGCACAGCGGCCGCACGACGTCCTGGTCGGCGCTGCGACCGTGCGTCTTGACGACCATCGTCTGGCCGCTGACCAGGGCCCCCGGACCGTGACCGGTGTGCACCGTCGTGATGCCGAAGCCGCGCAACCACGCGACCAGCTCGTCGCGGGCGTGGAACGCGTCGATCGCGCGCAGCTCCGGCTGCACCGGCGCCGACTTCTCCAGCTGGTCCTGGTCGTGCGGCACGTTGAGCAGGCCGGTAAGGCCGACCGTCGCGTGGGCGTCGATCAGGCCCGGGGTGACGACCGCGGCCTCGATTACGCGCGCGCCGTCCGGCACCGCGACATCGGCGGCGGCGCCGATCGCGGCGACCTTGCCGTCGGCGACGACGACGACGCCGTTCTCGATCGGCGCACCGGCCATCGTGTAGACGGTCGCGCCGCGCACGACGAGCGGGTCCTGCGGAGTGAAGGCAGCGACCGCGAACAGCAGCGCAGGAGCGATCACTGGCCACCTCCCGTCACGCCGGCGCCCTGCAGGCCGAAGCAGCACAGCGAGTGCGCCTGGTCGTCGCTGGCGCCGTAGCCGCCGTCGGCGAGCAGGCGATCCGCCGGCTCCGACAGGTCGAACACCTTGGCGCCTTCGACCCACGTCTCCAGCACCCGCGTGTAGACCGAGAACGGGTCGCCCGACAGCACGACGAAGTCGGCGTCCTTGCCGACGGTCAGCGTGCCGACGCGCTGGTCGAGGTCGAGCATGCGGGCGTTGGCGATGGTCAGCGCCTGCAGCGCCTTGTCGCGGTCCATGCCGGCGCGCACCGCGAGCGCGCCGCTGCGCAGGAACAGCCGGCTGTCGGTGATGCCGTCGTCGGTGTGGAAGCCGACCAGCACGCCGGCCTTGTCGAGGATCGCGCCGGTCTCGAGCGACAGGTGCGCGGCCTCGAGCTTGCCGCCGGGCGAGTCGATGACGATCACCGAGCACGGCACGCCAGCCGCGGCGATCTCGTCGGCGACCATCCAGCCCTCGCTGACGTGGTGCAGCACGACGCGGAAGCCGAACTCCCGCTGCAGCCGCAGCACGGTGAGGATGTCGTCCTGGCGGTGCGTGTGGTGGTGCACGACGCGCTTCTTCTGCAGCAACTCGACGAGCGCTTCGAGGCCGAGGCTGCGCTCGGGCATCTTCTCGGGGTCACCCGCGGCGGCCTCGACCTTCTTCTGGTAGTCGAGCGCGCGGTGCAGCTGGGCGCGGATCAACGCCGCCGCCTTGCCGCGCGTGCCGGGGAACGGCGCCGCCTTCTGCGGGTTGGTGCCGTTGGCCATCTTGATGCCGCCGGCGATCGAGCCGTCGGGGTTCTTGATCGCCAGCTCCTCGACGCTGCCGGCGTCGCGCAGCTTCATGTAGATGGTCTGGCCCGACAGCAGGTGACCGGAGCCCGGCATCACGTTGACGGTGGTGATGCCGCCGGCCTGCGCCTTCTGGATGCCGGGATCGCGCGCGTTGATCGAGTCGAGCGCGCGCACCTCGGGCTGGATCGGGCCGCTGCCGTCGGCGCCGGCGACCGCGCCGATGTGCGAGTGGCTGCAGACGAGGCCGGGGATGATCGTGCGACCGGCGGCGTCCGTGGCGACGGCGTTCTCGGGCACGCGCACGTCCTCGACCGGGCCGACGGCGACAATGCGACCGTTCTGCACCAGCAGCGTGCCGCGCTCGATCACCGCGCCGTCGCAGGGCTCGATGCGGGCGCCGACGAAGGCGTGGGGAAGGTCCTGCGCGGCGGTCGTGACGGCGACGCACAGCGCCGCGATCAGCAGGAACGGGGACCGTCGAGTCGTCATCCGGGAAGCCTACGCGCGGATGGGCGGGTCACCAGTGCGGCGGTGGCGTGAATCGGCTCCGTGTCATCGTCTGCCACGCCGAGCAGCAAGCCGCGTGGGAGGGGCTGATCTGGCGGTTGCGTGATCGCGCGGCTCGCCGCCTGCTGCGGCGTTGGACGGCCATGTCACTACGCTGACCGGTCGAATGGCCGGACGGTAATGATGTCGCCATCCTCAACTGCGCGAACGTCTGCAGCCTTGAGCGTGACGAGCGCCTCGGTCTTGCCGGATGCCGTGACGAACTCCACGTCCAAGCCGTCCGGTTCGTAGACCTCGACAACCGCACCCAAGTCACCACGGCGAAGGCCATGGTTGGGGAGGTCTCTGTCGAGCACCACGGTGTCGAGTAGCTTGAATCGCATGTCTAGCCAGGAAAAGCGGTGACGAACTTCGGAGCATCCGTGCCGACGAGGATGATCCAGATGCAGATCAGGTCCGCCGCGCGTCCGGTGGGCCCCGCGAGTCTACCACGGGTCTCGAACTTGCGTCCGTAGGGGGACGGGTCAAGCTCCTTCGACTCTCCGTCGAAGGCGTGGCGCTTCAGATCCGTCGCCAGCGACTCCCACTCGTCCTGCGAGTAGCCGAGACGAGCGAAGAATTGCGCCTTGAACCGACCGACTGGATGTGACGGCGACAGCAGATAGTCGCGCACTTTGGCATCGTCCACGACTGCTCGTTCTGCGTCCGGCAGCTTCACGCCGCGAACCTACAACTGGCGGAGGCCGCGACCAAGGAACGGGCCGACTCGGCCCGCCCAACGTCTCTGACGCTGAGCCGCGAGCGCCTCTGGGCGCTCGTCGGCTCCTGCGTCTTGGGTGGCGGCGATCCTGGGACGGTTGAACAAGGGCTACAACCACGGAACGAGCCACTGTGCTTCAAGAGGGTGGCGGCGGTAGGCGGAGAACGCCTCCTCGCAGATGTACTTGTCCATGATGTATGTGGCGGATAGTGGCCGGAATCCCTGCTGCTCCAGAGCAGCCACGGCGATGAAAGCCGGGTTCGGCATTCCTGTTTCCTGCGCCAGCTTCAAGATGACCCCGTGTTCGAAGCCGATCTGCATCCACGCCTGGATCTCGTCCGCAAACGTCTTGCCTTGCGCTGATATGAGACTCTTCGTAGCCCCATCGCTGTGCACAACTCGAACGTCAAGGCGATGAGCAGCAGGGACTACGTCAAGCACAGGGCCAAGAGTCTGCTTTTTGTCGCGGGAGACGTAGATCGTCGCCCAAGACGCGCGCGCCCCAGGTAAGGTTCGCCGCCCGCGATGCGACTGAAGCAGGGTCAGATCCAAGCCGAGCCCCTTGACCTCAGCAAGCGCTAACCGAGCGTGAGTCTTCTCCATCGCATCTGCGTGGATCGGCCAAGACGTGGCGTGCAGCACGCTACTATCCGTCAAGTCGTTGAAGTCAACCTCGTGGCACTCAATCATGTTGTTGCCTTGCAGAGCGACCCGCGCCAGTAGCCGCGCGCGATTGCTCCGCCCGTCAACCTCGAGGAAGAACAGCGTGTCGCCTACCTTCGGGAACTTGTCGAGGATAAGTTGCCCCGCCAACTCCAGAATGGCATCGGCCGCAATGCCAACAGAAGGAAACTCGGTCGACTGTCCGCGGGCAGTGCTGATCGTCGCAGCGACGCCTTGACTGTGGCAACGCATCTCAATGTTGGCGACTACGTCGCCGCTCTCGTTGCCAAGGAAGAACTGACGCGTCTGCGGGGCGGTTGGCTTCTTGAACCAGTCGAGTAGTCCCATTGATGTGCTCCTGTGTTGGTCAGCCCTTGATGCGCCTGCTTGACCGCGCAACCTGTCCCTGCGAGTGAAGTTGGGGCGTTATCGCACCTGCTGACAGACGACGCTGATGATGAATAGCAGCCACGCAGCGATGATCACCTTGGGAACGAACGTCCACGGCGTAACCGTCGCGTGAAGCACATCTGGTCGCGGCAGCCGCGCTCGGCATCGTGCCGGCATGCAACGACGCAAGGAGATGACCGCGCTGCTGGCGCGGCGTGAGCGCGAGGGCCTGAGCCTGCGCGAGTTGTCCGAAGAGACCGGGATCCCGTTCGGCACGCTGTCCTGGTGGTGCTGGCGCCTGCGGCAGGATTCTGCTGGTCGGCAACCTGCAGATGCGTTCGTCGAGGTGGAATTGCCGCCAGCGGTCCGCGGTGAAGTCGTCGTGCGTGTTGCCGACATCGAGATCGCGGCTCCTGCCGGGGCGGACATCGACTGGCTCCGCGATCTGATCAACGCGCTGCGGCCATGCTGAGCCTGCCGTCGAGCATTCGCATTTTCGTTGCTCGCGACGCAGTCGACTTCCGCAAGGCGCACGACGGTCTACTCGCCGTGATCCGCGACGCGTTCGGCGACGACCCGTTCGACGGCAGCCTGTTCGTGTTCCTCAATCGCGGTCGCGACCGGGTGAAGCTGCTGCAGTGGGATCGCGACGGCTTCTGGCTGCACTACAAGCGGCTCGAGCAGGGCACGTTCAAGCTCGACGTCAAGACCGACGAATCGCGTTGCGAGATCAGTCGCGCGCAGCTGTCGATGCTGATCGAGGGAATCGATCTACAGAAGCGAAAGATCCGCCAGCCTCTGTCGTTGCCTGCGCGTCGTGGCGATCGTGACGGACGTGGCAACTGAGGATGTGGATCCGAGCGAGCTCGAAGTCCTTCGCGGCCAGGTCGCCGCGCTGCAGCAGCAACTGGCTGCTCGTGACGAGCTGATCCGCAAGCTCGAGCACAACGTCGAGGTGTTTCGACGCATCGCGTTCGGCGGCGGCTCGGAGAAGCGCGGCAATCGCAAGCTGCCCGACGGCGAAGTCCCGACCAAGCAACTGCACCTGTGGCTCGTCGATCTCGTCGCGGAGGCGGAGCGCACCGCCGAGAAGACAGGCACCCACGGCTCGATCACGGTTACTCCTCCGAATCCAGGGCGCACGCCCAGCAAGCGCCGCCAGAAGTTGCCGTCGCACCTGCCCAGGGTGCGCACGACCTACGAGCTGCCGGCCGACCGCCTCGCCTGCGAGTGCGGCTGCCAGATGGAGGAGATCAGCGAGGACATCAGCAGCGAGCTGATCCGGATCGAGCTGACGCTGGTGCACGAGATCGCCCGGAAGAAGTACGGCTGCAAGAAGTGCGGCGGCGCCGCACGCACCGCACCCGGTCCGGACCGTGTGATCGAGAAGGGGCTGCTGAGCCCGAGCTTCCTCGCCCACGTCATCAGCGAGCGGTTCGGCATGCACATGCCCTACCACCGCATGGAGCAGAAGTACGCCGGCGAGGGCTTGGACCTGTCGCGCAGCGTGCTGCAGCGTTCGACGGCCAAGTGCGCGGAGCTGCTCGAGCCGATCTACAACCAGCTCAACCGCGAGATCCTCGCCCAGCGCGTCATCCACACCGACGACACGCCGGTGACGATCGCGTGCGACGAGAAGGGGCGACCGGCCAAGGGCCGCGTCTGGGTCTACGCCGATCACGATCACCGCATCTGGTACGACTTCACGTCCAGCCGCCGCCAAGACGGACCCGAGCGAGTGCTCGGCAGCTTCAAGGGCTTCCTTCAGGCGGACGCCTACAAGGGCTACGACCAGTTCTTCGTTCCCGAGGGAGCAACCGAGGTCGCGTGCTGGGCGCACGCGCGGCGCAAGTTCGTCGACGCTGAGTCCAAGGATCCGAAGCTCGTCGCGCAGGCGCTCGATCGCATCGGTGCGCTCTACGCCGTGGAGCGAGCGGTCAAGGACGCTGCCGCGGCCGAGAAGCGCGAGCCCACGCCGGAGGAGTTCCTCGCTGCGCGACAGCAGCACAGCAAGCCCCAACTCGAGGCCATCCGCGCCTGGCTGGAGTGGGCGGAGACGCAGGTGCTGCCCAAGAGTCCGGTCGCCGAGGCGATCCGCTACGCGCTCAACCAATGGCAGGCGCTGACGGTGTTCGTCGATGACGGCGAACTGCACATCGACAACAACCTCGCCGAGCGATCGCTACGACCGTTCGCCGTCGGCAGGAAGAACTGGCTGTTCTTCCAGACCGAGGGCGGCGGCAAGACCGCCGCGATCCTCGCCAGCCTGCTACAGACCGCGCGTGCGATCGGGATCAACCCGCAGGACTACTTCCGCGACGTGCTCCTGCGCATCGGCAGCGAGTCCGATGTCGCCAAGCTGACGCCGCACGGTTGGAAGCAGCACTTCGCGCAGGACGTCGCCGACCACCACGAGGACATCCTCTGTCGGCTGCGCGACCACTTCGCCAAGGCGCAGTAGCAACCGCGGGCAGCAACGGTCGGCTGCCCGAGCTATGCCGGCGACCTGTCCTTCACGCGACGGTTACTCCACGGCAGCAGCCATGCGATCGCACCGTTGTCCGGGAAGCCGCCGTCGATCGGCAGCACAACGTCCATCTTGGCGTTCTTGTCATCGACACGCTTCCGCCAGAGGCTCTTGAAGTACCGACGGGACTCGTAGCTGCTCTTGAGCGCGTGGCCAATCGACAAGGTCAACAAGACCGCCGCCACGCCAAGGCCAACGGCGTACCACGGACGTTCACGCAGGAGGGACGACGCGGCTGCCGCCAAGATTCCCTGCGTGACCAAGAGCCATGTCGTCCGATGGTTGGTGAGATCATTCTCCTGCCGGACGAGCGTACGCAAGGTGTCGCCGAACTTCGAGTCGGTGTCGTCCCAGACTGGCTCCTCTTCGTGAGTCATTCGTCCACCCAACGTCTTTGCCGCTGAGCCACGAGCGCCGCTGCGGCGCTCGCCGGCTCCTGCGGCGTGTTGGCCAGCATCCTACGCGAGGTCTCGGCGTAGGGCACGCCGCTCCGGCTTTGGTGCGTCGCGTCTGCGCGAACCGCTACACCCAATTGAGGATCTGGCCAGGGCTACTCTGGATGTCGGCTCGACGGGCAGGCGACCGGAAACCCTCGCTCAACGAGGCTATCGAGGATCGAGTCAACCGTGTCCATCGACACCTCACCGGGGACATCGACCGCAAATACCCCCAGCTGCGCGACACCTACGGTCGAGCACCCGATGGACCGAAGGCGCTCAAGGCCATCGAGCAAGACTCGCTCATCTCCAGCGCGAAGCAGCCAGAAAGTCGAGTGATCCGACTTGGTCACATGGCGCCACGCCGTCACGTGCTCAGTGTCACTCTCGATAGTGCACTCAAGCACATCGCCGACCGATAGGCCGCGGACGAACAGCGGAGCGACGAGCAAACGAACCCCAGCGTCCTCTGTCTTGAACGGCAAGCACTCGACGGCAACCGGCGGCCACCCATCCTGCACATCGAGGGGGAAGCTCAGATTGACAGTGCCGTGCTCACGAGGCTTCATCAGGCTCTATGCGATGCAGGTGAAGGCACATGTCTGGCCAACGAAAACGAAGAGGATTCTATCCGGAGGAAGTCGCGCAGATGCTCCGACGTTGGCCAACATCCTGACCGCGACTTCTTCCGGATAGAATCAGTTGAACGAAGCCGCGGTGCAACGCCCTATGGGCTTCGAATCGCCGACGGCATCCCCGCGGCGGCCCGGGAGCTCCTGCCGGACACTCTGGCCGACTTGGCACATCCCCTGGAGCTGCTTGCTGCGCTTCCATTCGGCGCGGCCGACAAGGGAGTGGGGCCCAACGCGTTGCCGTCCGTCGAGGCCATACGGACCCTCTCTGAGGCGGCCCCAACGGTCACCATGTTCAAGGCAGAGATCGTCGTCCGTGGGCTCATGAAGAGTCGAGGAGCAGAGTCATGGTCACGTCGGTGAACGGCCCGCGATGCAGCTGCCCCTTGCCGCAAGCCGGGCAGCTCACGTCGAACGGCTCGAAGGGAGTGACGCCGACAACCGCAGAGATGGGCATCGCGGCACCGACCTGCAGCCGCGCGAGCGCGAGGTTGATGGCACGGCGACGGTTGGCGAGCAATCCGTAGTGCCGAATGCGCTGCAGCCCCTTCGGCAAGACATGCAGCAAGAACCTGCGCAAGAACTCGACCCCTGGCAAGGTCATGGTGCGATGGCGGCCGTCTTGCGCACGATCACGCACACGAAATGTCACGCTGGCGTCATCGATGCCGAGGATGCGGCTGTTGCCGATGGCAACTCGGTGCGTGTAGCGCGCCAAGTACTTGAGCACCTGCTCGGGTCCGCCGAAGGGCGCCTTGCTGTAGACGACCCAGGGCGTGGCCATCGCACGATCGAGGCACTGCGCGAAGCAATCGGGGTCACGTAGCGCCGCCAACTTGCCATGGAAGCCCAGTTCGCCGCACTCGAACGCCGCTCGCAACAGCGCGACGAAGCGCCCGCGGTACATCTTCGACAGCACCCGCACGGGTAGGAAGAAGCCCGGACGACACGCGACCCACGATCCGTCTGCGGACAGCCCACCGCCCGGCACGACACAGTGCACGTGCGGATGGTGCCGCAAGTCCTGACTCCACGTGTGCAGCACGGAGACGAAGCCGATCTCCGCACCGAGATGCCGCTCGTCCGCCGCGATTGTCTGCAGCGTCTCCGACGACGCACGAAACAGGATGCCGTAGAGCACCCGCTTGTTCTGCAGCACGATCGCGGCGATCTCCTCGGGTACCGTGAACACGACGTGGAAGTACTCGACCGGTAGCAGGTCCTTCGCCCGGTCGTCGAGCCACTTCGCCTGACGTGTGCCTTGGCACTTTGGGCAATGCCGGTTGCGGCAGCTGTTGTAGGCGATGCGGCGATAATCGCAGTGATCGCATGCTTCGACGTGACCGCCGAGCTGCGCAGTACGGCAGGCGGTCAGCGCGTGCATGACGCGCTTCTGGTCAAGCGAGACCGGCGCCTCGGCGAGCAACTGCTCGCTGAAGCGATCTATCACGTCTGCCACCTCGAACGTGGCCCGGGCCATGTCGGCGTCAGGTCGGGATCGCCAGCAGGTCGATGGCCTTGTTCGCCGAGTCGAGCAGCCGCCCCGTCACGTGCACGTAGATCGAGGTCGTCGACAGACTCCCGTGGCCGAGCAACTGCTGGATCGTGCGTAGGTCGACGCCCATCTCGAGCAGGTGGGTTGCGTAGCTGTGTCGCAACGTGTGCACGCTGGCAGGCTTCTCGATGCGTGCCTCCAGCCGTGCCTTGGCAATCGCATGCTGAACGCTGGTCTCGTGCAGCGGACGGTCAGGTCGCTTGCCTGGAAACAGGTAGTCGCGAGGACGATCCAAGAGCCAGTATGCGCGCAGCTGTGCACGCAACGCCGCCGACATCGGTACCATGCGCGGCTTGCCACCCTTGCCGCGCCGAACGTGCACCGTCATCCGCTCGCCATCGATGTCGCTCACTCGAAGATGCGTTGCCTCAGTCAACCGCAGGCCCGTCGCGTAGATCAGGCTCAGGATCGTGCGGTGCTTGGTGTTCGACGGCGCCGCGAGGAGACGGCGCACCTCCTCGACGCTCAGCACGGTCGGCAACGGCCGCTTGCGCTTCGCGAACGGGATGTGCTCCACCGCGAAGTCGCGCGGCAGCGTCACGCGGAAGAAGAACCGCAGCGCGCACACGGCCTGGTTGAACAACGACCACGAGACCTTCTGCTCGATCAGCCGCACCTGGAACGCGCGGATCTCCGCCAGCCCGAGCTGGCTCGGCGGCTTGTCGAACTGATGCGCGAACCGCTGCATCATCGACACGTAGGTCTCGATCGTCCGCGGGGAGTAGTTGCGGATGCGCAGATCCTCTGCCATCCGATCGCGTAGCAACGCCATCGACTTCCTCGTCGTCAGGGACTCCTCCCTGCCGCCACGCACACGATCTTGCCGGCGACGACGATCGGGCGGAGGAATCAGGCCGCTGATGGCTCAACCGACGCAAGGTGCCGGGAGCGGGCTACCGCGGAGCGGTTTCGTTCAACGTCTGTCACGCTGAGCTGCGGCCCGAAGGGCCGTCAGCTCCTGCGTGGAGTTGGGCAGCATGCGACGGTGTCACTCGGGACTCAGCTCCTCGTCGCTTGGATCGGCCTGCTCCCAGTCGAACTCCGACCTCTCAAGCACGGCAACGACGGCGTCCAGGGGAACTGCGGGAGCGATGGTGATACAGACGTAGCGAGGGGTGGCACGGCAGTAGTCGCACCCCAGCGCAGCCAGCTCATCAAGAAGATCCTGGGAGACGCGGTCCTGGTCCTTGGCTGCAGCGACCCGCAGAGTCCGATTGCCGGATTTGACCACGACACGACGGAAGTGTGGTCGCGAGTCATCGGGCTCGGGTGTGGCCTCGATCACGTCGTCAAGCGAGACCCCGTAGGCGTAGAAGGGGATGTTGCGCAAGCGAAACTGGTCACCCTCAACATGCTCAGCCCAAGGCGTTTCAACGATCACGTTGTCGCCCTGACCCGTCACCAAGACGATCTTGCACAACTCAGAATCGGCCATCGTTGTCTGCCCAACTTCAATGCGGACGACCGGCCTATTCCCGTCGCCCGCCGCTGCAGCCTATCCGCCTCACGCATCTCCACAACCCCTGCACCCCGCTCCTCCTACTGCGCCACCGTTGTTCGGCCGGTCAGCCTAGTACTCCACTCCCGCGAACACTCCCCCATCCCCATCCACTGCGAGCAGCCGCGCCCCGACCATCGCCCAAGGCCACGACCCCGCTCCCGCCCCGACTACCGCCCGATCTCCCGCAGCAGCCGCTTCGCCTCGTAGACCTTGCGCAACGCCTCGACGATGCCTTGCGGATGCACGCAGACGCTGCGCTCGACGCGCTCGCCATACAGGAACTCGTTGGCCATCGACTCGATGTTGCCGTCGAACAGCAGCCCGACCAGCTCGAGCTTGCTGTTGACGACCGGGCTGCCGGAGTTGCCGCCGGTCGAGTCGACGGTGCAGACGAAGTCGACGGGCGCCTGCATGTCGATGCGATCGCGCGCCAGGAGCCACGGCTCCGGCAGGTCGAACGGGTGCACGCCGTCGAACTCGACGTTGCGCGCGAACATGCCGTGGAACACCGTTCGCCACGGCGCCAGCGAGCCGTTGTACGGGTAGCCGGCCACGCGCCCGTCGCTGAAGCGCAGCGTGAACGTCGCGTCCGGGGAGACGTCGTTGCCGTAGACCGCGAACAGCAGCCGCGCGATGCGCGCGCCGAGCTGCGCCTCCGCGGCGGCGATGCTGCGCTCGCGCGCGGCGTTGCGCTGCGCCAACGGCCGCACCGCGCGCATCGCCGCGATCGCCGGATCTTCGCATTCGTCGATCGCCGGCCGACCGCCGCGAAGCAACTCTTCGAGCCGATCGGGTTCCGCGAGGCGGCTCTTCTCGAGCAGCGCCGCCACCGCCGCGGCCGGCTCGCGGTCGCCGAGTATCGCCGTCAGGTACGGATCGCCGGCAGGCAGCCACTTGCGCGCCCGCTCGAGGTGATCGACGAACAGCGCCTCCTGCACCGCGTCACGCCGACATACGACGTCGCGCGCCTTCTGCGCCGCCGCCTCGTCGCCGGTCTCCCCGAACTGCAGCACCGCCTCGGCGCGCAGCAGCAACGGCAGGCCGCCGGTCGACTGGAAGTTGAGCGGCGCGTCGAGCGCGACCTTGTCGCGCATCAGCTTCTCGAGCTCGCGCCAGATCGCCAGCGCCTCCCCGCGACCGCTGTCCCGCGCACGCTGCTGGAAGGCCTCTTCGGCCCGCTCCTTGCGCGCCATGAAGTTGGGGTCGCGCAACGCGCCGTGCTCGCCGCGGTAGAGCTTCTGCCCGTTCTCGAGGTTGAGGATCACCGTGCGCAGGCGCTTCTCCATCTCAGGGTCGCGCTCGCTGAACTCGCGCAGCACGGCGAGACGGTTGTCGATCAGCTCGCGAACGCGCGGATAGCGCGCGTCGCGTTGGTACTCGAGCTGAGCCTTGGTCAACAGCCGCGAGGTGCCGCCCGGGTTGCCGGTCAACAGCACCAGCTCGCCGACCTCCGGGCCGTCGCCCCACCGGAAGAAGTTGGCCGAGGTATCGGCGGGCTTGCCGTCGACGTAGGCGCGACAGAACGAGAAGTCGACCGCGTAGCGCGGATAGACGAAGTTGTCCGGATCGCCGCCGAAGTGCGCCGCCTGCAGGTGCGGCGCCATCACCAGCCGGATGTCGTCGAACACGCGGTACTCGTAGAGCTGCCAGACGGCGCCCTGGAACAGCTTGACCAGCTGCGGCGTGCGTTCCGGGTTGCGCGCCCGCGCCTGGGCGAGGATGCGCTCGCGGTTCTGTTCGCGGCGCGCCTCGGCGTCGTCGGCCGACATCGCGTCGTCGACGTCGCGCTCGACCTCGGCCGTCACGTCCTGCATGTCGACCAGCTGCTGCACCGTCAGACCCGGCAGCCGGACCTCGTCGTCGAGCTCGTCGGCGACGAAGCCGTCCCGAACCCAGTCGTTGTCCCCCTGCACCTCGGCGACCGCGCCGCGCGCGCAGTGGTGATTGGTCAGGATCAGCCCCTGCGGCGACACGAACGACGCCGAGCAGCCGCGGCCGAAGCGCAGCGAGGCGAGGCGCAGCGTGTTCCACCAGCGCTCGTCGGCCTTGAACCCGTACTCGCGCTCGAGGTAGGCGAGCGGCGGCCGCTCGAACGTCCACATCTTGCCGAGGCCCAGCTCGTCCTGGGCGAGCGCCGGGGCAGCGAACGAGACGAGCGACAGCAACAGACCGAGACCGGGGCTTCGCATGGCGCGGACCAAATTGGCACCTCCGCTCACTTGCCACCACCCTGCACGTCGCGTTCGTGCCACTTCGCCAACAACTGCTGTTCGCGCTCGGCCTCGATGCCGGTGCGCGCGAACGGCTTGTCGCCGCGCTCGGTCTTGGCCCAGTGCAGGGTGTCGCGAACCGTGTCGGCGATCGGCCGGAAACGCAGACCCTTGTCGATCGCGCGCTGGTTGGCGACGATCGTGCGCCCCTCGCGCGGGATCCACAGCGGCATCTGCATCCACGCGCCGACCTCGTTCTCGCGCAGGAACTCCTCGCTGACGAACGTCAGCGTCACCGGAACGCTGGTCGCACACTTGCAGGCCGAGAGCACGTCGCGCATGCCGACGCGGCCCTGGAAGCCCGTGCAGTTGAACACGCCCGCGACGCGCTGCTCGGCGCACACCAGCATCCACTCGGCGAGGTCGCGCACGTCGACGAACTGCACTTGTCCGTCCTCGTCGCCGGGGCACAGCACTTCGCCGCCCTTGTCGATGCGCACCGGCCACCACGTGAAGCGGTCGCTGTTGTCGCCGGGGCCGACGATCAAGCCCGGCCGGATGTTGGCGACCTTGCCCGGCATCGCCGCCTCGGCCGCCGCCTCACAGCGCGCCTTGAGCGCGCCGTAGAACGGCATCGACTGCCGGATCGTGCTGACCTCGGCGACCTTGTCGTCCTCGACGGTGGCGACGGCGGTCGTCTCGTCGACCGTGTCGGGTCGCGTGCCGAAGGCGCCGTAGACCGAGATCGTGCTGATGAACTGATAGTGCGCGACGTGGTCGCGCAGCAGCGTCGCGGTCGCCTCGACGTGCGCCGGCACGTAGCCGGAGGTGTCGATCACCGCGTCGAACTCGCGCCCCTTCAGCGCTTCGAGGTCACCCTGCTCACGGTCACCGCGCAGCTTCTCGAGCTCGGGGAACAGCTCGGTGTTGGTCTTGCCGCGGTTGAACAGCGTCACCGTGTGCCCGTTGGCCAGCGCCGCACGGACGAAGTGCGGGCCGAGGAACCCGGTGCCGCCGAGCACCAGGATCTTCTTCGGCGAGGGCCGGTGGCTCGCCGCGGCCGGCAGCCGCGAGACGAGCGGCAGCGCCGCGCCGGCGGCGAGCGACGAGGTCAGGAACGAGCGGCGGGTCGGCTGCGACGGGGGCGTCTTCATCGGCAGCATGCTACGGCCGGCCCCGGGGCAACGTTGGCGGCAAGTGGCCGCCGGGGACCGGGCCCGTCAATCCATCAGGTGCGGGAAGTCGTCGAACATCGAGTGCAGCTCACCGCGCTCCGCGCGGTCCGCGTGGGTCTCCATGTCGAGCACGTCGCGGGTGCGCTGATAGAGGTCCAAGGCGGCCTGGGCGCTGTCGGCGATGCAGATCACGCCGAGCTTCCCGAACTGCGACAGCGCGCCGATCATGTGGAACAGCACGCCGGTCTCGGACTGCGGACTCCAGTGCAGGCCGTGGCCGATGACGATCTCGAGGAAGTCCTGCGGCAGCAGCCCCCGATACGACGGTGACACCAGCGCGTCGGTGGCGAAGTAGTACTTCTGCACGCCGGACCGCGAGCGGTAGTCGCCGTTGCCGCTGAGCGCGCCGCCGGTCAGGAAGTCCAGCGCCGAGAACGGGAACGTCGTGCCGCCCATGCGCAGGTTGATCTCGATCGCCGCGCAGCGCCAGTCGCCGCCGTTCTTGCGGTAGACGAGGAAGTCGATCGCGAAGCGGCCGAGCACGCCGCGCTCCTTCAGCACCTCGCCGACGTAGTGCGCGCGCTCGGTGATCAGCGCGCGGTACTCCGCCGTGGCCGGGAAGCGACAGCCGAGGTAGACCTGCCCGGAGTCACCGCCGAGCGCCTGGTCGTGCGTCGAGATGATCTGCAGCTGACCGGTCGGCGTGATGCGCAGCTGCACGCTCGGCGAGTGCACCTCGTCGGCGTCGAGGAACTCCTCGACGATGCCGCCCATCTGCGCGTACTTGGCGAAGAACTCCGTGCGCGAGTGGTCCGGCGCCGAGAACTTCATCGTGTCGAGCGCCGCGCGGATCGCCGCCGCGCGCGCCGGGCCTTCGGCAGGCATCGGCGCTGGGTAGGTGAACAGGGCGTTGCCCTCGCCGGAGAAACCGTCGTTGAGCTTGACGACCGCGCGGCGCAGCTGCGGGTGGGCCTGCTTCAGGCGGTCGAGCGCAGCCACCGCCGCGTTCTCGTCGGGCAGGTTCTCGTAGCCGTCGGGCAGCTCGATGCCGGCCTCGCGGAAGGTCTCCCGCGAGCCAGACTTGCTGCCGAGGTGCAGCAGCGCCGGGTCGGCACCGTTGAGCGGGATGCCGAGCTGCACCGCGAGCGTGCGCTCGAGCGGCGACGTGGTGAAGCACGTCATGTAGGCGCGGTCGCGATCGCCGATCCACTGCCGGATGCGTTCGACGACGCGCGGCCGCTCGAGGATCTTCTCGGTCAGCGCGCGCGGGCTGGCGTCCTGCACGCATAGCATCGTCAGGCGACGCTTGGCGTGCATCGGCGGGATGCCGACCAGCAGCTGCAGGTAGTAGTCGACGATGTCCTCTTCGACCGGCTGGCTGGTCACGTACATGATGCGCACGCCGGGTCGACGCAGGCGCATCAGCAGGAACATCAGCCGCTCCTCGTAGAACGGCACGCCCTTGACCTTCTGCAGCTCCTCCTGATCGAAGCTCAGCGACGGCACGATCAGGCACGAGTGCGGCTGGCGCGGCTGCTCGTGCACCTCCTTCCAGATGCCCGGCAGCTTGGCCTGCAGCCGCGCGAACGCCTCGATCTCGTCATTGGAAGGGGTCACGGTCGGGTTCATACGGCGAGCGAGGTCTACTGGGCCGGGATGGCGGCGCCAGCGGGAGCGAGGAGTTGGGGATGGTAGGGCCGACGCGCGGCGTAGCAACAGGCACACGGCTGGCAGCGGGCGGCGACTGGTCAGCCGACGCGGTCGGCGCCAAGATCCGCAGCACATGAGCGACGACGCCGAATACGTGCTGGGGACGGGCGACGACGAGCTGCAGCGCCTCGCCCTGCAGAACCGGCTGTGGTCCGACGCCGCGGTCGCCGCGTGGCGGCGGGCGGGGCTGCGGGCCGGCGACCGGGTGCTCGACGTCGGCTGCGGCCCGGGCCACGCGGCCTGTGACCTGGCGCAGCTGGTCATGGGCAACGGCCGGGTGATCGGGATCGACGAGTCCGCCGGCTTCGTCGCCCACGCCAACGCGATGGCCGAGCGCCGCGGCCTGCCGTGGCTGACCGCGCTCGGCGGCGACGTGCAGGGGCTGGCCGAGATGTTCGCGCACGGCGCCCTCGCCGCCGAGGCGCCGTTCGACCTCGCCTACGCGCGCTGGGTGCTGTGCTTCGTGCCCGATCCGGAGTCGGTCGTGCGCGGCATCGCCGCGGCGCTGCGGCCGGGCGGCCGGTTGGTCGTGCACGACTACTTCAACTACGCGTCGATGACGATGGCGCCGAAGCGCGACAGCCACGACCGCGCAGTCGCGGCGACGGTGCGTTCGTGGCGCGCGCACGGCGGCGACCCCGACGTCGCCGGGCGACTGCCGGCGCTGTTCGCCGCCCACGGCCTGCGGCTCGACGAGGTCCGCACGCACGTGCGGGTCGCGCGCGGCGGCGACACGATGTTCGCCTGGCCCGACACCTGGTGGCGCACCTACGCGCCGAAGCTCGTGGCGATGGGCGAACTGGCGCAGGCCGACTGCGACCAGCTGCTCGCCGACCTCGAGGCGATCCAGGGCGGCGCAGGGTTCGTGCAGTGCCCACCGGTCTACGAGCTGATCGCGACCAAGGAAGAACGATGAACCTGCTGCTGGCCACGCTCTCCGGCCTGGTGCTGTTCCTCGCCAATCATCCCGTGCACTGGTGGGGGCTGACGTTCGTCGGCATGGTGCCGCTGTGGTTCGCGCTGCACGCGCAGCGCTCGGCCGGACGCCGGCTGTGGCCGATCGGCCTCGTCGCCGCCGCCGCCAACGTGCTGCCGCTGTTGCTGTTCGCCGGCGTCGCGCCGCCGATCGTCGCCGCCGCGGCGTTCGTCGTGCTGCAATGGACCGGGTTCGCGATGCTCGCCGGCCGCCTGCTGGTGCGCGGCCCGCTGCTCGGCCCGCTCGCCGCCGCCGCGGTGGTCACGCTCGCCGAGATGCTGAGCTGGTACGCGGTGCCGATCTTCGGCACTGCGCAGTGCTTCGCCCGGCCGATGAGCGCCGCGCCGGAGACCGTCGCCTTCCTCGCCTACACGGGGCTCGGCGGGCTGGTGTTCGCGCTGGCCGCCACGCAGGCGGCGGTCGCGGTGGCGCTGCGCGAACGGCGCGCGACGCCGCTGCTCGGCGCGGTGGCGATCGTCGCCGTGGCGGGCGCGCTCGACGCGGTCCGCCTGTCGTCGCCGGGCGGCGGCGCGCTGCGCGTCGCGACGCACGGCTGGTCCCGCTTTCCGACGGACTCGGGCCGCACGCTCGAGGTCTATCGCCGCTCGTTCGGCGCAACCGACGGCGGCGTGCGCCTGGTCGTCACGCCAGAGGCCGCCGCCGACGTCGGGATCGAAGGTCACTGGCTCGGCCCGCGCGAGCAAGCGATCGCCGACCTGTGCCACGCAGCCGGCATGAACGAGACGTTCGGCGCGATCGGGGTGTTCTGCAACCGGACCAGAGACAACCGCATCTGGTTCATCGCCCCGGGCGGATGCCTGGTCGGCGAGTACCGCAAGACGCACCTGATCCCCTGGCTCGAGGACTACGTCGCCGGCGACGGCACGCTGGCGACGATGGAGGTCGACGGCGTCGTGGTCGGCGGCATGATCTGCCAGGACGACAACTTCACCGACCTCGGCCGCGCCTACGGCAACGCCGGCGTGCAGCTGGTCGTGGTGCCGACCAACGACTGGCCGGCGATCCGCGAATACCACCTGGAGAACGCGATCTTCCGCTGCATCGAGAACGGCTACGCCGTCGCGCGCGCGGCCTCGCACGGCATCTCGGCGCTGATCGACTGCCGCGGCCGCGTGCGCCATCGCCAGGACCACGTGGCGCTGGCCGCGCGCGACGAGATGACCGGCGAAGGCATGCTGGTCGACGATCTTCCGGTCGGCGACGGCCGCCCGACGCTCTACGCGCGGCTCGGCGAGTGGCCGATGCTGGCGCTGTCGCTGCTGCTGCTCGCCACGGCCGCGCGCCGGCGGATCACCGCAGCGTGAGCGCTTCCGTGCTATCGGCGAACGACCGGTCCTCGCAGCCCATCGCCTGCAGCACCGCGAGGTAGAGGTTGGCCATCGGTGTCTCACGATCGAGCTGCACGTGGCCGCGCCCCTCGGCCGCGCCGCAACCTTCGCCGGCGAGCAGCACCGGCAGGTCGTCGTGGTTGTGACGGTTGCCGTCGCCGAGGCCTGAGCCCAACACCACCAGCGAGCTGGCGAGCAGGTCGCGATCGCCGTCGCGCGCCGCAGCGAGCCGCTGCAGGAAGCCGGCGAAGCGCTCGACGTGGAAGCGGTTGATCTCGGCGATGCCGTCCAGCTTCTGCTCGACCTTGCCGTGGTGGCTGAGGTCGTGGTGGCCTTCGGGCACGCCGAGGAAGCGGTAGCTGCGGTTGCTGCCGCCGTTGCCGAGCATGAACGACACGACGCGCGTCTTGTCGGTCGCCAGCGCCAGCGCCAGCAGCTCGTACATCAGGTCCAGCTGGGCAGGGAAGTCGTTCGCGCCGAACAGCGCCCCCGGCACCGCCGGCACCTCGTCCGCGCCCGGCAGCGGCTGCTGCAGCCGCTTCTCCAGCTCGCGCACCGACTCCAGGTATTGCTCGACCTTCTGCCGGTCGCCGGCGCCGAGCCGCCGCTGCAGCGCCTTGGCGTCCGCCTGCACGAGGTCGAGCACCGAGCGGTCGAGCTCGCGCTGCTTCTGCTGCGCCTCGCGGTCCCGCAGCAGCTCCGGGTCGCCGAACAGCCGCGCGAACACCGCACGCGGATCGTGTTCCTTGGTCACCGGCACCTCCGGCGCACGCCAGCTGACGTTGTTGCTGTAGGCGCACGAGTAGCCGGAGTCGCAGACGCCGCCGGCGCGGCCGCCCTCCATGCCGAGCTCGAGCGACGGGAACGCCGTCGCGGCGCCGAGGCGGGCGGCGATCACCTGGTCCACCGAGACGCCGACGTGGATGTCCTCGCCGCCCGTCTTGCGCGGATGCGCGCAGGTCAGGAACGAGCCCGCCGAGCGCGCGTGGTCCCCTGGCCCGTCGCCGTGCGCGCGGCCGCCGTCGATGGCGAGCCCGCGGAACACCGTGAGGCGCGACCACAGCGGCTCGAGCGACGCCATCGTCGGCCCGGGCTTCGCCGCGCGACCGTCGCCGACCGGTCGCCAGCGCTGCATGTGCATGCCGTTGGGCGAGAACACGAACACCGCGCGCCGCGGCGGCGCCGGCGGTGAAGTCAGCGCAGGCACCATCGCGTCGAGCCACGGCAGGGCGACGCAGGCGGCGCCGCCGCGCAGGAAGGCGCGACGGTCGAGGGCGACGCGGCGGAGGAACGGCATCAGCGCATCTTCTCCGCGGGATGCACGCCGCCAAGGGGCTGCATCCCCTCCATCGACTTCAGGTCCGGATCTGGAAGACGGCCGACTGGCCCGACGGCACGCCGCTGAGCAGGAAGTCGCGGATCTCGATGTCGTAGGAGGACTTGCCCGGCAGGTCCGAGCCGCACTCGAAGATCCACACCAGTTCCTCGTTGCCGCGCGCCTGGATCTCGGTCGGGCGCCGCGGCGGCTGGGCCGACGCCTCGCGGCCCTGGAACACGAGGCGGATGTTGCCGTAGTCGAACGAGACCGGCTCGTCGTGGTCGTTCCAGATCCGCAGCGAGACGACCACACGACCACCCTTCTGGCGGACGCGGAGCACGTCGACGCGCATACCGGCAGTGCTTACCTGCTGGGCCTGCGGCGTCCGACACGCCGGCATCGGGGCGAACGCGATCAGGAGAGCGAGGAGACCCAGGCGGGTGTGGGGACGGATCGACATGAAGAGCAGTTTCGCGATGTGCGGGCGGCATGCAACAACGAGCCGGATCCCGACGCGTTGCTTGACCTTCGCCGGCCGCTCCCGGTAAGCCCGCGGGGATGAGCAAGACCTCCCAGCGCCGCGCCCTCGTGACCGGCGGCAGCCGCGGCATCGGCGCCGCCGCGTGCCGACACCTGGCCGCGATGGGCCACCCGGTGATCGTCAACTTCCAGCGCAACCAGGCCGCCGCCGACGAGGTCGTGGCCTCGATCCGGGAGGCCGGCGGCGAGGCCGAGGCGGCCCAGTTCGACGTCGCCGACGCCGCCGCGACCAGCGCGGCGATCGAACAGCTGCTGAAGGACCCGCGGCCGATCGCGGTGATCGTCAACAACGCCGGCATCACCCGCGACGCGCCGCTGCCGGCGATGTCGCCCGACCAGTGGCACGACGTCATCCGCACCACCCTCGACGGCTTCTACAACGTCACCAAGCCGCTGATCATGCCGATGGTGCAGCACCGCTGGGGCCGCATCGTCAACCTGTCGTCGCTGTCGGCGGTCAAGGGCAACCGCGGCCAGAGCAACTACGCCGCGGCCAAGGCCGGCATCATCGGCGCGACCAAGTCGCTGGCGATCGAGATGGCCAAGCGCAACATCACCGTCAACGCCGTCGCGCCGGGCCTGATCGACACCGACATGACCCACGACGTGCCCGACTTCGTCACCAAGATGATCCCGATGCAGCGCCACGGCCGCGCCGACGAGGTCGCCGCGGTGATCGGGTTCCTGGCCAGCGAGGCGGCGAGCTACGTCACCGGGCAGGTGATCGGGGTCGACGGCGGGTTCCTGTAGGCGCGGGCGCCGGGCGGGGAAGACGGAATCCCCCACGTTCCTGCACCCGTCGTCCTGGGCCCCGACACTTGTCGGGCGATGCCACGTGGTCGACATCTTCCAGCTGCACGTCGACTTCCTCGAGGTGCTGGAGTAGTCGCCGACCGCGTCGCTACGGCTGCTCGACGATCGCCTTGATGCAGCCGTGGCCGCGCGCCGCGTCGAACGCGCGCGGCAGCTCGGCGGACGGGAAGCGGTGCGTGATCAGCGCGGCGATGTCGCGCAACGCCGGATCGTCGCGCAGCAGCTCGAGCGTGCGCACGAAGTCGCCGCAGCGCGAGCTCGACAGCACGACGTCGCGGCGCACGATGGTCTCGACCAGACCCGAGCCGCTGCAGTTCGCGTCGGGGTGCACCAGGACGCGGCCGCGCGGCCGCACCAACGAACGCTCGTCGCCGGCGACGGGTCGGATCGCCTGCGCCAGCTGCGCGGCCGAACCGACCACCGCGACGTCGGCGCGCGGCAGGCCTTCGCGCAGCGACCAGAAGTGCCGGGCGAGCTCGTCGACGGCGCCGACGTGAACATCGCGCGACGCGGCGAAGTCCGCGGGCGGCGGCGCCGCGGCGAGCCATGCGACGCGCGCACCTTCGGTGACCCGTTCCGCCGCGAAGCGCTCGACGCGCAGCTCGTCGACCACCAGTTCGGTCAGGTGTGCGACGCCGGCCGAGACCTGACCGTGCGTCGACTTGAGGTGCACCTCACGGCGCGCGAGGCGCAGCGCGTGCGCCAGCGCGGTCGGGTTGCCGGTGGTGTCGATGACCACGTCGAACTTCTGCTCGAGGCCGTCCTCGGCGTTGTCGTCGAGCAGTTCGACGTCGTCGGCGCCGAGCCGTTCGGCCAGCTCGCGGCGCGACTCGTCGCGCATCACGCCGACGATCGAGAACCACCCATCGGCCCCGACACGACGACGCAGCGCGGCGAGACACGCCAGCACCAGCATGCCGAGGCGGCGTGGGCCGAGCACGGCGACGCGTTCGCCGGCACGCGGCGCGACCATCGTCGCGGCGTGCAGCGCGGCGGCCAGCGGTTCGACCAGCACCGCGACGTCGTCGGGCACTTCGTCGGGCACCGGCAGGCACGCGCCGACCGGCGCCAGGATCCACGGGCCGAAGCCGCCCGGCAGGCCGTGGATGCCGAGCGTCAGCCGCGCCGGGCAGTGCGTCGGCAGACCGCCGCGGCAGAACGGGCAATCATCGACTACGCCGCGCGCGTGATGCGACGCGTTGATCTCGACGACGTAGCGGCGGCCGCGCTCGTCGAGCGCGATCACCTCGTGGCCGATCACCTGCGGCAGCGGGAACGGCAGGAAGTGTCGCGCCAGATCGGTCGCGCAGACGCCGCAGCTGCGCACCTTCAGCGCGCGGTAGCCGCGTCCCAGACGCAGCACCTCGACGCCGTCGCGAACGACGAGCCAACCGCTGTCGGGGTCGCCCTCGAGCCGATACCGCGCCACCACGAAGCTGCGATCGGCGCGGTAGTCCATCGCCTCGAACGCGATCGTCGTCACCGCGCGACCTCGCCGGGTCCGTCGCCGACGCGCAGCAGGTCGAAGCCCGGCGCCACGCCGAAGCGCGCTTCGAACACCCGCGCGACCCGCTCCGCGACCTCGCCGGAGCGCCCCGGTTCGACCAGCGCGATCGCGCAGCCGCCGAAGCCGGCGCCGGTCAGCCGCGCGCCGAACACGCCGTCGCATTCGCGCGCCGCGTCGGTGATGACGTCGAGCTCGTCGCAGCTGACCGCGTAGTCGGTGGCCGTCGAACGATGGCTCGCGTCGAGCTGCTGACCGAGGCCGCGGTAGTCGTGGCGACGCAGCGCCGCGACGCCGGCGCGGATGCGGTCCATCTCGCCGACCACGTGGCGCGCGCGCCGGAACAGCAGTTCGTCCATCGCCTCGCGCGCCTGCTCGAGGTCGGCGACCGTGTACTGCGCCAGATGCGGCAGGTCGCGCACGTGCGTGCGCAGCAGTTCGTGCGCGGTCGCGCACTGCGCGACGCGTTCGTTGAAGCCGGTCTTGGCCAGGGCGCGCGGCTTCAGGGTGTCCATCACGAGCACCTCGCAGGCCTCGGGATCGAACGGCACGTGCTCCCAGCGCGGCCCGGCACAGTGCAGCAGCAGGACCTGGCCGGCGCGGCCCAGCGCCGACGCGAACTGATCCATGATGCCGCAGCGCACGCCGACGAAGCCGGTCTCGGCCCGGTGCGCGAGCAGCGCGATCTGCTGCCGCTCGAGCCTCGTGTCGAACAGCGCGTCGAGGGCGATGCCGGTGACGACCTCGATCGCCGCCGACGACGACAGCCCCGACGCCATCGGCATGTCGCCGCCGAACACGACGTCGACGCCGCGGTGCACGGCGTGCCCCTGGCAGAAGCCGCGCCAGACGCCCAGCGGATAGCCGGCCCAGCCGTACTCGGGGCGGGTGCGCGCGCCGACCTGGGCACCGTCGACGTCGACCTTCTGCGGCAGGTCGAGGCTGCGCAGGCGGATGCGCTGGTCGTCGCGCGGCCGCACGGCGGCGTAGATGCCGCGATCGACGGCCATCGGCATGACGTCCCCGCCCGAGTAGTCGAGGTGCGCGCCGACCAGGTTGATACGCCCTGGCGCGAAGAACAGCCGCATCGGCCCCGGGCCGAACTCCGCGTGGAAGCGCTCGGTCAGGTCGTCGAGCAGACGGGTGCGCGAAGGCGAGGGCACCACGTCATGGGAGCGGCGCGGCGACGCACGCGCAAGGCGGCAGGAAATCCGGGGGCAGGCGCGCGACCGGCTTCGTAGGCACGATGCCCCTCCACCCGCACGCCGATCCGAGGCCGATGATGCTCCGCCGACACCTGACGTTCCCGTTCGCCTTCGCCGTGCTGACCGCCGCGCTCGCCCCGGCACAGCAGCAGCAACAGCAGAGCAACCACTCCGAAGCCAGAGCCGAGGCGCACGCCGACGCCAAGAACGGCGAGTCGAAGTCGAGCTCGCACCGGGTGGTCGTCGTCAACGGCAAGAAGGTCGTCGACGAGAAGAAGGACGACAGCAAGCCGGCCGGCGCCGGGCCGGTGCCGATGCCGCCGATGCCCCCGGCCGGTGGCTCGCCCGACGACATGCTGCGCGACCTGCAGGAACAGGTCCGCAAGCAGATGGAGGACATGCAGCGCGGCCAGCCGTTGCCGACCCCGACTCCTGCGCCGGCGCCGACTCCCCGGCCGGCCCCGCAACAGAAGCCGACGCCGACGCCGCGGCCAGACGCCGCGCGGCCGGCCCCGGCCCCGAAGCCGGACGCCGACCGGCCCGGCAAGCTGCGCCCCCGCCCGCGCCGCAACGCCTGACCGACCGGTCGGCTACCCTGTGGGCCTCGTGAACGCGCTCGACTTGCCCTTCGACCCCGGCAACGGGTGGCGCTGCGCCGACGACCCGGCGCTGCTGCGACGCGCCGCGCAACACGCGCCGGGCGCCGTCGAGGAGCTGGTCGCGCGGCACGCCGACCGGCTCTGCAGTTTCCTGGTGCGCATCGTTCGCGACAGCGCGTGGGCCGAGGACCTGACCCAGGAGACGCTGCTGCGCGCGCTGCAGGAGTCGACGAGCTACGACGCGCGCTGGCCGCTGCGCACCTGGCTGTTCCGCATCGCCCGCAACCTCGCGCTCGACCACCTGCGCCGCGAAGGCGCGCTGCGGGCCCGCGACCGCGACCCGCGCGACGCGACCTTCGCCCCCGCCGCCGTCGTGACCGCCGAACACCAGGAGTTCCAGGCCGCGCTCGAGCTGGCGCTGCAGCAGCTGCCGGAGGAGTTCCGCACGGTGTTCGTGCTGCGCGACGGCGAAGGGCTGACCTACGACGAGATCGCGGCGGTGCTCGGCATCTCGGCCAAGACCGTGTCGAGCCGGCTGCACCGCGCCCGCACGCAGCTGCGCGCGCTGCTCGGGAGGCACGCTTGAAGCCCGCCTCGTCGATCTCGTGCGACGCCGTCCGCCGCTCGGCGTCGTCGTTCCTCGACGGGCGCATGTCGGCGCGCGAACGCGGCGCGGCGCAGCGGCACTTGCGCGCGTGCACGGCGTGCATGGGCGAGCTGCAGCAGCTGGCGCGGCTGTCTCGGGCGATGCACAACCTGCCGCCGCACCGCGTCGCCGACGGCATGGCGCAGCGGCTGCGCCGCCAGCACGACGGGTCGCTCGCGACCCCGGCCGACCGATCGGTGACGCAGTGGGCCGCGCCACGCGGCTCGCGCATCGCGCGCCGCATCGCCGCCGCGGCGCTCGCCGCCGCCGCGCTGCCGCTGGTGTTCTGGCTCGGCTACCGCAGCGGGCGCGCAGCGGCGCGCGCAGCTGCCCGTCGCGCCGACTCCGGGCGCGGCTGCCGCGTCCTCGCCGATCGCCCGAGCGCTCGCCGGCACCGCCGCCGGCACCTGCCCTGCAGCCGCGCGTGCGCCCCGCCACGCCGTCGCCCCAGCTGGACGAGCCCTCGCCGCCGGGGGCGCACCAGGCCCCGTTCGCTGCGCCGTCGCCCGCCCCGTCGCCGGCGTCACCCGACGCCCGCCTCGCGGTCGACCCGAACGCCCCCACGTCGAACCCCGCGCCCGAGTCGCCGCTGGACGAAGTGCACCGGATGATGGAGCGCATGATGCGGGAGCTGCAGGCGCAGACCCGCCGCTGGTGACCGTCGGCCGTTGGCACCGCGCGTTCGCCGCCGCAGCCCCATCCCCGGACGATCACGCCCCTTCGGTCCGGCGTCAGTGCCGCAGCGGGGGTATCCTGCTGCGCCGCACCGTGTGACCCCGGCCCGACCGACCGCTACAGAACCACCGATGATCGACCCGCGCCGACCGCTCCGCCTGCTCGCCCTCGGCCTGTTCGCGCTCACGCCCGCAATCGCCCAAGAGCTGCCTCCGACCCCGCCGGCGGCGCCGGCGCCGGAGCAGGCCCGGCCCAAACCGCCGCAGCCCGCCGAGCCGCACTTCATCGTGCGCCGCTACCCGCGCGACAAGGACGTCGCGGTCGCGGTCGTCGGTCACAAGACACTGACCCTCGGCGACCTGATCAACCACATGGAGACGCGGCACTACCCGGGCTTCGCCAAGCTCGTGGAGAAGCGACCCGAGTGGCAGCGCTACCTGACCAGCGACCTGATCGCGCCGTGGGTGCGCCAGCTCGCCGACATCCACGCGCTGCTGCAGTCGATCGGCGACACCTACCTCGACCCGATCGAGCTGGAGACGGCGCAGAGCGCGTCGCTCAAGGCCTCCTTCGAGTCGTGGCTGAAGGTCTACGTGCAGAACCTGCAGAACTCCGGCCGCCCGACCGAGCTGTCGCAGGAGCGCGTCGATCGCCTGCTCGCCGACTTCCAGCTCAAGCACGGCCTCGCCGCCGAGCTGCAGGGCATGCTCGACGTACTGGAGAAGGACGACTACTCGCGCGGCCAGCTGCAGGCCTTCTTCAACGACCACGCCCGCTACTTCGGCGGCCAGGTGACCGTGGCGCACATCCTCGTGCAGCACCGCGACGCCGGCACCGGCATCCTGCTCGAGGACGAGGGCATCGCGCGGGCCAACGCCCGCATCGCCGAGATCAAGGCGCAGCTGCGACCGGACGGCAGCAACTTCGAGGAGGTCGCGCGCCTCTACTCCGACGACACCAGGACCGCCAAGGAAGGCGGTCTGCTCGGCAGCCTGCACCGCTTCGACGACCGCATGCCGGCGACGCTGTGCCGCGAAGCCTGGGCGCTGCGCGACGGCGACATCTCGGCGGACGTCGTCGAGACGCAGTACGGCTACCACTTCGTCAAGCGGCTCGACTTCAACCAGCAGGTGTTCGTGCTGTTCACCGACGACGCCATCCCGTCGATCCGCATCGTCATGCGGCGCGCGATGCAGGAGGACCGCCTGCTCGGGGCGCGTGAGAAGATGGGCGTGCGGCTGCTGCTGTGAGGCGACCGCTCAGGCCGGCTGCTGCGCCGAAGTGACCGTCCACCAGACCAGCGCCCAGAACGGGTTGAGCACCGTCCACGCCCAGGCGTAGCGCCGGAACGGCTGCTTCTGCGTCTTGTGCCGGAACCACGCCATGCCGAGCCAGGCGCCGAGCCAGCCGGTGGCGAACAGCATCCACAGCAGCGTGCGCTCGCGCACCCGGCGCGCGCCTTCCTTCTTGCTGCGCCACTTGTCCCAGCCGTAGGTCAGCAGCGTCACGACGTTCCACAGCCCGACCAGGCCCCAGACGATTGGCAGCATGACGCCATGATGCGCGCGGACCGGTGCGCTGGCTAGGATCCCGGTCGCATGCCCGTCACCCCCCGCGACATCGAGATCGCCCACGAGGCGATCGCGCCCCACGTCACGCACACGCCGACCGTGCCGGCGCCGCGGCTCGGCGAACCGCTCGGCGTGCGGCTGTGGCTCAAGCTCGAGAACCTGCAGTACACCGGCTCGTTCAAGGACCGCGGCAGCTGCTTCAAGCTGCAGCGGCTGCTCGAGGACCCGAAGTCCCCGCACGGCGTGATCGCCGCGTCGGCCGGCAACCACGCGCAGGGCGTCGCGCACCACGCGCGGCGCCTCGGCATGCCGGCCAAGATCGTCATGCCGCAGACGACGCCGTTCGCCAAGGTCGAACGCACCGCGTCGTTCGGCGCGCACGTGGTGCTGTTCGGCGAGTCGCTGGCCGAGTCGGCCGCGCACGCGCGCGAACTCGAGCAGGAGCGCGGCCTGGTGTTCGTACACCCGTACGACGACGTCGCGATCATCGCCGGGCAGGGCACCGCGGCGATCGAGCTGTTCGAGGACTGCCCCGACCTCGACACCCTGGTGGTGCCGGTCGGCGGCGGCGGCCTGATCAGCGGCATCGCGCTGTGGGCCCGGCACGTCAACCCGAAGATCCGCATCCTCGGCGTGCAGACCGAGCAGTGCCCGGCGATGCGCAACAAGGTGCGCGGCGAGCCGCTGCCGCCGCTCGGCACGTTGACGCTCGCCGACGGCATCGCCGTCAAGCATCCGGGCGAGATCACCAGCCGCCTCGTCGCCGAGCTCGTCGAGGACATCCTGCTGGTCGGTGAAGAGGACCTCGAGAACGCGGTGCAACTGCTCGCGACGCAGCAGAAGGTCGTCGCCGAGGGCGCCGGCGCGGCCGGCATCGCGGCGATGCTGCGCCACCCCGACCGCTTCACCGAGCGCAAGGTCGGCGTGGTCGTCTGCGGCGGCAACATCGACCGGCGCATGCTGTCGACGGTGCTGCTGCGCACGCTCAAGCGCGACGGCAAGGTCGCCAAGCTGCGCATCGAGATCAAGGACGTGCCCGGCGTGCTGTCGCGCGTCACGCAGATGATCGGCGCCGAAGGCGGCGACGTCATCGACATCGAGCACCAGCGCCTGTTCAACAACCTCGCGCCGCGCCAGGCGCAGCTCGACATCGTCATGGAGACGCGCGGCGCGCCGCACGTCGAACGCATCGTCGCCGCGCTGGAGAAGGCCGGCTTCCCGACCGAGACGGTGTGAGCCCACGCTCCACGCATCACGACAGCGCGACTTGGTGATGGGTGGAACGCACCGGGTCGCGTACGCTCGCGCGCGTGGTCGACTGGTCGGAACGGGCGCACCGGCACGCGGCGCAACTGCCGCGCGAGCTGCGCAAACAGCACGGCGTGTGGTTCACGCCGCCGGCGTTGGCGCTGCCGACCGCGCGGCGCGCGCTCGAGCCGCTGCTGGCGGCCGCGCCCGGCGCACCGCTGCGCGTCTGCGATCCGGCGGTCGGCGGCGGCGCGTTCTTGCTGGCGGCGATGCAGGCGGCGAACGAACTCGGCGGCGAGGTCGCGCTGCAGCTGGTCGGCCGCGACGTCGACGCGGCGGCGGCCGCGTTGGCCGCGACCGCGCTGCGGGACGCCGGCGCCGCGGCAACCGACATCGCCCATGGCGACGGTCTGCTCGACGATTCGCTGCAGCCCGGCACGTTCGACTGCGTGCTGACCAACCCGCCGTGGGAGACGCTGCAGGCCAGCGACGACGCGCCGGCGCGGTCGCGCGGCTGCGGGCACGCTTCACCCACCAGGGCAGCGGCAAGCTCTACACCTACCGCCTGTTCGTCGAGCGCTGCCACGAGCTGCTGCGCGACGACGGGCGCTTCGGCATGGTGGTGCCGGCGAGCCTGTGGTTCGACCGCGACGCGCGGCCGCTGCGCGAGTTGCTGCTCGACGCGTGTCGCTGGGAATGGCTGTTCGGCTTCGAGAACCGCCGCCGCATCTTCGCGATCGACTCGCGCTACCGCTTCGCCGTGATCGTCGGCAGCAAGGGCGGCCGCACCCCGGCGGTGAACGCGGCGTTCGGCCGCGTCGACGTCGGCGAGTGGGCGACGCGCACGCCGCCGCACGTGCGCTACCGTCGCGACGAGCTCAGGCTGCTGAGCCCGCACTCCGGCGCGTTCGTCGAGGCCGAGCACCGCCGCGACCTCGACGTGCTGCGGCGCATGCACGAAGCGGGGCGGCCGCTGCTCGGCGACTCGTTCTCGTGGCGGCAGGGCGACTTCAACATGACGGCGCACAAGTCGCGCTTCGTGCTGCGCGAACACGCCGAACGCGACGGCGCGCGGCACGTCGGCGACGGCACGTTCGTGTTGCCCGACGGCCGCGCGCTGTTGCCGCTGGTGCAGGGCGCGATGATCTACGACCTCGACGCCAACGCCAGCGCGCACCTCGACGGCGTCGGCCACAAGACGCGCTGGCGCGCGGCCGCGCCGGGCGAGCTGCGACCGCTCTACCTGGTCGATGCCGACGCGTGGCTGAGGACCGCCGCCACGCGCCCACCCGCCAGACTGGTGCTGCGCGCGCTGTCGAACGCCACCAACGAACGTACCGCCATCGCCTGCCTGCTGCCGGGCCTGCCGTGCGGCAATTCGCTGGGCGTGCTGACGCCCCGCCCCGACGAGCCGCGACCCCTGCGTGCGCAGGCCGCGCTCGCCGCCGTGCTGTCGTCGCTCGCGTTCGACTGGTCGCTGCGCCTGCGGCTCGGCGGCACCAACCTCAACGGCTTCGTGCTGCGCGACTGCGTCGTGCCGCGCCTCGACGACGCCACCACCGACGGCCTCGCCCGCGCGGCGCTGTGCCTGTGCACGACGCCGTCGTGGTGCGCACCACTGCTCGCGCAGGCCGAGCGCGAAGGCTGGGGCGCCGGCGCGCGGCCCGTCGACGATCCGGCCGAACGGCGCGCGCTGTTCACCGCGATCGACCGCGCGGTCGGCGACGCCTACGGCCTCGACCGCGACGAAGTCGCCTGGATCACGCGCGGTTGCGGCGACGAGCTCGACGACCGATTCGCGAAGGGATTCTGGCGCCTCGACTGCGACCTGCCGGGCGAGTCGCGCCGCCCCCGACGCTGGCGGAGTTCGTCGACTTGCCCTGCGGGCGCCGCACGACCGACAGGGACGCGGCCGCCGCGAACCCGTCCAACCGACTGAAGGAGCGCCCCGCACCGCCAGGCGGCCAGGAACGCCGACGCCGGCGTGCCCCCCAGATGCGCCGCTCCTTGCCGTCGCGATGACCGCGCCGGAAGCTCATGGCCATGAGCGATTCGACCCAGCCCATTGTCGTCGCCGACCTGGTCTTCGTCGGCTTCAACTCGCGCGCGGCGGCGCTGCGCCGCGAGACCGGCGAGATCCTATGGAAGTGGAAGAGCCCGCAGGGCAGCGGCGCCGTGGCGCTGATGCTCGACGGCGACCGCGTGATCGCCGCGGTCAAGGGCTACACCTATTGCCTCGACGCCGCGACCGGGCGCGAGCTGTGGCGCAACACGATGCCGGGCTTCGGCACCGGCATCACCTGCATGACGTCGTTCCGCAGCAGCTCGATGGCGTCGTCGATGCTCGCACAGCTCGACGAGGAGCAGCAGCGGCAGAACAGCTCTTCCGCCAGCACGATGGCATGAAGTCGCGGCGCATGACGGCGCTTCACAGGTAGGTGAACGCCCGCGTCGTCACGCACCCGTTGGGGTTGGTGACGACGATCGTCGCCGGGCCGGGCACACCGGGCGGCAGCGACCCGACGATGACGTTGTCGAAGAACAACGAGGTCGTCATCGGCGCGCCGTTGAACGTCACCGTCGAGCCCAAGAACGACGAGCCGACCAGCGTGACGTTGACGCCTCCCGCCGCGGGCCCCGTCGCGGGCGCCGAGGTGATGGTCGGCGTGCGGTTGATCGTCGACGCGCCGAGCCCGCCGCCCGGATTGGCGAACAGCAGCGGCGCATCACACGGCGTCCCGGCCGGCATGTCGAACGAGACCTGTGCCGGCGACAGGAAGGTCAGCGCTACCGGCAGGCCGGCGATCGTCGCCACCATGCCCGGATCGAAAGCCGAGCCGCTGACCGTGACCAATTGTCCCGGCGTCGGGCCCGGCGGGCTCACCGACTGGATCACCGGCGACGGCAACGGCACGACGCGCAGCAGCACGGCGTTGGTGGCGGCGAACGTCGCGTTCGCGTCGACCACCATCACGCCTTGCAGCGCGACATCGAGCAGCGCCGGCACGCCGGGGATCGGCAGCTGCCACGGCGCCGGCCCGGCGAACACCACGCCGCCGAGACCGAACGAGTCGGCGAGCAGGAACGTCGGCGACGGCGCGAACGGGGCCGGCAGGTAGCACAACGAGCCCTGCCCCGCGCCGAGCGGCACGGCGACGCCGGCCGGCGGCACGCCGAGGTGCCCCCAGAGCGCGAACAACCCGACCGGCAGCCCGCCCGGACCGCCGACCGGCGCATCGAGCGCCAGCGTGAACGGCTTGCCGTAGCCGACGGTCGCGACGCGGTCGTTCTCGATGGCGCCGGGCACGCGCAGCGCGGCGAGCGCCCCGCCGGTGCCGTTCGGGATCGCGCCTTCGCCGCAGCCGTCGAAGACGTCGCGCACCACCAGCATCGGCCGCGGCCAGATGCCTACGCGGCCGACCGCGTCGGTCACCGAGACATCCAACACCGCCACGCCGGCGTCGAAGCCGCCTTGCACCGGGAAGGTGTAGCTGCCGTTCGGTTGCGGCACTGCCGGACCGATCGACAACCCGCCGACCGTGCTGCTGGAATGCAGCGCGACCGCGACCGGCAGCGAGTTGCCGAGCGCGACACCGGCGGCGTCACGCAGCCACACCGTGCCCGTCACCGTGCTGCTGCCGTCCGCACGCAGCGTCGGCGCGCTCAGCGAGACCGACGACTGGTAGTGGTCGGGCCGACCGACCTGCGCCGCCTGCCACGCCGCGAACTGCGTCGCCAGCTGCAGCACCGGGTCCGGCGCGGCGGCGGTCTGGTTGGCGATGTTGAGGTCGAGCCAGTAGCCGCCGGCGCCGCAGCCGAGGCCGACGCTGCACGCGGCGTCGAGGTCGCTCGGCCGGCTGACGATCATCAGCGCGATGTGCGACGACTTGGTGAAGCTCGGCGGCGGCGCCCCGCACGAGGTCGGCGCGCTGGCGCTGCACGAGCAGCGCCCGTCGCCGCCCATCGTGCGCGCGGCCTCCATCGCCGCCATCAGCCGTTCGGGCAGCGTGCCGATGGTGTTCACCAGCGCCGCTTCCGCCGCCGCGACGACCGGCTGCCCGGTCAGCACGTTGCCCTGGATCGCGTAGCGCAGCGTGCCGACCTGACCGGTCACGCCGCCCGCCCACGCGCCGGCGCCGCTGCCGGTGAAGGTCACCTCGCCGCCGGTCAGGCTGACGATGCCGTATTGGCGCGTCTGGTGTCCCGCATCGGCGACCGCCAGATCGGCCAGGATCTGCGCCGCCGAGTCGCCGTCGAGCAGTCCGCTGCGGATCAGCTGTCGCAGGGAGAGCGGACCGACGAACGACTGCGCCGCGGCGACCCCGTAGCCCGGCACGACGACGACGGTGTTGGGGCGGAGGTCGAAGCCGGTCAGGCAGGTCGCGATCGCCACCGCGACTTCGCCGGTGGCGAGATCGACGACGACGATCGACCAGGTCGCCGCCGCCGGCAGGGCGAGCAGCAGCGCGGCGGCGACGAACGCGACGAGGGCGCGAAAGCGTGGCATGGGCCGGGCATTCTCCGACCGGCGCGCAGGAGCGTCGAGCCCCATGCCCGTGAGCGGTTCAGTTCACCAGCAGGTCGAGGCCGGCGGACGCCACCAGCCCCATCGAGGTGCTCGCGTCGAGGTAGCCGGCCTGGAAGTAGAAGTGGTGCAGGCCGAGCGCCGGCTCAGGCGGCAGCGCCAACGGCCACGACTGGTCCCCGCTGCCGTCGAGGATGCTGGCGAAGATCACGTCGGTGGTCGTCAACACGCGCAGGCCGGACAGCGTCACGTCGGCTGCCACGATTCCGTAGGCGAGCACGCCGAGCGCATGCGGCGCGTGGTGCACGTGCAGCGTCACCGTGCAGCCGACGTGCGCGACGCCGGACCCGCTGAGCTGGGGCGTGCCCGAAGCACCCGGACTCGGCGTGCCGTAGCTGGTGATGCCGCCGACCGACGCGCCGGCGCGCAGCACCACCAGCCGACCGCCGTTGTCGGTGAACAGCACGTCCCCGGTCAGCGGATCGACCGCCCCGCCGCCCGGCCCGTCGATGCCGGCGATCACCACCTGTCGCGTGCCCGAGACCGGGTCGCCGTTGGCGTCGATGCTCCACGCGCTGACGACGCCGTCGCTCCACTCGGCGGCGAGCAGCTTGCCGGCCAACACGCCGCCGCCGGCGGGCACGTAGGCGAGCCCTTCGAGGCCTCCCTGCAGCTGCCTCGCGACGCCGATCGACGGCGCGAACGTGCCGGCACCGTCCGGCGTCAGCGTGACGTCGTAGACGACGCTGTCGGCGTAGCTGCAGAGCTTGAAGCGGCCCGCGCCGGGCAGGCCTGCCGGCACGAACGCGCAGCCTCCTACCGACTGCGCGACGCCGAGCGGCGCGAGGTCGTCGAGACGATTGGCGACACCGCTGCCGGGCAGGATCTGGCCGAGGCGATTGTCACCGTACCAGGTGAAGAACAGCACGCCGGTCGGGCCGAACGCGAGCCCGCCGTCGCTGCCGTCGACGTGGGCGACCACGAAGCTGCTGGCCGAACCGACCAGTTCGCCGGCGGCGCCGCGCAGCAGGGGAACGAGCCGCACGTCATTGCTGCCGTACTGCGTCACCACCAGCAGGTCGGGGTTGCCAGGCACGAAGGCGACACCGCCGTAGTAGGCGAAGCCGTCCACCGGACCGAGATCGACGACGTGGTAGCCGGCGTCGAACGGCGGGACCACCGACTGCGCCGGGGCGCGTCCGGACACGGTCAGCAGGGGCAGGAACAGGACGCCGAGGAGCGGCGCGCGCATGAGGACCTCGTCTGGGTTCGAGCGGAATCACTGCACGCTAGTCCCGGCGATCGCGCGGCCGAATCCGCACGTGGGCCCGCTGTCCGACCGCAAGGTGATACCACCTGCACCCGGACCCGGAACTCACCTTGCGGTGCGCCGCGCAGCCCGCGATCCTGCCGCCATGAACCGACTCCTGCGCAGCTCGCTGCTCTGCTCCCTGCTCGCCACCACCGCCTGTTCGTTCCACAGCACCGCCACGCACTGGAACGGCATGCGCGACGCCGACGGCAAGCCAGTGTTCGTCAAGACGACCACCAACATCGGCTTCAACCTGCTGATCATCATCCCGGTGCTCGGCAACACGACGATCGACAGCATGCTGGACGAGACGACGCACGCGATCGCCGGCGAGGGCGGCTCGCGCGTGCGCGTGATCCAGTCGGGCAGCGAGAACTACTGGTACGGCTGGTCGCCGTTCACCTGGATCGTCACGCCGATCGTCACCGACGTCGCGCTCGAGTACGAACCGTCACAGGCCGAGTTCGACAAGGCGACGGCGATGCCGAAGAGCGACTGACGGCGGCGGCGCGACCACCGGTCACCGACCTCAGCTCGAATAGGCACGCCGGGTCGGCCAGTGCTTGCGCGTCCGCTCGTCGTAGCCACAGTGACAGTTGGGACAACGCAGCGCGAAGGCGTCGCGCGCAGCCCGGGTGTGGGCCTCGGTGCCGATCAGATCGCGCAGCCGATGCTCCTTCAGGTTGCCCAGCTCGAAGGTCACGTAGCACAGCTGCACGGTGCCGTCGGCGCCGATCCACAGCATGCGGTACTTGTCGCACGGCACCCGCATGTCGGCGCCGCGCAGCAACCAGTCCGGGATCGCGCGCAGCGCGACCTCGCTCGTCTCGACGAGGTCGGGGCGTTCCTTCTTGCAGGCCAGCAGCATCTCGACGATCCGCTCGATCGCCGGCCGGTCTTCCGGACGGAACTGGAGCTCGCGCTCGGGTCCCTCGGTGAAGTACGGCAGCGAGTAGTGCAGGAGGTCGATCTGCATCGGCGTCGCGTAGCGACAGGCGAACTCCCACGCCGCCCGCAGGGCCTGCTCGGTGCAGGTCGGCCGCATCAGGAGCCAGTTCATGCGCATGCGCACTGCCGCGCCGTAGCGCTCGCGCACGGAGGCGACCCCGCGTTCGACGCGCTCGAAGTTGCCGCGGCGGCCGGCGTAGTCGTCGTAGGCGGCACCCGCGCCGTAGAGGCCGAACGTCAGGTGGCGCAGACCAGCGGAGAACAACTCGTCGATGCGCTGCTCGAGCAGCACGCCGTTGGTCGTCACGTAGGTGCCGACGCCCTTGCCGACCGCCCGCTCGACGACCGCCGCCAGATCCGGATGCAACAGCGGCTCGCCGCCGTAGAGCCGCAGCGAACGCACTCCGAGCGCCGCGGCGTCGTCGACGAGGTCGTCGAGCGTCTGCTTGCCCAGCTGCTGGCCGGCCATGAAGCCGCGCTCGTAGAGGCAACCGTGACAGCGCTGGTTGCAGCGCGCCGTCATCGCGACCGTCAGGCTGACCGTGTCGGGCCGGATGAGCGCGGGCACACACCCCGCCAGCGAGTGATGCACGATCTGCGCGCCCTCGCGCACGGCATGGAGAGTTCGACGCAGCCGCGGCGAAGCCTTGCCGAGGCCAGCGCCGAGATCGTGGGCGATGCGGACCAGGCCCTTCATGCGAAGGCCTCCGCAGCGGCGGCGTTCCGTCGGTAGACGTCGGCATAGCGCACCGACACTCCGTCCAGCTCGTACTCGCGCTCGACGTGCTGCCGATTGGCCGCGCCGAGACGCGCACGCAGCGACGCGTCGGCGAGCAGCCGATCGATCGCCCGGGTCATGGTCGCATCCGCGTCCGGTCCGAGCGGGACGACGAACTCCCGTTGCTCCGGTGGCAGCATGGCCGCGACGTCGCCGACGTCGGTGGCGACGACGGGCAGTCCATGCGCCATCGCCTCGATGACTGCCAACGGCATCTGCTCGTCATCCGATGCCAACGCGAAGACGTCCATGGCGTCGAACCAGGGACGGGGGTCCTGCACGGCGCCACACATGCGCACGCGGTCGGCGATGCCCAGGTGCCCGGCCAACCGCGCTGCCGCCGCGCGCTCCGGGCCGTCGCCGACCAACACCAGCCGGGCTCTCGGCTCGGCCAGTGCCGCGAACACACGCAACATCCGCGGCCAGTTCTTCTCGACCCGGGCGTGGGCGACCGTGCCGACGACCGGCTCGCGTTCGACGATCGGCGCGTGGGCGCGCGCGCTGCGGCCGGTGAGGTCGACGCCGTTGTCGATTCGCACGACGCGCGAACGCGGGATGCGCCACCGATGCACGGCGCGCTGCCCCATTCCCTGCGACGGGACGACGACGCAGCAGGCGTGCGGCAGGGTGATGCGCCGCAGCCAGTCGCGGCGACGCAGAACGCGCATGCGCTCCTCGGGCGGCACGACCTCCTCGTGGTGCACGAACGGGATCCCGAGCATGCGCGCGGCGACGGCCCCGAGCATGCCGCCCCAGTTGTAGGTCAGCACGAGGTCCGGACCGGACCGACGTGTCACCGCGAGCAGGTCGCAGAGCTGACGCCACGCGGGTGCCGGCCGGCGCAGCGCGTGGATCGCGATGCCCACCGGCGTCCGCTGGGCCGCGCCGGTGCGTCCGTCCGCAGCGACGACCGCGTGTTCGAACTCCGCGCCGAGGCGATGCATGAGCTCGTTCGTCCGCACCTGCGGCCCGCCCGCGTCGAAGGTCGCGAACACGTGCAGGAGTCGCCGCGGGCGATGGCGCTGGTCACTGACCATGGCGACGCACGCTCCCGCTGTGCCGGCGCATGCGGCTGTCGATCTTGCACATGCACGTCGGGCACTTCAGCTGGAAGCCGTCGCGCGCGGCCTGGCAGTGGGTGCGGGTGAACAGGAGGTCGCGGAGTCGCGACTGACGCAGGTTGCCGAGCGGGAAGGCCACGTCGCAGAGCTGCACCGAACCGTCGGCGCCGACCCACAGCAGTTCGTACGCGTCACACGGGATCCCCGCTGCGGCATCTTCGATCAGCAGCTCGGGCAAGGCGCGCAGGAAGGTGCGGGAGGGCACGACGCGGTCCGGGCGCTCGTCCTTGCAGCGCTCGAGTTCGGCCGCGACCGCGGTCAGCTCGCCGCGCAGGTCCTCGCCGATCGAGAGCTCGTCGCCGGGCGCGCGGAAGAACGGGATCGTCTTGCTGATCGGGTCGACGCCCACGTGCAGGTCGAACTCGCGGGCCAGCTCCCAGGTTGCGCGCACGTGCTCGACGTCGCACGAACGCCGCGACAGCATGAAGTTGAGCTGGATCGCGACCTCGCCGCCGTATCGCGCGCGCACCGTCGCCAGCGACTCCCGCAGCTGCGCGAACTGGCCGCGCTTCTGCACGTAGTCGTCGTAGTCGTCACCGATACCGTAGAAGCCGATGGTCATCCACCGCAGCCCGGCGGCGAACAGCTCGTCGATGCGTCGCCCCATCAGCGTGCCGTTCGTCGTCACATAGGCGTCGAGGCCGAGGCGCGTCGCATGTTCGACCATCGCCGGGAGATCGGGATGGAGCAGCGGCTCACCGCCATAGAAGCGCGCGGTCGCCACGCCGGCCGCGGCGGCATCGTCGAGGCAGTCCTTCACCAGCTGCAGGTCGAGGTGCTCGCCGACCATGAAGTCGCGGCCGTAGCGGCAGCCCTGACAGCGGAAGTTGCAGGCCGCGGTGATCGCGATGGTGATCTGCCGCGGGCTCGGGCGGATGAGGCGCGGAGCCATCTGCGCGAGGTCGTGACGGAGCCGCCACAAGCGCATCTCCTGTTGCTGCAGGAAGAGCTTCAGCTTCGTGTGCCGACGCACGAAGGGCCGGACCTGGCGCAAAAGACGGGAGGCGATGTTCATGCTGGGGGTGCGACGGGAGAGCGCTGCGTCCAGCATCCTTCTGCCCCGAATCCACGCCGGACTCTCGCTGGTCGCAGCTGGAAGGTCAATGCCCCGCTCTGCGAGCTGGCATCGCGCCGCTTCCGCATTGCCGCACGCTCAATCCCGTCGGAAGCAATGCAGTCTGCTCCCGACCGCGCTCACGGCCGCACCAGCGCCTTGACGAGCTCGCCGAGCGCCACCTGCTGCAGCGCTTCGCCGACGTCGGCCAGCGCGAACTCGCGGGCGGGCAGTCCACGCCAGAACGCGCCGAGCCGCGGGTGGCCGACGACCTGCACGGCGCGATGGAAGTGCGAGTAGTCGCTGCCCCAGCAGCCGAGCATCTCGACGTGCTTCTTGTTGAGGTCGAGGTGCGGGTTGAACGGCACCTCGCCGTGGTCGGTGTACTGGCCGACCACCACGACGCGCCCCGCGTCGCGCACCTGACGCAGCGCCTGCACGACGGCCTCTGGAGCGCCCGTGGCCTCGATGACGATGTCGGCGCCGCGGCCTCGCGTGCGCGCACGCACCCACTCGACGCGCGCCTCGTCGCTGCAGGAAGCGAAGTCGAGCACCGCGTCGACACCGGCCTGCTGCGCCGCCGGCAACCGCGCGGCCGGCCCGCCGATCGCGAGCACCAGACCCGCGCCGGCGCTGCGCGCGAGCGCGGCCGCCGCGAGGCCGACCGGCCCGGTGCCGAGCACCAGCACGCTGTCGCCGATGCCGACGCGGGCGCGCTCGAGCGCGTGCAGCGCCGTCGGCAGCGAACAGCCTGCGACCAGGAAGTCGCGCGCGCTGGCATCGCCGAGCCGGATCACGCGCGTGCCCGGCAGCAGGTGCACGTACTCCGCCCAGCCGCCGCACAGACCGTCGCCGGCGCCGTAGGTGATGCCGTAGACGCGGCGCTCGGGGCAGCGCGTGCTGGCCTTGGCGACGAGGCAGTGCCAGCAGCGGTGGCAGGTGCGGTGCACGTCGAGGAAGGTGACGCGATCGCCTTCGCGCAGCGGTACGCCGAACACGTCGCGCAGGTCGCCGCGCACCGCGGCGAGCGTGCCGGCGGCGACGTGCCCCGGGATCAACGGGTACGGCACGCCAGCGAGGCGGCCCTGCTGCAAGTGCACGTCGGTGCCGCACACCTCGCTGAACTCGACGCGCAGCAGCGCCGCGCCCGGCTCGAGCTCCGGCAGCGGCAGTTCGCGCAGCTCGACGGTCGCGCCCGGCGCGGGGAAGACGGCGACGCGAGCCATGGCCATGGCCGGCATCGCACCCCGACAGGCCGCCCCGCGCAACCGCCGACTACTTGCCGTTCTTCTCGTTGGCGCGCCGCTGCGCCTCGAGCTCGGCGCCGACGTCGATGTCCCACTCGACCGTCTCGCCGTCCCGGATCGTGCGGGTGATGCGCACCTCTGGCTGCCCGGCCTCGCGCAGGACCGCCGTGTAGGTGTCGGGCGGCACGCTGCCGAACGTGTACCAGCCCGAGTCGTCGACCGTGTCCTTGCCGCTCATCAGGCGCTTCATCACGGTCAGCGTCGAGACGCGGCTGACGATCGCCTTGCCGTTGCCGTCGAGCAGCGAGATGTCGCCGAACGGGATCGCCTGCTTGTCCACGTTGGTGGCGCGCACCTTGAGCGTCGCGCCGCGCACCATGTGCAGCGTGACGTCCTGCGTCTGCTCCTCGGCGACGCGCACGTCGTCGAGCTTGCCGGCCTCGAGCGCTTCACTCTCCACACGCAACGAATAGCTGCCGGGCGTCAGCCCACGGATCGTGAAGCGGCCGTCGGCGTCGCTTCGCACCGGCGCCTGCGCGGCGACCAGGTCGAGCAGCGGGTTGCCGGCCTTGCGACGCTGCTCGCCGTCGGTGCGGTCGTAGGAGACCTCCGCGTTGGCCACCGGCACGCCGGAGGCGTCAAGCACAGAGCCGGTGATCGTGCCGGCGAGCGGCACGACGACGACGAGGTCGCCCAGCTCCGACACGCCGTCGACGACCACGCCGTCGAGGCGACCCTCGCCGTAAGCCGGTTCGCCGTCGCGAACGCGCCGCGGCCGACCGCCGAGTTGACGACCCGCGGTCAGGTGGTAGCTGCCGGCCGCGACCGACTTCATCGTGAACGCGCCGTCGTCGTCGGTGCGGCCCTGGCTGAGCCCGTTCTGCGCGATCATGCCGATCAGCCCGCCGCTGCCGCCGAGCGCGCTGTCGTCGCTGCCGAGCGACACCGGCACGTTGGCCACGGGCTGACCGCGCGTGTCGAGCACGCGACCGACGACCTCGCTGGTCGGCAGGTCGATGTCGAAGGCGAACTCGCGCACCTCGTCGGGCACCTCGACCTCGAACGTGGTCTGCACCGGCTGCCCCTGGAAGCGGCTCACCTGCATCACGTAGCTGCCGGGCTTGATGCCGGCCAGTTCGTAACGGCCGTCCATGCCGGCGGCGTTGGCGCGCACGCCCATGCCGAGCAGACCGTCGCGGTCGCTGCCCAGCAGCGTCACCAGCGCGCGCGCCACGGGCTTGCCCGCCTCGCGCACGACGCCGAAGACGCGCACGCCGTCCTCGCCGACGTCGTGCACGTCGAGCCGCGCGAACTTGCCCTGCCGCACCGTCACCGTCTTGAGCCGCATGTTGCTCATCAGCTCGAGCGGGATGTTGTCGGCGCGTTCGTCGAGCTTGGACTTGAAGACGATGTACTGACCGGGCGGCAGGCCGTCGATGCGGTAGTAACCCGCCTTGTCGGACGTGCTGCTGCGCATGGTCCCGGTCTGGATGCTGAACGCCACCATCAGCGCGTCGGGCAGCGGGCGCATGCCGTAGCCGGTGACGTTGCCCTCGACGCCGCCGCCCGCGTCCAGCGTGATCTCTGACCAGCGGCGTTTGCGCGTCTCGCCACGACTCGACCTCGGTCGCCGATGACTTGGCCATGTCGGGGTGCCGGGCGGTGAAGTAAAAGCTGGCTCGAGCGCGGCGACTGTGAACGCACCCTTGCTGTCGCTGATCGTCGCGGCGGTTGCCGGACAGCGCGAGGAAGTCGGAAGTCCTCCGGGTCGATTCAGTTGAACGGCTCGGCGGCGGTCGTCGCCGCCCTGCTGGTCAAGTACTCACCTGCGCGTCGCTGGATCGGCACGCTGGCCTGTCGACGACGGGCAGCCTGGCGATCACCACCCTCGCCGAGCACGAACAGCAGTTCTTCACAGGGCAGCTGGCGCGAGGTCGACGGTCTGGTTCGGCGGCTCGAGGAAGCCGTCGGCGCGCACCCGCACCTGCACGCGACCGGGAGGCACGCTGCGCAGCTCGAAGCGCCCGTCGACGGCCTGCACCTCGCGCCAGTTGCCGTCCATGCTGCGTCGCCTATGCGCTCGCCCCCGCGCTGCTGCGTGCCGCTTGCATGCTGGGGCTGCCGTTCGCTCCATGGGCCGCGATGCCGGCGGTCGCCGCGATCGCCGGCCGCGTCGATGGCGATGACGTTGCCGTCCTTGTCCTTCGGGATCTCGCGGCTCTGCGTGTCGACGCGGAAGCGCACGACTGCGTCCTCGCCGGCCATCACGCGCCCCATGATGGTCACGCCGCGCTGGATCTCGACGACGATCTCGGGGTCGTCGAGCTTGACGCCGAACTTCATCGCCGTCGTGTAGCCGGGCTTCTGCGCCTGCACGACGAGCCGTTCGCCGGTCATGCCCTTGGCGACGAAGCGCCCGTCGGTGCCCGTGGTCACCTCGACGCGGCGGATCTTGAGCATCATCTTGAGGAACTGCGGGTCGTTGGGCCGCTCGAACGGACTGATCGCGACCGTGGCGCCGGCGACCGGCTGCTTCTGATCGTCGACGAGTGGCCGGTGACGGTCGTGCCGGTGCTGAGCTGCAGCACCAAAACAAGCGCCGTAGATGCCGCTACGACCACCGCCAGCTCTGGATATCGCTCGGCGCGAGGTCCTCGGCGGCGGCGACGAACGCCACCCGTCCGGCGGCGACGTGCTCCATCTGGAAGCGCCCTTCGGCGTCGCTGACGACCGGCTCGCTGCGGCCGTCGGCCGAGAACAGCACGCGGCTGATGTCGAGGTAGACCATCGCCACGTTGGCGCCCGCCACCGGCGCGCCGGCGGGATCGAGCACGCGGCCGGCGACCAGCGCGCCGGCGTGGCCCTGGATGGTCAGCGTCGTCACCGCGCCCTGCTGCACCTCGACGCCGTGCACCTCCTCGATGGCGATCGCCTCACCGGTCGCGGCGACGGTGTAGCCCTGGCCCGCCGGCACGCCGGGGATGTCGAAGCGGCCCTGCGCGTCGGTGACCGTGTCGAGCCAGCGGTACTGGCGGTCGGTCAGCTGGCCGAAGAACGCGTTGAGGCCCGGCCGCACGCTGACGCCGGCGTTGGCCGCCGGCGCGCCGTCGGGGCCGATGACGACGCCGCGCACCCGCCCGCCCGGCGAGGCCCGCAGCTCGACGCCTTCGACGATCTGGCCGTCGGCGAGCCGCGCCGAGGCCGGCGTGCGCACGAACCAGCCGTCGCTGCGGCCGTCGAGGAACAGTCGGCCGGCGCTGAGCCCGGTCAGCTCGAAGGTCCCGTCCGGGTTGCTGACGGTGCGGCCGAGTTCGCGGCGCGGGGCGCGCGTGTCGACGAACATGCCCTGCTGGAACAGGCCGCGGAAGCGGTCGATCAGCGGCGCCAGCGACGGCTGGTCCTTGACCGCGATGACCTCGACGCCGCCGAGCGGCTGGCCGGTGCGGGCGTCGAGCACGATGCCGCGCACGCCGGTCGGCGCGCGATCCGGATCCGCTTCGGCGCGAGCGGCCCCTCCGGCGACCGGCGCCCCCGCGCTCGCGGCGCCGACCAGCTCGCCGTCGGCGGCGACGGGGTCCTGCCGCTGCGCGCTCGGGTCGGCGGTGATCGGGGCGGGCAGGTCGGGCCCGCCGTGCAGCAAGGCGAACAGGATGGCGGCGACGACGACGGCGACGCCGAGCACGGCGACGATGGCTCGGTTCTGCATGGGCTGCGGGTCCGCGGGGCGGGCGGCTCGGGGAGGCGGTGACCGTAGCCGGTGGGACTCGCAGCCTGTCGCGACAACCGGGATCGCGCGCCCGGGCGGACGCGGACCGGCGCAACCACCCTGTCGCCGGCCTTCAGCGCGTTGCGACCGGCAGCTCGATGGCGAACGTCGTCTCACCCGGCCGCGTCGAGACCAGCCGGATGGTGCCACCGTGCACCTCGACCAGGCGCCGACAGATGGCCAGGCCGAGGCCGGTGCCCGACGACTTGGTGGTGAAGTAGGGGTCGAACAGCTTCAGCCGCACGTCGGCCGGCACGCCTGGGCCGTCGTCGACGACCTCGATGCGGAGGCGGCCGCCGTCGCGGCGGGCGACGACGCGCAGCTGCGCCGGACCGTGTGCCGCCTCGTGCGCGTTCTGCACCAGGTTGACCAGCACGCGCGCCAGCGCCGCCCGGTCGATGTCGACGCGCACGTCGCCGACCTGTTCGTCGAGCGCGAGCGTCACCGGCTTGCCGGCGAACAGGCCGCGGGTCTGCTCGACCAGCTCGTGCAGCCACGGCCCCGCCGCCACCACCGCGCGCTGCGCCGGGGCGATGCCGGCGAACGAGCGGAAGTCGCTGGCGATGCGATCGAGCGCGGCGGTCTGCTCGAGCACGGTGCGCGCCAGCCGGTCGGCGACATCGGCCGCGCGAGGGTCCTGCTCGTTGCGCGCGCGCTGCAGCAGCTGCGCGACCATGCGCATCGGCTGCAGCGGGTTCTTGACCTCGTGCGCGACCTGCCGCGCCATCTCGGCCCAGGCCTGGTCGCGCTCGGCGTGCGCCAGCCGTTCGCGGCCGATCATCAGCTCGTTGGCCATCTGGTTGAACGCCGTCGCCAGCTCGCCCAGCTCCGGGCCGCCGCGCGCCGGCACGCTGACGTCGAGGTCGCCGTGGGCGATGCGGCGCGTGGCGCGCACCAGCGCCGCGACCGGCGCGGTGATCGCGCGCGACGCGACCAGCGACCACACGCCGAGCACGAGCAGCGTCACGACGATGGCGATCCACAGCACGCGCTCGAAGGCGTCGCTGGCGGCGAACAGCTCGCTCTCGGGCACGGCGACGCCGACCACGAAGCTGCGCGCCTGGTGGCCGCCGCCCGGCGAATAGCCGACGCGCCAGGCGCGCCCGTCGCCGTCGCGCGACGCGCAGCGGCCGATCTCGCCGGCCGCGGCGAGCCGCAGCGCCAGATCCGGCGGCTGCAGCTCGAGCCCGTAGTGACGGCGGTCGGTGTGCGCCTCGACGATGCCGTCGCGGCCGATCAGGAAGACCTCGGCCGACGGCAGCCCCGCCTCCTCGACCAGCACTTCGCGCGCGCCGTCGACGACGAGCTGCACCTCCGACCAGCGCAGCAGCGCGAACAGCACCCCCGGCGGGCCGCTCTGCCGCGGCACGTCGAGGGCGATGCCGAGGTGATGGCTGCCGGGATCCATCGACCGGTAGTCGAGGCCGCGGTGCAGGTACGGCGAACGCCCCCACGGCAGGAACACCGCGCCGCGCACCTGCTGCGCACGACGGAACCAAGAGGTATCGGCGACGCTGCGCGGGATCAGCGCGGCGCGGCGGCCGTGCGAGCTCGGATCGAGCCGCTGACCGTCCTGCCAGTAGACGACCCGGCCGTCACTGTCGGCGAGCAGCAGCAGGTCGAGGTAGTTGTCGAGCAGGTCCGGCACCAGCTCGACCTGCTCCTCGAAGGCCTCCAGTTCGCCCGGCTCGTCGAGCGCGCGGCGCGCGATCTCGCGCACGATCGCGCAGGCCTGGTCGGTGCGATCGAGGTGCGCCTCGATCTTCTGCGCGTAGTCGGCGGCGAGCTGCGGCAGGAACACGCGCACGACCTGCTCGTCGATCTGCTCGCGCATGCTGCGCAGCGAGAAGACGCCGTAGACGAGCAGCGGCAGCACGGCCGACACCACGAGGGTGATCAGGAACCGGCTGGCCAGCGAGAGCGCGCGCACCGGCGGATTATGCCGTGCCGTGCGCGCGACGGAGCGGCCGGACCTCAGCGGCCGGCGTCGGCGTCGCCGCCGTCACCGCCGGCCTTGGCCTTCTGCTCGGCGATCGCCTTCTCCAGCCGGGCGATGCGCGCCTTGCCGTCGCGCCAATCGGCGTAGTAGCGGTCGGCGGCGCGATAGTGCCGCAGCGCCTTCTCCAGGTCGCCGGCGGCCTCGGCCGCCTCGGCCGCGTCCCACTCGGCCTTGGCGCCGTCGATGTCGATGGTCAGGCTGTCGATGCGGGCGCGCTCGTCCTCGAGCCCGTCCGGCCACGCCGTCGCCAGCGCCTGGAAGGCGTCGAGCGCCTCCTGCTTCTTGCCCATGACCTCGAGGTCGCGGGCGGCGCGGTACTGCTGCATGCCCTCGAGCTTGCGGTTCTGGATCATCAGCTCGCTGATCGCCGGCCGCGACAACACCGAGTCCGCCAGCGCCTGCTCGAGCGTCTTGCGCGCCTCGTCGAACTTCTGGCCGCGCATCAGGATCGCGGCCTTCTCGATCAGCACGACGGCGGCCAGCTCCTTGTCCATCGCGGCGATCGCCTCGGCCAGACCGGGCAGTTCCGGGTCGAGCTGCCTGGCGCGCTTGTAGAGCACCATCGCCGCGCCGAACTGGTCGCGGTCCTGGCACTCCTTCGCCATCGCGAAGGTGCGTTCGGCGTTCTCGTGCTGCGCCTGCTCGCGCAGGTCTTCGGCGCCATCGCGATCCGGCACGTTGTGGATCACGATCGACGCGTGGTAGGCGACCTCCGGCCAGCGGAACTCGGGCACCTTGCGCACCGCCTGCAAGAACTGTTGCTGCGCGCGCACGTCCAGCCGCGCCAGCTCCTCCCCGACCGCCTCGACGCCCTTCTCGGCCGTCTCGAGCCCCGGCACGATGCGCTGCGCCTCGCGGTAGCCCTCCATCGCGCCGGCGTAGTCCTTCTCGGCCAGCAGCTCGTCGGAGTTGAGCACCAGGCGCTGCGCCTGCTTGAGGTGCACGCGGCGACGCAGGTCGGCGAGGCCGGGGTAGTCGGGGGCGATCGCGGCCAGCTCGTCGAGGTCGCGCTCGGCTTCGTCCTCACGCTCCAGGAACAGCCGCGCCTGCGCCCGGTCGAGCAGGTAGCGGCGGCGCATGCGCTCGTGCGCCTCCGCCAACCGCTCGTCCACGGTGCCGTCCCTGGACTGGCGCACGTATTCCTCGTCGAGCACCCGGTACGCCTGGTCGTACTCGGCCAGCCTGGCGAACTCGGCGCTGCGGTCGAGGGCGTTCTGGGTGCTGCAGCCGACGAGCAGGGCGAGGCCTGCGGCGACAGGGAGCAGGGTCCGGAGGAGGGGTCGGTTCATGGCTCGGGTGAAGGCGGCCGGGTCAGACCGGCCGGCCGGCCTGGATCTTCCCGACCGGGTCGGGGATGTCCACAGGCGGCCGCCTGCAGAAGTTCGCCGTCGTCGCCTCAATGTCCCGGCCTGGGACGGACGATGGCACCGGGGCATGGCCACCCCGGACGACATCAGCGACATGTTCGACGACGAGCTGACGCAATCGATCGTCAAGGGACAGGACGGCCCCTGGCGGGACGAGCAGCCGCAGTTCGAGGACCCGGCGCTGAAGGCGATCGAGGCGGAGCTCGCCGGCAACAAGCGCCTCGACTACCGGCAGCGCCGCATGGAGGAGCTGAAACGGCGCGGCATCGACCCGGAGAACGCGCCGCAGCGGGTCGGGAAGCGCCCCGCCGCCGCCGGGCAGAAGGCCGACCCGGCCGCACCAGGGCCGACCTGGGGGGAAGGCGAGTTCACCGAACCGGGTGACGCGCTCTTCGCCGACTCGACCGCCGAGGCGGCGGCTGCGGCGCCCGACACCCCCGTCGCCGGGCCCGCGCGCGCGCCGTCGCCGTGGGCGCCGTTCGGTGTCGCCGTCGCCTGCGCTCTCTTCGTCATCGCCGCCGCCGCCGCCGCGCACGCGCTGCTGACCGGCTGGTCGATCGAGCTGGCCTTGCGCGCCCTCGGCGCCGGCGTCGTCACGGGCATGCTGTGGCAGCACTTCCGCACCGGCCGGCTGCGCTCGACGGCGATCGCCACCTGCACCTACACGGCGGCGTTCCTGCCGTCGGAGCAGATCGGCCGCGTCGAGCACATCCTCGCGCTGTTCCTCGGCCTGTTCGCCGTCGTCGCCGGCGCCGCCCTGCTCGGCGACCGCCGCGTGCGCTTCTAGGGCCGCCAGCGTCACCGGCGAGCGGCCGTCGCCGGCGTCCGCTACGATGCCGCGCCTCGCCCACACGGAGGCAGAGGAGAAGGCCATGCATCGTCTCGTCGCCGCGCTCGCACTCGTCACCCCGCTCGTCGCGCAGAGCACCTGGACGGTCAACGCCGGCGGTGGCCCGGGGGTCGACTTCACCGACCTGCCGACCGCGGTCGCCGCGGCGTCGAGCGGCGACACGATCCTCGTGCAGACGGGGCCGTTCGGCGAAGGCGCGACGCCGTTCTCGACCAGCAAGGGGCTGACCATCGTCGGCGTCGGCGGCCTGGTGCCGATCTCGAGCACGGCCACGGCGCGCTACGAGATCACCGACCTGCCGCTCGGCGAGACCTTCTGCATGGTCGGCTTCGACCGTCCGTGGGACGGCGAGTTGAACTTCCGCATCGCCAACTGCCAGGGCCGCGTGCACCTCGATCGGCTGCGCTGCCGCGAGAACCAGGTCTTCTTGCCCACCTGGCCATCGATCGAGATCGCCGACAGCGGCGACGTCACGCTGCGTGAGGTGTCGACCTTCGGCAGCCCCGCCGTCGCGATCACCAACAGCGACGTCGACCTCGTCGAGTGCCAGCTCGGCGTCACCTACATCGGGCTCGCCGGCGGCGTGGCACTGAACGCCACCGACTCGACCGTCGACGTCGTGCAGCCGCGCTTCGACACCGGCCCCGGCGCTCCGGCCGCGATCGTCACCATCAACACCGCGCTGACCATCACCGGTCACGCCCTGGTGTTCGCCAACCTCAGCTACGTCAGGAACCCGACCGGCGCCGCGGTCGACGCGACCGGTGGCTCCGTGCGCCACGACCCGATGGTGACGCTGGCGCCGATGTTCGGCACCCAGCCCATCGTCGGCAGCGCCACCGTGCAGACGGGCACGGTGACCGCGACCTGGTGCGCCGCCGCGCTGCGCGGCCAGCCGCTGCTGCTGCGAACCCGCGCCCCGGCGAACGCGTTCGTCTGGCTCGCGCTCGGCTTGCCGAAGCCGGCCGTGAACACGCCGTTCGGGGCGCTGTCGATCGACCCGGTCGCGCCATCACTGCTGTTCGGGCCGTCGACCGCGACCTCGATCGGCATCACCGAACTGACGATCACCATTCCCAACAGCGTGCTGCAGGGCAGCCTGTTCACGACGCAGGCGATCGTGCTCGACCAGGGCACGGTGGCGCTGGGCCTGCCGTGCACCTTCGCCGTGCACTGAGATGAGATCAGCGGGCCGGCCCTCTCATCTCATCTCGGAATGCCGATTGGTGGCCGCCTGCGCGGCCGCGCAGAGCCTTCGAGAGGAACCTCTCTCGGGCTCTGGGCGCGCGCCGACGCTCACGCCTTGCTGATGAACGCCTCGAGGTCCTGCCGCAGCTCGTCGAGGCCGTAGCCCTGCACGGTGATGCAGCGGTAGACGATGCGCTCGAGCTCCTCGGGCGTCTTCGGGTTGAGCACGTGCGGCGGCGTGTAGCTGAAGAAGTAGCTCAGCGACAGGCGCTGCGTCTCGCCGCCGCTCTGCCGGCCGGCGAACTCCCACGGCACCTCGTCGAACGGCAGCGTGCCGGTCAGGATCTCGTAGATCATGATGCCGATCGCCATCACGTCCGCCTTGCTGTCGGTCAGCAGCAGCGGGTTGTAGTGCGGCGTCGTCGTCACGACCGGCCGGTCGACCAGCCGCAGCGCCGGGTCGAGCAGCACGACCTTGCCGCTCGGCTTGACGATGATGTTCTCGGGCTTCAGGTCGCCGTGGTAGGGCAGCGTGCCGGCTTCGGCCAGCGCCGACAGCGCGCGCGTGATGGCCAGGAACCAGTTGAGGTGGATGCCCTCGAGGCTGCGCACCTTCTCGCGCAGCGTCTTGCCGCGCACGTAGTCGAGCACCAGCACCGGGTTGCCGTCGACGACCAGGCGGTCCTGCACGGCGATCAGGTTGTCGTGGTGGCAGTTGGCGAGCAGGTCGCCCTCGGCGCGCAGCAGCGCGTGCACCTCCTGCTCGTCGAACAGGTCGATGCGCACCCCGCGCGGCTCGAAGAAGACCGCCTCCCCCGGCAGCTCGTCCGGGCTGATGCCCTCCGGCGTGCGCCGCGAGGTCACCTCCAGGAGGCGCGTGACCTGCCGGCCACCGCCGGACAGCCCGCCCACCTTGAGGGCGACCTTGGCCCCGCTCTGTTCGTGCTGCGCCAGGAACACGGAGGCGAACCCCCCGCGCCCCAGGAAACGCGTGATCCGGTAGCCCTCGACTACCTCACCGACGGCAAGCTTCATCATCCGATGTGTGTCCCGGTTGCATCGCGGGGAGTTTGCTCCCCCCGCCGCACCTGTTTCGGTATCCCCTTGCTCCGAGTTGAGTTAGGAGCGAGACAACCCGCAGCGGGACGGTGCCATCGGGGCTTCCCGGTCAGCGCCAGGTGACGCCGAGCAGCTGGCTCTTCCTGGTGTGGCGTTCTTCGCCGCCGAGCACCAGCAGGTGGTAGGTCTCGCCCGCGACGAGGCGCTCCTGCAGGTCGGCATCGGCGACCCAGGTCGCCTCGGCGACGCCCGCCGAACGGGCCATCTCACGGTAGTCAGGACCGAGCACGACGACCGTGTACGGCGCGGCCACGACCGCGTCGGACCAGCTCAGGCTCGCCGTCTCGGCGTCGAAGGCGAGCCCTTCGATCGCCAACGCCGGACCTGTCACCTCATGCACTGGCCCCGCTACTGCCGATACCGGAACATGCGGTGCCATCGGCGGCACCGGCTCCAAGGCGTACATGCAAGCGATCCCCAGACAGGCGAAGCCCAGGAGCCGCGGCCACCACGGCTGCGGTCGCGACGCGCGGACGAGTCGCGCGGCGGCGACCGCCTCGGGAGCGCGCACGCGCCACGCCCGCACCAGCGGCCGACCGTCGGGGCCGATCGTGCGCGGCACCGACGCCCCCGCCTGCACGTATCGATGCGCCGCCCACAACGCCCACCTGCCCATGCAGCCATGATCGGAACGAACACCCCTTCACATCAGCGATTTGTGCGCCGCACGACGTTCGCCCTGCTGCTCGCAGCGGCGGCGGCGTGCAGCGGCGGCGGCGGCTCGACCGGCTCGAGCGACGCGATGCCGGTCATCGTCACCGCGTCGTTCAGCGGCGGCAGCTCGACTCCGACCGCGGGGGACACGCTGATCCTGTCGTTCTCCGAGACGGTCTCGCTGGTCACCGCGACGCTGTTCGACGACGACGACTGCGTGCTGTCGGGCGGCGCGACGCTCGGCTCGGTCGCGACGGCGCCGAGCGTCGTCTCGGCCAACACCATCTCGATCACGCTCGGCAGCGGGGTCACCTTCACTCCCGGCACGACGACGATCGCGCTGGCGATCGGCAACGACGCGGTCAAGGACGCCAGCGGGCAGTTCGGCAACGGCGGCACCGCGGTCACGATCGGCACCAGCGACGGCGCCGCGCCGACGATCTCCAACGTGACGATCGCCGACGTCGACGACGAGCTGAACGGCACCGGCGCCGCCGGCGGCACGCTGCAGGTGCCGCGCACCGGCTGGACCATCGACCTGGCCTACAGCGACAACACCGGCATCGACACCTCCCGGACCGTGATCACGGCGTCGGTCGCGGTGTCGACCGGCAGCGGCACGCAGCTGGCCGGAACCAACCTGCGACCGTTCCTGACCGCGGTCTCGGCGAGCAACAGCGCGGCCTCCTACTCGGTGCCGAGCACAGTGCTGTTCCCCAACGGCGCCGTGACGCTGACCTGCACGGTCGTCGACGTCTCGGGCCTCGCCTCGACCGGCAGCACGTTCGCCGCGGTCGTGCGGGCGTTCACCAGCGCGCTGCAGCCGTTCGAGACGACGGTCAACAGCTCGCAGGTCTGGTTCCTCGACTTCTCGCGCGACATCGAGCAGTTCAGCGCCACCGCGATCACCGGCGGCATGGACGTGACGCGCACCTCCACGAGCAACGGCCGCGCCGACTTCGTCGACCTGCTGTTCGTGCTCGGCCTGCAGACCGCTTCGCCGATCGCCAACGTCTCGGCCGGCCTCGACAGCAACCAGGTCGTCCTGGCGCGCCTCGAGGCGGAGATCGTCACGCAGCTCGGCACGATCTACGACGGCGCGCCGGTGACCTTCACGCTGACCCGCCCGAGCGGCACGTTCGTCAACGGCGAGAGCGTCCCCTACAGCTCGCTCGGCTACTCGCAGATCAGCGTCGCCGGGTCGGCGTCGAGCCCGGGCGTGCTGGGGCTGGCGATCTTCGACCCGTCCAACGCGACCCAGAACGACGACACGCAGGTCGACTTCCAGGGCGCGCGGCTCGGCGTGTTCCTGTTCACGCTGGTCGACGCGTTCGCCGGGCCGCCGTCCTCCAGCCTGTTCCGCACGACCTTCGACCCGTTCACCAGCACGGTGGGCGGCACGCCGATCGGCGCGGACGCGGCCGACGACGACCGCCTCAACGGCACCAACACCGACTCCCGCAGGGACGAGATCGACGCGGCGATCGACGACCTCGCCCGCTTCCTGGCGGTGGTCATCGCCCACGAGTGCGGTCACTCGGTCGGCCTCGTGCAGAACGACCCGATGCCCGCCGGCCTCTACGGCGACGACAGCATCAACTTCCCCGGCTCGTCGGACGGTCACATCCGCAACGCGAGCCTGTTCCCCGTCGGCGCCACCAACGTCATGAGCCCGTCGCTGTCCTACAGCACGGCGATCAACGCCGCGTCCGGCTTCAACTCGCTCAACCTGGCCTACCTGCGCGAGCAGGTCTTCTACGGCAACTGATCATGCGCAAGCTCTCCCTGATGTTCGCGGCCACGCTGCTCGCGCTCCCGACCACCGCGCAGGACCTGCGCCGCGCCCTGAGCACCGCCGACGCCGTCGTCGTCGGCCGCCAGGTCGGCAAGAAGGCGTTCGACGAGGCGCTGACGTTGCACAAGGTGCAGGTGGTGTCCGAGGTGCGCGGCGCCGACGGCGCGACGGCGGTGACGGTGCTCGACTGGCCCAAGCTGTCGCTGCACAACCGGCCGCAGCCCCGTCAGTCGCGCCTCTACTGCCTCGAGGACGCGAGCGCGCTCGCCGAACGCCTCGGCCTGCCGAGCGGCGACGGCCCGTTCTACAAGATGGTCGGCTACCAGGGCAGCAACCCGCTGGTCGGCCAGGACCTCGACCGCGACCCCGGCGTGCGCCTGGCGCGCGTGCTCGCCGCCGCCGAAGCCGGCGCGGCGCCGACCGACACCGCCAGCGCTCTGCTGGCGATGGCGCTCGAGCCGGCGAGCGAGGCGCGCACCGAGGCGGTGCGCTACCTGACCGAACGCGGCGACCTGCGGGCGCGGCTGGTCAGCGCGCAGTGGAACCAGCTGCTGGCCCGCACGAGCGGCGAAGTCGAGGACGTGCCGTACAAGATCGCGCTCGCCGAGCTGTGCGGCGAACAGCGGCTCACCGGTCTGCTCGACGCGCTCGCCGTCTCGCTGGGCCCGATCACCGACCCGGAATACGCGCGCTGCGTCGGCCGCATCGGCAAGGTGCTGCACGGCGAGCAGGCGACCGCGATGCTGCAGCAGCGGCTGGCGATCGCCGGCCAGCGCCAGGACCGCGAGATGCTGCTGCTGGCGATCGGCGCGACCAACACCAAGAGCGCGCTCGACGCGCTGCTGCAGATGGACCGCCGCGACATCGCCGTCGAGGCGGCGCTGAAGGAGCACCGTTCGCGCGAGGCGAAGGAAGCGGTGGGCAGGAGGCGCGACTGAGAGGAGAGGGCCGGCCCTCCATCTCATCCGAGTCGCGTTCAGTCGCCGAGGCGCAGCACGCCGACCTGCGACAGCGCGATGCCGTTCGCCGCGGCGGGCTCGAACACCAGCCCCTGCAGCGACAGCGACTGGCCGCGCAGCGGCGCGTAGAACGGGATCGTCACGTCCTGCACGAACTGCGCGACGGTCGCCGACGACAGGCCGAAGAACAACAGCGCGGGCACGACCGTGACCTGGCACGGCTGCGGCGCCGCCGCTTCGCCGAGCTGCATGCCGAACACGCACAGCGCGCCCGGCGTGTGCGAGAACATCGACAGCCTCGCCCGGTTGCCGAGGATCACGCGCTGCAGGAACAGCTCGGGACCGTCGTTGCTCCACGCACCGGGACCGCAGCCCGTGCCGAGCAGCTGCGCTTCGGCGACGTTCGTCGGCTGCAGCCGCAACGTGTCGCCGAGCGCGTGACCCTGCGCGTCGCGACCGCCGAACACGACCGCGGTCATCACCGTCTCGAGCGACGGCAGCTGCAGGTACTGCTCGACGGCGCTGGCTCCTTCGCGCGACGGCACCGTGCCGAGCACCGGCTGCTCGAACCACTCGGGCGTCCAGGTGCCGTACTCGTGCACCGCGTCGCGCAGGTAGCCGCCCTGGTCGCGGCCGCCGACGAACACCACGCGCTGCCGCTCGAACGACAGGTGCGCGATCGCCGCGCCGGTGGCGGCGAACGGCATGTCGGCCAGCTGTTGCCACTGCGAGCCGTCGAAGTGCCAGCAGTCGGCGAGCGCCTGTGCGTCGTCGTTGCCGCCGAACAGCAGCCAGCCGTCGACCACCGGCTGCAGGCGATGAGCTTCGCGCGCCGACGGGCCGGCGCCGGTCGCCAGCAGCTGCCAGTCGCCGCCGTTCCACAGCCACGTCTCGTCGCTGAGCCCGGCGTCGGTGCGGCCGCCGAACAGCAGCGCGGTCGTCGCCGTCATCCAGTCGAAGGCGAGCGCGTGCCCGTCGCGCGGCGACGGCGCGTGCGCCGGCGACAGCTGCGTCCAGGAGCTGGCGAAGGGCTGCCCCGGCGCCACGTTCATCCACGTGGTCGTGAAGCGCCACGTCTCCCCGTTGCGCACGCCGCCGGCGTCGGCGCCGCCGAACATCAGCGTGTCGTCGATGTCCATGTCCATCGCGTGACGGTGGCGCGGCGACGGCGCGTTCGCCGTCGGCATCGGCCGCCAGCCGACGGCGCCGCCCTCGAAGATCCACGTGTCGGCGAACGCCTGCGTCTCGTCGCGCCCGCCGAAGGTGATGCCCCAGCGCACCGTCGCGTGGCCGTAGCGCGGCGACGGGCTCTGCAACGTGGGCACCTGCTGCCACTGCAGCTGGGCGGTCAGCGACGGGGCGAGCAGCGCCGCGGCGACGGGCACGGCGAGACGGATCGTGGGCAGGCGGCGCATGGACTTCCTCATGGGCGAGACCGGGGGTGTCCACGGTAGCCCGACGACGGCGCGCGGTTGCAGAAACGGGCGCCACCTCGAAGATCCCTGCCGCCGACGGCCGCCGGCACGGCCCGGGAGCGCGGCCCGTCAGCGGGCGAACCGCCGCAACACGGCCAGCGCCCGCGGCAGTTCCTCGAGGTGCTCGCGCACCTGCAGCTCCGGCACGACCTGCGGCAACCGGGTGCCGTTGCCGTGCCAGCGCTTGCCGAGCTGGTCGGGCTTCGGGTTGGTCAGGTAGGCCGCCGCGCCGGTGCCGAGCGACCACTCGACCATCGGCAGCGGACTGCGGCCGGCGAACAGCGCGAGGCGCGGCGCCAGCGGACCGTCGAGGTCCAGCTGCAGCTCGAAGCCGCCGCCGCAGGTCCAGCGGGCGCGTTCCCTCTCGGCCCGCGGCAGCGCGGCGCCGACCGGCAGGATCACGTCGCCGCGGTCGGCGACGCCCGCCACGGCGGTGACCGCGCGGCGCACGTCGGCGTCGACGTCGCGGTGCTGCCGGCCCATCGTCTGCAGCGACTGGCGCAACGCCTGCGCGAGCACGACCAGGCGTTCGCCGGGCGTCGCGTCGACGCGCTGCTCCTCGACCAGCACCCGTTCGAGCACGACCAGCGGGCCGAGCGCGAGCGGGCGATAGAGATCGCCGCCGTCGCCGCAGCAGGCGAGCCGCGCGCCGGCCCAGCGATCGGTGCGCGCCTCGTCCTGCGCCGCCGAACCGCGGCGCCACGGAACCAGCGCGCGGCGGCCGTGTACGACCTCGACGTCGCGCACGCGGTTCTTGCGCGCCTGGGCCAGCGACACGCGCACCGCGCTGTCGTCGCCGAGCAGCAGCTCGACGCCGTGCGGGAAGTTGCCCGCCGACTCACCCGAACGCAGGTGCACGACGCCATCGGGGGCGACGAGCAGCTCGCGGCCGGACGGGAAGCGCAGCAGCACGCCGACCGATCGGACGACCACGCGAACACCGCCCGGGGTCACGCAGCCTTCCTCGTCGTGCCATCGCAGCTCCTCCCGTTCGGCCGCGACGCCGCCGTCGCCGAGCCCGAACGCGGCGACCGACACCTCGTCGACGCCCTCGGCCAGCACCACCTCGGGCAGCTGCGGCGGCGGGGGCTGCAGCGGCGCCCTCTGCTGCGCCGCGAGGGGGACGCCGAGCAGCAGGGTGGTGAGCACGAGGGGACGCGAAGTGCCGGTCACATCGGCGACATCGACGTTCGCCGGGCCGACGCTGGAGCCGTTCTGCTCAGGCGGACGGCACGGCCACGCCGAGCGCCTGCGCCAGCGCCGCCAGGAACGCGCCGACGTCGGTGACGATGCCCTGGCTCTGCGCCGAGCCGCGGTCGCTGAGCTTGCTGACCACCGCGGGGTGGATGTCGACGCAGACGGTGCGCACGTCGGCGGCGATCATGTTGCCGGTGCCGATGCCGTGCAGCATCGAGCTGAGGATCACCACCAGCCCGGCGCCTTCGAGGATCTTGGCGTAGCCCGCCTGCGCGGCGATCAGGTCCATCTCGGTGTCGGGCAGCGGCCCGTCGTCGCGGATCGAACCGGCGAGGCAGTACGGCACCTCGGCGGCCACGCAGGCGTGCATCACGCCGGTCTTCAGCGTGCCGTCGGCGACGGCGCGCGGGATGCCGCCGGCGCGGCGGATGGTGTTGATGGCGCGCATGTGGTGCATGTGGCCGTGCACCGCCGGGCGACCGGTGGCCAGCTCGACGCCGAGGCTGGTACCGTAGAGCGCGACCTCGATGTCGTGCACGGCGAGCGCGTTGCCGCTCAGCAGACCGTCGATCAGGCCGCGTTCGAGCAGCGCCGCCAGCGTCGGCCCGGCGCCGACGTGCACGACCACCGGCCCGGCGACGACGACGACCTTCTTGCCGTCGGCGCGCACGCTGCGCCACTCGGCGGCGATCGCCGCGACCTGCGCGGCGAGGCGACGTTCGCTGCTGACGCCGCCCTGCATGAAGCCGAACTTGCCTTCCTGCAGTTTGCGCGTCGTGTGCGGCGTGACGCGGATGCCGGTGAAGCCGATGACGACGCGCTGGCCGACCGCGAGGTCGCGCAGCTTGACGCAGCGCAGGGTGCCGTCGGAGTCCTGCACCACCGTCGCGTCCATGCGCTGCTTCGTCACCTGCTCCCAACGGCCGTCGACGCGCACTTCGGTGGCGAGGTTGGTCGTCGAGTAGAAGCCGTCCGGCGCGGTGCCGGCGATGTCCACCACCGCCCACGCCGCGTCCTCGGTCTCGATCTCGCTGAGCCCGAGCGACATCAGGTCGGCGCGCACGCGGTCGAACACGTCCTCGTCGGGCGCCGACACCTGCATCTCGAGCTCGCTCTGGTCGGTGCGCAACAGGCCGACGTCGAGCCGCAGGATCTCGTAGCTGGCGCCGGCGGCGTGCACCGCCTCCATCGCGTCGGACAAGAGGCCCGAGTCGATCAGGTGGCCGCGGGCCTGGAACTTGGCGACGATCGGGGTGAGCACGCCCGGCACGGTAACGAGGCCACACGCCGAACGCACCCCTCGCGCACGCGGCCGATCAGTCGCCGATCAAGATCGCGAGGCCGTCGCTGAGCGTGCCGAGACCGAGGAACGGCGTTGTCGGGTCCAACACGAGGTACTGCGCGTAGAGCCGCGCGCCGGCGAGCGCTGGATCGTCGGGCACGGGCAGCCCCGCCGCCCCGCCGCCGACGGCGTCGAGCAGCAGCGGCGGCAACAGCGTCCACGGCAGGCCGACCAGCACGTGGCACGGGCCCAGCGGCAGGTTGGTGGCGGTGTAGCCGACCACCGGCAGCGCCAACGAGAGCGGCAGGCCCTGTTGCACGGCGATCGAGAACCCGGCGTTGCCGAGCTGGGGCAGCCCGAGCGCGCCGATCGCGGGCGCGACCCCGGCGGTGCCGGCGCAAGCGACCCCATAGGCGTTCGCGGATGCGACCACCCCGCTGAGCGCGATGCGCCACGGCTCGCGTCCGGCGAAGCCGTCGTCCGCCCAGAACCACGTGTCGCCAGCGAGCGACGTGAAGCCACCGAGCTCGACCGCGCCACTTCCTGGCCACGGCCCGATCTTGCCCACCTGATGGGTGCCGCCCACGGTGCCGTCGCTGGTCCAGATCTGCAGGCCGTCGATGCCGTCGCTGGCGGCGAACATCACGTTGCCGCTGGCGCCGAGCCGACGCAGCGAACCGGCGACGATGCTGCTTCCGGGCCCCGGGTAGATGTCGAGAACCTGCCGCACGCCGGTTGCGTCGGCGATCCAGAGTTCCCGCCCGGCGGCGCTGGTCGTCGCCGTGAAGAACGCCGCGTTCCCGGCCGCGACCAGGTCCTGGATCAATCCCGAGGCCGCGCCGACGATGACCTCGCCGATCAGCTGCGTGCCGGCGACGCTACCGTCGGTTCGCCACACCTCGGCGCCGGTCGGCGGGGTGGTGGCGACGAACATCAGCTGCCCGTTGTCGAGCGGCACCAGCTGCTCGGGCGAGCTGGAGCCGCCACCCGCCACGAGGTCCACCAGCGGACCGGTGCCGGCGATCGTGCCGTCACAGAACCACAGCTCGCGGCCCGTGCCCACCGTGGTCGCCGCGAAGCAGGTGCCACCGCCGAACGGCACGAGCCAGTCCGGATACGACGATCCCACGCCCGGGTTCAGGTCGAGCACCGAGGTGCCCGCTGAGGTGCCATCCGTCAGCCATGGCTCGAGACCGGCCGCGCCAGTGACGGCGCGGAACACGACGTGGTTCGCGCCGCAGGCGGTGAAGCTGCCGGCGCTGGAGCTGGAGGTCGCCGGCGCCAGGTCGCCGAGCGCGAACGTCCCGGCCGCAGTGCCGTCGCTGACGTAGGGCTCGCGACCGGTGGCCGGGTGGTTGGCGACGAACCAGATCCGTCCCTGGAGCGCGGTGAGGTCCGAAGGCGCCGAGCCTGCGAGGCCCGGCACGAGGTCCACCGCCACGGTCGTCCCCGCCGCGGTGCCGTCGGTGCGCAGCAGCTCGAAGCCGTAGCCCGGCACCGTCGCCGAGCAGTAGACGTCGCCGCCGAGCGTCACGAACGACGATGGAGAAGAGAAGCCGGCGCCGAGGTCGATCACCGTGGTGCCCGACGGAGTGCCGTCGCTTCGCCACAGCTCGGGGCCGCCGTGCGCGCCGTCGTCGGCGGCGAACACGACGCCGTGCGCCGCCTGCGAGAAGCCGTTGGGCAGGCTGCTGCCGAGCGGTGGTGCACAGTCGGCGACGACGACGGTGCCGCCGGCGGTACCGTCACTGCGCCACGGTTCGACGCCGAGTTGCGGGTCGGCGGCCGCGAACCAGACTTCATTGCCGACACGCGCGAAGTTGCCCGGAGCACTGCCGGTGCTTCCCGGGTAGAGGTCGGCGAGCGGCGCCGTGCCGGCGACCGTGCCGTCGGTGCGCCACAGCTCCCGCCCGATGGTCACGTGACTGGCAGCGAACAGCACCGCGCCATTGAGCGCCGTGAACCCGGACGGCGCACCGCTGCCCAGGCCCGCCAGGGTGTCGAAGAGCAGCACGGTGCCGCCCGGCGTGCCGTCGGTGACGCACAGTTCGATGCCGTAGCCGGGCACCGACGCGCGGAACACCGCTGACGACGGAGATACCGCAAAGAACGAATCGGGCGACGACCCCGTGTTGCCGGGTTGCAGGTCGGCGAGCAGCATCGTCCCCGCCGACGTTCCGTCGCTGACCCAAGGCTCGCGTCCCGTGCCGCTGCCGTCGTCAAGCGAGAACAGCGCGCGGGTCCCGAACGCCGTCAGCCCCTGGATCGCTGCCGAACTACTCGTCGGTGGGTCGTAGACCGCGACCGTTCCCGCCGGCGTACCGTCGCTGAAGAACAGCTCCTGTCCCACCCCGAGGCCGCGATCGGCGGTGAACCACACGCCGTTGTCCGCACCTACCAGGCTCGGATTGACGAGCCCGACACTGCCCGGCGCGAGGTCGGCGACCATCACGGTGCCGGCGACGGTACCGTCACTGACCCACAGCTCGCGTCCGGATCCCGGGACCGACGCGACGAAGAACAGCTTGCCGCCGCCGACGGTCAACAGGTCGGGGCTGCTGCTCCCGGAGCCGGGGTACAGGTCCGCGAACCGCTGCGTGCCCGCCGGCGTGCCGTCACTGCGCCACAGCTCGGACCCTGCGGCGTCCGCGGCGTCGAACCACAGCGCGCCGGCGAAGCCCGTCGACATCGTCCCCGTGCTCGGCGCGCCGCTGGCGGTGCCGGGCTGCGCGTCGCGCAACAACACCGTCCCCGCCGAGGTGCCGTCACTCGCCCACAACTCGGCGCCGAGGCCCGGGGCGGTCGCGCTGAAGAAGGCGTGGTTGCCGGCGACGCGCAGGTTGCTCGGCTGGGCGCTTGAGGCGCCGGGATAGATGTCCTTCAGCAGGCGGGTGCCAGCGGCGGTGCCGTCGCTGCGCCACAGCTCGATGCCGTGGCGCGATGTCGCCGTGAAGATCACGACGCCGTTGAGTTCGACGAAGTTGCCCGGGTTGCTGCTGGCGGGGCTGACGCTCGCGGGCTGGAGGTCGGCGACGAGGATCTGCGCCGGCAGCGACCCTGCCGCGAGGGCGGCGGCGAAGGCGCGGACGAGCGATGAGGCGACGGAGCGGTTCACGGATTCCCGAGCGGCATGCAGAACGAAACCACACGGTGCCGCCCGCGGGCGCCCGCCGTTCGACCACCATCGCCGCCGCCGCTGCCATCGGCGACCGGTGCCCAGCCGACCGTCGGCCGCATGTACGGTCGACCGCCGGGATCGAGCGGTGCCGGGACACGCCGGCGATCTGGGCACGAGTTCGCAGCGGCACTCGATCCCGGCCAGACGGGCCGGTGTGCGAAGCGACGCCCGCGCGACACCACCTACGATGCGGGCATCCCGATCGACGGGAGGCCTGACCAAGGAGCAAACATGACCACCAAGAAGTGGTTCGTCTTCGAAGGCGAGGACGAAGTCGGCCCGATCGGCCCCAACGGGCTGCGCAAGTGGGTCCGCGAGGGACGGATCCTGAAGGACACGCTGATCCGCCGCGACGACCAGGTGTTCCTGGTGCGCGCCGACGAGGTACGTGGACTGTTCGACGAGCCGCCGCCGGCGCGCCGCCAGGAGCCGCGGCCGATGATGCACGGCCCCTACGCGTCGCTGCGCGCGCTCGGCTGGGGCACCGCGGCGGCGATGGCGGTGTGGGTGCTGGTGGCGATGTACGGCGTGTTCGCCGCGATCGAGCAACACGGCATGGCCGAGCGCATCGCCGCCGGCGAGCTCGCCAACACGCCGCTGCTCGGGTTCGGCGGCGTCGTGTTCACGGTGCTGTTCCTCGCCACCGGCGTGCTGTTCGTCTACTGGCTGTGGAACGCGCGGGTCAACGTGCCGCACCTGATCCACGCCCGCATGCACCTGGCGCCGAGCTGGACGATCGGCGCGTGGTTCGTGCCGCCGCTCAACCTCTGGCGCCCGTTCGAGGTGCTCGACGAGATCGACCGCCTCAGCGCCGAGGCCGCAGCCGACGGCGACGCGCGCGTTCCCGCGCAGCGCGGCCTGCTCGTGCCGTGGTGGCTGTGCACGGTCGCGATCGTCGCGGTCGGCGTTCGCTACGAGTTCATGGCGCAGGACAGCACCGAGGCGATCGCCGAGGCGGCGCTCTGGCACGTGACGCTCGCCTCGCTGGTGGTCGTCGCGGCGCTGCTCGCGACGGCGGTGGTGTTGCGCATCACGTTCCTGCAGGAGCGCGCGCACGCCGCGCACCAGGCACCGGTCGAGCTGCACCGGCCGCACCTGCACCGCGCCGCGCTGGCGCACAGCTGATACGATGCGCTCTCGGGGTTGCCGGCCGCGGCGACGCGGCCTAGCCCCAAGACCTGCCCCCACGCTCCCCTCCGCCGGCAACCTGGCGGAGTCGGGAGTGGTACATCGACCGAGGAGCAGGCATGACGAACGAGAAGTGGTTCGTGCTCGAGGGCGACGAGGAGCTCGGCCCGCTGGGGCCCAACGGACTGCGCAAGTGGCTGCGCGAGGGGCGCATTCGCCGCGACACGAGGCTGCGGCGCCAGGACCAGACGATCGCGCTGCGCGCCGATCAGGTGCAGGCCCTGTTCCCCAGGGCGACACAGCGGGTGCGCACGAGGCCGCGCTCGGCCGAACTGCGCGGTCAGCCCAAGGCCGCCGCGACCGGGCCGTTCCGCTCGCTGGCGCGGCGCGCGCGCGGGGTCTTCGCGGCGATGGCGTCCTGGGTCGGCGTGGCCTGCTACGGCCTGGTCGAGGCGCTGCGGCATCACCGCCACGCGCACGCCATCGCCGCCGGCGCGAGCCACGCCGGCCGACTGCTCGGCGTCGGCGCGATCGCGCTCGGCGCGCTGCTGGCCGTCACCGCGGCGCTGACGATCTGGTGGCTGTGGACCGCGCGCGTCAACCTGCCGCACCTGGTCAGCGCGCGAGTGCACTTCGGCGCCAGCTGGGCGATCGCCGGGTGGCTCTTGCCGCCGCTCCTGTTGTGGCGCCCGTTCGAGGTCGTCGACGAGGTCGATCGGCTCAGCGCCGAGGCCGCCGCCGACGGCGACCCGAGGGTGCAGGCGCAGCGCGCGCTGCTGGTGCCGTGGTGGTTGAGCACGATCGCCGCCGGCGCGGTCGGCGTGCGCTGCCTGCTGCTGCCGGCCGACGACCCCGCGGTCGGCGGCTGGCAGGTCGCGTTCGCCGTGCTGTTGCTGCCGGCCGCTGCGCTGACCGCCGCGGTCGTGCTGCGCATCTCGCGGCTGCAGCAACGCGCCCGCAGGGACCACGACGCGCCGATCGCGCTCCACCACGGCAACCTGCACCCCCACGGCGACGACACCGTTCGACGGCCCGGCGCACGGGTCGCCGCGCGCGGGTGAACCGCGCCCGCGGCGCTACGCTCTGTCGTGGCATGCCCGCCCAGTTGCCGTTCCCGCGCCCGCTCGCCCCAGCACTGCTGCTGGCGACCATCGTGACGGCGCAGTCCGAGGCGCCACCGAGCACGCCGCCGACCTTCGCCGAACACGACGCCGCCTGGTGGGAGAAGCGGCTGGGCACGGGCAACCGCCCGGCACAGCAGCAGCTGATCGACGCCGGCGCCGAGGCGTTGCCGATGCTGCGCTGGTTGCTCGAACACGGCAACGACTACGCGGCGCACCACGCGGCCGAGGCGGCGACCGCGCTCGGCGCCATCGCAGGGCCGCTGCAGGACGCGCTGTTGGCGGGTCTGCGCCGCGCCGACGACTGGTGGCCCGGCTGGCAGTGCGCCAGCGCGCTGGCCGCGTGCGGCGACCGCCGCGAAGAGACCCGCGAACTGCTGCTCCGACACGTCTGCCGCGGCGCCAAGCCGCAGCTGCGGAGCATCTGCGCGGCCGCGCTCGCGCGCCTGGACCCGGACGCGGGCGAGACGCTGCTGACCGCGGCAGTGGCGGGGCGCTTCGCCGATCCGGCGCAGGCGATCGCGACGCTGGCCCAACTCGACGAAGCGGTCGTGCCGTCGCTGTTCGCGGCACTCGACGACGACGGCGAACGCGGCCGCATCGCCCGCGAGGCCGTGGTGCAGATCGGCTGGCCGGTCGCCGATCGCCTGACCCGCGCCGACCGCGCCGATCTCGCCCACCGCGCGCTGACCGAGGGTGCGCTGCACGACATCGACGGCTGCCAGGACTACGTGGTCACCGGGTTCGCGCCCGAACCGCCGGCCGTGCACCTGCCGGACCTGCGGTTCGCGTGCGCAACCGAGGGCGCCTTCTCGACGCAGCTGTGGACCGGGACCGAGTCGGCGCGCGGCTACCACCTGCGCCGCATCGGCTTCGCGGCCAGCTGGAACGATGAGCGTCGAACGATCGAGTATCACCTCGTGTGCGAGGAGGCGACGGTGCCGCGCCAGCTCGCGCTCGGCATGGCCCGGCAGTTGGCCGTGCTGCGGCGCATGCAGCTCGAGCCGAAGCAAGGTGACCGGCAGCCGTGGACCCGGACCGGCACCTTCCTGGTAGACGTGCAGGCGCACGCCGACGGCGAGGACGTGCTGTACGCCAGTCACCTCGGCGGCATCGCCAGCACCAACGTCACCACCCGCTTCCGCGCCGAGGCCGCGCGCAACGTGCTGCTGCGGCTCGGCGCGCGCAGCGAGTGGACGGCGCGCGTCCCGGACGCCGCCGACCGCGCCGCGGTCGATGCCGAGCGGCAGCGGTACGGTGAGATCACGTGGATCGGCGAGCACCTGACGCGACTCGAAGAGCTGCTGAAGCGCTGATCGCCGACGTAGACTGCGCGCCGTGGCCGACGATCCCGCCTGGCTGTGCACCGTCGACAGCGCCGAGGCGCTGTTCGCGACGCCGTTCGCCGGCCGACGCAACGCCGTGCGCTGGGTGCGAACGCTGGCCGGCGACTTCGCCGAGGTGGCGCGGCTCGCCGACGCGATCGAGGTCGCCGCCGACCGGGTGACGCTCGACGACGACGTGCTGCGTTCGCTGCGGCGGCGGGCCGGCGACGCCGGCCGCGCGGCGATCGACCTGCTGCGCTGGGACCTCGAGCTGCTGCGCGAGCGGGGTCACGAGCCCGGGCTCGAGTGGCTGCGCCGCTACCGCCGCGACGACGACCCGGACCTGCCGACCGACGTGCAGTCGTTCCACGTCGACACGGCCAACGCGCCGACCGAGACGATCCTCTGCACCTACTCCGGCGCGCCGAGCGAAGTGCTGCCGCGCGCCGAGGCGCTGCGGCGGGTCGACGAGCCGGCGCTGCGGCCGCGGCTGCAGCGGCGGTTCGAGGCCGAGCGGGGCGGCGACGAACGCGCCTTCGCCGCCTGGCTGACCGAGCACAGCTTCGACCTGCACTTCGCGCCGCGGCCCGGCGCCCGACCGTTCGTGTTCGGCGCCGGCGAACTGTGGCGACTGGCCGTGCAGCACCCCACCGCCGCGGTCGAGGCCTGCATCCACCGCGCGCCGGCGACGCGGGCCTCCTGCCCGGGCCGGCTGCTGCTGATCAGCTGACCGCGCGGCCGGTTCGGCGGATGAACCGGGTCCGGCACCCGCCGTTCGGAGGGTCCCCCCTCTCCCGCGGAGTTGCTAGCATGCCGAACTCCCGACGCTCCGAGCGAATGCCCCCCCTCGCCCAGAAACTGATCGCCGCGGTCGCCCAGAGCGTGCACGGCAAGGACGACGCCATCGAACTCGCGGTGCTGACGCTGCTCGCCGGCGGTCACCTGCTGATCGAAGACCACCCCGGCGTCGGCAAGACCTTGCTGGCACGAAGCCTGGCGCACGCGCTGGACCTGCCGTTCCAGCGCATCCAGTGCACCGCCGACCTGCTGCCGTCCGACCTGATCGGCGCGCAGATCTACCACCCGCGCACCGGCGAGCTGACGTTCCGCCAGGGGCCGGTGTTCACCTCGGTGCTGATGGCCGACGAGCTCAACCGCACGCCGCCGCGCACCCAGTCGGCGCTGCTCGAGTGCATGGCCGAGCGCAGCGTGACGATCGACCGCGAGACGCACCGCCTGCCGGAGCCGTTCTTCGTCGTCGCGACGCAGAACCCGCTGACCGCCGCCGGCACCTACCTGCTGCCGGACAACCAGCTCGACCGCTTCCTGCTGCGCATCGAGATCGGCCACCTGGCGCCGGAGTTCGAGATCGACGTCGTCGCCCGCGAGGACGGCCACCGGCTGGCAGCGAACGTCGCGCCGGTGGCGACCCGGGACGACCTGATCGCCGCGCAGCGGCAGATCGACCAGGTGCGCTGCGATCGCGAGCTGGTCGCGTTCGTCGTCGCGCTGGCCAACCGCACGCGCTCGACCAGCGACATCGTGCAGGGGGTCTCGACGCGCGGCGCGCAGGCGCTGCACCGCGCCTGCCGTACCCGCGCCTGGATGAGCGGGCGCGACTACGTGGTCCCCGACGACGTGCGCGCGCTGCTGGTGCCGGCGTGGGCGCACCGCATCGCGCCGCGCTCGGGCAACGACGCCGGCGCGCTGCTGCACGAGATCCTCGCCGAGACGCCGTTGCCCGAGTGAAGCACCGATGGCGACGCCCAGCTGTTCGATCGCGATGACGCCGCGGGGCAAGATCCTGCTGTGGCTCGCGACGCTCGCGGGCGGCGCCGCGTGGCTCGGCGGCGACGCCAACGCGCGGTTGGCCGCGGCGATGCTGGCGACGCCGCTGGTGATCGACTTCGTCGCCAAGCAGCGACGGCTGCACGACACCGCGGTGCGCGTGACCCCGCGGCGCACGCAGGCCGGCGCGGTGTTCGTCGAGTCGCTGCAGGTCGAGCACCGCGGCCGCGCGCCGCTGCGCGGCTGCCGGCTGACCGAGGCGCGCACGATGCGCGGCTCGCCGAGCGTGCTGCTGCCGCCGCTGCTGCCGTTCACCCCCGCGCGCTTCGAGGTCCGCCAGCGCAGCATGGTGCGCAGCCATCAGCTCGAGCGCGTGTTCGAGCTGCGCACGCAGTGGCCGCTCGGCATGTTCGAGACGCAGGCGATCGTGCCGGCCGCGGCCGACCTGATCACCGAGCCTGCCCGCGAACCGGTCGCGCAGGCCACCATCGACGCCGCGTTCGAGGCCGAGATCGCGCCGCGCGAGCGCTCGCTGCTGCCCGGTCCCGAGTTCGCTGCGCTGCGCGAACACCACCTCGACGAGGACGCGCGCGGCGTGCACGCGCTGCGCAGCGCCGCGCTCGGCACGCTGGTCCGGCGGGTGACACGCGGCCGCACGCCGCGCGACGTCGGCGTGGTGCTCGACCTGCGGCGCCCCCCCGGCCGCGGCCACGGCCTCGGCCTGCGCCGCGCCGAGCGCTGCCTCGGCGCCTGCGCCGACCTCGTCGAGCAGCTGACCCGCCGCGGCGCGACGGCGCGCGTGCTGGTGATCGCCAGCGAGCCCGAACGCATCGAGGTGCGCGGCCCGGCACAGCTCACCGACCTGCTGACGCTGCTCGCCGAAGCGAGCCTCGCCGCGCATCACCCGGTCGCCGCCGAGCACCTCGCCGAGTTCGCGACCATGCAGCACACCTTCTGGATCGCCGCCGGCGGCTACTTCCGCGCGCCCGACCAGCACGGCCTCGCCGGCAAGGTCACGTTGATCGGCAGGGAGTACCCGTGAACGAACGGCGCCAGGCCCCGCCCGCGTTGCGCCGCGCAGCGCTGCTGTCGATGTGCGCCGCGACCGTGCTGGCGCTGGTCAACCTGCCCGACGACGAGCTGCCGGTGCCGTGGCTGCTGGCGTTCACGCTGCCGGGCGCGGTGCTCGGCCTGTGGTCGCGGCTGCGCGAGCACCCGCTGCGCCGCGCGGTGCTGGCCGTGGCCATGCAGGCGACCGCGTGCTACGGCGCGCTGGAGCTGGTCGGGCCGATGACGCGGCCGGCGGCGCTGGCCTGCACGATCCTGCCGCCGCTGGCGTTCGCCACCGCGCGCAACCAGGACACCGAGTCGTCGCTGGCGCTGTTCCTCGGCTTCTGCGTGATGCTGGTCGGCATCATCCTCGACGGCGTGCATCTGCCGCTGCTGATCGCCTACGGCGTGGCCGCGATGCTGACGATGATGACCACCACGCAGCTGCGCGACCACGCGTCCAGCGGCCTCGCGCGCGGTCTCGCGCCAGCGCGCGCGCCGTCGCGGCTGCGCGACCTCGCGACGCTGAGTTCGCTGCTGCTCGGCGGCCTGGTCGCGGCGCTGGCCGTCGATCGCACGCTGTCGTGCCTGCCCTCCCCGAGCCGTTCGTCGGGCGGCGACGGGGCCGGCGACGCGGCGTCGATGAGCGTCGGCCTCGACGACTCGTTCGTGCTCGACAGCCCGGAGGGCGTGCTGGCGCAGCTCAACGGCGAACAGCTGGTGCGCGCGCGGCACCACGACGGCCGCCCGATCTCACCGGCCCTCTACCTGCGCTGCGGCTTCTTCGCCGTGCCCGGCATGGATCGATGGCTGATCGGCCGCCTCGACCTGGCCCCGGTCAGCGACGCGGACATCCATCGCCTCAGCGATCCGCTGCCGGGCGTGCCGCTCGAACACCTCGAACTCGAACGCTACGCCGGCGCCAGCAAGTTCGTCTTCCTGCCGGGCCGCACGCGCGCGCTCGAGGGGCTGCACGACCTCAGCATCGACCCGCTGCGCGAGTGGGTGCGACCGACCGAGACCTTCGACGAGCGCTACACGGCGCTCTACCAGGACGTCGAGATGCCGCTCGGCGAGCTGCGGCCGTCGCCGAACGCGCGCCAGATGGAGCTGACCAGCGTGCCGCGCGCGCTCGACCAGGCGGCGATCGAGGTGCTGCTGCAGCGCTGGCAGGTCGACACCGACCCGCGCAACGCGATGGAGCGCATCGCCGCCGGCCTCGCGCAGCACTGCCGCTACGACCGCAGCGAGCCGACGGGGCCGTTCCAGCACCGCCTCGAGAACTTCCTGTTCGCCGAGCAGGATCGTCACGGCTACTGCATGCACTTCGCGTCGGCGGCGGCGCTGATGCTGCGCATGCGCGGCATCCCGTGCCGCGTCGCGGTCGGCCTCTACGGCGGCGTCGCGGATCGCAGCGACCCCACGGCGCGCATCTACGGCTCGCAGCACGCGCACGCCTGGGTCGAGGTCGCGCTCGCCGACGGCTTCGCGGTGTTCGACCCGACGCCGCCGTCGCTGCGCGGTCGCGCGACCGCGCCGGTCGCCGACGACGCCGAGGCCAGCGCGCCGGAGGTCGAGTTCGAGCAGCCGCTGCTCGAGCCGTTGCTGCGGCAGCTGCGCGAGGCGCTGTCGCTGCCGTGGACCTGGGCGATCGGCCTCGCTGCGGCGCTGCTGCTCGCCGCGTTGCCGCGCCGTCGCGCCAGCGCGCCCGCGCTGACGGCCGCGCACACCCACGTGCCGCGCACGGCGCGCCGCCTGCTCGAACGACTGCTGCGCCTGCTGGCCAGGATCGGCCACCGTCACCAGCCGGGCCGCACCCTCGAGCAACTCGCCGACGAGCTGCAGCGCGCCGGACACCTTCCCGCGGCCGTGCAGGACGCGCTCGTCGCCTATCAGGAAGTGCGCTTCGGCGGGCGCACGTTCGACGGCGAACACCGAGCGCGTCTCGAGGCGGGCATCGTCGCGGCGCGGGCGCTCGTGGCAGAGTTCGCCGCGGACGGGCAACCCGCCGTCACCTGAGGCTCGGCGCCCTCGTCGGGGCACCGGAGCCCTCCACCCGGAAGCTCAGCCGCCGGCGCGCGGCCACAGCCACTCGACGCGCAGCACGTCGCCGTCGCTCGCCACGACCACGTCGCCGCCGTGACGCCGCTGCGACGCGACCATGCCGACCAGCCCGGTGAAGGCCTCGCGCGCGGCGCCGAGCACCAACGCGCCCGGCGCCACGTCCAGCAGGCGGCGCAGCATCGCCCGGAAGTCCTCGGGCAGGCCGGCGACCTCGACGCGCAGCGCGACGACGTCGCGCACCCGCCCGTCGGCGATCGCGCGGCGATCCGCCGCGACGGCGAAACGCAGCGCGGAGGGCCGCCCCTCGACCACGGCCATGACCCCGACGAGCGCCGCGTGCACCGCGGCGTCGTGCGCCCCGCGCAGCTTCAGATCCGCGGCCGCTGCGTCGACTTCGCGCTGCACCTCGGCGACCGCGAGCGCCTTGTCGATCATCGTCACGAGATCGGCGAGCACCTCGGCCGCGCTCGCGACCGGGCGCGGATCCGGCTTGCGCCGCAGCAGCCGCGCCGTGACGTCGACGAGCCGCGCCCCGTGCACGACCGCGGCCTCGAGCGCGCGCAGCGACTCGCGATCCGCCGAGGTCCGCGCCAGCGGCGACAGCATCGCCGACAGCCCGACCGCGGCGTTGAGCTGGTTGTTGAGGTCGTGGGCGATGTTGCCGGCGAGGCGGCCGAGCGAACGCACGCGCGCCGCAGCGTCGTCGGCGGCGCGCGCGCGCGTCCGCTCGCCGACGTCGCGAACGCGCAGCCAGCTGCGGCCGTCGTGCTCGAGCCGCTGCAGCTCGAACGATTCGGCGCCGTCCTGCAGCAGCACCGCTCCCCCGGCCTGCAGCGCGGCGCGCTGTTCGGCGTCCAGCGGCAGCGTCGCGAGGTCGGCCACACCACGAGCGCCGAGCCAACGTGCCATCACCGGCGTGGCCGCCCGGAGCTCGCCCCGTTCGCCGATGCCCGCCAGCGCGTCCTGCAGGAGTTCGAGCGGCAACCCTTCGACCATGCCCTGGTTGTAGCCCGCCGCTCAGCGCACGGCGAGCAGGTGCACGCGGCCGCGGTCCAGCGTCAGGCGGCAGCGGCCGATCAGGTCCACGCCGAGCACGCCGTGCACCGGGAACAGCGCCCCCGCACCGCGCGGCACGACCGGCAACGTGACGTCGAGGAAGCGCGCCTCCGAGCAGCGCAGCACCAGACCGCGCAACTCGCGCACCGCGACCGTGCCGCCGCCGACCGTGTGCACGCGGCGGAACGACGGCACGGCCCGATCTTCGCCGCCGGCGAGGTCGCGCACACCGGCTTCGCTCAGACTCGAATGGCTGGCGCCGGTGTCGAGCACGAACCACAGCCGCTGCCCTTCGATCGACACCGGCACGAGGCAGCGCCCGTCGACGCGCACGCACTGCACGGCCCCGGCGAGCGGCGTGCTCTGCGGCCGCTCGAGCACGACGCTGGCGCGCTCGGGGTCGACGGTCATGCGGCAGGCCGACAGCAGGTCGAGACCGAGCACGCCGCGCGGCACCCGCTCGGCGCCGCCGTGCTCGTCGCGCAACCGCAGCGCGCGGTCGGCGACGACCAGCACCGGGACGCCGCCGACGTCGACGCTGCCGATGCAGAACTGCGGCAGCTGCCCGACGTCGATCGACAGCGCCTTGCCGGCCGCGTCGAGCGCTTCGCCGGCCGGCTGCCGGCTCTGCACGCCGAGCTCGCGGGCGAACGAATCACCGAGCGTGGTCATCGACGTGCCGGTGTCGATGGCGAAGGGGCGCAGGCGATCGCGGGTCCCGCAGACGAACTCGGGCGCGCCGCCGGGCAGCAGCTGCTGCTCGGTGACCAGCGGCCCGGCGAAGCGCCGCTGGTACGGCAGCGTCGCGGCGATCGTCGCGAAGGCGCGGCGGCGCACGCCGTCGTCGGCGGCGGCGCCTGCCGAGAGCGGCGCCGCGCTCTCGCCCCACCGACCGGCCTGGAACAACAACTCCCCCAGCTCGCCCTGCAGCTCGGCCAAGGCGGCGGTCTCGCTGCCAGCCCGCGCCAGACGGATCGCCGCCGTCTGCTCGCGGATCGCGTCGTCCTCGCGCCACGTCATGTTGGCGATCACCGCCGACCACCGCGCCGCCGCCACGTGCCGCGGGTCCCGCGCCCGCGCTCCGGCGACGAGCTCCGCAGCCGCCTCGGGCTGCCCTTCTCGCAGCGCGACGACGGCCTGCGCGAGCTGCATCTCGATCGACTCGGGCGGCGGCGCGCCGCGACAGGTGGCGACGCAGACAGCGAGCCCGAGGAGGCCGCCGCGCCGCGCCATCGTCGATGCCGTCATCGCGGTCGTCGTCGCTCAGTTCGCGGTCACGGTCAGCGTGGCGCTGGTGATCTGCGTGACCCCCGACTCGCGCGGGCCGATCGTCTGCGCGAAGGACACCAGGTCGCCGTAGGGCACGGACGTGTAGGTGCCGGGCGGGGCGAACCACGCCGACACCGTCAGTTCGTAGGTCCGGCCGGCGACCAGCGGGCTCGGCACGTCGGTCGGGAAGCCGACGAAGTCGAACCCGGTCTCGTCGGGCCGCACGAACACCGACCAACGCAGCTGCTCGCCCGCGCCGGTCGCGCGCAGCTCGATCGAGCCGCAGACGGCGCCGGCAGGCAGCGCGAACGCGACCGGGAAACCGCCCGCGGAGACCGTTCCGCCGGGTGCGGCGTGCGCGGACGACGGCGAGGTGATGCTCGGGAACGCCTGCAGGCGCAGGTCGCCCGAAACGGGCAACGCCAACAGGTCTTCGTGGCGATAGGTGACGCCGCCGATCAGCTGCTGCCCCTGCAGCAGCGCCAGCCAACGCCGGCCGTCGAGCGCGCCCGTCAGCGCCGGCAGCGCGAACTCCAGGTCGTCGCCGGCGATCGTCAGGTTGCCCTGCAGCGCCCGGTCCACGTCGACGACGCGCCCTTCGTCCAGCTCGAGCGCCAGCGCGAAGACGAACGACGCGGTGTCCACCTCGGCCGGCGCGCCGAGCAGCAGCTGCGGCGCGGCGAAGGTCGTCGCCGCGTCGAGGTCGAGCGCGAGGTCGCGCGTGACGACCGCGGCTTCGGTCGGCACGAAGTCGAGCAGCATGCCGACCCTCTCCAGCGTGCGCCCGCCCGCGGCGGTGAACTCGGTGACGACGAGGTCGCCGCCGCCGACCGCCACGCCGGCCCGGTAGTCCGCGGTCGTCCCGGGCACGACGTCGATCGGCAAGCGCGACTGCAACGGCGCCACGTCCGGGTCCACGACGTCGTCCCACCATTCGCGCAGGAAGATCGGCCGCCTGGTGCGCAGCTCGTGCTGCTTGCCGAGGTCGATGCCGAGCACCTCGCCCGCGACCACGCCGTGCCGGTCGAACGCGCCCAGCGGCGCGCGCCGCACCTGCTGGAGCGGCAGCTCGACCTTGTCGGCGCTCGGCGACGAGATCGAGAACGCGTGCGTGACGGAGTCCGCGCCGCGCTCGCTGCGCGACACCGCGGTGATGCGCCCGCCGAGCGAGCGCTCGCCGAACGCCGCGCCGTTGTCCTGGGTCAAGCCGAGCAGCCCCTGGCCGGCGGTCTTGCCCTGCACCAGGCTGGCGCCGGTCACCGGGCCGCCGCCGAGCTCGTCGCAGACGTAGATCCGGCAGTTGCGCGTGCCCTGGTACCAACCGCGGCTCTGCGTGAACAGGTAGAGATCGTTCCAACGCTGCCCCGCGACCAGGAAGGTGATCGCCTGGTTGAAGTCGATCGACAACGGCGCGCGACGCCACCCTTCTTGCACGCCGAACACACCGGACGGCACGTCCTCCAGCATCGCCTGGCCGTTGGCGTCGCCGACCGCCACCTGCGTGACGCCGCCGCGCGCCGAGGAGACGCGCACCAGCCGCCTCGCGTCGATGCGGGCGCGGCGGATCTGCAACACGCGGATGTTGCCGGCCGGCACCGAATCGAAGTCGAGCTCGCCGACGTCGACCGGCGCGGCCGGCGTCGCTCCGGAGACGTCGATCGTCGTCGGCACGACGACCGGCAGCCAGCCACCGCCGGCGAACACCTCGACCTGCGCGAGGCGGCCGCTGTCGTCGGCCTTGCGCCGCGCCACGCCCCGCACGGTGAAGCGCCCGTCGGCGCCGGTGATCGCGCGGCGCTGGTCGACGCGCACCAGCGCACCCGGCACCGGCGCGGCGGTGTCGACGCCGGTGCCGTCGATGTCGAGGTCGCGGACCAGACCGGTCACGGCGGCCTCGCCGACCGCCGCGCCGAAGGCGTACAGCCCGCCGCGCGTCACCTGGCCTGATGCGACGAGGCGACCGCCGGCGGCGGTGACGTTGGCCACCGCGGCCCACGTGCCGGTGTCGGGATCGAGGTGGTAGAGCTGCACGACCCCGGTGCCCGCGGCGAGGTCGTCGGGCAGGTCGAGGTCGATACCCGGCGAGAACGTCGCGTCCTCGGGGCCGAGGAACACGCCCTGGCCGAACAGGATCGCGCCGCTACCGCTCACCGGCAGGTCGCCCGGCAGGTGGTGCGCCTGCAGGTCCCCGACGCGCAGTTCGACCTCGCTCGCCGCGTCGGCGGTGCCGACGCTGATGCCGTTGGCGACGGTGATGTTCGCATCGCCGGCCGAGGTCAGGGACGTGGTCGTCGTCTGCGTGCCGGTCGGGATGGTCGCCGCCGCGGTGAGGTCCGGCAGGTGGATCGGCGACGGGAAGTCGGGACCGACGATCGCCTCGGCAACCGTCAGCGTCGCCAGATGGTCGCCGGCCTGCGCCGCGGCGGCGCCGCCGTCGACGCGCACCAGCCGGGTGCCGCGCGGCGACGCCAGCAGGTCGCCGCGGCCGTTGCGCCCGGTCACCGTCGACAGCGACGTGCCGACGAGCGTCACCCGCGCGCCGACCACGCCGCGACCGGCGTCGTCGAGCACCTGCACGCGGCAGCTCTCGCCGGACAGCCGCGCGAGCCGCGGGCCGATGTCGCTGCCGCTGCCCGAGCAGGTCGCGAACGCCACCACCGCCAGCAGCGGCCCACAACGACGCGCGACGCTCACCGGCCGCCCTCCTCGCCTTCGCCGCGCGGACGCTGCAGGAACCGCTCCGGCTCCGGCGGCGTCGCCACCCGGCTGCGGCTGCCGTCGCCGCCGATCGTGCGCACGCCGACCACGACGTCGTCGAGGCAGACCCCGCGCAGCGTCGCCAGGTTGCGGCCCGAATTGGCGCGGCGCACCTCGGCCTGCGCCGCCGGCACCACGTGGGTCCAGTCCGGCTCGGTCGTCTCCCGCCAGACGAACTCGAAGTCGTTGACACCCGCCGGCAGCTCGAACACCAGCTGCGTGTCGTAGGCGTCGCGGGCCAGCTGGGCGGTGCCGACCAGCGGCGGCGGCGGCGCCGAGGCCAGCTCGGCGAGCGTCGCGACCACCACCCGCGCGACGTTCGCCGTGTAGGCGAAGTCGGCGTAGTCGGGCAGGTCGCCGTAGGGCTTGCCGTCGCGCTCGGTGAGGTTCTGGTGCTGGCGCGAGAAGTCCTCGCGCGGCTCGGTCAGCCGCACGGCCGGGTAGCCGCGGTCGAAGAACGAGCGGTGGTCGCCGCCGCGGCCGTAGCGGTCGCCGCGGAAGATCAGCTTGACCGCGAATTCAGGCACGTGGGTGCGCGCCGCGTAGGTGACCGCGCGCGCGAGGCTGCGGCCGAAGCTGTCGTTGCCGACCGGCGCATAGCTGAAGCAGCGCACGTGGCCGTCGTAGCGCTCGCCGTCCATGCCACGCGTGTTGCCGACGATGTCACAGGTGATCATGCCGTCGACCTTGGCGTCGGCCGCGGCCAGCGCGGCGGCGTGCGCCTGCGAGCCGAGCAGCCCCTGCTCTTCGCCGTCGTAGGCGACGAACAGGATCGTCGCCGGCAGCGCGCGCCTGCTGAGCACGCGGCACGCTTCGAGCACCAGCGCGGTGCCGGACGCGTCGTCGACCGCGCCCGGGGCCACGCCGACGCCGTCGGCGCCGTCGCCGTTGCGCGAGTCGTAGTGCCCGCCGACCACGTAGATGCGCTCCGGATCCGACGTGCCGCGCAGCGTCGCGACGACGTTGACCACCTCGACCTCGGGCGGCATGCCGGAGCGGCGGCAGGGCACCTTCTCGGTCTGCGTCGACACCAGCAGGCGCCCGTCGCAGCCGGCGGCGAGCTGCTCGAACTGCGCACGCAGCCACTTGCGGGCCGCGCCGGTGCCCTCGGTGTCGCTGTCGGTGCGCGACAACACGTGGCGGGTGCCGAAGCCGACCAGCGTGCGCACGTCGGCTTCGATGCGCTTCTCGTCGATGGCGGCGAGCGCCTCGGCGACGCGCGACCGCACGCCGTCCTGGGCCGCCTGCTGGCCGGTCTCCTGCGCGGCGGCCACCGCGGCAGCGAGGGCGACGGCGGAGAGAACCACGAAGACGCGCGCCACGATCATGCGAACAGGTCGACTCCTTCCATGCCCTCGGCCTTCGGGAGGCCGAGGATCGGCAGCAGCGTGGTGGCGATGTCGCACAGGCGGCCGCCGGACTTCAGGCGCTTGTTGACGAGCGCGTCCGAGCAGACCACGAACGGCACCGGGTTGGTGGTGTGCGCGGTGTGCACGCCGCCGGTGACCGGGTCGATCATCTGCTCGACGTTGCCGTGGTCCGCGGTGATCGCCGCCGTGCCGCCGAGCTGCAGGAACGCCGGCACGATGCGCGACAGGCAGGCGTCGATCGTCTGCACCGCGCGCAGCGCGGCCGGGATGACGCCGGTGTGCCCGACCATGTCGGCGTTGGCGAAGTTGAGGATCGTCACGTCCGGCCGCTGGTCCGACTGCAGATCCTGGAGCAGCGCGTCGGTGACCTGCACCGCCGACATCTCCGGCTGCAGGTCGTAGGTCGCGACCTTCGGGCTCGGCACCAGCAGGCGCCGCTCGCCCGGCAGCTCGCGTTCGTCGCCGCCGCTGAAGAAGAACGTGACGTGGGCGTACTTCTCGGTCTCGGCGATGCGCAGCTGCCGCAGCCCGGCCTTGCTGACCACCTGCGGCAGGATGCCGTCGAGGTTCTGCGGCGGGAACGCGATCGGACACGGGAAGTCGTCGCGGTAGCGCGTCATCGTGACGAAGTGCACGATCGGCACCGACGCCCGCGGGAAGCCGTCGAACTCACGCGTGACGAACGCGTCGGTGAGCTGCCGGGCGCGGTCGGTGCGGAAGTTGAAGAAGATCACCGTGTCGTCGGTGCGCACCCGGCCGAGGTCGGCCGAACCGATGATCGCCGGCTTGACGAACTCGTCGTTCTCGCCGCGCTCGTAGGCGGCGGCGATCGCCGCCTGCGCGCTCGCCGCGACGTCGCCGCGACCGAGCACCAGCGCGTCGTAGGCGAGCTGCACGCGCTCCCAGCGCTTGTCGCGATCCATCGCGAAGTAGCGGCCGATCACCGTGCCGACGCGGCCGACACCGAGCTCCTGCATCCACTTCTCGACCGTCTCGACGTAGCCCTGCGCCGAGCGCGGCGGCGTGTCGCGGCCGTCGAGGAAGGCGTGCAGCACGACGCGGTCACCGGTCAACCCGGCGGCCTTCGCCATCTCCAGCAGCGCCTTCAGGTGCTGATCGCTCGAGTGCACGCCGCCGTCGGAGACCAGGCCGAACAGGTGCAGCGTCGAGTCGGACTTCAGCGCCTTGTCGATCGCAGAGCGCAGCGCGGCGTTCTGGCCGAAGCGCCCCTCGCGGATCTCGCGGTCGATGCGCGAGATCTCCTGATAGACGATGCGGCCGGCGCCGATGTTGAGGTGGCCCACCTCGCTGTTGCCCATCAGGCCGCAGGGCAGGCCGACGTCCTCGCCGCTCGCCGACAACAGCGTCGTCGGGTAGCGCTGGCGCAGCTCGTTCCAGAACCTCGGTTCGGCCATCGAGATCGCGTTGCCGGAGCCGCTCGGCGCCTCGCCGAACCCGTCCAGCACGCACAGCAGCAGCGGAGCGCGGCTCATCCGAGCTTCCTGTCGACGGCGACGGCGATCGAGTCCTGGTGGCGACGGATCTCGTCGCGCACCTGCGTCGCGCGCTGCATGGTCTTGTCGGCGAGGTCACGGTTCTTCAGGTAGGCGGCGTTGATGCGCACGTTGAGGAACGCGCCCTCGGCCGCGGCGAGCAGCAAAGACGCGCCGGACGCGAGGTCGCTGACGATCGCCTTGCCGATGCAGTCGCTGACCTCGGCCATGGCGACGAACACGTCGCGCACCATCGCCTGGGTCTCCTCCGGCACCACCATCGCGCCGACCATCGCCTCCTCGATCGCCTTGCCGCGCAGCGCCTGCTGCTCCTCGGTGTCCTTGGGCATGCCATAGGCGGCCGACACCAGGTCGAAGGCGCGGCAATCACGCTCCGCCATCGGCTTGAGGCGCTGCAGGTGGCCGTCGAGCAGATCCTCGACGCGGGCGAGGTCCGACTCGCGGTCGGCGGTGGCCTTCTTGCCGCGCGAGAAGCGCACCACCATCAGGAACAGGGCCGTGCCCATGCAGCCGGCCATCGCCGCGGCGGCGCCGCCGCCGGGCGTCGGGGTGCGCTGCGCGAGGGAGTCTACGAGCTGGTCGAAGGTCTGATCGTTCATCGTCGTCTGCGTGCAGTCTCGGCGGCTGGCACGCCGGATCAAGGCCGGAGCGGCATCCCTTGCCAGCCCGCGCCCCCGCGGCCAAGCTGTGCCGGTGCCGACCCGGCCCCGCATCCTGATTACGGCCCTGTGGCTTGCCCTGGCGGCATGCCAGGGACCCGGCGCCACCCTCGCCCGGCAGCTGGAGCAGGCCGACCGCGACCGCGTGATCGCCGACACTGTGCGCCTGCTGCTGGACGGCGACCGCGTGATCGGGGGCGCCACGCCGGCCGTGGCCGCCGAGGTGCCGCCCGCCGTGCGCACGACCTTCGACGCCGTCGCGCCCGAGGGCGAGCAGCTGTTCCTGGGTCGCGAATGGGGGCCCCGCGGCGCCGGCTTCCGGCTGGAGAAGCGCTACCTCGAGCCCGCCCACCAGCGCTCGGTGCTGGTCGCCGCCGACGGCCACGTGCTCGAGCGGGCCCACACGCTGCCGGTGCCGCGGGTGCCGAAGCACGTGCTGGCGACGGCGCTCGAGGTCGGGCCGTTCGTCGACGAAGCGCGCATCGTCAGCGGCCCGCTGCAGGAGGAATACTGGGCCCTGCTGGTGCGCGACCGCGCCGGCGCGCTGCGCGTCGTGCTGATCGACCTCGACGGCGCGGAGCTCGCCCGCCGCCGGCGCGTCACCGCGAGGGTCGACTCGTGACCGCGCCGGACGCTCCCGCGGCGAAGAGCTCGCGCCGGCGCAAGGCGTTGCGCCGGATGTTCGCGGCGATCGCGCTCGCCTTCGGCCTGTCGATCGCGCTGGTCTCCGTCGAGGTCTTCCTGCGCACCACCGACCCGATCGGCCTCGCCTACGAAGGTGAGACGCTGCGCTACTTCCAGGTCGCGGTCGACCGCCTGTTCGAGCGGCCGCCGCACGACGAGGCGGCGCTCGACGGCCGCCTGTTCCGCCACCTGCCGAGCATCGACGTGTCGCTCGGCAGCTTCCACGTGCGCACCAACGCGCTGCGCTGCCGCGGCCCCGAGATCCGCGAGAAGAAGCCCGACGGCGTCTTCCGCATCGTGCTGCTCGGTGACTCGGTGGCGTTCGGCTGGGGCGTCGAGGACGAGGTGACGTTCGCGCGGCGGCTGGAACGCGAGTGGAACGCGCAGGGCCACGCAACCCGGCTCGAGGTCGTCAACACGGCGATGCCGAAGTACGACACCAACCAGGAAGAGGCGACGCTGCGCGATCTCGGGCTGCGGCTGCAGCCGGACCTGGTGCTGCTGGTCTACGTCACCAACGACCTCAGCGACCCGACGCGCGACACCATCGAGCAGCTGCTGACCGGCAAGCACCCGCATCCCGACGAGCAGGTCGAGCTGCCCGACGACCTGTGGTCCTGGCTGGCGAAGGAGCTGGCGCCGGCGCTGCCGGCGACGGCGAAGCTGATCGGCACGCGCAGCGACGACGCGACCCGCGTCGCCAAGGTCCTGCCCGCAGGTGTGCGCTACACGCCGGAGACCTTCGGCGCCGGCCCGCGCGGCTGGGCCCGCAGCCAGGCGGCGCTGCTGCGCATCGCGGCCATGTGCAAGGACGCCGGCGTGCCGCTGGTGCTGTTCGACCACACGCTGCCGCGCGTCGAGAGCCTCGAGCCGTTCTGCAAGGAGAACGACATCGCCTACGAGCCGTTCTGGTTCACCGACGAGGACCGCAACGGCGACATCACCAACAGCTGGCTCGACTCGCACGCCAACGCCGCCGGGCACGAGCTCCTGCTCGGCCGGTTGCGCGCCGCGCTGGAACGTCGACAGCTGCTGCCGCGCGACTGACTCCGACGCTACGCTGCCCGGCATGGCGCACCGTCTCCTCCGCTCGGCCTGCCTCGCACTGCTCACGCTGCCGTTCGCCGGCTGCTTCGTCGGCCCCCACCAGCTGCGGCGTTCGGTGGACGACTGGGACCAGAAGCTCTACGTCAACAACCCGTGGCTCGACGCCGGGCTGTGGCTGATCCCGCTGATCCCGGTGTCGACGCTCGGGGCGACGGTGATCGACTTCCTGATCACCGATCCCTACACGTTCTGGTTCGACGACGCCTGGGACCTCAAGGGCACCGGCTTCCGCCACGCGCGCATCGAGTGGACCGACGGCAAGGCCGACAGCATGCTGCGCGACTTCTCCGACTGGACCAGGTCCGACTCGGACCACCGGCCGAAGGTCGGCGACGATCGGTGAGAGGGTACCGCACCCGGTACATCCTCCTCGTTTCGCCCCCCGACGACGCGCGCTCACCCGCAGCTGAAGTAGAGCTGTACCTCGCCCGCGCCATCGAGGAACAGGCACACGATGCCGTCGCCCGGTCCGCGCGTAAGCTCGTCGAAGGCCTGCTCGCCGTGGAGCAACGGCTGCGGGCGGCCGAGCACCGGGAACGGCACCTCGTAGCTCGGCCATTGCGCGGCGAACTGCCCGAGGAAGCGCCATTCCAGCGGCACCTCCGGCGGATCGATGCTCTGCCGGTCCGACGGGCTGCCGCCGATCTTGGTGCCGCCGATCGTGTGCACGCGCGGCAGGTCCTCGGCACGGATGCGCGCGACCAGTGACGGCTCGTCGAAGCTGCGCACGCGCACACCGTGCAGCGGGTTCAGCGAGTCGAGGCCGCCCGCCGGCACGTCGCCTTCGCCGTAGCGCGGCGCGGCATCGTCGATGTCGACCCAGACGAACTCGTAGTCGTCGCGCTCCCAGCTCGAAGCACTGTAGTGGTCGAATACGAAGATCAGCAGCACGTCCGCCGGCGCGAACGACACCAGGTCCCGCGAGTCGGCGAAGTTCAGCTGCGCGAGGAAGCGACCGTCGACGCCGTGCCGGCGCGGCCACGGCCGCGAACGCGGCAGGTACGGCAGGCCACCGAAGCAGGTCGCGGCCGGGTGCGGCGCCGGCGCAACGGACCACAAGAACACGTCCGTCGGCCGCACGTCCCCGTCGAGCGACGGCAGCCCGATGCGTTCGCGCAGGTGCTGCAGGGACCACCAGTCGAACGGCCCGGAGATCACGTCCGGCCCGCACTCCCCGCCGCGCGCGAGGATCGCCTTACTGCGCGCGAGTTGGTCCGTGCCGTAGACGGCGTCGAGCGACGACGGCACCAGCTCGTCGTGCACCGCGCCGTCGCGACGTCGCAGCTCCGGCTCGGCCACGCTCAGCCCCTGCGCCGTCGGTTGCGCACGTAGTCCACGAGCACGAACGAGCTGACGTCGTCGGGGCTCGAGTAGAAGGCGCGGCCGTGGTTCTCGGCCGTGAACTGCTCGACGAAGCGCACCAGGCTCGGGTCGCGCGTCAGCATGAACGTCGTGATCGGGATGCCGAGGCGGCGGCACTGGCCGGCCTCTTCGAGGGTCTTGTTGACGACGCGGCGGTCGAGCCCCATCGGGTTCTTGTAGATGGTGCCGTCGGGCTCGGTCAGCGCCGACGGCTTGCCGTCGGTGATCATCAGGATCTGCCGGTTGGCGGTCTTGGCGCGGCGCAGGATCTCGCGGGCGCGGCGCAGACCTTCGCGGGTGTTGGTGTGGTACGGGCCGGCGGTCACATACGGCAGCTCCGACAGCGGCACCTGCCACGCGTCGTCGCCGAACAGCACCACGTCGAGCGTGTCCTTCCGGAAGCGGCTCTTGATCAGCTCGCACAGCGCCAGCGCGACGCGCTTGGCCGGCGTGATGCGGTCCTCGCCGTAGAGCACCATCGAGTGCGAGATGTCGACCAGCAGCACCGTCGCGCACGACGTGTTGTGCTCGGTCTCGAACACCTCGAGGTCGTCCGGTGACAGGCCGAACGCGCCGCTGCGCGCGTAGGCGTTGCGCAGGCTCGAGCCGAAGTCGATCGCGTGCGTCGGGTCGCCGAAGCGCCACGGCCGCGTCTCGCTGGTGCGTTCGCCGCCGTCGCCGGCGTGCTTGGTGCGATGGTCGCCGCCAGCGTCCTTGCGCAGCCCCTGGAAGATCGTCTCCAGCGCCTGGTCGCGCAGCGCCTTCTCGCCGCGCGCGCCGAGCGCCGGCCGCGGCGCGCCCTGCGCGTCGCCCTGCACGCGCACCATGCCGCGCCGCTCGAGCCAGCGACGGAAGTCGTCGATGGTGAAGTCCTCGTCGAACCACCCGTAGCGCTCGCCGATCTTCTCGAGGTGCTGCAGCGCGGCCTCGACGTCGCCGTCGGTCAGCAGCATCAGCTCGTTGTAGATGCGCTCGAGCCGCTGCAGCAGCTCGCGCATGCGGGCCTGCTCGTGGTCGAAGGCGGCGTAGCGGTAGTCCATCTCAGCTCTTCTTCTTGAGGCCGCGCACCATCTCCTCGAAGCCGTCGCGGTAGACGCGGCCGTCGACCAGCTGCTCGCGGGCGAGCATCGCGTTCTGGCACAGGCCCTCGAGCACGAACTCCATCGCCGCGGCGGCCTCGGCGTCGCCCTCCGGCCGCAGCAGCTCGTTCGCGATCTCGCGCAGCCCGGTGACCGGCGCGAGGCGCTGCAGCAGCTCGGCGTCGGCGAGGTCGTCGCGCAGGTCGACGACCTTGCCCTGCTGGAACCACGCGACCACACCGTCGAAGCGATCGAGCGCCTTCTTGTCGGACTTCTCCAACTTGCTCGGCGCCGGCGCCAGTTCGTCGAACACCACCTTGAGCGCCTTGCCGATCAGGTGCTGCGCGACCTTGGCCGGGCCCTCGCGTTCGCCTTCGTAGACCAGCTCGACCTTGCCGTGGATCGCGCTGCCGGCGCCGAGCAGGTCGGCGACACGCGCGACGACGACCTTCTTGCCGGTCAGGAGGCCGCGGCGCTCGGCGTTGGAGACCACCGACTCGTAGAGCGCGATCGACAGGCGCGCGCTGACGCCCGAGCCCTGGTCGACGAACTCGCTCTCGCGGCCCTGGATCGCGACCTCCTCGATCGCGCGGCGCAGCCACGGCGGCGTGCGCACCTCGACCGCTGCTCCGGACCCGGCGCCGCGCTTCGTCCAGCTCTCCTGCTCGGTGATCGCCATCGCGTGCTCGAGCGAGCGCGGGTAGTGGGTCAGGATCTGCGCGGCGATGCGGTCGCGCAGCGGCGTGATGATCGAGCCGCGGTGCGTGTAGTCCTCCGGGTTGGCGGAGAAGCACAGCGCGACGTCGAGCTCGAGCCGCAGCGGGAAGCCGCGGATCTGCACGTCGCCTTCTTCGAGGATGTTGAGCAGGCCGACCTGGATGCGCGGCGGCAGGTCCGGCACCTCGTTGATGGCGAAGATGCCGCGGTTGCTGCGCGGCAGCAGGCCGAAGTGCACGACCTCCGGATCGGCGAGGCTGGTGCCGCGCGCGGCGGCCTTGATCGGGTCGAGGTCGCCGATCAGGTCGGCGATCGTCACGTCGGGCGTCGCCAGCTTCTCGTGGTAGCGCTCGTCGCGGTGGATCCAGACGACCTCGGTGGCGTCGCCGTCGCGCTCGACGCGGGCCCGACACACGGCACACAACGGCCGCAGCGGATCGTCGCGGATCTCGCAGCCGGCGATCGCCGGCAGCCACTCGTCGAGCAGCGCCGTCAGGCTGCGCAGGATGCGCGTCTTGGCCTGGCCGCGCAGGCCGAGCAGGATGAAGTCGTGCTTCGACAGCAGCGCGTTCTGCACGTCGCGCAGCACCGTGCGGTCGTAGCCGACGATGCCGGGGAACAGCGGGCGCTTCGCCGCCAGCGCGGCCAGCAGGTTGTCGCGCAGCTCCTGCTTGACGCTGCGCGAGCGCCAGCCGGAGGTCTTCAGGGCGCCGAGGGTCGACGGGAGGGCGTGGCTCATGGGAAGAACGCCGAGGATGCGACGCGGACGCGCCGGCGACAACCCACCCCGTGCGCCGAACAGGAATGCGACGGAGGCCTGCCTTGCTTGGGTCTGGCGCACGAGGCATCGTGATCAGGCGTGCAGGAGTCCTCACGTTCGAAGTCCCGATGACCAAGATCCGCGATGCCTCCGACCTCCTCGAAGAGCTGCAGGCTTCCGATGAATCCCCGGCCATCGAGGCAAAGACGGCATCGAGGATGGGACCGTCGATCCTCGAGACGATCTGCGCCCTCGCCAACGAGCCTGGCCTCGGGGGCGGGCACCTCCTCCTGGGTGTCGCAAGATCCAAGCAGGGAGACCTGTTCGGAACCAGCTACGACGTGGTGGGTGTCCCCGAGCCCGACCGCCTCCAATCGGACCTGGCGTCGCAGTGTGCCAGCGCGTTCAACCGCCCGATCCGACCACTCATCAAGGTCGAACAGCTGCAAGGGAAGTCGGTCTTGGTGGTCTTCATCGACGAGGCAAGCCCCAACGAGAAGCCGATCTACCTGAAGAACCTCGGCCTCCCACGCGGCGCGTTCCGTCGCATCGGCTCCTCCGACCAGCACGGCACTGACGACGACATCCTCGCTCTCTACCACGACCACGATGCGGACACCTACGACGCTTCGATCGTTCGTGACTCCGACTTGTCAGACGTGGATGACGACGCAGTTCGGGCCTATCGCGAGCTGCGCTCAACCGCCAATCCCGATGCGGAGGAGCTGGCCTGGAGCGACAACGATCTACTGCGCGCACTCGGGGCGCTCGACTCCGATCGAGAGAGTCCCCGACTGACGGTCGCCGGCATGCTCCTCTTCGGATCGACGAAGGCGCTCCGCAGGTGCTTCCCCATGATGCGGATCGACTATGTGCGGATCCCTGGCCGCGAGTGGGTCAAGGATCCGGACAGACGATTCGACACCGTCGAAATCCGTGCTCCCCTGATCCTCGCCGCCCGTCGGGCCATCAACGCGGTCAGGGATGATCTGCCGGCGTCGTTCTCGCTACCCGAAGGAGAGGCCATGAGGACGAGCGAGACGATTCTCCCGGTTCGAGTCCTGCGCGAGGCCATCGTCAATGCGGTCATGCATCGCAGCTACCGGCTGCACGGACCGATCCAGGTGCTCCGCTACAGCAATCGCCTCGAGATCCGGAACCCTGGACACTCACTGAAGTCGCCAGACCGGCTCGGTGAACCAGGATCGCAGACGCGAAACCCGCGAATCGCGGCGGTGCTGCACGACGTGCACATGGCGGAGACCAAGGGGAGCGGAATCCGCGCCATGCGCGAACTGATGCAAGACCACAACCTCTTGCAGCCGACCTTCGAATCGACCCGCCAGCCCGACCAGTTCGTGGCGACGTTCCTCTTCCACCACTTCCTCGGCGCAGGAGACCTTGCATGGCTCGGCAACCTCACCGAAGAATCGCTCAGTGACGAGGAGGCGAGGGCGCTCGTGTTCGTGCGGGAGACCGGCGCCATCGACAACGCCGCCTACCGCGCCATCAACCGATCCGACACCCTGACCGCCTCGGCACATCTGCGGCGGCTGCGCGATCTCGAACTGCTCGACATGAAGGGCAGCGGCAACCGTACCTACTACGTCCCTGGCTCTGCTTTCGCGCTTCCCCCTGAGACGCCCGGCCAGACAACGGTGGGAGGCGACATCACGACCGGCGATCCCCACCACCCCCCCGCGGATCCCCACCACCCCCCCACGGATCCCCACCACCTCCCCGCGGATCCCCACCACCTCGACAGCGACGATCGCCCTACCGACAACTCGCCCAGCGGGATCCCCGTCCAAGTTGCCCAGCGAATTGCCCGCGCCGGCCCGCGTCCGCGTCAGCAGGCTCTGCGCAGCCTGATTCTGGAGCTATGCACCTGGAACCCGATGTCGGCTCGTCAGCTGGCCGAACACCTCGGCGGACGTAACCCCAAGGAGCTGATCAGAAACCACTTGGCTCCGATGCTCCAAGCTGGATCCCTGATCTACACCATCCCTCAGATGCCCAACCACCCAGACCAACGGTACGCCGTGCCGACGGACCGAACCGACGCGGCGGAATAGCGGCATCAGGCGAACGCGCCGGCTCATCAGCCGAACAGGTCCGCCAGCGCCGCGCGCAGGTCCGGGAAGGCGAACGCGAAGCCCTCGTCGGCGAGCCGCCGCGACCGGCAGAAGCGGCCGAGGATCGCCAGCTCCGGGTCGGTGCCGAGCAGCGGGGCGCCGAGGCGGACCATCCAGCGCGCCGCCGGCAGGCCGATCGTCACCCCGAGCGCCCGGCGCAGCTCGCGCATGAACTCGGCGTTGCCGACCGGCTGCGGCGCGGTGGCGAGGTAGGCACCGCACATCGAGTCGTCGACGAGCGCGCGTTCGAACAGGCCGTTCATGTCGCGTTCGTGGATCCAGCTGATGCCCTGACGGCCGTGGCCGATGCGGCCGCCCAGGCGCAGACGCACGAGCCGGGCCAACGTCGGCAAAGCGCCGCCGCCGCGGCCGAGCACGAAGCTGGTGCGCAGCACGACGCTGCGGGTGCCGCGCGGCAGCGCCGCGGCGTGCGCCGCCTCCCAGGCGCGGCCGACGTCGGGAGCGAGCCCTTCGCCGAACGCCGCGTCCTCGTCGCAGACCCGTTCCGGCGGATCGCCGTAGATGTGCGCCGTCGACATCTGCACCCAGACCGGCGGCGCGTGACCGATCGCCGCCAGCGCACGGCCGAGCGCCGTCGTCGACTCGACGCGGGAACGCAGGATCTCGTCGCGATGCTCGGGCGTCTTGCGACAGTCCACGGTGCGGCCGGCGAGGTTCACGAGCGCTGCGCAACCTCGCAGCGCGTCGGCCCACGGCCCCGCCGAGTGGCCGTCCCAAGGCACATGGACGCCGATCGGCTGCCGGGGCGCGCTGCGCCCGAGCACCACCACGTCGTGCCCGAGCTCCAGCAGCCGCGACGCGAGGCTGCGGCCGAGGAAGCCGGTGCCGCCGGCGATCACGACCTTGCCGCGCGCGGCGCTCACGTGAGCTCGATCGGGATCGGCTTGAAGTCGATCGCGTCCACCGAGGCCAGGTAGTAGCGGATGCCGTCCGCGTCGCCCTGGAAGCCGTACTTGTGGTCCTTGCCGTGCAGGTGCCCGTAGACACAGACCGAGACGTTGGCGTCCTTCAGGATCTGCACCGCCGCCGTCTCGCGGCCGTCGGAGTAGCGCGGCGGGTAGTGAACCAGCGCGATCGTGCGCGCGCCGCCGGGGACGCAGCCGCCGAGCTTCTTGCCGGCCTGGACCGACAGCTTGAGCCGCTCGAGCTCACGGGTGAACACCGTCGCGGCGTTGGCGTCGGCCCACGGCGCATCGGGCGGGTCCCACAGCCGCGTACCGATGACGACGGTGCCGTCGGGCAGCTGCACGGCGTTGTTCTGCAGCAGGCGCACCGATGGGTGCAGCACCCGCTCCACCTTGGTGCGCGACTGCCACCACGTGCAGTGGTTGCCCTTGATCAGGATCTTCTGGCCGGGGCGTGCGCCGAGCCAGTCGAGGTCGGGCTGCGCCTCCTTCAGGTCGAGACCCCAGGAGGTGTCGCCGCCGACCAGCACCCAGTCGTCGTCGCCGACCATCGCGTCCCACGCCTGCTGCATGCGGGTCGCGTGATCGACCCATTGCTCGCCGAAGATGTCCATCGGCTTGTCGACGCCGAGGCTCAGGTGCAGGTCGCTGATGGCAAACAGACGCAAGGCAGATCGAAGCTGGACGCGGCGCCGCAGCTTAGCCCGCGACGTGCGCGCGTCACGTCCGATCAGTCATCGATCTGCACGGACTCGGCGCGACTCCCGCCGAAGCCGAGGGCGTGCAGGGCACGCTCGGCGAAGTCGCGCAGGCGGTCGAAGCTGGCGGCGGTGACCACGGTCGGCGTGACCATCTGCCGCGCCGGCACCAGCAGGCCGCGGGCGCCGAACAGATGGAACGCGAGCGCGCGGTCCTTCGGCCCGGCCTGCTCGCCCATCGCCTTGATCAGCGATTCGGGCAGGTTCCACGAGTCGGGCGCGCCGGAGAGACCGAACTCGGCCCGGCGCGGGATCAGGTGATCGAGCAGGGCCGCCTCCATGATCGAGCCCAGCAGGACCGTGGCGATGCGGTGGTCACCCGCCTGAACCGCGCGGTCGAGCGCGCTCTGGTCGAGCGCGACGATCGCGGCGAGGCGCGGCTCCCTGACCTTGCCGCGCTCGAGCAACGTCATCGGTACCGGCGGCGAGACATCTGCCGACCCGGTCACATCCTCACCCTCCGACGGCGTCGCCGCCAACAGCTGGTCGCCGAACGAGACCAGCCCGGTGGCGATACCGGTGCCGGCTCCAGCGCTCGGCGCGACGATCTTCGGTCGCTCGACGACGTTGCCGTAGACCTTCTCCTGCAGTCGCGTCGTCAGGCTGCGGCTCTCGTCGGTGCTGCGCGCACCGACGCGCTGCAGCGGCAGCTCGATCAGCGGCTTCTGCGCCAGCTCGACGGCCCAGTCGGCCAACACCCGGCGCTTGCGCACCAGCCACTGCCGTTCGTCGGCGGTGACCGCGCCATCGGTCAGGCGGTGCTCGATGCCGTCCACCGCGCGTCGGCAACACGCCACCGTCAGCCCCGCGTCGGCGTCGCCGAACTCGAGCTCGACCTGCTCCTGGAAGCCGCTCGCGCAGCGCTGCAGGTAGTCCCGCAGACGGCGGACGTCGGCGTAGAGCCGCGTCATCTCCGAAGGGCCCGCCGCACCGCGCTGCGACAGCTCCAGCCGATGCGCCGCGAGGTGTTCGAGCGTGAGCTTTACTGCCTCGAGGAAGCAGATGGCGACGACCTTCTTTACCTGGATGGCGGGCATGGTGAGACTCCGGTTTCCATCGACCGACGTGTCGGTGCGCCTTGACCCGACCTCGTCCAACTCGGAGCTGACGCGGACCCCCGGCCCAAATGCCTTCCCCCGGTGCCATCGCCCCGCTGCACGCCCGCCTGGCCGCCGCGCTGGGGCAACAACGCCTACTGGTTTCCCCTGATGCCCTGCTGGCCTGGGAATGCGACGGCTTCACGGTGCACAAGTCGCGACCGGGAGCCGTGGTGCTGGCCGAGACGACCGAGCACGTGCAGACCGCGCTGCGCATCCTGAACGACGCGAAGGTGCCGTTCGTGCCGCGCGGCGCCGGCACCTGCCTGTCGGGAGGGCCGACGGCCGGGGCGGACGCGGTGGTGATCGACTGCGCGCGCATGCGGCGCGTGCTGCACGTCTCGACCGAGGACCTCTACGCGGTCGTGCAGCCGGGCGTCGTCAACCTCGACCTGACCACCGCGGTCACCTGCCACGGCCTGCACTACGCGCCCGACCCGAGCAGCCAGTCGGTGTGCACGATCGGCGGCAACCTCGCCGAGAACAGCGGCGGGCCGCACTGCTTCAAGTACGGCATGACGCGCGACCACATCCTCGGCGCGCTGGTGGTGCTGCCGGACGGTTCGCTGGCCCGGCTCGGCTCCCCGGCGGGCTCGCGCGCGCCACAGGGACTCGACGTCGCCGGGCTGTTCTGCGGCAGCGAAGGAACGTTCGGCATCGCCACCGAGATCACGGTGCGGCTGAGCCGCAATGCCCAGGAGGTGCGCACGCTGCTGGCGGCGTTCGCCGACATGGGCGCGGCCTGTCGCTCCGTCGGCGACATCCTCGCCGCGGGGCTGGTGCCGGCCGCGCTCGAGATCCTCGACCAGGCGACGATCCGCGCCGTCGAGGCGTCGGTCTATCGCGCCGGCTATCCGGAGGACGCGGCGGCGGTGCTGCTGGTCGAGCTCGACGGCGCCCGCGAGGTCGTCGCCGAAGACGCGCTGGAGGTGCGCGAGATGTTCGCCAGGAACGGCGCGCTGCGCATCGAGGAGGCCGCCGACGCCGCCGAGCGCAAGCGGCTGTGGAAGGGTCGCAAGGGCGCGTTCGGCGCGATGGGCCGCATCAACACCGACCTCTACGTGCTCGACGGCGTGGTGCCGCGCACGCGGCTCGAGCAGGCGCTCGCCGGCATCGCCGCGATCGGCGAGAAGCACGGCATGCTGATCACCAACGTGTTCCACGCCGGCGACGGCAACCTGCACCCCAACATCAGCTTCGACGGCCGCGACGCCGAGCAGACACGGCGCACGGTCGCCGCCGGCCACGAGATCCTGCAGCTGTGCGTCGACCTCGGCGGCAGCATCTCCGGCGAACACGGCATCGGCAGCGAGAAGCTCGACCACGTGCCGATGATGTTCGACGCCGCCGACCTCGACGTGATGGCCCGCGTGCGCGCGGTGTTCGACCCCGACGGGCGCTGCAATCCGGGCAAGGTGCTGCCCAACCGCAGCGCCTGCGCCGAGGTCGCCAAATGGCCGCAGATGATCGCCAAGGTCCTCGACGTGGAGGGGCCGCGGTGAACGCGACGTTCGCGCCGGAGCGCGTCGAAGAGGTCGCGCATTGGCTGCGCCAGCGACCGGGTCGCGTGCGCGTCGTCGGCGGCGGTTCGCGGCAACACGAGCTGCCCGACTGCGACGGCGCGGCGCGGCTCGGGCTAGGGCGATTGTCGGCGATCGAGCGCCTCGACCCGGGGGATCTGACCTGCACGGTGCTGCCGGGGCTCGAGCGGCGCGAGCTGGACGCCGCGCTGGCCGGACACGGGCTCGAGCTGCCGTGCCTCGGCGAAGGCACCCTCGGCGGACTGTTCGCCAGCGACCCGGTCGGGCCCGCGGCCCACGGCGCCGGCAACCCACGCGGCCTGCTGCTCGGCTGCGACGCGGTGCTGGCCGACGGCACGCCGTTCAAGGCCGGCGCGCGCGTGGTCAAGAGCGTCGCCGGCTTCGACGTGCACAAGCTGCTGGTCGGCAGCCGCGGCACGCTGTTCGTCGCCACGCGGCTGCACCTGCGGCTGCAAGCGCGGCCGCGCGCGGTGCGCTGGGTCGAACGCGACGAACTCGCGATCGACGAGGCGCTGCGGCTGTGTCGCGCGCTGCGCGAGCTGCCGGCCGCGCCCGATGTGCTGGCGCTGCGGCGCAGCGACGGCGGCGCCTACGCCGTGTGCGCACGCCTGGTCGGACGCACGCGGCTGGTCGACGCGGCGGCGACGCAGCTGGCGCTGCAGGACCGCGAGCCCGGCGCGCCGCTGCCGCTGCCGAGCCCTGCGACCGGGGAGGTCGTGCGCGGTCTGGCGCTGCCGAGCGCGCTGGCCGGCCTGTGCGGCGCGCTGCCGGCGCGCGGCGCCTTCGCGTGGCTCGGCGGCGGCCGCTTCGAGGCCTGTTCGCCGGATCCCACGACCACCGACCGCCTGCTCGCCTGGTGCACCGCCAACGGCTGTCCGGCGACGATCGTCGCCGGGCCCGCGTCGCGCCGCGGTCGCGGCACCCCGCTCGACCCCGGCGAAGCGCGCCTCGCGCACGGCCTCCGCACCGCACTCGACCCCGATGGCATCCTCGCCTGACTCGCCCGACACGGTCGCCCGCAGCTACCCGCGCACGCTCGACTGCGTGCACTGCGGGCTGTGCCTGCCGACCTGCCCGACCTACCAGGTGCTCGGCGTCGAGGCCGACTCGCCGCGCGGTCGCATCTACCTGATGCGGGCGCTGGCCGAAGGCCGCGTCGAGGATCCACAGGCGATCCGGCCGTTCCTCGACCGCTGCCTCGACTGCCGCGCCTGCGAGACGGCGTGCCCGTCCGGCGTGCGCTACGGCGAGATCCTGGAGACGACGCGCGCCGCGCTCGAGCGGCAGCAGCCGACGCCGGGCCCGAAGGGCTTCCTGGTGCGCACGATGCTGTGGCACGTGGTCGCGCGGCAGGGCCGGCTCAGGTTCGCGTTCGCGATGATGCGCGCGGCCGAGGTGCTCGGGCTGCGCTGGCTGGCGGCGAAGCTGCGGCTGATCCCGCGGCACATGGCCGAGATCGCCCCGCCGGTGCCGACAGCACGCGAACGCCGTCCGCTACCCACCGGCCTGCACAAGCCGCCGCCCGGGGTGACGCCGCGCGGCCGCCGCGTCGCGCTGTTCACCGGCTGCATCATGGAGCCGATGTTCGGCCGGGTGAACCGCGCCACGCTCGACGTGCTGCTGCAGAACGGCTTCGAGGTCCACGTGCCGAAGGCGCAAGGCTGCTGCGGCGCCTTGCTCGTGCACGCCGGCCAGCCGGAGCGGGCCCGCCAGCTGGCAGCGGCCAACGTCGCCGCGTTCGCCGGCGACGAGATCGTCGTCAACAACTCCGCCGGCTGCGGCTGCGCGCTGAAGGAATACGGCCACCTGCTCGGCACTCCCGAGGGCGAGGCGTTCGGCCGCAAGTGTCGCGACGTCACCGAGCTGCTGGCCGCCGAGGGCCTGACCGCGACCCCGGCAGAACGCCCGGTGCGCGCCGTCTACGACGACCCATGCCACCTCTGCCACGGTCAGGGAGTGCGTTCGCAGCCTCGCGAACTGCTGCGGCAGGTGCCCGGGCTGCAGCTGGTCGAAGCCGAGCGCGCCGAGGACTGCTGCGGTTCGGCGGGCATCTACAACCTGCTCCAGCCCGACGTCGCGCAGCAGATCGGTCAGCGCAAGGTCGACCGGCTCCAGGCCACCGGCGCCGAGGTCGTGGTCACGGCAAATCCGGGTTGCATGCTGCAGATCGACAGTCACCTGCGGCGTAGCGGCCACCCTGCGCCGACCCTGCACGTGATCGAGCTGCTGCGGCCGCCTTCGCCTCCGACCTGACGCCCCACTGCCTGCCATGAGCCGAGCCATCCCGATCCTCTCCGCCGCCTGCGTCGTCGGCATCGGGATCACGGGATGGCTGAGACTGGCGCCGGGCGAAGCCACCGCGCAGGTGCCGGAGACGGCGACGCCCCCCGAGGCGCGCCAACCCGCCGAGACAGCGCTGCACGCGGCGCGACGCCACTGCTCGGTCGAGGCGCTCGACGCGGTGGTCGCCGACCTCGTGCAGCGGACGAGGACAGCGCCGCAGGACGCCGAAGCCTGGCACGTGCTGGCCGAAGCGCACCTCGAGCGGGCCCAGCAGCGCAGCCACCTGCGCGGCATCGTCGTCGGCGAGCCGGTGTTCACCGAGCTGCCGGAGGCGATGAGCGACGACCTCGACGCCGGCCTGGCCGCGGCCGCCGAGGCGCGCCGCCTCGGCGACGACAGCGGCACCATCTACCGCATCGAGGCGGGGCTCATGAGCCAGCGCATCACCGGCCTGTCCACCGCCCTGCAATGGAACGGCAAGATCACCGAGGCCCTGCGGAAGGCCGGCGAGAAGGCCGGTGAGGACCCGTCGCTGCACACCGCGCTCGGCCTGCGCAAGATGCTCGCGCCGTCGTGGTTCGGCCACGATCCGGCGGCTGCGCTCGAACACTTCACGTTCGCCGCCGAAGCGGGCGACGACGAGCGGCCGGCGGTGTTCGCGGCGATGGCCACCTACCTGCAGCACAAGCGCCAGCAGGCGATCGAGTGGCTGCAGCGCGCGGTGACGAAGAACCCCGACAACAAGTTCGCCAGGGTGGTGCTGCGGCGGCTGCGGCGCGGCGAAGAGGATCCCTTCGGCCGCGACGTCACCGCCAGCGAGCTGGCCGCCGCGAAGTAGCGCGGGCGGCCGCCCGGCTCACTTCAGCTGGCCGCGGCTCGGAGCGGCCGCAGGCGCCGGCATGCCGCCCAGCGAGCGGGCGCGGGCCGGGGCCGCGGGGGCGACCCGCAGCACGCCACCGAGCGCCGGGGCCGGAGCCGCAGGTGCCGCCGGAGCGGCCGACGGGAAGCCGCCGAACGCGGGAGCGGTCGGGGCCGCCGCCGGCGCGGGCATGAGGTCCTGCTCTTCCTCGTCCTCGTCGCGCAGCTCCTTGCGGATCTGCTTCATCATCTGCCGCAGCTCGCGCATCTCCGCGCGCAGCTCGCGGATCGCCTCGGCCATGTCACCGTCGGACTTCTCAGCCTTGGCCTTCGCCTTGTTCTTGCCCTTGGCCTTCACCTTGTCCTTGTTCACGGCCTTGGGCGCCTCGCCGGTCCATTCGAACACCGCGGGGCCGTCGTCGCGGCTGATCGAGAAGAACGTGTTGCCGTCCTTGTGCGCCTTGGCGATCACCTCGTGCAGCTTCTCGAGCTCGACCGCCTTGCTGACATCCACGAAGTGGTCGAGGTCGCCCATCAGAACGCGCACGTCGCGGACCTCTTCGGTGCGCGGATCGGCATGCGCCGCGGCGGCGCGCAGCGTCTCGGCGCGAGCGCGCATCTGGTCGGCCGACTTGCGCTGACCGTCGGCGGCCCTGCGCACGTCGTCGATCTTCAGGTTCAGGTCCTTCAGCTCGAGGATCATCGGCTCGGCGATCTCGATCTCCATCGGCTCACCGTGGATGACGCGGTGGATCACCTTGGCCCCGGGCGCTTCGCCCTCCTCACAGGTCTCCTCACAGACCTCCTCGAGGATCACTGCGTGCCCTTCGCCAGCTCCCTTGCCGACGACGTTGACGCGGTACTGCTTCTCGCCCTCGGTCGTGGGCGCGTCGCCCACCTCGACGACCTTCACCGCGCGCTTCTCGAACACGTCGCCGATCACCGGCAGGTCGCGCAGCAGCTCGACGTGGTCGCCGCCCTCGTGGCCGACGACGTGGATGCGCTTGGCGCCTTCCCCATCACCGCCGACGACGAAGACGCGGACCTCGCCCTCGACCGGTTCACCGACGACGTCCACCGCGCGCACGCGGTGCACTTCGGCGGCGCCCCGCGCCTTGTGCAGCGCCTTGCCGATCGTCTCCATGACCTTGGCGCGCTCGGCGTCGCTGAGGTCGGCCTCAGCCAGCGCCTTCATCAGCTTCTCGTGCAGCGCCTTGACGTCGACCTCGGCCTTGGCGTCGGCCTTGGTCGCGGTCGCCGCCGGCTGCGGGTCCTGCTTCTTCTTGCGGGCGACCATCACGCCCTGCGCGGGCAGCGTCACGGACGCGGCGCAGGCGAACATCAGCGAGCGGATCAGGGGCTTGTTCATCGTTCTCCTCGGGCTTCTCGGGGGTTTCAGCGGATTCCAGGCACATCGCCGGCGACGAGCGCGATCAGGCGCGCACGCAGCCGCGTGAGGTTCTCCAGGCGCGACTGCAGGGCGGCCTGCAGTCGCAGCGCGCGCGGCGTGGCCCGCGCCAGCAGCTCGGCGCGCAGACCGTCGGCCTCGCGCATCATCAGGCCGTATTCCTGCTCGACGACCGGCAGCAGCTCGCGTAGCGCCTGCTGCTCATCGGCGCCTTCGGCCATGTCGACGAGGCGTTCGACGTCGTCGACCTCGAACACCTCGCGTTCGAGCTCGAGCTCGTCGACCGCCAGCAGCGCCTCGACGGGCTGCGGACGCAAGCCGGGCGCGGCGACAGTCATCGTCGTCAGCGACAGCAGCGCAGCGGAGAACGCCAACGCGCGCGCCGGATGCGGCGCATCGGCGCGCTCCAGCACCGCCTCGACGCGTTCGCGCAGCGCCGACGGCCGCGCCGCCATGCCGAGCGCGATCGCCGTGCGAGGCTGCGGGCGCAGCCACTCGGCGACCTCGATCAGACAGCGCGCGACCGCGGTCGGGCTGGTGCGCTGGGCGGCTTCGGCGTCACAGCGCAGCTCGACGACGCGGCCCCACAGCCGACGCACCGGCAGCAGCATCAGCTGCCACGGGAACATCGCCTGCAGCCACGCCGCCGCCCACATCCACGCCGCGTCGCCGCGGCGCAGATGGGCCAGCTCGTGGGTCAGCATCGCGCGCAGCGACTCCTCGTCGAGCTGCGCCGCGCGCGCCGGCAGACAGACCTCCGGGCGCAGCATGCCGAACGCGATCGGCGTATCGATCGCGGCGGCGGTGCTGACCATCGGCGACTGCCGGAGGCCGAGTTCGCCGGCCATCTGGGCCGCGATCGCCAGCACGCGACCGTCGGTCTCCGGGCGGCGCGTGGCGAGCACGCGGCGCAGGCGCCACCACATGCGGACGAGGCAGCCGACGCCGACGAGCGAGGCGAGACCGACCGCGGCCATGGCGATCAAGGCCTTCGGCAACGGCGCCGACGCGGGCTCGGGGAACACCGCCGGCGCCGCGGTCAGCGCCGGTGCGAGGGCGAACGTCGGCTCCGTCGCGACGACGTCGACGGTCGCCAGTTCGAGCGCGGGGGCGGCACCGGCGAGCGACCAGAAGCTGCCGACGACGGCCAGCTGCACGGTCGAGCTGAGCAGCGGCAGCCACAGCGCCTGGCGCAGCAGCGCGTCCTGCAGGCCGAGGCCGCGACCGCGCATCGCGCGGGCGACCAGCCAGGTGACCGCCAGCACGACGGTCGAATGCAGCGCGTAGGTGCCGAGCCACTCGAGCGCCGGCACGCTGAGCGCCTCGAGGCGCGACAGGTCGGCGGCGTTCACTTGGGCCTCCGGGTGCGCTTCTGCTCGGCGTTGGCGACGGCGCGGCGCAGGTCGTCGAGTTCGTCGAGCTCGACCTCGCCGGCGCGCAGCAGGTGGTTGATCAGCGCCAGCGGGTCGCCGTCGAACAGGCGGGTGACCAGGTCGCCGACCAGGTTCTTCTGCACCAGCTCGGGGTCGACCTCGGCGCGGTAGAGGAACTGTCGGCCCTGCTCGCGGTGCGAGACGAGGCCCTTCTCCTCCATCTTGCGCAGCATCGTCGCGATGGTGGTCAGCGCCAGCCCGCGCTCGCTGAGGTCTTCGTGCACCGTCGCCACCGGCGCCTCGCCGCGCTCCCAGAGCGCGCGCAGGATCGCCAGCTGCAGATCGCCGAGGTTCTTGGGTCCCTTCATGAGGTGGATCCTACTACCGGAGTAGTCGGCGCCAACTACTCAGGTAGTAGAGTGAACCTTCCCGATTCGGCGAAATCGCGGAAGACCGCCCGGGTCGACCACGGCCGACCGCACGGGTTCGGGCGCTGGCCAGGACGCACAGCGCTCAACAGGCCTGGTCCGACGCCCCGCGGGACGAACGGACCGGCCCTCTCATCTCATCTCAGCCGCCGACCGGGGCGACGATCGACCAGGTCGCCGGCGTCGTCGCCAGCAGGCCCGTCAGCGAGAACGGGTCGAACACCACCCACTGCGAGTAGAACGACGCACCGACGTAGCTGGTGACCCCCGGCAGCGAGATCGCCAGGCTGCCGATGCCGGCACCGGGGCCGCCGCCCACGGTCATCACCGGGCCGACGACGTTGGCCGGGAACGTGTAGAGCACACACGGCGAAGACGGCAGCCCGAACAGGGGTAGCAGGTCGATCGGAGTCGCCGACAGGTCCTGGTCGCCGAGCACCAGGAACGCCGGGCGCTGCGACGGGGCATCGAAGATCTGATGGTGCCAGGTGATGCCGGGAGACGGCACTTCGAGCACGTTGGCGCCGGGCACGATCGCGCCTTCGGCCATGCAGCCGGCGCCCAGCGGCAGGTTCACGCCTGGCCGCGCCGAGAACCGCGTGATCAGGCCGATGCCCTGCCCGACGGTGCCGGTGGTCGCGCCGGGCGAACCGCTGGCATAGACGCGCGAGGTGACGCCGAGCGACGTCGTCACGCCCTGGCAGTTGTGCGCAAAGGTGCCGCCGCCGAGGCTGGTGTTGTAGATCCGGATCTCGATCAGGATCGGGTGGAAGTGGTCCCAGGTGAACTTGGTCGAGAACGGGACCGAGAAGCAGACGGCGCCGCTGCCGACCGGGTTGAGCGCGACGTTCCCGGTCGCCTTGACCGTCACCGGCGGCGTCGCCCAGTTGGAGTCGAAGGTGCCGAACACGCCCGAGAACTTGCCATGGCCGATCAGCACCTCGCAGTTGATCTGCACGAGCTGCGGCGCGACGTTGTTGCCGGCGAAGAAGTCGAGCTGCTGGATCCGCACCGGTTCGGTGATCGAGGCCAGCGAGTTGAAGCTGTACCACTGCTGGTAGCGGCCGATGCCGCCGCCGAACGGCCGGTTGACGTCGACCGGGTTGGCGACGGGTGACGTGACGGTCAGCTGCGCGGCAGCCGGGCAGACGAGGCTGGCGAGCAGCAGGAGGGTGCGGATCTTCATGACTCCGGAGGGGAGGGAGGTCGGCGACGGGGCAAGTGTAGCGGACGTCCGGTCGCGGCGCGCATGCGGCGGGGCGCGAAGCCCCGAAGCGCGACGATGCTCCTCACGGCCGGACGAATGCCCTAGTCCGGTGCCCCGCCGAGGCAACGACGCCTCGGCACCCTCCGACCGTCGTGCCGCCCAGCCCGGCGGCTCAGGAGCGCGGCGGCATGCGCATCTTGAGGCCACTGGCCGCGCCCGCTCCACCGACCACACCGGTCGGCCGGGCGCCGCCCATGGCGGGGCGCGCAGCGCCGGCGCCGAGGCCGGCGCCCATTCCGGCCCCGCCCGCCCCGGCGCGGTCCATGCCACCGCCGACCGCGGCCTTCGGCCGGATCTCCGCCATGCGGCGGCGCACGTCGTCGGGGCGGTTGGCCTTCGCGACCGTGTCCTCTCCGCCGATCAAGCCCTCGGCGTAGGCCTTCAGCAGCTCGTCCTCGAGCGTGCACATGCCGTATTGCTTGCCGGTCTGCAGCAGGTTGAGGATCTGCTGCGTCTTGCCCTCGCGGATCAACGACCGGACGCCGTCGGTCGCGACCAGCACCTCGCGCACGGCCACGCGACCGCCGCCGATCTTCGGCACCAGCGTCTGCGAGATGACGCCCTGCAACGTCGAGGCCATCTGCACGCGCACCTGCTGCTGGGCGTCGGTCGGGAACACGTCGATGATGCGGTCGACGGTCGAGATCGCGCTGGTCGTGTGCAGCGTGCCGAACACCAGGTGGCCCGTCTCGGCGGCCGAGATGGCCATCGAGATCGTCTCGAGGTCGCGCATCTCGCCGATCAGGATCACGTCCGGGTCCTGGCGCAGCGCGCGGCGCAGGCCCTCGCGGAAGTTGGCGCAGTCCTGGCCGATCTGCCGCTGCGTGACGAAGCAGTTCTTGTCCGGGTGCACGAACTCGAGCGGGTCCTCCATCGTCAGGATGTGGCCGCTCTCGTGCTGGTTGATGTAGTCGATCATCGCCGCCAGCGTCGTCGACTTGCCGGACCCGGTCGGACCGGTCACCAGCACCAGGCCGCGCGGCTTCGACGCCAGGTCGAGGCAGATCTGCGGCAGGCCCAGGGTCTTGTGGTCCGGGATCTGGTCGGGGATCTGGCGGATGACCAGGCCGACGGCGGTGCGCTGGTGCAGCGCGTTGACGCGGAAGCGGGCCAGGTCCCTCACGCCGTGCGAGAAGTCGATGTCCTTGTCGGCCAGGAAGCGCTCCCACTGCTCCGGTGACATGAGCTGGCGGGCCAGGTCGGCCGTCTGATCCGCGTCGAGGGCCCCGAACTCCGTCTGCGGCTGGACGCCGCCGTCGACGCGGAAGCCCGGCGGACTGCCGGCCTTGATGTGAAGGTCCGAGGCGCCCCGGGCGACCATCGCGCGCAACAGGTCTTCGATCTTGAGTGACACTGGATTCCCCTCTCCTTCCGTCGTGTGGTGCCGCTGCGATCCCACGCCCTGGATCGGCGTGCAGTCGTAAGCCCTTGATCGGGGCGACCCTCGATGGCCCAGCATGGGACCACTCCCCCGTCCCACGGAACGACGACGATGAAGATTCCATGAGGGATGGCGGGCGCCACCCGTGCCGGGTGCAATGCCGATAGCGTGACGATGACCGAGTTCGAGGAGCCCCTGCAACCGCGACCGCCGATGGACAGCCTCGGACGGCTGCGCCGCCAGGGGGAAGGCGCGGGCGGCGGCGCCGTCGCCCCCCAGGTCGACCCCGGGTCGCCGCTGACCGCCCTCGACAAGGGCACCTTGTTCGTCAACCGCGAGCTGTCGTGGATGGCCTTCAACCGGCGCGTGCTGGAGGAGGCGCAGGACGGCAACAACCCGCTGCTCGAGCGCGTCAAGTTCCTCGCCATCGCCAGCACCAACCTCGACGAGTTCTTCGAGATCCGCGTCGCCGGCGTCATGGAGATGGTCGACGCGGGGCTGCTGACCGAGAGCCACGACGGCCTCAAGCCGACCGAAGAGCTCGAGCGCGTTCGCACCGACGCGCACGCGTTCACCGCGGCGATGCACCGCACCTGGAGCGACTCGCTGCTGCCGGAGCTGGTCGCCGCCGGCATCCTGTTCCCGTCTCTCAAGCAGCTCGACCGCGAGCAGCAGAAGTGGGTCGACGGCTACTTCCAGCGCGAGATCTACCCGATCCTGACGCCGCTGGCGGTCGATCCGGCGCACCCGTTCCCGGTGCTGCTCAACAAGTCGCTCAACGTCGCGGTGCTGCTGCAGGACCCGCGCCAGGGCCGCCGCGCGCCGCGCATGGCGGTGGTGCAGGTGCCGCGCTCGCTGCCGCGCATCCTGCGGCTGCCCGACACCGGCGCCGGCCGCGCCTACGTGTTCACCGCCGACGTCGTGCAGGCCAACCTGCACGAGCTGTTCGCCGGCCTCGAGGTGCTGCACACGTGCACGTTCCGCATCACGCGCGACAGCAACCTCGAGGTGGACGAGGTGCAGGCGACCGACCTGATGACGTCGATCGAGAAGGAGCTGGTCAAGCGACGCCGCGGCGAACCGGTGCGGCTGGAGATCGACTCCGACGCGCACCCGGACGTGCTCGAGCGCTTCCTCAAGTCGTTCGGTCTCGACAGTGACGACATCTACTTCTGCGACGGCCCGGTCAACCTCGGCCGCATCATGGAGCTCTACCAGCTGGTGGAGCTGCCGACGCTGAAGGACTCGCTGCAGGCGCCGCGCCGCCAGTGGCGGTGGCCCAGCGCCAACGACATGTTCGCCGACCTGCGCGACGGCGACATCCTGCTGCACCACCCCTACGACTCGTTCGCGACCGTCGAGGACTTCGTGCGGCTCGCCGCGCGCGACCCGCGCGTGCTGGCGATCAAGCAGACGATCTACCGCGCCGGCTCCAAGAACGTCATGGTCGAGGCGCTGATCGAGGCCGCGCAACAGCGCAAGCAGGTCACGGTCGTCGTCGAGCTGAAGGCGCGCTTCGACGAGGAGGCCAACATCCAGTGGGCCCGCCGCATGGAGCAGGCCGGCGTGCACGTCGTCTACGGCATCGTCGGCATGAAGACGCACGCCAAGTGCACGCTCGTCGTGCGCCGCGAGGACGACGGCAGCCTGGCGCGCTACTGCCACCTCGGCACCGGCAACTACAACCCCACCACGGCCCTGCTCTACACCGACATCGGCGTGCTGACGGCGCGCCGCGAGCTGGGCGAGGAGGTCGCCGAGACCTTCAACATGATCACCGGCTACACGCGCGTGCCGTCGATGGAGCACCTGCTCGTCGCGCCGTTCACGATGCGCGACAAGCTGCTGCGCATGATCCGCACCGAGATCGACAACAAGCTCGACGGCAAGCCCGCGGGCATCAAGGCCAAGCTCAACAACCTCGCCGACCCGTCGGTGATCCTCGCCCTCTACGAAGCGTCGCGCGCCGGCGTCAAGATCGAGCTGAGCGTGCGCAGCGTCTGCTGCCTGCGCCCCGGCGTGCCGGGCCTCAGCGAGAACATCACCGTCACGGCGATCGTCGACCGATTCCTCGAACACAGCCGCGTCTACTACTTCGAGAACGGCGGCGACCCCGCGGTCTACCTGTCGTCGGCGGACTGGATGATCCGCAACCTCGACCGACGCGTCGAAGTGGCGGCGCCGATCAACGACCCCGAGCTGAAGCGCCGCGTCGTCGACGAGGTGCTCGGCATGGCCCTGCTCGACAACGTCAAGGCGCGGCGTGTGCTCGCTGACGGCCAGAGCGAGCGCATCGCCCGCCGCGACAACGAGCCGCCGCTGCGCAGCCAGGTCGCGCTGCTCGAGCTGTCGCAGCGGCGCCCGGAGGTGACCGAGGCGAGCGAGGACGAGCGGCGCAAGAAGGGCAAGAAGAAGCGGCGCTGACCGGCGTGACCGCGCTCAACGCGGCGTGACGCCGATCTCGGTCGCCTTGACCGCGACCCACACCTCGCCGCCGTCGCGCAGCCTCAGGTCGGCGACCGCGGCCGGCGTGATCTCGGCGACCAGCGACAGCGCGCCGTCGAGACGCACGCGCACCCGATCGCGATCGAGCAACGCCTCGAAGTCGACCGCGCGCGCCGTCCAGACGTTGCGCGGCGAGCCGCTCGGACGTTCGCGGAACAACGCCACCGCGCGCGGATGGATGGTGACCAGCACGTCGCCGCGGAGCGGCGTCGCCACCGTCAGCGTCACGTCGCCGATGCGCACGTGGTTGTCGGCGCAGACGCCGACGAAGCCGTTGAGGCCGACCAGGTCGGCGACGTAGGTCGACCGCGGCCGCCCGACCAGCTCGTCGATGGCGCCGTCCTGCACGACCGCGCCGTTCTCGATGACCACCACGCGCTCGGCGAACGCCAGCGCGTCGGCGATGTCGTGCACGACGACGACGCGCGGGCCGGCGAACCGCCGCAGGTGTTCCCGCAGCTCGCGCAGCAGCTCGAGGCGACCGGATGCGTCCACCGCCGCCAACGGTTCGTCGAGCAGCAGCACCGACGGCTCGGTGGCCAGCGTGCGCGCCAGCGCCGCGCACTGCGCCTGACCGCCGGACAGGGCCGCCGGCTTCGCGCCGTGATGCACAGCTCCCAGGCCGACCCGCTCGAGCCAGCGCGCCGCGGCGTTGCGCGCCTCGCCGCGAGCGACGCCGCGACTGCGCAACCCGAAGGCGACGTTGTCGAGCGCCGACAGGTGCGGGAACAGCAGATGCCCCTGGAACACCACGCCGACGCCGCGCTGCTCCGGCGGCACGAACGGCGCGTCCGGGCCGCCGTCGAGCACGCGTTCGCCGAGCGCGATGCGGCCGCGATCGACGCGCAGCAGGCCGGCGACCGCCAACAGCAGCGACGACTTGCCGGCGCCGTTCGGCCCGACCACCGCCACCGTCTCGCCGGCCGCGACCTGCAGCGCGGCGCGCAGCAGCAGCCGCTCGCGGCGCAGTTCGACGTCGAGGTGCAGGTCCATGGTCATCGCGCGGGAAACCACTGCCGACGCAGGCAAAACAACACGGCGGCCGAAACCACCACCAGCACCAGGCTCAAAACGATCGCCGCGTCGGGCGACGTCTCGAGCGCCGTGTAGACCGCGAGCGGCATGGTGCGGGTGTGTCCGGCGAGGTTGCCGGCGAAGGTGATCGTCGCGCCGAACTCGCCGAGCGCGCGCGCCCACGCCACCAGCAGCCCGGCGCGCAGCGACGGCGCGATCATCGGCAGCGTCACCGCACGGAACACGCGCCACGGCCCCGCGCCGAGCGTCGCCGCGGCGTCGAGGTAGCGCCCGTCGAGCGAACGCAGCCCGCCCTCGACGGTCAGCACCAGGAACGGCAGCGCCACGTAGGTCTCCGCCAACACCACGCCTTCGCTGGTGAACGGCAGCGCCAGACCGAACCAGCGCTCGAGCGGGCCGCCGACGAGGCCGTTCCTGCCGAACGCGAGCAGCATCGCCACGCCGCCGACGACCGGCGGCAGCACCATCGGCAGCGTCACCAGCACGCGCACCGTCGCGCGCAGGCGCGACGCGCCGCTCGCCAGCCACGCAGCCAGCGGCAATCCGAGCAGCAGCGCCAGCATCGCCGCTGCGACCGAGCAGCGCAGCGACAGCCACAGCGCGTCGAGCATCGGCGGGTCGAACACGACCGCCAAGGCGCGCGACCAGGGCGTTCGCCACAAGAGCCCGAGCAGCGGCGCGGCCAGCAGCACGACGGCGAGCGCGGCCAACGCGACCAACGCGCGCGGCATCGGCTGCGACGCAGGCCTCATGGCGGCGAGAAGCCGAAACGACGCAGCACGGTCTGCCCGTCGGGGGAACACACGAAGGCGACGAAGCGCTCGCCGAGCGCGTGCGCCCGGCCCGCGCCCAGCACCGCGATCGGGTAGCGGGCGGCGACGTTGTGCTGGTCGGGCACCGGCACCGCCGCGACCTGCGCCGCCGCGGCCGTCGCATCGGTGACGTAGACGATGCCGGCATCGACCTCGCCGAGCGCGACCTTGTTCACGACCGCCTTGACGCTCGGCTCGTCGGAAACCGAGGCGACCTCGACACCTGCCTTCTGCAGCGCCTGCCGCGCGTAGCGGCCGGCCGGCACTTCAGGGCCGCACAAGACGACCCGCAGGTCGTCGCGCGCGAGGTCGGCGAGCGAACGCACGTTCTTCGGGTTGCCGGCGGCGGTGACGATGGTCAGGCGGTTCTCGGCGAACGACACCGGCGCGCCGACCACCTTGCCGGCGTCGACGACGCGCTGCATGTTGGCCTCGTCCGCCGACGCGAACACGTCCACCGGCGCGCCTTCGCGCACCTGCAGCACGAGCTGCGGCGTGCCGGCGAAGTGCAGCTCGACGTCACATTCGGGCTCGCGCTGCTCGAACGCCTGCTCCAGCGCGCCGAACGCGGCGGTCAACGACGCGGCGGCGAAGACCATGACCTTCTGCGGCCGGCTCGCCCGGTCCTCAGCGCCACACGCGGCGAGTCCGGCCAGCAGCAGACACGCGGCCCTCTTCGCCCACGACGAGGCCGGCGGCGGCGACGCGACCACATTGCCGGGGGCGGGATGCATGGCCGGATTCAACCGAGCCCGCTCCGCGCCGCGCAAGCGTTTCCTCGCCTCAGCGCGCCGACAGCTCGCACAACTCGACGGCGTGGGCGGCGGCGAGTTCGGGCGGTGCCGGCCACTGCACGACGGTGTCGGCGACGAGGTCGCACAGGTAGAAGCGGCTCCGGTGCAGCACCAGCAGCCGTTCGCCGTCGGCGGTGCGGCACGCGGCGTCGAGCTTGACGACGCCGTCCTTGGCCAACGGCAGGTCGGTACCGTGCTCGACCAAGAACGCCCAGGCGACGTCCTGCGCCAGACCCCACGCGCGGATCGGTGACTCGGCGACGCGTTCGCGCAGCGCTTCGGGCACGCGTTGGTCCGGCGGCAGCTCGGGCGCCAGCAGCTGCCGGGGCTCGTACGGGCGCCGCAGCACCTCTTCGCCGGTGGCGACGTCGATCGTCACCCACTCCATGTCGCGCCCCCAGTCGAGCTCGTCGAGGTCCTTCGACGCGCCTTCGGCCGGCCGCCGCTCGGTGTAGCGCAGCAGGCCGCCGACCAGCTCGGTCTCCATCGCGATCGGGATCACCGGCACGCCCGAGCCGCCTTGCGCTTGCGTGCGCACGCAGACCTCGCGGTGCGTGCCGGCGTCGAGATCCCAGATGGTGAGCGCCCGGTAGACGATCGACGGCTCGGCGAACGGCAGCGCCTCGACCGGGCGCCGTTGCGCGTCGACGAAGCCGCCGCGGCGCACCGCGAAGCGGCCGCCGTCCCAGTCGACCTCCGCGCGCTGCGCGTCGTCGTGCTCGACGGCCACCCCTTCGTAGCGGCGCACGACCTGCTCCTTCGCCGCGTCGAAGCGCGCCAGCTCGCCGTCGACGACCACCAGCCAGTCGGCGCCGTGCGTCGCCAGAACCTGCAGGTGCCGGACCAGTTCGCGCGGCGGGCCGGCGATCGCGTCGAGTACGAACTGGTCGGTGTCGTGCGCCGCGAACACCTCGACCAGGACCTTGTCGCCGGTGGCACCGTGCACGCGCAGCCGCGCCCCTCGCAGCAACTCCTCGACGGTGCACGTCCCGTCCTCCTGGGCGCAGAGCCGGAGCACGCGGACACGTTCGCGACGCGCCGGCACCTGCCAGCGCAGCAGCCGCGGCGAACCGACCAGCGGCGTCGCCGCCCAGGGGCTCTCCCCGAGCACGCGCCACCGCCCGGCTGCCTGCCGGCCGGGATCGACGAACCAGATGGTCGCCACCTGAGCCAGACCCTGGGGCCCAGGTTCGCGGACCAGGACCACGAACGACGCCGCTCCGCCCTCCGGCAGCGAGACCACCGGCAGTTCGGGCAGCTGGGCCGATGCCGAGGCGGCGGCCAGCACCAGCGCGGTCAGAAGTCGCAGGGGCTTCACCCCGGCCAATCTACCGGGGCGCGGCGCGGGCCCGTCAGCGGCATGTCAGCCGCCGGACGAAGGCCCCGGAAACGACAAAGCCCGTCAGCAACTTGCGCTGCTGACGGGCTTTGGATGGCGAGGACGACGGGAATCGAACCCGCAACCACCGGATCGACAGTCCGGTACTCTAACCAATTGAGCTACGTCCCCACGCCATGTGGGGCGAGGGACTCTAGCCAAGGCGTCGGGCATTGCAAGCCTCTTCTGCGAGCTGCGCCCGCGCTCGGGTGGATGCTCCCGACGCCGCCAACGGGCCCAGGAGCCAAGGGCGAGCGGCCAAAAAAATCGGCCGCCGGGCTCTCTCATCCCGGCGGCCGAAGCCACTCTTCGCTCTCTCGTGTCGAAGAAGACCTTCCGATCTGCACCTCGCGGTGCAGGGCCCGGAAGGCCATCTCGCTTGCTACGGTGACTAGGACATGCCGTTCCTGTCACCAAGGAACCCTTACGTGTCGAACTTCGCTGTCGGTCCGAATCCTGCCGAACGTCTGCAACTCGCCTTCGCAGGGGTGGATGGATGCGACGTCACGCATCTGTCGGTCGACGGCATGACGCCGACCGGCCCGAATCTCTCGCACTGGCCCGGCAACCGCACGCCGCGCGCCTGGAAGGCAGACCTCAGCACCGGCATCGCGCTGAACTTCGCGCGGGCCGGCGCCGCCGAGCAGGAGGCCTTCCTCGGCGACGCCGAGCTGGTGCTCAACGACCACTACGACACCGACGGGTTCGGCGCGCTGCTGGCGGTGCTGCGCCCCCACGTGGCGCTGGCGCGCGAGGAGCTGCTGCTGAGCGCGGCGGCGACCGGCGACTTCGGCGTCTTCACGACCTGGCGCGGCTTCGCGATCGATCGCATCGTCGCCGGGCTGGCCCGGCCCGAGTCGCCGGTGCGCGGCGCCTTCCACGGCGTCGAGAACCCTGACGCAAAGTCGCTGGCGCGCTACCGGTGGCTGCTCGACCACGCCGAATCGGTGCTCGACCACCCCGGCGGCTACAAGGCACTCTACGAAGAGGAGCTGGCCCGCGTGAAGGGCGAGATCGCGCGCGGCCTCGCCGGCGACGTGCAGCGCGAAGCGTTCGCCGAGCTCGGCTTCGCGGCGCTGCGCAGCGACGGCGGACGCCACCGCATGACCCTCAACACGCTGGCGGCGGCGTTCCGCGTGCTGCACGTGCAGCGCGACGCGGACGGCACCCGCTACCGCTACCACGACCGCACCGAGAGCTGGTTCGAGCTGGTCACGATCGGCGCGCCGCCGCGCCTCGACCTGCGGCCGCTGGCGCGGCGCCTCGGCGAGCTGGAACCCGAACGCGACGGCGCGTCGTGGAACGCCGACCCACCCACCGAGCCGATCCCCGAGCTCTACTTCGGCGTGCCGTCGGCGCAGGAGTACGGCCGCATCAGCCGCGAGCTGCGTCCGAGCGCGCTGCCGGCCGAAGGCGTGGTCGCGGCGTTCGCGGCCTTCTTCGCCGACGCCGGCCGGCGAAGCTCCCGTGGCGGCGACGACGCGTGAACGCCATCATGCGCGCCATGTGCATCCGCCGCGCCGCCACGCTGACCGCCTGCGCCCTGCTCGCCGCGTGCGGTGACGACCGTCCGGCGCTGCGCTCGGCCGACGGCCGCTATCAGGTGCTGGCGTGCCTCGCGCCGGAGCGCGCCGCGGATGCACCCGACGCGGAGCTGTGGCTCGTGGCCGCTCGAGACGTCGCGCGGGTACCGGCGGGCAAGCAGCTGCTGGTCGTCGGCGCGCCCGTCGACGCGGCGAAGCGGGCAGTGGAGGACGGGCGCTGGGCCGCGGCCAGCGCCTTCGCGCCGCCGGTGCAGGCGGTCGCCGAGGTCGCGCTGCTGACCGCGCTCGAGCTCGACACGCCGCCGCAGCTCGCGTTCGGCGCCAGCTACCTGACGCCCGCCAACCTCGCGAGCAGCGGCACGCCGGTGTTCGCGCCCGCCGACTTCGTGCTGCAGGCCATGCGCAGCGAGCACGCCCCGCAGCTGCACCCGCAGGGTCAGCAGCAGCCGGTGCGCTTCGCCGTCGCGCGTGCCGCCGGCGACGACCCGTGGGCGACCGCCGCCGAACGCGCGCCGCGGCTGCTCGGCCGGCTGATCGAGCCGCTGCAAGGCGTGGTCGCGACGCCGACCGACGCCGCAGCCTGGACCGCCGAGCTGCAGCGCGGACTCGACATGGACTACCGCACCTTCCTGGTCGCCGCCGCCGACCCGGCGCCGTCGGCCGCGGCGCGGCGCATGGTGGTCGAGAAGGGCGGCAAGGTGGTGCTGTTCTCGCCGAAGCCGGCCGACGCCGACTACACCCACTGGGTCGGCGTCGACGAGGCCACGCTCGGCCGCGCCGCCGCCGACGCGCTGCAGCAGATCCGCCCCGAGGGCGCGCGCATCGTCGAGCTGCTCACGACCGCTGACCCGCGCCACGAAGCGTTCGCCGGGCAGCTGCTGCTGAAGAAGCCCTGAGCCCCGCGATGAGCGAGTCGACTGCAAGCGACGCCCCCGCCAGCAGCGGCGGCCTCGCCTACATGGCGCAGGCGGCGTTCTGGTTCGCGGTGATGGCGCTGTGCGTCAAGCTCGCCGGCCAGCGCGGCGTGCCGACGATGCAGACGGTGCTGCTCCGCGCGCTGGTGACGCTGACGCTGAGCGGCGTCGGGCTGTGGCGCGCGCGACTGTCGCCGTTCGGTTCGCAGCCCCGCTTGCTGCTGCTGCGCGGCCTGTTCGGCTCCGGCGGCCTGGTCTGTTTCTATCTGGCGGTGGACAACCTGCCGCTCGCCGAGGCGACCGTGATCCACCAGGTCTCGCCGGTGCTCACCGCGCTGGTCGCCGCGGCCTGGCTCGGCGAACGGTTGACCGGCCGCGTGCTGATCGGGATGGCGTTCGCGTTCGCCGGGGTCGTCGCGCTGAAGCAGCCGACGACGCTGCTCGGACTCGGCGCAGCGCGCACGGACCTGCCGTGGCGCTGGGTGCTGGTCGGCGTGCTCGGCGCGCTGTTCGCTTCGCTCGCGTACGCCGCGGTGCGCAAGCTCGGCCGCAGCGAACCGGCGCTGCGCGTCGTGTTCTACTTCCCGATCGTCACCGTGCCGCTCAGCGCGCCGTTCGCGATCGACGAGTGGGTCTGGCCCGATCCGCTCGCCTGGCTGTGGCTGCTCGGCGTCGGCGTCTCGACGCAGATCGCGCAGGTGGCGATGACCAAAGGGCTGGCGCGCGAACCGGCCGGTCGCGCGATCTCGGTCAGCTACCTGCAGGTGCTGTTCGCGACGCTGTTCGGCGGGATGTGCTTCGCCGACTGGCCGGGACCGTGGAGCCTGTGCGGAATGGCGCTGATCACGGTGGGACTGTTCGTCGCCACTTCCCGAAGGCGACGCCGGGGAGGCGCGCAGCTCACCGCGCGCTCGTGACGCCGGCCGTGCGCGGAATGGTCAGCTGTCGATCATCGCCTGGTGCAGCCGCTCCTGGTACAGGCGCTTCAGGCCCGACAGCGCCTCGAAGACCGCGTGCGCGCGCGGCCCCACCATGTCGGAGAGCCGCTCGAAGCAGGTCTCCAGCGCGTGCTCGCGGCGCAGCCACGATGCAGCCACCGCGGCGTAGTCGTCGCGCGCCCGCGTCGGCATGACGGCGGCCGCGAAGTCCGCCGCGGGGACGCCCTGCACCAGGCAGTCGAGCGAGGCGTCCTCGCTGCTGCACAGCCGCGCCAGGATCTCCGCCTGCTCCGCTTCGCGATCGGCGAGATAGCCGAGCAGCGCCACCAACCGCAGATCGCCCGCACAGCGGGCCGCGGCCAGATAGCGGCGGCGGGTGCGCACGTGCAGGTCGATCACCGCGATCAACAGGTGGCGGACGGAACGGAACGGCAGCAGCCGCTCACTGCTTCGAGCCCTCATCCGGCATCACCTCCAAGTCGTTGTCCACCCAGATCGCGCCGGCGTCGAAGGCGTTCTCGGTCGCCGCGATGCGCTCGGTCTCGCTGCCGACCTCGCCGTCGAGCTGGACCACGCCGTCGACACAGGTCACCGCCACGTCGCCGGAGTTGACGAACGGGCTCCACCAGAGCTCCTCCTCGACGCGCGCTGCGATCTCGCCGTCGTCGTCGAACGTGAGCCACGGCTCGTAGCGGAACCAGCCGTAGCACTCCAGCGGGGTGGCGTCGACGTACGGGTCGAACGCGTGGAACGTCGCGTCGCGCACAGCGACCAGGTTCTCGACGTCGACCACGCCCGGCACGCACGCCGCGTCGTCGTCGGCACGCGCCCGCACGAAGCAGTCGTCGACGCAGCCGAACAGCCGGGCGACGCCGTTGTGCACCGTCACCGACACCTCGTCGGCGTCGACGAACGGGTCGCGCTGCAACGCCGACTCGATCTCGTTCGCCACCTGCACGCCGGAGCGCGTCGGCTCGGGGCGCACGTGGATCCGGTTGACGACGGAGGAGACGCCGACGGTGTTGCGCGCGTCCTCCGCGGCGGCGCGCAGGGCCTCGAGGTTGTCGACGTCGCCGCGCAGCGTCACGTGGCCGGAGCTCACACCGACGTCGATCGCGAAGCTCGCGACGCGCGGATCGAGCCGCAGCGCGTCCTTCACCGCTTCGCGCACCTGGTCGTTCGACCGCACGGCGTACTTCGAGCCGCGCAGCTTGTCGTCGCGCGCCCACCGCGCGACCTGCAAGCCCTCGACGTCGACGTCCTTGACGCCGGCGATCCAGGCCAACCGCCGCGCGCGGATGCGCTCCGCGGCGCTGCCGACGATGCCGGACAACGCGACCTCACCGTCCTTGCAGCTGACGTCGATCAGGCCGTCGTCGACCAGGATGTTCCAGTGCAGCCGCTGCTCGACGTCACGGCAGATCTCCGAGTCGACACGATCGGCGACGTAGTGGATCGCGATCTCGTCGTCGACCTCCGTGACGCCGGCGACGCCGGCGGCGACCTGTTCGCAGAGTTGGCGCTCGGCCCACGACTCGACCGTGCCCTTCAAGGTCACCGCGCCGGCATCGTCGGCCTCGACCTGGACCTGGTAGAGATCGGTCGCCGGATTCGCGAGCAGCGCCTGCTCGACGGACTGGCGCAGCTCGACGCGGCCGATGTCGGCAGGCGGCACGACCTCGATGCGGTCGACGACCGCACGCACGCCGCGCACCGTGCGGGCGACGTCCGCGGCGCGATCAGCCGCCAGGATGCAGTCCGCCATGCCGGTCAACGTGACGACGCCGTCGTCGGCCTGCACCGCGACCTGCCGCGACGACACCGCCGGATCGAGCCGCAGCTCGTCCTCGACGGCGTCGACGACCTGTCCGTCGGACGGGGTTTCCTGGTCCTGTACGGGCGCGGACTGCGGTTCCTGGGCGAGTGCACACGCGCTCGCGAGCGGGGTCATCGTCAGGCAGAACGGCAGGAGGAAGGAACGGGACGCGATCATCATGCTTGCTTGCGGGTCGGTTGGATCTCGGTGCCTTCGTGGCGCGGTTCGCGCCCGGAGGTGCGAGCGGCCCGGGGCAAGCCGCGTACCGACGCGCCGCCGCCGGCAGCCGCGGCGAAGTCGGCGGTGACGCCACCGATCGACGCGCGGTCTCGCCGGTCACCGTGCACCGCTCAACCGCCGGCGGCCTGCTCGCCGTCGCCCTTCGCGGTGTCGACGCCCGCCGACGCCGCGCGCAGGCCGAGCCAGCGCGCGGCTTCTTGCTGCTGTTCGACGTGGAACAACCGCACCTCGCCGCTGAACAACGGTCCGAACAGGCGCACCGCGGTGCGCACCATCCAGTCGTCGGTGACGATGGCGGCGCGTTCGAAGTCCTTGCGATGGGCGATGTCGAGGCGGAGCTCGTCCCACAGCGCGTGAGCGGTGATGCCCTCGTAGTCCGGGCCGAGCACGCCGAGGAAGATCAGCTTGCCGGGCTCGCGCAACGCCTGCTCGAGGCGCGGCGACAGGCGTTCGCCGTAGTCCGCGTGGGTGAGCTTGCCGGTGACGCGCAGCGCGATCGTCCGACCGGCGTCTTCGGGTAGGAATCGGATCATGGAGCTCTCCTGCAGTGGGTTCGGTCGTGGTCGTTCAACTGCCTGCACCGACCACGGGACGACCGCTGTCGACGTATCCCTCGATGCCCTGCTCGTAGTCGTAGACCTTGCGGAAGCCGGCCTGCTCGAGCTTCTTCGCGGCCTGCGGCGACGCGTTGCACGACTCGCTCGCGCAGTAGACGACGACGCGCTGCCGCGCGCGATCGGCCTTGGCGGCGACCTTGTCGGCGAAGTCCGGCGCGTCGCCCGGGACGTTCACGGCGCCAGGGATGTGCTGCTTCTCGAAGGCGCCGGGTGACAGCACGTCGACCAACAGCACGTCGTCGCCCTCGTCGAGCCAGCGGATGAGTTCCTCGGTGGAGATCGTCTTCATGGTCGGCGTGTGGCAAGCACCGTGCCCGACCACGCCGCGTCGCTCAGCGCCGGTAGTCCTCCTTCTTCAACTGGTAGCGCCGCATCTTGTCGTAGAGCGAACGCGGCCGCACGCCGGCGCGGGCCGCGGTCGCGCCGACGCCGCCGTTGGTCTGTTGCAGCAGGCGATGCAGGTAGGCCCGTTCGCACGCCTCGATCGCCGCCTCGCGCGCCTCGCGCAGCGACATTCCGTCCCACGCGGCCGCGCGCGCGACATCGCCGCGGCCTGGCCCGGCCGCGCGCTCACGCTCCAGCAACGGCGATGGCAGGTCGTGCAGGTCGATGACCGGGCCGCGCCCGAGCACGACCGCGCGCTGCAGCACGTTCTCCAGCTCGCGCAGGTTGCCGGGCCAGTGGTAGGCACACATCGCCGCCAGCGCAGGCTCGCTCAAGCCGCCGAAGTCGCGCCGACGCTCGCGCGCGAGCAGGTTGCGCAGCATGCGACCGGCGAGCTCCGGCAGGTCCTCGACGCGGCGACGCAGGGGCGGCAGGTCGAGGCGGATGACGTCGAGCCGGTAGAACAGGTCCTCGCGGAACCGTCCGGCGGCGATGTCCGCGTCGAGGTCGCGATTGGTGGCGGCCATCACCCGGACGTCGACCGGCACCGGCGTCGTACCGCCGAGGCGCACCACCTCGCGCCGCTGCAGCACGGTCAACAGGGCGACCTGCAGGTGCTTCGGCATCTCGCCGATCTCGTCCAGCAGCAGCGTGCCGCCGTGCGCAGTCTCGAAGAACCCGCGGTGCAGGCGATCGGCGCCGGTGAACGCGCCGCGCTCGTGGCCGAACAGCTGGCTCTCGAGCAGGCTCTCCGGCAGCGCGCCGCAGTTGACGACGACGAACGGTCGGTCGCGCCGCGGCCCGGCCGCGTGCACCGCGCGCGCGAGGTGCTCCTTGCCGACCCCGGTCTCGCCGGTGATCAGCACCGACGCCTGCGCCGCGGCGAGACGGCGCGCGTCGTCGACCACCGCCAGCATCGCCGGCGCGCGCGACTCGAAGTGCTCGAACCGGGGCTGCCCGTCGGCCGCGTCGTCCGGCGCACGCGCGACGTCGGCGATCGAATCGGCGATGCGGCCGTCCGGCGAGTCGACGTCGATGATGCTGCGCGCACCTGCGGCGAGCAGCCGCAGACGCGCCATCGCCGGCGGCCGACGCGCCAGCACCGCGACCCCCGGCGGCGGCTGCCAGCGCGAAGCCAGGGCCTCCATCTGGACCAGCATCGGGTGGCGCGAGCGCCGCGCCTCGGTCAGGAACTCCGGACACAGCCCGACGCGGGCGCAGGCCCGGGCGACGACCCGGCGGATGGCGGGGTCGCGTTCGTCGAGGCAGACACGGATCGAACCGGCGCGCGGCGGTTCGTGCGTGGTCGTGGTCGCGGTCGCAGCGGCGTCGGATGGATCGGACTTGGTCGGGTGCGCCTGGCGCAAAGGGGTCCTCCTTGGTCGAACAGGATGCACCACGGTCGCACCCCGATGGCCGGCGCGCGCTCCCCGGTTCGCCCCATTCCGCATACCCGGTATCCGGTAGGCGCCGGCTCATTCCTCGGCCGTCGTCAGCCCCTCGCGGATCGCGTACCGGGTCAGATCCGCCACCGAGTGCAGGCCGAGCTTCCGCATCAGGTTGCGCCGGTGCGTCTCGACCGTGTGCGGCGACAGGTGCAGCTCCCTGGCGATCTCGCCGGAAGAACGTCCGCGGGCGATCTCCGACAGCACGAGGCGCTGACGTGTCGTCAGCTTCGCGAACGCCGAGTCCGGCGCCCCGACGTGCGCGTCGACCACCGAGCCCGTCACGCCGGCGCACAGGTACTTCTGCCCCGCCTGGACGGCTCGCACCGCCTCGCGCAGCTCCGAGTAGGAGTCGGCCTTGCGCACGAAGCCGGCGGCGCCGGCCTCCAGCACCGCCAGCACCAGGCGCCGCTGTGAGTAGGCAGACAACGCGATGACCTTCGTCCCGCGGCGACGGCGCACGATCTCCCGGGTGGTGTCGACGCCGTTGCCGTCGCCGAGCATCAGGTCCATGACGACCAGGTCGGGATGCTGCGCCTCGACCAGCTCGAGCGCTTCCCTGCCGCTGCCGGCCGCACCGACGACCTCGAAGTCGGGCTCGCGGTCGAGCATCTTGCGCAACACCTCGCGCAGCAGCGCGTGGTCGTCGACGATCACGATGCGCACGGTCATCGTTCACCCGACGCCGCCGCGTCCACGGCCTTGCGCTGCGGCGCGGGCACCAGCATGCAGGCGCGCGTGCCGTCGCCGCGCGCGGCCTCGAGCTGCAGCCGCCCGCCGCACCGGTTCAGGCGCTCTCGCAGCCCCATCAGGCCGAACCCCAGGGTCACCACGGCCGGGTCGAAGCCGACTCCTTCGTCTTCGACGCGCACCGTCACACGGCCCGACTGCACGCCGACGACGACCGTCGCGCGGTCGACCTGGGCGTGCCGGGCGACGTTGATCAACAGCTCGCGCGTGCCGCGGAACAGCGTCACGAGGCTGTCGTCGTCGAGCCGCGGCGGGGTCGCCTTCTCGACGATCGCGATCCGCAGCTTGAACGTCTGCTCGACCGCCTCGGCCAGCTCCGCGAGGCCGGCGACCAGGCCGAACTCGTGCAGACTCATCGGGGCGACCTGGAACATCACCGTGCGAACCCGCCGGTCGATCTCCGCCGCCAGGTCCGCCAGTTCGTGCAGCGCTTCGCCCGCGGTCGCACCGCCGTCGAGCGCCGCCGCGCCGCGATCCCGCAGCTCGCTGAGACGGATCCGCAGCACGGCGAGCAGCTGCGCGACCGAGTCGTGCAGGTCGCGAGCGAGCGCGCGACGTTCGCGCTCCTCGGCGCGCTGCTCCGCGCGCACCAGCCGTTCGCGCAGCTCCACCCGCTTGCGGAACGCGACCACGTCCTTGCCGATCGAGGCCAGCGCCAGCACGCGGCCGCGCTCGTCGGTCAGCGGGAACAGCGAGCGGATCATCGGCAGGTCCCGACCCGCCTTGGTGATCTGTCGCCAGAGCGATTCGTCGACGTGTTCGCCGCGCAGGCAGCCGGCGCGGATGCGCTGCGCCCGATCGAGGTCGGCCGGCGCGACCAGCACGTCGGCCGGTTCGCCGAGCAGCTCCGCGCGCGACCACCCGTAGGCCGACTCGGCCGCGGCGTTGAGGTCGATGATCACGCCCGCGAGGTCCTCGATGACGATCGGATTGGTGGCGAAGGAGAACACGCCCGAGCGCAGGCGCAGCTGGTCGTCACCACCGACTCCGTGCCGATCGTCCGACCCGGGAGCATGCCCTGGGGTCGTTCGGGTCATTGACTCGACGGTAGCGCAGCTGGTGGAGCGTCGCAAACCGGTGCCCCCACTGCACGGTCGGTGGCCCCTTCGCCGCGCCGGTGGGCCGCGAACGCAACCTCGCGCTGCAGCGGCTCTACGACGACGAGACCGCGCACGACCTGTCGCGCGACGTGCTGCAGGGCGCCGAGGCGTGGCTGCGACTGGTCGAGGTCGCCCCGTGTGGCTGGACCGATCTCGGCACCCCCGAACGGGTCAACGAGTGCCTGTCGCGGTCGATCCCGACGCCCGTGCCGCGCCGTCGCAGCGCGCGACGCCGCCCGCTGCTGGTGCTGGGGCCCGCCGCACCGGCAGGCCGCTGAGCACGGCCCCATCCGGCCGTGCGGCCGGCGGCACGCGAATCGGCGAACGCACCGCCGATCGGCGGCGCCGCTGCCGACGCGGGCGGGGCGACGGTCAGGCCCGGCTCGCCTCGACCAGCCGTTCGTCGAGCTGCCGCTGCTTGACCGCGCTCGCGACCAGCGCCGCCTCGGTCAACAGCCCGTCCCACGCCAGCTCACCGGTGTCGACGCGGGCTTGCCACAGCTCGCGCACCGGCACCGGGCCGCCCGCCGCCAGGTCCCTGCGCTCCACCGGCAGCAGCTCCGGCATCAGGTCCGGCAGTTGACAGTCGGTCAGCACGGCACCGACACGCTCGGCGTCCAGCAGCTCCGCGGGCCGCTGCGCGAGCTGCTCGGCCACGACCAACGTCGACGACTCGGAGCGGAAGAACACGTCGGCGCCGGCCGCGGCGACCACCTCGGACGTCAACAGAGGATGGCCGGCGAGCGGCTGCAGTTCGTCAGTGCGCCGATCCACCGCTTCGCGCGCCCGCAGCGAGGGCATGCTCAGCACGTCGACACCCGCCAGCGTCGACTCGGTGTCCGAGCCATGGGCGGTCGCCGCGACCTGCTTCGTCACGCACTCGGGCAGCTCGCCCAGCATCTCCTGGACGACCGCCGTCATCAGCGCGCCAGGACGACACCATCCCGGCGCCAGCGGCAATCCGCCCTTCTCGAACCAGGCGTCCACCCGCCCGGGCACGCTGCCGACGAACCGCGGGCGCACGTAGCGGGCGACCAGCTCGTGCTGCCGCACCGAGAAGCCGTGCGTGACCTCCACCCGCACGCCGTCGCCGACGAGACGGTGCGCGGCGAGCAGACCGGCGGGCGTCAACGGGATCTTGACGACGAACTGCTGCGGACACAGCGCGAACATCCGCCGTCCGTAGTGGTAGCTCGCCTCGGCATCGGTCGCGAAGTCGCTGTGCAGGTCGACGCACACCTCGACCCCCGCACCGAAGGCGCGGACGAGCTCCAGCCCGCGGAGGGCGTCGACGACGAACGCGATCTCGTGCCGACGCTCGCTCTCGGTGAGCTCCGGGGCGGCGCGGCGCAACAACTGCTCGGCGCGCTGGACGGTGCCGCGGAACACGGCCGCCTGAAGCCCCTCGTCGAGCAGCGCATGGTTGGTGCCGATGCCGGCGAAGCCGGCGGGCCATTCGTTCGGCACCGGCCACGCGGAGCGCCCACCGGTCGGTTCGTTGAGGCAGAATCCGCGCACGGCGTGTGCGAGCTCGGAGTCGTGTGGAGGGACTCGATCGGTCAGCAGGTTCATGACCGGTCCGGGGCAATCGTCATGCCGCCGCGGCCACGGACCGTGCGCGCGGCGCGCGTCAATAGCGCTCGCAGCGGCCGGTGACGGTCGCTTCGGCCAGCACGTGCCCGACCAGCGCCGCCTCGAACTCCCGACGCATGCTGCCGGCCGGCAGACCGAGCCGATCGACGTCGACGGCGAAGATGCGGAACCGGTAGCGATGGCTGCCGTGGCCGCGCGGTGGGCACGGGCCGCCGTAGCCCTGCCAGTCGAAGTCGTTCGTGCCCAGGACCCCGTCCGGCGCTTCACCTTGCTGCAGTTCGAGCGTGCCCGCCTTCATGTCCCACACCAGCCAGTGCGTGAACGCGCCGCCGGGAGCGTCCCGGTCGTCCATCAGCAGCGCGAAGCTGCGCGTCCCCACCGGCGCCGCCCGCCAGCTCAGCGCAGGCGACAGGTCGTTGCCGTCACAGGTGTATTCCTCCGGGATCGTGCCGTCCTCGAGCATCGAGGGGCACGTCAAGTTGAACTCGGCGGTGGTCATGCCGCGCGCCGAGCAACCCTCGTTCCGCACGCCACGCGTCAATGCGCCGCTTCGTCGACCGCGCGCAGCTCCAGGTAGTCGGCGAAGCGCTGCAGATCGGCGGCGATCTCGCGCCGCGGAACGCCGCACGCGACCCCGAGACGCTCGCGCAGGCCGTGCGGTTCGAACTCGATGCTGAGGCCGACACGACATCGCCCCGCCGGCAGGGAGGCGAACGTGACCACGCCGGCGTGCGGGGTGCCAGCCGCGCATCGCCAGACGATCAGCGAGTCCTGCATGCGCTCGACGATCTCCGCCTCCCACTCCCGCGTATCGCCGCCGCTGCGCGTGCGCACGGAGAACCGCTCGCCACCTCGACAGGCGACGTGCTCGACCTTGGGCAGGAACCGCGGGAACTCCTCCACGTGGAAGAACTGGGCGTACGCAACTGCGGCGGGCACGTTGGCGGTCACCGCTCCTTCGACGCGGGTGGTCATGCGCAGCGTCCGGCAACTAGCGCGCCGGTCTGCCGATCGTCGATCGATCACGCGCTCGCCCGATCCGCCTCGGGAACCGTCGATGCAGATCGTCTCCCCGCCGACAGCGGCTAGAACTGCGGCCGTGACCGACTCCGTTCGCGAGCGCATCGAGGACGTCTACCGCCGCGAAGGACGCAAGGCGCACGGCAGCATCGAGGTGCGCCCCGTGCGCACGCTCGACGTGCCGGAGCTGCGCGACACCGACGACTGACCATGCACCTGGAGACACGATGAACCCTCGCCATGAACTGACCCTCACCCGCCTGATCGACGCTCCGCGCAGCGCGCTGTTCCGCGCCTGGACCGAACCCGAGCTGCTGAAGCAGTGGTTCACGCCGCGGCCGTGGACGACGCCGATCGTCGAGACCGACGTGCGCCCCGGCGGCAGCAGCTACTTCCTGTTCCAGGGCCCGAACGGCGAGGAACACCACAATCGCGGCGTCTACCTCGAGGTCGTGCCCGGCGAGAAGCTGGTGTTCACCGACGCCTACACCGAAGCGTGGGTGCCGTCGACGAAGCCGTTCATGACCTGCGAACTGACGTTCGCCGACGAGGGCGGCAAGACCCGCTACACCGCCGTCGTGCGCCACTGGACCGCCGAGGACCTGGCGACGCACGAGACGATGGGCTTCCACGACGGCTGGGGGAAGGCGACCGATCAGCTCGAAGCGCTGGTCGCGAGCCTGTAGCGGTCAGGTGATGCGCAGCGCGTGCAGGCCGCGCGCCTCACCGGACTCGAGCAGTCGGTCGATCGCCTCACGATCGTCACCGACCAGCTGCAACAACACGTCGCCGTCGCGCGTATGACGCAGCAGTGCGCGCAGCTCCGGTCGCGCGACCTCGGTGCCGGTCATCATCGCCGTGAATCCGCCGAGGAACGCGCCGAGCACCAGACCGAGCCCGCAGGCGACGCCGACCATGCCGCCGAGCATGCCGAAGAACGCCGCCAGCACACCGTTGGTGATCGCGCCGAGCACCGCGCCGAGCGCCACCGCCTTGACCGCACCGCGGCCCCAGGTCGTGGCGTGACGATCGCGCCCGGCGCGCACCAGGCTCAGCAGGTGCCGTTCGTCGGTCGCGCGCGGGTAGCGCCGCAGCACCGGCCGCTGCGCGGCATCCGGCCCGAACGCGGCATCGAGCAGCGAGTCGACGTCGTCCTCCGGCACCAGCACGAACAGCACCCGCATCGGCCGCTGAACGTAGCGGGTCCGCGCCCCACCGCGTGCTACTGTCCGGGCGCTTGTCCGGACATCGCCGTCACCCCGACGCCTTCGCGCCTTCCTACCTCGCCGACGTGCGGCTGCAGGTGCGGAAGAACCGCTACTTCACGACCAACAACCTCAACCGCGACTTCGTCGGCACGCGCGGCTTCTCGGTCGTCTTCCACCGCTCCTCGCTCGAGCGTGTCCGGCTCGAGTTCCCGTGGGCCGCCCCCTACCTCGACCGCGCGCTGCGGCCGGACTGCAATGCGTTCTACTTCAACCCGCTGCAGCTACAGAAGGGCTCGCACGTGGCGCCGCACATCGACCGCAGCCTGCGCAGCTACGTGCTCGACATCCACCCGCCGCTGCAGGTCAGCGTGCTCTACGTCGACGTTCCGGCCGGCATGCGCGGCGGCGAACTGGTGCTGCGCCGCAACAAGAAGCTGCTCGGCCGCGTCGCGCCGGAGGCGGGCCTGCTGGTCGAGTTCGACGGCGACCTCGAACACTCCGTCGAACGCGTCGACACCGACGGCCTGCGGCTGAGCCTGGTCTGCGAGCAGTACGCGCTCGAGGCCGACGAACTGGAGCAGGTGCCGGAGTACCGCATCGAGTCGAGGGCCCGGGCCTACTGAGCCCGGCCAAGCGGCAGCCGCAGCGGTTCACACTCCTCGGCCGGCCGATTGCGTGCTAGCCTGCCGCGCCGCGTGATGCCCGATCGCAACAGCATCCAGTACTGGCTCGGGCGCTTCGCGCTCGGCGTCGTGCTGCTGCTCGCAGCCGGCACCGGCATCGTGCAGCGCGTGCTGCACATCCCCGATCGAACCGGCCTGATCACCGTCGGCCTCGGTCTCTACGGCTTCCATCTGGCGCTGTCGTCGTCCGGCCCGATGGTGCGCCTGCTCGGCTATCGGTCCCGGACCCACCGGCAGTGGAGCGACGCGGCGCAGGCGGCCTGGCAGCGCGCGTCGCTGCCGCGGCGCATCTTCTACCTGCTGGCCGCGGTCGCCGACGCCGACGGGCCGATGACCCAGGCCGAACGCGAGGTCGTGCGGCAGTTCCTGCTCGAGCGCTTCGCCGATCCCGTCAGCGCGCACGAGATCGCCAACTGGGAGATGCAGCCGCTGCTGGTGCAGGACCGCGTCGGGCTCGCCGCGCGCATCGCCGTCGGCCTCGACGGCGCCGAGCTGGACACGTTGTTCTGCTGGTGCACGCTGGTCGCCTTCGCCGACGGCAGGTTCCGCCCGGACGAGCACGCGGCGTTGCACGAGGTCGCGCGCGGGCTCGGCATCGTGCCGCAGCGCGCGCGCATGCTGTTCCACCTCGCCCGCGCCCAGTGGATGATGGGCCAGCGAACCCGGAGCACCGGCGGCGGGTCCGGTGGCTCGCGGCAGCAACGCCCGGCCCCGCCGCCGAGCATGGACGCCCGCGCGCAGGCGCTGGAGACGCTCGGCCTCGACGCCAGCGCGACCCCCGAGCAGGTGCGCAAGCGCCACCGCGAGCTGGTGCGCAAGTTCCATCCCGACGCGCAACCCAACCTCGGCCCGGTGGCGATGCGCGAGGCGACCGAGCGCTTCACCGCGATCCAGCGAGCCTACGAGACGTTGACCGCGGCGATGTGAGCCGGGCGACGCCCCGCTACGCTGCCGCGATGGTCACGATCCACGCCAGCTACCAGGGCGACCTCTGCTGCACCGCCGTGCACGGCCCGTCCGAGGCTTCGCTGCAGACCGACGCGCCGAAGGACAACCAGGGCCTCGGCCGCTTCTTCTCCCCCACCGACCTCGTCGCCACCGCGCTCGGCACCTGCATCCTGACGACGATGGGCATCGTCGCGCGCCGTCACGGCATCGCGCTCGAAGGCGCCACCGTGCGCGTCGAGAAGCACATGAACGACAGCCCGCGCCGCATCGGCCGTCTGCCGGTCGAGCTGTCGGTGCCCGGCACGTTCGCCGACGACCACAAGAAGATCCTCGAGCGCGCCGCGCACGGCTGCCCGGTGCACAAGAGCCTGCACCCGGACATCGACGCGCCGATCACCATCACCTGGGCGGGCTGAGCGGGGCGCACCGACGATCAGCGGTTGGTGGCGAACGGGTTGAAGAAGTTGCGGCACGGATCCTCGGTCTCGCCGCACAGCACGTTGATGTCGCTGATGATGCCGGTCACCAGCCCGCCGCCGGCGCCGACCGCGCAGATCGCCAGCAGGATGAACGCGGCGGCGCGCCCGTCGCCGCAGTTGCAGTTGCACCAGCACCCGCTGCCACCCGAACTGCCGATCACGTAGGCGGGAGCGGTCACCGCGCAGACGATCGGCTTGGTCAGCGTGCAGGAGGTGCTCGTCGAGGCCGCGAGGGCGAGAGAGGACGCGAGCAGCAGGCGGCGGGACATGGCCGGCGAAGCGCACCGGGCTCGACTGCGTGGCGCGGCGCTTCTCGCGCCATGGCTCTCGAGCTGCGGTCGAGAGCCCGCCGAACCGGCGGTGGCACCGGCCGTTGCCGTGCCGAACGCAGAAATCCGGGACGCGCCAAAACCGTGCGTCGCCCGGCGTCGTCTTCAGCGGCACGATCGATCCATGAGCGATGCGGAGCCGTTCCTGGCGGAGCTGTTCCAGGCCCACCGACGTGGCCTGGCGGGAGCGGTGCGCAGCGTGCTCGGGCCCGAGGCCGACACCACCGAACTGCTGCAGGACGCCTTCCTCAACTGTTGGCGTGCGTGGCAGCGCGGCACCCGGCCGAACGACCCGGTCGCATGGATCTTCGTCGTCACCTTCCACGCCGCCACCGACGCGCGCCGCAAGCGACAGCGACGGCCGGCGCACCATCCCCTCGACGAGGAACGCACCGTGTCCCCCACCCTTCATGCCACGCCGTCGCACGCGCTCGAGCAGCGCGAAGCGGTGGCCGAGGCGCAAGCCGCCGTCGCGCGGCTGGCCGAACCCGAACAGCGGGTGTTCCTGCTGAAGGTCGCCGGCGACCTCACCTACGAGGCCGTCGCCGAGGCGCTGGCCATTCCGGTCGGCACCGCCAAGACACGCATGCGCCGGGCGCTGATGCAGCTGCGGCAGACGCTGGGGGTCGCGATCACCAAGGAGAACCTGCGATGAGCACGCCAAACGAAGGCAATCAGCACGATTGGACGCCGGCCGAACGCGAAGCCCTCGAGCAGGAGCTGCTCGAACTGCACTTCGGCTGTCACGAGGACCCCGATGCGCTCGAGGCGCGGCTCGCAGCCGAGCCGGCGCTGCGCGCGTTGCAGCGCGAGGTGCTGGCGCAGGCGCAGGTGCTCGAAGAGGCCGTTCGGCCGGAGCAACCGCGGCTCGAGCTCGAGGCGCCGCGCCGCCGCGACGCGTGGCGCTGGCTCACCCACCGCGGCTGGCGCGCGACGCTGCTGTCGGCTGCCGCGCTGCTGATGGTGCTCGGCACGTTGGTCTACGACCAGATCGCGCAATGGCGGCTCGGCGCCTACCAACGCGACCACCTGCACCTGACCGTCAGCGCGCCGCAGGCGGTGCCATCGGGTGCTGCGTGGAGCTTCACCGTGCAGACCCGCGACCTAGAAGGCGACGCCGCCGACTGCCGCGTGCGCTGGCAGGCGCTCGACGGTGATGGCAAGGTGCTCGGTGCCGGCGAGGCCGCGACGCGCGGCGGCGACGCGACCGTGGCCGTCGCCGCCGCGCTCGAGGTGCCGCACCGCGTCGAGGTCGTCGCGGCGTGCGCGACCGATGAAGCGCGCCAGGTGTTCGAGCTGTCGACCGCCAACGCCGGGCCGCTGGTGCACCTCAGCACCGACCGGCCGATCTACCGTCCGGGCGAACGGGTGTTCGTGCGCGCCGTGGTGCTCGACCGCACGACGCGGCTACCGCTCGATCGCTCCCTCGCGGTCACCGCAGCGCTGCTCGACGCCAAGGACAGCGCGGTTGCCCGCGATCAGGACCCGCTGACGCCGGGTGGCGTCGCCAGCTTCGTGCTGAACGTGCCGGAGAACAGCGCCGGCGGCGAGCACACGGTGCGCGTGCACTGCAACGGCGTGTTCGCCGACGAGGATCTGCCGATCGTCGTGCGCGCGTTCCGCGAGCCGCAGCTGCAGAAGCAGATCGTGCTCGATCGCAAGAGCTACGCGCCGGGCCAGCGCGGCTCGGCCAAGGTCACCGCGCTGCGCATGGGCGACAACGCGGCGCCGGCGGCCGGCGGCAAGGTGCGCGGTGCGCTGGTCGTCGACGGCGACGAGGTCTGGCACGAGGACGCCAACCTCGACGCCAAGGGCGGCGCGACGTTCCGCTTCGATGTCCCGCGCGAGGTCGAACACGGCGCCGCGCGCTTCGTCGCCACGGTCACCGACGGCGGCGTCGTCGAGGCCGAGGTCGAGCCGTTCGTCGTGCCGACCGGCGTCGTGCAGGTCGCCGCGTTCCCCGAGGGCGGCGAGCTGATCGCCGGCGTCGAGAACGGCCTCTACCTCGAGTGCACCGACACGCTCGGTCGGCCGATCGACGGCACCGGCGAGCTGGTCGACGACCGTGAGCAGCGCGTCGCGTCGTTCCGCACCGCACATCAGGGCCGCGCCAAGTTGAGCTTCGTGCCGGCCGCGGGGCACGCCTACCGCGTGCGCTTCGCCGGCCAGGCCGATGCGATCGAACTGCCGGAGGTGAAGCAGCAGGGCCTCGCGCTGCGTCTGCTCGGCGACGACATCGCCGCCGCGGCGCCGCTGCGCGTGTCGCTCGCCGGCCGCGGCGACGGGCCGTGGATGCTCGGCGTGTTCTCGCGCGGCGTGCTGGTCGGCCAGACCACGCTGCGTGTCGGCAATGGTGACCACCTGGACACGACCGCCGAAGTCGCGTTGCCCGACAACGCGGCCGGCGTGCTGCGGGTGACGGTGTTCGACCGCAACCTGCGTCCGCTCGCCGAACGGCTGGTGCGCCGCCTCGCCACGCACCGACTCGACGTCGCGGTGACCGCGAAGTCGCCCGAAGTGAGCCCCGGCGACGTGCAGCAGCTCGACGTGCGCACCACCGACGAGAAGGGCCGCGCCGTGCGCGCGGTGCTCGGCGTGTCGGTCAGCGACGCGGCGATCGCGTCGATGGGCTTGGAGCCGCGCGTCGGCCTCGCCGACCGCGCCGCGCTGTTCGGCGACGTGTTCGCCGGCGGCAGCGAGAAGCTCGAGGACTTCGGCGACTTCTTCCTCGCGTCGGAACACAGCGGCCGCAACGCCGACCTGCTGCTCGGCACGCGCGGCTGGCGCCGCTTCGTCTGGCGCAACGACACCGCCGCGCAGGCGGCGCTGGCGGCGCGCGGCGACGAGACGTTCCAGCGCCGGGTGCTGTCGCGCGAAGGCTTCTCGCAGACGCCGCAGGTGGCGAGCAACCTCGCCGCGGCTCAGGCGCCGGCCAACGAATTGAGCAGATCGGCGCGTCACGCCCGACACCTGCTGGAGCGCATCACCGGGCTGTCGATCGCCGTGCTCGTGGGGCTGCTGATCGTCGAGGCGGTCGCGGCGCTGCTGCGTCGCACGACCAACGCGCCGCCGGTGCTGCAAGGCTTCGTCGGCGTCGGCGCCGCCGCGATGCTGGTGTTGGCCCTGGCGCCGCTGAGTCCTGGCGTGCTCGCGCCGAGCGCGATGAGCGAACTCAAGGTCGAGATGGAGCTCACCGACTTCGACGGCGACGTCGACGGCATGCCGCTGACGCGCCTGGCACCGGTCGACTTCGAGGAGATCGACGAGCTCACGAAGAAGGAGAGCGCGTTCGACTCCGGGCAGTGGAACACGGCCGTGGGCCTCGGCGGCGGCACCGATAGGCGGTTCGGCGGGCGGCGCGAGCGGCTGCGCGGCTGGGCGCTCGAGCAGAGCGAGGACGCCTTCGACGACAACATCGCCCAGGCCGACGAACTCGACGGAAAGCGGGTCCGAGGCGAACTCGAGGACATCAGCGCCCTGGTGCGGCGTTTCCGCGGCGACGACGACGACGAGATGCCCGACTACTTCCTGTCGGCCGAGGCGACCGACCTGCCCTACAGCGCGAACTTCGCCAAGGTCCGTTACCGCGAACGGTTCGCCCAGATCCAGTACGCCCATCGCTACACGCCGAGCGACGACCGCCGCGACTTCACGCCGACGATCTGCTGGGAGACGTTGGTCGTGACCGGCGAGGACGGCACGGCGAAGACCGCGTTCGCCACGACCGACGCGGTGACGACGTGGCGCGTCGACGTCGACGCGCACATGGTCAGCGGCTCTTCCGGAAGCAACGTCGGTCGCGTCGGCCAGACGACGACGACCTTCGCCACCACGCTGCCGCTGCAGGTCGAGGCCAAGCTGCCCGACGAGGTCACCACCGGCGACAGCCTGCTGGTGCCGGTGGCGGCGATCGTCAAGGACCCGAAGGTCGCCGAGGTCGTGCTGCAGGTGCAGCTCGGCGAAGGCCTGTCGCTCGACTCGGGCGCGCCGACGAAGATCGCGCTGAGCAATACCGACGGCGTCGGCCGCGGCCGCGTGCTGCTGCCGATCACGGTGACGGGCACCAACGGCGACGCGACGTTCGCCATCGCCGCGCGCGCCGGCCGCTTCGTCGATCGCCTGCGCCGCTCGCTGCACATTGGCCAGCGCGGCTTCCCGCACGAACGTTCTGGTGGCGGCCAGACCAGCGTCGCGACCCCCGGCGAATGGCGCCTCGCGATCCCGACCGATGCGGTGCCCGGCTCCGGCCACGTGCGGCTCAAGGTCTACCCGTCGCCGATCGCGGCGCTCGGCGAAGGTCTCGAGGGCATGCTGCGCGAGCCGACCGGCTGCTTCGAGCAGGCGAGCTCGTCCAACTATCCCAACACGCTGGTGCTGAGCCTGATCGAGGCCAGCGGCGACGACGTGCCGCTGGTCGCGGCGCGCGCGCGCGACCTGCTGCCGCGCGGCTACGCCAAGATCACCGGCTACGAGTGCACCAAGAAGGGCTACGAGTGGTTCGGGCACGACCCGGGCCACGAAGCGCTGACCGCCTACGGGTTGCTCGAGTTCGCCGACATGGCGCAGGTCTACGACGTCGACGCGACGATGGTCGACCGCACGCGCCAGTGGCTGCTGCAGCGCCGCGACGGCAAGGGCAACTACCCGCACGACGGCCAGGACCACCACTCGTTCGGCGGCCGCTCGGCAACGGTGACCAATGCCTATGTGACCTACGCGCTGCTGGTCGCCGGAACGCCGGCGGAGCAGCTGCGCGTCGAGATCGACGCGTTGGTCGAACGCCGGTCCACCGACGACCCGTACGAGCTGGCGCTGATCGGCTGCGCGCTGCAGCTGGCGAAGCGCCCCGAGGCGGCGATGGTGCGCGACCGACTGGCCACGCTGCAGATCGCCGACGGCTCGCTGCCCGGCGCCAAGAGCACGATCACGATGAGCGGCGGCCGCGACGCGATCGTCGAGGCGACCGGCTTCGCGGTGCTGGCGTGGCTGCCCGACGCACAACACGCCGGCAACGTGCGCCGCGCGATCGAGTACCTGCAGCAGTCGCGCAGCGGCCACGGCACGTTCGGCGCGACCCAGGCGACGATCGTCGCGCTGCGCGCGATCACCGCCTACGCGATCGAGAACCGCACGATGCGCCGCGACGGCACGCTGCGCGTGCTCGAAGGCGACCGCCTGCTCGCCGAGCGCGCGTTCGCGTCGAGCGACACGGCGGCGATCGAGTTCGAGCTGTGGTCGCAGCTCGAGCCGGGCGAGCACACCCTGCGCCTCGAGGTGACCTTCGACGGCCAAGGTGACGACGCGCCGCTGCCGTGGTCGGGCATCGTCGAATACCACGCCGACCTGCCCGCCGACGACCCGGACACGCGCACGTCGATCACCACCGCGCTGCGCCAGCCGACCGTGCGCGAAGGCGAGACCGTCGCGCTCGACGTCGTCGTCGCCAACACCACCGACGAGGAGCTGCCGACCCCCATGGCGATCGTCGGTTTGCCCGCCGGCCTCGAGCTGCCGACCGCGGTGCTCGACGACCTGCAGAAGGCCGAGCGCTTCGCCTTCTGGGAGCTGCGCGGTCGCGAGCTGGTGCTCTACTGGCGCAAGTTGGACCCCGGCCAGAAGGTCGAGCTGACCCTCGACCTGGTCGGCCGCGTGCCCGGCTCCCATCAGGCTCCAGCGTCGCGCACCTGGCTCTACTACACCCCGGCGCAGAAGCGCTGGGCGGCGCCGCTGCGGGTCGAGGTCACGGCGGGCTGAGGCCTGCCGTCTCTTCCTCGCCGACCGCCTGCAGACGATTTTCGCCCACCGGCGTGCGCCCGGCCGGGATCGGTCCTTCCCAGGGAAAGGACGATCCCATGACCCACCTCACCCACACTTCCCTGCTCCGCTCCCTGCTCCCCCTGACCCTGGCCCTGCCGGCGGTCGCCCAGGCGCCGGAGTTCCTGCTGACCTTCTCCCAGGCCGAACGCACGCTGTCGGGCAGCGGCGGCACGGTGCTGCAGAACCTCGCCCCCAACGAGATCGCGCACATCAACTGGTGGGCGCAGCCGTGCTCGATGCTGACGACCGAGAAGTTCTCGCCGCGCACCTGCATGCAGACGATGGCCGGCGACGAGAACGGCGACGGCCTCTACTGGAACCCGGCGATCTTCGGCAACATCGACGCGCTGTGCGCGCCGATGAACGCCGCCGGCATGGCCAACACCAACCCGCGCGAAGTGTTCTGGTCGCCGTCCGCGGCGATGGGCACGTTCATCAGCGGCATCCCGCAGCTGCGCCCCGGCGACGTCGGCCGCATCGTCAACTTCCCGACCGACGGTCAGGTGCAGTACTTCATGCGCCAGGAGCAGTTCAACCAGGCGCTCGGTCTGCCGCCGGCGACGCCGATCGACGTCGACGCGATCACCTGGTCGCCCAACTACGGCGTGCTGTTCTCGCTCGACGCCGACACGCCGGCCAACACCTTCTGCGGGCCGATGCTGGTGCGCGACGGCGACGTGCTGTGCATCCCCGGCTGGGCGATCACCTGGACGCCCGACATGCGCGTCGCGTCGGTGCTGCCCAACAGCGCCGTGGTCGGCTACTCGGAGGCGCAGATGGACCTGTTCGTCATCAACGCCGGGGTCAGCGATCGCTTCGGCGGCTGCATCACCGCCGCGGTCGACGTCGAGGCGCTCGAGATCGACTGGTCGGCGCCGCCGTCCTCGGCGGGCGTCGGCTGCAGCGGCGCGTTCGTGCCGATGCCCGAGCTGATCTTCGCCGTCGAGACCGGCACCGGCGGCAGTCTGCTGCGCACGGCGGGCGGCGGCAGCATCTACGCCAGCCCGTGCGGCCCGGTCGGCACCCCGTGCGGCTTCGGCCCGACGCTCGGCGACCAGATCGGCATCGCGCCCGCCTCGACCGCGCTCGGCGCGCCGAGCCACGTCAACGCGCTCTGCGCGACCAGCGTGCACACCTACGTGCTCGAGCCGCAGCAGCACGTGCTCGCCTACGGCGGCGCCGGCGGCCCCCCGACCAACATCGACGTCGGCTCGCCGTTCCTCTGGAACTTCATCTTCATCGAGTTCGTGCCGCCGACCGTGCCGACGTCGCTCACCGTCGCGCCCACCTTCTCGGCCTTCTGCTTCCCCGACCTCTACACGCCGAGCCTGAGCTTCTGGGCCATCGCCGGCGCCCCGGGCGGCTACGGCAGCTTCGCCACGCCGGCGATCCCGCCCGCATGGAGCGGCAAGATCCTGTTCCAGAGCCTGGCCTTCGGCGGCAGCGGCCTCGAACTGAGCACGCCGACCGTCATCGACGTGCAGTGATGCGCGGCCGGGCACCCTCCCCGCCGGGACGCCCGCCCGGCCGGCGCGCGGCAGCCCCCTTGCCATCGACCGTTCCGCCGCAGCGCCGCGCGCGCCGACGGTCGAGTGGCGACACGGCGCGCGCGGCGCCTATGCTGCCGGCCCCATGCGTCTCCTCCTGCTCGCTGCTGCCGTCGTCGCGCTGGCGCCACTCGCCGCCACCCAGGCGCCGCCCGGCTACTACAACTCCGTGGACCCGACCTCCGCGGTGACGCTGCGCAGCACGCTGCACGCGGTGATCGACGGCCATACCAAGATCCCGTACACGTCGGGCAGCACCGACACGTGGGACGTGCTCGAGCAGGCCGATCAGGACCCGACCAACGCCGGGCGCATCCTCGACCTCTACAAGAACGCCGTCTACACCAAGCAGGGCGGCGGCAACACGCTCTACAACCGCGAACACACCTGGCCGAACTCGTACGGGTTCCCCAACGACGGCGCGACCAACCTCCCGTACACCGACTGCCACCAGCTGTTCCTCTGCGACATCACCTACAACGGTGACCGCGGCAACCTCTACTTCGACAACGGCAACAGCGGCTGGCAGGAGTACACGACGCTGGCCAACGCCGGCCACGGCGGCGGCAGCGGCACCTTCCCCGGCAACTCCGACTGGCGTGGCAGCAACGGCTGGCAGGTCTGGAGCGACCGCAAGGGCGACGTCGCGCGCGCGCTGTTCTACCTCGACGTGCGCTACGAAGGCGGCGGCAGCGAACCGGACCTGATCCTGACGGACAACACGTCGCTGATCCAGACGACCGGCGGCAACGCGTCGGTCGCCTACATGGGCAAGCTCAGCGTGCTGCTGCAGTGGCACCAGCAGGACCCGCCCGACCAGAAGGAGATGACGCGCAACGACGTCGTGCACGGGTTCCAGGGCAACCGCAACCCGTTCATCGACCACCCCGAGTGGGCCGACTGCATCTTCGGCGGCGTCTGCACACCGACGCAGCCGAGCGGCCGCCAGCCGGAGCGCTGGATCAACGAGCTGCACTACGACAACGCCGGCACCGACGTGAACGAGTTCGTCGAGGTCGCGGGGCGCGCCGGCGAGCGCCTCGACGGCTGGATGCTGGTCGGCTACGACGGCTCGAACGGCACCGCCTACAAGCACCTGGTGCTGCGCGGCGCGCTGCCGAACCAGCAGAACGGCTTCGGCACGATGTCGTTCGCCTTCGTCGGGCTGCAGAACGGCAACCCCGACGGGATCGCGCTCGTCTCGCCCGATGGCGTCGTCGTGCAGTTCCTCAGCTACGGCGGCGCGTTCACCGCGCAGAACGGCGCCGCCAACGGCCGGCAGTCGGTAGACATCGGCGTCGCCGAGTCGTCGACGGCGCCGCTCGGCACGTCGCTGCGACTCAGCGGCAGCGGCTCCGGCTACGCGGCGTTCACGTGGCAGCCGTCGGCGGCGAGCAGCGCCGGCTCGGTCAACGCCGGCCAGACGTTCCAGTAGCGCGGGCGACTACTGCACGACGGTCCAGCGGTTGCCGTCGGCGCCGACCGTGTTGGCGGCGAGGCCGGCCAGGTCGATCTGCGTCGCGGCGCCACCGAGCAGCGCGGCTCCCGCAGGCGGCACCGCGGCGGTGCCGGAGTAGGTCGACTCCCGCGTCTGCAGCACCAGGCCCTGCTCGTTGACGAAGAACGCGCGCGTGCCCGTCTGGCCCTTCGTCGCCGGCCACGCGACACAGGTCCAATGCACCTGCGCGTTCGCCGCCGAGATGCTCGCCGCGTTGGCCGCGATCGCCTGCACCCCCGCGCCGCCGGCGTCCGGCAGGTAGAGGGCGAAGTGGAAGCCGTGGTGCGAGGCCCAGCCGTTCGCCTGCACCGTCGCCACCGACGCGGACAACAGGTTGCGGCCGATCGGCGACCCGCTGTCGCGCAGCGGCTCGAGCGCGCCGAGTTCACCGAGCGTGCCGTATTCGCCGATGCCGTTGCCGTCGACGTCGAGCTGATTGGTGGTGACGAACTGCGCCTGCGCGGTCGCGACCGCGCGCAGCGTGGCGATCACCGCGGTCTCGTTGGCGACCACGCGACTGCTGAGCAGGTTGGGCACGGCGACGCTCGCCAGCACCCCGATGACCGTCGTCACGATCATCAACTCGATCAGCGTGAAGCCCTGCTCCTTCTGGGCATGCATTTGCTTTCTCATCGTCGGACCTCCGTTTTGCAACCGTCCCGATGATCGACGGACCCGCGCACCGAAAACGGGATGCGCTCGACCTCATGCCGATGACACGGGCGGGACCCGGTGATGGATTTCCCTACAGTCCGCAGGGATTGACGCTCGCCGGGGATGCCTCGACAGTTTCGCCATGGAATGCAACCGGGCGGCAGCCGCGTGTCTCTCCGCACTGTCGTGCACGTTGCTCATTGGTCAGTCACCGCTGGGCTCGAGCCTCTACTTCGTCGACCCATCGGGGACCAACACCGGGTTCCTGATCGACTCGGCAGGCCAGACGGTGCACAGCTGGACGTTCAACACCGCACCGAGCCTCGCGTCGTACATGACGCCGGACGGCACCGTGCTGCGCACCTATCACAACGGCGCCACCGGGCCCGGCGTCGGCGGCGCCGTGCAGCGGCTGGCGCTCGACGGCACGGTGCTGTGGGACTACACGCCGCCGGGCCCCGGCTTCCAGCACCACGACATCGAAGAGATGCCGAACGGCAACGTGCTGATCGCGATGACCGACCCGTTGACGAGCCAGGAGATCATCGCGCTCGGTCGCGACCCGGCGCACGTCACGGCGACCTGGAACTCCGAACGCATCATCGAGGTGCAGCCGACCGGCCCGACCTCGGGCGTCGTCGTATGGGAGTGGCGCGCGATCGACCACCTGGTGCAGCACTTCGACCCGGCAGCGCCCGACTACGACGTGGTCGCCAATCGCCCCGAACGCATCGACGCCAACTACCCGACGGCGCCGGCGAGCGCGCTGTGGATGCACATCAACAGCATCGACTACAACCCCGCGCTCGACCAGGTCCTCGTCAGCTGTCGCAACTGGAGCGAGTTCTGGATCCTCGACCACTCGACGACGACCGCCGAAGCCGCCGGCTCGACGGGCGGGCTGCGCGGCAAGGGCGGCGACCTGCTCTACCGTTGGGGCAACCCGGAGGCGTGGTCGATGACCGGCACCCAATACCTGGCGTTCCAGCACGACGTGACCTGGATCAAGCCGGGCCTCCCCGGCGCCGGTCACCTGCTGTGCTTCGACAACCGCCGCGGTGATCTGCTCGGGATCTTGCAGGCCTCCTCGGTCGTCGAGATCGAGACACCGGTCGACGCCTTCGGTGACTACCCGACCCCGCAAGGCGCGCCGCATCTGCCGGCGGCGCCGTTCTGGGAGTATCTGCCGACCGGCACCGAGCAGATCTTCTCGTCGGTGCAATCGAGCGCCGAGCGACTGCCCAACGGCAACACGTTGATCAACTCTGCGGCCGACGGGCGCCTGTTCGAGATCGACAGCGCCGGCACGGTCGTCTGGGAGACCCCGGTGCCGGTCACGTTCAAGATCCGCCGCATCACCCGCACCATCTGGAGCGACCGCGACGGCGTCTCCACCGCGGCCGGCGGAACCGCCCACTTCGACCTGATCGCTGGCTCGCAGCTCGCCGGCGGCGCCTACTTCGTCGGCGGATCGATGTCCGGAACGTCCCCCGGCTTCCAGATCGGCAGCGTGCACGTGCCGTTGAACATCGACGAATACCTCGGGCTGGCGACCGGCAGCGTGGTGCTGCCCGGCTCGATCGGCCTGCTCGACGCGTCCGGCCGCGCGACCGCGTCGTTCGTGCTGCCGCCGGTGGTGGCAATTCCGCTCGCCGGCATGGTGTTGCACCACAGCTGCCTCGTGCTCGACCCGACGTCGATCGACATCCGGCTCGTCGCCGAGCCGGTGCCGCTGCTGCTGCTGCCGTGATGGAGCGGGCGCGCGACACCGATACACTGGAAGTCGAACGCCATGCTCTGAAGCCTCAACTCACCCCTGAGGATCACGGTCGTGATCCTCGCCACCTTGATCGGCTTCGCCCTGCACCGCTGGGGCGGGGTCCAGGACGCCACCTTCTTCGGCTTGCTCGCCGGCTTCGTGCTGGCCCGCTTCGTGCCGGCGCCGCGCAGCTGCCCGCTGCCGTCGCGTCGGCCCGGCACCAGCGAGTGAGGCGCGACGGCGCGCGTCAGCCGCCAGCGGTGCGGAAGCCGGCGAACACGTCCTCGCGCTCCGGCAGGAAGAAGTTGCGGTAGCGGTGGTCGTGCAGCAGACGGTCGGTGGTGTAGGCGCCGCCGCGCAGCTCGCGCTGATGATGGAACCACGGCGTCGAGTAGGTGACGTAGGGACCGGGGCGGAAGCCGGGGCCGTAGGGCGCGAACGTCGAGCTCGTCCACTCCCAGACCGTGCCGCCCCACGGCATGCCGCGCCCGGCGGCGACCTCCCATTCGGCCGCGCTCGGCAGCCGACGCCCCGCCCAGCGACAGAACGCTTCGGCCTCGTACGCGTTCACGTGCACCACCGGCCCAGCCATCGGCAGGGGCAGCCAACGATCGTAGTGACGGTGCTCGACGGCGCCGTCGGCGCGACGGCGCCAGCGCGCCGGCAGGCCGCGCGCCGGGCGCCCGTTCGGCCACAGCGCCTCGCGCTCGTAGCCGCCGTCGTCGACGAAGGCGAGGAACGCGTCGTTGCGCACCGGCTGGGTGTCGATCGAGAACTCCGCGAGCGACACCACGTGCCGCGGCCCCTCGTTGTCGAAGGCGAACTCGTCGGCGAGGTCGACGCCGAGCATCGCGTCACCGGCCGGCACGCGCAGCTGTGCCGCGTTCGGCACCCCGGGCATGGCGACGCCTTCCGGCTCGGGGTAGCCGCAGCTGCCGCGTGTCCAGGCCAGCGCCTCGGCGTGCATGCACTCGTGGAGCAGCGACAGGTGCGCGAAGTAGCGCGCGTCGGCGTCGTCCCGTTCGCGCAGGTGCCGCTGCACCGCGTCGAGCTGCGCCGCGAACGCCTCGAGCAGCGCCGCCCGCTCGCGCGGCGGCGCCAGCCAGCGATCTCGGTGGGCGACCATCGACGAGTCGTAGTGCGCGTCCTGCGGAAACCACCGCCCGGGCGCCGCGGCCTCGACGAAGCCGTCCGGCCGCAGTCGATGCGGGCCGCGCAGCACCCAGAACTCGGCGAACCAGCCGACGTGACCGAGGTCCCACGCGGTCGGCTGGATGCGCGGCTCGTACGGCACGCGCCACTGGGCATCGTCGAGGTCCAGCACGCGCGACAGCGTCGTTCGCCGCGCCGTCGCCAGCGCCGCGCACAGCTGCGCCGACGTCAGCCGACGTGCCCCGCTCACGCCCGCTCCTCGCGGCGTCCGAGCGGCGAACGCGACGGCGCCGGCAGCTGCAGGTAGCCGACCGCCACCGCCGACTCCTCGAAGTCCTCCAGCTCGGCGTACGAGTCGGTCGGGAACACCACGAAGTCGCGCAACAGCAGCGCCTCGCGCGCCTCGCGCAGCGCGGGGTCGCGCGCCGCCGCGAGCAGCGCCTGACGCAGCTGCAGCAGCACCTCCGGCGACGTGCGACGCGAGGTCACGTAGGGCGGCGCCAGCGCCACGCAGGTGTGCGCGACGCGGCGCAGGCGCGAGACCAACGCCGGCCGCACGCGCCGCAGCAGGGCGAGCACGACCGCGTCGATGCAGGCCGCGTCCACCGCGCCAGCCTGCAGCGCGCGCAGGCTCTCGACGTGGGTGCCGGTGACGACCACCTCGCCGAAGAACGTGCCGGCCCGCTGCAGCGACGCCGCCTGCGGCCGCATCGCGTTGTTGCCGGAGTGCGACGACGCCTCGTTGACGGCGACGCGCAGGCCGCGCAGCTGCGCGAACGAGCACCACGGCCGATCGGCGCGCACCACGACGTTGCTCCGGTAGCGCGGTCCTTCGCAGCCTTCGGCGAGGTAGCACGGCGTCGCCACCGGCACGATCGCGTCGGCGTGGTCGTAGAGCACGTCGTAGCCGCACGCCTGGCTCAGCAGCAGCTCGGGGTGGCGCCAGTGTTCGGCAAGGGCACGACCGCGCAGCAGCGCCTTCGGCACCCGCTCGACGCCGAGCGCCCGCAGGTGCCGCGCGATGCCCGCCCACCATGCGTCGGTCTGCGCGCGCAGCTCGGCGAAGTCGTACCAGGGCAGCGCGGCGAGCGACACGCGCTCACCGTAGGGGCGGCGCGCACGGCAACCAACCCCCCGCGCCTGGAGCCACGCGGCCGGAGCGGCTATTCAGGTGCGGATGCTGGTCTTCAAGATCCTCCGCCGCGACGAATGGGACGCGCTCGAACGCGACGGCGAGCTGCGGGGTTCCGCGGTGGACCTGCGCGACGGCTTCGTGCACCTGTCGAGCGGCGCGCAGGTCGCCGGGACCGCCGCCCGCCACTTCGCCGGAGTCGACGACCTCGTGCTGGCGGCGTTCGACGACGGAGCGCTCGGCCCCGCGTTGCGATGGGAGCCTTCGCGCGACGGCGCGCTGTTCCCGCACCTCTACCGCCCGCTGCGACGCGCCGAGGTGCGGTGGACCGCGTCGATGCCGTGGCGGAACGGGGTGCACGAGCTCCCGGAGCTCGACCCCGGCGCCCGATGAGCGCGGCGCTCAGCGCGCGAGCAGCTCGCCGACGGAGAACCGCAGGAAGAAGAGCGCGCCGACGCCCTCGTAGAGCACGCCGACGTGCTCGTCGTCGATGCGCGTCAGGCACGAGTAGCCGTAGCTGCTGCGCTGGTCGTAGCGCGTGTGCCGCTGCGCTGGCCAGGTCATGCCGTCGTCGTCGCTGACCTTGAGCGTCAGGTCGCGGCGCCCGGCGCGGACCGCAGGATTGGAGAACAGCAGCAGCGGCCCGAAGGTCGCGTGCTCGATACGCGTCAGGCTGGCCATGCAGACGGGCTCCGGCAACGCGGCGCGCGTCGTCGCGTGCGGCGACCACGTGCGGCCGAGGTCGCGGGTCGTGTAGACCGAACGCGCGCCGCCGCGGTCGTCGCGACAGTTGAGCATCAGGGTACCGTCACCCAGCTCGACGACCTGCGCCTCGGTGGTGTCGACCTTGACGCCGACGCCGAGCTGCCACGTCGCGCCGTGGTCGCGTGAGCTCAGGATCGTCGAGGACGGCCGCCCCTCCGCCGGCGACTCGTCGGCGCTGCGGTACTGCGCCGCGAACACCAACACGCCGTCGCGCGTCGTGATGCCGGCGCCCGGGCCCTGCAGCAGGAAGCGCCACGCCGGGTCCTTGACCTGCCGCGTGATGTTGCGCGGCTCGGACCACGTGACGCCGTCGTCGTCGCTGCGCACCAGCACCAGCTGCCCGGTCTCGTCGGGCGACAACCCGGGGCCGGAGCCGTGCCACGAGCGGTTGCCGTGGCTCCAGGTCGCGGCGAGCCAGATCGTGCCGGTCTCGCGATCGACGAGGATCGCCGGGTCGCCGACGCCGTCGAAGCCGAACGCCGGGTCGTCACCCATGTCGATCGCCACCCGCATCGCTTGCCAGGTCCGGCCGCCATCGACGCTTCGACTGACGCCGACGTCGATGTCGCCGGGCAGGTCTCCGGCGCCGCGGTAGCGGTTGTCGTAGACCGCCAGCAGGGTGCCGGCGTTGGTGGTGACGAGCCCGGGGATGCGCGTCGTGTGGCAGCCTCCCTCGCCCGCGCGACGCACGACCACGCCGATGCGCTGCGCGCGCGGTCGCCCGGCCGGCACGAGCACGGCGCCGTCGCCGAACACGACCTCGGCACATCGCGCCGCGACGCGGTGTTCGGCGGGCGCGCCGGGCACCAGCTCGAGCACGATCCACAACCGGTTGGCGCCGCTGTGCAGCTCCGCCTCGCCGGCGAACCGCAAGGTCTCCGCCGCCGCCCGAGGCTCGCCCAGCGCGCGCGCCGCGGCGAAGTCGTCGCCAGGTCCGCAGCGAACCTGCACGCGCGCGACGTCGGCCACCGTCGACGGGGACAGCTCGACCGTGCACCCGGTCACCGCCAACACGCCGGCGGTGCCGACCACCGGCAAGGCGACGGCGGCGACGGGATTGTCGGCCTTCCCGTGCAACGCCGGCGCCGTCCAGTCGAAGTGCCCCGCGTCGACCAGCGTGAGCGGCTCGGGCGGCGCCAGCCGCAGGTCGTCGATCAGCACGCCGGCGCCCGCGGGCGCGGTGCAGCGAAGCCGCAACGCCGCGGCGTCCGCAGGAACGTCGACCTGCACGCGGCTCAGGAAGCGCGCGCCGACGCGCAGCGTCGTATCGCCGCGCCACAGCTCCCGCCAGTCGTCGCCGTCGCCGCGCGCCTCGACGGCGAACGCGAACGGCGCGTTGCGCGTCCATCGCTCGGCGCGGAACGTCAGCACGCGCGCCGCACGCGCGCCGAGCGCGACGGTCACCGCGCGATCTTCGCCGCCGAACAGCCGCAGACTTCGCCTGCCGGTCGCGGCGAAGCGATCGGAGATCTCGGCGTGCCCTTCGTCGGCGCGCAGCTCACCGAACGACAGCTCGGCGGCGCGCAGCGGCCCGACCGGCAGCTCCTCGAAGCTGCTCACCTCGGCCGCGGGCGGCGCGGCGTCGACCTCCGCTGGCCAGTCGTCGCTGCGGAACGGCGCCGCCGGCAGCAGGTCGGCGTCGACGAGGTTGACGTCGGGATCGTCGGCCCACGCGTAGCGCACCGCGACCGGATGCTCGACCGCGCGGCAGCCGAGCACGACCTCGTCGCCGTCGACGAACGCGGCCGCGGCGTGGAACACGCGATCCTCGCCGGCCAGCTCGAAGCCGCGCAGGTCGCCGCCGTCGCCGCTGCGCAGCCCGATCGCCGGCGCGAAGCGCACGCGCACGCGGCGGCCTTCGCGCACCTGCCCGACGAAGCGCGGCCCCCCGGCGGCGCCGACGTCGCCGCCGTTCGCCGCCGCCAGCGCCAGCCGCGCGAGCCGCTCGCCGACCGGCACCTTGCGCCGTGGATGCACGTCGCGCGGGTCTCCGAGATCGATCGTGACGGCCATGCCGACGCCCGGCACGCTGCGCGCGACGCGGTCCTGCATCTCGCGGAAGCGCTCCCAGTCGCGGTCGATGCCGGGCAGCTGCACGAACCACAGCGGCAGGTCCGGACGCGCGAACGCCGCGCGCAGATCGCCGATCAGCGCGCGGAACAGCCGTTCGCTCCACGCCGCCTCCGCAAACGTGTTGGACTCGCCCTGGTACCAGACCACCCCGCACAGGCTGATGCGCGCGAACGGCGCCACGCCGGCCCGGTAGAGGAACGACGGCTCGAACGGGTGGTGCGGGCGCGAGCCCGTCGGCGCCGCGAACCACTCCGCCAGGTTCTGCTGCGCGCGTTCGCGCGGCCAGGCCGGGTAGCGCTCGTCGGTGAGCCAGTCGCGCAGCAGCTCCGCCACCTCGGCGTCGCGCTGCCGTTCGGCGGGCGCCAGCCACGCCTCCATCGGCGAACCGCCGACGGCGTTCTGCACCAGCCCGACCGGCACGCCGAGCGCGAGGTGCACGCGGCGGCCGAACGCGTGGCCGACCGCCGAGAAGGCGCGCGCCGTGGCCGCCGTCGACGCCTGCCAGCCTTCCGCCACCAGGTAGTTGTCGGGCGTCAGCGCCGCCAGTTCCGCGAGCGGCCACGGCGCATCGCCGGGGTCGAGGCGCGGCTGCAGGTTGAGCAGGCGCAGCCTCGGCAGTTCGGCGGCGGCGAGCACTTCGTCCACCTCGGCCGAGCGCGACACCGGCCACCACATGTTGGACTGCCCGGCGCACAGGAAGACGTCGCCGCACAGCACGTCGCGCAGCCGCACCTCCGCGTCGCCCGCGCGCACGACCAGCTCGCGCCCGACCGCCGAAGCGGCCTCGGCCGGCAGCTCCACCTCGAAGGTCCCGTCGACGCCGCTCTGGGCGACGGCGCGCTGCCGACCGAACACGACCTCCACCTCGCCGGACGCCGGGGCCTGGCCCCAGACCCGAACGGGGCGATCACGCTGCAGCACCATGTGGTCGCCGAACACCGGCGCGAGTCGCAGCTGCGCGGTCGCCGCCGCGGTCGCGACGAGCACGGCGCCGGCGAGCAGTGAGGTTCGGAGGAGCGCACGTTGCATCGCGCCTCAGTGTGCCCGGCCGGGCACCGGCTCCCAACGGCCGACGGTAGAAGTCGCGGCGGCGCTCAGCGCCGACCGATCGTGTGCCGCAGCGTGTCGCTCGAGCACGTGATCAAGGCAGGCCCACCGAGCAGGCCGTCGAGCACGACGTATTGCGCATACAGCTGGACGCCGTCGAGCCCGGCGGGCACCACCAGCGTGTTGCTGCCGATCTGCGTGCTTGCAGGCAGCAGGTCGATCTCCCACAGCACGGCCGAGGTCGTCGTGCTGAGCATCGTCGCCGGCGCGGTGATACCGGGCAGCTGCAGGCCTGGCCGGAGCGCGGCGGCGTCGAGCAGCTGCACGCCGATCTGCGCACCGGCCGGCACGCCGTCGACCTCCCAGTGCACGACGTTGCCGGGGAACAACCTGGCCCCATAGGTCGCGCTCGCGCCGGCGGCGACAGCGCGCAGCCTCATGTTGCCGACCGCACCTTCGACCTTCGTCGAGAACGGCAGCTCGAGCGACAGATCGCGCGACCCGGGATCGACCGACGCGAGGTTGCTCCAACGGCCGCGGGAGAAGCCGACGATCGCGCCGAGCGCATCGGCCGATGTCCCCGTGGTCGTGCAGTAGGCCGGCATCGTCCCGTAGCGGAACTCGACGTCACCCGAGTCCTCGTGCAGCACGCATTGCATGGTGAAGGCGTTGATGCCGCCGACGGCGACCTGGTTGAACTCGGCGACGTCGAACCACGTCACGTAGAGCACCGCGTGGCCGGCCCCGCCCGAGGTGTCGGTGAACACGTGCAGACCGGAGTTGGGGTGCGTCGCGACGTTGCGACCGCAGTGGAAGTCGTGCCAGCAGGGCGCGAGGCGCACGTTCGCCGTGGTCGTCGTGCCGAGCAGCCCCGCGACCGACGGAACGTAGTCCGAGGGAGGGTTGCTGCCGGTGAGACAGACGAAGCCGTTGGTCCCGACGTCGACGTCGAAGGTGCCGCCGCCCGGGAACGCGAACCAGAAGCTCAGCGGCACGTTGACGACCTGGTCGTCGCCGGTCGAGACCGGCGCGGCGCCGAGCTTGCTCAGGTCCACCGCAGCGGCGTTGGCCTGCACGTCGTAGGTGTCCCCCGACGGCGACCGCACCAGGCGCAGGCCCGTCATGTCGAACGCCTGGCCGTTGGCGAACGCCTGGTAGAAGCTCGACGCGGCCCCGCCGGAGCCGGCGCCGACGCGCTCGTTGCGCGCCGCCACCGGGTCGCGGTTGTCGCCGTTGCCGCCGGCATACTCGACCGCCATCACCAGCGGCGACGCGAAGGTGCCGACCGTCGAACCGGCCGCGCCGGCGACCGCCATGCCGGCGCCGTTGCCGACGTCCGCGTCCTGCATCGCCACCACCGCGCCGCCCGATGGGGTCGTCAACCCGACCGGCAGCGTGATGTCGACGAGCAGGTTGGGTTCGAGCCCGGCCGGGTCGTAGGCGAACATCGCCCCCATCGCCTCGAGGTCGAGTTCGACGTTGTAGGTGTTGGGGAACGAACCGCGCGCCGGCTGCAGCTTGACCGTGCCCGCGCCCTGCGGACCGAGGATGGTGCCGTTCGCGGCCTGCAGGTTGTAGCCGAACAACGAGCTCATGCCGCCCGGCCACAGCGACGTGCGACCGAGCCGCACCGTCACGTTGGTCCACGCCGCCGCGTCGCCGTTGGCCTCCCCGTCCTCGGCGCGGAACAGCAGCTTGCGGATCGTGATCGGACCGGTGACGCCGGCGGCGGTGAAGTGCGAGCCGTTGTAGAGCAGCTGGAAGCGGCGCGGCCCCGCGGCGAAGAACGCCGTGCTACCCGACGCGAGCAGCTGCTCCGCGTTGTCGCCGAACGCCCGATCGGCCGGCACGACGACGCGTTCCTGCACGAAGCCGGCGCCCTGCAGCGACACGTGGTACGTGCCGGTCTGGGAGCTGGTGCCCAGCCAGGCGGTGATGCACTCGCGGCGCCCGGCGCCGCTCGGCTCGAACTGGAACCCGACGCCCTGGAAGATCAGGCCGTTGGCGGCGATCGGCACGCTCCCATAGCCGGCGATCGCCAGGTAGTAGCGCCCCGGCGCCGGCACGTAGGAGCCGGTGATGCGCGGCAGGAACGAGCCCGGCGAGTCGTCGCTGAAGACGACCGCACGCCCCTCGTCGTCGAACAGGCACATGATCGGGTCGATCATGGTGCCGGCGGTGATCTCGGCGACGAACGCGGCGGAATCGCGAACTTCGATCAGGTACATGTCGGCGCCGCTCGCCAGCGTGCCGGCCAGGGAGGTCAGGGTGCCGGTCCCGGCGACGACCTGAGCGGTGGCGGGGAGGTCACCGGCGTCGCCGATCTCCCCCCAGCTCTGGGCGGTGGCGGTGACGGCGAGCGACAGGACGGCGGACAGGATGACGGATCGTTGCATCGGCTTCTCGTGGCGTAGTCACGAGTGATCCGGAGCCCGGCGCCGGTGTGGCAGGGCTCGCCGCCGATTTCCTACAGCGCCGCCAGGTCGTCCTCGTCCTGCTCCCACTCGATCGCCGCCTCGGGCGGCAAGGCCGCGATCGCCGCGCGCACCTGGCGCACGTGCTCGACCTCCTCGTCGCGCAGCTCGGCGAACAGCGCCCGGATCTCGGCGTCGTGCACGTGCTCGAGCGCGCCGACGTAGAACGCGAGCGCCTTGCTCTCGGCTTCGAGCGCGACCTCGAACGCGCGCAGCGTCGACATCCCGGCGTGGATCGCCCCGGCTTCCGGCGCCTCGACGTCGAACAGGTCGTCGCGGGTCACCCGCCGCGGCGCGTCGCCGAAGCGCTGCAGGCGCTGCGCCATCAGGTCCTGCCCGTGCTTGCGTTCGTTGTCCGCCATCTGGCGGAAGACGCTGGCCGCGTCGCCGATCTGGCGATGACCGAGCTGCTCGGCGAACAGCACGTAGCGGTCGTAGGCCTCGCCCTCGACGAGCACGGCGAGGTCGAGCGCGTCCATCAGGTCGAGAGTGGCGAAGTCGAGACGGGTGGACACGGCGGCGTTCCTCGGGCTGGAGACGGGGGAACAACGCCCCTCCGGCGCGCCCCTTTCGGGGCTCTACTGCGCAGCCGCCACCGCCACCCGCCGCACCGTGCGCGTCAGCGCGCCAGCACGAAGTCGAGCGCGCCGCGCACGGCGGCGACCTGGGCGCGGTTGCAGTCGTCGTCCGTGACCTTGGGACTGTCCGGATAGACCTCGGTGGTGCTGGTGAACTCGGCGCCGGTCAGGCCCGTGCACAAGCCGAGCTCGCGCACCGCGTAGTGGATCACGCCTTGCTGCGTCACCGGCTCGCCGATGATCTGGCCGTTCGCGTCGGCCGGCGCGATGTGGGTGACCTTCGCCACCGAGGCGATGATCGCCGCCTGGAACTCCGGCTGCGGGTTCTCGGTGTCGCCGACCGTGTAGAAGCCGTCCGGGATCTCGCCGGGCTCGGTGCCCACGCCGTCGCGCGCGGCCTTGGCCGGGCGGAAGACGCTCTCGTCGGTGTCGGTCGTCTCGTGCAGGTCGATGTGCATCCGGAACTGCACGCCCATGCCGTGCACCAGCGCCATCAGCGCCGCCGACTCGCCGCACGGACTGTCCGGCACGAACGAACGGTTTGGGTCGATCGCCTTGCTGTTCCAGCGGTGGATCACCTCGTAGGCCCACGGGCTGACGCACGGCGCGACCAGCAGGTTGACACGATCGGCGTAGTCCGCCGCGTGCTCGGCGAGGAACAGCAGCGCGCCCTGCACGCCGCTGGTCTCGTAGCCGTGCACGCCGCCGGTGACGAGCGCCCACGGCAGGCCTGGCTTCGGCGCCTTCGGCAGCACGGCGAACAGCGGGTAGCGTCCGGGGTCGATCTCGAGCGCGCCGTACTGCCGCACGTCGAAGCGTTCGCGCAGCGGCACGAGGCGGTCGAGCACCTGCTCGCGGTAGCTGCGTTGGTGGACCTGCTGCGCGAACCACTCGGCCTTGTCGGCGTCGGTCCACGGCTGGCCGGGAGTGCCAATCGGATAGAAGCGTTCCATGCGGGCGTCGTTCGTGGGTGTGGGACAGCAGACTGCGCGCTTCGCGCCTGCGGGGCAACCACCGCGACGGCATTCCCGCGGGTCGCATGGCGCCCCCGACGACGGCTTGTCTGGCTATCGTTCCGGCATGCCATGCCCACCGCTCCGCGCGGCCGTCGCCGTGATCCTGCAGTGCAGCGCCTTGCTCGGCGCCGTGTGCGCACAGTCGACGCTGGTGGTCGGTCCAGGCGGCTTCGCACAGATCCGCGACGCGGTCGCCGTCGCCGCGCCGGGGGACGTCGTCGTAATGCAGCCGGGCGTCTACGCGCACTTCACCGCGCAGGTGGCGTGCACGATCCGCGCCGCCGTGCCGGGCACGCAAGGCCAGGGCACGGCTCCTTGTCGCCGGAAGCATGAAAAAACCGGCATGTTGGTGAACCCGCGGCACCCCCCGCGGCAATCCAACGCCTGATGTCGACCTATCCCGAAGCGCTGCAGCGCGACACCGCCTGGCTCGCAGCGCTGCTGCGCCGCCTCGTCGGCGACGCGGAGGTCGCAGCGGACCTGCAGCAGGACGTCGTGCTGGCCGCATTGCAGCAGCCCCATCGCCTGCACCTCGGGCGCGCCTGGTTCACGGCGGTCGCGCGCAACCTCGCCGCGATGTGGCGTCGCGGCCGGCGACGCGAACAGGATCGCATCGCGCGGCTGCCTGCGTGCGACGCCGCGCCGTCGCCGGCGGACCTGGTCGCCGAGGCGGAGATGCAGCAACGGGCGGTGGCGGCAGTGCTGGCGTTGCCGGCACCCTACCGCGACACGGTGTTGTTGCGCTTTCTGCACGGCATGTCCGTCGGCGCGACCGCTGCCGCGATGCAGGTGCCGGAGGAGACCGTGCGCACGCGGCAACAGCGGGCACTGACGCGCCTGCGCGCCGCGCTGCAGCTGCCGCACCGAAACCGCGGTGCGGCGTTGCTGGTCGGCTGGTGGAGCTGTGGACTCGGCATGAAAACGAAGCACCTGATCGTCGCCGTCGGCCTGTTCTCGCTGTTGGTCGTCGGCATCGTTCCGCGGTGGCGCGCGGACTGCGCGGCGAGCGATGCACACGCGGTGGTCGCGGCGCACTCGGCGGCGCCAACCGCGCCGCCACCAGCGATGACCGCGCCGCCGACCGAAGTGCTCGAACGCACCGCGGCGTCGATCGTCGGTCCGTCAGCGCACGCAGCCGAAGCGCAACTCACCGTGCGGGTTCGTTGGTCGCCGGACGGCGCGGTCGCCGTCGGTGTGCCGGTGCTGTGCAACGGCATTCACGGCGACAGCGGCTCGCCGCCGCAGTACTTCGCAACCGACGCTCGCGGCGAGGTGTGCTTCGCCGGCCTCAAGGCTGGTCGGTTCCGCGTGATGACGCAGGACTGGAACAGCGCCGATGTCGACGTGCCCGCCGGCGAAGAACGTCACGTCGACCTGCAGCTGACACGCGGGCGCCGCGCAACCGGCGTCGTGGTCGACGCGGCGGGGCGCCCGGTCGCCGATGCCGAGATCCTCGTGTCGGGCGCCGGCACCTCCCCGGCATGGACGTTCCCGGTCGCCCGCAGCGACGCCGGCGGCCGCTTCGCGTGTGCAGGCTTGCGCAAGCTCGGCCTGCTCGGGGCGCGTCACGCCCGACTCGGCACATCGCAGTTCCTGATGCTCACCGACCACCTCGGCGAAGGCACACCCACCAACGTCGTGCTGCACCTGCCCGCGACCAGCGTCGACGTGCGCGGTCGTGTCGTCGGCGAAGGCGGGCAGCCGATCGCCGACGCATGGGTCGCGATCGACGGCCCGTGGCGGCTGGCAGATGCGCCTGATGGCCGCCGCTGGGCCTCGCCGCCGGCGTGGCTCGGCTCGACCTCGGTCGACGGCAGCTTCGTGGCGATAGGGCTGCCGGTCGGTCCGAACACCTTGCGGATCTATCGTCGCGGCTACGCGCCACATCATGCGCGTCTGGAGTTGCCGGCCGGAACGAGTTCGCTCGAGTCCGTGGTGCTGCACCCGGGCGGCACGATCGTCGGCACGGTGCGCAATGCTGCAGGCACCGCGGTAGCCGGTGCCGACGTATCGGTGTCGCCCGGCGAGTATCCGCGCCGCAGCAGAACCACGACGGATCGCGACGGCAGGTTCCGGCTCGACGACCTTCCGCCGGGGGACCATGCCTTCCGCGTGCGCGCGACCGGCTTCCCCGACCTGCAGCAGCGCTTCGCCTTCGAGGGTGCCGAGCAGCGCAGCTGGGACGTCGTGCTGCAGCAGGGTGACAGCATCCGCGGTCGACTGGTCGCAGAACAAGGCCAGCCGCTGGTCGGTTGGTGGCTGCGCTGTGGTTCGAACGCCACCTTCACCGACGACGAGGGCCGGTTCTTGTTCGCCGACAGCGCGCCCGACGGCAACCTGCTGATCGTCAGGGAACGATTCGGTTCGGTGCCCGAGCGCCTGCGCATCGTCGACGTGATGCCCAGCGCAGACGAACAGACGTTCGTCGTTCCGGCGACGACTGCTCCGAGTGCATGGCTGCGCGGTCACTGCCTCGACCTCGACGGCGTGCCGGTTGCCGACGCCCTGCTCGACGTCGAGCAGGATCACAACCTGATCGGCCTCGAAGACGATCGCTGTGGCGCGGATGGGGCGTTCGCGGTCGGCCCGTTGCCGCCGGGGCGATACGTGCTGACGGCGCGACATGCCCGACTGGTGTTCGCGCCGCTCGAGGTCTTGCTGGCTCCCGACGAGGACCTCGACCTCGGCGCACTTCGCGCGGTGAACCCGACGCGCCTGCGGCTGCGCCTGCTCGGCGACCGCTGCGTCGACTACCTGACGGTCGAACTGGTCGGCCCCGGCATCCGGCGCACCGGCCAGGGCATCGGGGTCGAGCGGTCGTTCGACCGCATGCCGCCGGGGCACTATCGCGTGGTCGTCAGCGACGGCGGGCGCGCGGAGGACTGCGGCACGATCGAGCTCACCCCCGGTGCCGAGATGCTGCACGACCTCGTGCTGCCTTGATCCGACGACCTCTCTTCGCCGCGCGCCTGGCGCGGCAAGGACGAACGGGCGCAGTCTGGACCAGGCCCAGCACACGACCTCGCGCCCGCAGGATCTGGACTACGACTCGCCCGAGCTCGATCAGACCGACGTCGCGGTGCAGGACGTGCAGCTGAGCGAGCAGGGTCGCACGGCGCGACTGCAGCTGCCGCTGGTGCCGGGGTTCGTCTACCGCCTGTCGATCGACGTGCCCGGCGCCGACGGCGCGAGCTTCCTCAACCAGGACGCGTGGTACACGCTGCACGCGGTGCCGCGGTAGGCAGCGCTGCCGGCCGCGAGGTTCGCGCGGGATCCGCGTCGCCCGGCTGCCTATGGTCTCGCGCATGCGCTTCGGCATGAACCTGCTGCTCTGGACCACCCACGTCACCGAACAGCACGAGGCGACGCTCGCGTTCGTCAAGGAGTGCGGCTTCGACGGCGTCGAGGTGCCGATCTTCGAAGGCGATCCGGATCACTACGCGAGGCTCGGCCGGATCTGCGACCGCCTCGGCCTGCAGCGCACGTGCTCTGCCGGCATGGCGCCCGAGCACGACGCGATCTCGCCGGACGCGGCGGTGCGCGCCGCCGCCACGACGCGGCTGAAGCAGCTGGTCGACTGCGCCGAAGCGCTCGGCGCCGACGTGCTGTGCGGGCCGCTGCACTCCGCGTTCAAGGTGTTCCGCGGCCGCGGCCCCGAGCAGCAGGAGCTGCAGTGGAGCGCCGAGGTGCTGCGCGCCGCCGCCGAGTATGCGCAGCCGAAGCAGGTGCTGCTGGCCCCCGAGGGGCTCAACCGCTTCGAGTGCTACCTGGTCAACACCGCGCGGCAGCTGCGGGCGCTGTGCGACCTGGTCGACCACCCGATGCTGCGCGCGCACTACGACACGCACCACATGCACATCGAGGAGAAGAGCCAGGCCGCGGCGATCGCGAAGGTCGCGCCGGTGCTCGGCCATGTGCACTTCAGCGAGAACGACCGCGGCGTACCAGGCACCGGCCAGGTCGACTGGCAGGGCGCGTTCGCGGCGCTGCGCGAGCACGGCTACGACGGCTGGTGCGTGATCGAGGCGTTCTCGCGGCTGGTGCCCGACTTCGCCGCCGGCATCCACGTCTGGCGCGACTACTTCGACCAGCCAGAGGACGTCTGCCGCGACGGGCTCCGGTTCGTGCGCGCCGGCATGGGCGCCTGAGCGCGCGCCGGCTAGCGACGGAACGAATCGAGCAGCTGCTGCAGCTGCGCGGCGTCGAAGTTCTTGCCGGGCTCGCCGCTCTGGTTGGCCTGCAGCGCCGCCAGGTCCGGCGTCGTCGACGGCACGCCGCCCTCGGGCACGTCGAGGTGCGCGCACCACGTGATCGCGTTGAGCACGACCTTGCGGAAGTCGTCGTGGCCCCAGTTCCAGTGCACGTGCGCGCCGGTGAAGCCGAACGCGCGGCCGCCGTCGGGGCGCTGACGCACCCACGCGACGTGCTGCGGCTCGCCGGCCGCGACCGCCGCGCGCACCGACGGGTTGCCGCTGTGCGGCCCGTCCTCGCGGCTCATCGTCGACGCGGGCGCGATCGCCGACAGGATCGGCGTGACCGACTCCAGGTCGGGGCGGAAGCGCATGTGGAAGTACCACTCGTCGTGGATCGCGAACGGCTTCACGCCGCGCGCGACCGGGTGATCGGGAAGCGCCGCGAACGACGCGGTCCACATCGGGTTGACCGACCAGTGGGTCTCGAAGTAGCCGCCGAGCCAGTCGACGAAGCGCGCACCGGGTTCGCCGGTCGGCACCTCGACCGCGTAGTGGATGCAGACCAGCGACGCGCCGCGCGCCATCTGCCGCCGCATCACGTCCATGTGGCGCAGCAGCGGGTGGCCGCCGCCGCCGTCGGCGAAGCTGACGATCACGTCGGCGGTGTCGAGCGTCTCTTCGTGCTCGGGCCACAGCACGTGCACCTCGGTGTCGATCGGCAGCCCGCTCTCGTCGAGCGCCTTCGCCAGCAACCGGCACCCGGCCTCGTGCTCGTGCGCGCCGTAGCCGTGGCTGGGGCCGCCGGCGAGGAACACCACCTTGCGGCGCTTCGCGGGGTCGCGTTCGACGACCCAGACGTTGCGATAACGCACCGGGTTGCCGTGGTCCTGCAGGTAGAGGCCGCCAGCAGCGGCGCCTTCCTGACGCGGGCTCGCGGTGGTCGCGTGCGTCAGCTGCAGGTCGTCGTGCACCAGGATGCCGTTGAGGTGCACGGTCATGCGCGCGTCACGGACCTTGGTCTCGCCGTCGAAGCGCGCCGCGGTGAAGTCGATGTCGTAGGTCTGCCACTGACCGGGCGGCAGGCACGCGTTGACGATCGGCGCGGCGATCGAGTAGACGCCGCCGCATTCGTTCTCCCGGCCTTCGAGTCCGAACGAGTCGAGCACCTGGCACTCGTAGCGGCCCTGCACGTAGACGCCGCTGTTGCCGCGACCCTGGCCACGCGCCGCCGGCTGGAACGGCGTGCGGAACTCGAGGTGGATGCGGTGGTCCTGGAATGCCTGCTTCGAGTCGCAGCCGACGCCGAGCAGGCCGCCGTCGTGGCCTTCCTCATCGAGCCGCGTGCCGCCCTCGAACGCGTCGGCGGAGCTACCGTCGAACAGCACGACCGCGCCGGCCGGCGGCGCGGCGCCGAGCGTCGGGCTCTGGCGCACGACGCGCGGCAGGCTGCCGAGCTCTGCGCCGGCCGCGTCGACGAAGCGCAGCGCGCCGTCGGCGAGCACGGCCTTCATACCGGCGACCTCGAAGGTCGCACCAGGGCCAGACGCGAAGTCAGCGTCGCCCTCGTGGCGCGGCTCCCCGCGCTTCCATCCCGCGCCCGGCAGGCCGCCTTCGTGCAGCACCATGTGCAGGTGCGGCTTGCCGCCGTCGCGTTCGGTCAGCGCGATCAGCTGCGCGCCGAACGGCGCCTCGCCAGCGGCCAGCTTCAGCACGCCGGTGTACTCGCCCTGCCGCTCGGCGAGGTCGCGATCGGTCGTGTCCTGCGCCTGCGCGTTCGCGACGCAGGCGAGCAACAACGAGGCGGCGAGGGTTGCCAGGATTCGGAGGCGGTGCATCGGACGGATTAGACCCGACGTCGCCCACCCGGCACCAAACGAGTCCGCACCGACCACGCCGGCTTCGCGGGATCAGTTGCCGATCGTGAACTGCACCCCGTTGGTCAGCGTGCCGAGGGCGAAGAACGGCCCGTTGGCGTCGAGCACGAAGTACTGCCCGTAGAACGAGATCCCCGCATACATCACCGAAGCCGGGATCGGCACAGGTGTCGTCGCCGAGCCCGTCGCGCTCGTCGACAAGACGGGCAGGCTGATGATCGGGAAACCCATCAACAGCGTGCACCCGCTGATCGGCACGCTGCTCGGCGTCGAGCTGATGTTGCAGAACGCGAAGGTGAACGGCGGCGCGTTGCCGAGGTCGATCGCGAACGTCGACGTGTTGAGGCGCGGCAGGCTGTTGGCTTGGGCGAACGGCACGAGGCCGCCGGTGCCAGGGCAGCCGTTGCCGTAGGTCGTCGTCGATGCCGTCACGCCGCTGACGGAGATGATCCATGGCTCGCGACCCGTGATGCCGTCGTCGCACGCGAACCACGTGTCGGTGCCGATCTCCGCGAACCCGCCGAGGCTGACCGCGCCAGAACCGGGCCATGGACCGATCTTGCCGACCTGTCGCGTGCCGAGCGCCGTGCCGTCGCTGATCCAGATCTGCAGTCCGTCGTTGCCGTCGCTGGCGGCGAAGATGACCCCGTCGGCGCCGGGCCGCGCGCACAGCGTACCGGTGACCACCCCGTTCCCCGCGCCGGGGTAGATGTCACGCACCTGCGCGACCGTGTAGCCATCGGTGACCCACAGCTCGACACCGGTCGCGCCGTCGCCGGCGAAGAAGAACACGCGATCGCCGACGGCGACGACGTCGTAGATCGGTGGGCTACCTGCGCCCGGCACGATCTCGCCAGCCAGCACCGTGCCGGCGAGCGTGCCGTCGGAGCGGAACATCTCGGAGCCGGTGGCCGGGGTGTAGGCGACGAACACCAGCAGGCTGTTCTGCAAGGCCACGGTCTTCGTCGGCTGGCTGCCGGCGCCGCCGGCGATGAGGTCGACGGCCAGCTGGGTCCCCGCCGGCGTGCCGTCGGTGACCCACAGTTCGCGTTGGTGCGCCACGTCGGTGGCGGAGAAATAGACGACGTTGCCGACGGCCACGAAGTCCGAAGGCGCCGATCCCGCGGCGCCGGGCTTGATGTCGAGCAGCACCTGCGTGCCGGCCGGGCTACCATCGGAGACGAAGAGCTCCTGACCGGTGGCGGACGTGGTGGCGGTGAACACGACACGCGACGGCCCGCACGCCGTGAAGCCCGCGGGATACGAGCTGGTGCCTGCCGGGTTGAGGTCACCGAGAGCGAACGTCCCGGCCAGGGTGCCGTCGGTGACGTAGGGCTCGGTGCCGGCGGCGCTGGTGTGGGCGGCGAACCACAGCGTGCCGTTGGCCACCGTCAGCTGCGACGGCTGCGAGCCTGCGGCGCCGGGCGCGACGTCGAAGAAGGTCGAGCCCGCCAGGGTGCCGTCGGTGCGCAGCAGCTCGTAGCCGACGCCGGGCGCGTTGCCGAACGCCCACACGTCCCCGTTCCACGGCGTGAGCTCCTGCGGCGCGGTCGCGCCCGCGCCATAGTCGAGCACGAAGGTGCCGGCGGCGGTGCCGTCGCTGCGCCACAGCTCCGCGCCGTTGCCGTCGTTGGCGCTGAAGACGACGCCGTTGGCAGACGCTGCGAACTCCGTCGGGTTGGAACCTCCGGTCGGCAGGCCCAAGTCGGCGGCGAGCCGGGAGCCAGCCAGGGTGCCGTCGCTGACGAAGAGCTCGGTCCCGTAGCTCGCGGAGTTGCCGCGGAAGAACACACGCGGTCCGACGGCTGCGAGGAAGACCGGCGACGTACCAGGAACGCCGGGGGCGAGATCGGCGACGAGGTGGGTGCCAGCCGCCGTCCCGTCGGTGAACCACAGCTCATTGCCCGCGGACGCGGTGAACGCGGCGAACACGACGCCGCCGAGGCCGGCGGTGATCGATGCCGGGCTGCTGCTGCTCGCCCCCGGAAACAGATCCGCGACCAGGCCGGTGCCGGCGGTCGTGCCGTCCGTCGTGAACAGCTCGTAGCCGGTCGCAGGGCTGCTGGCGGCGAACACGAGCCGCCCGGGCGTGGGCGACGTGAACCCGGTGGGGAACGAGCCGCCCACGCCGGGCGACAAGTCGGAGAGCAGGAACGTGCCCGCGGCGGTGCCGTCGCTGATCCATGGCTCGCTCCCAGCACCCTGCGCGTCGTTGCACGAGAAGGCGAGCATGCCGCCGAACGCGCTCATCTGGGCGATGGTCGGACTGCCCGTGCCCGGCACGATGTCGAGGATCAGGTGCGTACCCGCGGCGGTGCCGTCGCTGAAGTGCAGCTCGGTGCCCGTTCCCTGCCCTGCGTTGGCGAGGAAATAGAGGCCGCTGGTGGTGCCCACCACGGTCCCGATGGACGTGGAGCCGCTGCCGGGGTCGAGGTCGGCGACCATCGCGGTGCCGGCGACCGTACCGTCGGTGCTCCACAGCTCGCTGCCGTAGCCGGGCGTCGTCGCGGTGAAGAACAGGCGACCCAGCGCCACGCCGAACGACGCGGGCGACGAGTTCGCGGCGCCCGGGTTGAGGTCGATCCATCGCGCAGTGCCGCTCGGTGTTCCGTCCGAACGCCACAGTTCCCAGCCAGCGGCGTCGTTCGCGGCGAAGTAGACGTCGTTGCCGAGCGCGGCGAGCTGCGTCGGCGCGCCATTGCCACTGCCGACCGCGAGGTCGCGCAGCAGGATCGTCCCCGCCGACGTCCCGTCCGTGCGCCAGAGTTCGGTGCCGAGCCCCGCGACGGTTGCGGTGAAGAAGACGTGGTTGCCCGCGACCGTCAGCAGGGCCGGTGACGAACTCGCGGCGCCGGGGTTGATGTCCTTCAGCATCCACGTACCGGCCGCCGTGCCGTCGGAGCGCCACAGCTCAGCACCATGCCCGGTCGTCGCGACGAACACGGCGATCCCACCGAGGTCGACGATGTCGTGCGGGGCGCTGCTGGTCACGCCCGTGGGTGGGGCAATGGCTCGCACGAGCGATTGCGCGGGCGAAGCCGAAGCGGCGAGCAGCACACAGGCGATGTGCAGGACGGGCGACCGAGCTGTTTCCATGAGGGTCCTTCCCGTTAGCGGCAGCCCGGAAGAAAGAACACGGGAGCTGTGCATCAAGGGTACTGCGCCCCGAGCACCCCCGGTGCACAGCGGGCGCGAACAAGGGCGTCGCTCACCGGAGATCCCGATGGCACCGACGACGCCGTGCAGCCCCGCGCGCAATCGCGTCAAGCTCGCCACCGCGCGCGTGAGCACGCGCCGCCCCGGCGCGCACGGTGCCGCGTCATGCGCACACGGCACCCGCAGCCGATATGGCCGCGACAACACTGATTGCCGCACCGGAGCCTCGTGCGTTCGCCGTCGGTCCGGTACGGGCCGGGCTGCGGGAGAGGAGCGGCCCACCCCGGCAAGGCGGGTTCTTGGGCGCCCGATTGCCCCGGCCCGGCCCGGATGACGTGGATCGGTTCGACGGCGAAGCCGTCTGACCTCTGCCCCACCGAGTTCCCATCGCGACCGGCGACCTCTGCTGCCGACTTCGCAGTCACCGCACTAGCCCGGCGGATCACGTGCTGCGCCGCGCGCGGCGCCGAACAGCAGCGCGAAGCCGATCGCGGCCGACACGCCCGACGCCGCGAGCACCGCCGCCTTGGCCGCCCGGAACGGCTGCGTCGCGCTGGCGAATGCGAGCCCGTCGATGAACAGCGACATGGTGAAGCCGATGCCCGCGAGGAACGCCGCGCCAGCCAGGTGTCGCCACGTCGCGCCGTCGGGGAACGTCGCGCCGAACAGCCTCATGGCGAGCGCGCTGGCCGCCAGCACGCCGAGCGGCTTGCCGATGACGAGTCCGACCAGCACGCCGCGCGCGGCGGGGTGGGAGAGCACCTCGCCGAGGCCGTGCCGCAGGTCGACGCCGGCGTTGGCCAGCGCGAACACGGGCACGACGAAGTGGGCCACGAACGGGTGCAGGCCGTGCACCATGCGCTGCAGCGGCGCCTGCACGTTCTCACAGTGTCGCTCGAGCTCGGCGACGACGCGCAGCTGGTATGGTTGGTCATCGCGTGTTGGCGTCGCCGACCAGCTGGAACTCGTCGACGAGCGCTCGCGCCCGATCCGCGAACACGGTCTCCTCCAGGCGCCGCGCCGGCACCGTCAGGGCCAGCGCGACGCCGGCGATCGTGGCGTGCACGCCGGACTGCAGGAAGGTCGCCCAGATCAGCAGGCCGAACACGACGTAGGGCCAGGTGCGGCGCACGCCGAGGCGATTCAAGGCGTACGACAGCCCGAGCAGCGCGAGGCCGGCGCCGAACAGCTGCCAATGCACGTCGTCGGTGTAGAACACCGCGATGACGAGCACGGCGCCGAGGTCGTCGACGATCGCCAGCGTCGCGAGGAACACCCTCAGGCTCGGCGGCACGCGATCGCCGAGCAACGCCAGGACCCCCAGCGCGAACGCGATGTCGGTCGCCATCGGGATGCCCCAGCCGGCCACCGCCTCGCCGTCGCCGTGTGCGGCCAACACGAGGGCGTAGAGCGCCGCCGGCGCGAGCATGCCGCCGACCGCCGCCGCGATGGGCAGTGACGCCTCGCGCGCGGACTGCAGGCCGCCGTCGAGCACCTCGTGCTTGAGCTCGAGGCCGACGAAGAAGAAGAACAGCACCATCAGACCGTCGTTGATCCAGTGCTGCACCGGCTTCTGCAGGGCGTACGGACCGACCTCTACCGCGAGCTCTGCGTCCCACAGGTGCGACCAGGCCGCCGACCACGACGAGTTGGCGATCATCAGCGCCGTCGCGGCGGCCGCGACGAGCAGCGCGCCGGGGAACGCCTCGGAGCGCAGCGCGCGAGCCAGCCAGGGGAGCGCTGCCCCGGAAGGCGACATCGACCGTCTCTTCATGGCCGAAACCGGGCTCCGAGCCGGGCGCTTCGTGGTGAGGCTCCGAGCGCTGCTCGGGTCGCGACGACGTCGCGCGGCGCGCGGGCACACACGTCACTGCTTGGCGTCGCCATCGTGCGCCTCGCCGGCGCCGAGCGCGGCGAGCGCGCGCAGGATCTCCACGAGGTCCGCGTCGGGCGGCCCGCCCATGCCCTCCTCCGTCGCCACCGCGCACTCGCGAGCGTCGTACGCGAGCTCGCGGAGCAGCGCGACCTTGCGCTCGCGCGACAGCATCGCGTCGGCGAGGATCGCCTCCGGCGAGTCGGTGCCGCTGCGTGCGTCGGCGCGTTCGCGGCCGCCCTCGCCGGCGAGCGCCGCCGGGTCGAGCAGACGATCGAGCTCCTCGTCGGGCAGGTCGAGCCGGTCCTTGGCGACGTCGCGCACCGCGCGACCTTCGAGCTCCGCCTGCTTCGCGATCTCGCCCGCACGATCGTAGCCGACCACGGCGGCGAGGCCGGTCGCGAGCGCTGGATTGAGACGCACGCGCGCCGACGCGGCCGGCGCGACGCGCAGGCCGTCGAGAACGTGGCGCCGCAGCGCCGCGGCGGCGCCAGCGAGCAGCTCCGTCGCATCCAGCGCTGCGTCGGCGACCAGCGGGATCATCGTGTTGAGCTCGAACCTGCCCTGCGTGTTGGCGAACGCGACCGTCGCGTCGTGACCGAACACGCGCGCACACGCCATCAGCACGGCCTCGCAGACGACCGGGTTGATCTTGCCCGGCATGATCGAGCTGCCCGGCTGCATCGCCGGCAGCTCCAGCTCGCCGAAGATGCTCGACGCCTGCCAGCGCAGGTCGTCGACCAGCTTGTAGAGCGTCGTGGCGGCGCCGCGAAGCGTGGCGACGACGCGCGCGATCGCGTCGAGCGATCCCTGCGCCAGGTGGTGTCGCGTCTCGCGCACGTCGACGCCGAGCAGGCCAGCCAGCTCGCGGCAGACGTCCGCGGCGAACCCCGGCGGGCAGCCGACGCCGGTGCCGACTGCGGTGCCGCCGAGCGGCAGCTCCGCACAGCAGTCGAGCGCGCGGGCCACCTCGGCGCGTGCTGCCGCGCACTGATCCGCCTGGCCGCGGAACTGTTGGCCGAACCGCAGCGGCGTGGCACGCATCAGGTGCGTGCGGCCGTCGCGGAGCTCGTGCCAGTGCGTATCGGCGAGGACGTGCAGCCGCTCGACGAGCGCGTCCAACGCCGGCAGCAGCTGTTCGTGACCGAGCACACACAACGCGAGCTGGGTCGCCGACGGCACCACGTCGTTGCTGGACTGGCCCTGATTCACGTCGTCGTTGGGGTGCACCGCCGCGTCGTCGCCGCTCGTCGCCAGCAGCTGCCGCGCGCGGTTCGCGATCACCTCGTTGGCGTTCATGTTCGAGCTCGTGCCCGAGCCGGTCTGGAACAGGTCGACGACGAACTGCGCGTCGTGCGCGCCCTCGGCGACCTCGATCGCCGCGCGTTCGATCGCCGCGGCCTCGGTCGCCGGCAGGTCGCCGCGCCGCCCGTGCACGCGGGCGGCGCATGCCTTGACCAGCGCGAGCGCGCGCACGACGCGCGACGGGAACTTGTGGCGCGTGAACGACCAGCTCGCGGCACGCGCCGTCTGCGGGCCGTAGAGCGCGCTTTCCGGTACCCGCACGTCGCCGAGCGCGTCGCGTTCGACACGGAACCGGCCATTGCCGGCGATGGCCTCGTCCATCGGTGGATCTCAGGTGATGAGGAAGAGGAGTGCGATCCGACGGTCCGCCAGTCGGACCTCCTGCGGCGCCATGCCTGGGTCCGGGGCGCGCCCGGTCGTCGTCGGGACCTCCCGCTCCTGCGCCATCGGCGCCGGCGCAGCGCTCTCGATCGTCGCGCACAGCAGGCGCGCGTGCGGGAGTGACAGATGCGTGTTCTTCATGTTCGATGCTCCATGCGGGGGTTGGGCTCCGTGCGCGTCGCAAGGCGCGTTCCCGCGCGCTGTGACGCCCCGGACGAGAGGAGCCGCGCGGTCGGATCGGCGGCCGCGCGGCGCCGCCGCGCGTCGATTGCGGCGAGAACTCCGATCGCACGGCGCCGACCCGCCGATCGCGCGCGCGACCGCCATCAACTGCACGGCAGGACTCCGCCGTGCCCGTCAGAGCAGCTCGAAGGCCACGCCGATGACGATGACCGCCGCGCAGACCACCAGGATCACGACGCCGCGCCGCGGCAGCCGCGCCCCCCAACAGGCCTTCTTGGCGACGGCCTGTTGCACACCTTCGTCGCGAACGTCCTGGTCGTGCAGCGGACCTCGTTCTCGTTTCGTCGTCATCGCGTGTCGGCCGCAAGCGACGTGCCCGTCGCGACCGATCCCGGCCGGCGCGGCGCGCACGCGCGGCCCGTCACTGCACCGACGCCAGCGCCAGCATCGGCTGCTGCTCGCCGCCGCGGACCATCACTCCTTCGCCACGAAGCTGCGCACGCCGTTGCCGACCACCGCGCCGAACGCGTTCAGCGACAACGAGACGAAGCTCGACTCGTAGAGGAGGTCGGTCGAGCTGGTGCCGTCGGTCAGCACCAGCCAGCCGTTGGTGCAGACCCGGACATGGGTCCAGCTGCCCGTGCCGGCGCTGCCCGCCATCGGGAAGGCGAAGCCGAGCGGCTGATGGTGGAACAGCGCGTCGTCGCCGACGCCGAGCAGGGTGCCCGGGATGCTGGCGTCGAGACACTGGGCGGAGACCGCGCCGGCGGCGAGCGCGGCAGCGAGACAGGTCGTGAGTAGTCGGGTCATGGCAAGGTCCGGGTTGGAGTGGTCGCCGACGCACTGCGCCGGCATCGGGCTCCACGCCATGGCTCGCCGACAGGGGCAACGGATTCTGCGCCTTCGGCTCGAAACCGGCGCCGGTCGCGCCAGCGCCGCCGCCGCCGCCGACGACGACGCGGCGATCCCACCGCACGGATCGCGGCAGCCGCGGACCGCAGCCCAAGACCCGTTGAAGAAGCGGTCACATCCGACCTGCCCGCAGGATCGCAGAGGCATCGTCCTTCTCTCAGCCCCCTGCCGTCCCGCGTCACCCGCCGGTGACATCGACGGCGCGCGGGCAAACCGCCTCAGCCGCCAGACGACCGCCGACGCTGGCTAGAATCCCTCGCCCATGCCTGCCCCGAATCGTGCGCTCCTGGCGCTCGGCTCCCTCGTGCTCACTGCCGCGGCGAACGCGCAGCACGACGGCGTCGCCGACGCCCCCGCCCCCGCCGCGACGGTCGACTACCTGCGCGACGTGCGGCCGATCCTGGCGCAACACTGCTACCAGTGTCACGGCCCCGACGCCGGGCAGCGCAAGGCCGACCTGCGGCTCGACCGCCGCGACGACGCGTTCGCCATGCACGACGGCTACGCCGCGTTCGTGCCGGGCAAGCCCGACGACAGCGAGGCGCTGCTGCGCGTCACCAGCGACGATCCCGACGAAGTGATGCCGCCGCCCGACAAGGGCGAGAAGCTGAAGGCCGGCGAGGTCGAGGTGTTGCGCCGGTGGATCGCCGAGGGCGCGCGCTGGCAGGAGCACTGGGCGTTCGTGCCGCCGCTGCGCCCGACCGCGCCGACCACGCAGGACACCACCTGGGCGAGGAGCGACATCGACCGCTTCGTGCTGGCGCGCCTCGAACGCGAAGGCCTGCAGCCGAGCCCGGAGGCCGAACGCGCCGAATGGCTGCGCCGCGTCACCTTCGACCTGATCGGCGTGCCGCCGACGCCGGCCGAGCTCGACGCCTTCTTGCAGGACAAGGCCGACGACGCGTTCGACAAGGTCGTCGATCGGCTGCTCGCCGACGAGCGCTACGGCGAACGCATGGCGACGCCGTGGCTCGACCTGGCGCGCTACGCCGACTCGAGCGGCTACCAGCGCGACGTCGCGCGGCAGGCGTGGAAGTGGCGTGACTGGGTGGTCCACGCGCTCAACACCAACATGCCGTTCGACCGCTTCGCGATCGAACAGCTCGCCGGCGACCTGCTGCCCGCGCCGACGCTCGAGCAGCTGATCGCCACCGGCTTCAACCGCAACCACCCGGTCAACACCGAGGCCGGCGAAGAGCTCGACGAGTACCGCTCGGCCTACGTCATCGATCGCGTGCACACGACGGCGACGACGTTCCTCGGCCTGACGGTGGCGTGCGCGCAGTGCCACGACCACAAGTACGACCCGATCTCGCAGCGCGAGTTCTATTCGTTCTACGCGTTCTTCAACTCGATCAAGGAGAAGGACAACGGCTTCGGCCGCAACCCGCCGCCGGCGATCGCCGCGCCGGGCCCGGAGGACGCGCCGCGCCTGGCCGCGCTCGAACGACGCATCGCGCTGCTGAAGGCGCGGCTCGAACGCGACGACCCGCTCAGCGACGAGGCGCAGGCGGCGTGGGAGCAGGCGACGCTCGCCAGGCTCGGCGCCCCGGTCGAATGGACGACGCTGCGGCCGACCGAGTACATGGCGCAGTACGGCTCGCGCCTCAACCTGCAGGTCGACGGCTCGATCCTGGCCAGCGGGCCGGTGCCGGCGCGCGAGACCTACGACCTGGTGTTCACGCCGGGCGCGCGCAAGATCGAGGCGCTGCGCATCGAGGCGCTGCCCGATCCGTCGATGCCGCACGGCGCGTCGGGGCGCGCCGACGACGGCCGCTTCATCCTGTCCAAGCTGTCGCTGCGGCTGGTCAGCGTCGCCGACAGCAGCGACGCGCCGCTGGTCGAGTTCGCCGTCGCCGCCGCCGACGTCAACCAGGAGCGCGACCGCGACGAGCACTACCTGACCGCGATCGAGCCGGGCTCGATCGACAGCGCGATCGCCGTCGAGGGCGACGACAAGGGCGGTTTCGGCGGCTTCGGACGGTTCTCCGGCAGCGGCTGGAGCATCGCCGGCGACGAGCGGCTCGAGACGCGCGAAGCAGTGCTGGTGCCGAACGAACCGCTGGTGACGAACGGCACGTCGATCCTGCGCTTGTCACTCGAGCACGACGGCGGCGGCAAGTTCCGCAGCGCGCTCGGCCGGTTCCGCGTCTCGTTCACCGAGGACCCGCGGCTGCGCCAACAGCTGGTGCCGATCGCCGAAGGGCACTGGCACGCGATCGGGCCGTTCCCGGCGGAGAGCGTCGACGAGGCGTTCGCCGAGGCGTTCGGCCCGGAGCAGGACCTCGAGGCGCCGTCGCTGCGCAAGAAGCACGAGCAGCCGGTGCTCGCGGAGAAGAAGCCGGACGCGCCGGAGAAGCCGGCGGCGAAGGCGGGCGAGCTCGCCGCAGGCGATGCCGCGGCGAAGCCGGCGGGAGATGCCGCGCCGAAGCCGCCCGTCGCCGAAGCGACGAAGCCCCGCACGCCCGCGAAGTCGAAGTCGGATGCCGAGCGGGCCGAAGCCGAAGGCGACGAGGACGGCGAGGCCAAGAAGAAGCCGAAGCCACAGCGCCTCGAATGGCAGGAGCAGCGCAGCTGGCGCGACGGCCGCGGCGCCACCGTCGCCGTGCAGGGCCCGGCCAGCGCGCACTACCTGACGCGCAAGCTGCACACCGCGACGCCGCGCACCGCGCGCGTCGACCTCGACGGCGGCGCCGCCGCCAAGGTCTGGCTCAACGGCAAGCTGGTCGCCGACTTCCCGCCGCTGCCGGAAGCGCCGGCGAAGAAGCAGGAACAACCCGACGCCGAGCAGCAGTTCGACATGTTCGGCTTGTTCGGCCGTCCGGCGCGCGAGGCCGACAAGGGGCGCGAGCTGACGCTCGGCTTGAAGGCCGGCGACAACCACCTGGTCGTCAAGCTGGTCGGCAAGGGCGCCGCGAAGCGGCAGCAGCGCGGCGGACCAGGCGACGGCGGCAAGGGTGACAGCGACGAGGACGCTGCCGACGGCGCCGCGATGGCCCCGCCGGGCAAGCCGTCGCCGCAGCGCGGCGGCGGCGGCGGGCGCGTGTCGTTCACGTTCTCGCTCGAGGCCGACGGCGACGACGTGCTCGACCACGAGACTGCGGTGGCGATCCGCGCGCGCGCGGCGACGCCGCCGCCGACCGCCGAAGCGAGCGAACGCGCGCCGCGCCACGACGCCGGGCAGCAGACGGTGTTCACGTGGCCGCTGCCGGCCGGCATGCAGGCCGACGAGACCAAGCCCGCACGCGACGCGATCGAGCGCCGGCACCGCGCGGTGCGTCGCTGGTACCGCACCCGCATCGACGTCGCCGGCCGCGTGCTGGCCGCCGAGCTGCGCCGGCTGGAACGCGAGAAGGACGAATTCGAGGCGAAGCTGCCGTCGGCGCTGGTGATGAAGGAGCTGAGCGAGCCGCGGCCGACGCACGTGTTCCTCCGCGGCAGCTACCGCGACAAGGGCGAGCAGGTCGCCACCGGTACGCCGTCGATGCTGCCGCCGATGCCCGCCGACCTGCCGAAGAACCGCCTCGGCCTCGCGAAGTGGCTGGTCTCCGGCGAGCACCCGCTCACCGCGCGCGTCGCCGTCAACCGCGCCTGGCAGCTGTTCTTCGGCCTCGGCCTGGTGAGCACCGCCGGCGACTTCGGCATCCGCGGCGCGCAGCCGAGCCATCCCGACCTGCTCGACTGGCTGGCCACCGAGTTCGTGCGCACCGGTTGGGACCAGAAGCAGCTGCATCGCTCGATCGTGCTGTCGGCGACCTACCGGCAGAGCGGACACGCCACCGCGGCCCAGCTGCAGCGCGACCCCGAAAACGTGCTGCTGGCGCGCGGACCGCACCAGCGGCTGTCGGCCGAGATGGTGCGTGACCAGGCGTTGGCCGTCTCGGGGCTGCTGGTGCAGAAGCTCGGCGGCGAGCCGGTCAAGCCGCACCAACCCGCCGGCCTGTGGAAGGCGACGCTCGGCTCGCGCGACTGGACCGACGACAAGGGCGACAAGGCCCACCGCCGCGGGCTCTACGTCTACTGGAAGCGCGGCGTGCCCTACCCGTCGCTGATGGCCTTCGACGCCGCCAAGCGCGAGACCTGCACCGTCGAGCGCCCGCGCACGACGACGCCGCTGCAGGCGCTGGTCACGCTCAACGACCCGGTCTACGTCGAGGCCGGCCGCGCGTTGGGCATGCGCATCCTGAAGGAAGGCGGCGCCGACGACCGCGCGCGGCTCGCGTTCGGCTTCCGCCTGCTGACCTCGCGGCAGCCCGCCGACGCCGAGCTGCAGGTGCTCGACGCGCTGCTCGGCGAGCTGCGCAAGCACTACGAAGCGGACGCGAAGGCGGCGAAGCTCGCGCTCGGCATCGCGCCGCCGAAGAAGGGCGGCAAGAGGGACGCCGACAGGAAGGACGCCGACAAGGCCGCCGGCGCGAAGCCGGACGAGAAGGTGGCAGAGAAGAAGACCGACGAGAAGATCGACGAGAAGCCATCGGCGACCAAGAAGCCGCACGGCGTCGAGGCGCTGCCCGAAGCCGAACGCGCCGCTTGGGCGCAGCTCGGCGCGACCCTGCTCAATCTGGAGGCCGCCGCACGGCGGGGCTGATCATGGAACTGCACGACCACCTCTGCCGCCGCGCGTTCCTCGGCGGCAGCGCCTTCGGCCTCGGTTCGCTGGCGCTGTCGATGCTGTCGCAGCGCGCTCTGTCGATGTCGCCACAGGACCCGACCCCGACGTGGCAGCTGCCGACGGCCAAGGCGAAGCGCGTCGTCGTCGTGTTCTTGTCGGGCGGCCTCGCGCAGCTCGACCTGTTCGACGAGAAGCCGCTGCTCGACAAGCGTCGCGGCGAACAGCTGCCGCCGTCCGTTCGCGGCGGCGAACGGGTCACCGGCCTGACCGAGCGCCAGGGCGGCCTGCCGGTGGTCGGCTCGAAGTTCCGCTTCGTCGACTACGGCAAGAGCGGTCTGCGCATGTCGGAGCTGCTGCCCGAGCTCGGCTCTGTCGCCGACGAGCTGCTGCTGATCCGTTCGTTGCAGACCGACCACGTGCTGCACGAGGCCGCGATGACGATCCTGTTCACCGGCACACAGCTGCTCGGCCGGCCGTCGTGGGGCGCGTGGACGTCGTACGCGCTCGGCGACCAGAAGGGCAACCTGCCGGAGTTCGTCGTGCTGCTGTCCAACCCCGACCCGGCGACGCCGCTGCACCCGCGGCTGTGGCACAACGGCTTCCTGCCCGGCCGTCACCAGGGCGTGCCGTTCCGCAGCGGCAAGGAGCCGGTGCTGTTCGTCCATAACCCGCCCGGTGTCGACGACAAGCTGCGCCGTCGCCAGCTCGACGCGCTGCACCGACTCGGCGAGCTCGAGGCGCAGCGCACCGGCGACCCGGACGCCGCGGCGCGCATCGCCGCGTTCGAGACCGCCGCGCGCATGCAGACCAGCGTGCCCGAGCTGGCCGATCTGTCCGACGAGCCGGCCGAGGTGCTGGAGATGTACGGCGCCGAGCCGGGCGAGAGCAGCTTCGCCAACAACTGCCTGCTGGCGCGGCGGCTGCTCGAACGCGGCACGCGCTTCGTGCAGCTGTGCGACGCCGGCTGGGACCACCACTTCATGATCCCGAGGCGGCTGCCGGAGAAGTGCGAGCAGGTCGACAAGCCGACCGCGGCGCTGATCAAGGACCTGAAGCAGCGCGGCATGCTCGACGACACGATCGTCGTCTTCGCCGGCGAGTTCGGCCGCACGCCGTACTGCGAAGGGCCGCTGGCGTTCGACAGCTACGGCCGCGACCACAACGCGCTGGCCTGCTCGGTGCTGGTCGCCGGCGGCGGCTTCAAGCGCGGCCACGCCCACGGCGCGACCGACGAATGGGGCTGGGCGGCGCAGGACGACGTCGTGCACGTGCACGACCTGCACGCCACGATCCTGCGCCAGCTCGGCATCGACCACGAGAAGTTGACGGTGCGCGCCCAGGGCCGCGACTTCCGCCTGACGGACGTCGCCGGCAAGGTGGTGCCCGGTCTGCTCGGCTGACCGAGCTCGAGCTTGCGACGACCGCGCGCCGCGCCGAGCATGGCGCGATGCCGCGCCCGCTCCTGCCCCTCGCCCTCGCCGTCTCTCTGGCCGCCTGCGCAGGCCCCGCCGTCGGGCCGCACGCGGCGCTGCGACGCATGTGCGTCGTGCACGCCACCACCACGTTCGCCACCGCGGCGCGCATCGAAGTGATCGTCATGGACGCCAACGGCGGCAAGCACAACGCCAACGGCGAGGTCGCCCGCGGCGGCACGACGCGGGGGCTCTGCGAGTCGCTGCTGCGTTCGCTCGCCCACAGCGACTGCGTCGCGCACCAGGAGGACGCGGTCATGTCCGCCGATCCGCTCGAACGCGCCATGCAACAGAACGTGCTGCTGCCGCTCGGCTGGCGCTTCCTCGCCGCCCGCTGCGTCGCTGTCGGCGGCCGACCGATCGCGGGATTGACGCTGACCCTGGAAGCCACTCAGTAGGGGACTGACTGCTCGGGTGTGCGGAAACGTCACTCTGGTCCTGCGGTGACAGGCACTTGCATTCACGCTGCGCACGGAGCAGCCGCGCCGACCAGGCGTAGGCCGCTGCGTGACATCGGGTGCACGCTCCGCTGGCCCCAGTCCTGTCGCCAGCGCAACACCTCGCGCCACGACAGGGCGCGCGGCAGCAGACCGAGGAGCCTGGCAGGTGAATCGGAGACGGGGTCGTAGTTGAAGCGCTGCCGGATGTAGTTGCGATAGGCGACGAAGATCGACAGCTGGCGCCGCAGCTTCGCCGCGAGCTTCGTCACCAGCCAGCTCTCGCGTCGCAGGCGACCGTTGTTGTCGCGGCTCATCGCGATCGTCACGTTGATCGCGAACAGCTGGTTGGAGCTGGTTCGAGGGGCGCGGCTCGAGGTCGTGTCGTGCTGCGCCCGCTCACCGAACACCTCGAGCACCAGCGTTGCGTAGCTGCCCTTCTGGTCGCTGCGCAGCGTCAGCAGTCCTTCCGGCAGCCTGTCGCGCAGGCGCTGCAGGACCTGCTGCACGACCCGGCGGCTCTCGTCGGGGCGCCGCCCGTGCAGCCGCTCGTCGCGGTCCTGGCGGCGCCGCCGTGCGGTCCCCTCGGGCGCCAGTCGACGAATCGACCCGACCTCGGTCGCGACGATGAACCAGGTCTGGGCCTCCAAGACGATCGGGACCGTCAGCGGCCGGATCGACTTCTGCTCGAAGGTCTCCTCCTCGTCCAGGACGAAGGTCCGGCCGGCCGGCAGCCGCTGGCAGAGATTGTCGTGCAGCTTGCCGAGCGTCAGGCCGTACTTGCCGAGCTTGTTCTGCACGGACTGCGGGTTGAGCCCCAGCGTGCGTGCGATCTGCCGCAGGCCCACGCCGCTGGCCAGCATCTCGAAGATGCGCACGTTGGTCTCGGGGCGCCGGTCGCCGCGATCGGCACGGAACGTCTGCCTCGAGAAGGTCCGCCGACAGCTCATGCACTGGAAGCGCTGGATCGAGAACCTGCGGCAGTGCGGCCGGTAGCGACCATGTCGTTGGTAGCGCCAGCCGGCGCGGTCGTGATGGTGTCTGCAGCGGGGATTCGGGCAGAACGGCGGGGCGAACATCGGCAGCTCCTGCCGGCCCGACCGGGGCGCGGCAGGAGCAGTGGCTCGCCGACCTGCACTTCTGCTCGGCAATCGGCGGAATCCGAGGAGATCCGCACACCCAAGCAGTCAGTGGCGTGCATGAGCGGGTGCGCTCGGCGCGGGCCGTCACTTCTTGCGGCGACGCTGGGCGGCGCCCGCCGCCGCGAACTGCCACGCCTCGCCGAGCGCGTCGTGCAGGACATCGCGATCGACTGCAGGCAGCCGCACCATCGTGCAGCCGGCCAGTCCCCAGGCTCCGCTCGCCGGCGAACAGGCGCCGTCGAGCTGGCGCACGAGCCGTTGCTGGACACCCGGCGGCACCTTGACCATCGCCTGCTCGCCGTCGGGGTGCAGCGAGGCGAACACGCGCCCTTCGCAGCGGAAGTCGGCATGACCGTGATGCGCGCCCTCGACGGCGCCCGGCACTGCCAGGGCCATGGCGCGGAACTGCTCGACGGTCGTGCCCATGGCGCGTTCGTACCCGGAGCAAGGCGGCCCCGCGAGCGGAGTTCAGCCCACGCCTCGAGACGCCAGCCGCAGCAGGGCTTCGAGCGGGCCGCGGCGGAACGACCGGAACCACAGCCGCGACGCCACCAGCGCGAACACGACGTAGCCGACGGCCACCGCGATGCCGACCGCGAGCGGCCAGTCCTCGTCGGGCCACCACAGGCGCAGCGACGCGTAGACGCCGGCGATGTGCAGCAGGTAGTGGGTCAGCGACGCGCGGCCGACTGCGGCGATCGGCGACACCCAGCGCGGCAAGGCACGCGTCGCGGCCCACCAGCCGAAGCCGGCAGCAACCGCGACGGCCGCGCCACCGCAGCGCAACAGGAACGGCAACGACGTCGGCTGCCACGTCACCGCCAGCTGGGCGGAGAGACCTTCGCCGGCGTGCTCGGCGACCGCATCACACCACCAGGCCACCGCCGGCAACGGCAACGCCAGACAACACCAGCGCGCGAGCCGCCGCGCATCGCGCACCACGTCGGCGAGCAGCGCGCCGAGCAGCGGCAGCAGGAGCCACGGCAGCAGCGGGTAGGCGCCGTCGATCGTGAAGTAGCGCAGCGTCGCCCACGACAGGCCCCCATGGGCGCGGTGGGTGCCGTCGTCGAGCTGGTCGGCAGCGATCACGTCACCGCCGAAGTGCACGACCAACGGCGCCGCCAGCAGCATCGCCGCGACGCCGGCGATCAGCGCGCCGCGGCCGCGCAGCAGCAGCGCGACGACCATCGGCAGCATGATCGCCATCGGTGTCAGCACGTCGTAGGGCCAGACGAAGCACCAGAACGGCACGCCGATCGCCGCCAGCGTGAGCGCGCGCCGCGCCACGTAGCCGACGTCCCGCCGACCGCTCAGCGCCCATGAGGCGCCGGCCAGCAGCATGAACAGCGCGGCTGGCACGCCTTCGAGCAAGTGCAGGCTGACGTCGACCGCCGCCGCGCCGAACGAAGCACCCGCGTCGGCCGGTTCGGGCACGAAGTGCAGCCAGACCATGCCGAGCACGGCGACGCCGCGCGCGGCGTCGAGCGCGAAGAGGCGTTCGCCGGCCGGCGCGGCGTCGAGCGCGAAGAGGCGTTCGCCGGCCGGCGCGGCGTCGTCGCTGGCCGCCGGCTCCGGCGGCGCCGCTCGCGCGATCTCGACCGACGGCGCGCCGGCGTAGTCGCGCCCCGGCAACAGCAGTTCGTGCTTCATCACCACGCTGTGCGGCGTGACGCGCGCGCCTTCGCCGATGTCGGCGCCGTAGAGCACCACCGCGGCGCGGCCGACCGTGCAAGCCGCGCCGAGGCGCACCGGGGCGATCTTCAGCACGCGGTCCTCGAAGCTGTGCGCCTGGAACAGCGCGTGCACCGTCGCGCCGTCGCCGATCGTCAGCATGTCGGGGTCGACGACCTGCGCGAAGCCGCGGCCGAGCACGCAGCGACGGCCGAGCCGCACGCCGATCGCGCGCAGGAACCAGCCGATCAGCAGGGTGCCCTCGAGCGGCATCAGCAGCGCGCGGCCGTAGCGCTGCCACAGCACGTAGTGGAAGTCCCAACGGCTCGCCCAGCACGACCACAGCCCGTGCTGTCCGGGCCGCACGCGACCGAGCAGCAGCCACTTGGTCGCCAGCACGACGAACGTCAACACGGCCGCCACGACGAACGACGCGACGCAGCCGGTGACGAACCCACCGGTGGCCGTGACCTCGCACCACCACAGCGCGAGCGCGGTCGGCAGCGCCGGCAGCGACAGGCGCAGCGACTCCCAGAACAGCCGGTTGGCGTAGCGCAGCGGCCCCGGCTCGTGGGTCAGGCGGCGATCGACCTCGATCACCTCGCGCTGCGGCAGCTGCAGCGCCGGTTGACCGAACCACGCGGTGCCGGCGCGCATCGTCGCCGCGTCGCCGACCGTGCAGACGCCGAGCAGCAGGTCGTCCGGCAGCCGCTCGCCGCCCGGCACGACGACGTGGTTGCCGACGAACGTGCGTTCGCCCAACGAGGTGTCGGCGACGGTGACATGGCCGGCGCGGATCCGCGGCACGCCGAGATAGACTCCGTCGGCGAGGAACGACCCGGCGCCGATCGCGGTGCGCTCCGGCAGCACGTCGAGGATCGTGCTGACCTCGACGTCGCGGCCGACGCGCATGCCGGCGAGCCGCAGCCACCACGGCCAGAACAGCGTGCCCGACAGCCACAGCCCGGCGCGTTCGAGCAGCGCGGTGCGCGATTCGAGCCAGTGCCAACGCATCGACCAGCGCGGCAGCTCGCCCGCGGCGACGGCCGGCGACAGGCGCAGCCACAGCGCCGCACCCAGCAGCGACAGCGGCAGCCAGAGCACCGGCAGCGCGATCGCCGCCGACCACCAGCGCACCGGCAACACGGCCTCGCCGGCCAGCCATCGCCGCAGCTCGCCGTCGGCGTCCGACGCGCCGAGCCACCACACGATCAGCAACGCCAACGGCAACTGCGCGAGCGGCGCCAGCAGCAGCCGACTGGCGAGCACTGCGAGCGAGCAACGCCACGACGAGCCTTCGCGCGATGACTCGAGCGGCGGCGCCGCCCCGACCCGCGCCGCCGGCACGCCGCACCACAGCTCGCCGTCGCCGAGCCGCGCGCCCGCTGCGGCGAACGCCAACGGCCCGAGCACCGCGCCGTCGCCGACGACGACGTCGCCGGCCGTGCCGCTGCGCGCCTCGAGCACCGCGCCCTCGCCGATGCGCACCGCGCCGATCACCAGCCGCCCGTCGTGCAGTTCGCAGAGCCCGAGGTCGACTTCGCGCCCGAGCGTCGCGTCGTCGCCGATCTCCAGCAGGTCCCAGCCACCGCCGGTGAGATCGACGCCGCGGTGCAGGTGCACGCGACGACCGACGCGCGCGCCGAGCCCGCGCAGCAGCACCGCGTGCAGCTCCGTGCCCTCGACCAGCGCCCACGGCACGGCGCGCGCCAGGTTGCCGACGATCCAGTGGCGCAGCCGCAGACCGCTCCACGCCGATACACTGGTCGGCCGGTAGCTGCCGATCAGCAGCTCCTTGGCAGCGACCAGCAGCCACCAGGCGCCGAGCCCGAGCACCGCGCGGACGGCGGACAAGAGCCACGGGCCGAGCAGCAGCACCGTCGGCAGCGACCAGGCCGCGAGCAGCGACGGCAGCACGCCGAAGGTCAGCGCGCAGGCGACTGCAGCGACGACGACGAGCATCGCCGCCAGCACCAGCAGCTGCGCCGACGTGAAGGCGATCACGCGCGCCGCGGGGACGAGGGCCGCCGCCGTCGCCTCGGCCGCGGCGATCGGCGCGCGCGCCGCCAGCGTCGCCGCGAGCCCCGCGGCGCTCGGCGTCGCGTAGACGTCGCGCACCGCGACCGACGCCAGGTCGGGCCAACGGCGCAGCTCGGAGACCAGCAGCGCCGCGCGCAGCGAGTTGCCGCCGACGGCGAAGAAGTCGTCGTCGGGGGCGAGCTGCTGCGCGTCGCGTCCGAGCACGCCGGCCATGGCCGTGCGAACGCGTTCGTCGAGCGCCACAGCCTCCCGTGCGGACTGGTCGCGGCGACGCGGCGTCACCAGCTGCGGCAGCGAACGGCGATCGACCTTGCCGCCGACCGTGCGCGGGACGTGCGCGAGCAACGCGAAGCGCGTCGGCACCGCGTAGCCGGGCGATCGCTCGGCGACGACGCGCGCCAGCGCCGCGAAGTCCGGCGGCGACGCCGGGTCGCGCGGCACGACGAACGCGACCAGCTCGCGGTCCGGCTCCTCCCCCTGGACCGCACAGACCACCTCGCGCACGCCTTCACCGGCGGCGAGCTGCGCCTCGACCGACTCCAGCTCGATGCGATGGCCGCGCACCTTGACCTGCGCGTCGATGCGACCGAGGCAGCGCAACCGTCCGTCGGGATCGCGCACCACCAGGTCGCCGGTGCGGTAGACACGGCCGACTTCGGGCAACGTCGGGAAGCGTTCGCGCGTCAGCTCGTCATGGCCGAGATAGCCGCGCGCGAGTCCGGGCCCGGCGATGCACAGTTCACCGGCCTCACCGTCGGCGACCGGCTGCAGCCGTTCGTCGAGCAGCAGCGCGCGGTGCGGCGGCACCGGTTCGCCGATGGTCACCGGCTCGCCGGGCCGGACGCGCCCGCGCACCACCGTCACCGTGCACTCGGTCGGGCCGTAGCCGTTCTCCAGCCACAGGGCGCCGCCCCACGTCGCCGCCAGGTCTTCGCTCAGCGGTTCGCCGCCGACGTAGCAGAGACGCAGCGCCGGCAGCGCCACGGCGGGCGCGCGCAGGTCCATCGCCCGCAGCAGCGTCGGCGGCGGGCACAGCACGGTGACGCGTTCGCGGCGCAGCCACGGCGCGAGGTCGGGACCGAGGCGAACGGTCTCATCGTCGAGCACCACCACCGTGGCGCCGCTGGCGAGCGCCAGCCACGTCTCCTCGATCGACGAGTCGTAGGCCGCCGAGCTGCCCTGCGCGATGCGATCGCCGGGCCCGAGCCCGAAGCGACGCACGCCTTCGCGGATCAGGTTGACCGCGCCACGATGTTCGAGCAACACTCCCTTGGGGCGACCGGTCGTGCCCGACGTGTAGATGACGTAGGCGAGCGAGTCCGGCAGCGGCGTCACCGGCGTGGCCGGCGCGACGGCGGCGGCTCCGGCCGACGGCACGATCAACGGCACCGCCGCGGCGCCGGCGCAGCGCGCCTGACCGCTCGCGTCGGTGACGATCGCCGCCGCGCCGGCGTCGGCGATGACCTGCGCGACGTAGTCGTCCGGGAACGCCGGGTCGAGGCAGACGTGCGCCGCGCCCGCCTGCAGCACGCCGAGCTGCGCGGCGAACAGCCACGGGTCGCTGCGCGGCAGCAGCACGACGACCCGCGCTTCCGCCGTCACCGCACCCGCCAACGCGGCCGCGACCCGATCGGCCATCGCCGCCAGCTCCCGATAGGTGACCCCGCGACGTTCGTCCCTGCCGGCGCCTGGCGGGACGTCGACCGCCAGCCCGTCGGGGTGACGGGCGACGCTCGCGCGGAACAGGTCGTGGAGCAGCATGGCGTCGGCGCGGGCAGCGTCGCCGCCGCGAGCCGTCGACGCAACGGACGTCAACGGCGCTCGCCGCGCGCCGACGCCAGCAGATGCGGCGCGACCAGCGGCGCCAGCGCGTCGCGCGCTTCGCGGGAGAGGTGGCGGTAGCCGGCGATGCGGCGGCGGCAGCAGGGCTGACCGCAGCCGCAGGCGAACGGCGCCGCCATGTCCCACTCGGTGCTGTCGTAGTCGAAGGTCACCTCGTCGCCCGCGACCAACGCCACGCGCGCGAGCAGCCGGCGCCCGAGGAGCATCGCGGTCGGCGCACAGGCATGGTTGAGGAACTGCCACGGGAAGCGCGTCGCGTGGGGCGACCCCCCCGGCTCGTCGCCCGGCTCGACGTGCACCCCGGGACCGACCTGGATCGAGTAGCGCGACGGACCGTCGACCGCGCGCCCGTTCACCGTCAGGATCTCCTCGCCGACGGCGAAGCCCCTGGTGGTGAAGACGCCCAACTGGTCATGGCGACGATCGACACGGACGCCTGGTGCGGCGAGTTCGAGGGCTTGCATCGGGCAGGGGAGGAACGCGGGGGCGCGCGCGAGGGCGCGGCTACGCGGGCCCCTCGAGGCGTACCACGCATGTGACGAACTTCGACCGCGACCGACCGTGACACCCGCCGCGCCGTCGCTAGAGTCGTGCGCCTCGCCAATGCGCACCGAACCGATGCCATCGGTCGCTGCGGATCTCCTGAGGCAGTCGCTGGAGCACCTCGCCGCTCCCGCGGTCGTGCTGCACCAGGACTCCGCCTCGACCCCGACGGTCCTGATCGCCAACGCCGCAGCACGACTCGCCGGCGCCAGCGAGGGTATCGACGCCGAGGAGGCGCTGCGCCGGGCGATCGCCCCGCCGTCGACCGAACACGCCGAACTTGTGGCCGCGTGCACCACGGGCCGCGCGACCCTGCGGCGCTGGACCAACGAGGCCGGCGTCACGGTCACGATGCGCATCACCCCGCTCGCCGCCGAGCACCTGGTCCAGGTCAGCTGGGACGGCCGCCTCGCGAACGAACGGCGACCGCAGCAACACCTGCTGCTGCGCGAACAGCACGAGCTGCAGGACTGGCTGGCCAGGACGCCGGTCACCCGCACCAACCTGACGTCGGTCGTGCGCGGCTTGCTGGAGCGCATCTGCCAGCTCTACGACGCCGAGCGCGCGTCGCTCTGGCTGTTCGCCGACGACGACCGCGAGCTGCGCTGCCTGGACCTCTACCAGCGCACGCCCGACCGCCACAGCGTCGAACCGCCGATGGGCGCGGCGAGCTACGAGGCGGCCTTCGACACGCTGCGTCGCTCGCTCTACGTCGACGTTCACGACACCGGGCACGACCCGCGCGCCGCCGGCTATCTCGACACCTACCTGCGCCCCAACGGCATCACCGCCATGCTCGACGCGGTGATCCGTTTCGGCGGCCGCTGCTACGGCACGTTGTGCCTGGAGCACGTCGGCGGCCCGCACGTCTGGCAGCCGCACGAGATCGACTTCGCCTGCACGGTCGCCTCGTACCTGGCCACCGCGCTCGAGTCGTTGGCGCGCAGCGAAGCGGAGGAGCAGGTGCGCGAGCGCGAACGCTTCCTCAAGGCGGTCATCGACGGCAGCCCGATCGGCATCCAGGTCTACGCGCCGGACGGAACGTCGCGCCGCCTCAACCCGGCGATGCAGCGGCTGATCGGCCTGCCGAGCCTCGATTACAGCGTCGGCCGCTACAACATCCTGCTCGACCCGGTCTCGCAGCAGAACGGCTTCGCCGACGCCTTCGAGCAGGCGCTCGCCGGCCGCGCGACGCAGATCGAGTGTCACGAACTGGACCTGACCGGCCCCGAACACGACGGCTGGCAGGTGCGTCGCGAGCGCTTCTGGCTGGAGAGCGTCTACTTCCCGGTCTTCGACCACGCCGGCGGCGTCGAGGCGGTGGTGGTGTTCTCGTGGGAGGTCACCGACCGCGTGCGCGCCGCCAACGAGAAGGAGCAGCTCGAACAGCAGCTGCGCCAGTCGCAGAAGATCGAGGCGGTCGGCATGCTCGCCGGCGGCGTCGCCCACGACTTCAACAACATCCTGACGGCGGTGCTGGGGTTCACCGAGGCGCTGCGCATCGCCGATCACGACGAGCGCGAAGAGCTGGTCGACCAGATCCGCAAGGCCGCGCTGCGCGGGGCGGCCCTGACCCGCCAGCTGCTCGCGTTCGGCCGCGTGACCATGACGCGCACCGAGGTGTTCGACGCCTGCGCCGTGATCACCGAGATGATGCCGATGGTGCGCCGCCTCGTGGAGGCCAACATCAGCGTCAACCTGCGCTGCGCCGACAGCGCGCCGATCCACGCCGACCGCAGCCAGTTCCAGCAGGTCGTGCTCAACCTCGTGGTCAACGCCCGCGACGCGTTGACGCACGGCGGCTCGATCAACGTGCACGTCGACCGCGTCGTCGGTGACGACGATCGGCCGTGGATGCGCCTGATCGTGCGCGACACGGGCTGCGGCATGGACCGCGAGACCCAGGCGCGGCTGTTCGAGCCGTTCTTCACCACCAAGGCGCCCGGACAGGGCACCGGCCTCGGCCTGTCGACCGTGCTGAGCATCGTGCAAGGCAGTCACGGCCGCATCTCGGTGGACAGCGCGCCCGGCATGGGCAGCGCCTTCACCGTTCACCTGCCGATGGCCCCGACCACACCGGCCGCGGCTTCCCCCCGCGCCCCCGAGCTGCGCACCTCCAACCGGGAGGTCGTGCTGGTCGTCGAAGACGACAACGACAACCGCAAGCTGGCCGCGCGCATCCTCGAGCACTACGGCTACGAGGTCCACGCCGCCGACTGCAGCGAGCAGGCGCTCGAGGTGGCGGAGACGCTTGCGCACATCGACGTGCTGTTCACCGACGTGGTCATGCCCGGAATGGGCGGCCGACAGCTGGCCGAGCGGCTGCAGGTCGACCGGCCCGGCGTACGGGTGGTGTTCACCAGCGGCTACACCACCGACGACGTGCTGCGCTTCGGCATCGAGAAGGACATGGTCGCGTTCCTGCCCAAGCCCTACTCCGCGACGGAACTGGCGAGCGCGATCCGCGCCGCGCTGGCGCGCTGAATCGGAGCGGCCCGATCCGGCTGGGAGATGCGCGGGCGAAAGGCGGCGGCTACCTTCCCCGAATGCCCATCCGTCCAGCCTTGCGCGTCGCGCTCGCAGCGATCGCCGTCGCCGCCGCTTCGTCTGCGTCAGCGCAGGAGCTGGTCAAGGCAGCGCAGGCCGCGGTCCAGGCCGCCGAGCCGGGCTCACACGCGCAGCGCATGGCGTTGCTGGACGAGGCGGACGCGCTGATCCGCTATGACGTGGCCGAGGCCGCGACGCACGCTGCGGCGCTGGTCCGCACCGCCCACGACCAGGGCGACGCCATCGTCGAGGGCTTGGCCTCGTTGGCCGAGGCCCGCGCGCTGTCCAAGACGCAGGGGCGCGACGCGGCGATGGCGGCCCACGCACGCGCGGTCGCCGTGATGCCGGATGCCGCGCCGATGCCGGAGCAGGCGCGCTTCGCGTTCTGGCTGTCGTTGCTGTGGCACACGCTCGACCGACCGCCCGAGTTCATGTCCGAGCTGCGGCGGGCGTACGATTTGGCCGACCGCGCCGGCGACGAGGCGATGCTGGTGCACATCGACATCGTCGCGATCAACGTGCTCAACTGGTCGGAGGACCCGCTCGTCGAGACGGAGCGCCTGCGTGAGCGCGCGCGTCACAGCGGCGCGCCGTCGGCGATGCTGGCCTCCGACATGCTGCTGGTGCGCGCCCGGCAGGCGACCGGCGATCTCGAGGCCGCGGCGAAGCTGCTGTCGGAGAACCTCGACACCGCGGCCCGCCTCGGCGACCGCGCCTCGCAGTCGGTGATGATGTACTACCGCGCCAGCACCCGGGCCAACGACGACCCCGCGGCGGCGATCGCCATGGCCGAGGAGAACCTCGCCCTCTGCAAGCAGATCGGCGACCGCGAGCTGCTGGCCCTGGCCAACGACCTGCTGGCGCAGATGCACCTGCTGCACGGCGACGCGACGACCGCGATGCAGTTCTCCGAGAAGGCGATCGCCGCACTCGAGGGCATGTACCTCGACGGACGCATGCCCGACCTGCTGGAGACCGCCGCGCAGATCGCCGCGACGGGGGGTGACGTGGACCGGGCGCGGGCCTTCGGCGGACGCGCCGTCGAGATCCGTCGCCAGCTGGCCAAGAACGCCAACATCACCGACCGCTCGCGACTGTGGCGGGAGAGCGAGCAGATGCGCAGCGAGATGCGCCGCAGCAAGGACGACTACGAGCGGCGCCTGGCGGCGATGAACAACCGGTTCGACCGCCTGCTGCTGTGGGGCAGCGCCGGCATCCTGCTGCTGGTCGGGACCTTCGCCGGCCTGCTGCTGCGCGCCAAGCGCCGCCTCGAACGCGGCAACCGCGAGCTCGAGAACGAGCTCGAGGCGCGCGCCCGCATGCAGCAGGAGCGCGAGGCGCTGGAGCGCAACCTGCGGCAGCTCGAGCGGCTCGACAGCATCGGCATGCTGGCCGGCGGCTTCGCCCACGACTTCAACAACATCCTCGTCAGCGTGCTCGGCAACGCGCAGATGCTGCTCGAGGACCAGCACATGGCCGGCGAGTCCCGGGAGATGCTGGAGCAGGTGCTCAGCTCGTCGCAGCGCGCGGCCAAGCTGTGCCGCGACCTGATGCAGTACGCGCGGGAGACGTCGTCGACGCGCCAGCACGTCGACCTGCGCGACCTGGTGACGTCGCTGCTGCCGCTGGCGCGGGTGGGCCTCGGCGGCCGCGTGGAGGTCGACGTCAGGCTGTGCGATGCCCCGTGCATGGTCGAGGTGGACACCAGCCAGATCGAGCAGGTGCTGATGAACATGCTGGTCAACGCCGGTGACGCGATGCACGGCAGCGGACGCATCGACCTGCAGGTGCTCCAGGCGCAGCTGCCGGGCCACCCCCCCACCGGCAACTGGTTCGGCGAGTTCCACGGCGCGGCGCGCGACTGCGTCGTGGTCAGCATCCGCGACCACGGCGAAGGCATGGACGACGCGACCATCCGGCGCGTCTTCGACCCCTTCTTCTCCACCCGCTTCGCCGGCCGCGGCCTCGGTCTGGCCGCCAGCTTCAGCGCGTTGCGCCGGCACGGCGGCGTCGTCGAGATCGTCAGCGCCCGCGGCGAAGGCGCCTGCTTCCGGGTCTACCTGCCGCGCAGCACCGCCGCGCAAGTCGGCGCAGCCGCCGTCGAACCGACCGTCACCTTGCCGTCGGCCCCACGCAAGGCGACGCCGGCCCGCCCCCGCGCTCAGCTGCTGGTGCTGGTGGTCGACGACGAACCGTTCGTGCGCGACGTCGCGCGACGCAGCCTCGAGCGCATCGACGCGCGGGTCCTGGAAGCGGCCGACGCCGAGCGGGCGCTGCAGGTCGCCGAACGGCACCGCGACGCCTTGTCGCTCGCGGTCCTGGACGTGACGATGCCGCGCATGGACGGCCCGGCGCTGGCGCGGCGCCTGCGCGAGCTCGCCCCGGATCTGCCGGTGCTGTTCATGACCGGGCACGCCCGCGACGCCCGCCACGTCGAGATCGCCAACTCGTCGGTCGTGCAGAAGCCGTTCGCGCCCGAGGCGCTGCAGGCGGCGGTCACCGAGATGCTGGCCGGGCACGGCCAGACAGAGGTCACCGGCGGCTGACGGCCCCGGAGCGCGCCCGATCTCAGTCGCGGGCGAAGGCCCTTACCAGATCGGGATCGGGTGGCCACTGCGGCTCGGCGGCCGGGCCGCTGCGCCAGTCCAGGCCGAATCGGTGACCCTTGCCGCAGCGATAATCATCGCTCTCGCGACCTTCGACGAGCCGATCCGCCGGCGTGAGCTCGTGCAGATCGACCATGCACACCTGGCACGGAACCACCGCCGCGAAGGGACCACCTGCCATCGCGGCGAGCATAGTCGGCCGACCGGGGCGTCACCAGCGGCGCGCGGTCGCGCCGCCGCGACCCGGAGCGGCTGCTCGGAACGTTCGCGTGTGCGGTCTCGGGCTACGTGCGACTATGTTCCTCGTGGGCCCGACGGGACCGCATCGTCGCTGCCGGCGCGAGAGGTCGGGGACGCCATTCGCCAACCGCCACAGCCCTTGACCGACACTCCTTCGAGCATGTGGTGCGACGCCTTCGACGCCAGCAGCGGCGAGCGCTGTCGCATCGAGGTGTGCAACGACGCCGGCCGTTGGCCACAGACGCTCGGCTCGAGCGCGCACGACGACCTCTGCGTGCCCCTCGCCGCCATGCCCGCGCAAGCCGTCCGCCTGCTGCCATCCGGACCACACCTGCAGGTGACCGCCCTCGTCGCCAACCTCGTGCGGGTGCATCAGGAACTGCTCGAGGCCGGCGCGTCGCGCCGTACCGATGGCGCCTTCGAGGTCGGCACGATCTCGGTGAAGATCCACTCGAGCACCCCGACCGACGACAGCGACTGAGCCTGCGGCGACGCCATCGCCGCCCCGGGCCGTCAGGGCGGAGAGACGCGCGCCAACCCGACGGAGCCGCGGACCGCGCCCTCACCGACCTCGATCGTCTGCACGACGAAGCGCTCCGGTCCGATCGCGACGATGTCGCCCAGGCCGATCAGCTCGCTGCGTTCGTCGGCCGGGCCGTCACTCCGGGCGATGGCGAGGCGCGCCTGCTGCACGCCGTCGCGCACGAAGGCGTTCATCAGGCCGATGCGCCATTCGCCGTGATCGCGAACAGTTCCCTGGAGGATGTGCATGTCGGAATCGCGCGGCGTGACCATCACGAGAATGGCGGTCGGAGCAGCCGCTCGACCGCCGGCCTGGTTTCCTTGGGGATGCTCCTGCACGTCTCCCACACCCGCTGCGCCGTGCGGATCCGGGCATAGGAGCGCGTCCAGCGCTTCACGCTCTGGCCGAAGGACCAGACCTTCTGGGTGAGATACTCGACCTGCCGCGGCTCGTCCCGACCGATGCGGGCCAGCTCGCGACCGAGCTGGTCGCGCAGGATCCACGCGCCGTCCGCCGCGAGCACGACGAAGCGGCAAGATTGCAGGCTGCGGAGCACCTTGCGGCCGAACCACAGCACGACCCCGACCGCCGCGATCCAGCCGATGACTTCGCCGGCGCCGATCGGGAACGGCAGCGATCCGGTCGCTCCGGCGATGCCGAGCAGCGTCATCAGCAGCATCAAGATGGACCACTGGCCGACCAGGAACCAGAAGCCGAACGCAGCCATCCAACCGGCGAAACGGACCACCGGCTGCACGGGGGCCGCAGGCGATTGCGAGGGAGCTGCGTCAACCGGCGTGTCCATGGCGGTCAGTCCTCTCGCTCGACGGCTTCGACGATCATCTGGCGACGATCCCGGACGATGCCGCGCAGCCGGTAGGTCGCATCGGGCCGGCCCGTGCCCGCCGGGTTCGCCTGACGCAACGTGCGGTCGGCGCGCGTGCCGATCGCCGTGTAGACCCGCATCGGCAGCCCGCCGCCGTCGACGCCGCCGGGCCCGCAGACCATCCACGCCGAGTGCGTCTCCCGGGCGACGCCGGGGGTCGTCCATTCGGCGCCGACGCCGTAGAGCGCGACGACGAGCTGCACACGTTGCCCGACCAGCCCGTTCCAGCCGGCCGCGTCACGCGCGACCTCCCAGGTGGTCTCGTCGTAGTGCTGCTCGACCGTCGCGCGCGCCCCGCCGGTGAACGCGACCGGCAGGTCGTGACGACGAGCACCGGCGCGACACTGCTCGTTGCGCGGCCAGAGCGACAAGGCGCGGGCGCCGTCGAACGCCGGCGCGAAGCCTTGCGTCGCCCGGCCGCCCGACGCGAGCACCGGCTGACCGAGCAGGCTGCGCAACTCGTTCCATTCGTCCATGACCACCTTGCCGGGCACGTATGCGGTCCGGTTGAGATACACGTCGAACCACTGCGGGTCGATGGGGATGTCGGGCAGCAACAGCCGATTGCCCTCACACTTCTTCCAGCCGAGGTCGCCGAGTCGGTCGAAGGTGCGATCGTCGACGAAGGTCGGCCCCGCTGGCAGGAACACGACGGAGTGCAGGCTCTGTGCGAAGACGTTGTCGACCAGCTCGACGTCGGCTGGCTCGGCGCCGAGCCGGATCGCGTCGTTGTCCGAGAACTGCACCAGGTTGCCCTCGATCCGCGCGCGGATCCTCCCGTCGAGCACGATCCCGTTGCCCGGGCGGCCCTTGCCCTCGCCGAACAGCTTCTCCCACGTGAACAGGATCGTGTTGCCCCGCAAGACGATCGGTGCGTCCACATGTCCGGGCTGGACGAAGACCGAGTGCACGTTGTGGTTGACGAAGACGTTGTTCTCGATCGTCTGGCCGGGCGCGACCCGCACCGCGCCGAGGGCGCCGTTGGCGAACACACAGTTGCGGATCACGCACCGCGGTCGCGACAACCAGACGTGCTCGGTGGTGTCCGATCCCGCCACCTCCAGATCGCCGTTGCCCGCGTAGCGGTTGTTGCCGCGCTTGTCGAAGACCAGGCCGTCGAGCACCAACCCGTCGTGCATCTCGCGACCTTCGAGCGTGTAGCCGCCGCGCGCACCCTTGAACTCCGCCGGGCAGAGCAGGCGCGTCGGGTATCGCCACGGATCGCGCGTCGCGAAGTCAGGGCCGTAGCCGCCGACGATCGCGACGTCTGGGCAATCGACCTGCCAACGCCCGGCCTTCAGCTTGCCGAAGTAGTCGCCGCCCGCGACGTGGATCGTGTCGCCGGCCTCGCAGCGCTCGAGCGGCTGGTACGGATCGCGGAACGGCTTGTCGCGCGACCCGTCGCCCGCAGCGGCGCCGGCGACGACGAACCAGTCGCGACCGACCTTGCGTTCGTCGGCCACGGCCGCCGGCACGTACGGCTGCAGCTCCTCGACCAGGAACCCGCTCTTCGGGTAGCCCTGCACGACGCACGCCCGGCCGCGCGCGACGAACAGCTGCTGCGGCTTGCCGACGCCCTGGTAGAGCCGGCTCGCCGGTTCGATGACCCGCTGCACGCTCGAGCCCTTGCGGAAGAAGCCGGTCGTGAAGACGTTCCCCGTCGGGTCGTAGAGCTTGACGCCCAGGTGTTCGTCCGGCACGTAGGGAGCGGGAATGCCGGTGACGTTGGCTGCACCGGACGGCGCGACCACGAGCTCGAGCGCCTGCCCGTCCACCGCCGCAGCGTCGCGCGCCCAGTCGACGAGCTGCGAAGGGGCATACGTCGCGCGCGCGGCGGGCGTCGCCGCCGTGCGCCACCCGACCTCGAGGGGCAGGATGCGCGCGCCCACCTTGGCCTGCCGATCGGTCGGCGTCATCAACTCGAACGCGGCCGGCAGCGGATAGGCGGGGGCGATGCCCGACGCCGGCGCGCCGCCGCTGGCGACGAGCCCGAGTCCCAGTTCCCGTCGCAGCTGGTTCCAATCGTCCATGACCACCTTGCCGCGCACCGCCGCGGTGCGCTTCGACGCCCGGTCCAGCCACGCCGCGTCGAACCTCAGGCCAGGCTTGCCGACCGCGTTGCCCTGCCACGCCTTCAGCTCGCACTCCTCGAGCAGCGCGAGCTCCTGGTCGTCGACGGCGACGTCGCGTCCATCGAACAGCAGCTTGAAGTTCGACCAGAGGTTGCGGCTGAACACGTTGCCCGTCACCGACACCCGCGACGGATCGATGCTGCAGAACACACCGTTGTTGTCGCAGTGGGCGATGAGGTTGTCGGCGACGACCGCCGGGCCGGCGACCGTGACTCCGGCGCCGCTGAACCGTCCCGTGCCCGGGGCCCGCTCGCACCACGACCAGGCGATCGTGTTGCCGCGAACGAGCGCCGGGGTCCTGGCGGCCTCGTGCGCCGCCGGCAGGGCGCGCACCCGCACCGCGCTCTGGTAGACGTTGACGAACAGGTTGTTCTCGATCGTCGAGCCGTTGACGCACACCACGGCTTCGGCGCCGGTGTTGATCGCGACGCAGTTGCGCACGGTGCCCGGCAGCTGCAGTTCGATCGCCGGGAACGGCATCTCCATCGACTTGGGCGACCTCCCGGTGCGACCGGCGTCGACGTATTCGTTCTGCTCCGCCATGTCGAGGACCAGACCGTCGAGCACCACGCCCTTGCCCTGCACCGAGAAGCGCGCCGCCAGCGGCCAGTTCTTGCTGGTCCGATCGTGCACCAGCTCGGTCGCGTGCCGCCACGGGTCGCGGCTGCTCCAATCGGCCGAATAGCCGCCGAGCACGCGGATGTCGTCGAACGGCACCGTCCACTGGCCACGCTCCAGCTTGCCGGTGTAGCGGCCGGCGGCGACGTGCACCGAATCGCCCGCCTCGCACCGCTCCAGCGCCTGCCACGGATCGGCGAAGGGCTGCTCGCGGCTGCCGTCGCCGCCGACGGCGCCCGCCCGCACGAACCAATCCCGGCCCTGGGCGGCGAGGCCGCCGGCGACGAAGGCGGTCACGAAGAGCGACAGGAACAGGCGGCGAGCAGTCCCGATCAGGATCGTCATGCGAGGCATAGCCGCGCGCGCGCGGCAACCGCACAGCCCCCCCGCGGCGATCGACGCGACGGCGCGTGTGCGCTGCGGCGCGGGACGCGGCTATTCCATGGTGAACCCGCTCGCCGACCGTACGCTGCGCGCCGCCGTGACAGCAGGCCCTGACGATCCTCCTGGCGACCGTCGCCCGGTCCGCAGCCTGGGCTGCCTCGCAGTGACCATGCTGTGCACCGTCTGCTCCACGCCTCCTGCACCGCCCCCCGCTCCAGAACCAGCCATGTCCAATCAGCACCCGAAGCAAGCCGCCGAGGACCTGCCGTTCGTGCACGGCCCCGCGATCGCCGACCCGGAGCGCCTGCTGCCGTGGCTCGCCGCGCAACACGACGGGGAGCGGCCGGCGCTCGTGCAGCTGCCCGTGCGCGGCCCCGATCCGCGCGCCGAGCTGCACGTCGTGCAAGCGGGCGGCGACGCCGAACGCGCCGCGATCGCCGTGCGGCTCGACGACGCCGCGCTCGGCCTGGCCCTGGCGGACCGCTGGAAGATGCTGCCGTCCGGCTCGGACCCGGTGGCCTGGCTGGAAGGCACCTGGGCGCCGGAGACGACCCCGCCGACGCTCTGCGTGACGCGCTGGATCGGCGGCCTGTCCTCGGCCGAACGAGCAGCGCCGCAGTTCGCCCGCCGTGTCGTCACCGCCGACGCCGATCGCGCGCTCGTCGCGGCGCTGACCAGCCTCGGTGACCACGGCTCGCCCGCCGCGCACCGACGAGCCGAGCACGACCTGCTGGCGGGCGGCATCGCCGCGCTGCCGCTGCTGGTGCTGTCCCTCGACGACGGCCGCGCGGCGGTTCGGGACGACGCCGGCGCCGGCCCCCACGCGATCGCGGCGACGGTCGGCGAACGCTGCGAAGCGCTGCTGCACCGACTCGTCACACCGCTGCCGCGCGAGCTCGTCGGACGCGGCGAAGTGCTCGGCGCGCGAGTGCTGGAAGTCCGCGACTGGGGCGAGTTCTGGCGCCGGCGCAGCGCGCGCACGCTCGCCGAGATCCATGCCGAACTCGCACCGCTCGTCGACGCCTACCGGGCCCAGCACGGGACCCCGCAGCGGGTGGATTGAGCGCGCTCCCCGCTCACGAACCGGTGACACGGTCCGCGCCGCCGCCATGGCGCGAAGACCTCGCCCTGGCCTGCTTCGGCCTGCTGCTCGCCATGGGCTGGGTCGACCTCGGGGCGCCGGGCGATGCCAGCTGGCCGCTCGGGTTCGGCCTGCTCGCGCTGTACGTTGCGGAGCACTGGGCCTTCAACCACGGCATGCGCCGCAACCTCGCGGCCATCGCCGCGCGGCTGCACGAGCCCGACGGCGCGAGCCTGGTGGCCGCCTTGCCGCCGGCTTCGTACGGCCTGCTGGTCGGCGCGCTGGTCCGCGCCGTGGCGCGCTACGGGGTGCTCTTCGCTGCGCTCCGGCGCTTCGGCTGGCACTTGACCGACGGCCCCCACCCCACCTCCGTGGTGCTCCTCGTCTTCGCCCTGCCGGTGACGGCGGAGCTCGTCTACGCCTTCGTCTGGGCGATGGCGACGATGCGCTGGCAGTCGGGCCGCACGACCGTTGAAGGCGCAGGGAAGCCGCCCCCTGCCGGCGATTGGGCGCGGCGGCAGGTCGCGCGCTGGCACCGCGACGGCCGACGATTCGACCTGGCCGCCAGGGTCGTGCTGCTCGTCTGGTCGTGTTGCATCTACGGCGCCGCCTGCCAGATGATCGGGGCCGACATGGCCACCTGGTCCGATCGGGCGGACCCGATGCCGGCCTTGCCGCTCGGCCTGTTCCTCGCGTTCGCGACCGGGCTGCTGGCGATGCTGCTGCACGTGCCCTTGCACCTCGACACCTGGTTGGAACGCGCCGCGTACGCGACGACGCCGCGACGACGCTGGCTGCTGCGCGGCAGCGCGTGGTTGGCGATGGCCTGCGGCCTGGGGCCGGCCTGGCTGGCATTCGGGCGCTACTGCTGGGGAGGCTGACGGGCGCCCCCGCCGGCCAGCCGCGCCGCCGTTCCGGGCCGTGCACTTCGGGCGCGGCTGCGGCTACAAGATCGACAACTGCACGCCGATGCCCGATCAGCCGCCACCGTCCCGCGATCCCGACCCCGGCAGCAGCCTGGGCCGGGCCGTCCAGCTCGCCTTGACGTTTCGCAGCTCGGGTCGCACCGACATCGATCGGTTCCTGGCGGCGCACGAGTCGCTGCGGGAGCTGCTCGAGCCGATGCTGCGGAGGGACTCCGAGGTCGAGGCCGACGGACCACCCGACGCCGAGCACGCGGCGACCACCCCGGCCGGCCCACCCATGTTCGGCGCCGGCAGCCGCATCGCCGGCTACGTCGTCGAACGTCGGCTGGGTCAGGGCGGCATGGGCACCGTGTTGCTGGCGACCCAGGAGAGCCTCGGCCGACGGGTCGCGCTCAAGGTGCTCTCGGCGCCGCTGGCGCTGCTCGCCGAACGCAGCCGCTGGCGATTCCAACGGGAGAGCCGCCTGCTGGCAGAACTCGACCACCCGGGAATCGTGCGGGTGTTCGAGGCCGGGACCGTCGAGGACCGGCCGTTCTTCGCCATGGAGTTCGTCGACGGCGCCCCGGTCAGCGCGGTGCTCGACGCGGTCCGACGCGCGGGCTTGCACGGCGCGTCGGCGGCGACGGTGCGCCTCGCGCTGTTCGGCGCGATCGCCGCGACACCCGGCGACGACGACCCGCCGCCGCGCGACGATCGCCCCTATGTCGGGTTCATGGTCGACCTGGTCGCCCAGGTCGGCGAGGCGCTCGCCCATGCCCACGCGGCCGGCGTCGTGCACCGCGACGTCAAGCCGAGCAACGTGCTGATGCGCCGCGACGGCCGCGCGTTGCTGGCCGACTTCGGGATCGCCCATCGCGATGGCGGCACCCGCATGACGGTCACGGGAGACCTGGCGGGCACGCCGAGCCACATGTCGCCGGAGCAGGCTCGGGGTGACCCGATCGACCACCGCACCGACGTGTTCTCCCTCGGCGTCCTGCTCTACGAGTGCGTCACGCTGCAGCTGCCGTTCGGCGGCGAGACCCGCGGCGAAGTGCTCGACGCGCTGCAGCGTCGCGACCCCGTCGACCCGCGCCGCCACAACCCGGCCGTGTCTGCCGACCTCGCGGCCATCGTCGGCAAGGCGCTGCAGAAGGAGCCTGACCACCGCTACCAGAGCGCCAGCGACTTCGCCGCCGACCTGCGCGCGCTCTCGGCCGGGCAGTCGATCAAGGCGCGCCACCCGACGGCGTGGCAGCGAATGCTCCGCTGGGCGCGACGCGAGCCGTGGCGGGCGACCGCGGCGGGCGTCGCGCTGCTCGCGATCAGCGGCGGCCTCGTCGGCGGCCTGCTGGCGACCCAACGCATCGTGGCCGAAGCGCGCCGGACGGCCGCTGCGCTCGCCGACGTGCATCGCCTGGCGATCGGGGTTCGACTCGAGCGCGCCGAACTCGCCGCCCGGGCCTTCCGGGTCGCGCGCTTCGAGCTCGTCCCGGCGATGGAGCAGTGGCTGGCGACACAGGCCCGCCCGCTCGCCGCGGAGCTGCCAGACATCGAGCGCCTGCGCGACGCGCTGGCCGCGCAGGCGGCGCCGCCCGACGCGTCGGCCGCCGCCCTCGACGACGACGACGCCGCCGAGGTCGCGGCCCTGCGCGCGATCGAACGCGAGCTGGCCGCCCCCGACCCCGACGCCAACGCCGAGAAGCGGCGCCAGCACCTGCTCGCGCGGCGAACCGAGCTCCGCCAACGCATCGAACAGCGGCACCGGCTGCACTTCACCGACGAGCAGACGCAGTTCCTCTACGACCAGGTGACGGCGCTCGCGCAGCGCCTGCAGCGATTCGCGACCACCCGGAGCGGCGCGCTGCAACGCATACAACGACAGCTCGCCTGGGCAGAGGAGAGCGAACGCCGCTGCCGCGTCGAAGGCGCCGCAGCGTGGCAGCGCGCGATCGCGGCGATCGCCGCGGAGCCCCGCTACGGCGGCCTCGAGCTGACCCCGCAGCGGGACCTGCTGCCGTTGGGGCCGGATCCGCGTTCCGGTCTCTGGGAGTTCGTACACCTGCGCTCCGGCGAGCCCGGCAAGGAGGTGCCGCCCCGCACCCCGGAAGGCGTGCTGCAGCCCACCGACGAGATGGCCGTGGTGTTCGTGCTGTTGCCGGGCGGCAAGGTGACGATGGGCGCGCAGGCCGTCGATGCCGCCGCCGCGAATCACGACGCCGCTGCCGGGCCGTACGAGACACCGGTCCACGTCGTCGAGCTCGAACCGTTCTTCCTCGCCAAGTACGAGACGACGCAGCAACAGTGGCAGCGGCTGTCCGACGGCGGCAACCCGAGCGTCTACGCGTTCGGTCGGCAGATGACGGCGGGCCCGCAGCTCACCGGCCGCAACCCGGTGGAGAACGTCTCGCAACGCATGGCGCTCGAGGTGTTGCAGCAACATGGGCTGGGCTTGCCGACCGAGGCCCAGTGGGAGTACGCCTGTCGCGCCGGCACGAGCACACCCTGGCACTTCGGCGCGCGGGAGCTCGCGGTCGAATACGCCAACTTCGCCGACCGGGCGGCGGTGCGCGGCGGTGCGCGCTGGGAGACCGAACCGGACCTCGACGATGGCCACATCGTGCACGCGCCGGTCGGCAGCTTCCGGTGCAACGACTTCGGCCTGCACGACATGCACGGCAACGTCAGCGAACTCACCCTCGACCGGATGGCGTGGTACTGGCGTCCGACCGAACCCGGCTCCGGCCTGCGCGTGGTGCCCTACGACGCCCGTTCGGTGGTCTTTCGCGGCGGCGACCACGGCATGACGCTGACGGCGCTGCGCAGCTCGGACCGTTCGTTGTCCGAGACCGTCGACTACCGCAGCGGCACGCTCGGGGTCCGGGCCGCCAGGGCCGTCGAGCGATGAGCGGAGCGGCCGCGTAGGCAGCCGCCGATTGGCAATCTGAGCGCCCGTGTCGTGGCTTGCTCTCGGGCGCTCAGACGACTCCTCGTCGCAGGCCCTCGACCTTGTCGGCCAGGCGAGCGAGCGCGCGGTTGAAGCGCATGCGCGCGGTGTTCTCGGGGACCCCGAGGTCGTCGCCGATCTCGGCGAAGGTCCTGCCGCTCCACTGTCGCATGACGATCACGTCGCGATCCAGCGGGTCCACGAGCTCGAGCGCCAGCCGCAGCCATGCCTCCTCCTCGTTGCGCATCGCGTGCTGACTCGGCGTGGTGCCGGTGCGCTTGCGCGGATCGAGCAGCAGGATCGAATCGTCGGGCAGCGGCATCTGCCGCGCGCGGTCGCGCCGCAGTCGGCCGTAGTACTCGTGTCTGCCGCGCAGCGCGTTCTCGATGATCCGGGTCATCAGGGCGCGCCAGCTGTCGGCGTCGGCAGGGACGAAGCGCGGCGTGTAGGAGAGGATGTCGAGCACCACTTCCTGCAGGAAGTCGTCGGTGTCACCGTGCAGGCGGAGGGATTCTCCGAGGCGCTGGCGCACCCGCTGGCGGATCCAGGACATCTCGTGGCCCACCAGCTGTCGCAGGGCGTCGGCATCGCCGCCGTGCCATCGATGCACGAGTTCGACGATCGGGTCGGGGTCGGGAGCTGACATCGTTGGTCCTGGTCGGGCCGCCCGCGGACCATCGCCCGGCAGCGCCGACGCGTCAACCCGTCGCGGCACCGCCCGACCGCGCCGCGGCGGATCTGCAGCACTCGGGTTGGGCCGCCGGCGAACAGCCTCGTATCGTGCCCCGCCATGCGCCGCCGCGTCCTGCCGTCGATCTTCGCCTTGTTGACCGGCCTCCACGCCCAAGCGCCCGTAGCGCACGAACCGGTCGAGCCGCCGGCACCCGCGACCCCGTTCGACGCGGGGCTGCTCGCAGGGCTCAGCGCGCGCGCCATCGGCCCCGCGGTCTGCAGCGGCCGCACCGCCGTGGTCGTCGGCGTGCCCGGTGACCCGTCGGTCGTCTGGGTCGGCGCCGCCTCGGGCGGCGTGTGGAAGTCCACCGACGGCGGCGTGCGCTTCACGCCGGTGTTCGACGATCAGGACGTCGCGTCGATCGGCGCGATCGCCATCGACCCGCGCTCGCCGGACATCGTCTGGGTCGGCAGCGGCGAGGGCAACCCGCGCAACTCGGCCAGCGTCGGCCGCGGCATCTACCGCACCGTGGACGGCGGCCAGAGCTGGCAGAAGCTCGGGCTCGAGAAGACCGAGCGCATCCACCGCATCCTGCTGCACCCGCAACAGCCGGACACCGCGTGGGTCGCCGCGTTCGGCACCAGCTGGAACGAGAACGAGCAGCGCGGCGTGTTCAAGACCACCGACGGCGGCAAGACCTGGAACAAGGTGCTCTACGTCGACGAACGCACCGGCTGCGGCGACCTGGTGATCGACCCGCGCAACCCCGACAAGCTGCTCGCCGGCATGTGGCAGCACCGCCGCTGGCCGTGGGCGTTCGCGAGCGGCGGCCCGGGCTCGGGCCTGTATCGCACCGTCGACGGCGGGGTCACGTGGCAGCGGCTCGGCGAACGCGAGGGCATGCCGACCGGCGAGCTCGGCCGCATCGGCCTGGCGATCGCGCCGAGCGACCCGCACGTCGTCTACGCGCTGACCGAGGCGAAGAAGAGCGCGCTGCTGCGCAGCGACGACGGCGGCTTCCACTTCCACACGGTCAACGACGACGACGGCATCGCGCCGCGGCCGTTCTACTTCGGCGACATCCGCGTCGATCCCGTCGACGCCGAGCGGCTCTACAGCTTGCACACCGTCATCGACGTGTCGACCGACGGCGGCAGGAGCTTCGCGCAGCTGGTCGGCTGGGACGCGGCGCACCCCGACCACCACGCGATGTGGATCGACCCGCGCGACGCCGAGCGCATCCTGATCGGCAACGACGGCGGCGTCTACCAGAGCCAGGACCGCGGCCGCACGTGGCGCTTCTGCGCCAACCTGCCGCTGGCGCAGTTCTATCACGTCGCCGTCGACGACGACGTTCCCTACCACGTCTACGGCGGGCTGCAGGACAACGGCAGCTGGCGCGGCCCGTCGTCGGTGTGGGAGAACGGCGGCATCCGCAACCTGCACTGGCAGGAGGTGTGCTTCGGCGACGGCTTCGCCACCGTGCCGATGTCCGACGACTCGAGCCGCGGCTACGCGATGAGCCAGGGCGGTCACCTGGTGCGCTGGGACCTGCGCGACGGCAGCCGCAAGTCGATCCGCCCGCCGGCGCCGGACGACGTCGAGCTGCGCTTCCACTGGAACTCGGCGATCGCGCTCGATCCGTTCGACCCGAACGGCGTCTACTACGGCAGCCAGTTCGTGCACCGGAGCCGCGACCGCGGCGAGAGCTGGACGGTGATCTCGCCCGATCTCACCACCGACAACGCCGAGTGGCAGAAGCAGAGCGAGAGCGGCGGTCTGACGCGCGACGTCACCGCCGCCGAGAACCACTGCACGATCCTCTGCATCGCGCCGAGCCCGCTGTCGCGCGACGTGATCTGGGTGGGCACCGACGACGGCCGCGTGCAGGTGACGACCGACGGCGGCTCGACCTGGCGCAGCGTCGAGCAGAACGTGCCCGGCCTGCCGCGCAACACCTGGTGCCCGCACGTCGAGGCGAGCAGGTTCGACGCGAACACGGCCTACGCGGTGTTCGACGGCCACCGCCGCACCGACTGGACGCCCTACGTCTACGTCACGCGCGACGCCGGCGCGACGTGGACCTCGCTGGCGACGCCGACGCTCGACGGCTACTGCCACTGCATCGAGCAGGACCCGGTGAAGAAGGACCTGCTGTGGCTCGGCACCGAGTTCGGCCTGTGGCTGTCGCTCGACGAAGGCGCCAACTGGGTGCGTTTCGAGCACGGCGTGCCGACCTGCGCAGTGCGCGCGCTGGTCACGCATCCGCGCACCGGTGACCTCGTGGTCGCCACGCACGGCCGTTCGCTGTTCGTCGTCGACGACATCACGCCGCTGCGCACGCTGACGCCGGAGCTGCTGCAGGCGCCGCTGCACGTGTTCGCGCCGGGCGACGCGATCGCCTACGTCACCGCGCAGACGCCGGGCTCGCGCTTCCCGGGCCACGGCGAATTCCGCGGCGAGAACCGGCCGCGCGGTCTGCTGCTCGAGGTGATCGCCAACGCGCCCGAGCTGAAGCACCCGGACCCGGATCACGTCGACGCCGCGACCGCCGAGGCGAAGGCGGACGCGCCGAAGCAGGACGACGACGCGGCCAAGGCCGACAAGACGCCGAAGGACCAGGTCACCATCGAGGTGCGCGACCGGTCCGGCGCGCTGCTGCGCACGTTCCGCGAACCGGTGAAGCGCGGCCTCAACCGCATCGTCTGGAGCCTCGAACGCGACGGCGTGCAGTGGCCGTCGCGCGATTGGCAGGACCCGCCCGAGGTCCCGCCGGGCGGGCGCCAGGTGTTGCCGGGCGAATACCGGGTCACGGTGCGCTTCCAGGGCCGTTCGCAGGAGGTCGCGGCGCGCGTGCTCGCCGATCCGCGGGTCGCCTACGCCGCCGCCGACGGCGTCGCCAAGGACGCGTTGCGCGCCGAGGCAGAAGCGATCGTCGCCGCGCTGCATCGATCGACCCAGCGCCTGGCCAAGGCGAAGCGGCAGATCGACGTGCTGCGCCGCCGCCTCGAGCTCGAGGCGAAACCGACCGACGGCGCCGACGATCCGCAGCAGCCGCTGCGGGACGCGCTGAAGGCGGTCGACGCAGCGCACGACGAGCTGGTCGAGAAGCTGTGGGGGCCGCGCGTCGAACAGGGCATCGACCGTGACAACCGCGGCCTGATCGGCGCGGTGCAGGAGCACCTGCACGTCACCGGCACCAGCGATGCGCCGAACGCCGGCGAGCGCGACGGCGTCGCCCGCGCTGTTGCCGCGCTGCCCGACGTGAGGGACGCGGTCGACGCGTTCGTTCGCGGACCGCTGACGGAGTTCCGCGCGGCGGTCGAGCGCAGCCAGATGAACCTCCTGCCGGACGTGGAGCCGACCGGCGACGGACGCTAGGTTGTGCGCGGGAAGATCCCGCGCATGACCCGACGACCGCTCGCCCTCGCCCTGCTCTTCGCCCTGTCGACTGCCGCGGCGGTCGCGCAGGACGCACGCGACCCGCGCGTCACCGACCTCGACGGCAAGGCCGCCAGGCTGCTGGCGGCCTACGCGCGGCGCTGCGAGACCACCAAGGCCCCCGCCACCGCCCGACGGGCGTGGCGCATCCTGATCCAGCACTACGACGCCGATCACGACGCCGGCCGCACGGCGCTCGGCTACCGCAAGAAGGGCGACGCGTGGCTGACCCCCGATCCCACCTGGGTCCCGCCGCCCGACACCTGCGACGCGCGGCAGCACAAGCAGCTCAGCGGCGCCTGGAACGACTGCAAGAAGTCGCTGACGCGGCTGCACCGCGAGCTGGGCGTCGCGCTGCGGAAATCAGGCGACGACGACGAGGCGGCGGCGCAGCTTCGCACCGCGCTGCGCTACACGCCCGACGACGAGAGCAGTCACAAGGCGCTCGGCCACGAGAAGGTCGCCGGCGTCTACGGCAGCGCTGAGCAGCACGCGTTCGTGCGCCGCATGCGCGAGATGCGCGACGAGGCCGGGGCGTTGCGCGATCGCACCTGGCCGGTGACGCCGCTCGCCGACGCCGATCGGCCGAAGGAGGTGCGCGCACTCGGCGTGCCGGTCGCCGGCGTGCGCACCGAGCACTTCACGCTGTGGACGGTCGACTCCGCCGAGCACGCCGCGGAGCACGTGCAATGGGCCGAGCGCAGCTTCGCGATGATGCAGTTCCTGCTCGGCAGCGAGGCGAGCGCGATGCGGGCACAGCGCATCCAGTGGGTGCTCTATCTGCGTACCACGACACAACACCAACAGCTGCTGCTGGTCGCACCGAACACTGCCGGCGGCTACTCACCGGAGGACGCGATGCGCACCGGCGGCGGCGTCTTCCGCACCGACGGCGGTCAAGCGGCGATGCACCTCAGCTACCGGGCCACCGACGACGCCGACTCGATCGTCGCCCACGTGGTGCGGCACCACCTCGACGGTCAGCTCAACCAGCCGCTCTACGAAGGCGTCATGCACGCCGTGCAATGGCTGCTGTGCGACACGATGAAGGCGCGCTACGGCAGTCTGGCGGTGACCGAGTCCAGCGGCGGCTTCGAGCTCCCGCCGGACGCGTCGACGTGGCACCGCCTGCTGCAGGACGTGATCGAGCAAGACGACGACCATGCGTTCGTGCGGGTGCCGGGCGAGCCGATGGCCAACTTCCGCGAAGAGGTGCGGCTGAAGACATGGGCCGCGATGCTGTTCCTGGTCGCGCGCGCGCCGGACGGCTGGCGCGCATTCGCGACGGCGGTGGCCGATCCGAAGCTGCCGCGCGAACAGATCGAGGACAAGCTGATCGAGACGATCGGCCTGACCGCCGACGAGTTCGAGGAGGAGTTCCACGCGTGGGCGCGCCGCGGCTCGCCGCTCGGGCGCGCGTCCGGCTGGTGACGACCGGGTTGGAGCACGACTCATGGCGACGACGCGACACCGCCCCTCCACGACGAAGGTTGCCGCGTGCATGGCGACGCTCGCCGCAGCGGCGTTGCTCACCCTGCGGATCTGGCCTGCGCCCGACACGCCCGGCCAAGCTGCCGAGGCCCTGCCCGACATCGAACAGCACAAGTCCACGATGCCCGACGCCGACGAACTGCTCTTCCTCGCCGACTCTCGCGACGATCTCGACGAGCCGCCGCCGTGGCAACCCGGGCCCGAGGTCACCAAGGAGTCGTTCTCCGAGTGGCGCGCGCAGCGGCTCGGCAACGCCAACCCGCAGCAGCTCGACAACCCGGTCTGGCACTGGCTCGTGCGCACCAGGATCGATGCCCAAACCGCCAACGAGCACTTCGGCGGCCCTGATCCGTTCGACGCCGGCCCGGGCTTCTGCTTCGCGAGGTTCGGCCAGACCTGCACGCGCCTCGACGACGGTCGGCTGGTGCGCATCGGCGGCGAACACGAGGACTCCTACGACCCCGACTTCTGCATCTACAACGACGTGGTCGTTCGGGCAGCCGATGGCGCACTGGCGATCCACGGCTACCCGCGCGAGGTGTTTCCGCCGACGGACTTCCACAGCGCGACCCAGGTCGGCGATCGCATCGTCGTCATCGGCTGCCTCGGCTACCCAGAACAACGCCGTCCGGGGCTGACGCCGGTGTTCGCCTTCGACACCGCGACCTGGGCGTGCACCGCGATCGAAGCGACCGGAGAAGCCCCTGGATGGATCCACCGCCACACCGCCCGACTCGACGCGAATGGCGGGATCGTGGTGACGGGCGGCCGGATCGAGCTCGCCGACGGCCCCAGCATCGAGAACATCGACGACTGGCGTCTCGATCTCGCCGGCCCGACGTGGCAGCGCCTCACCGCGCGCCGCTGGACGCAGATCGCGTTCGCGCGGCGAGACGGGCAGTACACGTCGCTCTCGGACCTGCGATTGGCGGCCACGCTGCAGGAGGAGGTCGGGCGAACCGCCAGCGCTGCCAGTGAGTCGTTCCTCGCCGAGGTGCGCGCCGAACTGGAGCGCCGTCTCGGCGCGCCGCCCGAGCCCGCGCGCGTCGCCGACCTCTATCGCTTCACGGTGCCACACGAACCCGTGCCGGCACCCGATGGCGAGAACTGGCCACCCACCTGGCGCATCCGCATCGACGGCGTCACGCTGCGCTTCGAGGAGACCTCCCACATCGTGCGCCTGGTCGTCGAAGGGGAACTCGCGCCGGCGACGATCGACACGATCGTCACCGAGCTGCAGCAGAAGCTCGAGCTGCTCGAGCGCTGCGTCTACGGCGTGCGACGGCACTGAGTCGGCCGCGGCCGGGGTTGGAGCCTCTCCCGCACCCGCGCTACCCTGGGACGCGGAGCCCGCGCCATGAATCGAACGTCCCCCGCCTTCGCCGCCTTCTGCTTCGCGCTGCTCGCCGGCGCGGCGCCCGCGCAGGACGACGCGCCGACCCGCCTCGCCGCGCTCAACGAGCAGGCCGCCAAGCTGCTCAACGGCTTCGCCAAGAAGTGCGAGAGCTACAAGTCGCCGGCCCGCGCCCGCCGCGTCTACGCGCTCGTGCTCGAGCGCTACGACGCCGACAGCGTGCTCGCCCACCGCGGCCTCGGCCACAAGAAGAAGGGCGACCAGTGGATCGACGGCGGCGGCTCGGGCGACGGCGACACCAGCAACGGCAAGCAGCAGGAGCAGATCGACAAGGCGTGGCAGGACACGTCGACGCAGCTGGCGAAGCTGCACCGCGAGCACGCGCTGGCACTGCAGCAGGAAGGCGACGAGAGCGGCGCGAAGCAGCAGTTCGAGTTCGCGGTCGACTTCGACCCCCGCGACGCGGTCAGCCACAAGGCGCTCGGCCACGAACAGGTCGACGGCTACTTCGGGCCGCCGGAGCAGATCGCGTTCTTGCGGCGCATGCACGAGATCTTCGCCAAGGCCAAGGAGCTGCGGGAGAAGGAATACGACACCGAGCTGCTGTCTGCCGACAAGATGCCCGCCGAACTGAAGGCGACGGGGTTGCCGATGTGCGGCGCCAAGAGCCGGCACTTCACGCACTGGGTCATCGACTCGTCCGACGAGGCGGTGATGACGCTGCAATGGGCCGAGCGCAGCTACGAGCTGATGGAGTTCCTGCTGGGCTCACAATCGCGGCGACTGAAGCCGACCGAGATCCGCTGGCTGGCGCTGCTGCGCAGCGACGAGCAGCGCGACCTGCTGTTCGCGAAGTCGCCGAGCACGACCGGCAATTACTCCGCGGACCAGGCACGGCTGTTCGGCGGCACGACGTTCAAGACTGCCGGCGGCCGCGCCAGCGTGTGGTGGTATCCCGACAAGGGGTCCGACGCCGACCGCGCCGTCGCGCACGTCTCGCGCCGCTGCTTCGGCGACTGGTACAACCCGGCGCTCGCCGAAGGCCTGATGCACTGCTGCCAGTGGCTCCTGTGCGACTCGATCCTGACCTACTACGCCGACCTGCCGAAGACCGTCGCCGCCGGCAGCTGGACGCTGCCGCGCCTGCCGGAGGAGTGGTTCAAGTTCTTGCAGGAGGAGATCGAGCAGCACCAGGACTGGCCGCTGGTGCAGGTGCCACGCGAGCGCATGGACAACTTCCGTGACCGCGTCCGCGTCAAGACGTGGAGCTTCATGCTCTATCTGGTCGCGCGCGAGCCGCTCAACTGGTGGCGCGTGATGGCGGAGCTGTCCGACGAGGACCTGATGCCGGAGGAGATCGGCAAGACGATCGGCGAGGTGCTCGATCGCCCCGTCGAACAGATCGAAGAGGAGTATCGCGAATGGGCGCGGCGCGGCTCGCGACTGGGCCGTGCGTCGGGATGGCAGTAGTCGTGTAACCGCGGCGACGTTCGCGCCACTGCTCCCCTGGGCGCGCGCCGCGCCGGCCAGGAGAACAGGTGCTACCATGCCGCGAATGCTCGTCCCGCCCGCCTTCACCGCCGACCAGCTGCTCGAACTGCGCGAGCCGGGCGTGCGCCACGAGCTCGTGCGAGGCGAGCTGCGGCGCATGAGCCCTTCCGGTCACTGGCACGGCGCGGTCGGGGCCGAGATCGCCGGACTGCTGCATGCATTCGTGCGGGCACACCGTATGGGCCGCGTCTACGGCGCCGAAACGGGCTTCTTGCTGGCCCACGACCCCGACACCGTGCGCGCCCCCGACGCGGCGTTCGTGCGCACCGCCCGCGTCGCGCCGCCGGGCCCCGGCTACTTCCCCGGCCCGCCCGACCTCGCCGTCGAGGTCGCCTCGCCGAGCGACCGCTACTCCGAAGTGCACGAGAAGGCGCTGTCGTGGCTCGACCACGGCACGCACACCGTCTGGGTCGTCGAGCCGATGGCGCGCACCGTCACCGTGCTGCGCGCGCGCGACGACATGCGCGCGCTGCGCGAGAACGACCTGCTCGACGGCGGCGACCTGCTGCCCGGATTCTCGTGCGCGGTGGCAGCACTGTTCCCGGCGATGCCGGACGATTCTTCGCCAACGAAGTAACCGCGGCGGCGTTCGTGCCACTGCTCCCCTGGGCGCGCGCCGCGCCCGCACGGAGAACAGGGTGCTATCATGCCGACGATGCTCGTCCCGCCAGCCTTCACCGCCGACCAGCTGCTCGAACTGCGCGAACCCGGCGTGCGCCACGAGCTCGTGTGCGGGGAGCTGCGGCGCATGAGCCCGGCGGGACACTGGCACGGCTCGGTGGCTTCGCGCATCGCCGGACTGCTGGAGCGCTTCCTCCGCGAGCGCGAGGTCGGTCAGGCCTACGGTGCAGAAACAGGCTTCGTGCTGGCCCGCGACCCCGACACCGTTCGCGCCCCCGACGCGGCGTTCGTGCGCACCGCCCGCGTCGCGCCGCCGGGCCCCGGCTACTTCCCCGGCCCGCCCGACCTCGCCGTCGAGGTCGTCTCGCCGAGCGACCGCTACTGCGAAGTGCACGAGAAGGCGCTGTCGTGGCTCGACCACGGCACGCACACCGTCTGGGTCGTCGAGCCGATGGCGCGCACCGTCACCGTGCTGCGCGCGCGCGACGACATGCGCGTGCTGCGCGAGAACGACCTGCTCGACGGCGGCGACCTGCTGCCCGGCTTCGCCTGCACGGTGACAGAGCTGTTCCCGGCGCCACCGCGCGCAGCTCAGCCGCCGTCCTGATCGCGCAGCTCGCCGAGCCGCAGCGCCAGCCGCGACAGACCGCGGTGCACGAGGTTGCGCACTGCTGGCGCGCTGCGCGTCATGCGCTCGGCGATCTCGCCGTAGCTCATGCCGCACAACCGCCGCAGGCTGATCGCTTCCCGGTAGTCCTCCGGCAGCTCGGCGATGGCCTTCTCGATGCGCCGCAGCTCCTCGCGGCTCTGCAGCTCGCGGCTCGGCGTCGGCGAACCGAAGGCCGCGAGCACCGCCTCGCCGTGCGTGCCGATCGCGCGCTCCCGCAGCGGCGACCGCCGCGCGGCACCGACGTGGCGCGCCTTGTCGATCAGCTTGCGCTGGGCCTTCACGTAGAGCCAGTGGCGGAACGCCGCCTCGCCCCGCCACTCGAAGTCGCCGAGGTCCCCGAGCGCTTCCCGGGCCACGGACTGCAGCAGGTCGTCCGGCGTCTCACGGGCGCGCAGTTGACAGCCCATGCGCACCTGCAGCCACGCCCGGAGCCCCGGCATGTGGCGCACCAGCAGCGCCTCGATCGCGTCGCGATTTCTCGAGGTCGCCTGCGTGACGAGCGGGAGGCTGGATTCGCTCATGGCACAGGTCGAGAGTAGCACCGACGGCGCCTCCTCGTGAACGAACCTGACCCCCGACAACCGACCCAAGACGGTCACGCAGACGGCGAAGCGCTGGAGGCCCTCGTGGCCGCGGCGCTGGACGCGCTCGAGACCGACGGCCCGGATGCGGTGGAGCGCCTGCTGACCGCGCACCCGAACGAGGCCTCACGCGTGCGGCGCGCGCTCGAGGACCTGCGCCGCATGGAGCTGCTCGAGACCCCCGAGCCGGGCATGCCGGAGCAGCTCGGCGACTTCACGATCCTCGAGCAGCTCGGCGCCGGCGGCATGGGCGTCGTGTATCGCGCGCGCCAGCGCTCGCTCGATCGCGAGGTCGCGCTCAAGGTCGTGCGTCCCGAGCTGCTGCTGTTCGAAGGCGCGCGCGAGCGGTTCCGCCGCGAGATCGACGCCGTCGCGCGGCTCGACCACGCGTCGATCGTGCCGATCCTCGCCACCGGGAGCGCGCAGGGCGTGCCGTTCTATGCGATGCCGCTGCTTCACGGCCGCAACGGCGAAGAGCTGGTCGAGGCGCTGGCCGGCCGCGCGCCGGCGAGCCTCGCGGGCGAGGACCTGCGGCGCGCGCTGGGGCCATCGCTCGAGGAGGTCGACGACGAAGATGCCTTCGCCGGCAGCTGGTGGCAGACGTGCGTCCGCCTGGTGCGCAAGGCGGCGCTCGGCATCCACCACGCCCACACCCGCGGCGTGCTGCACCGCGACCTAAAACCGTCCAACGTCCTGTTCACGCCGACCGGCAACGCCGTGGTGATCGACTTCGGTCTGGCCCGAGCCCCCGCCGACCTGCAGATGACGCGCACCGGCACCACCGCCGGATCACCGGTCTACATGTCGCCCGAGCAGGTGCGCAGCGAGCCCTGCGACGAACGCACCGACGTCTACGGTCTCGCTGCGACGCTTCATTGCCTGCTTTCCCTTGCGCCGCCGTTCTCCACCGGTGAACCGAACGCGCTGTTCGACCGCATCCTCGCCGGCGCCTGCACCGACCTCGGCCGCCGCGACGCCGCGCCGGTCGAATTGCGCGCGGTGCTGGCGTGCGGCATGGACATCGACCGCTTGCATCGCTACCCGAGCGCGCTCGCGTTCGCCGACGACCTGGCGGCGGTGCTCGCCGGCCGCCCGATCAGCGCGCGGCAGCTGCCCGCCCCGGTGCGGCTGCGACGCTTCGTGCGTCGTCACCCCACTGGCACCGCTGCGCTCGGTGTCGCGGCAGCGAGCCTGGTCGTGCTGCTGGCGGTGCTGTTCTGGCAGCAGCGCGCGGCCAATCGCGACATCGCCGCCGAAGTCCGGGAGAAGGAACGCATCAACGCCGCGCTGAGCGAGAGCAACCGCGTGCTGCAGGAACAGATCGCACGCGCCGATCGCAGCGTCTCGATCAGCATCGACGCGGTCGAGGGGTTGCTGTCCAACGTCGTGCGGGACCGGCTACGCAACCTGCCGGGCACGCTGCGCATGGGCGCCGAGATGATGCACCAGGCGTTGGCGCTGTTCGATCGCCTCCCGGCAGACGCCGAACACAGCCCGCGCGTCGCGCGCGCGCGCATCCAGACGCTCTATCACCTGATCGAGATCGAGGACACGCTCGGCGACCACGCCGCCGCGATCCAAGCCGCCGAGCGCGCCCTCGACCACATCGCCCACCTAGCCCCCGACGCGGCGGTGTTCGAGCAGCACCTGCTCGTCGGCAAGATACGCCGCACGATGGCCGGCCTGGTGCTCGAGCAGGGCGACGCGCAGCGCGCCAGCGTGTTGGCGGCCGCCGCGCGACGGACCCTGGAGGCCAGCCGCGACCACCCGCAGCTCGGCGCCGACGCACGCCGCCAGCTGGCGCTGCTCGGGCCGATCGACGCAGAGCTCGCCGTGCGTCGCCGCGACGCCGCCGGCGCCGAACGCGCGCTGCGCGAGGCGGTCGCGCTGACGGCGACGCGCGACGGCGGGCCGACCGACGTGGTGCCCGACACGTCGCGCCTCAACCTGGCGATGCTGCTCAAGCAGCTGCGGCGCTACGACGAAGCGCTGGTCGAGCTCGACCACGTGCTGAGCCGCGCCGACGATCCGGACGTTCCCGAGGTCGGTTGGCCGGTGCCGCGCATGGTCCGGGCGATGGCGCTCGCCGAGCGCAGCCGGTGCCTGAGCTACCAGAAGTCGCCGCAGGCCGCCGCCGCCGCGCGCGCCGCGATCGCACAGCTCGACGACGTGCTGCGCGACTACCCGGAAGCCTCGGACGCGTTGCGCCTGCGCGGCGCCACCTACGGCAACCTGTCGCTGCTCGTACCAGTCGACGACCCGGGCGCCGCCGTGCCGCTGCTCGACGCGGCGCTCGCCGACCTGCGCAGTGTCGTGACGCGCAGCCCTGGCGACGCGCGCGCGTCCGACTTCCTGCTGCAACAGCTGCGCAGCATGTCGAAGCGACTGCGGGATCTGTCGCGCTGGACCGAGCTCGAGGCGATCGCCCGCGAGCTCGGGGGCCGGCCCGACGCCGGCAGGCATCGCGAGACGGCGGCGCGCGACCTGCTGCGCTGCGCCGCCCACGTTACCGACGAACACGCGACGGCCCTGCGGGAGGAGGCGCTGCAGCTGCTGCTCGCCTGCCACCGCGACGGCGCCACAGTGCTCGTCGACGACTCCCTCTACGCGCCGTTGTGCGACGACCCGCGCTTCGCCGAGCTTCGTCAGCGCTGATCGGGTCCGACGTCCCGCACCAGCGCGGCCATCGTCGCCCCCAGCAGCTCGATCTCGGCGTCTCCGACGCACGCCGGCGGCAACGCATACAGCACGTCGCCGAGCGGCCGCAGCAGCACGCCGCGTTCGATCGACGCCGCGCGCAGCCGCGGCCCGAGCGCGCTCAGGTAGCCCGCGTCGCCGTCGGGCGTGCGCAGCTCGACCGCGGCCATGCCGCCGAGCCGCCGCACGTCGGCGACCTGCGGCAGCTCGCGCAGCGGCAGCAGTCGGTCGAACAGCGCGTCGCCGATCGCCTGTAGACGAGCGGGAACGTCGTTCTCGGCGCACAGGTCGAGCGACGCCAGCGCCACCGCGCAGGCGATCGGGTTGGCGGTGAAGGTGTGGCCGTGCGGAAAGAACCGCGACCGCTGATCGTGCAGGAACGCCGCGAACAGTTCTTCGCGCACCAGCGTCGCCGCCAGCGGCAGCGTGCCGCCGGTGATGCCCTTGGCGACGCACATCACGTCGGGCGCCACCCCGGCGCGCTGACACGCGAACATCGCGCCCGTTCGGCCGAAGCCGGTGAACACCTCGTCGGCGATCAGCGGCACACCGTGCCCGTCGCACGCGGCGCGCACGCCCCGCACGAAGCCCTCGGGCATCACGCGCATGCCGGCGGCCCCCTGCAGCAGCGGCTCGACGATCACTCCGGCCGCGCGGCCGCCGAGGTCGGCGAGCGCACGTTCGACGGTCGCACCATCGCCGTCGGCCGGCACCCGCCGCACCTCGAACAACAGCGGCACCAACGCGCGGAAGAACGGCTCCGGATCGCCGACCGACATCGCGCCGAAGGTGTCGCCGTGGTAGGCGCCGTCGAGCGCGACGAACACGCGCCGCTGCGCTTCGCCGCGCTGCGCCCACGCCTGCAGCACGAGCTTCAGCGCGACCTCGACCGCGGTGCTGCCGTCGTCGGAGTAGAACACGCGCGACAGACCTTCGGGCGCGACCGCGAGCAACCGCTCGGCGAGCTGCACCGCCGGTTCGTGCGTGGCGCCGGCGAACAGCACGTGGTCGAGCCGCGCGGCCTGTTCGTGCATCGCCGCGACGATGCGCGGGTGACAGTGGCCGTGCAGCGTCGCCCACCACGACGAGATCCCGTCGAGGATGCGGCGGCCGCCGGCGAGTTCGAGCCACGCGCCGTCGGCGCGCGTCACCGGCAACGGATCGACCTCGACGCCGTGCTGCGTGTAGGGATGCCAGACGACGCGGCGGTCGCGCGCGATCAGGTCGTTCATGCGAACAGCTCCGTCAGGTCGTTCTGGTCGAGCCACGCGTCGAGCTGCTGCGGCCCGAGCGGCTCGAGCGGCGGCAGTTCGAAGATGCGCGCGACGGCGGCGAGCGCACCGAGCGTGGCGCGGTTGGCCGGGTGCGGCGGCCCGACCAGGAACAGCGCCGCGACCGCGACGCCGCGCTGACGCAGCGCTTCGACGCTCAGCAGCGTGTGGTTGAGCGTGCCGAGGCCGGAGCGCGCGACCAGCACGACGCGACCTCGCTGCGCCGCGAGCCAGTCGGCCTGCAACACCGGCGGCGACAGGTCGTACGGCACCATCAGGCCGCCGGCGAACTCCACCAGCAGCGGCCCGGCGGCCCGCCGATGCGCAGCGAAGGCGTCGTCGAGCGCGCGCCGCTCGATGCGCGCGCCGGCCGCGGCAGCCGCCTCGTGCGGCGACGCCGGCAGCGGGTAGCTGGCGAGGTTGGGCAGCATGGCCGACGCGTCGGCAGCGGCCAGCGAACGCACGGTCGCGGTGTCGTCGTCGGCGCCCGTCTGCACCGGCTTCCAGTAGCGCGCCGCACCGAGCCGCAGGGCAGCGCGCAGCAGCACGGCGCTGACGACGGTCTTGCCGACGCCGGTGTCGGTGCCGACGACGAACGTCACCGCAGCGCCGCGCGGCGTCGACGTCACGGCGGGTGTGGCCGGCGCGCGCCGACGCACGATCGCGTCCGCCAGTGCGTCGATCTGCTCGGCAGTTTGATCGGCGTGGCAGACGACACGCACCTGCGCCTCGCCCTCGGCGACCGTCGGCGGACGCACGGCGGGCGCGAAGAATCCCTCGTCACGCAGCGCCTCGGCCAGCGCGACGGCGTCCGCGGCCCGCCCGACCGGCACCGGCACGATCGCCGCGGGCGTCGCCGGCAGCCCGAGCCGTTCGCAGAGGCGCCGGGTGTTGGCGAACAGGCGCCCGCGCTCGGCGTCGGCGGCACGGCAGCGCGCGACCGCGGCCACCAGCGTGCCGGCCAGCGCCGGCTGCGGCGCTGACGAGAACAGGAACGAGCGCGCCGCGTGGATCAGCTCGGTGCGCAGCGCTGTGCTGCCGACCACCAACGCCCCCGCCGCGCCGAGCGCCTTGCCCGCGGTGACGACCCGCGCACACAGACGGTGTTCGCCCACCACGGCCGCGGCCGCCCACGCGCCGGCGCCTGCGGGCCCGAGCACGCCGATCGCGTGCGCCTCGTCGACGATCAGCCACGCGTCGTGGCGTCGACACAGCGCGTCGATCTCGCGCAGCGGCGCGGCGTCGCCGCGCATGCTGAACACCCCCTCGGTCACGACCAGTCGCCGACGCGCGCCGGCGGCGGCGCGCAGCGCGCGCTCGAGGTCGTCGAGGTCGAGGTGGTCGTGCACGATCACGCGCGCGCGCGACAGCCGGGCGCCGTCGATCAGCGACGCGTGGTTGTCGCGGTCGGAGACGATCACGTCGCCGCGCCGCGCCAGCGCCGACAGCAAGCCGACGTTGGCCTGGTAGCCGGACGGGAACAGCAGCGCCGCTTCGGCGTCGAGCCAATCGGCGACGGCGCGTTCGGCCCGCTCGTGCAGCGGCGAGCCGCCGCGCAGCAGGCGCGCCGCGCGGCCGCCGGCGCCGAATTCCCGCGCTGCGGCAGCCGCCGCCTCGACCAGCAGCGGATCGCGCGCGAGACCGAGGTAGTCGTTGCTGCCGAAGTCGACGCCGGCCGCGACGCCGTCGAGCAGCGTCGCGCGGGCGAGGCCACGACGCGCGCGTTCGGCAGCCGCGGCACGCAGCTCCTGATCGAGGGCACCCACGGCGCGACTACTCGGCGGCCATCGCGTTCAAGCCGAGCTTCTGCAGCAACGCGGCGTCGCTGGCCGGCGACGGGTTCTTGGTCGTCAACAGCTCGTCGCCGACGAAGATCGAATTGGCGCCGGCGAGGAAGCACAGCGCCTGCGCCGCCTCCGGCAGCTCACCGCGTCCGGCCGACAAGCGCACCGCGCTCCGTGGCATCAGGATGCGCGCGGCGGCGACGACCCGCACCATGTCGCTCCAGTCGACCGGCGCGGCCTCGCCCATCGGCGTTCCGGGCACGGCGACCAGGTTGTTGACCGGCACCGACTCCGGCGCCGGGTCGAGGTTGGCCAGCTCGAACAGCAGCTCGGCGCGGCCGCGCGTGTCCTCGCCGAGGCCGAGGATGCCGCCGCAGCAGACCTTCATGCCGGCGTCGCGAACGGCCGCCAGCGTGTCGAGGCGGTCGTCGTAGTCGCGCGTCGTGACGACGTGTCGGTAGTGGCTGCGACCGGTGTCGAGGTTGTGGTTGTAGTAGTCGAGCCCCGCGTCCTTCAGCGCCGCGGCCTGCTGCGGCTCGAGCATGCCGAGCGTCGCGCAGGCCTCGAGACCGAGCGCCTTGACGCCGCGCACCATCTCCAGCACCCGCTCGAACTCGGCGCCGCTCTTCGCCGAACGCCACGCGGCGCCCATGCAGAAGCGGTCGGCGCCGTTCATCGCCGCGGCCTTGGCCTGCGCCAGCACCGTGTCGACGTCGAGCAGCGGCTCGCGCTCGACCGGCGTCGTGTGGTGCGCGCTCTGCGAGCAGTAGCCGCAGTCCTCTGGGCAGCCGCCGGTCTTGATCGACAGCAGCTGCGCGCACTGCACGCGGCGCGGGTCGTGGTGCTCGCGGTGCACACGGGCGGCCTCGAACACCAGCTCGAGCAGCGGCCGCTGCAGCAGCGCTTCGACGTCGGACAGCGTCACCTGCGGCGACGCGACTGCGTTGGTCTGATCCATCGGGCGGAAGATGGTATCGAGCCCGCCCGACGAGTCACGCCGACGCTGCCGACGATCGCTTGACGCATCCCGCGTGACCCCCGCGTGACGCGGCGGCCTTCACTTCTCCTTGCGCCTCTTCTTGCCGTCGGCCTTCGCCTTCGGCTTGTCCGCCGACTTCTTCTTGTCGGTCTTCTGCTTGCCGGCCGGCTTGGCATTGCCGCTGCCCTGCTGACGGTTCAGGTGCTCCTGCAGCACCATCGCCACGCTGCCGGTCAGCTTCTTGCCCATCGGCACGTGCAAGAACTCGTTGGGCCCGTGCGCATTGCTCTGCGGGCCGAGCACGCCGGTGATCATGAACTGCGCCTCGGGGAACTTCTCCCCGAGCATGCCCATGAACGGGATCGTGCCGCCCTCGCCCATGTACACGCACGGCTTCTTGAAGAACGCGTTGCTGGCGTTGGCGCAGGCCTGCTCGAGCCACGGCGCCAGCTCCGGCGCGTTCCAGCCCGACGACGCCTGCTCCGGCGAGAACTTCACCTGCGCGCCGTGCACAGGGTTCTTGGTCAGCACCTTGGTCAGCGCCGCCGAGCACTGCTTCGGGTCGGCGGTCGGCGGGATGCGCAGCGACAGCTTGAGCGTCGTGAACGGGCGCAGCACGTTGCCGCCCTTCTCGACCGACGGCAGACCGTCGGCGCCGATCACCTCGACGAACGGCCGCCAGGTGCGGTTGAGCACCAGCTCGGTCAGCTGCTTCGCCATCGGCTTGGTGCCCTTGGTCCACGGGAAGCGCTTCCACAGCTGGTCGCCGAGCACCTTGGCGCAGACCTTGGCCTGCTGCTGGCGCTGCTTCGGGATCTTGACGTGCAGCTGCTTCGGCAGGATCTCGCCGGTCGCGCTGTCCTCGAGGCGATCGAGCAGTTCGCGCACGACGCGGAAGCTCGACGGCACGATGCCGCTGCCGTCGCCGCTGTGCACGCCCTCGGTCAGCACGTCGACGCGCAGCTCGCCGCCGACGAGGCCGCGCAGCGACGTCGTGCACCACAGCTGGTCGTAGTTGCCGCAGCCGGAGTCGAGGCACACGACCAGGCTCGGCTTGCCGATGCGGTCCTTCAGCGCGTCGATGTAGAACGGCAGGTCGTAGCTGCCGCTCTCCTCGCACGCCTCGATGACGACGACGCAGCGCGCGTGCGAACCGCCGGCCTCGCGCAGCGCGCGGATCGCGGTCAGCGAAGCGTAGGCGGCGTAGCCGTCGTCGGCGCCGCCGCGACCGTAGAGCTTGTCGCCCTTGCGCACCGGCTCCCACGGGCCGAGCCCGTCGAACCAACCGACCATCTCGGGTTGCTTGTCGAGGTGACCGTAGAGCAGCACCGTGTCGTCGCCTTGCACGCCGTCGGTCGCCGGGATCTCCATGTAGATCAGCGGCGTGCGACCCTCGAGCTGCACGACCTCGACGGTCAGGCCTTCGATCTTCTGCGCCTTGCACCAGCCCGAGATCAGGTCGACGGCGCGCTGCATATGACCGGCCTTCTGCCAGTCCTTGTCGAACGCGGGCGACTTGTTGGGGATGCGGATGTAGTCGGTGAGCTGCGGAACGATGTCCTGTTCCCAGACGCCATCGACGAACGAGCTGATCTTGCGGGCTTCCATGGGCGTGGTCGGCTGATGTGACCCGACCGGCCCTGGCGGCTCAAGGGTGCGTGAAGGCGCTTTCGGTGCAGCCAATCGCCGTCTTCACAATCGTCGCGGCTCCGGGCCAGCGCCTCGACTGCCGAAGTGCACGGCGCAGAACAGTCCGGACGCGGCCCAGTCCTGGAACCACCGCGCGACCGGGTCGCCGGCTGCGGCGCGTTCCAGCGCACGGCCCAGCGGTTCGCCGGCGACGAGCGCCGACAGCACACGGAAGCCGCCCGCGGTCAGCTGCTGACGCCAGACCCGGTCGTCGTGGCGGAACACCGCCATGCGACTCCGCGCGAGCGCCGGCGTCGGCGCCAGCTCGCGGCCCTCCTTCCACGCCTGGTAGTGCGCACCGACGGGGAAGGAGAAGGTGCGCAGCTGCAGCGAAGGGTTGGCCGTCAAACGCACGTCACCCCACGCGTCCGGCGGCACGTTCGCCAGCGCGTCGGCGGGCAGCGGCGCGAACTCGTCGGCGTCGAACGCCAGCGCACAAGCCAGCTCCAGTTCGGCGAGATCGCCGAGGAAGCGGCGATCGGCGAGCCAGCGCTGCTGTCTGACGAAGGCAGGGAACTGGCGACCGAGGCGGTTGAGGTTGGGATGGCGGCTCGGATGCCGCTGCAGGTAGCGCTGCACCAGCTGCTCGAACCAGCCTTCGCCGACGGTCTGCTGCAAGGCGCCGTAGTCGCTGGCCATGACCTCGACGAGCCGGGCCAGGTAGCCGCCGTTGTAGACCTGCAGCATGTCGGCCGCCGACATGCGCGGGTTGTCGCGCACGACGCGCCCGGCGAGCACCTCGCGGCGCGGGATCAGCTGCTGCACGGCGCGGCTCGCGATCGCGACGTCGGCGGTGCGCGGGTGTTCGACGACCGCGGCGAACCAGCGCTGCATGGTTCGCAGATCCTGTGCGGAGGTCACGACACCACCTCCACCGCGCGCAGGAACGGCGCCGCCTTCTGCGCCTCTGCGTGTGTCGTCGTCAGATCGGGGATGTTGGCGTCCCACTCGAGCACCGTCGAACGGCCGCCCGACAGCTCACAGGCGAGGCGATACAGCTGCCACACCTCGTCGCAGACCGGCGAGTCGTGCGTGTCGAGGCGGTGCGTTTCGTAGACGGTGTGGCCGGCGAGGTGGAAGTAGACCACGTGCTGCCACGGCACCGCGCGCAGGTAGGCCTCGGCGTCGAAGCCGTGGTTGTCGGCGCAGACGAACACGTTGTTGACGTCGATCAGCAGGCCGCAACCGGTCTGCGCGGTCAGCTCGCCGAGGAACTCGACCTCGCTGAAGTCGCGCCGCGCGAACTCGACGTAGGTGCTCGGGTTCTCCAGCACCAGCGGCTGCTCGAGCAGATCCTGCGCCATGCGCACGCGTTCGACGAGGTGTCGCAGCGCGGCCTTGGTGTAGGGCAGCGGCAGCAGATCGTGCAGGTTCTTGCCGTCGACGCCGGTCCAGCACAGGTGGTCGCTGATCCACCGCGCCTCGCAGCGCTGCTGCAGCTTCTTCAACTCGCGCAGGTAGTCGCGATCGAGCGCATCGGTGCTGCCGATGTTCATCGACACGCCGTGCATGACGATCGGGTAGCGCTCGGCGATGCGGTCGAGGATGTGCACCGGCCGACCGCCGGTGTGCAGGAAGTTCTCCGAGAGGATCTCGAAGAAGTCGATCGCCGGCCACTCGCCGAGGATCTCGGGGTAGTGCGTGGTGCGCAGCCCGAGGCCGATGCCGAGGCCGGCACCGGCCAGGGAGGCCGTGAGAGAGGAGAGAGGTGCGGCCATGGCCTGCGCCGTCGATCAGTGCTTGACGACCTTGCAGCCGCCGTGGCCCTTGCACGAGTTCTTGCCCGCGCAGCCGTTGTCGCCGCTCTTGCAGCCGCCCTGCGCCTTGCAGTCGTTGTGGGCCTTGCAGGCGTGGCTGACGGTGGCGCAGCCGCCCTTGCCGGCGCACGAGTTCTTGCTCGCGCAGCCGTTGTCGCCGCTCTTGCAGCCCCCCTTGCCCTGACAGGAGTTGTGCCCGGCGCAGGCGTGTTTGTCGACCTGCATCCTCATCTCCGAACCGGAGGAGCACGAGGTCAGCGAGGTCGAGACGGCGCCGAGCGTGAGGCCGGCAACGGCGGCGGAGAGGACGGCAGAGCGGGACTTCTTCATGGGATCACGATCACGCGCGCCGGCGACGTGCCGGACGGGCGAGCGCGGCTGATACGAGGCCCGCGCCGCAGCGATCCCGAGTCCTACGCGCGAAGTCGCGTGATCAGTCGCCGAAGCCGAGCGCCGCGCGCAGACGACCCCGCAGCAGCGCGATCTCGTCGTCGGCCAGCGGTTCCTCGGCGTGCAGGCGTGCGACGTCGATGCTCGCCGGAGCCGCAGCCGAACGGCGCAGCAGGTAGCGCGAGCGGGTGTACCGCGACTCGGTCTCGGACGACGACCGCGAGCTGACGAACGCCTCGATCGAGATCGTGTGGTCGTCGACGGAGCCGCCGGCCAGCGCCACCGTCTCCAGCGAGCCGTTCGTCGAACGCGTGTCGACCGTCACCGCGTAGAAGATCGTCTTGCCGTCGCCCTGGTTGACGTAGAGGGACAGCGGGCCGAGCAGCAGCGACAGCGTCACCGGCGAGACGTCGAGACCGCCGATCGAGAGGATGCGGTCGCCCTGCATCACGAACTCCAGGTCTTCAGGCGGCGGCGCCTGCGTGGAGTTGTTGGTGTCGACGACGGTCACGCCCTGCACGGTCCACGTGCCGGCCATGTCGATCTCGAGCGCGCCGGTCCCGGCGGGCACGGCCGCCGGGAACAGCGGGCCGTTGTTCTGCACGGCGGCCGGCGCGCCGCCGCCGCCTCCCGAGCAGGCTGCCGCGAGGGAAAGGAACGAGGCGAAGAGGAGGGTCTTGGAGAATCTGGGGCGCAGCATCTAGGTGTGTGAGTCGCGAACTCTTGGTTCGCGCGGAAGCGTCACGCGACGGCCGCTGCCTGGCAACTGAAAGTCCGACGAGATCGGATGCTCAGCGACGGCGCAGGCGCCCGACCACCGCCACCGCGAGGGCTCCAGACGCGGTCGAGAACAGCGGCGCGGCCGTCCACTGCAGCTCCGCGTAGCGGAACGGGGCGGCCGCGGCCCCGGCGGTGACGACGGCGAACGCGCCGAGCACGAAACGGGTGCGCCACGGCTCGCCGAGCGCCGCGGCCGCCAACACCGCCGCGAGCGCCGAGTGGAACAAGACGAATCCCGCCCAGCCCTTGGCCAGCATGCGGTCGAGCGACCAATCGAAGCGCAGCCCCCAGACGCAGGCGACGTGCGCGGCGACGACCACGGCGGTCGCCAAGGTCAGCGCACGCCAGCGACGACCGCGCGACCGCGCCGCCGCGTCGCCGGCCAGCAGCGCATAGCCGGCCAGCGCCAGGCCGAAGGTCAGCTCGTCGTGAGGCATCGGCGCATGATCGCACGGCGGCGCCGTCGAGGCGCGCCGACTTGCAGGTCGCTTACATACCCGCCGCCGCTACCGCCTAGGGTGACCCGGTGCTCAAGCCCCCCTCGCGTTGCCTCGCCCTGCTGTCCTGGCCCTGCATCGCCGGCGCGTGCGGCGATCCGTCGACGACAGCGCCGACACCCTCGGCACCGGACACCGCAGCGGCCACCACCCCGGCCGACGCGGAGGTGACGCCGATCAGCCTGTTCGTGCGCCGAATGCACGAAGACCGGCGCGGCCATCTGTGGCTCGGCACCAACGGCGACGGCGTCGCGCGGTGGGACGGACGGCAGCTGCAGTGGTTCTCGGAGGCGCAGGGCTTCGTCGGATCCGCGGTGCGGGGCATCGTCGAGCACGCCAACGGCGCCCTCTGGTTCGGCACCGAGAACGGCGTGCTTCGCTACGACGGCGAGCGATTCCGACACTACACGTCGCGCGACGGGCTGCCGCACGACGACGTCTGGGCGATGACGTTCGATCGCGACGGCGCGCTGTGGGTCGGCACCTTCCTCGGCGCCTGCAAGTTCGACGGCGTGCGCTTCACGCCGTTCGAATTGCCGGAGGGCGAACCCGACGAGGACCGTGGCGTGACCAGCTCGAGCATCGTGCACAGCATCACCACGGACCGCGCCGGCAGGCTGTGGTTCGGCACCAGCGGCGGCGCGCACGCCTGGAACGGCGCCGAGCTGACCAGCTACGGCCTGGCCGAGGGCCTGCCCGAGCCCGGCGTCAACTGCGTGCTCGAGGACCGCCGCGGCCGCGTCTGGTTCGCGACCCATCATCACGGCGTCTGCTATCTCGAAGGCGGCAAGATCACCGCCGTCACCGAAGCGGACGGCGTGAAGGGCGTGGAGGTCTGGGACCTGTTCGAGGATCGCGACGGCAACGTGTGGTTCCCGGTCGAGAACTCGGGCGTGTATCGCTTCGACGGTCAGCGCTTCCACAACTACGCCGAGGCCCAAGGGCTGACGAGCAACGCGATCCAGTGCACGTTTCAGGGGCGCGATGGGCGGGTGTGGCTCGGTGGGTATCGCGGGTTGTTTCGGGTCGAGGGTGAGCGGGTGGTCGCGGTCGGGGTGCGCGGACCGTGGCGGTAGTGCACCAGGTCACGCAGGCACACGATGTTCGCGAGCCCAGGTAGTCGTCGCGACCCTCACGGCAGCCAGGCCGATGGCGCTGAGCAGTGACAAGCGCCCCCACAGCGGTACCTGGAAAGTCCCCAGACAGCCGCAGGGCCGCGGGTCGCGAAGGTGCATGGCGGTCAGGGCCAACAGGAGCGCCGCCATCACCGTCACCGCCACTGCCGCATGGCGCGCGGAGCGTCGCGAAAGCAATGCCATGGCGAAGCCAAACTCCATGATGCCACCGGCCACCAGGAAGCCAGGCGCCACCCACGTCTCCTGAGTGGCCGGCCAGAACAACTTGGCCAATCCGGACAGCATCAGCAGCACGACCAGTGTGATCCGTATCATCGACGTACTTCGCTCAGCGCAATCTTGGTCTTCGCATCCCCACCCTCGAACTCTAGCGGTGGGGTCACCGCCTCGAATTTGGCCCCCTTCCCGTCGGCGCACTGCCAATGCAGTTCGACATCAGCCGGTATCAGCAAACCCGTCCCGACCCCATTGATCACGTACTCCGATACCATGCGATTGCCGGAAGCGTCCCTGGCATAGAGGAACCCCGACCAAGGAGTTCCGTCGGGACGGACCACTTCAAGGTCGGCCCGCCGGATGGGTCGGTCCACGGACACATCGACGGCGACGATGGCCCCAGGGCGCTCGAGATCCAGCTCGATCGGTGAGAACCTGGCATGGTCGCCGAGGTGCGGGTGGTGCACCTGGAGCCGATACTGGCCGCATGGCACCTGTTTGACATCCTCGTCGAGCAGCACCTGGATGCAGCCGTGCTCCTGGTTGCTCAAGACGGCAACGAGCGGCAGCAACTTCGCTCCCGTGCCGTCGATACGCTTGATCGCGGCAGTGAGCGGCGTCGGCCCTGCCTCGATGGTCACGAGTTGTGGGGAGATCCCGGGTTCATAGGCACGGACCGGAACCCGTACGTGGTGCCATCCTGAATTCTGGCAGTAGACGATTAGTTCGACATCCTCGACCCCTGCGGGTGCCGCCCACACTCGCGTCATCGCCTCGGGATATGCCGCACGGAGCTGCTGATCGATGCGCTCGATCACCCCGGCGAGACCCGGAGTCTGCGAGGTGCTGGTCATCGAGATCGCGAAGTAGTGCAGGACAGGGTGATCACCGATGATCTGGACGATCACAGCCGAGGCTTTCGCCACTGTGACCGTGACGCTCAGCGAGTCTTCCCCCAGTTCGAACCGCCCCGATTGCGACGCCCCGTCCCAGGACATCGGCACCCAAGGTCCGTCGGCGAGTCCTATCGAGTAGATCCCGGGCCGCTGGTCGAACCAGACGATTCGGCCCTGGCGATCGGTCCGCGGAGGCGCAAGCTCCTCGGGGTCTCGCGCCGCGCCGTTCAGCCGCAGGCTCAGGCCCTCGACAAGATTGCCGTCGGCCCCGACGCAGCGGACGCTGACGCTAGGCAGGCGGCGAAGAACGATCGTTTCTCCGTCCGCCTCGACCCGGTGCAGCGCGTCGAAGTAGGAAGGATGGCGGACCTGACAATCCGCCGGAACGCGGCTCTCCGGCCACCGGATCAAACCGTCGGCCCCGGATGTCGCGTTTGGTGGCTGCGGCCCGCCGGACTCCGACATCTGGGCACCGACGATCGGCTCACCGCTTTCATCGACGACGGTCAGTCGCAGGGTCCCCGAACTTCGGTCGGACGCGCCCTCGACCGTACTGGGCGTCGCCGCCAACGAAACGGCGGACCTTGCGTAGGGAGCCTCGGCACCCGCCGCAGAGCCCTTCGAGGGAGCGGCTGGATCCGAGCGCATCCAGGACATGGAGAACCACACGGCCAGCACGGCCGCGGCCCCGAGGACAACGCCGATGCTCAACTTGCTGAAGCGACCAGACACCATGCTTGCCTCGGAATCGTCGAATACCAACGCCCACAGACTTTCGTGTCGATGGCGACAGCCACGGCCGGTTGCTCACGGCCGCCGGCTCACTTGCAATCGCAGGCATCCCAAACGGGGATGGGCAACACGGAGGTGTCGGGCTGCGGGATGTTGGTGCACACCTTGGCAGTACCGCAGCTCTTCAGAGGATCGCGGCACCGGCCGCTGACTATCGTGCTGGTGCCTTCGATGTTGCGGTGGAAGAAGACGGAGGCACAGGTGGCATTGCCATTCAGCGGAGGACAGACGCATCCCATCGGCACGTCCGGACCGACGGGATTGCCGAGCTGCGTCTTGACGCATTCCTTGAGGCATCCATCCGAGATGCAGTGCATCTCCCAGGTTACCGCACCACCCTCGCTGACGACGGGCCAGGCTTCGGCATCGCAGACACCGGGCGCGGGCAGGAACGCCATCAAGGGCGCCAGCAGAAAGAGGACATACGCGCAGAGCGTGAGCTTCTTCATGTTTTGAAGGACGGGGTTGTTGACCTTGGCCTCGGCCCACCATGCTTCACGACTTGCACGAGCCGCGCACCGAGAGCGCGTTCGACACGAAGGCGGTAGATGCTGAGCTTGAGGACCTCCTCGAAGGCGTGATCGCACTTCTCCGCCACGGCCTGCCAGGCGGCGATGGCTTGCCTGAGATCTCGGAGCCCGTCCGACGATGCCTGCGAGGCGATGAGCACCTCGAACTCAGCGGCACTCGGCACCACGAGGCCAGGCCGCGCGACCGGCGCAGGTTCCAACAAGCGCTCAGCTGCCGAGCCCTCTTCGCTCATCATCTGCTCCCCGGAAGAGACATCGAGAGCAGTACGCCGGCACCTTAGCTTCCCCTTTCGCAGAATCGCCCGGGCGGAAGTCCGACTGCACCGCAGCCTCACCCGTATTAGCCCGTGCGCGCCGTGACGGGCATTCAGGGTGGTGGGCGATGAGGGACTCGAACCCCCGACATCCTCCTTGTAAGGGAGGCGCTCTAACCAACTGAGCTAATCGCCCGATCGAGCCGCGCAGTCTAGCGACTGGCGGCGCGGAGACATCACCTGGCTTCGGGCGATCCCGCCGCTGCGTCGACGGCCTCCACTTCGCGCGCCGGCAGGACCGGCGGCGCCATCGGCACGAACTCGTTGGCCAGCACGACGTCGCCCTTGCGGCCGATCCAGGCGCGGCGGAACGTCCAGTCGACGCAGTCGGCGGGGAAGCCGAACAGCGCGTGACCGAAGCCGGACAGCGTGCTGGCGGGCCAGAACACGAACTGGTCGGCGCCGCGTTCGTCCAACTGGTCGTCGCTGAGCAGGTACAGCGGATAGGTGAACGGCATGCCGACGATCGACGCGACGCCGCCGATGACGCCGCCGACGGTGCCGCCGACGTCGGCGCAGGCGCGCACCCAGCCGGGCCGACCGAGTTCGGGAGCGGGGCTGCTCTCGCGCAGCGTGCGCGTGGTCTCGCCGATCGAGCAGCCGCACAGCAGCAACGCGGGCAGCAGGGACAGGCGGAGCGACGGTCGCGTCATGGCGGCCATGGTAGTGCGCGGCGGGCCGAGCCGCCGCGCAAAACAGCGCGTCGTCTCAGCGACGACGCACGCCGTCCCCGCCGCCCGCCGCGCCGCCGCCCGTCGTCCCGCAGCCGCCGCGCTGCTGCTGGTCGAACCGCACCGCGTCCTGCGCCGCGCCGTTGGCCTCGTCGCGCGCGCGCTGCAGCGCCCGCCGCGCCGACATGCCGTCACAAGCCCGCTCGAGCCGGGAGACGACCTCGGGCGCCTCGTCGGCCGCCTGCAGCACGATCTGCTCGGCGTGCTCGATGACGAACTGCGCCGCGTCGAGGTCGCCCTTCTGGATCCACGCCTTGGCCAGGAAGTCCGCCGCGTCGATCGCCTGGCTCGGCGTCGGCGCGCTCTCGAGCGCCAGCTGGAAGCGCTCGATCGCCGCATCGACCTGGTCCTGGTCGAGCAGCATGCGCGCCAGCCACAGCCGCGCGTCCTGCGCGCGCGTGGTGCGCGGGTCGATCTTCTCGCAGTCGACGTAGGTCTTCATCGCCTCCTCGACGCGGTGCTGACGACGCTGCATGTCGGCGGCGCCGAGCAGTCCGCGCTGGCCGTTCTGCTGCGGGTCGCACTTCGCCGCGCGAAGGTAGTCCTGTTCGGCCAGCGCGAGGCTGCCGTGGCTGCGCCACAGCAGCGCCGCCGCCCACGCCGCGGCGCCAGCGGCGCGCGGCTCGTCGGTGAAGTCGGCGACGACCTTGTCGTAGGCGACCGCCGCCAGCTCGAGCGCGCGGGTGCGCTCCGGCCCGCGCAGGCCGCGCACCGCCTGCGACGAGCCCTTGGCCCGCGACAGGGCCGCGCGCGCCGCGTCGCTGAGTCGGGGCGGCGAGGCCACCTCACCCGACGACGCTTCGTCGTGCGCCGGCGCCGACGGCACCGGCGTGCCCGTGTCCCCCTGCGCGAGCGCGCAGCCGACCAACGACAACCACACCAACACGGTCTTCGTCACGTTCATCGTTCACTCCTTCGTCTCGCAGAAACCCTCGAGGTCGCCCGCCGCGCGGACGATCGCCTCGAACTCCTCACGCACCCGACGGCGCGCCCGGTGGATGCGCGTCTTGACGCAGCCCTCCGAGCGACCGAAGCGTTGCGCCAGCTCGGCGCAGCAGAACCCCTCGTGGAAGCCGAGCAGCAGCTGGCGGTCGAGCACCGACAACGGCGCCATCGCCGCCGGCAGACGCTGCAGCGCCCAGTCGAGCGGCACGCTGCGACCGTCCACCGAGAGGCTCCCGTCTTCACCTTCTGACGGCGCGGCCACGGCCCACGCCGCACGCTCGTCGCCGACGAACAGGTCGCGGCCGCGCACGCGCTCGCGCACCGCGCGGCAGCGCTTGCGCCGGGCGATGGTCAGCACCGCCGCGCCGAGACGCGACGGATCGGTGGCCTTGCGCGACCACAGCCACGCCAGCACCACCGCCTCCTGCGTCAGATCGTCGAGCAGCTCGCGCGTCGCCGCGTCGCGATAGCGACGCAAGAACCGCCGCGCCTGCTGTCCGGCCCAAGTCCACTTGTGTTCGCACCCTTCCATGCAGGTGCAGTGGCTCGACGAACGCGCATTCGCGCCGGAAAATCGTCGCGCGTCCCGCCGACGTTCAGCTGGCCGGCGCCGACGCCAGCACGTCTTCGCGCGCGGTCGCGCCGGTCAACGCGGCGATGCGCCGCATGATCAACGCAGTCGCCTCACGCAGGCGGGTGCGACGATCGGTGCCGAGCGCGGCGAGTTCGTCGGGTGGGATCGGCGCGCCGAAGCGCACCGTGATCCGCCGCGGCCTCGGCAGCGCGCGGCCCGACGGCAGCGCGTCGAAGGCGCCGACGATGCCCACCGGCACGATCGGCCGTCCTTCGTTGAGCACCAGCGACACCGCCCCGGGGCTGCCGAGCATCGGCAGACCGTCTCGGCTGATGCCGCCTTCGGGGAAGATGCCGATCACGCGCCCTTGCTGCAGCACCGATCGCGCGGCGCGCAGCGCGTCGCGGTTGCCGCCGCGCGCGCTCAGCGGGATCGTGCGCATCCAGCGGTAGAACCAACCCAGCGTGTGCGATCGCCAGACCGTCTCGGTCATCAAGAACGTCACCCGAGGGCGACACGCCGAGCCGAGCACCAGCGGGTCGAGGAACGACGAGTGGTTGGCGGCGAGCACGTAGCCGCCGCCGGGAGGCGGCGCGCCTTCGACGGTGTAGCGGTTGTAGACGCGCAGCCAACCGAACACGGCTGCGCGCAACGCGCGGAAGGTCAGCTGGTTCCAGGCGCCGGGGAGCTGCGCGAGGCCCTCGAAGTCGACCATCGTGCGCCCCTTCGCGCGGCGCTCAGCGCCCGCGCGGCAAGCCTCTCGAATGCGCAGGGCAGCCGTTGCGCCCCCGTGGCATTCCGAGAGGTCGGGTCATCGTTCTGGGGGCGTCTCAGAGCCTGAGAGAGAATCCTCTCGAAGGCTCTGCGCGGCCGCGTAGGCGGCCGCCAATCGGCATTCTGAGAGGCCGTATCATGATTTCTTCTCGGCCTCTCAGCCGCGCTGCCGCATCTGATCGGCCCACTCGGAGCCCTTGAACTCGCTGAGCAACACGCCGCGGCAACGCCCCATGATGTAGCGATACTCCGGGCCGCGCCACTTGGCGGCGGCTTCCGAGGCGTGGTAGAGCGCTTCTGCCTGCAGGCTCGGCCACGAGCCGCGCGTCTCGAGGCGCACGCGCAGGAACAGCAGCAGCGCCTGCTTGGCCTCCTCGCTGCCCTCCGCGGCCGACTCCATCTTGATCAGGCCGAGGCCCAGGTAGGCGCCGGCGCGCGAGCTGTCGTCGACGCCGTCCTTGCCGAGCACTTCCTCGTAGATGCGCGCGGCGCCGGCGGCGTCCTTGTTCTTGCGCAGGCTGTGCGCGAGCTCGATGTTGGCGCGGTTGGCGACGACCTGGTTGACCGTGCGGGCCTTGCCGATCACGTTGCGCAGCTTGTTCTGGAAGTCCGCCGGCGAGGCGTTCTCCGCCAGCACCTGGAAGAACTGCGCCTCGACCGCGAAGCCGTCCGGCCACGCGCCGCCGATCGCCTCGGACTCGTACTTCTTGGCCGTGGCGGCAGCGCTGCTCTGCCCCTTCCCGCCGAGGCCCATGTAGTACTCGAACTTCTGCCGGAAGACCTCGGGCAGCACGCCGGCCTCGGGGATCGACTTCTGCAGGTCGTCGAGGGCGCTGACCGCCTCGGCGGCCTGGCCCTCGTCGAAGAACTGCGCCGACGCGCCGACGAAGCCGAGCTGCGCCAGGACCATGTTCTTCTCGCCGAGCTGCTCCTTGGCCAGCGTCAGCATCAGGCCCGGGTCGCGCATGCCGCGCGCGTAGGTCGTCTTGAAGCTGGCCAGCTCGACCTTGGCGACCTGGTCGGACTGCACCGACTCCGTGTTGCCACCCTTCTGGTAGCGCAGGCTGCGGATGTCCCAATCGGTCACGCGGACGTTGGCGACCGTGGAACCGTTGAGCAGATGGATCTTGTCGGACTGGGCGGCTGCCGAAGCGGCGACCGCCGCGAACATCAGGCTGGCGGCGAGGATCTTGGACGTCATCTGGGCGCGCGGGTGCGAAAGGGAGGGGCCGAACATCATGCCCACGGAGGCGGCGCGGCACAACGTCGCGGACCCGCGCCGGGTTCGCTGGACCTCGCGCCAGGGCCCGGATCCCTCCCCCAGGCCCGCTCAGGCGTCGGCGACGGGCAGGTCGCGCACCCCCTCGACCCGGTCCCGCTGGCGCTCGCGCTCGGCCCAGCCGGCGGTCAGGTCGTGGCCCAGCCGGCGCACGGCGATCAGCTCGGCGACCACGCTGACGGCGATCTCCTCGTGGGTCCGGCTGCCGATGAAGGCCCCCATCGGCGTGCGCACGCTGTCCAGGAAGTCGTCGCCGACCCCCCGTTCGCGCAGGTGCTTCCACAGCAGCAGCTGCTTGGAGCGGCTGCCGATCATGCCGAGGAAGCGGAGCCGCTCGCCGCCGGCGAAGCGCCGGGCCAGCAGCTCGAGCACCGCGCCGTCCTGTTGGTGGCCGCGGGTGACGACGATCGCGTAGCTGTTGGAGCGGATCGGCATGCGCGCCACCGCCTGCTCGAACGGCTCGCCGAAGGTGCCGTGCGCCTCGGGGAAGCGTTCGGCCGCGGCGAAGTCGGGGCGGTCGTCGACGATCGTCGTGCGGAAGCCGGCCAGGCTGGCGACCTGGCACAGCGCCTTGCTGACATGGCCGCCGCCGAAGATCCAGAGCACCGGAGTCGTGATCGGTTCCACGAAGATCGTCACCTCCCCGCCGCACATCAGACCGGAGTCCGGCGAGTCCTGTTCTGTCAAACGGAACTGCAGCGAGCGCGGCTTCTCGTCGGCGATGACCTCGCGCGCGGCGTCGTAGACCTCGGCCTCGAGGCAGCCGCCGCCGACCGTGCCGAGGAACGTGCCGTCCTCGAGCACCAGCAGCCGCATGGTCGTGCGCCCAGGCGTAGAGCCGCGCGTGCCGACGATCGTCGCCAGCGCCGCGGGCATGCCCTCGGCGCGCAGACGCACGATCTCTTCGAAGATGTCTGGGCGGCGGCTCACTCGGGCGCGAGCGTAGGCCGGGCCGCGGCCTTCCGGAAGCGCCCAGCCGCGACACGGTCAGGCGAAGTGCGCGCGCACCTCGGCGTCACTCATCCGCTCCAGCGCCTTGCGGCCGGCGGCGGTGGCGGGGGCGCGCACCACCAGGAACTCGTCGCGGCGTTCGCAGCCAGCGCAGCGACCGTAGCGCACCGCCGCCGCGAGCAGCCGGTCGCCGCACGCGCCGCACAGCCGCAGGTAGACGTAGCGCGATCGCCGTCGCGCCTGCCGGCGAAGGTCGTCGACCGGGATCTTGTGGGTGACGTCGGGCGCGTGGCCGGCGAGCCGCATCAGCCCGCGCCAGTGCCGACCGTGATCGGCGGCCGCGTCGCCGAACAGCCGGAACGCCGCGACGTGCGCCGCTTCGTGCGTCAGCACCATGTCGACCTGGTCGACGGCGCGCGCCAGCACGCGCGGGTTGAGCTCGATGTGGCCCCGGCGCACGAAGGCGCGACCGGCGGTGGTGGTCAAGCGGCCGTTCCAGGCGACGGTCACCGCGCAGTCGGCGACGCGCCACGCGGCGAACAGCTCGCGCACGCGGCGCTCGAGCTCGTCGGGTTGTGGCAGCTGCGGTTCGACCATCGAGACGCTGGCCAGCATAGCCCCCGCGCCCGCCCCGCATTCCGCCGCCATGGGTTTGACCTGCAGCCCCACCGCTGTGATCTTGACGCCCCACGCCCACCGGCGCCCGTCTCCTCCACCCCTGCCCCCTCGCGAACCGATCGTGCCCAAGCCCACCCGCCGTCAATTCCTCGCGACCTCCTCCACCGCCGTCATCGGCTCGCAGCTGTCCGCAGCGATGGTGCCCAACGTGCACGTCGGCGGCCGCGACGAGATCAAGATCGCCCTCGTCGGCTGCGGCGGTCGCGGCACCGGCGCCGTCGCACAGCTCTTCAACACCAAGGGCATGACGCGGCTGGTCGCGGTCGCCGACGCGTTCCGGCACAAGGCGATCGACGCGATCGAGAGCCTCAAGCAGGAGCACCCGGACAAGGTCGAGGTGCGGCCCGATCACGTCTTCGGCGGCCTCGACGCCTACAAGAAGGCGATCGACAGCGACTGCGACCTGGTCGTCATCGCCACGCCGCCGGGCTTCAAGCCGCCGCAGTTCGACTACGCGGTCGCGGCCAACAAGCACATCTTCATGGAGAAGCCGGTCGCCGTCGACGCGCCGGGCGTGCGGCGCGTGCTCGCTGCGGTCGAGCGCTCGAAGAAGCAGAAGCTGATGGTCGGCATCGGCCTGCAGCGCCGCCACGAGCCGCGCTACATCGAGACGATGCGCCGCATCCACGAGGGCGCGATCGGTGACGTCATCCTGTCGCGCGTCTACTGGAACGGCGGCGGCATCTGGTACCGCAACCGCGAAGCGGACATGACCGAGATGGCCTTCCAGTGCAACAACTGGTACCACTTCAACTGGCTCTGCGGCGACCAGATCGTCGAGCAGCACATCCACAACCTCGACGTCGGCTGCTGGGCAAAGAACGCCTTCCCGGTGCGCTGCAACGGGATGGGCGGCCGCGAGATGCGCATGGGCGGCGATCGCACCAAGTCGCAGATCTTCGACCACACGTTCTGCGAGTACACCTTCGCCGACGGCTCCAAGATGTACAGCCAGGGCCGCCACCTGAACGGCGGCTGGAACAACGTCAGCGAGGCGCTGCACGGCACCAAGGGCACCGCCGACCCGAACGGCCGCATCGACGGCGACAACCCGTGGCGCTTCGAGGGCGACAGCCCCGGCGGTCATCAGCAGGAGCAGCACGACCTCGTCGAGGCGCTGCTCGCCGGCAACATCTACAACGAGGGCGAGTACGGCGCGAAGTCGACGTTCACCGCGATCCTGGGCCGCGAGGCGTGCTACTCCGGCAAGGAGCTCAAGTGGGACGACCTGCTGGCGCGCGGCCGCGAGCTGGCGCCGGGCATCGACGACTACACGTTGGACACCGAGCCGCCGGTCATGCCCGGCGAGGACGGCAAGTACCCGGTGCCGGTGCCCGGCCAGTACAGCCCGTTCGCCTGAGGGCGGGCGCGGGTTCGATCAGCGCGGCGCGGCGAGCCGGTCGCCGCGCCGCCGCAGCTCCTCGAGCGCGCGCGGCAACGACATCATCGCCAACCCGGTCAGCATGACGATCGCGACCTCGGGGTTGGGTGCGCGGATGATGCCGACGAAGCCGAGCGCCAGCGCGCCGCCGCTGACGACGAACAGGAACCAGCCGACCGCGAACAGCGCGCGCTGCCAGAACATCCACGTCATGGCCTTCGCCATCAGCTGACTCGGTCGCGAACGCTTCGACAGCGCGTCGATCAGCTGCTGGCGCAGCGCCGGATCGAGCTCGGGCCGCTGCAGCGCGGCCTCGACCACCCCGAGGCGGCGCTCCTCCACCTTCTGCTGGCGGGTGACGACCGCGGTCAGCATGCCGATGCCCGCGATCAAGAAGCCGATGAAGACGACGTCGTCGGTGCGCAACATGGTGGGCTCCGCGGATCAGGATTCGGCGCGGCGCGACTCGAGTTCACGCAGCGCGAAGGGGTAGGTCATCAGCGCGAAGCCGGCGACCGCGGTGATGACACCGCCGGCGACCATGTCGCTCTCGTGGGTGGTCTTGCCGAGGATCGCGAGCACCACGCCGACGAACAGGCTGAACCAGCCGACACCGAGGATCACCGCCATCAGGCGGCTGCGGCCGGGCTGCTGCCGCGGGCTGCGGGCGCCGGTCAGCTGGAAGGCGAGCGATTCGATCGTCGCCCGGTCGAGGCTCGGGTTCTTCAGCGCCTCCTCGAGCAACCGCACCCGCTCCTGACGGGCCTCGGCGCGATGCTTCATCCAGGTGTTGAGCAGCGCCGCCGTGAAGATGACGACCAGGACGGGGATGACGAAGGCGGCGACTTCCAGCATGGCAGCTCGGCGGCGAAGCGAGGGCGCGACTACGGCAGTGCCCGAGTCTATTCGGGATCCGCACGGTTCGGCACCCCGCGGCGCGAACCGGGGCGGTCAGACCTCGTCCATGCCCTTGCTGCAGCCGGCGAACGAGGCCGCGTCGACGCCGAGACGCCGCAGCATCGTCAGGTAGAGCTCGCCGAGCGGCAGGTCCTCGTGCTCGAACTCCCGCTGCCACGGCTCGGTGCCGCCGGACCAGGCGCCGCCGTAGGCGTGCTCGCCGACGTGGTCGTGGTAGCGGCCGTGGCGGAAGCCCATGTGCCGGCCCCCGAACAGGATCAGCGGGTAGTTGCGGGACAGGTGGAACGCGCTCGACGCCGAACCGAACAGGATCAGCGTGTTGTCGAGCATGTTGCCGTCGCCGCCCGGCTCCGGCGTGTCCTTCAGCTGCTGGGCCAGGCGCCCGACCTCCTCGGCGAGGAAGCGGCAGTAGACGCCGAAGTTCTTCCAGCCGCCCTCGTTCTTGGTCTCGTGCGACAGCTGGTGCGCCAGCTCGAAGCCGACCGCGCGGGCCAGGTGGTCGCTGATGCCGACGCCGTTCTCGCGGCCGATCTGGTAGGTCGCGGTGCGCGTCGAGTCGGTCTGGAACGCCAGCCGGATCATGCCGAGCATCGCCTGCAGGTAGGCGCGCGCGTCGTCCGGCGTCGCCTCGAGGCGCAGCTCCCCCGGGTCGACCGTCGGCAGCGGCACGTCGGCCCAGCGGCGCGCCTGCTCGACCTTCTGCTCGGTCTCGCGCACCGCGTCGAGGTAGTGCTCGAGCGACTCCCGATCGCGCGACGACAGCCGGCGACGCAGCGCGCGCGCGTCCTCGAGCAGGTCGTCGAGCGCGCTGCGGCTCATCGCCAGCCGCTGCCTGGCCGCGCCGTCGCTGGTGACGAACAGCGAGTCGAAGACCTTCTTGGGCCGGTGCGCCGCCGGGATCGCCCGGCCGTTGCGATCGAACGACAGCGTGTGCGCGCCGCGCGCGGTGCCGGTGCCGCCGTCGCTCGACATCACCAGCGACGCGTAGCGGGTCAGGTCCCCGACCTCGGCGGCGAACGCCTGGTCGAGCGAGATCGAGTTGTGGTAGTCGCCGCGCGCGCCGGTGTCGGCGCCGGTCAAGAACTGGTCGGCGTTGGAGTGGCCGTGCACCGCGCGCACCGCCGGGTGCGACAGCCCGGAGAACACCGACAGCTCGCCGCGCAGCGGTTCGAGCACGTCGAGGCACTTGGTGAAGCGGAACCCGGCGTCGTCGCCGTGCGGGAACCACGACCAATCCTCGAACGCCGGGTCTTCGCGCAGCGGCATCGGCACGCCGTCCGGCTGGTAGATGCAGGCGAAGCGGCGCGGCCGCGCGCGCGGGGCGCGGCGGCTCCACGTCTCCAGCCACGGCAGCGCCAGGGCCAACGTCGAGCCGCGCAGGAAGCGGCGGCGGTCGAGCGATGCGAGGTCGAGGTGCATGACGTGGCTCCGGTTCACCTGGTGTGGAAGAGTTCGCTGGCGACGATGTGCTGCACGACGCTGCGCAGGCCGTCGCCGTCGCGCCGTGCGGATGCGGCGATCTCGTCGACCGCGGCCCGATCACCGAAGGTCAGCGGCCGCCCGAGCGCGTAGACCGTCAGCTTCTTGACCAGCGCGCGCACGAACTGGTCCTGCCGATGCTGCAGCAGGAAGCGCTCGAGCCCGTCGGCGCCGTCGAGCTGCTGCTTGTTGAACAGCTCGGCGACCGCGTCCACCGGCTGTCCGCCGATCGCGTCGCGCCAGCCGCCGACCGCGTCGAAGTGCTCGAAGGCGATCCCCCAGGGGTCGATCTTGGCGTGGCACGACATGCACGCGGCCTGGTTGCGGTGGTTCTCCAGCCGCTGCTTGAGCGTCATCCTGGCGATCTCCGGATCGGCGAGATCGATCACCGGCACCGCCGCCGGCGGCGGCGGCGGCGGGTCGTCGAGCAACCGCTCCAACAGCCAGATGCCGCGCTTCAGCGGGTGCGAGTCCTTGCCGTCGGAGTTCATCGCCAACAGCCCCGCCTGCGTCAGCAGACCGCCGCGCCGCGAGCCTTCGGCCAGCGCGACGCGGCGGAACCCACTGCCGGTCATGCCGGCGACGCCGTAGTGCGCGGCGAGCCGTTCGTCGAGCATCGCGAAGTCGGCGTGCAGGAACTCGAGCACGCTGAGGTTCTCGCGCAGCAACTCGGCGAAGAACGCGATCGGCTCCTCGCGCATCGACCGCCGCAGCTCGTCGTCGAAGTCCGGGTAGCGCTTGCGGTCGACGTTGAGGAAGTCGAGCAGCTGCAGGTTGAGCCACTGCCGCACGAACTCGCGCGGGAAGCGCTGCGCCCGCGGGTCGGCGAGCAGGCGCTCGACCTGCGCCGCGAGCCCAGCCGGCGCAGCCAGCTCCCCCGCCGCGCCGGCCGCCAGCAACGCGTCGTCCGGCGCGCTGCACCACAGGAACAAGCTCAGCCGCGTCGCCAGCTCCGGCCCCGACAGCGCCCCTTCGGCGCCGCCGTCGTCGGCGATCGGCACGCCGACGTAGAGCGACTCCGGCGACGACAGCACCGCCGCCAGCGTCTGCACCATCGCCTGCTCGAAGCTGTCGCAGTCCGGCCGTCGCCGCGCGAACAACCGCACCTTGCGCTCGACCTCCTCGGCGTCGACCGCGCGGCGCCAGGCACGCGGCAGGAAGCGCACCAGCACCGCGTGCGCGCGCGTCGCGTCGTCCGCGCCCGCGTCGTCCGCGCCGAACACCGCCGCGTGCGACGCCGGCGGCCACGCGTCGTGCACCGGCGCCAGCACCTCGACGTGATCGAGCACGATGTCGCCGGCATCGCGCGACGCGTTGACGACGCGGATCAGCTCCGACGGGCTCGGCAGGTCGCCCATCTTGTTCACGCCGCGCACCGCGTTGCGCGGGTAGATCGTGTGGATCGGCACGTCCCACTGATAGACGCGCGGTGCGGCGGCGGCGCCGTCGACGACCAGCTCTTCACCGACGGCGAAGTCGGCGCGCGAGTCGTTGCTGGCCTGCCAACCGAAGTGCAGACTCAGGCTCGGCGCCGCGTCGCCTTCGGCATGGCCCTCGACGGCAGCGCGCCACGCCCGCACGCGCACCCGCAGGTTGCCGCGCTCGGGGATGCGGTCGCCGAGCTCGATCGTCAGCGCCGCGCGCGGCGGCAGCACGGCGACGGTGGCGGCAGCGGGATCGAGCCCGGGCAGCTCCACCGGCGCGTCGAACGGCGCATCCGCCGGCGCCTGCGCGAAACGCGCGCCGTCGTAGCCCCACGACTGCCCGGCGCGCCGGCCGGTGATCGGGTCGAAGAAGTGCAGCCCGCCGGCGCGGCGGCGATGGCGCTTCTGCAGGTCCTGCAGCGCCTGCTCGAGCTTGGCCGGGTCCTCGGCGTTCTTCTCGCGCGCGTCCTCGAGCTCCTTGTCCTGCTTCTGCCACTCGCGCGCCGCCAGCGCCGTCATCGACACCGACCAACGCAGCGGCGTCGGCTGCTCGCCGGTCACCGTCGCCAGGTCGAGCGCCGCGTGCGCCGCCTCGTAGAAGGCGCGGAACTGCACGCCGGTGACCTGCAGCACGTCGGACGAGTTCTCGAAGCCGTCGTGCGAAGGCGCGTCGGGCGGCAGGTCGTCGGCGACGTCGAGCGGCAGCGCCAGCAGGTCCTGCAGCACGTACGAGAACTCGTAGCGCGACAGGCGCCGCAGCGACGCCGGCTTCGCGTTGCCGCGCCGCACCGTCGAGGCGCGGTGGCTCTCGGCCACCAGCCAGTCGACGACCTTGCGTCGCTCGTCGTCGCCGAGGTGCACGTCCTCTTCCTCGGGCGGCGGCATCTCGCCGTTGGTCAGCACCGACAGCACGTCGAGCCACGTCTCGACATCGCCGCCGGCGAACAGGTCCGGGTCGAGCTCGTCGACGCGCAGGTCGCCCTTCTCGCGTTCGGGACCGTGACAGCCGTAGCACGAGGCGGCGAGGATCGGTTCGACGTCGGCGCGGAAGCTCGCCAGCGCCGGCTCGCTCGCCAGCTGCTGCGGCGGCGCCGGCGCGCGGCCGAGGTAGCTCGAGCGCGCGGCGCCCTCGGCCTTGAGCGCCGCGAAGCTCTTGGCCGGGTCCTGCTGACCGGTCAGCGCGGCGACACCGAGCGCGGTGAAGGTGACCGAGCGCACGAACGCGCGCACTGCTGACGGACGGATCATGGGCTGGGAGCGGACCGGGACGGGCCGCGGGATCATACGGATCCGCCGCGCCGACGCGCGCGACCGATCGCCCGCAGCGCAACGTCGTTTCGCGCGCCCGCCCCGATAACCTTGCCGCGGTGAACGCGCTCGTCCCGCCGGGCCTCGCCGCCGCCTCCGCCGCAGTGCTCGCCGCCGTGCTCGCCGGCGGCGACGCGCGCGCGCAGGCGCCGAGCTACAGCCTCGAGGTGCGGCCGATCCTGGCGGAGAAGTGCTTCGCCTGCCACGGCCCGGACGCCGACAGCCGCAAGAAGGACCTGCGCCTCGACGTGCCGGGGCACGACCGCGACGACGAGCTGCTGCGGCGCATCACCAGCGACGACCCCGAGCAGCGCATGCCACCGCCGCACACCGGCAAGACGCTGAGCACGGCGCAGGTCGAGGTGCTGCGACGCTGGATCGCCGCCGGCAAGCCGTACGAGCGGCACTGGTCGTTCGTGCGGCCGCAGCGGCCGGCGCTGCCCGACACGGGCGAGGCGCTCGACAACCCGATCGATCGCTTCGTGCGCGCGAAGCTCGCCGAACACGGGCTCACGCCGTCGCCGGAGGCCGACCGGGTGACGCTGGCCCGCCGCCTCTACCTCGACCTGCTCGGCCTGCCGCCGACGCCTGAGCAGGCCGACCGCTTCGTGCAGGACACGGCGCCCGACGCGTATGCCCGCCTCGTCGACGAGCTGCTCGCGTCGCCGCACTACGGCGAACGGCAGGCGCGGCGCTGGCTCGACCTGGCGCGCTACGCCGACACCAACGGCTACGAGAAGGACCGGCCGCGCAGCATCTGGCCGTACCGCGATTGGGTGGTGAACGCGCTCGACGCCGACATGCCGTACGACGCCTTCGTCGTTCGCCAGCTGGCCGGCGACATGCTGCCCGACGCCACCGACGACGACCGCATCGCCACCGGGTTCCACCGCAACACGATGCTCAACGAGGAGGGCGGCATCGACCCGCTCGAATTCCGCTTCCACGCGATGACCGATCGCGTCGCGACCACCGGCGCGGTGTTCCTCGGGCTGACGCTTGGCTGCGCGCAGTGCCACACGCACAAGTTCGATCCGATCACGCACCGCGACTACTACGGGCTGATGGCGTACCTCGACGACGCCGACGAACCGGACTTCGCCGTGCCCGACGCGGCCGCCGAACAGCGCGAACGCGAGTGCCGCCGCCAGGCGCAGCAGCGGCTCGACAGCCTGTGGCGGCAGTGGCCGGCGACCGCCGGCGCGCGCGACGAGCGCTTCGCCGCGTGGCGTGACGACAACCGCCGCAAGGTCGTCGACTGGCAACCGGCGCGGGTGCAGGCGGCGAGCTCCGAGCAGCTGACGCTCGAAGTGCTCGGCGACGCGCGCGACACGGTGCGCGCGTCGGGCGACACGACCAAACACGACGTCTACACGCTGCACCTCGCGCCATCCCCTGGCCCGATCACGGCCCTGCGCCTCGAGGCGCTGCCGGATCCGACGTTGCCGTCCGGCGGCCCGGGCCTGACCTACTACGAAGGCCGCCACGGCGACTTCTTCCTGTCGGAGCTGCGCGTGTGCAGCGGCGACAGCGAGGCCGTGGCGATCGCGCGCGCCACCGAGAGCTACGCCGACAACCAATACGGCAGCCAGCCGGCGCGCGCGGCGGAGGCGATCGACGGCGACCTGCAGACCGGCTGGTCGACGCACGGCCGCAACGGCGAACGGCACGTGGCGGTGTTCGCGTTCGCGGCACCGATCGCGGCCGGTGCGGCGCTCGCGCTCGAGCTGCACTTCGGCCGGCACTTCGCCAGCTCCCTCGGACGGTTCCGTCTGAGCGTCACCGACGCGGCAGGCGGCGCCGATGCGCTGGCGCTGCCGTTCGACGACGACGGCGGCCAGGAACAGCTGTTGCGGCGGGAGGAGAACGAGCTCGACGAGGCGCAACGCGCGCTGCTGCGCCGCGCGTTCGTGCTGCAGACGGACGGGCTCGGCGACGAGCCCGCCGAGATCCGCCGGCTGTGGCGACGCGACGAACACGCCAGCACGCTGGTGCTGCGCGAGCGGCCCGCCGGACGCGGCCGCGTGACCCGCCGTCATCACCGCGGCGAATTCCTGCAACCGCGCGAGGAGGTCGAGCCGCACCTGCCGGCGGCGCTCGACGCGACCGTCGCGCCGCGCGACCGGCTCGAACTGGCGCGCTGGCTGGTGTCGCCCGACAACCCGCTGGCCGGGCGCGTGCTCGTCAACCGCCACTGGGCGATGTTCTTCGGCCGCGGTCTGGTATCGACGCCCGGTGACTTCGGCGCCCAGGGCGCCCCGCCGAGCCACCCGGCGCTGCTCGACTGGTTGGCGGTCGAGTTCATGACGTCGGGCCAGAGCCTCAAGCAGCTGCATCGCCTGATCGTCACCAGCCGCACCTACCGGCAGAGCTCGCGCGTGCGACCGCAGGACCTCGCGCGCGACCCGGACAACGTGTGGCTGGCGCGCGCGCCGCGGCTGCGGCTCGACGGCGAGGTGCTGCGCGACGCGGCGCTGGTCGCCGCCGGCAAGCTGTGCGAGCGTCGCGGGGGCCCGCCGGTGCGGCCGCCGCAGCCGGCGGGCGTCACCGAGGTGGCGATCGGCAAACCGAAGTGGAGCGCCGACGACGGCGACGCCCGCTTCCGCCGCAGCCTCTACACGTTCCAGAAGCGCACCGCGCCGTTCGCCTTCTACGCGACGTTCGACGCGCCGAGCGGCGAGTCGTGCGTCGTGCAGCGCCAGGTCTCCGACACGCCGCTGCAGGCGCTGGCGCTGCTCAACGACCCGATGCTGGTCGAGCTCTACGAGGCGTTCGGCGGCGAACTCGCGACGCGCGCCGAACGCCACGGCGTCGACGCGACGCTGACGCACGCCTTCCGCCGCGTCTGCACGCGCACACCGGACGGCGACGAGCTCGCCGCGCTGCGCGACTTCCTGCATCGCCAGCGCGAACGAAGCGACGCGGCGACGGCGTGGAGCGCCCTGGCGCGCGCGCTGACCTGCCTCGACGAGGCCACGACGAGGCCGTGACCCGCACCCCGACCATGTCGCACGCCCGCCGACCACACCTCTCGCGCCGCCGGTTCCTGGCCGACTGCGGCGTCGGCATCGGCCGCATCGGCGCGCTGTCGCTGCTGGCGCAGTCGGCGATCGGCGGCAGCCCGCGACCGCAAGGGCCACACTTCGCGCCGCGCGCCAAGGCCGTCATCCACCTGTTCATGGGCGGCGCGCCGAGCCAGCTCGAACTGTTCGACAACAAGCCGACCCTGACGCGCTTCGAGGGCAAGCCGCTGCCGGCGTCGATCCTCGGTGACCAGCGCTACGCGTTCATCCGTCCGGACGCGGCGGTGCTCGGGCCGCAGTTCGCGTTCGCGCGTCACGGCCAGTGCGGCGCCGAACTCGGCGCGCCGCTGCGGCACCTGGCGCAGGTCGCCGACGAGCTGTGCATCGTGCGCTCGATGCACACCGACCAGTTCAACCACGCGCCGGCGCAGCTGCTGCTCAACTCGGGGTTCGCGCAACCGGGCCGGCCGAGCATGGGCTCGTGGGCCGTCTACGGGCTCGGCGCCGAGAGCAAGGAGCTGCCCGCGTTCGTCGTGATGAGCACCGGGAACGGGCTGAGCGCCGGCTCGGCGCTGTGGTCGAGCGGCTTCCTGCCGCCGGCGCACACCGGCGTGCGGCTGCGCAACGGCAAGGACCCGATCCTCGACCTGAGCACGCCCGAACGCTTCGCCGGCGCGATGCAGGACGACACCTTCGCGCTGCTGGCGCAGCTCGACGGTCGGCGCGCCGAGGCGCTCGGCGACCCGGCGATCGCGGCCCGCATCCGTTCGTTCGAGATGGCGGCGCGGCTGCAGACGTCGGCGCCCGAGCTGCTCGACCTCGCCGGCGAAGGACAGGCGACGCTCAACCTCTACGGCTGCGATCCGGGGGAGCCCTCGTTCGCGCGCGCGTGCCTGCTGGCGCGGCGACTCGTCGAGCGCGGCGTGCGCTTCGTCGACGTCTTCCACGAAGGCTGGGACGCACACTCGGACGTCAAGGGCAACGTCAGCGAGAAGTGCGAGCAGACCGACCGCGCCTGCGCCGCGCTGGTGCTCGACCTGAAGCGGCGCGGCATGCTCGACGACACGCTGGTGGTCTGGGGCGGCGAGTTCGGCCGCACGCCGATGGTCGAGACCAACCCGTCGCTCGGCCGCAGCCTCGGCCGCGACCACCACCCGCAGGCGTTCACGACCTGGATGGCCGGCGGCGGCGCGCGCCGCGGCCACAGCCACGGCGCGACCGACGACTTCGGCTTCCACGTCGTCGAGGACCCGGTGCACGTGCACGACCTGCAGGCGACGATCCTGCACCTGCTCGGCTTCGACCACGAGCGATTGACGTTCCGCCACGCCGGCCGCGACTACCGCCTGACCGACCTGAGCGGTCGCGTGGTGCGGCAGCTGCTGGCCTGACGTGGGCTAGCCGGCCATCACCGGCACGCCGAGCGCGCGCAGCAGCTCGTCCGGATCGCCGCTCCACACCAGGTCGGCGCCGTCGATGCGGCAGCGGTCGTTGTGCCGCCAGACGAACGGCCAGCCGAGCGCCACCGCCGCCTCGTGGTCGGGCTCGCGGTCGCCGACCATCACCACGCGCGACGCACCAGCGGCCTGCTGCGCGAGCCGCAGCATGTCGGTCTTGGTGTCGACGCCAGGGCTGTCGAGGCAGAACTGCCAGTCGGTCAGCGCGGCGAGCCCCTGCCCTTCCTGCATGGCACGCATGTAGGTGCTGCGGCAGTTGCTGGCCAGCGCGACCTTCACGCCGACGCGGCGCAGGTGCAACAGCAGCGGCCGCACGCCGTCGAACAGGTAGTCGACGCCGCGGCTGACCTCTTCGACCTCCATCGGCAACACCACCGCGCGCAGCTCGAGCCAGCGGTGCTTGTGCGAATCGGGCAGGAACGGCGACCAGACGCCGGCGTCCTTCATGCCGACCACCGCCTCCGCCTCTCGCACGCCCGGTTCGGCGATCTCGATGCCGTTCTGCTCGGCGAAGCGGCGCACGCCGGCGCGGATGATCGGCGCCCACCAGCGGAACGTGTCGTGCAGCGTGCCGTCGACGTCGAACACGACGAGCTCGGGCGGGAGGTGTCGGAGGAGGGTGCTCACTGGGAGTCCGCAGCAGAGCGCCCTTGCGGCGCCGAGGACAGCTTGACCTGCGCGATCTCCATCACGTCGAGTTCGTCGAGCAGGCGGTTGAGGTTCTGCTGCGCGACCTCGGCAGCGGTCGCGTCGCCGACCGCCTCGGCGACGCGCAGGTAGACGACGAAGCGCTGCAGCTGCGCGTCCGTCATGCGACGCGTGGTGTGACGCAGCTCGAGCACCAACGCCTCGAGCGGAATGCGGCGGCCGTCGGCGAGCACGAAGCCGTCGCCGAGCACGGCGACCTCGACGCGGCCGGCGCTGTCGTCGAACTCGTCGATCGGCAGCCGGTCCTCGGGTGCGGCCGCGCACGCGGCCAGCGACGCGAGGCACCACAGCGCTGCGGTGCGCGGGCTCATCGCGCGGCGATCCCCTGGACCTCGATCAGCGCGTCGGGATCGAACAGCGACACCACCTGGAACATCGCCATGCCCGGGTAGTGCTTGCCGCAGTGCTTGCGCCACACGGCACCGAACTGCTTGCGCGCGGTCGCGTAGTCGTCGCGGCTCGTCACGTAGAAGTTGAGCTGCACGACGTCGGCGAATTCCATCTTCGCATCGCGCAGGATCGCCCCGATGTTGTCGAGCGCGCGGTCGAGCTGGGCGACGAGGTCACCGGGCTCGACGACCTTTCCGGCCCGGTCGTAGCCGCACTGGCCGGCGAGGTAGAGCGTGCGCTGTTCGCCGTGCTCGACGAGCCAGGCGTGCGCGAAGCCGATCGGAGCGGCGAGTTCGGGAGGATTGACGGCGCGTTTCATGTCTGTTGGGTCGTCGAGTCAGCGAGGCAGCTCGCGCAGGATCGCACGCACCGGGCTGGCGTCGCCGCCGACGATGCGCAGCGGCAGCGCGATCAGCTCGTAGTCGCCCTCGGGCACGGCGCTGAGGTCGAGGTTCTCGAGCAACGACACACCACCCGCGTAGAGCACGTGGTGCGACTGCAGGTCCTTGCTCGCCGCGTGGTCGACGCTCGGCGTGTCGATGCCGACCAGTCGCACGCCGGCCGCGACCAGCGCGCGCGCCGCGTCGGGGCCGACCGCGGTGAAGCCGTCGTCGAAGCGGCGGTGGTCGTGGCCCGTCGCGGTGCGGAACAGCACGCGGGTCGCGCCGCTGAGCACCTCGGGCGTCAACGCCGCGGCCGGGATCACGCGCGGTGAACCTTCCCCCCGGACCTCGACCACGCGGCAGCGGCCGAGGTACGGCGCGAGCGGCGACGACGCGCTGTCGAGGCCGTTCTCGTCGTAGTGCAACGGCGAGTCGGCGTGGCTGCCGACGTGCACGGACATGCGGATGGTGCTGACGTTGCACGAGTGGCCGCGGTCCATGCGCAGCACCCACTCCTGCGAGAACGGCGTGTCGCCCGGGAACGCGGCCGTCGACGCCTCGATCGGCTCGCTGATGTCCCAGATGCGCCGCGCGTCGCTCATCCCGGCTTGCGCTCCTGCCGCAGGAACGGCTGGTGCTCGCCGTGGTCGAGGATGTCGCGGATCGCCTGCGCGGCGGCGACCACCTCCTGCGCGGTGTTGTAGAAGTGCGGCGCGACGCGCAAGCCGGCGTCCGGCCGGAAGTCGACGACGATCTCGCGCGCCGACAGCGCCTGGCAGACCGCGTAGCCGTGCGGCACGTCGAGCGCGACGTGGCCGGCGCGCCGCTCCGGGTCGCGCGGCGACTTGACGCCGAGCCCGTGGCGGTCGGCCTCGGCGATCAGCAGCTGCGTCAGCCGCTGGCTGCGTTCGCGGATCGCCGGCAGCCCGGCCTCGAGCACGGTGGCGATGCCTTCCTTGCCGGAGCACAGCGCCGGCACGTTGGGCGTACCGGTGGCGAAGCGGCCGCCGTCGTCGCGGTAGTCCTGACCTTCGGGCGAGAACAGGAACGGCTGCTTGTGCGCCGCCCAGCCGGTGAACGCCGGCTGCAGCGTGCGCGCCTCGTTGGGGTCGACGTAGAGGAAGCAGTTGCCCGGGCCGCCGCACAGCCACTTGAGCGCGCCGCCGACCGCCGCGTGCACGCCGAGCCCGGCGAGGTCGAGCGGCAGCGTGCCGACCGAGTGGAAGGTGTCGAGCACGACGAACGCGCCGACCTTGCGCGCCTTCTGCACGATCGGCGCGACGTCGACGATCGCCGAGCTGCGGAACATCACGTGGTCGATCGCCACCAGCAGCGTCGAGTCGTCGATCGCCGCGGCGACCTGCTCGGGGTCGGTCGAGATGCCGTCGGCGGCCGCCGGCACGCGCGTCAGCCTGGCGCCGTGGCGCGCGCGGGCTTCGTAGATGTACTGGTCGCTCGGGAAGTTGCGGTCGGCGTAGACGACGCCGTTGCGCTTGCCGTCGAAGCGGAAGCAGCTGAGGATCATCTCCAGCGCGACGGCGACGTTCTGGTGCATCGACACCGTGCCGGCGGCGACGCCGAGCGCCTGCGCCACCTGGTCGCCGACCTTCTCCTGCAGCGTCCACCAGCGATCGCCCCACGCCCGCACGCCGCGGGTCGACCACTCGTCGAGGAACTGCGCGACGCTGGCGCGCGACGCCTGTGGCATCGCGCCGAGCGAGTTGTTGATCAGGTAGTTGCTGCGCTGCGTGATCGGGAAGCGGTCGCGGAACGCCAGCAGCGGGTCGTCTTCGGTCAGGTGGTCGGCCACGGGCCGGCCAGTATTAGCCGGGCACGGCGTCAGGTGCACGCACCGTGGCGGACGACGACTGCGGCGCCGGACCGCAGCGTTCGAAGTTGGCGCGCACGACGTCGAGCAGCACCCCCTGCGGATGCAGCCGCCGCGCCGCCCGTTCCTGGCGCAGGCCTTCGTCGTGCCGGCCGAGCCGCGCGCAGGCGAGGGCCAGGTAGCCGAACGTCAGCGCCGGAACATGCGCCTGCGCCGCGGCCCGGTCAACGGGGCCTCAATCGCGCGAGGCGAAGATCTCGCGGCGCACGGCCTCGACCAGCCGCGGTTCGGCGCCACGGCGCGCGGCGGCTTCGAGGTGGCGCGTCGCCTCGTCGAAGCGGCCGGCGAGGGCGCTGCCCTGCGCCAGGTGCAGCAGCGTCGAGGAGTCGTCGGGCGCCAGCGCGTGGGCGCGCTCGAGGTGGGCGCAGCCCTCGGCGATCGCGCCCTTCTGCAGCAACACGACGCCGAGCCGGTTGTGCGCCTCGGCGCAGTCGTCGTCGCAGCGCAGCGCGCGGCGCAGCAGCCGCTCGGCGCGGCGGCCGCGGCCGAGCTTGTGGCAGACGATGCCGAACATCAGCCATGCCTCGGCGGCAGCGCCGACGCGGCGCACCAGCGCGCGCACGGCGCCGAGCGCCGCGCCGAGATCACCGCACGCGATCGCCTTCTCGACCAGCTGCGTGCCGACCCAGAGGCCCGGTACGAGCGACAGCCGCAGCAGCCGCCGCGCCTGGCCGGCGACCTCCGGCTTGAGGCCGAGATCGAGCGCGCGCTGCATCGCGGTCGAGGCGCGCGCCGTCTGATCGAGCTGCAGGCAAGCGCGACCGAGTTCGAAGTGCAACATCGCCTGATCGGGCGCCTTCTCGAGCGCGCGCTCGGCGACGGCCCGGGCCTCGCTCGCCTTCTGCTCGTCGAGCAGGAACGTGATCACCAACCGCGCCACCGGGACCGGCAGGTCGTCGTTGCCGACCAGTTCGGCGACCAGCCGCTGCCGCCCGACGTGGTCGCCGCGGCGATCACAGCTGGCCGCGAGCTGCGCCAGCGCGGACGGCGTCGCGGTGCCGGCGGCGCGCGCCGCGGCGACGATCCGCTGCAGACCGTCGTCGTCGCCGACGCGGAACGCCAGCGACGCGGCGCGTTCGACGAGGTCGCGGTCGTGCGGGTTCTGCAGCGCGGCGCGGCAGACGATCGCGGCGGCCGCGTTCTCGTTGCCGGCGGCAAGCGCGAGCCCGCCCAATCGGTCGAGCACGACGGGCTCGTTCACCGACGGCGCGAGCGCCGCGACGACCTGGGCGACGCGCTCCTGGTGCTGACCGCGGCGCAGCAGCAGCGCCAGGTAGTCGATCACCAGCTGCTGCACGTCGGTGTCTTCGGCCGCGAGTTCGACGCAGCGCTCGGCGCAGCGCAACGGGTCCGCGGACGCCTCCGGCAGGTTCGCCTCGCGCCGCAGCAGCTCGTCCTTGAGCACCAGGAACCAGCCGAGCGCCGGGCCCGCCAACGCCGGAGAGCGCGCCGGACGACCGCTCCAGCCGAGCAGGTCCATGAGCTCGAATTCGAGGCGCGGCAGCACGTCGAGCGGCTGTGCGGCGTCGAACGGCAGCTCGATCGACTTGCGCACCGAACCGCTGCGACCGTCGATGACACGCCAGACGATGCGCTCCTGGTGCAGCCACGCGTCGGCCAGCAGCTCGACCTCGCCCTGCTTGTGCAGCTCGCGCAGCACCTTCGGCTCGAACGGCTCGCGCAGCCGCAAGAAGGTCCGTTCGCCGTCCACCGGGCCGAGGAACGGGAAGAAGCGCACGCCGCGATCGCCGTCGCCGTTGAGGCGCATGACCAGCATGCGCGGCAGCTGCCGGGCGAGCACGTCGAACGGCGCCGCGCCGACCACCGGGGTCAGGCCGTCGGCGACGGCGAAGGCATAGACGACGGCAGCGGGCATCGCCCGTGCCTATCGAGCGCGCGGCTCAGCGGCCTTGCGGCGGAGTCGGCGGCGCCATGCCACGGGCGCCTCGGGCCGCGTTGGGGCGCGGCACGTCGACGTCGAGCAACTCGCCGCCGTCGTCGTCGCCGAGCACCACGCGCAGCTCGTCCGGCGCGTCACCGGCCCGCATCGCGCCGAGCCACACCTCGAAGCCCATCGCGTCCGCCATGCGCTGCTTGTCGAGCCCGCCCAGCACCCGACCGCGCACCGTGAGGCGCCGCCGCGCGCCCTCGCCTTCGCCGACGCGCTGCTCGTCGATGCGCAGCGGCCCGACCAGGCGCGCACCGAACTTGTTCTCCAGCACGGGCAGGTAGGGGGAGCGCGCCCGATCGGCCTCGAGGCCGACCAGCTGCTTCATCATCAGGCTGAGCAGCACGCACCCCGCGGCACCCAGGCCGAGGATCACCAGGATGGACTTGGACACGCAAGTCGGTCATCGACACCATCCGTGTCCCGGCTGAGGCAGGTTGGCGACAAGAATCCCCACACCGGGCATTGCCTTGGCGGGTCGGCTTGGTATGCATCGGCTGCGTTCCCGGGGCGCGAGCCCCTACCCGACGAAACCGACAGCCATGGGCAAGATCGTTAGATGCCGCGAGTGCGGCAAGGTCTACCGCGAACTCGACGAGCTCGAGGACCTGCGCGACAACGACAGCGTGTGCCTCGTGTGCAACAGCACGATCGAGGTCGCCGACTGGGACCGGGTCCTCGCCTCCTACGAGGACGACGAGGACGAAGGCGACGTCGACGACGACGATTGGGATGACGAGGAGGCCGAGGAGTCCGACGAGGACGACGACGAAGAAGAGGGCATCGGCGACGATGACTTCGACGACATCGACGAGGACGAGGAAGAAGAAGAAGACGAAGAGGAAGAGGAAGAAGAGGAAGACGACGACTGACCGCGGTCGGTCGCGCGGCGCCCCTGGTGGCGCCCCTCCGCAGCGCCCTCGCGGGGCGTCCTTCCGTCCGGGCCGGGCCGAGGCGGCCGCCCGACCCCAGGGGAACTGGCCTCCTCGGGGAACTGGCCATGTTGGCCTCCCCATGCCGCCGCCCCCAGCCTCCGCGGGCCCACCGGCAGGAACGCGGACCGGGCCTGCGCCAAGTTGACAGGCACTGACCCGGTCAACTCCGCCAAAATGGCACTGGCGGCCTGATCCGCACACCGGACACAGCTCGAGGAATTACCACAAGCAGCTCCAAGAAATCGACTTGCGGCCGACTGGGTGTGCCGGCACATGGCTTGCTTCGCGCGGGCGCCCGAACGCAACGCCATCATGCCCCAGAGCTTCCGCATCCTGCTGGTCGAGGACGACGACTCGCTCCGAGCTTGCCTCGGCGAGTACCTGACCAGCCAGGGCTGGAGCGTCACGGCGACGGCGTTCGCGACCGAGGCGCTGCGTCTCGCCGAGCGGCAACGATTCGACTTCTCGCTGCTCGACTTCCACCTGCCCGAGACCACCGGCCTGGAGCTGTTCCAGCAGCTCGCCGCGCTGCGCCCTCTGCCGGCGATCCTGATGTCCGGCCTGGCGTCGGCCCACGAGGCGGCCGCGGCGCGCGAGGCGGGGTTCTTCGCCTTCCTGCGCAAGCCGCTGGAGCTCGAACGCCTGCGCCAGTCGCTGCAGAACCTGATCCACTCCCACTTCGGCGGCCCGGTGATGCCGCTGCACGACCCGCTGCCGCGGTCGCCCAACACGATGCTGTGTCAGCAGCACCTGGACCAACAGCGGCAATGGCTGCCGCACGGCCGCCGCGGCACGCCCCCGCCGGCCCCCTGATCGCCCCCGAGCGGCCGGCGCCCGACTCCCTTCGATCGCGCCGCCGCCCCTCAACTCTCCCCAGCAACGATCTACTGATCCCCAGAAGGAACCCCCGATGTCCAAGACCAAGACCGCGACTGTGACCCCCCTCGGCGACCGCGTCCTCGTCAAGCGCGTAGCCGCCGACGACAAGACCAAGGGCGGCATCATCCTGCCCGACACCGCCAAGGAGAAGCCGCGCGAAGGCGTGGTCGTCGCGGTCGGCAAGGGCAAGCTGCTCGACAACGGCGAGCGCCAGGCCCTCTCGGTCAAGCAGAAGGACCGCGTGCTGTTCTCCTCCTACGCCGGCTCGGAGATCAAGATCGACGGCGAGGAGATGCTGATCCTCGGCGAGGACGAGATCCTCGCGATCATCGACTGATCCAGCGCGCCCTCCCCACCCAGAACCCCACACCAGAGCATTCCCATGGCAGTCAAGAAGATCGCATACGACCAGGAAGCGCGTGAGCGCATGCGCGACGGCGTCAAGAAGCTGGCGCGCGCCGTCAAGGTCACCCTCGGCCCGCGCGGCCGCAATGTCATCATCGAGAAGTCGTTCGGCAGCCCGACGGTCACCAAGGACGGCGTCACCGTCGCCAAGGAGATCGAACTCGAGGGCAAGTACGAGAACCTCGGCGCGCAGCTGGTGAAGGAGGTCGCGTCGAAGACCTCCGACATCGCCGGCGACGGCACGACGACGGCCACGGTGCTCGCCGAAGCCATCTTCGAAGAGGGCATCAAGAACGTCACCGCCGGCGCCAACCCGGTCGCGCTGAAGCGCGGCATCGAGAAGGCGGTCGCGAAGGTCGTCGAGCAGGTGCGCAAGATCAAGATCGACGTCAAGGGCAAGAAGGAGATCGCCCAGGTCGGCTCGATCGCCGCCAACAACGACGAGGAGATCGGCAACATCCTCGCGGACGCGATGGAGCGCGTCGGCAAGGACGGCGTCATCACGGTCGAGGAGGGCAAGAGCCTGACGACCGAGGTGAAGTGGGTCGAAGGCATGCAGTTCGACAAGGGCTACCTGTCGCCGCACTTCGTCACCAACCAGGAGAAGATGGAGGCGGTGCTCGAGAACCCCTTCATCCTGATCCACGAGAAGAAGATCTCGTCGATCAAGGACATGCTGCCGCTGCTCGAGAAGATCGCGCAGAGCGGCCGTCCGCTGCTGATCATCGCCGAGGACATCGAGGGCGAGGCTCTGGCGACGCTGGTCGTCAACAAGCTGCGCGGCGTGTTCAAGTGCTGCGCGGTCAAGGCGCCGGGCTTCGGCGACCGCCGCAAGGCCATGATGGAGGACATCGCGGTCGTCACCGGCGGCAAGGCGATCTTCGAGGACCTCGGCGTCAACCTGGAGTCGGTGACCACGGCGGAGCTCGGCTCGGCCAAGAAGGTCGTCGTCGGCAAGGACGACTGCACGATCATCGAGGGCGCCGGCAAGCCGAAGGACGCCAAGGACCGCATGGAGCAGATCCGCGCGGAGATCGGCCGCACCTCGAGCGACTACGACCGTGAGAAGCTCCAGGAGCGCCTGGCCAAGATCTCGGGCGGCGTCGCGCAGATCATGGTCGGCGCGGCCACCGAGGCCGAGATGAAGGAGAAGAAGGCCCGCGTCGAGGACGCGCTGCACGCCACGCGCGCGGCCGTCGAAGAGGGCATCGTCGCCGGCGGCGGCGTCGCCCTGGTGCGCGGCGCCAGCGTGCTCGACAAGATCGACCTGCAGGGTGACGAGCGCATCGGCGCCAACATCGTGCGTCGCGCGCTCGAGGCGCCGATGCGGCAGATCGCGGCCAACGCCGGCGTCGACGGCTCGATCGTGATCCAGACCGTGCGCGCCAACAAGAGCGACACGTTCGGCTACAACGCCGCGACCGGCGAGTACGAGGACATGCTCAAGGCCGGCGTCGTCGACCCGGCCAAGGTCACCTGCGCCGCGCTGCAGAACGCCGCGTCGGTCGCCACGCTGCTGCTGACCACCGAGGCGCTGATCAGCTCGGTGCCGGAGAAGAAGGCGGCGGGCGGCGGCCACGGCCACGACCATGACGACATGGGTGGTATGGGCGGCATGGGTGGCATGGGCGGCATGGGCTTCTGAGCCGCACCGCACACCCACTTCGCTGAGGGCTCGCCGGCGCGCTGCGCTGGCGGGCCCTTCCCATGTATGGGCGGTCCCCGCTCAGCGGACCTGCATCACGAGTCGCACCGCGGGTCCCGCGGTCTCGCCGATCACGATGTCGGCGGCGACATGACCGACATTGTCGTGCAGCCGCACCCGATAGCTGCCCGGCAGCAGGCGCAGTTCCACCGGCAGAGTGTTACCCGCTGCCAGCTCGCGCTCGGTGTAGCGCTTGACCAACAAGCGCCCGGCAACGTCATCGACCTCGATGGTCGCGTAGCCGCGACCAGGCTCCAAGCGCGCCAGATCGAGCACGACCACTTCCAGGCGCTGCTCGACACCCGGCGAGCAGGTCACCCGCAGCTCGCGCAGCACGCCTGCATGCAGGTCGAGATCGTGCACGGACGGCGCGAGGCCACGCGGCTCGACGAGCAGGCGATGCAGTCCAGCCGTGACGCGCTCACACCGCCAGTCGCCCCGATCGGCCCGGGCCGTGGTGAGCCTGCGCCACTCGGCCGCGCCGGTCCGTTCGTCGGTGACATGCTCCAGCAGTTGCAGATCGGCGGACACCGGCAATCCCTCGCCGGTCTGCAGCAGCACGTGCAGCGGCGCGATCGGCGGCAGCATCAGGTCCCCGAGATCGCACGCGACGCCGGCCTCGGTGAGCACCCGCCTCGCGAGCACCGGCCCGCGGTACTGCGCCTCGAGGGCATATTCGCCCGGCGGCAGCTGCTGGTAGTCGAAGCGACCGTCGGCGTCGGTCTCCGCGCGCAGCACCCCGCCGAAGCCGAGCAACGACAGCCGCACCTGCGCGCCCGCGGCCGGGAGCTCGGTCTCGGCAAGCACGCGACCGCGCAGCGTCGGCGTCGCCGCTGACACCACCGCGACGACCTCGCGTTGACCGCGGGCGACGCGTTGCACGAACGACGGCATGCGCTGCACCGGCCACTCCTCGCCACGAACCGGCGCGTGCACGCTCAGCACGTAGTCGTCGTCCTTCAGCCCGGTCGCGGTGAAGCGCCCGTGCGCGTCGGACAGGCACTGGATCGCGTCGCGGAACTTGATCGTGCCGTCGCGTGACAGCCACACGGCGTGCCCGGCCAGCGGCGCGCCGTCGACGTCCTGCACGCGCACCTGCAGCGACCACGTGCGCGGCACGACCAGGTCGAGGCGCCGATGCTCGCCGACGCGCAGTTCGACCCGTTCGAGCCGTTGCCGCTGCCCGGGGAACACCGCGACGAGCTGATACTCCGCCGGAAGCAGGCCCGCGATCGAGAACGAGCCGTCCGCCGCGACGACGCCGACACGATCGGTCACCACCGGCGACGCGCGATCGCGATCGAACTCGCCGAACGCGACGCTCGCCTCGTAGTCGAGCATCAGGCTCAGGCCCGCGTATGGCTGGCCCAGCTCGTCCCGGATCATGCCGAACACCTTCGCCCCCGCGTCGATGCGCACGGTGACGAAGTTGTCGGCGCCGCGCTGCACGGTGGTCGCCGTGCCGCCGACCAGCGCAGCGTCGTCGCCGACGCCGCGCGCCAGCACCACGCACGAACCCCACGGCACCTCGTCGGTCGCGAACACGCCGTCGTCGTCGGCGCGCACCAGGAACGACTCCCGGTCGAGCTTGCCGTTGCCGTCGCGCGTGCGCAGCTCGCGCACGCCTTCGAGGTGCTTGTGGCTGTCCTCGTCGACGCCGATCACGACCATCGCCCGTGGCGCCGACGAGCCGTCGGGCCGCTGCACGACTCCCGTGAGGCGGTTCCCGCGCGCGCCCAGGCGGAGCTCGAGTTCCATCGTCTGCCCGGACACTCCGCGCACTTCGCCGTGCGTCGGCAGACTCGGCTGCCACCCCGCGGCGCGCGCCACCAGCATCGTGCCGCTCGCCACTCCATCCAGCGCGAACGCACCGTGCTCGTCGGTCGTCGCCAACAGCAACTCGACCTCCGGCCGATCCTCCAGCTGCGCGTGCACCCGGGCCCCCGCACACGGCAACCGGTCCAGGGTCACCACCCGACCGACGACGCGCAGGCCGTCGTCGACCTGCAGCGTGCAGCGCGCTACATCGCCCGCTTCGACCCGCACCTCGGCGCGCGGCCCGGTCGCCAACATCGCCAGGTAGTCACCAGCCGCGAGCTCGCCGAACATCACCTCGCCGCGCGCGTCGGTCGTCGCCGCCAGCGGCTGCCCCGCCCGCCCTGCACGCAGCAGGTGCACGGCCACCCCTGCCGAAGGGTGCTCGGCGTCGCGCTGCACCGTGACCTGCAGCGCGCCGATCTCGACGAGCGACGCCGCCGCCTCGCGATCGTGAGCCTCCACCGGGAGCACGGCGACTTCGTCGGCCATCGTGCTGCTCGCAGCCGGGACCGTCGCCACCTGGTCGCGCCGCGGCGACGTCTCATCCACTGCACGTTCGAGGGCGAAGAACGCCGCACCACCCGCGACCAGGATCACGGCGGCTGCCGCCAGCCAGACTTGCTTCGTCATCATGACTCCTTGCAGCAGCGTGGTCGCGGTCGCGACGGACACAGCGCCGACCGGCGGCAACGCCTTCTGCACCGCGGGCAGACCGAGCAGCGGCACCAGCCAGGCGCTGCGGCGACCGTGTTGGCGATCGAGCGTCGCGCGCAGCTCGGCGACGGCGCGCTTGAGGCGGGTGCGAACCGTGTCGACGGGTACCTGCAGCCGCTGCGCGATCTCCGCCGGCTGCAGGTCCTCCCAGTAGCGCAGCAGCAGCGTGCCGCGATACGGCTCGCGCAACTGCGCCACGGCCTCGACGACCGAACGGTGCAGCGCGAACCCCGCGACCACTTCGACCGTCGCCGGCTCGGCATCGACCGCGTTCACGCTGGCGAGCTCACGCTCGCGCCGCGCCGCGTCGCGCAGTCGCCGCCGCGCGGCGCGGTTGCGCGCCACGGTCGCCAGCCAGGCGCGCAGGCTGCGCGGCCGCTGCTCGCTCTGCAACGCGGTCAGCAGCACGTCCTGCACCAGATCGTCGCGATCGGCTGCAGGCACCAGCGCAGTCGCCAACCGGCCCAGCCATTCGGTCTGGGCCAGCAACTCGGCGGGTTCGGCGGATCGGGGTGACGGCGTCATCGTGGTGCTCCTGGCACGAGAGAGGCCGCCGTTCGCACAGGTGGTTCAGGATCCCCGAGAAAGTCCACGCCGACGCCAGGCGGCCGGGAGTCTACCGCCCCGACGCCGCCGGCAGGCGCAACAGCACCTCGGCGTTGGTCCCCGGCGTCAGCGTCACCTCCTGTTCGAGCAGCTGGGACGACGCGCCGTAGGCGTGCAGCGTGCCGCGGCCGGGCACCCGACGCTGCAGCACGACGACACCGTGATCATCGACGCGCAGCGGGCTGTAGATGCCGCGCTGCGGCGTGTCCGGCCAGAGCGCGACGGTCACTTCGCTTGCCGGCGCACCGGCCGCATCGACGACGCGCACCGGCAGCTCGGCCCACGCCGGCAGCACGAACTCGAACTGCAGCTGGCCGGCGTCCGCACGGAACGGGCCGACGTAGGCTGGCGCAGCCGCGGCCGGACTCGCTCGGTCCTCGGGCAGGCTGACCAGCAGCCCGTAATCCTGGCCCAACGCCACCGGCCCGACCGAGAAGCGCAGCCCGTCGGTATTCGCCTCGACTCCGGCGACGCCCGAGCGACTCCCGTCGTCGTGGAGGTGGACCATCTGCACGCGGTAGCGATCGACCGCGCCGCCATCGGCACGTCGGACCCGGCCGTGCACGACACAGCCAGCCAGGTCGGCGGCGGTGATGCGGATCGTCACGTCGCGTGAGCCGGGCGCCACGTCGCGCAGCTCGGCGTGCAGCGAACCACGCAAGCTCGGCGGCACCGCGCGCAACCGCCACGTGGTGCCCGGGTGCACTTCGAAGGCGAAGCGGCCATCTTCGCCGGTCGTCACGCCATCGGGCCGCCCGAAGCGGTCTTCGGCATCCGGACCAACCATCAGCCTGTGCCGGTGGCCCTTCATCGGCGTCGCCATGACCCGCGCGAGCGCGAACGGCGAGCCATCGTCTCGCACGACGACCCCGGCGATCGTCGTCAACTCCACCAGCCGCAGCGTTCCCGTCACATGCGGCCGCGCCTCGCTCGGTTCGAACCACACCGGCTCGCTGCTGCCGCGTCCTTCGCTGCTGGCGAGCAACTGGTAGCGGGCGTGGCGCTTCACCGGGATCGAGAACGCGCCGTCACCGTCGCTCGTCGCCCTCAGCAATTCGTAGTCACCACTGGTGTCACCTTCCTCCACCTCGCGCCAGCCGCGCACGGTCGCGTCGCCGACCGGAACCCCCGCTGCATCGACGACCAGCCCGGCGATGGTGATCGCCCCGGGAAAGCGCAGCGTCACCTCGGCTGCCTGTCTACCGTGCAGCCAGACGTCCTGCGGCAGCGTCCACTGCCCATCGCGGCGCGCGGTGAGCGAGTAGCTGTGGCCAAACCACAACCGGGCGGTGAAGCGCCCGTCGAGGTCGGTCTGCACCATCTCCGACTGCGGCGGGTCGAAGCGCTGCGCCAACGTGCTCGAGCCACTGCGACGTGCCTCGACCCATGCACCGGCGACCGGCACACCCGCCGCGGAGAGCACGACGCCGCGCACGACGACCGGTGCGTCGAGCACCAGCTCGACGACTTTGCCTTCGTCCTCACGCTGACTCAGAATGCGCGCGTCCGAAGACTGCTCGCCCTTCGTCGCCGAGACCTTGGCGAACGACCTCTTCAACGACAGCCGGACACGCCCCTCGGCGTCGGTCAGCAACGCAGCCGGCGTCTTGCCATCGGCTGCGCTGTTGCGTGCCACCTCGTCGACCACGACCGCATCTGCGACCGGCCGCTTGTCACCATCGACGACCCGGATCACCGCCTCCCACTCCGCGGGCGTGTCGGACCACTGTGTCTTCGCCAATGGCGGAACCTCGACGACGATCGCGGCCGGCTCGCCGACCTCGTCGACCGCGAGCCGTTCGGCCGGCGGCGCCATCGCCGGGTCCACACCCGCGACCTCGTGCCCGACCGTCGTCGGCGTCGCGGCCGTCGGTGCCAACGTTCGGTCCATGTTGCGCCCGTACCACCACAGTACGAGCAAGCACACGATCACGACGGAAGAAGTCAGCAGCTTCATCGACACCTCGACCCCGCGGCCCGCCCGGCCGGACCACCGCTGGATCGTAGCGGATAGCCTCAGCGTCGCCGGGACCGCAGCCGCACCGCGCCCTCGACGATCAGCGCGACGACCCCGGCCCAGACCAGCGCGTAGCCCCACCACAGCGACGGATCGGCGGGACGTTCGCCGAACGCGAGCACGCCGAGCAGCACCTGCCCGGTCGGCGCCAGGAACTGCAGGAAGCCCACCGTCGACAGCGGCAACCGCGCGGCCGCCGCGGCGAAGCACAACAGCGGCAGCGCGGTGCTGACGCCGGTCGCGATCAACAGCGCCACCGTCGTGCCGCCGCCGACCGCGAAGCCGACCGGCGCGCCGAACATGCCGGGCGCGAAGCACAGCCACGCCAGCGCCACCGGCGTCAGCACGCTGGTCTCGACCGTCAGCCCGACCACCGGCCCGACCTTGCTGCCCTTGCGCAGCAGACCATAGACGCCGAACGAGCCGGCCAGCGACGCTTCGATCCACGGCGCCTCGCCGCCGATCGCGACGCCGATGCCGACCAGCACCAGCATGCCGCTCGACGCCAGCGCGACCGCCCACCACTGCAGCGGCCGCAGCCGTTCGCCGAGCAGCAGCGTGCCGAGCAGGATCTGCACGATCGGCGTGACGAAGTAGCCGATGCCGGCGCGGTAGAGCTCGCCGCGCGCCATCGCGACGATGAACACCAGCCAATTGATCGTCACCAGCACCGCGCAGACGGCGAGGCGCGCCACCGCCCGGCCATCCCGCAGCGCGGCCACCAGCGCGCGCAGACGCCCGGTCGCGGCGCACAGCACGAGACAGAACACCAGCGACCAGACGATGCGGTGCGCGAGCACCTCGGCCGACCACGGCACGCGCTGGGCGAGCACTTCGGCCGGCGCGGTCGCGTTGAGCCACTTGAGGTGCAGCGGGAAGACGCAGGCCCACCACGCGTAGGCGGCGAGCCCGAACATCAGGCCGCGCGTGCGCACGGCCGCCGGATCCGCTGCGGTGCCGGTCACCAGAAGATCCGCCTCCAGCCCTTCGCCCCCGGCCTGCGCATCTGCAGGTAGATCACCGCGCCGGTCACCGTCAGCACCACCAGCGCGAGGCCCCACAGCATCGCCACGACCAGCCCGCCGTCGCCGAACGCCTCGCCGCTGTGCAGGCGATACAGGAACGGCTTGTCGCTGTAGCCCGACTCGCCGAGCAGCGCGCCGGTCTTGGCGTCGAAGACGAACCGCCGGTCCTCACCGCCGTCCGCGAGCCCGGTGCTGATCGCGACCGTCGGCGCGTCGCCCTTGAGCTTCAGTTCGATCTTGTCGACTGGCGCGCCGAGCGCCTTCTGCGCCATCGCCTGCATCGCGCGCTGCAGCGGCGCCTGCCACTGCGCCTCGTCGGCGCCGATGCGCACCGCGCTGACGACGTCGCGCAGCCGTTCGCGTTCGGCCTCTTCTTCACCGAAGAACTCGCTCGCCGCGACGACCACGCCGGTCGCCCCGGCGAACAGCAGGAACACCGCGGCGATCGCGCCGAGCCAGCGGTGGAACAGACGCCAGGAGCGGGGGGCCATTGGCCGGCACGCTAGCCGCAGCGGCGCAGCGACGGAACTCAGCGGCTGGAGTTCGCGGCGGGCAGCAGGACCGTGACGCGACCGCCACCGGGCACGACGTCGACCGGCTGCTCGTGCACGAGGTCGGCCCCGCGAAGGCAGCGCAGGCGGGACGGCCCGGGCACACAACCTTCGAGCGTCGCGCGGCCATCGCGGTCGGTTTCCGCGGCCACCGTGTCGCCACCCGCGGCGATCACCGCCACCCGCAGCCCCGCGAGCGGGACACCATCGCCGCCGAACACCTCCACCAGGCACGCAACCCGCCGCTGCAGCACGAAGGTCAAGTCCAGCTCACCCCGCACGATCTCGACCGGACCCAGCACTGCCGGCGCCAGCTTCACGTCGTCCGGCTCGACCCGCAGCAGGCACTGACGTCCGATCGGCGCCAGCGCCGCCGTGAAGCCCGATCCGACGCGCTTCGTCGCCAGTTCGGCGGTGAACCGCACCGGCCCCGATTGCTCGACGCGCATGACCCGATACCCACCCACGGCTCCGCCGTCCTGGCGCGTGACCGATGCGCGCAGCGCGCACGTCGCCCCGTCCAGCACGACGCGCAGCGGCGGCCCGTCGGCGACGACGCCTCGAACGCTCACCTCCTCGCCATCGGGAGCAACCGCCTGCACCGAGAAGACGCCGCGCGGATGAACCGAGAGAACGAACGCTCCGTCCGCCGCCGACAGACAGCGGACTTCGCCGCCGTAGCGCTCGTCCGGCCGCGGCTCGGACCGGTAGATGTCCAACTGCCGGCGATCGTCGACGACCCGCGCCACCAACTGCACACCCGACCGGGTACCTCCATCCGCATCGACGACGACACCGCGGATGAGGCCGGGATCCGGCATCGTCAACACCGCCTGCGCGTGCGGGTGAGCAGCATCGGGCGCAACGGCGAGCGGGGTCGACGCCGGCCAGGACTCGTGCGTCGCCATCACCTGGTATTCGCCGAACGCCGGCAGCAGGACATGGAAGCGGCCGAACGCGTCGGCCTGCGCGCGAAACGCGGACTCGTCGGCCGTGCCGCGCCACGCGACCACGTCGGCGCCTGGCACCGCAACGCCGCGCGCATCGAGGACCGCCCCCTGCACGCCGATCGCCCCAGGGACCTCGAGCACGATCGGCTCCGGCGCAGCGTCGCGCACTTCGACGATCGCCGAGAACGTGAACCGTGCTTCGAGCGCGGCGGACACGCGGTAGCGCCGCCACGGCTGCACCCGCAACTCGAACGCGCCGTCTTCGCCGGCAGCGACGCTCGGCCTGCGCTCGCGTCGGCGGTCGTCAGGACGAATGCCACCAAAGTCCCTCGCGTAGACCGTCGCGCCGACCAGCGGCGCGCCGGCTGCGTCCTGCACGCGCCCCCGCAAGGGCAGGAACGGCTCGATCACCAGCAGGAGTTCCGCGCCCGATCGCTCGCGAGCGCGCTCGGCACGTCGCCCGACGCCATCGCCGACTCCCGGCTTCTCGGCATGGACCACGACCTCCGCGCCGACGACGAACAGCCGCGTCCTGCCGTCGGCATCGGTCAACGCGGCGGTGCCGGCGCGCTGGCCCCGATCGTCGGCGCGGGCGACCCACGTGACCTCCGCGGCGGCGACCGGGGCACCGGCTTGGTCGACGACATGCACGTCGAGCGGCCATCCCGAAGGCCGGGTGGGCGGCAGACCGCCGGCCCATACCTCGACGACCGGCGACTCCGCGCCTTGCTCGACACCCGCGCCGGCCTCGACCACCTCGCGCTCGGCCGGGGCCAGCGCGCCGGCAACCGGCTCGCTCGCCCGGACGGCGACGTGCAGCGCTGGCGCCACCGGCGTCGGCACCGGTTCGCGGCCCAGCGAAGCCCACATCGCCGCCGCTACCACCACCAGCAACACCACCAAGGCCAGGTTGCGCATCGACTCCTCGGCGCCGGTCGGCCCAGGCGCAGCGGCCCAGCATAGCGGAGCGGACGAAGCACGTTCGCCGCATCGCGCCGACGCTATCCTGCGGCGATGACCGCAGAGCCGTTCGCCTGCCGCGTCGGCTGCGGCGCCTGCTGCATCGCGCCGTCGATCGCGACGCCGTTCTTCGGCATGCCGCACGGCAAGCCGGCCGGCCAACGCTGCGTGCACCTCGACGACGGCAACCGCTGCCTGCTGTTCGGGCGACCAGAGCGCCCGCAGTGGTGCATCGACCTGCGGCCGTCGGCCGAGATGTGCGGCGCCGACGACGCCGAGGCGCTGGCGATCCTCGAGCAGATGGAGCGCGATACCCGGCCCTGAACCGCGGCGAAGCCCCCGCTCGGTCGGAAAGTGCCGGAACCGAGCGACAGCGGCGCCCGGACGTCATTCCAGACAGGCAACCCACGGAATCGCCGTCATGCATCGACCGCTCCAGACCCTCGTGCTCGCCGCTGCGAGCCTCGCCGCCTCGGCCCTCGCCCAGGACGCCCCCCGAGACCTGCTGCCGACGACGTTCCCGCCCTGCGTGAGCACCGACGACGACGGCGCGATCGAAGTGCACGCCGACTGCTACCGGGCGCGCTTCGACCTGGACGGCGCCACGCTGTCGCTGCCATCGGCTGCTGCGCTGACGCTGCGCCTCGCCGACTGGGGTCGCGCAGGCCACGCGGCGACGACGACGCCGCACGCCGCGGACCGTGCCGGCGACGAACTCGTCGAGTACCGGCACGACGGCATCGTCGAGCGATACCGGATCACACCGAAGGGCTTCGAGCAGTCGTTCGTGATCGCAGCGCGCCCGGCTGGTGCCGGCGATCTCGTGCTGGGCATCGCGGCCACCAGCGAACTGCACACCGACACCTGCGGGGCAGCGCATCAGGAGCTGGTCTTCCGCGCCGCCGACGACACCCCGGCGATCCGCTACGGCGAAGCGGTGGCGTTCGGCCGCGGCGGCCCGCGCGTGCCGATCGCGACGCGCTACGACGGCGGCGGCCGCATCGAACTGGTCGTGCCCGAGGCGCTGCTGACCACCGCCACCTACCCGCTGGTCGTCGACCCGGCGGTCGGGCCGGCGCTGCAGCCGGGCGGCTTCGCGTCGAACGACAGCAACTCCGACGTCGCCTTCGACCCCGAGCACGAAGTGTTCTGCATCGTCTGGCAGCGCCAGTTCGGCGCCAACGACGTGCGCATCCGCGCCATCCGGGTCGACCGCGACGGCAACACCATCGGCAGCACGCTCGTGGTGACCGGCTCCGGGTTCTTCGGCACACCGACGATCACCTCCGTGCGCTACCTCGGCGTGCAGCGCTTCTACCTGGTGTGGAGCGGCTCGAACGGACTGCTGGGACAGTTCATGGACCCGACCACCGGTCTGATGCAGGGCAGCGCGCAGCTGCTGACGACGGTGTCGGCCGGAACGCGCGATCGCCGACCGGCGCTCGCGTACGGCAGCAACCAGATCGTGCTCGCCTGGGACCGCACGCCGAGCGGCGTCGCCGAGCCGCAGGAGATCCGCGTGCGGGTGCTGACGATCGGCTCCGGCACGTCGGTGACGCTCGCCAACGAACAGGTCGTCGAATCGACGGTGTTCGGCTACGTGCGCCGCCCCCGCATGTCGCGCAAGCTGCTGTTCCAGGGCGCGGCGCTGGTGCGCATGGTCTGGGAGCGCTTCTACCTGACGCCCAGCCCGGGCGACACCGACCTGCGCACCGCCAGCTTCGCGGTGTTCTCGTCGCTCAACTACAACCAGAGCCCCGTCAGCGTGCCCGGCGCGTCGTCGGTCGGCGTCGACGAACGCAACCACGACATGGCCTCGATCGAAGGCCTGCTGACGCCCAACTACCTGCTCGCCTGGGAGGAGAACGGCGACATCAAGGGGCTGCGCTACGAGTTGAACGGTCCGGTCGGCAGCGAGTTCGCGATCGCGTCCAGCGGCTTCGTCGAGTCCGAGCCAGCGGTCGGCGCCGGCAGCACGGAGTTCAGCGTCGGCTACCTGCGCGCGGATGCCGGCAACCCGAGCGTCACCTACGGCGTCGAAGCCGCGCGCGTGCTCGCCGACGGCACCGTCGCCGCGGTCGATCGGCAGCTGTTCGCGACCGCGGGTTGGACCAACGCCGCGCCGCGTGGGTCGTCGGTGGCCGACGTGCCCGGCGCCGACATGTCGAACGGCGTGCTGTTCACGTGGACCAACGTCAGCACCCCCGGCGGCGCGCAGGACGACATCCGCGCGCAGCTGTTCGAGCCGGTGTCGGCGCAGGCGATCCCGTACGGCACGGGCTGCCCAGGCCCCAACGGCAGCACGCCGACGATCGGTACCTACCAACGCGCAGCGCCCGGCAACCAGGACTTCGCGGTGACCGTCAGCACAGCACCCGCCAACAGCCTCGCGGCGTTGCTGATCAGCGCCCAGCTGACGACGACGCCGATCCCCGGCGCGCCCGGCTGCGATCTCTACGCGGGCCTGCCGCTGCTCTTCGCGCTGCCGACGGTGACCAACGGTGGCGGCGGCGGTACCATCACCCTGCCGATCCCGATCGGCGCGCTGCCCGGCGCAGCGCTGGCGTTCCAGTGGGCGATCTACACGCCCGGGCACAACGCGTTCGGCGGGATCGTCTCCGACGACGTCGACCTGCATTGGAACCAGTAGCAGTCGTGAGCGTGCAGTTCAGCGCAGCTGCACGCGCAGTTCCGGGTTGGCGCCGGGCACGATCTGCACCGTCGGCTCGGGCGCGCGCAGGCCGAATCGTTCGACGGCGATGCGCACCGGCCCCGGCGGGCACTTCGGCAACGTCGCGCGGCCGTCGAGGCCGGTCACGATCGGCGCTTCTCCGCGCCCGAGCGGTTGGCCAGCCACCCACGCGCGCGCGCCGAACACCGGCCAACCGCTGCGATCGACGACCTGCACGGGGAGCTGCCCCCACTTCTGCAATACGACTTCGACGTCGAGGTCGTCGCCGTCGGCGGGGAACGGTCCGAGCGACGCCGGCGCGAGGTCTGGCGACTGCGGCGTGACGGTGGCCCACAGCACACCGCCGCGCATCGTGGCCTGCACGGCGAAGCGATCCCCGTCGATCTCGGCCGGAGCACTGGCCGCCTGCCGCCACGAGCCGCCGCCGACCATCAGGCCGACGTCATACCTTCCCACCTCGCCGCCGTCGTCGCGCCTGACGACGCCGCGCACGGTCACGCGCTGGCGCGTGAGCACGATGCGCAGACCGGACGTGCCGGCGACGACCCCGGGCACGACCGTGTCGGCACCGCGCCGCTCGCCTTCGCCCCGCACCATCAGCGTGAACGCGACGCCCGGATCGAGCGGAATCGAGAACGTGCCGTCGGCGGCCGTGCGCACCGTCTGCTGGTGGATGCGCGGCCCATCGCGTCCCGGCATCACGTCCGCGGCATCGGTGAACTCGGGCAACGCCATCACCGGAACGTCCGCGAGCGGCACGCCATCGCCGTCGACGACCAGCCCCGCGACCGGCGTCGGCGCGCGCAGACGCAGCTCGGTCTCGGGCGGCAGTTCGTCGGGGGACACCCGGATGCGCACCGACTCGCTGGAGCCGCGCCCCGCGCCGCTCGCGAACAGCTCGAACTCGCCGTAGTCGGGCAGCTCCAGGCGGAAGCGCCCGTGCACGGTGAAGGCGCGCACCCGCTCGCCCGGCGCGTCGAGGCGCCGCGCGAAGACGGCGATGTCGATGCCGGGCAGTCCCGCGTCGTCGCGCACCATGCCGGTGACGGCGATCGTGCCCTTCAGGCGCAGCTCGACCAACGGCGGTGTGTCGTCGACCGGCACCACCACGTCGCGCGGGAAGCTCGAACGCGAGCCGACGTTCGCCGTCAGCCGCAGCAACGAACCCTGCCGCGCCGACATCACGAAGCGGCCCTGCGTGTCCGTCTTCACCGCGCCGTCGACCGACAGTGGCGCGCGCCCGACGACCTCGGTCGGCACCGGCGAACGCTGCGCCATCACCGATGCGTCGAACACCGGCTCACCGCCGTCGCCCAGCACGACGCCTTGCAGCTGCACCTCGGCCAGCAGCGGCAGGACCACCGGACCGTTCTCGAGGTTGGCAGGTTGCACGAACACCGAGGTGCTCTCGCGGCCGTCGACGTGACGCGCGGCGACCATGCACACCTTGCCGGTCACCGTCGCCGTGCAGCGGCCGCCGGCGTCGCTTCGCCCGATCACGCGCGCACCAGCCGCGCCGACCACGCGCGAGATGGTCGTGTCGACGAGGCGTGCCGGCTGGATGGTCTGGCCTTCGAGCACACCGACCTCGGCGCCGGCGATCGCTTGTCCGCGCGTGTCGCAGACGAACACCTCCAGCTGCCACGACGCGTCGACCGGCACCGGCTGCGGCGCGTTGCTGGCGTCCTCTCGCTGCGTAGAGGTGACGACGACACCTTGCGCTCGTTCGCCACCGGCGCCACCGGGTGCCTCGACGCGGAGGTCGTCGCGCGGCGGCGGTGACTCGACGTCCCCCGATCGCCACGTCGTCCACAGCACGGCGACGATCGCGAGCACGAGCAACAACGACAGCGGGACGACCTTCTTCATGGGATGCCTGGTCGCGCATCATCCATGCCGCAGCGGACCGTGGCAAACCGCCGCCCGCGCCACCTGGCGACGTCAACGCAGCTGCACACGAAGCTCCGGGTTGAGGCCCGGCTGGATCTGCGCGATCGTGGCGGACGCCGGCACACCGGCACGCGACACCTCCACCACCGCCTCACCCGGCCGGCACCTTGTCAGCGTCGTGCGCCCTCGGTGGTCGGTCGTCTGCGACAGCGATCCCGAACCGCGCTGCCACACCTTTGCGCCGACCGCTGGCCAGCCATCGCGGGTGACGACCTGCACCGGCAACTCGCCCCACGGCTGCAACGTCACGGCGAGACCGATCGTCTGCCCTTCTGCGGCGAACGGACCGAACTCGGCAGGCGCGAGGTCCGGCGACTTCGGCACGACCAGCACGCGGAAGCTGTCGCTGCGGGTCCGGGTCTGCAGCGTGAACTCGCTGCCCCGGATCTCCGGGGGCAGATCCACGAAGGGCTGGCGAGCTTCGGGCGCGATCTCCATGCGCACGTCGAACGGTCCGACCGCGCGGCCATCGTGCCGCGCGACCGAGCCGTGCACCGTCGCGGCGATGCCGCCGAGCACGACGTGCAGCCCCGTCGTGCCGGGCTCGACGTGCTCGAGCACCGTGCGCCCACCGGTCGAGCCTGCGGCGATCACGGTCAGCGTCCACGACGCCCCCGGGTCGACCTGCAGCGAGAAGGTGCCGTTCGCGGCGGTGAACTTCGCTTCGTCGCCGCGAGAACGCGGACCTCCCGCGCCGGGAGCGGGCTCACGCAACGCCGAGTCCTCGACGCCGACCGACACCCAGGCGCCGGGCATCGGCCGCCCGTCGGGATCGACGACCTGGCCGGTGATCGTCGCCATCGGCCGCAGCTGCAACGCGATCTCGGTCGGCTCCCCGTCGGGCGAAGGTAGCACGCGCACCAACTCGCTACTGCCGTGACCATGGGCCATGGCTTCGACCTCGAACGGCTCGCAGTCGGGCAGCTCCAGGCGGAAGCGACCGCTCATCGTGAACGTCTGCCACGAAGCGGGTGACCGCTGCGGAGCGTGGGCCAGCACGGTGACCTTGCTCGCCAGCTCGCCGTGTTCGTCGCGAACCGTGCCGGAGATGACGATCGAGCCGCGCAGCCGCAGTTCGACGAGCGCCGGCGGGTCGTCGAGCGGCACCGTCAGTTCGCGCTCGTAGGACGTTCGCGAGCCAGCGCGCGCCGAGAGCTGGTACGTCCATCCCTGCCACGCGGAGAACGAGAAGCGGCCGTCTTCGGCGCTGGTGGCGATCTGCAGCTGCTCGGCATCCTCACGAGCCTGGCGAAGCCGCAGGATCTCTGCGCCCGCGACCGGCTGACCGCCGTCGCCGAGCACGATGCCCTGCGCCAGCACCTTGGACAGCATCTGCAGCACCACTGGCCCGCGCTCCGCGAACTCTGCGCCCCCCAGACCGTTGCTGCTCTCACGACCATCGACGTGACGCGCACGGACAGCGCAGTACGGTCGCTCCACCGTCATCACGCACGAGCCGTCCCCCGCGCTGCGCGCAACCGGTCGGTAGCTCTCGGCGGTGAGCATCATGGGCGTGTAGTCACTCGGGTCCGCGAACTCGGCGATGCTCACCTCGGCGCCCACGACGGGCCGCCCGCGCGTGTCACAGACGAACACTTCGAGCTGCCACGAGGTAGCGGCCACCTCCGCACCGGCTTCGCTGCGCGTCACCGCAGGGATCTCCGACGAGCTGGCTCGCGGAGCGCTATCGCCGGCTGGCCCGATCGGCGACTCGCGTGTGCCCCCTGGCACGTCCGAGGACGGTGGCGGCCCGAGTTGCTCGGCCCGCCAAGTCGCCCACAGCACGCCGACGATCGCGAGCACGAGCAGCAACGACAGTGGGACGACCTTCTTCATGCGATGTCTGGACACGGATCATCCGCCGTGCAGTGATCGCTGGCAAATGGCGCACAGGCCGATCGTCAACCTCGCGCCGGCACCCAATCCAGTTCGTGCAGCCGGTGCCACGGCACCAGCGTCGTGTGCGATCGCCGCTGCAACCCGTCGCCGCCGTAGACCACCAGCGACTCCACTGGCCGCCCCGCTGCGCCGACGTGTCGCATTACGCGCTCGGCGCCACTGACGAGGTTGTCCGAAGCAGTCGCAGTGGATTTGACTTCGACGACGACCAGCCGATCGCCGAGGTCGACGACGACATCCGCTTCGACACCGTCCTTGTCGCGATAGAACGACAGGCCAGCCGACTCGCCGCGATTGGTGCGGTGCTTGAGGATCTCCGAGACCACCCACGACTCGAAGATCGCGCCGCGCAACGGATGCGAGCGGAGGTGGTCCGGGTTGCGGATGCCCAGCAACCAACAGGCGAGCCCGCTGTCGTAGAAGTGCAGCTTCGGCATCTTGACCAGCCGCTTGCGATGGTTCGCATGGAACGCTGGCAAACGGAAGGCGACGAAGCTTGCCTCGAGCACGCTCAACCACGCCCTGGCCGTCGGCTGCGCAACACCAGCGTCCGCACCCAGCGACGAGTAGTTGAGCAGCTGGCCGGTTCGCCCGGCGCAGAGCTCGACGAAGCGCTGGAACGCCACGAGGTCGCCGATCTTGCTGATCGCGCGCACGTCGCGCTCCAGATAGGTGGCGACATACGAGCGCAGCCAGTCCGACGCGCCGAGCTGACGATCGAAGATGCGCGGATAGCCTCCGATCATCAGGGCCTGGTCGAGCTGCTCGGGATGCTGCGCGAACCGCAACACCTCACTCCGCGCGAGCGGGAGCAATTGCATGACGGCCGAGCGACCGGCGAGGGATTGGCTGACGGACTCGAGCAGTTGGAGGTTCTGCGAACCGGTCAGCACCCAGCGCCCAGCGACCGGGTCGGCATCGACGAGACCTTGCAGGTAGGAAGGCAGCACCGGAACGCGCTGCACCTCGTCGAGCACCGCCCCCTCGGGAAACTGCGCCAGGAACGAGCGCGGATCGGCCGAGGCGAAGCTCCGCACGTCCGGCGCCTCGAGGCTCACGTAGGGCTTGGTGGCGAACAGACTGCGGCAGACCGTGGACTTGCCGCTCTGGCGCGGCCCGGTCAGGGTCACGACCGGATGCACGCAGGCTGCCGTCAGCAGCAGCGGCTGGATGTCCCGCTCGATCATCGCTGCCATGCTAGCACGAATCGGCCAGCTCAACATCCGATCTTGAATTGGACGAATGCGCCGTAAGTCATTTATCCTCGATGCACTGCATGGGATCGGCCGTCGCCGTCAGGCGTCCGGAATCGTCTGTGGCCCCGCGTCGCTCACTTCGCCCGGCGCAGCACGTCGAGGCACAGCCCCTTCACGTCGGTCGCGGCGACACGATCGCGCCCCAGACTGCGGTCGCTGCACAAGAACACCGGCCCAACGTCGTCGTCGTCGTAGAGGCGGCCGTGCGAGCCCATGACCTGTGAGCTGTCGGTCGGGATCACGTCCATCAGGTAGCGGAAGCCGAGCAGCTTCTTGGCGAGCGTCTTCATGACCTTCAGCTTGGGGAAGCGGATCTTCGGATCGACGAACAGCTCCGCCGGGTCGTAGCCGGGCTTGCGATGGATGTCGACGGTGGTCGCGAAGTCGGGGCGGCGCGCCTCGTCGAGCCAGTAGTGGTAGGCGAACCAGCAACCGGGCTCGGCGACGCAGACCAGCTCGCCGCTGCGTTCGTGGTCGATGCCGAGTTCTTGCTGCTGCGAACGGTCGAGCACGCGCGCGACGCCCGGCGTCTGCTGCAGCAGCTTGCGCACCGGCTCGAGGTCGGTCGG
>JACKHZ010000011.1 GCA_020638735.1 Planctomycetota bacterium | reverse complement strand
GAGCTTGCCGAGCTGGCGCGCCTCGTCCTCGTCGGGGTAGCCGTCCTTGCGCGACATGCTGGCGCTGTCGTCGACCAGCACGTGCACCTGGTTCTGGGTCTTGCGGTAGGTGGTGACCTCGAAGACGGGTTGGAACAGCAGCACGCAGGCGATCGCGATGGCGAGCCAGCGCAGCACCGACAACACGGTGCGCGTCGGTCGTTCGAGCCGGCTCAGGCCCGAGTACGACCACCACGCGAACAGCACCGTCGCCGGGATCACGATCAGCGCCAGCACCCACAGCGGCGGCGCGTTGGCGAACCGGAACACCTCCTCGACGTAGGTCGACGATTCGGGGTCCTGGAGCAGCGGTGTCGGCGCGAACATGGTCATCGTGGGCAGCACGGTCAGCTCCTCCGCATCGACACGAAACGCGCCAGGGCCGCTTCCCCGAGCACCAGCAGCAGCGTGCAGAGCAGCAGGGTCGGGCCCAGCTCGCTCGAGTCGGACGGCTCCGCGGCGTCGGCGGCCGCGGGCAGGTTGGTGAGCACCCGCGGCAGCGACAGCGCCTGACGGGCCTCGTCGTGCGCGACGTAGCGCAGGTCGCCCTCGTCGGGGTCGACGTTGACCGCGAACGGCAGCACCAGCGGCTCCTTGCCGTTGTCGCGGTCGAGCATCATCTCGACGGTGTAGAAGCCGGCGTGCTCGGTGTCGCGCAGCGTCGGCAGCTGGAAACGGTCACCGGGCAGCGGTCGCGGTTCGCCGCCGACCGGCACCCGCGCGCCGCCGTCGCGTTCGGGCCGCTGCAGTTCGATGTTCTCGGGCCGGCCCGCAACCGAACACGACAGCTCGGCGCCGACCGCCACCTGGAACGGATCGGTGGCCGGTAGCGCCAGCCACTTGACGATGCCGTGCAACAGCGGGAACGCGACCATCGGGTCGTCCAGGTGATTCCAACGGTCGGCGCGGTACTCGGACGCGATCGCCGAGGTGAGGAACAGGGCCTTGCCTTCGCCGAAGTCGCGCGTGACCAGCAGCGGGCTCTGGTCGGGATCGGTCAGGTTGGCGAGCACGGTGCTGTCTTCGCGCAGCGTGCCGGCGCTGGTGCTGAACCAGCCGGTGACCGGGATCGCCTGCAGGATCTCGCGATAGACGGGCTCCTCGAACTCGGCGAAGGCCGGGTGCTCGGGGTGCAGCATCGTCGGCGTGCGCACCAGAGAACCGCCGACCTTGCCGCCGAGCGGCGTGCCCAGGCGCATCGGCATGATGCCGTCGCCGGCGGCGTAGAGGTGCAGGTTGTAGCTGTCGGGGTCGGTGCGGTCGCCGAAGCACACGAACAGCCCGCGGCCCGCCTGCAGCGCGGCCTGCAGCGCGGCCGCGGCCTGCTGGTTGATGCGGTCGACGTCGGCGAGCACCGTGACGTCGTAGTCCTTCGGCACGGCGCGACCGCCGAGCAGCGCCAGCGCGTCGACGGCCTCGACCGCGAACGTCGGCAGCAGCGTCGGGTCGGGGTCGAGGATCGCCTCCCACAGGTAGTGGTAGCTGCGCAGCGGGTCTTCGTCGGCAGCACCGTCGACGAGCAGCACGCGCACGCGGTCGCGCACCAGCACCGTCAGGAAACGTTCGTCGTCGGCGGACAGCGCGTCGTTCTGCAGGCTGGCGCGCAGGCGGCGGCGGCCGAGCTCGCGGAACGCCACCTGGAAGTCGGCCTCGCCCTCGGCGCCCGGCGCCAGCGACACGATCTTGCGCATCGGCTCGCCGCCGTCGATCTCGAGCGTGACCTCGACGTCGACCTTGGCCTGGCCGCGGTTGCGCAGCGTGGCGACGACGTCGACCGGCGTGCGCGCGATCGCCACGGGCTGCTCGATGCGCAGGTCGGTGATCTGCGCGTTGTCGAGCACGCCGCCGACGCGGCTGTCGGCGAACGGTCCGCAGTCGATCCAGTGCAGCTGCGCGCCCGCGAGCTTCTGCAGGCGTTCGCAGGCGTCGCGCGCCGTGTCGACGAGCTCGGCCGCGGCCGACGGTTCGCCGCTGTGCAGCGCCTTGCCGAGCGAGCGCGCCTGCAGGTCGGTGAACACGTAGATCTGCACGTCGGGGTCCTTGGCCTCCTCGAGCGCGTCGGCCACCTGCAGCAGGGCTTCGCCGAGTTCGCTCGAGGCGTCGTCGGGGCGCTGCAGCGTGAACCACTGGTTGCGCGCGGTGGCCAGGTCGAGGTCGCCGCGCACCAGGAAGCGCGGCCGCACGCCGGCGAGCACCAGCGTCACCTTGTCGGAGCGGTTCTGGTTCTGCTCGAAGCGGTCGAGCATGCGCCCGACCATCTCGCGGGCGCGTTCGAACGGGCTCGGCGCGCCGCTCTGCTGGGCGCCCATGCTGTAGCTGCCGTCGAGCACGATCACGTGGTGCACCGTGCCGCCGCCCGAGAGCAGGCCGGCGGCGCTCTGCAGCACCGGTCGGGCCACGGCCAGCGCCAGCACGATCGGCAACAGGCACCGCAGCAGGAGCAGCAGCAGGTTCTCGTTGCGGAGCCGGTTGCGCTGCTTCTGGTAGGCGCGCAGCAGGAACTCCATCGCTGCCCACGGGCGGCGCTTGTGCCGCTGCCGGTTGAGCAGGTGGATGATCAGCGGGACGGCGAACAGCGCGGCCCCGGCCAACAGGGCTGGGTTGGTGAAGCTCACGCTACTTGCGTCGCGGCGCGGGCGCGCGCTGAGTAGGTCAGCACCCGTCAGGCGGGTTGCCGTTGACGACGCGCACGTAGTCGATGCGCTGCGCCGAGCGGCCCTTCTTGATCTCTTCGGCGAAACCCTCGATCTCGGCGAGATAGGCCTCGCGCAGCGACTTGGGGTCGCACAGCAGCTCCGGCAGCTGCTCCATGCCCTCGAACAGCGTCATGCGCTCGAACGGGAACTGCACCTCGTCGCGGTCGAGCACGTGGAAGACGACGATGTCGTGGCCGCGGCTGGCGATCGCGCGCGGCCCTTGAGCACCGCTTCGGGCTCGTCGAACAGGTCGCTGAAGATCATCACCATGCCGCGCTGCCGCACCTGGCCGGCCAGCTCGTGCAGCACGCCGCCGATCTTGGTCTTCTGCTGGCGCGCCTTGGCCTGCTCGAGCAGCGCGAACAGGTTGCCGAGGCTCTGTCGCGTATTCGATGGCGGCACCTGCTTGGCGACCTTCTCGTCGAACAGCGTAGAGCCCGACCGAATCCGCCTGCTGCTGGATCAGAACGCGAGCGCACGCACGCCGTCGCCGCTAGTCGGACTCGACATCCCGTCGTCGTGCGCGTAGTTCATCGACTCGCTCTGGTCGAGAACAGGTGCGCCCTCAGGTTCGTCTCCTCCTCATGCTGCTTGATCTGAACCGGTCGGACTTGCCGAAGATCTTCAATCAAGTGTACCGCAGATCGTCGCCCGGCACATGCTCCGGTGCTTGCGAACTCCACCAAGAACCCCGATACGGCGACTTGTGCATGCCGTCACAAACCCTCGACCACCAGCCGCGCACTCCAGCCGCCCGACCTTGTCGGCACCTTCGGATCGAGGTAGTTGGTACGGGAATCTCGGTCATCAAGTCACCCGTCGGTCAAAGCAGAACCAAACAGAACCGCAGCAGAACCGCAGAAAACTGAACCAACAGCAGCAGAGGCAGGGTTCAGCAGCAGAACCAGCAGAAGAGAAGAGGGGGAAGCAGCAGCCACCAGCACCAACCAAAGAAGAAACCACCAGCAGGCACCAGCCCCATGCACACCCTCTCCGAGGCCCTACTCACCGCGGTTGCTCCAACCATCCATTCCTCTTCGTTTCGCCCCAACCCCGCCGGCCGTGTGCCGGCCAGCTGCCCTTGCTCGCCCGTGTTGTTTCCGGCCCGGCCGGCGGACAACACAAGTTGCGCAAGGTGACTCGCGCAGGGCGCTAGCCCTGCGCGATCACCTTGGGCAACTTCCCGTCGGCGAGCACGGCGCTCTGGTTGGGCTGGATCTCGTCGAGCAGGCGCTCGATCACCTTGTCCGTGCTGATGCCTTCCGCCTCGGCGGCGAAGCTGGTCACCAGGCGGTGGCGCAGCACCGGCTTGGCGACGGCGCGGATGTCGTCCGCGGCGACGTAGAAGCGGCCCTGCAGCAGCGCGTGCGCCTTGGCGCCGAGCACCAGGTTCTGGCTGGCGCGCGGGCCGGCGCCCCACTGCAGCCACTCCTTGACCCAGTCGGGCGCGTCGCCGGTGGTCAGGCGCGTCTGCCTCGTCAGCCGCAGCGCGTACTCGAGCACCGCGTCGGCGATCGGCACGCGGCGCACGATCTGCTGCAGCTCGAAGATCTCGCTTGCGCCGAGCACCGGCGAGATCTCGACCTTGCGGTCCTCGGTGGTGCGGCGCAGGATCTCGCGCTCCTCCTCGGCGCTGGGGTAGTCGACCTTGACCATGAACATGAAGCGGTCGAGCTGGGCTTCGGGCAGCGGGTAGGTGCCTTCCTGCTCGATCGGGTTCTGCGTCGCGAGCACGAAGAACGGCTTCTGCAGCTCGTGGCGCTGGCCGCCGACCGTGACCTGGTACTCTTGCATCGCCTCGAGCAGCGCGGCCTGCGTCTTGGGCGGCGTGCGGTTGATCTCGTCGGCGAGGATCACGTTGGCGAACACGGGGCCCGCCATGAACTTGAACTCGCGCTTGCCGGTGTTCTTGTCCTCCTGGATCACCTCGGTGCCGGTGATGTCCGAGGGCATCAGGTCGGGCGTGAACTGGATGCGGTTGAACGACAGCGACAACACGCGCGACAGGGTCGAGATCAGCAGCGTCTTGGCCAGGCCGGGCACGCCGATCAAGAGGCAGTGGCCGCGGCAGAACAGGGCCATGAACAGCTCGTCGACGACGTGGTCCTGGCCGACGATCACCTTGCGGATCTCGTCCTTCATCGAGGCGTAGGCCTTGCGCAGCTTCTCGACCTGCTCGAGATCCTTCTGGCTGGCTTGTTGGCTCATGGCGTTTGGGGTCGTTCCGAAGGAGCCGGCCGGCGCGGGGGTGCGACGGGCGGCGCGTCAGGCTGGATTGGGTAGGGGGCTCGTCTCGCCGGCGGTGGACTCTACGCAGCAGGGGCGCGGCATGCGGGACGCCACTGGGGCTGGGACGGCATCGCGCGGCAGAAACTTCACCGCGGCGCCCCCGACCCGGCGGCGGCGCCGTCCCGGTCGTCGCGCGGCGGGTAGGCCGCGCAGAGCTCCTGCGGCGTGAAGCCCTGCTGGTCGATCGCGACCAGCAGCGACTGCAGGTCGTAGTCCATGCGGCTGCCGCCGCCGAGCGCGGCCTTCTGGATGGCGTCCTCATGCTGCCGTCGCAGGTCGCCGAGCTCGACCTCGAGGTCGGCCGGCCCTACCGTTCGCGCAGCGCCGGCACGGTGTTGGCGAAGAACAGGACCAACCGACCGTCAGGCTGGCCAGCGCCACCCCGTGGGAACTGCTCGGATCCTCGACGCGCCGCTTGCCCATGCTCGGCCGCGGATCGTAACCCCGCTGGCACGGAAGCGATAGCCGCGGCCAGGATTCGACCAGGCGGCGCGTCCGGCTTCGTCCCGGCGCGTCGCGCTACAGGCCGTAGACCGCGGTGTCGCCGAGCATCTCCTCGATGCGCAGCAGCTGGTTGTACTTCGCCACGCGGTCGCTGCGGCACGGCGCGCCGGTCTTGATCTGGCCGGTGCCGGTCGCCACGGCGAGGTCGGCGATGGTCGAGTCCTCGCTCTCGCCCGAGCGGTGCGACATGACGGCGGTGAAGCCGGCCTCGTGGGCCAGGTGGATCGCGTCGAGGGTCTCGGTCAGCGTGCCGATCTGGTTGACCTTGATCAGGATCGAGTTGGCCGAGCGCTCCTCGATGCCGCGCGCCAGGCGCGTCGTGTTGGTGACGAACAGGTCGTCGCCGACCAGCTGCACGTCCTCGCCGATGCGTTCGGTCAGCATCTTCCAGCCCTGCCAGTCGTCCTCGGCCATGCCGTCCTCGATCGAGAAGATCGGGAACTGCTTCGCCCACGACTCGAGCAGGTCGACCATGCCCTTGCGATCGAGCGTCTTGCCCTCGCCGGCGAGCGTGTACTTGCCGTTCTTGTAGATCTCGGTCGAGGCGGCGTCGAGCGCCAGCATGACGTCCGAACCGGCCTTGTAGCCGGCCTTCTTGATCGCCAAGAGGATGATCTCGAAGGCCGCCGCGTTGGACTCGAGGTTGGGCGCGAAGCCGCCCTCGTCGCCGACCGCGGTCATCAGCTTCTTCTTCTTCAGCTCGGCCTTCAGCGCGTGGAAGACCTCGACGCCCATGCGCAGGCCCTCGCGGAAGGAGTCGGCGCCGACCGGCATCACCATGAACTCCTGGAAGTCGACGTTGTTGTCGGCGTGCGCGCCGCCGTTGAGGATGTTCATCATCGGCACCGGCAGGCGCCGCGCCTGGGCGCCGCCGACGTAGCGGAACAGCGGCAGGCCGATCTCCTGCGCCGCGGCCTTGGCGCAGGCGAGGCTGGCGCCGAGCACCGCGTTGGCGCCGAACTTGCCCTTGTTGGCGGTGCCGTCGGCCTCGCACAGCAGCGCGTCGCACAGATACTGGTCGTCGGCCGGCTGGCCGAGCAGCACCTCGGCGATCTTGGTGTTGACGTTCTTGACCGCCTTCTCGACGCCCTTGCCGAGGTAGCGCTTCTGCACGCCGTCGCGCAGCTCGACCGCCTCGTGGGCGCCGGTCGAAGCGCCCGAGGGCACGATCGCCCGGCCGGAGGCGCCGGACTCGAGGTGGACTTCGACTTCGACGGTGGGGTTGCCGCGCGAGTCGAGCACCTCGCGGCCTTGCACGTGGACGATGGTGGACATGTGCCCGAACGGAATAGCGCTCGGGTCGCCATCAGGGCAAGGTCGGAGTCGCGCGACCTCGCGCCGGTGGTGCGCGAAGGTCGGGTTCTCGAGACGCGGGCGGGCGGCGAGCGGCGGCGCTCGCCTCGCAGCCGCCGGCGGGCTCAGTGGCGCGGGTGACGCCAGCGTGGTCGGCGCAGCGCGGCCAGCGTCGCCTCGGGGGCGCGCTGGTCCTCGACGTCCCAGTAGTAGATGCACAGCGAGCATCCACAGCTGGCGCACGAGGTGATCAGGTCGTCTTCACTCGCCTCTTCGGCGAGGTGTTGGCGGGGGAGGGTCACGGGGTCTCGGGGTCGCATCGCCCTCTTATGTGACCCGATTCCATCCGCGGTGGCAGAGCTGTGGACAGATTCCGGATAACGTCTACCGCAAAGGCCTTACGGCATTGCAGGACAAGCAGTTCGGGAGCCCCGAAGGCAGGGCCGTAGAGCCGCACCGGCGATGCGTCGCGGCGCAAGAAGGGGCGGTTCCGGCCGCCGCGGCCGCCTCGGCAGCCGGCCGGCGGAGCGGCCGTCAGACCCAGCTGTTGGTCAGCAGTTCGCCCATGCCGCCCGCGCCCGGGACGATGTACTGCACGTCGTTGAGGCCGCGCTCCTCGTCGGCGAACGTGCCCGGCTCGGCGGCGAGCGCGCGTTCGCTCGACAGGCCGCGATCGAGTCGGCCCGAGTAGAGCTTCACGCCCGGGTGCTGGGTCGTCACCCGCTGCACCGCCTCGGGAGTCATCATCAGGTGCAGCGCGGCGATCGCGTGCGGCGGCCCGCCGAGCCCGCGGTAGACCTCGACCGCGCGGCAGACGGTGCCGCCGGTGGCGCCCATCGGGTCGGGCAACAGCACCACGGCGTCGTCGACCGGGCCGCCGATCTTGGTGCCGTCCAGGCGCACGCCGGTGACCTGGTGCTGGGCGTCCGTCTGGCGGGACATGTTGAGCACGTCGAGGCGCACGTTCTCCGGCGGCAGCATCTCGATCGCCGCCTCGTAGCAGGCCTGGGCGGGCAGCATGCCGGCGCGGATCACCGAGCAGATGATCAGCTTCGTGTTGCGGCACAGCATCTCGCCGCTGACGAACGCCCGCGGCTCCTGCGCCGTCATGCGCGTGGCATGGCGTTGCCTCGTGCGGGGGAACTCGCGGCTCAGCACCTCGTGCACCAGGCGGCGGTAGGCGGTGCGGACCAGCGACGGCACCTCGGCGGTGCCGGTGGTCGGGCTGCCGATGCGCATCAGCAGGGTCTGCAGGCAGGCGTCGTCGAACAGCAGGACGTCGGGCCCGTAGCGGTGGCTCAGGAAGGGCATGGCGCCCGATCATCCGCGGCGGCGCGCGCGCCGCCAACGGTCCTTCCGTCGCGAGGTCAGAAGGTGCCGATGGTCAGCAGCAGCGCGTTGCTGGCGGTACTCTCGAGCAGGGCCCCGCCGTCGTCCAGCTCCAGTGCGACCAGCTGATCGCGCAGCTGCGCGCCGAGCAGCGTCGACGAATCGGGGATTGCCAGCGACGTCTCGGCGCTGCCGGACGCGAACTGCACGCCGAACACCTCGGGGAGCACGTGCACCATGCAGGCAGCGGAGGCCGGCAGCAGCGCCGCGGGCAGTGGCACCTGGATCGCAGGTCCGGTGCCGAGCAGCTGCAGCACGAGGCCTTGGGCCGGCAGGTCGGTGACGCGGGCGCGATAGCTGCCGCCGAGCCACGGCAGCTCGGTCGCGGCGTAGACCGGCTGCCCGGAGGCGCCGGCGCAGCCCGCGCCAGCCGACACTGCGCCGGCGGGGCACGTCGACATGTATTGGGACAGCGCACTGCTGGCCCGCATGCCGGGCAGGCGGATCGCGCCACCGAGCAGGAGTCCGCCCTGCGGGATGAGACCGGTGTGATGGACGGAGACGACGCTCGTGCCGGTCGGCATGGTGTCGCTCCAGGTCGAGCCGTTCCATCGCAGCAACCGCATCGCGTAGGGCGGGGCCGAACTCTGGCCGGCCGCGACCACGTCGCCGTCGGGCAGCGCGGCGAGGTCGATGGCGTAGCTCCAGCCCATCGCGCCGTGGTTGGTCCAGGTACCGCCAGCGAACGAATACCAGGTCGGGTTGCTCGAGGTCATCGCCACCAGCTGCCCGTTGCTGCGCAGCGCCAGCAACGGCGTGCTCGGCAGGCCGCCGCCGAGCGGCGACCAGCTGCCACCATCCCAGCTCGCGACGCGAAGGGCCGAGGTGCCGCCGAAGTTCGTGAAGGTGCCCCCGACGACGAGTTCGCCCGTCGCGCGCACCACGAGGCGGTGGATCGTGCCGTCGAAGCCCGGGTCGATCGACTGCCAGGCGCTGCCGTCCCAGGTCGCGACCTGCGCGGCCAACGGGCCCGACGGTGTGTCGACGGTCAGGGTGCCGACGGCGACGACCCGGCCGTCCGGCAGCTGCGCGAGGTCCCTGACGGTGCCGGCGATGCCGGGCAAGGAGCTCCAGGCGGTGCCGTCGAAGTGCCACACCGGCGCGCCAGGTCCGGTGCTCGTCGGTGAGGTCTGCACGTAGATCGTTCCCGACAGCAGCAGCTCGCCGTTCGCCAGCTCGACGAGTGCATTGACGTTGTCGTACTGCACGAGGCCGCCGACGCCGTCGCCGAGCGCCTGCCAACCGCCGCCGTCGAAGCGCGCGACGCATGGCGTGTCGACGCCGCCGATGGTGCGAAACGAGCCGCCGAGCAGCAGGCCGCCGTCGCGCAGCGGCAGCGACGCAGTGACGCTGCCGTCGATACCGTCGTTGCTGCGAGCCATCTGCGTACCGTCCCAACGGGCTACGCCGTGGGCGACGATGCCGTCGGCGCGGTCGAACGGCCCGCCGAGCCAAAGGCTGCCGTCCGGGAGGTGGGTGAGCGCCGAGACGCCGCCGCCCCAATAGAAGGTCGAGCTGGTGACGCCGCCGCCGAGGGGGTGCCACGCGGCGCCGTCCCAGCGCGCGACGCGGTTGGCGGGTGCGCCGCCCGCCTGGTCGAAGCGGCCGCCGACCACGACGTCGCCGCCGGGCTGCACATCCATCGCGAGGACCTCGTGCAGCAGGGAGCCGGTGATCCCGCCGCCCAGTGCGTGCCAGGCGGTTCCGTCCCAACGCGCTACGCAGCTCGCGTTGACGCCACCTGCCTGGGCGAAGTCGCCGCCGCAGTAGACGTCGCCGTTGGGGGCCGTGGCCACTGCCAGCACGGCGCCTGCGATGCCGCCGCCGAGCGGCGACCAACTGCTGCCGTTCCAACGCGCCACGCCGGCCGCCGGCGCACCGCCGGCCATGGTGAACGAGCCGCCGGCGATCACGTCGCCGTTGTCGGCCACGGCGAGCGCCACCACCGTGCCGTTGACGCCCGCGCCGAGCGCCGACCAGGAAACGCCGTTCCAGCGCGCGATGTGCGACAGCGGCGCGCCGCCCGAGGACGCGAAGGTGCCGCCGGCGATCAGGCTACCGTCGGGCATCACGACGAGCGCGCTGACCCGGTTGTCGAGGCCCGCGGCGAGCGGCTGCCAGTCGGTGCCGTCCCAACGCGCCACCGATGTCGCGAAGCCGCCGCCGGCGACGAAGAAGTCGCCGCCCGCATAGAGGGCACCGTTCGGCCCTGCCGCCACCGCGAACACGTCGGCGTTGAAGCCGCTGCCGAGGGACGTCCACAGCTGCGTCGTGGGGTCGAACACGGCGAGGTAGGGGGTCAGCGCCGTGCCGGCCTGCGCGAAGGGGCCGGCGAAAACGAGGCGCGCCGCCAGCGGGCCGCCGCCGTCGGGGTCCCACGCGGTGGCGCAGCGTACGTTGCTGGTGGCGGCTTGGATGCCCGGTACGCCATCGTCGAGCAGCCAGTCGCCACACTGGGCGACGCCGATTCCTGCCGTGGTGGCGAGCATCGCGGCTTGCAGCAGGGCGGAACGCAGACGCGCACGGATCGTCGATGTCATGGTCGTTCCACGTTGGTGGTTCCCGCGCGCGGCGCCGCGGCTGTGGCGAAGGAGTTCAGGCTAGGTGGGAGGCGCCGGGCTGACAAGGCGCGGCGGCGCGGCATCGGAATCGGGCGCGGAGCGGATAGCCTGTTCGCCGCATGCTCGCCGCGTTCTCCGCAGTCTGCCTGTCGCTCGGCCTCTGCCTCGCGGCCCCGCAGGGCAACCTCGCCGATCCGCCGCAGGGCCTGACCATCGTCGTCGTCGACGTCGGTCAGGGCGACGGCATCGTCGTGCGCGCGCCGGACGGCACGGTGCACGTCGTCGACGCCGGGCCCGAAGGCGAAGGCACGCTGGCGATGCTGCCGGCGATCGGCGCGCTGCAGCCGAGCGGCTACGGCTACTCGGTGGTCTCGCACTTCCACGTCGACCACATGGGCGGCATGGACGAGGTGCGCAGCGCGCTGCCGTTCCAGCTCGCGCTCGACCGCGGCGACGTCAACCGCCCGGCCAACTCGAGCATGACCGGCTACCTCAACGCCGCGGGCGCACAGCGGCAGACGATCGTCGTCGGCCGCGTCTACCAGCTCGGCGGCGGCGCGGTGATGCGCTGCGTCTGCGCCAACGGCGAGGTCGACGGCGGCGCGTTCGTCAACCCGGCCAACTCGTCACAGGAGGAGAACTCGCGCTCGATCGGGCTGCGCATCGACTACGGCGACTTCTCGATGTTCCTCGCCGGCGACCTGACCGGCGGCGGCGGCAGCACCGCCGACGTCGAGTCATCGGCGGTGCTCGCCTGCGGCGACGTCGACGTCTACAAGCTCAGCCACCACGGCTCGACGACCTCGACCAACCTCAACCTGATGGCGGCGCTGCAGCCGGAGCTGGCGGTGGTCAGCTGCGGCGTCGGCAACTCCTACGGTCACCCGAGCCCGACGATCGTCAACCGCGTCAACCAGGCGCTGGCGGCGCGCGCGCTGCTGTCGACGACGCGGGGCAGCGCCAACACCATCGGCTTCGGCGTCACCGGCGACGTCCGCGTCGACACCGACGGCCGCCGCTACCGCGCCACGGCGCACAACGGCGACTTCCTCGACTTCTTCTGCGACGAGGTGATCCCGTCGCCGATGGCTGCCGGCGACGTGCGCATCAGCGAGGTGCAGCGCAACCCGGCGGCGGTCGCCGACACCAACGGTGAATACGTCGAGGTCGTCAACATCGGCGAGATGCCCGTGGCGCTCGCCGGGCTGCGCCTCGGCGACGACGGCGGCACGATCACGCTGGCGAGCAACTTCATGCTGGTGCCGGGTCGCCCGATGCTGTTCCAGGTCGACGGCGCGGCAGCGCGCAACGGCGGCCAGCCGCTCGGCATGGCGCTGCCGTACAACACCCTCTCGCTCGGCGACAGCAGCGACGTCGTCACGCTGCAGCAGGGCGCGGTCCTCGTCGACAGCCTCGGCTACGCGAGCGGCTTCCCCGGCGGCAGCGGGGTCGCCGCCGAGCGGCGCGACCTGCTCGGGCCGGAGCTCGCCACCAACTACCAGGCGGCGACGACGGCCTACGGCGCCGGCGACCTCGGCTCGCCTGGCCAGCGCTGCCCGAACGACCAGACGGTGCACCCGGTGCAGTGCGGCGTAACGGTGCGCCCCGACCGGTTCACGCTGCACGGGACCGCGCTCGACCACGCCTGGCACTTCAGCGTCTTCGCGCTGTCGAACAGCGCTGTGACCGGCTTCCCGTTCGGCGGGGCGTGGATCCCGGTCGACCCCGACGCGCTGCTGTCGTCGGCGCTGTCGGTGGCAGGCTTCGTCGACCTCGTGCCCCCGCTCGGCTACCGTTCCCTCGACGTCATGCTGCCGCAGCCCAACCCGCTGACCGGCGTGACCCTGCACGTCGCCCACGTCGTGCTCGACATCAACCTCAACGCGCCCGGCGTGTCACCGGCGCGCGCCATCGTGCTGCCGTGAGTCCCGCTACTTCGCATCCGCCGTTCCGCGTCCTGTTCTCCCACGACCAGATCCTGCGCCGCTGCGCGGAGCTCGCGCGCGAGCTGCGGCGCGTGCTCGGCGACGAGCCGCCGTGCCTGGTGCAGGTCATCGAGGGCGCGCGGCCGTTCGCCCGCCTGATGCAGCAGCAGCTCGCGGGAGCACTGCCGGTGCACGAGGTGCGGGCGAAGTCGTACGAGGGCACGCAGAGCACCGGCCAGGTCAAGGTCTCGCCGCTCGGCGCGCTGCAGGACGGCGCGTCGGTCAAGGACCAGCACGTGGTGCTGCTCGAGGACATCGTCGACACCGGCCGCACGATCGCCGCGCTGCGTGAGCACTTCCTCGCCGCCGGCGCGAAGAGCGTCCGCGTCGCGTCGCTGCTCAGCAAGCCGTCGCGCCGCGTCGTCGAGGTCGAGGTGGAGCACGTCGGCTTCGAGATCCCGGACGAGTTCGTGATCGGGTTCGGCATGGACCTCGACGGGCGGTACCGCGAGCTGCGCGACGTGGTGGTCTACGAGGCGTCGATCGAACGCGAGTTCGCCGGTGCGGCGGAGCGGGACTGATGGGCGCGCGTGCGGCAGCATTGCTGGCCGTGTTCTGCGTCGCCTGCAGGGCTGCGCCGGAACACGCGCCGTCGACGCCGGCGCCGCTCGCCGACCAGTCGGCAGAGCTCGCCGCGCGGGGCGCCGAACGTCGGGCCACGGAGCTGCAGCAGTTGATCGCGATCGATCGCCAGTCGCTCGAACTCGCCGAGCGCGCCGCGCGCAGCACGCGCAGCCTGTACGACGCCGGCCGCGTCACCCGCGGCGATCTGCAGCAGGCCGAGACCCAGCTCGAGCTTTGCCGGGAGCAGCTCGCGCAGCACAGCCACGAGCTCGAGCAGCTCGGCATCCGGCGGTAGCCGGGCCGTCGCCGGCTGCGACGGACGCCCGGACTCAACCGGGCCCGGCGGCCACGATCGCCTTGACCAGCTCGAACACGCTGAGCGGCGAGCTGCCCTCGGCCTTGTTGTTGACGACCACGGTCATCGGCACGGAGCCGCGCAGCGCGTCGCGGGCCATCGCCGCGATCGTCGCGCGGCTGTCGGAGTCGACGTCGACGAGCCGAGCGAACGGCTCGTAGCGCTCCACGGCCTGTTCGTAGGCGAAGCCGGCGTGCAGCATCCAGCGCAGCACCACCGGACCGCCTTCCGCCGTGATCGGCACCAGCGCGCGTTGCGTCGCCAGCGGCGGCATCGACGGGTGCACGACGAACGCGTGGGCGACGCCGCAATCGCGCAGCGCCGCGACGTGCTCTTCGGTCAACAAGGCCGCATCGCGCAGCTCGACCGCGTACGGCGCGCGCTTCGGCAAGCGGCGCAGGAACGAGTGCAGCAGGTCGGTGAACAGCCGCGGCTCGCGCACCAGCTCGCGACCCTGCGGCGAGAACTGCAGCAGCAGCACGCCGAGCTTGTCGCCGAGGCCCTGCTGTGCCGGCTCGAGGCACTCGACGACGAATGCGTCGGCGTCGAGGTAGCGCGGATTGGGATCCTTCTGGCGCTGCAGGCGCGGCTGCAGCAGCTCGCCGAACGCCTTGACCAGGAAGCGGAAGTCCGCCGGCACCTGCGCCGCGTAGTCGGCGAACGTCGCGGCCGTGGCCGGCGCGTAGAAGGTGTGGTCGACGCCGACCGTGCGCAGCAGCGGGTGCTGCGCGTAGGCGGCGAGGCCGCGGCGGCTGAGGTGCTTCGTCGCCGCGTCGGGCGCGTAGACGAGGCCGCGCCAGCCGGGGAAGTTCCACGACGAGGTGCCGAGCCGCAGCGTCGGCGGCAGCTGGCCAGCCAGCGCGCGCAGCTCGTCGCCGACGACCGCCGGCGCGACCGACGCCGGGCCGGTCGCGGCCTTCGGCGTGCTGCGCGGCGTCGCGTCGAGCGGACCGAACAGGCCTTGCTGCACGGGGCGCTGCGCGTCGGACCGGTCGGGCATCGTCGCAGCATACCGGCGTCCAGGCGCGGCTCGCACGGGGCGACCGCGCCACCGACGATGGGCTAGAACAGCCCGATCTTGCACTTCAGCCCGTTGCTGGTGCGCGTCGTCGGGCCGAGGCCGTTGGCGTCGAAGGTGAACGCCTGGGTGTGGAACCCCACGCCGTTCAGCGACGGCGGCAGCGCCGGCAGCGTCAGCACGTTCCACTGCTGCGTCGCGGCGGGGAACCACACCGGCGCGCACCACACGTCGAGGCTCGCGTGCAGCCAGCAATCGTTCGGCAGGCCGAGGAACGACAGCGGCACGTGCGGGTCGGTCCAGCCGATCACGCCGAGCAGCAGCAGCGCGGTCGGCTCGACGTTGGTCGCCAGCGCGTCGAACTGCACGGCGACGTTCTGCTGCACCGGCCGGCCGACCGGGGCGATCGTCAGCGGCAGCACGTCGAACATGCTCAGCAGGTGCACCGGCGCGCCGAAGGTCGAGACGTCGTCGACGCCGGGGTCGAGGTTGGGGCCGGCGGGCGAGTAGCCGACCAGCCACGGCTGCGGGTTGGTCAGCGCCAGCGCGCCGAACTCGATCGACCAGTCGCCGGTGCCGACGTTCCAGACGATCTGGATCCAGTTGGGGTCGTAGTTGCCAGGCGCGATGACGCCGTCGTAGGTGATGCGGGCGACGCCCGGCGACGGCTCGTCGTAGTAGACGAAGCCGCTGGCCGGGTCGCTCGGGTCGAGGTCGGTCCAGGCGCTGATCTGCTCGCACGGCTGGTTGAGCAGCAGCGCGGACGTCGGCGTCGGGGTCAGGCTGTTGGCCGGACCGCGCGCGACCCAGCCGTTGGAGCCGATGCAGAGCCCGTAGTTGCCGAACGTGATGCTGTCGTCGTCGGCGAGCGGCACCTGCACGGCGCTCGACGACAGCGTCCAGCCGGAGCCGGGCAGGGTCTTCACCTGGTAGCCGTTGCCGTTCCACGTGGCGACGACCTTCTTGCCGGCGAGGTCCATCGCCGTCGCGGTCATCGGCTCGTAGAACGACGCGAAGCGGGTCACGCAGCCGGTGCCGTCGCTGGTGACGGTCGCGCAGCTGCTGCTGTCGATCTCGATCGAGTAGCACCCGCCCATGCCGGTCATCGGTCCGGCCAGCGTGAACAGGCCGGTGACGCGATCGACGGCGCCGACCTTGGGGCCGGGGGTGCCGGCGCCCAGCACGAGGTCGCCGGCGGTGGCATCGAACGCGAGGCCGGCGACGCTGCCGCCCGGCGACGGCGACACCGGCACCTGGCCGAGGATCGCCGCGGTGTTCTTGTCGAGGTGGTAGAGCGACTGCGTGAAGTTGTCCCAGGCCCACAGCTCGCCGTTCTCGTCGAAGCACAGCCCCGAGTAGTCGCTCCAGGCGAGGTTGCCGATCAGCGTGCCGACGCCGGTCGAGGTGTCGATCGTGAACAGGTCGCCGATGCCGGTGATCGCGTAGAGCGCGCCGCTCAGCGGATCGATGGCGAGATCGCCCTCGACGGTCAGCGGGATCGTCAGGTCGGCGACGAACGTCGTCGCGCCGGTGGCCGGGTTGATCGTCCACAGCTTGCCTCCGGGCGGGGTGTCGCCGAGCGAGCCCATCGACACGCCGTACAGCACGCCGTTGAGGCCGAACGCCATCTCGGTCGGCGCGCGCGCCGGCGTGGTGACGATCGGCCGCGGGTTGCTGGCCGCGCCGGTGATCTTGTTGACGTCCCACAGCGTCGCGGTGGTCGTCGAGGACGGCTCGAGCGCCAGCAGGTTGCAGCTCTGGGCGGCGAGCGGGGCGGTGAGGACGGCGGCGGCGAACAGGGCGGTGACGGTGGCGCGACGGGATCGGGTGCTCATGGCTGGCCTCGTGTGGGCGCGGTCTGCGCCCACCGCGAGAAGAGCCGGCGCCGGGCTGGTGCACGCGGATTCGTCGGGCCGCGTCGCCGCACGCGGCGGTGGTCTGGGCCGTCGACGAGCGCCGTGTCCGTCGCCGCGAGGTCGCGGCTGCCAGCCGCCCTACCGGACGAACATCTCCCAGCCGCGGCTCGCCGCGATGCCGCCCGGCGCCTGGGCGTCGCCGACGAACAGCTGGAAGTAGACGCCGAGGTTGACGAGCCCCGGGTCGTCGGGAATCGGCAGGTGCCAGGTCGCGTGGCCGAGCTCGCCGGCCTGACCTTCGAGCAGGAACAGCCGCCAGTCGGCGACGTCGACGTGCCACGGCAACTGGCCGACCTGCGCGGCCGGCTCGATCGACTGGAAGCCGAAGGTCAGCAGCGCGAGGCCCGGTCCGTCGCCGCCGGCGAGGCCGAGGCGGAAGCCGAGGTTGCCCGGAGCGGTCGGCGCGGTGTCGACCAGGAACGGCGCCGCCGTGCCGGGCAGCGGCGTGCCGTAGACGCGCGGCGGCGCCACCGACATGCTGCGCAGGTCCGGGTGGTCGAACGGCGGCAGGCGGTTCTGTGCGCGGGGATCGGTCAGGGCGCTGGCGACGAACGTCTGCACCAGCTGCATGTCCGCCGTGGTCACGCCGAACGCGGTCAGCGGCACCAGGAAGAAGTCGAGGTTGGACTGATCGACGCCGCCGCCGTTGAGGTAGACGTTGAGCGTCGAGCCGGGGTCGGTCAGCTGCGCCGGGTCGTCGAGCGCCGGGCTCTGGCCGTTGTGGAACAGGCGCGGCCGCAGCCCGGCGTTGCGCAGCGTCGGCGTCTTGAACGCAGCGTATTCCTCGGGCAGCTGCGACAGCGCGTAGGCGCCGACGTCCTCGGCGCCCCAACGCAGGCCGAGGTTGTGCACCAGGTCGTCGGAGAACAGCGGGTCCCAGTGGCACGAGTTGCAGCGCGCCGAACCCTGGAACAGCTGCCAGCCGCCCTTCTCGGCCGACGTCATCGCGCCGGATTGGCCCTGCTGGTAGAGGTCCCACGGCGTCTGGTCCGGGATCAGCGTGCGCTGGTAGGCGCCGAGCGCGAAGGCGACGCGCGCGGCGTCGATCGCCGGGTCACCGAACGCGGCCTGGAACAGCAGCGGGTAGCTCGGGTCCTGCATCAGCGCCGCCTGCATGTCGAGCGGCACGTTGCGCGCGAGCGCCAGCGGCTTCACCTGTTCGAGTCGGTCGCGCACGTCCTGCCAGGTGCGGCCGGTGCCCGCCATCTCGGTCGAGCTGAGGATCGGCGCGACCGACTGCGACTCGAGCGCGCCGCCGAACAGGATCGCCGGCATGCCCGTCTCCGGGTCGTCGAACTGGCCCTGCGCGCGGCCGTCCCAGAACAGGTTCGTATGGAAGGCGGCGCCGAGGTTGGTCGGCGCCGTGCGGCCCGTGACCTGTCGGTCGAGCCCGAAGCCGGCGGTCGGCGCGAACGTGCCGTCCGCGTGCTGGCCGACCACGCCGGGGCTGCCGTGCACGTCGTCGTCGGTGCCCAACACGCCGTCGGGGCCGGGGTTCAACGCCTGCGAGGTGCGCGGGTCGGCGCCGCCGAACTCGGGCAGGTGGCAGGTGCCGCACGCCACCGAGCGGTCGGCCGACAGCTGCTCGTCCCAGAACAGGATCTTGCCGAGCATCACCTTCTCCGGCGTGCTCGGGTTCTCGAACGGCTCGAACGGTTGTCCGAGCTGGGCGCGCAGCCCGGTCAGCAGCGCGGCGGTGGCAAGGCAGAAGCGGAGCAACGTCACGTTCGGGTGGTTCGCGGAGTCGGCAGGGCCGGGAAAGTGTAGCCCGCGACGACGCGGCGCAAAGGTGGCCCGAAGGCCCGCCGGGCGCGGCCGGTCCGGCGCGGGGCCGAACGGTCGCTCGCAGCGGGCTGCGCGGATCTCAGCCGCCGAACATCTGCGTCCACAGCTGCTCGTGCCGGCCGAGGCCGGTGCGGCGGTGGCCGGCGAGCATGTTCTTGTGGTGGCCCGGGCTGTACCACCACGCGCGGATCGCGCCGCGGCCGGTGCCCTGGCCGGCGGCGATGTTCTCGGCGCCGGCGCTGGTGCCGAAGTTGGCGGCGCGCTTGCCGAACGACTCCTTGCCGGCGACCGGCGACTGGTGCGAGAAGAAGCCGAGCGTCGCCATGTCCTTGGCGTGGTCGCGCGCCGCGTCGCCGAGCTTGGGGTCGATGCGCAGCAGGTCGAGGCCGAGCTGGTAGCGGATGCGGTTGAGCTGCAGCGTGCCGTCGAACTCCTCGGGGTCCATGACGGCGGCGAGCTCGTCGTTCTGGGCGAGCGCCTTCTTGTCGGACTCGCTCATCGGCAGGCCCTCGAACGCTGCGCGCAGCAGCATCGTGTCGATCGCGCCGGCGTCGCCCGGGCCGTTCAGCAGCGGGTGCTTCAGCAGGTGCTTGTCGACGTCGGTGTTGCCCTCCATGTCGGCGAGCGAGCCGGTGTAGGCCGCGTAGAAGCCGCGCAGCTCGGTGTGCTCGGCGCGCAGCGCGTCGAGCGTCGGGCGCAGGTCCGTGTCGGCGTCGAGCAGCGCCTCGGGCGCCGGCATCAGCAGCTCGCGCAGCTCGTCCATGCGCGGGTCGATGTCGCGGTGGATCGCCTCCTTGCTGAGGCCCTGGCTGCGGGTGACCGCCAGCGCCGCCTCGCGCGCCGCCGCGACCCTGGCCGCGCCGCCGTCGCCGAGCAGGTCCTTCTGCACCTTCGCCGCCAGCCGCTCGCAGCGCTCTCGCACGCGCTGCTCGGCGGTGACGTAGGCCTTCTCGTGCTTCTGGTAGGCCGCGCGCAGCAGGTCGCTGGCCTGCAGGCGCACACGTGTCGGTCGCAGGCGCAGCGCGGCGACGAGCTGTTCGGCTTCGGCGAGCCCGAGCCGCGGCGAGCGCAGGCGCGACAGCAGCAAGCTGGTCGGCAGTTCGGTCGGCGGCGGGGGCGCCACCTCGTCGGGCGACGGGTCGACCCCGACGGTGCCGGGTTCTTGGGCCGACGCCGCGCGGCTCGGGACCAGGAGCGCCGTGGTCACGAACAGGATGCTGGCGGCGGCGAAGGTGCGGGAGGGGCGCATGTGCGGGTCGGGGCGCGGACAGTTTACCGCGGCGACCGCGCCGATACCCGGCCGGCCGCGACCCGTCCCGCCGCGCGGCTACTTGGGCGGCTCCCAGCCGGGGTTCTTGTTGAGCCAGTGTTGCCAGTCGGGGAACTGCGTCTGCGACACGCCGGTCAGCTTCTGCAACGTCGCGACCCACTTGCCCTCGCAGGCGCGCAGCGTCTTGCGGGCGTTCTGCGGGTCGAAGTTGACCGGCGCGCCGGGGGTGTTGTTGACGGCGACCGTGGCGCGCTGGTGGAACCCGCCCCAGGTGCGGATGATCTCCTTGACGATGTCGCGCTTCACCGTCAGCTTCGCCTTGGTGAAGTTGCCCAGCGCCTCGCCCGACGCGGCGCGCAGCTCGTCGTGCGGCGAGCGGGTGGTCGTCTCGAGCAGGAAGTCGATCTGCTTGTCGTCCTCGGTCTTGCCGAGCGCGAGCATCATGTGCGCCTGGAGTCCGAGGTTGTCCTTGAAGCGCTTGTGGGTGACGGCCTTGGCGAGCTCCTTGGCGCCGTCCTCGCCGAACTTCGCCAGCGCGTCGGCGGCCTCGCGGTAGAGGATGTCCTTGTTGCCCTCGCGCAGCTTGCCGGCGAAGAACACGTCGCCGATGCCCTTGGCGATCTTCTCGACGTCCTTCGGGTTCTTCTTGTCGAGGTCCTTGGCGAGGTGCTGGATGGTGTCGATGACGTGGAAGTCCGCCTCCATCTTGCGATCGGAGGCCTCCTTCTTCAGCTCCTTGAGCTGATCCGGCAGCGCTGGGTCGACGGGGGGCTCCTTGGTCTCCTGGGCGATCGCGGCGCCCAGCAGCAGCGCCGTGACCATGGCGAGCCGGGACAACGGGGTCCTGTTCATGACCTGATTGTAGCCACGACGTCGGCCGGGTCACACGCCGGCGACGGGCCTACCCGGTCCGGAAACCCGGCTGGCATTGGATTCACGTCCGAGGATGGGATACCACAGCCCGCCTCGAACCCAACATGACGCTCGTCACGATCACCGGCGGCGCGGGCTTCATCGGCTCGCACCTCGCCCAGCGCCTGCTCGGCGAAGGAAGCACCGTGCGGGTGCTCGACAGCCTCGACCCGTTCTACGACCCGGCGCTGAAGCGGCGCAACCTCGCCGAGCTGGCGGCGGCGGGAGGCGACCGCTTCGAGTTCCTCGAGGGCGATCTGCGCGACGCCGCCGCCTGCCGCGCTGCGGTCGACGGCGCCGACGCAGTGGTGCACCTGGCGGCGTTGGCCGGTGTGCGGCCGTCGCTGCGCGACCCGGTGCGCTACATGGACGTCAACGTCACCGGCACGCAGCTGCTGTTGCAGCAGATCGAGTCGCCGCAGACGCGCTTCGTGTTCGGCAGCAGCTCGTCGGTCTACGGCGGCAACACCAAGGTGCCGTTCGCCGAATCCGATCGCGTCGACCGGCCGATCTCGCCGTACGCGGCCAGCAAGAAGGCCGGCGAGGTGCAGTGTTACACCTGGCACCACCTGCGCGGCAACGCGACGACCTGCCTGCGCTTCTTCACGGTCTACGGACCCCGGCAGCGGCCGGAGATGGCGATCCACCAGTTCGCGCGGCGCATCACCGACGGCCAGGCGATCCCGTTCTTCGGCGACGGCAGCTCGCGGCGCGACTACACCTATGTCGAGGACATCGTCAGTGGGGTGGTGGCGGCGATGGGGCGCACGCAGGGCTACGCGATCTACAACCTCGGCGGCGCGGCGACGACGTCGCTCGGCGAACTGGTCCAGCAGCTCGAGAACGCGCTCGACAAGAAGGCGATCATCGACCGGCAGCCGGACCAGCCGGGCGACGTGCCGATCACCTACGCCGACGTGTCGCTGGCCGGCCGCGAGCTCGGCTACCGCGTCACGACGCCGCTTCACGACGGCGTGCAGAAGTTCTGCGCCTGGATCTGACGGAGAAGCGGGCGGGGAGGATCGCGTGACCGACGCGGAGCCCGGTCGGGTTCTCGTCACCGGCGGCGCGGGGTTCATCGGCAGCCACGTCTGTGCGGCGCTGCGCCGCGCCGGGCGCGAGGTGGTCGTGCTCGACAACCTGGTGACTGGCGACCGCGAGAACCTGCGCGGGATCGACGTCGCGTTCGTCGAGGGTTTGGTGGCCGTCGCCGCCGACGTCGAGCGGGCGATGTAGGGGCGTGAAGGTCGTGCACCCGCCGCGCTGCTGTCGGCGGCGCGTTCGCTGGAGCGCCTGCTCGATTATCCACGAGGCCTGCGCCACCGGCACTGTGCAGGTGCGCAACTGCGCACCGCCACGGCGCGCGCGTCGTCTACGCCGGGTCGAGCTGGCCTACGGCAACCAGCAGGAGCAGCATCAGCACGAGCAGCTGCGCGAGGATCCGCTGTCGCCCTACGCGGCGGCCAAGCTCGCCGGCGAGCTCTACTGCCGCACGTTCGCCCGCGTCTCACGAGCATGGACGTCGGTGACACGCTTCTTCAACGTGTTCGGTCCGCGGCAGCCGGCCGACAGCCCGTACTCCGGCGTGATCGCCGCGTTCTGCCGCCGCCTGTTGCGCGGCGAGCCGGTGCGCATCGACGGCGACGGCGGCCAGGCGCGCGACTTCACCTACGTCGAGGATCTCGTCACCGGCGTGCTGCAGTGTCTCGACGGGGACAGCCGCGGCTGCGAGACGGTCAACCTGGCGTACGGAAGGTCGACGACCGTGCGCGAAGTGTACGACACCCTCTGCGGCTTCCTGCGTGAGCTGCGACCGGGGGTGCAGATCCCCGAGCCCGAGATGGCGCCGCCCCGCCGGGGCGACGTGCGGCACAGCCTCGCCGACGTTTCACGGGCCGCGGAGCGGTTCGGCTTCGCTCCGAAGGTCGGTTTCGCCGAAGGTCTTTCGCGTACGTTCGCCTGGTACCGCCTCCTCGCAGAACGCGAGCTCGCGGAGCGGGCGGCGCAGGAGGGCGGAGCCGCCCGGGATCGGAGAACAGAATGAAAGGTGTCGTACTCGCCGGCGGCCTCGGTAGCCGCCTCTATCCGCTGACCAAGATCACCAACAAGCACCTGCTGCCGGTGTCCGATCAGCCGATGATCTACTACCCGATCCAGTGCTGGTGAACGCCGGTATCACGGAGGTGCTGGTAGGTGACGGGCGGCAACTACGCGGGCCACTTCCTGCAGCTACGGCGCAACGGCGCGGACTTCGGCCTGAAGCAGCTGCGCTACGCCTACCAGGAGGGCGAGGGCGGCATCGCCGACGCGCTGAAGCTGGCCGAGGGTTCGCCGACGGCGACCGATCTGCGTCGTGCTTCGGCGACAACATCATCGAGCGCAACATCAAGAAGGCCGCCGACGACTTCCGCGCGCAGGGCAAGCAGGGCGCGAAGATCATGCGTTGAAGGAGGCACGACCCGCACCGCTTCGGCGTCGCCACCGTCACCGACGGCAAGGTCGTCAAGATCGTCGAGAAGCCGAAGGAGCCGGAGACCAACCTCGCGGTGATCGGCATCTACATGTACGACAACGAGGTGTTCGACATCTGCCGCACGCTGAAGCCGTCGGACCGCGGGGAGCTCGAGATCACCGACGTCAACAACGAATACGTGCGCCGGGGCACGCTGACCTGTGAAGTGCTCGACGGCTGGTGGACCGACGCCGGCACGTTCGAGTCGCTGTATCGCTCGTCGACGCTGGTGCGCGACGGCGGCGCCAACCGCATGGACGCGTGAGCCGGGCCATGGGCTGCGATCTGCTGGTGACCGGCGGCAAGGGGCAGCTCGGCCGCAGCGTGCTCGCGCTGGCCGCGCAGCGCGGGCTGGCAGCAACCGGCGTCGACGTCGACGACATGCCGCTCGAGGATCGCGGCGCGATCCAGCGCACGGTGCGCGACCTGCAGCCGGCGTTCGTGCTGCACTGCGGCGCGATCACCAACGTCGACGGCTGCGAGCGCGACCCGCTGGCGGCCTACCGCGTCAACGCCCTCGCCACGGCGTGGGTCTGCGAGGCCGCGGCAGCGGTCTCCGCCGGACTCGCCTACGTCTCGACGGACTTCGTCTTCGACGGCGCGCAGCACGGCACGCCCTACGCGGTCGACGCCGAGGTGGCGCCGCTGTCGGTCTACGGCGCGTCGAAGCGGCTCGGCGAAGAGGCGGTGCTCGGCCACGGACGCGACGACTTCTACGTGGTGCGCACCAGCTGGGTGTTCGGCCCTGGCGGCAAGAACTTCCCGCGCGCGATCCTCGACCGGGCACGCTCGGGCCAGCCGCTGAAGGTCGTCACCGACCAGGTCGGCCGGCCGACGATGACGCTCGATCTGGCCGAGGCGCTGCTCGACGTGGCGCGGCTGCGTCCGGCCGGCGGCATCTACCACGCCGCCAACGAAGGCCAGTGTTCGTGGCACCAGTTCGCCTGCGACGTGCTGGCTGCTGCCGGCATGGGGGCGGTTGCCGTCGGCGAACAGGTCGCGGCCGACCTGAACCTGCCGGCGAAGCGCCCGGCGTGGTCGGTGCTCGACACCGACAAGCTGGCCGCGGTGCGGGGGATGCGGCTGCCGGACTACCGGGACGCGCTGCGGCGGCACCTGCCGCTGGACGATTCGGCGAAGGAAGCTGCCGCCAGGGCCGCGGCCGACGCGGCTGCCCCCTCGGACGGCGGGGCGCTGCGCGGCAAGCAGTATTGAGTTCTTCGGACGAAGCGGGAGAGTGAGACCGTGAGCAAGATCCTCGTCACCGGCGGCGCCGGCTTCATCGGCTCGAACTTCGTGCGCATGCTGCTGCTCGGCAGCGACCACGAGATCGTCAACCTCGACGCGCTGACCTACGCGGGCAACCTCGAGAACCTCGCCGACGTCCAGGACAACTCGCGCTACACCTTCGTCCGGGGCGACATCGCCGACGCCGCGGGGATGCAGCAGGTGTTCGCGCAGCACCGGCCGGAGCTCGTGGTGCACTTCGCGGCCGAGAGCCACGTCGATCGTTCGGTGCTCGACGCGACCGCGTTCGTGCGCACCAACGTGATCGGCACGCAGGTGCTGCTCGATCAGAGCCGCGCCCACGGCGTGCAGCGCTTCGTGCACGTCAGCACCGACGAGGTCTACGGCTCGCTGGGCGCGTGGGGCTACTTCACCGAGGACACGCCGATCCAGCCGAACTCGCCGTACTCGTCGAGCAAGGCCGGCAGCGACCTGATGGTGCGCGCCGCGGTGCACACGCACGGCATGGACTGCGTGATCACGCGCTGCTCGAACAACTACGGGCCCTATCAGTTCCCCGAGAAGCTGATCCCGCTGATGATCGCCAACGCGCTCGAGGACAAGCAGCTGCCGGTCTACGGCGACGGCAAGAACGTGCGCGACTGGATCCACGTCGCCGACCACTGCCGCGGCATCCGCGCGGCGATGGAGCGCGGCGCGAGGGGCGAGGTCTACAACTTCGGCGGCGACGCCGAGCGCGAGAACCTGTTCGTCGTCAAGGAGATCCTGCGCCTGTGCGGCAAGGGCGAGGACCTGATCACCTACGTCAAGGACCGCCCCGGTCACGACCGCCGCTACGCGATGGACTCGTCGAAGGCGCGCGCGACGCTCGGCTGGACGCCCGGCTACACGTTCGAAGAAGGCCTCGAGCAGACCGTGACGTGGTACATGGAGAACCGTCACTGGTGGGAGCGCGTGCGCAGCGGCGAGTACCAGTCCTACTACGCGCAGCAGTACGGCGGTCGCTGACGGCGTCAGGCCAGGCAGCGCCGTCAGGCCAGCCGAACCGTGACCCCGTCGCGGGCGGCGCGCGCCATCGCGTCGAGCACCTCGAGGTCGAGCACCGCCTGCTCGATCGGGCACGGGAAGTCGTCGGTGTCGTCCAGCCAGCGCGCGAAGCGACCGTGCAGTTCGCAGCCGGCGCGTTGCCCGGCGAGCGCGCCTTCCAGGTCGCGGCGCAGCAGGACCTGCTCGATGCCGGGTGAGTCGTAGGCGAACACGTGGCCGGAGAACGGCCGCTGCCCGGTCAGCCAGATGCGGTCGCCGGAGATGCGCACCCCGCCGTCCGTGCCGTGGATCGCGAAGGCGTTGGCGCGCGACAGCCTGCTCGCCGTGTAGGTGCACGGGATGTTGCCGCGCAGCACGACGGTGGCGACGCCGCCGTCGTCGATGTCGGGGGCGAACGAGCGCGTCGTCTGCGCGCTGACGGTGACCGCGCGGCGGCCGGTCAGCCAGGTCGCGAGGTGCACGTGCTCGCTCGACAGCGCCAGGAACGGATCGATCCGGTGCTGCACGGCGCCGGTGCGCAACAGCTCGTCGTCGGCCGCCAGCGCCTGCACCGTGACGACGCCGCCGAGCCAGTCGGCGGCGATCATGCGGCGCAGCTGCTCGACCACCGGGTCGCCCTGGCCGTCGACCAGCACGCCGACGCGCACCTCGTGTCGCTCGGCGAGCGCCGCGATGTGACGGGCTGCGGTCAGGCTGGTCGCCACCGGCGCGTGCAGCAGGACCGGCACCGATTGCTCGGCGGCCAACGCGACCTGCTCGGTGCGCGGCTGCAGCGGTCCGGTCAAGACGACGAAGTCGACGCCGTAGTCGAGCAGGGCCGTGAAGTCGTCGGTCGCGAAGCCGAGGTCCGACGCCGCGGCGAGGTGCTGGGCGCGCTGCAGGTCCGGGTCGTGCACCGCGATGACGCGGCAGTCGTCGTGCAGCCTGGTCTCGCGCACGACCCTGAGGCCAGCGGGCCCCGCCCCCGAGATGCCGACGCGCAGCGCGTTCACGCCGGCACGGTATCGCCGACGGCGCCCGGCGGGCAGCCCCCGGCGCCTTGCCGGCGCAGCAGCTGCAGCTGGCCGGCGAGCACGGCGAGGGCCGTCTCCGTGCGCAGCGGGTGGGGACCGCAGTGCACGGCGAAGAAGCCCGCCTCGCGCAGCTTGTCGACTTCGTAGGGCAGGAAGCCGCCGTCGGGGCCGAGCGCGAGCGCGAACGGCTGCTGCTCCGGCATCGCGAGCTGCCACGTCGGGGTCGGCGCGCCCGGGTGGGCGACGAAGCGCGCGTCCGGCAGTCCCAGCCGCGGCAGTTCGTCCTCGACCATCGGCTTGAAGCGCGGGAAGTACCGCACCCGCGGCAGGTGTGGCCGACCGGCCTGCTCGAGGCCGAGCAGCAGCTGCTCGTGCCACGCCGCCGGCTGCATCGCCGAACTGTCGAGCCAGCTCTTGTCGACGCGCCAGCTGCGGAACAGCACCAGCTCGCCGAAGCCGAGCGCGGCGGCGTGCGCGATCATGCGCAGCAGGACCTTGGGGCGCGGCACCGCCACCAGCAGCGTGTCGCGCGGCCGCGGGCCGGCGTCGTCACCGAGCGTCACGCGAACGGTGACGCGGTCGCCTTCGACCGCGAGCACCTCGGCGGTGCCGAGCGGGCCGCCGAGCACGCCGGCGCGCAGCGCGCGACCGGGCGCGACGCCGAGCACGTCGCGGGCGTGCGCGGCGCGGCGGCCGTGCAGCACCGCCGTGCCGTCGGCGTCGAGTTCGCCCCGATCGAGCAACAGGAAGTTCACAGGCGCAGGCGCCGCTGCAGGCGCTGCAGGATCGTCGCCTCGGGGTGATCGTCGTCGTACCGCGTGCGGTGGCGACGGTCGTCGAGTTCGCCGAGCGGCTGGTCGGGCCAGACGAACCGCAGCAGCGCGTCGCCGTCGTCGGCGACCTCCCGGGTCAGCTCGTGCACGCCGGGCAGCAGCGGCGGCAGCCGCTCCGGCCGACGGGACAGTTCGAAGCGGGCGCCGCGGTCGAGGTCCTGGCTCAACGCCTCGGCGCGCAGCACCTCGCCGCGCAGCCGGCCCGGCAGGCGCGTCCAGTCGAGCGGGCGCGCCGCCGCGTGGCCCAGCCAACGCTGCAGCATCTCGCGGTGTTCGGTGCGTTCTTCGATCGCGTCGCGGCCGAAGTCGAACGCGGCGATGCGCTGCGCGGTGGCCATCGGTCCGCGCGCGTCGGCCGGCGGACGCCCGACGCAGGCCCCGGCCAGCAGCAGCGCCAGCAGCGGGGCGCGCCGCGCACGGCTCGAGGCGGGGGACTGCGGGTGGAGCGACATCAGCTGCCGCGCAAGGATACCAGCGGGTCGTGGAACGCGGCGCGCAGCGCGGGCAGCGCCGACACCACGAGGCCGGTCAGCAGCGCCATGCCGGCCACCTCCAGCATCCACACCGGCTCGAGGTAGCACGGCACGCGGTCGAGGCCGTAGACGTCGACCTTGAGCAGGTCGACGCCGGTCGCCCAGCGCACGCCCTGGCGGATCTCCTCGAGGTAGACCGCGGTCAACGTGCCCGAGCCCAGGCCGAGCACGATGCCGACGCCGGTGATGACGAGACCGCACGACAGGAACACCGTGGTGACGCCGAGGGGGGTGCCGCCCATCGCCGCCAGGATGCCGATGTCGCCGGTCTTCTCGGTGACCATCATCGACAGCGTCGCCAGCATCAGGAACGCCGCGACGACCATGATGACGATCAGCACGATCTTCAGCAGGCCGCGTTGGTGGGCGACGTTGCCGAGGTAGAGCTCGTGCTTCTGCCGCCAGGTCAGCACCCGGCCGAAGCCGCGCGAGTCGCGCTCGGTCGCCGCCTGCACGGCGCGCTCGAGCCGCTCGACGGTCGCGTCGAGCTGGCGCTCGTCGCGCACCCGGACCGCGATCTCCGGCACGAAGTCGTCGCGTTCGCCGTACAGCTCGTGCCGCAGGGTGTCGAGCGCGACGAACACGGTGTTGCCGTCGAAGCCGGCGTGCGCGGTCTTGAACGCGCCGCCGACCGTCAGCTCGAGCTGCACCTTGCGCGGCGCCTTGTCGCCGTCGGGGGCGGTGTCGAGCGCCGCCGTGGTCAGCACGACGCGGTCGCCCGGCGCGAGCCCTTCTCGCTGCATTCGTTCCAGCCCGATCAGCACCGTGGGCCGGCCGTCGCGCGGCGCCAGCGGCGCGGCCGGATCGGCGCAGCGCAGCGCCGGCGGCACCTCCGGCGCCACCAGCCAGCCGGCGAAGCCGGTGGTCTCCAGCTCGGCGGCGGGGTCGATGCCGATGACCGAGAGGAACGGCTGGTCGCCGCCGATCAGCGCGCCCCGCCCCGGCAGCGGCGCCGGCGGTGGCCGCTGCCCCGGGCGCTGCAGCATGCCGTAGTGGGCGAGCCGCGGCGCGGCGGCGGCGACGTTGGGGTCGTCGCGCAGCACCTTCGACAGCCGGCTCCACTCGGCCCACGGCGGCAGGCCGATCACGGCGGCGTCGGCGCTGGCGGTGCGCACGTGCTGCTCGACGACGTGCAGGTAGCCGCTGAACACCGAGACGACGACCACCAGCGCCCATACGCTGATGGTGATGCCGCCGATGCTCAGCAGGTTGATCGGCCGGGTCAGCAGGTAGCGCAGCGCGAGGAACAGGCGGTACATGTCGTGCTCGCGGTCAGGCGACCACCACTCCGTCGCGCATGCGCACCACGCGGTCGCAGCGGCCGGCGAGGCCTTCGTCGTGGGTGACGAGCAGGAAGGCGAGGCCGCGCTCCTGCTGGATCGAGAACATCAGGTCGACCACGCCCTTGGCGGTGGTGGAGTCGAGGTTGCCGGTCGGCTCGTCGGCGAGCACGACCTTGGGCTCGGCCAGCAGCGCGCGGGCGATCGCCACGCGCTGCCGTTCGCCGCCGGAGAGCTCGGCCGGCCGGTGGTGCAGGCGATCGCCGAGGCCGACCTGCTCGAGCAGCGCCTTCGCCGCCGCGCGGGCCTGCTTGCGCTGGCCCCAGTAGCCGAGCACGGAGGTCGCCATCATGCGCGCCAGCAGCACGTTCTGCAGCGCCGTGAGCTCCGGGATCAGGTGGTAGAACTGGAACACGAAGCCGACCTGCTGGTGGCGCAGCCGCGCCCGCTCGGCGACCGGCAGGTCGTGCACCGGGGCGCCGTCGTAGAGCACGCGGCCGCCGCTCGGCTTGTCGAGCAGGCCCAGCAGGTGCAGCAACGTCGACTTGCCGGCGCCGGACGCGCCGAGCAACGCGACCTTCTCGCCGGCGTGGATCTGGAGGTCGACGCCGCGAAGCACCGGGATGTCGCGACGGCCGAGCCGGAAGTGCTTCTCGACGCCCTCGGCGGCGAGCACGGGCGGAGAGGTGCTCATTCGTAGGACAGGGCCAGGACGGGGTTCATGCGGGCGGCGCGGCGCGCCGGCACCAACGCCACCAGCAACGCGAGCCCGCAGGCGGCGACCGCGACCGTGACGATCCACGACGGCGCCAGGTGGCACGGGATCCGGTCGAGGTCGAACAGGTTGCGCGGGAACAGCTCGGCGCCGAGGTGCTCGCGCATGAAGTCGTCGATCTCGTTGAGGTAGGTCGTGCACAACCAGCCGGCCGCGGTGCCGAGCGCGGCGCCGATCATCGCCACGGCCAGCGCGCACAGCAGGAACACGCGGCCGATGCCGCCGGGGCTGGCGCCGACCGCGGCGAGGATGCCGATGTCCTTGACCTTCTGCACGACCATCATGTGCATCGTCGCGTAGATGACGAACGCCGAGACGAGCATCACCACGAACAGCACGATCTCCATCATCGATTGCTCGAGTTCGACCGCCGACAGGAACACCGAGTTCTGCTGTTGCCAGTCGTAGACGACGCACGGCAGGGCGCCGTCGCCGAGCAGCGGCTGCACGGCGGCGGCGAGGCGGGTTTGCAGCGCGGCGATGGCCGCGTCCGACAGGCCGTCGCGCGGCCGGATCGCCACGTCGGTCACGAGGTCGATGCTCTCGAGGTCGTGGATGTCGTGGCCGAGCAGCGTGCGCAGCGTCTCGATCGGCACCAGCACGGTCGTCTCGTCGAACATGCGGCGGTTGCCGCTGCCGAACCAGCCGGCGAACGCGAACGGCCGCGAGTCGGTGCGCAGCACCGCGTCGCCGGCGGCGTCGGTGGTGGGGAACGCGGCGACGAGCAGGTCGAGCGGGTCGCCTTCCTGCAGCCAGCGGAAGCTGCGGATGCGCGGCCAGCCGAGCAGCACGCCCGGCCAGACCGCGCGGAAGTCGGCGAGCTCGCGCTCGGTCGGCAACCCGGCGCGGCGGCGCGCCCGCCACTCGACCTCGTCGGGTACCTGCAGCAACGCGCGACGCGTCGGGTCCGGATCGTCCAGCACCGGCGACGGCTCCGGCTGGTAGCCGTAGCGGCGCAGCTCGGCGGGGCCGCGGCGCAGCCAGCCGGCGAGCGGCACGACGTCGGGTTCGCGCAGCGGGTCGATGCCGAGCAGCAGGGCGAAGCCGTTGTCGCTGTGGTCGAACTCGAGCTCGCTGCTGACCTGCAGGCGTTGGCCGCGGGCGCCGAGCGCCGACCGCATCGTCGCCTGCAGCAATCCGTGATGGCGCAGCCGCGGCGCGGTGGTGACGACGTCCTGGTCGCGCTCCAGCGTCTCGCGCAGCTGCTCGTAGCCGGTGTCGTGCGGCAGACCGGTCAGCAGCAGCGCCGGCGCGCTGTCGCGCACGTTCGCCTTGATGTCGCTGACGAAGCCGGTGAACACGCCGTCGACGACCAGCATCGCCCAGACGGCGAACGCGACGCCGAACATGCTGAGCAGGTTGATGCGCCGGATCAGCAGGTAGCGCAGCGCCAGGAACGGGCTGAACGCCTGCATCAGCCGTCGGCCTGTCCGGCGCTGGCTTCGGTCGGCCCGGCGGCCGCCGCGGGGCCGTCGGCCGCGGCGCCGTCGGCGACCTGCCGTCGCAGCAGCGGGAACAGCACCACGTCGCGGATCGACGTCGAGCCGGTCAGCAGCATGCAGAGCCGGTCGATGCCGATGCCGAGGCCGCCGGCCGGCGGCATGCCGAACTCGAGCGCGGTGACGTAGTCGACGTCGACCTCGCCGGGCGCTTCCTCGTCGCCGGTGGCGTGCTTGTCGCGCACCTGCTCCTCGAAGCGCTGCTCCTGGTCGAGCGGGTCGTTGAGCTCGCTGAAGGCGTTGCCCAGCTCCATGCCGGCGATGAACAGCTCGAAGCGCTCGGTGACGCGCGGGTCGTCGGTCATGCGCTTGGCGAGCGGGCTGATCGCGGTCGGGTAGTCGTGCACGAAGATCGGGCCGGTCAGGGAGTCCTCGACGGTCGCCTCGAAGACATCGTTGGCCAGCTTCGCCTGCTCGATACCGTCGGTCTTCAGGCCGAGCTCGCGGGCGCGTGCGGTCACCTGCTGGTGGTCGAACCAGTCGACGCCCGGGTTCTTGTCGGCGAACAGGTCGAGGTAGCGCGCCTTCTGGAACGGCGGCTGCAGGTCGTACTGCTGCTCGCGGAACGTCACCACGCCCGCGCCGCCGAGCACCCGGTCGACGAGGTGCGCGAACAGCCCTTCGACGCGGTCCATGACCACGCGGTAGTCGGCCCACGCCTCGTAGCTCTCGAGCATCGTGAACTCCGGGTTGTGCCGGGTCGAGATGCCCTCGTTGCGGAACACACGGCCGATCTCGTAGACGCGCTCCATGCCGCCGACGATCAGGCGCTTGAGATACAGCTCCGGCGCGATGCGCAGGAACAGCGGCATGTCGAGCGCGTTGTGGTGGGTCGTGAACGGCCTGGCCGCGGCGCCGCCGAACAGCGGCTGCAGGATCGGCGTCTCGACCTCGAGGTAGCCGAGCGCATCGAAGTAGTGGCGCACCTCGCGCACGATGCGCGAGCGGGTGGCGAACGCCTGCCGCACCTCCGGGTTGGCGAACAGGTCGACGTAGCGCATGCGGTAGCGCTGCTCGGTGTCCTGCAGCCCGTGCCACTTCTCGGGCGCCGGCCGCAGGGCCTTGCTCGCCAGCGTCACCGCGGTCGCCCACAGCGTGCGCTCGCCCTTCTGCGTCACGCCGAGCTCGCCGGTGATCGACACCAGGTCGTTGCTCTCGACCTTCTTGCGGTCCGGCCACCAGTCGGCGAGGCGGTCGCGCTGGAAGCCGATCTGCAGCTCGCCGGTGCGGTCCGACAGCGGCGCGAAGCGCAGCTTGCCGAAGTCGCGGATCTGCGCGAGGCGGCCGGTGATCGTCACCACCTGACCGTGTTTCTGGTCGAAGCCGTCGATCACCTCGGCGATGGGCGTGCCGTTCGGCACGCGGGCCGGGAAGGGGTCGACGCCGCATTCACGCAGCGCCTTCAGCTTGTCGAGGCGATCACTGGCGATTCCGTCCGTCATCGGGCGAGCATTGTGCGTACCGGGGCCGCTGCGTGCTACACGCGGGCAGCGGAACGCGACGGAATCTGCGTGCAGCGGCCTCTCAGTCTTCGAGCGCCAACTCGAGCCGGTCGTCGACCTGTCGCACTTCGTAGTGCCGCACGTTCCACACTTCGCCGACGTCGCACGCGCCGGTGCGCAGGTCGAACTGCCACAGGTGCAGCGCGCAGACGACGTGGCCGTCGAGCACGGTGCCGTCGCACAGCGGCGCGCTGGCATGCGGGCAGGCGTTGTCGATCGCGGTGTAGCCGCCGTCCAGCGGGAACACGGCGATCCAGCGGCCCTCGACCTTGACCGGCGCGCCCGGTTGGAAGCGCAGGTCGGCGACCCTGCCGAGGTCGACCCAGCGCGTCACGCGTCACCCCTGCGGCGCGGCAGGCGGCGGAACGCGTAGCGACGGATCACCCGGCCCTGCTCGAGGTACTTGCGCTCGAAGTTGGTGGGCGTGAACGCGTGGCCGGGGCCGGCGGCGATGCGGCGCTGCTCCTCCTGCTCGTCGCGAACGAAGTCGCAGGCACCGCCCATCACGCGGGCGATCTGCCCGGCGTAGCAGGCGTTGTCGGTGGCGATCAGCACGTAGCCGTCACAGCGGATCACGCGCGCCAGCACGTCGAGCACGTCCTCGGTGAAGAACCGCCGGCCGCGGTGGCGGCGCTTCGGCCACGGGTCGGGGAAGTAGACGTGCACCGCCGCGAGCGACGCCTCGGCGCAGCGGTCCTCGAGGTAGAGCTTGCCGTTGTCGACCAGCAGCAGACCGTTGGTGCGGCCGGTCTCGTGCAGCCGCGTCGCCGCGAGGCTGGCGTAGCCGGTCGCCGCCTCGATGCCGAGCAGGAACGTGTCGGGCTTCGCCGCGGTCGCGGCGATCAGGTAGGCGCCCTTGCCGGAGCCGATCTCGATCTCGACGTCGCGGTAGCCCTTCGGCACCAACTCGTCGAGCGCCGGCGGGTTCTCGCCGCCCATCACCAGCCGGTCGCCGGGATCGTCCTCCTGGTCCTGCACGCGGCTCCGGAACGCCAGCTTGCCGCCGCGGTGCATGCGGCTGCCGCGCGGCGTCGCGGCGGCGTCGTTCGCACCGTCCGGCGCGCCGTCGGGCAGGTCGGGGAGCAGGTCTTCGGGCTCGGAGGAGGCAGCCATCGGGGCGGAGCAGCATAGCGACGGCCGCAGCCGGCAAAAGCCTGCGCTCGCCTCGCGCCGCGCCATGCCTATGCTGCCCGCCCCTTGCGCGCTTCCCTGCTGGTGCTCGGCGAGACGATCGTGCGGCGGCGCGTCGCCGTGCTGTGCCTCGTGGTGTTGGTAGCGGCGGCGTTCGCCTGCGGCATGGCCCGGCTGAAGGTCGGCTTCGGCGTCGACAACTTCTTCCGCAGCGACGATCCGACGCTGCGCGCCGCCCGGTCGCACTACCGCGAACAGGGCTTCCAGCCGCCGGACCGGATCCTGCTGTTCGGCTGGCCCGAGCCGGACCCGTTCGCCGACGCGGCGCTCGACCGGCTGGAGGCGTTCGGTGCGGCCGCGCGGGCCCACCAGGTCGTGTCGGCGGTGACGACGCTCGCCACCGCGCAGGTGCCCGGCCGGCTGCGCATCGACCCGGAGCAGGTCGCGGCGTCGCGCACCTGGCGGCAGCTCCTGGTGTCGAAGGACCGCGACGCGGTCGGCGGCGTGATCGTGCTGCAGCAGGGCTGGCACCACACCGAATTGCGCGCGCTGTGCGACGACCTGTCGGCGCAGCTGCTGGCGTCGGGGCACGAGGTGCGTTGGTGCGGGCTGCCCTACCACACGATGGAGAGCCGGCAGCTGGTGCGCGACGACATGTCGCGCTTCCTGCCCATCGGCACCGCGGTGTCGGCGGTGCTGCTGTTCTGGCTGGTGCCGCACTGGGTGCTGGCGCTGGCGGCGCTGCTGGTGGTGCCGTTGACCTTGGTCAGCACGCTCGGGCTGATGGCGTTGTGCGGCGTCGAGATCACCATGCTGACGTCGACGCTGCCGACGCTCTTGCTGTGCATGTCGGTCGCCGACGGCCTGCACATGGTCGGGCGCTTCCTCGAAGAACGCGACGGCGACGGCCCCGGCCGGGGGGACGCCAGGGTGGCGGCGGCGCGCACGTTCGCGGCGATGCTGGTGCCGTGCCTGCTGACCTCGCTGACGACGATCGTCGGCTTCGCCACGCTGCTGCGCGCCGAGCTGCGCGACCTGGGCCAGCTCGGCCTGTTCGCCGCGGCGGGCATGGGCTTCGCGTTCGTCTACACGATGCTGCTGCTGCCGGCGGTGATGAGCTGGGTGCGCTCGCCGGTCGGCCGGCGGCCGCTCGACCCGGTGGGAACGGTGCTGCGCGCTGCCGCCGCGGCGCAGCGGCTGTCGCCGCGGTGGTGGCTCGGCGCGGCCGGGCTGCTGTCGGTGCTCGCCGCCTGGTCGGGCAGCGGCATGCAGACCGAACACCGCATCACCGCCGACCTATGGCCGGACTCGGCGGTGATGCGGCAGATGACGTGGTACGAACAGCGCTTCGTCGGCGTGGTGCCGGCGGAGATCGTCGTCGACGTGCCGGGCGGGCTCGGCGCGACGCAGCGCGCGCAGCTCGCCGAGTTCGTCACGAGGATCGAGAAGGACCCGACGGTGTCGCGCACGCTGTCGATCGTCGACCTGTTCGCCGACGGGCTGCCGCCGGCGCTGCTGCCGGCGGTGCAGAAGAGCGGCGCGCTGCCGCCGGGCTTCGTCGCCGCCAGCGGCGAGCTGGTGCGGTTGCTGGTGTTCCGCGGCGACCACGGCACCGGGGCGTGGCGGCGCTTCGAGGCGGCGGTGGTCGCCGACGGCGCAGGCCTCGACGCGATCCGCCCCAGGCTGGCCGGCCTGCAGATGGTCGGCACCGCGCTGGTGCTGTCGATGACCGACGACCTGGCGCTGTCGTTCCTCGGCTCGGTGGTGGTGATCTTCGTGCTGGTCTGGCTGCAGTGCCGGCGGCTCAGGCTGGCGATCGCGGCGATGCTGTCGTGCCTGGTGCCGATGCTGCTGGTGGTCGGGCTGATGGTGCTGCTCGGCATCACGCTGCGGCCGCTGACGGTGATCTCGTTCTGCGTCGCGCTGGGCCTGATGGTGGACGACACCATCCACCTCGCCGCCCGCTACGACGAAGAACGCCGCCGCGGCCTGAGCCCGCGCGACGCGGTGCTGTGCGCGCTGCGCACCGCCGGCCGGCCGGTGGTGGTGACGACGCTGGTGCTGCTGGTGGGCTTCGTGACGATCCTCGGCAGTGGCTTCAAGGGCACCTTCACCTTCGGCCTCTTGGTCGATCTGTCGCTGAGCTTCGCGCTGGTCGCGGCGCTGGTGCTGTTGCCGGCGCTGCTGCGCGCGCTGGCGCCGCAGCCGACCGGGGCTCAGGACACCAGCGGCCCGCCGTAGACCTCGTGGTAGTCCTGCAGCGCGGCGCGGATCACCTGGTGCGCGTGCGGCTTGTCGTACGGCGTGATCGCCACCGGCGACGCGCCAGGCAGCAGCTTGTAGGTGGAGAAGTAGTGGCGCAGGCGCTCGACCAGCACCGCCGGCAGCTGCGACAGGTCGTCGACGTCGCCCCAGACGAAGTCACCGGCGAGCACCGCCAGGATCTTGTCGTCGGCCTCCTCGCCGTCGAGCATCGTCAGGCCGCCGATGACCTTGGCCTTGACCAGGATCTCGCGCGCGTTGATCGGCCGTTCGCTGAGCACGCAGATGTCGAGCGGGTCGCCGTCACCCTTCTTTGCGCCCTCGGTCAGCGAGCCGACGCGGCGCCCGCACAGCGTGCGCGGGATGAAGCCGTAGAGGCTCGGCGGCTGCGAGCTGGTGCGCTGCGGGCGGTCGACGCGCAGGAAGCCGTTGACCTTGTCGATCTCGTACTTCACGAGGTCGAACGGGGTGATCTCGATGTAGGCCTGCACGACCTCGGGCGGGTTGGGGCCGGCCGAGATGCCGTGCCAGGGATGCGGACGCCAGGTGTAGAACGGTTCGGGAAAGGTCATTCTTGGCGCGAGCAGGATAGGGACCGGCGTGGGCTTCGCCAGTGGTTAGCCTTCGGCCTGCGACGCGCGATGCCTGAACTGCCCGACGTCACCGTCTACCGCGAACGGCTCGAGCAGCTGCTGGTCGGCGACGTGCTGGACCAGCTGCGGCTGCGCAGCGCCTTCGTGCTGCGCTCGGTGGCACCGGCGCCGGCGGTGCTCGAAGGCGCGACCCTGCGCACCGTCGAGCGCCTCGGCAAGCGGCTGGTGTTCGGCTTCGATCGTGACTTGTTCGCGGTGCTGCACCTGATGATCGCCGGCCGCCTGCAGTGGTATCCCGGCGAACGGAAGCTCGCCGGCGGCATCGAGGTCGCGGCGCTGCTGTTCGGCCGCGGCACGCTGGTGCTGACCGAAGCCGGCAGCAAGAAGCGCGCGTCGCTGCACCTGGTCGAGGGGCGCGCGGGTCTCGCCGGGTTCGACCGCGGCGGACTGGAGGTCGAGAGCGCGACGCCGGAGCAGTTCGCGACCAGGTTGCGCAGCGAGAACCGCACGCTGAAGCGCGCGCTCTGCGATCCGACGCTGTTCTCCGGCATCGGCAACGCCTACTCCGACGAGATCCTGCACCGCGCCAGGCTGAGTCCGGTGACGCTGACGTCGCGGCTCGACGACGCGCAGGTCGCGCGGCTGCGGCAGGCGATCTGCGCCGTGTTCGCCGAGTGGACGCAGCGACTGCGCGCCGAGGCGGCAGGTGGCTGGCCGAAGAAGGTGACCGCGTTCCGCGACGGCATGGCGGTGCACGGCCGCTACCGGCAGCCCTGCCCGGTCTGCGGCTCGCCCGTGCAGCGCGTCCGCTACGCGGACAGCGAGTGCAACTACTGCGTGACCTGTCAGTGCGAGGGACGGCTGCTCGCCGACCGCGGCCTGTCGCAGCTGCTCAGGAAGGACTGGCCCAAGACCCTCGCCGAGCTCGAGGAGCGTCGCCGCCCTGGCGGCGACGGCGGTTGACGGAGCGTGCAGCGCCTGGCACGCGGCTCACCAGGCCCCTTCCCCGGCCGCCGGCGGAGGTGCTTCTCCCGGCTCGAGCTCGGCTGGCTGGTCGAGGAAGCGATCGATGCGCGGCAGGTTGTGCAGCAGCGTGCGCAGCTCGCCGGCCAGCTCCGGCTCCCCGGCACACGCCTCGGCGACGAACTCCGGCCACATCGTCGGCGGTCGTCCGGCGGCGTCGGCGAACAGCCTCATCAGCTTCCTCCTGCGGGTGGCGTCGAGCATCGCGATGGGTCGGCCGTGCTCGCACATCCGCGGAGTCGCAGGCGCACGCGACATGGTTTCGCCGGATCCTGCGCGATTGCCAGGTGGGGCCACGCGCGGCAGCATGCTCGCCATGAGCGGACTCGAAGCGATCGTCGGCGAGCACGAGCGGGTGTTGATCCAGCAGACCAAGGAGTGGGGCGAGATCCTGCTCGGCTTCGAGTCGAAGAACCGCTACGAGCTCAAGACCGAGCTGGGCGACCGGCTGGGCCTGGCCGCCGAGGAGGCACAGGGCTTCGGCGCGTGGTTCCTGCGCAACCTGTTCGGCCGTTGCCGCAAGGCGACGATCCACGTCTACGACCGCGACGGCCGCCAGGTCGGTCGCGGCGAGAAGCCGTTCCGCTGGTTCTTCCACCGCATGGAGGTCTACGACGGCGAGCGCAAGCTCGGCGCCATCCAGCGCAAGTGGTCCTGGCTGCACCGCCGCTTCGCCATCGAGAACGCCGCTGGCGAGGAGGTCATGGAGATCTTCAGCCCGCTGTTCCGCGTCTGGACCTTCAAGCTGATGTTCCAGCAGCAGGAGGTCGGCGCGATCCGCAAGAAGTGGGGCGGCCTGCTGAAGGAGATGTTCACCGACGCCGACACGTTCGGCCTCGAGTGCGAGCCGCACGTGCCGGTCGAGGTGCGCAGCATCCTGCTGGTGGCGACGTTCCTGATCGACTTCACCTGCTTCGAGAACAACCAGGGCAAGGGCGGCGGCGTGCTCGACCTGCTGGGGGACTGACGCGGGCGCCTGCGACGGCGCTGTCAGAGATATCGAGCACTTGGCGCTGGCGCGGACGATCGCACCTTGTTGACGTGCAACAAGAGTGAGGTTCGTCGCACGACCTTGGCTGCCCAGCCCCTGATCCATGCAGATCGAGTCGATCGAGATCCACAACTACCGGTTGTTCCGGCGCGCTGAACTCCGGAACCTGCCCCGACTCGCGAGGCTCGGCCGAGCGCAGATGCTGGCTACGCAGAGCACTTGTCCACACGCGGTGACAACATCGCGCAAGTGGCGCAGTACATGTTCGAGCACCACCGCCCGCAGTTCGACCGTGTGCGGCGGATCATGAGTGAGCGTGTGCCCGGGGTGAGCAAGGTCGAGGCGAAGGCAACCGAGGATGGTCGACTCGTGCTGCGCTTTCAGGATGGCAGCTTCAAGGACCCGTTCATCGCGCGCTACGTGTCGGATGGCACCATCAAGATGTTCGCCTACTTGGTGCTGCTCTACGACCCGAAGCCACATCCGTTGCTGGCCGTCGAGGAGCCCGAGAACCAGCTCCATCCAGAGCTGATGCACGAGCTGGTGGAGGAGTTTCGAGACCATGCGCGCCGGGGCTCTTCGAGGGAGCGGGCCCTCGATGAGCCGCGTGGTGTTCCTGCTGGAGGAGTTCTCCTGCAAGGTGCTGCTCGAAGGTTTGTTGCCCCGACTCCCGACCTCCAGTTCCTGTGCGTCGCCCACGAAGGCAAGCAGGACCTGGAGAAGAGCATTCCGCGCAAGCTCCAGAACTGGCGAGAGCCCGGCGTGCGCTTCGTCATCGTGCGCGACAACGATGGCGGTGATTGTCGAAGCCTGAAGGAACGTCTCGTCGCGGCTTGTGAGGATGCGGGACGAAGCGACTCGGTGGTTCGACTGGCCTGTCAGGAGCTCGAAGCCTGGTATCTGGGGGACCCGGATGCGTTGGCCAGGGCCTTCGAGGACGAAGCTCTGGCGGGGGTAGGCAAGAAGTCGCGGTTCCGTGATCCCGATTCGGTCGCGCAACCGTCGGCTGCTCTGGCTGAGCTCGCCCCGGCATTCCAGAAGGTCTCGGGTGCGCGAGCAATGGCGGCTTTCCTCGATCCAGGGAAGAGCAGCTCCCGCAGCTTCAGGGTGTTCGTCGAGGTCGTGGAACGTCTGGCTGGTGACGTCAGAGGGCGCGGCTGATCCATTCCGGTCCTGGCTCGGGCGCACGTGCGTCGCGCGACCTTGCCCACCTCGTCAGCCGAACATCGCCAGCCACTCCGCCTCGGTCTTCGGCCGGAACACCGGGTTGCTGCGCCGCGTCTCGCCGAGCAGCGCGTTCGGCCGCGGGTCGTAGGCGTGGCCCGGATACAGCACCGCGTCGTCGGGCACCTGCATCAGCTTCTGGGTCAACGACAGGTACAGCTGCCGCGGGTCGCCGCCGGGGAAGTCCGTCCGGCCGCAGCCCTGCAAGAACAGCGTGTCGCCGGCGAGCAGCCGGTTCTGCACCAGGAAGCACTGCGAGCCGGGCGTGTGGCCGGGGGTGTGGATCAGCGTGATCGGGATCTCGCCGACCATCAGCACGTCGCCGCTGTCGTGCAGCGCGAGGTCGCTCGCCGCGGCGCCGGTCATGCGCTGGATCCACGTCGCCTCGGGGCGCTGCGCGTGGATCTTGCACGGGCAGCGGTCGAGCAGCTCCGCGACGCCTTCGAGCTGGTGGCCGAACAGGTCGCCGCCGACGTGGTCCGGGTGGTAGTGCGTCGCCAGCGCGCCCGTCAGCCGCATGCCGTCGGCCTCGAGCAGGTCGCACAGTTCGCCGACCGCGTAGCACGGGTCGACCAGCACCGCCTCGCCGGTGAGGCGATCGCCGACCGCGTAGACGAAGTTGGCCATCTGCCCGGCGACCGGCGATGCTGCACCGAAGTCACGGCCGGCCAGCCACTGTCGAAAATACAGACGGTCCTCCAGGGAGGAACCCTCAAGTGAGGAGGTGGGGTGCTGCCGATCCATCGTTGGCAAGGACTCTACGCCCGCATGTCGGCTCAGCAACTCGGCTCCCTGAAGCGTCCCCGGCGGATGCAGCGGCTCGCGCTGTGCGGCGCGGCCATCGCGTTGGCGGCGTGCGTCGCGCGGCGCGCCGGCCCTGACGACGTCACCGTGCTGCCCGAGTGGCGCGCCGCGCTGCGCGACGCCCACACCGTGCGGCTAGGTCCGGTGCCGCACGAGCTGCCCAAGCAGGGGCTCGACCCGGCGTTGACGCTGGTGGTGGTGGACCCCAACTGGCGCGAACCGACGTCGTCCCTCGACGAACCGCGCGCGCAGGCGCTGCTGCAGTTCGTGCAGCAGGGTGGGCGGTTGGTGCTGTTCGGCCACGCCGCGCGCTGGGTCGCCGCGCTCGGCGTCGAGCCCGAGGTGCCCGAGAACACCGTCTACCGCTGGGGCTTCGACCACCGCGCCCTGCGCGGCGAAGCCGAGCTGTCGTTGACCCTCGTGTCGGGAAAGCACGCGGCCTTGTTCGAAGGCCTGACCGCGCGGCACGGGGAGTTCTCGTTCCCGATCACCGGCGGCATCGGTTGCACGCTGCCGCTGTGCGCGTGGCGGCTCGGCGCGCCGCAGAAGGGCGAGGTGGTCGCGCGGCTCGGCGCGGTCGAGGACGGCCAGCCGAAGGCCAGCGACGCGCCGGTGCTGCTGCGCTACGCGGTCGGCCGCGGGCAGGTGCTGGCCTGCGGGCTGCTGCCCGAGCTCGGCTGCGCGGACGAGGTCGTGCGCGCCAACGCCCGCGCGTTCGTCGCCTGCTGCGCCGCGAGCGTCGGTGGCGCGGCCGCGCCGGTCCAGGTGTGGAGCGTCGCCGAGCGCAGCGCGCCGGCCGACGCGCCGGCGCTGCCCGCCGACGGGCCGCCGATCGTGCCGCTGCTCGCGCACTGGGGCTGGCAGGTCGGCCTCTACGACGGCGAAGAACCCGACGCGGTGCGGCCGCGCGACGAGCTGCTGCGCGACGCGCTGCACCCGAGCTGGGTCGCCGGCGCCGACCTCGTCGAGTTCGAGCTGACCGACGCGCGCCACGGCGTGCCGTTGCCGTGGAACAAGGACGACGCCATCGAGCGGCCGGGTTCGTTCCGCGGTGACGCCGTCGACGCCAGCTTCGGCTCGAGCGGGCTGCGCGCGCTGGCGGACGAGGCGCACGCGCGCGGTCTGTTGTCGTTGCTCGGCCTCGACCCGCTGCCGGTCGGGGACCGGCCGACCGAACGCCTCGTCGCGCTGCGCTGGCTGGCGCGCGAGCTGCTGTCGGTGCGGCGGCTCGGCGCCGGCGCGTTCGACGGCATCGGCCTGCGGCAGTGGTGGAGCGACGGCCGCGGTTACGGCCGTCTGATGGTGCAGGACTACCAGCCCGCCGCGGTGTTGTACTGCGGCGGCGAACAGGCCCCGCCGATGGCCGGGGCGCTGCGCGCGCTCGACGCCGACGACGGCGCGCCGCGCGGCCTGTCGCTGGCCGGCGTGGCCGCGGGGTGGCGCGACGGCTTCGCCGCCGACCGCTTCCCGATCGGCGTGCTCGACGCGCGGCACGGCGCCGACCGCTCGCTCGGCAACGGCGTGCGCGGCGGCGGCTGCCATGCGGACTGGCTGGTGGCGCAGTGGAACACGTTCGTGCGCGCGCGGCGGCTGCAGGGCGGCGCCGCGCTGTGGCGGCGCCACGACCCGCGCACGCTCGGCCCGGACACCGTCGCCTACGTGCACGGTCTCGGCAGCGAACCGCTGGTCGCGGCGGTGGCGATGCCGCTGGCGGCGACCGGCCAGGACGGCGTGCGCGCCGCGGCCGCCGAGCTGCTCGACGAACGGCCGGCAGGCTTCGGCGCGACGGTCGCTGCGCCGGCTGCGGTGCACGCGCTGCAGAACAACTGGTTCCGGCTGCTCGGCAGCGGCGGCGCGCTCGCCTACGACCCGCGCGGACTGGCGCGCTTCGGCGACGCCGCCGTGGCGCTCAGCCCGTCGCTGTTGCGCACCCGGCTGTTCGGCGGGCGGCCCGACGTCGCCGCGCTGAGCAACGAGCGCGTCGACTTCCTCGAGCGCGGGTACCGCGGCGAGGGCGGCTACGGCGACGCGGTGCGGGTCGGCAACGGGCCGGGCTGCGACCCGCAGCCGCCGGCCCTGCTCGGCTTCGGCGACGCGCCGACCTGGCCGCAGCGCGCCGCGTTCGAATGGGCGCCGTCTGCGGGCTACCACGAGCTGGAGCTCGACCTGCGCAGCGAACGCGGCTCGAGCCTCGTCGCGCTGCGGCTCGACGACGTGCTGCTGCGCGCGATCGCGGTCTCGGACCGCGGCCGCAGCGTGGCGCTGACGGTGCCGGTGCACATCGCCCGGTCGGGGACGCGGCTGTTGTCGCTCGAAGTGCTCGACGGCAGCCTGGTGGCGATCGACCGCCTGCGCACGAGCCGCGCCGGCGACGTCGGCGTCGAGGCCGAGGTCACGATCCCCGCCGGCAGCGTCGCGCAGCTGATCGAGCGCTCGCTGTCGAGCTACCACCAGGAGGAGGTCGCGTTGACGGCGATGGCCGACCAGCCGGGCTTCGTCATCGAGACACGCTGCGAACGGGCCGCGCGCAACCTGCAGCTCGAGCGACGGCTGCAGCTGCCCGACTACGCGCTGGTCAGCGGCAGCGACGGCGACGATCCGGCGGCGCGGCGAGCGCCCTTCGTGCTCGGCTGCGACGATGTGCGTGCCCCCGACGTGCTGATCGTGCCGCTGCAGCTGTCGCGCTACGAGCACTTCGTGCTCGGCAAGGGCGAGGTGGTCTGGCGCGCACAACCGGAGTCCGGGCTGCGGGCGCGCGTCGGCGTGTTGCTCGCGCCGCACGGCCGCGGCGCCGCGCTGCTGCCGCACGCCGCGCGCATCGTCGACGGCATCGATCGGCCCGAGCCGCTGCAGCTCGGCGGCGTCGGCCGCGCGACGCTGGTCACCGACATGCCGCTCCCCTGGAACCGCCTGTTGCTGGTCGACCGCGACGCCGACACGCCGTTCATGGTCCGCGAGCGCGGGCTGTGGACATGGCGCGGCAGCACGCCGGCGCCGCGCGGCGGCTCGGTGCTGCGCGTCTGGCAGGAGCCGGGGGACACCATCGAGGTCGTCGCCGGTCCGGCGGTGGTGGCGCGCACGCACCCGGGGCCGGGTTCGCTGCGCGTGATGGCGCTCGAGGAGCCGCAGCCGCGCGAGGTCACGGTGCACGTGCTGCAGCCGAGCCGCCTGTCGGCGCCGTGCGTCGTCATGGGGGACGACTTCCAGGAGGTCGAGGTGAACGGGCAGCCGTGGTCTTGCTTCGACGGCCGCACGGTGTTCCTGCCGGATCGCCCCGGGCGCTACCGCGTCGAGGTCAAGGCGCACGGCGGTCCGCCGGCGCCGCACGTGCTGCGCAGCGGCGCGGCGTTGGAGCGCTGCAGCTACGACCCGACGCGCCGGGAGCTCGTGCTGGTCGCGGCGGCGCAGCCGGGGCGCCCGGTCGAGCTGCCGAACACCGCGGTGCTGTCCGGCCCGGTGCCGCGCGAAGTCGAGAACGGCGAGGTGGTCGCCGCCAAGGAGCTGCAGCTCGGCGACGTCGCCGCCGAGGCCGCGGCCGAGCGCGGCGGCGTGCTGATCCGCTTCAAGAACGGCATCACGACGGTGAGGTACTGACATGACGACGACCCGCTCCGGTTGGTTGCTGACCTCCTGCGTCGCGCTCGGCGCGGCGCTGCTGGTGCTGGCCATCGTGCCGGCGGCCTGGCCCAATCCGCTCGGCGGCGAACGGGCGACGGCGCCCGTCGAAGTGCCGGCGAACGAGGCGATCCCGCCGCTGATGCGCGCGGCGTTCGCGGTCGACGCGGCGTGCGACGCCGGCGACGCCCGGGCGTTCGCCGCGGCGACGACGGCCTCGTGGCGCGGCGAGCTGCGTCGCGGGCTGGCGGTGGTCGACGCCGACCTCGACGGCACGACGCTGCGCGGCATGTTCGGCAGCGCCGGGCTGTCCTCGTGGCTCGACGAGCCGGTGTTGGCCGTGCGCGTGCACGATCAGCGCGCCGCGGTGGCCGTGCTGCGGCCCGACGGCGACGGCGCGCAGGTGCTGCGCTTCACCTGGGACGGCTTCCGCTTCCGCTGCGACGGCGTCAGCCACGCGCTGCGGGTGCGCGACGTCGAAGGCGCGCGCCGCCACCTCGACGGATTGCTGGCGCCGTAGCCGTGCGGCCCCGCGGCGCGTAGGCTGTCGGGCGATGTCGTCGTCGACCACCACGAACCAGGGCACGCGCAGCGCGCGGTTCGTCACGCCGCGCACGTGGGCCCGCTCGCAGCGCGCCCACGTCGACGCGCTGCTGCTGGAACAGGCGCACCTGGAGAAGAAGGCCGCCGCCGGCGCGGTCGCGTTCCTGTTCCGGCTGCCCACGGACCCCGACCGTCACCGCCAGCTCTCGGCGCTCGCGCGCGAGGAGCTGCTGCACTTCGAGCGCGCCCTCAAGCTGCTGCGCGCGCGCGGCGCGGCGTTCGCGCCGCAGGAGTCGTCGGGTTACGCCGAGCGGCTGAAGAAGGCGGTGCGGGGCGACCGCCGCGAACGGTTGGCCGACGAGCTGCTGATCGCCGCGGTGATCGAGATGCGCTCGCACGAGCGCATGCAGCTGCTGGCGGAGGAGCTGGTGCAGGTGGCGCCCGACGCGGCGCGCTTCTACGCCGAGCTGTGCCCTCAGGAAGAGCGCCACGAGCAGCTCTACCTCGAACTCGCCGGCGAGCAGCTCGGCGGCGAGGGCGCGGCGCGCCGACACGCCGAACTGCTGCGCCACGAGGCCGAGGTGCTGGCGACGCTGCCGTGGCAGCCGCGGCTGCACGGTGGGTTGCCGGACGCGGTCGACGTGGCGGATGCGCGCGGTGGCGAGGGCTAGCCGCGTGCGTCGCTGGCTGGTGCGCGCCTGGCTGCTGCTGTTCGTGGGCGGCGTGGCCTTCTCGGTCGGCGTCGCGCTCGGCGCGCCCGTCGCCTGGCCGTTCGACGTCGTCTACACGCTGGGGCCCGGCGTCGACGCGCCGGAGCTGCGCGCGCCGGGCGACGGCAAGGTGCGCGTGGTCGTGCTGCAGCACGGCATGTGGCGCACGTCGGCGTCGATGCTGCGCCTCGCGCGCACGCTGGAGGCGCACGGCTACGAGGTCCTCAACCCGGGCTACCGCAGCACCCGCGGCCAGATCGAGCAGTTCGCCGCGCAGCTGCACGACGCGATCGAGGCGCGCGCGGCGCGCGGGCCGGTCGACGAGTGGTCGTTCGTCGGCCACTCGATGGGCGGGCTGGTGATCGAGGAGTACCTGCGGCGCGCCGACGCGCGGGCGCCGCACGCGTGCGTCTACCTCGGCACGCCGCACCGTGGCGCGGTGCTGGCCGACCTGCGGCGGCACTGGCTGTTGTTCGAGATCGCGATGGGCACCGGGGCGGCGGCGCAGCTCGCCACCACGGACCCGCTGCACCTGCGACCGATCCCGTTCCGTGGCTGTTCTGGCACCGTCGTCGGCGACCGCGGCGACGGCAACGCGTCGATCCCGGGGCCGGACGACGGCACCGTGGCGGTGGGGGAAGCGACCTTCGCCGGCGCCGCCGACTCGGTCGTCCTGCCGGTCGGGCACACCAGCATGACCGTCGCCCGGGTCGTGCAGCGGCAGGTGCTGCAGTTCTTGCGGAAGGGGGCCTTCGACCACGCGGTGGCGGCGGGATTCGACAGCGGGGGCTCCCGCGACGGCCATCGGGCGCGCTAGACTGCGTGCCCCTCCGCGATGAACAGTTCGCTCAAGACCCTGCTTCTCGGCGCCGGCTTCGGCGCTGCCTTCCTGCTCGGCCAATGGTTCGCCCCGACGGGCGGTGTCCTGGGGGCCCAGGGCCGCGGGCCGGTCAACGCCCCGGTCGCGCCGGACGCGCCGGAGCCACAGCCGACCAGCCAGATCGTCTACACCGAGGACGGCGGCGGTGGTGGCAGCTCGAGCGGCAACGGGTTCCTGGCCGTCACCGGCAGCTACGGGGTCGGCACCTCGGTGCTCTACCTGATCGACACCGTCAGCCGGCAGCTGGCGGTCTACGAGGCCCGCGGTGGTTCGGCCGAACAGCGGCGGATCGTGCTGGTCGGAGCCCGTCGCATCGACCTGGACCTGCAGCTGCACGGCTACAACGACCGCAGCGAATACGAATACGCGGACCTGCAGCGGCTGTTCGAGAAGCGCGATGGCAAGGACCGCAAGGTGCGCACCGGACTCGAGCCGGCCGGGGCCGACAAGTAGCCGCCCGACAACTAGTGACTTCCCAAGCGGCCGTTGTGCGGTAAGCTCTTGCGGCGTCGACCCCGGACTTTCGCCGTCCGGCGGTCGAGCTGCCCTCCAAGGCGCGGGTTCTCTATCCCCCGCGCGCCAGCATCTCCCGAGAACCCTCTCCCTGAACTCGTCCCACGACGTATCGAGGTAGTCCGTGTCCGACAAGTCCGATGATTTCCTCTCCTTCGAGAAGGCCTCTGCGCGAGCTGCAGCTGCGCAGCGAAGAGCTGAAGAAGCTCGTCTCCGAGGGCGAGATCCGCGCCTTTCGCGACGGCGATTCGATGAAGTTCCGCCGCGAGGACATCGAGTCCCTGAACGCGCAGGCCGAGGGTGACGCCGAGCTGTCGTTCGTCGACGCGCTCGAGGACGACACCGGCATGGTCACCGAGCAGATCTCCGAGGAGGACACGCTGCTGGCCGACGACGACATCGTCGAAGAGGCGCCGACGCGCCGATCGATCCGTCCGGTCGCGACCCGCAGCCCTGCCTGCGCCGGCCACGGCCGCCGAAGAGCAGCGCACCCCCGGCCTGGGTGACGGCGGTGGCGGGCCTCGGCTTCGCGGCGATGATCTGGGGCCTGATGATCATGTATTCGGTCGCGCACGAGAAGTCGCCGAACGACAACTTCTTCACCTCGGCGTTCGCCGCCAAGAAGTCCGCCGAGTGACGCGTCGTCCGCGCCGGGCAGGGCCGGGCGCGGGGGACTGCAGCGCGCCGCGCACGCTTCGTCTCCTCCGGGCGCATCCGCGCCCGTTGTGCTGTACGCCCTGATCGGATCTCGGGCGTGACAATGCCCCGCGCGACCGCTACCCTCGCGCGCCGTCGGCGACGGTCAGGTCGTCGGCAGACCCGTAGAAGCGAACACGCGAGGGGGCATACGATGAAGCACACTTGGATGATCGCGGCGCTGCTGTGCGCCGCCGCCTGCGTCAGTCCGGAAGCTCACAAGAAGGTCCTGGGCGAGAACGAGGCGCTGCGCGCGCAGATCGACGGTCTGACGCAGCAGCACAAGGCGCTCGCGGCGAGCTACGACCAGCTCGACGCGCGCAACAAGGAGCTCGGCGCGCGCGCGGCCGAGACCGCCTGGATCACCGCCAAGAAGGCCGAGATCGACGACCTGCTGAAGCGCTACCAGGCCGGCGGCTCGTCGGCGATCAGCGGCGTCGAGCTGGTCAACACCGCCGAGGGCCTCGCCTTCCGCGTCGCCGGCGGCGTGTTGTTCGCGCCGGGCAAGAACGAGCTGACGGAGCAGGGCAAGCGCACGTTGACGGAGCTCGCGTCGTCGCTCGGTGGACGTCAGATCCGCATCGACGGCCACACCGACGACCAGAAGATCCAGCACAGCCGCTGGGGCACCAACCTGCGCCTGTCGGTCGAGCGCGCGATGAGCGTCGCCGACTTCCTGACCGGTCAGGCGGGCCTCGCGGAGGCGCAGGTCAACGTGGCGGGCTACGCCCAGAATCGCCCGGCCGTGGAGGGTTCCAGCGACGACGCCCGCGCCACGAACCGCCGCGTCGAGATCCTGCTGCTGGAACGCTGACCCCGTGCCCACTGCGCGTGATCGGCCCGCGCCCCAGCTCCGCGCGCCGAGTCGCCGCGCCGCGGGCCGATCTTGCGCAATGGTGGGCTCCTTGGCGATGCTCGCACTCGCAGGTGCAGCCTGCGACGGGCAGGCGCCGGGCAGCGGTCCCGCGATCGAGCAGGTGCCGACCCGCAGCGGGCGCTTCGGCTCCCTGCGCGACCTGGTGCTGGTCGAGCGCACCGGACTCCCTCTGGGGCAGGCGCTGTTCGTCGATCGCTTCGAGGTGACCGAGGCGGATTGGCGTGAGTTCGCCATGAGCCCGCGCGGTCTCCGTGTCGGCGCAGCGCGGATCGTGCTGGGCGGCAACGGCAGCCTTCCCGTCAGCGGCATCGACCTGACGCAGGCCCGGGCGTTCGCTGCCTGGCGGTGCTGCCGTCTGCCGAACGAGGTCGAGTGGCAGCTGGTGACCGCCGGCGACGGTCGCAGCATGTTCCCGTGGGGCTACAAGCAGGACCCATCCCGGGCCAACACCGGCGAACTCGCGCTCGGCGTGGTGACGCCGGTGGGAACGTTCGAGTCGGGGCGTCGTGCCAACAGCGACTCGCCCTACGACCTGATCGGCAACGTCGGCGAGTGGACCGAGACAGTGCCCTGGCGCTGGTGCGGCCCGGAGTTCGAGCAATCGGGGGCGTTCGGACGCAGCCTGCGTCGGGCACGGGCGACCGCCGCGCTGGCCGTGTGGGGCGGGCCGGGGGGCATCCTGCCGCTCGGTGCGATCGTCGCGGCCGGCGGCGACGACGTGCCGCATGTCGTCGTCGGCAGCGATTTCCAGACGCCGATGACCGAGCTGTATCGCGAACAGCTCGGCGGGGAGCGCCGGCAGCGCACCGGCCTCCGCATCTACACGACGGCGGCCGAGTTGCTGCGACGCATGTCGGAGGAGGCGGCGCCGGAGGACGTGCGGGAACAGGCCCAGCTGCGACAGTTCGTCTGGCGTGGGCGACATCGCGAGGTGCTGCAGGCGGCCGCCGCCGAGGTGCCGGTGCCGCCGCCCGGCACGGCCGGGGCCGCGCTGCAGGACCTGCTCCGCGCCGCGGAATCACCACGGTGAGCGACGACAGCACCCATCCCGGCAGGGACGCGTTCGCCCGCTACCGCGAACGGCTGGACGCCGTTGGCTTCAAGCCCAGCTCGGCGCGCGGCCAGAACTTCCTGCTCGATCCGAGCCTGCACCGATGGATCGCCGACCAGGCCGCGCCCGGGCCCGACGACACGGTCGTCGAGATCGGCGTCGGGCTCGGTTTCCTCACCCGTGAGCTCGCCGCGCGCGCCGGGGCGGTGCTGGCGGTCGAGATCGAGCAGCGGCTCTGCGACATCGCCAGGGGCGAGCTGGTCGCCGCCGGCAACATCGAATGGCTGCTCGGCGACGCGCTCGGCGGACCGGGGCGCAGCCTGCTGCCGCGCATCGGCGAGGTCTGCGAGGCTGCCCGCGGGCGCGTGCTGGTCGTCGCCAACCTGCCCTACTCCGTGTCGGGCCCGTTGCTGGCCGAACTCGCGCAGCTGCCGCGCCTGCCCGACGGCATCGTCGTGTTGGTGCAGAAGGAGCTGGGGCAGCGGCTGGCGGCCGGCGTCGGCCATGCCGATTACGGCGGTCTCGGGGTGCTGCTGCAGAACCTGTTCGACGTGCGTTCGCTGCGTGACGTCTCTCCGGAGGTGTTCCGCCCGCGGCCCAAGGTATGGTCGTCGGTGGTGGCGCTGCGGCGGCTCGAGACGCTGCCCGGAGACCTCGGGCACGGCGAGGCGAGGCGCAGCTTCGCCCGGTTCGTGCGCGCCCTGTTCGGCCAGCGCCGCAAGGTGTTGCGCACTACCGCCGCCGCCGCCGCGCGAGAGATCGGCTGCGCGGCGCCGGACCTGCCGCCGGACCTGGCCGGGATGCGCGCCGAGCAACTCTCACCACAGCAGGTCCGCGAGCTCTGGAGCGCGACGGCGAACAGGTGAGATTGGCCGCGCTCGTCCGGACAGGGTCGACAGCGCGGACTTGACGCCCACCGAGGGCGTGCTACACTCCTGGGTTCCACAACACGCAAGTGACCCCGGTCGAGAACAACATCGAAGGACCGGACACGGCGGGGGCCGGCGCAACGTCGGCAGGCGCCCCACGGCAGGCGTTGCGATGGTTGCGGGCAGCAGTTCGGTTGGGCCGTTTGGTGTGGCGGTGACTGGATCCGGTCGACCAGCGTGAATCGCTGGCGAGGGAGAAGGCGCGCCACCGGACGAGGTCTCTTCGGTCTTCCGTAGGTGGGCTAGGCTGCCCGACCTGCGGCCTCGGACCGGGGTATCCTCCTCCGCCCGGTTTTCGCGAGTGGCGTCCCCCCAGGCGCCGCGGCGGGATCGGGATCTCTGGTTCCGCCCGTCCAGCAGATCGCGCCCGACCTGATCGCACCCTTCCCGCCCCGACACGCCCTTCCCCCGATGGATCGCTACGAGGACGCCAAGCTCCGCATCAAGGAGGCCACCGACCTGGTCGCCTTGATCGAGAGCTATCTGCCGCTGCGTCCGCGCGGGCGCAGCCTGACCGCGCTGTGCCCGTTCCATCCGGAGAACTCCCCGTCGTTCCATGTGTTCCGCGACACGCAGCACTTCCACTGCTTCGGCTGTGGCAAGCACGGCGACGTGTTCACCTGGCTGATGGAGCGCGACGGGCTGAGCTTTCGCGAGGCGATGGAACTGCTCGCCGAGCGGGTCGGCGTCGACCTCGAGGGTGTCTTCCAGCGCGGTCCGCGCGGCGGCAACGCGCAGCAGCAGCGCGACACCTTCGCCACGCTGCAGGCGGTCGCCGACTTCTTCCATCGCGCGCTGCTGACCCCCGCCGGGGCGGCGGCGCGTGGCTACCTCGAGCGCCGGGGCCTCGCGGACGCGATCGCCGGCTGGAAGCTCGGCTATCACCCGGACGGTTCGCCGGCGGAGGGCGGGCTGCAGCGCTTCGCCGCCGACAACAAGTTGTCGCGGGCGGTGCTCGAGGACGCCGGGCTGGTGAAGAACGGTCGCGAGATCTTCGCCGGCCGGCTGATGTTCCCGATCGTCGACGAGCGCGGCCGCACCGTCGCGTTCGGCGGGCGTGTGCTTCCGGGCACGGCGAGCGCGGCGCCGCGCGGCGACTACACGCCGCCGAAGTACCTGAACTCGCCAGAGTCGCCCTGGTTCAGCAAGCGTCGGGTGCTGTTCGGGCTGCACGCGGCGAAGCAGGCCGGTCAGCGCCGCCTGGTGGTGATGGAGGGCTACACCGACGTCATCGCCTGTCACCTCGCGGGCTTCCCGGGCGCGGTCGCGGCGCTGGGCACGGCGTTCACCGCGGACCATGCGCGCATCGTCGAGCGCTACGCGCAGGACGGGGTGGTGCTGATGTTCGACGGCGACCGCGCCGGCAAGCAGGCCGCGGAGCGCGCGCTGCGGGAGCTGCTCAACAGCCGGGTCGACCTGCGCATCGCGATGGTCAGCGACGGCGACGCCGACGCCAAGGATCCGGCCGACATCGTGCTGTCCCAGCCTGGCGAAGACGAGGAGCTGGTGGTCGAGCGTCGCGCGCGCTTCGCCGACGTCATCGAGGCCGCTCCGGACGCGCTGAGCGTCTGGTTCCGCCTGCTGCGCCAGCGACTCGACCTGACCCAGGCCGTGCACGTCGAGACCGCGGCGCGCGAGTGCGCGCAGCTGCTGGCGATGGTCGACGTGCCGGTGCGCCGCGCCGCCTACCTCGAGCAGATGGCGCGCCATCTGGCGGTGCCGACACCGGCGCTCGAGCGCATGCTGCGCGACGCGCCGGTGCGCCGGGCCGACGACCGGGACGCGACCGGTCGCAGCGAGCAGGGCGCGCCACAGGTGCGCCGCGCCGTCGAGCCGAAGCTGAGCCTGCTCGAGCAGAGCGAACGCGAGCTGCTGGCGTGCGTCCTGGCGCAGCCGACGCTGCTGATCGGGCTCGACCTCGACGAGGCGGCGATCGAGACCGAAGCCGTGGCCGTGCTGTTCCAGTGGGCGACCGACGGGCTGGCCCTGGGGCGCGAGGGGGCGGCGGACCTGTTCCGCTACCTGTTCACGCGCGCCGCCGAGCAGCCGGAGCTGCGGGAGCTGCTGGTCGCAGCGCACAAGCGCGCCGCCGAGACCAAGGAGCCGCAAGAGGTGCTCGCCGGACTGATGGCCGGTCGCCGCCGTGTCAGCGGCGAGGCCGAGCGCCGGACCTTGCGCCAGCGCCTGCAACAGGCGCTGCAGGCCAACGACGCCGCCACCGCCGCGATGCTGCAGCGCGAGATGATGTCGTTGCTCCGGCGGGAACGTCCGCGCCCCGGCGCCGACATGGGCACCGCCAGGCGGCACTTGCCGCGCGGCGACAATCCGTTCCTCAAGGCTTCGTCCGGCGCGGCCGGCGGCGCCGACCCGGAACCGGGCGACGACCTCTGATCCACGACCCCTTCCTCACGCGCTTCCCGCAACCGACAAGACATTCCTGATTTCCGCTGGCCGCCGCCGCGTCGTTCGCCGCCTGAATGAGGGCTGCACCGATCCGGCGGCACCCCCGCGGCAGATCCCGAGACCCCACATGTCCGCCAAGAACGATTTCGAGAAGAAGATCAAGAGCTTGATCAAGGCCCAGCGCAAGGTGGGTTCGGTCACGCTCGCCCAGCTCAACAGCGTGCTGCCCGACGACATGACGTCGCCGGACAAGATCGAGGCGGCGATCGCCCTGATCGAGGACGCCGGGCTGGACGTCGTCGAAGACGACAAGGCGCAGAAGGCGAAGAAGGGCGCCAGCAGCGACCTCGGCATGGGGGACGGCGGCGACGACATCGACCTCACGCCGGACCTCGACCTCGCCGAGCCGTCCGAAGCCGAGCTGTCGGCTCCGGTGGTGGACATCACCGAGAAGATCGACGACCCGGTGCGCATGTATCTCACCCAGATGGGTGAGATCCCGCTGCTGACGCGCGAGGAGGAGATCTCGCTGGCGCGCAAGATCGAGCTGACCAGGAAGCAGTTCCGCAAGGAGGTGCTGTCGTCGGGCTTCGGCATGAAGTCGGCGATCGAGATCCTCGAGGACGTGCTGAAGGGCGAGCTGGCGTTCGACCGCACGCTGAAGGTCAACCAGCAGGATCCTGAGGTCGGCAAGGCCGACCTGTCCGACCGCCTGCCGGGCAACATCCAGACGCTCAAGCTGATCTACGACGCGGCGCGCAAGGACTTCGGCGAGCTGTTCCACAAGACGCTGTCCGCGCCGCAGCAGATGACGCTGAAGCGCCGCATCTTCTCGCGGCGTCGCAAGGCCGTGGCGCTGGTGGAGGAGCTCAACCTCCAGGGCAAGAAGGTGCGGCCGATGATCGACCTGGTCGACAGCCGCATCGCCGAGATGAAGCGCCTGCAGGCGCGGTTGGCGCGCTATCGCGGGGCGCAGCTGCAGAACCCGGACGCGATCGAGACGCGCCGCCGCTTGAGCGACATGCAGGTCGATGGACTCGAGACGGTCGAGCGCTTGGAGAAGCGCCTCGAGTTCCTGCGGCAGGCCTACGCCAACTACGAGGACGCCAAGCGCAAGCTGTCGTCCGGCAACCTGCGCCTCGTGGTCTCGATCGCCAAGAAGTACCGCAACCGCGGCCTGTCGTTCCTCGACCTCATCCAGGAGGGCAACACCGGCCTGATGAAGGCGGTCGAGAAGTACGAATACCGCCGCGGCTACAAGTTCTCGACCTACGCGACGTGGTGGATCCGCCAGGCCATCACCCGCTCGATCGCCGACCAGGCGCGCACCATCCGCATCCCGGTGCACATGATCGAGACGATGTCGAAGCTGCGCAACGTGTCCAAGAAGCTGACGCAGCTGAAGGGGCGCGAACCGTCGATCGAGGAGGTCGCCGAGGCGGCGCAGGTGTCGGTGGACGAGGCGAAGCGGGTGATGAAGATCTCCAAGCACCCGATCTCGCTGGACCGGCCGATCGGCGACTCGGAGGACTCGTACTTCGGCGACTTCATCGAGGACGAGTCGGTCGAATCCCCGGTGCAGTCCGCGAGCCGCGAGATGCTCAAGGACCGCATCGAGAGCGTGCTCAACACGCTGACCTTCCGCGAGCGCGAGATCATCAAGCTGCGCTACGGCATCGGCGACGGCTACACCTACACCCTCGAGGAGGTCGGCCGCATCTTCCGCGTCACGCGCGAGCGCGTGCGCCAGATCGAAGCGAAGGCCGTGCGCAAGCTGCAGCATCCGGTGCGGGCGCGGCGCCTGGGCGGGTTCTTCGACAGCGCCGTCGGCGAGCCGGGATGAGTCGGCGAGCCGGGGGGACCGGCGAGCCAGGCTGATCGGCTGCCCCAGGCCCCGAGCCGCGCCGACCGGGCCCGGGGCGCCCTTCGCAGCCGAGCCTTGAGCCGGGGGGGCTGGCAGGTAGGATGCTCGCCCGCGGATCGGAGCGGTCCGCCCCCCAACCGGACACTCCGTGCATCCACACGTCCAGAAGCTGCTCGACCTGCAGAAGGTCGACCTAGAGGTCTCGTCCCTGACCCGGGACATCGACCAGTTGCCCGAAGAAGAAGCGAAGCGCAAGAAGCGCCTGGACCAGCTGGAGCGCGCGGCGCTCGAAGCTCGGACCCGGCTGCAGAAGGCCGAGGTCGATTCGCGCAACCTGGACACCGCCGCACGCGACGCCGACGCGCACATCAAGCGCCTCAACGACCGCCTCAACCAGGTGCGCAACAACGCCGAGTATCAGGCCACCCTGTTCGAGATCGAGTCCGTGCGCAAGGACCGCGACGCGACCCAGGACGAGGGGCTCAAGCTGCTCGAGCAGCTCGACGGCCTGCGCGGTGACGCGACGACGACGCTCGCCGCGTTCGAGGCCGAGCGCAAGGTGTTCGAGGAGTTCCTGCAGGAGGCCGGCAAGCTGCGCTCCGAGCGGGCCGACGAGGTCGCCGCCGCGCGCGCCCGTCGCGCCGCCGCCGCCGAGGGCGTGCCGCCGGACCTGCTGCGCGAATACGAGGGGCTCTACAAGACCCGCGAGCACCAGGCGGTCTGCCGCGTCGACGACGGCTACTGCCAGGGCTGCTACAACAAGGTCACGATGAACGACACCGCCAGGCTGATGGGCGCGTCGTCGGTCGTTCGCTGCGGCTCCTGCCAGCGGATCCTGTTCATCGCCTGATCGGCACCCGCCAGCTCGAGGCAGTCGCGTGGCTCGCTCCATTCATCCGGTGGTCGTCGGCACGGCCGGTCACATCGACCACGGCAAGTCGAGCCTCGTCAAGGCGCTCACCGGCATCGACCCGGACCGCCTCAAGGAGGAGAAGCTCCGCGGGCTGACGATCGACCTGGGCTTCGCCCGCATGAAGCTCGCCGACGGGCGCCTGCTGGGCCTGGTGGACGTGCCCGGCCACGAGCGCTTCGTGCGCAACATGGTCGCCGGCTCGACCGGCATCGACCTGGCGCTGCTGATCGTCGCCGCCGACGACGGCGTGATGCCGCAGACCGTCGAGCACGTCGACATCCTCGACCTGCTGCAGGTCCGCGGCGGCCTGATCGTGATGACCAAGATCGACATGGTCGACGAGCTGTTGGTCGAGGTCGCCGAAGAGGAGGTCCGCGAACTGGTCAAGGGCACCGTGCTCGAGCGCGCCGAGGTCGTACGGGTCAGCTCGGTGACCGGCGACGGCATCGACGTGCTGCGGCAGAAGCTCGAGCGGCTGGCGATGTCGGTCGAGCCGCGGCAGCACCACGGGCCGTTCCGCATGCCGATCCAGCGGGTGTTCTCGCTCGACGGCATCGGCACCGTGGTCACCGGCATCCCGCTGTCGGGCACGGTGTCGCCCGGCGCCGAGCTGGAGATCCTGCCGCTCGGTCAGCGGGTCAAGGTGCGCGGCATCCACGCCTATGGTGGCAAGGTCGACGAGGCGGTCGCCGGTCACAGCACCGCGTTGTCGGTGCCCGACGCCAAGGAACTCGGTGTGCACCGCGGCATGGTCGCCGCCGAGCCCGGGGCGTTCCGCAGCGGCGATGCGATCGACGTCGACCTGACGCTGACCGGTCGCGCGCCGCGGCTCGAGCATCGCGTGCCGGTGCGCTTCCACACCGGCACCGTCGAGGTGCGCGGCCAGCTGCTGCTGCTCGATCGGGACGCGGTGCAGCCCGGCGAACAGTTCGTCGCGCGCGTCGAGCTCGACGAGCCGGTGGCCTGTCATCCGGGGGATCGCTTCCTGCTGCGCCTGCAAAACCCGGTGGTCACCGTTGGTGGCGGCCGCGTGCTGCGCCTCGAGCACTCGGGGCGCTATCGGCGCAAGGAGCTCGGCTCCGAGCTGCTCGGCCTCGTGTCGGCCGGCGACCGGCCGGAGGCACGGCTGATGCACGAGCTCGAGCAGGCGGGCCCGCCGGGTTGCCCCGTCGACGACCTGTCGCGCGCGCTCGGCATGCCGGACGAAGACGTGCTGAAACTCGTCGACGAGCTGCCGCAGCTGGAGCTGCACCGACGCGCGATGCGGGTGTTCCTGAAGAAGCACGTCGCGGACGGCGAGACCGAGCTGCTGCAGTCCGTGGACCGCATGCTGGCGCGGCGGCCAGCGGCGGCGTCGATCCAGCGCGCCGCGCTGCGCACGACCCGCACCCTGCCGCAGTCGATGGTCGACTTCGTCGTCGACCGGCTGCAGGAGGCCGGCCGGGTCCGGGCCGGGCAACGCGGGCAGATCCTGTTCCTCGATCGGCTCAAGCCGTTGCCGCCCGAGCAGCAGCGCCACTTCGACCAGCTCGTCTCGAACTGCGACGCGTCGGGGTTCCGGCCGCCGGACCTCGCCGAGCTCGCCGCGGCGGTCGGCCTGCAGGGCGACGCGCTGATGTCGCTGCTGGACCGGGCCCAGGACGAAGGTCTGGTCGACAAGGTCGGCGATCACTACTACGGCTCCCGCACCGTGCAGGCGGTGTTGCGCGCGGTGCGTCGAAACTGCCTTGCCAACGGCGAAGTGCTCGACATCCCCAAGCTGCGCGACGAGCTCGACACCAGCCGCAAGTACCTGATCCCGTTGCTGGAGCACGTCGACGCGCTCGGCCTCACGGTGCTGCGCGGGGGTGTCCGGCGCCTGCTGCCGTCGTCGGACCTCAACCGCCAGCTCGCCGCCGGCGAGTGAGCCCGCGCCGGACCGTGACCGGCTGCCGCTGACGGGAGCGCCTCAGTCGCCGCGGCCCGGTTGCCGATACAGCGACGTGCCACGGACCGAACGGAGCAGCCATGAGCGGTGACACCCATCCCGACGACGATGCCGACTTCCTGGACGAGGACTTCGTCGTCGAAGACATCGGCCAGGGCCGCGAGCTCGACGACCTGTTCGACGAGTCCGCACCGGCCGAGCCTCCTGCCGGATCCTCCGCGACGAGAGACGCGGCCGGAGGTGATGCCGCCGACGAGGACGATCTGCTGTTCACCGATCACACGGCGCAGCTGGACGACGAGCCCGCCTGGCAGCGCGGCGCGTTCGACGAACAGGGCCAGAGCAGCTGGGACGGTGAGCCGCTCGACCTCGAGTCGGTAGGGGTGCCGGACGCGCAGGAGCACGAGGAGCCGCCGGTCGAGGATCCGCAGCTCGACGACGCGCGGGCTTCGTTCACGGCCGAGCTCGGTTCGATGCTGCAGGGCGAGGACGAGTTCGCGCTCGACGGCGAGGCGGAGCTGGAGCTGATCGGCGGCGAAGCCGACGACGGCATCAGTGAGTTCGAGCAGTCGGGACCGTTCGTGCTCGACGACGGCGAGGGCCTGTGGAGCGAGGACGACGAGGCGGCGCCGGTCGAGGCCGAACCGTTGGTCAGCGCCACGGCCGACGACCAGGACGGGCTGTTCGAGCTGGAGGCAGAAGGCGACGCGGAGGCCGCGCCGCAGGATCCGTACGCGCCGACCTTCGCCATCGGCGAGCTCGGTGAGCAGTTCGACGCGAGCGACACGACGTCGCCGTCGCAGGGCGATGGCGAGGACGTCGCGCTGGAGGAGCTGCCGCTGTTCGATGCCTCGGGCGGCGCCGAGGAAGGGCTCGAGGAAGGCTGGGAGCCGCTGCCCGGCACCTCGATGGACGCGCTCGCCGAGGTCGACGAGGTGCAGCGCAGCGACGAGGAGTTGCGCGAAGAGGCGCAGAGCTTCACGGCGCCCAACTACGGCTCGGTCGACGGCGAAGCGCCGGACCTCGAGGACGTCGAAGGGCACGACATCTACGACGACGCAGAAGACGAGGCGGAGGCGGTCGTCATCGGCGGCCCCGGCTCGCGGCGCGGCCGCTGGGCCGCGGTGGCCGGCACGCTGCTGGCCGCGACGGTCGTGCTCGGCGGCGGCGCCCTGGTCATCGCGCGGCCGGAGCTGTTCGGCCTGCGCATCGAGCCGCAGCGTATCGAGCGCGTCGACCTGCCGCGCCCGCGCGTCGAGTTCGCCGTCGCCGAGCCGCCGCGGCCGGTCGAGCAGGCGCCCGCGGTGGCGCCGGATGCCACGCCGGTGACGACGACCCAGCCGATCGAGACGGCACCGGTGGAACCGGCGCCGGTGGAGACGACTCCGCCGTCCGCCTCGCCGACCGGGCCGCAGCCCGCCGCGCCGGAGCAGGACGATCCGCAGCCGATCGAGCCGGCGTCGCCGCCGGCGGGCATCGAGCCCGACGCGGCCGTTCCCGCGCCGGTCGAGGTGCTGGGGCAGGGCGCGCCGGCGCCGACGGACACCGTCCCGGTGGCGCAGGTATGGGCCGAGGACCTCGCCGGCGACGGCCCCGCGCCGGAGGCGGCGGGCAAGACCGAGCCCGGAGCGCTGGCCCGCTTCGGCGATGGGCTGCTGGTCGGCGAGCTCGGAGACCCGGGCCGTCGCCAGGTGCGGGCGCTCGACGGCGTGCTTCCCGGCAGCCGTGCGTTCGCCCAGCTGCACAACGGCAACTACTTCATCGGCAGCGTCAAGCAGGTCGCCGAGCGGACCGTGACGCTGCGCGTCGAGGACGGCGGCGAGATCACGCTCGCCACCGCCGAGATCGCGCAGTTGACCGAGCTCGGCTCGGCGGACTACGACGAGCTGCAGAAGGCCACGCGCGGCTTCGTGCGGCTGACCAACAACAACCGCCTGGTGGGCGGCATCCTGAGCCGGATCGCCGACGACCACGTCGTGCTCGAGTTCCGCAAGAACCGCGTCATCCTGCCGCGGTCCGCCGTCGGCGAGATCGTCTCGGGTGAAGGGGATCAGGCGGTTCGCCTCGACACCACGCGCGAGGAAGAGGGGTGGGTGCGACGCATCGTCGAGCGCGAGCTCGGCACGGGTCAGCCGGCGGAAGCGCCGGACAAGCGACAGGACCCGGCGCCGCGCAGCGCCCCGCCGAAGTAGCTCCCGGGCGGGACGGCGGGTTCGGCGCTACAACATGGCCGATGCGCCGTCTCGAAGTCGCCCTGGTCGCTGTCTGCGCCGCTGGACTCGCCGCGCAGGAACCCGCGGCGTTGCCGGCGGTGGTCCGTGTCGACGGCGGCGCGCTGGCCGGAACGGCTGCCGACGTCGGGAACCTCGAGTGGGAGGTCGTGCGCGTCGCCGACCTGCCGCTGCTCGTTGGGCGCGGGTCGCTGCGGCGACTGCAGATCAACCCCGACACCGACGCCATCGCCGACTGGCAGCAGATCACGGTCGAGCAGCTGCGCCCGCTGACGGCGCTGCCGGCGCTGGTGGAGCTGACGCTGCCGTTCTGTTGTCACGTCGAGGTGGAGCACCTGCGCCTGCTCGCCGGGTGTCCGCGACTGGCGTCGATCTGCTTCGTCAACGAGGCCTTGGTGCTCGACGCGGACGCTGCCGCAGAGCTGGCCGCGTGGCCTTCCCTGCACCAGCTGACGTTGTCGCACCTGAAGGTCGAGTCGGCCGGGCTGCGCGGGCTCGAGGCGGCGGCGGGGCTGCGGCGACTCGCGCTGCAAGGCTGCCGCGGCCTCGACCAGGACGGCCTGCAGGCCGTGGCGGCGTTGCCGCTCGAGGCGCTGGTGTTGGAGCGGCTCGGCCAACCGGACCTGCTGGCGCGCTTCACCGGCGGCGACACGTCGCCGTCGTGGGCGCTGCACGTCGCGGCGATGCGCCAGCTGGCGTCCATGTCGACGCTGCGCGAGCTGATCCTGCGCAGCTGCGTGCTGGGCGACGAGGTGCTGGCCGAGCTGCCGACGCGATTGACCTCGTTGACGCTCGAAGACGCCGAGGCGTCTCCCGCAGCGCTGCGCCACGTGCGCCGGCTCGCCGACCTGCGCCACCTGTCGTGGCGGTTGCCGGCCCGGAGCGGCGACGATGCTGCGACGACCGCTGCCGCCGACGACGCGGCGACCGCCGACGTGCTCGGCGCGTTGCGGTTGCAGTCGTTGCATTGGAGCGGCGCGCTGCGGCCGGCGGTGCGCAAGGCGATCGGCAGCATGGCGGGCCTCGAGCGCTTCGAAGGCCCCTGCGACGACGACCTCGCGTTCCTGGCCGGTCTGCCAGAGGTGCACCGGCTGGTGCTCGCGGAGCGCCCGGCAGTGCAGCAGGCCGACGGCTCGTGGCTGCCGTCGCCGCCCGCGCCGGCCTCCTTCGCGCCGTTGCGCGGGTGCCGCGCCCTGACCGAGGTGGTATACAGCGGTCCCCTGACCGACGCCGAACGCAGCGCGCTGCAACAGGCCCTGGGCGATCGGATCACCCTGCTGCAGCACGACTGAGATGCACACCTGTCCCGATTGCGGCAACCACGACATGCAAGCGCACGGCGCCGGCGGCGCCACGGTCTGGGAGTGCGGCCTGTGTGGCGCGCGCTTCGGCGATCGCGAAGAGGTGCAGCGCCTGACCGGCGAGAACGAGGCGTTCGCGCGCGGGGTCGATCCCGAGGTCTGGCCGCTGGCCGAGTCACTCGACCTGTTGCCGGGTCTGCAGCTGGTCGGCGGGCACGCCGGCGACGCCGCCGAGAACCGTATGCCGACCATCGAGCTCAACGTCGCCGACGCGCTCGCGGTGGTCTCGCTCGAGAACCTCGCCAAGTCGTTGCGCCTGTGCGGCGGCGGGCTGCGCGGACGTTGGCGGCTCGAGCTGCGTTTCGAGCAGACCCTGCAGCTCGTGGTCACACCGGACGCGGCCGGCCTGACGGTGCGCGACGCGCACCTCGACGTCGGCCCGCTGGCGCGCGCGATCGCCCGTGACATGCGCCTGTCGTGGTGGCGGCATGCCAACGACGACCAGAACGGGTAGGCTGCAGCGGTCCGTCCGAGCCCCTCGCGTCCGCGACCCCAGACCCGAGACCCCGAAGAGAATGCCGAGATCCCTGCTGCTGACGTTCCTGTTCGTCGTCACGTCGCCGCTGCTGCTGGCGCAGGCCGACCTCGAGGCGCGCCTCGACGCCGTCAAGGAGTTCAGCCGCTACTTCAAGAAGGCCAAGGACGAGCCCTCGCAGGTAGCGGCGATCGAGACGCTCAACGACAACGAGTGCGTGCCCGCTGCCGAGGCGCTGCTCGAGCTGCTCGACCACAAGTCGCAGGCGGTCGCCGACGCGGCGCTGCAGGTGCTCGGCACGTTCAAGGAGCCCGAGACGTTCGCGGCCTGGGTCACCGCCCTGCCGGACGTCAAGGACTCCGACCAGGCCGCGGTGCTGATCAAGGTGCTCGGCCAGTCGAAGCAGGCCGCCGCGGTGCCGGCGATCGAGCAGGTGGCGATGGCGGGCAACGCCTCGTCGACGATCAAGTACGAGGCGGCGCACGCGCTGCTGCACATCGGCGACGCCGGCCAGGCCGGTCTGCTCGGGCAGCTGGTGACGGACAGCGAACCGATGGTGCGCATGGCGGCGGCCGACGCGATCGCCGTGCTCAAGGCCAGGCAGTTCGCCGACGGCGTCACCGCGCTGCTCGCCGACGACAACTGGCAGGTGCAGACCGCGGCCATCGAGGCCTGCGCGCAGATCCGACCGCAGGCCGCGGTGCAGCCGCTGATCGACCTGATGCGCAAGACGGGCCGCCTGCGCACCGAGTGCGCCGACGCGCTGTTCCGCATCACCACGCTCGACTTCGGCGTCGACCCGGAGCGCTGGCAGGAGCAGTGGACCAAGCTCATGTCGATCGAGGGCTGGCGCATCCCGACCGACGAGGAGCTCGCGCAGAAGATCGCCACCCGCAAGAAGTACGACGCCTTCTACGGCAAGAAGGACCAGACCAACGCCTTCGCCGGCATCCCGACGACGTCCACGAACGTGCTGTTCGTCATCGACGTGTCCGGCTCGATGGACGACCTCGTGCTCGAGGTCGACAAGTTCCGCGAGTACCGCGACCGCAAGCGCTTCACGATCGTGCAGACGGAGCTGCTCAACACGATCGAGTCGCTGACCGCCGACACCAACTTCAACATCGTCGCCTTCGCCACCGACCTCAAGGTCTGGAAGCCGCGGCTGGTGCCGGCCAACATCGTCAACCGCGACGCCGCGGCGCAGTTCGTGAAGCGGCTCAAGCCGATCGGCGGCTCCGAGGCCCAGGACCTGGCGTCGGCCGGCCTCGGCGGCGCGGCCAACCTCGAGCAGGGCAAGACCAACACGCTGAAGGCGCTGCTCTACGCGTTCGGCGTCGATCCGGAGAAGCCGCCGAAGGCCGCGATCACCGGCTTCGACAAGAAGGCGCTCAAGCAGCCGCTGGACACGATGTACTTCCTCAGCGACGGCCGCCCTTCGGTCGGCAAGCTGATCGATCCGGAGGAGATCCTCGCCGAGGTGCGCAAGTACAACGAGTCGTACCGGCTGGTGATCCACGCGATCGCCATCGGCGACTTCGAAAAGGGCTTCCTGCAGTCGCTGGCGCAGGAGAACAACGGCGTGTTCGTCGACCTCGGTCGCTGAAGTCGGCGCCGTCAGGCGACCCCGTCGTCCCCGCGCAGCAGGCCGCGCGGCCGCAGCCACAACACCAGCGCCGTCGCGGCGAGGCCGCCGAGGGCCGCGGTGGCCAGCGCCGGGCCGAGGCCGCGGGCGTCCTGCAGGCCGAACAGCAGCACGTTGACGCCGGCGTAGCAGGCGCGCGCGATCAGCGACAACAGCGACAGCACGGTCGTGCGCGCGGCCGAGCCGATGCGGTGGTTGACGAACTCGTGCAGCAGCGGCCAGTGCATCGCGAACGGCACCTGCTGCACGAAGAACATCGCCACCCCGAGCCAGCACAGCGCGCGCGAACCGTGACCGCCGGGACCGTCGCCGGCGAGCAAGCGTTCGCCGGCCATCACCAGCATCGACACCGCCAGCACGATCGGCATGCCCCAGAACAGCGGTCGGCGACCGTGCCGTTCGACCAGCTGCGGCAGCTTGCTGCTGAGCGGCGCGGCGACCAGGTTGAGCGCGGCGAAGAGCAGGCCGATCAGCACTGCGTCGCCGAGCAGCGGTTCGATGTCGTCGACCGCCATCAGGTACGGCTGGTAGTCGTGGAACGGGAAGCGCAGCAGCGCGAACAGCACCACCCAGTAGGCGCACAGCCAGCGCACGGCGGGCACGCGCAGCTCGGCCGCGACGTGGCCGACGAAGCCGCGGCTACGGTCGCGGGGGCGGTGGGGCGGCGGCGCCACGCCGAGCGCGAGCACCGCCGCCACCGCACACAGCGCGCTGGTCAGCAGGATCGCGGCCTGGTAGCCGTCGTCGGAGATCGGGCCGCCGCCGCCTCCGGGTAGCTGCTGGTTGCCGAAGCGCACGCACAGACCGCCGAGCAGGAACGAGAGCCCGGTACCGTAGAGGCGCCGGGAGTGCATGCGGCTCTCCTCGGCGAGGTAGCGCTGCTCGGCGCCTGCAGCCTTCAACAGTTCGTAGAGCACGACGCTCGGCGGTCCGGACAACACCGAGTGGCCGAGGCCGAGCAGCACCTCGCCGCACAGGAAGCCGTCGTAGACCGGCCACATCACCAACGTCGCGAAGCCGGCCGCCAGCAGCAGCGGGCCGAGCACCAGCATCCAGCGCGGACCGATGCGGTCGGCGAGCATGCCGGTCGGCACCTCGGCGACGAACATCGCCAGGTAGTAGGCCGACAGGATCTCGCCGTAGCCCGCGGGGTCGAGCCCGCGGCCGGCGAAGAACGGGAACAGGAACGGCACGCACGCGAACGGGTAGGTGAACGCGGCGAAGGCGCGCAGGCGGCGGAGCTGTCGTTCGAGCGGGACCAGGCGAGGCAGGTTGGCGGGTCGGCGCCGCGCTTGCAATCACGACCCCCAGCGCGGCGCGCCGGCTCCGGGGCGCCGGCGGGGCGCATTCCTTGCTTTCCGCCCGACGACCGGCATCCTCATTCGCGATGTCCGACCTCGTCGACCTGCGCAGCGACACGATGACCCGGCCGAGTCCGGCCATGCGGCGGGCGATGGTCGAGGCCGAGGTCGGCGACGACGTCTGGGGCGAGGATCCGACGGTGCGCGCGCTCGAACAGCGCGGCGCCGCGCTGCTCGGCAAGCCGGCGGCGCTGTACCTGCCGTCGGGCACGATGGCCAACCAGGTCGCGATCCACGTGCACTGCCGGCCCGGCGACGAGCTGGTCTGCGAGAGCCGCAGCCACGTGTTCTTCTACGAGGGCGGCGCGATCGCGCGGCTGTCCGGCACGCAGGTGCGCACCCTCGAGGCCGCCGACGGCTTCCCGACGGCCGAGCAGATCGCGGCGGCGGTGCGGCCGGACGATCCGCACTTCCCGCGGTCGCGGCTGCTGGTGGTGGAGAACACCCACAACATGGCCGGCGGCCGCGTCGCCTCGGCGGCGCGCATCACCGCGCTGGCCAACACCGCGCGCAGCCACGGCATGAAGGTGCACTGCGACGGCGCCCGGCTGCTCAACGCCGCGGTCGCGCTCGGCTGTGACCCAGCGGAGCTCGTCGCGGCAGTGGACACCACCACGCTCTGCCTCAGCAAGGGCCTCGGCGCGCCGGTCGGCTCGCTGCTCGCCGGCGACGCGGCGTTCGCCGCCGAGGCGCGGCGGGCGCGCAAGGCGTTCGGCGGCGGCATGCGGCAGGCCGGCGTCATCGCCGCCGCCGGGCTGGTCGCGCTCGACGAAGGCCCGGCGCTGCTCGCCGAGGACCACCGCCGCGCCAGGGCCCTCGCCGAGGGGCTGGCGGCGCTGCCGTGGGCCGACGTCGACGTCGCCGCGACCGAGAGCAACATCGTCATGCTGCGGCTCGCGCCCGACCGCGCGGCGCCGCTGCTGGCTCATCTCGCCGAACATGGCGTGCGCGCGGCCCAGGCCGGAGCGGGCAGGCTGCGCTTCGTGCTGCACCGTGACGTCGACGACGTCGGTGCAGCCCGTTGTCTCGACGCGTGCCGCGCGTTCGCCCCGTGATCCACTCCCTCCAACCGTCCCGAACAGAACTCCCGTGAGCATCTTCAAGGCCTACGACATCCGCGGCACCTACCCCGACCAGATCGACGCCGAGACGGCGTGGAAGATCGGCGCGGCGATGGTGCAGTTCCTGCAGGCGAAGCGCCTGGTGGTCGGGCGCGACATGCGCACGATGGCGCCCGAGATCCAGGACGCCGTCATCGACGGCATGCTGAGCCAGGGCTGCGACGTCGTGGACATCGGGCTCGCGTCGACGCCGATGGTCTACTACGCGATCGGCAAGGTGCCCTGCGACGGCGGCATGGCCGTCACCGCGTCGCACAATCCGAAGCAGTACATCGGCTTCAAGATGTGTCGCAAGGAGGCGCGGCCGCTGTCCGGCGACACCGGCATCCAGGACATCCGGAAGCTCGTCGAGGCCGGCGACTTCCCGGCGGCGGCGCAGCGCGGCAAGCGCGAGCAGGTCGACCTGATGCAGGACTGGTGCGCGCACATCGCGTCGTTCGCCAAGGGCATCGCAAAGGTCAAGGTCTGCGTCGACTACGCCAACGGCATGGGCGCCAACGAGTCGCCGCGCATCTTCTCGATGATCCCGGGCCTCGAGGTGATCCCGCTCTACCAGGAGCTCGACGGCACCTTCCCGAACCACGAGGCGAACCCGCTGAAGGAGTCCAACCTCGACGACCTGCGCGCTTCGGTCGCGAAGCACGGCGCGGCGCTCGGTCTCGCCTTCGACGGCGACGCCGACCGCTGCGCGTTCGTCGACGAGGCGGGGCGCACGGTGCACGCCGACCTGATCACGGTGATCCTCGCGCGCGGCATGCTGCAGCGGCACCCGGGCAAGGGCATCATCTACGACCTGCGATCGAGCAAGGTCGTCAAGGAGGAGATCGAGCGCCTGGGCGGGCGGCCGGTGCGCGAGCGCGTCGGCCACTCGTTCATGAAGGAGACGATGCGGCGTACGGACTGCATCGGCGGCGGCGAGCTGTCCGGCCACTTCTACTTCGCCGAGAACTTCTACACCGACTGCGGCGTGCTGGCGGCGATCCTGGTGTTGAACCAGCTCAGCGCGGAGCGCACGACCCTGAAGACGGCCGCCGACGCGCTGCGCAAGTACCATGGCTCCGGTGAGATCAACTTCAAGGTCGAGGACAAGCTCGGCATGATGAAGGCGATCGAGCAGCGTCATCAGGGCGCGCAGATCGACTGGCTCGACGGCATCACCGTCACCTACCCGGACTGGTGGTGCAACGTGCGGCCGAGCAACACCGAGCCGTTCCTGCGCATGTGCCTCGAGGCCGACACCGAGGAGCTGATGGAGCAGAAGCGCGCCGAGTTCATCGCCCTGCTCGGCGAGCCGGCGGACCATTAGCCGGACGCAGATGGCCGCCGAGTCGCAGCACGGACCGCGGGCCGGCGCCGAGCGGTGGGTGCGGTGGCTCGGCATGGCCGCGATCGCGGGCTGCGTGGCCTGGCAGACATGGCCGTGGCTCGGGGAGCCGCTGTTGCCGTTCGAGGACGGCGCGGTGTTGTTGCCAAGGCACTACGCACGCTTCGACCTGCTGCGGTGCTTCGACAGCTACGCCGGCTACATCGCGTTCGGCAGCAACCTGCTGGCGGCGCTGTGTTGTCTGCTGCCGACGACCTGGATCGCGACGGCGTTTGTCGTCGCGGCAGCTGCGGCGACGGTCGCCGCCGCGTCGGCCATGTTGCATCCGGCGTGGCGCCGCCTGCTGCCGCCCGCCGCGCAGCTCGGCGGCGCGTTGGTGCTGGCGATGCCGATCGGCAGCTACCTGATGCTGACCAGCCTGGGCTATGCGCAGTGGGCGCTGTTGTGGTGGTTGCTGATCTGCATGCTGCACCCGGCGCGGCGTCAGGGCATCGCGCGCGCCGGCGAGTCGCTGCTGGTCGCCGCGCTCGCCTGGTCGCACCCGCTGGCGGTGCTGATCGTGCCGCTGTCCGCCGTGCCGTCCCTGCGGCGTGTCGATCCGCTCCGTTGGCTGGTGCTCGGCGTCGCGGTCGCCGGCTACTGGGTGCTGGGCTTGTCGCGCGAACCGCTGGATTTGCAGCCGATCCCCGGCGGCGGCGCCGCGGCTGCGATCGAGTTGCTGATGGGTGCCGGCGCGGTGCAGGCGGTGATCGGCGCCGCAGGTCGGGCGTGGCTGCAGGTACACTGCGGCGCGTGGTGCGTGTTCGTCGCCGGCGGCGTCGTGCTCGGCGGGCTGGCATGGGGCAGCTCTCGCGCGCTGCGCAGCGTCGACCGGGCGTTGCGGGTCCGGGTGGTTGCGGTCGCCTGGTTCGCGGTCGCGGTGGTCGTGGCGTCGGCCTTCAGCCGGCGGGCCGCCGGCGGCGGTGCCGGGTGGTTCGTGCGTTACGTCTGGCTCCTGCGCGTCGCGGTACTGCTGATCGCGGCATGGGCAGCGGGCACCAGGTGGCGCGGCCGGCTGGCGGGCACCGCGGTGCTCGTCGTGCAGCTGCTGCTCGCGGCGCTGCTCTGGCGCAGCAACCGCGACTACTACGTGCACTCCGCCGGCGCCGAGCGGATCCGCATGCTGGGCGACGAGCTGGCGGCTCAGGAAGAGCGCCGCGGGGGGCGCGCGCAGGTCGAGGTCGCGGTCCCGCGGGATCCGCCGATCCTCATCAGGCCGCGTTGACCCGGGCCGACGGATCGTGTCCGCTGCCGGCGCATGTTCCCGCGCCCGTCCGGCATCGTCACGCTGTGCACCGACTTCGGTCTCGACGACGTCTACGTCGGGGTCATGAAGGGGGCGCTGTTGCGCGCGTCGGGCAAGGTGCAGGTCGTGGACCTGGGGCACGCGGTTCCACCACAGGACGTCGCGGCGGGCGCGTTCCAGCTGTGGGCGGCGATCGGGCGCTTCCCGGGCGGCACGGTGCACGTCGGCGTCGTCGATCCTGGCGTCGGCACGGCGCGCGCGGTGGTGGCCGTGTTCGCGCACGGCGACTACTGGATCGTGCCGGACAACGGGCTGATCGCTGCGGTCGTGGCCGGGGATCCGGCCGCGGAGGCGCGGGCGTTGGACCTCGACCACCTCGGCGTGCGGCCGGCCTCCGACACGTTCCACGGCCGCGACGTGATGGCGCCGGTCGCGGCGATGCTCGCCGCCGGCCGCTACGGCTTCCGGGCGCTCGGGCCACGCGTCGAGCTGCAGGCCGGCGAGGACCCGGTGTTCGGCGGCGGCGCGCGCGTCGTGCACGTCGACCGGTTCGGCAACCTGGTCAGCAACGTGACCGCGGCGCAGCTGGGCGGCGCCGGCCGGGTCGAGGTGGGCGGGCGCGAGGCGCCGGTGGTGCGCACCTACGCCGAGGTCCCGCCGGGGCAGCTGCTGGCCTACGTCGGGGCCTTCGGCCTGCTCGAGGTCGGCGTCAACGGCGGCAGCGCCGCTGCGGCGCTGGGGCTCGGAACGGGTGCCGCGATCCGCTGGCTGCCGGCGTAGACTCTGTCGCGCATGACAGCAGCTCCCGCGAAGAAGACCCTGCGCCTGGTCGGCGTGCCGATGGATCTCGGCGCCGGTCGCCGCGGCGTGGACATGGGCCCGTCGGCGATCCGCATCGCCGGCGTCACGCACGGCCTCGAACAGCTCGGCTACGAGGTCGCCGACGACGGCGACGTCGGCGTGCCCGCCCCGGAGACGCGCGCGCCCGGCGACACCCACGCGCGCTATCTCGAGCCGATCTACCACGTCTGCAACCGGCTGCGCCTGCGCGTGCGCCGTTCGCTCGACCAGGGCGAGATCCCCGTCGTGCTCGGCGGCGACCACAGCATCGCGATCGGCACCGTGTCGGGCGTCGCCGAGCACTTCCATCAGAACGAACAGAAGATCGGGCTGATCTGGGTCGACGCGCACGCCGACATGAACACCCCCGAGAGCTCGCCGACCGGCAACATCCACGGCATGCCGCTGGCGACCGTGCTCGGCCTGGGGCACCCGCGGCTCGTCGAGATGGGCGGGTTCTGGCCCAAGGTCGACCCCAGGAACGTGTGCCTGATCGGCATCCGCGACATCGACGAGACCGAGCGCCAGATCGTCAAGAAGTCCGGCATCCACGCCTACACGATGCGCGACGTCGACGAGCGCGGCATGCGCGCGATCATGCAGGAGTCGATCGGGTTCGCGACCGACGGCACGGCGGGCTTCCACGTCTCGTTCGACCTCGACGGCATGGATCCGCGCGACGTGCCCGGCACCGGCACCCCGGTCAAGGGGGGCATCAGCTGGCGCGAGGCCAACCTGCTCATGGAGATGGTCAGCGACACCGGCAAGATGACCAGCCTCGAGGTCACCGAGCTCAACCCGATCCTGGACGTCAAGAACCAGTCGGGCGAGGTGGCGGTGGACGTGATCTCCAGCGCCTTCGGCAAGCGCATCCTGTAGCGGCAGGACGCCGGGATGCGCTGCGTTCCACCCGTCCCGCGGCGTTCGCCGGCGGGACGGACCGCGCTCACCAGTTGATGCCGAACGTCACGTCGGCGTAGAAGCCGGGGTCCAGCGTGCCCTCGGCGTCGTCGAAGCCCGCCGTGCCGTTGTTGAGCCGGTAGTCACCGGCGACGATCGCGCCGGCGCGCATGGCCAGCGAGAACCGCTCGTCGAAGCGGTGCAGCATGCCCAGGTAGCTGATGATCTCCTGCACCTGGATGTCGTTGCCCTGGCCGTTCGGCGCGTGCACGAAGTACTGCGCACCCTGGATCATCGTGCCGAGCGAGAACGACGTGCTGGCGCTCGGGCTGTAGGTCAGCTCGAGCTTCTCCGGCAGCAGCAGGTCGATGCGGAACTCCGGCGCGAGCACCCAGCTGAAGCCCAGGTAGGGCAGCCACGGCGCGTTGATGTAGGTCTGGTTGTAGCGCGCGCCGAACTTGAGGTAGAAGTGGTCGATCGTCTCGACCGTGAACAGCATCGACGAGTAGAAGTCGTAGTCCTTGTGCGTCAGCGGCGCCTCGAGGTCCGAGTAGACGCCGGGGTTGGTCTCGACCTCGAGCAACCAGTTGTCGGCGAGGAACACGCCGAGGCCGAGCCGCACGCCGGCGGCGGTCACCGTGCGGTCGCCGATGCCGGTCGCGTTGTTCTTGCTGCCGAAGCCCGAGGAGGTCGCGTAGTGGCGGCCGTACTGGTAGGCGCCGAACAGCAGGTAGGACTCGGTCGAGATCATCGCCGGGATCTCGGCGTCGAAGTCGTAGCCGTAGAGATCGAAGTCCCCGGGCTCACCGCCGATGCGCTGGTACGGCGCGTAGCGCACGCGCAGCTCGACGTCGGGGTCGAACGCCTCGCGATTGGCCATGAAGTCGCCGTGCACCCGATCGAAGATGCCGCGGATCGTGTTGTCCTCTTCCTGGGCCTGGCGCATGGAGAGCGGCAAGCTCGTGCCGAGCGCCGAGCTGTCGGGCGAGGAGCGATCGAAGCGGAACCGATCTCCCGCTGCCCGCGGCGACCCGGGGCCTGAGCCGCCGCCGGAGTCCGCGGCGAAGCCGGTGGAAGAAGTGGCGGGCCCCTGCGCCATCGCCGTCGCGATGGTGAGGCACACGCCGAGAACGTCCCGTGCGATTTGGTAGCGCATACGCCCTAGTGACCTTGTGACCGTGAAGGTCGTCTGACCGTGAAGTGACCGTCTGACCGACCCTCGATCGTCACCACGGCCCGATCGGATTCAAGGCCAAAGGCGCGCCGCGGCACAGTCGATTCTCGCCGTCGGCAGCCGTCGCCGGGGCAGTTCTCCACATGCTTCTACCGCTGGAAGATCGGCAGGTACTGCCGCGGCATCTGCAGCAGGATGCAGGCGACCGCGGTCGCCATCTCGTCGCCCGGCCCGGTGTCGTTGCGCCAGCGGCCGTCGGCGCATTGCCCGCGCAGCAGGTCCTCGGCCAGCCGCTGGTAGAACCCGGCCAGGCGCGGGCCGCCGTACTGGTAGAAGGCCTGCGCCGCGTAGTAGTTGCCGTACCAGAAGTAGAAGTGCGTGGAGTAGTAGTCGGCGATGTCCGGATAGCTGCGCTCGAGGAAGGTCAGCACCGGATCGGCGAGGTCGTCGTCGTGCACGCCGGCGCTCGCCAAGGCGGTCATCGCGGCGGCGTTGATCGCGTACTCGCGCGACTTCTGGTAGGCCCCGTTGCCGTAGATCTTGTAGTAGTAGAGGCCGCGGCCGGCGCCGCTGCTGACGCGGCTCTTGTCGACGTAGGCCATCGCCCGCTCGATCGTGTCGTTGGGTACGCGGATGCCGATGTTGCGCGCCGCACGCAGCGCCTGCAGCTGACAGACCGTCACCGACAGGTCGGTGTTGCGATCGAACGGGTTGTAGCGCCAGCCGCCGACCTGGTTCTGGCTGTCGACGATCAGGTTGACGGCGCGCTCTAGCGCCAGCTTGGTGCGGTCGTCGGCGGCCATGCCGTGCACCTCGGCGAGGAACAGCGTCGCGAAGGCGTGGCTGTACATGCGCGTCCCGGCCGCCGTCAGCATGCCGTTCTCGAGCGAGTGGGTCAGCACGAAGTCCTGCGCCAGCCGCACCGCGTCGCCGTGCTCGCCGCGGTCGGGCAGGTGGCCGCCGGCGAGGAACGCCATGCCGCACAGCGCGGTGACGCCGAGATGGCCTTCGCCCTTCTTGCGCTGCTGCTCCGGCAGCAGGCCGGTGGCGAGGATCTCGTAGTCGTCCTGCATCTTGTGGCCGACGAAGCCGACCCACGCGCCGGAGTCGAGCTGGTGTTCGCGCAGCCAGGTCAGGCCGCGCTCGGCGGCGGTGGCGCAGCGCGCGGCGAGCTCCTGCGAGAACCACGCCTCGGGCTCGGCCGCCGGCCGCGCGTCGCTGCCGACCGGATCCTGTGGCGCGGACGCGCCCCCGTCGGGGGCCTGCAGCAACGCGAGCGCGAGGAGCGTGGTCAGCATGCGGAGCGGCGCCGCGGCGGCGCGGGCGACATTGTCACCGGCGGAAGGCGCCGCGCCAGTGGTGGCGCGGCAGGTGGGAGAAGTACACCGTCGAGGCCGGAGCAGCCGCCGGCAGATGGCGATGGGAGACGCTGCTGGGCGAAGTCGGAGCGTTCAGCACAGGAGGTCGCGCTGCACCTTGCCGAAGACGTCGGTGAGGCGAAGGTCGCGGCCGCCGAAGCGGTAGGTGAAGCGTTCGTGGTCGATGCCGAGCTGCCACAGGATCGTCGCGTGCAGGTCGTGGATCGAGACCGGATCGGCGACGACCTTGTAACCGTATTCGTCGGTTTCGCCGTGGCTGCAGCCGCCGCGGAAGCCGCCGCCGGCCATCCACATCGTGAAGCCGAACGGGTTGTGGTCGCGGCCGTCGTTGCCCTGCGCGAACGGCGTGCGGCCGAACTCGCCGCCGAACAGCACGATCGTCTCGTCGAGCAGCCCGCGGGCGTCCAGGTCGGCGAGCAGCGCGGTGATCGGGCGATCGACCGTGCGGCAGTTGCGTCGCAGGCCGCGCTCCAGGTTCGCGTGCTGGTCCCAGCGGTCGCTGCCGGTGTCCGGGCAGGTCAGCTCGACGAAGCGCACGCCGCGCTCGACGAGCCGGCGCGCCAGCAGGCACTGCCGGGCGAAGGTGCGGGTGTGTTCGTAGTCGTCGTCGAGGCCGTAGAGCTGCCGCAGACGCGGCGACTCCCCGTCGAGGTGCATCAGCTCCGGAACGGCCGACTGCATGCGGAACGCCAGCTCAGCGTTGTGGATGGCCGCCTCGAGCGCGGGATCGTCACCTCGCTCGGCCAGCGACAGCCGATCGAGGTCGGCGCCGAGCTGCAGCCGCGCCCGCTGCCGCGCAGGGTCGCCGAGCGGTCGCAGGTTGGCGAGCGGTTCGCCGCGCATCGCGAACCGCGAGCCCTGGCAGTGCGCCGGCAGGAAGCCGGAGTGGAAGTTGTCGACGCCGCCCGGCGGGATCAGGCCGCCGTTGAGCACGACGTAGGCCGGCAGGTCGTCGGCCTCGGCGCCGAGCCCGTAGCCGATCCAGGCGCCCATGCTCGGGCGCCCCTGCAACCCGTGGCCGGTGTGCAGGAAGTAGTTGGCGTTGGTGTGCTCGCTGAACTCGGCGACCATCGAGCGCACGAAGCAGAGCTTGTCGGCGGCGGTGCAGAGGTGCGGCAGCAGATCGCTGATCCACTGGCCGGACTCGCCGCGCTGCGCGAACCGCGCGACCGGGCCCATGGTCGCGCCGTTGTCGTCGAACTGCGTCGGCTCCATCGGCAGCGCGAACGGCTCGCCGTGTTCGCGCGCGAGGCGCGGCTTGTAGTCGAACAGGTCCTGGGCGCTCGGCCCGCCGTCCATGTAGAGGAAGATCACCGAGCGCGCCCGCGCCGGGTGGTGGCGAAGCTGCGTTCCGTCGCCGCCGTTCCTGCCGCCGAGCAGGTGCGCCAGCGGCAGCATGGCGAAGCCGTTGGCTGCGTGGCGCAGCAGCTCGCGTCGCGTCGGCGCGCGCCGGTCGTCTCCGGGCGTGGTCATCGCAGGAAGCGGAACCCGGTCGTGCCGAGCAGCGCGTGGGCGAGGTCGGCGAATGCCGCGGCGTCGTCGTGTTCGCCGACGAACCCGAGGCAGCGCTGCAGCTCGGCGTCGCTCGGCGCCCTCGCGAAGCAGCGCCGGTAGAGCGCATCGATGCGCGCCGGGGCAGCCGGCGCAGCGGCGCACACCAGCGTCGCCAGCTCTTCGGCGCGGGCGCGCACGAACGCATCGTTGCTCATGGTCAGCGCCTGGGCCGGCACGTTCGAGCGGTTGCGCGCGCCGACGCACGCGAACGGCGTCGGCTGGTCGAACGCCAGCAGCATCGGGTGGGGGAAGTTGCGTCGCACGGCGAGGTAGATCGAGCGGCGACCGCCGCCGTCGGCGGGACCGTACTGCTTCGGCGCGCCGCGCGCTTCGGCGATGGCCTCGCGCGGCTGCTCGATCGACGGGCCGCCCATCGTCGGGTCGAGGTGCCCGGCGACCGCCAGCAGGGCGTCGCGCAGCACCTCGGCTTCGAGCGGGCGCACGTTCTGCCGGTGGAGCAGCACGTTCTCCGGGTCGACGTCGACGTCGGCTGGACCACGACGGCTGTCCTGGCGGTAGGCCGCCGACGTCACGATCAGGCGCAACACGTGCTTCTGCGACCAGCCGTGTTCGCGCAGCTGCCTCGCCAGCCAGTCGAGCAGCTCCGGATGCGTCGGCTGGTCGCCGAGCGCGCCGAGGTTGTCGACGCTGCGCACCAGACCGCGGCCGAACAGGTGGTGCCAGATGCGATTGACGCAGACGCGCGCGGGCAGCGGATCGTCGTCGTCGAGCACCGCGTCGGCCAGCGCCAACCTGCCGCAACCGTCGCCGGCGGCCTCGCGCAGCGTCGCCGCGCCGGCGATGGCCGACAGGAAGCGGCGCGGCGCCGGCGCGCCGGCGCGGTGCGGGTTGCCGCGTACATGCACGAAGCCGTCGCGACCGGTGCCGTCGGCGAGCGCGGGCACGGTGGGCGACACCGGCCATGCCCGCTGTCGTTCGTGCAGATGGGCGAGCGCAGCCGCGATCGTCGGGGCGGCGAGGTCGAGCGCGAGCGCCGGCGGCGGCGCGGCGGTGGGCGGCGGCGCTGCGTGCGGAGACAGCACGATCGACTGCACGGCCACCCAGCCGTCGTCGGCGTAGCGCTTGCGGTCGCGCCCCGGGTCGCCGAGGTCCGGCGCGCGCTGGTCGATCGCCATGACGAACGCGCGGTGGCCGCGCCACGCGCCGAGGTCGAACGTCAGCCAGCGCGGTTCGCCGTCGGCGAGGACCCGGTGCAGTTCGCCGTAGATCGGATCGCGCGGCAGGTAGAAGCCGTCGACGATGACCTTGATACGGCTCTCACGACCGGCGGCGCGCACGTGCAGATAGCGCTCGTCGACGGCGAACGAGCGGCTGTGCAGCGTGCCCTCGCGCGCGACGCCGGCGACGGCGCTGCACCAGAACGCGCCAGGCAGCGCGCGCAGCTGCGCTGCGGAGTCCGGGGCGGCCGGCGCCTGGTCGAGGCACAGCGGCCCGCGCCAGGGTCGGTCGCCGAAGCCGTCGTTGGTCACGAACCAGCCGTCGTCGGGGCGCGCGGCGGTCGCCACGACGCGGTCCCGTTCGCGCAGCGTGACGCCGTCATCGGGGGCGGCGCCATCGTCGGCGGGCGCGGCGAGCCCCGCCGCCGCCGCGAGCGCGCGCTGCGCCTGCAGCGCGGCGCGGAACGTCGCGCTGTCCGCGGGCCACGGCCGCAGCGGCGCCTGCACGTAGCGCGAGCCCTGCAGGAACCCGAGCAGGCCGTAGTAGTCGCGCGCCGGGATCGCGTCGAACTTGTGGTCGTGGCAGCGCGCGCAGCCGAGCGTGACGCCCAGCACCGCCTTGCCGATCGTGTCGAGCTGGTTGTCGAGGCGGTCGGCTTCGTGCTGTAGCACGTCGAGCGGCGAGTGCGCCTGCTCGACGAACCAGAAGGCGCCGGTGGCGATGACGCTCTCGTCGTTGCCGGCGGCGTCGCGCCGCGGCGCGGGCAGCAGGTCGCCGGCGAGGTGTTCGCGCACGAACTGGTCGAACGGCACGTCGTCGTTCAGCGCGCGCACCACGTAGTCGCGGTAGCGCCACGCGTTCGGCAGCTCGTAGTCGAACTCGTGGCCCAGCGTCTCGGAGTACCGCACGAGGTCGAGCCAGTGCCGGGCCTGGCGTTCGCCGTAGTGGGGGCTCGCCAGCAGCCGATCGACCTCGGCGCGCCACGCCTCGTCGCTCGGCTCGGCGCAGAACCGCTGCGTGGCGTCGGGGGGCGGCGGCAGCCCGACCAGATCGAACCACAGGCGCCGCAGCTGCACGTCTGGGGGCGCCGCCGGTGACAGCGCGGCGCCGACCTGGTGCAGCCTCGCGCGCAGGAACGCGTCGACCGGATGCGTGTCGACGCCGTCCGGCGGCGGCGCATCGAGCAGCGGCTGCCACGCCCAGTGCTGGCGGCGCTGGCTCATCTCTTCGCCGGTGAGGTCGGGCGGCAGGTGGTCGCCGTCCTGCCCGAGCGCCGGCACCGCGAACGTCGCCGTCGCGGCCAGCAAGGCGCGCGCTGCGAGGTGGTTCCTGCTCGTGCGAGCCATCGCCGCACGGTTGTAGGTGCTCGCGGCGAAGCGGGCAACCGGCTAGCGTCTCCGCCTGCATGGCCACGAAGAAGACCGCGCGCCCGTCCCGCATCGCCGCCCGGCAGCAGCAGAAGCCGCTCGACCACGAACCGCGCCCGATGATGTTGGTGGGGCGGGTGGCGCTGGTCACCGGCAGCAGCAAGGGGCTCGGCAAGGCGATGGCGTTCGCGCTCGGCGCGGCCGGCGCCAGGGTGGCCTTGAACTTCGCCAACGACAAGGACGCCGCCGCCGCGACGTTCGCCGAGTTCGAGGCGCGCGGCTACGAAGGCGCGCTGCTGCGCGCCGACGTGACCAACGAGAGGGCGGTGGCGCGACTGGTCGAGACCGCCGAGAAGAAGCTCGGGCCGATCGACATCGTCGTCGCCAACGCGACGCCAGCGCAGCCGCAGCGGCCGATCGAGGCCTACGACTGGGCTTTCCACCAGCGCATGCTCGACTTCTTCGTCAAGTCGCCGTTCCTGCTGACGCGCGCAGTGTTGCCTGGCATGAAGCAGCGCCGCCACGGCCGCATCGTCAACATCGGCAGCGAGGTGTTCCGTCGGGGCGTGCCCAACTTCTCGCCGTATGTGGCCGCCAAGGGCGCGCAGGCGGGCTGGACGCGCAGCATGGCGACCGAGCTGGCGCCGTGGCAGATCACCGTCAACATGGTGTCGCCGGGCTGGATCCCGGTCGAACGACACGACCAGGACCCGCAGGCCGCGAAGGACGCCTACAAGGCGCAGATCCCGATGCGCCGCTGGGGTGTTCCGGGCGAGATCGGCGGCGTGGTCGCGTTCTTGTGCAGCGACGCGGCGGCGTTCGTCACCGGGCAGGACATCGCGGTCAACGGCGGCGTGACGGTAGGCTGAGTCGGCGCCTCGTGCCTGCACCGGTGCGCGCCGTCTGCTGCGACGGGGCCCGCCGCCGTCAGGCCGGCTGCCGTCAGGCCGGCTGCTCGCGCCCGGCCTGCAGCTCGTGCCAGCGGATCGCGATCGCTGCCGGGTAGGCCTCCGCCTCGGCGGCGAACACCCGGGCGGCGAGGCTGGGCGCGGTGTCTTCCGGCAGCACCGGGACGCGCGCCTGCACCAGGATGCGGCCGTCGTCGTAGACGTTGTTGCACAGGTGCACGGTGCAGCCCGACTCGGCGCGGCCGGCGGCGAGCACCGCCGCGTGAACGTGCTCTCCGTACATGCCCTTGCCGCCGAACTCGGGCAACAGCGACGGGTGGATGTTGAGCACGCGCCCCTCGTATTCGGGGATCACCGGCAGCAGCCGCAGGTAGCCGGCGAGCAGCACGAGGTCCACGTCGAGCTCTTCGATCCACGACCAGATCGCGCTCGGGTCCTTCAGCATGCGGGCCTCGACGCCGAACTCGAGCGCGCGCTGCAGGGCGAACGCGTCGGCGCGGTCGCTGGAGACGCCGGCGATGCAACCCCGCATGCGGCCGTCGGCGATGCGATCCAGCAGGTTCTGCAGGGTGCGCCCGGTGCCGCTGGCGAGCACTGCGAGGCGCGGTCGCTGGGCGCAAGGGGTCGCCATCGTCACTTCCCGCGCAACACGGCGTTGACGATGCCGACCAGCATGCTCGCCATGCGCGGCGCGGCGAGGTCGGCGGCGTCGATCATCGCCTCGATGGAGACCCTGCTCGGCTGCCCGGCGAGCACTTGTTGCGTGACGCCGACCAGCGCCAGCACCTCGAAGCCGGCGTGCACCGCGGCGATCGCTTCGGGCACCAGCGACATGCCGACCAGGTCGGCGCCGGCGTTCCGCAGGAAGCGATACTCGGCGCGGGTCGGCATGCTCGGGCCGGGCACCGAGGCGAACACCCCCGGCTGGCACGGGACGCCGGCGCGCACCGCGACCTCGCGCGCGACCTCGAGCCAGCGGCTCGCGTAGGGCTCGCTCATGTCGGGGAAGCGCGGGCCGAGGTTGTCGTCGTTGGGGCCGATCAACGGATGGATGCCGCTCAGGTTGAGGTGGTCCTCGACGACGGCGATCGCGCCCGGCTCGATCTGCTGGCACAGGCTGGCGGCGCCGGCGGTCAGCACCAGCAGGTCGGCGCCGAGCGCCTTGAGCACGCGCACCGGGTGGGCCAGGTCCGCGCCGGAGAGGCCTTCGTAGGAGGCCAGCGGCGCGTCGGCGACGGCGACCGCGACGCCCTCGAGGATGCCGACGAGGATCGGCGACGGCAGCGGTTCCCCGGGGATCTCGTCCCCGTGCAGCACGACCTTGTCCTTGAGCTGGTTGGCGATCGAAGCGTGACCGGAACCGAGCAGCATCGCGACCCGCGGGCGCAGCGCGGTGCGCGACTGCAGCAGTTCGGTCAGTTCCCTGGCGAGGTGCCGGTGAGTTGGAGGGGGCATCGCGACACAGCGTAGGCGGCGAGACGGGGCCGCGCCATTCTCTCGGGCTCAGCGCAGGCCCGGCGACGGGCGGGGATCGTGGTTGGGGGCATCGGGCGCGGTCGGCTCGGTCGCCGCGGGTTTCCCGCGCGGCGAGATCGGCAGCCCGGCGAGCTCGAGAACGCGTTGCACGAGGCGCACGCGCTCCTGCATCGACAGCGACGCGACCGGGACGTAGGGCACGTCGAACTGCTCGAGCAGCAGCTTGACCATGCCGTCGATGCGCACGACCTCCTCCCACTCCAGCCCGGCGCGCACGCCGTCGGCGCGCACCAGCTCCTTGTGCGGCCGCAGGAAGAAGACGATTCCCTGGCGGACCCAGCGCATGTACTCGGGCAGCTGCGGGTCGCGGAAGATGCGCCCGAGGATGCTCGAGTGGTGCGCGGCGTAGGCGAGGTTGCAGAAGGCACGATCGCTGACGAAGGCGCCGTCGACGGCGTGCTCGGCGTCGATCTGGCGCTGGAACACCTCGCGCTGGTAGCGGTCGACGAGGTCGATGTCGGTGCGCAGCGACTCCAGCTGCTCCTCCATCTCCGCCAGCACGCCGCGCGCGACCTCGGCGATCATCGGCACCTGGTAGCGGTCCCGGATCCAGCGCGCCAACGTCGTCTTGCCGGTCGCGTGCGCACCGACCAGGTAGATGCGGAACGGGGCGGCGCCGGCGGCGGGGCGTTGGGGCAACATGCGCGCAGCTTACTGCGCGGCCCGACGGGAGCCACGGCTCAGGCGTCGTCCGGCGAGGCGGCGCCGCCGCCATCGCCTTCGCCTTCGTCGCGCGGCGCGGGCTTGCGCGGCGGGGTGGTGCGCGCGGCGCGCAGCGCCAGCTCGGCCCGGGCGGCGACGTCGGGTTCTGCCCAGGCCCGTTCGATCAGCGTGCGCGACGGCTGCACCGCCTGCAGCAGCAGGTCGGCGAGCAGCCCGGGCGGGGTCGTATCGGGCAGCGGCAGCGGCGCCGACAGTCGCTGCACCGTCGCGTCGCGCAGCTGGCGGGACAGCGGCGCCACGTCCTGCTGCGGCACGTCGACCTCGAGGAACGGCAGGCACTCGACCATGCGGTAGGGGTGCTCGCTCGGCACCTCGTGCACGTGCACGCGCCCGAGCCCGAGCACCCAGAGCTGGTAGCGCCCGTCGGGCAGCTTCTCGTGCCGCAGGATCTCGGCGTAGGCAGCGACCGGCACCACCTGCGGCGTGTGCCCTGGGGTCTCGTTCTCGCCGAGCGACGTCGTCGCCATGACGAACCGTCCTGGGCCGTCGAGCAGGTCGGCGACCATGCTCCGGTAGCGGGGCTCGAAGATGTGCAGCGGCAGCACCTGGTGCGGAAACAGGAACACCCCCGGCAGCGGGAACATCGGCACGGGGTGTTTCGGCAAGGGGATGTCCACGACGGTTCTCGGCTCGCGCGGCTTGTGGGCCACAGCGTAGCAGGAGGCAACCCCGCGGAGGGACGCCGGCGGCCGCGCACGGCCGCCGCGCCCGCGATCAGCGCTGGTAGAGCTCGGCAGTCGCCGGCCCGCCGCCGACCGTCAGGATGGTGCCGTCGCTGAGCGGCAGCATGACCGGGAACGCCCGCGGCTCCGCCATCGCGCCGGTCGGCGCGATCGTGTTGGGGCCCTGCGTGAACACGTCGGCGGTCTCGGTCGTGCCGAAGGCGAACGTCTGCGTGGTCGCGTCGATCGTGATCTGCAGGCCGCCGGCGATCAGCGCGCCGCCGTTCGGCAGCGCCGCCATGCCCGCCGCGGCGCGGCCGACCTGCATGCCGTTGACGGTCGTGAAGGTGCCGAGCCCGAACAGGCCGGTCGAGTAGAGCACGCAGTCCTGGCGGTTGCCGATGATGATGTCGGCGATGTTGCCCGAGGTCAGGAAGGCCGTCAGGTCGAGGCTCAGGCCGCCGGCCAGCAGCACCTTGCCGTCGCTGAGCGCGCAGGCGCTGTGCAGGAACCGCGCGCCGGTGAAGAAGGCCGGCAGGCTGAAGCTGCCGCTCGCCGGGTTGTACTTGTAGGCGGTCGACGAGACGTTGGGCAGGTTGACGATCGGCAGCAGCGTCAGGCCGCCGGCGATCAGCACCTGGCCGTCGCTGGTGGTCGTGGAGCTGTGGAACGCGCGCGGCTCGAGCAGCGTCGGGCCGGCGGTGAACGCGCCGGTCGTCGGGTCGAACAGCTCGGTGGAGCCGAGGATGCCGGTCAGCGTCGCCAGCGGATTCGTCAGGTCGAACGCGGCAAGGCCGCCGGTGACCAGCACCTTGCCGTTGCTGAGCAGCGACGCGCCGTGTCCCGCGCGCGGGCCGTCGCCACGACGGTGCCGCTGCTGCCGTCGAGCACGGTCACGAAGCCGGGCGTCGAGTACTCGCACAGCATCAGGGCGCCGTCGTCGCGCACGCTGACGTCCCACCAGATCGACCCGGAGGTCGAGTAGTAGACGCTGCTGCTGTCGACCACGCCGTCGAAGTTGTTGTCCTCGAGCTGCCACAGCTCGTTGTTGCCGTAATTGGCGACGTAGAACCTGCCGAGCTGGTCGACGACGACGTCGCCGAGGAACGGCGACGGCGTGGCTGGTGCCGGCGCCCAGAACAGGTTGTTCTCGCCGAGGTCGTTGCAGTCGCCGTCCTGGTTCAGGTCGACCAGGCGGTATACGCCCTTGGTGATCGGGCCGTTGATGCCGTTGTCCGTGTAGTAGAGGTTGTTGTCCGGCCCGACCATGACGTCGAACGGGTTGCTGTGACCGGTGCTGGTGGTCACGATGTCGAGGTAGCTGCGCACCTCGCCGGGGTCGAGCACGTCGCCGTCGTGGTCGAGGTCTTCGAGCACGAAGATGCCGTCGCTGCCGCCCTGCCCGTTGTCGCCGTTGGCGATGAAGCAGCGGTCGAGGTAGTCGACGCAGATGCCCTGCATCGAGTACATGCCGACGCCGCTGGCGTTGTTGTTGTCGAAGTAGACCCAGTGCTCGCCCGGGTCCATGGCGTCGCCGTCGCCGTTCTGGTCGCGCAGGGCGATGACCACGTCGGTGGTGACGTCGCAGACCAGCGCGGTGCCGTTGGCCAGCATCGCGATGCCGGACGGCGTGCCGAGCGCGATCGAGCCGTTGGCGCCGTCGTAGAACAGCTGCACCTCGCCGGCGTCGTTGTAGTCGCCGTCCTGGTTCCAGTCGATCATGCGGAACACGCTGTCGGCGTTCTGATCGCCGACCAGCAGGTCGAAGCTGCGCGGCTGCGGGAGCGTCGGGATCAGCGGAGCCCACTGGGCGGCCGCGGCGGCGGTGAGGGTGAGTGCGGAAAGGAGAACTCTGGTCGATTGCATGGTGCGGAGCCTAATTGCGAATCATTCGCAAGAACAAGTGGGCACAGGGCGAAGCTGCCGAGAATCTATCGCGCCTTCCACTTGTTGAGCAGGGCCACCTCGCGCTCCGCCGTCATGCCCGCCCGCCACGGCCGGTCGCCGCGCTCCTGCTGCACCCACAGCGCGGTGTCGCGGATGGTCTCGGCGATCGGCCGGAAGCGCGCGCCGGCCGCCAGGGCCCGGTCGTTGTGCGCATGTCCGTTCTTCGCCTTCGGGGTCCAGCAGCCCATCTCCTCCCACGGCGTCACCCCTTCCGCCTCGAGGAAATCGTCGTCGACCCAGGTGAAGTCGCAGCGGTGGTTGAGGGTGCCCTTGCCGGTGTGCAGGAACTCGGCGACCGAGATGCTGCCGTCGAAGCCGACCGCGTTGAACGGGCCCGCGGTGCCGGTCTCGATCAGGTGCACGACCCACTCGCCGAGGTCGCGCACGTCGACGAACTGCAGGCCGTTGTCCGGGGCGCCGGGGGCCAGGCATTCGCCGCCGCGGAGGAGACGCGCCGGCCAGTAGGTGAAGCGGTCGCTGCCGTCGCCGGGGCCGACGATGTAGCCGGGGCGCAGGATGGTCGCCGCCCCGGGGAACGCCGCCATCGCCGCGTCCTCGCCGTAGCGCTTCAGCGCCCCGTAGTTCTCGAAGCGCTCCCCGAGCGAGGTGGTGTACTTGTCGGCGCACTCGGCGCGCGGGCTGTCCTCGGTGATCGGCGTCGCGTCGAGTTCGAGCGACGGATAGACCGACAGCGAGCTGATGAACACGTATTGCCCGACGTTGCCGCGCAGCGCCGCGCAGGCGTCCTCCACTTCGCCGGTGAAGTAGGCGCTGGTGTCGACCACGGCGTCCCACTTGCGGCCTTCGAGCGCCGTCAGGTCCTGCTCCGGGTCCTTGCTGTCGGGGCGCGGGCGGCGGCGCTGCCCCTTGAGCTTCTCGACGTCCGGGAACAGGTCGGCGTGGGTCTTGCCGCGGTTGAACAGGGTGAACTCGTGGCCGCGCGCGAGGCCGGCGCGCACGACCGCCGGCCCCAACCAGCCGGTGCCGCCGAGCATCAGGATGCGCTTCTTGCGCGGCGACAGCGGCGCCCGGCCGAGGCGCGGCGCGGCGGCGGTGGCCAGCGCGGCGGCGGAGCCGGCGGCGGTCGCGGACAGGAACGCATGACGGGTGAGCGGTGTGGGGCATGACGTTGTTACGTGCTGCGGCCGGGCCGCGCGCGAGTCGCACGGACGATAGCCGTTGGTCGCGCGCTGCAGCGGCAACTGCTTGGGTTGCGGCGCCGAGTCCGTAGAATCCCCGGCCCTTGATGACCGCGCCGAAGTACCACCTCACCAGCTACGGCTGCCAGATGAACAAGCTCGACAGCGAGCTGGTGGAGAGCAAGTTGCGGCAGCTCGGCTACGTCGCGGCCCCGGCCGAGGCCGACGCCGACGTGGTGCTGCTCAACACCTGTTCCGTGCGCCAGCATGCCGAGGACCGGGTCTGGTCCAAGCTGGGCAAGTTGCGCATTCGCAAACGCACCGACCCGGGCCTGGTGGTCGGCGTGCTCGGCTGCATGGCCCAGGAGCACAAGCGGTACCTGCTGGCGCGCATGCCGCACGTCGACCTCGTGGTCGGGCCGTCGGCGTTCGGCGACATCGACCGCACGGTCGAGCAGGCGCGGCGCAAGAACGGCGAGCTCGCGGCCGAGCGCGAACCGGCGCGCACCAAACACGAGGTGCAGGGCGCGGGCGTGGTGCAGGTCGACCACGGCGTCAGCGGCGACACCATCGTGCGCGACGTGCGGGTGCGACCGCACCGCTCGCAGGCGTTCGTGTCGATCATGCGCGGCTGCAACATGCCGTGCACCTACTGCATCGTGCCGACGACGCGCGGCGAGGAGATCTCGCGGCCGGTCGCCGACATCGTCGAGGAAGCGCAGCGCCTGTGCGACGACGGGGTCACCGAGATCACCCTGCTCGGTCAGACCGTGAACGCCTACGGCCGCGACCTGCCCGGCAAGCCGACGTTGGCGCTGCTGCTGCGCGCGCTGCACGAGATCCCGGCGCTGCGGCGGCTGGCGTTCATCACCTCGCACCCCAACTTCCTGGGGCCCGACCTGATCACGGCGCTCGCCGAGCTGCCGAAGGTGGCGCGCTACCTGCACCTGCCGGTGCAGTCGGGCAGCAACCGCGTGCTCAAGACGATGCGCCGCGGCTACACCGTCGAGCGGTATCTGGCACGCGTCGAGCAGCTGCTCGCCGCCGCGCCGGACTTCGAGCTGCACAGCGACTTCATCGTCGGCTACCCGGGCGAGACCGAGGCCGACTTCGAGGAGTCGGTGGCGCTGCTGCGGCGCGTCGACTTCGCGCAGAGCTACGTGTTCAAGTACTCGCCGCGGCCCGGCACGGTCGCCGCCGAGCTGCCGGACGATGTGCCCGAGGCCGAGAAGGAACGGCGCAACCAGGTGCTGCTCGCGGCGCAGGAAGAGCTGACCCTGCGGCGCAACGTCGCGCACGTCGGCCAGACGGTCGAGGTGCTCGTCGAGGGCGCCAGCAAGGTCGCGGGTCGGCTGTCGGGCCGCACCGTGCACCACCGGCTGGTGCACTTCGCCAGCGACGACCTCGAGCTGCTGGGGCAGCATGTGCCGGTGCGGGTGACCTCCGCGCTGGCGCACTCGTGCATCGGCGAGCTGCAGGCGCACGACGCCGCCGGAGCACGGTGCGCTGGACCAGTCGAGGTGGGCGAGCAGTGAGCGTCGACGACGACTTGATGCGGCGCGCGCTCGAGCTCGCCGAGCGCGGCCGCTACGAGGTGGAGCCCAATCCGCGGGTCGGCTGCGTGCTGTTGCGCGACGGCGAGGTCGTCGCCGAGGGCTGGCACGAGTTCTTCGGCGGCCGCCACGCCGAGGCGATGGCGCTCGACGCGGCGCGCGCAGCGGGTGCGAAGCCCGACACTGCGATCGTCACGCTCGAGCCGTGCTCGACGGCCAAGGGCCAGGACGGCAAGAAGACGCCGCCGTGCGCGCAGGCGCTGGTCGCCGCGGGCATCAAGACGGTGGTGATCGGTACGCTCGATCCCGACCCGCGGCACCGCCGCCGCGGCATCGAGGTGCTCGAGCAGGCCGGCATCGAGGTGGTGGACGGCGTGCTCGCTTCGCAGTGCGACGCGATCAACGTGCCGTTCCGCAAGGCGCTCAAGCTGCAGCGGCCGTGGACGCTGTGCAAGTGGGCGATGACCCTCGACGGCAAGACGGCGGCGCCGACCGGCGAGGCGCGTTGGATCTCGGGGCCCGAGGCGCGGCGCCGCACGCACGAGCTGCGTGCGCGCTGCTGCGCGGTGATGGTCGGGTTCCGCACGGCGCAGATCGACGACCCCGAACTGACCGTGCGCCACGTCGAGGGCAAACAACCGATCCGCATCGTGGTCGACCCGCTCGGCGAGATCGACGACGACAGCAACCTCGTGCGCACGGCCCGCACGGCGCCCACCTGGCTGCTGGCCAGCGAGGACGTGGACCCGCGGCGCAGCGGCCACCTGCAGGACCTCGGCGTGCAGGTGCTGCACATCCCGACGGCCGAAGGGCCGCGCCGGCTGCACCTCGGCCGCGCGTTCCGCGAGCTGCGCCGGCGCGGGCTGCGGCGCGTGCTGGTCGAAGGCGGCGGCGGGCTCGTCGCGCAGATGTTCGCCTGGAACTGCGTCGACCAGGTGCTGGCCTTCGTCGCGCCGAAGATCATCGGCGGCAAGGACGCGCCGACGCCGGTCGCCGGCGAGGGGCGCCCGTTCATGGCCGAGGCGTGGCAGCTGCGCGAGGTCAGCTACCAGCCGTACGGCGACGACATCGGCATCGCCGGCTTCGTCTGACGCCCGCGCGAGCACCCGGGCGGGAGCGGGCCGGGCGCCGATCGGCGACCGGGTTCGCGCCGCGCCGAGGGGCCCTGTTCAGCGCCGCGCGAGCCAAGGCAACTCGGGCACTTCGGCGCGTTCGGCGTAGACCTCGCGCACGGCACCGCCGATGTTCGGGCCGTCCTTGCGCAGCGCCTTGAAGCTGAAGTGCACGTGCCCCGGCAGGTCGTCGCCGCGCTGTCGGGCCAGCAGCACCTGGTCACGCAGCTCCAGCGGGCGGTACTTCTTGTCGTCGCTGGCGATGCCGCTGGTGTAGAGGCCTGGCCAGATCGCGCGACCGCGCGGGTTGATCGAGTGCCAGTACTGCAGCAGCACGTCGAACGCCTGCGGCTTCTTGTCGATGGGCCAGTACAGCTGCGGCGAAAGGTAGTCGCACCAGCCCTCGCGCAGCCACTTCGGCACGTCGGCGTAGAGCTGCGAGTACTGGTCGAGGCCGGCTTCGATGCCGGCCGGCACGCCGGGGCGGGCGATGCCGAACGGGCTGATGCCGACCATCAGCCACGGCTTCTCGGCGTGCACCATCGTGTACATGTCGCGCACGAAGCCGTCGATGTTGGCGCGGCGCCAGTCGTCGCGAGCGAGGCGCCCGCCATCGTCGCGGTACGTCTTCCAGCTGGCGTCGTCCGGGAACGGCTGCTGCTTCTCCGGGTACGGGTAGAAGTAGTCGTCGATGTGCACGCCGTCGATGTCGTAGCGGCGCACGACGTCCTGGATCACCGCCAGCGTCCACTTGCGCGCGGTCGGGTGGCCGGGGTCCATCCAACCGAACTTGCCGTAGCGCACGCACAGCTGCGGCGCGCGCCGTGAGACGTGGTCGGCGGCGGCGGGGGACTTGCCGGCCGGGTGCGCGCAGCGGAACGGGTTGAACCACGCGTGCAGCTGCAGGCCCTGCTGGTGGCAGCGCGCGACGATGTACTCGAGCGGGTCGAAGTTCCGCTCGGGGGCCTTGCCCTGCGCGCCGGTCAGCCACTCGGACCACGGCTCGAGCGGCGACTCGTAGAACGCGTCGGCGGCGGCGCGCACCTGGAACAGCAGCGCGTTGAGGCCGAGCGCGCGGGCGCGATCGACGATCTCGTCGAGCTCGGCGGCGAGCGTGCGCGCGGACAGGCCGGGGCGGCTCGGGAAGTCGATGTTGTCGACCGTCGCCACCCACGCGGCGCGGAACTCGACGAGCCGTGCGCGGTCGGTCTTCGCGGCGGGCACCTCCGGCGTCGGAAGCGGATCGGTGGACGCCGAGGCCGGCGCCGCGGCGGCGCGATCGCCGCGAGGCCGCGGCGGGGCCGCGCGGTCGGACAGCACGCACGCGACCACCAGCGCGGACAGACCGAGGAGACTGGCGTACGTTCGTCGCATGATCACGGACCTCCCGAGGCGGAACCGCCCATATCATGCCGGCTTCCAGCGAACGTTCACGCATCGTCCCGCGGACTCGGCGCGACGGCGACGGTGTTGGTGGTCCGGGCCACATTCCGTGACCTTCGCGCGGCGATGCAGCGGGCCGGCGGTCGGGCTACGTTGACGCGCCGCCCGCGTCGAATAGTTCGACGGCAGTGGCGATACCGCACGCCCCCATGCCAGCCCTCGCCGCCCGCGTTCTCGTCGCCTCTTGCCTGCTGACGCTCGGCGTCGCCCAGGACGAACGCCGCCCCGAGTCGTTCCAGGTCGCGCTCGGCCTGCAGCAGCGCGGCCTGCACGACGAGGCCGCGAAGTACCTCCGGAGCTTCCTCGCCGACCACGCCGGTCACGCCTTGGCGGCGGAGGCGAACTACCGGTTGGCGCAGAGCGAGCTGGCGTTGCAGCACCCCGAGCCGGCGCAGGCAGCGCTGCAGCAGGCGGTGCAGCGCGGCGGGGCGAAGTTCCCGCTCCGGGCGGAGGCGCTGTACCGGCTCGGCACCCTGCTGCACGAACGCGGGGACCACGACGGCGCGGCGCAGCAGCTCGGTACGCTGTGCGCGGAGCTGCCGCCGCAGCACTATCTCGCGGCCGCGGCCCGCTACGCGCTCGGCGAGGCGCAGCGCGAGCGTGGGGACGACGAGGCTGCGGCGGCGGCGTTCGCCGCGACGGCCGGACTGGCCAAGGGGGAGGCGCAGGCGTTCGGGTTCCCGGCGCTCTACCAGCTCGGCTTCGCCGAGCTGCGACGCGGGCGGTTGGCGCAGGCCGCCACGGCGTTCGCCGCGGCCCGCGAGGCGGCAGGCGACGACGCGGCGCGGGACGAGTGCAGCTACCTGCTCGGCGACACGCTGCTGCGGCGCGAGGACTGGGGCGGCGCGGCGAAGGCGTTGACGGCCGCGGCCGAGGGCGGCGGCGAGTTCGCCGACGACGCCGCCTACGCGCTCGGTTGGGTCGCGCTTGGCCGCGGCGACAAGCCGGCGGCGCTCGAGGCGTTCGCCCGCCTGCTCGCCGGACATCCGCAGTCGCCGTTCGCCGACGAAGCGCGGCTGGAGCGCGCGCGGTGTCGCTACCAGCTCGACGACGCCAAGGGCGCGGCCGCCGAGCTGCGGCCGCTGCTCGCGGACGGGCACCCGCTGCAGCAGAAGGCGCGCGAGCTGGCCGGGCTGTGTGCGCTGGCAACCGGCGAGGGGCAAGCGGCGGTCGCGCAGCTGCAGCAGGCGCTGACCAGCGTCGCGGCTGCCGACAAGCCGCGGCTGCAGTTCGCCCTCGGTGAGGCGCTGAGCAACCTCGAACGCTTCGAGGACGCCTTGGCCGCCTACGCGCAGGTGCCGGACGACGCGCCGGCGGAACTGCGCGGCGACGCCGCCTACGGCCGCTGCCACGCGCTGCATCGGCTGGGACGATTCGAGGCCTCGATCGCCGCTGCCGAACAGGTGCTCGAGATCGCGCCGCCGCATCGTTCGGCGGTGCTGGCCCAGCTCGCGGTCGCCGAGGACCTGTTCGCGCTGCAACGCTACGCCGACGCCGCGAAGCGCTACGAGCCGCTGCTGCAGCAGGCCGCGCACCGGCGCGCGGCGCGCTGGAAGCTGGCGTGGTGCCGCTACCTGCTCGGCGACAAGGCCGCGGCGGCGCAGTCGTTCGCGGCGATCGCCAAGGACCAGGACGACGGCGACCGCGAGGAGGCGCTGTCGATGCAGGCGCTGGCCGCGTTCGAGGCCGGCGACCAGGACGACGCGCTGCAGGCCTGTGACCGCTACCTCGCGCGGCACGCCGAGGGGCGATTCCTGGACCGCACCGAACGCATCGCCGCCCGCGTCCTGCGCCAGCGCGGCGACCTGGCGGCAGCGCAGAAGCGACTGCAGCGCGCGGCCCGCGTCACGACGGGGCGCGACGGCGCCGAGGCCGCCAGCCGCGACGTCGCCGAGCAGGCGGAGCTGGCCTACCAGCAGGGGGACTTCGCCGGCGCCGACAAGCTGTTCGCGCAGCTGGTCGCGCTGCCGGACGCCACCGGGGTGCGTGCGCTGGCAGGACGCGCGTGGTGCGCGTTCGAGCTCGGCGACGACGAAGCCTGCCGCAGCGCGCTGGCCGCGGCGCAGGCGCACCCGGCCGCCGAGGAGGAACGCGCTGGGCTGCTGGAGCTGGCGTCGGCGGTGGCCCACCGCGGCGCGCGCTGGGCCGACGCGATCGCCGCCGGCCGCGCGTTCCTGCAGCGGTTCGGCGAGCACGAGAAGGCGCCGCAGCTGCGCTACGCGCTCGGCGTCGCGCTGGCGCGCAGCGGCGATCAGAAGGGGGCGCGCGCCGAGTTCGAGCGATTGCTGCGGGACGGCGCGCACCCGGACCGCGACCGCGTCGCCTACGAGCTGGCTTGGGCGTGCAGGCGCGGCGGCGACGAGGCCGCGGCGCTGCGCGCGTTCGCCGAGGTCGCGCAGGCCACCGAGGACGTCGAACTGGGCGGCGAAGCGCGGTTGTTCCTCGGCACGTCGGCGCTCGCGAAGACGCCGCCCGACCTCGCGGCGGCGACCGCAGCGCTGGCCGCGGTGAAGGGCAGCCTGCAGCAGCAGGCGCTCTACCGGCTCGGCTTCGGCGAACTCGAAGCGGCCGACGCGGCGGCGGACGCGGGCGCCCGCCGCGAGCTGCTGCAGCGCGCGCGGCAGCACTTCGACGCCACCGCGCAGCTGACGGGCGACGAGTTGCGCGGCGAGGCGTGGTTCTTCGGCGCGGAGTGCTGCCGCCAGCTCGAAGACGCAGAGGGCGCGGTGGCGCGCTGCCAGCAGCTGCTGAAGGGTGCGCCGCAGCACGGACGCGCGATGCGCGCGCGGCTGCTGCTAGGCGAGTGCGCGCTGATCGCGGGCCAGCCGGAGGTGGCGGTCGCGCCGCTCGAGCAGTTCCTCCGCCAGCCGGTGATCGGCGATGCGGAGGGGCACGAGGAACCCGCCGCGCGCGCCGACCGCGCCCGCGCCAACTTGTGGCTCGGTCGCGCGCGCCTGGCGCGGCGTGAACACGAGGCCGCCGAGCGCTGCTTCGTCACGGTCACCGAGCTCAGCGACGGCGCGCTCGCCGCCGAGGCCCAGCTGCGACTCGGCGAGAGCCGCCGGCAGCGCGGCGACCTCAACGGCGCCGTCGACGCGTTCGTCAAGCTGCCGATCCTCTACGCCGAGCCGACCTGGGCGCGCCAGGGCCTGTTGCAGGCCGGCGAGCTGTACCTGCAGCTGCGGCAGCCGGACAAGGCACGGGTGCTGTTCACCGAGCTGGTCGAACGACACCAGGGCAGCGCCGAAGCGAAGGCCGCCGCCGAACACCTCAACAACCGCTGATCCATGTCGTCGATGCTCCCCTTCCCGTCCCCGCAGCAAGCGCCGAACGTCATCGCGACGATCGGCGAGTTCTTCGACGCCGGCGGGCTGTTGATGTGGCCGATCCTGTTGTGTTCGGTGGTCGTCGTCGGCCTGGCGCTCGAACGCTACCTCAGCCTGCGCCGGGCCCGCGTCGTGCCGCGGGTCGTGCTCGACGCCGCGCAGCAGGTCGTCGAAGGACGCGCCGACGTCATCGAGGCCGGCATCCTGGCCGCGTCGGCGCCGGCGGCGCGCGTGCTCGCCGCCGGCCTGCGGCGTCGCGGCTGCCTGCTCGCCGACGTCGAGAAGGCGATGGAGGACCGGCTGCACGAGGAGGCGCGGCTGTTGCGTGGCAACAGCAAGGGCATCGTGCTCGTCGCGACCATCGCGCCGCTGCTCGGCCTGCTCGGCACCGTGCTCGGCATCGCCGACGCCTTCGCCGCGGTCGAGCAGACGGGCCTCGGCAAGTCGGAGTCGAGCGAGGCGCTGGCCGCCGGCATCAAGGTCGCGCTCTACACGACGATCTTCGGCCTGTTCGTGGCGATCCCGGCGACGCTCGTCGCAGCGCACCTGCAGGCCCGTGCGCGGCGGCTGGCGGCCGCGATCGCGCAGGCCGTGCAGCCGACGGTGGTGGCGTTGGCGGCGCTGCCGCCGAGCGCCAGGCTGCCGCGCGAACACGACGAGCCGGCCGCCGACCCGAAGGAGCACCATGCGGCTTGAGGACGAGGCCGACGAGGCGCTCGGCATCAACCTGATGCCGCTGGTCGACGTCGTGTTCCTGCTGCTGATCTTCTTCCTCGCGGCGACGACGTTCGCCCGCGAGGAGGTCGAGCTGGACCTGCGCCTGCCCGAGGCGCGCTCGGGCACGAGCAGCGCGCCGGGCGACGAGCTGATCGTCAACGTGTTCGCCGACGGCCGCATGACGGTGGGCGGGCGCGAGGTGACGTTCGAGGCGCTGCGGCAGAAGCTGCTGGCGGCCGCGCAGCGCAAGCCGGATCAGGCGGTGATGGTGCGCGGCGACGACGCCGCGCGCTTCGGCACAGGCCTGCAGGTGCTGGACGCCTGCCGGCTGGCGAAGATCAAGAAGGTCGACTTCGCGGCGCTGCCGCAGAAGGGAGACTGAGCCTCCTTGGCCCTCAGCCCGAGAAGCCGCGGCTTGCTGATGTGGACGGCGTGGACCGTGCTCGCGGTCAGCGTCGCCATGTGGCTCGGCCTGAAGCTCGGGCGACCGCTGTACTACAGCGACGGCGCGGGCCAGGTCGGCGCCGATGCGCTGGTCGACGCCGGCATGCTGCGCTGGGCGGCGCCGGAGCCGCGCTTCGAGGTGCCGGGCCGCATCACCGGCCGCGTCGCGCGGCTGCCGGACGGGAGGTTGCTGTACGCGGTGCTGACCGACGACGGCACCAGCGACCTCGTGACCTGGCACCCGGCGCGTCCGGACGTACCGCCCGAGCCTGCCTACGGCCTCAACAGCGGCGACAACGAGGTCGCGCCCGCGGTCGGCGCCGACGGTCAGGTGTGGTTCGCGTCGGATCGCGAAGGCACGGTCGGCGGCTACGACCTGTTCGTCAGCACCTGGACACCGCGCGGCTTCGGCGTCGTGCAGCCGATGCTGCCGTGCAACACCGCCCTCGACGAGACCGACCCGGCGCCGGACGCCGCGGGTGACCGGGTCGTGTTCGTGCGCATCGATCGCCGCGCGAACGGCGGCGACGACGGCGTGCTGTGGCACTGGCGCATCGGCGACGCGCTCGACCCGCAGCGGGTGTTCCCGCCGATCGACCGCCGCAGCGACACGATCGACCGCGATCCGGCCTTCGCCGCCGACGGCGTCGGTCTGTGGTTCGTGCGCCGCGAAGGCCGTCGACTGGAGGTCTGTCGCGCCACGCGGCTCGGCGATCACTTCGACGCGGCGGCGGTCGTGTCGCGCGAATGGACCGGCGGGGACCTGCGCAGCCCGTTGCCCACGCCCGACGGGCGCGAGCTGGGCCTGCTGCAGGTGGGCAGCGATGGCCCGGCGCTGTACTACGTCGCCGAGGCGCACGAGGTGCTGCCGTGGTGGCCGGGACAGCGCTGGCTCGAGTGGTTGCTGCTGTCGCTGGCGCTGTGCGCGGGCCTGCTGCTGCTGCTGCTGTACCTCGGGCAGCGCTGGCAGGCGCTGGACCTGCTCGCGCAGTGCCTGCTGTTGTCGCTGCTGCTGCACGTGCTGTTGTTCCTGTGGCTGATGGGCGTGGAGATCGCCGGTGCGCTGCTGCCCGGAGACGTCGACGACGGCTCCGGCATGCAGGTGCAGGTGGTCGCCGCGACGGATCGCGCCGCCGCGAGCGGCGCTGCGACCGGCGGCGACGTCGCGGCGCGGGCGTCGTTCACGCCGCAGGAGCGCCACGAACAGGTCGCCGCGCCGGGCACCGGCGTCGAGCGGTCGGCCCGGGCGCACGACAGCCTCCAGGTCGAGAACGGCCGCTTCGCGGTCGAGCCCGCGGCCGAGCAGGGAGCACCGGCTCCCGCGGCGTTGGAGGACGCGGCCGCCGAATCGCCGAAGCGCGACGCGCCGGACGCGGTCTCGACCCTCGCGGCGACGGCGCTGCCGGCCGTCGGCGCCCGCGCCGCCGACGCGCACGCGGTGCAGGCTGCAGCGGCGGCGGCCGCGCGTCGGTGGCCGGCGGCGCGCGCTGGCCGAGACGCTGCAGGTCGCGTGCTACTGGTGGGTCGGCTGTCGCGCTGGGCGCCGTCGCCGCGCCTGACGCGCCGCCCGCCGTGCGTGCGCCCGGCGGTGCCGGTGGCGCAACACGACGCGGATTCGGCGGCTCGCGCCGTGGCGATGCGCGACACTGCTGCTACGGCGCCGGTCGCGGCGGCGGCACCAGCGCCGACCGCGGCGCGCGCCGCGGCGTCGCTGTCGACGCCGGCCGAACTGGTTGTCGACGCCGCGGCGATGCGGGTCCTCCGCGGGCCGCAGGCGCCGCTGATGCCGGTGGCGCGCTGCCGGCGGTCGCGTCGCCTGGCGCCAGCGCGCTGCGTGCCGCCGGGTCGCCGATCGGCGTCGCCGCCGCGGAACGAGCTGTCGCGCGGGTATGCCTCGGCGCGCGCGCGCTGGTGGTGCTGGCGCTGTCGCTCGGGGACGCCGTGGGCCCAACCGGACCGGCTGCCGCGGCGGTCGCGCCGCCGGCCGTCGCCATGGCGATGCCGCCGCGCGCGCGCTCGACCGTCGAGCCAGCCACACCTGTCGCCGCGGCCGTCGTCGCGGCACGCGGCGCTCGCGGCGAACCGGCCCCGAGCCCGCGCGAGCCGCTGCTGGCGCCGGGCTCGGCGCTGCCTGGCGCGAGCAGCGCCGTCGCGGCGGGCGCTGCTGCACGTCGGGCGGCGCCGGCGCCCCCCGTCGCGGGTAGCGCGCCGGTGACGATGGCGCTGCGCGACGGCGGAGGCTCCGAGACATCGGGCGATGCGGTGCACGCCGAGCCGACCCCTGCGCCAGCACGCAGCGCTGCTCGCACCCTGGGCGCGCCGGACCTGCCCGCCGGTCCGCAGGTCGCGGTGCTCGCGCCTCCCGCGAGGTCTGCCGCGCGCGCTGGCGTCGGCCGTCCGGAGCGCTGGCAGGCGAACGTGACGCCGCCGGCGACGCACCTCGCGCGCGCCGCGGCGCCGGTGGTCGGCCCGGCGGTCACCGCGGCGCCGAGCGTGAAGGCGAACGCCTACAGCAACCGCTTCGGGCCGGAGAAGGCTGCGGCGCTGGAGCGGTTCGGTGGGACGGCGGACACCGAGCGCGCGGTGCGCGACGGCCTTCGCTACCTCGCCCGCATCCAGAACCGCAACGGCTCCTGGGGCGACAACCGCGACTTCGACGCCAAGTACGGCTTCGTCTACGTCGGCAAGACGGCGCTGTGCGTGTTGGCGTTCCTCGGCGCCGGGCACACGCCGACCTCCGGCAGCGAGCACAGCGCGGTGGTGAAGCGCGCCCTCGACCACCTGCTGGCGCTGCAGGACGAGGACACCGGCGCCTTCGGCCGCAGCTCGTGCTACGGCCACGGCATCACCACCTACGCGCTCGCCGAGTGCTACGGGCTGACCAAGGATCCGGCGCTGCTGCGGCCGCTCGAGGACGCGTTGACGTGGATCCTCGCCAACCAGGGGCCGCGCCGCGACCGCAAGAACCGGGGCGGCTGGGGCTACTTCTCGCCCGGTCTGCGGCCCGAGGACGACTACGCGCGCATCTCGGTGACGTCGTGGATGGTGATGGCGCTCGAGTCGGCGCGGCTCAGCGGCGTCGACCTGCCGACAGAAGTGCTGCCGGCAGCGCGCGAGTTCCTGGAGCTGGCGTGCGACCGGGAGAACGGCTGGTTCCGCTACAACCACGAGCCGCGGCGCCTGCGCTCGGGTTGGCCGACGCTGCCGGCGAGTACGCCGGCGGCCGGGTTCTGCCTGATGCTGCTCGGCATGGCGCCCGAGCACGACATGGTCGACGTCGCCGTCGACTTCACCGTCGAGCGTCGGCCGCGCGGTTACCGGCGCTACGGCGACGACGCGTTCGTGCTCGAAGGGCAGGGCAACGTCTACTTCTGGTACTACGGCTCGCTGTGCTGCTTCCTGCGCGGCGGCGACGCGTGGGATCGCTGGAACGAGCGGCTGCGCACCGTGCTGCCGGCGGCGCAGGCCGAGGACGGTTCGTTCCCGCCGATCGACGTCTACGCCGAGGAGGCGGGCGACGACGCGCAGGACCGCAGCTACACCACGGCGATGTGCGTGCTCAGCCTCGAGGTCTACTACCGCTACTTCACGCCGCTGCTGCTCGGTCGTTGATCCGCGGGCGCGGCCGGCGCACGCTTCCCGGGTGTCCAAAGCCAGGTTCGTCATGACGGCGGTGGTGCTGTCGCTCGCCGCCAGCGTGGTCGTGTTCGTCGCCGTCGGGCAGGTGCTGGTCGCGCAATGGCAGGTCTCGACCTCGCGCTCGCTGGCCGCCCCGCCGGCGCGGGTGGCGGCGTTGCTCGTCGACCTCGATCGCTGGGCGGAGTGGTCGGCGGTGCGCTTCGAGCTCGGCGCGCCGACCAACCGTCGCGTCGAAGGGCAGCCGGGCACCGTCGGGCACGCGGGGATCTGGGAGGGCCCGATCGGCAGCGCGACGCTGCGCTTCACCGCGGTGCGTGAGGACGGGGTGGAGTTCGCGCTGCGCTACGAGTTCGCCGGCGGCGGCCTCGACGAAGGTCGCCTCAGCGGCAAGGTCGAGTGGCGCGCCGACGGCGCCGGAACGTTGGTCACCTGGACCGAAGGCGGTCGGCTCGACACCCTGATGGCGCGATGGAGCAACTGGTTCGGCGCGCTGCAGGACCACGTGCGGCAGGTCCAGGGCGCGAGCCTCGGCGGGCTGGAACGCGCGCTGCGGAGCGAGTGATCTGCGCTGCGAAGGATCTGCGCAGCGAGCGCTCTCAGAGCCTGAGAGAGAATCCTCTCGAAGGCTCTGCGCGGCCGCGTAGGCGCCCGCCAATCGGCATTCTGAGAGGCCGTATCATGATTCTCTCTCGGCCTCTCAGTCCTGCAGCGTGACCGGCACCGACAACGGCGCAGACGCCGCGGCCAGCGACGCGCCGTCCGCCGTGGACGCGCGCACCTCCCGCAGCTGCACCTGGTAGGTGCCCGGCGTGCGCGGCTGGGTCGGCTGCAGGCGCAGGCGGAACAGCGGGCCCGCGCCGAGCGGCGTCGCGGCGGCGTTGACGGCATCGCCGCACAACACTACGAACGCGCCGTCGACGGTGTCGCCGTCCAGCGTCGTCAGCGGTCGCGCCTGCTGCAGCCGGTCCGCCGCGGGCAGGCGCAGCTGCGGCGGCAGCGCGATCGCGACCTGCAGCAGCGCCGGCGGGGTCCGCAGGTCGTCGGACAGCGACACCAGCAGCTCGCCGTCGTCGCCGGTGATCGTCAGCGGCGAAGCCTCGATCCGCACGTCGTTCTGCACCGGGGCGATGACACCGCCACCGCCGCCGCCACCGCACGCCGCGACGCCGAGCGCGACGCCGAGGAGGACGCCGCGCGGGGCGCCGATCGGACGCACGCCGCTGGCTGGGTTCGGCTGGGAGCGCGATGGACGCCACGACATGGCCGAAGCCTACCCGATCCGGACCGGCGGAGAAGGTCTCGCCAGCGCCACCCCGACCGGAGACGATGCGCCGATGGCATGCCCCCGACCGCCACGCGGCGCCGCCGTCCCGTTCGTGTTCGGCGTGCTGCTGGTCGCGACGACGCCGGCGCAACAACACAACCGCCTCGCCGACGAGGCATCCCCGTACCTGCGGCAGCACGCCGACAACCCGGTCGACTGGTATCCGTGGGGGGACGAAGCGCTGCAGAAGGCCAAGGACGAGCAGCGGCCGATCTTCCTCAGCATCGGCTACTCGGCGTGCCACTGGTGTCACGTGATGGCGGCCGAGAGCTTCGCCGACGCGGAGACCGCCAAGGTGCTCAACGACGACTTCGTCTGCATCAAGGTCGACCGCGAGGAGCGGCCGGACATCGACGAGCTCTACATGACGGCGGTGCAGGCGATGGGCGTCGACGGCGGCTGGCCGCTGTCGGTGTGGCTGACACCGGACGGCAAGCCGTTCTTCGGCGGCACCTACTTCCCCCCCGAGGACAGCGGGCAGCGGCCGGGGTTCCGCCGCATCTGCACGACGCTGGCGAAGACCTGGCGCGATCGCAAGGAAGCGGTGCTGGACGCGGCCGGCAAGCTCGACGAGGTGGTGCGGCAGTCGCTGCTGCCGACGCCCGCGCCCGGCGAGCCCGACGCCGCGCTGCTCGGGCGGCTCGCCGCGCAGCTGGCCGAACGCTACGACGAGCAACTGGGCGGCTTCGGCCGCGCGCCGCAGTTCGCGCCCAAGTTCCCGTCGCCGGTGACGCTGACGGCGCTGCTCGAGTGCGGCGCCGGGCGCGGCGTCGAGATGGCGACGGCGACGCTCCGCGCGATCGCGCGCGGCGGCATCCACGACCAACTGGCCGGCGGCTTCCACCGCTACACCGTCGACCGGGCGTGGCGCATCCCGCACTTCGAGAAGATGCTCTACGACAACGCCCTGCTGGCCGAGTGCCTGATGACGTCGTCCGCGCGCGGGGGCGAGGCGCAGCACGCGGGGCTCGCGCTGGAGACGCTCGAGTGGCTGAGCGGCGCGATGCAGTCGCCGGACGGCGGCTTCTGGTCGAGCAGCGACGCGGTCAGCAGCGAGGGCGAGGGCAGGACGTTCACGTGGACGCGGGCCGAGCTGGTCGACGTGCTCGGCGAAGCGGACGCGGAGTTCGCTGCCGAGGTCTTCGGCGTCGAGGGCGACGGGCCGGTCGAGGGACGGCACGTGCTCTACCTGGCCGCGCCGCCGACCGGGGACCAGCGGCATCGGTTCGCCGCGGTGAGGGAACGCCTGCTGCAGGCGCGGGCGGCGCGGCCCCAGCCCGCCACCGACGACAAGGTCGTGGCGGCGTGGAACGCGCTGACGATCCGTGCCCTGTGTCGTGGCTACATGTCGTTCGGCGAGCCGGCCCTGCTGCGCAGCGCGCAGCGCGCCGGCGGGTTCGCCCTCGAGCACCTGATCGAAGGCGGTCGCGTGCGCCGCAGCGTCTGCCGCGGCGTCGATGGTCCGGCGGGGGTGCTCGAGGATCAGGCGGGCATGGCCATGGCGCTGTTGACGCTGTTCGAGGCCGACAGCGACCCGCGCTGGCTCGCCTCGGCGCGCGACGTGCTGCGCGAGCTGCTGTCGCACTTCGCCGCCGAGGACGGCGCGTTCTGGAACACCGCCGACGACGCGCCAGCCTTGCTGGTGCGCGGCAAGCAGCCCGAAGAGGGCTCGACGCCGTCGGGCACCGGCCTCGCGGCGCAGGCGCTGCTGCGCGGCGGGCTGCTGCTCGGCGACGACGAGCTCTACCAGCGTGGCGTCGCGGTGCTGCGCACCTGGCACGGCTACCTCGACCAGGCACCGGCGGCGGTGCCGTCGCTGGTGCGCGCGCTGGCGTTCCACGTCGGTTCGCCGCAGGAGATCGTCGTGGTCGGCGACGCCGACGATGCGGAGGCGCAGGCGCTGCTCGCTGCTGCGCGACTGCGCGGTCGCCCGGCGGTGGTGGTGCTGCTGACGCCCGCGCACGCCGAGCGGCTCGCCGAGCTGTCGCCGCTGCTGCGCGACAAGGCGTTGGTCGACGATCGCCCGGCGGTCTACGTCTGCGAACGCGGCACCTGCAAGGCGCCGATCACGTCCGTCGACGAGCTGCGGAGGCTGCCGTGAGTCACCCGACGCTCGAAGACATCGTCGCCGGCCGTCGGCCGGTGCGCACGATCGCCGCCGACGAAGGCCACGTCGCGTTCCTCGCCGAGCGGCCGGTGCGTCCCGGACACGTGATCGTCGCCACCCGCGCGGTGGTGGACGCGGTCTTCGACCTCGACGAGGCGGCGCACGCGGCGCTGTGGCGGTTCGTGCGCGAGGTCGCGCGCGACCTGCGCGAACGCCTCCCGTGCGGGCGCGTCTGCGTCAGCGTGATCGGCTGGGCCGTGCGCCACGCGCACGTGCACCTGATCCCGACCGACGCGGGCGGGCAGGTGCCAGGGCTCGACGGCGAGCCGCTGGCCGACGCGCACGCCGACGCGATCGCCGCGCGGTTGCGCGGCATGGCGTGAGCTCCTCAGCCGGTGCGGCGACGCGGCTCGGCGAAGACGTCCTCGCCGTCCTGCGTGCGCAGGTAGTCGGCGAACGCGCGCAGGAACCAGTCCAGCTCGTCGGCCGCCGCGGCGTCGAGGTCGCCGCGCGAGCTGGCGCGGCCGAGGCGCGTGGCCAGGTCCGCGAACGGCTGGGTCGCCAGCAGGAAGGCCGGGAAGTCGTCCTCCGGCGGGGCGCCCTCCGCGAGGTGGCGCAGGCGGTGCAGCCACATCTGTTGCTCGCGAAGCAGTCGGTCGTGCAGCTCGCGACGCTCTTCGAGGGTCGGCGTGCGAGGGTCACTGAGGAAGTCGTAGGTGTCCAAGCGGTCTCCTGGCCCCGGCGGGGCGCCGGGCCAGCGGCGGTCGGCCGCGCCCGGAACACCGTTGCTGATCGGCCCACGGCATCGGATTCTTGAGCGCGAATGCCAGACGGCGATTCGAAGGTGCGCCCGTTGCGGGCCGGTGACGACGCGGTCGGCGAATTGGTCGCGGCCGCCGGGCTGCACGGCGCCTACGTGCAGAACGCGCTGGCCGGGGGGGACGGCGACGGTGTGGTGTTCGAAGTCGACGGCGTGGCGCGGGGCCTTGCCTGGTTCGGACCGCGCGGCAACCTGGTGCTGCTCGGCGAAGGGCTCGGCGCGGACGCCGAGGGCATCAGCACCTCGGTGGTGGTCGAGCACCTGCTGCGCAGCCGCTGGGCCTGGCGCATCGCCATGGGGCCGGCGGCGATCGTCGACGCGCTGCGGCTCGCCTTGCGACGCGAGGTCCTCGTGCACCGCGATCAGGTCTACTACCGCGGCGATCGGGGCACCGCCAACGCCGCCCTCGTGCGCGACGACGTGCGCGCGCCGCATCGTCGCGACCGGGAACGACTGGCGCGCGCGACGCTGGCGCTCAACGCTTCGGACCTCAACATCGCCCCGGCGCGCGTCGATCGCCGCTGGCTCTACGACATGATCGACGAACGCATCGCCGACGGCACGACGCGGGTGCTCGGCGACCGGGGCCAGCTGACCTGCAAGCTCGACTTCGGCAGCGACGGGCCCGGCGGGCGGGTGCTGGAGGGCGTGTTCACGTTCGCCGAGTCGCGCGGCAGGGGGCTCGCGGCGGCGTTGGTGGCGAGCTGTCTCGCCGGCGCGCCGGGGCGTGTGCTGCTGCACGTCGGCGCGCACAACCTGCCAGCGCGACGGGCCTACGAACGGGCCGGCATGACGCCCGAGGGGACCTGCCGGCTGTTGCTGCTCGGCTGAACGGGCGCGCGGACCGGCTCACCGCCAGGCGAATGCCAGCTCGGGACCGAACAGCGGGTGCTGGCAGGTCTCGCGCATGCGCAGCGTGCCCATCTCCCGCCGCAGCGTGCCGCGCAGCAGCTCGCCCTCGGCGACCTTGCCGACGGCGATCAGGCTCTTGGCCAGCAGGGCCTTGGTCATCGGCGACTCGCTGAGCCGCGCCGCGCGCGCCAGCTCGACCTGCATGTCGCCGACCTCGCCGCGGCGCTCGTGCTGGAAGGCGAGCAACCGGGCCGACCACGCGCTGTCGCCGCCGCGGGCCAGCTGCTGGGCCAGCGCGACCTGGTCGGTGCCGACGCGTCGAACCTCGTCGAGGCCGGCCACGAACGCGCACGCATCGGCGACGGCGGAGGTGACGTGGCGGCGCTGCACGGCGGCCAGCAGCGCGGTCAGGTCCTGGGCGCCGCCGAGCCGCACCAGCACTTCGCCCTGTTCGGCGAACTCTCCCGGCCGCGCCTCCAGCTGCTGCGGGTGGGCCAGCAGCCAGCGCAGGTCGGCGACCAGGTGCGTCCGGGCGGCGTCGCCGTCGCCGCGCAGCAGGGCGTGCGCGGCTCGCATGCGCCGGACCTCGTGGTGCAGCACGTCGCCTTCGTCGCGCGCGAACTCGTCGAGGGTCTCGTCGAACAGTTGCTCGAGCTGTTCGTGTCGGCCGGCCTCGTAGAGGGCGATGGCGCGCGGCAGCAGCACCCAGCTGCCGGGCAGGCCGCGCGCCGCCGCTGCCAGGTGTTCGGCTGCGACCGCAGGTTCGCCGCCGGCGAGGCACGCCCAGCCGAGGTGGTAGCGCACGTCGGCGCGCGACGGCCAGTGTTCGTGCAGCAGCTCGAGCGTCGGCCGCGCCGCCGCGAAGTCGCCCTGCAGGTCGAGCGAGAGCGCCCGGGTCCACAGCGGCTCGTCGTCGAACGGTCGTTCGGCGGCGGCGACGTCGGCGAGGTGCAGCAGCTCGCGGTCGCAGGCCGGCGCGGCGGCGGGCTGCAGCGCGGCGCGCGCCAGCAGCAGGGTGCGGCCGAGCCGGTGCAGCGTGTCCGGCGAGGTGCGCTGCTCGTAGCCGATCGCCTCGCGGCAGATGCGCTGCGCCTGCTCGGCGTCGCCGAACAGCAGCTCGACCGCCGCCAGCGGTTCGAGCACGAACGGCGCGCCGCCGTCGTCGCGGCGGGCGATGCGCAGCGTGCGCCGGCCGCTCTGCAGGCCGCCCGTGTCGAGCAGCTCGCGCGCATCGGCGACCGCCAGCACGACCTTCGGGTCCGGCGACGTGATCGCCGCGACTGGCAGCGGCTTCCCCACCACGTCGCCGAGCGCCGCGCGCGTCGCCCTGGCCAGCGCGTCGATGCCGCCGCACAGGGCCGCGGCCTGCTGTCCCTGCAGGTAGTCGCCGGCGGTGAGCACCTGTTCTTCGCCGTTGCGCCGCAGCAACGCGGTCAGGGCCCGCGCGGCAGGGTCCACCAGCAGCACGACCTCGCCCGCCGCGCCCTCGTCGACGTCGACGAACGCGAGCCGCGCGCTCTGTCGCAGCGCCTCGCGCCACCAGGTCGCCGCGGCGCCCAGCTCGGGTGCGGTCGCGGTGCCGACGTCCACGACCGCCCGCAGGCGGGTGCCGGCGGCCAGCTCGACGATCACCGGCTGCGGCGGCGGCTGGTCGGCGGACGGCGCGGCGCAGGCGGCGGCCAGGGCGAGCAGGAAGGCGATCGGAGCGCTTCGCACCGTTGCAGTCTCGCGAGCGGCGGGGGCGGGCTCAACCGGGCGGGGCCGGAATGTCGATGGCATGGCCATGTGGCGAATCTTCGTGGCCCTCGTGCTGACCCTGCCCGCGCCGTCGCAGGACCGACCGCAGCCGGCGCCGGCGCGCCCGTCCGGCGCGCCGGCGGGCGGCGGCTCCGTCAACCCGGTGGAGTTCGACGGCCGCGGCTGGCCGATCGTGCCCGGTGACATGGCTCGCGAGGCCGATCCGCGCCCGCAGTCGGCGCCGACGCCCCGGGCTGCGCCGGCCGGGGAGTCGGCGCCGCGGGCGACGCCGAGCGGCCCGCGGGCGATCGACTCCGGGTCCCGTCGCGGCGACGTCGCCGCGCTGCCGGCGTCCGGCATGGAGCTCGACTCGCCGCTGATCGACGTGTTCCGCGCGACCCACTCGCCGGCCGCGTTCCGCGACCTCGGCGGCGTCGAGCTCACGTGGCGGCTGAAGATCCACGGCCAGCACGGCGAGGTGATCGGCGAACGAGAAGTGCGGCACCTCGCGGACTGCGCCTACAGCGAACGCGACCGCATCGAGTTCGAGAGCGGCCGCACCTGCGCGCGCGTCGGCGGCTTCGTCAGCGTCGCCAACCAGGGCATCCCGTCGCAGGCGTCGATCGACGCCGCCGCCGACGAGCTGATGCTGTTCGGGCTCCAGCTGCGCATGCCGTGGTGCTTCGGCGACGGCGACGCGTTCGCGGTGCTGCGTCGCGACGTCAGCGAGCGCAACGGCGAACGGCTGATGCACATCGTGCTCGAGCGGCGGCCGCCGGCCTCGCTCGACCTGCTCGGGCCCGAGGCCGATCCTGCCCCGCGCGACCGCTTCGAGCTGTTCTGCGACCCGGGCACCGGCCAGCCGCGCGAACTGCTGCACCGCTTCGCCAGGAGCCTGGAGACGCGCCGCGTGCTGCTCGAGGACTGGCGCGAGATCGACGGCGTGCGCCTGCCGTTCCGGCGCGTCTACGTCGACGAAGCGCTGCAGCCGACGACGACGGTCGAGATCGCCCGCCTGCCGGAGCGGCGGCGGGTGTCGGAGCGCGACTTCCGTCTGGCGATGTAGGCCCGCGCGGCGGTCAGTGCTTCGCGCCCTCGTCGATCCAGCGGCGCAGCATCGCCAGCTCCGCCCCGGTCGGCTGCGCCTCGTCCTTCGGCGGCATGTGGTCGTCGTCGTCGAGCGGCAGCTCGAGCAGCTGGATCATGTAGCTCTGCGCGGGATCGCCCGGCACCACGACGACGTCGTCGCCGGTGCGCTCGAGCCACGCGGTGTCGGTCATCAGCAGGTCGCCCTTCTCCTTGTCGGGATTGTGGCAGTCGATGCAGACTCGCTTCAGGATCGGCACGACGTCGCGCGCATAGTCGGCGGGGGCGACGCCTGCTTCGGCCGGCGTCGGCACCGGCGTCTGCAGGTCGATGGTGTCGACCTCGAACGGCTTCTTCCCGGGCTCCGGCGTCGTCGGCGGCGGCTCGACGGCGGGCCGCGCGTCGTTCGCCTCGAGCGGCTTGAACAGGAAGTCCTTCTTGTGGGTGATCGAGCCGCCGAGGTGGCCGGTGACGACCGACAGCGCCAGCGCGGCGAACAGCGCCAGCCGGAACGGGCGGCGGCTGCGGCGGAACGCCAGGATCGGCAGCAGCACGCACAGCGCCGTCATGGCGATGGCGGCCTTCTTGTGGTCGCCGAGCAGCTCGGTCTGCACCTTCTCGTCGGCGAGCACGAGGCCCGAGGCGAACGCCGCGCCGGCGCACAGCGCGGTCATCGCGGCGAGCGTGCCGACGGCGCCGCGCGGCGACGACTTCTTCAGCAGCGCGGCGCCGAACTCGAGCACGAACATGCCGGGCAAGAGGCCGATCGGCAGATGCAGCAGCACGATGTGGAAGCGGCCGAAGACCGCGAGCCACGGAGATGGGTCGGTGGACAGCAGCATGGCGGGGGTCAGGCGATCAGCTCGCGCACGACGCGGCCGTAGACGTCGGTCAGGCGGTAGTCTCGGCCCTGCAGGCGGAACGTCAGGCGCTCGTGGTCGATGCCGCAGAGGTGCAGCAGGGTCGCGTGCAGGTCGTGCACCGACACCGGGTCGCGCACGATGTTGTAGCCGAAGTCACAGGTCTCGCCGTGCACGTGGCCGCGGTTGACGCCGGCGCCGGCCAGCCACATCGTGAAGCAGCGCGGGTGGTGGTCGCGGCCGTAGTTGTCCTTGCTCAGCCCGCCCTGGCTGTAGACCGTGCGGCCGAACTCGCCGCCCCAGACCACCAGCGTGTCGTCGAGCAGGCCGCGGCGGCGCAGGTCGGTCAGCAGCGCCGCGATCGGCCGGTCGATCGCCTGACACTGCTTGCGGATCTCGCCCGGCAGGTTGCCGTGCTGGTCCCAGCCGCGCATGTAGAGCTGCACGAAGCGCACGCCGCGTTCGTTGAGCCGGCGCGCCATCAGACAGCTCTGCGCGAACGTGCCGGGCTGCTTCGCCTCCTCGCCGTAGAGCGCGAAGGTGGACTCGTGCTCGTCGCTGAGGTCGACGAGGTCGGGCACCGACGCCTGCATGCGGAACGCCATCTCCTGCTGGGCGATGCGCGCCGTGATCTCCGGGTCCTGGGTGCGCGCGTGCTCGCGTTCGGCCAGCGCGTTGACCAGGTCGAGCATGCGGCGGCGGTCCTGCCGCGTCACGCCGGCGGGGTTCTCGAGGAACAGCACCGGATCGCCGCTGGAGCGCAGCTTGGTGCCCTGGTGCTCGCTCGGCAGGAAGCCGCTGCCCCAGAACCGCGCCGCCAGCGCCTGCATGTTGCCGAAGCCCTGCGTGATCATGACCACGAAGGTCGGCAGGTTCTGGTTCTCGCTGCCGAGGCCGTAGCTGGCCCAGGCGCCGAAGCTCGGCCGGCCGGGCTGCTGGGTGCCGGTCTGCACGAAGGTGATCGCCGGCTCGTGGTTGATCGCCTCGGTGTGCATCGAACGCACGATGCACAGCTCGTGGGCGACGCTGCCGAGGTGCGGCAGCAGCTCGCTGATCCACGCGCCGTCGCCGCCGTTGTCGTGGCGATGGAAGCGGAACATCGACGGCGCGACCGGGAAGCGCTTCTGGCCTGACGTCATGCCCGTCAGGCGCTGGCCGTTGCGCACCGAGTCCGGCAGGTCGGTGTCGTAGTAGCGCTGCAGGTCGGGCTTGTGGTCGAACAGGTCGAGCTGGCTCGGCGCGCCGGACATGTGCAGGTAGATGACGCGGCGGGCCTTCGGCGCGAAGTGCGGGCCGCGGCGGGTCGGGTCACCCGGGAGCGCGAGCGGCGGCGCGCCGGCCGTCAGCGTCTGGCCGAACGCGGTCGCGCCGAGCAGGCCGGTCAGGCCGGTCGCGGCGCCGGTGCAGAACGCGCGGCGGGTCGGCTGCGCGGAGTCGGGGCCTCTGGTCATCGATTCAGTCCAGGTAGACGGTGGCGTCGAGGTCGAGGAAGGCGCTCGCCAGCAGCGTCCACGCCGCCAGCTCGGCGGGCGGCAGCGCCGCCGGCGGATCGGTGTCGCCGAGCGCCAGCAGCGCGCGCGCGGCCTCGGGGTCGGCGGCGTAGCGTTGTCGCTGCTCGCGCAGGGTCTGCATCGCCAGCTGCAGCGTGTCGTCGCGCAGCGCGGCCCCGGTCGCCCGCCCGTACATCGCCTGCAGCGTCGCCGCGTCGCCGGCGTGCGCGGCCTGCAGCTCGCGCTCGGCGAGCCGCCGCGCGGCCTCGACGAACTGCTCGTCGTTCCACAGCACCAGCGCCTGCAGCGGCGTGTTGGTGCTGCCGCGGCGCACCACGCAGAACTCGCGCGTCGGCGCGTCGAAGGTCAGCAGGCTCGGCGGCGGGCAGGCGCGCTTCCAGTAGGTGTAGAGGCTGCGGCGCCACAGCTCGTCGCCGGCGCCGCGTTCGAAGGTCCGGGTGTTGGACTGCACCATCGCCACCTCGCGCCACAGGCCGGGCGGCTGGTACGGCTTGACGCTGCGCCCGCCGAACTGCTCGACCAGCAGGTCGCCGACGTAGAGGGCCTGATCGCGGATCACCTCGGCGCTGAGCCGGCGCCGCGGGAACCACGACAGGAACCGGTCCTGCGGGTCGGTCGCCGCCGCGGTGGTCGCGCAGCTGTCCTGCCGGAAGGCGGCGCTGGTCACCAGCAGCCGCAGCAGGCGGCGCGTGCTGTAGCCGTTCTCGCGCAGCTCGGTCGCCAGCCAGTCGAGCAGCTCCGGGTGGCTCGGCCATTCACCTTGCAGGCCGAAGTCCTCGCTGGTGCGCACGATGCCGACGCCGAACACGAACTCCCACAGCCGGTTGGCCATCACCCGCAGCAGCAGCGGGTTGTCCGCCGAGACCATCCAGCGGGCGAGGCCGAGGCGGTTCTTCGGCAGGTCGTCCGGCATCGTGCCGAACATCGCGGGGATCGCGCGGCCGACCGGGCGGCTGCGGTCCGGGTGGTCGTATTCGCCGCGCGTCAGCACGAACGTCTCGCGCATCACCGGCCGCTCCTGCATGACCATCGCGCGCCGCACCGCGGCCTCGAGCTGCTCGCGCTCGCTGCGCAGCGCCGCCAGCGCGGCGACCCGCGCCTCGTGCTCCGGCGAGAACGCGACCTGATAGGCGGCGAGGATGCGGTCGGTGTTGCGGCCGGCCTGCGCGGTCTCGGGCAGCAGCGCGAGCGTCAGGTCGTGCGGCAATTCGCCGTCGCGCGGCGCGTGGCCGAGCGCGAAGCCGCCGGCGCCGCCGGTGTTGACGACCTTCAGCACCACGAGGTGCGGACCCGGGGCCAGCTCGACCGCGACTCTGTCCTGATCGACGGCGGCCGGCCGGTCGACGCGGTTCTCGCCGACCAACGCGCCGTCGACGAACACCCGGAAGCCGTCGTCGCTGCCGATCGCCAGCTCGACGCGCCGCGCCGTGGGGGACCAGACGCGCTGGGCCACGTAGTGCACGTTGGGGCCCGACTTGAGCGGGTGGGTGCGCGCGCCGACCAGCTTGGGGTCGAACCGCCACGACAGCTCGCCGAAGCGCTGCTGATCGTCGAGCTCTTGCGCCAGCTCGGGGCCGAACGCGGTGTCGTAGAGCGCGCCGCGATCCGCGGCGACGAACGGGCCGACGACCGAGAGCCCGCTCGTCGCCAACGGCAGGGTCTCGAGCCCGCTGTCGCTGGCCGCGCTGGTGGCGAGCCGCAGGCGGCCGAGCACGTGCTGCTTGTAGGGCGAGTCGTAGGCGACGGTGACCCGCAGCTCGGTGCCCGGGCCGCCGAACTCGCGGCCGGCCAGCAGCAGCGCCGCGCGCGGCGACGGCGCGCCCTGATGCCCCGCCGGTGCCCAGCCGCGGCCGTCGTCGCGCAGCAGGTTGACGACGGCGAAGTCGCCGTTGTCCTGTTCGACGTCGGCGAGCGCGTAGACCAGCGGCACCTCGACCCAGCCGTCGGCCGGGTCGCCGCCCGCGGCGCGCTGCTCGAGGCGCACGTGCTGCAGCACGACGTTGCCGTGCGAGGCGCGGCCGATGCGTTCGCCCGGCAGGCTGGCGTCGGTCAGCGCTTCGAGGCAGAGCCATCGCTGCCCGGGGGCCGCGCCGTCGAGCACGATCGTGTGGGTGTCGTCGTCCGGGTTGGCGCCGGTGGCCAGCACCGAACCGTCGATGCCGGCCGTCAGCGTCGCGCCGCCGCTGCTGGTCGCGGCCAGCACCGTCGGGTGGTGCCAACGCATGCCGTGGCCGGGCTGCAGCCCGTCGAGGAACCGGCGGAAGCTGCGCTGTTCTTCCGGCGTGGTGCGCGCGACGTCGCGATCGGCGGTCGCGATCTCCGCGTCGAGCTGCTCGCGGCGCGCCGCCTGCGCGTCGGTCGGCACCGCCAGGAACGGTTCGAGCGCGCGGTTGCTGTCCTGCGACTGCGAGTAGAGGCCCGGCTCCTCGTTGTTGTTGAAGAACGAGAACAGCCCGTAGTAGTCCTCCTGGCGCAGCGGGTCGTACTTGTGGTCGTGGCAGCGCGCGCAGCCGATGGTCAGCCCGAGGAACACCCGCCCGACCGTCTCGGTGCGTTCGGCGGCGTACTCGACCAGGTACTCCTCGTTGATCGCGCCGCCCTCGTCGGTGGTGACGTGGTTGCGCAGGAAGCCGGTCGCGACCTTGTCCTGCGCGGTGGCGGCCGGCAGCAGGTCCCCGGCGAGCTGCTGCACGACGAACTGATCGAACGGCAGGTCGTCGCGCAGCGCCTGCAGCAGCCAGTCGCGCCACAGCCACGCCTGGCGGCCGGCGTCCATGTGGATGCCGCTGGTGTCGGCGTAGCGACCGGCGTCGAGCCAGATCGAGGCGAGGTGCTCGGCGTGCCGCGAGCGGTACGGTTCCTCGGTCAGCAGGCGATCGACCAGCCGTTCGTAGGCATCGCCGGCGGGGTCGTCGACGAACGCCGCCAGCTCCTCCGGCGTCGGCGGCAGGCCGGTCAGCACCAGGAACAGGCGACGGGCCTGCGTGGGGCGGTCGGCGGGCGGGCTGGCGGGGTAGCCGCGGGCCCGCCGCGCCGCGTCGAGGAAGGCGTCCACCGGGTGGCCGGCACCTTCGCCTGCCGCGGCTGGCAGCGGCGGGCGTTCGGGCGGGGTGAAGGCCCAGTGCGATTCGTAGGTCGCGCCCTGGGCGATCCAGCGCCGCAGCAGCTCGACCTGCTCCCGGTCGAGCGCCGGCTTGCCGCTGTCGGGTGGCGGCATCTGCTCGTCCGGGTCGTGGCTGACGACGCGCGCCAGCAGCAGGCTCGCTGCCGGATCGCCGGGCACGATCGCCGCGCCGTCGTCGCGCGCTGCAGTCGCGGCGTCGCGCTGGTCGAGCCGCAGGTGCGCTTCGCGGGTGCGCTCGTCGGGGCCGTGGCAGCGGAAGCAGCGGTCCGACAGGATCGGCCGCACGTCGCGACCGTAGCGGATCTCTTCGCCGGCGGCTTGCGCCGTCGCCCGCGGGGTGAGCGCCGCGACGCTGACGGCGGTGCCGAGCAGCAGGCGGACGAGCGAGGCCGTGCAGATCATGCGGCGGCGATTGTGGCGCAACGTGGGGTCGGTGTCACGGCGCAGCCGACGCTGCCGGATGATGCGGTCGGCCGTCGCCTGCGGGTAAGCTCCAGCGGCGCAGGTCGGGTTGCCGATCTCCCGCTCCAGCCCTCGTGCCCATGCCGACCCACAGCGTGCTGCCCATGACGGAGGCGCCGAGCGCCGCGAAACTGCCATGGTTCCGGCGCCTCGTGCTCGGCTACGTGCGCCGTGAGCTGCCCGGGTGGGGGCGGCTCTATGCGCGCTGCGGCGGGAACGACGACGGTGCCTGGCGCGACCTCGGCGTGCAGCAGGTGTGCGGCAAGCTGCATGGCTTCGTCATGGAGCTCGACCTCGGCAACTGGTCGGAACGGTTGAGCTGGTTCCTCGGCCGCTACCACGATCTGCTGTTGCAGCAGGTGCTGCAGCGCGTGCTCCGCCCCGGCGACTGCTTCGTCGACATCGGCGCCAACCTCGGCATGGTCACGCTGCTGGCGCGCAGCGCCGTCGGCGACGCGGGCCGGGTGCTGGCCTGCGAGCCCAACCCGACGCTCGGCCAGCGCCTCGAACGCACGCTCGCGCAGAACGGCCTGCGCAACGTCGAGCTGGTCCGCGCCGCGCTCAGCGACGGCGCCGGCACCGCCGAGCTGCACGTCTTCGACGATCACTCCGGGTGGGGATCGCTGTCGGAGCAGGGGCCGACCGGCGCGACGCAGACCGCCGCCTGGCAGGTCGACACGCGGCCCGGTGACGAGCTGCTGGCCGCGCTGCCGGCGAACCAGCCGATGGTGATCAAGATCGACGTCGAAGGCCACGAGGTGCCGGTGCTGCGCGGCCTGCAACGCACGCTGCGCGAACGTCGGCCGCTGGTGCTCTGCGAGGTCGTCGACGCGCACCAGCGCCGCGCCGGCTACAGCGCCGCGCAGCTGCGCGCCGAGCTCGAACAGCACGGCTACCGCGCGTTCGTCATCGGCTGCCGCCGCCGCTGGCTGTTCGGCCACGAGGCGACGCTGACGCCGCTGGTCGGCGACCCGGTCGGCGAGGTCGACGTGCTGTTCGTGCCGCCCGACGGTCCGCTGGCCGGGCGCGTCTAGAACGTGTTGCCGAACGCGATCGTGAAGTTGCCGCCTTCGTCGCTGATGCCGTAGTCGACGCGGAACAGCGCCTCGCGCGCGAACGCCAGCCGCAGCCCGACGCCGTAGCTCTGCAGGAAGCGGCCGTCGAACAGCTTGTCGGCGTCGCTGGCCACCGTGCCGCAGTCGTAGAAGAAGGCCACCCCGATGCGCTCGATGCGGATCGTGTCGGTGAAGGCGAAGCCGCGCGCGATCAGGCCGAGGCGATACTCGGTCGAGAAGTGCGCCACCGCGCGATCGGTGAAGCGGTTCTGGATGTAGCCGCGCAGCGTGTGCGTGCCGCCGAGCGTCGGCAGGCTGTAGAACGGCAGGTCCCCGTAGGTGTCCTGCACGAAGCCGCCGAACGCCAGCACGTCGGTCGGCGGGTTCTCCTCGCGGCCGTGGGCGCCGCGATGCAGCAGCGGCGGCAGCTCGAAGATGTGCTGCGCGTCGACGCTGACGACCGCGCCGAGCTGGCCGTTGGTCTGCCACGCCGTGTTGGCGGTGACGCCGAGTCGCTTCCCGGAGTAGGGCTGGATCTGGCTGTCGCGCGTGTCCCACGCGAACTGGGTCAGGAGCCACAGCTGATCGACGCCGTCGCCGCTCTGGAAGGTGCTGCCGAAGACCGTGTCGGTGCTGGGCAGCGAGCTGACGCGGCCGGGCGCCAGCTGGTGGCGCTCGGCGGCGAGGTCGAGGCGCAGCAGCCAGTCGCCGCCGTCGTCGGGCAGCGGCAGCCGCACGCCGAAGCCGAGGTCGGTCAGCTCCTCCGTGTAGCTGGTCTGCACGGCGCCCGCCTGCGGGTTCAGGGTCGGCGTCTGCTTGCGGTCGCCGAAGCCGAAGAAGCGCCGGGTCAACGTCTTCGAGTAGCCGCCGCGGGCGTAGAGCCGGCCCCGCTCCTCGCGGATGACGCCGCCGTCCGGCATCGGTCGATGGCCGAGCCAGCGCGACCAGTTGATGCGGTACGTCTGCTGTCCTTCCGCCGAGTAGGTGCAGGTGATGTTGGCGAACTGGCGGAAGTTGTCGTTGAGGAAGTCGATGTCGGTCAGGGCGAAGCCGCCGCCGACGCCGATGTCGGCTTCGCGGAAGATGATCGGCGTGACGAACGAGCTGACCCAGAACCGATCCAGGACCCCGCCGGGCTTGATGCGCGCCGGCGGCGTGTAGCGCCAGCGTTCGGGCCGCTGGAGGTCGGTCGGGAAGGCCGGCTTCGGGATGCGGCCGTCGTGGTCCATGCCGCGGAAGGGATCGTACGGCAGCGTCGGCTGCTGCAACGGGTCCTGAGGCTCGGTGCTGGCGGCGCGCGCCGGCTCTTGCGGCGGGTCCGGTTCGACGGCACGGGCCGTCTCCTGGGTCGTGGCCTGCGTCGCTGCGGAGGAGACCGCCCAGACGAGCAGCAGACAGCGGAGCATGCGGGATGGCGGATGCACGGGTGCGCAGTGTCGCGATCGACGCCCGGCGCGCAACCGTCGCGTGGCCGGCTATGGTGCTCGCATGAACGCGCTGTGTGCCGCTGGTCTCGTGCTGCTCGCCGTCGGCGGCGCGGCAGCGGGCGTGCCGGGTCAGGAGTCGACGCGCGTCGACGGTTCGGCGCTGGCGTCGATGCTGACGGAGCTCGATTGGCTGCAGCGGCCGCCGCTCGTCGGCGAACGATGCGTGCAGTTCAGCAGCTACGACCGCCGCTGCGGGACCGACCCGCGGCACGCGGACCGCTGGTACGCGAATGACGACCGGGGTCACTATCTGCGGGTCGTCGAACGCGATGGCGCCCGCGAGCACGTCCTGGTCGACGTCGACGGACCGGGCTGCATGGCGCGCCTGTGGTCGGCGAATCCGACCGGCGCGCTGCACTTCGACGTCGACGGCGCGCGGGTCTGGTCGGTCGACTTCGGCGCGTTGTGCAGCGGCGCCCTCGCTGGCGCGCCGGCGCCCCTGGCGGCGATGCGCTCGCGCGGCGGCAACGTCTACCTGCCGGTGCCGTTCGCGAAGCACCTGACGGTGTCTGCCGAGGCGGGCGACCTCTACTACCTCGCCGACGTCGCGCTCTTTCCCGACGGCACCGCGGTCGAATCGTTCTCGCCGGAGAGGCCCGTGGCCGCAGCGCGCTGGCAGGCCCTCGGCGCGTTGGACCGTGGCGCACGGGTGGACTTCTCGTACTCGACGGCGACCGCCGGCCAGCCGGCGCATGTCCGGAGCGGCGTCGAGGTTCGCGCGCTCGAGGTCCGCGTGTCGGCGCCCGGGGAGCTGACCGCGGAACGATTGGGCCCGTTGCTGGACCGGGTGCTGCTCGTCGTGCGCTGCGGTGACGAGCAGACCGTGCGGGTCCCGCTGGCGTCGTTCTTCTGCGCGGCGTCGGCGTGGCGGCCGTGGCGCAGCCACGTCATGGGCATCGATCCCGACCGACGCGCGTGGTGCCGGTGGCCGATGCCGATGCCGGAGGGCGGCACGGTGGAGCTGGTCGTCGAAGGCGGCCTCGGCGACGTCGAGGTGCAGTTGTCCGGCGAGCTGGCCCCGCTGGCGGCCGGGCCCGCGGCGCCGCTGTTGTTCCACGCCGACTACCACCTGGTCAAGGCGACGCCGACGCGGCCGTTCTCCGACCACCTGGTGCTCGACGCCAAGGGCCGCGGCCGCTTCGTCGGCTGTTCGCTGCTGGTGCGCAACCCGTCGAAGATCTGGTGGGGCGAAGGCGACGAGCGGCTCTGGGTCGACGGCGAGGCGTTTCCGTCGTGGTGGGGCACCGGCACCGAGGACTACTTCGGCTACGCGTGGTGCGATCCGACGCCGTTCGAGGCGCCGTTCCACGCGCAGGTGGTCTGCGACGGGCCGATGAACTTCGGCTTCACCCAGCTGTTCCGCGCGCAGCTGCTCGACCACGTGCCGTTCCAGTGCTCGCTGCGCTTCGAGCTCGAGCGCTGGCACTGGGTCGAGGACATCGCCGTGGACTACGCGACGGTGGCCTTCTGGTACGGCAGCGCCGGGGCGTCGCCCGGCCTGCCTGCGGTGCCGTCGGTCGCCGACCGCGCGCTGCCGCGGCTCGCGGCGCCGCGCACGCTCGCGGTGGCCGGCGCGCTCGAGGGTGAACAGCTCACGGTGCGCAGTTGCACCGGCGGCACGCACGAACGCCAGGACCTGTCGATCTTCGGCGGCGCGTTCTCGGGCGACGCGGACCGTTGGTGGCGCGACGGCGCGGTCGGCGACCGCCTGACCCTGGTGGTGCCGGTCGCCGACGCCGGTCGCTACCGGGTGCGCGCCGCGTTCGTCTGCGCCGAGGACTTCGGCGTCGTGCGGTTGTCGCTGGCCGGCACGCCGCTCGCCGAGCCGTTCGACGGCTACTCCGCCAAGGTGACGAGCTCGGGGCCGGTCGACTTCGGCGAGGTGACGCTCCCGGCGGGGGAGCTCGAGCTGGTGCTCGAGCTGGTCGGTCACAACGAGCGCGCGACGCCCAGGGGCATGGTCGGCCTCGACTACCTGCTGCTGGAGAAGGTCCGATGAGCCGCCGCAAGCCGACGTTCGAGTGCCCGCATTGCGGCGCCGAGGTTCCGGCCGGTCGCACCGTGTGCCGCGAGTGCGGCAGCGACGCGCGCACCGGCTGGCTCGACGACGAGGAGATCGACTACCGGAGCATCGACATCCCCGACGGCTACGGGCCGGACAGCGACCCGGCGCCGAAGCCGGCGCTGCGCCGCGTGGCGCTGGCCGCGGTGGCGATCGTCACCGCGCTGTTGCTGTTGTGGCTGACCCTGCTGCGACGCTGACGTCGCGCGCGGTCGCGACTACTGGAACAGCACCGTCCAGTCGTTGGTGGCCGGCAGCGGCACCGTCTGCGCGCCGACGTCGAGGATCACGGCCTGGAAGTAGAACGTCAGACCGAGCAGCTGTGCGGTGATCGGGCCGAAGTTGGCAGCGGCGATGCCGTCGGCGTCGTGGCTGTAGAGCGTGTAGTCGATCAGCAGGTCGGTGAAGTTGTTGCCGATGGTCAGGCTGGCGAGGCCCGGGTAGACGCTCGGCAGCTGCGTGGTGCTCAGCGTCATCATCGTGAACGCCGGGCCGGTGACGGTGCCGTGGTGCACGCGCGCGTGGACCACGCCGAACTCGCCGATGCTCGGCTCGGCGACCAGCGTCGGCACCGTCGGCTGCACCAGATCGACCTGCACCGAGTTGCTCTGGATCGCCGGGTTGTAGACCAGCACGTTGTGCAGGCCCGGCGACTGCACCGCGCGCGGGTGGACCTCGAGGTGCTGGTTGTCGAGCACCCGGAAGTAGCCGTTGAACCACGCCGTCGCGTCGCCCTTGCCCATCAGGTCGAAGTCGAACGCGGCCAGCTCGGTCCAGTAGAGGTTGTCGCCCTCGAGCACGACGCCATCTGCGGTCAGCGTCGGCAGCGTCGGCGTCGTCGCCGGCGCGGTGAGCGACGGGAACGGCAGCACCGGGAACACCGCCGTCAGCGTGAACAGCTCGACGTCACCGACCGGCGCCAACGTGCGCTGCGTCGGCTGGGTGACGACGCTGGCGGAGAACGCGCCGTAGAAGCCGAAGTAGCTGTTGGTGTTGTTGGCGCCGCCGCCGACCTGGGTGGCGACGGTCGGCGTCAGCGACAGCTCGCCGCCCGCGTTGACGCCGGTGCCGGTCAGCGTCGCCGTGGCGGCCGTGTAGTAGTGCCAATGGTCCGGATCGATCAGACCGCCGTTCTGCACGTAGGCCAGCGGCAGCAGCTGCAGCACCGGGCTGCCGACCGGCGGGTAGTTGGCCTGGCTCGGGTCGACGCGGCCGGACCAGCTGACGGCGAGGTCCCAGGTGTCGTCCGGATCGGCGAGGCGCTTCAGTGAACCGAGCACGGTGGCGGTGCCGTCGTCGAACTCGTGGAAGTCGGCCGCCGGCACGAACACGTAGTCGTCGCCGACGCCGGGGATCACCATCGCCCGGCCGGCGGGCAGGCTGCTCAGGCCGTCGTAGGGTTGCGGATGCGTGGTCGGCTCGCTCGACATGGTCTCGAAGTCGAGCGCGAGCGTCGCCGGGCCGGTCACCGACAGCGCGCCCTGGGTGACGGTCGCCGCGAACTCACCGAACAGGCCGTAGTGATCGTTGGTGTTGTTGGCGCCGGAGCCGATCTGCACCGGCTCGGTGGCGGCCAGCGTCAGCACGGTACCGGCCATGTTGCGCACGCCGGTCAGGGTGCCGGTCGCGGCCGTGAAGTAGGTGAAGGTGCTCGGATCGATCGGGCCGACCGGGTCGTAGGCCGCGCCGAAGAGACGCTCGTCCGGCGTGTTGATCGGCGGGTAGCCAGGGTCGATCGGCCGGACCTTCCCCGACAGCTGGATGTCGACCAGGAACGCGACGTAGAGGTTGCTCTGGCTGAACACGCGGCAGGTCAGGCGCGCCGTGCCGTCGCCGAAGTCGACGAACTGTCCGCCGCCGGAGCGCACCAGGTCGGTGAACGAGCCGGGCAGCGACAGGAACGTCGACGTCGCCGGGCTCAGTGCCGGGTTGACCGGCGCGTCGTCGATCGAGGCGTAGCTCTGTGCCGCGGCGAAGGGGGCGAGGGCTGCGATGGCCAGGACTGCTTGGCGATGGTGCATGGATCGGCGGCGGGAACGGACTCGGTGCGGACTTGTTGCACCCGATGCGCAACGAGGACGAAGTTTGTCGTCCGCGGACAGGCTAGCTCATGCGCTCGGGCGAGTTTCGGGACGATGCTCGCACGCGCAGGATCGACCATCCGGCGGCTACAGGCAAGCAGCGATGCCAACGGGCCGGGGCGGACGACCCGCGGCCCGACCATGTGCGGGCACCGATCTGAGACTGCTTGCGGTGCGGCGCGGATCGGACAGGAGGCCGGGCCCCACGGGAGCTCGAACGCTCAGCGCGGCGCGACCTGCAGCATCGCGACCTGCGCGACTGGTATGGCGCAGATCACGCCGCCGATCTCCAGCACGATCCACCCGGCGTCCGGCAGCGGTTGCAGCAGCTTGCCGCGCTGCTCGGCGCCGGAGGTCAGCGTCAGCAGCACCTCGGCGCCGACCTGCGGTGGCCAGCGTCGCAGCGAGACCGGCAGGCGCTGGCCCGGCGGGCCGCGCCAGAAGTGCGCGTCGGGGTCGTCGTCGCCGCGCGCGACGACGGTGGCGGTGACCGGGAAGTGGTCGCTGTAGGTCTTGCGGAACGCCTTGCGCTCGGCCTCGCCATCGACCGGGTGATCGCGGCGGCCGTCGCGGCGCAGTTCGGCGAAGCCGCGCGCGCCGACGACCTGATCGATGGCGTCGTCGAAGTGCATGATGGTCGACGCCTTGTGCGGTTGCGGCAGGTAGTGCAGCAGCCCGTCGCGCTCGAGGATCGCCCGCGGCGGCGCGTCGTAGCCGCAGTTGAAGTCGCCGAGTACGACGATGTCCGGGTCCTCGGCGGGGTCGCGCAGCAGGCCGGCGATCCACGCCTGCAGCGTCGTCGCCTCCAGCGCGCGCTTCTGCTCGTCCTGCGCCTTCTGGCCCGCCTTCAGGTGCACGACGACGCAGCGGAAGTCGCAGCCGGTGGCGCGGTGCCGGAACACCGCGGTGACCGGCTTCCGGTGGAACACCGGCAGGCCGTCGAGTTCGCTCGGGAAGTCCAGCAGCTCCTCGGCCCACAGCAGCTCGACCAGCGCTTCGTCGTAGAGGAAGCCGACGCCCTGCTGCGTCTTGCCGTCGTCCCAGCTGCCGCTGGTGCCGAGCACGAAGCGCCACGTCGGTCCGGCGCCGGCACAGACCTTCTCGAGCGGGGCTTCGCCGCAGATCTCCTCGACGCCCAGCACCGCCACGCCGAGCTCCGCGACCTTCTTGCCGATCGCCGCCAGGTCGTCGTCGGTGCGCGGCGGCGTGTCGCGGCGGAAGGTCGGCGCGGCGCCGAGGAACTCGAGGTTCCACGTGCCGATGGCGAAGGTCGCGTCCTGCGCCGCGAGCAGGCTGGCGAACAGCAGCGTGAGCAGCAGGGAGAGAGCGCGGCGGACCATCGTCATGTCGTCGGGGGGATCGGGGTGCCCTGCTCGGCGCGCTGGCGGATCGAGCGCATCAGGTCCTGCAGGTAGTGGATGTTGTGCAGCGACAGCAGGATGCCGGCCAGCATCTCGTCGGCGACCGCCAGATGCCGCAGGTAGGCGCGTGAATAGTTGCGACAGCAGTAGCAGCGGCAGCTCTCGACCAGCGGGCCCGGGTCGTCGGCGTACTGCGCGTTGCGCAGCTTGAGGTGCCCGTCCGGGCCGAATGCGGTGTGGTTGCGGCCGTGCCGGGTCGGGATCACGCAGTCGAACAGGTCGACGCCCTGCGCGGTCGCCGTCAGCAGGTCCTCGGGCATGCCGACGCCCATCATGTAGCGCAGCTTGTGCTGCGGCAGGTGGTCGACGCACGCTTCGAGCGCGACCGCCATCTGCTGCTTGGTCTCGCCGACGCTGAGGCCGCCGATCGCGTAGCCGTCGAAGTCCATCTCGGCGAGCGCGGTGGCGCTGGCGCGGCGCAGGTCCGCGTCGACGCCGCCCTGGCAGATCGCGAACACGGCCTGGCCGCGGCTGCTGCCGCCCCAGCCGTCGTGCAGGTCGCGCGCCATGCGCGCCCAGTGCAGCGTGCGTTCGTGCGCGGCGCGCTGGTAGTCGGGCGGCGCGTCGCCGGCCGGGCAATGGTCGAGCACCATCGCGATGTCGGGGCCGAGCTGCTTCTGGAACGTCAGCACCGACTCGGGCGTGCAGCGGTGCGTGCTGCCGTCGATCACCGACTGGAAGGTCACGCCCGCGTCGTCGATCTTGACCTTGCCACCCAGCGAGAACACCTGGTAGCCGCCGCTGTCGGTCAGGATCGGGCCGTCCCAGCCCATGAATCGGTGCAGCCCGCCGAGGCGTTCGATGCGCTCGGCGCCGGGGCGCACGTGCAGGTGATAGCTGTTGGCGAGGATCAGCTCGGCACCCGTGGCCTTGACCTGCTCGGGCGTGAGGCCCTTGAGCGACGCGTAGGTGCCGACCGGCGCGAAGCACGGCGTCTCGAACGTGCCGTGCGGCGTGTGGTAGCGGCCGCGGCGCAGGATGCCGTGCTCGGTCTTCACCTGGCCGAGCAGCTCGAACCGGAAGGCGCTCATGCGAACGGCAGCTCGCCGTCGAGGCGCCGCGGTGCGGCGTTGGGCAGACCCAGGTGTTCGTAGGCGCGGGCCGTGGCGACGCGGCCGCGCGGCGTGCGGGCCAAGAGGCCGCAGCGGATCAGGTGCGGCTCGAGCACTTCCTCGAGCGTGTCCTCGGCCTCGTCGATCATCGCCGCCAACGTCTTGAGCCCGACCGGCTCGCCGCGCTGCACGAGCGCGCGCAGCAATCGGCGGTCGACCTCCTCGAGGCCCAGCGCGTCGACGCGCAGCCGCTGCAGGCCCTCCTCGGCGGCGGCGAGGTCGATCGATTCCTTGTTCTGCACCTGCGCGAGGTCGCGCACGCGGCGCAGCAGCCGCAGCGCCATGCGCGGTGTGCCACGGCAGCGCTCGGCACACAGGCTCGCGGCGCCGGCGTCGAGGTTGACGCCCAGGCGCCGGGCGGCGCGCAGCAGGATCTGCTCGATGTCGCTGGCCGGGTAGGGTTCGAGCCGCTCGACGATGCCGAAGCGCGACCGGAACGCCGCGGTCAGCAGGCCCTCGCGCGTGGTCGCGCCGACCAGCGTGAACGGCTGCACGCCCAGGCGCACGCTGCGGCCGCCGGGACCCGGGTCGAGCACCACGTCGATCGCGTGGTCCTCCATCGCCGAGTAGAGGTACTCCTCGAGCGCCTTCGGCAGGCGGTGGATCTCGTCGATGAACAGCACTTGGTTGCGCTGCAGTCGCGTCAGGGTGCCGGCGAGGTCCTTCGGCGCGCCGAGCGCCGGGCCGCTGGTCAGCACGATGTCGGACTGCATGCCCTGCGCGATCAGATGCGCGAGCGTGGTCTTGCCGAGGCCGGGCGGGCCGCACAGCAGCACGTGGTCGAGCGGCTCGCGGCGCTCGGTGGCCGCGGCGATGGCGATGCGCAGGTTGTCGCGGATCTGCTCCTGGCCGACGAACTCGGTGAACGTGCTCGGCCGCAGGCTGCGGTCGAACTCGCGTTCGCCCGGGTCGGGTGCGTTGTGGAAGACCATCGGCGCAGCGATGGTAGTGACGCCCGCCGCGGTTTGCACGAAGGTGCGGCCGAGGCTTGCGTTCGCCGCGACGGCGCCGACGCTGGGCGCGTGACCGACGAGCTGCCGATCTTCGACCTGCTGGGCCGCGACACGATCGAAGCGATCGTCGCCGGGTTCTACCGCCGCGTGCCGGCCGACCCGATCCTCGGGCCGATGTATCCCGAGCAGGACCTCGTCGGCGCCGAGCACCGGCTCAAGACCTTCCTGGTCTATCGCTTCGGCGGCCCGCAGACCTACATCGAGGAGCGCGGCCACCCGCGGCTGCGCATGCGGCACATGCCGTTCGCGATCGACCGCGCGGCGCGCGATCGGTGGATGGAGTTGATGATGGCGGCGGTCGACGAGCAGGGCGTGGCGCCGGAGCTGCGGGGCTACCTCGAGCGGTTCCTGGGCGACATCGCGACGTTCCTGATCAACCGCGGCTGACCCCTCAGCACAGGTGCCCGTTGTGGCGGTGGTGGCGGGTGTCTAAGCTGCCCGCTCGCCCTCACCCCTCTCGGACAGCGGGACTTCATGGGAAGAGTCACCTTGTCGCGGCGCGTCGTCGACGGGCTGCGTTTCGCCGGTTCACTGCTGTTGACCGTGCCCGCCGTGGCCCAGTGCTCGCCGACCCTGCAGCCGGCGATGCCGATGGCCGGCGTCGACGGTGAGGTGCGCGCGTTCGCGGTGTGGGATCCCGACGGCGCTGGGCCGCTGCAACCGCGCACGGTGATCGGCGGTGACTTCGAGATCGCCGGTGCCGAGCGCTGCATCGACATCGCCCAGCTCGATCCGGTCACCGCCAGCTGGCAGCCGCTGGGCGACCTGCCGAGCGGCTATGGCGCCAGCATCGAGGCGCTCGCGGTGCTGCCCAACGGCCAGTTGGTGGCCGGGGGCAGTAACCTCGCGCCCGGCGGCGGGCGGGTCGTGCGGTGGAATGGCAGCACATGGCAGCCGCTCGGCGCGACGCCCAGCGGCGTCGTGAGAACGATGGCCTTGGCACCCAATGGGGACCTGGTGGTCGGTGGTTCGTTCTCGAGCATCGACGGGGTCGCGGCAGGGGGCATCGCCCGGTGGAACGGGGCCACGTGGTCGGCGTTCGCCGGCATCCCCACCGGCCAGGTGCGGGCGCTCGCGTTCACCGCCAACGGGGACCTGTATGCCGGCGGCTCGTTCCTGCCGACCGGTGCGCCGCCCTACGACCACGTCGCGCGCTGGGACGGCGCCAACTGGGTGCCGCTGGGCGGCGGCATCCTCGACGGAGAGGTCTACACGCTGCTGCCGCTGAGCAACGGGCGGCTGATCGTCGGCGGATCGTTCTACTCCGTCGATGGCGGCGTGATCGCTTCGGCGCACGTCGCGCAGTGGGACGGCACCGGCTGGCGCACCATGGGCACGGGCGTCGGCAACCTCGTGTCCGACGCTTGCGAACTACCGGGCGGCGACGTTGTCATCGTCGGTCTGTTCCTCTACGCCAGCGGCGTGCTCGCGAATGGCCTCGCGCGCTGGGACGGAGCTGCCTGGTCGACGCCGTACCCGCTGCTCACACAGCTGGCGTCGCCTGCGGTGCAGCGCTGCGCCGTCGGGGCCAACGGTCGGCTCTGCATCGCCGGGTTCCTGGGGGCCGGCTTCCGCGGTGTCGCCGAGTGGGACGGCCTGCGTTGGTCGGCGCCGGCCGAGGGCATCGACGGCGGAGTGTCGGCCGCCGTGGCCGGTCCGGACGGTGACGTGTTCCTCGGCGGCGGCTTCCATGCGCTGCCCGGCCTGCGCACCGACTGCATCGCGCGGTGGGACGGCGCGTCCTGGCACGCGCTCGGCGCCGGCCTGCAAGGCGCGGTGCAGGCCATCGCGGTCACGCCCGCCGGCCTCGTCTACGCCGGTGGTCTGTTCGAATCGGCGGGCGCGGTCGCGGCCATGCACGTGGCGATGTGGAACGGCTCCGCGTGGCAGCCGCTCGGCGGCGGCATCACGCACGCCAGCTACGCGAACGGCGGCAGCCTCGTTGAGGCGATGGCGGTGCTGCCCAGCGGCGACCTCGTCGTCGCCGGCAGCTTCGACGCCGTCGATGGTCTCGCGGTCTCGGGTGTGGCGCGGTGGGACGGCGTCAGCTGGCACACGATGGGCAACGGCCTCGGCATCGGCGCGACGCGTGCGCTCGCGGTCCGCGGCAGCGCGGTCTACGCGGGCGGCACGCAGGGCGTGATCCGCTGGGACGGCACCGCTTGGAGCAGCTTCGGCGGCTGGATCAACGGTCCGGTCGAGGCGCTGGCCTTCCTGCCCGACGGCCAGCTGGTCGCGGGAGGCAGCTTCACGTCGGCCGGTGGCACCGCGGCTGCCGGCGTCGCCCGTTGGAACGGCACCCTCTGGTGGCCGGTGGGCACCGGCGCGCCGTCCACCGACGCGATGACCGCGCTGCCGGACGGGGACCTGATCGCGACCGGCCGCGTGGTCGTCGGCACGCTCAGCATCCCGGGGATCTTCCGCTGGAGCGGCGGCGCCTGGACGATGTTCGGGGGGCAGCTCGAGCTTGCTGGCAAGACGCTCTGCTGGTCGGACTCCGGTGCGCTGTTCTGCGGCGGCGGGTTCCGCGAGCTGGCAGGCGCGCCGCATCCGTACCTCGCGCACTACGCGACCGACTGCGCTGCCGAGGTCGTCAGCCACGGCGCCGGCTGCGCGGGCTCGGGCGGCACCGCGCACCTGCGCGCAACCTCGCCGGCGTGGCTCGGTGGCACCTACCGCAGCGAAGCGAGCGGGCTGCCGGCCAACGGCCTCGCGGTAGTCGTGCGCGGCCTGCAGTCGGCCAACCTGCCGTTGGCGGCGGTGCTGCCGCTCGCGTCGCCGCTGTGTGTGCTCTCCGTGTCGCCGTTCGACCTCGGTGTCGCAGTGCCGGTGGGCGGCGCCATCACCACCGCGCTGCCGATCCCCGACCAGCCGTCGCTGATCGGCCTCGTGCTGCACGAGCAGATCGTCGCGCTCGACCTCGACCCGCTCGGCGCGCTGGTCGGCGCGACCTCGAGCAACCGTCTGACCATGATCCTGGGGGACTTCTGATGAACCGCCTGTTCTCCGGCCGGTCGCTCGTCGCCGCCTCGGCGCGCGTCGTTGCGTTTGCCGGCTGTGTGTCGTTCGTCTCGGCGCAGTGCGCGCTCGACGTCGTACCCAGCGGCCACGTGCCCGGCATCGACGGCACCGTGCTGTGCGCCGTCGACTGGGACCCCGACGGTGCGGGGCCGTTGCCGGCCCGCCAGGTGTTCGGTGGCTCGTTCACCACCGCTGGTGACGAGTTGTGCGACAACCTCGTCGCCTTCGACCCGTCGACCGCGACGTTCGCCGACGTCGGCGGCGGCGTGCACGTACCGTGGAGCAACGCGCTCGCGGTGCGGGCGATGGCGGTGTTGCCCAACGGCGACCTCGTGGTCGGCGGCAACTTCATGGACGCCGGCGGCCTGCCGGTGGGCAACATCGCGCGCTTCGACGGCGTGCAATGGCACGAACTCGGCAACGGGCTCGGCGGCGCCTGTCACGCGCTGGCGGTGCTGCCTGGCGGCGACCTGATCGCCGGCGGCACCTTCCTGATCGCCGATGGCGTCAGCGCTGCGCACATCGCCCGGTGGGACGGTTCGGCGTGGCACGCGCTCGGCGGCGGTACCGACTTCCACGTCTACGCGCTCGCGTCGATGGGCAACGGCGGCGTCGCCGTCGGCGGCGGCTTCTCCCAGGCCGGCGGCCAGACGGCGTGGGGCGTCGCGCTGTGGCACCCGGTCAGCGGTTGGCAGGCGATCGGCGACATCGACGGCGGCGTGCTCGGCCTCTGCGTGACGCCCGGCGGCGGATTGGCGGCCTGCGGCGGCTTCCTGCACGCCGGCGGCATCGTCTGCAACAGCATCGCGCACTGGGATGGCGTTGCGTGGCACGCCATGGGCAGCGGCGTCAACAACCTGGTCAGCGCGGTCGCGACCCTGCCGAACGGCGACGTCGTCATCGGCGGTCAGTTCTCCGTCGCCGGTGGCGTGTCGTGCGAGCACCTCGCACGCTGGGACGGCACGGCCTGGCAGGCGATGGGCAACGGCACCGACGGCAACGTGCACGCGCTGCGGGTCGCGCCGGGCGGCGAGCTGCTCGTCGGGGGCGCGTTCCACGAAGTCGACGGCCGCGGCGTCGAGTCGGTCGTCCGCTGGACGCCTGCTGGCTTCGAAGCGCTGGGCGCGGGACCGTACGGCTGCAACGGCACGGTGCTCGATGCGATCGAGCTCGGCAGCGGCGACGTCGTCTGCGTCGGTGCGTTCACCTGGGTGGGAGACGTCGAGGCGCGGCACGTCGCCCGCTGGGACGGCTTGCAGTGGCACGCGCTCGGCACGGGACTCAACGGCGACGCGAGCAAGGTCGTCGAGCTGCCCAACGGCGACCTCGTCGTCGCCGGTACGTTCTCCGCCGCGGGCGGTGTGCCGGCACCGCGCCTCGCGCGCTGGGACGGTGTCAGCTGGTCGGCCTTCGGCACGCCGCTGGACGGTGTCGTGGGGCACCTCGCGGTGCTGCCGGGCGGGGACGTGGTCGCGTTCGGCGGCTTCTCGTTGCGGCTCGCGCGGTGGGACGGGGCGACGTGGCAGTCCATCCCGAACGCGCCGTACTTCGTCAACACCAGCACCGTGCCGCAGGCGATGGCCGTCGGTCCCGATGGGCTGCTGTATCTCTCGAGCATCGTCTGGGGTGGCTTCCGTGCAGCGCGTTGGGACGGCGCGACCTGGACGGACCTGCCGGGGTTGACGTCGGCGGCGACGAGCTTCGCCTTCGACGACGGCGGCGGCATCTACGTGACCGGCGGCGGCAAGCCGGTGCAGTACTGGAACGGCAGCTCGTGGTCGGTGGTCGGTCCGGCCGGGTTCACCAACAACGGCGGGACGACCTCCCTGACGATCCTTCCGGACGGCGATCTGCTCGTCGGCGGCTCGTTCACGTCTCTCTACGGTGTGCCGATGCAGAACCTCGGCCGCTGGGACGGCACCGCCTGGCAACCGCTGCTCGACGGCGCCAACGGGCAGGTCAACCGCCTGCGGACGCTGCGCGACGACCGCGTGCTCGTCGCCGGCGCGATGAGCGCGATCGACGGCGTGCTGGTGTCACGGCTCGGCTGGCTGGAGTCGAGCTGCCCGGCCGACGTCGCCGACCTCGGCGGCGGCTGCGGCGGCGTGCAGCTGACGGCCGCGCGACCGTGGCTCGGCGGAAGCTGGGCGTCGACGGCCGACGGCATCGCGCCCGGCGCGCTGGTGGTGCAGGCGTACGGAGCGAGCATGACCCCGTTCGACCTCGGCAGCGTGCTGCCGGCGCAACCGGGCTGCGAACTGCTGGTGTCCCCGGTGCTGTTCGGTCTCGCCGTCGCGGACGCCGCCGGTGTGGCCACCGCGAGCCTGACGCTGCCCAGCGACGTCGCGCTGGTCGGCGTGCACTTCGACCACCAGATGGTGCCGGTCGCGCTGGACCCGCTCGGCGCGATCGCCGACGTGACCGTCAGCAACTCCGTGCAAGTCACGCTCGGCTGGTTCTGACGCGGGCCTCGTGAGCACGAGGTTGCCGGACCGGCATTGCGGTCTGGCGGCGGACGGGGGAGAGTGCGCAGCCCTCTCCCTCCTCGTCCCCATCTCCTCGCGCCAATGAACTTCCAACGCGACGGCATCGCCCCCAACGCCGGGCGTCTCCTCTGGGCCGGATTCTTCGCCATCCTCGCAGCCGGTGTCGGCTTCGCGATTCGCGCCGGCATCATCAACGACTGGCGCGGTGACTTCGGCTTCACCGACCAGCAGATCGGCACGATCACCACGGCCGGCTTCCCGGGCTTCTGCGTCGGCATCATCGCCGGCGGGCTCGTCTGCGATCGACTCGGCTACCGGATGCTGATCCTCGCCGCGTTCGCCTTCCATCTGGTGTCGTCCGTCAGCGCCTACCTGGCGCCGGTCGACAATGCCTCCGTCGCCTACCAGATCCTGTGGTGGGGCACGTTCGTCTTCGGCCTCGCCAACGGCACGCTCGAGGCGGTCGCCAACCCGCTGGTCGCGACGCTGTTCCCGAACCACCGCACGCACTACCTCAACATCTTGCACGCCAGTTGGCCCGCCGGCCTCGTGATCGGCGGTCTGTCGGTCTACTTCCTCGGCGGCGTCGAAGGCTTCCTGTCGTGGCAGACGCTGCTGGTGCTGTTCATGGTGCCGACGGTGTTCTACGGCTTCCTGTTCTTCGGCCAGGCGATGCCCAAGTCGGCCGCGCAGCAGAGCGGCATCCCGTTCGGTGAGATGCTCAGGGACGTCGGCGTGCTTGGGGCGCTGGTGATCTGCCTGCTGCTGAGTCAGTTCCTCGCCGGGCTGTGCAAGGACTTCGGCATCCCGGAGGAGGTGGGCTGGGGCATCGCCGGAGCGCTGCTGGTCGCGGTCGGCGTCGTCACCAGGTTCGCCGTCGGCTCGTGGTTGCTGTTCGTGCTGTTCGTCACGCACCTGCTGGTCGGGGCGGTCGAACTCGGCACCGACTCGTGGATCGGCAACATCACCGGCAACATCCTGACGCCGGGCCAAGGCCAGATCCTCTTCGTCTTCACGTCGGCGGTGATGTTCGCGCTGCGCTTCTGCGCGGGCTCGATCGAGAAGCTGCTGTCGCCGATCGGCATCCTGCTGGTCAGCGCGGTGCTGGCGTGCATCGGCCTCAACCTGACGTCGGGCATCGCCACCTTCGCCGGCGCGATCATGGCGCTGACGGTCTACGCGGTCGGCAAGACGTTCTTCTGGCCGACCATGCTGGCGGTGGCGAGCGATCGCTTCCCGCGCACCGGCGCGATCGCCATCAGCCTGATGGGCGGCATCGGCATGCTGTCGGCCGGCATCATCGGCGGCCCCGGCCTCGGCTACGCCAAGGATCGCTTCGCCGGCGCCGAGCTGGCAGCGGCGAGCCCGGCGGTGCAGGCCGAGTACAAGAGTGAGGGCACCAGCCAGTTCCTGATCTTCGCCGAGGTGCACGGCATCGACGGCGGCAAGCTGCAGGCGGCGCAGAACAAGCTCGGGGCCGCGCGCGCGGAGCTGGCCAAGGCCGGTGAGACAGACCCCGCGAAGGGGCTCGACAAGCTGACCGCGGACGAACGCACGGTGATCGAGGCGTCGATCGCCGGTGACCGCCAGACCCTGAAGGCCGACTCGGTGATCCCCGCGACGATGGCGGTGATCTACCTGCTGCTCGCGCTCTGGTTCAAGGCCAAGGGCGGCTACCGCGCGCTGCGCATCGAAGAGACCGCCGACGTCGCCGCGGCGCGCGCCGAAGGCGAAGCCTGACCGCAGCTGCCGTGACGAGGTGACGAGCGCGCGGCCCGCGGGCCGCGTCGGTCACTTCACCTTCAGGTCGAAGTTGCGGAAGCGCACTTCGGTCGGCACGCCGGAGTGCACCTGCAGCGCCAGCACGCCCTCGCGCGCCGCCTGCGCGTCGTCGCGGTCGACGCACGGCTGGTCGTTGAGCCAGGTCCGCACGCGGGTGCCCTCGGCGACGATGCGGTAGCGGTTCCAGTCGCCCTTCTCGACCAGGCCGTCGCGATCGGCGGGGTCGAGCAGGCCGCGGCCGAGCTCTTCGTAGAGCTTGCCCCACCAGCCCGGACCGATGTCGGCCTGGTAGCCCTTCACCTCGCCGTTCGCCGCCGGGGTGCTGCGCAGCTGCACGCCGCTGTTGCCGACGTCGTCGACCAGCTTGACCTCGAAGGTCAGCTCGAAGTCGGCGAGCAGCAGATGGCTCACGGCGAAGTCGTTGTGGGCGAGGCCCTGCGGGCTCTTGCCGACCAGCTCGCCGTCCTGCACCGACCAGACCTCGGGGTTGGCGTCCCACATCGCCAGCGACTTGCCGTCGAACAGTCGCCAGCCGTCGCCCTGCTGCGCGCGCAGCGGCACCTGCGCCGCCGACTGCAGGTAGGCGACGAGGTCGCGCACGTCGGTCTCCGGCAGCGCGTCGAGCTGGCCCGGCGGCATCAGCGAAACCGGCAGGCGTTCGATCTTCTGGACGTCCTTCTTGGCGATCACCTGCGAGGACACCTGCGTGCGCACCGTCACCGTGCTGTCGGTCTCGTCGGCCAGCATGCCGACGGCGATGCTGCCCGACGTCAGGTGCACCTGCGCCATCATGTAGTCGCGCGACACCTCGGCGCCAGGCTCGAGGATGTTGGTCAGCAGGTAGTCGAGGTCCTTGCGGTTGCTGCCGGTGATGTCGGGACCGAAGTCGACGCCCTGGCCGAACAGCTTGTGGCAGACCATGCAGGTGCGCGAGAACAGCGCGCGGCCGTGGCCGCGGTCGGCCTGCGCCAGCACCTCGGGCGTCAGCTGCTGCTTGTAGGCGGCGAGGCGTTCGGCCAGCGCGCCGGTCGGCGCGTTGCTGATGCCCCAGACCTCCTGCAGGCGGGCCACCAGCGCCTGGTCGCCCATCTGGTTGAGCTTGAGGCGGGTCGGCGCGTCGAGCACCTGCTTCGCCACGCCGTCGGTCGCGACCGCGTCGAGCAGCCGCATCGCCCACGTCGGACGGCTGGTCAGCGCCTCGATCGCAGCCGTGCGGCGCGGGTCGTCGAACCCGGAGAGGTGACCGAGCAGCCAGTCGGGCACGCTGTCGTCGGCGAAACCGCCGAGCGCGCGCACCGCGTTCTGGCCGAGCAGGTCGTCGTCGACGAGCTCCTGCACGAACGGCAGCGTCGTCGCGTCCTTCTGCCGCAGCAGCAGGTCGAAGGCGCGCGTGCGTTCGTCGTCGACGACCGCCGGGTCGCGCGCCAACGCGACCAGCGCCGGGCGCGCCGCGGGATCGCCGAAGCCGGCGCCGAGCCAGGTGGCCAGCTCGGCGCAACGCGCGTCGCCGAGCTGCTGCAGGTGCACGAACGCGCCAGGCCAACTGGGCGGCATCACCGCGTCGCCGACCCGTTCCAAGGCGGTGCGCAGCGGCTCGAGCAGCGAGATCGCGCTCGCCGCGTCGGGCGCCGTGGTCAGCGCGCCGGCAACGGCCTCGAGTCCTTCGGGGCCGGCCTCGGCGAGGCGGCGCACGACGAACTCCCGCAGCCGCGGCAGCGGCGTCGCCGCCGCCATCGCCAGCGCCCGGTCCGGCGCCGCCGGCACCGCGGCCTCGATGCCGTACCAGAGCATCAGCTCGAGGTTGTGGTCTTCGTGGTCCTCGCCGTGTTGCGCCAACGCCGCGGCGATCGCCCAGCGCTGTTCGTGGGGCAGGCGCTGCAGCGCAGCGGCCAGGTAGAGGCGGACCACCGGCGACGGGTCGTGCTGCGCCATCGCCGCGAACCGCGCCAGCTGCGCGTCGCTGGCGGCGCGATCCTCGACGGCGAACTGGATCGCGAACGCGCGCAGATGCTCGTGGCGGTCGTCGAGCACGGCGAGCAGCTCGTCGTCGTCGAGCCCGCCGATCTGCCACAAGGTCCACAGCGCACGCAACCGCTGCGGTTCGGGCTGTCGTTCGGCCAGCGCCTTCTGCAAGAGCGGCGCGATGCCGACGGCCCGGCGCTCCATCAACACCCGCCGCGCGCGCCGCGAGTAGTACTCGTTGTCGTCGAACACCAGGTCGACCACCGCTGCGTTGGTCATCGTGTCCAGGTCGCGCGGCGCTTCTGCCGGGTCGCCGTACGAGACCTTGTAGAGCCGGCCGTTGCTGCGGTCCCAGCGCTCCATCGTCGAGTCGTGGCAGGTCTGCTGGTCGTACCAGTCGATCATCCAGACGTTGCCGTCGGGGCCGTAGTCGAACGACACGCCCATGAACCAGTCGTCGTGGCTGACGAGGAAGTCCTCGCCGTGGCTGCCGACGTAGCCCGAGCCCTGGCGACGCAGGATGTCGGTGTTGAGCCGGTGCCCGTGCAGGTTGGTCATGAAGATGCGGTTCTGCCACGGCTCCGGCCAGCGGCCGCCGCGGTAGATCATCGCGCCGCAGTGCGCGTGGCCGCCGCCGGCGCTGTCGCTGATGCGGTTGCCGTCGTGGGAGCTGGCGCCGACGTAGTGCAGGTGGTCGGCGATGGTCTTGATGTCCTCGTAGAAGTAGGGGTTGAAGTGCCGCCCCGACTGCCGCCGGTAGATGCCGCCCTGCACCATGTGGTAGAGGTGCGGGATCACGCAGGCGGTGATGAAGCACTGCCCGTATTCGTCGAAGTCGACGCCCCACGGGTTGCTGGTGCCGTGCGCGAACACCTCGAAGGCGCGCGTCAACGGGTGGTAGCGGAACACCGCCGCGTCGAGCGGCACGCGCTGCGCATCCGGGGTGCCGGGCGCGCCGACCTCGCTGTGCGTGAACACGCCGTGGCAGCCGTAGAGCCAGCCGTCGGGGCCCCAGGTGAACGAGTTGAGCGTCTCGTGGGTGTCCTCGTAGTGCCAGCCGTCGAGCAGCACCTCGGCGGGTCCGTCCGGCACCAGGTCGCCGTCGCGATCGGGCAGGAACAGCAGCTCCGGCGCCGCGCCGACGAACACGCCGCCGAAGCCGACCTCGAGGCCGCTGACCAGGTTCAGCCCCTGGGCGAAGATCGTGCGGTGGTCGACGACGCCGTCGCCGTCCGGGTCTTCGAACACGACGATCCGGTCCTTGCCCTGGCCCTCCGGCTGCTTCTTCGGGTACGAGAAGGCCTCGGCGACCCAGACGCGGCCGCGCTGGTCGATCGCCATCGCCACCGGTTGGTGCAGGTCCGGCTCGGCGGCGGCGACCTGCACGCGGAAGCCCTGCGGCAGCGTCATGCGCTGCGCGGCCTCGGCGGCGGGGAAGCCGCCGGTGCGGGCGATGTCGTCCTCGCCGTGCAGGCGGAAGTCGTCGAAGTTGACGTGGCCCCAGCCGCGCGATTCCTGGTCGACGACGCGTACGAACAGCCGTTGGCCGAGCTGGGCTCGCAGATCGACGTCGACGACCTCCATCTCCTCGCGGTCGTGCGCGGACGCGTGGAACACGACCCCGCCGGTGTCGGCGCGGACGAGCTCGACGCGGGTGCCGTAGCCGTAGCCGCCGCCGATCAGGAAGGAGGCGAACGGCGCGTCGACGACGAACGGGTCGCTGGTCAGCGTGCCCTGCGGCTTGTCGGAGTGGTCGCGTTCGTAGCTGCCGATCCAGTAGCGGCCGGTGTGCCGGCTGTGCATCGTCTCGCGGCGCGCGTTGACGGTGTCGCCGTCGCAGATCTGCGTGAAGGCAGCGCCCTCGGCGTGCCAGTCGCGCAGGTCACCGGTCTCGAAGTCGAGGTTGAGCGCGCGCCCGTCGTCGCCGCGCGGCAGCTTGCCCTGGCCGCGCTGCTTCTTGCCGCCGCCGGTCAGCTGCTGCAGCTCCTCGGCGAGCGCCAGCCGCCGCTCGAGGCTGTCGGCGCGACGCACCCTGTGGCGGTGCACCTGAGTGCCCTTCTTGTTGCCGACGACGACGTCCGGCCGGCCGTCGCCGGTGAAGTCGCCGACCACCACCTGGGTGCCGACGCCGGAGTCGTCGTCGATCAGGTGCGGCGCCCAGCGCACCACGCCGTCGGTGCGGATCAGCTCGAACCACAGCACCTTCGGCTTGTCGCCGTCGGCGCGGTCACGGCCGCCGTGGGCGAAGTAGCGGTTGCCGGTGACGATGTCGAGCAGGCCGTCGCCGTCGATGTCGGCGGCGCAGAGCGCGTGCAGGTTGCCGACCACGACGCCGTAGCTGTTCTGCTCGGGAACGTCGCCCATGATGCGGTGGCCGGTGAACTGCGGCCCGTCGTCGCCGGGCGTCTGCTCGAACCACCAGAGGCCGTAGCCGTGCGCGTTCTCGGAGGTGACGACGTCGTGGTCGCCGTCGCCGTCGACGTCGAACACCAGCATCTGGGCGCCGCCGTTCGGCGTGAACATCACCGCGTGGTGCTGCCACTGCGGGTCGCCGTCGAGCGACGCCGGTTGCTGCCACCAGCCGTGCTTCCACAGGATGTCGTTCTTGCCGTCGCCGTCGACGTCGCCGACGCCCATGCCGTGGGTGAAGCGGCCGCCGATCGCCGTCGCCGACGCCGGGTGCCAGGTCCACGGCTTCTCCGGCGCGCTCCAGTCCGGTTCGGCCCAGCCGAGCTGGTCGTGGAACTGGCAGACCAGCTCGGGGCGGCCGTCGCCGGTCAGGTCGGTGAACGTCGGCGACTCGTTGTCGACGCCGTCGAACACGACGTGCGCGGTCCACGCGCCGTCCGGGGTCTTCGGGTTGTGGTACCAGGTCGCCTGCTGGCCGGGGAAGCCGATCACGAACACGTCGTTCCAGCCGTCGCCGTCGAAGTCGTGCACGAAGGCGAAGAAGTTGTCCGAGTAGCCGGCGGTGTCGAACGGCTTCGGCGTGTAGAGCGTGTGGGCGACGGTGAACTCGGGGCCCGAGTACCAGAACGGCCCGGCGACGATGTCGGCGTGGCCGTCGTTGTCGAGGTCGCCGAAGGTCGCGCCTTCGCTGAAGAACACCTGCGACAGCTGCTGCTTGTCGAACGTGTGCAGGTCCTGCGCGAACAGGGCGGGTTGGAGCGACGTGGCCGCAAGAGCCACGAGGGCGACGCGAGTTGGGGTGCGCATGGTCCGACGGAGGCGGGGGAGCGGTAGCGAGACCCCGACAACCGTGGATGTCCCGTGTGTCGCGCGGGCCACCTTCGCTGCCGGTCGGCAGATGGTCGGAGCACGCTGCCGACAGGTCAAGGCGCGTGCTATGGTCCGCGACCATGCTGCGCACCTCGTTGTCGCTGTCGTGTCTCACCGCCCTCGCCACCATCGGCTCGGCCGCCGCGCAGGCGCCGACGCCGCGGGCAAGGCCGCTGTTCGACGGCGAGAGCCTCGCCGGCTGGCACGGCCAGCGGCACTTCGATCCCTACAAGCTGGCGGCGATGTCCGACGAAGAGCGCGGCAAGCTGCGCGCGGCCGACGACGCGACGATGGCAGCGCACTGGCGCGTCGAGAACGGCGAACTGGTCAACGATGGCGAGGGCGCCTACCTGACGACCGACGCGGTGTTCGGCGACGCGGAGTACGTGCTCGAGTACAAGACCGTGGCGCTCGCCGATTCCGGCATCTACCTGCGCGGCTGCCCGCAGGTGCAGATCTGGGACTACACCGAGGCCGGCGGCAAGTGGAAGCTCGGCGCCGACAAGGGCAGCGGCGGCCTGTGGAACAACGACAAGCACGAGCGCTTCCCGCCAAAGGTCGCCGACAAGCCGTTCGGCGAGTGGAACCGGCTCGAGATCCGGCAGCTCGGGGAGCGCGTCTGGGTCAAGCTCAACGGCGTCGTCACCGTCGACGGCGTGGTGATGGAGAACTACTGGAACCGCGCGCTGCCGCTGCCGGCCAGCGGGCCCTTGCAGCTGCAGACGCACGGCGGCGAGATCCGCTTCCGCGACCTGACGGTGCGCGAGCTCGGCAACGCCGAGCGCATGGCGCTGCTTCAGGGGGACGACGACTTCCTGTTCACGCCGTTGTTCGACGGGGTGTCGTTCGACGGCTGGCAGGGTGCCATCGACAACTACGAGGTCGTCGACGGGGCGATCCGCTGCAAGAAGGGCAAGGGCGGCAACCTGTTCACCGAGGAGCGCTTCGGCGACTTCCAGGTCAGGCTGTGCTTCCGTCTGCCGCCGGGCGGCAACAACGGGCTCGCCGTGCGCTACCCGGGCGAAGGCGACTCGTCGCGCACCGCGGTCGAGCTGCAGGTGCTGGACGACAGCGCGGCGCAGTACGCGACGCTGAAGGACTACCAGTACCACGGCAGCGTCTACGGCGTGGTGCCGGCGCAGCGCGGCTACCAGCGGCCGGTCGGCGAGTGGAACTTCCAGCAGGTGACCTGCATCGGCACGCGCTACAAGGTCGAGCTGAACGGCACCGTGATCGTCGACGCCGACGTCGCGGACCTCGAGACGCACCTCGACAACCACACCGGAAAGAACCGCACCGAGGGATTCTTCGGCTTCTGCGGGCACAACGACCCGGTCGAGTTCAAGGACATCCGCATCCGTCGGCTGTGAGTGACCGCCGGCTCAGCCTGGCTCGCGCGCCGGACGCAGCTCGCGCGCGACGGCGCGGCGATCCAGGCAGGCGGCGCCGCCGCGAGGCGCGAGAGCCCCGTGCGACGCCGCCAGCGCGCGAGCCTGGCGTCCCGCGCGCTCAGCTGCAGCCGCTCGTGCCGCCGCACGACATGCACTTGAGGCACGTGCCGTTGCGCACCAGGGTGAAGGCGCCGCAGCCGCCGCACGGGTCGCCTTCGTAGCCCTTCAGTCGGGCCTCGGCGATCTGCATGCGCACCTGGCGGTTCTCCATCGCCTTCTGCGTCTCGCCGCGCAGCAGCGGCACGGTCTTCAGCGCCGGGGCCTTCAGCACCGCCTGCGCGCCGCCGCCGCCATCCTGCGGGCCGCCGTCGTGGCCGCGCACCAGGCCGTGGCTCGGCGGGTGCAGGTGCGTGTTCTCGTGCACCGACTGCGGGGCGCGCTCGCCCTCGTAGACGGTCTCGGAGACGACCTCCTCTTCCTCGAACTCGGGCGTCGACTTGGCGCCCATCGTCGTGTTGCTGAGGTCGTCGCTGTGCACCTGGGCCAGCTCCTCGCGGCCCAGGTAGCTGATCGCGACCTCGCGGAACACGTAGTCGATGACCGACGTGACCATCTTGATCTGGTCGTGGCCCTGCACGATGCCGTTCGGCTCGAAGCGCGTGAACACGAACGCGTCGACGAACTCGTCCAGCGGCACGCCGTGCTGCAGGCCGAGCGACACGGCGATCGCGAAGCAGTTCATCAAGCTGCGGAACGCGGCGCCTTCCTTGTGCATGTCGAGGAAGATCTCGCCGAGCGAGCCGTCCTCGTACTCGCCGGTGCGCAGGTAGATCTTGTGGCCGCCGACGACGGCCTTCTGCGTGTAGCCGGCGCGGCGGCCCGGCAGGCGGCGGCGCTTGGCGATGTAGCGGTGCACGACGCGCTCGGTGATGCGGGCGGCGGCCGCCTGCACCTCGGGCGTGGTCGCGACCGTCGCGGCGGCCTCGAGCTCGTCGTCACCAGCGCTCGAGCTGAGCGGCTGGCTCAGCTTGCTGCCGTCGCGGTAGAGCGCGACCGCCTTGAGCATCAGCTCGTTGCCGAGGCGGTAGGCGTGCTTGACGTCGTCGATCGCCGCGTCCTGCGGCATGTTGATCGTCTTGCTGATCGCGCCGCTGATGAACGGCTGCACCGCCGCCATCATGTAGAGGTGGGCCTGGTAGGCGATGTAGCGCCGGCCCTTCTTGCCGCAGCGGTTGGCGCAGTCGAAGACCGGCAGGTGCTGATCCTTGAGGTGCGGCGCGCCCTCGACCGTCATCGAGCCGCAGACATAGTCGTTGGCGGCGGCGATGTCGGCCTTGGTGAAGCCGAGGAACTGCAGCAGGTCGAAGCTCCAGTCCTCGAGCTGGGCGTCGTTGACGCCGAGCTTCTTCAGCGTGTCCTCGCCGAGGATGCCCTTGTTGAAGGCGAAGGCGATGTCGAACGCGCTCTCCAGGGACTTCTCGATCTTCTGCAGCGCGGCGTCGTCGAAGCCCTTCTTCTGCAGGGTCTCGTGGTTGATGCGCGGCGCGCCGGCGAGCGTCTTGCGGCCGACCACGTAGGCGACGATGTCGTCGATCTGCGTCGGGCCGTAGCCGAGCTTCTTCAGCGCCGGCGCGATGCTCTGGTTGGCGATCTTGAAGTAGCCGCCGCCGGCCAGCTTCTTGAACTTGACCAGCGCGAAGTCCGGCTCGACGCCGGTGGTGTCGCAGTCCATCAGCAGGCCGATGGTGCCGGTCGGCGCGATGCAGGTCGTCTGCGCGTTGCGGTAGCCGTGCTTCTCACCGAGCACCAGCGCCCGGTCCCAGCACTCGCGCGCCGCCTCGAGCAGCTCGCCGGGGCACAGCTGCGGGTCGATGCCGCGCGGGGTGATGGTCAGGCCCTCGTATTCGCTGCCGGAGGCGTGGTAGGCGGCGCGACGGTGGTTGCGGATGACCCGCAGCATCGCCTCCTCGTTGCGCTGGTAGCTCGGGAACGGACCGTGCTCCCGCGCCATCTCGGCCGAGGTCGCGTAGGCCTCGCCGGTCAGCACCGCCGACAGCGCGCCGGCGATCGCGTAGGCCTTCTCGCTGGCGTACGGGATGCCGAGCCGCATCAGGATCGTGCCGAGATTGGCGTAGCCGAGCCCGAGCGTGCGGAAGTCGTAGCTCAGCTGCGCGATGGTCTGCGACGGGAAGCTCGCCATCAGCACGCTGATCTCGAGCACCACGGTCCAGACGCGGATCGCGTGCTTGTAACCCTCGAGGTCGAACGAGCCGTCCTGGCCGAGGAAGCGGGTCAGGTTGATCGACGCCAGGTTGCAGGCCGTGTCGTCGAGGAACATGTACTCGGAGCACGGGTTGCTGGCGTTGATCCGACCGTCGGTGGGGCACGTGTGCCACTCGTTGATGGTCGTGTCGTACTGCACGCCCGGATCGGCGCAGGCCCAGGCCGCGTAGGAGACCTTGTCCCACAGCTCGTTGGCGTCGACCTCGCGGGCCACCGCGCGGTCGGTGCGGCGGATCAGGCGCCACTTGCCGTTCTCCTCGACGGCGCGGAAGAACTCGTTGGGCACGCGCACCGAGTTGTTCGAGTTCTGCCCGGCGACGGTCGCGTAGGCCTCGCCGTCCCAGTCGGTCGTGTACTCGGGCACGTCGAGCGCGCGGAAGCCCTGGCCGGCGAGCTGCAGGCAGCGCTGCAGGTAGTTCTCCGGGACCAGCGCGGCGCGGGCCTCGCTCAGCGCCGCCATCAGCTGCTGGTTGTCGCGCGGGCGCGTGACGACCTTGGTCTCGCCGTCGTGCTCGCCGGGCACGTGGCAGGCGTTGATCACCGCGTTGAGGTGGCGGCGGATCATCTTGCTGCCGGCGACCAGCGCGGCGACCTTCTGCTCCTCGGTCACCTTCCACGAGACGAACGTCTCGATGTCGGGGTGATCCAGATCGAGGCAGACCATCTTGGCGGCGCGGCGCGTGGTGCCGCCCGACTTGATCGCGCCGGCGGCGCGGTCGCCGATGCGCAGGAAGCTCATCAGGCCGGAGCTCTTGCCGCCGCCGGACAGCGGCTCGTTCTCGCCGCGCAGCGCCGAGAAGTTGCTGCCGGTGCCGGAGCCGTACTTGAACAGGCGCGCCTCGCGCGTCCACAGGTCCATGATGCCGCCGTCCGACACCAGGTCGTCGGTCACCGACTGGATGAAGCAGGCGTGGGGCTGCGGGCGCTCGTAGGCGCTGCCGCTCTTCTTCAGCTCGGGCTTCGCCTCGGGCTTGCCCTTCTGCGGCTTCTTGTTGGCGACGGGCGCGCCGCCGGTGAACGCCGCCTGGTCGTCGACGAACCAGTGGCCCTGCGCGGGGCCGGTGATGCCGTAGGCGTAGTGCAGGCCGGTGTTGAACCACTGCGGCGAGTTGGGGGCGGCGTGCTGCGCGGCCAGCATGTGGCACAGCTCGTCGTGGAAGGCCTGCGCGTCATCGGCGCTGTCGAAGTAGCCGTACTGCTCGCCCCAGTGGCGCCAGCAGCCGGCGAGGCGGCCGAACACCTGGCGCGCGTCGCGTTCGCCGCCGAGCACCGGGTTGCCGTCGGTGTCGCGCAGCGGCTTGCCGTCCGCACCCTTCTGCGGCACGCCGGCCTTGCGGAAGTACTTTTGCGCGAGGATGTCCACCGCGACCTGGCTCCAGCTCGCCGGCGCGTCGATGTCGCGCGCCTCGAACACCAACGAGCCGTTGGTGTTCCGGATCTCCGAGTTGCGCTTGGTGAAGGCGATGCCTTCGTACGGGGACTTGCCCTTGACCGTGAACCGCCGACTGATCTTCACGCCTGCTTCCTCCAACAACGGGCCCCGCTGACTCGGGGCACGACCGCCCCCGCTGCCGCGGAGGCCTGACCGGAACGAAGCGCACTCGACGAGCCAACTCCGCCTGCCGCCCGCGCGCTGCCTGGATGCGCGGGTGACAGCCATTCACGGACCGTTTGCATGGGACGGGTCCGCAGTCCGAGCCTGTCGGTCGGGCCGAGCCTGGGAACTCGGGCCGAGCCTGGAACTCGGGCAGGGCTGGTCGGGAGACACGCTTCAGAGAACGTTCCCGGTCCTCGACCTAAGGCCCGGGCCCCACAACGCGCCACCGCACGACCGTCTCCGCGTCGGTGCCTCGCGACCCGGCGGCTGTCCCTCACGGGGCGGCCGGACGCGATCTGTCACCTGGGGGACGAAAGTGGCTTACGCCGTAGGGGGCCACTATCTATTGGGTGCCGGCGGCCTGCGCAACCCACAGGTTGTGAAAACAGCCTTGCCACTGGCAATGGCCGAGCACAGGCCGGCGGCTTCGGATTCGCAAAGCGGGGGGCCGTCCCGGGCTACTTGTCGGCCCCGGCGCCCTTGGCGGTCTTCTCGTCGTCGAAGCCGATCTTCAGCACGTGCTGGTAGGCGGCGACGTCGCGGATGTCGCGACCGTCCTTCTTCATCAGGACGCGCACCGCCTCCTGCAGCTGGGCGTCCTCCTGCGGGTCGCCGAGCGCGCGCTGGCCCGGGTAGACGGCGCCGCGCAGGTCGCTGATCTGGTCGCGGACCTCGTAGCGCAGCCAGCGGCGCACGTCGTCCTTGCCGAGCCTGGTCTCGAGGCCGGCGTAGAACGCGTCGAAGTCCGGGTAGCGCTGCGGGTCGCCGTCGTCGCCTTCGGCGAGCGCGCGGAACAGCGCCTCGTTCTTGCCGATGTGCTGCTTGACGTAGTCGCGGAACACGCCCTTCTTCAGCAGCGCGAAGACCGCCGCGTTCTTCCAGGCGTCCTCGGGCTTGTTCTCCAGCAGGTCGAGCTCGCGGTCGGGGATCACGCCCCAGTTGGGGTCGACGATGCGGCCCTCCTTGTCGAACTCGCGGTGCGGGCAGCGGCCGCTCGGCAGGTAGTACTTGGCGACCGTCAGCTTGATGTGCGCGCCGGGGTCGTAGTGACCGTTGCCGTTGACGTCGGTGTAGTCCTCGCCTTCCTGCCAGACGCGGTCGCCGTTGAGGTCCTCGAACGGCTCCGGCGGACTCGACATCAGGCCGAAGATGTTCTGCACGCTGCCCTTGCCGTAGGTGCGCTGGCCGATGATCGTCGCCCGGCCGAGGTCCTGCAGGGCGCCGGCGGTGATCTCGCTGGCCGACGCCGACAACCGGTTGGTCAGCACCGCGAGCGGCAGCACGCAGATGTTGCGGCGGCCGCGCCGCGTGCGGTAGTCCTGGCGCGGCTCCGCCGGCCCCTGCGTGTAGACGACCAGCTTGTCGCCTTCGACGAACTGCGAGACGACGTCGCGCGCCTCGGTCAGGAAGCCGCCGGTGTTGTTGCGCACGTCGAGCACGATGCCGAGCGCGCCCTGCGCCATCAGGCTGCTCAAGGCCACCTGCAGCTCCTCGCTGATGTTGGAGCTGAAGTTGATCATCTCGATGTAGCCGATCTGGCCCGGGATCATCGCCCAGTTGACGGCCGGCACCGAGATCTGGCGGCGGGTGACGCTGAGGTCCTGCGCCTCCTGGAAGCCCGGGCGGAAGAACTTCAGGACCACCTGCGTGTCGGGCTTGCCCTTCAGCCGCTTGATGATCTCCTCGGTGGTGTGGCCGCCGGTCTCCCAGCCGTCGACCTCGAGGATCTTGTCGCCGCTGCGCAGCCCGGCCTCGTAGGCGGGCCCGCTGTAGATCGGACGCACGATCGAGAAGTCGCCGTCCTGGTCGAAGTTGACGAACGCGCCGATGCCGCCGTACTCGCGGTTGAGGTCGAAGTAGAACCGCTGGAACTCGTCGCTGGTGAAGTAGGTGCTGTGCGGGTCGAGGCCCTGCATCATGCCCTTGGCGGCGTACTCGACCAGCTCGGGGTCGGTGACCTCCTCGCCGTGGATGTGCTGGGCGTGCACGCGACGGCGAAGCTCGTCGAGCACCGCATACTGGCCGTCGTCGGCGCTGTCCGCGCCGCGCAGTCGCAGCTTGGCGAGGTCGTCGAGGAACTTGCGGCGCGTCTCCTCGCGCTCGAGGAACAGCCGCGCCTGCCGGCCGGCTTCGGTCGGCTGGTCGCGGATCTCGCGCAGGATCTGCCAGGCCATGCCGCCCTCGGTGTTGATCTCGGCGAGCGCCAACGCCCCGCGGATGCGCAGGTCGCGGTCGCTCGACTTCAGGAACTGCTCGAGCACGTTCTTGGCGACGCCGCGTTGCGTGTTGCTGCCGACGTTCCACAGCGCCAGCGCCGCCTGGATGCGCACGCTGGGGTCGACCAGCTCGTCGCTGGCGTTCTTGGCGACGATGTCCTGCACGTCCGACAGCACCCGGGCGTTGAACAGCTTGTCCTGCCCCAGGGTCCACATCGCGGCGCCGCGCAGCTCCGCGTCGGCCGCGGTCGCGACCGGCCTCAGCAGCTCGAGGATGTCCTTGCCGAACAGGTCGCCGTTGGTCAGCTGCCGCAGCGCCAGCGCCGCGCACAGCCTCACCTTGGAATCCTGGCTGTCGCCGACGGCGGCCAGCAGCGCGGTGCGATAGCCGTCGAGGTTCTTGTCGGGCGCGATGTCGGCCAGGGCGTCCGAGAGGTCGTAGAGCTCGGCTGGGGCGACCTGGTCGGCCTGCGCCAGCACGGCGTCGACCTGCTGACGCAGCTCCTGGGCGGTGAGGCGGGCGGCCCCGCAGAACACCAGCAGCAGCGCCAGCAAGGCGGTCAGGGAAGGGAGCCGGCGGCTCGGACGGGCGCTCGGCGCCGGGAGGCTGATGGGCATGTTCTGGCTGTCCGGTTGCGGATGCATGCGGTGCGGGGCGGTCCGGGCGGGGCAGGAGCCCCGGATCGCGGTTGGATCGGCGTTCCCCGCGGCACCAGGCAACGGAAAACGGTCTCGCCGCGCGCGGCCGGAGCACCGTCCGGCCGATACGTCGCGAGACCGACCTTGGCAAGGCGCGCTCGGGAACGTCAGACGGCGCATCTATACGGACCACTCGCCGGGTTGCAGAACGGATTTCGATTCGCCGCCCGGGCGGACGGCGGGCACACTCGGCGGTGTTGAGCGACCATCCCGACCCCGGCGCAGGCCAAGGCCTGCCGCATCTCGACGCCCGCGGGCAGGCCCGCATGGTGGACGTCGCCGCCAAGGCCCCGACGCCGCGCCGCGCCGTGGCCGAGGCGACGATCCACATGGACCCGGCGACCAGGCAGCTGCTGCTGGACGGCGGGCTGCAGAAGGGAGAGGCCCTGGCGGTGGCGCGGCTCGCCGGCATCCAGGCCGCCAAGGACACCGCGCGGCTGATCCCGCTGTGCCACCAGGTGCCACTCAGCAGCGTCGCCGTGGAGTTCGCGCCGCTCGGCGACGACGCGCTGCGCATCACCGCCGAGGCGCGCACGGTCGCCCAGACGGGCGTCGAGATGGAGGCGCTGGTCGCCGCCAGCACCGCCGCGCTCGGCATCTACGACATGGTCAAGGGGCGCTGCCGCGGCGCCGTGATCCAGAAGCTGCAGCTGCTGCACAAGTCGGGCGGCAAGTCCGGGGTGTTCGACCGGGATCCGGCAGGAGGTGCGTCGTGAGCGCGCCGCGGGTGGCGATCGTCGGCGCCACCGGCGCGGTCGGCGCGGAGTTCCTGCGGGTGCTCGACGAGCGCGCGTTCCCGATGCGCTCGCTGCGGCTGCTGGCGTCGCCGCGTTCGGCCGGCACGGCGATCGGCTTTCGCGGCGAACGGCACGTCGTCGAGGCGCTCGGTGATCGCTCGTTCGACGGCGTCGACGTCGCGTTCTTCTCCGCCGGCGGCGGCACCTCGCGCGAGTGGGCGCCGAAGGCGGCGGTGGCCGCGGGCGCCGTCGTCGTCGACAACAGCTCGGCGTTCCGCATGCACGACGACGTGCCGCTGGTGGTGCCGGAGGTCAACCGCGCGGCGATCGCGGGTCACCGCGGCATCCTGGCCAACCCGAACTGCTCGACGATCCTGTTGGTGCTCGCGCTCGAGCCGCTGCGCCGCGCCGCCGGCCTGCGCAGCGTCGTCGTCTCCACCTACCAGGCGGCGTCCGGCGCCGGCCAGCGGGCGATGGACGAGCTGCGCGAGCAGACCCGCCGCGTGCTCGCCGGGGACGGGCCGCCCAAGGCCGAGGTGCTGCCGTGGCCGCTCGCGTTCAACCTGTTCCCGCAGGTCGACGTGTTCCAGGCAGACGGCTTCACCAAGGAGGAGGACAAGATGCTGTTCGAGGTGCGCAAGATCCTCGGCATGCCGGAGCTGCCGGTCGACGCGACCTGCGTGCGCGTGCCGGTCGAGCGCTGCCACAGCGAGTCCGTGTCGGTGCAGCTCGAACGCGCGCTGACGGTCGACGAGGCGCGCGCGCTGTTCGCCGCAGCGCCGGGCGTGGTGCTGAAGGACGACCCCGCACGGCAGGGCTACCCGATGCCGCTGGACTTCGCCGGCGTCGACGAGGTGGCGGTGGGCCGGGTTCGCGTCGCGCGGGTGTTCTCGCCTGGGCTCACCTTCTGGCTGTGCGGCGACCAGCTGAAGAAGGGGGCCGCCCTCAACGCCGTGCAGATCGCCGAGGCGCTGTAGCGCCCGCCACCGGCGGGGTCCTGTTGATTCCGCTCCCCCGAAGCCCTTTGCTTTGGCGCCCCTGCGGCAGGAGTCACCTGCCCTTGACCTACCAATGGCAGCAAAGCGTTCGAGCAAGAAGAAGTCCCCGACCAAGCAGAAGCCCGCCCCCCGCGCGGCCGCCGGCAAGAAGGCCGCGAGCCCGCGCAAGTCGGCGGCCGACGAGCGGCTGGAGCAGCTCGAGCGGCTGGTCGAGATGATGGTGCAGAAGGACGTCGTCGAGGTCGAGCTGGAGGAAGCCGGCGCGCGCTGGCGCGTGCGTCGCACCGAGCCGCACGCGGTGACCTACGCGGCGCCGGCGATGCCGTTGGCGGCGCCGATGATGCACGCGCCGATGATGGCGGGCGGCGCGGCCCAGGCCCACGGCGCGCACGCCGGCAGCGCCGCTGCCGAGCCGCAGGGCGAGGTGTTCAAGTCGCCGATGCTCGGCACCTACTACCAGTCGCCGTCGCCGGACGCCGAGGCGTTCGTCAAAGTCGGCGACCGCGTCAACGCCGACACGACGCTGTGCATCATCGAAGCGATGAAGGTGATGAACGAGATCAAGGCCGAGCGCGAGTTCGAGATCCTCGACGTGCTGGTCAAGAACGGCGAGCCGGTCGAGTACGGCCAGCCCCTGTTCCTCATCCGGTAGCCCGCCCGCGAGACCACCGCCGATGTTCCATCGCATCCTGATCGCCAACCGCGGCGAGATCGCCCTCCGCATCCTGCGCGCCTGCAAGGACCTCGGCATCGAGTCCGTCGCGGTCTACAGCGAGGCCGACCGCGACTCCCTGCACCTGCGCTACGCCGACGAGACCATCTGCATCGGGCCGGCGCCGAGCACGGACAGCTACCTCAACATCCCCGCGATCATCGCCGCGGCCGAGATCGCCGACGCCGACGCGATCCATCCGGGCTACGGCTTCCTCTCGGAGAACGACCACTTCGCCGAGGTCTGCCAGAGCTGCAACATCAAGTTCATCGGCCCTTCGCCGACGGCCATCGCCGAATGCGGCGACAAGGTCGCGGCCAAGCGGCTCGCGCGCGACGCGGGCGTGCCGACCGTGCCGGGCTCCGACGGTCCCGTCGACAACGAGCAGGACGCGCTCGAATGCGCGCGCAAGATCGGCTTCCCGGTGCTGATCAAGGCCGCGGCCGGCGGCGGCGGACGCGGCATGCGCGTCGCGCACAACGAGCCGAGCCTGGTGACCGGTTACCACTCGGCGCGCAGCGAGGCCGAGAAGGCGTTCAAGGACTCGACCGTCTACATCGAGAAGTTCATCGAGAAGCCGCGCCACGTCGAGATCCAGATCATGGCCGACCAGCACGGCAACGTCGTGCACCTCGGCGAGCGCGACTGCTCGCTGCAGCGGCGCCACCAGAAGTTGCTCGAGGAGAGCCCGTGTCCGGTGCTCGACGAAGCGACGCGGCAGGCGATGGGCGAGGCCGCGGTGCGGCTCGCGAAGACCGCCAAGTACTACTCGGCCGGCACCGTGGAGTTCCTGCTCGACAAGGACAAGAACTTCTACTTCATCGAGATCAACTCGCGCATCCAGGTCGAGCACCCGGTCACCGAGATGGTCACCGAGACCGACCTGATCCGCGAGATGATCCGCATCGCCGCCGGCGAGCGGCTGTCGTGGCGCCAGGAGGACATCAAGCTGCGCGGCCACGCGATGGAGTTCCGCATCAACGCGGAGGATCCGGACCACAACTTCAAGCCGAGCCCCGGCACCATCAAGACGTTCGTCGCGCCCGCGGGGCCCGGCGTGCGCTGGGACAGCCACATCTACCAGGGCTACACGGTGCCGCCGCACTACGACTCGATGGTCGGCAAGCTGATCGTGCACCGCAAGACGCGCAAGCAGACGATCGAGGTGGCGAAGCGGGCGCTGCAGGAGCTGACGATGGACGGCATCGCGACCACCGCGAGCCTGTTCCTGCGCATCCTCGAGCACTCCGACTTCTGCAACGGTCACATCGACACCGGCTTCATCGACCGCTACTTCACGCCGCGGTGATGGCCGGCCCGCGCCGCTGGTCCCAGCGCCTGCTGTTGGTCGCCAACCTCGCGGCGGCCAACGCGGTCGCGGCGGTCTGGCTGGTGGCGTTCGTGCGCCCGGCGTTGATCGGCCAGGAGAACGCGCCGGACGAGGCGCGGGCCGTGCGACTGCCGCTCGACACGCCGGTCGCCTGGCTCGGCCTGCTCGGCAGCGTGGCGCTGCTGCTGGCCAACTTCGCCTGGCTGGTGCGGCGCGGCGACGGCAAGCCGATCGACAACTGGGTGATCAGCGAGACGCCGCAGGGCGGCGTGCGCGTCGCGCGCGAAGCGATCGAGCTGGCGCTGCAGAAGGCCGGCGAGGCGGCGCCCGCGGTGACGCGCGTGCGGGTCAAGGTCGACCACCGGGTGCCGAAGCGCATCCTGGTGACGGCGCAGTACTTCATCGCCGAAGGTCAGGACCACCTCGCCGCCAGCCAGCGGCTGCGGCACGTGCTCGCCGATCGCTTCGCCGAGCTGGTGCGGCTCGCCGATGGTCGTCGGGTCGAGATCGAACTCGAGTTCCAGGGCTTCCTCGGCAAGCTGTCGAAGCGCGCCGCCGAGCCGCCGCCGCCGTCCACGCTCACGGAGGACGACGATCCGTTCACCGGGCCGCGCTACCCGGCCGACGGCGACCTCGGGGCGGGCACGTGAACGCCGCGGTCGCGCAGTGGGGCCGGCGCGCGATGCTCGTGATGCTGGTCGCGGCGTTCCTGCAGCCGGCGTGCTTCACGGTGTCGACGTGGCAGGACGATCGCACTGCGGAGTCGCTGGCGCAGTTCGAGCCGCCGCAGCTCGAGGCCTACCGGGCGACCGTTGACGAAGCCGGCGTGTTGTTGCGAGTGCCCGCGACGGTTCGCGGCCTGCTTCCCGGTGTGCCCGCGGCGTGCGAATGGGTGCAGCTGCGACCGACCCGCCACCACGACACGGTCGAGACCCTGGTCGCGTGCAGCGCGGTGCGATGGGGCCTGTGGCCGGCGATGTGGATCGACCTCGTCGAGGAAGTCGACGGCAGTCGGGCCGTGCTGCTGCGGGCTCGTTGCGGCATGTGGGGCCGAGGGCCGCAACTGGCGCGCATGCCCGGATTCGGCCGGGGCACGTCGCTGTATCCCGTCTACTCGTTCGAGGAGCCTTGCGAGTTGCTGCCGCTGACGGACGAGCCGCCGCTCGGTGAGCGGCTCGTCGCCTGCAGCCTGGACCATCTTCGCCTGCACGACGACGGCACGCCGGTGTGGGGTCGGCTCGCGTTGACACCGTTGGCCTTGGTCGGCGATGTGCTGCTGTCGCCGTTCGAGCTGCTGTGGTGGCTCGGCGTCTGATCGTCGCCGCCGGACGGTGGCCGTGCTCCGTATGGGCGCGCCGCCGTCACTGTGCGAAACGTGGCCCATGGCCGAAGCCCAACGCAGCACGACCGTCGAGGTCGCGTTCCCCGGCGGCAAGCGCGTCAGCGCGCGCTGCGGCGCCCACCAGGTCACCACCGACCAGCCGGTCGTGCACGGCGGCGACGACTCCGCGCCGTCGCCGTTCGAGCTGTTCTTCGCGTCGCTGGGCACCTGCGCCGGCTACTACGTGCTCGAGTTCTGCCGCAGCCGCGAGATCCCGCTCGACGGCGTGCGGATGACGCAGGACTACACGCGCTGCCCGGAGACGAAGCGGGTCACCGACGTGCGCCTGTCGATCACGGTGCCGCCGACGTTCCCGGCGAAGTACCACGCTGCGGTGGCGCAGGCCGCGGGCCGCTGCGCGGTGAAGAAGCTGCTGGAGCACCCGCCGGCGATGGACGTGCGCGTTCAGCTCGGCTGAGGGGCGGCGGCGCCGGCACCAGCGTCGGCCGCGTCGCCGCGACCGCGCGCATCTGGTCGATCAGCTGCGGCAGCAACGCCGGCGGCGCGGCGACCCACAGTTGCGCGAAGTGCCGGCCGCCGAGTTCGGGGGTCGGATCGAGGCCGCGGGCGCTCAGCACGGCGACGATCTCGCGCTGCTCCTGCTCGTCCTGGAAGCGGCGCTGCGGCAGCAGCACGCCCGGCACCGGCGCGGCGCTGAGGCCGTGCCGCGCCAGCTCTTCGACGATCGGGCCGGTGTCGAACACCCGCAGCACCGTCAGCAGCGCGATCGCCTCGCCGGCTGCGTCACCCATCGCGTCGAGCACGACGCGGAAGGTCTGTTCGGTCACGTAGCCGATCGCACCGGTGCACAGCAGCAGGTCGACGCCGGCGAGCCAGGCACGGTCCTCGGCGCCCAGCGCCGCGCCGTCCCGCTCGAGGTCGCCGACGATGCCGTGCTGCAGCACGCCGGCGCGCAGGGCGAAGTCGACGGCGGGCGCCGACACGTCGAGGCCGCCGGCTTCGATGCTGCACTTCTCGCCCGCCTGGGCGAGCGCCGCGCGGGCCTGATCGGCGGCGCGTTCCGGCTGCTCGACGACGTTGAGCTCGAACAGCCGGTTGAGCTCGGCGAAGGTCAGGTCGCGCCGCACGGTGGTGGCGTTGATCCCGTAGCTGCAGCCGATGTCGAGCAGCCGCACCCGGTCGCGCTGTCGCCGCAGGCGCGCAGTGGCGGCGACCACGAAGGGCCGCGTCTCGTCGCAGATGCTGTAGTCGAGTTCGCCGAGGTGCCGGTAGTAGGCGTGCGGGGTCGGCTGTTCGTAGATGCTGGAGAAGCTCGCCTTGGCGGCGTTGGCCTGGTTGGTGTCCATCGAGTCTCGGGGGTGGCGCAGCCGCGGGTCACGATGGAGAAGGGTGGCGGCGCCGGGGGAAGCGGCGGCGGCGCTTGGCGCCGGTGACCACGGCGAGGGCCCCGGTCACGGGACCTACCCTGACACACTTGGCCGGCGAAGGGAAGCTCGCCGTCGCATTGCCCCGTCCGGCGACAGTGGCTGCGATCCCGGAGGCGCGCTAGCCTTTCGGCATGACGTCGCGCAGTCCGGCGCCGCGCTCCCGTGGCGCGTCAGGCATCAGCAGCCCCCGGGCCGCAGCCGATGGCGCCCGCATGGGAGCCGTGAAGCTGTTCACAGCGTTGCTCGCTTGCGCCGCGCTGTCGGCCCAACAGCAGCAGCCGCAACCGGCGGGCATCGGTGGTCCCGGGCTGCTGCAGGGTGGCCAGCAGGGACCGGACGGATCGCAAGGCCAGGGCGCCCAGCAGCAGGATCCGCGGAACGACGAGTTCGGCCAGATCTGGCAGACGGCCGGTCCGCGCCAGTTCGAGGGCTTCCCGACCTTCCCGTCGCGTCTCCGCGGCTACGGCAACTACCCGTTGCCGGTGGATCCGTCGGCCGCCGCCCCGACCGGCGACGCGCCGACCGGCGGCGGCGCGCTGCCGATGGTGCCGTTCCCGTTCCCGCTCGGTGCTGGCGCCGCGGCGGAGCCGCGCAAGCCGGACTGGCCCGACTGGGTGCACGCGCAGAGCAAGGCGCCGCTGCCGTTCGCGCCGGAGCTCGCGCTGCTGGTGCGGCAGGCGGACCGCGTCTGGTGGCGCGCGACGGGCGACGAGCCGTTCGTGCCGCTCTACTTCCACGACAAGTTCACCACGCTGACCGCCGGCGGGGAGGTCGAGGTGCGACAGGTCGGGCGCTTCGAGCTGCTGCTGCACGAGAGCACGCGCATCGAGACGCGCGGCCCGACGCGGTTGCGCGTCGTCTCGCTGGATGCCCGACAGGTCCAGCTGGCGATCCCGTCGTTGACCTGGTGCCGGCTGCACGTCACCTCGCGGGAGCACGCCATCACCCTGCCCGACGGGTCCACGCTGCACATCTCCGAGCCCGCCCCGGAGGCGGTCGGCGCGCCGGCGAACCCGCTCGCGGGATTGCTGCAGGGCGCGGCTCCCGCGGCCGCCGCGGCCCCGGTCGCGCGGTCGGCGTGGGTCGAGCTGATGCGGGCCGACGAGCCGGGGGCCTACAACGGGCGCGCGACGATGACCAACCTCGGCGATCGCGACGTCACCTGGCGTCATGCCTTCGGCGAGGTCGTGCTGCACCCCGGCGAACGCGTGACCCTGCTGCTGACACCGCCAGCGACGACGATCGGCAACGGCCTCGACGCCGCCGCGACCCAGTGGCAGAACGAAGCCGGCGTCGTCACCTGCCGCGCCCAGGACGCCGCCGAGGTCGGCTGGAGCGGCGCGCGCGTCGCGGTGCCGGCCGGAGGCGTCGTTCGCTTCGAGTCGCTGCAGGGCGACGCCTTCGTGGTGCGTCCGAATTCGGCGGCGCCGAGCCCCGGGTCGCCGGGCGCGGTCCCCGCTGCCGTGCGCAGCGGTGGTTGACCCCGTCGCGACGCCCCTCGCCGCCGGCCTGCACGCGGCGGTCGCACGGGCCGCCGCCCGCCTCGCAGGTCGCGTCGTCGCGACCCCGCTGGTGGCGTGCCCCTGGCTGTCGGCCGAGCTCGGCGCCGAGGTGCGCTGGAAGCTCGAGAACGTGCAGCACACCGGCTCGTTCAAGCTGCGCGGTGCCAGCAATGCGCTGCTGCAGCTCGACCTCGCGACGCGGCGCCGAGGTGTGGTGTGCGCATCGTCCGGCAACCACGGGCTCGGGCTCGCCGCGGCCGCTCAGCCGCTCGGCGTGCCGGTGCTGGTGTGTGTGCCGACGACGACACCGCCGCAGAAGCGCGCGGCGATCACCGCATCGGGCGCGGAGGTCGAGGTGTTCGGCGACGACTGCGTCGAGACCGAGGCGCACGCCCGCGCGTTGGCCGAGGCCAGCGGCCGGCGCTACGTGTCGCCCTACAACGACCCCGACGTGATCGCCGGCCAAGGCACGGTCGCGGTCGAGTTGCTGCAGCAGTGGCCTGAGGTCGAGGTCGTCTACGTCGCGCTCGGCGGCGGCGGATTGATCGGCGGCATGGCCGCCTACGGGCGCGCCGCGGCGCCGGGCGTCGAGTTCGTCGGCTGCTCGCCGCAGGCTTCGGCGGCCATGGCCGAGTGCGTGCGCCGCGGCGCGATCTTCGACGTGCCGTGCGGGCCGACCTGGTCCGACAGCACCGCCGGCGGCGTCGAGGCGGGGGCCATCACGTTCGAGCTGTGCCGCGACCTCGTCGCGCGGTTCGTCGACGTCGACGAGGCGGCGATCGCCGCGGCGATGCGCGACGCGCTGCGCTGCCAGCACCAACTCGTCGAAGGCGCGGCCGGCGTGGCGATCGCCGGCTGCCGGGCGGACGCCGCGCTGCGCGGCCGGCGGGCGGCGATCGTCGTCTGCGGCGGCAACCTGCCCTACGAGATGCTGCGCGCGCTGCTCGCCGAGGCCTGACCCGACGCTCTCCGCGCCCGCCCCGAGCGCGTAGAGTGCCGGCATGAGAATGTGCCGCCGTCTCCTCGCGAACCCGGGCCCCTGGCTTCTCCTGCTGGCGTCGGCTGTGGCGCTCTCGCCGCCGGCCGCAGCGCAGCGGCCGCAGAACGTGTCGGGCGGTCCGCTGCGCCCCGACGAGGCCTGCTACGACGTGCGCGGCTACACGCTGCGCATCACCGTCGACCCGGCGAAGAAGGCGATCAGCGGCGACCTGACCATGCGCGCCGACGTCACCGCGGCGACGAAGGAGCTGTCGCTCGATCTCGACCAGGCGCTGACGGTCCACGCGGTGCAGCTGCAGGGCGCCGACGTGCCGTTCCGGCACGAAGGTGGTCGCATCCTGCTCGGCACCGACGCACCGCTCGCCGTCGGCAGCCCGCTCGAGGTGCGCGTGGTCTACGGCGGCGTGCCGCGCGAGGCGTTGAACCCGCCCTGGGACGGCGGCTTCACCTGGAAGCAGACGCCGGATGGCAAGCCGTGGATCGCGACCACCTGCCAGGGCGAGGGCGGCGACCTCTGGTGGCCGTGCAAGGATCACCCGAGCGACAAGCCCGACACGTTCGACCTCTACTGCAAGGTGCCCGACGGCCTGGTTGTCGCGAGCAACGGCACGCTGCAGGGCGACCCGGTGGAGCAGACCGGTTGGCGGACCTTCCACTGGCGCAGCGCCGAGCCCATCGCCAACTACAACGTCGCGCTCAACATCGCGCCGTACGTCGAGCTGCGCGACACCTTCACCTGCATCGACGGCACCGAGATGCCGATCCAGTTCTTCGTCCTGCCGGAGAGCGTCGAGCGGGCGAAGCGCTGCCTGCCGCAGTTCCTCGACCACATCCGCGTCTTCGAGCAACTGCTCGGTCCCTACCCGTTCCGCGCCGAGAAATACGGCATCGCCGAGACGCCGCACCTCGGCATGGAGCACCAGACGATCATCGCCTACGGCAACGGCTTCCGCGACGAGCAGTACGACTGGCTGCACAACCACGAGCTGTCGCACGAATGGTGGGGCAACCTGGTCACGTGTCCGAGCTGGGAGGACATGTGGCTGCACGAGGGCTTCGGCACCTACATGCAGCCGCTGTATCGCGAGCTGCGCTTCGGCCGCGAGGCGTACGACAAGGAGATCCACTCGCACCGGCTGATGAACCGCCGCGCGATCGCGCCGCGCGAGGTCATGGACTCCAAGCAGATCTACTTCGGCGGCGGCGGCAACGACATCTACTACAAGGGCAGCCTGGTGCTGCACACGCTGCGCTGGCAGATGGGCGACGAGAAGTTCTTCGCGGCGCTGCGCCGCTTCGCCTATCCGAGCGAGGCCGCGACCGGGGCGACCGACGGCTCGCAGGTCCGCTTCGCCACCACCGACGAGTTCGTGGCGCTGTGCAGCGAGATCGCCGGCGAGGAGCTCGCCTGGTTCTTCGAGGTCTACGTGCGCAGGGCCGGGCTGCCGCGGCTGCGGTCCGCGGTGCAGGACGGGGTGCTCACGCTGCGCTGGGAGACGCCGGACGACCTGCCGTTCGCGCTGGCGGTTCCGGTGCAGCTCGACGGCGTCGTGGTGGTGGTGCCGATGGCCGGAGGCCGCGGCCAGCTGGAGGTGGGTGAGAAGCCGTACGTCATCGATCCGCAGCAGCGCATCCTGATGCTGCAGAAGACCGAGTAGTGCCTTCCGGCGCGGTGTCGCTACGCTCACCGCCGATGTCGTGCCGCCTGCTCGCCGCCCTGACGTTCGCCGCCGTGTTGCCGCCGCTGTGCCAGGCGCAGCGCGTCGCGGAGGCGCCCGAGCCGAACGACGCGCCGGCGCAGGCGACGGCGCTGCCGTGCGGCGCCGAGGCCGAAGGCGTGCTGTCTTCCTTCGCCGACGTCGACTGCTACCGCGTGGTGCTGGCAGCGGCGACCGAGTTGTGGGCGAGCACCGGGCCCGGGCCGGCGCCGGAGATCGGCGACACGGTGTTGACGCTGCTCGACGGCACCGGCGGCCCGCTGCGCGCGGCCGAGTCCGGGGTCGCGAGCGGTGACCACGCCGTGCTGTTCGTGCCGTCGCTGCCGGCCGGGACCTACTACCTGCAGGTCGCACGCGGCGCCGCCGGCGCGCTGAACGGCAGCTACGTGCTCGACGTGCGCTGCCGCGCGATCGTGGCCGCCGGGTCGCCGCCGCCGGTGATCGAGGGAGCCGAGAACAACGACCCGCGCAGCGGCGGCGTGCCGACGTTCGCCGCGCTGCCGGCGCGCTGCTACGGCGCGTTGTCGCAGAGCGGCCAGCTCGGCGACTGGGACTTCTTTCAGGTGGTGCTGTTCGCCGACAGCGTGCTGCGCGCCCGGGTCGACGCCACCGCCGCGATCCCCAGCGGTGCCGCCGACGATCTGGCGCTATACCTGTTCGACGGGCAGACGCCGCCCGGCCTGCTGCTCGGGCCGGTGCTCGCCAGCGATCCCGCCGCCCACGACCAGGTGATGGCGGCGCGCGTCGCCGCCGGGACCTATCGCGTGGCCGTGCGCGGCGTCGACGGCAGCGCCGCCGGCGCGTATCGGCTCGACCTGAGCGCGACGCCCGCCGCGCGCGTGACGACGCATCCCGGCGGCTGCGGCGGCCGCACGCTCGACGTCGGCGCCACGGCCTCGGGTCCGGGCGCGCCGCTGCGGCTCGAACGGCCTGCGACCGGTTCGACGTGGTCGCTGCGCGGGAGCAACCTCGGCAGCTTCGGCTACTCCTTCCACGCGATCGGCTTCGCCGCGACGTCGCTCGACCTGACCGCGTTCGGCGCGCCCGGCTGCACGCTGGAGGTGCTGTACGCCGACATCGTGTTCCAACTCGCCGACGGCGGCGGGCAGGCGGTGTGGTGGCTGACGATCCCGGACAACACCAGCCTGTTGGGCGGGCAGCTCGAGAGCCAGGTGGCGGTGCTCGACCTGTCGAACGCGCTGGGCATCACGCTGAGCAATCGCGTCTCGGCCGTGCTCGGCGATTGACCCGGGCTGGCCGCCGCGCGATCAGTCCACGGCCGGCACGCGGATCTCGACGCGCGCGCCGCCCTCGTCGCCCTCGATGCGCACCTCGCCGCCGTGCCCGGCGACGATGCGGTGCACGATGGCCAGACCGAGCCCGGTGCCCTTGCCCGCGCCCTTGGTGGTGAAGAACGGCTCGAAGACCTGCTCGCGCAGCTCGCGCGGAATGCCGGGCCCCTGGTCGGCGACGGTCAACCGCACGTCACCGCCATGTCGTTCGCAGGTGATCGACATCGTGCCGCCGCGCGGGCTGGCGTCGAGCGCGTTGCGCAGCAGGTTGAACAGCACCTGCCGCCACTCGGCCGCGTTGCCGAGCATCGTCGGCGCCAGCGCATCGCCTTCGGGCAGCGCCAGGTGCAGCGCGACGCCCGCGTCCTCGAGCTGGTGCCGGAACAGCGCCGCGACCTCGCGGACCTCGGCGTCGAGGCGCAGCGGCTCGTCGCGCTGCGGGTCGTGCGCGAAGCGCAGCAGGCTGGTGGTGATGTCGCGCGCGCGCAGCGCCTCCTTGCGCAGGATCTCGAGGTAGTCGCCCAGGTCGGCAGCCTGCAGGTCGCCGCGCTGCAGCTCTCGCAGCAGGCCGTCGCTGCAGGCGACGATGCTGGCCAGCGGGTTGTTGATCTCGTGGGCGATGCCGGCGGCGAGCGTGCCGAGCTGGGCGAGGCGGGCGCTGCGCAGCACCTCCCGGGAGCGCTGTTCGACGCGGCGTTCGAGGTCGCGCTGGTGGGCGGCGAGCTGCGTCGCCATGGTCGCGAAGGCGTCGGCGAGGTCGCCGAGCTCGTCGCGGCGTCGCACCGGCTGCGGGTGATGCAGCTCGCCGCGTCCGAAGCGCACCGCGCGGTCGTGCAGCTCGGCCACCGGACGCAGCACCCGGCGTTGCAGCACCCATCCGAGCGCTGCGACCGTCGCCACGCTGGTGAGACCGAGCACCAGCAGCGTCTGCAGCATGTCGTCGGTGCGCTCGTCGAGTTCGGCGCCGATCTCGCGGCTCTCCTCGTCGACCGCCGCGGCGATCGACAGGGCGGCCTGCAGCGCCGCCGACAAGGGGGCCTGCAGCCCCTCGAGCGCGCCGCCGTCGCGAAGGGGTTGTTCGACCGCGCCCAGCTGCCGCGCGAGCTCGTCGAGCAGCCGGTTCTCGTCGTCGTTGTGCGCGTCGCGTGACGGGTCGCCGTTGCGGGTGAAGCGCTCGAGCTGCGTGGCGGCAGCCTCGTAGTGCCCGCGCACGTCGCTGAAGATGAACGGGTGGCTCGCGGCGGTCGCCTTCGGCAGCATCCCGACCCACGCCTCGACGCCGCGGAGCTCGTCGACCAGGGCGCGAGTCAACGCCACTTCGCGCAGCTCCTCGAACAGGCGCACGACGTCGCGGTGCACGCTGCGCGCCATCCACAGCTCGAGCGCGACGCCGGCGATCACGATGGCGCCGAGCGGGACGAGGGTCATCAGCACCGCGCGTCGCAGGGACACGCGACGGGGTCGTTCATCGACCACGGCGACGTCTCCATGCCAGGTCGAGGCCGACGGTCACCTGGAAGTCGTCGGCGAACAGGCCGAACCACGTGCGGTCCGGCAGGCCGAACGACGCCCCTGCCACGGTGCCGTGCCCCTGCGTGCGCAGCGGGCGCCCTGGCAACAGGGTGCGCCACAGCACGATCGGCTGGCGTTGCACCCGCGGCCCGAAGTGCACGGTGCCGATCCAGGAGTCACGCGAGAGGCCGGGCACGTCGACCATCGCGGCCGCCTGCAGCGCGCCGCGGAACTCCAGCTGCAGATCACCGAGCACGCCGAGCACATGGTGCACGTCGACGGTCGGCGGCGGCGTGTCGCGCAGGCGCAGCGAGGCGAGGTCGAGCCGCAGCGTCAATGCGCCGTCGACCGGCTCGGGACCGAGCGACAGCGCACCTTCCACGCGCGCGCAGTCGGCGAGCAGCTGGCCGGCGCCGCCGCGGACCAGGAAGCGCACGCTCGAGCGTTCGGGATCGAGGTCGTAGTCGACCTGCCCCCGCGGCGTCAGGCCGCGCAGCGGCGGCAGCGCGACGGAGTGCGCGGCGACCGGTTCGTCAGGCGATCGCTGCGGCACGGCGCGGAACCCGAAGCAGACCGCGGCGACCAGCGCGGGCAGCACGACGCGGGGATCGGCGAGCGGGCGGGTCACGCGCGCGCCTCGCGAAACGCGCGCCAGAACGCAGGACGCCACAACTCGCGCGGGTGCACGGTGTCGCCGCTGAACGTCACCACCAGATCGGCGAAGGCCGGCCAGCGCTGCACGGCGCCGAGGAAGCGGCGGACGACGGTGGGAGACCGCAACCCGCGCTGCAGCAGCTTCGCGGCGCACAGGCGCGGGCCCACCTCGGCGCGCCGCTGTCGCTGGTAGGTCTCCAGGGACGGTCGTTCGTCGGCGCCGGCGAAGACCCGTTCGAGCGCGTCGCCGAGCGCGCGCGCGCCGAACAACGCGAAGTAGATGCCCTCGCCGGTCAGCGGATCGACGTAGCCGGCGGCGTCGCCGACCAATGCCCCGCCGGGCACGGTCTGGGCCGAGGTCGTGAAGGCCAGCGGGCCGATGCCGCGCCACCGCGCGACGCGCTCGGCGCCGCGCAGCCGGTCGGCCAGCCGGGGCGCCGCTGCCAGCCGCTCGGCGACGAAGCTGTCCCAGTCTGGCGTGGTGCGGGCGGTCAACTCGGCCCGCGGAAGCAGCAGGTTGACGCCGAACAGGTCGTCATCGACGGTGGTCGCAGCGAAGAAGCCGCTGTGCAGCAGGTGGACCTCGGCGGCCTCGCGCCGCGGCACGCCGCGGAAGTGGGCGACCAGCGCGACCTGTTGCAGCCAACGGATCGGCTGCTGCACGCCGAGCGCGTGGGCGACCCGCGAGTGCACGCCGTCGGCGCCGATCGTGTAGCGGGCGTGCCAGGTCACAGCGTCGCCGTCCGGCAGGTCGAAGCGCACGCCATCGACGCGGCCCGACTCGTCGCGCAGCAGCTCGGCGAAGGCGTGCTGCGGCAGGAAGCGCGCGCCTGCCGCCTGCGCGGCGCGTACCAGCGCGTGGTCGAACTGCTCGCGTCGCACGCCGAAGCCGTGGTCCGGGGCCGGTCTGCCGACCAGCGCGCGGAACGCGCCGTCGGCGGCGGCCGCGCCGGCGTGCAGGCGCATGCCGCGCACCCGGTGCGCCCCGAGGTCGGACAACAGCTCGCCGAGGCCGAGCCGTTCGAGCAGCGGCTGGCACTGCGGGCTCAGGAACTCGCCGCACGGCTTGAAGCGCGGGAAGGCCTTCTTGTCGGCCAGCACGACGTCGAGCCCGGCGAGCGCCAGCTGGCGGGCCAGCGCGCTGCCGGCGGGGCCGGCGCCGACGATCAGCACATCGCACTTCATGGAGTACTCCCGGCGGCCTCGCGCCGCTGCGGCAGCGAGGCCAGCACCGTCGGCAGCAACACCGCGGTGGCGAACCACGCGAGCACGATCGTCGCGCAGGCGAGCATGGCGAACTCGACCGTCGTGGAGAGCTGGCTGAGCCCGGCCGTGGCGAAGCCCAGCAGCAGCACCGCGCTCGACAACGACATCGCCCGGCCGCAGCGGTCGAGGGCGCGGCGCAGCGCGTCGCCGCGGTGCAGATGGCGGCGACCGTCGCGGTAGTGGTGCAGCAGGTGCAGCGTGTTGTCCACGATCAGGCCGAGCATCGTACAGCCGATCATCGCCGTCGCCACGGAGACGGGGCGGCCCGCCAGACCGAGCGCGCCGTAGAGCCACAGCGACGGCAACAGGTTGGGCAACAGGGCGCACAGCGCGAGCCGCAAAGAGCGCAGGCCGATCGCCATCGCCGCGGTCAGCAGCAGCAGCGACAGGCCGAGGCTGCGCACCAGACCTCGCATCAGCCGGGCCGAGTCGCGCGCGATCTGCACCGGCTCGCCGACGACGCGCGCGCCATCGAGGCCCAGCACCAGTCCGGCTCGATCGATGTCGGCGAACAGGCGTTCGCGGTCGCGGCTGCCTCCCGGCCGCAGCAGCAGCGGTAGCGCCAACCGCCCGTCCCCGCCCCGCTGCACGGCGCCGCCGAAGCCGGCCACCCCGGGCAGCTCGCGCAGCGCCGCGGCGAACGGCAGCAGGCGCCCCGGGTCGGCGCCGGCCGAGCCGGCCGGCACCAGCACGTGGCACAGCTCGACCGCGCCGAGGCGGGCGGCGAGCGCTTCGTAGTCGGCGCGCACCGGGTTGCTCTCGGGCAACATGCGCAGCGGGTCGTTGTCCATCTCGAGGCGCAGGACGCCGGTCGCGGCGAGCGCGATCGCCGTCGCCGTGAGCGACAGCACCGCCGCGCGGTGTCGCAGCAGCGTGCGCAGCCACCACGCGCCGTGCTCCGGCGCCGCCGCGGTGCGCGCCGGCGGCGTCGTCGCCCCGAGCCAGGGCGGCAGCAACACGAAGGTGAACAGGTGCGCGAGGGCAACGCCCAGCGCCGCGCGCAGGCCGAAGTCGATGACGGCCGGCGTGTCGTTGCTCGTCAGCGACCACAGCCCGAGCAGCGTGGTCACGGTCGCCCAACAGGCCGGTCGACGCAGGCGCAGTCGCGCGTGCCGGGCGGCGACGGCCGCGCTGTGACCGGCGAGGCGCGCGCGGCGGAAGGCCTCGACGAAGTGCACGCTGGCGGCGACGCCGATCGTCAGCAGCACCGGGTCGAGCAGCGCGGCGACCGGGTCGAGGCGATGGCCCAGCCAGGCGACGGTGCCGCCGGTCCAGGCGATGGCGACGAGCGCCGGCAGCAGGACCGCGATCGCCAGCCGCAGGCGGCGATAGAACGCCCACGCGGCGGCGAACAGCACGCCGAGCAGCGCCGGCACGATCGTCTGTCGTTCCCCTGCGACGAGGTCGGCGATCGTGCCCTCGATCAGCGGCAGCCCGGTCGCCAGCACCCGCAGCGTCGGCGGCACGAGGCGGCGCGCGGTCTCGACGACGCGCGCGCCGACCTCGAAGCGTCGCTCGGCCTGCACGCCGACCGGCAGCAACCAGAGGCCCGGGTCGTCGATCGGCGCCGCCTCGCAGCTGCGCACGCCCGGCAGCTCGAGCAGGCGCGCGCGCAGCTCCGCCAGCTGCTCCAGCTCGCTCGGCTGCAGTTCCAGGGTGCCCCTGGTCAGGCAGGCGACCAGCACCACGGGGTCGTCGGGCACGACCTCCGCGAGTTCGCGCAGGTCGTGGGCCTCGGGGCTCCCCGGGACCTTCAGCGCGCGGTTGCCCGGATCGACCTGCTGCCGCAGCTGCATCGAGCACAGCCAGACGGTGGTGCCGGCGAACAGCAGCCAGGCCAACCGGCGCATCAGCTGCTGGAGCATGGATCGGGACGTGAGGGGGCGCGCCGCACGGCTGTGCACGAGCACACGACGTGCCGCCGTCGCGACTGCGGCGATCGCCGCGAACACCACGGGGACCGCGACCGCGAGCGTGCACTTTCTACCTTCACCGTGCAAGACCTGCCCGGTCGTCCGGCGAGGATCGCGAGCACGGCGGGGGATAGCGGCGCGGCACAGCCCTTGCCATTCTCTGCCGTCATGGCTGGCAGGCTTCTGCAGATCCTCGGTGCGCTGACCATCCTCGGCATGTGCGCCGCACTGGGCGCGGGCTTCACCGTGCTGAAGGACCGGGTCCGCGTCGTGGTCCAGGACGACCGACCCGATTCCGGGCCCGATCCGACGGCGCTGCTGCGCGACGACGTGCAGCTGCTGTCGGAGGACGTGAAGCAGCTGCAGAACGCGGTCGCCGGCAACTTCCAGCGGCTGGCGACCGGCCTCGACGACGGCGCGTCGGCGCGCCACGAGGACGTGCTGGCGCTGCGGCGTGAGGTCGCGGCGCTGGCGGCGGCGCTGCAGCGGGTGCAGACGCAGGTCGCCGGCGTGCAGCAGGGACTCGAGCAGCAGCGCCTCGCTCAGCAGGTCACCCCGCCGGCGGAAGGCGCGCCGGCGGCGGGCGGCGAGCCTCAGGTCCAGGCCCCGTCGATCGCACCCGAGGTCGCCGACCCCACGCCGGTGGAGCCGGTCGCGACGACGGCGCCGGCCAAACCGAAGACCACGGGCTTCCTGTCGTTCCAGCTGCCCTCGTCGGGCTTCGCCTTCGATCAGCCGCAGCGCTACGTGCTCCTGCCCGAGCTGTGCCGGGTCGGCTTCGACGCCAAGAGCACGCTGCACGACTTCACCGGCGTGACCTCCGAGCTGCACGGCGAGTTCCGCGCCGACTGGGACGACGCGGACGGCCTGTGCGTCGGCGAGGTCGTCGTCGACGCGCGCGCCCTCAAGACCGGCGTCGAAGGCCGCGACGAGAACATGTTGGAGCACCTCGACACGCCGCGCCACCCCGAGCTGCGCTTCGCGGTGCAGGCGTTTCGCGCCACCGCCGTCGACGTGCCCGGCCGCAGCGCCGTCGGCGACGTCATCGGTCGCATGACGATCCGCGGCAAGACCTGCGACCTGCGCATGCCGGTCAGGATCACCGTCGATCCACAGCAGCGCGTGGTCATCGAGGGGCAGGCGAAGCTGCTGCTCAGCGACTACGAGGTGCCGGTGCCGAACCAGCTCGGCGTCATCAGCATGGAGGACCAGGTCGTGATCTGGATCGCCTTGCGGGCGCGCGCCCAGGCGGAGAGCAAGTGAGGGCGCGCACGGCCGTTCGCCGCGGCGGCCTGCTCGCGGTGGCGCTGACGGCGGCCGCCTGCATCGCCTCGAACGTCGTCGCGCCGCAGCAGCGACTGGTCGTCGACGACCTCGCCGCGCTGGAATGGGCGCCGGCGCCGGAGCTGCCGCTGCTCGGGCTCTACGAGTCCGTCGACATCCGGGGTGAAGCCGCCGCGACGCTGCGCAAGGTCTACTACCGGTTCGCCGCCGACGGCACCTACACCGCCGCCGCGCTGACCGAGGTCGACGGCCGCTGTTCGTTCCAGACCCTGGACGGCACGTGGCGCGCCGACGTCGACGGCCTGTCGCTCGACGGCGCGCCGCCGGTGCCGCTCGAGCGGGCCCCTGGGCACGTGCGCTTGCGCGCGCCCAACGGCGAGCTCGTGCTGGCGCAGAGGCCGGGCGTTTGAGCGACCCCGCGGCCCTGTTCGACCGCGGGGGGTGGTGGGACCCCGACTGCAAGGAGTTCGCGTCGCTGCGCGCGGTCAGCGAGTTCCGTCGCCAGCTGCTGCTGCGCTGGCTCGGCGACGTCGTCGGCCGGGTGATCGTCGATCTCGGCTGCGGCGGCGGGCTGCTGGCGTTGCCGCTCGCCGAACGCGGCGCCCAGGTGATCGGGCTCGACCTGGCCTCGGGCGCGCTGCGCGACGCGCAGCGGACCGCCGACGAACGGGGCGTCGCGCTCTACGTCGCCGGCGCTTCGCTGCTGCGCAGCCCGCTGCGCTCCGGTTGCGCCGACGTGGTGCTGCTGGCCGACGTGGTCGAGCACCTCGACGAACCGGCGGCCGCGGTCGCCGAAGCCGCGCGGCTGCTGCGTCCGGGCGGCAGCCTGTTCGTCAACACGATCTCGCGCACCGTGCGTTCGCGCCTGCTGGCGATCACGCTGGCCGAGGGCCTCGGCTACGTGCCGCGCGGCACGCACAGCTGGCGCATGTTCGTGCGGCCCGACGAGCTCGAGCGCATGGCCGCCGCCGCCGGCCTGCGGCGCACGCGGCAGACCGGCGAGACGCCGCGGCTGTTGGCGACGGTGCGTCGCGGCGCCATCGAGCTGCGCGAGAGCCGCAGCTGCGCCGTCGGCTACGCGGCGCTGTTCGAGCGACCGGGGGCCGCCGGGTGATCGGCCGCAGCGAACGTCTGCCGCGCCGCGTCGCCGCGCTGCTGATGGGCGCGCTGTGCCACGTCACGTTCGCGGCGGCGGTCGGCTCGATGGCGCTGGCGCTGGTCACGGGCATGCAGCTCGGCCGCGGCGGGCTGCACGGCTGGCAGGCCGGCGTCGCCGACCTGCTGTTGGTGCTGCAGTTCCCGTTGCTGCACAGCTTCCTGTTGGCGCGACCCGGCCACGGCACCCTGCAGCGCCTGTCGCCGGTCGGCCACGGCCGCACGCTCGCCGTCAGCACCTTCGCGTGGATCGCGTCGCTGCAGCTGCTGCTGACCTTCTGGGCGTGGTCGCCGACCCACGTCGTCTGGCATGAGCCACACGGGCTGACCGGCGCGGCGCAGGTGACCGCGTTCGTCGGCGCCTGGCTGCTGCTGCAGAAGGCCCTCTACGACGCCGGTCTCGCCGTGCAGACGGGCGCCGCCGGCTGGTGGGCGCTGCTGCGCGGCCGCGCCGTGCGCTTCGCCCCGATGCCGCGCGACGGCCTGTTCGCCCGCTGCCGCCAGCCGATCTACCTCGGCTTCGCGATGGTCCTGCTGACCGCGCCGTGCTGGTCGCTCGACTGGCTGCTGCTCGCCGGCGGGTGGTGCGCCTACTGCGTCGTCGGCCCGCGCTTCAAGGAAGCGCGATGGAGTCGGCTGTTCGGCGAGCAGTTCCGCGCCTATCGAGCTACCGTGCCCTTCCTGATGCCGAGGTTCCGCCGTTGAGAATCGCCGCCGCCGCGACGGCCTTCCCGCCCCACTGGTACGCGCAGCGCGAGCTGACCGAGCGGCTCGTGCAGCTGCTCGGGGTGGACCCGCGCGTGGCCGAGCGACTGCGCAGCCTGCACGAGCACAGCGGCATCGACGGCCGCCACCTGTGGTTGCCGCTGGAGGCGTACTCCGACCTCGGCGGCTTCACCGGCGCCAACCGCGCGTGGCTGGACGGCGCGCTGACGCTGGGCGAACGCAGCTGTCGCGAGGCCCTGGCGCAGGCGGGGGTGCGGGCCGACGAGGTCGACGCCATCTTCTTCTCGACGGTCACCGGACTGGCCAGTCCGTCCATCGACGCGCGCCTGGTGACCCGGCTCGGACTACGTCCCGACGTCAAGCGCGTGCCGATGTTCGGGCTCGGCTGCGTCGCCGGCGCCGCGGCGGTGTCGCGCGCCGCGGACTACGTCTCGCATCGACCGGACGCGGTGGCGCTGGTGCTGACCGTCGAGTTGTGCTCGTTGACGCTGCAGCCGGAGGACCGTTCGGTCGCCAACCTGATCAGCGTCGGCCTGTTCGGCGACGGCGCGGCCGCGGCGGTGGTGGTCGGCGAGGACCGCAGCGACCCAGGGAACACGCCGCGCGTCGTCGACACCCGCTCGGTGTTCTATCCGGACACCGAGCACGTCATGGGCTGGGACATCGGCGCGCACGGCTTCCGCATCGTGCTGTCGGCGGAGGTCCCCGACGTGGCCCGCGACCGGTTGCCGCTCGACGTCGACGCGTTCCTGGCCGATCACGGCATGACGCGCCGCGACGTCGCCTGCTGGGTGGCGCACCCCGGCGGGCCGAAGGTGCTCGAAGGCTTGCAGGAAGGCCTCGGCGTCGGCCGCGACGCGCTGGCGATCAGCTGGGACAGCCTGCGCCGCGCCGGCAACCTGTCGAGCGCGTCGGTGCTGATGATCCTCGCCGAGACGCTGCGGCAGCGCCGCTTCGCGCCCGGTGCGCGCGGCGTGATGCTGGCGATGGGGCCGGGCTTCTGCAGCGAGCTGCTGCTGCTCGAGTGGTGACGCGGCCGGGGCGGCGCTTCAGGTGCCCTCGTCGATGCGCGCGTTGAGCTTGTTGTAGAGCGTCTTCAGCGCGATGCCGAGCGCCGCGGCGGCGCGGGTCTTGTTGCCGTGGCAGCGCTGCAGCGCGGCGTCGATGGCCAGCTCCTCGAGCTTCGCCAGCTCCAGCGTCGGCAGCGCGCCGGGCGGCGCGGCCTGGCCGCCGAACGAAGCGCCGTCGACGTCGGCGGCGGTGACCTCGGGGCCGTCGGCGAGCACCGCCAGCCGCACGACCGCGTTCTCGAGTTCGCGCACGTTGCCCGGCCAGTCGCACGCTTGCAGGCGCGCCAACGCCGACGGTGCGAAGCGCAGCTCGCGGCCGGCCCGCGCCGCCTCGCGCTGCAGGAAGGCCACCGCCAGCGGTTCGATGTCGGCGCGGCGCTCGCGCAGCGGCGCGACGGTCAGCTCGAGCACGGCGAGGCGGTAGTAGAGGTCCTCGCGGAACGCACCCGTGCCCACGGCCTGCAGCAGGTCGCGGTGCGTCGCCGCGACGAAGCGCACGTCGACGTGCCGCACGTGGTCGCTGCCGACCGGGCGGATCTCGCCGAACTGCAGCGCGCGCAGCAGCGCCGGCTGCACCTCCAGCGGCAGCTCGCCGACCTCGTCGAGGAACAGCGTGCCGCCGTTGGCCGCCTCGAACAGCCCCGGGCGCTTCTGGTCGGCGCCGGAGAACGCGCCCTTCACGTGGCCGAACAGCTCGCTCTCGACCAGCTGCCGCGGGATCGCACCGCAGTGCACGACGACGAACGGCTGCTGTCGGCGCTCCGAACCGGCGTGCACCCGGCGGGCGACGATCTCCTTGCCGGTGCCGCTGGCCCCGCGGATCAGCACGCTCTGGTCGGCGACGGCGACGCGGGCGACCTGTTGCTCCAGCCGCTGCGAGGCCTCGCTCGGCAGCTGCACGTCGAGCGAGCGCGCAGCGGTGTGGGCGGCGGCGCGACGCAGCCGCGCGTTCTCCTGCTGCAGCTCGGCGTGCGCCACCGCGCGGCGCAGCGTCTGCTCGAGCACGTCGAGCGCGACCGGCTTCTGCAGGAAGTCGAAGGCGCCGCGCTGCATGGCCTGCACCGCGGCCTGCACCGAGCCCTGGCCGGTGAACACGACCACCGGCAGCCGCGGCTCGAGCGCGTGCAGCTGGCTCAGCACGTCGAGCCCTGGCGTCTCCGGCAGGTGCATGTCGAGCAGCACGGTGTGCGGCTCGAAGCGTTCGACGATGCCGGCCACGCCGGCGCCGTCTGCGTGGATCTCGACGGTGAACCCCATGCGCCCGAGCTCCTTGCCGAGAACCCGGCGCAGGCTGTCGTCGTCCTCGACGAGCAGCACGCGGTGGCGCGCGACGGGGCTCACAGGCGGCGGATGCGGAGATTGCGGTAGGCGACCGCGTCGCCGTGGTCCTGCAGGGCCAGGCGGCCGCTCGCGGCCTTGCCGAACGGCCAGTCCTTGAACTTGCTGGCGGCGATCATCTGCTGCCACTCGTCGCCGGCGCACGGCGCCTCGACCGTGCGCTGTCCGTTGAGCCACAGCTCGAGTCGCCCTTCGTGCAGCACGATGCGACCCTCGTTCCACGTGCCGGCCGGGCGCACGACCTTGTCGGCGGCGGGCGCGACCAGGTCGTAGAGCGCGCCGACCGAGTGCTTCGGCCCGGGCTTGCTGCCGACATCGTCCAGCACCTGGTACTCGGGGCCGGAGAAGTACGTCTCGGGCTGTCCGTCGACGACGTGCCACATGACGCCGGAGTTGCCGTTGGCGGAGATGCGGAACGAGAAGCGGAAGTCGAAGTCGCCGAACTCGGCCCGGCTGACCAGATCGCCGCCGCCCGCCGTTCGCACGATCGCCGCGTCCTGCACCTGCCAGCCGGCCGGCACGTCGTCGTCCCGATAGCCCTTCCAGTGCTCGAGCGAGCGACCGTCGAACAGCAGCTCGAAGCCCGCCTCGCGCTCGTCGGCGCTCAGCCGGTTGAACGGCGTCGTCGGCAGCGTCACCGCGCCGGTGGCCGCCCATTCGGTGCCGCGGGCCAGCAGCAGCCGGAGCTGCGGATCGCCCCAGGTCGCGTGCGTACCCGGGACGTTGCGCCAGACGTGGCCGAGCGGGGTGTGGAACACGCGCCCCTTCGCGAACGAGCCGGCCATCGCCATCGGCTCGTGCCGGCCGGTGCCGCCGGTCTTCGGGTCGCTGAACGCGGTCATCAGCACCTTGTGCTCGGCGCCCGGCGCGTGCACCAGCCGGTGGTAGAGCTCGTCCGGATGCAGCCGCAGGTCCTCGAGGCCGGCGGTGACCGGATGGTCGTGATCGACGACGACGACGTCGAACGGGTGGTAGGCGCCGTGCCCGGTGCCCTTGCGCCACAGGTGGCCGACCAGCAGTTCGTAGTCGGTCCAGCCCTCGAACGCGTTGTCGGCGGCGTGCACGACGACCACGCCGCAGCCGGCGCGCACGGCGTCGAGGAAGCCCCGCTCGGCGGCCTCGCCCCAGCGCGGTCCGTTGTAGTCCAGCACGATGACGTCGAGCTCGCCCGCAGCGTGGCGCGCGGCGACGTGCGCCAGGTCTTCGCCGGGCTGCTCCGTCACGACCACCTCGAAGCGACCGGTCTCGCGCAACGCCGCGGCGATCTGCGGCGCCGTCCACTGCCAGTCGTGGTTGTTGGCGCCGGTGACGACCAGCGCGTGCAGCGGAGCCGGCGGCTGTTGGGGGACGAACGCAGCCAGGGACGACAGCAAGGCGAACAACATGGCGGCACGGTAACGCCGCGACGCCGCGCTGGCGACGAGCCGCCGCATCCGGTATCCCACCGGTCATGTTCCGGCGCCGAGCGAATCCCGACCTTGTGTCCGCGCTGGCCCTCACCGCCGCGCTGGCGACGCCGCTCGACGGCCTGTCGGCGCAGCGCGAGGTGGTCGAACGCGCCGTCGCCGAGGCGGAAGGGCTCGGCGCGCGCACCGGCGTCGCGGCGGTCGACGACGCGGGCACCGTGCTCTACCGGCACCGGGCCGCCGAGGCGTTCGCCCCGGCCAGCAACATGAAGCTGCTGACGGCGGCCGCCGTGCTCGCCGGCCTGGGCGCCGACCACAAGTTCGTCACGCGGTTCGCGCTCGAAGGCGGCGCGCTGGTCGTGCACGCGAGCGGTGACCCCAACTGGATCCGCGAAACCGAGCACGCGCCGGAGAAGGTGTTCGCCGAGGTCGCCCGGGCGCTGCGGGCGCGCGGCGTCAACCGGATCCGCGACGTGGTGCTGCGCGACGGCGCGTTCACCGGACCTGCGCGACCGCCGTCGTGGCCGCAGGACCAGCTCTACACCTACTACTGCGCGCCGACGGGACCGTTCGTGCTCGAGCAGGGCGTGTTCTGGTTGTCCGTCGCGCCCGGCAGCCCTTGCGCCGAGGTCGCGCTGCTGGCGCCGCCGGCCGGCCGGCCGCTGCGCGGCAGCATCGCCGTGACGTCCGTGAAGAAGGACGCGCTCTACGGCGCGATCGACGAGGGTGACGCGATCCGCGTGCGCGGCAAGGTCTGGCAGAAGGCGCCGCGCGTCGAGATCCGCACCGCGGTCAACGACCCCGGCGCGTGGTATCGCGACACCCTGCTGACGCAGCTGGCGCGCGGGGCGGTGCGCATCGACGGCGCGGTCACCGCCGCCGACGCCGCCGATGGCGTGGTGCTCGACTACGCCACGCCGCTGCAGCCGGCGCTGCAGCGCATGCTCGAGGACTCGTCCAACTTCGACGCGGAACAATGCCTGCGCGTGCTCGGCGCACACAAGCGCGGCGACGGCAGCCTGCAGGGCGGCGTCGACGCGCTGCGCGATCGGCTCGTCGAGCTGCTCGGCGAGCTGCCGCCGGGCGTGCAGTTGGTGGACGGCTCCGGCCTGTCGCGCGACAACCGCCTGACGCCTGGCGCGCTGTTGGTGACGCTGTTCAAGGTCGGGCACGGGCCGCGCGGCGAGCAGCTGCTGGACAGCCTGCCGGTCGCCGGTCGCAGCGGCACGCTGGACGACCGCTTCGTCGGCACCGACCTCGTCGGCAAGGTGGTCGCCAAGACCGGCTGGATCATGGGCGCGTCGTCGTTGTCCGGCGTCGTCACCGGCGCCGACGGCCGCCGCCGTTGGTTCTCGATCCTGATGAGCTACGGCGCGGGCGGCAAGCTCAACAACAAGCAGTTGAAGGCGCTGCAGGAGCGCATCGTCGCCGGGCTGTCGACGATGGTGGCGAGCGGGTGAGCGACGCCCTGAAGGGTCTCTGCGAGCTCGCCGAACGGCTGGCGCGGGCCGCCGGCGCCGAGCTCCTGCGGCACCGTCCCGCCGACGTGCGGGTCGAGTCGAAGGGGCGCCGCCGCGAGCTGGTGACCGACGCCGACCGCGCCGCCGAACGCGTCGTCGTCGGCGGCCTGCTCGAAGCGTGCCCCACGCACGCGGTGCTGGCGGAGGAAGGCGTGCTGACGACCCAGGGCGTAGCCAGCGGCGACAGCGAGTGGCTGTGGATCGTCGACCCGCTCGACGGCACCACCAACTTCGTGCACGGCGTGCCGTTCTACTGCGTCGCGATCGCCCTCGCGCACCGGGGCGTACCGGTGCTCGGCGTGGTGCACGCGCCGGCGCTCGGGGAGACGTTCACCGGCGCGCGCGGGCTCGGTGCGACCCGGCAGCGGGCCGACGGGCCGGTCGTGTCGCTGCGGGTGTCGCCGACCGACGAGCTCGCCGACGCGCTGCTCGCCACCGGCTTCTCCTACAACCGCAACGAGCCGGGCTGTGACGACAACCTGCGCAGCGTCACCGCGGTGCTGCCCGCCTGCCGGGACATCCGGCGGCTCGGTTCGGCGGAGCTCGACCTGTGCCTCGTCGCCGCCGGCGTCTACGACGGCTACTGGGAGCGCTACCTGCAGCCGTACGACGTGGCGGCGGGCGCGGTGATCGTGCGCGAGGCCGGCGGCATGGTCAGCGACTACGACGGCGGCGACGACTGGCTGTTCGGCGACGCGATCGTCGCGACCAACGGCCGGCTCCACGACGCGCTGCGCCAGCGCCTCGTGCGCTGACCGCGCGTCGCGGCGGCTACTTGTCGGACGCCTGCTCCCCGACTTGCCCTTCGCCGCCGACCGGCCGCAGCTCCTCGGTCATCGTGTCGATGTTCATGCGCTTGACGGCGAGTTCGCCCCTGGCGATGCGCTCGGCGATCGCCGGCCGGCTCAGCAGCTGCTGCACGCGCAGGTCGCGATCGAACACCGCCTTGACCAGCGCCGGATAGCGGGCGTGCAGCTCCTTGTTGGCCGCGGTCGCCTCGGCGGCGCACTCGGTGTGCGTGGTCAGCACGATCAGCTTGACGCCGTTCTCGACGCACAGCTCGAGCATCTCGGCCTCCTTGTCGTCGAGCACCGAACCGGCGGTGCGCAGCACGTAGTAGTACTTGCGGGTGTCACCGGTCAGCTCGTTGGTGTCGATGCGCGCGTCCATGCACGCGACCAGCGCCACCAGCGGGTGGCGCGCGGTGCGCGGGAACTTGCGCCGCACGCCGGCCGCCTTGGCGTTCTGCAGGACCAGCTCCTCCCAGATCTCCTCCGGCGTGATGTCGTGGGCGTGTTCCGCGGCGAAGTCGTAGCTGGTCAGGTGGTCCTGCATGCGGTAGCCGAGGTTGACCAGGGCTCCGCCGGCGACGAACTGCAGCGATCGGCCGTAGGTGGTGGTGGTCAGGAAGATCGCCGACACGGCGACGGCCGCGCCGGTGATCGTGAGCGTTCGCATCCACTTTCGCATGGCTCCCTCCAGGGGGTGTCTTGAATGCCAGCAGCGGGGTGGAGCTTTCGCCAGGGGGACCAGTGCGTATCGCCCCTGCCCAACTCGGCACCGGTTGGCGCGGTCATGGGGCGGGCGCCCGGACCGACGCCATGGTGGCAGCCGCCGACGGCCGGATGTGGTTCGCCAGCATCGGCCGACTGTGCGTGAAGGGGCTCCGCACGACCCGGGAAGTCACCCTCAGCTGGCTGAAGGGACGGGCCGAGTTGCCCGCCCGGAGTAGCGAAAATTGCTAGGTCGCCGCAGCGACGCGCTGGCCTACGGTGTCATCTGGGCGCGGTTCGGAACGACACACCGGAGCACGCGTCGTCCCCCACAGGGAGCAGGGCTTGCCAGGATCTCGCCATCTCCGACACCGTGGCGTCTCAGGTGCGCTGGGCTTGGCGCTGTACGCGGCGATCGCCGGGCTGCCGGCGCAGACCGTTGCCATCGAGCCGATCTCCCTGCCCGGTCTGCCCTCGGTTCGTATCTCGGCAGTGGTCGAGACCACGGACCATCGCCTCTGGTTCGGCGGTATCGACGGGCTCTGGCTGCACGATGGGCACTCGGTGCAGGAGATCGAACTGCCCGCAGCGCCGGAACGCCTTCGTCGTGTGCGCTGCCTCGCGGCCGTCGGGGGGGACCTGCTGGTAGGGATGCCGCTGGGGCTCGGCCGCATCCGCGAGGGCGAGGAGGAGCTCGAACTGCTGCCATGGCTGGCGGACGCGGAGCCGACGAACCTCGGCGCGCTGTCGGACGGAACGGTCTGGCTGCGCACGACCTCGGGCCTGTTCTGTTGGCGCGACGAACAACTCGAGCCGGTGGTGCAGCCGGGGGCGAGCGGTCTCGCCGGCCTCGTGAGTGACGCGACGCAGGTCTGGGCATGGGACGACGACAGCATCTGGGTGCGTCCGCTCGCGTCGCCGCACGCGGCGTGGCGCGAGGCAATGCGCTTTCCCGCCCGCGCAATGCGCCCGGACCAGGACGGCGTGCTGGCCATCGGGCCGCAGGGAGTCGTCGAGCTCGCGGCCGATCGCCCGCCGCGTTGGCTGCTGCACGGCGACCACGGGCACGAAGTGCTGCGCAGCGACGGCCGGCTGTGGATGCGTGACACCGATGTCCTGACCGTGCTCGAGGCCGGTGGCAAGAAGGCGCGCCAGGTGGCGTTCTTCCGGGGCGGTTCGCCGTCCAGCGACATCCGGGTGATGCGCCTGCTGGCCGACTCGTCCGGGCTGCTCTGGCTCGGCACCCAGCTCGGCGTGATGCGCATCAACCTGTGCGCCGGGGTGGAGAACTACGTCATCCCAGTGCTCCGGGACAAAGAGATGCTCGGCGCGATGCTCGAGCTCCATGACGGCCGCCTGTTGGTCGGCACCAATCGCGGGCAGCTGCTGGAGGCAGCCCCTGGATCGGCGGCCACTTGGCATCCCCTGACCACCCCTTGGCCGGCGCAAGCCGCGATCCACTGCATGCTGCAGGACCCGCAGCAGCGCCTCTGGGTGGGGACCCGCCAGCACGGTCTGTGGCGCCAAGGCGATCGCGGCTGGCAACGCATCGGCGACGACGAGCTGCTGCGGGGGGTGCGGGACCTGCACTGGCACGATGGTCAGCTGTGGGCGTGCGGCACGCGCCAGGTGCTGCGGCTGGACCTCGACACGGCGGAGGTGCCCGAGGTCTTGTGGTCCGGGGCCGGGGCCGGCTCGCTGCCGAGCGCGCTCGCCGTGGACGGGCGCGGTCGGGTGTGGCTCGGCACGTTCCACCAGGGCCTGCTGGAGTTCGACCGGGGATCGGATTCGTTCGTCGCGGCGGGGCTCGCCGGCGACAGCCTGCTGAGCGTCGACGTCGCGCCCGACGGTCGGCGACTGGTGATCGCGACGCCGCGCGAAGTGTGGGAAGTCGACAGTGACTCCCACGTCACCCAACAGTGGGCGTCGTTGGGGCGGACCGCGTTTCGCGAGCTCCTGTTCGCTGGCGACGGAACCCTGTGGGAGACGCGTTCCCACCAGCTGCTGCACGTCGACGGTCGTCAGATCCGCGAGGTCGGGCCTGGCAGCGGCGCTCACCCGCTCGGCTACGCCTACCGCTCCGGGCTGCGCCTGAGCAACGGAGACCTGCTGTTCGGCGCAACCCGCGGCTACACGCGGATCCGCGGCGGCGCCAGCCTCGTCGGCGTCGAGCGCACCAGCTTGCGCGGCTGCGAGGTCGTCGACGAGCAGACCGGCAGCATCGTGCGCGTGCCGCCGGGCAAGGCGAACCTCCGGGTGTCGCCTTCCTTCCGGATCGCCGGCGAGGTGCTCGATCGCAGCTGCGACCTGCCGCTGCCGCTCTCGGTGCGGCTCGAGCCGCTCGACCGCGAGGGGGAGCCGCTGGTCGGCGAAGGGCGCTTCGTCGCGGTGGAGCCCGGGAGATACCATGCCAGCGTCGAGGTGCTGGAGATCAACGGCGCGACCGCAGAGATCAGCGTCGGCGAGTTGCTGGTCGTACCGGTCGGGGCCGGCGCCTGGCCATGGCTCCTCTCGTCGGCGGCGATCCTCGGCCTCGCGATGCTCTGGTGGCGCTTGCGCCGCATGGTGGCGAAGGCCCGGCGGCCTGAGCTGGAGCGGGTGCTCGCCGCCGCCGGATACGAAGCCGACGAGGTCCTGGACCTCGCCTTCGTCGTCGTCGCGGCGGCGGAGGGTTGCCTGCAGGAGAGCGGGGCATCGCGGGTCTCGGCCTGGATTCGCGTCGGCAGCCATGAGCCGACGCTGCTGGCGCAGTTCGGCGCCGCCGGCACCGGAGAACAGCAGTGCGTCGCGCGGCTCTCGACCAGTGGACCGGGCTGGCATGCGTGCGAGTGCGACGGGCACCGCGAGGTGGTGATCGAGCTCACCGGCGCCGGCGCGCTGTCGTTCCAGGTGCTGATGGTCGGGGTCGACGGGAACGGCGAGACCGTGCGACAGGCCGTCGAACGCGCGCTGCAGCCGGCGCGCGCCGCGCTCGATCGCAGCGTCTGGGTGGACCGCCTGCAGGCCTTCTGCGTCAACAGCACGCTGTCGATGGAGGCCGACCTGCACGACCTGCGCGGCTCCTTGACCGTGCTGCGGCTCGGAGTCGCCGAGCTGCGACGGGAGCGGGGCGGCCTCGACCCCGTCATCGGCAGCCTCGGCCGGGCCACCGATGCCCTGCTGCAGGCCGTGGAGCGGCTGAAGGCGCCGCGTGCGGTGCGGCTCGAGTTGGCCGATCCGCTCGACACCGTGCAGGAAGTCTTGGACGGCCTGCGTGGGGTCGGCGCCGCGCGCGGCATCTCCCTGACCTTGCGTCCATGCTCGGCGCCGCAGCAGGTTCGCATCGATCCGGTGTGGTTCCGCCGTGCGCTCGAGAACGTCATCGGCAACGCGCTCAAGTACTCGGACAACGGCACGCGCGTACAGGTCTCGATGCTGGGGAACGCCACGGGCCTGCGGGTGTGTGTCGACGACGCCGGTCCGGGCTTCGCCGACGAGGAGCGCAGTGGCCTGTTCCTGCCGGGCGTCGTCGGCAAGGCGCAGCCGCGCAATGGCGAGAGCAAGACCGGGATCGGCCTGTGGGTCTCGCGTCAGGCGATGCGGGCGATGGGCGGCACGCTGTGGATCGAGCCCCGGCCTGGCGGCGGATCGCGGGTGGTGTTGCAGCTGCCTTGGCCGACAACGTCGGCGGCGGAGCAGGAGGCGATGACCTGATCAGCCGCGCGCCGCGACCAGTGCGCCCGACAGCTTGGCGCCGATCATGACGAGGTCGTTCGACGATTCGGCCTGGAACTTGGCCAGCACATTGGCGCGGTGGATGTGCGCGGTGCGTAGCTGGAGGCCGAGTTCACATGCGATCTGCTTCGGGCTGAAGCCGCGCGACAGGAGCCGGAAGACCTCGACCTCACGCGGCGTCAACCGTTCGTGGCACTTGCGCAGGTGGCGGATCAAACGCCGTTCGGCGGCGAAGCCCTGTGCGCGCGCCAGCAGCCGTTCGACCGCGTCGGCCAGCGCCTCCGGCTCCGGTGGCTTGGCCAGGAAATCGATCGCGCCGCTGCTGATCGACTGCACGATGCTGGCGACGTCGTCGTTGGCGCTCAAGACCAGCGTCGGCAACATGCGCTGCTCGTCGCGGAGCACCCGCAGCAGCTCCAGGCCCGAGATCCCGGGCAGGCCGAGGTCGAGCACCAGGACGGCAGCGTATTCGGGCGCGAACGCGGCCAGGAACTGCTCGGCGCTCTCGTGGGTGTGCACGTTGGGGCTCAGCCGCTGCACGACCCGCGCGATGCTGGTGCAGATGCCGGGATCGTCGTCGACGACGTGCACGGCCGTGCTGACGTCGGGGGCGTCCGTGTCGGAGGAGGAGAGATCCCAGGAATACGGAAGGCGAACTACCATCGCGGCGGTGGTCGGGTGGCGAGATCCTAGCGGGTGGCACCGGGGTCGGGCCATGGCACGGATGAGGCAATCAGCGCCGCGGTGCTCACGACCGGCACCATGCCGCGATGGGGAATGCGCAGCGCCAGGCGCATGTCGTGCAGCAACGGCTGCCACCAGGTGTGCAGCGCCGGGATCGCAACCGGGGCGGTCGCCATCGTCAGCACCTCGCCGAACTCCTCGACGAGCAGGCCGGCCGCCGGTGGCTCGACACCGACGCTGGAATTGCGGACCAGCAGGGCGAATTCGGGCGCCGACGGACGCACCGCGCCGGTCAGCGGCAGCAGATCGAGCAGCGGTACCAGGCAGTCGTCGCGACGCAGGTAGGCACGACTGGTCAGCGGGTCGTGGTGAACCTCGAGAGCACCGAGCCAGTGCAGCGAAGTGACGTCGCGCGACGGCAGCCCCAGCCAATCGCCACCGATGCGGACCGTCACGACGCCGCGCGTGCGGCCCTCGGACGAACCCGGGACCGACGGCAAGCCTGACCGGGAATCACCCATGGACAGACGTTCGGCAGCATGACGCGATTCGTACATAGCGAACCGCGCTACGCGCCCGGATTCTGCCTGGGTCGGCGGCCACGCTTCGAGCTAGCCACGATGGCTATGCAGCGCCGGTCGGAGGTTTCCGACACACGTCTTGCGCGATGGAGAGCGCGAGGAAAGCAAGCATGGCCGAACAGGACGACATCATGCAGGAGTTCCTGGTGGAGACCAACGAAGGCCTCGACCAGCTGGATCGCGACCTCGTCGCCCTGGAGCAGGATCCTGGGTCGCCGGCGATCGTGGCGCAGATCTTCCGCACGATGCACACCATCAAGGGCTCGAGCGGCTTCCTCTCGCTCGACAAGCTCGGGCGCGTCGCCCACCTCGCCGAGAGCCTGCTGACGCTGCTGCGCGACGGGCGCCGGGACGCCGACGAGGCGGTGACCACGGCCCTGCTGGCGTCCGCAGACGCGATCCGCAGCATCGTCGCCCACGTCGAACACGACGGCAACGAAGGCGACGACGACCACGCCGCGGTGCTCGAGGCCCTGTCCAGGCTCGTCGAGGGAGGGCCGCGAGGTGGCGGCAAGACGGACCCGGCGGGCGAGCCAGCCCCGGCGCGCGAACCCCAGTCCGGCGCGACGAACGGCGGCGCCAACACGCTGCGCGTCGACGTCGGCCTGCTCGACACGCTGATGAACCTGGTCGGCGAACTGGTGCTGGCACGCAACCAGATCCTGCAGGTCTCCGGTCAGCTCGGCGACACGAGCCTGGTCGGGACCTGTCAGCGGCTCAACCTCGTCACGAGCGAGCTGCAGGAAGGTGTCATGAAGACGCGCATGCAGGCGATCGGCACGGTCTGGACGAAGTTCCCGAGGGTCGTTCGCGACCTCGCCGTCAGCTGTGGCAAGCAGGTTCGTCTGGAGATGGACGGCCACGCCACCGAGCTCGACAAGACGATCCTCGAGTCGGTCAAGGACCCGCTGGTGCACGCGATCCGCAACGCGGTGGACCACGGCATCGAGCCTCCCGGGCCGCGGCGCGACGCCGGCAAGCCCGCCGAGGGCACCCTGCGACTGCGCGCCTGGCACGAGGGTGGACAGGTCAACATCGAGGTGAGCGACGACGGTCGGGGCATCGACCCTGCGGCGGTCCGCCGGAAGGCGATCGCGTCGGGCCTGCTGACCGCCGAGCGGGCGGCGGCGATGACCGAGCGGGACCTGGTGCAGATGATCATGATGCCGGGCTTCTCGACCGCGGAGCGTGTCACCAGCGTCTCCGGCCGCGGCGTCGGCATGGACGTCGTCAAGACCAACATCGAGCGCATCGGCGGCACCCTCGAGGTCCACAGCGTGATCGGCGAAGGCACGACCCTGCGCATCCGCATCCCGCTGACCTTGGCGATCATCCCGGCGCTGATCGTGACGAGCGCGGGGGATCGCTTCGCCATCCCGCAGGTCAACCTGCTCGAGCTCGTACGGCTCGAGCACCCGGCCCAGGGCATCGAACACATCGACGGCGCGCCGGTGCACCGCCTGCGCGGCGACCTGCTGCCGCTCGTGCACCTGGACGAGCTGCTCGGTCAGCGAACGGTCACCGACCCCGACGCGACGACCGAGACCAACATCGTCGTGCTGCAGGCGGACGGGCAGCAGTTCGGCCTCGTCGTCACCTCGATCCTCGACACCGAGGAGATCGTCGTCAAGCCGCTGAGCAAGCAGCTGCAGGGCCTGCAGGCGTTCGCAGGCGCGGCGATCATGGGCGACGGCCGCGTGGCGCTGATCCTCGACGTTCCGGGGCTCGCGCGCAGCAGCGGGCTGCTCGGCGAGGGGCGCCAGCGACGCGCCGGGGCGGTCGATGCCGCTGCGGGGCCTGAGGCGGCGACTGCTTCGTGGCTGCTCGTGCGCCTCGGCGGCGGGCGGCGCGTGGCCATCGACCTCGCGGCCGTGGCCCGGCTCGAAGAACAGCGCGCCGATCAGGTCGAGCGGGCAGACGGTCGCGAGGTGCTGCAGTATCGCGGCCAGATCATGCCGCTCGTCTGCCTCGACGCGCGGCTCGAAGGGCGCCGCGCGGCGGCTGCGACGCCGGCAGGCGAGGACTCGGAGCCGCTGCAGGTGGTCGTCGTGCGCGACCGCGCGGGACGCACGGCCGGGCTCAGCGTGCATCGCATCCTCGACATCTTCGACGAACCGGTCGCGACGCTGGCGCGCACGTCGTCACCGCTGCTCCGCGGCGCGGCGGCGCTGCAGGGCCGCGTCACCGACGTGCTCGACGTGGAAGCCGTGGTGTGCGCCGAGCTCGGCGCCGTGGCGCAAGGAGAGCATCGATGAACACGGAACGACAACTCTGCAGCTTTCGGCTCGGCGACCTGCTGCTCGGCCTGCCGGTCTCCTGTGTGCAGGAGGTGCTGCGGTTCCAGCAGATGACGCGCGTGCCGATGGCCTGCGGCGCGATCGCCGGGCTGATCAACCTGCGCGGTCAGATCGTCACCGCGGTGGACCTGCGGCAGCGCTTCGGCCTGCCGGCGCGGCCTGCGGCGGCGGAGCCGATGAACGTCGTCGTGCGCACGGCGGACGGCATCGTCAGCCTGCTCGTCGACGAGATCGGCGACGTGCTGCTGGTCGACGACGGCTCGTACGAGGCGCCGCCCGCGACGCTGCGCCAGCCCGCGCGCAGCCTGATCCGCGGCGTGCACAAACTCGACGCGCGGCGGCTGCTGCTGTTGCTCGAGCTGGATCGCGTGCTCGCCATCGACGCGACCGCCCACGAGCAGGCGGCGCGGCGCGCCGGGCAGCCGCTCGGCGCCGGCTGAGCGCCACGCCACGCACACGGACGGAGAACCACCAGGAGGAGGAAGGATGACTACGACTGCTGCACCATTGGACCAGACCGCGCTGCTCGACGAACTTCACGACCTGCGCGGCCAGCTGGCGGCCATCGACAAGGCGCAGGCGGTGATCGAGTTCGAGCTCGACGGCACGATCCGCACCGCGAACGCCAACTTCTTGAACTGCCTCGGCTACACGCTGGACGAGGTGCGCGGCCGTCGGCACGCGATGTTCGTCACCGCGGACCATGCGAAGTCGCCGGACTACCGCGACTTCTGGGCGACGCTGAGCAGCGGCCGCTACCTGGCCGGCGAGTTCGAACGCGTCGCCAAGGACGGCCGTCGGGTCTGGATCCAGGCCACCTACAACCCGATCCGCGACGAGAACGGACGCCCGTACAAGGTCGTCAAGTTCGCGACCGACATCACCGAGATGGTCGCGCAGCGAGAGGCCAACGTGCGCTTCGCGTCGATGGCCGAGGACGCGCCGATCAACATGATGTTCGCCGACCGCGACCTCGTGATCCGCTACATGAACACGGCGTCGACCAAGACGCTGCGCGGGCTGCAACAACATCTGCCGATGCCGATCGATCGCATGGTCGGTCAGTGCATCGACGTCTTCCACAAGGACCCGGCGCACCAGCGGCAGTTGCTGCGCGACCCCGAGAAGCTGCCGATCCGCGCCAACATCCAGGTGGGCCCTGAGACCCTGGACCTGCTGGCCAGCGCGGTCTACGACAGCCGCGGCGAGCACCTCGGCACGATGGTGACGTGGTCGGTGATCACGGAGCGGCTGCGCGCCGAGCGCAGCATCGGCGCCACCTCCACGTCGCTCAGCAGCGCCGCCGAGGAGCTGGCTTCGACCAGCGCGCAGATGTCGAGCGCCGCCGAGGAGACCTCGGCGCAAGCCGCGACGGTGTCGTCGGCCGCCGAAGAGGTCAGCAGCAACGTGCAGACGGTCGCCACCGGCATCGAGGAGCTCGAGGCCAGCATCGGCGAGATCGCCAAGAACGCCGGCGAGGCCGCGCGCGTCGCGTCGAGCGCCGTCGACGCGGCGGGCACCGCGACCGCGACGGTCAACAAGCTCGGCGTCAGCAGCGCCGAGATCGGCAAGGTGATCAAGGTCATCACGTCGATCGCACAGCAGACCAACCTGCTGGCGCTCAACGCGACGATCGAGGCGGCGCGCGCCGGTGAGGCGGGCAAGGGGTTCGCGGTCGTGGCCAACGAGGTCAAGGAGCTCGCGAAGGAGACCGCCAAGGCGACCGAGGACATCGGCCAGAAGATCGAGGCGATCCAGAACGACACCGAAGGTGCGGTCGCGTCGATCGGCGAGATCTCCAACGTCATCGGCCGCATCCACGACATCCAGTCGTCGATCGCCAGCGCCGTCGAGGAACAGACGGCGACCACCAACGAGATCAGCCGCAACATCGCCGAGGCGGCGAAGGGCAGCGGAGAGATCGCCCGGGCGGTGACCGGCGTCGCCGAAGCGGCGCGCGACGCGGCGACTGCGGCCTCCGGCACCATGCAGGCCGGCACCGAACTTACCGAGCTGGCGTCGAGCCTCCGCTCCCTGCTCGACAAGCAGGAGTGAAGGGAGCCATGCCCAGCGTCCTGATCGTCGATGACTCCGTGGTCGCGCGCAGCACCGTGGCCCGGGCCCTGTCGCAGGTGCCCGGGCTCGAGGTCCTGCGTCCCGTTCCGAGCGGCGAGCTCGCGTTGCAGCGCTGTGCCACCAGGCCGCCGGACGTGGTCGTGCTCGACGTGGAGATGCCGGGTCTGGGCGGCCTGGCCACGCTCGAGCTGCTGCGCGAATTGACGCCGGAGACCAAGGTGATCGTCTTCAGCGGCCACACCTCTGCCGGCGCAGAGGTCACCCTCGAGGCGCTGGCCCGGGGCGCCGCCGACGTGGTGGCGAAGCCGGTCGACGGGCGCCTCAGCGAGAGCTCCTTGGCCGAGCTGGTGGGCAAGATCCGCGGCCTGACCGAACGGGAGCCCGCCGCGGCGTTGATCCCGCACCGCCGCGCCTCCACCGGCGCAGGTCCGATCGACGCGCTGGTCGTCGGCGTCTCGACCGGTGGGCCCAACGCGCTGATGGAGTTGGTGCCGCAGCTGCCGGGGGACCTGCCGGTCCCCGTGCTGATCGTGCAGCACATGCCGCCGCTGTTCACCGGACTGCTCGCCGAACGCTTGGACAAGCGCAGCGAGCTGCAGGTGCGCGAGGGAGTGCACGGCGCCCCGGTCCGGCCGGGTGAGGTGTGGATCGCACCTGGCGACCGCCACATGCGAGTTCGCGCTGCCGGTCGCGAGCAGCAGCTGCTCCTCGACGACGGACCGCAGGAGAATTCGTGCCGTCCGGCCGTGGACGTCTTGTTCCGCTCGGCGGCGGCCTGCTACGGCAGCCGGTTGCTGGCGGTGGTGATGACGGGGATGGGGCAGGACGGCTTGCGCGGCGCCGAGCAGATCGTCGCGGGCGGCGGGCAGGTCCTGGCGCAAGACGAAGCGACCAGCGTCGTCTGGGGCATGCCGGGCGCGATCGTGCGCGGCGGGCTGGCCGACCGCGTGCTGCCGCTGGGGGAGCTGGCCCAGGAGATCCGTCGGCGTGTGACCAGGCGTGCGGACCGCGCGCCGGAAGGAGAGGCATGATGGAGCTGCGCGAGGACCAACTCGATTTCCTCCGCGGCCTTGCGCGGGATCGCGCCGGAATCCGACTCGAGGGCCGCGGCGTGCCGTTCTTCGCGCATCGCCTCGAGGCGCTGCTCGAGGACTTCTCCGTCGCCTCCGTCGAAGACCTGCTGCGGGCGCTTCGCTCCGGTCGAGACGAGCGGCTCTGCGCCGCGGCGATCGAGGCGATGACGACCAACGAGACGAGCTTCTTCCGCGACGGCCACCCGTTCGAGGCGCTGCAGCGCGACGTGCTGCCGGCGCTGGCCGCCGCGCGCGATGGTCTTCGTCGCCTGACGGTCTGGAGCATGGCCTGCTCGACCGGGCAGGAGGTCTGGTCGTTGGCGATCGCGCTGCGGGAGCGGCTGCCGGCGGCGAGTGGCTGGCGGCTGCGCATCGTCGGCAGCGACCTCTGCACGTCGGTGCTCGAACGCGCCCTCGCCGGCGTCTATTCGACGGCCGAGCTGCGCCGCGGTCTGGACGACGCCCGCCGCGCGCGGTGGTTCGAGCCGGTCGACGACGGTTGGCGCGTCACCGAGGAGCTGCGCAGCTGCTGCGAGTTCCAAAAGGTCAACCTGCACGGCGACTGGCCGGACCTGGGGCGCGTCGATCTCGCCCTGCTGCGCAACGTGATGATCTACTTCTCCGACGAGGACAAGCGGCGCATCCTGCAGCGGCTGCACGAACGGCTCGCCGACGACGGGGTGCTGTGCCTCGGTGGCTCGGAGACGCTGCTCGGCCTGGGCAGCGGCTTCCGTCGCCTGGCCCACGGTCGCGCCGCGTTCTACCGCCGCGACGACGAGCACCCGGGGCACGCATGAGCGCGCTCGCGACCTCGCTGGCGCTGGTGACCGGCCTGATCATCGGAGCCGGGCTGCAGGCCCTGCGGCGCCGCCGCGACGAGCTGCCGGAGGCGGCCATGCAGCTGGCGCGCGTGCGCATCGACGCCAGCGGGCTGGTCCTCCAGTGGCGCGGCGCGGACGTCGAGCTGTTCGGCTACACCGCGGCGGAGATGATCGGCCGCAACGTCACGACGCTGATGCCGGGACACGTCGCCGACGAGCACGACAGCTACGTACGTCGCTACGTCGAGCGGCTGCAGCAACAGGCCCACGCGAGTCGCGTGATCGGCATCACCCGGCTGGTGCGCGGCCAGCACCGCGCTGGTCACCTGGTGTCGGTGCTGCTGTTCGTCCGGCCGCTTCGGCGTCACGGAGCGTGGCAGTTCGAAGGGGTGCTGCACGCGCTGCCGCGCGAGGGCAGCAGCGATGCCACGACGATCGCCGAGCAGCGCGCCCCGGAGGTGTCGTGGCGCTGGCTGCGCAACTTCGGCCACGAGGTGCGCACGCCGATGGCGGCGATCCTCGGCCACGCCGAGATCCTCACCGATCCCGGCAGCGCACCGGGTGAACGACAGGCCTCGGCCTGCGCCGTGCTCGGCAACAGCCGTCACCTGATGGAGCTGCTCAACGACCTGCTCGACCACGCGCGGGTCGCCGCCGGTCGTCAGGCGCTGCGCGCCGACCGCATCAACGTGCGCGAGCTGCTGCGGGAGGTTGCGGCGATGGTGCGTCCGCACGCCGAACACAAGGGACTGGCCCTCCAGATGGAGGTCGACGACGCGGTGCCGCCGACGATGCACGGCGACGCGTTGCGCATCCGCCAGATCCTGCTGAACCTGCTCGGCAACGCGATGAAGTTCACCGACACCGGCTTCGTGCGCATCGAGCTCGCGGCGCGCGGCGCCGGTCGACGCGCGATGCTGCGGCTGGAGGTCGCCGACAGCGGGCGCGGCATCGACGCCGGCTTCGCCGAACACCTGTTCGAGCCGTTCCAGCAGGAGCAGCGCACCCAGAGCGGGCTGCAGGGAACGGGCCTCGGCCTGTCGATCGGCCGTCGCCTGGCCCGGTTGATGGGCGGGGAGCTGTCGCTGGTCGACAGCGTGCCCGGAGCGGGCGCGCGGTTCCGCCTTGAGGTGCCGATGATCGGCGAAGCGGTGGCCGCCGTCGACGACGGCGTCGACCGGCCGACGGCGGCCGCAGCGGCCCCACCGACCATCTCGCGGCGGCCGGCGTCGAGCACGATCGCGCCGTTGGCCGGCGTGCGCGTGCTGCTGGTGGACGACGCGCGCGACCTGCTGCTGATGTCGCGGCGGTTCCTGGAGTCGGCCGGGGCGACGGTCACGCCGTTCGACCAGCCGCTGGTGGCCTTGGAGGCGGTCGCGGCCGGCGCGCAGTTCGACTCGGCCGTGCTCGATTTGCGCATGCCAGAGCTGACCGGCTACGAACTGGCCCAACGGCTGCGGGCGCTCGGCTACAGCGGCCCATTGATGGCGGTGTCGGCCGACGACGACAGCCAGGTGCTGGCGCGCTGTGCGGAGGCCGGCATCTACCGGCTCATCGGCAAGCCTTTCCGGCGCGAGGATCTGATCGCGGCGGTCTGCGCGGGGTGGGCGGAGCACACCGCGAGGGCCACGGTCGTCGCGAAGTAGGGATAGCCGCCGGCTGAAGACTGGCGTGACGGCAACGGCGAAGTATAAGCGTGCCCGAGAGTCGCCATGCCATCACCAGATCCGTTCGGCCCTCTGCAGGATCCTCTGCTCGAGAAGGTCCCGGTTGTCTGTGGCCACAAGGTCCTCGACCGGGTCGTCCTGCTCGAGCGGCAGGGTGTCGGCGGAATGGGTATCGTCTACCTGGGCTTCGACCTCGAGCTGAACGATGCGGTTGCCGTCAAGTTCCTGCGGCCTTCCCTGGCCCTTGAAGTCGACACGATCGAGCGCTTCCAGCGAGAGGCGCGCATCGCACAGCGCATCACCCATCAAAACGTCGTTCGCGTTCATGGCGTCGATCAGCGGCACGGGCTGCACTACTTGGTGATGGAGTATGTCGACGGCGAGACGGCGCCGCAGCGCATCTCCCGGCTCGGGCCGATGAACGAAGCCGAGGCGATCGCTGTAATGCACGGCGCGGCGTCCGGACTCGCCGAAGCGCATCGCCTCGGACTCGTGCACCGCGACGTCAAGCCGGACAACGTGCTGATCTGTCGCTCGGGGCGGGTCAAGGTGGCGGACCTCGGCTTGGTGCGCATGGCGCGTGATGCACAGGGTCGCAGCCTCATCGGCAACACTTCGATGATCATGGGCACGCCGGAGTTCATGCCACCCGAGCAGTGGCATACCCCGAATGTGCGGCCGAGCGCGGATGTCTGGGCGCTCGGGGCGACCCTGCAGTTCCTGGTCACCGGCGCGATGCCCTCCAGCGCCTTCCCGGGCCTGGAACTACTCGGGTGGAGTCAACACGTGGATTGTCTGTCGCTGCGGCGACGGCGCCGGGACCTGTCGCCGCGGCTGCACGCGGTGCTCGAGCGCAGCACGCAGCGCGATCCGGCCGCGCGCTTCGCCGACGCTGGCGCCCTGCAGCGCGCCCTCGCCGAGTTCGAGCCGGTCGACGAGACGCTGCTGCGTGACGCGGGCCAGCGGTCTACGACCACTGCGCGCCTGCCGACGGAAGAGATGCTCAGCCGCATCAAGACGCGGCTGGGCCAACCGGTAGCGATCGTGCGGAAGGCACCGAGAGCCCGCTCGCAGGGGCGACGGCGGCGAACCGAGGCACCGGTCTTGCCAGTGTTGCTCGGCGCGATCTTCCTGGTGTCGCTGGTGCTGGTGTGGTCGGGCGTCGGCCAGTCGGCCAGCGAGTCCGCCGCGGAATCCGCCTCGGCGGCCACCACGGCGAACGATCGGGCGCGCGATGGCAACGTCGATCCCGGCAAGGGCAAGCCCCCGGAACGCCCGGAGGTGACTCCGGCCGCCGCCGAACGACCGGCTCCGAAGCTGCAGATCGAGTTGCAGGACGGGGAGAGGCTCACTGCCGGCACCGTCGTCGAGATCGTCGCTGAGACTGCGTCGAACGTCCTGGTCACCGCCAACGGCGTGGCAGCCGTCGAGGCGGCACGCAACGGTTCGAAGTGGCTGTGGACGGCTCCGAGCAAGCCGGGTTCTGTGAACCTCCGCTTCGACGCGGTCGATGCCGTCGGCAAGAAGGCGCAACCCGTGTTCCGTTCGGTCGAGGTCGTGGCACCGCAACCGGGTGCCGTTGCGACCCGCCGCTGGAAGCAGGTCGCCGGTCGTTGGTACATGGCCTGTTCGGCTCAGGGTGCGGCGCGCCTCGAGGTGCGCTGTGGTGGCGCGGCGCCACTTGATGTCCTGCCGAGCGAAGCCGGCGACTTTGAAGTTCCCCTGCCCGAAGCCCTGTCGCCGGACCTCGTGATCGAGCTGGTCGCAATCGCCGCGGATGACACCCGGTCATCGACGACGCTGGTCACCCTCGGCGAAGTGAGACCTGATCCGCGGCTCGAGCTGCTCGAACCCCGGGTGGGAGTCCCACTCAGCGGCAGCCACCGGGTGCGGATCGGCGTGTCGTATCCGTTCGCGGATCTGCAGTTGAGCGTCCAGGATCAACCGGCGCAGCCGGTTGCCGGGGAAGCTGGTGTCTACGAGACGTCGATCGGATTCCCCGCCCAGGGCGGGCTGGAGCTGACGCTCGCCGCCGCGTGCCCCGGGGGCGCACCGGTCCGGAAGCAGATGCGGGTGGGGGCCGACCTGCACGAGTGTTCGATCACGACCGGCATCGGGCTTGTCGTCCAGCCGATCCCGGCAGGCCTGGTGTGGCTCGGGCCCGACGAATTGCACACGGTGCGCGAGTTCCTGATCAAGGAGCCGTACTGGATCGGCGAGGACGAGGTGTCGCGGGCGCAGTGGGCGGCAGCCGGGCAGCGGTTGCCCGAGGGGCAGACGGCCGACGATCTGCCGGTGACGGGTGTCACCTACGCCGAGGCAATGGCCTTCTGCGAGTGGCTGACCGCGAGCGAGCGCAAGGCCGGTCGCCTGCCGACAGGCTGCATCTACTCGCTGCCTCCGGAGGTCTGGTGGGAGGGAGCGTGTCGCGGCGGGAACGGCGCCGGGCAGGTGTTGCTCGGTTGTGAGATTCCCCCACACCCACGCCCGACCTTGGAGCGCGTCGGCGAAGGCGAATCCAATGCCTACAAGCTCCGCCATATGCACGGCAACGCAGCCGAGTGGACCCTGGACTACCTGCAGGCTCCCTATGACATGCACAAGAACGGCAGCCCACCGCCGGTCAATCCGAGCGGATCGTTGGCCACGGTCCGTGGCGGCGCCTGGACGGACTTCCCCGACCGGCTGACGGCGAACGTGCGCCGCGTGCTGCTGAAGAAGAGCACCAACAGCCGCATCGGGCTGCGCGTGGCCCTGCTCCCCGAACGACTCTGACAATGGAGTGCTTGATGACGATGTTGCGAAGCTCGAGGTTCGTCGCGTGCCTGGGTCTCCTCGCCTCGGTGTTTGCCCAGCAACCGGTTGACGCCAGCGCCACCGACGTGCGTCCGGTCTTGCAGCAGTGGCTGCAGCATCGCGCGGAACCGAACCAGTACGAACCGTACTTCGTCGCCTACCGCAACGCGCTGCTCGCCGACTGCGGTGACGACGCGCGCGAGGCGCTCGCGGGGCTCGACCAGGCAATGGAGGAATGGAGCGGCTCCACCTACCAGCAGAGCGCGGAAGACGCAGTGGTCGCCGAGCAGGCGCAGCAGCTACGCAAGCACTGCGAGGTCTTGCGTGGTCTGGCTCTGGAGCACCGCGAAGCGGGAAGGTCGACGGGCCCCTTGCTGCCGTACCTGCTTCTGCTCGACAAGCTTGCAGAAGGGCGTGATGCGTCGATCTGCTACCTGTTGTTCGAGGCCTGGGTCTCGGCCGAGGCTCGCTGCGAGGAGGCGCCCGCAGCGGCGCGGGAAGCACGCTCCCGGTGGCTCACGCTCGCGTCGCCTCCCGCGCCCCCGCCGGAGCCGCGCAAGGGCCGCAAGGCGGCTGCGCCGCCGTCGAACCCGGTCGCGGCCTACCTGCGGGAAGTCCGAATCCTCGGCAACGAGGCGTTCCCCGAGGTGGTGACCATCAGCGACGCCCTGCTGCGAGAGCTGGTCGACAAGGGCGAAGCCGTCGAGCCGCGCGCGGTGGCCAGGCGCCTGGTGCCGGGTCTCGACGCCCGCTACGAGCTGGCGATGCAGAAGGGCGAGTTCGATGCCGTGCGCGACTGTCTGGACAAGCTGCTCGCCCTGACGCCGGAAGAGCAGAGCCCGAACGTGCTGCTGGCGATGCTCGGGACCGCGGGAGCATCCCGCGACAAGCAGGGCGGGACGCCGTTCGAGCGGTTCGAGGCCTGGCGTGGCACCGTCGATGCCGCCACCGCCGCCGCCAGCGATGCGCGACTGCGCTGGCTCGGCGTGGAGGCCGCAGGCCAGACGGATCTACCGGGCGTGCTGTCGCGTCTGCAGCAAGGGGCGACGTTCGAGTTCTTCCGGACGGACCTGCCGAGAGTGTTGGCCAGCAAGGTCGGAGAAATCGAGCGCTGTCAAAGCCAGCACGACAGCCTATTGGGGCAAGCCAAGCAGGCCGACGAAGATGCAGATCGGCATCGGAAGGCGGCGATGGATCCCGAGTACCGTCGGTTTCGCTACGGTGAGAAGGCCGCAGCCTGCGAGAAGCGTGCTCAGCAGTGCAGGGAGGATGCGGCCAAGGAGTTGACAAAGAAGGCCCAGCTCGAATCGCAATTGCCGGCCCTGCGTGAGCAGATCCAGGCGCTCGAACAACTGCGTCTGGCTTTCCACCTCAAGCGCAGCTGAGTTCGACCAGGCAAGAGCTCTCAGACGCTGAACCGCTCGCGCCGACACTCGCCGTCCGCGTCCTCGACCATGCGCTCGAAGCGCGCGCCGCGCGCCAGCGGGGCGTGCTGTAGCAGCGGCCGCAGCACCGCCACGATCTGGTCGACGTCCGGGCCGCAGAAGAACAGCACGCACTCGCCGCCGCCGAGCTCGTCGCCGTCGTATTCGCCGACCCCGGCCTGCTCCACGGCCTGGGCGAGCTCCTCGGCGAACGCCTCGAGGTCAGCGCGTTCTTGGTTGGTGCCCATCTGCCGGTTGCTCAGCTGCAGCACGACCAGCAGGTCTTGCTCGTCCTGACCGAACAGGTCGTCGTCGGCGTCGTCGGTGGGGCCGCTCTCGGAGGACATCATGGCCACCCTGACTATCGCGCCGGGGGCCGCGATGCCATGGGGCGAACCCAGCCTGGGGGCCGGGCCAGGGATCCTGCGGCGGCGCTTTCCAACCGGACCCCGCCCGCTATGCTGCGGGGTTCGTACCTCGGCAACCAAGTCGCAAGAGACCCCCTCGGCCGCCAACCAGAAGCCCGTGCAGAAGCCCCGGAGCAAGGCAACAGCAGCGGCCCCCTCGGCACAGGTGGTGGTCAAAGGTGCTCGAGAGCACAACTTGCAGGGGGTCGACCTGGCCTTCCCGCGCGACACCCTGACGACCTTCACCGGCGTCTCGGGCTCCGGCAAGTCGAGCCTCGCCTACCACACGATCTACCAGGAGGGGCAGCGGCGCTTCCTCGAGAGCCTGAGCTCGTACGCCCGGCAGTTCCTCGGCCGCATGGAGAAGCCGAAGGTCGACCTGGTCGAGGGCCTGTCGCCGACGGTCTCGATCGACCAGAAGTCGACCAGCCACTCGGCGCGCTCGACGGTCGGCACGCTGACCGAGGTGATGGACTTCCTGCGCCTGTGCTGGGCCAGGCTCGGCGACCCGAGCTGCCCCGAGTGCGGCGCGGCGATCGAGGCGTGGTCGCCGGACAAGATCGTCGACGCGATGCTCGCCGACCACGACGGCCAGCCGGTGCTGCTGCTGGCGCCGGTCGTCAAGGAGCGCAAGGGCGAGTACCGCAAGGAGCTGCTCGAGTGGGCGCAGAAGGGCTTCGTGCGGGCGCGCATCGACGGCGTGGTGCGCCGGCTCGACGAGGACATCTCGCTGCATCGCTACCAGTACCACACCATCGAACTGGTGGTGGACCGGCTGACGGTGCGCGCCGACGTGCGGTCGCGGCTCGCCGACGGCGTCGAGCAAGCGGTGCAGCTCGGCGGCGGGTCGTGCGCGCTGCTGCGCCCGAATGCCGACGACAAGGGCGGCAAGGACGCCGGCGACGCCGACTACCGGTTGTTCTCGACGCTGCGCGCGTGCCCCGACGGCCACGGCGCCCTGCCGGAGATGGAGCCGCGGCTGTTCTCGTTCAACAGCCCGCTCGGCGCCTGTCCGACCTGCGACGGCCTCGGCGAGACGTTCGGCTTCGCGCCGGAGCTGCTGGTCAAGGACCCGAAGAAGTCGATCCGCGACGGCGCGCTGCACGTCTTCACCGACACCGGCCGGCTGGTCTACGGTCGCCTGACGATCGACCACCTCGAGGAGGTCGCCGAGGCGTTCGGCTTCGACGTCGACACGCCGTGGCAGCAGCTGCCGAAGAAGGCGCAGAAGATCGTGCTGCACGGCTCGGGCAAGCAGAAGTTCGAGTTCCGCTGGCAGAAGAAGAGCGCGATGTTCACCACGTCGGGCAGCGATCGGATCGCGTTCCCCGGCGTGCTCGGCCACCTCGAGAAGGTCTACCGCCCGTCGCGCGCGCGGCACCTCGACCGCTTCCGCGCGGCGACGGCGTGCCCGGACTGCGAGGGCTCGCGGCTGTCGGCGGCGGCGCGCGCGGTGTCGTTCCAGGGGCGCTCGCTGCCCGAGGTGCTCGACCTGTGCGTCGACGACGCGCTGGCCTGGGTGCGCTCGGTGCAGCTGACCGGCAACGCCGAGCGCATCGGCCGCGACATCCTCAAGGAGGTCGAGCGGCGGCTGGTGTTCCTCGCCGACGTCGGCCTCGGCTACCTGACGCTGGCGCGCCGCGCGGCGACGTTGTCCGGCGGCGAATCGCAGCGCATCCGGCTCGCGGCGCAGGTCGGCGCCGGCCTGCGCGGCATCCTCTACGTGCTCGACGAGCCGTCGATCGGTCTGCATGCGCGCGACCAGGAGCGCCTCTTGCGCACGCTCGAGGCGCTGCGCGACCGCGGCAACACCGTCGTCGTCGTCGAGCACGACGAGGAGACGATGCTGCGCAGCGACTTCCTGGTCGACGTCGGCCCGGGCGCCGGCGCGCACGGAGGTCGCGTCGTCGCGGCGGGCACGCCGGGCGAGGTCTGCGCCGATCCGGCGTCGATGACCGGCCGCTACCTGCGCGGCGAACTGCGCGTGCCGATGCCGGCGACGCGGCGCGACGCCGCGCTCGGCGAGCTGCGCATCCGCAGCGCGCGGCACCACAACCTGCAGGGCGTCGACGTCGCGCTGCCGCTCGGCCGGCTGGTGGCGATCACCGGCGTCTCGGGTTCGGGCAAGTCGACGCTGGTGCACCACGTGCTGGTGCCGACGCTGCGCGACTTCCTGCAGCAGAAGGGCGTCGCGGCGGCGCACTGCGACGGCATCGACGGCCTGGAGCAGCTCGACAAGCTGGTCGAGATCGACCAGGCGCCGATCGGCCGCACGCCGCGCAGCAACCCGGCGACCTACACCGACGTCTGGTCGCAGGTGCGCGACCTGTTCGCGATGCTGCCGGAGTCGAAGCTGCGCGAATACAAGAAGGGCCGCTTCTCGTTCAACGTGCCCGGCGGCCGCTGCGAGGCGTGCGGCGGCGCCGGCGTGACGACGCTGGAGATGAACTTCCTGGCGCCGGTCGAGGTGGTCTGCGACGAGTGCCAGGGCGCGCGCTTCCACGCCGACACGCTGCAGATCACCTTCAAGGAGAAGAACGTCTCGCAGATCCTCGAGATGACGATCGACGAGGCGGCGGAGTTCTTCAAAGACCTGCCGAAGATCGCCCGCGGCCTCGCCGCGCTGCAGGACGTCGGCCTCGGCTACCTGAAGCTCGGCCAGCCGTCGACGACGCTGTCGGGCGGCGAGGCGCAGCGCGTCAAGCTCGCCACCGAGCTGCAGCGGCCGGCGACCGGCAAGACCTTCTACGTGCTCGACGAGCCGACCACCGGCCTGCACTTCCAGGACGTGGCGCGGCTGCTCGAGGCGCTGCAGCGGCTGGTCGACGCCGGCAACACCGTGCTGGTCATCGAGCACAACCTCGACGTCGTGCGCGCCGCCGACTGGCTGGTCGAGCTCGGCCCGGAGGGTGGTTCGGGCGGCGGCCGCATCGTCTGCGTCGGCACGCCGGAGCAGGTCGCCGATCACGACGGCTCGCACACCGGCGCGGTGCTGCGCGCGATCGGCCTGGGCGACAAGGCGAAGCGGGCGGCGAAGCGGCGCGCCGCCTCCAAGGCGAAGCCGAAGGCGGCGCCGCGCGAACGCACGGCGCCGGCCGCCGCGATCGCCGTGCGCGGCGCGCGCACCCACAACCTGCAGGCGATCGACTGCGACGTGCCGCTCGGCAGCTACACCGTGGTCACCGGGCCGTCGGGCTCGGGCAAGTCGTCGCTGGCGTTCGACACGATCTTCCAGGAGGGCCAGCGCCGCTTCCTCGAGAGCATGTCGACCTACGCGCGGCGCTTCCTCGGCCGCATGGACCAGGCGCCGGTCGACAAGCTCGACGGCCTCGGTCCGGCGATCGCGATCGACCAGAAGCGCACCGCGCGCAGCCCGCGCTCGACGGTGGCGACGACCACCGAGATCCACGACTACCTGCGCCTGCTGTTCGCCCGCGTCGGCCGGCACCACTGCCCGACCAGCGGCTGTGATGGCTTCGGCCGCGAGCTGATCGCATGGTCGCCCAACAAGGCGGCGCAGCACCTGGTCGACGACTTCGCCGCGCGCCGCGCCTACGTGATGGCCAGGGTAGCGCTGCCGGGCGACGTCTCGGGCAAGGCGCTGCAGCACTGGCTCGACGAACTGCGCCGCGAGTGGCAACAGGCCGGCTTCGTGCGGGCGATGGTCGACGGCGAGGAGCGGCGACTCGACGACGCCGCCGCGTTCGCGTCGAAGAAGGGGCCGAAGGATCTGCTGCTGGTCGTCGACCGCGTCACGCTGAAGGATCGCACCCGCACCGCCGACGCGATCGAGCAGGCGATGGCGCGGGCGCAGCAGCACTGCGGCGCGCCGAGCGCGGTGGTGGAGCTGCCTGCCGAGGGCGCGCAACCCGCCGAGCGGCACTGGTTCGCTGCGGCGGCGAGCTGTGAGCACTGCGACTACCATGCGCCGCGCGACGTGCACCCGCGCTGGTTCTCGTTCAACCACCACAGCGCCGCCTGCCCGCGCTGCCTCGGCCTCGGCGACGTCGTCGTCTGCGCCGAGGACCTGCTGGTCAACAAGCCGCACAAGCCGACCTTCGACGGCGCGATCCAGCACAAGGGCGGCGCGTTCACGTTCCTGACCGCCGGCGAGGGCTACTACGCCGAGGTCGCGCAGGTGCTGGCCGAACGCCACGGCTTCGACCTGTCGCTGCCGTGGAAGAAGCTGCCGGCGAAGGCGCGCCAGCTGCTGCTGCGCGGCGCCGGCGACGAGCGCTTCGAGGTGGTGTTCAAGAAGGACGAGGACGGCCGCCGCCGCGAGTGGCGCATGTCGGTGCCGTGGAAGGGGCTCGCCCGGCAGGTCGAGGACTGGTACCACGGCCGCGAGCAGAGCCGGGAGGGCGACGATCGCTTCTCGGCGGTGATGCGCAGCGAGGTCTGCAGCGACTGCGGCGGCGAGCGGCTGCAGCCGGGGCCACGGCACGTGCGCGTCGGCGGGGTGCGCATGCCCGAGCTGCTGCGCAAGACCGTCGCCGACGCCAGCGCCGTACTGCAGCGCCTCGAGCTCGACGCGACCGAACGGCAGATCGGCGCCGAGGTGCTGGTCGAGCTGCAGAACCGCCTGTCGTTCCTGCGCGAGACCGGGCTCGACTACCTGACCCTGGACCGCTCGGCGGCGACGCTGTCGGGCGGCGAGGCGCAGCGCATCCGCCTGGCGACGCAGCTCGGCAACAAGCTGGTCGGCGTGCTCTACGTGCTCGACGAGCCGACCGTCGGCCTGCACCCGCGCGACACCGAGCGCCTGCTGAAGACGCTGCTCGAGCTGCGCGACCTCGGCAACACGGTGCTCGCCGTCGAACACGACGAGGTGATGGTGCGCGCCGCCGACCACGTGCTCGACATCGGTCCGGGCTCGGGCGTTCGCGGCGGCAAGGTGGTGGCGTCGGGCACGCCGGCCGAGGTCGCCGCGGCGGACACGCTGACCGGTCGCTGGCTGCGCGGCGAGCTGCCGGCGGCGCGCGAGTGGCAGCGCCGCGAGCCTTGCGGCGAGGTGGTGCTGCGCGGCGTGTCGGTGCACAACCTGCGCGCGGTCGACGTCGAGCTGCCGCTCGGCGTGCTGACCGCGGTGACCGGCGTGTCGGGCTCCGGCAAGTCGTCGCTGGTGATGGACGCGCTGGTGCCGGCGATGCAGAAGGGCGGCCAGAAGGGTGACAGCGGCCTCGAGCTGCGCTGGCGCGACGAGGAGCGGCCGTTCCAGCTGGTGGTCGTCGACCAGGGCGCGATCGGCACCTCGCCGTCGAGCAACCCGGCGACCTACACCGGCGTGTTCACGGCGATCCGCGAGCTGTTCGCGACCGTGCCGCTGGCGCGGCAGAAGGGCTTCGGCCCCGGACGCTTCTCGTTCCACGTCGCCGCCGGCCGCTGCGCCGCGTGCGAGGGCAAGGGCCAGCTGCAGGTCGAGATGCACTTCCTCGCCGACGTCTGGGTGACGTGCGAGATCTGCAAGGGCCGCCGCTACAACCAGGAGACGCTCAGCGTCGAGTACCGCGGGCGCAACGTCGCGCAGGTGCTGACGATGGACGTCGACGAGGCGGTCGCGTTCTTCGGCAACCACAAGAAGATCGTCAAGCCGCTGCAGCTGCTGCAGGACGTCGGCCTCGGCTACCTGACGCTGGGCCAGCCGGCCAACACCTTCTCCGGCGGCGAAGCGCAGCGCATCAAGCTGTGCGCCGAGCTGCAGCGCCGGCCGTCGGCGCACACCGTCTACGTGCTCGACGAGCCGACCACCGGCCTGCACGCGGACGACGTGCAGAAGCTGCTGCGCGTGATCGAACGGCTGGTCGATCGCGGCGACTCGGTGATCGTCATCGAGCACCACCTCGACGTCATCGCCGCCGCCGACCGGGTGTTGGAGATGGGGCCGGAGGCGGGCGACGGCGGCGGGCAGGTGGTCGCGTTCGGCACGCCCGAGCAGATCGCCGCCAACGACCTCAGCCACACCGGGCGGTTCCTGCGCGCGCAGCTGCGCGGCGCGGCAGGAGCGCCGGCCGGGCGGGGCGGAGCCAGGTTGGGCAAGAAGCGCGTGGCGGACGGCAAGGCCGCGCGACGGGACCAGGAGGGACAGGGATGAGCGAGACGCCGCAGAGCCAGCTTCCCACGGGCGAGCCGCCGTTGATCGTGCAGGCCGACGGCGCGGTGCTGCTGGAGACGCAGCACCCGGCCTACGAGATGGCGCGCGACCGGCTGGCGCGCTTCGCCGAGCTCGAGAAGTCGCCGGAGTACGTGCACTTCTACCGGATCACGCCGATCAGCATCTGGAACGCGGCGGCGCTCGGCGAGTCGGTCGACGCGGTGGTGCCGTGGCTGCGCGACAACGCGCGCTTCCCGGTCGCTCGCGAGGTGACGGAACGCATCACCGAGTGGTTCCGGCGCTACGGGCTGCTGCGGCTCGAGAAGGTCAGGGGCAACGGCGCCGCCGACGCGCTGACGCTGGTCAGCGACGACCACGAGCTGCTGCAGGAGCTGGTCGAACGGCCGCAGCTCGAAGCGCTGGTCGAGATCGACGCCCAGGGCCGGGCGCTGGTGACGGCAGCGGATCGCGGCGCCGTCAAGCAGGCGCTGGTGCGGCTCGGCTACCCGGTCGAGGACCGCGCCGGCTACCGGCAGGGCGACACGCTCGCGTTCGGCCTCGGCGCCGCAGGCTTCGCGCTGCGCGACTACCAGCGCGCCGCCGCCGCGGCGTTCCACCAGAGCGGCAGCGACCTCGGCGGCTGCGGCGTCGTCGTGCTGCCGTGCGGCGCCGGCAAGACCGTCGTCGGCATCGCCGCGATGCAGCTGCTGCAGACCAACACCCTGGTGCTGACCACCAACACCGTCGCCGTGCGGCAGTGGGTGCGCGAGATCCTCGACAAGACCGACCTGCTGCCCGAGCAGGTGGGCGAGTACACCGGCGAGAACAAGCAGATCCGCCCGATCACCGTCGCCACCTACCAGATCCTGACGCACCGCAAGGCGAAGCTCGACCAGTTCACGCACCTGGACCTGTTCGACAAGGGCGGCTTCGGCCTGATCGTCTACGACGAGGTCCACCTGCTGCCGGCGCCGGTGTTCCGCGCCACCGCCGGCATCCAGGCGCGCCGTCGCCTGGGGTTGACCGCGACGCTGGTGCGCGAGGACGGCCGCGCCGACGAGGTGTTCTCGCTGATCGGCCCCAAGCGCTTCGAGGTGCCGTGGAAGCAGCTCGAGTCGGCCGGCTTCCTGGCCGAGGCGCAGTGCCACGAGGTGCGGGTGCCGCTCGGCGAGGCGCGCAGCGACCGCTACGCCGCGGCCAGCGCCCGCACGCAGATCCGCATCGCCGCCGACAACGAGCGCAAGGAGGACGTGGTCGGCGCGCTGCTGCGGCTGCACGGCAACGACCGCGTGCTGGTGATCGGCCAGTACCTCGAGCAACTGCAGCACCTGGCGACGGTGTTCCGCCTGCCGCTGGTCACCGGGCAGACGCCCAACCAGGAACGCGAACGCCTCTATGCGGCGTTCCGACGCGGCGAGCTGCCCCGCCTGATCGTCAGCAAGGTCGGCAACTTCGCGATCGACCTGCCCGACGCGAACGTCGCGATCCAGGTGTCGGGCACCTTCGGCAGCCGCCAGGAAGAGGCGCAGCGGCTCGGCCGCGTGCTGCGTCCGAAGAGTGACGGCAGCGTCGCCCGGTTCTACACCCTGGTGTCCGCCGACACGCGCGAACAGGAGTTCGCGCGCAAGCGCCAGCTGTTCCTCACCGAGCAGGGCTACGCCTACGCGATCGTCGCCGCCGCCGAGGTGCTGCGCGGCGAGGCGCGCGGACGGAGGTCTCCGCGTGAGCCGGCTCAGTCTTCGCGTGCTGCTGCGCGGCGTCACCGACGAGGTGGTCCAGGAGTGCCTGCTGCGCTGGCACGGCGACTGCGCCGGGCGCCAGGCCGACGAGAAGCCGAGCCTCGGCGGCGTCAGCTCGGCGATGGAGGACGAAGCCCTGGTCCTGCGCCGCATCGGCACCCTGCCGCGCAAGCTGCAGGACCTGCTGGAGGTGTTCTTCGGCGAACAGGGGTCGGTGCGCGCGGTGCACGAGCTGTTCGCCGAGCACGGCCGCAACTTCAAGAGCCGCTTCGACCTCGAGGCGGCGCTCGCGGCGCTGCAGCGCGAGGGTTTCCTGTGGCCGACCAAGGACAAGCGCTGGGCCTCGTTCGAGAGCCCGTGCTGGGCGGCGCCCGGCGAGCTCGTCGCGTGTGTGCTCGAGTGCCGCAAGCGGCGGCAGCGCCTGCTGCAGGACTCGCTGACGCTGCAGGGGCACCTCGATGCCCGCTTCTTCCGGGAGCGCGTCGAGAACCTCGCCGGCAAGGGCAGCGCCAAGAACGGCGCCGGCAAGAACGGCGGCAGCAAGGCGGACGCGGCGCAGAAGGCCGCCGACCACGCCCGCAAGATCTACAAGCTCTACACCATGGAAGGCGCGATGGATCAGCGCCTGCAGAAGCTGCCGCCGCCGGTGCGCAAGCTGGTCGACGCGACGTTGATCAGCACGGCGGCATCGCCGCCTGGGACGAGCTGATCGAGAGCGTCGAGCTGCACAAGCCGCCCGACGTCGACTTCCTCGGCAAGAGCATCGAGGAGGCCATGCTCGGCACGGCCTGCTCGCTGGATCTGGCGCCGCTGGGCATCCAGCCGGCCGAACGCGCGGTGGTGATCTTCCACGAGGTGGCGCTGCACTCGATCCGCCGGCGCGGCATCGAGTGCCGGCCGCAGGTCGGCGAGGAGCTGGTCTGCGGCGGCGATTTCGCCAGCAACGTCAGCCGGTTCCTGCGCGAGTTGCAGCAGAACAAGGTCCTGTTCACCGCCGACGGCGACCTCTTCAAGGCCTCGCAGAAGCGCATCGCCGGCATGTTGCTGCCGGTGCCGGGAGGGTTCCTGGCGCCGGAGCAGCTGCTCGAGGTGCTCTACCGGTTCTGTCTGCAGCGGCGGCTCATCGACCGCCGCGGCGAACGCTCGCTGCGGCCGACACCCGCGGGGCTCGAGTTCGAGCGGGCCAGCCTCGCCGATCAGGTGAAGATGCTGCTCGGGCACTTCGTCGAGGACCGGTCGTTGCCCGGCGAGGCCTACCACCAGACGCGCATGCGGCGCGTGCTGCTGCGGCTGCTGCGCCGCGCCGAGCCGATGCTCTGGCAGGACGTCTCGGTGCTGCCGTTCCTGTCGCGCAACGCCTATCTGGCGCAGCTCGAGGCACAGCCCACCGAGGAGTTCTTCGCGGCGCGCTTCCAGGGCGGCGGCTACACGCCGACCGAGTCCCTGCAGCAGATGTGCTGGAACCTGCTGATCTGGATCAAGAAGCGCCTGTTCCCGCTGGGCCTCGTCGACATCGGTCTGCACGGCGGGCGCGTCACCGCGCTGCGCCTGTCGCGGCTCGGCGCCGAACTCCTCGACGCCGACCCGGCCGGCAAGGTCGGCGGCACCCGCAGCAGCGTGATCGTGCAGCCGGACTTCGAGGTCCTGGTGTTCCCCGGCGACGACGTCCACGATGTCGTGCATCAGATCGATCGCTTCGCGCATCGGACCAAGAGCGACCACGTGCACCAGTTCCGGATCGACGAGGACAGCGTGCGCGCCGGCGTCGCCGACGGCCTGTCGGCGGCGCAGATCGTGCAGGAGCTCACCGACCGGGCGCGCGTGCCGATCCCGCAGAACGTGCTCTACAGCCTCGAGGAGTGGGCGCAGAATCCTCGCGCTGAGACGCGCCGACGTGCGGTGGCACCGGATCCACCTGCGCCGCGATTCCTTTTCACGAGGACCCGGCGTCTGCCGATGGTATTGCTCTGCTGCCGCACCTCACTCGCCCGGCATGCCTGCCAGTAGTCTGAACCCCGCCCCCGAAGTCCTCGTGCTGGGCGCCGGACCTGCCGGCCTCGCCTGCGCGATGGAGCTGTCCCGCAAGGGGCGGAAGAGCTTCCTCGTCGAGAGGGACGCGCAGATCGGCGGGCTGGCCAAGACGCTCACGATCCGCGAAGGCGAAGACGTCTTCCTGACGGACATCGGCCCGCACCGGTTCTTCTCCAAGAACCAGTACCTCTACGACTTCATCGAGGACCTGCTGCAGGAGGAGTGGCGCAAGGTGCCGCGTCTCACCCGCCAGTTCATCGACGGCAAGTTCTTCGACTACCCGGTCAAGGCGCTGCAGGTGTTCAAGAACATCGGCCCGGTGAAGAGCGTGCGGATCCTGCTCGACTACGCGATGGCGCGGCTGCGCTTCGGCCTGCTGAAGAAGCCGATGGTCACCTTCGAGGACTACGTCGTCGCGAACTTCGGCCGCACCTTGGCCGAGTTCAGCATGATCAACTACACGGAGAAGATCTGGGGCATCCCCGCCAGCACGATCCATCCGGACTGGGCGCGACAGCGCATTCACGGCCTGAACCTGTGGAGCGTGCTGCAGAAGGCGATCGGCCTCGGCAGCAAGAAGGGCCCCAAGTCGCTGGTCGACGAGTTCTACTACCCGCAGTTCGGCACCGGCCGCATCTACGAGGAGATCGCGCGGCACCTGGTCGAGACCGGCACCGAGATCCGCTGCTCGAGCCAGCCGGTCAAGGTGCGCCACGACGGCAAGCGCGTGACGTCGGTCGACGTCGAGACGCCCGACGGCGTGCAGACGCTGAACCTGCAGCACCTGGTCGAGCAGTGCCGCTGACCGCGTTCCTGACGCTGCTCGATCCGCCGCCGCCGCCCGAGGTGAAGCAGGCTGCCGCCGGACTGAAGTGGCGCGCCCAGGTCTACCTGTTCCTGACGCTCGACAAGGAGTCGGTGACCAAGGACAACTGGATCTACTTCCCGAACAAGGACATCCCGTTCGGTCGCACCAGCGAGATGAAGAACTTCAGCGCGGACATGTGTCCGCCGGGCAAGACGTCGTTCTTCGTCGAGTTCTTCGCCTTCGAGAGCGACGCGATCTGGTCGATGGACAAGGACCAGGTGCTCGATCTGGTGATGCCCTACTTCGAGCAGTGGGGGTTCTTCACCCGCGCCGAGGTCCGCCAGGCGTATCTGTGGAAGCGGCCCTGTGTGTATCCGGTCTACGACATGGACTACGACAAGCGCCTGTCGACGGTGCGCGAGTACCTCGACCGCCTGTCGAACCTGATCTACCTGGGACGCCCCGGCCGCTTCCGATACACCAACCAGGACCACAGCCTCGAGATGGGCATCGTCGCGAGCCGCATGATCCTCGAAGGCCGCAAGTACGACCTCGACACGATCGGCAGCGAGAACGAGTACTTCGAGAAGGGCCCGATCTACGAGAAGCGCATCTGATCGGCGCTGGCGCGGCCGCCGGCGCTCCGGTGTAGTCACGCCGTGGCCGCCAAGCTCGACCGGGACGCGCTGCGTCTGATCCTCGTCACCGACGGCGTCGGCGATCCGGCCCGCGTCGAGACGATCGTGCAGCAGGTCGTCGACGGCGGCGTGCGCTGCGTGCAGCTGCGCGAACCGCGCTGGACGGCGCGCGCGATGCTGCGCTGCTGCGAACGGCTGCTGCCCCTGCTCGACGCGGTGAACGGGCTGCTGCTGGTCAACGATCGCGTCGACGTCGCCGCGACCGGCAGCGCGCACGGCGCGCAGATCGGCCACCGCTCGCTGCCGCCGGACCTGGCGCGCGGCGTCGTCGGCACCGGGCGCATGCTCGGCTTCTCCGCGCACGACGAGCGCGAGCTCGACGAGGCAGCGCAGGCGCGCTGCGACTTCGCCCTGCTGTCACCGGTCTGGCCGACCAGCAGCAAGCCGGGCGCGGCGTTCCTCGGGGTACCGCGCGCCGGCAGGCTGACCGCGGCGGCGAAGTTGCCGGTCGCGTGGCTGGGCGGCGTCTCGGCCGAGACCCTGCAGCAAGTCGCCGAGGTCGCGCCGTCGGAACGCCCGGTCGGCGTCGCCGTGCGCAGCGAGTTGATGCGCGCCGAGGACCCACGGGCCGCGGCGGAGCTGCTGTTGGCGCAATTGCAGCCGCTGCTGCACGGCTGACGGCGGGGATCGCCGCCGCAACGCACTGGACCGGCGGGGAGGCGCCGCCGATGCTGCGGCGATGGCGATCTCCGGCACCGTGCCCGCGCGCAGCCAGCAGCGGGTGGACCCGATCCGCGCCGCGCGGCTCGTGCGGCGGGTGACCTTCGTCGTCGGGATCGCCGGCGTGGCCTGGTTCTTCGCCAGGTTCACGACCCGGTGGGTGCCGAACGGTATGGACACGAACCCCGCTTTGCCGCCGGGCTCGTGGTGCATCGTCGACCGCTGGGCCTCGGGCCTGCGCGTCGGCAGCGACGTCTTCTGCGAGACCCCGCAGGGACCGATGCTGACGCGGGTGACGCAGCTCGACGGCGACGAGGTGTTCGTCGTGCACCCCAACCCGGAATCGGTGTGGGTCGACAGCCGCTCGTTCGGGCCGATCCGCCGCAGCGACGTGCAAGGCGTGGTGGTGGTCGGCTTCCCGATCGAGGAAGCGCGTGGCCGGTGAACGCGCGCTGACGGCGCGACTGCGACGGTTCTTCGGCGATCACCCGGACCTGCTGGTCGGCATCGGCGACGACGCCGCAGTGCTGCGCCAGCGACATCGCCGCGAGGTCGTCTGCTGCGATCCGGTGGTGGCCGGCGTTCACTTCGATGCCGACGCGCCGCTGGATCTCGTCGGGCAGAAGGTCGTCAACCGCAACCTCTCCGACCTCGCCGCGATGGGGGCTGTCCCCGACTGGCTGTTGCTGTCGCTTGTGCTGCCGCCCGACCTCGACGCCCGCGGCCTCGACCTGCTGCTGCGCGGCGTGCGCCGCGCGGCAAGGCGGGCCGACGCGGTGGTCGTCGGCGGCGACGTCGCCTCGACCCGCGGCCCGCTGGTGGCGACCGTCACGGCGATCGGCCACCTCGAAGGCCGCGCGCTGACCCGCGCGGGGGTGCGCGCGGGTGACACGCTGCACGTCACCGGCCCGCTCGGCGGCTCGCGCCTCGGCCACCACCTTCGCTTCCGGCCGGCGTTGGTCGAAGGTGCATGGCTGGCGCGGCAGCGCGCCGTGCACGCCGCGATCGACGTCAGCGACGGCCTGCTGCTCGACCTGGCGACGATGCTCGCCGCCAGCGGCCAGCACGGCGCGCTCGGCGCCGAACTGGATGCCGCGGCCATCCCGATCCGCGCCGCCGCGCGGCGACTGCACGCCGGCGACCGGCGCCGCGCCCTCGACGCCGCGCTCCGCGACGGCGAGGACCACGTGCTGCTGTGGTCGCAGGCGGCGCAGCGCGAGCTGCCCGCCGGCGGCCCGCTCGGCGCGCGCGCGCGGAGGCCGATCGGGAGGGTCCTCGACACACCCGGCATCTGGCTGCGGGATGGCGATCGCCGAACCCGGCTCGCCGCCGTAGGCTTCGAACATGTCGTCCCGCCAGGTCGTGCTGACGCTGCCCGCTGACCCTGCCGCCACCGAGGTGCTCGGCTGCCGCCTCGGTCGGCACCTGCGACCGGGCGACACGGTGGCGCTCAGCGGCTCACTGGGCGCGGGCAAGACCACCCTGGTGCGGGGGCTCGCGGTCGGCCTCGAGGTCGACGACCCGGATGCCGTCGCCAGCCCAACCTACCTGCTGGTCGTCGAGCACCCCGGCCCGGTGCCGTTGCTGCACGCCGACGCCTACCTGCCGCAGAAGCTCGAGGGCTTCCTCGCCGACGGCGGCCTCGAATACCTGTTCGACGCCGCGCACGTGGTCGCCGTTGAGTGGGCCGATCGCATTCCCAACCAACTGCCCGAAAGGACCTTGTGGATCGAGATCGGACTCTCCCCGGACGGTGGGAGGCGGGTCGTGCTGCGCACCGGAGCGAAGCCACCGGCCTTTTCCTGGCTAGAGGATTTGCCGACGATGTCGACCGGCCGATGAACCGGCATCGGGACTGCTGCGTTGGCACGGCGGTCCGTCTCCCGTGAACAAGCAAGCCAAGACTCCAGCGAGCGCAGCACCGACCGGCGCCGGCGAACCCGACCTGCTGGCGGCCTACCGGGACGGGGACCCGACCGCGTTCCGCAAGCTGGTCGACCAGTACCGCGAGCGGCTGCTGCAGTTCTTCTACCGCCTCTGCTGGGACCGCGATCGCGCCGAGGACCTGACCCAGGAGCTGTTCATCAAGCTGATGCTCGGCAGCAAGCGCTACCAGCCCGAGGGTCGCATGACGACCTTCGTCTATCGGGTCGCCACCAATCTCTGGATCGACCACTACCGGGCGCAGAAGCCGCGGCCGCGCCTGCTGTCGTTCGACCAGGTGCTGCACCCGGACGACGACGCGCCGCGCACCCGCGAATACGCCGGCGACGCTCCGTCACCCGCCGACCAGCTCGCCGAGAGCGAAGAGAAGGCGGCGATGCGTCGCGCGCTCGAGCGGCTGACCGAGCCGCACCGGCTGGTGTTCGAGCTGGCCGTCTACCAGGAACGACCCTACGCCGAGATCAGCGAGCTGCTCGACATCCCGATCGGCACCGTCAAGTCGCGCATGCACAACGCCGTCGCCGCGCTGAAGCAGCTGCTCGCCACGGCAGACGAGGAGCGCGGCCGCCGCGCCGGGGGGGCCGGATGAGCGAACTCTCTGGAAGGACCGGCTGGCAGGCGATCGATCTGCTGCTCGAACAAGGCACCGGGGAGGAGCTGGACGGGATGCGCCGGGACGTCGACGCGGACCCGCTGCGCGCGCTCGAGGTCGCCGACACCGTCGAGTTCCTCGACCGCATGCGCGGGCTCGAGGTCGAAGCGAGCCGTGAGTTCCCGTTCCGCATGCGCGAGGTGGTCGCTCGTGCGACGCGGCGCGCCTGGAGCCGACCTCGCCCCCGCACGCTGACCGAACGGCTGACGCCGCTGGTCGCGGTGCTGAGCGCCGCGGCGACCGTCGCCGTCATGTGGCTGGTCGAACCGCTGCGTCGCGAACACCGCGTGACGCCTTCGGAGCGCGCCTGCGCGGAGTTGCCAGGTCCGGCCTCGTCACCCGCGACGCAGCAGAGGGGCGACGTGCTCGACGCCGAGCAGGCGGCGTGGCAGTCGGCCGTGGAGCAGATGCGCCACCGGCTAGGCCAGGAGGTCGCGCCGCGGCTGCGGGAAGCGTTCGAGCGCGGCCTGCAGGAGGCCCAGGATCCGCTGGCGCAGTGGCTCGAGCCGCGCAACGCGATGATGCTGCTGCGCATCGACCACGAGCTGCGCGCCAGCTCGGCGGTGCGCGAGCAGGCGCTGCTGCGCCACGGCAACCTCGCCGCGGTGGACGAACGGGTGCAGCTGCTCGCCGACGAGCTCGCCGCGGCGCTGTTCGACGAGCCGCTGGGCGGCGACATCGTCGATGGAGCGCACGCGACGCGGTTCGGCACGACGGTCATGGAGCGGGTGCAGACGCTGGCCTATTCGGTGCGCGCGCTGGTCGGGGCCGGCTCGTCGCGCGAGCGCGCCGCGGCGCTGCGCCACGGCGGCGACCGGCTGGCGGCCGTGACGCCGCAGCTGCACGGCGAGGCGCTGGCCATCGCGCTGTCGGCGCTGACCGAGGTCACCGCGGTCACCGGCGACCATTTCGCGCTCGTGCAGCAGGCTGGCGCGCGCCTGGTCGACGAGGTGCTGCGTGCGGACGGCGAGAACTGGGGCCGCCACCGGCCCGACCTGCTGTCGATGCGGGTCTCGGCAGGCGGACTCGGCGAGGCCGGTCGCCTGCTGGCCTGGCTGCCTGCCTTCGGCGTCGATGCGCCGCGCTGCGCCCTGGTGCGCAACCTCGTGCTCGGGCAGCTGCGCGACCTGCGCGATCAGGGACAGGAGCGCCCGGAGGTGCTGGCGGCGATGCTCTACGGGCTCGGGGACCTGCTGCAGGAAGGCGAACGGGAGCGCGTGCTGCACAGCCTGCGCCGCTGGAAGCTGACGCGCCTGGCGCCGGACTTCGTCACCGTGCAGCAGCTCGCATGGGCGCGCCGACCGGGCGAGCTGGGCTTCACCCGTCTGCAGGGCGAGCTGCGGCAGCTCGGCGTACTCGCTGCGCCGACGTCGTTGCTCGAACGCGCGGCGTTCTGCCTGTGCCTGTCGACCAACTTCGCCGGCTATGTCGGAGACCTGTCCGGCGGGCCGACCCAGCGCCGAAGCTGAGGTGCCGCCGGCTGTCGCCGCGGCGGCGTTTTGTGCTGGGCTTGCGCGGCGACCTAGGGTAGCACACCGCGTCCGTGCGCAGGAACCAGCGGATGCAAGGCCCCGATCCCCGTTCTCGAGTCGCCCTCGCGATCCTCACCGGCGTGCTCGCGCATCCACTGTTCGCGCAGCCGCTGTCGGCGCAGCAAGGGCAGCCGGGTGATCAGCAGCCCGAGGCGCGCGTGCCGGTCGACGTGGACGCCGAGCAGCACATGCGGCCGGTGCAGGAGCTGTCCCTCGAGCAGGCGCTGCGCCTCGGCAGGCGGCAGAACGTCGGACTGCGGGCCGCGGAGCTGTTGCCGGAGCAGGCCCGCATGGACGTGATCTTCGCCGAGGCGGGCTTCGAGCCGGAGCTCTACGGCAGCGCCGGCTACGCCGAGAGCGTGTCGCCGCAGCGGTTCCTGCAGACGACGGGCGTGACCCTGCCCTCGTTCAAGAGCACGACGATGGACGCCCAGGTGGGCTGGCGGCAGCGGGTCGCGACGGGCGGCCTGTTCGACCTCGCCTACCAGCCGACGCGCTTCGTCAGCGGCCAGTTCGGCACCAAGCAGTTCACGTCGATCTGGTCGGCGTCGTTCCGCCAACCGCTGCTGCGCGCCGGCTGGACCGACTACAACCTGGCGCCGATCGACTCGGCCCGCTTCCGCCTCAACCAGACGAGCCAGCAGTTCGAGCGCGTCGTGCAGGACACGCTGCTGCAGATCGTGCAGGCCTACTGGGAGCTCGCGTTCGCCCGGGAGAACTGGCGCGTCGTCAGCTCGGCGCTGGCGGTCGCACAGGAGCAGCTGCGCATCACCGACCAGCGCATCCGGGTCGAGGCGCTCGCACCGCGCGACCGCATCGCCGACGAGGCCGAGGTCGCGCGTCGCCGCGAAGAACAGATCGTCGCGCAGAACACCATCCGCGACCGTGAGGACGACCTTCGCCGGCAGCTGTTCGACGGCGGCGACCCGATGGCGTGGCGCGTCAACCTGCGTCCGGTATCGGAGATCGAGATCACGCCGCCGGACATCGACCGCTCGTTCGAAGAACTGGTCGAGGTCGCGGTCAAGTTCCGGCCCGACGTCAAGAGCCAGGAGAGCCTGCTGTCGGAGGCCGAGGTGGCGCTGCTGCAGGCCGAGCGCGACTCCCTGCCGAAGCTCGACCTGATCGGCGCCTACTCGTCCGACGGCGTGCGCAACAACTTCACCTCGTCGTTCACCGACGCCTGGCAGCAGCAGTTCCCGGACTGGTCGGTCCGCCTGGAGTTCGCCGTGCCGATCGGCAACCACGCGGCGCGTTCCCGTGAGCAGCGCGCGAAGCTCGAGGTCGAACGGCAGAACCGCGTGCTGCACGGGCTGATCCTCGACGTGACCAAGCAGGTCCGCGAGGCGGTGCGCAGCCTGGACACGCTGACCCAGAGCATCCGCGCCAGCCGCGAGTCGGTCCGCCTCGCGGAGAGCAACCTCGAGACCGAGCAGGTCAAGCTGCGGGTCGGGGCATCGACGGCGTTCGAGGTCCAGCGCCGGAACCAGGAGTTGCGCGAGGCCCGCAGCCGTCTGCTGCGCAACCAGATCGACTACCGCGTCGCCGAGAGCCGATTGCTCTACGCGCAAGGCCTGCTCCGTGCCGATGGCTGAGCCCGCGGAGCGCGCCGGCGTCGTCGGTGACGGCCCGGCCCCCGCGGACTAGGACCGCAGACGATGCAGAACAGCCAGCAGCCCCCAGGGTCAGGTTCCACACGCTCGACGAAGCGCTCGACACCGCTGCATTCGTGCCTGCTCGCCGCGATGTGCGCGGTGGCATCGGCGCTGCCTGCCACGGCGCAGGAGCTCTCGCCACCGCCGCCGGCCAATCCGTACAAGCTCGAGCCGTTCCACGAAGACTATCCCGCGGAGCTCGAGTATCCGCAGCGTGGCGGCCTCGACTTCGAGGGCACCCGCCGCCAGATCCTGCAGCGGCTCGCCGATCACCTGCAGGGCAACGTGTCGCCGGCGGCATGGCACCTCGCGACGGAGTTCTATTGGCGCGCGCCAGAAGACGCCATCGAGCCGCTGATCGACACCATGGACCGATCGCTGGGCAACCCGGCGTTCGGCGACGTGGTCAAGAATTGCGCCGAGGCGATGGGGCACATGGCCCGCGAGGAGTTCGACGGCGCGTTGCAGCGGGCGCTGCAGCACAAGAGCGAAGCCGCCCGCCAGGCGGCCTACGCGGCGCTGGCCCGCTGCGGCAAGGCCGAATCCGTGCGCCGGCTGGCTGCGGACTTCACGCTGATGGACGGACGGGCGCGGGAAGCCTGGCTGAGCGCGGTGCGCGAACGCCTGCCCGACGAGCGCGTCGCCATGCTGCGCGCCGTGTACATGGCACCCTACCCGAAGGGGGTGCGCGAGCAGGTCATGCAGCAACTGCAGCGCATGCCGGCGAGCGAGGCCGCCGAGGTGATGCGCGGCCGTTGGGAGGAGCCGATCGACGAATACAAGGCGATCATCGCCGGCGCGCTGCACGCCGCAGGCGACGGCGCCGGCACGGCCTGGATCCAGGACGCGCTGCGCGGCGAGGACACGCGGCGCATGCTGCTGGCGATCCAGCGCTGCATCTTCGGCACGGACCCGTCGGTGCTCGGGGCGCTGCGCGAGGACCTGCTGCGCGCGACGACCCACCTGCGCGCCGAGGTGCGACTCGAGGCAGCGCGGCAGCTGGCGCGGCTGCCTGGCGACGACATCGCCGACGTGTTCGAGGTGCTGACCGCGCCGAGCGAGTCGTGGGAGGTGCGGTCCCTGGCGCTGCGCGAGCTGACCCGTCGCGGCCGCGGCGCGGCCGTCGCCGTGCTGCTCGAGGAGCTGCCGACCGCCACCGGCCTGCGCCTGCAGGAGCTGCTCAGCCAGCTGGCGGCGAGCGGTGATCCCCGCGCCGTACCGGTGCTCGTCGAGCGCTTCGCCGCGGCGCCGGAGAAGGAGGGGCGGCCCTTCCTGCAGGCGCTGGCGCAGAACGGCAGCGCCGCCGCGGCGCGCGCGCTCACCGAGATCTTCCTCGGTCCCGAGAAGCTGGTCTACGAAGGCGACATCGGGCGGCTGACGACGCGCAACTACGTGCCGAAGCTGCTGCTGAACCTGCGCGGGCCCGAGCAGGAGATCCTCGACACCTACGCAGCCCTGCCGCGCGCGCAGTGGCGCGAACGGGCGCTGCTGCTGCCGACGCTCGCCGGCATCGCCGCCGACCGGGTCACCGACAAGGCGCTACAGCAGCGTTGCACCGCGCCGTTGCGCGAGATCCTGTTCGACAAGGCCGAGCTGCCGCAGCTGCGGGTGCACGCGCTGAACCTGCTGGCGAGGAAGTGGATGACGATCGAAGAGGTGCTGCGGCTGAAGGCTCAGCGCTTCGACGAGCAGGCGGGCCTGCGCGTGCTGTTCACCGACTTCCTCCGCGAGAACTTCTAGAAGTAGATCCAGCGTTCGTCGTCGTCGCTGGTGTAGGTGTCGAAGCGCCGGGAGGTCGCGCCCGGCCGACGGTGGCTGCGCCCCGGCGCCGGCCGGCGGTCGAGCCCGGCGTACTCGCTGCGCAGGTTGCGCGTGTAGGCCCGCTCGGCGTTCTCCGGGTAGAAGAACGCACAGTGCCCGGGACCCACCGAGCTCAGCGGCCAGGCGGTCACCTCCAGCGCCGGCAGGCGGTCCTCGGCGAAGCGCTCGGTCGAGGCGGGCGGCGACTCGGTCAGCTGCACGAGGTAGTGCTTGTTGCGGAAGCAGGCGATCGCGCCGGGCGGCGGCGGTTCCACGCGCTCGATGTCACGGGTGAACGTGCCGCGGCAGGTGGCGAGCATCAGGAAGCGGGCCTCGAGGCTCTCGATGTCCGCTTCGCTGGTCGGCGGCGGCGCCAGCTGGCTGGCCTCCAGCAACCAGTGGGCGAGCTGCTCGGCCCGCACTTCGATGCGCGCGGTGCGCGACGCGGCCAGCCACGGCATCCACAGGCTGAAACCCAGCAGGCTGAAGCCCAGCAGCAGGTACCAGGTCGCCGGGTTGCGCCACTGCGATGGCCGAAACGCGAGCATCGGCGCAGTATCGTGTGCGTCGATGCCAGTGACCAGGGTCGACCTCCCGCCGCCGCCGCCGTTCGTGCAGCGGGTGCTCGACGCGCTGCGGGCGGCGGGCGGCCGCGCGTGGCTGATCGGGGGGACGGTGCGCGACCTCCTGCTCGGGCTGGCGCCGAGCGACTTCGACGTCGCGACCGATCTGCGCGCCGAGCGGGTCGCGACCCTGCTGCCGCACGCACCGCTGCGGGAGGCCTGGCTCGGCGTCTGTCGCGTGCTGGTGGACGGGCACGAGGTCGGGGTGACCACGCTCCGTCACGAAGCCGACTACACCGACCACCGCCACCCGAGCAGGGTCGAGTTCGTCACCGACGTCGGCATCGACGCCCGGCGCCGTGACTTCACCGTCAACGCCCTCTACCTCGACCCCGACAGCGGCGAACTGACCGACCCGACCGGCGGCGTGGAGGACCTCGCGGCGCGCCGACTGCGCGCGGTCGGCGACGCCGAGCGGCGCTTCGTCGACGATCCGCTGCGCCTGCTGCGGCTGCTGAGGTTCGCGGCGCGTTGTGGCCTCACGGTCGAGCCCGAGACTGCGGCAGCGGCGAGGCGGACCGCGGCAGGTCTGAGCGGATTGTCCGCGCAGCGCTGCTTCGACGAGCTGACCCGCACCTTCACCGGCCCGGGCCGCGACAGCGCGCTGCGGCTGCTCGTCGACCTGGGGGTCGCACAGGTGCTGCTGCCGGAGGTCGCGGCGATGGACGGAGTGCCGCAGCCGCCCGAGTTCCACCCCGAGGGCTGCGTGCTGACCCACGTCGGCCTGGTGCTGGGCCACGTCGCCGAGGACGACCCGGTGCTGGCGTGGAGCGCGGTGCTGCACGACGTGGGCAAGCCGCCGACCTTTCGCCGCGGCCCGGATCGCATCCGCTTCGACGGTCACGACGTGCTGTCGGAGCAGCTCGCAGACGCGGTGTTGCGGCGGCTCGAGGCGCCGCGCCTGCTGCGCGAACGGGTGATGGACGTCTGCCGGCAGCACATCCGGTTCGCCGCGCTGCCGTCGATGCGCCCATTGCGCGCCGAGCGATGGTTGCGCGAGCCACACTTCGCCGACCACCTCGCGTTCCACCGCGCCGACTGCCTCGGCAGCCACGGCGACCTGTCGATCCACGACTGGGCGCAGGCCCGCCTGGACGCGCTGCCGCCGCTGCGCGAGCCGCTGCTGCACGGCCGCGACGTGCTCGCCCTCGGCGTTCCTGCCGGACCGGCCGTCGGCGAGCTGCTGCGCGCAGCCGAGGCGAGGCTCGAGGAATCGCCGACGCCACCGGACCGTGCGGCCGCGCTGGTCCTGTTGCGGGACGTGGTCGACCGCTTCCGTCAAGCCGGCGACTGACCTGCTCGATACCCAGCACGTGACCGGCTCCCGGTCGGTCGCGGAGGAGATCATGCAAGTGCAGAGACGCGGAGAATCCGAATTCGACACCTTCCGCCAGGAGCGGCAGCGGTCGCGCGCCAAGGCCGGTCCGCAGCCCAGCGTGCTCGGCTACGAGAACGCGGCCCTGCGGGAGCTGGAGCAGGTCGAGCAGCGGGAGATCCGCGACCAGCAGCTGTCGCGGGAGGTGCACGACTTCTTCGCCGCGGCGACCAAGAAGGCGGCCTCGATCGTCGAGCGCGTCGCGCAGGACGCCGAGAAGCAGATCGGGGAGCGCGTCGAGGTCGAGGTCGAGGGGTTCTTGATGGACGCGCTGTCGCGCATGAACACCTTCATCCTGACGGTGCTGCAGCAGCGTCGCTTCCAGGGTGTGGCGGAGACCCACGTCGAACCGAGCGTCGGCAACATCGTCGGCCCCGGCCTCGACGAGTTCCGCTGGGCGGGCACGCCGGAGGGGCGCGAAGCGCACATCGGGCAGGACCCCTTCGACACGCCGGTGGAGGATGTGCAGGCGGAGTTCCGCGCAGTGGTCGCCGGGCTGGAGGGCGCCGAGGCCGACGCCGCGGTGCCGATCGAGGAGCACCTCGTCGCCGAGATGACGAGCGAGGAGACGGCGCCCGACGCCACGGCGGCGAACGATGCAGAGCTCGACGAGTCGTCCGAGCCGCCGCAAGACGCGACGGAGGACGCCACGCCGGTCGACCCGCAAGCCGAACTGGAGCAGTTCAAGAGCGCGCTGAAGGCGCTGGTGCGCCAGGGCGTGCTCGGCCGCGAGGAGGCGCGCGCGGCGTGGATGGCGAGGTTGGCCAAGCTCGGCCGCGCACCGCGCTGAGTCGGCGGTTCACCCGCCGCGCGATCGGCCCCCGGGCAGTTCGGGGCCCATCGCCAGGGGCCCGTCAGGTCAGCGCGATGCTCCTGGCGATGCGCCGCGCAACCGGGATCGCCGCGACGATGCCGAGCGCCGACCACGGCTGCCCTGCAGCCAGCGCGAGCGACGCGGTGTAGAGCATCGTGCCCAGCAGCAGGTACATCATCGACTGCCGGATGCGACCCTGGCTCCACTCGCGGGTGTGGCTGTTGCGCCACAAGAACCACAGCGCCGGCACGGCGAGCAGCGCTGGCGCCGGCCATGGCGCTGCTTGCACGGCGTAGACGCCGGCCAGCGCCAGCAGCGGCGGCGCCGCCTGCACGGCGGCGACGGCGCGCGGCGACACCGTGCGGCTGTCCTCGAAGATGCCCAGCACCGTCACGGCGACGATGTAGAGGCCGTAGCAGCAGACCGCGATCAGCACCGGCTGCCGCGCTTCGGTCGCCAGCGCCGTGCCGGAGATGGCGACACCGGTGGCGAGGTTGCCGGCGCGCAGGAGGCCCATCAGCAGCACCCCGCCGAGCGGGAAGCGCTTGCTGCCGAAGTCGTAGGCCAGCACCAGCACCGCCAGCAGGCCGTGGTGGACCCGCACCGGCGACAGCGCGATCGCTGCCGCGAGCAGCAGCACGCCGAGCGTGGCCGCGAAGCGCACCGAAAGGGCGCCGCTCGGCAACGGACGTTCGGGACGCTGCACCGCGTCGACGCGTCGATCGGCGACGTCGTTGAGCACCATGCCGGCGCCGTAGACGCAGACGCTCGCCGCAGCGGCGCGGGCGACCAGCAACGGCTCGCCGATCCCGGCCATCGCGCACGAGGCGACGACGTCGGCGGCGGGGGAGAACCACGTGCCGACGCGGCACAGCCGCAGCACGGCGAGCAGCGGCCGTTCGCTCACAGGAGGCGCAGGATGTCGTTGTAGGTGACGAACAGCACCAGCAGCAGCACGAACACGAGGCCGATCACCTGGCTGTAGCCGAACACGCGCGGCGAGACCGGCGAGCCCTTGACCTTCTCGATCAGCAGGAACAACAGGTGCCCGCCGTCGAGCACCGGGATCGGCAGCACGTTGACGAACGCCAGGTTGACGCTCAGCAGCCCCAGGAAGTACCAGAACCAGCTCGGGCCGCGCTGCGCCGCGTGGTAGCTGACCTGGCCGATGCGGATGATGCCCCCTAGGTTGTTGGCGCCGACCTCGCCGGTCAGCAGGCGCTTCAGGGTCACGTAGAGCTGCTTGACGAGGTCGACCGAACAGGTCCAGCCCAGCCGCATCGCCTCACCGAACGACGCAGCACGGATCTCGGTCGTCAGCTGCGCGACTTCGGCGCGGCAGCCGAAGTCGGGAACCGGGGTGCGCCGGGGGGTCAGCGTCAACTCGACGTCCTCACCTACCACCTGGTCCGGGGCCTCAGGCACCAGGTCGGGGGGCGGGCGACGCAGCAGCACCTGCAGCGGGGCTTCGCCGGCGGCGGCGACGGCCTCGCGCAGGTCCTCCCAGTCGCCGAGCGCACGTCCGTTCAACGCCACGACCCAGTCGCCTGGGTGGATGCCGGCGTCGGCCGCGGGGGATTCCGGCTGCGGCGACAGCTGCAGGCTCAGGTCGGCGGCAAGCGCCACCGACTCGACGAGCTGCGCGCGCTCTTCGGCGCTCGAGTCGTCCGCGCTGAGCTGGACCTCGGCACCGTCGCGGAACACCGTCCAGCGGGTCGGCCCCGCGCCCGTGAAGACCGGCTTCAACGTCCCGGCGACGAAGGGCTGATCGTCGATCGCGAGCAGGCGATCCTCGCGGCGCAGGTCGAGCCGTTCGACCAACGCGCAGCCGGCGCGGATGCCGGCGACGCGCCTCGCCAGCGGCGTCACGCCGATACGGGGAGGCACGTCCTCGGTCGTCAGCTGAGGGGTCACGACGACGTCCTGCTCGCTCCCGTCGCGGCGCACGCGCAGCGTGGCCGGCGCGCCGCCTTCGTGCAGGTCGAGGGTCCACGGCGGCTGGCCGTCGACCGACAGCAGCAGGTCACCCGTGCGCAGGCCGGCCGCCTCCGCCGCTCCCCCGGGGGTCACGGTCAGGGCCGCGGCGGCGTCGCTGAGCGCGCTGACGATGCCGAGTTCGTAGAGCCCGCTCTCGCGGTTGAAGTGGGGGGAGGCGGTCAGTGTGCGACGAGCGCCGTCGACGGCCTCGACCAGCAGCTGCACGGGGCGATTGCCGTTCAGCGCCACCTCCATCATCAGGTTGTCGAACGAGTAGACCGCCTTGTCGCCGACCGCGACGACGCGTTCGCCGGGCTGGATCTCGACCTCCCAGGCGGCGCTGCCGGGGGGAACCGCGCCGGCGACCGGCGCGAGGAACATCACCCCGGCGCGGAACACCAACGGGAACACGACCAGCGCGAACAGCACGTTCATCAACACGCCACCCGACCAGAACAGCGCGCGGCGACCGACCGATCGCGTGTAGAGGCACTGCTGCGGCGGGCACGGCTCCGGCAGGTCGCGCGGTTGTGGCGGGGCCATGCCGGCCACCCGGACATAGCCACCGAACGGCACCGCGCAGAGCAGGAACCTGGTGCCGCGCCAGGTGAAGCCGGCGAGCGCCGGCCCGAACCCGATCGAGAACTCCCACACCCGCACGCCCGCGGCGCGCGCCGCCATGTAGTGACCGGCTTCGTGCAGGGTGATCAGGAGGCCGATGCCGAGCGCGGCCATGAGGATGCTGCCTGGTTCCATCAGTCCGTGAGCCTATCGTCTGTGTCGCCCGTCGGCATGGAGGCGTGCAGCGCTGCGGTGCGCCGCCTGGCGTCCGCGTCGGCGCGCACGGCGTCGGCGATGCCGTGGATCGGCTGCGGCGGGCGGTCGCGCAAGACACGCGCGACCGTCGCGGTGATCGCCGGGAAGGGGATCTGCCCGTCGAGGAAGGCGGCGGTGGCGACTTCGTCGGCGGCGTTCAACACGGCGCCGGAATCGCCGCCGCGGCGCAGCACCTCGTAGGCGAGCGGCACGGCAGGGAAGCGCGTCGCATCGAACGGTGCGAACTCCAGGTTGCGCCAGCGCACCGGGTCGAACGGCTCGAAGCCGAACGGCAGCCGCTCCGGGTAGCCGAGGCAGTAGAGGATGGGCACGCGCATGTCGGGCACCCCGCACTGGGCCAGCAGCGAGCCGTCGACGAACTCGACCATCGAATGCACGATGCTCTGCGGGTGCAGGACCACCTCGACCTGCTCCGGTGACAGGTCGAACAACCAGCGCGCCTCGATCACCTCGAACGCCTTGTTCATCATCGTCGCGCTGCCGATGGTGATGCGCGGCCCCATCTGCCAGGTCGGGTGGCGCAGCGCCTCCGCGGGCGTGATGTCGGCGAAGGTGTCGGGCGCGCGCTGGCGGAAGGGACCGCCGGAGCCGGTCAACAGCACCCGGCGCACCTGCTCTCGGCGACTTCCCTCGAGGCACTGGAAGATCGCGCAGTGCTCGCTGTCCACCGGCAGGATGCGCGCGCCGGAGCGCTGCGCCAGCTGCATCAGGTACTCGCCGGCGACTACCAGGGACTCCTTGTTGGCAAGGGCCAGCGTGCGGCCGTGCCGCAGCGTCCACTCCGACGCGGCCAGACCAGCCGCGCCGGTGATGGCGTTCAACACGGTGTCCGGCGCGGCCGCGTCGAGCGCCTCGAGCAGGCCTTCGGCGGTGGCCCAGCTGCGCCCGGCGTCGGGCAGCGAAGGCGGCTGCGCGCTGCCGGTGAGGCAGGCGTGGGCGCCTGGATGCCGGGCGACGGCGGCCGCGAGCCCTTGCGCCGAGCGGTTCGCGCTCAGCAGGCAGACCTCGAAACGGTCGCGATGCTCGTCGAGCAGGCTCAGCGCCTGGGTCCCCACGGATCCGGTGCAGCCCAGGACGGCGACGCGACGTTTCGGCACGCGGCGATCATGCGGTGCCGCGGGTGCATTGCAACCGCGGTCGCGTGGTCGATGAGCCCCCGACAGTTCGACGCCCCCGGGTGGCGTTCGACTCGCGCGCGGCGAGCGTCGTCGCTAGACTGACACTTCCCCCTCGCCCGGGCCGTCGTCCCGGGTCGGCGTGGCACGTGCAGAGGCCGCGCCGTTCTGCTTCGCAACGATCCGAGGAATGCCGATGCTGCTAGCTGTCTCCCTGTCCCTGCTCGCTGCCGTGACGCCGCAGGACCCGCCCGCAACCGGGGGCGCCGCCGCCGGCGGGCAGCAGCCCAAGCTCGCGGATCGCGAGCTGAAGACCCTGTCGGATCGACTGCGCGAATACCTCGCCGCCGAGACAGCCTACGACCTCGCCGACAACTCGAAGGATCGGGAGAAGACGGGCAAGGTGCGGATGAAGGCCAAGGACAAGTTCGAGGGCGAGTGGGACAGGGCCGAGAAGAAGGTCAACCTGCTGGCCTCGACCGCCGATCTGCGGGCCATCTTCTTCAACTGCTTCGAGCGGGAGCGACCCAAGCACGGCCTCGGCTCGCTGCAGAAGGGCAAGATCAAGGACACCGACGTCGAGTACTCGGTCTACCTGCCCAAGTCGTACAAACCGACCACGCCGCTGCCGACCGTCCTGCTGCTGCCGTCGGCGACGGGCGCCGGGTCATGGGGCAAAGCAGGGAACGCGTTCGAGGATGCATGGGAGGGGCAGGCCCTCGCCGACAGCACCATCTTCGCCATCCCGCACCTGCCGGAAGGCCTCGAGATGGACCCGATCCCGGACTTCAACCGCGAGGGCGCCGAGGCCGAAGAGGAGAAGCGCAACGGGACCGTGCTGCGCACCCTGGGTGCGGTCATGAACGACTACAACGTCGACCGCGGCCGCGTCTTCCTCGACTGCGGCAAGGGCACCTGCGGCTACGGCCTGCGGCTGTTGACGCTGTTCCCCGATCGCTTCGCCGGCCTGGTGCTGCGCGACCCGACGGCCGTCGACGACCTGCGGCTGGGCAGCCTGCTCGGCATCCCGGTGCTGATGGTCAAGACCGGCGACAACGCCGCGGTGGTCGAGTCCCTGCAGAAGCGGCTCGAAGAGAAGGACCCCGGCAAGGTCACGGTGATCGACGGCAAGGGCAGCTACCCGTTCAAGGAGTCGGCGCCGGAGATCGGGGACTGGATGGCGAACAAGCAGCGCAACATGACGCCGCTGCACGTCGTCATCGAGCCGAACCACGATCGCTTCAACCGCTCCTACTGGGTGGACATCGAGGTCGCAGACTCGCTGCTGACGACGTCGGGCGACAAGCGCCCGCGGCTCGAGGTGAAGGCCGACCCGCAGACCAACCGCATCACCGTCGACGCCGTCGGCGTGGAGCGCTTCGAGGTCGTGCTCAACGACGACCTCGTCGACCTGGACAAGGAGTTCACGATCGTCGTCAACGGCAAGGCAGTGCAGGAGACGCGCCGTCGCTCCTTCAGCGAGATGAAGAAGCGCATGGAAGGGCGCAGCGACTGGGACTACCTGTTCCCGGTCCGATACATGACGACGGTGCCGAAGGAGTGAGCGCGCTCCGGTTGCCGCTCTGCGCCGCCCTGGTGGGCTTCGCGGTGATGGCGGCGGAGCTGACGGCGGTGCGCTTGCTGGCACCGCACTTCGGAGACAGCGCCTACGTCTGGACGAACGTGATCGGCGTGATCCTCGCCGCCATGGCCGCTGGCGCCGCCCTCGGTGGCCGCCTCGCCGGCCGTGAGGACGCGGCGCGCTGGCCGCTGCGGCTGCTGGTCGCCGGCGCGATGCTGCTGGCGGGCGCGCCGTGGCTCGTCGGCTGGTTGGGCGGCGCGCTGCTGCCCGCCGACCTGCCGCTCGACGCCGCGATGCCGGCGCTGATCCGCGGCTCGTTGGCGGCGAGCCTGCTCGCCTTCGCGCCGCCGCTGTTCGTCTTGTCGGCGGTGTCCCCGCTGCTGGTGGTCCTGCTCGCGGCGCGCGGCGCCACGCTCGGTCGCGCGGCGGGGGACATCGGCGCGGCCGGTACGGTGGGCAGCCTGCTGGGCACCTTCCTGGCGACCCACTGGCTGGTGCCGGGCGTCGGCTGCCGGTGGTCGATGGCCATCGCCGCAGGCGTGCTTCTCCTGGCTGCTGCGTTGTCGACGGCGCGGACCGCGAGAGGCGTCGTGCCAGGGGGCGTGCTGCTCGCGGCGCTTGCGCCCTGGCACGTCGGCCCGCTGCGCCCTGCCCCGAACGGGGTGGAGTTGCTGGCCGAGGTCGAGAGCCCGTACCAGTACCTGCAGGTGCAGCGCGCCGCGGCGCCAGAGGAACCGACCCGCACCACGCTGGTCATCAACGAGGGCCTGGACTCCTTCCACTCGATCGCCATCGAAGGCAGCCACTTCACCGGCGGCGCCTATTACGACTGGCAAGCAGTGGCGCCGCTGCTCGCGGGCGACGGCGCGCGGCCGCCCGGGCTGCGCGCGCTGTCGATCGGCGATGCGGCGGGCAGCCTGCGACGGGTCTACGCGGGCTGCCATCCCGGGGCGACCGTGGACGCGGTCGACATCGACGCGGCGACGATGCAACTCGGCGACGAGTTCTTCGGCGACGACAAGGCGTCGGGCGCGCGCTTCGCGCTCGACGGGCGCCTGTTCCTGGAGCGCGCGGTGGGCACGTGGCACGTGATCCACGTCGATGCCTACGCGCACCAGGTCTACGTGCCGGCGCACCTCGCCAGCCGCGAGTTCTTCGCCGCCGCGCACGAGCACCTCGAGCCAGGCGGCGTGCTGGCCTGCAACGTCGGCGCGTTGCGACTCGACGACCCTGTGCTCGACGCGGTCGCCGGCACCGTGCGCGACGTGTTCGGCAACGCCAGCGCGATGCTCGTGCCGAACTCGCGCAACGCGCTGCTCGTCGCGCGGCGCGGCGGGACGCTGCGATGCGAGAGGCTCGCCGAGGTCGGCGACGAACCACTGAGTGCGGCAGACCGCGAGCATTGGCGCTACGTACTGGGCTCGGCGGCTACGGCGCAGTGGCGAAGCCCCGACGCCGACGCGCCGGTGCTGCGCGACGACCGCCCGCAGCTCGACGAACTGCTGTTCCGCAGCTACGTGGAACTGGCAGACCCTGGCGAGCCGATCGACTGCAGTGGTAGGCAGGCCGCTGTCGCCGCAGAGTCCGCGGCGTTCGACGCGAGGGGGCGGGGCGACTGGCCCGGAGTGCTACGCGCGGTCGCCGAGAGCCTCGAACCGACCGCGTACCTGCGTCGCCTCGCGGGAGACGCGCGCTGGCACCTGCGGCAGCTGCGCTCCGCCCAGGCGGAGTATCGGGCGGGCATCCAGCTGGTGCAGGACGAAGAGACGCGAAGGGCACTCGAGGGCCTCATGCAGGCTGCGGCCGAAGAGCTGTCACCGATCGCGTCTGCTACGGCCATCGGCCGACGCAACGGCTGGCTGGCGATGACGATCGCCTTGCTCGGTGTCGGGCTCGCAGGCGTCGCGCTCCGAGCTGCTCGACCCTGACGATTCGGCCGAGCGCCGTGGGACCAACTCAAAGGATGTCGAGCACGCCGCTCTGCCCGTCGGTGAGGGTCTCGGTCGAGGCGCGGTAGTTGACCGTGCTGGCGTAGGTGGCGTTCCACGGCAGCGGATCCTTGTCGCAGATGTTGCCCAGAGCGACCGCGACGAAGGCCCGGGACAGCGGCGGCAGCGTCTTGTCGTCGAGCAGCCGCAGCAGCGGCTCGAGACTCCTGCGATCGCCGATCTGGCCGAGCGCCGAAGAGGTCGCCGCCAGCTGGACCAACGACTGGTTCGGCCGCGCGAGCTCGAGCTGGAGCTGGGCCGCGAGTTCGTGGTCGCCGAGCATGCCGAGCGCCCGAACGCTCTGCAGCAACAGGAACGGACGATGTCTGGCCTCGGCGCGGAGCGTGCGCAGCTCGGGCAGGGCGCGGCGATCCTGCAACATGCCCAGCGCCAGCGCGAGGTAGCCGGCGACCTGCTCCTTGTGGGCGTCCTCGACCAGACGCATGCGCAGCGCGTCCGCGGCATCCTGGACACCGGCCATCGCCAGCGCGATCGCCAGCGCGGCGACCGTGCTCGGGTTCTTGGCCTCGCGATAGCCGCGCAGCAGCGCCTCCACGACCTCGGGTGGCGCGTCGACCGGACTGTCGTCGGTGCGCTGTCGCGCGACCATCACGCCGAGGGCGCAGGCGAGCCACGGCTGCTCGATGGCCTTGTTGGCTGTGTCGATCTCGCGCAGCAGGGCCGCGCGGGCCGCGTCGCCGCCGATGCGCGCCAAGGACATCGCCGCGAAGGCGCGCGTCTGCTGGTCACCGTGGTGGCGATAGACCTCCAGCAGCAGCTCACCGACGGCCTGGCAATCGCTCTCATCGTCGTCCCATGGCGAGCAGATGTCGCCGAGCGCCATCGCGCACGACTGCGCGGTGTGCGCGTTGACCTTGCTGCTGCTGCGACCGTCTCCCTGATGCAGACTGGCCCGGAGGTCCGCCACGAAGCGCTCACGCCACGGCGGCGCGAGGCGCCCGGTCGGACCGAGCAGGCGCGCGATCGCTGGCGGCACGTGGGCCTGAACGAGCTCGTCGCCGGCGCCGAGTTCGCGCGAATAGTAGTTGCCGAGCGTCTCGACGATGCGCTCGCGCAGCACCTCCGCCGCTCGCCCCTGCCAGTCCGTCGCCAGCGACGACAGCGCTTCGATGGCGGCCACCGCGAGGTTGCGACCGCGCTCGTCGGCGTCGCGCACGACCTTCACCAGCGGATCGATGAGCCGCAGCGCCGTGGCTGCGTCGCGCGTCCGGCGCAGCAGCAGGCCGGCGCCATAGGCGGCAAACGCCTGGGTGCGCTCGTTCACCGGGTGGTCACCGGAGACGCGGCGCCCATCTGCATCGTCCTCGATCAGGGAGCGCAACAGCTGGACCGTCGCGTCGTCGGCCTCACCGGCGATGCCGATGGCGAGCGCCGCCGTCTCGCGCAGCTCCTGATCGCCGCGCTGCAACAACGGCGTGAGCTGCGGACGCAGATCGAATCCGGCGCGTTGCGGACCGATCTTGGCCAACGCGACGAGGCAGGACGACACGGTGTCCCGGTCGCCTGCCGCCGACAGCGTCGCGCTGAGCGCAGAGGCCACCCGGCGCAGGTCGGCCGGGCTCGGGCGCTGCAGGTCGCGTGCGCCCGCAGCCACGCGAGGGTCCAGCAGCGCGCGCTCCGGATCGACGCGACGCCCCTGGTAGAGCGTGTCGCGAAGCTGCAGGTAGGGGTCCTTGCCGAACTCCCACCAGAACTCCCAGCGACCCAGGTCTTCGCCGATGCCAACGCCGGTAGGTTGCGCAGTCGGCGCAGCTGCGACCACGCTGCCGGTCGGATTGCCGACGCCGCCCGCCGGCGCTGCTCCACTGACCCCTGCCGCACCGTTCGAGCCGCCGACGGGCGACGACGGGCCGTTGCGGGTCGTGGTGGTGGAGTTGGTCGCCACGGGCTGCTGCGGCGTGACTTCGCCAGGACCGCGGTACTGACCGCCGTGGGCGAGCAGGTCGCTGCCGAGCAGCGCGGCGACCGCCAGGAACAGGAGCCGAGGGGAGGGCATGGGGCGGCCGTCGCAAGCGACATGCCGGGGCGCTTCGTCCTTGTTCCCGGCAGCAACGACGAGGCCCGCGCGGTGCGTCACCGGGCGGGCCTCGCGTGTGTTTCGGATTTGCCTCGGCAGCGACCGCGAAGGCCCTGCCGGGGAATCGCTCAGCAGCTCACAGGATGTCGAGGATGCCGCTCTGCTGGTTGGTCAGCGTCTCGACCGCAGCGCGATAGTTCATGTTCGAGCTGATCTTGCTGTTCCACGGCAGGTTCTCCTTGTCGGAGACACCGCCGAGCGCGACCGCCGCGAACGCACGCGACAGATCGCCCAGCTTGGTGTCGAACAGCAGATCCTTCAGCGGCTTGATCGTGCGCTTGTCGCCGATGAAGCCGATCGCCGAGGCGATGGCGCTGAGCTTGGCGAGGTTCGGCTCGCCATCGGTCAGCTTCTTCTGCAGCAGGTCGGCGACGCCCTTGTCGCCGAGCTTGCCGAGCGCGATCGCAGCCTGCTGCAGCAGGCTGAAGCGGCGCGACGCGCCGTCGACCACCTCGCGGATGTCCTCGATCGAGCGGGTGTCGTTCATCAGCGCGAGGCCGATGGCGCAGTAGCCGGCCATGTCTTCCTTGGCCTGGTTCTCCTTCATCAGCTCGCGCAGCTTGTCGGCGGCGTCGGTGTAGCGGTTGAGGCCGAGGCCGATCGCCAGCGCACCGGTCAGGTCCGGCGACTTGCAGTCCTTGAGCTCCTTGTAGAGGGTCTCGCCGATGAAGCTCTCCGGATCGATGGCGCCGCTCGCAGCCTTCTGCTGCTCGTAGATGCGGTGCGAGTAGACGCCGAGCGCCAGGGCGCACCACGGCTTCTCGATCGTCTTGCCGGCCTTGTCGAACTCCTTCAGCACGACCTTCTTGTTCTCCTCGCCGCCGATGAAGCCGAGGCCCAGCATCGAGAAGTTCTTGGTCTGGAGGTCCTTGTGCTTGTGCCAGGTGTCCAGCAGCAGCTCGCTGTATTCCTTGTCTGCCGACTTCTTGTCGTCGTACGGCTGGCACAGCTGGCCGAGCGCCAGGGCGCACGACTCGGCGATCTCGTTGCTCGAGCGCTTGACCTTGCCCTTCTCCATCAGGTCGTCGGCGAACAGGCGCTTGTAGCGGTCCACGTCCGGGTGGTCCTTGCCGATCAGCTTGGCGATGGCCGGCGGGCAGTGCGCCTGGATCAGCTGCTCGCTCGCGCCGAGCTTCTGCATGTAGTACTCCTCGAGCGAGTTCAGCACGTCGCCGAGCAGCGTCTTCGCCGCGTCGTCGGCCATGCCGATGTTGAGGATCGCCATCCCGTTGATCGCGGCCACCTTCAGGTCGCGGAAGTTGATCGACTTGTCCTCGAGGACCGTCTTCATGGCCGTGAAGGCCTTGCGCTTGATCTCGACGTTGGTCGTGGCGTGCGAGATGAGGCCGAGCCCGTAGAGCGAGAACGCGCGGGTGCGAGCGTTCACCGAGCCGTCGGACGCCTCGCGGCCCTTGCCCTTGTCGAGCGCCAGGTCGATCAGCAGGTTCATCTCGTCCTCGCCGGCGATGGCGGCGATGCCGATCGCGAGCGCGGCGACCTCGCGGATCTCCTGGTCGCCCTTCGCCAGCCGCGGCCGGAAGACGTCGACCAGCTTGAACTCGGTGTGGTCCTTGCCGATCTTGGCCATCGCGACCATGCACGACGAGTTGATGTCGCGTTGGTCGGTGCCGTCGATCGCCTTCTTCAGCGCCGGCAGGACATCGCTCATGATCTCGTCCGAGGTCGGACGCAGCGAGTCCTTCGCTTCGCTCTTCTTGGTGCTGCCGAGGTAGAAGTCGTCGCTACCGGTCTGCGGGCCACTGGCGTGGATCGCGTCGCGGAGGCGGATGAAGGGGTCCTTGTTGAACTCCCACCAGAACGTCCAGCGCGTCAGGTCGCTGGTGATCGGGATGCCCTGAGGGCCACCCGTCGTCGGGCCGGCGCCGCCGGCTGGACCCGCGGGGCCACCCGTCGTCGGACCGGCGGGGCCACCCGTGGTCGGCGCCGTGGGGGCCGGAGCGCTGGGGCCGGCAGGGCCGCCGGTCGTCGGGCCGGCCGGGCCGCCGGTGCGACCGCCGCCGCCGCCGCCGCCGGGCGGCACGACGTCGCCAGGACCACGATACTGACCGCCGTGGGCGCTGGCCGTCGAGGGCAGCAGGGCCATCAGGCCCGCACAGCACATTCCAGACAAGAGGAGGTTCTTCATGGATCGCTCCGGTTTGATTCGCTTGCGAACGCAGGTCGTTGAGGGCTGGCCCGCGCACGGGCCTCGAATCGGACGCTGGTGACGGGCCGACGCCTGATCGGGACCGTCAATCTAGCCGACGTTGCATCCGATGCAAAACCGGGACCAACGCTCCACGGGCCGGCGGCAGTCGGCGCGGCGGTACCTCCAACGTGACAGCAGGCGCGGACGCGTTACGGCGGGGGAACGTTAATCGCCGACGACTTCGCAGAACCCGGCCAGCAAGGCTCGGATCCGTCGATGCACGTTGCGCGGCGCGGCGATCGTCGCCGTGTGGCCGCTGTCGAGCGCCGCGACCGGAAACACCGGCCGGCCCCGCCAATCCGTGAATTCGAGCCCCGCCTCGGTCGCGATCAGCCCCGATGCGGCGAAGTCCCACAGGCGCCCCTGCTCCTGGACGTTGGCGTCGAGGCGGCCGCTGACCACGTCGATCATCTGCACCACGGTGCTGCCCAGGGTGCGGATACGGGCCCCGGTCGACTGCAGCGCGGCGAGGAAGGCGAGTTGCTGCTGGCCGCGAAACCACTGACAGCCGACCATCGCCCCGTCGTCGAATCGGGCGGGTCCGGTGATCAGCTTGCGACGGCCACGCGCCGCGCCGCCCCCGAGCACCGCCGAGTAGAGCGCCTGCTCCGGTGCGCAGTGGACCGCAGCGAGCACCGGCTGACCGTGCCGCAGCAGCGCGACCGAGACTGCGAACTGCGGCAGCCCCCGGCTGAAGTTGCTGGTGCCGTCGATCGGATCGACGACCCAGACCAACTCGCGGTCGAGCTCGCGCGAAGGGGTCTCCTCTCCGAGGAAGCCGGCCTCCGGCAGCAGCTGCTGCAGCGCCCGCCGCAGCTGTCGTTCGCCGCGCAGGTCCAGCGAGGTGACGAAGTCGCCGATCGCCTTGCGCCGCACATCGCCGGGACGCAGCCGCACCCGGGCGCGGGCGATTCCTTCCGCCACGTCTCGTACGATACGGCACAGCGGCGCCCGGAGGCGGGCGAGCCGGCGGGCCGCGCGGCGGGCGTCTTCGACTGCCATCGGCGCATCTTGCCCCGCGCCGCGGCCCGGCGGAAGCGCCGGAATCCTGCGTGCAGCAGATGCGGCGATCGCCTACAAGCTGTCGCGTCGATGAGTCGTAGCCGCAGCCCAGCCCTCGCGAGGACCGTGCTGTTCCTTCTGCCGCTGCAGCTGCTGGTGATCGGCGGGGGGTGTCAGCTGGGGTCGCACCAGAGTCCCTCGGGCAGCGCCTTCGGCGGTGCCGGAGAGTCGACCTTCTCGCGTCTCGCCGCCCGGTCGCGCGCGGAGCCGGCGTCGGCGGTGCCCCGACCCGAAGCGCTCGATGGGGCGGAGCCGATGCCGCGCGCTGGCACGACGGGCGGCGCCGAGACGAGCGCGGCGGCTACGGGCGTCGATGTCGGCGGGGAGCGCGAGCCGCGCGACGTCGCGGCGGCAACGACGGAGATGCGCGGCGCGGGTGCTCCGCCGCGGCCGGACGCGCGCCGGGAAGAACGGTCGCTGCGGGAGCAGCTCGCCACCTCCAGCGATGCGGTCGGCCCGGCGCTCCGGTTGGCGGCATGGCTGGCGGACCGGGAGCGACACGACGAGGCGCTGTTCGTGCTCGAGCAGGCATCGACGCGCAGCGGCGAGCCGGCCCTGCGGCTGGCCCACGCTGGCCTGCTGCGCGACACCGGCCGCGTCGGAGAGGCTGCTGCCGAACTGCAGTCGGTCGTGCGCGACAGTGGGCAGCTCGCCCCAGCGCCGGGCACGCTGCTCGAGCTCGCCCAGGTCGAACTGCTCGCCGGCCAACGCGAGCGGGCCCGCCGGACCTGCGCCGACCTGCTGCGGGTCGTCGGCGACGGCGACTGGTTCGAAGCCCACGGCGAGGAGCTGCAGCAGCTGCGGGCGGCGCTCGAGCGGCCGACGACGACGACCGTCAGCATCCGCGACCTGTTGGCGGTGTTGCGCTCGGCCCCGGCGGCGACGACGCGCGCGGAACTGGTCGAGCGGCTGCTGGCCAAGCCGCTCTCTGCCGACGCGACGGCGAACGAAGAACGCGACGCGCTCCGGGAACGCGTGCTGGCGATCGGCTGCGGCGACCCCTCGCCCGCGGTGCGCGCCCGCTCGCTGCGCGCCGCCGCGGCGCTCGGCCGCGCCGAGCTCGAACTCTGGCAGGTCGCCTTGACCGACGAAGCCGCGCTCGTCCGGGCGGTCGCGGCCGACGCAGCGGTCGACGCGCTGGCGGGCACCGGGCGGCGCGACGAGGCCACGGCGCTGCTGCTCAGCCGCCTTCAGCTCGAAGAGGATCCTTCGGCGTTCACTGCGCTGCACCGCGCTCTCGAGCGCACCGCAGGCGTGGCGCACGAGTTCCGCCTGCAAGCAGTCGACGAGGCCGGACGCGCCGCGGCGCGCGAGTTCTGGCAGGAACGGTGTCGACGATGAAGCCGCTACACCGGGCGATGACTGGTGCGGTGCTGACGGCGTTCTCCCTCGCCGCGTGCACCTCGACCTCGCCGCTGTCGGCGATCGAGGCGCTCGACGATCTCGACGCGATCGTCAAGCTGCAGGAGGTCGGCGGCGTGCGTTCGCTCCGCTACGAGGAGAAGGTCGACCGCAGCGCCTGGTACCTGCGCGCGCCGTTCTTCTCGCCGATCCGCTTCTTGCTGCGTTGGACGCTGCCGAACCGCGCCCGCGAGACGCTCGATCATCCCAGCGCCAGCACGCGAGAGCTGCTGCGGACACTGCCCGACAAGACCGGCCGCGATCTGCTGGTGTGTGGAGCCGCGGGCAGTCGCTACGCGTGGCTGGCCGAACTGGACCAGAGCCCGGAGACGAGGGTGCTGGCGATCGACGGGCTCGCAGGTGTCTGTCGCGACCTCGACCTGCCGCTGTTCGCCGGCTCGGTCGAAGAGCTGTGCGAGCCACTGTCGGCCGAGCGGCTCGACCTCGCCTTGACCGGGCTGCGGGCGGCGGCTCCCGAGACGCGCGCCGATCGCGAGGTCAGCGAGCCGGAGCTGGTGCCGTACCGCGACGCGCTCGCCGCGATCACGGCCCGCCCGCTCGAGGACTGGGCGACGCGCATCATCCTGGTCGACGACCTGACGCGGCTGCTCGGTGCCGAACACGACGACCGCGCCAGGCCGTGGGTGATCGACGCGCTGCGCGCCGCGATCGGCCACTGCACCCGCGGCGTGCTGCTGCGCACCGTGCAGGGCCGCGACCCGCAGTTCGCCGAGGTCCGCCTCTGCGCGATGCAGCAGATCCGCGGACTCGGCGGGCCGTCGATGGTGCCGTTGCTGCTCGCGTCGATGGCCGCCAGCCCGGAGGAGCGGGCCCGTGGCGAGCCGCTCTTCGACCCCGATTCGCTGATCCAGTTGCGGCTCATCCACTACTGCGGCCAGCTCGATGCCGAGCAGGCGAAGGCCGTGGTGCGGCTGCCAGGACGCCAGGACTGGGAGACGAGCTCCCCGGCCGAGTTCCTCGCCCGCACCGTGCTCAACGAACAGAGCTACTACTCGAAGCTGCGCATCCCGGCGCTGATCGCCTTGACGTGGTGCCTCGGACGGAAGGGCGTCGACGCGGACCCGGCCTGGGTGCGGGAGTGGCTGGAGCAACAGGGAGGCTGATGGGCATGCTCGCGCACTGGTGTGACGAGGTGATCGCCTACGACGGTAGCCAGCTGCGCGCCCATTGGCTGCTGCAGCGCTTCGACATGGCCGGCGATGCGATCGTCGGGTTCCGCGGGCCTTGCTCGGTGAGGCGTGACGAGATCGCCGACCTGGCCGACATCGACGGCCCCGGTATCGCCGCCGATGACATGGTGCACTTCGTCTGGGAAGCGTTCGAGCACCCCGACCTGCTGCTCGCCACGCACCGGCAGCGCCTGCTCGCGGCCCAGGCCGCCGAGGTGCTGCGCGAGTTGGCGCCGGCGGGGACCGTCACGCGAACCGGCGACGACCTTTTCGTCGGCGACGGGAAACTTTCGATTTCGATCGCTACGGTCACGCCGGTCAGCGCCTTGATCCACTTCGCCGTCAACTCGACCCCGGGAGGGGCGCCGGTCGCGATCGCCACGCTGGCGGAACTGTCGGTCGATCCGGCTCGGTTCGGCGCGCGGGTCCTGCAGCGCGTGATCGACGAACAGCGCTCGATCCGCGCCGCCCGTGCGAAGGTCCGCGCCAAGGGAGAGTGGTCGTGAAGAAGCGGTTGCTGGGCATCGTCAAGCTGTTGTTGGTCGCCGGCCTGATGTGGTTCGTGCTGAGCCGGGTGCAGTTCGAGGACCGACTGGTCTGGCTCGGTGGCGAGAACGGCGCCAAGGAGATCCGCTCCGAGGCCGTCGAGATCGTCGGGCAGTGGCAGCACGACCCGGTGAGCTACCGCCTCGCGACCGACCCGACGGCACAGGTGCGAGAGGCGGAACGCGGCACCACCGACACCGACGGCAACTCGCTCGACATCCGCCCGGGTTTCCTCACCTACTGGCGCAACCTGGACCCGCTGCTGTTCGGCCTCGGGGCGCTGTGCTTCTGCTTCACCGTGCTGATCGCCGGCGCGCGCTGGTGGTGGCTGCTGCGTGTCAACGGCACCGACGTGACGCTGGGCGAGACGCTGCGATTCACGTGGATCGGCGTGTTCTTCAACACGGTCGTGCCCGGCGCCACGGGCGGCGACCTGATCAAGGCGCTCTACATCATGAAGCGGTGTCCCGGCCACCGCATGCAGGTCACCGTCTCGGTGGTCGTCGACCGCGTGCTCGGGCTCGGGTCGCTGGCGGTGCTCGGGGCGATCGCCGTGCTGTTCGCCCTCGACCGCTACACGCAGGTGGCGCTCAGCATCTGGGGCGTGATCGTCGGCGTCGGCTTGCTCGGCGTCGTCGCGCTCAGTCGGCGCCTGCGCGAGATGGTCCGCCTGAAGTGGCTGCTCCACCGCCTGCCGCCGAAGCTCCGACATCTGCTGCAACTGGTCGACAGGGCGATCTTCTTCTACCGCGACCACACCTGGGTCATCACCGCCAGCCTGCTGGCGGGCGTGCTCAATCACCTCGTCGCCGTCGGGTGCGTGCTGATGATCGGCCTCGCGATCGGCATCCCGATCCCCGCCTACGAATACCTGGTGTTGGTGCCGGTCATCAACATCGTCACGGCGATCCCGCTGGCGCCCAACGGCTGGGGCATCGGCGAGATGATCTACGGCTATCTGTTCAGCACCTACTGCGCCGTGCACATGCCGCCGGACACGGCCAACCCGGCGGCCGCCATGGCGACGATGGGCGTCGCGCTGTCGATCCTCTACCGCCTCATGCTCAGCGGGTTCTCGCTGATCGGCGGCCTGTTCGTGCTGTTCGAGAAGGACCGCGTGACCAGGGACGACATCGACCGCGAGGTCGCGCTCGAGGAACGCGAAGAACGAGAGGAGCGGGCGGACGACGCGCGTTGATGCCCGCGGGACCCGGCGCGAGGTGGAACGCGCCGCGCGACCGCGGTAGTGTCGCGCGCCATGACGCTGCTCGTTGTCGGTTCCACCGCGTTCGACACCATCGAGACCCCGCACGGCAAGGCCGAGAAGTGCCTTGGCGGGTCTTCGACCTACTTCAGCCTCGCGGCGCGGCTGTTCACGTCGGTGCGACTGGTCAGCGTCGTCGGCCAGGACTTCCCAGACGCGCACCGCAAGCTGCTCGCGGACCGCGGCGTGGACCTGGATGGGGTCGAGACCAAGCCCGGCAAGACGTTCGCCTGGCACGGCCGCTACTCCGCGGACATGAACTCGCGCGAGACGCTCGACGTGCAGCTCAACACCTTCGGTGACTTCGAGCCCAAGGTGCCGCAGGGCTTCCGCGACTCGCCGTTCGTGTTCCTGGCCAACGGCGCTCCGGCGACGCAGCTGTCGGTGGTGGAACAGATGGACGCGCCGCGTTTCGTCGTCGCCGACACGATGGACCTGTGGATCGAGACCGCGCGCGACGGGCTGCTCGCGCTGCTGCAGCGCATCGACGGCGTCATCGTCAACGACGGCGAGGTCAAGCAGCTGACGGGCAAGAGCAACCTGATCGCCGCCGGCAAGGCCGCGCTCGAGCTCGGCCCGAAGCTGGTCATCGTCAAGAAGGGCGAGCATGGCTGCTTCGTGTTCTCCAACTTCTTCCACTACGCGTTGCCGGCCTACCCGACCGAGCACGTGGTCGATCCGACCGGCGCCGGCGACAGCTTCGCCGGTGGCTTCATGGGCTACCTCGCCAACTGCGACCAGCTCAGCCTCGCCAACATGCAGCGGGCAGTCGCCTACGGCACCGTCACGGCGAGCCTGACCGTCGAGGGGTTCGGCGTCGACCGGCTCGCTCACGCCGACCGCGGCATGGTCGAACGGCGCTTCGGCGAGCTGATGCAGTTCGTGTCCGGCGTATGACCGATGGTCGGAGCTCCGCAACGGCGGGGCCTCGGCCAGACGGGGCCTGCGCCACACTCGAACTGGACAGCGGCGAACTGAACAGCTGCGAACTGAACAGCTGCGAACTGAACAGCTGCGAACTGGGCAGCGGCGTCGGCCGTTCGGCATAATGCCGCGCCATGCTGCGCGCCACGCTCGCCGTCCTCTGCCTGCTCGCCCGCCTGGTCGCCCAGGCCCAATCGTCCGACGTCTCGGTGGGGGTGTTTCCCTTCCTGGTCGGCAACATGGACGGCCGCGTCAACGAGATCGTGGGCAATTGCCAGTCGCACGGCATCGACACGCTCTACGTCAGCGCCTTCCGTGCCGAAGGGCCCTCGACCGGCACGCTCTGGGTCACCGACGAGGCGGGGGACTGGAACCCGGCCTGGGGCAGCGTGCGCCCGACCGGCGCCGGCATCGCGCTCGCGCCGCTGATCAGCGCTTGCCGCAGCGCCGGCGTCCGCGTCGTGCTCGTCCTCAAGTGCTTCCACGACACGGTGCAGCCGAGTGACGCGGCGCATCGGCAGTACCTGCTCGACGTCATCGACTACTTCGTCGGCGCCTGGCAGACGAACGGGCAACCGGTCTACGACATCGACGGCATCGCGCTCGACTACGTGCGCTACGTCGGCAGCGGCGGCGCCAACTCCGCCAACGTCACCGCCTTCGTCGCCGACGTGCGGCAGCACATCGGCAACCTGTCGCTGCACGCCTACCTGATCGCCAACCGCAGCACCTTCGACGGCGGCACCTACGACGGCAACTTCCAGTCGTACCAGACCGTGCGCAACAACCTCGCGGCACAGTACGGCCAGGACTGGCAGCAGCTGGCGCCGCTGCTCGACGTGCTGATGCCGATGGCCTACACCGCCGACGGTTCGATCTACTCGAGCTACGCGCTGCACCGCGCCTACGTGCAGAAGACCGCCGAATACGCGCGCAACGCCTGCGCGCTCGCGGGCGTGCCGGACCGCCGCGTATGCCCCGCCGTGCGGACCTATAGCGACACCGCGGAGACCACGACGACTTCGACCATCGACGCGTCGGTGACGGGCGCACTGCTCGGCGGCGGCGACGGCTACCAGTCGTTCCGCTACCAGCACCTGGTCAACCACCCGACCTGGTGGCCGGCGTTCGCCGCCTACGCGGTGCCCGGCTGCAACTGGCCGCAGCCGAACTACAGCTGCACGGCGCCGAAGCTGAGCGCGACCGTCAACCCCGGCGCGACGACCGACCAGGACCAGCCGGTCGCCACCCTCGAGACGCGCTTCGACCTCGACGGTGACAACCAGTTCGACACGCCATGGCAACCGCTCGGGACCTTCTCGCACCTGAGCCGTTACTCCGCCACCTGGCGCACCACGATGCAGGTGCGCGACGCGGACGGCCACGTCGCGACATCGCGCCGACGCTACGTGGCCGGCGCGCCGGTCAACGTCACTCCGCCGCTGCTCAGCGCGCAGAACGGCGGTCCGATCACGATCTCCCTCGACGTCGGGCCCGCAGGCGCGGGACACACCTACCTCGTGCTCGCTTCCCTCAGCGGCTCATCGCCGGGATTTTCGTGGGGGCCTGACCTGCCGGTGCCGCTCAACCCGGACGCCGTGACATGGGTGCTGGTCGGTGATCCCAACGGCGGGCTGATGAGCAACGGGCTCGGCACCCTGGACACGTTCGGCCGCGCCACCGCCACGCTCTTCTGGCCGCCGGGCGTGCTGTCGTTCCTGTCCGGGCTGCAGCTCACCTGGAGCTTCGTCGCGCTGGATCCGGCATCGCAGCCGAGCTGCGTCGGCAACCAGCGGCTGGTGCTGTTGCTGCCCTGACGACGGCGGGGCGGTGGGGCCCATGTTTCCGTGCGTGGGGGCCTGGTTGCGGGCGTGATTCACTCCGTCGTGGGCGCTATCGTCTTCGCCCCGATGAACGCCCTGCACAGCTACGTACGCGGTGACTGGATCGCGGGATCCGGTGACCCGGTCCAACTCCACGACCCCTCGACCGAGGAGGTGCTCGCCACCACGCGGCCGTCTGGGGTCGACTTCGCCGCGGTGCTGCAACACGCGCGCAAGGTCGGTGGTCCGGCGCTGCGGGCCCTGTCGTGGAAGGAGCGCGGGGCGATCCTCAACGGGCTGGCCAAGAAGCTGCATGAACACCGCGACGAGCTGATCGAGATCAGCGCCCGCAACGGCGGCAACACTCGCGGCGACGCCAAGTTCGACCTCGACGGCGCGTCGGGCACGCTGGCCTACTACGGCAAGCTCGCGGCGGAGCTACCCGACACCCCGTGGCTGATCGATGGCGCCGGCGTGCAGCTCGGTCGCACGGCGCGCTTCTGGGCGGAGCACGTGCTGATGCCGCGACCTGGCGTCGGCGTGCACATCAACGCCTTCAACTTCCCGGCCTGGGGAATGGCCGAGAAGATGGCATGCGCCCTGCTCGCTGGCACGCCGGTCGTCTCGAAGGCGGGGACCTGCAGCGCGATGCTCGCCGAACGCGTCGCGAAGATCGTCGTCGACAGCGGGCTCGTGCCCGAAGGCGGCTTCCAGTTCCTGTGCGGCGCGGTGTCGGGGCTGCTCGACCACCTCGACGCGATGGACCTGGTCGCCTTCACCGGCAGCGCCAAGACCGGCTCGCGCATCCGCGGCAACCCCAACCTGATCGCGCGCAGCGTGCGCGTCAACATCGAAGCCGATTCGATCAACTCGGCGGTGCTCGGCCCCGACGCGGAGCTCGACGGCGACACCTTCACCCAGTTCGTCACCAACGTCGCGATCGACATGACGCAGAAGGCGGGGCAGAAGTGCACCGCCGTGCGCCGCATCCTGGTGCCGCTCGAGCACCTCGACGCGGTCAAGGAAGCGCTCGTCGAGCGGCTCGAGGCGACGCGCATCGGCAACGTGATGGACGAGCAGGTGCGCATGGGGCCGGTGGCCAGCAAGGCGCAGCTCGACGACGTGCGCGCCGGCATCAAGCGGCTGCAGGACCACTGCGCGACGGTGCTCGGTGGCGCCGAGCCGATGGACGGGCCCGGCTACTTCGTCAAGCCGACCTTGCTGCAGGCCAAGGACGCCGGAACCGACCTGCTGCACGAGCTCGAGGTGTTCGGGCCGTGCGCGACGATCTTGCCGTACGACGGCAAGGCTGCGACCGCGACCGAGCTGGTCAACCGCGGCGGCGGCTGCCTGGTCGCCAGCGTCTACTCGGACGACAAGACCTGGCTCGGTGACGTCGTGCCGGGCATCGCGCCGTGGCACGGTCGCGTCTGGATCGGCAGCGAGAAGACCATGGGCCAGGCGCTCGGCCCGGGTGCGGTGCTGCCGGGCGCGATCCACGGCGGCCCCGGCCGCGCCGGCGGTGGGGAGGAGCTCGGCGGTCTGCGTGGCTTGCAGCCGTACCTGATGCGCACCGCGGTCCAGGGCGACCGGGCCGTGCTCGGGAAGACGTTCGGTATCGAGGGCTGACGAGGCGGACAGGCCGGCCAATCGCTGGTCGACTCCGAATTTCGTTCAGTTACACGAGCCGCTGGTGTTCTGCAGGGGCGTAGCCCCATGACCAGAAACCCCAGAGGTGCCTCGATGACCGCAGTGCTGATCTGTTGGTGCGTTGGATCCTTCGCGCTCGCGCCGGTGGTCGGCCGGGCGATGCGCAAGCCGCAGTTGGCGGCGGGTGAAGCCGCTGGTGCGGGCCAGCGCCTGCCAGCTGCTGGCATCGGCCCTCAACTGGCTTGAACGGTCCGCTGACGCTGCCGGTCGGTCAGCGCAGCGCCCCCGGTCAGCGCAGCGCCCCAGGGCGGGACGGCAACGCGCAGGAGCACGACCCTATGAACGCGACGGGTCGGAAGGTGGGCTCCCGGGTCCGGAGCCTCTGGCACAGCTGCTGTGCTCGAGTCGCTCCCCGCAGCCCGGAGCAATCGCGAACCAGAGCAATCGCGAAACGGAAGAGTGGTGGGCGTTACAGGATTCGAACCTGTGACCCTCAGCTTGTCGAGCTGATGCTCTAGCCAACTGAGCTAAACGCCCGTTCGCGAGGCGGAGATCATGCCGAGCAACCCGACCAAAGCAAGGCCTTTCTGCGGCTTTGCGCATGCCCGAGGGGCAGGTTGCAGGCGCTCCGCGATCCGCGGTGAGGTAGGCTCTCGCAGCTCGATCGCCGCTGGCATCGGGCTCGCGCTCGCCTCCACAGGATGGATTCCCTCGCCGCATTGCCGCTGGTCGTTCCGCTGCCGCGCCCGCAGCGCGGCGACGCTTCGCGGGCCCAGTTCGGCAACGCCGAGTTGGTGCTCGAGCGCGCGCGCGGCGGCTATTCGCTGCTCTGGTCCAACGGCCGCGAAGCGCGCCGATACGTGCTCGGCCTCGGCCCGCAGGGCCACTTGCAGCTCGAGCTGCGCGCGCCGCGCTTCCCGCTACACCTCGTGCCGCGCGAGACACTGACCCTCGTGCCCGGCGCGCGCCTGTCCGGCTACGTGACGGCCCCGCTGGTCCCGACCCTGGTGTGGAAGTCGGCCCCAGCTGCCGGCGAGACGCTGTTCGAGCTGCATCCTCCGGAGCTGCAAGGACAGTGGGAAGAGGACAGTGGTCACGCGATGCGCTGCGCGGTGAGCTGGATGGTGCGCTTCCCGATGCGCAGCGGCGAGCCTCGGGTCGTGCTGCCGTTGCGGCTCAGGAACGCCGGCAACCAGGTGGTGACACCCGGCAGGTTGCGGGTTCGAATCACCGACGCGGACCTGACCCCGATGCGCGGTTCGGTGGTGACGCGGCCGCATCGCATCGTGTTCGGCGAGGCACCTCGTCCGGTCGCCGTCGCCGCCCGACACGTGGAGGAGTCGTGAGGAACGCCTGGCGCACCGCGCTGCTCGGCCTGGCTTGCCTCGGCGCCTTCGGCTGCGAGCGCGGCCCGACCGTCGACAGCGAGGTCGCGAGCGAGCTACGCGCGCTGCGGATGCTGCTGCGCGAGGACCGTCCGCAGGCGGCCGCGGCGGCGCCCGAAGCGGCGCGCGAAGCGGTCGACGGCGCGCTGCGACCGCTGCGCGACGTCTTGACGCAGCTCGGCACCGCACAGCGCGAGCTGGCCACCCGGCAGACGGCACTGACCCAGGAGATGCAGCGCTGGACGCAGCTCGTCGTCGGCGCCATGCAGGACCAGCGCGCCGAGCAGGGGCGCGACCTGCAACAGCGCCTCGAGCAGCTCGAGCGCACGATGGCCGAGCAGGACGTGCGGCACCGCGAGGTCGAAGGTCTGCTCCAGGGCGCGCTCGACGACACCGCGACCCATCTCGAGGACTTCTTGCGCCGCCTGGAGAAGATCGCGCCGGGCGTGGCCCCGCCCGCGGCTCCCGGCGAAGACGGCGGAACGACGCCCCCCGGTCCCGGCGACGACGGACGCCCCGGCGCGGTCGACGCCAGCGGCACGCCGCTGCCTGGCGCTGGCGGCGAGCAGGGCGCGACGCCCGGCGGCACGCGCCAGGGCGCTAGCCGCTGGCCGTGGTGGGTGCTCGCCTTCGCGGCCGTGGCGATCGGGGTCCGGCTGCTGCTGCCGCGCCGGCCGCGCCCGTTGGCCATCGCCCCCGAGATGCAGACGAAGCCGGCGACGCACGCTGCCGGCACGGCGACGGCCGCCGAGGCGACTCTCGACGAGCCCGAGGTCGAGGAGCTCTGGGCCGCGGCAGCGCTGCTCGGCGAGGCCATCGGCAAGATCCGGCAGTCGACCGATCCGGTCGAGATGGACCGGCTGCTCGCCGGCGCGCTGCCGCGCTCCGAACCCACCGCGCCGGAGCTGCTCGAAGCCGAGCGGCCCGAACCGGACGACTTCGCGGCTGGGCTCGACCTCGACGATCTGTTCGTGCTCGACGAGGACGAGGCGCCGGAGCAGGAACGGGAACAAGAAGCCGAGCCGGTCACGGCCACGCCGCTGCGCCCTGTGCGGTCGGCGCCGGCGCGCCAACCCGAACCCGTCGTCGAGCTTCCCCGACCAGCGAGCTCGACGACCCCGGAGCAGCGCATCGGCCGTCCGGGGCCGGATTCCGTCAGCTGCCGCCTCACGGTGCGCGACGCCGAACGCGCTGAGGCCCGTGTCCGCGACCTGCTCGGCGGAGACCCGCGGGTGCTGGTGCAGCCGGCACCGGAGGTGCGGGTCGCACCGGGCGAGCTGTGCGTGGTGTTCGCGCTGTTGCCGGGCCTGCCCGCCGGCGAGCGCAGCCAGCTCGAACAGCGCCTGCGCGACGCCGTCGCCTGAGCACGGGGGCGCGGCGCGCTCGCATTCGCCATCGCGGGCGCTATCGTCCTGGCCCGCAATCCCGCGCACAGGAACGAGCCCTCGATGATCATCGGCGTCCCCAAGGAGATCAAAGCCCAGGAAAACCGCATCGGCGCCGTGCCGGCCATGGTCATGGACCTGGTCGGTGCCGGTCACACGGTGCTCGTCGAGCAGGGGGGCGGACTCGGCGCCGGGATCACCGACGACGAGTACCAGGCGGTCGGCGCCAAGATGGTCGCCAGCGCGGCCGACGTCTACGGCCAGGCCGAGATGATCGTCAAGGTCAAGGAGCCGCTGCCGGCCGAGTACAAGCTGATCAAGAAGGGGCAGGTGCTGTTCACCTACTTCCACTTCGCCGCCAGCCGCGAGCTCACCGACGCGATGCTCGCGTCGGGCGCGCACTGCTTCGCCTACGAGACGCTGATCCACCGCAACTCGCTGCCGCTGCTGACGCCGATGAGCGAGGTCGCCGGCCGCATGGCGGTGCAGGTCGGTGCGGTGTGCCTCGAGAAGCACATGGGCGGCCGCGGCATGCTGCTCGGCGGCATCCCCGGCGTCGACAACGCAACCGTCGTGATCCTCGGCGGCGGCGTGGTCGGCACCAACGCGGCTAAGATGGCGGCGGGCCTCGGCGCCGACGTGCGCATGCTCGACATCGACCTCGACCGGCTGCGCTACCTCAGCGACGTCATGCCGGCCAACGTGCAGACGCTGCACAGCTCGCCGATCGCGGTGCGCGAGCAGATCCGCCAGGCGGACCTGGTCATCGGCGCCGTGCTGGTGCAGGGCGCCCGCGCGCCGCGCCTCGTGCGCCGCGACGACCTCAAGGACATGAAGGACGGCGCCGTGATCGTCGACGTCGCGGTGGACCAGGGCGGCTGCATCGAGACCTGCAAGCCGACCACGCACGCCGACCCGACGTTCGTCATCGACGGCGTGCTGCACTACTGCGTCGCCAACATGCCGGGCGCGGTGCCGCGCACCTCGACCTTCGGCCTGACCAACGCGACCAGCCCGTGGGCCAAGAAGCTCGCCGGCATGGGCGCCGCGGCCGCCGCGAAGGACCCGGTGCTGAGCACCGCGGCCAACGTGCTGGGCGGCGCCTGCACGCACCAGGGCGTCGCCGACGCGTTCGGCATCGAGTACCGCGCGCCGTCGTCGGTGCTGTGATCGCACGGCTCGCCGCGCCGTCCGGCGACGCGATCGACTGGTTCTCGGCAGTGGTGCTCGGCCTCGTGGAAGGCGTGACCGAGTTCCTGCCGGTGTCGAGCACCGGCCACCTGATCGTCGCCCAGCGCCTGCTCGGGCTGCCCGAAGGGGCGGCGAGCAACGCGTTCAACATCGGCATCCAGATGGGCGCGATCACGGCCATCCTGATGCTCTACGGGCGCGACCTCTGGACGGCCCTGCGGCAGCTGCCGCGCCGCGTGTCCGGGGAGTCCAACCTGCTGGTGCAGATCGCCATCGCCGCGCTGCCGGCGGCGGTGCTCGGCCTCGCCATCGACGACTGGATCGACGAGCACCTGTTCTCGCCGTGGGTCGTCGCCGCCACGCTGCTGGTGGGGGGCGTGGCGCTGTTGCTGCTCGAACGCCACCTCGACGGCCGCGCGCCGCGCGTCGCCGCGTTGTCCAGGATGCCGTATCGCACGGCGCTGTGGATCGGCCTGTGGCAGTGCCTCGCCCTGGTGCCGGGCACGAGCCGCTCGGGAGCGACGATCGGCGGCGCGCTGCTGCTCGGCCTGTCGCGCACCGCCGGCGCCGAGTTCTCGTTCGTGGTCGGCCTGCCGATCCTCTACGGCGCCTCGCTCTACAAGCTGGTCTCGCACCCGGACCTGCTCGCCGGCGACATGGTGCGCCCGTTCTGGATCGGCACCGCGGTCGCGTTCGTCAGCGCGCTGCTGGTGGTCAAGCCATTCGTCGCCTTCCTGCGTCGCCACACCTTCCGCGTGTTCGGCTGGTACCGCATCGTCGCCGGCGCCGTGCTGCTGGCGCTGCTGGCGTCGGGCTGGTTGCAGTAGCTCAGCTGCGCCGGTAGCCGAGCTGACGCACGATCAGCAGCACCTCGCTCCAGCTCGGGAACGGGCGGCCGTGCTGCTTCTTGAAGGTGTCGATCGCGGCGATGAACTCGAGCACCTCGCCGTCGACCTCGGCCATCGGCGCGCTCGAGCGCTCAGGCTCCGCGATCGCCGCCGCCTTCGGCGCGGGCGGCGCCTTCTTCACCGGCTGCGCAGCGGCCTTCGCCTTCTTCGCAGCCGGCTTCGCCGCGGGCTTCGCGGCCTTGGCCTTGGCTGCGGGCTTGGAACGGGCCTTCTTGGAGACGGTCGCCATGACCACGGTCTCATCGGCCGGGCACGCGACTCCGCTTGACGGCCGCGTCGAACGGCGGCTGCAGCACGCCGACGTCGGTCACGAAGCCGGTGACGAGCCCGTGTGGGGTGACGTCGAAGGCCGGGTTGCGCGCGCCGACGCCCGCGGGCGCGATCCGCCGGCCGGCGAGCGTCGTCAGCTCGGTGGCATCGCGCTCTTCGATCGGGATCAGGCGACCGTTGGCCAACGACATGTCGAAGGTCGAGACCGGCGCGGCGCAGTAGAACGGCACCCGGTGGGCGGCGCACGCCAGCGCCAGCGGGTAGGTGCCGACCTTGTTGGCGAAGTCGCCGTTCCGCGCGATGCGGTCCGCGCCGACGATCACCAGCGACACCTCGCCGCGGGCGATCAGGCCGGCGCCGGCGCCGTCGGCCAGCAGCTGCACGGGGATGCCTTCGCGGTGCAGTTCGAGCGCCGTCAGCCGCGCGCCCTGCAGCAGCGGACGGGTCTCGTCGGCGAACACGCGAAAGCGCACGCCGTCGCGCCATGCCGCGAACATCGGCGCCAGCGCCGTGCCGTCGCCGGCCGTGGCCAGCCGCCCGGCGTTGCAGTGGGTGAGCACCGTCGCGCCCGGACGGATCAGCGCCTTGCCGTGTTCGCCGATGCTGCGGCTCATCGCCTCCTCGTCGGCGTGGATCGCGCAGGCCTCGGCGAACAGCCGCGCCAGCGTCGGCTCTTCGCCGAGCGCGGCGAGGCAGCGGTCGAGCGCCCACTGCAGGTTGACGGCGGTCGGACGCGCGGCGAGCAGCAGGGCAGCGACCTCGCGGGCGCAGTCGCGGAGCGCGTTCGGCAGCGGCCGCCGCTCGCGCACGCCGAGCACCAGCCCGTAGCCGGCGGCGACGCCGATCGCCGGCGCGCCGCGCACGCACAGCCTGCGGATCGCGTCGATGACGGCGGCGACGTCACGCAGCTGCAGGACCTCGACCGTGTGCGGAAGCAGGGTCTGGTCGAGCAGTTCGAGGTGCCCTTCCAGCTCGCCGCGCCAGGCGACCGTGTCCGGCAGGCGATCCGTCACGAGCAGAGCCTCCGCTGGATCTCGGCGTACGTCGCGGCGGTCCTCGCGATCACCTCCGCCGGCAGCGTCGGCGGCGGGGGGGACTTGTCCCAGTCGGTCGAGAGCAGCCAGTCCCGCAGGTACTGCTTGTCGAACGACGTCGGGTGCGCGCCGTCGCGAACTTCCTCCGCCGGCCAGAAGCGGCTCGAGTCGGGCGTCAGGCACTCGTCGATCAGCAGCAGCTGTCCATCGCACAAGCCGAACTCGAACTTGGTGTCGGCGATGACGATGCCGCGCGAGCGCGCGTGCTCGCGGCCGCGCTCGAACAGCCGCAGCGCCGCTGCGCGCGCCGCCTCCGCGACATCGCGACCGACCAGCGCGACGACCCGGTCGAACGCGATCGGCTCGTCGTGACCGCTCGCGGCCTTGGTCGACGGCGTCAGGATGGGCGGCTCGAGCCGGCTGGCGTGCTGCAGGCCCGGGGGCAGCTGCACGCCGCTGACCGCGCCGGTGGCGCGGTAGTCGTTCCATCCGGAGCCGGTGAGGTTGCCCCGCACGACCCACTCGACCGGCAACGGCTCGCAGCGCTTGCAGCGCATCGTGCGGCCGCGCAGCAGCTCGCGATACTGCGGCGGCACGTCCGGCCAGGCGTCGACGTCGGTCGACAACAGGTGGTTGGGCACGACGTCGGCGAGCAGCCGCATCCAGAACGCCGACGTCTCCGTCAAGACGCGTCCCTTGCCGGGGATGCCCTCGGCCATCACCACGTCGAAGGCCGAGACCCGGTCCGAGGCGACCAGCAACAGGTCGTCGCCGAGGCGGTAGACCTCCCGGACCTTGCCGCGGGCGATGCGTTCGGCGAACGGGAGTTCGAGGCTGAGGACCGGCGCGTTCACGGCGCGATCATGCAGAGGCCGACCGCCGCGGGCCAGCGCCAAGCGCTCAGTTGTCCTGCCGACGCACGCCGAACACCAGGTTCAGCTCCGGCGAGTTGTTCGGCCGGATCTCCTCGAAGTCGTCGAGGATCACCAGCGTGTTGTAGTTCTTGTCGATCGCCGCGAACCACGTCTCGTTGGTCCCGGCGATCGCGATCGACATGCCCCCGTCCGGCGAGAGGGTGTAGGTGCCGCTGTAGGAGAAGTCCTGCCCCGAGGCGCTGGTGGCGTCGAGGCGGAACGCGCCGGCGGTGCCGAGCGTGACCACGCCGACGAAGGTGTCCGAGCCGCTGTTGCTCGGGTTGACGAACAGCGTGTGGCCGCCGACCAGGAACGTGCCGAGCGCGCTGGCGGTGTTGACCGGCGAAGCAGGCGCGTCGAACTTGCGCACCATCAGCAACAGGCCGGCTTCGCCGTCGGTCTCGTCGGAGTCGAGCCCGAAGACGACCTCGTCGCTGGCCGCGCACAGCATCACGCGCGAGTCCGCGGACTGTCCCTGCAGGGTGTAGTCGACGGTCAGGTTGCAGGTGCCGTCGCCGGTGTCGTTGCCGTCGAGCACGTTCTGGATGCTGCCGCCGAAGGTCAGCCCGTTGGTGCCCTGGAAGCCGGTGCCGCTGATCGTGCGCGCGGCGCCGGGCAGGCCGGCGGCGATCGACACCGCGCCGTGCGCGGCGCGGCCGACGTTCTCGGTGTCCAGGATGGTCTGGCCGAAGATCGTGTGCAGCGACACGACGTGCCACCCGCCCTCGAGTTCGACCTGTCCGGCCACCTTCTCGGTGCCGAGGTAGAGGCCGACCGACGGACCGTTGGTGGTGGAGACCCGGTCGGTGAAGAAGAAGTTGCCGCTGGTGCCGACGCGGTCGTAGCCGCCGCGGAACACCACCGACGGCTCGCTGCTGAAGCCGGTGACGAAGATCGACAACGTGCCGTCCTCGAGCAGCGCGTAGCTGTCCGTCGAGCTCGTGCTGCTGCCGGACGTCACCGAATAGGTGCCGTTGTCGAACAGGTTCAGCTGCCGTCGTTCGGAGAACGCGACGCTCGCGCTGACGGGGAACGCGCCGAACCCGCGCAGGGTGCGGAAGCTGAGCTGGTGGTAGGTGGCGTTGACCGTCACCTCGCCGGTGGGGCGCGTGTCGGTGCCGCCGTCGGCACAGGCGACGAGGAACAGGAGCGGGACGAACCAGAGGGTCTTCATCTGCAAGGGCGCACAGACTACCCGCGGCGGCCGTCGCGCGCTCGCGGCGCGAGCCGGCATTGTTGCCGATGATCCTGGCGCGACCGGCGCCACGGGCTAGCCTTCGCCGCTCGATGCGGTCGCTGCGAACGGTGCTCTGGGTCCTCGTCGTCGTGCCCGCCGCCTGCGTCTCGCGGCCGTCGTTCGAAGGACCGATGCCGACCCGCAACCAGCACCCGGCGCAGCTGCTGGTGATGCACATGCCGCCGGCCGCCGCCGGGGTCCTCGGCGCCGGCCGCGCCACGGTGCGCACCAACGCCGCCTACACGAGCCTCTACCTGTTCGGAGTCAAGGACACCGCGACCTGGCAGATGGACGGCGAATACCTGCGCGCCGCGACCGAGCTGCGGCTCGGCCTCGGCGCAGGCCTGCAACTCGGCGTCGAGGTCGCGGCGGCGCACACCAGCGGCGGCTTCCTCGACGACTTCCTGATCGGCTACCACGACGCGCTCGGGCTGCCGGACCAGGGTCGCGACCAGGACCAGAAGGACGCCTACCGCGTCGCCGCCACGCGCGACGGCCGCACGGTCTGGGAGGCCGACCAGGAGGGCGCCGCGCTGCTGGACCTGCCGATCACGCTGACCTGGCAGGTGCTCGAAGGCGGCGACCGCCGGGTCGGCGTGGCGGTGCGCGGCGGCGTCGAGCTGCCGACCGGCGACGAACGCCGCGGCTTCGGATCCGGCGGACTCGACGCCAGCGTCGGCGCGCTCGTCGACTACCGGCTGCCGGGCCTCGCGCTCTACGGCCACGCGCAGTACGCCTGGACTTCGACGCCGGACCAGGCCCAACGCGCAGGACTGCGCTTCGGCGACGTGACCTCGGTCGGCGTCGCCGGCGAGCTGCCGCTCGACGACACGCTGACGGCGCTCGTGCAGATCGAGTGGGAGACCTCGACGCTGCGGCACCTCGGGCCCTCGGAGGCGGCACACAACCAGCTGCTCGGGTGGTTCGGCGGCAGGCTGCAGGCCAGCCCTGGCTGGTCGATCGAGCTGGCGATCGGCGAAGACCTGCGCGGCTATGCTTCGCCGGATGTCACCGCATGGTTGGGCATGACGTGGAAGCTCTGACCCGGGGCCTTCCCGCCGCGCCGACTCCCCCGGCCATGCTTTACATAACATATCTTATCGGAACATGACGAAGGGGGACGACAGCCAGCCTGGGCGCCCGCAAGGCATCGCTCCCCCGACACTTCCGGCCGGACTGCCGCGCCCCGCGACGAGCTCGATCCCGGCCAACACGCCGCCGCTGCCCTGGTCGCGCGCCTTGCAGCATTGCGTGCTCGGCGGTCGCCGTCGGCTCGCCGCGCAGTCGATCCTGGCGCTGGCGCAGGCCGCGCTGCCGCTCGTCGGCCTGCTGGCGATGCAGCAGCTCGTCGACGCGGTCGCCGACGGTACGGCCGGCCGGCGCCCGCCCGCCGAAGCCGCCGACGCCGCGGTCCTGGCGACGGTGTTCGCCGGCGCGGTCGCGCTGCTCGGCGGCTTGCTGCGCAGCGCCGCGGCGATCGTCGCCGAGAACCACGGCCGGCTGCTGGCCGATCGCTCCGTGCAGCGCGCCGAGGACCACGTCGCCCGGCTGCCGCTGGCGGTGTTCGACCGTCCCGAGTTCCACGACGGCATGCAGCGCGCCCTCGGCGAGGCCGGCCAGCGGCCGGTCCGGCTGTGCCAGGACCTCGTCGCCCTGCTCGTCGCCGCGGCGTCGCTGGTCCTGATGGCCGCGGTCCTGGCGCGCGTCGAGCCGTGGCTGCCGGTCCTGGTCGGCGCGGCGGCGCTGCCGGTCGCCTGGACGCGCCGACGGCACGCCCGCGAGCGCTTCCGCTGGCAGCTCGCACACACCGTCGAGCAGCGCTGGATCGGCTGGCTCGGCGCGGCGCTCACCGGCCGCGCCACCGCCAAGGACGTGCGCGTGCATCGCCTGCTGCGGCCGTTCGGCAGCATGCTGGTGCGCCTCCGGCACGCGCTGCGGGCGTCGCTGGCGAAGCTGGCGTTCCGCCGCGGACGCGACGAATGGCTCGTTCACATGCTGGCCAGCGCGGCGCTGTTCTTCGCCTACTATGACCTGGCAGGCCAGGCGCTCGCCGGCGCGATGACGCTCGGCGGCCTGGTGCTGCACGCGCAGGCGGCGCAGCGCACACAGAACGCCGTGCGCGACCTGCTGCAGGCGCACGCCAGCGTGACCGAGGACCGGCTGTTCCTGCAGCCGCTGGCGCAGCTGCTGGCGATGCCGATCGCCGGCGACCCGGCGGCCGACGCCTGCGGGGCGGCCGCCGCGGTGCCGGAGCGGCCGCCCGCGATCGAGGCCCAGGGGGTCACCTTCGCCTATGAGCAGCAGCCGCGCGCGGTGCTCGACGGCGTCACGTTCGCGTTGCCGGCCGGGGCGCGACTCTGCCTCGTCGGCGCCAACGGCTCGGGCAAGTCGACCCTGCTGAAGCTGCTGGTGCGCCTGTACGAACCGGCGGCGGGTGGGTTCGTGCTCGGCGCGGCACCGCTGGCGCGCTGTGACCGCGCCGCGCTGCGCGGCCGCACCGCGACCCTGCTGCAGGACGCCCACTGCTTCGAGCTGTCGATCCGCGACAACCTCTGCCTCGGCGGAACACCGCCGCCAACGGCCGACGCCGCGGACGCCGACGAACGCGACGCGCAGTGCTGGCGCGCCCTCGCTGCCGTCGGTCTCGAGCAGCGCGTGCGCGCGCTGCCCGCAGGCCTCGACACGATGTGCGGCCGCCGCCTGCCGGGCGGCGTCGACTGGAGCGGCGGCGAATCGCGTCGGCTGGTCATCGCCCGCGCGCTGGCCCAGCCGGCCGACCTGCTGCTGCTGGACGAGCCCTTCGCCTCACTCGACGTGCACAGCGAAGCGACGCTCGCCCACTACCTCACGCAGCTGCCGCGCGACCGCACGATCGTCGTCGCCGACCATCGCCGCCCCGCGCTGGACCTCTGCGATCACGTGCTGTGGCTGCGCGACGGCCGCGTCGCGGCGTTCGGCACGCGCGCCGCGGTCGTGGCGCGCGCCGACTTCCGGGCGGCGTTCCCGACGTTCGCCTGACCCGAGCACGGCGCGCCGCCGCACGATCGCGAGCGGATTGCCGCCCGCCCCGGGCTTCCCTTGCTCGGCGGCTGCGCAGTATGGTGCGGCCCCGCGAAGCCCACCGCCCCGGAGCCACGCTTGCCCGACCTCGTTCGCATCCGCGCCACGGCACCGCTGCTGGCGCTCCTGTCGTTGCTGCTCGCCATCGCCGGGTTGCCGGCCCAGCAGCCCGGGGGCCACGCTCCCCCGCCGGCCCACCCATCCGGCAGCGCTGCGGCCACCGAGGCCCCCGCGCACGGTCACGCCGCGGCACCTGCAGCTGGCGGAGGCGCGGCCGCCGCCGGAGTCAGCGACGAGACCGGCGACGGCGACGACGAAGCGGCGCAGGATCCGCAGCCCGGCGAGGACCAGCCCGGGCAGGACAAGGACAAGCCGGCCGACAAGCCGAAGAAGCCGGGCATCCCGGTCGAGGATCCGCTGGTGCACGGCTTCTGCTCGCGCTGCCACCAGCGCAGCGACGACAACCTGATGACGCGCATCAGCTACGTGCGCAAGTCCCCCGAGGGCTGGTCGCAGAGCATCAAGCGCATGGGCCGGCTGCACGGTCTGCAGCTGACGCCGGAGATCGCCAAGAACCTCGTGCGCAGCCTCAGCAACTCGCACGGCCTAGCCCGCAACGAAGCCGAACGCGCCCTCTACGAGAGCGAGCGGCGCGTGCACTGGTCGGAGCAGCACGAGGACCAGGACTTCCTGCGCGCGTGCGCGCAGTGCCACCCGGTCGGCCGCGCGCTGCTGCAGTACCGCGACAAGGACGAGTGGCAGCTGCTGCGCGCGACGCACGTGGCGATGTTCCCGTTGTCGCGCGGCCAGATGGGCGGCGGCGCCCCCGAAGAACGCAGCAACCGGCGGCCACCCGGCTTCGGCGGCGGCGGCGACGGCGGCCCGCGCCGCGAGGGCAGCGTCGGCGACCGCGTGCTCGAGGCGCTGACCAGGAACCAGCCGCTGTTCACGCCCGAGTGGGAGCGCTGGCAGCAGAATCGCCGCCTCGTGCCGCTGGCCGGCACCTGGGCCGTCACCGGCCACGAGACCGGCCGCGGTGACGTCTCCGGCACGGTGACGCTTCGCTCCACCGGCGAAGACGACTACGACCTGACCTGGAACCTGCGCTGGAGCGACGGTTCGACCGCGGTGCGCGAGGGCAAGGGCATCCTCTACGCCGGCTATTCGTGGCGCGGGCGCGCCAAGGACCCCGACGGCAGCGAGTGGCGCGAGGTGCTGCTGCTCGACGACGCGTGGCAGACCTTCAAGGGCCGGCTGTTCACCGGCAACTACGACGAGCTGGGCGTCGACGTCGTGCTGCACCGCGACGACGGTCGCCCCCACCTCGTCGCAGCATCCGGCGGCGCCTTCGGCAACGCGCTCGAGGTCGGCCGGACCGGGCAGCGCGTCGAAGTGCTCGCCAACGCGGCCTTGCCCGCCACGCTCGACGTCGCCGACTTCCACCTCGGCGACGGCCTGACCGCGACCGCCGTCGAACGCCTGGACGACCGCCGCGTCGCGCTGACCGTCGACGTCGCCGCCGACGCGAAGCTCGGCACGCGGCTGTGCGCCTACGGCCCGCACCCGGGCGGTGTCGAGCTGGTGCTCTACGACACCGTCGACTACGTGCGCATCCGGCCGCTGCAGGGCCTGTCGCGCGTCGGCGGCGCCAGGCACCCCAACCAGCTCGAGCGCTTCGAGGCCTACGCCGTGCATCGCGGCAAGGACGAGAAGCCGTTCACCGAAGACGACGTCGACCTGTTCCAGGTGCGGCCGAGCAACTGGGCGCTGGCCGAGTTCGCGGTGCGCGAAGACGACGACGACCTGCAGTACGTCGGCAGCATCGACGCGCGCAGCGGCGTGTTCACGCCCAACGTCGACGGCCCCAACCCGCAGCGCAAGTGGCAGGCGAACAACGTCGGCGACGTGTTCGTCACGTGCTCGATCGAGCTCGACGTCGCGGTGCGGCCGGAGCCGAAGAAGGAGACGAAGAAGGAAGGCGACCAGGACGGCAAGCCGACCGACGACGCCAAGACCGAACCGCCGCCGCCCCCCACCGAGCCCGCCGTCGCCCAGCCGGCCCGGCGCGAGCGCAAGACCTTCGCCGCGCGTTCGCACCTGCTGGTCACCGTGCCGATCTACGTGCGCTGGCAGGTGCTCGACTGGGAGGACCGCTGATGCAGCTGCGCAGCGTGCTGCACCGCCGGCTCAGCGGCGAGCACGGCGAGTTCGTCTACCTGGCGAACTCGGCGGCGATCCTGCGGCTCGACGCCGCGACGGCGGCGGTGCTCGACGCGTTCGACGCCGCCGACGGGCTCGACAGCGCCGCGTGGCTGAACGCGCAGCCGGAGCCTGGCCGCGCCGAGACCACGCTGCACGACCTGATCGACCTCGGCGCGATCCGCCCGCTCGGCGAAGCGGAGCCGCCGCGGCCGAAGCTGCCGCCGATGCCGTTCCCGCTGGCGACGCTGGTGCTCAACGTCACCAACAAGTGCAACCTGTCGTGCAGCTACTGCTACGAGTACGGCGAGGACAAGGTCGGCGACGGCGTCGGCAGCAGCGGCGGCAAGGCGCGCATGGACGATCAGACCGCGCGCCAGTCGATCGACTTCCTGCTGCGCTCGAGCGGCGCGCGCGACCAGGTGTCGATCACGTTCTTCGGCGGCGAGACGCTGCTGAACTTCGACGCGATCCGCGCCGCGACCGAGTACGCGGAGCAGCAGTCGGCCGGCTTCGGCAAGCGCGTGCACTACTCGCTGACCACCAACGCGACGCTGCTGACCGACGAGATCGTCGACTTCCTGACGCGCCATCGCTTCGGCATCACGGTGTCGATCGACGGCGATCGCGACGAACAGGACCGGCATCGCACCTTCAAGAGCGGCAAGGGCTCGTTCGACGTCGTCGAGCCGCGCATCCGCCATCTGCTGGCGACCAACAAGGAACGCCGCGGCCGCTCGATCGGCGCGCGCGTCACCGTCACCGCCGGCGCCACGCCGGTGGTCGACACGTTCCGCTACCTGACCGAGGAGCTCGGCTTCGACGAGGTCGGCTTCGCGCCGGTCACCGCCGCGCTCGGCCGCAGCTACGGCCTCGGCGAGCAGGGCTACGAGCGGCTGCTGCGTGAGTTCGGCGAGCTCGCCGAGCACTATGTCGCCGCGGCGCTGCGCGACGAGACGCACGGCTTCGCCAACCTCGGCGACCTGCTGCGCGAGCTGCACCAGGGCGTGCAGAAGGCGCATCCGTGCGGCGCCGGCCTCGGCCTGCTCGGCGTGTCGACCGAAGGCGAGCTCGGCCTGTGCCATCGCTTCGTCGAGTCCAAGTCGCACGCCGTCGGCACGGTGCAGGCCGGCGTCGACGAGCAGAAGCGCAGCGCCTTCCTCGAGCAGGCCCACGTCGACAACAAGACCGACTGCACGCAGTGCTTCGCCCGCCCGCTGTGCGCCGGCGGCTGCTACCACGAAGCCCACGTGCGCTACGGCGACGCGACGCGCGCCAACGTGCACTACTGCGAGTGGATCCGCGGCTTCGTCGATCTCGGCCTGTCGTGCTACGCTCGCATCCAGGCAGCCAATCCCCGCTTCCTCACCCGGTTCGAGGCCCAATGACCGAACGTGCCCCCGATCCCCGTCCTGCCGACGACACGGCCTCCGGCCCGGCTGCCGAGCCGCGCATCGTCGCCTGCAACCAGAAGGCGCGACAGCTCGCGCAGATGGTGCTCGCCCGACGCGGCGGCGCGCGCGCGCTGACGCAGGATCCGCCGCCGACGCAGTATCCGTACGGCTGCACGACGGTGTTCGCGCCCGGCTGGGAGGTCGACTCCGGCAACGGCACGCACGGTCTCTGCCAGCCGATCGAGCGCGATCTCTACGACTGCTACCACACCTGCTACTGGCCGGCGCAGGTGCCGGACGGCGTCACCAATGCGCCGACCTGGACGCAGTCGTGCGGCGCGCCGATGCAGGACTGGAAGTCGATCGACCTGGTGTTCCCGTGATGCGCCACGCCTCGCTCCTCGTGCGCCACCTCGGCGCGTTCGCGCTGGCCACCGCCTGCCTGTCGGGCGCCGTCGCCGGACAACAGGGGTCACCGGTCGTGCCGGCGACGGAGACCCCGGCGGCCGAGAGCCCGCAGACGGGTGCGGAAGCCCAGGGACAGCAGCCCGGTCGCCGAGGCCGGCGAGCGCGCGGCGGCGAGGCTGGTGCCGAGGCCGGGCAAGGCCCGCAAGGTGCCGGGGCAGGGGCCCAGGGCGAGGGGCGCCAGGGCGGCCGCGGCGGCAACCGCGAACTCGAGCTGCCCGAGTTCACGCCAGTCGCGGCCCCGCCGCTCGACGGGCTGCAGAAGAAGCAGTTCTTCTGGTTCACGATGTACCCGGACCTGGTCGCCAAGTTCGACCCCACCACCGACCAGGTGGTGCAGACGATCAAGCTGGCCGGGGGGTTGTTCTGGTCGACGCAGCTGACCCACGACCAGAAGCGCATGCTGGTGGTCACCAACCAGCAGCACTCGATCGAGGTCGTCGACCTGCAGACCGGGCAGCTGGTCGGCAACCACCTGTTCGAGGAAGCGGGGTACGTGCTGCGCATCCGCAGCGTCAAGGAGTGTCCGGGCGGCGTGTTCTGGCTCGTTCGCACCGAACGCGTCAAGAAGGAGATCGACCGCTACAGCTTCGAGGCCGCGCAGTGGCTGCTCTACGACAGCCAGAACCAGAAGGTCGTGCGCAAGGTGCCGAAGCTGCCGGAGGTGCTCGAACGCGGCGCCGAGCTCAGCGCCGACGGCACCCATTGGGTCGGAACCGACAACGACGGCAACCTCGCGTTCTACGACGCGCGCAAGTTCACCGAGCTCGGCAAGATCGACCTCAAGACGCCGCGCTTCTTCGGCGCCGGCACGATCCGGCTGACCGGCACCGACCTGCTGGACGGGCGCGACCCGACGCGCGCCCGCATGCTGTTCAGCAGCAGCGACCCGGTCGAGAAGAACCGCACCCAGTGGGGCGTCTGCGAAATCGACCTGCAGAACCGCCGCATCGTCGACGTCACCGAATGGGGTCCCAACCAGCGCGGCTGGGGCATGCGCGTCTCCCACAAGGCGATGGTCGGCGCGACCATGAGCGGCGGCCGCGACGACGAGGAGCGGCTGATGCTCTACGACCTGCACACCGGCAAGCTGCTGAAGGAGGCGTGGTACGAGTTCCGGCCGCGCCGCGGTCTGGTGGCGATCAGCCCGGACGGCGACAAGGTCTACGTCGGCGTCGCCGGCAGCGACCTCGAGGTGTTCGACGCCGAGCTGAAGCGCCTGTCGACGGTCGAGCTGCCCGGCGAGATCTCGGGCCGCATCCACGTCGTCGACGGATGAGCCGCGCATGAGCGCGCGTCGTGTGGTCGTCGTCGACAGCGGCGTCGACCCCCACCACCCGGCGCTGCGCGCACGCTGCCGCGTGCTGCCCGGACTCGGCTTCGACGCGGGCGGCGCACAGGTCGCCCTGCGCGCCGACCAGGACCTGCTCGGCCACGGCACCGCCGTCGCGGCGACCATCGTGCGCTTCTGCGCGTCGTTGCCGGAGCCGGTCGAGCTGGTGCCGCTGCGCGTGTTCGACGCCGACGCCAGCTGTGACTTCGCCGCGGTGCTGCACGCGCTCCGGCACGCCGCGACGCGCTCGCCGGCGCTGGTGAACCTCAGCCTCGGCACCACTTCGCTGCGCCACCGCGACGCACTCGAGGCGGCGATCGCGGCGCTGCGCGACGCCGGCGCGCGGGTCGTCGCCCCGGCGAGCTACGCCGGCCTGCCGTGCGATCCCGGCAACCTGCCGGGCGTCGAGGCGGTGGTCGCCGATCCCAACGTGCTGCCGATGCTGCCCGAGCTGCGGCCGGTGCGCGGCCGGCTGGTGTGGTTCGCGTCGCCGCAGCCGCCGCCCGATCGCGACGGCGTGGTGCGGTTGCGCACGCGCGGCGACAGCCTCGCGGTGGCCGCCGTCAGCGGCGCGCTGCTCAGGACCCTGCCGGGATGAGCCAGCCGTCGGCGCAGAGCAGCAACAGCGCCTCGCGCACCTTGGCTGGCGAACTGACGAACAGCTCGGGCACGGTCGCCGCGGCGGCGACCGCTTCGGCGAGGCTGCGCGGCCGCTCGAACAGGCCGAACAGCGGCGTCAACGGCAAGCCGCCGATCTGACTCAGCCCGCGCCCGGTGCGTTCGTCGTTCCAGCCGGGCTGGGCGCGACAGGTGCGGTGCCCGACGGTGACCACCATCCCGGGGCGGGCGTTCGGCGCCACCCGCAGCGGCCCGGTCGGCACCACCGGTGCAGGTGCGCTGGGCGCCGCGGCCTGCCGCGCGCGCCAGAACGGGCGCTCGGCCCAACGCGTCTCGGCGCGATAGAAGTCCTGCGCGCGCAGCTGGCAGGTGCGGGCCAGCTGGTGCTCGCGCTCGGCGTGACCGCGACACAGCTGCGGCAACCAGTCCGGATTGGCGATCGCCGGCGCGATCAGGCCGGCGACCGAGTCCGCCATGTGCAGCGCCTTCTCGACGCCCTGGGAGGCCATCGGGTCCACGGTGGCGGCCGCGTCACCCAGCGCGAGCAGCGCCGCGTGCGGAGGACGGCAGCGCGGCGTCGCGTCGTTGGCGCAGACGACGCGCCAATCGCGCAGCCGACCGGCCGGGCCGCGGCACGTCGCCAGCACGCCGGCGATCGCGGCGCGGCTGGGACCACCCGCCAGCAGCGCCGGCTCGATCATCAACACCGCACTCGCCGGACCTTCGGGCAACGCGGTGCACCACGACCAGCCATCCGGCACCGACTCGATGACGGCGCTGCCGCGGTCCTCGCCCGCCGGCGTGCCGAGCACGGTCACCGCCAGCAGCGGTGGCCCGATCACCTCGGGCGCCGGCAGCGGCGCGCTGCGACGCGCGCGCCCGGTGGCGACCACGACGGTTCGCGCGCGGACCCGGTGATCGCACTGCGAGTCGCGCACGACCCAGGTGCCGTCGTCGCGCCGCGCCGCCAGCGTCGCCGGGGCCGCCAGCGTGACGCCGGCATCGACGCACTGCGCCCGCAGGCGACGATCGAACTCCCCGCGACGGATCAGCCCACCGAGCAGGAACTCGTTCTGCCAGCGGACCTCTTCGCTGCCCCAGATGGCGCCGCGCCGCAGCGCGTCCCATTGCGGCAGCGCGGCCTCGATCGCCTTTCGACCGGCGCCGAACCAGCCGGAGGAGGTCCAGCCGATCACGCTCTCGTGCGGGCCGCTGTAGGTCGGCCGCAGATGGTCCAGCAGGAGCACTTCCAAGCCCTGCTCGACGAGGCCGAGCGCCAACCGGCAGCCTGCCGGGCCAGCGCCGACGATCAGGCAGTCGTAGGTGCGCGCGAACACGCAGGCACGCTACCCACGCGCGCCCTTCACTTCGACACCGCCGAAAGGCGCTGGAACTGTTCCGCCATCGCCACCTGCAGGCTGGTGAATCCTGCGTAGTGCACGGTGCGCGCCGGCACTTCGGCGTGGCGCGCCATCTCCAGGGCCGGCTCGGTCGTCTCGTGCCGGTTCCAGTGCAGCAGCAACAGCATGTCGATGCCGGTCTTCAGGCGATCCCCGATCATCGCCACGGTCTTGTGCGGCGACGTGTAGTTGGTCATCGCCCACTCGCCGACGAAGCCCCATTCCTTGGCCAGCTTCTCCAGGCGATCGTGGTGACGCCGCTGCCGCTCGTTGCCGCCGACCACCAGCACGCGCGGCGCGCGACCGAGCGCCTTCTGCAGCGCCTGCACCGCGGCCCTGCCGCCGTCGCTGGTCGCCGGCGCCTCGTCGCTGAGCTCGAGCAGCTTCTCGATCGAGTGCATGTCGTCGGACGCGAGCTCCGGATACACGCAGCCGACCTCCTGCAGAAGACCGTAGGCCTGCTGCAGCGACTCCACGTCCTTGCGCGCGCGCAGCGACCGCGCCAGCGCCACCTGCAGCGCAGCGCGATCGTAGTCGCGCCCTTCGAGCTCCTCGTAGACGTTCACCAGCTCGAGCTTGATCTCGAAGTGGTCCAGCGCCTGCCCGACGAACTCCTCGTTCTGCAGCAGCTTCTCGAGCTGATCGAAGCGACCGCGCTGGACCAACAGCTCGCGCATCTCGGCGTAGCAGGCGCGCGCCTGGTCGCGTTCGCCGAGCATGTTGTGCGCGGTCAACACGACCCGCATCGCCTCGATGCGCTGATCGAGGTCGATGGCCACCTCGAGCACGCGGTGCGCCGCGAAGCTGGCCGGGCTGGCCTCGCCGAGCGAGAGGTACTCGAGCGCGACGAACAGCAGCTGGTCCGGCGAGGAACCGCGGCCGACGTCGACCGCGTCGAGGAAGCGCAGCGCCAGCTGTCGATCGTGCTTCTTCAACGCCTCGTGCACCGAGTAGAAGCTCTCCAGGTCCGGCTTGACGGTCGCCAACGCCTGCTCCATCAGCTTCAGCGCGCGGGTCGTCTCGTTGGCGTCGCCGCCCGTCAGCAGCGCCGCGGCGAGGAAGAAGCGGGCGCGGTCGCGCAGCGCCACGTCCCGGTCCTCGAGACGGCGCAGGCCTTGGATCGCGCGCTCGAAGCCGCGCACGGCCGCGTGCACGTCGCCAGCCTCGTAGGCGAGCACGCTGCGCAGGTAGAGCGCCTCGGGGGCGGCCTGTTCGGGGTCCTCGGTGACGTGCTGCAGCCGCACCAGCGCCGCGCCGCGCTCGGCGCGCTCGCTGCGCGGCTCGACGCTCAGCGTGTCGTGCTCGCGCAGCTCGCCGAGCGCCGCGACCAGCGCCGCCGCGCTCTGCAGCATCGCGCGACCGTCGGCGAGCCGCTCGGCCCGCTCCGCGGCGTCGATCGCGAGCTTCCACTCGCTGGCCTCGAGCAGCCGTTCGGCGAGCGCGCGCTGATAGCGCGACTGCACGTCCTTGGGCAGGCGGTCGAAGCCGGCCATGCCGAGCACCTTGCCGAGGATCGACGCGGTGCTCTCCTGATCGTCGGTGTCGACGCGCGTCTCGAGGCGCCCGAGCAGGTCGGTCACCGCCGCGTCGACGATCATCTCGAGCTCACCCGAACCCGGCTCGGCGGCGAGGTACTGGATCGCGCGCACGGCCAGCTTCAGGTCGCCGGACCAGAACAGCGAACGCACCACGAGCGGCAGCACGTTGCCGGCCACCGCCGGGTCCTGCAGCAGGTCGAGCAGCAGCTGCGGATCCTCGAGCGTGGCCGCGAGCTTCTCGCGCTCGCCCTTGCGATCGAGCGCGCGCACGGTGCCGAACAGCGCGAAGCGACGGGCCCGTTCGTCGTTGCTCGGCGCCGGCAGCTCGATGCCGAGCAGCGCCGAGGCATAACCGAACAAGAACCCCTGCCCCGGCCGGCCGGCGGCCAGCTGGCCGTAGTCGAGCAGCTGCTGGCGCAGCGTCGCGACCTTCGTGTCGTCCTTCTCGGCAAGATGGACCTGCTGCATCAGCAGCCGGTCGAGCGCGGTCTCCCAAGCCATCGAGTAGCCTCCGGGCGCGCTATCGGAGGCGGCGAGGCCGACGCTGGTTCGCGTCGTCGAACGGACCATGCGACGGCCGACCGACGATCGTCCGACGACGCGCGGGCGATGTGGGGCACGCGAGCGCAGGGCGACCGCAGCGCGGCCCGTCTACTCGATCAGCGCGCGCGCGTCGCGCGGCAACACCACGACCAGCCCGCCGAGGCGCCGCGCGTCACCGTCGACGGAGATGCCGCCGAGCACGAGGTCGCCGACCCGCAACGCGGCGAGCGCGTCGCGCCCGGCCGACAACCAGTGGTGGCCGCCGTCGTCGTCGCTGACACCGAAGCCGTCGCCGGCGAGGTCCTCGATCTCGAGGATGCCCGGCGGCCGCGTCGGTCGCTGCGCCGACGACAACAGCTGCGAGGCCTGCGACAGCCGCTCGAGGTCGTCGAGCAGGGCGCCGCGGCACTGCTGCAGCACCGCGCGACAGTCGATCTCGTGCACCTCGTGGACCCACTCGTAGAAGCGCTGCAGCTGGGCGAAGGTCTCCCGCACCAGCGGCGCGCGTTCGTCGGGCGCCGAGCGCAGGTAGACGTGCAGCAAGAGCCGCATCAGGTCGCCGGACTCCACCGCCTCGACGTCGGTGCGCTGCACCGAGGCGTTGCGCTGCAGCTCGATCCACAGCGACAACGTGCTCGCCGCCGGCGTGCCGTCCTGACGACTCTCCCACAGATACTCGGTGACCAGCGGCCCCAGGTCGCCGGCGTCCTCTTCCTCCTGCAAGTCGTGATCGGCGGCCGACACCAGCTGGCCGAGCGCGTCCTCGCTCAGCCCTTCGTCGTCGTCGTCGTCGTCGTCACCGTCGATGCCGGCCATCTGCTCGATCTGCCGGAACAGCTCCTCGACGTCGCGGTGCTGCGCCAGGCCCTCTTCGAGCGTGCGCACCAGCTGTTCGCCGAGCGACAGCCCGGGCGGCAACGACGGCGACGGCGCGGGTGACGGCGCGGGGGCGGGCGCTTCGTGCTCCTCGTGGTGGGCGTTCCAGATCTCCAGCAGCAGCCGCTGCGCGCGCTCGAGGTCGACGTCGGTGTGGAACGCGAGCTGGTCGAGCAACGGACCGATCAGCGTTCCTGGCCGCTCCGCCTCGGCGAGCTGCTCGCTGAGGAACGCCGCGCTGTGCTTGCCGCCGGTCGCCTGCAGCAGCTGCTCGAGGTCCGCCTCGAGGTGCTCCAGCGGCCGCAGCGCCTCGGCAGGCGGCATCGCGGCGGCGAACGCCGGCCCCTTGCGCGCCTGCTGCAGCAGCAGGTGCTCGAGCTCGATCTGCTGCAGACGACGTCCGAGCTCGAGTCGTTCGATGTCGCGCGCGAACGCCGTGGCCACGTCGCGACCCTGGCGCAGCACCGGGGCCGCGGCCGACGGCTGCCAGCGCTCGCCCGGCGTCGGGAACAGCCGCCCCACCAGCAGGTCCCCGGCCGCCAACATGCCCGGCTCCACCGCCAGCTCGAGCACCTCGTCGTCCTGCAGGTCGAGCACCGTGGTGACGGCGCCGTCCGATTGCACCAGGAACGCGCCCGCCAACGAGTCGCGCAGGTCGCCGCTGTGGGCGACGAACGGCGGCACGTCGACCGGCACGGCGCCGAGCACCTCGCTCTCGCGCTCGAGCAGGAACCATTCGGCGAAGCGGTGTTCGCGGGCGCGGTCCGTGGCGCCGGCGACCTCCGCGTCGTTGCCGAAGAACTGGCGGCGGGCGCGCAGCACCTCGGCCTCCAGGCGCGGTTGCAAGGAGAGTTCGCGCGCCAGGCGGGCCACGCGGTTGGTCGGATCGGGCGTCTCGGGGCGGTGCATCGTGCGGGCAGGTAGGGTCGCCGCCGCCGCCGGCATTTGCAAAGGGGGCTCCGCCCCGGCCGCGACAAAGTCCGGCAGCCGCGGCATGATCCGCGGAATGCTGCCCCAGGACCCGGTCACCCCCGCCACCGCCCCGACCCACGAGATCGTGCAGCAGCTGCAGGCCCTCGGTTGGGTCGATCACACGGCGCTCGCCGTGCTGCTGGTGTTCTTCGTGCTGGGCCTCTTCAAGGGCCTGATCTGGCAGGTCAGCCGCATCGCGATCCTGGTGGTCGCCTACGTCGTCGCCGGCCGCTTCGGCCACGATGTCGCGGCGCTGCTCGGCAGCGCACCGCCCGCCCCTTCGGCGCCGGCGGCGGCAGCGGATCCGAACGCGTCCGGCGTGGATGCGGCGCAGTTGGGCGACACGACCCTCTACCTCGCGTATGTGCTGCTGTTCGTCGTCGTGCTCGTGCTGCTCAGCCTGCTCGCCATGCTGATCAAGAAGCTCGCGGACAAGGCCGGCCTGTCGTTCTTCGACCGCCTCGGCGGCGGCGTGCTCGGCGTGGCGACGGGTGCCTGCGTGGTCGTGGCGATGCTGTTCCTGGTCAACATGTTCCTGCCGCAGAGCCCGGTCGCAGAGGCCGCCCGCAGCTCGCATTCCCTGCACTACTCGCAGAAGGCGATCGACCTGCTCGGTTCGGCGGTCGACGACGACCTGCGCTCGCTGCTGCAACTGCAGCCGTTGCGCGGCCCGGAGCCGCTTCCCGGCGCGCCCGACGAGCCGCCCGGTTCCCCGTCGGGCGACGGCGGCGGACCGCAGCAGCCGCCGGAGAACCACCCGACCCAGCCCGGTCCGGGCGCGCCTTCGCAACCGCGACCGATGAGGCCTGGCGAGCTGCCGCTGCCGGCCCCCGCCCAGCCGGGCGGCGGCGGCAACCGCTGAACCTTGCGCGCCGCGCCGCGCCGTCGCATCCTGGTCCCTTCGGGCACGGCACCGTCGCCGGCCCACCTGCTTGGGGGCGTTCGCGCCTGCGAACTGAGATGCACCCCTGGAACCTGATCCGGTTCGTACCGGCGTAGGAAACAGCAGCCATGACCGAGTCCGCCACCGGGCGCCCGCTGCGCCCGCTCACCGAGTCCTTCCCCAGCTCCGCCAAGGTCACCGTCGGCGACCTGCAGGTGCCGGCGCGCGACATCCGCCTGACCAACGGCGACGTCGTGCGCGTCTACGACACCACCGGCCCGCAGGGCTGCGACGTGCGCCAGGGCCTGCCGAAGCGGCGGCAACCGTGGATCGACGCGCGCCGGCAGCGCGGCGACACCAACTTCTCGCAGATGCACTACGCGCGGCGCGGGGAGATCACCGAGGAGATGCGCTTCGTCGCCATCCGCGAGAACGTCGAGCCGGAGTTCGTGCGCAAGGAGATCGCCGAGGGCCGCGCGATCATCCCGGCCAACATCAACCACCCGGAGATCGAGCCGATGATCATCGGCCGCAACTTCCTGGTGAAGATCAACGCCAACATCGGCAACTCGGCGCTCGGCTCGTCGATCGAGGAAGAGGTCGAGAAGCTGCAGTGGGCGACGCGCTGGGGCGCCGACACGGTCATGGACCTGTCGACCGGCAAGAACATCCACCGAACCCGCGAGTGGATCCTGCGCAACGCCCCGGTTCCGGTCGGCACCGTGCCGATCTACCAGGCGCTCGAGCGGGTCGGTGGCGTGGTCGAGGACCTCGACATCGAGCTGTTCCTCGCGGTACTCGAAGAGCAAGCCGAGCAGGGGGTCGACTACTTCACGATCCACGCCGGTGTGCGGCTGCCGTTCATCCCGCTGACGGCCGATCGGGTCACCGGCATCGTGTCGCGCGGCGGATCGATCATGGCGAAGTGGTGCCTGGCCCACCACCGCGAGAACTTCCTGTACACCCACTTCGACCGCATCTGTGAGCTGATGCAGCGCTACGACGTCGCCTTCTCGCTGGGCGACGGCCTGCGTCCGGGGTCGATCGCCGACGCCAACGACGCGGCGCAGTTCGCGGAGCTCGAGACGCTCGGCGAGCTGACCAAAGTCGCCTGGGAACACGACGTCCAGGTGATGATCGAGGGCCCGGGTCACGTGCCGATGCACCTGATCCGCGAGAACATGGACCGGCAGCTGGAGTCCTGCCACGAGGCGCCGTTCTACACCCTGGGCCCGCTGACCACCGATATCGCGCCGGGCTACGACCACATCACCTCGGCGATCGGTGCGGCGATGATCGGCTCGTTCGGCACCTCGATGCTGTGCTACGTGACCCCCAAGGAGCACCTGGGGCTGCCGGATCGCGACGACGTGAAGGCCGGGGTGATCGCCTACAAGATCGCAGCGCACGCTGCGGATCTGGCCAAGGGGCACCCCGGGGCGCGCGAGCGCGACGACGCGCTGAGCCGGGCCCGGTTCGAATTCCGCTGGGACGACCAGTTCAACCTGTCCCTCGACCCGGAGACCGCCCGCGCCTTCCACGACGCCACCCTGCCACACGAATCGGCCAAAACGGCCCATTTCTGCTCGATGTGCGGCCCGCGCTTCTGCTCGATGAAGATCACCGAGGAGGTGCGCAAGTACGCGAAGCAGGGCATGCAGCAGAAGAGCGAGGAGTTCGTCGAGCGCGGCGGCGTGATCGCCTGATCGCGCTCCGCCGGTCTCAGCAGCTCAGCTGCACAATGGCAGCTCAGCTGCACAATGGCAGCTCAGCTGCACAATGGCAGCTCAGCTGCACAATGGCAGCTCAGCTGCACAATGGCAGCTCTATCCAGAACGTGCTGCCGGTGCCGAGCCGGCTCTGCACGCCGACCTGCCCGCCGAGGTTGCGCGCGGTGTTCTTGACGATCGACAGTCCCAGCCCGGTGCCGCCGAGGTCGCGCGAGCGGGCCCGGTCGACGCGGTAGAACCGTTCGAACACCCGCTCCTGGTCGGCCGGAGACAGGCCGATGCCGGTGTCGACGACGTCAAGCCGCGCCTTGCGGCCGTTGCCCGCGAGACGCACCGTGACGGTTCCGCCCTCGGGGGTGTACTTGAGCGCGTTGTCGATCAGGTTGCCGGCGATCTGCCGCATCGCCTCGCGGTCGGCGCGCACCCACAGGGCGCCCTCCGGCAGGCTCGACACCAGCTCGAGCGAGCGGCGCTCGGCCAGCGGCGCGAGGTCGCGCACCGTCTCGCGCAGGACCGACGCGAAGTCCGCCGGCGAGGCGCGCACCGGGACATCGGACTCCTCGTCGAGGCGCGACAGGGTCAGCAGATCGGCGACCAGGGTCGTCAGACGGCCGGTCTGCACGGCGATGCGGTCGAGGAAGCGCCTGCGCACCTCGTCGGGCATCTCCGGATCGTCCTGGATCGTCTCGACGTAGCCCTTGATCGCGGCCAGCGGCGTCTTCAGCTCGTGCGACACGTTGGCGACGAAGTCGCGCCGCAGCGACTCGAGCTGCCGCACGCGGCTCTGATCGTGCAGATGGATCGCGTAGCCGAAGTCGGGCAGCGGCTGCAGCTCGACCTCGAGCGAACGGCCGAAGGCGAGCTCCTCGTCGAGCTCGAACTCGCGGCGCATGCCGTCCCGCCGGCACTCACGCAGCGCCTCGTGCAGCTGCGTCCAGGGCACGAGGTCCTCGAGGCGCGCCCCGCGCAGGTCGTTCGTCGCCATGTGCGCGAGGTCGACCGCGGCGTCGTTGGCGGCCACCAGATGTCCCTGCTCGTCCAGCACGATGAGGCCATCGCTGACGCTCATGCACGCGGCCATCAGGCGGCCGACGTCGCCACGACTGGCGTCGAGGGCGGCTGCGGCATCGCGCAGCTCCGCCTCACGGCGGCGCGCGACGCGCGCGGCGAGCACCCAGCCCAGCAGCGCGCCGCAGCACAACAGACCGAGCACGATCAGGGACGGAGTCATGGCAGGCCGCGGCCCGGCTCCGGGCAGCGCCTCGGACTCTAAGCGGTCGCCTCGGCGAAGCGGTAGCCGACGCCGCGAACCGTCTCGATGCAGTTCGCGTGGTCGCCCAGCTTCTGCCGCAGCGCGCGAACGTGCACGTCGATGTTGCGGTCGGTGACGATCGCGTCCTCCCCGATCACGCGGCTGAGCAGGTGCGAACGCGGGAACACCCGACCCGGGTGCGACGCCAGGAAGTGCAGCAGCCGCATCTCGGTGGGCGTCAAGCTGATCAGCTGTTCGTCGACGCGGGCCTCGTGCCGACCGAGGTCGACGGAGAGCGCGCCGCGCACCACCCGCTCGCCGCCGCCGCTCTGCTCGCGCAGCGGCCCGCGCCGCAGCACGACCTTGACGCGGGCGATCAGCTCACGGGGACTGAACGGCTTGGCGATGTAGTCGTCGGCGCCGATGCCGAGGCCGAGCACGATGTCGCTCTCCTCGCTCTTCGCCGTGACCATGATGATCGGGATCGAGCGGGTGACCGGATCCGACTTGACCTTGCGACACACCTCGACGCCGTCCATGCCGGGCAGCATCAGGTCGAGCAGCACCAGGTCGGGGTTGTCGGTGCGGATCCGGCTCAGCCCCTGCTCGCCGTTGCGGCAGGCGATGACCTTGTGGCCCTCACGCTCGAGGTTGTATTGGATGACCTCGAGGATGTCGGGCTCGTCTTCGATGACCAGGACTTTCGACTTCGCCACTGCTTCTCGCTTGTCGTTGCTCGGGGACGTTCGGGCCTCAGACGCGTGGGGACCGTAGGCATCACCGGCCAAGGAGCGGTAAAGATTGGCTCAAGCTTCCGTCACACCGAGAACCGTAAGGCCGCCGCCGGCAGACGCCAACCGCAGTTCGATGCCGTTCGCGCCGGGCTCCGGCCGCACGGCGACGCCCCGGGGAGCCTCCGCGACCAGAGCCGCCACCAGCTCCGCCGTCGGCAGCGGGAACGGCAAGGCGCCGGGCGCCGTCTCGAACGACAGCCGGAGGCTGCACTCGCGCGCGCCGGCCTGCGTCAGTCGCACGTCGATCACCCCCGCGGAGCCCTCCGGGACCATCTCGGCCAACCACCGCAGACCGCTGGCCGCCGCCCTGACGAAGGCGGCGGGGCTGACCGCGATCGGCGAGCCGGACGACGCGGTCAGACGGGTCGTCCAGCCCCGCTCACGGAGCGGGATGCGCGCCAATTCGAGCAGCTGACGGAGCAGGGGTTCGGCGGCCCCGGACCCACGCCCACCGGGACCCGCCGTCGCTTCGCCGCCCGCATGGTGACCGAGCAGGATGCGCAGCAGCTCGAGCGTCTCCGCGCCGCGGGTGGCGGCGGTCAGGATGGCCTCCTTCGGCCGCTCGAGCGCGATTCGCCCCAACCCCAAGGCGTTGCCCTGGATGGTCAACAGCAGATTGCCGAACTGGTGCGCCAGGCCGGACAGGTAGAACGCGATCGTGTCGGCGGGCAGTGCCAAGGGTCTCCGGCGCGCCTGGAGGGGCGCATCCGCTAATCCCTACGGGCTCGCAGCGGCCAGCGCAAGACGGCCCCGCCCCATCGGCCGTCGTGTCGGCGGCCCGATTGCGCCGGCCGGCCCCGCTCCCCCAGATCCGCCAGCTCCGTCGGATCCGCCGGCTCCGTCGGATCCGCCGGCTCCGTCAGTTCGGATGACCGACGTCACGCAGGCGATGGTCGCCGACCTCGCCGAGCACCGCGACCACCGCGTCGCGGACGATGCCGTCGCGCATCAGCTCGAGCGCGAGCGGGGTGCCGGGGTCGCAGCGCACGATGCGCTCGTGGAGGTCCTTGGCGTCGTGCACCAGGTCGCCGTCGACGCGCAGCACGACGTCACCGCGACGCAGCCCCGCCCGATCGGCGGCCTCACCCGACGCCACGCCGACGATCAGCGCCCCGAGGCTCGGCTTTCCCTCGGAGTCGTAGCCGTAGCGCGACGAGAACTCGATGCCGAGGTAGCCGCGCCGCACCCGACCATCGGGTCGGCGCTGCATCGCCTCGAGCGCCCACTTGATCGAGCGGCTCGGCACCGCGAACGAGATGCCCTCGGCGCCGGCTGCGATCTGTGTCGTCAGGCCGACGACCCGGCCCTGGACGTCGAACACCGGACAACCGGAGCTGCCGGGGTTGATCGCCGCGCTGATCTGCAGGAAGTCGCTGGTGACGCCGAGGTCGCTGTGCTGCAGGTGGCGGCCGACGAAGCTGACCAGCCCGGCGGTGACCGTGCGGGTGAAGCCGTACGGGTCCCCGACCGTGACGATCCAGTCGCCTGCGCGCAGCTCTTCGCTCGGCCCCAACTCGAGGAACGGCAGGCCAGCCGGTGCCTGCTCCAGGCGCAGCAGCGCCAGATCGCTGGCCGCGTCCTCGCCGACGAGCGCCGCCGGCATCCAGCCGAGGCCGGCGACCTGCACGTCCACTTCGCCGGCTTCGACGATCACGTGCCGACTCGTCAGCACGAGACCGTCCTCGTGCACGACGAAGCCCGTGCCTCGGCGGGCGACCGGCCCGACCGATTCGCTGGCGGCGACCTGGCCAGCGCCGGCCGGCGGCTCGCTGGCGGCCACGGCGTTCTCGGCACCGGGCGGCAACGTCGAACGCCGCGCCCGCACCGTGACGACCGCGGGCGAGACGCGCGCCACGAGGTCGCGGAACGACGGCCATGCACCGACGGGAGTCGGCACCGTGCCCGCGCATCCCGCCTCCCGGCATTCCGACTCGTGGAAGAGGCGCTCCGCGTGCTGTCGGGTCGCCCACCAGGAGCCGGCGAGTGCCCCGACGCCGAGGCAGGCCAGCCCCGCGAACACGCAACCCAACGTCTTCGGCAACCGCGGCATGGCGCCAGATAGTAGCTGTCCACGTCGATGTCACCAAGGTGGCCTGCCACCTCGACCAAGCCAGGGCACGGTGGCGCACCCGGGCGCGTGGGCTACGCTGGCGCCGCCACTTCGGCAGCCCCGTCCGTCTCCCCGATGAAGCGAACGCTCTCCGCCCTGCTCGCCCTGCTCTCCGTCGGTGTCCTGCCAGCCCAGCGACCGCGGTCGGCCGACGAGGCGCTGGCGAAGCTGTCCAAGGTCGAGCAGCAGGAAGAGCGCCTGCGCCACGGCGCCGTGCGGGACCTCGGCCGCTTCGCCGAAGCGTCGGTCACCGCGGCCCTGCTGCGCGAGCTCGAACGGGCCAGCACCGTCAGCTACCGGCAGACGGTCGTGCGAGCGCTCGGCGACCAGCGCCGCGACGGGGTGATCGAGCCGTTGCTCGACGCCCTGCGCGAAGCGGCCAACCCGCGGCTCTGCGACAGCGCGGCGGCGGCGCTGGCCGCGCAGGGCGACCCCGGCGTCGAGGCGCTCGCCAGCGAGCTGCCGCCGTCGCCGCCGAAGAGCATCCAGCGCAACGCCATCTGCTACGCGCTCGGGCGGCTGACCCATCCGGTCGCCAAGGCCGCGCTGCTGCGCGACCTGCAGGCGCAGCAGGGCCGCGATCGCCTGCCGGCGCTGCGCGGCCTCGCGGCCTTCGCCGGTGACGACGAGGTCGACGAAGCGCGGCGCGGCCTCGCGGGCGACGCCGACGACCTGGTCGCGGCTACCGCGCTGACCCAGCTCGCCGAACACCGCGGCCGCGAAGCGCCGGCCCTGGCAGCGTCGCTGGCCGCGCGCCTGAAGCCCGACGCCGAAGCCGACCGCTGGACCGCGGTGTTGCGCGGCCTGCTGGTCGCGCCGTCGGTCGAGTCGTTCGACGCGCTGCTCGCGGCCGCCAGCCGTGCCGACGATCCGTTCGGCGAGGCGTGCGCCGCGGACTGGCAGCGCGCCTTCGACGTCTCCGGCTTCGCCGCCTGGTTGGCGGACAAGGCGGCGGCGAAGAAGGACCCGCTCGAACGCGTGGCCGCCGCGCGCGCCGCGGCCCTGGCGCCAGCCGAGCACGCCGACGCCACCCTGATCGCGCTGCAGAAGCTGCTCGGTCAGCGCGAAGCCGAGGTCGTGCAAGCGGCAGCCACCGCGATGGCGGCGCGGGGCGGCGCGGCCGCCGAACTGGCCCTGCAGCAACTGCTCGACAAGGCGAACGGCGACGGCGCCGCCGCCGCGCTCGGCGCGCTCGACTCGTTGCGTCACGACCAGCCGGCCTGGCTGGAGCAGCTGCGGCAGCTGGCTGGCCACAAGCGCCCGGCGGTGCGCACAGCGGCGCTGCGCGCGCTCGCCGGCAGCTCCGGAGCGGCCGATGCCGTCGATGTCGCCGGCGCCAACCTGACCAGCCGCGACTGGCCCGTGCGCGCGGCGGCGATCGAGCTGCTGGTGCGCGGGCGCAGCGCGAAGGCCCCGCCGCTGCTGTTCGAACGCCTGGACAAGGAGCAGGCGCGGCTGCGCCAGGACCTCGTCGACGGGCTCGCGTCGCTGACCGGCCTGCGCTTCGCGACGGTGGCCGAGTGGCGCAGCTGGTGGCAGAAGGAGGGCGCGGCGTTCCAGCCGATCGCGTCGCCGCGGCCGGCGGACGGCAAGGGCCGGCCGCGCGGCGACGCCGCCGGCACCGCCGCCTACTGGGACATCCCGGTCACCTCCGATCGCGTCGCCTTCGTCGTCGACGTCTCGGGCAGCATGACGACGCCGTTCGGCACCGGCGACGCGACCCGCCTCGACGAAGCCCGGCGACAGCTCGGCCGCGTGTTCGACGCGCTGCCGGCGAAGTGCAAGCTGAACGTGATCGCGTTCGCGTTCGACGGCAAGCCCCTGTTCCCGACGCTGACGTCGCTGGACAAGGGCAAGCGCAAGCAGGCCGACGCGTTCGTCCAACAGCTGTCGGCCCGCGGCCCGACCAACGTGCACGACGCGCTGCGGGTGGCGTTCGCCGACCCCGACGTCGACACGATCTTCCTGCTGACCGACGGCCGCCCCAGCACCGGCGCGATCGTCGCGCCGGGACGACTCGCGGACGAGGTGCAGCGCTGGAACCTCGGCCGTGGCGTGCGCATCCACACCATCGCGATCGGCGAGAAGAGCGACTTCCTCGAGCGCCTGGCGAACGACAGCGGCGGCGAGCACACGGTCGCGCGCTGACGCGCACCGCACCGTCGCGCCGACGGTGGTCCGGTGGGTAAGGTCACGCCGATGGCGACCACCCAGTCGGCTCCCGACGCCTACTCGCAACTGCTCGCGCAATGCCGCGAGATCTCGCTGCTGTCCGGCACCTCGGCGCTGCTCGCTTGGGACCAGGAGACGCTGATGCCCAAGGGCGCCGGCGAACGCCGCGCCGAGCAGCTGGCGCTGTTGGCGTCGCTGGTGCACGAGCGCGCCACCGCGCCGCGGCTCGCCGAGCTGCTGGCGAAGTCGCGCGACGACGTCGCCCGCGACGGCGATCCGGACGGCGAGCGCGCCGCCGTGCTGCGCGAGCTGCAACGCGACTTCGACCGGGCGACCAGGCTGCCGGCGTCGCTGGTGACCGAGCTGGCGCGGACCGAGAGCCAGGCGCAGCAGGCGTGGGCCGAGGCGCGACAGCGCAGCGACTTCGCCGGCTTCCGGCCGTGGCTCGAACGCATGGTCGCGCTGCAGCAGCAGAAGGCCGACTGCCTCGCCATCGCCGGCGCGACCCGTTGGGACGCGCTCGCCGACCTCTACGAGCCGGGCATGCGCGCCGCCGACCTGCGCCGGCTGTTCGGGCCGCTGCGCACGCGGCTCGTCGCGCTGCGCGAACGCCTCGCCGACGGCGAGCGCCCCGACGACACCTTCCAGCGGACGCGCATCGACGCAGAGCGTCAGCGCGGCTTCGTGCGCGAGGTGGTCGCGGCGATGGGCTTCGACTTCGACCGCGGCCGCCTCGACACCAGCGCGCATCCGTTCTGCACGTCGATCGCCGGCGACGTGCGGCTGACCACGCGCTTCCACGACGACAACGTGCTCGACGCGCTCGGCTCGACGATGCACGAGGGCGGCCACGGCCTCTACGAACAGGGCCTGCCGCGCGAGCCGTTCGGCAGCCCGCTCGGCGAGGCGGTGTCGCTCGGCATCCACGAGTCGCAGTCGCGCCTGTGGGAGAACCACGTCGGCCGCAGCGCGGCGTTCTGGCAGTGGTGCTGGCCGGTCGCGCAGCGCCACCTGGGCGCCGCATGCGACGGCCAGTCGGCGCAGTCGGTGCACGCGCTGAGCAACCTCGTCGCGCCGAGCCTGATCCGCGTCGAGGCCGACGAGGCGACCTACGACCTGCACGTGATGGTGCGCTTCGAGCTCGAGCAGGGGCTGATCGGCGGCGACCTGCCCGTGGCCGAGCTGCCGCAGCGGTGGAACGCGCTCTATCGCGACCACCTCGGCGTCGAAGTGCCCGACGACCGCCGCGGCTGCCTGCAGGACGTGCACTGGTCCTGCGGCCTGTTCGGCTACTTCCCGACCTACACGCTCGGCAACCTCTACGCGGCGCAGTTCGCGGCGGCTGCCGACCAGGCGCTCGGCGGGCTCGCGCCGCTGCTGGCGAAGGGCGAGTTCGCGCCGCTGCGCGAGTGGCTGCGTGAGAACGTGCATCGACACGGCCGCCGCTACCTGCCGGCCGAGCTGTGCCAGCGCGCCACCGGCGCCGCGCTGTCGAGCGAACCGTTCCTCGCCTACCTGGAGCGCAAGCTCTTCGACGTCTACGGGGTGGCGTGATGCTCCGCACCATCGCACCGTTCGCCATCGCGGCGCTGCTCTCCCTCACCGGCACGATCGGGGCGCAGACCCGCATCCCGCTCGACGGCACCTGGCAGATCCGGCCGGAGAACGCACCCGACGCCTGGCGCGACGTGCAGGTGCCGGCCGCGTTCGAGACCGCGCTCGGGGCCGCCTTCGACGGCGTCGCGCGCTACCGCCTGACGTTGCCGGAGACGCCCGGGGCGACGACCCGCCTCGCGTTCGAGTTCGCCGCCGTCGCCACCCATGCCACCGTGCTGCTCAACGGCCAACGGCTCGGCGAGCACCTCGGCGGCTGGACGCCGTTCCGCGTCGAGGCGAGCACGGCATGGCACCGCGACGGGCCCAACGTGCTGGAGGTCGTCGTCGACGAACGCGTCGGCCACAACACCCAGGGTTTCCTGCCGATCGTGCAGCCGCACTTCGGCGGCATCTGGCAGGGAGTGACGCTCTGCGCCGACGACGGGCCGACGCTCGACCGCCTCGACCTGTCGTTGTTCGGGCGCTGGAACCCGGCGGCGGATAGCGCGCCGCCGGCCCGGTTCGAGTGGCACGTCGGCGTGCGCGACGCGCAGGGCGCGACCGTCGAGGTCACGCTGCGCGACGAGCACAGCGTGCTGCGGCGCGTCACCAAGGTTCTCAAGGACGACGCCCCGTTCGACGGCACCGCCGCGCTTCGCCAGTGCCTGCCGTGGGAGCCAGGGGCACCGCAACTGTACGACGTCGAGGTCCGGCTGCTGCGCGACCGCCTGGTCCTCGACCAGGTGACTCGCAAGGTCGGCTTCCGCGCGCTCGACGCGCGGGGCACGACGGTGTCGTGGAACGGCCAGCCGTTGTCGCTGCGCGGGGTGCTGCACTGGGGCTACTCGCCGCCGAGCCTGTGCCCGCCGAGCGACCCCGAGCACTGGCGTCGCCAGCTCCGCTACTTCCAGAGCCTCGGCTTCAACTGCCTGAAGTGCTGCCTGTGGGTGCCGCCGCGCTGCGTCTACGAGCTGTGCGACGAGCTCGGCATGCTGGTGTGGCAGGAGTATCCGACGTGGCACCCGCAGATGGATCGGGCGCACCAGCAGGAGCTGCTGACCGAGTACCGTGAGTTCTTCCGCCACGACCGCGACCACGCCGCGGTCGCGTTCCGCAGCATCACCTGCGAGACCGGGCACTCGGCCGACCTCGAGGTCGTCAAGGCGCTCTACCAGGCCTGCAAGGACGCGGTACCCAACACGCTGGTGGTCGACGACAGCTCGTGGATCGGCTGGCAGCGCATCACCGACTTCTGGGACGAGCACCCGTACGGCAACAACTCGTGGCTGCCCGGTCGCCTGCAGCAGTTCCGCCAGCACATCCGCGAGAAGGGCGAGAAGCCGCTGCTGCTCGGCGAGTGCCTCGCCGCGGACACCTGGGTCGACGTCGCTGCGTGGCGCGAGGCGCACGGCGAGGCGCCGACCTGGTACCGCCCCGCGTGTTGGGACGCGCAACTGCGCGCCGAGACATGGCTGCGGCGCGAGTTCGGCGCCGCGACGCTCGCCGCGCTGCAGCCGACCGCGCTGGCCTTCGGCCTGCAGAGCCGCAAGTTCCAGATCGAGCAGCTGCGCCTGACGATCCCGGACGCGGGCTATGTGGTCTCGGTCGCGCGCGACATCCCGAAGTGCCGCATGGGCCTCTACGATGACCTCGATCGGCCGAAGTGGGCGGCGGAAGACTGGGCATGGCACGGCGACACGATGCTGTGCCTCGACCTGCCGTTCGATCGCCGGGCGCTGGCGCCCGGGCAGACGGTGCAGGTCCGTATCGCGCACCGCGGCTTCTCCGCGCTGAAGGGCACGTTGACGCTGCGCGCCGACCTCGTCGGCGCCGAGACCAGCTACGACGTAGCGCTGGCGCCGGGCCAGGTCAGCGAGCCGTTCGACTACTTCCTCGATGCGTGGCCGACGCAGGCGACGCGCCTCGACCTCGAAGCGAAGCTGACCGGCAGCGTCACAGCCGCCAACTCCTGGCCGCTATGGCTGCTCGGCACCCCATCGACCGTGCCGGCAGACTCCGTGATCGAGGCCGAGGCGCTGACCGGCGAGCTGCTCGAGCAGCTGCTCGCCGGCGCGCGGGTGCTGTTGCACGCCGGCGACGGCGAAGGCGCCGCGCGCGCCGACGGCATCTGGTTCTTGAAGGGCGCGCCGTTCGCGCCGTCGCACCCGGCGCATCAGCGCGTCCCGGCGCAGATGCTGCTCGACCTCGCCGCGTTCGACCTCGAGTCGGGCAAGGTGATGCCCTGGGGCGGCTGGATGGACCAGGTCGACCCGATCCTCGGCTTCTGGGAGACCCACGACATCGACGACGTTCGCTTCTGGCTGCACGCGTTCGACACCAACGTCGGCGAAGGACGCCTGCTGGTCACGGCGATGCGCCACGACGCCCCGCACGGCGGCGGTCGCTACGTGCTCGAGCAGCTGCGCGCCCATCTCGCCGAGGGACCGGCGCCGAAGCGCTCGCTGTCCGCCGCGACGATCGCGGCCCTGCGCGACAAGCTGCGCGAGCGCATGCTCGACCTCGAGACGTGGCGGTTCCGCACCGACCCGGACGACCGCGGCCTCGCCGGCCGCTGGTTCGCGCCCACGACCGACGTGTCGGCCGCGCCGTGGCGCGACATGAAGGCCGGCTCGCACTGGGAGAACCAGGGTGAGGACGTGCAGCACTACACCGGCATCGCCTGGTACCGCATCGACGTGGACGTGCCCGATGACTGGGCCGGGCTGGACGCCCGGGCCGTGTTCGACGGCGTCGACGACAGCTTCACCGTCTGGCTCGACGGCGCGCGCCTCGGACAGTTCGGCGACCCGGCGACGGGTACCACGGTCTGGCTCGAGCAACAGGTGCAGCCGCTCGGCCAACGCCTGACGCCCGGCCGGCACACGCTGGTGTTGCGGGTCGTCGACCACGCCGGCGCCGGCGGGCTGTGGAAGCCGGCGCGCCTGACGACCGGCCCGACCGGGGCGGCGGCCGACCTGCTTCGCTGATCCGACCGGCGGACCGGGCCGAGCCGGGGGTTGCCGCGGCGCCCGACGTGTCGCACAGGGGCGGTCGGCGGCGGGGTTTCCCCGCCGCGGTCCTGCTATCCTCGCACGCCCCATGAAGGTCTCCAGCATCCAACCGACCCCCAACCCCAACGCCTTCAAGTTCCTGACCGACGCGCCGCTGGCGAAGCCGGGCATGACGCGCGCCTATGCGCGCCCCGAACAGGCGCAGGACGACGTGCTGGCGCAGAGCCTGTTCGCGATCCCGGGCATCGAGACGCTGTTCTTCTGCGACAACTTCTGCACCGTCAGCATGACCGCGGAGGCGGACTGGCGCGCGGTCGCAGAGCAGGTGACGCGCCTGCTCGAGGCGCACGAACCCGAGGTCGAAGCGGCACCGACCGTCGACCGCGACGCCGCCGACTACGACCCGCTGGAGCAGCTGCCGAAGGGCGGTGACCCGGAGATGCTCGGCCGCATCAACGCGCTGCTGGACGACCGCGTCCGGCCGGCGCTGGCCGGCGACGGCGGCGGGCTGCAGGTCATGGGCCTCGAGGGCAAGACGCTGTTCATCCGCTACCAGGGCGCCTGCGGCAGCTGCCCGAGCTCGACCAGCGGCACGCTGATGGCGATCCAGAACCTGCTGCAGAGCGAGATCGACGAAGACCTGGTCGTCACGATGTCCTGAGGGCCCCATACCGGAGATGAGCGCCGCCCCCAGCACCCCCTGCCCGTGGTGCGGTTCGTTGCGCGGCGTCGTGCACGTGCACGGCCACGGCCAGTGCGCGAGCTGCGGCACCAACGTGCAGCCGTGCTGCGGCGCCGACGCGCCGAGCGACGCGTCGCTGTCGGCAGCGGCCGGCGCCGTCGATGCGGGTGCCGCGCCGCAGCTGTTCCCGAGCCTGTTCGACGCGCTCGGCGGCCGCGACGTCACCGTCACCGCCGAGTCCCTGCGCTTTGCGCTGACGGGCCGGCTCGGCTGCGACCTGGCCGAGGCGGAGCTGCTGCTCGAGGCCGCGGGTCACGTCGGCATCCTGAGGCCCGCCGGCGACGGGCTGTATCGGCTCGCGCGCGCCTGACGCAGCTGGCGGCGGCGGTCAGTTGCCGTCGGGCCGCAGGATCGGCGACGAACGGCCCCACATCGGCCACACACCGAACAGCAGCTGCACGGGCCAGGTGAGCACGTCGAACGTCGCCCCGCCGACGATCACCGGCACGCCGAAGATCGCGCGCGCGACGCCCTTCTCGGCGACGACCTCTTGCTTGGCGTAGATCGAGTCGTGGCCGTATGCCCAACGCACGCCGTTGACCGTACCACAGGACGACAGGACGCTCATCAACGCCGCGGCGGCGAGCACGAGGACGGACTTCTTCATCGGGATCCTTCTTGGTCGTGAGAACAGGTCGGCGCGAGACCATCGGCCGCCGGGGTCGCCACACACGAGGAAAGCTGACTGCAGGCGTGGGTCATTCCACCGCGCCGGCCCGTGTCGGGCATCCTAGCCCGAGGTCCTGAACGCCGGCGGTGGTCACAGTGCGGCGTTGTTGACCTGTGCTCGACCCGTGCCTACTGTGCCCCGCCCGCACGCCGGAGTGGCGGAATCGGCAGACGCACAGGTTTCAAAAACCTGCGAGGCAACTCATGCGGGTTCAAGTCCCGCCTCCGGCACCAATCCTGGTGACAACAGACCATCCGCTGTTGGCCGCCAGGCTGCTCGGCGGCAACGCGAGAGGCCAAGAAGGCGGCAGTCCCGCCTCCGGCACCAATCCTGGTGACAACAGACCATCGTAACCGTCGCGTGAAGCACAGGTCGCCGGCATAGCTCCGGCAGCCCCCACGGCTTGCTGCCCGCGGGCGCTACTGCGCCTTGGCGAAGTGGTCGCGCAGCCGACAGAGGATGTCCTCGTGGTGGTCGGCGACGTCCTGCGCGAAGTGCTGCTTCCAGCCGTGCGGCGTCAACTTGGCGACATCGGACTCGCTGCCGATGCGCAGGAGCACGTCGCGGAAGTAGTCCTGCGGGTTGATCCCGATCGCACGCGCGGTCTGTAGCAGGCTGGCGAGGATCGCGGCGGTCTTGCCGCCGCCCTCGGTCTGGAAGAACAGCCAGTTCTTCCTGCCGACGGCGAACGGTCGCAGCGATCGCTCAGCGAGATTGTTGTCGATGTGCAGTTCGCCGTCGTCGACGAACACCGTCAGCGCCTTCCACTGGTTGAGCGCATAGCGGATCGCCTCGGCGACCGGACTCTTGGGCAGCACCTGTGTCTCAGCCCACTCCAGCCAAGCGCGGATGGCCTCGAGTTGGGGCTTGCTGTGCTGCTGTCGCGCAGCGAGGAACTCCTCCGGCGTGGGCTCGCGCTTCTCGGCCGCGGCAGCGTCCTTGACCGCTCGCTCCACGGCGTAGAGCGCACCGATGCGATCGAGCGCCTGCGCGACGAGCTTCGGATCCTTGGACTCCGCGTCGACGAACTTGCGCCTCGCGTGCGCCCAGCACGCGACCTCGGTCGCTCCCTCGGGAACGAAGAACTGGTCATAGCCCTTGTAGGCGTCCGCCTGCAGGAAGCCCTTGAAGTCGCCGAGCACTCGCTCGGGTCCGTCTTGGCGGCGGCTCGACGTGAAGTCGTACCAGATGCGGTGATCGTGATCGGCGTAGACCCAGACGCGGCCCTTGGCCGGCCGCCCCTTCTCGTCGCACGCGATCGTCACCGGCGTGTCGTCGGTGTGAATGACGCGCTGGGCGAGGATCTCGCGGTTGAGCTGGTTGTAGATCGGCTCGAGCAGCTCCGCGCACTTGGCCGTCGAGCGCTGCAGCACGCTGCGCGACAGGTCCAAGCCTTCGCCGGCGTACTTCTGCTCCATTCGGTGGTAGGGCATGTGCATGCCGAACCGCTCGCTGATGACGTGGGCGAGGAAGCTCGGACTCAGCAGGCCCTTCTCGATCACGCGATCCGGACCGGGCGCGGTGCGCGCGGCACCGCCGCACTTCTTGCAGCCGTACTTCTTCCGGGCGATCTCGTGCACCAGCGTCAGCTCGATCCGGATCAGCTCGCTGCTGACGTCCTCGTTGATCTCCTCCATCTGGCAGCCGCACTCGCAGGCGAGGCGGTCGGCCGGCAGCTCGTAGGTCGTGCGCACCCTGGGCAGGTGCGACGGCAACTTCTGGCGGCGCTTGCTGGGCGTGCGCCCTGGATTCGGAGGAGTAACCGTGATCGAGCCGTGGGTGCCTGTCTTCTCGGCGGTGCGCTCCGCCTCCGCGACGAGATCGACGAGCCACAGGTGCAGTTGCTTGGTCGGGACTTCGCCGTCGGGCAGCTTGCGATTGCCGCGCTTCTCCGAGCCGCCGCCGAACGCGATGCGTCGAAACACCTCGACGTTGTGCTCGAGCTTGCGGATCAGCTCGTCACGAGCAGCCAGTTGCTGCTGCAGCGCGGCGACCTGGCCGCGAAGGACTTCGAGCTCGCTCGGATCCACATCCTCAGTTGCCACGTCCGTCACGATCGCCACGACGCGCAGGCAACGACAGAGGCTGGCGGATCTTTCGCTTCTGTAGATCGATTCCCTCGATCAGCATCGACAGCTGCGCGCGACTGATCTCGCAACGCGATTCGTCGGTCTTGACGTCGAGCTTGAACGTGCCCTGCTCGAGCCGCTTGTAGTGCAGCCAGAAGCCGTCGCGATCCCACTGCAGCAGCTTCACCCGGTCGCGACCGCGATTGAGGAACACGAACAGGCTGCCGTCGAACGGGTCGTCGCCGAACGCGTCGCGGATCACGGCGAGTAGACCGTCGTGCGCCTTGCGGAAGTCGACTGCGTCGCGAGCAACGAAAATGCGAATGCTCGACGGCAGGCTCAGCATGGCCGCAGCGCGTTGATCAGATCGCGGAGCCAGTCGATGTCCGCCCCGGCAGGAGCCGCGATCTCGATGTCGGCAACACGCACGACGACTTCACCGCGGACCGCTGGCGGCAATTCCACCTCGACGAACGCATCTGCAGGTTGCCGACCAGCAGAATCCTGCCGCAGGCGCCAGCACCACCAGGACAGCGTGCCGAACGGGATCCCGGTCTCTTCGGACAACTCGCGCAGGCTCAGGCCCTCGCGCTCACGCCGCGCCAGCAGCGCGGTCATCTCCTTGCGTCGTTGCATGCCGGCACGATGCCGAGCGCGGCTGCCGCGACCAGATGTGCTTCACGCGACGGTTACGACCATCCGCTGTTGGCCGCCAGGCTGCTCGGCGGCAACGCGAGAGACCAAGAAGGCGGCAATCCCGCCTCCGGCACCAATCCTGGTGACAACAGACCATCCGCTGTTGGCCGCCGGGCTGCTCGGCGGCAACGCGAGAGACCAAGAAGGCGGCAGTCCCGCCTCCGGCACCAATCCTGGTGACAACAGACCATCCGCTGTTGGCCGCCAGGCTGCTCGCGCCCGGTCACTTTGCGGCAGGTGCGCCGAGCAACCGCGCCACCGTCTGTTCGCGCAGCAGCTGCGCCTTCTGCTGCTGACCGAGCAGGTCGAGCACCTCGGCAAGCACCGCGCAGACGGTCGGCGTCGGGCCGAGCGCTTCGGCGGCGACGCGCGCGGCGCGTTCGGCCTTCACCAGGTCACCCTTCCTGGCCAGCTCGCGCGCGACCAGCAGCAACGTGCCCTGCATCGGGCAGCAAGCCAGCAGCTCGCGCGGCTCGACGGCGCCCGGGTGCTCGCTGAGCAGTTCGGCGATGCGGTCGAGTCCGGTCGGCGAACGCGTCGCGCCGTAGACCTTGACCGCCTTCAGCAGCTCCCCCGCCGCGCGGTGCACGTCGCCGAGCAGCAACTTGCCGGACGGGCCGTCGGGGTCGACCTTGTCGAGCCGCTTGCCGTGCCTCTTCGCCTGGTCGAGGTCATCTGCGCGCAGCGCGCGCGCACCGGCGTCGAGCAGCATGTCGACGTAGCGCTGCCGCTCCTCGACGCGGCGCTGCGGCGTCGCGTGCTCGGCGATGCGCGCCTGCCACTCGAGCGCGTCGTCCGCGCGCTGCTCGCCGAGCGCCTGGTCGCGCAGCAGCGCCAACGTGCGCACGTCCTTGGGGAACCGCTCGACCGCCGCTTCGGCTTCGCGCCGCAACGTCGCCGGCAGCACCTCGCCCTGCCGCGACAGCGCCTCGAGCCGCAGCTGCAGCGACGAGCGCAGCAGCTCCTTCGGCAGCCCCGGCTCGGAGATCCGCGCCAGCCAGCCGAGCGCCTCGTCGACCTTGCCGTCGGCGAGACCCATGCGCGCCAGCTTCAGGTCGGCGTCTGCCACGAGGTGCGCGTAGCGGTCGGGGGTCGGCCCGCGGTAGCGCGCCACCTTGCGGAACATGTCGCGGCTCTTCTTGCGGTCGTGACCGAGCAGCGCGGCGATCGCCTGCAGGTGACGACCGAGCGCCGCCTCGCCGCGCCAGTCGCGCACGCGGCTCTTCAGCAGCCAGAACATCACCAGGCCGCCCGACGCGAACACCAGCAGCACCAGCACGATGCGCCCGACCATCGTCTGCAGCAGCGGCTCGATCACGCGCAGTCCGAGCTCGAGCAGCTTGAGCACCAGGTCCAACACGGGGCTGAACAGCGCCAGCAGCAGCACGAACGGCAGCGCGTAGATGGCGAAGCGCAGCCACGGGTTCTTCGGCAGGATCGCCTTCAGCGGCGCGCCGATCGCCTTGCCCATGCCGCGGCGCAGCAGGTCGCCGACCTTACCCATCGCGGCCCTCCGGCGCGCCGTCGCCAGCCCCGGCGCGGTGCATCGCGCGCTGCAGCGACAGCCGCAGGTTGTCGTCCTTCTCGCGCTTGTGCAGCGCCTTCAGGGCCTTCGTGGCCGCCTTGGTGCCAAGTTCGCCGAGCGCCATCGCCAGCTGAACGCGGCGGTTGTTGTGCCGACGCAACAGGCCGGCCGAGACGATCTCGAGCCACCCGGACTTCTCGTAGGCAGCGACCATCACGTCGACCGCGTCGTCGCCGATCACCACCAGCAGGTTGCGCAGCCGGTCGTCGGCCGCGCTCGGCTCCGGGCCGAAGGCGTCGGCGATGTGTTCGGCCGCCGCGGCGCCGCCGCGGGCCAGCACGCGTGACAATCGCCGCCGTGCGTCGTCGCCACAGTCCGGCTCGGCGAACGCCGCCAGCACGTGCTCGAGCACTTCGGCGCCGAACTCCTCCAGCACGTGCATCGACACCGCCGCGCGCGGTTCGTCGGCGATGCCGGCGATCAACGCGGTGGTCAGCGCCCGCGACGGCCCGCGGCGCCGCATCACGCCGACCAGCACCTCTGGGTCGCTCGCGTCGGGCACCGCCGCCAGCAGGTCCTCGTCGCGATAGAAGGTCTTCTCCAGCAGCAGCGACTCGGCGAGGAAGTGGCCGCGCGGCACCGCCTGCAGAAACCGTCGCAGCACCGCCGCGGGAGCCTGGTTCATGCGGTGCAGGATCTCCATCGGCGGGAAGCGCTCGAGCACCCGCTGGAACGCCGCGACGTCGCCGAGACCGAGGAAGAAGTCGATCAGCACGCGCCGATGATCGCTGCGCGCCGACGCGAACAGCGGCTCCATGTGCGGCAACGCCGTCTTGTCGAAGCCCTGCACGATGCGCCCGACCACCGCGGACGGACCTTCGCCGACCGCCAGCAGCCGAGCCTGCGACAGCTCGTCCGCGGCGGCGAAGAGCGCCTTCGCGATGTGCGGCCCCATCGCGCGCAGCACCTGCTCGGCGGCCTCGCGGGCGGGCTCGGCGCCCCGCCAGGCGGCGCGCACCAGCTCCTGCACCGCGCGATCGCCGAGCTGCAGCAGCTCGCGGCGAGCGCGGGTGTCGCCGGACTCGAGCCCCGCGACGAGGCGGTGCACGTGCGCTTCGTTGACCTCGATGCGGTCCATCAGCTCCGTCGGCGACTCGACCCCTTCGACCAGCCGCGGCTCCAGCAGCTGCGCCGGCTCACGGCGGCCGCAGCGCGGGCAACGGCCGAGCTCGCGCTCGAGCGGCGCCCCACACGCGCGACACGCCCAGCGCGCCTCCTCGCAGAGTCCCGCGAACGTCGCCATCGGCAGGGTGGCGCCGCTGACGCCAGCGAGCAGGGACCGCGGCCCTGCCGCGACCGGCACCAGCTGACCGGCGCCTGCGGACGCCGGCGGCGCGGCGAGCTGACGAGCGGTGTCGTCGACGCCGCGCTGCGCGGCCTCGAGCCGGGCCTCGAGCAGCAGCAGCCCGCCGGCCTTCGGCCCGAGACCGCGCGCCTCGCGCGCCAGCGCCTTCGCCTCGTCGCCGGCGCCGGACAACCAGCGCAGCGTGCCGGCCTGCGCCACGGTGCGCGCCAGGTCCTCACGCAGCCGCTGCTGCTCGCCGCGGTCGCGCAACAACGCCAGCAGCTTGCGGCCGGCCCGCGCGGCGGCCTCGTGATCGCCGTTCTGCAGGTGCGCCCGGTAGGCGAACTCCCAGCCGGCCGCCTGCCCGGGCGCGCGCTGCAGCGTGCGCTCGGCCAGATCGGCCGCCTCGGCGGGCAGCCCGGCGGCGCAGAGGCTCTGCGCCAGCAGCAGGTCGTTCTCGACGCTGTCGACGCCGAACGCCCGCTGCAGGTAGAGGTGCTGCTGGTGCGCCTGCTCGGCCTGATCGAGCTGCACCAGCACCCGGCCGAGCATCAGCCGGGCGAAGTGGTTCTCGGGGTCCTGTTCGAGCACCCGCTGCAGGCGCTCGCGCGCGCCGTCGAGATCGCCGTGCATCGCCTGTTCGACGCCGAGCAGGTAGTCGGCCAGGGCTTCCCGGGCCCGCGCGTTCTGCCGCAGCGCCGATACGCGCCACCACAGGAAGAAGAACGCGGCGACGATTACGCCGGCGACCGTGGTCTCGATGACGCCGGGCTGCTGCGCCAGGGACCAGACGAACGCCCAGAAGCCGTCCGGCGACGCGGCGGCTGCCGTGCCGGCTTCCTGCTGCAGCAACGACGCGATCGGCGGGATCACTGGCGACTAGGCCTCCGCCGTCCGTTCGGGCACCGACGACGACTCGTTCCCCGGTGACAGGTTCGCGGACGTGCACGTCGAGGGCGTCGCGCGGACAGCGCCGACGGCGCGCGCGCGGTGCCGTTCCAGCGCCAGGTCGAGCAGCCGGTCCATCAATGCCGGGAACGGCAAGCCCGCGGCCGCCGCCGCGCGCGGCAACAGGCTCTGCCGGGTCAGCCCGGGGATGGTGTTGACCTCGAGCACGACGGGTCCGGTGTCGGTGACGATCATGTCGGTGCGGGACATGCCGTCGCAGACCAGGGCTTCGTGGCAGCGCCGCGCCAGGTCCTGCACCTCGCGGATCGCGACCGGCGACAGCCCGCGCGGCGGCACGATCTCTTCGCAGGCGCCCGGCCGATACTTCGCATCGGTCGTGAACCAGGAGTCGTGCACCGGGTAGATGCCGACCGGCGGCAGCGGCTGCAGCGCGCCGCCGCTGTTGCCGAGCACCGGCACCGTGATCTCCTCGCCGACCGCGCCGCGCTCGGCGAACCAGCGGCGGAAGCGGCCGGCGTAGCGGTCGCGGAAGTCGCGAAGATCCTGGGCACAGGTCACCCGGTGCACGCCGAACGTGCTGCCGGAGAGGTCGCCCTTGACGAACGCGGGCGTGCCGACGGCGTCGCGCATGAGCACGAACTCGGCGTCCGGATCGATCGCTGCGATCGATGCCTCCGGCAGATACGCCTGCGCCAGCGGCACGCCCGTCGCGGCGAGCACCTGGCGCGTGCGCAGCTTGTCCATCGCCACCGCCGACGCCGCGCAGCCGCTGCCGACGAACGGCACGCCGTAGAGCTCGAACAGGCCCTGCACGGTGCCGTCCTCGCCGAACGCGCCGTGCAGCACGGGGAACACGACGTCGACGCCAGCGTGGTCGAGCAGCCAGTCGAGCGCCGCACCAGGACGCAGCGGGCCGTGCGCCGACGCGCGATCGATGCCGGGCCCGTCGGTGACGAACGCCTCACCGGCGCCGAGCGGCGCGCGCCGCGGCCACCAACCGCCGTCGCGGTCGAGCCAGACCGGCGTCACCTGCCATCGACGCCGATCGAGGTTGGCGAGCACCTGCTCGGCCGAGGCCAACGAGACGTCGTGTTCGAGCGAACAACCGCCGAGAAGGACCGCTACGTGCATTGCCTGACCCCACCGAGGACCGCCGGGAGCGCCGACGCGACGGTCTGACCGGACCCGCGCGGCGCGTGCATTGTGCCGCGGCGACGGCTCCGACGCTGCCTGCGATCTCGCGGTTCTGTCGCGCTCGCGCCGTGACCGGTCAGGCCCACAACGCGCCGGTCGAAGCCGCGGCGCCCCACAGGATCGCGTCGGAACCGCCCAGACTCGGCACGAACTGCAGGTCCTTGCGGATCGCTTCCGAAGTGGTGCGCTCGACGTGCTGCACGATGCGCTCGCGGAGCTGCGGCCAGCCGCTGAGCATGCCGCCACCGAGCACCACCGCGCGCGGGTTGAGCAGCACGCAGCAATTGGCGACCATCGTGCAGGCCGCCTCCTCCGCTTCGGCGAGGATCAACCTGGCCCCGTCGGCCAGCGGGCCGTCCGCCTCGGCCGCGGCGACGACGTCGCCGACGGTCCACTGCCCGCGCGTGCCGTGCCCGTCCGGCGGCGCCCCGAGCTCCTCGAGCGCGCGCTCGGTGATCGCCCGCCCCCCGCAGTAGGACTCGAAGTGACCGACGCGCCCGCACGGACACCGGCGCCCGCCCGGCCGGAACACCGTATGGCCGATCTCGCCAGCCGCGTTGTTGCCGCCGCCGTACGGCTTGCCGTCGACGATCAGGCCGATGCCGACGCCGGTGCCGAAGAACAGGCACAGCAGCGGGTCCTGGTGCGCGGCGTGGCCGCGCAGGAACTCGCCCCAGGCGCTGGCCCGGCCGTCGTTGAGCAGGCTCACCGGCATGCCGAAGCGCTGCTGCACGTGGTCGGTCAGCGGGAACCCGTCGAGCGGCAGGTTGGGCGCGTAGGTGATGGCGCCGCCACCCGGCGGGATCACGCCCGCGGTGCCGAACCCCATCGCCAGCGGCGCCTCGAGGCCGGCGATCGTCGCCCGCTCGGCGAGCACCTGCTCGATCGCCTCGTCCATCGCCGCGAGGAACGGCTTCTGCTCGCGCACGGTCGCCACCCGCTGCACGCAATGCACGCCGTAGTCCTCGCTGACGAGGGCGAAGCGGCACTTGGTGCCGCCGAGATCGCCAGCCAGTACGGTGCGCATGTCAGGCCCTCGCGCTCACTCCTCCGACAGCGCTTCCATCAGCTCGTCGAGCAGCTTGATCATGCTCGTGTTGGCGTGCTCGAGCACGGTGATGCGGCGCATCAGCTTCTCGACCACCGGCGGCAACAGCGTCTCGAGCACCACCGACTTGATCATCTGGAAGGTCTCGATGCGGTGCGGGCTCGGTTCCTTGTTCGGGTCGAAGTGGAAGTGATAGGCGTTGTCCAGCGCCTCCGAGGTGTGGTCGAGGATCTCGCGGGCGACTTCCTGCTGCTCCTCGGCGCTGTGGTGCGTGATCTTGAATGCTTCGATCTTGAAGCGGTGCAGCGCGTCCTTGAGTTGCTTCTTCACGTTTCTACCTCGGTCTGGATTCGGTTCTGTCTGGATGCAGGCGTAGCCGTTGCGGAGCCGCGAAGCAATGGGCGCGTCTGCCCATTCCCCGCACCCATCCCCGGCAGCAGCGAGAGCTTGCGCCGGGCCCCGAGGCCCGACGCGCGGCGGGGTACTTCGAGCGAGCCGCCGCCGCCTAGACGCGGCCGAGCAGCAGGCTGGTGTTGTGACCGCCGAAGCCCAGCGAGTTGCTGATGGCGTGATCGACGCGCAGCTCCCGGGCGACGTTGGGCACGTAGTCGAGGTCGCAGTCGGGATCCGGCGTCTCGTAGTTGATCGTCGGGTGCACCATGCCGGTGCCGATGGACTGTGCGCAGACCACCAGCTCCATCGCGCCGGAGGCGCCGAGCAGGTGCCCGACCATCGACTTGGTCGACGAAACCGCCAGCTTGTAGGCGTGATCGCCGAACACGCGCTTGATCGCGGCGGTCTCGATCTTGTCGTTGAGGTAGGTCGAGGTGCCGTGGGCGTTGACGTACTGCACCAGCTCCGGCGACAGCCCGCCGTCCTTCAGCGCCTGGCGCATCGCGCGCGTCGGGCCGTCGGCGTCCTCGTTGGGCGCGGTGATGTGGAAGGCGTCGTCGGTCGAACCGTAGCCCTTGAGCTCGCAGAGGATGTTGGCGCCGCGCTTCTTGGCGTGCTCGTACTCTTCGAGCACCAGCGCCGCCGCGCCTTCGCCCATGACGAAGCCGTCGCGGTCCTTGTCGAACGGCCGCGACGCCTTCTGCGGCGCGTCGTTGCGCGTCGAGACGGCCTTGAGCGCGCAGAAGCCGCCGAGGCCGAGCTCGGTGGTCGCCGCCTCGGACCCGCCGGTCAGCATGATGTCAGCCTCGCCCCACTGGATGGTGCGGTAGGCCATGCCGATCGCGTGGCTGGAGCTGGCGCACGCCGACGACGTCACGTAGCAGGTGCCCATCAGGCCGAAGCGGATCGCCGCCTGACCGGCCATCGCGTTGGCCATGATCTTCGGGATGAAGAACGGGCTGACGCGGTCGGCACCGCGCTCGAGCTGCGTGACCTTGCTCGCCTCGATCTCGTCGATGCCACCGATGCCGGTGCCGGTGATGCAGCCCGCCAGCGTGCGGTCCTCCTTGTCCATGTCCAACCCGGCCGCCTTCCACGCCTCGTCGGCGGCGACCAGGTAGTACATGGTGAACTTCTCGAGCTTCTTCGATTCCTTCTTCTCGAAGAAGCGCTCCGTCTGCCAGTCCCACACGTCGCAAGCGAACTTGCAGGTGTGCTTGGCAGTGTCGAAGCGGGTGATCGCACCCGCGCCCGACTTGCCGGCCAGGAGGTTGCTCCAGGTCGTCGGAAGGTCGAGGCCGAGGGACGACACCGCCCCGACCCCGGTGATCACGACACGACGTCTACTCATCGTTCTTCTCTCGGGAGGCCGCACGGGACGGGCGACGCGCCAACGATGCGAGCCGTCGCATGGCGAAGGCCGCTACTCGGGTCGCGCCCGCCCGGCCGGACAGACGAAACCGGGCCGGCGACTGGCCGGACCGGCTACTGGGCGGACGGACGGTCCGGATCAGCTCAGCTTGCCGCTGATGTACTTCACCGCGTCGCCGACGGTCTGGATCTTCTCGGCGTCCTCGTCCGGGATGTTGATCTCGAACTCGTCCTCGAACTCCATCACCAGCTCGACGGTGTCGAGCGAGTCGGCACCCAGGTCGTTGATGAACGACGTCTCGGCGCTGATCTTGTCACGGGTCGTGCCAAGCTGCTCGCAGACGATGTTGTGGACGCGCTCTTCGATGTTGTCGGTCTTCGACACTTTGCTTGCCTCGTTCGGACTGTTGGGAGAATGCGGTGGCCGGCTGGAGGGCAGTCGGCCGGAGGATTGGGATGGAGAGAGGGCCCGCGCTGGGGATCGGTGCTTGCGGGACGTCGAAACGGTTTGGCCGGAGCTTTCTTTCCCGCGACCGCGCGCCGCCACTGCGGCGCCCGGCCCCGGGACGATCCGGAATCAGGGGAGTCGATCCGGGAAGAGTAGCTACATGGTCATGCCGCCGTCCACAACGAGCGTCTGCCCGGTGAGGTAGCCAGCGGCGTCGCTGCACAGGAAGCCCACGGTCTTCGCGATGTCCCCGGCGCTGCCGAAGCGAGCGAGCGGGATCTGCTTCAGCATCGCGCTCTTGACGTCCTCGGAAAGGCCGGCGGTCATGTCGGTCTCGATGAATCCAGGGGCCACCACGTTGGCGGTCACTCCGCGCCCGGCCAGCTCCTGGGCCAACGACTTGGTGAGCCCGATCAGGCCGGCCTTGCTGGCGGCGTAGTTTGCCTGCCCGGCGTTGCCGGTCAAGCCTACGACACTGCCAATGTTGACGATACGACCGGCCTTGGACTTGGCGAGCGGTCGGGCGAAGGCGCGGCAGACCAGGAACGCGCCGCGCAGGTTGGTGCCGACCACCTGGTCGAAGTCCTCGGTCGACATGCGCAGGAACAGCCCGTCCTTGGTGATGCCGGCGTTGTTGACGAGGATGTCCAGCCCCCCGCCGGTCGCCGTCACGGCCTTCGCCATCGCGTCGACCGAAGCCTGATCGGCGACGTCGCAGACCAGGGCGTGACTGCGCGAGGTCGCTTCGCCGTTGGTCGCCTCGCCGATCGCCGTGAGCGTCGCGTCGCAGCCGCCTTCGCGCGTGGACGTGCAGAACACCGTCGCCCCGAGCCGGGCGAGTTCGACGGCGACGGCGCGGCCGATGCCGCGGGACGCGCCGGTGACGAGGGCGACCTTGCCAGTGAGGTTCATGGGGGCGAAGAGATTCGAGAGCGGAGGCGCCGAGGTCAAGCGTCAGTTGCCGCCGGGGGCGTCACCAGCGCAGCAGCAGGTGGCCCCAGGCCATGCCGGCGCCGAACGCGGGCATCACGACCAGCTTGCCCTTCTGGAGCCGGCCGGCGTCGTAGGCCTCGCGCAACGCGATCGGCACCGACGCCGCCGACGTGTTGCCGTAGCGGTCGATGTTGCTGAACACCAGGTCCATCGGCAAGCCGACCTGCTCCATCGCCGCCTCGATGATGCGCTGGTTCACCTGGTGCGGAATGATGACGCCGATCTGCTCCCGCCCGTACTGCTCGACGACGCGGCGCACCAGGTCGGCGAAGACACGCACCGCGAAGCGGAACACCTTGGTGCCGCCCATCTTCATGAAGTGCAGGCGCTTCTCGATGGTCTCCAGCGATGCCGGGAACCGGCTGCCGCCGCCAGGGTTGGCCAGCACGTCCTCGGCGCCGCCTTCCATCGACATCGATCCGCCCAGGAACTCACCCTGGCCCTTGGCATCGGCGAGCGACGTGTACAGCGCGGCGCCGGCGCCGTCGCCGAACAGCACGCAGGTGTTGCGGTCGGTGTAGTCGAGGATCCGGCTGAGGATCTCGGCCCCCACCACCAGCACGCGGCGGAACTGGCCTGAACGCACCATGTTGGCCCCGACCTGCGACGCGATCACGAAGCCGCTGCAGGCCGCGGCGACGTCGAAACCGCCGGCGTTCTTGGCGCCGAGGTCGAAGCCGATGCGGCAGGCGGTCGCCGGGAACGGCTGGTCGCCGGTGACGGTCGCGCATACCACCAGGTCGAGGTCGAGCGGATCGACGCCGGCGTGCTCGAGTGCCTGGCGCGCGGCCTGGATGGCCAGCGTGCTGGTCACGGTCCCCTCGCCGGCGATGCGCCGCTCGCGGATGCCCGTGCGCTGCACGATCCACTCGTCGGACGTGTCGACCATCTTCTCCAGGTCGAAGTTGGTGAGCACCTTGTCGGGCACGCAGCGCCCGAGGCCAGCCACACCCACCGGAACGAGTTCTGTCATCCGCTCACCTCCGCGCCCCGGACAGGACGCTGCTTCGAGTCGTTGCGAGTCGACGGGCACCGCACCCGCCACCGGACGTCGCAAGGCGCGAACGACCGGCTACCTCCGTTGCGGCCCTGCATGCGGGCCCGTTCACGCGTTCGGCTGCTCACGCGGCGCGCCCGCCGCCGAATCGCCTTGGCCATCGGCCGGGGGCGGCAACGTCATGCCGCGTGCGGCCTGCACGATGTGCTCGTTGACCTTGGCGTCGAGCGCCCGGTTGGCGAAGCGCAGCGCGTTGGCGAACGCCGGCGCCTGCGACCGGCCGTGGCAGATCGTCACGATGCCCTCGACGCCGAGCAGCAACGCGCCGCCGTATTCGCTGAAGTCCACGCGCGGCATCACCGCGTCGTGCACCTGCTTGATCAGCTTCGGGTCGGCGCCGACCTTCTGCATGACGCCGAACGTCGTGCGCAGCAGGTACTCCGCGACGCCCTCGCTGACCTTGAGCAGCACGTTGCCGCTGAAGCCGTCGGTGACGACCACGTGGCAGTCCCCGGAGAAGACCTCGACGCCCTCGACGTTGCCGTGGAACTGGATCGGCAGCTGCTTCATCATCGCCCGCGCCTCGCGGACCAGCGGGTTGCCCTTCTGGTCTTCGCTGCCGATGTTGAGGATGCCGACCTTCGGCTCGTCGATGCCGAACGTGCCGCTGTAGTAGGCAGAGCCCATCAGCGCATACTGCGCGAGGTGGTGCGCCTTCGGCTGCGGGTTGGCGCCGACGTCGAGCACCAGGAACGGGTTCTTCTCGCCGTGGATGATCGCGCCGATGCCCGGGCGGCGGATGCCCTCGAGGCAGCGCAAGCCGAGCGTCGCCGCGGCGACGACGGTCCCGGTGGAGCCGGCGCTGACGAAGGCCCCGGCGCGCCCCTCCTTCACCAGCTTGATGCCGATCGCGATGCTGTTGCGTGGCTTCTTGCGCATCGCGTCGGTCGGCGAGTCCTCGCAGGTGAGCACGTCCGGCGCGTCGACGATCTCGATGCCATCGGTGGACTGGCCGAGCGCGGCGAACTTCTGTTCGAGCGCCGAGCGCACCTGGGCCTCGGGACCGGTGAGCAGGATTTGGTGCGCCTCGACGTGGCCGTGCTGCAGCGCACGGGCCACACCGGCGATGGCCTCGTCGGGCGCGTGGTCACCGCCAACGGCGTCGAGGACGATCTTGGTCATCACGAAGTCAGACCTCGGAGCATCGGCTCCATAGCTTGCTGGAACGGGGACGGGAGCGTAGCCGGCCGAGAAGCCGGAGAAACTGTGCACGTCACAACTTCGAGCCGCACGTCACCGGCTGCGCGCCTCGCGCTACGGACCGGTCGTCACGGCCGGGGACGGCACGACGACCAGGGCCGCGGGCGCCGCGTCGCGCCGCCGACCGGGATCAGGACGCGTGATCAGGCGACGGCGCCGTCGACGACCATGATCTGTCGACCGCGGTAGTGGCCGCAGGCCTTGCAGATCGTGTGCGGACGGATCATGGAGCCACAGTGCGTGCAACGCACGAGTTGGGTGCGGGCCAGCGTCTGCTGGCTGCGGCGGTTGCCCTTGCGGGCGCGGCTCGTTCTGCGCTTCGGATTTGCCATGCGTGATGCCCTCGGAGGGCCTCGCCGGAGGGCGCGAACCGTCGCGCCGCCGCTGGCCCGTATGGGAGGGGAAGCAGGTTACGAACCGCGCGGCGGAAGTCAACGGCGCAGCGGCCCCCCCCGCGACCGCGCGCTTGTCGGCCGCATCCAGCCCCTGCAGTGGCAGGAGGATCGCGCCGGAACCCAGGCGCGGCTGCGAGGGCGGGGCTGCCGGCGGCCGGGCCGGGGGCATCACGCGGAGGCCTTCAGCGCCGCAGGCCGGCGGCGACGAGGCTGGCCGACGCGGCCTCAGCAGCCTCGCCGAGCTTGCCGGCGTCCTTGCCGCGACCCTGCGCCGCTTCCGGCCGACCGCCACCTCCGCCGCCGAGCAGGCCGGCGAGGTGCTTGACCAGGTCTCCGGCCTTGACCTTCGGGGTCAGGTCCTTGCTGACGGCGACAGCCACCACCACGGCATCGTCACCGGGGCTCAGCACCACGCCGGCGAACGGCTGCAGGGCCTGCTGGGCGCGAGCCAGCAGGTCCTGCGCATCCTTGGTCTGCAGACCGGGCCGCTGGTAGACCACGGTGTGCACGCCGTCGTGGGCCGCCGCGGCGGCGCGCAGCTCCACGAGCAGCTGGTCGAGGTCCGGCGCGAGCGCCTTCTCGAGCTGCTTCCTGGTCTTCTTCAGCTCCTCGGCGAGCTCGCGGACACGCTCGGGCACACCGGTCGTCGGCACCTTCAGCTGCGCCGAGACCGCCTGGACGCTCTGCTGCTCCTCGCGCGCGAGCGCGATCGCGACCCTGCCGGTGACCGCCTCGATGCGGCGGGTGCCGGCCGCGACGGCGGTCTCGCTGACCAGCCGGAACAGACCGATGTTGCCGGTGTTGGCGACGTGGGTGCCGCCGCACAGCTCCTTGGAGAACTCGCCGACCTGCAGGGTGCGCACCCGGTCGCCGTACTTCTCGCCGAACAGCGCGACGAAGCCGTCCTTCTTCGCCTCGTCCAACTGCTGCACGCGCGCGGCCACCGCCGTCGCCCGCAGCACCTCGTCGTTGACCAGGTCCTCGACCTCGCGAAGCTGCTCGGCGGTCGGCTTCTCCGGCTGGGTGTAGTCGAACCGCAGTCGCTCCGGCGCGACCTCCGAGCCGGCCTGGCTGACGTGGCCGCCGAGCACCTTCTTCAGCGCCGCGTGCAGCAGATGCGTCGCGGTGTGGTTGCGCTCGGTGGCGCGCCGCGCCGCCTCGTCGACCACGAATCGAGCCGCCTGGCCCACCTCCAGGTGCCCGCGAACGACCTCCGCCTGGTGCAGGTGGAAGCCGTCGAGCGCCGTCGTCGCGCGCACGTTGGCGAGACCGGTCGCGGTCTCGATCGTGCCGCGGTCGCCGATCTGGCCGCCGCCCTGGGCGTAGAACGGCGTCGCCTCACCCACCACCAGGACCTGCTGGCCCTGCTCGGCGCGCGGCAACAACACGTCGCCTTCGCCGACCAGTCCGCACACCGGCGCCTCGGCGACGAGCTCCTCGTAGCCGACGAAGCGGGTCGGCTTCTGCCCGGCGTCGCGCAGCTTGACGGCGACGCTGGCGGTGAAGACCGCGTCGGCCGTCGCCATGCTGCGGCGCGCGCGCTCGCGCTGCGCCTCCATCGCCGCCTCGAAGCCGGCCTCGTCGAGGCCGAAGCCGCGCTCCTCGATGACCTTCTGCGTGATGTCGATCGGGAAGCCGTACGTGTCGTGCAGCTGGAAGGCGAACTCGCCGCTGCCCGGGATCACCGCGCCGCGCGACTGGCTGGCCAGCGCCTTGGCGAGGAACTCGTCGAGCCGCGCCGTGCCCTGGCGGTAGACGGTGAGGAAGTTCTCCTCCTCACCGCGGATCACCGCGCGGCACTGCGCGGCGTTGTCGCGCACCTCGGGGTACTGCTCCCCCATCAGCTTGCCGACGAGGTCCACCATCTCGAACAGGAACGGCTTCTCGAGACCCAGCTCGTAGCCGTCGCGCGCCGCGCGTCGCAGGATCTTTCGCACCACGTAGCCGCGGCCCTCGTTGCTCGGCAGCGCGCCGTCGGCGATGCAGAACGTCACGGCGCGAGCGTGGTCGGCGATGCGTCGCATGCGGATGTCGCGCCGCGCGTCCTGGCCGTAGGCGACGCCGGTGACCTTGGCGAGGTGGTCGAGGTATGGACGGAAGAGATCGGTCTCGAAGTTGTTGGCCGCGCCCTGCAGCACCGCGGTGATGCGCTCGAGGCCGAGGCCGACGTCGATGTTCTTCTGCGGCAGCAGCGGCAACGACCCGTCCGACTGGCGGTCGAACTGCGTGAACACACAGTTGCCGATCTCGAGGAACCGCGGCGACGGCAGGTCGCGCAGGCCCTCCCGCGACGGCATCGGCTGACCCGGCTCGTTGTCGAAGTAGATCTCGGAGCACGGCCCGCACGGCCCGTTCGGCCCCTTGCTGGGCGCTTCGGCCGGCCAGAAGTTCTCCTTCTCACCGAACCGGAACACGCGGTCGGCCGGCAGACCGATCTTGTTGGTCCAGATGTCGAACGCCTCGTCGTCGTCCTGGTAGACGGTGACGACCATCTGCTCCCCCGGGATGCCGCAGACGTCCTTGAAGAACGACCAGACCCAGGTGATGCACTCCTGCTTGAAGTAGTCGCCGAACGAGAAGTTGCCGAGCATCTCGAAGAACGTGTGATGCCGCGGCGTCAGCCCCACGTTGTCGAGGTCCGGCACGCGAAGACACTTCTGCGCCGTGGTCACGCGCTTCGTCGGCAACGTGCCCTTGCCGAGGAACATGTCCTTGAACTGGTTCATGCCCGCCCCGGTGAACAGCAGGGTCGGATCGTTGGCGGGCACGAGCGAGTCGGAGTTCATCACCGTGTGGCCCTGGCTGGTGAAGAACTCCAGGTAGCGCTTGCGGATCTCGGCGGCGGTCAGCGGCTTCATGTTCGGCGGAGTGGCTCGTTGGCGGGGCGAAGGTTGTAGCCGCTCCGCCGCCCAGCACCAAATCGCCACGGGCACGAAAGCCACCATGGAACGACGCCGCGATCCAACGCCAACCGCGCACGACGCTGCGACCGACCCGATCGGCATACCCGATTTGCCGACGGGGATCGGCGTGGATCGGCGTGGATCCACGCAGCCGTCGCTCGCCGATCAGTTGGCGGCGCCGGCCTGCGAGCGCGCTGCCGCACGCTCGCCTCGACCGTCGACCTTCTGGTCGGCCTTCTGCTCACCCTTCGCCGCCCCGGTCTGGTCCTCGAGCGCCTTGCGCTCTGGCAGCATCTTGTCGAGCAGCTTCTCCTCGATCTCGACGGCCAGTTCCGGGTTCTCCTTGAGGAAGTCCCGGGCCTTCTCCCGCCCTTGGCCGAGGCGCATCTCGCCGTAGCTCATCCAGGTACCCGAGCGTCGGATGATGCCCTGCTCGACACCGAGATCGAGCAGCTCCCCGAGCCGGTTGATGCCCTCGTTGAACAGGATGTCGAACTCCGTCTTGCGGAACGGCGGCGCGATCTTGTTCTTGACCACGGTCGCCTTGGTTCGCGCGCCGATCGGCGTCTCGCCGTCCTTGATCTGGCCGATGCGGCGGATGTCGATGCGCACGGACGAGTAGAACTTCAGCGCGCGGCCGCCGGTCGTCGTCTCGGGGCTGCCGAACATCACGCCGATCTTCTCGCGGATCTGGTTGATGAAGATCAGCGTCGTGTTGGTCTTGGCCGTGACGGCGGTCAACTTGCGAAGCGCCTGGCTCATCAACCGCGCCTGCAGGCCGACGAAGCTGTCGCCCATCTCGCCCTCGATCTCGGCCTTCGGCACCAGCGCCGCGACCGAGTCGATGACGATCAGATCGATCGCGCCCGACTTGGCCAACGTCTCGCAGATGTCGAGCGCCTGCTCGCCGTGATCGGGCTGCGAGATCAGCAGGGAGTCGAGGTCGACGCCCAGCTTGCGCGCGTACTGGGGGTCGAGCGCGTGCTCCGCGTCGATGAAGGCGCAGACACCGCCGGCGCGCTGGGCGTTGGCGACGACGTGCAGGGTCAGCGTCGTCTTGCCCGACGATTCCGGGCCGTAGACCTCGATGACGCGACCGCGCGGGAAGCCGCGGCCGCCGACCGCCAGGTCGAGCCCGAGCGAGCCGGTCGAGATGCCGTCGATCGGAGCCAGGCGCTTCTCGCCGAGCCGCATGATCGACCCCTCGCCATAGCTCTTGTGGATCGAGGCCAGCGCGTCCGACAGCGCCTCCTTCGTCGCGTCCTTCTTCGAGATGTCGCCCTTGCCGTCTGCTGCCTTCGACTTGATCATGGTCCCTCCCGGGGATCGCTCGGTTGCGTGGGCACCCTCGGGTGCATGGCGGGCACCTTAGCGGCGACCCGAACAAAGTCCAAACATTTCTCGCCGCACACCCGATGACAACTGGTGCCTGCCACCGGGAACAGTGGCCCGGACGACGCAGCGGTTACAGCGAATCCCTCACTCGCCCTGCCGCTCCTGCAGCGCGCGCAGCTCCTTCAGCTTCTTCGTGTAGGCGCGGTTGATGGCGCGGCGGCGCAGCTGGCCGAGCACCTTGTCCGGGTCGTCGGCGTCGACCACCGGCAGCTCGTCGATCCAGATCGAGTCGAAGGTCTCGAGCGCCTTGTGCAGGTCGTCGCCGGGCCGCACCACCACCGGCGGGCTGGACATGATGTCGGCGGCGATCGCCAGCCGGTAGACGCTCTCGTCGAACGTGAACTGCCGCACGTCGTGCACCGACAACATGCCGACGAAGCGCCCGTCGTCGTCGGTCACCGGGAAGTAGTCCTGACGGCTGTGGGCGATCATCTGCACGATGTCGCGCAGCGGGGTCGACGCGGTCACCTTCTCGATCTCCTTGGGCTCGAAGACGTCGGCGACCTTCATGCGCTCGAGCAGCGCCTCGACGTACTCGCCCTTGTGCGCCGGCGAGAACGCGCGGTTGAGCACCTGCTTCTGGTAGAGCGCCGAGCGCCGGCTGAGCAGGAAGGTGATGCCGCACACCCATACCGCCGGCAGCAGCAGCTGGTAGGAGCCGGTCATCTCCGTGACCATGACGATGGTCGAGATCGGCGTCTTGGCCGCGCCGGCGAAGAAGCCGCACATGCCGACGATGCACAAGCTGGCGGGGTTGTCGACCCAGCCCAACTGGCTGCAAAGGAGCCCCACCGCGCCGCCGACGCCGCCGCCGATCACCATGCTCGGACCGAACACGCCGGCCGAACCGCCGGCGCCGATCGTGCACGACGTCGCGACGATCTTGCCCAGCGCGACCAGCAGCAGCAGCCCCGCTCCGGCCATGCCGACTACCTTGCCGTCGAGGGTCTGTTGCAGCACGCCGTAGCCGCTGCTCAGCACGGCCAGGGCGCGCTCGTCGCGGCTCAGCCACCAGGCGCCGAGGGCCATCACGCCGGTCAGCAGCCCGCCGAACGCCGCCACCACCGGGCGCGGGCCGGGCAGCCGCGTGAACCACCGTTCCAAACCGTAGAAGGTGCGCGTGTAGAACCAGATCGCCGGCACCAACCCCACCGCCAGCAGCGTGTACGGCACCATCTCGACGACGTGCTCGAAGCGGAACCCGTCCTGCAGCAGGAACAGCGTGTTGAAGGCGTCCGGCGAGCCGGTCAGCGCCAGCGAACCGCAGAACACGCAGTAGGCCACCGTCGAGGCGAGGAACGCCGGGATCACCGCCTCGCTCTCCAGCTCCGCGTCGCGATACAGGATCTCGGCCGCGAACAGCGCGCCGGCGAACGGCGCGCGGAAGATCGCACCGACGCCGCTGGCCATGCCGGCGGCGAGCAGCGTGCGGATCTGCCGTTCGCCGAGACCGAGGCGCTGACCGAGGAACGAGCCGAAGCCGGCGCCGATCTGCGCGATCGGCCCTTCGCGGCCGCCGCTGCCGCCGCAGCCGAGGGTGATCGCGCTGCAGATCGCCTTCAGCGGCGGCACCCGACCGCGGATGCGACCGCCCTTCTGGTGGTAGGCCTCGATCGCGGCGTCGGTGCCGTGGCCCTTGGCCTCCGGCGCGAAGCGCTGGCACAGCAGCGAGCTGACCATGCAGCCGAGCGCCGGCAGCACCAGCAGCCACCACCAGACGATGCCGCGCTGCGCCGCCGCTTCTTCGTCGCCGCCGAACAGCTTGACCTCGCCGCGCGGCCCCTCCGGTTCGTAGCCGGCGGCCCCGACCAGCGCGAAGTGCACGACGAAGCCGCTCATGTACTCGAACGCGAGCGCGCCGAGCCCGGCGACGGCGCCGACGACGATCGCCAACAGGTAGATCGTCGCCCGGCTGAGGGTGAAGCGTCGCATCGGCGCGCACAGTCATGTCCCAATCGGCGCGCCAGTGCAACAGCGAAGGCCCCGCGGACCGGCCGCGCCTCACTGCATGGTCGTCGACCGCGCGCTGTCGGCGACGAAGGCGCCGGGATCGTCCGCCGGGTCGAGCCGAAGCACGCGACGTCCCGCGGGCGCAGCGACGCGCGCCAGGGCCCCCACATCCGACGCGACGCGATCGCAACGGGGCGATCGCAACCGGCGACGGTAGCGAGATCCTCGGGGCACCGGCATCATGCCTCCGTGCGCACATCCTGGCTGATGATCGCCGCCGCGCTGCTGGGCGCCTGTGGTGACTCCTCCCCGAAGGCGAAGGGCGACGCAGATCGACCCGCCGAGCCTGCCTCGGCCGGCGCGGCGCACGACGGTGGCGCCTCGGCCGCCGACGGCATCGACCGCGGCGACAGCGGCGGCATCGCCGCCGAACCACTGCTCGCCGGCCGCGGCGCCGACCCCGGCGCGCCGCGCTTCCGCCGCGTGCCGATCGCCGACTCGCACCTCGACTTCCAGAACGAGCTGCGCAACGAGAACCGCTACACCTACCTGACCAACGGCGCCGGCCTCGCGGTCGGCGACTACGACGGCGACGGCTGGCTCGACTGCTACCTCGTCTCGCAGGACGGCCCCAACAAGCTGTTCCGGCAGACATCCCCGCTGGTGTTCGAGGACGTCACCGCGAAGGCAGGCGGCGTCGACGGCGGCGAGGCCTGGGGCACCGGCGCGTGCTTCGCCGACGTCGACGGCGACGGCGACCTCGACCTCTACGTCTGCAACATGGAGGCGCCGAACCGCCTCTACGAGAACCGCGGCGACGGCACCTTCGTCGAGAACGCGGCGAAGTTCGGCCTCGACATCTGCGCGGCGTCGACGATGGCGGCGTTCGCCGACTACGACCGCGACGGCAGGCTCGACCTCTACCTGCTGACCAACCGGGCGCTGCACGCCGGCTGGGCGCGCACGCCCGAGGTCCTGCGCGGCTTCCGCCCGCCGGCCGACACGCGCCGCAAGGTCACCGAGATGGTGCCGAGCCTCGAGGACCAGCGCGGCGTCGATGCGGCGGCGATGCGCGGCGAGCTGCGCGGCGACGGCGACCTGCCGCAACGCCTGCGCGAGCACTTCCTGGTCTTCCGCGGCCGGCGTTACGGCGCCGCAGGCCAGCCCGATCGCCTGCTGCGCAACGTCGGCGGGAGGTTCGTCGACGTCACCGCGAGCGCGGGCATCGCCGACCACTCGATGGGCCTGTCGGCGACCTGGTGGGACTACGACGGCGACGGCTACCAGGACCTCTACGTCGCCAACGACCTCGAGTCGCCCGACGTGCTCTACCACAACCAGCACGACGGCACCTTCCGCGACGTGACCCGCGACGTGGTGCCGCACACCGCCTACTACGGCATGGGCGCCGACTTCGCCGACGTCGACGGCGACGGCCGCTTCGACCTGCTGGTCGCGGACATGTCGATGACGACCCACGAGAAGGCCAAGGTCCTGATGGGCGACATGACCGAGGAGCGGCCGGTGCTGATGCACTGGGACCCGCCGCAGATGATGCGCAACGCGCTGCTGCTCAACACCGGCGCAGCACGCTTCCAGGAGGCGGCGCGGCTCGCCGGCGTGACCAGCACCGACTGGACGTGGTCGGTGCTGTTCGGCGACCTCGACCAGGACGGGCGCATCGACCTGTTCGTCACCAACGGCATCGCCCGCTTCGACATGGACCCCGACCTGGAGCTGCGGGTCGCGGCGCTGTGGAAGGAGGGGCGCGAGCAGGCGGCGATCGAGCTGATCCAGAACGTGCGCAAGGTGCCGGAGAAGAACCTCGCGTTCCGCAACGCCGGCGACCTGCAGTTCGTGAAGGCCGACGACTGGGGCCTCGACCTCGAGTCGGTGTCGCACGGCGCCGCGCTCGCCGACTTCGACCAGGACGGCGACCTCGACGTGCTGGTCAACAACTTCAACGAGCCGGCGAGCCTCTACGAGAACCGCACCACCGACGGCAAGGCGATCGTCGTGCGCCTGAGGGGCCAGCGCAGCGAACGCTTCGGCACCGGCGCGCGCGTCACCGCGACGCTGCCGGACGGCCAGCGCCTGGTGCGCGAGCTGACGCTGGCGCGCGGCTACCTGTCGGGCCAGCCGCCCGAGCTGCACTTCGGCGTCGGTCAGGCCACAGCGGTCGCGCTCTCGGTGCAGTGGCCGTCCGGCACAGTGCAGCAGTTCGACGACCTCGCCACCGATCAGCGCTACGTGGTCACCGAGCCCGACGGCGCGCCGCCGCGCGCCGCGCAGACCGCAGACGCCGCCCAGCCGACGTGGTTCGTCGCCGACAAGGCGCCGCCGTTCACCCACCGCGAGAACGAGTTCGACGAATACGAGGCGCAGCCGCTGCTGCCGGCGGCGGTGTCGCGGCTCGGCCCGGCGCTGGCCGTGGGCGACGCCGCGGACGGCCCCGAGGTGTTCGTCGGCGGCGCGCGCGGTCAGCCCGGCGCCATGTTCCGGCGGGTCGCCGACGGCTTCCGCGAACGGCGGGGCGAGTGGCTGCAGGACGGGCAGCACGAGGACGTGGGCGCGTGCTTCTGCGACTACGACGGCGACGGCGACCTCGACCTGATCGTCACCAGCGGCGGCGCCGAGGTCCCGGCCGGCGACCCGCTGCTGCAGGACCGCGTCTACCGCAACGACGAAGGCGTGTTCGCGCGCGACGAGGCGGCGCTGCCGGAGCTGCGCGAGTCGTCGGGCCACGCCGTCGCCGCCGACTTCGACGGCGACGGCGACCCGGACCTGTTCGTCGCCGGCCGGCTGGTGCCGGGCGCCTGGCCCGACGCGCCGTCGAGCCGCCTCTACCGCAACGACGGCGGGCGCTTCGTCGACGCAACGCAGCAGCTCGCGCCGATGCTGGCGAACGCCGGCATGGTCACCGACGCGCTGTGGACCGACGCCGACGGCGACGGCCGCCTCGACCTGCTGCTCGCCGCGCACTGGCAGCCGCTGCGGCTGCTGCGCCAACAGGCAGACCACACGTTCGTCGACGCGACCGCGCAGGCCGGCCTCGCCGCCTCGAGCGGCTGGTGGAACGCGCTGGTCGCGTGGGACGTCGACGGCGACGGCGACCTCGACTACGTCGCCGGCAACCAGGGCCTCAACACCAAGTACAAGGCGTCACCCGAGCACCCGGCGCGGCTCTACTTCGGCGACTTCGACGGCGACGGCCGGCGCGATCTGGTCGAGGCCAAGTACGAAGACGAACGGCTGTTGCCGGTGCGCGGCCGCAGTTGCTCGAGCCAGGCGATGCCGGTGCTCGCCGAGCGTTTCCCCACCTACCAGCAGTTCGCGCGTTCGGTGCTGACCGACATCTACCCCGCCGAGCAACTGCAGCAGAACGGCCAGCTGCAGGCGTTCGAGCTGCGCAGCTGCTGGTTGCGCAACGACGGCGAGGGCCACTTCACCGTCGAACCGCTGCCGCGCCGCGCGCAGCTGGCGCCGATCTTCGCGATGGTCGTCGTCGACGACCTGCTGGTCTGCGCCGAGAACAGCTTCGCGCCCGAACCCGAGACCGGCCACGCCGACGGCGGCACCGGGCTGGTGCTGCGCCGCGGCGGCGATGGGCTCGAAGTCGTGCCGACCGCCGAACACGGCATCTGCGCCGGCGGTGACCACAAGGGCGTCGTCATGCTGCGCCGCGCGGCGAAGACGATGGTGCTGTTCGCGCGCAACGACGGGCCGATGCACATGTGGTTGAAGACGCGCGCGGCGCCGAAGTGAAGGCTCCAAGTCCTCGGTCGCCGTAGCTCCATCGTGGACCGGGCGTCACCTCGCGCAGAAGATGCGCGGATGCGTCCCACCCCCGCCCGCAGCCGCACGCCCTGGCTGCTGCTCGCCTGTTCGCTCGCCGCCTGCAACAGCAGCCCCGAACGCACGCCGGCGCCGCGCGGCCTGGTCGGTCGCAACGCCGACGGCTCGCTGACGACGCCGGTCCAGCAAGAACTCACCCCGCTCGGCGTGCAGGTCGAACTGCCGGGCCAACGCCCGGGCGCGATCGCACGATCGGCCGACCGGCGCTTCGTCTACGTCTCCGGCAAGTCGAGCGAAATGGTGGTCGTCGCCGCCGGCGGCGGCAACCCGGAGATCGGTGCGCCCCAGATCGGCGCGGTCGTGCAGCGGGTGCGCTTTCCGAGCGAGCGCCAGCAGGCGCCGGTCGACGACTTCGGCGGCAAGGACCTCGAGCCGGACACCAAGGCGCTGCTCAGCTACACCGGCCTGATCACCTCGCCCGACGGCCGCCGCATCTACGCCAGCAACGTCAAGGGCTCGATCAAGGTGTTCGCGGTCGACGACGACGGCGTCGTGCATGCGTCGCACACCATCCGCCTGCCCAACGCCGACGCGCCGCGCCGCGCCGAGGAGATCCCGAGCGGGCTGTGCCTGTCAGCAGATGGCTCGAAGCTCTACGTCTGCGCCAACCTGTCGAACCGCGTGCACGAGATCGACACCGCGACCGGCGCCGTGCTGCGCAGCGTCGACGTCGGCGTCGCGCCGTACGACGTGCTGCTGGTCGGCGGCAAGCTGTTCGTCAGCAACTGGGGCGGCGCGCGGCCGAAGGCGGGCGACGTCGTCGGGCCGGCCGGCCGCGGCACCGAGGTGCGCGTCGATCCGGTCACCCACGTCGCGGCCGACGGTTCGGTCAGCGTGATCGCGCTCGACACGTTCGCCGTGACGCGCGAGACGAAGCTGCAGCGGCACAGCTCCGCCCTGGCGGCATCTCCCGACGGTCACTGGGTGGTCTGCGCCAACGCCGGCAGCGACTCGGTGTCGGTGCTCGACGCCAAGACCGGCGCACTGCGCATGACGCTCAGCACCAAGGCGCGGCCGTCGGACCTGCTGTCGGCGAGCCCCAACGCGCTGTGCTTCGACGACGATGGCGAACGGCTGTTCGTCGCCAACGGCACGATGAACGCGATCGCCGTGATCGCCTTCGAGCCTGACGACCCGGAGGACTGTCGCGTCACCGGCCTGCTGCCGGTCGGCTGGTATCCGGCGGCGCTGAGCTACGACGAGGACCGCGACCAGCTCGCCGTCGCCAACCTGAAGGGCCTCGCGCTCGGCCGCTTGCAGGGTAGCGACGCCGGCTACGGCCCCGGCGCCGCCGAGAGCTTCGGCGACGGTCGACCGCGCGAGTTCAACACCCACCAGTACCACGGCACGCTGTCGCTGCTGACGCCGCCGGACGACGACGAGGAGCTGGCCGCGCTGTCGCTGCAGGTCGAGACCAACCTCCGCTGCGAGACGATCGCGCAGGCGCTGCTGCCGCCGCGTTCCGGTCAGCCGCCGCGCGCGATCCCGGAGCGCATCGGCGAGCCGAGCCTGATCGAGCACGTCGTCTACGTGATCAAGGAGAACCGCACCTACGACCAGGTGCTCGGCGACATGTCCGAGGGCAACGGCGATCCGGCGCTGTGCATCTTCGGCGAGCAGATCACGCCCAACCAGCACGCGTTGGCGCGCGAGTTCGTGCTGCTCGACAACACCTACTGCGCCGGCATCCTGAGCGCCGACGGCCACCAGTGGAGCACCGCGGCGTTCGCCACCGACTACCTCGAACGCAGCTTCGCCGGCTGGCCGCGCAGCTACCCCGACGGCATGGGCGAGGACGAGGACGACGCGCTGTCGTACTCGCCGGTCGGCTTCCTGTGGGACCACGCCATCCGGGCCGGCGTGACGCTGCGCAACTTCGGCGAGTTCTGCGGCCCGAAGGTGCGCTGGCGCGACGCCAACGCGCGTGGCACGCCGGGCTTCTCGGCCTGCTACGACGCCTGGCAGGGCTCGCGCGACGACGTGGTGTTCGAGTCGCAGGCGATGGTGCCGCCGCTCGAGCCGTACACCGACACCGGCTACGTCGGCTGGAACATGAGCGTGCCCGACCAGTTCCGCGCCGACCGCGTGATCCGCTGGCTCGCGCGCTGCGAACAGGACGGCGTGTTCCCGCAGCTGACGTTCATCTGCCTCCCGCAGGACCACACCAGCGGCACCAGCCGCAACTGCCCGACGCCGCGCGCCTGCGTCGCCGACAACGACCTCGCCGTCGGCCGCATCGTCGAGGCGCTCGGCAAGTCGAGGTTCTGGGCCAGCACGGCGGTGTTCGTCATCGAGGACGACCCGCAGGCGGGCTGGGACCACGTCAGCGGCTACCGCACGACCTGCTACGTGGCGAGCCCCTATGCGCGGCGCGGCGAGGTCGTCTCGGCCCGCTACAGCACCACCAGCGTGCTGCGCACGATGGAGCAGATCCTCGGCATCCCGCCGATGAACGTGTTCGACGCCGCGGCGGTGCCGATGTGGGAGTGCTTCATCGACGAGCCCGACCTGCGGCCGTTCGCGGCGCTACCGAGCAACGTGCCACTCGACGAACTCAACCCCGACCCCAAGGCGATCGCCGACCCGGCTCTTCGCGCCGACGCGGTCGCCTCGGCGAAGCTCGACTTCGAGCACGTCGACCGCGCGCCCGAGGACGTGCTCAATCGCATCCTGTGGCGGGCGATGAAGGGCGACGCGCCGTATCCGGAATGGGCGATCACGCCGGGCGCCGACGCCGACGACGATTGATCGCTCAGCGACCCCGCCGGCCTCTCGACGTTCGCGGTCGTGCTGGCACAATGGCGCGCCGAGCCGCCCCGCTCCGCCCATGCCCAGCCCAGCCCAGCTCCGTTGCGTCGGCAGCGCCGTGCTCTGCCTCGGCCTCGTCGTGCCCTCGCTGGCGGCCCAGCAGGCGGTCGAGCAGCGACCGATCGACTGGAGCACCGCGGTGCAGCCGGTGCTCGCCGAACGCTGCTTCCGCTGCCACGGCGAGAAGAAGCAGAAGGGCGACCTGCGGCTCGACACGCTGGACCCGGCGATGCCGACCCGCGCCGACGCCGAGGGCTTCCACGCGGCGCTCGACATGATCGACAGCGGCGAGATGCCACCCGAGGACGAGCCGCAGCTGGGCGACGACGAGCGCCGCGCGGTGACCCGCTGGCTGCGCGCCGGCCTCGCCGCCGCTGCCGACCGGCAGAAGGGCGAGCGTTCGACCGTGCTGCGCCGCCTGACGCGGGAGCAGTACTCGATCACCGTGCAGGAGCTGCTGGGCGTGCCGATCGACGTCACCCGGGCGCTGCCGGAAGACGGCAAGGCGAAGAACGGCTACTCCAACAACGGCGAGGTGCTGCAGAGCTCGCCGCTGCACCTCGAGACCTACGAGCGGCTGGCGCGGCAGGTGCTCGAGCAGGCGATCGCGGTCGGCGACAAGCCGGCCGTCACCCGCTACCGCGTCACCTTCGGCAGCGGCGTCGGCCAGGGCCACGTCGCGGCCGAGACGGGCGGCTACCAGTCGGTGCCGCTGTCGACCCGGGACTTCCGCGTCGAGCTGCTCGGCGACGACGCACCCGGAGAGCAGAAGGCGCGCGAGGCGCTGCAGCGGCGCATCACCGTCGGCCTGCGCGGCTCCGGCCAGGACCGCTTCCAGGTCGTCGACGACGGCATCGTGCTGCTGTCGGCGTTGCCGCACCGCGAGGTCACGCCGGCGTCGTGGCAGGGCCCGTCGCCGAACCTCAAGCTGGAGATGCAGCGCTGCTGGCCCGAGCGCGGCGACTTCGTGATGCGCGTGCGCGCCAGCCGCGGCGAGGTGCCGCCGCTGCGCCAGGAGCTGCTGCTGAAGCTGGACGAGCCGAAGCCGTGCATCCAGCTCGGCGACGCGACGGACCGGGAGGAGACGATCTTCGTCGCCGGCGACGCGCAGATCCTCGACGCCGAGGACAGCGACCAGCGACAGAACCTCGAGGTCGTCGACGGCCAGCTGCAGCCGATCGAGGTGCCGAAGGACTGCAAGGCCAGGCTGCGCGTCGACCTGCCGCGCGACGGCTTCTACCAGGTCGATCTCGTGCACCGGCCGAAGTCGAAGGACGGCATGCCGTCGGCGCGGCTGCGCTGCGCCGGCCACCACCTCGACCAGCGGCTCGAGCCGACGCCCGAGCAGCTGCTGCAGCCGCGCATGGTCACGCCGCTCGGCGTCATGGGCCTGCGCAAGGGCCGCCACCACTTCGAGCTCGGCGGGCCGTTCTTCGTCGGCTTCTCGGCCGTGGTGATCACGCCGCTCGACGACGACCATCCGCTGGTGAAGCGGCTGCACGACCAGCACCGCGAGAACTCCGCGGCGCTGTCGCAGCTGGTGCCGTCGATGCGCGCCTACGTCGGCACCCGCACCGACGACGGCATGGACTACCTGACCTTCGACGCGCCGCAGGAGGTGCGCTCGGCGCCGGCCGAGTTCGCCGAATACACCTTCCACGGTCGCCTGGAGAACCTGCCGATCCCGGAGCCCGAGTCCGGCGACACCGAGATCCTGTCGGGGTTCCTGCTGCTCGGCTTGTGGAACGACCACCTCGTCAAGTCGCCGAAGGAGACCGGCCCGCCGCTGCTGATCGAGTCGATCGAGTTCGAGGCGCCCTACCTGCCGCAGTGGCCGCCGCGGTCGCACGTGCAGTTGTTCGGCGACGGCGCGGCGCGCGCGACCGACGACCCGGACGGCGTGCGCCGGCTGCTCGCGCGCTTCCTGCCGCGCGCGTTCCGCCGGCCGGTCAGCCCGGACGAGGTCGAGCGCTACGTGACCTTCTGGCGGCAGCTGCGGCCGGACTTCGCGAGCTTCGAGCAGTCCGTCCGCGAGCTGCTGGTCGGCGTGCTGTGCTCGCCGGAATTCCTGTTCCTGTGCGAACCGGAGCCCGAGGCGGAGAGCGCGACCGCTGAGTCCTGCCCGCTGCCCGACTGGGCGTTGGCCAACCGCCTGAGCTACTTCCTGTGGAACGGGCCGCCCGACGACGAGCTGCGCGAGCTCGCCGCCGCGGGGGCGCTGCGCAGCCGACTGCTCGAGCAGACCGACCGGCTGCTCGACGACGCGCGCGTCGAGCGCTTCGTGCGCCGCTTCACGACGGAGTGGCTGCGCCTGGACCGCCACCAGAACGTCTCGATCGACGTCGACCGCCACCGCGACTACACGCGCTTCGTCAAGCGCGACATGGACCGCGAGGCGTTCGCGTTCGTCGGCCGGGTGCTGCGCGACGACCTGCCGGTCGAGACCTTCGTCGCCGCCGACTTCGCGATGCTCAACCAGAACCTCGCCGAGTTCTACGGCGTGACGATGCCCGACGGCGGCAAGGTGCTCGGCGACGCGATGCGCGCCGTGCCGGTCGACGACCCGAGCCGGCGCGGCGGCCTGATGTCGCTCGGCGCGGTGCTCGCCGGCCACTCCGACGGCCTCGAGCCGCACCCGATCAAGCGCGCCGTCTGGCTGCGCGCGCGGCTGCTCAACGACCCGCCGCCGCCGCCGCCGCCGAACGTGCCGGAGCTCGACAAGCACTCGCCGGACGCGGCGAAGCTGACGTTGAAGCAGCAGCTCGAGCAGCATCGCGACAAGGCGTCGTGCCGCGACTGCCACGCCGGCATCGACCCGTTCGGCATCCCGTTCGAGAGGCTGAGCGCGGTCGGCCGCTTCGAGCCCGAGCGCAAGGGCGCGGCGATCGACGCCAGCTCGGTGCTGCCCGACGGCGCCACGGTCGACGGCCTCGCCGGTCTGCAAGGCTGGCTGCTGGAGACCCACCGCGACGCGCTGCTGCGCGCCACCACCGAACACCTGCTCAGCTACGCGCTCGGCCGCGAGCTGCAGTTCGGCGACCGCGCCGCGGTCGACACCATGCTGCAACAGGCGAAGATCGGCGGCGGCCGCCTGCGCAGCGTGATCCGCGCCATCGTCATCAGCCCCGAGTTCCAGTCGAAGTGAGCGATGCCATGCAGACCTTGACGACCTCCAACTCATGGCAGCTCGACCGCCGCACGTTGCTGCGCGGCGCCGGCGTCGCCGTGGCGCTGCCGTGGCTCGAGGCGATGACGCCGGCGCCGGACCGCGAGCCTGGGCGCCGCGAACCGGTGCGCCGCACCTGCTTCGTCTACTTCCCCAACGGCTGCAGCCTGCCCGACGAGAACGACGAGAAGTACCGCCACTGGCGCTGGTTCCCCGACGGCGAAGGCGCCGACTTCCGCTTCACGGACGTACTGTCGTGCCTCGAGCCGTACCGCGACCGCCTCAGCGTGTTCGGCGGCCTCAGCCATCCGCTGTCGCGCGAGCTGCTCGGCCACCTCGCCGGCGACACCTGGCTGACCGCCGGCGACCTGCGCGGCGACAGCTACAAGAACCGCGTCTCGGTCGACCAGGTCATCTCCCGCCAGCTCAAGCAGCACACCCGCTACCCGTCGCTGGTGCTGTCGACCGACGGCGGCGTCGGCTACAAGTCGCGCACGGCGACGATCTCGTTCGACCACAGCGGCCGGCCGATCCCGGCCGAGTGCCGGCAGCGGCTGATCTTCGAGCGCTACTTCGCGCAGGGCGGGGCGGACGTCACCGCGACGCGCAAGGAGAGCCTGCGGCGCGGTCGCCGCATCGTCGACCTGGTGCTCGACGACGCGAAGCGCCTCGAGCAGCGACTCGGCAGGCAGGACCGCGACAAGCTCGGTCAGTACCTGCAGTCGCTCGACGCCGTCGAGGAGCAGCTGCAGCGCAACGAGCAGTGGCTCGACCGGCCGCTGCCGCCGTTCGACAGCAGCCACGTCGACCTCGACGCGCGCGCCGACGTCGACCCGACCGCCTACCTGCGCTCGATGTTCGACCTGATGGCGCTGGCGCTGCAGCTGGACCTGACGCGCGTCGTCACCTTCATGACCGGCCGCGAGGACGGCATGGGCTTCGGCGATTCGTTCCCGCAGCGGGCGCTCGGCATCAAGCGCGGCCTGCACACGATCAGCCACGACGGCCACGAGGGGCACTGGGACGACTGGGGTCGCTACGACCAGTGGCAGGCCCAGCAGTTCGCGTACTTCGTCGAGCGGCTGGCGACGGTGCAGGACGAACACGGCCCGCTGCTCGACACCACCCAGGTGCTCTACGGCAGCTGCTGCAGCACCACGCACAACGCCCGCAACCTGCCGCTGCTGCTGGTCGGCGGCGGCCGGCTCGGCCTGCGCCACGGCAGCTACCACCGCTGGGACGAGAAGACGCCGATGTGCAACCTGCTGCTGGCGATGCTGCGCACGGCGACCGCCGGCTCCGCCGCGCCGGCCGAGACCTTCGGCGACGCGACCGGGGCGCTCGGCGGACCGTTCGCCTAGGCAGTCGGGCTGGCCGGCCGCCGCCGGGCCGGCGCGCCGCTCCCGGCCGCTCCCTCTTTGAACCGGGAGGCGCAGCTGCCTATCCTGGTCGCCCCGCTACGCCGCCCCGCGACGTCGGGCACCCGCACCCCATGACCGGATCCGCCTCCGCCTTCCCCCGCCACGATCAGTTCGTCGACCGCCACATCGGCCCGCGCCCGGCCGAGCTGCGCGAGATCCTGCAGGCGCTCGGCTGTCAGTCGCTCGACGAGCTGACCGAGAAGGCGGTGCCGCGCAGCATCCGCTGGTCGACCGAGTTGCAGACGCCGAAGGCGAAGAGCGAGCGCGAGACGCTGGCGATGCTGACCGCGCTGGCCGCCGAGAACCAGGTGCTGAAGAGCTACATCGGCCTCGGCTACCACGGCACGCTGACGCCGGGCGTGATCCAGCGCAACATCCTCGAGAACCCGGGCTGGTACACGCAGTACACGCCCTACCAGGCTGAGATCTCGCAGGGCCGCATGGAGGCGCTGCTCAACTACCAGACGCTGGTGCTGGACCTGACCGGCCTCGAGGTGGCCAACAGCTCGCTGCTCGACGAAGGCACCGCCGCCGCCGAGGCGATGGCGATGGCGCACCGCCTGCACAAGGGCAACGCCGAGACGTTCTTCGTCGACCACAACGTGCACCCGCAGACGCTCGCGGTGCTGCAGACCCGCGCCGAGCCGCTCGGCATCAAGGTCGAGACCGGTGACCACCGCAGCGCCGCCTTCAGCAGCAACCACTTCGGCGTGCTGCTGCAGTACCCGGGCAGCGACGGCCGCATCGACGACCTGACCGGCACCATCGAGCGCATCCACCAGGCCGGCGGCCTGGCGGTCGCCGCGGCCGACCTGCTGTCGCTGACGCTGCTGAAGTCGCCGGGCGAGATGGGCGCCGACATGGTCGTCGGCTCGAGCCAGCGCTTCGGCGTGCCGCTCGGCTACGGCGGCCCGCACGCCGCGTTCATGAGCGCACGCGCAGCCTACCAGCGGCAGATGCCGGGCCGCATCGTCGGCATGACGATCGACGCCACCGGCAAGCCGGCGCTGCGCCTCGCGCTCGGCACCCGCGAGCAGCACATCCGCCGGGAGAAGGCGACGTCCAACATCTGCACCGCGCAGGTGCTGCTGGCGGTGATGGCCAGCATGTATGCGGTCTACCACGGCCCGGACGGCCTGAAGGCGATCGCCGAGCGCATCCGCAAGCAGACCGAGTGCCTGGCGATGGGCCTGCAGCAGATCGGTCACCGCGTGCAGGACGGCCTGCGCTTCGACACGCTGCGGGTGTGGCCGAAGGACGGCGCCCCGCGCACCATGCAGTCGGCGCTGCAGCGCGGCATCAACCTGCGCGACTTCGGCGACGGCTCGGTCGGCGTGTCGCTCGACGAGACGGTGTCGGCCAAGGACCTGCAGGAGCTGTTCGCCGCGTTCGGCGGCAGCCCGCTGCAGCTGCCGGTCGACCACACGCCGCCGGCGTTCGCCGGCCTGCAGCGCACCACGGCCTACCTGCAGCACCCGGTGTTCCACCGTTACCGCAGCGAGCACGAGCTGCTGCGCTACATCTACCGGCTGCAGGCGAAGGACCTGTCGCTGACGACGTCGATGATCCCGCTGGGCTCGTGCACGATGAAGCTCAACGCGACCACCGAGATGTATCCGGTGTCGCTGCCCGGCTTCGGCGGCATCCACCCGTTCGCGCCGCTACAGCAGACCAAGGGCTACCAGAAGCTGTTCGCCGATCTGTCGGCGTGGCTGTGCGACATCACCGGCTTCGCCGCCTGCTCGCTGCAGCCCAACGCCGGCTCGCAGGGCGAATACGCCGGCCTGCTGACGATCCGCGCCTTCCACCGCAAGAACGGCCAGGAGCAGCGCGACGTCTGCCTGATCCCGCAGAGCGCGCACGGCACCAACCCGGCCAGCGCGGCGATGTGCGGCATGCGCGTGGTGGTCTGCGCCTGCGACGAGCACGGCAACATCGACCTCGACGATCTGAAGAAGAAGGCCGCCGAGCACAAGGACCAGCTGTCGGCGTTGATGGTCACCTACCCGTCGACGCACGGCGTGTTCGAGGAGTCGATCCGCGAGATCTGCAAGGTCGTGCACGAGCACGGCGGCCAGGTCTACATGGACGGCGCCAACATGAACGCGCAGGTCGGCCTGATGGCGCCCGGCGAGCTCGGCGCCGACGTCTGCCACCTCAACCTGCACAAGACCTTCTGCATCCCGCACGGCGGCGGCGGCCCGGGCATGGGCCCGATCTGCGTCAAGAAGCACCTGGCGCCGTTCCTGCCGTCGCACCCGCTGATCAAGTGCCAGCCGACCGGCGACGACAGCCTGGCGATCGGGCCGATCAGCGCCGCGCCGTGGGGCAGCGCGTCGATCCTGCCGATCAGCTACACCTACATCGTGCTGATGGGCCCGGACGGCCTGCGGCGCGCGACGCAGGTCGCGATCGCCAACGCCAACTACATCAGCAAGCGCCTCGAGGGCCACTTCCCGGTGCTCTACACCGGCAAGAACGGCATGGTCGCGCACGAGTGCATCGTCGACGTGCGCCAGCTCAAGGCCGGCTCGGGCGTCGAGGTCGGCGACATCGCCAAGCGGCTGATGGACTACGGCTTCCACGCCCCGACCATCAGCTTCCCGGTCGCCGGCACGATGATGATCGAGCCGACCGAGTCGGAGTCGAAGGCCGAGCTGGATCGCTTCTGCGAGGCGCTGATCTCGATCCGCCAGGAGATCGCCGACATCGAGGCCGGCAAGTACCCGAAGGACGACAACCCGCTGAAGAACGCGCCGCACACCGCGGCGACGGTCACCGCGACCGAGTGGACGCGGCCCTACTCGCGCGAGGTCGCGGCGTTCCCGGCGCCGTGGACCCGCGAGCACAAGTTCTGGCCGGCGGTGTCGCGCGTCAACGACGTGCACGGCGACCGCAACCTGGTCTGCGCCTGCCCGCCCATCGAGGCTTACGCCTGATCGAGGCCTGCGCCTGATCGCTTGCCGGCCGCGCTGCGGATAACCTGCCGCGGCCATGCACTCCCCCGCACGATGGTTGCCGTGCGCGGTCGCGATGTTCGCGCTCGTCGCGGCGTCGCCCGCCCAGGTCCACTACCACCAGGACGGTCGGCCCTGGTCGATCAAGACCCAGAGCGGTCCCGACCAGGACGTGCCGGGGTGGTTCTACAACCTCGGCATCACCGGGCTGCGCGTCGAGCTGGTCGAGAACGCGCCGACCCACCTCGTCGTGCGCTACGTGCTGCCCGACTCCCCCGCCGCCGGCAAGGTGCACGTCGGCGACCATGTGATCGGCGCCGGCGGCGCGGTGTTCGCGACGCCGCACCAGAACGGCTACGGCGAGAAGGTGTTCGGCGCGCGCGGCCCGATCGGCGACTTCGCCGCGGCGCTGGATGCCGCGCTGCAGCAGGGCAAGAAGGCGCGCCTCGACGTGCGCGTGCTGCGCGGCGACGACGAGAAGGACCTGCGCCTCGACGTCGGCACCGTCGGAGCGAAGCACGGCGGCAGCTTCGCGGCGACGTTTCCGACCGACTGCAAGAAGAGCGGACACGTGCTCGACACGCTGCTGCCGTGGCTGGTCGAACAGCAGCGCGACGACGGCTCTTGGGGAAGTCCGCCGCACGACGTGTTCGCGCCGCTGGCGCTGCTGGCGAGCGGCGACCAGAAGCACCACAAGGCCGTCGAGCGCTGCGCGCGCTTCCACGCCCGCACCACGCAGGCGAAAGACCACGACTCGCTGATCAACTGGCGCTACATGGCGGCCGGCATCGTGCTCGCGGAATACCACCTCGCCACCGGCGAGAAGTGGGTGCTGCCCGAGCTCGAGCAGGTGCGCGACTTCCTGCTGCACTCGCAGTACACCGATCCGTCGCAGATCAACCCGAAGTCGCACGAGTCACACCCCGACGCGGTACCGAAGAAGCCCGGCGAGGCCGAGGGAGGCTGGGGCCACAACCCGGGCTTCGAGGGCTACGGCCCGATCGCGATGATCACCGGCCAGGGCGCGCTGGTGTTCGCGCTGATGGAGCGCTGCGGCGTCGACGTGCCGCGCGAGCGCCACGACGCGGCCTACGCGTTCCTGCAGCGCGCGACCGGCAAGAACGGCTACGTCTGGTACGAGGACGAGTCGGCGGGCGACCAGAACTGGGCCGATCCGGGCCGCACCGGCGCCGCCGGCATCGCCAACTGGATCTGCCCGTTCGACGTCGCCGCGCACCGCGCGCAGGCGCTGCGCCACACGGCGTGCATCGGCGCGCACCCGGAGAGCTTCCCCGACACGCACGGCTGCCCGACGATGGGCATGGCCTACGCGGCGCTGACCGCGCACCTCGAGCCGGGCGCATGGCGCAGCCTGCTCGACGCGAACCGGTGGTGGTTCGTGCTGTCGGAGTGCCCCGACGGCACCTTCTACTACCAGCCCAACCGCGACAACGCCGGCTACGGCGCCGACTCGCGGCTGTCGGCGAGCGCCGTGGTCGCCTTCATCCTGACGATGGAGAAGCGCTCGCTGTGCATCACCGGTCGCGACGACGCTCCCGCAGCACCCAGCACCGGCCCGAAGTGATCCTCACTGCCAGCTGAGCAGCGGCTCGTCGACGGTCGGCGACGGGTCGCCCGACCAGTCGAACGGCGCGTTCTGGCCGAAGTCGCCCTTGTGCGCGAACGTCGTCGCGCGGAACGCCGGATGGTCGACGCCGAACTCGCTGCGCGGCGCCAGCACGATCAGCGTGTCCTCGCTGAGGATCGCGCGCGCTGCGCTCGGCACGGTGGTGATCGTGTTGCCGGCGCCGACCACCTTGCAGCGGAAGGCCCAGCCGCTCGTCGGCGCGTAGGTCAGCTCGTACCAGCGGTCCGTGCCGGCGAAGAAGTCGTCGGCGAACGCCGGGCTCGCCACGAAGTTGTTGCTGGGATCGGCGTCGCTGTCGCAGACGAACGCGTACTGGAAGAACTCGCTCGTCGAGGCCTGCGGGATGTCCTCGGAGACCGACAGGTAGAAGGCGATGTACTCGCCTTCGGCCATCGTCGCCGCTGGCTCGGTCGCGAGCGTCAGGCCGTTCGGCCCGGCGCCGAGCGGGAACTCCGGCCCGGCGCCGTCGCTGCCGACGAACGGCGTGCCACCGCCGAACAGCTGCTGCAGCTCGATCAGCGTCAGGATGCCGATGATCGCCCCGATCAGCCGCACCTCCTGCGCCAGCGCCGGCAGCCGCTGCGGCACCAGCGGGTTGCTGTTCTTGGTCAGCACGCCCGTCGGCATCAGCGCGGTGGCAGCGAACCACAGCGGCGCGAACAGCGGTGACGAGATCAGCGTGAACAGGGCCAGCGCCCGGCTGCCGACGGCCAGGTTCTGCCACTGCACCGGGATCACCCGCTCGGCGCCGCCGAGCGCGTAGATCGTGCGCACCGTGATCGCCACCACCGCGACCGTCGCGAGCGTCGTCAGCACCTGGATCACGCGCGCCTCACCGGGCGCCAGGCGGCCAGAGAACTCGCTGCAGTCGACACCGGCCGGGCAGTCGATGACGAAGTCGATGTCGCGGTCGGGCGTGCCGGCAGGCGTGTCGTTGCGGATCTCGATCGCGCCGAGCGCGAGAACCGTGGTCAGCAGCGGGTTGAGCACCACCGGTCCGCCGCCGAGCACCGTGGCGGCGACGACCGCGGGCACGTCGACTCCGTTGCCACCGCCGCGGCCGTTCTTGCAGCCGAACAACGCGAACACGACGACGAGGAAGACCAGCAGGCGACGAGCGTTCATGGCCACCAGGGCGCAGGCCCGCGCGACCGACCGCCAAGAATCCTCGGCACGTCCTGATCCCACTGGCGCGAGCGGGCCCGCCTCCCCACAATCCTCGCCCGCGGTGTGCGTAGGCGCACGGTCCGCCGCACACCTGACCCTTCCCCGCAGCAAGACCATGACCTCGACCGAGACCCCCGTTCCCGCGGCCCCGTCCGAGCCCAGCGCCCCGCCCGAGAGCGTCATCATCCGCCCCTGGCCGAAGGTCGTGTTCCTCTACCCGACCTTCGTCGTGTCGACGATCTTCTTCCTGCTGAGCTGGCTCGGCATCGGCGACGCGGCGACGCTCGGCAACATCTGGATGTCGGTGCTGATGCTGAACCTGCTGGTGTTCTCGTTCGACTTCAGCCGCATCTGGTCGATCGTGATGGTCTTCGGCATCGGCCTCCTGGTCGTGCTGGTGCTCTACTTCGACCTGACGGGGTTCGTCGGCCGCGCGCTCGACAAGGTCGAGATCCCCTACACGCAGGCCCACTACGGATTCATGAGCGCCGGGCTCGGCCTGCTGCTGCTGATCGTCTTCATCAACAGCCGCTTCCACTACTACGAGGTCAACGCGCGCGAGATCCTGCACCACCACGGCTACCTCGGCGACGTTCGCCGCTGGTCGACCGAGGGGCTCGAGATGAACAAGGAGATCTACGACGTCGCGGAGTACGTGCTGCTGCGCAGCGGCCGCCTGATCTTCAACCCGATGACCAGCAAGCACGCGGTGGTGGTCGACAACGTCGCCAACGTCAACCGCATCGAGAAGGCGATCAACGACCTGCTCAGCCACGTCGCGGTCCGCATCAACCAGCGCCCGGGTCCGGGCTGATCGACGGCGCTTGCGAGCCACACCCGACCCGTTCCCGCTGCCGTCCGACGGCGACGCCTCCGGCCGCACGTTCGACGAGACCGAGCTGGCCTACGTCACCGAGGCGCTGCGCTCCGGCACGCTGAACTCCACGCGCGGAACGTTCGTCGCGCGCTTCGAGCGGGAGTTCGCGAGCTGGCTGGGGACCAAGCACGCGATCGCGTGCGCCAGCGGCTCCGCGGCGGTGCACTGCGCGGTCGCGGCGCTCGGCCTGCAGGCCGGTGACGAGGTGATCACCACGCCGATCACCGACATGGGCGCGCTGACGCCGATCTTCTACGAGGGCGCGGTGCCGGTGTTCGCCGACGTCGATCCCGACACCCTGAACGTCACGGCGGCGACGATCGAGGCGCAGCTGACCGAGCGCACACGCGCGATCGTCGTCACCCACCTCTTCGGTTGCCCGTGCGAGCTGGACGCGATCCTCGCCGTCGCCGAGCGGCGCGGGATCCCGGTCATCGAAGACGCCGCGCAGGCCTTCGGCGCGACGTGGCGCGCCCGCAAGGTCGGCAGGTTCGGCCGGCTGGCCGCGTTCTCGTTGCAGCAGGGCAAGCACATCACCAGCGGCGAAGGCGGCATCGTCTGCACCGACGACGACGCGCTGGCGCGCCGCCTGTTCTTGTGCGTCAACAAGGCCTGGGGCTACGGCGATGCCGACCCGGACCACTACTTCCCGGCGCTCAACTACCGCATGACCGAGCTGCAGGGCGCGGTGCTGTGCGCGCAACTGCCGAAGCTCGACGGCGTGGTCGCAGCGCGGCGCGAGGTCGCGGCGACGCTGCGCGAAGCGCTCGGCGCGCTGCCCGGCGTGCGCTGCCCCGACGACCCCGAACACGGCGCCCACAGCTACTGGAAGTTCGGGTTCCGCGTCGATTCCAGCACGGTCCCCGGGGGCGCTGTCGCGCTCGGCGGCCGCATGCGGGCGCAGGGCATCGCCTGCGCACCCCGCTACGTGCAGAAGCCGGCGTTCGAGTGCCAGGTCTTGCGCGACTGGCAGGGCTCCCCCGTCACGGCCATGCCGCTGGCCCACAACCCGCGCGGCCGACGAACGGGCCCGCTGTTCGAGCGTTCGCACTATCCTGGAGCGGTCCGAGGCCTGGAGCAGGTCGTCGTGCTGCCGATCAACGAACGCTACCAACCCCATCACGTGCGCGCGGTCGCAGACGCGATCCGCACAGCGCACCGGGAGCTGACCCTGTGACCGCGCTCCGGCTCGCGGTGATCGGCTGCGGCGCGATCGCCGACGCCTACCAGCAGGCGCTGACCCACCTGCCGGACGTGCACCTGACGGCGGTCTGTGATCCCAACCCCGCGGCACGCGAGCGCCTCGCCGCCGGCGACCCGACGATCGCCCGCTGCGCCGACCTCACGGAGTTGCCCGACGTCGAGCTGGCGCTGGTGTTGACCCCGCCCGACACGCACGAGGCGCTGAGCATCACGATGCTGCAGCGCGGCGCGCACGTGCTGTGCGAGAAGCCGCTGGCGCCGACCGTCGCCGCCGCGGAGCGCATGCACGCGACCGCGCACGCCGCCCGCCGGCGCCTGATGATGGGCAGCAAGTTCCGCTACACGCCGGACGTGACCGCCGCGCGCGGCCTGCTCGACCAGGGTGTCTGCGGCGACGTCGTCATCTACGAGAACGTCTTCTGCTCGCACGTCGACATGGCGCGCCGCTGGAACGCGCAGGCCGCCGTTTCGGGCGGCGGCGTGCTGATCGACAACGGCTGCCACAGCGTCGATCTCGCCCGCTATCTGCTGGGCCCGCTCGCCCGCGTGCAGGTGCAGTTCGGCCGCCGCGTGCAGGCGCTGGAGGTCGAGGACACGGCCCGCATGCTGTTCCAGAGCGACAGCGGCGCGCTCGGCTCGATCGACCTGTCGTGGAGCGTTCACAAGCAGACCGACGCCTACGTGCAGCTGCACGGGACCGCCGGCACGATCGAGATCGGCTGGAGGGGCTCGCGCTACAAAGCGGTCGGCGGCGCGTGGCACGCGTTCGGCCAGGGCTACGACAAGGTGACCGCGTTCGCCGCGCAGCTGCAGAACTTCGTCGCCACCGTGCGTGGCGAGGAGTCACCGGTGATCGACGAAGCCGATGCGCTGGCCAGCGTCGTCGTCATCGACCGCGCGTATCGCTCGGCGCGCGAAGAGCGCTGGGTGACGATCACCCCATGAGCGACGCGCCGCGCATCCACCCCACCGCGATCGTCGAGCGCGACGTCGTGATCGGCGCGCGCACGGCGCTGTGGGACAGCGTGCACGTGCGCCACGGCGCGCGCATCGGCGCCGACTGCATCGTCGGCGAGAAGACCTACGTCGCCTACGGCGTCGTGATCGGCGACCTCTGCAAGCTCAACGCCGGCGTCTACGTGTGCGCCGGCGTGACGCTCGGCCGCGGCGTGATGGTGGCGGCGCACACCGTGTTCACCAACGACGTCACGCCGCGCGCCGCCGACCCGGAGCTGCAGCAGCTGCGCCCCAGCGACCCGGACGACGACACCCTCCGGACCCGCGTCGAGGACGGGGCGACGATCGGCGCAAACTGCACGATCGGGCCCGGCCTGACGCTCGGCGCGTTCTGCATGGTCGGCATGGGCAGCGTCGTCACGCGCGACGTGCCGCCCCACGCGTTGGTGCGCGGCAACCCGGCGCGTCTCGCCGGGATCGTCTGTCGCTGCGGCGAGGTGGTCGCGCGCAGCGCCGATCCGGCCGCCAGGTCGGCCCAGTCGAACCTGATGGACGGCGAACACCGCTGCCGCTGCGGCCGCGCCGTGCGCTGGCCGCAGGCCTAGGGTCGACCGCGGCGCCCGATCACGGCACGTACCACGACGGCAGGCAGTAGTACCACTTGTCCCACTTGTCGTTGTCGTCCATCGCCGCGCCGCGCAGCAGCGCGCCGTACTGCAGCGCCTTGGCCCGCACCGCCGAGTCGTTGGTCTCGTCGGCGAGGATGAACAGCCCCGCGATCAAGAACGTATGGGCGCCGCCGAGCGGCGAGTCGCCGAACTTGATGCCCTGCGCCAGGCCGTCCCAGTAGCTGGCAGGGATCGGGCTGCCGTTGCTCTCGACCGGCACGTAGTAGCGCAGCCCCTGGGACACGTAGCCGAACGTCGGGGACGTGTAGTTGGTGACCCACGAGTAGTCCACGGTCGTCGCGACCGCCTCGCTGATCTCGAGCAGGATCGGTTCCTGCCAGCACCGGTAGGCGCCCAGATAGCCGTAGAGCAGCGCGCCGTGCTGCCACGGCATGAAGAACCTGTGGTTCAGCGGGAAGCCGGTGCCGGAGTAGTTCTCCTGGAACATCAGCGCCTTGCTCGCATGGTTCTTCATGCGCTGCACGTCGACGATCTCGTTCACGCGGCGCATCGCGTAGGTCTTGATGCTGTCGTCGCGCGTCGCCTGGTAGACCTGTGCGAAGCCCTGCATGCACCACCCCTCGGCGCGCGTCGGCTGGATGCCGGCCGTGTAGTAGTACTGCATGCGCATCAGGCCCTTGAGGCTCTGACCTAGCTGGCGCAGCTCCTCCTTGGCCCAGGCGTCGCCGCTGACCGTCCAGTACTCGAACAACAGATCGCAGCTCCAGTGCTCGTGGTCGAAGTGCTGCCAGTCGTGCGCGTGCGGCTGGCCGACGCTCAACGACCGGTACTGCGGATGCGGATCGGCGTCGCGGATGGTCAGACGGCCGAGGTGCTCGCCCGGCAGGTTGAGGTACGGGATGCCGTCCCACAGCAGGATCTGCTGGTCGGCGCCGACCGTCAGGCCGTTGAGGTGGTACGGGCGCATCGCCTGCGCCCACGCCATCTGCTCGAGCTTCTGCAACAATGCCGGGTACTCACCCTGCACGGCGTGCGCGAACGCGTGGGTCAGGCCCTGGTTGCGCGGCGTGCCCGTGGTCGCGGTGACCTGCGCGTCACCGCGCGAGCCCCACGTGCCGAACCACGGATAACCCTTCCAGCTGCCGAGTTCGCCCACCGCGCGCGGCCGCGCGTCGCCAGGCCCCGGGATCGGTCCGCCGAGCAGACCACCGGCGGCCGTCTGCTCCCACGCCTGCTGGCTGGCCAGCGCGTACATCGGGTGATCGAGCATCGCCGTCGACGTGTTGCGCCAGCGATCGAGATCCTCCGTCGTCGCACCCGACGGCTCGAAGCGCAGCACGAAGCGATAGCGCCGCGTCTGCGCGTCGGAGAGATAGGTGTCGGTCATGACGCGGAAGCCGGTGTAGCCGCCGCTCATCGCCTGGCCCGCGCCGATGTTCTCGGTGTCGGGCAGGTAGCGTTCCACAGCCGTCGCGCCCTTGCACAGGAACCACGCGCCGCGCACGTCGACGGTGCCGAGCGCGCGCAGATTGGGGTCACTGCCCGTCGGCGAGTCGGCCCCCAGGTAGTCGTTGGCCAACACCCAGTCCACGATCACGAACGGCATGTCGTGGAACTCGGTCACGTAGAAGTTGGAGGCCAGGTAGTCGCGGCCGATGCCGGTCGCGCCGACCGGCAGGTGGTACACGCGATGACGCCTCGTCTCGACCAACGGCGTCGACTGCAGTACCTCACCGGCCCCGTCTGCGAACGCGCGATAGCTGACCTGGAAGGTGTCGCGCACCTCGGCGCCGAACTGCAGGCCCCCGGCGAACTGCGACACCCAGGCGTTGCGGGCGAAGGTGCCGGTCATCGCCGCTTCGTCGCGGGCGACCTCGTAGTTCTTGGTCTCACCCGCAGCCAGCTCGTCGGTGAACTGCGCCTGGGCGACCTTCACCGAGCCGTCGGCCCACTGCTGCAGCGGCAGCCACGCCGTCTGATGGCCGCTGACGACCATGTTCGCCAGCGAGCCCGCGGGGTAGGCGCCCTCCGGGAACGGCACCGACGCGAGGATCGTCTCGGTGCGCGTCGTCGCCGCGTCGTTCTCGACCTTGAAGTCCAGCACGATGTCGAGCGGGTTGCCGGCGCCGCCGGGGCCGCCCGGGCCACCGCCGCTGCCAGGATCGCCGCCGCCACCGCCGTCACCACCCGAGTTGCCGGTCGATCCGCCTCCCGATCCACAGGCAGCCAGCACCAGGCCCAACGCCAGCACACAGCGGCGGAGCGAAGCAGGAGAAGGTCGTACGAAAGAGCTCATGGGTGATTGCGCCGCAGCCCCCCTACGTCGCGGGGGTCACTGCTGGTCTGTCGGATCGACCCTTCCGCCGCGGGCCTGAATGGAGACTGTAGCGGCGTTTCAAACTGAGCTTGGCCGGCCGCTGGCGTGTCGGTAGCCTCCGCTGCGGGCGAGAGTGGCGGAACTGGCAGACGCACGGGTTTTAGGTACCCGCGAGCGCAAGCTCTTCGGGGTTCGAGTCCCCGCTCTCGCACCACGTTCTCACGGTTCACCGAACCATCACAGAACCGGTACTGCCCCGAGCCAGCCAGCCCACGCCACCAACCAGACGCATCCGCGTCGTGCCAAGAACGGGGCGGGTTCGAGTCCCCGCTCTCGCACCACGTTCTCACGGTTCACCGAACCATCACAGAACCGGTACTGCCCCGAGCCAGCCAGCCCACGCCACCAACCAGACGCATCCGCGTCGCCCAGCGAGACCTCGTCAACGGTGTGGTCAAAGTGCCGTCGAGTGCCTACGCTGCCCGGCCTAGTTCTCCGAACCCAAAGAAGCCAGCAAACATGACCCACGTCATCGCCGACCCCTGCATCAACGTGAAGGACAAGGCCTGCGTCGATGTCTGCCCCGTGGACTGCATCCACGGCAAGGACGAAGATCCGCAGCTCTACATCAACCCCAACGACTGCATCGACTGCACCCTCTGTGTCGACGCATGCCCGGTGGCGGCGATCTTCGCGGAAGAGGACGTGCCCGATGCGCAGAAGGGCGCCATCAAGCGCAACTCGGACTACTTCGCCTGAGCGGAACCCGGCCCGACCGCGGGCCGCCGTGGAACCGGCCGATGGACCGCTACAGCCGACAAATCCGGGTCGTCGGCGTCGGCGAGCCCGGGCAGACACGCCTTCGGCAGGCGCACGCGCTGATCGTCGGATGCGGCGCCCTGGGCACGCATTCGGCCGAGGCGCTGGTCCGCGCGGGCGTCGGCACCCTGACGCTCGTCGACCGGGACATCGTCGAGTGGAGCAACCTGCAGCGTCAGGTGCTGTTCACCGAGGCCGACGCAGCCGGTGCTTCGCCGAAGGCCATCGCGGCCGCCGAGCACCTGCGTGAGATCAACCGGGACGTCGTGGTCGCCGCGAACGTCGCCGACTGCAACCTCGCGTTCCTGCGCGGCCTCGCCACGCGGCCCGACGTCGTGCTCGACGGCACCGACAACTTCGCCACGCGCTACCTGCTCAACGACTGGTGCAAGCAGCAGGGCATCCCGTGGATCTACGCCGGCGCGGTGGGCACCGAGGGCGCGGCGATGGTGTTGCCAGCCGCCGGGCCGTGCCTGCGGTGTCTGTGGCCGGAGCCGCCGGCCCAGGGCGACGTCGGCAGCTGCGAGACGGCCGGGATCCTCTCACCGGCGATCGCCGCCGTGACCGCCTTCCAGACCGCCGAGGCGCTGAAGCTGCTGCTGGGCGAGGCGCCGACCAGGGGCGTGTTCACCTGCGACGTCTGGCGTGGCACCTACCAGGTCTTGCCGGTCGCGCTGACGTCGGCGGAGGACTGCCCGGCTTGCGCGCGCGGCGAGCTCGCGGCCCTGACCGCGCCGCCAGCGCAAGCGGTCACCCTGTGCGGACGCGACGCGGTGCAGATCGACGCGCCGCGCGAACTGCGCATCGACCTCGACGGCCTCGCGGAACGGCTGACCAGCGCGGCCACGGCGATCGAACGCACGCCGCACCTGCTCCGCTTCGCGGCCGACGCGTGCCGGTTCACCGTGTTCCCGGACGGCCGGGCGCTGTTGTTCGGCGTGCGTGACCCGCTGCGAGCCAAGGCGCTCTACGATCGCTGGCTCGGCTTCGCATGATCTATCTCGACCACGCCGCGACCAGCTACCCGAAGCCCGCAGCGGTGGTCGCCGCGATGGCGCGGTGGTTCGACGAGATCGGCGTGAGCGGAGAGCGCGGCGAAGGCCCGCGCACGCGGGAGGCGCGCGCGGTCGTGCAGCGCACGCGCGCCGCCATCGCCGAGCTGGTCGGCGTGCCGACGGCTCGGGTGGCGTTCGTCTCGGGCGCGACCGAGGGCCTCAACCTCGCGCTTCGCGCCCTGTGTCGTCCCGGCGCGCGCGTGCTGACGACGCCGTTCGAACACAGCTCGGTGGTGCGGCCGCTGCGCGCGCTGGCGGACGAGCGACACATCGAACTCGAAGTGGTCGGCGCCAGGACCGACGGTACACCCGACGCAGACCCGATCGTCGCGGCGCTGCGCGCCGGCGCAGCCGACCTGCTCGTGTTCACCCACGGCAGCAACGTCACCGGCGCGGTGTTGGACGCGGCGCTGCTGTGCGAGGAGGCGCGCCGTCACGGCGTGACGACGCTGCTCGACGCCAGCCAGACGGCGGGCCTGCTACCGCTCGACGTCGGCGCCGACGTGCTCGTCGCGAGTGGCCACAAGGCGCTGCACGGTCCGCCGGGGATCGGCTTCGTCGCGGCCCGCGAGGGAATCGAGATGCTGCCGCAGAAGCACGGCGGCACCGGCAGCGCGACGGCCCTCGACCGCCATCCGACCGATTGGCCGCAAGCGTTCGAGGCGGGCACCCCCAACACGCCGGCGATCTTCGGCCTCGACGCCGCCCTCACGTGGCTGCGGGACGAGCAGCCTTCGCTCTTGCTGCAGCGTTCGCTGGCGGCCGTCGATCGGTTGCGCGACGGGCTCCGCCTTGTGTCGGGCACCAGGACGCTCGGCGACCAAACGGGGCCGCGCACCCCGGTGCTGTCGTTCGTGCACGAACGCTACGACCCGCTCGAGATGTCTGCGCTGCTCGCTGCCGCGGGCGTGCACGCGCGCGCCGGGTTCCACTGCGCGCCGTGGATCCACGACGTGCTGGGCACCGCGAGCGCCGGCACGCTGCGAGTCAGCACCGGACCTGCGACCAGCGACGCGGACATCGACGCGTTCCTGGCGCTGCTCGCCGATCTCTAGCGCCGGGCCTGGTGCCAGACCGGGCGCGTCGGCGAACGGCCGCCTATTGCACCTTCACCAGGAACGGCAGCGTGGTCTTGTTGCCGCAGAGATCGGTCAACACCAGCTGCAGCTCGGTCGTCTGCTGCAAACCCGGGTGCCTGACCGTCCAGGTCTCCTCGTTCTTGCTGACGCCGCCGAACCGCGGGGAGATCTGGACTCCGCCGAACGTGCACTCCTTCTTGTCGAGGCGGCCGATGTCCATCCAGACGCCCTTGACGTCGAACGGCTGGCCCTTGCGCACCGTCAGCGGCGCCGGCGTGGTGAAACCGCCGGTCGGAGCCACGGTGTCCAGCAAGACCTGGAGCTCGCACGGCTCGGACGTGCCCACCGCGTTGCTCAGCCAGATCGTGAACCCCTCGGTCGAGCCCTCCGTGAGCTCCAGGGACACCGAGCCGTCGGCCTGCCGCTTGACCTCGTGCTTCTCCTTCGTCCGTTCATGCTCGATGACGACCGCCGCCGCCGGATCGTTGGTCTTGATGAACAGCCCCGTGCGCTTGCGCAGGAACGCTCTCCTGACCTTGTTGACGGTCAGCACCTCGACCGGTCGCCCGTCGATGCGGAACTCGACGTCGTCGATCATCGGCCGGACCAGCGAGGCGATGCGCTCGATCACCAGGGTGATGGTCATCTCCGTGCCCAGCGCGTTCACGGCCCGGATCGGGATCTGGTTGACGCCGACATCCAGCGGGAACAAGCAACGGAACAACCTGGTGCTGCGGTCCTGCTGCAACGTCGCCAGCTTGACGCCGGAACCGGCGGTGATCTTGTCGGTCCACTCGTCGGCCTTCACCTCGATCGTGTAGCTCGCGACCCCGACCTGCTCGCGCAACCGCGTGGCGCCGGCGAGCGTCAACACCGGCGGCCCCAGGCGAACCGCGGTCAACTCGACTTCGACCGGGCGGTGGAAGCGCCGCTCGGCGCGCAGCCGCAGCACGTTCTCGCCCAGCTTCGGCAGGCTGACGGCAGCAGTGAAGGAACCGTCGGCGCCCCACTGGACGTTCTGCAGCACCACGCCGTTGCTGCTCAGCGTCGCCTGAGCCACGCTCACGCGTCCGACGACCTGCAGCGCCTCCGCCGAGGTCGCCATGCCACCGCGCACGGCCTGCAGGCCGACGAACTCGGGGGACTTGGCGAACTCGAGCGCGGCGTCCTGCCGGACCACCGGGATCGTGCGCCGGCTGCCCCAGGCGCCCTTCACCTGCACCTCGACCACGACATCCGCCGGCCGGTCGAGATCCGAGCGCACCTCGTACACCCACTGCGCGGCGCCCGGCCTGCGCTCGACCAGCGCGCCGTCGACGTAGACCTGCGCTCCCGCCGCGGCGTCGATCGTCAACGTGGCCGGAGCATCTCCGACCAGCTCGAGGCGCTCCGGGGTCACGCGAAACTCCGCGTCCGGCATCAGCACCGAAGTGATCGGGCCTTCCGGCTTCTTGCCGGGCGCGTCGGTGCCTGGCTCGACCACTGGCGGCGTCACGACCTGCGGCTTGACCTGCTCCTCGGGGCCGGGGCCGCCGGTCGCGACCGGCGCGGCGTAGCGCACCGGCCAGGCCGCGAGCGCCAGCGAACGCCCGGTGCTCAGCGTCACGTCGACCTTGGCGTCGGTGTCCCCGCGCAGATCCACCTTCAGGGCGAACGCACCATCGGCGCCGCGCACGGCCGTGCGACCGGCGATGCGCAGCTCCCGGACCAACGGATCGTCGAGCCTGCCGACGAACTCCACCGCCTGGTCGCGGGCGACCGGCCGCTCGCCGGGCGAAGTGCGCACCAGGGCCGTCTCCAGCTGCGCGACGAGGCGCTGCAACACGTCCCGCTCGACGGCGTGGCTGGCGGCGGTGTCGGCGTAGCCGATCGCCTGGCCGACGTAGACCAGCGCCTGACGCAGGTCGCCGTCGTCGAGACGCTGCCGCGCCCAGGCCGCGTACAGGCGCCCCAGTCGCTCCGCCTTGCCGGCCAGGCTGGGGTCCTCGCCGTGGATGCGTTCGACCTCGGCCACCGCCATCGCGAAGCTGCCCGCCTTCTCGTAGGCGTCGGCCTGCGCGAAGACGCCCACCTTCTTCCACGGCTGCCAGACGAAGACCGCCGCGGCGCCGAGCAAGAGCACCAGCACCGCAGCCAACAAGCCACCGTTGCCGCGCCGCGCCGGCTGCAGCGGCGCCGGTGTCGCCTGGGTCGGCTGCACGATCGTGGCGCCCGCTCCCGCGGTCGTCGCGCGCCCCGCCGCCGGCATCGTCTCGACCTCACCGCCACCCCCGCGCGTGGCCTGCTCGTCGAGCCAGAACTTGATCTTCGCCAGCGTCTTCGCCGGTGGCGGCGACAGCAGCGTGTTCTGGTCGCCCTCCATCACCGTCTCGCAGTCGCTGAGCGCGTCGCGCCGCGTCGCCAGTCGTTCGATCGCCTGGGCCATCTCGCGCGCATCGGCGAAGCGCTTCTCCGGGTCGCGGTCGGTCGCCCTGGCGATCAGCAGCGCGACGTCTTCAGGGCAGTCCGGGCGCGACTCACGCACGTCCGGGAACGCCTGCATGACGATGCGCTGCATGATCCGCGGCAGGGAGTCCTTGGCGATCGCCTCGCCGCCGACCAGCAGGTAGTAGAGCGTCGCCCCGAGCGCCCAGACGTCGGCGGCGGGGGTCACCGTGGCGGTGTTCTCCCACTGCTCGGGCGGCATGTACTGCGGCGTGCCCATCACCATGTTGGTGCCGGACAGCATCGACAGGTTGCTGGCACCAGACGGCTTGGCCAGGCCCAGGTCGGCGACCTTCACCTGGCCGCTCGCCGAGATCATGATGTTGTCCGGCTTGACGTCGCGGTGGATGAAGCCCTTGCTGTGCGCTTCGCCGAGGCCGCTCGCCGCCCCGTAGAGGATCTCGAGCGCCTCGCCGATGCCGAGTTCCTTCTTGCGCTGCACGCGCTGGCGGGCGGTCTCGCCCTGCACCAGCTCCATGACGATGTAGTGCAGGCCCTTCTCCTCGGAGACGTCGAACACGCGCACCACGTTCTGGTGGTTGATGCGCGCGGCCGAGCGCGCTTCACGGCGGAAGCGCACCACGAACTGGTCGTCGTCGCCGGTCAGGTCCGGCTTCAGGCACTTGACGGCGACGTCGATGTCGAGGTTGAGGTGGCGGCCCCGGTAGACCGCGCCCATGCCACCCTGGCCGATCTTGCCGTAGAGAACACACGGCGGCAGCACCTTGTAGCCCTCGAATTGGCGGGCTCGGTCCAGATTGGCGTCACTCTCGAGGCTGGACATGTTCGTAGCGGCTTTCCTTGCCAGGCGCCCGGGCCTGCGAGCCCGCGACAACGCCCCGCGGCTCCGCGTCGTTGCAGCGCGGACCGGAGGCATGCTCCCGCGCCTCGCGGCGTGGCGCAAGCCACATCGACCTCAGCGCAGCCGATACTCCACCGGGATCGGCGCGACCGGCGTCTGCAGCACCTCGTAGAGGGAGACGGCGATGGTGAAGAACTCGTCGCTGCGGTCCAAACCGGTGGCGAAGTAGCGATGCTCCGGACGCACGTGCGGCTGGTACCTTCCGCCGCCCCATTTGCTGCCCGACAGCAGCAGGTCGCGCACCAACAGCCGCTCCTGCATGAACGCCTCCCATCCGGGGTGACAGCCCTGCCGCCACAGCACATCCTCCAGTGCGTCCCGACAGGCCGCACGGCTGCAGCGACCGGCGGCGACCAGCTCCGCGATCGCTGCCAGGTAGGGATCCCCGAAGCCGCCCTCCGGGGCGAACCTCCCCCCCGCCGCCCAGACGCAGAAGGCCCACTCGGGCACGCCAGCGAGCTGCGTCGGCAGCGGCCTGCTCGCCCGGGCGCCTCCGCACAGGCGCAGGGCCAGCGCCAACGCCATCGCCGCGCGCACGCGCGGTTGGCCGCCCCATTGCGGGCTGGTGGCGACGACATCGTCGACCGGCATCATCAGCGCGTAGGCGACGCCGAGCCGCGCCGGCTGCTCGTCACGGGCCAACGGCGTCGGGGACAGCCAGCGCCGGAGCGCGTCGCGACTGGCGACCTCCCCGGCGACGACCCGCAACAGCTGGAACTCGGGACGGGCGGCACCAGGATCGAGCCGCCCCGAGCGTGCGCACAACAACATCGCCGCCGCGATCAGCTCGGCGTCCGCTGGCTCACGCTGGGTCAACAGCGCCGCGGCCCGATCGCCCAACGCCGGCTCCTGACCGAGCTGCGCCATGCGCCAGCACTCGCCGAGCATCGCACCGCGCCAGAACAGCGCGACGTGCCGATCTTCGCCGCGACTCATCCTGGTCAGCTGCGGCGCCGACAGCGACAGCCCGCAGTACGCCGCGGCCGCCAACATGCCGGGGTCGTTGCCCTGGGTCGTCGGCGCGTCGAGCGCGCTGTCCGGGAAGCGCGCCGCGGCCAGCCGCGCGGCGATGCCCAGCAGCTGTTCGGGCGTGCGCGCCGGCCCGAGCAGCCGCCCCCAGAACCCGGGCATCGCGCGGGACCGCCGCGGCCCCATCGCCAGCAGGAAGCCCGCCAGGACGCGCTCCTCGAGCAGCGGCCGCGGCTGGGCCAACCAGGCGAACAACCGCTCGTCCTCGCCGACGCCGCCGGCCAGGACCGCCGCGGCCAGCAGCACGAGGCGCCGTTCGACGTTGGACTTCTCGGCCTGCACCATCTCCCACAACAGCGGTGCGACGGGCCGCCCGAGGTCGCGCGCCAGTCGCCAGCCCCCCTCGAGGTCGCGCGTCGGGACGTCGAGCAGCAGCTCCTCGAAACGCCGCTGACACCCGACCTTCTCGGCACCCGTCACCCAGCCGACGCCGCTGCCTTCGACCTGGCCGGACAGCAGTTGAGCCAGGAGCGCCGCGACGCCGATAGCCAGCAGACGAATCGGCGCCGACCTGCCGCAGCGCCGGGCTGCCACAGGACGGGGACGGGACGGGAACGCACGCATGACGGACAACCGGGAGCTCCTGAACGACGCCGAGGTGGACTTCCTGCTCTCGGGAGCAGCGGAAGCGACCACCAAGGTCGGGGCCTCGCTGGAAGATGGTAACCAGACGGTCACCATGCGCGGCGATCTGCATCAGATCAGCCTCGCCGACATCTTCCAGACCCTGTCGATGGCGAAGATGGAGGGTGTGTTGCGGGTCCGCAACCCCCTCGAAGAGCGCCAGGTCTTCTGCAGCGACGGCTACGTGCAGATCCTCGTGCCGGGCCGACTCACGCTGCGCCGTCTCGGGCAGCGCCTGATCCAGGCCGGGGTCATCCAACCCGAACAGCTGCGCTCCGCGTTGCTCGAGCAGCGCAAGGAGAAGCTGCCGCTCGGGGAGTTGCTGGTGCGCAGCGGCACCGTCAGCCAGGAGCAGATCGACGACATCGTCGGCATGCAGGTCGCCGAGGACCTGTTCTCGCTGTTCACCTGGCAGAACGGCTCCTTCGAGTTCTTCAAGGGCGACCCGGTTCCCGAAGCGGTGCGCGCCACCTTCGCCGACTGCCCGCAGTACGAGATCAGCAGCCTCTTGCTCGAGGTCGCCCGTCGCTCCGACGAGTGGCAGACCATCCTCGAGACGATCCGCGACCTCGACGAGATCCCGATCCGGATCGCCGATCCGGCCAACGCGGACGACCTCGAACCGGAGCACCGCGACGTGCTCGCCGGCGCAGACGGACGATCCACCTATCGCCAGATCGCCGAGCAGACCACCCAGGGCCTGTTCGACGCGGCGCGCGCCGCACGCGACCTCGTTCGCGGCGGCATCCTGGCGCCGATCGACGACGCCGGCATGATCGCCGTGGCCCACGCGCTCGCTGCCGAAGGCGAGAAGCGGCGGGCCGTCGTGCTCGTCCAGACGCTGTCCGACCGCCCCGGCGACCGCGAACTGGAGGTCGTGCAGAGCATGGCCCAGGTGCTCGAGCTCGCGGGCGAGCGGCGCTTCGCCGGCATCATGCTGTTGCAGGCGGCGCAGCAGTGCCCCGATGCAGCACGGGCGATCGAACTGGCCCGCTCGGCGCGCAAGCTCGTGCCCCACGATCCGGGCGCGCTCAGCTTCCTCCGCACCACGCTGATCGCACACGACCGGCCGGACAGCCCGGAACTCGAGAAGGTCACGCTCGACCTGCTCGACGCCCTGATCGACGGCGACGTGTTGCCGGTCGCGCTCGAACTGATCGAGGACAGCAAGCGCACGGGCACCTGCAACCTGCAGATCCTCACCCGCGAGGCGCGCGCGCGACAGAAGTCCCGCGACGCCGAAGGCGCGATCCAGGTGCTGTTCGAGCTCGCCGCGGGCTACCAGGAGCTCGGCAACCGCCAGAAGACGATCGAGGCCTACGAGACGATCCTGCGCCTCGACCGCACCCGTCGCGAAGCCCAGAAGGCCCTGACGCTGCTCCGCCGGACCAGGGTCGGGCGTCTGGTGCGGGCGGCGGCCGGCCTGCTGTCGCTGCTGCTGGTCGGCGGCATGGGCGTCGTCTGGTGGCGGCAACACAGCTTCGAGGAGTCGCTGCAGCAGGCCACCGCCGAGCTCACCGGGTTGCTCGAGCAGGGCGACCGGGCGACGGCGAGGGCCCACCTCGAGCAGTGGCGGGTGGCGCTCGGTGATTGCGAGGCGATCGACGACCTGGCCAGCAGGGTGGCGTTCGCCGAGGCCACCGAGAGCGCCCGGCTCGACAAGATGCGTCGGGTGCGGGTGCACGAACAGCTGGCCGCGGCGGCCCAGGCCCTGGATGCGGGCGAGGTCCAGCAGGCGATGCAACTCTACGCCGAGTCGGCACGCGAGCCCGGCCTCGAACGGGAGGTGCAGGACGTCGTCGTCCGCCGCCTGCAGGCGCTGGCGGACCGCCTGCAGGCCTGCGCCGAGCGCCTGCCCGGCAGGATGCCCCCGCCGCCCGAGCAGCTGTTCGATCGCAAGCTCCTGGCGGCGAACCAGGGCGAGCTGCAGCAGGCAGTGCCGTTGACGCTGATCCGCGCCCACGCCGAGCTCGTGACGCTGCTCGACGCCGGCACCCGCGACCTGCTCGACGGAGCCCTGCTGCGTCGGCTGCAGGACGTCGTCCGGGCCAGCGCCGCCCCCATCGCCGAAGCGCGCCGGCTGCACGAGGCCTACGCCGCGGCGATGACGCGTGGCGCGGCCGAACTGCGGCTGGATCCACTGTTCAAGGCGGCCGTCGCCAAGGAGGCGGAACATGCATTCGCCGAGGCGTTGCAGCTCTACCGGCAGCTGGAACAGCAGGAGACCGGCGACGCCGAGATGCGCGCCCACTTCCGCGACCGGGTGGCGCGCAACGCGACCATCGTGCGCCTGCTCGCCGAGCTGCAGACCGCGACCGACGCCGGAGACTTCCAAGCCGCGCAGCAGCACCTGCGGGCGCTGCGCACCGCGTTCCCCGACGTCCCGTTCGCGCAGCTGGTCCGGCTGCCGCTGCAGATCACCAGCGTCCCGACGGGCGCGACCGTCTGGTGCGACGACCGGGAACTGGGCCACACGCCGCTGCTGCTGGCGCGATGTCCGGCCGACGAGACCCGTCTGCGCATCACCGCCGCCGGCTACGCCGACCACGAACAGACCATCCGCGACGACGGCGTCGCTTCGGTGCAGGCCGCGCTCGTGCTGCAGGCCCGATACCGGTGGCAGCACGACAGCGCGATCGACGTCGCGCCGGCGCTGACCGACGACGGATCGCTGATCTGTGTCGACCGCTCCGGGACCGTGCTTCGTGTCGCGCAGGACGGCGCCGTTCGTTGGCGGGTGCAGACCAACGACTTGTCCGGGTTGCTCACCGCTCCGCGCATCGACCAGGGGCAGGCGCTGGTGGCGTCCCTCGACGGCGAGCTCCGGTCCATCGACCTGGCCACCGGCGCGGTGAGCTGGCACCTGGCGGACCTGCCGTGCGAGACGGCGCCCGTGCTCGTCGGTCACACGCTGCTGCTGGCGACGACGGATCGGCGCCTGCACGCCGTCGCGCTCGACGAACGGCGCCGCCTCGGCGTCGAACTGCCGGAGCTGGCGCGCGGCCGCCTGCTGGCGCACGGCAACCGCGTCATCGCCACCGGCGAACGCGGCCGGCTCAGCGCCTGGAACCTGACCGACCTGACGCCGGCCTGGCAGCGCGGCATGGAGCCCTTCGCGGCGCCGAACGCCCAGCTGTCCGGGGACCTGCTGGTGCTCGCCGACGATCAGGGTCACCTGGCCGCGCTGCGCTCCGACACCGGCGACGTGGTCTGGCAACAATCGCTGGGCACGTCGACCCTGGGCATTCCGGTCGTCGCCGGCGGTGCGATCTGGTGCGTGACGACCGAACGGTTGTTGCGTCGGGCGATCGCCGATGGCGCCGAGCTGCCTGCCGTAGCACGCGGCGACAGTGACTGGGCCGGAGAGCCCACGGCGTTCGGCGAGCGCGTCGTCGTCCCGCTGCGCAACGAACAGATGCAGGTGCTCGACGCAGCCACCGGTGCGCCGACCTGCCGCCTGCGGGGCGGAGCGCGTTGCCGCAGCATCGCCTTCGACGGGCATCTGATGATCCAGGACCGCGCGCACGTGCTGCGCATCTACGACCACCTGCCGTGACCGTCGCGGCTCCGTCGGACCGCCGCCACGGCGTCCGAAAAGCGCCACTTCTTCGCCACACCGAACGCACGACGCGGTTCTTCCGCTGCCATCGCACGGTCCGCGGCGCGACGCGAATCCCTGCACAGAATCCGTCGAAACAGCGCGACCCTGTCGAGCTAGAACGCGCCGCGGTCGGCGGTGGCGGTTGGTTGGAAGGCGTGCGAGCGTCGGCGAAGTCTCGATCAGAGCCAGGCTCCGGCGCATGCGACTCGTCGATCGCACCGACGACTTCGCGCCGCCGACCGCCGCCATCATCCCACCGTTCCGCAACCTCGTTTGAGTCCGCCACCTCGGCACGTCGATTGCTCTCCGACGCGCGTCGCATCTCGGTGCGGCGCTGACAACCATGCTCAAGAACCTGACCCTCTGCCTGATCGGTAGCCTGCTGTGGACCGCATGCGCAGACCACACCGGCGGCCTGATCGCGACTGCCAACGGCCCGGACTCGCCGGTCAACTCCCCGGAGGATGGCCTCTTCCCCGGTGACTCGGGCGGCAGCCAGAACAAGTCCCCGAACGCGCCGGGTGGCGGCGGCGGCAGCGGCAACCTCCCGTCGACCAACGGACCCGGCGACGGCTCCGGCGACGGTTCGGGTAACCAGTCCGGCGGCTCGCAGGGCGGCACGGGCGCGACCTCCGGCGCAGGCGTGGGCGGACCGAGCGGCGGACAGCCGGTCCCGGAGCCGAGCACGTTGCTGCTGGTCGGAACCGGGCTCGCCGGCGCGGCGCTGCTGCGCCGCCGGCGCCAACCGCAAGCGGAGTGATTCCGCCGACGCCCGCGGCTCCGATCGGGCCCTGTCGCCCGAGCGGCCGCGACGGCACACTGCTGGCCCCGTGGCCACCCATCGCGCCGTGACGAGCACCTTGGTGCTGACCTGCAGGATCCCCGCCGACGCGCGCGGCAAGCAGCTGATCGACTACCTGGCGGCGCGCTTCCGCTACCACGACGTGGCCGGGTGGCGACGCGAGCTGGCGGCCGGTCGCCTGCTGCTCGGCGACAAACCTGCCCGCGGCGACGAACAGCTGCGCACGGGCATGCGGTTGTCCTACCGCAAGCAGCACCGGGAGCCGCCGGTCGACGACCGCTTCACCGTGCTGCATCGGGACGCCGCCCTCGTGGCCGTCGACAAGCCCGCCCACCTGCCCGTGCATGCCGACGGTCCGTTCCAACGACACACACTGATCGCGCTGCTGCGCGAGCGGCTCGACGACCCGGAGCTGCAGCTGCCGCACCGCCTCGACCGCGAGACCAGCGGCGTCTGCCTCGTGGCGCGCGACAAGACGGTGCAGGCCGCGATCCAGGCGCAGTTCGCCGCCGGCACCGTGCACAAGGTCTACCTCGCGGTCGTCGACGGCCACGTCGAGGCGCCGTTCGTCGCCGACCAGCCGATCGGTCTGTCCCCGGACAGCGAGGTCAAGATCCGCCGCAGCGCCGCGCCCGACGCGACGGCGACCCGCCCGGCCCGCACCCGCTTCACGCCGCTGCGCCGCGGCCCGCGGCGCAGCCTGGTGCAATGCGAACCAGAGACCGGGCGGACCCACCAGATCCGCGTGCACCTCGAGGCCTTCGGCCATCCCGTGCTGGGCGACAAGCTCTACGGCCGCGCCGACGCCGACTACCTCGCCTTCGTGCATCGCAGCAAGGCCGGGCACGACGTGCGCCTGGGCGATCCGACGCGCCCCGACCTGCCGCACCGGCAGCTGCTGCACGCGTGGCGCATCTCCCTGCAGCACCCGACCACGGGCGAACAGGTGACCTACGAGGCGCCGCTGCCGGAGGAGTTCGAGCGCTGGCTGCAGGCCTAGCGGTCGAGCCCGGCCATGCTCATGGGAACATCTGCGTGACCGGCTGCAGCACGATGTCGTGCACCGAGCCGTTGCGCAGCACCACCCGCCCCTTGACCGGCATGCCGCGACGTTCGCACTCGACCTGCACCTCCATCTCGCCGGCGACGGCCGCGTCGCCGAGGTCGGACAGCAGGCGCAGCTTGCGATAGCCGAGCTGCAGCAGCCGGTTCTCGACGAGGCCGACGACCCGCTCCGCAGGACTCTCGTGACGCGCCGGCGGCAGCACGAGCTCGTTGTCGGCCGCCTGCACGGTCGGCGTCGGGATCTGCACGACTGCGTGGCGCACCTCGCCGGTCGCCTCGCGCAGATCCACGAGGTCTTCGTGCAACCGCTCGAGGTGTTGCTCGATGCGTTCGAGGCTGACCTTGCCGAACGCCTCCGAGACCTTCTGCAGGCGATCGTCGAGCGAGCGCAGACGGTCGTCGAGTCCGCGGATGCCGGCCAGCTTCTGCAGGTGTTCCTCGAAGCGCACCAGGCGCAGGTGCACCAGCACGTAGCCCACCAGCAGGGCGACGAAGAACAGCGTGAACTGCAGGGGTTCCATCAGCGCCCGCACTCTAGCACGGGACGGCCGCAGGAGCACTGTTCAGCCGACGGAAGGGCGACGCAGCGCGTTCCACAGCAGGTACCAGGGCACGCCCGTGGCGATGATGCCGAGCCCGATCAGGGCGTTCCGGCGCTCGTCGGGGTCCCGCAGCACGGCGGCGATGAAGGCCAGCGCGACGGCGATGAACACTGCCGGGGTGAACGGGTAGCCGGTGCACCGGTACGGCCGCGGCGCGTCCGGGCGGCGGCGCCGCAGCACGTAGACCGCCGCAACGGTCAGTGCGTAGAACAGGAACGCGCCGAACACGACGAACGCCGTCACGTCGTGGAAGCCGCGCAGCGTCACGACCAGCAGCACGCCGACGACCGCCTGCACCCAGATCGCGACGGTCGGCGTGCCCCAACGCGCGCTGACCCGGGTCAGCGCGTGCGGCACCAGGCCGTCCTGCCCCATCGCGTAGAAGGCGCGAGGCGACGACAGCATGTTGGGATTCGCCGCGCCGAAGATCGAGATCGCGATCAACAGGGTGAGGTAGCCCGCAAGCCGCGGCGAGAAGATGCGTTCGACGGTCAGGGTCGCCACGTAGGTGTCGGCGGTGTCGCTGCCCATCGCCCGCATCTCCTCGTAGGGCACCGCGCTCAGGTAGGTCCAGTTGACGAACAGGTAGACGACGATCAGGATCACCATGCCACCGATCAGTCCGAGCGGCAGGTTGCGCTCCGGACGCTTCAGCTCGGCGGCGTTGAACGGCATCTGGTACCAGCCCTCGTAGGCCCAGAAGATGCCCATGAAGGCGGCGACCACGCCGGCCATCGTCCACTCACCGCCGGCCGCCTCGACCGACGCCGCGGCGCCAGTCCCGGCGTCCCCGCCACCCGCAGCGAACAGGCCGCCGACCACCAGCAGGCCGAGCGCGCCGACCTTGGCGAAGGTCGAGAGGTTCTGCACCAGCGCCCCCAGGACGACGCCGAAGTGGTTGACCAGCGCCAGCACCAGGATCATCGCCACGGCGATGCCCAGCGACAGCCCGGGGTCGGCCTTCTCGGCGGCCACCCGTTCGGGGTCGAGGAACAGCGGCAGCAGGTTGTCGGCGAAGCCGAGCGCCAGGGCGGCGACGGTGCCGGCGTTGATGACCCAGAAGAACGTCCAGCCGTAGAGGAAGCCGACGAAGCGCCCCCAGCCCTCGCGCAAGAACGCGTACTGGCCGCCCGCCTCGGGCAGCATGGCCCCGAGCTCGGCGTAGGCGAAGGCGCCGAACAGGCAGACGAGCCCGAGCCCGACCCACATCGCGTAGATCGCCCATTCCGACGGCAGCGCCTGCGCGACCTTCAGCGGCTTCAGGAAGATGCCCGAGCCGATGACCGCGCCGACGGTGATCGACACCGCCGAGGTCAGTCCGAGGCGACGTTGCAGTTGACCGGACTCCATGGGGCGCGAACGCTATCCCATGCGCCGCCGGGCGCCGCACAAATCACCGCCCCTCATGCGCGCCCGCACCCGTCTCCTGGTCGCCCTCGCCTTCGTCGGGCTGTTCGCGCTGCTGCCGTCCCCCGACCCCCTGCGCGGCAAACCGTACCTGGCCCGGCTGCTCGTGCGCGAGTGGCTGCTCGGCGAGGCATCGCCGCTGCGCGGCGAAGACCCGACGCCGCGGCTGTCGGTCGACGTGCTGCAGAGCCCGCCGATCGAGGACGCCGCCGCTGCCGCGCAACTCAGCGCGGATTACGCCGGCATCGCCGACGAGCTGGCACGACTGCAGCACCCCGACCGCACCACCGCGCCGGCTGGTGAACGCCCCTGGGCGCTGCTGACGGTGCGCGTCGGCGACGTCGGCGTGCAGGCCGAGCTGCAGCAGGTCGACCGCCCGCCAGCGGTGTTCGTGCGCGCGCTGCCCGGCCGCAGCGGGCTGCTGCCGGCGGTGATCGCGATCGTGCTGGCCGTGCTGACCGGACGGGTACTGCTCGGCCTCCTGTGCGGCGGCCTCGCCGGCGCGATCGCCTGGGCGGCGACGCACCAGCCGGGCGCGGCGGTCGGCGCCATCGACGCGACTCTCGACGGCGCGCGCCACTTCTTCGTCTCGGCGTTCTGGCAGCGCTCGATCGGCGAGGACTTCTACCTGCGCATCACCGCCTTCGTCGTGTTCCTGTTCATGACCATCGGGGTCATCAGCCACAACGGCGGCGTGCACGGGCTGGTGCAACGGCTGCAGCGCGTGGTGCGCGGCCCGACCTCGGCGCAGGGCGCCAGTTTCTTCGCCGGGCTGTGCGTGTTCTTCGACGACTACACCAACTGTCTGCTGATCGGCTCGACGATGCGGCCGCTGTGCGACCGCGCCCGCGTCGCGCGCGAGAAGCTCGCCTACATCGTCGACTCCACGGCGGCGCCGATCGCCGGCCTGTCGGTGTTCTCCACCTGGGTGGTCTACGAGATGTCGCAGTACCGCGGACCGCTGACCCTGGTCACGCGCGCCGACGGGCGCCCCTACGTCGAGAACGACGCCTTCGAGGTGTTCCTGGCCTCGCTGCCGTTCCGCTTCTACTCGGTGTTCGCGCTGTGCCTGGTCGCGCTGGTGATCTTCCTGCGCCGCGACTTCGGCCCGATGCTCGCCGCCGAGCGGCGCGCGCGCCTGCAGGGCCAGCCGCTCGCGCCCGGCACGACGCCGATGGCCGCGGTCGACGAACGTGCCGTGACGCCGGACGCCGACACGCCGCGGCGGGCGCGCAACGCGCTGCTGCCGCTCTTGGTGCTGGTCGGCGGCACCGTCGCGCTGATGCTGTGGCAAGGCGTCGCCGCGCTCGACACGCTGCCGCCCGACGCCCGTCCCAGCGGCGCCGGCGATTGGCTGCGCGCGGTGCTGGCCAACGCGCAGAGCGACAAGGCCCTGTTCTGGTCGTCGGCGGCCGCGTGGGCGTGCGCGCTGCTGTTGACGTTCGCGCAGCGCCTGCTGACCGTGCGTCAGGCGCTGCTGACGTCGCTGCGGGCGACCAGGGCGCTCGGCGTCGCGTTCGGCATCCTGTTCCTCGCGTGGAGCCTCGGCCACGTCTGCCACGACCTCGGCACCAGCTTCTTCCTGACCGCCGCGGTGCGCGACGCGATGACCGCCGCGGCGCTGCCGCTGGTGCTGTTCGCGGTCGCCGGCGGCATGTCGTTCGCGACCGGCACGAGCTTCGGCACGATGGCCATCCTGCTGCCCAACGTCGTCGTCCTCGCCCACCAGCTGGGCACCGACGCGGCGTTCGGCGGCGACCCGGCGACCGGCGGCCCGGCGCTGATGCTGGTGTCGATCGGCGCGGTGCTCGAGGGGGCGATCTTCGGCGACCACTGCTCGCCGATCAGCGACACCACCGTGCTCAGCTCGCTCGGCGCGCAGTGCGACCTGCTCGGCCACGTCGGCACGCAGCTGCCGTACGCGCTGCTGGCGATGGGTTGCGCGGCGGGCGGCTACCTGACGGTGCTGACGTTCGGCCCCGCCAGCTGGCCGCTGGCGATGCTCGGCGGCGTCGCGGTGATGGCGCTGGTGCTGCTGCAGGCGGGCCGCGACCCGTCGCGGGCGTCACCGTAGCAGGCTGCGCAGGCGCGCCGCGCGCGGCGCCGCGACGTCGACGCCGCGCAGCACCGCGCACGCCCACCACAGGCGCGCGAGCAGCGGCTCCCCGGCGGCGTGGGCGACCAAGGCCATCTCCACCGCTTCGTCGGCGTCGGCATCGACCGGCTCGATCGCCACGGCCGGCACCGTGGGATAGCTCTGGCCACGCGCCGTCTCGACCCGCACCGTCACCTGCTCGGCGCGCGCCTGGGCGACGCTGCCGGACACCAGCTCGCCGTGCCAGTCCAGCCGCACCCGCCGTCGGCGCGCCAGCGCGGTCGCCTGCGGCGCGACGTCGGCGTTGCGCACCAACGGCCGCCGCCAGTCGAGGTCCGCGGCCAACGCGTCGCGCAGCGGCGGCGGCAGCTCCGTGGCGTCGCCCTGCGCCGCGAACCAGCGCTCGGCGAGCTCCCGGGCGGCGAGCACTTCGCCGCTCTGCAGGCGCTGGTGCAGCGCCCCGCCCACTTCGACCACCGCCTCTCCGAGCCGACGCCGGTACCCGTCGATGGCGGCGCGCTGGGTGTCGTCGAGGTGCATCGCCAGCAGGTTGGCGAGCGACGCGGCGGCCTCGTCGAGCGCGCCATGGCCGAGGTGCAGTTCGACGATCGAGCACAGGCTGTGGAAGCGGTCCGCGTCGACGAACGGGAGCGGCGGCGCTTCCTCCGCGGCCGCCCCGGGCGGCGGCGGCGCGGCGATCGCACGGGTCTCTGCGGTTGCCGCCGGCGGAGGCACGGAAGCCGCCGCCAGCTCCGCCGTCGGCGTTGCTTCCTGGCTCTCCCCTGCCGGGGCAGCCGGGGCAGCCGGGGCAGCGTGCCGTTCGACTGCGGAGACCGGCGAAGGGTCCGTCGCGGCCGGGGCCTCCCCGGATGGCTGTGACTGGTCGGCCTGCGACGCCGCGCCCGACGCAACCGACGCCTTCGCGTCCGCTCCGGGCTCCGGCTCGGCGCGGCCGAACCATCCGACGCCGCGCCCGGCGAGCCACAGCGCCAACCCGACGACCAGCACCAGCAGCCCGCGGCGACGCAACCGCAGCGGACGCCACGGCCGGACATCGGCTGCTGCAGGAGCGGACGTGGAGGCCATGATCGGATTGTCGCCCGAACGGGCCGGTGAACGTGACGGAAACCCGCCCGGCAATCAGCCCAGCACCTGCGCCGCCTTGCGCATCAGCCGCAGCACGCTCTCCTCGTCGGTGACCGCCTGCAGCTGCGATGGCGCGAACCAGCCCAGGTCGTGCGACTCGTCGGAGATGGCCAGCTCCTGACCGGGCGCGGCCCGCAACAGGAACCGCACGTCCCAGTGCAGGTGTTCCGGCTCGGCGCCGCGCGCCGGGATCGGGTGCACGTCGAGGTCCAGCGGCACCAGCTCGGCGCCCGCCCAGCGCAGCACCTCGAAGCGCGCCATTCCCGACTCCTCACGCGCCTCCCGCAGCGCCGATGCGGCGACGTCCGGGTCACCGTCCACGTGCCCACCGAGCTGCAACCAGCGGGCGAGCTTCTTGTGATGCGTCAGCAGCGCCGCGTCGGAGTCCGGCGCGAGGATCCACGCCGACGACGTGATGTGACCCGGGGTGCACGTGCGCAGCAGGCAGTCCGCGTGCCCGTCGACGAAGGCGACGAAGCGCTGCACCTGTTCGCGTTCGCCGGGCCAGACGTCGCCGTAGCGCTCGAGCAGCTGCAACAAGGTGCGGCGGTGCATGTCAGTTCACGTCCAGGCGCAGGCGCAGCGCCGCCTCGTCGACCTTGCCGTTCTGGTTGTGCGGCAGCGTCGCGAGCACGTGCACCGCGTGCGGCATCATGTACGACGGCAGGCGCGAACGGCACCGCCGCCGGATCGCCGCCGGCAACGTCGCGTCGCCCGGGTCGCCGCCGACACACAGCACGATGCGGTGGCCGTCGGCGCCGCCCTCGACGCCGAACACGAACACCTCGCCGACGCCGGGCATGCCCGCGACCGCCTGCGCGACCTCGTCCGGCGAGATGCGGTGGCCGTGCACCTTCAGCAGGCGATCGATGCGCGCCACGAAGTAATGCCGCCCCGCGTCGTCGCGCCGCACGCGGTCGCCGCTCCAGACGGCGGCGGCGGCGCCGCCGCGCGGGTCGGGACGGAAGCGCCCTGCGGTCTCCTCCGGTCGTTGCCAGTAGCCGTCGGCGACCAGCGCGCCGCAGTGCACCAGCTCCCCGCTGGCCGGTCCTTCGAGCACGCGCCCTTCGTCGTCGACCAGCAGCAGCTCGACGCCGTCGATCGCGTAGCCGAACGAGTCGGGGTGCGCGTCGAACTCGTCCGGCGGCAGGAACGCGCTGCGGAACGCCTCGGTCAGGCCGTACATCGCGAACACCTGCGCCGCCGGCCATTCGCGCCGCAGCACCGCGGAGTCGGCGGTGCGCAGTGCGCCGCCGCTGTTGGTCAGGTAGCGCAGCGACCGCCCGTCGTCGGCCGACAGCGTGCCCGACGTGAGCCCGGCCGCCACCTCGTGCCACAGCGAGGGCACCCCGGCCAGTCCGGTCGGTCGATGCCGACGCAGCAGCGCCGCCAGTTCTCCGGCGCCGAGGTGATCGGCGGCGGTCAGCCGCGCGCCCGTGTGCAGCGCCGACAGCAGCTGATTGAGCCCGTAGTCGAAGCTGAACGGCAACAGCGCCAGCACGTGGTCCGACGGCCCGAGGTCGAGGTAGCGGGCGACGATCGCTGCGCCTAGCGCGAGGTTGCCGTGCGTCTGCACGATGCCCTTGGCGCGCCCGGTGCTGCCGCTCGTGTAGAGCAGGATCGCCGCCTGCCGTCCGGTGATGCCCGGCTCCGGGCGGGCGTCGGGATCGCCGGCGGAGTCCATCGGGTCGCGCTGGACGTCGTGCCCCGCCAAGACCCGCTCCGGGTCGCGCAGCGCCAGCGTGCGCAGGCGGTCCGTCACGACGAGACGCGGCGCGGCGTCTTCGAGCACGTGCCGCACCTGATCGTCCTTGAGCTTCTGGTGCACCGGCACCACCACGCCGCCCGCGGCCGGCACGGCGGTCAGCAGCACCGCCTCCTCGAGCGAGCGCGGCAACAGCAGCGCCACGCGTTCGCCGGGTTGCAGACCCCGCGCGCGCAACCTGGACGCCGCGCGCCACACGCGGCGCGCATAGCCGGCGAAGGTCAGCAGCTCCTCGCCGACCTGCACGAACGGCGCGTCGCCGAAGCGCTGCTCGGCCTGCTGCACCAGTTCGACCACGTTGCCCTGCGCCTGCATGTCCCCGCGCCTCGATGAAACTGCGCTGGATGTCTCTGCGCAACCTCCGGCGCGACCGCGAGGGGCGCCAAGGAAAAGGCCCCGCCGCGCGGCTGCGCGACGGGGCCCCAAGGTGGTATCCCGTAGGGGATTCGAACCCCTGTTGCCAGAATGAAAATCTGGAGTCCTAGGCCGGCCTAGACGAACGGGACCGACGAATCGGGCAGGGACACTACGGGAAGCATCGACGCCGCGCAACCCGACTCAGCCCAGGTTCTTCCACTCCTTGACGGAAGGCAGCTCCTGCAGGGAGCCGATGCCGAAGCGCTCGAGGAAGTGCTGGGTGGTGCCGTACTGCAACGGCCGACCGGGCACGTCGGCGCGGCCGGCGACGCGGATCAGCTTGTGTTGCAGCAGCGTGCGCAGCATCGGACCGGCCTTCACGCCGCGGATCGCCTCGATCTCGCTGCGCATGACCGGCTGCCGGTAGGCGACGACGGCGAGCGTCTCGAGCGCCGCCGGCGACAGCTTCTCCATCTTCTTCACGCCGCGCAGGCGCTGCAGATAGACGAACGCTTCGGCGCCGGAGACCCAGCGCACCGTGTCGCCGACCCGCGACAGCTCGATCGGCAGCCCGAGCGCGGCGAACTCCGCCTTCAGGTGGTCGAGCGCCGCCTCGACCAGCTTCTGGCTGGTGTTGCAGGCTTGCGCCAGTCGGAGGATCGACAGTCCCTCGCGGGACGTCAGCATCAGCACGCTGACGACGCGGGCGACCTCGACCGGGTCTTGCAACTCGGGCACGCTCGGCATGCCCTCTTCGTCGCCGAGCACGTCGTCGATCTCGGCCGTCTCGGCCTCGGCGGCGACAGCGGCCAGCGCTTCGTCGCTGTCGATGTCGTCCTCGGCTCCGTCCGGCTCGTGCGCCAGCTCTTCGTGCGTCGGTTCCTCGTGCGTCGGTTCCCCTTGCAGCTCGTTCTCGTCGACGCGCGACGGGTCGGCCGGCACCTCGTCGGCTGCCGCTGTCTCAGCGGGCACCGACTCGGCTGGCTCCGGCTCTTCGGCCGGCGTCTCCGCGCGATCGACCTCCGACGCACCGTTCAGAGCCGCTTCGTGCGGCGCCTCGTCCGAAGGCAGGTCCCCCGGCGCGTCCGGGTCATCGGACACCGCCACTAGCCGAACCTCACGATCCGCGAGCGGATCTCCGTTGCCCAGCCGATCGGTGTCGACGAACGAGCGACCGAGCGCCCCGCCGAAGCGGTCGTCGACGACGAGGTCTTCGTCGATGCGACCGCGCTCGAACCGCGCGAGCTCCTCGGGACCCTTCTGGCGTTCGCTGACCGGAGCTGCGCCGGTGTCATCCGGCGGCAACTCACGCGAGATGTCGTCCATGCGCTCCTTCTATCGCAACGGTGCAGCGGATTCACGGGTCCCCCCGCCCTGCTGAGCTGGTTCCTGACCCGGCGCCTCCCCAGCCGCGGCGGACGCTTCGCGCCAGCGCAGCGTGTAGGCGGTGGTCTCGAGCGGCGTGATCGGCTGCTGTTCGAGGTCGCGCTCGATCTCGTCGCGCACCGCCTCGAACGGCAGCTCGCGCCCCGCGCGCCGACTGATGCAGTAGACGCAGAACCAGCGCGGCTCGCCGCCGTAGCTCGCCTCGAAGGCGTCGCTGACCTCCCCGGCCTGCAGCTCGAACGCGTGCAACGCCGCCGGGTGCTGGAAGCCGCGGCCGAACGCCGGCAGCAGCCCACCGTCGCGCCGCGACGGGTCCTCGCTGAGCCGCAGCGCCAGGGTCGCGAAGTCGGCGCCGACCCGCACCTTGTCGGCGACCTCCTGCACCACCGCGCGGTCCTTGTTGACCAGGAAGCGCACCTGCACGCGCTCCTCGCGCAGCGCCAGGTAGCGCAACACGTAGCCCTGGTACAGCCGCTGCGCGGTGCGCAGGCGCAGCGTCGCCCGCCAGTCCTCCTCGCGCATGCCGAACAGGCGCCAGACGTAGGTCGCGAACGACAGGTCGGGCAGCTCGCGCTGCAGCTGCTGGCGCAGTTCGTCTTCTTCCTGCTGGGCCAGCTGCTCGACGCGCTCGCCATCGACGCGGATGCCGAACTGCTCCGCGTGGCGCGCGACCAGCACGTCGAACACCAGCAGGTCCACCGCCGACAGCGCCAGCTTCGGGTGCGCGCTGAGCAGGCGCTGGTAGGCGTGGCTCTGCCGCAGCACGACGTCACCGACCCGCGCGACTTCGTCGTCGGCGGCGTCGGCCGGCGGGATCAACACGTCGGCCGGCGACAGCCCGCCGACCTGCGGCGGCGGCTGCAGCGGCGCGACCACCGGCGGCGGCGCCGGCAGCGGGTCCGCCGACGAGGCGCCGCCACCTGTGACACGCGGCCGCGTCGGCCCCTGGCAGGCGAACAGACCACACGCGATCAGGCCCGTGATCGCCGCGCGGGATCCAGCTCGGGTCAATAGGCCTTGAAGCTGCGCGTCCACTTCGTGCCCTGACACAGGAAGCACTTGATCTTGCCCGGCTTGCCGTCGCCGCCGATGAACGTCGTGCTGCCATCGCCGAAGCACGAGATGCACGGCGACGCGGTGGCGAACTTGATCACCATCTGGCCGCTGAACTCGGCGTAGTAGGCGCGCAGCCAGCCGATGCGCTCACCGCGCGACGCCTCGCGCCACCAATCTTCGTCGCTCTGCTCCTGTGCCTGTTGCCCGCCGCCCTGCGCGCGCTGGCGGCGCTGCATCGCCTCCTGCAGCATCTTCGCGAAGCGCTGGATCTGCGGATTCGCGTTGTCGACCTTGTTCTCCTGCTGGCTCTGCGTCGCCTCGCCGGCCGCGGTGTCCTTGAGGATCGCCTGGTCGCCGAGCACCCACGAACCGATGCCGTAGCTGAAGTGCTCGGTGCGCTTGCCGACCGGGTACTTGGCGCGGTCCTGCCACATCTGCTTGATCTCGTCGACCTCGAGATGCAGCGACTGCTGCAACCTGGCGACGACGTCGTCGGTCATCTTGTTCTCGGCGTAGTCCTTGGCCTGCTGCAGACCGAAGCCGTCCTCGGTGACCTTCTTGCCGGCGATCGTGCTCAGCGCCCGACGCCACTGGTCGGCGACCTGCTGCGTCAGGTAGCGGGTGCGCGCCTGCTCGAACCGCGCCTTCTCGCGATCGAACTCGCTCTTCAGCCTGGTCTGCGGGAAGTCCTTCTCGAACTGCGCGATCATCTCGCGGCCCCTCTCGAAGTCCGGCAGCTTGCCGCGGCTGCGACAGGCACGGATGCGGTCCAGCAGGCCGAACTCCTTGGCCGCCTCCTTGAAGCGCTTCAGCCGCTCGTCGAGCGTGTCGAGGAACGCCGGGTTCTTGCTGTTGCCGAGCTGCCGGGCGCGTTCGAGGTGCTCCTGCGCGCGGTCGTAGTTGTGGAACTTGATCAGGTCCTCGGCGAGCAGCATGTGCTTGTCGGCCTGGTCGCCCGGCGAGATCTCGTCGAGGCGCTGCTGGTAGTACTCCTCGAGCGTGTACACCTGGGTCGCCGGCACCTCGATCTCGCGCATGTTGACGAGGTCGCGCCGCGGCACCCGGTAGGGCTGGCCCTTGACCGACACCACCACCGGGTCCGCCCCCCGATCGACGACGTGTCCGATCACCGACTGCCGGGTGCCGTTGATGAGCCAGAACACCTCGACGGCGCGCGTCATCAGCTCGTCCTCGGTGTCGCCGATGAGGTCAAACTTGCGCTTCCACTTGTTGGCGCTGGCCGGCGTCAGGTGGTCCCAGCGCAGGTCGAGCGCGCCGCCGTTGTCGAGGCGGTGCACGCGCAGGCCGTCGCCGTCGGCCTCCTCGACGGTGGCCAGCAGGATCTGCCCGTTGGCGAGCTGCAGCGACTGCGCGGCCGCCGGCGCCAGCAGGTTCGCCGACAGCGCCGCCAGCAGGACTCCGAATCTCAACGTGCTTCGCATCACCATCACCTCGTGTCGGGCTCACCGCCCGCGCGGAACGACAATACCCGATCGCGCAGCGGCAGTTGCCGCGGCAGCACCCGGAAGAACTCGGCGCGGGTCTCTTCGCCCTCGTCGAGCCAACTGGCGGTGATCTGCACCAACCACAGGTCCGGGCGGTCGGGGTCGACGATCGCGTTCGCCGACCACGTCATGCCCGGAAAGCCCGGCGCCGGCTGATCGACCTGCGGCACGAAGTCGAGGTCGAACGGCAGGCTCGAGCCGGTCGACGAACGCACCGCCTGCTGCTGGACCTTCTGCACCGCGTAGTCGCACAGCGTCGAGAACTCGAGCATCGCGTCGGCCGAGCGGCGCTGGTTGATGCTGGCCGACAGCGCGCCGAGCAGCGCCGTGACGCCGAACAGCAGGATCGCCAGCGCCGCCAGCATCTCCGCCAGCGTGAAGCCGCCTTCGCCGCCGGCGCGGTCCCGGGTGGTCGCGAGCTCAGTCATTCCAGTCGTCCTTCGCGTGCAGCAACGGGATCACGAACTCGATGGTGCGACCGACGTGCACGCGGCTGCCGACGTCGTGCGGGATCGGCTTGGTGCTGCGGGCGCCGCGCTGCAGCCCGCGCAGCCAGTCGCCGTCGCGCTCGGCGTAGCGCATCCACTCGCCGTCGACCTTGACGAAGCCGCCGTCGGGCGCCCCGGGGAAGCGGTCGCCGGCGACCAGGACCAGCGACGTGTCCTCGGCGCCCATCTCGTCGGCCACGAGGCCCTCGGCCGCCGCCCCGGCCTGCTGCGCGACGACGCAGCGCACCAGGATCGCGTGCGGGTGCACGTCGTCGCTGGTGTCCGTCGCGCTCAGCGGACCGCGGTCGAAGCGGAACTCGCCGCCGCTGTCGCGATCGACCAGCCAGCCGGCGCGCGCGCTGTCCCAGATCATCATCGGCTGTCCGCCGCCGCCGGACGGACCGCGCGTGTCGCGGCCCGAGCCCCACGACGTCGTGTCCTGCGCCCACAGCAGGAACTCGACGTGCAGCAGTTCGCGCAGGATCGGGATCGTGCTCTGGTAGACCAGCATGCCCGGCAGCTGCGGCGAGCCGGGCACCGGCACCTCGAACGGATCGACCTCCCGGCCCGGCCCCACCGGCAGCTGCTGCCCCGGCAGGAACCAACCGCAGCGCAGCTCGAGCAGCGCGTCGTCGTCGGCCTGGCGCCACGGCACCAGCAGCAGGTTGCCGATGCCGCGCAACGGCGCCGCGCCGACGCGCTTCTGCACCTCGACGTCGAGCGCGTCGCCTTCGAGCTGCGGCTGTTCGGCGAGCGCCTCCAGCGCCGCCGCGGTGCGCAGCAACGCGACCTCGCGCTCCGGCGCCAGGAACACCGACCCGCGCAGCACCTGCACTCGCGTCGCGCCGCGCTCCGGCGACGGCGGCAGGCCGATCGGCAGCTGCTGCACGACCAGCCGGTCGTCGGCGCGCTCGCGGTCGGGTCCGCCGGCGCTGCCGCGCAGCAGCGACAGCTCGTCGCCGATCACGCGCTGCGCGCGCGCCGCGCGATCGGCGAGGTCCTGGCTCAGTTCGCCGTCGCGGAACATCGTCAGGCCGTTGTCGACCAGCTGCACCAGCATCGTCAGGAAGCCGGTCAGGATGCCCATCACGACCAGCAGCTCGATCAGCGTGAAGCCGCCGCTCGCGCCCGGTCGTGGCTCCGCACAGCCGTTGTTCGCGCAGCACTTCATCGCGCCGTCACCTGCTCGTCGAAGATGCGCCGCTCGCCCTCATACTCGACGCGCACGTTCTCGATGCGCCCGGTGGTCTTCCAGCCGTGCGACCGCCCGGTCACCGGGTCGAACGCGCCCGAGCGGTATTCGGTCTGGAAGCGCACCTCGAGCCGCGACGCCTGGCGATCGAGCTTGTGGCGCACGTCCTGGTCGCCGTTGCGGAATTCCCACAGCCCCGCCGTGCGACCGGGTTCGCCGGCCCACGGCGCGAGGCTGTCGGTGCGCACGCGGCAGTGCACCTGCACATTGGCGTCGCGCGTCTCCTCGCGCCAGCTGACGCTGCGGAACAGCACCGGCGACTCGTCGGCGGTCACCTGGAAGTAGGCCAGCTCCGGATCGTCGCTGTACTCGTGGTAGCGGTCCCAGTAGCGGAACGGCCACGCGATCACCACCTCGCCCGAGCTGGCGCCCTGCGGCACCGTGCCGTAGCGGCCGCGGAACAACCCGCGTGACGCGCGGTCGCTGCGGTCCTGCTCGAAGCCGTCCTCGGCCGGCGGATACCAACGCGGCATCTCCAGCATGGTGGCGTTGCGCGACCACGTGTAGTGCAGCAGCTCGCGGCCGAGCAGCAGCGTGCCGGCGCGCGGCAACGGCCCGGCCGCCTGCACCGTCAGCGTGTTCTGCGTCGCGCCGACGCCGCCGGCCAGGATCGCCGCCGGCCGGTGCGTCAGGAACATCACGCGGGCGCCGCGGTCGTGCCCCTTGGCCTTGGTGCCGAGCAGGGCGCGGCCGTTCTGCGCGACCTGGAACACGCCGTTGGCGCGGCTCTGGTAGGCGAGGATCTCCTGGTCGATCTGCACCAGGCCGCCGTTCTGCGGGAACATCGAGCTGACCTCGGTGCTGCTCCACAGCGTGCCGCCGGCGAACAGCGTCACCGACAAGTGCACGGTGAAGCTGCGGTCCGAGTCGGTCATCTGCTGGTCGAGCACGATGTCGGGCGCCAGCTGGCTGGTGATCTCGACCTCGTCGACGACACCGCGCATCGGCAGTTCGCGGTTGGCGCCGGAGCCGATCGCCGGACTGGCGCAGTACGACGACGGCAGCTCGCCGCTCGGGAACTTGACCAACCGGTCGAACTGCCGCGTGTCGGTGATCGCGGTGCCGCGCGCCGGGCCGAGCAGCGGCACCTGGATGCCGTCCTTGAACGCGACCAGCTGGAACGGCCACGGCCCCAGCAGTTCGGGCGGCGTGTTGCCCTGCTGCAGGTTGTCCGAGTTGTAGCGGCGCGCCTGCCAGTTGACGGTGTGCCACTCGACGTTGGGCCGGTTGGTGCCGCTGGCGGTCGAGCCCTGGATCAGCGCGACGCGGTCCTGGCGACCGACGCGGCCGGTGTAGGCGCCGTGGTTGCCCCACGGCAGCTGCAGGCGCTGGCACTGCATGACGGTCGCGTTGGCCTGCGCGTGCGACGAGGTGCCGGTGAACGGATCGCCGCGGAACGCCAGCGCGCGCCGCGCGGCGGCGATCTGCGGGAACTGGCTCTCCAGCTGCGGCACGTAGCCGATGAAGCCCGACGTCGCCTGCACGGTGCCCCACGGCGGCGTGATCACGGCGTTGCCGCCGGTGGCGCCGAGCTGCGGGTTGACCTGGATCTGCTCGGCGGCGATCGACTGCGTCAGCTGGAACTGCAGGCTGGACCACGCGGCGCGGTTGCCGCGCACCAGGTCGGCGTTGTTGAGGATCGCGTCGTAGCGCACCCACTCGGTGTCGACCTCGTTGCCCTGGGGGTACAGCTGCACCCACTCGGTCAGGCCGGTCGTGCGCGGGTCCCACAGCACGCTGGCGTTGCTGACCGGGATCGACACCGGCACCACCCACAGGATCAGCGTCGGCACCATGTCGTAGGTGGTCTGCGCGTTGCCGGCGATGGTCAGCACGTCGTTCCAGTCCTGCACGAAGTTGTGCGCGGTGCCGTCGTAGAGGTCGCGGCTGATCTGGCTGTCGAGGCCGGGGATCGTCTGCGCGCGCTGCACGCCGCTGAGCTTGACGCCGTTGCGGCTCGTGTAGCGGATCAGCTCGACGCCGCCAACGAACGTCGGGGTGCCGCTGATCTGCCCCGGCATGTTGAACTCGAAGCGGCGCCGGCGCTGCACCAGCAACGCGTAGCCGCCGCCCGTCGGGAACGCGTCGGCGATCGCCTGCTGCGCGGTGTTCGGCGGCTGCGTGTTGCCGGTCGGCACCGGGTCGGCCAGCGACAGCTCGCCGGTCCAGTTGGTGTCGATCCCGGTGCCGAGCTGGAACGTGAAGTTCGGCGTCGTGACCGTGATCGGCCGCGGGTTGTTGGCGACGAAGCCGCGCGCGACGGCCCACGCGCCGACCGAGCTCGACAGCTGCGTCGTGCCGACCATCATCGCCGTGCTCTCGCTCGGCACGATCGAGTAGCCGTACAGCTCGACCATCGCCCCGACCGGGTGCGCCGGGAAGACGTCGAGGTTGACGTTGTTGAACTGCGGGTCGTTGATGTCGACGACCGGCACGCCGTTCTGGTCGAGCGGGATCTGCGGCCGGTGCTCGCGGCCGATCTGTCGCGCGGCGCGGCCGCCGAGCGAGTCCTTGTACTGGCACTGGAAGCTGTTGCCGCTGATGCCCGAGTACTCGAACAGCTCGAGACCGATGCGCAGCACGCCGACCGGCGGGAAGCCGGTGGTGTCCTCGACGGTGATGTTGAGGTAGCGGTCGTTGCCGCTCTGGCCAGGCAGCTGGTTGTTGTTGGCCAGGTTCGGGTCGAACACCGACAGCGGCTGCGTCAGGTAGGTGACGAACTTCGGCTTGCCGCGCGGCACGCCGTCGACCGCCAGCGACAGGTCGGCGGGCCGGCCGCTGGTCGCGGCGAGGTTCAGGTGCACCGGCGTGTCCGACGGCAGCGAGATGTCGGCGAGGTTCATCTCGATGCGGCTCGACGTGCGCTGCACGCCGGCCGGCGACGCCGACGGGTTGGGGTCGAGGCCGGCCTCGTCGAGCACCTCGAGCACCAGGTTGCCGTCGCGGCCGACCAGGCTGAAGCGGTTGCGGTTCGGGTTGCCGTCGTCGTGGTCGAACGAGTAGACGTTCTGCAGCGTCGACGGCTCGGCCCAGAAGCCGACGCCGAAGCGGTTCATGAAGCCGTTCTGCGTCGAGAACGGGAACGACACCTGGTCGTGCCGGTTGGCCTGCGGCTGCTGCACCTGCGGCGCACTGCCGACGCCGCCGGCACCACCGCCTGGGCCCGAGCCGCCGCCCTGCGGGCCGGTGTTGTTCATCAGGAACGGCCCGGCCTTGACCAGGTCCCAGCCGCGCCGGTGCGTCGAGAACGCGAACGACTGCCCCGAGCGCACCTGCTGGCCGAAGCCCCAGCCCTGGTACGGCGCGGTGGCGACGCCCGGCTCGGCGCCGGCGTCGGCGGTGTCGTCGGTCGGGAAGCGCGCGGCGCCGAGGCCCATGCCGGGATACGCGAGCGGCTCCAGGTGCGGGAAGTAGCGCGACGCCGGCTCCTCGCCGAGCGCGTTGCCCTGCGGGTGGCCGAGGTTGATCGGCGACGTGACCCAGTACGGCGCGCGGCGATCGAGCACGAACGCGTCCTCGAAGTCGCGCTGCGTCGTCCAGCTGTGCTCGAGCAGATAGCCGGGCACCACCGCGGCGGTGCCGGTGCGTTCGTGGCGGCCGACCACGCCCGGCGCGACGATGCTGCGCGAGCGACTGGCGGCGGCGCGGTAGCGCACCCACGGTCCGCTGGCGAAGCAGACCGGCGACGTGCCCATCTCGGTCAGGCTGTCGCGGCCGGTGCGCAGGTTGCGGTAGAGGATGATCCAGCGGTCGCGGTCGCTCTGGCTCTCGCCTTCGAGCCGCGGCGTCACCAGCCGTTCGACGAGGTCCTGCCAGCCGGTGAAGGGGCCGCTGCTGCCGCCGTCGACGGCCATGCGGGCCGTGCAGACGGCGTCGGCGAGCTCGCGCGCCAGCGCGGTCGAGATCGCCGGCGGCGCCGCCGGCCGCCGCTGCTGCTGCGACGCGTCGGGCACGCGCAGATCGGCGCTGCGGCGCAGGTTGGCGAACAGCGCCTCGAGCACCTCGCGCGGCGCGGTGTTGACGTTGACGGGCGGCGGCACCAGCGGTTCGACCACCGTGTCGAGCGCCGTGAAGCCCTGCGCCACCGGCATCAGCAGCGTCAGCTGGAACATCGACGGCAGCGAGATCATCTGCGCGCCGGGCCGCTGGCTCGCCACCGCCATCACCAGCCCGTACTCGGTCACGCCCGTCTGCAGGTCGCGGATGCGCACCGTGCTGCCGGCGCCGAGGTGGGTCGCCGACTTGACCTGCAGCACGCTGCCCTGGCCGGGCTGCAGCTCGCTGAACACGCGCTCGGGCCGGCCCCAGGTCGCCGAGTTGGTCGCGTGCGTCGAGACCGTGAACACCCGCTCGAGCGCGGCGAGTTCCCCCGGCGAGAAGGCGCCGAAGCCGCCGCGTTCGATCTCCAGCAGGTCGCCGACGCTGCGCCACGGCTGACGCGTGGAGCGCGTGCCGTCGTCGCGGCCGAGGAACGGCCACGCCGCCGCCAGCACGCAGCGGTAGTCGAGCACCAGCGCCTCGGCGGCGACCGCCTCGCTGCCGTCGGCGAAGCCGGCGTCGCGCAGCTGCCCGCGCTCGAGCCCGATCAGGTTGTTGCCGTCGCGCTGCTCGTAGCGGATCACCTCGCCGGCGAGCCAGACGTAGCCGCTGTCGGGGAAGCGCGAGGCGTCGTCGACAGGCAACGCCGCAGCGTCGGGCGCGAGGTCCTCGCGCAACCTGCCGGCGGTGCCGAGCACGTTGGCCAGCAGCAGCGGCGACGCGCCGTCGAGCGCCAGGAAGCGCTGCAGGTCCACGACCTCGCCGCCGAGCAGCACGCGGCCGCCGTCGGTCATCGCCGAGAACTTCGCCGGCACGTCGACGCCGGCCGGGTATTCGTCGAGGCCGTCGAAGTGCGGCGTCGGGTCGAGCGCCGGGTGCGACAGCGCGACGTTGGCGAGCTGCAGGTCGCGCACGCTGGCGGAGCTCTGCGCCGTCGTCGCCTGGTCGGCGAGCCGCGACGCGGCGTCGGCGCCGGCGTTCATCGACACCGCGAACGGCAGCGCCAGCATCATCAGCAGCGTCAGCGCGAACAGCACCGCCAGCAGCGCGAGCCCGCGCTGCCCGGCGGCGGCGACGTCGTGGCGGACGTCGTGGCGGACATCGCGGCGAAGGTCGTCGTTCATGGCGCGGCTCCCGTTCACTGGTCGGACTCCCACGGTTCGAATTCGATCTCCGGCTGCTCGGTCGGCTCGCCGCGCGCGTCCCAGCCGAAGCGGTAGACGCGCTTCGGCTGCAGCTGCGGCGGCAGCGACTGCGGCGGCGACAGCCCGAACACCAACCAGCGCACCTCGTCAACCATGCCGGCGATGCCGTCCACCGCCGGCGAGACGACGAAGGTCATCTCCTCGCTCTGCTCGGGCGCGCCGCGCGCCACCTCGCGACCGTCCTCACGCCCGTCCACCGACAGCCACGCGGTCTCGCCGTCGCAGCCGACTTCGAGCGTGCACCAACGGCGCACCGGCAACGAACGCGCGCCCTTGACCCGGGGGCGCACCGTCTGGTCACCCGTCGCCTTCAACCGCAACCGCACCTCCGGCCGCGCCTCGGCGTCGAGCGCGAGGTCGAGCAGCTGCCCCAGCTGGGCCACCGTGCACGCCGCGGCGCCGTCGAGCCACAGGTCGAGGCGCAGCACGAAGCCCTGGCGCAGGTCGCAGACCCGCGGGACCACCTGCCACATCAGCAACGGCGACTTGCCCTCACCGGTGGACCTGCGCGCGTGCCCGAAGCGCCCGGACTCGACGTCGTCGCCGCCGAGCTGGCCGCGAAGGCGCTCGTCGAGCACCGGCTGTCCGGGCTCGAAGTGGAACGTCACCACCGGCTCCAGCAGGCGCGCCTGCACCGTCGCCGATCGTTCGTCGTCGCCGGGCCGCACCCAGACCTGGGTGGCGACGCCTTCGGCGCGCGCCGTCAGCTGGGCCGAGCGCATCTCACCGGCGAGCACCGATCGGGCGACGACCATCGGGTCGGTGCGGCCGAGGTAGCCGATGCCGATGCCCATCAGCACGGAGATCACGCCGATCACGACCAGCAGCTCGAGCAGCGTGAAGCCGTGCTCCCGGCGGCGGCGGATCGCGGCTGCAGCTGGTCGGTGCATGCCCTTCCTAGTTCTTCGGCCAGACGAGGTCATCGTCGGTGCCGAAGGTGCGGTCCTTGCCGGCGCTCAGCAGCTGCCACTTCCGGCCGCCGTAGTATTCGCCGTCGTCGCGGCGCTTCGCCTTGACCTGCACCTCGGACTCGCCCTCCGCGAGCAGCATGCGCTGCGGCTTGTCCATGTGCAGCTTGGTGAAGTAGGCGATCGGCGTGCGCCAGGCATCGGTCAGCTCGACGCGATCCGAGCGGCCGAGCAGCGGCATCTTCGCGCCGTTCTTGTCGCCGTCGAAGTTCTCCAGGTAGCTGGCCAGGTTGCTCAGGTCGGAGCCGTCCTTCTGCGACTGGCTGACGAAGCACAGCAGCGACTCGATGCCGGTGTTGACGCCGTTGTCGTCCTTCCAGGCGACCTCCTTGTCCTTCTCGAGGTAGCGGAAGTCGTCCGGCGGGAAGTAGCCGTGCACCCGCTCGAAGGCCTGGATCGCGCCCTCGAGCTGCAGGAACGTCGCGTTCGTCGCCGTCTCCTCGGACGACTCGCGCGCCTCGAGCAGGCGCGGCAGCAGCACGGCCGCCAGCACGCCGAGGATCGAGATCACCACCAGCAGCTCGATGAGCGTGAAGCCTCGCTCGGCGGCGGGACGACGGGAACGGGTCGCGGTGCTCGTCACGGACATTGCCTCTACAGCTCCTTGTTGCGCTCCAGCACGTAGTCGTCGAAGGCGACGTCCACCTTGGTCTGCTTGTCGCCGCTGGCGAACAGCACGGTCTTCAGCTCGGTCGTGGTGCTGCCGTTGACCTGCTTCAGCTCGTGCACGTGCACCAGCGACCCGTTGAACCACACCTGCAGCGACAGCGTGCGGGCCTGGTCCTCGCTGCGCGGCACGAAGCGCAGCTCGACGCGCTGCGGCTTGTCCTGCCGGAGCAGCTCGGGCGACAGCTTGACCAGCTTCTCGGCGTCGCGCCCCTGCTCCTTGCCGTCGAGGATGTAGAGGAACGGCGCCCCGCTCTTGATGCCGACCCTGGCGCGCAGGCCGATGTCGTTGGCGCCGCGCGGCACGTCCACGCCGAGACCGAAGAACGACTCCTCGCGTTGGTTGGTCGGGCCCGCCTCGATCGACACCGCCGCGGCGAGGAAGTTCTTGGCGTGCTTGACCGCGGCGACGCGCGTCACCGCCACCTCGCCGTCGCCGCGCAGGCTGTAGGTGCCCTTCAACGTCAGCCGGCCATGCTCGCAGTTGTCCCTGACCTGGCCGTCGCCGGAGCGGTCCCAGTTGCTGCCGAGCTTGTCGCGGTCGAAGCCGTCGCCGAGCTGTTCCTTCTGTGCGTGCGCCTCGATCAGCGCGATCGTCGCTTCGGCCCACTTGCCGACCGGGTCGTCGCGGCCCTGGTCGCGCGCGAGGCGCTCGAGGCCGACCACCGCCTCGTCGACGCGCGCCCGGCTGTAGTCGACGACGCAGATCGCGCCGCGCGCGAAGGCGCGGGCGGCGTCGTCGGCGCCGAGGCTGCGCGCCTGCTCGAAGTGGGTCTTGGCCGCGCGCGGATCGCCGGCGGCGAACGCGCACACCCCGGCCATCTCGAACAGCGGGATCTCCGGCGTCGGCGACAGCTCGACCGCGCGTTCGGCGTAGCGGCGCGCGGCGAACAGCGCCTCGACCTGCTCGGTCCCGGTACTCGCGTTGGCGAGCGCGGTCTGCGCCGCCGACATCTCGGCGATCGCGTGCACGAAGTCGTCGCGCTCGGCCAGCGCCTGGGTCAGCGCTTCGATCGACGCCTGCGCCTGCCCCATCAGCCGCAGCGTGCGGCCGCGCAGGTAGAGCGCGTAGGCGTCGCGCGGGGCCGCCTCGAGGGCGCGGTCGACGAACGCCAGCGCGGCGTCGAACTGGCCGGTGCGCAGGCAGACGAGCGCCTGCCCGGTGCAGGCCCGGTGCCGCAGCAGCGGCGCCTGATCGCCGACCCGCACGAACAGATCGAACGCCTCCTGCCAGTTGCCGAGCGCCTCGAGGCACGCGGCCTGCGCCAGCAGCGCGGCGTCGCCATCGGGCCCCGACGCCACCGAGCGGAAGGTGCCGAGCGCCCCGCCGGCGTCGCCCGACGCGTAGGCAAGGCAGCCGCGCAGGTACGTCGTGCCGCCTTCGGCGGACATCGTGCTCGCCGTCTCGCGCGCACCATCGAGGTCGCCGACCGCCAGCTGACAGGCGAAGATCGTGCGCACGATCGACGTGCGCAGGTCCTTGTCCTGCACCGCGCCGAGGGTCGCCTTGGCGCGCTTCGCCGACGCCATCGCCTCGCGCGTGCGGCCGCGCTGACGCAGGAACTCGGCCAGACCGCCGTGCGTGCTGGCGTCGTTCGGCGACAGCTCGACGGCGCGGCGCAGGTTCGCCTCGGCGTCCACCCACAGACCGAGCCGCGCCTGCAGCTGGCCGAGCCCGAGCGCCTGGAACGGCCCCTCGAGGCCTTGCCCGCTGAGCCCCTGCAGCAGCGCGTATTCGCCGTCGAGGTCGCCCATCGCGCGGTAGACCCGCTGCAGCAGGCGCTTGGCTTCGATGACGCCGCCGGAGACCTGCGCGTACGCTTCGGCCTGCTTCAGCGCCTCCTCGTAGACCCAGGCCTCGCTCTGCCCCTGCTCGAGCAGCCACTCGATGACCTGGCGGCGCTGACCGACGGCCGGTTGGTCCTTCGGCAGCTTGCGCACGTGCCGTTCGACCTCGTTGCGCATCGAGTCCGCGAGGTGGATGCGCGCGATCTGCTGCGACGCGCCGGCGCCGAACGGCTGCGGGTTGCCGAGCTTGCGGTCCTTGGGGCTGTAGACGCGCAGCCGCAGCTTGACGTCGGTGAACTGACCGCTCTCCTCGAGCGCGAACAGGTCGACGCCGTCGGACTCCTCGATGCGGCCGTAGTACGGGTTGGGCTGGTTGACGGCCCAGAGCCGGTCGTAGAGCCGTTCCAACTGCTCGGTCGTCAGCGTGCCCGGCACCGCGTCCTGGCCGCCGACATCACCCCCGGAGCGGGCGCCACCAGCGCCGGCAGCGACCGAACCGTCGTCCCCCTCGTCCCCGCCGTCGGACTCATCGGCACCGTCGCCGCCGCCGTCACCGATGCCGAGCGACAACGTCACGCCGTCGACCTGCGCGCCATCCCGACGCAGCAGCCACGAGTGGCGGAAGTCGGGGCCCGGGTCGAGCGGCACACCGGCCAGCGACGACGCCGCCTGCTGCGGGAAGTCCAGGTCGCGCGGCGGCAGCGGCCGCGTCTCGCTCGGCTCGGTGCAGAAGTCGCGACGCATCGGCGCCGCGCCCGCGTCCCCGGCCAGCACCGCGTGGCCGAGCGGCTGCGGCTCGAACTCGCGCTTCCGCGGCGAGACCCTGGCCTGGTAGCTCGGCGTCTCGAGGTAGTCCATGCCGACCCAGACGGCCAGCAGCGCGACCAGCGCCAGCAGCACCTGTTCCTTGCGGATGCTCATCAGTTCTTCGAGTCCTTGAACACGATCGCGGAGAGGGTGGCCTTGACCGTGCAGACCTCACCCGGTCGCTGCGGCCGCTGTACCTGCCAGCTGTCGAGCACGACGGTGCGCTGCGGCTCGCGCAGCGCCTCGAGGAAGCCCGCCAGCGTCGGCTCGTCGGCCTGGAACTGCAGGTTCAGCGTCTGCTGGTCGAGCAGGTCGTCGATGTCGATGCCGTCGCGGCGCCGCCCGGACTGCATCGCCCGGCGGTTGCGCAGCGACTCGAGCTTGAGCGCCAGCACGGCGACCAGACCGCGCGCCGTGTCGTCGTCGCTGCGGGTCGCGTCGTGCGCCTCGAACAGCCGCCGCTGCACCTCGTCGACCAGGTCGAGCCCGATCAGCACGCGGCGGATGTCGTCGACGCCGGTCGGCACGTCCCAGCCGATCGCGCCGTCGTCGACCAGCACGTCGCGGTCGCTCGCAGCCTGCAGCACGCGCTCCTTGAGCTCGCGCCCGGTGAGGAACAGGTGCTGGTCGGCGGGGCCGTTCCACGTCGTGTAGCGCGCCGCCGGCACGAAGGTCAAGGACGCCTTCAGCTGCTTCAGCTCGGCCTCCAGCGCCTCGTTCTCGGCCTGCGCGGCGTCGAGCGCCGACTGGTCGTAGACCTCGTCCGGCGCGCCGAGCGACTTTCCGGTCGGCATCGTCCGGGTGTAGAGCGAGTCCACGACGGTGGCGCCGATCAGCCAGCAGAGGCCGCCGATCGCGCAGCCGATCAGCCACCGCTTGTTCTCCTGTACGAATGCACCGGCGTCCATCACTTGCCCTCCTTCGCGTCTTCCGCCGGCGCCGCTTCCGGCGGCACCACGGTCAGGTCGACGGTGATCTCGACCAGCTGCGTCGTGTCCTGGGTGGTCTTGCCCGCCATCACCGCTTCGACGCCCCGGCTCAGGTCCGGGTCCGCCTTGAACTCGCTGTAGAACTGCGCCATCACGTTGCCGGCGTCGACGCCGTTCAGCGCCTTGCCGCGCACCAGGAACACCGCGCGCGGCGTCACGTCCTGGCCGCGGCGCGCCGCCGTCACCTCGAACTTGTCGAGCCACAGCTGCTCCGGCAGGTGCGCCTCGATGGCGCGCATCGTGCGCAGCGCGCCGTGCAGCGGCAGCGCGCGCTTCTGCAGGTGCGCGACCAGCACGCGGGCCTTCTCGTTCTCCTCGGCGAGCGCCTCGGCCCGCGAGTCGATCGACTTGAAGCGACTGACCTGCACGCGCATCTGCTTCGCCGCCGCGTCGATCGCCGCGACCCGCTGCTGCCCGAAGCTGACCTGCAGGCCGATCACGCCGACCACCACCGCGCCGGCGGCGATGTTCCAGATCGTGCGCTGCTGGAAGCGCTGCTTCTTGCGCACCGCCTCCGGCAGGATCTCGAGCGCGTAGAGCGTGTCGTCGAGGCGACCGACCGCGAGGCCGAGCGCCACCACCGACTCGTGCCGCATCTGCTGCAGCTGCTCGGCGTCGTCCGGCGGCAGCGCGCTGAGGTCGACGTTGGCGAACGGGTCGAACAGCTCGACCGGGCAACGCAGGTTCTCGCGCAGCAGGCCGCGCAGCCCGCGCAACCGCGCGCCACCGCCGCACAGCAGCACCTTGTCGAGGCGCAGGTCGGCGATCTTCGTCTGCGCCTTGCAGAACGACAGCGAGCTCTGGATCGCCGCCGGGATCGACGACGCGGCGGCCATCGCCGCCATCGTCACCTTCTCGGCCTGTCCGCTCTGGTAGTTGCCGCGGCTCTGCGGGTCGAGGTCCAGCAGGTCCTTCTTCAGCGCTTCCGCCTTGCGCGACGAGACGTTGAAGCTCGACGCGATCGCGTCGTCGAGGCCCTTGGTGCCGCTGGTCAGGTTGCGCGCGAACAGCAGGTCGGTGCCGCGCACGATCGCCAGGTCGATGGTCTGGTGGCCGATGTTGACCAGCGCCACCACCGCGTCCGCCTCGACCGGGCCGGCCTTGAGGAACGCGTTGTAGAGCGCGGTGCAGTTGGGCACGAACGCCGCGACGCTGCCGGCGGCCGCGGCCAGCTCCTTCTGCTGCCGCTCGAGCGCGTCGTCCTTGGCCAGCGCCAGCAGCACCGTGTCGACGCCCGACTCCTCGTCGCCGATCGGCAGCAGGTTGTAGTCCGCCGACAGCGCGCCGCCCGACTGCTGCGCGAGGTCCTGGATCTCCAGGTCCATCAGGTTGCGCAGCTGCCAGTCCGGGGTCGGCGGCACCTGGCTGTAGCGCAGCGTCATGTCGCGCCCGGCCAGCCCGCAGGTGGCGTCCTTCAGCGGGATGCCGGCGCCGCGCAGGTCCACGTCACCGGGGGCCTCCCCGGTCGGCAGTCCGGCGAAGCGCAGCACGCTGACGCCGTGCTTGCCGACCTGGGCGACCAGGACCTTGGCGCTGTGGCTGCCGATGTCGACAGCGGTTGCTCTCTTGGCCATGTGGTTTCGGTGTCCTGCTGGGTCAGCGGCCCTGGCCGCCGGGCTGGGTGTTCTGTTGCTGGGTGCCGTCTTGCGGACGGTTCTCGTCCGGTCGGTTGCCGTCCTGGCCGTCGCCGTCGGTCCCGGGGGCGGGCGCCGGCAACTGCTTGTCGATGTAGTCGGCGACCAGCTTCTGCAGGCCGCTCTCCTGCGCCTCGGCGAACGCGTCGGCCAGCGTCTGCAGCCGCGTGCGCTGCGTACGCGCCGCGGCGCCGTCGAGCCCGTCGAGCCGCGCCCGCGCCGCCTGCTCCAGCTCTGCGGCGACCTTGGGATCCTCGAGGTTGTCCGCGCCGTAGAGCTCGACCAGCTCGTCGACGCCGGCCACCACGCGCTCGAAGCCGCCGCGGGTCGAGAAGAAGTCGGCCTCCTCGAGGTCCTGCTGCAGCTTGCGCAGCCGGTCGGCCTGCCCGGTCAACAGCTCGGTGCGCAGCGCCTGCGCCTTGCCGAGCAGCTCGCTGTCCATCGGCTTCTGGCTCATCAGCTTCGTCAGCTCGTCCAGCGCCTGGCCGGGCTGCCCCTCCGCGACCTTCTGCTCCGCCTCGCGCAACACCGCGCTGGCGTCCTGCCGTTCCTTACGGAAGCCGAGCCGCAGCTCCACGTCGGCGGCGGCGACCGTCAGCCGGTAGAGCCCGCCACCGAGCACTCCCGTGGCGCTGGCCGGGGCCGCGGTGGCGATGATCATGCGCGTCGCGAAGTTGCCGAGCAGCACCTGCTGCGCATCGAACGTCGACGAAGCGGAGGTCGACGCGAACCGCTCGTCGGCGCCGGCGACGAGGATGCCACCGGCGGCGTCGGCCGGCACGACGAAGCACAACGACGAGACACCGGTCGCGGCCAACGCCAACCCCTTCTCGGTGCCGCTGCAGGCGAGCGTCGCGCCGAGATCGCTCAACACGGCGTGCCCGGCGGCGTGCAGGCCGGCGAACGGCGCCGGCACCTGCCCTGGCGTCACGGCGAGCAGCGTGGCGAGGTTCTCGCTGTCCGTCGAACGCACCGCCAGCGCCGCGCCGAAGCCGACCGCGGTCTGCCCGGACTCGGCGTGACGCAGCTCGATCGGCGCCGCGGCGCCGCCCTCGACGACCGCGAGGTCGTCGACACGCGCGACCGCGTCGGCGCCGGGCAGCAGCGCGACGACTTCGACGTCGAGGCGATCGAAGCCCGGCGGCACCGCCACCGCGACCTCGAGCCGCTGCCAGCCGTCCTCGCGCGCTTCCAGCGCGGTGCCGCTGACCAGGTGGAACGGCACCTGCTCGCTCTGCGCCGAGACGCTGGCGCGCACGCCGATACGCGCGCCGCCGCTGGTCTGGCAGTGCGCCGACAGCAGCAGCGGTCGCCCCGCGTGCACCGTCACCGGCTGCGCCAGCCGCAGGATCGCGAAGTCCTCGGCCGCGACCGCGCCGGCGTCCCCGTCGCGGCTCGCCTCGAAGGCGCCGCGCCCGGTGTTGGCCGCGCTGGTGCCGTGGAAGCCGCAGCCGGCGGCGCGCAGCTCCCAGCCCTCTTCGGTCTCGCAGGTGCCGCGCCCACCGTCGAGCTTGTTGCCCGTCACCGTCAGCGGTTCGCGCTTGCTCTGCCGACCGGGCCCGTCCTGTTGCTGCTCCTGCTGGCCCTGCCACCACCAGAACCCGCCGCCGGCGCCGAGCACGACGACCAGCGCCGCGACGAGTCCGAGCGCGCCGCCGCGCTTCTGCACCCGCGACGCGTCGAGCCGCCGCACCGCGAACTCGCCGGCGTCGGCGGCCGCGGCGGTGTCGGTGCTGCAGAACTTCACGCGCAGGCGCCCGACCGTGACGATGTCACCCGGGGTCAGCACCAGCTCGGTGACGCGCTTGCCGTCGAGGAACGTGCCGTTGGTCGAGCCGAGGTCGCGCAGCACGAACCGATCGCCTTCCGGCGCGATCTCGCAGTGCACACCCGAGGTCTTCTCGTCGGCGAGGACGACGTCGTTGCCCGCTTTACGACCGATGCGCAGGGTGCGTTCGGTCACGGGCAGAACTTCGCCAGCGCGATCCCCATCGAGGATCTCGAGGACGTAGTTGGCCATTTGGTCTGGATGAGGGGTCGAAGCAGCGTGGGGCGCGCTGCGTGTGGCGCACGCAGGACGCCACGGGGATCGGGGCCGGTCGGGCTCCGGACCCGCCGCACCGAATCCGGGGACGACGGACCGAGGCGACGTGCACAAGCTACACGACCTCGCCGGGGCCGCAAGACGGCAGGCGCGAACTTGCCAGGCGCACGCGCTACAACCGCAGCCGATGGCGCAGCGCTACCTGGTCCCCGAGCTGCCGCTTCCCGGTCGCCACGCGATCGACGGCGAGCTCGCCCACCACCTGGGACGGGTGCTGCGGGTCCGCGTCGGCGAGTCGGTCCGACTCGCCGACGGGCGCGGCGGCACCGCGACCGCCGTGGTGGTGGCCGTCGACCGGAGAGCGGTGACGCTCGACGTCGCGCCGTCGACGCAGGCGGTGGCGGCGAGACCGATCCTGACGGTGGCGTTCGCCTGCCCGCGCGCCGCGCGCTGCGACTGGCTGATCGAGCACGGCACCGAGGTCGGCATCGCGGTCTTCCAGCCGGTGTGGACCCGACGCAGCCGACCGCAGCAGCTGCGCCTCGACCGCTGGCGCTCGATCGCCCGCGCCGCCGTCGGACAGTGCGACCGCGCCTTCGTCCCGACCATCGCCGAACCGCTCGAGCTGCCCGCGCTGCTGGCGAACCCGCCGCGCGGGGCGCGCGTGCTGCTCGACGCCGGCGGCCAGCCGCTGACGGGACTCGCCCCGAGCGACGAGGTGTTGCTGCTCGTCGGGCCCGAGGGCGGCTTCGACGAAGCCGAGCGCGCGGCGATCGCGGCGGCGGAGTTCGGCGGCTTCGGCTGCACCCCGCACACCCTGCGCACCGAGACCGCGGCGGTGGTCGGCGCGGCGGTGGTGATGGCGGTCGGCGACGGCCGCTGACCGTCGGACGGCGGCCGCACGGAGGCTCGCCGTACGTGCAGTGGGCCCGCCGCGGCGATGCGCGGCGGGCCCGTGCGGGTCGGGCTCCGGGTCAGTTGACGCCGGTGACCATCAGCAGACCGTTGGTCGTGCCGAAGCCGAACGCGTTGAGGCTCGGGGTCCAGGTCGCCGACTGCGTCGTCACCTGGAGACCGCTCAGCGCCGGCGCGCTCGGGAACGTGAACGAGCGGGTGCCGGAGCTGCCGACGATCGGGAAGGTGCCGAAGTCGTCCATCGTCACGAACAGCTTGCAACCCGGCGCGCCGAACCCGCCGAGGTCAACGCCAGGGAAGACCTGCGTAGCCGACAGGATCGAGACACCGAGCACCGTGCCGGCCGGCGCGTTGGTGAGGGTGAAGTCGACGGTCGTGCCGAGCACCGGCCGCGCCGACGCCGTCAGCAAGAGGTCCGGCGTGCTGCCGTTGTTGCCGCAGACCATCAGGCCGCTGTTGAGGCTCGAGGCGATGCTCGTGCTGCCCGGATCGGTGCTGGTGTTGCCCATCGAGAAGCCGACCAGGAACGTGCCGTTCGTGGCGACGGTGTCGTAGAGGTAGTGCACGTCACCGTTCGCCCAGAACTGGATCTGGAACCTGGCGGTGCTGCTCGAGTTGTAGTACTGGACCGCGTCCCAAGTGATCACGGTGCGGCTGGCGTTGGTGTCGAACCGGATGCCGCCGGAACCGCCCTGGTTCGGACTCAGGTCGCGCCACAGCGGCGCCCAGCGCGTATTGCCACCGATCAGATCGCTCGCCAGCGGCGTCCAGCTGTTGCCATTGCTGGCAGTGGAGACGAAGCCGTTGGTGCAGACGAAGAGCTGATTGACGCTGCCGCCGGGGTAGGGCAGCGCGTGCGCGAGAGCCTGCGCCGTCTCCTGGTCGTCCTGCGCCGGCAAGGTCGTGCCGGCCGGCGCGATCCAGCTGCCGGAGCCTGGCATCAGCGTGTAGCTGCCCGGCGCGTACTGCAGCGTGAACGAACTGCCGTTGCCGAGGTTGAACCCAGGCGTCTCGTAGAGGCTCTCGACACAGGTCGCCGCCGTACCGCCACAGCCGGCGCCGTACGAGACCACCGACGCGTAGGTCGTGACACTCGGCACGCTGGCCGGCACCTGCACCTGCAGGTTGCCCGGACCGATGCGCGCCTCGTCGAGGAACACCAGCCCGGAGCCCGGGGCGAAGTCGGCGTCGAAGCCGAAGTTGTAGATGGTGTTCCACTCCAGCGGGTTGCCCGCCGGCGCGCCGAACACGATCTCGTTGCCGACGCGCGACGCGATCCAGCCGTTGAGCGGGTCCTGGTCGATGTCGCGGAACGTGAAGTTCGACGCCGTCGCCGAGGCGTCGATCGGGATGTGCAGCGCGGCGCCGGCGCGGCTGTTGTCGACGTTGTGCACCGCGTACTCGTAGTGGTAGCTGCCGCCGCCGAGCGGCGTCACCTTGCAGCCGACGAAGAAGCGGCCGTCGTCGTTGCCGTTGTGACCGCTGTTGACCGTCGCGCCCGGCCACGCCTCGAGCACCGAGCCGAAGGTCTCGCCGACGCCGCTGTTGGCGACGCTCCACGTCGAGCCGTTCCAGGTCGGCGTGAAGCCGCGGTACTTGATGTTGTCCCAGCGATTGTCCACCGCCTCGCCGGCGTGGATCAGCTGGATCGCGTAGAAGTAGGTCGCGCCGGGCGTGATCAGGTCCTGCTCCAGCACGGTGACGCGGTTCTTGACGTCGTCGAAGGCGCTGATCTGACCGTTGGTCAGGCTGCGGTTGCCGTCCATGTTGGCCGGCGAGCCGACCGCGGGGTCACCCTGGTCGAAGTAGCTGCCGACCGGGTCCCAGGTGCCGAGCCACGGGTTGATCTCCTCGGGCGGGCCGAGCCAGTACTGGCTGGCGTTGTTACCGGCGCTGTAGGTGTCCGAGCAGGTGACGCCCATGTTGGTGCCGCCGATGCCGTTGCACGGGCCGCAGGCGCCGCTGGTGCTGGCCGACGTGAAGGCGTGCTTGCAGTAGCTCCACTCGTTGACCTGCTCCATGCGATCGCCCACCAGGCGGGTGATCAGGAAGCCGAACTTCGGGTGGTCCCACTGCATCGCCGCGTACCACGGGATGCTGACCGAGCCCGGGTTGCACATCGTGTTGCGCATCGAAAGGCCGACCTGGCCGCCCGGGTATGCAGGACCGCGACGGCCCCAGTAGGTGATGTTGTCGAGGATCTCGAGGTGACCGTCGAGACCCGGCACGGTGTTCGACTGGGCGGCGAGACCGCCGACCAGGCTGAGACCGAGCGAGGCGAACGCGAGACGATTCATGGTGCGCGTGAGACTGGTTGGCATGGAACAGGGAACGCGGCGTGGGGCGCGCGGCGGATTCACCATACCAAACCGCATCCGAACGCCAATACGCACTGCGCTGGCTGCGGCCGCTACGCGGAGCGGCGCAAGCGCATCGGGCCCGCCGCTCGCAGGGAGCGACGGGCCCGTGGCAGCGGCACGCGGGCCGCTCGCAGCAGAGGCGACCGACAGGAGGGCGCCGCGCGCCCACCGATCAGTTGATGCCCGTGACCATGACCAGGCCGTTGCTCGTCGCGAAGCCGAACGCGTTCACACCCGGCGTGTAGGTCGCCGACTGCGTCGTCACCTGCAGGCCGCTCAGCGCCGGGGCGTTCGGGAAGGTGAACGAGCGCGTGCCGGTGCTGCCAGTGATCGGGAAGAACCCGATGTCGTCCAGGGTCACGTAGAGCGAGCAACCGGGCGCACCGAAGGTGCCCAGGTCCACGCCCGGCAGGACCTGCGTCGCCGACAGGATCGAGATGCCGCCGAGCGTGCCGGCCGGCGCGTCCTGCAGCACGAAGTCGACCGTGGTGCCGAGCACCGGGCGCGCCGACGCCGTCAGCGAGGTGTCCGGCGTGCCGGCGCTGCTGCACATCGTCAGGCCGCTGTTGAGGCTCGCCGGGATGTTGATCGAGCCCGGGTTGGCCGCGTTGCCGCCGAGCGAGTAGCCGACGAGGTAGCTGCCGCCGTTGTTGCCGATCGTCTGGTAGACGAAGTGCACGTCACCCGTCGCCCAGAACTGCACCTGGAAGGTGTTGGTCAGGGAGCCCGAGAAGTTCTTGACCGCGTCGAACGTGACGACGGTGCGGCTGGCGTTGCTGTCGAACCACACCGTGCCGCCGCCGCCCGGGTTCATGTCGTGCCACAGCGCCGAGTAGAACGGGTTGCCGCCGAGGAACGTCGACACGCTCGGGCTGTAGCCGGTGCCGTTCGCGCCGATCGAGATGAAGCCGTTCGAGCAGACGTTCAGCGACGTCGCCGTGCCGCCGGGGTGCGGCAGGTTGTGCGACAGCGTCCGCGCGACCTGGGCGTCGTCGCCGAGCGACAGGGTCGCGCCGGCCGGGGCGATCCAGCTGCCGGCGCCCGGCACCAGCGTGTAGGTGCCCGCCGAGTACTGCAGCGAGAACGACGAGCCGTTGCCGATGCTCAGGCTCGGCGACTCGTAGAACGCTTCGTCGCAGACGACCTGCGTGCCGCCACAGCCGGTGCCGTAGGACGACACCGTCGCGTAGGTCGCGCCGCTCGGCACCTGGGTCGGAACGTCGACCCACATCGCGCCGGCGCCCGGACGCGCCTCGTCGACCGCGCACAGGCCCTGGCCCGGGGGGAACGTCGCGTCGAAGCCGAAGTTGTAGATGGTGTTCCACTCGACGAAGTTGCTCGCCGGAGCGGTGAACACGACCTCGTTGCCGATCCGCGCGCCGGTCCAGTCGTTGGCGCCGTTGGTGTCGATGTCGCCGAACGTGAAGTTCGACGCGGTCGCCGTCGGGTCGATCGGCACGCGGAAGCCGCCGCCAGCGCGGCTGTTGTCCACGTTGTGCAGCGCGTACTCGTAGTGGTAGTTGCCGCCGCCGAGCGGCGTCACCTTGACCGCGACGAAGAAGCGGCCGTCGTCGTTGCCGTTGTGACCCTCATCGACCTGCGCGCCCGGCCAACGGGTGAGGATCGAGCCGTACTCGAGCGCCTCGTCGTTCGTGAACGACCACGTGCTACCGCCGTAGCTCGGGTTGAAGCCGCGGTGGGCGTTGTTGTCGCCGCGGTTGGCGAGCGCCTCGCCCTGGTGGATCAACTGCAGGCCGTAGTAGTACTGCGCGCCGGCGGTGGTCAGGTCGATCTCGTCGACCGTGACGCGGTTGTCGACCGAGTCGAAGATCGACTGGTCGAGGCTGCGATTGCCGTCGGCCGCCGCCGGGTAGCCGGCCTGCGACGGGTCACCGATGTCGAAGTAGCTACCGACCGGGTTCCAGGTGCCGAGCCACGGGTCGATCTCCGAGGGCGGGCCGAGCCAGGTGCGGTCCGCGTTGTTGCCCGCCCCGTAGGTGTCCGCGCAGTTGATGCCCATCACCGTGCCCGTGCTCGGGTTCTGGCACGGCCCGCACGGCCCCGTGTAGTTGGTCGAGGTGAACGCGTGCTTGCAGAACGACCAGTCGCTGATCTGCTCGAGGCGATCGTTGCTCAGGCGCACCAGCAGGAAGCCGAACTTGGGGTGGTTCGACTGCATCGCGGCGTACCACGGGATCGTCACCGAACCCGGGTTGCACATCTCGTTGAGCATCGCCATGCCGATCTCCCCGTTGGGATAGGCGGCGCCGCGGCGACCGTAGTAGGTCAGGTTGTCGACCTGCGTCAGACGACCGTCGAGACCGACGACGGTGTTGGACTGGGCGACGACGGAGCCGGCGATCGCGAGCACGGCAGAGGGTGGTGTTTCTCAGCATCATGGAACCTCGCGGGAACTGGGCGCAGGGCAGGCCGGGGACCGCGAAACCCTACCATGCGATCCCGTGAGCGGAAGCACCGGACGTGATCGCGCTTCAACGCAACAGACGCTTGCGCCCGGGCCCGACGCCGCTGAACGTGACGCGGCATGCCGCGCATCCACCATGTCATCGCGTCTTCGTTGATCGCCGCCGCCGCGACCTCCGCTCGCCGCCCAGTCGAAGCTGCTGCGCCATCCGGACCTGTTTGGCGACCGCGTCGTCTTCACCTACGCCGGCGACCTCTGGCAGGCGCCCCTGGCCGGCAGCACCGCGAGCCGGCTCACCGCCGCCGACGGCGTCGAGCTGTTCGCCAAGTGCTCGCCCGACGGACGCTGGATCGCGTTCACCGGGCAGGTCGCCGGCGACGAGCAGGTGTTCGTGATGCCCAGCGACGGCGGCGAACTGCAGCAGCTGACCTGGTACCCGGCGCGCGGACCGCTGCCCGTCCGCTGGGGTCACGATCACCAGGTCTACGACTGGACGCCGGACGGCAGCGCGGTGCTGTTCCGCAGCCTGCGCGAAGCGTGGACGATGACCGGCGGCAAGCTCTACACGGTCGCGGTGCCGGCGGCGGCGCAGCAGTTCGGCGCGCTGCCGGTGGCCTTGCCGATGCCGCAGGCCGGCGCGGGCGCGTTCTCGCCCGACGGCGAGCGCATCGTCTACGCGCCGCTGTTCCGCGACTTCCGCACCTGGAAGCGCTACGAGGGCGGCTGGGCCACGGACCTGTTCGTGTTCGACCCGGCGACGCGCACCTCGGACAACCTGACGGACCACCCGCGCACCGACCGCGACCCGATGTGGCTCGGCGACCGCGTCTGGTTCGCCAGCGACCGCAGCGGCACGCTCAACCTGTGGAGCTACGACTTCGCACCAAGGCCGTCTACCAGGAGACGCAGAGCACCGTGTGGGACGTGCGCTGGCCGAGCGCCGGCGGCCCCGAGGACCAGCGCATCGTCTACGAGCAGGGCGGCGAGCTGCACTGGTTCGACTGCCGCAGCAAGGAAGACCACCCGATCGCGATCAGGGTGCCCGACGACGGGCGCCTCAACCGCCCCACCGTCGTCGACGCGACCGCGCAGCTCGAGCACTACGCGCTGAGCCCCGGCGGCGGGCGCGCGGCGTTCGCGGCGCGCGGCGAGATCCTGACCGTGCCCAAGGAGCACGGCGACGTGCGCAACCTGACCAACTCGCCGGGAGCGCACGACAAGCACCCCGCGTTCTCGCCCGACGGCGCCACGGTCGCGTTCGTCAGCGACCGCAGCGGCGAGGAGCAGATCTGGCTCGTCGATCACCTCGGCGCCGCGCCGCCGCGCCAGCTCACCAAGGGCCTGGCGGTGATGCTGTACGCGCCGGTGTGGTCCCCCGACGGCAAGACCATCGCCTTCGGCGACAAGGACGGCGTGGTGCGGCTGTGCGACGTGGCCACCGGCGCGCTGACCGAGATCGCCGACGAAGCGCACGGCCAGGTCGGCGACCTCGCCTGGTCGCCGTGCTCGGGCTGGCTGGCGCTGGCGATGACCGGCCCGAACGACCTCTCGGCGGTCTACCTCTGGTCGCTCGCCGAGCAGCAGCTGCAGCGCGTCTCGCGCGACCTGTCGAACGACCGGCAGCCGCGCTTCGACCGCCGCGGCGAACGGCTGTTCTTCCTAGGCGTGCGCGGCTACGCACCGCGGCTGCCGTCCGAGTACGAGTGGGACTTCCAGGTCGACCGCGCCGACGGCATCTACGCGCTGGCGCTGCGCAAGGACGTGGCGCCGCTGTTCCCGCAGCGCAGCGACGAAGCGGTGAAGGACGACGAGACACCCGCCGACGCACCGGCCTTCGCGCAACCGATCACCATCGACCTCGACGGCCTCTGCGACCGGGTCGAGCAGGTGCCGGTGGGCTTCGACAACTTCAACGGCCTCGCCTGCACCGCCGATCACCTGCTCTACACGGTCTCCGGCGGCGGCTTCTACGGACGCGGACCGGACCGGCCGACGACGCTGCACTCGTTCTCGTTCGCCGAGCGCAAGGCAGACGAGCTGGCGAGCGGCGTGTCCGGCTACTCGCTGTCGCCCGACGGCGAGCACGTGCTGATCCGCGCCGGCGGCGGCTTCTCGGTCGCCATGCCGTCGTTGGCCGGCAAGGGCGCGCAGCAGCTCGACCTGTCCGGCCTGGTCGCCGAGAAGGTGCCGAGCGACGAGTACTGGCAGATCTTCGAGGAGGTCTGGCGCCGCTACCGCGACTTCTTCTACGTCGCCAACATGCACGGCCACGACTGGCAGGCGCTGCACGACCGTTACGCGCCGCTGGTCGCCCACGTGCGTCACCGCAGCGACCTCAACTACGTGATCGGCGAGATGATCGCCGAACTCAGCGTCGGCCACGCCTACATCGCCGGCGGGGACACCGGCGCGCCCGAACGCGCGACGCCGGCGCTGCCGGGCCTGCGCCTGGAGTTCGACGCAGCCGCGGCCGCTACCGCATCCGCGCCGTGCTCGCCGGCGAGAACGACGACGCCGAACTGCGGTCGCCGGCGACCGCGGTCGGCGTCGACCTGCGCGTCGGCGACTACCTGCTGGCCATCGACGGCGTCGAGCTGAAGAGCGACGTCAATCCCTACCGCCTGTTCGCCGGCAAGGCCGGCCGCAGCGTGCGGCTCCTGGTCAACCAGACGGCCAGCAAGGACGGCGCGCGCGCGAGGTCGACGCTGGAGCCGATCGACACCGAGCAGCACCTGCAGCTACCTCGTGTGGACCGAGCACAACCGGCAACGCGTGGCCGAAGCTGAGCGGCGGCAAGCTCGGCTACGTGCACCTGCCCGACATGGGCGCCGCCGGCATCCGCGAGTTCGTGCGCCAGTACTACGCGCAGCGCGACAAGCAGGGGCTGGTGTTCGACGACCGCTACAACGGCGGCGGCAACATCTCGCAGATGGTCGTGAACCGTCTGCAGCGGCAGTTGCTGATGTGTACGTTCGGTCGCACCAGCGGCTACCGGCCCTATCCGCGCGCGCTGTTCCTCGGCCACCTCGCCTGCCTGCTCAACGAGACGTCGGCGAGCGACGGCGACATCTTCCCGGCGATGTTCCGCCGCATGAACCTCGGCCCGCTGATCGGCAAGCGCAGCTGGGGCGGCATCATCGGCATCACCAACCGCGGCATGCTGCTCGACGGCGGCACCGTCAACGTGCCCGAGTTCGGCAACACCGAGCCCGGACCCGAGTGGACCATCGAGGGCCGCGGCGTCGATCCGGACATCGAAGTCGACAACGACGTGTTCTCGCTGCTGCAGGGCAAGGACCCGCAGCTGGAGAAGGCGATCAGGTGCTGCTCGACAAGCTCGAGAAGGACCCGCGGCCGCTGCCGGTCGCCCCGCCGGCGCCGATCAAGACCGGTCGATGAGTCGCCGCCACGGTCCGGGCGGTGACGCCGCCGAGTCGCCGAAGGCGAAGCTGCCCGAGCTGCGGCTCAAGATCCGCGTCAACGGCCGCCATCCGTGGTTCTACCGCAAGATGATCGGCAAGCCCGAGACGCCGCTGCCGGCCGGCACCCCCGCCAAGGTGCGCGACCGCGACGGCCGCCTCGTCGGCACGGGCTTCTACAATCCGCGCGCCGAGCTGGCGCTGCGCATGTTCTGCGACCGGCCGGTCGACGACGTGCGCCAGCACTTCCAGCAGGCGCTGCAGCAGGCGATCCAGCTGCGCGAACAGGTGCTGCGCCTCGCTGACGTCACCGACGCGTGGCGACTGATCCACGCCGAGGGCGACGGCTTTCCGGGCCTGGTCCTCGACCGCCTCGGCAACGCGATCGTCGCCCAGGTCGCGTCGCTCGGCATGAAGGAACAGCTCGAGCCGCTCGGCGAGTGGCTGCTGCGCCACTACCAGAACAGCCGGCTGGTGCTGCTGCAGGACAAGGACTGGGCCGAGCGCGAGGGCATGGACAAGCTGCCGCGCCCGGCGGTGGTCACCACCACCGTGCGCGAACACGGCCTGTCGTACGCCGTCGAGGCCGGCACCGGCCACAAGACCGGCTTCTTCGCCGACCAGCGCGACAACCGGCTGCTGCTGCGTCAGTTCGCCAAGGGCCGCGCCGTGCTCGACCTGTGCTGCAACAGCGGCGGCTTCGCCATGAACGCCGTCGCCGGCGGCGCCAAGAGCGTGATCGCCGCCGACCTCGACGAGGCGATGGTCGACGCCACCATCGACAACGCCAAGGCCAACAAGGTGCGCCTCGACGCAGTGCACGGCGACGCGTTCGACATGCTGCGTGACGCCGAGCCCGGCCGTCACGACCTGATCGTGCTCGACCCGCCGAAGTGGGTCGCGCACAAGGACGAGATCGACCAGGGCCTGCAGCGCTACTTCGACCTCAATCGCCTCGGCCTCGAGAAGGTCGCGCGCGCAGGCCTCGTCGTGACCTGCTCGTGCAGCGGCAGCGTCAGCGAAGAGCGCTTCGTGCGCATGCTGCGTGACGCCGGCGCGGCAGCGCGCCGCGACGTGCGCGTGCTGGCGCTGCGCTCGGCGGGCTCAGACCACCCGTTCGCGCTGGAGTGCCCGGAGACGCGCTACCTCAAGGTGGCGGTGTTGCAGGTGCGCTGAGGTTGCGCGGCTCGCCGTGGTCGGGATAATCCTGCCCACGGCCGAAGGAGCCGTCATGCGCCGCAGCCACCTTCTCCTCATCGGTCTGCTCGTCGGCTGCGCGCTCCTGTACTTCGGCCGCTGCGCTGCGCAGCCCCGACTGCCCGACCCGGCCCGCGTCGAACCGCCGCGGCCAACCGCTGCGGCTGCGGCAGCGACCTCGAGTGCGGCGACGCCCGCCTCCCCGCTGTCCTTGCCCCCGACTGGCACTCCGACCTTGGCAGGTGCTCCGCCGGCGTCGGCGTCGTTGACGGCGACAGGCACCGGCTGCATCGACTACGACGTGCTGATGCGCTGCGCCGACGGCGTGGACCTGCTCGACGTCCCGCGCGCGTTGCAGTCGCTGCAGTTGAACCCGCGCTGCGTACCGATCGCGACCGAGGCCACCACTGGCCTTCGCACCGAACTCGAGCGCCTGGAGGCGAAGGCTCGCCAGACGCTCGGGCGTCGCTACGCGGAGCAGGGACGCGAGATGCATGCGCTGATCGCTGCTGGTCGCCTGCCACAGCTCGATGCGTCGCTACATCCCGAGGTCTACCGGCGCACGCTCCGGGTGGTCGAACGCTCCTGGCGTCGCCTGCACCCGACCCTGGTCGAGCAGCCCGACTGGCGCGACCAGCCCGGCTTCCTGATGGAGTTCCGCAATCGCCTGTCCAACGCCCTGTTCGAACACACCGACTACAAGGTGACGACGATTGTCAACGGCGGGACCTGGTATGCCGCGCGCTACCAGGACCTGCCGGGGTTCTGCACGGCGATGCTGGACGGCGAGTACGAGGCGCTCGCGACCGAGGCCTGGGCGGCGCTGTTGGCGTTCTTCCACGCGCGAAACGCGCTGACCGACGCAGAACGCGACGATCTGTGGGCCAGGTTCGCGACCGTGCTCGGCGAATACTCCCAGCAGGCGGCGGCGATCTACCGCTGACGCATATCACCGCCGCGCGTCACTTGCTGACCTGGGGCGGCTCGCGGCCGGCGGTCTTGCACAGCGCGGCGACGGCCGGGTCGAGCGAGACCTTCTTCCTGACGCGTAGCGCCTCGTGGCCGGCGAAGGCATCCAGCATCGTCGCCGCCCAGTCGCGCCTCTGGCCCTTGCCCTTGACCGCGTGTTCGAAGCCCTGCACGAGCCTGGCGAACTCGGCCGAAGCGCGCTTGTCGGCCGTTCGCTCCGGCGACGCGACGTAGCGCTGTACCGCGGCGACGCAGCGCTGCGTGAACTCGGCGTCGCCGCCGATGCCGCGCCAGGTGCGCGCCAGCAGCGCGGCGTTCTCACAGCCGTCGTGTTCGAGGCGCCTGGCGAGCTCCAGCGCCGCGGTCTTGCCCTGCGGCGCCGGCAGCGCGAGCACCCGCGCGTGCACGAGGTCGCGCACGGTGTCGCGGTAGAGCTGCAGCTCCTTGCCGTCGGGCACCACCTCGGCGAACACCTCGCCGATCACCAGCGCCTGCGCGGCGCTCGGCGCCGCGTCGATCGCGCCGAGCACCGCCGCCAGCGCGAACGGGTCGCGCTGCAGCGCCGCCCTGGCGAACGCTTCGCCGCCGGCAGCCTTCACCTCGGGAGAGGCAGCGTCCCACATGCGCCGCAGCACCAGCCCGTCGACGAACCCACCGACGTCGCGCGACACACCGCGCGCGACCGTCTGCCAGAACACCATCGGCCGGCGGCCGCCGTCGTCGTCGAAGTTCCACCCGGCGTGCACGGTCGTCACCTCGTCGCCGCCCGTCGCGTACTGGCCGCCGACGCAGCGATAGCTGCCGTCCTTCGGCTCGTACTCCATGCGCACGATCGCGCAGTGCCCGGGCTGCCCGGCCGTCGACGACGGCACGCCGGCGATGCGGTAGGTGCGCGCGCCGATGTTGCCCATCGTTCCGCAGACGCCGCCGTCCTTCCACATCATCTGGATCGAGCCGTAGCTGAACGCGTACGGACTGACCCGGCGCGCCGACTGCATGTCGAACTGCTGCGCGATGCCGCCGATGTACTCGCCGTAGGTGCGGAACACCGCGTCGTCGCGGAACTGCCGCCAGATGTCCTCGCGTTCGCGCAGCGGCTGGTCGTCGGCGACCAACATCAGCAGCAGCGGCCACGGCGCCGACAGCGGGAAGCGCGCGGTCTTCAGCGCCTGCTGCTGGGCGAGGTTCAGCGGCTCGCGATCGTTGCGCACGAACCACAGGAACGACTCGGCCTGGCTCGGCGCGCGGTCGCGTTCGGCCGGCATGCGGCCCTTGTTGCGGTAGGCGCGGTGGAACAGCTCGTGCGCCGCGGCGATGCGCTCGCGCTGCGCCTTGTCGTGCACCGCCTCGCTGCTCTTCCAGTGCACGACGTGGTCGCCGCACTCGAGCTTGACGTCGGCGTGGCCGTGGCCCGCCATGTATTGGTTGAACTCCAGCTGCAGCGCCGGGTCGGCGATGACGTCGGCGCCGACCAGCGGGCGGGCGACCTTCTTGGTCACCGCCACCGCCTTGCCGCGCGGCTTGGCCACGCCCTTGTCGTCGTATTCGAGCGGCGGCAGCTCCTTCTGCGTGACCTCGACCTCGATCGGCGCGTGGTCCTCGAGGAAGTTGATCACGTGGTCGTCGACGTCGAGCGCGCGGTCCTTGGCCTTGGTGTCGACCGGCACGCGCGGATCGCCAGGGATCACCAACGTCGCCGGCTGGCGCGGCGACACGTCCGGCAGCGGCCGTTCGCCGGGGCCGCCGTCGTCGCCGTCGTTCCAGCCCGAAGCCTTCTTGCTCGGCACGCGGTACGAGCCCTGCATCGCGAACGCCAACGCCAGCTGCGGGTAGTCCTGGCGCACCAGCGGTTCGCCGAGCTCGATCTCCAGCGACCGCAGCCCGAGCAGCACCGGGAGCGGGTCCTTGCGGCAGCCGTAGACCGCGCGCTGGCGCAGCGGGTCCAGATCGACCCAGGCGACGAAGTCGGCCGGCAGCGGCAGGCCCTTCTGCGCCGCGGCGTCGAGCGTGCGCTGCCGCTGCGCCGTGACGAAGCCGTCGATCGCGGCGCGGTCCCACGCCTGCTGCTGGGCGAACAGGCTGCTGCCGACGAGCCACAGCGCGGTGGCGGCCCGGGCGATCGCGAACGACGAACGGTGGAAGTTGCTCGGCATCGGTGCGGCGCAGGATAGCGGTCCTGACCGGGTGCGGCAGCTGCATCCGCGGACCTCGTTGCGGCGAAGGCGGCGCCATGCGCCGACGCACCCTGTCCCTGCTGTGGTCGCTGCCCCTGCTGACGGCCACCGCCGTCGTGTCGACGTCGTGCCAGACGACGTGGCCGCGCCGCATGCCGACCGGCGAGGTCTTCCCCGCGGTGCGCGGCACGTCGCTGGCCGGCCAGCCGGTGCAGCTGCCGCTGCCCGAGCCCCAGCTGCTGCTGATCGGCTACGACCAGGACGCGCAGTTCGACCTCGACCGATGGCTGCTGGCGCTCGACGCCAGCGACTGGCGGGTGCGCACGTTCGAGGTGCCGACGCTGCCCGGGCTGGTGCCTGGCCTGCTGTCGGGCACCATCGACGGCGGCATGCGGCGCGGCATCCCGAGCGAGGACTGGGCCGCTGTGGTGACGGTCTACGACGACGCCGAGGCGATCGCGGCCTTCACCGGCAACGAGGACGGCCTGACCGGCCGGGTCCTGCTGCTCGGCGCCGACGGCAGGGTGCGCTTCTTCCACGACCGCGGCTTCTCGGTCGGCACGCTGAAGAAGCTGCAGCGCGCCGCGGCCGAGCTCACCGGCGACGAACGCTAACCGCCGAAGCGCTCGAGCAGGCGTTCGTAGCCGAGCTCGCGGCACAGCGGCGCCAGGTCGTCGGTCGGCCCGCGCCAGCGCAGCTCGTCGAGCGTCTCGCGGATCGGCACGTCGGTGCGCAGCGTCGCCAGCCGCCGATACAGCAGCGCGTCGTCGCGCTGCGCGGCGAGGTTGTCGGCGAGCGTCTTGGCGCCTCGCACCTGCACCTGCCAATCGGCCGCGTCGGCCGGAATGCGATCGAGGTGCTCGTAGGCGACCAGCACCTGCGCCGCCGACTTGGCGCCCCACTTCGGGATGCCCGGGATGCCGTCCTGCGCGTCGCCGACCAGCGCCAGCCAATCGGGGATCGACGCCGGCGGCACGCCGAACTTCTCGTAGACCGCGTCCTCGTCGAACAGCTTCTTCTGCTTGCGATCGAGCTGCACGACCTTGCCGCCGACCATCTGCGCCAGGTCCTTGTCCGGCGTGCAGACGTAGACGCGCTCGACCTCGGCTTCGGCGGCGAAGCGCACGGCGCCCGACGCGAGCCCGTCGTCGGCCTCGAACTCCACCATCGGCCAGACCACGCAGCCGAGCGCCTGGACTGCGCGTTCGGCGATCGGGAACTGCGCCCACAGGTCCTCCGGCATGCCCTCGCCGGTCTTGTAGCCGGCGAACAGCTGGTTGCGGAACGACTCGATGACGGTGTCGAAGGCGACCGCGACGTGCGACGTGTGTCCGTCACGCAGCAGCGCGCCGAAGCTCGCCAGCAGCCCGCGCACCGCGCCGACCTCGCGGCCGGCGTAGGGCCCGTCGGCCGGCGCCGTCGCCGACGGCGCGCCGAAGTAGCTGCGGAACAGCTCGTAGGTCCCGTCGAGCAGGTGCACGTTCACGGCCATCACGCTACTCGCCGAGCGCCGCGAGTCGCCGCTGCACTTCACCCCACAACTCCCGCCAACCGTCGACCTGTTCGACCGGCATGCGCGCCAGCTGCTCGTCGCCGCGCACCGCGACGAGGTCCGGGTCGTCGACGAAGCGCTGGAGGTGTTCCCGGACGGTGCCTCGCTGCTCCCCGGTGTCGACCGGCATGGCGGCGATGCGCGAGAGGTCCGCGCGCAACCACCCGAGCGCCAGCGCCCGCCGCGCAGCGCGCTCGTCCGGCGTGGCGTCGTCGCCGCGCATCGCCAGCGTCGCCGCGCACGCAGCGCTGAAGGCATACGGATCCTCGTCCCGGGTCTCGGGCCAGCGCTCGAACAACGCCTGCCAGCCACTCATCGAGGCCACGTAGTCCTCCAGCGCGTACGCGCCGGTTGCGGCCGCGACCAGATCCGCGGCGGAGCCCGCCTCCCGCTCGCCACGCGCCACCGGCAGGTTCTCACGGCTCGTCTCGAGGAACTTGTCGAGCCGCTCCGCCAGGCGCCGCGCGCGGCCGCGCCACATGCGCGCGAACGAGCTGTCGTCGGCGGCGAACAGCTCCTCGGCGCGATGGGCGGCGCCCAGCGCCTGCTTGCCCTTCCCGCTGTCCGACAACCGCGCCGCCAGGTTCATCCAGGCCACGGCGTGGTCCGGATCCTCGGTGAGGATGCGCTCGTACTGCCGCTGCGCGGCGTAGGCCTGCTTCAGCTTGCTCAGCGTGTTGGCATAGTTGATGCGCACTTCGAGGTCGCCGGGGATCGTCTCCAGCGCCTCGGCGAGCGCGTCGCGTGCGCCCTCCGTGTCGCCGAACATCTCCAACAACCCGGCGAGCATCGTCGTCGATCGACCGTACCACAGCTTGCCGTAGGTCGAGCCGTCCAGGGACCACAGCCGCCGCGCCTCGCGCAGGTTCTCGAGCCCCTCGACCCGCGCGCCCTTGCGCAGCAGGTTCTGCGCCAGGTTGAAGCGCGAAGGCGCGTGCCCGGGGTCGCGCTCGACGGCGACGCGGGCGTGTTCGAGCGCCTTCGCCGCGTCGCCGGTCGCCGCGAAGCTGGCCGCCAGGTTGCTGTGCAGCACGGCGCTGTCGTTGCCGAGCTCCTGCGCGCGCAGCAGGTAGCCGATCGCCTCCTCGGGCCGCCCCTGGTCACCGACCGCCTGCGCCAGCTGGAACCACACCGAATGCTCGCCCGGGAAGCGCTCGGTGCCGGCGCGCAGCGCCGCCTCCGCTTCGGGCAGCCGCCCGAGGCTGCGGTAGCACGCCGCGCGCGCCATCTCGTGACCGACCGCGTCGCGCAACCCCGGCAGCACGCCGGCGAGGTAGTCGAGCCCTTCCTGCCCGCGGCCGAGGTCGCCGAGCAGCATGGCGATGTTGTCGTGCGTGACCGGCTCGTCGGGATCGGCCTCGACGGCGCGTCGGTAGAAGCCGAGCGCCGCGTCGAACTCGCCGCGGCGGCGCAGGCGCAGCCCCATGCCGACCAACGCCGCCGCATTGCGCGGGGACAGCTCGATCGCGCGTTCGAAGAGACGCTGCGCCTCTTCGGGTCGCCGATGAAGCTCCATCTGGTTGGCCAGCTCGACCAGGGCGGAGGGGTGCTGCGGGTCGAGCTCGCAGGCCTTTTGCGCCGCCGCCATCGCTTCGTCGTTGCGGTTCAGGATGCGCAGCGAAGTCGCCAGGTTGCTCAGGCCGTTGACGTAGTCCGGGTCGATTTCGAGTGCCCGATGGAAGTAGCCCACGGCCGCGTCATGGTCCCGCCGGCCGAAGTACACGTTGCCGATGTTGGTCAACACGGCCGGAGCCGGCTCACCGACCCGCAGCGCCTGCTCGAAGCACGCCGCCGCTTCGTCCCAACGGCGTTGTTCGAGGTACAGCACGCCGAGCCCGTTGTGCGCGCCGGACATGTCGGGGTGCTCGGCGAGCAGCTGGCGCAGCAGCGCCTCGGCCTGCTGCACCTCGCCCGAACGCGCGAGATGGTTGGCGAGCACGAGGTCCACCTGCGCGCTCGGGGCGATCGCCCGCGCGGTGCGCAGCGCCGCCGCCGCCAGCTCGTGCCGCGGCGCCGGCAGCGTGCCGAGCTTGATGCCCAGCACCAGCGCCAGCGCGTGATCACGCGGGTGTCGCTGCAGGCCGCGCTCGAGCGCGGTGACGGCCTGCTCCTTCAGCCCGCAGTCCCACAACCCGCCGGCCAGCGCGCGCACGCTGGGCGCCGGCAGCGTCGCCCAGTCGGCGGCCTCGAACAGGTTCCGGAAGCGCGCCGGCTCGCGCGCCGCCGTCTCGTAGACGCTGCGCAGCCGGTTGCGCCACGGGTCGCCGGCGTCGATCGCGCGGGCGATCGCCCGCAGATGGTCGACGCCGGCGTAGTCCGGCGCCCGCGCCTGCTTGCGCGCCATGCCGTCCTCGGCGTCGCGGCGCGAGAGGGCCCAGTCGTCGATCGCGACCGCGAGTTCGACGACGATGGCGCTGTGTTCGAGGGCGGTCACCGCCTCGCCCACCGACATGCGGTCGAGTTCGCGACCGCCCAGGTAGTCGCGGAAGCGCGCCGCGTAGCCGCGGTCGCGCAGGCGTTGCTGGTCGACGAGGCTGGCGTTCTCGCGCGTGCCCTCGTCGTCGCCGAACACCGCCGCCACCGCCAGCCGCATCACGTCGTCGCGCTCCCGTTGCCGCCGCGCAGCCGTTGCCGCGTCGCTCTCCGCGGCGACCTGCTCGGCCAGCAGCGCGACGCGTGAGCGTTCTTCGGCGGTGACGTCTTCGGCCCCGGCGAGCGCGCTCGCCTCGGCGACCGCCGCCGCCGCCCGCTGCCACGGAGCTGCTTCGAGGGCCCCCGCCGAACGCGCCTCGCCGAGCGCCACGCTGGCCGCGGCGCGGGCCTCGGCGACCCGCGCGGTGGCGCGTTCGCTGCGCTCCGCCGCGGCGCGCGCCAGGTACAGGTAGGCACCGCCACCGAACAGCACCACCAGCAGCGCCGCCGCCGACATCATCGCGGTGGCGCGGGCCCGCACCCTCGCTTCGGCGCCCCTGATCTCCGCGTCGCGCGCCCGCTGCTCGACCGACGCGAGGTACCCCAGCACCTCGTCGGCGACCTGCTGCGCGTCGATGGGCCGGGCGTCGGGATCGGCCTGCAGGCACCGCCGGCACAGGTCGATCAGGACCTCGTTGGCGTCGCATTCGTCGAGCCGCCGCCAGGCGTCGTCGAGCTGCGCGCGCGCCGCTTGCAGCAGCACCTCCTGGCCCTTGCCGCGGTACGGCGGCGCGCCGGTCAGGATCTCGCACAGGATGCCGCCGAGGCCGAACACGTCGCTGCGCCGGTCCATGCGCTCGACGTCGCCGAGCGCCTGCTCCGGCGGCATGTAGGCGGGCGTGCCGAGCACCGAGCCGAGCATCGACTTGCTGCCCGAGCCGTCCTGCGTGCGAACGGTCTGCACGACGCTCGTCGGCGGCCCGACGGGCCGCTCGCGCACCGGGGCGGGCGCCGCGGCCTGCCCGGGCTCGGGCAGCACCTTGGCGAAGCCCCAGTCGACCACCTGCACCTCGCCGAACGCGCCGATCATGACGTTCTCGGGCTTCAGGTCGCGGTGCACGACGCGCCGCGCGTGGGCGAACGCCATCGTCTGGCAGACCTGCGCGAACGCGGCGAGGAAGCGCTGCCGGTCGTCGGCGACGGTGGCGCGCTTGCTCAGCTGTGCCCACAGCGTCACGCCCTTGACCAGCTTCATGGCGAAGAACGGGCGATCGTCCGCCTGCAGCCCGATCTCGTAGACCGGCACGATGCCGGGGTGCTGGAGCTGCCCGCCGATCTGCGCCTCTTCGATGAAGCGATCGAGCACGTCGGGGTTGGCGGCGAACTCCGGGTGCAGCACCTTCATCGCCACCTCGCGGCTGAGGTCCACGTCGCGGCCGTGGTAGACGACCCCGACGCCGCCGCGCCCGAGCTCGCCGAGCAGCTCGTAGCGCGGCGGCGGCGACGGCTGGCCGACCTCGGGGTGCTGCCGCTGCTTCAGCTTGCGCAGGGCTTCGGACGAACTGCTCGGCGGCCGTTGCTCGGACATCGCGTTCGGGGGTTGGAGGCACCTCGTCCCGCGCACCCGCATCGAGCCGACACACCGCGAGGGAACACAGGGTAGCCGGTCCGGCCCCATCGCACGCACGCTGACATGCCGTCGGCGACATCGATTCTTTTCGCGGATTTGGCGGCGGATCCGGGCCAGACTGCCTCTTCACAAGTCGATGGCCGAAGACCCCGACCTTCCCGAGCTGATCCGCCGCGCCAGCGCCGGCAACCGCGACGCCGGCGACCGGCTGTTCGCCCGCGCCGCCGACCGCGTGCTGTTGTTCATCCGGCTGCGCCTCGGCCAGGGCCTGCGGGCGCGCTTCGACCCGCAGGACGTGCTGCAGGAGGTCTTCACCCACGCCCACCGCGACCTGGCGCGCTTCGACACGGCCGGGACCTCGGACCCCGAACGCGGCTTCGTGCACTGGCTGTGCGCGCTCGCCGAGCACCGCATCCGCGACCTCGCCGCCTACCACCGCGCCCGCCGCCGCGACCCGGCCCGCGAAGCCCGCGACGTCACCGCGGTGCTGCGCGAACTGCACCGCTCCGGCCATGGCCCGGCCACCAGCCTGGTGCGTCGCGAGCAGCGCGACCGGCTCGGCGCCGCGATCGACGCGCTCGACGACGCCGACCGCGCAGTGCTGCTGATGCGCTTCTTCGAGGGGCTGACGCTGGAGCAGATCGCCGAGCGTTCGGGCCAGAGCCCGTCGTCGGTGCGGCGCGCGCTCGGCCGCGCCACCGCGCGCCTCGGCCGCGACCTCGGCGACGAGCCGAGCCACGAGGTGACGCGATGACCGGCGATCGCGACGAAGCGCTCGGTCGGCTGACCGAAGAGCTGGCCGCCGCGATCGCCGCTGGCGACTCGATCGTGCTGGCGGCGTGGGCGCAGCGCTTCGGCGTCGAGCAGGCCGACGTGCAGGCCTGCCTGCGCGCGCTGCGGTTGCTCGACGATGGCCTCGGCGAAGAGCCCGACGAGGGCCCCGTCGAACTGCCACCGCCGACCTTGCCGGCCGACTACGAGCTGCTCGGCGAGCTCGGCCGGGGCGGCATGGGCGTCGTCTACCGCGCGCGCCAGCGCTCCTCGGACCGCGAGGTCGCGGTCAAGGTGCTGCGGCCCGCGGACCTGGTGTTCGGCGACGCGCTGCGGCGCTTCCGCAGCGAGGCGCGCAGCCTGGCGAGGTTGCGCCACCGCCACATCGTGTCGGTGCACGACTGCGGCGAGACCCCCGAGGGGCTGCTGTGGTTTGCGATGGACCTCGTCGACGGCCGCACGCTCGCCGACGAGCTGCGCAGCAGCCGTCGCTTCCTGCCGGCGCGCGCGGTCAAGGTCATCCGCCAGGTGGCGTCGGCGGTCGCGCACGCGCACGCGCAGGGCATCGTGCACCGCGACCTCAAGCCGCAGAACGTGCTGATCGACGCGCACGGCGACGCGTTCGTGGTCGACTTCGGCCTCGCGCGCGACGCCGCGGCGGCCGGCACGCGCACGATGACCGGCGAACTGCTCGGCACGCCGGCCTACATGAGCCCCGAACAGGCCAGCGGCGACGGCGCGCGCATCGGCGAGGCATGTGACGTGTGGGCGCTCGGCGCGCTGCTCTACGAGATGCTCGCGGGGCGCGGTCCGTTCCGCGGCATGCCGCTGCACGAGACGATCCGGGCGATCCTCGAAGAAGACCCGCCGCGGCCGCGCTCGCTCGACGGCAACGTGCCGGCCGAGCTGGAGGCGGTGTGCCTGAAGGCGCTGCACAAGCGGCCGGAGCAGCGCTATCCGACCGCGCTGGCGTTCGCCGAGGACCTCGAACGCTTCGCCGACGGCCGCGGCGTGCTGGCGCGTTCGCCCGGTCGCGTGGTGCGCGGCATGCGTTGGCTCCGGCGGCGGTCAAAGCCGGTCGTCGCCGTCATCGCCGCAGTGTTGGTGACGGTCGCGGCGGTGCTGCTGTGGCTGCCGTCGCTGCGGCGCGACGTGGTGATCGGCGAAGCCGAACGGCTGGTGCAGGCGGGTCACGCTGCGGCGGCGATCGAGTCACTGCGCACCGTGCTGGCGGAGACCACAGCCGGCTCCGAGCAACGGGAGGCGGCAGAACTGGTGGCGGCGCGCGCTCACAACGACGTCGCGATCCAGCAGCTGAGCAGCGGCAGCGATCCCCAGGCAGCCGCCAGTGAGGCCAGCAGGCTCGTCGGCTTCCACACTCCTGGCGGCGTGATCGACATGTCGGAGAAGCCATCCTTCACGGCCTGGGCCTGGGAGATGGTGCGTGCGCGGGCGATGTACCAGCACCCGCTCGCGCCACTGCACAGGGGCTTTCGCGACCTCGATCGACTGCCGCTGACCATCCCGGCGCTCGCGCCGCTGGTGCGGGTGGCCCTCGACGATGCCCTCACGCCGCGCGCCGTGTCCGCTGCCTGGATCGCGGCCCGCTTCGGCGTGCCGCTCGAAGAGCTCGACGAAGCAAAGCGCCTGTCTCTGCTCGAACCGCTGGTGCGCATGGCCGGCTTCGCGCTCGAAGCCGGCTGGCAGGACGTCGGACGAGCTTTTCCGTGCCGATGGCGCGGTGCCGATGTCGATGCCTGGTGGAGCCCAGCCGTCGAACTGCGACTGGCCGACCTGGCGACCGACGACGCACTCCCGGCCGCGGCGCGCGCCGTCGCGTTCCGCGCCTTCTGCCAGCTCGTCGCCCTGCCGGCCTTCGCCCTGCCGGCGACCGACTCCCCTGACGCACAGCAACCTGACTTCGCGGGCATCGCCAACGCCGCCAACAACACTGTCAAAGCCTGGTGGCAGTGGGCCTCGCAGCCGCTGGAACAACAGCTGCGTGCCCGCATCGACCTGCTCGTCGCCGCACGCACCCCTGGCGCCGAGCTGCTGCCCGGCTGCGACGACGCGATCGCGACGATGTTGCGTGGCAGCACCGCAGCACCCGACGCCGCTCCCGACGTCCAGGCCGCATGGTGGGCCCGACAGCGCCAACGACCGTATGCCGAGGTGCTGGGCGAAGCGCTCGGCGTCGCCCCCGGACAGGCAGTGGACCTCGTCACGGCGCTCGATCGTTCTGCTGCCGCGAACGAGCCGACGGCGATGGCGTGGCGCGAACTCGCGTGGTTGCAGCTTCCCGCAGGCACGGCCGTTCCGCGCTGCACCCCGGCGACCACCGACAGTGGCGCCAGCTGGCGGACTTCCTGCCTCGCTGCCGCCGGACGCGATGACCCGCGGCGCTTCGTCGTGCGCATCGGCCTGGTGAGTTTCGCCGACGCCGAAGCAACGCCGGTGCTGCTCGACGGCGCCGCCTGGACCGTGCGGCTCGATGACCCCGTCGAGGTGCGCATGCAAATCCCCTTCGCCGCGGTGCCGGTGCTCACCCGGCGCCGAGTGTTCGAAGACGAATGGCAACGAGCACCGTCGCGCTGGCTCGGCAGGGACCTGACACCGATACAGGTGCCCGCACCGATCGGATCGTGCGTTGCCAACTTCGACGCCCGGCTGGTGCTCGACGACCACGGCGTGCAGTTGCGCGGCGCCGGCATGCTGCTGACGAGTCTGCCGCAGGGGACCTACCAGACCACGCATGAGCAGGTCAGCGATCGGGTGCTGCTGCACACCGCGGCCTGCTTCTGCTCCCGAACGTTCGGCTGGAACGACGGCGAACACCACGCCACCCTGCAGTTGCTCGTCGCACTCGACGAGCTCGACGGAGCGCCGCGCGATGTGCGCGCATTCGGCATCGACGACTGGCGCGCGGCGGCGACGCGGCGGTTCCGCGCCGAAGCGGCTTCGCCCGATGCGGCCGCCGGCCCGGTCGATTGGGCGCTGCCAGCGTGGTGGCCGATGCCGGAGGCCGCCGAAGCGCTGCAGCAGCTGGCACGACGCGGCAAGCCGAGCCGCCTGAGCAAGGCGGCCCTGCAAATGGCCGGGTGTGCTCAGGGGCCCGGCCAGTGGCCGGTGAGCAGCTACCGCGAGCCACCGGCCCTGCTGCCGACGCATATCGTCGCTGCGACCGGGAGCCCGGAGGTGCGCCGGGAACTGCTCGACGATCTCTCGGCGCTCGCCCCGACGGCCTTCACCGCCGCGATCGCCGACACGCTGCGGAGAGCGGCCGAGTCGCGCGCCTTCCCGCTCCCGGCCGAACTCACACGTACGCTCGCCGCCGTACCCGACGACGGCTGGAGTACGTGGGTCTGGAGCGGGCTCTGGGGCGTGTTCTTCGTCGTCCTGCTGGCGGGCCTGCTGCGCGCCACCGGCCGCCCCGAGGACCGCGCGTGGGCCCTGACCTGGCTGACGATCTTCACGCTGGTCTACGGCGTGGAATGGCGCGTGCAGCTCGGCGGCGTGGTGCTGACGCCCACCTTCGTCGTGATCGCGGTCACCACTGCGCTCGCGGTAGTCGCTCACCGGTCTTGGCCGTGGTACAGGTTGCTCGGCCTGCTGCTGATGCTGGTCGCAGTCGCCTGGTTCGCTCTGGCCTGGTTCGGCCTGACGGAGCCGCGGGATCCCATCGCTGCGTTGGCCGGGGTCGCCTTCCTGACCTGTGCGCCGTGGGCGGCACCACACCGGCGACGGCCCTGGCTCCGCCGCGGTGCTGCGCCGCCGCGAGCGACTGGCGCGTGAGCCCAACGCCGCTACCGGGTATCACGTCTGCGTGCCCGAAGTCGACGACCACCTGCGCCGCACGCTGCCCACGCCCGGCGACTGGCAGGCGACGACGATGCGCCGCGCCGCGGTGCTGTGTCCGATCGTGCGGCGCTTCGGCGAGGACTTCGTGCTGGTGCTGCGGCGGCCCAACGACGCGCGGCAACACCCGGGTCAGCTCGGCTTCCCCGGCGGCATGCGCAACGGCGACGAGTCACCGCTCGAGACGGCGCTGCGCGAATGCGACGAGGAGGTCGGCGTCGGCGCGGCACACGTGACGGTGCTCGGCGAACTGCCGCACCGGCCGAGCTCGTCGGGCATCCTGGTGCACTGCCTCGTCGGCCGCGTCGCCGACGTGCCGCTGCGCCCCGACCCGCGCGAGGTGCTGCGGGTCGTCTGGCTGCCGCTCGCCGAGCTGCGCGACGAGCAGCGCTGGGCGGACCTGCCGCCGCCGCCGCCCTACCCGCAGCCGCAGGCGGGCCAGCCGCGCTTCCTCAGCCCGCACTTCCTGCACGGCGACGAGCTGCTGTGGGGCCTGACCGGCCGCTTCGTGCGCGACCTGGTGACGACGCTGGCGCGCGAACGCTGAGCGGGGTCAAGCCCAAGCGCCCATGCGACCGAAGGGTGGGGCGGAGAGAAGTCGCATGAACACCGCCACCATCGCCAGTCGCCCGGAGCTGCTGCGCCGCCTGCACCACGTCGACCCCTACGAGGGCTTCGACCCGTCGCCTTGGCCGCTCGACCTGCAGGGCTGGAACGGCCAGAGCCCGTTCTTCGCCGAGCTGATCGACGCGCTCGACCCCCAGCTGGTGATCGAGGTCGGCACCTGGAAGGGCCAGTCGGCGGTGACGATGGCCAAGGCGCTGCAGCGGCGCGGGCCTGGCCGGGCGCTGGTCTGCGTCGACACCTGGCTCGGCGCGGTCGAGTTCATCGGCAAGCACGACGACCCGGAGCGCGCGCTCGGCATGACGCACGGCTACCCGGGCGTCTACTACCAGTTCCTCGCCAACGTCGTGCACGAGGGCTGCGACGACGTGATCGTGCCGTTCGCGCAGACCTCGGTGAACGCGGCGCGCTGGTTCCTGCAGCACGGCGTGCAGGCCGACCTGATCTACATCGACGGCAGCCACGAGGAGAACGACGTGCTCTTCGACCTGACCTACTACTGGCAGGTGGCGAAGCCCGGCGCGGTGCTGTTCGGCGACGACCTCGGCTGGTCGGGCGTGCACGCCGCGGTCGCCTCGTTCGCCGCGCAGAACGGCGTCGAGTGGCGCACCCGCGACGGCAATTACTGGGTGATGCGCAAGCCGGGCTGACGCGCGGCGCGACCGCGAACGGTCAGCCGCGCAGCTCGGCGCCGATCTGCGCGACGTTGTCGCGCACCTTGCCGAGGAACTTCGCTTCGTCCTGGTCGGTCAGCGTGCGGTCGTCGGCGCCGAGCGTGACCGTGAAGTTGAGCGACTTCCGGCCGGCGGGCAGCCGCTCGCCGCGGTAGACCTCGAACAGCTCGACCGCACGCACCAGCTTGCGGCCGGTGTTGCGCAAGAACTGCTCGACGTCGGCGACCTTCGTGGATTCGTCCACCAGCAAGGCAACGTCGACCGGCAGCTCCGGATAGACCGGCACCGGGCGGTAGCTCGGCTGGGCGCGGCCGTTGGCGTGCAGCGCGCGGATGTCGAGGCAGGCGATCGCGGTGGTCACCGGCAGGCCCATCGAACGCGCCACGCCCGGGTGCAGGTGCGCGACGTAGCCACACGGCGAGCCGTCGCGGTCGATCGCCACGGCGCGCGTCGGGTGCACCCACGGCTGGTCGCTGCCGTGCCAGACCCGCGTGATCTCGGCCGGATAGCCGAGCCGCAGCAGCAGGTTGGTGACCTCCTCGCGCAACACGCCGAACGGATGCGCGCCGTCGCGGCGGCTGATCACGAACGCGACCTCACGCACCTCGTGCGGCAGCTTGCCGTCGCCGTGCATCTCGGGGTGGTAACCCTTGCCGTGCTCACACAGGCGCACCTCGGCGTGCTGGCGCAGGTTGCCGACGGCACTCGCCAACAGGCTCGGCAGCACGTGCCGGCGCATGCGGCTGATCTCGGGCGCGACCGGCGTCTTGACCTGCACGTAGGCCTGGCCCATCGCGTTGCAGCCGGCCAGCACCGCGTCGGGCACGAAGCTGTAGTTGTAGGCCTCGGCGAACACCAGCTCGGTGCACGCCACCTCGAGCGCGCGCCGCACCAGGAACAGCTCCTCGTTGCGCGCAGGCGGCACGATCGTGCCGACCAGCGGGCGCTCGGGGATGTTGTCGTAGCGGAACATGCGCCCGACCTCTTCGATCAGGTCGTCCTCGATGGCGATGTCCTTGGTGGCGCGGAAGCTCGGCGGCGCCACGGTGAAGCCGTCGCCTGTGACCTCGACCGCGAACTGCAGCGAGGTCAGGATCTTCACCACCTGCTCGTCCTCGAGCTCGATGCCGAGCTTCTGCGCGAGGCGCGCCCGGCGCAGCAGCATCGGCTTCGCGCGTAGGAGAAGCCCGCGGGATCGAGCAGCGGCCCGGCCGCCACCGCGGTCGGGCAGTAGTGCTGCAGCAGCTGCAGGAAGTGATGCACCGCGAGCTCGGCGTTGGCGGGGTCCTGCGCCTTCTCGAAGCGCGCGCTGGCGTCGGTGCGCAAACCCAGCCGCATGCTGGTGCGGCGGATCGTGGCCGCCTGGAAGTTGGCTGACTCGAGGAACAGCGCCGTCGTGCCCGCGTCGACCATCGTGCCCTCGCCGCCCATCACGCCGGCGAGCGCCTCGGGCTTGTCGCCGCAGCAGATCAGCAGGTCCTGTTCGGTGAGCTTGCGCTCCTGGCCGTCGAGGGTGGTCAGCTTCTCCCTGGCCTTGGCGCGGCGCACGACGATCGGACCGTCGCCGACGTGGCGCGCGTCGAACGCGTGCATCGGCTGGCCCAGGTCGAGCATCACGAAGTTGGTCAGGTCGACGGGCAGGTTGATCGCGCGCTGGCCGACCGCAGCCAACAGGCAGCGCAGCTCGAACGGCGACTTGCCGGCCGTCACGCCGTCGACGAACAGGCCGCAGTAGCGCGGGCAGGCCGCCGCGTCGGCGATCTCGATCGCGACCTTGCGGCCGTCGGCCGGCAGGTCCAGCGGCAGCGCCGCGGGCCGCAGCTCGCGCCCGTAGATCGCGGCCAGTTCGCGCGCGAACCCGTAGTGCCCCCACAGGTCCGGCCGGTGGTTGACCGACTTGTTGTCGATCTCGAGCACCCAGTCCTGCACCGGCGCGACGTCGATGAACCGCGCGCCGATCGGCGTGTCCGCCGGCAGCGTCAGGATGCCGTCGCTGTCCTCGGAGATGCCGAGCTCGGCCTCCGAGCAGATCATGCCGTGCGACTCGACGCCGCGGATCTTGCCCACCTTGATCTTGAGCGCGCCCTTGCCGCCGCTCGCGGGCAGGGTGTCGCCGGGGCGGATCACCACCACGCGCTGGCCCGCCGCGACGTTGGGCGCGCCGCAGACGATCTGCGCGACCCCGCCGTGTTCGTGACCGAGGTCGACCTGGCACACCGACAGCTTGTCGGCGTCCGGGTGCTTCTCGCGCGTGCGCACGTGCCCGACGACCAGACACTCGAGCCCGTCGCCGAAGCGCTCGAGGCCCTCGATCTCGGCCGTGCTCATCGTCAGGTCGGCGAGGATCTGCTTGGGCTCGATGCCCGAGAGGTCGACGTGCCGTTGCAACCAACGCAGCGAGAGCTTCATCGCGGCACCTCCGGGAACTGCGAGGCGAAGCGCAGGTCGCCGCCCATGAACTGACGGATGTCGTCGATGCCGTAGCGCAGCATCACCACGCGCTGCAGGCCCATGCCGAACGCGAAGCCGGTGTACTGCTCGGCGTCGATGCCGCCCTGGCGCAGCACGTTGGGGTGCACCATGCCGCAGGGCAGGATCTCGATCCAACCCGACTGCTTGCACACCGAGCAGCCCTTGCCGCTGCAGAACGGGCAGTTGACGTCGAGCTCGAAGCCCGGCTCGACGAACGGGAAGAAGCCGGGCCGCAGCCGCACCTGCACGTCGCGCTCGAGGATCACGCGCAGGCAGGTCTTCATCGTGTGGATCAGGTTGGCGACGCTGACGTCGCGGTCCACGACGAGTCCTTCCATCTGGTAGAAGGTGTGCTCGTGGCTCTTGTCGACGGTCTCGCAGCGAAAGCAGCGGCCCGGCACGATCACCTTGAGCGGCGGCTGGAAACCGTTCTTCGCGAGGCGCTGCATCGTGCGCACCTGGACCGGCGAGGTGTGCGTGCGCAGCAGGTTGCCGTCGCTGAGCCAGAACGTGTCCTGGCTCTCGCGCGCCGGGTGGTCGCCGGGGATGTTGAGCGCGTCGAAGTTGTAGTACTCGGACTCGATCTCGGGCCCGTCCTCCCAGACGAAGCCCATGCTCGTGAACAGGTCGACGAGCTCGTTCTGCACGATCGTGATCGGGTGCAGCGCGCCGCGCGCCGGCCGCGGCCCCGGCTCGGTCGGGTCGAAGTCGGTCGCCGCCAGCTCGCGCTGCAGCTCGGCCTGCGCGAACGCCTCGCGGCGCGTCGCGAGCGCCTGCTCGACCTCCTGCTTGATCGCGTTGGCGTGCTTGCCGAACGCGGGCCGGTCTTCCTTGGGCAGGCTCGTCACCGAGCGCACGAAGTCGAGCACCTCGCCCTTGGCACCGAACAACCGCTGGGCGAGCGCCTGCAGCGCCGCCGCGTCGGTGGCCGCCCGCGACCGCGGCCAGCCACGCTTCCTGTCGGGCGGTCGTGTCCATCACTTGGTTCCGGCGACAACGAGGTCAGTACAGCAAAACGGCGCCGGTTCTAGCCAGCGCCGTCAGGTTTCGTCGCGGCGCCGGGGCGCCGTCACGACTCGTCGCTCAGACGAGGGCGCCCTTGGCCTGTTCGCAGATGCTCGCGAACGTCTGCGGGTCGTGGATGGCCAGCTCGCTGAGCTCCTTGCGGTTCAGCTTGATGCCGGCCTTCTGCACGCCGTGGATGAAGGCCGAGTAGCGCAGCCCGTGCGGCGCGACCGCGGCCGACAGGCGCGTGATCCAGAGCGACCGGTACTGGCGCTTCTTCTGCTGGCGACCGGCGAAGGCGAACGAGTCGCCGCGCAGCGCGGTGACGATCGCCTGCTTGAACAGGTTGCGGCGGCCTTGGCGGAAGCCCTTGGCGCGCTTGAGGACGCGGTTGCGGCGCTGCCGCGTTGCGGGACCGTTGGTTGCGCGTGACATGGGTTACCTCCCTCCCAGCAATTCGGCCATGCTGACGGCGATCAGGCCCTTGCACAGGCCCTTGGCCCGCAACTGGCGCTTCCGCTTGGTGCTACGGCGCACCATCAGGTGCGACGTGAAGGCATGGCGGAACTTGACCTTGCCGGTCTTGGTCAGCTTCATGCGCTTGACCACCGCCTTCTTTGTCTTCTGCTTGGTCATACTCTTCGCTCTTGGAAGGCGGAGGAAGGTAGCGAGGCCCCCACCCCCTAGCAAGTGCGGCCTGGGGAAAAGTATTGGCTCCGCGGCGGCACTGCGGCGAAAACCCGGCGGCGGACCGCCGTTCCGCGCCCTACCGCATGGAACTACTGCTCGCGCTGCTGCTCGTCCTGGCCTTCCTGCTGGCCGCCCTGGGGCTCGCCCTGCCCCCCTGGCGACGCCCGGCGGCGATCGCCCTCCTGGCCATCGCCCTGCTGGCCGTGGGCCACGGGCTGCTCGGGCCGGCCGAACGAACCCTTGTCACCGAGCACGGCTACGCCGGTTTCGAGGGCGCCGCGCTCGAGGTCAGCGTCGTCGCCTTCCCGACCGGCACCGCCACCGCCCCCGGCTGGCAGTGGCCGCTGCCGTTCCTGGGCTTCGCCGTGCTCTGGGCCAGCGTGCTGCTCCTGCTGCGCGACCGGCGCCCCGCCAACGGCTACGTGCTGCCGATCCTGTTCGCCTGGACCGGCATCGCCGCCTGGCTCGGCATGCAGGCATGCGCCGCGCCGTCCGCCGTCGTGCAACCCGTCGGCATCGACCGCGTACTGTGGCCGGCCGGTCTGGCCATGGCGCTCGTCACCGCGCAGAACGCGCGCTCGATGCTGCGCCTCGTCATCACCATCGGCTTCGGCATCATGCTGGCGCGGCTGCCGGTCGCGCTGTTCAGCAAGTACGCCAGCGACGCGCAGCTCGGCACCTGCCTCGACATCAGCAGCGTGCGGGACATCGTCAACCCGATGACGCAGGTGCCGTTCGACCCGCGCCTGCAGTCGGGCTCGTCGGAGCAGCAGTTCTGGCTGATCTGGCTCGAGCACGTGATCTTCTTCCCCGGCGTCTACCTGATGAGCCTGTTCGGCATCGCCTTCGGCGCCTACATGTTCCACCGCCACGGCGGCGGCGATCCGGCCCTGCCGGCGCGGCCGCGCAACGCCTGACGAGAACCTTGTCCGTCGAACGCTCCGCGCTGACCCAGCGCTTCACCGAGGTGCGCGCCCGCAGCGAACGCCTGATGGCGCCGCTCGCATCCGAGGACTTCCGCGCCCAGTCGATGCCGGACGTCTCGCCGCCCTACTGGAACCTCGGCCACACCAGCTGGTTCTTCGCCGCCAACCTGCTGCAGCCGCTCGGCCGCATGCCCGACGGCTTCGCCGGCATGGACTACGCGCTCAACAGCTACTACGAAGGCCTCGGCCCGCGGCTCGATCGCGCGCGGCGCGGCGCGGTGGCGCAGCCGACGACCGACGACGTGCGCCGCTACCGCACTGCGGTCGATGCCGCGATGCTGCGCTGCATCGCCGAGTGCTGCGACGACGAACTCGCGCGCGTGCGCCAGGTGGTGACGATCGGCTGCGAGCATGAAGAACAGCATCAGGAGCTGTTCGTCACCGAGCTGCTGCACATCCGCTGGTCGGCGCCGGAGCCGCTGCGGCGCGCGTATCGCGAACGCCGCGCGCAATCCGCCGGCGCCGGGGCGGCGCCGCCCCCGCTGCGCGCGATCGGCTTCGACGCCGCGACGACGACGCTCGGCCACCAGGGCCCGGGCCTCGCCGAAGGCGGGTTCTGCTGGGACAACGAGCTGCCGGCGCACGCGGCGCTGGTCGGCGACTTCGCCCTCGCGGACCGGCTGATCACCAACGCCGAGTGGTGCGCGTTCGTCGACGACGGCGGCTACCGCGACCCGCTGCTGTGGCTGTCCAACGGCTGGGCGTTCGTGCAGCGCGAACGGCTCGATGCGCCGCTCTACTGGCAACGCGACGGCGCGCGCTGGCGACGCTTCACGCTGCGCGGGCTCGTCGACGTCGATCCGGCGGCGCCGGTCTGCCACGTGTCGTTCTACGAGGCCGAGGCGTTCGCGCGCTGGTTCGGCGAACAGCGCCGCGAGTGGCGCGGCGCGCGGCTGCCGCGCGAGGTCGAGTGGGAGCACGCGGCGCGGCAGCACGGCTTCGACCCGACGACCGCCAACCTGCTGCACGACGACCTCGACCGCTGCGCCTTCGACGTCGAGCCCGCCGCGCCGGGCGACGGCCTGCGCCAGCTCGCCGGCACCGCGTGGGAATGGACCCAGAGCCACTACGAGCCGTACCCCGGCTACCGCCCGTTCGACGGCGCGCTGATGGAGTACAACGGCAAGTTCATGGACAACCAGCGGGTGCTGCGCGGCGGCTCGTTCGCGACGCCGCGCGGCCAGGCGCGCGTCGCCTACCGCAACTTCTGGTCGCCAGGGACGCGCTTCCAGGCCAGTTCGCTGCGGCTGTGCCTGGACCGGTGACCGCTGCGCAGAACGGGCCTCGCCGACGCCGCCGAAGCTGCGTAGCAGCCGCATGCGAACCGCCGTGCTCTGCGCCTTGCTCCCGGCCTGCCTGCTGGCCCAGGAACCAACCCCGCGCGACTGGCAACCGCTGCTCACCGCATCCGCGAAGCCGGCTGCAACGGAGCTGCCCGGGCTGCTGCGCGAACTGACGTCGCTGCTGGGCTCGCCCGACCCGAAGCTGCGCGACGACGTCGCCTACACGCTGCTGGCCCGCTGGATCGTGCGCGACGGCATCGTCGCCGACGAACAGCTGCGCGAGCTCGCCGTCACCTGCCGTGAGAACCTGCGCGCCGGCATCGGTGAACGCGACACGACGACCGTACTCCGCCGTTCGTTCTCGGCGCTGACGCTGTCCTTGCTGCTGGCCCGCGACAACCAGCAACCGTGGCTCGACGCCGACGGCTTCGCTGCGCTGCTCGCCGACGCGCTGCGCTACCTGCACGACGAACGCGACGTGCGCGGCTTCGACGCACGGATCGGCTGGCTGCACTCGGTCGCGCACACCGCCGACGTGCTCAAGTTCGCCGCGCGCAGCGAACGCTTGACGAAGCCGCAGCAGGCGCAGCTGCTGCAGGCGATCGCCGACAAGCTCGCCGCCGTCGACGTGCCGCTCTGCGCCGGCGAAGACGAACGCCTGGCCCGCGCGCTGCTCGCGCTGTGCGCGCGCGACGACCTGGACACTGCGGCGCTCTCGACGTGGCTGACGCAGCTGTGCGCGACGCGCTACGCCGGCACCGACGCCGAGCAGCTCGCCCGCCGCGAGAACCGCAAGCACGTGCTGGTCTCGCTGTTCACGCTGCTGACCCTCGACCGCCGCGAGTCCACCTCGCTCACCGCTGCGCGCGCGGCGCTGCGCCATGTGCTCGGCGACTGACGCGGTCAGCGCGGCGCCGCGCAGGCCTGCAGCTTCTGCCGCAGCTGCAGCAGCCGGAGTTCGATGCCGTCGCGCCGCGCCGCCCCCACGCCCGCGTCGAACACCAGCTCGCCGTCGTGCCAGCGCCAAACGCCATCGCACCGCTGCAGCTCTGCGTACAGCACCGCCCCGGCGTCGAGCGCCTCGCGCACGTGCTGCAGGTCGACCAGCAGCTCCGCGGCCCCGACCTCCGCGCAGATCCGGCCCCACGACGCGTCGAGCGCGCCGCGACCGATCGGCAGTCGCTCGCAACGTTCCCGGTACGGCTCTCCGTCGCGCAGCTCGCCGGCCAGCTGGGCGGTGTCGCCGCGGAACGAGAACACGAAGCCGGTGGCGCGCATGACTTCGGCCCGCGCGTTCGGCTGTCGGGCCGGATCGCCGTAGCGGTCCTGCCAAACCTCGCGTGTCGAGCGCCAGTCGTCGATGCGCTGCTGCAGCTCGTTGACGTAGGCACGCCGCAGCTGCGCGATGAGCGTCAGCTGCACGAACTCGACCATCAGCAGCAGCCCCACCACGACCCCGGCCCCGATCACGCTCGCATGGCTGCGCTTCCACAGCGCGCCCAGCACGGTCCCGCCGGCGAGCGGCCACAGCATCGAACCCACCGCATGGCCCAAGCGGTAGGAGAGTTCGCGCTGCGGGTCGGCCAGCAGCAGGCTGACGAGGCCGTAGCCCGCGGTCACCAGCAGCGTCGCGGTCCAGCCGCGGCGGCGCGGCGGGCGCGCGCCGATCGCGCCGGGATCGGCCGCCTCGTCGGGTCCGCGCCGCGCGGCCGCGCCTGCCGCACGGGATGCCGGCAGCGGCGGCGGCAGGTCGCGCGACACGGAGGTCAGCTCCGCTTGCGGCTCGAGAGGTCGTCGCCGGTGCCTTCCGAACCGTCCGGTCCGTAGCTGACGACCTCGAACTCGCGTGGGGTGCGGCCTTCGCGCAGCTGGTAGGCGTTACCCCACGGGTCATCGGACAGCCCGGTGACCCAGGTCCGGCCCTTGTCGTCCGGCTCGGCCAGCACCTCGATCGACGCCGGCAGCCTGCCGTTCTGCGTGTAGTAGAGGCGCACGCTGTCGGCCAGCACCACGATGTCGGTCTTCGCCTTCGTCACCTTCGCCTCGTCCGAGGCGCGCCGCACGCCCTCGAAGATGCCGACGCGCTCCTTCTTCTGCCCCTTGCGTTCGAGCTCGTTGGCCAGCGCGCCGGCGCGATAGATCTTGCGCAGCGCCTCGATGATGATCGCCGGGTGCACGGACACCGTGCGCGAGATCTCGTCGTCGAAGACGTAGTTGTTGCCGAGCATCTCGATGTTGCCGTCGAACACGAGGCCGATGACGCGCTGCTCCTTGTCGATCATCGGCGAGCCCGAGTTGCCGCCGATGATGTCGCAGGTGGCGACGAAGTTGAACGGCGTCTTCAGGTCGAGCTTCGGCTCCGCGTCGAGCCACGCCTGCGGCATGTCGAACGGGTGCACGCCGCCGAACTCCGCGTGGCGCGCGAACAGGCCGTAGAGCGTCGTGAAGTACGGCGCCAGCGTGCCGTTCATCGGGTAGCCCTTGACGACGCCGTCGCTGATGCGCAGCGACATCGTCGCGTCCGGCGGGATCGACGTGCCGTAGACCGCGAAGCAGGCCTCGCCGATGCGCTTCTCGTGCCGGGCTTCGTCCTCGGCGAACGAGCCGGGGTTCTTGCCGTCCTTCATCGCCTGGACCTTCTCGGTCTGGATCAGGGCCAGCTGGTCCCACGCGTCACCGTACTTCTCCTGCAGCTCGGGGCGCTTCGCCACCTCGGCGCGCAACTCGGCCTCGGCCTTGGCCTTGATCTCGAGGATACGCGGATCGCGCAGGCCGTCGAGGTAACCCTGCAGCGCCTTGCGCGAGTTCTCGAAGCGCAGGATCTGCGGCCGCAGCTCCTTCTCCGCCGCGGCGCTCTCCTTGGCCTTCTCGTGCAGCTGCGCGACCATGCCCTCGTAGCGCGCGACCAGCGGCGGGTAGTAGTGGTCGCGCAGGAACTCGCACTGCGCGTGCGTCTTCAGGCGGCCGGTGCGGCCGGGGTTGCCGGTGACGAACACGACCTCGCCTTCGTCGGCGCCCTCGGTGCGCCACTCGAAGCAGTTGGCCTTGGTGTCGACGGGCTTGCCGCCCTCGTAGGCGCGCAGGAACGAGAAGTCGAGGCCCCAGCGCGGGTAGCAGAAGTTGTCGGGGTCGCCGCCGAAGTGCGCGCTCTGGCCATGCGGCGCGCAAACCAGCCGCAGGTCGTCGTACACCTTGTAGCTGTAGAGCTGGTAGTTGCCGCCCTGGTAGAGCGCGATGATCTCGTGGCGCAGCTCGGGATGCTCTTCCTTGGCGCCCGCGAGCACGGCCTGCTCGCCCTGCGCGGCCACGGCCTCGGTCACGTCGGTCTGGCCGACCATCTGCGACACGAGCAGGCCCTTGACGTGGATCTCGCCGTCGTAGCCGCCGGCGTAGAAGCCGTCCTTGAGCCAGTCGTCGTCGCCCTGCAGCGCGGCGATCGCGTCACGCGAGCAGTGGTGGTTGGTCATGATCAGCCCGTGCGGGCTGACGAACGACGCCGAGCAGAAGAAGCGGATCTCGCCCTTCTCGTCGCGCTGGCCGAGGCGCAGCGACGCCAGCCGCGCGTGGTCGAGCCATTCGTCGCTCGGCGCCCAGTCGTAGGCCTCCTGGAACCAGCCGACCGGCGCGGCTTCGAAGGTCCACATACGCCCCAGCTCCTTCCGGGTCTGGGCGGTGGCGGGTGCTGTGCAGAGCGCGCCGAGGACGAACAGGAGGGCGGCGCCGAAGCCGCGGGAACGCCGCGTCGTCGCGGCTCGGGCGAGGGTCGTGGTCATGGTCTCGGGCGGCAGTCTACGCAGCGCCCCCGACGCCTGCGAACGCGAACCCCACCGAGACCCTCGCCGGAAACGAGAGCGGGCCCGCAGGTCGATGACCTGCGGGCCCGCCTCGCGGATCCTGCGAGCGATCCGGTCAGGCGATCAGACGTCGCCCACCAGGCTCTCGATGCCGTTCGACAGAGCGACGCCACCGAGGAAGTTGTTGAGGCCCGGCGCCAGCGCCACGGCCTGCGTGTAGAGCATCACGCCCACCGGCACGCCGGCCGGGAGCTGGAACTGCGTGGTCTGCGGACCCAGCGGGCCGACGAACGGCATCATGACGTCGAGGCCGCCGACGCGGACGATGCAGCCCGGATCAACCGACGGGTCGATGGCGAAGAGCGGCAGCGAGGCCGAAGTCGCGCTCAGCACGACGACGCCGAGAGCGAAGCCGCCGCCGTATTCCGGCGCGTTGGTGACGTTGAAGTTGACCAGCGTGCCCGAGCTCGGCGTCGAGATCGGCCGCGGCGAGGCAGACAGCGACATCGGCGGGGCGTCGACGCTGATCGTCGCCGGCAGGGCGGAGGCGAGGTTCATCGAGCCGCGATTGGGCGACGCGCCCGGGGGCGTGTAGCCGACCAGGTGGCCCGAGCCGAAGGTGCTCGTGGTGTCGTTGCTGATGTCCAGGAAGACCAGCCAGATATCGCCGGTGGCGGTATCGAACTGGACCTGCACCGTGCTGGGGTTGGCCGTGTTGTTGCCCCAGCTGTGCACGGCGTCCCACGTCACGTAGGCGACACTGCCCGCTTCCTCGAACACGATGTCGCCGCCGTACTGCGTCGCATAATCGTGCCACAGGTAGACGCCGCCCTCAGTCGAGTTCAGGAAGTCTGCAGCCGCCGGCGTGTAGCTGGTGCTGACGGTCGCGGCGTTGAAGCCGATGATGCCGTTGCTGCCGATGCCGAGGCTGGTGACCGGGCCGAGCGGCGACGCGAACGGCGTCGTCAGCACCTGGTTGACCGAGTCGTCGTCCCCGAGACCCAGACTCGTCGGGGCGACCGGGGTGACGAAGAAGGCACTCGCCGTGCCGGGCAGCCACTGCGCGTCGTAGCCGACGCCGTTGAAGGACAGCAGCATCGTGTTGCCGGTCAGCCCGGTCGATGCCGCCGCCGCGTCCGCGAACAGCTGGTAGATCGACTCGTAGGAACCGTAGCAGCCGGCGCCGACCACCGTGTGGGTCGCCAGCGTGCCGAGGCACGGCGTCTCGAACCAGGCGTAGCCGCCGCTGCCGTCCGGCGCGAAGCGCACGCCCGAGCCGGCGAAGTACGGCATGTCCGCCGAGGTCGGCAGGTCGTAGACGAGGCCGAGACCCGAAGTCGTGCCGGCGACGCCGAAGTCCGTCTCGGTCTCGGTGCCGGTGCCGACGCCGCCGCCGATCGAGACGCCGACGCCGCAGGTGCCGGACCCGACGGCGAACGGATCCGTGCCGAAGTCGATCTGCACCTCGCCGGTGTCGAACAGCGTGATGCTGAAGTCGTAGGCGTCGGAGTTCAGCCAGTAGTGGTAGTCGACCCAGGTCACCTTGAACTGGCCGGGCACCGAGCTGTCGACGAGGATGTCCCCGCCGTCCTGGTCTTCGCTGAAGCCGACGACGCGCGGGCTATCGCCCGCGACGCCGCGGAACGCGTCGAGGTAGTTGTTGCCGAAGCCGGGGATGCCGACCGCGCCCGAGCCGTCCGTCAGGTACAGCGAGCCGTTGGCCTCGACCACGCAGTGCGTGAGCGTCGTGGCCACGCCGGCCATCGGGAAGACGAAGCCGAGCGCCAGGTCCGGCGAGTAGCCCTCGTCGGTGGCAGGGTAGCCGCCGAGCGACGGCGTCATGCTGCCGACGATCGACGTACCGGTGGGCGAGAAGCACTGCGCGTTCGCGGCGACGGCGAGCAGCGCGGCAGAGGAAAGCAGAGCGAGGGTGCGATTCATGTTCACTGTTGGCATGGGATGGAAACGCCTTCGCGGCAGCGTCCAGCCGGGGCAGGCGGGACCGGTCCACGAAGCGAGCTTCGGAGTCTACCCCGGCGGCAACAGAATGCACGCCCCCGACCTGGGCGACCACTAACGGAACACCGCAAGCACAACGCACTTGTGCGTGGCCCCGCGCCCACGGCCGCGCCGGCCGTCGGCGCCAGACCGGTCGCATCGCCGTTCCGTAGCGCCGCTCAGAGCCTGAGAGAGAATCCTCTCGAAGGCTCTGTGCAGCCGCGTAGGCGGCTGCCAATTGGCATTCTGAGAGGCCGTATCATGATTTCTTCTCGGCCGCTCAGCCGGCGACGACGGTCAGGTCCTGCACGAAGTGCTGCGCGATCTCGAGGCACGCGCCGAGGTCCGGGTGACGCACGACGATCCAACCGTCGCCGACCACCACCTTGCGCCAGTCCCGACGCGGCTGACCGATCGGCGTCAGCTCGATGGTCGCGACGTGCTGCCCGAACCGCTGCATCAGCTCGTGCAGACCGCGGTGCTCGCGCACGATGCCGTCGCCCTGGGCCCGCTTGAAGATCATCGAGGCGTTGTACTTCTTCGACACGTCCTGGCTGATGCGGCCATAGCAGACCGCCTCGGCCCAGCCGGTGAACAGGTCGATGTCGCACGAGTAGTTCATCGCGTGCACCAGCCGCGCGCCCGGCGGCCGGCCGCCGATCTCGCCGAACACGGCCTCGCCCGACGCGGTGCGGAACCACTCCATGTGCGTGAAGCCCGACTCGAAGCCGAGCGCCTTCAGCACGCCGTGGCCCAGCTCGACGCCCGGCCGCGGGAAGTCCGCGTACATGTCCCGCAGCACGATGTTCTCCATCGAGATCCACGGGTTCTGCGCCAGGATCATCGGCTTGGGCCGGTACCACGCGACGTTCTCGAACAGGATGCGGCCGCCGGCGCAGACCGTGTCGTAGGTCAGCTCCTCGCCCTCGATGAACTCCTCCACGGAGATCACGTCGACGTGGCGGGTCCTCTCCAGCGCGCGCTGGAACTCGTCCCTGTCGTTGCAGCGGTAGGTGTCCTGGCTGCCGGCGCCGTCGATCGGCTTGACGATCGCCGGGAAGCCGATGCGTTCGATCGCCTGCCAGGCGTCGTGCATGCTGTGCGCGCGCGCGTGGCGCGGCACGCGCAGGCCGGCGCGCTCGACGGCCTGCTTCATGCTCTCCTTGTCGCGGAAGATCTCGGTCTGCGCGCGCGACATGCCGGGCACGCCGAACGACTCGCGCAGCGTCGCGGCCAGGTACATCAGCCGCTCCCACATGCACTCGACGCGATCGACGGTGCGGCCGCGCAGCCAGCGGCGGATCTGCTCGACGGCGCCGGCCTCGTCGCCGAACGAGCTCACCTGCAGGTAGTCGTGCAGCGCCTCGCGCGCGTCCGCGGGCAAGGCGGCCGCCGGCTGATCGCCGACTCCGAGCACGGTGGCGCCGACGGCGGCCAGCCCGCGCACGAACAGCGGCATCTCGGCAGGAAAACCAGGACTGAGGTAGACGACGAGCATGGGCGGTTGGGACGTTCGGGGATCAGCCGAGTTCGACGCGCACGGTGCGCACGATCTCCTGCACGGCCTGCGTCACGACGGCGGTGTCGGGGTGGCGCACGATGACGTGACCGTCGCCCTCGTAGCTGTCGACCGGCGCGGCGCCGACCTCGGGCAGCTTGAGGTCGACGATCAGCTTGCCGACCTTCTGTTGCATCGCCTCGACGCCGTGCAGCGCGACGATCCGGCTCTTGGCGCGCGCGACCTTGTCCGCGCCGGCGTCGGCGCGGCTGCCCGGCAGCTGGCCGCGCAGGAACGCGCAGGCCGCGGCGTAGCGGCGCGGCCGCTCGGGGAACTGCTCGAACACCCACAGCCGCGCCAGCGCGTCGAACATGTCGCAGTCGAGCACGTAGCCGATCAGCGGCACGATCTGCGCGCCGGGCGGCCGCGCCGCGACCTCGCTGATGGCGATGCTGCCGTCGCGGCGGCGGAACCACTCCATGTGCGAGATGCCGGTCCACATGCCGAGCGCGGCGAGCGCGCGCGGACCGGTGCGGTGGATCTCGCCGAACGCCGGGTCGTCGAGCTCGCGCGGCAGCACGATGCACCACTGGATCCACGGGTTCTCGACCACCTCGAGCGGCGTCGGGTAGTAGCAGCAGATGTTGTGCAGCACGTGCTTGCCGTGCAGCGTCACCGAGTCGAACGAGAACTCGCGGCCGACCACGAACTCCTCGAGCAGCACTTCGCGACCGCGCGCCGGCCGGATCTGTGCCAGGAACTGCTGCAGCTCGCGCTCGTCGTTGCAGCGCTGCGTCGCCTTGGCGCCGGCGCCGGCCGGCGGCTTGCCGACCAGCGGGAAGCCGACCTGCCGCGCGAACGCCAGCGCCTCGTCGACCGAGCCGCACAGCCGGTGCCGGGCGCACGGGATCGCGTGCGCGCCGAACAGGTCCTTCATGCGCGCCTTGTCGCGGAAGTTCTGCGCCGCGCCGTGGTCCATGCCGCGGATGCGCAGCCGCTCGCGGGCCTGGGCCAACGGCTCCTGCAGCGGCTCGAGCACGCCGAGCAGCCGCGCCACCGGGCCGACCTGCGCGGCCAGTCGCTCGACGCCGCCGCAGAGGTCGTCGACCTGCATCGCATCGGCGACCTGCTCGAAGCCGGCCAGCCGCTCGCGGAACGGCGCCGGGAAGCGCTGCGCTGGATCCTGCGAGACGACGCTCAGCCGCACGTCCGGCAACGCCGCCACGGCGCGCGCGAAGCGCTGGGTATTGGCCGTTGCGAACGGGATGACGAAGACGACGTGCAGCATCGCGTCCGGCAAGGCTAGATGCTCGGTCGGAGCGATCCAAGCGGCGACCGTGGCCGGTCGGCGTCCTGGACCGGCCAGGGTCGCTTCCTATGCTCCTCCAGCTGCACGCCGACCGAGCCTCGATGCCACCCGAGACGATCCCGCCCGAGACGCGGCCTCCAGGGCCGTCGTCCACCGACGACGCGCCGCGCGGCTGGCGCTGGCTGTGCCTGTGCCTCGCGGCGGCCGCGACCGCCTCGGGGGTCGTGCTCGAGGTGTGGCCGTGGATGGTCGACGACGCCTTCATCTCCTTGCGCTACGCGCAGCGCCTGGTCGAGGGTCACGGCCTGACCTGGACCGACACCGCCGACGGCGTGGCCCAGCGCGTCGAGGGCTACTCCAACCTGCTGTGGGTGCTCGGCACGGCCGGCCTCGCCGAGCTCGGCGTCGACTACGTGCGAGCCGCCCGGCTGCTCGGCGGGCTGTCGAGCCTCGGCACGCTCGCGGTGCTGACGTTCGGCCTGCGGTGGCGGACCGCGGCGCTACCGGCGGTCGTCGCGTTGGCCACGACGACGTCGTTCGCGGTGTGGACGGTCGGCGGCCTGGAGACGCCGATGGCGATGCTGTGGAACGCCGTCGCGCTGGTCGCGCTGCAGCGCGCGCACGAACGCGCCGACGCCCCGGCGACGCGCGCGCGCTGGCGCTGGCTCGGCGGCGCGGCCTTGGCGCTGCTGGTCTGGACCCGACCGGACGGGCCGCTGTGGGCGGCGTTCGCCGGCGCCGCCGTGCTGCTGACCGACCCGCCACCGCGCGCTTCGCGCCTCGCCGGCTGGCTCGCGGCCGCCGCGCGGCGGCTGCTGCCGGTCGCGCTGCCGCCGCTCGCAGCGCTCGCCGCGCAGCTGACGTTCCGCAAGCTCTACTACGACGACTGGGTGCCAAACACCGGGCACGTCAAGGCGGCGACGTCGGCGCAGAGCCTGATCGCCGGCTGGCACTACCTGCTCTCCGGCTGCCACGCGCTGCGCGCGCTGCTGCTGCCGGCCGCGCTCGGTGCCGTGCTCGCCGTCGCCCGGCGCGGCGCCGGCCCGGCGGCGTGGTTGGCGCTGCTGGCGACGCCGATCTGGTCGCTCTACGTCGTCGCCGTCGGCGGCGACCCGCTGCCGAGCAACCGCATGCTGATGCCGCTGCTCGCCCCGCTGTGCGTGCTCGGCGGCTTCGGCCTGCACCGGCTCGCCGGCACGGGCCGCGTCGGAGCGGCCGCGGCGGTGCTGCTCGGCGTCGGCTGCGCCTGCCTCGCCCGCTACGACGGCGCGCGCGGCACCGACGATGCGCGGCAACAGCTGAGCCAGTGGGAATGGGAAGGCGAAGCCATCGGCGAGCAGTTCGTGAGCGCCTTCGGCGCCCGCCGCCCGCTGCTCGCCGTCGACGCCGCCGGCGGGCTGCCGTTCTTCACCGGCTTCCCGAGCATCGACATGCTCGGCCTCTGCGACCGCACGATCGCGACGGCGCCGCCAGCGCCAGCCGAGTACGGGTTCTTCGCCGGTCATTCCCACGGCGACGGGACCTACGTGCTCGACCGACGACCGGACCTGGTGTTGTTCGGCCGCGCCGCCGGCGAGCCGCTGCCGGCGTGGTACGGCGGCCTGCAGATGGAGCTCGACGAGCGCTTCCTGCGCGACTACCGCCTGGTGCTGTTCGAGACCGGCCCGGTCGCGCTGCGGACCGGGCCGCGCGACAACCTGCGCGTCAACGCGCGGGTGCGCCTCGCCGGCCGGCTCGGCTATGACGTGACGCAGGCGACGATCGACGTGCCGCCGTGGCTGCTCGGCAGCTACCACCAGCAGATGGCGCTGCGCGTCAAGGGACCGGACCAGCCCAAGCCGGGTGACGAGGACTTCGCCGCCTGGGCCGCGGCGCTCGAACAGGGCATGGCGTGGTTCGCCGCGCCGGGTGTGATCGCGGTGTTCGACCATCGACGCGACAGCTACGTCGCCGAGGTGCAGCGGCCGGGCGAGCACATCGTGACCCTGCTCGACCTGCCGGAGGGCGACTACGAAGTCGCAGTGGAAGGACTCGCCGAGGGAGCCAGTGCGAGCGTTCGCCGCGTCGACGGCTCGAACGACGCCGAGCTGGTCGTCTCGGTGCCGGCCGCGGCGACACTGCCGATGCACGTGACGAAGCTGACGCTGCGGCGGCGCTGAGCGCGTTCAGTCGAGCGTCACGGTGGTCGTCTCGTCGGCGCGCACGACGAACGTGCCGGTGCGCTCGACGACTTCGCCGCCATCGGCCGGCCAGAGCCGGGCCCGGAAGCGGTGCTCTCCGACGGCGCAGCGGTGATGCGACGCGTCCTCGCCACGCGCCTCGCCATGGTTGTTCCGCACCAGGAACGCGCGCCACGCCCCGCCATCGCGCAGGTCGAACTCGAGCGTGCCGGGGCGGGCCGCGAAGGCCCCCACCACGACCACGTCGCCGAACGGCTGCGCCTTGACCACGACCTGCGCCACCTCGCCCGGCGCGACCGAGAACCAGCTCTCGCCGCACAATGGCTTGCCGAGCAGTCGCAGCCGCAGCGGCGCGTTGCACGGCACGCCCTCGAGGCGGAACGACAACTTGCCGCCGATGTGCACCGAGCCGGTGTTGGGCGTGTGGCCGAGCGGCTTGCCGTCGTCGTCGACGAGGTAGCTGTGCAGATCGCCAGGGCCGTCGAGGGAGGCCAGCACCGTCTCGCCGTCGAGCGCCGCCAGCTGCACCGCGGGCACGGCGCCGAGATCGACGGTGAACACCGCCGACGTCGTCGGCCAGAGTTCGACGCGCTCGGTGTGCTGCGGCGCCGCGGCCGGCAGCTCGAAGTCGTGCATCGCCGTGTGGCCGTCGCCGGTGCGCACGATGGCGCGGTAGCGACCGATGCGCAGCGCTGGCGCGGTGACCGCGCCGAGCGCCAGCGACGGGTGCAGAACGACACCGTAGTCACGCGAGGAGCCGTGAAGCGGGAACAAGTCGACCTCGCTCGGCGACAGCGCGGCGCCGCTCTCGCCGTCGACGACCTGCAACGTCAGGTCGACGAACGGTCCGGGCAGCCGGTGCAGCCGCACGACCTCGCCGTCGCGCTGCGTCACCTGCTGCTGGTGCAGCGGCCGCCAACCTGTCTGCGGCTCGGGGGCGCGGATCCACAGCAGATCGTGGCTCGGCACGGCGTCCGGGAACGCGAACACGCCGTCGTCGCCGGTGCGCTCCGGAACGCTCGAGTAGAACGTGCCGCCGTCGCGGCCGAGCGACAGCTCCACGCCGGCGACCGGCTCGCCGAACTGGTCGATCACGCGGCCGTGCACCGGCGAACGCAGCTCGACGACGAAGTCGTGTTCGACGCGATCGCCTTCCGGCGGCAGCTCGACGCGTTCATGGCGCAGCGGCACGTCCTCGCCTTCGAGCAGCAACCAGACGTCGTTGCGGCTCTGCTCGGTCGCCGCCAACTCGAAGCGGCCCGCCGCGTCGCTGACCGCTTCGCCTTCGCGGCCGTTGTAGCGCACGCGCACACCGGGCACCGCGACGCCGTCGCCGGTCGTGACCCGCCCGAACACCGCGACCCGGCGCTGCCGCAGCAGCGTCAACTCCACCATCGTCGCCGCGTCGGCAGCTGGATCGCAATCGGCGATCGCCGTGACCAGGCCGGCCTTGCGGGCGACGCAGATCATCGCCGGGCCGAGGTTGTTGCTGCGGTTGGCGTCCCGCACCCGCTCATCGTCGCGGCGCGGCAGGTTGCGGAACGACGCGCGGCCGTCGACGTCCGTCCTGCGGGCCAGCAACGACGCGACCTCGCCGCGCGCCGTCAGGCCGTTGCGGGCGTAGGAGGCCTGCCACATCGGCTCCAGGCCGATGGGCGCAAAGTGCGGGATCGCGACGACCTCGACGCCGCCGAGCGGCGCGCCGTCGCTGTCGACCACCCGCACGTCGACGCCACCGCCGGTGAGCAGGCGGATCTGCACCGGATCGAGCAGCTCCTGACCCGCGGCGAAGGCAAGGTCGGCCCAACCGACACCCGACGGCCCGACCGCGCACAGCACCCAGCTGCCGCTGGCGTTGGCGGACCACCGGTCGTCCAGCACGAAGGCGCCGTCGGGGTCGACGAAGCCGACGGTGCGCCCCTCGGCCATCGCTGGCCAGCTGCCGCTGTATCCCGGATCCCACGCCAGCAGGCGCACGCGCTCGCGCAGCGGCGAGCCGTCCGCCTCGACGACGCGCCCGGAGACTGCGACCCCGCGTTCGAGCACGAAAGTGCCGAGGTCGAGGCGGTCGTCGGCGATGCGATCGTTGACGTCGCTGTCGAGCGCCAGCTGCCGCACGGCGAAGCCCGGCGCATCGGCGAGCGCCCAGGTGAAGCGCAGCCACGACGTCCCTCGCGGCACCGCCACCGCGAACGTGCCGTCGTCGGCAGTCGCAGCGGCGAGCTCGGCCTGGCGTTCGAAGCGGTCGACGAAGCGCACGCGACCGGGCGACGCCGGCACACCGCCGGGCAGCACGATGCGACCGACGACCATGCAGGTGCGTTCGTCAGCCGGTGCGGCGGTGCGCTCGACAGGCGCGTCGCCGCCGGCGGCCGCGACCTCGCCTGCCATCGGCGCAGCCGCGGCGCCGGCCCCGCTGCCTCCGGACGACGCCGGTGCCGTTGCCCCGTCGGCGACGGCCGCTGTTGCAGGCGCCGGCAGGGGCGCGCCCCAAGGTTGCCAGACCAACAGCCCGAGCACGACGACGGCCGCGACGGCCCCGGCGATCAGCTTCGCGTTCATCAGCATCCACAGTGCGTGCAGGCACGCGGCAAACGAGGTCCCGCCGGCCGCGCCGACCGCCAGCTGCGGCCACGCGATCGGCGCCAGCGCCAACACCCAGTCGCGGCGCGAACGCCGCGCGTCGAGCCGGCGGCGCAGCTCGGCAATACCGCGCTGCAGGTGCGTCTTGACCGTCGCGACCGGCAGCCCGAGCCGCTGCGCGATCGCGCGCGGCGGCAGGTCGTGCCAGAAGCGCAGCACCAGCGCGGTGCGGTAGGGTTCGCCGAGCTGCAGCACGGTGTCGGCGACCAGGCGGTGCGTCTCGACCTGCGCGACGACGTCGTCGGGGGCCGCCGACGGTTCGCCGCCGAGCTGCGCGTGCTGATCGTGGCGGCGCTGCTGCCGCGCGCGGTCGCGCAGCCGGCGGCGGGCGAGGTTCTGCACCACGCGCACCCACCACCCGGGCCGCTGCGGTTCGTGGCCACTGCTCAGCGCGGTGGCGAACGCGTCCTGCACGACGTCGTCGGCGTCGTCGGCCGAGCGCAGGATCGACCGCGCCAACGCCCGCAGCGCGCGGCCCTGCTGCAGCATCGTCTCGGGCGTGTCGGCGGGGTCGTTCATGCGGGGCGCGGGGGTCACCGTGCATGATCCCGCGGGCAGCAGAACGGACTCACGAAATCCGCGGCGCGGCGTCAGCGCTTCTGCAGCCAGTCCCGCCAGGCCTGCACCAGCGCGTCGGATGTGCGCGGCTGACCGTCGGTGTCGCGGCGCAGGTCGACACCAGTCACCGCGGCGAGTGCGTCGCAAACCGCGGCGCGGGTCGGGGCGCTTTCTGGCTGGTCCGGGTAGTGGAGAAACTCGGCCAACACCGGCAGCAGACGCGCATCGCCTAACACACCGGCGACGCCGACCAGCCGCGGTCGCGCCCAATCCCACGCTGTCCCGTAGGGCCACAAGGCAGCCAGCGTCAGCACGTGTTCGCGGAACTCCTGCCGCACCTCGTCGACGCTCACTGCGGGCGCCTCGCCGATGCGCCCCAACGCGTCGACCGCGCGCAGGCGCACCCAGTCGTCGTCGCCGGCCGTCGCGGCGAGCAGCGCCGGCACCGCCGCGGCGCCGAGCGCGACCAGCTGCGGCAGCGCTTCGGGGGCGACGACTTCGTCGCCGTCGAGACACCAGACCCGCTCGTCGCCCAGGCGTTCGACCAGCAACGCTGCGGGTTCCCTGCTGCATGCCCCCCAGACGGAGAGCAGGGCGCAGAGTCCCCAGCCCTTGACTCCGCCACGCCCGACGCACGACATGGCAATGACCAACGCCGTGCGCACGGCGCCGGTTCACGCCCCCGGGGCGGTGATTTGTCGGAATGAGTTGAGGGTCACGAGTCCGCCAGGCGCACGAGCGCCCGACAACTCTCGCCATGAAGCACCTCGCCATCCTCGTCGCCACGCTCGCCGCCGCCGTCCCGCTCGCCGCGCAGCAGTGCCTGTTCCTCCCAGCCGACACTCCGACCCTCGGGACCCCCGACCCTCGCCCGTTCGGCAGCGGCAACCCGAGCGACCCGACCTACGGCACCATGCGCTACCAGGTGCAGGTGCCCGCCGCGGTGCTCGCACAAGCGCAGGACATCGTCGAGATCTTCGTCGCGCCAGCTGGCTCGCACACCCGCACCTTCACCGAGTTCCAGGTGCGCATGGGCCACAACCCCAACGGCATGGGCGCGGCGATGGTGACGAACATGGTCGGCTTCACGTCGCGACCGGTTCAGTACAACCAGTGGACCTTCGACACGGCCGCGAACGAGTGGCTGCCGCTCGGCATGGCCTTCCCGTTCCACTACGACCCGCAGTTCGGCGACCTGGTGCTCGAGTTCTTCGTGCGGCAGGCCGCGGCGGCGCCCGGCGGCGCCGGCGACCTCGGGCTGCGCACCGACCCGTCGATCCCGTTCGTCTGGACCAGCGGGCAAGGCTACAACGGCACCATCGAAACGGGCGGCGGCATCAAGCTGCGGCTCTGCACCGACGTGTTCGGCGTCGTCGAGTACGGCGTCGGCGGCTGCGTCGGCAGCAACGGCCTGCGGCCGACGCTCGGCTACTCCGGCTCGCCGCAGATGGGCAGCACCCTCGACATCGAGGTCGAAGACGGCCCTCCCGGCGCCGGCGTCGCCATCCTCGTGCACAGCTTCGTGCCGCGCATCGGTCCGCTCGACCTGACCGGCATCGGCATGACCGGCTGCGACGCGCGGGTGTTCGGCAACGTGCTGTCCACGGTGCTGACCAACAACGGCGCCGGCAGCCTTCCGGTGTCGCTCCCGATCGGCCTGCAGCCCGGCCTGTGTGTCTGGAACCAGTGGTTCCACCTCGACCTGCCGGCCAACCCGTTCGGTCTGACCTGCTCGACGCTCGGGCGCTGGCAGATCGGCAGCTGATCGCCGTCCAGGGGCCGCGCCGACCCTGTCAGCGGATCACGCGCACCGCGCGCACACCGATGCGCGCCGAGCGCTGCTCCGGCGGCCAGCCGTTGCGCGACGCGACGCGGCTCAGCAGTCGCCGTTCGCCGAAGTCGCCGCCGCGCGTGCAACGCAGCGTGGGGCGGTCCTCGTCGGTGGCTGCGCGGAAGCCGTCGCCGGCCGCCGCGGGCCGCAGGTACGACACCAACCAGTCGCGACACCACTCGGCGACGTTGCCGTGGCAATCGTAGAGCCCCCATGGGTTGGGCAGGAAACTGCCGACCGGCCCGGCCACGGCGAAGCCGTCGTCGAGCCCGGACTCGAGCGCCAACCGCAGGAAGCCCTTCGAACCTTCGTCGGCGAGGTTCATGTGGCGATCGAGCGGCGCGTCGGGCGGCACTCCGCCGAACACGGTGCGGGTGCCGGCGCGGGCGAAGTACTCCCACTGCGCTTCGGTCGGCAGCGCGAGTCCGCGGCGGCGCAGCGCCCGGTCGGCCTCGAACCAGTTCACCTGCTCGACCGGCCAACGGTCGTCGGGACGGTGGCCGCGCGCCTCGCGCTCGGGAGTGAACTGGCTCGGGCGTTCGCCGGTCAGTCGCAGCCACTGCCCCTGGGTCAACTCGTGCACGCCGACGAAGAACGGGGCGAGCGTCATGTCGCGCACGAAGCGTTCCATCGCCGCCGCGTCGGGATCGATGGCGGCGGTGCCGGAACGCGCGTCGCCGCGCGGCAGCGCGCCGATCGTGAAGCGGCCGCCGGGCACCAGCACGAACACCGCGCCGCTGGCCTCGGTGACGTCGACCTGCTCGATCGCGCCGGCGTCGTCGCGCCGGACCTCCGGGCGTTGCCCGCTCTCGACGTGCCAGAACAGCTGCAGCCCGCTGCGCGCATCGCGGCCGAGCGGGACCAACCCGACCTGCGGCCCCGGCAGTACCAGGCCGTCGTAGGCCGGGCTGGCGTCGCGGTCGGCGATGGTCGCCAGCGTCACGCGCCAGGTGTCCGCAACCGCGGTGAGGCTGACCGCGCCGACCCGTTCGGCCTCGGCGCGCCGCGCGCGCACGCCGGCGAGGTTGTCGTCGCGCGGCGCATCGGCGACCAGCGCATCGAGCCCGTCGCAAAGGCGGTCCAACACCTCGCACTGCCAGGCCAGCTCTTCGCGTTCGGCCGGCGTGCGCGCAGCATCTGCGCGGGCGCTCAGCGTCGCCGCACGCGCGACCAGATCGCCGCGGCGCGCCGACAGTGCGGCGGCGCGCTGCAGCCATGCGTCGATCGCGGCGAGCCGCTCAGGCCACGGCGGCCACAGCTCGTCGCGCGCTTCGTGCACCAGATCGGCGAGCCGCTTGTCGTCGACCAACCGTCGGTAGTCGGCCCAGTTCTGTTCGGCCTCGCGCCACGAACCGACGACCAGCCAGGCAGCGACGACGACGAACACGGCCGACGCCGCCGACATCGCCGCCGCGACTCGGTGGCGCCGCAGCCAACGGGAGACCAGGTAGGCCCACGTCGGCGGTCGCGCCGCCACCGGTTCGTGGCGCGCGGCGCGCACGACGTCGGCCGCGAACTCGCTGACGGTCGCGTAGCGCCGGTCGGGTTCGGCCGCCAGCGCGCGCAGCACCACCCAGTCGAGATCGACAGGCGACTCGGCCACGCCCGGCGCGCGCCGCGACGACGGCCGCGGCGGCTCGCGGTGGAAGTCCAGGACGCCGACGCCCGTCGCGCGACCACGCGGCAGCGCGCCGGTCAACAGCTCGTAGAGCACCACGCCGAGCGCGTAGACGTCGCTGCGCGCGTCGGCGTTGGCGGCGTCCGCGGCCTGCTCGGGGCTCATGTAGCCGGGCGTGCCCATGCCGACCGCCGCCGCGGTGTGCAGCGTCTCCTCGCCGAGGTCGGGCGCGACGACGCGCGCGATGCCGAAGTCGATGACGCGCACCTCCGGGCCGCCATCGACGTCGACGACGAGCACGTTCGACGGTTTCAGGTCGCGGTGGATGACGCCCTTCTGGTGGGCGTACTGCACCGCGTCGCAGAGCTGCGCGAACAAGGCGAGACGGACCGACAGCGGTGGTTCGTTGGCCGCCACCCAGCGCTGCAGCGGCACTCCCGGGACCAGCTCGGTGACCAGGAACGGCCGGCCGGCGGCGGTACAACCGCCGTCGAGCACGCGGGCGATCCCGCGGTGATCGAGCCGCGCCAGCACCTGCTGCTCGTTGCGGAAGCGAGCGCGCCCGACCTCGCTGTCGGCGAACTGCCGCAACACCTTGACGGCGACGGTGCGCCGCAGGGGCGCGGCCTGTTCGGCTCGGTAGACGCGGCCCATGCCGCCCTCTCCGATCTCGGCGATCAGCCGGTACGGAGCGCAGTCGTCCGCGCCGACCCCGAACAGCTCGTCGCCGTCGCCCGCCGCGGCGGCGAGCGGCGAGCGCAAGTGGGCTTGCGTCGCGACACTGTCGGCGGCCAACAGCGCGCGCAGTTCCTCGCGTAGCGCAGGGTCCGCGCCGACCTCGCGCACGACGAACCGCTCGCGAGCGGCGTCGTCGAGGTGGACCGCCCGATGGAACAGGTCGGCCAACCGATCGTCGTCGATCGGGCTGGACATGCGCTGCAGATTGCCATCGGCATCCCTGATGTAAAGTGCCTCGCGATGCACGAGCCCGACCTGACCCGCCTGCTCAACGACGCCGCGCGCGGCGCCCCGGGCGCGGCGGACGCGCTGCTGCCGCTGGTCTACGAGCAGTTGCGGGTGATGGCGCGCAGCCTGCTGCGTGGCGATCGGGCGACGATCGAGCCGACCGCGTTGGTCCACGAGGCGTGGCAGCGTCTCGCCGGCGCACACGACCCGCGATGGAACCACCGCGGCCACTTCTTCGGCGCGGCCAGTCGCGCGATGCGACGCCTGCTGGTCGACATGGCTCGCGCCCGGCAGCGCCGCCCGGTCCGCGACGAGGCGACGCCCGAAGTCGCAAGCTTGCCGATTCCGCTGCCGGACCCGGCACTGGTGCTCGATCTCGACGCCGCACTGTGCGAGCTCGAGGCACGGCGCCCGCGCGAGGCCCAGGTCGTGACGCTGCGCTGGTTCGGCGGGCTCGAACTCCACGAGATCGCCGCCGCGCTCGGCGTCTCGCTCGGCACCGTCGAGCGCGACTGGCGCCTCGCGCGCGCCCGCCTGCAGCGGTTGTTGCCCGGCCACGAGTGACCGACCGTTTCCGCTCGCGCGCCGACCGCGCCCGTGCCAACATCGGCGCCCATGCGGCCCCTGCGCCTGGCACTCGTCGCCTCCGAACTCGCCCCCTACGCCAAGACGGGCGGCCTCGCCGACGTGCAGCTCGGGCTGGGCCGCTGGCTCGGCAAGCCGGACGACACGCCCAAGAACGGTCGCCGCGACGACGGCAACGGCCCCGGCCACGACGTGCGCGTGATCGTGCCGTTCTACCGCCGCATCGCGCAGTCGAAGATCGCCACCACGCCGCTGGCCGGCGCCGAGCGCATCGACGTGCGCTTCCCCCAGCGCACGATCCGCTTCGGCATCCGCGAAGGCACGCTGCCGGACAGCAAGGTCAAGGCCTGGTTCGTCGACTGCCCCGAGCTCTACGACCGCGACGGCATCTACACCGAGGACGGCGACGAAGCGCTGCGCTTTGCGATGCTCAGCCGCGCGGTGCTCGAGACCTGCCAGCGGCTGCAGTGGGCGCCGGACGTCATCCACTGCAACGACTGGCACACCGGCCTGCTGCCGCTGTACCTGCGCACGCTCTACCAGTGGGACAAGCTGTTCGCCGGCACCAAGACGCTGCTGGCGATCCACAACATCGGCTACCAGGGCTTCTACCCGGAGAAGCAGCTCGACACGCTCGGCCTCGGCGAGCAGCGCGCGCACCTGCACCACGGCGACCTGCGCAACGGCAACTTCTCGTTCTTGAAGACCGGCGTGCTGCACGCAACGAAGCTGTCGACGGTGTCGGTGACCTATGCGCGCGAGATCCAGACCGACGAGTACGGCATGGGCATGCAGGAGCTGCTGCGCGACCGCAGCAAGGACCTGATCGGCATCGTCAACGGCGTCGACTACGGCGACTGGGATCCGGCGACCGACCCGCGCATCCCGCACCACTTCGACGTCGACGACCTCGGCGGCAAGGCGAAGATGAAGGCGGCGCTGCTGCAGCGCTTCGAGCTGCCGCACGACCCGCGCGCGCCGGTGTTCGGCGTCGTCTCGCGGCTGACCTCGCAGAAGGGCTTCGAGCTGTTCGCCGACTCGATCCCGGTGTTCCTGCAGCGCGAGGACATGCGGCTGTGCGTGCTCGGCTCGGGCGAGTCGAAGCACGAACAGTACTTCGAGTGGCTGCGCGACACGTGGCCGAACAAGGTCGGCGTCTACCGCGGCTTCCAGGAGGACCTCGCGCACTGGATCGAGGCCGGCAGCGACGTGTTCCTGATGCCGAGCCGCTTCGAGCCGTGCGGCCTCAACCAGATGTACTCGCTGCGCTACGGCACGCCGCCGATCGTGCGTCGCACCGGCGGCCTCGCCGACACGGTGGTGCCTTGGAATCCCGACACCCGCACCGGCACCGGCTTCCTGTTCGACGAGTTCTCCAGCCAGGCGCTGGCCGGCACCATCGACTGGGCGCTGCGCAACTGGCGCGACCAGCGCGGCTGGCGCCAGCTGCTGAAGAACGGCATGTCGCAGGACTTCTCGTGGGACCAGAAGGGCCCCGAGTACGTCGCCCTCTATCGTTCGCTGCTCTCCTGATCCCTTGTCGCGGCCCCGCCGCCTCCAGACCATGCACGTCGTCCTCGTCGAGCCCTGCTTCCCCAACAACCAGCGTGAGTTCCTGCGCGGCCTGCTCAGCACCGGCGCGCGCATCTCGGCCGTCAGCGAGCGGCCGATCGAGGCGCTGCCGCGCGAGCTGCGCGAAGGGCTGTTCCAGTACGAACGCGTGCGATCGGTGGTCGACGAACACGCGCTCGCCGAGGCCGTCAAGCGGCTGTCGCAGCGGGTGCGCGTCGATCGCCTCGAGGCGACCGTCGAGGCGCACGTGATGTCGGCGGCGCACGTGCGCGAGCAGCTCGGCATCCCCGGCACGACCTCGCGCACCGCGTGGCTGTGCCGCGACAAGCCGGCGATGAAGGAGGCGGTGCGGCAGAAGGGCATCGCCTGCGCGCAGAGCGCGCGCGTGACGTCGGTCGACGACGCCGTGAAGTTCGCGAGCTCGGTCGGCTACCCGCTGATCCTGAAGCCGCTCGACGGCGCCGGCGCGTCGGGCACCCACAAGGTCGAGAACGACGAGCAGCTGCACCGGGTGCTCGACGAGCTGCGCGTGCCGCAGGGCCGCGAGGTGGCGATCGAGGAGTTCCTGACCGGCCACGAGGCGTTCTACGACACCCTGACGGTGTGCGGGAAGGTCGTGCTCGACTTCGCCAGCCACTACTTCCCCGGCGTGCTCGAGGCGATGCGCACGCGCTGGATCTCGCCGCAGATCGTCGTCACCAACCGCATCGACGGCGGCGGCTACCAGGAGGTGCGGCGCATGGGCCAGCAGGTCGTCGACGCGCTCGGCATCTGGACCTCGCCGACCCACATGGAGTGGTTCTATGGCGACAAGGGCCTGAAGTTCTCCGAGATCGGCTGCCGCCCGCCGGGCGTCGGCGTCTGGGACCTCTACGCGGCGGCCAACGAGTTCGACCTGTTCGCCGCGTGGGGCCACGCGATCGTGCACGAGAGCGTGCCGTTCCAACCGTCGCGCAAGTACTCGGCCGGCATGATCGCGCTGCGCCCCGACCGCGACGGCACCATCAGCCACTACGACGGCGTCGAGCAGATGCAGCAGCGCTTCGGCCAGTGGATCCTCGACATGCACCTGCCGCCGCCTGGAACCAGGACCCAGGGCGTCGAGGGCGGCTACATGGCCAACGCGTGGGTGCGCCTGAAGCACCCCGACTACGACGAGCTGCGTTCGATCATGACGCAGATCGGCGAGACGGTGAAGGTGCGCGCCCGCTGAGCGCGGCACAGCCGCGCAGGCTCAGATCGCCAGGCGGAACGTGCGCGCCGCAGGACGCGAGGCGCGCATCGCCACCGCGGCGACGAACTCCGGCCCCGGCGACACATCGACCAGCGACCACCGCGCCGGATCCTCGCGGCCGTCGTGGCAGGCGAGGAAGCGCGGGTCCTCGCACAGGCTGACGTCGAACGTGTCGAGCGCCATCGACAGGCCCTCGCCGAGCGCCTTGATGTAGGCCTCCTTGCGGGTCCAGCAGCGGTAGAAGCCGAGCTCGCGGCGGTCGTCGTCGAGCTCGCCGAGCGCTTCGAACTCGCCGCTGGAGAAGTGTCGCTCGGCGATCTGCATCATGCTCTCGAGCCGACGTACCTTCTCGAGGTCGATGCCGAGTTCGTGCTCGCACAGCGCGATCAGCGCCAGCTTGCCCGAGTGCGACAGGTTGAAGTGCGGGCCCTCGCCGGCGAGGTACGGCTTGCCGCGCGGCCCCTGCCGGAACTCGATGGCGCGCGGGTCGCAGCCCAGGTAGCCGCCGAGCACGGTGCGCAGCGCGCCGTGCCCGATCTGGTAGCGACGCTGATGGTCGGCGAAGCGGAAGCGCTGCACGCGTTGGCGTTCGGCCTCGGACAGCAGCGCGGCGAACGGGCTCGGGTCGCCGTGCAACGGCACGGCCCAGACGTGCACCTCGCCGGCGACCAGCGAGGCCTTGCCCGGATCCTCGGTGACGAAGGACGCGTGCAGCGGAAGGTCTTCCATCGTGTCTCCTGAGCGTATCCTCGGGAGCGCCTCGTCCAACATCCTCCCGTCGAACTCGCGGTCAGCGCGCCGTCAGGCGGAACGGCGCCGCCGGGATCCCGGTGCCACCGACGAGGGACCACTTCGGCACCGGGGCCCAGGCGTAGCGGACCTGCACCGGCGCCGCGACCGACGCAGCGCTCAGCACCAGCTCGTCCCCGTCGATGCGCACTTCGGCGGCGACGAACACGCCGTCGGCGCCCGCGATCACGAAGCCGTCCCGACCGTGCTCGAGCTTCAGCCCGCCGTGCCCCGGCGCGAAGCGCACGCGCAGCGCGGCGCCGTCGCGCACCGCGTCGCGCGCCGACGGTCCGCAGGCCGGCCGCCGTTCGCCGTAGCAGTCGGCGAGCGCGGCGTAGGCCAGCCGCTGACCGACCGGCTGCTTGAGGGTCGGGTGGATGTCCCGCGCGTCGCCGCAGTCGAGCGTGACCGCCATGCCGGTGTGCGGCAGCGCCAGCGCCGCCGCCTGCGCCTCGCGGAGCTCGGCCGTCAGGCCGTTGCCCTCCTTGCCGTAGTCGAACGGCGCGATCTGCACGAAGTAGAACGGCAGCTCCGGCTGCCCCATCGCGCGCCGCCAGTCGCGGATCATCGCCGGGAAGACCTTCGCGTAGACGTCGGCCTCGCCGCGGTTGGCCTCGCCCTGGTACCAGATCGCGCCGCGGAACGGGAACGGCAGCAACGGCTCGATCATACCGTTCCACAGCACCGTGACGCGGTTCGGCGACGCGCCGGCGCGCACCCACTTGGGCAACCCCTTGTCACCGGCGCGCAGGTAGCGCTGCCACGTGCCGGCGAGCGGCACCGCCTCGCCCTGCCCGTCGCAGCGCGACAGCTTCATCGATCCCGCGTCGCCGCCGAAACCGCCCTCGCCGCCGGTGTCGACGACGCAGACGCACAGCTCTACCTGCTCGTCGCCGGTGCGCGCCGCGGGGACCTTGTAGCGACGCGGCGTGTTCCAGGCGCCGTCGCGCTTCATGCCGCCGACCTCGGCGCCGTTCCACGTCACCGCATCCATGTCGTCGATCGCGCCCAGCTCGAGCCACAGGTCGTGGCCGCGCAGCGTCGCCGGCAGCGCGATCGTGCGCCGGTAGTCGACCGCGCCGTCGAACTCGCCGAGCCCGCTCTGCGACCACTTCTCGGGCAGCTGCACGTCGACCGGCGTCGCGTTCGGGATCGCCGCAGCGATCGCGTCCCAGTAGGCGTCGCGCCGCGCCTCGAGCAGCGCCTCGTCGGTGTCGAGGCGCACGCTCGCCAGCTCGCCGGCGTACTGCTCGAACGGTGCCAGCCCGTGCGCGCTGGTCCACGCCTGCACGCGGGTGCCGCCCCACGAGCTGACCACCAGGCCGATCGGCCGCCGCCCGGCGCGCAGCAGCTCGCGGGCGAAGAAGTAGCCGGTCGCCGACACGTAGGGCACGGTCTCCGGCGTGCAGACGACCCATTCGCCGGCGATGTCGGTGGCGGGCTGGTTCGCGGTCTGCTTCTGCGCGGTGAACACCCGCAGCTCCGGCCAGTCGGCCTCGGCGACCTCGCGCTCCCACTCGGTGACGCCGTTCCAGCCGTTCACGCGGCCGACCGGCATCTCCATGTTGGACTGCCCCGACGCCAACCAGACGTCGCCGAACAACACGTCGTCGAGCGCGATCGCGGCCGCGCCGCACGTCAGCCGCAGGGCCCCGTGCTCACCGTTGGCCGGGGTCTCGACGTCGAGCGACCAGCGACCGTCGCCGCGCACGAGGCCGCGCACCGGCGCGCCCCACGACGGCTCGACGGTGACCTCGGCGCCGGCCGTTCCGAAGCCGTGGATCGCCACCGCGCGCGCGGCCGGCAGCACCATGTGGCTGCCGAACAACGGCGCGACGCGGAACGCGTCGGCGGCGGGCTGTTGGCCGAGGAGTGCCGCGCAGCTGGCGGCGAACGCGACGAACGGGAGGCGCAGCACGCGGCGGACTGTAGCGGCTCGGCGGGCCGTGGTCAGCGGTGCACGTTCACCGCGCGACCAACAGCTGCGCCACGCGGCCGTCGCTGCCGCACGCCCAGACCGCGCCGTCGTCGGCGACCGCCAGGGCATGGAAACCGACGCCGCCGAACGCGCGCCACGTCGCGCCGCCGTCGTCCGACACGCTGGCGCCGTGCGAGCCGACCGCGAGCAGCGTGCGGTCGTCGAGCCACTGCACCGCCGAGCGGTAGCCGAGCGCGTCGGCCGAATGGAAGGTCGCGCCGCCGTCGGCGCTCCACGCGGCGGTGCCGGCGCCGTCCAGCGGGTTCTGGTAGTCGCCGCCGACGACGCAGAGCTGTTCACCGGAGACCGCGACCGAGAAGGCGCCGCGCGCGGAGGCGCCTTCGGCGAGCGGCAGCGCCGTCTCGCGGCGCGACCCGTCGACCGTGAAGCGGATCAGTCGGCTGCCCGCGCCGCCGGTGGCCAACACGAACGCGCCGTCGCCGGCCGCGACCAGGCACGTGCCGCTGGCCGCGAACGCAGCCTCGCCGTCGCGCGCCGGCGGCAGCGCGTCGGTCGGCGCCCACGACGTGCCGCCATCGTCGCTGCGCAGCAGGGCGAACGCGCCGTGCAGCGGGTCGCCGAACAACACGCCGCGGCAGCCGTGGAACGCCAGCGCGTCGAAGAACGCCTCGGGGCGCGGGTCCTCGTGCGCCAGCCGCCAGTTCGCGCCGCCGTCGACGCTGCGATACACCCGCGCCGGCTGCCCCGCGACCATCAGCACCAGCTCGTCCTTCGACAGCGCCTCGACGTCGCGGAAGTCACAGTTCGCGCATTCGGGCGGCGAGATGTCGCGCCACGTCGCGCCGCCGTCGTCGGTGCGCAGCACCGCGCCGTTGCTGCCGCTGACGATCGCGGTGTGCGCGTCGACGGCGGCGAGGCCGCGCAGCGACGCGGCGCTGCCGGTCGGGCGGTCGTGCCAGTCGAGCTGCAGGGACGTGGCGACGGGCGCACCGGCGCACGAGACCGCGAATGAGAACGCCAACGGACACAGCGCGCGCATGGCTCGAGTATCCGGTGCCCGCCCGTCGCGGGCCACCTCGCAGCGATCAACGCGGGCGACGCGGACCACCCGGACGCAGACGCTCGAGTCGCTGTAGCAGGTCTTCGTCGTGCAGCCGCCAGACCAGGTCCTCGAACGGGCGCAGTTCGCGTCCGCCTTCGTCCGCGCGCCGGCCCGTCCGATCGCCGCGCCCCGGCGGCCCACTGCTCGACGGACCTTCGGCCGCCTGTGCGGTGCCGACGACCCGCGTCAGCAGGTCGAGCGCGGCCACCGCGTGGTCCCGCGCAGCCTGCCGGTTGCCGTGCGCGAGACAGAACCGCCCCAATTCGCCGAGGGTCGCGCACACCTGGTTGGCGAAGCGCGGATCGACCGGGCCGTCCTCGGCGATCAGGTCCCCCTGCACCTCCAGCGCCTTCTGCAGCAGCGCCTCGACCTCCGCTTCGACGACCGCGCGCTGCGCGCCTTCCGCCGCGCGCGCCTGACCGACCAGCGCCCGCGCCAGCTCGGTGCGCACGCGCCCCAGCAAGGCGGCGTATTCCTGGAACAGCGGCTGCGACTCGTAGAGGAACCGGGCCGCGGCGTCCGCCTCGCGCAGCAGCAGCACGCCCTGCGCTGCGGCGGGATCCTGCTCGCGCCCCATCGGACCGCGCGGCCCGTGCTGGTCCTCGAGGATCGCGTCGCACAGCTCGAACCGGTAGTCCGCGCGGTCGGGATGCGCGGCCACCAACTGCCGCAGCGTCTTCACCGCCTCGTCGAGCGCGCGGTCGCGCTCCGCACGATCGTCGCCGCTCGGCTCGCCCCGCCCGGGACGACGCACGATGCGCGCCAGCATCACCTGGGTGCGCGCCTGCAGCGCTTGAACCTCCGGATCGTCGGAGCTCTCCGCCACCAGGTCCAACGCCAGCTGCCGCGCCTGCCGGACCTCGCCGAGCGCGCCGAGACCGCGGCCGGCGCGACGCCCGCCAGAGATCACCGCGTTGCGCGCGAGGGCGAAGAGGGCCTTCGCCCGCTCGAACCGCACCGCCGCGCTGTCGGCGTTCGGCATCGCCTCGTAGCGATGCAGCCCGTCGCGCAGGCTCGCCTCGGCGTCGTCGTGGCGCCGCAGCCGTTCGTAGGCGAGGCCGAGCTCGATCTGCACCCCGGCGAGGTCGCGCTGCACGTCACGACCGGTGATGCTCTCGAAGCCCTCGCGCGCCTTCTCGAACGCCGCGACCGCCACCTCGACGTTGCTCGCCTTGCCGAGCCGCGTGTGGATCGCGCCGACGCGGCGGTAGGCGCGCGCCGTCTCGTAGCGCAGCGACTCGTTCCCGGCGTTCTCGGCGGCGAACTGATCGTAGACCGCGACCATCACCTGCATCAGCTCGACGTCCCGCTGGCTGAGCGGCGTGGGCGCGACCAGCGTCTGCTCGCCGGTGTCGGGGTCCTCTTCGACAGCGATGGTCGGATCGCGTCCGACCAGCCGGTCGAACACCTCGCCGAAGCCGGCCAGCGTCAACTTCAGGTTCGCCTCGGCGCGCTGCGACTCGCGCACCGCGCGTTCGGACTCCAGCTTGGCGGTCTGCGCCGCCTGCTGCTCGCGCAGCAGCGCGCCGCCGGTGGTCACGTAGGCGACCCAGCCGGTCACCGCCGCCCCGGTCACCGCCAGCACCGCCGCCGCGATCGCCGCAGCGAGGCCCCGGTTGCGCCGGCACCAGCGCCACGCCGCGCCGACCGCCGACAGCCGCCGCGCCTGGATCGGCCGGTCCTCGAGGAACGCCTCCAGATCGTGCTGCAACGCCTCGGCGTCGGCGTAGCGGTCCTTCGCCTCGCGCGCCATCGCCTTCTCGACGATCACCGCCAGATCGCGCGGCACGCCCTCGATGGTGCGCAGCGACAGGTCGAGCCGCTGCTCCCGCACCCGCTCCATCAGCTCGCTGCGGTTCTTGCCGCGGAACGCCGGCTGCAGCGTCAGCAGCTCGTACAGCGTGACGCCGAGCGCGTAGATCTCGCTGCGCACGTCGTAGGTGCCGGCGAACTGCTCCGGCGCCATGTACTGCAGCGTGCCGACGAGGTCTCCCGAGTTGGTCAGGCCGGCGTTCTCGAGCGACTTGGCGAGGCCGAAGTCGGTGACCCACAGGTGGTCGTCCTGGTCGAGCAGGAAGTTGCCGGGCTTGATGTCGCGGTGCAGCGTGCCGAGCCCGTGCGCGCAGTGCAGCGCCGCGGCCGCTGCGGCCCCGACCCGCGCGACGAAGCGCGCCCGCGCGGTCCACGCGCCGGCACCTTCCGGCGGCCGCTGCGCCTGCTGCTCGCGCCAGCGGTCGAGGCTCTGGCCGTGGATGAACTGCATCGCGTACCAGTGGTAGCCGTCGCTCTCACCGCTGCCGTAGACCGGCACGATGTTGGTGTGGTGCAACCGGGCCGCGGTCCGCGCCTCGCGCTGGAAGCGCTCCAACTGGTTGCCCGTCAAGAGCGCAGCCTGCGGCAGCACCTTCAGCGCGACGCGTCTCGCGAGCGCCTCCTGCACGGCCTCGAACACCACGCCCATGCCGCCGCGGCCGAGCTCGCGCACGATGCGGAAGTCGCCGAGCCGCTCGAGCTTCGGCAGCGCCACCCGCGCCGCGCCGCTGCCGCTGCTCTCGCGGTCGCGCTTGACCTGCTCGAGCGCGACCAGCGCCGGCAGCAGCTCGCGCAGCGCCTCGGCGTGTTCGGGGTGGCGCCCCGCGAAGCCGTCGGCGGTGACCGGTTCGCCGGCGCGGTACTGCCGCAGGAACTGCTCGGTCAACAGGTCGAGCGGGTCGCGTGGATCGGCGTCGTCGCTCACGCGTCTCCGAAGCCGGTCAGGTAGCCCTTCAGCCGGCCCAGCGCGCGCACGTAGCGGTTGCTGGCGGCGTTCTCCTGGATACCGAGCACGCTCGCGACCTCCTTGTTGGACAGCTCCTCGAAGTGGCGCAACATCAGCACCTCGCGGTCGATCTCGTCCATCTCCTGCAGCGCGGCCTCGATCTTGACGCGGGCCTCTTCGCGCATCACCGCGTGGCTCGGCGAGGTGATGTGGCCGACGAACAGCCCCGACAGCGTGCCGCTCCTCGGCGCCGCGACCTCCCTGCCGGCGCTGCGCATCTTCGCGCCGAGGTGGCGACGGAACAGGTCGACCATGGTCTGCAGCGTGATCAGCCGGATCCAGACCAGGAACGGCTTCTCGTCGTCGCGGAAGGCCTGCAGCCGCTTCTCGGCCTCGAGGAACGTCTCCTGCAGCACGTCCTCGGGGTCGAGCCGGCCGACCAGTCGCGGGTCGAGGCGGAAGTGCACCATGCGGGCGAGCCGCTCGTGGTGCAGCGCGAACAACGGCCCCATGGCGCCGTCGTCGCCGTTGCGCAGGTCGAGCTCGAGTTGTTCCTCGGTGCGTTCCATCGCCATCAACATAGCCGCCGGCAACGCGTGGCACCGCACCCCAACCACCGCGTCGGCGCCGCCGCGTCGCGGCCGCCGCGCGCCGTCAGGGCCGACGTCGCTGCGCCGCCTGGCGGACCAGGAAGCTGCCGAAGTGCACCGGCCCGTCGCCGCGCGCGACCCGTTCGGCGAGGGCCGGCAGCAGCCGTCGCACCGCCGCCAGCTGCTGCGCCACCGGACCGGGCGCCGCGCCCAGCTCGAACGCGATCGCCGCTTCGCGCAGCCCCGGCGGCACGGGCACCTGCAGCACGTCGCCGACACGGCCCCCCGAGTCGAACGCCAACGCCGCCGGTGAGCGACCGTCCGGGCCGACGATCGCGAGACCGAGGTCCCGAGCGCACGGCGTCAGGTCGGCGGCCATGGCGACCAGCGCAGCGCGTTCGTCCGGGTCGTCGACCTGCAGCTCGCCGACCCCGGCGAACCAGCACGCGTCGAGCAGCGCGGCGACGTCGGCGCGGCTGCGCGGCCCGTCCGCGGCGGCCAGCCGCAGCCGCCCGCGCAGCGCCGCCGCCCGCTGGCGGACGAGCCCGCAAGGTGCGGCGCCGTCCGGCCAGGTGCGCAGCGCCTGCAGCAGCGCGGCGCCGCCGCGCCACGCCGCAGCCTCGTCGCCGGCGCGCAGCTCGACCCGGGCGCCGATGCGCAGCTCGTAGCCGTGGCCGAGCGACGGGTCGAGACCCAGGATCACGTCGCCGTCGCTCGGCTCGATGTCGACGACGACGCCAGGGCGCCGCACCGCCGACAGGTCGAGCCGGTCCAGCACGGCCAGCGCGACCCCACGCAGCCGTTCGTCGACCACGCAGCGGGCACCCAGCAGCAGCTGGAAGCGCCCGGGCAGCCGGGTCAGCAGGTCCGGTCGGGGCACGATCGCCGGCTCCGCGGCGTCGCCGCGCAGCTGCTGCCGCTGGTCCTGGGCGAACAGCCATTCGAGGCCGCCCGCTTCGCCGTAGGCCTGCTTCCAGACGTCGTGGCCGACGCCTTCCAGCTCGTGGTAGCGGCACGGCGCGCCCCGCTCGCGCAGCGCGACGACCATCTGCCGCGAGCGCTCGACCGGCACCACCGCGTCGGCGGCGCCGTGCCAGACCTCGATCGGCACCGCGGCGAAGCGATCGACCGTCGCCGGGTCCCCGCCGCCGCACACCGCCAGGGCCGCCGCGAACGTGTCCGGCTCGCGGGCCAGCAGGTCCCAGGTGCCGAAGCCTCCCATCGACAGCCCGGTGAGGTAGACCCGGTTGCGATCCACGCCGGGCTCGGCCAGCACGCGCCGCATCGCCTGCTGCACGGCCCGCATCGCGCGCCCCGGCCGCGCCGGCATCGGCGTCGGCTCGGCGTCACCCCAAGCGACCTCGACCCAGCGTTCTTCCGCCGGGCACTGCACCGCCAGCACGAAGCACGGCCGCGCGGCGCGCGCGGCGTCGCTCGCGAGCTCGCGCGGCAGCCAGTAGAGCTGGCGGCGGTTGTCCCCCCCACGCTCACCGGCGCCGTGCAGGAAGACGACCAGCGGACGGGCCCGATCGAGGGACGCGGGCAGGGGCCGCAGCAGGCGGTAGGAGTATTCGACGCCGTCGACGTCGACGGCGCCCGGCTCGTAGACCCCCGCCAGCGCGGCGGTCACCTGTTCGACGGTCTGCTGGCCGACGGCGGGGCCCCAGGACAGGGCCGCCGCGACCAGCGACGACAGCGCGCCGCGGAGGATGTTCACGCCCGAGACGTACCGCCGGACGGCCTGGGCACAAGCGCGCGTCGCCGCATGTGCGCCGGTCACGGCAGCGCTCCGGCCAGGTGCCGCCGCAGCGCCGCCGGCGCGACCTCGACCCCGGTGAACAGGCGCACCTGCGCCGCGGCCTGGGCCAGGAACATCTCGACGCCGGGCACGCACACCGCACCGGCGGCGCGCGCGTCGCGCAGCAGGCGGGTCTCGTGCGGCCGGTAGACCATGTCGAAGACGATCGTGCCCGGCGCCGGCACGTAGTCGGGCACCAGCCGTTCTTCGACGTCGCGGTCGACGCTGCCGACCGGGGTCGCGTTGACGACCACGCGCGGCTGCAGCTCGACCAGCACCTTGGCGCTGATGCTCGCCAACCGCGCCCCGTGCCGTTCGGCGATCGGCCGCGCCGCGTCGAGCGAACGCGCCAGCACCGTCACCTCGTAGCCGAGCCGCTGCAGCACCACGATCGCGGCCCGCGCCGCGCCACCGGCGCCGAGCACCGCGGCGGCCGCACCCGGGTGCCGGCCACCGCCGGCGGCGCGCAGCGCGAACTCGACCCCGTCGACGTCGGTGTCGTAGCCGTCGATGCCGCCGTCCGGGCCGCCGTCGGGACCGGGCACCAGCGTGTTGACCGCGCCGCAGTCGCGCGCCGACGGATCGAGGCGTTCGCAGAGCGGCACCAGGCGCTGCTTGTGCGGCGCCGTCACCGACAGACCGCCGAGCCGCGCGCGCGGCAGCATCGCCAGCACGGCCTCGGGCCGCGCCGTCTCGAACGGCAGGTAGATGCCGTCGACGCCCGCGTGCCGCAGCGCGCGGTTGTGCAACCACGGCCCGAGCGAGTGCAGCGCCGGATTGCCGAGCAGGCCGAAGAGCTGCGTCGCGCGGCCGAGCTGGTGCACCCGGTAGAGCCCCGTCAGCAGCGACACCTGCGGCTGCTCCGGCACCACCGCCTCGCCCGGCTCGACGCTGCCGTAGACCAACGGCGCGTCGAACGCCGCCGCCAACACGCGCGTCGGCCACGCGGTGCGCCCCATGGCGAACGCCACCGTCGGCTGCCGTTGCTGGTCCGTCGTCTGCAGCAGTTCGAGCACCGGCGCCGCGTCGGCGAGGTCGCTGGCGGTGACGACCAGCTTGACGACGGTGCCCGGCGACGACAGCTGGTCGCGCAGCGCGCCGAGCTCCTTCGGCACGCCGGTGAAGCTGTGGAACGAACGGATGCGCAGCAACAGCCCGGTGTGCCCCGCCGGCGGCTGCCAGGTCTCCCACTGCTCGAGGTCGATGCCCCGCGCCCCGACGGCGAGCGCGCGCGCCAGCAGCTCGCGCCGCTGCGCGAGCGTGCCGCGGAACCGACCGCCGTCCTCCGGCAGGCGGCAGGCGACCAGCACCGGCAGACGGCACTGCTCGATCACCGCGCCGAGATCGTCGGCCGCGCGCCACTCGTCGAGCCGCAGCTCGAGCCAGTCGGCGCCCTGCATCGCCGCCTTGTGCGCGAGCGAGACGACCTGCTCGCGAGACCGCGCCATCACGCTGGCGACGACCCTGCTCATCGCGCGCCGCCCGGACCGGGGCGCGGTCCCGGTTCGTCGACGCCGCCGAGCACGGCGCGCACCGCGGCAGCGCGCCCGGCGTCGAGCCCTTGTCGCTCCGCCAGCTGCAGCGCCAGCTCCATCGTCGCGACATAGGCGGGCAAGGCCGACGGCGCCGTCGCGGCGAGCCGCTCGACGTGGCGCGCCACGGTTCCGGCGTCGCCGCGGCGCACCGGGCCCGACAGCGCCCGCCCGGCGCCGTGCGCGCGCACCGCCGCGAGCGCGTGCTCCTGCAGCGCGGTGACGATCGTCGTCGCGGCGGGCGCGTCGAGCCCGCCGGCCTGCACGACCAGGTCGACCGCCAGCCCGGACAGCGCGGTCAGGCCGTTGGCGGCGAGCGCCAGCCCGGCGTGGTAGAGCGCGCGGTCCTGCTCGCCGCAGACGATCGCCGAGAGCCCGAGCCGCTCGCACAACCGCTCCATCAGCCGGACGCTCGACGCGGCGCCGCACAACACGGCCGGCGCGCCGCGCAGCGCCGCCGGCGGCGTGCCGGCGTCGCCGAACGGCAACACCGGGTGCAGCGCGCCGATGCGCACGCCGAGCGACGCGGCCGGCGCGAACACCTCGAGACCGAATCGACCGCTGGTGTGCAGCCACAGGCTGCAACGCCGACCGCCGACCGCCGCGGCCGCAGCGATCGCGTCCTGCAGCTGGTCGTCGCCGACGCAGAACGCGACCACGTGCGCGCGGCCGAGGTCGGCGAGCTGCAGCACGCCCCCTCCGACCGCTTGCGCCGCAGCGGCGGCGCGGGCCGGATCACGGCCGACGTAGCCGAGCACGTCGAGGCCGGCTGCCGCCGAAGCACGCCCGAGCGCTGCGCCGACTCGGCCCGGTCCGACGATCGCGATACGCATCACCATGGCGAGTGCGGGCCAACCGCGCGGCCCGCCGACAAGTTACCGCGCCCCGCCCGTCGCTCAATGACCCGCAGCCGCGGCCTCGGCCCCGCCTTCGTCGCCGCGGTGGTCCTGACGCCGCCGCTCGCGCTCCTCCTGCCGGCGCTCGAGCTCTTCGACGTATTCGTCGTCGACGACCTCGCTGAGCTGGTCGAAGTCGTCGAACGACTTCGGCCGGTAGCTGGCGCCCGCCTGCTGCGCCGCCTCGACTTCCTCGAGGTAGGCGCGCACCACGGCCTTGTGCATCTCGATGCGCGTCGCGCTGTTGATCGGATGCGCGAGGTCGGCGTGCAGCCGCGCCCGGCCGCGCACGTCGCGCGGCGCGCGCTCGGGGTCGAGGCCGCCGCCGCAGTGGTTGCAGTACGACGCGCGCATGTGGTTCTTGTGGTGGCAGCGCGGGCAATGGTCGGCCAGCTTGCGCGACGGCATCGCCACGAACGGCCCACGGCTGCCTTCGATGACCTTGAGGTCGCGGACTACGAACGCGCCGTCGATGGTGACGCTGCAGTAGGCCTTCAGCTTGTTGCGAGGATCGTCGGTCAACTTGACCCGCACCTCGCTGATCGTGAACGGGGTGCGTTCGACTGATTCGCTGCGTTCACCGTGCATCACCACCTCCCTCGCCGCTAGCTAGGTGTCCGTCGGATCGTCGACGTCGGGTGGCGGACCGCTGGCCGTCACCAGATACTCGACCGGTCCGTCATCGACAGTCGGCACCGCGCTCCGCAACTCGCGCGCGCAACGCTCGGCAGCGCGCGCCTCGTCGAACGGAACGAACAGCGTCGATCCGCTGCCCGTCATGTGCGTGTCGGGCACGCCGGCCGCTGCGATCGCGCGGCGCAGTCGCGAGAGGCCCGGCTGCAACCGCTCCGCAGCCGCCTCGAGGTCATTGGCGTACCCGATGCCCACAGCAGTATCCCTGTTGTCGAGGACCGTAACCAACGGAACCGTAGCTGCGGCAGCGCCTTCGTTCCACATGGCCGCGTGGTTTTTGTAGACGGCGGCGGTCTCGCAGCCGAACGGCGGCAACACCAACACGAAGTGCCGCGACGGCACGGCCAGCGGTTCGAGCTGATCGCCGATGCCGCGCCCGCGCTGCGTGCCGCCGCGCAGGAAGAACGGCACGTCGGCGCCGAGGCGCACCGCCACGGCGTCGAGCGCCGGCCCGTCGAGCGGATCGCCGAGCAGGCGATTGCCGAGCCGCAGCGCCGCCGCCGCGTCGCTGCTGCCGCCGCCGAGCCCGCCGCCGTGCGGGATGCGCTTGTGCAGCCGCGCCGCGAAGCCACCGTGGTCGCCGACCGCCTCCTGCAGCAGCTGCAGCGCGCGCACCACCAGGTTGCGCGCGTCCGTGGGCACGCCCGCGACGTCGCGATCGCCGGAGACCGCCAGCGTGACACCGGCAGGCGCGCGCGCGACGACGAGGTCGTCGTGCAAGGCGAGCGTGTGGAAGACCGTGTCGAGCAGGTGGTAGCCGTCGGCGCGGCGCCCGACGACGCGCAGCGTCAGGTTCAGCTTGGCCCGCGCCGGGATCGACAGCGCGCGGCCCATCAGTCGTGTGCCTGGTTGCCGACGCGATCCACCAGCGACAGGTTGTCGAGCAGGCGCACCGGACGCGCGCCGTCGGAGAAGCGCGCCGCGACCAGGAGGCGGCCGCCGTCGACGTCGCCGGGCGGCAGCTCGGCGAGGTCGCCCTCGCGCCGCAGCTCGACGTAGTCGACCGCCGCGCGCGGCTCGGTCGCGAGCACCGCGCGCACCCGCGCCAGCAGCGCGTCGCGGTCGCGCAGGCCGCGGCGGAACCGTTCGGCCGCGCTCTGCATCGCGCGATGCAGCACCGCGCTGGCGCGGCGATCGTCGTCGCCGAGGTAGACGTTGCGGCTCGACATCGCCAGCCCGTCCGCTTCGCGCACGATCGGACACGGCACGACCTCGAGCGGGAAGCCGAGGTCAAGGGTCATGCGCCGGATCACCGCCAGCTGCTGCGCGTCCTTCTCGCCGAAGTACGCGCGGTGCGGACGCGCCATCGCGAACAGCCGCGCCACCACCGTCGCCACCCCGGCGAAGTGTCCGGGCCGCAGCGCCCCCTCCATGCCCTCGGCCTCGCGGCCGACGGCGACATGACTGGCGAAGGCGTCGCCGTACATCTGCGCCACGTCCGGGGCGAACAACAGGTCCACGCCCGCCGCGGCGCACACCGCGAGGTCGCCGCCGAGGTCGCGCGGATAGGCGGCGAAGTCCTCGCCCGGGCCGAACTGCAGCGGGTTGACGAACACCGTCGCGACGACGCGATCGCATTCGGCGCGCGCCCGCCGCAGCAGGCTGGCGTGCCCTTCGTGCAGGCTGCCCATCGTCGGCACGAGGCCGATCGTGCAGCCGCCGGCGAGCCAGCCGGCGGTCACGCTCCACAGCTCGCCGACCTCGCGCGCGACGCGCGGCCGCTGCCAGCGCGGCAGCGTCTCGAGGTCGAGGCCGAGCTCGGCCAGCGGGCGGCGCACGAACTCGCGTTCGTGCCAGCGCGGGTGCGGCACGACCAGCGCCGCGGTGTCGATCCACCGGTCACCGTAGAACAACAGGTCGAGGTCGAGCGGTCGCGGGTGGTTCGGCTGGGCCGGCAACACGCGCCCGGCCTGCACTTCGAGCTGCTTCAGCACCGCCAGCAGCGCCGCGGCCGGCAGCGTCGTGCGCAGCGCCACCGCGCCGTTGAGGAACGCGCCCTGTGGCGGCCCGTCGCCGACCAGCTCCGACTCGTGGAACGACGAAGCCGCCAGCACGTCGACTCCCGGCACCTGGGCGAGCCGCTCGAGGGCCCGCTCCAGGTTGGCGCGGCGGTCGCCCTGGTTGCTGCCGAGGCCGACGTAGACCGCCGTGGCGTGCACCGGAAGGATGGCGCGCATGCGGCGATCAGTTGCGGCTCGGGGTCGCGCGCGGCGCCGCGTCGGCGTCGTCGCCGTCGTCGCCGTCGTCGCCGCGGCGGAACAGGCCGCGCCAGGCCCCCAGCGTCAGGCCCCAGAGCACGTAGCCGATGGTGCAGGACGCCAGCGCCAGCTGCCACTCGAGCGCGGCGATGATGATCATCACCACCAGACCGCCGAGGAACGGCATGCTGTGACGACCCTTGACCAGCGCGTAGACGGCGTGCGGGTAGGGCACGTTGCTGATCATCAGCAGCCCGAGCAGCGCCAGCACGCCGGGCATCGCCCGCACGATCAGGTCGTAGCTCTCGGGTCCGAGCAGCCAGTGCCCGATCGCGGCCGACTCCTGGTCGCGGGTGCAGAACATCGCCACCAGCGCGCACACCACCGCCGCGGCCGCCGGCGACGGCAGCCCCTTGAACCGGCGGTGGTCCTCTTCGTCGGCGCCGGTCTCGACGTTGAAGCGCGCCAGCCGCAGCGCCGCGCCGGCGACGTAGACGGCCGCCGCGGCGTAGAACAGCTTGGGGTGCACCGGCAGCAGGTTGTTGACGTCGTTCTGCGCGTGCCAGTCGATCAGCTGCTTGGCGAGGAACGCCGGCACGACGCCGAACGTGACCATGTCCGACAGGCTGTCCAGCTGCGCGCCGAACGCCGACGTCTGGCCGGTCATGCGCGCCACCCGCCCGTCGAGCGCGTCGAACACCATCGCCACGAACACCAGGATCACGGCCAGCTCGAAGTACGGCATCACCGCGCCGAAGCCCTGCCCGGGCGTGGCCTGCCGCAGCGCGTCGGCGACCTTCGACATGGCGAGGAAGCCGAACAGCAGGTTGCCCAGCGTCACCAGGCTCGGCAGCACCGGCACCTCCTTGAGGCGACGCAGGCGACCGCGGCGGCTGCGGGTGAGCTCTTCGAGCGGCGAGGTGGAGTAGGTCATCGAGGCACGCATGGTAGGCGGCAGGTGCAGCCGCGGGAAGCGTGCACGGCACGACCGCAGCCGGAGCGCCGCCGGAGGTTACCTACCTGGCGCACTTTCCTGGTTCGCGGCGGCCCGCGTCGCTCGCAACATGCCGGGCCGCGCCGTAGCAGCGCCGCCGATCCCGAAGCACCCCCCGAGCCATGCCGCATCGCACCCCCACACCACTCCTGCGCGTCACCGCGTTCCTGCTCGTCGCCACGACGGGTCTCACTGCGCAACAAGCCGCGCTGGACGACGGCGGCGTCGACGAAGCGCTCTGTCGCCAGTGGCTCGGTACGCTGGCCGGACCGGAGTTCGCCGGCCGCGGCACCGGCCAGGCCGGCTACGGCAAGGCCGCCGCCTACGTCGCCGCCCACTTCCGCGCGCTCGGCCTCGAGGCGCGCGGCGACGACGGCAGCTACTTCCAGCAGATGCCGTGGGTCCGCTCGCAGGCGAAGTCCGCCTCGCTGAAGTTCCGCACCGACGAAGGCAGCGACGCCTTCGAGGTGGCGATGGAGCGCCTCACCGGCGCGGCGACGGTGTCGGCCGACGCCGACGGCGACGTGGTGCTGCTGCAGGTGCCGGCGCCCGACGGCGCGAGCGGTGGCCGTCGCGCCGCGCTGGAGATCCCCGGCCTCGACGACGTCGACCTCGAGGGCAAGGTGGTGGTCGCGGTCGTTCACGGGCAGGGTCGCAGCGCGGCGTTCGCGCGCTTCGGCGTGCAGCGCGCGCTGCAGGGCAAGCAGGCCGCGGCGGTGCTGTTCGCGACCATCGAGCCGGTCAGCGGCGGTCTGCAGCGGACCGAAGGCGCGGCCCGGCGTGGCGGTGCCAACCCGGCGGCAGCGGCGAGGAGCCGCCAGCCGCTCGACCTGACGTTCGGCGGCGACGACCTGCAGCAGCTGCTGCAGCACAGCGGCACCGCGCTACAGGACGCTGGCGCCGAAGCGTCGTTCACGTCGCTGCCGCTGCGCTGCGCGGTGCACCTCGAGGTCGAGAGCGAGGACGCGCCGGCGATGAACGTGTTCGCGGTGCTGCCTGGCGGCGACCCGAAGCTGCGCGACGAGTACATCGTCATCGGCAGCCACCTCGACCACCTCGGCGAGCGCGGCGGCGTGATCCACCCGGGCGCCGACGACGACGGCTCGGGCACCACCGGCGTGATGGCCGTGGCGCAGATGTTCGCCAAGGCCGCAGAGAAGCCGCGGCGCAGCGTCCTGTTTGTCTGCTTCTCCGGCGAGGAGCGCGGCCTGCTCGGTTCGCGTCACTTCGTCGAGAACTGCCCGATCCCGCTCGAGTCGATCGCAGCCGAGCTGCAGATGGACATGATCGGCCGCGACGAGGAGGAGGCGATGGACGGCGGCCGCCGCGTCAACATCGGCGAGACCGCCGAGCAGAACCGCAACAGCCTGCACCTGGTCGGCACCGAGCAGCTGGCGCCGGCGCTGCACGACCTGTGTCTCGCGGTCAACGAACGCGCGGGCTTCGACCTGGAGTACGACCAGGAGTCGTTGTTCCTGCGCAGCGACCACGCCAACTTCGCCCAGCGCGGCGTGCCGGTGGCGTTCTTCTTCACCGGCCTGCACATGGACTACCACCAGCCGAGCGACACGCCGGACAAGATCCACTACGCGAAGCTGCTGCGCGTCGCCCGCTACGTGCACGACATCGCGTGGCAGCTGGCGACCCAGGACGGACGTCCCGAGATCAGCCCGGCGCTGTGGCAGGCGTTCCGCGAGCGCGACCGCCGCGGCTCGGCGCCGGAACAGCCGGCCGCGCCGATGGCGCCGGCGGACAAGTAGCGGGCGCGGCGGGGCGCCCGGCCAAGAGCCTGAGAGAGAATCCTCTCGAAGGCTCTGCGCGGCCGCGTAGGCGGCCGCCAATCGGCATTCTGAGAGGCCGTATCGTGATTTCTTCTCGGCCTCTCAGTGTCCGCGGCGCTCCTCGAACGGACGCAACGCGACCGGCGGCGCGAGGATCTCGCTGAGCACGATGGCCCGCTTCAGGTCGTCGAGCGCGAAGCGGCTGCCGGCGCGGCGGCGCTGGCCGTGAGCGACGACGCGGCCGCCGAGGTCGCCGAGGCGCTGCCCGCCGCTCGGCTGACGACGCTTCTGCTTGTCGAGGTGCCGCGCGCGGATCCCGTCGCCGACGTGCGAATCGCCGTGCAGTTCGAGCTTGCGGTCCCGCGTCGAGATCTGGATCGGCTGCGGCGGCCGCTCGATCGGCGCCGCGATCGGCGCGCGTCGGATCGGCGGCGGCGCCGGCGGGGTCGCCTGCGCGGCGGGCCGCGGCGCAGGCTTCGGCGGCGCGGCTTCGAGGCCGAGGATGCGTCGCATCTCGCGGGCGATCTCCTCGGCGCTCTTGGCCTGGGCCGGCTGCGCGGCGGGCGGCGACTGCCGGGCCGGCGCGCTCCGGGCCATCGGCTGCGCGCGCGGCGGCAGCGGCTGCGCCTGCGACGGGATCGAATGCCGCGGCGGCGGCGGCGGCGACGAGCCGCGCGCACGACGCGCCTTCTCCGCCTTCTTCAGCACGTTGCCGATCGTCGGCACGAGCCACGCCAGGAGCACGAACAGGAAGATCGGGTTGCGCAGCAGGAAGTCGAAGATCTTCATCGCCGACTACTCACCCATCTTCTTGCGGTCCTCTTCCGACACGCGGGTCGCCTCTTCGCCGGCCGCGATCTGCGAGCGCATCTGGGTGTCCGCCTCGATGTTGCGGATGCGCTGGTAGTCGAGGATGCCGAGGTTGCCGTTGCGGAACGCGTCGGCCATCGCCTTCGGCACCTCGGCCTCGGCGAGCACCAGCTTGGCGCGGTTGGCGGCGATCGCGGCGACGTTCTCCTGCTCCTCGGCGACCGCCATCGCGCGGCGCGATTCGGCGGCGGCCTGCGCGACGCGCTTGTCGGCCTCGGCCTGGTCGGCCTGCAGCCGCGCGCCGATGTTGTCGCCGATGTCGACGTCGGCGATGTCGATCGACAGGATCTCGAACGCGGTGCCGGCGTCGAGGCCCTTCTGCAGCACGCCCTTGCTGATGCGATCCGGGTTCTCGAGCACCTGCTTGTGCGTGTCCGACGAGCCGATCGTCGAGACGATGCCCTCGCCGACGCGGGCGATGATCGTCTCCTCGGTGGCGCCGCCGACCAGCCGCTTGATGTTGGTGCGCACCGTCACGCGCGCCTTGGCCAGCACCTGGATGCCGTCCTTGGCCATCGCCGCGACCTTGGCCTGCTGCGGGCAGTCGATGACCTTGGGATTGACGCAGGTCTGCACCGCGTCGAGCACGTCACGGCCGGCCAGGTCGATCGCCGCCGCCTGGCGGAAGTCGAGGCCGAGGTTGGCGCGGTCGGCGGCGATCAGCGCCTGCACGACGTTGAGCACGCGGCCGCCGGCGAGGTAGTGCGCTTCGAGGTCGCGCACGTTGAGCGGCAGCCCGGCCTGTGTCGCCGAGATCGCGCCGCGCACGATCACCGTCGGGTTGACCTTGCGCAGCGACATGCCGACCAGCGTGAACAGCGAGATCCGCGTTCCCGACATGTAGGCCTGCACCCACAGGTTGATGAACTTCAGCAGGATCAGGACCAGGACGACCAGCAGGAGGAGGACGCCGAGGAACACGTAGGTCCCGAGGCCGGCGTCCTTGAAGAAGTCTGCGAACATGCTCTCTCTCTCTCGATTCGGAACGGTCAGGGAAGTTCGAAGGGTGCCCCTCAGGCGTCGGCCGGTGCGTCGCCGACGCGCGCGACGACGACGCGATTGCCGGACACCTCCAGCACCACGATCTCGGCGTCGCTGTCGACCATCTCGCCGCGCGTGACGACGTCGACCTTGTGGCCGTCGATGCGGGCGAAGCCGGTCGGGCGCAGCGGGCTGAGCGTCAGACCGCGCTTGTGCAGGAGTTCGCCGAGGTGCTGATCGCCGGCGCCGGCAGAGCCGGAGGTCGGCGGCCCGCTGAGGATCAGCGCCTTGCCGAACGGGGTCTTGGGCAGGATGCGGAACGAGCCGAGCAGCACCAGCGGCCCGGCGATCGCCTCGGTGACGACGATGGCGATGCCGAACGCGTCCGACACCTGGAAGGCGACGAACACCGCGCCGAGCAGCGCCGCGCCGGCCATCGTCGCGATGACGCCGAACGACACGAACATCACCTCGGCGACGATCAGCGCGAGGCCGACGATCAGCAGCAGCACGACCAGGCCGACGCTGCCGCGCTCGCCCTCGCGCCCGCCGCCGCCCGGCGCCGGCGCGTCCGCGGCGACCACGACGCGATTGCCCTGCACGTAGAGCACGCGCACCGCGCGACCGGCTTCGACGTAGTCGCCTTCGGTGACGACGTCGATGCGATCGCCCTCCAGCTCCATGGTGCCGGTCGGCCGCAGCACCGTCGCGGCGCGACCGACGCGCCCGACCAACGCCGCGAGGCGTCCGGTGTCGAGGCCGAGCCCGGACGGCGCGCTGTTGGACTCCGGCTCGCGGCCGCCACCCGGCGCCGTCAGGAACAGCCGGTTGAACAACGGCACCTTCGGCAGGATGCGCCACATGACCGCGCCGAGCACGATCACCAGCACGAACAGCAGCGTCAGGTTGGCGAGGTTGGCCAGCAGGATCTCCTGCTCGAGCTCGTTGTGCGGCAGCACGAACGACTGACGGCTGAGCACCAGCGACAGCACCAGGCACAGGAAGCCGACCAGGCCGAAGACGATGGTGCCCGGCAGCACGAAGATCTCGACCGCGATCGCGCCGAGCCCGAGGAAGAACACCAGGATCTCGGTGACCTCGGCGAGGCCGACCAGGTAGCTGTGGAACAGCGCGAGGCCGAGGAAGGCCGCGCCGAGCAGGCCCGGCAGTCCGACGCCCGGCGTCTTGATCTCGACCATCAGCAGCAGGAACCCGGCGACCAGCAGGAACGGCTGCAGCAGCTCGAGCCACGCCACCATGCGTTCGGCCCAGTTCTCGTTCAGCTCGCCGATGCGGTCGGGGTCGATCAGCAGCACCTCCGACAGCTGCTCGAGGCCCTGCAAGGTGCCGCCCGACAGCCCCAGCTCCTCGGCCTGGGCGGCGTCGACGTACAGCGGCCGCGGCAGCAGCAGCTCACCGAACACCGCCGCGCCCTGCGCTTTGAGCGCGGCCAGCTCGTTGGGGTCGAGCAGGCGCTGCCGCTCGAGACCGCCTTCGCGCACCGTCGCGGTCAACAGCTGCACGCGCGGGTCGGCCATCGCCAGCGCCAGCCGCGTCGCGGACGGCGTCAGCTTCTCGGGCCGCCGGTCGAGCCGCGTCTGCAGCATCTCGCGCATCGCGTCGAAGCGCGCCGCCACCGCCTGATCCGGGTCGGCGGCGAACAAGTCGTCCCATTCCTTGTCGGGCTTGACGACCTCGCCCCACTCGGCGCCGCGCAGGCAGTACGTGCGTCCACAGCAAAGCGCCAGGGCCGCGGCGCCGTGCGTCACCCGCCCGCCGAGCACCGCTACCGTCTGCGTGTCGCCGCCCTGCACCCGGTCGAACAGGCTCTGCATGTCGGTCAGGTCGTCGTCCTGCGCGCCGGCGTTCTGCAGCAGGAAGATCACCCGCGTGATCCCGCGCGACGCCGCTTCGCGCAACGTGCGGTGGCACCGGGCCAGCTCGACGGTGCCGAGCTTGCCGGTCAGCTTCACCATCAGCGCCACCGGTTCGTCTGCCTCCTGGCGATCGTCGCCGCCCTTCAGGTCGACGCGCGACACCGGGCCGCCGCACCCCTGGAGCAGCGAGACCAGCAACGAGAGCAGCAGGACCCGGCAGATGCGCAACGTCGACATCCTCAGCACGCGCATGGTTTAGCAGACGGAGGTGAGGATGGCAGCAGGGGATGGCTCGGCATCGGAAAACCCCGAGTAGCCGACGTGTAGCACGGCTCCGTCGCGTGCCGATAGCCCGCGGAGATGGAACAGGGCACTGGCTCCGGAGCCGCGAGGTCGGTGCGCGCCGCGGTGCGCGCCCTGGCGGCGGCATCGGCGGTCGCCCGGCAGCACCCGGACCGCCCGGAGCTGGGCCACAAGGCCCGGCTGCACGCCGCGCGCGCGCTCGAGCTCGCGACCCGGGGCCACGCGGTGACGCTGGCGCTGCACGCCGGCGCGGTGCACTTCGACGGCCAGCCCCTGCTGGGCTACCACGCCGACGAGCCGCCGTTCGGCCCGCTGCGCGGCGCCGGGATCGGCGAACTGACGCTGGCCGCGGACCTGACGGTGCCGGTGGCCGAGCAGCTGATCGACCGCCTGGCGGCGATGCCGACCGGCGACCGCGCGGGCGCCCGCCTCGCCGCGTGGTTCGAGCAGGCGCACCTGCCCGGCGCGACGCTGCGGGCCAACCTCGACGACCCGGGGCAGGGCGGCGCCGAGACGTTCTGGCGCGCGCTGCCGACGCCGATGCGGGGCACCCCGGCCCTCGACGCGCTGGTGCAGCGCGACGCCGCGGCCAACCTGCCGGCCCTGGCCGCGCGGCAGCTGCTCGACGACGCCGAACAGTTCGGCGTCGAGCTGGGCGGGTTGCTCGAGCGCACGATGAAGCGGCTGCTCGCGCAGGACGACCTCGCCACCGCGAGCTGGCTGCTCGGCGAGGTGCAGCGGCAGCCGTCGTTCGACCACCGCATCGGTCTGCGGCTGGTGGCGATGACCCGCGAGCGCTGTGACGAGCACTGGCTGCGCGAGCAGGTCGCCGGCGCGTCCCCGCAGGATCTGATGGCGGTCACGTCGCTGGTCATGCAGCTCGGCGACGAGACGGCCGAACGCTTCGCCGCTGCGGCCGCCGAGGTCGCGCATCCGCTGACGTCGTGGCTGTGCGAGCTGCTCGGCCGGCCGAGCTGAGCCGACGCGCGGCCACCGGAGCGCCGAGCGGCGAGGCGCCCGCCTACCGCAGCGCCCCGTCGAGCACGTCGAGGCACAGCAGCGCCATCGCCGTGCCGTAGCAGCGGCCGAGCTCGTGGCTGTCGACGAAGCAGCCGTCGAACTCGGGCAGCCGCAGGATCAGCTCGCGTTCCTCGCCGGCGAAGCGGTGCCGGCGCTCCACGTCGTCGAGCCGGGCGATCGCCTCGGCGCGCCCGAGCATGTCGAACCAGAAGAAGAAGCCGCCGTAGCCGAGCCGGCCGGCGTGGTCGTCGTATTTGCGCACCGCGGCGAGCTCGCCGTGATACCGACGACCGGCCTCGACCGCGGCGGCGAGCCGTTGCTGGTCGGACGCGCCGAACAGGTAGAGCCCGAGCTCGCACAGCGGCATGCGGCACGAGGCGGCTTCGACCGACACGCGCGGCTGCCGGCCTTCGGCGGTCTGGCCGTAGGTGAAGGCGCCGTCGCCGGTGCGATCGTGCGCGAGCGCGCGCAGGCCCTTGTCGATGTTGTCCTGCGGCACCTCGACGCCGGCCGCGCGCGCGCCGTGCAGCGCCTGCAGCGCGGTCGCGATCGCGAACGGGTTGCCGTACTCGTGGAACCAGACGCCGGTCTCGGGCTGCAGCGCGAGCAGCGCGCCGACCCCGCCGCGCAGCGCCGCCGCCTGCGCGTCGTCGCCTTCGCGTCCGTCGGCCCCGCGCCGTTCGCCGAACGCCAGCAGGAAGCGCACCGCGTAGGCGCGCGCCCACAGGATCTCGTCCTTGTCCTCGAGCGCCAGCCAGTCGGCGCGCTCGGCGTGGCCGCGGATCTGCAGCAGCACCTCGCCGATGCGCGCGCGGCCCCTGTCGTCGAGCGCGAAGCCCCCCGCCGCGGCGCGCGCCTCGGCTGCCAGCAGCGCTTCGCCGACGAGGCAGGTCACCGCCGCGTAGACGTTGGGCAGGCCGTCGGTGCCGCCGAAGTCGTAGATGCTGTCGCGGTAGACGCCGTCGTCGTCGGCCATGCCGCACAGGTAGTCGACGCTGCGCTGCCACAGCTCGGCCTCGGTGTAGGTGCCGTCCGGCGCGCGCGTGCCGTCGACCGGACCGCTCGCCAGCGCCGCGGCAGGCAGCTCGCCGTAGACCTCGAAGCCGTGCACGAACGGGCCGTGGCCCTCGAGCTCGAGCGCCGCCTTGCTCGCCCACGCACTGCCGGCGTACAGCTCGGTGATCGACCGCCACGCCTCGGTCGCCTTGCTGCGGCGGCCGCTGCGGAACCCGGCGACGCCCTGGAGCCACAGCCCTTCGGCCGCTTCCTCCGGCGAGTAGAACGACACCAGCCTCAGCGCGTCCTGCGCGCCCTGGAGCTCACCGCGCCGCAGCTGCTGCCACGCGTCGTCGAGACCGACGCCGCCGGGCCAGCCTTCGCGCGGCTGCTGCACCGCGCGCCGCAGCGGCGCCTCGAACCACTGCGGGTGGAACGTCGTCAGCTGATCCACCCTCAGCAGCGCCTTGCCGTCGCCGTCGAGCAGCACGTAGCCCGGTTCGAGGAACTCGCCGCGCAGCAGCCCGAGCGCCTTCGCCCGCGCGCCCTCGGCGACCTCCTTGACCGGCACGAAGTGCTCGTTGAGCAGCGCGATCGTCGACGGCCACGAGAACGGCCCGCCCATCATGTAGCGGTCGACCTCCGGCTTGCGGTCCATCGGCGACCCCTTGACCTCGGGCACGTACCAGAACACCGGCTTGCCCTTCTGCTTCGCCTCTACCAGCGCCGCGGCGACGTCCTTGCGCCAGTGCACCGCGCTGCCGGCCTTGGCCGCCAACTCGCCGGGCGGGCGACGGACCTTGCGGGTCGAGTTCTGGGCCGCGAGCTGCCCGAGCAAGGCGAGCACGCACAGAGCACCGGCGACGAGGCGCAGCATGCCCGGAGCGTGCCCGGCGGCCGTCGCACCCGCAAGCCGTTCGCACCGCCGCCGCCCGCCCCGTATAGAGGTGCCCCATGTTGCGACTCCCGCTCCCGTTGACGTTCCTCGCCGCCGCAGCGCTGCTGGCCGGCGGCCCCCGCCCCGATGAAGGCCAGTGGCTGCCGACGCAGGTCCGCGAGATGGACTGGGCCGCGCTGCAGAAGCGCGGCATGAAGCTGACCAAGGACGAGTTCTGGCACCCGGAGAAGGGCGGCGTGCTGTCGGCGACGGTGCAGATCAACGGCTGCACGGCGTCGTTCGTCTCGGCCGAGGGCCTGATGGTTACCAACCACCACTGCGGCTTCAGCGCGGTCACCCAGCTCAGCTCGCCGGAGCACAACTACCTGCGCGACGGCTACGCGGCGAACGGCCGCGAGCAGGAGCTGCCGGCGCCGGGCGTCACCGCGTCGGTGCTGAAGCGCATCGAGGACGTCACCGCGGTGCTGCACGAGGCGCAGGCGAAGGCCACCACCGACCTCGACCGCTGGGCGATCACCCAGCAGACGATCGCCAGGCTGGTCGCCGACGGCGAAGCGCGCGAGGCCAACACCAAGTGCTCGGTGGCGTCGTTCCTCGAGGGCAAGGAATACCACCTCTACTACCGCACGCAGATCCGCGACGTGCGCCTGGTCTACGTGCCGCCGCGCGCGATCGGCGAGTTCGGCGGCGAGGTCGACAACTGGGAGTGGCCGCGGCACACCGGCGACTTCACGTTCTTCCGCGCCTACGTGGCGCCGGACGGCAACGTGCGCGACCACGACGAGAGCAACGTGCCGTACCGGCCGGACCACTTCCTGAAGGTCGCCAAGGACCCGGTGCAGCAGGGTGACCTGGCGATCATCATGGGCTACCCGGGCCGCACGCAGCGCTACGAGACCAGCCGCAGCGTCGCCACCCAGGAGGGCTACGTCTACCCGCGCCGCGACGCCGTGCTGACCGCGGCGATCGAGGTGCTCGAGCGCGCCGGCAAGCAGAGCGAGGCGAAGTCGCTCGAGGTCGCCGACACGATCAAGTACCTCGCCAACGTGCAGAAGAACGCGGCCGGGATGATCTTCGGCCTGAAGAACAACAGGACCGCCGAGCACAAGCGGCGCGACGAAGCCGCGTTCCAGAAGTGGCTCGCCGAGGACCAGGACCGCAACCAGAAGTGGGGCACGGTGCTGGCCGAGATGCTGGCCGCCTCGCAAGAGGTCGCCGACACCATCGAGCGCGACACGATGATGTGGTTCGTGCGCGTGCTCGGCGACCAGGTGCCGCTGTTCGACGTGCTGGTGCAGGCCTGCGGCGCGGTCGCCGGACAGAACGGCCGCATCAGCCCGCGCGGCCTGGCGATGATCGCCGACGAGGAGCTGACGCAGGACTTCGACCTGATCCAGGCGCCGATGCTGCGCATCCTGCTGGGCGAGTTCGCGTCGGTGTCCGATGCCCAGCGGTTGGCCGGGACCGAGATGCTGAGGGGCGGTGGGTCGGAGGACGCGCTGATCGACACCGTGCTGGCGACGACGACGATGCTCGACGGCAAGGCGCGCAGCGAGCTGTTCGCGCAGGGCGCGGAAGCGGTGACGAAGAGCGACGACCCGCTGATCGTGTTGGCGCGCGGCATCGCCCGCGAGATGGCCGAGTGGCAGCAGCGCACGCGCGAACGCCAGGGTCACAGCCTCGACGTCGGCCAGCGCTGGATCGCCGCGCAGGAAGCGTTCCGCGGCAAGTCGTTCTACCCGGACGCCAACAGCACGCTGCGCGTGTCGATCGCCGAGATCAAGGGCTACGAGCCGCGCGACGGACTGCAGGCGCTGCCGCAGACGACGGTCGGCGGCATCCTGCAGAAGGAGACCGGCAAGGAGCCGTTCGCCAGCCCGAAGGCGCTGCTCGAGGCGGCCAAGACGCGCGACAAGAGCCGGTGGTTCGTGCCGGCGCTCGGCGACGTGCCGGTCTGCTTCCTGACCAACGGCGACACCACCGGCGGCAACTCCGGCTCGCCGGTGATCAACGGCCGGGGCGAGCTGATCGGCCTCAACTTCGACCGCGTGTTCGAGAACGTCGCCGGCGACTTCGGCTGGAACGCCGAACGCTCGCGCAACGTCGTCTGCGACTTCCGCTACGTGCTGTGGGTCGTCGAAGCGGTGCAGCCGAGCCCGGTGCTGCTGCGCGAGCTCGGCGTCTGAACGTCGGCCGCGCGACGCCGAGCGTCACTTGACGATCGGAACCGTCAATCGCTGCGTCGAGATCAGCTCGAACGGACCGCCACCGGCGACGGTGTGGAAGTCCTGGAAGTAGAGCGTGGTCGCGGCCACGCTCTCGGGCAGGGGCAAGCTCCAACTGACCAGCGAACCCACCTGCAGACCGAACATGCCGGCGTAGTCGGGGCCGTTCGGCGGCACCAGCAGCCAGCAGCCGTCCTGGATCGGGCCGACGCCGAACAGCTGCAGCTGCGCCGGCGCGAACGCCACCACGCAGATGTGCAGCGAGTTGACCGGCGCACCGGTGACCTCGACCCACGAGCCCTGCGAGCCGATCTGCTGCGAACCGTGCCAGGCGATCGTCGCCTGACTGCACGCCGGGCCGCTGGCGAAGGCCGGCGTCACCGACGGGTAGACGAAGCGGTCCATGGTCACGTAGCTGCTGCCGGCGGCGTAGCTCGCGTACGAGAGCACGTACTGGGGCGTGATGCCGTCGTAGCAGACCCCACCGATCACGGAGTAGAGGCTCGGCGAGACCAGCACCGACTCGGAGTGCAGAGACTGCCCGGTGAAGCCGACCTCGCGCAGGTAGATCGAGTCGGTGACCGAGCTGCGCCAGGTCAGCACCCAGTGGCTGCGGGAGTAGCGGTCGAAGCCGAGGCCGCCGTTGTCGATGCGCGCGTCGTTGTAGTGCACCAGCTGCACGGTGCCGTGCGGCTGCGTACCGGCGCCGCTGCCGGTCGGCCACTCGAGGCGCGCGACCCGCAGGTCGTTGCCGAGCTGACCGGACGGGATCGTGCCGCTGTTGGGGCTGGCGACGAACGACACCAGGTAGTGACCACTCTGGCCTTCGATGCGCGGCGACAGCTTGTGGTCCGAGGAGGCGTTGTCGATGTAGGTCGCCGCCGACACCGTGCCGGTGGCGCTGACCTCGCGAACGCCGATGTCCCAGTCGTCGGTGCCGCCGATCACGAGCGTCGTGACCTGCTGGTAGGCGACGAGCCAGGAGCTGGGCGCGAGCCCGGCCGCCCACTGGTTGACGCTGGGGCTCTCGGTGTCGACCAGCGCGGAGCTCGCGATCAGGAACGGCGCCGACGCCGTCTCGGCGACGGTGTCGAAGGTCACGCCGTAGACCGACGACGAGCTCGACTCCTGGAACGCGCCGCCGTTGGCTTCCTGCTGGTAGACGATCAGCACCTCCGGCCCGGCGGAGTTCCACGACGACCCGCCGACGTCGGCGCGCCAGGCGTTGTTGCCGGTGGCGATCTGCGAGTAGGTGGTGTTCCAGCCGGTGTCGGTGCGGAGGTGCGTGTGCGTACGCAGCACGCGCGACCCGCCCGGCAGGATGCGGTCGAACACCAGCACGGTGCGGTTGGTGCTCGCCAGGTAGGCGACGCTCGGGCCGTCCGTCGACCAGCTGTTGGTGACGTCCTCGAAGAAGTAGCCGGCGTACGAACCGTCGTCCTCGTAGCGCAGCCCGAACAGGTCGCTGTCCTGCGCCGACGTGTACTGCGTCAGGCCGATCCAGACCTGCTCGGCGCCGCCTTCGTTGTCGCGAACGATGTCGCTCTTGCCGAGGTCGGGCACCGAGTAGACGTAGTCGCCCGGCCCGAGCAGCGGGTCGACGACCACCGGGTAGCTGGCCGTCGCGAGCCACGCGGCGTCGAGGCGCAGCGTGATGGCGCCGTCGGCGAAGGAGGTCGTCATCGGCCGACGACGACCGGCCGCGTCGACGGCGGTGGCGGCGCCGTAGCCGACGATGTGGCGCCCCGCGTCGTCGACGAAGCGCAGCTCCTGGTGCGCGGCCGCGACCGCCGCACAGTGCAGCAGCGTGTCGACCGCGCCGCGCACGACGAGGTCACCTTCGCCGACGCGCTGCCGCAGCACGAACGTCTGTTCGACGCCTTCGTCGCGCAGCTCGTAGCGCTCGCTGACGGCGCCGAGGTCGTAGGCGGCGACGAACCCGCCGACCGGATCGCCGCCGGTGAGGCGCGGCGCCTGCGTCACCAGCTCGTTCCCCCCGACCGTCACCGACGTCGTCGTCCAGCGCCACGGCTGGTTGTGCGGGTAGTCGCGGCCGAGGTACGGCACCACCGTCGCGCCGTCGTGGAACGACGCCTTGTAGCGGGCGCCGGCGCCCCACAGACCGTAGGCATGGCCCTGATCGGCTGCCGCCGTGTGCAGCGGCAGCAGCGGCCGCTGGCCGCGCGCGCCGCGCTCGAGCAGCTGCGGACCGTCGGCCGTCGCGACCTCGGCGACTGCGGGTTCGTGCTGCGCGAGCAGCGGCGCTTGCAGCGCCGCCAGCAAGAGCAGCGGGAGCGGGGACCGCGCGACGGTGCGCGCGACGATGGGGTCGGTGTTGCTCATGGCAAGGGTTCCCCCTTCCCAGCGACAGCAACCCGCCGCAGCGGACAACCGCTCCACCCCGCGGAATGCGCAGCGCGCGGTCCAACGGCTCGGGTATGGTCTCGGCCCGCGCAGCTCCTTGCGCCCGACCTTCGAGGAACCCCATGCACCTCTCCACCCACAACTGGATGCGGGCCGAGCCGCTCGACGTCACCCTGCGTCGCATCAAGCGCCTCGGCTTCGAGAGCATCGAGATCAGCGGCGAACCGACCCAGTATCCGACCAAGGAAGGCCGCCCGCTGCTCAAGGAGCACGGCATCCGCTGTTGGGGCGCGGTCACGTTGACGCTCGGTCAGCGCAACCTCGCCGCCGGCGACGAGGCGCAGCGCGCCGCGTCGATCGACTACGTCAAGTCCGTGATCACGATGGTCAAGGAGCTGGACGGCACCGAGTGCACCATCGTGCCGGCGACGGTCGGCAAGATCGTCCCGGACAGCACGCCGGAGAACGAGTGGCAGTGGGTCGTCGAAGGCCTGCGCGAGGTCTACACCCACGCCCAGAGGTGCGGCGTGCGCATGGCCATCGAGCCGCTCAACCGCTTCGAGACCTACTTCCTGAACCGCGCCGACCAGGCGCTGCGCCTCGCCGAGGAGGTCGGCCCCGACTGCGGCGTCTGCCTCGACGTGTTCCACATGAACATCGAGGAGGTCGACATGCACGCTGCCATCAAGAAGGTCGGCAAGCGCCTCGCCGACGTGCACGTCGCCGAGAACAACCGCCTCGCGCCGGGCATGGGCAACGTCGACTGGGCGAAGCTGGTCGCGACGCTGAAGAGCATCGGCTACGACGGCGCGCTGACGATGGAGGCGGTCGCGCCGGTCGATCGCACGCCGGTGTCGCCGTGGCCGGATCAGGTCGAGAACAACCCGGTGGACATCCCGCCGGAGCAGCTCAAGTTCATCCAGGACCACGGCAGCAGCCTGCTCAGCGAGGCGTTCTACACGCGGCTCTACGAGACCGCGGCGAAGACGCTGCTGCCGCTGATCCGCTGAACCGACCGCTGCAGAACGGCACCGCGAGGCCCGCGTGAAGATCCGCTCAGTAGACGCCGCCTGGCTGCACTGCCCGCTCGATCCGGCGCGGCAGCACGTCTCCGACTTCGGCCGGCTGACCGCGTTCGACGCGGTGCTGGTGACGATCACGACCGACGACGGCCTGGTCGGCTACGGCGAAGCCAAGCCGGCGGTCGGCAGCGCCGGCAACGGCGCGGCCCTGGTGGCGATCGTCGAACAGGAGCTGCGGCCGCAGCTGCTCGGCCAGGACCCGCGCCAGATCTCGCGCGCCTGGGGCCGCGGCTACAACGGCACCCGCAGCGGTCATGCCGAACGGCAAGGGCGCGCGATGCCGGTGCTCGGTCGCCGCGGCGCGCACAGCGCGGCGCTGGCCGGCGTCGACCTGGCGCTGTGGGACCTGCTCGGCAAGGCCCACGGCTGCCCGGTGCTCGACCTGCTCGGCGGCCCGTGCCGCGACCGCGTCGCCGCCTACGCGAGCGGCGGCTGGGCCGACGCGCGCACGATCGGCGAGCAGCTCGCCGGCTACACCGCGCAGGGCTTCCGCGCCGTCAAGATGCGCATCGGCGCGATGGACGGCAGCGTGACGGCGAGCCTCGCCCGCGTGCGCGCCGCGCGCGACGCGCTGGGCCCCGGCGTCGAGATCATGGTCGACGCGCACGGCACGATGAACGTCGCCGAGGCGAAGCGCTTCTGCCAGGGCGCCGCCGAGCTCGAGCTGCGCTTCGTCGAGGAACCGGTGGCCAGCGACGACCGCCGCGGGCTCGCCGAGGTGCGCGCGCAGAGCCCGGTGCCGATCGCGGCGGGCGAGAGCGAGGCGGCGTGCTTCGACTTCGCCGAGCTGCTCGAAGTGCGCGCGATCGACGTGCTGCAACCCGACCTGGCGATCGCCGGCGGGCTGACCGAGGGCCTGCGCATCGGCGCCTTGGCGCACGCCCACCGGCTGGCGCTGGCGCCGCATTGCTGGGGCTCCGCGATCTCCTTCCAGGCGGCGCGCACGCTCGCGTTCGCGTGCCCGGCCGGCGTGTTCGTCGAGGTGCCGATGGGCGGCGCGCCGCTGCTGCGCGAGCTGGCCCGGATCGACCTCGCGCTGCACGCAGACGCGCAGCACGCCGGCGTGATGCTGCCGCCGACCGGCCCCGGGTTCGGCGTCGAGCCCGACCCCGATTTCGTGCGCCGCTACACCGTCGCGCCGTGAGGTGACCGTGACCGACTGCTTCATCCACCACATCAACGTCAACGTCGACGACCTCGACGCGGCGACCGCGTTCTACCGCGACGTCGTCGGGCTGCCGCTCGACGCGACGCCGGACCAGGGCTTCCGCTCGCAGTTCTTCCGCATCGGCGCCTCGCAGCAGATCCACATGAACGAGATCGCCGACGACCACCAGTTCCGCGGCCACTTCTGCCTCGTCGTACCGGACTTCGCCAAGGTGTTCCGCGCCGCGAAGGCGGCCGGTGTCATCGACACCAAGGCCTGGGGGCTGGTCCGGCGGCTGCCGGTCGGCTCGATGCAGATGTTCCTGCGCGACCCCGCCGGCAACCTGGTCGAGATCGCCAGCGCGCGCGACGCGGTGATCGACCCCGAGGTGTTGGCCGACCCGCTGGTCGAGCCGCGACCGGGCATGTATCGCATGGCGCCCGGCGCGAGCGAAGGCGCGCACGAGTCGGCATGAGCGTGCTGCTGCTCGAGTCGCTGCACCCCGACGCCGAGGCGCTGCTGGCCGCCGGACACGAGGTCGTGCGGGCCGCCGACCCGAACGCGCCGGCCTGCGACTTCGACGCGGTGCAGGCGATCCTGACGCGCGGCCGCGGCCGCATCGACGAACCGCTGCTGCAGCGCTGCCCGCGGCTGCGCGCGATCGCCCGCTGCGGCGTCGGCCTCGACAACCTCGACACCGCGGCCGCGCGGCGCCTCGGCATCCCGGTGGTGTTCGCGCCCGGCGGCAACGCCGCCACCGTCGCCGAGCACACGCTGGCGCTGCTGCTCGACCTCGCCCGCGGCATCACCCGCCAGGCGCTGCAGGTGCGCAGCGGCGGCTGGGAACAGCGCGGGCGCTACCAGGGCAACGAGCTGCGCGGACTGTGCCTCGGCGTGCTCGGCTTCGGCAACATCGGCCGGCGCGTGGCGAAGCTCGCCGACGCGTTCGGCATGCGCGTGCTGGTGCTGTCGCGGCGCGACGCGGCGCCCTACCACGCCGCCGACCTGCCGCAGATCCTCGCCGCGGCCGACGCGCTGACGCTGCACCTGCCGCTGACCGACGCGACCCGCGGCCTGCTCGGCCCCGAACAGTTCGCGGCGATGAAGCCGGGCGCGCTGCTGGTCAACACCGCGCGCGGCGCGCTGATCGACGGTGCGGCGCTGCGCGACGCGCTGCGGCGCGGCCAGCTCGGCGGGTTCGCGGCGGACGTGCTCGAGCAGGAGCCACCCGCCGACGACGACGAGCTGCTGCGCTCGGACCGGGTCGTGCTGACGCCCCATACCGCGTCGCTGACGGCCGCGACCTACCGTGAGCTGTGCGTCGGCACCGCCCGCAACGTGCTGGCGATCCTGCGCGGCGAGCAGCCGGAGCCGCACAGCGTCTTCGGCGGCTGATCGCGCCGGGCCGACGCCCCGCGCCGTTCGCCGGCGACGCCGAACAGCGGCATCAGCATGCTGGCAGTATGCCTCCCGCGCGCCACAATGCGGAGGCGACATGACCCGCGACCCGGCGCCACCCAAGCCCCCCGGCAAGCAGCCGGAACGCGACCCTGCGCTGGAGCAGCGCATCGACGCGGCCATCGCCCGGCGCCTCGCCGGCGATCCGTTGCTGCAGCCGCACCAGGAGGTGCTGCGGCAGCGCATGCGCTACCTCGCGATGCACCGCAAGAAGCTGTTCGGCGACGAGCCGCTGCTGCAGGTCGCCGACTGGCACGAGCGCTTCGGTCTGCACCGCGACAAGGCCGGCTGGGTGCTGCGCGAGTGGCTGCCGAACGCGACCGCCGTGCACCTGAAGGGGCCGTTCACGAAGTGGAAGACCGACCCCAGGTTCGCGCTGCGGCCGGTTCACGGCGGCGCGCAGGCGGGCGTGTTCGAGCTGCGGCTGCCGGCGAAGGCGCTCGCCCACGGCGTGCCGTTCCGCCTCGAGGTACAATGGCCCGGCGGCAAGGGCGACCGCCTGCCGGCGACCGCCGAGCGCGTCGAGCAGGATCCGACCACCGGCAGCTGGAACGCGATCGTCTGGGCCCCGCCGGAGCCCTACGCGTGGCAGCACCCGCGACCGGCGGCGCCGACGCTGCCGCTGCTGGTCTACGAGACGCACGTCGGCATGGCGCAGGAGGCGGCGCGCGTCGGCACCTTCGACGAGTTCCGCACCGCGGTGCTGCCGCGCATCCGCGACGCCGGCTACCAGGCGCTGCAGGTGATGGGCCTCGCCGAGCACCCCTACTACGGCTCGTTCGGCTACCAGGTCTCGAGCTTCTTCGCCGCGTCGTCGCGCTTCGGCACGCCCGAGCAGCTGATGCGGCTGATCGACGAGGCGCACGGCATGGGCATGGTCGTGCTGATGGACCTCGTGCACTCGCACTGCGCGCGCAACGACGTCGAGGGCATCTCGCGGCAGGACGGCGGCCACGCGTTCACGGTCGCCGGCGACAAGGGCATCCACCCGGCGTGGGGCTCGGCGCTGTTCGACTACCAGAAGCCCGAGGTGGTGCGCTTCCTGCTGTCCAACTGCCGGCACTGGCTCGAGCGCTTCCGCGTCGACGGCTTCCGCTTCGACGGCGTGACGAGCATGCTCTACACGCACCACGGCCTCGACCACCGCTTCGACGACTACGCGGAGTACTTCGGCGAGGCGGTCGACGAACGCGCGCTCGCCTACCTGACGCTGGCCAACGAGCTGGTGCACGAGGTGCTGCCGGCGGCGATCACCGTCGCCGAGGACGTGTCCGGCCTGCCGGGGCTCGCGGCGCCCGTCGCCGACGGCGGCTGCGGCTTCGACTACCGCTTCGCGATGGGCATCGCCGACGAGTGGATCCGGCTGATCAAGCACGTGCCGGACGAAGAGTGGTCGATGCAGAGGCTGTGGTACGAGCTGACCAACCGCCGCCGCGACGAGCGCTCGATCGCCTACGCCGAGTCGCACGACCAGGCGATGGTCGGCGACCAGACGCTGATCTTCCGGCTCTGCGGCGAACGCATCTACGACCGCATGTCGGTGCTGCAGCAGGACCTCACCGTCGATCGCGGCGTCGCGCTGCACAAGCTGATCCGGCTGCTGACGCTCGGCACCGCCGGCCACGGCTACCTGAACTTCATGGGCAACGAGTTCGGCCACCCGGAGTGGATCGACTTCCCGCGCGAGGGCAACGAGTTCTCGCACGCGCACGCGCGCCGGCAGTGGTCGCTCACCGACGACGAGCTGCTGCGCTACCGCCAACTCGGCGCCTTCGACCGCGCGCTGATCGCGCTGGCGCGCACGCACCGGTTCCCCGACGGCCAGGACGAGTACCTGCTGCTCGCCGACGACGAGCGCAAGGTGCTCGCGTGGCTGCGCGCGGGGCTGATGTTCGTCGTCAACCTGCACCCGACGAAGTCCTATTCGGGTCATCCGGTGCCGGCCGCCCCCGGCGCCTACGGGATCGTGCTCGACAGCGACGCCGTGCCGTTCGGCGGTCACGGCCGACAGCAGCACGACACGCGACACGAGACCTTCACCGACCGCATCCACCGCCACTTCGTGCCGCTCTACCTGCCGGCGCGCACCGCGCTGGTGCTGCGTCAGGTGCGCGTCGACGAGTTCGTGGCGAAGGCGAAGTCGCCGCCGAAGGCGAAGGCGAAGGCGAAGGCGAAGGCGAAGGCGAAACGTCGCCGCTGACGAGCTGCGCCCCTGCGGCCGCGGCGCTACTGCGGCCCCTGCTTCACTGCGGGCGCCAAGGCTCGTCCCCGCCGTCCTTCGCCCGCAGGAAGCGCGCGCCGATCGCGCGGTACCAGTCGTGCAGCAGACCGCGCAGCTCGGCGACGCGCTCGGGCTGTTCTCCGGCGAGGTCGTGCCGTTCGCCGAGATCGTGCGCCAGGTCGAAGAGGTGCACGCGCCCGTCCTCGAGCCGCTCGATCAGCTTCCAGTCGCCCCTGCGCACCGCGGCCGACGGGAAGCCGCCCTGGTTGCCGTAGTGCGGGTAGTGCCAGAAAAGCGGCCGCTCGTGCAGCGCGGGGGCGGCCTCGCCACGCAAGGCCGACGCGACGCTGACGCCGTCGATCACGTGCGCGACCGGTTCGACGCCGAGCAGCTCGAGCATCGTCGGCAGCAGGTCGACGCTGCTGAACGGCACGGCGCAGGTCGCGCCGGCCGTCGTCGCGCCGGGAACGCGCCACAGCCACGGCTCACGGATGCCGCCTTCGTACATCCAGCCCTTGCCGCCGCGCAGCGGCAGGTTGCTGGTCGGCGAGCCCTCGCTGGTCGACAGCCCGCCGTTGTCCGACGTGAACACGACGATCGTGTCGTCGGCCAGCCCCAGCTCGGCGAGCTTCTCCAACACCTCGCCGACCGCCTGATCCATCGCCTCGACCATCGCCGCGTAGACGGCGTGCCGCTGCAGCCGACGGACCTTGCGCGGCTTGTCGGTCAGGAACGCCTGCTCCTCGTCGCCGAACTCCGGCGTGTCGGCGCCGGGCGCCCCCATCGCGCGCAGCTTCTGCTGGTACTTCGCGACCAGGTCGGGCCGCCCCATCAGCGGCGTGTGCACCGAGTAGAACGACAGCCACGCGAGGAACGGAGCGTCCTGATGCTGCTCGACGAAGCGGCAGGTCTCGGCGGCGAGCCGCGCCGGCAGGTGTTCGCCCTCGGGGCCGTCGTCGAGGCGCGGGTTGCCGTAGGGCGAGAAGTACTTCTTGCCGCCGTACGGACCGCCGCGCTCGAACCCGCCCTTGTTGACGTCGAAGCCCTGGTGCTCGGGCCAGAACTCCTCCGTCGGACCCAGGTGCCACTTGCCGGCGAAGAAGGTCGCGTAGCCGCGCTCGTGCAGCACCTCGGCCAGCGTGACCTCGTCGAGTTCCATGCGGTCGTCGGCCTCCGCCGGCCGGAAGCGCTCGACGCGCGTGCCCATGAAGTAGTTGGTCACCGCGCCGCGCGCCGGGTAGCGCCCGGTCAGCAGCGAATAGCGCGTCGGCGAGCAGACCGGGCACGCCGCGTAGCCGTCGGTGCAACGCAGCGACTCGGCGGCGAGGCGATCGAGGTTGGGCGTGTCGTAGAAGCAGTCCGGATTGTTCCCGCCGATGTCCATGAAGCCGAGGTCGTCGGCGACGATCACCAGCACGTTCTTCGGCGGCCCGCGTCGCGGCCCGATGCGCACCTGCCGCGCCGACGGCTTCCAGCCGATGCGGTGCGTCACGACCTCGAGGCGCTGGCCTTCGGCGAGCACCATCGGCTCGCGATAGCTGGCGTAGCGGGGATCGAACTCCGCCGGCAGCAACCGATAGCCGACCGAGGCGCCGGGCTCGGCGCACGTCAGCGACACGAGGTATCCCTCCCCCTGCGGCGACTGCACGACCTCGGCCGGCGGCGTCACCGGCTGTGCCTCGCCGTGCCAGAGCCGTTCGGTGACCATGCGGCGCTCGGGCAGCACGAGGCCGAGGTCGTCGGTCGCTTCGATCCAGCCGTCGAGCGCCGCGCGCAGGCGCGCCGCCCGCTCGGCGAGCGCCGGGTCGTCGATGCGGTTGTCGACCTCCCATGGATCGGCCTGGCTGTCGTAGAGCTCCTCGGCCGGGCGCGACGTCGCCGTCAGCTGCCACATCGCCGCCGGCAGGTCGGTGCGACCGCGCAGCGCGTAGAGCTCCGCGGTCATCGGAATGCGCTCGCGGTAGGCGTTGGGGATCAGGTACGGCGCGTCGCGCAGGTAGTTGCGCACCAGCCGGAAGCGACCGTCGCTGACCGCGCGCTGGCGGTCGTAGACGGCGTCGAAGCGGTCGGCGTGGGCGAACGCGAGCCCCGCGCCGGCGCGCGCGAACGGGCCGAGGAACGGCACGCCGTCGAGCCGCAGGTCCGGTTGCACGCCGCACAGCGACAGCACCGTCGGGCCGAAGTCGACGAACTGCACGACCCGGTCTTCGACCTCGCCCGCGCGCGCCCCGTCGGGGAAGCGCACCAGCAGCGGCACGCGCGTGCCGGTGTCGTAGCACGAGCGCTTGCCGCGCGGCAGGCCGACGCCGTGGTCGCTGTAGAAGAACACGATCGTCGAGTCGAGCAGGCCGTCGTCCTCGAGCTCCTTCAGCCGGGCGCCGATCTGCCGGTCCATCGCGGCGATGTTGTCGTAGGTGCGGGCGACCGCGTCGCGCACCGCCGCGGTGTCGGGGTAGAACGGCGGCAGCGGCACGTCGGCCGGATCGACGACCGCCTTCTGTCGCCGCGTGCCCGGGAAGGCGCCGCTCTCGTGCGTGACGCCGAAGTTGAACACGGCGAAGAACGGCTGCCCCGGCGCCCGGTTGCGCCAGTGGGCCTTGCCCGACGAGTCGTCCCAGACGGTGACCGGCGCAGCGAACTGGTAGTCGGTCTTGCTGTGGTTGGTGCAGTAGTAGCCGGCGCGGCGCAGTTGCTCCGGGAAGCACCGCACCCACGCCGGCGGCACACCCTCGTAGCCCGGGATGTCGCGGTATGCCTCCGGGTCCTTGACCAGCTCCGCCTGGCTCGGCGAGTTGGTGCGCATCTGCATCGTGCCGATGCGCGTCGCGTACATGCCGGTGATCAGCGACGAGCGCGCTGGCGCGCACACCGGCGAGGTGGCGAACGCGTTGGTGTAGCGCACGCCCTCGCGCGCCAGGCGGTCGCAGTTCGGCGTCGGCACGGTCCCGTCGCCGTAGCAGGCGAGCCACGGGCTCATGTCCTCGACGACCAACCAGACGACGTTGGGCCGCGGCTTCGGTCCGTCGCCCCTGGGCCGCTGGCCGGGTGCGCCGGCCGCGATCTGCAGCACCACGAGGACGGCGACGAGCAGGTGGACGATGCGCATCGCCGAGGACGGTAGGCGCGCGGTGCCGGGCACGGCAACGCCGACGATGCGACCGCGAGCGCAGACGACCGGGAGCGCACGGCCGCGCAGCGGCCCCGGGTTCCGCAATTTCTCTTCGCCGGAATCATGTAGTTGCACGCAATCACGCAATCGAAAGGCCGTTCACCTGATCTTGCGGCATGCTTGCGCTCGGCAACTCGATCCCGCTCATGCCCGAACCCAACCGCCCCCGCACCCCGATGGACAACGGCAACCCGCTGCACAGCCCCGGCACCGACGAGCCCATCAACCAGAAGGACATCGCCCGGCTGCTCGGGCTGTCGACCGCGACGGTCTCCCGTTCGCTGCGCAACGACGAATCGATCCGCGCGACGACCCGCGCCCGGGTGTTCCAGGCCGCACAGGAACTCGGCTACCGGATCCCGGAGGCGCGCCGCGGCGCGGTGCGCACGCGCCGCATCAAGACGCTGCAACTGCTGGTCGGCTCGGCCACGGGGCTCGGCCCGGCCGGTGACGAGATCATCGCCGGCATCAGCGAGGCGGCCTCGGCGCACGACGCGCACCTGTCGGTCTACGTGACGCCGCCGAAGAGCGGCGGCAGCCTCGAAGGCGAGTTCGAGCCGCCGGCGATGCGCGCCGGCATGATCGACGGGGCCATCCTGCTGCACTCGTTCGCGCCGCAGGTCGTCGCCGGGCTGGCGACGCGCCTGCCGGTGGTGTCGATGGTGCACCGCTTCGACCAGCTGCCGATCGACTGCATCGACACCGACGAACGCGCCGGCGTCGTCATGCTCTACGACATGCTGCGCCGCGCCGGGCACATGCGCATCGGCTTCGTCAAGATGGGCGGCACCAAGTCCTGGGAACGCGCCCGGCTCGCGGGTTTCCGCGAATCGTGCTTCCTCGCCGACGTGCCGCTCGCGGAGACGCCGATCCTCAACGTCGGCCGCGATCTCAGCGCGATCCCGGAGGTCGTCGTCCAGCTGCGCGAGCACCTGCGCAACGGCGTCACGGCGTGGATCTGCGCCTGCGACCCGGTCGCCTACCACCTCAACGGCAGCCTGCGACGCGAAGGCGTGACGATCGGCGCGGACGTGGTGATCGCCGGCTTCGACGGGCTCGCGCCGCCCCCCGGCGAAGTGCAGATCCCGACCGTGCGCGTGCCGTATCGCGACCTCGGCACCGCGGCCGTGCGGCGCCTGTCGCGCCGCATCGAGAGCCCGACCTCGCGCATCCGCGACATCCTGCTGCGCAACGACCTCGTACCCGGCTACCTCGCGGGCCAGGATGCCGCCGCCGAGAGCGTCGCTGCGGCGGTGCCGCAGATCCGCAACCAGCTGCCACAGTCGGCGCGCCGGTCCTAGCCGCCGCCCCGCCACCGCTGGCCGCGGCGCCGCACGCAATCTCGCGCGAGCGCGTGCCCGTCTGTTTCAACGGTCCGGCAGACACGCCGGCCGGGTGGCCGCGTCCTGCCCGCCGACCGCGAGCGCACGAAACACCTCCGCGCCGCGACCGGTGACCACCCGTCCGACCACCGCGGCGCGCCAGTCGGTGTAGGTGTTCATCCTGCCGCGCACCCACAGCAGCGCGGTGTGATCGCCGTCCCAACGCGGCACGACGGGCCGCAGGTTGTCGTCCCGCGAGCCCCACGTGATCGGCGTCCACGCCCAGCTCGCGGCGCCGTCGGTCGTGTGTCCGCAGAACAACTCATGGTGCGGCAACGACGCCCCGTCTCGCGGATCGACCGTCGTCGACACGAACACCAGGTCCGGGTCGTGCGGATGCAGCGCGACGAGCCCGGTGTAGTCGTTCTCGCGCTGGTACAGGAAGCCACCGGCCCGACACAACTCGCGCACCGTCCAACTGCCGTCGCGGCACCGCGCGTAGAAGAACCGATGGTCGGTGTCCTGGTCGTCCGCGCGGGCGACGAAGACCGTGTACGGCTCCCCGGCGTCATCGACCGCCAGGTCGATCGTCCATGCGTGCCGCATCGCCGCGCCACCGAACTTCGTGCCCGTCGCCATCACCGTCGTGAAGTCCGGGGAGCGCAGCTTCGCCGTGCGTTCGCAGCTCAGCGCACCGAGCAACCGGCCGCCGCTGTCGAACAGCCGACCCCGGCGCAGCACGCCGTGGTAGATCGAGTTGTCCTCGTCGCGCGGGTGTCCGTCGGTGGTGACGAAGTGCAACGCGCCGGGGTCGTTCGACGCGTACTTGACGTACGGCCGCTGGCCGCTGTCCTCGTTGCCGCCGGGGCCGGTGTGCAGCTTGCCGCCGTGCACGAAGGAGTCCCCGTCGTCGTCGCTGACGAACCAGTTGGGGTCGAAGCCGTCGGCGCGCACGAAGTCGAACAGCCGCAGCCGGCCTTGCGCGTCGCGCAGGTGGAACACGTTGGAGTAGCAGACGCGCACCGCGTTCTCGAACGTCCGCTCCTCCCGCCACGCGCTCGGATCGTGCGGCCGTTCGCTGACCCGCCAGCGCACCAGCCGATCAGCGCTGTGCTGCGTGTAGACGGCGAGGTAGCGGCCGTCGGCGCGCACGCACAGCGCCGCGCCGTCGTGGTCGTCGGGCTGCAGCCGGTCGTGCAGCGTGAACGAGCCCTGGGTACCGTCGTCGAGTCCGCGCCAGTGCACGTCGATGTCACCGTGCGTGTCGGCGTCGGGCCCGCCGAACGCGACCGTGCTGAACAGCAGCAGCGGCCCGTCGGGGTGCGCGGCGTCGACGACGGCGCGTTCGTCCTGGAACCAGCACCAGACGCCGTTGTCGGCCAGCGGCAGCGGCTCCGGGTCCTGCGCCGGTAGCGCGCCCACGAACAGTCCCAACGCGGCGAGCAGACGACGTTCGCGGTGACGCATGGCGGCGACGATAGACGCTCCCTCACCACGCGCAGCCGAGCAATCCGACGCCCAGCAGCACGTCGAGCGTCGCCGCGAGCGCCGCGGCCATGACCGGCCGGCGCCATTCCCAGCCCAAAAACCAACGGCAACGTCAGCGCGAGCTCCGGCTGCCCCAGCGCCGCGGCTTGCAGGAACATGCCCCGCACCCGCTGCCACTGCTGCCGTTCGCGCCGCCGCAGCCGCCGGTCCGTCAGCTGCGCGTAGTAGCCGAAGTCGCACAGCCATGCGCCGCCGACGACCAGCCCCCACACCAGGGCGGTGGCGTGCAGCCCCGCCACGGCCGCGGCCGCCGCCCACAGCAGCAACGCACCGGCGAACGACCTCGAGACGAGCCTGGCTTGCGTCGTTTGCATGTTCCGGTCCTCGCCGTCTCCAGCAGCAGGACCGGACCGCCGTCACGCCTGGGCCGCGAAATCCCGGCCGGCGCGCCTCACCGCAGCGGCGACAGCACGAAACCGAGCTCGTAGCGGCCCGCGGGCTGCAGCGTGTACTGCGGATGCGGCCGCGCTCCCCAGCTGTCGTCACCGCCGACGCCGGTCTGCCCCGCGTCGATGTGCACCGTCAGTCGGCCGCTGGGCTCGACCTCGTACGGGTGCAGGGCCGCCTCGACCGCGGCCTGCGTGTACGGCCAGACGCTCCACGCGAACGGGTGTTCGCGCGCCGCGGCACGGACGCGCAGCCCCGGCCCCTGCGCCGCGCGCAGCTCGAGCCAGCGGGTGTCGGTACGGTTGCCGTGCTCCTGCGGCTCGATGTACTGGTGGTTCAGCTGCTCGACGGTGCCGCTCCAGATGCCGAAGAACGCCGCGGTCTTGCGGTCGGCGTAGTTCTCGAACGGACCGCGCCCGTACCAGCGCAGCTGCTCGGCGGCGCGGCGCGTCTCGAACGTCAGCCCGACGCGCGGCAGCTCCGGCAGCTTGTCGCCTCTGGGCTCGAAGACGAACGTCACCTGCACGCCGCCGTCGAGCCCGACCACCTGACGCAGCTCGCCGGTGGACTCGCCGACGCCGACCGTCAGCCTGCTGACGACCTCGTAGGCCCCGCTCCGCAATGCCCTCGCCGAAACCTGCTCGAACGTCACCTGCGGCTCACGCCAGCGGCCGCAACGGCCGGGCATGCCGTTGCCCTTGTCGTTGTCGGTGGAGGCGCGCCAGAAGTTCGGCTGCACCGGCGACAACAGCAGCTCTTCGCCGTCGACGACGTACGACACCAACCGACCGCCTTGATCGAACTTCGTGGTGACGCCGTTGGCGGCCACGGTCAGCGGCTCACCGTCCCGCACCTGCACCGCCGCGCCGTCGATCGCGGTCGCCAGCGGCGCCGCGGGCGCGCCGGTCGGCCACGCCAGCTGGTCGCGCGCCACCACGTGGCCGGCCGCGGCCCACGCTTCGTCCTGCGCCAGCGCGAACTCGACCTCGACGAAGTACTCGGCTTCGGGGCGCCGCTGCAGGTCGCCGAGCGGCAACGTCAACCCCTCGCTGTGTTGCGGCGCGAGCTCGAGCTGCGGCAGCCGTTCGCGCAGCACCTCGATGCCGTCCTCGCGCACGACGCACGTGACCGCGAAGCGCGACAGGTCGGTGAAGAAGAACTTGTTCTTCACCTGAACCTCCCCCTTCGCCAGGTCCACCGCCGTGACGTCGACGTTGTCGTAGACCTTGGCGACCTCGTGCAGGTGCGGGTTGGGCCGGCGATCGGGCTGGATCAGGCCGTTGCAGCAGAAGTTGCCGTCGTTCGGCACGTCGCCGAAGTCACCGCCGTAGGCGAAGTAGGTCTGCTGCGCGCGCGGCGTCGCCGTCACCTCGCGCAGGTCGACGTCGAGCACCAAGCCGTCGCGTTCGGTCGCCGCGGCGGCGATCTCGGCCGGCGACAGCGCGCGGTTCCACAGCCGCGCGCCTTGGATCACGACGTGGCTGGTGCGGTCGGTGACCTCGGAGTTGCGGCCGATGTGCACCGGGAAGTCGGTGTCGCTGAGCACGCCGTGCACCGCGTTCTCGACCAGCAGTTCGCCGTCGGCGTAGATGCGGGCGCGATGCCCGTCCCAACTCGCCGTCAGCCGCCGCGGCCGCTTGCCGAACTCGCCGTCGATCTTCGCCGTCGTCGAACGCCAACCGGCGCCCTGCCCCGCGTCGGCGTGCAGCACGAACACCAGGCCGGCGTTGTCGTAGCGCAGCAAGAACTGGTGATCGCCGCGCGACAGCAGCGGGCAGAAGCCGCCGCCCGGCTGGCCGTCGACGTCGACCTCGATGGTCAGCGCCTTGGTCAACCGCAGCGACGGATCGTCGGCGACGTGCGCCGCGCCGATCACGCCGCGGCCAGCGACCGCGCGCCCTTGCACGTCGACCGCCAGCTGCCGCGGCCCGCGATCGCGCGTCGACAGCTTCGGCGGCACCTTGGCGTAGAGCCCCTGGTCGACCCAGTCCCAGATCGAGCCGCCCTGCAGCCGCGGGTAGGCCTCGATGACGTCCCAGTAGTCCTGCAGGTTGCCGACGCTGTTGCCCATCGCGTGCGCGTACTCGCACAGGATCAGCGGCCGCAGATCCTCGCCCTTCGCGTAGCGCTCGAGCCAGCCGATGCTCGCATACATCGGGCAGACGATGTCGGTGTGCGCCGCGCGCCCGGCGCGCTCGTAGTGCACCGGCCGCGACGGATCGCGTTGATGGATCCAGTCGCTGGTGGCGACGAAGTTGCTGCCGTCGCCGGCCTCGTTGCCGAGCGACCAGACGATGATCGACGGGTGGTTCTTCAGCGTCTCCAGCATGCGCACGGTGCGGTCCATGTGCGCGTCGAGCCAGCTCGGGTTGTTGCCGAGCGTCTCCTTGCCGTAGCCCATGCCGTGCGACTCGATGTTGGCCTCGCTGATGACGTAGAGGCCGAGCTCGTCGCACAGGTCGTAGAACGCCGGCGCGTTCGGGTAGTGCGAGGTGCGCACGGTGTTGATGTTGTGCTGCTTCATCAGCACCAGGTCCTCGCGCAGGCGCTGCAGCGGCACCGCGTGGCCGGTGGCCGGGTCGTGGTCGTGGCGGTTGACGCCCTTGACCAGGATCGGCTGGCCGTTGACCAGCAGCTGGCCGTTCTGGATCTCGACCTTGCGCAGGCCGATGCGGAACGGGATCACCTCGACGACCGTGCCTGCGCTGTCGCGCAGCATCAGCGTCGCGCGGTAGAGATGCGGCGTCTCGGCGGTCCAGTTGGTGGCGTCGGCGACATCGACGCGCAGCGACACGCGCGGTGTCAGAGCGGTGCCAGGGACCAGGTCCTGACCGACGCCGTCGATCTCGAGCCCGACGTCCCATTCGCCGCCGGCTGTGACCTGCACGTCGACGTCGACGCGGCCGAAGCCGCGATCGTCGCGCGGCGTCGTGTGCACCTCGAAGTCGACGAGGTGCTGCGCCGCCCGCGACTCGAGCCGCACGCTGCGGAAGATGCCGCTCAGCCGCCAGAAGTCCTGGCACTCGAGGTAGCTGCCGTCCGAGTAGCGATAGACCTCGACCGCCAGCACGTTGTCACCCGGCCGCAGCTGCTGCGTCAGCTCGAACGACACCGGCGTGCGGCTGCCCTGGTGGTAGCCGAGGCGCACGCCGTTGAGCCACACGTAGAACGCCGACGAGACGCCGTCGAAGGTGACGTAGCTGCGGCGCCCGCCCCAGCCGTCCGGCAAGGTGAAGTGGCGCCGGTACGACGACACCGGGTTGCGCTCGGCGAAGGTCGTGTAGCCGCGCGGCGGCTCGTCCATGACCCGCGGCGGGTTCTTGGCGAACGCGTAGCCGTGGTTGACGTAGATCGGCGTGCCGTAGCCCTGCACTTCGACGTTGCCCGGCACGGTGATCTCGCCCCACGCGGCGTCGTCGAAGGCGAGCGCCTCGAAGCCGGCCGGCCGCTTGTCCGGGTGATCGACCCAGTGGAACTTCCAGCGGCCGTCGAGCGAGCGCTCCCACGGCGACGCCCGACCGCTGCGCGCCGAGGCGGCATCCGGATGACGGTGCAGGTCGGCGTGCGGCAACTCGCGGCCGATGCCGAACACGTGCTCGTTCTGCCAGTCCTCCTGCGCCGGCGCCGGCGACTGCTGCGCGCACAGGGCATCGGACAGCCACGACGCGCCGACCAGCAGCGCACAGCACAGGACCTTGTTCATCGGATCAGAGGGGTTCGAGCTCGGCGATGCCGTCGACGACGGCCAGCGCGTGCACCGCGCTGCGTTCGGCGTAGTCGGGGCGACTGCGCGGGTAGGCGGCGGCCACCGCCTGACGCACCGCGTCGACGGCGTCGGCCGCGACCAGCGCCCCGGCGGCGCCCTTGTCGCCGCCGCCGAGCATGCGTTCACCGTAGACGCCGGGCACCGTGCGCACGATGTCGCACATCGTCTCCAGCTCGGGGCCGGAGATGCGATAGAGATCGCGCAGCTCGCGGCCGTCGCGGCGGAAGATCTCGCCGACCCCGGCGACGTCGCCGCGCCGCCACGCCGCCAGCATGCGCGGGAAGCGCTCCTGCGCGCCGAAGATGTAGGCGAAGCGGTCGGCGAGGTGCGGCGCGTTGGCACGCAACGCCGGTTCCAGGTGTTCGTACTGGTCGCGTTCGCGCACGTCGCCGAGCTGCTTCAGCGGCGCGTAGCGCTGCAGGAAGTCGACCGCCTCGACGCACTCGCGCGCGCGCACCGCGTAGGTGGACTTCTCCAGACCGAGCCGCACCGTGCCGGTGTCGAGCGACAGGATGCGGAAGTCCGCCGCATCCGGGCCGAGCGGCACGTACTCGATCGACCGGTTCTGCGGGCGGTAGTGCGTGCCCATGCCGGCCTTGGCGAAGTAGATCATCGCCATGTCGAGCTTGCCGCACGGCGAGCCGATGTAGTCGTTCTCGACGCGCTGCGTCAGGTCGACGATCTGCATGCCGTCCGGCACCGAGGCGCGATCCAGCGACACACCGTTGGCGTCGTAGAACGCCAGCGTCAGGTTGATCAGCAGCGACGCCGAACGCGACATACCGCCGCCGGGGATGTCACCGTAGACGACCACGTCCATGCCGCGCCGCGTCTCGACGCCGCACTTGTTGAGCACCCAGTCGACGCCGCACGGGAAGCGCGCCCAGCTGTCGACGACCTCGCGGGCGCGCGGCGCCGGCACGCTGCCCGGCGCGAACTCGACCACGCCGTCCTGTTCGAAGTTGCCGCTGACCAGGCGCACGCGGCCGGTCGAGTTCGGCTTGTAGGCGAGCCACAGGAAGCGGTCGGTGCCGACGCCGAACAACTCGGTGCCGTTGTAGTCGCCGTGCTCGACGCCGAGACAGAAGCGAGACGAGGTGCGGCGCAGCGTGCCGCCCTTCACGTCGAGGCCGTGCGTGGCGGCGAGCCGTTCGAGCGCAGCGCGGGCAGGGTCGTCGGACGGGTGGCGACTCATCGCTTCACCTCACCAGAAGATCACGTAGAGCGTCACCGTGGCGATGCCGACGGCGATGCCGATGGCGCGCGCGATCGGGCACGAGCGCAGGTCGATCGGCGGCGGCGGCGGCACCACGTGCGGCGTCGTGCGCGGCATCAGCACGGTCATCGCCGTCATCACCACGACCACCACGCCCGAGGTCACCGCCATGCGGTTGAGGAACGCCATGTCCGGCGCGAGCAGCTTGAGCACGCCGTAGACGAGCGGGCTGGTCAGCAGGCCGACCAGGCCGCTCTTCGCCGGCGAGCGCGGCACGAACAGGCCGAAGGCACAGACGCACAGGATGCCCGGCGAGATGAACCCCTGGAACTCCTGGATGTAGTTGAAGATGCCCTTGAACACCGGGCTGTCGAGCAGCGGCGCGATCAGGCAGCCGATCACCGTGAACACCGCCACCGCGACGCGGCCGGTGCGGACCAGGGCCTGCTGCGAGGCGTCGCGCCGCACGTACTCACGGAACAGGTCCATGGTGAAGATCGTCGACGCGGCGTTGAGCATCGACGCCAGCGAGCTGATCACCGCGCCCAGGATCGCCGCCAGGATGAAGCCGCGCAGGCCGTGGCCGCCCGGCACCAGCTTCTTCACCAGCAGGCCGAACGCGGTGTCGAACTTGTAGCGGATCAGCTTCTCGCTGGTGACCGCGGCGCCGCTCGCCGCCACCCGCTGCGCGACCGCGTCGTTCCACGCGGCGAGTTCGACGGCCTGTTCCGGATGCGCACTGGCCCACGCCGGCTCGAACTCCACCACCAGCAGCGACTCCGCCTTGTCGGGCGCCGCCTTGGCCTGTTCGTAGCTCGCGAGCACTGCAGCGTTGCCGTCGGTCGCCGCGGCCTCCATGTCGCCGCTGTAGAGGTTGAAGGCGATGATGCCCGGGAACACGATGACGAACGGGATCACCAGCTTCAGCGCCGCCGCGAACACCACGCCGCGCTGACCGTGCGCCAGCGAGTGAGAACCGAGCGTGCGCTGGGTGATGTACTGGTTGAGGCCCCAGTAGTAGAAGTTGGGGATCCAGGCGCCGATCAGCAGCACCGTCCACGGCAGGTTGGTGTCGTCGGCCGGCAGCGCCATGTGCAGCTTGTGCTCGTTGAGGGCGAAGAACTTCTCCCAGCCGCCGGCGCTGTCGGCGAGCCCCTGCACGTCGGCGGTCGTCGACAAGGACGCCACCGGCGAGCCGGCGAGCGCGTCGATCGCCAGCCACAGCATGATCGCGCCGCCGACGATCAACGCCGAACCCTGCAGCAGATCGGCCCAGGCGCAGGCCTTGAGTCCGCCGGCGGCGACGTAGACCGCGGCCAGCACGCCGATCGCCCACGACGCCCCGGCGATGCTGATGGACTCGGGGAACAGCGTCGTCGCCATCAGCGCGCCGGAGTAGACGACCGCGGTGAAGCTGACCAGCACGAACGTCGCCATCGACAGCACCGCCATCAGCGAGCGCGCCGACTTGTCGAAGCGCTGCTCGAGGAACTGCGGCACCGTGTAGATGCCGGCGCGCAGGAACTTCGGCAGCACGAAGAACGCCGTCACCACCAGCGTGATGCCGGCCAGCCACTCCCAGGTCGCGACGGCGAGGCCGATGTAGTCGGCCGCCTGGCCCGACATGCCGACGAACTGCTCGGTCGAGATGTTCGCCGCGATCAGCGAGAAGCCGATCAGCCACCAGCTGAGGCCGCGGCCGGCCAGGAAGTACGACTCGCTGTCGTTCTCGTTGCGGCTCTTGATCAGGCCGACGGCGACGACGGCGACGAGGAACAGCAGGAAGACCGCGATGTCGGCGAAGTGGATTTCCAACGCGTGCCCTGGGGTGCGAGAGAGACGGTCTCGCAGCGTAGGCGCGCGCAAACCTCGCGCAACTCAGCGACATCGGCTTGCGCGGGATTGCGTTGCTCCCGCGCAAGCGGCGCAGCGCGGGCGGTTCGCCCGCGGCCAGTCATCCGCCTCAGCGCGCGCCGACGGGCGTGTACTCGCGCGTGTTCGAGCCCTGGTAGATCTGCCGCGGCCGCGTGATCTTCGCCGCCGGGTCGCGCTGGTACTCGAGCCACTGTGCGATCCAACCGGGCATGCGACCGATGGCGAAGAACACGGTGAACATGTCCGTCGGGATGCCGAGCGCCTTGTAGATGATGCCCGAGTAGAAGTCGACGTTCGGGTAGAGCTTGCGGTCGATGAAGTAGGCGTCGTTGAGCGCGATCTGCTCGAGCTCGAGCGCGATGTCGAGCAGCGGGTCCTTCTTGCCGAGCTGGCCGAGCACGTCGTAGCACGCCTGCTTCAGGATCAGCGCGCGCGGGTCGTAGTTCTTGTAGACGCGGTGGCCGAAGCCCATCAGGCGCACGCCCGAGTCCTTCTTCTTGGCGAGCTCCATGAACTCGCGCGCGGTGCGCTCGCCGTCGCGGATCGCCATCAGCATGTCGATGACCGCTTCGTTGGCGCCGCCGTGCAGCGGCCCCCACAGCGCCGAGATGCCCGCCGACACGCTGGCAAACAGGTTGGCGCCCGAGCTGCCGACGGTGCGCACGGTGCTGGTCGAGCAGTTCTGCTCGTGGTCGGCGTGCAGGATCAGCAGCAGGTCGAGCGCGCGCGCGACGACCGGGTTGGGCTCGTACTTCTCGCACGGGGTCCCGAACATCATGTGCAGGATGTTCGCCGCGTACGGGATGTCGTTGCGCGGATACATGAACGGCTGGCCGATCGAGTGCTTGTACGAGTAGGCCGCGATGGTCGGCATCTTCGCCAGCAGCCGGATCGCGTCGCTCCACTGCTGCTCGGGCGTCGACGGGCCGACCTTCTGGTAGTAGGTCGACAGCGCGCCGACCGCGGCGGCGCAGACCGCCATCGGGTGGCCGGCCTTCGGCAGACTCGAGAAGAGCCGCTTCAGGTCCTCGTGCAGCATCGTGTGGTAGGTCACGTCGTGCGTGAACTGCTCCAGCTGCCCCTTGCTCGGCAGCTCCTGGTGCAGCAGCAACCACATCACCTCGACGAAGCTCGACTGCTGGGCGAGCTGCTCGATCGGGTAGCCGGCGTAGCGCAGGATGCCCTTCTCGCCGTCGAGGAAGGTGATCTTGGACTCGCACGAACCGGTGTTGCCGAGGCCCGGATCGAAGGTCACGGCGCCGGTCTTCGCGCGCAGGTTGCGGATGTCGATCGCGACCTCCCCCTCGGTGCCGTGCATCAACGGCAGGTCGATCTCCGTGTCTCCGATGGTGAGCCGTGCGGTCTTGGGCGCAGTTGTGTTGGTCATCGCAGGGTCGAGGACTGAGCGTCTTCGGGGGCTGATTCTCGGGCAGCTACAGTAGGCCGATCGCGCCGCGCTTGCCGCAAAAAACCGCGCCCCGCGCGCCGCTCAATCGCGGGTCACGACGACCGTGTTGCTGGTCGCCACCACCAGCCCGTCGCCCGGATCGACGACGTAGACGCGCAGGAACAGCGGCTGCTGCGCCGGCGCATCGAGCGGCGCCGTCATCGTCACGGTCCCGGCGTCGGGCGCCAGCAGCGAGGTGACCACGCCGAAGGCGTCCTCGCCCGGGCGGATCTCGGCCGGCAGCGGCCGCAGCGACGCGGCGAGCAGCGACAGCCGGCCGGCCGACAGGCCCGCGCAGCCGAGCTCGACCGGCGCGCCGCCCCGCTCCCCGACGCCACCCAACAGCCGCAGCGCCGGCGCCGGCGCGCCGCCTTCCCCGCGACCGTCGGGCAGCGCGAGCTCCGCCGGCCAGCGCGCGGTGAACTCCGCGGCGACCTCGCTGCCGCGGAATCGACAGGTGATCCGGCCGTCACCGCGCCGCTGCGCCCGGACCGCGCCGTCCTCCCGCAGCTCCAGCAGCCCTGCCGGCTCCACGACCAGCTCGGTGCCGAACCCGCGGCCGGCGACGTCCACCCGGCGCCCGTCGGCCCCGACCGCGACAACCGGCAGCGCGCGGAACTGCGCCGGGTCTTCCAGCCGCAACTCGGGCTGTCGCAGCTCCAGGTGGTCGACGACGAAGCCTTCGAGGTCGAGCCGCGTGCGCACCACCTGCGCTAGCGCCGCGGCGACCAGTTCGTAGCCGGCGCGCCCGAGGTGACAACAGGTGTCGAGGTAGAGCGGCTCCGGATGATCCGCGAGCACCGTCGTCAGGTCGGTGAAGGCGACCCCGTCGGCCGCCAGCGCGGCGCCGGCCGCGCGCAGCAGCGGCCACGACTCGCGCACCGCCGCCGCATAGGGGTGCGCGTCGTCGATCGCGACCGCGGCCTCCTCGGCGCCGATCGGCTTGCTGCCCGGCACGTACTGGTTGGGCTGCAGGAAGTGGAAGTAGGGCACCCCGCGCGCGCGACACAGCGCATCGAGCTGCCGCGAGGCCCGCTGCCACAGGTCGACGTTGTCGCGGCGCCCGGCGGTGCCGCTGCCCGGCGCCGCGCCCGGCCCGGTGGCGGCGAAGGTGCGCCCCGACCCGGCATGTTCGATCTCGACGCTCAGCGCGGCGAGGCGCGCCTGCAGGCCGCGGTCGCGCCACCACCACAGGCACTGCAGGGTCGGCGACCAGCTGGCGGCGTCGGCGGCGTCGGCGAGCGCCGCGCGCTGCTCGCGCAGCACGACGAGGTGGCCGATCCGTCGCTGCTGGGCCATCTCGGGCACGGTGTCGAGCAGGCGCGCCCAACCGCGCGGGAACCACCCGGGCACGCCGAGCGGCACGTTCTCGTCGACCAGCGCCACCTCGTTGAAGCCGTCGAGGCAGAGCACGCAGTCGAACTCACCGCCGAGCAGCCAGCACAGCTCCGCGGCGAACAGCTGCTGCGGTTGCTTGTAGCCGCCGAGCGCGAGGCGCACGACCTCGACGCGCCGCCCTTGCAGCGCCGGGCTCTTCGCCAGTTCGTCGCGCAGCCGGTCCTCGGCGTAGAGGCCGAGCTGCAGCGCGAACGAGCCGCCGAGCAGCGCCACGACGTAGCGGTCGCGGCTGCGGCGCCGCAGCGGCGATCGTTCCTCGGTGAAGCCGAACGGCGACACCGGGAAGCCGGCGATCGGCGCGATGTCGCGGTTGTTGACGTAACCGAGGTACGGATGCACGACGGTTCCAGGGTTGGCGGCCGCCTGCACCGCCGCGACCTCGCCCGACACCTCGCCGCGCGCGGCGGCGTGCTGTGCGCGCACCTGCTGCGGCGAGAACCAGCCGCCGGTCAGCAGACGGAACCCGACGAAACCGAGCCCCTCGACGACCAGCACGACGAGCAGCAGCATGCCCGCGACGAACGCGAGCCGGCGACGGCGACGCCGACCTGCCGGTGCACGCGGGGCCGGGTCCGCGCACGGGTTCGACACGCGACGGCTCAGAGGATCGTCACCTGGCAGCTGTTGCTCAGCTGCAACGGGTTGCTGCCGTAGAGCCGCACCGCCTGGAAGAAGATCTCCGCGCCGTGCAACGACGCGTCGTTCGGCACCGTGAGCGAGTAGTGCGGGCCGGGTGTGCCGAGCAGGTAGGCGCCGAGCACCACCGCGCCGAGCGGGTCCAGGTGCAGGTTGCGGTTGAGGCCGACCGGCACGTCGGCCTCGCCGAACGCCCCGAACAGCGCCGCGATGCCGCCGGCCGCGCCGTCGAGGGTCATCGCGATGGTGTCGCCGAGCGGCACGTCGGGCTCGACGGCGCTCAGGCCGTCGTGCACACCGAGCGCGTCGAAGATCGCCACCAGGTCGGGCCGGCGGCCGATGTCGTCCGGCGTCAGGGCGCCGTGCTGGTGCAGCAGATCGAGCACGGCCGCGTTGCTCAGCGTCACGCCGAGCTGTCGCCGCGCCGCGCCCTGGATCGCCGCCATCAACCCGGCGATGTGCGGCGTCGCCGACGACGTGCCCGTCGCCGACGCCGTGTAGGCCTGCAGCGGATCGCTGTTGGGGTAGAACAGCGAGCCGTAGCCGCAGGAGACGACGTTGTTGCCCCAACCGTTGGCGTCCACCCGCGAGCCCCAGTTGCTGTACGAGGCGCGCACCAGCAGCCCGGCGTCGGTGGCGGCGACGATGCACGCGCCGGAGTCGCGGAAGTTGCGATCGAACCGGCCGAGCAGCAGCGGGTCGTCGAGGTTGCGATCGCCGTTGCCGGCTGGCGCGCAGACGTGCACGCCGCTCGCGGTCGTCGTCAGCACCACGTCGAACACCGACTGGTAGAACTCGATCGGGATGAACGTGCCGGGGCCGAGCCCGGGCACGATCACCATCATCACCATCAGCACGACGTCGCCCGGCTGGCTGTTCTGCAGCACCTGCGCGTAGGCGTTGCCGAGCCCGCCGGCCGTGAGCTGCGAGACGAACCGCGCGCTGACGCGATCGCTGACGCCGGTGATGCCGTAGGCGTTGCGGTCGGCGCAGACGATCGCCGCGCCCGACAGGCCGTGCAGCGCCTCACCCACCGTGGCCGTCGCCGCCGGCCCGAGGAAGTTGGCGACGACCAGCTGGCTCACGTCCTCGTGGCCCACCAGCCAGGTGTCCTCGATCATGAAGAACGTCACGCCCTGACCGCGCGCCCCGAGCACGCCGTCCACCGCCCGCACCCCGTGCCCGACCGGCGTCGGTTCGTGGGCGTGCTGCATCGCGGTGAACGACGGCGTGGTCGGCGGAATGTCGTTGCCGGACAGCAGCGGGGCGACTGCGGCGGCGGCGCTCGCCGGGTAGGCGATCGGTTCCTTGTAGACGTGCGCGACCAGCGGTTCGGCGGAGAGGTGCTGCAACAGCACGTCCGCCGCGGCCGCGTCCCGCGCGCGCACGCGATACCACAGCCCGAGGTGACCCGGTCGGTTGTGCGTCGGCAACACCGAGCAGGCGCGCCGATGCCAGCGGTCGAGCTGATCCCAGTCGACCACCGTGATCCACGGCGCGACCTCGACGCCGTCCAGCCAACGCGTCACCGGCGTCAGGTCGACGCCGGTGCGCGACCGCCAACGTCCCATGCGCAGCTCGGCACCGGTGCCCGCCGCGAACTGGAACTGCAGCACGTCCTCGAGCACCGCCGGCGGATCGAAGGCCGCGCCACTCCCGGCCTGGACCGGCGGCGACGGCAGCGCCTGGGCCGGCGCGGCGACGGCCAGCGCGGCGGAGACGGCGAGCAACAGGGACCACGGGCGGAGCGACCTCATCGCGGGCGCCGAGTCTACCAACGCCGCCGCGCGACTGCTCGCGTCGATGCCAAGGGCCGCGCGGCGACGTGCGCCCGCCGACCACCCGCCGGCAATCCTCGGCCGCCCGCGCCTGCTGGCAGCGATCCCCACCACCTGCAGTCCCGGGCGTTCGACGCCTCGCGCTACAGCGGGTCGTTGGCGACCGCGTACTTCTCCCACCCGGCGAAGTCGAAGTGCCACCACTCCTTCTCGTAGACGGTGAAGCCCTCGCCCTCCATCGATCGACGCAGCAGCTCGCGCCAGTAGCGCTGTCGCGACGTGCCGCCGGGCCAATCCGGGTAGGCGCGCACCGTGAACTCGTCGAAGGTGCTCGGCATCTCGACCGGCTGGCCGGTGGCGAGGTCGCACAGCGTCAGGTCGACCGCGCAGCCGCGGTTGTGGCGCGAACCCTTGCTGGGGTCGGCGACGAAGTCCTTCTGCGCGTCCGGCGTCGCCTCCCAGAACGCCTTGGTCACCGCCCACGGCCGATACGCGTCGAACACCAGCAGGCCGAGGCCGCGCTTCGCCAGCTGCTGGTGGACGCGCGCCAACGCCTCGGCCGCCGGCCGCTGCATCTTGGCGACCGCCTTGTCGTAGAAACGGTGGCCCATGAAGTTGTCTTCGCCGGCGTAGCGCAGGTCGAAGCGCAGCGTCGGATCGAGCACTGCCAGCTCGACGAGGTCCGACGGCAGCAGCGTCGCCGGCTGCGGCGGCGGCACGGCGTCGCGCGCGGCGGCGACGAGCTCTGGCACGGGACCGGTCGGCACGATGCGGAACTTCGTTTCCGGGTCCGGGCGCCGCGCGAACCGCGCGCCGCCGACCACCGCGGCGGTGACGCGACCTGCGGCGTCGCGCTCGAACACCAGGAGGTCGTCGTTGTACATGCCCGACGGGAAGCGATAGTGGTCCTCGGCCTCGCGCACCGGCAGGTAGCGCACGACCCACTCGATCAGCACCGCCAGCTGGCCGTGATCCTCGTAGACGACCAGCACGTCGTGGTCCCAGCCGTACTCGCCGATCAGCTCGCGCAGCTCGGTCGGCACCTCCGCCGGCACGGCGTCGTCGCGCTCGTAGACCGCGACACCGTCCCACCAGCGGCCGTCCGCCTGGCGCACCAGCCGCCGCGACGCACCGAGCCCGAGCGGGTCGTCGGCGACGAGGCTGCCGTCGCCGGCGCGGCGAAGGCGCGTGCGCACGCCGATGTTGGGGTCGTAGTAGAGCTCGTCGCCGCGGGCCAGCAGCTCGACCCAGTCCTCGCCGACGCGGTAGTGACCGGCCTGCGCGCGCGCCGCAACGGCGCCGACCGGCGACGGGAACTCGGCCGGCGTCGGGCAAAGCCCGTCGCGGTTGAGCAGCACGCTGCGCAAGGCGCGTTCGGCGATCGCTTCGCTGACCTCGTTGGCGAAGTCCTTGGTGCAGATCACCGCCACCGCGACGCCGTCGTCGGGCAACGCCATCAGCGACGAGGCGAAGCCGTAGACGGCGCCGCCGTGGCCGACGCGACGGTGGCCGTCGAGGTCGCCGACGAAGAACCCGAGGCCGCAGCCCTGCCGCTGGCCTTCGCGCAGCTGCCACATCGCCGCCTGCGTCGCCGGCTGCAGCACGCGCCGCGTCGCATCCGGGAACCAGCTGCGCGCGAATCGCACCAGGTCGACGGTCGTGCTGCGCAGCTCGGCGGCCGGCGTGTAGCCGAAGCGGAACGACGGCGTCGGGATGTCGCGGCCATCGTAGGTCCACATGATGCCGTCGGCCTGGCGCGCCATGAGGTCGGGCCGCGCCGCGAAGTCGCTGTCGGTGAGCCCCAACGGCAGCAGCACCAGCTCGCGCACCGCGTCGCAGAACTGCATGCCGCTGACGCGCGCGACGACCTCGCCGACGACGCCGATGCCCGGGTTGCTGTACTTGAAGTCGCTGCCCGGCGCGAACACCAGCGCGGTGTCGTTGAGGCTGGCGACGGTCGCCTGCAGGCTCGGTTCGCTCGGGTCGAAGTAGTGACCGACCGGCGACTCGCGCACCAGGCCGGCGCGGTGCCCCATCAGGTGGCGCAGCGTGATCTCGGCGCCGAACGGGTCGTGCGGCGCGAAGTCCGGCAGGTAGCGCCGCACCGGCGCGTCGAGGTCGAGCTGCCCGCGTTCCACGAGCACCATCGCCGCCGTGTCGGTGTAGAGCTTGGAGATCGACGCGACGCGGTGCGTGGCCAGCGGATCGAGGTCGTTCCAACGCTCGGCGAGCGAGCTGCCGACGGCGGAGTTCACGGCGCCGCCGACGGCGTCGCACCAGACGTGCTCCTCGCCGGTCACGGGGTCGACCTCCAGCACGGCGATCCAGATCCCCGGCACCCCCATCTCGACCTGCTGCCGCGACGTGTAGGCGCGCAGGTCGGCGAGGAACGCGCCGAAGCGCGGCGGATCGGTATCGGGTGCCGCCACGCAGGCGGCGAGCATCAACCCCAGCAGCGGACTGCGACGCATGTCGCAGAATGTGCGCGCCGACCCCGGCCGTGACAACACCTTGGCCAGCACGATCGACGGAACGGCGCGCCGCCCGCGGCGGCGCCGGCGCCGGTTCAGAAGCCGATCTGCTCCTCGCCGGCGATGCGCTGGCGGGTCGCCATGTCCTTGCCGGCACCCGCGCCGGCGCCGATGGTGCCGTTCTCCTGGATCGAGTCGACCTCGTGCAGCGCGACGGCGATGCGCGAGCTGACACCGCGACGCTGCATGGTGATGCCGTAGAGCACCTGGCACTCGGCCATCGTTCGCTTGTGGTGCGTCACGATGCAGAACTGCGTGTCGCCGGTGAAGTCGCGCAAGACGCGCAGGAAGCGCTCGACGTTGGTCTCGTCCAGCGCCGCGTCCACCTCGTCGAGGATGCAGAACGGGCTCGGGCGCACCTTGAACAGCGCGAACAGGATCGCCACCGCGGTCAGCGAGCGTTCGCCACCGCTGAGCAGGTTGATCGACTGCAGCTGCTTGCCGGGCGGCTGCGCGACGATCTCGATGCCGGCCTCGAGCAGGTCCTCCTCCATGTTCGACAGGAACATGTCGGCCTTGCCGCCCTGGAACAGCTTGCGGAAGATCTCCTGGAAGTTCTTCCGCGCCGCGTGGAACGTGTCCTCGAACAGCGTGCGCGACTCGGTCTCGAGCTTGCGCAGCGTCTCCATCAGCGCGCGGCGCGCTTCCTTGAGGTCCTTGACCTCCTGCTCGAGGTGGGTGAACTGCCCCTCCTCCTCGTCGAGCTCCTCGACCGCGTCGAGGTTGACGGCGCCGAGGCGGTCCTTCTGGCTCTGCAGGACCTGCACCTCCTTGCGCGCCGGCTCGACCTCGAAGCCCTGCTCGAGCCACAGCCGCCGCAGCTCGTACCACTGCGCGACGAACTCGGGCGACAGCGGCGGCCCCTGCAGGAACTCGACCGCGTCGACCATCGCCACCGGGCCCTGCAGCTGACGCGTGTCGACGATGCCGACGCCGTCGATCTCGCCGAGGCAGCGCCGCAGCTCGACGCCGGTGTCCTCGCGCAGCCGGTCCTCGAGCCGGGTGAAGCGGTGCTCGATGTCGGCGACGGCGAGCCGCGTCTGCGTCAGCGACTCGTTGGCCACCGCGCGGCGCTGCTCCCACTGCTGCACGTCGGCGGCGACCGCCGAACGCGCCTCGCGGGCCTCGCGCAGCGCCTCGTCGGCGGTCTCCTTCTCGACGTTGCGCTCGGCAAGCGTGTCCTCGAGCGCCTCGGCCAGCTCGCGCAGCTGCGCCTCGGCCTGCAGCGCCTCGGCGCGATCGTCCTCGGCGTCCTGCTGGCGATCGTGCAGCTCCTGCAGCGCGCGCTCGAAGTCGCGCACCGCGTCCTCGTGCATGCGGATGGCGCGCAACAGGCTCTCGCGGACCTCGCCACCCTGCACCTGGCGGATGCGCAGGTCCTGTTCCTTGCCCTGCTCCTGCTGCTGCTGCTGCTCGGCGGCGCTGAGGCGCTCGCCGAACCCCTGCTCGTCGAGCTGCGCCGCGGCCTCCAGCCGCTGCAGCAGGAACTGGTTCATCAACGAACGGCCCAGCTCGCCGAGCGCGCGACAACGCGCGCGCGACAGCTCGCCTTCTTCGTGCGCCAGCTCGTCGGACTCGCGGTCGATGTCCTGGATGCGCGCGGCGAGGCGCGCTTCCTGCGCGTGGCCCGCGTGGGCCTCGCGGCGCACGATCGCCAGCGCGTCGGCGACCGCCTTGAGCTCGCGCTTCAGACGATCGACGCGACCGGTCGCCTGGTCCTTGCCCTGCTGCAGCGCCGCCAGCTCCAGCTGCAGCGCCTCGACGCGGTGGCCGAGCTCGACGATCTGCGAACGGCGCACGACCAGGCCCTGGTGGCCTTCGGCGGCGGCGCCGCCTTCCATGCGCGGGCCGCACACCAGCGTGCCGTCCGGCGTGACGAAGCACAGGTCGGCGCGGCTCGAATCGGCGATGTCGAAGTCGGCGACGACGACGCCGCGCAGCAGCCACGCCAGCAGGCGACGACTGTCGGCCGCGGCGAGACTCTCGGCGGCTGCCGGAACGTCGCCCTCACCGGCGACGAGCTCGACCGGCACACCGTCGACCGGCTCACCGTCGACCGGCTCGACGCCCGCGCGCTCCGCCTCGACCTGCTCCGCGATGTGCCGCACCAGGCTCGTCAGGTATTCCGCGCCAGCCGGCGGCTTCAGCAGCGACGAGCGCATCACCGGCGCCCGGCCGAACGCCTCCTCGACCAGCAGCAGCACGCGGCCGAGCCGCTTGTCGGCGAGGTCGCGCACGATCTTCGCAGCGTTCTCGCGGGTGTCGACGACCAGCGCCTGCACGTACGGGCCGAGCGCCGCTTCGAGCGCTGCGCCGTGTTCGCTGTCGATCTCGATCAGGTCGAGCAGGCGTCCGCGCAGCCCCGCGGGCTTCTGCTCCAGCACGTAGCGCGGTCCCTGGTCGAAGCCCTCCATGTGGGCCTCCATCGCCAACAGCGCCTGGCGACGGCCGTCGACCTCGGTCAGCTGGTAACGCAGCTTCGACTCCTGCTCGGCCAGCTCGGCCGCGGCGGTGTCGGCGCCCTCGAGGTCGCCGAGCGCGGTGCGCTCGCGCTCCTCGAGCAGGCGCTCGCGGGTGCCGAGGTCGGCGAGCTTGCTGCGCCAGACCGCGAGGTCCCCCGCGTGCTGGCCGCGCTCGCCGCCGAGCACGCGACGGCGCTCGCCGAGCTTCTCGTCGCGGGCCTTGGCCGCCGCCGCCTTGGCGGTCGCGTCGGACGCGCCGTTGCGCGCCTTGGTGCGGCGGTGCAGCAGGTCGAGCTGCCGCTCGCGCACCGCTTCGCGCGCCCGCGTCAGCTCCTTCCAAGCGGTCGCCGCGGCCTGCGTCGCCGTGCGCTGCTCCTCGAGCTGCTTCTGCAGCTCGATCAGCTCGTCTTCCTTGGCGGTCAGCTCCTCGCGCGCGCCCTCGAGCGTGACCGAACGATCGTCGCGCTGCTCGATCAGCCCCTGCGAACGCTGCCGCCCGCGCTCCAGCTCGGCCAGCCGGTCGGCGGCGCGGCGGGCGTGCGACGCGGCGCGCTCCTGGTGCTGGGTCAGCTCGTTGTGGATGCGGCGCAGCTCGTCCTGCACGCGCTCGAGCGCGGCCGCGCTGGCGGCGATGCGCTCGTCGCACTGCAGCAGCTCGTGCCCCTTCTCCTCGCGGCCCGCTTCGGCGAGGGTCAGCTCCTCCTGCAGCGCGTCGAAGCGCTGCGCCTGCACGTGCCACTGCTCCTGCAGCGTCGTGCCGTCGACGACGGCGAGCGCCGCGCGCAGGTCGCACAACGCCGCCTGCAGCTCCTTGTAGCGCCGCGCCTTGCCGGCCTGGATACGCAGGCTGCGGATGCGGCGACCGCGCTCCTCGAGCAGGTCGGTGACGCGCGCCAGGTTCTGGTCGGTGCGCTCGAGCTTGCGCAGCGTCTCCTTCTTCTGGATCTTGAAGCGCGACACGCCGGCCGCCTCCTCGAAGATCGCGCGCCGAGCCTCGGGGTTGGCCGACAGCACCGCGTCGATGCGGCCCTGCTCCATCACCGAGTAGCCGCCGGTGCCGAGCCCGGTGTCGAGCAGCACGTCGCGCACGTCCTTGAGCCGCACGTCGCTGCCGTTGAGCAGGTAGGTCGACTCCTTGTCGAGCGTCAGGCGGCGCGAGATGTCGATCTCGGTGCGGCCGTCGAGACTGCCGTTCGGGTCCTCGAAGGTGATCGTGACCTCGGCCATGCCCATGGCCTCGCGCCCTTCGGCGCCCTTGAAGATCACGTCGGTCATCGCCGAGCCGCGCAGGCTCTTGGCGCGCTGGTCGCCGAGCACCCACTTGATGGCGTCGACGACGTTGGACTTGCCGCAGCCGTTGGGGCCGATGATGCCGGTGAGCCGCGTGTCGAACTCGAACTCGGTGCGATCGGCGAACGACTTGAACCCGCGGGCGACGAGGCGCTTCAGACGCATGGCGACTCCTCAGCCCTCACCTGGCCAGCGACCGCCGAAGCGGGCGCGGTCCTTCCGGGACGACTCCTCGGCCTGGCGCGCGGCGAGCGTCAGGCTCGGCGAGGCCGCGGCCGGCGACGCCGTCGCGACGCCGAACTGCTGCGCCATCGCCTGGCGGCGCCGCGTGCGTTCGGCCTGCACCGCGCCGTAGGACACCGCGGCCGCCGGCTGCCCGGTGACGACCAGCAGGTGCTGCACGGCGTCGGCGAGCTCGGTCGTGCTCAACACGACCTCCGCCCCGCCCGCGGCAGCGGCGCGCCGCGCGCGCACGCCTTCGAGCACGGTGCCGGCGAGCTCGAGCGCGCGCCAGTCCTCGTCCACGCCGGTGTCGAACAGCGCCAGATGGATCGACCGCGCGAGCTTGGTCGCCCGCAGGAACTCGCGCCTGCCGTCGCGCTTCTCAACCAGATGCTCCGTCCGCCGCTTCATGACCGCCCCCCCGCTTCTCCAGCATTGGCTTCAACTCCTCCAGGAACTGGCTGACGTCCTTGAACTCGCGGTAGACCGACGCGAAGCGCACGTAGGCCACCTGATCGAGCTGGCGCAGCTCCTGGACGATGAGGTTGCCGACCACCTTGCTCGGCACCTCCTTGTCGAAGGCCTCCATGCACTGGCGTTCGATGCGGTCGGTGATCTCCTCGAGTTGCTCGTGGGACACCGGTCGCTTCTCGCACGCCCGCAACATGCCGCCGAGCACCTTCTGGCGATCGAACGCGACGCGCTCCCCGTTCTTCTTGACGACGCGCAAGGGCGCCATCTCGGCGCGCTCGTAGGTCGTGTAGCGTCGGCCGCAGTCGGCACAGACGCGCCGACGACGGATCGCGAAGCCATCGGCGCTCGCGCGCGAATCGATGACCCGGTCATTGTCGGCCTTGCAATAGGGACAGCGCATGCGGTTTGGCTCGCCCGGTGGCCAGTTGACGCCACCACCGGAAGAAGACGAACGGCGGATCGGAAACCGGCTGACCCCGGTGTCCAGACCTTGCAGACGGCGGGACCATACTGCCCCAAAGGGTTGTGTGTCAAAACCCTGCCGCCACCTGATGCAGGGAAAGCGAGTCGCGCGCGGCCCGCGCGCGCTCGCGCGGCGGTCCGCGGCGCCTCATTTGCCGAGGCAGAAACGCCCGTAGATGCGGTCGAGCAGGTGCTCCGGGGTGTGCTCACCGCCGATGCCATCGAGCGCCAGCAGCGCGTGGCGCAGCTCGACGGCGGCCACTTCGGGACCGTCGGCAGCGGCGGCGATCGCCCGCTGCGCCGCCGCGGCGGCGGCGCCCAACGCCGCGCGCAGCGGACCGCCGACGTCGACCTGCGCGCCGCCGATCGAACGGCACAGCGCGGCGCGCAGCGCCGCCAGCCCCTCGCCGGTGACGGTGCTGGTGACGAACGCGCGATCGACGGGGCAGCGCGCGGCGACCTCGGGCGGCAGCGCCGGGGCCTGCCCTCGCGGCAGGAGATCGGCGCGGGTGAACACAACCCCCGCCCACGGCAGCGTCGACGAGAACGCCGCCTCGGGCGCGCGGGGCGAGGCCGCATCGAGCACCAGCAGCAGCGCCGCGGCACGGCCGGCGAGCCGCTGGCGCAGCGCCAGCGCGGCGCGATCGACTTCGTCGGGCTGCTCCAGGTCGCCCGGCGCGTCCCACAGCACGACCTCGCCGTTCTCGGGGTCGACGACCGGCACCCGCAACAGGTCGCGCGTGGTGCCGGGGCGGTCGGCGACCAGCGCGACGTCGCGGCCGGCGAGCGCGTTGGCCAGCGACGACTTGCCGACGTTGCCGTGACCGAGCAGCAGCAGCTCGCCGCCGGACGCGGCGGTCGGCAGCGAGGCGCCGAGGCGCTGCAGCGTGGCGAGCGCGTCGCCGAGCGGCGCCGTCCAGCGCGCGGCGGCCGCCGCCGCCCCGTCGTCGTCGTCGAAGTCGAGCCCGAACTCGAGCAGCGCCAACGAGTCCTGCAGCGTCGAACGCACCGCACGCGCCGCGTCGGCGAGGCCGCCCCGCAGCCACTGCACCGCCGCCGCCGCCGCCCGCTGGTCCTGCGCGTGCAGCAGCATCAGCAGCCCTTCGGCCGCGGCCAGATCGAGCCGCCCGTTCTGGCAGGCGCGCGCCGTGAACTCGCCCGGCAGCGCCTCGCGCACGCCGCGCGCCACGCCGTCCTCGAGCAGCGCGTCCAGCACCATGCGCAGCAGCAGCGGGCTGCCCACCGTGTGCAGCTCGACGACGTCTTCGCCGGTGAACGAACGCGGCCCCGGCATCACCAGCGCCAGCGTCGCGACGCGATGGCCGAGCACCTCGACGTGGCCTTCGACCTGCGCGCGCGCGCGCGGCAGCGCCGGCGCGAACACCCGTCCTGCCGCGGCGATCGCGCCCGGACCGCTGACCCGGATCGCGCCGCGCGCGGCCGGCCCCATCGCGGTGGCGACGGCGACGATGGTGTCGCCGATCACGCGTCGAGCCCCGCGAGGCGTCCGGTGGCGAACGCCGCCTGGAAGTTGAAGCCGCCGATCGGGCCGTCGACGTCGAGCAGTTCGCCGACGATGTAGAGACCCGGGCACGTCTTCGACTGCATGGTGCGCGCGTCGATCTCGTCGAGCACGACGCCGCCGCGCGTGACCTCGGCGTGGCCGAAGCCGAGGCTCTTCGGCACCGCGACCCGCAGGTCCTTGACCGCTCGCAGCAGCGCCCGACGCTGCTCCTTGGTCCAGCCGGCGAGCGTGGTCTCCGCGGCGATGCCGGCGCGCTGCAGCAGCGCGTCGCGCACGCGTTGTTGCAGGCCGCGTGGCAACACCGACTCGACGCGGCGCTGGCCGTGCAGCCTGGCGGCCTCGAGCCACTCGCGGTCGAGCTCGTCGGCGGAACGATCGGGCGTGAAGTCGAGCCGCACCAGCGCGCGACCGGCGAGCTCTTCGACGTCGCCGGCGAGGTCCATCGGCGCCGGCCCCGACAGGCCCTTGTGCGTGAACAGGATCGGCCGACGCCGGCGCAGCGTCGCGCGGCCGTCGCCGTCGAGACAGGCGATCTCGCTGTCCTGCAGCACGATGCCCTGCAGCTCGCGCAGCCACGCCTCGTCGCTCGCCAGCGGCGCCAGCGCCGGGAACGTCGCCGTCACCGTGTGACCGAGCGCCCGGCACCACGCATAGCCGTCGCCGGTCGCGCCGGTCTTCGGGTAGCTGAGGCCGCCGGTCGCCAGCACCACGCGCTGTGCGCGCAGCGCGCCGTTCGCGGTGGTCACGGCGAACCCGTCGCCGTCGCGCGCGACGCCGTGAACCGGCGTCCCGGTGTGCAGCGCGACGCCGGCCTCGCGCGCCAGCCGCAGCAGCGCGTCGACGATCTCGCGCGCCTGCTGCGAGACCGGGAAGATCTTCTCCAGGTCCTCTTCGCGGAGCCGCACGCCGGCCGACTCGAAGAAGGCGCAGAGGTCCCGCGGCGGGAACGCGCGCAGCGCGTGCCGCAGGAAGCGGCCGCGGCGCGGCCCGTACTGGGCCTCGAGGTCCTTGCCCTGACGCGTCGTGGTCAGGTTGCAGCGGCCACCGCCGCTGATCAGGATCTTCAGACCGGGCTGCCGGTTCTTCTCCAGCAGCACGGTCCGGCGGCCGCGCCGGGCCGCCTGGATCGCCGCCATCACGCCGGCCGCGCCGCCGCCGATCACTGCGACGTCGGCGCTACCGGTCATCGACGGAGGCTCTGGTCAGCTCTTGGCGGTCGGCTCGACCGGGTCGGTGATGCGCAGCACCGGGCGGGTCCCGACCGGGTCCGTGCGGACGGTCGTGTAGCCCTTGCCCATCTTCTTGCGCTTGAACCAACCCTTCTTCTTGCCACCGCCCTTTCCACGTGCTCGTGCCATGATGTTGCTCCTTACTTCTTCTTGGCGACCAGGGCCTTGGCGGCCGCGTTGCTGACGGTCATGCCCGGCTTCTCGCTCAGATCGCGCTCGTTCTTCACGGTGCGATTGAGAGTGACGTAGGCGTTGACGTGACCCGGCACCGCGCCGTGCAGGTAGACGAGGTTGCGCTCGTTGTCCACCTTGACGACCTTGATGCGCTGGATGGTGACCTGCTCGACGCCGTACTGACCGGCCATCTTCTTGCCCTTCGGCACACCGTGGCTGGTCGAGTACTGACGGCCGATGCCACCGGCGCGGCGGGTGTTGCGGGAGTTGCCGTGCGTCGAGTCCTGGCGGTGGAAGTTCCAGCGGCGGATCGTGCCCGACCAGCCGCGGCCCTTCGTGGTGCCGGTGACGTCGACGTGCGTGACGTCCTCGAGCAGCGCGACCGTGATGTCCTCTCCCGGCACGACCTTGGGGGCCGCGTCGAGACGGAACTCCTTGATCAGGCGCTTGCCGCCCTCGAGGCCCGCCTTCTTGGCGTTGCCGAGCTCGGCCTTGGTGCAGAGGCGCGACGGCTTGTCGTCGAAGCCGACCTGCACGGCGTAGTAGCCGTCGGCGGCGCGCGCGCGCTCGGTGCGGCCGCTCTTCTTGCCGCGGTTGATCGAGGCCGAGCGATACCCCTCCGGGTGCTCCGAAGCCTTGACCATCTTGACCTGCATGACGCGGCACGGGCCGGCCTGCACGATCGTCACCGGCACGCAGGTGCCGTCTTCCTGGAAGATCTGGGTCATCCCGAGCTTCTTGCCCAGGAGACCGAGGGACTTTCTGCCAGTCATGTACAACTCCAGGGACCGGCGGACCGGCCCGATTCAGGGGCGAAGAGGTCCGCGGGCCATCGACGTGACGGGGCGTACATTCGCTGTCAGGGGCGAAGACGGTAGCGTCGGGGCCAGCAGATGCAAGCACCCACCGGCCGCCGCGCCGTCGGCGCCGTGCCATCGGCAGTTCCTGCCGGCCAGCTTCAACGCACCCAGGCCCGCAGCGCCAGCGCGCACAGGCCGGCCAGCACCAGCCACCCGCCCAGCTCCCGGTCCTCCCTGCCGAACGGCGGCAGCGGGCGGTCCGGGGCGGTGGCCGGCGCGGTCAGGTCCTGTTCTCCGGGCGGCGGCGGCGCGCCGGCCCACACCGGCAACGCGGCGGCGCCGTGGCTCTGCACGAAGGCGCGGCGCAGCAGCTGCGGGAACGCGGCGAGCAGCGGCAGGTTGGCGTCGCGTAGACGGAAGGCGAAGTGCACCGACGGCTGCGGCCCGTCGACGACGACCGCCAGCGGCGTCGGGCCGTCGGGGCCGTCCGCCCACAAGAACGCCTCCCCCGCCGGCAGCAGGTCGTGGAAGGCCCGTTCGACGCGCAGCTCCGACAGGTCGAGGCCGCGGGTCAGCGGGTGTTCGCGCGCCCAGTCGATCCCGGCCGGCGCCTGCCACGGCTCGGGCTCGCGGCGACCGTCCAGGTCGGTGCCGAAGGTCAGCGCGCGGGCGCGGCCGGGCGGCACCGCCACGACGCCGCCGTCGACCAGCAACAGGCCCACCTCGTCGCCGGTGTCGACCGGCACGACGCTGCCGCCGACCTCCTCGGCCAGCGCCTCGGCGGCGACTTCGACGAACGGCCCGGCGTCCTGGTCGCCGAGCACGGCGATGCGCGGCGCCGGCAGCGGCGGCAGCAGCACTTCGCGCGCGTCGTCGGCCGGCAGCAGGTCACCGTCCGGCGCGAGGTCCGGCAGCGACACCGCGACCCGCAGCGCGCCGCCCTCGGGCGCCCGCTGCAGCTCGAAGACGAACGTCTCGCGCTGGCCGCTCGGCGCCGCACGGCGCTGCGGCGCGGTGGCGACGACGGCGCCTTCGACCAGCGCCTGCAGCTCGATCGGCGCCGCGCCCGGCGCGAAGGCGACCGCTTCGACCGTCAGCCGAAGCGCCGGCAGCGGCCAACGGTCGTCGAGCCGCACGTCGAGCAACGCGGCGTTGGCGCCGACCGTGGGGAACGTGTCGAGCGCGCCGACCGTCGGCAGCGCGCGCTGTCCCTGCCCGTCGGTCAGCGTCCACAGCACCGGCGCGTCGCCGTCTGCGTCGGCGCCCCCTGCGGCCAGTTCTCGCGCCAGCAGCCCGGGATCGACGACCAGCGCACCGTCGGGCGCGCCGAGGTCCATGCCGGCGCGCGCCGCCGCGTCGTACCGCCGCAGCATCGGGCCGCCGAGCCGCAGCAGCGTGACGGCGACGTGCGGCGGCACCGCCGCGAGGCGCTCGCGCAGCCGCGCACGCGCCCGCTCGAACGCGCTCCGACCGTCGGCATCGCGCGCCGCCATGCTCGCCGAGCCGTCGAACAGCACCAGCAGACGCCGGGGACCGGGCGCGCCCGGCAAGGTCGCCCCACCCGCGGCGAGCGCCGCGGCCACCAGCGCCAGCGCCAGCAGCAGGAAGCGCAGCGGCGCGCCGCGCGGCGGCCGCCGACGCAGCGCCGACAGGGCCGCCTGCCACTGCGCGAGGTGCGCGGTCCACAGGTGTCTGCGCGGCCGCGGCGGCCGCGACAACCACCACAACAGCGGCAGCGCCAGCAGCGCCCACAGCCACTCCGGATGGGCAAGCGTCATCGCGAGCAGGCCGTCACGATCGGCAGGTAATCGGGCAGCCGCGCCCCGGCGCTCGGCACCGGCCACCGCCACAGCGAGCTGCCGACCTGGGCGAACAGCTGCGCCTGCTCGCGCTGCAGGCGCAGCAGCTCGGCGGCGAGCGCCCGCTGCAGCGGTTCGTCGATCGGCACGTGCAGCTCTTCGCCTGTCTCCGGGTCGAGCAACCGCACGAAGCCGCCCACCGCCGGGGCCTCGTCGTCGACGACGGTCGGCAACCAACCGGTGACGCGGATCCCGCGGCGACGCAGCGCTGCGAGCGGCGCCGCGAACCCGGTCGGCGCCGCGAAGTCGCTGACCCAGTGCACGCGGCCGAGGTGTTCGCCCTGCAGCACCAGCGCCGCGGCCTGCGCGGGGTCGCCGTCGGCCGGCGCCGAGACCGGCAGCGTCGCGAGGTGTTCGAGCAGCGCAGGGAGCTGGCCGACGCCGGCGAACCGGGCGAGCTGCTGGCCACCGCCCGCCGCCACCACCGACACGCCGTCGACGCGGGCCAGCATCAGCGCCCCGAGCACCGCAGCCAGCTGCAGCGCGCCGCGCCGCCGCGGCGGGGTCCCGGCCAGCATGCTCGGCGACAGGTCGACGACGACGGTCGCCGCGCGGCGATCCTCTTCCTGCAGCCGCTTGGTGAACAGCTCGCCGGTGCGCGCATACGCGGCCCAGTCGAGGTGGCGCAGGTCGTCGCCACGTTCGTAGCGGCGGTGGCCGACGAAGGTGCCGCTCTGGCTCAGCAGCGCGCGCCGCGTTCGCAGCCGCTCGACGCGCGCGGCGTCGACGCGGCCACGGCTGCCGAGCAGCGCCGGCAACATCGCGCGGAACTCGGCCGGCAGCGGGTCGGAAACGGTCGGCAGCGGGGGGCGGCGCATCGTCGTTCAGCGCCCCTGCTGCTGCAGCTTGTCGAAGAAGCGCCGCACGATCGCGCGCTCGGCGTCGGGCACGTGCCGCGAGCGCAACGCCTGCTCGGCGGCGTGCTCGAAGCGCTGCTCGCGGGCGGCCGGCGGCTCCGGCGCCTGCTGCTCGCCGCCGGTTCGCGGCGCGCGCGGGGAAGCCGCGCCACCGCCGTCCGCCTCGATCTCCGCGGCGCGCATGCGCGCGCGGCGCGTCGGCCCGTCGTCGATGAACTCCGGCACGACGAAGCGCTGCTGCTCCGGCAGCTCGAGCAATGGCGCTTCCGCCAGCGGCGGCGGCGCGGGCGGCGGCGGCACCTGCTCCGGCGGCGGTTGTCGCGGCGCTTCGGGTTCGGTCGGCGGCGCGTCATCCGGCCGGTCCGCGGCGCGCGGGCTCGCCGTCGCCGGGCTGCGGGGCACCCGCGCCGTCGCCCTCGCCCTGGCCCTGGCCGCCGCCACCGGCGCCGGGCGGCGGGCTGCCGCCGAGCGCGCCCGGCCACGGCGGCGCCAGCAACTCGGCGATCCACCACGCCAACAGCAGCGCCAGCAGCAGCGGCAACAACCACGCGAACCGCCCCAGCGTCGGCCGCGTGGCGACCGCCAGCCGGTGGCGCTGCTCGGCCGACAGCCGCGCGGCGACGTCCTGCTCGAGCCAGTCCAGCAGCGCCGGGCGGCCCGCAGCGAGGCCGCGGCGGTCCACTTCCAGCCAGGTGACGAGTTCGTCGTGCAGCAGCAACGCGGACGACGAATCGGCCAGGCGACGACCGAGCGCGAGCAGCGCCCGACGGCGGGCGAGATGCGCGCGCGCCGCGGTCACCGCTGCGACCGGCAGCAGCACCGCCGCCGCCGCGAGCAGCAGCGGCCCGCGCAGCGACGGCAGCCACCACGCCGTCAGCAGCGCCGGCACGGCGACCGCCAGCCCCGCGCGCAGCATCGCGCCGAGCACGCGTCCGCCGAACTCGCGCCGCTGCATGCCGGCGACGAAGCGGCGCAGCGCGACGGCACCCGCGCCGCCGGTCGGATCGGCGCGCGCCACGTCGGCTGCGGTCGGGCTGGCCACGGCGCAGATCATGCGCCACGCGGGGCGGGAAGAAAACGGCCGGGACGAAGGCAACGCGCCCCCGCCCCGGCCAACTCAGAAGGAGGAGAGAGTGCTGTTGTTTCGACCGTCGCGCGTCGCGCGCCCGCCGGGCCGGACCGGCCGCGGCGGCTCCCCGACCGCCGCCGCGACCGAACCCGCCGTGACAGGGCGCCGAGTCGCCGCGTCCCGCCGCGGGATCGTCCCGCGAGGCCGCTCAAGCCCGGCGCGGATCGGCAGGCGAACGTCGGCGCGTTCGCCCCGGGAGCGCCACGGCCCGTCGCCGATCGCGTGAGCGGCGCCGGTGCGCGCCGGACGCTACTGCCCCTTGGGATCGAACAGACGTCGCTCGACGTCGAGTTCGAAGGCGACGGCGGTGCTGGCCGGCCACGTCATCAGGAACTGCGACTCGCTGCAGGTCAGGTAGAACTCGTTGCCGTCGGGCACCCGCTCGCCGACCGCCAGCTCGATGGCGCGCTCCTCGCCGCCGTCCACCACCGTCAGCACCACCTCGACCTGCGGGGGGAACAGGCCGAGCGCGGCCATGTCGCCGGCCCGCGACAACGGCCGCACGTACCGCTGCACGGTCACGTAGCTCAGCCGTTGCTGCACGATCGCCTCGATCTCGGCCTGACGCACCGCGCCGAGGTCGTCCCGCGGCGTCGCCAGGCGCCAGCTCGCCTGGTTGCCGGGTCGCTCGAAGACGATCGGCCTGGCGCCGGTGGACGCGTTGCGCAGCGACAGCCTGCGCACCTTCGTCGGGTCGAGCCGGAACACCGTGCGGTCCAGCCAACCGTCGGCGGTGACGTCGCGCCGCCACGGCTTCTGCCACTCGTAGAGCACGACGTCGCGGCTGCCGCCCTTGCGCACGAACACGCCGCGCACCGCCTCGGTGCCGACCTGGCCGACGCCGCTGTCGCGGCCGACCAGCAGCTCGGCGACGACCGTGTTGGCGGCGTTGGTGGCGCGGATCACGTAGGCGTGCGCGTCGTCGAGGCCGAACTCCTTCAGCTGGTCGTCGGTCGCGTCGGGCTGCGCCAGCGCGCCCTCGTCGTCGGGGATCGACGCCAGGTGCTGCAGCAGGTCGCTCTCGACCAGCGCCTTCGACACCGGCGCGCCGACCAGGTCGCCCGGGGCCTGGCCCGGGATCGGCGCCACCGACCAACCGCGCTCGTCGTGCTGCAGGGCCAGGAAGTCGTAGGCGACGTGCTTCGGCTGGGTCTGGTCCACGCCGGTCGGCGGCTCCGGCTGCTCGGCCTTCGGCCTGGCCAACAGGATGCGCGCCACGTTGTCGGCGGTGAAGCCGTCGAACATCAGCGGGATGCGGCCGACGTCGACGAACTCGTCGGCCTCGGCGCGCAGCCGCAACACCGTCGGCACGGCGAGCACCAACGCGACGATCAGCAACAACAGGTTTCGGCGGTGGAGACGGATCATCGCGCCACCTCCGCCGCGCGCGTCACGCGGTCCAACGACAGCAGGAACTCGCGCTTCTGGTTGCGGCGCACGAACCACACGACGAGCCCCGCGAGCAACAGCGCACCGCACGGCGCGACGACGTTGACGGCGACCAGCACCGCGGTCTTGGACCGCAGTCGCTGCTCGACCTCGAGCGGGTCCGCGCTGCGCCCGGAGCGCGCGTCGAGCAGCGTCAGCTTGCGGTCGGTCGGCGCGTGGGACTGCAGCTCGACGAGGTCGGCGTCGTCGCTGATCCAGTCGAGCAGGTTGGCGAAGAACGTCGAACCGATGTTGCCGGAGACGGGACCGCCGACCTGTGCGTAGTCGCCGCGGATCACGTCGTCGCGCAGGAAGGTCGAGTCGCCGACGATGATCACGCGCCCCGCGCGCTCGCCTTCGACGAGCATCGCGCGCTCCTCGGCGATCACGGTCGGCTGCGGCGCGTCAGGCGGCGGGACGCCGGGCGACGGCGCCGCCTCGCCGGGCTTGACCGCCGCCGCCTCGGACGGCCGCAGCGGCCGCTCCATGCCGGCGAAGTACGACACGAAGCGCCCCCGGACCTCGGCCATCAGCGGCACCTGCACGCGCTGCGCGGCGGCCAACCGCTCTGCCATGCTGCGCAGGAACCGCTCGTACTCGTGGGAGTACTGCAGCGGGTCGCGGCCGATCGGATCGACGCGCTGCGGCGCCGTCTCGACCAGCGACAGCGGGCTCGACCACAGCAGCACGCGTCCCTCGACGCCGCTCGGCAGGTCGAGCTTGCCGCCGGCGCGGTGGCGCAGCCCGACCGACGTCGGCCAGTAGAAGCCCGGCCCGCGGTCGATCTTCTTGTAGGCGCGGAACAGGAAGTCGTCGGCCGGCATGCCCGGCGCGAACGCCTCGCGGTACTGCGCGGCCAGCGCCGCGTCGACCTTGCCGTCGACACCGCGCGCCAGCTCGTCGGCGTCGTCGCGCCAGTCGTGGTTGCAGGCGTGGAAGAAGTAGGGGTAGTTCTTGCCGACGAGCGTGCGTACGCCGGTGGTCGTCGTCGCCGGCACGGCGAAGTACTCGAACGGCGCCGACGCGCTCGCAGCCCGCATCGCCGGCGGCGCCAGGTCGGCGACGAGCAACGGCCGCCACTCGATGCCGTAGTGCTCCAGCTGCCGCACGAACTGCTGCTGGCTGCCGTTGGCGTCGATCGCCAGCGGGATGCTGGTGAACAGGCGCTGCGGCCCGATCGCGTACTCGGCGGCGTCGGCGAACACGACCAGCGTGCCGCCGCGCACCAGGAACTGGTCGATGACGTACTTCTGCCGGTCGGTCAGCTCGTTCGGCCGGAACAACACCAGCTTGTCGAGGTCGTCGGGCAGCAGCGCGCCGTCGACGTCCTTGAAGTTCTGCAGGTCGTAGCGGCGCTTGACGGCGTCGAGTCCGCGCACGAACTGCCAGCCCACGCCACCCGGCTGCTGCCGCCCGATCGCCGGCGCAGGCCACTCCATGAAGCCGACCCGCGGTCGCTTCGCGGTCATGACCTCCTTGAGCTTCGGCGTCAGCAGCGCCTCGGCCATCGCCGGGCTGGTCGGCACGAACATGCTGACGACCTCCTGCTTGCCGTTGCCGAGCAGCAGCCGCACGCCCTGCCAGTGCAGGTCCACCGACAACGAGGTGGCCGAGCTGCTGCGCAGGTCCTGCGCCTCGATGCCGAGCCGCCGCGCCTTGTCGGCGGTGTCCTTGTCGGCGTTGGGGTCGAAGCGGCGCAGCACGACCTTGCCGGCGCCGAGCTGCACCAGCTCGTCGAGGAAGTTGTCGGCGACCTCGCGCGCGGCGCGCCACTGCACCGGCAGGTCCTCCTTCGGCGAGAAGTAGGCCTCGAGCACGAGGCGGCTCCCGAGCCGGTCCAGCAGGCCGCGCGTCGACGCCGTGGTGGTCGCCTCCTGGTCGGCGGTCAGGTCGATGCGCAGCCGGTAGCGCGACGCCAGGTAGACGACCTGCGCCAGCACCAGCAGCACCAGCAGCACGTGCAGCGCCACCGGCAGCACGTAGCCGGCGGCGCGCGCGCGGCAGGCGGTTGGTTGCGACTTCACGGCATCACCCCTTCTGCTGGCGGCGGACCTGCAGCACCAGCGTGTTGGCGTAGAGGAAGAACCCGCAGAAGCAGGCGAAGTAGACGAAGTCGCGCGTGTCGAAGACGCCGCGCGCGATGCTCTGGAAGTACTTGTATGGGCTCAGGCCGTTGAGCAGGTCCTGCAGCCACGCCGGCGCGCCGGCGAACATGCCCTCGACGATCTGCGGCACGCCGAGCAGGAACAGCAGCGCCAGCGACACGATCGACGCCAGCAGCGCGATGATCTGGTCGCGCGTCATGCTCGACCAGAACATGCCGACCGCGACGTAGCTCGACGCGTAGAGCAGCGACGCCAGGTAGGAGCCGAGCGTCGCCGGCCAGTCGAGGCGGCCGTAGGCGCCGAGCGTCAGCGGCAGGCCGAGCGTCAGCAGCAGCATGCAGCCGAGGAACACCATCACGGCGAGGAACTTGCCCATCACCACCTGCCGCGCCTCGACCGGGAAGGTCAACAGCAGCTCGATGGTGCCGAGCTTGCGCTCCTCGGCCCACAGCCGCATCGTCAGCCCCGGCAGGAACAGCAGGAACAGCCACGGCAGATAGGCGAAGAACGGCTGCATGCTCGCCGGCGCGCCGTCGACGATCGTCGCCGCGGCCGCCTGCCACAGCAGCACGGCGAGGAACAGCGCGCCGAACACGTAGGCGATCGGCGACAGGAAGTAGGCCTTCAGCTCGCGGCGGAAGACGACGCGCGCGCCGCTGCCGACGAGATCGAGCACCGGGACGTCAGGCACCGACGGCCTCCTGCTGCGCCCGCAGCGTCAGGTTGCGGAACACGTCCTCGAGCGTCGCCGCCTCGCGGCGCAGCTCGAGCAGGTCCCAGCCGTTCTTGACGACCAGCCGCGCCAACGCCTCGTCGACCGGCGCGTTCTGCCGATCGACCGCGACGCGGTAGTGCACGCGGTCGCCGTCGCGCGCCGTCACCGCGACGGGCACATCGGCCGGCAGCAGCTCGCGCAGCTGCGACAGCACCGCCTGTTCCGGTCCGCGCACGGTCAACAGCACGCCGCCGCTCGGCTGCTGCGCGACCAGCTGCTGCTGCGTGCCGTCGGCGACGATCTCGCCCTGGTGCACGATGACGACGCGGGTGCAGGACTTCTCGACCTCCTGCAGGTAGTGCGTCGACAGGATCACCGTGTGTTGCTCGCCGAGCTCGGCGATCAGCTTGCGCACCTCGACGATCTGGTTGGGATCGAGGCCCGAGGTCGGTTCGTCGAGGATCAGCACCGGCGGCTCGTGCACGATCGCCTGGGCGAGCCCGACGCGCTGCTTGTAGCCCTTCGACAGCTCGACGATGTTCTTGCCGGTGACGCGCTCGAGGCGGCAGCGCTCGACGGCGCGCGCGACCTGGGCCTTGCGGCGGCTGCGCGGCACGCCGCGGATCTCGGCGCAGAAGCGCAGGTAGTCGTCGACGCGCATGTCGGCGTAGAGCGGCGTGCTCTCCGGCAGGTAGCCGATGCGCCGCCGCACCTCGAGCGAACGCTCGACGACGTCGAGGCCGTCGACCGACGCCCGGCCGCCGGTCGGCAGCAGGTAGCCGGTCAGGATCTTCATCGTCGTCGACTTCCCGGCCCCGTTGGGACCGAGGAAGCCGAGCACTTCGCCGTTCTGCACCGAGAAGCTGATGCCCCTCAGCGCGCGGGCGAAGCCGTAGGTCTTCTCCAGACGTTCGACTTCGATCATGTGCTGTCGCGCTCCGAGTCCGCCCCACTAGCCCGGGCGCCCGACGACGCAACGCGCCGCGCGCCCTTCCTCTCGATCAGTCGTCCAGACGGAACGAATCGAGGAACTCCTTGTTCGTGTCCGTCTTCATCAGGCGATCGATCAGCAGCGGCATCGCGTCCAGCGCGTTCATGCGCGCCAGCACGCGCCGCAGCGTGTAGAGCCGCTTGGTGACGTCGGCGCCGAGCAGCAGCTCCTCCTTGCGGGTGCCGGACAGCTCGATGTCGATCGCCGGGAAGATGCGCCGCTCGGCGAGCTGACGGTTGAGCACCAGCTCCTGGTTGCCGGTGCCCTTGAACTCCTCGAAGATCACCTGGTCCATGCGCGAGCCGGTGTCGACCAGCGTCGTCGCCAGGATCGTCAGCGAGCCGCCCTCTTCGCAGTTGCGGGCCGCGCCGAAGAACTTCTTCGGCACCTCGAGCACCTTGGCGCCGAGGCCGCCCGACATCGTGCCGCCGCCGCGGCCGCCGAGCGCCGAGTTGTAGGCGCGCGTCAGGCGGGTGATCGAGTCGAGCAGGATCACGACGTCCTTGCCGGTCTCGACCAGCCGCTGGGCGCGCTTCATGCACATCTCGCTGACGGCGATGTGGTGCTTGGGCCCCTCGTCGAGCGTCGACACCAGCACCTCGCGGTTGTCGCCGCTGACGCTGCGCTTCCAGCCGGTCGCCTCTTCGGGGCGCTCGTCGATCAGCAGCACGATCAGGTGCACGTCGGGATAGTGCTCGCTGATGGCGTGGCAGATCTGCTGCATCAGCACCGTCTTGCCGGAGCGCGGCGGCGCGACCACCAGGCCGCGCGTGCCGTTGCCGATCGGGCACAGCAGGTCGACGATGCGCAGCGAGATGTTCTCGTCGCTGCCCGGCGCCAGCACGAACTGCGGCTCCGGATCGATGACCGTCATGTTGCGGAACGTCGGCATCTCGCGCCGTTCCTCGGGGTCGATGCCGTCCACGGTCTCGATCGACGCGAGCGTATGCCGCTGCGGGCCGCGGCTCGGCAGACCGGCCTGGCCGACGATCTCGCTGCCTTCCTGCAGGCGATACTGGCGGATCAGCGCCGACGGCACGAACACGTCGGAGCCCGGGATCGGATCGGGCATGTAGCTGTTGCGCGAGTGGCGCAGCCAGCCGTTGCCCTCCTTGGTGTACTCGAGCACGCCGACGGCGTCCTCGGTCGGGCCCTCGACCGGGAAGCTGCCTCCCCCGCCGCCACCACCACCGCCGCCGCCACCGCCGTTGCCGCCGTTGCCGCCGCCACCATCGCCGTTACCGCCGCCGCCACCTCCGCGCCTGCGCCGCCGACGACGTCCGCCGCGCCAGCGCTTGCGGTCGGGGCCGCCGTCGCCGGAACTGTCCATGCCACCGTGGAACTCGCTTTCGGTGATACTCATGCAGTGCGTCACGTGGGCAGCGCTCGCTGCCGTGCTCCAGGAGAAGTCGGCACGTCCTGGCCCACCGGGCGCGTCCAACGGGCCCCGTCATCGGGGCCGGTCGAGCATGCGCGCGGGGATCAGGACGAACCCGGCGTTTCACCTTCGTGTGCCGCCCGGGCATTCCTCGGCCCGGTACGACCTTCGGGAGCCTCGGCTCCCAGCGACGACGTTGGCGGCAGGACCGTCCTGCACCCGCGCCGTTCGCCTCGACTACCAGGACTTCGGCAGACGGCGCAGGCCCGAGCGGAACGGGAACTCCGGCCTGATTCTGCCGGCTGAGGTTCCGTGCGGGACGCTGCGCGGCGGCCTGGGCCCTTCCGCGCTCGCCACATCGCGGTCCGCGATCGAATCGGCGGCACCGCGAGCCTGCTGACGATGGCCGGCAGGGCAATGATGGCGAGATCCGGTCGGCACTGTGAGACCAGCACCTCCCCGGACGGGCGCGGAACGTAGCGCCCCCCGCCCGGGAGCGCAAGGCGCTGGCGAGATTCCTCGGCGACCCGCGGACGCAAGGCTCCATGCCAGCGCCCGACCCGGCGGCCGCACCCGTCGCGAGGCCCGGGTGGCGTGGGCCGGCCGCAGCGTTGCGACCCGGCGCATCGTGCGCTATCCACCGTCCCCTGCGATCGGCGGTTCCGATTCAACTTCCGGCCAGCCGATCACCGAAGAAACGACTGCGGGCAGTTCGCCCGCGGTGACCAGCGAAAGCACGCACGATGCAGAACCCAATCGACTTCGATCCCCGCCGGCTCCGCCTCGACGACGACGAAGAGGACGACGAGAAGCAGCAGCAGCAGCCGAAGGGCGACGCGCCCAACCCGTACGAGAAGGCGATGTTCGACTCGCGCACGCTGCTGATCAGCGGGCCGGTGGACGACAAGATGCTGAAGGAGGCGACGATCCGGGCGATGGCCATGGAGGCCAAGGACCCGGACGCGCCGATCACGGTGATGATCAACTCGCCGGGCGGCTCGGCCGACGCCGGCTTCGCGATCTACGACCTGCTGCGCTTCATCGCGCCGCCGATCCGCACCATCGTCAACGGCCTCTGCGCGTCGGCCGGCATCCTGATCCACCTCGCCGGCGACGACAAGAACCGGTTCTGCATGCGCGAGAGTCGCTTCATGATCCACCAGCCGTCGACGATGGGCCGCGGCCAGGCGTCCGACCTCGACATCACCGCCAAGGAGATCCTCAAGCTGCGCGACCGCTACAACCGCATCATCGCCGAAGCCTGCGGCAAGAAGCCGGAGGACGTGTTCGAGGCGGCGCGGCGCGACTTCTGGCTCGACGCCGGCCAGGCGCTCGAGTACGGCCTCGTCAACAAGGTCATCACCAGGCGCAGCGACCTGCCGAAGTGACGTCGGCGCCGGAACACCGGCCCTGAACCGCTCGACGGCGGCTACGTTCGCTGCACGATGCGACTCCCCCGCCGCCTGGCCACGCTCGCCGCGACCGCGCTGGCCGCGGCCAGCGCCGCGCAGACGCCGCCGACGGTCTACGTCGAGGTGCGCGACCCGTCGAACCAGCGCGTCGCCGGTGCCGAGGGCTGGCTGCTCACCGAGCCGCGCTGGCGGCTGCCGGCGCTCGACGGCGCGCCGGCATCCCCGTCCGCGGGCCTGCCGCGGCCGCTCGCGCTCCGCGCGACCAGCGACGCCAACGGCACGCTGCGCTTCCGGGCGCCCGATGGCGAGCCGCTGTTCGCCGGCGCCGGCATGGTGCGCACCGCCGAAGGACTCGGCGCGCTGCTGCCGCGGCGGTTCGCCGGCGGCGCCGTGCGCCTGATGCTGCAGCCGCTCGGCGCGGTCACCACCGCGACCGGCAGCGAGCCGTTCACGCTGTGGGCGCGCACGCGCCTCGCCGACGGCACCGTGCTGCCGCTGCCGCCGCAGAGCGGGCGGGAGGTGCGCCTGCCGGCCGGCGACTACGAGGTCTGGGCGCACGGCGAGGAGGGCTGGATCTGGAGCCGCGTGCAGGTTGCCGCCGGCAGCCGCACCACGCTCAACTTCCTCGGCGAAGGCCAGCGCCTGCAGCTGCCGCCGCGCGCCGCGCTGTTCCCCGCGGGGCGCCCCGAGCTGACGCTCCAGGACGAACAGGGCGCGGCGCTGCTGCGCGCGACGGCGCTCGCGGCTCCGCTGGTCGTGCTGCAGGACGGTCGGCTCAGCCCGCCGCACCAGGTGCCGGGCCCGATCGCGCCGGGCGTGCGACCGTGGCCGCCGCGCGACGGGGTCGCCGCCGATGCGGGCGACGAGCTGCCGCTGCGAATGGCCGGGCCCGCGCCGGCTGGCGCAGTGCTGTTCGGCGTGGTCGTCGTCGACGACGCCTTCCGGGTGACGCTGGCGCTGCCGCTCGACGACGCCGCGCCGCGGCTGCCGGAGCCTCCCGAAGGCGACGCGTGGCTCGTCGTGGTCGCGCCGGACGCCGCGCCCGTCGCGGCGCCGTGGTCCACGATCGCGGCCGGCGCCGCGCTGGCGATGCCGGGACGCGGCGTGCCGCTGCGCGTCACCGCCCGCGACGACAGCGGCCGCGCCGCGCCCGACGTCGCGTTCGAGTTCCTGCCGGCCGGTCTGGCGCCAGCGCGGAAGACCGCGCGCAGCGACGCGCTCGGCCGCGCCGACTTCGGCCCGGTGTCGGCGCCCGGCGTGCTCCGCGTCAGCGACCCGCGCTTCCGCAACGCCGAGCTCGCGCTCGACCGGGTGCCGGCCGAGGGGATGACGCTCGACCTCGACGTCGGCGCGACCTGCAGCGGCGTGGTGCGCTTCGTCGATCACCGAGGCGAAGGCACCGAGGCGGACGGCGACACCGTCGTCCTGACGCTGCGCGACCCCCGCGGCGAACTGCGGCCGGCGTCGCGCACCGCGGTGCTGGCGCCCGGCGGGACGTTCACCTTCGCCGGCCTGCCGGACCACGGCAGCTACCGGCTGTTCGCGGCGGCGCAGCGCGACGGCCGCCGTTGGTCCGCCGAGGCGACGGTCGCGATCGGCGGCGACGACGTCGAGCTGCTACTCGAGCACGAAGACCCCGACCTGCGCCGCGAGATGCGCGAGCGGCTGCGCCGCGAACAGACCGACCGGTGACCGGTCAGGCGCGCGCGCGCCGCCGGCTGCGCGCGATCAGCCAGGTCGCGATCTGCTGCAGCGGCAGCTCGCGCTCGACGGCGCCGACCTGCCTGGCCGCCTGGGGCATGCCGTAGATCGTGCAGGTCTCCTGGTCCTGCCCGACCGTCGCCCAGCCGCGCTGTCGCAGCCGCAACATCGCGTTGGCGCCGTCCTGCCCCATGCCGGTCATCATCACCGCGATGCCGGGCTCGGGCAGGCCGGCGCACGAGTCGAACAGCACCTCGACCGACGGCCGATGCCCGCGGAACGGCGGCTCGTCGCTCCAGCTGCAGCGCAGCGTCGGCTGCGCGACCAGCCGCAGATGGTGGTCGCCGGGCGACATGTAGGCGACGCCATCCTCGAGCGGCATGCCGTGCTCGGCGACGCGGAACGGATAGCCGCACTGGTCCTGCAGGCGGTGCACGAGATCGGCGACGAAGCCGGCCGGGATGTGCTGCACGACGACGATCGGCGGCAGCCGATGTCCGCGCAGGCCGTCGAACAGCACCCGCAGGCTGGTCGGCCCGCCGGTCGAGATGCCGATCGCGATCAGCGCCGGCGCAGCCCGTTCGCCGCCGTCCGCGTCGTGCTCGACCACCGCGTGCGGCGCAGGCGCCGGCGCCGCCGCGGTCGGTCGCGCCTGCGTCGACAGCCGCGCCACCAGGCGATGCAACAGCGTGCCGAGCTGCGCCGACCACGCGAGCAGGCTCTTCACGTCGCCGCGATCGGGCCACTGAAGCACTTCGACGGCGACGCGAGCGTCGCGGCCCGGGTCCACGCCCGGCTCGTGCAGCAGCACGACCGGCTTGGGCAGCGTCGCGAGGTCGACAGCCACCGGCCAACCGACCAGCGTGGCCCGCGCGCCGACGACGCACGAATGCCCCTCCTCGCCGATCGACACGGCGTCGAACCCGGCCGCCTTCAGCCACTCGCGCAGCATCTCCGCGTCGTGCGCCGACGCGGCGAGGGCGATGCGCGGGCGGTCGGCGCCGTGGACCATCAACCGACCTCCTTCAGCATGCGTCGCCACGCCGCGTCGTCGAGCGGCCCGCCGAGCTTCTTCACCTGCACCCGGCCGGTCGCCGGGTCCGCGAACAGCACGCAACCACCGTCGGCCGGTCCGTCGACGTGCCCGCCGAAGACCATGCCGAGCTCGTAGGTCGCCTCCTTGATCGCCGCGGCGTTGCGTTCGCCGATGTCGCTGGTGATGCCCTTCATGCGGCCGCCGCCGGCCATGCGCACCACCAGCTGGCGCGGGTCTGCGCCGTGCTGCAGCGCCAGGTCGCGCGCGCGCGGCGCCGCCAGGTTGGCGAAGTAGCCGGGGCCCATGCCGGAGCCCGTGCCGTGCGGACGCACCACGTGCGCCAGCACGACGACCTGGTGCTTCAGGTCCTGCAGCACCATGCCGACGCACGAACCGAGCAGCGTGGTCAACACCTGCGGTGACCTGGCGACGGCGATGCCGCCGATCGGTACCTGGACGATGCGTTCGGGATCGAAGCTCACACTCCCGCCAGTTCCCGGCGGACCGGGACGGCCGGTGCTCCGACACCGTGCTGCTGCCGGCTCATCGCGAACTCCGCGAAGCCGGACGGGTCCAGGATCAGCGTCACCTTGCCGTCGCCGCGGATCGCCATGCCCGCGAGGCCCGGCACCTCGGTCAGCTCCGAACACAACGGCTTGATGACCAGGTCCTCCTTGCCGACCAGTCGATCGACGCCCAGGGCCACTTCGCAGCCGGCGTGACCGAACACCACCGCGTGCTGCATCTCGTCGCTCTGCGCCTTCTGGCGCCGCTGCCCTTCGGGGAAGCGGTACGTCTCCGGCAGCCAGACCAGCGGCATCGGCTTCTCGCGCACGATCAGCATCGGCTTCTGCTGCACCGGCTGCACGCGCCCGGGCAGCAGCTCGACGATCTCGCGGACCTCGGTCAGCGGCAGCGCGAACATGGTGCCGGAGACCTCGATCAGCAGGCTCTGCAGGATCGACATGCTCGGCGGCAGCTGGATCGTGAACGTCGTGCCGACGCCGACCTCCGACGTCAGCTCGAGCGTGCCGCGCAGGCTCTTGATCGTCGACGCGACGATGTCCATGCCCATGCCGCGCCCCGACACCTCGGTGACCTCCTTGGCGGTCGAGAACCCCGGCGCGAAGATCAACCGCTGCGCCTCGCGATCGCTCAACGCCGCGGCCTCCTCGGGCGTCTTGGCGCCGATGTCGATCGCCTTCTGCCGCAGCCGCGCCGGGTCGATGCCGCCGCCGTCGTCGCGGATCTCGATCAGCACGGAGCTGCCGCGCTGGAAGCTGTGGATGCTGACCACGCCGCGCTCGCGCTTGCCGGCGGCGCGCCGCTTGTCCGGCGACTCGATGCCGTGGTCGATCGAGTTGCGCAGCATGTGCACCAGCGGGTTCACGAGCACGTCGGCGACGCGCTTGTCGATCTGCGTGTCACCGCCGCGGATCTCCAGGTCGACCGGCTTGTCGACCGCCTCGGCGGTGTCGCGCGCCACGCGCTGCAGGCGACGCAGCACGCTGTCGAGCGGCACCATGCGCAGCTGCAGCACCGCCTCGTGGATGCCGCCGACGACGCCGTCGAGGTCGTAGGCGACGTCCTCCAGGTCGCGCAGCACCCGGCCGGTGCCGGCCAGCTCACCCCAGTGCGACTGCATGCGGTTGAGCTGCTCGCCGAGCCGATCGACCATCGCGACGACGGTCGCCGCGTCGGCCTTCGGGTTGCGCGACAGCTCGGCGAGGTCACCGTGCAGCAGCTGCGCCTCGCGGAAGGCCGTGTGCATGTCGTCGATGCGGTGCAGCGGCCGCAGCTGCCGGGTCACCAGCTGGAACCGCGAGCGCGCGATCACCAGCTCGCCGGTCAGGTTGACCATGCGATCGAGCCGCTCCATGCGCACGCGCACGGTCTCGTTGGCCTCGGCGTTGGCCTGCTCCTGCTTGGTCGCCTTGCGCGCCCTCGCCGCGGCCCGCTCCGCCGGCGGCCGCGCCGCGCTCTGCTCCGCGGCGACCCGGAGTTGCTCGAGCACCAGGTCCGGATTGGCGTGCTCGTGCGTGCTGCCGGCGATCTCCGCCGTCAGGTGCGTGACCAGGTCGATCGCCGCGAACATCGCCTTGACCACGTCGCCGTCCGGCACCAGCTTGCCCTCGCGGACCCTGCTGAGCAGGTTCTCGAGCTGGTGCGTGACCTTGTTGGTGACCTCGAAACCGAAGCAGGCCGACAGGCCCTTCAGCGAGTGCGCGCTGCGGAACAGCTGGTTGACCTGCTCGGCCGGCCATTCGTCGGTGTCGGCGAGCGACATCAACAGACCGCTGAGCTGCTCGAGGTAGTCATGCGCCTCGCCGAGGTAGTCGGCGATCAGATCTTCGTTGCCCTGCGGACCAGACATCTGCCCCTCTCCTCCCGGTTGTGCGGCGCCGGCGAAGCGCCGGCGCCGCGGTCTGCCCGACCGCTCAGATCCTGAACCGGCGGACCAGCTCCTTCATCGCCACCGCCTGCGCCGACAGCTCCTGCGCCGACGCGGCCATGTCGGTCGCGTTGCCGGAGTTGTTCTCGGTCAGCTTGGCGACGTTCTGGATCGCGCGCGCCACCTCCTGCGCGGTGGCCGACTGCTCGTCGGTCGCGCTGGCGATCTGCGAGATCGACTCGGCGGTGCTGTTGACGCCGTCGATGATCTGCGTCAGCGCCTGGCCCGTCTCCTCGGACAACTTGGTGCCCTCGACGACGCGCTGGGTCGACTCGCGGATCAGCCCGGTGATCTGCTTGGCCGCCTCGCTCGAGCGCTCGGCCAGCTTGCGCACCTCGTCGGCGACGACCGCGAAGCCGAGGCCGTGCTCGCCGGCGCGGGCCGCCTCGATCGCGGCGTTGAGCGCCAGCAGGTTGGTCTGGCTGGCGATCTCGCTGATCACCTGGATGATCTCGCTGATCTGCTCGCTGGAGCGGTTGATCTCCTTCATCGCGGTGATCGACCGGTCGACGGCCTCACCGCCGGCCTTGGCGCGGCGGCTGGTCTCGTCGGCGATCGAGTTCGCGTCGGAGGCGTTCTGCGCGATCATGCGGATGCTGTCGGTCAGCTGGTCGACCGACGCGGTCATCTCCTCGACCGTGGCGGCGTTGGTCTGCGACGCCTCCGACAGGCTGCTCGACGCGTTCGAGATCGTGCCGGCGCTGGCGCTGAACTGCTCCGCGCCCTCCTTGATCTGCACGATGATCGAGCGCAGATCGCCGATCATGCGCGTCAGGCCCTCGCCGAGCTGGCCGACCGGGTCGCTGCCGGCGACGTCGTGCCGGGCCGTCAGGTCGCCGCGCGCGGCCTCCTCGACGGTCTTCAGCAGGGTGTCGACCTTGCCGCGCAGCACCGAGGCCGCCTCGGCCTCGGCGGCCGCGCGCTGCTCGATCTCCCTGGCCATGCGCTTCTGCTCGGTGACGACCTCCCAGTTGACGATCGCGCCGGCGAAGTTGCCGTCGTGGTCGAACAGCCCCGACGCGCTGAGCGAGACCCAGTGCTCGTCGAGCTGGAACTCCGCTTGGTGGTTGCGGCCGCGAAGCGAACGCAACAGGTCGCGCTGGTGCTTGGGGTTCTTGTGGAAGCGGTCGATCGACCCGTGCGCGGCCTGCTCGGCGGAGAGCCCGAACTTCGCCTGCAGCGCGGGCTCCAGCAGGCGCAGCGTATGCGCCGACTTCTTGTTGCCGTAGGTGATGTTGAAGTCGGCGTCGCAGATCAGGATGTTGGTCGCGACCGCGTCCATCGAGTCCGCCGAACGCTTGGCGACCTGCATCGCCTCGCGCTCCTTGGTCACGTCGCTGGCGAACTTGACCACCTTGACCGCCTTGCCGGACTCGTCGGTGATCGGGAAGTAGGTGGCGCTGATCCAGATCTCGCGGCCGCCCTTGGCGACGCGGCGATACTGACCGGTCTGCGGCTCGCCGCGATTCAGCGCCTGCCAGAAGTGCGAGTACTCCGGCGTGTTCGCGTCCTTCGCATCGACGAACATGCGGTGGTGCTTGCCCTGGATCTCGCCCAGCGAGTAGCCGAGCGCGTCGAGGAAGTTCTGGTTGGCGGTGACGATCGTGCCGTCGAGGCGGAACTCGATGACCGCCTGCTGCTGGCCGACCGCGGCGACGAGCTTCTGCGCCTCGCCGCACTGCGCCTCGCGGCGCACCTGCTCGGTGACGACGTCGAAGCTGACGACGGCGCCCTGGAAGGCGCCGTTCGCGCCGACCATCGGGTTGCCGCTCCACGCGACGACGTCGGTGCCGACCGAACCGCGCGCGCTCCACTTGCCGTCGCGCACCGCGCCGGCACGAGGACCGGCGAGCGTCGTCAGCGAGGCGCCGACGACCTGATCGGCCGTCACGCCCGCGCCCGCGAACACCCCGAGCGCCTCGCGCGCCGCGCGGTTGACGAACTGCACGCGCAGCTCGGAATCGACGACGAACAGCTTGCTCGTCGCCACGTCCAGCGCGACGCCGAAGTCGGCGCCCGCACCCTTGTTGGCCTTGCTCCGCGCAGGCTTCTTGCTCGTATTCGTCATCTCAGCCCTCTCCCTTCACGACCTGGTCTTGAATGTCACCCAACTCGCTGCCGCCCAGCAGACGAGCCATGTCCAACAGGATCAGCAGGCGCTCCTTGCGGCGCGCCAGACCTTTCACGTAGTCCTTGCCGGCACCGACCAGCGAGGCGGGCGTCGCCGACACCTCCTCGTCCGTCAGGCGCAGCACCTCGTTGACGCCGTCGACGACCACGCCGACCGTGCGCCCCTTCAGGTTCATCACGACGATGCGGGTCGCGTCGTCGGCCGGTTGGTCCGGCATGCCGAAGCGCCGGCGCAGGTTGAGGATCGGGATGACGTTGCCGCGCAGGTTGATGACGCCGAGCACGTGCTCCGGCACCTCCGGCACCTGCGTGATGCAGCCGAGCAGGATGATCTCCTGCACGGTCATGATGTCGACGCCGTACTCCTCGTCGCCGAGCCGGAAGCTGACGACCTGTGAGCTCTTGGTGTCCTGACGCTGCGCCTTGCGCACCTGCGCCGACTCGGCCGCCGCAGCGACCGGCGCTTCCTTCGTCTGTTCCTCGGTCGGTGATTCGATCGTGGTCATGCCCTCTCCTCCTCGCGTCCGGTGCCCGCAGCACGACGCATGCGGCGAGCGCTGGCCAGCCGGTGCGTTGCACGAGGCTTGCCAAGCCGGAGTCTTCCCCGGCAGACCACGATTCGGCGTAGCGACGAGCGCTACACGACGGATCTTTCCCCTACGTCGGCGACCTACGTCGATGCCCCCATGGGCATTCCCCCTACCGACCGCCGCCGCGCGGGCAGACGCTCACTCCCACTCGATCGTCGCCGGCGGCTTCGACGAGATGTCCAGGCAGACGCGCGAGAAGCCGGCGACTTCGTTGAGGATGCGGTTGGAGATGCGCCGCAGCACGTCGGCCGGCAGCAGCTCCCAGTCGGCGGTCATCGCGTCCTGGCTCGACACCAGGCGCACGATGCAGATGTCCTCGTAAACGCGCGCGTCGCCCTTCACGCCGACGGTCTTCTGCGGCACGTAGACGGCGAAGTACTGCCAGAGCCCGGCCTGCAGGCCGTTCTTCTCGACCTCCTCGCGCACCACCGCGTCGGCGCCGCGCAGCGGCTCGAGCTTCTCCCTGGTCACCTCGCCGAGGCAGCGCACCGCGAGGCCCGGCCCGGGGAACGGCTGGCGATCGACCAGGCTCGACGGCAGCCCGATCTCGCGACCGAGCAGCCGCACCTCGTCCTTGAACAGGTCGCGCAGCGGCTCGACCAGCTGCATGTCGAGGTCTTCGGGCAGACCGCCGACGTTGTGGTGGCTCTTGATCGTCGAGGTCGCGCCGCCGTGCGCGGCGACCGACTCGATGACGTCCGGATACAGCGTGCCCTGGCCGAGGAAGTGCGCCTTCTGGAAGGCCTTGGCCTCGTCGCGGAACACGTCGACGAACACCCGACCGATGATCTTGCGCTTCTGCTCGGGGTCGGTGACGCCGGCCAGCTGGCCGAGGAAGCGCTCGCTGGCGTCGACGACCTTCAGGTCCATGTGGTAGTGGTCGCGGAACAGCTCCTCGACGCCCTCGCGCTCGCCCTGGCGCAGCAGGCCGTTGTCGACGAACACGCAGTGCAGCCGTTTGCCGATCGCGCGGTGCACCAGCACCGCTGCCACCGAACTGTCGACGCCGCCGGACAGACCCATCACGACCTCGCCGTCGTCGCCGACCTGCTGGGCGATCGCCGCGACCTTGCGTTCGGCCAGGTCGCCGGGGTTCCAGTCGGCCGGACAGCCGGCGATGTCGCGCACGAAGTTCTGCAGGATGCGGGTGCCGTCCTCGCTGTGCGCGACCTCCGGGTGGAACTGCAGTCCGTAGAAACCCTTGGTCCGGTTGCCGACCACCGCGAACGGACACGGCTCGCTCTTCGCCAACACCTCGAAGCCCTGGCCGAGACGCGCCACCTTGTCGCCGTGCGACATCCAGACGGTGCCGCCCTGGCGCACGCCGGCGAGCAGACCTTCGGCGTCGGTCACGTCGAGGCGGGTGCGCCCGTACTCGGCGCCCTCCTTGGCCGGCGTGACCTCGCCGCCGGTGTGCTGCGCCATCCATTGCAGGCCGTAGCAGATGCCGAGCACCGGGATGCCCTGCTCGAGGATCGCCGCGTCGAGCGCCGGCGCGTCGTGCGCGTAGACCGAGCGCGGCCCGCCGCTGAGGATGATCGCCTTCGGCCGCATGTGCTGCAGCGTGAACATCGCCCGCTCCGGCACCGTGATGCGCGAGAACACGCCCATCTCACGGACCCGGCGCGCGATCAGCTGGCAGTACTGGGCGCCGAAGTCGACGATCAGCACGCCGCCCATCGGCCCTTCGTTGGCGGCGGCGTCGGGGACTGCGGAGTGTTGCTGCTGGCTCATGCTTCGCCGCTGTAGTTGGGCGCTTCCTTGGTGATCTGGATGTCGTGCGGGTGCGACTCGCGCAGGCTCGCCGCGGTGACGCGCAAGAACTTCGCCTTGCTGGTCAGCTCGGTCAGCGTGCGCGACCCGCAGTAGCCCATGCCGCTGCGGATGCCGCCCACCAGCTGGTAGACGTAGTCGGCGACGCCGCCCTTGTAGGGCACCATGCCCTCGACGCCCTCGGGCACGAACTTCATTCGCTCCTTGACGTCGCCCTGCGCGTAGCGATCGGCCGAGCCGCGCTCCATCGCGCCGAGCGAACCCATGCCGCGCACCGTCTTGAACGAACGGCCGCGGTAGAGGATCGTCTCGCCGGGCGACTCGTCGAGGCCGGCGAGCAGCGAACCGAGCATCACCGTCGACGCGCCGGCGGCGAGCGCCTTGACGATGTCGCCGCTCTGCCGGATACCGCCGTCGGCGATCACCGGCACGTCGCCCGGCGCGCAGGCGCGCACCGCGTCGAGCACCGCGGTGAGCTGCGGCACGCCGCAGCCGGTGACGATGCGCGTGGTGCAGATCGAGCCCGGGCCGATGCCGACCTTGACGCCGTCGGCGCCGGCGTCGACCAGCGCCTTGGCGCCGTCGTAGCTGCCGATGTTGCCGGCCACCACCGGGATGCCGCAGGCCTTCTTGATCGCGGCGACGGTGTCGATGACGTTCTTGCTGTGGCCGTGCGCGGTGTCGACGACCACCACGTCGACGCCGGCCTCGACCAGCTTCATGACGCGCTCGAGGTCGTGCACGCCGACCGCCGCGCCGACCCTGAGGCGACCGCGCTCGTCGCGCGCAGCACTCGGGTATTCCTCGGTGCCGCGGATGTCCTTCATCGTGATCAGGCCGGCGAGGGTGCCGTCGGCCTTGACCAGGATCAGCTTCTCGACCTTGTTGCTGCGCAGGATCTGCCGCGCCTGATCGAGCGTGGTGCCCGGCTGCGCGGTGATCAGGTTGTGCTGCGTCATCACCGCCGCGACCTTGGCGTTGCGGTCGTCGACGAAGCGCAGGTCGCGGTTGGTCAGGATGCCGACCACCACGCGGCGCCCGTCGACCACCGGCAGGCCGCTGATCTTGTGCGCCTGCATCAGGTCCTTGGCGCGGCCGACGCTGTCGTCGGGCGACAGCGCCACCGGGTCCTGGATCACGCCGTTGGCCGAGCGCTTGACCTTGTCGACCTCGCCGCACTGCTGCTCGACGGAGAGGTTCTTGTGGATGATGCCGATGCCGCCCTGCTGGGCGAGCGCGACCGCCATGCGCGACTCGGTGACCGTGTCCATCGCCGCCGCGACGATCGGGACGGGCAGGGTGACGCCGCGGCAGATGCGGGTCGTCGTGTCGACGTCGCGGGGCAGCGCCGAGGCCATCTGCGGCACCAGCAGGACGTCGTCGTAGGTGAGGCCTTCGCCGAGGAACTCAGCCAAAGTCGCTTTCTCCAGGGTGGTCGGGAAAGCGTGAAGACGGTAGCGATCCGGTGGGGTCGGCGCCATGGGGCGACAGGAAAGTCCGACGCCGGCCGGCCCGCCGTGACACCGGCGGCGGACGCGCTCCGTCCTTACGGATCGTTGACACGACGCGCCGCGCCAACTGGTTGCATCGACGGCATGCCCATTCGCGCCAGCTCCCTCGCGACCTGCATCGCCGTCGCCATCTGCTCGTGCAGCTCGGGGAACCCGGCGCCGCCGGACAGGGCGCCGACGCCGGCCGCACCGCGACCGCCGGCCAGGGAGACGAGCTCGGTGCGCTGCGGCCACCTGCACCCGGACGGCTCCCTGTGGTTCGGCACCAACGACGCCGGCGTCTATCGCTACGACGGCGCGTCGTTCCGCAACTACCGCCGGAGCGACGGCCTGGTCGGCGACCGCGTCGACGCAATCACCCACGACGACGCCGGCAACCTCTGGTTCGGCACCGACCGCGGCCTGTGCCGGTTCGACGGCGCGTCGTTCGTGGCCGTCGCCATCCCGTGGGACGGCGACGCGGACCTCTGGGGCCCGGGCCTCAACGCCAACCTGGTGCTGAGCCTGCTGTGCGACTCGCGCGGCCGGATCTGGTTCGGCACCTGGGGCAACGGCGCCCACCGCTTCGACCCGACCAAGCCGCTCGGGCCGGGGCGCTACGAGTTCGACAGCTTCCTGCAGGCAGAAGGGTCGACCTACGACGACGGCGAGCACCGCAACGTCGTGCAGAGCATCGTCGAGGACGCCGCCGGCAACGTCTGGCTGACGTCGATGAGCCACGGCGGCGTGCAGCGCTTCGACGGCCAGCGCTTCGAGCACTGGTCGATCGCCGACGGCATGGGCGACGACATGGTGTTCTCGGCCTGTGTGGCCCGCGACGGCGCGGTCTGGTTCGGCATGCTCGGCAACCGACGCAGCGGGCTGGAGCGCTTCGACGGTCGCTCGTTCCGACGCTTCGACGTGGCCAGCGGGCTCAGCACCAACAACGTCGTCGACATCTGCGAGGACCGCAACGGCACGCTGTGGCTGGCCAGTCAGCGCGGCGCGCTGTGCCGCCTGACGCGCGGCGCAACGGCCGACGACGCGCCGACGATCCGGCCGTTCGTCGTCGACGGGGCGTCGTTCGAGCGGGTGATGTTCGTCACCGAGGACGCCGCCGGCGCGGTCTGGTTCGGCGGCGGCAACCGCCGCCTCTACCGGTATGCCGACGGCGTCTTGACCGACCTGAGCGGGCAGCTCTGAGCCGGTAGGTCGGCCTCGCGTCAGCCGACCCGACCGGCCGACGCTCGCGACCATCATGCGAACGACAGGCCGATGCCATGCGACCTGAGCGACATCGGTCGAGGCCCCCCTTCACACGCGCTGAGTTCCGGACGATACTCCGTACGCAATTGCATACGGACATGGCTTCGATAAGCACCCAGACGCTCAAGCAGACACTCGCCGAAGTCCTCCGCCGGGTGGCCAAGGGCGAGTGGATAACCGTCCTGCGACACGGCCGCGCGGTCGCGCGCCTCGGTCCGGCCGACGAGCCGGGGCTGCACACCGGCTCACGCTTCGGCGGCGACGTCGAGATCGAACCGCTCGGTCGCAAGCTGACCAAGGGCGCCTACCTTTCGGTGCTCGCCGACGACCGCGGTGGCGACGAGGCATGAAGCCGGGGGTGTACGTCGACACCTCCGCCTACCTCTGCGTGCTGCTCGGCGAAGAAGGCGCCAGCGACATGCAGAAGGCGATGCGCAACGCGCGCCTGCACTCGTCCGTGCTGCTGGAGCTCGAATCGCGGCGCAACCTGGTTCGCCTCGCGCGCGGTGGCCAGCTGGCCTCGAAGAAGTTGAACGACCTGCTCGAGCGCGTGCAGGCAGACATGGAGGCGTTCCAACTGCGCGACCTGACCCGCGACCTGTGCCAGGACCCGGCGCTGCCTCCCGTGGCGACACCGCGCAGCCTCGACCTCGCCCACCTGCGCACCGCGCTGTGGTTCCATCGCCGCCAACCGCTCGATCGCTTCCTGACGTGTGACGCGGGGCAGCGTGAGGCCGCGCGGGAGCTCGGGCTGCCGACGGGTTAGCGCCCGCCGCCGAGCGGCCACACGTGCTCGGCCGGCAGCGACGTGCGCAGCACGCACGTCCACTCGCGGCCCTCGGCGCACAGCCGCAACGCCAGCGGCCCGGGCGCGACCTCGACGGTGACGCCGGTGCAGCCGGTGACGAAGCGGCGCTCGGCGCCGGACTCGTCGCTGACGAACAGTTCGCCCGGCGCGAGCAGCGGCGGCTCGAAGCTCAGCGTCAGCGCGCCGTGCGGCGACGGCGTGACCGCCGGCGCGGACTCTGGCGGCGGCGCGGCGCAGGCCGCCACGACCGCCGCGATCCACACGACCCGCCTCACCGCAGCCGGAACGTCGCCTGCTGCGGGTCGTGGCCGGCGACGACGTGCACTTCTGGGCGGTTGGCGGCGAGGTGCTGCAGGATCGGCCAGCAGTCGGCCGCGTCGGCGTCGACCGCGGCAGCGAGCGTGCGCACGTCGCGACCATCGCTGGTCAACGCCGCGAGCAGCTTGGCCTGCAGCGCCAACACATCCGCCGCCGCCTTCTTGCCGGCCTCGACGCCCGGTTGGTGGTAGGCGTTGACATCGACCAGCTCGGCGTAGATCGCCACCGTGCGTTCGAACAGCGCGACCAGCGCCCCGAGCACGCGCTCGTCGAGGCGATCGACGCCGATCGTCGCCGAGTTGCGGCCGCTCTCCGACAGCGCGTTGCGCGTGCCCTGCCAGAAGCCGTCGAGGTAGTCGCCCGACGTCACGCCCGGCTCGACCTCGAAGTGGCCGGTGCTGCGGTCCTCGAGCACGCGCACGAACGTCGCGAAGAAGTCGTGGCGGCCGTCGCGAAGCTGCTGCACGTAGGCGTGCTGGTCGGTCGAGCCCTTGTTGCCGTAGACGGCGATGCCCTGGTGCACGACCTTGCCCTTGCGGTCGAGTTCCTTGCCGAGCGACTCCATCACCAGCTGCTGCAGGTAGCGCGACAGCAACAGCAGGCGGTCCTTGTACGGCAGCACCACCATCGCGCGATCGCCCACGCCGTTGCCTTCGTGGTGCCAGAACGCCGCCAGCATCGCCGCCGGGTTGCGCCAGACGTCCGAACGGCGCGTCGCGTCGTCCATCGCCGCGGCGCCGGCCAGGAACGCGCGCACGTCCATGCCGATCAACGCGCCGGGTAGCAGGCCGACCGCCGACGTGATCGAGGTGCGGCCGCCGACCCAATCCCACATCGGGAAGGTCTTCAACCATCCCTCCTTGACCGCGCGCTGGTGCAACTTGGAGCCGTCGGTGGTGATCGCCACCGCGCGCGGCGCGAAGTCGAGGCCCTGCTGCTTGACCGCGCGCTCGACCTCGAGCATGCCGTTGCGCGTCTCCGGCGTGCCGCCGCTCTTGCTGATGACGACGATCAGCGCGTCCTGCAGGCCGCCGAGCCGCTCGATCGCGGTGTCGATGCCCTCCGGGTCGGTGTTGTCGAGCACGCGCAGCGACATCGGCGCCTCCGGGCCGCCGAACGCGTCGGCCAGCAGCATCGGCCCGAGCGCCGAGCCGCCGATGCCGCACAGCACCACCTTGGTGAAGGCGCCGCCCTCTGGCGGGCTGAGCCGACCGCTGTGGATCGCCTGCGTGAACACCTCGACCGCGTCGATGCCGCTGCGGATCGCTTCCTCCAGCTGCGGCGTCGGCGCCAGGCCCGGCGCGCGCAGCCAGAAGTGGCCGACCTGGCGGCCCTCGTCGGCGTTGGCGATCGCGCCGGCCTCGAGGTCGCGCATCGCCACCAGCGCGCGGTCGAGCGCCGGCAGCAGCGCCTCGACGTCGGACGGCTCGAGGCCACCGAGGCCGAGGTCGAGTTCGACGAACGGGTCGTCGAGTTCACTGCGGAAGCGCAGGTAGCGGTCGAAGCGGTCTTGGCTCACGGGACGACTCGTTGAGGGCTCGAGATCGGAGGCGGCGCGGCCCGGCGTCTCGTCGACGCCGCACATTGGCTGCGGGGCGCGCGATGGTAGTCTCCGGCGATGGAACGCTCCACGGCGATCCTCGTCGCGTTGTCCAGCTTCCTGGTCGCCCTGCTGGCGGTCGGCTGGCGCGCGCAGAGGCAGACCCGCGACGCCGACGGCTTCTACCTCGGCGGGCGCACGCTCGGCCCGTGGGTCGCGGCGCTCGCGGCCAACGCCAGCTCGTCGTCGGCGTGGAGCATCGTCGGCACCAGCGGCTTCGCCTACCGCTACGGCATGGCGGCGCTGTGGCTGATCCCCGGCTGCGTCGGGGGCTTCCTGCTCAACTGGTTCGTCGTCGCGCCGAGGCTGCGCGACGACACCGGCAGCGCGATCACGTTGACCGACTACCTCGCCGGCCCACCTGGCACGGCCGGGCGCCGGCCGATCGTGCTGCTGGCGTCGTTCTTCACGCTGGCTTCGCTGTTGACCTACGTCGCCTCGCAGATGCAGGCCGCCGGTGGTGCGTTCGCGCACGCGTTCGAGACCGACCCGGCGCTCGGCATCGCCATCGGCGCCGCCGTCACCGTCGCCTACACGCTGCTCGGCGGTTACCTCGCCGCCAGCGTCACCGACACGGTGCAGGGCCTGCTGATGGTCGGCGTCGCGGTGCTGCTGCCGATCGCCGCGGTGGTCGCCTCGGGCGGCCCGGGCGAACTCTGGGCGCAGATCGCCGCGGTCGACGACGCGACCTTCCACAGCGCCGCCGGTGGCCGCGACGGCGCGGCGGCGGCGGCGTTCGCCATCGGCCTGATCGGCATCGGCCTCGGCTACCCGGGCCAGCCGCACGCGGTCAACAAGTTCATGGGCATGGCCAAGGACGCGTCGATGACCGTCGCCCGCACGGTCGGCCTCAGCTGGGCGGTGCTGCTCTACGGCGGCATGCTGGTGGTCGGCTGGGCGGTGCGCGCGCAGTGGCCGCTCGGCGACGGCCAGCACGAACAGGCGGTCTACGAGGCGAGCGCCCGCCTGTTGCCGACGCTGGTCGACGGCGTCGTCATCGCCAGCGTGCTGGCGGCGATCATGTCGACCGTCGACAGCCAGCTGCTGGTCTGCGCCAGCACCGTCACCCACGACCTCGGCCTGGCCCGGCGCTTCCCGCGGCACATGCTGGCGATCGCGCGCGGCACGGTGCTGGTGATCGGCGCCGGCGCGCTGGTCGCGGCGCTGTCGCTGCCGAAGAACGTGTTCGACAACGTGCTGTTCGCGTGGGCCGCGCTCGGCTCGGCGTTCGGGCCGCTGCTGCTGGTCCGGCTGTGGCGCGGGCCGGTGCAGCCCGGGCTCGCCTTCGCCTCGATGGCGGTCGGCGGTGGCGCGGCGATCGCAGGCAGTTACGTGCAGGTCCTGGCGCCGGGCTTCGGCGATCGGGTGCTGTCGTGGCTGCTGGCGCTGGCGGTGGCGCTCTGGGGCAGCCGCTCGCAGCGTTCGGCCTGAGCAACCGGTCGCCTGCGGCGACCGGATTTCGCGCAAAGCGGCTGTCTACGACGACCGCTTTTCCGATAAACCGGTCACCATGAACGACCAGATCCTGGAGGCGATCCGCCAGAAACTGGGCGACGGCAACCGCAGCACCCTTGCCGACCTGACCCCGCGCGAACTCGACACGGCGAGGATCCCGGGCAAGGTGCACGCCGTGATCGGCATGCGACGCGCCGGCAAGACGACCTTCTTGAAGCAGTGCCTGGCCGCACGTGCGCAGGAAGGTGTCGCCCGCGAACGACTCGTCTACTTCAACTTCGAAGACGAGCGACTCGTCGGCCTCGACGCCAAGAACCTGGGCGTCATCCTGGAGGAGTTCTATCGCGCCCACCCATCCCTCCGGCACGAGCACCGCGTCACGTTCTGCTTCGACGAGATCCAACTGGTGCCTGGCTGGGAGCGGTTCGTGCGGCGCGTGCTGGACAGCGAAGAGGTGGAGATCCTGATCAGCGGCTCGTCGGCGAAGATGCTGAGCCGTGAGGTTGCGTCGTCGATGCGCGGCCGAGCCGTCGAGGCCCTGGTCACGCCGTTCAGCTTCCGCGAGTTCGGTCGTGCCGCAGGGCTGTCGCCGGAAGTCATGCCCTTGCCGAGCGCCCGCGACACCTCCGGCTGGACGGCGTGCTTCGACGACTACCTGCGCATCGGTGGCTTCCCCGAGCTCAGCAACAAGGACCTGCTGCCGCGGCGGGTCGAGTTGCTGCAGGGTTATGCAGAGGCCGTCGTGTTCCGCGACGTCGCCGAGCGCCACGGCGTGAACAACCTCGTCGCCTTGCGCGCCTTCGTCCGTCAGCTGCTGCGTCAGCCGGCCAGCATGCTGAGCATCACCAAGCTGCACGCCGACTTCCGCTCACGGGGCATCGCCGTGGCGAAGCAAGCCTTGCTCGAGTGGCTAGGGCACCTCGAAGACGCGTTCCTGCTGTTCACGGTGCCGATCGCGGCGCGCTCCGAACGACAGCGCCAGGTCAATCTGCGCAAGCTCTACGCCGTCGATCACGGGCTCGCTGCTGCCTTTCGCGTGCGATCGGCACAGGATCTCGGCCACGATCTCGAGAACGTGGTCGCCTGTGAGCTGCTGCGCCGCGGCTGCGAGCTGGCGTATGTGCGGACCACCAGCGGTCACGAAGTCGATTTCCTGGCGACCACCCGCGACGGCGAGCGCCACCTCGTGCAGGTCGCCGCACGGGCCTTCGACCCGACGACGCTGGACCGCGAGCTGCGCAGCCTCGACGAAGCCGCGGTGACGTATCGCGATGCGCGGCAATGGCTCCTGCTCGGCGAGCCGTTGCCCGCCGGGACGGCACTGCCGAAGCGGGTCACGCCAATGCCGGTGTGGCGGTGGCTGCTCGACCGCGAAGGCGACCGCTGACCGCCACGCCGACTCCAGCCGGCGCGGCCGAACGGCCGATGCCAAGGGCCGAGGAGAGGAGCCATGGCCAAGCCCAGAACCGTGGTCGTCGTCCCGACGATCCGCGAACACTGCATCCGTGAGTTCTTGCACGCGTGGGAGCCAGAGCTCCGCGGCGTCGAGCTGATCCTGGTCGAGGACAACCCGGAGCGCACCTTCACCATCGACAGCGGCGCCGACGTCACGCACGTCTCCTGGCGGGACATCGACGAACGGCTCGGTGAGCGCGCGTGGATCGTGCCGCGGCGCACCGACTGCGTGCGCAGCTTCGGCTACTGGCTCGCCTGGCAGCGCCGGCCCGACATGATCCTGACCCTCGACGACGACTGCATGCCGCAGGGCGGCGAGCCGCGCGGCTTCCTGCAGGCGCACTGGGACCGGCTCGAGCAGGGCGGCAACCACGACGCGTGGGTCTCCACCACCGGCGGCACGATCCCGCGCGGCGTGCCCTACCACAGCCGCGAACGGCGCGCCCGCTGCGTGCTCAACCACGGCCTGTGGACCAACGTCATCGACTACGACGCGGTGACCCAGCTCGGCCAGGCGCGCGCGCCGACCGCGTGCACGTTCCCCGACCAGACCATCCCGCGCGGCAGCTACTTCCCGATGTGCGGCATGAACCTGGCGTGGCGGCCCGAGCTGACGCCGGCGCTGTACTTCCTGCTGATGGGCAAGGCGCACGGCGTCGATCGCTTCGGCGACATCTGGAGCGGCCTGTTCACGAAGCGCATCTGCGACCACTTCGGCTGGGCGGTCAACAGCGGCAGCCCCACCGTGCACCACGCCCGCGCGTCGAACGTGTGGGCCAACCTGCGCAAGGAGGCGCCCGGCATGGAGCGCAACGAGACGCTGTGGCAGGTCGTCGACCAGACCGTGCTGCGCGGCGACACGGTCGCCGACTGCTACCGCGAACTCGCGCAGGCGATCGCCGCCAACGCCGTCTCCAGCGCCGACACCGACGACGTCTGGTCGTCGCGCGTCGCGATCGCGATGCGCCACTGGACCGACCTGTTCGCGCCGCGACCGATCCCGGCCAACGCGCCGCAGAGGCGCGCCGCCGCGGCGCCGCAGCCGCCCGTAGAGGTGCCGTCGGCATGAACGCCGACCTGCCCGCCGTCACCGTCGTGTTCGCGACGATGAACCACGCGCCGACGATCGGCGCGCTGCTCGACGCGCTCGACGCCACCGACTGGCCGGACCTGGAGGTCGTCGCCGTCGACTGCGGCTCGACCGACGGCACCGCCGAAGCGCTGCAACGCCGCGCCGCGAGCCCGCGCGCCCCGCGGTTGCAGCTGCTGCGAGCGCCCAGGGCCGGCCGCGCCTCCGCGCTCAACCTCGCCTTCGCCCAGGCCGGCGCGCGCGACGTCGTCCGGCTGCACGGCGACGTGGTGCCCGACGCGCCCGACTGGCTGCGGCGGCTGCACGACGTCTTCGCCCTGCGCCGCGACTGCGGCATCGTCGGCGCCAAGATCGTGCTCGCCGGCGGCCGCATCCAGACGTGCGGCCGCGACCTGATCAACGGCCTCGGCATCGTGCCGGAGTGGAGCGACCAGCGCTGGATGGAGGCCGACCGCGACGACCCGCCGGCGGCGCGCGAGGTCGACGGGGTCGGCGGCGAGCTGTGCTGGATCCGCCGCGCGGTGCTCGATCGCGTCGGACTGCTCGACACCAACTTCGACCCGGTGTTCGGCGACGACGACGACCTCTGCCTGCGCGCCCGCCACGCCGGCTTCGCCGTGATGGTCGAACCGGCGGTGCGCGGGGTGCACTACGCGCCGCGCCACACGCGCTTCACCCATCCGATCCTCGGCGGCTGCCAGCCGCTGCGCGAGCAGCGCGAGCAGCGCGAGCTGCTGGTCACAGCCCACCGCGACTACTTCCGCCGCAAGTGGGGCTTCGACCCGTCGGCCCCCGACCTGCACGAGGTGCGCCGCCGCTACGGCCACACCCGGATCTGCTGGCGCATCGGCGACGGCCTGACCGAGCAGCTACCGTCGCAGCCGGCGGTGGACGTGTGCCTCGTCACCTGGAACAGCATGGCGATCCTGCCGCGCTTCCTCGACCAGCTGGCACAGACGCGCTGGCCCGACGTCAAGGTGTGGATCGCCGACAACGGCAGCCGCGACGACACCGTGCGCTACCTGCGCGAGCGCGCCGTCGGTTTCCCGTTCGCGATCCACGTCGAGGCGCTGCCGCAGAACATCGGCGTCGCGCAGGCCCTCAACGCGGTGATCGTGCAGGGCACGGCGCCGATCGTGGCCCGCCTCGACGACGACGCCTTCGTGCCACCCGAATGGCTGGAGCGGCTGGTGCCGCGCTTCCATCAGCGCCCGTTCGCCGGCATGGTCGGGCCGCGCATCGCGCACGACAACCCGGACGCGACGCTGCAGAACGGTCCGCTGCGCATGTGGCCCGAGCCCCTCGCCGGCATCGGCCCGCGCGACGGCGCGAGGGTCGAAGGGCTGGCGCGGGTGGTGACCATCCGCGGCTGCTGCAACGTCTACCGGCGCTCGGTGTTCGACCGCGTCGGGCTGCTCGACGTGCGCTTCTCGCCGAGCCAGTTCGACGAGTGGGACCACCACATCGCCTGCGCCGTCGCCGGCTACGAAGCGCTCTACGACGGCGGCGTCGTAGTGCGCCACCAGCTCAACGCCGGCCGAATGGCGACGCCCGCGGCGTACGGCAACTTCGAAGGCAACCAGCTCAAGTCGGACGCCAGGTGGGGCGGCGACCACTGGGCCGCGCTCGACCGCGCGATCGACGTGTCGATCGACGGCCGGCTGTTGCCGCCGGACGGCGACACTTCGGCGCTGCGACGGCGGCTGCCGCCGATCGACGCCGGCGCGCCGCAGCCGGTCCCCCGCAGCCCGCAGGAGCTGGCCGCGCTGCGCGAGGTGGCCGTCGCGCGCAGCCTCGGGCGCGGCCTCGACACCGCCGCGGCGCTGTGGCTCCGGCACCAGACGGACGTCTGCGAGCACGCCACGGCGCAGGGGCACGGGCAGAACCAGGGCCTGGTGATGGCGTTGATGGACCTCGCGCCACACTTCCCGCGGGCGCTGATGGAGGTCGCGCTGTTCCGCAACCTCGACGGCGACGTGCAGAGCGCCGCCCGCACCGCCCGCTGGGCGCTGCGCCTCGCGCCGCAGGACCAGGCGCTGCAGCAGAAGGCGCGGGCGCTGGCGCACGGCACGATCGCCCTGCCGCGCCCGCCCGCACCGGCGACGCCGGCGCAGGTCGTGCTGCTGCCGCCGATGCAGCACGACGACACCTGCGAGCGCATGCTGCGTCAGGTCGCGGCCGCGCTCGACGCGGTCGGCGTCGACCACCGGGTCGACCGCCGCCTGCAGCCGGTGCTCGACGGCGCCGAGGTCGTGCACGTCATCGGCCTGCGCGAACCGACCACGCTGCTGCCGCGGCTGCAGTACGTGCGCGCCACCGCGCCGCACTGCCGCATCGTCATGACGCCGCTCGCCGGCGATGCAGCGGCCGCCGATCGCGTCGGTCGCGACGTCGGGGCGTTCTACTTCCGCGAGCCGACGGTCGTCGAAGAAGGCTACCGCCGACTCTGCGCCGCGCCGCTCCGCGCCGACACCGCGCCGCCGAACCCCGAGGTCGCGTGGCGCGCCGAGCTGGAACGGCGCTGCGTGGCCTTCGTCGACGAGCTGCTCAGCCATGTGCCGGGCGACTGCGACGGACTGGCGCGGAGCCACGCGCACCGCACCAGCCGCGCGCTGGACGAGGGCCTGGAGGTGTCACCCGTGCGGGACGACTGCGCCCCGACGGCCCCCACCACGCCGTTCGGCGGCGTGCTGCTGCTCGGCCCGCGCGACCTGCCGGGCAATCACCACGCGGTGGCGATGGCGCTGCGCGGCTGCGACGTGCCGCTGACGATGATCGGTCACATGGCGCACCCGTTCGGCGACTGGTACCTGCAGGCGGCGCTCGGCGACGTGCTCACCCTGGCGCCGCCCGCCAGCGGGCCGGCGGACGAGCTGGCGGCGCTGCGCCGGAGCGCGGTGCTGGTGTGGACACCGTGCGAGGCACGCTCGTTCGCGGTGCCGCTGCTGGCGGCGATCGCCGGCTGCGAGCTCGTGCTGGCGCGCGGTCTCGACGCCGAGCAGGTGTTCGGCGAGCACGCGACCTACGTCGACCCGCACGACCTGCCCGCGCTGCGGACGGCGGTGCTGGCGGCGCGGGTGCGCTGGCGCGACGATCCGACGCAGCCATGGCGCCAGCGACTCGCGGCGCGGTTCGCGCCGTCGACCTTCGGCTCAGCGCTGCAGGCGGCCTACCGCGGGCGAGGATCCGCGACGAAAGCGGTACCCGGGACCGTCGCCGTTCCGATATGACGGCCGTCCCTCCGCGGCTCCGCGGCCCCCAACGATGCGCGACAGCTACCTCGTCTTCGGCCAACCCCTGATCGAACAACCCGAGATCGACGAGGTGGCCGCGTCGATGCAGAGCGCCTGGCTCGGCACCGGCCCGAAGGCCGCCGAGTTCGAGCGCCGCGTCGCCGCCTACAAGGGCGTGCCGCACGCCGTCGGCCTCAACTCGTGCACCGCCGGCCTGCACCTCGCCTGCGTGGTGCTGGGCCTCGAGCCCGGCGACGAGGTGATCACGACGCCGATGACGTTCTGCGCCACCGTCAACGCGATCGTGCACGCCGGCGCCACGCCGGTGCTCGCCGACGTCGACCGCGCGACGATGAACCTCGACCCCGAGGCGGTGCGCCGGGCGATCACCCCGCGCACCCGCGCCATCCTGCCGGTGCACTTCGCCGGCCGGCCGTGCGACATGGACGCGCTGATGGCGATCGCCAGGGAGCACGGCCTCAAGGTCATCGAGGACTGCGCGCACGCCATCGAGACGGAGTATCGCGGCCAGAAGGCCGGCGCGATCGGCGACCTCGGCGTGCTGTCGTTCTACTCGACCAAGAACCTCGTCACCGGCGAGGGCGGCATGATCCTGACCCGCGACGCGGCGCTGGCGCAACGCGCCAAGCAGATGGGCCTGCACGGCATGTCCGCCGACGCGTGGAAGCGCTTCAGCGACGACGGCTACCGCCACTACGACGTCGTCGAGATCGGCTTCAAGTACAACATGATGGACCTGCAGGCGGCGATCGGCATGCACCAGATCGCGCGCGTGGAGACGTGGTGGCAGCGCCGCCTCGCCATCTGGAACCGCTACCTCGAAGCCTTCGCCGACCTGCCGGTGACGCTGCCCGCGCCGTTCGCGCCGGACGAACGCCACGCGCTGCACCTGTTCACGGTGCTGGTCGATCGCGACGTCGCCGGCGTCTCGCGCGACGACGTGCTGGTGGCGATGCACAAGCGCAACATCGGCACCGGCGTGCATTACCGGGCGATCCCCGACCTCAGCGTCTACCAGCGCCGCTTCGGCTGGAGCTCGGCCGACTACCCCAACGCCAAGTTCCTCGGCGACCGCACGCTGTCGCTGCCGCTCTCGCCCAAACTCAGCGACGCCGACGTCGGCGACGTAATCGCCGCGCTCCGCCAGTCACTCGGCCGCTGAGCCAGCCGACTGCTGCTGCTGCTGCTCTCTGGTTCGCAGCGCGCCGCAGGCGTCGCGAGACAAGGAAGGCAAGCCGAGCGAAGCAGTGGCCTTGGCCACGTTGAGCATTCGCGACGCGCCGCCTGACGCCGTATCGCGGCGTCTCCGGCGCGCACCCCACTCATCCCTCGGATACCCGCTCGATGTCGGCGCCGATGCCCTGGAGCTTGTTCTCGATGCGCTCGTAGCCGCGGTCGATGTGGTAGACGCGGCGCACGTCGGTGGCGCCGCGCGCGACCAGGCCGGCGAGCACGAGGCTGGCCGACGCGCGCAGGTCGCTGGCCATCACCGGCGCGCCGCGCAGCTCCTCGGTGCCTTCGATGATCGCGCTCGGCCCCTCGCGGCGGATGCGCGCGCCGAGGCGCTGCAGCTCCGCGGCGTGGATGAAGCGCTCGGGGTAGATCTTCTCGGTGATGACCGACACGCCCTGGGCGCGCGTCATCAAAGCCATGAACTGCGCCTGCAGGTCGGTCGGGAAGCCCGGGTAGGCCATCGTCGTGACGTCCACCGCCTTGAGCTGACCGGAAGCGGTCGGCACGACGCGGATCGAGTCGGTTCCCAGCTCGAGCGATGCGCCCGCCGCCTTGAGCCGGTCGATCACCGACAGCATGTGCATCGGGTTGCAGTCCTGCACCGTGACGTCGCTGTTCAGCATCACGGCGCCGCACAGAAACGTGCCGGCCTCGATGCGGTCCGGGATCATCGTCCACTCGCAGCCGTGCAGCGTCTCGACGCCTTCGATGGTCAGCAGGTGGCCGCCGATGCCCGAGATCTTGGCGCCGCAGGCGTTGAGGAAGTGGCAGAGGTCCTCGATCTCCGGCTCCATCGCCGCGCACTCGAGGTAGGTCGTGCCGATCCCGAGCGTCGCCGCCATCAGCACGTTGGCGGTGCCGAGCACGGTCGAGCCCATGTTGCCGCCGAGGAACACCACGCCGCCCTTGACGCGGCCGCTGAGGGTCACGTAGCCGTCGGCGTGCTCGACGGTGCCGCCGACGTCGCGCAACCCCTTCAGGTGCAGGTCCACCGGGCGGTGGCCGAACACGCAGCCGCCGGGATAGCTGACGCGCGCGACGCCGCGGCGCGCCCACAGCGGGCCGAGCACGACGAAGCTGGCGCGCATCGTGCGGACCAGGTCGTAGGGCGCGACGTAGACCGTCTTGTCCTTGGCCTCGAGCTCGAGCGAACCGTCGTCGCGCCACTGGTGCACGACGCCGAGCTTCTCGAGGATGCGCAGCAGGTTCTCGACGTCCTTCAGCCGCGGCATGTTGCGCAGCAGGATCGGCCCGTCGACGAGCAGCGACGCGGCGAGGATCGGCAGCGCGCCGTTCTTGCTGCCGGAGACACGGACGGTGCCGCGGAGACCGCGACCACCCCGAATGCGAATTCGATCCAAGGACCCCCTCCAGACCGGAGGAGGGCCCTCCGGCGGGAAACGAAACAGACGTGGGAACGAGACTGGCGCCCGGCTCCGCTGCAGATCCCAACCTGATCTCGTCGCCTCGCTTGCACGTCCCCGTGGAACCTTGTCCACGAGTTGTCCACAAGCTGCTCGAGCGCGGTTGGCTGACCGACCTGCACCGCTCCTGGCCGCCGCAGTGTGACGCTCCGATGCCATCGACGCAAGCGTGCAGTCGACGATCTTCCACACCGCTCCACAGTTGCGTGGAGTTTGCCTTCAGGGCGAGTGGTTCGGCGCGTCGAGGTCGTGTTCGACGAGATCGACCAGCACCTCGACGGCGTCGCCGCGCGCGTCGGCGCGCAGCACCCGTTCGCCGTCGAGATCGAGCAGATGGACGCGATCGAGCGCGTCGAGCGCCACCGCCAGCGGCTCGCGGCAGCGCCCACCCAGCTCGCCCACCGCGCGCCGCACGCCGTCGACGCCGAGGCAGCGCACGCCGGGTTCGGCGTCGCGGTCGACGTACCAGATGGCGCCGTCGGCAGCGCGCGCGACCGCCACCGGCCGACCACAACCGACGTGCTCGCGCACGAACGAGCCGTCGGGCCGGAACACCTGCAGCGCCCCGCGCAGCGTGTCGGCGACGACCACGCCGCGCGCGTCGGCGCAGATGCCGCGCGGCGCGCCGAAGCGCAGGTGCGCGTCGCCCTGCGCGGCCAGCGGCCGCAGCACGCGGCCGTCGGTGGCGAAGCACTGCACGCCGCGCTGCCGCGGGCGGTCGCCGAGCGCCACGTAGAGGCGATCGCCGAACACCGCGACGCCGTGCGGCCGGTCGAGCACCCCGACCCGGTCGCGACCGCGGTCGCCGGCGCCGGGCGGCGGCTCGCCGAGATCGCCGAGGTGCTGACCGAAGGCGTTGAAGCGGCGCACGCAGTCGTTGTGCGGGTCGGCGACGAACAGCCGGAAGTGCTCGTCGAGCGCGACCCCCGCCGCATCGGAGAAGCCGGCCGGCCCGACCGGCGTCGTCCAGGACGAGACCCGCTGCTTCGCCTCGAGGTCGTAGAGGAAGACGTGGCCGCGGGCCGCGGACCAGGTCACACACAGCAGATTGCCTCGCACCGCCAGCCCGCCGATCATGCGCAGCATGCTACCGGACGTGCGTTCGCTGTCGCTGGGCCTCACGCTGCTGGCAGCGGCGTGCTCGAACCTGCCGCCGAAGTCCTACCCGGGCTTCATCGAGCAGGACGTCGAGGCGTCGTTCGTGGTCGGCGAGGACGGCCGCGTCACCTTCCCGGCGACGACCGACGACTTCGTCGTGCACCGGCTCGAGCTCGTGCCGCCGGCGCTCGGCGAGCGCTTCGGCGCGGCCGGCGAACGCTGGTTCGTCTACGCGCCCGGCACCGCGGTCACGCTGCGCGCCTGGATGCGCACCTACGACGACGGTCCGTCCGGGAAGAGCCTCGACGCGGCGCTGCGGGCCGCGCACCATGTGGCGCGCAACACGCACCGCGACCTCTGAGCCGGCCCGAACTCCGAAGCAGCCCGGATGAACCCCGATCCCCGCGAACAGCCGCGCACCGTCGTCGACCCGACCACCGGCCGACCGATCCTGATGGCGCCGCTGCGGCAGAAGCGGCCGATGCACACCGGCCAACGCAAGGTCGACGCAGCGTGCCCGTTCTGCAGCGGCAACGAGGCGGCGACGCCGCCGGCGGTCGACACCGAGCGCGACGACGACGTGCAGGACGACGTGCCCGGCTGGATCGCGCGCGCCTTCCCCAACCTCTACCCGGCCAACCTGCACCACGAGGTGATCGCCGAGGGCGCCGAACACAAGGAGCACCCGAGCGAGCTCGACGCCGCGACCTGGGCGCGCTGCGTCGCGCTGTGGCAACGGCGCGTGCGGGCGATGGAGGCGCGGCCAGGCGTCGCCTGCGCGTTCCTGTTCAAGAACGTCGGCGCCTTCGCCGGCGCGTCGATCGCGCACAACCACAGCCAGGTGCTCGGCCTCGACGCGTTGCCGCCGCGCGTCGAGCTGGAGCGCGAGATGCAGCGCCGCGCCGGCCGCTGCCTGTGGTGCGCGACGCTGCACACCGCCGAGGACGAGCAGCGACTGGTGTGGCGAGACGCCGGCTTCGCGATCGTCGCGCCGGAGCCGCCGAAGCTGCCCAACGAGACGTGGCTGCTGCCGACCCGCTGCGACTCAGACTTCCTCGCCGCCGAGCCGGACGCGCTCGGCGCCGCGCTGGCCCGGTGGTTCGGCGCGATCGGCACCGCGCTCGACCAGCCGCCGTGCAACTTCTGGCTGCACCAGGTGCCGGCGACGCTGCGCGGCGCGGAGACGTTCCACTGGCACTTCGAGCTGCAGCCGCGCACCGGTCAGCTCGCCGGGCTCGAGCTCGGCGGCGACATGTACATCAACTCGGTGCCGGCGACCCGCACCGCCGAGCGGCTGCGCGCGGCGCTGACGGACCGCTGACGCGACCGCCGGCGGCGTGCGTTCTCGCGACAGCCCTTTTGCGCCCGGGCGGTTGCATCACGGCCGGACCGCTGGGACAGTCCGCACCCCCGCCTCCCGCGCGCTCTCTCGCGGAACTCGTTTGCAGATGACGAACCAACCCAAGCAACAGTGGGGCTCGCGCCTCGGTGTCATCCTCGCGGTGTCCGGCTCCGCGGTCGGCCTCGGCAACTTCCTGCGCTTCCCGGGCAACGCGGCCGAGAACGGCGGCGGGGCCTTCATGATCCCCTACTTCCTGGCGCTGCTGCTGCTCGGCATCCCGATCGGCTGGGCGGAGTGGACGATGGGCCGCTACGGCGGGCAGAAGGGCTTCCACTCGGCGCCGGCGATCCTCGGCGTGTGGAGCAAGGGCGGCGTCGGCCGCTACCTCGGCGGGCTCGGCGTGCTGATCCCGCTCGGCGTCTACTTCTGGTACGTGCTCGTCGAGACGTGGTGCCTCTACTACGTCATCGAGTACTTCAATCCGTTCACCAACGGCATCGGCATCGACCCGACGGCGCCGATCGAGGAGCAGGTCAAGGTCACCCACGCGTTCTTCGAGACGGTCACCGGCGCGAAGGACAACGGCATCCTGTTCTCGCAGCCGACGCTCCCCGACGGCAGCGGCGGCGGCGTGCACAAGATCGTCTGGACGTTCTTCCTCGTCGCGGCGCTGAACATCTTCTTCGTCTTCCGCGGCCTGTCGAAGGGCATCGAGGCGGTCTGCAAGGCAGCGATGCCGATCATGGCAGTGCTCGGCATCGTCATCCTCGTCCGCGTGCTGACGCTCGGCACGCCCGACCCGGCGAAGCCCGAGCAGAGCGTGCTGCACGGCCTCGGCTACCTGTGGAACCCGCAGCTCGAGGCGCTCGGCAACTTCAAGACGTGGCTGGCGGCGGCCGGGCAGATCTTCTTCAGCCTGTCGGTCGGCTTCGGCGTCATCATCAACTACTCGTCCTACATGAAGAAGAAGGACGACGTCGTGCTCTCGGGCCTGACCGCGTCGGCGACCAACGAGTTCTTCGAGGTCGCGCTCGGCGGCCTGATCACCGTCACCGCGTCGATCGTGTTCGTCGGCGTCGCCGTCACCCAGCAGGGCACCGGCGGCACGATGAGCCTCGGCTTCAAGACGCTGCCGATGGTGTTCGCGCAGATGCCGGGCGGCAACTTCTTCGGCGGCGCGTTCTTCCTGATCCTGTTCCTGGCCGCGATCACCAGCTCGCTGTCGATGCTGCAGCCGACCAAGGCGTTCATCGAGGAGAGCCTCGGCTGCGATCGCACGAAGTCGACGCTGATCGTCACTGCCTGGGGGCTGATCGGGAACTTCTTCGTGCTGTGGTACTCGAAGAACCTGATCGCGCTCGACACGATCGACTTCTGGGTCGGGACGTTCTTCATCCTCGTCGTCGCCGGCGTGCAGATCGTCGCCTTCGGCTGGATCTTCGGCGTCGACAAGGGCATCGAGGAGGCGCACCGCGGCGCCAACATGCGCATCCCGAAGGTGTTCGCCTTCGTCATGAAGTACGTGTCGCCGCTGTTCCTCGGCATCGTCGTCGTCGGCTTCTGCATCAACAACGTGCCGGACTACCTCGCCACGCTGTTCGGCGACGGCGAGTCCGCCGGCGACGCCCGCCTGACGTGGTTGCTGATCCTCGCGACCCTCGGCGGCATCACCGCGCTGACCGTGATCGGCCAGAAGCGCTGGCGCGCCGAAGGCCTCGACCTCGACGGCCGCGACCCCCTCGACGACTAGCAAGCTCGACGACAGCAATCTCGACGACCAGGAACACCAGGAGCCACCCATGTTCGCCACCCTGCACCAAGCGGCGGAACGCCACGCCGAGACGCTTTCGACCGGCGGCTGGATCATGATGATCCTGTCGATCGGCGCCGTCACCGGCCTCGTCGTCTACTGCTACAAGCGCATCCTCACCCACCCGGAGATGGACGAGCCGGACCTGCCCGGCGGCCTCGGGCCGTAGACGCTACTTGCCGGCCTCGCCGACGAGCCGCTCGTACTCTGCCAGCGTCGCCTCGAGCCCGTCGCGGCCTTCGTCCTCGTCCCCGAGCGCGGCGATGGCCTTCTTCTGCCAGGCGACGGCCTGCTTGTAGTCCTTGGTCCAGAAGTAGACGCGCGCCAGCGTGTCGAGCAGCGACGGGTCCTTCTCCTCGGTAAGCGCGACGGCCTGTTTGGCGGCGCGCTCGGCAGTGACGAGGTCGCGCTCGGCGCGCTCGATGTCGGGATCGACGATCTGCCACGCCAGCCAGTTGAGCGTGTTGGCGTCCTCGTCCTTGGTGGCGACGTCGCAGACGCGCTTCTCCAGCGGGATCGCCAGCTTCGGCTCGTCGCTGTCGAGCAGCGAAGACCAGGCCGTGGTCACCGCCATCGTCTCGAGCAGCGGCCACTGCTTGATCATCTTGTCCATCTCGGCCATCGCGCCCGACGGCTTCAGGCTGGCGGTCATCACCAGCCGGACCATCTGCTTCTGCGCCGCGCCGGTGTCCTCGGCGAGCGCCGCCGGGTCGCAGTCGCCGGCCATCACCTTGGGCAGCACCAGCGGCAAGAAGCCGAGGCCGCCGATCCACGCCACGCGGCCCTTCTCGTCGACCAGGAACAGCGCCGGCGGCTCGTTGCCCGCGGCCTTGGCCCAGGCCTCGTGCAACTTGCCGTCGGCGTCGAAGCCGATCGTGAAGCGCAGGTGCTCACCGTGCTCCGCGTAGTAGTCGGCGACGGCCTCGAAGTCGTATTCGTCGTCCGACGGCCCTACCACGCCCACCAGGTGCAGCTTGTCGCCGTGCGCCTTCTTCAGGCGGCCGAACTCGCGTGCGCGGTCGAAGCCCATCCCCGGCTGGTCGCCCCAGAATTCGACCAGTGTGACGGCGCCCTTCGGCAGCTCCTTCAGCGGCTCGCCGCGCACCATCTGCGACAGCGAGAACGCGGGCGCCTCGGCGCCGGGCTGCAGCTCCTGCGCCGGCAAGGCGGCCAGCACGAACAACGACGAGACGAGGGTGGACAGGCGGAAGCGGTGACTCATGGCCGGGAGCCGAGCGCGGCGGCGCGCGCCTGTCAATCGCCCCGACGCTCCGGGCCGACGACGCCGCATCCTTCACGCGCGCTGCGCACCGCGGCCTTCGTCGCCAGCGCCATGTGCACCGCCGAGACGAGGATCGCGCCGACGCAGACCAGCACCGGCCACACCGGCAGGGCCCGCCATTCGTCGCGCGCGACCCGCGCCGTGCCGAACACGAGCCAGGCGAACAGCGCCTCGACCTCGAGCCCCATCACCGCCAGCGGCAAAGCCGCGCGCTGCACCACCGACACCCGCTGCGCGGTCGGCAGGGCGCGGAAGCGCGCCGCGTCCGGTACGTTGAGCAGCTTCGAGTTGGCGGCGGCCAGCCGCCGCATCCACGCCGGCAGCGCGTGACCGAGCGCGAAGGCGAACACCGTCGCCATCGCCGGGAACAAGAACCACGACCAGAGGCTGGTGTCGGCCCAGCGGTCGGGCGCACCGCCGAGGCCGAAGTGCATGGGGATGCGCGCCGGCAGCGTCGGCCAGGCGTCGATCGCCAGCCACCAGACGGCGGCCAGCCCGAGCAGCAGCAGCGAGCGCAACGCCCGCCGCGCCGTCAGAACGTCGCGTGCCCCGGCACGCGCGGGTACGGGATCGCGTCGCGGATGTTCTGCAGGCCCATCATGTAGACGATCAGCCGCTCGAAGCCGAGGCCGAAGCCCGCGTGCGGCACGGTCCCGTAGCGGCGCAGGTCGCGGTACCACCAGTAGTGCGCCGGATCGAGCCCCATCGCCGTCATGCGCTGGTCGAGCACGTCGAGGCGTTCTTCACGCTGGCTGCCGCCGATGATCTCGCCGATGCCGGGCGCCAGCACGTCCATCGCCGCGACCGTCTTCTGGTCGTCGTTCAGGCGCATGTAGAACGCCTTGATCGCCGCCGGGTAGTTCATCACCACCACCGGCCGGCCGACGTGCTCCTCGCACAGGAAGCGCTCGTGCTCGGTCTGCAGGTCCATGCCCCACTCGGGCGCGTAGTCGAACTTCTTGCCCGACTTCTGCAGGATCTCGATCGCCGCGGTGTAGTCGAGCCGCTCGAACGCCGACTGCTCGAACTTCTGCAGGCGCTCGATGACGCCCTTCTGGATGCGCTGCTCGCAGAACTCGAGGTCGTCGTGGCGCTGCTCGAGCACGCGGCGGAACACGTGCTTCAAGAAGCGCTCGGCGAGGTCGGCGTCGGCGGTGAGATCGGCGAACGCGATCTCCGGCTCGATCATCCAGAACTCGGCGAGGTGGCGCGTGGTGTTGCTGTTCTCGGCGCGGAACGTCGGGCCGAACGTGTAAACCTTCGACAGCGCGAGGCAGTAGGCCTCGACGTTGAGCTGACCCGACACCGTGAGGTAGGCCTCGCGGCCGAAGAAGTCCTGGCTCCAGTCGATCTTGCCGTCCTTGGTCTTCGGCAGGTTCTGCACGTCGAGCGTGCTGACGCGGAACATCTGCCCCGCGCCCTCGGCGTCGCTGGCGGTGATGATCGGCGTGTTGACCCAGAAGAAGCCCTCCCGGGTGAAGAACTCGTGGATCGCGAACGCCGCCGCGTGGCGGATGCGCGCCACCGCGCCGAAGGTGTTGGTGCGCGGCCGCAGGTGCGCCTGCTCGCGCAGGAACTCGAGGCTGTGCGCCTTCGGCTGGATCGGGTAGGTCTCCGGATCGTCGACCAGCCCGAGCACGTCGATCGCGTCGGCCTGCAGCTCGACGGTCTGGCCCTTGCCCTGGCTCTCGACCAGCGTGCCGCGCGCCACCAGCGACGCGCCGGCGCTGAGCTTGAGCACGCCGTCCTGGTAGTTGGCCAGGGCGCTCGGCGCGACGATCTGCAGCGTCGCCTGGCAGCTGCCGTCGCTGAGCTGCACGAACGACAGGCCCGCCTTGCTGTCGCGGCGCGTGCGCGCCCAACCGCGGACCTCGACCTTGCTGCCGGTGGCGACCTCGCCCCGCAGCACCTGCTGGATGCTGACTGTCTGCATGATTCACTGGCCGGAGAACGGCCGGACGAAGCAGACAGCGGCGACGCGCGGGTTCAAGCGCGAAGGAACCGCGGGGATCGCACGCCGCGGCGCCGACTCAGACCGTGACGTCGAGCGGGGTGGCGCGGCCGGAGTTGTGCACCACGCGATCCATGCGGATGCGACCACCGATGGCGCCAGCCGCGTCGAAGCCCATCTCGCCGAAGAAGGCCAGCGCCGCCTCGTTCTCGAGTTCGACGTAGACGACCAGCCGCCGCAGCCCGACCGAACGCGCGTGCATCAGCGCCGCGTCGAACATGCGCCGCCCCTGACCGCTGCGACGCCACTGCGGGGCGACGATCATCGTCAGCTCGGCGACGCCGTCCGGGCCGCAGTCCAACCGCACCAGGCCGACCTGCTGGTCGGCGCGCAGCGCCACGAGCGCCAGGATGCGCTGGTCGCGCATCAGCCGGTCGGTCCACACCGGGTGGCCGGATGCCGACGGCCCGCGCGCCCCCACGTTCCAGCCGACCTGGGTCAGCCACGGTTCGATGATCCCGGCGTCGGAGAGCCGGAAGGGACGCAGCAGCAGGGGCGAGGTGGCGTCGGTCATGGCGAGATGCGTCAATCTAGCCCGTGGCAGGCGGCGGTAACCGTGAGGAAGTCGCCGCTCGCAACAGCTCTGCAGCGCTTCGCTTGACCGCGCCGCGGGCGGGCGGATAGCATCTGCCCCCTCATGCCGCAACCGGACCGAGTCCGGTGCGGCGTCCTGCGACCCCGGACCCCGGTCAGTCGGCAGGATCTCCGTTCCGCTTCCGGTGACGCACCGATCGGGACCCCGGCTCGAAAGGGTCGGGGAGCGGGGATCCTCTCGCCTGTCCGGGTCCAGCGTTTCTTCGAACCGTCAACTTCTTCCCTTCCAGCTCCCTTCTCCCTGTTCCCGTCCGCCCTGGGACCTCACGTCCGCCCGCCGATCCGTCCCACCGGACAGCACCGACAGGCCTGTTCTCGACTCCCTCTCACTCCACGACAGGCGCATCGCCCCTTCCACCTGGCATGGCCAACCACGCTGACATCCTTCGCTTCATCGACTCCATTGCCCGCGACAAGGAGATCGACAAGGAGGCGCTGATCCAGGGCATCGAGACGGCCATGTCCAACGCGCTGGCGAAGAAGTACGGAGTCGACGACGTCGAGATGATGCTCGACCGCGACACCGGGGAGTTCGTCTGCAACTACGAGGTGTCGATGGAGGAGCAGGGCCGCATCTTCGCGATGTCGGTCAAGCAGGCGATCATCTCCGTCGTCCGCAACGCCGAGAGCGACCGCATCTACGACGAATACGAGCAGAAGCTCGGCGAGATCGTCAACGGCACCATCCAGCGCTTCGAGGGCGACACCGTGATCGTCAACCTCGGCCGCAACCTCGAGGGCATCCTGCCGCGCAGCGAGAAGGTGCGCAGCGAGAACTACAACGTCGGCGAGCGCATCCGCGCCCTGGTGTTCGAGGTCAAGAAGGTCGGCCCGCGCGTCAAGGTCATCCTCAGCCGCACCAACCGCGACCTGGTGCGCGCGCTGTTCGAGCTCGAGGTGCCCGAGATCGCCGACGGCACGATCATGATCCGCCGCATCGAGCGCGAGCCGGGCTACCGCACCAAGCTGGCGGTCGACTCGGCCGACGACAAGGTCGACTGCGTCGGCGCCTGCGTCGGCGTGCGCGGCAACCGCATCAAGTCGATCATCGACGAGCTGAACGGCGAGCGCATCGACATCATCCGCTGGAACAACGAGCCGATGACGCTGATCGCCAACGCGCTGAAGCCCGCCGAGGTCGGCGACATCACGCTCGATCCCGACGCCAAGAAGGCGCTGGTGATCGTCAGCGAGGACCAGCAGTCGCTGGCGATCGGCCGCAAGGGGCAGAACGTGCGCCTGGCCAGCAAGTTGACCGGCTGGGACATCGACATCATGACCCGCGCCGAGCTCGAGCAGTCGGTCGCCGACGAAGAGGCCGCGATCGACGGCGAGGCCGGCACCCCGCCGGACGGAACCACCCTGGACGACGGCTCGTCCTACGAGGACGCGGACGTCGAGTCGGCGGACGGCCAATCGGCGGACGGCGATAGCGGAGAGGCGAACGGAGCGCCGACCGTCGACGCGACGCCGGAGACGGCCGAGGGCGAGCAGCGCACTGGCGACGCCGCGTCCTGACCCCGATCCACCAGGTCACACCCACCCAGCTTTCCCCGACAGTCCGCTTTCCCGACAGTCCGACCGACAACGCCCGGCAACGACCCCACGCACCGCGTCCGCAGCCCAGAGGGGCCGGCCGGTCAGGAGCACACGCGATTTGAAAAAGGTACGAGTCTTCGAACTGGCCAGGGATTTCGGGATGAAGGGTCCCGATCTGGCGAAGCTGCTGCGCGAGCTGGGCTTCGACAACATCAAGACCCACATGACCGTGCTCGACGACGCCGACCTGATGATGGTCGAGGCGCGCCTGGCCACGACCGGTCTCAAGCGCCAGCCGGCGGACGAGGACCAGGAGGCCACCGGCGGCCTGCGCAAGAAGCGTTCGCTGAGCGCGGTCGCCGAGGAGGTCGAGGAGGAGGCTTCGGCCGACGCCGAGCCGAAGAAGCGCTTGCTGAAGAAGAAGTCGCTGCCGGCCCCGGCCGCGCGCCGCGCCGCCGAGCCGACCGCGGAGGCTCCTTCCGCCAGCCCTCCCCCGGCACCGAGCAGCGCGACGCCCGTCGAGCCGAAGCAGCTGGACGCCGCGCCGGCCGCGGCGATGCACGACGACGGCAGCGGCACCGCGATGGAGCGCGCTCCGGCCAAGGCCGAGCCGAAGCCTACGCTCGGCAAGGCCGAGTCCGCCGACAAGGCCGCCGCGGAGACCGCCGGCAAGCCGGCGGCAGAGCGCACCGAGCCGGCCGCCGAAGAGGCGGCCCAGAGCAAGGGCCCGGCGAACGCAGAGCCGCAGCCCCAGGTCGCCAAGGCCGAGGCCACGCAGGCCGAGCCGGAGGCGCCGAAGGCGGCGCCCGCCGCGGCGGAGCAACCGACCAAGGCCAAGGACGACCAGGGTTCGACGGCCGAGACCGCGGCGTTCCCGGCGCCCAAGGAGGCCATCGAGCCGCAGCCGGCGGACAAGGACGGCGGCGACGCCGCTGCCAGCACCACCGACGAGGCCGCGCCGGCCAAGGAACCGGTGCGCAAGCTGCTCGTGCCGCAGAAGAAGGCGACCGTCGTCGGCCGCATCGAGCTGCCCCAGGAGACGATCCGCGACGCGACCCGCCGCTCGGCGCCGGCCGCGCCGCGTGACCTGCGCCGCGCGGCGCTGCAGAAGATGCAGCAACGCGGTGCGGTCCGCCAGGTGCCGCTGCCCGGTCAGCGGCGCGGCCCCGCCGGTCGCGGCGGCCGCGACGGCCAGCGCGGCCCCGGCCGCGGCAAGTCGCGCACGGCGGCGCCGATCGATCCGACCAAGCTCGTCGAGGTGCAGGAGCCGGTGTCGATGAAGGCGCTCTCCGAGGCGCTCGGCATCAAGGTCAACGAGCTGATCGCGGCGTTCATGTTCAAGCTGAAGATCCCCGGCAAGAACATCAACTCGATGCTCAGCAACGACGAGGTCGAGCTCGTCGCGCTGGAGCTCAACCGCAACATCCGCGTCGTCGAGGCCAAGGAGGCCATGGACGAGCTGATCGAGCAGCTGGTCGAGGCGAACGAGGGCCAGGAGACCGCGCAGCGGGCGCCGGTCGTCACCTTCATGGGTCACGTCGACCACGGCAAGACCTCGCTGATGGACGCGCTGCGCCACAGCGACGTCACCAAGCACGAGGCCGGCGGCATCACCCAGCACATCGGCGCCTACAAGATCACCAGCGACGACGGCCTGTCGATCGTCGTGCTCGACACCCCGGGCCACGCCGCGTTCACCGCGATGCGCGCGCGCGGCGCCGAGCTGACCGACGTGGTCGTGCTCGTGGTCGCCGCGGACGACGGCGTCATGCCGCAGACCGAGGAGGCGATCAGCCACGCGAAGGCCGCCGGCGTGCCGATCGTCGTCGCCGTCACCAAGTGCGACCTGCCGGGCGCCAACCCGATGCAGGTCAAGCAGCAGTTGATGATCAAGGGGCTGCAGTCCGAGGACTTCGGCGGCGAGATCGGCGTGGTCGAGGTCTCCTCCAAGACCGGCCAGGGCCTCGGCGACCTGATCGAGCGCATCCACCTCGAGGCCGAGATCCTCGACCTCAACGCGCGGCCGGACGCCGCCGGCAAGGGCGTCGTCGTCGAAGCGCGGCAGTCGGCCGAGCAGGGCGTGGTCGTCACGCTGCTGGTCACCGACGGTACGCTGCGGCTCAAGGACCAGGTCGTCTGCGGCGAGTCGTTCGCCCGCATCCGCGCGATGATCGACGACCACGGCACCAACCTGACCGAGGCCGGGCCGTCGACGCCGGTGACGCTGTTCGGCCTCGACCGGCTGCCGACGCCGGGCGACAAGCTCTACGCGGTCGAGGACGCCAAGAAGGCCAAGGAGGTCGTCGAGGAGCGTCAGCGCCGCATGCGCGAGATGTCGCGCGCCGAGCGCTCGGCGGTCACCCTCGAGACGCTTTCGGCCAAGCTGGCCGAGCGCGACATCAAGGAGATCAAGCTGATCCTGAAGGCCGACGCGATGGGTTCGCTCGAACCGCTGCGCAAGTGCCTCGACGACCTCGCCACCGACGAAGTGCGCGTCAACCTGGTGCACTCCGGCCTCGGCGGCATCAACAAGGCGGACGTGGACCTCGCGGCGACGTCGGGCGCGGTCATCGTCGGCTTCAACACCACCGCGGACGCCAACGTGCGCGCGCTGGCGGACGAGCAGGGCGTCGACATCCGCTACTACGACGTCATCTACGAGCTGCTCGACCAGGTCAAGGACGCCATGGAAGGCGTGCTGGCGCCGGAAGAGGTGCAGAGCGTCATCGGCCACGCCGAAGTTCGCGCGACCTTCAAGTCGAGCAAGTTCGGCGTCATCGCCGGCTGCCGCATCCTCGACGGCGTCGCCCGCCGCAGCTCGCAGGTGCGCCTGGCTCGCGAAGGCAAGGTCGTCTGGAGCGGCAAGCTCGCGAGCCTGCGCCGCATCGACGAGGACGTCAAGGAAGTCAAGCAGGGCTTCGAGTGCGGCATGACGCTCGACGGCTTCCAGGACATCAAGGAAGGCGACGTGCTCGAGTTCGTGCACACCGAGCTCGTCAAGCGCACGCTCGGCGGGTGATCCCCCCGCCGGCGCGCGCGGACGGCCGCGCGCGCCCCCCGCATCGCACACGGCCCTGCGAACGGCGTTCGGTCATGCTCTACATCGGTGTCCTGCAGTTCACGCTCGAGATCCCCTATGCGACGTCGCTCAAGGACAAGCGCGGGGTGATCAAGTCCCTCAAGGACCGCCTGCGCCGCTCCTTCAACGTCTCGATCGCCGAGTTCGAGGACCTCGACAGCGCCACCATGGCGACCCTCGGCGCGGTGTTCGCCGGCAGCGACAACGCCCACGTCAACAGCCAGCTCGACCACCTGCTCAACGAACTGCAGGAGTGGCGGGACGGCACCCTGATCGACCATCAGCTCGAGATCATCACGCCCGCCGAATAGCAGCGACACGCCGAGTAGCAGACCAGCCGAATGAACGAACGCCGCCTCGCCCGCCTGCAGGAACAGATCAAGCAACGCCTCGCCGAGGTGCTGCAGCGGGAGCTCGCCGACCCGAAGCTGGGTCTGGTCACCATCACCCGCGTCGAGCTCGACGACGAGTTCACGCAGTGCAAGGCCTACTGGTCGGTGATCGCGCCGACGGGCCAGGAAGCGCGCGCCCGCAAGGACAGCCAGAACGTGCTGCAGCGCGCGCGCGGCTTCTGCCAGCGCGAGATGGGCAAGGTGCTGCACACGCGCACCGTGCCGCACCTGGAGTTCCGCTTCGACGAGGGCATCGGCGGCGCGATCCGCATCCAGCAGCTGCTGCACGACCTGAAGGAAGAGGCGGGCGCACGCCCCGCCGAGGACACCCCGGCGAGCGACGTCGGTCCGGCCGACGCGCCGGCCGACGACACGCCGCGCGACAGCTGACCCGGAGCGGTCGCGCGGTCGGACCGATCCAGGTCTTCACCGGCCAGCAGCCGCCGCCGTTCGAGGTGGACGGCGCGTGGTCGTCGGAGCTGCTGCGGTGACCCGACGTCACGGACAACCACTTGCCCCGGCCGGCTACGATGGCCCCCATGCGCGTCCTGCTGACCGTCGCAACGTTGCTCGTCCCTGTCGCCGCACAGGAGAGGCCGCCCGGGAACGGCGAGGTCGCGCCGGCGGAGGTGCCTGCGCGACCCGCGCAGCCGCCGAAGCCGGCCCCGCTCGACAAGACCTTGACCGCAGTGCTCGCCGAGATCGCCGGCACGCCCCACGCCTTCGACGGCAGCCTGGCCTGGGGCCCCCTGCGCGACGCGCAAGCGCCGCTGGACCCGCTCGACTGCGCGTTCCGCGGCGGCGTCACCGTCGACGAGACGCACGGCGAGCAGCGCTGGCACTCGCTGCTCGACTGGACGGTGCTGCAGCGCGGCGCACGCGGCGCGACCCGCAGGGTCCGCCAGATCCGCGAGCCAGGACGAGAGGACCGCATCGAGGACACCGGTTGGCAGGACCCGCAGGGCGACGCGCCCGAGGTGCCGTTGACGCCGCGCCTGCTGCTCGAGCAGCTGCCGCACGCGACGATCGGCAGCGCCGCACCGGCCGAGGTCGACGGCCGCCCGGCGATGCGCGTGCTCGCCACCTGGCACGGCAAGGCCGCCAAGGCCGCCGTGCTGACCGCCGCCGTGCCGTCGTCGCGCCACGAGCAGCTGCTCGAAACGCTCGCGACCGTCGCCGCGCGCGACCAGGAGCTCTGCTCGGTCTGCGCCGAGATCCGCTACGACCCGGCGACGAGACGCTGGCTCGCGGCGACGCTGCGGGTGCTGCTCGTGAACGACAAGCCGCTGCCCGCCGACGAGCCACCGCTGCCGGCGCCGGCGGGCATGCCGGCGCCGACCGGCCGCCCGATGGCCGAGCTGATCGTCACGTTGCGCCGGCGCGACCCGGCCGAGCTGCCGCCGCCCGTGCTCGACGACCGCGCCCGGGAGCTGCTGCAGAAGCGCGAACGCTAACGCAGCACGAGGCCCGGTCCGTCGCCAGAGCGGGCGCGGAACACGCCGGCCACCGCCGCCGCGGGCACGCCTTCGTCGGCGAGCCGTTGCGCGAGCGTCGCCGCCTGCGCCTCGGGCACGGCGATCAGCAGCCCGCCCGACGTCTCGGCGTCGAACACCAGGTCGCCGAGCGCCGCCTCGACGCCGCTGCCGATCGCCACCCGCGGGCCGTAGAACTGCTTGCCGCGCGTGCAGCCGCCCGACAGCGCGCCGCCGCGCACCAGCTCCAGCGCACCCTCGAACAGCGGCAGCTTCGCCGCCTCGACCTCGAGCACCAGGCCGGCGCCCTCGGCCATCTCCAGCGAGTGACCGGCGAAGCCGAAGCCGGTGACGTCGGTCGCCGCGTGCACGTCGAAGTCCATCGCCAGCTCGGCCGCGCGCTTGTTCAGCGTCGCCATCACCTGCATCGCCCGCTGCGCCGCGGCGTCCGACGTCAGGCCCTTCTTCAAGGCCGTCGACACGGCGCCCATGCCGAGCGGCTTGGTCAGCAGCAGCGCGTCGCCCGCGCGCGCGCCGACGTTGGGCCAGAACCGCCGCGGGTGCACCATGCCCGTCACCGACAGGCCGTACTTGACCTCGGTGTCCACCACCGAGTGCCCACCGCACAGCACCGCGCCGGCCTCGTTGATCTTCTCCAGGCCGCCGGCGAGCACCTCGCCGAGCAGCTCGACGTCGAGCGCCTTGGGCCAGCCGACGATGTTCATCGCCGTCAGCGGCCGCCCGCCCATCGCGAACACGTCGGACAGCGCGTTGGCCGCGGCGATGCGGCCGAACCAGCGCGCGTCGTCGACGATCGGCGGGAAGAAGTCGAGCGTCTGCACCATCGCGCGCTCGTCGTCGATACGAAACACCCCCGCATCCTCGAAGCCGCCGAGACCGGCGAGCAGGTCGGGATGTTCGATCGGTCCCAGCTTGTGGAGAACCTGCCCGAGGCTCCCCGGCGGCAGCTTCGCTGCTCAACCGGCGCTGGACGCGTAGCGGGTCAGTCGTTGGTCAGGGTGTTCTTGCATCGCACGAACGGGGGTCACGAGCGGGTGCGCCGCACCGCGGCGGCGACCGTCGAAAGGTCTTCGAGCAACAGCGTGCGCGCGTCGAGCAGCACCTTGCCGTCGTGCTGCCGCGCGAACACAGCCACGGGCTCGAGGTCGCGCAGCTGCCAGGCCAGGGCGTCCCCGCCGCCGGGCCCCGTCGGCGCGAGCGCCACGGCGAAGCTCGGCAGCGGCCGCGCCGGGTTGGCGCCGGAGCCGGCGAACGACTCGCTGGCGACGACCTCGGCGTTCGCGTCGCCGAGCAGCCGGAGCAGTTCGTGGCTGCGCTGCTCGAGCTCCGCCGGCGTCGCCGACAACATGCGCAGCGTCGGGATCTCGCGCAGCGGCTCGCCGTCGCGGTAGCACAAGAGCGTCGCCTCGAGCGCCGCCAGCGTCACCTTGTCGCAGCGCAGCGCGCGATAGAGCGGGTGGGCGCGACAACGGGCGATGCGCTCGGCGTCGCCGACCAGCAGCCCGGCCTGCGGGCCGCCGAGCAGCTTGTCGCCGGAGAAGCACGTCACCGCGGCGCCCATGCGCACGCTGTCGGCGACGCGCGGTTCTTCGGCGAGGCCGGCGATCGGCTCGCGCCACAGCAGCCCGGAGCCGAGGTCGTCGAGCACCACCAGGCCCTGCTGGTCGGCGGCCGGCTTCAGCTCGCCGACCGACGGCACCGAGGCGAAGCCCTCGACGCGGAAGTTGGACGGGTGCACCTTCAGCCACGCCACCGTCTGCTCGGTGGTCGCGGCGACGTAGTCGCGCAGGTGGGTCTTGTTGGTCGTGCCGACCTCGACCATCTCGCAGCCGGCGCGGCGCATGACGTCGGGCACGCGGAAGCCGCCGCCGATCTCGACCAGCTCGCCGCGCGAGATGACGACCTCGCCGCCCTGGCAAAGGGCCGCCAGCATCAGGGTCGTCGCCGCCGCGTTGTTGTTGACCACCAGCGCCGCCTCGGCGCCGGTCAGCCCGGCCAGCAGCGCGCCGACCCGGACCTCGCGCTGGTCGCGCAGGCCGGTGACCGGGTCGACCTCGACGATCGCGTAGCCGGCGGCGTCGGTGATCGCCTCGACCGCCGCGGGCGCCAGCGGCGCCCGCCCGAGGCCGGTGTGCAACACGATGCCGGTGGCATTGACGACCCGCTGGTGGCGGCGGCGCCCGAGCCGCGCGCAGCGCGCCTGCAGCTCGCCGACCAGCGCCGCGCCGGCGCATCGCGCGGCGAGGCCAGCGGCGTCCAGCGACCCTGCGACCACCGCCGCGCGGAGCTCGTCGAGCAGTTCGCGGCCGGCCCGCGTCAACCGCGGTCGCGCATGCGCCTCGAGACCCGGCAGCCGCAGCAACTCGTCCACCGACGGCAGGCTGCGCAACACGGAAGAACGGTCGGCGTCGGTTCTGGGCATCGCGGGATCGCTCGCTACCATACCGACCCCCGATGCTGCGCGCTGCTCTCGAGACCCCACAACCGGACCCGCGCGAGCAAGCCCTGGCGAAGACGCTGGGGCTGCCGGACCTGGTCGCCCGGGTGCTGCTGGCGCGGGGCGTCGAGACCCCGGACCAGGCCCGCCGCTTCCTACGGCCCGACCTCGGCAGCCTGCACGACCCGTTCACGTTCCACGGCATGGAGAAGGCCGTCGCGCGCATCCGCGACGCGCTGCGTCAGGGCCAGCCGATCCTGATCCACGGCGACTACGACGTCGACGGCATCAGCGGCACCGTGCTGCTGCACAAGTTCTTCAGCCTGCTGCACTGCACCAACAAGCCGTACATCCCGGCGCGCGCCGACGGCTACTCGTTCTCGAGGGCCAGCGTCCAGGCGGTCCGCGACGGCGGCTTCCCGCTGGTGATCTCGGTCGACAACGGCACCAACGCGGTCGGCCCGATCCACGAGCTGCAGCAGGCCGGCATCGACGTCATCGTCACCGACCACCACGGCACCACCGAGAACGTCGCCGACGCGTTCTGCGTGCTCAACCCGCGGCTGCCCGGCGCCGGCTACCCCGACCGCGACCTCGCCGGCTGCGGCGTGGCCTTCTGCCTGGTCGCGGCGCTGGTCGAGTCGCTGTCGCGCACGATGCGCCAGAGCAGCGAGTTCGCCGACTTCCTGGTCGACGCGATGGGCTACATCGCGCTCGGCACGGTCGCCGACGTGGCGCCGCTGCGCGGCGAGAACCGCACCCTCGTCTACCACGGCCTGCGCTCGCTGTCGGTCAGCAGGAACCCCGGCATCCGCGCGCTGATGGACACCGCCGGCCTGCTGCACCGCGGCGCCAGCGTCGACGACATCGCCTTCCGCCTGGCGCCGCTGATCAACGCCGCCGGCCGCGTCGGCCACGCGATCGACGCCGTCGACCTGCTGTGCGCGCCGGGCTACAGCGAGGCGCAAGTGGCGGCCAAGGTGCTGGAGAAGCACAACGAGGAGCGCCGCCGCGTCGAGCGCCTGCTGCAGGACGAGGTGCTGCAGCTGGCCGCGCGCGAGCAAGGCCCGACCATCGTGCTGGGCGCCGATCACTGGCACCCCGGCGTGCTCGGCATCGTCGCCGCGCGCATCGCCGAGTCGACGCACAAGCCGACGCTGCTGATCGCCTTCGACGGCCCGGTCGGCCGCGGCTCGGGGCGCTGCAACACCGGCGTGCACCTGCGCGACGCGCTCGGCCGCTGCTCGGACCTCTTGCTGTCGCACGGCGGCCACGCCGCCGCCGCCGGCGTCGAGCTGCGCCGCGACAACTTCGAGGCGTTCAAGGAGCGCTTCGCCGAGGCCTGCACGACCCTGGCGCCGGCCGAGCCGCCGCTGTGGGTCGACGGCACGGCGCGCTTCGACGAGCTCGACCCGGCCACCGTGCGCCGGCTCGAGGTGCTGGCGCCGTTCGGCAACGGCCACCCGCGGCCGCGCTTCGTCTCCGACGAGGTGACCCTGGTCGGCACGCCGTTCGTCGACATGCGCGGCCAGCACGTGCACGTGCGCGTCGTGCAGCACGGCACGATCCTGCCGGCGCGGGTCGTGCACGGCATCGACCTGTTCGAGCGCCTGCGCACCGACAAGGGGCCGTGGCGCATCGCCTACGCGCCGCGCATCGGCGCGCGCGGCGAGGACGGCCCGGTGCAGCTCGACGTACACGACCTGAGCCCCGCCGCCGGCGACCGACGCAACGGTCACGTCGCATCCGCCCAACGACCGATGGAGACCCCGTGACCAGCCCCGCCCCGTCCCACTCAGGAGTCTCCACCGGAGCGCCGGCCCAGGCGCCGCGCCCCGGCATGGTGCGCCGCCTCTACGACTGGGTGATCGCGTGGGCCGACACGCGCTTCGCGGTGCCCGCGCTGATCGTGCTGGCCTTCGCCGAGAGCAGCTTCTTCCCGATCCCGCCCGACGTGCTGCTGATCGCGATGTGCATCGGCAGCATCCCGCAGAGCTATCGCTTCGCCTTCTGGTGCTCGATCGGCTCGGTGCTCGGCGGCATGGCCGGCTACGCGATCGGCGCGCTGCTGTGGGACGTGCCGATGGTGCACGACTTCTTCGTCTTCGTCGCCGGGCAGCACAACATCGACCGCGTGCGCGACCTCTACGAGGCGTGGGACTTCTGGATCGTGTTCGTCGCCGCGTTCACGCCGATCCCGTACAAGGTCATCACCATCACCGCAGGCATCTTCGGCATCAACTTCCCGATGTTCCTGCTGGCGTCGGCGGTCGGCCGCCCGGCGCGCTTCTACCTCGTCGCGTGGCTGTTCAAGCGCTTCGGCCCGGGCATCAAGGACTTCATCGAGAAGCGCTTCGCGATGGTCACGATCGTCGGCGCCGCGCTGCTGGTCGGCGGCTTCCTGGCCATCAAGCTGCTGTTCCCGTCGCAGCACTGATCGGGCCTGCCGCCGACCTCGATCCGCGCTTCGGCCGCGCCCGCTCCGACGCTACAACGGGGCGATGTCGAAGCGGCTCTTCCTGATCGACGGCACGGCGCTCGCCTACCGCAGCTTCTTCGCCTTCCAGGGCACCGGCCGGGCGCCGCTTACCACCAAGGACGGTCACCCGACCGCGGCGACCTACGGCTTCTGCACGACGCTGCGCGCGCTGCTCGAACGCGAGCAGCCGGACGCGGTGGCGATCGCCTTCGACGGGCCGCGCGCCGACCTGCTGCGCACCAAGATCTACCCGGAGTACAAGTCGACGCGCACCAAGATGCCGGACGAGATGGCGGTGCAGCTCGACGACATCCGCGAGGCGGCGCGCGGGTTCGGCCTGCCGATCGTCGAGAGCGAGACGCACGAGGCCGACGACGTGATCGGCACGCTCGCGGTGCAGGGCCGCGACGCCGGCATGGAGGTGTTCGTCGTCACCGGCGACAAGGACTTCCTGCAGATCGTCGACGAGCACATCAAGCTCTGGAACCTGCGCAGCTCGACGAGCAAGCCCGAGATCTTCGACGCCGCCGCCTGCGAGGCCAAGTGGGGTGTCGGGCCGACGGCGATGGTCGACCTGCTGGCGCTGATGGGCGACAGCTCCGACAACGTGCCGGGCGTGCCGAAGGTCGGCCAGAAGACGGCCGTCGAGCTGCTGCAGCAGTTCGGCTCGCTGGACGGCATCTACCAGCACCTCGACGAGGTCAAGAAGCCGTCGATCCAGCAGTCGCTGCGCGACAACCGCGACAAGGCGCTGCTGTCGCAGCAGCTGGTGACGCTGCAGCTCGACCTGCCGCTCGGCGTCGAGCTCGACGCGATCGGGCCGGCGACGCCGGACCCGGACAAGCTGCGGCCGCTGTTCCAGCGCCTCGAGTTCAAGAACCTGCTCGCCGACCTCGCGGCCAAGGCGACGCCGCAGGAGCAGGTCGAGCAGCACTACACGACCGTCGCCTCGCCCGCCGAGCTCGACGCGCTGCTGCGCCGGCTCGGCGCGACCGAACGCTTCGCGGTCGCCGCCGAGACGACCGGCAAGCGGGTGCAGGACAAGGCGCTGGTCGGCGTCGCCTTCGCCGAGGCCCCGGGACGCGCCAGCTACGTGCCGCTCGACGGCACGGCCGGCGCGCGGGCCGCGGTGCTCGAAAGCTCGGCGCGCTGCTCGCCGCGACGACGCCGCCGAAGGACGTGCACGACTCAAGCGCCTGATGACCGCGCTGCAGAACGAAGGCTGACGCTCGCCGGCGTCGGCACCGACACCATGCTGGCCAGCTACTGCGCCGAGCCCGGCCTGCGCTCGCACGCGCTCGGCGACCTGGCGCTGCAGCACTTCGCCTACAAGAAGACCAGCGAGAAGGACGTGCTCGGCAGCGGCAGGAAGCAGCGCACCTTCGCCGAGCTCGACCCGGCCCTGGTCGGCGACTACGTCTGCGAGGAGGCCGATCTGGTGCTGCGGCTCGGCGTGCCGCTGCGCAGGCGCTGCAGCGCTACGGCACCGAGGCGCTCTACCGCGAACTGGAGCTGCCGCTGGTGCCGGTGCTGCTCGACATGGAGCGCTGCGGCATCAAGATCGACCTGCCCCACCTGCAGCGGCTGTCCGCCGACCTGCAGGCCCGCATCGACCAGGTGCAGACCCGCATCTACGAACGCGCCGGCAAGGAGTTCAACCTCGGCTCGCCGCAGCAGCTCGGCAAGGTGCTGTTCGAGGACCTCGAGGTGCACCGCGTCGCCGACCTGCCCAAGCCCAAGCGCACGCCGACGGGCCAGTACAAGACCGATCACGACGTGCTCGAGAAGCTCGCCGAACACCACGAGGTGCCGCAGATGGTGCTCGAGTGGCGCCAGCTGACCAAACTCGTCGGCACCTACGTCGACAGCCTGCCGCAGCTCGTCGATCCCGAGACGGGCCGCGTGCACACCACGTTCAACCAGGCGGTCGCGGCGACGGGCCGCCTGTCGAGCGAAGACCCCAACCTGCAGAACATCCCGATCCGCACCGAAGAGGGCAAGAAGGTGCGCGCCGCGTTCGTGCCGCGCAAGAAGGGCTGGGTGCTGCTGTCGGCCGACTACTCGCAGATCGAGCTGCGCATCCTCGCGCACCTGTCGGGCGACAAGGCGCTGGTCGAGTCGTTCCAGAAGGGCGAGGACATCCACGCGCGCACCGCCGCGATCGTGCACGGCATGATGCCGGCGCTGGTCAGCCCCGAGCTGCGCAACCAGGCCAAGGTGATCAACTACGGCCTGATGTACGGCATGGGCGCGTCGCGCCTCGCCAAGGAGACCGGCATGCGGCCGCCCGAGGCGAAGAAGTTCATCGAGCGCTACTTCCAGGCGCTGCCGGGCGTGAAGCGCTACCTCGACGAGTCCCTGGCGTCGGCGCAGCGCGACAAGGAAGCGCGCACGATGTTCGGCCGCCGCCGCCCGCTCGGCGAGATCGACTCGACCAACGCGATGCAGCGCATCGCCGCCGAGAACATGGCCGTCAACACGCCGATCCAGGGCGCGGCCGCCGACATCGTCAAACGGGCGATGCTGCAGGTGCACGCGCGCCTCGCCGCGCGCGGCCTGCAGGCGAAGCTCTTGCTGCAGGTGCACGACGAGCTGGTGCTCGACGTGCCGCAGGACGAACGCACCGAGGTCGAGCGGCTGGTGCGCGACGCGATGATGCAGGCCGCGGAGCTGGCGGTGCCGCTCGAGGTGTCGATCGGCGCCGGCGACAGCTGGCTGGCCGCGCACTGACGCCGCCTTCGCAGCTCGGAATCAGAGGCTGCCGATGACCAGCTCGACGCCGTTGGCGGTCAGCAGACCGAGCGCGTTGACGCCGTTGGTCAGCTCGGCGCCCTGCGTGAACAGCTCGACGCCGACGAGCGCCTGCGACGCCGGGAGCGGCAGGCTCCATTGCGCGGTGGTCGCGCTCAGCAGGTAGAACTGCAGCACGTCCGGCGTGACCAGCAACGGGCAGCCGGGCGCGCCGAGGAAGGCCAGGTCCAGCGCGCTCGGCTGCTGGCTCCAGCCGACGACGGTCAAACCGATGCTGGCCAACGGGTCGACGATGTTGCCGAGCTGCAGCGTCACCGTCGTGCCGAGGATCGGCGTGTCGAGCGCGGTCCAGCTCAGCGGCACCGCCGCAGGGCCGACCTGCGTCGGCAACGACGCCGACAGGTCGGTGTTGCTCGGCGCCGCGGTGAAGCCCTTGGTGAAACCGACCGCGCACAGGCTGGGCTGGTTCGGCACCGCCTGCCAGCGGAACTCCGCGCCGCCGTCGCTGCGCAGCACCAGCTGGGCGGTGTTGCCCGCGCCGCCGGTCGTGTACGGCACGTCGGACCACGTGAAGTAGACGGCGTCCCCGGCCGGATCGATGTCGTAGTGGCACGAGCCACCCAGCGTCGGATCGAGGTTCATCCACAGCGGCGCGAACCGCGCGGCGCCGCTGGCGAGCAGCGAACCGACCGCGATCGTGCCCGGATCGGCAGAGACGCCGTCGAGCCAGACGAAGCCGTTGGCCGCCATGCGCACGACGTTGGTGCTGCCGCCGAAGTAGCTGAACGCGAACGGCAGGTTGATGGTCAGCAGCCCGTCGCCGGACAGGCCCAAGTCGGGCGACCCCGGCGTGAACCACGCCGCGGCGCCGTGCAGCACGTCGTAGCCCACCGCGTTGGGCACGAACCGGACCACGTTCGGCACGGCCGCCGTGCCGGCCAGGTCGAACCCGTTGCCGCCGAAGGTCTCGACGATCGATTCCTGCCGCGTGTAGCAGCCGGCGCCGAACGACACCGCCTGCGCCGCCGTCCCGCCGAGCAGCGGCCGGTAGTTCATCAGCGTGCAGCGCATGCGACGCGCCTGCTCCGACGTGAAGTTCGTCATGCAGGTGTCGTCGGTGTAGTCCATGAAGTTGTGGAACGGGTCGGCCGTGCCGCAGCTGGTCGCCGAGCCCGGGCAACCGAAGCGCGGGTTGGCCTCGGAGTTGGTGTCGCAGATGCGGTCGCCGGTCGTGTAGCACGACGCGGTTCCGCAGCCGTTGTCGAACGTGTGGAACAGGCCGAGGTAGTGCCCCACCTCGTGGGTCGTCGTGCGCCCGGTGTCGTACGGCGGCAGCGTGCCGGGCCGGCCGAACGTCGAGTACAGGATCACCACGCGATCGGCGTTGGTGTTGAGCACCGAGCCGCCCTGCGGCAGGTCCGGCACGTAGCCGAGCGTGCCGCCGCCGCCGATGTTGTTGGTGTAGATGTTCAGGTAGCGGTCGGTCGGCCACGCGATCGAGTTCCAATAGGAGCCCGAGTCCGTCCACCAGGTGTTGTTGGTGTGGCGGGTGATGCCGGTGGTCGGATTGCCGTTCGGGTCGGTCGTGGCCAGCACGAACTGGATGCCGGTGTCGAAGCCGCCCGCGCCGGGCGTGCCGGCCATGGCGCGGAAGTCCTCGTTGAGCACGGTGATCTGGCTCTGCACGCGCTGGTCGCTGAGGTTGCCGGTGCCGGACGTGTTCTGGATCACGTGCACGACGACCGGGATGGTGACGACGTCGGTCGGCGCGTAGGCGGCGAGCGGGTTGGTGTTGTTGTACGAACAATCGCCCGGGCCGAGCGTCGGCGGCGCGACCAGGTTGGTCGGCGTGGCGCAGCGGTGCAGGCTGGTGCCCGGGATCAGCGAGTCGGCCGACGGCGTCGGCGACTGCGCGCCGAGGCACGCCGCGCCGAAGACGACGGCCGCGAGGAGGTGGTGGGATGTGGCGGTGGACATGGCAGCAGGGACCGCCGGGGAGGTGGCAGGTGGCGGACGGCCCGGCCGAAGGGTAACGAACCCGGACCGGTCATGCACCGCCGCCGCTCGTCCCGTCGGGCGATCGTTTGCGCCGCCTCGTGCGAGACCGCCTTGCCACCGGCGCTTCCTGCCGCCGCGGCCGCGTGCGGCTCAGGTCCCGCTCTGAACCCGCTTCGCCAACCACGCCAGCATGACGTAGCCCTCGGCCGTGTGGCGCGGGCCCGGCAGCCCGGCGACGCGCCGCGCGCTGCACTGCACCAGCCGGCTGCGGAAGAACTCGAACAGGATCGAGCCGGCGTCGCGCCCCCCCACGGCGACGCGTTCGTCGAGCTGGATGCTGGTCAGCCCTTCGCGCGCCATGCGCATCGCCAGCCGCTCGAGCTCCTCCGACGACTTGCCGAACAGGAACTCGCGGAACGCCTCGAGCTCGACCTCGCCGTACTCGCGGTAGGCGAACAGGTCGACGAACGCCTCGTCGGCGCCCTGCGTCATCAGCTGCATCATCTCGCAGCTGCCCGCCAGCGTGCCGCCGATCACCCGCACGCGCTGACGCGCCTCCCAGGTCTCGGCGAGGATCGGAAAGAACTCGTCGACCCGGAAGGTCAGCCGGTTGCCCCAAAGCTGCGCGAGGCTGCGCACGCCCTCCGCGCGCTGCTCGCGCGGCACGCCGCGGTCGGTGACGATGTCGGCGAGCACCTCCTCGACGAGCCGGCAGTGCACGCTGGCGCGCAGCCGCCGCGCCGCCTGTTCGCGCAGCTTCGCCGCGCCGAGCTCCGGTGGCAGCGCGCCGGTCAGGTGCCACAGCATGCGCAGGAAGTTGATCTGCGCCATGTTCATCGCCCGGCCGACCATCGCCTGCGTCGGCGCGCGGAACGGGAACGTCGCCTGGTCGGTGTCGACGATCGTGTCGACCAGCGTCTGCAGACCGCGCCGCACGCCGCCGAGCGACTGTTCCTGCAGCGGCGACGGATAGCGGTAGAGCAGCTCGCCGAACATCGCCAGGCTCTCGACCTGCCGACGGATCGCCACCACCGACGCCTCGGCGTGCGCGCCGCCCGCCTGCTGCAGGGCTTCGACGACGTTCGTCACCAGCGACAGCTCCTCCTCGTGCAGGGGCTGCTGCAGCGGGTGGTCCTCCTGGTCGCTCGACATCGACCGCATATTGCGACGCGGATGGCCCTGCGGCAACGGGGCAGCCGGCCGCGTCAGGCTCCCTGCACGCGCCCGGCGACCTCGGCGACCGGCACGGCGACCTGCTCCCCGCTGCGCAGGTCCTTCAGGGCGAGCACGCCCTGTTCGACCTCCTGCGGGCCGAGGATGCCGACGAACGGCGCCCCCAGCGTGTTGGCGTAGGCCAGCTGCTTCTTCATCGGCGCTTCGTCGGCGAACAGCTCGACGCGCAGCCCGGCCGCGCGCAGCGCCGTCGCCGTGCCGACCGCGTCGGCAGCCGACACCCCGGCCATGCGGCACAGCAGCAGCTGCGGACCGATGCCGAGGTCCGGGAACATGCCGCGCTGCTCCATCACCAGCAGCACCCGCTCGAGGCCGAGCGAGAAGCCGACCGCCGGCACCGGCTGCTTCTGGAACATGCCGATCAGCCCGTCGTAGCGGCCGCCGCCGCCCATCGAGCCGGCGAGGTCGTCGACCTGCACCTCGAAGATCGGGCCGGTGTAGTAGCTGAGGCCGCGGGCCAACGTCGGGTCGAACGTCAGGTGCCGCCCGGCCGGGCTGCCGGCGGCGGCGGCGAGCAACTCCAGCAGCTCGCGGGCACCGTTCGCGCCGGCACCCTGACCGGCCGCCAGCCGCTCCAGCGCGCCCGGCTCGCGCATCGCGTCGAGCCCGGCGAACAGCGCGCCCGCCGCGGCCTCGGCGATGCCCTTCTCACCGAGCTCCTTGCGAACGCCGTCGACGCCGATCTTGTCCAGCTTGTCGAGCGCGATCAGCGCCGACGACTCGCGCTCGGCTTCGATGCCGGCCTCGGCGACCAGCGCGCGCAGCAGCTCGCGGTGGTTCAGCAGGATGCGGAAGTCGGCGAAGCCGAGCTGCTCGAGCACGGTGGCGATCGCGCCGGCGACCTCGGCGTCGGCGACCATGCTCTGCGAGCCGGTGATGTCGACGTCGCACTGGTAGAACTCGCGGAAGCGCCCCTTCGCCGGCCGATCGGCGCGCCACACCGGCTGGATCTGGTAGCGCTTGTAGAACGCCGGCAGGTCCTTGTAGTTGGCGACGACGCGCGCCAGCGGCACCGTCAGGTCGTAGCGCAGGCCTTCGTCGGCGAGGCCCAGCTCGTCGAGCGCGCCCGCCTGCAGTCCTTCGTCCAGCGCGCGGCGCAGCTTGTCGCGGCGGTGCAGGAGCCGGTACAGCAGCTGGTCGCCCTCGGGGCCGTACTTGCCGAGCAGCGTCGTCAGGTTCTCGATCGTCGGCGTCTCCAGCGGCACGAAGCCGAACGACTCGTAGACGCGCTGCACGATCGCCAGCACGTGGCGGCGGCGCTGCACGTCGGCGGCGAGGAAGTCGCGCATGCCGCTCGGCGGCTTGGTGGAGATGCTCTGGCTCATCGCCGCCATGGTGTAGCCCGGTCGCGCTTCGAATCCAACGCGCTGAGGCGTTACGGTGGCGGCATGCGAACGCTGCCGCGCCTCGCCCTCGCCGTCGTGCTCTGCCACCTGCTCCCGACGCTGCCGGGTCAGGCGCCGACCGGCAGTTCGCCGACCGACCAGCAGCCGACCGCCTCGCCGTCGGGGGAACAGCCGACGCAGGACCCCCAGCAGCTGCCGCCCCCGCCCGTGCAGCAGGGCAAACCGCTGGACGAGGTCACGACGACCGCGCTGCAGCGCCTTGCCGCGGGCCTGATCGACACGCGCGAGAAGCTGCAGCAGGCCGCGACCAGCGGCGACCAGGGCGCGCTGCAGCGGCTGCGCGAAGAAGAGAAGCAGCAGCGCATGCGGTTCGCCCAGCTCGCGTCGGGGCTCGACGTGCAGCAGTTCCTGGAGCCGACCACGCGGCACTTCGACGCCCAGAAGGAGATCCTCGAGCTGGCCGAGCCGCTGGTGCAGGCGCTGAAGGACGCGACCGCCGGCCCGCGCGAGAAGAGCAACCTCAAGGGCAACATCGAGCAGCTCGAGAAGCGACGGGCGACGGCGCTGGCGGCGAAGAACCGCATCGAGGCGACGCGCGACGCGCTGCCGGTCGGCAGCCCGGCGCGCGCCGAGGCCGATCGCGAGCTGCGCGAGCAGTGGGAACCGCTGCTGCGGACCCTCGGCACCGACCTGCTGGTGGCCAACGGCAACCTCAACAACCTGCTCGATTCGGAGAAGCCGTTCTGGACCACCGTCACCGAAGGCGTGCGCGACTTCGTCAAGTCGAGCGGCCTCAGCATCGTGCTGTCGGTGCTCGCGTTCGTGGTCGTCTTCTCCGGGCTGCGCTGGCTCGGCCGCAAGGTGGTGCGCGACCGCCGCCGCTCCGACTTCCACACCCGCTTCGCCGGCCTGATCGCGCGCGGGCTGGCGCTGCTGCTCGCGATCGCCGCGACCGTCGCCGTGCCCTACGCGCGCAACGACTGGTTCCTGCTGGCGGTGTTCCTGGTGTTCCTGATCGGCGCGGGCTGGGTGATCGTCAAGACCGCGCCGCAGTACATCGCCGAGTTCCGGTTGATGCTCAACATCGGCCCCGTGCGCGAGGGCGAGCGGCTGTTGATCAACGGCCTGCCCTACCGGGTCGACTCGCTGCGCTTCCATTCCAGGCTCAGCAACCCGGCGCTCGACGGCGGCCTGCTGCGGGTGCCGATCCGCGACCTGCTCGACCAGCGCTCGCGGCCGGTCGCGGCCGACGAACCGTGGTTCCCGTGCAAGAAGGACGACATCGTCGCGCTCAGCGACGGCGTCGTCGGCCGCGTCGTCATGCAGACCCCGGAGACGGTGATCGTCGCCGAACGCCGCGACGCGCCGCGCCACTACCAGACGTCGACGTTCCTCGGCCTCGAGCCGCGCGTCTTGTCCGGCGGCTTCGAGGTCGTCGTCAAGTTCGGCGTCGACTACAAGCACCAGGCGATCGTCTTGACCGAGGTGCCGCAGCGCTTCGAGGCGGCGCTGAAGAACGGCCTCGACGCGGCGCAGGTCCGCCACATCGTCGTCGAGTTCGCCGCCGCCAACGACAGCTCGCTCGACATCCACGTCGTGGTCGGCTTCGTCGGCGAGGTCGCCGCGCGCTGCCCCGCGCTGCGCCGCCGCGTGCAGGCGCTCTTGGTCGAGGCGTGCAACCAGCACGGCTACTCGATCCCGTTCCCGCAGCTCACCGTGCACCGCGCCAACTGACGGCGCGGCGCCCGGTCGGACCCGCTCGCGTCACGGCCGCAGGAACGCCAGCAGCAGCGGCAGCAGCAGGTCTTCGTCGTCGCACAGCCCCGCCAACGCCTCGGCGCCGGTCACGCCGGCCAGCTCGATCGCGTCCGCCGCGACGGCGCGTTGCTGCAGCGCGATGGCCAGCCCGACACCGCCTCGCCGCACCACCGGCGGGTCGCGGTCGCCCTGCACCACCAGCAGCGCGGGCGCCGCCGCGCCGCCCGCTGCCAGCGGCGCGGCGTGATCCGGCGTGTCGATCCGGGGGCCCACGGCGGACAAGGCCACCCCATCACTTTGCCATGCCAAGTGCCGACCGCTGCCGGCAAGGCCGGTAGCGGGAAATCCACGCCCAACCGCTGTGACACGCGCGGGCCCCGCGCACTGACGACCCCGGCGTCGGGCCCTGCACAGTGGCCCCGCGAGACAGACCCCGAGACGAGGGAAACCACACATGAACAAGCACAGCAAGAAGACCCTGATCCCCTTCGTCGCGCTCGGCGCGGCGATCTCCATCGCCGTCGGCACCACCGCCTGCGGCACCCACGCTGCGTCCCGCGGCAACGCCGATCCGGTGCGCGGTCGCTACCTGGTCGAGCGCGTCGGCATGTGCCAGGACTGCCACAGCGCGCGCGATCAGAAGGGCGCGTTCGTGCCGGAGGGCTGGCTCGCCGGGGCACCGCTGCCGTTCGCGCCGACCGTGCCGATGCCGTGGGTCGGCGTCTCCAAGCCGATCGCCGGCCTGCCGACGCTCGACGACGCGCAGGCGATGGCGTTCCTGACCACCGGCGAACTGCCCGGCGGTCGCCGCGCGCTGCCGCCGATGCCGGAGTTCCGGTTCTCGGCCGAGGACGCGCGCGACATCGTCGCCTACCTCCGTCACCCGATCGCGCCGGGCACGCCCGGCGATGCCGCCGCAGCCGGCGCGCGCTAGAGTTCCGCCCCCCATGGTCCAGCCGCCGCACGACGACCTCGAGGCGTTGCTCGCCGACGCGCTCGCCGCGCTCGACGACGGCGGCGAAGCGGCGCTGCAGCAGTTCTTGACGGCGCACCAGGCGCAGCGACCGGCGCTCGAACGCGCGCTCGGCCGCGCGCGGCAGATGGGGCTGGTCGAGGCCGGCCCGACGCGCGACTTCCCGGACCGCCTCGGCGAGTTCCGGCTGCTCCGCCGCATCGGCAGCGGCGGCATGGGCGTCGTCTACGAGGCCGAGCAGGAGTCGCTCGGCCGCCGCGTCGCGCTGAAGGTCGTGCGCCCCGAGCTGCTCTACTTCGAAGGCGCGCGCGAGCGCTTCCGCCGCGAGATCGAGGCGGTGGCGCGGCTGTCGCACCCGGCGATCGTGCCGGTGCTCGCGTCCGGCGAGCAGGACGGCCTGCCGTTCTACGCGATGGAGCTGCTCGGCGGCCTCAGCGCCAACGAGCTGTGCCACGAGCTGCGGGGACGCGACCCGACCACGCTCGAGGCCAAGGACCTGCGCCGCGTGCTGCGCACCGAACCCGGCGCCGATCCCGGCAGCGGCACCGACCCGCTGACCGGCGCCTGGTGGCAGGTCGCGACGCGCATCGTGCAGCAGGTCGCGCTCGGCGTGCGCCACGCGCACCTGCGCGGCATCGTGCACCGCGACATCAAGCCCGGCAACGTCATGCTGACGCCGGAGGGGCGCACCGTGCTGCTCGACTTCGGCATCGCCCAGATCGCCGGCGGCCGCGAGTTCACGCGCACCGGCAGCAACCCCGGTTCGCCGGCGTTCATGTCGCCGGAGCAGCTGCGCGGCGACGCCGTCGACGAACGCACCGACATCTATTCGCTCGGCGCGACGCTGTGGCAGCTGCTGACCCTCGAGCCGCCGTTCGCCGGCGTCGACGACCTGCAGCGCATCCAGCTAGGCGATGTCGCCGACGTGCGCAGCAAGAACCGCGACGTGCCGCCCGAGCTGGCCCTGGTGGTCGCGACGGCGATGGACGTCGACCGCGAGCGGCGCTACCCCGACGTCGGCGCGTTCGCCGATGACCTCGCGGCGGTGCTGCAGCGGCGGCCGATCCGCGCCCGGCGCCTCGGGCCGGTGCTGCGCACCATGCGCTGGTGCCAGCGGCACCGCGTCGCGGCGACGGCGCTGGCGATGCTGCTGTTCGGCACGCTGCTGCTGCCGGTGGTGGTCGCGTGGCGCGAACGCGCCGTCAACCTCGAGCTCGCCAGCACCGCAGCCGCCCGTGAGCGCAGCCTCGACCTGGCGCTGCTCGCGATCCGCGAGCTGCTGGTGCGGGTCGCCGACGACCACCTGCGCCACGTGCCGAGCGCCGAACGCGTCGCGCGCGAAGCCCTGCGCGAGGCCGTGGCACACTACCGCGCGCTGCTCCGCGAGTACCCCGACCACACGGCGCTGCGCCGCGACGCCGGCCGCGCGCTGACGCGCTTCGCCGACCTGCTGGCCCGCAACGGCGACCCCGACGCGGCCCGCCAGCACCTGCGCGAGGCCATCAGCACGCTCGGCGACGACGGTCCCGACGAGACGGCGGCGGTGCTGGTGGCGCGCGCGGTCGCCAGCATGCACTACGGCAGCCTGCTGCAGACGCACGGTCAGGCGGCGCTGGCGCGCGCGCACTTCGACGCCGCCGACCGCGACCTCGCGTTGGCCGGCGAACGCAGCGGCGACGACCCAACGCAGCGCCACGACGTGCTGCGCACGCGCGTCGAAGTGGTCAGCCAACGCACGCACGGGCTCGACCGCGGCACCCAGGCCCAGGCGATCGAGGGCGGCTACCGCGAGGGCCTGCAGCGGGCCCGCGAGGTCGTGGCGATGGCGCCCGACAACCTGTTCGACCGGCAGCAGCTGGTGCAGCAGCTCGACACGCTGGCCACGCACCTCGGCAAACTGCAGCGCTACGACGAGGCGAAGCCGCTGCTCGACGAGGCGTTGCAGCTCGCCGAGTCGATCCCGGTCGACGCGCCGTTCTGGCCGCCGCAGAAGATGCTGCTCGCCGCCGTGCTCGAGACCATGGGCAACCAGCAGCTCGAGCAAAGGGACCAGCAGTGCTACCGGCCGCTGCAGCGGTGCCTCGAGCTGCGCGAAGAGGTCGCGCACCTGGCCCCCGACGACGCGCTGGTGCTCAGCTTCGTCGGCGCGGCGCTGCACAACCTGGCGCGCATGAACTTCCGCCAGGCGCAGGACCAGCGCGCGCTCGAGCGGCTCGACCGCGCCATCGACGCGCAGCGGCGCGTGCTCGGGATGATGCCGACCCTCGAGCAGGGCCGCGACTACCTGCGCAACCACCTGATCCTGCGCGTGCGGGTGCTGAAGGCGCTCGGCGACCGGGCGCAGCTCGAGGCGACCACGACCGAACTCGGCGCCATGCCCGACGCGATCGCGCAGCGCGGCGCGGCGCGCGGCTGGCTCGAGCTGCTGAGCATGTCCGACGTCGACGTCGCGACGGCGACGCAGCACGCGATCGACCGCCTGCTCGAGGCCGAACGTCTCGGCTGGGGCACCGGCGACCTCGAGGGCCGCCTCTACACGCCGCTGCACGGCGACGAGCGCTTCGAGGCGATGCGCCAACGCCGGCGCGAAGCCGAGACCGCGCGCCAGCAGGCGACTCAGCGGGTGTCGCCGCCGTCGACCAGCAACGCCAGCCGCGAGATGCCGCGGTAGACGAGGTTGCGCACCGCGCCTTCGCTCTTCTGCATGCGCGCGGCGATCTCCGCGTGGCTCAGCCCGCACAGCTTGTGCAGCGTCACCGCCTCGCGGTAGTCGTCGGGCAGCAGGTCGAACGCCGCCTCGACGCGGCGCATCGTCTCGCGCTGGTCGAGCTGCTCGCTCGGCGAACACAGCGCGCGGTAGGCCGGCAGGAAGGTGCTGGCGTCCGGCAGCGGCTGCTCGAGCGCGCGGTCCCGCTTCTGCGCCTTGTGGAAGCGGCCCTGCATGCGCAGCTTGTTCTCGGCGCGCACGTAGAGCCAATGGCGGAACGCCGCCTCGCCGCGGAACTCGAAGTCGGTCAGGTCCTCGAGCACTTCGCGACAGACCGACTGCACGACATCGGGTGCGGTCAGCAGCTGCCGCAGCGCAGCGCCCATACGCAGCCGCACGAACGCTTCGAGCCCCGGCAGATGCCGCACCAGCAGCTGCTCCTTGGCCGAGCGGTCCTGGCGCACGGCGGCGGCGACCAGCACCTCGGTCGACGCCGGGTCGGGGCTCTCGCTGCCGCCGCTCATCGCTGGCCGCGCGACAGCAGGAACGCCAGCAGGTCCTTCACCTCGTCGGCCGACAACCGGTCGATCAGGTCGGTCGGCATCGGCGACAGCGGCGACGGCTCGACCTTCTGCACGTCGGCGACCGCCACCCGCACCGGCTTCGCCTCGGCGACCGCCGGCACCACCTCGTAGACCTCGGTGTCGCCGTCGAAGATCTTGCGCACCACGCCGAACAGCGCGCTGCCGTCCTGCTTGGTCAGCACCTGGCCGGAGTACTGGTCGCTGATGACCTTCGACGGCTCGAGCACCGACTCGAGCACGTCGGCGGCGGAGAACTTGTTGCCGAGGCTGGTCAGGTCCGGCCCGCCGAAGCCGCCTTCGCCGGCGAAGTAGTGGCACGACGCGCAGCCGACGGCGTGGAACAGGTTGCGGCCGGCGGCGACGTCGCGGCCGGCGAGATCGCCCTTGCTCAGCTCGGCGATGTCGGAGACCTGCCAGTCGTGGCCGGGCCCCTTCGGCGGCGTCGACTGGAACTTCGGCAGCTCGGCCCTGGCCTTGCCCACCACCTCGGCCAGCGCCTGCTGTTCGGCCGGCGTGCAGGTCGCCCAGGCGGCGTCGATCATGCGCTGCACGAAGCCGTCGTAGCTCGAACCGCCCGAGCGCTGCCGCGCCTCGCCGAAGAACGTGAACAGCGCGCGGCGCTGGTCGAGCGTCCAACCGTTCGCCACGGTGCGCAGCGCATTGGCGATCGCCAGCTGCCCGAGCGGCGGCATGTTGTCGATCATCTTGGCGATCACGCCGCCGTAGGTCTTGTTGCGGGTGATGACCTCGGCCCAGGCCGGCGGCGCCGATGGCTTCAGCGGTGTCAGCAACGGCACGGCCTTGTCGAGCAGGCCCTTGGCGTCGACCAGCGCGAGCAGTTCGCAGAGGTCCTGGTCCTCGCGTTCGTCGCCGGTCGGGAACAGCGGCAGCAACCGCGCGCCGACCGCGGCGCGGGTGACGGCGTCCGCCGTACCCAGGCGCATCAGGCCGAGCGCGTGCACGCGCAACCACGCGATGCGATCGAGGTGCTCGAGCTTCGCGAACGAGAACTTGCCGAGCGCATCGAGCAGCGGCCCGAGGTCTTCGGCAACGCCTTGTCGGGCCAGCGCCAGAAGTCCGACCCACGCGCGTTGTGGCGCCGCGACGTCGACGGCGAGCGCGCGTTCGCGCCACTCGGCGACCGGACGATGCTCGAGCGCGACGCGCGCGGCCCAGCAGTCCTCGTCGGCGCGATCGCTCAGCAGCGACTCGACACTCGCGGCGCCGTAGGCGGCGAAGCGGTCCCAGACGACCCGCGGCGGGCTCATGCCATAGGGCGGGTCGCCGGCCGGCGCTGCCTGCTGCAGCAGGCGCGTCAGCGTCGACGGCAAGCCACGTCCACCGGCGACGACGTAGATGCCACCGGCGGCGACGGCCACGTCGGCGACCGGCCACGGCACGCCCGAGGCGAACTGGGCGAGCTGCGCCCGACGTTCGCCGCGCGGCAGCGTCGCGGCGTAGGCCGTGCCGAACGTCCAGTCGAGCAACAGGAAGCTGTCCGCCATCCAGTCGTTGCCGAGCACCGCCATGCCGACGGGCGAGCCCGGGCCGACGTCGCACAGTGCCGGCGGCGCGTCCGGATAGTCGTCGGGCCACTTGGCGCTGCCGATGCGCCAGCCGTAGTCGACGCCGCTCTGGACCTGCAGCAGGCGCGTCGGGCGGTACCACGGCATGCCCATGTCCCACTCCATGTCGGCGTCGTAGACGACGACGCGACCGTTGCTCAGCACCACTAGGTCGTACGGGTTGCGGAAGCCGCAGCACAACAGCTCCCAGCGCTTGCCGTCGGGATCGACCTGACAGACCCAGCCGCCGGGCGGCGAGTGGCCTTCCCAGTACTGGTGCGGGTCCTCGAGGCGCGGCACCGGGCGGTCCTCGGCCTGCCCGGCGGGCATGCGGCTGGCGAACAGCTCCGGCACCTTGGTGTGGTTGCCGCACAGCACCAGCAGGTTCTCACCGTCCGGCGCGACGACCACCGAGTGCGGACCGTGCTCGCCATCGCCTTCGAGCTTGCGCAGCAGCTCGACGCGGTCCAGCTGGTCGTCCCCGTCGGTGTCGGTCAGGCGGTAGAGGCCGGAGTCGCGACCGTTGACGACCGCGTAGAGGCTGTCGCGGAACCACAACAGACCGTGCGCACCGCCGAGCTCCACCGGCACGCGCTCGATGGTCGACAGCTCGCCGGCTTCGCGCGCCGGCACGATGCGATAGAGACCGCCGCCCTGGTTGCCGGCATAGAGACGCCCCTTCGGGTCGGCGCCGAGCGACACCCACGAGCCGAGCGAACGCGGCACGTCGAGCAGCTGCACGACGTCGCCGCGCAGCGGCAGCACGTTGGGCAAGGCGTGCAGCTGGATGCCCGGGTCCACCACCGCGACCTGCGGCGCGTAGGGGTCCCTCTGCACGCCGAGCCCGTCGGCGCCGAGCGAGCCGCTCCACGGCGCACCCTGCTGGCCGAGCGCGGCGAGCACCTTGACCCCGGCCCAGCCCGAGTCGTCGAAGCCCGGCGCGTTCCAGCCGTCGGGGTCGTCCTCGCTGCAGCGCCACGCGGCATCACTGACCAGTTCCTTGTCGGCGTCGCCCTCGCGCCACGCCAGCCGCAGCGCCATCGCCGCGACGCCGCCGTCGTTCCAGCCGTAGACGGCGACGACGTTGTCGCCGACCACCAGCCGCTTGCTCACGTCGACGACGGTCGGCGACTCCCACGAGTCGTCCTGCGCGACCTTCTCGCCGTTGACGAACACGTGGCAGTGGTTGTCGCAGCTGACCGACAGGCGCGCGTCGCGCGCCGCGGCGACGACGCGGAACTGGCGGCGGAAGAACAGTTCTTCGCCGTCCTGCGCGTCGGCGTCCCACAGCCAGTTCGGCACCGCGCCCTGCGGCAGCGCCGCGCGCTGCGCCGCGCGCAGCAGCAGCGCGCGCACCGCACCGGGCACCGGCGCGGCGCGGTCGGCGGCGGCGGTGTCGGCGAGGTCCTCGATCGTCAACCCGTCGAAGCGCACGTCCATCGGCGCGCCGGCGTGGCACTGCAACGCGATCACGCCGCGGCGCACGGCGTCGCTGCGCAGGTCCTCGATCGCCGTCACCACGCGACCGTCGATCTCGTGCCAGCTCAGCGGGCCGCGCGCGACGATGCGCAGCTGGTGCGGCACGGTCAGGTCGAGCGCGTCGGCGCGCGCCAGCTGGCCTAGCACCTCGATGCCGGCGTCGGTCCAGCGGATCATCTGCCCGCGCTGCGCGGCGATGCCGGCGCCGCGCTCGTCGTACAGCATGCCGGTGTACTCGGGCTTGGCGTGCCAGTCGCACTGGAAGCCGCCGACGCGGAAGCCGTCGCCGTCGAGCGCGCGGCTGCGGTACTGCACGCCGCTGTTGTTGTCGCCCGACATCGTCACGGTGGCGCACAGCACGAAGTCGCCGTGCTCCTTCGCCGAGACCAGGAAGGTGTTCTGCTGCAGCTCGACGTCGCGCGTCGAGCCGACCAGGGCCGTTGCATCCTGCCGCCAGACCTTCGGATCGCCGCGCCAGCCGGGGGCGATGTCCTGGGCGAGGCAGGGGACGGAGACGCCGAGCACGGCGATCGCGGCGGCCAGAATATCGCGCATTGGACCGGCCAGTGTCACCGGCGCATCACGCCGAGTCCATGGCCCGCCGCGGCGCCGCCCCGCCCGCCTGGCCCGTGGCGTGCTACCCTTCGGCATGCGCTACCTCACCCTGATCGCTTCGGCGCTGCTGTTCGCCGTGCCGGCGAAGGCCGACAAGTTCTGGCTCACCGACCCCGAGGCCGAGCAGCAGAACGCGGCCGAAGGTTCCTCCCCCAACGTCATCGAAGGCGTGCTGATCGCCGAGAGCGACGAGGGCTATCACGTGCGCGTCGTCGGCGGCGAGATCCTGCTGCCGAAGAAGAGCGTGTTCAAGATCGAGAAGGACGCGCTCGCCCTCGACGCGATCGTCAAGGCCGAGGCGGACGCCAAGGCCCAGGGCGAACGCGACAACCAGGAGCGCCGCCTCGCCCAGGAGGTCGCCGTGACCGAGCAGAACGTGCGCATCGCCGAGGCCGCGGCGCGCCGCACCGCGCGCGCGGTCGACGCCGACGCCCGCCTCGCCGAGGCCGACGCCGTCCAGGTGCAGGGCGCCGCGGCGTTCGACCCGGTGGTCGGCGTCGCCGCCTCCGGCAACCAGTACGAGCTGATGCGGGACGCGCAGGTCGCCTGGACGCTGACCAACGACCGCCGCTACCTGAAGCTGCTGCGCCAACTTCGCCGCATGCGCTGAGCCACGGCGCAAGCACGACGCGACAAGGTTCGCCGGCGCGGGCCGCGCGGCTGGGATGCTCCGCGCCTCGCGCTACGATCGCACGGACCCGGGCACCTCCGCCCGGGACGCCCCGAACCCGAAGCACGATGCGCAGTCTCTACCTCCCGGTCCTCCTGCTCCCGTTCCTGTCCGGCTGCTCCGGCGAACCCGCCGGCGCCAGCGGCGCCAACATCCTGGCCGCGCCGCTCGGTCTCGCCGACCTGCAACTGCTCAAGGCCGAGGGCAACGACCTGACCGCGGCCAAGGCCGAGCTGGGCAAGGTGCTGTTCTTCGACACGCGCATGAGCCAGAGCGGCAAGATGTCGTGCGCGTCGTGCCACCACGCCGACAAGGCCTTCACCGACGGCCAGGCGTTCTCGACCAAGGACAACGGCAAGAAGAACTCGCGCAACTCGCCGACGATGTACAACGTCGGCTACTACCCGGACCTCTACTGGGACGGTCGGACCCACGGTCTCGAGGAGAACGTGCCGGCGGCCTGGAAGGGCCAGCTCGGCGCCGATCCGGCGGCCGTCGCCAAGACCCTCAACGGCATCGCCGGCTACAAGCCGATGTTCCAGACGGCGTTCGGCGCCGAGGCGTCGGAGCAGAACATCGTGCAGGCGCTGAGCTCGTTCCTGCGCGCCCTGCGCAGCGGCAACTCGAAGTTCGACCAGAACCAGCTGTCCGAGCAGGCCAAGGCCGGCAAGGACCTGTTCATGGGCAAGGCCGGCTGCGTGGTCTGCCACACGCCGCCGCTGTTCACCGACCGCCTGTTCCACAACGTCGGCATCGGCATGGACGCCGCCGAGCCCGACCTCGGCCGCTTCGTCAAGACCAAGAGCGACGCCGACAAGGGCAGGTTCAAGACGCCGACGCTGCGCGAAATCGCCAAGACGGCGCCGTACTTCCACGACGGCAGCGCCCAGACGCTGAAGGACGCGGTCAAGGTGATGGCCGGCGGCGGCAAGGACAACGCCAACAAGGACCCGCTGCTGATGGACAAGAAGCTCAGCGACGCCGAGCTCGATCAGCTGGTCGCGTTCCTCGAGAGCCTGAGCGGCGACGTGCCGTTCACCGCGCCCCAAATGCCGCAGTGACCGTCGCCGCAGCGACGGCCGCCGCGGCGGTCGCCGGTCAGTCCTTGCGGACCTGCTCGGCGACGGCCTCGAGCTCCTCCCACCGCGCGTAGAGCGCCGCGAGCTCGTCGGGCAGCTGCTTGCGCCGCGCGGTCAACGCGTCGAAGCGCCGGCTGTCGCCGCCGGCGTACAGCGCCGGATCGGCGAGCTGCTCGTCGATCGACGCGAGCTCGGCCTCGGCCTGCTCGATGCGCTGCGGCAAGTCGGCGAGCTCCTTCTGCTCGCGCGTCGACAACTTGCGGGCCTTCGGCGCCGCGTCGGTCTCGCGCTGCGCGGCCTTCGCCCGCTCCCTCGCCGCCTGCTCGGCGGCGGCCGCGGCGCGCTGCGCAGCTTCGTCGCGCAGCTTCTCGAGCAGCAGGGACAGGTCGCCTTCGTGCACGCGCACGTGCCCAGAGCCGTCGAGGTGCACGACGCGGGTGGCGATGCGGTCGAGGAACCAACGATCGTGGCTGACCACCAGCACCGCGCCGGGGAACGCCAGGATCGCGTCCTCGAGCGCGCGCAGCGACTGGAGGTCGAGGTCGTTGGTCGGCTCGTCGAGCACCAGCACGTTGCCGCCGGCGCACAACAGCTTGGCGATCAGGACGCGGTTGCGTTCGCCGCCCGACAGCGACGAGATGCGCGCGTGCTTCTGCGCGCCGGGGAAGAGGAACTGCTCGAGGAAGGTCTCGACGCGCTGCGAGCGGCCGCCGACGAACACGTAGTCGTTGCCGTTGGACACCTCCTCGAGCACCGTCTTCGACGGGTCGAGGTCGCTGCGCTTCTGGTCGATGCCGGCGAAGGTCACCGTCGGGCCGACGCCGACCGAGCCGCCGTCGGGCTCGAGCTGGCCGAGGATCAGCCGCAGCAGCGTGGTCTTGCCGGCGCCGTTCTTGCCGACGATGCCGAGCCGCTGGCCCGGGCCGAGCTCGAACGAGAACGGCTCCAGCACCTGGCGGCCGTCGAAGCCCTTCTGCACGTTCTTCAGCCGCAGTACGAAGTCGCCGAGGCGCGGGCCCTCGGGGATCATGAACTCGAGCTCCGCCGCCGTCGGCGCCGGCGCCGAGTCGACCAGCGACTGCCAGCGGTCGATGCGCGCCTTGGCCTTGGTGGTGCGCGCCGGCGGGCCGCGCTTGACCCACTCGGTCTCGCGCCGCAGCGTGTTGAGCCGCGACGCCTCGTGCTTCGCCTCGCGCTCGAGCCGCTCGGCGCGCTGCACCAGGTAGCTGCGGTAGTTGCCCTCGTATTCGAACAGCCGCCCCTTGTCGAACTCGACGATGCGGTTGCACAGCCGGTCGAGGAAGTAGCGGTCGTGCGTGACCAGCACCAGCGGCATCGACGCCGCGAGCAACCAGTTCTCCAGCCAGTCGGTGACCTCGGCGTCGAGGTGGTTGGTCGGCTCGTCGAGCAGCAACACCTCGGGCTCGGCGAGCAGCAGCCGCGCCATCGCCACGCGCCGCCGTTCGCCGCCGGACAGGTCGCGGCACAGCGCGTCCTCCCGGGTCATGCCGAGCGACTGCAGCAGCGCCGACGCGCGGTGATCGATGTCGTGGCCGCCGAGGTGCTCGAGCCGTTCGTCGAGCTCGGTCTGTCGGCGCATCAGGCGATCGAGGCGATCGGGATCGGTCGCCTCGGCCATCGCCGCGTGCACCTGGTCGAGCTCGCGCAGCACTTCGTCGCGCCCCTCGACGCCGGCCAGCACGGCCTTGTGCACGTCGAGGTCCGGCGGCAGCTCCGGCTCCTGCGGCAGGTAGCCGAGGCGCAGCCCGCGGCGCTCGGTGCGATCGCCGGCGTCCTGCTGCAGCGCGCCGGCGAGGATGCGCAGCAGCGTCGACTTGCCGCAGCCGTTCGGGCCGAGCAGTCCGATGCGCTGGCCTTCGTCGACGACCAGCGACACCCCGTCGAGCAGGTGTCGGTCGCCAAGCGTCAGGTGCACGTCCTTGAGGGTCAGCAGCGCCATCGGGCGAGCATGCTAGCGCGTCGCCGCGACGATCCCCGCGCGTCCTGTGGTTTCGCCGGCCGGCTCAGGTCGCGACGCGCCGCGCATCCGATGCGTCGCGCGGCGCTTCGTCGCTGTCGGCGAGCACCTCGTGCCGCAACAGACCGCTGCCGCGCTTCTTGACGTCGTACATCAGCTGGTCCGCGCGATGGATCACGGCGTCGACGCTCGCCGGCGGCGCGGTGACCGTCAGGCAACCGATGCTGAAGTCCACGCCGAGCGCCGTGCGCCAGCTCGCGGCGCGCAGCCGCTGCCGCACGCGGGACACGACGCGGTCGGCGCCGAACACGCCGGTGCCGGGCAGCAGCAGCGCGAACTCGTCGCCGCCGAGCCGGGCCACGACGTCGAGCCGGCGGAGGTCGAACTGCAGCAGGTTGGCGATGCGGCGCAGCAGCTCGTCCCCCGCGCGGTGGCCGAGGTTGTCGTTGACCGACTTGAACTCGTCGACGTCGATGTAGGCGACGGTGAACGTGACGCCGTGGCGACGCAGCCGCTCGAGTTCCTGCTCGGCCGCGTTCCAGAACGCGCGGCGGTTGCGCAGCTGCGTCAACGGATCGGTCTCGGCCAGCTCCCGCTGCCGCTCGAGGTGCACGCGCAGGGCGTCGAGCACCAGCGCCGACAGCACCATGGTGATGACCAGCACCACGAGGTTGACGACCGCCATCGCGGTCGGCGCCCACGGCCCTTCGTGGGCCGGGTGGGTCAGGAAGTCGATGACGAACCAGAGCCCGGCGCACAGGAAGGCGACCACCGTGCCCAACGATCTCCCCGTACTCCACGCCGCAAAACACACCGGCAGCAGGTAGAGCAGGCTCGCCGCCACCTCGGCGCCGCTGAACCAGTCCAGGGTGGTCACCCCACCGATCAGGCCGGCGCACACGGCCAACGCCTGCCAACGGGTCAGCCCGGTCCACCGCACGACCGCATTTGCCCACCCTTCGCGCATGGTGGACATGGTAGGACCTGGTTCCCCAGCGCGGGAGGGCCGATGTGGAAAGTCCAACCTACTGCCAATGGCAGCTTTGCCCGGTTTCCGAACTGCTTCTCCCCAGACTTGGGGAGAACCTTCCAGGCGGGCAGGGCGCCTCAGCTGCCGCTCGCGGCGCCGCCGCGCACCGGCGGCGACGCTGCGGCGAGCTCACGCAGCAGCTCCTTCTGCCGGTCCGACAGGCTGTCCGGCAGGCCGAGCCTGACCACCAACAACAGGTCGCTGCGGCTGCCGTCCGTGCGGGTCAGGCCCTGGCCGCGCAACCGCAGCTTCTGGCCCGGGCGGGTCCCGACCGGGATCTTCGCCGTGGCGGTACCGCCGCGCACGGCGATCGCGACCCGGCAGTCCTCGAGCAGGTCCCACGGCGCGACCACCACGTCCGCCTCGACGTCGTCGCCCCGCAGGCGGTAGGTGTCGTCGCCGACCAGGCGCAGCGTCAGCAGCAGGTCGCCAGCCCCCGCGGGCCCGGCCTGTCCGAGGCCGCGCAGACGGAGCACCTGGCTGTCGTGGGCGTCGTCCGGGATCTTCAACTCGACGCTCTTGCGGCGGTTCTCGGCGCCGAGGCCGGCGCAGGCCGGGCATGCCCCGGACGCCAGCCGTCCCTCTCCACCGCAGACCTCGCAGGGGACGCGGGTCGTCAGCGCGAACGAGCGCTTGCCGCCCAGCAGCGCCTCGCCGACCGACAGCTCGATCTCGGCCTCGGCGTCGGCGCCGCGCTGGGCCCTCGGCTGCGGCCGCGCGTGCTGACCGCGACCGGCGAACATGTCGCCGAACATCTGCGCGAAGAAGTCCGAGAAGCCGCCGCCGCCGCCGCCGGCGCCGCCGCCGCGGCCACCGAACATGCGCGCGAACTCCTCCGGGTCGACGTTGCGGAAGCCTGCGCCGGCAGCCCCCGGACCGCCGGCGCCGAACTCCTGGCCGTGCCGCCAATGCTCGCCGAGCGCGTCGTAGCGCTTGCGCTTCTCGGGGTCGCTGAGCACCTCGTTGGCCTCGGCGATCGCCTTGAACTTCTTCTCGACCTCCTCGCGCTTGCTGGCCGGGTGGCGATCGGGGTGCCACTCCTTGGCGAGCTTGCGGTAGGCGCGCTTGATCTCGTCGTCGGTCGCGGTGCGCGAGACGCCGAGGGTCGTGTAGTAGTCCTGGAACTGCATGATCGTCGGAGCGCGACCCACGAGCGGCCGGGACGTCGAACTGCGATCACCCGGTCCCCGTGCGTTCGCTGCGGATCTGGACTACGCCATGGCCGCGTTCGCGCAAGTGGACCGACAAGGTAGCAGCGGCGTCGCGCCGGAGACACCGCACTTTCGCCGACCCGCGGCAGACGACGGTATCGTGCCGCGATGCGCAAGCTGCCCACGATGCTCGCCGCCCTGGTCACGGCGACCGCCGGTCTCGCCCAGCAAACCGACCAGTCGGACCCGCCGAAGCCAACCCGCTCGCTGGCCGACGGCCTGGTGCGCCTGTGCATCGAGAGCCAGCACCTCGAGGTGCCGAAGCTGGTCGGCGGCGAGGAGCTCGGCCGCGGCCAGGGGCCGCTGGTGATGCTGGTGCGCAAGCGCGACGGCAGCATGGAGCTCGTCGAGCTGGCGCGCGGCGAAGCCGACACCGGCCCGTCGCCGGAGCCGCAGACGCGCGACGCGCCCCCCGAACAGGAGGTCGGCGTCGCCGGTCAGCCGAAGGCGCAGCCCGCGGCGCCGCGTCCAGCCCGCCCGATCAAGGTGCGGCTGCGCCGCCGCACCACCGACGACGGCGAGCAGCTCGGCGTGCAGCTGGAGATGTTCCCCGAGCAGACCGCGGCCGCGCTCGATGCACAGCAGCTCGGCGCGCGCTTCGACCGGCTGGCGAAGCAGCGCGCCGGCACCGACGTCGAAGGCCAGCTGCTGATCGAGGCGCACCCCGACACGCTGGTGCAGGACGTCGTCGCCCTCTGGCAGATCGCCGCGCAGCACGGCTTCGACCGACCGCTGCTCAGCGGCATGGGCAACCGCCCGCTGTCGCACGAGACGCAGCAGCTGCTCAACTCGCTGCCGGGGCGCTTCGACTGGCCGTTCGAGAAGAAGGGCCCCGGCGGCAACATCAAGGTCTACGGCGGCGAGCTCTTGTTCCTGCTCGACGGACCGACGCGATGGGGCGACCTCTTGCCGCTCTACGCCCACTGTGCGGAGGTCGGCATCTGGCGGCTCGGCGTCGTCTGCCAGCAGGACCGCGACCACCGCAGCAAGTGGTCGGTGCCGTTGCCGTTCGACGAGGGCCTGTGGTTCGACCGGGGCCTTTGGTTCGACCGGGGCCCGTAGCGCGCCGCGCGGAAATCCCAGCCCGAACGCGAACCCCGCCGCACTGCCGACTACGCTCCGCGCATGGACTCACCCGCGGCGCAACGCCGCTTCGCCGTTCTGATCGACGCCGACAACGTCTCGGCCAAGGTGCTCGAAGGGTTGCTCGCCGAGGTCGCCAACTTCGGCACGGCGATGGTCAAACGCATCTACGGCGACTGGACGACGCCGTCGCTCAACTCGTGGAAGACGCAGCTGCTCGAGCACGCGATCCAGCCGATCCAGCAGTTCCGCTACACGACCGGCAAGAACGCGACCGACAGCGCGCTGATCATCGACGCGATGGACCTGCTCTACGAGGGCAAGCTCGACGGCTTCTGCCTGGTGTCGAGCGACAGCGACTTCACCCGGCTGGCCTCGCGCATCCGCGAGGAGGGCCTGACGGTGATCGGCTTCGGCGAGCGCAAGACGCCGCGCGCGTTCGTCACCGCCTGCGACCGCTTCGTGCACACCGACATCCTGCGCGGCGCCAAGGCGGCCACCGACGAGGACGAGGACGACGACGTTCGCGGCAAGGACAAGCCGCGCGCCAGCAAGCTGCCGATGGACGACAAGCTGGTCGATCTGCTGCGCTGGGCGGTCGAAGCGAGCGAGGACGAAGAGGGCTGGGCCGAGCTCGGCAGCGTCGGCGCCAAGATCATGGCGCAGCAGCCGGACTTCGACTCGCGCAGCTACGGCTTCGCCAAGCTGTCGCGGCTGGTCGAGGCGACCGAGGCGTTCGAGATCGCGCGCGAGACCAGCAAGAACGGGCGGGTCGACATCCTGCTGCGCGAACTGCCGCGCTCGAAGCGCGGCGGCGGCGGCGGCGGCAATCGGTCGCGGCGCTGACCTCCGCGCCGACGGTCGCCCACGGTGACGACGCCCTCGCCCGCCACCTGGCCGGCGCGACACGACCCGGACGGCGGGCGATCGCCAGAATGCGGGCCTCGCGGCGCCGAAACATCGCCAGGATCGACATGAGCATCTCCCTCTACCGCTTCGCGGCTGCGGCGCTGCGACTCGCCGCGCCGATGCTCACCGCAGCGCTCGGCGCGCAAACCCCCGAGGACCGCGTCGACTTCGCCGAACCCGACCGACACACCGGCTACCGCAGCTGGGCGTTCGCGGCCAACGGCAAGTGGGTCGCGGGCGGCACGGGACGCCTCCTCGACGAAGACCTCGGCGGCGAGCTGATCGTCTGGGACGCGCGCAAGGGGACCATCCTCCGCAACCTCGGGCGACACGGCGCACACGTGGACTTCGTCTGCTTCGCCGCGGAGGACCGGCTGCTGGTCAGCGCCTGCACCGACGAACTCGACGACGGCTTCGCCAGCGCGCCGAGGGTGCGGGTGTGGGATGCGCGCAGCGGAAAGCAGCGGCGGGACCTTCGCCCCGGCGTGCCGGCGACGCTGCCGCCGCGCGTCACCGGGGACGGCCGCAGCCTCGCCTGGGTCGGCAAGCCGCACGCGGACAGCGGCCCGCAAGCCAGGCTGCGGCTCGAGGTCTGGGACCTCACCAACGGCGAGCGCCGTTGGCAGCTGGACGACTGCGCGGCGCGCAGCTTCGACGTCGCTCCCGACGGCAGCGTGCTCGTCGCGTGGTTCCAGAAGGCCACGGTGCCGCCCGCCGACGGCGCCGGCCAACCCGCCGTGCCCGAACTCCACCAGGGGCTCGTCGCCTGGCGGTTGGCGAGCGGGGAAGAAGCCTGGCGCGTGCCGCTGGACGACGACGACGCCTTCGGCCCGCTTCATGTCACGTTCCTGCCCGGCGGCGAACAGTTCGCCGTGCTGCGCGATGGGGCGCTGCACCTGCACGCAGCGGCCGACGGCCGTCGCCTGCGCTCGCTGCAGCTCGAGGGCCTCACCGCCAGCGGTGACTTCGCGTTCGACGAGGACCGGCGTCGCCTCGCCTGTACCGACACCTTCGACGACCAGCTGTCGGTCTGGGACCTGAGCAGCGGCGAGCGGGTGCTGCGGTGGACGGCGGAGGGCAGGAACGGCTACGGCAGGGTCTGCTTCTCGCGGCAGCTGGATCGCGTCGCCGGCCTCGTGCCCGCCGCGTCGCCTCCGGAGCTGGGCCCGACGCCACCGGGGCTGCTCCGGCTGCGTCTGCCGTGAGGCGGCTCACGGCTTGCGATAGCAACCGAGCAGGCAGTGCTCCGGATACGGCAGCCCCATCGCCCGGCAGACCCGCATGCCGAACAGCTCCAGCTTGTGCAGCGACTGGAAGCGCGCGAACGTGCGGCAGTCGTCGACGCGCACGAACGCCTCCTCGCGCAACCCCGCTGCGGCGAACTGCCGCTCGAGCGCGGTGCGCGAGTTCATCCTGAAGCGCGTCGGGAAGGTGTCCTTCGGCTGCGTGCCCCACAAGAACGACTTGACGACGTGCCGCAGCCCCATCGGCGCCAACCGCGTCAGCAGCGGCATCGGCGAACACGCCGCGACCGTGAACACCACCGCCAACCCGCCCGGCCGCAGCGCGCGGGCGATGCTGTGCGTGCACGCCAGCGGGTCGTCGATGTGCTCGGCGACCATGCGCATCGTCACCAGGTCGAAGCGGCCCTCGCCGTCGTAGCGGTCGATGCCGGTGTGCACCTTCTCGTGCACCCACGGGTTCTCGTCGAGCGTCGGGTCGGGGTCGACGCCGGTCAGCTGTGCGCAGCGCTTCGACAGCACCTCGGCGAGGCCGAGGTTGTTGGGGAACAGCTCACGGCCGCAGCCGACGTCGAGCCAGCTGACGCCCTCCACCACCAGCCCGGCGACCAGCGCTTCGTAGACGTCGTCGGGCGTGTAGTAGCCGGCCGTCAGGCGCAGCCGCGGACCCCAGCCGAGCCGGTGCATGGGCCCGTAGCGGCGATGGAACATCTGCCGCAGCGACGCCTCGTCGGGCAGCCGCAGCAGCAGCGGGGCAGGCTTCGGGCTCACGGCGACGGCGGTCACGCGGGAAAGATCGTGTCGAGTTCGGCGAGGCACTCGGCGGGAACGGTGACGTCGACCGCCGACAGGTTGTGCAGGAGTTGCTGCTCGTCGCGCGCGCCGACCAGCACCGCGGCGACGTTCGGTTCGCGCAGGCACCAGGCCAACGCCAGCTGCGTCGCCGTCACCGAGAAGCGCTCGGCCAGCGCGACCAGCTTCGCCGCCTTCTGCAGGTGCTCGTCGCCGAGGTAGCGCTCGACGAACTTCTTGCCGTCGGCGTCGGTCGCGCGCGAGCCGGCTGGCGGCGCCTTGCCGGGCAGGTACTTGCCGGTCAAGACGCCCTGCGCCAACGGCGAGTAGACCAGCTGGCCGAGCCCGCAGCGCTTCGACGTCAGCACCACCGCCGCCTCGATGTCCCGCCGGAACAGGTTGTAGAGCGGCTGGTTCGACACCGGCTGGTGCCACCCGTGCTGGCGGCACAACGCGGTGACCTCGGCGATGCGCTCGGCCGGCCACATGCTGACGCCCCAGTAGAGCGCGTGCCCCTGCACGACCAGGTCGTGCATCGCCTGCGCGGTCTCGACCAGCGGCGTGTCGTCGTCGTAGCGATGGCACTGGTAGAGATCGACGTAGTCGGTGCCGAGCCGCGCGAGCGAGCGCCGGATCGACTGGTGGATGTGCTTGCGCGACAGCCCGCGGTCGTTGGGGTCGTCGCTCATCGGGAAGTAGCACTTGGTCGCCACCACCAGCCGGTCGCGCGGCAGCTCGGCGATGGCGCGGCCGAGCGCTCGTTCACCCTCGCCCATGTTGTAGACGTCGGCGGTGTCGAACAGCGTGACGCCGGCGTCGAACGCGCGGCGCACCAGCAGGGCCGAGCCGTGGTCGTCGACGGCCTTGCCGATCGTCAGCCAGGAGCCGAGGCCGACGGCGCTGACCTTGAGGCCCGAGGAGCCGAGGGGGCGGTATTGCACGGCGAAGGTTGTATCGCCTGGCCGTGTGCCAGACCACTTCGCGGCGGCGACAGACGACCGGGGCGGCGGACGGACGCTGGCCGCCGGCCTCCCTTTGCGCGATGCTGCATCCGTGGCCAAGAAGCGCATCGCCCTGATCTCGACCGGCGGCACCATCGAGAAGACCTACGACGAGCTCAAAGGCGTGCTCGACAACCGAGCCTCGGTGCTCGACGTCGTGCTGGCGCAGCTGCAGCTCAACGGCGTCGACATCGTGCGCGTGCCGCTGCTCAACAAGGACAGCCTGGAGATGACCCCGCAGGACCACGACCTGATCGCGCGCACCGCGATGTCGATGGCCGAGGCGCACGACGGCGTCGTCATCGTGCACGGCACCGACCGGCTGGCGGTGACCGGCGAGCTGATCTGTCAGCGCCAGGGAGCCGCGCGGGTGCCGATCGTGCTGACCGGCGCGATGCGACCTTATGTGATGCGCAACACCGACGCGCTGCAGAACATGACCGAGGCGCTGCTGGCCGTGCAGGTGCTGCCGCCGGGCGTCTACGCGTCGATGCACAACCAGGTGCTGGCGTTCCCCGGCGTCGAGAAGGACAAGGAGCGCGGCACGTTCGTGAAGCGCGATGCCTGACGAGACTGCCCCGCCGCCGCTGCCGCAGCCCGCGCCGCGCTCGTCGATGAGCGGCGCCAGCCGGGTGATGCTGGTCGTGCTGACGGTGATCGCCGCGTGGCCGCTGCTGCTGCAGGCGCTGCACGCGTCGTCGCCGGAGCTGGCGGTGCGCTTCGTCGTGGTCGCCCAGCACTGGGGCGCGCGCGCCGGCGTCGGCCTCGGCGTCGCGGCGGCGATCGCGCTGCTGCTGTTCCCGCCGGCGCCGGCGTGGTTGCGGCGTTTCGTCGAGCGCACGCGCAGCGCGTGGACCGTCGACCGGGCGCCGCTGTTGCGCGCGCTGCAGGAGCTGCAGCACTTCGAGAGCGCGCAGCGCCACTACGAGGTCGCGCGCATGGCCTGGATCCGCTCGGACCTCGGCCTCGCCGGGCCGCACGCCGCGCGCGCCGTGCAGCTCGACCCGGCGCTGCCGCAGAGCTGGCACCTGCTCGGCCAGGTGCTGCTGCGCGCCGGCGACCCGCGGCAGGCGGCGATCGCCTTCCACAACGCCGGGCGGCTCGAACCGGGCCACGCGTTCGGCCAGGCGTTGCTGTTCGCGGCGCGCGCCACCCACCTCGCCGGCGACGTGCCGGCGGCCTTGCGGCTGTTCGAACAGCACGAGCACCAGCACGGCGGCAGCAACCGCAGCCACTACTGGTACGGCGACGCGCTCGCCGAAGCAGGCCGGCGCGACGACGCAGGGCGACAGTTCGCCGCCGCCGCGGCGCCGCCGCCGCAGCGACTGACCGCCGAGGAGAACTGGTTCCGCGCGCTGGCGCGGGTGCGCTGCTGGCGCTACCGGAGGAGCGCGTGAAGGAGCTGCTGGAGAAGGCCGACCAGTTCCCGGCGACCCTGGTCACGGCGCTCGCCTACGTGACGATGGCGTTCCTGACCGACCCGTTCCACCCGACCACCGAGGTGCTGCACGCCTACGGCGCCCTGCGGCCGATCGACGCCAGCGAAGGCGAGCCGTGGCGGCTGCTCAGCGCGGCGTTCCTGCACGGCGGCATCCTGCACCTCGGGTTCAACACGTACTTCCTGGTGCAGATCGGACCGATGCTCGAGCGTTCGCTCGGCTCGGTGCGCTGGGTGATCCTCTACGTCGTGGCGGCGCTCGGCGGCAGCCTCGCCGTGTGCCTCGTCAACGATCCGACGCAGATGGTCGTCGGCGGCTCCGGCGCGCTGTTCGGCATGCTTGGCGCGGCGGTGGCGATGCAGATGCGCAGCGGCCGCCACACGTTCGCGTTCCTCGACTTCGAGGGTCCGCGGCAGCTCTTGGGGCTGATCGCGATCAACCTGGTGATCGGCTTCCTGATCCCGTTCATCAGCAACACCGCGCACATCGGCGGACTCTGTGCCGGCTTCCTGGTGACGTTCCTGTTCCTGGTGCCGCCGCGGCAACCGCAGGCAGGGCTCGGTGCGTGGCGCGCGGTCACGGCGCTGCTGTTCGCCACCTTCACGCTGCACGCGCTGCGACCGGTGACGCGCTGGGACTGGCTGTGGGACCGCGGCGTCGCATCGACCTCGCCGAGCCAGAAGGCCGAGGCGCAGCGGCTGGCGGCGATGTCCTACTTCGGCCGGACGAACGCGGGCGCCCGCGACGTGCGGGAACTCGTCGACAAGGTCTTCGAGCCCGACGGCGAGCAGCCTGGCGGCGACGAGCAGCCGCGCCGGCCGCGCTGACTCAGCCGCCCGCCGCCGCGCGCAGCCGCCGCACGCAGGCTTGCTTGCCCAGCAGGAACACCACGTCGAACAGGCCCGGCCCCTTGTCGGTGCCGGTCAGCGCCGCGCGCACCGGGTGCACGAAGTGGCCGAACTTGATGCCGTGCTGCTCGGCGAACGCGCGGGTCGCGCGCTCGACCGCCTGCGGCGTCGCATGAGCGCTCTGCGCCTCGACCGCGTCCTTCTGGATCGGCAGCAGCACCTCGGTGTCCGCGGCGCCGCGCGCCGCGGGATAGCTCGCCGGCAGCGGCAGCGCCTCGAGCACATCGGCATAGCCGCGCAGCCAGGTCTTGGCGTCCGCGTGCTTCTGCAGGTTCTTCTGCGCCGCCTCGTCGGGCGTCGGATCGGTCAGCAGCCAGCCGATGCGCTCCGCGAACTCGCCGAACAACGCGACGCGCTCCTGGTAGCAGGCGACCGCGTTGCGCAGCCACGCCGCGTGCACGTCGAACGCGCCGTCGGGCAGCGACTTCTCCAGCCACGGCCGCGCCCGCTCGAGACACTGCTCCGGCGTCATGCGCCGCAGGTAGTCGCCGCACATCCACAAGAGCTTCTCGAGGTCGAACTTGGCGCCGGCCTTGCCGACGTTCTCGACCTTGAAGGCCTGCACCATCTCGTCGCGGGTGAACACGTCGCGCTCGCCCGAGAAGCCCCAGCCGAGCAGCGCGATGTAGTTGAACACCGCCTCCTCGGGGTAGCCCTGGTCGCGGTACTCGAGCACGCTCATGACACCCGGATCGCGCTTGCTGAGCTTGCCGCCCTTCTGGTTGAGGATCAGCGGGATGTGCGCGTACTCGGGGCACTCGTGGCCGAGCGCCTGGAACACCAGCCGCTGCTTGATGCCGTTCAAGAAGTGCTCCTCGCCGCGCACCACGTGCGTGATCTTCATGTCGACGTCGTCGATCACGCAGGCGAAGTTGTAGAGCGGCACGCCGTCGGGGCGCACCATCACCCAGTCGTCGAGCTGCCTGGTGTTGACCTCGACCTGACCGCGGATCAGGTCGTGCACCACCACCGCTTCGTCGGCCGGCATGCGGAAGCGGATGTTGGGCACGACGCCTTCGGCCTCGAACGCCGCGCGCTGCGCGTCGCTCAGGTCGCGGCAGTGGCCGTCGTAGCCGAGGAACGCGCTCTTCTCGGCCTTCTGCTGCTCGCGCACCGCCTCGATGCGCTCCGCGCTGCAGTAGCAGCGATAGGCGTGGCCCGACGCCAGCAGCCGCTCAGCGGCCTCGCGATAGCGGTCGAGGCGCTGCATCTGGAAGTACGGCCCATGGTCGCCGCCGCCGTTCTTGCGCGCCCCGGTGTCGTAGTCGGGACCTTCGTCCCAGTCGATGCCGAGCCAGGCGAGCCCCTCGAGGATGATCGCCAGCGACTCGTCGGTGCTGCGCGCGCGGTCGGTGTCCTCGATGCGCAGCACGAAGGTGCCGCCGAGGCTGCGGGCCAGGGCCCAGTTGTACATCGCCGTGCGGGCGCCGCCGAGGTGCAGCGGACCGGTCGGGGACGGGGCGAAGCGCAGGCGCGGAGTCGGGTGGATCATCGTTCGCCAGGAAGCGTGCAGATCCGGCGCCCGCGACACAACAGCGGCGTCGCCGCGGCGCCCGTCAGGCCCCCGCGATCAGGGCAGCAATGAGTAGGCGTCGAGCTGCCAGCGGCCGTCCTGGTGGCGCAGCACCGACAGGCTCGCCAGCTCGACGCCGAGCGCGCGACGCTCCGGCATCGGCACCCCGACCAGGCCGCCGATCGCGTGCCGCAGCGTGCCGCGGTGCGCGACCAGCAGCAAGTCCTGGAACGGCTCGGTGACGAGCTCGGCGACCGCCTGCTCGACGCGGCGGCGGAAGGCGTGGCGCGACTCGCCGTCGGGGAAGGCGTCGAGCCGGTCGGCCTCGTAGTCGGCGAAGAACGTCGGGAAGGCCCGGTCGATCTCGTCGCGCGTCATGCCCTCGGCTCTGCCGAACGACAGCTCGCGCAGGCGTTCGTCAGCGCGCAGCCGCGCGCGGTCGAGACCGAGGCCGTCGACCAGCAGCTCGGCCGACTCGCGGGCGCGCGACTGCGGCGAGTGCAGCACGGCGTCGAAGGCGACGCCGGCGAGCAGCGGCAGCAGCGCGCGGATCTGCGCGCGACCGACGTCCGACAGCGGCACGTCGTTGCTGCCGTGGTAGCGGATCGACGACTGGCCTTCGGTCTCGCCGTGGCGCACCAGCCACAGCCGCCGATCTGCGGGAGCGATCAAGCAGCGCGGCTCACTTCATCAGCTGCAGCACGATCACCGCGCCGATGCCGAGCACGACCAGGCCGATGCCGACCAGCACGGCGCGGTTCCAGCCGGCGTGCTCCTGCACGACGCGCTGCAGGCGGTTGGACTGGTCCTCGTGCGTGCGGCGCAGCGACTGCAGGCCTTCGTCGGTGGTGCGCTTCAGCTCGTCGACCGCGTGCGCCTGCGTCGAGGCGATGTCGCTGGCGAGGCCCTTCAGCTCGTCGTCGCGACGCTCGGCCAGCTGCTGCGCCGCCTTGGTCTGCTCGCTGCTGTTCTGCACCATCTTGTCCATCGACGTGTGGATGCGATCCATCGTCGACTGGAACTCGCGAACGGTCGCCGCCGTGCGCTCGTCGGTCGCCGCGGCGCGCTGCAGCGCGGCCTCGACGTTCTCGAGCAGGTTCGGCAGCTTCGTCATCGTCGCCGTCAGCTGCTCGCCGAGCTGGTTCTGCTTCTCCATCTGCGTGGAGAGCGCACGCAGCGTGTCGAGCTGCTGCTGGCCGAGCGCCGGCAGGCTGCCGAGCGACGAGGTCGCGTCGACCAGTTTCTGCAGCTTCTCGTCGGTGCGCTGCTGCGAACCACGCAGCAGCGCCGTCAGCTCCTGGAAGTGCGAGCCGAGCGCCAGCATCGCCTCCTCGCGGTCCGACATCTTGCGCGTCGAACGCGCGTCGGCCGGCGCGAAGGTCGTCGACACCTGGGCGCCGTGCCCGTTGCCGTTGCCGTTGCCGTTCGGTGCCGGCGATGCGGCCGACGCAGGCTCGACGCGCGAGGCCGTGGCCGATGGCTTCGGCGGCGTCGCGCCGCGCGCCACCGGGGTGGGCTTCTCGACGCGAACTCCCGAGCCGGAGCCCCAGCGTTCCTTGAGACGTTGGAAGAACGATCCCTGCTTGACCATCGGTGCGCCTCTGCCGCTGCGTGACCGTTGCAGCGGGTTCCGTGCCGCGCAACGGGGCCAGCGGCACCGGATCCCCCCGGTGGAAACGCGCTGGCCGTGACCGAGACCGGTGCACGACGACGGACCGACACTACCGCAGGAACGCGCGGCCGACCAGCCGCGATTTGCCCTGCCCGATCGCTTCACGTTCGCTTCCCGCGCACAACGGTCTTGAACTTGGGCGGGCGGCTTGTAAGGTCTCCGCCCTCGTTCCTCCGCCGGCGCCGCGAAGCGCCGGATCGACGGCGGGCGCGAGTTGACAAGCAGGTTGACGGATGGGGAGTTAGCTCAGTTGGTAGAGCGCCACAATGGCATTGTGGAGGTCACGAGTTCGACTCTCGTACTCTCCACCATCCCAGTCACCTGCACGCGCGGGCACCGCAGCGCTCGATTGCTCGAGACGGAGCGTCGAGGCGCGCAGCGCCGCGCCACCGCCCGGACGCATGGCGTTTTTCCGCCGCGAACCCCGGTGACCCTGCCCCCGTTGGATCACTAACGACAACGCTGGCTTCGGCCAGATCCCGCGCCGCGGCATGGCGGCGCGTGGGAGACCGGAGGCGGCGGTCCGACCGCCGCCATGGCAGGAGCCCTCGCGGAATCGGCATGGTTCCGCGAGGGCATTTTCCAATGCGCGCACCGGCCACCGCTCTGCTGAGACGGACGCCAGCGGGATCGGGCCGCGACCCGGCTGCGGATCGCGCGCCGCGGTCGTCGCCGATCAACTGCCGACCGTTCAGCTGCCGACGTTCAGCTGCCGACGTTCAGCTGCCGACCGTGATGTGCAACGCCGGCGACAGCAGGAACCCCGCGCCGTTGACGCCGGGCTCGAACACCAGCAGCTGCGAGTAGAAGTCCTGGCCGATGAGGCTCGCCGCCGGGGTCCAGTCGAGGTTCACGCGACCACCCTGCTGGGTCAGGATCGAGTCGACCATCGGCAACAGCACGAACTCGGGCAACACCTGCAGGTGACACCCCGGCGCGCCGACTGCGTCGAGCGGCACGGGCGCGATCGCCTCGAACGACACGAACAGCATCGCCGGCCAGGCCGGCATGTCGGTCGGCGACGTCGGCTTGGTGGACCACTGCACGCGGAACGGATGGCCTGCGCGCGGCGCCGCCTCGACGACGAAGTACGGCACACCGGGGCCACCCTGCACGAACGGCGGCACATCGCACGGTGACGGCGAGCGCAGCCGGCGCGCGCGCCCTACCACCAGCGGCGGCGGTGGCGTCGTCGGCGCAACCACCGAAGCCGCCGAGCAGGCGTCAGCCAACGGCGGAGCGCAAACATCCGGCGCCGGCGCCCCAGCACCCATGCCGACCGCGAAGGCGAGCGCGACGAGGGAGAAGGAGATGGGTGCGTGCATCTGGCGAGAGACGCGGCGCGACGACCTGCCGCGACGCGGTCGCCATTACGCACCGGCGGCCGACCGAGGCTCGCACGATCCTGCGAATCAGTACTCGAACCCGTCGGCGCCGGCGAGCTCGGCGTTGGGGTAGATCAGGTAGCACGTGCGACACTTGCCGATCGGTCGCTCGGTGAAGACGTGCTTGCGGTGGTTCTGGTAGGTGGCGCCGTTCCACACGTCGTAGAACGCCTCCTTCTGCAGGTTGCCGAACGCCGGCATGCCGGCGAGGCAACACGGCACCACGTCGCCGAACGGCGCGATGTAGACGCGCTGCCAGAGGAACCAGCACTTCACCGGCGGCGGTCCGCACGGACGCTGCACCGCGGGCTTCGACTCCGCGGGCGCTTCGACGGCAGGCGCAGCGGCCGCCGGGACCACGACCGGCGCGGCGATCGGCGACGGCGACTGCACGTCGCTGAAGTTGGGCGGGATCGAGATCGACACACCCAACTGCCTCGCCACCTCGCGCGTACGGTCCTGCCACTCGTTGGCGTAGGCGCGGCAGTAGTTGAGCGACTCGCCCTTGAGGCTCGGGTGGAACGTCACCAGGTGGTTGAAGACGATGTGGTCGCCGCCCCAGCGGTGCACCATCTCGACGAACTTCGGCGCCTCGGCGACCGTGCGGCGCATCAGGATGTAGTTGAAGTTCATGCGCGGGCGCTGCGCCGCGGGCATCTCCAGCCGCCGCGCCGCGAACTTCGAGACGTTGTCGACGACCTCGTCGAACTCGGCGCCGGTGCGCACCGAGTTGTAGGTCGGCCGCGTCGCGCCATCCATCGAGAACGTCACCAGCTCCAGGCAGCGCAGCAGCTGCTCGCGGAACCGCGACTCCTTCATCATCAACGTGCCGTTGGAGACCATCTCCAGCTTGAGCCCGTGCCGCTCGAGGTCGTCGAGCTTCTGGTCCATGCCCGGCGTCACCAGCGGCTCGCCGAACGCCGACAGCTGCATCGTCCTGGCGTACGGATACAGCTCGCGCACGACCCGCTGGTAGACCTCCTCGTCCATCATCACCTTCGGTGAATTCGGGTCGAGGAACTGGTTGCACATGAAGCACTTCAGGTTGCAGGCCGTGGTGCTGGTCAGGTTGATCCAGGTCGGCATGGCGCGCGCCAACGGCGTGCACGCGGCCTGGTCCTCGTCGGCGAGGCGCTGGTTGGCCTCCTTGAACGCGGGGCTGCCGAACGGCAACGACGCCAGCTCGGCGGGCCACGCCTCGAGTACGCGGGGATCGGCAGGGACGATGGTCATGGGCAGGGGCGCGCGGAACCGCACGCCGACGGCACCTTACCACCTGCCGACGTCAACGCCGCTGGAACTCGGGCTCGACCCAACCGCGCTCCGGTCGCAGGCCGAGCGGCCCCGGTTCGACGCCCTGGATGTGGCGACTGAACAGCACCGTTGCCATCGGGTGGACGATCAGCGCCGCCGGCTGCAGCTCGTGCACCCGCGTGTGCGCCCGCCGCCACAGCTCCGCGCGCCGCGCCGGATCCAGCTCGACCTGCGCCTCCTCGAGCAGGCGATCCACCTCCGCGTCCGAGAAGTGACCGTCGTTGTCCGCGCCCTTCGTGTGCAGGAAGCGGTACGGGTCGGCGGCCATGTCGAGATAGTGCATCAGCAGCGCCCCGCCCCATTCGTCGCGGTTCTTCTCGGCGACGAACCCCGCGTTGTCGCGCGGCCGGAGCACGAGCTCGACGCCGGCCTGCTTGCAGGCTGCGGCGAACAGCTCGGAGATGCGGCGCACCTGCTCGTTGTTGCCCAGGGCCACGACGCGCAACCGCAGCGTGCGCCCCGCCGCCGGGTCGTAGCCGGCCTCGCGCAGCAGGCGGCGCGCGGCGCTCGGGTCACAACTGGTCGCCGGCAGCTGCGGGTAGCCGGCAGAACCCGGGCGGGCGTGCGCGGTGGCCGGCTTCGCCGCGCCGTCGAAGACCTTCACCACCTCGCCGCGGTCGATCAGCATGTCGAGCGCCCGTCGCACCCGCGGGTCGTCGAGGCCCGGCTGCTTGCAGTTCCAGACGATGCGCACGAAGCCGAGCCGGAAGAAGTCGTAGCGGTAGCGATGATAGTCGCGTTCGAGCTGCGGATGCGCGGCGCACAACCCGGCGAGCGTCGGCCGGGAGAACCAATCGAGCTCGCCGCGCAGCAGCGCCGCAGTGCCGCCCGCGTCGTCGCGGAACAACAGCCGCATGCCGGCGAAGTTCCAGGTGCCGGGGAACACGCGGCGCCGCCAGCTGCCTTCGTTGCGGACCAGCAGCAGATCCTGCGACGGCCGCCACGCACCGGCCCCGCCGGGCTCGTTGTGCAGCGCGTACGGCCCGGTGCCCGGACCGCACTCCTCCTTGATGCCCTTCAGCAGCTCCGCGAAGCGGGCGCTGTCGACGGCCGGCATCTGCTCACCGTCGGCGAGGCGGGCCGCGACGCGATCGACGAAGAACTGCCGCCGGGCGACGATCCAGCCCTCGCCGACCACATCGACGCCGGCGTAGTGGCGCTGACGCAGGGTCACCTGCAGGCGACGTCCGTCGAGCAGCGCCGCGTCCGCGACCGCGCCGAAGCAGCTCTCGCAAGCGCCGAACGCCAGGTGCCCGGCGCGCCGCAGCTCCCAGCCGAACATCACGTCCTCGTCGGCGACCGGCGAGCCGTCGCTGAAGGTGACGCCCGCGCGCAGCACGAAGGTCACCTGCAGGCCGTCGTCCGAGACCTGCCACGACTCGGCCAGCGAGGGTCGCAGCTCGGCGGTCGCTGGGTCGCGGTCGAGCAGCGTGTCGTGCGTGTAGGCGAGCACCAGCGAACGCGCGACCGCATCGTGGGTCGTGAACGGATTGACGTCGCCGGGCTCCTCGATGAAGCCCGTGTAGACGTGCCCTTGCGGCCGGCCGCCGAGCACGGCCGGCATGCCCGCCGTCGAGACGATGCCACCGGTCGGCGTGCGCCACATGACGAACAGCCCGAACAGGGCGCCGAGCAACAGGACGGCGGCGAGCAGCAGCGTGGTGGGAGAACGCATTGTCGGGGGACGCGCCGGGCACGCGCGGTGGTGGCGCGCCATGGTAGCCGCAAAGGCGATCCGACGTCAGCGACGCAGCCCGCCGGCCAGCATTCCGAGCCAGAGGGCCAGCACGCCGAGCCCGTTCTGCGCGAGCAGGTTGACGGCGAACGTGCCGTAGCGCTTCGCCACCAGCAGCTGCTGGCCGTCGAAGGCGAACGACGAGAAGGTCGTGAACGCGCCGAAGAACCCCGCCAGCACGGCAGTGGCGACGCGGTGCGACCACAGCTCCTGTGACAGCGCCCAGCAGAGGCCGAAGCCGAAGCAGCCGACGAGGTTGACGACGGCGACGGGCAGCGGCTCGGCGCCCCACCAATGGCGCACCAGCAGGATCGCCAGGTAGCGCGACACGGCCCCGACCGCGCCGGCGGCGGCGACCCACGCGAGCACCTTCGGATCCATCTTCGTAAGTGCGGCTCGGGTTCGGGGAACGAGCTCCGCTGGAAGGCGCCCCCGCGGCGACGCGGGGGTTGCGAGGACGCGGTGGCGCGGGCGCTGCGACGGCAGCGCCCGCGGCTCGGGCCGCGAGGCTACTTCGCGGAGCCCGCAGGCTCCCGCGCTTTCTCGCCGTCCGCCGGCTTGCCGCCGCCTTCACCGCCCGGCGCAGGTTGACCGCCCGGCGCAGGCTGACCGCCTGGCGCAGGCTGGCTGCCCGGCACCGGCACCTCGCCCTCCGGCGTCTCCACCGGCGGCTTCAGCGTCAGCTCTCGCAGCTCCTGCTCCTGCTTGCGCAGCTTGGCGCGCTTCGCGTCGACCTTGTCGAGGTCCTTCTCGAGGTCTTTGATCTTGCGCGAGCCGAGCCCGTTCTTCTCCTGCTCCTTGTCGATGCGGGCGCGGATCAGCTGCTCCTCGGCGTCGAGCTTGTCGAACTGGTCGAGCAGCTTGCGCAGCTGCTTGATCGCCGACTTCGCGCTCTCGTCGTAGGAGCGGTCGAGGAAGGTGAACATCACCTTCCACAGGTCGCTCTGCGCCTGGTCGCCGGGCAGGGTCGTCTTGTTGTCGCCGTTCGGGTCGCTGAAGAACAGGTGCGGGATCTTCTCGCCGTCCTTCTCGCGCTTGAACAGGTTGAAGAACGGGTGGTTGTCCTTCAGCACGTTCGGCGGCAGCTTGACGCAACGGAACCAATGCGTGAGCAGGACCGTCTGCTCGTTGTCGAGCGTCCGGCTCAGCACCGCGTGGTCCGTGCCCTTGCACAGCTCGCACTCGCGCAGGATCAGCAGCGGTCGGCGGTCACCGTCGGCGACCAGCTCGAACGCCATCTCGACGGGCAACGCCCGATCGAGCTCCTGGGCGACCGTTCGCTGGCCGGCCTTGGCTGCACCCGTGGTCGGCTTGTAGACCGGGTAGGTCCACTCGATCTGCAGCATGTCCTTGGCCGTGCGACCGCGCCGGAAGTCCAGCGGAATGCCACCGCCGCCGCCGCCACCGCCGCCACCTGCAGCAGGAGCCGAAGGACCAGTAACGCTCGGGGCCCAACTGGACCCGCCACCGCCGCCTCATCATTGCGGGGCTGCCGGGCGGGCGAGCACCAAGGCTGCCACCGCGGCGAGAGCTGGAAGCATCACGCGTCGAAGCATTGGGGAGTTCCTCCGGAGGGCGCGGCGGGATCGCTGGCAGGCCGCCGCATCGGGACGCGCATGCTATCGGCCACGGGCCCGCCGGCAACCGCACGCGAAAAGAAACCCGCGCCGGCCCGGCGGTGCAGCCGATGCCACCAGCGCTTCTGCCGCTGCGATGCTCGGGATGCCCGCGCCACCGTTGACCGGACCGGGGGCGACGGCGACGCTCAGCGGCCCAACGTGACCGACCCGACCTCCGACCCCTCCCCCGCCGCCGACACCTGGGAAGGCATGCTCGACGCGATGCGTCGCCGCTACCCAGGCCAGAAGGACAGCGTGCTGTTCTGCGTACACAAGCTGCTCCAGGACCCCGACCTGACCCTGCGGGACTTCCGCGAGGAGGCGCGCCTGCACGGCATCCCGATGGCCGGCCGGGCGCTGCACTCCGCGCGCGTGCTGCTCGGCCTGCAGGCGGCGAGCCCGGCGCCGAAGCGCGGCCGCGCGGCGCGCGCCGACGACGACGCCAGCGACGACGACGCACGCGACGACGCGCCGCCGCCGCGGACCGTGCACGGTAGGGCGATCACCGACGCGCCCGCCGGCCGGGTGCGCCGACCGCGTCGCGCCGGCGGCGCCGACCAGGGTCCGTCGATCGAGTCACAGGTGCTCGACGCGGTGCGCAAGATCCAGTCGGCGGCCGGCGAAGACGCCACGCGGCTGCGCCAGGCGATCCGCCGCGCCGTGCAGATCCTGCAGGACGCCCTCGACGACTGAGCGCCCCGCGCCCGTCAGGCGTCTCCGCGATGCCGCGCCTGCCGCGACGTGGCGACGACCTGCGCGCCGCGTGCGGCGCCGCGCTGCGGCCGCGCCGGCGCGAACGGCGTCAGCTCCGCCGGCCAGTCGTGGCGCGCGCAGCGGTCGTAGTCGGCCGCCATCGCCGCGCCGACCGCCGCGGCCGCGTGTCCGCGTTCGTCGACGAGCCAGCGCCACAGCAGCGCGGCGAGGCGCGGCAGCGCGATGCCGGCGGTGGCGCGGGTCTCGGCGTGCAGCCAGTCGGCGAAGCTCGCGAAGGCGGCATGGGCCGAGCGGCCCGCGAGCAGCAGCGGCAGCGTCTCCTTCCAGTTGCCCGAGTTGGCGACGACGTCCCAGTAGCGGGCGAAGCGCTTCATGCGCTGCATCGTCGCGAACGGCACCGCGTCGGTCGCCAGCACCTCGTACGGCGCGTCCTCGGCGTAGCGCATGCCGAAGGTCTGGTCGTGGCGCACGATCGGCGTGCCGCGCAGGCGCTTGAGGATGCCGACCTGGATCTCGTGCGGCGCGCACGAGAGCAGTTCGTCGAAGCCGCGCGCGAACGTCGCCTCGTCCTCGCCGGGCAGACCGACGATGAGGTCCGCGTGCACGTGGGCGCCGGTGCGCTCGTGCAGCCAGCGCAGGTTCTCGTGCAGCCTGGCACGGTCCTGACGCCGCGAGATGCGCAGGCCGGTGGCGTCGTCGAGCGTCTGCACGCCGACCTCGAACTGCAGCACGCCTGGCGGGAACGCGGCGATCGCGTCCTTGAGCTTGTCGGGCAGCCGGTCGGGGATCAGCTCGAAGTGCAGGAACATGCCGTCCTCCAGCCGCTCGCGGAAGAAGTCGAGGATCGCGACCGCGACGTCGATGCCGAGGTTGAAGGTGCGGTCGACGAACTTGAAGTGGCGCAGGCCGCGGTCGAGCAGGCGCTGCATCTGCGCGAGGAACGACTGCAGCGGCGCCTTGCGCACGGGCACCTCGAGCGCCGACAGGCAGAACTCGCACGTGAACGGGCAGCCGCGCGAGCTCTCGACGTAGACGACGCGGTGCGCGAGGTCGCGGTCGGTGTACTCGTCGTAGGGCCACGCCAGCTGCTCGAGGTGCGGCAGCGGCGCGTCGATGGTGTGCGGCGCCGCGAACCCCGCCAGCAGCGCCTCGCACAGCTCGCGGAACGCGACGTCCCCCTCGCCGCGCACGACGTGATCGGCGAGCGCGCAGACCTCCTGCCGCTCGGACTCGTGGCTGACCTCGGGACCGCCGAGCACCACCGCGACCGCGGGCGCGACCTGCTTCAGGGTTCGCACGACGTCGAGCGCCTGCGCCGCGTTCCACAGGTAGACGCCGAGGCCGACGATGCGGGGCCGCTCGGCGAGCAGACGCTCGACGACGTCGGCGGCGCGGTCGTTCAGCTCGAACTCGACGATCGTCGCGCGCTCGCGCAGCGCGCCGAGGTTGGCCCGGAGGCACCGCAACCCGAACGACGTGTGTTGCCAGCGGCAGTTGTGGGTCGCGAGCACGATGTCGGCCATCGCCTCACCCCGCTCCGAGCTCCGCCGACAGCTCCGCCGGCGTCACCACCGGGCCCGCCGCCAGCGCCGAGAGCCGCTGCATCTCGTTCTGCAGCTGCCGCACGTTGCCCGGCCAGCGCGCGCGCAGCAGCGCCGCTTCGGCCTCCGCCCCCAGCGTCAGCTCGCGGCCGGCCTTCTGCGCCGCCTCGCCGAGGAAGCGCCGCGCCAGCAGCACGATGTCCGAGCCGCGATCGCGCAGCGGCGGCAGCTCAAGACGCAGCACGTTGAGGCGGAAGTAGAGGTCCTCGCGGAACGACCTGTCGCGCACCCGCTCCTCGAGCTTCTGGTTGGTCGCGGCGATCACCCGCACGTCGACCTTGCGCACCTTGCTGTCGCCGACCGCGCGCACCTCGCCCTCCTGCAGCACGCGCAGCAGCTTGACCTGCATCGGCAGCGCCATCTCGCCGATCTCGTCGAGGAACAGCGTGCCCCGGTGCGCCGAGACGAAGTGGCCCGGGTGGTCCTTGATCGCGCCGGTGAAGGCGCCCTTCTTGTGGCCGAACAGCACCGACTCGAGCAGCGTCGCCGGGATCGCCGCGCAGTTCTCGGCGACGAACGCCTTCTGGCTGCGCCGGCTCATCGCGTGCAACGCGGTGGCGACGCGCTCCTTGCCGGTGCCGCTCTCGCCGGTGATCAGCACGGGCGCGTCCGCCTTGGCGAACTTCTCGATCAGCCCGTACAACTTCTGCATCGCCGGGCAGTCGCCGACGAGGCCGTGGAACGAATCGGCTGCAGCCCCCGGAGCGCCGATGGCCGCCGCCGCGGCCTGCGACGCGGCCTGCGCGGCGTCGAGCCGCTCCTGCAGCTCCGGCCACAGCGCCGGCGCGTCGGCGCGCACCCGGCCCAGCACGTCGTCGAACGCGCGCAGCAGCTCGTCGCGAAGCGCCGCCGGGACCTCGTCGCCGCGGGGCCCGCCCTCGCCCGACCGCTCGCCCCCGACGCCGCTCAAAACTCCATGTCCTCGAGCAGCTGCAGCCCCGCGTACTCGAGCATGAACTGCCGCTCGACGCCGTCGTCGAAGCGCACCGTCGCGCGCGCGTTCATGCCCTGGCCGCTGATGCGCCGCACCACGCCGTTGCCGTAGAGGTCGTGCCGCACGCGCACGCCGCGCTGCAGCCCGGCCAACGCTTCCGGGTCCGGCGTCACGCTCCAGCCCGTGCTCTGCGCGCCGTCGTCGTCGAGGTCGTAGCGGCGCCACGACGGCGTGTAGTTCTCCAGCACGTCTTCGGGCATCTCGCGGAAGAAGCGCGACGGCCGCATCGACTCGAGGCTGCCGTTGACCATGCGCTCGCGCGCCGAGCACAGCAGCAGCGTCTTCCTGGCGCGGGTCAGCGCGACGTACATCAGCCGCCGTTCCTCCTCGAGCGCCTCCTCGTCCTCCATCGTGCGCATGCTCGGGAACACGCCTTCCTCGAGGCCGCAGACGAACACGTGGTCGAACTCGAGGCCCTTGGCGGCGTGCACGGTCATCATGCGCACCATCGGACCGTCGCCGCCGCGGTCGGCGGAGGTCAGCAACGCGACGTGTTGCAGGTAGCCGGCGAGCCCCTCGCTCGGCAGGTCGTCGCCGTCCTCGTCCGGGCGCGGTGCAGCCGAGGCCTTCGCCGCCACCGCGTCGAACTGCACCGTGTCGCTGACCAGCTCGGCGATGTTGTCCTCGCGCGCGCTGTCCTCGGCGTCGCCGAAGCTGGTGGCGTGCTGCACGTAGCCGGTGCCCTGGATGACGACGCGCAGCGCCGCGCTGGCGCCGAACGTCGCTGCGTCCTGGGCCTTGTCCAGCACCTCCGCCAGCTCGGCGAGCCCCTTCTGCGCCTTCTTGCCGAGCTCCCGGTGCAGGCTGCGCTCGCCCACCGCCTCGCGCAACGACATGCCCTCGGCGAACGCGGCGTGGCGCAGCTTGTCGAGCGTGATCTTGCCGATGCCGCGCGGCGGCACGTTGACGACGCGGCCCATGCTGACGTCGTCGAGCGGGTTGGCCAGCACGCGCAGGTAGGCCAACAGGTCCTTGATCTCGCGCCGCTCGAAGAACGTCTGCCCGCCGACGATCTCGTACGGCACGCCCCGGTCCTTGAGCGCCTGCTCGAGGCCGCGCGACAGCCAGTGGGCGCGGTAGAAGATCGCCACCTCGTCGAGCGCGACGCCTTCGTCGTGCAGCTGCACGACCCGGTCGACGACGGTGCTCGCCTCCTCGGTGGCGCCGGTCGCCTTCAACCGCAGGATCGGCGCGCCCGGACCGGCTTCGGTGCGCAGCCGCTTCTGCTTGCGCATGCGGTTGTTGGCGATCACCGTCTCGGCGCAGCGCAGGATGTTGGCCGAGCTGCGGTAGTTCTGCTCGAGCCGCACGACCGTGACCGGCTCGTAGTCGCTCTCGAACTCGAGGATGTTGCGCACCTCGGCGCCGCGGAACCCGTAGATCGACTGGTCCGGATCACCCACGACGCACAGGTTGCCGGGCGCCGGGCACAGCAACTTGAGCATGTCGTATTGCACCCGGTTGGTGTCCTGGAACTCGTCGACCAGGAGCCACGGGAAGCGTTCGCGGTAGCGCTCGGCGACCTCGGGGAACTCCCGCAGCACCTGCAGGAAGTTCAGCATCAGGTCGTCGAAGTCCATCGCCGACAGCTGCCGCATGCGCTCGTGGTACGGCGTCCACAGCCGCTCGACGACGCGGCCGACGTCGCTGCTCGACAGCATGCCGTCGCCGGGCGTCATCGCCGCGTTCTTCAGCCGGCTGATCCACTGTCCGACCATCGACGGCTTGGCCTGTGTGGTCGACACGTGCAGGTCGCCCATCAGCTCCTTGAGCAGCGTGTCGCGGTCGTGCGTGTCGTAGATCGTGTAGTCGGGGCGGAAGCCGAGCAGGTGCCCCTCGCTGCGCAGGAACCGCGCCGACGCCGAGTGGAACGTCGCCACCCGCACGAACTCGCCGCCGAGTTCCTGCACGCGTTTCTGCATCTCGCCGGCGGCCTTGTTGGTGAACGTCAGCGCCAGGATCTCGCGCGAGCGCACGCCGTCGCGCAGCAACCGCGCGATGCGCCGCGTCACCACGCGCGTCTTGCCGGAGCCGGCGCCGGCGAGCACCATCAGCGGGCCGCGCCCGTGGGCGACGGCCTGCGCCTGTTGTTCGTTGAGGTCGTCTAGGATCGGATCGCGCATCGCCCGCGGCGAGCATAGGCGCTGCGCCGGGCACGGCAAGAACTGGCGAACATGGCCGCGACGGCGCGCGGTACTGGACCGCAGTGACGCGAAGCGGTTCTCTTCCGCCATGGCGGACGGCACCCTCGGCGATCCTGGCACGCGGCCACCGCTCGGCAGCTGGCCGCGCCTCTACGCGCTGGTCTGCGCCGCGGCGGTGCTGGTGATGGCGATCCTGTGGTGGTTCACCGCGCACTTCAACGTGCGCATGGGGAGCTGAGCCGGTGCGCCTCGTCGACTGGATCGTGTTCTTCGCCTTTCTCGCCTACGTCGTCTGGGACGGCGTGCGGCGCCGCGCCGGCGCCAAGGACCTGGAGGGCTACTACGCCGGCGGTCGTTCGATCCCGTGGTGGGCCGCCGGGCTGTCGATCATGGCGACGCAGGCCAGCGCGATCACCGTCATCGGCACCACCGGCCAGGGCCACGAGGGCGGCCTCGAGTTCGTGCAGAGCTACTTCGGGCTGCCGTTCGCGATGGTGCTGCTGAGCATCTTCCTGGTGCCGTACTACCGCAGCCGCAACGTGCTGACGCCGTACGAACTGCTCGAGGAGCGCTTCGGCCCGGCGTCGCGGTCGTTGACCAGCCTGGTGTTCCTGTGCTCGCGCTGCCTGGCGCTCGGCATCGTGATCTACGCGCCGGCCGTCGCGCTGAGCGCGATCCTCGGCATCGGCACCACCACCGCGGTGTTGCTGATCGGGGTGCTGACCACCGGCTACACGCTGGTCGGCGGCGTGTCGGCGGTGATCTGGACCGACGTCAAGCAGATGTCGGTGATCCTGATCGGGCTGGTGATCGTGTTCGGCATGCTGCTGTGGGACCTGCTGCCGCAGTTCTCGTTCGGCAAGATGCTCGAGCTGGCGGGCGCAGCGGACAAGCTCGGCGCGCTCGAGCTCACCCCCGCGCACGAGAGCCTGTGGCCGCGCAGCCACGCCGACATCGAGCGCCACATCGGTGAGCCGAGCTTCTGGGAGGAGAAGTACAACGTCTGGTCCGGGCTGTTCGGCGGACTGTTCCTGCACCTCAGCTACTTCGGCTGCGACAACAGCCAGGCGCAGCGCCTGCTGACCGGCAAGGACGCCGCGCAGTCGAAGAAGAGCCTGCTGATGTCGGCGTTCGCCAAGGTGCCGATGCAGGGCTTCGTGCTGCTGATCGGCGTGCTGATGTGGTTGTTCTACGCCACCCACGGCCAACCGATGCTGTTCAAGCCGGACCACCAGGTCGCCGCGGAGAAGGCCGAATTGGCGCCCAGGGTCGCGGCGCTGCAGATCGAGTTCGACGCCGCGTGGGCGGAGCGCAAGGCGAGCATGGAACAACTCGCCGCGCTGGACGGCCTGCCGGCCGAACACCCGGAGCAGGTCGCGCGCTTCCAGCGAGCGGTGCGCGCGGTCGCCGACGTGCGAGCGCGGGCGCGCAAGACGGTCGCCCCCGACACCCCCAACCCCAAGGACACCAACGACATCTTCTGCCGCTGGATCCTCGACGAGATGCCGCCGGTGCTGCTCGGCCTGATCATCGCCGCGATCTTCGCCGCCGCGATGTCGAGCATCGACTCGGTGCTCAACGCCCTGTCGGCGGCGACCGTCGTCGACTTCTACCGACGCTGGCTGCGGCCGGCCTGCAGCGAACGAGAGGCGCTTCGCGCCGGCAAGGTCGTGACGCTGCTGTGGGGCGCGACCGCGACCTTCACGGCACTGTTCTTCGCCGGCGGCGGCTCGATCATCGAGCGCATCAACGAGGTCGGCTCGTGGTTCTACGGCAGCCTGCTCGGCATCTTCGTCATGGCGCTGTTCGTGCGGCGCGCGGGTGACCTCGCCGGCGCGCTGGGGTTGTGCGGCGGCATGGCCGCCGTGCTGCTGGTGCACAACACGTGGAAGGTCGAGTTCCTCTGGTACAACGTCGTCGGCCTCGTCGGCGTGCTGCTGGTCGGCGGCGTCACGGCGCTGTTCGTGCCGCGGCGCTCGCCGGGCTGAAGCCGGCGTTCGCCGGGCTGAAGCCGGCGCTCGCCGGGCTGAAGCTCACTCGAGGCAGCCGCGCGGTCGCACGAAGCCGCGCTTGCCGCCGAGGAAGAACGCCAGGAAGCGCCGCGCCAACTCCGGGGCGTCGGCGTGATCGACCGCCATCTGCTCCGCGCGCACCCGCAGGTCGCCCCCGCCCCAGTAGAGCTCGTGGTAGCTGCGCTTCAGCGCGTGCACGTCCGGCGCGCCGTAGCCGGCGCGGCGCAGGCCCACGACGTTGAGGCCGCGGATCTCGTTGCGTTCGGCGGCCAGCGTGAACGGCGGCACGTCGTAGGAGATCGACGCATTGCCGCCGACCATCGCGAGGCACCCGATCCGGGCGAACTGATGGATGCCGGCGCCGCCGCCGAGGAACGCGTCGCCGTCGACCGTCACGTGCCCGGCCAGCATCACGTTGTTGGCGATCGTGACCCGGTCGCCGACCTGACTGTCGTGGCCGACGTGGCAGTTGGCCATCAGGTAGCAGTCGGCGCCGATGATCGTGCTGCCGTCGACCTTGGTCGGCCGGCTGACGGTCACGCCCTCGCGCAGGACGGTCCGCGGCCCGACCTCGACCCGCGTGCCGCCCGGGGCGCCACTGCGCATCTGCGCGCGGCCGCCGATCGACGCGAAGCTGTCGATGTCACAACCGGCGCCGAGCGTCACGCCGCTCCGGACGACGACGTGCTCGGCGAGCCGAACGCCCGCGTGCACCGTCACCCCGGCCTCGATCATGGTCCAGGCGCCGACCTCGACGTCGGCGGCGAGCTCGGCGGAGGGATGAACGATGGCGGTCGGATGGATCATCTGGTGGCCGGCAGGCTACGACCGGCGAAGGCCGTCGCAGCGCACGTTCCGGACATTCCTCAGCGCGCCGCCGGCGCCCGACCACTTCAGCACGGCCCGCCGCAGCGCGCAGCGCCCCGGACGTCGGCGCGCGCCGCCATCGCCCGCGAGGCGACCAACGCGTGGTCGAGGTCGGCGAGCAGGTCGTCCGGGTGCTCGATGCCGACGCTGAGCCGCAGCAGGCGGTCGCCGATGCCGGCGGTGGCGCGCGCCTCGGCCGACATCGACGCGTGCGTCATCGTCGCCGGGTGCGCGATCAGGCTCTCGACGCCGCCGAGGGACTCGGCGAGCGTGAAGCAGCGCAGCGCCTCGACGAACGGCCGCACGGCACGCGCCTCGCGCAGCTCGAACGACAACATGCCGCCGAAGCCGCGCTGCTGCCGCCGAGCCAGCGCGTGGTCGGCATGCGTGGCGAGCCCGGGGTAGTACACGCGCGCCACCTCGGGCCGCGCCGCCAGCCACTCGGCGATCGCCTGCGCGTTGTCCTGGTGCTGGCGCATGCGCACCGCCAAGGTCCGCAGACCACGCAGCGCGAGCCAGCTGTCGAACGGCGCGCCGGTGAGCCCGAGCGCGTTGGCCCACCAGCCGAGCTCCTCGGCCAGCGCCGCGTCGCGCGCGATCACCGCGCCGCCGACCACGTCGCTGTGGCCGTTGACGTACTTGGTCGTCGAGTGCACGACCAGGTCGGCGCCGAGCGCGAGCGGGTTCTGCAGCACCGGCGAGCAGAACGTGTTGTCGACGACCAACAGCGCGCCCGAGGCGCGGCAGCGCGCGGCGAGCCGTTCGAGGTCGACGAGACGCAACAGCGGGTTGCTCGGCGTCTCGGCCCAGACCAGCGCCGGCCGCCGTTGCAGCACCGCGCCGAGGGCCGCGTCGTCGCGCTGATCGACGAACGCGAGCTCGAAGTGCCCCTTCCTCGCCAGCGCCGAGACCAGGCGCCAGGTGCCGCCATAGCCGTCGTGCGGCAACACCAGCAGATCGCCCGGCGCCAGCCGCTGCAGCACCAGCGTGATCGCGGCGAGGCCGGTCGCGGTGACGACGCAGCCCGCGCCGCCCTCCAGCTCGTCGAGCGCCGCGGCGAACTCGTCGCGGGTCGGGTTGCCGCTGCGCGTGTAGTCGTAGCGGCGCTTCTGCTCGAAGCCGGCGAACGAGAAGTTGGCCGACAGGTAGAGCGCCGGCGCCACCGCGCCGTGCGCCGGGTCGCTGTCGATGCCGCAGCGCACCGCGGCCGTCTCCGGGTGGCGGCTCATCGCAGCACCTCCTTCAGGAAGGCCGCGACCGCAGCGGTCTCCTTGAGGAACGCGTCGTGGCCGTAGCACGAGCGCTGCTCGCGCCACAGCCGCAGGTCCGGCAGCCGGAGCGCCAGTTCGCGCACCTGCCGCGTCGGCACCAGCTGGTCGCTGTCGAACGCCAACAGCGACGTCGGCACGCGCACTGCGCCCGGCGTGATCGCGTGCCCGTCGATCGAACGGTTGAGACAGAGGAACTGCTCGGCGTTCCAGCGGCCGGCGAAGTCGGCGCCGCGCGCATCGAGCCAGCCGTGCAGGTCGGCGTCGTCGACGCCGCCGGCGAAGCGCTGGTCGAGCTCGGCCGGCGAGCGGTAGGTCGTCATCGCCAGCTGCCGCGCCAGCGCCAGCGCCGCGAGTGGCCTGCCGGCGGCGAGGCCGTCTTCGACGATGCGCCGCTGCACGTGCCGCCAGGCGCTGGCCTGCGGCGCGCTCTCGTGCGCGGCCGCGACCACCGCGAGGCGGTCGACCCGTTCGGGCGCCTGCGCCGCGGCGTGCAGCGCGACCATGCCGCCGTAGCTGCTGCCGACGATCGCGTGCAGGCGGTCGATGCGCAGCGCGTCACAGAGCGCCCACAAGGCGCGCGCCTGATCGGCCGCGGCGACGAACGGGAAGCGCTCACCGCTCGCCGGCGACGTCGACGCGCCGGCGCCGCCGAGCCAGTCGAACGACAGCACCTGCACGCGGCGGGTGTCGATGGCGAGGCCTTCCCCGACCTGCTCGGGCCACCACGCCTCGACGTCGCGGTGCGCCGAGATGCCGCCGAGCACGACCACGACCGGCGCGGCCTCGGAGACTCCGACGGCGCCGGTGCGCCGCCACGCGAGAGCGGCGCCGCGCAGTTCGCCGCCGCGTTCGAGCCGGAACGGCGACGGCAGGTGACAGAGCCCGGCGCCCTGCGGCAGCGTGACGACGGCGCTCATCGCGACACCTCCTGTGCCGCGACGGCGAGCAGTCGGTCGACGTCGCCCCACAGCGCCTCGGCGGTGCGCTGGTAGCCGACGCCGAGGCCGGTGTGCACGCGCAACCCCTGGGGCAGCTGGTAGCCGTAGACGACGCGGTCCGGCGGCGCCGCCAGCGGCGCGCCGAGCGGCAGCTCTTCGAAGGCCACGGACAACGCGCGGCCGAGCCGGTCCGCGCGCGCGACCAGGCGGGTCGTCGCGCCGCGCGCGGCGCGTTCGCGCAACACGTCCGGGTCGAGCGCGCGCACGTGCTCACGCTGCACCGCGGCGAGCGCCGGCGGGTGCTGCCAGCTCTCGCCGAACACTGCGCCGAACACGACCAGGAGCTTCTTGGCCGCGTCGCTGCCGTCGAGGTCGCTGTGCCCGTCGGGCTCGAGGTAGCCGAGCCGCTGCGCCTCGGCGATGCCCTCGTCCAGCGACGCGCCGCGTTCGATCGCGGTCACGATCGCGGTGGTCGTGACGTTGCCGACCAGCGCCAGCCCCTGGCAGTCGCGCCGCAGCTCGTCGAGCTCGCGCAGCAGCGCGGCGCCGGCGCCGCCGAGCACCGCGTCGAGGCCGACGCGCTGGCGCGTGCCGGCCGCCAGCCAGCGCGGCGCGACCCTGGCCAGGGCCACCTTGCTGCAGGCGACCAACGCGGCGCCGATCTGCAGCGCGGCGTTGCCGCGCTGCACTGCGGCGTCGGCAGCGGCCTCGTCGGACGGCGTCGCGTCGACGACGACGTCGGCGGCGACGACGCGGATCGCCAGCTCGGTCGGGATCGACTCGGCGCCGGGCAGATCACGCAGCGGGCGACCGGCGCGCTTGTGCTCGAGCACCGCGGCGGTGTCGAGGCCGTCGCGGGAGTAGGTCGTGCCGGTCGAGTCGCTGCAGGCGACGACGCGCACCGCGCGATCCCCGAGCTGCTCGAGGAAGGCGCGGCCGACCTGACCGGGGCCGACCAGGTGCAGCCGCGGCGCCCTTCCCGGCGAGTCGCCCGGCGACTGGCCCGAAGAATGGAACGCGTCGCGCGACGGCGCGGCGGCGGCTGCTGCGAGGCGGCCACTGCTGGCCGCCGGAACGGAACGGGGATCGCTCATCGGAGTGTCTCCGGGCCCGTTCCAGTCTCCCACGACCAGATGCGCCGCGCGGCGACCGCGTTCGCCGGCTCGGGGCTGACGACGCAGTGGCTCACGAGACCCATCTTTCGACCACCTTGCCCACCCTGGGCCCGATGACGGTCGCGGGAGTTGGCACCTGCGGGCAGCGACTTCCGTCGTGGCTCTGCTCGTGGTTGCCCCAGCGTCGTCGGGCCCGTCCCTCGGCTGGTCTGGATGAGTTGTGGCGCGGTTGATACCCCCCGCCGCGGCGGAGGTCAACTCCCACTCACGAAGCACCAGCGGCTACTTGCCGAGCTGCTCGAGCCGTTCCTTCAACATCAGGCCGACCGGGTGATCCGGAACCCGTCGCAGCGCGGCGTCGACCAGCCGTCGCGCTTGCTCGAAGCGCTGACGCGCCGGATCCATCGCGTAGCTCGCCAACGCGAGGTTGGCTTCGACGAGCCGCAGCGCGTCGCCGTCGCCGAGCTCGTCGAGCAGCGCCTGCTCGGCTTCGCGGTGCTGGCCCATCGCGCGCAGCGCCAGCGCCCGCCACTCGGCCCACAGCCCCAGACGGAACCACAAGGTCCCCTGCGCGACCTCGATCGCGGCGATCGCCGGCGGCAGCGGCGACAGGTCCACCGTGCGCGGGTCGCCGTAGAGCGCCGCGCGCAGCGACGCGTCGGCCCGCCCCATCGCCAGGTCCGCGGCACGGCAGCGCGCGTTGGCGACGCCGGTGTGCGCCGCGAACGCCACCCAACCGACCAGCGCCAGCAGCGCGATCCACCCCGCCCGGCGCAGCGAACCACCGACCTTCAGCACGGTGTGCTGGAACGTCACGTCACGGTGCGTCAGCAGCCGCAGCAGCAGCAACACCAGCACCGCGGTGATGGCGCCGATGCCGACCGACAGCAGGAACGGGATCTGTTCGACGAACCACGCGCCGCGGAAGCCCCACTGCACGGCGACCAGCGCGGTCGCCGCCAGCACGACCTCCTCCCACCAACGGAAGTCCGAGCGCGCCTGGATGCGCTGCTGACTGATCGCGAACGGCTTCGGCGCGGCGAAGCCGACCGACAAGGCGTCCTTCGGGCACACCGAGACGCAGTCGAGGCACTTCATGCAGCCGGGGTCGACGACCTTGTGGTACTTGGCGACCTCCTCGTGCACGCGCACGTTGCTGGTGCACGCCTGCGTGCAGTGGCCGCAGTGCTCACACTTCGTCGGGTCGACCTTGATGCGCACCGGCGCGAGCCGGTCGGCGACGGCGAAGAACGCGCCGTAGGGGCAGCCGAACGTGCAGAAACCCTTGGCGCCGAGCCACCAGACGATCAGTCCGCCGACCACCACCACCGAGGCGATGGTCATGATCGGGCCCGGGAACGTGCGCCACAGCTCGCTGGTCGTCAGCTGCAGGTTCCAATCGCCGACGGCCGGTAGCTTCTTCTGGTCTGGCCACAGCCAGTGCTCGACGACCGGCCAGACGAACATGTAGCCGCCGACCGCCCACGGCCCGAACACCAACAGCCGGGACCGCACCGGCCGCGGCTTCAGCCCGAACTTGCCGAGCAACCACGCCGACAGGTCCTGCAGCGCGACCAGGTGGCACGCCCAGCCGCAGAAGAAGCGGCCGACGACGAGCGTCGACACGATCAGGAACGAGAACAGCACGAAGCCGGCGTTGATGCGCCCTTCCTCGACCGTCTGCATCGCCTCCGACGGCTCGACCGGCGTCAGCGTCTCGCCGGCCGCCAGCCAGTGCCAGATGTGCAGCCCGATCAGCACGTGCACGCCGATCAGCACCGCGGCCCGCCACCGCGACACCTTGGACTTGCGCAGCGGCGGCCCCTTCGGCTTGTGCCGGTCCACGCGCGGCAGCGCGGCGAACACGTCGTGCGGCGCCGGCCGGCCGCCGGAGGTCTGGGTCGCGGTCATCGGCCGAGCAGCATAGCGGGGCGTGCGCGCCGCACAGCCCTGCCGCGGATTGCATTCGCGGCCCGCGCGGGCGATCGTCTGCGCCTCCGATGAGCGACCCGAACACCCCGCCTCCCGCCTCCGACTTCATCCGCGACCGCGTGCGCGCGGACCTGGACAGCGGCAAGGTGCAGCAGGTGGTCACGCGCTTCCCGCCCGAGCCCAACGGCTACCTGCACATCGGCCACGCCAAGGCGATCACGCTGGTGTTCTCGATCGCCAAGGAGTTCGGCGGCCGCTGCAACCTGCGCATGGACGACACCAACCCGGAGAAGGAGGCGCAGGAGTACGTCGACGCGATCCAGGACGACGTGCGCTGGCTCGGCTTCGAGTGGGACGGCCTCTACTACGCGTCGGACTACTTCCCGCAGCTGTTCGCGTGGGCCGAGCAGCTGATCGAGAACGGCCTCGCCTACGTCGACGACCAGACCGCCGAGCAGATCGCCGACTCGCGCGGCACGGTGCGCGCGCCGGGCAAGGACAGCCCGTTCCGCGACCGCCCGGTCGCCGAGAACCTCGACCTGTTCCGCCGCATGAAGTCCGGCGAGTTCCCGGACGGCTCCAAGGTGCTGCGCGCCAGGATCGACATGGCGCACCCCAACCTCAACCTGCGTGACCCGGTGATGTACCGCGTGCGCAAGCTGCACCACCAGCGCACCGGCGACGAGTGGTGCATCTATCCCATGTACGACTGGGCGCACGGCCAGTCGGACTCGATCGAGGGCATCACCCACTCGCTGTGCACGCTCGAGTTCGAGCACCACCGGCCGCTCTACGACTGGTTCTGCGAGAAGCTCGGCATCTGGCATCCGCAGCAGATCGAGTTCGCGCGGCTCAACGTCGAGTACATGCTGACCAGCAAGCGCAAGCTGCTGCGGCTGGTCGAGGAGCAGCACGTCGACGGCTGGGACGACCCGCGCATGCCGACGATCCGCGGCCTGCGCCGGCTCGGCGTGCCGCCCGAGGCGCTGGTCGCGTTCTGCCGCCACGTCGGCATCGCCAAGGTCAACGGCACCCACGAGCTGGCGCTGCTCGAGCACTTCGTGCGCGACTGGCTCAACCAGCACGCCGAGCGGCGCATGGCGGTGCTCGACCCGGTCGAGCTGGTGATCGAGAACTGGCCGTCACCGGAGCACGTCGAGTGGCTCGAGGCCGGCAACAACCCGGAGGACCCGGCCGCGGGTACGCGGCAGGTGCCGTTCTCCGGCAAGCTGTGGATCGAGCGCGAGGACTTCATGGCCGACCCGCCGAAGAAGTTCTTCCGCCTCGGCCCGGGTCGCGAGGTGCGGCTCCGCTTCGGCTTCTTCGTCACCTGCACCGGCTTCGACCAGGACGACGCCGGCAACGTCACCTGCATCCGCTGCACCTACGACCCGGAGACCAAGGGCGGCAACGCGCCCGACGGTCGCAAGGTCAAGGGCACCATCCACTGGGTGTCGCAGGCGCACGCGGTGGCGGTCGAGGCGCGGCTGTTCGAGCCGCTGTTCCGCGAGCCGGACCCGGCGTCGGCCGACGGCGACGCGTTCGTCGCGATGCTGCGACCGGACAGCCGCCGCGGCGTCACCGCGCACTGCGAGCCGAGCCTCGGCGAAGCGACCGGCGGCCAGCGCTTCCAGTTCGAGCGCGTCGGCTACTTCTACTGTGACGCCAAGGACTCGAAGCCGGGCGCGCCGGTGTTCCACCGCACGGTGGGCCTGAAGGACAGCTGGAAGAAGGTGCAGGCGAAGGGCGACTGATCCATCGCGCCGTTCGCCTCAGCCTCGCCGTTCGCCTCAGCCTCGGATGACGAGATCGGACGGGCTGGTCATCGTCAGCTGCCCCGCGACGTCGACCACGACCGCCTGCGTGTGCAGCGACGAGCCGAGGAACGCCGGCAGGTTGGGCACCGGGAAGCCGACGTAGGCGCGGTGGTCCGGATCGAACGCCTGCACGGACAGCGGCGCGTCGCCGGGCACCCAGACGTTGCCGAACGGCGTCGGCAGCGGCACCGGGTAGCGGGAAAGCGACAGCCACGACACGCAGAGCAGGCCATCGTGAGCGTGCACGGCCACGGTCGCCGACGCGCCGAGCGTCTTCTGCGACACCGACGACAGCTGCACCGACGCGGCCGGCTCGTTGGCGTGCACGTAGCGGCCGAGCTGGTCGGCGCCGTAGCCGCCGTTGTCGTTGGTCAGGTACCAGAGGTTGCCGTCCGGCCCGCTGACGATGCCGTAGCCGGAGCCGGGCCGCTGGTCGAACAGCGCGCTGGAGACGACGTTGCTGCCCGCGGCGTCGAGGTAGAGCACCCGCAGCTTGTTCTGGTTGTAGTCGGTGAAGAACCAGGCGTTGCGCAGCGCCGACGGGTAGTGGTCCCCGGTGTAGAAGCAGGTGCCGGTCGGCGCCGTCGTCGGCTGGTACCACGCCAGCGGATCGATCAACGCCGGATTCGGCGTCGCTTCGTTGCCCTCGACGATCGGCCAGCCGTAGTTGCCGCCGGGCAGGATGCGGTTGACCTCGTCCATCAGCGCGCCGCCGTTCTCGGTCTGGTAGACGTCGCCGTTGACCGGGTGCACCGCGAGGCCGAAGTGGTTGCGGTGGCCGTAGGACCAGACCGGGCTGCCGGGGAACGGGTTGTCGCTCGGCACCGTCAGATCGGGCAGCGCGAAGCGCAGCACCTTGCCGACCCACTGGTTCGTGTCCTGCGCGGACGCACCCGCCTGCGCGTCGCCGGTCGCGACGTAGAGCCGGCCGTCGAAGCCCACCACCATCGCGCCGCCGTTGTGGTACAGGTTGGCCGAGATCTGCCCGTTCGGGATCAGCTGCGTCGCGCCGACGCCGACGCCGTTCTGTTCCTCCAGGCGGGTGATCGTGTTGGAGCCGCCGCCGGCGACGGTGTGGTAGACGTAGACGTAGTGGTTGTCGAGGAACGCCGGATCGACGGCGATGCCGAGCAACCCGGCCTCGGACCACGGCCCGCCGCTGTAGACCGGGATCGTCGCCCACGGCGCGGCCTGCAGCGCGCCAGCGCGGAACAGGCGGATGTTGCCCGTCTCGCGCTCGGTGATCAGCAGGCGGCCGTCCGGCAGGAACGCCATCGCCGTCGCGCTCGCCAGCCCGCCGACCGAGAGTTGCTCGTACGTGAAGCCTGCAGGAGGTGTCTGCGCGGAGATCGTTGCGCACAGCGCGATGGCCGAGGCGACGATCGAGGCGACGAGGCCGGAGGAGGAGCTCATGGGTGGTGCAGGGCTGGCGTGTCGGACACCAAGGGCGCGAAACGGTACGAAGTCGCGGGCCCTACGCAAGCGGTGCGCGGCGCGGTTCGTCCCGATTGGGGATTCACGCGGCCTTGTTCGGAGCGCACGCCAGACCGCAACCGCGGGGCATCGACCCGATCGACCGATGCCATGGCCTGATCAGGACTGCCTGCCCAGACGCCGCTCGGAACGGCCAGCCTCGAGATGGCCAGCCCCGGAGAGCCAGCCCCGGAGAGCCAGCCCCGGAGGAGCCAGTCCCGGAAGAGGCGGCCTCAGAAAGGAATGTCGCCGTAGTCGACTTCGCCGCCGCCGGCCATGCCTTCCTCGGCAGCGGCACGGCGACCACCGCCGCCGCTGCGACGGGCACCGCCGCCACCGCCACCACCACCTCCGCCGCCCTCGCCGCCTTCGCCGCGACCCGCGCTCATGAACTGGAAGTTCTCGACGACCACCTCCAGCTTGCTCCGCTTCTGCCCCTCCTGGCTCTCCCAGGTCGAGTACTCGAGGCGGCCATCGACGAACAGCGGGCTGCCCTTGCGCACGTACTGGTTCAACAGCTCGGCGGTCTTGCCGAACGCGGTCAGGTCGACGAAGCACGTCGTCTCGCGCTGTTCACCGTTGGCCGACGACGACCGGCGGTTGATGGCCATGCCGAACTTGGCGATGGCCATGCCGCTCTGCGTGTGCCGCAGCTCGATGTCGCGGGTCAGGTTGCCCATCAGGATGACTTTGTTGAAGTTGGCCACAGGTGTATTCGGGTCGGATTCTCGGTTGGAGGGAACGCGCGCTGATCTGCCGCGAAGGGCCGCATCCTAGGGGCCGACGGCGGTGGAATCACGCGGTCCCTGGGCGCCCGCCCGACCGCTGCGCGGTGGCGGCGTGAGCCGTCGCGCGCTACCGTTCCAGCGTGACCTCGCCGACTCCGCAATCCCAGTCCGAGCGCCGCCGCGCGATCCGCGCAGCCGCGAACTTCCCGGTCAAGCTGTCGTCCGACGCGCTCGCCGAGCCGGCGCGCATGCGCGACCTCTCGGAGATCGGCCTGGCGTGCGTCGCCAGCGAACCGATCGAGGAGATGACGCTGGTCGGCATCGACTTCTCGTTGCCCGGGGCCACCGAGATGCACCACGTCAAGGGCGCCGTCGTGCGCTGCGAACGCATGGCCGACGAAGGCGGCAAGCGCCGCTGGGACCTCGCCGTCTACTTCACCGAGATCAAGCCGGTGACGCGCGCGGCGCTGCACAACTACGTCGCCAAGGGCAAGCGCGTCTAGCGCCGCGGACTAGCGACGGCGCGCCAGCACGAACCGCGGCGCGCCGGCGAGGTCTGGCAGCAGCTCCACCGCGTCGAGGAACGGCTGCGCCGCCAGCACGTCGCGCGCCAGCTCGGCCGCGCCGAGCCCCGTCTCGGCGACGAACCAGCCGCCCGGCGCGAGGTGACGCTCGAGCCCGGCCGCGATCTCGCGGTAGCACGACGCCGGGTCCCCAGAAGCCGAGAACAGCGCCAGCGGTGGCTCGAAGCGCTTGACGTCATCGGCGAGCCCGTCGGGCCTCGCCGGGTCGATGTAGGGCGGGTTGCTGACGACCAACACGAAGCGCGCGTCGTCGGGCACCGGCTGCCACCACGAACCGTGCACGAAGGCGACGCGATCGCCGACGCCGTGGCCGGTCGCGTTGTTGCGCGCGACGGCGAGCGCGTTCTGGCTGAGATCGACGGCGACCAGCTGCAGGTCCGGGCGCTCGACGGCGAGCGCGATGGCGATCGCGCCGCTGCCCGTGCCGAGGTCGATCGCGCGCAGCGGCGCCGAATCGGCGGCCGGGGCCGGCAGCCGCTCGAGCGCGACATCGACCAGCTCCTCGGTCTCCGGCCGGGGCACCAGCACCGCCGGCCCGACCTCGAGCTCGAGGCCGCGGAAGCTCCAGCAGCCGAGCAGGTGTGCGACCGGCTCACCGTTGCCGCGGCGCGCGATCAGCTCGCGCATCGCCGCGCGCTCGTCGGGCGTCATCGGCCGGTCGTGCTCGAGGTAGAGGCGCAGTCGGTCCATGCCGAGCACCTTGCCGAGCAACAGCTCGGCGGAACGCTTCGGCGCGTCGACGCCGCGCTGCGTGAGCCAGCGCTCGGCGCCTCGCAACACCGTCAGCACGGTGTGCTCGACCTGGCCGGAAGCGTCGCCTTGCGGGTTGCCCTGGCTCACGAGCGCCCCGCCGCGGTCACTTGCGGCGGCGTTCGGCGGCCGCGGCCATCTTGGCCTTGGTGGCGTCCTTGTTCTGCTTGGCGCCGCCCACGACGCCCATGACGAAGCCGGCCTCGGCCAGCAGCGCGCCGAGGAACACCAGCACGTTGCCCGGGCCGAGCAGCCGCCAGAAGCCCTCGACGCGCACCGGCGCCTCGGCGTTCTTGGCGATCGCCGAGCCCATGTCCTTGAAGACCGTGCTCCAGCTCTCCGAGAAGGTCATGTCCATCGGCACCAGGCCGTGGTCCTTGGCGTGCTGCGCGGCATCGACGACGTTGAAGGTGAACAGCGCCATGGCGCTGCCGACCAGCGGCACCATCGTGAACAGCAGCCACTTCATGCTGACCGGGCGGTTGTTGGCGATCGACGCCCACCACGACCAGACCATCGCGATCGCGATCAGCATGTAGAAGCCGCCGGCCATCGTCTGGTAGCCGGCGCGGCCGATCTCCGCGGTCCACGGCATGCAGCAGCCGACGAACATCATCACGCCGGCGAACAGGAACCGGTAGAAGCTCTTGTCGCGGCAGTAGAGGCTGTGGGCCGGGGCGGCGAGACCGGCGCGGTTGTGCGCCATCAGGTCTTCGGCCGGAGCACCGGCCATCGCGCCGTCCAGCGGCTCCAGGGGTTCGAGGGACGCGAGGTCGGAAGTGCCGGTGTCGGTCATCGTCGAGGTCGGGGAATCGAGAAGGGGGCAGGATGTTGGCGCAAGCGCGGCCGGCAGTCACGCACGAATCCGCCTCGCGGTTCAGCCGCGCCGGGGAATCCGCGGCAGCCCCCGGACCTGCGGCTGCCCCGCAACCGGGGCGCCCCCAGCCGTCAGAGCTGCGCGATGCGCCGCTCGCGCAGGTCGTGCTGCAGACCCTCGACGATCGGCTCGAGCTTGCCTTCGAGCACCTGGCTGAGCGCGAAGTTGCGGTTGAGCCGGTGGTCGGTGACCCGGTCCTGCGGGAAGTTGTAGGTGCGCACCCGGTCGCTGCGGTCGCCGCTGCCGACCTGCTCCTTGCGCTCAGCAGCACGGGCGGCGTCGGCGGCGCGCTGCCGGGCCTCGTAGATGCGCGAGCGCAGCAGCGACATCGCCTTCGCCCGGTTCTTGATCTGGCTGCGCTCGTCCTGGCAGGCCACCACCGTACCGGTCGGCAGGTGCGTGATGCGCACCGCGGAGTCGGTCTTGTTGACGTGCTGACCGCCGGCGCCCGAGGCGCGGAAGGTGTCGACGCGCAGGTCCTGCGGGTCGATGTGCACCTCGACCTCCTCGACCTCGGGCAGGATCGCCACGGTCGCCGCCGAGGTGTGCACCCGCCCCTTCTGCTCGGTCTCGGGCACGCGCTGCACTCGGTGGCCGCCGGATTCGAACTGCAGCGCGTAGAAGACGTTGGTGCCGCGCAGCAGGAACTGGACCTCCTTGAAGCCGCCCTGTTCGGTCGGCACGGCGCTGATCGGCTCCACCACCCAGCCGCGCCGCGCCGCGTAGCGGTGGTAGATCGTCACCAGATCGCGCACGAACAGCGCCGCCTCTTCGCCGCCGGTGCCGGCGCGCACCTCGACGATGCAGTTGCGGCGGTCGTCGGTCTCCTCGGACAGCATCGAGTCGAGCAGGTCCTCGGCCTCGGCGTCGAGTTCGCGTTCGAGCGCGGGCAGCTCGGCGCGGGCGAGCTCCGCGAGCTCGGCGTCGTCGCCGTCGAGCAGCGCGCGGTGCTCGTCGAGCTCGCGCAGCCGCCGCTGGTAGCGCTCGTAGCGCTGCACCACCGGCGTCGCCTCACCGAGCTCTCGGTGCAGCGCCGCCAGCCGGTCCGCCCGCTCGAGCGTCGCGGGATCGGACGACTGCGCGGTCAGCTGCTGCACGCGCGCGACGAGGCGGTCGAGCCGTTGCCGGACCTTCGGGTGCAGGCCGCTCATCTGGAGTCCTCGGCGGCCGACACGCGCGGCGCGGTCGGCGACCGGCGCGGGCGCGCGGCGCGCCCGGCGGAGAGGCCGTGCCGCGGCGGGAGCGACCCGCCTGCAGGCAGCTAGGCCTTCTTCTCGGCGACGCCCGCGTAGCGCTTGCGGAACTTGTCGACGCGCCCGGCGGTGTCGACGAACTTCTGCGCGCCCGTGTAGTACGGGTGGCAGTCAGCGCAGATGTCGGTGCGGATCTCGGACTTGACCGAGCGGGTCACGAACGTGCTGCCGCAGGCGCAGCTGACCTTGCATTCGACGTACTTCGGGTGGATGTCGGCTTTCATGGCGGACCGGCTGCGCCGTCGCGGCGCGAACAGGAGGGCGAGCAGTGTAGGGCGCGCACGGCGCAGTGCAACACCTTCGTGGGGCATTGGTCGCGGGGACTGCACGGATCAGGGCAGCCACGACAGCAGGCGGCGCAGCGCCGCCGGCGTCGCCTCGAAGTCGAGCACCTCGATCCGCCCGATGGCGACGGGCCGCTCCCGGGTCAGCGCGCCGATCACCCCCAGCAACGCCGCCCGCGCCCGCGGGGACAGCTCGTCCAGGTCGACTTCGGGCACCAACACCCCCGCGCCCAGGCCGCTCGGCGAGGGCCCGATGGCGTCGGGCGCCGCAGCGCCGGGAGCGGGCCGAAGCAGAGCCACCTCTCCGTCGGGGAGCACCTCGACGACCGGCGCCACGTCGGGCGGCAGCGACGCCAGCCGCCGCGCCAGCCCGATCCTCTCGGACGCGGGCTGCAGCGCCAACTCACGCAACGGCCGCGGGGCCACCGGCGCGCCGTCGGCGGACACCGGGGCCCGGTCCCCGCGGTGCGGTTGCACCGGCGGGTGCCGCCGATCCCAACCCGACGCCAACACCGCCAACAGCCAGATCGCCGCGGCCGCGACGACCAGCGCCGCCGCGAGGCGCACGGCGAGTGAGCCCGGCAGGCTCACGACGCCGACCGCGCGGCGTCCAGCAGGCGCTGCACGGCCGCGACGTGCATGCCGATCACGGTGTCGAGGGTGCCGTCCACCAGCGACGCGAACGGCAGCTGCGGGTCCTGGATGCCGTAGGCGCCGGCCTTGCCGCGCCAATCCCCCGAGTCGAGGTAGCGGGCCAGCGCCGCCGGTCCCGGGTCGGCGAAGGCAACGGTCGCCGTCGCCAGTTCGTGGCGCAGCCTGCCGTCGGGTGTGCGCAGGCAGTGCGCGGTGTGCACGAGATGGCGGCGTCCGAGCAGGCGCCCGAGCAGGCGGCCCGCGGCGGCGCGGTCCGCGGCCTTGCTCAGCTCCTGGCCGTCGAGGTCGACGACCGTGTCCACCGCCAGCACCGGCGCGTCGTCGAGCGGTGGCCTGGCGCCGCGCGCCTTGCGTTCCGCGCGCTCGCGCGCCAGTTCGGCCGGCACGCCGGCGCCACCCTCGTGCTCGTGCTGACCGCTGCCGGGCGCATATTCGTCGCCGGGCTCACACAATGCGAAGCGCAGCCCGGCTTGCTGCAGCAGCGCGCGACGACGCGGCGACGTCGAGGCCAGGTAGAGGTCGAGGCCGGGCACCCGCACATGGTCACCGGACCGGGAGGCGCCGCACAAGCGCCGGCCGCGAGGAACCGCGGGACGAGCGCGGTCTGCGCCGGGAAGCGCTTGCGCGTTCCCAGCGAGCGTGTCGCGCGCGAGGACCGGCCGGGCACCGGAGGAGCGGCCTGGACCAGCTCGGGTCAGCGGCGCTTGCTGGCGGGCGCGAGACGAACCAGGAGGCAGGCAGGCGACAGCACGTGCGTCTGGTTGGGCTTGCCACCGCCCAGGTGCGGACCGACCGACAGCGGCAGGTGTCCGTAGGGCTTCAGCAGCGCGCGCACCTCATCGAGGAACTTGGCGACCGCGGCGTTCTTCGGATCCAGGCCGAGCCGCTGCTGGGCCCGCAGCGTCGACTTGTCCGAGAAGCAGAGCTCCTCGACCGTCAGCAGGTTGGCGAGGAACGCGACGACGTGCGGCGGCACCGCCGGCACACGCTGGAAGAAGGTGTTGCGGTCGCTGATGCCGGCCTCCCGCAGGAAGGCCAGGTTGACGCCGTTCTGGTCGTTGTAGATCTGCGCGACCGAGTCGCGCACCGCGAGGCAGCGGTCGAAGAGACTCGGGATCTCGAGGTCGCGCAGCAGGTCCTCGACCTCGAACGCCTCGGTGACGCGGAACTCGTTGCGGTCGACGTAGCCATCGTCGATGCGGCGGCGCGCCTCCTGGCCGTAGCCGCACGGCAAGCCATCGGCGAAGGCGATGTGCAGCAGGGCATCCACCAGATCGAGCTGCGGCAAGACCGGCTTGCCGTCCTCGCCCTCCACCGGCTGCGGCGCCGGAATGTCGGCCAGGACCGCCTTGAGGTCCTTGAGGATCGCCGTCAGGTTGGCCGGCGTCGGCTCGAGCGCCTCGCGCAGATCCGGCGGCGCCGCGTCGGCGGTCGTTGCTTTGGACTTCTTCTTCGTCGTCACGACGATCCTCGGAGGGTGATCGACCAGTCGTCAGGCGCTGACAGCGCGGACCATCCACGAAAGCAGGTGCCGGGCGACCGGCACGACCACTGGCTGCGGGAGCACTGGCTGCAGAAGCACTGGCTGCGGGAGCAACGAGAGCGAACCGCGACCGCCGCCGACTGACCGGCAAGACCGGCGCAGGTGGCGCCCCGCCGCCGGCTACTTCTTCTTGCCGCCAGCGGCTTCCTTCGCCGCCTTGGCCGCACGCTTGTCGGCCTTGCTCTTGCGCACCTTCTTCTTCGGCGGCACGAACGGCGCAGGGGCGCCCTTGCCCTTCTTGCGCTCCGGCTTCTTCGGCGTCGGTACCGTCAGGCCCGAGCGCTCGATCATCGTCGCCACCGTCTCCGACGGCTTGGCGCCGACCGACAGCCAATACTGGACACGCTCCGTGTTCAGCTTCAGCTGCTCCTGCGCGCGAGGCATCAGGGGCAGGTAGTAGCCGAGCGACTCGATGATCCGGCCGTCACGGGGGAAGCGAGGGTCGGTCGCCACCACGCGATAGGTCGGGTGGTTGAGGCGTCCAAAGCGTTTCAGACGAAGCGTGACTGCCAAGGGATTCGGTCTCCGTGCGTCGGTGTGCCGCGAAAGGGGCGAGAAGCAAAGCAGATCGCAGGTCCGATTGCCAGCCTGTTTTTGCTGCCCTGGCAACGGGTTCAGCGCCGCCGACCGCCGGGGAACCCGCGACCGCCCCCCGGGAAGCCGGGGAAACCGCGTCGTCCGCCGCCGCCGGGCCCGCCCAAGCCACCGAGCCCCCCCATGCCGCCGAGGCCGCCGAGCCCGCCCATGCCGCCAGGCCCACCCGGACCGCCGCCGCCGCCAAACAGGTCACCGAGGCCCCCCATGCCGCCGCGGCCGAGCTTCTTCATCATGTCCTGCATGGCCTTGAACTGCTTGATGAGGCCGTTGACGGCGTCGAGCTCGTTGCCGGAGCCGGCGGCGAGGCGGCGACGCCGCGGCAGGTCGAGCAGCTCCGGACGGCGGCGCTCCTTCGGGGTCATCGACAGGATGATGGCCTCGATGCGCTTGAAGTGACCGTCGTCGAGATCGACGTCCTTCATCATGGAGCCGACGCCCGGCAGCATGCCGAGCACTTTCTTCAGCGGCCCCATCTTGCGGATCATGTTGAGCTGCGAGAGGAAGTCCTCGAAGTTGAAGCTGCCCTTCTGCAGCTTCTTCGCCGCCTTCTCGGCCTCCTTCTCGTCGATGACGCTCTGCGCCTTCTCGACCAGGCCGACGACGTCGCCCATGCCGAGGATGCGGCCGGCCATGCGCGACGGGTCGAACACCTCGAAGTCGTCGGGCTTCTCGCCGACGCCGGCGAACAGGATCGGGCGCCCGGTGACCTTGACGATCGACAACGCCGCGCCGCCGCGCGCGTCGCCGTCGACCTTGGTCAGCACCAGGCCGTGCAGCGGCAGGCGGGCGTGGAACTCCTTCGCCGAGTTGACCGCGTCCTGACCGAGCATCGAGTCGCAGACCAGCAACACGCCGTGCGGCTTCGTCACCGCGTGCACCTCCGCCACCTCCTGCATCAACGGCTCGTCGATGTGCAGGCGACCGGCCGTGTCGAGGATGACGACGTCGTGGCCGTGCTTCTTCGCGAACTCGAGGCCGGCCTTGCAGACCGCCGGCGCGCGCTTCTGCCCGGGCTCGGCGAACACCGCGACGCCCAGCTGCTTGCCGAGGCTCTGCAACTGGTCGACGGCGGCCGGGCGCTGCAGGTCGGCGGCGACCAGCAGCGGGTTCTTCTTCTTGGTCTTGCGCAGGTGCAGCGCCAGCTTGGCGCACGTGGTCGTCTTGCCGCTGCCCTGCAGGCCGCACATCATCAGCACCAGCGGCCCAGAATCGGCGACCGGCAGCCCCACCGCCTGGCCGCCGAGCAGCTCGGTCAGCGCGTCGTGGAAGCACTTGACGAACTGCTGCCCCGGCTCGACCGACTCGATGACCTTCTGGCCCACCACGCGCTGCCGCACGTCGGCGACGAACTCCTTGGCGACCTGGAAGTTGACGTCGGCCTCGAGCAGCGCCTGGCGCACCGCCCGGATGCCGTCGTCGACGTTGGCCTCGGTCAGGGTCTTCTGGCCGACCAGGCTGCGGTAGGCCTTGCCCAGCGCGTTGGCGAGCGAATCGAACATGGGCCGGGCAGGATCTTGGCCGGGGCGACGGCGGTCAAAGAAAAAGGCCGGCCAACCGCGACGAGGCCGGAAGCACACGCGACCGGCCGACGTCGTAGAATCGGCCCGAACCTTGCTGAGCCGCGCGCCATGAACACCCGCCGCATCCTCGCCGCTTTCGCCCTGCTGCTCGCCGCCGCGTGCGCAACCCCCTTCGAGATCCAGCGCGACACGCCACCGCCGGTGGCCGACCTGGAGCAGTTCCGCCAGATCCAGGCGGTGTTTCGCGAGCAGAACATGGGCGTGCACGACTTCGACTTCGAAGGGCAGGGCCGCGTGACGGTGCGCGAGATCACGCTCGACGGCTTCCCGGGCACCGACCGCAGCCCCTACCTGCGCTGCCGGTTCCACTATCAGAACCGCACCGCCAAGCCGGTCGTGCAGGCGTGGGTATCGCTCGACGTGCTCGACAAGGACGGTCGCATGGTCTCGAGCCAGTCCTGCCACGTGATCGTGCCGGTGCCGATGCCGCTGGCGCGTGGTAGCTACTACTCCGACGAGCTGCGCACGCCGACCTACGGCGCCCACCTGCAGGAGGGCTGGAGCTGGCGGATCCGCTGCGTGGCAGACCTCGAGACGGACGAAGAGCCGCTCGACCCGCCGGCGCCGGAGCCCGGCCTGATCAAGCTGCGCGAGCCGGTGCTGATCAAGAACCGCAACTAGCCGCCACCTGCTGCACCGCGGACCGCCGGGTCGGTCAACCTGTGCGGGGCCGATGGCCGATCTGGTAGGGTTCCCGGATCCGCCATGCCCGTGCTACGCCTGCGCACCGCCTCCCTCACCTGCACGCTCGCCCTCACGTTGACAGCATGCGGCAGCGACACCGCCGGGGAGTCGACGGGAACGGGTGAGAGCGACGCGGTTCGGCAGCAGACAGCCAACGACCAGGGAGCCGACGCCCGTCGGGTGGCTGAACTCGAGCAGCAGGTGGCCCGGCTGCGCCCGCGCGCCGGCGCCTACCTGCACCTGGAGTTCCTCGGCGACGCGCCGGTGCTCGACGGCAAACGCACCGTGCTGGAGGTCCTCGCGACCAGCGCCGCCCCGGAGGCGGCGACCAGCGACTACCCGGATTGCCTCGCCGTCAACCGCTGCAAGCGCGTAGCCGACGCCGACGAGGTACTGGTCGTGTCCGTGGCCTTCCACGATCGACGAGCGACCTCGGCGTTCCGCCTCGAGGTCGGGAGCCACCATTCGGCGATCCTGGTGCCGTGGGAGGAGATGCCGGAGTCGGTGCGCTCGATCCAGCGGGTGGACGAAACGGATCGCTTCGACCTGCCGATTTTCGCGGCTATCGGACTGCAGCCCGCGAGCGAACCCCGAACGCTACGGCCGGCGCAGCACGGTGACCTCACCATCGGCCGGGAAGAAGCGATCGCCACGTCGATCGCGCGCATCGAAGCGCTGGAGCGACAACATGGCTCCTTCGCCGAATGGCAGGCAGAATTGGCCGGGCTGCGCGTCGACCTCGCAACCCGATTGAAGGCCGAAGGCAGTCCGCTGGTCGACGGCACCCGAATCGCCCTGCGCAACCTGCACTACATCACGCACGAGCCTGACGATCGGTGGCCTGCGCCACAGGTCGCGTTCTTCGTCGCTCTGCGCGATCAACTGGCGGCGCGCAACGTCGATCTGATCGTCGCGCCATTCCCCGAGAAGGAGCAGCTGGCGACGTTGTTGATGTCCGAGCAACCGCCAGCAGACGGGATCACGCACCCATACCGGCTGTTCTGGCACCTCAGCCTGCTGCGTGCAGGAATCGAAGTCGTCGATCTCCTGCCAGCACTGATCGCGGCGAGCCAGCACCACGCCAACGTCTTCTACGACGCGGTCGACGGACACCCCGCCGATGGCGGGATCATGGCTGCGGCGGCCGAGATCGCGCCTCGCCTCCGCCGCTACACCGAACTGCCTCACCCTTACTCGGATCTCCAGTACGAGACGGTCCGCTACAGCATCCCCGACTCGTTCGAGCTGTTTCCGCCGAGATCCCACAACGCTGACTGCTACGAAGCCACCAGCGTGGTCACGTCGGACGGACAGCCGCTGCCGCGGCAGATGGCCAAGGGCCCCGTCCTCCTCCTTGGCGACAGCTTTGTCGGGGTGCCGACCTTCTATGGCGTGCCCGCCGCCGATATTGCTTCCCACCTCGTGGCACAGACCGGCATCGCGACCCGTCGTCGCTCGATCGGCGGATCGGCCCCCCAACTGATGGTCCACCTCGCCAAGGAATGCGACGAGCTGCTCGACGGTGTGCGGGTGCTGATCTTCCTCTTCCGCGAAGACTACATGTTCGATCACCGCCCGGACGAAGCCAAGTACCGCTGGCAGGTGTCCCAACTCCCTGCGACCCGTCGCTGACGCACAGCAATCCCTCCCGCTCGAGATCGCCGTGGTCTTCAGCTCGCAGCTGTTCCTGTTCTGGTTCCTGCCACTGACCCTGTTGGTCTACTACAGCGGTGGCCGTCGGCTGCGACACCTCGTGCTGACGCTCGTCAGCTACGCCTTCTACGGCTGGGCAAACCCGTGGTTCGTGCTGCTGATGCTGGGGTCGACGTTCATCGACTACTGGTGCGGCATCGCCATCATGCGTAGCGGACCGGAGCCCAACCCGGACCTGCTGGCGCTGCCGAAGGACCAGCGGCGGACGCGCCGCCAGCGGACCGCGCTGCTGGTCTCGATCGTCTCCAACCTGTCGCTGCTCGGATTCTTCAAGTACTTCAACTTCGGGCTGGAGAACTACAACGCGCTGATGACCGCCGTCGGCCTGGACGCCGCGGCCTGGCACGACGCGCTGCGCGTCACGCTGCCGCTCGGCATCAGCTTCTACACCTTCCAGTCGATGAGCTACTCGATCGACGTCTACCGCGGCGACGCCCGCGGCATGCGCGATCCGCTCGACTTCGCCTGCTACGTGGCGATGTTCCCGCAGCTCGTCGCCGGCCCGATCATCCGCTTCGCCGACGTCGCCGAGCAGCTGCGCGAGCGCAGCCACACGGTCGAGAAGTTCGCGCGCGGCACCACGATGTTCGCGCTCGGCATGCTCAAGAAGGTGATGCTCGCCAACCCGTGCGGCAAGGTCGCCGACACGGTCTTCGACGCCGGCTCCGCCGGTGTCGTCGACGCGTGGCACGGCGTCGTCGCCTACGCGATGCAGATCTACTTCGACTTCAGCGCCTACTCCGACATGGCGATCGGGCTCGGGCTGATGTTCGGCTTCGTCTTCGCGAAGAACTTCGACTCACCCTACAAGTCGCAGTCGATCACCGAGTTCTGGCGACGCTGGCACATCTCGCTGTCGAGCTGGCTGCGCGACTACCTCTACGTGCCGCTCGGCGGCAACCGCAAGGGAGAGACCCGCACCTACGTCAACCTGGCGCTGGTCATGCTGCTCGGCGGTCTGTGGCACGGCTCGTCGTGGAACTTCGTCATCTGGGGCGCCATCCACGGCGGCTGGCTCGCGTTCGAGCGGGCGCGCGGCAAGTACAGCTTCTACAACTCGCTGCCGCGCCCGGCCCGCGTGATGCTGACGTTTGGCATCGTACTGATCGCCTGGGTGTTCTTCCGGGCCCCGGACCTCGACACTGCGCTGCGCTACGTCGGAGCGATGTTCGGAGTGGGCACGGCCCAGGCGGGCGCGCCGCTGCTCGACCTGGTCATCCGACAGCCCTACTACCTCGCGTCGCTCGCCGTCGCGTCGGCGATCGCGTTCTTCGCGCCGCAGAGCTGGGACTGGACCCGTCGCCTGACGCCGGGCAAGGTCGCGCTGTCGGTGCTCGGTTTGTGGGCGTCGATCACGCTGCTCTACACGCAGTCCTACAACCCGTTCATCTACTTCATCTTCTAGCCGACCATGAGCAAGCCCGCACCGCCCACCCGCGAAGAGGTCGCCATGGTCGAACTCGGCCAGACGACCGTCGGCCGGCCGACCGCGATCGCTGCCGTCGTGCTGCTGCTGTTGACGATCGTCGTCGTGCCCCTGCTGCAGCTCGTGCACGAGCTGCGCGCCGGCAACGTCCCGCACGTGGTGAACGTCTTCACCAGCGCGCCGAGCGAACGCAACTTCCACGAGTTCGAACGCACCCTCGAAGACGAGTCGCAGCTCGGACAGCTGCTGCTGCCGCCCGTGCAGGCGCTGCTCTCCCGTGTCGGCTGCGGCAACGAGCAGGCCTATCTCGCGCCCGATGGCTGGCTGTTCTACCGCCCCGGCTTCGACTACGTGACCGGGCGCGGCTTCCTCGAGCCCGAGGTCCTGAAGCGGCGCCGGCTGGGCGGCCGCAGCTGGGAGCAACCACCGCAGCCGGACCCGCTCCCGGCGATCCTGCAGTTCCGCGACCAGCTGCGTGCTCGCGGCGTCGAGCTGGTGCTGATGCCGACCACGGTCAAAGCCCAGCTCGACCCGACCGGCACCGTCGCCCGAGACGCACTGCCGCTGCAGAACCCGTCCTGGCCGCGCCTGGCCGGGGACCTGCAAGAGCACGGCGTTCGCGTCTTCGACCCGACGCAGCTGCTGGCGGCCCAGCCAGAACCGTTCCTGAAGACCGACACCCACTGGACCGCGGCGGCCATGCGCGCGGTCGCGCAACAGCTGGCGAAGACGCTGCAGCCGTTGCTCCCGGACGCTCCGGACGCGGGCTACCGCAGCGAAGCGCGTGACGTCGAGCACCTCGGCGACATCGCGATCATGTTGCGCCTGCCAGACGACCAGACGCAGTTCGCGCCGGAACACCAACGCGTCGAAGCGGTGCTGCAAGCCGATGGCACGCCATGGCAGCCGTCGACGACCGCCGACGTGCTGCTGCTCGGCGACAGCTTCAGCAACATCTACTCGCTCCCCAGCATGGGCTTCGGTGAAGGCGCGGGCCTGGTCGAATCCCTGTCGCTGGCGATGCAGCGCCCCGTCGACCGCATCACCATCAACGACGCCGGTGCGGCGCAGACGCGCCGCTCGTTGCGCGACGAACTCCGCGCCGGGCGCGACCGGCTCGCCGGCAAGCGCGTCGTCGTCTGGCAGTTCGCGATGCGAGAGTTCGCGGTCGGTGACTGGCAGCTGCTCGAGCTACCGACGGTGACGACGCCGGCGGCGACCCGCTCCGCGGTGTCCGTGCGCGCCAAGGTCGCCTCGCTGGTGCTGCCGCCCCAGCCGGGCACGGTGCCCTACAAGGACTGCCTCATCGGCGTCGCGCTGCGCGACGTCGAGGTGCTCGACGGCCGCTGGCCCGAAGGCGCCGCCACCGACAAGGTGCTCGTCTACACGCCCGGGATGATCGACAATGCCTGGACCGCGATCACCGACCTGCGCGCGGGTGCCCTCGTCGAGTGGCAGTTGGTGCCGTGGGAGGCTGCGCCCGACGCGCAACGGAGCCTCAACCGCCGCGAGCTCGACGACGAGGACCTGCTGCTCGCCGATCCGTGGTTCCACGCCCTGCGCTGAACGCCCCCCCCCAACCCCGCCATGAAGCCCCTCGCCTCCTCCCTGCCGCTGCTGCTGGCGTTCTCCCTGACCTCCTGTGGCTCCTCCTCGGCTGGAGACGCCGCGACCGGGAAGGGACCAGGCAACGAGTCGAAGTCGACGACGCAGTCGCCGGCGGCGCAGACGCTGCCGCTGGCCGCCAACGCGACGCAGTGGATCGAGCACGTGCGCAAGCTCGTCGATGAAGCCGAGGCGAGGGGCGCGGCGACGATCCCCGGCGTCGCCGACGACGTGCTGCTGGTCAAGGAGCTGCACAGCCTGACGACCGGACCGTTCTGGGGCGAGGGCGCGCAGACGGCGAGCCGGGCGCCCAAGCCGGAGCGCCGCGATCCGCTGGCCCCGATCGTCGCCTACCACCGCGCGCTGCAGGCCGCCGGCATCGCCTGGGTGTTCGTGCCGGTGCCGGCGAAGGTCGCCGTCGATCCGTCGCTGGTGCCGGGGGCGCCGGCCCTCGACGGCCGCGTCGATCTGCAGGACGTCGCGTTCTACGAGCAACTGCGGCAGCAAGGCGTACCGGTGCTCGACGTGCTGCCAGCGCTGCGCGCGCTGGTCGCCCGCGGCGAACGCGCGCATTGTCGCACCGACAGCCACTGGACGCCGCGCGCATGCGAGGTCGTCGCCGACCTGGTCGCTGCACAGCTGCGCGGCGAAGCCTGGTACACAGGCGTCACGCCAGCCGACTTCGCCACGACCCAGAAGCAGCTCACGGTGACCGGCGACATGGCCGCGATGCGCAGCGAGCCGACCGCGCCCGAACAGCTGCCGGCGAAGCTCGTCGAAGGCGCGAAGGACGACCCGAGCTCCCCGGTGCTGCTGTTCGGCGACAGCCACTGTCTCGTGTTCCACTCCGGCGGCGACATGCTGGCCGAACGCGCGGGCCTCGCCGACCACCTGACCCGCGCGCTCGGCCTGCAGGTCGACGTGCTCGGCGTGCGCGGCTCGGGCGCCACACCGTCGCGCGTCGACGCCTTTCGCGGCAAGCGCTTCGAAGGCAAGCGCGCCGCGGTCTGGTGCCTGACCGCGCGCGAGTTCACCGAGGGCCAGGGCTGGGCCGAGGTCCCGATCGCCCGCTGAGGCCGCCGCCCGCGTCACCGCCCGGCGCGCTTCTGCAGCATCTTCTCGCCCGCCTCGTTCCACCGCGGCGGGTCGTCGCGCTCGGCGAGCGCCAGCGTCAGGTCGTAGAGGCCGCGCACGATCCGGGTCATGTGGGCGAGGTCGAGCTTCGCCACCTCGTCGCTTGGCCGGTGGTAGTCCTCGTGCAGCGAGCCGGCGCTGAGGCTGTGGGCGACGACGCCCTTGCCGACGAACGACCAGTTGTCGCTCTGGGCGAACAGCTTCATCGCCAGCGGGAACTCCACCACCCCGACGTCCGCCTTGCCGAGCGCGGCCTCGGCGATCGCCGCGAAGTCGCTGTAGTCGGCGCCGGTGATCCAGGCCATGCCCTGCCGCCCCTCCTCGGGCCGCCCGATCATCTCGATGTTGAGGTCGGCGACGATTCGCTCGATCGGCACCGGCGGCTTCTCGCAGAACGCCTTCGAGCCCAGCAAGCCGCTCTCCTCGGCGGCGAAGCAGACGAACAGCACGTTGCGGCGCGGCTGCGCCTTGGCCAGCGCTTCGGCGAGCACGACCACCGCGGTGGTGCCCGAGGCGTCGTCGTCCGCCCCGTTGTTGATGCGGTCGCCGGTCTCCCAGCCGTTGATGCCGATGTGGTCGTAGTGCGCGCTGACGACGAGGTACTCGTCGGCGCGATCGCTGCCCTCGCGCGCCGGCAGCAGCGCCATGACGTTGCGCTGCCCGATGTCGGCGCGCACCGGGGTGCCGACCTTCCAGTCCGCCGACCACACCGCGGCCCGCGGGTTGCCCTTCAGCGCCGGCAGCGCGCCCTTGCGCACCAGCAGCACGGGCCGCGACGCCCGCCGCCGCTGCGACGCGACCTCGTGCGAGCCAGCCGCCGCGAGCCAGAACGGGTGCTGCTCGTCGACCTCGATGAGGATCGGCCGCCGCGCCGAACCGGACCCGATCAGCCGCTGCAGGACCGCGTCGACGCTGGTCGCCACGGTCACTTCCTCGTCGCCGGACACCGCCTCGGAGGGCAGCATCTGCCGCACGTCGAATCCGCCGCGCAGCACCACGCTCTGCTCCGGTGCGGCGTCGCCTTCGCGCAGCCGCAGCGTCACCTCGACGGCGTCCGAGTCCAGACGCAGCCCCGGCACCGAGAACTCGTGGAACCACGAGCCCTCGTTCACCTGCCGCAGCCCGGCGGCGGCGAAGCGCGCCGCCAGCCAGTCGCCTGCCTCGGCGAGTTCAGGGCTGCCCGTCGCGCGACCGCGCCGCGCGTCGTCGGCCAACCACGACACGACCTCGCGCACGCGCGGCTCGACGATCTTGGTGGTCTGCGCCCGCACCTGGCAGGCGATCGACAGCGTCAGCAGCAAGGCGCCAGCGGCGCGCGACGGGTTCTTCATCTTGCTTCCTCGTGCAGCGGGCCGGGCTGCATCGTGCGGTCCCCGGGCTGCAACATGCGGTTCAACGAGCCGGACCGGTAGCCGAACGCGTCGAACGCCACGAACGTGTAGCCGGCGGCCTGCACGTCGCGACCGAGGACCTCGCGCAGCGAGAACGCGCGCGGCAGCTCGTCGTCGGCGAACTCGAGACGCGCCACCTGATCGTGATGCCGTACGCGGAACTGCCGGAAGCCGCGCGCTCGCAGCGCCGCCTCGGCCTGCTCGACACGCTGCAGGACCTGCCGATCGATCGGCGTGCCGTACGGCACGCGCGACGACAGGCAGGCCATGCTCGGCTTGTCGGCGACGCGCACGCCGTGGTCGCGGCAGTAGCGGCGCACGTCGGGCTTGCCGAAGCCGGCGTCGACCAGCGGCGCCAGCACGCCGTGCTCCGCAGCGGCCCGCTGGCCCGGACGGTGGTCGCCGAGGTCGTCGGTGATCGCGCCGTACAGCACCGGCCAGGCCCCGGCGTCGAGCTCGGCGCGGCGCGCGGCGACGGTGACGAACAGCTCCTGCTTGCAGTGATAGCAGCGGTCGCCTTCGTTCTGCACGTAGCCCTCGCGCGACAGCTCGTCCGTCGCCAGCACGACGTGCCGCACGGCCAACTCCGCAGCCAACGCCACGGCGTCCGCCAGCTCGGCCCGCGGCAACGACGGCGAATCGGCGGTCACCGCGACCAGCCGTTCGCCCAGCGCCTGACGACAGGCGTGCAGCAGCGCGGTCGAGTCGACGCCCGCGGAGAAGGCCACCACCGCGCCCGGCAGCGCGCCGAGCGATCGGCGCAGGTGCGCGAGCTTTTGCTCGTAGGGCAGCGAAGCGGCCTCGGGGATCATGACGGGCCGTTCTACGGGGCCGGGGGACACGGCGCCAGCGGCGGAACGCCCGGTCGGCGCCGCGTCGTCAGCGCCCGCGGCCGTCGTAGACGACGCGCCCGCCGATCACCGTCAACAACACCTTCGCGGTCAGCAGCTCGGCGTCGCTGCAGGTCAGCAGGCTGCGATCGAACACCGTGAAGTCGGCCAGCTTGTCCGCTTCGATCGTGCCGAGCACGTTCTCGGCGAACATGCCGTAGGCGGCGTGCGCCGTGAAGCCGCGGATCACCTCGGCGCGCGACAGCTTCTGGTCGGGCCGCAGCTCGACGTCGCCGCCCTCGGCCCTGGTCGTCGCCGCGGCGTAGAAGCCCTTGCGCGGATCGACCGACTCGACCGGAAAGTCACTGCCGAACGGCACCGGCAGGCCCAGCGCGTGGAAGCGCCTGTAGGCGTAGGCGCGCAGCGTGCGCGCGGGGCCGAGCCGCTGCGGCGCCCACGGCATGTCCGAGGTGAGGTGCGTCGGCTGCATCGACGGCAGCACGCCCAGCGACCGGAAACGCGCGAAGTCGTCCTCGGCGATCACCTGCGCGTGCTCGACGCGGAAGCGGCGCGAGGCGAGCCCGCCGTCGCACTGCACCGCGGCGTAGGCGTCGAGCACGGCGCGGTTGGCGGCGTCGCCGATCGCGTGCGTGCACAGCTGCATGCCGTGCTCGGCGCAGCGCTGCGCCAGCTCGGCGATGCCCTTCTCGGGGGTCAGGAACAGCCCCTTCCATGCCGGCCGGTCGGCGTAGGGTTCGAGCAGCACGGCGCCGCGCGAGCCGAGCGCGCCGTCGGCGTAGCCCTTGACCGCGCGCACCGTGATCAGCCCGTCGGGCGTCTGCCAGGGTCCGCGCGCGATCAGTTCGCGCTCGCCGGCGGCGAGCATCACGTAGGTGCGCAGGCCCCAGCGCCCCTCGCCGTGCAGCGCCACCATCGCGTCGAGCACCGCGCGCGACACACCGGCGTCGTGCACACACGTCAGCCCGTGGCGCAGGCACTCGTCGTGCGCGACCAGGAGCCGCTCGCGGACCTGGGCTACGTCGAGCGCAGGCTCGGGCACGGCCGCCATCGCCGCGTCGACCAGCACGCCGGTCGGCAGGCCCTCGCTGTCGCGCAGGATCTCCCCGCCGGCGGGCGACTCCGTGTCCTTGCCGATACCGGCCAACTGCAGCGCCTGCGAGTTGGCGAGGCCGGCGTGCCCGTCGACGCGCACCAGCCACACCGGGTGGTCGGGCACCGCGGCCGACAGCGCGCGGTGCGCCGGCATCGTCGTCTCCGGCCAGTCGTTCTGGTCCCAGCCGCGCCCCACCACCCAACTGCCCTTCGGCAGCTTCGCCGCGGCCGCCTTCGCCTTGTCGATGACGTCCGCGTAGGACCGCGTGCCGACGAGGTCCACCTCGACCAGCGCGCCGCCGAGTCCGAGCAGGTGGCCATGCGCGTCCTGCAGGCCCGGCACGACGAACGCTTCGGGCCCGAGGTCGACGGCGAGCGCGCCGTCGTGCGAGGTGCGCGTTCGCGTGATCTTGCCGTAGCGCGCGTCGAGGTCACCACCCCACAGCTGGTTGGTGCCGGTCCAGACGGTGGCGCCGCGAATGTGGAGTTCGGCGCCCGGCCGCGCCGGCTGCTGCGCGACGACGGCGAGGGATGACAGGAAGGCCGCAGCCGCGCGCGCGATCGATCGCATGCGCGAACTCTAGTCGGCGGCGGTCAGCTGGCCGAGCCGTCGCAGCGGATCTCGGCGTCCGGCGTGAAGATCGAGCGCTCCGCCACCTTGCCTGCCGGCACCCGCGCGCCGGGGAACAAGAGACAGTCGCGCAGCCGCGCGCCAGCGCCGACCTCGGCCCCCGGCATGACCACGCAACCGTCGAGCGCCGCATCGCCGGCGACCCGCGCGCTCGCCTCGACGAGCCGCGACTCGCCGCGCTCCGCGAGCAGCCGCAGGTTGAGGTCCAGCAGGTCGGCCGGATAGCTGACGTTCATGTCGGCCTTGACCACCTCCGCCGCCTCGACCGGGTAGCCGTCGTCGAGGAAGATCTGGATCGAGTCGGTGATCTCGTATTCGTCGCGCATCGCGGTGCGCGGCGTGCGGCGCACGGCGTCGAAGAACGCGAGGTCGAACAGGTAGATGCCGCACCCCTTGAGGTCGGTGCGCGGGTGGCGCGGCTTCTCGACGACGCGGCGCACCCGTTCGCGTTCGTCGGTGAGCACGACGAAGTTGCGCTTGATCGCCTCGAGGTTCGATTCGCGCTTGCAGGCCAGCACGCCGCCGAGGCGCCCCTGCCGGAACCGCTCGACCATCGCGTCGAGCTTCTCGGTGACGAAGAAGATGTCGCCGAGGAACAGGAAGAACGGCCGGTCGACGTGCGGCTCGAGCCGCGAGACCGCGTGGGCGATGCCGAGCATCTGCTCCTGCTCGACGTAGTCGATGTGCACGCCGAAGCGGCTGCCGTCGCCGAGCGCGCGCACCACCTCGTGGCCGAGGTGGCCGATGACGACGACGACGCGGCGGATGCCGAGCCCCGCCATCATCTCCAGCTGGTAGGCCATCAGCGGCTTGTCGAGCACCGGCAGGATCGGCTTCGGCCAGTGCTCGGAGAACGGCCGCATGCGCGTGCCCTTCCCGGCGGCGAGGATCACCCCCATCAACTCGTCGCTCACTGCGTGCTCCGCGGCGATTCGGTCAAGGTCGACTTGCCAGCTCCAGGGGGCGTCCGGTCGCCTACTGTACGCCGTCCTGCAATTCGCTGATGTTGCGCACCAGCGAGATGCGGTCGGTGACGAGGCTGGCCACGACGAGGTCCGGCAGACCGTCCTGGTTCATGTCGGCGAGCGCCGCGTCGCTGGCGCCGAAGGTGCCGGGGAACGCCGGCAGCAGCGGGAAGCTGCCGCGACCGTCGCCGACCAGCACGCGGAAGTCGCCGCTCTGCAGCGAGGTGACGAGGATGTCGACGAAGCCGTCGCCGGTCAGGTCCCGCGCCATCAGCGCCGTCGGCGCCGCGCCAGCCGCGTATTCCTCGCCGGAGAAGCCGTTGGCGCCGCCGAACAGCACCGACACCGTGCCCGACTCGGCGTTGCTGACGACCAGGTCCGCCCGGCCGTCGCGGTTGAAGTCCTCGGTGACGAGGTAGTTGGGCGACTGCCCGACCGGCACGGCGAGGAACTCGGTGAACTGCAGGTTGCCCAGGTTGCGCAGCACGACGATGTCGCTCTGGTCGACCCGCGACACGGCCAGGTCGAGCAGGCCGTCGCCGGTGAAGTCGCCGCGGGCGACGTCCACGGGCCCGCCGCCGACGTTCACCACCACTTCGGTGCCGAACACGAACGGCTGCGCGGTGCCCGGCAGGATGTGCACGCCGCCGCCCAAGTAGTCGCACACCGCCAGGTCGTTGTCGCCGTCGCGGTCGAGGTCGGCGATGGCGATACCGAACGGGAAGTCGCTCGAGCCGATCGCCGTGCTGACGTCGGGCAGCACGCCGAAGGAGTAGTTGCCCGGCGTGCTCTCGTTGCGCAGCACCTTGATGCCGCCCGGCACGCCGACAACGACGTCGAGCTTGCCGTCGACGTCGATGTCGCCGGCGCGCAGCTGATGGATCGTGTCACCGATCTCGATCGTGCCCTCCTGCACCAACACGCCGCCGACGCCGCCGAGGATCGTGAGGCGCGTGTCGAGGTCGCAGCCGACCAGCAGCTCGGTGTCGCCGTCGCCGTCGAAGTCCCCGGACTCGACCCACGAGGCCCCGGCCAGACCGGACGGGTAGCTGCGCGCGCCGGCGATCGCACCGCTGTTGCGGGCCAACCAGAGGTTGACGCGGTTGCCAGCGCCAGCGAGGGCGAAGATGTCGTTGCGGCCGTTGCCGTCGAAGTCGCCGACGAACGGGCGCAGCGGCATGCCCGACGAATCGAGCGTCTCCAGGTCACCGACACCGCCGCCCTGAAGACCGGGAACGATCACGATCGACGCGTCGAAGGCCAGGCAGCCGACGATGTCGTCGACACCGTCGCCGGTGACATCCGCGACCGCGCACAAGCCAGGGCGACCGGGAATCGGCACGTCGAACGAGACGTAGTCGCATTCGGGGCCCTTGCCGGGCGGCAGGATCTCGGTGATGACGACGTAGTGGTTGGTGCCGAACGCCGACACCACGAAGTCGCCGAGGCCGTCGCCGCTGAGGTCGCCGACGGCGATCGCGGCCGGCACGCCGGGCACCGACAGCTGACAGTAGTCGAGCGTGGTGCCCTCCTGTTGCAGGGCGAATCCCTTGAAGATCACGATGCGGTCGTTGCCGGTGTCGGCGACCATCAGGTCGAGCTCGCCGTCGCGGTCGGCGTCGGCCACCGCGAGGTTGAAGGCGATGCCACCACCCGGCAGCGGCACCTCCTGGGTGCCCGCGAAGTCCATGGCCCCGTCGCCGAAGCCGACGAGGATGTCCGGCGTGCCGGGGCGCGACACGGCCACGTCGAGGTTGCCGTCGTTGTTCAGGTCGCCCACCACCACCGCCAGCGCGTTGCTGCCCGCGGCGATCGAGCCCGCCTGGGTGAAGCTGCCGTTGTCGTTGCGCCACAGGTCGGTGCTGCCCGCATCGGAGCGAACGATCACCAGGTCCTGGTCGCCGTCGTTGTCGAAGTCGCCGCCCGACATCCAGATCGGCAGGCCGCCGATCTGCTCGTCCTGGACCACGTCGAAGCCCGCGCCGTTGCCGAACAGCACGCGCAGTTCGCCGGTGAGGCTGATCACCGCCATGTCCGGACGACCGTCGAGGTTGTAGTCCGCGATGTGGTAGTCGGCGTGGATCGAAGAACCGGTCGGGATCTCGATGCGCGTCTCGAACAACGGGACCCTGCCGATCACGAGGCTGGCGACGCCGCCCGTGTGTCGGGCGCAACCAGCGGCGACGGCGAGCGACAACAGCGCAACGAAACGAGTACGGAGCTTGGTCATGACGGGGGGTTGGAGCGCCGGGGTTGCGACGCCGGCAGAAGCGTAGCACACGACCCGCGCCGCGCGCTGCGCCGCAATCCACCACCGTCCGGAAGCGGGACGTCCCGCGGCGCTACGGCGAAGCCGGAGCCGGCGGGTGCGCAGCGCCGGCGCCACCGGCCGTTCAGGCGCGATCGCCGCCGGGCCGGAAGCCGTGCAGGTAGGTCCTGGCCCGCTCGACGTAGTGCCGCGCCCGCCAGCGCATGCCCTCCATCTCCTCTTCGGTGACCTGGCGCACGACCTTGCCGGGCATGCCGAGCACCACCGAGCGCGGCGGGATCACCGCGTTCTCCTTGATCAGCGCGCCGGCGCCGATCAGCGAGTACTCGCCGATGCGCGCGCCACCGAGCACGATCGAGCCCATGCCGATCAGCGCGTAGTCGCCGATCTCGACGCCGTGCAGCGTCACCATGTGGCCGATCGTCACGCCCTTGCCGATCACCAGCGGCGCGCCGACGTCGACGTGGATGCAAGAGTTGTCCTGCACGTTGGTGCCGTCGCCGATCTCGATCCAGCTGTCGTCGCCGCGGATCGTCACGCCGAACCAGATGCCGACGTCCTTGCCGAGGCGCACGTCGCCCACCACCGTCGCGTTGTCGGCGACCATCGCGTCGCCGCGCCGCACCATGCGGCCGACCATGTCGGGGTGCACCAGGAACTCGCGCTCCTCGTGCGCGGGCGGCGGATAGCGGCTGGGCTTCCGTTCGGGAGTCTTGTCGTCGGTCATCGTCCGTACAGCAGGTCGAGCAGGTCGGGCCAGGTCATCACCAGCACCAGCGTCAGCGCGTTGTGCAGCGCGTGCGCCAGCACGCCGGGCCACAGCGAACCGTGGCGTTGACGAAGGTAGCCGAACAACAGCGACAGCACACCGATCGGCAGCGCGTGCTCGAGGCCGTGGGCGAGGCCGAACAGCGTCGCCGTCACCAGCTGCACCAGCCACATCGGCAGCATGACCGCGAGCGCGGTGAACAGGTAGCCGCGGAACAACAGCTCCTCGAACAGCGGCGCCAGCACCGCGACACCCAAGGCGATCAGCGGCAGCCCTTCGGTAGCCCAGCCATGCTCCGCCAGCTCGACCAACTGCGGCTGGGGCGTCACCGGCTCGCCGACAGCCGCGACCAGCCGCAGGTAGCCGACCGCAAACAGCGCCCAGGCGACCAGGAACGGCGGGTAGAAGCGCATCACCGAACCCGCGGCGAGCGGTCGCATCGCGACGCGCGGCGGCCACACCACCGCCAACACGGCGAGCACCGCGAGGCCGAGCTTCAGGTTCGCCGCACACAGCGCGGCGCCGACGATCGCCGCCGGCAGCTGCAGCAGCGGCTCGGCGAGCCGCGCGCGCGGAGCCCCGCTCATTCGCCGGCGATGCCGCCCTCGGCGGCCGCGCCCTTGGCGATGATGCCGGACGTCGGCGACGACGCGCTGGCGTAGAGCTTCTTCGGGATGCGCCCGGCGAGGTAGGCGTCGCGGCCGGCCTCGGCGGCGGCCTTCATCGCCCGCGCCATGCGCACCGGGTCCTTGGCCAGCGCCACGCCGGTGTTGAGCAGCACGCCCTCGGCGCCGAGCTCGAACGCGAGCGACACGTCGCTGGCGGTGCCGACGCCGGCGTCGACGATCACCGGCACCTTGGCGCGCTCGAGGATGATGCGGATGTTGTTCGGGTTGAGGATACCCTGGCCCGAGCCGATCGGCGCGCCGGCCGGCATCACCGCGGTGACGCCGGCGTCCTCGAGCCGCTTCGCCAGCACCGGGTCGTCGCTGGTGTAGCACAAGACGACGAAGCCTTCCGCGACCAGCGTCTTGGCGGCCTCGAGCGTGCCGATCGGGTCCGGCAGCAGCGTGTCGGGATCGCCGAGCACCTCGAGCTTGACCAGGTCGCCGATGCCGAGTTCGCGGCCGAGCCGCGCCGTACGCACCGCGTGCTCGGCGTCGAAGCAGCCGGCGGTGTTCGGCAGCAGCACGTACTGGTCGCGCGGCAGGTAGTCGAGCAGCGTCTTGCCGTCGGGCACGCCCATCTGCATGCGCCGCACGGCCACCGTCACGCACTGCGTGCCGGACACGGCGAGCGCTTCGACCATCGACTCCATCGACGGGTACTTGCCGGTGCCGAGGAACAGCCGGGATGAGAAGGTGTACGGGCCCAGGACCAGCGGTGCGTCGACGATCGTCACGGTCGCGATCGTGCGCCGGCGGCAGCCCGGGCACAAGGGCGCGATCGGCTACCCGCCGCCGAAGCCCTACCCGCCGCCGAAGAACGTGACGACCTCGAAGCGGTCGCCGTCGGCCAGCGCCGTCGTCGCGTGGTCCGGCTTGCGCACGATCTGTTCGTTGCGTTCGACCGCGACCTGCTGCGGGTTGCAGCCGAGCGCCAGCACCAGGTCCAGCACGGTGCTGCCAGCCGGCAGCTCGCGCGACTCGCCGTTGACCGTGACCCGCAGGGTCGAAGTGTCTTCCATCAGTCGTCGTGCTCCATCAGCCGTCCAGCCGCTGCAGCAGCAGCACCTTCAGATACTCGGACTCCGGGTGCGCGAGCAACACCGGATGGTCCGGGCCGGCGCCGAGCCGCTGCCGCAACACGGTGCGGAACGGCAGCCCCGCGGTCGCCTGTCGCACGACCTCTTCGAAGCGCACCGGCGTGACGTGGTGGCTGCAGGTGCAGGTCACGAGGTAGCCGTTGGGCGCCAGCAGCCGCAGCGCCTGGCGGTTGAGGTCGCGATAGCCGCGCTCGGCGCCTTCGACCTCGCGCCGCGACTTGGCGAACGCCGGCGGGTCGAGCACGATCAGGTCGAACTGCGCGTTCGCCTCGCGCAGCGCGCGCAGCTCGTCGAAGACGTCGCCGCAGCGCGTCTCGAGGCCCTGGAACTCGTGGTTCTGCGCGTCGGCGCGCGCCTGCTCGAGCGCCGCCTCCGACTGGTCGATGCAGAGCGCGCTCTGCGCACCGCCCGCCAGCGCGTGCAGTGAGAAGCCACCCTGGTAGCAGAACAGGTCGAGCACGCGGCGGCCCTTGGCCAGCTCGCGCACCAGCGCGCGCGCCGGCTCCTGGTCGAGGTAGAAGCCGGTCTTGTGCCCCGCGAACGGCCGCACCGTGTGGTGCACGCCGTGCTCGTCGAGGACGACCTGCTCGCGGCGCCGGCCGTGCAGCAACGCGACGCGCTGCTCGAGGCCTTCCTTCTGCCGCACCGGCAGGTCGTCGCGCGCCACCACCGAGTCGACGTCGAGACGTTCGACGAGGAACGGCACGATCGCGTCGAGGCTCGCGTCGACGAACGCGCTGGTCGCCTGCAGCACCGCCACGGTGTCGTACTTGTCGACCACCAGGCCCGGCAGCCAGTCGGCTTCGCCGTGCACCAACCGCACGCCGTGGCCCGGACCGAGACGGCCGGCGCGCGCGTCGATCGCCGTCTGCAGACGCCGGGCGAAGAACGCCTCGCGATCGGGCACCGAAAGGTCGTCGGCCGGCCACGGCCCGCACAGCCGCAGCGCGATGTGGCCCGGGCCGGTGATGCCGAGACCGAGGTCGCGGCGGTTCTCGTCCAGCACGCGCACCAGCCGCGCGGGAGCGACCTCGCCGGCGACCACGTCGTCGGCGAAGAACCACGGCCGCCCGCGCCGCGCGAAGCCGGCGGCCTTGGCGTTGAGCTGCAGCGTCTGCGTACCGATGCCGGCCTCTGCGGTCACTTGCCCTCTTCCTTCTTGGCCGGGTCCTTCTTGGCCGGGTCCTTCTCGGCTGGGTCCTTCTTGTCGCCCGTCTCCGGCACCTCGATCAGCGCCTGCGCCTTCAGCGCGTCGAAGCGCACGTCGAGGAACAGCCACGTGTGCTCCTTGTCGCCCGCCGGCTGCACGTCGATGTTGAGGTGCTCGAAGCGCTCGACGCCCGGCGTGAAGGTCGTCGCCAGCACATGCGCGTCGTCGCCGATCTTGGTCGAGAAGCGCGGGCCCTCGTGCAGCACCAGCTCCCACTTGCCGCCGTCGGCCTTGCGGGCGCTGAGCGCGTACTTGCCGGCCTTGACGTCGCGACCGCCGATCACCAGGTCGCCCGACGACTCGAACTCGGCGCCGGCGAGGTGCCAGGCCTTGCCGACCGCCATCTTTTCGGCGCCGGCGGCGTCGAAGGTCACCGTCTGATAGCGCACCACCACCGTCAGGTCCTTGCTGACGTGGCAGGTCAGCTCCTTCGGGAAGTGCGGGTGCGGCACCGGCGGCTCGGCGCCGGAGACGCAGAGGGCGCCGAGCGCGGCGAACACGCCGGGCAGCAGGACGCCGAGGGAGATCGACAGCTTGTACATGTCAGGGTCCGGGTTCGACGGGAGCGCGGGTCAGCGATCGTGCGGCGAAGGCCCCGCCGGCGCGAGCGGTTCGCTGCGCAAAACCGGGAAGCCACGCCGCGCGAACGAGGCCCGCAGGTCCGCCTCATTCTGCCGCGTCGGGTCGAAGCGCACGACGACCTTGCCGTTCTTCTGGTCGAGCAGTTCGACCTCGGCCCCGTCCAGACCGTCGATGCCGTCGCTGAGCCGCACCGCGCACCAGACCGGGCAGTCGAGGCCGTCGACGGTGAACTCGAGCCGCGGGGCGTCGGCGGCGGGCTGGCGTTCGGCTGCGCGCCACGCCCGCCAACCGGCGACCGCGACGAAGCCGAGCAGCAGCGGCGCGGCGATGCGCACGAACATCGGCGAGCCTCGTCGGGTCACGTCGGCTTCTGCTCGCGTACCACGTCGGCCGGCGCCGGCACCGGCAGCAGCGTCTCGGCGTCGACCCAGACCACGCGCCCGTCGCGCCAGACGACGATCGGCTGGCCGAGCGCTTTGTGGATGGCGCGGGCCTGCTGCACTCCACTGTGCATCGCCCTGGTCAGGCGGCGGGTCAGCTCATCGGTCTCGTCGGTCATTGCAGGATCTGCTTCCAGATCATCGGCTCCCCCACCGAAAGGCTATCACCGCCGCCGAAGGCGACAAGCCGGGTCACCGCCTCGCTGTTGTCGTAGCACCACCATCGATCCACCTGCTGGCGATAGCGCCGGGCGAAGTTGTCGATCCCGCGCTGGTAGCGCCGCCGGATCAGCCATGGCAGGAAGGACCTCGCCGACAGAGTCGTCTCGAAGGCGAAGTCGGCACGGTCGGTAGCCAACTGCTGGAGCTGTGCCAGCATCAACCGACCAGCAGCCACGGCCTTCGCCGACGCGTCGAAACCCGCCAGGCCTTGGGCGATCACATCCGCGTTGACGAACGTGCGGATGCCCAGCTCGTCCCGGACCAGGGGGCGCGCGACCGTCGTCTTGCCCGCCCCATTCGGCCCCGCCAGCACACAGACCCGCGGCTTCGTCACCGCGACATCATGCGCCAGCCCCGCCGACCGGCAAGCCGCCTCAGCGCTTGTCGGCGCTGGCTTCGGCGGCGCCGGTGCCGAACTCGTCATCGGCCGGCCCCAGCACTTCGAGCGGCACGTTGCTGCGGCCGACGTTGCTGCCGTCGATCGCGACCAGCGCCTCGGACATCGTGATGCGCAGCGCCCGACCGATCAGCAGGTACGGGCTGATCGGACGCAGGCTCGCCTCGCTGACCTGGCGGTTGCCGAACAGCTGGTCGTAGAGCACCTCGCGGCGTCCGCCCTGACCTGCCGGCCCGAGCACCTCGACGCGCAGCGCGACCTCGGCGAACGAGCGCTGCCCTTGCAGTTCTTCCTTGGCGCCGGTGGTGAACGAGACCAGCGTCGGCCGCATGACCAGCCCCTCCGGGGTCGCCCGCGTCACCATCTCCGGGAACAGCTCGCTGTCGCCGATCTGCCGCGTCAGCACCTCGGCCACCATCTCGGTGACCGGCCGCTCCCAGAAGGCGTCGTCGCCGTAGGTGATCGGGAAGCCCTGCTCGTGCTCCGGCAGCTTCGTCGCCTTGCGCACGTCGCGCAGCGGGGTCACGAACACCGTGCGATCGCCGGGCGCCTTGGTCCGGAACGGGACGTCGACGTAGAAGAGGTCGTTGGTCGCGAGGTCGGCCGTGTGGTCGAAGGTCCCACAGGCAGGGGTCAGCGCCACGACCAGAAGCAGGCCCGCCAGGGCGGCCCGCACGTTCAGGGGGGAACGCGTCATCGTGCCGATGCCATCGGCGGTAGGCCGGGGTCGACTGGAGTCCCGAGCGCTTTTGCCTGGGCCCGGCCCAGCGGGTAGAACGCTTGGCCCCGGCGCCCGGTGGACACCGCGCCGCCCCACCCAAGATGGCCGCTCGCAACCCCTTCTCCTCCCGTTCCCAGCTCAAGGTCGGCAAGCAGACCTTCACCTACTACTCCTTGCCGGCGCTGTCGGCGGCGGGCCTCGGCGACCTGACGCGCCTGCCGTATTCGATCCGCGTGCTGCTCGAGCAGGCGCTGCGCAACCTCGACGAGTACGTCGTCACCGAGCAGCACGTGCGCGACATCGCCAACTGGGGACCGGCGACCGCCGGCCAGGTCGAGATCCCGTTCCTGCCCGGCCGCGTGGTGCTGCAGGACTTCACCGGCGTGCCCTGCGTCGTGGATCTGGCGGCGATGCGCGCGGCGATGAAGCGCCTCGGCGGCGACCCGAAGCAGATCAACCCGCTGGTGCCGTGCGACCTGGTCATCGACCACTCGGTGCAGGTCGACGCGTTCGCGTCCGACACCGCCGAGCAGGAGAACCTGAAGCTCGAGTTCCAGCGCAACAACGAGCGCTACGAGTTCCTGAAGTGGGGCCAGCAGTCGCTGACCAACTTCCGCGTCGTGCCGCCGGGCATGGGCATCGTGCACCAGGTCAACCTCGAGTACCTGGCCGGCTGTGCTTTGACCAGGAAGGACGGCAAGGACACCGTCGTCTACCCCGACACGGTCGTCGGCACCGACTCGCACACGACGATGATCAACGGCCTCGGCGTGCTCGGCTGGGGCGTCGGCGGCATCGAGGCCGAAGCGGTGATGCTCGGCCAGCCGACCTACATGCTGCTGCCCGAGGTCGTCGGCATGGAGCTCACCGGTGAGATGCCGGAAGGCGCCACCGCGACCGACCTGGTGCTGACCGTCACGCAGGCGCTGCGCAAGCACGGCGTGGTCGGCAAGTTCGTCGAGTTCTACGGCGACGGCGTGGCCAAGATGTCGCTCGCCGACCGCGCGACGCTGGCCAACATGGCGCCGGAGTACGGCGCGACGATGGGCTTCTTCCCGGTCGACGCCGAGACCTGCCGCTACCTCGAGCGCAGCGGCCGCGACGCCAGGCACATCCAGATGGTCGAGGCCTACTACCGGGCGCAGGGCCTGTTCTGGACCGCCGATGCGCCGGTGCCGACGTTCACCTCGACGGTGCACCTCGACCTGTCGACGATCGTGCCGAGCCTCGCCGGTCCGAAGCGCCCGCAGGACCGCATCCCGCTCACCGAGATGCAGAAGAGCTTCCGCGAGCACCTGACCAAGAACGTCAAGGACCGCGGCTTCGGCCTGTTCGGCGAGCAGCTGACGGCGACCGCGACGGTGCAGGACGACAGCCACGCGACGATCGGCCACGGCGCGGTGACGATCGCCGCGATCACCTCGTGCACCAACACCTCGAACCCGTCGGTGATGATCGGCGCCGGCATCGTCGCGCAGAAGGCGGCGGCGCGCGGTCTTCTGCGCAAGCCGTGGGTCAAGACCTCGCTGGCGCCTGGCTCGCGCGTGGTCACCGACTACCTGACCAAGGCCGGGCTGTTGACCGCGCTGCAGGAAGTCGGCTTCCACGTCGTCGGCTACGGCTGCACGACCTGCATCGGCAACAGCGGCCCGCTGCCGCAGCCGGTGTCGCAGGCGGTGCGCGAGGCCAACCTGGTCGCCGCGTCGGTGCTCAGCGGCAACCGCAACTTCGAGGGCCGCGTCAACCCGGACGTGAAGGCCAACTTCCTCGCTTCGCCGCCGCTGGTCGTCGCCTACGCGCTGGCCGGCACCGTCGACATCGACCTCGACAAGCAGCCGATCGGCCACGACCGCGACGGTCAACCGGTCTACCTGCGCGACCTGTGGCCGACCAACGAGGAGATCCAGGACGCGATGGCGCGCGGCATGTCGCCGAAGGCCTTCGTCGAGCAGTACAAGCAGGCCGACGTCGGCCCGGCGCCGTGGCGCACGATCACCGCCAAGAAGAGCGACCTGTTCCGCTTCGACGTGGACAGCACCTACATCCAGGAGCCGCCGTTCTTCACGACGATGACGCGCGACGTCGGCATGATCACGCCGGTGCTCGGCGCGCGCGCGCTGGCGATGCTCGGTGACTCGACGACCACCGACCACATCTCGCCGGCCGGCAACATCAAGGCCGACAGCCCGGCGGGCCGCTACCTGATCGAGAACGGCGTCGCCCAGCAGGACTTCAACCAGTACGGCGCGCGCCGCGGCAACGACCGGGTGATGACGCGCGGCACGTTCGCCAACATCCGCCTGCGCAACCTGCTGGTGCAGCAGGAAGGCGGCATGACGCGCCACCTGCCGAGCGGCGAGACGATGGCGATCTATGACGCCGCGATGCGCTACGAGCAGGAGGGCACGCCGCTGTGCGTGCTCGCCGGCAAGGAGTACGGCACCGGCAGCTCGCGCGACTGGGCGGCCAAGGGCACGCTGCTGCTCGGCGTCAAGTTCGTGCTCGCCGAGAGCTACGAGCGCATCCACCGCAGCAACCTGGTCGGCATGGGCGTGCTGCCGCTGCAGTTCCGGGACGGCGACACCCGCGAGTCGCTGCGCCTGACCGGCTACGAGGTGTTCGACGTCGCCGTCGACGACACGGTCAAGCCACGGCAGTTGCTGACGGTGACGGCGATCCATCCGGACACCGGCAAGATCACGACCTTCGAGGCCGTGTGCCGCATCGACACGCCGGTCGAGGTCGACTACTACCGCAACGGCGGCATCCTGCAGACCGTGCTGCGCAAGCTGTTGGCGAAGGGGGACGCGGGCAAGCCGGCGACGGAGAAGAAGGTGGTGATCGCGACGCCGAAGAAGGCCGCGCCGAAGGCCAAGGCTCCGGCCAAGAAGGCCGCTCCCGCGAAGAAGACTGCTCCCGCCAAGAAGACGCCGGCGAAGAAGACCAAGCCGGCGCCGAAGGCGAAGGCCGTGAAGAAGGCGAAGCCCGCACCGAAGCAGGCCGCCAAGAAGGCGCCGGCCAAGAAGGCGGCGAAGAAGTTCACGCCGCCGAGCAAGGCGAAGAAGGCCAAGGCCATGAAGGCCTCCCGGGCGCCGGGCGGCAAGGCGGCCAAGCGAGGCGCCAGGAAGACGCCGGCGCCGGCCCGCGCGACCGCCAAGAAGTAACCGGCCGCGCCGATGGCCCCGCCCTCACCCACCGAGCAGCCCGCGCGCACGCTGCGCGCGCGGCTGCACGAGGTGATCTTCGGCATCGAGACGCCCGCCGGCCGCGCCTTCGACGTGGTGCTGATCTGGGCGATCGTCGCCAGCGTGATCGTCGTCGTGCTCGACAGCGTCGTGTCGATCCGCCACGCGTACGGCGCGCTGCTGGTGACGGTCGAGTGGGTGTTCACCGTCGCCTTCACGCTCGAGTACCTGGCCCGCCTCTACTGCAGCGAGCACCGCTGGCGCTACGCACGCAGCTTCTTCGGCCTGGTCGACCTGCTGGCGGTGCTGCCGACCTACGTCGCGCTGCTCGGCCCGACCGTGCACGTGCTGGTCGACGTGCGCGTGCTGCGCCTGCTGCGCATCTTCCGCGTGCTGCGCCTCGGCAAGTTCGTCGACGAGTTCGGCGCGCTCGGCCGCGCGCTCGCCGCGTCGCGGCACAAGATCTTCGTCTTCCTGTTCTTCGTCGTGCTCGTGGTGCTGCTGATCGGCACGCTGATGTACGTCGTCGAAGGTCCTCAGAACGGCTTCACCAGCATCCCGGTCAGCGTCTACTGGGCGATCACGACGATGACCACGGTCGGCTTCGGCGACATCACGCCGCACACCGACGTCGGCCGCTTCATCGCCTCGCTGATGATGCTGCTCGGCTGGGGCACGCTGGCGGTGCCGACCGGCATCGTCAGCTCGGAGTTCACGGCCGAACGGCTGCTGCACGGCCGCCGCCCCACGGCGCGCCGCTGCGGTGACTGCACCCACGAGGAGGCGGACGCCGCCGCGCAGTTCTGCCGCTACTGTGGTACGGCGCTGCCCGTCGTCACAACGGCCGACGCCACCGACGACCCGCGCACTCCATGAGCACCGCGTCACCCCGCCCCCGTTCCCGTCGCCGCCAGCGGCAGCTCAAGCTGATCGCCGCGTGCTTCGGCGTCGGGCTCGCGCTGCTGCTCGCCGAGGTCGTGCTGCACGTCGCGCCGGGCCTGCTGCCCGCGGCCTTCCGCGAGCGCTACCCGCCGCACGGCGTCGAGTTCTCGCACCCGGGGCTGCTCGACCGCACGCCGATCCTGGCGGTGCCGCTGCCGTTCGGCGTCGACCCGTACGACGGGCCCCCGCCGCACGACCTGGTCGGGCTCGGCATCGCGCCGCAAGGCGCCATCGCCCAGGACCTGGCGAACACGCCGCGCATCGTCGTGCCCGCCGACGAGGACGGGCTGCCCAACCGCGCGCCGCACACCGACACAGCCGACGTGGTGTTCGTCGGCGACTCGTTCACCGTGTTCGCCGCGCAGCGCGAGCCCGCGGGCCTGCAGCCCCGCTTCGAGCTGGCGCTCGGCACCTCCGTCTACAACCTCGGCATCGCCGGCCTCGACCCGCTGCGCGAACGCTGGCTGCTCGAACAGCGCGGCCTGCCGGCGCAGCCGAAGCTGGTGGTGTGGTTCTTCTTCGGCGGCAACGACCTGACCGACACCGTCTGGCTGATGGTGCAACAGGGCGACGGTGCTGCGACCTACGGCGACCTGTTCGCCGACCGCCGCGCGCCGTTCCTGCGCCTGCCGGCGCTGGTCGCCAGCTGGCTCGTCGGCCCGCCGGCGCCGGCGCTCGCAGGCGAACCGCTGCCGCCGCTCGAGACCGCCACCTCGCCGCCACAGCGCATGTGGTTCCACCCCGACGTGTTGCGCACCCACGCCGCGGCGCCCGAGCTGATCGCCGCGCACCCGGCGTGGGCCGCGGTGCAGGACGCGCTGCGCTCTGCCCGGCGCCGCAGCGAAGCGCAGGGCGCGCGCTTCCTGCTCGTCTACCTGCCGAGCAAGCCGCAGGTCTACCTGCCGCGCGTCACCGCCGACGCCGCGCTGCTGCGCCGCTACGTCGAGGCATCGCAGCTGTTCGCGCTGCCGCTGCACCAGGACGCCGAGGCCGAGCGCCAGGCGCTGCTGGAGCACCGCGGCGCGGTCGAAGGCCTGGTCAGCGCGTTCTGCGCCGCCGAGGGCATCGCGCTGTGGTCGGCGACGCCGACGCTCGAGGCCGCGGCCGACAACGGCGAGCAGCTCTACTACGCCACCGACACGCACTGGACCGCCGCCGGCCAGCGCCACGTCGCCGACGCCCTGATCGACCATGTGCAGAAGAACCACCTGCTGGCGCGCTGAGCGCGCGCTGCTCGCCGCGACGTTGCTGTTCGCGGGCTGCGCCGCCGCGCCGTCCACCGACACCGCCCCGCTCGAACAGGCGCTGCGCGAGCGCACCGCCGCGTTCCACGGCCGGGTCGGCGTCTACGTGCGCCACCTCGACAGCGGCGCCGAGGTCGCGCTCGCCGCCGACGACACGTTCCCGACCGCGAGCATGATCAAGGTGCCGATCCTCGCCGCGCTGCTGGCCAAGGTCGAACGCGGCGAACTCGACTACCACCAGGAGCTGACCTACACCAAGGACCGGCTGTACGAAGGCGAAGACCTGCTCGGCGCGTTCGCCGACGGCGAGAAGGTCGCGCTGGCCAAGGTCGCGATGCTGATGATCACGACCAGCGACAACACCGCCGCGTTGTGGTGCCAGGAGCTGGCTGGCACCGGCACGGCGATCAACGACTGGCTCTCGAACAACGGCTTCGCCACGACGCGGGTCAACTCGCGCACGCCCGGCCGCGAGGCGGCGCGCACGCAGTTCGGATGGGGCCAGACCACGCCGCGCGAGATGAGCGAGCTGCTGGTCCGCGCCAACGCAGGCCGCGTCGTCTCCGCCGCCGCCAGCGAGGAGCTGCAGCGCTGCCTCGCCCGCATCTACTGGGACGCCGAGGCGCTGTCGCGCATCCCGCCCGACGTCGCGACGATGAGCAAGCAGGGCGCCGTCTCCGACTCGCGCAGCGAGGTCGTGCTGGTGCACGCGCCGCACGGCGACTATGTGTTCTGCGTCATCACCGACGACCAGCAGGACAAGGGCTGGGGCGCCGACAACGAAGGCTACGTGCTGCTGCGCGACGTGTCGGCGCTGCTGTGGCGCCACTTCGAACCGGACCGGCCGTACGCGCCGCCCGCCGGCATGTCGAAGTACTGGTGATCCGCGTCAGCGGTCGGCCAGCTCGGCGGCGACTGCGTCGACCTGCTGCAACAGGTCGTGCCCGGGCGGCAACTGCGCCGCGAGCTCGGCACGCGCGATGGCCAGCGCGGCGCGCGCCTCGTCGCGTCGCCCCACCGCGACGAGCGCCTTCGCCCGGCAGAGCTGACAGGCGCCGGCGTGGCCCGGCGGCAGCTGGCCGGCGCGATCGGGGTCGGCGGCGAGCGCGTCGCAGAGCCGTTCGGCGAGGGCTAGCGCCGGCGCGCCGTGTCCGGCGTCCAGCTGCGTGCGGCACAGCCGCAGCCCGAAGTTGATCGTCGACGGGTGCAGCAGGCCGTCGTTGCGCTGCTGGGTGGCGAACGCGCGTGCGAGCAGCTGCAGCGCCTCGTCGGTGCGACCGTCGTGCTGGCAGGCGATCGCCACCGCCTGCAGCACGTCGAGCGTGCGGTAGTCGTCGTCGCCGAAGGCCCGGGTGCAGCGCTGCAGCAGCTCGCGCGACAACGTGCCGAGCTCGTCGAACTCCCCCTGCCGGAACAGCACCTTGAGCAGGTGGTAGCCGCAGCCGATCGTCAGCGCGTGGTCGGGGCCGAGCAGCTGCTCGTAGCCGGCCATCGCCCGACGGTGCATCGCTGCCGCCTCGTCGAGCCGGCCGCCCTCGCGCCACGCCTCGGCCAGGTTGTCGGCGATCTGCCACACCGACGCCTCCGGCTGTTGAGACGCTTCGGCGTCGGCGAGCGCCCGCTCGAGCACCTGCCGCGCCTCGTCGGGCTGGCCGAGCGCCATCAGCAGCGTGCCGAGGTTGTGCCGCGTGACGATCGTCTCGTCGTCACCGGCGCCGAGCAGCCGTTCGCGCGCGGCGACCACTTCGCGGTAGATCGCCTCGGCGTCGCGCAGCCGGCCCTGGCCGCGCAGCAGGAAGGCGCGGTTGTGGCGCAGGCTCCACCAGGTGGCGTCGTCGGTGGCGACCGCGGCGTAGTCGCGCTCGAGCTCGTCGAGCAGCGCCTGCGCCTCGGCGTCGCGGCCGAGGTCGTGCCACGTCAGCAACAGCGAGGTCGCGGCGCGCATGCGGCGCGGCCCGACCGGACCTTCGACAGCGGTCCACAGCGTGCGCGCCCGCTGCAGGTGCCCCTCGGCGACCGCCGGCAACGACAGGCCACGGTAGGTCTCGCCGACCAGCTGCCGCAGCTCTGCCTCGATCGCAGGATCCTCGAAGCGTTCGTCGGCCAGCCGATCGGCGGCGACGTCGAGCGCCTCGCGCACCGTGTAGTCGGTGCCGCGCGTCTGCATGACCGACGACTCGGCGAGGAAGTCGCGGGCGAAGCCGGCGACGCGGCGCGCCAGCCGCTCGCGCTGCTCGAGCTCGCGATTCTGCGCCAACACGACCAACAGCGAGAGCACCACCACCGCCACGATCGCCGTCACCGCCGCGACCAGACCGCGACGACGCCGCGCGAACAACCGCAGCTGATGCGCGGTGCTCGGCGCGCGCGCCTGCACCGGCCGCGACTCGAGCCAGGCGCGTAGATCCGCGGCCAACGCGGCGGCCGACGCATAGCGGCGGTCGACGTCGCGGCACAGGGCCATCTGCACCACCAGCTCGAGGTCGCGCGGCACCGGCACGAACTGCGACAACCGCGGCGCCTCGCCGCCGATCACCTGTTCGGCGATCGCATAGGGCGACGCCGTGTCGGCGACGAACGGGCGCCGGCCGGCGATCAGCTCGAACAGGATCACGCCGAGCGCGTAGACGTCGCTGCGCAGGTCGACGTCGCCACCCTGCAGCTGCTCGGGGCTCATGTACTGCGGCGTTCCGGCCGCGCCGCCCTGGGTCAGGTCGGCGGCCTCGCCGGCCATGCTGCGGGCGATGCCGAAGTCGATCACCTTGACCCGACCGTCGCCGTCGACGAGCACGTTCTGCGGCTTGAGGTCGCGGTGCACGACACCCTGCAGGTGGCCGTGGTGCACCGCCTCGCAGACCTCGATCAGCAGCTCCACCCGCTGCCGCAGGTCCAGGCCCTGCTGCGCCGCGTGGTCGACGAGCTCGCGCGCCGAAGGCACCAGCTCCATGGCGAACCACGGCAGTTCGAGCGCCCCCTGACGGTGAACGCCGACCTCGAACACCTGGGCGATGCCGGGGTGGCGCAGCTTCGCCAGCACCTCGGCCTCCCAGCGGAAGCGGCGCACCGCCTGCTCGCTGCACAGACCGAGCGACAGCACCTTGAGCGCGACCAGTCGCTGCGGCACCGCCTGCTCGGCTTCGTAGACGGTGCCCATGCCGCCGCTCCCCAGCACGCGAACGACACGGAAGCCGCCGATGTCGCCGCCGGGCTCGGCGACGGCTGACGCCATCGATGCCGTCAACGGCGCGGCGCCGCGGTCGAGCAGCGCCGCAGCCGCGCCGCCGTCGGTGTCGCAGCGGAGCAGCGCCTCGACCTCCGCGCACAGCGCGGCGTCGCCGCCGCTGTGTTCGCGCACGAACGTCGCCCGCGCGCCGACCGGCACCTCGAGCGCCTGCTCGAACAGCGCGCGCACGCGCGGGAACGAGGTCGTCACGACGCCTCCGGCGACGGCCGGTCGCGCCCCGGCTCGAGCTCGCGCACGAGGAACGCGCGCGCCGTGCGCCAGCCGCGTTCGACCGAGCGCAGCGAGATGCCGAGCGCTTCGGCGGCGGTCGGGTTGTCGAGCCCGGCGAAGAACCGCAGTTCGACGAGCTGCGCCAGCTGCGGGTCGACCGCGGCGAGCCGGGCCAGCACCTCGTCGACCGCCAGCACCTGCTGACCGTCGTCGAACGCAGCCAGGCTGTCGGCGTCGATGTCGGCGCGGTGGCCGCCGGCGCGCTTCTGCGCGCCGCGGGCGCGGGCGTGGTCGACCAGCACGTGCCGCATCGCGCGCGCCGCCGTGCGCAGGAAGTGCCCCCGGTCCTGGTAGTCCGCGCCCGGCGCCACCAGCCGCAGGTAGGCCTCGTTGACCAGCGCCGTCGCCTGCAGCGTGTGGTCCTGCCGCTCGCTGCCCATCAGCCTGCCGGCCAGCCGCCGGAGCTCGTCGTAGACCAGCGGGAACAGCTGCTCGGCAGCCCCGGCCTCGCCGGCGGAGACGGCGCGCAACAGCCGCCGGGTCGCCGTCGGGTCGGGCACGTCGTCCGCCATGCGCAGCGTTGTAACACATGTCCGGCGCGGTCCGCGGCCGGTTGCACGACGCGGACGAGCGGGAATCGGCAGGGAACAGGTCGGCGGCACGCCCCGACAGCGGCATGACGGCGCGGAGACCGCCACGACGCCGACGATTTCTGCGCCCGCGCCTAGCCGTCGAAGCCGGCGTCGTCGAGCAGCTCGACGCCGTTGGCGGCGGCCACCGCCAACTCGTCGCAGCGCTCGTTCTCCGGCTCGCCGCTGTGGCCGCGCACCCACTGCCAGTCCACTTCGTGCCGCTCGGCGGCGCGCAGCAGCCGCTCCCACAGGTCGCGGTTCTTGACCGGCTCCTTCGACGCCGTCCGCCAGCCGCGCTTCTGCCAGCCGTCGAGCCAGCCCTTGGTCATCGCGTGAACGACATAGGTCGAGTCCGACCACAGCGTCACCCGGCAGGCGCGGGTCAGCGCTTCGAGCCCGACGATCGCGCCGAGCAGCTCCATGCGGTTGTTGGTCGTGCGGCGGTAGCCCTTCGCCAGTTCCTTGCGCTTGTCGCCCCACAGCAGCACCGTGCCGTAGCCGCCGCGCCCCGGGTTGCCGAGGCACGCGCCGTCACTGTAGATCGTCACTTGCGTCTTGGGCATCGGGCCGCCGAGATACCCGCGGCGGCCGTCGACGACAACAGCGCGCCGCGACAACGCCGACCTACGTGCGGCCGCGCTGCGCGGCGACGAACGCACACAGCTCCGGCCACAACGCCGCGAAGTCGTCGCCGAACGCGTCGTAGTCGCCGCGCAGCGCGTCGGCCGCGGCGAGCAGCGACTGCGCCCGCGGCCGGCGCTGCGCCATCATGCCGAGCACCCTGCCCAGGCCGTCGACGGTCGCGTAGGCCTCGAGCCAACCGCTCTGCACGAAGCGCGGCACCAGCGCCGCGAGCGGCGTCGGCAGCGCCTCGCGGTGCCGCTGCAGCGCGGCGTGGGCGTCGCAGACGAACGCGTCGAGCGCGCGGCCGTCGCCGTGCGTGGCCCAGTCGCGGGCCAGGAAGTGGTCGTAGAAGACGTCGACGGCGACGCCGCCGAAGCGCCGCAGCGGCCCGACGAGCCGTTCGCGACTGCGCCGCACCACCGGGTGCGCGTCGACGAACCGGTCGACCGCGCGGTGCAGGTGCACGCCGCGCACCACCGCCGGGTCGAGCGCCAAGAGGTCGACGCCGCGCACGAAGTCGCCGGCGAGGTTGCCCAGCCATTCGCGCGCCGCGTCGTCGCCGGCTGCGCTCGGCACGCCGAGGCGCAGGTGCGCCAGCCAGTTCACCGTGCCGCGTCCCCCACCGACACCCCGCCGTCGCCGGCGTGCGCGGGCGGCAACGCGCGCCGCAGCGCCCGCTGCGACAGCCGACCGATCAGCACCACCACCAGCGCCGTCGCCACCACCGACAGGATCGTGATCCACGGCGGCGTCTCCACCTTGTCCCAGTCGAGGTGCCGCAGCTCGGCGAACTCGGCGCCGATCAGCGCCACCGCCACCGCGCGCGGCGTGATGCCGACCATCGTCGCGAACAGGAACACGAACGGCCGCACGCCGAACGCCGCCAGCAGCACGTTGGTGAACGCGAACGGCATCAACGGCGACAGGCGCAGCAGCGTGATCAGCCACATCGTGCGTCGGGTCCCCTGCCCGAGCAGCGCCTCGTGGATCGCGCGCGCCCGCGGCCGGTCGGCCAGCGCCTGCACGGCGCGCGCCGCACACAGCCGCTGCCAGGTGGCGAACGCGATCACGGCCGACAGCAGCACCACCAACCACGCCACCGTGACGCCGAGCCAGGCGCCGAACAGGTAGCCCGCGCTCAGCGACGTCGCGTGGGTCGGCAGCAAGCAGTAGGCGGCGAGCAACGAGCCGACGAGCCAGAAGGTCACGATGCTGCCGGCGCCGCCGTCGAACCAGCCGAGCCACGTCGACGCCGTGGCCACGCAGACGATCAGGCCGACCATCGGCAGCGACATCGCCGCCATCACCAGCGGCCAGGCCGGACCAATGCTGCGCAGGCGCTGCAGCCAGGTGCGGCGCGTCGGGTCGGAATCCATCGGCGGATCCTAACCACGGCACCGGGCGCGTGCCTCCACCGCGTCGAGACGCTACCGTGCTCGCCCTGAGATGAGCGACCTGCCCGACAAGTACGACCCCGCCACGCTGGAGCCGGCCGTGACCCGCCGCTGGCTCGAGCAGAAGGCCTTCGCCGCCACCCCCGACGCGCGCGACGACCGCTACGTCGTGATGATGCCGCTGCCGAACGTCACCGGCGCGCTGCACATGGGCCACGCGATGGACAACGTCATGCAGGACCTGCTGACGCGCTGGCACCGCATGCGCGGCGACAACACGCTGTGGCAGCCGGGCCTCGACCACGCCGGCATCGCCACCCAGGCGGTGGTCGAGAAGCGCCTCAAGGAGCTCGAGAACAAGACCCGGCACGACGTCGGCCGCGACGGCCTGGTGCAGCGCATCCACGACTGGGCGGCGAAGTCGAAGCAGCGCATCGTCGCGCAGCAGCAAGGCATGGGCTGCTCGTGCGACTGGGACCGCGCGCGCTTCACGATGGACGACGTCTGCGCCCGCGCGGTGCGGCACACGTTCTTCAAGATGTTCCGCGACGGGCTGATCTTCCGCGGCAACCGGCTGGTCAACTGGGACTGCGCGCTGCAGACCGCGGTGGCGGACGACGAGCTCTACAAGGAGACCGTCGCCGGCAAGTTCCACTACCTGCGCTACCCGATCGTCAACCCGCCCGCGGGCGGCCCGACCCACGTCGCGGTGGCGACGACGCGGCCGGAGACGATGCTCGGCGACACCGCGGTGGCGGTGCATCCCGCGCCGCGCGCAGCGCTGCAGCAGGCGATCGACGCGCAGCGGCAGAAGCTCGCCGCCGCCCCTGCCAAGGAGCAGGCGGCAGCGCAGCAGGAGCTCGAACGGCTCGAGGCGCGCATGACCGACGTCGTGCCGGCCCTGGAGGCGATCGCGAAGTTGGCGCAGCAGGGCGGCAAGGTGCTGCTGCCGCTGATGGAGCGCGAGATCCCGATCGTCGCCGACGACTGGGCCGACCCGACGCTCGGCACCGGCTGCGTCAAGATCACGCCGGCGCACGACCCCAACGACTACGCGGTGTGGCAGCGCCACCCCGAGATCGGCGCGGTCAACATGCTGAACGCCGACGGCACGGTCAGCCGCCACGGCGGCCGCTACCAGGGCCTCGACCGCTTCGTCGCCCGGCAGCAGGTGCTCGACGACCTGAAGACGGCCGACCTGCTCGACCGCATCGAGGACCGCCAGCTCGAGGTCGACCACAGCGACCGCAGCAAGACCATCGTCGAGCCGTACCTGTCGAAGCAGTGGTTCGTGCAGATGGCCGACGTCGACGGCGGCGTCGTGATGGGCCGCGGCACGGCGAAGGAGTTCCGCACAGCGGGCCTGGCCCAGGCCGCGCTCGACGCCACCGCGGGCGCGTTGCCGGCGTTCGCCGACGGTTCCCCGCGCCCCACGGTCGGCTTCCACCCGGACCCCGAGCGCTACCGCAACATGCACGACCGCTGGCTCGCCGAGAAGCGCGACTGGTGCATCAGCCGGCAGCTCTGGTGGGGTCACCGCATCCCGGTGTGGCGCGGCGAACTGCCGGCCGAGCGACTGCTGATGCTCGAGCCGATGCTGCAGGGCCAGCTCGACCGCGACGACGTCGCGGCGTGGATCCTGCTGCCGGACGGCAACCGCCTGACGCCGCGCGACGCGTTCGCGCACCTGAAGGGCCCGCACGCGCCGGCGACGGTCGAGGTGCAGCTGTGCTTCCTCGACGAGAAGGCCGACCAGACGATCGGCGTGATGCTGCAGTCGGCGGGCCTCGAGCTCGACCCCGACGTGCTCGACACGTGGTTCAGCTCGGCGCTGTGGCCGCACAGCACGCTGGGCTGGCCGAACCCCGAGACCGCCAAGGTCGGCGCCGGCCAGCCGGCGCTGGCGGGCGGCGACGGCCGCCCCGACGCGCTGAGCTACTACTACCCGGGCTCCTGCCTCGTGACCGGCCGCGACATCATCACGCTGTGGGTCGCGCGCATGGTGCTCACCGGGCTCTACAACCTCGGCGACGTGCCGTTCACCGACGTGTTCCTGCACGCGACGATCCTCGACGGCAAGGGCGAGCGCATGAGCAAGAGCAAGGGCAACGGCATCGACCCGCTCGACATCATCGAGCGCTACGGCGCCGACGCGCTGCGCTACGTGGTCTGCGAGCTGCAGACCGGCACGCAGGACATCCGCCTGCCCGTGCAGGCGATCTCGCCGTTCACTGCCGCAGGGCAGCGCGAGCGCCTCGTCGACCTGGCGACGGCGAAGCCCGGGCCCTACCTCGGCACGTTCGTCGACCCGGTCGCCCAGAAGCCGATGGACCTGATCGGCCAGTACGGCAACGAGGGCATCGCCGCGGCGAAGGCGACCAGCGACCGCTTCGCGATCGGCGCCAACTTCTGCAACAAGCTGTTCAACGCCGCGCGCTTCGCCTTCCTCAACCTCGACGGCACGACGTTCGAACCGCTCGACCCGGCGACGCTGCCGCTCGAGGACCGCTGGATCCTGTCGCGGCTGGCCCGCGCGGTCGCCGGCGTCGACGCGCAGCTGCGCGGCTACAACCCGTCGGCGGCGCTGCAGCAGGCGCGCGACTTCTTCTGGAACGAGCTGTGCGACTGGTATCTCGAGATGCTGAAGCCGCGCATGAAGGCCGACGCGGACGCCGCGTCGCGGCGCGCCGGTCAGCAGGTGCTGGCGGCGGTGCTCGACCAGACGCTGCGGCTGTTGCACCCGATCGTGCCGTTCCTGACCGAGACGCTGTGGACCCGGCTGAACGAGCTGGCGCCGCAGCGCGGCGTGCGGACGCAGTTCGCGACGAGCGCGCTGCTGGTGCACGCGGCGTGGCCCGCGCCCGACGAGGCAGCGCTGGCCGACGACGTCGAGCAGCAGGTGGCGACGATGCAGCAGTGGTGCGTGGCGATCCGCGAGGCGCGCGCCAGCTACCAGGTCGCCCCGCGCGAGCGGCTGCCGGCGCGCTTCCAGGCCGACGGCGACGGCGCCGAGGTGCTGCGCGCGACGGCGCCGCTGCTGGCCAACATGGCCGGTCTCGCCGACGTCGCGATCGGCAGCGACCAGCAGCGCACGCCGGACGCGGCGACGGTCGTGCTCGGCGCCCAGAAGGCGTTCCTGCTCGGCGTCGTCGACCTCGACAAGGAGCGGGAGAAGCTCCACAAGCAGAAGGAGCAGCTCGCCGGCCGCATCCGCGGCATCGAGGGCAAGCTCGGCAACGAGGGCTTCGTCGCCAAGGCCCCGCCGGCGGTGGTCGAACGCGAACGACAGAACCTGGCCGACCTGAAGGCGCAGCTCGCCGGCGTCGAGCAGAGCCTGTGCGAGCTCGGCTGACGTCCGCCGGGGCGACACCGCCCCGGCGTACGCACGCTAGCGCCGGTTCATCTCCCGCACCTGCGAGGGTGTGTGCCACTGGTCCGGCCGCACCACCAGATCGCTGCTCGGCAGCCGCTCGGTGGCGCGGACGATCCAGACCACGAAGCGCGGACCGTACTGGTGGTCCACCGGCCGCCGCCCCGAGTAGTAGCAGAACTGCGTCGACAGCGGGAAGCCGTCGGTGCCGCACGAGAGCGTGGTCACTTCTTCGAGCTTGTCGCTCCACTCGAACCACGGGTTCTCGCTGCCGTCGATCGAGCCGACCGCGATCAGGTCGCCGGGCTCGAGCACCGTCTCGCCGCGCAGGAACGGCGGCAGCCCGGCGCGCGGCGCGTAGAACTCGAAGCCCCAGCCGCCGGTGTAGTAGAGCTTGTGCTCGGGAGCGTGTTCGCTCCACCACGTCCTCGTGTCGCGCGCCGCCTGCACCCACGCGTAGCCTTCGAGATAGTCGATCGCCTGCAGCAACAGGCCCAGCGCGACGCTGCCGACGGCGACGCCGCGCACGGCGCCGTTGACGCCGACCCTTCGCACCGCGAGCCAGCCCGCGGCGACCGTCGCCGCGACGACCACCATCAGCACCCGACGCGCCGCCGGGAACGGCGAGACGACGAACGACGACGCGACCTCGGCGACGAACCAGCAGACCAGGAACAGCCGGATGCGCCGCGTCCCGACCACGCGGAGCCCGCGCAGCCCACCGAGACCGCCGCGCAGCAGCACCGCGAACACCGCCAGCAGCACGCTCCAGGTCAACAGCGCCATCAGCAGGTAGGCGATCGAGTCCGGCGCCCCTTCGGCCAGCGAGCGGCGTTCTGGATCGGTCAGCATCGCCACGGTCAGCAGGCCGCCGCCGTAGATCGCCAGCGCGGCGCGAAAGACCCAGCGCGGCGCGCCGAGCCCCAGCAGCCCGAGCAGCGCCGCCGGGGCGCCGAGCCCGCCGACCTGGACGAACATGCCGCGGATCAGCTGCGACCAGGAGCGGATCTGCGACAGCTGCAGCTGCTCGAGGAAGTAGGAGCCGCCGCCGTGCGACAGCGACACGAGCCCCTCGATGCCGAGCGCGACCGCCGCCGCGGTGACCCCGCCGATGACGAACTCGCGCCAGCGCCAGCGCAGCAGCGCCTGCAGGAACCACGGCGCGAAGAACGCCATCGCCGAGTACTTGGTCTGGAAGGCGAGGCCCCACAGCGCCCCGGCGCACAGCGCCAACGGCACGCTGCGGCGGTCCATCGCCCGCAGCACCACGACCAGTCCCGCGAGCCCGAGCGACAGCATCGGCACCTCGAGCAGCAGGTTGAGGCCCGGCAGCACGGCGCCGCCGAGCGCGATCGCGCACAGCATCGTGCCGCTGCCGCGCTTCACCCACCGCCGCAACAGCGCCAGCAGGCTCCGGCAGAACAGGAAGTAGACCGGCAGGTACCACAGGTGCCAGCCGACCGTCTGCCACTCCGGCGGCAGCAGCGCGTCGCACAGCAGGAGCCCCGGCGCCCAGTAGTACGAGTTGACCGGCGCCACCATCACCGTCCACGCAGCGACCGGCCGCTGGTGCCAGACGGTGGTGAACTCGAACGGGTGCAGCGGGTCGCGCGCGACCTGTTCGGCGTAGTAGTGGTGGCAGACGTCGTCGACCGTCAGCGGCTCGAACAGGTTGGCGACCACCATCACCACCGCGACGAGCAGCGCCACGATGCTGGGCGACGGTTGCGGACGGATGCTGGTGGACATCGAGGGACGTGGCGGCGTGTCGCGCCCACCATAGCAGGGGTCGACGCGAGGTCGAACGCTCATCGGATGCGCGGTCTTCGACTCCTGCCCGCGATGCGCAATGCCCCTCGGCACCGGGCCGATCAGGGCACGGCGCACCCGAAGGCGCCGTGGTAAGGTGCCGCGCCGTGCCAGGCCCCGACCCCGACCTCGACGCAGCCCTGCGGCGCCTCTACGGCTTCTCCGCCTTCCGCGGCCCCCAGCGGGAGATCTGCTCTCACTTCCTGCGCGGCGGCTCGGCGCTGGTGCTGATGGCGACCGGTGACGGCAAGTCGCTCTGCTACCAGCTGCCGTCGTTCGTCGGCGAAGGCCTGACGGTCGTCGTCTCCCCGCTGATCGCGCTGATGGACGACCAGGTGGCGGCGCTGCGCCACCGCGAGCTGCCGGCGACCTGCGTGCACAGCATGCTGGAGCGCAGCGAACGCGACGCGCGGCTCGCCGCCGTCGAGCGCGGCGACGTGAAGCTGCTGTTCTGCACGCCCGAACGCTTCCGCGTGACCGGTTTCCTCGATCGCATCCGCGCCCGCGGCGTGGCGCGGCTGGCGATCGACGAGGCGCACTGCCTGAGCCAGTGGGGCCACGACTTCCGCCCCGACTACCTGCGGCTCGGCGAGGTCCGGCGCGCGCTCGGCGACCCGCCGTGCCTGGCGCTGACGGCGACCGCGACGCCGCAGGTCCAGCGCGACATCCGCGCGACGCTCGGCCTCGACGACGCGCCGTTGTTCCACACCGGCGTCGACCGCGACAACCTGTTCCTGTCGGTGCACGAGGCGCCCGACGACCAGGACAAGCTCGAGCGGCTCAGCGCCGTGCTCGAGCGCACCGGCGGTCCGGCGATCGTCTACTGCGCGCTGATCAAGGACCTGCGCTGGCTCGAGGGCGAGCTGCAGCGGCGCGGGCTGCAGCCGATGGTCTACCACGGCGACCTGTCGGCGCACGAACGACGCACGCAGCAGGCGCGCTTCCAAGCCAGCCGCGACGCGCTGATGCTGGCGACCAATGCGTTCGGCATGGGCGTCGACAAGGCCGACATCCGCGCCATCGTGCACTGGCAGCTGCCGCGCACGCTCGAGGCCTACTACCAGGAGGTCGGCCGCGCCGGCCGCGACGGCGACGGCGCGTTCTGCGAGCTGCTGTACCGCGAGGAGGACCTCGTCATCCAGCGCAACTTCGCCGAGTGGGCCAACCCGACCGCCGCGTTCGCCCGCGAGCTGATCGACCACATGGAGCAGCTCGGCGACCGCCTGCACGCCGCCGACGTCGACACGCTGCGCGACGCGCTGCTGCACAAGAACCGCCACGACGGCCGCGTCGACACCGTGCTGCGTCTGCTGCGCAGCGCCGGCTGCACCACCGGCGAACCCGGCCACGACCTCGCGCTGGCGCGCGTGCCCGACGACGACGAGCTCGCCGACTGGCTGCCCGACGACAAGCGGCAGAACGACCTGATGGGCCTGCTCCGCATGGTGCGCTACGCGACCGAGATGCACTGCCGCAAGGCGACGATCCACTCGCACTTCGGCTTCGACGACGACTTCGTCGACGACGACGGGGACGAGGTCGGCTGCGGCGCCTGCGACGTCTGCACCGACGCGGCGAAGTGGCAGGACGCACACCTGCCGCAGACCGTGCCGGTGCCGCGCGTCGACCGGCGGGCGGCGGTCGGCGCCGCACCGGAAGGCGACGATCCAGCCGATGCCACCGCGACCGTCGAGCGCGGCGACTGGCTCGACGTGCAGGGCCTCGGCCTCTGCCACGTGGTGCGCGTGCACCGCCGCGGCCGCACCGTCAAGGCCGACGTCGAGCGGCTGAGCGACCTGCAGCAGCGCACCGTCGACCTGCGCCGGCGCAAGTGGCAGAAGGTCCGCGAGTGACGGTCGCGGACGGCGACGTATGCTCGCCGGCCGATGGGTTCCTACACGCAGGTCACGCGCGGCTGGCTCGACAACCGCTTCCGCATGCGCACGCCGGAGGGGCACTACTTCGCCCACATGCCGGTCTACGGCCTCGGTCATCCGGCCGGCGAAGGCAACCACGTGGCGCGGCTCTGCCGGTTCCTGCGCATCCTGCGCGCGCTCGACGGCCTCGAGTTCGACACCATGCTCGACGTCGGCGGCGCCGAGGGCTACCTCGCGCACGTCGTCAGCCGCATCTTCGGCGCGCGGTGCGCGACCAGCGACCTGTCGCTGGAGGCGTGCCGTCGCGCGCGTGAGCTGTTCGGCGTGCCGGGCGCGGCGGTCGACTGCGCGCGGCTGCCGTTCGCCGACGGCGCGTTCGACGTGGTCGTCTGCAGCGAGGTCCTCGAGCACGTCGAGAGCCCGGTCGAGACGATGCTCGAGCTGCGCCGCGTCGCGCGGCGAGCGCTGATCCTGACCACCGAAGAGGTGCGCTACGACCGCGGCGCGATCGACGCCTACCTGTTCAAGCGGCCGGGTTGGCCGCACATGGAGCGCAACCTGTTCCACCCCGACGACTTCGCCGCCTGCCTGCCGGGCGCCGTGATGACGCCGCAGTGCGACGGGCCGCCGACCCAGGAGAACCTGTCGCGCGACGAGGCCAGGCGCTGGATCCTCGCGCACACCCGCAGCGAGACGATGGCGCCACCGGCGATGGGCGTGGCGTTGGTCGCGCCGCTCGAGCTGCGCCGCCGCGAGCGGCGCCACAGCGACGAAGAGCTGCTCGAGCTGCTGCTGTCCACGACCGTCGTGCCCGGCGAGCTGGCCGCGCCGCCCGATGCCCAGCGCCAGCAGCAGTTCTTCGCCGCGCTGCGCGAACCGATGACCGGTGCTGTGCTGCGGCGCGACGGCGACGCGCTGCGCGGCGCCGACAGCGGCCAGCGCTACCCGCTTCGTGACGAGATCCCGGACTTCGTCACCGACGCCGCCCCGCTGGAGCGCGAGCAGCTGGTGGCCCGCACCGCGACGCTTCCGGCCGGCGCGGCCGCCGCCTGCCTCGCGCTGCGTGACCGTCTCTACCTGCCCGACCGCTGGGAACAGGACCGCTTCGACCTGCGCCGACGCGATATGCAGCGCGGCTTCTGGCCCAACGAGCAGCTGGTGCCGCGCGACGGCGCCGGGCCGGGCTTCTGCTGGCGCGCCACCGGCGACGACCCGTGGGTCGTGATGCCGTGCCTGCTGCGCCCGGTGCGGGAGCTCGTTCTGGAGCTGCGCGTGCACGCGCCGGAGCACGCGGTCGACGCGCTGACCGGGCAGGTGTTCTTCAAGGGCCCGGCGCACGAGACCTTCACCGAGCCGTGCTCGGTCAAGTTCCCGCTGCAGAACGACGGTCGGGTGCACACGGTGCGCGTCGCGCTCGACGGCAACCCCGAGCTGCCGGACGTCGTGCAGTTCCTGCGCCTCGACCTCGCCGACGCCGCCGCCGAGATCGACCTGCTGTCGGTCGCGCTGTCCTGAGCTGCGCGACGGTCGAGGAGCAGACGTCAGAAGACGCCGGGCGTGATCGTCAGCGCGTTGCTGCTCGTCAACTCGACCAGGTCGCCGGACGCGTCGAAGACGAACGACAACACCTGCTGGTGGAGCTGCGCGCCGACCAGCAGCGGCGCGTTCGGCACGGCGATCTGGGTCGTCACCTCACCCGCGATCGGCAGCGCGACACCGAGCACATCGGCGAGCAGCCACGCCGTGCAGCCGGGCAAACCCTGCGGCAGCAGCTGCGGCAACGGCAGCGCCAACGGCGTCACGCCGGTCGCGATCAGCGCCAGCGACGACGACGGCAGGCCGGTCGCGCGCGCGCGGAACGTCGCGCCGAGCCACGGCAGCGCCGTCGCGGTCAACTCGTTCGGACCGCCGCTGCCGGTGCAGCCGGGCCCCGAGGCGACGGCCGTCGCCGGACACGTCGTCGTGATCTCGGCGAAGAACGGCGACACGGTGCCGTCGACCGACGCGAAGCTCCCGCCGACCAGCACGTCGCCGTTCGCCCGCATCGCGAGGGAATACACCTGCGCGTCGGTGCCCGCGCCGAAGGCAGACCACGCCGAGCCGTTCCAGCGCGCGATGAAGTTCGCTGGCACACCTCCCGCGCTGGCGAAGTTGCCGCCGACGACCAGATCGCCATTCGGCAAGCCCACCACGGCGAACGGATAGCTGCTGGGCCCGGTGCCGAAGGCGGACCACGCGGTGCCGTCCCAGCGCACGAGCGTGCCGAGGAACGTCCCACCGATCAAGAAGGTGCCGCCGACGACGACGTCGCCGTTCGGCAGGCCGGCCAGTGCCGTGATGGATCCGCTGAACAGCGGCAGGGTCAGCCCCGGACCGAGCGGCGCCCAGACGCTGCCGTTCCACCGCGCGATGTTGCTGGCGGCGACGCCGCCGATCGAGTCGAAGTAGCCCGCCACGACGAGGTCGCCGTTGGCGGTCACGGCCATCATCAGCACGTTCGGCGACGGCCCCGTGACCGTCCCGAGCGAAGACCACGCGGAGCCGTTCCAGACGGCGAGGCGCTGCGGGAAGGAACCGCAGGCGACGACGTCGCCGTCGGGCAGCACGGCGAGGCCCGTCACCTGACCGTAGAGGCCGGTGCCGACGAGGCCTGGGGCGAAGGTCGACCAGCTCGCGCCGTTCCACCGCGCGAGGTTGTCGTCGCCGCCCGGCCCAGGGAACGTACCTGCGGCCAGCAGGTCACCGTCGGGCAGGCGGGCGATGCAGCTCACGCCGTCGAGCGCCGCGGGGAACGGCTGCCACGTCGCCCCGTTCCACACGCCGAGGTGGTGGCTCTGGCCGACGGTGAACCCGCCGAAGCCGACCACGCTGCCGTTGGCCAGCTCGGCCAGCTGCGCCACCGGTGACGTCAGTCCGTTGCCCAGGTGGTTCCACGACGCTCCATCCCAGTGCGCGACGCTGCCGGCGCCGGTGCCGCCGAGGGTGAAGAAGTAGCCGCCGGCGAACAGGTCGCCGTTCGGCAGCACGCACAGGGTGACGACCCGGCCGACGTCATCCGAAGCGTCGTCCATCGCGATCCAATTGGCGCCGCTCCACCGCAGGATCGAGTCATGGGATTGGAAGCACCCGACGACGACGTCACCGTTCGCCAGCTCGGCCAGCGAGAAGGCCGAACCCGCGACGCCCGCGCCGACCGGCGTCCACGAAACCCCGTTCCAGCTCGCGGTGTGATTCAGCCACGCGGTGTTGCTCGGACCCGAGTAGTTGAAGTAGCCGCCGGCCATGAGGTCGCCGTTGCTGCGCACCAGCAGGGCCTGGACCGAGCTGTCGAGGCCGAGACCGAGCGTCGACCACGAGACTCCGTCCCAGCGCGCGATGTTGGCCGCCGCGGCGCCGCCCGCCGAGGTGTAGTAGCCGCCCGCGATCAGGTCGCCGTTCGGCAGGACCGCCAGCGCCCGCACGTCGCCGCCGCCGATGCCGGCGCCGAGCGGCGCCCAGCTGGTCCCGTCCCAACGGGCGATGTTGGCAGCGGCGACGCCGCCCGCCGAGGTGAAGTAGCCGCCCGCGACCAGGTCGCCGTTCGGCAGCACCGCGAGCGAGATCACGTAGCCGGGGATGCCGGTTCCGAGCGGCGACCATGTCGCGCCGTCGAAGCGGGCGATGTTGGCCGCGACGCTGCCGCCAGCCGTCGAGAAGATGCCGGCCGCAACCAGGTCGCCGTTCGGCAGCGCGGCCACCGCGCGGACCTCGCCGTCGAAGCCGAGGCCGAGCGTCGACCAGGTCCCGGTCGTCGGGTCGAAGGTCGCGATGCGGTTCGCGGCCGCGCCACCGGCGATCGTGAAGTCCCCGCCGACCACCAACACCGGCGACAGCGGGCCGCCACCGTCGGGATCCCACAGGCACGATGCGGACACGAGCCGCGTCCCGCCGAGCACGCCGGGCACGCCAGACGACGGCAGCCACGGGTTGGTGCACTGGGCAGGTACGGCGCACGCCAGCGCGGCGATCGCCAACAAGTGCGAGAACGACGAACGCAGACTCCCCGACACGCAACGCGGTTCCATGCTCACCTCCGGAAAGACCCTGTGATGGTTCGGCCCGTGGTGCTGGACCGCGCGCAGGCTACCGCCGACGCGCCCGGGGCGCCACTCCGGGGGCCGGCGGTGCCAGTCGTCACCGCGACCGTCGATCAGTCCCGAGCCGGCGTGAGCCGCGTGATGCCCGGGCAAGTGCGCTCGACCAGCCGCCGCAGCGCGGCGTCCTCGAGCACCTCGGGCCAGAACGGCCACTCGCGGCACTTGTGTGGCCGCACCGGGTAGATCGAGCAGCCCGCCGCGGCGCCGTCCTCCAGGAACACGCAGCGATGGCCGAGCCCTTCCTTCAGCCGCACGCCGTCGGGCTGCAGGTAGCGGCTGGCGAACGCACGTTCGTCCATGCCGAGGTGCGCGGCGATCGCCGAGCGTTCGTCCGCGGTGACGCGCACGAACCCGCCGGGGATCGCGCAGCAGTTGCCCGAGCGCCGGCAGGCGAAGCGGAACGGAAAGCCGTCGCGCGTCTCCCCCACGTCCGTCATCGGCGACGACGCGGATGCCGGCGATCGAACGGCGAGCCGCGCCGCTCGCCGAGCCGCGGCCGCGCCTTCTGCTGACGCTCCTCGAGCTCGCGCTGGTGGCGACGCTGGTCGAGGAACGCGGTGAGCTCGCGCTGCAGCTGCGCCGGGTCCTGGAACCGCAGCGCCGGGTCCTTCGCCATCATCTTCTCGAGGTAGTAGTGCAGCTGCGGCGACAGGTCGAGCGCGCGGATGCGCTCGCCCGACAGCGACTCGAGCACCTGCTTGGCGAGCACCTCCTCCGACGTGCGGCCCTCGAACGGCAACGAGCCGGTGACCAGGTGGTAGAGCGTCGCGCCGAGCGAGTAGATGTCGGCGCGCACGTCGAGCTTGCCGTCGCCGCGCGCCTGCTCCGGCGCGATGTAGTGCACCGTGCCGGCGGTCGTCTCGCCGCCCGTCGCCGCGTCGCCGCCGACGGCGAAGCCGAGGTCGATCAGCACCGCGCCGCGCTCCTCGGACCACAGGATGTTGCCCGGCTTGACGTCGCGGTGCACGTAGCCGGCGGCGTGCAGCGCGTCGAGCGCCGCGGCGACCTCGACGGTGACCTGCAGCGCGGTCTCCTCGTCGAGGCGGCCGTCTTCGCCGGCGCCGATCACGTCCTGCAGGCAGTCGCCCGGCAACCGCTCCATGGCGAAGAAGATCGTGTCGCCTTCCTTGGCGACGCGCAGCCCCTTGACCAGGTGCGGGTGCGACAGGCCCATCAACAGCCGCGCCTCGCGCACGAAGCGCTCGGTCTGCACCGGATCGGTGGCCAGCTGCGGCTTCAGCACCTTGAGCGCCACCTCGCTGCCGTCGGTCTTGTCGCGCGCCGCGAACACCCGGCCGACGCCGCCTTCGCCGATCAGTTCGCCGAGTTCGTAGCGGCTCAGCACCGGCCGCGTGCCGCCTTCGGTGCGCAGCCACTGCTGCCATTGCGCGTCCGAGCAGTGGCCGTTCTCGACCAGGAATCGTCCGGGATCACCGGACGCGAGCGCATCACGAGCGACCGCCGGATCGACGAGGCGACCGTGGACGAGCAACGCGAGCAGCTTGGTCGGTGGGATCACGTGCGGTTCAGGTCGCGTCGGGCGCATGACTTGGGCGTTTTCATGCCGGCGCGCGTCAAGTCGACGCACCGTCTCACCCGAAGATGTCCCAGTCAAGACCAGGGCCAAGGGACAACTACTTGAAGCATCCAGGGGCTGCGTTCGTCATCAAGTACTTCGACTTGATCGACGAGTTCATCAAGGTTCGCTGCTGCAGCGACGACTTGCTGCAGGAGCTGCACGCAGCTCCGATCGTCAACAAGTCCGACTACCGCGAACGGGTCGTGCGCGCCTGCGTGCCGACCTTCGACACCGAGGTGCTCACCGCGGTGCGTCGCATGGACGACGGCTACGACCTCGAGATCGTCGAGGAGCTGCTCTACCAGATCTGCATCGACGTCAACCCGTCGCTCGAGATCCACCAGGTCAGCATCCCGTCGGGTGAGGGCGACGCCAACGCCCGCACCGACGAGGACCCGTTCCTGCCGCGCCCGGGCAACGAGAACGCGCGGCAGTCGCTGTTCCGCCGCGTCACCAACCTCGAGCGCAACCTGCGCCAGCAGATCATCGGTCAGGACGACGCGATCTCGTCGCTGGTGCGCGCGGTCAAGAAGGCCGCCGTCGGCTTGAAGCGCCCGACCCATCCGGTCGGCACGTTCCTGCTGGTCGGCCGCACCGGCACCGGCAAGACCGAGCTGGCCAAGGCGCTGGCGCGCAACCTGTTCGACGACCCGAGCGCGATGATCCGCGTCGACTGCAGCGAGTATGCGCTGCCGCACGAGTACGCCAAGCTGATCGGTTCGCCGCCGGGCTACATCGGCCACAACGAGGGCGGCTTCCTCACCGAGGGCATCAAGAAGAAGCCGACCAGCGTGGTGCTGTTCGACGAGATCGAGAAGGCCCACTACAAGGTGCACAACCTGCTGCTGCAGCTGCTCGACGAGGGCATCATCACCGACAGCAAGGGGCACACGGTGTCGTTCCACCAGGCGCTGATCCTGATGACCAGCAACCTGGGCATCGAGAAGATCGACGCGGTGCGCACCCGCATGGGCTTCTCCGCCGCGCACAAGCGGCAGAGCCTGTCCGACATCGACCTGTCGTCGGTGACGTTCGAGGCGCTGCGCGAGTTCTTCCGCCCCGAGTTCGTCAACCGCATCGACGAAGTCATCATGTTCAACCCGCTCGACCTGAAGGTCTGCGAGCGCATCGCGGGGAACATGCTGCGCGAGGTCGGCGACCTGCTGAAGCGCCGCGGCATCACCGCGACCTTCTCGCCGGGCGTGCGGGTGCTGCTGGCCAAGCAGGGCTTCTCCGAGGAGTTCGGCGCGCGCGAGCTGCGCCGCCTGATCAAGCGCCGCATCGAGGACCCGCTGACCGAGATGATCCTCGACCACGACCTCGGCCCGGGCAGCAAGGTCAACGTGCGGGTCAAGAACCGCGCCTACCACTTCTCCTGCGAGGAGACCGGCGTCGTGCAGCCGGCCTGAGCGATCGGAGCCGGAGCGGACGGCGTCGACAGTGGACGGCGCCCGGGCCCCCGCATACCCTGCGGCGCGGCCCCCCGTGGCCCGAGCCCGATGTTCCTGCTGGTCCTCTCCGTCGCCCTCTCGCTGCTGTTCTCGTTCGTCTGCTCGATCTCCGAGGCGACGCTGCTCAGCGTCGGCCGCGCGCGGGTCGAGACGCTGGCGCAGGGCGGCTCCACCCTCGGGCTGCTGCTGCGTCGCTTCCGGCTCGAGCCGGACCGCCCGATCGCTGCGATCCTGATCGTCAACACGATCGCCAACTCCGGCGGCGCGGCGATCGCGACCGACCAGTTCGTGCAGGTGTTCCCGGACGTCTCGCCGGCCTGGTTCGCCGCGTTCTTCGTCGTCACCGTGCTCTCGGTCACCGAGATCATCCCGAAGACGATGGGCGTCGTGCACGCGGACGCGCTGGCGCTGCCGGTCACCGGCGTCACCCAGGTCATGATCGTCGCGGTCTGGCCGGTGCTGTTCGTCACCCGCTGGCTGGCGCGGCTGTTCGCGCGCGCCGACGCCGGCCCCGACACGTCGCTCGACGACATCCGCATGCTGACCACGGTCGGCGTCAGCTCCGGCGCGTTCGGTAGCATCACCGGCGAGCTGATCCAGAACGCCACCCGCCTGCGCGACCTGACCGCCGCCGACATCATGGTGCCGCGCGACCGCATCACCTACATCGCCGGCGACCTGCCCGCCGAGGCCAACCTGAAGCGCATCCAGCGCACCGGCCACAGCCGCTTCCCGTATTCGCCCACCGGCGAGCTCGACGACGTCAACGGCGTGGTGCTGACCAAGGAGCTGCTGTTCTCGCTGCGCGACCGCAAGGAGCCGGACTGGCAATCGCTGATGGTGCCGGTGCTGATCGTGCCGGAGACGGCGACGCTGCAGCACGTGCTGCGTCGCTTCCAGCACGGCCGCCGCCACATGGCGATCGTCGTCGACGAGTACGGCTCGACCCAGGGCCTGGTCACGCTCGAGGACGTGCTCGAGGAGATCGTCGGCGACATCGAGGACGAGACCGACACCGACGAGTCGGAGATGCTCGAGCGCCCCGACGGCTCGCTGCTGTGCCGCGGCGCCGCCGAGGTCGAGAACGTCTTCGAACACCTGCGCATCGAAGGCGTCGAGACCGAGAGCAAGACGCTGTCGGGCTTCCTCGCCGAACGGCTCGGCACGGTGCCGGCCGCCGGCATGACGGTCGAGGCCGGCGGCCATCGCTTCGAGGTGACCAAGGCCAACAACCGCCGCGCGGAGCGCGTGCGCATCACGCGCGCCGACGCGTCGCCGACGCCGGACGCGCCCGCCGACGCCGGGTGAAGCGCGCTCTGGTCGCGGGCAATCGCGTGCTCATCGGGCTATCGTGCCGCGCGGGATCCCCATGAGTCACCGCCTCGCCGCACCGCTCTCCTTGCTCACCACGCTGGCGCCGTTCGCGGCCGCCCAGGACACCGCCGCGCCGGCCGCCCAGCAGCCCCCGGCGCCGCTGGCCCGCTACTCGTTCGGCGGCGTGCCGCAGCTCGCCGCGCAGCTGCCCGCGAGCCGGTTCGGCCGCCTGCTCGCCGACGAGGAGGTCGCGCCGACCGTCGACGCCGCGGTGGGCTGGTTCGTCGCCCGCAGCGCGGCGCGGCTGGCAGTGCGCGACGCGGTGCTCGAGCGCGACGTCGAGATCGAGCCCTACTACGTGTCGTACCTGATCACCGACGGCTCGCTGATGGACCTCGGCCGCTACCCGCTGTCCGAGATGCAGCACATCGACGCGCTCGCCTACGTATCGACCGACGAGCAGACGATGCGGCCGAGCTCGCTGTTGAGCGTGCGCTGCCGCCCGCAGTTCGACGGTCGCTGGCTGCGCGCCTTCGAGGAGTCGGCGCGACGCATGGAACGCTCGCGCTACTTCACGCGCGACCCCGAGGCCAAGATCGACGGCTTCCCAGCGGCGGTCTTCAAGCTCGACGCGCCGGAGGAGTCGGAGTTCGGCTTCCCGATGAGCCAGCAGGATCCGTGGCAGATGCACATGCCCGGCACCTACGCGTTCGGCACCGGCCGCCTGCCGCAGCGCCTCGACGAGTTGACGCCGACGACCCCCGCCCATCCGGGTCTGTTGCTGGAGGTCGACCTGCAGCAGTACCTCGGCATGTTCTCGCGCGGCGGCATGGGCATGATCCTGCCGGCGCCGCTGCAGGCCTTCGGCACGGAGTCGCTGCGCCGCTTCACCTGGAACCTGCGCTTCGAAGGCGAGCGGGTGCTGGACGAGATCGCGCTCGAGCTCGGCGGCCCACCCGAGGGCGTGCTCGGCGCGCTGCTGACCGGCACGGCGGCGCTGCCGAAGCAACCGCTGCCCGACGGCGCGATGGCGCAGATCCGCGCGGCCATCGACCTTCCGGCGCTGTCGACCGCGGTGCAGCAGATGCTCGCCGGCGAAGTCGAGCTGCCCGAGGCGATCGTCACCGATGTCGAGAAGGCGCTGTCCGGCGGGCTCGCGCTCGGCGTCGCCGCGCCAGCACCCGGCGGCGTGATCCCGCGCGTGTTCGCGTCGCTCGGCCTCGCCGACCGCGAAGCCTTCGACCGGCTGCTGGCGTTCGCCACCGAGCAGGGCCTGCCGATCAAGGAGGTCGAGTACGAAGGCGTCGCCTGCCACCGCCTCGAGCTGCCCGGCATGCCCAACGGCCTGCAGATCACCTTCGGCGTGGTCGGCGACACGCTGCACTTCGCCGAGTCGGGTCGCAGCATGCGCTCGCTGCTGAAGGCGCTCGCCGACGGCGGCGAGGCGATGGACCTCGGCGAGGCTACGGCGCCGAGCGGACCTGGCGACGCGCTGGTGAGCTTCGACCTGCGCTTCGACGAGGTCGAGATCTATCGCGCCTACCGCGACGTCTGGCTGCCGCTCTACGTGCTCGCTTCGGCCGAAGCCGCGCAGCGGCAGCCGGTCAAGCCGGACGACCTGCCCGACGTCGAGACCTTCGCCCGATACTGCGGCAAGGGGCGCGGTGTGCTGCGCCGCGACGGCGAGCGCTTCGCGCTGCAGCAGTCCGGCACCTTCGGCGGTCTCGAGGCGCTGGCGCTGACACTGCTGTGGCCGACGATGATCGCCGGCGAGGACTCCGACTGGACGACGCAGCAGCTGTCGATGGTCCTCGCCAGGCACGAACTGCGGCAGGCCTGGGACGCGCTCGAGGTGTTCCACAAGCGCGAACAACGCTGGCCGCGCGACCTCGGCGAACTGTTCGCCGCGCAGAAGCTCGCCGACGACGCGCTGCTGCTGCCCGGTGACGCGCCGAGCGAGGAGCTGTCGCTGGCCGACGGCCGCAAGATCCGCAGCTCGTTCCGCTACTTCGCCGAGCCGGTTCAGGTCGAGCACGAGGGCGAACACGGCGGCAAGGTGCTGCTGATCGAGCTCGCACCGCGCAACTACGGGCGGGTCATGCTGACGGTCGAGGGCGAGCTGCCGGACGTCTACGGCGAGCAGTCGTCGTGGCCGATCGACAGGTTCGGCAAGTGACGACCCGGCGTCAGCCGCGCCAACGCTGCTCGAACGCGGCACGGAAGCTGCGGCCGAGCGGCGCGCGCGCCATGCAGCGCAGCCGGAGTTCGCACGCGCCCGACGGCAACCGTTCGAGCTCGACCACCTGATCGAGCGCGACGATCGCCGAGCGATGCGTGCGCACGAAGCGCGCGGAGTCGAGACAACCTTCGAGGTTCTGCAGCGTCTCGCGCAGCAGGAACGGCCCGTCGGGGTGGTGCAGGTGCACGTAGTTGCCGCGCGCTTCGATCCACGTCACCTCCGCGGCCGGCACCACGCGCACGCGGCCGGCGTGGCGGACGACGAAGCGGTCGCGGCGCCGTTCGGCGGCGATGCTCGCGAGCAGCCCCGGCACACGATCCTGCCCGGCCGCGCGCGCGGCGAGCCAGGTCCGGGCACGCTCGACCGCCGCCAATAGCCGCTGGTCGTCGAACGGCTTCAGCAGGTAGTCGATGGCGTGCGCGTCGAACGCGCGCAGCGCGTACTCCTGCCAGGCGGTGACGAACACCACCACCGGGCGGTCCGCCGGCGCGAACTGCTCCAACACCTCGAAGCCGTCGCAGCCGGGCATCTGCACGTCGAGCAGCACCAGGTCCGGGCGCAGCGTCTCGATCGCCTCGACGGCGGCGGGACCGTCGCCGGCCTCGCCGACGATGTGCAGGTCGGGGCGACCGCCAAGCACGTCGCGTTCGTGCGCGCGCACCAGTGGTTCGTCGTCGACCAGCAGGATGCGAAGGTCAGGCGGCATGCGTGCTCCGCCGCACCGGCAGTTCGACGACCACAGTGGTACCGCCCAGCTCGTTGGCCTTCAGCTCGAGCCACGCCTCGTCGCCGTAGAGCACCCGCAGCCGCTCGCGGGTCGCCGACAGCCCCGTTCCGGTCGCCGGCGGCGCACCAATCTGCGGCGGCGGCACGCCGTCGTCCTCGACGCGCACCTGGAAGTGGATGTGCGTCAGCTCGGCGACGATGCGCAGTCGGCCGGCGCCGGGGCGCTGTTCGATGCCGTGCTGGATCGCGTTCTCGACCAGCGGCTGCAGCAACAGATCGGGCACGAGGATGTCCATCAGATCGTCCGGCACCACCACCTCGACCTGCAGGCGGTCCTGGAAGCGCACGCGCTGCAGTTCGAGGTACGGCGCAAGCGCGGCGAGCTCTTCGCGCAGCGGGATCGGCTGCCCGGCTCGGTCGGCGAGCGTATGGCGCAGCATGTCGCCGAGCAGGGTCGTCATGCGTTGGGCGGCGTGACCGTCGCGCGTGGCGGTGACGCCGATCGAGTGCAACGTGTTGAACAGGAAGTGTGGCTGCAGTTGCGCACGCAGCGCTCGCAGCTGGGCGACTTGCAGCTCTCGCTGACGCACGACGAAGCGACCGAAGAAGTGATCTTCTTTGGCCGCAGCGGCTTGCCCAAGCAGCAGGATGACAGCTGGCATGATGCCAACCGCGGCCGGCATCTCGCCGAGAACCCAGACCGCGTCACGACTCGCCACGAGCGACAACCACCAGTCGGCGCCGAAGAACATCAACCAGAACAGGGCGACCGCTCCCGCTCCGAACACCACCGATTGCCGCCATGATCTCCTCCACCCAGATCGGCACCTCCACCCTGCCAGCCAGAACGCGATCAGTGGTAGTTCCAGCCAGAAGACCATCAGCTGCACGTCTGCCGCATCAGGCAGGCGCTCGGCATGCCGTTCGATACACGCCTGCCCGACCTCCCGCAGGATCGTCGTCTGCAGACACAGCAGTCCGTAGCCAGCGCCGACGTTGATCCACACCTTGTAGAGCCAGGAACGCATCACCAATACCTCCTTCCAACCCCGCTGTCCGAAATCACCAGTGCTTGGGACGCACTTCCATCAGGTGTGTTCGACGTCGGACATCGACGCTCAGGCGGCACGGGTGCTCCGCTGCTGCCGCAACGGCAATCGCACCGTGACCGTCGTGCCGCGCACGCCGGCCGGCGCCATCGTCAGCGACGCCGCACCGCCGAACAGCCCCTGCAGCCGCGCCCGCGTCGTGCCGAGGCCGACGCCGTCGATCGTCTCCGCCGGCGGCCCGGCGCCGTCGTCGACGACCTGCAGCAGCAGGTCCCGCCCGTCGCGGCGCGCCCGCACCACCACCGTGCCGGCGCCGGGCGTCGCCTCGATGCCGTGGCGCAGCGCGTTCTCGACCAGCGGCTGCAGCACGAGGTCCGGCACCTCGGCGTCGAGCACGTCGTCGCCGAGGTCGAGTTCGATCGTCAGCCGCTCGCCGAAGCGCAGTCGCTGCAGTTCGACATACGGCAGCAGCAGGTCGCGCTCGTCGGCCAGCGTCACCAGGTCACCGCTGCGTTCGCGAAGCGACTGCCGCAGCAGATCGCCGAGCAGTGCCGTCATGCGCACCGTGGTGTCGGCGTCACTGCGTGCGGTTGCGCCGATCGCCTGCAGGGCGTTGAACAGGAAGTGCGGCCGCAACTGCGAGCGCAGCGCCGACAGCTGAGCCTTCATCAGCTCCCGCCGGCGTTCCTGGCCGATGCGGTAGTGCATCACCGCCACGGCGGTGGCGACGATCGCGCCGCAGCGCAACCACTCGCCGAGGAACGCGGTCGTCAGCATGGCCGTCAGCGGGCCGCCCTCGAAGACGAGTCTGACGCCCCACATTCCGGTGCGCAGCGCGGCGGCAACAACGATCACGGCCGCAAGGCGCATCACATAGGGCAGGCCACGTGCCCGCCGCCGGGCCAGCCGTTCGGCGATCGCGAACAGCACCGGCGTCATCACGGCATAGGGAAGTACGGCGTACGCGATCGCAGCCAGTACATTCGCCCAGCCGCCGAACTCGACCGGCCCGGTCAGGACCGGCACGAGCATCTGCAGCAGCGAGAAGCCGCTCCAGAACAGAAGGCTCAGACCGAAGAACCGCCACGACATCCAGCCGGACTCAAGCTTGGTCTCGTTCATGACACCTCTTTAGATCCGCGCCAAGCGACCCGACCAGCGCCGCGGGGCGAACGTCCCCACCCCGCCGCCAACGTCACCCTTCGCCCGCGTCTTCCGGAGCGCCGGCGCGCAGCCGCTCGAACACCGCGTCCGCCACCGCCTGCGGCAACCCCGGCATCGCCCGCAGCTGTTCGCGCGACGCCTGCTTCATCGCCGTCAACGAACCGAAGTGCCGCAGCATCGCCTTGCGCCGCGTCGGCCCGACGCCCGGCACAGAGTCGAGCTCGCTGGTGATCTTCGACCGTTGCTTTCTGTGATAGGTGATCGCGAAGCGGTGCGCCTCGTCGCGGATCGCCGCCACCAGCAGCGTCTCCGGCTGGTCCACGCCGAGCGGCATCGAGTCGTCGCGACCGGGCAGGAAGATGCGCTCGCCGCTCTCGGCGCGCGCGTCGCCGAGGCCCTTCAAGCGGCTCTTGGCGAGGCCACACAGCCGCACCTCCCCGCTGAGTCCGAGTTCTTCGACCGCGCGCTGCGCCGCTGCCAGCTGGCCTTTGCCACCGTCGACGATCAGCAGGTCCGGCAGCTCCTCGTCGTCGCGCTCGAGGCACAGCGACAGGCTGCGGCGCACCGCCTCCTGCATCGCCGAGAAGTCGTCGCCGGCGTGTTCGGCCGAGATGCGGAAGCGGCGGTACTGCGCCTTGAACGGCTGGCCGTCGACGAAGCAGACCCGCGACGCGACGGTGTTGGTGCCCTGCATCGTCGACACGTCGAGGCAGTGCAGCCGCTGCGGCGCGTCGTCCAACAGACAGATGCGCGCCAGCCGCTCGGCGGCCTGCCGCCGCCGCGCCTCCATGTCGACCGCGACCTGGTCGCCGAGCGCGGCGTTCTGCTGCGCCATCGTCAGGTGCTGCCTGCGGTCGCCGCGCTGCGGCACGTGCAGCTCGACGCGCGCGCCGCGCTTGTGCTCGAGCCACTCGCGCAGCATCGCCGGTTCTTCCGGCAGCGTCGGCACCAGCACCGCGCGCGGCACATAGCGGTCGCCGAGGTAGAACTGCTGCAGCGCCTCGGCCAGCAGCAGGTCCAGGGGCAGCTCGCTCTTCAGCGTGTGGCGGCGGCAGTGCTCGAGCGCGCCGTCGCGGAACTGCAGGAACGCGATCGTCACCTCGTCGCCGCGGCGGTGCACGCCGACCGCGTCCTCGTCGCCGCCGCGCGAGACCACCGCCTGCCGCTCGGCGACGTGCTGCAGCGCGGCGATCTGCTCCTTGAGCGCCTGCGCGCGTTCGAACTCGAGCGCCTCCGCCGCCTCGCCCATGCGCCGCGTCAGCCCGCTGACGATCGGCCCGATCTCGCCGCCGAGGATGCGCACCGCCTGGTCGAGCAGCGCGTCGTATTCCCGCCACGTGATCAGCTCGACGCACGGCGCCGGGCAGCGGCCGATCTGGTGCTTGATGCACGGCCGGGTGCGGTTGTCGAACACCGCGTCGACGCAGTCGCGCAGCGGCACGATCTTGTGCAGCAGGCGCAGCGTGCGCCGCGCCGCCTTGGCCGACGCGAACGGGCCGAAGTAGAGCGCGCCGTCGTCGCGCCGCCGCCGCACGAAGCGGAACCACGGCCACGGCTCCTTGCGGTCGAGCCGCAGCAGCAAGAAGGCCTTGTCGTCCTTCAGCTTGATGTTGTAGCGCGGCTGGTGCTTCTTGATGACGGTGTTCTCGAGCAGCAGCGCCTCCTGCTCGGTGGCGGTGGCGATGAACTCGACGTCGGCGGCATCGTGCTCGAGGAAGCGCAGCTGGTAGCGGCCGTCGCCGCCCGGCTTCAGGTAGCTGCGCACGCGCGCGCGCAGGTCGGCCGCCTTGCCGGCGTAGAGCACCGTGCCGCCCGCGTCGCGGAACAGGTAGACGCCCGGCCCGGTCGGGAAGCGGGCGACCTTGTCGGCGATGCGCGGATCCATGCGGTGGCCGTGACGATGGGGCAACGCGCAGCAGGCGGCAAGGGACGCCACGATGGCGACGGAGGGATTTCGCGTCGATTCTGCAGGTCGACGACGCACTGCCTTGCCGCGAGGTGCGGTAGCGTTGTTCCATCCCCACGACAAGCTGTTCCACTTCACCTTTCGCCATCCGGCGCACGCGGCGAGCTGGCTCGCGGCGGTGCTGCCGGCGGAGCTCGTGCAGGACATCGACTGGCAGACGCTGACCCCACTCGGCGAGCGCCTGCCCGGTCTGGAGCTGCGTCCACACTCTCCGGACGGCGCGTTCGTCGCGCGGCGACGTTCGGATGGCCGCGCCACCGTCTTCGTCGGCGAGCACAAGCGTGGACGCGACGCGCAGGTCGGTCGCCAGGTCCTGCGCTACGCCGTGCTGTTGCAGCACGAGCTGCAGCTGCGCGAAGGGCAGTGGCCGCTGCTGGTGGCGCTGGTCGTGCAGCACGGCGCCGGCGCCAGCGCCGCCGACGAACCCGATGCCGACGACGGCGACCCGTTCACCCCGTGGCAGCCGAACCTGCGGGTCGTGGTCGACGAGCTGCGTGCCGCGGACGAGCAGCGCATCCTCGATGCAGGAACCACCGCGCTCGTCACCGTGACCCGACTGTGCCTCGCCGTGCTGCCGGAGTGCGATCCGCAGCAGGCGGCAGCCGCATTGCGACGCTGGGCCGATCTGCTTCGTGACGTCGACCGCGTCGAGTCGCCGCCGGACCGGCCACCGTCCGGCGGCGACGCCATCGACGCGATCGGCTGGTATGCTCTCGCCGTCACCGACGTGACCCCCCAGGTGCTGACGCAGACCTTCGCCGAGATCCTCGACCGCCAGGAGACCACCATCATGAGCACCCTCGAACGCACCTTTCAGAAGGGCAAGGCCGAAGGCAAGGCCGAAGGCAAGGCCGAAGGCAAGGCCGAGGGCGAGACGTTCGGTCGCGCGCAGACGCTGCTGCTGATGCTCGAGCAGCGCTTCGGCACCCTCGACGCATCCGTGGCGCAGCGACTGTTCGGCGCGTCGCGCGAGCAGCTGACGCGTTGGACGGGCCGTGTCCTGGGCGCGTCGTCGCCCGACGAGGTGTTCGCCGACTGACGCCGCGCTCCCGCCGCCGCTACGGGAAATGCACCTCGAGTGCCTGCGTGAACGAGAAGCCGCCCGGCACCGTCTCGAGACACAGCTGCTGCACGTAGCAGACGAAGCCGGTCCAACCCGCCGGGACCGGGAACGTCTACGACAGCACGCCCGCCGGAGACGTGATCGACGGCGATAGCACGGCCGCGTCGGTGTAGAGCGTGCAGCCGCTGGTGCCCAGCAGCGCATCCAGCGGCAACGGCACGCCCTGCCAGCTGCCGGTGCCGAGGCCGAAGACCGTCGCGCCGATGTGGCCCGGCGCGTGGTTGCCGGACTCGAACACGACCGACGTGCCGGTCGAGAACGCGCCGTTCGCGACCAGCTCCGTCGTGCCACCGACGCCGTCGCAGGCGACGCCGAACGGCACCACGTAGCCGCCGCGGCCGACCTCGATGTTGTCCAGCGCGTAGGTCGCTCCCTCGAAGCGCAGGAACATCGCGTCCCACAGCATCGGGTTCCTCGCGTCGACCGCCGCGAAGTCGAGCGGGCGTGGGCCGCCCACCATATCCGATCAGCCAACCAGCAGATCCCATCAGCGAACCAGCAGACCAGCGGCTCCGTCAGGCAGCGCAACCGAGGTCGACAGCAGCTGCAGCGAACCATCGTGCTTGCGCCGCAGCGCGCGGATGACGTCGTTGCCGGAGTCGAGCACGTAGAGGATGCGGCCGTTCGGCGTGAAGTCGGCGTCGATCGGGTGAGCCATGGCACCGAGGTCGCCGCTGACGCCGGAAGCGTCGAGCAGCGTCGCCGTGCCGCCGCCGTCGAGGTCGAGACCGGTCAGGTTGCCGCTGCCGGTATTGGTCGTGTAGGCGTCGCCGCCGTGCCGCGGCACCGCGATCCAGCACGCGGCGCTCTGCCCGGTCGGCAGCGCGGCGGTCAGCACCTGCAGCGAACCGTCGGCCTGGACCCGGTAGGTCGACACGGTGCTGGCCCCCATCGCGCCACCGGCGGCTTCGCTGACCACCAGCGTGTCACCGGCGAAGCCGAAGCCGAACGGCGTCTGCCCCGCCGACCCGTTGACCGTCGCCGCGCCGAGCGTGCCGTCGGCATGCACCGGGAAGGTGACGATCTGGTTGGTGGCCCGCTCGGTGACGACGAGGTGCGCACCGTCCGGCGTGAAGCCGACCTGAGCCGCCGCCGCGCCGGCCTGGCTCAGCGCGTAGCTGGCGCCGGGGATCGCCTGCAGCTGGTTGCCGACCCGGCGGAAGCCGTCGACCTGATCGCTGTCGGCGTTGAGCACGTAGACGAGCCGGTGGTGCGCGGCGACGCTGGTCGGCCGGTCGCCACCCGACGCCACGGTGTCGACGCGCCAAAAGAAGGCGCCGCCGAACACCCGGAACATCGTCAGCTCGTCGCTGCCGGCGTCGACGGCGAACAGGTAGCGGCCATCGGCGGAGCTGGCCAGCGCGGCCTGCGAGCCGAGACCGGCCCCGGTACCTTCACCGCCGGTGGCGAAGCTGGCGAACGGCACCAGGTGCCCGCTGGGCAGGCGAATCGACACGGCGACGGCGTTGCCGATCGCGTCATTGGTCAGCGAGTAGACGGCGCCGAAGCCGCCCTGGGCGGCGACGGCGGTGGACAGGGAAAGACCGAGCAGGACGGAGCGGATGTTCATGTCAGTAGTAGCAGGGAGCCTCGTCGGGGCGAGGCGGCTGGTAAGGCCCGCCGCCGCCGCCGTCTCGTGAGTCGTCTGGAACGGTCCGTTCGAACCTGCGCATGAGTCCACATCTGCAGTCCCTGCTGCCCCTTTGGTCCTGGCTGCCGGCGTTCCGCGCCGTCGCCGAGACCGAGCATCTGCCGACCGCCGCCGCGCTGCTCGGCGTCGGCCCGTCGACGCTGTCGCGTTCGATCGGCCTGCTGGAGCGCGAGCTCGGCAAGCCGCTGTTCCGCCGCGACGGCCGCGCGCTGGCGCTCGACCGCGACGGCGAACGGCTGCTCGACGCGCTGCGCTACGCGATGCGCGCCATCGACGACGGTGTGCAGGCAGTGCGCGGCGACGGCCCCGGCGCACGCCGCGACCTGACCGTGACCTCGGCCGGGGCCGGCACGACGTTGTGGGTCGTGCCGGCGCTGCGCCAGCTGCAACAGCGCCATCCGCATCTGCAGCCGCAGCTGTTGACGCGCCCCGGCGAGCGCCTGACCGCCGACCTGCTGCGCGGCGCCGTCGACGTCGCGTTCGTCGAGCGTCGTGTGGCGCACCGCGGCCTGGAGACGCGACGCGTCGGGCGGCTGCCGCGCGCCGTCTACTGCGGTCGCCGACACCCGTGGTACGGCCGCCGCGACGTGCCGCTCGCCGAGCTCGCCACGCAGGAGTTCGTCGCGCCGCCCGGCGACGATCCGCACGACGGTGACGGCTGGCCGCCCGGCCGCGAACGTCGCGTCGCCTGGACCATCGACCTGCTGCGCGTCGGCGTCGAGGTGTGCACCACCGAACCGCTGCTGGCGGTGCTGCCCGACGCGCTGGCGGCGCGGCGCGGCGACGCGCTGCACCGGCTGGGCGACGAAGGCATCGTCGACGGCGAGCTGTTCGCGGCGCACCGCCGCGTGCTGCGCGGTCACCGTCCGCCGGGCGTCGAACTCGCGGACCTGGTCGCGGCGCTGGCGGCCGACGTCGCCGCGGCGGCCGGCACGCCGGGGCACGACGAGCCCGACGCCACCTTCGACGACGCGTCGTTCCCCGCTGCCGCGCCCTCGCCGACGAAGGTGTAGTCGACGCCGGTGATGCGCGCCCGCCAATAGCACTGCGGTCCTTCCGGCAGCAGCCACGCAACCTCGCCGTGGCGCGGCAGGCGCATGCCGTCGACGACCTGCTGGCCCCACCACCGACCTTCCCACGGCGTCGGCACCAGCTCGTGACCGACCGCGCGGCCGCGCCCGGCGCAGCGCACCGCGGCGACCATGCCGTCGTCGCCGAACTCGAACTCGAGGGCCACCTCGTGGCCGGCATCGCGAAGTGTCGCGGTCGCCCGCTGCGCATCGACGGGGGTCCACTGCACGCCTCGCCCCGGCAGCAGCGCGGTCGGCCAGCCTACCGCTTCGGCCAACCAGCGCAGCAGCTCGCCGCGCGCCAGCTCGCCAGGGCCCCGCTCGTCGGCGAGCGGCGCGAGGCCCTGCAGCGACGCCGTCAGGATGCCCTCACCGACGACGTAGCCGTCGTGCACCAAGACCTGCACGCCCGGCAGCGCGGCGATCGCCGCGTCCCACAGGAAGCCGCGCGGTGCGGTCGTCACCAGCTGCGTCGACCGGAACCGCCGCCAGCGCTCGCCGACCGGCTGCAGGTTGAACACGCCGACGTGTTCGAGACGCGCGGTCGCGATGATCCTCGGCTCACGCGGCAACACCAGGCCGAACCAGCGCTGCACCGGCGCCGGCAGGCCGTCGAGCGGCGCCGCGCAAGTGTTCGCCGACACGCTCGGGACCGCGCCGGTCAGCCGTCGCCGCAGCGCGTCGCCGCGCCGGCGCCACCGACGCCCGCCGCACCAGCGCGCGGCCACCCCGAGCGCCAACAGCGCCGCGGCCCACACCACGATCGTCGTTCCGAGTTGCACCTTCGACCCCCGCCGTCGATGCGAACGTGGGTCGCGCCGCGCGACAAGGTGGCCGAACGGCGCACCGGCAGAACGCCCGGCTACAGCAGCTCCATGTCGGCCTGCTCGAGCCGGTAGACCTCGTCGCGGATCTGCGCCGCGAGCTCGAAGTCGAGGTTCTTCGCCGCCGCCATCATCTCCTGCCGCAGCTGCTTGATGTGGCGCATCATGTCCTCGTGGCTCGCGAAGGTGCGGCGCGCAGCACCCGCCGCCGCCGCCTCGGCGTCGCCCTGCTGCTTGTCGCGGCCCTTCTTGCCCTTCCCCCGCCCCTTCTTGCCGCGGCCGCCGACGGTGCCGGCCTCGTCGTCCTCCGGCATCACCTCGAGCAGCTCGCGCACCGGCTTCTGGATGGTCGTCGGCGTGATGCCGTGCTCCTGGTTGTGCGCGATCTGCTTGACGCGGCGCCGCTCCATCTCGCCGAGCGCGCCCTCGATCGAGTCGGTGCGCTTGTCGGCGTAGAGGATCACGCGGCCCTCGGCGTTGCGCGCCGCGCGGCCGCAGGTCTGGATCAGCGACGTCTTGCTGCGCAGGTAGCCTTCCTTGTCGGCGTCGAGCACCGCGACCAGCGTCACCTCGGGGATGTCGAGGCCTTCGCGCAGCAGGTTGATGCCGACCAGCACGTCGAACACGCCGAGCCGCAGGTCGCGGATCAGCGCCGTGCGCTCGATCGAGTCGATGTCGCTGTGCAGGTAGCGCACCTTGATGCCGAGGTCGCGCAGGTAGTCGGTCAGCTCCTCGGCCGAACGCTTGGTCAGGGTCGTGATCAGCACGCGCTGCCGCAGTTCGACGCGCTTCTTGACCTCGCCGACGACGTCGTCGACCTGGCCGCGCGCCGGCCGCACCTCGACCGGCGGATCGACCAGGCCGGTCGGCCGCACCACCAGCTCGACGACGCGGTCTTCGCTCTGCTGCAGCTCGTAGCTGCCCGGCGTCGCCGACACGTAGAGCACCTGCCGCAGCAGCGTCTCGAACTCCTCGAACTTCAACGGCCGGTTGTCGAGCGCGCTCGGCAGGCGGAAGCCGTGCTCGACCAGCGTGGTCTTGCGCGCCCGGTCGCCGCGATACATGCCGCCGGACTGCGGCATCGCCACGTGCGACTCGTCGACCACCATCAGGAAGTCGTCGGGGAAGTAGTGCAGCAGCGTCGCCGGCGGCTGGCCCTCGCTGCGGCCGTCGAACAGGCGGCTGTAGTTCTCGATGCCGTTGCACATGCCGGTCGCGCGCAGCATCTCCAGGTCGTGCCGGGTGCGCTGGCCGAGCCGCTGCGCCTCGAGCAGCTTCTTCTTGCCCTCCAGCTCCTCGAGCCGCTGCTCCAGCTCCTGCTCGATCAGCTCGCAGGCGCGCCGGGTCTGGTCGCCGGTCGCGATGTAGTGCGTGGTCGGGTAGATCGTGACCTGGGCCAGGTCCTCGAGCACCTCGCCGCGCAGCGGGTCGATGGCACAGATCGCCTCGACCTCGTCGCCCCACAGCTCGATGCGGATCGCGCGCGCCTCCTCGTAGCTCGGGTAGACCTCGACGACGTCGCCGCGCACGCGGAAACGACCCGCCTGGAAGTCATGGTTGTCGCGCACGAACTGGATCGACGTCAGCTGTCGCAGCAGCACGTCGCGGTCGATCTGCTGGCCCTTCTTCACCTCGACCGACAGCTCGCGGTAGTTCTCCGGCGAACCGAGGCCGTAGATGCAGCTGATCGAGGCGACGATCAGCACGTCGCGCCGCTCCATCAGCGAGCGCGTCGCCGAGTTGCGCATGCGCTCGATGGCCTCGTTGATCAGCGCGTCCTTCTCGATGAACGTGTCGGTGGTCGGCACGTACGCTTCCGGCTGGTAGTAGTCGTAGTAGCTGACGAAGTACTCGACCGCGTTCTGGGGGAAGAACGCCTTGAACTCGGCGTACAGCTGCGCCGCGAGGGTCTTGTTGGGCGCCAGCACCAGCGTCGGCCGCTGCAGCTTCTCGACCAGCGTGGCGACGGTGAAGGTCTTGCCGGAGCCGGTCACGCCGAGCAGCGTGCAGGCCTTGGCGCCGCCGCCGATCCAGGTGGCCAGCTTGTCGATCGCCTGCGGTTGGTCGCCGGCCGGTCGCATCTCCGAGTGCATGCGGAAGCGCATCGCCAGGGTGTACCCGAACCGCCGGCCGCCGCGAGCCCGAACCCAAGCCGCCCGAACCCTGCGCCGTCCGAGCCGTTGACACCCCGCCGCAGGCCGCCTTACCGTGCCCTGCCCCTCCGCCCCCTCGACCCCCTCGCGCAGGTTCCCAACGTGGCCAGAAGGCACTCCGCGGCTTCCCGTTCTTCCTCCTCGTCGCGACGCGGCGGTGCCGCCGCTTCCGGCGGGGCCGGTCGCAAAGGCGCCGCGCGCGGCGACGGCCGCGTCGACGTCGGCTGCCCGCAGTGCGGCACGACCTACCGCATGCCGCAGGACGCGCTCGACCAGAAGTTCGAGTGCCCCGAGTGCCACCGCGTGTTCTTCCCGAAGACCACCGCCGGCAAGCGCGTGCAGGCGCCGGACTACACCAAGGCCTATCTCGGCTTCGGCCTGGTCGCGGTGGCGATCGTGGTGATCTTCGTGCTGTCGAGCAAGTCGCCGGAGAAGCCGAAGGAGAAGCCGAAGCCGGTCGCGCAGGCGCCGACGCACACGGTCGGCAACCACCCACGCGCCAGGCAGCTGGTCGCCTGGGCGCAGGCGATCGCCAGCGACAACCAGCTGGTGATGCAGAGCCACAGCAACATCGGCAAGCTGGCGACGCAGCTCGGCGTGGCCAACGACGGCGCGGCGGTCGCCGCGGCGCTGCGCACGGACGAGTCGACGCGGTACCTGCGCGACCTCGTCTGCGAGAGCGCCGAGCTGAGCAGCGACGCCGACATGGACGCGGCGAGCGGCACCGGCATGGTGTTCGTGACGCCGAAGCCGGGCGACGACAACTACATCAAGAACACCCGCGGCGAGATCGTGGTCACCTTCGACACCGAGGGCAACCAGATCAAGGTCAGCGGCTTCTCCGTCAAGATGAAGCCGGCGTGGAACCCGAAGGTGGCGCTGCCGGGCCGCGAGACGTTCACGCCCAACGCCGACATCGCGCGCGCCAAGACCGTCGAGATCACCGACGAAGCCGGCACCCGCAAGGTGCAGATGTCCGAGCCGGCGCCGGTGCCGCACTGGGAGAAGGCGACGCCGGAGCAGCGCCAGCTCGCCGACCAGGTGGTCGCCGACATCGTCAAGAGCGCCGACCCCGACACGGGTGCGCGGCTGTTCAACCGCGCGATCCTCAAGGTCCAGGAGTTCGAGGACAAGCAGGCCTGCGTGCCGCGCGTGCTCAACGCGATGTACGAGCGCTTCGCGGACGTCAACGCCAACAACCTCGAGCTCAGCCAGCTCAACCAGGCGCTGAAGAGCTGGACCGGCTACGCCGTCAACTACGACGTCAAGGGCAGCGGCGACGCCGCGAAGGACAAGACCGCGCGCGAGAACTGCATCCGCCAGTGGTTCGCCTTCTGGTGGCGCTACTCCGGCGACCTCAGCAAGTGGATCGACTCCGGCGACCCGCTGCTGGACAACGGCGGCGACGACAAGGACAAGTAGCCGCGCGCACCGCCCGCCCGAATCGACCGACCCGACTGCCTGACAGGAGCCCCCATGAACGTCATCCCGATCACCTGCGACAACTGCGGCGCCAAGTACAAGCTGCCGCCGACCTTCACGGGCGCCCAGGCCAAGTGCCAGAAGTGCGGCAGCGTCATCGACGTCGCGAGCCAGCGCGCGGCGCTGGATGCCGGCGGTGACAAGCCGGCGGCGGCCGCCAAGCCGGCGGCAGCAGCGAAGCCCGCAGCCGCAGCCAAGCCGGCCGTCGACCGCAGCAAGCAGAAGCCCGCCAAGGCCGAGGCTGCCAGCGCGAGCGCCGGCAAGAAGGCCGAACGCGCCGAGCGCCCGGCCCGCGGCGGTCGTTCGCGACGCGGCGGTGACGACGGCGACGGCGAAGAAGGCGGCCGTCGCGGCGGCCGCGAGAAGAAGAAGGACAACACGCCGATGATCCTCGGCGGCGTCGGCTTGGTCGCGATCGTCGTCGTCGTGGTCGTGTTCATGCTGATGAACAAGGACAAGCCGAAGGGCGACGAGCAGGCGAAGAACGACAAGCCGACCGCGCAGCAGCCGGCGGCCAAGCCTGCCGCAGGCGCCCCCGAAGCCGGCAAGCCCGACGCGGCGAAGCCGGCCGAAGCGACCACCGACAAGACCGACGAGCCGCAGCCGAGCGAGTCGGCGCCGGCGCCGGAGCAGCCGAAGCCCGAGGCCAGCAAGCCGGCCGAGGCGGTGCCGATGCCGTCGGACGAGGACCCGACGCGCACCAAGGAGGCGTGGGAGAAGCAGCGCAACCCGCCGGCGTCGATGGACCAGGTGCAGTCGGCGGCCGAGCGCTTCCCCGAGGTGCACTGGCCCGACAGCATCGAAGAGGCGAAGAAGAAGGAGGTGCAGGAGCTGGCGAAGGACCTCGATTCCGGCGGCGGCCGCACGCACATCAAGGCCAAGGAGGCGCTCGCCGAGAAGGGCTACCCGGCGCTGTTCGCGATCCTCGAGCGCCTGCGCGCGATCGACTACCGGAACACCGACGACGCCGCGTTCGGCTACGAGCTCAACAAGCTGCTCGAGGACATCACCGGCGGCCTCAACGCCCGCTACGCCGCGGTGCAGATGGGCGAGGCGATGCACCCGGCCAAGGCGAAGTGGAACACCGACACCGTCGGCGCCTGGATCCAGGTGTTCGACAAGTGGCCCGACGAGGCGACCTTCCTGAAGAACAAGAAGGAACGCGCCGCCAAGGCCGACAAGTGATGCCGCGCGCCGCAGCCCTGTGGCTGGCGGCGCTCGCCGGCTGCAGCGCCGCGCCGACGAAGCCGCCGGCGAAGTCGTCCGCGACACCTACGTCGGCGACGCGGCCGCAGTCGCCCCCGACGCGCGCACCAGCGCAGGCCGGCGCGAAGCCGGCGCCGGCACTGCAGGCGACGCCACCCGCCCGGACGGAGCAGGTGCCAGCGCCCGCGACCGAGCCGTGGCGGCGGCAGCGCGACGCCGCGCGAACGGCCGACGAGGTGCCGGCCGCGCGAGACCTGCTGCCCGCTGTGCCGTGGCCGGTGTCGATCGACGAAGCGGTCCGCGCCCAGGCCCGCGAGCTGGCCGGCAAGCTGGACCCGACCGGCGGCAAGGCCCACGTCGAGGCCCAGGAGGCGCTCGAGCAGCTCGGCTACCCGGCCCTGTTCGCGATCCTCGAGCGGCTGCGCGAGCTCGACTACCGCGACGCCGACGACGCGGCGTTCGGCTTCCAGCTCAACCAGCTGCTCGAGCGCGTCACCGGCGGCCTCAACACCCGCTACGCACCCGTCGAGGCCGACGAGCAGATTCCGCCGGCGAAGGCGCAGTGGAACGCCAAGACCGTGCTCACCTGGTCGCAGCTGTTCTCGCTGTGGCCCGACGAAGCGGCGTTCGCCCGCGCCCTCGCCGCGCGCACCGGCGGCGCGCCGCGCGTCGATCCCGCTGCCCGCGGCGATCGCTGACCGGATCGACGGCGCCACCGGTCCCCGCGCTTTCCGCGCACCGGCGCGCCCGCCGCCGTATGCTGCCCGCCCCCGAAACCCGGGCCAACGCAGCAGACCCCACCGTGACCGACTTCGCCAAAGACCTCACCCCCCGCGAGATCACCCGCCGCCTCGACGAGTACATCGTCGGCCAGACCAAGGCCAAGCGCGCGGTCGCCGTCGCGCTGCGCAACCGCTGGCGCCGCCGCCAGCTCGACGCCGAGTTCGCCGCCGACGTCTACCCGAAGAACATCCTGCTGATCGGCCCGACCGGCGTCGGCAAGACCGAGATCGCGCGCCGTCTGGCGACGCTGGCGCGCGCACCGTTCGTCAAGGTCGAGGCGACCAAGTACAGCGAGACCGGCTACCACGGCCGCGACGTCGAGTCGATGGTGCGCGACCTGGTCGACGCGGCGGTGCAGCTGGTGCGCGCCGAGAAGGTCAAGGAGGTCGAGCAGCGCGCCAGCGAGGCGGCGGAGAACCGCCTGTTCGCCGCGCTGTGCGTCGAGATGGGCCTCGAGGACTACCAGCACGGCCGCGGCGGCATGGACAGCGCCTACTGGCGTCCCGGCCGCGCGCTCGGCGCCGCCGACGACGCCGCGCCGCCCGAGGAGCTGGCCGAGAAGGAGCAGGCCCGCGAGCGGCTGCGCGCGGACCTGCGCGAACGGCGCCTCGAGTCCCGCCTGCTCGAGGTCGAGGTGCGCGACACCAAGACGCCGACGCTCAGCGTGATGGGCCCGCAGGGCAACGACACGATGGGCATCGACGCGGCCGCGCTGCAGGAGATGTGGGGCCGCGCGCCCGTCAACCGCACCAAGGTGCGCAAGCTGCGCATCGGCGAGGCGCGCGCCATCCTGCACGACGAGGAGGCCGAGAAGCTGCTCGACCAGGACGCGATCGTGCAGGAGGCGCTCGACCGGGCGCAGAACGACGGCATCCTGTTCGTCGACGAGATCGACAAGATCGTCAGCGCCGGCGGCGGCGACGGCCCGGACGTGTCCCGCGAGGGCGTGCAGCGCGACCTGCTGTCGGTGGTCGAGGGCTGCGCCGTCTACACCCGCTACGGCCACGTGCGCACCGACCACATGCTGTTCCTGGCGGCCGGCGCGTTCCACTTCCACAAGCCGTCGGAGCTGATCCCGGAGCTGCAGGGCCGCTTCCCGGTGCGCGTCGCGCTGCGTTCGCTGACCGAGGAGGACTTCGTGCGCATCCTCAGCGAGCCGAAGAACGCGCTGACCCGCCAGTACGTCGCGCTGTTCCGGACCGAGGGCGTCGAGCTGACGTTCACCGAGGACGGCATGAAGCGCCTCGCCGGGCTGGCGTTCCGCGCCAACAAGACCACCCAGGACATCGGCGCCCGCCGCCTGATGACGATCCTCGAGAAGTGCCTCGAGGAGCTGTCGTTCGAGGCCAGCGAGCGCACCGGTGAGAAGGTCGTCGTCGACAAGGCGCTGGTCGACCAGCTGCTCGGCGAGACCGGCGACGACGAGGACCTGATCCCGTACCGGATGTAGCGCCGCGCCGGGCTGACCCGGCGCCGTCGGCCCGCTAGCATCGCCGCTTCGCCGCCGCCTGGTCCCCGAGCCCAAAAGCCCGGGAACCAAACGCCGCCGGGATCGAATCACGCGCGCCACCTTCCCCTCTCGCTCATGACCGAGATCACCGACGACCTCGTGCGCCGCGCCCAGCAGGGCGACGAAGCCGCGAGTCGGGCCATCGTCGAGGCCCTGCATCGCCCGGTGATCGCGACCGTCTACCGCTTCCTCGGCACCGGCTGGCGCCGGGAGATCGAGGACCTGGCGCAAGAGGTGTTCCTGAAGGTGTTCCGAGCCATCGACAAGTTCGATCCGACGCGCGCGAAGTTCACGACGTGGGTCTACACGTTCGTGCGCAACCACTGCTTCGACGTGCTGAAGAAGCGGCGCCTGAAGACCTCGAGCCTGCACGCCGTCGACGACGACGAACGGCAGCGCGACTTCGCCGACCGCCGGGAGCTGCTGCCGGACCAGGACAGCGAGAACCAGGAGCTCGGCCGGCGCATCGGCGAGGCGCTGGCGACGCTCGGCGAGGACCAGCGCATGGTGTTCATCCTGCGCGAGTACGAGAGCCTCGACTACCGCGAGATCGCGGCCATCACCGGCGTCAACGAAGGCACCGTCAAGTCGCGCCTGTTCCGCGCCAAGGAGTCGCTGCGCAAGCAACTGCAGCCGTACCTGGAGGCCGGCGCATGAGCCCTCACGACGACCATGGGCCTGCCGGCGACGGGCCGCTCGGCGAGCACGGGTTCCCGGGCGAGGCCGACTGGCTCGACCTGCCGATGCCGGAGCTGCCGGAGGGCCCGCTCGCGCCGGAAGGCGCCGCCGCGGACGCCGGCGTCGACGACTTCGTCTCGCGGGTGCTGCGCGCCCGCGACGAGGATCGCCAGCTCGACGCCGGCCTTGCGCGCCTCGACCAGGAGCTGCCCAAGGCGTTGCTGCAGCACTTCGCGCCGCCGCCGATCGGCGACGACTTCGTCGAGTCGGCCGTCGCGGCGATCCAGCTCGACCGCCAGCGGCGCTGGCGCGCGCTGCTGGCCCGCTACGTCGCGCCGGAGCCGTCGCCCGAGTTCGTCAACCGCACGCTGGACGCGCTGTTCGATGCGGATGCAGCCGCGGCGGTCCGCGCCGAGGGCGCCGGCATCCATGGCAAGGGCATCCGCCGGGTCGACGGCGCGGCCGGGACCGGCGACGGGCTGCCGCGTCCGCTCGCCTGGCAGGCCGACGATGGCCCGGTCGCGCGCCGCGCGCCGCGCGCCAGCCGCTGGCTGTGGCCGCTCGCTGCCGCCGCTGCGGTCGCCGCCGCCGTGCTCTGGTCGCGGCCATCGCATCGCCCGCCGTTCGAGCTGCAGGTGGCGCTCGGCACGCCGGCGGATCGCGCGTGGGCCGACGCGGTCTCGCCGTTGCCGACCGTGCTCGCCGCCGTCGCGTCCGCCGAGGACAGCGACGCCCTGTTCGACGTGCCGGTCGCAGGCCTGTGGCTCGCCGCCGCGACGGAGTCCGGCCGATGACGCGCCGCGCCACCGTGCTGCTGGCCGCGCTGGCCGCGAGCCTGCCGTTCGCGACCGCGCCGGTGCGCACGCAACAGCCGACCGCCGAGCTGGCCCGCATCACCGCGCTGCTCGCCGAGCTCGACGCGGCGTTCGTCGCCGGCGACCTCGCCGCGCTGCGGACTCGCTTCGAGCCCGACCACCCGGGCGCGGTGGCGATGTTCGTGCACCACCTGGAGGCGCTGCTGCGGCTCGGCGGACCGCGCGAACGCAGCTCCGAGATCGTCGCCGGCCCCCACCAATACGGGGCGCTGACGCTGGTGCGGGTGCGACACAGCACGCGCTGGCCCGACGCCGCGACGACGCCCGGCCATCCGGCGGCGCGCGTGGCGCAGCCGTTGGTCGAGGACAGCTACCTGACCGTGCGCGCGAACGACCAGCGCCTGGTACCGACGTTCGTGATCGGTGTGCCGGTGCAGGTCGAGTGCGTGAAGGGCAACCGGTTCCGCTGCGCGGCATGCAACTACCAGATCGGCGGCGTCGACGGGTGGCTGTGCGTGCCGATCGAGCCGGAGCGGGGTGGCGCGATCGAGGCGGCGAGCTTCTACCTGCTCGGCACCGACCTGTCGCTCGACGTCACCGTTCGCGTCGAACCGGAGGCCGTGGCCGCCGCGGCGACCGCCGAGCGCCTGGCCGCCGAGCTCGCCGCGCTGACGCCGGACTCGGCGGCCGGGGTCACGTCCCGCTGGCTGCCACCCGAGCACGAAGAGGACCCGCCGACGGGTCTCGACGGAGCGCGCGTCGCGATCGAGATCCCGGAAGACGGCGACGGCGGCAGCCGCGCCGTGTTGCACGTCGTGACCCTCGGCACGCTGCAGCACATCCTGCTGGCGCGCGGCAGCCGCGCGGCGCTGGAGGCGCACGCCGACCGCCTCGCCGAGCTGCTGCAGAGCTACCGCCTGTTGCAGCCGGACCGGAACCTCGCCGAGGCGGCCGCGATGCCGCTGCGCCAACACACCGGCGGCTGGTTCGAGGCCACGACCTACCACAACGACCACTTCGGCGTGGTGCTGCGCGGCCCGGCCGGCTGGAAGCCGTCGCAGCGCACCGGCGGGGCCGTGTTCCGCGTCGCCTGGACCGGCCCCGACGGCGGCCGCCTGTGGCTGACCGGCCACCGCGTGCCGGTGGGCATGACGAAGTGGACCGAGGCGGACGTCGATCGCTGGCTGACGCAGCAGTGCGACGGGCGCGGACTCGAGCTGCGCACCGCCGAGAACGGCCAACGGTGGCGGCCGGCGCCTGACAACTGGTGCGATGCGCCCGACGGCGGACGCGAACAGAGCGTCGAGTTGCGCGCGGTTGCAAGCGGCGACCCGGCTGCGCCCCACCACCGGCGGCTGCGCCTGCTGGTCTTCCCGGACCTGCTGCTGGTGGCCGACGCACACGCCGGCACGGAGCGCGAGTCCGCCGCGCTGCACGAGGCGCTGCCGACGCTGCGCCGAGGCAACTGACCGCGGCCGGCAACGGCGCCCGCCTGGCAGCGCCCGTCCCGCACACCGACGCCACGGAGGGGGTCCGTTTCTGCACGGGAGTCCGTAGACTCCTGCGCGTGAACGTCCCGCCCGGCATGCGCGTGCTCTTCCAGGGGCAGGTCGATTTCATGCGCGAGATCGCGGCGGTGCTGCGCACCGCCGGGATCCGCACCTCCTCCGGACCGCTGCCCGGCAGGTGAGGCAACAACGCCTGGCTCGCGGTCGCGAGCGAACAGAGCGACGACGCGCGCGCCGCACACCAGAAGCACCTCGACACGATGGCTCGACGACAAGGACACCCGGTGCGCGACATCGTCTGCGACTTCGACGCGAGCGAGACGACCTGTCCGGCGTGCCTCACGACCTTCGCCACCCAGGGCGTCACGCGCTGCCCGGAGTGCGGGCTGAACTTCGCCTGACATGAGCGGCGCTCCACAGACTCCGGCGCTGCTGCTCCTGCGGCTCACGCTCTCGTGCCTCGCCTGGCTCTCGCTCGCGGTGTCGCTGGCGGCGCAGGAGTTCCGCTGGGACGTGCCGCCGCGCGGCGCCCACACCTATCGGCGCGACGAGCTGCTGTTCGAGGTCGCCCCGCCGGCGTCGAAGTTCCGCCCGGAGATCGCCGTGCAGAACGGCGCCGGCGCCGAACCGCACCGCTGGCGCTACCTCGCCACCGGCTCGAACGACGTGCCGGCCGGCTGCGAGAACGAGCTGTTCGACGACTCGCAGTGGCTGCTCGGACCGACCGGCTTCGGCTCCGAGATCGGCAAGAACCCGAAGCACCGCTCGCCGTGGCAGACCGACGTGCTCAACCTGCGCACCAAGGTCGATCTCGGCAAGAAGCAGCCGAAGGCGCTGCGCTTCCTGATCGATCACGACGACGGCGTGCGCATCTGGCTCAACGGCACGATGGTCGTCGCCGACGACGGCTTCGGCATGGGCCGCAGCTACATCGTCACCGGCCCGGCGCTCGACGCCTGGCACCGCGGCGAGAACGTGCTCTCCGCGCGGTGCACCAACACGGGCGGCCCGGGCTACCTCGACGTGCAGGTCGAGGTCTACCCCAACCTGCCGCGCGAGCTGCGCCGCGCCGAGGACCTGGCCCAGGCGCTGCGCGAAGAACGCGAGGCGACCAACCGCGTGCGCCGGGACCTGTTCGCCGACTTCCGCCCCGCCCCGGTGGTGCTGCAGGGCGAGCTGGACGCCACGGGCAAGTACGTGCCGTGGCCGCCCGCCGACCTTCGCGAGCTGGCGTGGTGGGTCGCCTGCGACCTGCGCTGCGGCGCGTTCGGCGGCGCCGTCAGCCTCGACGCGCAGCGCGTCTACCAGCTCGGCGACCTCAAGGTGCGCGGCCGCGCGACCGCGGTCGACGCCGAGGGCTGGCAGGAGCTCGAGCTCACGATCAAGACGACCAAGGAGCCGACGGGCGACGGCGACAGCAACCGCTTCCTCGATCGCTTCGTCAAGCCATACGTGCGCTACGCCTTCGACGGCACGATGAAGCTGCGCCGCCGCATCGACCCGACCGCGAACGGCGTGCGGGTCGGCGCGATCGAGAGCACGCTCGACGGCGAGCTGCTGCAGGGCAAGGGCTGGAAGGACGGCGTCGCGACCGTGCACCACCGGGAGCGCTGGCAGTGGCAGCACGAGCACGAGAACCAGGACGCCGACTTCCGCCTGATGGTCAAGAAGGCGATCGAGCAGGGCACCGCCAAGCTGCGCGATCAGCTCAAGGGCCTCGGCGGCAACACGCTGCGCAACCAGGGCCCGGACGGCGACAACAGCTACCACTCCGGGCGCCTGGCGATCGGCTGCCTCGCGCTGATCAAGGGCGGCGTGCCGGTCGACGACGAGGTGCTCGCGAAGGCGCTCGCCGAGCTGCGCACGCGGCCGCTGATCGACACCTACTCGCTCGGCAACGCGATCATGGCGATCGAGGCGCTCTACGTGCCGCACACCGAGGTGATGTCGCTGCGCGACGGCACCATCGACCGCCCGTCCAGGCGCACGCCCAGCGACGCCGACAAGGAGCTGCTGCAGCGCTGGACCGACCGCCTGCTGACCAACATCGACACGCGCGTCGACCCCGCCTACCTGATGCGGTTCAACTACACGGGCGGGCCGCGCTACGACAACTCCGTCAACCAGTACGGCCTGCTCGGCCTCTACTCGGCGCACCTGTGCGGCATCGAGGTCCCGTCGACGGTCTGGGAGTCGGCGGCCAACCACCTGCTCGACTGCCAGGCGGACTGGGGCGACCGGCTGTCGCTCGAGCTGATGGACTACCGGACCAGGGCGCGGCAGGTCTTCGATCCCGACGCCACCGTCACGGTGGCGCGCAGCGCGGCCAACGCCAACGGCTGGAGCTACATGGACGCCGAGGCCGACGGCGACCACGGCGAGGTCTGGGGCAGCATGACGTGCGCCGGCATCACCGGCCTCGCGATCTGCCAGGGCGCGCTCGAGGACTACCCGAAGCTGAAGCGCGCCAAGCTGCAGAGCGACGCGTCGCGCGCCCGCGCCGACGGCTTCGCGTGGCTGGCGAAGAACCTGTCGGTGCGCTACCACCCGGGCGCGCTGACCCGGCGCTTCCGCTGGTTCTACTACTACCTCTACGGCCTCGAGCGCGCGTCGCTGCTGTCCGGCATCGCGCTGATCCAGGACCGCGACTGGTACTTCGAGGGCGCGATGATGCTCGTCTACGCGCAGCAGGAGAACGGCGACTGGCCCTCCGAGCTCAACGGCGACGACATCGTCGAACGCAACGCGATGGCGATCCTGTTCCTCAAGCAGAGCACCAGCCCGGTGCTGACCGGCAAGTGAGGTCGGCCGCGGGTTGGTTCTGCGCCGCCGCGCTGGCCGGCTGCGGCGCCGCGCCGACGCCGATCGAGGAACCCGTCGAAGCACCCGTCGCGATCGTGACGGCGGCGCCGGCCGAGGCGACCTGGCGCGAGCTGTTCGACGGCGGCTCGCTGACCGGCCTCGAGGTCACGTCGTTCGGCGGCGAAGGCGAGGTCGTGGCCCGCGACGGCGCGCTGTGGCTCGACTTCGGCAGCCCGCTGACCGGCGTCACCGCCGCCGACCCCGCCGCGCTGCCGGGCGGCGACTACGAGCTCGAGGTCACCGCCGCGCGCGTCTCGGGCAACGACTTCTTCGTCGGTCTGACGTTCCCGGTCGGCGCGGCGCACCTGACGCTGATCCTCGGCGGCTGGGGCGGCAGCGTCTGCGGCCTGTCGAGCCTCGACGGCGCCGACGCAGCGCGCAACGAGACCCGCACGCTGAAGGCCTTCGAGGCCGGCCGCGACTACACGGCGCGCCTCATCGTCACCGCCGACGCGGTGCAGGTCACGCTCGACGGCGCGCCGTTCCTGGCCGCCGACCTGCGCGGTCGCGCGCTGTCGCTGCGGCCCGAGGTCGAGCTGTCGCGACCGCTCGGGCTGGCGTGCTTCTCGACCCGCAGCCGGGTCCGCGCGTTGCGCTGGCGGCCGCTGGCGGCCACGCGCTGACCTTCGCTGCAGCGCATCCCCGCTCGGCGACATCTGCCGTGGCACGGATTCCACGGAACCTCCGGCGCGGGGAATCCATCGGACCGATGCGCTCGCCCCCGGTGCCAAGGCGCCGCCGCGGGCTAGACTCCCCGGCCCTGCCCATCCGATCCCACGCATGAAGAACACCCTCTCCCTGGCCACGGCGGTGGCCGCCGCGCTCGCCTGCACCGACATCGTGCAGGCCCAGTCGAACGAACGCGGCTCCGGCTACGACGCAGCCCTGACCAACGTCTACAGCGCCACCGACTGGGGCCGCCGCGGCGCGGCCTATCCAGGTGGCGAGGTCGGCGTGTCGTTCGCCAACCAGCTGTGCAACCCGGGAACGATGCCGGTCGAATGGCGCCAGCCGATGCAGCCCGACCACCCGAAGTTCGGCTTCCTCGTCGCCAAGGAGGCCGACGGCCGGCTGATCCAGATCTCCGACTGGTCGTACTGCAAGCACGCATTCTACGCGCTCGCCAGCCCGTCGACGTGTGGCGGCACCTGCCAGCCGCCGGCCGTCGCCGGCACCCAGCTCGGTGTGCACTGCTCGGACATCTACTCCAACGGCAACAACGGCAGCCGCACCTACCTCGGCCCGCCGGTCGAGATCAATCCGTGGCTCGGCACGTGGAACCCGGTCGGCAGCTACTTCGACATCGGCGACCCGGCGCAGAGCGGGTTCCCGGCCCCGGCAGACGGCGTGCGCAGCCTCAGCACGTCCGGCATGGACGCCGTCAAGAACCGCGTGACGATCCGCGAGGCGGACATCCCGCAGGGGCAGAACATGTTCTTCCAGATCCAGGTCGTCATCGAGGGTGAGCGCGTCGAGAACCGCGACAACAACACGATGACCAACACGTTCGCCATGACCTACCAGGGCGGCAGCGGCACCAGCGCCTGGAGCACGTCGACGACCGGCACCGCGCAGTACGGCACGATGCTCGACCGCTGGACCGGCGCGACCGTGACCTCGGGCAGCAACGGCGGCACCGGCACGCTGAGCGACTTCGACGGCCGCTTCTACGTCGGCGTCAAGGTCACCGGCCCGACGGACGGCATGTGGCACTACGAGTACGCGGTGCACAACCTCGACAACCACCGCGGCGGCGCGTCGTTCCGCATCCCGGTCTGCCCGTCGGCCCGCGTCGAGAACCTCGGCTTCCGCGACATCGACCAGGACGGCGCCAACGACTGGTCCGTCAGCTTCAGCGGCGGTGAGGTCGCGTTCCTGGCCGGCGTCGACAACCCGCTGAACTGGAACAGCCTCTACAACTTCTGGTTCGACTGCGACGTCGCGCCGGTCGCCGGCGACACCGTCGTCGACCAGGCCCGCCCGGGCGCCGGCAGCTCGAGCGTCACCGTCGCGACGACCGTGCCCGGCCTGCAGCCGGCCGTGTTCCTCGGCGCCGGCTGCGGCACGCCCACCACCGAGCTGCAGAGCAACGCACTGCCGACCGCCGGCAACGCCAACTTCGCGCTCGACATCGCCGGCGGCGCGAACACCTTCGTGTTGGTGATGTTCAGCACCGCAGCCGCGCCGAGCGCGCTCGGCCCGTGCACCGTGCACCTGGACCTCAACCTCTACGGCCAGGTCGGCCTCTTCCAGACCGACGGCGCCGGCGCCGCGCAGATCCCGCTGCCGGTCAATGCCGGCCAGACGCCCGCCGACCTCGTGTTCCAGGGTGCGGCCTTCAACCCGTCGCCGCTGTTGTTCGGCCTGTTCGACCTGACGAACGGCACGCGGGTCCGCTTCGCCGGCAACGGCTGCGACTGACCTCGGCGTCGCGACCGCGCGGGCGCGCCCTGCGCGGGCCGCGACGCGCGCGGCAGCGACGCCGTGGGCACGGCAGCGCGCCGCGTCATCGTGCGCCGCCCAGCTCGCGCAGCTCGAGGCCGCGGAACTCGACGTGCAGGTCGTCGCCGCCGTGCAGCTGCAGCGCGAGGTGGCCTTCGCGCCGACCCGGGTCGTCGTGCAGGTTCGCGGTGACGGCGCCGTTGACGCGCACCTGGACGTCGCCGCCGACGGCGCGGATCGAGAGCTTCGACCACTCACCCGGATCGTAGAGGTCCTGCATCAGCACCACGTCGGGCTTCTTCACCCAGGCGCGACCGCCGGTCTCGTAGAGGCCGCCGGTCTCGACGGTGGTGTCGAACTCGGCCTGGAAGCCGTGCACACCGACCGCGCCGTCGACCTCGTCGACGCGGAAGTAGCAGCCGCTGTCGCCACGCACACAGCGGAACTCGCCGCGCAGCTCGAAGTCGCGGTAGCGCGCGTCGCTGACCAAGAGGCCGTGGCGCGGCTCGTCTGGCTTGCTGGTGCCGACCAGCACGTCGCCTTGCCAGCGCCACTCGCCACCCGGCTTGGTGTGCCATCCCGCCAGCGAGCCCAGCGTGAACAACGGCACGAAGCCTGTGCGCTTCTGCCCGGGCAGCTCGTCGGCCGGGATGTCCGCGTAGCGGCGCGGCAGCTCGGCGCCGGTCTCGGCCAGCCACGCGAACAGGCGTTCGCGCAGCGCCGTCGCGCGCGCCGACTCGGCAGTCAGCAGGTTGTGCTGCTCGCCGAGGTCCGCTTCGAGGTCGTAGAGCTCGTGCTGGTCGTCGTCGTGGTGATGGAGGTACTTCCAGCGGCCCATGCGCACCGCCGAGGCCATCGCGTTCTGCCCGTGGTAGGCGTAGTGCGGGTAGTGGAAGAACAGCGCGTCGCGAGCCGGTACGGACCCGCCGCAGGCGACCGGCAGCAGGTTCTCGCCGTCGAACGCGCCCGGCTCGACGGCGATGCCCGCCGCGTCGCAGAACGTCGGCGCGAAGTCCATCGCGATCGCCGGCACCGCCTCGACCGCGCCTTCGCGGATGTGGCCCGGCCAGCGCATCATCATCGGCACGCGGATGCCGCCTTCGTGCAGGTAGCCCTTCGCCCCGCGCAGCGGATCGGCGACCGACGCGCCGGGCATCTGGCCGTTGTCGGACGTGAACACCACCAGCGTGTCGTCGGCGAGCCCCAGCTCGTCGAGCGCGTCGAGCACGCGGCCGACGGCGCGGTCCATGCCCTCGACCATCGCCCGGTAGCGCGTCGGCATGTCGGGCTCGCCCGGCCCGTCGTGGTAGTGCGCGTAGAGGTCCTGCGGCGCGTCGATCGGGTAGTGCACGGTGTAGGTCCAGAGGCACAGGAACAGCGGCTGCGTGCCGCCCTGCGCCGAGCGCAGCTGCGCGATCGCCTCCTGCGCCAGCAGGTCCGGCAGGTAGTCGCCCTTCTCGCCGGCCTGGTAGTTGGGCATCTCGATCGGGCCGAAGAACGTGCCCGGCCCGCCCATCGCGTTGCCGGCGACGTTGACGTCGAAGCCGTAGCTCTCCGGGAACAGCGACGTGTCGGTGGTGCGCCAGTCGGCGCCGGCGAGGTGCCACTTGCCGACGAACGCGGTGCGGTAGCCGGCGCCCTTCAGTCGCTGCGCGATGGTCACGAAGCGCTTGTCGAGCGTATTGCGTGACCGCGCCGGACCCCACTCGCGACCCTCGCGTTCGCTGGCCGGCGCGCCCGACTTCGCTGGCGCGTCGTAGAAGCTCCAGCGATCGGGGATGTGGTTGGTGACGCCGAGCCGCGCCGGCGCGAGGCCGGTGATGCACGCCGCGCGCGTCGGCGAGCAGACCGGCGACGCCGCGTAGTAGTCGGTGAAGCGCGTCGCCTGCGCGGCGAAGCGGTCGAGGTGCGGCGTGACGAAGCGATCGTTGCCCTGCGGGTGGATGTCCATCCAACCGAGGTCGTCGATCATCACGAACAGGATGTGCGGCGGCCGCGCGTTGTGCGCCGGCGCGGGCGTCGCGCACGACGGCGCGACGATCGACACCAGCAACAGCACGAGCGGCAGCAGCGGGCGGCGCACCCGACGAGCCGAGGTCATCGCCGCATCATCGCGGCGACGACGGCCCGCGTCACGGACGCCGCAGCAGGTTGCGCCGCTTCTGCGCGCGTTCCATCGCCTGCTGCGCCGCGGTCGGCGCCGACTTGCCCTTGCCGAGGTGCTTGGCCAGCGCGCGCACGGTCGTGAAGCGGAACAGGTCGGTGACCTGCAACTCGACGCCGAGCCGCTGCACGATCTCGCGGTGCACCTTGACGGCGAGGATGCTGTGACCGCCCGAGTCGAAGAAGTTGTCCTCGACGCCGACGTCGTCGCTGCCGAGCGCCTGCTTCCAGATGTCGAGTATCGTGCCCTCGGTGTCGTCCTGCGCCGCCGCCACCGCCCGCGTCGTCGCCTGCCCCACCGCGTCGGGCGCCGGCAGCGCCTTGCGGTCGACCTTGAGATTGGGCGTGCGCGGCAGGTCGGCGAGCTGCACGAACTGGCTCGGCACCATGAACTCCGGCAGCGCCGCGCGCAGCTCCTTCCTGAGGTCGTCGACGTTCGGCGCCGCGGCGCGCGGCACGAGGTAGGCGACCAGCCGCGCTTCGCCCGCGCCGTCCTGCCGCGCCACCACCACCGCCTCGCGCACGCCGGGGCAGCGGCTCAGCACCGCCTCGATCTCGCCGAGCTCGATGCGGTAGCCGCGCACCTTCACCTGGTTGTCCTTGCGGCCGAGGTACTCGAGCACGCCGTCGGGCCGCCAACGCGCGAGGTCACCGGTGCCGTAGATGCGCGCGTTCGGGTCCTGCGGGCGGAACGGGTCCTTGCGGAAGCGCTCCTCGGTCAGCTCCGGGCGGCGGAAGTAGCCGGCGGTGACGCCGTCGCCGCCGATCCACAGCTCGCCCGGGCTGCCGATCGGCACCGGCTGCAGGTAGGCGTCGAGCACGTAGCACTGCTGGTTCTGGAGCGGCTTGCCGATCGGCACCGGCTCGTCGTCGCCGACCTTCTGCGTCGTCGACCAGACCGTCGTCTCGGTCGGGCCGTAGACGTCGTGCAGGTTCGGCACCAGCGCGCGCAGCTCCCGCGCCAGCTGTCCCGGCAGCGCTTCGCCGCCGACCAGCATGTGCTGCAGCCCGCGCAGCGCCGGCGCCGTCGCGGCGTCGAGCAGCAGCATGCCGGCCATCGACGGCGTGCACTGGAAGTGCGTCACGGCGTGTCGCTGCAGCAGCGCGGGGATCGTCGCCGCGGGCGCCTCGCGGGTCGGCGCAACCGCGCCCTGCTGCGTCGCAGCAGCCGTCGCCGTGTCGCAGCGCCGCTTCAGCTCCAGCAGGTGCGGCAGGCTCTGCATCACCAGGTCGGTGGCGACGCCGAAGTCGACCAGGCAGGCGATCTCGTCGACCTGCATCGCGCGCAGCCGGTCGACGATCGCGACGCAGCTCTCGGGCGTGCCGAACAGACCGCTGGTGCGGTAGTAGCGCTCGAACGAGAACTCCAGCAGCGCCTCGAAGTCGGCCGGCGTCAGGCCGCCGTTGAGCAGCTCGTCCATCTCGCCCGGCTTGTCGACGCGGTTCTTGAAGGCCGGGAACGACCACGCCGCCTGCTTGACCAGGTCGAGGCTCGAACGCAGGTAGCCCTTCATCGGCTCGCGCACGATCTCGCGCACCTTGTCCTCGTCGTCGCCGACGAAGGTGTGCAGCATCAGCGTCACCTTGCCAGAGCCCGGGTGCCCCGCCGCGCGCCACGCCTGGCGGTAGACCTCGAGCTTGTGCTGCAGCTCCTCGAGGCTCTGGCCGAGCAGGTGCGTCAGCACGTGGTTGCCGCTCTCGCCGGCCATGCGGTAGGTCTCCGGATTGCCGGCGACCGTGACCCAGACCGGCAGCTTCGGCTGGATCGGCCGCGGCAGCGTCTTGATCTGGTGCTGCTTGCCGTCGGGCCCGGCGAACTCGAGCGTCTCGCCGCGCCACAGCCGCTGCACCTGATCGAGGATCTTGAACATCTCGTTCTTGCGGTCGGCGAACGTCTCCGGCCGCAGCACGAAGTCGCGGCCGTGCCAGCCGGCGGCGAAGGCGACGCCGACGCGGCCGTTCGACAGGTTGTCGACCAGCGACCAGTCCTCGGCGATGCGGATCGGGTGGTGCAGCGTCGCCACGCACGAACCGGCGCGGATCTGCACGTTCTTGGTCATCGTCGCCAGCGCCGCCGACGCGACCGCCGGGTTGGGATAGAGCCCGCCGAAGGCGTGGAAGTGCCGCTCCGGTGTCCACACCGCCTCGAAGCCGTGCTGGTCGGCGAAGCGCGCGCCCTCCAGCAGCAGCCGGTACTTGTCCTGCTTGTGCTCGCCCTCGTCGCTGGCGAAGTAGAACATGCTGAACGAGATCGGCCGCGTCGACGCCGCCTGCGGCGGCGCCTGCTGCGGCTTGTCGGCCTCGCCCTTGTGCAGCACCACGGTGAAGCCGCGGCACAGCGTCCACCACAGCTCCAGCACCGAGATGTCGAACGACAGGCTGGTCACCGCCAGCCACGTGCCGGGCGCGTAGCCCGGCTGATCGGCGCCGAGACAGCGGTCCATGCCGGCGAAGAAGTTGGTGACGTTGCGGTGCCGCACCATCACGCCCTTCGGCCGGCCGGTCGAGCCCGACGTGTAGATCACGTAGGCGAGCTGGTCGGCTTCGGTCGGGTCGTCGAGCAGCACGTCGGCGTCGGCGATCGCGTCGGCGTCGGCGTCGAGGTCGATGCGCGGACAAGCCGCGACCGGCGCGGCCTGGGCGCTGCGCGTGTCGACGATCAGCGCCGCGAGCTCCACGTCGCCGGCCATGAACGACAGCCGCTCGCGCGGGTAGCCGGGATCGAGCGGCACGTAGGCGGCGCCGCAGCGCAGCGTCGCCAGCGCCGCGGTGACCATGCCGAAGGTGCGCTCGGTGCAGATGCCGACACGATCGCCGCGGCCGACGCCCCGGCCGCGCAGCCAGCCGGCCAGCCGTTCAACCGCCTGCAGCAGCTCGCGGTAGCTCATCGTCGCGTCGCCCGAGCGCAGCGCGACGTGCTCCGGCTGCCGCTGCGCCATCGCCGCGAACTGGCGGTGCACGAACGGCTCGGCGATCGCCGGGCCCTGGGTCGCGTTCCACTCGCGCAGCTGCCGGTCGAGCTCGGCGGCGTCGAGCATCGCCACCTGCCGCAGCGGCTGCTGCGCGGCGGCGCCCGCCGCGGCGGCGAACACGCCGAGCCGCGCCGCCAGCGCCGCGGCCGCGTCGCGCGACAGCGTCGCCGCGTCGAAGCGCAGCGACACCGCGCCGTCGTCACCGATGTGCAGCGTCAACGTGCCCTTGTCGACGGCGGGCGCAGCGCCGATCGCGATGCGCACCGGCGGCTCGAGCACGGCGTTGCCCGGCAGCAGGTCTGGTCGCCGCACCACCAGCTCGCGCAGCAGCGGCCCGCGCGCCTCGCGTTCGTCGAACGCCGCGCCGATCGCCGCCAGCGCCTGCTCGACGGTCGCCGCGTCGCCGACCGCCAGCGACATCGGCGGGCACGGCACCACCAGCGCCGCGTCGTCCGCCGGCACCGCGGTCGCGGCCGAGACGAAGCCGACGTCGGCCTGGGCGTGGCCGCCGTTGCGCAGCAGGAACGCCGCGCACAACGCCGCGTGCCGCCGCGCATCGCCATGGCCCAGCGGCGTCGCCACCTCGGCCACTTCGACCGCGCGATCCCCCGGTGTGGCGTCGGGCACCGGCATCGGCGCCACCTTGGGCAGCGCCGCGAGCCAGCGCCGTTCGCCGGCGGCGGCGACCTTGCCGAGCGCCGTCCAGCGCGCGCGCTGCGTCGCGTCGACCGACGGCAGCACCGCGCCGACCGTCACGCCGAGCTCGGCCAGCGCCAGCGGCCCGAGCGGCGAGCCGCGCAGGCAGCGCGGCCGCAGCAGTCGCACCTCGCCATCGGCGCACGCGACCTGCACGTGCTCGGCGTCGATCGCCGTGACGGTGCCCGCCGCCCGGCCGCTGCTGCCGTGCAGCTCCACGCCACCGGGCACGAACACCCCCTTCGCCGCGCGCACCTTGGCGATCGCCAGCGGGTTCTGGTAGCCGCCGTGGTCGAACGCGCGCACCAGCCGCGCCACCTCGACGGCCGGCCGGGAGAAGTCCAACACGGCGAGCGCTTCGGGCCGCGCGTCGCGGCCGAACCACGTGCGTCGCGACAGGTCCTGCGGCTGCGCCTCGACCGGACCGGCGGCGAGCCGGTCCAGCAGCTCGACGAAGGTGCGCTGGCCGTGCTCGAAGCAGCGCGCGTTGAGCGTGAACGCGGTGTCGTCGTCGGCGATGGCGAACGTCTGCTGCAGCAGGATGCCGCCGGTGTCGGCCTTCGGCTCGATGACGTGCCAGGTCACGCCGTGTTCGCGTTCGCCGCCGTGGATCGCCCAACAGGTCGCGTTGAGGCCGGCGTAACGCGGCAGCGGACCGTCGTGGAAGTTGATCGCCGAGACCTTCGGCAGCCGCAGCACGGCCTCGGGCAACAGCGACAGCCAGGTGATCGCGAACAGGTGGTCGAACACCTCCCCCTGCAGCGAGGCGGCGAGCGTCTCGTCGGCCGCGACGCAGCGCAGCCCGTGCTCGGCGCAGTACCGGCGCACCTTGTCGGTGTCGGTGGCGACGACGGCGACGCGGTGACCCCGCTCGCGGTAGGCGTCGAGGCATTGCAGCAGCAGGGTGTCGGAGCCGACGAAGACAGCGGCGAGCGGAGACGGCATCAGGGCTTGGATCGGGAGTAGGCGGACGGGTCCTTGATACCGGGTGCCGGCGACGCGCTCCATGCGCGCTGCGGCCCGGTCCCCTCGTCGGCGGGCGGTTCGGCGGGCGCGGAATCCCGCATGCCGGAACGCCCATGGCATCGTAGTCTCCGCGACGGTGAAGTTCCGCCTGTTGCTGGCCGCAGCCGCCCTGCTCGCGCTGCCCGCCGTCTGGTACCTGCTCGGCAAGCGGCACCGCTTCGCCTACTGGATCGACCGCAAGTCGGACGCCGAGGTGGCCGCGCTCGCCACGGCCGGCTGGCAGGTCGACCGCCTCGAGGTCGCCCCCGGCGTCGAGCTGGTCGGCCTGGTGCGTCCGCCGCGGTCGCCCGACGCGCGCTGGATCCTGTTCGTGCCCGGCAACTCGACCGACCTGCTGCGCGGCTTCCGTGACGTGCTCGACGGCCTGCGCGGCGACGACGACGTCGGCCTCGCCTTCTGGGCCTACCGCGGCTTCGAGGCGTCGGGCGGCGCACCCGACCAGGCCGCGCTGCGCACCGACCTGCAGCTGCAATGGCGCCGCCTCCGACAGCTCGGCGCGACCGCCGCGCGCACCGAGATCTGGGGCTACTCGCTCGGCTCGGTGCTGGCGCCGCACCTGTGCGCGTGGCTCTGCGACCAGGGCGAGACGCCGCGCCGGCTGGTGCTGCTGGCGACCGGCGACGACATCCCGATCATGCCGTTCGGCCTGTTCGGCCGGCTGCGTGCGAGCGAACGCTACGAGCTCGACAGCGCCGTCGACCGGGTCTGCTGCCCGGTCGAGATCGCGCACGGCACGCTCGACGACGCGCTGCCGATCGCCGGCGCGGAGGCGGTGGCGCGGCGCTTCGGCGCGCGCGCGACGTTCCACGCGCTCGACGGCTGCGGCCACGCCGATCTGTGGCCGGCGGCGCGCGCCGCGTTGTGGCGGCGGTAACGCTGGCGCGGTCTTGCAGCTCACCCGGTGGTGAAGCGCAGCGTCGGGAAGCTGCGGTCCTTGCCCAGCATGACCCCCGGCACCTGCCAACGCACCTCGACCTCGTGACCGGCCCCGAGCGGCTGCAGCGGCACGAACGCGACCACGCCGACGCAGGTGTCCGGCGGCGCACCGTCGCCGGCCGCGTCCAAAGCGTAGACCACCGTCACGCCGTCGACGCGCAAGTTGCCGTCGAACGCCTCGCACTGCACGATCTGCAGCAGCGGCAGCTTGACGGCGCGCGCGAAGTGCAGCGTCAACGGCACGCCGACGCGGTCGTCGGCCTGCTTGCCCGCGGCCGCCAGCGCCGCCTGCGCCCGCGCGCCGAGGTCGCCGACGCGCACCCCGCAGGGCACCGCGCCCTGACCGTCGCGCGGCCACGCCAACGGCTCGCCGCTCTCGGCCGGTTCGGCCGGCAGCGCCACCGAGACGAGGAACGCACCACCGTCGCCGGCCACGCCGCAGAGGTCGCGACCCGGGTGCAGCAGCGCGTCGCGCTGCGCCGGATCGGCCATCCACTCGCGCACCGCGTCGGCCGCGTGTTCGGAGCGCGACCACAGCACGGTCCGGCCGATCGCCGCCGGCGGCGCCGGCATCTCCACCGGATCGGCCTTCTTGCCGGCCTTCTTCGCCTTCTCGGCGCGCTCCGCCTCGCGCTCGGCCTTCTGCAGCGCGACCTCGTAGGCGCGCACCGTGGCAAAGTCCGGGTTCTGCTCGTCGACGAACCACCCGACGGGCCCCTGGCCGGCCGCCGCGCGCGCTGCGCAGACGGCGTCGACGACGTCGCGGCCGCGCTCGATCGCCTTGCGGTTCTTGGCGCCCTCGTTGGGCAGCGGGTCCTTGGTCATCGCCTGCCGCAGCGCGTCGCTGCGAGCCCAGAACGAACGCCACTCCTCGTCGATGCGCGGCAGCTCGTAGCCGGTGCGGCGCAGGAACTCGGCCTCGACATCGGGCGGCGTGTGGATCGACGCGTTCTGGCTCTGGTCGAGCTCGAGCAGGTAGTTGGGCCGCCAGTGCAGCAGGTAGTGCGCGATCGCCCACGCCTTGACGCGCTGCTCGGTGGTGAAGCGCGCCGCCGACAGCAGCACCAGCTCGCTGCTGCGCGTGTCGCTCTTCGCCCACGCCGATTCCTGCGCGATCTGCATCCACACTTCGAGGTCGGGTTCGAGCAGCTTCTGCTCCCAGCTCGCCGCGGTGCGCTGTTCCTGCTGCTCGAGCAGGAAGCACAACGTGCGGCCGAACAACAGCCCGCAGGCGGCGTGGCCGAGGCCTTCCCACAGCCCTTCGGCCTTGACGCCCGACGCGTCCTGCATGACGCCGCGCACCGCCTGGTCGCGCGCCACCGGCATGCCCTCGACCAGCTTGTGCAGCCGCAGGTCCTCGCCGCCGTGGCTGACGAAGCACTGGTCGACGACGTCGCGGAAGAACTCGAAGCGCGACTGGTCGAACTGGCCGCGGCAGACCGTCAGCGCCGCCGTGTACTGCTCCTGGTCGGCGGTGAACACGAGGTTGCGCAGCCGCCGCGGGTGGAACGGCTCGCCGAGCGACGTGCCGAACAGCGTGTGCGCCAGCAGCAGCGACCGCTCGCAGTCCTGCGCCAGCGTCGCGAGGTCGTCGTGCGACATCGGCCCCCACACCTGGTAGTGCTCGCTCTGCACGCCGCTGTGCGCGATGCCGGCCGCCTCGAGCAGCGGCTGCCGCCGGTCGCCGATGTCCTGGACCGGGAACTGCTGGCGGTTGAGCCAGTCGACCGCGCCGCGGATCGCGCGGCTGCGGCGCAGCATGCGCAGCTCCAGCTCGGTGCCGGTGAAGCCCTCGAACTCGCGCAGCGCCAGCGCCTGCGCCGCCTCGGCGTCGCCGGGCGCGAAGCGCAGCACGCGCCGCCAGTGCTTCGCGGCCCGGTCGCCGACGCCGGCCTGGGTGAAGCCCTGCGCCAGCGCGCGGTGCTCCTGCAGCAGCTCGGCGAACAACTTGTCCTGCTCGCGCTCGATCTTCTTCAGCTTGGACTTGTTGCCCTTGAGGTCGCGCTCGAGCACCGCCGCCTTGTCGTCCTTTCGCCACAGGCTGCCGACCTGCACGAAGCCGGTCGTCTGCCGCGACCGCGCGTCGTTCTCGTCGTAGTCCATCCAGATCTCGCGGCGCAGCGCGGCGGCCTGGCCGTACTGCTTCTCGGCGACCAGCGCGTCGGCCAGCGCGTGCAGCCCGGGCACGGCCTTCGCGGCCAGTTGCTGCTCGCGGGCGAGCAGCGCCGCCTGGTCCTGCTGGCCGAGGACCGGCGCGGCGGCGGCCAGCGCGCAGAGCACGGGCAACGCCGCGGAGAAGAAGCGGTCGGCGAGGGGTCGCATCCGCGACAGGCTACGGGATGATGGCGACGCATGCGAAGCGCCCGCCCGATCCCGTTCCTGCTGCCCTGGCTGCTCGCAGCGGCGTCGTCGGCGGTCGCGCTGTCGGCACAATCGCCCGCCCCCGCGCCGGCAGCGCCTGCTGCACCGCGCGAGATCGTGCTGCAGAACCTGGCGCCGTTCCCCCGCCGCGAGGTCGCGTCGGTGGTCGTGCCGTTCGCGCAGGGCGTCGCGCGCGAGGCCCCGCAGCTGTCGATCGCCGACCGGCCGACCGTCTGGGAGCCGTTCGGCGCGCGTTGGCCCGACGGCTCGTGGCGGCAGGCGCTGTGCCTGTTCGAAGCGCGCGTCGACAAGCTGTCCGAGGTCCGGCTGCCGCTGCTGGCCGGCGGCGGCGGCGTCAGCGACGCCGAGATCGCGATGCCCGCGCACCAGCTGGTCGTCGAGCTCCGGCAGGGCGAGCGGGTCGTGCGCGAAGCGCCGGTGCGCGTGCGCGACCTGGAGAAGAACCCGCTGCGCCGCGTCGAGCTGCGCCGCGCGCGCCTCGCCGACACCGGCCTCGTCGCGGAACTGATCCTGACCGTCGGCCGCGACCAGCGGCACATCGACGTCGCGCTGACGGTGTTCTGCTCCGACCCGACGATCGCGGCGATGCAGTGCCCGGTCGACGAACTGGCGGTGCGGGTCAAGGGCATGGCGCTGGTGCTGCGCCACCCCGGCTACCTCGGCGTGCACGACACGCTGCTGCCCGACGGCAGCCGCGCCGTGCTGCTGCGCAAGTCGGTGATCGGCGACGGCCAGGGGCTGCGCCGCGTCGGCGTGCTGGTGCCGCCGCTCGCGGGCGCGGACGCGCTCGCCGACGACACGCTGCGCGCGGCGGCGGTGGTGCCGCTGCTGGCCGCGACCAGCTGGCGCGAGACCTCGGCGTTCGGGCCGTTCGGCCTGGTGCCCCCGCCGCCGCCGTGGCTCGCGGGCAACGCGCTGCGCGGCTACTTCGCGCGCCGGCACCGGCTGTTCGTGCAGCGCGAGCGGCCCGGCGGCGACCCGTTCGGCGTGTTCCCGCACGGCCTGCAGCGCATGGCCGGGCAGACCGGCGACCAGGCCGACTTCGGCACCGAGAAGCTCGGCGAGGTGGCGTGGAGCGGCGTGCCGAGCATGCTGCTGGAGGTCGAGCTGTCGGTGCTGCAGGAGGCCTGTCGGCCCGTGCACTTCTTCGAGCTGGACGGCGAACCGGTCGATCCGGCGCAGCACCCGGACTGGGTCGTGTGGTCGGGCCGCACGCACTGGCACCCCGAGGTGTCGAAGGACCGGCTCGGCAAGCCGGTGCCCGAGCCGCCGTTCGAGGCGCACGGCTGGACCGGCAAGGACCGCCAGCACTGGTCCAACAACTACCTCGCGGCCTACGCGCTGCTGACCGGCGCGCACTGGGCGCGGCGCGAGCTGGAGAACGAGGCGCGGCTCTACCTCGCCGGCCAGACCATCGACCCTGAGTTCACGACGTCGCACAGCGGCGCGCCGCGCGGCGCCGGCCGCACCGAGCTGTCGGCGTCGTGGAACCTGTGCGTCACCGGCGACGAGCGGCTGCGCGAGCGCATGCTGCAGCGCCTCGAGCAGGTCTACTTCCCGGAGTGGGCCGGCCGCACGCTGGCCGACGATCGCGTGCGGCCGATGGCCGTCAACGACCCCGACGAGCGCCAGCTGCACGGCAAGTTCGCCTACTGGAACCCGTGGCAGGACGCGCTCGCCGCGGTCGGCTACGCGGCCGTGCACCGCCTGACCGGCGACGACAAGGCGCGCACGCTGGCCGAGGCGCTGGCTTGCAACGTCGTGCGACACGGCTGGCGGCTCGACGAACAGGTCGACGAGGTGGCGATGGCGATGCGCTGGCTCGACGGCGCGCCGTTCACCGCCGAGCAGTGGCGCTCGCGCGACGAGACGCTGGTGCAGTGGGGCTTCCAGACGGCGTTCTCCGAGTGGTCGATGGGCGCAGTCGAGATCGCGCGGGTGGTCGCCGAGCGCGACGGCGACGCGGCGCTGCTGCAGAAGGCCAAGACCATCCAGGCCCATCGCCGCGAGCACCGCGTGCGCCCGCCCGACGAGTATCCGACCTACGGCGGCGTCGACCGGCTGACCGAGTGGGACGCGGTGCGATGGGACGCGAAGTGAACGGCCGCGAAGTGCGCGCTAACGTGCCGCGCTTCGACCTGCGATCGATCCGATGAGCGCACCTTCTCCCGCCGACTCCTACCGCACCGTAGCCGCGCCGTTCGAGCACGAGCCGGACAAGACCAAGGGCTCGCGGCACATCGCCAACGTGTTCCCGGTGCACGACGCGGCCGAGATCGCGGCGGCGCTGCAGTCGGTCGAGGCGCGCATGCCCGACGCCACCCACCACGCCTACGCGTGGCGGCTCGGCCGCGGCGAGCACGACTTCCGCTACTCCGACGACGGCGAACCGAGCGGTTCGGCGGGCCGGCCGATCCTGCAGCAGATCGACGGTCGCGACCTGACCGACGTGCTGGTGGTCGTGTCGCGCTACTTCGGCGGCACCAAGCTCGGCACCGGCGGCCTCGTGCGCGCGTATGGCGGCGCCGCGGCCGAAGCGCTCGATCGCGCCGAGATCGTCGAGGTCGTGCCGCAGGCCAGGCTGCACGTCGAGCACGGCTACGAGGACTCCGGCGCGATCGCCGGCGTGTTGCACGCCTTCCACGTCACGCCCGAGCACGCCGACTACGGCGCCGCGGTCGCGTTCGATCTGACGATCGCCGAGACCGAAGCCGAAGGGTTGGTCGCCGCCCTGCGCGACGCCACCGCCGGCCGGGCCCGCATCGAGCGCACGCCTTCGGACCGCGCCAGGTGACTGGTTCGACGGGCCGCCCGCAGCTTGGGGCCGGGGCTCGCCCACGCTGCGGTTGCGGCGCGACGACCGTGCGTTCCGGCGCCACCGAAACCCCGTTGCCAACGCGCCCTGCGTCAGGCTCAGGAGTGCACGGCACCCCCTTGCACCTGCGCCCGCGTTCGCTAAGGTTTCCGCCCCCAACGGGCCGAAAGCCGTTGGCGCGATCCTCGATAGCTCAGTAGGTAGAGCAGGTGACTGTTAATCACCGGGTCGTAGGTTCGAGTCCTACTCGAGGAGCCACTTCCGCCGTAACGAGCGGACCCGATCGCCTCGCGGTTAGCAGCCGCGGGGCGGTTGCGGTTTTGGGGCGCTGGGGCGGAACGGGCGTGTTCGGCGTCACTTGCGGCGGATGACGCGCGGCAGGGTCGCGGTTCGCGAGAGCGCGGTCGGCTGGGCAGGCCAGGGCGGGAAGCGTGGGTGTTCGGACCGCAGCGGTGCCGTGCTCTCACGCGAACCGGGAGAGAGCGCGATCGTGGTTGACACTCGTAGAGTACCGAGCCCGGGAGCGGCCCAGCGGAGTCACCGCACCTGGCCCAACCACGCCGGCCAGAACGGGAACACCTCCCCCACCCGGTAGAGCGGCCCCAGCTCGGCGACCTCGTGCCACACTGCGTCCGGGGCGGCCTGGTGGCGGCTGCGAAGGTCAGCCTCGTGCGCGCCCGACAGCTCGACGATCGGTTCGACGGCATCGGCACGGCCCCGGCGAGGAACCAACTCGCCCCGGTGCGGCGGCAGCCCGTTGGCGAGGCCGAACACGTCGTCCTCCAACCCGAGCAGCG
>JACKHZ010000010.1 GCA_020638735.1 Planctomycetota bacterium | reverse complement strand
ACGCGGCCTGAGTTGGCGCGGCGGCCTGCTGGCGCATTCGGCTGGCTCGACGCCGCGCTGCTGCACGACAGTTGGCTCGCCGAGGTCGGGCCGCACGCCGCCGCGGTGTTGCTGCTGTTGGCGCTCGCCGCGGATCGATGTGGCGCGTCCTTCTTCGGCCGCAGCCGCATGGCAGAGGTGCTCGGCATGAGTCGGCACGAGGTCGATGTCGCGCTGCAGCGGCTGCTCGATCTCGAACTCGTCGCGATGCGGCCGTGGCGCGTCGGCGGCGTCGATGGTGTCTGGCAGTTGCTGCCGGTGCCGCGTCGGCAGGAGCAGGCTCGTGCGGGACGCGCTCTCAGCGTCGGTGAGCTGCTGCGGAGGCTCGGCTTACCCGCGCCGTGATCGCCGCGGAGTGACGCGTCCGCGGATCGTCGCCGCCGCCCAGACCGCCGGATTCAGGCGGATTGTGACCGCAGCCTACAGCTGGCGGACGCGGTGGGACGTGACAGGGTGGCCGTTGCCGTTGGGGCTGCGGGCGGCGTTGCCGGTCGAGGGGCCTCGCGCCCCGCCGTGGAGGGGCCTGTCTTCGGTGTCCCCGAACAAACCGCGGCATCCACTGCGGGGACTGCTGCGGCGTGGTGGAAGGGCTGTGGAGAACGGGGCGGTCTTCTGCTTCGTCGGTCATCGGACTCTTCCTTTCCCTCGGCAGCGCCGAGGGTGGGAAGGTCGAGGGTTACCCCAGTCGGGTCCGGCTCAAACGGGCGGGCTATTTCGGGAGCGGGGACGGCGCACGCCAGGACGACTGCGAGTTCTTGATACGGCGGAGCTCGATCTTGACCCCAACCATGCACGTCGTCCGGTGTGCTTCTGTCGTCAACGTCGGCTTCGTCGCCGACACCCAGTCATGGTCCCAAGGCCGAGTCGACAAGTGCTGGCGACACACACCGTGTTCATCACCGGCTGCACCTCGTTGGGCGCCCATTTGGCCACTCGCCTCGCAGGCGAAGGCTGTGCGGTCCGGCTCCTCGATCGGGTCGCTGCGTCGTTCTCGAACCTGCCGGATCGCCTGCAGGCTGCGTGCATCGATGGGGACCCCTTGGACCTGGACGTGCTGCGCTGCGCCGGCATCGAGAAGGCCGAATTCGTCCTCGCCACATCCCACGAGGACGATCTGAACGCGGCCACGTCGCTCGTCGCCCTCCGGGTCTTCGGTGCGCCCCACGTCTTCGCGCGGATCGACGATCCCGATCGGGCCGCGTCGTACGAGCAGCTCGGCATCACAACGGTGTGCTCGCCCCCGATGGTCGCCGCTGCGTTCCTGCAACGAATCGAGTCGATCGCGAGGGAATGAACTCCTTCTCCGGAACAACATGAAGTCGCTCTACGTGGTCATCGTCGGCTGTGGCCGGCTCGGATCTCATCTGGCCAACCTGCTCAGCCGAGAAGGGCATCGCGTCGTGGTCATCGACCAGGCTGGCGCCTCGTTCGGCAAGCTGTCGTCCGAGACGTTCAGCGGATTCCGCGTACAAGGCGACGCCTCCGAGCCAGCCATCCTGAGGAAGGCCAAGATCGATCAGGCAGACCTCCTGATCACCGCCACGCACGCCGACAACGTCAACCTCATGGTCGCACTCGTGGCCAAGCGAGTGTTCGGAGTCCAGCACGTGATGGCCAGGGTCTACGACCCGTCGCGAGAGCAGATGTACCACGACCTGGGCCTGGAGACGGTCTGCCCAACGCTGATCGCAGGAGAGGCCTTCTTCAAGCTGGTCTACCGCGCCATCGAAGGCGGAGGTGCCGTCAAGTGAAGGTGATCATCATCGGCGGTGGACGCTCGCTGTACTTCCTCGCACAGACCTTCCGCAAGAAGGGCCACGCGGTGACGATCATCAACCGCGACGCTGCGGAGTGCACGAAGCTCGCGCAGCAGATCGACGCGACCATCGTGCACGGCGACGGGAGCGACCAGCGCATCCTCGAAGAAGCCGGCGCCCGCGCTGCGGCAGTCGTACTGGCTGCAACCCCCAGCGATCCCGACAACCTCATCGCGTGCCAACTCGCGAAGACCCGCTTCACCGTGCCCCGCGCGATCGCGCTCGTGAACGACCCCGACAACCAGAGCATCTTCCGCCAACTCGGCATCGACGCCATTTCGACGGCGTTGACCGTCGCCAGCCTCATCGAGCAACGAGCGACCCTCGATCAGGTGACGGACCTCATCCCTGCTGGAGACGGCAAGGTGACCATCTCGGAAGTCACGCTGACCGAGTCCTTCTCCTTCGCCGGACGCCCCGTCGCGGAGATCGAATTCCCTCGGGACGCCCTGATCGCGGTCGTGATCCGAAACGGCGAGACCGTCATCCCTCGCGGTGACACAGAACTCAGGGTAGGCGACCGCGTGCTGCTGGTGACGTTGTCGGACAGCCACGAGCGGGCGCTGAACATCCTCACCGGCGAATAGGAGTCGCGCCCTTGCGAGAAACGCAGCACTTGCGCCAACGGTATCGGGCCATCCTGTCCTACGTCGGGCTGGTCTCCGCCATCGTCGGACTTCTCATGCTCGTACCGCTGATGACGGCGCTGATCTCGCCGATCGGGGGCGGTGATGCGATGGCATTCCTGGCGCCCGCGCTGGGCCTGATTTCGGGCGGCTACCTGATGCGGAGACGCCTCGACCCGGAAGACATCGTGCTGACCCTCCAAGAAGGTGGGGTCATCGTCCTCTTGAGCTGGATCGTTGCCTGTGCCGCGGGCGCCGTGCCGTTCCTCGTGATCGAGAAGCTCGGGTTCACGCAGGCGTTCTTCGAGTCGGTCAGCGGATGGACGACCACTGGGCTGTCCGTGCTCGACGTCGCACGGTCCGCCCCGGCGATTCTCCTGTGGCGCAGCACGATGCAGCTCGCCGGCGGCGCCGGCCTCGCGATCATCATGCTGGCGGCAATCGCCGGCGCCGGCGGGGCTTCGCTCTCGGCGGCAGAGGGTCGCTCGGACCATCTGGTTCCCAACGTCCGGGCATCGGCCCTGCTCGTGATGCGGATCTACGCGGGCTGCGTCGTCATCGGCACCCTCGCCCTGCGCATCGCGGGGATGGACTGGTTCGACGCAGTCAACCACTCCTTCTGTGCCTTCTCGACCGGAGGGTTCTCCACGCGAGCCGAGAGCATCGGGTATTGGGACTCCCCCGCCATCGAGGCCGTCACCATCGTGCTGATGCTCGTCGGCGGCACGAGCTTCCTCACGGTGTGGTGCCTCTTGCGGGGCCGCTTGCGGGCCGTGCTCGGCAATGGCGAAGTGCGCCTCGTTGCCGTGCTGGTGCCGATCTTCGCCCTACTGGTCCTGCTGCTGACGTGTGGGCCGCTCTACGCTTCTGCTTCGAAGGCGTGCAGGGTCGCCGTCTTCGAGACCGTCACGGCGCTCACCACGACTGGCTATTCGACGGTGGGCTACCGCGATTGGAACGCCTTCGGAATCCTGCTCCTGATCGTGCTCATGCTGATCGGGGCCGGCACATGCTCGACTGGCGGCGCGATCAAGCAACACCGCGTGTACCTGTTGTTCCGATCCCTGATGCGCGAGCTGCGGCGCCCCTTCCTGCCCCGCACCGCCGTGACCGACGACTCGATCTGGATCGGCGACGAGCGCGTCGCCGTCACTGAGGGCCAGTCGAGCATGGCTGGCACCTTCGTCTTTCTCTACGTCGCCACCTGGCTCTGCGGCTCGGCCGTTCTCGCGGCCCACGGCTACGGCCTGCAGGATTCGCTGTTCGAATACGCCTCCGCGCTCGGGACCGTAGGCTTGTCGATCGGAATCACCGGCCCCGAGACGCCGGCTCTCGTCCTGTGGACCGAGACGGCCGGAATGCTGCTCGGTCGCCTCGAGTTCTTCGTCATCTTTGCCAGCGCTACGAGGTTGCTCCTGGACTCCCGCAGCATGGCTACAGTTCGCTCGTCATGACGCGATCCCCAGGAGTCGTCGGGCCGGGAGTGCCGTCCGAAGCGGATTCGCGACCGCCCAACCGCCGCGGCAAGCTGAAGATCTTCTTCGGCTACGCCGCCGGAGTGGGCAGGACTCGGGCCATGCTGCTGGCGGCTCGCGCGAAGATCGCCGGCGGCTCTCGCGTCGTGTTCTGCGGAGTCGTTCCGACTTCGGGATCCGAGATCGGGGCCCAGCCCGAGGAACAGCTCTCGAAGGCAGGAGCCGAGGCATGCAACTTCGACCTCGACGACGTCCTTCGGCGCAAACCGGACTTGCTACTGCTACCCGGCCTTGCAGATCGGAACGCTGTCGGCGCCAGACATCGGCGAAGACACCAAGACGTTCGCGAGCTGCTCGACTCGGGAATCGATGTCTGGTCCACCCTGGAGGTCCGCAACGTCGAGAGTCTCGCGGATGTCGTCGAACGGATCACCGGGTCACGACAGGTGGACACCGTACCCGATGCGATCATCGAGCAGGCAGAGGGAGTCGAGCTGATCGATCTGCCACCCGAGGAACTGCTCGCGAGCACACGTCACAGCCGTGAGCTTCTGGCTGGCTTCGGCAACGCTACCAACACGAGGTCCGCGCGGGCCATGCTGGTCGCTCTCCGCGAGATCGCGCTGCGGTATGCCGCAGATCGACTCAACAACCAGATGCCAGATGAGCCTGATGCCCGGCATCCCGGCGTCAACTGGCCAACCGTGGAGCATCTGCTCGTCTGCGTCGGCCCGAGCCCGACGTCCGCTCGCGTCGTCCGAACGGCGAGCCGCATGGCCCACTCCTTGCGCGCTCGCTGGACGGTCGTTCACGTCGGCTCGACAGGGGGCGCCGCCGACGCAGGAGCCAATGGAGTCTCGCACCACCTGCAGCTTGCCGAGTCCCTCGGGGCAGAGGCCGTGGTGCTTCCTGGCGGTGATGTCGCGCTCGAGGTCCTCGAATTCGCGAGGTCCCACGGCATCACGAAGATCGTCATCGGCAAGACCGGGACGCGCAGGTGGCGACACGGCCTCAGCCGGTCCCTCGTGGACCAGCTCATCGCGGACAGTGGCGACATCGACGTGTACGTCATCCGCGGCACCGAGGACGCCTCCGCAAAGACCGCCTCCATCGAGGGAGGAGGGCCCGTGCGACTGCGGCCCTATCTTGGCGCCGGCACCGCGCTGATGCTGGGTACCGGGCTCGCTTGGGCTTTCGACATGCTCGGGTTCCACGAGGCAGAGCTCGTGTCGGCCTACCTGCTGGCCGTGACGGCCGTCGCAGTCCGACTCGGCCGGGGCCCCGCGGTCTTCGCATCATTCGGCGCGGTCCTGCTGTTCAACTTCTTCTTCACGTCTCCACGGTTCACCTTCGAAGTCCACGACACGGGGTATCTCATCACCTTCGGCGTGATGCTCGTGATCGGCCTGATGATCAGCACGCTGACGGCGCGGATCCGGGACCACGCCATCGCCACCCGAGAGCGGGAGCGTCGGACCGAGCAGTTGTGCCAGCTCAGCCAGGACCTCTCGGCGACCACTGGCCAGCTTCAGATCGCACACGTGGCGGAGAAGCGACTCAGTGGGCTGCTCGACAGGGAGGTGTCGATCCTGCTGCCTGGTGAGCGCGGGCCGCTGCGGCCTGCGGGGACGAGCTCGACCGGCCTGCCCTGGAACCAGGAAATGCAGAGCGCCGCAGCGTGGGTGTACGATCATGGTCGTATCGCCGGCGCCGGAACCGAAACTCACGCCAATGCCCCGGCGCTGTGCTTGCCGCTGTCCACCCCAGAAGGCGTCATTGGTGTCATGGCCGTTCGGGCCAGCGATCCAGACCTTCTTCTCTACCCTGATCGACGGCGCCTGATCGAGACGTTCGCAGCGCAAGTCGCCCTCGCTCTACAACGCAACCGCTTGTCGGAGCAGGTCCATCGCACTCTCGCCGAAGCCGAGAACGAACGCCTTCGCAATGCCGTGCTGAGCTCCGTCTCGCATGACTTCCGGACTCCCCTTGCCGCCATCTCCGGCGCGAGCAGCAGCCTGCTCGACGCGGGTGACCGTATCGATCCCGGCGAGCGAGCGGCCTTGCTCGCTTCGATCTACGAGGAGGCAGATCGGCTCGCGCGGCTCGTGGACAACCTGCTCCACATGACCAAGCTCGAGTCGGGGCAGCTCCAGCCGAAGCGGGAGTGGAATGTCGTCGAGGACCTGGTTGGCTCGTCACTCACAAGACTTGGTCGACAACTCGCCACTCGCGAAGTCACGGCCACAGTCGGTAGCGACCTTCCACTGGTCTACATCGATGGGGTGATGGTGGAACTCGTCCTCATCAACCTGCTCGACAACGCCGCCAAGTACTCGGCTCCGGAAACTTCGATCGAGGTCGAAGCCGAGGCGACCGACGGATGGATCGAGATCTCCGTTGCAGATCGAGGGCCGGGCCTGACCCCCGAGGAGAAGGGGCGAGCATTCGAGAAGTTCTACCGGGGTCCGGTGCGACGCACGGACGGTTCCCGCGGGGCAGGTCTCGGACTGCCGATCTGCCAGGCGATCATCCAACTCCATGGCGGCCGCATCCACGTCGAGGACCGCCGCGGTGGCGGCGCCCGGTTCGTCATCGGTCTGGCGATCGAGGTACAGCCGCCACCGATTCCGGTGCCGACTGCTGAGACCACGAGCGAGGCGCCGTGAGCCAGGATCGTCCACTCGTCCTGATCATCGAGGACGAGATGCCAATCCGTCGATTCCTACGGGCCACCCTCTCGGGCAGCGACTACCGGGTCGTCGAGGCCGAGACCGCAGCGGAGGGAATGTCCAGAGCGACGAACGAGCCGCCGGACTTGATGGTGCTCGACCTCGGCCTGCCCGACGGCGACGGGCTCCAAGTCATCGATTGGTTCCGGGACTGGAGTTCGGCGCCGATCATCGTCCTGTCGGCGAGAGGCCAGGAGCGAGACAAGGTGGCGGCGCTCGATCGCGGCGCGGATGACTACCTGACGAAGCCGTTCGGAGTCGGCGAACTCCAGGCCCGGATCCGTGTCGCGCTCCGAAACCGCGCCCGCCGCGACTCCGGAGAGAATGAACCCGCATTCGAGGTCGGAGACCTGCGAGTCGACCTCGCCAGGCGCCGCGCATTCCTCGCCGGGGTGCACTTGTCGCTCACGCCCCTCGAGTACCGACTCCTGGTGACGCTCGTGCGCCACGCGGGGAAGGTCCTGACCCATGGCTTCATCCTGCGCGAGGTCTGGGGGCCGAATCACAGCGACGATCCCCGATACGTACGGGTGTTCGTGGCGAACCTGCGACGCAGGATCGAACCGAACCCCGCGCGCCCTCGATACCTCCTGACCGAACAAGGGGTCGGCTACCGTCTGGTCGATCACGCGGACGACGCTTCCTGATGGACGGCGCGAGGGGATCGAGACCAAACAGCGCTCGAGCCGGGCCCGAGGCTCCAGGAAGAGCGCGGGTGACGCTTGGCGGCGCCGCGTGCTGGCTGGTGGCGAGCATCCTATGCCTGGGCGGCCTCGGTGGACTTCTCGAGTCCGAGCGCGAGGACGCGTTCCTTGGTACAGCCCTCGCTCTGGCCGGAGTCCTGACCTTGCCTCCGACTGCGCGATGGATCGAACGCCGGACTGGCATGAAGCTCGCGCCGGCCTTTCGAGTGGGGTTGGTACTCGGCGTCCTGCTGCTCGTGCGAGTCGTGAAGGGCGGGCAAGGACGCCTCATCGTCGATCGTCCTGCCGATTCACTGGCACGACCAAGCCAAGGACGGGAGACGGTGATCGACTTCAGCGTCCGGTAGGCCCTCCGCCTCAATGACCACCCCAGTCCGGCAAGCGGCCGTCTCCTCGCTGCCGGCTGACGCGTCCTCGCTGCCGGCTGACGCGGAACTGCGGCCCCTGGCAACATCGAGAAGCCTTGGAGGTCATGGTGAGCCGGCCGAGGCTGTCAGCTTGCGGCAGGCCGGGCTCGACCACCGACACCGTGACGTGAAGGAAGGGCTCCCGGTCGTGGGAACAAGAACCGCAGGGCGCGAGCGAGCCTCCGCCCCCACGATGCCTCGTCGTGCTTCCCGTTCGGGTCCTCCACGACCCGCAGTGAACCTCCACGCCGCCCGCGACCCCGCTGCCACCCGCTCCGGATCATCGCCGCAGCCAACTGACGAAGCCCCTTGCGCATCCGGAGTGTCTCGCGCGCACCGACGTCGAGCCAGATCCGCGTCGCCGGCGCCGCATGCTCCTCGACGAAGCCGAGCATGTCGTCGTCGCCCCAGAACACCGACGGCGACATCGCCATGACCGAGCCGAACAACTGCGGGTGCCGCAACCCGGCGAACAACGAGAACAAGGCGCCGAGCGACGAACCGCCGATCGCGGTCGCCGAGGCATCACGACGTACCCGGTAGGTTCGCTCTACGAACGGCCGGACCTCGTCGACCACGAAGGTGAGGTGGCGCTCGGCGCCCCCACCCTTGTCCTTCCACGGCACACGCGTGTACTCGCGCTCTCGAGCACGCCCGCCGTTCTCGATGCCGACCAGGACGAGCGGTTCGACGCGTCCAGCCGCGATCTCGTCCTTCGTCACGCTGTCCGCGTGCCAGGAGCCCGACTTGGCTCCGAACAGGTTCTGCCCGTCCATGAGGTAGAAGACGGGAAAGCGCTTCGATTCGCTCCGCTCATACCCTGGCGGCGTCCAGACCCAGACCTTCCTCTGCGCCGAAGCCCGCGACGGGTCGGGCAACGAATGCACCATGACGGAACCGGGAGCCACCGGTGGGGACGATACCTCGACTGCCGCCGAGGCCACACCACGGAGAATCCTCCGGACCCGGGCAGCTCACGCTCATGACGCGACAGCGCACCAGCCTTCAGTCGCGGCTGCCCGGTCGTTCCGAGAGCCGATCGCGCTTCGATTCCTGCGTTGCCGCGGCTTCGTGACCAGGGAGCGGGCCCCGCGCCTTGGTGATGACCGGCCACAACCGGCTGAGGCGGGCGTTCAACTCGAGCCACTCCGCCCACTTCGGCGGCAGGTCGGAGTCCATGAAGATCGCCCCTACCGGACACTGCGAAACGCACAGCGTGCAGTCGATGCACGCGTCGGGATCGATGACCAGGCAGTTGGCCCCCTCGCGGAACGCATCGACGGGACAGACCTCGACGCAGTCGGTGTATCGGCAATCGACACAAGGTTCGGCGACGACGTGGGTCACGGCTGGACCTCCATCAGGGAATGCGAGACAGACAAGACGCCAACGAAGTGTGGGTTCTGCATCGGCTCGGGCTTGAAGGGTGAGGCTACCGCACGGCGCGACCGACGGCGGCGGCAACCCGGCGGCAGCCTGCTATTCGTCCAACGAGCCCGCACCGAGCTGCCCGAGCAACTCCCGGGCAACGGAAGGGTCGAGACGCTCGGCGTTCTCGCGCGCGTTTCGCTCGGCGATGGCACGCCCCGTCCTGACCAGATCGATCGCCGCTTCGAGGTCCGCCTTCACTGTCGCCTTGACCAGCCCGCGGCACGAGGCAATCAGCTTCTCGGCCTCGTACGCCCGAACGGCGACGGACACCGGTGCTGCCGTGGCAGCGAGCCAACCAGCGCGAACCCGCCCGGCGCGACTCGGCTCGGTTGGAGGCAACCGCAGGGCGTCCATCAAGCCCGCGAACGCTGCACAATCCGCCGCGAACTCGGGCTGAAGCTGCTCGAGCAGTCGTGGCAACTCGTCCCGGGCCTGCGCGAGTGCTCCTTGCCCCCCGGTGATGGTGATCACCTTGAGCGCGAGCCCGACCCCAACCGTCACGGCAAGGACCGCCGCGGCCCCACCTGCTGGCAAGGGATCGCGCGAAGCGAAGCTCGCGGCGAGCTGACGCAACGAACGCTCGGTATCCGACATCGACATCCTCGGAGCATGACATCGACGCCACAGCGCCGCCATCGCCGCCTGTGCGCGGAGAACATGACGCCGGGCTCCATGCCGTACCCGCAACTACGATGAGCTGCGAACCGACATTGCTCGATCGCAAGACTCGATGCCGCGAACGCATCGCGTTCCGCAAGTTCCGCCCGGCCGCCGGGGTGCCAGGCCGCCGCTTGCCGCTGCGCGCCTGGGCCGCGGTGCCGATCGCCGGTATCGCCCACAACCAGCTCAGTCGCCCCGACGGCAGCGGCGGCACAGTGCCGATGCAGCCGGATGCGTTCACACCAGGGCCTCTACGGGCATGGCTCGGCGACCCTGGGCTCACTCTTGCCCATCTTCGTCATCGACCTCGCGCCCAATCCACGCCAAGCCGCTCAGGTCCCCGGTCACAGCACGGCCAAAGGCCTCGAACTCCCCCTTTGTGGCAAGCGACAACGAGAGGGCCTTTCCCTTCCGAACGACCGTCACCGCCTGCGGGTCTGACAAGAGCCTCTGCCAGAACCCGACATCGCCGTCGAACCGACCGCGCTGCCACACATAGACTGTCTTGGCGCGGCACGAGAGACTCCATCGCCGCTTGCCATCCAGCCTGTAGTGCAGGGAGCGACGACGGAGCGTCTTCTCGCGCCCCGCCTCGATCTCGCGACGCGCAAACTCCGCGAGGTCACGATTCTCGATCGCATCGATTGCCTCGTCCCATGCTGACCACTTCGGCGGACGGGTTCCCCGCCCGCTGCGCGTTCGTGCAACCGACTGTTCGGCGAGCGCCGGCGGTGGGTAGACGCTCGCGCAGGCCAGATACTCAGCCCCGGTCGTGGGATCTGTCGCAAGGGACACGGTGCAGCACCGCAGATCGACACCATGGCGCTCGCTGAGCCACTCTGCTCCGGACAAGAGTGCGTAGTCGTAGGCCTCGGCGACGAGCAGGATTCGCTGGCGACGGTTCAGGTCCTCGACGTCTACTTCCAGGAAGTCACACAGGGCGTCCCACCGATCGCCGGGCATCAAGCTGCGGAACTCGTCGGCTTCCCAGTGGGCCAGCATGCCCGCGTACGAGATCGCCTGAAGCATGTGCAGCTTGTTCGAGCCCCGCTTCAGCTCGACGATGACGATCGCGCCCTCGGGATCTGCCGCGAGCAGGTCGATGCGGTCGGCAACCGTCGTAGACGGAACGACCTCCTGGCCGATCAGAAACAGGCGTTCGCCGACCTCTGCGAAGAACGCTTCGCTGCTGTTGGCGATGCAACTCTGCAGGTCCGCGCGCTCGAGAACGCCGGCCTCAGCCAAACTCGGCGACCGCATGGAAGAGAACGAACGGGTCTTGCGGTCGAGCTTGAGCATGGCGTCTCCCCGCGGTCGGCCTGACCTGCGGGTCATGCTGACGCTATACCTTCGCGACAGCTCGACCACCATCGACCTTCCTCGACGATGGTCACGGTCCTGGGGCGCAGTCATGGCCGGATCCATCCAACGCAAAGCCTCCGGTCAAGAGCAGCCCCTTCGCCAGCACCTGCCGCCCTCCTATGCTCCAGGACCACATGCGGGCCGAGGATCAAGGAATTGGGTTCGATCTCGAACTCGATGCTCACGCATGCTTGACGGCGGTCGGCGCCGTCGCACACGGGGGCGAGTTCCGGCGTGACCCGAAGGGATCTCCGCACGCCGCACTCTCCGACCTCGACGCATTCGCGGCCGACGCGGACTTCGTCTTCGGCCACAACATCCTTTGGCACGACCTACCGTGGCTCACCCAGCATGCAGCAGGCCACGCCCTGCTGCGGAAGCCCGCCGTCGACACGCTGGTCCTGTCCGCCATCGCCTTCGCCGAGTACCCCTACCACGCACTCCTGAAGGACTACAAGGTCGTCAAGGACGCGATGAACGACCCAGTCGCGGACGCTCGCATCGCGGCGCGACTGCTGAACGATGCCCTGCAGCGTCTGCACGAGATCACGGCGGCGAATCCGGCGTTCGGGCGAGTCGTTCGATCGCTCGGTGAACGTGGCCTGGCCTCGATCAGCACCCAGGCCAGCGCCGGCTTCGCTCTTGCCTTCGCCGGCATCGCCGAGCCCTCCGCGGACCTCGACCGGGATCTGGTCGCGCTGCTCGCGGATCGCACGTGCACTGCAACGGTCCACACCTTGCTGCCGTTGGCGCGGCAATCCGCCGAGACCTGCCTCGCCCTCCTCTTCGTGGTCGCGTGGCTGCGGGTCGCAGGTACCCACGACGCCACCTCGCCCTCGGTCGTCATGCCGTGGGTGCGTCGCCAACTTCCACTCGTCACCAGACTGCTGAGCAAGCTGCGCGACGTGCCCTGCGATCGCCCCGACTGCGGATGGTGCCCGAGAGTGCACGACCCGGTCGCGCAACTGCAGCGTTGGTTCCAGTACCCCGACTTTCGCAAGACCCCCACGCTGAAGGACGGCGACCGGCCAGCCCAACGCGAGATCGTCGATGCTGGCTTCGCCGACCGGCCGCACCTCGCGCTGCTGCCGACCGGCGGCGGCAAGTCGCTGTGCTTCCAACTGCCGGCCATCAACCGCTACCTGCGGCGCGGATGCCTCTCGATCGTGATCTCGCCGCTGCAGTCGCTGATGCACGACCAGGTCGACAACTTCGTAGCCAAGACCAACGCCCAGTGCGCCGTGGCCCTGACCGGTCGCCTCACGCCGCCCGAACGTCGGGCCGCGCTCGATGCCGTGCGCACGGGTACGGCCGGCATCCTCTACGTATCTCCGGAGCAGCTGCGCAACTCGACCTTCAAGAAGGCGATCGCGCTGCGTGAGATCGGGGCGTGGGTCTTCGACGAGGCGCACTGTCTGTCGAAGTGGGGTCACGACTTCCGGCCCGACTACCTCTACGCAGCGCGCTTCGTTAAGGAGTTCAGCGCCAACCAGGGAACGCAGCCGGCGCCGATCGTCTGCGTCACGGCGACCGCGAAGCCAGAGGTGCGCATCGAGATCCTGGAACACTTCCGCGTCGAGCTGGGCCAGGAACTCGAGGTGTTCGACGGTCACGCGCCGCGCGAGAACCTGACGCTGCGTGTCGAGACCGTCGCCGGCCACGACAAGGTGCCGCGCCTGCGCGAACTGGTCGCGGAGCAACTCACGACGGCTCCGACGGGCAGCGTGCTGGTCTACACCGCGACACGAAGCAACGCCGAGAAGGCTGCCGCCCTGCTGCAGAGCGCCGGCATCGAAGCCGAAGCGTTCCACGCCGGCCTCGACATCCCCACCAAGAAGGCCGTGCAGGAGCGCTTTCTGCGCGGCGAGACCCGGGTCGTCTGTGCGACCAATGCGTTCGGCATGGGGATCGACAAGCCAGACATCCGTCTCGTCGTGCACTTCGAGATCCCGGGCTCGATCGAGGCCTACGTGCAGGAGGTCGGGCGCGCCGGCCGTGACGGCCTGCCGGCCGACGCGGTGTTGCTGTTCGCGCGCGACGACATCGAGACGCAGTTCCGGCTGGCCTCGATGTCGAGGCTCGACCTGCGCGATTTGCGCGGCATCCTGCGGCGCATCCGCAACCTGTCCCGGCCAGCTCCCGAGCAGGCCGGCCGCGAAGACCCTGTGCGCGAGACCATCTGCACGACCGGTGAGATCCTGCGCGACGAGGAACTCGCCGAGACGATCAACCCCAACGATCGCGGCGCGCCGACCCGCGTGGTGACCGCGATCGCATGGCTCGAACGCGGCAAGTTCCTGCGCCGCGACGAGAACGCGACAACGGTGTTCCAGGGGCGGCCGCTCGTGGAGACGCTCGACGAGGCACGCCAGCGCATCACGGGCCTAGGCCTGCCCCAGAGGAAGGCCACAGCCTGGCTCGCGATCCTCTCGCAGCTCATGAACGCCGACGCCGACGACGGCTTCAGCTCGGACGACTTCCTCGGCCTTCCAGAAGTCTTGGGGGTCGTCAGCCAAGAGAACAGTGCAGCCTCGGGCCGCGCGATCCTGCGCATCCTGGTCGAGATGCAGAAGGCGCGGCTGCTGTCGACCGGCGTACAGATGACCGCCTTCGTGCGCCAGGGTGTTGTAGGGTCTTCCAACGCGCGTCTCGAACGTGCGGCGACGATGGAACTGCGGATCCTCGATCTGCTGCGCGAGTCGGAACCCGACGCGGATGACCATCAGCACTACCCCCTGAGCCTGCGGGCGCTGACCCAGGAACTGGCGCGGCACGATGCGGCCACCTCCGTGGTGCACGTGCAGCAGGTGTTGTCGTCGATGGCGGACCGTGCCCAACATGCGAGCCAACGTTCGCCAGGCCTGCGGCTCTCGTTCACGGCGCATGACCACTGTCGCGTCCAGGTGCAAGGCGGATGGGACCAGATCGTCGGCACGGCCCGCCGCCGCCATTCCATCGCGCAGGTCTGTCTCCAGACCCTGCTCAACAGGTTGCCCGACCCCCAGGCGCGGCGCGCCTCGCTACTCGTCGAATTCACGCTGGAACAGCTGCTGTCAGCCTTGGACCAGGATCTGGCGCTGCGCAGCGCACCATCACCAGATCCGGCGACCGAGATTGAATACGCGCTGCTGTTCCTGCATCGCATCGAGGCCATCGTGCTTCACAAGGGCCTCGCGGTGTTCCGCCAGGCGATGGTGCTGCGCATTCCCTCTGAGCAGCAACCGCGCCAGTACAAGAACGACGATTTCCAGCAGCTCGCCCAGCACCAGGACGAGCGCGTCGTCCAGATCCACGCCATGCACGAGTTCGCACGTCGCATGCAGCAGTCCGAGGCAGTCGGTCTGCAGTTGCTCGATGACTACTTCGAGCTGTCGCGACCACAGTTTCTCGAACGCTACTTCAAACAGCGTCTTGGCGAACTGGAGCGCGCGACGGGCCCCGAGTCGTGGCGCCGCATCGTCAAGGACCTCAGCAAGGACCAGCGCCGCATCGTCGAAGCCAAGGACAGCGAGTCCCTGCTCGTGTTGGCGGGCCCCGGGTCGGGCAAGACGCGCGTGGTGGTGCATCGCTGCGCCTACCTGCTGCGCGTCAAGCGTGTGCCAGCTCGGGCAATCCTCGTGCTCTGCTTCAACCGCAGCGCCGCGCTCGAGCTTCGCCGCCGCCTGCGCGACCTCGTCGGCGAGGATGCCCGCGGCGTGCTCGTACAGACCTACCACGGCATGGCGTCACGCCTGGTCGGACGCTCGCCAGCCGACCTGCTGGATGCCGGCGGCACGCAAGACGGCGTGTTCGACGAGCTCATGCGGGCCGCCGTAGCCCAGCTCCAGGGGGACGCAACTGGGGGCGAGGTCGATGGCGAAGATCTGCGCGATCGCTTGCTGACAGGCTTCCGCCACATCCTGGTCGACGAGTACCAAGACATCGACGAGGCCCAGTACCAGCTCGTGTCAGCCATTGCCGGACGCACGCTGCGCGATGCCGACCGCAAGCTGACCGTGCTCGCCGTCGGCGACGACGACCAGAACATCTATGAGTTCCGCGACGCGAGCGTGGAGTTCCTGCGGCGGTTCGAAACCGACTACGACGCCTCGCGCCTGCCGCTGGTCGAGAACTACCGCTCGACGGCGCACATCCTTGCCGCCGCGAACGCGCTCATCACACAGAACGAGGATCGCCTGAAGCAGGACGCCCCGATCCGCATCGACGAGGCCCGCCGCAACGAGCCGCGGGGCGGCCGGTTCGCGAAGCTCGATCACGGCGCCAAGGGGCGGGTCCAGATCGTCGCGATCGGTCCCCTCGCAGCACAGGCGGATGCGGTGCTCGGCGCGCTCCGCCTGCTCCAGGCATGCGACCCGGACTTCGCTTGGGATCAGTGCGCCGTGCTCTCGCCACGCCACGCCCTGCTCGACGCCGTCCGGACCGTGCTCGAGCGCGAGTCCATCCCCGTGCGCCGCCGCGTGGATCCGCAGCGATCGTATTCCCTGTTCCGGCTGCGCGAGGTGCAGGCCTTCCTCGACGCCGTGGCTGCACACCGGGGAGTCGGAGGTCGATGCGGTCGGACTCCGCGACCAGCTGAGCAGTTTGCGGCAGCAGTTCCCTCGCGAGCCCAACGTCGAGCTCGTCGAGCAGACCGTCGCAGCGTTCCTCGAGGACCACGGTGAGCACGCGCAGCCGAAGACGGCGGTGCGCGACTTCTTTGGCGAAGTGCTCCTCGAACAGCGACGTGAACGCGCGATTGGCTGCGGCGTCATGCTGAGCACGGTGCACGGCAGCAAGGGCGCCGAGCATGACCATGTCATCCTGCTCGACGGCGGCTGGCAGCTGCGCGGCCGGGACTCGTGGGAGCAGAAGCGCCGTCTCTACTACGTCGGCATGACGAGAGCCCGCCGGACCCTGACCCTGCTCCAATGCCGGGGAGGTGGTGCGCCATGGCTGCCGGAGTTGCGCGGCGAGGAGTTCTACCGGATCCGAATCGAGCCCAGCACAGCCGACGAGCAACCACCGAGTCTCACCTATGAGCTCTTGAGCCAGGCAGACATCTGGCTCTCCTTCGCTGCACGCTTCGCCAACCACGAGGAAGTCGATGCAACTCTTCAGGGATTGGCCAGCGGCGATGGCCTCCAACTCGTAGGCGCCGATGGCGGCGTGTTTCTCGTAGCTTCGAACGGATTGCGGGTCGGGGCACTGGCCAGGGCGGCCGTGCCAAGGTGGAGGCAACTCTTGCCGAGGGTTCGGGCCACGCGAGTCGCTGCGATCGTGGTCCGCGGGCGTTCCGACGAAGATGCCGACTACCAAGCTGGGCTTCGCCGCGAGACGTGGCAGGTCGTGATCCCCGAGATAACCCTCACAGCCGAGGCACCTGCATGACGCGAAAGGCCAAGACCAATGAGACTGCACCCAAAGGCGGCCAGAGCAGCCTGACGAAGACCGGCCGACCTCGCCCCGCAGCCGAGCGTTCGAAGATCCTGGAGCACCTCTCTGCCGAGCATGGCTTGGCCACGTTGCTCGTTCTCGTCGAGCGCCATCCCGAGCTCGTCCCCGATGTCGAGCAGATCGTGCGCGATCTCACGGCCTCAGTTTCTCCCGAGGCGATCGCGGATCAGGTCGTCCAGGCGCTCGCCGCACTCACCATGTTCGACCTGGGCAGGAATGATCCAGGCGATCCGCTCGGCTACAGGGACGAAACGGAAACCGCCTGGGACGTCGTCACGGAGACGATCCAGCCATTCGTCGAGTCCGTGCGTCGCCTGGCCAGGATGGGACTGAGCGCTGCCGCCCTCGTTCACTGCCAAGGCGCGCTACTCGGCTTGTACCGTGCCGAGCGCGAGAAGGTCAGTGAGCTGATGGAGTGGATACCCGACGCGCCGGTGGCGCTTGCCGACGATCCCCTCCGTGCCTTGGCGCCCCTGCGACAGAGGGTCGTGCCGGGCACGGGGGCCAGTGCAGGCAAGCTGCTGAAGGAGTTTGCGCGTGAGCACCTGCCACGGTGGAAGTGGCTTCAGAAGTAGCAGGGCAGACGCGCTCCCTTCGCCGCCATGACGAACGCCGCAGCGATCACCGCTCATTCCCGGATGATGTCGAGGATCGCCGGACACCGATACAGCTTCGGCGGCCGCCCCCGGCCCAGCTTGGGGCGCTCCGACAGGAGTTCGAGGATCCCCACCTTCGCCAGCTTGGTGATCGACTGCTGCGCCGTCGCGGACTCGACACCGAGAACGGTCTTGGCCAGCGGGACGGTCAGGTAGGGCAGACCGAACAACGCCTGCACGAGCTGCGCGGGCTTCTGGCTCTGTAGCCGCCGGAGACGCATGGCGAACTCGTCGTGCAACGCCCGCAGCCGGTGCAGGCGATCGAGCGTCTCGCGTGCACTCTCGATGACGACGTCGAGGAAGAAGGCCAGCCACCCGACGAACGTGCCGTCCACGCTCACGCGCAGCAGCTCGTCGTAATACTGCTGTCGCCGACGCTCGAGCACCGGCGAAACGAACAGACAGGTGCGATCGAGCACGCCTTCCCAGACGAGCTGCAGACCGAGCAACAGGCGGCCGATGCGGCCGTTGCCGTCGAGGAACGGATGGATCGTCTCGAGCTGGTAGTGCGCCAGAGCGATCCGGACGAGCCCCTCGTCCGGTGCACGCTCCCCGAGGTAGCTGTCGAGGTCCTGGAGGCACGGATCGATTTCGAGCGGCGGCGGCGGCACGAACCGCGCGTTCCGCACCTCGCCTTTGCTGCTCGGCGGCCCGATCCACACCTGGTGCTCGCGGAACTCCCCGGGCCGCTTCTCTTGCCCGCGGGTCCCGCGCAGCAACTCTCGATGCAGGTCCTTGAGCAGGTAGACGCTCAAGGGGCGACCGGAGGCCAGGGAGTGCACGCCGGCGCGCAGCGCGTTGCCGTAGTTGCGGACCTCGCGGTCGTCGTCGACCAGTTCGGCCTCGTCGGTCGTCGCCTCTTGGACGAGGGCCTGTTCGAGAGTCGTGCGTGTGCCCTCGATCCGACTCGACAGAACCGCCTCGCGGGTCTCGAACGGGCGCAGCAACAACTCCGGGCGTGGCAGCGCCCGCAACCCCTCCGCGAGCCTGCCGAGTAGGGTGCGCGCATCGCCGATCTTGCGGATCAGATCCGGCGAGAGGGCGATGCCACGAGGCAGCGGCGATGGCACGAACGCGCGACCACCGCCTGCGATCTCGACCCATCGCCCGAGGCTGTTCACCACAGTCCCCGAAGCATGCTCACGAACCGATCAAAAGCCACCTGTTTTTGATGCGTCGGCCGCCAACCTCGGTCAAAACTCATCTTTCGTTCCAGCGCACTACGCCGCCTCTAGCCCGCTCGCAGATCCCCATTTGCGAATGTCTACTACAGGGCCAGAAGAGCATCTCGCCATCGAGGCGATTCGCCGCGATTCACCGATGAAAGACCGTTGGCCATCGGCAGTGACGGCCGGCACGGCACACTTTTGGAGTGTCCCGTAGATCGCAGTTCCCAAGCTGAATGTCGTCGGTTCGATCCCGATCACCCGCTCCATTCTTCACGCGACGCCAGCGCCACCCAGTACCGCCGCCAGATCCTCCGCCAGCGGCACCTTCAGGCGCCACCAAACCGTGATCGGCCGCTCCCCCTCCCAGCGCTCGAACACGACCTCCCCGCAGTACAAGAACGGCGCCGCGGTCGAGTTGGCCCGCTTGCCGCGCTTGCGCACGAACAGGTGCACCTGCTTCCCCAGGGCCACGTGGTTCTGGATCAACTGGCCATGCTTGCCCTTCTGCGTCGTCTGGTTCTGGCTCTGCCACTGAAACCGATCGCGTGACAGGAAGCGGTCCTCGTATTTCTGCTGCTCAACGCGGCCCTGCTTGTCGAGCGTGACCAGCAGCGCCAGACCGCTCGGCACTACCACGATCCCCTGCTGCCACGTGCTCCGGCTAAACGTGCTACCGAGCAACGGCGGGATCTGCTCACGCATCAGACTCGCACCGACGTGCAGTCCCTTCTCGCCGCCGACAAACGGCTCCGGAGGCACCACGATCTCGGCACGATCCAGGTATTCCGCCAACCGCCACTCCACCAGCTCGCGCGTCAACACCGGCAACTGCTCCACCGCCGCGCTCTCCCGGCCGAACTTCGTGGCAAATCGGTCACCATCCAACTCGAAGAAGTCCGACCCAGCCCCGCGCTTCGTGCCCGCCCATGCGCGCAGCGGGTTGCTGCGCAGCATCGCCTCGAGCGATCCAGCCGACTCACCCATCGTCGTCGCCAGCTCCTGCCGTAAGAACGGCGAACGCTCGGCGATCCGCTGCAGTCGTTCGGCGAGCACTTCGACCCGGATCACGCCGGGTAGCGCGCCCTCCTCGAGCATCGCTTCGAGCACCAGCATCTTGTAGCTGCGCTCCATGCGCGCCTGCTCCACTTCACCCAGAAACGCCGCGTGCTGCTGCAGGGCCTCAGCCTGCCGCGCGTCGAGGTCACCCATCTGCCCGACCAGGCCGAACCACGAGCCAAACCCGCGCCGCAACGTCTCCCGCTGCAGCCCGCCGCTCATGAACATCTCACGCGCGGTCGGCCGGCGGCCGTGCTGCAGCCGGAACTCCTCGTAGGTCTCGCGCAGCAACTCCTCGCCGGTCGTCGGCCGCAGCAGCGCCTGCAACACCTCGACGACCTCCAGCTCGTAGGTGATCTCGCACCCATCTGGCAGCGCAGCCCTGCCGCTGCGCAGCGCGGTGATCCGTTCGCGAAGCTCGTGGTGGCTCTCCCCCGATCCGAGCACCGACGACAGCAGCGCCTGCACCTTGGTCAAGAACACCCGGTGGTTGCCGATGTAGTCGATCACGCGCAGCACCTTGCCCTCGACGCGGCGCAGACCGCGACCGAACTGCTGCAACCACACGATGCGCGACTCCGTCGGTCGCAGCATCATCACCGTGTCGATGACCGGCACGTCGACACCTTCGTTGAACATGTCGACGCAGAAGATCACCTCCAACCGACCAGCACGCAGGTCTTCCAACGAGTTGGCGCGCGGCGCCGACGTCGACCCCGCGTGCACGGCTACGGCCCGTACACCGCGTTGCCGAAAGAACGCAGCCATGTAGTCCGCGTGATGCTGCGAGCAGCAGAAGCCGAGGCCGCGCGCTCCGCCACGTTGCCGCCACTGCTCGAGCGCATTGCCCGCCCGCCGCTCGGTGGCCAGCGCCCGCGTCAGCTCCATCTCGTCGAACCGGCCGGATTGCCGACTCCACGGCACCGTCGCGTAGTCAACGTCGTCCGGCACGCCGAAGTAGTGGAACGGACTGAGTTGCCCCGCCTTGACCCCTTCCCCGAGATCGCAGCGGAACGCCAGGTTGTGACCGCAGAGCGCCAGCAGGTCGCCGCCGTCGGTGCGCTCGGGCGTCGCCGTCAAACCGAGCAGGAAGCCGGGCCGGAAGTACTCGATCAACCGCCGGTAGGTGTCGGCCGCCGCGTGGTGGAACTCGTCGACGACGATGTATTCGAAGTGATCGGGCGCGAACCGTTCGAGGTGATGAGGCCTGCTCAGCGTCTGGATCGAGGCGAACAGCACCGTCGCGCCCGCGTCCTTGTCGCTGCCGGTGAACTTGCCTATCGCGCAGCCCGGCCGGACCCGGCGATAGGTGGCGAGCGCCTGGTCGAGGATCTCCTCGCGGTGCGCCACGAACAGCAGCCGCTGGGACTCGCTGTCGTGACCACGCTCCTCGGCGAACGCCATCGAGTCGAACGCCGACAACCACGTCTTGCCGAGACCGGTGGCGAGCACGACGAGTCCGGCGCGGTTGCCGCGTTCGCGCGAGCGGCGCAGCGCCGCCAGCGCCTCGCGCTGGAGCGGATGCGGTTGGGCCGGTGGCAACTCCTCGGGCGCGACCTCGATCATCGGCCGGCGCGGATCGACGCGACGGCGTTGGCGGTAGGCGCGGATCCACTCGGCGGTCAGCGGCACCGTGCTCGGATGGCCGAACAACTGCTCGAAAGAGCGCGTGACTGCAGCGAAGCCCTCGGCATCACTGCTGCGCACGATGCGGTAGTTCCACTCGACCCCGTTGCCGACCAGCGCCGAACGCGACATGTTCGAGGACCCGACGAACGCCACCGCTTCGCCAGTGCGCTCGAATACGTAGGCCTTGGGGTGAAAAGCGCGCTGCCCCTTGGTCTCGAACATGCGCAGCTCGAGCCGACTCTCCAGGGCCAGGTCGCCGTCGGCAAGGTCCAGCAGACGCTCCAGCCCACGTGGTTCCGAGACGTCGAAGTAGTCGCCGGTCAGCAAGCGCAGGCGCCCGCCGGCGGCGAGCAGATCGGCCAGGTAGGGCCGGATCAGATCGACGCCGCGGTCGAGCACGAACGCCACGGCTACCGACACAGCCCGCGCGCGCGGGAAGCACGCCGCGAGGTGCGGCAGCAAGGGATCGTCGTCCCCGTGGATCAGCGGCTGCGAGTGCGGCCAGCCCCAGGGAGACGCATCTTCTTCCCGATCCCGGTCGCTCATGCCACGCGCGCCGTCCCTCGCATGCCGCAGAACGTATGGATTTGCCGGTCGCGCGTCACCGGTAGAGAGCGCTTCCCCATACCTCCGTAGACAAAGGGCCGGCCGCCCAGCCCCCGCCCTACGCCTCCGTATCCAACACCACCCGAAACCGCGCCTTCCCACTCACCATCCGCTCATACGCCTTCCCCGCATCCCCCAACGCAAACACCTCGTTCATCGACCGCACCCCCGCCCGATGCGCGAACGCAAGCGCATCACTCGAATCGCTGCCATCCCCCGAGGACCAGCCACGCACGCCAGCGCTCCTCGAGATCAGATCCACAGCGCCGATCTGCAGCGGCTCGAACGGCGCCCCCACCACCAGCAAGGTGCCGTCGATCCCCAATCCACCGACGACACTCGAGATCGCCTGCGCATCCGGCGCGGTGGTCAGGATCACGCGCGCGCCGCCCATGTCGGTCAGCCGCTGCGCCACATCGGCATCTCCGCTGTCGATGTAGTCATGCGCCCCGAGCTGCCTGGCGAAGTCAGCCTTGTCACCACCGCGCGAGATCGCGACGGTATGGAACCCCATCGCCTTCGCGAACTGCACGCCGAGGTGGCCGAGGCCGCCGAGACCCTGCACGGCGACGAGGTCACCGGGGCGCGCGTCGGCGTTGCGCAGCGCATTGAACGTCGTCACACCAGCGCAAAGCAGCGGCGCGGCGGCGACGGGATCCATACCGGCCGGCACGCGGGCGAGCGCGGTCACGGGCGCGATGGTGTAGTCGGCGTAGCCGCCGTCGCGGGTGATGCCGGTGATCGCCCCGGTCTGGCAGTGCACGAAGCGTCCGCGCACGCACGCCGGGCAGGTGCCGTCGTGTCCACCATGCCAGCCGACGCCGACGGCGTCGCCGACGGCGAAGCCGCTGACGCCTTCACCGAGCGCGTCGACGGTGCCGACGACCTCGTGTCCCGGAACGCGCGGCAGCTCGAGGCCGGGCCAGAGGCCGTCGACGACGAAGTGGTCGCTGTAGCAGACGCCACAGGCCCGCACCTTGATCCGGACTTCACCGGGCCCCGGCTCCGGCGTCCGGCGTTCTTCGAGACGAGGGAGCTCCTTGGGAGCACGAACGACCATGGCGCGCATGGCGCCCTGGCTAGTCCGTCACCGTCGAGCGGTCAAGGGAAGGTCTCGCCTGGCGTTCGGTGTGTCGCGACGTTGGCCTGCAGGAGAAGGTCGGAGAAGACAGCCGGCGAAGGCTCGACCATCGCGCGCCGGCACGGTTGCGCGCGCCCCTACAACCCCGCCCGACACGCGAACCACACCGCCACCAACACCCCCACCGCGATCCCGCTCATCCACAGCGCACCGGTGACGAAGTACGGAAAGCCCATCATCACGACCCCGGCCACGAGCTGCGGCGCACGCGCCTGCTTCTTGCCATAGAGGTAGAGACCGAGCCCGATGCTGCTGACCACCAGCATCGTGAAGAGCGATCCGACGGAGAGGTCCATGACGTCGCTATCGGCACGCGCGGCGGTCACCTCGCGTGAAGCCGCGGACGATGGCCCGCGCCGACGACCTGGCATCTGCGTTGCTGGAAGAACGTCGCGGTGCAACCCTGCCGCAAGAGCACCCGACACGGCGCGGCCTTCGCAGCCATCCGACGCAGCCGCCCCACGATCCCCCCCGCGCCCTACGCACTGCACCGCGAAGCCCCCGCAGCCCCCCGGCGTTGTAATCCACACAGCACGGAGGTGCTCCATGACAACCCAACCCGGCGCTCACCGCCCATCGGGCCCACGGCGCATGCACGGCATGCCGCCCAAGCACGACTCCCCCTACGAAACCGATCACAAGCAGACCGGCACGATGGTCTGCGACGACTGCCGGATCGTGCAGCACGGCGGCCGTTGGAGCTGGGGCGGACCGCCGCCCGGCGAGACACACGGCGGCCTGTGTCCGGCGTGTCGGCGCATCCGGGATCGGCGGCCGGCGGGCACGATCCACGTGCCGGCGTCCATGCTCGACGACGACTTCACGCTGGAGAAGATGGCCCGCAGCGTCGAATCCGCAGAACGCGAAGAACACCCGCTCGAACGCATCATCGACATCGAGCCGGAGGGCGACGGACTGCTGATCACGACGACGGGCATGCACCTGGCGCGTCGCATCAGCGCGCACCTGGCGCGCCGTTCGCACCAGAAGGCGCACGTGCGCTACGACGAACAGGACGAAGTCACGGTCGACTGGAACGAGTGACCCCGTCGAGCAGCACGCGAAGCGTCGGCGATGACGCCGCGCGCCCCGTCACGGTGCGGTCGGCTTGACCCGCGCGACGACCGCGCAGCTGCTCGCCCCACCTTCGACGGGCGCGATGCGCAGCAGCGTCCATTCACCGAGCGCGACGGCAGTGCTGCCGCTGAGTTCGTTCTGGCGGACGTCGACGCGATCGACGCTGGCGAACCGCGGGTCGCGCATCGCGAACAGCTGGCGTTCCGCGTCGTGCCCGAACATCACCAGCCGCAGATCCAGCTGCAGCATGCCCTGGTCCATCGGCATGGCGCGGGCCTGCATCAGGAAGCCGCGCGCATACGACCCGAGCGCCGGCGTCGTGACGCCGGATCCCGAAGCCAGCGCGCAGTCGTAGTCCTCGACGTAGGGCGTGTGCCATGTGGCGCTCAGGCGTGCGAACCGGCTCGCCGACACGGTGGTCACGGCGCGCTGCGGCAACACCTCGGCGAGTTGGGCGGCGCCCTCGGGCGTCGCCGCGACGGCGGCGACGGCCTGTCCGGCCGGGATCTCTCCGAAGGCGACCTCGAGCGAGAACTGGCGCGCATCGACGTGCTGCAGCTCCTGCAGGTGTTCGGCGAGCTGCTCCTGCACGTCGTCGGCGGCGCTCACGAACAACAGGCCGGCCAGGTAGCTCATGCTGTTGGGGGACTCGTCCCACGTGTCCGGCGCGACCTGGGTCACGAGCCATTCGATCAGGCGTCCGTCGTCGAACACGGCCGGCATCTGCTCGTCCACCTCGGGGAACAGTGTGCCGTCCTCGTACGGCACCCGCAGCGCGCCGGGCGCGTGGGGCCCACGCACGATCGCGCCGACCGGATACGCCGTCACCTGGCCGAGCCGATGGCCCGGCGTCGGCTTCGCGTTGGCGCGCGGGCGGATGCACAGCGCGACGCCGCCCGGCGAGTCCGCCCCGACCAGCAGCGCCTGACCGGGATGCAGCCAGGCGGCGGCGTGGGCGCTCGCGATCCGCGTCACCGCCAGCTCGAGCGTCGCGACGCCCTGCTCGGCGCCGGTCGGCAGTTCGCACACCGGCCCCTTCTCCTGCGCGCGGTCGCTGCCGGAGATCGTGACCAGCAGGTCGTCGCCGACCGTGCGCTCCACGCGCACCGTCCAGCTCGCGCCGTTGACGTCGGTGGCCATGTGCAGGTCGGGCGCCGCGGCCTGCTGCGCGACCCTCACCTGCATGCCGGCGACGCGGCTCTGGATGCGCTTCGACTCCAGCAGCAGCGGCCTACGCAGATCGGCGCGACCGACGTGCACCCGATGTTGACCGACCTTGCCGAGCATCGCGTCCGCCTCGGCGGCCGACAGCACCGCCGCGTGCCCCGCGATCGCGCTGCCGGGAACTTCGTGCACTTCGACCGACACCGGCTCGAACAGCACGCGGCGCAGCTTGGTAAGCACGTCCCGCGCCGTCGCGTGCATCTCCTCGTCGCAGGTCAGCACCAGCAGACCGGTGTCCTCCGGCCGCAGATCGACGCCTTCGCCTTCCCAATAGGTCCGCGACGTGGCCGTGCGCAGGACCTCGGTCAGTTCGCCGAGCTCGATCGCCGGCCACGCCTCGTCGCTGACCGGCGACTCGAACGCCGCCTCCGCGACCGTCGCCGGCAGGTAGACCTTCTCGGGATGCACGAGGTCGCGAACGTCGTAGACCCTCGACTGAAGGGCAGCCGGCTCCTGCTGGGCGGCGACGACACCGCTCGGGGCCATGGACACGACGACGGAGAGAACGGTTCCGGGGATCCGCATGATGAGCTCGCTGGGGAGGGGCAGGGCGACCGGGCGACGATCGCCCCCAGGGCAGAAGCGGGGGACGCATTCGACAGACCCCTGCCGGCGCTCCGGTGTCAGGTCCGGACCGACGCTTCGCGGCGATTGCGCGCGCCCCGCCGAGCGGGCCGCGACCTCACTCCGCCAATTCGAACGCCGAGAAGGCAGGATCGGTCGTGACCTCGCGCTCGACCCATTCGGGCACCGGCACCGCCGCCAGGTGCTGCAGGCTGTCACACTCGACCTCGGCCATCACCAGGCCCGCGCGCGACGCCGGCGCCTCCCAGACGTCGATCGCCCACGTGACGCCGTGCTCGACGTGGTGGTAGCGGCGCTTGCAAGACCGACGCCCAGGCAGCCCGGAGAGCACACGCGCCTCGCCCTCCGTCATGTAGATCGTCGTCAGCCGGCGACGGCGGACATCCGTCGGCGCGTCGGGGGCGGCGCGCTTCTGGCCGAGCTTGACGATCAGCACGCTGCCGTCGGGCGCTTCGACGGTGCGCAGCCGCAACTGCGAACCCGCGACGAACAGGTCGCGCAACCGCGAGAACGCCGAAGCCTCGACCGCGGGCGGCAGGGCCCGCAACACGAAGCGACGTTCGAGCTCGTCGCGCGCGTAGTCGCGCTGCAAGGGACGATCGGGCATCGATGAGGAAGGACTCGCGGGATGAGCGACCGAGTGGACGCGCCCGCGCACCGGTGGGCAATGCCGTGTGTCGGATACCGACGGAGTATCGGCTCGGCACGGAACGCCGCGCACACGTCGCGCACGCCCCGCCGTCGCTACCTGCCCGCGCCTGCGCCACCCGCCGCCGGCACGTCGACCGGCCCGGGATGCGCGACGCGCGTCATCGCCGCCTCGCGGCCGAGATCCGGTCGCCACACCATCTGCGTCGTCGAATACGAACCGTCCGCGTGCCGGTACCAGTCGAGCCCGGCGGCGCTGCGCTCGACGCCGACGATCGGACTCCACGGGAACGGCCCCCAGAAGTCCTTCAACGGCGCGGCGTCGACGGCGCCGTTCAACGCGGGCACGAACGTGCCGTCGGGCAGCTGCATCTGCTCGGCGCGCCCGCGCGGCGCCGCGTCGCTCGGCGCCCGCTGCACGACGGCGCCACCCGCCGACGCAGGCGGACGAACGGGTTCCTGCGCCGCGCCTTCCCCGGCCGACGACTCCGTCGACGCGTCCGCGACCGGCGCGAGCGCTTCTCCCGCGTCGCGCCCGCCACGCAGCAGCGCCATCGCGGCCACCGCGGCCGCGGCCACCAGGATCGGCGCGGCGGATGACTTCACAGGTGCACCGCCTGGGCGTTGGTCCATTCGGCGAGGTTGATGTTGGTGTCCCAGACGATCGCCTGGAACGCGACGTCGTGCCCCATCAACGCCGGTGACAGGGTTCCGGGCATCGCGACCGAGAACTCGGTGACGCCGTTCCACATGCCGGCCGCGCCCAGCGTGATCACGCCGCCCTGCTCCAGCACGTGGCAGTGGCCGATCAGCGTGCCCATCAGCGCCCACTCGAAGTAGGCCGGCTGGAAGCCGTGCGCGGCGCCGAGCAAGGCGATCCCGAACGGCGCGAGGTTGTCGGTGACGCGGAACATCAGACCGTCCGAGCGCGGCTGTCCGCTGACGTCGGGGAACAGCCCGTTCATGCTCAGGTTGGCCCCGGGCCCGCCGAGCCGGTTGCTGGTCGGATCGATGCCGCCGACGTGCAGGTTGGGCGACGTCACGAACGGCCCGAGCACGTAGCTCCACGGCGTCGAGAAGGTCGTGCCGTTGGGCCGCACCGCCCAGGTCGGATCGGGCGCGCCGGCGCGGTGGTTCTCGCCGACGACGGCGCCGGTGCCGGCGTTGAGCAGGTCGGCGCGGAACAGCGAGTGGCCGTCGGTCGTCGGCCACAGCGGATTGGCGGGCAGCCCGACGCCGACGTAGTAGCGGCCGAGCTGCGGCGCGAAGCCGTTCAGCACGACGAACGGCGCCTGCTGGCCGAAGCCGTCGTAGGCGATCCACGTGCCGCGGGCGGGGTTGGTCGACGGCGGCGTGCTGAGGCCGGTGATGCGCAGCAGCTCGCCGGCCGGCGTCGCGTCCGGCCCGGGTCCGGCGGCGGCCGCGCTGCGCACGACGAGGTCGTAGGTCTCGACCGTCGACAGCTTCTCGTCGGCGATCCAGTGGTAGACGCCGAACAAGAACACCGGCCCGTTGGCGTCCCCGACGCCGCGGAAGTGGTCCGTGTCGACCTCCATCAGCGCTTCGCCGGCGTTGGCCACGTCGGGGCGGCCGACGAACGAGGTGCAGGTCAGCACCTGACGTTCGGGGTCCTGTGGGTAGAAGACGAACGGATTGACCTGGGCGGCGGCGATGCCGGCCAGGAACGGGATCGCCAGCAGCGGGCGGATCGACGACATTGCAGACTCCGAACTCGGGCTCGGAGGCACGTGAAAGAGGGCGGCACCGATAGTCGGGCCGCCTCCCTCCGTAACACGCGGGCAGTTCGCCCGGGTGGTCGTTCAGAAGGCGAGCACCATGCTGACGCCGTTGGAGGTGACCACACCAGCGGAGTTCTCGCCGGGGGCGAGCGCCACCGCCTGCGAGTAGACGATCGCGCCCTGCAGCGCCGGCGCGGCCGGCACGACCAGGGAGAAGGGCGCGGCGCCGCCCACGGGTGCGGCACCGCCCATCAGCACCATCGTCGCCGGCTCGAGGAACACATAGCACTCCGGCGCGTCGATGCCGACCGCGCTCAGCGAGAAGCCGAATCCCGGCGCCGCCGCCGTGGCGAGGTACGCGGCGGCGACGACCGACGTCGTCGGCAGACTGCTCGCCGTCAGCGTGCGGGTCGTGCCGAGCACCGGCTCCGCGTCGATCGCGTATTCGACCGGCGCGGTCATGCCGCAGCCGAAGCCGTAGGTGGAGCTGACCGCCATCGCCGAGCCGGAGAGCCACTGGCTGCTGACCGGCACCGGCACCGACCAGCGGTGGTGCGTGTTGCCGGTGCAGTCGGTCCAGTCGATCGTGTGCTGGTGGTTGTGCGCAACCAGCGGGCCGATGGTGAAGAACACCGGCGAGATGCAGCCGCCGAGCGTCGCCGGCTTCTCGACCGCGCCGCCGATGCCGACGCCCTGGAACACCGTGTAGACGTCGACGCCGGCCGGGTCGACGATGCGCGCCTCGACGGTGCCGTTGACGAGCCGCACCTCGGCCTTGCGCTGCTGGGCGATCAGGTCGGCGGCGGAGAAGGAGAAGGCGCAGAGCGCCACGATCAGCAGGTGATGGTTCATCGGTCGTTGCTCGGTTCGGGGACCGGTGCAGACGGGGTTCACCAGTCCAGGCGCAAGGCGCGCCGATCGACCGCCAACCGAATCCGCGGCGGACCGCGATCTCTTCATCGCGGCCTGGAGTGCAGGCTCACGCAGATCGCGACCTTGTCGTTCGCGGGCCCGGAAGACCCGCGGAGGATCCCCATGAAGCTCGCATGCACTCTCGTCGGCGCCCTGCTGTGCGCAGGCACCGTCACCGCCCAGATCACGCCGCTCGGCGCCGGCACCGCGCCGCTGTTCGTCTCCGGCTCGCCGCAGCCGGGCCACTCGCTCGACATCAGCCCCTTCCTCGCGCCGTGGCCGTTCGTCATCGCCGGCACCACGCGCGTCGACGTCCAGCTGTCGTCGATGTGGCAGTTGTGCCAGGAGACGCTGGTGCCGGCGCTAGACATCGTCATGCCGGTGACGATGCACCTCGACATCCCCAATTCGCCGAGCGTCGTCGGCTTCACCTTCTACGCGCAGGGCCTGATGGTCGGCGTCGGCACGTGCTTCGTCGACTCGTACTTCTATGCACAACTGACGGAGGCGGTGCAGATCACGATCCAGTGAATCCGCACCGGCGATCGCAGGTCGGCGGAAGACGCCGCCGCGATCGGAATCGCGACGCCAACGGCCGAGCTCGGGGCGTCTTCGTCACCGGGCCGATCCCGAGAGGGTCGGTGTCACACGTTCGGCGTAGCCGAACGGCCCCGCGCGCTCACCAGCTGACCCGCCCGCCGACGATCAGGTTGGTGCCGGGCTGATTGACGCCCGAGCCGTGCGTGCGGTAGCTGGTGTTGGTGACGTTCTCGAGCGTCACGTTGAGCTCGAGGTTCTGCGTGACCTGATAGCCCGAGCTCAGGAACGCGACGACGTAACTCGGCGTGCCGCCCGGCGGGAAGCGCGAGGTGTCGGCGGCGTCGCCGGAGTTGAGGCGGCCGGCGTGGCCGGCGGCGATCACGCGCCCCTCGACCCAGAGCCCCGAGCGTTCGCCGGTCCAGCGCAGCGACAGCCAGCCGGTCACCGGCATCAGGCGCGACAGCGGCTGGCGCACCGGCGTGGTGCTCGCGGTCGGGAACGTGTCCTCCTCGCCGTCGACGTAGGCCAGCGAACCGCCGGCGCGCCACTCGCGCGCGAAGTCCCACCACGTCTGCACCTCGCCGCCCCAGACGTAGCCGTCGGAGCCGTTGGTCGAAGTGGTCACCGTCTCGTTGCCGACCGTGCCGATCGGCCGCGACGTGATCTGGTCGGTGATGCGCGTGTAGAACACCGACGCCTGCGTCGACCACTCGCCGCCGAGGTAGCGCGTGCCGAGCTCGTAGGTCAGGTATTCCTCGGGCTCGATGTCGAGCGAACCGGTCGAGATCAGGTCCGTGCGCGACGACTTGAGCGCGCTGAGGTCGTCGATGTTGGGCGCGCGGAAGGCCTGCGACGCGCCGGCGTAGGCGTGCCAGTTCTCGTTCAGGCGCACGTTGCCGCGCAGGTTGAAGGTCAGGTCGTCGAACTCCTTCTTGGCGCTGATCGCCGTCTCCGGCGTGCCGCCGTCGCTGAGCACACCGATGTCGGCGCGGGCGTAGGTGTAGCGGGCGCCGGCGGTGAACTCGACGGCCTCACCGGCCGGCAGGCGACCCTGCACGTAGACGCCGGCCAGGTCGTAGAACGCGTCGTCACCGACGGGCCCTTGCAGGCTGCGCGTCGACGAGATCAGCGTGGTGGTGCCCTGGTTGAAGCGGTCGACGACCGTGCTCGCGTCGACGTCGTCGCGGTAGTAGTCGAAGCCGTAGACCAGCTTGGCGTCGCCGAGGTGGCTCTCCATCGCCAGCGCCACACCGGCCGTCGCGACCTTGGTGACGTCGCTCTGCTCGTCGCGCACCGGCGTGCCGCTGACGGTGCGGTTGCGGATGCGCGAGAAGTCCTCGCGGAAGTTCTGGTAGGAGAACGTCAGCCGGTACGAGTCGACGAAGCCGAGCGCACCGCCGGCGATCTTCAGGTAGCTCAGGTCGCGATCCTGGTCGTAGACGCGCGCCAGGTCCGGCCCGCTCAGCGACGTGCCGTTCCACGGCTCGAAGAAGACCGTGCGGTGCGTGCGCCAGATGTCGTCCTGCTGCACGCGCTGGTGGGCCAACGTCAGCGTCGTGTCGTCGCCGAGCGCCACGTCGAGCCGCAGGTCGTAGTCGAACTCGTCGTAGCCGGTCTTCGGCATCGTGTGCAGCACGCGGTCGTGGATGTCGCCGAAGTCGCGGTAGGTCACGCCGACGTGCAGCCCCCACTCGCCGCCGACGCCGACCTGGCCCTCGAGCCGGGCGGTGTGCGACGCGCCGTTGCTGTCGAAGCGGTAGAGCGCCGAGCCGTGCTGGAAGCCGCGGCCCGCGGAGTATTCGTCGAAGTGCGACGACTTGGTCGTCAGGCTGACGGTGCCGCCGACCGCGTCCGACCCGAACAGCACCGAGCCCTGGCTCTTCACCACCTCGAGGTGGTCGACCGCCAGCGCGTCGATGGTGTTCCAGTATTGGATCGGCCCGCCGCGGAAGATCGAGTTGTTGAAGCGCACGCCGTCGATCAGCACCAGGTTCTGCCGGCCGGTGAAGCCGCGGATGAACGGCGAGCCGTGGCCGTGCGCCGTCTTCTGCACCATCACTCCCGGCACCTGCGCCAGCGCCTCAGGCAGCGTGCGGTAGCCGCGGTCGGTGATGTCGCGGTTGTCGAGCTGCTGGAAGGTGTACGGAGTGTCGAGCGCGTCCTCACGGAAGCCCGACGCCGTCACCACGACGCGGTTCTTCGGCTGGTCCTTGCGGTCCGGCTCCTGCGCCTCGGCGGCGGGCTCCGCATTCGCGGGCGGTGCAGCCGTCGACGACGGCGCCTGGGCGGTCAGGGCAACGGGGACGAAAAACGACGCGGCGGCGACCAGCGGTCGCCGCGATCGGATCATCGACATCGAGCGGGAGGAGTCTTCGGGAGGCGAGGGGCTCGCGGCCGGAAAACGTAGCGAAGCCGCGGCCGGTTCAAAGCCCGCGGATCGATCTCTCACCAGGAGAAGCGCCCGCCGACGATCGCGTTGCAGCCCGGCTGGTTGACGCCGGAGCCGTGCACGCGGTAGCTGCTGTCGGTGACGTTCTCGATGGTCAGGCCGAGTTCGGTGTGGTCGTCGACGCGCAGGCCGGCGCTGACGAACGCCACCACGTAGCTCGGTGTTCCGCCGGGCGGGAAGCGCGAGGTGTCGGCGCGGTCGCCGGAGTTGAGGCGGCCGGCGTGGCCGGCGGCGACCACGCGCCCTTCGATCCAGAGCCGTTCGTCCGCGTCGGTCCAGCGCAGCGACAACCAGCCGGTCAACGGCATCAATCGTGAGATCGGCTCACGCACGGCGACGGCGCTGTTGCTCGGGAAGGTGTCGGCCTCGCCGTCCACGTAGGCCGCGAACGCCGCCGCCTGCCATCGTCGCCACAGCCGCCGGGTCACCTGCACTTCGCCGCCCCACAGGTAGCCGTCGGCGCCGTTGGTCGTCGCGGTGATCAGCGAGTTGTCCCCCGGGTCGACGCCGACCGGCTTCTCGGTGATCAGGTCGGTGACGTCCGTGTAGTAGGCCGCGGCCTGCACCGTCGTACCACCGGCCAGGAAGCGGCCGCCGAGCTCCCAGGTGACGAAACGCTCCGGATCGAGGTCGAGCGAGCCGCGTGAGACGACGCCGGTGCGCGACGGCTTGAGCGAGCTGAGGTCGTCGACGTTGGGCGCGCGGAAGGCCTGCGACACACCGCCGTACAGGTGCAGCTCCTCGGTGACCCGGACGTTGGCGCGCAGGTTGCCCGACAGGTTGTCCCAGTGCTTGTCCGCGCTGACCGGGTTGCCGTTGCCGTCGTCGAGCCTGCCGATGCTCGCCGCCGCGTAGGTGTAGCGCGCCCCCATCGTCAGCTCGACGGCGTCCCCCAGCGGCTGGCGCAGCTGCGCGTAGGCGCCGGCGAGGTCGAGGAAGGCGTCGTCGCCGTACGGGCCCTGCACCGCGAGCGTGCTGCTCAGCAGGTTGCCCGACGGGTCGAAGGTCTGCACGTTGCGCCGCGAGTCGACGTCGTCGCGGTAGTAGTCGAGGCCGTACACCAGCCGGGCGTCGCCGAGCGCGCTCTCCATCGCCAGTGCGACGCCGGCGGTCGCCACCGTCGTGCGGTCGAGGGACAGCTCGGTGTTGCCCGAACGCAGCCGCGAGCGCTCGAAGTCCTCTCGCTGGTTCTGGTACGAGAAGGTCAGACGAAAGGCATCGACGACGCCGCCGCGATCCGCCGCCGAGACCTTCAGGTAGGTCAGGTCGCGGTCCTGGTCGTAGATGCGCGTCAGGTCCGGGTTGGGCTGCGACGTGCCCTGCCACGACTCGAAGAACACCGTGTTGTGCGTCCGCCAGACGCCGTCCTGCTGCACGCGTTGGTGCGCGATCGTCAGGGTCGCGTCGTCACCCAGCGCCAGGTCGAAGCGACCGTCGTAGTCGAACTCGTCGTAGCCGGTGTGTTCCATCTCGTGCAGCACGCGATCGCGCACGTCGCCGAAGTCGCGATAGGTCACGCCGAGGTGCAGCCCCCACCGGCCGCCTTCGCCGACCTCGCTCTCGAGCCGGCCGGTGTGCGAGCCACCGTTGCTGTCGAAGCGGTACAGCGCCGCACCGTGCCAGAACGCGCGGCCGGACTCGCGCTCGCGGAAGGCCGAAGACTTGCTGACGAGGTTGACGGTGCCGCCGACCGCGTCCGAGCCGAACAGCACCGAGCCCTGGCTCTTCACCACCTCGAGGTGGTCGAGCATGAACGCGTCGACGGTGTTCCAGTACTGCACCGAGCCGTTGCGGAAGATCGCGCTCGGCAGCCGCACGCCGTCGATCAGCAGCAGGTTGTAGCGACCGGTGAAGCCGCGGATGTACGGCGACCCATGGCCGTGGGTGGTCTTCTGCACCATCACGCCCGGCACCTGCGCCAGCGCTTCCGGCAGCGTGCGATAGCCGCGGTCGGTGATGTCGCGGTTGTCGAGCCGCTGGAAGGTGTACGGCGTGTCCAGTTCGTCTTCGCGGAGACCCGACGCCGTCACGACCACTCGCCGCGGCTCCTGCTGCAGCGGAGCGGGGCTCGCCGCAGGTGCCGGCGCGGGATCCTGCTGGGCGGCGAGCACCGAGGCGAGCAGACATGGCGAACCGAGCCGGAACAAACGCATCGCGAGCAGAGCTTCGCGTGCACTCGCTGCGCGCGGAAGCTCGCGGGGCGCGGCGCTCGTCCCGATCGCGCAATGTTTGCCGCGACGTTGGGGCTTGCGATTGCGCAGCGCCGCCTCCACGCTGCGCGGCGCCATGCGCGCCATCGACCGCCTCGACGAGCTGACCGATCGCTACGACGCGATCCTGTGCGACGTCTGGGGGGTGATCCACAACGGCCGGCGCGTCTTCGCCGACGCCGCGGCCGCGCTGCAGCGGGCGCGCCGCCGCGGCCTGCTCGTGGTGCTGCTGACCAACGCGCCGAAGCCCCGCGACCCGCTGCCGGGCCAGCTGGACCGCCTGGGCTTCCCGCGCGACGCGTGGGACGAGGTGGTCACGTCGGGAGACGCGATCCGCGACGAGCTGCGACGGCGCGCGCCCGGCAAGCTGTTCAAGATCGGTCCGGCCAGCGACGCGGTGCTGTGGGACGGCCTCGGCCTCGAGCGCGCCCCGCTCGACGATGCGGACTTCTTCGGCGTGTCGGGGCTCGAGGCGCTCGAACACACGCCGGCGACCTACGCCGAGGTGCTGCAGCGCGCGCGGGCCCGCGACCTGGAGCTGTTGTGCGCCAACCCCGACGTGCAGGTCCGCTACGGCGAGCAGCTGATCTGGTGCGCCGGCGCGCTGGCCCGCGACTACCAGGCGCTCGGCGGCCGGGTGGTGATGGCGGGCAAGCCGTTCGCGCCGATCTACGCGCTCGCCCATCGCGAGATCGCGGCGCGGCTCGGCCGGGCGGTCGAGCCGGCGCGTGTGCTGTGCATCGGCGACGGCATCGGCACCGACGTCGCCGGCGCCAATCGGCAAGCGCACGACTGCCTGTTCGTCGCCACCGGCATGCACGGCGAACGATTCGCCGCACAGGGCGCGCCGGCGATGGACGCGATCGCCGCCGAGCTGGCGGCCAATGGCGTGCACGCCGAGTTCGTCATCGACGCGCTGCGATAGAGCTCGGTTCGCGGAGCGCGGGGCCGGGCTCGCGCCGCGCCTGGGTCAGGTGCCCGAGCTCCCGCGGCTGCTGCTTCCCGCGGCGCGGCGCCAGGCAAGACCTGATCGGCGCCGCGCGGAGCGCGGGGCCGATCAGTTGCCGAACGTGCCGTGACCGCCGTTCGTCGTCACCAGACCCAGCGCGTTGGCGGTGAGGTCGAGAACGGCCCACTGATGGTAGACGTCGACGCCGACCAGGCTCTGGGCGTTCGGCACCTGGATCGTCTTGCTCGAGTTGCCGTTCGCGTCGACGACCGTGGTTTCGACCGAGTCGAGCGACACGAGCATCTGGCAAGCCGGCGCGCCGGGCAGCGCCACCGGCAGCGGCACGCCGAGGTAGGAGCTGTCCGACCAACCCGACACGCACGCAGCGAACGTGTTGGGCAGCGCATCGGCGAGCGTCACGTCGTACGAGGTGCCGAGCGCCGGCTCACCGGCGATGCCGAGCTGCGGCACCAGGTAGGTCAGCGGCCGCGAGCAGTCCACCGTGAACGCCGCACGCGTCGTGGTGATCGTCCAGGTCGGGCCACCGACCGGCCGGGTGCAGACGATCGCCGTCGAACCCGTGGTGACGCTGCTGACGCTGGCGGTCTGCGCGGAAGTGTCGAGGCCGATCCAGAACACGCCGTTGACCGGCACCGGATTCGCAAACGTCGCCGTGTACCACCCCGGCGTCGCGCCGATCGTCACGGTGGTCGAGGCCACCGGGGTCAGCGCCGGGTAGAACGAGCCCGAGAGCTGGTAGATGTGCGCCGGCACGTTGACCACACCACCGGTCGAGGCGGTGAAGATGTCGAACCCGTTGACGTCCATCGCGCCGGTGTTCGACACGCGGTACGTGTACTCGTTGGGGCTGTACTGCGGCTGCAGCGTGCCGCCGCCCGGGTTCAGCGACGGGCACGGAACCGGCGGGATGTAGCCGCTGCCCTGGCAGCCGGCGCCGAAGGTCGACCAGGTCGCGATCGTCGAGCCGCCGGGCACGAGGGCCACGACGTCGACGCTCAGGTTGCCCGGACCGATGCGCGCTTCGTCCAGCGTGACGTAGCTGTTGCCGGGCGGGTAGTCGGCGTCGAAGCCGAAGTTGTAGATGGTGTTCCATTCCAGCGGGTTGCCCGCCGGCGCGCTGAACACGATCTCGTTGCCGACGCGGGCCATGGTCCACTCGTTGAGCAGGTCCTGGTCGATGTCGCGGAACGTGAAGTTGGACGCCGTCGCCGAGGCGTCGATCGGCACGCGGAACGTCGCACCGGCGCGGTGGTTGTCGACGTTGTGCACCGCGTACTCGTAGTGGAACAGGTTGCCGCCGAGCGGCGTCACCTTGCAGCCGACGAAGAAGCGGCCGTCGTCGTTGCCGTTGCCGCCGGAGTTGACGGTCGCGCCCGGCCACGCCTCGAGCACCGAGCCGAAGGTTTCGCCGACGCCGCTGTTGGCGACGTTCCACGACGAGCCGGTCCAGGTCGGCGTGAAGCCGCGGTACTTGATGTTGTCCCAGCGATTGTCCACCGCCTCGCCGGCGTGGATCAGCTGGATCGCGTAGAAGTAGGTCGCGCCGGGCGTGATCAGGTCCTGCTCCAGCACGGTGACGCGGTTCTTGACGTCGTCGAAGGCGCTGACCTGACCGTTGGTCAGGCTGCGGTTGCCGTCCATGTTGGCCGGCGAGCCGACCGCGGGGTCACCCTGGTCGAAGTAGCTGCCGACCGGGTTCCAGGTGCCGAGCCACGGGTTGATCTCCTCGGGCGGGCCGAGCCAGTACTGGCTGGCGTTGTTGCCGGCGCTGTAGGTGTCCGAGCAGGTCACGCCCATGTTGGTGCCGCCGATGCCGTTGCACGGGCCGCAGGCGCCGCTGGTGCTGGCCGACGTGAAGGCGTGCTTGCAGTAGCTCCACTCGTTGACCTGCTCCATGCGATCGCCCACCAGGCGGGTGATCAGGAAGCCGAACTTCGGGTGGTCCGACTGCATCGCCGCGTACCACGGGATGCTGACCGAGCCCGGGTTGCACATCGTGTTGCGCATCGACAGGCCGACCTGGCCGCCCGGGTATGCGGCGCCGCGACGGCCCCAGTAGGTGATGTTGTCGAGGATCTCGAGGTGACCGTCGAGACCGGGAACGGTGTTGGACTGGGCGGCGAGACCAGAAGCGAGAGCAGCGAGTGCGAGGAGGTGGGTCGTGCGCATGGTTCCTGCTGGAGTACGAGGGTGGCCGCCCAGGGCTGCCACCGTGGGGCCGCGAGACCTTACCAGAGTCGGCGCCGCCATGCTGCCGTCCCGCCGGGCTGGAGCGCTCCCCGACTCGGCCTACAGGAAACGGGTCCAGCCGCGGGCCGACCGGGCGATCGACATCCCGACCAGCAACACGAAGGGCGGCGCGCACAAGTGCGAGCACCAGTCAACTGACTGCTTGGGTGTGCGGACATCCTCGGCTTTCGCCGATCACCCAGCAGAAGTGCAGGTCGTCGAGCCACTGTTCCAGCCGCGCCCCGGTCGGGCCGGCAGGAGCTGCCGATGTTCGCACCGCCGTTCTGCCCGAATCCCCGCTGCAGACACCATCACGACCGCGCCGGCCCGCCACCAGGCCACGCATCACGTTCGAGCGCCGGCAATCGTTCCACGCGCGCGCCGCTCACGCCGGTTCCATCGCCGTGAACACGACGACCCGCTCGACGAAGCACCGCAGCTGGTGCATGTCGTCGGCGCCGAGCCCCTGGCCGATGAAGGCCGCGCCGTAGGTGAAGCCGGCCAGCAGCAGCGCGATCGGCACGCCGACGAACGCCCACGGCGCGTGGTCCATCGTCAGCTGCGCGCCGCCGTAGCAGGCGCAGGCGATGCCGACGCAGGCGAGCACCAGGTAGATGGCGACGAACGCGGTCCACACCGGAGAGCTCGGCGAGAAGCGACCGTGCACGCGGTGACCGCCTTCGTCGTCGCGTTCGACGTGCACGTAGAGCGCCGGGCTCCAGACGTGCTGATCGCGTTCGAGCCGTCGCAGGATCACGCCGCCGCCGTCGCCGTCGCCGTAGCGCAGGCCGCGACAATTGGCATCCGGCCGCGCCAACGCCTGCTCGAGCGCGACGTAGAAGCGCTCCGGCAGGAGCGGCAGGGCCAGCTCGAATTGGGGACGGATGCGCGGAGCCTTCGCCATCGACCGCATGCTACGCGATCGCCGCGCGGTCAGCGCTGCACGAAGCGCAGCGCGTCGACGCGGAGCGGCCGCGCGCCGGCGCACCGCATCGCCACCGCGACCCGGTTGCCGCCGTCTTCCGTCGGCGCGGAGTCGACCTCGCCCAGCACCACCCACGCCGCCGGCCGCGAGGTCCGCTCGACCACCACGCCGGCGCCGAGCTCCGCGGCGAAGGTCCAGCTGCCGGCAGGCAGCTCCGGGCTCCACGCGAACACCCGGTAGCGACCGGCGAACGGCACGTCGGCGGCGCACCGGAGGCGCAGCGCCGGATCGGGCGCGTGCTCGACGAAGCCGCCATCGTGGGCGCGCGCGACCCCGGCACGGCGGGTCCACCCGGCGCCGCCGACGTCGAGCTGGGCGTCGTCCACCACCACCACCGCCGGCGCGAACAGCAGCACCGCGTCGGCGACCGCGCGTTCGCCGTCGGCGTCGAAGCGCTTGTTGTCGCACGGCCGGTTGACCACGCCGCAGCCCGCGACGAACAGGGTCGAGCTGCCGCCGCCGTCGAGGTTGATCGCGTCGCGACAGCCGAGCGCGGCGAGCAGCGCCGCCAGTTCTTCGAAGCTGACACCGACCGACTCGGCGGTGCGCCCGTCGATCGTCAGCAGCAGCAGGCTGCCGTCCGCGCAGACACCGAACGCCGAACGTGGGTGGCGGATGCCGCGCTGCCGTTCGCCGTGATCGACGATCGCCCCGTCGCGCAGCAGTCGCGGCCCGGCGCCGAGCGCGTCGACCACCTCGGGCCAGTCGCCGGCGGGGCGGTCGGCGAGCCGCGCCCAGCCGCCGGCGTCGAAGCCGATCGCGGCCTGCCCTTCCCGCGCGGGGCTGCGCAGCACGCCGTCGAGGCGCAGCAGACCGAGCGGGTCGCCGGTGCCGGTGTCGTAGAAGCCGCCGTTGATCGCCGCCAGGGCGCCGGCGCCAACCGCCATCTCGCTGGTGCGGGTGAGCGAGCCCGGCGCGACGACGTCGAACCGGGCCGCGTGACGGAGGTCCACACGCAACGCCGTGACGTTCTGGGGGCCGGTGAACAGCGACGGGAAGTGCCGCGTCAGCAAGAACACGCCTTCGCCGACCTCGACTCGTCGCCACCCGCCGACGTCGGCGATCGACGCTGCCCGTTCTTCGACGGACGGCTGTTGGGCCCGGGCAGGAGGTGGGTCGAGGTGGATCGCGACGAACGACGTCAACGCGACCCAGGCCCGCGCGATCGACGCCGATGTGCTGCTCCTGACGGTCATCCGATGCCGTCGGATGCTAGCCGATGGCCGGGTCGCAGTTGCTTCCGTGAAGAAATCTGCCGAGCCGCGCGGGCCGCGCGGCGTCTCGCAGCCGGTTCGATAACCACTTTCGATTCAGCCCCATGCGCTGCGTGGCGTGGCGAAACCCCGCAGTCGTCGGCGCCTCCTCGCCGCGGCACCGGGGGAAAGCCCCAATCATCAGCGCCCGAAATGCACGCCGAGACATCACCTACCGCGTCCCCGAACGGCGACGGAGAAAGGGCATGTCGAGAACCAACGATCCAGAGGCAAGGAGGGAGAGAGGAATGGCGTGACCGCCGAGGCCGCGCCACTCCCAGGAAGCCCCTCCCGTTGGTTGCAGGTCCGAGACCGCCGCCGGGGACCAAGGAGTTGAGATGGCTGAGCATCGCGAATGGGCGCCGCACCGGCGCCCTGGTCCGGTCCCCCAGATCCTGATGACCGCGCTCGTCGCGGCTGGATCGGTCCCCGCGCAATCCCCGCACCCGTTCGTCGCGGTGGCCGATTGCAGCATCTTCGACTTCGACGGCACGGCCGGCATCGCCGACTTCGACCGCGACGGCAGTCCGGACCTGATCGTGCCAGGGTTGTTCACCGGCACGATGATCTCGTCGTTCGACGAGGACGGCAACGCGCTCGCGCTCAACCGCCCCGGCCCCGCGCTCGGCTCGCCGATGTCCTACGGCATGCTGCCCTACCCGATCGCCATCGTCTGCGGTCGCATCGACGGGGACCTGCTCGACGACGTCGTGATGATCAGCAACGTCGGCTGTGCCCACTACCTGCGCAACCTCGGCGCGACCGTGCAGGGCGCCGGCCACTTCATGCCGCTGGTCACCTTCGACGACTTCTCGTCGCTGTTCACGATCAGTCCGCCGTTCGTCGCCTACTCGTTCCCGGTCGCCGAGCTGCTCGACATCGACGGCGACGGCGACAACGACCTGCTGCTGGCGGGCGGCCCGCTGGATCGATGGAGCGGCAACAACGTGCCGGGCTTCGTCTGCGTCTACGAAGGCGACGGCGCCGGCGGCTTCGTGCCGCATCGGATCATGCTGCCCGGCACCGCGATCGACGCGGAGGCCGCGGACTTCGACGCGGACGGCGTGTTCGACCACCTGGTCGTGCTCACCGAGAACGGGTCGATCGGGGCGTTCGGCAACGACATCCTGCACTTCTCGCTGGCCGGCGCCACGCCGACACAGGTCGGTCAGGCGCAGCCGGTCGGGCCGGGACGCATGACGGCGCTCGAGCTGGTCGACGTCAACGGCGACGACCAGCTCGACTACCTGATCGCGCAGACGTCGCTCGACTCGTCCTCGTCGGGCGCCGCGCTCTACTGGTTCGCCGGGAACGGCGCCGGCAACGTCGGCACCGGCAACTGGGGCACGCTGTACCTGCCCGCGACGACCGGCCTCGGAGCTCATGTCTGCTCGCTGCGCATCGGCGACTGGAACCGGGACTCCCACCTCGATGTCGCGGTGCTGCGCGGCTACACGCAGGCGCCGTCGACATCGCTCGGCGCCGCGACCTACGGCGATTCGGAGCTGCTGATCGCGATGGGGCCGTACCTCGCCGGTGCCACCTTCGAGAGCATCCCGCTGAACGGCTACCACGCCTTCCCGCAGGCGGCCTCGACGGTCGGCCACCTGCTGCCGCTCGACGCCGACCCCGACTACCTCAAGGTCATGGACCTGGGTCGCGACGGCGATCAGGATCTGCTGGTCTGCGGCATCCGCGCCACGACCACCGCGACGACGATGTTCGCGGCGGTGCTCCGCAACGACACGCCGCTGCAGCCGGGCGACGCGCGGTTCGAGAAGATCGGTGAGCCCACCGGCGGCGTGGCGACGCGCCAGGCGCGCATCGGCTTCGAGGGCGGCCGCCCCACGCCGGGCAACCCGGACTTCGCCTGCAACATCCTCAACGTGCAGGGCGGCAGCCTGGTCAGCATGCTGTGGGGATCAGTGGCTGCGCCGGGCCTCGTGCCGCTGCCGATGTACGGCTTCGACGTGCACGTGGCGCCGGAGTACATCGGCTGCGGATACGTCTGCGACGGCAACGCCTTCGCCGACGGCTTCCACAGCGAGCCGGTGCCCATCCCGGCAAACGGCGCGCTGATCGGCCAGGCCGGCTACTTCCAGTACGACTACTACGATCCGGCGAGCGACACCTTCGGCGGCACCCAGGCGACGGGCCTCTGGATCGGCAACTGACGCGCTACTTCTTGGCGGTCTTGCGGGGCATGGCGCTGGCCGATGCCGGCGGCCCCGCCTTCTTCGCCGCCTTCCCGGGCGTCTTCTTCGGCGACTTCCTGGCCGCGGAAGCGCCCGCGCTCCGCCCCTTGCCCCGGCCGGCGAGGATGGCCTCGTAGGCGGCGACGTAGCGGCGCGACGGCATGCGCCGCAGCGCCTCGGCCAGCACCTCCAACGGCACGTCGTCGAGGCGCTTGAAGCGCACGCACGACTTGCCGATGTCGAGCCTCTTGCCGGCAGCCTTCCACGCCTTCTCGAACCACCGGCCGTCGTCCACGTCGATGTAGAGGCCCATCATGTAGATGGCCATGTGGTTCTTCTGCGACGCCAGCATCGCGTAGGGCAGCGCCTGGCGCGGGTCGCAGTGGTAGCCCGCGGGGAACACGCGGTGCGGCACGCTGTAGGTGATCATGCCGTAGGCCATGCCCTCCTCGATGTCCCCGTCGACGTTGGCGAGGATGACCTCGCGCATCGCCTCGAGCGCCTCGCGGCGGTCGTGCGGCAGTTCGGCGAGATACTGGGCGACGGTCGCGGCCTTGGAGTGCACCATTGCCGGCACGATAACGCAGCGCCGGTGCCCGGTCGCGGTTACGCCGCCCGGCCGCAGGGCTATGCGCCCGGTCCCTCTGGAGAGCTCCTCATGCGCACCCCAACCCACACCCTCGCCGCTGCCGCCGCGCTCGCCCTGACCGTCGCCGCGGCCCCCGCCCAGGACATGATCGGCCTGACCTTGTCGGGCAGCCTCTACGCCGTCGACTCGTTCACCGGCCAGTCAGAACTGCTCGGCGCCGGCCTGTTCGGCCACCAGAGCCTGGCGCGCGACGACGCCGGCGACCTGTGGACCGTCAGCCGCACGCTGCTCGGCATCCCGCAGTACTTCCTGACCCGGATCTCGCCCGACTCGCTCGCCATCGAGGTCGTCGCGCCGGCTGTGGACACCCGCGCGCTCGCCTACGAGGGCAACGGCAAGCTGCTGGCGATCGAGTTCGTGCCCGGCAGCAACTTCCTGACGCGCATCGACCTCGCCACCGGCGTGCGCACCTTCGTCGGCTCGACCGGCCAGGACATCCAGGGCCTGACGATGCACCAGGGCACGCTCTACGCGTGGAGCATCGGCGCCGGACTCGGCACCATCGACCCGCTGACCGGGGCGTTCACCGACGTCGGGCCGGGCGGCGGCTCCGACGAGGTGCAGTGGCTGGCCGAACGCTCGGACGGCGCGCTGATCGGCGGCGGCTACGACTTCTTCACGATCGACGTGCAGACCGGCTTCCGCACGCTCTACGCCAGCGGCGACGTCTACCTGCAGGGCTGCGAGCCGACCGGCATGGTGCGCACGGTGGGCACCGGCTGCTACGGCGTCGCGTTGAACGGCAGCGGCTCGCTGCGCCCGGGCAGCGTGCTGACCACGCGGTCGACCGGCTACCCGTCCACCGGGGCGCTGGTCGGCATCGGCGGCGCGCTGCTGGTCGGCACCAGCAAGACGGACCACCAAGGCGCACCGCTGCCGATCGACCTCGACCCGCTGCTCGGCACCGAGGGCTGCGCGCTCTACATCAGCGTCGACAACACGCGGCTCGACTTCACGACCGGCGGCGCCGCGCCGAGCCTGTTCTTCCCCGTCGCGATCCCAGCGGGGTACCACGACGCGACGTTCTTCGTGCAGCACGCCGGCTTCGACTTCACCGGGGCGTTCTACTGGAGCAACGCGATCGAAGTGCACGTCGCGAACTGACCGGCGGCGCGCCTGGAGTCCTGACGGGGCTCGACCGTGGCGCGGGGCCGACGGCCGCCCCCGCCCGATGGGCGGCCCGTGCCGATTTGACGCTCGCTCCCGTCGCGCCGCAGCGGCAGGATCCCCGGTCGCATGAGCGAGGCCGACCTCTACGACCCGATCAAGCGGTTCCTGGAGCAGCAGGGCTACACCGTCAAGGGCGAGGTCGGCGCGTGCGACATCGTCGCGGTGCGCGCCGACGAGCCGCCGGTCGTCGTCGAGCTGAAGCTGCAGCTGAACCTGACGCTGCTGCTGCAGGCCGTCGACCGCCTGAAGCTGTCCGACACCGTCTACCTCGCCTTCCGCATCGGCGAGAAGCACAGCGCGACGTTCCGCTCGCACCAGAAGCAGGTCCTCGCGCTGATGCGTCGCCTCGGCCTCGGCCTGCTGACGGTGTCGGCGCGCGACGTCGTGACGGCCGTGCTCGACCCGGCGCCGTACCGGCCGCGCGTCGACAAGCCGCGGCGCGCGCGCCTGCTCAAGGAGTTCGCCGAACGCGTCGGCGACCCGGAGACCGGCGGCTCGGCGCCGAAGCAGCGGCTGACGTCGTATCGCCAGGACGCGCTGCGCTGCGCGCGGGAACTCGGCAGCTCGGGTGTGCTCAAGCTCAGCGAGCTGCGCGCGCGCACGGCGGTCACGCGCGCCGGGGCGATCGTGCGCGACAACCACTACGGCTGGTTCGAGCGGGCGGCGGTCGGCCACTACGGCCTGACGCCGAAGGGCCGCGTCGCGCTCGAGCAGTGGGGCGAAGCCCTGCGCGTGCTGCCCGCGCCACCGCGCCGCGACGCCGACGCCGCCGGTTGACGGTCAGCGGCCGCGCACCGAGCCCTGCGGCGAACGCGCGACGTTGCCCGCCGCGTCGACGGCCTCGACCGACAGCGTGAGCTCGTCGCCGGCCTTCAGCGACAGCGCCGTCCACCACAGGTACTCGCCGTACCACTTCATCGGCACCCGCTGCGCGCTGCGGTCGTCCTGCTGGCCGACCACCAGCTCGACGCGCTGCCAGTCGTGCGGCATGCACGGGCTCTTGCGGTCGTGCACGCGCACCCGGAGCAGCACGCTGCCGCCGACCGCGCGCGCGTCGAGCTGGCCGATGCACGGCGCGGCGGTGTCCTTCGCCAGCGCCTTGCCGAAGAACACGCGGTCCGCCTCGGCGTCCTTCACCTCGCCTTCGGCGTGCACGCAGTCGAGGCGATGGTCGCCGTCGAGGTCGGCCAACGCGATGCCCAGCGTCGCTCTCGTGGGCTCGCCGTCGAACACCGGCCCGCCGGCGCGGAAGTTCCCGCGGCCGTCGTTGACCAGCAGCCGGTCGACGCCGTCGAGCGACGCGATCAGGAAGTCCGCGTCGCCGTCCGAGTCGTAGTCGAGGAACGCGATCATGTTGTCGTCGGCGGCCGGGTTGTCGACGACCGGCCAGCGCTGCGCGGTCGCGTCGTAGAAGCCGCCCTGGCCGTCGTTGCACAGCAGGTGCTCGGTGAAGCGCCGCGCGCCGACGCCGTCGTTGATCGTCACCAGGTCGAGCCAGCCGTCGCCGTCGACGTCCATCGCCTCGAACTCGTAGTTGTTGGTGAACTGCGGCAGCCGCGCCGCGCTGACGTCGGCGAAGGTGCCGCGGCCGTCGTTCTCGAGCAGGAACGAACCCGGCGAGCGCTTGCTGCTCAGCAGCAGGTCGAGGTCGAGGTCGTTGTCGACGTCGACCAGCTCGAGCTCCCAGCAGAAGCGCACCGCGATGGCCGGGATCTCGTCGTCGACGCAGTCGACGAAGCGGTCACCGTCGTTGCGCCACAGCCGCGGGCGCGCGCCGTCGTTCTTCATCGGCGAACCCGGCCCCCAGTCGGCCAGCACCAGGTCGAGGTCACCGTCGAAGTCCACGTCGCCGAACTCGGCGTCGCCGACCGAAAGCGGCATCTGCGGCAGCCAGCGCTGCGTCGCGTCCTCGAAGCGGCCGTTGCCGAGCCCGCGGTAGAGCCGGCTCTGCGTCTGGAACGTCGCGCCGACGAAGATGTCGACGTGCCCGTCGCCGTCGACGTCGCGCACCTTGACGACGCGCACGAAGCCGACGAAGTCGCCGAACACCTGCTGGGTGATCTCCGGCCAGCGACCGTCGGCCACGTTCTTGAAGACGCGCGTCGGTACCGCCGTGCCCGGCGCCTGGTAGTCGCCGCCGTTGGCGAGGATCACGTCGACGCGCCCGTCCCCGTCGACGTCGGCGAGCTCGACCTTGTTGGTCCACTCGGCGGTGGCGCCGATCGTCGCCGCGGTGACGTCGTGCCAGAGGTCGGCCGGCAGGTCGAGGGTCGGCTTCCACTCGGAGCGACGGGGCGGCGGCCCTTCCTGGGCGAGCAGCGACGGCACGGACGACAGCGCGACCAGGATCGGGACGAGAGCAAGGCGCAGCATCGTGGTGACGATAGCGACGCCGGGCTCGGGTCACGCACGAAGATCGAACGCCGCCCGCGCCACCACCGCGCCGTTCACCAGCAACTCCACGTCGTGCCGCCCGGGATGGTCGCGGCGCGTCGTCACCGGCCGCAGCGAGTGGCGTTTCTCGAGCTGATGCGTCTCGCCGGGCGCCAGCGTCAGCTTCCAGCCCTTCCACGTCTTGGGCCGCGCGCGACCGTCGGCCTTGGGGTGGTGCACGACGTAGTCGACGACCAGCGGCTGCGGCTGCTTCGCCGTCGAACGCAGCTCGACGACGAGGCGCACGTCGCCGCCGACCGACGCGCGCTTCGGCGTCACGCGCAGCGTCGCCACGCCGCGCAGCGGCTTCGCCAGCCCCCACGCAGCCAGCGCCGCGCGGTCGGCGCGCTTGATCAGCGTGCGGCTGGCGTGGCGCAACAAGCGCGTGCGTTCGCGACCCGCGCCTGGCAGGAAGCGCTCGACCCACGCGACGACGACGTGCGGGTGGTCCTTGGCGATGTCGTTGAGGTGGTTGGCGACGCTGCGGCGCACGTACTCGCTCGCGTCGTCCTGCAGCCGCTCGAGCAGCGGCAGCGTCGGCGTCGGATCGGCGACCAGCCGCGTCAGCTGCACGCCCCACGGCAGCCGCGGCCGCGAACCCTCGCTGACCAGCCGCCGCACGTGCGGGCTCGGGTCGTCGAGCCATTCGTGCAGCGTGCGCATCGTCAGCGCTTCGTGCTCGATCAAGAACGGCCGGATCGCGTACTCGGCGGTGTTGCGCTGCGTCATCGCGTGCAGCGCCGCGAGCGCGCGTTCGGGGTGCGCCATGCCGCGCAGCACCACCCACTCGGTCATCGGCCAGATCGCCCAGCCGGCGAGACCGTCGGCGGCCGGCTCGTGCACCGACAGGTCGTCGTCGAGCCGCGCCGGGCGCAGCGACGCCTCGAGCACGGCGGCAGCGGCGGCGAAGTCCTGGGGCAGCGCGTCGGCCAGCGCGGCGGCGACGTGCGCGACGCGCGCCTTGAGCTCCAGCGCGTCGAGGCCAGCGATCGCCTTCGTGACGAAGCGCCGCTCGGGGAACGGTCGGTACACACGGGCCAGATGCCGCGCCGTGACGCGGATCAGTTCGGGCCCGATCAGGTTCTTGAACGGTTCGGCCATCGGCCGGGCATCATGCCCATCCGCCAACGGACCGCGACCCTCGGGCGGCTACAGTGCGCGTCATGCAAGTCGGCCCCGCCGCAGCCGCCGCGCTGCTCACCGTCTCCCTGACCCTCTCGCTGCCTGCGCAGGACCCGACCACCGCCGCCACGGCGCCGCCCGCCGCGCACCTGACCGTCGAGGCCGTCGGCCCGGCCGGGTGGAACGCGCAGTTCTCCCCGACCAACGTCGGCAGCATGCTCGCGTCGCAGGAGGGCCGCCCCTACTGGGAACCGCAGATCGCGCCGATGTTCGCGATGTGGCGCCAGCTGCTCGGCAGCGACGCCGACTACGAGGCGATGCGCGGGCGCGTGCTCGACTACGGCGGCGCGATGCGCTTCGCGGTGCGCTTCGGCGTCGGCCGTCGCGGCGACGACGTCAGCGACGTGGTGGTCGCGTTCGAGCCGGACGGGCACACCGACCTGCAGGCGCTGGGCGTGGAGCTGCGCAAGCTGATCGAGCGCAGCGCGCCCGGCGAGTGGCGGGACGAGGTCGAGTTGTTCGGCGCCCAGGCCACCCTGCGTCGGGGCGGCGGCGTGACCGCGACCGCGCCGTTCGTCGCCGGAGATCGCCTGCTGATGCTGCTCAGCGTCGGCGAGGACGTGACCGCGGCGCGGCAGATGCTCGAGGCGCTGATCGCGGCGCCGGTGACCGTCGGCCAGAAGCGGCCCGGCAGCCCGGCCCTGCGGCTACGCGTCGATCTGGCGCGACTGCTCGAGGACAACGACGCGTTCGCCGGCGAAGACGGCGAGCTGATGAAGGCGCTGGGCTTCGGCTCGCTCGGCGCGGTGACCATGGAGGTCGCCAGCGCCGGGCCGCACATCGCCGTCGACATCGGCGTCGAGTTCGCTGCAGAGGAGCGCGGCATCTTCGCCGCGCTGATGCCCGCCACGACGTCGGTGCCGGCGCTCGGCCACCTGCTCGCCGACAAGACCGCCGCGTGGCGCATCGGCCGCTTCGACCTCGGCGCGTTGTTCTCCAGCGCGGTCTCGGCGATCGAGGCGATGCGCATGAACGACGGCGACGTGCGCGAGAGCATGAAGAAGGAGCTCGGCGTCGACGTCGAGAAGGAGCTGCTCGCGCACCTCGGCGACGAGGTGCTGGTGATCGGCTCGCCGCTGACCAACTACGACCGACTGCGCGAGACGACCTGGGCGATCGCGTGGCAGCTGCGCGACGAGGCGGCGTTCGCCAAGGGCTTCGACGCTTTGATGCCGCACGCCAGGCCGTTCTTCAGCCAGGCGGAAACGGTCGACGTCGACGGCGTCGAACTGCGACGCTACGGCAACCTGCTGCAATACCCGGTCTGGATCGCGGTCGGCCGCGGGCTGCTGGTGATCTCCAGCGGCCGCGACGCCGAAGAAGAGGCGACGCGGATCCTGACGGCGGCGGCCAAGGCCGCGGCAGCGCCGACGCCGGCGCCCGAGTTCGCCGGCCTGAAGCGTCACCTGCCGGCGGGTCTCAACGGCGTCGCCACGTTCGACATCGCCGACTTCGGCGGTGTGCCGGCAGAGTTCTGGCTGGAGGCGCTCGACGAGGTGATGCCGTTCGTCGGCGGCGGGCCGGAGATCGATCCGGACGAGGCCGAGGAGCAGAAGGAGCAGTTCCTGCAGCTGCTGAAGACCAACCACCTGACCACGGTACGCACCGCGAGCGGCTTCGCCGCGGCGACCTGGCACTGGCGCCTGTTCTGGTGATCCGCGCGGCGTGGCAGGCGCCGCTCGGCGCGGGGCGGTCCGCGGCGCTCAGCGCGGCGTGCTTGGAGGCTGCTGGTCCTTCTTCGCCTCGTCGTCGTCCCCGCGCTTCGGCGGCTGCAGCGCCGCGAAGAACTCGACGATCGCCTTCGACGCCGACCACGGGAACGGCTCGTCGGCCAGCAACGACGTGCGGCGATCGGCGCCCGGCCACGCGTGGCCGCCGCCGTCGAGCGTGACGACGCGCACCGGCGCGGTGACGCCGTCGGCCTTCGGCTTCTTGTAGGTGTCGATGCGCACCTTGCCGTCGACGTCGGTCTCCGGGTAGCCGAGCACGCCGTTGCGCGCGACGTAGTAGTCGATCGCCTGCTGCACCGACGCGTCGACGCGGTCGCCGCCGGTCAGCAGCGCCTTCTCGGTCTTGCCGCCGCGGTAGAGCACGTGCTGGTCGGCGGTGCCGTGCACGATCATCACCGCGATCGGCCACGTCGAGTCGGCCTCGGTGAAGTTCATCGCCCCCTCGACGACGGCGATGCCGGCGAACACGTCCGCCGCCTCGCGCGCCAGCCGGTGGCACATCATGCCGCCGTTGGAGTGGCCGGCGGCGAACACGCGACCGGCGTCGATCGGCGCGTGCTGCTGCACGTCGGCGACGACGGCCTTCAAGAAGCCGACGTCGTCGATCTGGTGCTGCGACGCGTAGACGTCGATGCCGCCCGAGTTCCAGGTCAGCAGCTTCTTCGGCAGGCGACCGGTGCCGTCGGGGAAGGCGACGACGAAGCCCTTCTGCAGGGCGATCTCGTCGATGCGGGTGTTCTCGCGCACCTGCTCGCCATTGCCGCCGCCGCCGTGCAGCACGACCAGCAGCGGCAGCGCCTCGCCCTTGTGGTGCGGCGGCACGTGCAGGTGATAGCGGCGATTGCGACCGCCGAACTTCAGCTCGACCGTCTCGGTGCTCGCCGCGACGGCGTCGACCGCGACGCTGGCGTAGACGGCGTCGAACAGGTCGTCGATATGGCGCCGCACGCGCGGACCGCGGTCTTCGATGGCGAACACGCCGCCGACGCCGACGTCGAGGTCGAGCCACGGCGTGAAGCCGAGCGCGCCCGGATCGCTGTGGCGCACGCGGCCACCGTCGAGCTGTTCGATCCAGGTGCCGAGGCCGTAGCGGTAGTTGCCCTCGAGCGTCGCCAGGTGCACGACGATCTGCGGCCGCACCTGGTCGCGCAGCATGTCGGCGACCGCCGCCTCGGACAGCACGCGGTGGCCGCGCCACACGCCCTTGCCGAGCAGCATCTGCACGAAGTGCGAGTAGTCCTCGAGCGTCGACACGGCGCCGCCGGCGACCCACGGCAGGCTCGCCTTGCCCGGCTGACCGCCGAGCGGCAACAGCGTGCCGAACGAGGTGTGCGTCATCTGCAGCGGCGCGGCGATGCGATCGGCGAACAGCTGGTGCCAGGTCTTGCCGGTGACCCGTTCGGCCGCGACCGCGGCGACCTGGAAGCCGACGCCGCCGTAGCGGAACTCGTTGTTGGCCTGACCGATCAGCCCGACATCGGCGGCCTCCTCGGCGAAGCGCTGCATGTCCCAGCCGCGCATGCGGTCGTTGAGGCGCGACGGCAGGCCGCTGGTGTTGGCCAGGCACTGCCGCAGCGTGATGCGCCGTTTGTCGTCACGGTCGAACTCCTCGACGTAGCGCGCCACCGGCACGTCGAGGTCGAGCAGGCCGTCGTCGACGAGCCGCAGCACCATCGCCACCGCCAGCCACTTGCTCGCCGAGGCGATCGGCATCTCGGTGTCGAGGGCGCTCTTGCCGTGCAGCTGCCGGTGCAGCACCTCGTCGTCGCGCACCACCGCGAGGCCGGCGTCGTCCGCGCCGATCGCCGAGACCGCCTTGTCGAAGGCGGCCGTGACCCCGGGCAGGGTCGGCTGCGGGTCCTGTTGCGCCGCGGCCGGGCCGGCGAGCGCGAACAGCAGCGAGATCGAGAACGAGACGACGTTCCGGATGCGGATCATGCCGGCCCTATCGGCCGATCCGGGCCGCGTAACAGAGTCGATCCGGGCCCGGGTGACACGCGCGGCGCCGGGATGCGCTGCCCGGCGCCTTGCCAACCCGGATCTGCTTCCCCGCTCCCGACTGGAGGGCCTGATGAAGACTTCTCGACCGCTGCGACTCGCCGTTCTGATCATCATCGCCATGTCCTTGTCCGCCTGTCACTTCCACCGGTTCGGCTGCGGCGGCCCGCGCTTCGTCGGGCCTCGCCACCACTGCCACGCGCCGGTGATCCGCTTCTGTCGCTGAGCCGGGCCGCCGCGTAGCCTCGGCCGGCCATGACCTCCTCGAACACCCCCGCCGCACGTCCGGCGGGCCTTGTCCTCGCAGCGCTGTTCGGAGGCGCGGCGGTAACGCTTGGTGCCTTTGCCGCCCACGGCATGAAGGGCCGCTACGAGGAGGAGCTGTTGCGCACCTTCGAGACCGGCGTGCGGTACCAGATGTACCACGCACTGGCGCTGTTCGGTTGCGCCGCGCTGCAGGCGATCGGCTACCGGACCCGGCTCGCGGTGGTGATGTTCTCGCTCGGCATCCTGCTGTTCTCCGGCTCGCTCTACGGACTCGTCTTCAGCGAACGGGCCTGGAGCTGGCTCGGCCCGGTGACCCCCCTCGGCGGCGTGGCCTTCGTCGTCGGCTGGATCGCGTTGATGTTCGCCCGGCGGCCGGCGAGCTGAGGTCGGAGCTTGGCCTGCCCGGTTCGTGGCCTAGACTCGCGGCCATGAACGTCAGAATCGAATACTGCGTCGTCTGAAACTACCTGCCCATCGCGACCGGTCTGGCCGCGGAGATCTCGGAGGCCCACCCCGACGCGACCATCGAGAAGAAGCCCGGCGGCAGGGGTGACTTCATCGTCACCGTCGACGGCCACCAGGTCTGGAACAAGAAGCAGATGGACGACCCGCGCTTCCCCGATCCGGGTGAGGTCGTCGAGATCCTGGCGTCGCGGTGAGCGCGGCGCAGGCAGCGGACGCAGGCACCGGCCAGCGGGTCAGCATCGTCACCCCGGCCGCGCCGGGCTCGCGCAAGGGCAACCGCGCGACCGCGGTGCGCATCGCCGCGCTGCTGCGGCAACTGGGCTGCCGGCCGCACATCACGACGCATTGGGACGGCGCGCCGACCGACGTGCTGATCGCCGTGCACGCGCACAAGAGCGCCGACGCGGTGTTCGCCTGCGCGGCGCAGCAGCCGGCGGCGCGCATCGTCGTGCTGCTCGCCGGCACCGACCTGCATCCGACGCCCGATGCGGCGCCGCCGCAGCTCGGCGAACGCGCACTCGCCGCCGCCGCGCGCGCCGACGCGCTGGTCGCGCTGCACCCGCTGGTCGCGGCGACGCTGCCGGAGGAGCTGCGCCACAAGACGCGCACGATCGTGCAGTCGGCGACCGCCGAGCCGGCGCCACGCGCCTCGCGGTTCACCGCGGTACTGCTGGCCCACCTTCGTCCGGTCAAGCAACCCCTGCTGGCGGTGCAGGCGCTGCGCGCGGTGCCCGCCGACGTGCCGCTCGAACTGGTGTTGGCCGGTGGCCGGCTCGCCGACGCCGGCGACGAGGCCTACGCCGCGCAGGTCGAGGCCGCGGTCGCCGCCGAGCCGCGCGCGCGCTTCGTCGGCGAACTGCCGCGCCGCGACGCCAAGCGGCTGCTCGCGGCAGCGCACGTCTGCCTGGTGCCGTCCAACGCCGAGGGCGGCGCCAACGTCGTCTCCGAAGCGATCGCCGCGGGGGTCCCGGTGCTGTGCAGCGACGTGGCGGGCAATGTGGGCCTGCTCGGCGCCGACTGGCCGGGCACCTTCCCCGCCGGCGACGCCGGCGCGCTCGGCGCGCTGCTGACCCGCTGCGTTCGAGAACCGGCGTTCCTTGACGACTTGTGTCGGCGCACGCAGGTGCTGCAACCGATGGTGGCGCCGGCGCGCGAACGCGAGGCCTGGCGGCGATTGTTGGCCGAGCTCGGGTAAGTCCTGCCCCCGTCGCGGCACTAGCTCCCGACCGCGACGCGATGTCGCGGCCCCACCACAAGGAGCCCCCACCGATGACCGTGCCCGCCTCGTCCCCCGTCGCCCGCCACTCGCTGCGCCTGCTGTCCTGCCCGCACGCGCTCGAGTTCGGCAGCCGCCTGTTGTCGCGCGACCACGACGGCGTGCTGACCTTTCGCGAGTTCGTCGCCGTCGCCCGCGACCTGGTGCGCGAGCAGCCCGAGGAGAGCGCGTTCTACCTGGCGACGCTGGTCGCGCTCGACATGGGCGCGCCCGACGAAGAGGAGACCCGCCCGCCGAAGCAATCGACCAATTGACGCACGCTAGACGATCAGCTCGCGGATCGGGTCGACGCGCTCGACGCCGACCAGCTTCTGGTCGAGGCCGGCGTGGAAGAACGCCAGCCGGTTCGGGTCGAGCCCCATCTGGTGCAGGATCGTCGCGTGCAGGTGCTTCACGTGGAAGGGCCGCTCGACCGCCTCGTTGCCGAGCTCGTCGGTGGTGCCGACCGAAGTGCCGCCCTTGATGCCGCCGCCGGCGAGCCACATCGTGAAGCCCGCCGAGTTGTGGTCGCGGCCGGTACCCTCGGCGTACTCGGCGGTCGGCTGCCGGCCGAACTCGCCGCCCCAGACGACGATCGTCGAGTCGAGCAGCCCGCGCTGCTTGAGGTCGGCGAGCAGCCCTGCGATCGGCCGGTCGGTGTCGCCGGCGTGCTTCTCGTGGTTGAGCACGAGGTCACCGTGCGCGTCCCAGTTGTGGTCGTTGTGGTTGCCGCCGCTGTAGATCTGCACGAAGCGCACGCCGCGCTCGACGAGCCGGCGCGCCAGCAGACACTTCTTGCCGAAGTCGGCGGTGCGCGGGTCGTCCATGCCGTAGAGCGCGCGCGTCGCCTCGCTCTCCTGCGCCAGCTCGATCGCCTCGGGCGCGTGGTGCTGCATGCGGTAGGCGAGTTCGTAGCTGGCGATGCGCGCGGCGAGATTGCTGTCGTCGGCGCGGCCGCGCAGGTGCGCGTGATTCTGCTCCTTGAGCACGTCGAGCAAGAGGCGCTGCTCACTGTCGCTCATGCCCTCGGGCCGCGCGAGGTCGAGGATCGGCTCGCCCTGCGAACGCAGCACGGTTCCCTGGTAGACCGCGGGCATGTAGCCGCTGTTCCAGTTCTTGGCGCCCGAGATCGGCCCGCCGCTCTGGTCGAGCATCACCACGAAGCCGGGCAGGTTCTCGTTCTCGCTGCCCAGGCCGTAGGTCACCCACGAGCCCATGCACGGCGCGCCCGACAGGATGCGGCCGCTGTTCATCATCAGCATCGCCGAGCCGTGCAGCGGCGAGTCGGCGTACATGCTGTGCACGAACGCCATGTCGTCGACGCAGCGCGCGAGGTGCGGGAACAGGTCGCTGACGTACTTGCCGCACTGGCCGTACTGCCGGAAGTTCCACTTCGGGCCGACCACGCGCCCCTGGTTCTTGCTGCCGCCGCGGCCCTTGGTGCTGATCTCGATGGTCTTGCCGTCGAGCGGGTACAGCTTGGGCTTGTAGTCGAACGTGTCGACCTGACTGGGCCCGCCGTACATGAACAGGAAGATCACCGCCTTGGCCTTGGGCGGGAAGTGCGGCGCCTTGGGCGCCAATGGCCCATCCAACGAGGGGTGTCGAACCCGGTTCATCCTCCTCGTTTCTCCTGCCGCGCGCGAAGAAGCCGTCGCGCGACAGCATGTCGACGAGCGGCAGCGCCGTGAACGCGCCGCCGGTCTGCCACAGGAACTCGCGGCGCGTGCGGCCGCAGAACGAGGAGGCGGAATCGGGGGTCATCGGCGTCAGTCCAGGTAGAGGAATTCGTTGCTGTTGAGCAGGACCAGGCAGACGCGCTGCAGCGCCTCGGCGTCGCTCTTGCCGAACTCGTCGCGCAGCTCGGCGACGAGCTGCTGGAGCCGCGCCAAGTCGTCGTCGCGCGCCGGCCGCTGCGTCACCAGCTCGAGCCCGCGCCGCAACCGCGCGTCGAGCTCTCCGGCGTCGCGCTCGAGCCGCTTCGCCATGCGCGCGGCCTCCTGGTGCGCGAACTCGCCATTCCACAGCGTCAGTGCCTGCGTCGGCTGCACCGTCGCGAAGCGCACCGGGCAGCTGTTGTCGGTGTCAGCCTGATCGAAGCCGACCAGCAACGGCATCTGCAGCGAGCGCTTGGTGTGCACGTAGAGCGTGCGCCGCACCTCCTGGTCCGGCGTCGACTTGCCCCAGGCGTCCTCGGGGCGCGACGCGGTTGCGAGCACCGCGGCCGGCATCGGCGGGAACACCGTCGGGCCGCCGACCTGCAGGTTGAGCGCGCCGGAGACCGACAGGATCGAGTCGCGCACCTCTTCGGCGGTGAGCCGGCGCCGATCGAAGCGCCAGAACAGGTCGTTGATCGGATCGACGTCGCTGCACGCCTGGTTGGGCGACGACTGCATGCGGTAGGTCGCGGAGGTCACCAGCAGGCGATGCATCGCCTTGATGCTGCCGCCGCGCGTCAGCATCTCGCTGGCCAGCCAGTCGAGCAGGCGGCTGTCGGTCGGCAGATCGCCGAGGCGGCCGAAGTCGTTGCTCGAACGTACGATGCCGCGGCCGAAATGATGCTGCCAGAGGCGGTTCGCGACGACCCGCCAGGCGAGGCCGTTGTCGGGCGAGGTGATCCACTTCGCCAGCGCGAGGCGGCGCCCGGTGCTGTCGGCGGTCGGTGCGGCGGAGCCGAGCGGCGGCGCGCACGCGGCGAGCATGCCGGGCACGCCTGACTTCGACGGCCGGGCCTTCGGCGTGCACGTTGCCGCGCAGCCGCACGAACGACGTCTTCGCCCGACGGCCACGTTCTCGCACGCACAACACGTCGACGGTGTCAGATTCCAGGGGCGCGCAAGGCGGCGAACGCGGCGAGTTCCGGCCGGTCCACGAGCGAGGCGCCGATCCCCATGCCGCCGGGCAACTCCAGCGCCGAGGCGACGACCTCTTCGCGCGCGCCAGCACGCGGCTCCAGAACGTCAGTTCGTCGAGGTCGCCGCGAAAGCCCGGCCCAGCAGAATGACACCGCCCGACGAACAACTCCTCCGGCGCGGTCAGCGGTTGCCGACCACCGACCGCTTCGGCACTCAGCTGTCCGTCCACATACAGCGCGATGCGACCCGTGGTCATGTCGCGCGTGAACGCGACGTGATGCCACGCCCCGTCTGCATAGCCGACGCTCGAAGCGACGAACGCTTCCGGGTTGCCCGTGCCGGCGACGACGTAGCCATCACCGAGCCACGAGATACCCCAGTCGTCGACGATGCCCGGCATCTCCGCATCCACCAGACCGGTGCCGGTGAACCATCGCGGATCCTGGATGCGGCCGCGGCCGGACTCGCCGCTGCGCACCCAGAAGGTCACCGAGAACGACTCCTCCACCAACCTCGGCAACACCGCGTGGTCGTCGCCATCGAATCGCAGCGCGCGGCCCTGCTTGCCTTCGACCTGCACGATCTGCCCCTCGACGTGGCCGTGCCGCCGACCAGCCGTCGCATCGAACACTCTCGTCGGCCCCGCCGTCTCGCCGTCGTATCGCGCGACGATCGCCGTGGCCTCTCGCCACGCCGGCCCGACGTCGCCCTCGCTGTGCACCTGCTCGGCGAACCGGCGCAGCGCTTCGCGACTCTGCGCCGACGCAGCCGCGAACTCCGCCATCGCCGCCGCGTGCCGCTCGCGCGCGCCATCGGCCGCCACCGTCACCGCCTGCTTGTCGTACGGGGTGACGTTCTCGAAGTTGGCCAGGAACGCGTGGTAGTCGCGCTGCGGCAGCGGGTCCTTCTTGTGATCGTGACAGCGCGCGCAGCCCATCGAGATCGCCAGCGTCGCGCGCGCGGTCGTGTCGGCGATGCCGTCGTAGACGTCGTAGAGGTGCTGCTCGCGGTCGGTCGGCTCGTCGTCCCAGACGCCGAGGCGGTAATAGCCGGTGGCGATCTGGTCCTGGACCGTCGTGTCGGGCAGCTCGTCGCCGGCCAGCTGCGCGGTGACGAACTGCGCGTACGGCATGTCGGCGTTCAACGCGTCGACGACCCAATCGCGGTAGCGCCAGACGAACGGCTTCTGGCTGTCGCGCTCGTAGCCGTCGGTCTCGGCGTAGCGCACCACGTCGAGCCAGTGCTGCGCCCACTTGACGCCGTACTGCGGCGACGCGAGCAGCCGGTCGACGACCTTGTCGTAGGCGTCGGGCGACGCGTCGGCGACGAACGCTTCGAGCTCGGCGTCGCTCGGCGGCAGGCCGGTCAGGTCGTAGGTGACGCGGCGCAGCAGCGTGTGGCGGTCGGCCGGCGCCGCCATCTGCAGGCCTGCGCGCGCCAGCCGGTCCCGCACGAACGCGTCGACCGGCGACGACTCCGCCGCCGCGGCGCCTCCCGGCACCTCCGGCCGCCGCAGCGGCTCCCAGGCCCACCACCCGGCGCCGTCCTGCGCCGATACCGCGGCCGTGCAGCAGGCGAACGAGGCGAGGGTTGCGAGGCGACGGAGCATCGCCGCAGAGGGTAAGGACTGCGACGACCCGCGGAAAGCGGTCCGTTGCTCACCGGTGCTGCGCCAACGCGGCGATGCGGTCTCGCACCCGCAGCGCCTCGTCGGTGCGACCGAGGCGCTCCAGCGCAACCGCACGCAACTGCAGCGCCGCATCGTCACGACCACCGCCCAGGTAGTCCGCCTGCTCGGCGGCGGCGAGCGCGGGCTCGATGTCGGCTGCCGCACCCGTGCCGAGCCGGGCCGTAGCGAGCTCGCGCCAGCCCGCGGCGTCGTCGGGCTTTACCTGCGTCCAACGCTGCAGCTCGGCCAGCTTGCCCTGCTCGTCGCCGAGGTCGTCGAACGCGTCGAGCAGCATCAGGTGCACCCGCGGGTGATCCGGCGATGCGCGCGTCATCGACCACAGCACTTCGAGTGCACCCTCCGCGTCGCCCGCGCGCAGCAGGGCGAAGGCGAGGTCCTCCTGCACCGCAGCATCGTCGGGTGCCTCGGCCAGGCACTGACGGAACAGACTCAGGGCCCGTTCCGAGTCGCCGGCCCGCGTCGCCGCGCGGGCGACGAAGCGACGCGCCGTCGTGCACTCCGGCTCGAGCTCGAGCCAGCGCTGGGCGCACTCCGCCTCCAGCTCGAACTGGTTCACCTGCGACAGGATCTCCAACGATCGCTGCCGCAGCGCCTGTGACAGGTCGACGTGCGGGAAGCCCTCGGCGATCGTCGCGGCACCAAGCTCGGCGCGGCCGGTCATGATCTGCGCGATGCCGAGGTTGAGGCGGGCCAGGATGTCGTTGGCATCCGCCGCCACGGCGCTCTCGAGCAGCTGCCGGGCGCGCTCGGGGTCGGTGGTCAGCATGCATGTGCCGGCGATGCTCTTGGCCCGAGGGTTGTCCGGCCACAGCTCGAGCAACGCCTCGCCGGCCGCGACGCGCGACTCCTTCTCGCCGATCACGAGCTGCACCTTGGCGTAGTGCAAGTGCAGCCACAACCGCGGACGCGGCGCCACCAGGATCGCCTGGGTCAACAGCACCGAGGCACGGCGATAGGCCTCCTTGTCGGATTGATCCTCCAACAGCGGGTCCGCGGTGATCCAGAGATCGAGCCAGGTGCGGGGCGGGCCGAGGCTCTGCTCGATCGCTCGGGCCTCGTCGTCACGCTGCACGCCGCGCAGCAGCAGCGCTCGCAGCCGCATCCACGAGGCGAGCTCACCGCGCTCGGGATTGCGGGCGATCTCCTCGTCGAGCGCGTCGAGCGCCTCCTGCTTGCCGGCGAACAGCGAGATCGCGAAGCACAAGCTGGGGAACCCGACCTGCTCGTCGGCGCCGAGTTCGATGGCGCGGCGGAAGTGCGCGTAGCTCTCTTCGGCGGTGGCGCGATACCTGGCCATCGTGCCCTGCGCGAGCTGCTCCTCGACCATCTCCTGCTGGTGCAACCGGGCCGCCGCCTGCAGATCCGGCCAGCGCCAGGCCAACACCGTCGCGAACACCAGCGTCGCCGACAACACCATCACCATCGCGCTGCGCAGCGGATGGCGGCGCACGACCCGCCACAGCCGGCGCCCGCGTGACACCGGCCGCGCCTTGACCGGCCGCAGGTCGAGGAACGCGCGCAGATCCTCGGCGAACGCGCCGGCGTGCTCGTAGCGGCGCGACGGCTCGCGTTCGATCGCCTTGTGCACGATCGCCGCGAGCTCCAGGGGAACCCCCGGCGCCAGGCGCCGCAGCTCCGGCGCGTCGTCGGCGAGGATCTTCTGCAGCACCTCCTGCGAGGTCGCGCCGTCGTAGGCCCGCCGCAGCGCGAGGCACTCGAACAGCGTCAGCCCGAGCGAGAACACGTCCGAGCGGGGATCGCCGTCGCGCGCGCCGCCCAGGATGCGCTCCGGTGCCATGTAGAACGGCGTGCCGGCGGCGACCCCGGTGCGGGTCAGCGCCGGCGCGCCCTCGTCGCGCGCCAGACCGAAGTCGGTCAGCACGGCGTCGCCGCTGTCGGCGCGCAGCAGGATGTTCGACGGCTTCACGTCGCGATGCACGATGCCCTGCCGGTGCGCGTGCTGCAGCGCCTCGGCGACCTGCGCGATCGCGGCGACCAGCTCGCGCACCGTCGCACCGCGGTGTCCTGATTCGCGCAGCTGCTGCAGTCGTCCTGCCAGCGACACGCCGTCGACGAACTCCATCGCCAGCCACGGCGGGCTGGCCGTCGCGTCGGCGGCGAGCACGCGCACGATGCCCGGGTGATCGAGGCGCGCCAGCAGCTGCGCTTCGCGATGGAAGCGGGCGAGCGCAGCTGGGTTGCCGGCGAAGCCGTCGTGCAGCAGCTTCAGCGCGACGCGCCGCTGCAGCGAGCGCTGCCGCGCCTCGAAGACGACACCGACGCCGCCGCGGCCGATCTCACGCACCGGCTCGAAGTCCGCCGGGAAGCCGGCCGCCGTCGCGACGGTCTCGCCTGCATCGTCGAGGAACGACGACAGCTCTTCTGCCAACTCCGGGTGGCGGGCGATGAGCTCACCGAGGTCACCGCCGTCGCGCCGCAGCTCGCAGTACAACTCGAGGGCCTTCTCCAATCGGGACGACGAGGAGCTCATGGGTGGTCGGCGCGGCGGGCGAGACGTGGCAGACAGCTACAGCAACTCGCCGAGTTCCCCGCGGCGCAACCGCAGCAGCGTCTCGGCGAGCTTGGGACGGGCGCGGCGATGCCGCATGCGGGCGGCGTCCTCGGCGATGCCGAGCCGACGCCCGATCTCGGCGAAGCCGAGCTCTTCGTAGTCGCGCAGCACGATCACCGCGCGGTCCTCGTGGTCGAGCAACTCGAGCGCGAGGCTGACCCAGTCGCGGGTCTCACTGCGACTCGCGGCGGCGTCGGGCCCGGTGACCGGCGAGCACGGCTCCAGCTCCAGCGCGGTGTCCCCCACCTCCGGCATCGACACTTCCCGACGCACGTCGCGCTTGCCGCGCAGCTGATGGTTGGCCTGCACGTAGAGCGAGTTCTCGACCATGCGCACCAACAGCCCGCGGAGCTTGTCGCGGTCGGAGACGAGGAAGCGCGGCGCCGACCGCAGGGCCTGCAGCAGCGTCGCCTGCACGATGTCCTGGGTGTCGTGATGCCGCCGCAGCAGCCGCCCGAGACGCTTGCGCACCTCGGCGGCGACGAACTGCGCCTCTTGTTGGACGAGGTCCGCCATCGCCTGCTGGTCACCCCGGTGCCAGCGCAACAGGAGTTCGCGCGTCTCCGACACCCATGCATTGGAAGCCGGCGCACGCGGAACGCAAGGTGGACGGCGGTCCCCGGCGACACGTTCGGCGTGCTCCGTCAGTTGTGCCCGAAGAAGGTCACCGGGCAGTAGTTGCGGAGGATGCTGCCGTTGGTGGCGGTGGTCGGCGGCGCGTTGGCGTAGACCGCCGTCGCGCGCGGGTTGGTGCCCAGGGTCACCTGAGCGCCGTTCGACACCACCAACCCACCCGGCGAGAAGAAGTCGAGGAACAGCCCCTGCGCCGCGATCGGCAGCCCCGAGAACACGACGTTGTTGGGGATGTAGAACGACCAGCCGCCCGTACCGCTGCCGGTGGTCGTGCCGCCGAGCGTGGTCAGCGTCAACGGCGACAGCTGCCCGGTGCACGCGGCGGCGATACCCGGGAACACGGCCGTCAACGGATACGGCGCGACCAACTCCTCGCCGACGGTGATCGCCAGCACACACGGGCTGACGGCCGGAGCGGTCGACAACTGGCAGGAGAAGTACTCGCCAGGCCGCGTCGGGGTGAGGTTGATCGATGCCGTGCCGGCCACATGCGCGCAGCCGGGCGCGCCGAGCACGACCGGCGACACGTAGTCCGCCCGGTCCAGGTAGTAGGTGAACGGCGCGCCGCCCAGGCTGGTGCCGAAGACACGGTACTCCACCAGCAGGTTCTGGCCGGCCGGCGGCGAGAACGTGAACGGCGTGATCGGCACGTCGAAGCGGCCGTTGGTGAGCGGCGCGTTGGGGTCGCGCAGGTTCGGCAGCGTGAACAGCGCCGGGCCGAACACCGTCGTCGGCGACGCCGCGAAGTTGGTGTCGAAGGTGCCCGGGATGTTGGCCGCCGTGTAGGTCGTGTAGCCGATGCGCACCTCGAGTTGCAGCGCGCGGCCGTTGTTGACCGTCGTGACCTGGGTGTCCTCGCGGAAGCCGAGCGAGGTGATCTGATGCCCCACCGGCACCGTCATCGACACCGTGTCGTAGACGAACTGCACCCGCGAGGTGCCGTAGGCGAGCGGCAGGTTGGCAGAGTTGTAGGGCCCATCGGCGATCCCGCCGTAGTCGGGCGGAAAGATCGCGCTCTGGGCCGTGGCGACGGCGCAGAGCAGGGCGGGGACGAGCAGAGTGGCAGGGCGGAGTCGCATGAGATCCTCGTGGGGGCTTGGGCGGCCGTGGCCGCGTGTTCACGCCCTCCGAGAAACAACCCGTCCGCCGACCGAACAGCCCGCCGCAGATTTTCTCGCCCGCCCCTACTTGGCCGGCGCCGCCGCGGACTCGCCTTCGGCGATCATCCGATTCAGGGCGACCACCCGCGGGTTGCGGGCGTCGGAGCCGCTGGCCAGCGCCTCGTCGAACGCCGTCCGCGCCGCGGCGAAGTCCCCGCCGGTCAGCTCGCCGAAGGCGAGGTTGGCGAACAGCTCCGGCGGTGCGCCGTCGCCGACGAAGCTGCGCAGCAGGTCGCGCGCCTCGAGCGCCTTGCCGCAGGCGATCATCGCCGCGCCGAGGTTGGCGGCGGTCATCGCCGCGTTGCCGCGGGCGTGGGCCCGCTCGAAGTAGCGGCGAGCCGCGAACGGCGAGCCGAACTCCATCTCCCACATGCCGCGTGCGGTCAAGGCCAGCACGTCGCTGTCGTCGATCGTCAAGGCGTGGTCGAGCTGCTTCCTGGCGCTCTCGCGGTGGCCGCGTCGGGCGTGCAGCACGCCGACCATCACCAGCGCGTCGACGCGCGTCGGCTCCAGCTCGAGCGCCCGCTCGAACAGTTCGATCGCCTCGTTGACGTCGCCGTGATCGAAGCTGTGCTGCGCGCTGGCGATCAGGTGATCGGCCAGGCCCTTGCGGGTCACGGTCATGCCGTTGTCCGCCGGCAGCTCGAGCGGCCCGCGGTCCTGCTGTCGCACGTCCGGCTCGTGCGCCGACTGCGCCATGCCCTCGAGCGACCCGCTCGTCCAGTCTTCGCCGCGGAACCCGTCGAGGCGGATGGGGTTCCACTGGAAGTTGCGGCGCAGCTGCACCAGGCGATGGGCACCGCGCTGCACCTCCTCGTCGATCCAGGTGTGGTCCAGCACGCGCGGCACCAGCAGGATCATCAGCTCGACCTCGTCGCGTTCCTGCACGGTGCTCGAGAACAGCTGGCCGAGCCACGGCAGGTCCATCAGGAACGGCAGGCCGGAGCGCGACTCGGACTTGCGGGTGCTGCGCAGACCGCCGAGGGCGATCGCCTGACCATCGGCGACGCGCACCGTGGTGGTCGCCTGTCGCTCGCTGATGATCGGCACGGTGACCAGACCGTCCGGGGTCACCGCGGTGCCGATCTGCTCGCGCACCGACGGCGTCACCGAGACCGACAGCAGCCCGTCCTCGCCGATCAACGGCCGCACCTGCAGCTGCACGCCGGCCTGCACGAACTCGATCGAGAACTGCGTCTGCGCCACGCCCTGGGTGGTGAACACGTCGCGCACGATGTAGGGGATCTGATCGGTGACGGCGATCGTCGCCGGCTGGTTGTTGAGCGTCGAGACGCGCGGGCTCGACAGCACGCGCACCTGGCCCTGCTGCTGCAGCGCGTCGACGAACACCGAGAACTGGTTGCTGTCGACCAGACCGAAGGTCATCGCCGTGCCGCCCGACAAGGCGGTCTGCGAGACGATGCCGCCGCCGGTGGCGAGCCCGGTGTTGCCGGTGTTGAACAGCCCGGGCAGCAGCGACCAGTTGACGCCGAGGCTGTATTCGTTCTCGAGGCGGACCTCGAGCACGCGCGCCTCGATCGACACCTGCCGCGTCGCGCGGTTCATGGTCGTGCCGATGATCTCGCGAAGCCGCCGCACGGCGCTCGGCCGCGCCTCGACGTGGATCGTCGATGCGGCGCGGTTGACGACGAAGGTCGCGTCCTCACCGAGCACCGTCGGCAGGTTCTGCTGCACGTCGTCCCAGAAGCTCTGGCCGCCCGCAGCGCCGTTGCTGTTGGCGTTGTTGCCGCTGTTGTTGCCGCCGGTGCCGCCGGCGCCGGAGGAGGAGCCATTGCCCGGATCGATCAGGTCGATCGTCAGCGTGTCGCGCATCGTGTCGCGGATGCGCAGGAAGCTGCCGTCCCACTCGTAGGCGAGGTCGAGGCTCTGCAGCAGCGCCTCGAAGGCCTCCTCGACCGTCGAGCGCTTGATGTCGAACGTGCAATCGATCGCCTGCACGTCCGGCTCGATCACCAGGTTGATGTCGGAGTCCTTGAACAGCGCCAACAGCACGTCGCCGATCGGCGTCTGCCGCGCCTGCAAGGCCTCCATCGGCCGCCCCACCGGCGCCTGCGTACGCTGGAGCTCGGGCACTGGCACCACCAGCAGCGGCTGATAGACGGGCTTGGACGCCCCGTCTTCGTGATCGAGGCGCGGCGGCGAGGCGCCACCCGACGTCGAACACGCCGACGCGACGACCATCGCGGCGACCGCGACCACAGAACGATGAATCGCCATCACTTGCCTTCCTCCATCTCTTGGATCTCCGTGCTCGGCTCGGCCGCGCCGAGGCCCGTCTCCGCAGCCCGCCGCATGGCGAGCTCGGCGCGAAACTCCCGCGGCGCGGTGCCGTCGAGGTCGTAGGTCAATTCGCGTTGCTGCCAGCGCAACCGGACGACGCCCGGATCGATGCCGACCACCATGCCCTCGGCGATGTGATCGCCGATGCCGACGACCCGCCCGTCCAGCACGGCGCGGCGCGATTGTTCGCTGACCATCACGACGCCGACCCGCAGCTGCGGCGGGTCCTGCCCGCGCCAACGCACCGCGGACTCGACTTCACCTGCCGGCGCTGCTGCGGCGGGGGCGGCCTCCACGAGCGCGGCGAACGCCATGCGCACCGGCACGCCGTCGTCGTAGGAACCGTGCACGGCCAACAGGTCGCGCCAGACGACCTCTTCGGTCGATTCCGACTCGTCCGCTGACGGATCGGGCGCGTCCATGCCGATCAGATCCGAGAGCACCTGCGTGGCCCCTGGCCCCGAGCTGCCGAACAACGACCACGCGGAGTAGCCTGCGCAGCCGATCAGCATCGCCACGGCGACCAACGGGTGCACGCCCTTCTTCTTGGCGCGACGGCGGCTCATTGCATCCCCCGTGAGTGATACGTCGCCACGCCGAACGTGAACGCTAGCTGCCCGCCGCCGCCGGGCGTGACGTGCCCGGTCTCGACGATCATCAGCCGCTTGCTGCGCTCGATGGCTGCCAGGAACGCGCACACCGCAGCCGGCGCGCCGTATCCACTGACCGAGAACGTCTGCCGGCCGCGGTCGGCGCTGTTCAGCGCCTTGTGCTCCTCGAAGGTCACGCCGGCGGCGTCACCGAGCTGCTGCAGCGCCTGCATGGTCTCGACGACCTCAGGGCCGCGCAGCAGCTGCCACGCGGGCTCTGCAGCAGGGTCCGTGGGGCCCGGCTCGGTGACGGCTTCCGGCTCGACGGCCAGCTGCGACTGCAAGTCCGCGACCCGCTGCTGCCCGGCGCGCAGGCCGGCCTCGACCTCCGCGCGAAGATGATGCGCCACGCCGGCGCTGCCTGCGGCGAGCGCGGCGACCGCGCAGGCGCCCCAGGCGACCAGGTTCTTGCCTCGGATCACGCTCATTGGTTCCTCCACGCCAGCCCCAGCTTGAAGCGATAGCCGCTCGACGCCTCGTGCATCTCCTCCTGGTCCACCGGCACCAGGAACGGCAGCGCGTCCACCTTCGAGTGGAACCTGACCATGGCAGCCAGGGCCTGCTGCCGCGTGTCGCCTTCCGCGAAGCCGGTGATCACGACCGGGCTCTTGCTGGCGAACTTGAGGCTGTCGATGTGCACGTTGTCGTCCGCCAGATTGCTGATCTCGGCCAACAGCCGGCTGATGGGCCGCCGCATCTGCAGGGCAGCCTGCAGTCCGGCGTCGACCCCGGGGTCGACTGGCGGCGCCTGTTGCTGCTCGCGCTCCATCAGGCTGGACTCCAGCTGCTGCGCCTCCATCTCGACCTGCCGCTGCGATGCCTGCTGCTCCAGCCACTGGCCGCCGTCGACGACGGCGCTGAATCCGCCGAGCACGGCCACACCGGCGGCAGCGAACGTCGTCAACAGCACCGCCGGGCCGGCCGGCAGGCGAAGCTCGGGTTCGGCGAGCAACGAGGCCGGCGCGCGTCCGTTGGCGACGTGATGCAAGAGCGTCGCGAGGCCCAGGTCGGGCGTCGCCTGGCCCTCCGCCGGCACCACCGGCATGACACTGCGCACGATGATCGCATCGTCCTCGACGTTGAGCATCTGCAGCGACTCGTCACCGAGCGCGACGCGCGTCCCGATCACCAGTCGCTTGGGCGTCGGCTGACCGGTCTCACGCAACCAGTCCAGCGTGCGCGGCAGCTCCATCGTCAGCTGCGTCGCCAACGCCATCTCGTTGTCGTCGCCGCCGCCGCTGATCAGGAAGCGTCGCACCTGCACCGCGGCGCCTTCGGCGCACACCAGGAAGCGGGCGCGGTTGCCGTTGCACTCGATGATCGCCACCGGCTCCGCGCCGGCCGCCTCGCGCGACAACGCCAGGCACGACTCCATGGTCTGCAGGCTCAGGACCTCGACCTGTTGCGCGGCGAAGGCCTCGGCGAGCGGGCGCCAGAGCGCCTTCGAGAACGCGGTCGTCGCGACGCGCAGCTTGCCGCCGGGCAGGCGCTTGACCAGCCGCGTGTGCAGCAGCAGATCGTCGCGAGAATGGATGTTGGCGTGCCGCATCGCCTCGCGCGAGACGAACGCGACCGCGTCCTTCTCGCCGAGCTTCGGCAGCGTCGCCAGCTGGTGGAACACGCGGCGTTCTCCGAGCACCACGTGCACCCCCTTGGCGCCCATCAACAGGTCGCTGCCGACCGAGCGCAGCGCGTTCTCGAGCGACGCCTGGGACAGGTCGGGGAGCGGCAGGCGCACACTGCGATCGACGACGACGTCGCCACCATCGCGGTGACCGACCAGCACGTTGAGCGAGCCCTCTTCGAGCTCGACGATGGCGTGGGCTTGCATCTGGTTCCTCACAGGGTGATGTCGTCGGCGGTGCCGAAGGTGCGGTCCGGGCCGGCGCTGCTCAGCGTGAAGCTGGTGTCCGTCCACTGCAGCGTGGTGCCCCAACCGTCGAAGTCGTAGGTCGCGCCGAGGCCGATCGCAGCGCGCACGCTCGGCCAGCTGCCCGACACCGAGCCGCCGGCTTCGATGTGGTTGGCCAGCACCTCGACGGCCAGGTGCAGCCGCATCCAGGTGCGGCGCCAGCCCGGCGAAGCGGCGTCGACGTTGACGAGGTATTCCTCGGCTCCGACGCCGTCGTCGACGCCGTTCTCGCCCAGGCTGTAGACCGTCGCGACGTTGGTGGCGTTGTTCACCGTGTAGCGGTAGCCCGCTCCCGCGGCGAACGGGTCGGTCGTCGAGGTGCCGCCGACGCCCGCCTGCAGGTGCACCCCGAGGAAGTCATTGGCCGTCAGCGACGCCGGGAAGCTCGCGTGCTCGAAGTAGTAGGTGTCCAGGGCGACGCCGATCGCGGCCAGCTCGCCGCGCACCTCCTGACGCCGGTCCCCCTCGATCACCGCGCTCGCCAGGGGCATCGCCGTCCCGAGCAGGACCCCGAGCACGGCCAGCACGACGATGACCTCGATCAGCGTGAAGCCGCTCTCGTTCTCACATGTCGTCATCGGTCCCTCCGACTCCGTCGTAGCCGACGGCGATCACGCCCAACACCGGGTGCAGCGCGTAGCTCCGGCCGACGCCATCGACGGCCCGACTGTCGCTGAGCCCGAGCCGCGACATGAACCCGCCGGCGCCCGTGACCGCGGTCGGCACGACGTAGCTGGCCGTCGCCAACAACAGGCCGAGCGCCGTGGTGCACGTGTCCATCGTCGCCTGGAGCGCGACACGCTCCGCGTTGCTCGCCGTGCGCCACTGCCGCTGGGCGAGCGCGAAGCCGCGCACGGCGTCCTGCACGGCGTTCGGCAGCGACGGCGTGATCGCCGCGGCCAGCTCGGCGACGTAGACGGCGCGCACCATGCGCAGCCGCAGCCGCTGCCGCACGCGCAACAGCGGCTCCGCCGCGATGTCACTGACGACGTCGTCGGCGCTGCCCAGCCGTTGGTCCACCCCACGGCTGGTGATCGTGACGCCGCCAGGCGTGGTGACGTATCGCAACTGCGAACCGGCTCCGTAGGGATCGTTCGCCCAGCTGTCGCCGATCGCGCCGGCGCCCGCCTGCACGGCCGCCAGGCTCGCCGGGAAGCTGCCGTCGCGCAGGAACTGCTCGGAGACGGAGCGGCGCGCGGTGTCGAGGTTGGCGAGCGCGAGCTGCGGTCGGTCCGAGAGCGTCGGCACGAAGCGTCCGACGACCAGCAGCAGGCCGACGCTCGACGCGCCGACCAACGCCATCAACACCAAGAGGGCGAAGCCCGCCGCGTCGGCGCCTCGAGGAGCTGGCGAGGTGCTCACTTGCCGATCCCCTTCATCGCCGAGTAGATCGTCATGACGACCAACACGGCGACGCCGCCGACCACCAGACCGAGCAGCACGGTCACGGCTGGCTCCATCAGCGCCAGCGCCTTCTTGACCGCGGTCTTGACCTCGCGGTCGTAGAGCCGACCGAGCCGTTCGAAGGTGATGGGCAGACGGCCCGCCTCCTCACCGACCTTGACCATGCTCATCGCCACCGGCGGCAGCACCTGCTCCTCGTCGAGCGCCTCGCCGAGCCGCGCGCCGCCGAGGATGCGCTGGCCCGCCCGGTCGATGCTGTCTCGCAGGCGCGGCAGCGAGACCGAGTCGGCGCCCATCTGCAGCGCCGAGGTCATCGTCAGGCCGGCCCGCAACATCACGCCGAAGGTGCGCGCGAACTGGGCGATCGCCAGCGTGCGCATGACGTTGCGCACCACCGGCAGCGAGCCCAGCAGGTTCATGACGGCGCGTTGGAACGGCGCCGTGCGCATCAGCAACAGGAAGCCGACGACACTGCCGATCGAGCCGAGCGCGATCCACAGGATGTTGTGCGCGACGAAGCCGGACGCGTCGATCAGCACGCGGCTCGCCGCCGGGAGCTCGTTGCCGATCTTGCTCAACACCTCGCCGAGCCGCGGGATGACGAACGACAGCAGGAACAGCACCATCGAGTAGCCGGCGACCGCCACCACCGCCGGATAGATCATCGCCTGCTTGACGGTGCCGGCGATCTCGATGCGCCATTCGATGAAGCCGGCGACCGACTCCAGCACCTCGGGCAGGCTGCCGGACTGTTCGCCGACCCGGACCAGGGCGCAGTAGACGCCGTTGAACGCGCGGGGGTAGGCGGCGAGCGAGTCGGCCAACGTCTGCCCGGCGGCCACGCGCGAGCCGAGGTCCTCGAGCATCGCGGCGACGCGGTCGTCCTCTTCCTGCTCGGCGACGGCCTCGAACGTGCCCAGCAGTGGCACACCGGCGTCGAGCGCTTCGTGCAGCGCCTGCGTCAACAGCAGCAGGCGTTTGGGGGCCAGGCGAACGTCGACCGGCTTCGTCGGTCCGCCGACGACCTCGAGCGGCTTGACGCGCAGCAGCGCGCGGCCCTCTGCGGCCAGCGCTCCGTGCAGAGCCTGCTCGTCCGCGGCTTCGAGCTCGGCCGTGACCGTGCTGCCGTCGGGTTCGAGGATGGTCGAACGAAATCTCATGGGGGGCACACCTGGGGTCGGCGTCGGACCGGGGGGAGGTCCTCGTCGCGCGGGCTCTCCACCGCGCGGCGACGCTTCGCTACTGCCGCTGCGTGAGCATCACGCCGATGTCGTCACCGCCGAGCTCGTCCGTCGAGCGGGCGAGGGCGTTGGTGTCGAACACGCCGTTCGGACCGGCCGACACCACCCACATGCGCTTGTAGTTGGTGGCGTTCGTGTTCCAACCGGAGATGACGTTGATGATGTAGGGGCGGCCCCAGGGATCGAGCGGCGTCGTACCGGGCGAATACGGCCCGCGCCACCGCATGCTACCGGTCGTGGCGTAGGCGCCTGCGCCGGAGCCCTTCGGCGTGTTGACCAACAGGTGGTTGTTGAGCTGGTCACCACGCTGCGCATTGCGCGCCCAGTTGCTCCACTGGTGGTTGGCGCTCCACGGGTTGCTCGTCAGCGCCGTAGGGCCGGTGTAGAGCACGTAGAGGAAGTTGTTGGTGCCCGAGCCGTTGCGCGCCGGGTAGACGCCGACGTCCTTGTACATCGACATCACGGCTGCGCCGATCGTCTTGACCTCGGACTCGGCACGAGCGCGCCGACCGTCCTCCATGTAGCTGCTGAGCATCGGCACGGCGATGCCGGTCAGCAGCAGGATCACGGACAGCACGACGATGACTTCGACCAGGGTGAAGCCGCCATGAGAGCGCTTTGACAGATGAGCGGACCTGTTCATGACAGGTCAATCGTCCGCGCTCGACGAGGGACTTGAGGCGATCTGACAAACTGGGCTTTCCCCTGCTGGTATGTACCATCCGCACGCAGAGATACGTACCCCGCGAAAACGACAGCGATCGCGTCGTGACTTGACCTGTCAGCGGCGCGGCGTCGATATCGGACCATGGTCAACGTGGACGGAGGCCCTCTGGGCGCGCTCGCGGCGTCGGTGGACGACGACCGCACGTTCTTGGCAGCGGCGCTCAAGGACTGCAGCGGCAGCGAATCGGCGGCCATCGAGGGCCTGGTCGCCAAAGGACTGATCACCCGGGAGCGGGCCTATCGACTGTGGGCCGAACTGCTCGGACTCGATTTCCACTCGCTCGCCGATCACACGCTCGACCCCCGTCTGCGCCACCGCATCCCCCTCGATCTCGCGCTGCGCCACAACGCCGTGGTCGTCGGCGAAGAGGACGGCGTCCTGACCGTCGCCCTGCAGAACCCGTTCGAGCTGCTGGCGGTCGACGAGATCCAGGAGGTGACCGGCATGCCGGTCGCGATCGCGCTGGCGACCCCGAAGTCGATCGCCACCGCGCTCGAGCGCATGCAGCGCGGCAGCACCGGCATCGAAGGCCTGATCCAGCGCCTGCAGAAGTCCGAGATCGACAACCGCAACGTCGACGCCGACCGGTTGCGCACGCTGGTCGGCGACGACGCCGTGATCCAGCTCGTCGACCACCTGATCGACGAGGCGATGAGCGCGCGCGCCAGCGACATCCACGTCGAGCCGCAGCGCGACGGCCTGCGCGTGCGCATCCGCGTCGACGGCGACCTCGACACCCTCTACACGCTGCCGGTCGGCCTGCAACGCGCGGTGATCGCCCGCATCAAGGTCGCCTCGGGCATGGACATCGGCGAGAGCCGCAAGCCGCAGGACGGCCGCATCGCGGTCTCGGAGAAGGTCGAACTGCGCGTCTCGGTGCTGCCGAGCGTGCTCGGCGAGAAGGCGGTGATGCGCGTGCTCGACCGCTCGGGCATCACGCTCGATCCCGACAAGCTCGGCATGAGCCAGCACAACCTGCAGCTGTTCCGCCGCGGGTTCACCTGCCCCAACGGCATCGTGCTGCTGACGGGTCCGACCGGTTCTGGCAAGACGACGACGCTCTACACGGCGATGTCGGAGCTCAACCAGCCCGACGTCAACCTGATCACCGTCGAGGACCCGGTCGAGTACGAGCTGGCCGGCACGACGCAGGTGCAGGTCGACGTCAAGGCCGAACGCACCTTCGCCAACGCGCTGCGCGCGATCCTCCGGCAGGACCCCGACGTCTGCATGGTCGGCGAGATCCGCGACGCGGAGACCGCGTCGATCGCCGTGCAAGCGGCGCTCACCGGTCACCTGGTGCTCAGCACGCTGCACACCAACGACGCGCTGTCGACGATCCACCGCCTGTGCGACATGGGCATCGCGTCGTATCTGCTCGGCCCAGCGCTGCGCTGTGTCGTCGGCCAGCGCCTCGTCTCGCAGATCTGCCCCGACTGCGCGAAGCCGGCGCAACCTTCCGCCGCGGTGCTCGCCGAGTTCGGCGTCGATCCGGACCAGGCCGGCGACGGCTTCCGTCAGGGCACCGGCTGCCAGAACTGCCGCGGTCGCGGCAGGCGCGGTCGACTGGCCATCCACGAAGTGCTCTACGTCACTCCGGCGCTGGCCTCGGCGATCTCGCGCCGCGCCGGCGAAGCCGAACTCGAGCAGCTCGCGGTCGCGGGCGGCTACGTGCGCATGATGGCCGACGGCCTCGACAAGGCACGCCGCGGCCTGGTGACGCTCGAGGACGTGCTGGCGGTGGCCCGCACCGAGTAGCGGTCACCGCAGGCGCGGCCACGGCCGCGCGAGCACACCTGCGGCCCAGGCGCGCAGCGTCGCCACCCGCGCGGCGTCGCCGACCTCCTCGCTGGAGCGCTTCTGGAGCTCGTGTTCGAGACTGCCGGCGATGTGGCGTTCGTAGTAGCCGAGATCCAGCAGCAGCGAGCCTCCCGGCACCGCACAGACCAACGTCGACGCGCCAGCGTCGATCTGCAGCGTCCTGGCCTCGTCGAGCACCGCCTGATAGCAGCACTCGCCGGTCGCGACGTCCCACCCGGCGATCCCCTGCGCGCCGCCCGACGAGAACAGCAGACCGCCATCGGCAGCCGCGAACTGCAGCGACCAGACGGTGCCGGCGTGACCGGCGAGCGCCGTCACCGCGCCGGCCGCGTCGCGCACCAGGATCGCACCGTTCCACGTGCCGACCGCGATCGTGCCGCCGTCGGCCGACAGAGCCACCGACGACAGCTCGCCCGCGACACCGGGCGGCAGCGGCAGGACGAACGGCACTTCGTGCCACACGCCGGTCGCGAACTCCAGGAGGTGCACGATCGCTTCGCGCCGGCAGATCACCGCCAACCACCGGCCGTCGGCCGAGCAGGTCGACTGATGGAGTTCCGGAGCCGGAACGCGGTACTCACCGAGCAGCCGACCATCGGCGACCTGCACGCGCAACAGCCGCCCATCGTCGACGCACAACAGCACGGTCTCGTCGTCCGGCGCGAAGCAGCTCTGCCGCAGCAAGCCGCCATCGATCGGCAACGTGCGCGACGCACCGTCGACGACGTCGACCAGCTGCACCTCGGACCGCCCGCTGACGCCGAGCAGCAGCCGCTGACCACTGCCATCCAGACGCAGCCACGTCGTGTCCGGCGCCGCGACCGACACCAGCAACGCGTCGTCGACGACCGCGCGCACCTCGACCCGATCACCGCGGCGCAGCGCGATCCGGCTGCCGTCGGCCGACAACTGCAGCTCGGCACCTGGATAGCTGCGGCGATCGCGCCGCAGCAGGTCGACGAGCCCGATCCCGGAGTGCTGCCCGGAGGTCACCAGTCGACGACGCCGGGCATCGAGCGACAGCCGGGAGATGTCTCGCAGCGCCACCGGCACCAACGAGTCGTCCGCGCGCAGACGGTCGGTGCGCCACCAGCCCCCCACCAACAACGTCCCGTCGTCGTCGCGCAGCAGCTGCCGGCACGTGCCGTTGCGCGTCGGCACGACGCGGTCGCGCCTCCGGTCGGAGAAGTCGACGTGATGCAGCTTCGCATCGGTACCGCCGATCCACAGCTGCTGCTCGCTCGGGCCGAACGCGATCGCGGTGATGTACTTGCCGGGGAACGTCAGCCCGAACCGCCAGCGGCCATGGTGCGCCGCACCGCGCAGGTGCCCCTGGTTGTCACCGGCGACCGCGCCATCGCCGCGCGGATGCGCGACCAACGCGGTGACGCCCGAGTCGAAACGCAGCAGCTCGCGCGGCTCGGCGCGCGGCCCCGCCCACCACAGCACCAGGCCGTCGGCGCCGGCGCTGGCGAAGGCACCGCCGGGCATCGTCACCAGATGGCGCACGTTGTCCCGGTGGGCGACCCGTCGCATGACGTCGCGGCGGGTGATGGCATCGAACACGACCACCTCGCCGAGGCTGCTGCCGACCACCACCACCGCGCCATCCACCGAGACCGCGAGCGACGTGACCACGCCGTCGACGGCCAGCAGCTCGCCGCGCGCCGAGAGGTCGCTCGGGTCACGCAGCTGCACGACACCGTCGCGGTCGCCGATCAACACCGCGTCGGCGGCGGGACAGTGCGCCACCGGCACGCCGTAGTGGTGGATCGGCAGCGTCGCCAGGTACGGGTCGCGTTCGGCGAGCTCCCGCAGCGCCCACGCCGTGGCGCGCGGCATGCCACCGGCGAGATGCGTGCGCCACAACGCGGCGCCGGCCTCGACGGAGTTCTCGATCTGCAACGCCTGGCGCGCGCTGCGGAACGCGCTGCGATCCAGCTCGACGCGCAGCAGGGACGCGATGTCGTCGGCGCGCACCCACAACACGGTGGTGGCGATCACACCTACCACCACGGCGAACACGAACGCCGCCAGGGCCACGGTCAGCCGCCGGTTGCGCGCCACCCACTTGCGCAGCTCGGCGAAGCGACCGGCCTCGTAGGCGCTGACGGTCCGCACCTCGAGGAACGCGCGCAGGTCGTCGGCCAGCGCCAGCATCGTCGGGTAGCGCTCGGCTGGCGCGCGTGCCATCGCCCGCTCCTGGATCGCGCGCAGCTCCACCGGCACGTCGTCCGGCAGCGGCACCGGCGGCCGCTCGCGCAGCGCCGCCAACACCGCATCGGCGTTCTTCGCGCCAGCGTACGGCGCCGCTCCGGCGAGCAGGTGGTAGAGGATCGCGCCGACCGAGTAGACGTCGACCGCCGGGGCCGCGAGCCGCGCGCCCGCAGCCTGCTCAGGTGCCATGTAGGCCGGGGTGCCGAGCACGTCGCCGTCGCGTGTCGCCAGCGAGTCGCCGCCGCTGTCGCCGTCGTCGGTGCTCTCGTCGGTGCGAGCGCCGACGACCCGCGCCAGCCCCCAGTCCATCACGTAGGTCTCGCCGAAGCGGCCGACCATGATGTTCTGCGGCTTCAGGTCGCGGTGCACCACGCCCTTGTCGTGCGCATAGGCCATCGCCTCGCAGACGCGCAGCAGCACCGACAGCACCCGCGTCCGCGTCCACTCGGCGTCGCCGGCGCGCACCGCCGCGAGCACCTGGCCGAGGTCGCGGCCGCGCACCAGCTGCATCGCGAAGAACGGCCGGCCGCCGCCGTCCTCGCCGAGCTCGTGCACCGGCACGATGCCGGGGTGTTCGAGGCCGGCGACGATGCGCGCTTCGTCGACGAAGCGGCGCTGCGCGCGCCCGTCGCCGAGGCCGCCGCGGTGGATCTTCAACGCCACCTCGCGACGCAGCTCCTCGTCCCAGCCGCGCACGACCTTGCCCATCGCGCCGCGTGCCAGCTCGGCGCCGAGCACGTAGCGCGCCAACCGTCCGCCCGGCGTCACCTGCGGGTCGACCTCTGCGCCTACCCCACCATCCTGCGACAACTCGTCGAACGCCTCGCTCATCGCCTGCCAGCTCGCGTGCACGCGACGCAGGGCCGGCGCCAAGGACGGGTGCTCGCCGCACAGCCGGTCGAAGTCCGCGACCTCGCCCTGCTCGAGCCGATCGAGGAACTCGGCGAAGAGGCCTTCGGCGGTCTGCGGAGGCTGCGCGGTCATGCGGCGCGGCGCAGCCTAGCAAACTGCGACCTGGTCCGGCCGGGGCATGGGGTAGATTGCCTGCGCGTGACGAACCCTCCGGCCGACGACGTGCAGGCCATGGTGGCGCGGTACCTGCCGTCGCTGCGGGCGTTCGTGCGCCTGCGCATGGGCGCCGAGCTGCGGGCGCGCGAGGAGAGCTGCGACATCGTGCAGTCCGTGGCGCGCGAGGTCCTGCAGCACGCCGATCGTTTCCAGTACGGCGGCGAGGCGGGCTTCCGCGAGTGGCTGTTCACGACCGCGCACCGCAAGGTCGTCGACCACCTCGTGTATCTGCGCGCGCAGAAGCGCAACCCGGTGCGCGAGACCCAGCTGCCGAGCGAGTTGGCGGACCTGGTCCCGACGCCGAGCCACAGCGCCAGCCAGCGCGAGCAGCTGGCCGCCGTCGAACGCGCGTTCGAGCGGCTCACCGACGAGCAGCGCGAGGTCGTGACCTGCGCGCGGCTGCTCGGCATGTCGCACGCGGAGATCGCCGAGCGACTCGGCAAGTCCGAGGTGGCGGTGCGCAAGACGTTGTCGAGGGGCATGGCGCGGCTGGCGGCGTTGCTGGTCGACGAGGCCGATCCCGCTAGTGACGCTCCATCATGATCGGCGGGCAGACGTCGAGCGGGAACAGGCTCGGCGCGAGCAGATCGATCGCCGCGCATTGGAACCAGATGCCCTGGTAGCCGGACAGGCCGGCGAAGTCCCAACGCACCGTGCGTTCGAGCGACGAGAACTGCACCAGGTCGGAGGCGAAGAAATCGCTGAACGCCGCGCCGAGGTCCAACGAGACGATGCCCGGCGCGACCGACGGCTGGCTCGACTGGCTGAAGGCCAGCGCCACCCAAGACAGATCGGACATCGCGCCGCGGCCGGCGATCACCGCGAACGGCATCGCCCCGCCGATCACGTACTCCGGCGACTGGCAGACGAACGTCGGCGCGTGCGTCACCGTGAGCATGACGATGTTGCTCGCGCCCTGCGCGGAGAACGCCTGCAGCGGGTAGACACCCGGCGCGAGCCCCTGCGGCGGGTGCACGCGCAGCACCGTCGGGCTCACCAATTCGAGGTAGCCACCAGCCCACGCGGTCGGCGTGCCCGGCAGCAGCGTCTGGCCGACGAACGTCGCGTGGGTCACCTGGTCGAGCGCCTCTCCGCCGAGCAGGTACGAGCCCCGCGTCACGTTGGACAACGACGTCAAGGAGAAGCCGCCGAACTGCGGCGTGCGCGGGAACGACGGCAGCCCGTAGACCGGGAACTGGTCGTCGGTCGGCCACGTGGTGATCGCGTCGATTGCGGCCTCGATCTGGTCGAGGCTGACGCGGTAGTCGCCGTTGAACATCACCACCACACCGATGCCGTCCGGACGGAACATGGCCATCGCCTTGAAGCCGTCCTGCGCGCCGTCGTGCCAGAAGGTGTAGTCGCCGTTGCTGTAGTCCTTCCAGTGCCAGGCGCTGTCGGTGACGGTCCGCGGCGACCCACCCGGCGAGGTGAAAGTGCGCCGCTGCAGCATCAGGTCCTGACGCGACACCGGGAACACCGGCGAGTCGGCGCCGATCTGGAACGAACCGGCGATCACCCGGGCCAGGTCGACCGCCGAGGTGACGACGCCGCCGGCGCTGTCCCAGAAGTGCTGGCAGTACTGCGGCGCCATCAACGGCGCCGCGGCGTCGAGGTTGCCCGTGCGCAGGTACGGGATCGCGAGGTGGTAGCGCATCTCGCCCGGCAGCAGGTCGGCGCTCGGCCCGGACATGATGCCGAAGCGCGTGATGCCGAGGGGGCTCAGCAGGCGCTGCTGCAGCGCGACCGCGTAGTCCTGACCGGTGACCGCCTCGACCATGCAGCCGGCGGCGGCAGCGCCGACGTTGTTGTAGACGTAGCTGCCGAAGTCGACCGTCGCGCTGGTCATCGCGTAGCGCACGATCGTCGTCTCGTCCGGCGGCAGCACCAGCGGCCCGCCGTTGGCGAACCAGGCCGCGGCGTCGAGTTCGGAGAAGTCCTGGGTCATGCCCGAGGTGTGGTTGAGGAGGTGCCGGAGCTTGACGCCGGTGATGCCGCTGCCCGCCGGGAACTGCGGCAGCTTGGACCACAGCGTCGTGTCGAGCTGCAGACCGCCGACGCCGTGCTGGATGCAGTCGTGCGCCACCATGCCGGTCAGCGCCTTGCTGATGCTGCCGGTGCGGAACAGGCTGACGGGCGTCGTCTGCGGCTGCCCCGCCTCGGCGAACGTGTAGCCGCGCGCATGCACCAGACGGCCGTCCTTGATCACCGCGATCGACGCGTTGCGCACGCGCCGCGCGACCATCTCGTTCTCCATCATCGCGTCGAACGGCACCATCGAGAGGCGCGCCAGCCCGGTGCGCGAGAGCGTTCGCGGATACGCCGTCAGCCGCTGCACGAACAGGCCGGCGAAGCGCGCGTTGGCGCCGCTGCCGCGCGCGGCGACACACAGCGGCGCCAGTCCGGACGCCTGCATCGACAGCTCGTCGGCGGCGAACTGCGCGGCGGTGCGTTCGCTCACCCACGCCCAGCCACCGACCTTGTCGTCGTGCCAGACCGAGACGACGAGCCCCTGATCGTGGGTGGCCAGGAACGCCGGTCGGCACTCGGCGTCGGCGAACGCAGCCACGTCGCCGCCAAAGGCGTTCGCGTCGCTGAAGTGGAGCCCCCAATCGACGTCGTCGGCGGCCTCGAACACCGGCATGAACCGCTGCAGCTGGTTCGACGTGGTGTAGGTGCCACACGACACCATGCGCCGGCCGGCGTTGCGTTGATCCTGGGCCGCGTAGTAGAGGCCGTTGCCGGTGAGGTCGTCCACCAACACCGCGTCGACACCGTCGTTGACGTAGATCGCGGCGAACACCGCGCTGCCGCCAACGCCGGAGGCCGTGATCAGCTTGGGCCGGTAGCCCTGGGCGTCCCACACCGCATCCTGGCTCAACAACTGCGAGTGGGTCATGCCATGCGCCGTCACCCAGACCGACCCCGTCTGCCGCAACCAGACCGCCGAGTAGTTTGCGGTGAGCAGATCGCCGGCCACCGCCAGCGAGATCATCCGGTAGCCCTGCCCGGAGAGGTTGTTGATGTTGGTCTGGTGCACGGCCCCCGACACGCCGTGGTAGGTGACGGTGTCGTAGCCGAACTGCGCCGCGGCGCCGCCGAGCAGACAGGCGATCGTGAGGACGAGGTGGAACAGGCGGACCATGCCCTGGTGATCGAAACCCGCCCGGTCGGCGTGACCCGGATTCCACGGCCGGCGCGACGCGCCGCTGCCGCCGTCACTTCGACGGGCGCCAGCCGGTGACCTCGCCGAGCTTGGAGTCGCGTTCGGCCCACCGCCGCCACTCGGCCTCGACGTCCGCGATCGGCTTGCCGAACACCCCCACCATCGCCTTCTCGACGATGTCCGGCTGCAGCTCGATGTTGCTGACCGCGTCGAGCAGCGGCATCCACTGGTCGGGGTGCGCCGCCAGCATCCACAGCATGAAGCTCCACGACTTGAGCCGGGTGCTGTCGCGGAACGCCTGCGGCTGCTCGCGCGCGACGACGCCCAACGGCTGGTCCTGGTGCTGCTCGATCTCGCTCCACAGCCGCTCGAACCACAGGTCCGGGTCGCGCTTGATCGGCTTCAGGCCGCTGGCCGCGGTCTTCGGCAGGTCGGCGAAGTAGGTGTTGGTCGTGCCGCAGAGCAGCCAGCACATCGCGTGGGTCAGCCCTTCGCCGAAGCCGTCGTTGCGCAGGTCGAGCAGGTGCCGCTTGGTCACGTTGGCGACCGCGTAGTCCTCGTCGATCGTCTCCGGCTCCCACGTCGCCGCGGCGCGCCCGCCGCCTTCGGCCGCGAAGCCGATGCCGACGAACAGCTGCGCCTGGTCGAGCGTGAACGGGCCGCGCGTGTTCGGGCTGCTGGTCAGCAGCGCGTCGCGCTCGGCCTCGGTGCGCAGCACGACGTGCCACTTCCAGGCCGGGCCGCGCACGAGCGCCGCCTTGTCGCCGAGCAGCTTCTGCAGCAGCTCGTGCGCGCGCTCCGACCAGCGCACCAGGTTGTCGGCGCGGCCCTGGTCACCGGTCGTCCAGTAGGTGTAGTTCGGACCGCGGGCGCCGAACATCGGCACGCCCATGTTCTTCAGCTCGACGGGCATGTCGCCCGCGCCGAGCGCCGTCACCGCGTAGTCCTTCTCGCGCAGCGCGTGGGCATCGTCGACCATCGCGCGGAAGCGCTGCACGAAGGCGACGTCGGCGGCGGTGCCCCAGAAGCCGTCGATCTGCACCCGGCCGAGCGCCTCGTTGCACTGCTTGTCCTTCGGCACGAAGCGCAGCGCGAGCTCGATCTCCGGCCGCCACACTGCCTCGGCGGCGCCTTCGCCGCGCAGCGCCAGGCCGAGGTCGCGGTGCGCCGCGCCCAGCTTGTCCTTGGTCTCACGCCACTTGCCGAGCAGCGCCGCGCGGTTGCGGTCGGTGGCGGCATCCTTCGGCGTCGTGGTGCCGTCCGACTGCCACTCGCCCTTGACCTTCTTCTCGCCGATGAGCTTGCGCGCGGAACCGTCGTCCGGCGCGTACTGCTCGACGACCAGCGCCGCCACCTCGCGCGCGAGCGAGTGCAGCTTCTGCGACGACGCCGTCCGGGCCAGCACCATCAGCTCCTTGGCATGCGCCGCGTCGAGCTCGACGCGACGCGCGTCCTGCGCGGGGAGCGCGGCGAGGGACAGCGCGGCGAGGACGACGAACGGGCGGACGCACGGCATCTGGATCACCTCAGGCTCACTTGACGACGAAGTTGACCAGCTTGTTGGGCACGACGATCTCCTTGACGACCGTCTTGCCGTCGAGCCACTGCACAGCGGCGGCGCGCGCCGCGGCGAGCGCGACGTCGTTGGCCGCGCCGTTGGGCACGGTGACGCGCGCGCGCAGCTTGCCGAGCACCTGCACCGCCAGCTCGACCTCGTCGTCGACCAGCAGCGCCGGGTCGACCGCCGGCCACGCGGCGCGGCTCAGCAGCCCGTCGCCGGACAGGCGCTGCCACAGCTCTTCGGCGACGTGCGGCGCGAACGGCTGCAGCAGCTGCGCGAACCGCAGCAGCTGGCTGCGGTTCAGCTTGTCCATCGCCTTGGTCGCCTCGTTGACGAAGATCATCATCGCCGCGATCGCGGTGTTGAACGCCATGCGCTCGATGTCGCCCTCGACCTTGTGGATCGTGCGGTGCAGCGCCTTCTCCAGCGCCGGGTCCGCGGCGCGGTCCTGCTGCAGCCACTCGTGCAGCGCGCCCTTCTCGGCGAACTCGGGCACGCACAGGCGCCACGACCGCTGCAGGAAGCGGTAGACGCCGGGCACGTCCTTCGGGTTCCACGGCTTGGAGTCGGCGAGCGGCCCCATGTACATCTCGTAGAGCCGCAGCGTGTCGGCGCCGTACTCGCTCACCACGTCGTCGGGGTTGACGACGTTGCCGTAGCGCTTCGACATCTTGGTGACGATCGGCGTCAGCTTCTCGCCGGTCGTCGCGTGCACGACGTCGTCGCCCTGCTCCTTCGTCTCCGCCTTCGGCACGATCGCGCCGCGCCCGTCCTGGTAGGCGAACGCCTGGATCATGCCCTGGTTGTAGAGCTTGTGGAACGGCTCCACGCACGTCACCAGACCCTGGTCGTGCAGCACCTTGGTCCAGAAGCGCGAGTAGAGCAGGTGGCCGACCGCGTGCTCGGTGCCGCCGACGTAGAGGTCGACCGGCAGCCAGTAGTCGCTCGCCGCCTTGCTGCAGAACTCGTTCGTGTTGTGCGGGTCGCAGAAGCGCAGGAAGTACCAGCTCGACCCGGCGGCGCCGGGCATGGTGTTGATCTCGCGCTGCGCGGGGCGGCCCTTCGCGTCGGTGGTGTTGACCCAGTCGGTGGCGCGGATCAGCGGCGACTCCGGCTGCCCGCCCGGCTTGAAGTCCTCCATGTCGGGCAGCAGCACCGGCAGCTCGGCGTCGGGCACCAGCGCCACGCCGTCTTCGGTGTGCAGCACCGGGAACGGCTCGCCCCAGTAGCGCTGCCGGCTGAACAACCAGTCGCGGATCTTGTAGGTGACCTTGGCCTCGCCGCGGCCCGCGGCGACCAGCCAGTCGATGATCGCGCGCTTGCCGTCCTGCAGCGACTTGCCGGCGAGCACGATCTTGCCGTCCGAGGTCCTGCAGTGCGCGGCGTAGGGCGCCTCGTCGGTGCAGCACTGCTCACCCGCGGCGATGCGCGCGTCGCGCTCGGCGTCGCCGGTGGCCGGAGCGAAGATGCCGGGGATCGGGATGGCGAACTTCTGCGCGAACTCGAAGTCGCGTTCGTCGCCGGCCGGCACCGCCATGATCGCGCCGGTGCCGTAGCTGACGATGACGTAGTCGGCGACCCAGATCGGGATGCGGCCCCTCGGGTCGTCCGCGGCGAACAGCGGGTTGCGCGCGTAGGCGCCGGTGAACACGCCGCTCTTGTCCTTGGCCAGGTCGGTGCGCTCGAGCTCGCTCTTGGCGGCGGCCGCCTTGACGTAGTCGTCGACGGCCTGCCGATGCGCGTCGGTGGTGATCGCAGCCACCAGCGCGTGCTCCGGCGCCAGCACCATGAACGACGCGCCGAACAGCGTGTCCGGCCGGGTCGTGAACACGCGCAGCCGCGCGTCGTGCCCCTCGACATCGAAGTCGATCTCCGCGCCTTCGCTGCGGCCGATCCACTCGCGCTGCATCGTCTTCAGCGACTCCGACCAGTCGAGCGGGTCGAGGTCGCGCAGCAGCCGCTCGGCGTACTCGGTGATCTTCAGCACCCACTGGCGCAGCGGGCGGCGTTCGCACGGGTGGTCACCGCGCTCGCTGCGACCGTTGATGACCTCGTCGTTGGCCAGCACCGTGCCGAGCGCCTCGCACCACCACACCGGCGCGTTCGACTCGTAGGCGAGGCCGCGCTGGTGCAGCTGCTTGAAGATCCACTGCGTCCACCGGAAGTAGCTCGGGTCGCAGGTGCCGAACTCGCGGTTCCAGTCGTACGAGAAGCCGAGCGTCTGCAATTGCCGGCGGAACGTGTCGATGTTGGCCGCGGTGGTCTTGGCCGGGTGCGTGTTGGTCTGGATCGCGTACTGCTCGGCCGGCAGGCCGAACGCGTCCCAGCCCATCGGATGCAGCACGTTGAAGCCCTTCGCCCGCTTGTAGCGCGAGACGATGTCGGTCGCCGTGTAGCCCTCCGGATGACCGACGTGCAGGCCGGCCGCCGACGGATACGGGAACATGTCGAGCGCGTAGAACTTCGGCTGCTTCGGGTCGAAGTCCTGGTCGCCCGGATTCTTGGCGCGGAACACGTCGTGCTCGCGCCAGAACTGCTGCCACTTGGGCTCGATCGTCGCGGGATCGTAGGTCTGCTTCTGCTCTGCCATGGCGGTCTCTGAGGGGCGAGCAGTATGCCCGAACGGCGCGGAAGAGAGGCTACCGAACCCGGTTCGACCTCCTCGTTCTCCACGTTGCCGTCTACCGTGCCGCCATGCAGCTGGTGACCGAACCCTACCTCGCGCAGCGCGCCCGCTGGCCGACCGAGGGCCGCGTCGTGCTCGCGCAAGCGGACGCAACGTCGGTGATCGTCTACCAGGCCTACCGCCCGGCGGTCGGCCAATTCGCGGCGCGGCACGGTTGGTTCGGCGGCGAGTTCAGCCTCAACCGCATGACGTGGATCAAGCCGAACTTCCTCTGGATGATGTACCGCAGTTCGTGGGGCACGGCGCAGAACCAGGAGGTCGTGCTGGCGGTGCGCATGCGCCGTGAGGCGTTCGACCACGTGCTGGCGACGGCCGTGCATTCGCAGTTCGACGCCGAGCGCTACGGCAGCCAGGAGCACTGGCAGGACCGCGTCGCCGGTTCCGACGTGCGGCTGCAGTGGGACCCGGACCACGCGCCCGACGGCACCCCACAGGCCCGCCGCGCCGTGCAGCTGGGCATGCGCGGGGCCGCGGCGCGTTCGTACAGCCGCGACTGGCTGCTCGGCATCGAGGACATCTCGGCGTTCGTCGCCGAACAGCGCGCGCACGTCGCCGCCGGTGCGCTCGACCGGCTGGTCACACCCCGCGAAGAGCCCTATCCGGTCGCGGCCGAGACCGCGCGGCACCTCGGCATCGGCTGAGCCGAAGCGATCACGCCGGGTCCGCCAACAGCCCGCGCAGCAGGGCCGCGTAGTCGTCGCCGCGCGGCAGCTCGGTCTCGCGGTGCAGCCGCCGACGCGAGGTCGTCGTCGCGACGCCGGTGCGCGGGTCGCGACCGACGACCTCGAAGTCGCGCCACAGCACGCCGACACCGCGCTTCTGCCACGCCGGCAGCGCGTCGTAGTTGACGCCCCGCTGGAACAACCACTCGTTCTTGGCCGCGATCGACGCGCCGGCGAACTCGTCGTGCGCCTGCTCCGGCGACGCCCCCTCGGCGCGACGCCCCCAGTAGCAGTGCGCGTTGAGCGCGTTGCGGTGCGCGTCCTCCTGCCGCCAGCGGAAGTAGTCGACGACCAGATCCTGATCGGGCAACTGACAGACACGGCAATCGAACGCGACCGGCCGCCCGAACGCCAGGCTGGCGACGCCGCTCGCCTCACCGGCCATCACCGAGTTGAGCTTGCGCTCCTTGCGGCCGAAGGCGTCGCTGTCCCGATGCAGCAGCAGCGAGATCTCGTCGCTCTGGGTGTAGCCGTAGACGGCGCGCAGGTCGGCCTGCATCAGGTGCTCGACGACCTGCACCATGACGTCGCGGAAGCGCTCGTCGAACGGCCGCTCGAACGCCATCACGTCCTTGGTGAAGCGCGTGAAGCCGCGACCGTCGAGCCGCAGCACGATGTGCACGCCGGGCAGCACGCAGTGGTCGTGCGCGGTCTCGAACACGCGCATGCGCTGATCCAGCTCATCGAACTGCATCGTCCCACTCCTCCACCGTGAAGCCCTGCTCGGTCATGCACACGTAGTAGAGCCGATCGAAGCCCTCTGCCAGCTGCGGCCGTTCCAGCCGCGACGCGGCGTCGACGACGCCGACGTCGGGGATGCGCGCCGCGCCCTCGCGAGCCGCGTTGCGCGGCAGGCAGTCGGCGAGCTTCGAGGCGAGGTAGTAGCCCTCGACGCGGAAGCCGGCGGCGCGCGCCGGCGCGACGAAGCGCTGCCGCTGCTCGACCGAGACGTTGGTGTTGTCGACCACCAGCGGCTGGCCGATGCGCAGCAGGGTGGTGAACAGCTCCTGCTCCCGGTGCGGCGTGCGCAACATGTCGCGGTTGACGCGCACGTGGCTGTGCGCGAAGCGCGCCGCGTAGAACGACGACTTGCCGCTCGCGGGGATACCGATCAGCAGGACTGCCTCCATGCGCGCATCATGCCGCTGACGCCGTGCAGGCGGGACACCGCCGCGATCCGCCGCTATGCTCGCCAACTCGGCATCGTGCCGACCGGAGTTGCATGCGTTCGATCGTGAACATTGCCGTCGCCGCGCTCGCGGCGTCCGCCAACGCCCAGAGCTGGTCCGCCGCGCCGCCGACCCCGTCGGTGTCGTTCGGCATCCAGGGCGACCTGCTCGGCCGCGTGCCGACCGGCCTGATCGGCTTCGACGAGCTGCAGGGTCGCACGATCTGGCCGGCGGGCGCCGGCTGGGTCACGCAGAACTCGGCGGTGCCGGCGCGGCAGTTCTCGACCTTCGCCAACTCGACCCCGCAAGCGTTCGTCTTCGGCGGCCTCGACGCGACCACCGGCAACCACCGCAACGATCTGTGGCGCTACGAGCCGACGCTCGGTGACTGGCAGCTGATGACCGCCGGCGGCGTCGGCGCTCCCGGGCCGAGCCCGCGCATCGGCTGCAAGGCGGCGCCGATGGACGACAGCTGGGTGCTGGCGTTCTTCGGCGGCAGCGACGCCAGCGGACTGCGCGGGGACACGTGGTTCCTGCTGCCGGTGACGACCGCGGCCGCGCCGCCGATCTGGACGACCATCCCGACCCCAGCCGCGCTGACCCCGCGCCTCGGACACGCGATGGCGCGCGCGCCGGGCAACAAGGTGATCCTGTTCGGCGGCGACGACGGCACCGTGCGCGGCGACACCTGGCTGCTACAGAACGGTTGGACGCAGCACGTCGGGCTCGGCCCGCCGGCCGCCGCCGACTGCCGCATGACCTACGACCGCGGCCGCGACATGACCGTGCTCGTGCACCCCAATGGCGAGACCTGGGAGTGGAACGGCTTCGTCTGGCGGCGCGTCGGCGCGAGCGGCGCGCCGACCTGGACGGCACCGGCGCTCGTCTACACCGGCGGGCAGTACACCGCCGGCGAGGTGATCGCCGCGCAGCAGGACGCGGCCGGCACGGTCGTGTGGCACTACACGCCGAGCCCGGCGCGCTGGGACACGACGCTCGATTCGACCTGCCACGTGCCGGGCTACCCGGAGCTCGAGCTCGGCGCCTGGCAGCGCAGCCTGCCGATCCTCGGTCAGACCTTCCACCTGCGCGTCAACGGCGCGCCGCCGACGAGCTTCGTGGTCGGCGCCGTCGAGCTGGCCTCACCGTTCCCGATCTACGCGCCGCTCGGCTGCGGCTGCGCGACGACGCTGCTCGGGATCGACGTGGTGACGATGCTCGTCACCGGCGGCCCCGGCCCGCGCGACTGGCTCCTGCCGATCGTCAACGGGCCGCAGCTGCTCGGCGCGGCGCTGGCCGCCCAGGCCTTCGTCGTCGACGGCGCCAACCCCTGCTGGCTGATGACCACCCAGGCCGGCGAGCTGATCTGCGGCTTGTGAAGCGCCGGCACCGCGCCAGACTGGTGGCATGCGGTTCCCCAACGACAAGGCGTTCCACCTGCGCATGGCGGCGCTGGTGATCGCGTCGCTGTTCCTCGAACACCTCGCGGCGACGCGTATTCCAGGCTGGTCGGCGCCGCAGCTCGGCGTCATCACGTTCGTGCTCGGACTGGCGTGGGTGGCGCTGTTCGCCGGTCACGTCGGGCAGGGCCTGCAGCAGCGCATCCGCGTGCTCGAGGACAAGCTCGAACGCACCACCGAGCTCGCCGAGCTGCTCGCCGACGAGACCCGCAGCCGGCGGTCGCTGCCGCCGATGTGAGCGCGACACGCAGTCGGGCAGACCCGTCGTCGGGCAACACTGCCGGGCGGACGCGCCGCAGCGTTCAGCGCACGCCGCGGTAGCGCAGCACGAACGCCGGCGGCACGTTGCGCACGACCGGACCGATGCGTTCGAAGTGCTCGAAGCGCTCGAGCATGCGGTTGCGGAAGCGGCGCGCGGCGCGCATGCCGTAGGCGTGCACGTACTGGAAGGTGCGGAAGTCGCCGTCGGTGCCTTCCAGCGCCCAGACGATGCCGTCCATGATGCCGTCCTGCGCTGCCGTGGGCAGGCTGGCGAACGGCAGCCCGGAGACGATGCGCGCCGGCCGCGGCAGTCCGCGCTGCTCGAGGATCTGCGGCAGGTCGGCCGCCGAACCGTGGTGGAAGTGCAGCGTCGGGAAGCGGCGCTGCAGGTGCTCGTGGAACCTGCCTTCGAGCTCGATGCCCAGATAGTGCGCGTGCTTCGGCAGGCGCTCGCGGATCACCGAGGTCGCCGGGCCGGTGCCGGGGCCGTATTCGACCACCAGCTCGCCCGGCCGCAGGTCCTCGAGCCGGCCGACCAGCGCCCGCGACAGGTAGCGCGTGCTCGGCACGACCGCGCCGACCGAGGTCGGGTTGCGCAGGAAGTTGCCGAAGAAGCCGAAGGTGTCCCGCAGCGGGCTGTGCGTCCGCGAGGGGGTATCGATCGGCGGCTGGATTCGGACCACGCTGCAACAGTGCCGGTTGGTGTCTTCGCTCACAAGGGCGCCGAACGTCGGGGGCTTGGCATTATGCGATCGCGTCACCGAGCACGGTGATCTTCCCTTGACAGACCCGCGCCGAACACAGCAGGCGACACGCTGCACCGTCGACCTCGCCGCCGGGGTCGCCGTCGCCCGCGAAGCCCATGCGCGCCAGCGTGCCGCGCTCCGGCTCCGCCGGCGCCTCGAGCGCCCCGGCGGGCTCGCAGCGGACCCGCGTCGCGTCGGTGCCGCACATGCCACGGGTGCAACCGGTCAGGATCTCGACCTCGGCCATCCCGGCGGCGGCCAGCAGGGTCGTGCCGGGCTGCACGAACACGGTCTTGCCGGCGTCCTGGAAGTGCACTTCGACGAGGTCCATCGCCGGCAGCGTGCAGCCCGGCGTTCGCCGGTTCAAGCGCGACGGCAGGTCCGTGCTGGCGCCGACACGGCCGCCCGCCCAACATCCCCCCACCATGCAGCTCGAAGTCCTCGACTGGGCGATCATCGCCGGCTACTTCGCGATCGCGCTCGGCATCGGCCTCTGGTTCAAGAACAAGGCGGGCTCGAGCTTCGTCGAGTACTTCGCCTCGGGCCGCAGCCTGCCGTGGTGGATCGCCGGCACGTCGATGGTGGCGACGACGTTCGCCGCCGACACGCCGCTGGCGGTGACCGGGCTGGTGGCCAAGTACGGCCTCGCCGGCAACTGGTTCTGGTGGTCCTGGGCGTTCGGCGGAATGTTGACGGTGTTCGTGTTCGCCAGGCTGTGGCGCCGCGCCGAGGTGCTGACCGACGTCGAGCTGATCGAGCTGCGCTACCACGGCGAGGCGGCGGCGTTCCTGCGCGGCTTCCGCGGCTTCTACATCGCCGTGGTCATGAACTCGATCGTCATCGGCTGGGTGACCAAGGCGATGGCGCAGGTGCTGCAGCAGACGGTGCTGTTCGACCCCGAAGCGACCGTGCAGGGCTTCGACAACGAGCAGTTGCTGCTGATCGCCGGCATGCTGGCGATCACCGGCGTCTACTCGATCGTGTCGGGCCTGTGGGGCGTCGCGATCACCGACATGGTGCAGTTCGTGCTCGCGATGGGCGGCTGCATCGGCCTGGCGATCGTCGCCGTGGCGCACATCGGCGGCGTCGACGCGCTGCAAGAACGACTCGCAGTGGCGTTCGAGGGCCAGGACCCGCTCGCCTACCTGCCCGACTTCTCTTCCGCGGGCGACGGCAGCGGCGCGACGATCCCGCTCGGCATCTTCCTGGTGCTGGTGCTGTCGCAGTGGTGGGCGACGTGGTACCCCGGCGCCGAGCCGGGCGGCGGCGGCTACATCGTGCAGCGCATGGCGTCGTGCAAGGACGAGCAGCACGCGGTCAAGGCGACGCTGTTCTTCCAGCTCGCGCACTACTGCCTGCGACCGTGGCCGTGGATCCTGGTCGCGTTCGTCGCCATCGCGCTGCACCCCGAGCTGCGCGCGGAAGGCGCCGACGCGGGCGCCGGCTACCCGATGCTGATCCGCGAGCTGGCCCCGGTCGGCCTGCGCGGGCTGCTGCTGGTCACGTTCGCGGCGGCGTTCATGTCCACCATCTCGACGCAGATGAACTGGGGCGCCAGCTACCTCGTCAACGACGTCTACCGGAGGTTCGTCGCGCCCGACGCCGACGACCGACAGCTGATGCGCGCGTCGCGGCTGGCGTCCGGGCTCGTGCTGCTGCTCGGTGGGCTGGTGGCCTGGGCGATGCTCGCGTTCGGCGTCTCCGTCGATCAGGCCTGGGCCTTCCTCGCCGCGCTCGGCGCGGGCGTCGGGGCCGTGTTCATCCTGCGCTGGTTCTGGTGGCGCATCAACGTCTGGAGCGAACTGGTGGCGATGGTCGGCTCGTTGCTGTTGTTCTCGATGTTCGCGGTCCTGACCACGGGCAAGGACCCCGGCTCGGTCTTCTCGTTCTGCTACGTGTCCGCGCTCGACGAACTGCCGGGCGAGTACCGGGCGCTGATCGTCGCCGCCGGCACGCTGGTGCTGTGGCTGATCGCGACCGTGCTGACGCGCCCCGAACCCGACGGTCACCTCGCCGCGTTCTACCGCAAGGTGCGCCCGAGCGGTCCGGGCTGGGGCCCGATCGCGGCCTTGACACCGGACGTTCGGCCGGACGGCGATCTGGGCCGCGGACTCGTCTGCGCCGTGCTCGGCACCGCCATCATCTGGCTGACGCTGCCGGCGATCGGCGCGATGATCTTCGGCGACTGGGGCAAGGGCCTGGCCCTCGCTGGCGGCGCCGCGGTGTGCGCGGTCGTGCTGCTGCAGCTGGCCCGCCCCAGGGCCCACGTCCTCGCCTGATCTCGGACCCCATCGCGGTGTATCCTCCCCTGTCCCGATGAACGAGCCCGACCGCGACCCGCCGCTGACGCAGACCGTGCACGCGCTGCACCGGGCGCGGCTGGACGCCCAGCAGCCAGGACCGGCGGCGCGCCGGCCGGTGCTGATCGTGCTGCGCGGCAGCCAGGTCGGTCGCCGCTACCTGCTCAACGAGAGCGGGCTGGTGCTCGGTCGCCGCGCCGACCGCGCCAGCCTCGTGGTGCCCGGCGACCCGCTGATCTCCAGCGTGCACTGCCGCTTCGAACACGGCAGCGACGCCACCGTCTGGCAGATCGTCGACCTGTCGTCGACCAACGGCACGTTCCTCGGCGACCAGCGCGTGACCACCACCGCGCTGCGCGACGGCGACCGCGTGTTCGTCGGCGAGACGGTGCTCAAGTTCACGTTCCTCGACGAGCTCGAAGAGCAGTTCCACCAGCAGGTGGACACGTTGATGAACATCGACGACCTGACCGGGTTGCCGGTGCAGCGGGTGTTCGACGTGCGCTTCGCCGACGCGCTGTCGCAGTGCTCGCTGCGCAACCTGCCGCTGGCGGCGTTCATGATGGACATGGACGGGCTGAAGCGCATCAACGACAGCCACGGCCACCTGACCGGCGCGCACGTGATCGCCACCGTCGGCCGCCGCCTCGGCGCGATCGTCAACGCTGCGCGCGGCGTCTGCAGCCGCTTCGGCGGCGACGAGTTCTCGGCGTTCGTGCCCGGCCTCGACCGCGAGAAGGCGCTGGCGCTCGGCGAGCAGCTGCGCTGCGCGGTCGGCGACGAGCCGGTGCAGCGCGAGCAGATCACCGTCAACCCGACGATCTCGATCGGCGTCGCGATCTTCCCGACGCACGGCCCGACGCCGAAGGCGCTGACCCGCGCCGCCGACGAAGCGCTCTACCGCGCCAAGGCCGCCGGCCGCGATCGCGTCTGCGAGTGAGCGCGCCGATCCGCGACGAAGGCCGCGTCGCGACAGGAACAGCCCGCGTCGCTACAAGAACAGACGGTGCTGGCGGAAGCGCGCCTCGATGCCCTCTTCGCCCTTGACGACGCGCTGCTGCAGGCCGCCGCACAGCTGGATCAGCCGCTCGGTCAGCGCGCGCAGCGCGACCGAGGTCGGCGCCTTCGGCTCGGTGACCACCAGCGGCAGCTGGCCGAGGCGGTGCTGCATCACCGAGTCGTCGTCGGGCACCTCGCCGAGGTAGTGCAGCTCGACGCCGACGTTGGTCTTGGCGACCTCGGTCAGGCGCTGGAACGCGAGCTCGCCGCGGCCAGGCGTGCCGACACGGTTGACGACCACCAGGAAGCGCGCCTTCTGGTTGAGCTGGGCGATGCACTTGATGACCGCGTAGGCGTCCACCAGCGCGGCGATCTCCGGCTGCGTCACCAGCACGATCCAGTCGGCGCCGAGCATCGTCAGCACGGTCGCCGGGGCGATGCCGGCGCCGAGGTCGAGCAGCAGCGCGTCCTCGCGCCCCGCCATCACGCCGAGCTCGCGGGCGAAGGCGATCAGGTCCTTGTCGGTCGGCGTCGCCATGCGTCGCACGCCCGACGCGCCGGGCAACAGCCGCGGCCCGCACGGCGTCTGCATCAGCACCTGGTCCAGCGTGCACTGGCCACCCAGCAGCTGCTGCAGCGTCAGCGTCGGCTTGACGCCGAGCAGCAGGTGGTCGCAGGCGAGGCCGAAGTCGCAGTCGACGAGGGTCGTGCGGCGCTCCATCTGGTGCAGCAGCACCGCCAGCGAGGTGGCGAGGAACGACTTGCCGGTGCCGCCCTTGCCGCTGGCGATGGCGATCGACATCGCCTCGTTGCGCGGCGCCGGCGCGGCGCGCAGCCCTTCGAGCAGCCGCCCGAACAGACCGCGACCGCGCGGTCCGAGCGCACCGCGCCCGCCCGCCGCCTTGGTCTTCTGGCCGTCAACCGCGCCGTCCATTGCTTGGCAAGGGCCCCCCGTGGGCCGCGCGTCTGACCACGCGCCGCGACAGTGTCGCAGATCCGACCGCACCGTGGTAGCGGGTTCTTCCCGTCGGACCGAGGAAACCCCCGGTCACTGCGGCAGCAGCTCGATGGCGAAGCGGATCGGCACGCCGAGGTTGTTGCCGGTGAAGTTGTGCTGGATCGCGTAGTTGACGGCGATCACCTCGCCGCCGCCGCCGAACACCGGGCCGCCCGAGCCGCCGTGCGTGGTCGAGGCGTCGTAGGCGATGACGTGCTCCTGCACGTTGCTGACGATGCCCTGGGTGATGACCGGGTTGATGCCGCCGCGGCGCGCCAGCTCGTCGATCGCCTCGGTCATCGACGCCGCGCGCTGCCGCAGCTCGTCGATCAGCGCGCCGTCGGAACGGGCCAGCAGCGCCGCCAGCCCGTTCGGGTAGCCGACCACGATGGCCCGCTGATCCTCGTCGGCGACCGAGCCGACCTTGAGCGGCAGCACCGGCAGGCCCTCGACCCGCGACCGGTCGACCTTGAGCACCGCGACGTCCAGGTCGTCCTGCCGCAGGCGCGTCGCGAGCGGGTCGACCGGGATCGGCTCGCCGCCCGGGAAGGTCGCGGTCAGGTGCGTCAACACCGGCTCGTAGCCCTTCTGGACCAGCTGGTCGATGTCGTCGTCGCCGGTCCACGGCACCGCGACGTGGCGGTTCGTGACCAGGTAGCCATCGGCGTTGGCCAAGAACGCCGAGCCGGTGTACTCGACCGCGTAGTCGCTGCCGCCGCGCGCCGTCAGCCAGCTGCCGTCGGCGGCCCGCAGCTGGAAGATGCCGTGCACCAGACAGACACCGCGCGTGTACTGCTGCTGGATGCGACGCACCAGCGCGTTGGCGTCGGCCAGCCGCTTCAGCTCGGCCTCGTAGTTGGCGCGCAGCGCGTCGAGCTCGGCCTTGGTGACCATGTCGACGGTCGGCGCGACCGGTTTCGGCGCGCTCTGCCGACCGAACCAGCCGCCGATCCACAACGACACCGCGGCGACCGCGATCACGAACAGCGGGAAGCCGACCTTCAGCGTCATCGTCGCCTGCGTCAGCAGATCGCGCGTCAGCGTCTGCGTCGCGGCGACGCCGTCGCTGTGCACGGCGACGTCGCGGGCGTCGGCGAGCATGCGCCGCACCGGCTTGCAGACCGCGCCGATCGGCACGTAGATGCGGAAACGCGCCATCGGCCCGCCGGCGCCGAACTCGATCAGGTCGTCGTCGGCGAGGATCACCTCCTCGACTTCGGTGCCGTTGACGAACACCGGGCCGTCGAGGCGGCGCAGGTGGAACTGACACTCGGCCTGCACCCAGTCGATCTGCGCGTGCCGGTCGACGACGCCGTCGGCGATCATGCGCACCTCGCTGCCGGGCGCCGCACCGACGCGCAGCATGCGCTCCGGATAGGTCACCGTGCGGCCGCGCAGGGGGCCGGAAAGGTGCAGCAATTGGGCGCGCATGCGCGCACCATAGGCGGCGTGCAGCAACGCGCCAACGAGGCGGTGGACGATGCCCGGGTCCGGGTCGAGATCGCGATCGAGTCGGTCGCGGGTGCGCTGGCGGCGGCCGACGGCGGCGCCGACCGCGTCGAGCTGTGCCAGGCGCTGGGCGAAGGTGGACTGACGCCGAGCGCCGGGCTGTGCGCCGCGGCCGTCCGGGCGACGACGCTGCCGGTGTTCGCGATGCTGCGGCCGCGCGCCGGCGACTTCTGCTACTCGGCGGCCGAACGGGACGTCATCCGCCGCGACCTCGACGCGCTGGGCGCGGCCGGCGCGGCCGGGTTCGTCGTCGGCGGGTTGCGCCCCGACGGCGAGCTCGACACCGAACTGCTGCGCGACGTGTTGGCGCGCGCCGGCGACCGACCGGTGACCTGCCACCGCGCCTTCGACCTGTGCGCCGACCCACAGCGCGCGATCGACGCGCTGTGCGACCTCGGCGTCGCGCGGCTGCTGACCTCTGGCCAGGCGGCCAACGCACCCGCTGGCGCCGCCGCCATCCGCGCCGCGGTCGAACGCGCCGCCGGGCGACTGATCGTGATGGCCGGCGCAGGAGTGCGCGCCGACAACGTCACCGCGCTGGTCGCCGCGACCGGCGTGCGCGAGGTGCACCTGTCGGCTGGAGCGTTTCGCGACAGTGCGATGCAGTTCCGCCGGCCGGGTGTGCCGATGGGTTCGTCGCCGGCGCCGGGCGAGTACGCGCTGCGCGTCACGGATCCGACTTCGGTCGCCGGCGTGGTGGCGGCCCTTCGCAACGGCGGCGATGGCGCTACGATCTCTGGTCGATGACGTCGGACAATCCCCTGCTCGCCACGCTGGCCGGGCTCTGCGCCACCTCTCCTACCCCTTGGGGCGACGTGCTCGCCGCCGTGACGAAGCACTTCGACTGCCCCGTCGGCACCATCCATCTGCTCGATGCGAAGGACGGCATGCTGCACCTGGCCGCGTTCCAGGGTCTACCGCAGCCGGTGCTCGAGAAGGTGCAAGTGATCCCGATCGGCAAGGGCATGGCCGGCATCGCCGCCGAACGCAAGGAGCCGGTGCAGATGTGCAACCTGCAGACCGACTCGAGCGGCGTGGCGAAGCCCGACGCGAAGCTGACCAAGATGGAAGGCTCGATCGCCGCGCCGATGATGCACGGCGGCCAGCTGTTCGGCGTGCTCGGTGTCGCCAAGCCGGTGTCCTACGACTTCCCCGCCGAGGAGTCGGCGCTGCTGATGCAGTGCGGCGAACTGCTGGCCGGCGGCCACCAGTAGCGCTCGGTCAACGCCCCGCCGACGCGCACCGCTGCACCTGTGCGCGGCGCAGACCGACGACCGCGCCGACGAGGCCACCGAGCAGCCACGCGTAGAGCACCGGGAAGCCGAACGCGCCGAACCAGGGACCGAGCATCCAGCGCACGCACAGCGTATTGACGAACCCGGCGGCGGCGCCGGCCGCGCCCGCAACGACGATCGCCGGACCACGCGGCAACCGCGCCAGTTCGACCCCGAGGTGCCCGACCACCGCAGCGAACAGCACGGTCCAGATCGCGCACGCGCGCAAGTCGCCGAGGCTCGACGAGCCGCGCACGAGCTGCAGTGCAGCGGCCGTCAGCATGCTCACCGCGAAACAGACGCCGGCGCCGATCACGCCCGCCGGCATCGGCTTCCACCCTGCGGGGAGACGCATCGCATGATCGCCCGATGATCGGGGCGAGGGCGGAAGTGGCAAGCCGCAGCCGTCAAAACACGCCGATCGTCTGTTGCAGCCGGTTGCTGCCCGTCAGGCCGGTGATCGCGCCGCCCGTCAGCTCGACGCCGATCGCCTGCTCGTAGAGCACCTGGCCGAGCAACGCGAGCGAGCCGGGGATCGCCAACGCCGACTCGACGCGACCGGCGACGGGCACCGCGACGCCGAGCGCCAACGGATCGACCCACAGCGCGCAACCCGGCGTCGGCAACGGCGCGAAGGTCGGCGCCAGGCCGAGCACGTCGACGACGAGACCGCCGTTCGGCATGCCGGTGGCGACGCTGCGCATCGTGCCGCCGAGCCACGCGGCGTTCTGCGAACGCAGCTGGTTGGTGCCGCCGCTGCCGCTGCAGCCCGAGCCGAACGACTGCGTCGCCGCCGCGCACAGCGAGCGCACGCGCGTGAAGCCGAGCGAGACCTCGCCGTCGTGGCGCGCGAACCGGCCGGTGATCTGCAGCTCACCGTTGCGGGAGAAGTGCAGACTGCTGACCACGCCGGGCGTGCCGTCGAGGTTGCGCACGCCGTCGCCGATCGCGGTCCACGCCGCGCCGTCCCAGCGCGCGACGCTCGCCGCAGCGACGCCGCCGATCGCGCCGAACTCACCGCCGACGACGACATCGCCGTCCGGCAGCAGCTCGATCGCGCGCACCGCGCCCGTCGCCGGCGCCGGCAGCGTCTGCCAGTTGCTGCCGTCGAAGCGGGAGACGAACGGCACACCGCCGGCCGTGCCGACGACGAACAACACGCCGTCGTCGCGAACGCGCGCCCCGAGCACACGCGGGCTGGCACCGGTGACGACGCTGGTCAGCCCGGCGCCGAGCGGTTGCCACGAGTTGCCGCTCCAACGCAGCGCGCCCGGCCGCACCGCGCTGCCGACCGCCATCAGGTCGCCGCCGACGACGACGTCGCCGTCAGGCAGTTCGGCGAGCGCGAACACCGACCCGATGTAGCCGCTCTGCACCGTCGACAACTGCGTCCAACTACCGCCCGCGTAGCGACTCAGCACGTTGCCGCCGAGGTAGATCGCGCCGCTGCTGTGCTCGAGAGCGGTGACGGCGCTGTTGCTGAGCCCGGGCGAGGTGCCGAACGTCGTCCAGGTGCTGCCGTCGTAGCGCACGATGTCCGCCCAGGTCGTGCCGGCGAGGGGGAACGCACCGACCAGCAGGCTGGCGCCGTCGCGCGTCGGCACGATGGCGCGGACCTCGGCAACGGATGGCTGGCCGACCCCCTGCGTCGAGGCCCAGGCTGAACCGGCGGCGTCGCTGCGCGCCAGACCGCCGATCCATCTGCCGGCGATCTGCTGGAAGCTGCCGCCGATCAGCAGATCGCCGTTCGGCAGCGAGCCGCTGGCGAGCACCTCGCCGACGACGCCGGCGCCCATCGCATCGTCCTGGTAGCCGTCGATCACGTAGACGCCACCCGGTTCGACGCCCGTCTGGTCGCCGAAGGCGCCGGCAACCGCCACGGCCGGCGGGTTGCCGCTGGCGTTCCCGAGCAGGTCGAAAGCGAGCGGCACGGGACCCGCGGCGCCATCGAACTCGAAGGGACCGCCGATCGGGTTCCAGCCGAACTGGTCCCAGGAGGCGACGCCGGCGTACCAGCCACCGGCGTCGAAGTCGCCGGCGACGAACAGCGCCTCGCCGTTCCAGCTGAGGCCGTGCGACATCGCGGTGACCCACGGCCCAGCCGCGCCGGACTGCGGCGCGTAGAGGCCGGGCAGCGACTGCCACGTGGTGCCGTTCCACTGCATCGGACCGTCGGTGGCGAGCCCCGCGGCGAAGACGTCGCCGGACCACATCCGCACAACCGAGGTGACGTCCGCGGGCAGGCCCGCCCCCATTGCCTGCCAGGTGGTGCCGTTCCACCGCGCGACGTTGGCCGCCGCCACGCTGCCGGCGCTGTCGAACGCGCCGCCGACGTAGAGCGTGCCCAGCTCGGCGCTGATCGTCTGCACCGAGGCGACGCCGGCGGTGCGGGTGACGCCGCCGCCGACCGCAGTCCAGGCGCTGCCGTTCCACCGCGCCAACGCCGCCATCGGTTGCCCGCCGCACTGCGTGAACTCGCCGCCGACGTAGATCTCGTTGCCGTCGTTGGTCACCGCGCGCACCGGCGCGTCGAAGCCCGCGCCGAGCACCGTCCACGAGGTGCCGTTCCAACGGGCGACGCGATGCAGCGTCGAGCCGCCGACCTGGTACGAGCCCGCGGCGAGCAGCATGTCGTTGATGTCGCGGCCGGCCGCGGTGACCGCGTCGAACATGCCGCCCGGCAACGCCGTCCAGGTGCGCGACGCCGGGTCGTAGAGCGCGGCGTTGTCGCACGGGGTGTTCTCGACGACGTCGAACTCACCGCCGACGAACAGCAGGTAGTTGCTGTTGCCCGAGCCGTCGGGGTCGCAGTAGGCGACGGCCGCGACCGGCCCGTCCGGGCCGAGATGAGGGAAGCCGGGGATCGCGACGTGGCCGCACTGCGCCGACAGGTCGGCGGTGGCGAAGGTGGCGATCAGGGCCGCGGCGAAGAACTGCGCGGGGAGACAGCGCTTCATGGGCGAGGGCGTAGGGGACGTGCGCGGGGTGCGGGAGCGCGCGCCGTTCGCAATCATCATGCCCGCTGGACCAGCGCGGCGCAGGCCGGTCTGCGCAGCCGCTCGCCCGCGGCCACGTGCGCGACGTTTCGCGGCGGTAGCGACATCGATGGCATCGACGGCCAAGTAGCGCGTGAGGGTCGCCAGGTTGACCAATGCCCTACCGCGTTATAACGTTCGTGGCAACATGCAACTCAAGCTGCGCAAGATCGGCAACTCGGTCGGCGTGATCCTTCCCGCCGAGGTCCTCTCCGCCCTGCACGTGCGCGAAGGCAGCACCCTGACGCTGATCCCCGACGAGCGCGGCGACGGCTACCAGCTCAAGGCCGAAGACGCCGAGTTCGAAGCACAGATGGAGGCCGCCCGCTCCCTGATGTCTCGCTACGGCGCGACGCTGCGCGAGCTGGCGAAGTGAAGCGACCGGTCTGGGTCCTGAAGGCCGCCGTATTGGCGTTCCACGCGGAATGCCTGCGGCTGCACGGCGGCTCCGCCGGCATCCGCGACGAGGGGCTGCTCGAGTCGGCGCTGGCGCGCCCAAAGCACCTCGAAACCTACGAGCACGCCGACCTGTGCGGCCTCGCCGCCGCGTACGCGGTCGGCATCGCCAAGAACCACCCGTTCGTCGACGGCAACAAGCGCACGGCGTTCCTCACCGCGACCGTGTTCCTCGAGTGCAACGGGCTGCGCTTCACCGCCGATCCGGCCCACGCCGCGGTGTTCATGCTGGCCGTCGCCGACGGCACCCTGGACGCGACGGGCTTCGCCGCGTGGCTGCGCGACAACACCAAGAAGGCCACGCGTCGGCCCGCGCCGAAGAAGCCCGCGACGAAGAAGAAGGCCGGGAAGAAGACCGCCAGCCGACGCCGCACCGCGAACTAGTCCGGGTCTCTTGCTGCTCCCGACCAGGGCGATGCCCGCAGCAGGAACTCCAGCTGGAACACCGGCAGATCGGCGAACGGCGCCCGTGCGGCCAGCACTGTGGCGGTGCAACCGACCTCGACGCCCGGCTCCAGTTCGACGAAGTCCGCCGCGCCCGACGACGTCCACGCATCGGCCCCCGAGAGCATGCGCCCGACGACGTGGAACCACCCGCCGCGCACCGCATGCCCGTCGGCATCGGGCCCGTGGTGAAGGAGCTCCGCCGGCCTGGTCACATCGACGCCGAGCCGGTCGGCGAGCGCGACGAACCCCGCCGGGAACGCGCCCGTGCCGAGCGCCACGAACCCGCGGCAGTCTTCACAGTCGCAATCGACGCCGACCGCGACCGCGGCATGGGCCCGGCGCGTCGCCTCGACATCGCATTCGATGCGCCACCGCGCCACGACGAGCTCCATGCAGAGCGGCCGCTACGCGTCGAAGCCCTTGCGCGGCGAGATGTCGAGCAGCTTGTTGACCGCGTCGTTGTCGGTCTTCATCGCCTTCGCATCCCAGGTGATGCGCTTGCCGCGCGCGCCGCGATAGGCCGCGTTGGCGAGCAGCACGGCCTCGGTCAGCGGCACCGAGTACTCGAACGAGCAAGTCGGCTGCGTGCCGGCGGCGGCGCAGTCGATCCACTCCTTGTAGTGGCCGGGCGACGGCGGGATCGACTTGTCCGGCGCGGTCCACGCCGGCGCGCCTTCGTCGCGGCCGAGCTCGTGGTTGTCGTAGTTGCTGATCAGCCAGCCCTGGTCGCCGATGTAGAGCACGCCATTGGTCCACTTCTCGAGACCGCGCGCCTTCAGCTTGTCCTCGGGGCGATCGCCGGCGGCGTGCCAGTGCAGCGTCAGCGCCGGCCGCGCGCCGCGCGCCGGGAACGCGTATTCGCAGCGCATTGCCGCGGGCGCGCACTCCGGGTCGGGCTCCGGCCCGTCGGCCTGCAGCGACGTCGGTGCGTCGAGCTCGAGCGCCCAGAACGCGAGGTCCATGTAGTGGCACGCCATGTCGGCGGTGGTGCCGCCGCCGAACGCCCAGTAGCGCCGCCAGCTGGCCGGGTGGTAGCCGGGCGAATACTCGCGCTCGGCGGTCGGACCGAGCCACTCCTGCCACGCCAGGAAGTCGGGCACCGGCTCGCTCTTCGGCAGCTCGGTGGCCGACCAGTTGGTGCCGTTGACGAACACCACCACCTCGCGCACCGTGCCGACCGCACCGCCGCGCACCGCCTCGACGACGCGGCGGAAGTTCTCGTAGGCGTGGATCTGGATGCCCATCTGCGTCGTGCAGTGGTGCTTCCTCGCCGCCTCGAGCAGCCGCCGCGCCTGCGCCACCGACTGCGTCAGCGGCTTCTCGCAGTAGACGTGCAGACCGTTCTGCAGGGCGAGCATCGACGGCAGGTAGTGCGTGTGGTCCGGCGTGCTGACGACCACGCCGTCGAGGCGCAGCTCCTCGATCTTGGCCGGGTCGCCGAGGATCTCGCGGTAGTCGGTGACCTTCAGCGCGTTCGGGAAGCGCTCCGCCGCCTTGTCGAGGTAGCGACGATCGACGTCACACAGCACCACGACCTCCTCGCCGGCGACGCCGTTGAGGTTGGCCGCCGCGCGGTTGGCGACGCCGACCACCATCAGCCGCATCTTGTCGCGCGGCCGCCCCGCCGCGCGCGGGTCGCGCTGCGCCGACGCCGAGGCGCCGAGGCCGAGTCCGGAGGCGAGCGCCGCGGAGGCGCCGAGGAACGAACGGCGGGTCGAGGTCATCGCCGGATCTTCGCCGATGATGCGTCGCGCGGCGACTATCATGCTCACGATGACGCAGAGCCTGCAGGAGCGTTACGCCCCCACCAACGCGTGCTTCGGCTGCGGCCCCGCCAACGAACGCGGGCTGCGAATCCGCAGCCTGGTCGAAGGCGACGAGGTCGTCTGCACGTGGCAGCCCGACAAGATGCACGAGGCGTTCCCCGGCGTGCTGAACGGCGGGATCATCGGCGCCCTGCTCGACTGCCACTGCAACTGGACCGCCGCCTTCCACCTGATGAAGGTTCAGGAGAGACGCGCCGCCGTGCACGGTCACGGCCGAGTATTCGATCAAGCTGCGGCGGCCGACGCCGACCGACGGCCCGGTGCACCTGCGCGCGCAGGTCGTGGAAGCGAAGGAGATCGGGCCCGTGTCACCGGCACGCTGACCGCCAACGGACGGGTCTGCGCGACCTGCGACAGGCTGTTCGTCGCGGTCCGCGAAGGGCACCCGGCCTTCCACCGCTGGTAGTCCAGGCGCCGGCCAGGCGCGCACCCCGACTTGCGGCCGGCCGGTGACTCGTTACTCTTCCGCCTCCGATGTGCTCGGTGCCAGCGCTGGCCCTGCCGGCGCTTCTTTGCGGACATACCCTTGCCCGCGGAGTTGGAGCTGAGGTTTCTGGTTGTCACGGCGGTGTGTGCCGCCGTGGTTTGTGTCGGGCTCCAGGCGCCGGGCCATCGGGTCTCACCTGCCATCGGCTATCTGGCCAGCATGACTGCCGCCTCGCCAGCGCCGCATGAGGCGGTCGCTCCCACGCCCGAACGGATCCAGCTGGCCCGCCGTGCCCTCGGCAAGGCGGTGCGCGAGACCCCCGCCTGGCAGTGGCAGGGTCACCGCATCGCGCGGCTGGCCCCGCGCGACTCGACCCTGTGGCTGAAGCTCGAGCTGCTGCAGCACACTGGCTCGTTCAAGCCGCGCGGCGCGATCCTGGTGATGCGCGACCTCGACGCCGCGCAGCTGGCTCGCGGCGTCACCGCGGTCAGCGCCGGCAACCACGGCATGGCCGTCGCCTACGCGGCGAGCCGCCTCGGCACGACCGCCAAGGTGGTGATGCCGCGCACGGCCAACCCGGCGCGCGTCGCCGCCTGCCGCGACCTCGGCGCCGACGTCGTGTTGACCGACGACATCGCCAGCGCCTTCGCGACGGCCGAGGAGCTGCAGCGCGAGCACGGCCTGCACTTCGTGCACCCGTTCGAAGGCGAACGCACCGTGCTCGGCTCGGCGACGCTGGGCCTCGAGTTCCTGCAGCAGGTCGGCAACCTCGACGCGGTGTTCGTGGCGGTCGGCGGCGGCGGCCTCACCGCCGGCGTCGCCTGCGCGGTCAAGCAGCTGCAGCCGCGCTGCCGCGTCTACGCGGTCGAACCGGCCGGCGCCGACTCGATGCACCGCAGCTTCCAGAAGGGCGAGCCGCAGCGCATCGAAGCCGTCACGACCATCGCCGACAGCCTCGGTTCGCCGACCGCGATGCCGTACTCGTTCGCGCTGTGCCGGCGCCACCTCGACGAGCTGGTCCTGGTCGACGACGACGCGCTGTGCCACGCGATGTGGCTGTTGTTCGCCGACCAGAAGCTCGCCGTCGAACCGGCCGGGGCCGCGAGCACCGCGGCGATGCTGCAGCTGCGCGATCGACTTGCGGGCCAGCGCGTCGGCCTGATCGTCTGCGGCGCCAACGTCGACCACGCGCGCTTCGCCGCCTGCATCGCCCGCGGCGCGCCCGCCTGACGATTGCCTCGGGCGGCGCCGTCGTCCAAGCTGCGCACATGCCTCCTGCCCCGTCCAGGTCCCGCCGCGTGCGCCGACGGCTGCTCGCCGCTGCGCTCGGCACGGTGGTCGGCCTCGGCGTGACCGAGCTCGGACTGCGCGTGTTCAACGCCGCGCTGCACCCGGCGATCTACGAGCTGGATGCGCAGCTGGGCTGGCGGCACGCACCCGGCGTGCACCGTCGCTTTCGCGACGAGCTGGGCCGCGAAGTGCTGTTCGCCACCGACGCCGACGGCCTGCGGGTGGAGCCCGCGGGCACCAGTCCACCCGCCGCCGACGCGCGCACCGTGCTGTTCGTCGGCGACTCGTTCACACAGGGTTCGCAGGTCGAGTATGCGGAGACCTTCGTCGCCCGTATCGGCGCGGCGCTGCCGCACGTGCGCGCGCTCGACGCCGGCGTCGGCGGCTATTCGACGCTCCAGGAATCGCTCGCGCTGGAGCAGCTGTTGCCGCGCCATCGACCGCAGCTGGTCGTGCTGACGGTGTTCGACAACGACTTCGCCGACAACCTGATGCCGTACTTCAGCGGCCTCGGCCCGCGGCCGTTCGTGCGGGTCGAAGGCGCGGTCGCGGCTGTGCAGCTCGGCGCGGATCCGACCCCGTTCCTGCCCTTCCTGCAGCCGGCGCCGGGGGCGTTCTGGCTCTACCAGCACTGCGCGCTCTACCGCACCGTGCACAAGAACCTGTTCCTGCCCGAGAACGCCGAGCGCCTGACGCAGCTCGAGCAGCGCGCGCGACGCGGCCTGCCCGCCGACGACGAACGCACGGCCATGGCGACGCTGCTGCGCCAGCTCGCCGGCGCGGTGCGCGACCGCGGCGCGCGGCTGCTGGTCGCGGCGATGCCGACCCGCCAGCAGGTCGCGCGCGGCGCGTGCCCGTGGCAGGACTGGCTCGCCGAACGCTGCGCGTCGCAGCAGATCGAGTTCCAGGCGCTGCTGCCCGCGCTGCAGGCCGCCGGCGTCGAGCGCTGCTACTACGAGGTCGACATCCACCTGACGCGGCAAGGACACGAAGCGGTCGCGGCCGCGCTGGCGCCGGCGGTCGAGGCGGCGCTGACGGCGCCGCGCTGATCAACCCTTCGCCGGCGCGCCGATGACGGCGTCGATCGCCGACATCATCTGCCGGCACAGCACCTGCACGTTGGGCTCGGTGCACATCGTGAAGTGGTTGCCCGGGCAGGTGACGACCTCGAGACCGCCGCGCGCGAACGGCGCCCAGCCGAGCTGATCGTCGACGATGTAGCGCGTGCCGTGCTGCTGGTCCTCGGCGCGGAACAGCCAGACGCGGCCGTCGTACGGCTGCACCGTGTGCTGCACGAACGCGTTCTCGAACGCGAACTGCACCTCGAAGCCGCGCTTCTCCTGCGGCAACGGGCCGCCCTCGGCACGCGCCCGCTCGGTGTCGCGCGCGGCGTTCCAGCGCTCGATCTTGGTGCGCAGGATGCGCAGCGGATACATCGGCCCGCGCTTCGCCAGCCGGCCGAGGTGCAGCACTGCGCGGCCGACCTTGCCGCGGCGCGGCAGCTGCGGACACCACGAGTCGATCATGCCGACGAACGCGACCGCCTCGCCGGCACTGCGCAGCAGCTGCGCCATCTCGTAGGCGATCACGCCGCCGCCGCTGTAGCCGCCGAGGAAGAACGGGCCGTGCGGCTGCACTTCGCGCACCTCGGCGAGGTAGGCGCGGGCCATCTCGGCGATGGTCTCGTGCGGCGGCTGCTTGCCGTCGACGCCGCGCGCCTGCAGACCGTACAGCGGCTGGTCCTTGCCGAAGTAGTGCGACAGCTCACGGAAGCCGAGCACGTTGCCGCCGGCGCCGTGCACCAGGAACAGGTTGGGCCGCGTCCCGTCGGTCTGGATCGGCACGACGTGCTGGCCCTTGCGCGCCGCGACCGAGCGCACCGGCTGGTCGCCCGGATCGGGCAGCCCGAGCTCCTGTCGCACGACGTCGCCGAGCTTCCTCACCGAGCCGGCGCCGAGCAACGTCGACAGCTCGAGGTCGACGCCGAACTCCTGGTGCAGCCTCGCGAACAGGCGCACCGCCAGCAGCGAGTGACCGCCGAGCTCGAAGAAGTCGTCGTCGAGGCCCGGGCGCTCGACGCCGAGCAGTTCGCGGAAGGCGGCGACCAGCTTGTGCTCGACGTCGTCGCGCGGCGCGTCTTCGCCGGCGTCGCCGTCGTCGGCCGAACGGCTGACCGTGACGACGCGCGGCTGCTCCGGCGGCAGCGACAGCCACGCCGCGGCGCGCACGACGTCCATCGACGAGACGACCACCTGCGGCGCCGCGGTGGCGAGCGCGCGCTCCAGACCGAGCATGCCCTCGGGCCCCGTGATGCCCCGCGACAGAATCGCGGCGAGGCGCGGCACGGGCGCGCTGGCCGGCGCGGGCGGCGGCGGCGCCCCACGGTGACCGTTGCGGCCGGCCTCCGGCGCGGGCGCGGCGGCGGCCTCAGCGGTGGCGGCGAACTGGCCGCGCACGCCGAACAGCGTCAACCCGCGCAGTTCGAGCACCACGACCCCGCCCGGTGTCGCCACCGTCACGTCGAGCGTGCCGAGGCGCGCGTGGTCGTCGCGCTTCGTCACCACCACGTCGCTCAGCACGGCCGCCGGCATGCGCCCGTGCACGACGACCTCTTCGCACCCGACCGGGACGAACAGCGCGTCGGGATGCGACGCCGACAGCAACCGGATGCCGCAGCCGAACGCCATGTCGAGCATCGCCGCGTGCGTGCGGTGTTCCTCGAGGTCGGCGGCGAAGGCCGCCGGGAGCCGCAGCTCACCGAGCGCGTGGCCGTCGCCGACGTGCACGGCTTCGATGCACTGCCAGCGCGGCCCGAAGGCGACGTGCCGGTGCTGATCGCTGCTCGCCTCGGCCGGCGTCGGCGCGGCGGCGCGGCACGCCGCGACGTCGAGCAGCCGGTCGCCGTCCGCGCCGGCCTGCGCGGTCGCGCGGGCGTGCGTGGTGCGCTGGTGCTCGGCGTGCTCCCCCACCGCGGCGCTGGTCACCGTGACCTCGTAGCCGCGCCGCTGCCGAGCCACCCGCACCGTGACCACGCGCGGCGCGTCTCCGGGGAACTGCAGCGGCGTGCGGAACTCGACGTCGGCGAGCCGCGCCTGCGCCGCGCCGAGCACCTCCTGCACCGCCGCGACCATCAGCTCGATGGTGCCGGTGCCGGGCATCACGCAGTCGCCGCCGACGACGCGGTGCTCGGCGAGCTGCCAGTGGGTCGCAGGCGACCACTGCGACGCGAACTCGACGAGGTCGCCGTCGTCGCGCCGTTCGCCGAGCCACGCCGGCGCCGGCAGCGACAGCTCGGCGCGTTCGGCGAGCATGCCGACGTCCTGCCACAGCCCCCAGTCGACCGACAACGAACGTCCCTTGCGCGCGCCGTTGCGCCAGGCGGCGAAGGCGTCGAGCGCGGCGTTGGCGGCGGCGTAGTCGCACTGGCCGGGGATGCCGGCGAGGCCGCTGGTCGAGCCGAACACGACGAACGCGTCGAGCGGCTGATCGGCGGTCACCTCGTCGAGCACGCGGGCGCCGTCGATCTTGGGCCGCAACACACGGTCGGTCCGGGCCGGCTGACGGGTCAGGATCGGGCCGTCGTCGAGCACGCCGGCGGCGTGCACGACGCCGTGCAACGCGCCGAAGCGCTGCCGCGCCGCGCGCACCGCCCGTTCGGCCGCGGCGCGATCGGTGACGTCGGCGGCCACGACCTCCACTTCGGCGCCGGCCGCCTCCATGGCGCGGATGCGGCGGATGCGCTCGGCGATCGGGTCGCCGTGCCGCAGGTCGAGCCACTCGTCCCAGTGCAGGCGCGGCGGCAGGCCGCGCCGCGAGACGAGCACCAGGCGCGCCTCGGTCCTGGTCGCGAGGTGCTCGGCGAGCAGCAGGCCGATGCCGCCCAGGCCGCCGCTGAGCAGGTAGACGCCGCGGTCGCGCCATACCGGCGGCCGGCCGCCGCCCGGAGCGTCGACGTCGATCGCCACCAGCTCCTGAACGTGCCGCGCGGCGCCGCGCCAGGCCACGGTCAGCGGATGACCTTCGGTCTCGACCTCGCGGCGCAGCGCCGCGACCAACGCCGCGGGGTCGGCGAGCGCCGCCGCGTCGACGTCGACGCTGCGCACCCGCACGCCCGGGAACTCGCGCGGCACGACGCGCAGGAAGCCCGCGACCGCGCCCTGACCGGGTCGCTGCACCACCTCGCCCTGCACGCTTGCGCAGCGCTCGGTGACGGCGAGCAGCGACAGCCGCTCGAGCAGCCCGCGACGCGACAGCGCCTGGCACATGGCGACCATGCCGTGCACCAGCACCGACGCGTCGGCCTCGCGCAGCGGCCACGCCAGCAGCAGGTGTGTCGGCGCGCGGCCGGCGTCCGGCGCGCCGCCGGCCACCTCGAGCGCGCGTTCCCACGCCGCGGCGTCGGCGAAGGGCAGCACGAACGCGTGCCCGTTCCGCCCTTCGGCCGCGCCGGGCATCAGCACCGTCGCGTGCCCGCCGTCCTGTCGCACCGCGCCGGCGAACACCTCGACCAGCGGCCCTTCCCCGACCAGCAGCCACGTCGCGTCCCGGACCGCGGCGACCTTCGGCGGCAGGTCCTGATGGCGCCACGCCGGCGCGCGCAGCCACTCGCTCTCCGGCAGGCGCGTCGGCGGCGTCGGCGCATCGGGCGTCGGCACGCCGTCGGTGGCCAGCACCGCGCCGGGCTCGATCCAATGCCGCTGGCGCTGGAAGCGGTACGTCGGCAACGGCACGCGCCGGCGCGCCGCGCCGCCGTGGAACGCCGTCCAGTCGATCGTGACGCCGTGTTGCCACAGCCGCCCGACCATCTCGAGCGCGAACGCGTCGGCGTCCCGCTGGTCCTTCGGATGTGGCAACGACACCACCGCGGCGCTCTTCTTCGCCCGCTCGTGCATGCGCACCAGCGAGGTCAACGCCTTGCCGGGGCCGAGCTCGACGAAAACGCGGTCGCCGCCGTTCAGCAAGGTCGCGACGCCGTCCTGGAAGCGCACCGTGCGGCGCAGGTGCTCGACCCAGTAGTCGACCTCGGCGACGCGCTGCGGATCGATCCAGTCGCCGGTGACGTTCGACACCCACGGCCGCTCCGCCCGGCGCAATGTGAAGCGGCGCAGGCCCTCGCGGTAGCGGTCGAGCACCGGGTCGAGCAAGTGGCTGTGCGCGCCGAGGCCGATGCGCAGCCGCTGGTAGTCGACCCCGCGCTGCTGCAGCAGCTGCTCGAAGCGCTCGATCGCCGCCGGCGAACCGGCCACCGCGCACAGCTCCGGCGCGTTCGCCGCCGACAGCGACAGCGGGTCGTCGCCGCCGATGGCGCCCGCCATCGCCTGCACCTCGGCCGCCGGCAGCGAGACGCTCAGCACCGCGCCCTTGGGTGCAGCCGCCATGCACTCGCCGCGCAGCACCAGCGCCGCCAGCACCTGTTCGAGCGACCAGGTGCCGCCGAGCGTCGCCGCGACGTACTCGCCGAGGCTGTGGCCGAGCATCGCGTCGGCCTCGACGCCGAACGACTGCAGCGTGCGCGCCATCGCGTACTCGACGACGAACAGCGTCACCAGCAGCAGCACCGGCTGCTGCATGCGCTCCGCGGCCGCCTCGTCGCCCTGCTTCGCCGCCGCACCGAACAGCACGTCTTGCACCTCGGCGCGCACCTGCTCCGGCAGCGCCTCCAGACACTCGTCGACCGTGGCCTTGAACACCGGCTCGTGCTGGTAGAGCTCCTTGCCCATGCCGGGGTACTGCGCCCCGCCGCCCGGGAACAGGAACACCACCGACGACGCGCGGTCACTCGCCTTCTTCAGCTGCGCCTTCCAGTCGCCCGCCTCGAGCGCCGTGGCCAGCTCGTCGCGCGACGCGCCCACCGCGACGCCGCGCTGCACGAAGCTCTTGCGACCGAGCTGCAGCGTCCACGACACGTCGGCGAGGTCGCACGCGTCGTCCTGTTCGCGCAGCCAGGCCGCCATCGCGCGGGCGTTGGCCACCGCCGCCGCCTCGCTCTTGCCGCTGATCGGCAGCAGGTGGCAACGCCGCGGGTACGGCGTCGACGCCGGCGTCGCCTCGGTGAATTCGCGCAGCAGCACGTGGGCGTTGGTGCCGCCGACGCCGAGCGAGCTGACGCCGGCGATGCGCGCCCCGCCGGCTGGCCGCGGCCAGTCGCGCGGCTCGGCGACCACGACGAACGGCGTCTTCGGGAAGTCGATCAGCGGGTTGGAGCGCCGGTAGTTGAGGCTCTTCGGCAGCTGGCCTTGGCGCATCGCCAGCACGACCTTGAGCAGGCCGGCGACGCCGGCGGCGGTGTCGAGGTGACCGATGTTGGTCTTGACCGAGCCGATGCCGCAGTAGCCGCTCCGCTGCGTGGTGGCGCGGAAAGCCTGGGTCAGCGCTTCGATCTCGATCGGGTCGCCGACCGACGTGCCGGTGCCGTGCGACTCGACGTACTGCACGTCCTCGGCGGAGATACCGGCGAGCGCCAGCGCCTCGGCGACGACCTCCGCGTAGCCGTCGACGCTCGGCGCGAGGTAGCTGACCTTGCGGCCGCCGTCGTTGTTGATCGCCGAGCCGGCCAGCACGGCATGGATCGAGTCGCCGTCGGCGATCGCGTCGGCCAGGCGACGCAGCACCACGACGCCGGCGCCGCTGCCGAAGATGGTGCCCTTGCTGTCGGCGTCGAAGGCGCGGCACTGGCCGTCCGGCGACAGCACCTCACCTTCCTTGTAGAGGTAGCCGCGGTCCTGCGGCACCAGGATGGTCACGCCGCCGGCCAGCGCCATGTCGCACTCCCCGGCCAGCAGGCTCTGCGTCGCCTGGTGGATCGCCACCAGCGACGTCGAGCAGGCGGTGACGACGTTGACGCTCGGTCCACGCAGGTCGAACTGGTAGCTCGTGCGGGTGGCGAGGAAGTCCTTGTCGTTCCCCGTGTGGCGGATCAGGAACATGCCGACCTGCCGCACCAGGTCGGGGTTGGTCAGCACGTTGTGCAGCAGGTAGGTGTCCATGCCGCAGCCGGCGAAGACGCCGACGCGGCCGTCGAAGCGCTCGGGCACGTGACCGGCGTGCTCGAACGCCTCCCAGCAGACCTCGAGCCAGACCCGGTGCTGCGGGTCGAACAGCGCCGCGTCGCGCGGTGAGAAACCGAAGAAGCCGGCGTCGAACTGTTCGATGCCGTCGAGCAGCATCGCCGCCTTGACGAAGTCCGGGTCGTCGAGCACGTCCTGCGGCACGCCGAGCGCGCGCAGCTGCTCGTCGTCGAGTTCTCGGCGCGCATCGCGGCCGTCGCGCAGCAAGCGCCAGAAGGCGTCGAGGTCGGGGGCGCCCGGGAGGCGGCACGCCATGCCGACCACGGCGATGTCCGAATCAGCCATGGCGAGTCGTCAGTCTCCGGCGCCGCTATCGGCCGCCGCGGTCAAGGCTACGCAGCCGGCGCCGGGATTGCGATGCCATGGGCGGTTGCCGACCAGGGCATCGATGCGACGCCAGCCTGCCACGGCCGCGACCGGCACCACCGGACAATTGTGGATGAGACGCGTGCGACCGCCGGCCGATACCCGCACCCGGAGAGCAAACCAGTGTACGGACTCGTCAACCGCGCCATCGAGGACCTGGTGTGTTCGCGCTTCGGCGCCGACGCCTGGCAGGCCATCTGCCGGCGCGCCGGCATCGAGCGCCCGAGCTTCGTCGGCATGCAGCCGTACGACGACGCGATCACCTACAGCCTCGTCGCCGCGGCCGCGGCCGAGCTGCAGACCGAGGACGCCGCCGTGCTCGAGACCTTCGGCGAGCACTGGATGACCTACACGGTCGAGGAAGGCTACGGCGACCTGCTGTCGATGATGGGCGAGACGCTCGAGCAGTTCCTCGACAACCTCGACGCGATGCACGGGCGAATCCAGGCGCAGATGCCGGCGCTGCGCCCGCCGCACCTGCGCCGCGAACCGTTGCCGGACGGCGACAGCATCCTGCACTACCACTCCGACCGCCCGGGCCTGGCGCCGATGGTCGTCGGCCTGCTCCGCGGTCTGGCGCGCCGCTTCGACGTCGAGGTGGAGACCAGTCGGCTCCCGCCGGTCGGCACCGGCCACGAGCGCTTCCTGCTGCGCGTGAGGCGGCGATGACCCCACCCTCGGAGCTGCGGCTCGACGCGCGCGACTTCGGCACCATGGCGCCGTTCGGCTTCGTCGTCCGCAACGACCGCGTGATCGCCGTCGGCGGACCTCTGCAGCGCTACGGCGTGCGGGTCGGCGTCGCCCCCGACGCGGTGCTGACCGTGCTGCGACCGCTCGGCGTGCTGTCGTTCGCCGAACTGCCGCTCGACGCCACCCGCATGGTGCTGCTCGGCCTGCGCGGCCACCAGCTCGAGCTCAAGGGCCACCTCGTCGGCATCGACGACGGCGACAGCCGCGCGTTCTTCGGCACCGCCGTCGCGCAGAGCCTCGAGGACTTCCGCCGGCTCGGGCTGCAGCTGGGCGACTTCCCGCCCAGCGACTCGACCCCGGATCTGCTGCTGGCGATGCAAGCCACGCGCTCGGCCCTGGACGACGCGCGCGCGTTCAGCAACGACCTGCAGGCCGCGCTGAGCGACGTGCAGCAGGCGATGGAGGCGAAGGCGCGGTTCCTCGCCGTGATGAGCCACGAGATCCGCACGCCGCTCAACGGCTTCGGCGCGCTGATCGACCTGCTGCGCGAACAGCAACTGGACGCGACGTCGAACAAGCACCTCGACACGATGGACACCTGCGCCAAGGCGCTGCTGCTGCTCGTCAACGACGTGCTCGACTACTCCAAGCTGCAGGCCGGTCACGTCACGCTCAACCCGCGGCCGTTCCTGGTGCGGCGGACGATGGTCGACATCGCCGAGCACTTCCGCGCCGCCGCCGATGCCGCCCGCCTGACGCTGACGATCGAGGTCGCCGACGACGTGCCCGAGTGCGCGCTCGGCGACCGCGACCGCATCCGTCAGGTGCTCGCCAACCTGATCAGCAACGCGATCAAGTTCACGGCGACCGGCGGTGTCACGCTGAGGCTGCGCCGGCTGTGGGACCAGCACCTGGTCGCCGAAGTGCGCGACACCGGCACCGGCATCCCGGCGGCGGCGCAGGCGTCGCTGTTCGAACCGTTCACCCAGGCGGACTCGTCGGCGACGCGTCGGCACGGCGGCACCGGCCTCGGCCTGACGATCTGCCGCGAGATGGCGCGAGCGATGCAGGGCGACGTGACGCTGGCGGAGTCGGGGCCAGGCGGCACCTGCTTCCGCTTCGAATTCGTCGCGCCCGCCTGCGCGATGACGACCGGCGGCGCCGCGTCGCGAGGCGAGACCGGACCCGACGACGAGACCGCGCTCGCCGGCACGCGGGTGCTCGTCGCCGAGGACGAACGCACCAACCAGCACATCATCGAGCACCTGCTGCGACGCCTCGGCTGCGAACCGACGATCGTCGCCAACGGCGCGCTCGCGGTCGACGCCGCGCGCGGGGGCGCCTTCGACCTCGTGCTCATGGACCTGATGATGCCCGAGCTCGGCGGAATCGACGCCGCGCGCGAGATCCGCGCGCTGGGCGGCGCCTGGGCGACGACGCCGATCGTCGCGTGCAGCGCGGCGGCGTTCGACAGCGACCGCGAGGCGGCCGCGGCCGCCGGCATGAACGGCTTCCTCGAGAAGCCGCTGCGCCTGCCGACCCTGCGCAAGGAGCTGCTCGCGCAGCGGCGCGCCGCCGCCGAGGAACCGGTCAGCGCACCGCGACCTGGACCGGCGCCGACGGCGTGATCCAGCGCAGGGTCGGGTCGAGGTCGAGCGCCACCGACTGCACGGGCAGACCGACCGGCAGCCCCGGCACCAGGATCTCGCTGCCGCCGTCCGCGCCCAGCCAGCCGATGAACAGCGGGTGGCCGGACGCGAGCTGCCCGACGACGTCCTGCAAGTCCGGGTCGAGGCCGAAGAACCAGCCGTCGGGGAACGCGCCCGGTAGCAACGTCACCGCCTCGAAGTAGAGGTCGCCCGGCACGCCGCGGCGGCGGCGCAGCTCGAGCGTGCCCGACTGCAGCCCCGGACGCAGCTGCAGCGCGAACGCGCCCGGCACGTCGGCGTGGCACGAGTCGACGCGCGCGCCGCGCATGTTGTTGTCGGTCGTGAAGCGCTCGTGGTAGCCGACGCCGAACGCGCCGTCCGGGTGGGTCGCGTCGCTGGTGATCAGCAGCAACTCGCCGTCGAGCAGGAAGCGCAGCGTCGCGCCTTCGGTCTCGACGCGGAAGCGATGCCAGCCGCTGGCGGCGACGTAGCGCGGCGTCGGCAGCAGGTCGGTCAGCGCGCCGCCGTGCGCCCGCATGCAGCGCAGCCGACCGTCGTCGCCGTCCCAGGTCAGCGCGTAGCACTCGCCGAGCTGGCTCAGCGTGCCGTCGAACGCGCCCTGCGCGCGGTCGCGCACGAACACCCCGATGCGCTCGTAGCCGTCGGCGACCAGCTGCGGCCGGTAGTCGCAGTAGAGATCGGCCTGGAAGGCGAGGTCGCGAACCAGCCCCGGCGCGAAGCGCAGGCTGTCGGTGCCGCCGGACGGGTCCATGACGCGCAGCACCGTCGCGTCACCGCTCGGCGCCGGCGCACCGGCCGGCGCGGAGACCGACACCGGCTGGGTGAACTTCGACTGCCAGCCGGCCCGTTCCGGCCCGCTCGCCGGGAACGTGTCGTGCACCGGGAACGACTCGTCGGCGCCGACCGGGTAGCGCCAGCTGGAGAACGCGCCTTCGTCGCTGAGCAGCGGGTGCAGCAGCGGATCGGCGAGCACCGCGTCGACCGTGGTCCGCACGCCGTCGACCTCCATGCGCCGCGACACCAGCCGCACGCCGTGGCTGTAGTCGACGTGGGCGAAGGTGTGGATCTTCGACAGCGGCTGGATCGGCGTGCCGTTCGGGTAGTGCCAGCCGTAGATGCAGACGCGGCCCGGCCACGCGCCGATCAACGCCGAAGCGACGACGTCCTTCTTGATGCCGGAGGTCAGCAGACTCTGCGCAGCGCCGGCGCGCTGCGACTCGATCTGCAGGTGGTGCTGGTGGAAGAGGTCGACCGACAGGATGTCGTAGACGCTCGGGCTGTACGGGAACGGCTGCAGCTGCAGCGGCGACGCCGCCCAGATCGCATCCACCATGCGACGCGTCGGCAGCACGCACTCGGCGCGGTCGGCGAGCTGCTGCGCCAGCGTCGGCGTGATCGGCATGCGGAACCAGTCCGCGTCGGCGCCGACCCCGACGTAGTCCGGCGTGCACCAGAACGTCGCCGTGCGGGTCTGCCCCTGGATCACCGCCTGGGTCGTGACCGGCACCAGGGTGCGCAGGAACGTCGGCACGTTGCCGGCGGCGAACTCGTGCCACAGCAGCGTCTCCCGCTGCGTCAGCGACAGGCCCGACAGCGACGGCAGCAGCGCGCTGCCGCTGACCGCCGAGGCGGCGCGCGGCGGCAGCTCGAGGCGCGGCGGATACTGTGCCTCGGCGCTGGCGCAGGCGACGAGCAGCAGGGACAGAGGAGCGACGGGAGACCTGGCCATGAAGGGGTTCATTCGCGCGGGGTCAGCGAACGCGAGGCGCGAACACCGATGTGACCGACCGCGGTGGTCGGCGCCTGCGGAGTGCGCATCGAGGACTTGGCGAACATCGCCTGATCGATCATCGCGCCGCCGCGCACGACGCGATCGGTGACGCTCGGGTCACTGCGCAGGCCGTCGCCGGGCCGCGGCGCCCACGCATAGTTGCACAGCGGGTCGCGGCACCACTCCAGCAGGTTGCCGGCCATGTGCCAGAAGCCCCACGGGTTGGGCAGCATCTCGTCGACCGGCGCGGTGACGACGTGGCCGTCGTCCCAGGCCTCGAAGCCCGCCCATTCGGCGGCGGCGAGCTTCGCCGACCGATCCGCGATGTTGACGTACCGCCGCAGCTCCGACGGCGCGCAGAACCACGGCGTCGTGGTGCCGGCGCGGCACGCGTACTCCCACTGCGCTTCGGTCGGCAGCTCGAGCCCGTGCTGGCGCAGCAGCAGATCGCAGGTGTTCCAATCGACTGCGCTCACCGGGTGGTCGGCGGTGATCCGCGTGCCAGCACGCGGCAGGAACACGCCGGCGCGGTATTGGCTAGGGTATCGCTGCCGCTCGGTGCCGCGCATCAGGCGCGCCCACTGCCCCTGCGTGACCTCGTACTTGCCGAGCAGGAACGGCGCCAACGACACCTTGTTGACCGGTCCGACGTACCACTTGGCGTCGGCCTCGTAGTTGGGCCCGCTCGGGTCGACCGCCTGCGCGCCCATCAGATACGTGCCGCCCGGAACCAGCACGAAGATCATGCCGGTGTCGTCGTCGACGTCGTAGCCGCCGTCGACGCGCGGGCGCGGCACGTCGAGCTCGGCGGGGTCGCTGCTGCCGTCCCACGCCGACGCGAGGTGGTAGAACTCCCACAGCCCGGTCGCCGGGTTGGCGCCGATCGGCACCAGCCCGACCACGTCTTCGTCGGCCAGCGCGATCGAGCCGCCATAGCGCTCGCTGGCGGCGATGGCGGCGCGCGCGTCAGCCCACGTGACCGGCGCGTCCGGATGCGCCAGCGTCAGCTCGCCGATGCGCCGCGCCCAGCCCAGCCGGTGCTCGACCTCGACGACCTCGTGCCGCTCCATCGCTTCGATCTGATCGACCAGTTCGACGAGCGCATCGTGCAGGAACAGCTGCGACTCGAGCGCGAACTCGAAGCGCCGCGGCCGGTCGACCTCGGCCTTCAGCTCGGCCAGCTTCTGCTCCCACATCGCGAGCTCCTCGTCGGCGATGGCGATCGCCTTCTCCAACTCCTCGACGCGCACGCGCGACTTCTCGCGCGCCGCGCCTTCGCCGCGCTCGACCGCCAGCAGCTGGCAACGGCGCGCCTGCTCGAGGTCACCGCAGGCGAGCCAGGCCCAGGCCAGCAGGTCGAGCGACTCCGGCTCCTGCGTCGTGCCGGCGGACTTCTGCGCGGCGAGCTGCCCCAACGCGACCGCCAGGGCCTCCTCGCCGGGCACCGAACGGTGATCCGGGCGCGGCGACATGCGCGCGAGCACGAGCCGGTTGAGCGCGGCGACGTCGAACCCGGCGTAGCGCGGCGGCACCGGCGGAATCGTCAACGGCCCCCCCCGACGCACGGCCGCGGCGCGACGGAGGGCCTCGACCCAGGCCAGCGTCTGCTCGTAGAGCGGCCATTCCGGGTGCGAACGCCGGTCGCGCTCGACGAGCTCCGGGGTGCGCGGCAGCGCGCGTTCGCGCAGGTCGCGCAGCGTGCGCTCGATCTGCGGCCGCAGCTCGCGCAGCCGCGTCACGTCACCGTCCAGCCACTGCTCCATCTCGTCGACGCGCTCCGGCCACGCCGGGTACAGCATCGCGGCGTCGGCGACGGCGCGCTCGCGCAGCACCACACCGGACAGCAGGTCGAACTCGCGCACCTTGTCGGCGAGCAGGTCCGCGTTCTCGGTGGCGGCGCGCCGCGCGCCGGCCTCGGCCTCCGCCAGCTCCTGCTTCTCGTCGGCGAGGGCGTAGGCCGTGAACGCGAAGGTCGTCGAGACGACCGCGCCGACCACCGCCGTGGCGAACACCACCGCGGCGGTCACGACCTGCGCCCGGTGGCGCCTCGCGAACTTGCGCAGCCGGTAGGCCGCGCTCGGCGGCCCGACGCGCAGCGGTTCGTGATCGAGGAAGCGCTGCAGGTCGCCGGCCAGCGCGCTGGGGCTCTCGTAGCGTTCGTCGCGGCGCTTCTGCATCGCGGTGACGACCACCCAGTCGAGGTCGCGGTGCAGCGCACGCAGCAGCAGCGCCGGGGTCGTGCCGCGCTCGGCTGCGAGGCGGCGGCGAGCGCCTTCGTCCTGGCCGGCGAAGCGCCGGCTCGGCCGCTCTGGCTCGACATCGCGCAGGATGCGCTGCAGCTCGACGGTGCCGACCGCGCGCAGCTCCGTGTCGGCGAACGGCAGCGAGCCGACCAGCAGCTCGTAGAGCATGACGCCGAGCGAGTAGACGTCGGCGCGCGTGTCGACGTCGCGGATGCGCGGATCGGCCTGCTCAGGCGCCATGTACTCGAGCGTGCCGAGGATCTGCCCTGCCTCGGTCATCGTCACGCCGGCTTCGCGCTCTGCGGACAGCGCCTTGGCCAGGCCGAAGTCGATCACCTTGACCTGGGGGCGCCCGTCGACCTCGACGACCAGCACGTTGCTCGGCTTGAGGTCGCGGTGCACGACGCCCTTCTGGTGCGCATGCTGCACGGCGTCGCACACCTGCTGCAGCAGCTGGAGCCGACGTGGCAGGGACAACCTCCGCTCGTCGCAGTACCGGACCAGCGGCGTGCCGCGCACCAGCTCCATGACGAAGAACGGCTGACCGCGCTCGCTGGTGCCGCAGTCGTGCACCTTGGCGATGCCGTCGTGCTGCATCATCGCCAGCGCCTGCCGCTCCTGCGCGAAGCGACGCACGATCGCGGCGCTGTCCATGCCGAGCCGCACCAGCTTGAGGGCGACCTCGCGACGCACCGGATCGGTCTGCTCGGCGAGGTAGACGACGCCCATGCCGCCTTCCCCGAGCGTGTCGACGATGCGGTAGCGCCCGACCCGCTCCGGCCGCTGCTGCCGCACGAAGTCGTGCGCCGCCGCGCGCACGGCGCCGAAGTCCGACTCGCGGCGCGACGCCGACAGCAGCCGGCAGACGTAGTCGGCGAGGCCCAGGTCGTCGCCCAGCTGATCGCGCACCCAGCGCGCCGCGTCTTCTGCCGGTCGCTGCAGCGCGTCGTGCAGCAGCAGCTTGCCGCGCTCCAGGCGCTCGCCGCTCGGCGGCGCGTCGTTGCCGTGGTCGCCGTTCACGAGAAGTGCTGTTGCAGCCACAGCCGGGCGTGGGCCCAGTCGGCTTCGATGGTGCGCAGCGACAGGTCCAGCGCCGCGGCGATCTCGGGGTGGGTCATGCAGGCGAAGATGCGCATCGTCGCGACCGTCGCGCCGCGCGGGTCGTGCTCGGACAGCCGGCACAGCAGGTCGTCGAGCTGCACCGGGTCGAACGCCGCCGGCTCGTCGCCGAGCAGCTCGGTGATCAGCGTGATCTCGTCGCGCCGGACCTTCTTCTTCCAGTGGTCGACCAGCACGTCGCGGCAGGTCTTGGCGAAGCAGCCGAAGAAGTAGGCGCGGCCGCGCTGCTCGACCTTGGCCCGGCCGACCAGCCGGGCGAACGCGCTGTGCAGCACGTCGATCGTCGACATGCTGACCTTGCCGCGCCAGCCGCGGTTGAGCGCCGCCTTGGCCAGCTCGGCGAGCTCGCCGTAACTGCGTTCGTAGACGCGCTCGCGGGCGGCGTGGTCGCCGTCGGCGGCGCGCTCGAGGTCCGCGCAGAAGGTCTCGTGGGAATGCATGGTCCGGCCAGGCCGCAGCTTAGCGCCGCGGGGACCGGCCCGCAGGCCGCCATCAGGACCGCGTGGCTCTCCGCCGTCGTGAGAGACACGGACCCGGCGGCGGCATTGTTGCCAGGGGCTGGCGACCACCCGACGAAAAATGCCGGCCTCGGATTGCGGGGTTCCGCTCCGCCGACGGCTGGATGTCCGGCGAGCGCTTCCGCCCCGCCACCATCCCCACACGATCATGAAGCTCCCACTCCCCATCCTGCTGTGTGCCGCCGCCGTTGGCGCCGGCGGCGTCCTTCTCGCCCAAGAACCCACCCCCACCCAGCCAGACGCCGCCGCGACCCCGCAGCTGCCGGACATCGGCGAGCGCTTCGGCCTGTTCGTCGACGCCCAGGGCCGCGTGCAGGCCGAGGGCGCGTCCTGGCAGGCCCACTTCGACGCCGGCCTCGTGACCTTCGAGACGGCGCCGCACGGCGCGGACCAGGCGCAGCCGCAGCTGCACCTGCGGTTCTTCGGCGCCGAACGCAACGGGCTCTTGCTGCCGACCGGGGCGGCCGGCATGCCGACGCTCGCCGACGACCACGTGCGCTACCAGCGCGGCGGACTGATCGAGAGCTACCGCGTCGACGCCAGCGGCATCGAGCAGTCGTTCCACGTCGCGGAGCGCCCCGCGGGCCACGGCGACCTGGTGCTGCACGTCGGCACCGGCGGCAACGTCACGGCGCCGGCCACCGAGCGCGGCCACCAGGCGCTCGAGTTCCGGCTCGGCGAGAAGCGCGTGATCCGCTACGGCGAGGCGATCGCGTTCGATCGCAAGGGACACCGCGTCGACGTGCTGACCCGCCACGACGGCCAGGGCGTCATCGACCTGATCGTGCCCGCCGCGTTCGTCGACAGCGCGACGTTCCCGATCGTCGTCGATCCGTCGATCGGCCCGGTCTTCAACCCGGGCGGGGACACCTGGCCGGACTACAACCCGGAGGTCGCATACGACCTCGCGTCGGACACCTACATGGTCGTCTGGCAACGGTCGTTCGGCACCAACTCGGTCGGCATCCGCGGCGAGCTGTTCCACGGCGACGGGGTGTCCGTGACCGGCGGCTGGGTCGCGATCTCCAACGGCGCGATCGACCAGGGCGATCCGTCGGTCGCCTTCTGCGACAGCCTCGGCACCGGGAGCTTCCTGGTCGTCTGGCGGCAGGGCACCCACATCACCGGCCGGCACATGTCGCTGACCGGCGCTGCGATGTCGAACGAGCTGACGCTCAGCAGCCCCGCCGCGGGCGATGCCGACAGCCACCCCTGCGTCGCCGGCCCCGGAACCGGCGGTCCGATGACGATCGCCTACGAACGCAGCGTGTCCGGCGCGACGAACCCCGATCGCATCATGCTCCGCACGATGCGCTGGAGCAGCCCGGCCAACCCCAACAGCGTCACGCTGTCCGCCGAGACGGTGGTGCAGACCCTCGCGGCCTCTGCCGGCCACGTGCGCAATCCGCGCCTCGGCCGCAGCTGCGCGCAGGTGAACAGCACCGGCGTCACCGAATACGCCAATCGCCTGATCTGGGACCGCTGGTGGACCAGCCCGGCCCCGGGTGACTGGGACATCTTCACCTGCTCCTTCCGCGTGCACCCGACCACGCAGGCCTTGACCTTCATCCAGACCGCGGCGACCGTCAGCGGCGCCGACGCCATCGGCGTCAACGAGCTGACCGGCGACATCGCGTCGCGCGCCGAGTTGTTCTCCGACGGCGCCAACATGCAGTTCTGCATCGTCTGGGAGGAGGAGGCCGACGTGCACGGCCGGATGTACTCGCTGACCGCGCCGCTCAGCGCCGAGTTCACGGTCGCCAACGACCCGGTCAACTTCGAAGGCATGCCCGCGGTCGGCGCCGGCCACTGCGAGTTCACCGTCGCCTACGGCGAGATCATCCCGCCCGACGAGTTCGCGGTGAACATCCGCGGCGCGCGCGTGCTGCTCGACGGCACCGTGGCGATCAACCAACGCAACGTGGACGTGCTCAACGGCCCCTTCCAGGCCAGCCTGTGCGTCTCGTCGCGACCGATCCAGACCACGTCCTGGATGGAGACCAACACCACGCTGATCACGTGGTACGGCGAGACCGGCCCCGCGGGCGGCCTGGCCGACATCCGCGCCCGCTTCTTCGAGCCGAACGCGCCGCACCCGAGCCTGTTCGGCAGCGCGTGCCCCGGTCCGGCCGGCGAGATGGCGTCGATCGGTTACGCCGGCGGCGAGCCGATCCAGGGCAACAGCGCCTTCCAGCTCACGGTCAGCGGCGCGCCGCCAGTGCACCTGGCGGTGCTCGTGGTCAGCGACCAGCTGACGACGACGCCGATCCCCGGCGCGCCGGGCTGCAACCTGTATGCGGGCCTGCCGGCCATCGGCTTCCTGCCGGCGCTGACGGACGCCGCGGGCTCGGCCGCGGTGAACCTGCCGCTGCCGTGCTCGATCCCGCACTCGGCGACGCTGGCGTTCCAGTGGGCGATCTACACGCCGGGGCACAACGCGTTCGGCTGGATCGTCTCCAACGACCAGGACATCCCGTGGTCGCACCTCTGAGTTGAGGCCCCGGTCGCCGCACCTCGACTACCGCACGCGCGGCACGTCGAGGCGCGGCGCCTCGACCAGCTCCGGTCCGACCTCGAACGCGCGCCTGGCGACGACCCGTTCGCCGACGTGCGCTTCGACGGTCGCGCGGCCGACCGGGACGACGAACGCCGCGATGGCGGCGCCGTCCTGCACGTGCAGGCGGTCTTCGTCGACGACGTCGCCGTCGGCGTCGAGCAGCACGACGCGCACGCAGCCGTCCGCATCGGCGATGCCGTCGAGCTCGCCGATGCGGAACGTGCGGCGCCGCCCGAGCGTGAGCGTGACGGTGACGGAGCGCTGTTCGCCGGCGGCGAGCGTCACGTCGGTCGGTGTGGTCAGCAGCTCGTCGATCGGCCCGCCGAGGATCGTGTAGCGGCCCGGTGCGACGCCGACGACGACCACCTCGTCGCCGTCGACGCGGTAGCGCACCTGGTCGGGCGTGGTGCGGAACTCCCCCTTGCCGTCGCGCAGGTGCGGCGTCGGCGGTCGCCCGCGCCACGGCGTGCCGTCGACCATCGTGTAGCGCACCCGCAGCGTCGCCGCGCGCACCAGCTGCAGCGTGCCGACGTCGAGGCTCTCGCGTTCGCCGAGTTCGATCGGCACGGCCATCGCGACGCAGTCCGGCGCCAACGCGCGCAGCCAGTGCGTGCCGGGCAGCAGCTGCGAGAAGCGGAAGGTGCCGTCGCCGGTCGCCGAGCCCTCCTTGAAGCCCGCGTAGGGCATGTCGACCACGCCGTCGCGCAGCGGCGCGCCGTCCGGATCGAGCACGCGGCACCGCACCTCGCCGAACGGCATCGCCTCGAGCGGCACGCGCAGGTCGGCGACCTGGTCGGCGACGACCTGGGTCGTCAGCACCGGCTGTTCGTCGGCCACCCCGCGGCGGTAGACGCGCACCGTGTGGGCCCCCGGCGTCACGTCGACGAGCTGGAAGCGCCCCTCGGCGTCGCACGGCTCGCGCCGCTGCTCCGCGCCTTCGCCGATGCTGACGAACCAGCCGGAGAGCCGCAGGCCGTCGTGCGCGCGCAGCGTGCCGAACAGCAGCGGCGGCTCGTCGTAGACCAGCTCGACCTCGACGCCTTCCGGGGTCGGCGCCGGCATCGCCCGCCGCGCGACCTCCTTGCTGCCGGTGCGCGTCGCAAGCAGTTCGAACGGCTCGAGCCTCACCCCGGAGAACCAGAACGCGCCGTCGTCGTCGGTGAGCCCCGGCTGGCTACTGCCGCCCGGGTAGGAGACGGCGACGTAGACGTTGCGGCACGGTCGCCCGTCCGAGCGCACTACCCGCCCGCTGACGACCGCGCGGCGCGCCATCGTCAGGCGCAGCTGCCGCTGCTCGCCGGCGGCGAACCGCAGCCGCTGGTCGATCGTCTCGTTGGGCGCGCGGGCGACGCGAAGCGACCAGACGTCGGCCGTCAGCCCATCGACGAAGAAGGTGCCCCGCTCGTCGCTGCGCGTCACCACGCCGAGCCGCGGTCCGATCAGCGCGCCGTCGGCGTCGCGGCGCGGCTCGCGGAACGTGTCGTCGGCGGGCTCGAGCGACACCGTGGCGTCCGCCACCGGCTGACCGACCTCGTCCACCAGCAGGCCGCGCAGTGACGCCGGTTGGCGACCGAGCACCAGCACGATCTCGCCTTCGCCGAGCTGCTGCAGCGAGCGCGACCGCGACGCCGTGAAGCCGGCGCCGCGCGCCGAGACGTATTGCTCGCCCTTGCGGAACGCCGCCGTGAAGCGCCCAGCGCCGTCGCAGACCGCGGCTTCGCGCATGGCCTTGTGCGGCGGTGTGAACGGGTCGAAGCGGCCGCCGATCCAGATCTCGGCCCCCGGCACCGGGCGACCGTCGGCATCGACGACGCGGCCGCGCGCCGTGCCGGCGATCTCGACCATCAACCCGAGCGTGGCGGCTTCACCAGGGGCGAGCTGCACGCGCTCGCTGGCCAACATCCCGCCGCGTTCGACCTCGACCAGGTACTTGCCGGGCGCCAGTCCTTCGAAGCGACACTGCCCGGCGCGATCCACGGCGACCCGCTGCACGCGCGGGTCGTAGATGCGCGGCATGCCGGTGCCGGCCCGACCGAGCTCGACGACGATGCCGGGCAACGGCGGCGCGCTCTCGTCGTCCGGGATCAGCAGGTCGGCGACCATCGGATCGTCGTCGTACGGCCCGCAGACCCGCACCGTGACCAGCAGCGATGCGGACGCATCCGGCGCTACCGCCGGCGTCGCAGCCTCGCGCTGCATCGACGCGGTCGCCGCGTCGCCCGACGTCGGCTGCGCCTCGCGCTTGGCGAGGTCGCCGACGGCGGCCAGCGCGCCGTCGGTAGCCGGCGTCGGCGCGACGACCGCATCGGGCGGCGTGAGCGTGCGCCACAGCAACAGACCGGCGGCGAGCACGCCCGCCGCGACCAGGAACTTCTTCAGCATCACTCCTCCGATCGTGGCCGCGGCGACACCACCACCCGCGACCAATGCGCTCTGCGCGCCCGCCTGCAGCACCGCCTCGCGCACCGCCGCCAGCCCGCGGCGCGCGGTGCCGGCCACCAGCAGCGCGACCAGCCCGGCCGGCAGCACCTTGCGCAGCGCGTCGAGGCCGCGGTGCAGCCGCATGCGCACCGTGCCCGGCGCAATGCCGAGCACCTCGGCGATCTCCGCCGGACGCAGGCCGTGCTGCAGCTGCAGCAACAACACCTGCCGCTGCTCGTCGGGCAGCGCGTCGATGCGGGTGCGCAGCTGCGCGACCAGCTCGCGGCGCTCGGCGTCGTCGACGACGTCACCAGCGCCGGCACCGACCAGCGCTTCCTCGAGCGCCTCGGTGCGGCGGCGCTGCTCGCGGCGGCGCAGGTTGTTGGCCTCGCCGGCCAGCACGCCGGCCAACCACGGGCCGACCTCCTTCGTCGCATCGAAAGCGGCGGCCTTCTGCATCGCGACGACGAACGTCGCCTGCAGCGCGTCCTCGGCGTCGGCGGCGTTGCCGGTCAGGTGCAGCGCCAGCGCCAGCAGGCGCGGCGACAGCAGGTCGAACGCCCGCCCCAGCGCGTCGAGGTCGCCACAGCGGCGATACCGGTCGAACAGCAGGGTCGGGGTGTCCATTGGCGGCTGTCGTCGCGAACCCCGGCCGGCGTCACCGGGAATTCCCGGTCATCGCGGCGCGCCGCTCGCGGGCGTCACCGACAGGTCGTCGAACGAGGTGCGCGCGTCCGCCTTGGTCCACAGCCCGACGCCGCCGGCCCTGGTGATGGTCGCGTCGTGCACGTCGAGCAGCTGCGCGCCGTCGAGCCAGCAGACGATGTGGTCGCCGACGTGCTCGACCTCGACCCGGTGCCACGTGCCGGTCGGCACGTCGCAGATCGCGGTGCCGAGCTGCTTGCGCACGCCGTCCTCCACCACGTAGACGCGGTAGTTGGACTCGAGCGGGTTGAAGCGACAGACGTAGTAGTTGTCCTGGTCCTGCACCCGCCACATCGGTCCGCCGCCCTGATCGAACTGGCCGTCGTTGCCGCGCACCGCGACCGACAGCCGGCCGTCGCCGAACTGCAGCTTCGGAGTCCAGAAGAGGTTGAAGCGCTCCTCCGAGGCGTGCCCGATCTCCGCGACGCCGATCACCGCCGGCGGCGAGATCGCGGTCGCGTCGTCGAACCGGCCCCAGGACGCGATCGGGCCTTCGCCGCCGGTCGCTCCGGCCTGCCAGCCGTCGACCGGCCCCTCGAAGCCGAGCGCGCCAGGGGTCGGCGACAGCAGGGACGAGTGGCACGAGGCCAGGAACGACATCGCCAACGACGACAGCAGCACAGCTCCTCTCATGACGGCGAGAGTCTAGCGAGCGATCGCGTGCGCAGGCACCCGCTCTCGGCGCGGGCGTCAACCGCCGGCATCGCGCAGGCGCAGGTAGGCGACATGGCGTTCCGCCGCCAACCCACCATCAACCACCGCCGCGCGCACGGCGCAGCCCGGCTCGCGGTCGTGGGCGCAATCGCGGAAACGGCAGCCCGCGCCGAGTTCGGCGATGTCGGGGAACGCCGCCAGCGCGTCGCTCTCCTCGAGGCCGAACGCGCGCACCCCGGGCGTGTCGATCAGCCGCGTGCCGTCGGCCAGCATGCGCAGGCTGGTCGCGGTGGTCGTGTGCCGCCCGCGCTGGTCCTTCTCGCGAACCTCGGCGGTCGGCCGCTGCAGTTCGGGATCGAGGCGGTTGAGCAGCGTCGACTTGCCGACGCCGCTGTGGCCGACGACCGCGACCGCGCGGCCGCGCAGCCGCTCGGCGAACGCCTCGACCCCCGACCCGGTCAGCGCCGCGCCGACGAACACCTGGAGCCCCTGCGCGCGATACGGCAAGAGCGCCGCGTCGAGCGCTGCCGCGTCGTGCTCGAGGTCGGCCTTGTTGACGAACACCACCAGCTCGGCGTCGACGTCGGCGAGCGCCATGCGCAGACGATCGATCAGGCCGGTGCGCAATCGGCCGGCGGTCAGCACCAGGACCACGACGTCGACGTTGGCGGCCAGCACGCGGCGGCGCCCGGCGTCGTGCGGGTCGGTGCGCGCCAGCTCGCTGCGGCGCTCGCCGACCGCCACCACCACCGCGTCGGCGGCGCCGAGAAGGTGCAGCGCGACGTCGTCGCCGACCGCGACCACCGTCTGCTGCTCGCGCGCCAGCTCGGCCGCGAGCCGCGCCGTCACCTCACCGTCGGCGGTCGCGACACGCGCGCGGCCGCGGCCGAGCCACACCACCACGCCGCGCGCCTCGGCGGTGTTGGGCACGACCGTCGCCTTCGGCGCCGGCGTCAACTGGGCGTGCTGCCGACGCATCGGCGCGAACGCTTCCCCGTGCTCGGCGCCGCGCGCCGCGCCGCCACGGGATGCGCCACCGCGCCGGCGCTCGGCGCGGCGCGCCTTGCGCACCTCGTCGAGCTGCTGCTCCTCCTCGCGGCTGCGCCAGTGCTTCTGCTGGCGGAGATAGCGATCGCGCTGCTGCTGCTTGCGTTCCTCGGACATCGCCCGCTAACCGCCGACGCTCTCGATCCACTCGCGCCGCGCCGACTCTGCGTCGCGCAGCTGTTGCTGCAGCTGCTTGCGACGCTGCTCGAGGCCCATCAGCAGCTCGAAGACGCGGCTCGACACCTCGCGCACCCGATCGAGCCCGGTGACGATGCGGCGTTGCACGGCCCAGTCGACGAACAGCCCGTCGAGGAAGTAGTCGGCGAAGCCGAGGAAGCCGCCGATGTCGATGTCGATCTTCGGCAGCGCCGCCTGCACGTCGCGCAGCTCGCGCAGGAAGTCGTGCAGCTCGCGCTGCGCCCGCTCGACGTGCCGCCGCGCGCGGTCGACGTTGGAGCGCTTCTGCATCGTCGTCAGCAGGCCACCACCCATCATGTCCATGCGGCCCCACGCCCTGGCGCTGCCGAGGTCGGCCTCGGCCTGCTTCAGCTCGGCCATGACCCGATGCCCCGCGGCGATCGCCTCGTCGACCTCGCGCCGCTGGTGCTGCAGCTCGCCGAGCGCTTCCGAGGAGGCGACGAGCTGCTGCGCGGCATCGCCGCCGCGCGCGCGCAGCGCTGCCTCCTTGGCCGCCAGCAGCTCGTCACAGCGCGCGTCGAGGTCCTCGTATTCCTCGAGCTCCCCGCGCACCCGCTCGTGTTCGGCGCGCAGCCGCTGCAGCGACTCGTCGCACTCGTCGTGCCGCAGCCGCGCGCGCACCAGCTTCTCCCGCTCCTCGTCGATGCGCTCGTGCCGGTCGCCGAGCAACGAACGGAACAGGCTGTACAGCCCGTGTCCCTCGAGGCGGCGCAGGTCCTCGCCCGCGCGGCCCACCTGCTCCTGGTGGCCGAAGCGCTCGACCTCGAGGGCGCGGATCTGCTCGCGGAGCTGCTGGTCGTCACGGCTGAGCTTGTCGCGACGGCGGCGGTCCTCGGCGAGTTCCTGCAACTGGCGGTCGAGTTCGAACAGGTCCATGGAGCGTGACGTGGACGGTGAGGATAGCAGGACTATTCCGTGCAGGACTGCAGCGCCGGCACGACGGCGTGCTCGCGACGCAGCTCGCGGTCAGCGCCGGACGCCGCGTCGTGGACGTCGGCGAACACCTCGGCGACGAGCGGCAGCAGCTGCTCCGGGCGGCGCAACGCGACCAGCCGCTCGCGCGCGGCGACCGGTTCGGGGTGGTATTGCGCATACTTGATCACGTGCATGCGCGCCGGCGGCAGGGCGCGCGCCGGGCCGCCGTAGAACTCCTGCGCAAGCTGCCAGTGACGCTCGATCGCCGCGCGCTGTTCGGCGCAGGTCGGCCGCTGCGGCGCGGCGCCGGCCTGCAGCGCGCGCACCTGGCCGAACACGAACGGGTTGCCGATGCAACCGCGCGCGATCGTGACGCCGTCGACGCCGGTCTGCTGCAGCATCGCGACGACGTCGAACGCGGAGAACAGGTCGCCGCTGCCCAGCAGCGTGAACGCGCCGACGTGGCGCTTGCAGCGCGCCAGGAACTCCCAGCGGCTGGGCCCGACGTACTTCTGCGCGACGGTGCGCGGGTGCACGGTGACCGCGGCGACGCCGCGTTCGATCGCGCCTTCGAGGATCGTGAAGAAGCGCCGCTCGGCGTCCGGCGAGTCGTCGCTGCCGCGCCGCATCTTGACGGTGACCGGCGCGTCGCCGGCGACGGCCTGCAGCACGGCGTCGACCATCGCCAGCGCAGTCGTCGGGTCCTGCAGCAGCCAGCCGCCGCGGTGCCGGCCGAGCACTTTGTTGACCGGGCAGCCGAAGTTGATGTCGACGACGTCGAAGCCGGCGCGCACCAGCTCGCGCGCGGCCTTGCCGAACGTCTCGGGCTGACTGCCCATCAACTGCCCGCCGACCGGGTGGTCGTGCTCGGGCACCGACAGGATGCGTCGCTGCAGCTTGCCCTTCTGCAGCACGAGCGCGTCGAGCACGACCTCGTTGAGCGCGTACGGAGCGCCGTGCTCGCGCGCGACGGTGCGCATCGGCAGGTCGGAATAGCCGCTCAGCGCCGCCTGCACGACGGGCAGGTCGATGCGCACGCGGCTGAGATCGAGAGGTCGCAACACCGCGGCAGCGTGCCCGAAGCAGGGCCGCTCGGCCAGTGCCTGCCGCGCCGGATCAGCCCTGCGGCGGCCACGGCGCCGCCTCGAACGCGGCCAGCCGCGCGTCGAACGTCGCCGCGTCGTGCACGCAGCCTGCGGCACGCGCCAGCCGGGCGCACTCGAGGTAGTGCGCGCGGTCGCGCGCCAGCTCCTCGCGGTTGACGAGCATGAAGTTGTCCTGCTGGCCGTTGAGCCACGCCAGGAACGCGAGCCCCGCCTTGTAGTGCTGCGTCGGTGCCTGGAAGACGAACCTGCCCAGCTCCTCGCAGCGGTCCATGCGCGCGAGGTAGCCGTCGCGGTCGCCGGCCTGCAGCAGGGCGAGCGCCTGCTGCGTCGGCAGCGCGATGGCATCGAGGATCCCGAGCAGGGCGTGGCTGAAGTCGCCGAGCGCGACCTCGCGTTCGCCGACCCTGGTCGTGCGGGTCGGCGCCTCGCCGTCCCCGAGCATCAGCCGACCGAAGTGGAAGTCGTCACCGGTCAGCACGAGCTGCTCGCGTTCGAGCATCTCGCGGCGCACCTTCTCCTCGAACGCGGCGTCGAGCAGCGACAGCTTGCAGCCGCGCACCACCGACGGGTCGATCGCCATGATGCGTTCGAAGCTGCGGCCCGGGAAGTAGCCCTTCAGCGAGGCGAGGAACATCGGCCCGAGCCAGTGCAGGAACACAGGACCGCGCACCTCGCGGATGATCGCGGCGTAGACCTCGACGAACTCCTGCTCGCCGGCGCCATTGGCGCACAGCCACGGCATCGGCAGGATCACCGGGATGCCGCCGTGCGAGGCGATGTAGGCGCACTGCTCGATGACCGCTTCGATGAGCTGCGTGCGGCGCTCGACCCGCGGCAGCTGGTCGGTGCCGGCGCCGGCGCAGAAGCCGCTGGGCAGGCGCAGCGCGCCGGTCTCGGCGATCAGCCGCCGCGCCGACGGCCAGCCGAGGAAGAACCGCTGCGCCGTGTCCATCGCCTCGGCGACGCCGATGCCGAAGCCGTCCATCGCCTGGCGCAACCGCATCGTCGCCGACCAGTCGATCCCGTCCTCGATCGCGCGCGCGTCGCCGGGGCGGTCGAGCCGGTGGCCGAGCTGGCGGTAGCCGGCCTGCAGGACGACGTGCAGCGCGCCGAAGCACAGACGGAACGCGGGGGCGACCATGCGCTGACTCGACGCCGCGCGGCCGGCACATTCAAGCCGCGCGCCAGCACTTCAGCCGAACAGCTTCGCGACCTGGGCGACGATCACCGGACCGACCGCTGCGACCATGACGATGCCGGCGACGACCAGGCCCGCCGTGGCGACGAAGCCGCGCACACCGCGCGGACGGTCGTCACCGAGGTAGCGCTTGCTGCGCTGCAGGATCAGGAAGCCGACGTAGGCGATCGGCAGCATCGCGCCGCACAGGATCGTCGTCGGGATCGCCAGGTAGCCGGCGAGCTTGCCCCAGAACAGCGGCGCCAGGAAGCCCGGCACCGGCAGCAGCATGCACAACCGCTGCTTCAACGAGCCGAACGGCAGGCCGAACCACTCCATCGCCACGAAGCCGCAGCAGACCATGTGCAGCGTGATGGTGCTGAGCGCCATCGCCAACATGCCGAGGTCGAACAGCAGCGTGCCCTGGACCGGCCCCATCACCTGACCGAGCACCGCGCCGAGTTCACCGATCGCGGCGGTCTTGGCGACGCCCTTGTCGACCAGCGTGTTGGCGGCGGCGATCACCATCAGCGAGCTGGCCAGCGCGTACGGCACCAGCATGCCGGCGAACAGGTCGAAGCGCGCGAGACCGCGGTGCTCGCGACCCCAGCCGCGCGCCAGCAGGCTGTACGGGTAGAGCAGCAGCATGTTGATGCCGACCGCGGCGGCCAGACCGGCCACCACCAGATCGGAGCTGCTGATCCCGTTGCGTTCTTCCGGCAGGCTCGGCACGAAGCCGCGCGCGACCGCGCCCCAGTCGGTGTCGGTGTTGACCACCACCCACGCGAGCAGCAACACGATGCCCCACACCGTGTACTTGAGGAAGCGCTCGTAGATGCGCACCAGCCGCGCGCTCTTGCCGTACATCGACGACAGCAACACCGCCCACACCAGCACGATGGTGCTCGACGCCATCTGCGGCAGGCCGTCGAAACCGACGCGCGCGGCGGCGTCGGACAGCGACGCGGCGGCGAGGTTGTACTGCGGGAAGTGCCAGACGATCGACGCCACCACCGCCGCCAACGCGAACGCGCCGGCCAGCCACTTGCCCGCGTGCGTGGACATCGCCGGCAGCACGCGCTGACCGGTCGACAGCGTCTGGTGCGACACCACGCCCATGACGACGATGCCGAGCAACATGCCGAGCGGCGCGACCCACAGCAGCTGGTAGCCGAACACCGCGCCGGCGAACAGGCTCGACATCGCCGTGCCGCTGCCGAGCGTCATCGCGCTCTGCAGGTAGCCGGGTCCGATGAACTTCAGGTAGCCGGCCCAACGGCGGCCGAGCGGTGCTCTGTCGAGTTCGCGCAGCGTCGCCTTCTCCTGCTCGAGCTTCGCCGGATCCGGCGGCGTCGCCATGCGCAGCCCCTGGCGCACTTCGGCCAGATCGCCGGCGCCGTCGTCGTGCCCGACGCTCACTTGGCCGCGTCCCGCAGGGCGCGAACCTGCTTGGCTTCGGGCATCGCCTTGTAGAACGGATCGAGCGGGAAGCAGCCGCTGATCATGCCGTTGCGCGGGCCGGTGGTGCACTCGCTGAAGGTGCGGCAGATGCGCTTTCGCTGCATCGGCTGGCCGGCGCAGACGTCGCGCGGCAGCTCGGGATAGCTGAGCACCATGCGGCCGAGGCCGACGAAGTCGACGTGGCCGCAGCGCACCTCGTGCTGCGCGACGTTCGGCAGCCACTCCTGCAGGTAGGTGTAGCCGGTGCCCACCAGCTTCAGCGACGGCACCGCCGCCTTTGCCGCGCGCACCGCGTCGAGGTGCACCTTGACGAACTGCAGCGGATCGGCCGGCGGCTGGTAGCCGTCGCTCGGCGGATAGGCGGCGGGACGCTGCAGGTGCGGGTTGTAGTAGGGCGAACCGAGGGTGACGTTGACCAGCTCGATGCCGAGCTCGCGGTAGCGGCGCAGCAGCTGTAGCGGCTCACGCAGGTCGAACTTCGTCGGCTCATTCTGGTCGACGCCGAAGCCGTGCAAGAACGGCAGCTCGCAGGCCATCGGCCGACCGAGTGCGGTGTCGGCATCCTTCTCGAACGGCACGATGTCGGCGAGCGACAGGCGCACGCCGATGTGCAGGCCAGGGCATTCGGCGCGGATGCCGGCGACGATGCGTTCGAACAGGCGCGTGCGATCGGCGAGCGACTCGCCGCCGTAGCTGCCGCGGCGCTGCCGCGCGCCGAGCAGTTCGTGCAGCAGGTAGCCGTGGCACGACTTGACGTCGACGAAGTCGAAGCCGGCCTGCGTGCGCGAGCCGGGCCGCGCGAACGTAGTTGTCGCCGATCGCCTCGAGCTCGCCGTCCGTCAGCTCGTGCGCGTCCCTGGTGTGCGCATACTTGACGGCGAGCAGCGGGTGGCGGTGCGCGATCAGCGGCGCCGGCGGGCCGTCCGGCCGCGAGAAGCGCCCGCTGTGCGTCAGCTGCAGGCCGACGAACTGGTCGTGCGGCTGCATGCCTGCCTCGGCCGAACCGACACGCAGCGCGGTCAGCAGGTCGGCCATCGTGCGCGCGTTGTCGACGTTCGGCTCGAGGTAGAGCTGTCGATGGTTGGCGCGGCCATCGCGCTGCACGGCGAACGCTTCGCCGCCCCAGACCAGCGACGCGCCGCTGCGGCCGAAGTTGGTCCAGCGCCGCAGCGTCAGCTCGCTGGCGCGACCGTGCTCGGTGCCGTCCCAGCCCTCCATCGGGTGCGTCGCGAAGCGATTGGGCAAGGTGCGGCCGTGCACGGTGATCGGCTGCGCCAGCGCGCCCTCCGGGCCGCCGAGCTGTTCGTCGATCCGCCAGTCGGCATCGAGCTCGCGCAGGTATTGCGCAAACTCGGCAACGGCACGGAAATGGCCCGGGGCTTGGAACTTCACGGCGCGATTCTCGGCCGGTGGCGGGCACTTGCAAGCAATGCGCTGGGTTGCACGACCGCGGCGATCGGGGCGCTAGACTGGCCGCGCGCCGCAACCCCACGGCGCGTGGTCCGCGCGAGTACGAGATGAGCCCGAGAAGACCGTTCGCCGGCGAGCTACGACGAGCGCGGCTTCAAGGCGAAGGCCAACCGGGGAGGCGCGACGAGCCGGCGAGCTCTCACCACAGGCAGGCCCAGCACGAACGCACCGCCCGCGCGAGATTATGCACTCCGACATTATGTCTTGGTGCATAATGTTGCCATGGACTGGCTCGACCGAAGCACCGAACTGGCACGCCTGCAGACCTTCGCCAGGCGGCCGAACGGCGGCCTGGCCGTCGTCTGGGGCCGTCGTCGCGTCGGCAAGACGCGCCTGCTGCTCGAGTGGTGTCGCCGACAACAGGGTGTCTACCACGTCGCCGACGAGTCGGCGCCGCCACAGCAACGGCGCCGATTGGCCCAGTCGCTCGAGGCGGCTCTGCCGGGCTTCGCCGACGTCGACTACCCGGATTGGGCCACGCTGCTTTCCCGCCTCGCGCGCGACGCGAAGCAGGCCGGCGTGCGTGGACCGTTCGTCATCGACGAGCTGCCATACCTCGTCGCATCGTCGCCCGACCTGCCGGCGATGCTGCAGCGCTTCGTCGACCACGACGCGAAGCAGGCCCGGCTGGCACTGGCGGTCGCCGGCTCCAGTCAGCGCATGATGCAAGGACTGGTGCTCGATGCCGGAGCACCGCTCTTTGGCCGCGCAACCGAGGCCTTCGAACTGCGCCCCCTGCCGCCCAACTGGATCGCGACCGCCCTCGGCGTGCGCAGGCCCGTCGAGGCGGTGCAGGCGTGGGCCGTATGGGGCGGCATGCCGCGCTACTGGGAACTGGCGAGCGAACACGCCGACCGTCGCACCGCCGTGGATCACCTCGTGCTCGATCCACTCGGTGCCCTTCACGACGAGCCACAGCGGCTGCTGCTCGAGGAACTGCCCCCGGCGGTGGCCCTCAAACCGATCCTCGACGCCATCGGCAGCGGTGCCAACAAGATCAGCGAGATCGCCGGCCGGATCGGCGCGCCGGCCACCTCCCTCGCCCGGTCGATGACCCGCTTGCTCGAGATGAGCCTGGTCGTGCGCGAAACACCGTTCGGCGAACCCGAGCGCTCGACCAAGCGCGCGCTGTACCGCCTGGCCGATCCGTTCCTCCGGCTGTGGTTCTCGTTGGTCGCGCCGAAACGCGCGCAACTCGCCCAGCTGCCGCGGTCGCGCCGCCTCCAGCTGTTCGATGAACGAGCGCCGCACCTCGACGCAGCGGCGTGGGAGGAGCTCTGCCGGCTGGCCGTGCCACGCCTCGAAGGCGTGCTCGGCCTCCCGTTCGGCCGAGCCCAACGCTACTGGCGCGGCGGCGACCCAGAGTTCGACATCGTCGCCACCGACGACGGCGACACGCACCTGCTCGGCGAGGTCAAGTGGTCTCCAGAGACAGCTTCGGCCGACATGCTGGCGAAGACCTACGCGCAGCTGCTCGCCAAGGGCGCGCCTCCGCGCGCTGATGCGAACATCGTTCGCGCCCTGTTCGTGCCACGCCTCCCACCCAAGCGCCCCAAGTCGATACCGCCCGAACTACACCTGATCGACGCCGCGACGGTGATGGCGGCGTTCGCCGACTGACGCACCGCCGTCGCCGTCAGCCGCGCGCGACCACCTGCAGGTCACGCGACAACTCGCCGAGCGCGGTGCCGAAGCCCTGCGCGTCGAGCAACGAGCCGATCGCGACCTCCCCGCCTTCGATGCGCAGCGCGGCGCCGCCGTGGCCTTCGCGGCCCGGCGCCAGCTCGCGCCAGAGGTCGCCGTGCGCCTCGCGCGCGCGCTGCACCAGCTCCGCCGGCAGGTGATCCAGGCCGCGGCAGTAGTGGTGCCCGTTGCGCTCGACGTGCGGCAGCCCGAGCACGCTCATCGTCACCAGGTCCTGCTGCAGCGGCAGCACGCCGATGTTGGTCAGGTCTTCGCCGGTCTGGAAGCGACCTTCGCCGCGGCGGCAGATGCCGAAGTTGCACAGCGCGCGGAACACGCCCTTGCAGTTCTTGACCGACACGCCGCGGTAGCCGAGCTCGAGCGCGCGCAAGAACGAGCGCGGCGTGGCGTCGGCCTCGTCGAGGATCAGCGGTGCGCGGCGCGTGACGCGGTCGATGGCGCGGTGCCGCTCCGGGTCGAAGGTCACGGCCCGGGCCAACGGCTGCTCGATCCACAGCAGGCGTTCGAGGAAGCGCGCGCCGCGCGGCTCGGCAGCGACCGCGTCCAGTAGCTCGGCGAGCTGCGTCAGGTCCTCGTACTGCTCGTTGCCGTCGAGGGAGAAGCCCGGCGCCTCGTCACGCTGCTCGAAGAACTCCGCCAGTGCCGCCAGCCGCGCGCGATCGACGTCGACGCCGGCGCCGATCTTGATCTTCAACCAGCGTGGCCGGTAGGCGTCGAGGTCCTCTTCGAGCGCCTGCGGCAGGCCGTCGGCGACGCGGCGCGCTTCGGGCACGTCGACGGCGCGCAGCGGATCGAGCATGCCGACCGTGTGCCGCACGGCGATGCTGCGGCGCGGCGTCGGCAGGTCGCGGCGCCAGTCCCAGTCGGCGAGCTGCGCGTGCACGTCACCCGGCCGGAAGCCGAACACGTCGTCGCGCAGCGCGGCGGCGAACGGCCGACCGCGCAGCCGGCACGCCGCGTCGAGCAGCGCGCGCTCGACGATCGCGACGCCGAAGCCGCGCACCAGCAGATCCGGCTGGTCGTCACCCAACGCGGTGACGCGCGCGCCGAAGACCTGTTGCCACAACCCGAAAGGTGTCGCCGTACCGACCCCACAGAACGCGTCTGCGGCCGCGACCACGGACGCAAACAGCTCATCCGCGTCCTGCTGCGGCGTCGCGTCGTTGTCCTTGCGAAACCAACGCGGCGCGAGCAGATCGCCCGACCACCCCTCGCCGTCGCGGCCGTCGGCCGTGCGCACGCGGATCCGACAGGTCAGCAGTTCGGTCTCCGTGACGGTCACGGCGCCGAAGCGGAACGGCATTCGCGTTTGCACCGCACGCCGCTCCAGCGACACCTCGCGGACCGCTACCTGCGTTGCGTGCCCGTCAGCGGGCATCGATCGCGGCCTGCTGCGCACCGGCGGCCAGCGCGACGCCGCGGTCGCGCGCGTCTTCGAGCCCGCGCGCGTCCCGCACGTCCACACACAGCAGGCACACCGTGTTCGGCCGGCTGCCGACCATCGCCCCCAGCATCAACACCGCGCCGGGCACGACCTCGGCCTGACCGCGCACGCGCTGGTCCAGCATCATCGGCAGCTCGATCGAACCGATGCGGCCGCCTTCGTAGTGCCCGACGTTGCTGGGCGTGATGCGGTCGCGGCTGCGCCAATCGAACGCGAGGGCGGTCTCGTCGCCGTCGCGGCGCGGCGTGATGCCGAGCTCGAGCCCGTATTCGTAGACGCCGATCTGCGGGTCGACCATCAGCGGGTCGGCGCCGCATTCGATGTCGAGGTGCGAGATGTAGGCACGGCGGCTGAGGCTGCGGAACGTCGCCTCGACGCCGAAGTCCCCGACCAACGCCGACTCCGCGGCGACGAGGTTGCGGCGGCGCCAGTCGTCGAGGCGCCCGAGCAGGTCCTCGCGCTCGATGTGCGCGCCCTGCAGGCGCGGCCCCTTGCGCGGCCACGTCGGCAGCAGCGCGCGCACTTCGTCGGTCGGCAACTCGACCAGCAGCGCCTGCATCTGCACGGCGCTGCCGGTGCCGCTGAGCTGCGCCATCGCATCGTCGCCGGCCATCAGGGCGTCGTCGGACAACCGCTCGACCGGCTGGACGCGGCCCTGGTAGTCGACGACGAAGGTGTCCTGCACGGCCAACGGCGCAGGACGCGCGGTCGTCGAGCAGGCGGTGAGCAGGCACGCGGCGAGCGTGCCGCCGAGCGAGAGCAGTCGGGGCATGCGGACCTCCAGAGGGGAGAGGGCCAAGGGACGGATCGGGGGGATCCGCGCATGCTACCGCGCCGGCAGATCCGGCGCGGCCCCCCAGTCGCCTCGGCTGCCGTCGCTTCAGCGGTCTTCTTGCGCGAGGCCGCCGACGTACTTCGGCGGCTTGGTCACGCTCGGCTTGGCGCCGATCGCCGGATCCTGGTATGGCGTCTCGGTCGGCTCGCTGATCGTCTCGCCGTCGAGGTCGAAGCCCTCGGCCGCATAGACGGTGTTCGGGCTGCCCACCTCGACCATGCGCTGCTCGCCCTCGAGCTGCTTGATCTTGTAGGTGGTCTGACCGACGGTCATCGTGGTGCCGGTCGGGATGTTGAACAGCGGGTACCAGCGGCCGTTGTCGGTGTTCTGCTCGTAGGGCACGCCGCCGAGGTTGGCGCCGTCCCAGTCGAGGAAGAACGAGCGGCCGTCGAACGACGAACCGACCTCACTGTGCGTGTAGCTCAGGCGGATCGGCGCGTCGAAGACGACGAAGTCGCCGTTCTGGTCCTTGAGCGTGCGCAGCTGGTTCCACTCGTTCTCGCCGGTGTACCACTGATAGGTCGTGCTGCTCTGGCCGATGTCGCCGAACGACGTCAGCGCCGTCGCGAACAGCGGGCCGCAGTTGAAGCCGAACATGCCAGGCCCCTGCGTGACCGTGACGCCGTTCGCGAGCGTCACCGGGTCGCTGCCGATCAGCAGCAGCAGCGTCTCCTTGTCGAACGTGTAGTCCGTGTTGCCGGTGCTGACGTCGGTCGCGTCCGGCAGGTAGGGCGACTCGCTGTTCTGGAAGTTGGCCTGGTCGCTGGTGATGTTGGCGCGGAGCTGATTGAAGTATCCGTGCAGCGTCAGATCGCCGTTGGCCATGTCGGCCGAGTCGGCGGTGATCGTCTCGCTCTGCCAGACATACGCCTCGGTGGTGCCGCTCAGCGTCGCCGGCCACGTCCACTCGACCTGCCCGCGCGCCTGGCTCCAGCACGACACCCACTGCCCGGTCGTGAACGACGACGCGATGCTGACCGCCGGGTCGATCGGGTCGTAGCCGCCGTTGCCGTTGCGCAGCCCGACCTTGACGAAGTCGCTGCCGTCCCACAGCACCTGCAGGTCGTTGCCGGTGTTCGGGTTGAAGTACTCGAGCACCTCGTCCTGGATGTCGGCGAAGGTGATCGCCGAGCGCGAGCGCTTCTCGAGGCGACCGGGCGCGACGAACAGCGTGTACGGCGTCGTCGAGTTGTCGGCGAACGAGCGCCGCAGCACGGACATGCCGTCGGTCACCGTGACGTCGTTGGGGAACCAGATGCCGTAATAGCCCGCCCAGCCGTTGGCGCCGTTCGAAGTCTCGATCGGGAAGCCGCCGCTCATCTCGATGCGGCCCTCGGACGTCGCGTCGTAGACGCCGTAGCGATAGACGGTCGACACGTAGTCGTTGCGATCCAGCACGGCCAGCGTGTTGCTGTTGGTCACGTCACGGCGCGCGACGTAGTCGGCGTTGAACTGCAGCTGCCACTCGCCCTCCTCGGTGTAGACCGAGCCGCTGTTCTGCACGAACACGGACTGCGTGTAGGCGCGGCCGCTGTCGTTGGCAGGGTCACCGACGACGTGCACGCGATCGCGCATCGCATACTCGCCGACGCCGGGCGTCGAGTCGACGTCGCCGTGCCACATGTAGAACTCGAGCTCACTCTGGCTGTCGTTGCGCGCGACGGTGCGCAGGTAGCCCTGGAACATCGTGTCGGTGCTGGACGGCGACGCCGACGCCTCGAGGTTCTTGAAGTAGAGCGTGAACGCGCCGAGCGGCTGCGAATCGCTCGGCTCCGCCGTCACGGTCAACTTGCCGTAGATGATCGACGGGATGTTCTGCCCCATCGACTCCTCCTGGGCGATCCAGAAGCTGACGATCTGCGGCGAGTCGTTGTCGCGCCGCGTCGACAGCACCGTCCACTTCTCGTAGCTGGTGCCGCTGTTGCCGCGCTCACCGCCGCCGCCTTCCTCGTCCGAAGCGACCAGCGCGACATACGCACCTTGATTGGTCTGCTCCCAATAGCGCGTCTGCTGCAGGCTGCTCAGGATCATGTTGACCGTGTCGAGCGGCTTCATCGACGAGTCCTCGATCCAGAAGCGCACCGGATCGGTCGTGTAGTCGCTGCCGGTGACGCCGCGCAGCTCGGGCGACAGACGCAGCGAGCTCGCGCCGCTGTTGCCTTCGGCTTCGACGATGGTCACCTGCTGCGGGGCCTGCAGGCCTTGCACGCTGCCGGTGCTGCTGTCGGAGCCGCCGCTACATGCAGCGAGACCAAGCAGGAGAAGGGACGCGGTGAAGATCTTCGACGTGGGCATGGTGGCTTGCTCTCCATCCGGCCGACGCTGGTTGTCGTCGACCTGTGTCGGGGCGGCATCGGGCATGCCGACGCACCCGGTTGAGGCCAAACCGTGCCCGATCCGCGAAGATCCGGCGGGCGGCGCCGCCCCGCGGGTTTTCCCGCAGCCGGTGTCGCCACACCCTCACCCGCACGTCAGTCGGCGAAGGCGAGCGCGCCGCCGAGCAGCGCCCTCCCTTCGTCGGAGCGCGCGAACGCCAGCAGCTGGTGCGCGCGAGCGTCGGGCTGGCCCGGCGTGACCAGCTGCAGCGGCAGCCCGAACGGGTAGTTGCCGCGGAAGAACGCGTCCGGCGTCGCCACCACGTCGCCGATCCGCAGCAGGCGCAGGTCGTTCGTCACCGCGGCGTCCGCGAGCCGCACCAGACGCACACCGCCCGGCGGCATCGCACCGTCGTCACGGATGCAGCAGACGGCGAACGGGACATCGCCGAGCAGCGCACGCGCGGCGCGGCTGGCGACCGCCAAGTCGGCCGGGACGACCGGCACGATCGGGCCCGGCGCGAAGCCGAGCTCACGCCAGTCGCGCACCTCCCCGCGGAAGATGCGCCGCACCTGCTCGGCGCCGAGCGAGCGCGGCCGCGCCGTCGCCGCGACCTGCAGCCCGAACAGCTCCGCGCCGAGGGTCTGTTGACGCAGCCCGGCGCGCACCTGGTTGGGCGTCAGCGCACCCGCGAGCAGCGCGCATCCGGCGCCGGCGCCGACCATGGTGCTGACCGCCTGGCGATCACTGCAATCGACGCGACGGGTGCGTTCGCCGTCGAGCGTCGTGTCGAGGCCCTCGACGAAGCGTTCTGACAGCAGACCGGCGGCGCTGCGCGCCACCAGCAGCGCGCGCACGCCGACGAGCTCTTCGCGCCGCGGCTCGACGACGTCTTCGCGGCCCGTGTCCACCTGCTCGTGCGGCGCCGCGACCACCTCGACGGCTGCCGCGACGACCACGTCGTCACCGGCGACCGCCGGCAGCACGCGCCAATCGTCGCGGACCACTGCCGACGCGTCGTCGTGCCCGCCCGTGGGACGTGGATCCGCCAGCCCGACCGTCGGATCGAGCGTCGTGACGGCTGCGGCCGCGCAGAGCGCCAGGCCCGACAGCGCCACCAGCGCCCGGGCAAGAGGTGTCGTCTCTCGCTGCATGTCTCCTTCCGTGCCGCGCTATCGGACACCCGGAGCGAGACGTGTCGCGAGGCTCGACAGCCCGCCGCCGAGCGCGCGCTGCCATGGCCGACTCACGCGTGAGACAAACTGCAGAACGGCAAGAGTGCCGCCGCACCGTTCAGGCCAGCAGCTTCTTCTGCACCTTGCCGTGCACGTCGGTCAGCCGGTAGTCGCGGCCCTGGAAGCGGAAGGTCAGTCGTTCGTGGTCGATGCCGAGCAGATGCAACAGCGTCGCGTGCACGTCGTGCATGTGCACCGGATCCTCGGCGACCGTGTAGCCCAGCTCGTCGGTCGCGCCGATCGTCTGCCCCACCTTGATGCCGCCGCCGGCGAACCACATCGGGAACGCGCGCGGGTTGTGGTCGCGGCCGAGGAAGGTCGAGTTGCGCACCTCCTGCATCGGCGTGCGGCCGAACTCGCCGCCCCACACCACCAGCGTGTCGTCGAGCATGCCGCGCTGCTGCAGGTCCAGCACCAGCGCCGCGGCCGCGCGATCGGTCTGCTGGCACATGTCAGGCAGCCCGTGCAGCAGATCGTCGCTCTTGTCGGTGCCGTGGTGGTCCCAGCCGCGATGGATGACCTGCACACAGCGGGCGCCGCGTTCGAGCAGCCGCCGGGCGAGCAGGCAGTTGTTGGCGAACGAGCGCTTGCCCGGCTCGCTGCCGTAGAGCTTGTGCACGTGCTCGGGCTCGGCGGCGAGGTCGGCCAGCTCCGGCGCCGAGTCCTGCATGCGGTAGGCGAGCTGGTAGGCGGCGGTGCGCGCGGCGATCTCGGGGTCCCCGAGCACCGCGCCGCGACGGTCGTTGAGCGCGCTCAACAGGTCGATGCCGCGCTTGCGCGCCGCGCGATCGACGCCTTCGGGATCGCTGACGCACGGCACCAGGTCGCCGCGCGTGCGCAGCTCCACGCCGCCGTGCGTCGACGGCAGGAAGCCGCTCGACCAGCACGCCGAACCTGCGCCAGGGTCGATCTTGCCCGACACCAGCACGCAGAATCCCGGCAGGTCGCGGGTCTCGGCGCCGAGTCCGTAGAGCAGCCAGCTGCCGAGGCTCGGCCGCCCGACCAGATGGTGGCCGGTGTTGGCGAACACCTGCGCCGGCCCGTGATTGAACGGCTCGGTGCGCACCGACCGCACCAGCGCGATGTGGTCGACGATCGACGCGATGTGCGGCAGCAGCTCGCTGACCTCGACGCCGCGTTCGCCGTGGCGGGAGAAGCGGAACGGCGAGCCGAGCAGCTTGGGGCGCCCCTTCAAGAAGGCGAAGCGCTGGCCCTTGATCAGCTCCTCCGGCGCGAAGTCGCCGTCGAACTTGCGCAGCATCGGCTTGTCGTCGAGCAGGTCCATCGGCGACGGCGCGCCGGCCATGAACAAGACGACGATGCGCTTCGCGCGCGGCGCATGGTGCGGCAGGTCGCCGACGGGGTCGTGCGGTGCTGCCGACAGGACCTGCCCAGGCACGAGCCGCGCGCCGAGCGCGGCGCCCGCGGCGGCGAGCACCGCGCGGCGATCGATCGCGAAGTCGTTCATCCTCGGCACAGCGTCTCGTCGAGGTTGAGCAGCACGATCGCGATGCGCGACCAGGCGACGTCGACCGGCTCTGCGCGCAGGGCGACCAGCAGCGCGTCGAGTTCGGCCGGATCCGGCTGCCGTGAGGTGCAGGCGACGAAGCCGAACGCCAACCGTTCGCGGTCGTCACCCCCGTGCGCGCACATGCGCTGCGCCAACGCGTCGGCGCAGGCGATCGCGGTCGGATCGTTGAGCCCGACCAGCGCCTGCAGCGGCGTGTTGCTGCGTTCTCGGCACACGGTGCACATCTCGCGCGACGACGCGTCGAACGCCTGGAAGGCGACGAACGGCGCGGTCCGGCGCCAATAGGTGTAGAGGCCGCGCCGCCAGCGATCCTCGCCGTCGCTGGTCGGCCACCGCATGTTGACCTTGTTCAGCGGCACCACGCCGCTGGTGTCCGCCTGCAACGGATAGACGCTCGGCCCGCCGATCTTGCGCGACAGCAGGCCGGCGGCGACGAGCCAGGTGTCGCGGATGCGTTCGGCGTCGAGGCGGAAGCGCTGACCGCGCGCGAAGTGGCGGTTGCCAGGATCGAGCTCGCGCTGCGCCGCGTCGGCGGCGGCGTCGCGCCGATACGCCGCCGACAGCACGATCGTGCGCACCATCTGCTTCCTGCTCCAGCCGAGCCGCACGTACTCGGTCGCCAGCCAGTCGAGCAGGTCGAGCTGCAGCGGCGCCGCCGCTTGCGGCCCCCAGTCCTCGGGCGTGTCGACCAAAGAGCTGCCGAACAGTTCGCTCCAGAGGCGGTTGGCGGCGACACGCGCAGTCAGCGGGTTGTCGGGCGACACCAGCCACCGCGCCAACAGCAGCCGATCGGCCTTCTGACCGTCGTGCAGCAGCGTGTCCTGCGCCGGCGCGTAGGCGGTCGGCAGGTGCGCCGGCACCATCGCAGCAGGCGCGTCGTAGGCACCGCGCACGTGCAGCGGCGTCGCCGCGTCGCGGTCCTTCGCCTCGCGCAGCACCAGCGTCTTGCTGCCGTCGGCGAGCGTCAGGTCGACCTCGTCCGAGGTCTCGAAGAACGCGACCATGCCGTAGAAGTCGCGCTGCGGCAGCGGGTCGTACTTGTGGTCGTGGCACTGCGCGCAGTGGAACGTGCTGCCGAGCCAGGTCGTCGCCGTGGTGCTGGCGCGGTCGAGCAGCCGCTCCCAGCGCGCCTCCGCCTCGTCGACGCCGCCCTCGTTGTTGAGCATCGTGTTGCGGTGGAAGCCGGTGGCGACCTTCGCGCCTTCGTCGCCGCCGCCTTCGCTCGCCGGCAACAGGTCACCGGCCAGCTGCAGCACGGTGAAGCGGTCGAACGGCATGTCGTCGTTGATCGCCGCGATCACCCAGTCGCGATACGGCCAGATGGTGCGCCCGCCGTCGAAGTTGTAGCCGTTGGTGTCGCCGTAGCGCGCGAGGTCGAGCCACGGCACGGCCCAGCGTTCGCCGAAGTGCGGCGACGCGAGCAGCCGATCGACGAGCCGTTGGTAGGCGTCGGATGCCTGGTCGGCGACGAACGCTTCGACCTCCTCGACGGTCGGCGGGAGCCCGATCAGGTCGAGGTGCAGCCGGCGCGCGAGCGTCGCGCGGTCGGCCTCGGCGGTGCCGACCAGCCCCTGGCCCGCCCACTTCTCCTCGAGCAGTGCGTCGATCGCGTTCGCGCCGGTCGGCGCCGCCGGTCGTACCGGCGCGCGGTAGGCCCAGTGCTGCTGCGGCGACGGGCCCTGGGGGCATGCCAGCAGCGCAACGCAGAGGCTCAGGGACGCGGGCATCGCCGCATGATCGGGGCTCGTCGGCCCCGATCAACCCCCATGGTGACCGCGCGCGCCGGGGTCGAGTTGCCGCGGCCCGTACCACAGCGACAGGGCCTTGCGATCGCGCACACCCCGCCGCCCCCGCAGCGCCAAACGCAGCACGTCGCCGAGCAGCCGCCAGCCGCTGTGCGTGCGCAGCTTGCGCGCCGAGGTCTCGACGCGCTGCCGCAACACGACGAAGCGACCCCGGCGGCCGTCGGCGAAGCGCACCGCCTTGGCGTAGCGCTTCAGCGCGCGGCTGAACTCGACCTCCTCGGCGGCGAACAGCTCCTTGTCGAAGCCGCCGACGGCGGCGAACGCTTCACGCGTCGCGAACACGAAGCAGCCGGCGGCGAGCCGCATCGCGAAGTAGGCGGCGGTCATCAGCGGCACCAGCACATGCGCCCACCACGGCACCGGCCGGTCGAAGCGCACCAACGCCCCGCCGCCGACCGCGCCAGCGGCGAGCGCGCGCTCGAGGCCTTCGACGACGGCCGCGTCGATGCGCGTGTCGGCGTCGACGAACACCAGCACGTCGCCGCGGGCCGCGGCGGCGCCGGCGTTGCGCGCTGCCGCGATCTGTCGCACGTCGACCTCGAGGACGCGCGCGCCAGCGTCCCGGGCCAGCTGCGCTGTGTCGTCGCTGCAGGCGTCGGCGACGACGATCACTTCGTGCGCGCGCGCGCCGACGGCGGCGCGGATCGACGCGATCGTGGCGGCGATGTTGGCCGCTTCGTCGTGCGCAGGAACGAGGAAAGAGATCACGCGGGCTCTGCTCGAGTCCGTGTGATCGTAGCTGCTACAGCTGCTTCTTGGAGAAGTACCAGTCGGTCAACTCGAAGCCCTCGGTCAGGCGCTTCTCGGCTGCCCCGGTGGTGACCGGTGGTGGCACGATCACCGCCTCACCCGGCTTCCATGCCTCGGGTGTCGCCACCTTGTGCTGGTCGGAGGTCTGCATCGCCTGGATCAGCCGCACGAATTCCTCCACCGAGCGGCCGTTGGACATCGGGTAGTAGACCATCGCCCGCAGCACGCCCTCGGGGTCGATGATGAAGGTCGCACGCACCGCCGAGGTGTCGCTCGCGCCCGGCTGGATCATGCCGTAGGCGTGGGCCACCTGCATCGACAGGTCCTCGATGATCGGGAATCGCACGTCGACGCCGAACTTCTCCTTGATGCTGCGCACCCACGCAATGTGGGCAAACTTGCTGTCGATCGACAGCCCGAGCAGCTCGGTGTTCAAGGCCTGGAAGCGCTCGTGATTGCGAGCGAAGGCCATGAACTCGGTGGTGCAGACCGGCGTGAAGTCGGCCGGATGGGAGAAGAGGACCAGCCACTTGCCGCGGTAGTCGGAGAGGCTGCGCTTGCCATAGGTAGTGACGGCCGAGAAGTCGGGCGCCGGTTCGTTGAGACGGGGAAGGCCGGGACGGGTGCTCGGGGTTTCGTTCATGAGTGTTCTCGTTGGTTCGCCTGGGGAGAGACACACCCGCCCCCTGCGGTTCCCCGCGCCCCCGCGAATTCTTGCGCCGTGGCACGACGAGCATCACCAAGGCCGAGACGATGAGCCTCATCCCGCACGTGAGCTCGCGCTACTCTCCCGGCCATGAAGGAAGCGTGGTTCGACCGTTCGTTCGCCTTCGATTTCCCCATCGAACGCATCGGCACACTGTGTTCGCGGCTGCGCGGCGCGGCGCCGCGCATCACCGCGACGCTGCGCGGGCTGACGCCGAAGCAGCGCACGGCGCGTGACGGCGAGCGCTGGTCGGCGCAGGAGCACGTCGGCCACCTGTTCGAGCTCGACGGCCTGTGGCTCGCGCGGCTCGAGGACCTGGCCAACGGCGCCACCACGTTGCGCGCCGCCGACCTGAGCAACCGCTCGACGTGGGACGCCGACTATAACGCGCGCCCGTTCGTCGCGGTACTGACCGCGTTCGAATGCCGCCGCGCCGAACTGCTGCGCGAATTGCGCGCGCTCGACCCCCGCGGCCTCGCCCGCACCGCACTTCACCCGCGCCTGCAGACACCGATGCGCGCGATCGACGTCGCCGCGTTCGCCGCCGAACACGACGATCATCACCTCGCCGCTGTCGAGGCACTCGCCGCCCGCGCCGCACGCGACCCGCTGCCGGCGACCGCGCGCACGTGGGCGGCGATGCGCACCGAGTCGCCGATGGCACTGCTGGAGCGCCGGCGCATGATCGGCGACGAGGCGATGATCTCGCACATCACGCTGCACAAGGGCTGCAAGGTGCCGGTGCACGAGCACCAGAACGAACAGTTCGCGTGCGTGATCTCCGGCGTGGTGCGCTTCACGCTGCGCGGCGGCGAGACGCGCGACCTGCGCGCCGGCGACGTGCTGCAGCTGCCGGCGTGGGCCCCGCACGGCGCCGAGGCGTTGGAGACGGCGGTGGTGTTGGACGTGTTCGCGCCGCCGAGCGAGAAGACGGGGATCGATGCGTGAGCGCGTTCTTCACTGCCGTGTCGAGTTTTGTTCTGGGAAGGTAATCGACAGTTCTACCCATCTCCGCGGTTCGTCCCTGAAGCTGGCGAGCGCGAGGCGGTTGCGTCCGGGCTCTGCGGGATTAGCAGGCCGCTGAAGTGCGGCCGAGCTTGTGGGAGAGCACGCCGAGGGCTTTGCCCTTGCCGTGCTTTCGCCGCAGTCGGTTCATGAGCTTCTCGATGTCGCCGTGTCGGAGCATCAGCACGGCTGCTTCGGAGATCGCCCACTTGAGGTTGGGGTTGCCGATGTTGGCGCCGCCGCCGCTGCCGGCCTTCTTGCCGGCGGACTCCTTGCTCGGCCGGATCAGGCGGGCGTAGAAGCGATCGATCGTGTGCATCTCGTACAGGATCGTCATCGCGAGCACCTTGCCGACGCCGGGGATGCTGCGCAGCCGGTAGAAGTTGTCGGCGTCGTGCAGCTTCACAGACCGCTCGAGGTGGCGTTCGCAGGATGCGATGGCTTCGTCGAGGTCGCCGATCATCTCGAGGTCGAGCTCGACGGTCTTCCTGGCCGACGCGTCTTCGAAGCGCTCGGCGACGCCCTCGCGGTTGCCCTTGAAGGCGATGCGGGAGGTCGGCGGCTGCAGGTTGTACTGATGGAAGGTGTTCTGGACGTGGGCGAGCATCTGCCCGCGTTCGCGGACCCGGTGCAGGCGTCGGCGGAGCAGATCGCGCGTCGGACGCATCTCCGGCGGGTAGAAGTAGCTCATGGGCAGCAGCCCGCCGCGGAGCAGGGTGGCGATCTTGAAGGCGTCGATGCGGTCGTTCTCTTCCTTGGCGCCGTGAATCAGGCGCATGTAGAGGGCGTGGCCGACGACGAAGTGGATGTCCTCGGCGGCGCGGAGGTCGGCCAGTCAGTACCAGCAGAAGATGCACTCGACGCCGACGACCAGGTCGTCGCGGTAGGGCGCGATGAGCTGGAGGAGCGCGGCGGGGTTGGTCGGGATGTTCTGGCGAGTTCGGTGCCGTCCTGGTCGACGACGCAGACGTGCATCGTTCGCGCGTGGAGGTCGATGCCGCAGTAGTGGCGGTGGCGTCTGGTGTAGAGTTGCATGAGGCCCTCGGGGGTTTGATGAGCCCGCCAGCGTAGGCGGGTGCTCTGGGGGCCTTATCAGCATCACCACGCAGCAGCCGACGGACCGCGCGATCACGCAACCGCGAGATCAAGCACACTGCGCGCGGCCCGCGGCTGAGCGTGAGCGACGTTGGGTTGACCGGGTTGCCGTCATGCTCCATTCTCGTCACGTTTCGGTGGTAGTGCTCCTTGCGGCGTGCCAGGGAGGAGTAGTGCCACCTGCGATGGCCCCTGCTGCGAGGGAAGCTCCGTCGCTCGTCCACCTCGCTGTCTTCGATACCGATTCACGAGCAGAGTTCATGTTGTCGCCGGGTCAGAACGCCCGCGTGCCGTTGCGGTGCCTCGAGGGCGACCGGCTTCGCCTTGAGAACATCCACCCCACTCAGGTGCTTGTCGATGGCATCTGGACAATTGCTTTCGACATCCCTGGAGACGAAGCGGCTCGCATAGACGCCTTGGTCACAGAGTATGAAGGCGTGTTCCTTGTCTGGAATGGCCGTGTCCTCACGTCTTGGAACGCCGGAGACATCACACCGATCCAGAAGCGATACTGCATCAGCATGTATATGATCCATCGCGGCTTCAGCGATGAGGCGACTGCTGTCATGGTCGCCAAACAGCTCCAGGCGGCTCATTCAGGCGGCGCCCGAGCGGCAACCCAACTCGGCGCAGGAGCCGTCGCGCCCCAAGCGGCACGCGGCTCAGCCCCGTGAGACGCTAGGCGGAACAAGTCGTAGCATGACGCGAGAGTCGATCCTTCGAGATGTCGTTGGCCGGGCTTTGGCGGAGGTGGCCGAGCGTGGGATCAGGATCTACACGATCGCTCTCTACCACGATCACGAGAGTGCTGCGGTCTCGGTCTGCGTCGACACGCGCGACAACTCGGATCGCCAGGTGCGCGAGCAGAACCGCTACAACATGAAGCACTGCCTGCGCGCGATCCAGATCGGGAGCCTGCGTGAGGCTCTGAGCTGGCAAGCCAACGTTGGGCGCAACTTGTGGCTTGGTGATTTCGAGGCAGTCGACCTGGCCCGGACGGACATTCCGCAGGGCATCGCGTTCTGGCGCACTCCGCGCGTTGGGACCATCGCGATGGCACAGGCTCTGATGGCGTTCGAGGGCGAGATCCGGAGGCTTTCGCTCGACCCTGCGCAGACCGTTCTCGCTTGTTCGGGGCCGGAGGACGAGGTTGCACTCGTCTGGGCGTTGTCGGAGAGTCCGCCAAACTAGCTCCAGGAGCTGCCAGCGCTACGCGCTGCAGCTCAACCAGTCGCCATCCACTCCGGGGCTTCGCCCGCTCGAGGTCAGATGGCACTGCTCCCGATCCGACCGCCATGCGCACGAAGCCTCATCGTCTGCCGACCGTTCTGGGCATCCTGCTGATCGCCGTGTCGTTGGGGTCCGCCGCGATGAGCCACATGACCTACGTCAGCCGGTGGACCTTCATGCGCGCGATCCAATACGCACAGGAGTTCGGCCAGGACCCGTACGAGCTGGCCAGGACCGGCGCCGACAACCTCGCGGGTGACTTTCACGCCGTTGCGTTGGTGAGCGCGGCATGCACGACGGTCCTGGCCGCGTCGCTCATCCTGCTCGCTCGGCGGCGTGGGTATTGCCCATGTGCGTAGGCACTCCACCCACCAGCAACCACCGACCATGATCGACGTGCTCGTCAGCATCTACCTGGCCAGCAAGACCCGCTGGGCGCACTTGCAGAAGACGGTCGTGATGCCGGCCGCGCCGCGGGTCGGCGAGTGGCTGAAACTGCGCAACGAAGAGCAGGGCGACTACTTCGGCTTCCGTGTATGCGAGGTGACGCACCGCGAAGATGGCTGCGTCGAACTGATGACCGAGCTGCTCGACGACGTCGGCGGCCGTGGCTACTCCTTCGCGGAAGAGCCGGAGTTCGACGACTACTACCGCTCCTACCTGGCTTGCGGTTGGCAAGGTCGGGTGAAAGCGAACCGCCGGCTAGACCACATCACGAGCGCTGCTGATGGAGCCGTCGAGGTTCGCTTGTCACAGAGCCCGGCATTGGTCCTGTTCGACCTGTTGTCGCGTGAACCCGTCGGCAACGGTGCGACCTACTTGCCCGCCTCGAACGCACACCCCTGCGGCAGCGTCGCGATCAACTCCGGCAAGTCGCGGAAGCGCAGCAGCTCCGGGCACAGCGGCCGCCGGTTGCCGTCGTCGGAGTAGTTCGGCCCGAGTTCGTCGACGGTGACCTTGCGGATGCGCGGACACAGATGCGCGGCGAGCAGCGCCGTGACACCGGCTTCGCCGCGGCCGACGACGTGCACTTCGACCTCGCGGGGCAGGCTCGCACACACCGTCGCGACGTCGAGCGCCGCCTGATACCCTTCGCCGCGGCCGAGGAAGATGCCGTTGCGCTGCCACGCCGAACGGAACGGCGCCCACTCGCCGTAGGGGCGCGGGTCGACGAACACGCGGTTCTCGGGCGACTCGCGTTCGACGTCGAGGTCGAGCATCGCCGCGGCGGAGCCGCGAGGATCGACGACGACGGTGAACGACTTCGCCGGGTCGATCCGACGAGCGACGCGCAACGGGATCGCCACGCCGTCCGCACCGGTGACGGTGCCGACGCGCCAGTGGTCGTCCCCGTGGCCTTCGCGCCACGCGATCTCACGGCGCACGACGGTCAGGTCGAGGCCCGGCGCCAGCTCGGCGAGCGACGCAACCTTGGCGCGGCGACCGAGATACTCCTCGGCCATGTCGCCCGGATCGAGCTGCACGTTGGCACACGCGGCGACCAGCCCACGAAGCTCCCCGAGCGAGAACGCCGCGAACGCCGGCTCCTCGCGCCGTTCGTGCACCGCACCATCGGCGCCCGGTTCGAACACGTCGGTCAGCAGCCCATAGACCACCTCGCGCATCGGCCGGTCGTAGTTGTGCCCTTCGTCGCCGTGCCGCGAACGCACCGCCGGCCCGCCGAGCCGCGCCCACAGCGCGCGCAGCTCCGGCAGGCCCTGCTGCGGGAAGTTGTGCGTCCAATCGCCGGTCACCGAACCGAACAGCACCGGCCGCGGCGCGAACACCGCGCACATCTCCGGCACGTCGGTTGATGCGGCGAGCCGCGGCGTGTGGTTGCAGCCGCAGTGCGCCGACGTCTCGGCGAGGATCTCGTCGAGGTAGCACGCCATCACCATCGGCGCCGCCGCGCACAGCCGGTCCTCGAGCGCCATCAGGTAGTAGGTCTGCTGCCCGCCACCGCTGGCGCCGGTCACAGCGACGCGCGCAGGGTCGACGTCGTTGCGAGCGAGCAGCACGTCGATCGCGCGTTGGTCGTGCCAGGTCATCGCGCCGACGGAATTGACGCCCGAGGCGACGTGTTCGACGTGCACCGAATCGACCACCAGCACCGTCCAGCCGAACTGCGCCATCGCCGCGCAGCGCGCCTGCACCACCGGGTGACGCGCGCCGTCCTGCCAGTGGCCGTGCGGGCACAGCACCGCCGGGCGGCGGCCGGGCGCGGGCGCCTCGGGCAGCCACAACCAGCCGGTCGCGCGATACCCCGGGAAGCCGACCCAGCTGACCCGTTGCAGCCGAACGCCGTCGCGCACCAGCTCGCCGTGCACCGCGAACTCCAGCGGCACGGCAGGCGGCGGCGGTGTCAGCCCGAGCGCGTCGGCGACGTGCGCGCGCACCGCGAGGCGTCGCTCGGGCCACTTCGCGGCGGCCGCTTCGTCGAGGCTCGGCGTGACCTTGGGCAGCAGACGACCGCGCAGCTCGCGGAGCGAACGTTCGCAGGCATCGCGACCGAGCACCGGCTGCAGCTGCGCGAGCAGCTCTGCATGCGTCGTCGCCGCCAGCACCTCGACCTCGTCGAGATCACCGGCAAACGGCTGGTGCGCGCCGATGTTGTCGCCGAGCCGCAGCTGAGCATGCGGCGACGCGCCGCTGCCGAGCGCCGCGTGGGTCTGGTATTCGCCGTCGACGAACAGCGCCGCGACGTTGCCGGCCGGCTCGTAGCAGACCTCGATCGCATGCCACGCGCCGTCGTCGACGCGCCCGCGCGACAGCAGCCGCACCGAACCCCACGACCACGCCTCGAACGACACCTTGCCCGGCTCGCGGCCCATCACCAGCGACAGCCCGACGTGCTCGCCGTCGCGCGCCATCAGCGGCGTGCAGAACTCGCCGCGCCGCGTGCGCAACCGACAGCGCAGCGTGAACGGCGCGTCGCTCCCGACCGGACACGGCCCGACCTCGACGTGCGCGCGGTCGCCGTCGAAGCGCGCGGCACCCCCGACCGCGCCGTCGGCGATCGCCACCGCGCCGCGCCACCGCGCGTCGGCGGCGTCGAGCGCTTCGTGCACGACGGGTCGCTGGGCGACGATCGCCGCCGATCCGGACAGGACGACGAGAAGGAGCGCGCGCATGGCGCGGCGATCGTAGCGCCCGCGGACTTCAGCGGCCGCCGAACAGCAGCAGCAGCTCGTTGGAGGCCTTGGCCGCGGTGAAGTCGAACGCCTGCACGAACACCTGCGCGCCCAGCGCCGACGGCTGCGACGGCAGCAGCCAGACGATCTCGGCGCCGTTCGGCCCGAGCGGCGCGACCATCAGCAGGTCCGGTGTCACCAGCAGGCTGCACTGCGGAAAGCCGAGCGACCCGATCGGGAACGGCGCGGCGAGCGGCGCGAGGCCGAACACGAACAGGGCCGCCGGTGCCCCCGCCGCCAACGGCAGCGACAAGGTCAGGGTGTCGCCGAGCCACGGCAGGCCGCTGGTGAGGATCGGGCGCGGCAACGCGCAGCCCGGTGTCAGCTGCAGGGCCGCCGCGGGGAACGTCGGCTCGTAGTGTCGTTCTTCGGCCAGCGGGACCGTCGTCGTCGAGGTGCTGCCGAGCGTCGTGCTGTTGCCGGCGAACACCCGCGTCACCGACAGCAGGGAGTCGTAGGTCATCGCGTGCTGGCTGTGCGGCGGCGGCGGCACGCCGCCCGGCTGCTGCTGCGTCCAGCCCGCGCCGTCGAACTCCCAGACGTCCGCCAGCGACAGAGCGAGCGCATCGGTGCCGCCGTGCAGCACGATCCGCTGACGCGCCGCGTCGTAGACCATCGCGGCCTGCCGCCGCGGCGGTGGCGAGGCGGCGACGTTGGCCGCCAGCGAGAAGCTGCCGCTGTGCCAGCGAAAGGTGCCGTTGGGCGCGCAGACGACGAGCTCGCCCCGCGCCGCGTCCCACGCCGCGGTCGCCGCACCGCTCGGCGTTGCCGCGCCGGCCACCGCCGTCCACGAGTGCCCGTCCCAGGTCCACGCGTCGGCGAGCGGCGTCTGGCCGCCGATGCCGCCGGCCTCGCCGCCGGCGAGCACCAGCACACCGAGCACCGGGTCGTGGGCGAACGCGGCGCCGAAGCGGGCCGGCGGGGCCGTCGGCGTCGACGGCGACGACCAGGCGACGCCGTCGAACTCCCAGGTCGCCGTGAGCGCCTGGCCGATGAAGTCGCGTCCGCCGAACAGCACCAGCCGCTGCCGCTGCGCGTCCCAGGCGAGCGCCGGATCGGTGACGAACGGCGGCGCGCCCGCCGAGCCCGCGAGCAGCTGCCAGGCCCCGGTCGCGCTCGCCAGCGACCAGGTCTGCGCGGTCGACGACACGTAGACGAGGCTGCGGTGGTTGCCGGCGTCGTAGCTGGCGGCACATGCTCCCAGGAACGGCAACTGCGGCGTCGCCAGGCTCCACCGGGTCTGCGCGGCGACGTCGGACCACGTCGCCAGGGCGACAGCCAGCAACCAGACGTTCCTTCCCGGGCCCATGGAGATCGTTCGCACCGCCGCGACGGAGGCAGACTAACGCACTCGCCGCGTCAGGTAACCACCGGCTTGCCAAGTGCACGGTTGCCACGCACCGCCGGGGCCGCACACTTGCGGGGGTGCCGCACACCTACGACTACCCCCGCCCCGCCGTGACCGTCGACACCGTGCTGGCAACGGTCGGTGCCAACGGCGACCTGCGCGTGCTGCTGATCCAGCGCGCGCGCGACCCGTTCGCCGGCGCGTGGGCGCTGCCCGGCGGCTTCGTCGACCAGCACGAGGACCTCGAGGTCGCCGCGCGACGCGAGATGCTCGAGGAGACGCGCGTCGCGCTCGGGCCGATGGTGCAGCTGGGCGCCTACGGCACGCCTCACCGCGACCCGCGCGGGCACACCGTGGGCGTCGCGTTCCTGGCGATCTGCGGACCGGACGAGATCCGGGGCGAAGCCGGGGACGACGCCGCCGATTGCCGCTGGTTCGCCGCCAGGAAGCCGCCGAAGCTCGCCTTCGACCACGCCGTGATCCTGAAGGACGCGCGCGCAGAATTCGCGCGGCTCGCCGGCAGCCGCGACGACTTCCGCCGCGCGTTCTGCGGCCGCCGCAAGCCGCAATGGCTCGAGAAGGTGCGCCGCGCGGCCAAGGGGGGCGCGTGAGCACGACGCAATCGCAGGCCGACGTCGACTTCGCGGCGGCGATGCACGAGGCCGACAGCAACCTCGAGGTGCGCCGGCTCATGCTGGTGCTGACCAACGTGCTGACGCCGGCCTGCGTGATGGCGGTCAGCGACTGCCTGACGGGCGCGTCGCCGATCGAGGCGGTCGCGTGGCTGCCGCGCGCCGTAGTGCCGATCGCCGGCGCGCTGCTGCTGGTCAGCGGCGTGCTGGTCACCGGCGTCGTCGCGCGCTGTCACTTCGGGCTGGTCGTCAACGGCACCAAGCTGAAGAAGGTCGAGACCGGCGCGCTGTCGCTGCGGCCGCTCAACTGGCTCGGCGTCACCACCAACTTCGTCGCGCTGACGGCGCTGTCGGCGGCGCTCGGCGCGATGTGCCTCGTCGCCGGGCTCGGACACGGCGGCGCGCTCGCCTGGTCGGCGGGCGGCGCCGTGGCGGCGCTGCTGATGGCGTGGCTGCCGGTCGCCCACGCGCGCGCCAACCGCCTGTGCGAGAAGCTCGACGTGCACTGGCAGTCCGGTGACACGAGCACGGAGCTGCGCGCCGAGCACGCGCGCAAGTCGCTCGACGGCACCTCGGCCGACATCTCCGTGGTCGTCGTCATGGCGGTCGCGCTGTTCGCCGGGCTGTTCAACGCGCTGACCAACCTGGGCGCGATCCCTGCCGACCTCGTCGTCGTGCCGTCGCCCGAGACCATCCAGCGCCGCGCGCCGTTCCTGTTGCTGCTGTTCCTGCTCTGCTCGCTGCTGTTGTCCCTGCGCATCCTGGTGCGGCTGCGGCTCGCGTTCGGCGAGTACTCACAGCGGCTCGCCGCGCTGCGCGACGAACAGGACCCGACCGCGATGCGCTGGCGGCTGCAAGAACGCACCTACCTGCTCTACGCGATCGTGCTGGCGCTCGCCGTCGCCACCGCGGTCATGCTCGGCTGGGAGCGGCGCGGGCCGATGCTCGGCTTCGCGATCGGCGGCGCGCTCACCGTCGCCGGCGGCGTCTGGTACCCGCTGGTGCTGTGGCGCGCCCGCCGCAAAACGCCCGTTGCATCGCCGGCGCCAGGTCCTAGCCAGCCGCCCGTCTCGTCTCCCCCTACTGCCCCCACGACATGAAGCGCTCCACCTCGTCGTTGTCGGCCGCGTTGCTCGCCCTCGCTGCGTGCGGCGCGTCGCCCGACGGTTCCCACTCCCAGTCCTCCACCGAGCCAACGACCATGACGCAGCCCACACCCGAGCAGACGCCCCAGCCCGCCGACGATCTCTACGCGCTGAAGACCACCGCCCTCGACGGCAAGCCCGCCGATCTGAGCCAGTTCAAGGGCCGCGTGACGCTGGTCGTCAATGTCGCCAGCGAGTGCGGCTACACCCCGCAGTACAAGGGCCTGCAGGAGCTGCACGAGCAGATGAAGGACCGCGGCTTCGCCGTGCTCGGCTTCCCGAGCAACGAGTTCGGCGGCCAGGAGCCCGGCTCGCCCGAGGCGATCCGCAACTTCTGCACGACCAAGTACGGCGTCACCTTCCCGATGTTCGCCAAGCTCGAGACCAAGCCCGGCGCGGGCCAGAGCCCCATCTATGCGACCCTCGGCAAGGCCACCGGCAACCTGCCCAACTGGAACTTCTGCAAGTACCTGGTCGGCAAGGACGGCCGCGTCGTCAAGTTCTACCCGTCCAAGGTCGCGCCGGACGACGCCGCGCTGGTGAAGGACATCGAGACCGCGCTCGGCTCCTGACGCCGAGCCGCGACGCCGGGCGCTCAGGCGACGACGTCGACCAGCGAACCCTTGCCCGGCTCGGGCGCGCCCTTCGGCGGCGCGATCGACGAGCCCTCGATCAGCGAGACCGCGGCGCGGCCTTCCTGCTTCTGCTGGTTGAGCATCTTGCCGAGCACGCCGATGTCGACGCCGCGCAGGATGATCGCGGTCTTCTGGGCGGTGGCTGCTTCGACGAGGTCCATCGCCTCGTGCATCGTCGCCGAAGTGATCGCCGCCCCAGGGCGCGACGCTGGCGTCGGTGGCATCGAACGGTGCCGTCGGCTCTGATCGATGCGTGGCCACGCACAAGACCCGCCTCCCGGTCCCGCCGCCGTTCGAGCTGCGGCTGTGCCTGTTCGGCCACGGCTGGGTCGCGCTCGAGCCGCATCAGTTCGACGAAGCCCGCCAGCGCTTCACGACCGCGCTGCGCGTCGGCCGCCAGGCGGTCGACGCCGAGCTGTGGCAGCTCGACGACGCGACGCTGCAGCTGCAGTTGACGGCCGAGAAGGCGCTGTCGCGCGCCGAGGTCCAACACGCCGCGCGACAGCTGCGCCACATGCTCCGCCTCGACTGCGACCTCGACGCGTTCTGGACGATGTGCCGCGACGTGCCGCGCCTCGCCTGGACGGCGCGCCGCGGCGGCGGGCGGCTGCTGCGCTCGGCGACGATGTTCGAGGACCTGATGAAGCTGTTGTTCACGACCAACACCTCGTGGGCCGCGACCGAGAGCATGACGCGCAACCTCGTCGCCGCCGCCGGCACGCCGGCGCCGAGCGGCCGCCGCGCGTTCCCGACGCCGAAGCAGTGCCTGAAGGACGTCGCGTTCTACAAGGACGTCGTGCGCTGCGGCTACCGCGCCGACGCGGCGCTGCGGCTGGCCGATGCGTTCGTGCGCGGCGAACTCGACTGTGCGACCTTCCTCGCACAGCAGCCGAGCGAGGAGCTGTGGAAGCGACTGGTCTCGCTGCACGGCTTCGGCACCTACGCCGCCGGCCAGGCGATGCGGCTGTGCGGGCACTACGACAAGCTGGCGATCGACAGCTGGTGTCGCACGCGGCTGGCACAGCTCGACGGCACGAAGAAGCCGCCGGGCGACGCGGCGATCGCCAAGCGCTACGCGAAGTTCGCGCCGTTCGACGGGCTGGCGATGTGGTGCGACCTGACGGCGGAGTGGCACGGCGAGTAGCTCGCGACGACAACCCCGCCGGCGGCGCGGCGACAGTGGGCGCGCCGCCGATGTCCCGCTTTCGACCCTGGATACCGGCCGCGTCCCCGGGGCCGAGCAAGCTGCCGCCGCCGGACACCGCCGACGAACGGGTCCATCGCGCCGCACGCCGCGGCACCAGACTGATGGACCAGCGCGCGCTGTTCCCGATCGCCATGGCGTTGCCGAGCGTGCTGCTGCTGAGCGCGGTACTGTTCGGCATGCTCACCTCGTGGTGGGCGCTGCTCGCCGTGCCGATCTGGGGCTGGGCAGTGTGGCGCGGCAGCCGCTCCGGATACGGCTGGCGCCACACGTTCAAGCGTCGGCAGAACCTCCGCGAACGTCTGCCGAAGCGCTGAGCGAACGCACCGCCGCGCTATCGTGCGGCGATGAGAGTCTCCGCCGCGCTGGCAATCGTTCTGTCGTCGGTCTCGCTGACACACGTCGCCGTCGCACAGAACCCGACGCGCGAAGTGCACGGCCGCGTCATCGATCGCGACGGCAAGCCGGTCGCCGGCTGTGCGGTGACGATCGTCGAGTCGGGCGATCACCCGGACACCACCGGACTGCTGCAGGCACCGCCGCACACCACCGACGCGCAGGGCCACTACCGGCTGACCATACCGCGCGACGTCGCGTCCGTCGTCGTCGTCGCGGCCAAAGACCACCAGGTGTGCGCCTACACCATCGTCCCATCGCCCAACGGCATCGACGCCAGCACCCGCGTGCAGGACGCCCTGCTGCTGACCGGCACGACCCTGCACGGCCGCGTGCGCGACGCCGCTGGCGAGCCGATCGCCGGCGCGCGGGTGCTGGTCGAAGATCCCGCCGCGCGCAACCGCACCTCGTCATGGCGCCTCGAGTCGCTGGCGATCAGCGACGAACGCGGCTACGTGCACGTGCCCGGCGTGCCGAAGACCGGCATGCTGGCGACGATCGACGCGCCGGGCTTCGCTGTCACCAGCCAGTTCGTCGGCCACGGTGCCCCGTTCGACGTCACGCTCGAAGCGACCGGCTTCGTGCGCGGCCGGGTCGTCGACCACGACGGCGCGCCGGTCGCCGGTGCCAGGATGTACGTCGGCGGCAAGATCACCCGCATCACCCGCAGCGACGCCGACGGCCGCTTCGAGCTGACGGCGCCGAAGGCCTGGCGCTTCCAGGTCACCGCCAGCCTGCCGCTGCCGAACCTGCGCAACTTCGCCAGCGAGCAGCTGTCGGGCCCGACCGAGGACGTCACCGTCGGCCCTCGCCAAGGCAACCGATCGCCGCAGAACCTGACGGTACGCTGCGTCGACGACGCCAACGGCGAAGCCATCGCGAGCTTTCGACTGTCCCACTATCCGAGCAACCGATCCGATCCACCGACACTGCTGCTCGCACACGCCCGTTCGGCGGCCGAGCACCACGAGCAGGCCACGCTCGAGATTCCATGCGACGCCAACGGTCGCATGTCAGGATCACTGATCGTCGATGCGCCGGGGCACGGCTTCGTGATCGTCTCGCTCGACGAGCCGCGCGAAGAAGCGCTCGTCGTGCGACTGCCCGCGCAGTGCGTGCTGACCGGCACGGTCACCGACGCGGCGACCGGCAAGCCCGCCGCCGGCTGCCGCGTACGTGCGCTGCCCTACGCATCGAACTTGAGCAACGGCACCGATCCCGGCCTCGGCAGCGTCGTCACCGACGCCGCCGGCCGCTACCGCATCGAGCGACTCGCCGACGGCGAGTACGGCGTGCAGGCCTACGGCGCCGCGCACCAGGGATCTCCGTGCCAGCGGGTGACCATCGCGCCGGAGCAGCAGGCATCCCTCGACATCACCCTGCCGGAGGCACGCGTCGTCGATCTCGAACTCGTCGGCGAGGTCCCACCACGCTGCCTCGCCACGATCTCATGGCGCACCTTCCTGCGGACCGTCGGCGAGACGCAGATGACCTACATCAGTCACGGCGTGATGCCGCCACCCCTGCCCCTGTCAGGGCCACGCAAGCTGCGCCTCGACCGCTGGGCGACGGCGTGTTCGAGGCGATGCTGCACGTGCCGTCGCGCGACCGCGTCGGCAACGGCATCGACATCGAGCTCGGCGAACTGACGGCGCCGACGACGACCTTCACGCTGCCCGACCTGCGCAGCGTGATCTGTCAGGGTCGCGTCGAACTGCCGCCGGACGCGCCGACCGCGCGCATCGTCGTCGTCGCCCGCCGTGCCGAGGCCTCCGGACGGTCGATCGTCGGCCCCATGCTCAACCACCCGTTCGTCGTCGGCATCGACGACGCCGGCGGCTTCGCGATCGACCTGCCGCCGGCGAAGTACACGCTGCAGCTCGCCGACCTGCAGAGCGGCCTGGTGTTCCACACCGAGGCCACCGACCTCGAACTCGCTGCCGGGGAAACGCCGGAGCTCGTGCTGCGGCCGACGCTGCACTGGCTCGAGGTGCACTTCGAGACCGACGCAGAAGGCGCCCCCGCGATCTGCTCGGGCGTTCAGCTGCAGGTCCCGCGCGCCAGCGATGCCGCGTCGAACTCCCTGTGGCCCGGCGGCTGGAGCGGTAACGTCGAGCAGCTGTATTGCGCGGTCGAAGCAGGCAGCCGTGAGCTGCGCCTGCTGGTACCGGCGGCATCGCTGGCGCTGCACGCGATGTCGCCGTTCGCCCATCCGGGCGCTGGCAACTCGGGACCGGTCGACCGCGCGACGATCGAAGTGACCGAGCCGGTGCACCGCGTCACGATGCGCGTGCCGCCGCCGAAGTGAGCCGCAGCGCCAACGACTGCCGGCTCACTCCATCGCGTTGAGCGCCGTCACCCCGGCGACCAACAGCAGCTGCGCGACCACGGCCGCGAACATCGACAGCACCGTGACCCGGTGCCACGGCATCGCCCGCACCCGCACTTCGACTGCGGTCGCGATCGCGATCAGCAGCGAAACGGCCATTCCCGGCGCAACGCCGCCATCGACGAAGCTGCCCGGCGCCGCCCAGGTGCCGACCGCCGCGCCGACGAACACGCACAGTCCGTGCGGCAGCACCTTGTCGGCGAACGGGCGCGTCACGCAGACGATCGCCATCGGCACCGCCAACACCACCGCCGCGCCCCACAGCACCAGCAGCAGCGCGCACGGCCACGACGCGAAGGTGTCGTCGAACCACGAGAACGCCGCGCGCCGGAAGTCGCGGCCGAGCAGCACCGACACGCCGATCGCCAGGCCGTAGCCGGCGCCGAGCTGGAGCAGCGCGCCAAGGACCTGCACGGGCGCGCGCGGCGCGGCGACCTCGGCAGCAGCGACTCCTTCGCTCATGCGAGGATGGTAGCCCGCATCACCGTCACCGCCGAGCCGCGCAACAGCACGCGATCCCCGGCCAGCTGACACTCGACCTCGCCGCCGCGCGCCGACGCCTGGTAGCCCTTGAGATCGGTCTTGCCGAGCTTGCCCGCCCAATACGGCGCGAGCGCGCAGTGCGCCGAGCCGGTGACCGGATCCTCCGGCACGCCGACGCGCGGCCCGAAGAAGCGGCTGACGAAGTCGTGCTTCTTGCTGCGCGCGGTGACGATCACGCCGCGTGCGTCGACCTTGGCGAGCTTTGCCAGGTCGGGCGTCAGGCCGCGCACCGCGGCTTCGCTCGCCAGCTCGACCAACACGTCGTCGGCGACCTTGACGATCGCCTTCGGCTTGGCACCGAGCGCCTTGGCCAGCGCGGCACCGGCGACCTTGCCCTTCAGCGCCGGCCGCGCCGGGAAGTCGAGCTCGACGCGGCCCTTGCTCAGCTGGCGCGCGGTCAGCACGCCGCTCTTGGTGGTGAAGCGCAGGTCGATGCCCTTCGGCGCGATGCCCTCGCTCCACAGGACGTGCGCGGTGGCCAGCGTCGCGTGGCCGCACAGCGCGACCTCGGCGACCGGCGTGAACCAGCGCAGCTGCAGGTGCGTCTTGCCCGGCGCGACGAAGGCCGTCTCCGACAGGTTCATCTCGGCGGCGAACACCTGCATCCACTTCGCCGGGCGCGCGGCGTCGAGCAGGCAGACGGCGGCGGGGTTGCCCGCGAAGGGGCGGTCGGTGAACGCGTCGACGTGGAAGCACGGTGTGGACATGGCCCGCAGTTCTAGCCAGTCGGAGCTGCCGAACCGCACACCCGCTTCGATAGGATCGCTCTGTGCGCTGCTTCGTCGCCCTCGATCTGCCGACCCCGGTCAAGAACCACCTCGTCAACACGGTCGCGCCGCTGCGTGAGCGGCACCAGGTCAAGTGGGTCGATCGCGACCAGCTGCACCTGACGCTGCTGTTCGCCGGCGACCTGCCGGAGGAGAACCTGCGACCGCTGACCGACGCGGTCGCCAGCGTGCACCTGCCGCCGCTGCAGCTGTCGCTCGACCGCTTCGGCTGGTTCCCGCCGCGCGGCATGCCGCGCGTGGTCTGGGTCGGTCTGGGCGGTGACGTCGACGCGCTGGCGACGCTGCACGCAGAGCTCGAACGCCTGACGCTGCCGCTCGGCGTCGAGCGCGAGAAGCGCGGCTTCACGCCGCACGTCACGATCGGCCGCATCAAGGGACCGTTCGGCGCGCTGGCGCTGCTCGACCGCCTGCGCGAGGCTTCGTCCGAGCTCAACCAGAAGGCGTTCACGCCGACGCGCCTCGCCGTCTACCGCAGCACGCTGACGCCGAGCGGCCCGCGTCACGAACGGCACTACGCGCGCGACGTGCCCGTCGCCGCCGCGCCAGCCGACGGCTTCACTGCCGACGACCTCACTCGAGATCGAGATTGACCAGCACCTTCTGCACGTCGAGCGTGCGCGGCGCCTCGAGCATGCGCGCGGCGACCCGCCGGCACTCGTCCGCCGAGTAGCGCTGCAGCACCTTGAGCATGCTGCGCAGTCGCACCGGCGCCACCGAGAAGCTGCGGTAGCCGACGCCGATGTAGAACGGCACGCGCTCCGGCTCGGCGGCGCTCTCGCCGAACAGCACCAGCGACTTCTTCTTCTTGTCCGCCTCCTTGCTCATGCGGGCGAGGATCTCGAACACCGCCGGGTGCACCATCTCGAAGTAGTTGCGCACCGCGACGTTGTCGCGGTCCGCTGCGAGCAGGTGCTGCTGCAGGTCGTCGATCGCCACCACCGCGAAGTCGCTCTCGTGCAGCAGCGTCGACAGCGACATCGCCGCCGCCGGCACCTCGATGATCGGCGCGATCTGCAGCTCCGCGGCGCAGCGCACCTTGGCCTTCTTCAGGCCGACGCGCTCCTCCAGCAGCGCCGCCTTGACGCGCTGCAGGTCGGCGACGCTGGTGACGAACGGCACCAGCACGGCGACGCCGTCGACGCCGTGGGCGGCGCGCAGGATCGCGCGCAGCTGCAGGCGCAGCACGTCCTGGCTGGCGAGCAGACCGCGAACGCCGCGGCGGCCCAGCGCCGGGTTGCGCTCCTGCTGCGGCGACTCGACGTTGAGCGTCGCCGCCATCACGTCGAGCAGGCGGAAGGCGACCGGGCGGCCGCCCTGGCCTTCGAGCACCTTGCGGTAGCTGTCGACCAGCGCCTCTTCGCTCGGCCGCTCCCGGTCCGCGAGGAACTGCAGCTCGGTGCGGAAGACGCCGATGCCCTCCATCCCGAACGTGCGCACGAGGTCGGCCTCGCCGGCGCTGCCGCACGAGCCGAGCATCGTGATCGGGGTGCCGTCGCGGGTCGTGTGACGGCCGGCCTCGGCGGGCGCGGCCTCGACGGCGCGACCGGCGCGCCACCGTTCGGACGCCGCCGTCGCCTCGGCCAGCGCCGTCTCGCCCGGCTGCGTCACCAGCTCGCCCTCGGTCGCGTCCAGCACGACGACGTCGCCGTCGCGCAGCAACTTGGACAGGTCGCGGATGCCGGTCAGCGTCGGGATGCCCATGCCGCGCGCCAGGATCGCCGCGTGCGAGCTCATGCCGCCCTCCTCGGCGACGATGCCGGCGACGTGCTCGTTGTCGAGGTTGAACATGTCCGCCGTGGTCAGCTTGCGCGCCGCCAGGATGTAGGGCCCCGCCGGCCGACTGCCGTCGCGCACCACGTCGGCTTCGATGTTGCGCAGCAGGCGGGTCGCGACGTCGCGCAAGTCGCTGGCGCGGCGCCGCAGCAGCTCGCTCTCGACCAGCTGGAAGATGCGGTCGTACTTGGCGAACACCTGCTGCACGGCCTCCCGCGCCGACAACCGTTCGCGGATCACCTGGGACTCGATCTCGGTGACGAACATCGCGTCGCCCAGGTAGGCGAGGTGCGCGTCGAAGATGCGCAGCTCCGCCTCGCCGAGGCTGTCCGCCTGTTTCTGCTTGATCTCCTCGGTCTGCGCGCGGCTCTTCTCGAACGCGCCGCGCAGCCGGTTGAGCTCGGTCTCGACCTCGTCGGCCGCGATGCGCGGCCCGGCGGCGTCGGTGTCGAAGCCGCGCAGATGCACCGGGCCGACGATGATGCCGGGCGAGACGCATTCGCCGCGAACGACGGTCACGAGCGACCTCCGTTCGCCGGAGTGCGGGCAAGGAGGCAACGGCGGAGGCGGGGTCGGGGCTGGCGGCTACGGTCGGATGGCATGCACGGAAATCGCACCGGGGGAATCGACGCCGGCCGGGCGCCGACGAACCGCCCACGGCACCGACCCGTCGTCGTGGCGACGAACGGACCGCTGCGCGGCGCGGGGGCAGCGAAGGCTAGCGCAGGCGTCCTGCCCAGGGTAGACATTGGGGCGGCGCCGCGTCCCTAGCAGCCTCCCAAGCCCCCCCACCCAGTCGATGGGCATCCACCCCACCGCCATCGTCGAACCCGGCGCCGAGCTCGGCCCGGACGTCGACATCGGGCCGTATTGCACGGTCGGGCCAAGGGTCCGCATCGGCGCCCGGACCCGGCTGGTCGCCCACGTCGTGGTCGACGGCGACACCGTGATCGGCGAGGACTGCGAGCTCTATCCGTTCTGCGTGATCGGCACGACGCCGCAGGACAAGAAGCTGAAGGCGGACACCCCGGCCGCCAAGCTCCGCATCGGGTCGCACAACAAGATCCGCGAGCACGTCACGATCCACGGCGGCACGCCGTTCGGCGGCGGCACGACGACGGTCGGCGACCACAACATGCTGCTCGTCGGTGCGCACATCGGGCACGACGCCACGGTCGGCAGCCACGTGGTGTTCACCAATGGCGCGATGGCGGCCGGCCACACCGTGATCGGCGACCGCGCGATCCTCGGCGCGATGGTCGGCATCCACCAGTTCGCCCGGGTCGGCAAGCTGGCGATGATCGGCGCCGGGGCGATGGTGTCGCACGACGCGCCGCCGTTCGCGATGGTCCAGGGCGACCGCGCCAAGCTGGTCGCCGTCAACGTCGTCGGCCTGCACCGCAACGGCTTCACGGCCGAACAGAAGGCTCTCGTCAAGCGCGTCTTCCGACTACTCTTCTGGCGTGCCGGAACCCTGCACCAACGCCTCGAATTCGTGCGCTGCAGCTCGCTGCACAAGGACCCGATCTGCCGCGAGATCGTGGACTTCGTCGCCGAGAGCCGCCGCGGCGTGTGCAGCCCCCGCTCGCAGCTGCGCAGCCACAGCGCCGGGGACGAGTCGCTCGGCGAAGGGGCGATCGGCGATGGCGCCGCCTCGCTGTAGCGCGCGCGCCGGCCTCCCGCTCGCAGCCCTGGTCGCCTACGCCGCCGCCCTGGTCGGCCCGGTGGTCGCGCAGCAGAAGCCGCCGCGAGTGCAGCCGCCGACCGAACGGGTCACCCGCACCTTCACCACGCCGGACGGCAGCCGCTTCGTGCTGGTCGTCGACGCCTCGCAGCGACAGGTGCACTGGGCCACGGCCACCTGGAACGACGGCGGCGACGATCCCCCTGGCTTCGAGGGCCTGACCCAGGCGACGTTGCTCGCGGCGCGCGGCGGCACGTGGCAGCACGGGAGCAAGGACCCGGAGGCCGAGCGCGCGGCGCTCGAGGCGCTCGACGCGGCGTGGCACGAGAGCATGCAGCGACCGCACGACCAGGCGGCGCTCGCGCGCGTGATCGAGCGCGACCGGGCCGCCGCCGCGCTCTGCGACGCGCGCACGTTTCCACGTGTCCTGGCGGCGGCGCCGGCCCACCGCCCCGAGCTGCTGCTACGCGACGCGATCGCGGTGCACGTCCTGACCACCATCGAGGAGGCGTTGCCCGACGTCGCCGCGCTGCTGGTCGAGCGACGTGAACAGCAGCCGCTGCGCGGGCTCTACCGGGCGTGGACCGAGGTGACGCTGGCGCGCGCCACCGCCCGCGCCACCGATCACGCCGCGCGACTGCACGGCGAGGTGCTGGCGCTGATGATGCCCCTGTCCCCCGCCGCACGCATGCTCGAGACGCCGGCCGGCATCGTCGCGCCCCGCCGCGCCGACGCGCTCGCCTGCTGGGCGGCGACGCAGCACCCTTCGCGCACCGTGCACGTGTTGTTCGGCGAACTCGACCCCGACCGCACCGAGGCGACGCTGCGGAAGGCGTTCGCCGCCACCCACCTGTCGCAGCCGCCCGCCGCGGTGGTCGTGCCGCCCCGTCCGCTGACCGCGGAACGCCGCTCGGTCGTCGGCGGCGTCGATCAGCCGCGGCTGGCGGTCGCCTGGGCGCTGCCGTCGGGCGCCGATCGCTGGACCGTCGAAGCGGCCGTGCGGTGGCTCGCCGTCGTGCCCCGCAGCCAGCTCGCCCAGCGCCTCGCCCGCGCCAACCGCCCCGGAACCAACTTCTCCGCGCGCGCGCCGTGGCCGCGAACCGTCAACGGCGCCGGCTTGCTGCTGCTCGACCTCGACGACGCCAACGGCACCGACGGGCTGCTCGAGGTGGTGCTCGGCGCCTGCGCCGACGCGGTCGACAAGGACATCCCCGACGGCTGGCTCTTCCAGACCAACATGGCGATGCAGCACGACTGGAACCTCCACGCGGACGACCCGCGGCTGCTGACCGCCGCGATCGCCGAGCACGCGCTGGTGTGGCCAGACGCGGACATCGTCACCGGCGCGCCGCCGCGCGTCGGCGGTGCGGACGTGACCCGTCTCCTGCGGCAGACCTTCGCCGCGCACCCGGCGGTCGTCGAGGGCCATCGATGAAGACGACCGCGCTCGCGAAGCACGCCGCTTTGCTGCTGGCCTTGGCGACCCTCGGCAGCTGCGACAGCGCTCCACCGCCACCAGGACCGGCCCCTGACCAGCCCCAGCCACCGGTCGACGAGCAGCCGCCCGCGGCGCTCACCGAGAAGGTGCTGCTGCTGGCCAACGGCATGACCGCCTACCTGAGCCAGGCCTCGGCAGACGCCGACACGCAGGTCCAACTGGGGGTGCTGGCCGGCGGCCTGTTCGTCGCGCCCGGACTGGCCGAACTCGCCGCCGAAGTGATCCTGCGTTCGACCGACCCGACACAGGGCAACGGCACTCTCGAGCAGGAGATCGAACAGCTTGGCGGCACGATCGACGTCCGGGTCGGATTGCTGACGACGTGGTTCGACGTGCGCGTGCCGCGCGGCAAGGGTCTTCCGGCGCTCGAAGCGCTGCGCGTCGCACTGCAGTCGGCCAGCCACTCGCGACACCAGATCGAGCGCATGCGCGACGAGCTGGTCGCCAGCATCTGCGACGAGGTCGTGCGCGACCCGCTGCGGCAGTCCGCCCGCGCCCTGCTGCTCGCCGAGAAGAGCACCGAGCACTACGTCAACGGCTTGATCGACCTCGACGCGAGCCAGGTCACGCTGTTCCTCGAGCGCCTGTATCGTCCCGAACGCTGCGTGCTGAACTTCCGCGAGGGCCGCGCCCTGCCGACGCTCGAGCGATTCCTCCACGAACCTGCCGAGCTGGCGATCGAGGGCTGGCGCCCCCCGCCGGCGACGCCGGGCAACAGCGACCTGCTGCCGCGCCAGTGCGAGCCGGGCCTGACCTGGATCGAGAACGGCGCCCCGCGCGCCAGGGTCGGCGTGATGCTCCGACGCCCGCAGGCCGGCGAACCCGAGGACGCCGAGTCGCTGCTGCTGCAATCGTGCCTGACGCTGGACGGCACCGGCGGTCGCCTCGAGCAACTGCAAGAAGAGGCAGGACTCGGCCACCTCTCATGGCAGACCGAGCTGCTGCAGCTCCCCGACGCCGAAGCGCTGCTGATGACCACCGAGGCAACCGGCGACGAGGCCGCGCGGCTGTGGCGCGTCGTGCTGCGCGCCCGCCAGTCGCTGGTCGACGTGCCGCCGACTCCGTCCGAGCTGCAGCTGGCCTTCCGGCGCACCCGGCTCGCCGCCGAGCTGCCGATGCTCGACGCCGACGCGCGCCTGCGGCAGTTCGGCCGCCTGGCGACGCGCAACCTGTCGATCGACGTGTTGCGCGACCGTCTCGCCGACTTGCAGCGTCCGGGCCAGTTCGACGCGACGGCTGCGGCGCGCCGGTTCGCCGAACAGCCGCTGTGGACGGTGGTCATCGGTCCGCCGCGGCCGGACGGCGTCGACGCCCACACCGCCCGCCTGCTGCCGCCGCAGTTCCACCCGCAGGACACGGCGACCGAGGCGGCGCCGCAGCCGGGGGAAGAGGGCCCGTGGCTCGAACGCGCGCTGGCGGCCTGCGGCGGCCGCGCCCGCTTCGCCGAGATCGTCGGCTTCACCGCGACGGCGACCATGCAACCGGGCGACGCGCCGCCGGCTGCCGATCGCATCACCTGGTCGACGGACGGCACGCTGCAGCGGCAGCGCACCGTGCTCGGCCAGGTCGTCACGACCACGCTGACCGGCGACGATTGCTCGGAGCAGCTCGGCACCGTGCGGCAGTCGCTGACCGCCGAGGACGCCGCGGCGCTGCGCCAGGAGATGGCGCGGCATCCGATCATGCTGCTGGCGGCCTACGCGCGGGGCGCGCTGCCGTTCCGGGCCGTCGCCGAGCGCACGGTCGGCGACCGGCGCATGATGGTGCTCGAGGCCCGCGACGAGCGCTTCGAGCGGCTGCGCGTGCAGGTCGACGTGGAGTCGTCGCTGGTGCGGGTGGTCGAGACCTGGCAGCGGTTCGCCGACGGCTCGATCGTGCACCTCAGCGAGAACTGGCTGGACTACCGCACGACCGGCGACCTGCGCGTTCCCCACCTGCGCCGCGCGTCGTGGAACGACGGCCAGCACGAGACCGAGACGGTCTACACCGATTGGCGCACGCAGTTCGCGCCGCGCTGAGCCGACCACCCTTCAGCGACGCTGCACGCCGAGGCGCAGCACCATGCCGAGGTAGAACATGCTCTCGGCGTGGATGTCGCGGTCGATGCGCACCGACGGTCGGTTGTCGTTGTCGAGGTACGAGTAGTAGCCGTGCAGCGACAGGCTCTCGCCGAAGTGCACGTAGGTCTCGAGGCCGCCGCCGAGGAAGAACTGGCGCTTCGGCAACAGACCGCGCTCGTTCGGCGTGTGCGAGTACTGCAGCTCGAAGTACGGCGTCAGCGTCCACCAGTCGGCGAGATCCCAACGCATGCGCACCTGCCCGTCCGCCCACTGGTTGCCGAGCGGCCGCTGCCCTTCGGTGTTCTGCAGCCGGTCCTTCTCGTCCTGCCAGCCGCCGTGCACGAACACCTCGAAGGTGACGCCGTCGCCGGCCGGGATGTACCACTCGAGCCGACCGCGCGCACGCCACACGGCGCTCGGCAGCTCGGTCTCGTAGAAGCCGACGCGGCCGAACGTGCCCTGGCTGTCGTTCCACTCGCGTTCGCCGATCAGCGTCAGCACCGAGCCGGACCTGGGCATGCCGCGCCGTCGGTCCATCTGCACCGCGCGCTGTTCGACGTAGAGGCGACCGCCATAGGCCGTGTAGTCGCCCGGCAGCACGAAGTCCGACTGCACCAACGACGCGCGGTCCGGGCGACGGAACGTGAACTGCTTGTAGTAGGGGCCGAACTCGATGTAGATGCCGTCGTTGGCCTCGCGACCGAAGCCGAGGTAGCCCTCGTAGTCCGAGCCTTCGTAGAAGCCGTTGCGACGCAGCGTGTCGCCGACGTAGAAGCCGTCGCGGTAGAACTGCCACGGGCGACCGTGGAATTCGAGCCGCGTCACCGTGTCGTCGCCGATCAGCTTGCCGTCGGTGAACGCGCCGAACAGGCCGTCGCGCCCCGCGTAGGCCTCCAGCGTGCCGCGCCGCGACCCGACCTTCTCGTCGCGGTAGTAGACGCGGCCGTCCCAGGAGATGACGTCGTCGAGCCCGCGGTCGGCGCGCAGGTCACCGACCGCGGTGCCGGCGCGGTCCTTGCCTTCGGCCTTCGTGCCGATGGCGCCGGCCTCGATCATGAACAGCTGGGTGAAGCCCTGCGCGGCGTTGCGCGAATCGACGAGGTCGACGTACGACTGCGCCGACACCATCGAGGTGGCGGCGGCGATCGCGGAGGGCAGGACGAAGGAGCGGAGTTGGGGCATCACGATGCCGGCCGGGAGCAACCGGCCGTGCCAGAGGGGTTCGGCGCCAGGGGGAAGTTGGACGCGGCGGCTATTGGACCTCTTCCCGGGCGCTAGCGCGATCGGCAGCCTCGCGGACCATCGGGTGATTCTCGTCCAGCACGATCACCGAGTAGGGATGGTCGGCGTACTGGTTCTCGCGCTCCTCGATGCGGATCACGCCGCGGTGCCGGAGCTCGTTGATGAGGGCGCGACGCTCGGGGTGCACGAGGCCGCTGAAGTGCTGGCTCATCGGCCCCTTCAGGAACGGCGACAGCCAGACCTCCGAGCTGCCGTGGCGCACCTGTGCCCGCTGGATCAGGTCGACGCACTGCTGCAGTCGCTCGTCGATGTCGGCGTCGCGCGGCAGCTCGTCGGTGCGCCACGTCACCGGGATGTGGCCGACGATCGCGGCCCGGGCCGGCACCTCGTCGGCGACCGCCGCCGCCTCGGCCGGCCCCGCCGGGACCTCGGGAGCGACGGCCGCCGGCGCGTCGGCGGCCCCGTTCGCGGCCGGCAACGGGCTCGGCTCGGCGCCGCGCTGCCCCTTGTCGATCAGGTCGAGCGCGTTCCAGAAGCGATCGGCGCCGACGCGCATGCGCAGGTCGCCGCTGGTGCTGTCGGGGATCGCGACGACGCGCAGCTCGCGGTTCTCCTCGAGCACCTGGCGGGCGATGGGGATGAAGTCGCGGTCGCCGGAGACGATCACGATCGCGTCGATGTCCGGACGGCGGTACAGCACGCGGCAGACGTCACAGGCCAGCTGCACGTCGGCGGAGTTCTTGCCGGCGTGGCCGACCAGCACGTACTGCGGATCGAAGCCCATCAGCGCGAGGTCGTGCGCGACCTCCATGCCCGGGTAGGTGTCGAACGCGGCGTAGGAGCGGCCGAGCACCATCGGCGCCTTGTCGCGATGCAGGCGCTGCTTCAGCTGCTCGAGGATGCCGAGCGAGAGCTCCCGGATGCGCAGTCCGCTCAGCTCCTCGCGGTTCTTCAGGGACAGGAACAGATTCTCGAAATCGACGAAGACTGCTGCGTGCATGACAGTTCGGACAGCTGAGAGATTACCGACAGTTCCGACCGGACGATGATGACGTGCCTCCGAGACGCGGCCCGCGGCGACCGACCCGCCGCGGGCCTCGGTCAGATGCCGCTGGAGCCCCGGACCCGCTCGGCGGCGGCAGGCACGGCGGCCGCGACGCCCTGCTGGACGACGTCTTCGTCCTTGGCCAGCACGGCGTCGTCGTCGACGAGGTAGGTATAGGCGGCGAGCCCTTCCTCGTAGCGACGCATCAGCAGCGCCGACTCGCGCATGTTGACGCGACCGTCGCGCAGCGCCTGCTCCAGCCGACCGCGGACGCGACGGATCAGCTCCTGCTTGTCGTACTGCACATAGCTGAGCACCTCGGTCACCGAGTCGCCCTCGATGACCCGCTCGATGCGATAGCCGTGCTGCTCGTCCATCGACACGTGGATCGCGTTGGTGTCGCCGAACAGGTTGTGCAGGTCGCCGAGGATCTCCTGGTAGGCGCCGACCAGGAACATGCCCATGTAGTACGGCTTGCCCGGCGTGATCGGGTGCACCTCGAGCACGCTCTTGACGTCGCGCAGGTCGATGAACTTGTCGACCTTGCCGTCGCTGTCGCAGGTCAGGTCGGCGAGGATCGCGCGCCGCGTCGGCCGCTCGTTCAGCCGATGGATCGGCATGGTCGGGAACAGCTGCTTGACCGCCCAGTGGTCGGGCGCCGACTGGAACACCGAGAAATTGCAGTAGTAGGTGTCGGCCAGCGCGCGCTCGAGGCCTTGCAGCTCCTCGGGCACGTAGTCGAGCGACTGACAGATCTGATGGATGCGCTCGCAGATCGCCCAGACCAGGGCCTCGGCGATGGCGCGCCCCTTGAGGTCCAGGTAGCCGAGGTTGAAGAGGCTGATCGCCTCCTCCTTCAGCTGCAGCATGTCGTGGTAGGACTCCTGGAAGTTCTTCTGCGACACCGAACGCAGCGTCATCACCAGGTTGGCGATCGTGCCTTCCTCGTAGTCCTCCGCGCCCTTCGGCACGCCGAACTGCTGCTGCGCGACGCCCAGCACGTCGAACACCAGGATCGCGTGGTGCGCGGTCAGCGCCCGACCCGACTCGCTGATGATGTCGGGGTGGGCGATGCTCTTCTCGTCGCAGGCCTGCTGCACGGCGAACACCACGTCGTTGGCGTATTCCTGCAGCGAGTAGTTGGCCGAGCTGTGGAAGTTGGTCTGCGAGCCGTCGTAGTCGACCGCGAGGCCGCCGCCGACGTCGAGGAACTTGAGGCCCGCGCCGAGGTCGTGCAGCTCGGCGAAGATGCGCGTCGCCTCCTTGAGCGCGTCCTTGATGGCGCGGATCGCCGTGATCTGGCTGCCGATGTGGAAGTGCAACAGCTCGAGGCAGTCGAGCATGTCGACCTCGCGCAGCCGCTCGACGACGTCGATCAGCTCGCCGGCGGTCAGGCCGAACTTGGACTTGTCACCGCCCGACTCCTGCCACTTGCCGGCGCCGCGGCTGGCGAGCTTGGCGCGCACGCCGATGTGCGGCCGCAGGTCGAAGCGCTTGCTGACCTCGATGACGGTCTCGAGCTCTTCGAAGCGGTCGACGACGATGATCGTGTAGAGGCCCATCTTCTGGGCCAGCATCGCCGTCTCGATGTAGTTGACGTCCTTGTAGCCGTTGCAGACGACCAGCCCTTCCGGGTTGTTCATGTGCGCCAGCACCACCAGCAGCTCGGGCTTGCTGCCGGCCTCGAGGCCGAGCGCGTGGTCGCGCCCGAAGTCGACCAGCTCCTCGACCACGTCGCGCTGCTGGTTGACCTTGATCGGGAACACCGGTCGGTAGCGACCCTTGTAGTCCGTCTCGCGGATTGCGTTGGCGAAGGTGCCCGCTAGCGCCTTCACCCGCATCTCGAGGATGTCGCTGATGCGCAGCAGCATCGGCAGCTCGATGCCGCGGTTGCGCAGGTCCTCCACCAGCTCCGGCAGCGAGAACCGCGGGCCGCTCGGCCCCATCGGCTGCACGAGCAGGTCGCCGCGATCGTCGATCGCGTAGGACTCGCCGCCCCAGGCGGCCAGCTGGTAAAGCTCCACACTGTCCCGCGTCGTCCAGGCGCGCAGGTCCTTCGCAGGTGTGCTCAACTCGGGATGCTCCTTGGCGCCGACGGAGCCCCGACCCGCCACACCGCGTGGCGGCCACGGAGCATGTCCGGCGCAGTCCGGCATTGAACACGGTCGGCAACTCGCGGGTAGCGTCGGCCGCGCGATTTTTCGACCAGGAACGCGCCAGGGAGCGGGGCGCCCGGCTGGCCGCTCGCGGTCCGGCGCCGTATCGTGCTGCGCCTGTGAGCACCGTCGAATCGCACCCGAGCCCCCTGCGCGAGCAGGACACCGAGGTCGCCTCCTGGCTGCAACGTGAAGACAAGCGCCAGCGCACGACCCTGACCCTGATCGCCTCCGAGAACCACTGCTCCGCGGCCGTCCGCGAAGCCTGCCAGAGCCGCATCACCGACAAGTACGCCGAGGGCTACCCGAGTCGGCGCTACTACGGCGGCTGCGAGGTCGCCGACGGCATCGAGGACCTGGCCCGGCAGCGGGCGATGCAGCTGTTCGGCGCGACACACGCCAACGTGCAGCCGCACTCCGGCTCGACCGCCAACCTCGCCGCGCTGCTTGCCCTGGCCGGCCCCAACGGGCGCATCGTCGGCATGAGCCTCAAGGCCGGCGGTCACCTGACCCACGGCTACGCCAAGAACCACTCCGGCATGCTGTTCGACGCCAGGCAGTACGGCGTCGACAAGGACGGCCGCATCGACCTCGACGAGGTGCGCGACCTGGTCCGCGAGCACCGCCCGCAGGTGGTCATCGCCGGCGGCAGCAGCTACTCGCGCAACATCGACTACGCGGCGTTCGCCGCCATCGCGCACGAGTTCGGCGCCCGGCTGATGGCCGACATCGCCCATCCGGCAGGCCTGGTCGCCGCCGGCCTGGTGCCGAGCCCCATCGGCCACGCCGACGTCGTGACGATGACCACGCACAAGACGCTGCGCGGCCCGCGCGGCGGCATGATCCTGGCCAACGACGAGGCGCACAAGGCGATCAACTCGTCGGTGTTCCCCGGCCACCAGGGCGGCCCGCTGATGCACCAGATCGCCGGCAAGGCGGTCGCGTTCGGCGAGGCGCTGCGGCCGGAGTTCCGCGACTACCAGCGCCGCGTGCTGGACAACAGCCGCCACCTCGCCCAGGTCCTGAGCCAGAACGGGCTGTCGATCGTCTCCGGCGGCACCGACAACCACATCGTGCTGGTCGACCTGCGCGGCACCGACGTCACCGGCGCCGACGTCGAGGAGCGCGCGCTCGCGGCCGGTCTGTCGGTCAACAAGAACGCCGTGCCCGAGGACCCGCGGCCGCCGCTGATCACCTCCGGCCTGCGGCTCGGAACGGCAGCAGTGACCACCCGTGGCTTCGGCACCGCCGAGATCGACCAGGTCGCGCAGATCGTGCTCGGCCTGGTTCGCGGCGAGGACCCCGAGCGCTACCGCAGCGTCGTGCAGGATCTGTGCGAGGCGCACCCGCTGCCCTGAACCCGGCGAATTGTTCCACCCTCGCGAGGATCCCGAGCGCGACGAGCGCACGCTGCAGCTGCTGATCGCCGGCGACACCGCCGGCATCCGACAGCTGCTCGAGGATCACGGCGGCGTCGTGTTGTCGTTCCTGCGCCGCAAGTTCCACCTCGTGCTCGGCGACTGGCAGCTGGAGCAGACGCTCGGCATGGCGGCGCTGCGGCTGTGGCAGACGGCGACGCGGATCGACCGCGAGCTCGGCTCGCTGCGCGCGTGGTTCGCGCTGATGTCCCGCAACTGCGGCCTGGCGCTGCTCGCCCGGCAGCAAGGCCAGACGCCGGTGCTGCTCGATTGCCTGTCGCCGTCGCCGCTGGGCATCGGCACCAGCATGGCCGAGCTGCGGCACATGCAGCTGGTCGTCGACGTGCACCACGTCATCGCACAGCTCGACGAGCTGCCGCGCGCCGTGCTGACGGCCGACCTCGAGGCGGGCGATGAGGTGCCGGCGCCGCTGCTGGCCAGCCAGTGCGGGGTCTCGTCGAGAGACGTGATCGCCGCCCGTTCGACCGGACGCCGGATCCTGCGGCGCCGCCTCGAGGAACTCGGCCACGGCGACGAACAGCGCCTCGCCGCGCGGCTCCGCGGGCCGCGGGAGGGCGACTCGTGACCCGGCGGAAGCTGACATGGGGCAGGATCGTGCGGGCCGAGGCGCCGGGCGCGGCGGAGCTCGCCGAGACCGAACGCCAGCTGGCGCAGCTCGACCCGGCTCAGCTGACCGCGCAGACCATCGCCCGCATCAGCGACGAGGTGGCTGGACGCTTCCGCTTCCGACAGCCCAGGCGTCGTTCGCGCTCCTTCGGCCTGCTGCAGCTGCTGGCGCTGCTGCTGGCGTTCGCGTCCACCGCCAGCGTCGGCCCGAAGGTGCATTGGCCGATGGCGCCGGCGCGACTGCCCGCCGCCTCGCTGGGCGACGCGATCGACTGGCTCGCGGACAGCTCGAGCAGCAAGTCGGACCTGCAGGTGGCCATGGGCGTCGTCGATCGCCACGTGTTCAAGGCGCTGACGACGCTGAAGCTCCTGGCCGGCGACGACGGCCAGGTCGGCGCGACCGCCAGGAAGGCGATCGCACAGCTCGACGCCGCGGGACAGCGCCCGTCACGGTCGACGCGATACGACGTCCCGACGCTGACCGCGACGGCGCGCGATGACGGCGCACCCGTGGCGGCGCGCCTCGGCGCGTTGCAGCAGCTCGCCGACGGAATCGCGGCGGGGGTCGCCGCGTTGCGCGCCGTCGAGCTGCACGAGAGCGATCTGCGCATCGCCCGCGACGTCTACGCCGGCCGGCTCGGGCGCGACATCGCCAAGGCTGCGCAGCAGCTCACTTCACCGGCAGCGTCTGATTCGGCACCGACGGCGCCGCGAACTCCGCCGAACGCCAGGTAGCCGGCACCGTCGTCGAACCGGAGCCCTTGCCCTGCTCGTTGAGCGTGATCTCGATCTCCTTCGTGGTGGCATCGTCCCCGGTGACGACGATGACCACGCGCTGCGACTTCAACGAGGGGTTGGAGTAGGTGACCGTCACCTGACTGCCGCCCGTCAGCACCGGCGACGGGTCGATGGCCATGTCCTGCGCGAGCAGGGTGGCGGACAGGGAGAGGGCGATCGCGACGATCGTCGCGCGGAGGATGTTGCACATGACGGTTCCTTGTTCCCCACCCGGCACTCACCGGGATCAGGGCGGGCGTCATGTTCCACGCAGTGACAGAACCACCGGAAGCCCCCCGACTTCCGACGTTCGCAGGACCGCTACCAGCGCACGGTGGACAGTGCGGCTTTCACCTGCGCGAGGCGTCGCGCGTAGACCTCCGCGCCCGCGGCGAACTCGGCCACCAGCAGGTCTTCGCCGCCGCCGAGCCACCACGACCGCTTGCGGCACCAGAGCGCCACGAGGTAGTCGATGCGCTGCCCGCGCACGTTCGACGTCGCCTCGAGCCAGCGGCCGCCAGCGCCGGACGCGTCCTGCAGGTCGCCCGACGCGACCAGCTCGTAGCCGCGCTCCTCGACGAGGTCGCGCTGCAGCGCCTCGGCCCAGAACTCGATCTCGCCCTCGGTCGGGTCCCGCAGCTCGCGCAACCAGAGCCGCGCGTCGTCGCTGGTGACGGCGCGGTAGCCGTAGCCCGCGTCCTCGAGTTCGACGAAGCCCTCGGGCAGCTGCAGCGGCGCGGCGCAGGCGGCGAAGAACGCGGCGGAGAGCGCCGCGACGAAGTGGCGGAGGCGGCGCATCAGAAGCGCTCCATCAGGTTGGCGGCGCCGACCTGGTTGATCCAGCGGAAGCGACTCGGTCGGCGACGGTGCGGCGGCGGGGGCGGCGCCTCGGCGACCGAGCGGAACTCGATGTCGAGCGTCGCCATCGCCACCTGGTCGCGCAGGAACTTCATGCGCCCCTCCATGCGCTCGATCTCCTCGGTCAGTCGACGCAGCTCGTTCTCGATCTTCAGCATGTCCTCGACCTTGTCGGCCTTCTGCAGCAGCTCGAGCAGCCGTTCGCGCGACTTCTTGGCGTTGTCGAGGCGGATGCCGAGATCGACGAACTCCTCGGTGACGTCGCTGGCCGAGCGCTGCTCGTGCAGCACGCGGCCGGTGCCCTTGGCGGCGGTGAACGCCGCGTCGAAGCGCTCCGCCGGCAGGCGCACGGACAGGCGGGTGCCCGTCTGGCTCTGCAGGTAGCCGCCCCACGCCTCGACCTGGGCGAGGAACGCCTTGGCTGCGTCCTCGGCGCGCGGCACCTCGATGGCGAGGTTGCCGCGGTAGATCAGCATGCGCTCCCTCCGCGGCGCGGTCGATTCCGGTGCGTCAGGCAGGCCGTCGTCGTCGGTGTCGACGAAGCGCACCTCGCCCGCCTCGCCCGAGTCGTCCGCGAGGGCCATGCGACCCAACCGGGCGCCATCGTTGCTCGGCAAACGCGCCGCGTCGAGCTCCATCCCGACGCGAGCCGACTCGTCCACCACCCCGTTCGTGATGTCGTCGAGGCTGGCGAAGGTGCCGGAAGCGTAGCCGCTCGCCTCCATGTCGGCGGCCATCTCGGCGGGTGGGTAGTGGCCTTCTGCCGCACACGAGGCGGCGCCGACCGAGAACAGCGAGAGCAGCAACCACGACAGACGCATCGACGACTCCGGGAATCAGGGAGGGTTGACGCCTGCCGGTTGTACCGCGCCTCCGTAGGATCACCACCGCATGACGACCCTCGCCATCCTGGCCCTCGCCGCCGCCGCCCTGGTCGCCCCGCAGCAGCCGGCGCCCGCCGCGGCGAAACGCCCGCACGTCGCCTGGCAGCGCACCTTCGAGGACGCCATGGCCCTGCGCGAGCAGACCGGCCTGCCGCTGCTGATCGCGGTCAACATGGACGGCGAGGTGTTCAACGAGCGCTTCGCCGGCGACGTCTACCACGACCCGAAGTTCATCGAGTCGACGCGCGGCTACGTCTGCGTCGTCGCGTCGCCCGAGCGGCACACCGAGCGCGACTACGACGCGCTGGGCAACCGCGTCGAGTGCCCGCGCTTCGGCGGCTGCACCTGCAGCGAGCACATCGACATCGAGCCGGAGCTGTTCCGCCGCTGGTTCGACGGCAAGCGCAACGCGCCGCGCCACGTCGGCGTCGACCAGGACGGCAAGGTGCTGTTCGACCGCTTCCTCGACCAGAGCATGCAGACGGCGATCGACGCGATCCAGAAGCACCGCGGCACCCCGCCGGACAGCCTCGCGGCGAGCGACGACGTGGCGGCGCTGCTGGCGCGGCGCGACGCGCTGGCGCGCGAGCTGCTCGAGGCGCGCTACCGCAAGGCCGACAAGGCCTCCCGCAGCAAGCTGCTCGACGCCGCCGGCGCGGCGAAGAACGAGCCGTTCGACCTGCTGCGCATGGGCCTGTTCGACACCGATCCCGAGCTCGCCCGCCACGCCGCGCTGGCGCTGGCCAAGGTCGGCACGTCCCGGACGCTGATCGACATCGAGGACGCGCTGGCGCGCACCGCCGACGCCGACGTGAAGCAGGCGCTGCTCGCGCGGCTCGAAGCGCTCGGTCGCGCGGCCCCCGAGGCGGCGCGCCTCGCCGCGCACTTCGCCGCCGCCGAGGACCGCATCCCGGCGCCGTGGAGCAACCCGTGGGGCGACGCGACCTTCGCCGGCACGCGCGCCGACGTCGAGGCCGCGCTCGACCGCGCCGAGGCCGCGATCCGCGAGCACAAGGACGACCAGCAGCTGCGCCTGCAGCTCGCCACCGCGCAGGTCGCCTACGCGGCGGTGCTGATCGCCGAGGGCGGCAACGGCGTCGATCTGTGGTGCGCCGACGCACAGCGCAACGTCGAGCAGATCACGCGGGAGGAGCTGCAGCCCGAGGCGCAGGCCGCGCGGGCGATCTCCTCCTGGTACCTCGGCGACGGCGCCGCCGTCGCCAAGGCGGCGGTGCTGGCGCTCGCGCAGCCGAAGAGCACCCGCCACCCGGCGCCGTGGCTGGCGACGACGTTCCTCGACGTGCTGCTGCAGCTGAGCGCGCAGCAGGCCTACGGTCGCGCCCAGCAGGACGCCAACGCCAGCCTGCGCGGCGAGCTCGGCCGTGTGCAGGCGGCGCTGCGCCTGCTCGACGAACACCATGCCGGCGGCGAGCGCGGCTTGCTGGCCGGCATCGGCCTGCTCGAGTTCGCCGGGTTGCGCGCCGAGGCGCGCCAACGCCTCGACGCGCTGGCCCGGCGCTTCCCGGCGTCGGTGACCCTGCACGAACGCTGGCGCAACCGGCTGCTCATCGACGTCGGCGCCGAGAACATGCGGCACGCCTACGCGCGCTGGGTGCCGAGCTGCCCGGACCAGGCCACGGCGCAGTGGTTCGCCGGCTACGCCGCGCTGCTGGCCGGCGAGCGGCACACGCAGGACGGGCGGTGGATCGAGGCGGGCAACGCCTACGGCGACGCCATCGAGCGCTTCCTCGACGCCGCGGCGAAGAACCCCGACTACGCCGACACGTCCCACCACTTCGCCGTGCTCGCGCTCGCCGGCCGCGCGGTGATCCGCCACCGCCGCGACGACCTGCGCGGCGCCGTCGACGACCTGCTGCAGGCCGCGGCGCTGCGCCCGGCGAGCCTCGACGAGGACGACGGCCTGCAGCGCAAGCCGCGCGCGATCGCCGCCCGCATCGAGGAGCAACTGCGCGCCGCCGGCCACACCGAGCTGGCCGACCGGCTGCTGCCGCTGCATCGATGATCAGGTGCCCCACCTGCTTGCGCGCCGCTGCTTGACTCCATCATTTTAGTTATTACTGTAGCGCTTGTGACCGCGACCTTGCTCCGCACGCTGCACAGCCCGCGCCGCCGCGAGATCCTGCGGCTGTGCTGGACCACGACGCAGCGCGCCGGCGACATCCACCGCGCGCTCGGCGACGTGACCTTCGGCGCGGTGTCGCAGCACCTGCGGCAACTGCACGAAGCCGGGCTGCTGAAGGTCGAACGACGCGGCCGCGAACGCCACTACCGCACCGTGCGCACCGCCCTCGGCCCGCTGCGCCGCTGGCTCGAGCAGAGCTGGGACGACGCGCTCTACGAGCTGAAGCTGCAGGCCGAGCTGGAAGCATCCCGTCGCGGCCCACCGGCCACCGTCCGCCGTCCCGAGACCCGACCCGCCAGGACCTCACGATGAACCTCCCCCACCCGCTCGAACGCACCCTGGTGATCCGCGCGCCGCGCGCCGTGGTGTTCCGCTTCTTCACCGACAGCGCGCGCTTCGCCCGCTGGTGGGGCGAGGGCTCGTCGATCCGCGCCGAGGTCGGCGGCGAGGTGCGCATCCGCTACCCCAACGGCATCGTCGCGCTCGGCGCCGTCACCGCAGTCGACGCCGACCGCAGCATCGCCTTCACCTACGGTTACGAGTCGACGCAGCCGGAGCTGCCGGCCGGCAGCTCGCTGGTGACGATCACGCTCGACGACCACCCGGACGGCACGCTGCTGCAGCTGCGACACGACCTGCCGGGCGAGCAGCTGCGCGACGCGCACGTGCCGGGCTGGCGCTTCCAGCTGTCGCAGTTCGCCAACGTCGTCGCCGACGAGGCGATGGCCGCCGCTGCCGACACCTGCGACCGTTGGTTCGAGGCCTGGGCCGAGGCCGACGCCGCGCGCCGCGGCGAGCTGTTGGCCGCGTGCACGACCGACGACGTGACGATGCAGGACCGCTGGGCGTGCCTCACCGGTCGAGGTGAGCTGAGCGCGCACATCGCCGGCACCCACCACCACATGCCCGGCGTCGTCATGAAGCGCAACGGCGACGTGCGCCGCTGCCAGGGCACGGCGCTGGTCGAATGGGCGGCGTCCGCCAGCGACGGCCGACAGCTCGGCCGGGGCACCAACGTGGTGCGCTTCGCCGCCGATGGCCGCATCGCCGGCGTCGTCGGGCTGCACGGCTGAAGCCGCGCAGGATCCGCCGCGCCGCGTGGCTATGCTGCGGCGATGTTCGATCGCTTCTCCGACAACGCGAAGCAGCTGATGAGCCTCGCGCGCAAGGCGGTGCTGCGGCACCGCTGCGGCGCCCTCGAGCCGGAGCACGTGCTGGTGGCGATGCTGGAGCTGCCGACCTGCAACGCCAGCCGGCTGCTCGCCGAGTTCGGCCTCGACCTCGCGAGCCTGCACCAGGCGCTCGAGACGATGCTGCTGCCGGCGGCCGTCGAGGCGCAGGCGCCGGCGGGGCAGGTGCCGTTCGCGCCGGCCGCCAAGCGAATGCTCGAGCTCGGCCTCGAAGCCGCGTCGTCGCTCGGCCACAACTACATCGGCTCGCAGCACCTGCTGCTCGGCATGCTCGGCGTCTCGCAGAGCAGCGCCGCGCAGGTGCTCACCCGCACCGGCGTCGACGCAGCCCGCGTGCGCGAGGCGCTGGCCGGCACCGCGCCCATGGCGCGGCAGGACCGGCGGCGGCTGCTGCTGATCAGCAACTCGACGATGCACGGCGGCGCCTACCTGGCGCACTGCAAGCACGAGATCGAGAGCTTCCTCGGCAACAAGCGGCGGGTGATGTTCGTGCCGTACGCGCTGCACGACCACGCCGGCTACACGGCGAAGGTGCGCGAGGCGTTCGCGGCGATGGGCCACGACGTCGTCTCCCCCCACGAGCACAAGCACGCACCGGCGCTCGTCGACGACGTCGACGCGGTGTTCGTCGGCGGCGGCAACACCTTCCGGCTGCTCAGCGCGCTGCAGCACTACGAGCTGATCCCGGCGATCCGCAACCGCGCGCTCACCGGCATGCCCTACCTCGGCAGCAGCGCCGGCACCAACGTCGCGACGCTGTCGATCCGCACGACCAACGACATGCCCATCGTGCAGCCGCAGTCGTTCGCCGCGCTGCAGCTGGTGCCGTTCCAGATCAACCCGCACTACCTCGACCCGGACCCGAAGAGCCTGCACATGGGCGAGACGCGCGAAGAGCGCATCCGCCAGTTCCACGAAGAGCACGAGGTGCCGGTGCTCGGGCTGCGCGAGGGCTGCATGCTGCGCGTCGAGGGCATGAAGATGGAGCTGCGCGGAACGACCCAGGCGCGCCTGTTCCGCCGCGGCGAAGCGCCGGTCGAGTTCGCGCCGCCGTGCGACCTGTCGTTCTTGCTGGAGGCCTGACGCACCCCCGTTGCCACCGGCGCCTGCGTGACGTCCAATGCGCGGATGAAGAACCACGCTGCCCCCGCCGTGGCGCTCGCCTTCGCCGCCGCGCTCTCCGCCCAGACCTCGTGGACGCTGCAGACGCCCGCGAACTCGCCGCTGCCGCTCACCGCGCACTCGATGTCCTACTACCTGCCGGCCGGCTCGACGATCCTGTTCGGCGGGACCTACTCCGGCCTGCGCCGCGACGAGACGTGGTCGTACGACGGCATCGACTGGACCCAGCTGACGCCGGCGACGGTGCCGATGGCGCGCGTCGCGCACTCGACGTGCCTCGACCTCGGCCGCGGCGTGCTGGTCATGTACGGCGGCCTCGCACCGGGTGGCATCGTGCTCGACGACGTCTGGGAGTGGAACGGCAGTGATTGGACCAACGCGGCGCCGTCGACGCCGATCGGCGGCCGCTGGGCGTACTGCATGTGCTACCACCCGGTGCGCGGCACCTCGATGCTCTACGGCGGCTACCAGGGGCAGAACTTCGGCGACTTCTGGGAGTGGGACGGCGCGACGTGGACGCAGATCGTCACCACCAACTCGCCCGGACCGCGCCGCGCCTCGGCGATGGAGTGGGACCCGGTCTCCGGCAACGTGATCCTGTTCGGCGGCTACCCGCTGTCGAACGACACCTGGTCGTTCGACGGCACGGACTGGACGCAGCTGTCGCCGACCACCGTGCCGCCGGCGCGCTACGACCACGCGATGGCCACCGACTTGTCGCGCAGCCGCATCGTGATGTTCGGCGGGCCCAACGACAACCAGACCTGGGAATGGGACGGCTTCGACTGGCTCGACCGCACCAACCCCAGCGCGCCGTCGCAGCGCCTCGACACCTACCTCGCCTACGACTGGGTGCGCGAAGAGGTGACGATGTTCGGCAGCGCGCCGACCTCGGAGACCTGGCGCTACGCGCCCGACAGCCCGGCGACGTTCACGGTGCTCGGCCAGAGCAGCTGCCTCGGCACCAACGGCCTGTCGGTGACGGTGTCGGGCTCCGACCGCCCGTGGCTCGACGAGGTGTTCGAGGTCACCCTGAGCAACCTGCCGAGCAACGGCATCGGCCTGATGGTGCTCGGTCTCAGCGACACGGTCTGGGCGCTCGGCCCGCTGCCGGCGCCGCTGGACAGCATCGGCATGACCGGCTGCCTCCTGCAGGTCGACCCGCTGCAGTTCGGCGTCGTGCTCGCCGCCGGCACCAGCGCCGTCTGGCAGTTCCCGATCCCCTACGACACGGTCCTGCTCGGCGCCGAGTTCTTCGCGCAGGGCGGCGCGCTCGACCTGCCGGCCAATCCCTTCGGGTTGACGGTCGGCAACTACGGGCGCGCAGTGATCGGTGGCAAGTAGTCCTCTCGATCACCTGCGCTACAGCGGGGTCTGCCTCGCCGTGCAGGCGCAGTGGAAGCGGCGGCGACGCGCGGCCCACGTCGTTGGCGCGCCGGCCGGAGGGCGCTGTCCGCTCTGCGCCGGCGAACGCCTGCGCACGATCGACGCGGTCAACCCGCGCGAGGGCATCGTGTGCATCGACTGCGGCAGCGTGCCGCGGCAGCGCGCGCTGAGCGCGACGCTGGCGGCCCGCGGGCTCGCCGCCGGATGCGTGCACGAGTCGTCGCCGAGCCTGTGCACGTTCGTCTGGCTGCGGCAGGCGGCGCGAGAACTGGTGGCGTCGTACTACTGGCCCGATCGCCGACCCGGCGCCCGGGTCGGGGCGTTCCGCAACGTCGACCTGCGGACCCAGCCGTTCGGCGAGACTCGCTTCGACCTGGTCGTCACCCAGGATGTGCTGGAGCACGTGCCCGAGCCGCGCGCGGCCCTGCGCGAGATCCACCGCACCTTGCGTCCTGGTGGAGCCCACGTGTTCACGGTGCCGCGAAGCCAGCACCGGGACACCGTCACGCGGGCCGAGCTGCGCGACGGGCGCATGCACCACCACCTGCCGCCCGAATACCACCGCGACCCTGTCGACCGCGGCGGCGCACTGGTCGTCACGGATTGGGGACGCGATCTCGAGGCCGCGGTCGTCGCAACCGGTGCGGCGACCTGCACCGCCGTCGGCGTGCAAGATCCGGCGATCGGCGTGCCTCGCCCCGTCGAGGTGTTCGTCGCCGTGACGCCCACCTGAAGCAAGGCGCGAATCGCAGCACGATTTCGCTGATCCTCGGCGGTGCGACCGCGTTGACTGGTCGTGCCCTTGCGCGTCGCGACGCGCCCACCGCCCATGGTCAGCCCCATCCAACGCCTTCTCCTCATCGGCGGCGTCGTGCTCGGCGTCGCCGCGTCGACCACCGCCCAGGACGCGCCCACCGACTTCGCCGAGCGGTTCGCGCTCGCCGCCGACCGACGCGCGGCGCTCGACGAGCTGGTGCCCGGCAGCGACGACTACTTCTACTACAGCTGCCTGCAGCGGCAGCACGAGGGCGCGTTCGCCGCGGTGCCGCCGTTGCTCGAGGAGTGGGTGCGCCGTCACGGCCGCGGCGCCCGCACGCTCGAGATCGAACACCGACAGGCGCTGTTGACCTTCGACGCCGACGCGGCGGCGACCTACCGCTACCTGCAGCAGCAGCTCGAAGTGAAGCTCGACGCGCACCGTCCGAGCATCGGCCCGGACCTCGACGTGCCGACGGCGCTCGACCCCGAGCGCTATTCCCGGCGCCGCTTCGACGAGCGCGCGCTCGCCCGCCGGAGCGACGCGTTCCGTCGCTTCGAACAGGCCGGCATGCGTCGGCTCGCCACCACCGAGCTCAGCGACTCCCAGCTGCTGTCGCTGCTGAAGCACCTCGAACGCCCGGACGTGCCCGGCCTCGCGGCGTTGGTCGCGCGTGCGATGGCGCTGCCCGACGGCGGCGCCTTCGGTTCGCTGGCGCTGCACAAGCAGATGACGCTCGCGCAGCTCGAGGAGCTGGTGCGTCTGCGGCCGCAGCTGCTCGGTGACGCCGCCCTGGTCGAAGCCTGGCTGCGCCAGCTGCGGCCGACCGACGACGCCTGGCGGCACGACTCAGCGGCGCGGCTCGCGCTGCTCGAGCGCCTGCAGGCGTTCGCCGATCGCCTGCCGCCAGCGCACGTGTCGCTGCAGGTGCACGTGCGCTACCACCGCCTGCGCCACGACCTCGCCGCCGGCACGCTCGACCGCGAGCGCCTGCTCGCCTACCTGCGCCTGCCGCGCCCCGCCGGCAACGTCGCCGAACCGCACCGCCGTCAGTACGCCGGCCGCGAAGCGCAGCTCGACGCCAGCTACCCGACCGGGTTCGCGGAGGTGAGCGACGACGAGCGCCTGGTGCGCGATTGCCTGCAGCACTTCCTGGTCGCCGACGCCGACTGGCAACCGTTCGCGCCGTACATCGAGCGCGGCTATCTGGAACAGCTGTGCGCCGAGACGCAGTTGCTGCTCGGCCGCGGCGACGCGGCCCGCTGGTACGCGATCCTCGGTCCGCAGCAGGTCGAGGCGCTGCAGCGCCGCGTCGAGTTCGCCTTCGCGCCGACGCAGCCGCGTTGGTTCGACGCCTCGGCGCCGGTGTCGATCGAGGCCGACGTCAAGAACGTGCAGCAGCTGCTGGTCAAGGTGTTCGCCATCGACACCTACGACTACGAACGCGAACACGGCAAGGCGATCGATGTCGACCTCGACCTCGACGGCCTGGTGGCCAACGAAGAACGGGCGCTGACCTACGACGATGCGCCGCTGCTGCGGGTGCGGCGCCGGTTCGAGTTCCCGCGCCTGACGGCACCCGGCACCTACGTGATCGAGTTCCTCGGCGGCGGGCTGCGCAGCCGCGCGGTGATCCAGAAGGGGCGGCTCGACCACGTCGTGCGCATCGGCGCCGCCGGCCACGCGCTGACGGTGCTCGACGAACGCGGCGAAGTGGTGCGCGACGCGACCGCGTGGTGTGCCGGGCGCGAGTACACGGCCGACGCCGACGGCGAGATCGTGATCCCGTTCGCTGCCGAACGTCGCACCGACGAGCGGCTGGTGTTGCGGCACGGTCGGCTGACCGCGGTGACCCGGTTCGTGCACGAGGACGAGCGCTACTACCTCCGCACCGGCTTCTTCATGCCCCGCGAAGCGCTGGTGACCGGCAACCGCGCGCGCCTGCTGGTGCGGCCGAGCCTGTCGCTGCACGGTGTGCCGATCCCCTTGGCGTTGCTGGAGAACGCCACGCTGGAGATCACCGCGCGCGACCTCGACGGCAACGATTCGCAACAGACCGTGCGCGACCTGCAGTTCGCCGACGACGCCGAGCTGGTGCACGAGTTCACCGTGCCACCGCGCCTGCGTTCGCTGTTCGTCAAGCTGCGTGGCGAGGTCGCCGTCGTCACCACCGGCGAACGGGCCGAGGTGGAGAGCGTCACCGACAAGTTCCAGGTCAACGAGATCGACACGAGCTACGACACGCGCTGCCCGCTGCTCGTGCGCGACGCCCAGGGCTTCTACGTCGAGGTGCGCGGCCGCAACGGCGAGCCGGTCGCAGGTGTCAGCCTGCGGCTCTGGCTGCGCTCGATGGAACACGAGGACGAGCTGCAGGAGCTGGTGCGCACCGACGCCGCCGGCCGCGCACAACTCGGCCCGCTGACCGGCCTGCGCTGGATCACCATCTCGCCGCTCGGCGACGACATCCACTACTGGCTCTGGCACATCGACCCGACCGGCAACTCCGCCACGCGCGAACTGTCGGGCCTGGTCGGCCAGACGCTGCGGCTGCCGCACGCGACGCACGCTGGAGACACTCCGGCGACCATCTCCCTGCTCGCGGTGCACGAGAGCACGTTCTTGCGCGACGCCTCGGCACACGTGACCGTGCGCGACGGCTTCGTCGAGCTGAAGGGGCTGGCCGCCGGCGACTACTCGCTGTGGCTGCCGGGTGACGAGCACGCCATCGCCGTGCACGTCGTCGCCGGTGCCGAACGTGCCGGCTGGGCGGTCGGCAGCGACCGCGCGATCGAGCTGCCGCAACGCCCGGCGCTGCAGATCAGGGCCGCGACGGTGCAGGGCGACACGCTGCAGGTCCGACTCGGCAACGCCACTGCGGGCGCGCGCGTGCACGTCTACGCGACGCGCTACCCGGAGACCTTCGATGCGCTGGCACGACTCGAGACGAAGTCCGGCCGCGGCCTCGGCAGCAGGTCGTTCGCGCCGCCGGCGTCGACCTACGTCGCCGCCCAACAGATCGACGACGAGTATCGCTACGTGCTCGACCGACGCTTCCGGCAGAAGTTCCCAGGCAACATGCTGACGCGGCCGGGGCTGTTGCTCAACCCATGGCGCCTGCAGCCGGCCGACGTGTTCGACAGCATGCAGTGGAACAGCGCCGTCGGGCTCGGCGGCGGCGCCGGCGGCCGCTACGGCAGCAGAGCCTCGGCCATCGACGGCGGCCGCCGTGGCGGATCGGTCGGCGAATGGGCCGACCTCGACTTCCTGGCGGCTCCGGCGCAGCTGCTCGCCAACCTGCGTCCCGACCGCGACGGCGTCGTGCGCGTGCCGCTGGCGCAGCTCGGCGACGGTCACCTGCTGCACTGCATCGCGGTGCAGGGCGACGACACCGCCTACCGCACGGCGACGCGGACCGCGCCGGAGATGACGCCGCGCGACGTGCGGCTCGCCTCGGGCCTCGACCCGAAGGCACATTTCACCGAGCAGCGGCGCGTCGAGTTCGTCGCCGCCGGCGCGACGACGACCATCGACGACGTCGCCACCGCCGAGGTGGTGCGCTACGAGACGCTGGCGCACGCGTTCGAGCTGCTGAAGACGATCAGCGGCAACGGCGATCTCGCGCGCTTCGAATGGCTGACCCGCTGGCCGACGCTCGGCGCCGACGAACGACTGCAGCTCTACTCGCAGCACGCCTGCCACGAGGTGCACTTCTTCCTGTGGAACAAGGACCGCGCGTTCTTCGACCGGATCGTGCGGCCCTACCTGCAGAACAAGCTCGACAAGACCTTCCTCGACCGCTGGCTGCTCGAGCAGGACCTCACGGAGTTCCTGCAGCCGTGGGCGTTCGAGCGCCTCAACGTCGTCGAGAAGATCCTGCTGACGCGGCGCCTGCCCGGTCTGCGCGAGGCCGGCGCGCGGCGCGTCGACGAGCTGGCCGCGCTCGCGACGCCGAGCGCCGAGCTGGCTGCCGGGCTGTTCCGCCAGGTGCTGCTCGGCCGCGCGCTGAGCGCAGCGGCGCCGGACGCGACGAAGAAGGCCAACCGCGACGAGAAGCTCGCCGAGGGCAAGAACGAGGACGCCTCGCTGCCGCCCCCGCCACCGCCGGAGGCTCCCGCTGCGCAGCCCGCGGCGGAGGAGGTCACCGCGGAGGAGCTGGCCGAGGAGGAGCGCGAGGTGACGAAGGCGCTGCTGCGCGACAAGGACCTGGCGCGCCGCCAGAACACGCGCCTCGCCTACCGGCCGCTCGGCGCCACGCAGTCGTTCGCCGAGAGCAACTACTGGCACGTGCCGATCGCCGAGCACGTCGCGGCCCTGGTGACGGCCAACGGCTTCTGGCGCGACTACGCGCTGGCTGCCGCGGACCAGGCCTTCGGCTCGGCGCACCTCGCCGAGGCGACGCACAACGTCACCGAGATGCTGCTGGCGCTGGCGGTGCTCGACCTGCCGTTCGCGGCGACGCCGGCGGTCGAACGGCGCGACGGCAGCCGCCTCGAACTGACCGCCGACCGCGCGTTCCTGCTGGCGAGGAAGGAGCTGCGCCAGACCGGCGCGACCGACACCGACAGCCGCCTGCTGATCGGCCAGACCTTCCGCCGCGTCGAGCCGGACCGCAAGGCACCAGCGACGCTCGTGCGCGACGAGTTCGTCGCCGGTGTGCCCTACGCCTGTCAGGTCGTGGTCAGCAACCCGACCGCGACCGCGATACGCCTGGAGCTGCTGCTGCAGATCCCGGTCGGCGCCGTACCGCTGCACGGCAGCGCCGCGACCCGCGGCGTGCCGATGACGCTGCAGCCGTTCAGCACGGCGACACACGAATACGCGTTCTACCTGCCGCGTGTGGGCGACTACGCGCACTTCCCGGCGCACGCCGCGGGCGCCGACGGCACCCTGCTCGCCGCGGCGCCGGCGACGTCGCTGCACGTCGTCACGACCCCGAGCAAGGTCGACACGACGTCGTGGCCGGCCGTCGCCCGCGACGGCAGCGAGGCCGAAGTGCTGACGTTCCTCGCCGAGCACAACCTGGCACAGCTGGACCTCACCGCCATCGCGTGGCGCGTGCGCGACCCGGCGTTCTTCGGCCGCCTGCTGCCGCTGCTGCGCGCCCGCCTCTGCTACGCCGACGCGCTGTGGGCCTACGGACTGCTGCACCAGGACCGCCAGGCGGTGCACGAGTGGCTCGCCCACCGCGAAGCGTTCGTCGCCGCGTCGGGCGCCGCGCTGCAGTCGCCGCTGCTGACGATCGACCCGGTCGCGCGGCACAGCTACCAACACGTCGAGTTCGCGCCGCTGGTGCACGCCCGCGCCCACCCGCTCGGCAGCGAGCCCCAGAACCGCAACATCGCCGTCGACGAGCAGTATCACGCGTTGCTCGACGTGCTGTGCCACCGCGCGGCACTCGACGCCGCCGACTGGATGTCGGTGACGTGCTACCTGCTGCTGCAGGACCGCGTCGCCGACGGGCTCGCAGCGTTCAGGAAGGTCGACGCCACAGCGCTGCCGACCAAGCTGCAGTACGACTACTTCCGCTGCTACCTCGAGTTCTTCGGCGAGCGACCGGAGGTCGCGCGCGCGACCGCGGAGCGCTACCGCGACTACCCGGTCACCCGCTGGCGGCAGCTGTTCGCCGACGTGCTGACGCAGCTCGACGAAGCGGCCGGCAACGCCGCCGCAGCCCCCACCGAAGTGGTCGCCACCGAGCCGGCGCTCGACCTCGCCGTCGCCGGCAGCAAGGCCACGCTGCGCTACCAGCACCTGGAGCGCTGCACCGTGAGCTGCTACCCGCTCGACGTCGAGTTCGCGTTCTCGACCGCGCCGTTCGAGGCGCTCGGCGGCAACGCCTCGGCCTACGTGGTGCCGGACCACGAGGTCGAGCTCACGCTGCCCGCCGGCCAGCGCGAGCTGACGATCGACCTGCCCGAACGGTTCCGTCGTCGCGACGTGCTGGTCGAGGCTACCGCCGCCGGCATCACGCGTCGTCGCACCAGCCTCGACAACGCCCTCGCCGTGCAGACGATCGAGGGCTACGGCCAGCTGCAGGTGCGGCACTCGACCACCGGCCGACCGCTGCCCAAGGTCTACGTCAAGGTCTACGCGCGGTTCGACAACGGGGAAGTGCGCTTCCACAAGGACGGCTACACCGACCTGCGCGGCCGCTTCGACTACGCGTCGGTGTCCAACAGCGACCTGGACCGCGTCGAACGCTTCGCCGTGCTGGTGCTCAGCGAGACCGACGGCGCCGAGATCCGCGAGCTGCAGCCGCCGCGGTGAGGTGCTGCTGCACGAACGCGGCAGTGCGCGCCCACAGGTCGTGCCAGTCCTCGCCGCGCATCAGGTGCTCCGAGTCCGGATACTCGCGCAGCTCGGCGCCGTAGCGCACAGCGAACGCGCGCCCCGGCGCTGGCGGCACCGCGGCGTCGCGACCGGCGAGGCCGAGCAGCAGCGGCGGTGAGCCCGGTGTGATCGCCGCGTCGTCGACCAGCGTCGGCGCGGCCAGCAGCGCCGCCACCGCGGCGAACGGGCACGACCGCGCCAGCGCCGCGAGGCCGGCAAAGCCGCCCATCGAGATGCCGACCAGCGCGACCCGTTCGGCGCCGCGCGCGCGACAACGCGCAGCGAGTCCCGGCAGCTCGTCGCGCCACGCGCGCGCGACGTCGAGGATCGCGGCGTGACGTTCGCCTTCTGGCAATGCGCCGATGCGCGCCGGCGTGCCGTCGTCGCGCGCGCCGTGGCCGGGCGCGTCGGGCAGCACGACCTCGACGTGTTCGCCGCGCAGCGCCTCGGCGTCGCCGAGCATCACCGCGCCGCGCGCCATGTAGCCGTGCAGCACGATGACGCTGCCGCGAGGCGTGCCGGCGCGCGCGGGCAAGAGCATCGTCGCAGGACCGGTCATGGGATCGTCGCGCGAGCATAGCCAACGCGCCGTGGACCTCGAGCCGCCGATCGCCGACGCTGTGTATCCGGTCCGGTAGACCCGTCCCGCCCCGCCCGCCATGAACAGACTCCGCCTCCTCCTGCCCTTCGCCGCGATGCTGCCTGCGTGCAGCACCGTGACGCCTTCCACGGTCGCCGACGAGGCGATCTCCGCCGATCTGCTGCGCACGCACGTCGCCTTCCTCGCCAACGACCTGCTCGAGGGCCGCGGCGTCGGCTCGCGCGGTGACGAGCTGGCGCGCGAGTACATCGCCAGCCACCTCGCGGCGGCGGGCTGCGTGCCCGGCGGCCCGGACGGCAAGTGGATGCAGCCGGTGCCGATCCTCGGCATCACGTCGACGGTGACGCGCGGCCTCGCCGCCAAGGGCAAGGGCGGCACGGCGACGTTCGAGGCGCCGGTCAACTACACCGCCGTCGCCGGCAGCCCCTCCGCCAGCGCCGCGTGGCAGGACGCCGAACTGGTGTTCGTCGGCTACGGCATCGACGCGCCGGAGCAGTCGTGGAACGACTTCGGCGACGTCGACGTGCGCGGCAAGGTGCTGCTGGTCATGAACAACGACCCGGAGCGCGACCCCCAGCGCTTCGGCGGCAAGACGCGCCTCTACTACGGGCGCTGGAGCTACAAGTTCGAGGAGGCCGCGCGCCGCGGCGCCGCCGGCGTCATCGTCATCCACACCAACGAGTCGGCCGGGTATCCGTTCCAGGTCATCCAGGCGAGCCACGGCCGCGAGAACTTCTGGCTGCCGTTCGACGAAGGCACGCCGACCCTGGCGGTGCGATCGTGGTGCTCCGAGGACGCGGCGCGCACGCTGTGCGTGCTCGGCGGCCACGAGCTCGACAAGCTGCGCGAACGCGCCGAACTCGGCAACCAGCCGCCGGTGCCGCTCGGCGTCAAGGTGTCGCTCGGCATCGAGAACACGGTGCGCGAGCTGCAGTCGGCCAACGTCGTCGGCCTGCTGCCCGGCACCGACCCGATGCTCCGCGACCAGTACGTCGTGATGACGGCGCACTTCGACCACCTCGGCATCGGCACGCCGCGGCGCGACGACGCGATCTACAACGGCGCCGTCGACAACGCGTCGGGCTGCGCCGGCATGCTGGCGCTGGCACGCGCCGCGGCGCAGCTGCCGGAGCGCCGCCGCAGCATGCTGTTCGTCGCCGTCACCGCCGAGGAGTCGGGGCTGCTGGGCTCGCAGTACTTCGCCGAGCACCCGACCGTGCCGGTCAAGCAGATGGTCGCCAACGTCAACGTCGACGGCCTCAACGTCTGGGGCCCGACCAAAGACATCGAGTTCATCGGCTACGGCAAGAACAGCCTCAGCGACGTCGCCGAGGCGTTGGCGAAGCGGCGCGGCCGCGTCATCACGCCCGACAGCGAGCCGGACAAGGGCATCTTCTACCGCAGCGACCACTTCAACTTCGCGCGCGTCGGCGTGCCGGCGGCCTACTTCAAGGGCGGCCACGACTTCCTCGATCAGCCCGACAATCGCAAGCGCATGAAGGCCAGCTACACGACCGTGCACTACCACCAGCCGAGCGACGAGCTGGCGCCGTGGTGGAACCTCGAGGGCGCGGCGGCCGACCTGCGCGTGCTGTTCGAGCTGCTCGCGGCGACCGCCAACGCCGACCGAGCGCCGACCTGGACCAAGGGCGACGAGTTCGAGAAGCTGCGGTGACGCGCGTCGCGGTGTTCTCGCATCCGGCGTGCAGTCGACACGAGACCGGCTCGGGCCACCCGGAGCGCCCCGAACGGCTCGCCGCCGTGCAACGCGGCGTCGCCGCGGCGGCGCTCGGCGCGCGACTCGACGAGCGCGAGGCACCGCTCGCCACCGACTCGCAGCTGCAGCGCGTGCACACGGCGGCTCACGTCGCGCGCGTGAGGCGGTTCGCGCCGGACGACGGCCTCGTCTACTTCGACGCCGACACGCCGATGGGTCCGATGTCGCTCGATGCCGCGCTGCGCGCTGCCGGCGCCGGCGTCGCCGCGGTCGACATGGTGTGCTGCCGCGAAGCCGACGCGCCGCGCGCCGCGTTCTGCAACGTGCGCCCGCCCGGCCACCACGCCTGCCGCGACCGGGCGATGGGCTTCTGCCTGTTCGACAACGTCGCCGTCGCCGCCGCGCACGCGCTGGCCGCGCACGGGTTGCAGAAGGTCGCGATCGCCGACTTCGACGTGCACCACGGCAACGGCACCGAGGACGTGTTCGCCGGCGACGCGCGCGTGCTGGTGTGTTCGTCGTTCCAGCAGGGTATCTACCCGCACCCGGGGCCGGCCACGGCGGCCAACATCGTGCACGTGCCGCTGTCGGACAGGCTGTCGGCCGACGCGCAGCGCGATCGCATCGTCGAGGTGTTCGTCGAACGCATCGCCGCGTTCGGCCCCGTGCTGCTGCTGATCTCCGCCGGCTTCGACGCGCACGAACGCGACCCGCTCGGCGGCCTCGCGCTGCGCGACGCCGACTACGGCGCCATCACCCGTGCGCTGTGCGACGCCGCGGCCCCCACCAGTGGCGGGCGGGTCGTGTCGATGCTCGAAGGCGGCTACGACCTCGACGCGCTGGCGGGCGCGACCGCCGCGCACCTGCGCGCGCTGGCTGGCCTGGACTGACGCGCGGCGTCACCTCAGGTCGAGCCGCAGCTCCGGCGCGACGAGGTCCGCCGGGATCTCGAAGTCGAGTTCGCCGCGCAGGCCGTCGTCGGTCGAGAACTCGAGGTGATAGCGACCGGCCGCCAGCGTGTAGTGCAGCTCGTAGGGGCGCGTCGGGCTGGTGTAGAGCAACCCTTCGTATTCCTGCACCACCGCGCCGCTCGCGTCGCTCACCTGGTAGCCGCGCCGCTTCGAGGCCGACTGCCCCTCGGGCCACCAGACCGCGACCTTGCCGGACGCTCCCGGATGCAGCGCGATGGTCAGCTGGGAAGTCGCACCGGCGCGCACCTCGACCGAGGACTTCACCGACTGCATACCCTTGAAGTAGCACGACGCTTCGTAGCGGCCCGGCGTCAGGTTGTCGGCCCGCGCCTCACCGGCCCGGCCCAGCTCGATCGTCGTGCTCATCGGATCGCCGTCCCGACGCAGGTAGAGCTTGGGCTCGAAGTCATCGGCGCCCTTCGCCCGCGACACCTGCACGTGCAGCGCCCCGCCTGGTTCGGTCGTCAGCGTGCCGATGTCGACATCGCCAGCGGCCACCAGCTCGAACCAGTCGGTCGACGCGAGCACCGACTCGCCCTCCTTGAGGACCACCTTGAAGCGGCACGGCTCGACCTCGTCGACGACGAACGCTCCGTCGGTGAGCGCGATGCCGGGACGGAACCAACCAGCGTCGGAGTGGATCGTCACCGTCGCCGCCTTCGGGTTGCGGATGCGCGCGCCGGCGTCGGCGATGCGGCCGCGCACCGTGCCCGGCACCTTCTTCTGCGGTTTGTCGTACTCGACCGTGAACTCGACGAGCTCCCGGTCGGGCACGATCCCGGTGCGTCGCGGCGCCGTGTTGTCGCGCGGCGCGTCGAACGGCGGCTGCACCCGCACCTCGTAGGTCGAGTCGTCGAGGCACAGGAAGCGGAAGCGTCCCTGCTTGTCGCTGTTGATCGTCTGCTCCGCGCCGCCGCGTTCGTCCTTCAGCGTGATGAACAGGTGCGGGATCGGGAAGCCGTCGCGGTAGCGCACGACGCCGGCCACCGTGCGACCGACGTCGATCACCGGATCCCAGCGCACTTCGGCGCCGGGCGCGATCTCGAGCGTGTCCCGCCGCAGCGCCACCGAGTCGCCGCCGTAGCCGCCGTTCGTGCGCCGCTGCGCGAACAGCCACGCGGTGCCGGGCGTGACGCCCTCGACGCGGTAGCGACCGCTCTCGTCGGCGATGGCCTCGACGTTGCCGAACGGCAGGTCGAAGTCGATCTGGCCGCCGGCTACGAAGTGCGTGCCGGGCTCGCGGTCGTAGACGCGCACGCGGGCGCCGACCTCCGGCGCACCGTCCTTGTCGGTGACCGTGCCGAACACCACCGCGCACTTCGCCAGGCCGAGGTCGAGCGTCGTCGTGGCACCGGAGCGGATCGTCGCCTCGCTGCGAAGGATGCCGAACCCCTTGGCGCGCGCGGTGACGACGTTGCTGCCGGCGGGAACCCCGGCGAACGTGTAGCGCCCGCTCCAGTCGGTCACGACGGTGCGCACGCCCCAGACCTCGGTGATGCGGTTGTGCTGCCAGTCGGGGCGCTTCGTCTGGTCGCCGACCGCCACCTGGGCGCCGCGGATCGGCGCGCCCTGGCCGTCGGTGACGAGCCCGGTCAGGTTGCCGCCCTCGCGCACGAGGCGCAGCTCGACCTTGGCCGGCGGCGCGCTCTGGTCCACGACCTCGAGGTCGAGCAGCGGCGACGGTCCGAAGCCGGCGGCGAACGCGCCGAGCGAGCAGTCGGGCGCGACGTTGGCCAGCGAGAACGCGCCGTCGTCGCCGGTCGCGCCGAGCACGCGCGCGCCGTCCCACGCGACACTCGACGTCTGCATCCACACATCGGCCCTGGCGACCGGGGCGCCGTCGGGGTCGAGCACACGGCCGACGACCTCGATGCCCGCCTTGACCTCGAAGTCGATCTCGTTGAGGCCGGCCACGATCTCGACGTCCTTCTGGTCGTGACGATCCGACGACAGGTAGAACTTGCCCGGGTCGAGGTCGGCGAACTCGATGCGACCATGCTCGTCGGTCAGCCCCTGCCCGACGACCGAGAAGATGTACGAGCCGCGCTGCGGTCGCGCGGTCACCATCACGTCGGGTTGGGCACGTCCCTCGGCGTCGCGCGCGGTGATGCGCACCAGGGCCTTGCCGTCGGCGATGACGTCGGTCGTCGCGGGCACCTGCTCGCGCTCGACGACCGCCGGCGCCACGGACGGGTCGCCCGCAACGCCCCCGTCTTCGGAGGAATCGATCGCCGTCTCCGCGACCGAAGGCGCACCCTGCGTCGGCGCGTTCGGCACCGGCTCCCCACCCGGCCGCAGCCAGAACAGCCAGCCGGCGACGACGATCACGATGGCGAGCAGCAGGACGACGGGGGGCACGGATCGAGGCATGGCTTCCTCCAGGCGGGAGAGACTACCGGTGCTGGCCTGGCTCGGACGCGTCTCGCCGGCCTCACCTTCCCCCCCGGCGCCCTCTGGCCTGCGAGCGCCCGGGGTCACGTCAGGAGGTCGCGAGGAACTCGGCCAACTGCTCGAGCTGCGCCGGCATCCCCTCCGTGCTGCCGGAGGCGATGGCCTCGTCGAGCGCCGCCTTCGTCGGATAGAGGTCGTGCACCACCACCCGCGTTCGCCCGGCCGTCTCGGTGAAGGTCACCGTCGTGATCGCGCCGTCGCCGTCGCCTTCTTCGTTGGTCCAGACGAGGCGCGAAGGCGACACCACCTCGAGGTACCTGCCGAAGAACTCCATGCGCTGCGAGTCGTCGCCGACCAGCGCGAACTCGAGGCGGTACCGGCCGCCGGGACGAACGTCGAGCTCGCAGGACACCAGCACGATGGGCGCGCCCTTCGGCACCCACCAGCGCTGGAACAGCTCGGGCTTCGTCCAGGCCTCGAACACCAGCCGCGCCGGGGCGTCGAAGGTGCGGGCGACGACGAGCTCGCGCTCGGAAGTGCGTTGGGCGGTCGTGGGGTTGTTCATCGGGTTGGCCTCACCTTCTCTTCTTGCGTCCATCGACGATCTCCTGCTGCTTCGCCTCTTCCAGGATCTGGTCCAGCTCGTCGAAGCGCGCGGCCCAGAGCTGGCGGTATCGCTCGAGCCACGCCGTCTCTGCGTCGGGCCGGCGCGGGCCGAGCCGGCAGGTGCGTACGCGCCCCACCTTCCTCGTCGCGACGAACCCTGCCTGCTCCAACACGCGCACGTGCTTCTTCATGCCCGTCAAGGTCATGTCGAACTTCTCCGCCAGCTCGGTGATCGAGGCATCGGCGTGTCCGAGCGAATCCAGCACACCGCGACGGGTGGTGTCCGCGAGCGCCGCGAACGAAGTGTCGAGCAGTGCTTCTGCATGCTGAACCATGTGGTTCAGTATTGCTCGGCACGGGCGTCGATGCAAGGGGCTGCGAAAGGACGGCTCGCGGCGCACTGACCGGGAGCCCACGAGGGCCGTCCCGGCACGCGCCCGCGATGTCACTTCGGCTTCGGCTGCGAATACTCGGCCAGGTCCGCGGCGACGACCTCGAGCTCGGCCTCGGTGACCTTGGCACCCTTGCTGCGCCGCAGCATCTCGACGAACCACGCCTGCTCCCAGTCGGCGCGCGGGCCGCCGATGTTGGCGCCTTCGTGGCCCTCGAGCTCGGCGTTGGAGGTCACCAGCTCCTCGCCGTCGGCGTCGAGGATCACCATCCACGGCAGACCGCCCTTGCGGCCCTTCTGCAGCCGTTCGTTGACCTGCTTGCCGTTGGTGTCGCGGTCCACGTCGATCATCAGGTCGACCCAACCCTTCGCGTAGATCGGCGCCGTCACGTCTCGCCCGAGGAACTCCTCGAGCACCTTGCACCAGCCTCACCAGGGCGCGTCGAAGCGGATGAAGACGTTGCGGCCGGCCTTCTTCGCCTCGGCCAGCGCGGCGGTCAGCTTCTGCTCGGCGTCGACCGGCGTGGCCCACTTCGGCTCGAGCTTCTTCAGCAGGTCGGCGCCGGGCACCTTGCCGTCCACCACGAGGTCGGCCGCGCCGAGTCGTTCGAGCACCGTGCCGCGCTTGTCGAGCATGACCGCCGCCGGACGATCGCCAGCGACGCCCCAGCACTTCGCGGCCTTGGCTGCCGCCTCGCGGGAGACCGATGCCATCTCGACCTCGTAGAGCAGCGGTCGCGACAGCGCGCGGTCCTTCTTCAGCATCGCCGCGAGGTCCTGCCCCTCCTCGGGGAACAGCACGAGCACGTTCTTGTTGTGCATCTGCGCCTTGGCTGCGGCCTTGCCGAGCTCCGGAGAGAGCGCGGTGGCCTGGGCCCGGAACACCTCGGCCGGAGCATTGCGCGGCTTCGGCACATCCTCCTGCGCTGACGCGAACGACGCGGCCAGCAGCACAGGGAACAGGGAGAATCTGGGTTGCATCGTCACCTCCTTAGGAGGCGCGAGCATAGCCCGACCGCCGTGCGGCGCAGAGGCTCAGGCCGCCTGCAGCGTGATCCAGCGCTCGGCGGAGCCGAAGCCGAGGTCGGCGATCAGCGCCGCGTAGACGACGCCTATCAGCGTCCAGGCGATAGCGGGGCCGATCATCGCCGGATTGTCGAGCACCGAGCAGATGTGCATCGCGCTGGTGGTCACCATGAGCACGCAGCCGGTCCAGGCCAACCGCTGACCGCGCAAGCAGACCTGCAGCAGTAGCGGCGCCTCGTCGAGGCTCGCCCGACGCCCGAGCACCGATACCGAGAACATGCGGGCCGTGCGCTGCACGCCGAAGGACGCGACGAGGCCACCGAGCGTGACGCCGGTGATCATCAGCAACGGGATCACGGCGACCTCGGAGACGAGCACCGTCATGTGGGCGCCCTGCAGGTTGAGCGCGACGACGAACACCAAGAACACGAACGCGATGCCGAGCAGCTTCTGTAGCGGATGCATGAGTCCCTCCTTCTGGTATTCCCTGGTTACATCGGCGACATCACCGACCGCGGCGATCGCCGCGCGCGTCGCGACCACCGGCGAGTCGCCGGCGTCGATGCGCTGCTCGATGCTGCAGTGCAGATGGTCGAGCAGCTCCGCGATCTGGTGTTCGCCCAAGCCGCGACGCGCGAGCTGCGCGGCGAACGCGGCCAACATGGCCTCGTGATCACGCACGGCTCACCTCCGGCGTCAGCGCCTGCAGCGTGTCGTGCACGCGATCCCACGCCGCGCGCTCCTCGGCGAGCGCCTTCTTGCCGGCGCTGGTCAGCCGGTAGTAGCGCCGCTGCCGACCGGTCTCCGCGGTGCGCCACGTCGCCTCGACCAGGCCCTGCTGCTCGAGCCGATGCAGCACCGGATAGAGCATGCCCTCGGTCCACTGCAGTTCGCCGCCGGACACGGCGCGCACGCGGCTGATGATCGCGTAGCCATAGCTCTCGCCGGCCGCGAGCACGGACATCAGGATCGGCGCCGACGATGCGGCCACCAGTTTGCGCGATGCCATCGGTGATCTCCTCCGCCGATACTTTCGGCGGCGATGCATCGCCGCTTTAGGTATTCGTCGACGAAGCGGCGGTGACTCCAACGGCGCCCGGCCTACCGAGTCAGAACGCTCCGCACGACGGCCCTCAGGTCCGCGCTTCGCCCTCGTCCCATGACTCGGCACGAAAGAACCACTCACGGGCCGGCACGACGCGGATCGTGCCGGCATCGACCTCGATGGTGCCTTCGTCCATCAAGGTCACGATCGTTGCCGTGCTGGCGTCGACCGAATGCATCGCTTCGGCCAGTGCATCGACCTCGCGCTGCCTCGTCGACGGCGCGTCGAAGGCAGAACACACCTGGATCAAGCGAGGAGGGCCGCCGCGAACGGGATCGTCGACGGCGAAGTCGACCTCGGCACCCGAAGGCGTCTTGACCCAAGTGATGACGGACTCGGCAAGGCGACCGAAGCGACGGCGCAACTCGAGATAGACGGCGTTCTCGAGCTGTGCGCCGCGATTCACGGCGCCTGCGGAGTACATCGCCGCGGCCAACCCAGGGTCGATCGCGTAGACCTTGCGCGGGTTGACGGTGCGCTGTCGAGCCGATCGCGTGCGGAGCGGCACGAGAAAGAACAGGTAGGCGTCCACCAGGTGCCCGAGGTAGGCGAGCAAGGTTGCCTTGCCGACACCCAGCCCCTGACTGGTGAGTGCCCCGTGCAGTCGACTCACGCTGAAGCCGTTGGCGTTGGCCGCGAACAGCGCCTCCACCAAGCTTCGCAGCGCGTGCAGATTGGTCGCCGAGTGCCGTTCTCCGACGTCGCGGAGAACGACCAGATCGACATACTCCTGCAGCATCTGGACGCGGTCGTACGGGTCAGCCGAGCGCACGGCCGGGAAGCCGCCGTGCTGGAGGTAGTCGACGACGAAGGCGTCCAAGCGCGATCGCTGCGCGGCGCCCGGAGGCCACGCCTGGACCTGCCAGTCGACGCCGTCGGCCGTCGCGGCCTCGCGCGGTCCGAAGGGCAGCACTTCGACGGTGACGCTGCGCCCGCGGAAGGCAGTAGCGACCTCGGTGGACAGCTGGCGTGCGGAGGATCCGGTGACGAACAGCCGGACCTTCTCGGTGTCGAGCAGTCGCCGGGCGAATCGCTCCCAACCATCGATCACCTGGATCTCGTCGAGGAACAGCCAGCTGCCTTGGGTGCGAGCCGCCGGATCTCGCCGGAAGAAGATCTCGAGCGCACGATCGAGGGTGTCGAGATTGGCGGCGCCGAGACGGTCGTCCTCGAGGTTCAGGTAGAGGATCCTCGAGCGCGCCACGCCCTGCGCGAGCAGCTCCGCGATCGCCCCGAGCAGGCAGTAGGTCTTGCCACTGCGCCTCATTCCGATCAGGGCATCCGCCTTGCCCGTGATGTCCGGGAGCCGGACCTCGCGCTGCACCAGCTCGGGGAGCGGGCGATCGTGCTGCTCGGCGACGATCCGCTCGAGCACGCGATCGCCCGAACTTTCGGACTTACTCACAGGCCCACTTATCGGATCATTTGGACCTATACACAAGTCCTACTTGCGCAACGCCCGTGGCCGTCCGACCCTCCGGACCCGTCCGCAAGCATAGCAAAGGCAGATACTTGCCACCTGTTGGCCAGATCTAGGCCGACGACAACGACAACGCGAAGCAGGCCCCGCCGCCCGGGTTGTCGCACAGCCGCAGATCGCCGCCGAGGTCGCGCGCGAGCCCGCGCGCGAGCGGCAGGCCGAGGCCGACGCCCGGCACGTCGTTGCTGCTGGCCATCACCGCGCCGCGGTCGAACGGCACGAAGATGCGTTCGCGATGTTCGCTCGGCACACCGGGGCCGCGGTCGCAGATGACCAGCTCGACGTCGCCGTCGCCGCGACCTCGCCGCAGCGTCAGCGTCACCTCGCGCTGCGCAGCACCACGCGCGTACTTGGCGGCGTTGTCGATCAGGTTGAACAGGATCTGCCCGACCGCGTCCTCGTCGGTGACCACCACCGCGTCGCGCGCGGCGTCGTCGATGCGCACCTCGAGGTCCAGCTCCACTTCGGCGAGGCGTTGCCGCAGCACCGGCACGAAGCGCTCGACGAGGCCGCGCACGGCGACCCGTTCGCGGCGGGCGGCGAAGCGGCCCTCCTCGAGCCGGGACCAGGCCAGCACGTTCTCGACGACGCGCGACAAGCGATCCGACTCGCGCTGCAGCGTCTGCAAGTAGTCGCGCTGCGCGGCCGGGTCCGTGACGATGCCCTCGGCGAGCATCTCGCTGTACATGCGGAACGTCGTCAGCGGCGTGCGCAGCTCGTGCGTCACCGCCGAGGCGAAGCGCGCGCGCCGTTCGCCGAAGCCGATCGCCGCGCGCAGCGTAAAGCCGAGCACGCCGAGCCCGAGCAACGTCACGCCCCAGGTGGTCCACAGGATCGCCGAGACCGGCAGCTGGGAACGCACGGCCGGGCCGCGGTAGGTGGTCACCAGCCGCGCCGGCACCGAGGCCAGCATCGACGGCTGCTCGGCCGGCTGAGGCGCATCGCAGCGCGTCAGCTGCACGTCCCAGTCGTCGAACAGGTCGGCGGCGAGCGCCAGCATCTCCTGCTGCATGCGCGGCCAGTCGACCAGCACCGCCTGCAGGCGCGCGCCGGCGTCCGAGTGCACGCGCCGCACGTAGACCAGCAAGTCCGGTGAGCCGTCAACCCACGCCGGCACCAGCGCGCCGACCGTCTCGACGGAACGCGGGAGCAGGCCATTGTAGGCAGCCTGAACGTTGTCGCGGCTCATCGCGAAGTTGCGCACCGCCATCTGCCGATTGCTCAGCTCTTGCACGCTCTGCTGCGTCTGCACCGGCGCGGCAGCGGAGATCGGGTTGCAGCCCATCGTCAGCAGCTGCGCTTCGGCGGCGCCGACCTTGGCCTCCAGCGAGCCGTCGCCGATCACGCGCTGCACGTCGCGCAGCCGCGTCGCGGCGCGGTCGAGCACGCCCGAGTCGACGCCGTTGCCCTCGGCGAAGTCGCGTTCGTTGCCGGTCGGCACCTGCGGGCTGCAGAAGCCCTGCGGGCCGATCTCGAAGTGCAACGGAAACAGCGGTGACTCGGCGCCCAGCAGCGGCGACGGCACGCGCACCAGGTTGGGTTCGATCTTCGAGAAGCCGTTGGTCCAGGCGTTGTCCGCCGACGGGAACGGCGCGTAGTCGCTCGCCGGCCGCATCGCCTCGAGCGCGAGCTGCGGCGACAACCAGCTGTCCATGCGCCACAACGCCAGCCGCAGCCGATCGTGCAGCGCCGCCTGGTGGCGCGCTTCGCGTTCGTCGAGGTCGAGGTGCAGCAGCGCGACCGTCAGCCAGCCGAGCACCGCCAGCATCACGGCGGCGACCGCGACGAAGCCCCACGCCGTGCGTCGGCGGCGGCCGATCACGTGCGCTCCTCGGGCGCCATCATGTAGCCCTTGCCGCGCACCGTCAGCACCACCTCCGGCGCCTCCGACGGGTCGGCGAGCTTGCCGCGCAGGTTGACGATGTGCATGTCGACGGCGCGCGTCGACGAGTCACCGCCGGTCGGCAGGCCCCAGACGCGTTCGAGCAGCTCGGCGCGAGCGATCGCCCGGCCGCGGTTCTTGACCAGGTAGCGCAGCAACTCGGACTCGCGCTCGGACAGCTGCACGCGCGAACGGTCGGGCCGCTCGACCTCGCGCCGCTCGAAGTCGATGGCCCGGCCGCGCACGATCACGTGACCGACGTCGGTCGGCCGCTCGGCGCTGCGCCGCAGCACCGCGCCGACGCGCGCCAGCAGCTCCTTCGACGAGAACGGCTTGACCACGTAGTCGTCGGCGCCGTTGGTCAACCCGTGCACGCGGTCCTGCTCGGCGCCGCGCGCGGTGACCAGGATCACCGGCAGCTGCGGCCGCGCCTTGCGCACCTCGGCGAGGATGGTGAAGCCGTCGTGCACCGGCAGCATCACGTCGAGCACCACCAGGTCGAGCGCCGCCGCCAGCGCCACGGACATGCCTTCGCCGCCGTCGGCGCAGGCGATCACCGTGTAGCCTGCGAACTGCAGGGTATCGACGAGCCCGCGACGGATCGCGGGATCGTCCTCGACGACGAGCACGGTCTTGGTCATGGGATCGGGGGCGCAGTCTACTCGTGGCCGCCTTCGTGGATCGGCTTCTCGGCCGGCTTCTCGACCGGCTTCTCCTCCACCTTCTCCTCGGCCTTCGGCGCCGCCTCTTCGACCTTGCGGGTGAAGCCGCGGCTCGCCGCCTGCGTGCGCACCGAGTCGAGCATCACCTTGTCGAACGCCTTCTCCCCGGCCTCACCGAGCTTCTTGCGCTCGGCCTCGACGAACTCGTCGCGCTGCTTGCCGAGCGCCGCGACCTGCTTCTGCAGCTCACCGCGCTTCTTGCCCATCTCGTCGATGCGCTTCTGCAGGTCCACGACGCTCAGCGCGCGCAGCTCTTCGGCGAGGTCCTCCTTCTTGACGTCGGCGAGCTTGAACTCGGCCTGCTTGCAGGCGTCGACCAGGTCGAAGGCCGGATTGATGTAGAGGCTGCTGGCCTTGGTCTGGCAGCGCGCGGCGAACGCCGCGAGGTTCAGCGAACTGGCGTTGTTGTCCTGCGCGACCTGGTTGGCGGCCCATACGGTGCGATTCTGCCCGTACGGCATGTAGGTGGTGTTGAGCGCGAGGCTCAGCTCGCCGAGCTGCTTGTCGAACGGCGTCTCGATGACCACCGCGGTGTCCTGCTCGATCGCCGCGAACTTGCCGTCGGCGAGCTTGGCCACGTTGCGCCAGCCCTCGGCCTCGGGCTTGTTCTGCTCGCCGCAGAAGATCGTGTTGACGATGATCTCCTGCTCGATCGCCGCCTTGCTCATCGCCATCGCGTCGAGCATCGGGTCCTGCGTCGCGGGCTCGTTGCCGGCGACGAAGATCAGCTTCAGCGCCTGCGGGTCCTTGGACCACTCGAGGTCGTCGAGCGCGCGCTTGACGACGCGCGCGACGAACTCGTCGCCGCCGTTGGTGCTCAGCGCGAACAGCTTCTGCGACACCGTGTCGAGGTCGTTGGTCAGCCCCGTCTGGATCGCGACGAAGCCCGATTCGGCGCCGTAGAGCGGGCAGCCGTAGGTCAGCAGCGCGACGCGCAACTCGGGCGCCGGCTGCAGCGTCGCCATCTCGTTGACGACCGCCCACAGGTTCTGCCGCGCGGCGTTCAGCAGACCGTCCATGCTGCCGCTGACGTCGAGGCAGATGACGAGGTCGATCGCCCGCGACGGATTGGCGGCGACGATCGGTGCGACCGCCGGCTTGCTCGCGTTGGCGGGCGCCTTTCCGGCGGACGGCTTCAACTGCGGCGGCACGATCGGCATCGGCGCCTGCGCGGCGCACAGGCCGACGAATGCGGAAACGGTTGCGAGGGTGCGGAACATCAGCGGTTCTCCTTGTCGTTCTGCTTCTGCTGCGAAGGGGTCTGTACGGGTGGTGTCACCTGGCTGGTGACGAGGATGTTCTTGCCGTCGAGGTCGAGCAGGATCTGCCCGTCGAGCGCCAGCACGCCGCTGCGCCCCTGCTGCTCGAGCTGGTGCGCGAAGGCGAAGAACGCCGGCGTGCCGAAGACGATCGTCTGGTCGGGCGTCAGCTGCTGCCGCAGCACGCTGTTGCCGTCGACCCACAGGTCGCCGCGCTTGAAGAACGCGCGGTCGCAGACCTGCTGGATGCGGCTCAGCTCGACCATGTTGTTGTCGGCGTCGAGGTAGAAGTTGCGCGGGTTGGCGGCCACCTGCTGCTTCTGGTACCAGAGGTTCTGGCCCTGGTTGACGGCGGCGGCGCCGCTGCGCGTCGCGACTGCGCGGCCGGCGAGGTTGTCCTGGCACGCCGTCGTCAGCGCCTTCCAGTCGTCGAGGCGGCTGCCCTCGGTGGCGAGGAACGACGTGTATTCGCCGAGCACGCCGAAGCGCGTCGACAACCGCAGGATCTCGTCGCGCAGCTCGCGCAGCCGCGGGTCGGCGAACGGGTCGACGCGCGGCTGGCCGAACGGCGCGCCGAGGTCGCCGCCGCGCTGCCGCAGCTCGTCGACCAGGAAGCCGATCTGCCGGCTCGCCCACAGCCGCGGCACGAAGCCGTGCCTGGTCGTCGCCGTGCTCACCGGCAGGCGGAACTCGAACTGCTTGTGGCCGTCGGGCGTCTGCCCTTCGAGGCGGAAGCGCAGGTCTTCCTCGCCGCGATACTGACCGAGCACCACCAGCTGGTCGCCGGCGAACAGGTCCGGCAGCGCGCGCGGCAACACCTCGGCGATGCGGGCATCGCGCTGGTGCTGCGCGTCGACCGCCGTCAGCGCCGGCGACGCCAGCACCGGGTGGTCGAGGCGGGCGAAGGTGCGCGCGACCTTGACCTCGACGTCCTCTTCGGGGAGCACGTAGGTGGTCACCGCGCGCGTCGCGTCGGCGATGCGATCGAGCAGCGGCACGTTGACGTCGTTGCCGACGCCGAAGCAGAACACCCGGCGCTTGTGCGGGTTGCCCTTCTCGATCAACGCGAACAGGTCGCGTTCGCTGGTCGGGCCGACCGTCGGCAAGCCATCGGTGAGGAACAGCACCAGCGGCAGCGCGCCCGGCATCGCCGGCGCACGCAGCGACTCGAGCAGCGCGTCGTGCAGGTTGGTGCCGCCGTGCGGGCGGATCGCGGCGACGAAGTCGCGCGCGCGCTGCATCGACGTCGCGTCCTTGGCGATCGGCTGGTCGAACGCGCGGCCGACGTCGTTGCCGTAGTCGATGACCTGGATGCCTTCGCCGTCGCCGAGCCCTTCGAGGATCTGCAGCGCGGCGGCCTTGGCCTGCTCGAGCTTGCGGCCGGCCATGCTGCCGGAGCGGTCGAGCACCAGCGTCACCTCGCGCCGCAGCGCTTCGTTGCGCGCCACCTTCGGCGCGCTCGCCATCAGCAGGAAGTAGCCGCCGCCCACGGTCGGGTCGGGGTAGGCGTAGAGCGCGGCGGTCGGCGCGCCGGTGGTCGACACCGTCGTGTAGCAGAGGCGGAACGCGCCCGGGTTGCGCCGCGCCTGTTCGCTGACGCGCACCAGCAGCTTGTCGGGACCGCGCTTCGTCGTCTCCAGTTCGTGGCTCGGCGAGTAGCAGAGGCCGATCGGCGCGCGCGCGTCGAGTTCGACGGTGATCGCCCACGGCGCGTCGAGGCTCAGCATCTCGCTGCGCGGCAGCACGTAGTCGACGCGGTCGGCGTCGATGTCGAGCACGTGGTCGTAGGTCAGGCGGATCTTCTGCCGCCCGCCGGCGGGCACCGGGAAGACGCTGCTGCGCAGGCACGAGTAGCCGGCGAACTCGAGCAACGCCGGGTCCTTCAGCCGCGCCGTGATCTGGTCGTAGAGCTTGCGCGCCTCGTCACGCGGCAGCACCTGCGCAGTCGGCTCGGCGGCGGCGCCCTCGAACGCGAACTGCGACACCGCGGCGCCGTCCGGCACCGGCAGCAGCAGCACGGCTTCTTGCTGGGTCCCGGCCGGGTTGTGCACCTCGAACTCGATGGTCGTGGTCGCGGCGCGGTCGTGGATCCGGACGTTGGCCGTGGCGGCGGCGATACGCACGGGCGTGGCGCCGACCGGGGCGAGCACCGAGCGGCTGGGCACCACCCACTGGTAATGGTGTGCGAACGGATCGGACTGACGGATCGGGTACGGCGCGATCTGCGCGGGCAAGCCGTTCGCAACGGCGGAAAGGCCGGCGAGGCAGGTCAGGAGCGCGAGGGTATGGGTTCTCATGGGCGTGCTTCCTTGTTCGGGACATCAGACGCGCCAGTTCGCCTCTTGCGGGTAAGCGCTCGGTAAGGCCCCCTTGCCAGCACCTGCGATGCCGCATACTTTCCACCACAAAGCCACTCTCACCCGGGACCCGTCCATGCACCTCCGCGATGCGATCGACCAGATCACGACGATCCGCAGCCAACTGGCCGCGACCGAACACCTGAAGAGCCTGCGCGCCGTACCGGTCGCGGTCTCCGGCCTGCTGGCGATCACAGCCGCGATCCTGCAACAGTTCCTGCTCGAGGAGCCGCTGTCCTACCCGCGTCGCTACCTGCTGATCTGGTGCAGCGCCGCACTGCTCAGCGGCGTGCTCGCCAGCGCGGTGGTCGCGCGCCGCACGCTGCGCTGCCCGATGAACCTCAGCGTCGCCAACGCCTGGCTGGCCGTGCGGCAGTTCGCGCCGAGCCTGGTGGTCGGCGCGATCGTCACGTGGTTCGTCGTCGCGCGCATCCCGCACATGCTGTGGCTGCTGCCGGGCCTGTGGCAGCTGCTGTTCGGCCTCGGCAACCTCGCCGCGCACCGACTGCTGCCGGCGCCGGCGTTCCTGGTCGGCGTCAGCTTCGTCGCCACCGGCACCGTATGCCTGTGGTTCGGCGAGGCCGCGCTCGACCCGTGGGCGATGGGCCTGCCGTTCGCCGCGGGCCAGCTCGCGCTCGCCGCGATCCTGTGGTGGCACCACGAACGCGCCGAGTTCCGCTTCGCCAGCGCCATCGGCGACGATGGCATGGAGACCGACCGATGAACGACAACCTGCCCGACGAAGGTCGCTACGCCTACGAAGGCCTCGACCGGGTCCTGCACGAGAAGGCGCGGCTCGGCATCGTCACGTCGCTGGCGGCGCGCGCCGACGGCCTCTTGTTCACCGACCTCAAGTCGCTGTGCAACCTGACCGACGGCAACCTGTCCCGGCACCTGACGGTGCTGCAGGAGGCCGGCATCGTCGAGATCCACAAGGGCTACCGCGGGCGCCGGCCGCAGACGCTGTGCCGTCTCAGCGACGAGGGCAAGAAGCGCTACCTCGACTACATCGCCGTGCTCGAGTCGGTGCTCGAGGACGCGGTCGAGGCGTCGAAGCTGGCCAAGAAGGTGCGCAGCAAGGTGCTGCCCGAGGGCTTCAGCCCGGCGTGAGTCGAGACGGGCTGCCAGGGCGGCCCGAGGCGGTCACAGCCGGTCGACGGTGAACACGTTGGACGTGATCAACGGAAACTGCGCCGGCGCCAGGAAGTCGATGGCGATCGCCTGCACGTCGGCGTGCGACCATCCGGACAACCCCGGGAAGTTCCACCGCGCGATGCCGGTCGTCGCATCGAACGCCACCAGATCCGTCGTCAGCAGATCGGCGAACTGGTTGCCGATGCCGAGCGAGACGATGCCGGGCGCGATCGACGGCAGCGTCGACTCGCTGAAGCCGAGCGCGACCCACGACAGGTCGCTGAGCGGCCCCTTGCTCACCAGCACCGAGAACGGCATCGCGCCGCCGATCACGTAGTCCTGGGACGCGACCGCGTAGTCCGGCGCCAGCTGGAACGGCACCGTGACCGTGTTGCTGCCGCCCACCGCCGAGAAGGCGCGCACGGTGTGCACGCCCGGCGCGAGGCCCTGCGGCGGGTAGACGTGCAGCACCGTCGGGCTGACGAGGTCGATGTAGCCGTGCGACCAGGCCGTCGACAGCGACTGCACGAGCTGCACGTTGTCGAACTGCACCGCGGTCACCTGGTCCAGGTTGGTGCCGAAGAACACGATCGGCGTCGTGCCGAGGTTCGACACGGTGTTGGGCAGGTGGCTGCCGAGCGTCGGCGAGCGCGGGAACGACGGCAGCCCGTAGTTGGGAAACAGGTCGACGGTCGGCCACGAGGTCACAGCGGCGAGCGCGTTCTCGATCTCCGGTTTGAGATCATCGGCTTCGAGCGTGCCGGTGCCGTCGCTGTTGAACAGGGTCACGACGCCGATGCCGTCGCTGCGGAACATGCAGTAGGCCTTGAACCCGTCTTGCGCGCCGTCGTGCTCGTAGACGTAGACGCCGGACGAATACTGCCCCCAGCCCCAGCTGCCGTCGGTGGTCCGCGCCTGGGTGCCCTGGCCGTTGAACACATAGAACGTGTTGGGATTGAGGATCGCCGCCTGTCGGGCGGTGCCGAACACCGGCGAATCGGCGCCGATCTGGAAGCAACCGGCGATGATGCGCGCGAGGTCCACGGCCGACGTCACGCCGGCACCGGCGCTGTCCCAGAAGCGATCGGCGTACTGCGGTGCCAACAGGCGGTAGTCCGCGAACAGGTTGCCGGAGCGCAGGTACAGGTGGCGCAGGTGGTAGTTGACCTCGCCCGGCAACAGCTGGTTCTTCGGCCCCTGCTGGCGACCGAATCGGGTGATGCCGAGCGGCGCGAGCAGACGGTTCTGCAGCGCGACGGGATAGTCCATGCCGCTCGCCTGCTCGACCATCTGCCCGACTGCGGTGATGCCGGCGTTGCTGTAGTTCCACAGCCCGGCAGGCGTCGTCATCTCGGTCACGGCATGGCGCACGATGAACGACTCGTCCGGCGGCAGGGGGCTCGGCGGGTTGGCCGACGTCGCCGCCTGGACCTGGTCGAACGCGTTGACCAGCCCCGACGTGTGCGTCATCAGCTGCTGCAACGTGATGCTGGCGATGTAGGTGTTGCTGGTGACGATGCCCAGCGTGTTCACCATGTTCGAAGTCAGCGTCAAGCCGCCGACGCCATGCTCGATCAGGTCGTGAGCGACCATGCCGCACAGCGGCTTCGAGATACTGCCGATGCGGAACAGGCTGGTCGGCGTCGCCTGCGGGTAACCCTGCTCGGCGTAGCCGTAGCCACGCGTGTGCACCAGCCGGCCGTTGCGGATCACGGCGATCGTCGCGGCGCGCACGCGGTTGTCCACCACCAGGCTGTCCATCATCTGGTCGAACGACGCGAGCGGCAGGCTGGCGGGCCCGGAGTGCGTCAGGGCGCGGGGATAGGGCGTGAAGCGCTCGACGAACACGCCGCTGAAGCGCGCGTTGGCACCGCTGCCGCCGGCCGCGATGCTCAGCGGATAGAGCCCCGCGGCCTGCATCGCCAGCTTGTCGTTGGCGAACTGGGCGCTGGTGCGATCGCCGACGAACGCCCAACCGCCCACCCGGTCGTCGTGCCAGATCGAGAAGTAGCGCGAGGTCTCGCGCATGCCGAAGAACGCCGGCCGGTTGTCGCCGTCGCTGTGGGCGGCGATGTGCTCGGCGAACTCGACGCTGTTGTCGTCCGCTTCCCAGCCCCAGGCGACGCTGTCGTCGAGCTCGTAGACCGGCGCGAACCGCGGCGCCAACGCCGAGCCGTAGGTCGCGCAGCTGACCAGGCGGTAGCCGGCGCTGCGCTTCGCCTGGGCATCGCTCTCGAAGGCCGCGAGCGACATGTTGACGTCGTGCCAGGCGGTGACACCATCCTGCACGAAGACCGCGGCCCACACCGTGTTGGTGCCGCTGCCGCTCGCCGTCACCAACTTCGGCCGATAGCCCTGCAGCACCCAACCGAGACGCGCTGCGATGTACTGGCTCTCCGTCATGCCGTGCGCGGTCACCCAGTTGGGCCCCGCCGACTGCCACCACACCGCCGAGTAGTTGGGGCTGGCGAGGCCACCGGCGACCGCCAGCGAGATCGGCCGGTAGCCCAGCGCCGACAGGTTGGTGATGTTCGTCTGGTGCACGGCATCGCTGACGCCGTGATAGCTCGTGACGACATAGCCCACTTGCGCAACGAGGGGGCCGGCGAGGGCCCATGCCAGTGCCAGGAAGAGAGTTCGGACGGAACGAGGAATCGCCATCAATCAGGCAATCCCAGGCCCCACCACTGCCGTGACCCGGAATTGCCGATGCGAGCAATTGGTGCCGGTGGCGGCCGGATCGACGGCCCCTGCACTGGGGCGACCGATGCTCGCGTGGCGGGGCGAAGCCGTGGCACGCAGCGGGTCCCTCCCTTCAGTCGTTCCAGTCGCTCCAGGTCACCTCGAGGCCGCGCTTCTTGAACGCCTCGAGCATCGCCGGCGCATCCGGCACCAGGGTCCCATCGGCGACCAGCATGTGCACCCGGCGCAGCAACGGCGCCCCGGTCAGCGGCACCAGGTCGATCTCGTCGCGACAGTGCAGCCAGAGTTCGCGCAGGGTCGTGTGTCGCGAGACCGCGGCGACCACGGCCTGATCGCTCCAGCTGCGCAGCATCAGACGTTCGAGCGGCAGCGACGTCACCAGGTCGATCGCCGCTTCCCCGAGCACGTTGTGGTGGAACCGCAGCTCGCGCAGCGAGGCGAGGCGCTTCAGCGTCGCGATCGTGTCGGCGGTCATCACGTAGTCGCCGAGGTTCAGCTTCTGCAGACCGACGGGCAGCCCCTGCAGCAAGCCGCCGGCGAACGCACATTCGTCGAGGTCGAGCCCGGTCAGCACAGGCAGCTCCCGGAACGCCAGGAACGCGGCCATGGGCAGCTCGGGCCGGTCGTCGCTCATTCCGTCCTGGTTGGTGAGGCGCAGCGAGCGCAGCGTCTTCAGCTCGGCGAGCGCGCGCCACGCCGCGCCGTCGAAACCCTGGCAGGCGTCGAGTTCGAGTCCGGTCAGCTGCATCGCGCGCAGGCCCGAGAGCAGCTCCGCGTCGATCGCGAAGCCGCGCAACGTCAGCGAACGGACGTGTGGCAGGGCGAACAGCACTTCGCGCGTGGCTGCGTCGAGCATCTCCCCGTCGAGTCCGAGCTCGCGCAGCGCCGGCAGTTCGCGCAAGTGTTCGAGGTGCGCGGCAGACAGGCCGAGCACGTCGCACAGGCGCAGCTCCTCCAGCTCGCGCATCGCGCGCAGCGGCGCCAACACCGTCGGGTCCTGGTTGCGTTCAGGCGGCTTGTTGCCCCACGTCGGCATCGTCACGAACACCAGTCGCCGCAGCTTGCTCAGCCGGCGCAGCTCGCTGAGCCCCTCGATCTCGTCGACGTAGAGCATCGCGTTGTCGGCGTCGGAAGTCTCGACGGTCAGATGCCGCAGATCGCTGACGCTGACCGGCACCACCTCGCCGAGCGGACGCGGCTCCTGCGGCTCGATCGCCGCGCGCACCGGGGCAGAACGCGCCTGCCACGCTACGGCGACGACGACGCCGAGCCCGAGCAACACGACCGCCGCAGCCAACCATCGCCCTCGCCGCGCCGGCTTCGCACCCGCCGCGCGCAGCGCGCCGTCGGCGAACACCTGCTCCAACGCCACGTCCAGCAGCCGCTCGCGCGCGGCGTCGTGTCCACGTTCGTCCGTCGCGCTCATGCTCCGCTCCTCCGTCGCCGTTCGATGCAGTCGTGAAGATGCGCGCGCAGCCGCCGCAGCGCGCTCTTGATGCCGTGCTCGCTCTTGCCGAACGCGCGACCGACGTCGGCGCGGCCGAGGCCGTCACCGTAGGTCGCCGCCAACAGACGCCGGCTCTGCTCGGGCAGCGCCTCGACGCAGCGACGCAGCGCCAGCAGATAGTCGTCGCCATCGTCTTCGCAGTGCCGGTCCCAGACCTCGTCCGCGTGCTCGACCTCGCGGCGAGTCACGCGCCGTCGCGCGTGGTGCAGCCAGCGGTTGCGCGCCGCCGCGCGCAAGAACGCGAACACGCCCGCCGGGCTGCTGGCGTCGAAGCCGCCGCGTTCGAGCGCGACGACCAACGCCTCCTGCACGAGGTCTTCGGCGGTGACGGCGTCGGCGCCGAGCACGCGCACGTAGCGCAGCAGCGCCGGCCGGTGCCGGTCGAGCGCGGAGACGGCCTCGCCCGCGCCTTGGGGCGGGGAGCGGTCCGGTTCGGCGCGGGGGACGATCACGGCACTACGATTCCCCGAGGCGGGGCCGGGGGTGCACGAAATCCGCGCCGACTCAGCCGATCACGATCTGCAGCCCCGACGTCAGAGAGACTCCCTGGATCGCGCCCGGGTCGAGCACCGCCCCCTGCGCGAACAACTGCAGCCCCGACACCGCCGGGTCGGCTGGCACCGCGAACGGCACCGTCACCGCGCCCTGCCCCGACGCGAACGGCGTTCCACCGAGCAGGATGGTCGTGATCACGTCGGGCGTGGTCAGCAGCGTGCCGCCGAACAGCGGCACGGCGATCTGGAACACGCCGAAGCCGAGCACCCCGACGCCGCCGCCGAGCGCCGACGAGACGTGCAGGTCGAGCGTCGCCCCCGGGACCGGACAGCCGTTGCCGACCAGCACGGGGGCGATGTTGCCGCTGCCGTTGAGGCCGGCGCCGTAGCTCTGCAGGTAGCCGGCGCAGGCGGCGCCGCGCCATTCGGCGAGCGTCGCGGCCTCGCCGCTCGCGCCCGCCGCCGAGACGGGGACGCTTGACGGCAGCACCGTGCCGAGGCCGGCTTGCCCGGCCGTGAAGCTGCGCAGCACGTCGGCGAAGGTGTCCAGCACGACGACGGCGCCGGCGCTGCCCGAGTAGCAGCCGGCGTTGGTCGCCGCCGCGCCGGTGTACGAGCCGTTGCTGGCCCACGTGCTCGCGGTCATCGCCACCGGGTCGATGCGGACCATGCGCGGCTCGGCCGCGTTGGAGTTGGTGTCCACGACCACCAGCAGATCGCCGCCCGGCAGCGCGTCGATGCCGACCGGCACTTCACCGCTCGAGCTGACCTCGAACTCGACACAGCTGACCGGACCGATCGCCCGCGAGCCGTCGACCGACAGCGGCACCTTGCGCACGATCAAGCCTGTCGAGGCGGTCGTGCCACCGCATGCCGGCGACAATCCCGCCTGTTGGGCCACGAACAGCGCGTTGGTCGACGCGTGGTAGATCATGGCCGCGTACTGCGTGGCCTGTCCCGGGAAGAACTCGAACGGCACCGCACCTGCGGCGTCCATCAGCGTCTGGTACTGGTTGGCTGCGTCGAGATAGTGGATGCGACCCGCTGGGCTCTCCGCGCGGTCGGCGAGGTAGATGCGGCCGTTCCCCGTCGGCGCGAACGCCGCGAACGAGCGGTTCGGGTAGCCGAGGCTCTGCGTCCGGCCCGAGCCGTCACACTGCCACAGCAGGATGTTCGGCAGCGGCGCGATACCGGCCATGAACACCAGCGCGTTGCGGTACGGATCGAAGGCCAGCGCGTCCTGGGACTGCGGCGTCGTCTGGAAGTTGCGTAGCAACGTGCCGGTGCCGGTCGCCATCTCGACGCGCAACAGCCCGCCGCTGCCAGAGCCGATGCCGGTCAGCGCCGGACTGAAGAGGTAGAGATCCGCAGAAGGGAAGGACTGCGCTGCGGTGGTGGCGGCGAATGCCGCGGCGGCGAGTCCGGAACGGAGGAGAGGCGCGATGAGCATGATGACTCCGACAGCGGCAAGACCAGGAGAAACGAACGCCCACCCGATTCGGCGGCGCCCTGACCCGGTGCGTTCTCGACCATCCGGTGGCGGCCGGACACCGTCAATACGCCCAAGGCGAGTGCGCCACGGCGTATCGGCGACGCGACCCGCGCGGTCAGCGCGCGGCGCGCGGGTCGCCGAACACCGCGCCGACCGGCAGCGCGCGCAGCGTCGAGTGCAACACCTGGAAGTGCGGCCGCCCCTGCGCGTCCGGGCCGCGGAAGACCAGCGTCGCGGCCGCGCCGGTCGGCACGACCTGGCCGAGCAACTGCACCAGCGGAGTCGGCTTGCGCACCGGTACGTCCGCGCCCCCAGCCTGCGGAATCAGCAGCACGGCCCGGCCGCGCAAGCGCGGCAGGTGCGCCTGCAGCTCGGCGGACACCGCCTGCAAGTGCCCTGCGTCGTCCCCGTCGGCGACGCCGAGCAGCACCATCGGCGGGATCGCCTCGTCACGGCGGCCGAGCAGCGTGACCAGCGCATCGCCGGGCGCGCGCGGGGCGACCGGCAGCGGCGGCGGTGCCGCCGGGCCGGCAGCGGCGGTCGTCGGCGCAGCCGGCGACGACGCAGCCGGCGACGGCGCAGCCGGCGACGACGCGGGCTCGGGCTTCGGCTCGGGATGGACCTGCACGGCCCCTTGACCGGCATCGAGCTCGATCGTGGTCGGCTGCTTGTCGCGCAGCGCGGCGATCAACTTCGCCAGCGGCGTGCCCTGCTCGCTCGAGCTCCACGCGGCACCGGGCCAGGTCACTTCGACAGCGGCGCCGGTCAGCTTGGTCAACGCCTTGACGCGCTCCGGCAGCTCGCGGTCGAGCATGCGCGCATCCATCGCGGCGTCACCACTCGGCTCGACGACGACCTTCAACGTGCGGCCATCGCGGGCGAAGGACTCGAACAGCGGCGGGTGCAGCTGCATCGGCGCGGCGCCGTCGAGCACGACCTTGGCCGCGCCGCGCTCCATCGCCACGGCGATCAGCGCGTCGGCGCAAGCGCCGGCGGCGACGGTCACGTTGGCCAACGCCAGCTCGACACCCTCGAGCTCGCGGGCGATCGCCAGCGCTTGTTGACCTGCGTCGCGGCCGTCCGGCACCGCAGCGATGCGCAGGCCGCCGGCGCCCTCGGACACCGTCAGCATCGGCGGCAGCAGCACGTCGAGCTTGCCGCCCTCGACGACCTCGAGGCGCATCGCCCCGGCCTCGGCGACGGCCGTGCACAGCTCGCGCACCAGCGAACGCGACATCGCCGCCTCGCCGGCGATGTCGATCTTCACGGCCTGCCCGCGCAGCGCCGCGAGGTGCCGCGGCAGGTGACGATCGATCGCGCGCTTGAGCTCGCGCGGCTTGCCCGCCTCGCTGTCGACGCGCACGACGTGGCGTTCGCCGTCCTGCGCCACCGCGAGCGGCGCCGGCGCGAACGGTTCGCGATCCTCGCCGCCGACCGTGCAGCACAGCCGCTTCGCGCCGAGCACGCCGGTCACCGCGTCGAGGCACCGTTCGACCTCGGCGTCGACCGCGAAGCCCTGCGGCCAGTCGACGACCACGTGCTTGCCCTGGGTCTCTGCGTGGTGCTCCGCGGCCTCGCGCGCGAACGCCGCCAGCACCGCGGCGCGCGAACGACCGTTGGCGGTCAGCTTGAGCGTCACCTCGCGACCGTCGTGCACCGTCACCAGCTGCGGCCACACGATGTCGAAGTCGTCGCCTCCGCCGACCTCGATCAGCGTGGCGCCGGCGTTCTTCGCCAGGTCGACGGCGAACGCCTGCACCGCGGCCGATTCGCGGGCGAACTGGAAGCGCACGTTGCGGTCGTCCATCGCCGCTGTGTGCGGCGGCAGCACCAGCGACAGCGCGTCGATGCACTCGGCGTCGTCGCCGGTCAACGAGATCGTCACGGTGACCTTGTTGCCGCTCTGCGCGACCTTGACGCGGTCCTCGACGTCGCGATCGAACAGCACGCGCGCGCCGAACGCGACGCGGCGGGCACCGGCCTTGCGCAGGTCGGCCGCGAGATCGTCGCGCAGCTTCGCGTCGGGCTTGGCCCCGCCGCGGAACTGCAGCACGACGCGACGGCCGTCGGCGGCTTCGCCGAGCGCGCCGAGGTGCGGCTCGAGCGCCATCGCCAGATCCGCAGCGTCCAGCTCCGCGGTGGCGACCTGCACCTGCACCTCGCCGTCCTGCTGTTCGATCGACACCTCGACCGTCGGCAAGGCGCCCTCGAGCACCTGTTCGTCGCCGAAGCCGCGCCGCACCACGCAGCGCAGCGGCTTGTGCGCCTCGAGGCACTTGGCAACGAGGTCCTTGACCGCGCTGCCGATCAGCGCGTCACCGCCGAAGCGGACCAGCACGCGACGGTGGCGGACCGGGGCGACCGCGGCGATGCGACGGAGCGGCCCTTCGACGGCGTCGGCGACGTCCTTCTTGGGCATGTCAGGCACCTCGAGCACCAGCTCGGTGTCGAACGCGGCGTCGTCGCTCGCGCTCCACGAGGCCTTGACCGGACCGTCGTCCTCGACCGGCTCGAGGGTCGGCAGCTCGTCGACGGGCTCGAGCGTCGGCAGCTCTTCGAGCGGCTCCAGCTCCGGCAGCTCGGAGGCGATTTCGTCCTTGGCGGAACGTCCTGGGCGCTTGCGGGGAAGCCCGTGGCCGTGCTTCGTCATCTCGGTCGGTCTTGCTCGGAGGGTCGAGGGGAGAGGGGCCCCTCACGGTAGCGGGCGGCAACGCCGGGCCAAGGGTCGCGCGGGTTCGGCGAGCAAGTTCACCCGCCCTGCGCGGAGGTCGCGACCGCCGTTCGCCGCGAGGGCGACGTCGACGGGGAGAGCTGGCCCTACCGGTCGCCGAGCCGCTGCCGGATGTCGGCGACGAGCTTGCCGTAATGCGGCTGGTCGCCGAGCTCGCCGAGCAGCCGCTCGAAGCCGGCGCGCGCTGCCACGACGTCCCCCGCGGCGTGCTGCTGGATCGCCAGCGCCCAGCGGCCCTGCACGCGCTGGTCCGGCGACAGGCCCGGGTCGGCGACGTAGGCCTGCGCGTAGGCGAGGCCGCGTTGCGGATCGTCCTTCGGCACGCTCCAGATCAGCTGATAGGCCGCAGCGCGCCCGGCCGCGCTGCCGGCGCCGAACTCGTCGACGACGCCCCGCAGCGTCTGCTCGGCCTCGGCGAGGCCCTCGGGCCCCTTCTGCGCGCGCTGCATCATGGCCAGCTCGGTCAGGGCGGTGGCCCGCTGCTCCGGGGTCTCGGCGCGTTCGACCAGCCGTTCGCAGGACTCGATGGCCTCGCGCAGGTTGCCGGACTTGGCCGCGACCCGCGCCTGATCATGCAGCTCGGCGAAGCTCATCGCGTCGAAACGGCGCCGCTCGAGCTCGTCCATCGCCGCCTGCAGTGAGTCGGCGTCGACGATCGCCGTCGAGGTCGTCGCCACTGGCACGCGCGCGCCGCTGGCGGCCGGCAGCGTGGCCACCGCCTCCTGCAGCCGATCGACCTGCGCGGCGAGCGCGTCGAGGCGCGCCAGCACCGGTGTCAGATCGACGGGCGCACCGGGCGCGGGCGCGGCGTCCGACCTCGTCGACGACGCGGCAGGAGCGGCGTCGGGCGGCGGCGGCAGTTCTTCGGCGGCGCCGACACGCAGCGCGACGAACGTCACCAACGCACCCAGCGAACAGCCCAGCAGACCGGCGAGGACGGCGACGGCGGGTGATCTATCCATGGCAACGCTCGATGGGGAGAAGGGTCGCCGGTGCAACGGCCCTGCCGGCGGCAGGGTCCGATCAGGGGTTCTCGAAGCGCGCCCGCTCCTCGGCGGTCGGCTCGCGCAGCGGCCGCACGACGCGGAAGCCGACGTGCTGGCCCTCGGTCAGGTACCACCAGCTCTTCGGCACCTGCGGGTCGCGCTCGTTCCACTGCGGCTCCGACGCGCGACGCGCCGCCGAGCGCAACAGCGGCGCGGGGTCGCGCCAGCTGCCGCCGCGCACGACGTGGCCGAAGCGCTTCGGGCGGTCGCGGCTGTCGCGCTCGGGCGCGAAGTAGGGAGCGACGCGGGGCGCCGCGCCGTGCGCCGGCGCGTAGGCGTCGGCGAGGTAGTTGTCGGCGACCCACTCGGCGACGTTGCCGTGCATGTCGAACAGGCCGAACGCGTTGGGCTTCTTGGTGCCGATCTTGGCGTACATCGGCTCCAGCGGCCCGCCGTCGATCGAGCGCGCGCTGTTGTCGACGTACCACGCGACGGGGTCGAGCTGCTTCGGGTCGTCGCCGGTCGAGTAGGCGGTCTCGGTCCCGGCGCGACACGCATACTCCCATTCGGCCTCGGTCGGCAGCCGGTAGAAGTGACCGGTCTTCTCGCTGAGCCACTTGCAGTACTGGCGTGCCGCGACGTGCGACATGCAGATCGCCGGGTAGCCGAAGCGGCCCATGCCGAACGTCATCTCCATGTAGGCCGGCGTCGGGCGGGCCACACCGTCGGGCTTCTTCGACTGCGGGCGCGACTCGTCGGTGTTCCACACGTCGTAGCAGTCCCAGCTGATCTCGCAGGACGCCATCCAGAACGGCTCGAGCCGGACCTCGACCTGCGGCCCCTCGTCGTCGTTGCGGCCCGGCTCGCTCGCGGGGCTGCCCATCAGGAACGTGCCGCCGGCGATCGGCACCAGGTCGAACCCGGGGCCGTCCGCGACGAGGGTCTCGCGGTAGGCGACGAACTCGCCCTGCCCGGGCTGGACCTGCTGCGCGCCGGCTCCTGCCGCGGCCGCGCCGTGCGCTTCGCCGCCGCCCGGACCGTCCGCGGAGGATGGCGCGTTCTTGTTCGAATCCCCGCCGCACGCGGCCAGGATCCACAGAGGGGCGGAGAGGAGGACGAACTTGCCGAACGCGAACACGGCCGCAGTCTAGCGGCTGCTCCGGCGAGCGCGAGAAGCGCTCGCCAGGGGCCGACAGCCCGCGTACAACCACGGCCCATGTCTCGCCTGCAGCTGTCGGTCGGCGGAGTGCCCGCTGCCCATCGCCTCAAGGCCCTGATCTGGGCGATCCCCGCGGTGCTCGTCGTCATCCTGCTGATGACGACCTACTACACCGTGCCGCCGGACTCGCAGGGCGTCGTGCTGCGCTTCGGCCGCTACTCGACGACCACCGAGTCGGGCCTGCACTTCAAGCTGCCGTTCGGCATCGACACGGTCGAGGTCGTGCCGGTCAAGCGCCTGCTGAAGCTCGAGTTCGGCTTCGGCACGCCGGACTTCACCAACGAGGACCAGGTCGCGGACCGGCGGGAGCAGGCCCTCGAGGAGAGCATGGTGACCGGCGACCTCAACGCGGCGCAGGTCGAGTGGGTCGTGCAGTACCGCATCGACGACCCGAAGTTGTTCCTGTTCCACGTGCGCTCGCCCGGCCAGACGCTGCGCGACCTCAGCGAGGCGGTGATGCGCGAGGTGATCGGCGACCGCACGGTCGACGAGGTCATCACCATCGGCCGCCAGGAGATCGAGGAGCGCGCGCTGCAACGCCTGCGCGAGCTCGCGACCGACTACCAGCTGGGTGTCAAGATCGACCAGCTGCAGCTCAAGAACGTCGACCCGCCGCAGCCGGTGCAGGCGTCGTTCAACGAGGTCAACAAGGCGCAGCAGGACCGCGAGAACATGATCAACGTCGCCAACGGCGAGTACAACAAGGTCGTGCCGCGCGCAGCCGGTGAAGCCGAGCAGAAGATCAGCGAGGCCGAGGGCTACAAGCTGAAGCGCATCAACGAGGCGCGCGGCGACGCGGCGGCGTTCCAGGCGGTGCTCACCGAGTACCTGAAGGCGCCCGAGGTGACCCGGCAACGCCTCTACCTGGAGACGATGGCCGACGTGCTGCCGACGCTGGCGGAGACGTGGATCGTCGACGACTCGGTGACGCAGCTGCTGCCGATGGTGCAGCGCGGCGGCAAGGAGGTGGTCAAGTGAAGGCGCTGCGCGTGCTGATCGGGATCGCCGTGCTGGCCGTGCTGCTGGTGATGAGCGGCGCGTTCTACACCGTGCACGAGACCGACATCGTCATCCTGACGCAGTTCGGCCGCCCCGTCGGCGACCCCGTGACCGAACCGGGCCTGCACTTCAAGACGCCGTTCGTGCAGGAGGTCAACCGCCTCGAGAAGCGCGTGCTCGAGTTCGACGGGCAGCCGACCGAGATGCCGACGAAGGACAAGACCTACATCGTCGTCGACACCTTCGCGCGGTGGCGCATCGGCGATCCGGGCAAGTTCTTCGTCTCGCTGCGCGACGAGCGCAGCGCGCAGTCGCGCCTCGAGGACATCATCGGCAGCGAGGTGCGCCAGGCCGTCGCCAGCCACGAGCTGATCGAGGTCGTGCGCAGCGACGTGACGCGCAGGCTGCCACCGGTGGCGCAGGTCGACGGCACCGGCACCGCCGCCCTGCAGGAGGCCACGCGCGGGCGCCGCGTGCTGCAGCAGGCCGTGCTCGCCGCCGCCGTGCCGAAGTTGGAGTCGCTGGGCATCGAGCTGCTCGACGTGCGCTTCAAGCGCGTCAACTACAACGGCCAGGTGGTCAACAACATCTACCAGCGCATGATCAGCGAGCGCCAGCAGATCGCGCAGCGCTTCCGCAGCGAGGGCGAAGGCGAGGCCGCGCGCATCGACGGCAAGCGCGAACGCGACCTGCGCAAGATCGAGTCGGAGGCCTACTTCCGCGTGCAGGAGCTACAGGGCGGCGCCGACGCCGAAGCGAGCCGCATCTACGCCGAGGCCTACGACCAGAGCCCGGAGTCGCGCGAGTTCTACGCGTTCCTGAAGACGCTCGACACCTACCGCGTGGTGCTCGGCAAGCGGACCAGCATGATCCTGTCCACGGACAGCGAGCTCTTCCGCCTGCTCGAGACGACCCGCAAGTGAGCCAACCGTCCGCACCACCAGAGACCAGAACCAGATGGACCGACGCAGCTTCTTGATGTCCGGCGCCGCCGCGCTGAGCGTGCCGCTTCTCCCGCAGGACCCGCAGCCAGCAGCGCCGCCGCCGGCGCCGAAGGCCGCGCCGTTCCAGCTGCAGTACGCGCCGCACTTCGGCATGTTCCAGAACCACGCCAAGGAGCTCGAGGACCAGCTGCAGTTCGCCGCCGACGAGGGCTTCCGCGCCTGGGAGGACAACGGCATGGCCGGCCGCGACGAGGACGTGCAGCGCAAGCTCGCCGCCAAGATGGAGCAGTGCGGCATGACGATGGGCGTGTTCGTCGCGCACGGTGACTTCGGCCAGCCGACCTTCACCTCGGGCAGGCAGGAGCACCAGGACCGCGTGCTCGCCGACCTCGAGAAGGCGGTGACCGTCGCCGGCCGCGTCAACGCGAAGTGGTGCACGGTCGTGCCGGGCACGATCGATCCGCGCCAGGACGAGGGCTACCAGTTCGCCAACTGCGTGGACCTGCTGAAGCGCTGCTGCGACCTGATCGAGAAGAACAAGAGCGAGCTGGTGATGGTGCTCGAGCCGCTCAACTTCCGCGACCACCCGACGCTCTACCTGACGAAGATCGCGCAGGGCTACGCGATCTGCCGCGCCGTCGGCAGCAAGCACTGCAAGATCCTCGACGACCTGTATCACCAGCAGGTGACCGAGGGGAACCTGATCCCCAACATCGACCGCGCGTGGGACGAGATCGGCTACTTCCAGGTCGGCGACAACCCCGGCCGCAACGAGCCGTTCACCGGCGAGGTCAACTTCCGGAACGTGTTCTCACACATCCACAAGAAGGGCTTCACCGGCATCGTCGGCATGGAGCACGGCAAGTCGCAGGGCGGCAAGGAAGGCGAGCGCAAGCTGATCGACGCCTACCGCCTGGCCGACTCGTTCTGACCGCGAGGGGACGGGCCGGGTGCGGCCCCATCGCGTTCAGCGCACGCTCTTCGCTGCCAGATACTGCGGCGGGAACGGATGGCTGACGACGTCGCGCGCCACCGCTTCGCGCTGCACCATGTAGGGATCGGCGAGGAAGCCGCGCGCGATCGCGCACAGATCGGCGCGGCCGGCGGCGACGATGGTGTGCGCGTGGTCGAGCCCCTGGATGTTGCCGACCGCCATCACCGGCACGTCGGCCTCGAAGCGGATGCGCTCGGCGAACGGCACCTGGTACATGCGGCCGTACTGCGGCTTGGACTCGGGCACGTTGCCGGCGGTCGAGACGTCGATGACGTCGACGCCGAGCTCCTTCAGCCACTTCGCCAGCTGCACCGACTCGTCGGTCGTGGTGCCTTTCTGCTGCTCGTCGAACCAGTCGGTCGCCGAGATGCGCACGAACAGCGGCTTGTCCTGCGGCCAGACGGCGCGCACCGCCTCGGTCACCTCGAGCGGGAAGCGGGCGCGGTTCGCGAGCGAACCGCCGTAGTCGTCATCGCGCACGTTGGCGAGCGGCGACAGGAAGCTCGACAGCAGGTAGCCGTGCGCCATGTGCAGCTCGATGGTGTCGAACCCGGCACGATGACAGCGCTGCGCAGCGGCGACGAACGCGTCCCGCACGCGGTCCATGTCGGCGCGATCCATCTGCCTGGGAGCCGGCCAGCCCTGCTTGAACGGCACCGCCGACGGCCCGAACGTCTGCCAGCCGCCTTGCGCGAGCGGCGCGTCGCCCTCCCACGGCCGGCTGCACGAGCCCTTGCGGCCGGCGTGAGCGATCTGCATGCCGATCCTGGCGTGCGAGTTGGCGTGCACGAAGTCGACGATGCGCTTCCAGCCCGCCTCCTGCTGGTCGTTCCAGATGCCGGCACAACCGGGCGAGATACGGCCCACGGGTTCGACGTTGGTCATCTCCGTGAACACCAGGCCGGCGCCGCCGACCGCGCGGCTGCCGAGGTGCACGAGGTGCCATTCGCCGGGCATGCCGTCCTGCGACGAGTACTGGCACATCGGCGACACCACGACGCGGTTGTGCAGCGTCATGCCGCGCGCGGTGAACGGCAGGAACGCCGGCGGCCGCGAGCCGTCGACGCCGGCCTCCGCCGAGACCACGTCCTGCACGCGCTTCACCAGCGCCGGGTCGCGCGTCTCGAGGTTCTCGAAGGTGATGCGCTTGCTGCGCGTCATCAGGTTGAAGACGAAGCGCTCGGGGCTCTGCTCGATGTAGCGCGCGCTGTTCTCGAACCACTCGAGGCTGGTCTGCGCCGCGCGCTGCACCTTGAGCACGTCGAGGCGGCGGGCCTTCTCGTAGGCGTCGATCGCCGACGGCACCGAGCCGCGATTCTGCATCACCGCGTCGGCGAGCGCGATCGAGTCCTCCATCGCCAGCTTGGTGCCCGAGCCGATCGAGAAGTGCGCGGTGTGCGCCGCGTCCCCCATCAGCACGACGTTCTCGTGGCGCCACGAACCGCAGCGGATGGTCGGGAAGGTGCGCCAGATCGAGCGGTTGATCAGCAACTCCTCGCCGGCGAGGTGCTCGGCGAACAGCTCCTTGCAGAACGCCGCCGACTGTTGCTCGTCGAGCTTGTCGAGGCCGGCCTTCTTCCACGTCTCCTCGCGGCACTCGACGATCCAGGTGCCGCGTCCCTGCTCGAACGGATAGGCGTGCACCTGGAACAGCCCCCACTCGGTCGGCTGGAAGACGAACGTGAACGCCGTCATCTTCTTGGTGGTACCGAACCACGCGAACTTGCACTTGCGCCAGTCGAGGCTCGGCTGGAACGACGCCGCGTAGCGCTCACGGAAGCGCGAGTTGACGCCGTCGGCAGCGACCACCAGGTCGTGACCGGCGACCACCGCGTCGAGGTCGGTGACGACGTGCTCGAAGTGCAGACGGATGCCGAACTCGCGGCAACGCTCGTGCAGGATCAGCAGCAGCTGCTTGCGGGCGAGGCCGCAGAAGCCGTGGCCGGTGCTGGTGACCTTGGCGCCGCGGTAGAAGGTGTCGATGTCGCTCCAGTAGGCGAAGCTGGCGCGGATCCTCGCGTAGCTCTCCGGATCGGCGACCTCGAACTTGCCGAGCGTCTCGTCGGAGAACACCACGCCCCAGCCGAAGGTGTCGTCGGGCCGGTTCTGCTCGTAGACGTCGATCTCCGCCGTCGGCAGCCGCTTCTTCAGCAGGATGGCGAAGTAGAGCGACGCCGGGCCGCCACCGATGCACGCGATCTTCATGGGGCCGCGATGCTAGTCACGGGGCCGGCCCGAGACCAACCGCACGATGGCCCAGTTCGCAGCCGGCGACGCGCCGCCTCGGCCGAGATCAGGAGGCCGCGGGCGCCGCGCCGACCGCGCGGCCCGTCAGGCGCTCCAGCAGCCTCACGTAGCCGGCGAACTCGTTGTCCCACGACCGCTCGCGGGTGAATCGGCCGGCCCGTTCGGCCATCGCGCGCCCCGCGTCGGGGTCCTCGAACAGGTGCACGAGGTGGTCGGCGAACCGCTGGTGATCACCGTCCTCGAACAGCAGCACCTCGTCGTCGCGGAAGAGCGACTGCATGATCGACGTGCGCACGGCCACGACCGGCACGCCCATGGCGACGAACTCCGGCACCTTCAGCGACAGCGCCATGTCGATGTGCACGTCCTGGTGCGGCGTGAACACGCCGACCGACGAACGGCTCATCGCTGCCGGCACGTCCTGCAGCAGGAGCGGCGGCCCGATCTCGACGCGCTCGGCGACGCCGAGTTCGGCCGCGAGGTCCTTCAGCTCCTGCAGCGGCTTGCCCTCGGCCTCGGCCAGCTTGCAGTGGATCACCAACCGGATGCCAGGGATGCGCTGAGCCGCGAGCGGCAACACGCGCACGCACTGGTCGACGCCGTGGCGGTGGGAGACGGTGCCGAGATACAGCAGCGAGAACCGCGCAGGGTCCTCGGGGCCGCGCCACGGGTGCCGCTTCGCGTCGAACAGCGTCGTGTCCGCGGCGTTCATGCAGGCGATTGAGTCGCCTTCTCGCACGGTGCCGCGCGCGACCGCTTCGCTGCGGAAGCGCTCGGTGGCGAACACGCACGCGCTGGCGAAGCGATGCGACAGCCACTCCTGCACGCGGATCGGCCAGATGCCCGGGTGCCGCACGCTGGTCTTGAACTTGCTGCAGTAGACCTCCGGCATCAGGTCGTGCACGTCGAGCACCACGGCGCGCCCGAGCAGGCGCGGCAGCAGGCCGGCGAAGACCAGGAAGTCGGGCATGTTGTGCACGTGCACGACGTCGTAACGCCGGCATCGCCACGTCAGCACGATGCCGCACAACAGCGTGAACCACAGATACTCGAACAGATAGCGCAGCGTGCCACCGCGGCGGCGCGACAGCGGCAGGCGATGAACCTCGACGCCGCGCAACTGCTCGCGCTTCGGCTTGTCGCGAGCACGCAGCGCCAACACTTCGACGCGGTGGCCGAGCACGGCGAGTGACTCGGCGTAGCGCCGCACACGGGCGTCGCCTTCGTAGTAGGCGTGCACCACCATGCACACCCGCAGCGCGTCGGAACGTTCGCCCATCGGCGTCTGGATCAGCGCACGGTGCCGAGCGCCGGCCCACCGATCGAGAACGGCAGCATGCGGCGGATGTAGAGCTCGATCCAGTTGCCGATGTCGGCGATCGCCGAGGTCTGCGCGTAGACGACGTCGCCGGGGAGCAGCAGGAAGTCCGGCCACTCGTCGAGCAACACGCGGTCCATGTTGACGCGGAAGGTCCGCTGGGTGCCGTCCGGGTTGATGCGCAGGATGCGCACGTCGGAATACTTGACGGTGATCTGGAAGCTGCCGGCCTGCGCGATGGCCTGGGTCATCGTCATGCCGGGGTGGTACGGGATCGCGCCGGCGGTGCGCACCTCGCCGCAGACATAGACCGACTGCACGGCCGCCTCGGCGAGCTGCACGAGCACGCGCACGCTGTTGAACTCGCGACGGTACGCCTCGAGCACGAGCGTGCGGACGTCGCTGACGGACCTCCCGGCCACCTGCAACGGCCCGGGCAGGCGATCGAGGTCGATGGTGCCGGTCGGCGAGACCTTCAGCGACCGCGGCGCGTCGTCGCGTTCCCCGGACTGCACGCTGCCGTCACCGAGGTCGACGTGCACGCTGAGCGAGTCGCCCGATCGCACGACGTAGTCTCGCTGCATGTAGGCCGCCCACTCGATCGCGACCGCCTTGGCATCGAACGGCGGCGCCGCGCAGGACGCCAGCAACAGCACGGACAGGAGCAGACCGAGGCGCGCTTGCAGGGGCATCGTTTCCACGGGGCAGGAGGGTAGGTCGGGCGGCTGGCCGGCGCCAGCATTGCGGTCGCCTGGAATCCCACCGACAGTCCTGGGATCTTCGACAGCCATGGCATCGGCGCTGTAGGAACTGACGGCCCGACGTCGATGACCACAGCGGCAGCCCGACCAGGGGCGGAGCCGCCTTCCCCCACCCCACACCAGTCCCAAGCGTGCTCGGCCATCTCTGGCAAGACGACGTGCCCGTCCAGGCGGGCTCGGAGGTCGGCGGCTCGACCGAGATCCACCCGGTCGGCGTGATGGCGCTCGCCGCGCTGGCGGCCTTGACGATGCTGGTCCCGAGGCGCTGGTGCGCGCTGCCGATCATCCTGCTGCTGTGCTTCATCCCGGCGGGACAGCGGGTGGTCATCGCCACGGTGGACTTCACCTTCGTGCGACTGCTCATGATGGTCGTCTGGTCGCGCCTGTTCCTTCGCCGCGACCTGCGGCCGCTGGTCTGGAACAACCTCGACCGGGCGATGCTGGTCTGGGCGGTGGTGATGATCGTCACCGGCACCCTGCTCGGCTGGACGCTGTCGATCTTCGTCAATCGCGTCGGCGTCGCCGTGGACACGCTGATGGTCTACTTCTTCTTCCGGTTGGTGATCCGGAGCCACCGCGACCTCGCCGCCATCGCGCTGCAGTTCACGGTGTCGAGCTTCGCGGTGGCGGTGTTCTTCCTGGTGGAGAAGCGCACCGGGCGCAACATGTTCGCCATGTTCGGCGGCGTGCCCGCGATCACCGACGTGCGGGACGGCCGACTCCGATGCCAGGGCGCGTTCGCCCATGCGATCCTGGCCGGATGCTTCTGGGCGTGCCTGATCCCCTACTACGCCGTGATCGGTTTCCTGCGCCAGCGCTGGGGCATGGTCGTCGCGGCCTCCGGGGCCGCGCTCTTCATCGTCGCCATGTGCGCATCGAGCACCCCGGTCATGGCCCTGCTGTTCGGCATCGCGGGGGGAGCGACCTTCCTGATCCGGGGCGGACTCCGGTGGCTACGCTGGCTGATCCTCTCGTGGCTGGCGGTGCTGCACTTCATCATGATGAAGCAACCCGTCTGGCACCTGCTCGCCCGCGTGGACGTGGTCGGGGGCTCCACGGGCTGGCACAGGTTCCACCTTGTGGACAAGTTCTTCGCATTCTTCCACGAGTGGTGGCTGGTGGGCACGCTGCGCACCGGTCACTGGGGACCGGGCCTGCACGACGTCACCAACCAGTTCGTCTCGGAAGGCGTCGGCGGCGGCGTCTGGCGACTCGCCGCATTCGTGGCGATCGTCTGGTACGCCTTCGCCGGAGTGTCGCGCAGCATGCGGGTTCCGGAGGCGGGGCGCACCTACTTGCTGTGCAGCTGGGCGCTCGGCACAGCGCTGTTCATGCACTGCATGAACTTCATTGCCGTGACCTACTTCGAGCAGATCGTCGTCGAGTGGAACATGGCCCTGGCGGCGATCGGCTCCCTGACGCTGGTCCCCGGAGCGCCCGTGTCGCGACAGCTGGCGAGCCTGACGCAGAGCTGAAGAAGTTCTGCCACATCTGCCCGCGTTTCCGGATAGCCCATGGCATGGGCCCGTCGACGGATGGCGTCGCGAGCGCATGTGCCGTATCGCCGCGAATCGAAAAACTCGGGTGCGCTCGCCACATAAAAACGCTTCATCCGTTGTCTGGCAGCTCGTGGCCGCTGGCCGATAGCTCCGGCGCGACGGAAGACGCACCGCACCCTGTCACTCGCCCCCTCCGATGATCCGCCCCCTGTCTCGCCGACTGGCCACCCATGTGGTCGATCAGCTCTGCATCCTGGCCGCACTCAGCGTCGCCGGGCTGTGGTCGGGGCACGACGGCGGGATGATCATCACCGCAGCCGCGATCCTCGCGGTCGCCGGGACGTTCGGCGTCGTCTGGTCGATGATCGCCCGCCGGCTCGGCGCCCACAGCATTCCGCCCAGCCGCAATCTCGCCCTGTCGCTGCGCCGCACGCTCGAGGCCTGGGCAGCGACGTGGGGGCTGGCCGGCATGCTCGCGGTCACGGTCGTCGCGCCGACCGACCTGCGCATCTGGCTCGTCCTGCTGCTCGGCGCCGGCCTGCTCGGGCTGGCCCGCGTGCTCATGTCGTTCTCGACCGCTGGCCTGGTGCACGATCGGCTGCGCACGATCGTCGTCGGCGCCTGCCCCAGCGCCCGAGCGCTCACCTCGACCAAGGAGGCCCGCGAAGCGCTCGAGTTCATCGGCTTCGTGCCGTTGACGAACGAGGACCCATCGAGCATGCCGCACCTGCCGCAGCTCGGCACGATCGACAACCTGCCCGAGGTCCTGCGGCTCAACGAGATCGACGTCACATGCGTCAGCCCGTCGGACCAGGCGCTCACCGGCGAGGTCCACCGCGCCATCAACGCGAGCGAACGCCTCGGCCTGCAGACCCAGTACTTCCCTTCGTTCCTCGACGTGGACGACATGCACGTCGGCCTGACCTGGAGCGCGAACCGCCCTGGCCTCAACGTGCAGCCGATCGCGGACAGCTCGCTGTCCACCATCGTCAAGCGCGGCATCGACATCGCGGGCGCCGCCGCCGGCCTGCTCGCCCTGCTGCCGGTATTCGTCGCCTGCGCGCTCGCCGTCAAGCTGACCAGCCATGGCCCGGTGTTCTTCCGGCAAACGCGTGTGGGCAAGTCCGGACGCCACTTCAGCTGCCTGAAGTTCCGCACCATGCGCGTCGGTGCGCACGCCCAGCAGGAGCTGCTGCGCGCGGCGAGCCTGCAGGACGGTCCCGCCTTCAAGATGTCGAGCGACCCCCGCATCACCAAGGTCGGCAGGGTGCTGCGCAAGTTCAGCCTCGACGAGCTGCCGCAGCTGATCAACGTGCTGCTCGGCGACATGAGCCTGGTCGGCCCACGCCCGCCGATCCCGAGCGAGGTGGACAAGTACACCTGGTGGCAGCGCCGCCGCATCTCCGTCAAGCCAGGTCTGACGTGCGTGTGGCAGGTCTACGGACGCAACCGCGTGTCGTTCAAGCGCTGGGTCGAGATGGACCTCTACTACATCGACAACTGGTCCCTGTGGCTCGACCTCAAGCTGATCCTGCACACGGTGCGCGTCGTGCTCAGCGGCACCGGCATGTGAGCCGGCGCGGTCTTCAGCTTCGCACGGCCATCACGCGCTCGATGTCGGCGATCGACTTCGGCGCCGCCGCCGTGAGCACGACCGGCTCCTTCGCCGTGACCAGCACGTCGTCCTCGATCCGCACGCCGATGCCGCGCAGCGCCTTCGGCACCCGACGATCACCGGCAGTGAAGTAGAGCCCAGGCTCGACGGTCAGCACCGCGCCCGCGCGCAGCTTCTCCGGGTTGCCTTCGGCGTCCTCGTAGGCTCCGACATCGTGCACATCGCGGCCGAGCCAGTGGCTGGTCCCGTGCATGTAGAACGGGCGGAAGGCGTTCTCGGCGACGAGCTCGTGCGGAGCCCCCTTCAACACCCCCAGCTCGACGAGACCACGCGTCAACGAGCGCACGCAAGCGCGGTGCGCACTGTCCCAGCGCGCGCCGACCTTGCAGGCGCGGATGCCGGCGAGCTGCGCGCGCAGCACTACACGGTAGACCGCCGCCTGCGCCGGGGTGAATCGCCCGTCGACGGGGAACGTGCGGGTGACGTCCGCCGTCAGCCCGTCGACCTCGGCGCCGGCGTCGATCAGCAGCAGGTCACCCGCGACCATACGCCGATCGTTGTCGTGATAGTGCAGCACGCAGGCGTTGCCACCGCTGGCGACGATCGACGGGTAACCGTTGCGGGGGCTGCCGGCGCGACGGAACTCCGCTTCCAGCGCCACCTGCGCCTCGTATTCGAACATGCCCGGGCGAGCGGCCCGCATCGCCGTGACGTGACCGGCCACCGTCGCCGCCGCGGCGGCGCGCAGACTGGCCAGCTCGGCGCGGTCCTTCACCAGCCGCTCGGAGGCCATCACGGGCAGCGGATCCACGATCGCCGGATGGCGGGGCCAGACCCGCCGCCGCCGCTTGTCCGCCACCGCTCCGAACGCCGCCAGCAGGCGCCGGTCGAACTCGTGGTCTCGCCCCAGAGCGTGGAACAACGGCGCGCCGATCGGCGCCAGCTCCGGCAGGAGCTTCCACAACTCGGCCACGGGCTCCGCCCGATCGACGCCGAACCTCCGCACCGCCCCCTCCGTGCCGAAACGCGGGCCGTCCCAGGTCTCGCGTTCGGGGTCTCGTTGCCGCACGAACAGCGTCGCGTGATGACGGCGCAGATCGATGCGGCGTGCCACCAGGACGGCGTCCGGTTCAGGAAAGCCAGTCAGGTAGTGGAGGTCCGAGCCGGGGCGGAACTCGTGCAGCACGTCGCCGTTGCGCCCCGCCTCACGCGCGGTGGCGAGCAGCAGCACGCCGTCGCCGAGGGCGTTGAGCAGACGTTGACGGCGCGCCCGATGCAGGGCGGGATCGACGATCGCGTCGCGAGACACTCATGCGAGTGTGCCGCGGACGCCCGCCGCCGGGAAGGCCGATCAGACCTTCTGCATGCTGTCGACCACCGAGGCCTGCACTCCGGTACCGCCGTCCTTCTTGGTCACCATCAGGAACTCGACCGAGAAGGTCTCTTCGCCGACCGTGAACGGCACCAGGAAGCAGAGGTCCTGGGAGACCGTGCGGCGCTGCAGGTCCTCGCCGACGTAGACGCTCGGCACCGAGATGTCGAACAGCGGCGCCTTCTGGAAGAGCTCCGTCTTGATGCCGCCGCCGACCATGTTGGTCAGCTCGCCGATCGCGTCGACCAGATCGCCATCCGCGAGCTCGTCGGGCTCCATCATCAGCATCGCTGCGACCGCCTTCTTGGCGATCGACTTCGGCATGAACAGCGAGATGGAACCGCTGAGGAAGCCGGCGACACCGATGCTGCCGATCACCTCGGCCGAACGGATCTTGGCCTTCTCGACCACCGGCTCGCCAGCCGAGATCTTCAGGTTCATCATGGTGCGGAACACGTCCGCCGTGGCCTTGACGATGCAGCGCCCCATGTCCTGGTCGAGCGAGGCGCTCGGCATCTTCGACTTGTATTCGTCGATCAGCGCCTCGATGCGCTCGACGAGCCGCTCGGTGCCGTTGCTCTTGCAGAGGACCAGGCTGGCACCGGCGTCGGTGCAGCGCTTGGCGGTCTCCTCGTCCTCCAGCGCCGTGAAGACGACGATGGGCAGCGCCCCCTGGGCCTTCTTGCAGCGGAACGTCTGGATGACGTCCAACCCGTCGCGATCGCGCAGCACGAAGTCGGTCAGGATCAGGTCGACGTCGTTGCGGATGTAGGCCTCGTAGGCCTCCATCACCCCGGTGACGGGGATGACCCGATAGCCCGCTGACTTGAAGTGGGACGACAACACCTTGGTCAGGGTTGCCGAATCATTGACGAGCAGAATCGTGTCCAAGTGTGCGCCTCTCCAATGGCGGTCGTGCCGGCGAGGCGGTCATCGGCACCGGGCGCGCGACTACTTGACCCTCCTGAAGCCCTGCACGACCGGCCCCGGGCCTGCGTCTGGCACCCGGATCAGTAGAACGGCACCTCGACGAACACGTCCGGTTGCGACCATCGCAGGGGGACTTCCACGTAGACCGATTGGAAGCCGTCACCCGAGACCTCGATCACGACGGTGGCCTCGTCCTCGCTGCTCGCCGGGGAGAGCACGGCCGCGCCGTTCTGGTCCTCGTAGAAGCCGACCGCGGCGTCGGCCAGCAAGAACTCGTCGAGCAGCACCCGGCCGTTGGCATCGGTCAGGTAGTAGTCCTGATAGGGGCTTGCCCACGTGTCGCCGGACCACTCCTGGTCCGCCTCGACGATCCGGACCGACGCATCCTGCCAGACGAAGTTGGTGTTCGGGTCGTAGACCTCGACCAGGATCGACACGAGGCGCGGCGACTCGACGCGGACCGCCGGGTTGCTGTGGGTGCGACGGCCACAGCCGATGAGCGCGAGGGGGACGAGAACGGCGGCGAGCTGGGAAAGGCGCATGGCAGGGTTCCTCGAACAGGCCGGAGCAAGCGTCATGCCGCCGCCGACGTGGCGAGGGCGCGGCGTTTCCGCCCCTCGCAGCTCCCCGCGACCGCGCGGTTGTCGCCTCAGGGAGACACGGACGACGCCCGGGATGGCTCGGACGCGCCACCGCCGAGGTAGTGCGCCAGGAGCTGCTCGACAACCTCCATGGCCTTGCCGTGGAAGTGGTTGTTGGCGACGACCAAGGTGCGGGTGGCCGTCTCGCGAATGCGCTGCAACCGATTCCACAGCTGGCGCACCTCGGGGTCGGAGTAGCGCCAGTCGTAGACCTCGTCGCGCCCCGCTCCCCTGCGGAACCACGCGCGGTTTCGGCCGTGCAGCCGGAAGTAGGCGACTCCGCCGACATGCACCCCCGTCACGTCGCGCGAGAAGCCGCCGATCATGCCCGGATAGTCGAGCTCGAGCACGCCGACGCCGAGCGCTGCCAGTCGCTCGAGCCCGGCCGCGGCATTCCACGACCGGTGACGGACCTCGACGAACAGCGGGGCGGTCGGCGCGAACTCCTCTGCCAACCGGGCGATCAGCTCGATGGCGCCCGATGTGGCCTGCAGCTCATGGTTGAACTGCGCCAGCAGCCCGGCCAGACGACCGCTCTCGGCCAACGGTGCGAGGCCTTCACGCGTCGCCGCCGCCTGCGCGGCATCGACCCGTCGCAGGTGCGTGAACTCACTCGGCAACTTGGCGGTGAAGGTCGTGCCGAGGTCCTCGGTGCGGCGCACCCACGAGCTGCAGTTCTTCGCCGATGGCGTCGCGTAGAACGTGCTGTTGATCTCGATCAGCGGCACGCGCTCGGCGACCGCGCGCAAGGTGTCCTTGCAGCCCTTGGGGTAGACGATGCCCTGCCAGTCCGGGTACGACCACCCGGCGACGCCGAACAACACCTCGTCAGCCATCACCGCGCCGCCGCTGGTCGTTCTCGCGCATGCGTTCGGCGATGCGCTGCTCGAAGCCGCGCTCCCCCGGCACGAAGAACCGCGCGCCCTGCAGGCCGTCCGGCAGGCACTGCATCGCGGCGACACCGGCGGCCGTGTCGTGCGCATACACGTAGCCAGCGCCGTGGCCGAGGTCTCGCGCCAGCGCCGACACGGTGTTGCGCAGGTGCAGTGGCACGGGGTGCTGTGCGCCCTTGCGCACCGCCGCCGTCGCCGCCTCGATCGCGCGCACGACGGCGTTGCTCTTCGGCGCCGCCGCGAGATAGACCGCGGCCTCTACCAGCGGCAGGCGTCCCTCGGGCATGCCGAGCACCTGGACCGCCTGCACGCATACGGTCGCCACCTGCAGCGCCATCGGGTCGGCCAGGCCGACGTCCTCGGCTGCCACCGCGAGCAGACGCCGCGACGCGTGGCGCGGGTCGCAGCCGGCCTCGAGCGCGCGGACCAACCAGTACACCGCCGCCTGCACGTCCGAGTTCCGCAAGCTCTTGTGCAGGGCGGACAGCAGGTCGAAGTGCAGGTCACCGTCCTTGTCGTGCTGCAGCACCCGGTGCTGGAACGCCTCGACGATCGCTTCGGCGGTGATCTCGTCGCCGTCGAGACAAGTGGCGGCGCAGGCGTCGATACAGACCAGCGCGCGGCGGGCGTCGCCGCCGGCCAGCGCCGCCAGGCGGGCCACCGCTTCGGCGCCGATGCGCAGGCCGCGCACACCGAGGCCGCGCTCGCGGTCTCCCAGCGCCGCGCGCACCAAGGATTCGACGTGCTCGTCGGCGAGCGGTTGCAGCGGCACCACGCGACACCGCGACAACAGCGCACCGTTGATCGAGAACGACGGGTTCTCGGTGGTCGCGCCGACCAGCACGATGTCGCCGCGCTCGACGTGCGGCAGGAACGCATCCTGCTGCGCCTTGTTGAAGCGATGGATCTCGTCGACGAACAACAAGGTCCCGCGCCGCTCGCGTTCGCGCCGCGCGACCGCCTCCGCGACCGCCTCACGAACCTGCGCGACGCCGCTCAACACCGCCGAGAACGGCTGGAAGTGCAGGTCGGCGTGCTGCGCGATCAACAGCGCCAGCGTCGTCTTGCCGACCCCCGGCGGCCCGTACAACAGCAGCGAACCCGCGACGCCGTGCTCGATCGCCTGGCGCAGCGCACGTCCTTCGCCGACCAACGCGTCCTGGCCGAGATACTCGTCCAGCGTGCGCGGCCGCATGCGCTCGGCCAACGGCCGCGCAGGGGGCGCCTTCGTGCCGTCGCCGGCGACGGCGCCGTCGTCCGCGGCGCCCGGATCGCCGAACAGGCTCACAGCCGCTGCCGCCGCGCCTCGAACAGCACGACGCCCGCGGCGACCGCCACGTTGAGGCTCTCGACCGGCGCCTTGAGCGGGATACGCACGTGCTCGTCGGCGGCGCGCAGCCACTCGGCGGGCACCCCCGCCGCCTCGGCGCCGACGACCAACAACGACGGCCGGCGCAGGTCGACGGCAGTGTGATCACGCCGTCCGCCGCCGTCGGCGACGACGATCTGCAGCCGGTGCCGCCGCGCGAACTCGATCGCCTCGACGCTCTCGACGCCGTGTCGCACCGGCAGCCGGAACACCGACCCCATCGAGCCCCGCACCGCCTTGTCGCGGAACGGATCGGCGCCGCCGCGCAGGGCGATGCAGCCGGTCGCACCGGCCGCCTCCGCCGTGCGCAGCACCGCCCCCAGGTTGCCCGGATCGCGCAGCCCAGCGGCGACCACGACGAGCGGCGACAGGTCGCCGCGCAGGAGGTCCTCGTCGGCGTAGACAGGACGCGCCAGCAGCACGGCAACACCCTGCGGCGACTCCAGCGCGCTCATGCGCTGCAGGACCGCGTCGGTGCAGTCGAGGAACGATCCCGCCGTCTGCTGCAGCCGCTGGCGCAGGTCGTCGTCACCGAGCCGCGGCGAGACCGCCGCCTCGACCACCTGCAGCCCGGCGTCGAGCGCTTCGCGCACCAGCCGCACGCCCTCGGCGAGCATCAGCTCGCCGGCCCCGGTCGCCGCGTCACGGAAGCGCTGCACGGCCGGGTTCTTGACCGACTCGAGGGTTCGGGGTGGGCGTGACATGCTCCGCATGATGTCGCGCCGCCGCGCGCCACGCCACCGCACAGCCAGGGAAGCTCGATCCGCCGACGGGCGGCCGCGGCTGCGCAGTTCCTGCGCAGTGCGGAGCTCGCGCTGCACCATCTGCGCAAGCGCGCACGGTCGGCCCGTGGCCATCCCGGGAGGCGCGGCGCGGCACGCGTTTTGACCGGCAGCCTCCGACAAGGAGCAAGCCATGAAGACTGGTTCGAGGATGATCTGGATGTTGTTCGGCGCGCTGATTACGGCCGGGATCGGCGTGGCACAGTGCGGCGTCGGGGCTGGATCCAGCAGCTGTCGTCGCGGCGGACAGTCGTGCGACGCGCGGCCGGTGCAGCAGCGCGCAAGACGACAACCGCAACTGTGCGCAGAGCCGTGCGACCGGCAGCCGGCCCGCACACAGTCGCAGGGAACGCCGCGCGAGTCTGCGCTGAGCGATGCGATGGTGACGCAACTGCAGGGCACGCTCGCCGACGAGTTCCTCGCGCGCGACGTCTATCGCGCGGCGGCCGCGCGCTTCGGCCTGCCGCGCTTCACCAACCACGAACGCGCCGAGGAGCACCACATCGCCGCGCTGACCGCGACTCTGCGCAGCGCTGGCGTGCAGCCGGTGACGAGCGCCGGCCGCTCGGTCGCGCTGCCGACCACGCTCGAGCTCACGGAGCAGCGCATCGCCGAGCTGGAAGCGGACATGATCCGGGCCTACGACCGGCTCTTGCAGATGGGCAGGGACACGGTCCTGGTGCCGATGCTCGAGAACATCCAGGCTGCAAATCGCCGCCACCTCGTCGCGGCCACCGGCGGCGACGGCGGCAACGGCAGGGGCAACGGGCCGGGCACCCGCCGACAGAACAACGGGCGCGGGCACGGGCGCCGCGTAGACTGTGGCCAGCAATGCGATTCCACCCGCGGCTCCTGACGCCACTGATCGCGTTGGCGGCGATCGCCGCGGTCGTGGCGTGGCAATACGCAGACCTTCGTGATCGCGACGCGCGCCACCTCGCCGAGCACCGCCGCTACGGCGAAGCGCTGTGGAACGCCGTCGAGGGCGTCGCCGTGCGCGAGTTCCGCGGAGGCCTCTATGACCCGACGGCGACCGGCGAGGCGCTTGCCGAGGCGCTGCGACGATTCGGCATGCAGTGGATCGCGATCGAACGTGAGGACCGCGAGCCGCTCGCCTTCGCCGGCCGCCTGCCCGAGCGCAGCGACTCCCGTCACTGGTTCGAACACGCCTTCTTGCCGCTGCGTCCCCTCGGCCGCGCACTCGGACGCAGCGCCGGCGAACGAGGCCTCACGCCCGTGCCCGACGAAGCGCTGTCGCTGGTGGTGGTCGTCGACGACGGCGAGCTGACACTGCGCCAGCGAGAGGACCTGCAGCGCATGCTGGTGACCACGACCGCGCTGACCGTCGGCATCGCGATCGCCACCGCCGCGTTCGTCGCACGCGGCCACCGCCAGGCGCTGCGTGAGCAGCTGGCGGGCAGCGCCGCCCGCGTGCAGGGCCTGGAGACGCTGCGGCGGCTCGGCGCCGGCCTGGTGCACGAGACCAAGAACCCGCTCGGCGTCGTACGCGGTCTCGCCGAGCGCATCGCCGAGGGCCACCTCCCACCAGCCGAAGCCCAGCGCACCGCCGGCGCGATCGTCGACGAGGCGGACCGCACCGTCGCGCGCCTCGACGAGTTCCTGCTGCTCAGCCGCCCCGCTCGATTGCGTCGCACCCCGGTGCCGCTGCCCGGGCTGTTCGCCGAGTTGCGTGAGCTGCTGCAACCGGACGTCGAGCGCGCCGGCGCCAGGCTCACGGTCCGCTGCACCGATGCATCGATCGACGCCGATCGGGACCAATTGCGACGGCTGCTGACCAACCTGCTGCTCAACGCCGCCCAGGCGGTCGGTCCAGGAGGCACGGTGACCATCTTCTGCGAGCGCACCGGCGAGCACCTGCGACTGGGCGTCGAGGACGACGGCCCCGGCGTGCCCCACGAGCTCGAGGCGACCCTCTTCGAACCCTACGTCAGCGGTCGCGCCGGCGGCACGGGGCTGGGCCTGGCCATCGCCCGCCGGGTCGCCATCGATCACGGCCTCGAGCTCCGGCACGAACGCCGCGTGCCGCGCGGCTCGCGCTTCGTGGTGGAGGCGCCCGCATGACCCCGCCCCCCGGCTGCAGCGTGCTGGTCGTCGACGACGACCGCAGCCACCGCGAGATGCTCCGCGCCGTGCTCGGCGACCTCGGCTACGACGCAGCCTGCGCCGAGGACGGGGAACGCGCGCTGCAGATGCTCGCCGAGCGCATGCCGAGCCTCGTGCTGCTCGACATGCGCATGCCCGGCCTCGACGGCCTCGGCACGCTGCGGGCGATGCGCGAACGCGGCCTGACGCCGACGACCATCGTCGTCACCGCACACGCCGACCTGGACGAAGCCGTCGCGGCGATGAAGCTCGGCGCCGTCGACTACCTGCGCAAGCCGATCGACATCGAGAGCCTGCGTGCGCTGCTGGCGCGCCACTGCGGCGTGACCCGCGCCGCCGAAGGCGAACTACCACACCTACCCGAAGGCGTCGTCGCCGCCGCGCCGCTGACGATCGACGTCTGTCGCGACCTGCTGCGCATCGCTCCCAGCAACGCGGCGGTGCTGCTGCACGGCGAGACCGGCACCGGCAAGGAGGTGTTCGCCGATCTGCTGCATCGCTGGAGCCCACGCCACGCCGGGCCGCTGGTCGCGGTCAACATGGCGGCCCTCCCCGAATCGCTGGTCGAGAGCGAGCTGTTCGGCCACCAGAAGGGCGCGTTCACCGGCGCCATCGCGGACCAGCGCGGCCGCGTGCAGGACGCCGACGGCGGCACGCTGTTCCTCGACGAGATCGGCGAGCTCCCGATCGCGCTGCAACCCAAGCTGCTCCGCGCGCTCGAGACGCATCGCGTCTCGCCGCTCGGCTGCCGTGAGGAGCGCGAGATCGACTTCCGTCTGGTCACGGCGACCAACCGGGACCTGGACGCCGAGGTGCAGGCCGGCCGCTTCCGACAGGACCTCTACTACCGCATCGCCGTCATCACCGTGGAGATCCCGCCGCTGCGCGAACGCTCGGAGGACGTGCTGCCGCTGGCGCAGCTGTTCCTGCAGCGCGAGGGCCGCAAGCGCCTCAGCCCGGCGGCCGCCGCGCGGCTGCGCGCCTACCCGTGGCCCGGCAACGTGCGCGAGCTGCAGAACGCGATGTTGCGCGCCGCCATCCTCGCCGCCGGCGAGGTCGTTCTGCCGGAGAACCTGCCGCCTGCGCTGCAAGCCGCGCCGCCGGCGCCGGAGCCGCGCAGCGACCTGGCCCTGTCACTCGCCGAGCTCGAACGTCGCGCGATCGTCGAGATGCTGGAGCGCACCGACGGCAACCGGAGCGAGGCGGCAAGGCTCCTCGGCATCAGCCGCCGCAAGCTGCTCTATCGACTCAAGGAATACGGAGCATCCAACGGCGGGCAGTGACGGCCGCATGCGCACGACTTGCGCACATGACGCAGAATGCGCAGGCCGAAGCGGCCGCGAGGAGCCACCACCCAGGTGGCCACGACGGCATGACCGTTGCTCTCTCCCCTCTGCCCCTCACCCGCAGGACCAGAGAGGAATCCGATGAGCAGTTCGACCCGGTTCGTCCGTCATACCCTCGGCATCGCGCTTCTGGCGCTCCCACTCCAAGCCCAGGGCGGCCCGGGCGGCGGCGGCGGCAACGCCTCCGTCATCGCCTACATCCAGACCCTGCCGCTCGAGACGATCGACACCAACGAGCAGTGGCTCCTGACGCACATGCGCGAGGAGGAGAAGCTCGCCCGCGACGTCTACCGGACGCTCTTCCAGCGCTGGCAGGTGCCGATCTTCCAGAACATCGCGCAGTCCGAGCAGAGCCACATGGACCTCGTCGCGTTCGCGCTGGACCGCTACCAACTGCCGGATCCGGTGGTCTCCGATCAGGTGGGCGTGTTCACCGATCCGCTGTTCACGCTGCTCTACGACTTCGCCACCACGCTCGGGCAGGTGTCGCTGTCGCACGCGCTGCTGGTCGGCGCGCTGATCGAAGACCTCGACATCGTCGATCTCGAGCACGCGCTCTACTTCACCGACAACCGCGACATCGACACCGTCTGGCAGAACCTGATGAAGGGCTCCCGCAACCACTACCGCGCCTTCCACCCGCAGCTCGCCGCCAACGGCTACTACTACCCCGGCTTCTTCACCGACCCGACGATCCTGCAGGCGATCCTCGCGACGCCGAACGAGACCGGCGCACTCGACGAGGACGGCAACCCGCTGTGACCGACGGGGCTGCGGCGAGCCGTCAGTTGCGCACGGTCGCGAACACGCCGTTCGAGGCCGTGAAGCCGAACGCGTTGGCCACCGGGTCGAGGCACAGCGCCTGACAGTAGATCGACACGCCGACCTGACCGCCGACGCTCGGCCAGGTCCAGGAGGCCTGCCCCGCGGCGCCGGTCACGGTCGAGAAGAGATCCGGCGACGCGATGCCGACACACCCGGACATACCCAGGAACCCGAGGTCGAGACCCGGCAACCTCTGCAGCCCCAGCACGACGACCGCCAGGTTGAAGTTCGGCTCGAGGTTGCCGATGTCCAGGGTGAAGCTCTGCCCGAGCTGTAGCGCACCGCCCGGGCTCAGGGTCGGGGTCCCGTTGCTGCCGGGGCAGCCGCTGCCGTAGGTCGCGGCGCCGAACTCCCAGGTCTGGTCCGTCAGCGTGTTCGGCGCGGCGACGAAGCCGCCGAAGCGCACGGTCTGGCTGGTCGTCGGCAGGAACGCCATCGCGTGATCACGCGCCACCGGCGCCGCGCCGCTCTGCTCTCGCCAACCGACACCGTCGAAGGTCCAGGTGTCCGACAACGGCCCGGACGCGTCCTGACCGCCGTGCAGCACGCAGACGTCGTGGGCAGCGTCGTAGACGAGGCGCGCGGCGTTCCGCGCCGGAGGCACCACGCCCGTCGTCGCGACCTGCGTCCACGTACCGGCGAAGCCGTCGTAGAGCCAGGTGTTGCCGGTCATGCCTGCGCCATTGGCCCCACCGAACAGCACCGCCTTGCCGATGCCGAAGTGGAAGCACATCGCCGGCCGCTCGAGCGCACCCGGGTTGCCGGCGGTCGTCACCTGGCTCCAGGTCACGCCGTCGTATTCCCAGGTCTGGTTGGTCTGCGACCCCAGCAACTGCGACGTCGAGCCGCCGAAGAGCACGGTCCTGCCGCGCAGCGCGTCGTAGCAGGCGCCGTACTGGTAGCGCGGCCCCGGGTTGGCAGCCGGCGCCGCCAGCGACCACGTCGCGCCGTCCCACTCCCACGTCTCACTGGTCGGGGGCGGGATGCTGATCGGGCTGTTGAGGCCACCGTAGAGCACCGCGACGCCGCGCGCCTGGTCGTAGATCAGCTCGGCGCCGAAGCGCCCCGTCGGCGACGTCGGCGGCGTCAGCAGCGTCCAGTCGGCCCCGTCGTAGAGCCAGGTCTGGTTGCTGAGGGCCGGCGTCAGGCCACCGAACAGGATCAGCCCGCCGTTCTGCGGCACGAACTCCATCGCGCTCGAGCGCCGCGCGCTCGGGTGATTGGCCGGGGTCTGTTGCACCCACTGGGCGAAGGCGGGAGAGACGACCAGGGCGGCCGCCACGATTCGGGTCAGGTGATGCGTCATCGTTGGGCTCCAGGGGGGCAGGTCGGCAGGCGACAGGCAGGCCGAATCGGCCAACACAATCCCAGATAATGCCCGATCGCGGGCATCGCCTCGCGCGGCGCACGGCGCCGGATCCGCGGCGCATCGGCAACCGCCGCGGAATGGTCGCTGCCACCGGCAGGAGCGCCGCCTAGCATCCCGGCCCGCAGTGCGCGTCTTCTACTCCGACCCGTTCACCTTCCCGCTGCCGCCCGAGCACCGCTTCCCGCTGGCGAAGTACCGGCTGCTGCGCGAGCGGGTGCTGACGTGGCCGGCGTCCACAGGGGTCGAGTTGCTGCTGGCGCCGCGGGCCACCGACGCCGAACTGCGACTCGTGCACACCAACGACTACCTCGCCGGCTTCGCCGCCGGAACCCTCGGCGAGGCGGCCATGAAGCGCATCGGCTTCCCGTGGAGTCCGGAGCTGGTCGAGCGCTCGCGGCGCAGCTGCGGCGGCACGATCGCGGCGGCGCGCACCGCCGTCGTCGACGGCGCGGCGGCCTACCTGGCCGGCGGCACCCACCATGCCCGCGCCGACCGCGGCGCCGGCTACTGCGTCTACAACGACTGTGCGGTCGCCGCCCGGATCGCGCAATCCGAACTCGGCGTCGGCCGGGTGCTGATCGTGGACACCGACGTGCACCAGGGTGATGGCACCGCCGCGGTGTTCGCCGACGACCCGAGCGTGTTCACCTTCTCGGTGCACGGCGACGCCAACTTCCCCGCCGAGAAGGCCACCAGCGACCTCGACATCGCGCTGCCGACCGGCACCGGCGACGACGAGTACCTGGCAAGGCTCCGCGACGGCCTCGCCGCGGCGATCGCGCGCAGCGCGCCGCAGCTCGTCTTCTACCTCAGCGGCGCCGATCCGTTCGCCGGGGACCGCCTCGGCCGGCTGGCGCTGAGCAAGCGCGGCCTCGCGGCGCGCGACGAGCTGGTGTTCGAGGCGGTGCGCCAGCTCGGGGTGCCACACGTCACGGTGATGGGCGGCGGCTACGGCACGCGGATCGAAGACACCGTAGACGTCTACGAACGCACCGTGCGAGCCGCCGTCGAAGCTGCCGCCAGCGTCCCGTGAAGCCGACGCCGACAGGTCGCCCCGTGAAGCGCCCGTGAAGCGAGGGGGTGACGGCCCCGGCGCAATGGCTACGCTCGCGCCGTTGAACCGACCGAGCGATCCGATCGACCCGAGCACGACCCGCCTCGGCCAGCTGCAGCGCGGGCGGGGCGCGGGATTCGTCGCCGCGCTGGCCGCCGGCGCCGCAGCCCACGACGACGTGCTGCGCTGCGTGCTGCACGACCCGAGCGTCGATCCGCAGCTCGAAGACCGCGCCCGCTACTACGCCGAACTGCTGGTGGCGCTCGACGTGCCGCTGCAGCCGCTGACGTCGGCGCTGGACGACGACGGCGGCCTCGCCTACGAGGTGCTCGCCGGTGCGTGGCGGCTGGGTCACGCCCCCACCCGCGCCTGGCTCGCCGCCGCGGGCACGGCCGAGGGCGCGATCGCCGGCGTCACTTCGGCGTTGTGGAGCCGCGAGTGGGCGACGCGCGTCGAGTTGCCGCCGCGCGCGGCGGCCACGTGGCTGCGCCTCGCCCTCGAAGAAGCGCGCTGCGCCGAGCCGCGCCGGGCGCTGCGCTCGCCGGTCACCGACTACGACGCGCTCGATCTCGAGACGCTGCTCGACCTCGGCCGCGACGTGCGCCACGAGCAGATGCACGCGCTGTTCGCCGCGCTGCGCCGCCGCGACAGCGAGCCGCTGCGCACCGCGCTGGCTGCGGTCGTGCATCACGACGTCGTGTTCGGCAAGGTCCGCCTGGCGGCGCGCGTACTCGGCGCGCTCGGCGACGAGCGGCTGCTGGATCGCGCCGAGGAGCTGTTCTCGCTGCCCGACGAACTGCAGGGCCACGCGCCGCGAATGTCGGGCTTCGACCGCATGCGCCGCGCGGCGTTGAGCCACTACGTGCAGCAGCTGCCCCCGATCCGCGCCCTGCAGCTGGCGCGTCAGTGGCGCGGTCGCGGCGGCTACTTCGAGACCGTGGTCGGCGCCGTGCTGGCCGAGTTCGCCACCGGCGACGATCGACTGCCGCTCGAGACGTTCGTCGCCGAGAACGCCGCCCGCGACGGCGGCTGGGACGTCATCCACGAGCTCGACGCGCTCGGCCGGCTGGGCGACCCGCGTTCGGCGCCGCTGTTGGTGCAGGTCGCCGCCGAGGCTCGCTACGCCCACGCGCGCCGCCGCGCCGTGCACGCCCTGGCGATGATGCCCGAGGCGCCGGGTGCGGCGGCGGTGCTCCGCGAGGCGCTGTGGGACTGCGAGGACGAAGCCGCGGCCGACGGGTGCGCGTTCATTCCCGAACTCGACGCGGCCGCGACGACGCGGGTGACGGCGCTGAGCACGCACCCGCTGGTCGCGCCGGAGCTGCAACAGCGGGCAAGGCGACGGCTGGATCGATGAGCGCGCCGCTATCCTCGTGGCATGGCCATCGAGGAGCCCGCGCCCGATCCCACGACTCGCCCACTGACCGAGCTGCTCGGTCGCTTGCGCCAGCGGCGCGAGGGCAGCAGCGCCTATCGCCACGAAGGTGAGATCGCCCGCGGCGGCATGGGCGCGATCCTGCGCGTCTGGGACGAGGCGCTGCGACGCCCGATGGCGATGAAGGTCGCGCTCGGCGACCGCGGCCAGGGCACCACGGCCGACATCGCCCACGACACCACACCGCTGCCCGACGAAGAACGGCGCCTGTCGCGCTTCCTCGAGGAGGCACAGATCACCGGCCAGCTCGAGCACCCCGGCATCGTGCCGGTGCACGAGCTCGGCCTCGACGAGCACGGCAGGGCGTTCTTCACCATGCGCCTCGTGCGCGGCCGCGACCTGGAGGAGATCTTCTCCCTGGTCGCAGACGGCACGGAGGGTTGGAACCTGACGCGCGCCGTCGGGGTCCTGCTGCGGGTCTGCGAAGCGATGGCGTTCGCCCACGACCGCAAGGTCCTGCACCGCGACCTCAAACCCGCCAACGTCATGGTCGGCGCGTTCGGCGAGGTCTACGTGATGGATTGGGGCATCGCGCGGGTGCTCGGCGAGGCCGACCGCCACGACGTGCGCCTGCAGCCCGTCGTGACGCCGCCGGCGCAGCCCGGCGAACGCGTCGCCACCGACCGCCACGAACACGCGCACGACTCCGCGTCGCACCTCTACACGATGGACGGGGACATCATCGGCACGCCCGCCTACATGTCGCCCGAACAGGCACGCGGCCTGATCGACCAGCTCGACGCCCGCGCCGACGTCTACTCGCTCGGCGCCATGCTCTACCGGTTGCTCGCCGGCGAGGCCCCCTACGAGCGCGAAGACGACGGCTCGGCCTACGCGATGCTGCGCCAGCTGCTGGCCGGCCCGCCGACGCCGCTCGCACGCCTCGCGCCGGGGGCACCGGCCGAGCTGATCGCGATCGCCGACAAGGCGATGGCCCACGACCCCGACGCGCGCTACCCGACCATGCTCGCGCTCGCCGACGACCTGCGCGCCTACCTCGAGAACCGCGTGGTCGCGGCCTTCGAGACCGGCGCGTGGGCCGAGGCGCGCAAGTGGATCGGCCGCAACAAGGCGCTCGCTGCGAGCCTGTCGATGGCCGTGCTGCTGCTGATCGGCGGCCTCGCCACCAGCTTGATGTTCGCGCAGCAGGCCCGCCGCGAGGCGACGCGCGCCGACGCCGAGCGAGAGGTGGCGGTGGCCAACGCCGCCGAGGCGGTGCGCCAACAGCGCGTCGCCGAGGCCGTCAACTCGTTCCTCAACGACGACCTGCTCGCCGCGGTCGCGCCCGAGCACATGGGCGTCGACGTCACCGTTCGCGAGGTGCTCGACCAGGCGGCGCTGCAGCTCGACTGGAGCTTCGACGATCAACCGGAGGTCGAGGCGGCACTGCACCTCACGATCGGCAACAGCTTCAGCAGACTCGGCGATCCGGCCGCCGCGCGCCGCCACTTCGAGCGTGCGATCGAACTCGGCGAGGACCTTCCCGACGGCGCCGAGGGCGTGCTGAAGGCGCGGCTCGGCCTCGCCAGCGCCAGCTCCGACGCCGGCGACGTCGTCGCCGCCGAGGCGGCCTACCGCGCCGCGCGAGCCGCTGCGGCGGCGATGTTCGGCGAACGACACCGCTCGGTGCTCAGCGCCGACAACGACCTGGCGCTGCTGCTGCAGCACAGCGGGCGACGCGCCGAGGCGCGCGAGCTCTACGAACGCACGATCGCCGCCGAGGAGTCGGCGCTGGGACGCGACGCACAGAACACCGTGACGACGCGCGCCAACCTCGCCCAGTTGCTGACCGAGCTCGGTGAGCTCGACACCGCAGAGGCGCTGCTCGTCGAGGCGGTCGCGCAACAGGAGCGCGGGCGCGGTATCCACCACCCGCTGACCATCGACGCCCGCAATTCGCTCGCGCTGCTGCACATCCAGCAAGGCAAGTTGGAACAGGCCGAGCGCGAACTGGTCGAGGTGCTGCGCCTGCGCGCGGCGACGCACGGCGACGACCACCTGCACTGCGCGCGGGCGCTGACGTCGCTCGGGAACGTGCGCTCGCTGCTGGCGAACCACGCCGCGGCGCTGACCGACCTCGAACGCGCCGTCGGGCTGCTGCGACCCCGCCTCGGCGCCGATCACCCGTGGACGCTCGACGCGCTCGGCAACCTGTGCGCGGCGCTGCTCAACGCCGGCCGGCCCGCAGAGGCTCTGCCGCAGCGCGAAGCGCTGCTGGCGGCGCAGCGGCGGGTGCACGGCGACGAACATCCCGACACGCTGCTGGCGATGAGCAACCTGGCCGCGCTCTACAACGAACTCGGCCGCCGCGACGACGCCGAACGGCTCGGCCGGGAGACCCTCGCGCTCGAGGAGCGCGTGCTCGGCGTCGACCACCCGTCGACGCTGATCACCCGCGAGAACCTCGGCGGCGTGCTGTTCGCGATGGGCCGCCTCGACGAATCGACGACGCTGACCGAGGCGGTGCTCGAGGGCCGCCGCCGCACGCTCGGCGAGCAACACCCGGCGGTGACCAAGTCGCTCTACAACCTGGCGATGGTGCGCAAGGCCGGCGGCGCCAACGACGAGGCGGAGGGACTGTTCCGCGAGGTGCTGGAACGCAACCGCCGCGAGCTGCCGGCCGATCACCCGTCGATCGCCGACACGCTGGCGAGGCTCGGCGCGCTGCGCAGCGCCGCCAAGGACTTCGCCGCCGCCGAACCGCTGCTGCGCGAGGCGCTGGCGATCCGCCGGCAGACGTTCGCGCCCGACGCGTCGGAGGTCACCGTGCTGCTGCACGACCTCGGCGTGCTGCGCTACCGCGTCGACGACGTGCCGGGCGCGATCGCGCTGCTGCGCGAAGCCTACGACCTGCGCGTCGCCGCGCACGGCGAACAGCACCTCTACACGCGAACCACCGGCTTCGTGCTCGGCCTGTTCCTGAAGAAGGCCCAACGCTGGAACGAGGTCGAACCGCTGCTGATCGCGTGGTACGACTTCCAGGTGGCGAGCAACGGCCCTGACAACGCCGACGCGCAGCGCGCGGTCAAGGCGCTGATCGAGCTCTACGAGGCGACCGGCCGCGCCGACGACGCCGCGAAGTGGCGCGAGCGGGCACGCTGAGCGACGCGCAGCTCAGACCAACTGGTCGCGCATCACACCCAGGAACTCGCGCAACGGCATCGCCTCGACCTTGGGCGACAAGGGAAACGCCGCGCCGCCCGGCATCACGCAGAAGCCCCGCGTCGCCCCTACGTCGGCGAAGCCGTTGTGGAAGCCCTTGCTCAGAGCCGGCGACAGCGTGCGCTTGATCTCGATCGCGAAGACCTTCTTCGGCCCCTCGAGCACCAGATCGATCTCGGCCTGCGCGCTGGTCCGGTAGTAGCTGGCCCGCCAATTCGACGGCAGGTAGGCGAGCACGTTCTCGATGACGAACCCCTCCCAGGAGGGGCCGCAGAGCGGGTGTCCGAGCAGCGTGTGGAGATCCGGAATGCCGACAAGCTGATGCGCGAGGCCCGAGTCGCGCACGTAGACCTTGGGCGACTTGACCAGCCGCTTCTGACTGTTGCCGGACCATGGCTGCAGCTGCCGGACCATGAACAGTTCGGTCAGGGTGTCGAGGTGGTGCTTCACGGTCGTCCCGGAGACGCCGAGGCCGGACGCCAGGCGCGCGGCGTTGAGCTGGGCTCCTTGCCCGTGCGCGAGCATCGACCACAGCCGACGCAGGACCTCCGACGAGAGGCGCAGACCGAGTTGCGGCAAATCGCGCTCGACGTAGGTGCGCAAGAACTGCTCGCGCCAGGTAGCGCTGTCGGCGTCCGAACGAGCGAGGTAGCTGTCGGGGAAGCCGCCGCGCAACCAGAGCCGGTCGATGTCCGGCTTGCCCCGTTGTTGCTCGAGCTCCGCCAAGCCGAACGGCGCGAGTTCCAGGTAGCTGATGCGTCCAGCCAGGCTCTCGGACGACTGTCGGAGCAGATCGCGCGAAGCCGACCCCAGCACCAGGAAGTGCGCCGTCTTCTCGCCGTTGCGGATCCGCTCGTCCACCAGGGAGCGCAGCACCGGGAACAGCTCCGGGAAGCGCTGCGCCTCGTCGAGGATGGTCAGCTTGCGCGCCTGGCGGCCGAGGAACAGCTCCGGGTCGTCGAGCCGGGCGCGATCGCTCGGCCGTTCCAGGTCGAGGTAGAGCGACGCCTTGCTGAGGGCGTCAGCCACCATGCGGGCCAAGGTGGTCTTGCCGACCTGGCGCGGCCCGAGCAGGGCGACTACTGGAAGCTGGCGCAGCCGCGCCTCGACGAGGGGAGCCAGCATTCGCCCGAGCATCCTTGCAATTCTCAAGGAAGACTTGAGATTTGCAAGGACGAGGTGAGCGACCTTCAGTAGATGAGGTGGTGCAGGTAGCCCTGCAGGCCGCGCAGGTGCGCGCCCCAGTGCGTGGAGAACGCCCACGACAGGTAGCGTTCGCCGTCGTGCGGCGCGCCGTGGCGGCGGCACCACGAGGCGCGGTCGAGCTCGAGCGCGATGTCGAGCAGGTCGTCGATCGCGTCGCCCATGTGGACCACCTCCAAATCGGTGATCGGGTCCCCCTGCTCGTCGAGCGGCGGCACTTCCGAGTAGAACCCGAAGTCTGGAAAGCGCTGGCAGATCATCTGACGCCACGCCTGCTGGTCGTGCTTGGGCATCTCCCCCGCGCAAACCGGAAACCCGGCGCCGCGCGGCACCGCCACCGCCAACCGATCGAGCAGCCCCTCGAGCACCGGCCACTCGTCGCGGGTGCAGGGCTCCTGCACCAGCACGAAGTCGAGCAGCGCCTCGACGACTCCCCAGCGCATCTCGCTCATCGCGCAGCCTTCACTTGCAAGCCGCGATGGCGCGGGCGACGAACACCGGCGCGACCTTCTTGCGCCAGTAGACGTCGAGGTCGGTGTTGTCCATCGTGCGCGCCGGCTTCATCGCCGCGGTGCCGGCCGCGGCGATCAACTCGTCGGTCAGCTTGCTGCCGACCAGCAGCTGCTCGCTTTGGGTCGCCGGGATCGCGTAGGAGCCAGCGCCGCCGAGGCGGATGTTGGCCTTGGTGACGACGCCGTCGCCGTCGAACCACAGGCACGCGCCCACCCCGAGCACCGGGAAGTCGTAGGTGTCGCGGCGACGCAGCTTGAGGTAGCTGGCCTTCCAGCCGCCGGATGCCGGCAGCGTGATCCGGGTCAGCAGCTCCTCGGGCTTCTTGGTCAGGTACTGGATGCCGTCGTCGTTGTAGAGCGCGTCGGCGGTCAGCGTGCGCGTGCCGTCGGCACCGGCGAGCTCGACCTCGGCCTCCATCGCGCAGACCACCGGCACCGAGTCGCTCGACTGCACCGCCCAGCAGCGCGGCGAACCCGGCGCGACCCAGCAGATCGACTCCGCCTTCGACTTCATGCAGAAGTCGATCGACTCACGCCACTCGTGCGTCTGGTCGTAGTAGGTGCAGCGCGTGTCGAGCAGCAGGTTGCCGCCGAGCGTGCCCATGTTGCGCAGCAGCGGCGTCGAGATCTCGCGGATCGCGTGCTGCAGGCCGGGGTAGTGCAGCTTGAGCGTCGGGTAGTGCTCGAGCGTGCTCAGCGTGACCATCGCGCCGATCTGCAGGCGTCCGTCCGGCAGCACCTCGAGCTGATGCAGCTCGGGCACGTCCTGCAGCGAGATCACCTGGGTCGGCGTCTGCTGGCGGCGCTTCATGTTGGGGTAGAGGTCCGTGCCGCCGGCGACGAACATCGCCTCGCGGCCGTGCTGCTGCTTCAGCTGCACGGCGAGGGCGGCGCTCTTCGGACGGTGGTAGGAGAACGTGGGGAGACGCAGCATCGTCGTGAGCTCCTACTTGGCGGCCTTCTTGGTGCGGTGCGGATCGTTGTGGGCGGTGCCGTCACCACCCTGCCACGGCGTCTTGATCTGCAGCGGCTCGCCGAAGTCGACCACCGGCACGCCGGTGTCGTCGTTGGCCGGGCCGAAGCGCGCCTCCTTGCCGGCTTTCTGCGCCTGCAGCGCGGCGAACACCTTCTCGAACGACACCGGGTTCTCGTCGACGCGTACGCCGACGGCGTCGAAGATCGCGTTGGCGACCGCCGGCATCATCGGCAGCAGCGGCCCCTGGCCGACCTCCTTGGCGCCGAACGGACCGTTCTTGTCCGGGTCCTCGATGACGTAGGTCACGCACTCCGGCATCTCGCAAGCGCTCGGGCTCTTGTACTCGAGCAGCGACGGGATCTTGTGCACGAACACCCGCTTGCCCTTGTGCGAGCGATCGCGATACGCCATCTCCTCCATCATCGCTTCGCCGAGGCCCATGTAGATCGAGCCCTCGATCTGGCCCATCGCCACGGCGGCGTTGAGAGCTCTGCCGATGTCGTGCGCCATCCAGACCTTGGGCACGCGGTAGATGCCGGTCTCCGGATCGACCTCGACCTCGACCACCGCGGCGGAGTAGCTGTAGCTCGGGCTCGGGCCGACGCCGCCGCCGCGGAACTTGGCGGCGGACTTCGGCGGCGTGTAGCTGCCGACGGTGCCGATGGTGCCGAACTGCGCCTCGGTGCAGATGACCGCGTCCTGGAACGACATGCCCTTTTGCGGGTCCTCGGCGTCGAACACGCGTTCGTCGGCGAACACCAGCCGCGACGCCGGCACCTCGAGCTTCTTGGCGACGCCCTTGGCGAGCAGGTCGCGCGCGCGCTCGGCGGCCTGCATCGCCGCGTTGCCGGTCATCACCGTCACGCGCGAGCTGTAGCTGCCGAGGTCGACCGGCGTCAGGTCGGTGTCGGCGGTGACGACCTTGATGCCGAGCGGGTCGATGCCGAGCACCTCGCCGATGATCCAGCCGAGGATGCTGTCGCTGCCTTGACCGATGTCGGTGCTGCCGCAGAACGCGGTGACCAGGCCCGAACGGTCGAGCTGCAGCTGCACACCGGAGTGCGGCAGGCCGTTCCAGTAGATCGGCAGGCCGGCGCCGGACAGGTAGCTCGAGCAGGCGAGACCGAGGCCGCGGATGCGACCGTCCTTGGTCACCTCACGCTTGCCGCGACGCTCCTTCCAGCCGGAGCCCTCGACGACCTTCTCGATGCACGCGCCGAGGCCCATCGAGCCGATGCGCAGGAAGTTGGCGGTCAGCGAGTCGCGCGGCGCGAGGTTGTCGAGCCGCATCTGCGCCGGGTCGAGGCCGAGGTCGCAGGCGATCTTGTCGAGCTGCACCTCGAGCGCGAAGCGCGGCTGCGGCGTGCCGTGGCCGCGCTTGGGCCCGCACGGCGCCTTGTTGGTGAAGAAGCGCGCGCCGCGGAAGTGGTAGTTCTCGACCGCGTAGGTCACCGTCTGCAGCGCCCCCGTATAGAACGTGCTGGCCGTGCCGTACGAGCCGTAGGCGCCGCCGTCGAGGAAGCTGTGGAAGTCGAGCGCGGTGATGCGGCCGGTCTTGGTGACGCCGATCTTGCTGCGCATCAGCACGGGGTGGCGGCCGCGGTGGCACCAGAACACCTCTTCGCGGGTCAGCGCGATCTTGACCGGGCGACCGGTCAGCATGGACATCTTGGCCGCGCAGATCTCGTGGTTGAACGGGTCCGACTTGCCGCCGAAGCCGCCGCCGTTCTGCACGGCGATGACGCGGATCTTGTGCGCCGGCAGCGGCGCCAGGACTCGCGCCAAGGCGCGATGGAGGTAGTGCGGCGTCTGCGTCGACGACCAGACGGTCAGCTTGCCGTCGCGGTCGAAGTGCGCGAGCGTCGCGTGCTGCTCCATCGGCAGGTGCGTGTTGCCCTCGAACCAGAAGGTGTCCTCGCGGATGTGCTCAGCGCGGTTGAAACCGTCGGCGAGGTCACCGAACTCGAGGTTCTCGAGACGGTGGATGTTGCCGCGCACGCCGTAGTCGTGCAGCCGCGGGTCGTTGGTCCCGGCGGCCTCGTGCACCGAACCGACCGTCTGCAGCTCGCGATACTGCACGTCGACCAGCCGGCACGCGTCCCACGCCGTCTCCTCCTCGGTCGCGGCGATCGCCACCACCGGGTCGCCGACGAAGCGCACCTTGTCGGGGCACAGCGCGTGCTCGTCCTGGCTGACGGGCAGGATGCCGAACGGCGTCGGCATGTCCTTGCCGGTCAGGATGCCCTTCACCCCCGGCAGCGCCGCGGCCTTCGAGGTGTCGATCGACACGATCTCGGCGTGCGCCATGGTGCTGCGCAGCAGCTTCATGTGCAGCATGCGCGGCAGCCGCAGGTCGTCGGCGAAGCGCGTCAGGCCGGCGACCTTGCTGCGCGCGTCGACCTTGCGGATCGGCTTGCCGATGTGCTTGAGGTCTTCCTTCTTCTTGTCGTGCTGCCAGGGCGCGTCCTCGCGGGTCGCCGGCGCCGACTTCGGGTCGTCAAGAACCATAGATCGACTCCTTGCTCGGCTGGGCGTCCTCGCCGCGCATGCGCGCCGCGGCCAGCTCCACCGCCTCGAAGATCTTGATGTAGCCGGTGCAGCGACAGAGGTTGCCCGCCAGGGCCTCCTTGATCTCGTCGCGCGTCGGCTTGGGGTTGTCGCGCAGCAGCGCGTCCGCGGCCATCAACACACCCGGCGTGCAGTAGCCGCACTGCGCCGCGCCGAGGTCCGCCATGCAGTGCTGCAGCGGGTTGAGCTCGGCGCCCTGCGCCAGACCTTCGACCGTCTGCACGTCCTTGCCGACCGCGTCGACCGCCAGCACCAGGCAGCTGAGCACCGGCGTGCCGTCGATCTGCACCGTGCAGGTGCCGCACTCGCCCAGCTCGCAGCCGTGCTTGGTGCCGGTGAGGTCCATCTCCTCGCGGAGCACCTCCAGCAGGGTCTTGTGCGGCAGGAACGCCACCTCGTGCGGCTCGCCGTTCACCTGGAACGTCGCGAGCACCTTGTTCGGCTGGGTCATGGGGGCGAAGAGGTTAGCGGTCCGCCGGGACCGGATCGAGGGTGGGGTTGCGGGGGTTTGCGGCAAGGCGCCTGGCGGCGCGAGAGGGTCGGTCCCGGCCTCAGATGAGCGGCAGGGCGCGAATCCGGATCCGGCTCGGCTCGATCGTGACGAGGGATCCTGCCTGCAGGCTCTCGACAAGGCTCCCGAGGTTCGCCAGCAGAACGGCGCACTGCCGATCCGGGCGGCGCTCGGCCCCGTGACGGAACAAGATGACCGACGGTCCCGCGACCACACGCTTCGCCAACAGGGTGCCGAAGTCCGAGTCCGCAGAGACGACTACGCGATCCTCCGCTGCCGCCCTGTCGAACACCACTTCGTCCGGGGCGGCTTGCAGCCCGAGCTCGCGTACGTGCACCGAATCGTGCCCAGCATCGCACAAGGCCGCCGAAACCAGCGGCGACAACGCGTTGTCGATCAGGAACCTCACTCGGCCCGTCGCAGCGGCAGCTCGCGCTCGCGCACCGCCTCCGAGGCGTAGCGAAGGGCTTCGCGCAGGTCATCAGGGACCAGGTCGGGATAGGCCCCCAGGATCTGCTCCTCGGTCATGCCCTCGGCCAGCATCCCGATGACGGTGGCGACGGGTATGCGCATGCCGCGGATGCAGGGCACCCCCCCCATCTGCTGCGGATCGATCGTGATGCGTGTGAAGGTCACTCCTGGAGAGTAGCGCCACCCACCTCGGAAGGCCTCCCCGCCCCATCTTGAACGCGTTCAAGAATGCCTGAAATCCGGGCCCGCCGCCGCCTTTCTTGAACACGTTCAAGAACCACTCTTCCCGGAGCATCGCCATGAGCCCGACCCTCTTCGCCTACCTCGTCTACGTGCTGCTCAGCGTCGGCCTGACCGTCTGGGTCGCCCGCACGCTGCACAAGAACGGCCGCGCCTTCCTGATCGACGTGTTCGCCGAGCGCAGCGACCTCGCCGACTCCGTCAACCACCTGCTGGTGGTCGGCTTCTACCTGATCAACTTCGGCTACATCAGCCTGGCGTTGAAGCTCGCCGACGCCGTGCACGACGCCACCGGCGCCGTCGAAGCGGTCAGCCACAAGGTCGGCCTGGTGCTGGTCGTGCTCGGCTGCATGCACTTCTTCAACCTCTACGTGTTCAGCCGGATCCGGGCGAGCAAGCGGCTGCAGCGCGCGCCGCGGCCCGTCGCACCCGACGCGATGCTGGAGCCGGGCGGCACGCTGGCGGCGGTCGAACGTCTGACGCCCGACCGGCCGGGCAACGGGTGATGCCATGGCCGACGACCAGGACTTGACGCTGACGGTCTGGTTCGACGGGCAGTGCGGGCTCTGCACCCGCATCGCCGCGTGGATCGAACGGCAGCCCAAGTTCGTGCCGGTGCACTGCGCGCCGGCACAGTCGGCCGGCGACGCCGGCTGCCCGATCAGCCCGCAGGCGCTGCTCGACAAGCTGACGGTGACCGCCAGCGACGGCGCCGTCTACCACGGCACCAACGCGTGGCTGACGGTGCTGTGGGGCCTGCGCAACTACCGCGGCTGGTCGCTGTGGCTGTCGCGCGACGCGTGGCGGCCGTGGGCCGAGCACCTGTTCGCGATCGTCACCGGCCTCGCCAAGCGCACGCGGCGCGCGACGACGGCGTGAGCGCGTCCGCTGCATTGTCTCGACGCGCGGCCCGGCCTAGCGTTCGCCTCATGGCCGCCAGCAAGGGCGAACGCACCAAGGAACGCATCGTCGAAGTCGCGCTCGAGCTGTTCCGCGAGCACGGCTACGACGCGACGACGATGCGCATGGTCGCCGAGGCGGCCGGCGTGTCGCTCGGCAACGCCTACTACTACTTCGCCAGCAAGGACCTGCTGCTGCAGGCGTTCTACCGCGAAGTGCACGAGGCGCACGTCGCGGCGGCGCGACCGCTGCTCGCCGCCGAACGCACGCTGGTCGGGCGACTGCGCGCGGTGATGCTGGCCAAGCTCGAGGTGATCGAGCCCTACCATCGGTTCAGTGCGCTGATGTTCCGCAGCGCGGCGGATCCGGAGAGCCCGCTGAATCCGTTCCACCCGGCCGGCGACGACATCCGCCGCGAGGGCGAGCAGCTGTTCGCCGAGGCGCTGGCCGGCAGCAGCACCAAGGTGCCCAAGGCGCTCGCCGCCGAGCTGCCCAACCTGCTGTGGACCTACAGCATGGGCATCGTGCTCTACTGGATCCACGACCGCACCGAGGGCCGCGAACGCACCCGCAAGGTCATCGAGCGCACCGTCGAGCTGATCGCATCGGCGATCAAGCTGTCGAGCAACCCGCTGCTGCGGCCGTTCCAGAGCAAGGTGCTGGCGCTGGTGCGCGACCTGCAGCCGCTGCGCGAATGACCGAGCACGCAACCGCGCCGAGGTCGCGGCGCGTGGCTCACTGCGCGTGGATCACTGCGCGTGGATCACGAACGCGTCGGTGGTCGTGAAGCCTGTCGGCCCAGGGCACACCGCCTGCACGTGCAGTTCGAGCGGCCGCAGCGCAGCCGGGATCGGCACGTGCAGGAAGCCCGACGGCACCCACAACACGATGTCGGGCGACGGCAGCAGGAGGCACGTCGAGGCGAACGGCAACACCGAGGCGGGCGTCCACACGGTCGGCGCGACTGCCGCCCCCACCACCAGCAGTCCGGGCGTGAACTCCAGGTCGAAGCCCTGATCGACGAACACCGGCTCCGGCGGGAACATCGTGCCGGGGAACGGACAGCCCAGCGCCTCCGGCAACACGACCAGGTCGTTGTCGGGCACGACCCGGACCATCAGGCCGACCGCAGCCTGACCGGGCCCAATCGCGGTGGACCCCATGATGACGCGCAGCACGCGCGGCCCGACGTCGACCTGCAAGCCGGCGAGCGTGAAGGCCATGCCGGCGCCCAGCACGTAATCGATGGTGCCATCGTCGTCGACGTCGATCGACAACGTCGACCAGGGCTGCCCGGCGCTGATGCTGTCGTAGCGCTGGATCTGGAGGTCGACCGAACGCGGACTCGCCGCGTTCAGTTCATAGAGCACCTCGAACGGACCGCAGGCGGCGACACCCTGGGCGCCGGCGTTCGCGTTGGCCTCGAGGAACTGCTCGACGTAGCCGCGATGCACGAAGCGGTACCAACCGACCCGGGCGAAGCCGGAACCGGCGATCGCCGCCTGCACGTTGCCAGGATCTGGCAGCTGGCCGATCGGCACTGCGTCCTGCGCCACCTGCACCCCATCGGTGTAGTCGACGGTCATCGGCGTCGCCGCCGACAGCGTCAGCGTCACGTCTTGTGCGCTCGCCGTTCCGGGCGATGACAGCAACACGACAGTGGCGAACGACAGACCAGGGACGACGGCGCGGAGCGTGGACTTCATGGGCTTCTCCCGGAGACGGGCGCAGATAGCCGACGACCGCGATCCGGTAACGCCGGCCCGGCTCACAGCATCGCGAACAGCATGAACAGCATGTGCCGTTCGTCCTGCCGCCGTGCCTCGACCATCGCCGCGGCGACCTGCCGTGCGCTCTCGTCACGCAGCCGCTCGCGAAACGCGAACTCGGCCTTGGGGAACAGCGCCAGCACGCCGTCGCGGTCGGCGGCCTTGAGCCGCTGGATCGCCGCGTAGTCGAAGCGCTGCGTCAGCACCGACAGCAGCCCGGCCGAGCGGAGCTCGTCGTAGAGCTGGCGACCGAACGGCGCCTCCGGCGCGATCTCGGCGGCACGCGCGACGTCGTAGCGCTGCTGCAGGATGCGCAGGTGGTGCCGTTCGTGGCCGGCGATGATCCACGGCATCGCCGCAACGCTCGCGGGCCGGTTGTTGGCGGTGCCGCGTCGTTCGCGCGCAGCGGCGTCGAAGCCGGCGAACAGCGTCAGCGTCGCGCGCCGCACCGCGGCGTGCTCGGCGGAGAGACTGTCGAGCGTGCGCGCGTCGCTGCCGTCGTGCTCGGCGTAAGCGTTCTCGTCGAAGCCCGGCAGCGACTGCGTGTCGCCGCGGGCGATGCACAAAGCGCGGTAGCAGAACAGCCGCTCGCCGTCGATGACGTGCTGGATGAGGCGCGCGATCGACCACTTGCCCTCCGCGTAGCGGTGGCTGGCGCGTTCGGCCGGCAACGCCGCCAGCACCGCGCCGACGTGGCGGCCCTGCTCGGCGAGCATGGCCAGCACGTCGCCGTCGGGCACGTGGTCCATGTAGGCGCGCAGGAAGGCCGGCAGCTCCGCGTCGGTCGGGCGTGGATACATGCAACGGAGCCTACAGCGTGCCGGCACCTGACGGGCTCGACAACGCACGCTACCCTCCCGACGCATGCGCGAACCGAACGCAACCATCGCCGCCTGGGCCGATCACGTGCCCGCCGGTGTGCGCGTGCTCGACGTCGCCGCCGGCGGCGGACGTCACGCGCAGCTGTTCGGCGCGCGCGGCTGCGCGGTGACAGCGGTCGATCGCGACGTCGCGGCGCTGCGCGCGCTCGCCGCCCCGTCCCTCGAGATCCTCGAAGCCGACCTCGAGAACGCACCGTGGCCGCTGCCCGACCGCAGGTTCGACGCGATCGTCGTCGTCGACTACCTGTGGCGGCCGCTGTTGCCGACGCTCGCGGCGTCGCTCGCGCCCGGCGGGCTGCTGCTCTACGAGACGTTCGCCGCCGGCAACGAACGCTTCGGCAGGCCGCGCAACCCAGAGTTCCTGTTGCACGATGGCGAGCTGTGCGACTTCGCTGCGACGCACGGGCTCGAGGTGCTCGACTACCGGAGCGGAGCGGTCGGCGAGCCGCCGCGCGCGGTGCGGCAGCGGCTGCTGGCGCGGCGTCCGCTCACCGACCGCGACGCGGCGCGTTGCGCAGACCTGTGATAACCGGCAGCTGCGCCTGCTTGAGGAACAACAGCGCGAAGCTCGTGTCGACCTCGCCACCCCAGCTGCCGTCGTCGCGCTGCGACGCGAGCAGCAGCTCGGCGCCGTCGTTGTACCAGTCCCACTCGCCGATCCACGCCGTCTGCGACAGCTCGCAAGCACGCTCGAGGCTGTAGAGCCAGTAGTAGTACCAGTAGTCGTGGTGACCGACCTCGTCGCCGGCGACGCGCCGAAGCGTGCGATGGCGCGCCAGCCAAGCGAAGCCGTCGCGCAACGTCTGCTGCAGCGCCGCACACTCGGCGGCCTGCTTGCCGTCGTCGCCGGTGAGGTTGGCGATGCACAACGTCGAACCGGAGATGCCGGCGCAGGTCATCGCCCCGTAGGGGATCTCGTCGGCACCGCGATAGCTGAAGCCCCGCGCGGTCGCCGTCGGCGCGCTGCGATCCAGCAGCCGCGGCGCCCCCGCCTCGCGCGCGTCGCGGTGCGGAATCAGCTGCAGGCGCACCGCCTTGCCCTCTGTCGGCGTCTGGGCGGTCAGCAGGTGCTGCGCGGCCGAGTGCCAGACACCGCGCGAGATCTCGACACCGCACAGCGCCGCCGAGTGCAGCGCGAGCAAGGCGAACTGCGTGTTGCTGTTGTCATAGCCGTTGCCGCTGTAGCTCCAACGCGACACGTAGGCGCGATCGACATCGCGGTCGCGATTGGCGAGCAGCCGCTTCGTCCATTCCTCGAGCAGCGCCCGATCCTCGGCGCCCGGCTGCCGCGGCGCCGAGTGCTTCATCGCCCCGGTGATGAGCGCGTCGCGTTCGCCACGCGGCGCGTACAGCTTCTCCAGCAACAGGATCGCGAGCGACAACGAGTAGGTCTGCGTCAGCTCCGCGCGCCGCACCTGGTTGAGCCGCGCCCGCACCACCGTGTCGCCGGCGTCGTATTCGGCGTGCAACAGGGCCAACAGCATCAACGCCCAGGCGCCCGCCCCTTGCGATTGGCTCGTCTCACGGACGCGATCCCAGCGCGTGCCCCGCGCCAGCGCGGCGTGGATCCAGCCTGCCGCGCGCCGCACCGCGTCGGCGACGCGCCCGCCGAAGCCGGCGCCGCGGTTGTCCCGGAGCTCGGCGAGGGTCCAGCGCTGCTCGAGCTCCAGCCGAAGTCGTTCGTCATCCGGCCCCCGCACGCAATCGAGCTCGAGCTGCGACGTGAACTCCGCGACCACGCCCCGCTGCGCGTCGATGCGGCGCGTCACCACCAGCCGGCCGCGTGCGTCGAGGTGCCGCACCCGTTCGAGCCAGGCGGCGAACACGCGGTCCGGCAGCTCACCCCCCTTCGGCGCCTCGGTCTCCAGCTGCAGCTCGATCGTCTGCGTGCCGTCCTCGGCGACGGGCCCGGCAGCGCCGCGCAACCGCAGGTGCCCGAACTCCTCGACCCATTCGAAGCGCTCGTCGAGCCGACAGCGGCCGGTGACTCCGAGGTCGAACGCCACCGCCGGCGCGATCCAGCGCACGTCGGTCGGCGTCACCCGCAGCCGGAGCTGGTCGTCGTCGAGCTCGCTGGCGAACAGCATCGTCGCGTACGGCGCCTGCGACGTCGGCTTGGCGGGACGCCGCTTCGGATCCGCGACCGGATACCAGCGCAGCTGCTCCGCGGCCTCGAACACCGCGCTGCCGCCGGCCGGCAAGCGCCAACGTTGCTGGGCGGGCGCCGGCGCGGCGACGATCGTGACGCCTACGAGGAACAACGCCGCGGCGAAGCGCCGGGTGGCGCGCACGGGGGACGCTTCGGGCAACACGGCGCCGCGCTCAGCAAGCACGGTACCGCCACGACGCCGACGACCGTTCGATGGGGAGCCGGTAGATCTCCGGCAGCGTCGCCGCGCCGCGGTCCGCGTCGGGGCGACGCACGACGAAGCTCACAGCCAGCCGCGCCGGCGGAACCAGCGCACCATGAACGCCGCCATCACCGCCATCACCGTCAGGCACACGGGATAGCCCCACCACACCTTGGTCTCCGGCATCCAGTCGAAGTTCATGCCGTAGAGGCCGACGATGAACGTCAACGGGATGAAGATCGTGGCGATGATGGTCAGCACCTTCATCACCTCGTTGAGCCGCTGGTTGACCAGCGACAGGTGCAGCTCGAGCAGACTGGAGACCAGCTCGCGGTGGTTCTCCAGCAGGTCGAGCTGCTGCACGACGTGGTCGTGCACGTCGCGCAGGTAGGGCCGCACGTCGGCGGAGAAGTGCTGCGACTCGCCGCGCAACAGGGCGCCGGTCGCCTCGCGCAGCGGCCACAGCGCGCGACGCAGGCTGGCCAGCACGCGGCGACACTCGTGCAGCTCGCCGAGCACGCGCTTCGACTGGCTCTCGACGACGTCGAGCAGCTCGTCCTCGATGCTCTGCAGGCGATCACTGACCTGCTCCAGCAGCGGGAAGTACGAATCCACCACCGAGTCGAGCAGCGCGTAGGCGAGGTAGTCGCTGCCGCGCTGCCGCATCATCCCCTGCGCGTCGAACAGCCGCCGCCGCACCATCTCGAAGCAGTCCTCGGCGCGCTCCTGGAACGACAGCACGAAGCCCTTGCCGACGAACATCGCGAACTGCTCGGTGTCCTGGTCGGGCGCCGGCGAAACCTGTCGCGCGACGACGAACTCGTGCGGGCCGTAGTCCTCGACCTTGGCGCGTTGCTGCACGTTGGCGACGTCGGCCAGCGCCAGGCGGTGCAGCTCGAACATCTCGCCGAGGCGGCGCAGCAGCTCGACGTCGCCGAGGCCGCGCACCTGGATCCAGACCACCGCGTGCCGCTGCCGCAGTTCGGAGAGCCGACGCAGATCGCACGCCGACTCCTCGAGCAGCTCCATCGGACCGAAGCCGATGACGTGCACCTTGGACGCCAGCGCGTCGGGGTCGACGGTCAGGATGCCGGGCGCGGAGCCGACCGGCGCGCGCGAACGGCGACGACGGCGGCGGCGCTTGCGCGGCGCGGGCCGGCGCGCCATCGGGCGGCAGCGCGCCCGCGTCCTCCGCCGCGGCCGCCGCAGGATCGCCGGCCAACAGGTCGTCGGGCCGCGGATCGTCCGGCGACGGGTCGGCCGGGTGCGGTTCGTCACTCACGGCAACACCTCCAGCAGCGCCCGCGAGAACGCCGTCGCGACCTTCGCCACGCGCGCCCCGTCGACCGCGAGCTCGACGAACGGCACGAAGTCGCAGAGCAGGTCGCGCCGCACCTCGAAGCACAGCGTGCGGCCCGGGTGGCGTTGCGCATGCAGGAACGCCATCGTCGACGGGAACAACGAATAGGCGCCGTTGCGCACGACGCCGACATCGCGCGCGGCCATCTCGCGTTCGACCGCCGCGGCCAACGCGCCGTCGGCCATCGCCGCGCCGTCGGGCGCGTCGGTGATCAGGTCGACCGGGGAGCGCAGCGCCCACGTCGCCACCTTGTCGGGCGCGTAGGCGGCGCGCAGGCTGCCGACGATGTCGCGGTCGACGTCGACCGCGACGCTGCGCGGCGCGTAGCTGTGCACGCACAGGCCGCGACCGCCGCCGCCGCAGACCACGTCGAACGCGTCGGTCGTCAATTGTCGGTAGGCGGCGTAGCGCTCGAGCAGCAGCGCGCGGTCGTGTTCGTCGACGACCCACGGCATCAGCCCGGGCGTCATCTCGCCGACCGCCGACGGACGCGCCGCAGCGGCAGGATCGACGACCCGGTTGGTGTCGAGGAAGGTGCGCGGCATCAGGCAACGCACGACCAGCGCCGCGCGATCGGGCCGCGCCGCGACGACGTCCCGCGCGATCGCCGTCGCCAACTCGGGCGCGCCGACGTCGGTGTTGACGTAGAAGAAGTCGCGCAGGTCGGCTGCGTAGTCGCCGCGCAGCGCCGCGCGCAGGTCGTCGAAGTCGACGGCGCGCGTCGCGCCGTGCGGCACCTCGAGCAGCAGCGTCGGGGCGGCGTCGCCGGCCGCGGCGCCGCGCACCCACGTCACGTCGGCGACTCCGGGCAGCGAGCGAAAGCTGTCGGCCATGCTGACGGCATACCCCGGACGGCACGGCGAGCAAGCCCGGCTCAGCGCTTCTCGCGCACCTCGACCGCGGCGCCGGCCTCCAAGGTGAACTCCTCCGAGGTCCGTCCGTCCCAACGCAGGTCGAGGCGCTGCGTCACCCCGTCCACCGGCAGGAACGGGATCGTCAGGGCCCCGTCGGCGTCGGTCCGCAGGCCGCCCCAGGCGACGCGGCTCGACCCGCGCAGGCTCTGCAGGATCGTCTGCGCCGCGTCCTCGGCGCCGCGAGTGGACGAGCCCCGCGAACGCAAGCGCGCCCCGACGACCGGCTGACCGTCGCGATCGACGAGCGCGACGGCCATCGTCGCCATCGGCTGCAGCTGCAGGCGAACGTCCGCTCCGGTCGGCTCCGCTTCGAACAGCACGAAGCCGTAGGCGCGCTGCGTGACGACCACGACCACCCAGCTACCGGGCAGCAGGTCGAGGCGCGCATCGCCGCGGCTGCCGAGCGGCACGCGCCGGACCGCGTCGCGCGTCAGCACGCCATGGCGATCGCTCGGCGTGACGAAGGCCACCGCGCCAAGCGCCGGCCCGCCGCCGACGTCGAGCACGCGCAGCGTGCTCGCGCCGAACGGGATCGGCGCCACGTGGCCGTCAGCCGACGGCACCAGCTCCGGAGGCAGGCTGCGGCCCGGCTGCGGCGGGAACAGCGGCGGCTGCCAGTCGCTGTCCGGCGGCGGCACGAACGTCAGCAGGCACGCGTGCAGGTCGGCGGGCACGTCCGCGAGTTCGAAGCGACCGTTGGCGCTGACCGCAGCCGTGAACGCACGCTGGTCGTGCAGGTAGCCGGTGCCGCGCATGAAGAGCTTGCAGACCGCGCCGAGGTGCACGACCGTGCCGCGCGGCGCGCCGGGCGCGACGCCGACCAGCGGCGCCAGCGGCTTGCAGGTGAACACCAGCTCGTCGCCTTCGAAGGCAGCGACGCGGCGGTCGTCGACGAAGCGGGTGTCGTTCCAGATGCCGCCGGCGACCACCGGCCGGCCCTCCGCCCGCGCCAGCAGCAGCAGGTCGGCCTTCGGCTGCTGCAGCGGCGAACCGTCGTACGGCACCACCACCTCACACCGGCCCTCGGCGTCGGTCCTGCCGAGCGTGCGGGTGCGGTCCATGCCCACGCCCTGGAAGCCGTCGAACGGCCAGCCTGGGAGCCGCGCGACGCGATGGAGGATCTCGACGCCGGCGAGCGGCGCCCCGCGCTCGTCGACGACGCGCACCGACAGCCGCGCCGGCGGCGGCAGCGCCACGTCCCCCGACCGCCGCGTCGACCACAGCGGCGCGCCGTCAGGGAGCCGCACCTCGAGCACGTCGTAAGGGCCGAGCGGCACGTCGAACCCGCCGTCGGCGCGCGGCGCGAGCTCGACCTCGTCGCCGGGCGCGGCGGTCATCGCCACCAGCCGCAGCGGCGCGTGATCGGCCCACGCTTCGAACCCGGGCAGGTCGAACCGCTCGGGTGCGTTCTCCTGACGGCACTCGATCTCGAGCAGCGCACCCGCCGAGAAGTAGCCGGGCGCGTCGCCGCAGAGCCGGACCCCGCGCTCTCGCGCCGGCCCGACGACCCAGGCAACGTAGCAGTAGTCTTCGCGCAGCTTGGCGATGGCGCGGCCGCGCCGGTCGGTGGCGACGCGCTGCACGTCGGGCCAGACGACCGTCTGCGACAAGTGCGGCAACCCGCCGACGACCGACACCTCGGCGTCCGCCAGCGCCTGTCCCTCGGCATCGACGACGCGGAAGAACGTCGGCCGCCGCGCCTCGCCAGGGCCCTGCGCCGCAGCGTTCTTCGCCGCCGTCGTCGCCGCGACGGCGACGGCGAACGCGCTGGCCAGGAGGCGGTTCGTGGCGGGCATGGCGCGCAGTATGCCCGTTGGCATGGCTCCAGTCCCGCCCCGGGACATGCCGATGATCGCCACATGGAACGGCGCTTCTCCGGCCTGCTGCTGCTCGCTGCGACCCTGACCGCCTGCAACGGCGACCGCGCCGCGGCCCGCTGCGACGCGGCGATCCGCGCCTTCGAGTCGTTCCAGCAGGCGCTGCAGCAGCGCGACGAGCGCGCGTGCCGCGAACTGCTGACCGCCGAGTCGCGCGCCGTGCTCGAGCAGCTGCCGTGGGACCGCGTCGCCAACCGCCACCCGCTGCAGGTGCTGGGCGCCGTGCAGGACGACTGGCGCTTCCACGTGCGCGTGCTCGATCCCAACGAGAACGGCGCCCGCGGCGAGTTCGTCGTCGTGCGCGAACGCGGCCGGCTGGTCGTGGACCTGGTCGCCAGCGCAGCCGTCGCGGCGCGCCCGGTCGAGCGCAGCGGCGGCGCGGTCGAGGCGAGCGCGCAACCGAGCGAACAGTACGAGCCCGGCGAGCTGACGCCTGCCGACCTCGACCGCATCCACGCCTACGAACTGTCGCAGCCGCCGCGTTGATTCCCGGTCGGAACTGATGCAGAAGGGCGCGTAACACGGCTACGCTTCCGCTGCTCATGACCGCCCCGCACAAGACGCTGATCCTCGGCTCCGGCCCCGCAGGCTTCACCGCGGCCATCTACGCCGCCCGCGCCAACCTCGACCCCGTGCTGCTGTCGGGCAACCAGCCCGGCGGCCAGCTGACGATCACGTCGGACGTCGAGAACTACCCCGGCTTCCCGAAGGGCGTCATGGGCCCGGAGCTGATGGATGCGCTGCGCGAGCAGGCGATCCGCTTCGGCACCCAGGTGCACGACGTGATGGGCACCAAGGTCGACCTGTCGAAGCGGCCGTTCCGCGTCGAGACCGAGAGCGGCGAGGTGTTCGAGTCGCAGACGCTGATCATCTCGACCGGCGCCAGCGCGCTCTACCTCGGCCTGGACAACGAGAAGAAGCTGCAGGGCCGCGGCGTGTCGGCGTGCGCCACCTGCGACGGCTTCTTCTTCAAGAACAAGAAGGTCTACGTCGTCGGCGGCGGCGACTCGGCGTGCGAGGAAGCCAACTTCCTGACCAAGTACGCCAGCAAGGTGTACATGGTCGTGCGCCGCCACGAGCTGCGCGCGTCGAAGATCATGGGCCAGCGCGCGCTGGAGCATCCCAAGGTCGAGGTGCTCTGGGAGCAGAACGTCACCGACGTGCTCGACGTCGAGAAGGGCAAGGTGACCGGCCTCGAGCTGACGCACAGCAAGACCGGCGAGAAGAACAGCGTCGAGGCCGACGGCCTGTTCCTGGCGATCGGGCACAAGCCGAACACCGACCTGTTCAAGGGTGTGCTCGACATGGACGACGTCGGCTACATCCAGACCGTGCCCGGCAAGACCGCGACCAACGTGCCCGGCGTGTTCGCCGCCGGCGACTGCCAGGACAGCTACTACCGCCAGGCGGTCACCGCTGCGGGCACCGGCTGCATGGCCGCGATCGAGGTCGAGCGCTGGCTCGAATCGCAGCACGGCTGAGATGAGATGAGAGGGGCGCCCCCTCTCGCTCAGCAGCTCGATCGGCGATCGCCTCTGACCAGAGGCGGCCCGGGCGCAGATCGTGGCACTTGGCTACGATCGGGCGACAATCAGCTGCACTCCCATGCTCGGTCTCCTCGGCACGCTGTTGGTCCTGTTCCAGGATCCCTCGCCCGGCGCGCTCGCGCAGGCCGAGCAAGCCTTGCGCAGCGGACGCCACGAGGCCGCGCGCGAGCAGCTCGCGCCGCTCGCCGCGGCCGGCGAGGCCCGCGCATCGACGCTGCTGGGCGTGCTCTACCTCGAAGGGCTCGGCGGGGAACGCGACCTCGCGCAGGCGCTCCAGCAATTCCGCCGCGCGCAGTCCGCGGACCCCACCGCGAAGTACCACCTCGGTCGGATGGTGCACGACGGTCTCGGCATCCAAGCCGATCCGGGCGAAGGCTTGAGGCTGCTGACCGACGCCGCGAAGGCCGGTGAGTTGCCCGCGCGCGACGAGCTGGCGCGTCTGTATCGCATGTACGTCGACAAGTCGGACCGGACCCGCGACAAGCGCGATGTCGAACTGGCCTGGTACAGCCTCTACGGCGCCGCCGAAGGTGGCTACGCGCCCGCCCAGGTGAAGGCGGCGCACGTCTTCCTGCAGGGCTGGTTCCACGACCTGAACTGCGATCGCGACAACGTCGAAGCAGCGAGGCTGCTCAGCCGGGCGATGGCCAGCGACGAGACCGCGGCCGAGGCGCGCCGGGAACTCGAGAAGCTGGCCGAGAACCAGTCCTTCCTCGAGACCTGGCTCGCCAAGGGCATGCTCACCCGCCCGTTCGCGGAGGTGCGCCGCGACCACGCGCGCATCCGCGACCTGCTGCTCCACGCACAGCAGGACGGCGACGTGCAGGCGATGATCGAGCTCGGTCGGCTGTACCTGATGCAGGGGCTGCCGACCTACGACCGGGACGCCGGCGAGCGACTCCTGGAGCAGGCCTTCGCACAACGCTGGTTCGAGGCGGGCATGCTGCTCGGCGAGCACCTGCGGCGGCGCGGGACCGAAGAGGACGACGTCGCGCTGCGCGTGCGCGGCGTGCAGTTGCTGCTGGATGCGGGCGAAGACGAGTACGCCACCGGGGCCGCGCAGGCGGCGCGACGCGAGCTCGAACAGGAGGCCGGACCGGACTACTGCTACGTGCGCGGCTGCCAGCTGCTCGACGGCGTGGGCGCGACGAAGGACCCGAAGGCCGCCCGATCCTGGCTCGAACGTGCCACGCTCGCCGGGCAGCCGCTGGCGCTGGCACGGCTGTACGAGGCGATGTGCGCTGCCGGCGAGGAGCAGGCGGCGCTGGCGCTCGTGAACAGGCTGGCCGAGCGGGACCAGTCCGAGGCGATGCGCTACCTGGCCCAGGCAGCGCGGCTCGGCAGCGAGCAGGCGTGGAAGAAGGTCGTGGAGGAGCTCGAGCACGACTACCCGCCGGCGATGCACTGGTACGCCACCGCGATCCTAGAGCAGCGGAGGAACGGCAAGCTCGCCAGCGAGGACGAGGTGCAAAGGGCGAACTCGTCGATCCTGAAGGCGGCGAGGAGGGGGTTCGAGCCGGCGAAGCGCTACGTGCTCGAGAACGTCGAGACCGCGCCGCCGGCGCTGCGCTTCGAGTTCGCCCGCCTCTGCCTGCTGGGGCTCCATCGGCAGCAGCTCGCCAGCATGCGCGTGCTGCTCGACGGCGCGCTGATGCGGCACGGCCCGAGCTGCTTCGTGCTCGCCGACGCCTGCATGACCGGACTCCGCGAGAACGGCGTCGAGCTCGTCGCCAAGAGCGAACTCGACGCGTTGTTCTGGCTGCGCGAGGCCGACGGCGAAGGCGTCGCCGACCAGGAGCTGCGCAGCGCGCTGGTGGAGATGCGCGACAACCTCGAGTCGGCCGGATACCTGCTGCCCGGCGACGAGGATCCCCTGCCCTCGTTCTTCAACGCCGAGAAGGCGAGGCGCTTGAGCGAGGACCACAAACGACTCCTGCGATCGGTCTACCGACGCCAGGGCAAGGGCACGGCCGCCGCGACGGCCGATCGGCTCTACGCCAAGGAATACGCGCACGTCCCGGCCAAGAAGGTCGAGACACCGCCCCACTTCGACCCGACGGGCGATGCCATGCGCACCCTCGCGCGACTGCACCAGCTGCCGGGCGGCACGCGATGGCTGGCCTGCTTCTGGCTCGAACGCGCCGAGCAGCACAGCCCGTCCCCGGCCGGCGCGAGAGCGCTGGCGGACCTGCGCGCGCAGCTCACCGACGCCGACCAGCAGGAGCTCGCCGCGCGAACCGCCGTCTGGCAACGCCTGCCGATGCGAACGATCCGTTCGAAGTAGGCCCGCGAGGCGACGATCACGCTCGCGCCGCGCGGCCCGGAGCGCTGCGCGGCCCGCGCAGCAGCAGCCCGCCGAGCAGCGGCACGACGACCGCCATCGACACGCCGAGCCACTGCGCCGGTTCGTCGAAGCGCCGCACCGTCACCCACAAGAGGTGCGCGAGCGGCGTGACGACGCTGGCGACGAGCGCCACGCGATACAGGTAGCCGCGCCCCAGCAGCAGCGCGAACGGCGCCCACCACAGGTGATACCACGCGCAGAACAGGCCGGCGCCGCACAGCGCGAGCAGGCCGAGCGTCGACGCGAACGCGAACACCAGCTGCTCGGCGTCCGGACGCCGCCACAGCCGCCACATCGTCAACGCGATCCAGGCGACCACGGCGCCACGGCCGACCCCGACCAGCGCCGCGACCTCGAGGCCGGTCGCCTGCGAGACCGCCCACCACAGTCCGCCGCCCGCCAGTTCGCCCTGGCGACGCACGACGTCGAGCGCGCCTTCGTCGCGGAAGAACTGCCACCAGCCGGCGGCGACCAGCGGCAGCAACAGCGCGCCGCCGAGCGCGAAGCCGCCGAGCCGACGGTCACGAATGGCCTTCACCAAGAGCGCCGGACCGAGCAGCACCGGCACGATCTTGGTCAGCACGCCGCAGCCGAGCGCGAACACCGACGCCGCGTAACGCTGCGCGGTGGCCGCGGCGAGCGTCGCCGCGAGCAGCAGCAGCAGCAGCGGTTCGTTGTGGGCGTTGACGACGCCTTCGAACAAGAACAGCGGGTTCCAGGCGATGGCGACGAACGCCGCGTTGCCCGCGCCGGGCCGCAACACCTCGGCGACGCGCGCCAGCAGCAGCGACGCGACCCACAGCGAGGCCGCGAACAACGCCTTGGTGAGCAGCAGCGCCGCGAGCAGCTCGACGCGCGGCGACACCGGCAGCAGGTGCGCCAGCCACGCGATCACGCCCTGCAGGTTGGCGACCAACGGGCCGTAGGGCAGCGGCATGTCCTTCCACCCACGGTCGCCGAAGCCGAGGAACGGATCGTCGGGGAACCCGGTCGCGACGTGCGTGTAGGGGTTCGCGCCGTGCACCGTCAGGATGCGACCGCGCACGACGTAGTCGATCGGGTCGGTGGTCGCGATCAACGGCACGACGACGGCGAGCGCCAGCAGCGGCCACGAACGACGCAGCAGCTCGCGCACCGTGCAAGCCGGCGCCGCCCGCAGCGCCGCGCGCCACGCGAGCGCCATCAGCACGACGAAGCCGCCGAGCCCGAGGCCTTCGCACGTGTTGAGCAGCGGCAGCAGCCACGGCATGCGTTCGGACTCGCCCCACACCAGCTGATGGCGCAGCGCGGCAGCGGCGAGCACCGAAAGCGCCAGCAGGCCGAGCCACATGGCGCGACGCAGCGCGGTCGTCGGGTCGGTGCGGGGCTCGGTCATCGGGCGAGCACGATAGCGGCTGCGCGCACCCGTTCACGGCCCACGCCGAAGCTCGGTCGGCCCGGCGGCACCCCCGCGACGGCGCGCCCAGCGAACGCGATATGCTCCAGCGACCGATGCCCCGCCTGCGCAACGCACCCTGGCTGATCCTGCTCGCGGCGTGCGCCACCACCCCACCCGCCGACCTCGGGCCGACGACGCGCGCGGCGATCGACCAGGACGTGCGCCGCCTGCTGGACACGATCGCGCTCGACCTCGCGCAGACGGGGCCGACCGGCTGGTTGCCGCACTTCCTGCCGGGCGACGAGTTCTTCATGGTCGTCGACGGCCGGGTCGTGTTCGCCGACTTCGCCGAGGCCGAAGCGTCCTGCCGGGAGCTGGCGACCACGATCGGCAGCATGCAGCTGCGCTGGGCGGAGGTGCGCGTGCAGCCGCTGGCGCCCGGGCTGGCGACGTTCGCCGCCGGCTACGACGAGGACCTGCAGCAGCACGCCGGCGGCCAGCTGCACTACCAGGGCCACGTCACCGGCGTCGCCGTGCGCGCCGGGGCCCGCTGGCGACTGCAGAGCCTGCACTGGTCGAGTCCCGCCCCTGGCGGCTGACCTGGCGGCAGGCTGACGCGGCGGGCGGGCCGCCGCCGCCGCTGCTGCGGATTTCCTGCCTCGCGCGTGCGCCGCGCCGCGATCGGTCCTTCTCAGGGCATGAAGACCATCCGCCTGATCGCGTTCCTGTTCTCCCTCGGTGCCGCCATCGCCCAGACGACCGGCACCCCGGGCATCAACGACCTGACCGTCAACAACCTCGGCTCGGGCAGCACGTCGTGCACGTCGCTGTGCTTCCCGAACGGCAACGTCACGCTCAACTTCGACATCTCGGCGCCGTCCGGGTTCGCCATCCTGATCTTCGGCTTCTGCCCGTGCGCGACCTGCTCGCTGGCCGGGCCGAGCAACTCCTGCCTGCCGGCGATCCCGGCGACCGCCTGCGGCGGCAGCAACCAGTCGCTCGACATCGACATGACCGCCGGCTGCGGCATCGCCGCGCTGATCCCGGTCTCGGTCGCCGCCGACGGCACGCTGTCGGTCTCGGTGCCGATCCCTGGCTTCTCCGGCCCGCCGTGCGGCAACGCAACGCTGTCGGTGCAGGGCGTGGTGATCGATCCGTGCGGCGCGGGGCTGTTCTCGATGCCTGGGCCGTTCGTGTTCACCCAGTCCTACACGCTGCTGTTCTGAGGGCTTGTGTCACCCGCCGACACGCCACACCTTCAACCTCACCGCCCCCCACTTCCTCCGGGGGGCAGGAACCATGACCTCAGGGCGACGGAGAACTCAGCCTCGGCCACCCGCTGCTCATACAAGGTCCGGAAGTAGCGCGGATAGCGATCGGGACGGAGAACGACGACGCGATTGTGTGAGAAGTCGACTCCAGGAACCTCCGAGGCGTTTTGATCGCGAGGGTCGGAGAAGTCTGCTTGGGATTCCTCCACAACGCGCTGATAGATGCCCTCGGGATCGGATCCGTTGGGCTTCTCGACGTAGTCGCGCGCCAACAGCGCCTGGGCGAGACTCACCTGCAGCGCGAGGTGACGTGCGCGATTCTGAGCGCGCATGCGCTGCCCGTACTCGTGTAGCAGTTCGTCGAGTTGCTTTCTCTCTTCCGCAGAGAGCTTTCGCCCAAGAACGTTGATCTCCCGGTTTCGCTCGAAGTCGGTAGCCGTGGGCATCTGAACGGCGAATGGATCGCCATGCGACAGTGGGTCCGTCCCCTCGAGGGAGTTCCGCAGACCCGTGACGATCGCGCTGACGCCGACGTCGCCGCTCAATCCGGATCGACGGACCAGGTCCCACGCTTCTGCCTCCCAATCGACTGGTGGCTCGGTCGGAAGGGCGACACGCTCGCCCCCCTCGGGGTCCGAGCTCTCGACGACCACCGCGGACTCCGGCTGCTTGTCGCCCGCGCGACGAGCCTCGGCTTCGGCATGCTCTATCGTCGCCCCGGCCCCACCCCGCACACCAGCCTCCGGCTTCAATGCCGTTCCCGAATCCGGCTGCCGCATCAAGGCCCACCATGCTCCAGCGATACCGAGGACGACGAGCAACAACACGACGAGTGGATTCTTCAATACAACCTCCGAGGGCACATGCAGAGCGCCCGAGTTCTATGGCCACGCGGGGGCAAACCGGACACCTCAGTCTCCCGTCGCGCCCACCATGGCCGGACAGGCAGTGCATGTGGCCTTGGGATGCGCAATGACCTGCGTCACGCCATTGAGCACGCGCTCGTACTTCAGCGAGTCCTGTCGGCCACAGGGGACGGGCCAGCTCGCGACGACCGTCGGGTTGGCGAAAGGGCTGGGATCGCCACACACCTCACCGCCGATCGGGAGCCCGGCCACATCTACGGAACGAGTGCAGAACTTGGACCAGTACAGCGCGCCGCATCCGTGATCGATGACGACAACCGTCATCGAGAAAAGGCAGTTGACGTGCGGCAGGCACTTCGGATTCGGGTTGAGAGTGCAGTCACCCGGATCGTTTCGCTGCCAGGTGACGAGAACCTGTGTGCAAAGGTCGTTGACCGGATTGCCAGAGTCCTTCAGGGGTGCGCAAGTCGCGCAGACGACTTGTGCGTTGACGCTGCTACCGAGTCCCAAAACCGACATGACAAGAATGCCGACGAGAGCAATTGAACGTGACGCCTTGATCTCCTTCCGACTTGCTGGCATGCCCCAAATGGGCAGCCATCGCGACCAAGAGTCTATCTAGCTGTGTGTGTGTGTGCGCAAGTCCCTTGCCTGCCGACTATCGCCCGGTGATCACCACCGGCGCCGACGACTTGGACAGGAACAGCACCGCGAAGCACGTGCTGTCCAACAACAACGTGCTCTCGTGCCGCGCGCGGAAGCTGCCGTCGGGACGCTGGTAGCTGAGCAACTGCAGCCCGCCTTCGTAGTACCAATCCCGCCCCTGCAACCGCGCCAGCCGCCGCAGCTCACAGCAGCGCTCGAGGCAGTAGAGCCAGTAGTAGTAGTGATTGTCCGCGCGCTCGGCGTCGCCCGGGTTGACGCGCACCGAGAAGTGCTCGCCGAGCCAGGCGAAGCCGTCGTCGATCGCGCGCTCGGTCGACGAACGCAACGACGCGTCGCCGGGACGGTCCAGGTGATCGAGCGCCAGCAGCAGCCCGCTGGTGCCGGCCGCCGACATCGAGCCGAACGGCGGTTCGGTCGGTTCTTGGTAGGCGAAGCCGCGCGCCTTGGCCCTTCGCTTGTCGGCATCCGGCACGGCGTCGCTGCCGGCGACCGCATCGACCTGCGCGTGGCTGGTCAGCTGCAGCGCCACCTGGCCGCCCGATGCACCCTGCACCGCGAGCAGCTGTCGCGCCGCCGCCGCGAACGCGCCTTCGGGCGCAACCACGCCACAGCGATCGGCGGCGTGCAACCCCAGCAACCCATACTGCTGCAACGACGTGTCGTAGCGCGGCCCCGCCGTGTAGTTGAACCGCAGCAACTCCCCCGCATCGACGCGCGGATCGACACAGCCGAGCAGTTGCTTCTGCCACTTCTCGACCAGCTTCACGCCCTTGTCGTCGAGCGGCGCGCGATCGTGCAGCGCCGCCATCGCCATCAGCGCCGCCGCCAGCGAGTAGGCGTCGTCGAACCGCCGCTTGCGCAGCTCGGCGAAGCCCTTCTGCACCACCTCGTCGTCGGCCGGCAAGCGTCCGTGCAGCAGCGTCAGCAGCGCCAGCGCCAACCGACCGCTGCCGTAGTTGCGGTCGCCGCGCTTGTCGTCGAGGTAGCTGGCGCGCTCGTCGATCGCGTCGCGCACCCACGCCGTGCCGCGCTGGATCGCCTCGCCGACGCGACGGCGGAAGTCGAAGTCCTGGTTCTCGCGCACCGCCTCGAACTGCCATGTGTCGTCGACGATGAGCCGGCGGAACGCGCGACGATCCTCTTCGACGACCAGGTCGAGGTGCCCGGCGAACGACACGACGACCCCACGCGCGGCGTCGACCTTGCGCGTCACCTGCAGCTCGCCCTTGGCGCCCGCGACGCACAGCGCCTTCAACCGTTCGACGTAGGCCTTGTCCTCGTTGCCGTCGCGGCCCGGCGGCTTCGCCGTCAGCGTGCCGCGCAGCGTCTCGACGCCGTCGCCGTCCGGCGCGCTCCAACTACCGGTGACGGCGACGTCGCCGAACGGCAACAGCCGGTCGAAGTGCGCCGCCGCGCCGCGGCCCGGCGACAGGTCGCACGCGACCGCACGTACCACGTCACGCAGGTCGGCGACCGGCCCGACCACGGCCCGACGTTCGCGGTCGAGTTCGCCGTCGCAGACGAACGGTGCCGGCGGCAACCGCGACAGGTAGCGCGTCGGCGCCGCGCGTTCGGCCGTGGCGACCCGCGCGGCGTTGGCCGAGTCACAGACGTCACTGGCGAGCGCACGTTCGTCCCGCGAATACTCGACCGCGCCCGCCGGCGGCACGTTCCACCGCACCTGCTGGGCTGTGGCGACCGCCGTCACCAGCATCGTCGCGACGACATGGACCACCCCCCTCCCGATCCCGAGGCATCTGCATGTGCTGTGCATGCCCCTCAGTGCACGACCGGGGGCAAGCTCACCGCGGGGATCGGCGCAGTTCTGCTTCGAGCGCGGCGGTGCTGGGCAGCTGCTCCATCAGCTCACGCGGCAACGCCTTGGTCAGCTCGAACTGCGACACGGCCATCGGCTGCGTGGTGCCGCGCAGCGCGTATTCGGCGATCGTCGCCGAGCGATCCTTGCACAAGATCAGTCCGATGCTCGGCAAGTCGTCGGGGTGGCGCAGCAGGTCGTCGACGGCGGACAGGTAGAAGTTGAGCTGGCCGGTGTGCTCCGGTCGCAGCCGCCCGATCTTCAGTTCGACGACGACGAAGCGGCGCAGACGCAGATGGTAGAAGAGCAGGTCGACGAAGAACTGCTCGCCATCGACCGTCAGCGGCACCTGGCTGCCGACGAAGGCGAAGCCACGGCCGAGCTCGAGCAGGAAGTCCCGCATGTGCTGCACGAGCCCGCGCTCGATCGCGCGTTCGTTGGCGTCGTCGGCGATGCCGAGGAAGTCGAGCTGGTAAGGGTCCTTCAGGATCTCGCGGGCGAGGTCGGACTCGGTCGGCGGCAGCGTCGCGGCGAAGTTGGTGATCGCGCCGCCGTGCGCGGCGAACAAGTCGCGCTCGATGTGCAGCACGAGCACCTCGCGACTCCAACCGTTCTCGATGGCCTTTCGTGCGTACCAGAGGCGCTCGTCGTGGTCGTCGACCTTCTCCAGCAGCCGGACACCGAGCCCCCAGGGCAATTGTGCAACGACCCGTTGCACAATTGACTCGTCGGGCCACGCCTCCGCGAACCTCCGCATGTACCTGATGTTGCGTGCGGAGAACCCCTTCGCCTCGGGGAACTCGAGCCGCAGGTCCCGCGCCAGCTGGTCGACGACCTTCGCCCCCCAACCGAGCCGCCGCTGCCGCTCGAGGATGTCCCGACCGATCGACCAGTAGAGCAGCACCAGCTCCCGGTTGACGGCCGTCGCCGCCGCAACGCGCGCCGTCCGCACGCGACCCTTCACCTCCCGCAGCAGCTCGTCGTAGCCGGCGGGAACGGTGGCCGGCTCGTCCGGCACCGCGGCCCTCCCGATCCCGAGGCGTCTGCCTTTCCGTGGCATGCCCCAGAGTGCACGACCGGGGGCTGGCGAACATGCCGCCGAGCCGCGACCGGCCGGCAACTCGCGCCGTCGGTAGGATGTGCCCCATGCGCCGCCCCACCGCCGCCGCGTTCGCCGCGTTCGCGCTCCACGTCACCGCGCTCGCCCAGCAGCTCGACCTGGACCCGGCAGCCGCAGGGCCGGCCGATCGCATCTGGTCGAGCAACCCGGACGACCAGGACGTGTGGCTGCGTCGCCGCTTCCCGCTGCCCGACAAGGTGACGACGGCGCGGCTGGTGTTCTCGTGCGACAACGAGTGCCGCGTGCTGGTCAACGGCAAGGAGGTCGCCACTGCCGCCTCGTGGATGGACGTCACGGTCGTCGATCTCGAGCAGCTCGACCGGGACAACGTCGTCGCCGTCGAGGCCAAGAACACCGGCGGCCCTGGCGCGTTCGCCTGCTGGGTGCTGTGGACCGACGCCGAGGGCGAAGCACGCGAGCTGATCAGCGACGTCTCGTGGAAGGTGACGACGACCGCGACCGACATCGGCGATGGCTGGGACGCGGTCGCCTTCGACGACTCCAAGTGGCAGACCGCGACCGCGAGCTTCAACTCGGTGTTCGGCCAGAACCTCTACAACGGCGCGCCGACGACGGTGCACTTCCGGAACCGCCACAGCGACAGCGCCGACACGATCGCCGCGGGCCTGCGGCAGCTGCGACGCGCGCTGAGCCGCGAGGCCGCGCGCGCGGCGCTCGACGCGATCGAGAAGGCGGTGATGGCGGCGCGCACGCAGCTGTGGCGCGAGGAGCAGGCCGAGAAGGCGCGCGACAGCGGCCGCTGACGGGCGGCCAAACCCGCGTCAGTAGATGCGCAGCGCGCTCGGCTCGGTGACGAACGTCTCCAGCAGGCTGAGGTCGAGGCCGACGACGGCGTGGTAGAGGTCGATGGCAGCGATGCCCGTCGCCGGCGGCAGGTTGAAGGTCGCGGTCGCGCGGCCGTTGGCGTCGGTGATCCACAGCGTGTTGCTGTAGATCGACGAGTTGAACAACTCGATCGTCGCCTGCGTCCACGAGTCGGAGACCAATGGGACGACCAGCGGACCGAACGCCGGGAACTGCGTGCCGGGGCGCGTTCCGCTCATCGAGCCGACCAGGGCGTAGATGTTGAACGCGTGGCTCGGACCGGCGTCGATGACGAACGTCTGGGTGCCGCCGCTGGCCGCCGACATCGAGCTCGGCTTCGCGATCAGGTTGCCGCTGTGACCACGCATCATCACCGCCGACACGGCGCCGGTGACGGACTGACGGTAGGCGAAGTCGCCGTTGTTGTTGAACCAGCACGGGCTGCCGTCGCAGCCGGTCTGGGTGCCGACGTAGCTGACACTGGTCGTCGCCTGGCCGGTGCCCTGCACGGTCGTGTAGGTCTCGGAGGTGTCGCGCAGCAGCTGCAGACCGATCGCCGGGTCGTAGATCAGCCAGTGGGTCAGCGTCGTGGCGCCGTCGTTGAGGCTCGTCGACAGCAACATCTGGCCGCGCGAGTTCAGGTTCGGGTCGGTCGTCTGGATGCTGGTGCAGACCCACGGGCCGTTGACCGTCGGCGGAACGGCTGCGACGACGTCGCCTTCGCGCAGCACGACGGTCCAGTTGCCGGTGGTGCCGACGAACACCGCGCCGTCGACGTCGGCCGGCAGCGCGACGCCGGCGGCGTCGACCATCGTCGAGGCGAAGGCGATGGTGCCGGCCTCGTTGCTGGTGATCGAGGCGTAGTCGATCGTGCCGAAGCGCTCGCCGGTGACGAGGCCGGTCGGATCGCCTTCCTGCACGACCAGCGCGACGCCGCCGAGGCCGCCGTAGAAGATCGCGCGGTCGTTGAGCGCGGTGATGGTCACGCCGCCGTCGTTGAGGGTCCACAGCCAGGCGGTGTTGCCCGAGTTGTTCCACGAGTTGCCGCCGCGGCTCGGACTGCCGGTCATGATGATCCCCGGCGCCATGCCGTGCGCCTGGTCGCCTTCGCGAGTCAGGATGGTCGCGCCGACTCCCGGCGTCCAGATCGCCAGCGCGCGGTCGTTGCTCGCCGTCACCGGCCCGGCGAACTTGCAGTCGAGCAGGATCTGGCCGTAGTCGTTGATCGCCGACGAGTAGCTCAGGTTGGAGCCGCTGACGGGCGACCAGGTGAGCCCCGAACCGTCGACCGCGTCACCCTCGCGAGCGACGACCTCGAGCGCTCCCGGCGTTCCGGTCAAGAACACGCAGTCATCGGCGCTGGTCACTGCGCCGGTGAGCGCGGTCTGCAGCGCGACGCGCCCCTGGCTGTTGATCTTGTGGTACTGCCGCGAGAACGACGACTGCGAGCCATAGAGCACGCCGGCTGGCAGCACCGGCACCTGTTCGCCTTCGCGAGCGAGCACGGTCAAGCCGCCGATCGGCCCCCAGAACGCCGCAGAGTCGGACGTCGTCGGCGTATTGGCGGGATTGATCGGGTCGTAGATGCTGCTGCCGAACCAGACGAGCTCGCCGAACGGGCTCAGCAGGATGTCCGCGTCGAGGCCGCCGCTGCCAGCGGTCGTGCTGCTGCTCCGCAGCAGAGTGCCGGCGGGCAGGCCGGGCGCCTGGGTGCCACACTGCACGACGAGCTGCAGGTCGCCATTGGCGCGGCCCATGAACACCGCACGGTCGTCGGCGTTGGCGGCGCTGACGGCGCCATCGAGGCGGCAACGGAACACCATCGTCCCGTTGGCGTCGATCACGGGCGGGTCGAACGCGAAAGCAGTGTCGAAGACCGTGACGCCCGGTAGGCCCGGAGCGGGATCACCGCAGGCGAGCACGACCTCACCGTGCAGGTCGACGAGGGTCTGGGCCATCGTGGGCGAGGCGGCGAGAGCGAAGACGGTCACACAGCGAAGGGTCGGGGTCATGCGTGCTCCAGGTGCGGGTCGGAAGAGGGCTGGAGCGTCTAGATACCGCATGGAGGACGTTGGTGCCCGGCGCGGAGCGCACGGCGGGAAAACCGCATGGCCCTCGAAGCAATCGGGCGGGGGCCAGCACGGAGGCCCTGCTCGACCCGTCCCACCTCCCGGCCCCGCCCAGGTTCCCGGGCGGAATCCCCGACCCGGCTCCCTAGGATACGGCGGATGAAGACGACCAGGATCGCCGTCATCGCCGCCTCCCTCGTGGCGATGTTCTCCGTCAGCTGCTCGGTGTTCGACCCGACGTACGGGATGACCGAGGAACAGAAGACCGCCTATCACGCCGAGCAGGCGGCCAAGGCCGAGCAACGACGGATCGCGCGCGAGGAGTTCGAGAAGAAGAACGTCAAGGACCTCAACGTCGCCGGCGAAGGTCACGACGAGGCGCGCGACGCGCAGGTCGTGGGGCGGTACGAGTGCAAGATGACGCTGCCCGTCGGCGAGTACGCCTTCCTCTTCGGCAAGAAGAAGCCGGCCGTCTACAAGAAGCACAAGCAGATCCAGTTCTTCGCCAACGGCAGCTGGGTCGAGCAGAGCTTCCACAACTACTACGAGTCGACCGACGGCAAGCAGAAGCAGGGCAGCACCGACACGTCGTGGTCGCGCGGCATGTGGAAGACCGACGGCGATCAGATCATGATCCGCGACCTGACCCCGACCGGCATGAACGGCTGGCACCTGCTGGGCAAGTACCAGGTCGGCAAGAACGGCTCGCGCAAGCTGCTCGCCGTCGGCCGCGAGGCACAGAACATCGCCGAGGCGTTGCTCGTGACCAAGAACGAGGAGGGCAAGGTCAACGACCCTCGGCAGCTCGACCTCTGGGCGTCGATGTGACCTGCTGCGCGGCCGGCCGGTGACGACGGCTTCCGGCCCGACGCAGATCGGCTGACAGGAAGGCGCGCTGCGGCTTGCTCCGGCGCCGCGGCAGCGCTCCGATGCGCCGATGCTCCTGCACCTGACTCCCCTCGAAGCCCCCATCGTCTGGATCGCGTTCGCCGCCGGCGTCGCCATGGGCGCGGTCGCCACGTTCCTGCTGATGGCCCGCCGCTTCCGCCGCAGCTGACCCGGTCCGGCGATGGCCTACTCCGACTTCGAACGGCGCCTGCTCGAGACCTACTTCTCGGTCGTCGACGGCAGCGATCACGCCGACATCTATCTGGTGCGCAACCTGCCTGCCGAGGTCGCGGCGACGCTCAACGGCGTCTACTCGCGCTCGAGCAAGTCGATGCGCGACCAGTTCCTCGACCGGCTGCGCCAGGGCCTCGCCGCCCAGCGCAAGCAGCTCGAGGACCTGCCGGTCGAAGGCCGCCGCGACGTGCTGTCCGAGGTCATGGCCGACAAGTCGGGCCAGTTCCTCAAGACCTACGCCATCGACCACGGCCACAACTCGCTGCGCGAGGGCTCGGTCGTGCACCTCGCCGTCGAACGCGTCTCGCAGCTGGTCACGCGCTTCATCCAGCGCGAGCGCCGCTGCAGCTTCGAGGAGTCGTCGACGCGCTACATCTCGTTCGGCGCCGAGACGCACTGGCGCGACCCCGACGTGATCGCGGCCGGCGGCGACGTCGCCGCCGACTACGCGGCGGTGATCGACGAGACCTTCGCGCTCTACACGCGCGCCACCGAGACGCTGCTCGCGCACCTGCAGCGGCTGCGGCCGCTCGCGGCCGGCGAGAAGGAAGGGCCGTGGCTGCGCACGCTCAAGGCCGAAGCGTTCGACGCGGCGCGGTACCTGCTCACCCCCGCGGTGTTCACCAAGTGGGGCATGGTCGCGGACGCGCGCACGATGAGCGACGTCGTCACCGAGCTGCAGAGCCACCCGCTGGCCGAGTTCCGGCTGGTCGGCGAGCGCATGCAGCAACAGGCGGAGTCGATCCTGCCGACGCTGCTGCGCCACGCCAGGCCCAACGCGTTCGCCAAGGCGCTGCACGAGCTGCTGCCGCAGGTGGCGCGCGAGCTGGGCGTGGCCGAGGCGCCGAAGCACACCGGCCCGGCCGACGGGCATACGACGCTGCTGCGCCACGACCACGACCTCGACGATCGGCTGCTCGCGTCGTTGCTCTTCGAAGTCAGCCAGCTGCCGTTCTCGGCGCTGGTCGAACGCACGAAGGCGATGAGCGACGGTCAGCGCGCGGCCCTGCTCGACAAGCTGATGGCGCAGCGCGGCCCCCACGACGCGTGGCCGCAGGCGCTCGAGGGCGGCGACCCGTTCGAGTTCGAGACCGTGCTCGACTTCGGCGCCTACCGCGACATCGGCCGGCATCGCAAGGGCTTCCAGCAGCAGCAGCTGCTGACCACGGTGCACGGCTTCGCGGTGCCGCCGCTGATGCGCGAGGCCGGGCTCGCCGGCGAGTACGAGGCCGTGATGGCGCGCGCCGCCGAACGCCAGCAGCGCGTCGCCGCACGCTTCCCGCACGCATCGGGCTACGTGGCGCCGTTCGGCTTCCTGCAGCGCGTGCGGCTGGTGTTCGACCCGCGGCAGACCGCCTACTTCATCGAGCTGCGCAGCGGACCGGAGGGCCACTTCTCCTACCGCCAGGTCGCGCTCGACATGCTGGCCCACGTGCGCAACGTGTCGCCGCTGTTCGCGCGCTTCATCCGCGCCAAGGAAGGCGACGCGTTCCTCGGCCGCCTCGACAGCGAGATGACCGCCGACGAACGTCGCCAGCGCCGCATGCAGTCCGCCGGCGACGCGTAGGCGCGCGGGGGTCAGCGCGCGACCATCTCGGTCGCGGCCGGCGCAAACGTGAAGCGCCCGCCGGGCTGCATGTCGACGTGCACGGCGGTGGTGCCGTCGGCGACGAACACGCGCAGCTCGCCCGGCCCGTGGGACCACGCTACGGCGATCGGGTCCATGCCGGAGTCGCCGTCGATCGACACGGTCGCCTGGGCATCGGCGAGCCCGATGCGCACCGTCGCCCAATGGCCGCGCGGCTCCACCAGCAACTCGTGCGCACCATGCCGCGCCGAGAACCAGGCGGTTACCTGGTCGACGCCGTCGACCTTCTCGATCAGACAGCCGCGACGTTCGCTGCCGGGCACCATCGGCAGGTCGAACCCGGCCGGGAGCTGCGCGGGCATCGGCATGTCCGCGAGTTCGCTGCGCAGCTCGATGCGCCGTTCGCCATCGCCGAGCCCGCGCGAAGAGACATGCACGATGTCGGCGGCGGTGAGTCCGTGGCAGACCTCGAAGGTCCGGGAAGCCCCGTCGATCGCGGAGATGCGGGCGGGGAACGCGACCTTGAGCAGGAGGGCCCGGAGTGACGCAGCGGTCTCGGTGCTCGGCGACGACTGCATCAGGAACGGGACCACCCCGTCCGCCTGGCAGCCGAGCGCCCACCCTTCCCCGACGCATGCGGTGGCCGATTGTCCGGCGATACCCAACGTCGGCAGATCGCGCAGCAGGACGGTCCACGGCTGCAGCGTCGGCGGCGTCGCGTACAGCAGACGGACCTCTCCCGGCGCGAGGCGCACGAGGGTCGCGATCACGGGGCCCGGCGCGCCGCTGCACCGCCAGGCGAGGTGATAGTCACCGGGCGCCAACCGCAGTTCGAACGGCGAGGTGTTGCCGCTGGAGCTCGCGGCTGCGCCGCTCGACAGCGAAGTCGCCGCGACGGCGAGGGACGCGAAGCAATCCCCTGGCAGTTCGGCGACGACCCGCAACGTCGCATCGTCGTCGTCGTCGTCGAGGTCGACGGTCGTTACGTCACCGACCCACTGCAGGTCGCTGGTCCGCAGCCACCTCACGGAACGGCGCTCGGTTGCCACCCAGCAGCCGCGGCACGTCTGGAAACGGCTGCGGGCAACCACACTGCACTCGGTCGGCGGCGGTCCCTGGAACCGGCGCAGAAGGCCGCGCAGCTGCATGCGATGCGACACGACGCGACCGGCATCGCGCACCTGGAAGCCGGCCAGTTGCTCGACGGGCTCGACGTCGAGCACGGCGTCGCCCTCGATGGGCACGACCAGCGCGGCACCGTCGCGGCGACGCAGCGCCACCTGCTCCAAGTCCGATCCGCAGACGAAGTGGTAGCGACCGGCAGGCAGCACGAAGCGCGCGCAGCCGTCGTCCCCAGTCGGACAGACCGCCCGATCGTCGTCGGCCAGTCCGTCCGTCTCCGCGACCGCCTCGACGACGAGGCTGGACCTGAGCGACGCCGACGGGCCGTGCACGCGCACGACGACCTGGTGACCCTGGGCGACTCGCAGACGGACCGTCTGCTCCGTCCCGGGTTCCACCTGCACCGGGGTCGGCTCGAGGAAGAACCGGACTCCGCCGCGTTCCGGGAGCACTTCGCCGCGGACCACGAGCGGGATCCCGGACACGGCTGGCAGACGCACTTCGCCGCAGCCACCGACCAGCGCAACGTCCCCCGAGACTTCGAGCGGCGCGATGACGACGCGCACCGAGCAGTCCGCCGGCGCCCCCTCGACGACGGCGACGACGAACGCGACTTCCGGCGACGGAAACGGCTCCGACGCGTGGCGATTGCGCGCAGGCCCGGACACGGCATCGCGCGGCGCCAGCTCGAGTTCCCCTTCGAGCACCGCAGGCTCGCCAGTTTCACCGATCGCGGGCAACGCCCGGGCATCGGCCACCACCGTCGTCGTCGCGACGGCGGGGTGCAGGCGAAGCCATGCCACCGACGTGACGACGAGCAGCAGCGCCGCCGCGACCAGCGCGAGGACGGCGCCGCGCCGTGTCACCTGCCGTCGATCCGTGCCCGCGCGCATCCGGCTGCTATCGGCCGGACCACCCGTCTCACCGCAGCATCACGTCGAACGCGTTGCTCGCCGCACCGGTGGGCGCCCACGGGCCGTCCCACACGAAGCCGACCAGCGTCAGCTGCAAGCCGTTGAGGAACTGCGGCAGCGGCGAGATCGCCGAGTAGTCGAGCACCAGCTGCGCGTTCCCGTCGTTGTCGAGGAAACCGAGGAAGCCCTGGTAGAAGGCAGGTTCCCAGGTGTTCGCGGCCGACGCGATCACCAGCCAGTCGCCGTCGGTCGGGATCGTCTCGCCGAGGTAGTTGGTGGTCGGGACCTGCCCGCTGATCCCCACGGCGGCGAAGTACGGGAAGCCCGCGCGCTCGTCGCCCGCGCGCAACGTCGCGTTGATCGGCTGCGCGGTGTCGAGGTCGATGCGCTCGCGGTCCGCGACCAGTCGCGGCCTCGGCACCTCGAGCGGCAGGTCGAGCCACGAGCCGCCCGGCTGGTCGCCGAGCACGACCACGACCTGGAAGTCGCCGAAGATCGGCGCCACCTCGAGCCCGGACTGCATCGGCGGGTCGCGCAGCCAGAGGTTGCGCAGCCGCAGGCGCAGCGTCGAGCCGGCCGGAATGCGGGTCGCCACCGGCGGCAACCGCAGTTCGTGCCATTCGTCGACGCCCGGCGTGCTGCTGCGCGAGGCGACGGCGCGACCGCCGAGCAGCACCTCGGTGCCGCCTGGAGGTTGCACGCTGAGCGTCGCGGCGAGCATCCAGGAGGCCGCGTCCGGCACCACGTGCAGGTGCAGCCGGGCGCTGCGTGCGAGCTCGCAGGTGTCGGCGACGTCGAGCGTCCAGACCTGTTCGGAGAGCGGACACGCCGCGAGCACCGCCGGCGCATCGCGCAACGACGGGGCCGACAGGTAGCTCACCGGGTCGAACGTCGTCGCGAGCGGATCGACGACCTGCGTGATCGACAGCGGCAGCTGCGGCACCTGGGGCGCTTCGTCGCGAAGCGCCAGGTCGTCGTAGAGGAACCACCTGCGGGCAGACGGGTCCGGCTGCAGATCGGCGAGCTGACGGCGACTCCAGGCGAACGTCGGGTCGGCCGCGTCGGCGGGATCGAGCGGCACCAGCGACAGGACGTTGGGTTCTTCCAGTTCGACCTCGTTGGGCACATCCCAGAGGTAGCGGTTGAGCCAGCGCAGGGTCAGGTTGTCGCGCGCCGTGATCTGCAGACCGTTGGCCGGCACGCCGTGACCGACGCTGCCCAGCACGGCGCGATGCGGCGCCACCATCGCCTCCATACGTTCGACGCCGCTGACCGGGCTGTCGATGTTGTCGAGGTACGCGTGGCCGTACAGCACCGGCACGGCGGTCGTCGCCAGCGCGTCGGCGACGCCGCGCCCTTCGGCGGCGTAAGCCGCCTGCAACCCCGCCGGGTCCTGCTGCTCGAACGCGTCGCGCGCCGTCTGCAGGAAGTTCGCGTCGAACGGGATCCCGGTGTAGCTGCCGTCGATCGCGGCGACGAACCAGCTGCTGAACATGGCCCCGCCGCGCAGCCAGTCGTCGATCGGATCCGGCACCAGATCGGTGGCGACGGTGCAGGCGACGGCCGGGAAGGTGATCGGCGTGCGGCCGGGGGTCGTCAGCAGGGTGCCCGAGAACGCCGCCGCCTGCCAAGCGTGCGCGCCGCCCTGGCTGACGCCCATCACCGCGACGCGGGTCGCGTCGGCGATGCCTGCATAGGCGGGGTCCGCCCCGACGAACGCGATCTGCTCGGCGAGGTCGTGGCGCTCGACGGGCCCCCACAGGGTCGTGCCGCCGTTGGGGTGACCCGGGTTGGCGCCCGGGCCCTGGCCGTGCGCGCGCACGTCGTAGGCCCACACCGCGAACCCCTGCCCGGCCAGCGCGGCCTGGGCCGTCCACAGATCCACGCGCCAGCTGCCCAACGGATGCACCATGACGACCAGCGGCCATCCGCAGCCCGGGGGCACCACGTCCGGGTACTTCATGGTGCCGTAGGCGACGTAGCCGTCCGACAGCGTGACCTGGACCTGCAGGTCTTCGTGGATCGCGAACCCGCCGGGTGGCGGGGTCGGTCGCGGGCAGGCCTGGGCGAGGGCCGCGGCGGCCAACAGGGCCGGGGTCGCGAGGTGGACGAAGTTCATGAGCGGGCCGGAGGATAGCAAGCCGCGACCGACTCGTCGTCGCGCCGGGTTCGCACCTTTGTCTGCCGCGACGTATTGGCCATCGGGTAAAGACGCTCGTCCGCGTCGCCGTCCCTCCATTGCCATCCGCCCGATGATCCGCCGCCCGCTCTTCGCCGTCGCCGCACTGCTGTTCGCCGCATGGACGGCCGTCGCCCAGTCCCCATTGACCGCCGAACGGGTCGCCGAGCTGGTGGCGACCGCCGGCGAACGCTTCGGCGTCAAGGGCCTCGCCGTCTCGGTCGTGCAGAACGGCGAGGTGCTCGCCGAGACTGCCTACGGCGAACGCGCCGACGGGCTGCCGATGACGCCGGCGACCCTGTGCAACATCGCGTCGTGCAGCAAGGCGTTCACCGCCGCGGCGGTCGCCCTGCTCGTGCAGGAGAAGAAGCTCGACTGGGACGACCTGGTCGTCGAGCACGTGCCGGAGTTCCGCATGCAGGACGCGTGGATCACCGAGCACATGACGGTGCGCGACCTGCTGTGCCACCGCTGCGGGCTGGTGACGTTCGCCGGCGACCTGCTGTGGTACGGCAGCGACTACGACGACCGCGAGGTGCTGAGGCGCATGGCCAAGTTGCCGATCGTGCAGCGCTTCCGCGAGCAGTTCGGCTACCAGAACCTGATGTACATGGTCGCCGGCCTGGTGGTCGAGAAGGTCAGCGGCCAGAGCTGGGAGGACTTCGTCACCGAGCGGTTGCTGCGGCCGCTGCACATGGAGACGAGCCGCACGTCGGCGCAGCGCCTGCCGGCCGAAGCCGAGCGCGCGACGCCGCACATCGACGGCGTCGCGGTCGTCGATCACGAGTTCGTCGCCTGCAAGCCGGCGGCGTCGATCTACTCGTCGGTGCACGAGTTGACGGCGTGGATGCGCATGCTGGTCGCCGGCGGCAGGCTCGGCGATCAGCAGCTCCTGAGCACGGAGTCGCTGCTGCAGATGTGGCGGCCACACACGGCGCTGAACACCGCCGGTTCGGGCCCCGACGTCGCCGACTTCCGCAGCTACGGCATGGGCTGGTTCCTGTCGCTCGACCACGGCAACAAGGTCGTCGAGCACGACGGCGGCATGCCAGGGTTCCTCAGCAAGGTGTCGCTGATGCCGGCCGACGGCTTCGCCTTCGCGGTGCTCAACAACGGCAACGACGGCGTCGTCAACGAGGCGCTCAAGCGCGCGCTCTACGCCGAGCACGCCGGCGAGGACGGCATGGCGATGGTCGAGCGCCTCGCCGTGATCAAGAAGCGCATCGACGGTCGGCACGCGGCCGAGGTCGCAGCGCGCGAGGCGAAGCACCGCGAAGGCACCAGCCCCAGCCACCCGCTGGCCGACTACGCGGGCAAGTACGAGGACGAGATCTACGGCCCCGCCGCGATCGAGCTCGAGAACGGCGCGCTACACGTCGTGCTGTTGCCGTCGAAGCGGCGGCTGTTCGGCGCGATGCGGCACTGGCACGACGACACCTTCCGCGTCGACTTCCCGGACCGCTTCCTGCCGTTCGCGCTGGTGACCTTCGACTTCACCGCGGGCGGCGACGTCGCCGGCTTCAAGGTCGAGTGCCCGATCGCGGACTTCGACTTCGGCGCGTTGGACTTCCGCCGCGGCGACTGAGGCTCAGAGCCGCGCCGCCACCGCCGCGGGCGTCAAGCCGATGACCATGCGCGCGGCGGGCAGACCCAGCGAGGCGAGTCGCTGCCGATCCACATCGTCGCGCACGAACGTCAGCTCGGCGACCAACAGCGACGCCACGCAGAGGTCGGTGCGGTTCTGCAGGTCCGGCAGGTGCGGACGGCGCCGCCAAGACGTCGTGCAGCAGCGGCGGCAACGCGCGGCGTCGACGAACTCGGCGCAGGGCAGGCCGTCGCGATCGCGCAGGTCGCCGCGCGCGCACACCAGCTCGTCGCCGCGCGCGCACGCGATCGCCCGGCTGCCGAGGCGGTCGGCGATCCACAGCACGTTGGGCGTTCCGCGCGCGCCGACGCCGACGTGCACGACGGCCGCCTGCGGCCACTCGCGCAGCGCCGTGGTCAGGTCGCATTCGAGCTGCATGTCGCAGTTGCCGGCCGCGACTGCGGCCGCCGGCAACGCCGCCTGCTCGGGCCGGCCCGGCAGGAGCTGACGCACGGCGTCACCGCGCGCCGCGAGCAGCTGTCCGAGTTCGTCGGCGAAGCCCGCGCTCCAATGCGGGGCAGCGCCCAGACCTGGCGATCGCACGACGACGACTTGCACGGGGCAGCACGTTCGCACGCCGCGCCGACTCGGGCAACGATTCCCCTCCCCGCGGCCGGGTCCGCCGCGTTGCACGGTCCGCCGCCCGCCCTATCGTGTCCGGCTGCCGCCATGGAGTTCCACCAGTCGCTCGCCGAGTCGCCCGACCTCGAGGAGGCCTGCGACGCCGTCGTCAGCGAGCTGCGCCGACGCCTCGGCGATGCCCCGCTCGACCTCGTGGTCGTGTTCGCCTCCGCCGCCTACGGCGCCGCGCTGGAACGACTGCCCGTGCTGCTGCACGAGCGCCTGCCGATCGGCACGCTGATCGGCGGCACCGGCGCGGAGCTGCTGCACCCGAACGGCATGTCGCGCGTGCCCGGCATCGCCGTGCTGGGCGGCCGGATGCCGACCGGCGAGGCCGCGGCGACCGCGGTGGCCAACGCCGACCTGCCGCACGCCGACGCGCCCCCGGCCGCGTGGCGGGCGCTGCTGCCGAGGACCTCGCAGCCGGTGCGCGGCATGGTGGTGATCGGGGAACCGTTCGACTGCGACATGCGCGCGCTGCTCGCCGGCCTCGACTTCGTGTTGCCCGACGCGCCGAAGGTCGGCGGACTCGCCGCCGGCAGCCGCCACCCGCACGGCAACCTGCTGTTCTGCGGCCGCCGGGCGCTGAGCAGCGGCGCGGTGCTGCTCTCGCTGAGCGGCGACCTCACGGTGCGGGCGGTGGTCTCGCAGGGCTGCCGCCCGATCGGCGGTCCGGGGCGCATCACGCGCGCCGACCGCAACCGGCTGGTGCACGTCGACGACAAGCCGGCGCGGCGCTTCGTCGAGGAGCAGCTGGCGGCGCTGCCGCAGCCCGAGTTGGTGCACGTCGAAGGCAACCCGCTGTTCCTCGGCATCGCCAGCGACCCGTGGCAGACCGCGGCGCCCGGCGCCGGCGACTTCCTGGTGCGCAACGTGCTCGGCATCGACGGCGAAGGCCGCCTGGTCGTCGGCGAGGACCTGTCGGTCGGGCGAACGGTGCAGCTGCACGTGCGCGACGGATCGTGCGGACTGGAGGACCTGTCGCTGCGACTGACCCTCGGCGACGCGGCGGCTGCGGACGCGGCGCTGATGTTCCGCTGCGTCGGCCGCGAGGGCGCAGACCACGCCTGCTTCTCCGCCAACGCACCCGACGTGCCATGGATCGGCTGCACGTGCAACGGGGAACTCGGCCCAGTCGGCGCGACGACCCACCTGCACGGCTACACCGCTTCGTGCCTCCTGCTGCGTGAGGGCCGCTGATGGCGCAGGTACGGCCGCGCGCCCAGATCGCCGCGCTGATGCAAGCCTGGCTGACGCTCGACTTCTTCGGCGATGCACGGCGCGCGGGCGGCGGCGGCAGCGGGCTGACGACGACGATCATGTGGCAGGCGCTGCTGGCGGTCATCTTCGCCGCGCTGCTGTATCCGGACGTGCCGCCGATCCCGTTCGCCGCCGCCAACCTGTGCCTGTCGACGTTGCTGGTCGGCATCGGCTCTCTCGCCGATGACGAGCGACCGCTGCGTCGCGCCGCCGACGACGCCTTGCTGGCCACGTCCCCGATCACGCGCACGACTGCCGTGCTGGCGCGGGCGACGCACGCGACGTTCCACTTGCTGCTGGTCACCACCGGCATGGCGTTGCCGCCGGCGATCCTGCTCGCGCACCTGCGCGGCGACCCGCTGCAGGCCTTGGGCTACGTGATCGCCGCCGGCAGCTGCAGCGCGCTGGCGAGCGGCGGGCTGGCCACGCTGCGCAGCGTGTTGGCACGGATGGTCGGCGGAGAACGAGCGACGCTGGTGATGGGCTCGATGAAGGCGCTGCTGCTCGGCGCGGGCTTCGTGCTGTTCGTGCTCGGCCTGCAGCGGCTAGGCAAGGACGCCGACGCGCTGCCGATCGGACGTCTCGGCGCCGAGCTGCTGCCCCCCTACCACGCGGCGCGGCTGCTGTGGGCGCCGGTCGCCGAGGGTTGGCGACTCCTGCCCTGGCTCGGACTGGCGGGTGGAATGCTGGTGGTGACGGTGCTGCTGTCGCGGGCCGCCACGCCGAGCCGCGTGCAGGTCGGCGGCGTCGGGCCGCTGCGGCGGCTGCTCGGCGTGCTGGCCGGGCGCGGCCCTCGCCTCGCCGTCGCCGACTTCGTCGCCATCTCGATGTGGCGGAGCGCCGGCTTCCGTGCCCGCGTGCTGCCGCTGCTCGGGCTGCCGGCGGGCATGGTGTTCTTGACCATGCGCGACGGCCAACACGGCTACGTGATGGTCTGCCTGCTGCTGCAGCTGCCCGCGATCTACCTGCCGTTCCTGATCGCCTTCCTGCCGCGTGCGGATCAGGCAGGCACCGGCTGGATCTTCACCCACGCGCCGGGACTCGACCTCGCGACCGTGCGCGACGCGACGTGGCGGGCCCTCGTGACCCATGTGCTGCTGCCGGTGCACGGCGTCGCGATCGCGGTCTTGCTGGCCGTCGGACCGGAACGCGGCGATCGCACGGCGGCGGCGGTGTTCGCGCTGGGACTGTCGGCGCTGGCCGCGCGACCGATGGTCAGCCGGCTCGCCAGGGTGCCGTTCAGCGTCGACCAGGAAGAGGACCAGGGCCTCGAGATGGGCGCGCTGATGGCTGGCGCGCTGGTGCTCGGCGGGCTCGGCACGCTGTTCGGGGCGTTGGTTCCGGTCGCGCTGCGCTGGCCGGCGGCCGCCGCCGCGGTCGGCGTGGCGGTGATGGCCCTGCGGCAGCGGCCGACGGCCGACGGCGCGCCGATCGTGTCGGTGGCGGTCGCCGCCGACGGCGTCGCGCCGGACACAAGCCCAGCCCCGGCAACGGTGAGCGGCGCACCAGACGCAGCCGGCGCTGTCGCCGTGCCGCCGACCGTCGGCCGGGAGCTGCGCGCGGTCTGGGTGCTCTACGCGGTCCTCAGCGTCCTGCCGTGGCTGATCGGCGCGGCTTTCGCTCCCTGAGCCGTGTCGGGCGGTGGCGAGAACCGCCGGGATGCACTACCTTGGGCCGGTTACCGACCAAGGAGCGCCCTATGGACTCGAGCATCGAGGTGGACCGGGGCACGGCCAAGGCCGTGCAGGGCATGGAGGGCTTCCGGACCAGCCAGGATCCACGTGCGGCACGCAGCGGCCCTGGCGAACGCCAACCGCAACGAACCGCCGCTGCCGCCGCAGGCATGGACCGGCTCAGCGTCGATCCGATGCGATCGACGGACCGCTACCGGCTGGTGCTACCGATCGACGATCGGATGTGAGGCGGCGCGAGGGGGCGGTCGCCCGATCCTCGCCCGCGATCAGCCTTCGCCGACCAGCGTCGCCAGGTCGGCAGGCAGCGGTGCACGCAGCGTCAACGGCTCGCCGCGCACGGGGTGGAAGAAGGTCAGGGAGTGCGAATGCAGCGCGTGTCGATCGAGCACCAGCGCCGCTCGCGAAGCGTCACTGAGCTGCCCGCGCAGCTGCTCGAGGAAGATCGACTCGTCTGGGCCGTAGAGCTTGTCGCCGACGAGCGGACAGCCGATCGCCGCGAGGTGCACACGGATCTGATGCGTGCGCCCGGTCTCGGGACGGACCTCGACGAGGGAGTAGCGATCGACCGTTCGCACGACGCGGTAGTTGGTGACGGCGGACAGACCTTCACCGGGCGCGCCAGTGGTCAGCTTGAGCCGGACGGCCGACGACTTGTCCGGCAGGATGCCGAAGTCGATGCGCCCTTGCTGCTCGCGGGGACAACCGAACACGACGGCGAGGTAGGTCTTCTCGACGACCCGGTCCTCGAACTGCTGACGGACCTGCTGGTGGAAGAGCTCGTCAAGCCCCACCGCGACCACGCCAGAGGTCTCGATGTCGATCCGATGCAGCAGGCGTGGCACGACGTCGTGCGCGGGGTCATCCGTGCGCCGGTAGCGACGGTGGAGCTCGTGGATCAACGTGCCACTCAGGTGACGCCCGGACGGGTGCACGGCCATGCCGGGCGGCTTGTCGACCGCGACCATCACCCGGTCCTCGTAGAGGATCGGCAACGTGAAGGCGTCGGGCGCCGCGGGCGCAGGCACCGGCGGCGGCGGCACGTCCACCTCGATCGTCTCGCCCGCCCGAACCCGGCGTGACGCCGGCACCGCGCGCCCTTCTAGACGCACCATGCCGTTCTCGATCAGACGCACGATGCTCGACCGGGAGCGCCAGGTGAGCACGGCTGCCAGCGCCAGGTCGAGGCGCTGCCCGTCGGTCCGGGAATCGACCAGGACGCGAACTTGCTCGAGGGGCCGACTCAGGTCACGCGGCCCTTCGCCTGGATAGCGCGGCAGCCCCACGAGTCGTAGTGCACGGCGCGAGTGCATCGCGCCAGCGCTGCAAGGCTACGCGCGCGACGTCGCCGCGGTCTGCGTCGTCGCCTGGCTCGTCGTCTCGGGCTTCTGCAGCGTCGTGTCCGCGGTCAACGGATCGAAGTCCGGCTGATCGTTGCGACGATCGTTGCCCTTGCCGCCACGCGTACGACGCTTCTTGTTGCTGCGGCCACCCGAGCCGCCGCCGCGCTTGCGTTCGGCCATCATGATGTTGCGCAGGCGCTCACGCTCTTCGCGACGACGCTTGTCGCTCGACTTCTCGTGATAGGCGTGCTTCTTGGCGAGACGGAAGATGCCGGCGTAGTTGCACTGGCGCTTGAAGCGACGCAGCGCGGCCTCGAGCGGCTCGTTGGGGCGGACCTGAACGCGGATCATTCGGAAAGTGGCAGGGAGGTAGTGACGGCAAAGCCCGTCGCCTGATGGCAGGAGGCACGCGACTGACGTATCGTGCCGCCCGACACCCGAACGGGTGAAAGGGCGCAACACCTTAGCGGATCGCCGCCTGTTGACAATGCGGCTGCGCCCCAAGTTCTGCATGGACAAGCCCAGTCAGCCCGGCTGCGTGACCCTGGAAGGCACGATCGAACGCTTCACGTTCCGCAACCCGGACAGCGGCTGGGCGGTGTTGCGCCTAACCGAAGATGCCGGAGGAGAGGAGGTTACGCTGGTCGGACCCCTGGCCCAGCTGAAGGAGGGACAGCGCCTTCGGGTCACCGGCAGTGCCGAGGCGCACCCGAAGTTCGGCCGGCAGGTCAAGGTGGAACGCTTCGAGGCCATCGCACCGAGCTCTCGCGCTGGCATCGAGGCATATCTGGCGTCGGGCCTGGTCAAAGGCGTCGGGCCGGCGATCGCCAAGCGCATCGTCGACGAGTTCGGCGAGGACACACTGCGCGTGATCGAGCAGGAGCCGGCTCGGCTCCGCCAGGTGCACGGGCTCGGCAGCAAGAAGGTGAAGGAGCTCACCGACGCCGTGAAGGCACAGCACGACCTGCAGAACGTGTTGGTGTTCTTGCGCCAGCATGGGCTCGGTGCCGGTCTGGCCGCGCGCATCGTCAAGCGCTACGGCACCAACGCTTCGGCGCTGGTGCAGGCCAACCCGTATCGCCTGGCAGACGACGTGATCGGCGTCGGCTTCCGGATCGCGGACCGCCTCGCCGGACAGCTCGGCATCGCCCCCGAAGCGCCGGAGCGACTCGACGCTGCGTTGGAGTTCCAGCTCGCGCAGGCTGCGCGCGAAGGCCATTGCTACTTGCCGGAGGCCGCGCTGTTGCACCGCACTGCCGAACTGATCGGCTGCGCACCGACGGCGTTGGCGTCGCGCGTTCCTGAGCTGGCGAAGATTGGCCGCGTCGCGCGGCAATTGCCTCCCGGTCCCGATCTGCTGCACGACGACCCGGAGCCAATCGTCTACCCCGCGGCGCTGGCTGTCGCAGAGGACGGCGTCGCACGTGCACTGGATCGCCTGCTGCGCAGCAACCCTCCCAAGCTGCCGCTGCGGCCGGAGGCGGCTGTCGCTTGGTTCGCGCAGGTGTCGGGCATGTCGCTCGCAGCGTCGCAGTCGGACGCGATCGTGCGTGCACTGCGCGAGCCGGTGTCGGTGATCACCGGCGGCCCGGGCGTCGGCAAGACGACCATCGTGCGCGCGCTCGTCCAGATCCTGGCACAGAAGCAGCTGACGCTGCTGCTGGCCGCGCCGACCGGGCGAGCGGCCAAGCGCCTCGAAGAATCCACAGGGCACGCGGCCTCGACGCTGCATCGCCTGCTCGAGTTCACCCCCGGTGCCAACCGCTTCGCGCGCGACAGCGACAGTCCGCTCGCGGGCGACATGTTGGTCGTCGACGAGGCCTCGATGCTCGACGTGCAGCTAGCCTACAGCTTGTTGGCAGCAGTGCCGCCCAAGATGAAGGTGGTGTTCGTCGGCGACCAGCACCAACTGCCGTCGGTAGGCCCGGGCAACGTCTTGGCCGACATCATCGCCAGCGGACGGGTCTGCACGACGGCACTGACGCGGATCTTCCGCCAACAGACGGGATCGGACATCGTGCGAGTCGCCCACGAGATGCTCGAGGGCAAGGTCCCGAGCGGAGGCGACGTCGGCGACTTCTTCTTCGTCGAGGCGGACAGTTCCAGTCAGGCGCGTGTCCTGCTGCGCGAGATGATCGCGTCGCGCATTCCGCGGCGATTCGGGTTGGACCCGATGAACGACGTTCAGGTCCTTTGCCCGATGTATCGCGGCGAGGTCGGCGCCGACGCGCTCAATCGTGACCTGCAGGACCTGCTCAATCCGGGTCAGATCGAGGTCGAGCGAGGCGGCAAGCGCTATCGGATCGGCGACAAGGTCATGCAGATCCGCAACGACTACGACCGCGAGGTGTGGAACGGCGACGTCGGCAGGCTCACCTACCTCGACACACACGCGGCGAAGGCGTACGTGCGATTTCCTGACCGCGAGCACCAGTACGGCTTCGAGGAGCTCGGAGACCTGTTGCCGGCCTACGCGATCTCCGTTCATCGCTCGCAGGGCAGCGAATACCCCGCGATCATCGTGCCCGTAACGACGGACCACTTCCTGATGCTGCGGCGGTCGCTGCTCTACACGGCGATCACGCGCGGCAAGAAGTTGGTCGTCGTCGTTGGCTCACGCAAGGCGCTCGAGATGGCGGTCAAGAACAACGACGACGGTCGCCGCCACTCGGGATTGAGAGAACGCCTGCGGGATCTTCGACGCCTCGACGGCATCCACCCCGAGCACGAGCCGCGCGCGGCCGAAGACGACGGGTTGTTCCAATGGCCGGCGGCGCCGACCGAATGAAGCGTGGGCAGTGTGGATCAGAGGCCGAGCGCCGCATGGACGGCAAGCGTCGCCGAACTGCGGTTGAGCGTGTAGAAGTGCAGTCCGGGTGCTCCACTCGCGAGCAGCGCGCGCCCCTGATCGACGGCCCACTGCACGCCAGTTGCGACCACGGCGCTTGGATCACCGTCGACGATGCGAAGTCGTCGATAGAGCTCCTGGGGGATGCGGGCGCCACACATCTTGGTGAACCGCTCGGTCTGGCTGGTGTTGGTCACCGGCATGATGCCTGGCACGATCGGCACGGAGATCCCGGCCGAACGAGCCCGGCGCACGAACGCTTGATAGTCGGCGTTGTCGAAGAACAGCTGGCTGACCAGGAAGTCCGCTCCGGCCTGAACCTTGGCGACCAGGTGACGAAGATCCAGTTCCAGGTCCCCGCACTCGACGTGCCCTTCAGGGTAGCAGGCAGCGCCGATGCAGAAATCGAGCCCGGATTCCCTGATGAACGCGACCAGTTCGGTGGCAAAGCCAAAGCCACCCTCCACCGGTTTGAACTCAGCCTGGCCCTGGGGCGGATCCCCACGGAGCGCCAAGACGTTTCGGATGCCCGAGTCATGAAGGCGCTTCAGGGTGTCGCGGATCTCATCCCTTGTGCTACCGACGCAGGTCAAGTGAGCCATTGTCGTCATGCCCAGGTCGCGCTGAATGCGCGCAACCAACTGGAGGGTCCGATCCCTTGTGCTCCCTCCTGCGCCGTAGGTCACGGACACGAAGGACGGCCGGCAGGGGCGTAGCCGTTCCACCGTCTCGTAGAGGGCCTCAACCCCCTCCTCCGTTTTCGGCGGGAAGAACTCGAAGGAGATCACCGGGGCGCGCGCCCCGAACAACTCGACGATTCTCATGAGAATGGGTGAGCCACAGCGACAACCGTGCGGCCCAGCGCTGCAGGCTAGAGATCCAGTCAGACCGATGCCAGACAACCGGCAGCCGGATGAGGCAGAGCCTCGCATGCGACAGGCAGGCAGTCATCGGCAGCCCTCGCGGCCATCTTCGCAGCAAGACGACGCCGGCCGAATCTCGGTCTGCCCGCAAAACGAAACAGCCTCGCCGATCCAGAGGATCGACGAGGCTGAGTAAGAATGACCCGGCACTGACCTACTTTCGCGCAGAGCACTATCATCGGCCCTGGCTGCTTGACTGCCGTGTTCGGAAAGGGAACGGGTATTTCCAGCCAGGTATGGGCACCGGGAGGCGCTTTCCAACGACGAGCGGCGGAGCCGCACGTCGGAGGAGAATGCTGGGTTGGTGGAACGAGTCGTCGAAGATCACTTCGAGTGTGAATGATGAGATCAAGCCGATCGACTGGTTAGTACCGGTAAGCTGAAGACGTTGCCGTCCTTACACTCCCGGCCTATCAACCTGGTGGTCTACCAGGTGTCTCGAGGGATGATCAGTCTTGGAGTTGGCTTCGCGCTTAGATGCTTTCAGCGCTTATCCTGTCCGCACTTAGCTACCCAGCTGTGCCGCTAGCGCGACAACTGGCACACCAGAGGTGCGTTCTTTCCAATCCTCTCGTACTAGGAAAGAGTCTCCTCAATCATCCTGCGCCCACACCAGATAGGGACCGACCTGTCTCACGACGGTCTAAACCCAGCTCACGTACCGCTTTAATGGGCGAACAGACCAACCCTTGGGACCGCCTTCAGCCCCAGGATGCGATGAGCCGACATCGAGGTGCCAAACCACGCCGTCGATATGGACTCTTGGGCGTGATCAGCCTGTTATCCCCGGAGTACCTTTTATCTGATGAGCGATGGCCCTTCCACACGGGACCACCGGATCACTAAGACCTACTTTCGTACCTGCTCGACCTATGTGTCTCGCAGTCAAGCACCCTTATACCTTTACGCTCTGCATGCGATTGCCAACCGCATTGAGGGTACCTTTGCACTCCTCCGTTACGCTTTTGGAGGAGACCGCCCCAGTCAAACTGCCCGCCTAACACTGTTCCCATGCCGGATAACGGTCACAGGTTAGACTCCAAATACGTCAAGAGTGGTATTTCACCGGTGACTATTCGAAAGCTGGCGCCTCCGACATCAACGTCTCCCACCTATGCTACACATGACGAACCTAGAGCCAGTATTAGGTTACAGTAAAGGTTCACGGGGTCTTTCCGTCTTGGTGCGGGAACGTGGCATCTTCACCACGACTACAATTTCGCCGAGTCCCTCGTGGAGACAGTACAGCTGTCGTTACGCTATTCGTGCGGGTCGGAACTTACCCGACAAGGAATTTCGCTACCTTAGGACCGTCATAGTTACGGCCGCCCTTCATTGGCGCTTCGGCTCCCAGCCTCGACTTGCGTCTAACCAGTCACCTTAACGTTCCAACAGCGGGCAAGCGTCAGTCTCTATACGTCGTCTTCGACGACTTCGCAGAGACCTGTGTTTTTAGTAAACAGTCGCAGCTGTCATTTTCCTGCGGCCACCTTGCGGTGGCACCCCTTATCGCGAACTTACGGGGTTAATTTGCCTAGTTCCTTCACGTAGGGTTCTCTCGAGCGCCTGAGGCTATTCGCCTCGCCCTCCTGTGTCAGATTTGGTACGGTCACTGTTTTGCTCCCGCGAAGGTTTTCTTGGACGGACTTCCATTCGGTTCGCCTCTAGGACTCCTCTCGGTCCGGATATCATGCGAGCGGATTTTCCTACCCGCCAACCCAGACAGAGAACCGGCATCTAACAGCCGGACGAACTTCTACCCGCCGTCACTCCTCGTTCAACGCTAACAGTGGTGCAGGAATGTTGACCTGCTTCCCATCGACTACGGCTTTCACCCTCGCCTTAGGGACCGACTAACCCTGGGCGGAATTGCCTTGCCCAGGAAACCTTAGGCTTACGGCGAGAAGGATTCTCACCTTCTTTGTCGCTACTCATCCCGGCATAATCACTTGGACCACGTCCAGCAGTAGTTACCCTCTGCCTTCAACCGCTCGTCCAACGCTCCCCTACCAATGCACACAACTTCGTGTGCAGTCTGGAGCTTCGGCTCCATGCTTAGTCCCGTTCATTTTCGGCGCAGAGTTGCTCGACTAGTAAGCTATTACGCACTTTTTAAATGATGGCTGCTTCTAAGCCAACATCCTAGCTGTCTATGCAACCCCACTTCCTTATCTACACTGAGCATGGATTGGGGGCCTTAGCTGCCAATCTGGGCTGTTTCCCTCTCGACTACGAAGCTTATCCCTCGCAGTCTGACTCCCAGGATATTCACCACGGTATTCGGAGTTTGTCTGGGTGGGGTAGGTTATGCACCCCCCCAGCCTGAACAGTCGCTCTACCCCCGTGGGAAAACTCCTGAGGCTAGCCCTAAAGCTATTTCGGGGAGAACCAGCTATCTTCAGGTTTGATTGACCTTTTACCCCTAACCACAAGTCATCCGAGAATTTTTCAACATTCACCGGTTCGGACCTCCACGAACTGTTACATCCGCTTCATCCTGCCCATGGTTAGATCACCTGATTTCGGGTCTGGCGCACTCGACTGGTATCGCACATTTCGCACTCGCTTTCGCTTCGGCTTCGGACCTCAAGTCCTTAACCTCGCCGCCTACGCCAACTCGCCGGGTCATTATGCAAAAGGCACGCCGTCACCCCATGAATAGGGCTCCGACCGCTTGTAGGTATACGGTTTCAGGTTCTGTTTCACTCCCCTAACAGGGGTTCTTTTCACCTTTCGCTCGCGCTACTCTTCGCTATCGGTCACCAAGGAGTATTTAGCCTTGCGCGGTGGGCCGCGCTGATTCACGCCCGGTTCCACGGGACGGGCGCTACTCGAGATTTCCGGCGGAGGTCGACCCCTTTCGACTACAGGGCTATCACCTTCTTCGGCCTGGCTTTCCAGCCAGCTCGCCTAAAGGTCGACTTGGTAACTCCGTGCTGCCTCCGTAACGGCAACCCCGGCTCTCACAACCCCACACGTGCAACGCTCACGGGCTTGACACACGCATGGTTTGGGCTCTTCCCTTTTCGATCGCCTCTACTGGGGGAATCGATGTCTCTTTCTCTTCCTGCAGGTACTTAGATGGGTCAGTTCCCTGCGTTCCCTACCGCACACTATGGATTCATGCGCGGCTCACGGAGATCTACTCCGTGTCGTTTCCGAATCTCGGACACCCCCGGATCAAAGACTGCTTGCGTCTCCCCGAGGCTTTTCGCAGCTTAGCCACGTCCTTCGTCGGCTCTTGGTGCCTAGGCATCCTCACGTACACCCTTTCTAGCTTGATCTGATTCTCACTCGAGATCCTCAACGATCTCGTTCCACCAACCCAACTTGTCAAAGAGCTTGAAGGCCTGGCGCGCAAAAGCGCAGCCGGACCAAAGTCGCTTGTCTTCTCTTCCACCTGGCGTTCGCCGGAGAGGAGAAAATTGGGTGGCCTCGATTAGGGCGTGTGAACCCCTGTGATGCCGACACGTATGTCGGCAGTTTTCCTTAAAAGGAGGTGATCCAGCCGCAGGTTCCCCTACGGCTACCTTGTTACGACTTAGTCCCAATCACCAAGCTCGCCTTCGGCGCCGCCCTCCTTTCGGTTGGACTAGCGACTTCGGGCGCTCTCAGCTTTCGTGGCTTGACGGGCGGTGTGTACAAGGCTCAGGAACATATTCACCGCGGCGTAGCTGATCCGCGATTACTAGCGATTCCAACTTCATGCAGGCGAGTTGCAGCCTACAATCCGAACTGGGGCTGGCTTTATGAGGTCTGCTTCACCTTGCGGTTTTGCTTCTCTTTGTACCAGCCATTGTAGCACGTGTGTAGCCCCAGGCGTAAGGGCCATGATGACTTGACGTCGTCCCCACCTTCCTCCGTTTTGACAACGGCAGTCTCACTAAAGTGCCCGGCTTTACCCGCTGGTAACTAGTGATAGGGGTTTCGCTCGTTAAGGGACTTAACCCGACATCTCACGACACGAGCTGACGACAGCCATGCAACACCTGTGCAGGTCACACCCGAAGGTAATCAGCCGACTTTCACCGGCCTAGCCCCTGCATGTCAAGCCTGGGTAAGGTTCTTCGCGTTGCTTCGAATTAAACCACATGCTCCACCGCTTGTGTGAGCCCCCGTCAATTCCTTTGAGTTTCAGCCTTGCGACCATACTCCCCAGGCGGGGCACTTATCACTTTTGCTTCACCTGGAATCACACAGGGAGACCCCAAGCTAGTGCCCATCGTTTACGGCTAGGACTACCGGGGTATCTAATCCCGTTCGCTACCCTAGCTTTCGCGCCTCAGCGTCAGTTGTGGACCAGAGAGCCGCCTTCGCCACCGGTGTTCCTCCTGATATCTACGCATTTCACCGCTCCACCAGGAGTTCCGCTCTCCCCTACCACACTCGAGCAATACAGTTTGCCGGGCAGTTCCACGGGTGAGCCGTGGGATTTCACCCGACACTTGTATCGCCGCCTACGCGCGCTTTAAGCCCAGTAATTCCGAACAACGTTCGCACTCTCTGTATTACCGCGGCTGCTGGCACAGAGTTAGCCAGTGCTTCCTCTCGAGCTTACGTCAAGTCCGAGGACTGTTCGTCCCCGAACCTTCTTAACTCGTGACAGGAGTTTACAACCCGAAGGCCTTCGTCCTCCACGCGGCGTCGCTCCGTCAGGCTTTCGCCCATTGCGGAAGATTCTCGACTGCAGCCTCCCGTAGGAGTCTGGGCAGTGTCTCAGTCCCAGTGCGGCCGACCACCCTCTTAGGCCGGCTACCCGTCGTTGCCTTGGTAGGCCATTACCCTACCAACTAGCTGATGGGCCGCAACCACCTCTGTCAGCAGACGGCCCCGGAGGGTCCCGTCCATTTACTTGCAGGAACATGCGATCCCGCAAGACCATCGGGTCTTAGCTCCGGTTTCCCGGAGTTATCCCCGTCTGACAGGCAGCTTGGTTACGTGTTACTCGCCCGTCCGCCACGCTACTCACCCGAAGGCTTTCACGTTCGACTTGCATGCCTCATCCACGCCGCCAACGTTCGTTCTGAGCCAGGATCAAACCCTTCACTTGATGTTTCTTCAGAGAGACAGGGTTCTCTTGGCTTGTCGCTTACCCGCACCAGCACGCAACCTCGCGGTCACGCACTCGCACGAGCGGCTTGCCCGGCTTGCTCCAACTTCCGCTGGCGCATCCGAGCCTCAAAAAGCTCACACGCTTTCTTTCGAGGCCACCCAGAATGCCAAAGATCAGCCGCCGTCGAGGAGTTTCTCGCTCTCAGGCGGGCGGGGGAAGTTAGCGAGGTCGGGATCAAGACGCAAGCAAGCAGTCACAGATTTTTCGATGTGCCTCGTAAACCGCAACTGAACAACAGGTTACGGCAACGGCTATCTACTCGGCGCTCGCCCCGGGTCGCTACCGCCCGAGGGCTTCGATCCGAGCCGCGCGCGCCGGGTTCCGCTTTCGAATACGCTCCAGCGACTCACCCTCGGGCAGCGCGATCCGGAAGGTGTCCAGAACCTCGCCGTCGAGGCCCCGGGCGTGCACCTCCATGCTCGCGCCGGCCACTTCGGCCTGGCACCAGTGGTAGGCACTGGCGAGGCGCTCGGCGCGGCCGGCGATCCGCGGATCCCGACTGATATCGTAGAGGGACTTGCCCCCGCCGCCACTGACGATCAGGGGCACCGGGGCGACCGGAGACGGCCCGAAGCGCTGGTAGCAGTGGTCATGCCCGCTCAGATAGAGGGTCACTCCCCACTCCTCCAACACGGGCGCCAGCGACAAGCACAGGTCAGGCCGGTCCTTCTGCCGGGACGCGCTGAGCATCGGGAAGTGACTCGCCACGACCACCCACGGCTCCGGGCACAGCGCCAACTGCTCGAGCAGGTACCGCTCGCAAGGGTGACCCGACTCCAAGCGGGTATTCAGGTCCAGCACGATCACCCGCACGGCCCCCCAGGCGAAGGTGAAGCACCTCCCGTCGCCCGTCAGCGCCCCACGAGACCCCGGGAAGTTCTGCAGCGCCTGCAACCCCGCCACGTCGAGGAAGTCGTGGTTGCCGAGCAGCGCGTAGACCGGAGTGTTGCGGCCCAGTTCGGCGAACGGGCGGAAGTAGCCGCTCGAATAGTGCGCGTGCAGCCCTTCGGGGTAGACGATGTCGCCGAGGTGCAGCGCGAAGTCGGGACCATCGGCCGCCATCGCCGCGCCGATACGCGTCACCTCGGATCGGGTCGGCAACCACTGCCAGGCGGCCGGCAAGTGCAGGATGGGTGTCCGCTGCAACCACACCCACCAAGGCTGCCCCCCGGAGTCACCGACGAACGCGAAGCGCACCGGCGCCGAATCGCCGCTCGGCGGGGTGCGTAGCCGTCCCGACTCGACGCGACCGTCCGCGAGCCGCACCTCGTAACCGTATTCTTGCCCTGGCTGCAGCCCCTCGACACGCAAGACATGGCGACGGCACGCCTCGTCGCGGAGCTCGGCCACCCGCGCTCCAGCCGCGTTCGTCACCACGACCTGGGCAGCTACCGGCGCGGCGGTGATCATCGCGATCGTCGCGCCATCGACCGTGACGTCCTGCAGGTAGGGGGCAGTCCGAAGCGGCGGATCGTCGAACACGTTCAGCCAAAGACAACCGAAGGCGACCACGAGGAGCCCTCGGCGTAACCAGCGCATTCTCACGCCCCCCTTCTACAGGGCTCCCGCAGGATCGACACGCACCCGACCGTCGTCGACACAAAATCCCGGGCGAACGAAGCGATCAGCCGCGGCGATGCTCGCAGGTCACCGTCGTGGTGATCCCACCACGCACCTTGAACTCGCCACGCACGGTCAACCGCCGCGGCGCGAGCAAACCGACCAGGTCGTCGCAGATGTCGTTGGTCACCTTCTCGTGGAAGGCGCCGACGTCGCGGAAGCTCCACAGGTAGAGCTTCAGGCTCTTCAGCTCGACGCACGCGTGGTCCGGCACATAGCGGATGCGGATGGTCGCGAAGTCGGGCTGTCCGGTCTTGGGGCACACGCAGGTGAACTCAGGGCACTCGAACTCGATCTCGTAGTCCCGCCCGACGTTCGGGTTGGGGAAAGTCTCGAGCACGGCGGCGTCGTGGGGACCTGGCTGCGGCAACGGCATTGCGGCAGCGAAGCAGTTCGCAGCCCCGACCACAAGCAGCTAGAGGGCTCGCCCCTCGTCGGCGGAGGCCACCGAGTCGGCCGGCAGGCGCGACGGCACCACCACCGTGTCGTCCAGGCCGAAGTCCATGCAGACGACGCCTCCCGGGTTGGCACAGCGGCGCTCCCGACATGGCTGACACGCCGGCGGATCCCTGCGGACCAACGCTGCTCCGAGCGGCGGTGCCGTGCGACGTGGGTCCTGGCTGCCGAACCACACCCGCCCCCTGGCGCCAGCCGCGAGCAGGACATGGGTGGCGCCCTGGTCCGGCCCCGCGACCTCCCCCGCCGCCGCGCCGAGCAGCGCACCGAGCGCCACCAGACGGCGTAGCTCGCCCACACGGTGCCGCAGCACGACCCGCAGCCCGAGATCGCGAAGGTCTCCGTCGCCCACGGCGGCCTCGGCAGGCCCCAGGACGGCAACCGGCTGCGGCACCGACCTCGCCAGTTCCCCGAACAACCTCGGCCGCAGCGCACGCGGGTCGGATCCGGCAGTCACCACGATCGCCGTGAACGGCCGCGCAGGATCGACGCCGAGGTCCCGCAACCGCGCGGCCTCAGAGCTGCGCTCTGCATCCGAAGCGACGAGACGGGCGAGGCGAAACGGCGCATCTGGAGCGATCGCCTTGGCAAGCTCCCATGCGGCGCGCGCGGGGTGTGGGTCGGCCGCGCAAGTCACCAGGCGATCCAGCAGCACCCGACTCGCCGGCTCCTGCCGCCAGCCCGCACACATCCCGACCCTTTGCCCCACACGCGCCAGCCGCGTGACGAACGCGCTCTTCCAGTTGCCCTGCAGATCCAGGGCGTGATCGAAGCGCTGTCCGGCCAACGCGCGACGCAGCGCCAACAGCCCACCGAGGCCACCGCGCCGGCCGAAGAGCACAACGCGCTGCACCCCCACGAACCCCTCCAGCAGCGGCGACCATTCCGGCTGCGTCACCAACGTCAACCGCCAGTCCGGCCTCACCGCCCGCAGCGAAGCCACGACGCCCAGCGACTGGACGAGGTCGCCCATCGCCGAGAGGCGCACGAGCAACACTTCGCTCACCGCGGCTCCGTAGTCCTCTCGAACAGCTGGAAGGTCTTGCCGATCGCGCTCAGCTGCAGACGCAACGTGTAGCCGCGTGCCCGGAAGGGCTGCGACCCTGCCTCCAACAGCAGCCAATGCGCATCCGCCGACCGGCGCTGCATCTCGTCCCCGCGGGGCCACAGGCCGGTCGCCAACAGCAGCGGCGAATCGATGTGGCCCGTCGTCTCGAGCCGCTCGTCGACGCCGAGCGAGTCGGACTCCTGGCGCAACAGCCGCCCGGTCGCTGCCCGTGCGCGGTGCTGACTCGACCAACCGAGGCTGCGTTCGAGGCCGACCGTCCAACCAGCGACGACGGGGAGCACGAGACTCGCCACCACGACGTGCCGCGGCGCGCGCACCCAGGTCGGCAGCAGCGCGGCGGCCAGGCCGAGCGCACAGCCGGCGGCCCCGACCTTCGGCACGAACGGCAGCACCAGCAAGGCCGCAGCACCGAGCAGGCCGATGACCGCCACCGCCCACCTCGCGAACGCGGGCACCGCGCCGCGGTGCCGCATGAAGTGCGCAACGGCCGGCGACACGGCGAACGTGAACAGCATCACGTTCGGCAGCAGGTAGCGCGTGGGGCGACCGGGGAAGAAGGTCAGCAGCACGACCGACAACACAACGCCGCCGCTGCACATGCGCAACATCAGGTCGTCCTTGCCCATGCGCGCGTCGCGCGCCCCGCGCCACTCCCAGAAGCACCACAGCACCATCGGCAGTTGCACGGCGACCGCGCGCAACCAGAACACCGGCGTCTCCTTGACGTGATGCCACTGGAAGAACGAGATGCGCCCCACGGACTCCTCGTTGACGACCTTCAGCACCTCACCCGGATCGGGGAGCAACAGCCACAGCGGCACCGCCCACGCGGCGAACACGACCAGCATCGGCACGAAGTGCCAGAGCGCGAAGCGCAGCCGGCGATGCCGCCACCAGACCAGGTAGGCGCCCACCGAGAACAGGAAGAACGGCGGCCCCTTCTGCAGCAGCGCCAGCCCCGCGACGACACCACTCGCCGTCACGAGCGCCACCCGCTCGCGCGCGACCCCGGTGGCGAGCAGGCACAACGACACCGCTGACAGCGAGCCGAACAACGGATCGATCTCGGCGGTCGGCCACGTGAACACGACCAGCGGCGAACACAGCACGCCGAACGCGCCGACCCAGCCCGCCGACGCCCCGAACGGTCGCCGCAGCAGTTCGCCGATCACCCAGGCCCCACCCCAGGCACCGAGCACGGACGGCAACCGCAGCGCGAGGTAACCGTCGCCGAAGGCCTTCGCGCACAGCGCCAAGAGCCAGTAGTGCAGCGGCGGCTTGGCCCACGTCGGCTCGCCGCCGAGGGTCGGCACCATCCAGTCGCCGCTGCGCAGCATCTCCAGCGCGATCTGCACGCGGCGCCCCTCGGTGCCGTCCCAATCAGCGCGTAGCCACGCCGGCAGGAGCACGACGATGGACACTGCGAGCAGCAGCAGGGCGCGGATCACCACGGCCAGAGGCTAGCCGCTGCGATGCCGCCAAGGCAGCGCGAATCGTCGGTCAGCCGCCCGCAGCCTTGCGCCGCGTCTGCCGGATCAGCGCCAGGTTCCGCGCGTAGATCATGGTCCCCGTGACCTGCCCCATGATGAACACCGGGTCCATGCGATAGACCGCGTAGCACAGGCTGAGCAGACCGCCGCTGATGCTCAGCCACCAGAAGGAGATCGGCACGACGCTCTGCTTGGCGCGCTCACTGGCGATCCACTGCACGAAGAAGCGCGAAGAGAAGATGATCTGGCCGCCGAAGCCGATCACCCACCAGTACCACGGCGTGCTCCCGGGGCCGCCGTCGACGCCTTCGCCCAGGCCCGCGAGCTCGGCGAGCATCAGAACTCCTCCTTCACCTGATGCAGCAGCAGGCGGCTGCGCAGCCAGCGCATCGCGAAGCAGTCGCGCAGCCCCTTGAACATGCGGTTGCCGATCCCGTACTTGGCGGTGCCAGCGGCGCGCGGCCGGTGATTGACGTCGCGCTCGACGACCGTGCCGCCGAGGTAGCGCACCAGCGTCGCCATGAAGCGGTGCATGCCGACGAAGCGAGGCACTCGCATCCAGTAGCTGCGACGGATCGCCTTGCAGCCGCAGGCCGCGTCCTTGACCTTGTCCCCGGTCAGCCAGTTGCGCACGCCGTTGCCGATCCGCGACGAGGCGCGCCGGACGAAGGTGTCCTGGCGCTTCGCCCGCACCCCGACCACCGCGTCGGCCGCGCCGGACTCGACCAGCTTCACCATCTCCGGCAGGTCGCGCGGGTCGTTCTGCATGTCCCCGTCGAGCGTGGCGATGATCTCGGCGCGCGCCTCCTCGACGCCGGCCATGACCGCCGCGCTCTGACCGCTGTTCTTCACCAACGTGACGATGCGCAGCCAATCCGCCGCGTGCTCGCGCTTGAACTCGCGCATGCGCTCGAGGCTGCGGTCCTTGCTGCCGTCGTCCACCAGCACCGCCTCGAAGGGCCCGTGGGGCACCAGCACCTGCTCGACCTCGGCGAGCAGATTCTGCACGTTCTCCTCTTCGTTGTAGATGGGGACGACCAGCGAGAATCGGGGCTTGGCGGTAGTCATCGGGCTTCCACGCGCAGGCGCGCGTCGACGGCGGCGCTCGCGGCGCCCTTCTTGGCAAGGATGAACGGGTTGATCTCGACCTCGACGATGCCCGGGAAGTCGAGCGCAAGCTGCTGCAGACGCAACAACGCATCGTGCGCAGCGGCGACATCGGCGGCTGGCGCGCCGCGGAACGACCCCAACAGCGCCCGCCCCTTCAGCGCGGCGAACATCTCCTCCGGGTCCTTGCCGTCGAGCGGCCCGACCCGGACCGCGACGTCGCGCATCAGCTCGACCTGCACGCCGCCGAGGCCGGCGGCGAACAGGGGCCCGTAGCGCGGATCGCGCGTCATGCCGAGCAGCGTCTCGCGATGGCCTGCGGCGTGCGCCTGGACCTGCAGGGTCACCTCGCCGAAGCGGGCGCCGAGCCGCCCCAGGAGATCGTTGGCGGCGGCGAACACCTCGTCGCCGTCGCGCAGCCCGGTGCGCACGGCGCGGTGTTCGCTCTTGTGCAGGAGACCGGCGGCCTCGGCCTTCAGCACGACCGGGAAGCCGACCGCGTGCGCGGCGGCGACCGCGTCCCCGGCGCTGGCGACGCGACGGCTGGGGGCGAACGGGATGCCGTAGGCGTGCAGCACGGCCTCGGCGACCTCGCCGGGCACCCAGCCGCCCGCGGCGTACTTCGCCAGCAGCCGCTGCACGGCGCGGCGATCGACGCGCAGCTTGGGCAACTTGACCGGGCGGCGCGCCAGCCAGCGCGAACGACGGCTCATCAGCCGCAGGGTCGTCGCCGCGTCCTCCGGGTAGCGGAACACCGGGATGCCGGCGCTCTGCAGGATCTGCTGCGCCTCGTCGTTGCGCTGGCGCCCCATCACGCACGCCAGCACCGGCTTGTCGAGTCCGCGCGTCTCGTCGACGATCGCCTGCGCCACCGCGGCCGCGTCGATCATGATCGGCGAGACGAACAGCACCACCAGACCGTCGATCGCCGGGTCGCGCCCGACGACCCGCAGCGCCTTGCGGTAGCGCTCCGCGTCGGCCGACGCGATCAGGTCCACCGGGTTGTGCACGCTGGCCTCGACCGGGAGGACCTTGCGCAGGCCCTTCTGCGTCTTCGCGCCGAGCGCCGCCATCTGCATGCCGAGCCCGTCGATCGCGTCGGTGGCGAGGATGCCCGGCCCGCCGGCGTTGGTGACCACCGCCATCGCCTCACCGCGAGGCACCGGCTGACCGAGCAGCGCCTGGGCGAGGCTGAACATGTCCCGGAAGTTGTCCACCCGCAGCACGCCACACTGCTGCAGCAAGGTGTCCGCGGCGACGTCGGCGCCGGCGATCGACCCGGTGTGGGAGCTGGCCGCTGCCGCGCCGGCGTCGCTGCGCCCGGACTTGACGGCGATGATCGGCTTCTTGCGGGCGACCTCGCGCGCGACCTGCAGGAACTCCTGCGGCTCGCCGACGGTCTCCAGGTAGAGCAACACGACCTTCACCTGCGGATCGTCGCCCCAGTAGGCCACCAGGTCCGCGGCGGTGACGTCGGCGCGGTTGCCGACCGACGCGAACATGGCCACGCCGAGACCCGCCTGCGCGGCGTCGGCCAGGATGGCCTCGCCGAGCGCGCCGGACTGCGACACCATCGCCACGCTGCCGACCGGCGGCGGCGTCGCCGAGAAGCTGGCGTTGCAGCTGAAGCCCGGCTCGGTGTTGACGATACCCATGCAATTGGGGCCGACGACGCGCATCCGGTACTTGCGGGCGATCGCCTGCAAGCGCTCCTCCCGCTCGATGCCGACGCCGCCGATCTCGCGGAATCCGGCGGTGATGACGACGAGCCCCTTGACCCCCTTGCGGCCGCACTCCTCGGCGACCCGTAGGACCGCATCCGGCGGGACCACGAGCACGGCGAGATCCACCGGCCCCTTGATCGCCTTCACCGACGCGTGGGCCGGGATCGACAGCACCACCTCCGCCTTGGGATTGACGGGATAGACAGGACCGCTGAAACCGCCGGCGACGAGGTTGGCGACGACCTGACGACCGATCGAGCCCTCCCGGCGGCTGGCGCCGACCACGGCGACCGAACGCGGCCGGAAGATCCCGTCGAGCCCACGAGTGTTGACCATTGGCCCGAGCAGGTTAGCGAGCCGACCTGCCCGACGAAACGTCGCGGCGAGACTTGCCACCGCGCCGTGCCGCTCGATGATCGTCCCGCCACCATGCCTCCGTTCGTCGAAGCGCTGCGCCCCCACCAATGGGTCAAGAACCTGCTGGTGCTCGTCCCCCTGTTCTTCACCGAACGCGCCATGGACGCGGGAGGCTGGCTCGCGGCGGCGATCGCGTTCGGCTCGTTCTGCCTCGCCGCCAGCTCGATCTACCTGCTCAACGACATCCTCGACCGCGAAGAGGATGCCCGGCACCCGAAGAAGCGCACCCGACCGATCGCGTCCGGCCGCCTGCCGGTCTCGGCCGCCTGGCTGGAGCTCGCCGGCACCCTGACCGGCTGCGCCCTGCTGGCGATGCTCGTTCCGGTCCACGCCCCCGGCGCCGAGACGCCACCGATCTCCCTGCGGCCGACCAACCTGTTCCTGCTCTGGCCGTTCGCCTACCTGACGCTCAACGTCGCCTACTCGTTCCTGCTCAAGCGACTGGTGATCGTCGACTGCATGTGCATCGCGCTCGGCTTCCAGCTGCGCATCCAGGCCGGCGCGGCGGCGATCTCGGTCACGGCGTCCAACTGGCTGCAGCTGTGCACGTTCTTCTTCGCGCTGTTCCTCGCCTTCTGCAAGCGCTACGAGGAGCTCGGGCGGCAGACGGAGGCGAGCGGCCAGACGCGCAAGACCATGTCGGACTACACGACGTCGTTCCTGAACATGATGATCGGCCCGCTCGCGGCGCTGAGCATCCTCAGCTACGCGCTCTACACCGTCAGTCCGGAGACGGTCGAACGGCACGGCACGACGCACCTGATGTACACGGTGCCGTTCGTCACCTACGGGGTGTTCCGCTACCTCTTCCTCGTCTACCGCAAGAGCGAAGGCGGCGACCCGGCGCGGCTGCTGTTCCGCGACATGCCGCTGATCCTGTCCGGAGTGCTCTACGCCGGCGTGGTGCTGCTGGTGCTGCGTGGAGGCAACGCGTGAGCCACCCCGGGCCCGAGCTCGACGCCCTGCGGCAGCGCCTGGACGACGACCTTTCCGCGGGCAAGACGGTCGTGCTCGGCGTCGCCGAACTCGACGATCCGGAGGTCCGGCGACGCCTGCCGCAGCTGCTCGAGCAGCTGGCGGCGTCGCACGATCGCCAGTCGCTCAGCCCGCTCCGATTGCCGGGCTACGTGCTGCTCGGCGAGATCGCCCGCGGCGGCATGAGCACCGTGCACCTGGCCCGCCACGAAGCGCTGCAGCGCACCGTCGCCGTCAAGATCACGCCCAACTGGCTCGCCAGCGACGCGAGCTCCCGCCGCCGGTTGGTCGCGGAAGCCCGCGCGCTCGCCCTCGTCAACCACCCCAACGTCGTGCACGTCTACGACGTGATCGACACCGAGGCGGCGTTCGCGATCGCGATGGAATGGGTGGACGGGGACACGCTCGCCCGACTGGTCCGCGCCCTGCCGGCGATGCCGAGCCTCGCGGACATGCAGGTGATACGAGACCGGCTCGGCGCGCCGGAGCAACCGTCGCCGACGTTGGAGGCGACGCCGATGCGCACCTTCGTGCACATGATGCGCGACATCGCGCTGGCCACCCAGGCCGTGCACGACGCCGGCCTGCTGCACCTCGACATCAAGCCCTCCAACGTGCTGGTGCGCCGCGACGGCACGGCGCTGCTGGCCGACTTCGGCGTCGTGCGCGAGGTCGGCACCGACCAGACCCACACCCGCACCTTCGCCGGCACGCCGATCTACGCGGCGCCCGAGCAGCTGCGGCGGGTCGACGCCCAGATCAGCTGGCACACCGACGTCTACGCGATCGGCCTGACGCTGTACGAGCTGCTGGCACGCGAGCAGCCGCTCCGCGACCTCGATCTCGCGTCGATCGCCAAGACCGTCGAGAGCGGCCACTTCCCGCCGCTCGCCCGGTTCGTCGAGGTGCCCGCCGACCTCGCCAACATCGTGCAGATGGCGATCGCGCCCGAGCCGGCCAATCGCTACCCGAGCGCCGCCGCGCTCGCCGCCGATCTGTCGGCGTTCCTCGAAGGCCGCCCCGTGACCGCGCGGCCGCTGTCGCGCACGCAGCGCATGCGTCGGTGGGTGCGCAGCGAGCCGTGGAAGGCGACGCTCGCCGGTGCGCTGCTGGTGCTGGTGCCGGTGCTGCTCGGTCTCGGCGGGTATCTGGCCTGGCAATGGCCGCAGCTCGAGCGGATCCGCATCGAGGAGCGGCACGCGGAGGCCCGCCGGCTGAAAAACGAGGCGTTCCAGAGCGAGCTGATCGGATTCGGCGACGAACTGGAGAACGATCGGCTCCTGGCCCGGGCAGCAGAGCTCGAAGACGGCGGCACGGCGATCGCCTGTCGGCTGCTGATGCTCAACCAGCGTCGCGTCCGGGACATGCCGGACCATCTGGCCCGCTACGAGCACCAGATCGCCGACAGCAAGGCCTTGCGCCTCTTCGCCCGCCTGTGCGCCGAGGAGCGCGCCTTCTTCACCGACGACGAAGTCGCGGAGCTCCAGAGCAGTCCGGATCCGCTGGACCACTACGTGCTCGCGATCGAGCGGGTGCTGCTGGCCAATGACACGTACATCTTCACCCACCGTCGACAGGCAGCCGACTGCATCGCACACGCGCTGCTGAGCAACGGCCCGGATGAGCTGCTGCACGGCCTGTTGGTATGGAGCGCCTATGGGACGCACGAGCCGCATCGGATCGAGGTCGCGCACAACGCCATCGTGAGACTGTGGCCGGACGACGTGGCGGCGTTGACGTGGGTCGCCGGCGCACAACTGCATGCGCAGTCGCCCGACACCGACGCGACCCTGCGCCGCCTCGAGGAACTCGCCCCCGACTCCCTCGGCTGGCACTTCCTGCGCACCCGGCAGGCAGCAAGGTCCGGCAACTGGCGCGACGTCGCCGCACGCGCCGAGGCCGCGATGCGCGCCGGGGCGACGTCCGTCGGCACACGCGGCATGGCGCTGCGTGCGGCCAGCCAGACTTGGGCGGCGCCGCTGTTCTGCCAGCTGGGCGAGCTGTTTCCCGCCCACATGCCCTGCTACCCGACCTTGCACGCAACGCTCGCCACCGCCCCCCGGCTGGCGCGAGGCCTGGCGCAGCGCGTGCTGGACAGAAACCCCACACCCGAACAGCTGTTCAGCCTCCACGCGGCCGCGACGGACATGGGCCATGAGGGGATCGCCCACTTGCTGGAGGACTACCTGCTGCGAGAGATGCCGGATCGCCGCCGGATGGATCCCTACCTGATGCACCGCTTCGGGGCCGCCTTCGCCGACCGGAGGGCGTCGCAGGAGGATCGAGAGCACAGCTCGGCGACGGTCTCCGCGGCCGCCAGGCGCTGGCGTGCCAACGAGGGCGAAGCGTACCTGCTGCCGACGCAGATGCGGATGCTGGCGACGGTCCGGGACTGGCCGGCGCTCGACTCCGCCGCCCGCGATTGGTTCGCTGCGAGCGAAGGGGACGATCACCTGCAGGCAGCCGGCTTCGTCGCACTCGCCGAGTCACGCATGGGGAACGACCTCGTCGCAGCCGAGTTCAGCGCCATCGCGTTGTGCGCCAAATCGCGCAAGACCTGGTGGATCAACGCCTGGCTCGAAGACGCCTGGCTGCACGTCGATCCGAACGGCCCGACGGAGCTGCGCGACCCAGCCCGCGCCATGGAGCACATGCAGCGTTTCCAGGAGCACAACGACCCGAGGAGGATCCGGCTCCCTTTCCGAGGCCCGTGGATCAACGGCATCCAGGCGCACGTCTACCTGGCGAACGGGGACAAGGAGTCGGCCCGGCGCCTGTTCGAGGCCGGACGTGTCGCGCTGTCGAGCGGGAAGCTCGAACCCGCATCCCCAGAAGCCGAATGGGTGGCGGCGCGCTACGATTGGCTGGAAGCGCAGCTCAGGTAGCGCCGCCCTCCGCTGCCCGCTTGCGGTCCCGCGCCTCGAGCCACAGGCCCCGCAGCGTCGCCAGCAGCAGCAGCACGGTGCTCCAGGTGACGTTGCCCCACGCCAGCAGCAGTTCGCCGTTGGCGCGGCCGACGAGCTCCTTGGAGACGACGCCGAGCGCGAACGCCGGCACGAACAGCGCCAGCAGCACGACGTCCCGCCGGCCACGGCGCAGCAGCTGCTCGACGACGAACGCGACCGGGAACAACCACACGCAGAAGTGCGACTTGCTGCTCTGCGGCGACAGCAGCACCATGCCGCAGGCGAACGCGCCGACCTCGCCGAGCGCGACCCGCCGCATGGTTTCGCGCAGGACATCGCCGTCGAGCCCGCGGAGCGCGCGCGCCGCGCAACGCCCCGTCGCGAACAGCGCCGCCAGCACCACCGCGAACCACGCCAGCGTGATCGCCTTGACCGCGCCGACGGAGAGCTCCGCGACCATGACGGTGCCGTTCTCGCCGTGGGTGAACGGCTGGCCGCCAGCCTCGAGCGGCCGGAACCAGCGGTGCATCGCCCCGCTGAGGCTCTGGTTGAGCACGCTGTGCGCGCCCCAGGCGCCGCCGTCGGCGGTGCCGCCGACCTGCAGCGCGCGCAGGTTGACCTCGTACCAGGCCACCACCCAGCTGCGTCCGTCGGCGCGCGGGAACAGCAGGTCGGGCGCCAGCGTCGCCACGGCCACCGCCAGCAACATGATCGCCAGCGCCCCCCATCGCAGCCGCTGGCCGAACAGGCCGACGAACAAGAGCGGCGTCGCCTTCATCGCCGCGCCGAGGCCGACCCAGGCGCCGGCCACCGCCCGCCCGCGGCACCACGCCGCCGCCGTCATCGCCACCGCGCCGGCGATCAGCAGGTCGTGGCTCTGGTTGGTGAACACCGAGTGCACGTGGTGGCCGCTGAACACGCCGGTCAGCAGCCAGAACCACACCGCGCGCGGCGGCGCCCGGCCGGGCACCTCGGCGGTGGCAAAGCGGTGCAGCCAGCGCAGCATCGCCAGCAGCACCAGGAAGTTGACCGCGAACCAGACCGCCGGCAGCCAGCCGGACGGCAACCAGGTGATCGGCACGAACAGGAGCGCGGCGAACGGCGGGTAGGTGAACGGCTTGGCGTCCCCCCGGGGTCGATAGATCTCGTCGCCGGCGACCATGCGCTGCGCCCCCAGCACGTAGACGTCGACCTCGCGGTCGCCCTTGGCGTGCTGCGCGTCGAACCACGCCGCGCCGGCGACCAGCGCACCGACGAGCAGCAGCCATACCCACCATCGGGAGCGCTTCACCGGCGCGGTTATCGCGCTGCAATCGGGCCGTGTCCACGGTGCGCCGCACGCTCCGCACTGAACCGACTGGTGCCCTCCGCACGTTCCGGTATCCTCCCCCGCCCTCCATTGGCCCAGAAACGAAAGCAGGTTCGGAAGCAGCGCCTCGGCGTCTGGTTGTTCGGCGCCTACGGCGGCCTCGCCACGACGGTCGTCGTCGGCGCCAGGGCCATCGCCCGCGGGCTGCGCGGTCCGCAGGGACTGACCACCGAGAGCGACGTCGCGCGCGGTGTGCCGTTCGCGCCGCTCGGCGACCTGGTCTTCGGCGGCCACGAGATCCGCAGCGGGGACTACGCCAGCGCCGCCGCCGAGATCGACGCCCGCACCGGCACGCTGCCGGAGGAGCTGCGCCGCGCGCTCCGTCGCGAGCTCGCCGCGGACAGCAGGAACGTCGTCACCGGCGTGCTCGCCAACGCCGGCGCGACGATCCAGAAGCTCGCCACCGCCAAGCTCGCGACCGGCAAGGCCGAAGCCCGCGCTTCGCTGCGTGCGCAGGTGCAGCGCCTGCAGGCCGACATCCGCGACTTCCAGCGCAAGCACAAGCTCGAGCGGGTCGTCTGCGTCAACCTGACCTCGACCGAGCCGCTGCTGCGCCTCGGCCCCGCGCACCGTTCGATCACCGCGTTCGAGCGCGCGCTCGACAAGAACCAGACCTCGGCGGTGCGACCGTCCGCGCTCTACGCCTACGTCGCGGCCAGCCTCGGCCTGCCGTTCGTGCACTTCACGCCGAGCAACTCGGCGCTGGTGCCGGCGATCCGTGAGCTGTTCGAGGTGAACGGCGCCCCGTTCATGGGCTGCGACGGCAAGACCGGGGAGACGCTGGTCAAGTCGGCGCTCGCGCCGATGTTCCGCCACCGCAACCTGCGCGTGCTCACGTGGCAGGGCTACAACATCCTCGGCGACCGCGACGGCGAGGTGCTCGCCGACCGCGACAACAAGCGCAGCAAGGTCGAGAGCAAGGACGCGCTGCTGCCGTCGATCCTCGGCTACCCGCTGCACACCCACGTCGGCATCGACTACGTGCCGTCGCTGCACGACCTCAAGACGGCGTGGGACTTCGTGCACTTCGAGGGGTTCCTCGGCTTCCGCATGGCGATGCAGTTCACCTGGCAGGGCTGCGACGCGATCCTCGCCGCGCCGCTGGTGCTCGACCTGGTGCGCTTCGCCGACCTGGCGCACGCGCGCGGCGAAGCCGGGCCGATGCCGCACCTCGCCTGCTTCTTCAAGCAGCCGTTCGGCGTCGGCGAGCACGACCTGCACAAGCAGTTCGAAGCGCTGCGCGCCTACCTGGACCGCGTGCGCAGCGGCGCCTGACCGCCGCCGCCGGCCATGTGCGGCATCGCCGGAGCGCGTCACGACTGGCTGCTCGAACGCGGCCTCGCGCCCGACGCGGCGATGCGCGCGGCGATCGCGTCGCTCGCGTGGCGCGGCCCCGACGGCCAGGGCCTGCAGCGCGCCGGCGGCTGGTGGCTCGGCTGCGCGCGGCTGGCGATCACGCAGCCACGCAGCACGCAGCCGGTCGTGCGGCGCGGCGCCCGTTTCGTCGGCGTGCTGAACGGGGCGATCACCAACGCCCGCGACATCTGGGCAGAGGTGTCGCCCGGCATCGACGCGCGCCGGCCGCCGCCCAACGACGCCTGGCTGCCGCTGCTGGCGCTCGAGCATCGGCGACCCGAGCTGCTGGGAACGCTGCGCGGCCATCACGCCTACGCGGTCGTCGACACCGGGCGCGACGAGCTGGTGATCGGCCAGGATCGCTTCGCCGAGAAGCCGCTCTGCTGCCTGGTCGCGCGCCGCGGCGGACGCTGGCAACTGGTCGCCTTCGCGTCGACGCCTGCCGCGCTGTGGCGCCTCGGCATGCCGAAGGCGTGCGACACGCGGCGCGTTGCCGAGCTGCTGCGCTTCGGTTGGTGCGAGGCGAAGGCCCGGCGGTTCGGCGCGCGACTTCGCCTCGACCACCTGCCGGTGCGCGGCGCGCCGATGCGCGCCGACGAGAACCGCGGGAGCTGGGTCACACCGCTGTTGCCCGCGGAGTCACCCGCGCCGCCCGCGCCGGCGCCTTCGACCCTGCGGCGCGAGCTGCTGTCGGCGGTCGGTCGCTGCCTCGACGTCGAAGTGCCGCCGGCCCTCGCGCTGTCCGGCGGCATCGACAGCAGTTGCATCGCGCTGGCGATGCGCGAGCTCGGCCGCCGGTCGCCGGCCTACCAGTTCCGTGCCAACGGTCGCCCCGACGACGAGCGCTGCGCCGCACGTGCGGTCGCGTCACGCACCGGCCTAGAGCTGCACGAGGTCGACGGCGGCCCCGAACTGCTCGACGCGCTGCCGCACCTGACCCGCTGCGCCGGCGCGGTGCTCGGCGACCCGTCGATCCTCGCGGCGCACGCAGTGGCGCGCGCCGCCGCTGCCGACGGCGCGCGCGTGCTGCTCGGCGGCGAAGGCGGCGACGAACTGCTGCTCGGCTACCGCCGCTACCGGGCGCTGGCCCGGCTGCCACACGCGCCGTGGCTGCGACCGTTCACGCCGCGTTGGTCGATGCGGGCCCCTGCTCGCTACCTCCGGGCGATGGTCGCCGCCAACCCGATCCGCGCGCTGCTCGCGGTCACGCCGCCGGGGTTCGGCGACGCGGTGCTCGCACCCCGACTCGCTGCGCGGCGCTGCTGGCGCGACGCCGAGCCGATGCCGACCGGCGCGCCTCCCGACCTGGCGCTGGCCGCCCGGACCGACGACCTCGCCCACTACCTGCCGCGCGACCTGTTGCCGAAGACCGACGTCGCGACGATGGCCGCCGGGGTCGAGGGTCGATGCCCGTTCCTCGAAGGGGACCTCAGCCCGTTCGGGACGCGACGCGATCAGCTGGGCAAGCGCGAACTGCTCGGCGCGTTCGGCCGGGAGCTGCCGACCGAGGTGCTGCGGCTCGGCAAGCGCGGGTTCGCCGTGCCGCTCGACCAGTGGTTCCGCGGCGACCTTCCCTGGATCGACTTGCTGCTCGAGCAGCGCACCTGCCAGCGCCCGCACCTGCGGCCGGGCGGGCTCGCCGCGGTCCTCGACCGGCACCGTCGTGGCGCCGCCGACCTCGGCCACGGCCTCTACCTGCTGCTGGCGATCGAGCTGCACCTCCGACACATCGATGCGACCGAGGAATCCTCGGCGACCTGAGGACCGGGATGGGTCCAAAGGCGTAGACTCTGCCGCTCGCAAACGAACCCCCAGAAGGAATCGACTGATGAAGAAGCTGCTGACCCTGGCCCTGTCCCTCGCCCTCGTCTCCCCCGCGTTCGCCCAGAAGATGGGCGGCTCCAACCGCAGCGCCCCGACCGTCAAGCAGTCGGTCGAAGCCGGCGCCGCCAAGATGTCGCTCGACTACACGGCCATCACCTGGGCCGACGGCAACATGATGAAGATGCTCGCCGACAAGGAGAACGGCGCCGGCGCCCGCAAGATGGTCAACGACTCGGCGCCGAAGAGCCCGCTGGCGAGCTTCTCCTCGTCGGTGGACGTCAAGTGCGGCGAGCTGCACATCCCGGCCGGTGACTACAAGGTGTTCTTCACCATCGACGACGACTGCCACTGGCACCTCAACTTCCAGAAGGGTGAGGACAAGGCGCTGTCGATGAAGCTCGAGCTCGCGGCTTCCGAGCACGAGAGCGGCCGCCTGCTGATGTGCCTCTACGCCGAGGACAAGGGCGCCGGCGTCTACCTGTCGTTCGGCTCGCACACCGGCATGCTGACCTTCGCGCCGGTCAAGCCTGCCGAGCACCGCTGAGCCCGGCACCGCTGCCGCCTTCCTACTGCGGCGGCAGCAGCTCGCGAAGCTGCGACGGCTGCAGTGGCGCGGATTGGTCGGTGAACGCGGGCGCCCGCGCCCGCTGCTGCGACGTCGCGGCCGACCACTCTTCGAGCCATTTCGCCGCGTCGTCCCGCTGGTCCTGCCGACACGCGAGGGCGAGACCTTCGAGCAGGAAGTCCGGCCCGCGCTCGCCCGCGTCGCGCAGCTGACGGTAGGCCTGAAGGGCCCCCGCTGCGGAATCCGCCACCTCCGGCACGCCGCGCAGGACCGTCACCGGCTTGCGCCCGAGCTCGGTTCGCAGCTGAACGCCCGGCGGCATGTGAGCCGCGACGAGCACGACGAGGTCGGCCATCGCGCCGTGCAGACGCCCGGTGCCGGTCAGCTGCTCGCGGCCCTGGAACGCCTGCCAGCGCACGACCAACCCGATATCGCCGGACAGCGGAGGGGTCGGATCCGTCTCCAGCTCGAGGCTGCCGAGGCGGCTGATACGCCGCGACAACGCCCGCACGCAGGCCGGCTCGAGCCTGTAGACCGACAACCGCTCGAACACCGGCAGGCTCACGTTCGTGCCCGGAAGCATCAGCGGTCGCGTCGATTCGCCGTAGATCGCCAGGCCCTCGGCGTCGACGCGGAAGCGGCGCAGCACGTGCACGCTCTCGCCGACGAACTCGACCTCCTCCAGTTCGACGACGAAGTCGGCGGGTGGCCAAAGCGACGGCGGCAGCTCGGTGCCGGCGCAGCCGGACAGCAGCAGGGCGGCGGCGGCGCAGGCGCGGCGCAAGGTTCGCGCGGAGGGAGACACTCGGGCGACATTGTGGAGCGCCTCGCGCACGTCGTCCACACGTTGCGTGCATCGGGGCAGATTCGCTCCGACTGCACGACCGGCGGCAATAGCATCTGCGATCGTCGCGACAGCCTGGCGCACGCCGCGGCAACGAGCGCCCCGCACCGCATCCGCCGCGGGGCAACCGCCCATGGAATTGCTCGCCCTGCTGCTGATCACCGGCGTCGTCTTCCTGTTCGTCGGGGCGATCCTGGGCATCATCGCCCACCGGCAGAACGCCGCGCTGCAGCAGCGCGTCGGCGTGCTCGAGCGCGACCTGCAGAAGCTGCGCCATCCATCCGCGGCCAGCGGGCCCGCGTCGGTGATGCCGACCACGCGGCCTTCCGCACCGGCGCCGCCTTCCGCACCGGCGCCGCGGCCGACGACGACGACGACGGCCGCCGACATCGCCGCGGAATTGGCCGGGAAGCCGACGCAGCGCGCAGCCGAACCAGCCCTCCCGCCGCCGCCGACGACGCCGCCGCCGACGACGCCGCTGGACGAGCCGCGCCCCACGGCACCGCCCCCACCCCGGCCCGAACCCGCCGCCAGCGCACGAGTCGCGCCGCCGCCGCTGCCGCCGTCGGCGAGCCGCCCGGAAGGCCTCGGCATGCCGACCGCCGCGCCCGCGGCGCGCAGCGACGAGCACTTCGGCTCCGTCGAGAAGGCGCTCGGCATGCGCTGGCTGACGTGGATCGGCGTCGCCCTGCTGTTCCTCGGCATCGCCTTCTTCCTCAAGTACGCCTACGACCGCGACTGGCTCGGCCGCTACTTCGGCCCGCGGCTGCGCATCGCCACGTCGGCGACGCTCGCGCTGGTGCTGGCCGCGACCGGCTGGCGAAGCCTGAAGAACGGCATGACCGCGCTCGGGCAGGGCCTGCTCGGCGGCGGCCAGGCGCTGCTCTACCTGACCGTCTTCGCGGCGTACCAGCCGGCGGTGATGGTCGTCGACACGCCGCTGATCGGCGCGACGACGGCGTTCGCGATGATGATCGCCGTCACCGCGCTCGGCCTCGCATCCGCCGTGCGCCTCGACGCGATCGCGATGGCGTTCCTCGCCGTGCTCGGCGGCTTCGCCACGCCGGTGCTGATCCAGACGGGACAGGACTCGCGCGACGCCCTCTGCGCCTATCTGCTGCTGCTCGACCTCGGCGTGCTGGCGGTCGCGGCATGGCGGCAGTGGCGCGCGCTCGACGTGCTGGCGTTCGCCGGCACCGCGGTGCTGTTCGGCGGCTGGTGGGCGGCGTGGCAGCACGCGCACCCGCAGCCCGACGCGACGCTGCTGTGGCTCGGCGTGTTCCACGTCGTGTTCCTGGTGCTGCCGTTCGTGCAGCACTGGCGTCGAAGCACGCCCGCGACCGCCGAGCGCTTCGTGCTGGCCCTGGCCAACGTCGCCTGGTCGCTCGCCTACGCGGCGACGCTGCTGCACGCGACGGCGCCGCGCCTGCTCGCCGGCGGTTGCTTCGGCGCGGCCGTGCTCTACGCCGCGCTCGGCGTGGTGACCGCGCGCCGCGTCGGCGGCGACGTGCGCACGCGCGACGGCTTCTTCGCGCTCGCCGCGCTGGTCGCGACGCTCGGCCTGTTCTTCCTGCTGCCGACCAACGCCATCACCACCGCGTGGTTCGGCGAAGCGGCCGTGCTGGTCTGGGTCGGCTACCGCTTCGCCCACCGCACGTCGCGGCGCATCGCCCTGCTGGTGCTCGGCGCGGCGATGACGCGCACGGTGTTCGTGCACCTGCCCGGCGCCGCCGGAGACGCGCCGCTGCTGTGGAACGAGTGGTGCGTGACCCTGCTGGTCGCTGGCATCGGCCTGGCGGTGTTCGCGGCGCTGCACGCCCGCTTCGCGACCGCAGCCGCCGAACGCACGCTCGCCCGCGGCGCCGGTGTGCTGGCCGCGCTGTGGACGCTGGGCGCGCTCTCGGCCGAGATCCTCCGTCACGCCAACGGCACCCCCACGGCCTGGTGGACCAACGGCCCGGCGCTGACGATCGCGTGGTTGCAGTGCGCCGGCGCGCTCGGCTTCCTGCTGTGGACGCGTTGGCGGCCGTCGACCGCGACCTTCGCCGCGGCCACGGTGCCGCTGCTCGCCGCCGGCATCGCCGTCACCCGCGCCTACGAACGCTACCCGGCCGACGCGCTGGTGGTGCTCAACGGCGCGTGCCTCGCCGGACTGACCATCGTCGCGCTGCTGGGGCTCGCCGCGCGCATCGCGCGGCACCAGCATGGCGTCGACGGTCCGCGGGAGTCGCTGCTCGGCACGGCGCAGCTGGCGCTGACGGCGCTGGCGACCGTCGAGGCCGCGGCGTTCCTGCAGCGCGGCGACCACGTGCCGGGGCGCACCACGGTGGCGCAGACCCTGGTCTGGGTGTGGCTGGGGCTGACCGCCGCCGGCACCGGCGCGGCGACCACCTGGTCGAGCCGCCGGGTGCTCGCGCTGACCACGTTGCCGCTCGCGGCTGCGGCGCTCGGCGCGCTGTGGCTCTACGGCCGGCAACTCGACCCGCACCTGCTGATCGCCAACCAGCGCTTCGGCGCTGGCATGCTGGCGGCGGGCGCGATCGCCGCGCTGCACCGCCATCTGCGGCGGCTGGTCTCCGACAACGCCGCCCACCAGGCCAGCGCCATGGCGCTGCTCGGCGCGCTGCTGTTCGGCTGCTGCGAAGCGGTGACTTGGGCGAACGACAGCTGCGAAGGCCGCGCAATCGGCCGCTGGGCGGTCTGGCTGCTCGGCGCCACCTTCGTGCTCGGGTCGGCCGGCGCCGCGTGGCGCGCACCAGCCACCGGCAACAAGAGCCTGCGCGCGGTCGGCCTGTTCGCGCTGGTGCCGGCGCTGCTGCTGCCGCTGGCCGCCTACGCGACCACCTGGGAGCCGCGGCTGATGTTCGTCAACCCGCGGGTGCTGCTGGTCGCCGCCAGCGTCGCCACGGTCTGGATGTGGTCGCGCCCGCACGGGAGCATCGGGCTGCGCCGCCTGGCGCTGATCGTCGGCCTGATCGGCGTGACCCTCGAGCCGCCGACGTGGTTCCTCGACCACGTCGAAGAGCCCGCCGAAGCGGCGCGGCTGGCGCGCTTCTCGATCACGGTGACGTGGATCGTCGCCGCGATCGTGCTGCTGGTGGTCGGCTTCCGACGCGACCTGCGCATGCCGCGGTTGACCGCGCTGACGCTGTTCGTGCTGACCGCGGCCAAGGTGCTGCTCGTCGACATGTCCGGCGCGCAGCAGCTGTACCGCATCCTCGCGTTCCTGTTGGTCGGCGTCGTGTTCGTCGGCGCTTCGTGGGCCTACCACCGCGCCGAACGACGACTCGCAGCGACGCGCGACGACACGTCGAGGCGCGAAGACGCCGACGGCACGGGCTGATCGGAGCCGGCAGGACCGGACTTCTGGTTTGCGCTCGACGAAATCCGGCGATACCGTTGCGCGCCGACGGGCCTTCGGGCCAAACCGGTCAGCGTCGAACACATGGTCCTCATCCACGAGAAGATCACTGCCCTGCTCGATCAGCGGCGCCTCAAGAAGCGGGACCTGGCGAGAGCGCTCAGCGTGTCGCCGCAGACCGCCACCGACATCTGCAAGGGGCGCTCGGCGATCACGTTGCCGCATCTGCGCAACCTGATCGGATTCTTCCAGGTGCGCGCCGAGTTCTGGCTCGACGACGAACGCCTGGTGCCGAACGCGGTCGACCACTCGCACCGGCGCGAAGCGGCGGATGCCGTCGCCGCGAGCGGGCTCTTCGAGGTAGAGGAGCCGGAGCGCCTGCTGCAGCGCCTGCGCGCGTTCGTCGTGCAGAACCGCGCGGCGTTCGTCGCCGCCTTCCCCGACCTGACCCCCGCCGAGCGCCGCCTGCTCGGGCTCGCCGACCCGCAGGTCGGTGTCGTCGGTCAGATCGGCGGTCAGATCGGCGGCTGACGACCGCGACCAGTCGAGCGGGCGGGCGATGACGTCCAGATGACGACGAGGCCCGTTGCGGCGACCGACCCGGCGCGCCACATTGCTGCCGATGCAAACGCGCTGTTGCCTGCTCCCGCTCCTGCTCATCGCCGCCTGCGGCACGACGTCCGAGACGTATGACACGCCCCAGGTGACCGACACGGCAGCGGCCGTGTTCACCATCGGCGCCGGCAAGCCGGTCGATCCGCTGCCCGGCGAGAAGCACCTGCGCAACGTGCGGCAGCTGACCTTCGATGGCGAGAACGCCGAGGCCTACTGGTCCAACGACGGCACCCGTCTGGTCTTCCAGCGCAAGAGCAGCGCGCAGGACGCCGACCAGATCTACGTGCTCGACCTGCGGACCGGCGACACCGAGCGCATCAGCACCGGCACCGGCCGGACCACCTGCGCCTACTTCACGAAGGGCGACCGACGCATCCTCTTCGCCTCGACCCACCACACCGGCGACGCCCCGCCGGTCGTCAAGCTCACCGGGCGCGGCTACCAATGGGCCGTGCACCGCGAATACGACATCTTCTCGACCGACGTGCACGGCGGCGACATGCGCCAGCTGACGGCGACCCCCGGCTACGACGCCGAGGCGACGCTGTGCCCGCAGACCGGCCAGGTGGTGTTCACGTCGGTGCGCGACGGCGACCTCGAGCTCTACACGATGAACGACGACGGCTCCGACGTGCGCCGCGTCACCAACCGCCGCGGCTACGACGGCGGCGCCTTCTTCTCGCACGACGGCAGGAAGCTGGTCTTGCGCTCGGCGTTCCCGCAAAGCGACAAGGAGGCGGACGAGGACACGCAGCTGCTCGGTCAGCAGATCGTGCGCCCGTCGCACATGGAGATCACCGTCTGCAACCGCGACGGCAGTGACTTCCACCAGGTGACGAAGAACGGCGCCGCCAACTTCGCCCCGTACTGGCTGCCGGACGACAAGCGCATCATCTTCAGCAGCAACTTCCGCGGCATGGAGAAGATGCGTGAGACCGGCGACCACACCCAGGCGCGCAACTTCGACCTGTTCCTGGTCAACGAGGACGGCTCGGGCATCGAGCAGGTGACGACCTGCCCCGAGTTCGACAGCTTCCCGATGTTCTCGCCGGACGGCCGACGCATCGCGTTCGCCAGCAATCGCTACGGCGCAAAGCCCGGCGACACCAACATCTTCGTCGCCGAGTGGGTCGACTGAACGGCGGGCCAGGCTGCCCGCCGCAACCGCAGGCCCGGCAGTCTTCACGAACCCCGCCGCAACGCCTTCACCGGCTCGATCGATCCTGTCTGCATGGACACGGACTTGATCGAAGGTGCTGCCTGCGCGGTCTCGGATCTCTCCGCCAGGTTCTACGCGGACCTCGCCGCCGCCCAGGCGCAGCTGGCCGTCATCGACGCCCGCGCACATTTCGCCCTGTCACAGGGCCTGCCGATCCCGGCGGACGTGCGCACCGACCGCATCCTCTGCCGCCGCCAGATCGCAGTGCTGCGGCAGATGCTCGACGGCATCCCGTCGATCGAAGGAGAGTGCCATGCTGCGAGCGCCTGAAAGCCCCTCGCACCGCGACCGGTTGCGCAGCCTCGCCGCCGACTTCCGCCGCCAGGAACGGTGGATGACGCAGGCGCTGGCCGAGCTGCAGGAGCACCTGGAGAAGGCCCACCGCGACACGTTCGTTTCGCAGCTCGACGGCGACCCCGGGGCCGACTCGATGGTCACCCGGTGCCAGGACATGCAGCTCGAATGCGACGAGCTCGCCACCGAGTTGGTGCACGTGCGCATGGCGATCGCCGGCGCCGACGAAGAACTCGCCGCGCACCGCGGCATCGACGCGATCCCGCGGCAGCGCCGCGCCTGATCCCCGGGAGGAGCGCGCTACGGCGCCAGCCGCTCGAGGCGCCAGCTGCCGCCCCGCCCGTCGACTTCGACGTAGCGGAGCCGATCGTGCAGCCGACCGTCGCGGCCCTGCCAGAACTCGACCGACGCGGGCACCAGCAGGTATCCGCCCCAATGCGCTGGCCTCGGCACGACCCCGTCACCGACCCGCCGCTCGAGGTCGGCGACCAGCCCTTCGAGTTGCGCGCGGTCGGCGACCACCTGGCTCTGCGGCGACGCCGCGCTGCACAGCTGCGCGCGGCGCGGCCGGCTCCAGAAGTACTCGTCCGACTCCGCCGGCGAGGCCTCGACGATCTTCCCGACGACCCGCACCTGACGGTTGCGCGGCGCGCCCCACCAGAACGTCACCGCCGCCCGCGGGTTGGCGCGCAGCTCGTTCCCCTTGGCGCTCGCCAGATTGGTGAAGAACAGCAGGCCGCGCTCGTCCGCGCGCTTGCACAGCACCACCCGGCAGGACGGCTGGCCGGCGGCATCGCAGGTCGCGAGCGACATGGCGTTGGGTTCGGAGACCCCCGCCGCCTTCGCCGCCGCGAGCCACTGCGCGAACAGCGGCCACGGCGCATCGGGCGCATCGGCGCGGCGCAGGGGCTCGTCGCCGTATTCGATGCGCAGGTCGGAGAACTGGTCGGACATGCGGGACCTCACAACGTCATGCCGAGGAAGCCGGATGGCACCACGCCGAGGGAGTTGGCGGCGGGATCCAGGCACAACCACGTGCCGTAGAGCCGCGCCTGCTGCGGCACCATCGGCGGGAACAGCAGCGTCGTGACACCGGAGCCCGCCGCGTCGAGCACCACCCCGGACGAGAACGCTTCCCAGCCGTGCCACATTCGGCAGCCCGGCGCGCCGAGCGGCTGCAGGTCGTAGGGCAGCGAGACGCCGAGGTAGCTCTCGCGCTCCAGGCCGAGCACCAGCGCCGCGAGAGCGCCGGCTTGCCCGCCGGCGATCGTCACGTCGAACGTCGCGCCGGCGCTCGGCAGGCTGCCCGCGACGGCGCCGATGCGCGGCGCTGCGCCGCTCGAGCCGACGCACTCGCCATCGTGCACGACGAAGTTGCCGTCGTCGATCAGGAAGCCGAGCTTGATGCCGCTGCCATCGACGCCGATCGCAGTCGGCTGCTGCGCGACCGTCCAGCCGAGACGATAGGCGCGCTGGATCGAACCACCGACGCTGCGCCGCACGTCCAGGAAGTAGCCGCTGGGGTTGGGGATCACCGCGCCGGTGTCGGCGACGTCCCAGACGATGAACTCGACGACCAGGTTGTCGGCGGCGCTCGCGGGATTCCACGCGAACGAACGCGGCAGGCCGAGCGCACACCAGCGGTTCTTCTCGAAACGCACCAGCAGCGGCCCGCGGTAGACCGTCGTCGGCGTCGGCGAGTTGGTGGCCCAGTCGGTCGTCAGCACACTCAGCTGGGTCGCGCCCATGCGGACCTCGATGTCCCCGTAGAAGACCTGCGACACGTGCAGGCCCTGTGAGTTGCTGATCAGCGGGTCGACGTAGAGATCCTGGATCACGCACGGCGACGTGCCGAGCACGGCGTTGGGGATCAACTGCTGCAGGCGCACCGTCTCGACGCCGAAGGGGAAGGCGTTCCCGGCACCGGACAGCGGCGACGCGTCGTCGTGGTAGACCACGTTCTGGGCGACGAGCGACGCTGCCGAGAGCAGCGCACCGAGCGTGGCGGGGATCTGCATGATGCGGGTCGAAGTTGTCGGAGGAGAGTACCGATCCGGGCGTGTGGTTTGCACCCGCTGACCGAACTCCACACCATGGAGCGATGTTCTCTGCCATCCCGAACGTTCTCGCCGCCGCGCTGCTGTTCGCGCTGCCGCTCGCCGCACAGATCCCCGCCGCCGACCCCAAGGTCGAGCCCGAGGTCCTGGCGCTGCAGCTGCGGCCGCTGCAGAAGGACCAGGTCACCCAGGTCGCGGACGCCTGGCTGGCGCTGCTGGCGGCCAAGAACCAGCAGATCAGCGAGGACGAGATCTCGCTGCGCAACCCGCAGGCGCCCGGGCGCGAGCAGGTGCGCACCGACCTCACAGCCGCACGCGAGGCGCAGGCCGGCCTGGTCACCCGGCTCAACACGGTGCTGCTCGCGCTGCGGGCGCGCGGCGGCGAGACCGATGCCTACGACAAGTACGTCGTCGCCTCGACCGGCGTGACCATCGACGCGACCGACGTCACCGGCACCTTGCAGCTGGTCCGCGACTGGGTGACGTCCAAGGAGGGCGGGATCAAGCTCGGCCTCAACGTGCTCAAGTTCCTCGCGACGCTGCTCGCCTTCCGCGTGCTCGCCGCGATCCTCAGCGGACTGGCGCGACGCACCATGGCCCGCATGCGGCGCACCACCGAGCTGCTGCGCGACTTCTTCGTCAACACCGTGCGCAAGCTGACGTCGCTGATCGGCATCGTCGTCGCCGTCGAGCAGCTCGGCATCGACATCGGCCCGTTCATCGCGGCGATCGGCGCAGCCGGCTTCGTGATCGGCTTCGCGCTCCAGGGCACGCTGTCCAACTTCGCCGCCGGCATCATGATCCTGATCTACCGGCCGTACGACATCGGCGAGGTGGTCACGGTCGCCGGCACCACCGGCAAGGTCGACGAGATGACGCTCGTGTCGACGACGCTGCGGCTGCCCGACAACCAGACCGTGGTGGTGCCCAACAACTCGATCTGGGGCGACGTCATCACCAACATCACCGGCCAGACGACGCGGCGCGTCGACATGGTGTTCGGCTGCAGCTACGGCGACGACCTGCAGAAGGTGCAGGCGCTGCTCGAGGAGATCGCCAGGCAACACCCGAAGGTGCTCGCCGAGCCCGCGCCGGTCGTCAAGGTGCACCAACTCGCCGACTCGTCGGTCAACTTCGTGGTGCGCCCGTGGGCGAACACGGCCGACTACTGGGACGTGTTCTGGGACGTGACGCGCACCGTCAAGCAACGCTTCGACGAGGCCGGCATCAGCATCCCGTTCCCGCAGCGCGACGTGCACGTGCACCAGGCCACGGCGTGAGCCGCGGCCCGTCGCCAGGCGTCGGGATCACTGCGGCTTGGCGACGACCTCGAACTCGACGAAGGTGCCTTCGCCGACCGCGTCGATCACCTTCAGCTTCGTGCCCACGGCCATGTCGGCCGGCACCGTCAGCACGGCCTTGCCGTCGGCCACCGCCAGGTCGTCGAGCGCGACCGGCTTGTTGGTGTCGGTGACGTCGACGACCTGCAGCTTCGCCGCACCCGACGCGACCACCAGCGCCGCGGTGCCGCCCTGCGGCACGGCCGAAGCCTGGCCCTCGGCCAGTTCCAGCGCCAGCTCGGTGTGGTGCGCAGGGACCCAGTCCGGCAGCCACTTGTGCAGCAGGTTGGTGCGGTAGAGCCCGTAGCCGGTGCCGGCGAGCAGCAGCAGCACGAGCAACAGCCGCGGCCAGATCGACTTCTTCGGCGCGTACGGATCGACCAGCGAACGGTTGGCGCCCTCCGGGATGCGCGGCAGCCCGGTCAGCGAGCCGCCGAGCGGGATGTTGACGCGGGTCAGCGTGTTCACCGCCCAGCCGTTGGCGTCGAGGATCGGGCCGAGGTTGCGCTGCCGCAGCTTCATCCACGCGATCAGCATCGCCGGACCGGAGATCAGCAACATCAGGCCGACCAGGCCGAGCGGCATCAGGTAGCCGAGGCTGAAGAACTTCTCGAGCATCGTGCCGACGATCATCGTGATGCCGCTGATCGCGACGCTGATCGCCGCCAGCACGCCGATGTCCATCTTCTTCGGCCCGGTGTCGCCGGCCTTGCCGGTGGCGGCCGCGTCACCGGCCTTGCCGGCGGTCTCCTGCAGCTTCGCCGTGGACGCCGAGTCGGCGGCGGCGGCGCGTTTGGCGACGGTCTCCTCGATCCAGCGGATCAGCTTCTTGTACGGCGACCAGAAGGCCTGCCGCACGCTGATCGGGTTGTCGACGATCTTGACGATGGTCGCGTTCCAGTCGCGACCCTTGCGGTCGTAGAAGATGCCGTTGCGGCCGACGAACAGGTTGTCGCTGTCGCCCGCGGTGAACGCGCACGCGACCTGCATCTTCGGCTCGCCCGGCCGCGTGCAATCGCAGTAGGCGAGGTAGGTCTTGGCCATCGGCGCCAACGTGCCGTGCTTGCCGGCGTCGTTGACGTGGAAGCACAGGTCGAGCGCGCGCCCGTCGAGGAACAGCGTGCCGGCCTGGAAGATCGCGCCCTTGCGCGAGTAGAAGTCGGTGAAGCTGATGTAGTTGTTCAGCAACCGGGCGAAGCCGTGGTGCAGCCGCGCCAGCTTCTCGACCTTGACCATCGCGTCGAACTCGCCGGCCAAGGCGAGATCGTCGGCGATCGCCTGCTGCAGCGCGTCCTTGTGCTTGCCGGCGAGGATCTCGCGCACGCGGGCCACGCCGAGCTTCTCGACCTCGCCGCCGGCCTTCTTGCCGAGCCATGCCTCGTAACCGGCGAACCTCGCGCACAGCGCGGCCCAGCCGGCTTCGTCGAGCGACGCCTTGCCGCCGCAGCAGAGCGCGCGGAAGGTCGTGACCTGCGCCGCCCACGCCGGGTTGATGCCCTTCTCCAGGTCCAGCGGCTTGCCGGCCTCGACCAGCGCCAGCGGGAAGTGCGCCATCTCGTCGGCGGTGATCGTCAGGTCCTTGGCGGCGGCGGCGATGTAGGCCGCCTCTTCGCGGTTGACCGCCGCCAGCGCGCGCGGATCGAACGAAGCCAGGCGGCAGCGGCCGAAGTAGTCGTCGATCTTGGCGCGCAGCGCCGTGAACGCGGCGTGCGCGGCCGGCGTGTCGGCGCCGAACGGCATCACGTCCTTCTTGCCGGCCTCGCCCTCCTTCTGCCATGCGTCGTAGGCGGCGCAGGCGGCGAAGAACGCATCGAGCTGCGCCTGGTCGTAGCCGAGGTCACCCGAACGATCGGCGACGCCGCCCATGCAGGCGACGACGTCGACTGCGACCGCGCGCGCCTTCTCGTCGGCGATCGCGGCCGGCGGCACCGTGCCGTCGCCGTTCTGCTGCGCCTTGGCGAAGATCTCGGCGACCCTCACCGAGTCCGCCACCGTCAGCACCTTCGCTTCGCCACCGAGGCTCTTCAGCGCGTGCGCCGCGGCCGCGAACACCGCCTTGCCCTCGGCGGTGTCCTTGCGGATGTTCGCCAGCGCGACGCCATCGACGCCGGCGGCGAGCTCGTCGGCGTTCTGCAGCACGTCACGCAGCCACGCGACGGCGGCGAGCACCTCGGGCGGGCGCACGTAGCCGTCGTCGTCGGCGTCGAGCAGCTCGAGCATGCGCGTGTCGATCTCGAGGCCCTTCACCGGGCAGCTGAGCGCCACCCAGAGCTTCTTGTCGAGCTTGTCGAGGTTGAGGATGTCCGCGCCCTTGTCGAGGCGGACCTGGTCGACACCGCCGGCGCGGTAGAACGACCAACGGTGGGATGGGGCAGTCTGCGTCTTGGCCATTGCGAGTTCTGGTCTCCTGTCGTGGCGAGGGCGACCACTGTGCGAAGCGGCCATTGCCGGTCAATAGCACCCGGCCAAATCCCTCCCCATCCGGTGCCGACGTACGATTGGCGAAAGGCGACGCGGGTACATACTTGCGCCCATGCCCACCAAGCTCTCCACGCTGACCGCGCTCGTGCTGCTCGGCGCCACGACCCTGACCTCGAGCCTGCGCCAGGACCCGGCGCTGCCGCGCGCGTTCGTCGACGGCAACGGCCCCGGTTGGCGCCAATTGACCCTCGCCGACTTCGTCAACGTCAACGGCGACGCCGACACCTGGCAGGAGCACGACGGCGTCATCGTCTGCACCGGCAAGCCGCTCGGCGGCGCCAAGAGCCGGCAGCAGTTCACCAACTTCGAGCTGGTCTGCGAGTGGCGTCACCACGTGCACGGCGGCAACTCGGGCGTGTTCGTCTGGTGCCCCGAGAGCGCGTTCACCGATCTGCCGCCCGGCACGCTGCCGCGCACTGGCATCGAGGTGCAGGTGCTCGACCTCGGCTACGAGGAGAACTGGCTGAAGTCGAAGGGCAAGCAGTCGGACTGGTTCACCAGCCACGGCGACGTGTTCCCGGTCGGCCAGGCGAGCATGACCGCGTTCACGCCGCAGATCACCTACAAGGACGCCACCGGCGCCGACTACGTGGTCGGCAACCCGAAGAGCCAGCGCTGCTTCCCGACCCAGCGGCTGGTGCGCCCCGCCGGGCAGTGGAACCACTACTACGTGCGGGCGATCAACGGCGAGATCCGCCTGTGGGTCAACGGCGAGGAGGTCAGCGGCGGCACCGGCTGCAAGCCCGCCACCGGCTACCTCGCGCTCGAGGCCGAGGGCGCGAAGGTCGAGTTCCGGAACCTGCGCGTGCGCGAGCTGCCCTGACGCGCGGCGCCGATTCGGCGGCCTGCTTGCGCGAAGTCCCGCAGGTACGACCTCAGTCCGGCCGCCGCAACCGCAGCGTGACGTCGCCGAGCACGCTCCAGAAGTAGCTGCGCTTGCGGCCGATGTCACCGCCGACCTCGCCCCACGACGCCGCCGCGGACTCGAGGTCGAAGTAGCGCGCCCACGCCGCGCCGAACGTCTCGCCGGCGGCCAGCGCGGCGGCGAAGCCACGCGGCTCGTCGTAGAAGACCTTGGCGCGGCCGACCAGCGCCAGACCGTTGCCGAACAGCAACAGCGCCTCGGCGCCCTGCCGCACGCCGTAGCCCGGATGGTCGTAGGCCAGGCGCGACCAACCCGGCGGCGAGATGCCCTCGCAGCCGGTGTGGTGGTAGAAGGTCGGCCCGGCGGCGACGCGGCCGTTCTGCCACAGCGTGTGCAGCAGGAACCAGTCGAGCTTGCCGCCGCCGCACGCGGCGCGCAGCGACGGTTCGAGGCGATCGCCGCGCAGCGTCCACGACCAGCTCGGGCCACCGATCGCCTGTTCCAGCGCGGCGAGGTCGGGCCTGCCGAAGACGCTGCCCCAAGGGTCGCTGTGCGCGCGGAGGGTGCGCAGCACCGCCGGCAGCTGCAGCCACGCGGCGACGCTCAGCAGCGAAGGGTCGCCGTGCACGTCCGACGCCGGCGCCGCGGGCAGCCAGTCGCTGCCGGCGCGCGAGATCTCGCGGAAGCCCGAGCCGAGCCCACAGGCCAGCGACGTCGGCCGCCACGCGACCACGGCGGCGCCGGTGCGGTAGGCGTGGTTGCGGTCCAGGTAGTCGGCGAGCAACCGCCGCTCGAGCGCTTCGTCGTGCCGCCACACCGCGTTCCACTTCGGCGCAGCTGCCGCCGTGGCGAAGCGCACCGCCTGCGGCTTGCCATCGGCGCCGAGCAGGTGCTCACCGTCGACGCCGACGACGTCGTCGCGCGGCACCATCGCCGAGCCGCGCGCATCGATGCGCGAGACCAGCACTTCGGGGTGCGCGAGCACGTTGGGCCGGGCGCGGTCGGCGACGCTGCACTCGTGATCGGCGCTGCGATCGTCGAGCAGCACCGTGTGGCCGGCGACCGCGCCGTCGACGCCGAGCACCTCCGCGACCTCGCACTTGCCGTCGCTGACCAGGAAGAAGTCCTCGAACTCGACGCCGCCGCGCTCGAAGTCGACGCACACGCCGCCGCGCTCGGGCACCGCGCCGGCGAACACCGCCGAGATCGTCTCGAGCCGCGTGTGAGGCTGCACGTAGACAGAGGCCCAGTCGCCGTCGAGATCGCCGAGCACCAGGTCGGCGCGGTGCGCGACGTCCTCCGGCACGCGGCGCAGCCAGTGCGCGCCCTCGTGCACCGCCTGATCCGGCTTGCCGCGGCGCAGCACCACGTCGTCGCGCCGGCGCCAGTTGCAGGTGCGCACGATCAACGCGTCGGGGAAGTGCCCCACCAACAGCGCCGCCTCGAGCGGGCCGCGCGCGGCGAACGCGCGCAGCAGCTCGCGCAGCGCCAGCACGTAGCGACCGTCCTGGTGGTGTTCGCACGGCGCCAGCTGCACGGCCAGCGCCGCGGCGCGGCGCCCTTCGCCGCCGAGATCGTCGACCAGCCGGCGCACGCGCGGCGCGAGGTCGAGCACCGACGCGCCGGCCGCGCCGGTCTCGAGCAGCCGCGGCTCGACCAGCACCAGCACCTGCGGCCCGTCGGCCCCCGCTTCGTGCAGGACCCGCACCGAGGTCAGCTCCGGGTGCCCGTCGCGGTCCTGGTCGAAGCCGGCGAAGCGTTCGCACAGCGCGGCGATCGGCTCGGCGGCAGCGGTTTCGGGGTGTTGCACGACCGGCACGGTGGCCAGGGACAGCAGCAGGGCGGCTCCGAACATGGGGCCAGAGGATAGTGCCTGGGCGATCTGCTAACTTCTTCCCCCCGAACTCACGCCCACCCAACAGCTGATCCACCCTGCGGCCATGACCGACGCCCCGAACATCGTCTACACGCACACCGACGAGGCCCCCGCGCTCGCCACCTACTCGTTCCTGCCGATCGTCGAGGCGTTCCTGCAGGGCACGGGCATCGGCATCGAGACCCGCGACATCTCCCTGTCGGGCCGCATGCTGGCCGCGTTCGCCGACCTGCTGCCGGAGTCGCAGCGCGCCGCCGACGCGCTGGCGGAGCTCGGCCGCCTGGCGCAGACGCCGGCCGCCAACATCATCAAGCTGCCGAACATCAGCGCCTCGGTGCCCCAGCTCAAGGCGGCGATCGCCGAGCTCCAGGCCCACGGCTACGCCGTCCCGAGCTACCCCGAGGACCCCGCCGATGACGCCCAGAAGGCGATCAAGGCGCGCTACGACGCGATCAAGGGGAGCGCGGTCAACCCGGTCCTCCGCGAGGGCAACTCCGACCGCCGGGCGCCGGCGGCGGTCAAGGCCTACGCCCGCAAGAACCCGCACTCGATGGGCAAGTGGTCGGCCGACTCGCAGACCCACGTGTCGACGATGAGCGCCGGCGACTTCTTCCACAACGAGCGCTCGGTGACGATGGCCGCCGCCGACACCGTGCGGATCGAGCACGTCGCCGCCGACGGCACCGTCACCGCCCTCCGCTCGCCGCTGAAGCTCCTCGCCGGCGAGGTGATCGACGCGACGGTGATGAGCCGGGCGGCGCTCGTCGCCTTCCTCGACGCGCAGGTCGCCGACGCCCGGGCCAAGGGCGTCCTCTTCTCGCTCCACATGAAGGCGACGATGATGAAGGTCTCCGACCCGATCATCTTCGGCCACGCGGTCAAGGTCTACTTCGCCGACCTGTTCCAGAAGCACGGCGCGACCTTCGCGAAGCTCGGCGCCAACACCCGCAACGGCTTCGGCGACGTCGTCGCCAAGATCGCGACGTTGCCCGACGCCGAGCGCAGCGCGATCGAGGCCGAGATCGCGGCGACCTACGCCGCCGGCCCGGCCCTGGCGATGGTCGACTCCGACCGCGGGATCACCAACCTCCACGTCCCCAGCGACGTGATCATCGACGCGTCGATGCCGGCGATGATCCGCTCCTCCGGCAAGATGTGGAACGCCGCCGGCAAGCTCCAGGACACCAAGGCGGTGATCCCCGACTCCTCCTACGCCGGCGTCTACCAGGCGGTGATCGACGACTGCAAGGCCCACGGCGCCTACGACCCGGCGACCATGGGGAGCGTCTCCAACGTCGGCCTCATGGCCCAGAAGGCCGAGGAGTACGGCTCCCACGACAAGACCTTCGAGATCGCCGGTGACGGCGTCGTCCGGGTGGTCAACGGCGCCGGTGAGACGCTCCTCGAGCACGCGGTCGGGGCCGGCGACATCTGGCGGATGTGCCAGGTCAAGGACGCGCCGATCCGCGACTGGGTCCAGCTCGCGGTCCGCCGCGCGCGGGCGACCGGCGCCCCGGCGGTCTTCTGGCTCGACGCGGCGCGGGCCCACGACGCCGAGCTGATCAAGAAGGTCAACGCCTACCTCGCCGACGAGAGCACCGAGGGCCTCGAGATCCACATCATGTCGCCGGTCAAGGCGACGACCTTCTCGCTCGAGCGGATCCGCGCGGGCAAGGACACGATCTCGGTCACCGGCAACGTCCTCCGCGACTTCCTCACCGACCTCTTCCCGATCCTCGAGCTCGGCACCTCGGCGAAGATGCTCTCGATCGTCCCGCTGATGAACGGCGGCGGCCTCTTCGAGACCGGCGCCGGCGGCTCGGCGCCGAAGCACGTCCAGCAGTTCGTCGCCGAGGGCCACCTCCGCTGGGACTCGCTCGGCGAGTTCCTGGCGCTGGCCGCGTCGTTCGAGCACATCGCCGAGCGCAGCGGCCACGCCACCGCGCGCGTGTTCGCGAAGACGCTCGACGAGGCCGCCGCGCAGTATCTGCTGCAGGACAAGGGTCCGGCGCGCAAGGTCGGCGGCATCGACAACCGCGGCAGCCACTACTACCTCGCCGCCTACTGGGCCAAGGCGCTGGCGGCCCAACAGGACGACGCGGCGCTGGCCCGCCGTTTCGCGCCGGTCGCCGCGGCGCTGTCCGACAACGAGGCGAAGATCGTCGCCGAGCTGAACGGCGTGCAAGGCAAGCCGATCGACGTCGGCGGCTACTACCGCCCGGACCCGAGCCGCGCCGCCGCCGCGATGCGCCCCAGCGCGACCCTCAACGAGATCGTCGCCAGCTGCCGCGGCTGACGCCGGCCGCGCGGCAGACTACTGCTGCACCTGCGCGGAGCTGCCGCCGAGTCGCTCGACGAACTCCGCCGCGCGCGGCGCCCAACGCGCCACCACCTGCTCCAGGTCCGCGAGGCGGAGCGGCTTGGCGAGGAAGCCGTCCATGCCGGCCGCCCGGCATGCGTCGCGCACGTCGTCACTGGAATTGGCCGTGAAGGCGACGATCGGCACCGCCGCGCCACCAGGCAGGGCGCGCAGCCGCTGCGCCGTCTGCGGCCCATCGAGGTTGGGCATCTGGTAGTCCATCAGCACGAGGTCGAAGGCTGCTTCGCGCCACGCGGCGAGCGCCTCGAAGCCGTCCGCGGTCACCACTGCGTCGCAGCCGACGACCTCCAGCATCTTCTCGACCATGCGCCGGTTGACCGGGTTGTCCTCGGCGACCAGCACACGGCGACGCCTCGTACCCGACGCAGCCGCCGGCCGCCGGCATGCGCGCTGCACCGCCTGCAGCAGCTCCGACTTGCGCACCGGCAGCCGGACCAGCTCACCCCCGCGCACCTCGCGGTGATTGCCCAGCACCACGGTCGGCGGCATGCATCGGCCCCAGCCGGCACCGAACCGCGTCGCGACCTCGACGTCCACCACGACGCAGTCCCAGGCGAGGTCAGGTGCAGATGCCAGGTCGGCGGCGCGAGACGGCGAGAACAGCGACACCTCGCAGCCTTGCGACAGCAACTGACCGGTGACACGCGCCGCCAGCTCTTCGCTGGAGGTCAGCAGCAGCACGCGCCGGCCGCGCAGCGGCTGCATCATCGCGAACTCCTGTCGCTCGAGGTCTCCTGGCCGGCCGTTCGGCAGCTCGAACCAGAACGTGCTTCCCTGACCCGGTTCGCTGACGGCGCCGATCCGCCCGCCCATACGCTGCACGAGGGCCCGCGCCAGGGCGAGACCGACGCCGGCGCCGTCGGCGCCGCGCGTGCTGCCACGCTGCCCCTGCTCGAAGCGGCCGAACAACCGCGGGATCGACGCCGCGTCGATACCCACGCCGGTGTCGACCACCTCGACGCGCAGCGTGCGGCCGGCCGGGCCCACGCTGCGGGCGACCAGCCGGACCGCGCCCCGCGCCGTGAACTTGACCGCGTTCGACAACAGCGCCACCAGCACTTCTCGCAGCCGCGCTTCGTCGCCGACGACGATGTCGGGGAAGCCTTCGTCGAGTTCGAGCTCCAGGCCCAGCCCCTTGGCCTGCGCCGCCTCGGCGAACATCTGCAGCGCGTCCTCCAACAGCAGCTCGATGTCGAACACGCTCCTGGCCACGTGCAGGCGGCCGCCCTCGAGTTCGGCGAGGTCCAGCAACCCGTCCACCAACGACAGCAGCTGGCGACCAGAACGATCGGAGACGCTGAGCAGCTCCCGCTGTTCCGGGTCCAGCGCCGTCGCGCGCAGCAGCTCGGAAGCACCGAGCACGGCGTTGAGCGGCGTGCGCAACTCGTGACTCATCATGGCGAGGAACGCCGCCTGCGCGGCCTCCACCCGCTCCATCGACGCCGGCGGAATGGCGGAATCGGGCGGCGGCCGGCGACGGAACCGAGCGCCCATCCACGCCGCCAGGGCGACCAGCAGCAGCGTGCAGACGCCGAGGCCGACGCGCTGGCGTTGCCCGACCTGGCTGCCGACGCGCTCGATCGCGGCGACGGTGTCGACGACCCGACCCGCCTGTTCGTCGCGCAGGCGCTCGGCGACGCCGTCGTCGACCGTGACGACGACCTGCCCGAGCTCGGGCATGGAAGCGACCACGGGCCAGCGGAAGGTGCTTCGCTCCGCGCCGCCCGGCGGGGACGTCTGCTCGATCGCCACGTCCACGATCGGCCAGATCCCACCCAACTGCCCCAACAACGCCGCCAGCGCGACCTGGTCGTCGGGCGCCGTCAGCACCTGCCGCACGACCGCGTCCCGAACGGCCACGGCAGCCGCCGCGATCTTCGCCTCGAGGGTGCGCTGCTCGAACTGCGCGCTGCGCGCCGCGATCTCCTCCACCGCCGCGACCTGCGCGACCATGCCTTCGTGCGGCGCGCGCCAGGCATCGACGAACATCGCCCCTGCCAGGGCGACGAAACCGAACCCGCACACGGCGGGCAGACTGTGCCGGCGCAAGGCGCCGATCAAGGCCGCCGCCTCATGGGTATCGACATGGCGTGCATGGTGAATGCGACGCAGCAGCGCGACCCGTCGGCGAGTCGGGTGCACTGCCCTGGGCGGAGCCGGCCACGAGCCGACGACGGCCGCTCCCGTCGGACGGGGCGTGCGCCTCGTGCGTAGTCACGAGGGGATGTCGTCGGAATGGCCATGACCGCGCCGTGCGTATCGGCCAGCCGGCTGGCCCACTGGCACTCCCTGGCGCGCGGTCGATGCCATCGGCGACGCAGCGCGATCAGATCTGCTGGCGACCACGACGCTGGCCATCGCGCCGCGCCATCGGCCGACGATGCCCGCCGCCCTCGCCACCGCTGCGGAACCGCTGCTGCAGGCGGTCGCGCACGCCCTCGCGAAGACGCTGCTGCAGCTGTTGCGGCAGCTGCTGGAGGCGCTGGCGCAGCGCCCCGCGCTGGTGTTGCGGCTGCACGTCACGGCTGCGGTGACCGCGACCGCGCTGCCCGCCGCGGCCCTGTTGCGGCCGCTGCTGCATCGCCCGGGCGACCTCCTGGCGCATCAGCTGCCGGATGCGCTCCTTCATGCCCTCCGGCAGCTGCTGCCGGCGCTCAGCCCGCGGCGTCTCGGACCGCTGCGCGCGCGGCGCGTCGGGGCGGGCGTCCGGTCGTTGGGCGAGCGACGCGGCGGGGAACGAGAGCAGGGCGATCAGGGCGATGGCGAAGGTCTTGAGGGTGTTCATGGCGTTTCGACTCACGGGGCGCGCGAGCAACGCCTCCCGGAGAGAACGCCCACGACACGCCGCTCGTCGCCAGCGCCAGCGCCCATGCGACCGCAGCGACGGAACCAGGCTTCCACGACAGCGGGGCCGCGTACGCACTCGAACGTACGGCACCGGCACCGCTCCCGACCTAGCCTGCCCCCATGCCGACGCCGAGCCTGCCGTTCACACCGCCCGAGACCCCGCTGCCGATCATCGAGCCGTTCCGCATCAAGAGCGTCGAGCCGTTGCACATCAGCACGCCCGAACAGCGCCGCCGCTGGCTGGACGCCGCCCGCGGCAACCTGTTCGCGCTCGCGTCCGAGCACGTGCTGATCGACCTGCTCACGGACTCGGGCACCGGGGCGATGTCGAGCGAGCAGTGGGCGGCGATGATGCGCGGCGACGAGTCGTACGCCGGCAGTCCGAGCTTCTACCGCTTCGAACAGGCCGTGCGCGAGGTGTTCGGCATCGAGCACGTGATTCCGACCCACCAGGGGCGCGCGGCCGAGCACTTCCTGTTCTCGGCGCTGGTCAAGCCCGGCGACGTAGTGCCCAACAATACGCACTTCGACACGACCCGCGCCAACGTGGTCGCGTGCGGCGGCGAGCCGCTGGACCTGCCGTGTCCGCAGCTCGCGGACACGGCGAGCCGGGAGCCGTTCAAGGGCGACATCGACCTCGAGGTGCTGGAGCGCGTGCTGACGGGGCCCCGGCGGGTGCCGCTGGCGATGATCACGCTGACGAACAACGCCGGCGGCGGGCAGCCCGCGAGCCTCGGCAACGTGCGCGCGATGAGCGAGCTGTGCCGGCGGCACGGCGTGCCGCTGTTCGTCGACGCCTGCCGTTTCGCAGAGAACGCGTGGCTGATGCGCGAGCGCGATCCCGAGCTCGCCGGGGTCGACGTCGGCGAGCTCGTGCGCCGCACGTTCGCGCTCGCCGACGGCTGCACGATGAGCGCGAAGAAGGACGGGCTCGCGAACATCGGCGGCTTCCTCGGCATGCGCGACCCGAAGCTCGCCGAGACCGTGCGCCGCGCCATGGTCGTCACCGAGGGCTTCCCGACCTACGGTGGCCTGTCGGGTCGGGACCTCGAGGCGGTGGCGCAGGGGCTGCGCGAGGTCCTGCAAGAGGACTACCTCGAGTACCGCCACGCGAGCGTCGCCTACGTCGCCCGCCGGCTCGCCGAGCGCGGCGTGCCCGTCGTGCACCCGCCGGGCGGCTACGCGATCTTCCTCGACGCCTCGAAGTTCCTGCCGCATCTGCCGAAGTCGCAGTATCCGGGCCAGGCCTTGGTCATGGAGCTCTACCTCGAAGGCGGGGTGCGGGCCTGCGAGATCGGCAGCGTCATGCTCGGGTCGTTCGACCCCGAGACCGGCGCCGAGATCCCTGCCCGACAGGAGCTGGTGCGACTGGCCGTGCCGCGCCGCACCTACACGCAGAGCCACATGGACTACCTGATCGAGGTCGTCGCGCGCGTGCACGCCCGCCGCGCCGCGATCGCCGGTGTGCGCATCGCCGACGCGCCCCCGGTGCTGCGCCACTTCGGCGCGCACTTCGCCCGCGTCGCGCCGTGCGCCGAGGTGCCCTGCTGATCGCCGCTACTCGGCGCGAAGCGCCTCGATCGGATCGAGCCGCGCCGCCCGCACGGCCGGCAGCACGCCGGCGCCGAGACCGATCGCGAGCGACACGCCGACTGCGAGCAGCGCATGCCACGGCGTCACCGCGACCGGCAGCGCCGGCACCAGCACGTGCAGCAGGAAGGCCGCGCCGCCGCCGAGCGCGAGGCCGGCGACTCCGCCGATCACCGACAGCGCCGCGGCCTCGCCGAGGAACAGCCAGCGCACCTGCGCGCGCGTCGCGCCGAGCGCCCGCAGCAGCCCGATCTCGCCGGTACGTTCGCCGAGCGCGATGGTCATGATCGTCAGGATGCCGACGCCGCCGACCAGCAACGAGATGCCGCCGAGCGCGGCGACGGCGAAGGTGAGCACCGACAGCACCGAGCCGAGCACGTCGAGCATCTGCTGCTGCGCGGTGATCGTGCAGTCGTCGTCGCCGTGGCGCGCGACCAGCGTGCGTCGCACCGCCGCCGTCACCGCGTCACTCGACGCACCGGCGCGGAACGTGACGTCCACCTCCATCAGACCTTCGCGGTCGAACAGCTCGAGCCCGCGCGCGACCGGCACGTAGATCGCGTCGTCGAGGTCGACGCCGAGGAACTGGCCCTTCGGCTCCATCACGCCGATCACGCGATAGCGATCGCCGCCGACGCGAACGACCTCGCCGAGCGGGCTGCGCTCGCCGTAGAGCTCGCGCCAGAGCTTGTCTCCGAGGACCGCCAGCGGTCGCGCGCGGCGCTCTTCGCCGGCCGGCAGGAAGCGGCCGCTGGCGACCGAGAACCGCCACACGTCGGGCATGCTGGCGCCGACGCACGTCGCCATCACGCGCCGCGTGTGCCCGCCGCCTTCGACGGCGACGTTGCCCATCACGACCGGACAGACGCGCTCGACCTGCGGCAGCGCGGCGATCGCGTCGGCGTCTTCGAGCGACAGCGGGCGCACCGCGTTGATCATCGCGCCCGACATGCCGAACGTCGTCTTGCGACCGGGGGTGACGCTGAGCAGGTTGGTGCCGAACTGCGTGAACTCGTTCAGCACGAACCGCTGCAGGCCCGCGCCGAGCGACAACAGCAACACGACCGCGGCGATGCCGACGCCGATGCCGAGCGCGGTCAGCGTCGAGCGCACGGGTTGGCTCCGGATGGCCGAGGTGGCGAAGGTGGCGCGGTCGCGGATCTTCATCGCCTTCGTCCTCAGCGCCTCGACAGGGCTTCGACCGGATCCAGCCGCGCCGCACGACGCGCGGGCGCCGTGCCGAACAGCAGCCCGCAGCCCACCGCGACCACCGCGGCGGCGCCCATCGACCACGCCGGCACGCCGGGTTCGAGCACCGGCACGAAGCGGTGCACGAGGTGACTGGCGCCCTGCCCGCACAGCAGGCCGGCGCCGCAGCCGAGCGCGGACAGCAGCAGCGCCTCGCCGAGGAACACCGCGCGGATCGTCGCCGCGTCGGCGCCGAGCGCCTTCAACAGCCCGACCTCGGCGCGCCGCTGCGTCACCGCGACGACCATGACGTTCATGATCAGGATGCCGGCGACGATCAGGCTGATCGCCGCGATGCCGCCGACCGCCATCGTCAGCGCGCCGAGGATGCCGTCGAACGTCGAACTCAGCGCGTCCTGGGTGATCACGGTGACGTCGCGCTCGCCCTCGTGACGCGCCGCGATCGTCTGCTCGACGTCGCTCACGACCCGCGGCACCGCGTCCCTGTCGACCGCCTCGATCAGGATCCGGAACACGCCGGGGCTGTCGAACAGGGCCTGGGCCGCGACCGCGGGCAGTAGCACCACCTCGTCGAGGTCCGTGCCGAGCGACGTGCCGCCGGTGGCGAGCACGCCGATCACGCGATAGCGACGATCGCCGAGCCGCAGGAACTCGCCGAGCGGCACGCGGTCCGGGAACAGCTGGTCGCGCACCGTCGCCCCGAGCACGCAGACCGGCGCCGCCGCCTCCGCACCGGACGGCAGGAAGCGCCCCATCGCCAGCTCGAGGTGACGCACCGCCAACAGGTCGGCGTTGGCGCCGAGCACCGTGGTCTCGCGCGACAGCCCGTCGACCGACGCCAGCGCGTTGCCGACGACCACCGGCGACACGCGCCTGACCGCCGGGCTGCGCAGCAAGGCCTCGGCGTCGTCCAGCGTCAGGTCGCGCGACGTCTCGCCGAGCAGCGGCGGCGCGCCGCCCGTCGTCTCGCTGCGGCCCGGCAGCACGATCACCAGGTTGGTGCCGAGCGCCGAGAACTGCCCGGTCACGTAGCGCCGCGCCGAGTCGCCGAGCCACGTCAGCATCGTCACGCCCGCGGTCGCGATCGCCATCGCCAGCACGATCAGCAGCGTGCGGGTCCGCTGCGACAGCAGGCTGCGCGCGCAGAAGCCGAGCTTGTCGCCGAACCTCACGCGGCCCCCTCTTCGAGGCGACCGTCGTCCATGCGCAGCCGACGCACGGCGCGCGCACCCAGCGCCTGGTCGTGGGTCACGACGATCAGCGTCAGCCCGTCGTCGTGCAGCTTCTCGAGCGCCTGCACCACGTCGTCGCCGGTGTGCTTGTCCAGGTTGCCGGTCGGCTCGTCGGCCAGCAGCAGGTCCGGCCGCGTGATGGTCGCCCGCGCGATCGCCGCGCGTTGCCGCTGCCCGCCCGACAGCTGGTCCGGCAGGTGATGACCGCGGTCGGCGAGCCCGAACGCCTGCAGCTGCGCGGCCGTGCGCTCGCGACGCTCGGCGAGCGGCACCTCGGCGAGCACCAGCGGCAAGGCGACGTTCTGCTCCGTGGTCAGTCGCGGCACCAGCTGGAACGACTGGAAGACGAAGCCGATGCGCACCCGCCGCACCAGCGCCTGCTGGTCGTCGTCGAGCGCGGTGACGTCCTCGCCGTCGAACAGGTAGCGCCCGCTCGACGGACGGTCGAGCAGCCCGAGCACGTTCAGCAGCGTCGACTTGCCCGAGCCGGACGGCCCCATCAGCGACACGTAGTCGCCGCGCGCGACGACGAGGTCGACCTCGCGCAATGCGTGCACGACCTGGCCGCCGACTTCGAACCGGCGCGAGACCTGGTGCAGCTCGATCACGGCGCGCCGCCGCCCGCCGCGATGCGCACCTCGGTGCCGTCGTCGAGCCCCTTCTGCTCGAAGCTCTGCACGATGCGCTCCCCGGCGGTCAGCCCAGCGGTGATCTCGGCGAACTTCCAGTTGGCGAGACCGGCGGTCACCTCGCGGCGGTGCAGCACGAGGTCGTCGCCGACCGCCAGCACGAACCGGCCGTCGCGCAGACACTCGGCGGGCACGCGCAGCACGTCGTCCTTGGCCTCGATCAGCACCTCGACGTCCGCCGAGTAGCCGGGCAGCAGCGCGACGTCGGCCGGCGGATCGAGGAACTCGACCTCGACGTCCACGGTGCGGGCCTGCTTCTCGCGATCGGTGACATACGGCGCGATGCGGCGCACGCGCCCGGTGAACGGCCGCTTGCCGAACGCGTCGAGCGTGATCGTCGCGGTCATGCCGACGCGAACGCGCGCGGCGTCGACCTCGTCGATCGGCGCCGTCACGTAGGGGCCACCGTCGTCGATCAGGTCCACGGCCGGCGGCGTCGGGATGCCGACCGGCGACGGCGTCACGAACTCACCGATCTCGCCGTTGAGCTCGGCGACGACGCCGGCGAACGGCGCGGTGATGCGCATGCGCTGCAGCTGCGCCTCGATGGCCTCGATCTGGTTCTGCCGCGACGCCGCCTCGGCGACCGCTGCGCGCTGCGCCGCGCGCGCGCCAGCAGCCTTCGACTGCAGGCGGTCGAGCTGGTCGCCGGCGGAGATGCCCTGCTGCTGCAGCTCCTTCTCTCGGGTGAGGTCGCGTTCGGCGAGCCCCGCCTCCAGCTCCGCCTGCTCGGCGAGCGCCTGCGCGCGCGCGCGTTCGCTCTTCGCCAGCGCCAGCTGCGCGTCGAGGTCCTGATGCCACAGCTCGATCAGCAGCTGCCCCTGTGTGACGCGATCGCCTTCGTCGACGAGCAGCTTGTCGACCTGCCCGCCGAGGCTCGGCGCCAGCTTGGCGCGGCGCCGCGCCTTGACGGTGCCGGCGCGGGTGTTGGCGACGGTCGCCTCGACGCGACCGCGGGCGACGGTGTGCGCGGTCACCAGCGGCGGCTTCTCGCGAATCGACCAGGCGATCGCGACACCGGCGGCGGCAAGCACGAACAGCCACACGACCAGACGGCGAAGGGTCCTCATGGCGCGCCGCTGAGGCTACCCGCTCGAGCGGCCGCGCGCCCGAACTGCTCAGTCGCGACCTACCAGCCGTGCGCCAGCGGCGAGTACGGACTCCGGCCCGTCGTCGAGCTCGCGCCAGATGCGCAGCGCGCTGCCGAAGCCGGGGTCTTGCCGCGAGAACGCCTCGACCACCAGCCAGCCGTCGTAGCCGATGCCGTCGAGCGCCGCGAGCACGCGGTCGAACGGCACCTGGCCGCGACCGGGCACGCCGCGATGGTTCTCCGACAGCTGCACGTGGCCGAGCGTCTTGCCCATCGCCGCGATCGCCGCGGCGACGTCCCCTTCTTCGATGTGCGCGTGGTGCGTGTCCATCACGCCGATCACGTGCGGGTGCGCGACGTCCCTCACCAGCGCCGCGCAGTCGGCGGCGGTGTTGAGGAAGTAACTCTCGAAGCGGTTGAGCGGTTCGACCGCCAGGGTGACGCCACACTTCGCCGCGTGCTCGCCGGCGGCGCGCAGCACGTCGATGCAGCGCGCGCGTTCGTCGGCGGTCGGCGGTTCTTCGGTCCACACTCCGTAGGCGGAGTGGATCGGCCCGGCGAGCACCTCGGCGCCGAGCGCCGCCGCCTTCTCGCAAAGCGTCGCCAGGTGATCGACGGCGCGCGCGCGCCCCGCCGGGTCCGGATCGAGCGGGTTCGCCTCGGCCACCGCGAAGCCGACCGCCGTCGCCTGCAGCCCGTGCTCCCGGCACGTGCGCCGCATCCACGCGAGCTCGTCGTCGGTCGCGCCGACCACCGGCAGCTCGGCGCCGTCGTAGCGATGCCACGCCAGGCGCTCGAACCAGCGCGCGTGCCGTTCGGTCACGCGCGGCGCGAAGTAGAGGAAGCTGAAGCCGAGGCGACGTTCCATCGGGTCACTCGCTGAAGGACCAGGACGGCAGGTCGCGGCGCTCGCCGCCGGCCATCGCCGACTCGTGCGCGAGGATGCCGACGCACGTCCAGTTGGCCGACTGCTTCGCGTTCGGCCACGGCTCGCGGCCCTCGACCAGCGCGCTGAGGAACTCGTGCACGAGGTGCGGGTGGCTGCCGCCGTGGCCGCCGCCCTGCGTGAACGACAGGTGCTCGTTGCCCTCGAGGTCGTAGACGCCCTTCTGCGTGAACGGCCGGATGCCCGCCGGCAGCAGGTGCGCGTAGTCCGGCACCTCGACGCGCGCGGCGATCTCGTGCTCGGGCTTCTTCGCCGTGTGGATCACCGCCTGCTCGCCCTCGATCAGCGGCCACTCGAACGCCTTCTTGGTGCCGTAGACGTCGATGCTCTCGCGATACTGCCGCGCGGTGTCGAACAGCGAGCGGATGATGCGCGCCGACAGGTCGCTGTTGCGCAGCTTGATGTGCGCCGTCTCGACCGCGAACGGCGAGTTGTAGATGCCGATCATCTCCTCGCGGATCGTGCCCGAGCCGAAGCACGACACGTATTCGGCGTCCTTCCTCGGCAGGCCGAGCATCGGCCCGACGCAGTGCGTCGCGTAGTACATCGGCGGCAGCCCAGGCCAGTAGCCCGGCCAGCCGTCCATGTCCTGCTGGTGGCTCGCCTGCAGGAACTGCAGCTTGCCGAGCTCGCCCTTCTGGTAGAGCTCCTTGACGAACAGGAACTCGCGCGAGAACACGACCGTCTCCATCATCATGTAGCGCAGGCCGGTCTTCGCGCAGAGGTCGACGATGCGCTTGCAGTCCTCGACGCTGGTCGCCATCGGCACCGTGCAGGCGACGTGCTTGCCGGCCTCGAGCGCCGCGATCGACATCGCCGCGTGGTCGGGGATCGGCGTGTTGATGTGCACGAAGTCCACGTCCGGGTCCTTCAGCAGGTCGGCGTACTCCGTGTAGCGGCGTTCGATGCCGAAGGCAGAGCCGATCTTGTCGAGCGACTCCTTGTTGCGCTGGCAGATGGCGAACATCTCCGCGTTGGGATGACGCTGGTAGATCGGGATGAACTCGGCGCCGAAGCCGAGGCCGACGATGGCGGCGCGGAACTTCTTGGTCATGGGAGGTCCTCGGAGAGAGTCGTGTGGTGGTCGCGGGACGCCGGCCTCAGCGGCCGAGCTCCGCGGCGGTCCAGAACTGGGTGCGGTCCTTGGTCGCGGCGCGCACCTTCTTCACTTGCTCGGCGGTCACCGGCGCGGCGTCGTTGGACCAGCGCTGGCGCACGTAGGTCAGCACGTCGGCGATCTGCTGGTCGTTGAGCTGCGGGCCGAGCGGCGCCATCACGCTGACGAACTGCGCGTCGCCGACCTTGACCGGCCCCATCAGGCCGTGGATCACGATCTTGATCGGCAGCTCGTGATCGCCGGTCAGCCAGTCCGAGCCGTCGAGCGGCGGGAACGCCATCGGCACGCCCTTGCCGTCGATGCCGTGGCAGGCGATGCAGGTCATGGCGTAGACCGCGGCGCCGCGCTCGTGCACCTTCGGGTCGATCTCGAACTTGCGGGTGGCCGCGGGCGCCTCGGCGACCGGCACCGTCACCCGCTGCGCGATCGCCTCCAGCGCGCCGGCGATCGTGCGGCCGCTCGACACCTTGACCAGCGACAGGTCGTCGTAGAACGCCTTGCCCTTGGCGCCGCCGTAGCCACCGAACAGGCAGTGCACGACCGCCTCACCGCGCGGCGCGTCGAACTCCATCGACAGCTCGGTCCAGTCGTTGGTGCCGGTCAGGCCGCGGGTGTGCGGGCCGCCGTGCACGTTGAGCATCATGCCCGGCGCGCGCCCCGCAGCCTGCGCGCCCTCGGTGCGCAGCCAGCCGCTGAGGCGGTAGCGCGCGCCGCCCTCGAGTCGCAGCGTGGCGGCGACGCCCGAGTCGGTGAACTGGTCGCAGTCGATCTCGAGGCAGCGTGAACCGCCGCGCCCCTCGGTCGACGAACGGAACGTCACCGCGTCCGGCCGCGCACCGCCGTAGTGCCGCAGCTCGGTCCAGCCGACCGGACGTCCGTCGTCGCGCACCTGCTCGAAGTCGGCGTTCGGCAGCAGATTCGGCTGCTCCTTCGCCCCGCCGGCGGTGATCCCGGCGGCGTTCGCCGCGGCCAGCACCGCCGCGCCGTGGGCCTGCGCGGCCATCGTCCAGGCGTCGCGCATCGCGCGCTCCTCGAGCAGCGCATCGCCGTGCTTCTGCGCCACCGCGAACACCGCGGCGCCGATCTCCGGGTCGTGCGCCGCGCCGGCGAAGGCGACCAGCAATTCGGCCAGCTCGCGGCCCTCGGCGGCGATCGCGCCGTCGCGCACGAACGCCTCCTTCAGCTCCACCGGCGTCGCCATCGCGATCGCGGCGCGGCGGGTCGCTTCGTCACCCGCACGCAGCGCCTTCGCCAGCAGCTCGGGCTCGAGCAGCCCGAGCTGGTGTAGTGCCTGCAGCGCGTGCGGTGCACCGGCGCCGCCGCCGATCGCCATCGTCGCCAGCTGCCCCCCGAGCGACACGACCTCGGCCTCGACGATCAAGCGCTGCGCGTGCAACCGCCACAGCAGGTTGTCGGCGCCGAGGCCGGCGAGCAGCGTGCCCGGTTCGTCGACGTCGAGCACCGGCACCGGCGGCGCGGTGTCGCCGCGCGGGATCACTCGATAGATGCGGCCGTGCTGCTTGTCGCGCAGCGGCGTCTCGTAGGCGTTGCCCTTGCCGGTCTTCGCGTCGACGCCCGCCGACGCGCGGCTCGGCGTCGGGTTGTGCTGCACGATGATGTTGTACCAATCGCAGATCCACACCGCGCCGTCGGGACCGACCTCGCAGCAGACCGGGGCCGACCACGCGTCGGCCGAGTCGTAGAGGTTGTTCGGCGACTGCACCGAACGCCACCCGGCGCCGACGCGGTGCAGCACGAAGTTGCCGACCAGCTTGCCGGTCGGACCGCAGACGAAGGCGACGCGGTTGTGGTATTCCACCGGCAGACGGCGCGCGGTGTAGACCGCGTGCCCCGCCGCCGCCGTGTAGCGGTCGAACTGATCGACCTGGCGGATGTCCATCGACATCGGGAAGAACAACGGGTTGTCGTCGCCCGCCGGCGTGTGCGGCTGGTCGAGGCCGTGCGCCGCGTAGGCCGCCGCCGGGAACGTCAGGTAGAAGCTCGGATTGGCGTTGGCGGTCGAACCGACGACGTCGAACTGCTCGGTGAAGCCGAGGCCCCAGGTGTTGTTGGTGGTGTTCTGCAGCACCTCGAGCTTCGAGCCGTCCGGCCGGAAGCGGAACACCGCCTGGCCGAACTCGTGGCGCTCGCCGCCGACCTCGCCGCGGAAGCCCGAGTAGCCGATCACAGCCCAGATCCAGCCGTCGAAGCCGTAGCGCAGGTTGGACACGCAGGCGTGCGTGTCGCCCATGTTGAAGCCGGTGAACAGCACCTCGCGCACGTCGGCTTTGTCGTCGCCGTCGGTGTCCTTCAAGAACAGCATGTCGCTGCCGTTGGTGCAGATCACGCCGCCGTTGGCGAAGCACAGCGAGGTCGGGATCGACAGCTTGTCGGCGAAGCGCGTGAAGCGATCGGCCTTGCCGTCGCCGTCGGTGTCCTCGCAGATGGTGATGCGGTCGTGACCGAGGTCACCCCGGTGCAGGTTGTTCGGGTAGTCGATCGTCTCGATGACGAAGGCGCGACCGCGCTCGTCCCACGACACGAAGATCGGGTTGACGATGTCGGGCTCGCTGGCGAACAGCGACAGCTGCATGCCCGGCGGCACCTGCGCCAGCTTCATCGACTCGGTCGGCGACAGCGGCTTCTGCGCGACGGTGATCTCCTTTCGCTCGCGGTAACCGGGCAGCGACACCGGCTCGGTCTCGAGCACCGGCAGCTGCAGCGCGTCGAGCAGCGCCTTCTTGTCGTCGCCGACCGCCCAGTAGATGCCGTTGCGCAGCAGCATCTGGAACGCCGGCAGGTCCCACACGCGGTGGTCGTGACCGCTCGCCGTGTAGAAGACGCGCCCCTCGCCGTGGCGCCGCGTCCACGTCCACGGCTCGTCGTCGCGCACCTGCAGCACCTCGCGGTCGTCGCCGTGGTGGTCGTGCACGTAGGTCTCGTCCCACGCCTTGAACCCCGGCAGCCCGCGCAGGATCGCGTTGTCCGGCTGCACGTTGCGGACCTCGAACTCCTCGCCGCCGTGCGACGCGAAGCGCCCGCCGACCAGCTTGACGAACAGCGGCGAGCCGCCGAAGCACGCCGACGCGCAGTGCACCGGCACGAAGCCGCCGCCGTGCTCGACGTAGCCGAGCAGCGCCAGCAGCTGCTCGCGCTTCATCGGCTCGTGCTGGTTCCAGTTGCCGTACATCAGCACCGCGTCGAACCGCGCCAGCGACGCCGGCGTGAACGCCTCGGCCGGGTCCTCGCTGTAGGTCAGGTCGATGCCCTCGGTGCCGAGCCCCTTCTTCAGCACGCGGTAGCGGGTGATCGGGTCGTGGTGCGGACCGTTCTCGGTGGGCGCGCCGAAGAACATCACCGCCAGCCGACGCGGCGCCTGCGCCTGCTGCGTTCGCGGCGCGGCGGCGGCGAGCAACGCTGCGGCGACGAAGGCGAGACGGAACGGAACGGCGAGGCCTCGGAGCTGCGACATGGAGTTGCGTGCGGGGGTCGGGATCGGACGCGCAACAGTAGGCAACGCGACGCGCGCGGCGGCTTGTAGGTTTGCGCGGATCGTGTGTATGTTTGCGCCATGCCGACCACGTCGGAGCAGGGCCGCTGGCTCGACGGCCTGGCCCCCGGACAGTTCCGCCACCTGTTCGACCACCTGCCCGGCGCGATGTTCTTCGCCAAGGACGCCGCGCTGCGACTGATGATGGGCAACCCGGCGTTCGTCGAACGCTGCGGCCGTCGCGACGAACGCGAGATCGTCGGCCTCACCGACGCCGAGCTGTTCCCGCCGAAGCTCGCCGACAAGTACCGGCTGGACGACCTGCAGGTGCTGGCCACCGGCCGCCCCTTGCGGGGCCTGATCGAGCTGTTCCCCGACGCGTCGGGCAGCCCCGAGTGGTTCGTCACCGACAAGCTGCCGCTGTTCGGCCGCGACGGTCGGCAGTGCGGCCTGTGCGGCACGGTGCGCAGCTACGAGCAGCAGCGCGCGGCGATGCAGCCCTACCTCGACCTGGCTCCGGCCGCCGAGCGACTCAAGCGCGACATCCAGCAGCCGCTCGACGTCGGCTCGCTGGCGGCGACGACCGGGCTGTCGGTGCGGCAGTTCGAGCGCAAGTTCCGAGAGACCTTCCAGATGACGCCGCGCGCCTACCTGATGCAGATGCGCGTGATCCGCGCCTGCGAGCTGCTGCGGGGCACCGACCTGCCGATCACGCGCGTCGCGCTGCAGGCCGGCTTCTACGACCACAGCGACTTCGCGCGGCAGTTCGCGCGCCAGATGGGCCAGACGCCGACCGCCTACCGCAAGACCTGTCGCGGCCGCGGCTGATCTCCTCAGGGCGAAGTCGCCGGCGTGACGCGGCCATCACTGGTCGCCACCGCCGTCGCGATCGCTGCCGGCCGGCCACTGGCCGGAGACCGCCGATACGATGCCCGCTTCCGCGATCAGCTTGCCCGCATCTCCACGACAGCCTCTGCCACTCGACGCAGCGACCGAACGGGCGTGGCACGCCGCGGCGCGCCGCACGCCTCAGCTCGACCCGTTCTGCTGCCGCAGCGAGTGGCAGCTGGCGTTTCACGAGGTGTTCGCACCGGAGCGCAGCCTGCTGTTCGCCGGTGACGACGACTCGTGCGTGGTGTTCGCCCGCGTGCCGCTGCGCACGGGCACGCTGCTGGCGCCGATCGACACGTCGTGGCAGTTCGGCTGCCCGTTGCTCGGACCGGCCGCGCTCGACGTGCTCGACCTGCAGCTCCGCTATGGATCGGGCTCCGCGACGACGAACCTGCTGATCAGCGCGCTCGAGCCGGACGGGCCGCTGCTCCGCGACCTGCACGCGCGCTTCGACGAGACACACCGCTTCTCGCTGGCGCACACCGACACGTCGTGCCGCGCGTCGCTCGAGGGCGGTCTCGACGGCTACCTGGCGCGGCGCTCGCCGAGAACGCGCCGCAACGTGCGCGCTGCCGCGCGGCGCGCCGCCGCGCTCGGCGTCACCTTCGAGCGTGTCGCGCCCGCCGACGCGGCGACCGCGAACGCCACCTACCAGCGCATGCTGCTGGTCGAGCGGCGCAGCTGGAAGGGCATCGGCAGATGCGGCATGACGATGCCGCCGTCGCGACAGTTCTACGCGGCGCTGCTCGAGCGTATGGCCGCCTCCGGCGCCGCCCGCGTGATGTTCGCCCGGCGCGGCGACGCCGACATCGGCTTCGTCTTCGGCGGCGTCGCCGACGGCGTCTACCGCGGCCAGCAGTTCAGCTACGACGAGCACTGGTCGCCGTTCTCGATCGGCAACCTGCTGCAGCTCGAACAGCTGCGCTGGCTGTGCGAGGAAGGCGCTGCGCGCTACGACATGGGTCCGATGATGGACTACAAGCGCCACTGGACCGAACAGTGGACGGCCGGCCAGAGCTGGCTGCTGCAACCGCGGTGATCCCGGGCGCGGGCACGCACTAGTTGCCGTAGGTCAACGCCAGGCCGTTGCTGCTCGCCCAACCACTCACCGCGGTCGGGTCCTCGAGGAACACCTGGTGCACGATCGTGAACCCGGCGAGGAACGGCAGGTCGGGCAGCGTGATGGTCAACTCGCCGGTGCCCGCGACGCCCGGCGTGCCGACGAGCTGCGGCAGCAACAGCACGATGGGGTCGCCGACGTGGAGCACCAAGCCGTTCAACGGCGCGTCGGGGATCGACGTCTCCACCAGTCCGAACACCAGCAGCGCGCTGGCGCCCGGCCAGCCGCGCACGATGCGCAGTTCGTCCGCCGTCGAGGTCGAGACGATCGGTCCGCGCGCGCCGAGCAAGGGCAGCACGCCCGCCGCACCACCGGTACCGACGCCGTACTGCCGAACCGCGCCACTCCCGGATGGCGCCGAGCAACCGCGCAGCATCGCGCCGCCGATCGCGTCGAGATCGCCGTCACCGTCCAGGTCGGCGAAGCCGCTGACGTTGAACGGCGCGAGGTGTTCGCTGGCGAGCGTGTAGCCGAGGTGGGAGCCGGTGCCGTGATAGCGGGTCAGGGTGTCGACCGTGTTGCCGATCGTGGTCGCGTGGCGCGACACGACCAGCAGGTCCTGCACCCCGTCGCCATCGAGGTCGCGCGTGCCGACGAATCGCAGCCATCCGGCGACCGCGTCGGGCAGCGTGGTGCGCAGCACGAACGTGCCGAGCACGTTCTCGAACAAGGTCATGCCGGGGGCGCCGGGCGACGCGACCATCAGGTCGAGATCGAGGTCGCCGTCGAGGTCGCGCAGCAGCGCGTCGGCCGAACCGGGCGCAATCGTCACCGGCATCGCAGTGAAGCCGCCGCCGGCCACGCCGAGGTAGATCGAGACCATCGTCGAGACGCCGTTGAACGCCGTGGTCAGTACGTCGGGCACGCCGTCGCCGTCGACATCCCCGACCTGCCGACCGCGCCCGAGGTAACCGCCGACGAACGTCGCCAGCATGCCGGTGCCGTCGTTTTCGCGATACCCACCCACCAGCAGCAGGTCGAGGTCGCCGTCGCCGTCGACGTCACCGGTGCTCCACCTGGCGTCGTTCGCCGAGGTCGTCGGCGGCGCGATGACGTCGGCGGGGTTCGCCGTCGCGGGCACGCCGGGCTCGAACTGATCGCGACGGTCGTCGGTGATCCGCAGCATGCCGAGCTGAGTGACGGCCGAGAACGGAGGGAACACCTGGTAGAAGTACTGCGTCAGGAACTCCGGGCGACCGTCACCATCGAAGTCGGCGTAGGCGATCGGCGTCGCGTAGTGCTCGTTGGCGCCGAGCGGCGGGAACGCACGCGACGTCAGGGCGAACGCGCCGGTGCCGTCGTTGCGCGCGAGCCAGCCGGGGCCGCCGCTGGTCAGGTCGGGATCGCCGTCGCCTTCGCGATCGGCGATCAGGTCGGTGAACAGCGGGAGGTTCACCGCCGACTCGACCTGGAACGTGCCGTCGCCCTGCAAGACGGAATAGCCGCCGACGTAGTCGAGATACCCATCGCCGTCGTGATCGAACGCGCCGCCGCCGGCTGCCTGCCCGGTGCCGGCAACATGGAAGGCTCGGGTGAACTGCCAGCTGCCGACTGCACGCAACATGTCGTTCTGCTGACCGCCGGTGATCACGTCGAGCCAGCCGTCCCCGTCCCAATCGATCAACTGCGTGTCGTGTGGTTGGAACCAGCCGGTGGTCGGCGTCGTGATCGACTGGGCGGGCCGCTGGACCCACCCGCCGGCGATGCGCTCCAACGGCTGGACCCACGGCCCCGGATCGGAGAGCTCCATCTTGAGGAACAGCAGGTCCCCGTCGCCGTCGCCGTCGAGATCCCCCGCGAGCAGCCGGTGATTGATGTTCTGCAGCTGCACCGGCAGCGTGAAGTAGCTGCCGAGCGTCGGGGTGCCGGCAACGGTCGGGAAGAACTGCACGCGATCGACGACGCTGCCGGCGGTGGCCGTCGCCGCGATGTCGTCGAGGCCGTCGCCGTCGACGTCCACCACGTCGAAGACGATGACGGTCGGCGCGACCCCGGCGGTCAACACGTACGGCGGCAGCGCGATCGGCACACCGCCCTGCACGTCCACCCACGACAGCATGTTCTGGTAGCTGGCGTCGATGTGGGACACGGCGACCTCGAGGGCCGCGTCGCCGTCGATGTCGCCGATCGCGATCCAGCGCGGCGTGGCCATCGGCAGCAGCGCCCGGCTCGACCAACCGAGGCTGCCGTCGCCGAAGAAGAACTCCAGCCCTTCGCCGAGCGCCGCGCCCGCGCCGTCACGGGCGATGACGAAGTCGAGGTTCGAGTCGCCGTCGAAGTCGCCGACGAAGGGCTGCAGTCGGCCGCTGGTGTAGCTCGCCGGGAAATGGAACAGCGTCTCCGGGCCCGGCACGAAGTCGCCGTCGCCGACGTTCTCGAAGACCCGCACGCCGGTCCAGTCGAGCACGGAGCCGCGGAAGTGCAGCAGGTCGACGTCGCCGTCGTGATCGAAGTCGCCGTGGGCGCGGAACTCGCCGTCGGTGGCTTCGGCGATCACGCGCGGTGTCGGGAAGTCCTGCGGGGCCTGGGGCAGCGAGACTGCGAGCGCGAGCGCGAGGGATGAGATCATCGTTGAGCCGTGACGAGGAGTCGGGACCAGAAGGCGCGGGCGCGCGGCGACAGCAACCAGCATGCCCCATCCCCACCCTCCGGCAAGGGCACCCCGGACGCGCCTCGGCATCCGGAATCCGACACGCGGACGCTGCTCCGTCGACACCTCGGGGGGCGCCGCAGTTGCCGCTGGACCTCGACGTGTTCCGAGCCGACGCTCTGTGCCCGCGCGAGCCCAGCCCCCGCGAGTCCCCAGCGTTGTCCGATCCACAGCAGCACGCCACGCCCGCGCCGACCAACCGCAGGCCGTACGCCGCGACCAGCGGCGCGCTGCTGGCAGCGAGCCCGATCCCGTTCGCCATCGTCTCTTGGGCCCACGGCGGCCTGACGAACGCACCGCTCGCGGCGGCCCTCGTCGGCGGCTTCGCGGTGCTCGCGCTGCTGCTCGCCGGGTTGCGCATCTCCGGCCACCCGCGCAGCGGGCGGCTCGCCGGCGCGCTCGGCCTCGCCGCGCTGGTCGGCCTCGCCGCGCCGCGCCTGCCCCACGCGCCAGGGCTGACGTTGCTGCTCGCCGTCGCCGTGCTGTTCGGACTGGGCAGTCTGTGGCAGCTCGGCTCGCCGCTGTTCTCGCCGGCGCTGCGCCGACGAAACGCCGGCTCCGGCATGGTGCGTGGTTCGGCGACCGCGGCGCTGGCGTTCTGGGTGGTGGTCGCGCTCGGCGGCGACCCCACGACGACGACCACGGCGGCCACCACCGCGGCGGTAGGCGCGTCGGCCCTGGTGGCGATGGCGCTCGGCGCGACGTGGCTGGTGCGCCGACGCCACAGCCGCAATCCACGCACGAGGCTGCTCACCGGTTCCCTGCTCGGCAGCCTGGCGCTGGCCGCGGTGACCTGGCACGACCCGTGGTCACTGGTCAGCAGCGGCGCCGTCTACACGCTGCTCGCCGCGGTGTTCGGGCCGCGCACGGAGCCGGCCGACGCGAGCACCAGCCGCTGGTGGACGGCGCTGTTCGAACACCCCGAGCGCATGCTGGTGACGACCTTCGCCACCATGGCGCTGGTCGGCACGATCGTGCTGGCGCTGCCGCAGAGCTCGACCTCGGGAGTCGGCATCGGCGGCCTCGACGCCGCGTTCACCGCGGTCAGCGCCGTCTGCGTCACCGGGCTGATCGTGCGCGACACGCCGGTCGAGTTCACGATGCTCGGCCAGACCACGCTGCTGCTGCTGATGCAGCTCGGCGGGCTCGGCATCATGACCTTCTCCACCGCTGCGCTGCGCATGCTGGGCGGACGCATGAGCATGCGCCAGGAGTCGGCGATCGCGCGGCTGATCGGCACGCAGGACCGGAGCCGGCTGGTGTCGTCGGCGCAGGACGTGCTCAAGGTGACGTTCGTCACCGAAGGGATCGGCGCGCTGGCGCTCGCGGCGCTGTTCGTCGCCCACGGCGACTCGTTCGGCGCGGCGCTGTGGCGGGGCGCGTTCACCGCGATCTCGGCCTTCTGCAACGCCGGCTTCGCGCTGCAGAGCGACAGCCTGATGCCGTTCCAGCACTCGCCGCTGGTGCTGCACACGATCGCGCTGCTGATCGTGATCGGCGGCCTGTCGCCGGCCGTGGTGCTGACCTTCGCACGCCGCGGCGAAGGCGGCCGCCGGGCCCTGCCGGTGCAGGTGCGCATCTGCACGCTCGCCGCGCTGGTGCTGCTGGTCGGCGGCGGCGCGTTCTACCTGCTCGCCGAATGGGACCACTCGCTGGCCGGCCTGTCGATCGCCGACAAGCTGCACAACGCCTGGTTCCAGTCGGCGACGCTGCGCACCGCCGGCTTCAACTCGGTCGACCTCGCCGTCGTGCACCCGGCGACCTACGTCATGATGCTGGCGCTGATGTTCGTCGGCGCGAGCCCGGGTGGCACGGCGGGCGGCGTCAAGACCACCACCGTCGCGGTGCTGGCGCTGTCGGTCTGGCACACGATCCGCGGCGCGCCGCGCACCACCGCGTTCGGCCGCACGCTGCCGGATCGCACCGTGCAGCGCGCGGCCGTGATCGTCTCGATCGCCGTGGCCAGCGGTGGAGTGGCGTTGATCGCCTTGCTGCTGACCCAGCAGATCCCGCTACCGGAAGCCGCGTTCGAGGTGGTCTCGGCGCTGGCCACGGTCGGCCTCAGCCAGGGCGCCACCGCACAGCTCGACGAGGTCGGCAAGCTGGTGATCCTGGCTTGCATGTTCGCCGGCCGCATCGGCCCGCTGTCGATCATGATGTTCATGAGCCAGCGCACCGCCGCCGGCGCCGCCACCCTGCCGACCGAGAACATCGACGTCGGCTGAACCGCACCGCCATGCCACGCATCAACCAGCAAGCCATCGTCATCGGCCTCGGCCAGTTCGGCACCTCGGTCGCCAAGGCGCTCGCCGAACGCGGCGTCGAGGTGCTCGCCGTGGATTCGAGGGAGGAGCGCGTGCAGTCGATCGCCGAGCACGTCGCCGAGGCGATGTGCTTCGACGCCACCGACCTCGACGCGCTGCAGCGCACGTCGCCCGGCGAGCGCGACGTCTGCCTGTGCGCGATCGGCGACGAAGCCAAGGAGGCGTCGATCATCTGCACGGCGCTGCTGCGGCAGACCGGCGCCAAGCGCGTCATCGCCCGCGCCAACGACGACGTGCACGCGCGCATCCTCCGGCTCGTCGGCGCCCACCAGGTCGTCAACCCGGAGCGCGCGTTCGGCGAGCGCTTCGCCAGCCAGATCGTGCACGCCGGCATCAAGGGCGAGATGCTGCTCGGCGAGGGCGTGCTGCTGAGCGAGGTCGAGACGCCGGCGGAGTTCGCCGGCCGCTCGCTCGGCGAGCTGCGGCTACCGGCCCGCTTCGGCGTGACCGTGGTCGCGATCCGCAAGCACCAGACCGGCGCGGTGGTCCTGCCCGACGCACAGACGCTGCTCGAGGGCGGCGACGTCATCGTGCTGGTCGCCGGCGAGGGCGCGGTCGCCAAGATGATGGAGAAGCGCTGACATGCAGCTGCGCACCGAACTCGCGGCGGTCGTGCTCGGCTTCGCCGCGGTCGTGCTGGTGCTGGCGTTCAGCGCCATCGGCCTGTTCGTGCGCATGGGCCCGGCGATCGACCGCATCCTGACGCGCAACGACGCGACCATCGTCGCCGCCGAGGACATCCTCGAGACCCTCGCCGACTCCGGCGGCGGAGCGATCGTCGACGCCGCGCGCGAAAAGGCGCACGCCGCCATCGCACGCGCCCGCGAGAACGTCACCGAGCCCGGCGAGGAGCCGGTGCTCGACGCGATCGATCGGCAGCTCGAGGCCGCGCTGGCCGGCGACCGCGACGCCCGCCGTCAGCTGCTGACCAGCGTCGAACAGCTGATCGAGGTCAACCGCGCGGCGATGCGCGAGGTCGACCGCGACGCGCAGCGGCTCGGTCGCGCCGGCGCCTGGGTCGCCGCGGTGATCGGCATCGGCTCGCTGGCGCTGTGCCTGCTGCTGTCGCGAAGCCTCGGCCGCCGCGTGGCGCGGCCGATGGGCGACCTGCGCGACACCCTCGCGGCGCAGCGCGGCGGCGACACCTTCCGCCGCTGCAGCACCGTCGGCGCGTCGCCCGAGCTGCGCGACGTGCTCGACGGGGTCAACGAGCTGCTCGACGAACGCGCGACGCTGCGCGAGCCGCCGGCGACGTGAGCGGCCTCAGCTGCCGACCGGCCCGCGGCCGGCGTCGGCGATCAGCGCACCGATGCGCGACAACGCCGTCTCCAACACCGCCATCGACGGGCCGAACGAGAAGCGCAGGTGGTGGCGGAAGCGCGACGGCCGGGCGCCGCGACGGCGGCCGGGGTCGACGCCGAAGAACTGCCCCGGCACGGTGATCACCTTGTGCTGCAGCGCGGCGCGGAAGAACTGTTCGCCGGTCGCGAGCGCCGGAGGCAACCGTTCGGCAGACGCCCAGACGTAGAAGGTGCCCTCGGGCTCCACGTCGATGGTGAAGCCGAGCTGGCGCAGCCCGCGCACCAGCGCATCGCGCTTGGGCGCGAAGGCCTGCGCGATCGCGGCCGTCTCGGCGCGCGTCGTGTCGGCGTCGAGCAGTGGGATCGCAGCGCGCTGCATCGGCCGCGCCGCGCCGCCGTCGAGGAACGATCCCGCGCTGGTCATGCGTCGGATCACCGCCTTGGGCCCGATCGCCCACGTCACGCGCCAACCGGGGTAGCGCCAGTTCTTGGTCAGACCGTCGATCAGCACCACCGGATCGGCGTCGACGTCTTCGACGAACTGCGCGGCGCTCACCATGCCGCACGGCGCCGCGAGCTCCGGCCGCCAGACGAAGTGCGAATAGAACTCGTCGACCAGCAGCGTGCAGTCGAGCGCGCGTGCGGTGTCGACCCAGTCGCGCAGCTCGTCGCCGCCGATCACGCGCCCGGTCGGGTTGCACGGATTGGAGAACAGCAGCGCGCCGAGCCCGCGACCGGTGATCTCACGGCGCAGGTCGTCGCGCGAGAACGCGTAGCCGCGCTCCGGGTCGAGCAGGATCGGGATCGACTGGAAGTCGCGGAACACCTCCAGCAGCTCCTCGTACGCGGTGTAGTCGGGCAGGAAGTGGCCGAGGTTGATGCGGCCGAGCGACGCCGCGGCGCGCGTCAGCGAGGTGCGCCCGCCGCCGGCGACGGCGACGTTCTCGGCGCTGTACTGCGAGGCCATGCCGCGGCGATAGAGCCGGTTGTAGAGCGCGGCGATGGCCTCGCGCAGCTCCCACAGACCGGCCACCGGCGCGTAGTCGAGGTCGCCGCCGTCGATCGCCACCGACGTCACGCGCGGCGGTGCACCCGACAGGGCCGCGGTCTCCGGCTGGCCCTGCCCGAGGTTGCACCACGCCGGGTCCTCGGGCGAGAAGCCGAGCCGGGTGGCCTGCTCGGTGACGAAGATGACGCCGGTGCGCGGCACGGAGCGGAACGCGCTGGGAGCCGGCGAGGAGTCACTGCGTTCGGTCATGGCCCGGCGTGGATACCCAAAACGCCGGGCCTGCGCCACGACGGCGCGGTCAGGCCAGCGACGCGTGCAGGAACCAGGCGTGCTTCTCGAACATCGTGACGATGCCGGTCAGCGTGTCGACCGTGTCGTCGTCCTTCAGCTCGATGGCGACCTCGCGCGCCGCGCGCACGCCCTGCAGGTAGTGGCCGATGCGGTCGGCGAGCAGCGCGACGTGCTCCATGTCCTTGGTCACGTTCTCGGGGTAGTCCTGCAGCCGCGAGTGCTTGGCGACGTGGCGCGTCGTGCCGACGGCCATGCCGCCGAGGGTCAACGCGCGCTCGGCGAGGCCGTCGTTGAGCAGCGCCAGGTCGGTGGCGAACTGGTCGAACAGCGGGTGCAGCGCCGCGAAGTGCGGGCCTTTGATGTTCCAGTGCGCGACCTTGATCTGCGAATGCAGGTCGAGGCCGTCGATCAGCACCGGCAGCAGTTCTTCGACGATCTTCTCGCGGGTCTCTCGGGAGAGCTGGCTGGGAGAGTTCTTCATGGTCATATCCTCTTGGTTGGGGTCTAGGGCGCGTCGGCGCGGCGACCGCGCACGACGACCGAGTACTCACGGACCTGCACGTCCGGCAGCTGCACGTCGCCGACGGCGATGGCCGACCACGGGATGTCGCGGATCTCGCCGGTCTCGTCGTCGACGAAGTGATGATGCGGCTCGACGTTGGGGTCGAACACCGCACTACCGCCACCGAGCTCGTGCTCGAGCAGCAGGCCGTGTTGCTTGAACAGCTGCAGGGTGTTGTAGACCGTCGCCCGCGACACGGTCGGGAAGGTCGCCCGGACGCGGCTCCAGACCTGCTCCGCAGTCGGGTGTTGGTCGGTCGCCAGCACATAGCGGGCGATCGCCACCCGCTGCGCCGACGGCCGGATGCCGTACTGGCTCAACTGGTCGACGAGGCGTTGTTCAGGTGTCGGACTCACAACAGATGTAGATTAAGTCTAAATCTGAGTGAAGTCAAACGAGCTGCCGAAGCCACGGAGGCAACGGGCCTTCAGCTGGCGCGCAGGGCGGCGGCGGTGCGAACCAGTGCCTTCACGACCTTGTCGACCGCGGCCCGGTGGCCGTCGTCGGCGAGCGCGCCGCCGTCGGCGAACGCCCTGCTCGCGCCGCCGAGCGCGAACTGCTCGGTGACGACCAGCATGCCGAGGTTCATCAGGATCTGGCGCAGATGCACCAGCCCGCGCATGCCGCCGAGCGCGCCGGGCGAGCTCGACAGCAAGGCCGCGACCTTGCCGCGCAGCACGGCGACGTCCGGCTCGGCGGCGTGCGGCCGCGACAGCCAGTCGATCGCGTTCTTCAAGACGGCCGGGATCGATGCGTTGTATTCGGGCGACACCACCAGCAGCGCATCACAGCGCTTCAGCAGGTCGCGCAGCTTCCGCGCGCCCGCGGGCAGGCCTTCGGCCTCCTCGAGGTCACCGTCGTAGAGCGGCATCGCGTAGTCGCGCAGGTCGACGAACTCAGCTTCGTTGCCGGCGGCGACGATCTGCGCCGCGGCGGCGCGGCCGAGCTGCTTGGCGTAGGAGCCCGAACGGGTCGATCCGGCGACGACAGCGACGCGCACCGCCTTCTCGGACGAGCCCATCTCAGCTGCCGAAGTGCTGGTCGAACATCGCCTTCAGGTCGTCGCAGACCTGCTGGGCCGAGCGCCCCTCGATGCGGTGCCGCGGCAGGAAGTCGACCACCTGACCGTCCTTGAACAGCGCCATCGACGGCGACGACGGGGCGATGTGCGGGAACTTGCCGCGCGCCTGCTGGGTCGCCTCGCGGTCCTGACCAGCGAACACCGTCGCCAGGCGGGCCGGGCGGTTCGGGTGCTCGATCGCCGCACGCACGCCCGGACGGGCCATGCCGGCGGCGCAACCGCAGACCGAGTTGATGACGAGCAGCCCGGACGCCTTGTCGGCGACCCACTGGTCGACGGCGGCGGGGGTGGTCAGTTCTTGGAAGCCGACGGAGGTCAGCTCCTCGCGCATCGGGACGAGCAATTCGGGCGGATACATCATGGGGAGAGTCCTGGATGGCCCGGAGGCTAGGACGCGGGACCGTCCGCGCCAACCCCGCTTGTTGCTTCCGTGTCTCATCTCCGGTCCGCCGCAGCGCCCCCTGGCGCTGGACGGGCAGCCCAGGTCGTCGGGTCGACCTCCGCCACGCTCGCATCGACCGGCCACCTGGCTACGGTGCCTCGCGCATGCAGCACCTCGCCCGCATCGTCACCCACCCCGGCGGCGCCCACAAAGACGACCTGCTCGCCTGCAGTGTGCTCGCGGCCCTGCACGGCTGCCCGATCGAACGGCGCGACCCCACGCCCGAAGACCTCGCCGACGCGGCCACGGCGACGGTGGACATCGGCGGTAGCCACGACGCCGCGTGCAGCAACTTCGACCACCACCACTTCCCCCGCGAGCATCCGCCGACCTGCGCCTTGAGCCTCGTGCTGCAAGCGCTCGACCTCTACGACGACGCGCGGCTGTTCTGCGACTGGCTCGAACCGGCCGAGTGGTTCGACTCGCGCGGTCCCAAGCGCACCGCCGAGTGGCTCGGCGTGCCGCGCCGCGCCGTCTCCCAACTCAACTCGCCGATCGACGCCACGCTGCTGCGCCGCTTCGCCGCCGCCAAGCTGCACCAGCCCGGCGAGACCGTCTACGACTACCTCCGGCTGGTCGGCCAGGACCTGCTCGACTACCTGCGCACGGTGCGCCACCAGCTCGCGTTCGTCACCGACCACGGCGAACGCTGGTCGGTGACCGCGGGCCCGACGACGATCGAGACGGTGTTCCTGCCGCGCAGCGAGCAGAGCCTGGAAGAACCGTCCGCCGGCGTCGCGCATTGGATCCGCAAGCAGGGGCTCGACGGCGTCGTCGGCGCCATGATCTATCCCGACCGGCGCGGGCCCGGCTACGGCATGCAGCGCTACGAAGACGACGCGCGGCTCGACTTCACGCGGCTCGCCGGCGAGCCCGACGTGCACTTCGCGCACGCGAGCGGCTTCGTCTGCAAGACGTCGGCGCAGGCACCGGAACGACTGCGCGAGCTGCTGGCGCGCGCCGTCGTCGGCTGAACCCGGCGGTCAGGACCGACCGACCCGACGTGCCTTCCATCGGACCCGCAGCGGCTCGAACACCCCGCCGACGACCCCGCCGATCACCGCCCCGAGCTGGCCGAACACCACGGCGAACGCCGAGAACCACTTGTCCTGCGGGCCGATGGCGAACACCACGCCGATCAGCGACGCGAGCAGACCCAGCACCGCTCCGATCAGCGCACCGCGCACGGTCGCGGCCAGGTACGTACCCGGGACTGCCTTCGCCGGCGCGGTGACGGTAGCTGGCGGCGCGACGGTGGACGAGGCAGGAGCCGGTGACGGAGACCACGTCGGGCCCGACCCGCCGGGCGCCAGCCCTCGCGCAGCCACCGGCATGTCGCGGCCGCGCAGCACCCACAGCAACGGCACGAACACCGCGACCCCGAGCACCGCGCCGACCACGGCCACCGGCCACACCTCGTAGGCCGGCACCAGCAGCAGCATGCCCTGGCGCGGCGCCATCGCGATGCCGATGCGCAGTCCGACCTCGTAGCCGAACACCGCGCCGAGCACGCCGGACACCAACACGAACAACACCTGACGCTGCTTCTGCAGGTTCACGACTCCTCCTCCAGGTTGGTGGCGGCCATCGCGGTCGCCTTGACGGCGCGCAGGTCGAGCTTGCCGGTGCCGAGCACCGGCAACGCGTCGACGTGCACGAACTGCGCGGCACGCGGCACGAACAGCGGCGGCAGGCCGCGGCCGGCCATCTTCGCCAACACGTCGGGCAGCTGCTCCGGGCGCAGCGTCGTCAGCACGGCGAGGCGTTCGCCCTTCTTCGCGTCGGGCACGCCGCAGACCGCGAACACCCGTTCGGGCCGCGGCTGGCACGCCTGCAGGTGCTCTTCGACGGTGCCGTGCGGCACCATCTCGCCGCCGATCTTGCTGAAGCGCGACAGGCGGTCGGTCAAGAACAGGAAGCCGTCCTGGTCGAGGCGGCCGATGTCGCCGGTGTCGTAGAAGCCGTCCTGCAGCACCTTCGCCGTCAGGTCGTCGCGGCCGAGGTAGCCCTGCATGACGTTGGCGCCGCGCACCAGCACCAGGCCCGCCTCGCCGATCGGCAGCGGCGCGCGCGTCTCCGGGTCGACGATGCGCACCGTCACGCCCGGCACCGGGCGGCCGACCGAGCCGCGGCGCGAGCCGGACTGGTAGAAGCCCGGCGCGCGGAAGCCGGGCGCGCTGGTGGCGATCACCGGCGAACACTCGGTCGCGCCGTAGCCCTGCACCGGGCGCAGGCCGAAGCGATCGGCGAACGCGTCGGCGAGCTCGTCGGTCAGCTTCTCGGCGCCGGTCAGCACCAGCCGCAGCGAACCGAACTGGCCCGGTTCGACGCGGCGCTGGTAGAGCTGCAGGAAGGTCGGCGTGGCGATCAGCACCGTCGCGCGGTGCCGCGCGACCAGGTCGCCGACGGCGCCGGCGTCGAGCGGGTTGGGGTGGAAGGCGATGCCGGCGCCCTGGCCGATCACGTACCACAGCGCCATGTTGCCGAACGAGTGGAACAGCGGCAGCACCGACGCGAGCTTGTCGTGCGGCGCGAACGGCACGATCTGCGCGACCGACTCGCAGCCCGCCTGCAGGTTGCGGTGCGTCAGCACGATGCCCTTCGGCTCGCCGGTGCTGCCGCTCGAGAACAACACCGTGGCGACGTCGGCGGCCGAGACGCGGGTGCGCGCGCCGGCCGCACGCTCGAGCCAACCGAGCGGCAACAGCAGCGCGTGCAGCATCGCCGCCGTGCGTTGCGCGAACGACGCGCCGCCGAGCAGGTCCTCGACGAACAGCAACTCGACGCCGGCGAGGCCCTCCTTCAGCTCGGCCGACAGCCGCTCGACGAACGCGCGCGACGTGACGCACAGCTTCAGCTCCGCCTGGCGCACCGCCGACTGCATCGCCGCGCGGCCGACGGTGTAGTTGAGCGGCACCGAGGTGCGCCCACCGAGGCTGCAGGCGATCGCCGTCAGCGCGCCCGGGATCGACGGCGGCAGCAGCACGCCGATGCGTTGTTCGCTGCGCCAGTGCGGCGCGAGGCGACGCGCCAGCAGCACGGCGCCGGCCAGCGTCGAAGCGCGCGACAGGCGGCGGTTCTGGCTGTCGGACAGACACGCGCGCCACGGCGCACGGCGCACGTGGCCGACGAACGGCACGTGCAGCGGCTGTAGCTCCTGCTCGCGCAGCCGCGCGGCGCGCTCGGCGAGCCCTTCGACCGCGGCGCGCACGTCGGCGGGCGCCACGTCGTTCTGCATCGGCGCGCCGAACGACACCGTCACCGGGTAACGCAGGCGCTGCGGCAACAGCCGCGTGCGGCCCTGTCGCGCGCTGCCGAACGAGCCGTAGACGCGGTCGAGGTGCACCGGCACGACCCGCGCGTCGCGGCCCTTGACCAGGCGCTGCATGCCGCGGCGGAACGGCAGCGTGCTGCCCATGCGGCTGATCTCGCCCTCGGCGAAGATGCAGACCAGCTCGCCGTCGTCGAGCGCCTTGCCCGCATCGCGCAGCGCGCGCAGCACGACGCGCGGGCCGCCCGAGCCGGCGATCGGGATCACGCCGAGCGCCTTCAAGAACGGCTTCAGCAGCGGCCGCTCGTACCAGAACTGCTCGACGACGAAGCGGATCGGGCGATCGGTCGCGCCGAGCAGCAGCAGGCCGTCGAGGAACGACACGTGGTTGGGCACCAGCAAGGCGCCACCCTGCTCCGGCACGTGCCGCGCGTCGACGACGCGCAGCCGGTAGAGCGTGTTGGCCGCCAGCAGCACGCAGGTGCGCAGCAGCGCCTGCGGTAACAGCCACACCGCCCACACCGTACCGAGCAGCATCAGCACCGCCGCGATCAGCAGGATCGCGCCGCAGTCGAGGCCCGCCGCCGACAGCCAGAAGCAGGCGAAGAAGCCGATCAGCATGCCGGCGAACGACAGCAGGTTGACCAGCGCGATCACCGCGCCGCGGCGTTCGCGCGGCGCGCGCCACTGCACCAGCGCGTTGAGCGGCACGACGACGAAGCCGCTGGCGATGCCGAGCATCGTCATCCAGACGAAGGTGCCGACGCGGCCCGGCATGACGACGCCCATCACGGTGGTGCCGAGCAGCAGCCCGAGCGCGCCGAGCGGGATCAGGCCGACCTCGACCTTGCCCTTGGCGATGCGCCCGGCGAGCAGCGCGCCGACGCCGACGCCGATCGCGAACAACGCGTACGGCACCGCCGCGAGGTCGTCGCCGAACTGCAGCACCTGCTTGCCGTAGACCAGCACGTCCTGGCCGAGCAGGCTGGCCAGGCTCCAGAACGCGATCGTGCCGAGCATCGCCAGCCACAGCGAGCGGTCGCCGCGCACCGTCGTCCAGGCGCTGCGCAACACCGTGAGCGCCGGCTCGCCGCCGCCGCTCTTCGCCAGCTTCGGCAGGCGCAGCGTCGCCACCAGACCGATCAGCGACAGCAGCGCGAGCCCGGCGCCAGCGAGCCACAGCTGCGCGCGGCACTGGTCGAGCATCACGCCGCCGGCGACGGTGCCGAGGATGATCGCCAGGAAGCTCGTCGCCTCGAGGCGGCCGTTGGCCTGCGTCAGCTGGTCGTGCGGCAACATCTCCGGCAGCAGCCCGTACTTGCCCGGCGCGAACAGCGCGCTCTGCAGCCCCATGCCGCCGAGCACCAGCAGCGGCAACCAGCCGTCCGGCGCCAGCCACAGCGACAGCGCACCGGCGAGCATCAGCACGACTTCGGCGGCCTTGGTCCAGACGACCAGGTCGCGCTTGGAGACGCGATCGCCGATCACCATCGCCGGGATCGAGCCCAGCATCAGCGGCAGCGTCAGCACCACGAAGACCGTCGTCGCGACGCCCTGGCGGCCGAGCTCGTCGCCGTCGGCGACCGCGGCCATGCCGAGCAGCATGACGATCATCTTGAAGGCGTTGTCGTTGAACGCGCCGAGGAACTGCGCCACCAGCAGCGGCAACAGGCCGCGCGGGCGATCGGCCGCGGCAGCCGGCGAGACGGGCATCGGAGCGGAGAGCGAGTCGTTCATGGCGGTTCCGGACGGGCGCCGTCGGGCGCCGCGACGGGGGAACTATCGCCTGTGCGATCGTCTTCGTGATCGAACTTGTGCTTCTGCTATCGTTTCGCCGTGCTTAACGACGAAGCGACCGCCGATCACCCCGCCATGGATCGCGCCAGGCACTGCCCCGACTGCTCGAGCCCTGCCACCGGCCGCTTCTGCCCGGCCTGCGGCCTGCGCCTCAGCGGCCGCCTGACCCTGCGCACGCTCGGCGGTGAGTTCTTCGCCCGGTTCTTCGGCGCCGAGAGCGGCCTGTGGCCGACGCTGGTCGGCCTCACCACCCGCCCCGGGCGGACCGCGCGCGCCTACCTCGACGGCCGGCGAAGGCGTCTGCTGAGCCCGTTCGCGCTGTTCGTGCTGTGCGCGACGGCGCAGATGATCGGCCTGTGGGCCCTGCGCGACCGGGTCACCGGCGAGGTCATCGGTTCGCTGCCGCAGCAGTACTTCGACGTGCTGCAGCAGCGCTTCGGCATCGCCCAGCCGCGCGAGTGGGCGACCGATCGCTACCTCGGCTTCGTGCAGACCGCCTACTCGTGGCTCGGCCTCTTCACCTTCGCGCTGCCGCTCGCGGGCGTGGCCCGGCTGGTGATGGGCCGGGCCGTGCACTTCACCGAGCTGTTCGCGGCGTCGCTCTACACGATCGGCTTCTGCATGCTGGCGACCGCCGTGACGGCGCAGCTGACGATGCGCGTATCGGTGCTGCTCCAGTCGGTGGTCAGCATCTGCATCTACCTGACGCACGCCATGCTGACCTTCGGCGGCTGCTTCGGCTGGCGGCCCCGCACCGTCGCGGCGATCCTGGCCGGCCTGGTGGTCGGCATGGCCGGCTTCCTGCTCTCGATCGGTCTGCTGGCCAACCTCGCCTTCGATCCGAGGTTCTGGCGGTGATCGACCTGCACCGCCTCGCCGGCTTCCACCTGGTCGCCACCAGCGGCGGCTACGCCAAGGCGGTCCGCGCCGCGCCGTACCCGATCACCCAGCCGGCGCTGCACCAGCAGGTCAGGAAGCTCGAGCAGGAGGTCGGCGTCACGCTGCTCGAACGCATCGGCAAGGACACGATGCAGCCGACGCCGGCCGGCGCGCGGTTGCTCGAGTTCGTCACGCCGTTCTTCCGCGACCTGCCACGCGTGGTGCAGACGCTGCGCACCGGCGAGTTCGACGGCGCGCTGTCGATCCACGCCGAGTCGCTGCTGATCCGCCAGCTGCTGCCGCCGTGGCTGGCGGCGCTGCGACGCAAGCGGCCCAACGCGCAGCTGAGCCTGCAGGAGCTGGTACGCGTCGACCTCGAGCTGCTGCGCAGCGGCGCCGCCGACGTGCTCATCGCGCACCTGCCCGAGGTCCCGGGCGACGTCGCCACGCAACGCATCGCGGTCGTGCACGGCTGCCTGGTGCTGCCGAAGGAACGCGCCCCGAAGCGCGGCAAGCCGCGGCTGCAGGAACTCACCGACATGCCGTTCTTGTCGTATCCCCCCAACACCCGACACCAGGCGCTGCAACTGCAGGCGCTGGCGATGCAGGCCGTGGTGCCGTCGTCGACGATCGCGCTCGACACCGCCGACGCGATCCTGGGCTTCGTCGAATCGGGCCTCGGCTGGTCGCTCGTGCCGAGCCTCGATCCCGAAGGGCCGAAGGGGCGTCGTCTGGCCGCCTACCCGTGGGGATCGCCGCGGGTGACGTTCCCGATCGTGATGGCGTGGCGCAAGGACGCGCCGGAGCACCCGCTGCTCGACGAGCTGATCGCCTGCGCGCCGCAGCCGTGACCCAGCAGGAAGCCTGTGACGCGTCGCCCTCTTGGCGGACCACGGCATGCGTCCCACACAGGGCTCCTCATGCAATTCACCCTGCGACGCGCTGCCGACCGCGGCCACTTCGACCACGGCTGGCTCGACACCTGGCACACGTTCAGCTTCGCCGACTACCACGACCCGAAGCACATGGGCTTCCGCTCGTTGCGGGTCATCAACCAGGACCGCGTCGCGCCGGGCATGGGCTTCGGCACCCACCCGCACCGCGACATGGAGATCTTCAGCTACGTCCTCGAGGGCGCGATCGCGCACCAGGACTCGATGGGCAACGGCCGCGAACTGCGACCCGGCGAGATCCAGCTGATGAGCGCCGGCACGGGCGTCACGCACAGCGAGTTCAACCCGCTGCCGGACGTGCCGCTGCACCTGCTGCAGATCTGGATCGTGCCGGACCGCCGCGGCCTGAAGCCCGGCTACACCGAGTGGAAGCCGCGCCCCGAGCACGAACGCGCCAAGGACGTGATCGTCATCTCGCCGGACGGCCGCGAAGACAGCGCAGTCATCCACCAGGACGCGATCGTGCATCGCCTCCGCCTCGCCGCCGGCGAGTCGGTCGAGCACTCCGTGACCGCCGGGCGCGGCGCCTGGGTGCAGTTGATCCACGGCAAGCTCCAGGTCGGCGACCAGACGCTGCAGCCGGGCGACGGCGCCAGCACCGAGCAGGTCGGCACCGCGACGCTGCGCGCCGAGACGGCCAGCGAGGCGCTGCTGTTCGACCTCGCGTGAGCCGCGGCCGAGGCCGCCGGGGTGCGACGCATCCTGGTCGCCGAGAACGCCATCGACCAGGGAATGCTGCCGCGGCTGCGTTCGCCAGCTTCGCGCCATGCCACGGCGGGCGCGAGCCAGGCGGGCAACCGGGCCATCCACGACGGCACATCGCCCGCTACGATCCCGGCCGAATGAGAGGGCTCTTCCTCGCCGTGCTGCTACTGCTGGTCGCGACCTGCGCTGCCGCGCTGTGGTGGAGCGGCGCGATGGCCGAACCCACCCCCACCGACCAGTTCGTGCCCGCGACGCAGCGGGACGGCGCGGCCGCGGCGGATGCCACCGCGCAACGCGGCGACGCCGGCCCGAGTGACGCCTCCGCCGCAGGACAGGACCTGCAGCGTCGCGCCGAGCAGCCGTCGGGCGCGCGCTCGTTCCCCGAGCGGGCCGCGTGGCTCGAGCTGACGGTCGTCGATCGCGACGACCACCCGATCGCCGGCGCCGAGGTCGGCTGGTTCCACGACACCGAGGCCTGGCAGCTGCAAGACCGCATCGAGGACGAGCGCCAGCGCATCGCCTGGATCGAGGAGCCGCTGCTGCTCGCCGACGCGGCGGGCTGGCGCGCGACGACCGGCGACGACGGCAAGGTGCGCGTCGCGGTGTTCGACGAGACCACGGTGGTCGGCCGTCACGAGGGTCGCCGCGGCGTGTTGCCGCTCGTGCCCGGCGCGCTTGCGCCCGCCGGCGGCTTTCGGCTCGTGCTGCGCGACGACGACCAGATCGACGTGCGGGTGATCACCGCCGAAGGCACGCCCGCGCAAGATGTGCCGGTCGGGCTGTTCTGCGAGATGCCCGACCAGGACTTCGTCAGCTACCTGGGACCGAGCGCGCTCGCGGTCACCGACGCCGATGGCCGCGCGACGATCACCGGACTCACCCCGCACCGCACGGAGCTGGCGGGAATGATGCCGGACAAACTCAACCGCATCGTCACCGTGCGCCCGTTCGTGCCCGGCCACGGCACCGCCGCCCAGCGCGTCTCGCTCGACCCGCCGCCCGCGGAGACGATCGTGCTGAAGCTGCCGCCGTGCGGCAGCGTGCGCGTGCGCGCGGAGGTCACCGACACCACCAGCGTGCCGCCGCACCTGGTCAGACTCACCTATCCGCAGGAGCAGACGTTCGACGGCTGGGCGTCGGCGCTGATCGGCGACGACGGCTTCGCGCGATTCGACCACGTGCCGGTCGGCACACGGCTGCGGCTCTACGTACCGGAGCATGCCGGCCTGGAGCTGGAGCACGACGGCCCGCGCGAAGCGGGCGAGGTACTGGAGCTCACCATCGCGGCGCCGCGTGACCTGGTGCTGATCGCCGGTCGTCTGCTCGACGCGAACGGTCCGTTGGTCGATCGCCACCTGCAGCTGTCGGTCTCCGGCGACCTCTACCTGTCGTGCGAGGCCCAGACGGACGCGGCGGGGCGCTTCGTCGCGGCGGCCCGCCAGCTCGGCGAGGAGGCCTCGCTCGAGGTGGGCACCGCACAGCTGATCGTTCACGACGGAGAGCGAATGCTCGGTTCGGCGTCGCTGCCGTCGATGAACCTGCGCGCCGGCGTCAACGCGCTCGGCGACCTGAAGCTCATCGAGCCGGCCCTGCTCGCCCGCGGTCGCCTGGCCGAAGCCGGCGCGGCTCCCCGCGCGGGGGCCAGCACGTGGCCCGAGACGCAGCTGATGGTCGAGGCCTTCGCGCCGGAGAACGACCCGGACTCCCCGTGGACGAGCCACGCCTGGGCCGTCGTCGATCGCGAGACCGGCATGTTCGAGCTCCGCGGCGAGCAGACGTCGCGCCGGCTGCGCGCGACGGTGAGCTCGGAGGGGTTGCTGCCGAGCAAGCCCGTCGAGTTCCAATGCGGCGAGCAGGACCTCGTGCTGAAGGTCACGCGCGGCTACCAGCTGGCCGCGAGCTTGCTGCTGCAGGATGCGCGGCCCCAGATGATGACCTGCCGCCTCGAACCGAAGGTACCCGACGCGCAACTCGACGATCGGCTGTGGGGCTGGCCGCGCCTCGAGCAGGGCGCGCGCCACCAGCTGCTCTGGGATTCGCTGCCCGGCGGCAGCTACACGCTGGTCATCGAGGTGCCCGGCGGCACCGCCGCGCGCATCCCCGACATCGTGCTGCCGCAGCCGGCCGGCGGCGACCCACGCCTCGTGGACATCGACCTGCGCGCCGCGCTGCGCAAGGCCCAGCTGCGCGTCACCTACGATCCCGGCGTCGAGACTTCCTACTTCCTCGTCTCGGTGCGTGACGACGAGACGGGCCGCGCCACGTGCAACTACGGCACCTCGGTCCTGGAGCTGCTGCTGCCAGCGCACCCCGTGCAGGCGGTGATCGCCGCGCACGGCTGTCGTCCGCGCGAGGTGCGCATCGACCGAGAGGACCTCGAGGTGCGGCTCGACGCCTGGCAGCCGATGGTGGTGCGACTGGTCGACGCACCGGAGCAGGCCGCGAAGATGTCGCTGAGCCTCGCGCTGATCGGCTCCGATCGCGACGAGGTCGAACGCCGCGCCGCCGCGCTCGGGCTCGACGACGACCCGGGCATTCTCAGCCCGTCGTTCCACGACTGGCAGTTCGAGTCCGGCGTGGCGAACGTGCGCATCGGCGATGGCCCGCACCGTGTGCGCTTGACCGCCTGGGCCAATGGCAAGCAATTCGAGTTCGCGACGCCGCTGCCCGCCACGCTGCAGCCGACGACCCGACCGGTGACGCTGCAGGTACCCGCCGAGCAATGGCAGCTGGCGATCCAGCACCTCGGGCTCGACAAGTGATCGCCGCCCAGCAGGGACGCGATCAGCGCGACGAGACCATGTCGTCGACGAGGCGGGCCAGCACTCGCCGGACCTCGTCGAGATCGAACGGCTTGCCGAGCGTGGCGTCGGGTTCCACCTGCCGCACGACCTGCTCGAAGTGCTCCGCGACGTGCCCGCTCATCAGCACGACGCGGGCATCCGGACGCGTCACTCGCACCCGTTCGCAGACCTCGGCACCGCCCATGTCGGGCATCGACAGGTCGACGAACATCAGCAGCGGCTCGGCGGGATCGGCTGCCGCGACCATCGCCAGCGCCTGCTCGCCGCCGGCGGCGGCCTGCCCGGGCAACCCCAGCCGACCGAGCATCGCGAGCAGCACCGTGCGCACCTGTGGTTCGTCGTCGACCACGAGCATGGTGACCCTGGGCATCGCCTGACGCGGATGCTCCACGACCGCCCGAGGCGGCGGCGCCGGGATCACCACCTGCGCCTCGCGCAGCGGCAGGCGCACGCGGAACGTCGTGCCCCCGCCCGGCCGCGAGTCGACGTCGATGGTGCCGCCGTGCCGCCGAACGCAGCCGAACGCGACCGCGAGTCCGAGGCCGCGGCCCGGGAACTTGGTCGAGAAGTAGGGATCGAACACGCGCGCCGCGACCTCGGGCGACATGCCGCTGCCGTCGTCCCGGACCTCGATCACCGCCGCGGGCCCGTCGCCGTCGACCGCGCTGGCGTGATCGATGGCGAGCTGACCGCGCGCGAGCGAGATGTGCACGTTGCCGGCACCCGACTCACGCGCGTTCTGCACCAGGTTGAGCAGCACCTGCTCGAAGCGGCCGCGGTCGACGTCGGCGACGACCGGCTCGTCACCGAGCTCGAGGTCGATCACCAGCCGCGGCGAGCTCACCGCCGACAACATCGTGCAGGCCTCGCGCAGCACCGCACGAAGGTCGTGCGGCGCCTTCACCGCGGGCGCGTCGGCGTCGTAGACCTGCAGCTGGCGGCAGAGGCGCGCTCCCTGCCGCCCCGAAGCGAGGATGCTCTCGACGTGCTGACTCCGCGCTGCCGCCGACTCCTCGTCGCGCAGCAGCTCGGCGCTGCCGAGGATGCCGGTCAGCAGGTTGTTGAAGTCGTGCGCGACGCCGGCGGCCAGCGTGCCGAGCCCCTCGGCCCGTTCGATGCGCCGCACGCGTTCCTCGAGCGCCTCGCGCTCGACGCGTGCCGCCTCGGCGCGCTCGAACTGGGCCGCCAGCGCCCGGTTGCTGCGCTGCAGCCGGCCGCGGGCGAACCACGACACACCGAGCAGTGCCAGCAGCAGCGAGCCGCCGACCAGCGCGCCGTACATCCAGGTGTCCTGCGCCCGCTCGGCGAAGCGCAGCCGCTCCGCCTGCAGCTGCTGCTCGAACTCGGCGCGCGCCACCTCGGCCCGGTGAAGGCGCTCGCGGATCGCCGCCACCTCGCGCGCCTTGACGGCCTGCCCCGAGTCGAGCACCTCGAGCTCGGCTGCCAGCCGCATCGTCGACTCGCCGTCGCCGCGCGCCTCGGCGAGCATGTGCCGCGTGACCAGCAGGTTGCGCTCGATGTGTCGCCAGCCGCGCCCGTCGATGCGGCCCTGCAGCTCTTCGATGAGTCGGCCAGCCTCGTCCAGCTCGCCGCGGCGCACGGCCAGCTCCGCCAGCACGTCGGCGTCCTGACAGGCGAGCATCTGGTTGCCGTAGGCGAGAAGACGGAGGTGGCTCTGCTCCAGCCAGTGGCGACGCTGCTCCAGGTCGTCCGACGCGTGCGCCAGCTCCGCGCGCAGCCCGGCGACGCCGGCGAACAGCCAGCGGTTGCCCTGCTTCTCCGCGGCCTCTTCGATCGCCCGCAGCTGCGGCTCTACCTGCTTCGGCTCGAGGCTCGCCTGCGCGCCGCTGAGCAGCTCGAAGCGGAACTGCGCGTCGAACACTTCGAGCAGCAGTTGATCGCCCCTGGCCCGCAGTTCGGACAGGTGCCGTCGCACGCGGAGCTCACCCCGCAGCGGCACGTTGTGCATGATGGCCAGCTCCGCGCGCATCTGACGGCTGCCGCAGACCTGCTGCTCGGAGAGCTCCTGGGCGCGCAGCGCCAACAGCAACTCGTCGGCGTGTTCGCCGGCAAGACACAGCTGCCCGGCCCGCGCCAGGCACCAATCGGCGAGCACCTCGGGAAGCGCTCCCTCGGCGCCGCCTTCGGCGCGCGCGAGCCACACCTGGCACGCCGGCTCCCCTTCGAGGGAGTGCAGCAGCAGGCCGGCCTGCGCAGCCGCAGCCGCCGCGACCGCCGGCGCACCAGCGTCGTTGGCGTCGCTCCACAGCTCCTGCGCCTGCCGCAACCCCTCACCGAGGTCGCAGCGACGCAACGCCTCGACCAGTTCGAGCCGCACCAGGAAGGCCTGGGAAGAGGCCGCGGGCAGCTCGTGCAGGCGGGCCGTGCATGCATCGGCGAGGCAGACCTGCCCAGGCGCCGTCGCCAGCATCAGCGCGGCAGTGACCGTGAACCGCAATGGCGAGACCATCGTGGCGGAAGGTATAGCCACCGTGACCGCGCGCTGCCCGCACACAGTGACATCGACCTTGCCGCAGGGCCGGTCGCGGCCCACGATGCCGGCCCACCGTGAGCGAGCGCCCCATCAAGAAGGTCTGGATCGAGGAGGGCTGCATCTCCTGCAAGCTCTGCCAGGACATCGTGCCCGACGTGTTCCTGGTCGACGACGACCAGGACTGCGTGGTGCGGCCCGAAGCCGCCCGCGTGTTCGCGAAGCTCGCCGAGGACATCGAGCAGGCCCGCGACGACTGCCCGGTCGAGGTCATCAAGCTGGAGCGGGAAGGCGATGCCTGAACCCAGCCGCCGCCAGCGCGCCAGAAAGGCCTTCGACGAGCTCGGCAGCTCGATGGAGACCAGCATCAAGCCGTGGTTGCTGCTGACCCTCGTGGTCGGCGTACCGATCCTGATCTGGGCGCTGATCGACTTCCTCGTCAACGGCCTGCCCGCGGGCTAGGCTGACGGACCGTCGGCACCTGGAGCACGCCGACCGAGCACATGCGCCTGCAGCAGACCCGCATCCGCACGACGTTCGTCGTCAGCCTCGTGACGCCGCCCGTCTACGCCGCGATCGCCTGGCAGGCGTGGTCGCGCGGGGTCGCGTGGGTCGCCGCCGGCTGCCTGATCGGGCTCGCGCTGTCGCTCGCCACGGCCTGGCGCGCGCGCCGCGCCACCGCGGAGTGGCGGCCGCCGCGGGTCATCACGGCGTTCCTCGTCGTGTTCCTCGGCGCGCTGGTGTTCACCGGCTACGCCGACGGCGTCGGCGCGGCGTGGCTGGTGTGCGCGCCCCCGCTCGCGCTGCTGATCCTCGGCACACGCGTCGGCACGATCGTCACGGCCGCGATGTTCGCGATCCTGGCGATCGGCTTCACCGACGCGTCGATGGTGACGACACGGACCGCCAGCGCCGACTTCCGACTGCGGCTGGCGATCGCCTACGTGATCATCGCCGCGACCTGCGTCGCCTATTCCGTCGCCACCGACTGGTACGGTCGCCGGCTCCGCGAGGCGAACCAGGAGATCGAGTCGCTGCGCGCGTTGCTGACCATGTGCGCGCACTGCAAGCGGGTGCGCGTCGAGGGCGAGTGGAGCACGATCGAGCGCTTCCTCGACCGCGAGAAGCAGCTGCGCTTCTCACACGGCATCTGCGATCACTGCGCGACCGAACACTACCCCGAGCTGCAGCGCGACCCCTCGTCGGCCGCGGCCGGCGAGGACGTCACGCCGTCACCGTGACGTTGAAGTACTTCGCCGCCGGGTGGTGGCAGATGATCGCCGAGGTGCTCTGCTCCGGCACGAGCTGGAACTCCTCGCTCAGCGACACGCCGATGCGCGACGCCTCGAGCAGCGGCAGCAGGCGCTGCTGGTCCTCGATGTTGGGGCAGGCCGGGTAGCCGAACGAGTAGCGGCTGCCCTGGTACTTCTGCTTGAACAGGTCGTCGATGTCGGGCGCATCGTCGGCGGCGATGCCCAGCTGCTGGCGCATGCGCTTGTGCCAGTACTCGGCCAGCGCTTCGGCGCCCTCGACCGACAGGCCGTGGAAGTGCAGGTACTCGTCGTAGCGGTTCTCGCGGAACAGCCGCTCGCTCTCGCGCGTGGCGACCGCGCCCATCGTCACCAGCGAGAAGCCGACGACGTCGAGCGCGCCGGAGTCCTTCTTGCGGAAGAAGTCGGTGAGGCACAGCCGCCGGCCGCCGGGCTGGCGCGGGAACTCGAAGCGCGTCAGCTCGGTCGCGCGGTCCTGCGGGTCGAGCACGACCAGCGCGTTGCGATCGCTGTAGCACGGCCACCAGCCGTAGACGACGCGCGGCTCGAGGGTCTTCTGCGCGCGCACCTGCTTGACCAGCTCGCGGAAGCGCGGCTCGACGGTCTGCCGCACGAACTTCTCGTAGTCCGCGGCCGAGCGCTTGCCCTGCTTGTACTGCCACTGCAGGCGGAACAGCGCCTTCTTGTTGACGTACTGCATCACCGTGCCGAGGTCGAGTTCCTCGGGCGTGACGACGGACGCGCCCCAGAACGGCGGCGTCGGCACCGTCGGCGACGGCTCGACGCCGCTGTCGGCGTACTCGGTGAAGGCGTGCGCCAGCAGCTCCTCCTTCTCGGCGCGCGTCATGCGGCGGTGACTGACGATGCGGCGCGCGTCGCCGGCGCCCTCGCCGACCGGCGACCGGGTGACCGGCTTGGCCTTCGCGCGGCCGGTCAGCTCGTCCATGATGTGCAGGCCGGAGAACGCGTCCTGGCCGTAGTAGACGACGCCCGACTTGTAGGCGGCGCGCAGGTCCTGCTCGACGTAGGCGCGGTTGAGCGCGGCGCCGCCGCAGACCACCGGCGTAGTCAGCCCGCGCTGACTCATCAGCTCGAGGTTCTCCTTCATCACGACGGTCGACTTGACGAGCAGGCCGCTCATGCCGATCGCGTCGGCCTTGTGCTCCTTCGCCGCCTCGAGGATCTGCTCGACCGGCACCTTGATGCCGAGGTTGACGACGCGATAGCCGTTGTTGCTGACGACGATGTCGACCAGGTTCTTGCCGATGTCGTGCACGTCGCCGCGCACGGTGGCGAGCACCATCGTGCCCTTCTGCTCGCCGTCGACCTTCTCCATGAACGGCTCGAGGTAGGCGACCGCGGCCTTCATGCACTCGGCGCTCTGCAGCACGAACGGCAGCTGCATCTCGCCGCTGCCGAACAGCTCGCCGACGACCTTCATGCCGTCGAGCAGGATGTCGTTGATGATCTCGAGCGGCGGATGCCGCTGCATCGCCTCGTCGAGGTGCTTCTGGATGCCGTTCTTGTTGCCGTCGACGATGCGCTTCTTCAGGCGCTCCTCGACCGGCAGCGTGTTCTCGTCGGCGGCGCCGCCGAGGTCGACGCGCTTCTTGCCGGCGAAGCGACCGATGAACTCGAACAGCGGGTCGTAGCCGTCGCGGCGGCGGTCGTAGATCAGGTCGAGCGTGACCTGCTTGTCGTCGTCGTCGAGCTTGTGCGTCGGGATGATCTTGGACGCGTGCACGATCGCCGAGTCGAGACCGTGTCGGATCGCCTCGGCGAGGTAGACCGAGTTGAGGATCTGCCGCGGGTAGGGATCGAGGCCGAAGCTGATGTTGCTGAGGCCGAGGATCGTGCGCACGCCGGGCAGGTGCTGCTTGATCAGCTCGATGCCCTTCAGCGTCTGCATGCCGGCGTCGCGGGAAGCCTCGTCGCCGGAGCCGATGGTGAACGTCAGCGGGTCGAAGATCAGGTCGCCCGGCTTCAGGCCGTGGCGGTCGACGACGATGCCGTAGAGGCGCTTCGCGACCTCGAGCTTGCGCTCGGCGGTCTTCGCCATGCCGTCCTCGTCGATGGTCAGCGCGACGAACATCGCGCCGTAGCGCCGCGCCAGCTTGCACAGCTCGTCGGCCTTGCCCTCGCCGTCCTCGAGGTTGATCGAGTTGATGATGGCGCGGCCCGGGATCACGCGCAGCGCCTTCTCGACGACGTCGATCTGCGTCGAGTCGACCATGATCGGCGCCAGCACCTGCTGCACCATCGGCTGCAGCAGCTGCAGCATGTCGCCGGCCTCGTCGCGGCCGACGTAGGCGGTGCAGACGTCGAGCACGTGCGAGCCCTCGTGCACCTGCTCCTTGGCCATGTGCAACATGCCCTCGACGTCGCCCGCCAGCATCAGCTCGCGGAACTTCTTGCTGCCGTTGGCATTGGTCCGCTCGCCGACGATCAAAGGGCCGGTGTCCTGGGTCAGCGGCACCGAGTGGAACAACGACGCGAGCGCCGGCTCGTAGTCGGTCGGCCGCGGGCGCGGCACGAGTCCCTGCACTGCCTTGGCCATCGCCTCGACGTGCGCCGGCGTGGTGCCGCAGCAGCCGCCGACCACCGCGATGCCGAACTCCTCGACGAAGCGGCGCTGGAAGCGACCGATCTCCTCGGGCGTCAGGTCGTAGGTGGCGACGCCGCCGACGTTGCGCGGCAGGCCGGCGTTGGGCATCACCATGATCGACCGCGTGGTCGTCTTGCCGAGGTGCCGCACCGACTCCTGCATCAGGTCCGGGCCGGTCGCGCAGTTGAGGCCGATGACGTCCACCGGCATCGCCTCGAGCGTCGTCACCGCCGCGGCGATGTCGCTGCCGACCAGCATCGTGCCGGTCGTCTCGATCGTGACGGTGCAGAAGATCGGCACCTCGCGGCCCAGCTCCGCCATCGCGTCGCGCGCCGCGTTGATCGCGATCTTGACCTGCAGGATGTCCTGGCACGTCTCGATGTTGAGGCAGTCGACGCCGCCCTGGATCAGGCCCTTGCAGTAGACCTTGTAGCCCTCGTACATCGTCTCGACGCCGACGTGCCCGAGGGTGACGAGCTTGGTGCCGGGGCCGACCGAGCCGGCGACGAAGCGCCGCCGCTGCGGCGTGCTGAGCCGATCGGCGACGCGACGCGCCGTCGCCGCCGCCATCTCGTTGAGCTCGAGCGCGCGCGCGCCGATGCCGAACTCGTCGAGCACGTAGGGCAGGCCGCCGAACGAGTTGGTCTCGACCACGTCGGCGCCGGCCGCGAAGTAGCGTTCGTGGATCGCCTCGACGACGTCGGGGCGGGTCTCGACGAGCAGTTCGTTGCAGCCCTCGAGGCCGCGGAAGTCGTCCAACGTCAGGTCCGCCGCCTGCAGCTGCGTGCCCATGCCGCCGTCGAAGACGAGCACGCGGTCACGCAGCGCCTGAAGGATGGGGAACTGGTCGAGGCGGTCTTTGGGGTCGAAGCGGGCAGTCATCGATGCGGCGAAGGAGCATAGGCGGGACCTACGCACATCGCACCCCTATTGCCGATTGCGCGCTTGCACGGAGTTGCCGCAAGCGTCGTTCAGGGCCGCACCGGACGCCGCGAATCCGGCTCGACGTCCAACGGCGGCGGCAACACCACACCGGCGAAGAGCAGCCCGGCGACGATCGCACCACCGATCAACAACATGCGGAACGCGAACGGCGCGCTGGCCGCGAAGTCGCCCGAGAGCGCCGTGGTCAGGCCGCTGAGCCCGAGACTGCCCGGCACCAGCAACAACAGGCCGGGCGTGCGAACGATCGCCGCCGGCTGCCGCAACCAACGGGCGTGCAGGTTGCCGAGCGCCGACACCGCCATCGCGCCGAGCACGACGCCGAGTTCGCCGCCGAGCCACGCCGCGCCGAGGCGCGCGCCGCCGTAACCGGCCAGCACCGCGAACAGCACCCAAGGCGCCTGCCGCGGCGTCGCCCGCAGCAGCACGGCGAACGCCAGCCAGTTGGCGAGCAGCGCCAGCACCAGCCAGCCGTCGCCGAGCGGCGCCGGCGCCGCCAGCGGCGCCCCCGCGCCGAAGCACTTCACCGCCAGCGTGTCGCCGAGCCCGACGCCGATCGCCATCGTCACGAACACCGCCAGCGTGCCCATCAGCCGCGCGCTGCCGGCGGCGAGGTGGCGCATCGACAGCTCGGCGAGCGCGGTCGTGAACGACAGGCCGGGCAGCAGCACGATCACCGCCGCGACCGTGGTCAGCGGCACGTGGATCGGCAGCCAGAAGACCCCGGCGCAGCGCACCGCGAACGCGACCAGCGCGCAGGTCAGCGCCGCCTGCACGTCGCCGAGGCTCGGCCGCCGCCGCGCCAGCAGGCCGATCGCGCCCGCCAGCAGGCCGGCGATCGCCCCGACCGCGACCTCCGCCCCGCCGCCGCCGAGCAGCGCCGCGGCGCCGGCACCGACCAGCGCCTGCGCGCAGAGGTCGCGCACCGGCCACTCGCGGCCGCCGGCCGCCAGCACCGCCTCGACCTCGAGCAACCCCTGCTCGGGCGGCAGCGCGCCCTTCACGACCCGGTCGCGGATGCCGTAGAGCTGCGCCAGGCGCCCGAGGTCGTGGTCGCCGGGCACGACCCGGATCAGCGTCGTCTTCGCCTCATCCCCCGGCTCGCCGACCGCCGCGAACAGCGCCGTCGGCGTGGCGAAGAACGCGCCGTCGAGGCCGAGCGCGCGGCTGCAGGCGACCATCGCGTCCTCGACGCGGTACGACGGGCTGCCCAGCGCGTGCATCGCGCGACCGAGCGCCAGGACGAACTTCTGCCTGCTCACCGCCGCGAGCGTAGCGCGGCGCACACGCTCAGCGCAGGCTCTCGAGCCGCCCGGCGGCGTCGACGATCTGGGTGATGCGCAGGCCGTAGACGTCGTCGACCAGCACCACCTCGCCGCGGGCGACCAGCTTGCCGTTGACGCGCAGGTCGACCGGCTCCTCGGCCTTCTTGTCGAGCGCGATGACGCTGCCGGGCACCAGCTTGAGCACCTCTTCGAGGCTCATCTGCGCGCGGCCGACCTCGACCGAGATCGGGATCTCGACGTCGAGCAGCAGGTCCAGGTTGCGGTTGTCGCTGCTGGCCTCGCCGGGCCCCAACGCGCCGAAGGACACCGGCTGGATCGCCGCAGCGGCCAGCTCGGCTCCCGCGTTCGCCACGTCGGAAGCACCCCAGTCCGCCCCGTTGTCGGTTTCGAAGTCGCTCATGCGATCACTGCCCCATGACATCGGCAACCCGGATGCCCAACCTGTTGCCGATCCTGCCGAGGTGCGCCGTGAACTTGGGCCGCCCCATCACCGGCACGACCGCCGGTTGGCCGAAGCGCGTCGCCAGCGGGATCACGTCGCCCGGTTGCAGCTGCAGCAGCTGCGCCAGGCGGATGCGCGACTCGCCCAGGTTGACCGAGAGGTCGACGTTCATCGAGCGCACGTTGTCGGCCAGTCGCTGCTGCATCGCGCCGGGCTCGAGCTGCGACACCGAGTCGCGGGTGAACCGGTCCAGCAGCGGCTCGAGCGAGACGAACGGCAGGACGAGCCGCAGGTCGCCGATCAGGAAGTCGCCCGCCGCCTGGAAGTAGGCCGACACGACGACGTCCTGAGACGGCAGGATCTGCGCCAGCGACGGGTTGCAGAAGCGGTTGCTGATGCCCCACTTCAGCTGCACGACCTCGCCGAGCGCCTCGCAGATGCGGTCGAGGCACGGCGCGACCAGCGCCTCCGCGACGGTGTGCTCGGCGGCGGTGAAGTCCTTCGGCACCTTGGTCACGCGGCCGGAGCCGCCGAGGATGCGGTCGACGGCGCCGTAGAGCAGGCTGGTGCTGACCGTCAGCAGCGCCGGCAGCCGGAACGGCTCCAGCTGCAGCACGTAGATCGCGACCGGTCCGGGCAGCTGCTCGAGCCAGGTCGAGAAGCGCTGCTGCTCGACCGCGACGCAGTCGCACCGGGTGTCGAGGCGCAGCTTGTCGCTGATGGTCGCCGACAGCATCTTGCCGGCGCTCTCGAAGTAGCGCTCGATGCCGCGCAGCTGCTCGCGGCCGAGGCGGTTGGGCTTGAGCAGGTCGACCGGGCTGATGACCCGCCCGTCCGGCGCCTCCATCGGCACCATCGTCGGCTCCGGCGCCGAGACCGACTCCTCGATCGCGGCACCCTCGCTGCGGAACATCTGCAGCAGGGTGTCGATCTCTTCGTTGCTGAGGATCTCGTTCACGGGGGGCGTCGATTTGGGGGATCAGCGGGGTGTCACTGGGTAATGCACTCGACGATGAAGAGATCGCTGACCTCGGCCGGCTTGCCGTGACCGACGTCGGGGAACATCGTCGCGTCGAGATCCTGGATCAGGTCGTGCTTGAGCAGCTTGACACCGACCTCGCTGTTCAGCTCCTCCACGGTGCGGCTCTTCAGGATCACGATGACGTGGTCCTTGGCCCGGTCCCAGTTGGTCTTGATCTGCTCGTACGCCTCTTCCTCGAGGTCCTCGCGCACCGTGTAGACGAACTTGAACGAGATGCGGGCAGTGCCCTTGCCAGCGCGCGTGCGCGGATTGAACGTGACCTCGATGACGTCCGGATGCGTCACGTCGAGGAACTCCTTCGGCTTCTCCTCGACCTTCTTCTCGATCACCTTCGGCGGCACGGCGAACACGACGCCGGCACCGCCGACGATCGCGCCGACGGCGACGAGCACGATGGCCGGCAAGCCCTTCTTCTTCTTGCCTTCCTCGCCCTTCTGGTCTTCTTTCTTCTTGTCTTCGGCCACGTTGTTCTCCGGTCAGCCGATCCTCGCCGTCGTCGATATCGGCGCCCGTCGCCGCCAGTGTTGAGGAATCCGCCGCTCAGCCACCACGGCCCGATGGCTTGGCCTCTTTGCGCACCTGCATGCGGCGCTTGAGGATGTCCTGGACCATGGCCGTCGGCAGCGCGCCCAGCAGCTCGGTGATCTTGTCCTGCTTCATGAACTCGAGCAGCTTGACCACCTCGTCCTGACCGCGTTCGGTCGCCCACTGCTGCTGGATCAGCTCGGTCGCCTTGGCGACCTCGAGGCTGGCGATCGTCTCGGCGTTGCGCTTCAGCAGCGGCATCTCCTCGTTGCGCACCAGCTTCACGGTCTTCTCGAAGTCGCGGATCTTGGCGTCGAGCTGGTTCTGCATCTGCTCGACCTCGAGCCGCTCGGTGCCGAGGTCCTTCTGCCGGCGGTTGATGTCGTCGGCGAGGTCCGTCAGCTCCTTCTCGCGCTGGTCGAGCGCGGCCTTGCGGCGGTCCATCTCGGCGACGATGCCCTGCACCCGCTGCCACGCGTCGTTGAGCTGCTCCGGCGTCAGACCGGCCGGCATGCCCTCGAAGGTGAAGTACGCGCCCGGCGAGTAGCCGGTCTTGCCCTGGCTCTGCAGCACGACCTGCATGTGGTCGAAGTCCTTGGCGGGCGACTGCGGTTCGCCGTGGCCGCCGCCATGGCCGGCGTCCGCGTGACCGCCGTCGGCGTGCCCGGCGTCCTCGTGGCCGGCGTCGCTGCCGTGGTCGGCCTCGCCGCCGCCGTGCTCCGCCTCGCCGCCGCCGTGGCCGCCCTCCGCCGCGCCGCCGCCGTGCCCGCCGCCCTCGGCCTTCTCGGGCTCGTGCAGCGAACGACCGGTCTTGGAGCGGTTCGGCCTCTTCGGTTCCTGGCCGCCGCCGAGGCTCGCCTCGCTGACGCCGGCCTCGCCGTGCATGCCGACCGCCGCGGTCTCGCCGCCCGGCGCCGCGTGCATGGTCGCGTCCACCGCGCCGTGTTCGCCGCCCTCACCCTCGGGCGCGGCCGGCGGCTCGGGGAACAGCGAGTTGAGCAACGGGATGTTGGCCGTGCCCTCGTGGTTGAGGCGGCCGGTCGCGGCGAGCCCGCCGACCAACGCACCGACGAACAACAACAAGCCGACCGCCACCTTGACGATGATCCCGCCCATCACGCTCCTCCTTCGCGCTGCTGCGCCCGCTGCGGGGCGGTCAACAGCGCCGTTTCGTCCAACTCCGCCTGCTCCTGCCGCTGCACGTCGCGGCGCCAGGCGTCGTGTTCTTCTTCGCGCAGCCGCTCGACGGTGCGCTTCTCCCGCGCCTTCGCCGCGTAGTCGACGCGCACCGAGTCGAGGTGCCGCTCGGCGTCCTTGCGCTTCTTCTGCAGCCGCCACTGGTGCCGGCGCAGGCCGAGCTCGAGCTGCCGCGCGAGCTGCCCGACCGCGTCGCCGCGCACCGCGTGCTCGGCGCATTCGCGCACGCCCTGCCCGGCAGCCAGCAGCTGCTGGTCCAGCGCGTTGACGTCGGCCATCGCCGCGGCCAGCTCGGTGCGCGCGCTGCGCTCGAGCTGCGAGCGCAGGCGCAGCACGGACTGCAGGCGGAAGCGGAAGCGTCGCATGGCGGCGCTATCGGCCGTGGCACGGGCGGATCGTTAGCCGATGTCGCGCAAATGGCCGGTCCCGCGCGCCCGTCCCGAACCGCGACAGGCGTCCGTTCGCACCGGACGCGCGCGCCGGTCCGTCACAGCCCGGCGACCTGCTGCAGCAGCGCCTTGGTCTCGGCGGCCGGGCGGGTCGAGGTGCCGTGGTGCAGGAACTGCTCGATCGCGCCGATGCGCTGCAGGGCCTGGTCGAGCAGCGCGTCGGCGCCCTTGCGGTAGGCGCCGACCGACACCAGGTCGCGGTTCTCCTCGTAGTGCGCCAGCAGCTCGCGCACCCGCTGCGCGCGACGGCGGTGGTCGGGGTCGGTGACCTTCGGCATCAGACGGCTGATCGAGCCCAGCACGTCGATCGCCGGGAAGCGACCGCGCTCGGCGATGCGCCGGCTGAGCACGATGTGGCCGTCGAGGTAGCCGCGCAGCGCGTCGGCGACCGGCTCGTTCATGTCGTCGCCGTCGACCAGCACGGTGAACATGCCGGTGATGGTGCCGACGCCGTCGGAGCCGAGGCGCTCGACCAGCCGCGGCAGCGACGCGAACAGGCTCGGCGGATAGCCGCGCAGCGTCGGCGGCTCGCCGGCGGCGAGGCCGACCTCGCGCACCGCCATCGCGTAGCGCGTCACCGAGTCCATCATGAACAGCACGTCGGCGCCCGCCTCGCGGAACGCCTCGGCGATGGTCACGGCGGTCAGCGGCGCCTTCATGCGCAACATCGGCGCGGCGTCGCTGGTGCACGCCACCACCACGCTCTTCTGCAGGCCTTCCGCGCCGAGCGCCTCGGTGACGAACTCGCCGACCTCGCGGCCGCGCTCGCCGATCAGCGCGATGACGTTGACCTGGCCGGCCGCGCTGCGCGCGATCTGCCCCATCAGCGTCGACTTGCCGACGCCGGAGCCGGCGAAGATGCCGATGCGCTGACCCTTGCCGCAGGTCAGCATGCCGTCGATCGCCGACACGCCGGTCTCGATCGGCCGGTCGATCGGCGCGCGCGACAGCGGCGACGGCGCGTCGCCGGTCAGCGAACGCAGCTTGCCGACGATGTCGGGGCCGCCGTCGAGCGGGCGGCCGAGCGCGTCGACGACGCGGCCGAGCAGGCCGGCGCCGACCGGCACGCTGAGCGGCAGGTGTTCGTTCTGCACGCGGTCCCACGGCGCCACGCGGTGCGCGTCGCCGAGCGCCATCACCACCGCGTCGTCGCCGTCGAAGCCGACCACCTCGGCCGGGATGCGCAGGCGGCCGCCCTCGGCGGCGATCGTGCAGGTGTCGCCGATCGCGGCGGCGAGGCCCTGCACGTGGATGGCGATGCCGCGGATCGCGCGCACCTTGCCCTCGGCGCGCGGGCGGTTGTGCGAACGCGCCGCGTCGACGGCGCGCTGCAGACTGGCGGGCAGCGTCACGTCGACGCCTCGCGGCGGACCTCGTCGCAGATGCGGGTCAGCACGTCCATCGGGTCGTAGCGCAGCCGGCCGGCGCCGGTCTCGGCGCGCACGCCGCCGCGGGGCACGCTCGCGTCGGCGACGAAGCGCGCCGCCGCCGCCTCCTCGGCCAGCTCCGGCTGCGCGGCGATGGCGTTCTGCACCGCCTCGGCGTCCGCCGGGTTGAGGCGCACGGTCAGGTCGCCGCGATCGCTGCCGTGCACGCAGTCGGCGAGGCAGCGCGCGACCGTCGGCGTCGGATCGAGCAGGCCCTTGTCGAGCGCCGCGCCGACCAGCTCTCGCGCGATCTGCAGACCGAGCTCGACGGCCAGCGCGGCGACCTCGTCGGTGCGCCCGCGGACCTGGCCCGGGATCGACGCCACCTGGGTCTTCGCCGCCGCGACCAACTGGCGCAGCGCCTGCTCGTCGGCGACGCGCTGCTCGTTGCGCCGCTTGAGGTCGAGCAGCGCGCGGGCACGCGGCGCCTCGGGCACGCCGCCGGGACCGCGTCGCGTGTGCAGCCGCAGGCCGACGAGGCGCGCGGAGACGGGGACCGAGCTCATCGAGGTCATGTTCGCCTCACACCATCTGTTCGGCCGCGCCGCCCGCCTTGATGTCGCCCTTGTCCATCAGGTCGCGGATCAGCTTGAGGATCTCGTTCTGCGCCGCCAGCACGTCGCTGAGCGGCGTCGGACCGAGGTTGTCGCGCTCCTCGATGACCATGTCGGAGGCGCGCTTCGACAGGTTGCCGAGGATCGACTGCTCGACCGGCGGGATCGCCGCCTTCAGCGACACCGCCAGCTGCCGCGAGTCGACCGCGGCGAGGATCTTCTGCATCGACTTCTTGTCGAGCTTCTGGATGTCGTCGAACGTGAACATCTCCTCGCGGATCGCGACGGCGATGTCGGCGTCGGTCGACTCGATCTTCTCCAGCACCGCCTTGTCGCCGCCGCCGAGGTTGTTGAGCAGCGACGCCGCCGCCTTGACCCAGGCCTTGGGCTCGCTGCGCAGCGTCGTCAGGCCGAGGTCCTTGACCTTCTTGCGCATCACCTCGAGCACCCGCTGCACGACGTCGGCCGGCGTGCGGTCGAGCGTCGCGACGCGGTGCACCAGGTCGGCGCGCGCGTCCTCGTCGAGGTACTTCAGCACCTCGCCGCCCTTCTTGCGGTCGAGGTGGGCGATGAACACCGCCGAGATCTGCGGGTGCTCCTCGGTCAGCAGGTTGGCGAGGTCCTCGGCGGTCAACGCCTCGAACATCGCGAACGGCCGCTTCGCCAGGATGTCGCTGTTGGCGCGCCGCGCGACGTCGCCGCTGCGCTCGTTGCCGAACGCCTTGGCCAGCACGTTCTGCATCAGCCCGCCGACGTCGCCGAGCGCCATGCCGCCCTGGCGCATGCGCTGCACGGCGACCTGGTAGACGCTGCGCACCGTCTCGCGGTCGATCGCCATCTCCTGCAGCTCCTGCATGGCGCGCGTCACCTTGTCCACCGTGTCGTCGGTGAAGTGGCGCAACACCTTGGCAGCGAGCTCCTGGTCGATCGACAGCAGCAGCATCGCCAGCACCTTGTCGGTGCCGAGGTTCTTGACGTCGCTCACGATCGGGCCTCGCTCACGCCTTCTGCTCCATCAGCCACGCCTCGAGCATCTTCGCCAGCGCCGCCGGGTCCTGCGCGATCGAGCGCTCGATCTCGCGCCGCATGCGCCGCTGCTGCTCCTCCGGCGCCAGCTGTTCCTCCGGCACCTCGACCGGCGCCGCGGCGGCCGCGGCCGCCGACGACGGCGCGCGCGACGAGCGCTTGAACAGGCCGCGCAGGAACATCACCACCACCAGTACGCCGAGCACCTGACCGACGGTCGGCGCCCAGCGGGCGATGGTGTCGCTCATCGACGGCCCTTCGCTGACGATCTCCGGCACCTCGATCGGCGCGAACGTGCCGGTCATCATGCTGAAGCCGTCCTCGCTGTCGCGGTCCGGGTCCCAGCAGACGATCGCCTTGACGGTCCTCTTCAGGTCCTCGGCGTTGACCTGCGACGCCAGCTCGGTGTCGTACATGACCGCCACCGTCATGCGCCGGATGTCCTGCATCATCTTGCCGACGCGGCGCTCGCCGATCTCGGTCACGTACTGGACGTTGCGGACCTCGTTCTTGCTCTTCGCCGCGCCGGCGTTGTCGCCGCTGCCGGGCGTGTCGGTCGAGTCCTTGGTGACGTCCTCCGAGCGCACGATCGCCTCGGTCGGCAGCACCTTCTCGCTGCGCACCTCCCACGACGGGTCGAGCTCGACGTTGACCTGCACGGCGATCTTCCCCGGCCACATCTGGTCGAGGCGCTCCTGCGCGAGCTGCGTGCGCTCGTCGCTCATGCGGCGCTGCAGCTCGAGGAACTCGTTGCTGCCGGCGCCGGTCGCGCGGTCGGGGTTGTAGTTCCAGCGCCGGCCGGTGGCCGCGTTGACGACGTCGATGTTCTCCTTCGGCACCATCAGCGTCGAGGCCGCGATCGACGCCGCGCTGTCCGCGAGGGTCTCGAACGCGGCCCCGGGCGCCAGCCGCAGCAGCACCGAGGCCGACGCCTTCTGGTCGTTCTGGCTGTCGCGGAACGCCACCGTGCGGCGCGGCCTGCTGGCCGTGACCGTCACCGACAGCACGCCCTCGAGCCGCTGGATCGCCGCCGCCGCCTCGTTGCGCGACGCCGCGTCGAGCCGCCAGGCCTTGGTCGCGGCGTCCTCGATCAGGCTGCCGGTGCCGCCGATGTCGGGCGTCTGCGGACCGAGCACGCCGTCGCTGGCGATCGCGCTGCGCGCCGCGGCGACCTTGGAGCGCTCGACCATGAAGCCGTAGCCGGTGTCGTCCGGCACCCACGAGATGCCGGCCGACTGCAGCGCCGACTGCACGCGGGCGACGTCCGCCGCGGTGCGCACCGTGACCACGGTCTCGTAGCTCGGGCGCCCGGCGAACCAGACGATCGCGCCGAGGCCGACCACGGTCGCCAGCAACACCGCCGAGACGACGAGGCGCTGCGGCCCTTCGAGGCGCGCCCAGATGCCGCGCAGTTGCGTCGTGAACTCGTTGAGGAAGGTTCTCATGTTTCAGCTCGGCGGATCAGCCCGAAGACCTCGACAACTTCTCCCACGCGTCCACCATCTTGTTGCGCACCTCGAGCAACAGGTTGAACGCGACCTCACTCTTGCTGCCGGCGATCATCACGTCGTGCAGCTCGACGTCCTCGCCGAGCACCATGCCGCGCACCTTGTCGCGCGCGTCGGCGCGCAGCGCCGCGACCTGGTCGAGCGAGTCGGCCAGCACGCCCGAGAACGGCTTCGCCTGCCCGACCTCGCCGGGCCGGATCGCGCGTTCGCCGGGGGTCGGGATCTTCAGCGGATCCTGCGGCCCCGCCAGTCCTTCGGGCCCCTGCAGCAGCTCCTGCGGCAGGAGCTGCGTCAGCGGGTTCTGGCGGAACCGCGTGTCGAAGCCGGTGATCGGTGGCAGGTCGAAGCCGCTCATGGCGCTGTCTCCTAGCTACCCAGGTGCTGCAGCGTGTTCTGCAACATGCTGCGGTAGGTGCGCAGCGCCGTCAGGTTGGCGTCGAAGCTGCGCTCGATGGTGGACATGTCGACCAGCTCCTGGAACAGGTCCACGTTGCTGCCGAGCACCTGCCCGGTGGCGTCCGCGTCCGGGTGTCCGGGCTGGTAGAAGACGGGGAACGGGGTCTTGTCCTCGACGACCTTGGCCACCTGCACGCCCGCGGCGCCCGGGGCGCTGCGCGCGCCGGCGGCCGCGCCCTTCGAGGCCTGGTCGAGCAGCTCCTCGAACACCAGCACCTGGCGGCGGTACGGCGTCTTCTGGGCGTTGCCGGTGCGGTGCATGTTGCTGAGGTTCGAGGCGACGACCTCCGAACGCTGCAGCTCGGCGCGCAGTCCGGTCGCGGCGATGTCGAAGCCGCGGAACACTCCTCCCATCGGGTCCTGCATCTGGATCACCTGCCGAAGATGGCCTTGTTGAGCTGGTTGAAGTACGAACCGGCGCGGCGGGTCATGTAGTCGTGCATCAGCGAGGTCTTGCCCAAGAGGGCGAGCTCGTCCATCAGCACGACGTTGTTGACGCCCGGCGGCCCGGACGCGTCGCGCTGCATCACCGGCTGCACCCGGGACTCGTCGGCGCCCTTCTCGGCGGCATCGCGCAGCAGGTCCTCGAAGCGCACCTCCATGCGCTTGAAGCCGTCCACGTTCTGGTTCGCGATGTTGTGGATCGTGGCCCGGGTGCGCGCGCTGAGCGCGTCGAGCGTGTGGCGGGTGAACGCCGTCTCGCCATCGAAGTCGATCATGATTCGCCTGCGATTCCGGAATCGCTGCTCAAGCATCGGCGCGCGACGGTCCCCGCCTTGAGACGGATGTTTCGGCGACAGCCCGGATCCCGCTCCGGGCCGGTTGTCGGGAATGCCGACGCCCGGCGCGGGCCCCGCGGAGGAATGTGAGGAATCGCGGCGCACGCCTGTGCCTCGCGACCGGTTCGCTATGCTCGCCGCGGTGACGCATGCCGAGATGCAGGGGCTCCGCGCCGGCGATCCGCCGGCCCGCGGGGCGGGTTCCCCCCGATTCGTGCAGGCGGCGCTGCCCGACGCGGGCGACGTCGCGCCCGCCCTGCGGCGGGGCCTCGCCGCCGGGCGCGCGCAGATCCCGGCCCGCTTCCTCTACGACGAGCTCGGATCCCGGCTGTTCGACGCGATCACAGCGCTGCCGGAGTACTACCCGACCCGCACCGAGGCGGCCCTGCTGGCCGAGCACCTGCCGGCGATCGCGGCGGCGGTGCCGGTGCAGGGCTGCACGCTGATCGACCTCGGCGCCGGCAGCTGCGAGAAGGCGCCGCGCCTGTTCCCGATGGTGCGGCCGCGCCAGTACGTCGCCGTGGACATCTCGGTCGACTTCCTGCGCACGGCGCTGACCCGGCTGCAGCTCGAGCACCCGGCGATCACCATGCTCGGCGTCGGCACCGACTTCTCGTCGAGCCTGGAGCTGCCGGCGGCGGTCGGTGGCGAGCGCCGGCTGTTCTTCTATCCGGGCTCGTCGATCGGCAACTTCGCCCCCGACGAGGCGGTCGCGTTCCTGCGCCGCGTGCGCGAACGCATGGACGGGCACGGCGCGCTGTGGATCGGCGCGGATCTGCAGAAGGACCGCCGGGTGCTGGTGCGCGCCTACGACGACGGGCTCGGCGTCACGGCGGCGTTCAACCGCAACATCCTGCGCCACGTCAACGCGCTGGCCGGCACCGACTTCGCCCCCGCCGACTGGCGGCACGTCGCGCGCTACGACGAGCAGCACGGCCGCATCGAGATGCACCTCGAGGCCGAACGCTCGCTGACCGTGCGCTGGCCGGGCGGCGAACGCGCGTTCGCCCAGGGCGAGCGCATCCACACCGAGAACTCCTACAAGTACACGCCCGACGGCTTCCGGGCCCTGCTCGAACGCGCGGGTCTGCGGCAGGTCGGCATGTGGACGGACCAGAAGGGGTGGTTCGGGTTCTTCGTCGCCGTGCCGGCGTAGCCGGACGTCGCCCGACGGCCCGCTCCGCCGCGCCGAGCCGCCGGCACCCCGCGTGGGCCGGCGACTCCGCCTCACGCCAGCCGCAATCCTCGGTGCCAAGGCGCGTGCGCCGCGCGGTCCAGCGGCGTCCTCGCGCCGGCCGATCCCGGTCAGGGGAAAGCCCGAGCCAGCCGCCCGTGCAGCGTCACGCAAGACCCGGTTTGGCCTTTGACAGACCGTGCCGCCGTACTGACGCTTGTTCGCCGAGTTTCCGCCCTGGACCGCCCGCCGATGCCCACTCCTCCGCCCAACATCCGCCGCCACGAAGGCGTGATCTCCCGCCAGGACCGGGAGCGCCTGCTCGGCCAGAAGGGCTGCGTCGTCTGGTTCACCGGCCTGTCCGGCTCCGGCAAGTCGACCGTCTCGCGCCGCGCGGAAGAACGCCTGACCGCCGCCGGCCGGCTCGTCTACGTGCTCGACGGCGACAACGTGCGCCACGGGCTGTGCGCCGACCTCGGCTTCTCCGACCGTGACCGGACCGAGAACATCCGCCGCATCGGCCATGTCGCCGCGCTGCTCGCCGACGCCGGCGCGATCGTGCTGACCGCGTTCATCTCGCCGTTCCGCAAGGACCGCCAGCAGGTGCGCGACGCCGTCGGCCAGGACTTCCTCGAGGTGTTCGTCGATGCGCCGCTCGCCGTCTGTGAGCAGCGCGACCCGAAGGGCCTCTACCAGAAGGCGCGCAAGGGCGAGATCCCGGAGTTCACCGGCATCAGCTCGCCCTACGAGCCGCCGACCGATCCCGACCTGCGCCTGCCGACCGGCGAGCTGTCGCTCGACGACTGCGCCGCCCGGGTGCAGCAACTGCTCGAATCCCGCGGGCTGCTCCAACCGCCCGCCAGCAAATCATGACCAACTACGCGCTCAGCCATCTCCAGCAGCTGGAGCAGGAGAGCATCCACATCATCCGTGAGGTCGCCTCGGAGTTCGAGCGACCGGTGATGCTCTACTCGATCGGCAAGGACTCCGGCGTGATGCTGCGGCTCGCGCAGAAGGCGTTCGCGCCGGCCAGGATCCCGTTCAAGATCCTGCACGTGAACACGACGTGGAAGTTCCGCGAGATGATCACGTTCCGCGACCAGCTGGTGAAGGAGCTCGACCTCGACTTCGTCGAGTGGATCAACCAGGAGGGTGTCGCGCAGGGCGTCAACCCGTTCACGCACGGCACGCAGCGTCACACGCACGTGATGAAGACCGAGGCGTTGAAGCAGGCGCTCAACGCGGGCCAATACGACGCGGCCTTCGGCGGCGCGCGTCGCGACGAGGAGAAGAGCCGCGCCAAGGAGCGCGTGTTCAGCTTCCGCGACAAGTTCCACCAGTGGGACCCGAAGAACCAGCGGCCCGAGCTGTGGAACCTGTTCAACTGCGAGGTCAAGAAGGGCGAGTCGATCCGCGTCTTCCCGCTCAGCAACTGGACCGAGCTCGACGTCTGGCTCTACGTGCACAAGGAGAACCTGCCGATGGTTCCCCTCTACTTCGCCAAGGAACGTCCGGTGGTGAAGCGCAACGGCACCTGGATCATGGTCGACGACGAGCGCATGCCGCTCGAGCCCGGTGAGAAGCCGGAGATGCGCAAGGTCCGCTTCCGCACGCTCGGCTGCTACCCGCTGACCGGCGCGATCGAGTCGGAGGCCGACACGCTGCCGAAGATCATCGAGGAGATGCTGCGCAGCCGCGACTCCGAGCGGCAGGGACGCGTGATCGACTACGACGAGGGCGGCTCGATGGAGGACAAGAAGCGCGAGGGCTACTTCTGATGAGCTACTCCACCCAACTCGACCAGCTCGGCATCGAGAAGTACCTCGAGAAGTACGGCGACCGCGAGATGCTGCGGCTCTTGACCTGCGGCAGCGTCGACGACGGCAAGTCGACGCTGATCGGTCGCCTGCTGCACGACTCGGAGCAGGTGCACGACGACGTGCTGTCGGCGGCCAAGAAGGCCACGGCACGCTTCGGCACCACCGGTGAGGAGATCGACTTCGCGCTGCTCGTCGACGGCCTGCAGGCCGAACGCGAGCAGGGCATCACGATCGACGTCGCCCACCGCTACTTCGCCACCGACCGGCGCAAGTTCATCATCGCCGACTGCCCGGGGCACGTGCAGTACACGCGCAACATGGCGACCGGCGCGTCGAACTGCGACCTCGCCATCATCCTGATCGACGCCCGCCTCGGCGTGCTCGAGCAGACCCACCGCCACTCGTTCATCTGCTCGCTGCTGGGCATCCAGCACTTCGTGATCGCGGTGAACAAGATGGACCTCGTGGACTACAGCGAGCAGCGCTTCGAGGAGATCCGCGACGCCTACCGCGAGTTCGCGGCGCGCCTGCAGGTGCGCGACATCCACTTCATCCCGATGTCGGCGCTGCGCGGCGAGAACGTCGTCGAGCGCAGCGCCAACATGCCGTGGTTCCAGGGCTCGCCGCTGCTCGACCACCTGGAGACGGTGCACGTCGCCAGCGACCGCAACCTGGTCGACCTGCGCTTCCCGGTGCAGTACGTGCTGCGGCCCAACCTCGACTTCCGCGGCTTCGCCGGCACCATCGCCTCGGGCGTGGTCAAGGTCGGCGACGAGGTCGCGGCGCTGCCGTCCGGAAAGAAGAGCCGCGTCAAGTCGATCGAGACCTTCGACGGCAAGCTCGAGCAGGCGTTCGCGCCGATGGCGGTCACGCTGACGCTGACCGACGAGATCGACGTCAGCCGCGGCGACATGCTGGTCGCGCCCAACAACGCGCCGCCGCTCGGCAACTCGGTCGAGGCGATGATCGTCTGGTTCGCCGAGCAGCCGATGCAGGCCGGCCGCAGCTACCTGATCAAGCAGACCACGGCGCAGACCAGCGCCACCGTCACCGACCTGCGCTACCGCATCAACGTCGCCACGCTGCACCGCGAGGAGGCAGCGCAGCTGCAGATGAACGAGGTCGGCCGCATCCGGGTCGAGTGTGCACGACCGCTCGCCGCCGATGCCTACGCCAAGAACCCGGGCACCGGCGCGTTCATCCTGATCGACCGCATGAGCAACGCGACGGTCGGCGCCGGCATGATCGTCGAACGCAAGATCGCCGACGACTCGACGCGGCGCCGCGCCGACAGCCACGACGCCGGCAGCAACGTGCGCCTGCAGTCGAAGCGCCAGGTGACGTCCGAGGCGCGCCAGCAGCGCCTCGGCCAACAGCCGTTCGTGCTGTGGATCACCGGCCTGCCGCGCTCCGGCAAGTCGTCGCTCGCCTACGAGCTGGAGAAGCAGCTGTTCGACGCGCAGCGCTTCGTGCAGGTGCTCGACGGCGAGATCCTGCGCCTCGGCCTCAACCGCGACCTCGGCTTCTCCGGCGCCGACCGCTGGGAGAACCAGCGCCGCGCCGCCGAGCTGGCCCGGCTCAACCAGGCGATGGGCATCAGCACGATCGTCGCGCTGGTCTCGCCGCTCGACTTCGAGCGCGAGCAGTGCCGGCAGATCGTCGGCGGTGAGCACTTCCTCGAGGTGTTCTGCGACGCGCCGCTCGAGACCTGCGAGGCGCGCGACCAGGACGGCCTCTACGCCCGCGCCCGCGCCGGCGAGATCGCCAACGTCACCGGCATCGACGCGCCCTACGAAGCGCCGAAGCGCGCCGAGCTCGTGCTCGACACCGCCGCCGGATCCCTCGCCGACAACGTCCAGAAGGTGCTCGCCGAGCTGAAGAAGCGCGGCTTGCTGCCCAACGCCTGAGCCGATCCGCCATGGAACCCGTCATCGAGGCGCGCAACCTGAGCAAGACCTACCGGCTGTACGGGAACCCGTACGACCAGCTGCTCGAGAAGATGCCTTGGAGCAAGGGCCCGCGCTACAAGTCGATCCACGCGCTGCGCGACGCCAGCTTCGAGGTCACCCACGGCGAGTGTGTCGGCCTGGTCGGGACCAACGGCGCCGGCAAGTCGACGCTGCTGAAGATCCTCAGCGGCACGACCTTCCCGACCGGCGGCAGCTACGTGGTGCGCGGTCGCGTCACCAGCCTGCTCGAGCTCGGCGCCGGCTTCCACGTGTCGTTCACCGGCAAGGAGAACATCTTCATGAACGCGGCGATGATGGGCTTCTCGCGCAAGGAGGCGCAGAAGAAGTACCAGGAGATCGTCGACTTCAGCGAGCTCGGCGACTTCATCAACGCGCCGGTGCGCACCTACTCGTCCGGCATGCAGGCGCGCCTCGGCTTCAGCGTCGCGGTGGCGACCGAGCCCGACCTGCTGATCATCGACGAGATCCTCGCGGTCGGCGACATGAACTTCCGCCGCAAGTGCGTCGACAAGATCTGGGACTACAAGCGCCAGGGCAAGTCGATGTTCTTCTGCTCGCACTCGCTCTACGACGTGCGCCAGATGTGCGACCGCGCGATCTGGCTACGCCAAGGCAACGTGCAGATGATCGCCGACTCGGTGACGGTGACCAACGAGTACGCGACCTACGAGAACAAGCTCGCCGAGGGCGGCGACCCGGACCCGTTCGCGGAGCTGCCGGAGGAGGCCGGCGACGACCACCCGCGCATCATCAGCGCCAAGCTGCTCGACGCAAAGACCCGCCAACCGCGCAACGTCTTCTCGCCCGGCGACGACGCGATCGTGCGCGTGCACGTCAAGAACGGCAAGAAGCGCGAGCGCATGACGCTGGCGGTCGGCGCGATGCGCAGCGACGGCACGCTGTGCTTCGCCCACGCGTCGCAGTTCCAAGGCCTGGTGTTCGACTTCGACGAGGGCCACGTCAACCTGCACCTCGACAAGCTCTGCCTGCTGTCGGGCGAGTTCACGGTGCCGATCTGGCTGTTCGACCAGAACGGCGCGCACCGCTTCCACGAGCGCCCGGCCGACGACAACCTGATCGTGCAGAACCGGACCAAGGACCTCGGCCTGTTCCTGCAGGCGCACCGCTGGGACGTCGAGGCCGCCGCGCCGAAGTAGGCGCTGGCGACGAGCTCAGACGACGTCGGCGTACTTGTGCTTGCTGGCGGCGAAGGACGTGTAGCCGAGCACCATGAAGCCGAGCGCCCACGCCGCGGCGATGCCGAGGTTGCCCCAGAAGTCGACGATGCCCTGGTCGGGATGCTCGCCGCCCATCGCGATGCGGTGACACTGCAACAGCGGTGTCATCGGGTTGATCGCGAACATCAGCTGCGGCACCCACGGTGTGCTCTCGAACTTCTGCAGCAGCATCTGCGGGTACCAGAACACCGGCGAGACGAACATCCACGCCTGGCCGACGATGCGCCACACCTGCGAGACGTCGCGGATGAAGACGTTGGCGTTGGCCAACAGCAGCCCCATGCCGAGCGTCAGCGCGAACTGCACGACGATCACCAGCGGCAGATACAGCAACTCCCAGCCGATGCTGAGCGCGCCGAGGCCGAGCCCGAGGCCGAGGCAGACCACCGCTCCGATCAGGTAGACGACGATCGACACCATCGACGACGGCAGCGGCAACGCCTCCGACGGGAACGCCACCTTCTTGACCAGGTTGCCGTTGGCGACCACCACGTTGCAGGCGGTGCTGGTCGCCTCGATCAGCGAGTGGAAGACGATCACGCCCGAGAACAGGTAGATCGCCTGACGGGGGTCGGGGCCTTCGCCGGTCTTGTAGTCGCCGTAGAGCACGCCGAAGACCAGGAAGTAGACCGCGAACAGGAACAGCGGCTGCACCAACATCCACCAGGCGCCGAGGAACGAGCCGTGGAACCGGCTCATCAACTCGCGTCGGAAGAAGTTCTGCACCATGTAGCGGTTGCGCCAGATGAGGCCGGGGTAGCCGATCAGGCCGCCGAGCAGCTTGCTCGGGCCGGGCGCCTTCTCCGCGGTGTCGACGGTGCGAGCGAGGACCATGTCGTGTTCTCTGATCGGCCAACCCGGCCGCTTGGGTCGAGCAGGTTACGGATCCAGGGGCGGCCTTCCAGGTTGCACCACGGTCACGCCCCGACGTCACCCAGGATCTGCAGCACGCGGTCCTTCAGCCACGGCCGGCACACGACCAGCTCGTCGTTGCGCGCGTTGGCCTGGTTGTAGCGGTGTTCGGCGCCGTCGAACCGGCACACGACGTAGCCGGCGGCGCGGGCCACGGCCTCCGGCGCGCAGGTGTCCCACTCCTTGAGGCCGATCTTGTGCACGTAGATGTCGGCCTTGCCGAACAGCAGCATCGACACTTTGAACCCGACGCTGCCGCACGGCACCTGCTCGGTCACGCCGATGGCATCGGCGAAGCGCTGCATCCAGTCCGGAGTGTGGCTGCGGCTGGCGACCAGGCGCAGCGGCGCACCCTCACCGGGGTCTGCGGCCAGGGTCGTCGGCCAGTCGCCGCCCGTGCCCTCGAGCATCACCGGACGCCCGGCGACGCCGACCAGCACGCGCTCGATCGCCGGCAGCGCGACCACCCCCAGCACCGGCTGCTGGTCGACCGACAGGCCGACGTGGACCGCCCAGTCGTGACGCCCGGTCGAGTACTCCTTGGTCCCGTCGAGCGGGTCGACGATCCACGCGACGCGGTTCGCCGTGCGATTCAAGTCGTCCTTGGTCTCCTCGGACAGCACCGCGTCGTCCGGATAGCGACCGAACAGCGCGCCTTGCAGATACCCGTCCGCGGCCTGGTCGCCGACGTCGCCGAGCATCTTCGGCTCGGCCCAGCGCTCGCTGCGGCGCAGGCCGGCGAGACGGCGACCGGCGGCAGTCGCGATGTGCTTCGCGAATTCGAGGCGGGCTTGGAGATCGGCGGAGTCGAGCATGGTCAGGCAGGATGGAACGGGAACAGCAGCGGCGTCAGCACCACCGTGCAGAACCCTACCAGGAGCGTCAGCGGAATCCCCGCGCGCAGGAAGTCGGCGAAGCGGTAGCCGCCCGGTCCGTAGACCATCAGGTTGGTCTGGTAGCCGATCGGCGTGGCGAAGCACGCCGAACCGCCCATGACGACGGCCATGACGAACGGCCGCGCGTCGAGCCCGGCGCCCTGCGCCGCGGCCATCGCCACCGAGAAGGTCAACGCGACGGCGGCGGTGTTGGAGATGACCGACGTCAACAGCGCGGTGGCGGCGAACACCGCCGCCAGCAGCGCGTGCGGCGAGCCGCCGAACAGCGACATCAGACCTTCGGCGAGCAGACGCGCTGCGCCGGAGTGCTCGAGCGCGGCGCCGAGACCGAGCGACGCGCCGATCACCGTCAGGATGCTCCAGTCGACGCTGCGGCGCGCGTCGGTCAGCGTGCAGCAGCGCGTCACCACCATCGCCGCCGCGGCGAGCAGCGCCGCGACCAGCATCGGATAGAGACCGCTCGCCGACAGCGCGATCATGCCGAGCAGGACCGCCAGGGCCAGCGGCGCGCGCGCGTGCTGCCGCGGCGTCGAGTCCTCCAGCGAACGCACCAGCAGGAAGTCGCGGATGCGGCCCGCGCGCTGATCGAAGCCGGCGTCCGACTCGACCAGCAGCAGGTCACCGGCGGCCAGCTCGATGTCGCCGAGCTTGCCGCTCACGCGCTCGCCGTTGCGCGCCACGGCGATCACCGCGCCGTGGTAGCGGTTGCGGAAGCCGGCGTCGCGCACCGAGCGGCCGGCCAGCACCGACGACGGCGCGACCACCGCTTCGAACAGCCGCCGCCGATGCCGCGGCGAGTCGAGCTTGAACACCTGGTCGGTGGCGATCACCAGCCCGCGGGTGTTCACCAGGTCGCGGATCGAATCGACCACGCCGGCGAACAGCAGGCGGTCGCCGACGCGCAGCACGTGCTCCGGGCCGACCGCGGCGAACAGTTCGTCGCCGCGCTCGATCTGGATCAGGAACCCGCCCGGCAGGTTGCGCAGACCGGCCTCGTCGACCGTGCGCCCCGCCAGCGGGCTGCCGTCGGGCACCAACAGCTCCAGCGTGTACTCGTGCGTCGCGGTGAGCGCGCCCCCCTGCGCCTTGCGTTCGGGCAGCAGCATCGGCCCGAACAGCAGCAGGAATCCGCCGCAGACCACCGCCACCGGCAGGCCGATCCAGGTGATCTCGAACATGCCGAGCGGCGCCGTGCCGCCGTTCGCCAGCACCAGGCCGGCGACGACCAGGTTGGTGCTGGTGCCGATCAGCGAGCAGGTGCCGCCGAGGATCGCCGCGTAGCTGAGCGGCATCAGCAGTCGCGACCCGGCGATGCCGAGGCGCCGCGACCAGTCCTGCACCGCCGGGATCATCATCGCCACGACCGGCGTGTTGTTGAGGAAGGCGCTGAGCGCCGTCACCGGCAACATCACGCGCAGCAGCGCGGCACGTTCGCTGCGCGGTCGGCCGAGCATCGCGGCCGCCAGCCAGTCGATCGCGCCGGTGTCGCGCAGCCCGGTGACGACCACGAACAGCGCGGCGATCGTCAGCACACCGGGATTGGCGAAGCCCTGCACGGCGAGCGCCAGCGGCAGCGCGCCGACCTGCCAGCCGTGCTCCGTCGGCAGCGGCGCCGCCAGCAGCATGGTCAGCGCGGCGAGGAAGATCGCGTCCGGCGCGATGCGCGTCGTGAGCAGCAGCAGCAGCGCACCAGCGAGCACGCCGAGCGTCACCAACATCACGACGGTCATCGGATTGCGAACGTAGCACCGCGACGCGGCGGCCTCAGGTGCCGACCAGAGAACCCGGTACGACGGCCACGCGCGGCAGCGGCGCGATCGTCACCACCGGCTCGCCATCCGGCGTGTCGACGCGCCGCGCGGCGACGCCCCGACCCGCCAGCCGCACGAGCTCGGCGGCGGCGGCGTCCCAGGAGAACGCGGTCCGCACCGCGGGCGCCGTGCGCCGGCCGGCACGGCGCCACGCCGGCAGGTCGTGCAGCACGCTGCGCAGCTGCGCAGCCGCCTGCGCGGCGTCCGGCTCGAGGACCCACGGCTGGGAGACGTGCACGCCGCCGAGCTCGACCGGACGCTGCGCGCTCGGGATCTCCAGCGCGCCGGGGCCGTGCATCAACGACGTCGTCGAGCCGCCCCGGGTCGCCAGCACCGGCAGCCCGCAGGCGCGCGCCTCGAGCACCGGCATGCAGAAGCCTTCGCCGCGATACGGGTGCAGCAGCACGTCGCAGGCCGCGAAGACGGACGCCAGCTGCGCGCGCGACAGCTCTTCGTCGATCACCAGCAGCGGCGGCGCGCCGGGCGTGCGCTGGAAGCGTTCGGCGAGCGCGCCGAGGTGCTGGCCGCCGTAGTGCTGCGCCGCGCCGATGCTCTTGACGACGCAGACGAAGTCGGCGCCGCCGGCGCGCGCCTCGAGCGCGGCGCGCAGGAACACGTCGAACCCCTTGCGCCAGATCATGCCGCCGCAGAACAACACCGCCGGGCGGTCGCCCTTCCACTGCGTGATCGCCGCGTGCGGCGGCGCGTCCTCGTGCATCGCCGCGTCGACGCCGTGCGGCACGACGTGGATGCCGTGCATCGATCGACCGGCGGCGGTCAGCGTGCGATAGACGTGCTCGCTGTGCACCACCACCGCGTCGGCCTCCTGCGTGACGTGCGGCGCCAGCTCGACCGGCAGCGCGCCGTACTCCCAGTCCACGCGCAGCGCCCAGGTGCGACAGTCGGGGCGCGCCGCGCGCACCGGCCAGCCCGCGGACAGCCACAGGTCCGGCCGGCCGGGATTGCGACACAGCAGCGGCACCAGCTCGGGGGCGCGTCCGCGCAGCCAGCCGAGGTCGTGGCGGAACGGCGCCGTCGGCACGAGGCGGACGTCGACGTCACCGCGGCGATGCAGGGCAGCCGCCGTCGCCAGCGTCAGCTCGGCGCTCGACGAAGTCTCCAGCAGCGGCGCCTCGAGCACGACGGTCGGCCGCTTGTCGCCGAGCGCCGGCAACGCGGCGGCCGGGCGGCCCGGCCGCGCTGCGACACACTCGGCGACGGCGTGACGACGCCCGCGCGCGCCGAGCGACGGCGACGCAGGGTCTTCGACCACCCGCCGCATCGCCGCGGCGATCGCCCGCGGATCGGGCGCGAAGTAGGCGCCGCGGCCGGCGTCGCCGTCGAGGTTGCGCCCGCCGATCGGCAGCGCGACGCCGCGACCTTCGAGCACCCTCGCCGTCGCCGCGAACCGCGCCGCGATCACCGGCCGCGCGCTGGCCAACGCCTGAACCAACGGCTGCAGCTCGCTGCCGAGGCGACACGGCAGCACCACACCGACGGCGTCGGCGACGTGGCGCGGCGCGAACGCCTCGACCAGCACCTCGAGCGCCGCGCCGTGCACGACGGCCCGTTCGCGCAGCGCCTGCACGACGTCGCCAGAGGCGCCCGGCAGCACCAGGCGCAGCCCGTGCCCCGCGGCGGCGAAGCGCTCGGCCCAGACGTCGACCAGCAGGTCCGTGCCGCCGGCGAACACGTCGCTGGCGCAGTGCACGAACGGCCCGCCCGTCGACGGCGCCGGCAGCGCGAGCCAGCCCTGGAGTTCCTCTTCGCGCAGCGCCCCGGCCGGCGTCTCGGCGCCCGCCCAGCGCAGCTCGGCGCGCACCCGCGTGACCACCTCCGCCGCCGTCTGCGATGCGCCGACGACGATCACCGCGCACGCGTCGCGCCACTCGAGGCCGACCTGCGCCGCCACGTCCGGGTCGTCGCCGAACACCATCACCGGCGCGGTCGCCGCGACCGCTTCGCCGGCAGCGCGCGCCAGCATCGCCAGCTCGGGCGGGGGCAGGTTGGTGCCCACCTCCCACTGCTGCACGCCGTCCGACAGCGGCACCCGCGTCTCGCCCGGCGCCGGCGCGCGCCGCCGCACGCCGGACAGCGACAGCCCGCAGCGCAGGCCTCCCGCCACCGCCGCGCGCAGGAAGCTGCGCAGCTGCCCGGCCGAGGGACCGTCACCGAAGGGGTCGCCGTGGATGCGGACGTGGTTCATGACGCCTTCTCATCGGCAGTTGCGCCGCGGGGCTGAAAGCGAACACGACGCTGTGGCAACACGAGCAAGAGCGCGCCAAGATCGCGCGATGCCCGGCGCTCCGAACTCGCACCGAGACCGCCTGGCGGCGACCCTGCACGAGCTGATGAGTTCGTCTGGGGCCCCGGGTGCGGTCCCGCCGCGCGACGCGGCCACCGTCGCCGCGCCGGGCGCGGGCAGCGCCGACGCCCGCATCGACCAGAAGCAGCTGCAGTGGCTCGCGCTGCGCGCCGCCGCGCGCGCGACGGCGGCGCGCGAGCACCTCGCCCCGCTGGCGCCGGAGGAGCACCCCGACCTGTGGGCCGGCACGGTGCGTGACGGCGTCGCGCGCGGCTTCGCGGTGCGGCTCGAGGAGGCGATCGCGCTGGCCGGCGAAACAGACGCGGCGTCGACGCCGGCGTCGTTCGCCGCGCTCGACGACGACACCTGCGCGCTGACCACCGGCAAGCAGCTGCGCCGCCGCAAGGACGTGCTGATCGCGTCGGGCGGCGCGCGCGCGCGCTTCACCCGCAAGGGCGGCCTGCTGTTCGTCGATCGCGAGCACGAGGCGCACAGCGAGAACTGCCTGTGGTTCGAGGCCCGCCGCGACCACGGCGACCTCGACGGCTTCGTCGCCGCGCCGGACGAACGCGCCCGGCTGTTCTCCGCGCAGTTCCTGCAGCCGGTGGCGCTGCGCGAGGCGAAGCACGCCACCGAGCTGGTGCTCGAGGGCCGCCTCGGCCGCGGCCCGATCGGCTGGCCGTGCCGGCTGACGCTGCGCGGCGCGGCGGAGGAGCGCTCGCTGCGCGTTTCGATCGCGCTCGGCATCGGCCCGATCGGCTGGCGGCTGCGCACGCGCGTGCTCGGCGTCGCGCCCGAGCTCGTGCAGCACCGGTGCACGCCGGTGCGCGAGCTGGTCCGGAACGATCGCGGCGGCTTCGTCGCCGACACGCTGGTGCGCTCGTGTGCCGCGCTGCGCGTCGACGACGAGCTGGTCGAGGTGCCCGACGCGGCGTGCCAGCGACCGTTGACGCACGACTTCCGGTTCGGCGTCGCAAGCGAAATCCGCTGACCGCGCCCGCGCGTCGCGGCCCGCGAAGGACCACTCGACGGCGGCCGCGGGTCTCGCTAGCGTGGCGCGGCTCCGCCCGCTCCGCCTCTCCGCCCTCCGCCACGCCGTGAACGAACTGCTCTGGACCGTCGTCGGCTTCGCGCTCGCCACCGTCGCGCTGCGGCCTTGGCGACGCCGCGTGGCGGTGGCGACCCCGCCGGCGGCCCCGCCGCCGACGATGACCGCGACGCCGCCGCCTGCGCCGCTCGCGAGCGACCAGCACGAGGCCGCGCGCGAACTGCGCGTGCAGGCGGTCGTGCCGCCCGACGCACAGCGCATGGCGATGTCGCTCGCCGACGAGCTCGCCAGCCTGGTCTCGGGCGTCGAGGGGCGCGCGCACCACCTGATCGAGGCCGCGCCGACCCGCACGCAGCTGCCGGACGCCGCGGAGGCGATGCTGGCGTCGGTGACGCGCCTGCGCCGCCTGCACGGCAAGTTGGTCGCGTTCGGCCGCGGCCGCGCGCAGCAGAGCGGCACCACCGACGTGCGCGAGCTGCTCGCAGGCCTCGCCGACGAACTGCCGCAGATGCAGCTCGGGCTCGAACTGCACTGGGACCCGCCGTCCTCGCTGCCGCTGCTCGCCGCGCACCCCGACGCGGTCCGCGACGCGCTGCTGTTCCTCGCCAGCGCGCTGCTGCGCGCCGAGCGCGGCGCGACGCGCCTGTCGTTCGTCGTCGAGCGCTCGTTCGCCACCGAGGTGCCGTCGGTGCAGCTCGAGATGATGCTGGAGTGGGTGACCGACCCGCACCGCAGCGCCGGCGAAGTGCTCGCCGACAGCCTGTTCACGCTCGATCTCGAGGCGGCCAACCATCTCATCACGACGTATGGCGGCGAGCTGACGCTGACGCACCTGCCGGGCCGGTCGGCGCGCGCGGTCGTGCGGCTGCCGATGGCGGTCGCCGCCGACTTCGCCGCGCCCGCGGGCGCCGCCGTCGACTCACGAACCGCCGACGACACGGAGCGGCACGACTACGGCGGCGCGCTGGTGCTCGAGTCGGATCCATCCTTGCGCGCCGTGCTGGCGCGCGAGCTGAAGGCGAGCGGCCGCGCCGTGTTCACCTGCGCCGACGGCGCCTCGGCGCACACGTTCCTCCAGGCCACGCCGGACCGCTTCGAACTGCTGATCGTCGACGACCCGCACCAGCTGGAGGACGGCGCGTCGCTCGCCGAGGCGATCCGCACCCACGCGCCGACCCTGAAGATCTGCCTCGTGACGCAACGGCCCGCGGCGCCCAGCGAGGCGTGGCCGCGGCTGTTCTGGCTGCAGAAGCCGTTCGGGGTCCAGGAACTGCGCCGCAAGCTCGCCACGATCCTGACCGCGGGTTAGGTTGGGGGGCCCTCCAGACCCCGACAGGAGACGACCCTGGCCCGCAAAGACAACCGCGCGGCGGACGCGTTCCGCCCGATCAAGTTCACCCGTTCGTTCACCGATCTGCCGGGCTCCGTGCTGGCCGAGTGCGGCCGCACCAAGGTGCTGTGCACGGTGGGCGTGCAGGACTCGGTGCCGAACTGGATGTACAACCGCCACAACGGCGGCTGGCTGACCGCGGAGTACTCGATGCTGCCCAACGCCGGGCAGCCGCGCAAGCCGCGCGACGGCCGCACCGGCCGCCCGCTGGACGGCCGCACGCAGGAGATCCAGCGCCTGGTCGGCCGCGCGCTGCGCTGCGCGATCGACCTGACCATGCTGCCGGAGTGCACGCTGTGGGTCGACTGCGACGTGCTGCAGGCCGACGGCGGCACGCGCACGACGGCGATCAACGGCGCGGTGGTCGCGCTCTACGACGCGCTGCTCTACATGGAGGAGCAGAAGCAGCTGCCGAAGTGGCCGCTGCGCGGCATGGTGGCGGCGATCTCGGTCGGCCTCGTCAACGGCGAGCCGCTGATCGACCTCGACTACCAGGAGGACAGCTCCGCCGACGCCGACCTCAACGTCATCTGCGCCAGCAACGGCAAGCTGATCGAGGTGCAGGGCGCGGCCGAGAAGCAGCCGTTCGCGCTCGAGCAGTTCCAGCAGATGATCGCGCTCGGCCAGAAGGCCTGCGTGCAGGTCGACGAGCTGCAGCGCAAGGCCCTGGGGCTCTGATCCGCGCAAGCGCCACGCCGATGCCCGAGCTCTGGATCGCGTCCAACAACCAGAAGAAGCGCAACGAGCTGCTGCGTCTGCTGGAGCCGCTCGGCGTGACGCTGTGCACGCCGGACCAGCTGCGCGCGCCGTTCGAGCCGGTCGAGGACCAACCCGACTTCGCCGGCAACGCGCGCAAGAAGGCCGAGCTGCTGGCGACGATGGCCGGCGCGGTCGCGCTCGGCGACGACAGCGGCCTGTGCGTGGATGCGCTCGACGGCCGCCCCGGCGTGCTGTCGGCGCGTTACGGCGGCCCAGGCCTCGACGACCGCGGGCGGCTGCTGCACCTGCTCGACGAACTGCGCGACGTGCCGGCCCCGCGACGCACCGCGCACTTCGTCTGCAGCATCTGCGTCTGCGGCCCGGACGGCAGCGTGCGGGCGGCCATCGAACAGCGCTGCACGGGCACGCTGCTCACCGCACCGGCTGGCGAAGGCGGCTTCGGCTACGATCCGATCTTCGTGCCGACCGAGTTCGACGGCGACCCGACCCGCACCTTCGCCGCGCTCGACGCCGGGACCAAGGACCGCCTCAGTCACCGCGGCAAGGCGCTGCGCGCGCTGGTCGCGCAGCTGCCGGCCGTGCTGGCAGCCGGGGCCTGACGCCGGCGCGCCGCAGCCCGCCGGGTCGCGACGAGGCGCAGCTTCTCCGGCTGCCGCTGCCGCGGGAGCCGGCCGCGTGGCTATGCTCGCGGCGCGTGCGAACGGCACGTCACCCGCGCCCGACCCCCTCGACATGCTCATGAGCGACTCCCCCACCCTGCGCCCCCTCGTCCGTCCGGCCCGCCTCGCGTGCCTGTCCTTGTCGCTGCTCGCGTTGGCCGGCTGCTCGACGATCACCTGCACCTTGACGTCGCCGATCACCGGGTTCGTCGACCTGCCGAAGGAGGTCGTGCGCACGCAGAAGATGCGGCCCGACGCCGCCAGCACCTGGGTCGTCGCGATCTTCGCCGCCCCGCTCGGCGTGGCCTGCGGCCCGCTGTTCGGCTTCGTCAAGGGCGTCGCGCTCGACATCAGCGCGATCAGCGGCGCGCTGACGGTCGGCGAGGAGTTCGGCACGATGAGCCGCGCCAGCGTCTGGCGGCCGTACACGTTCGACTGGCACCAGCCGCAGACGGCCGCGGGCATGTGACGCCGACCGCGCTCAGCGGTTGGCGAGCACGCGCGACGGCCCCGTCGACTCGGCGGTGACCACGTCGAGGTCGCCGTCGCGGTCGAGGTCGGCGGCGGCGAAGCGTTCGCAGCGCGTCGTCGGCTCGGCCTGCGCGGTCACGAAGCTGCCGTCAGCCTGCTGGCGCAGCACCGTCAGCGGCTGGTTGGCGACGCTGACGTCACCGATCACGAAGTCGGCGCGGCGGTCGCCGTCGAGGTCCGCGAGCACCAGCGAGCGCGAGAAGAACTGGCCGGCGGTGGCGACGTTGGTGCCGATCGTCGACAGGCTGGTGGCGAGGCCGCGGAACCAGACGATCGACGCGTTGCCGGCCGGCGACAGCTGCGCGATCGCGAGGTCGAGGCGACCGTCGCCGTCGGCGTCACCCACCGTCGCCGCGGTGCGCAGCAGCTGCGACGGCAGCGTCAGGTTCAACGTGTAGCCGGTCCCGCTGCGGCGCAGCACGTAGGTGTCCTCCGGGCCGACCAGCTCGTTGCCGTTGACCAGCACCAGGTCCTCGTCGCCGTCGCGATCGAAGTCCCAGGCGATCACGGCGACGGTCGTGTTGCCCTGCGCCTGGGGCAGGAGGCCGAGGAACGCGTCCTGGTTCTCGGTCAGCGTGATCGTGCCGGCGCCCGGCGTGTTGACGAACAGCTGGTTCTGGCCGTCGTTGCCGACGAACACGTCGAGGTCACCGTCCGGCTCGAAGTCGGTCAGCGCCAGCGAGCGCACCGAAGAGCCGGCGGCGAACGTCGCGTCGGCCGCGAACTGTCCAGCGCCGTCGTTCAAGAACACCACGCCGTTGCCGTCGAAGCCGAGCACGCAGTCCGGCGCGCCGTCGCCGTCGAGATCGCCGATCGCGATCGCGCTCGGCTGGCTGCCGCCGAAGGTCGTGCCGACCGTGAACGTGCCGTCGCCGTTGCCGAACCAGACCTGCGCGCCACCGGCGGTCGCGACGACGCGGTCGATGCGGGCGTCGCCGTCGAGGTCCGCGAGCTCTTGGGCGCCGACCGCGTCGGCGCCGAGCTCCTGGCCGGGCACCAGCGTCGAGTCGCCGAGCGTGCCGGCGAGGCTGCCGGAGAACGCTGCGGTCGAGGTCGCGGTCGGCAACAGCAGTTCGTCGTCGCCGTCGTCGTCGAGGTCCGTCGCGACCAGGTCCTGCGTGCCAGGCAGCGCCGCCGCGGCGAGCGCTTCGAAGCCGCCGGTGCGATCGTTGACGAACGACGACAGACCGTCGACCGTGCGCAGCTGCAGATCGGCGAACGCGTCCCCGTCGAGGTCGAGCAGCGCGACCTGCTGCGCCACGACGTCGAGGTCCGCGGCGACCGTGCCGCCGGCGAGCCGCCGGAAGACGCGCACCGTGGCGTCGCCGGCCGCGACCACGTCGACGCGGCCGTCGCCGTCGAGGTCGGCGCCGGCCACCGACACCGCGCCGTCGAGCGCGAACGCCTCGTCGGCGACCAGCTGGCCGCCGTCGTTGCGCAGCAGCCACACGCCGCCCGCGCCCTGCGCGGCGAGCACGTCCGGGTCGCCGTCACCGTCGACGTCGACGATCGCCAGCGCGACGGTCGCGTCGCCGAACGGCAGCGTCTGCGCGACCGCGAACGAGTTGCCGAGGTTGCGCTGGTGCTGCGCGAACGCGACGCCGGTCGCGGTGCCGACGAGCACGTCCGGGAAGCCGTCGCGATCGATGTCGGCGATCGCCACCGAACGGGCGTCACCGGCCGGGATCAGCGCCGCCGCCGTGAACGCCGGCGCAGCGCCGCCCGCGGCCGTGTTGTTCCAGACCTGCGCGCCGGTCGGTTCCGCCGTCACGGCCTCGTCGGCGGAGATGCGGTTGAGGTTGGCCATCGCGACGTCGCGAGCGCTGCTGCCCGAAGGCCCGGCGGCCGCGCTCAACGAACCGCCGGTGTTGACGAGCGGGCGCAGCGCGCCGCCGCCGACCAACAGCAGGTCCAGGTCGCCGTCGCCGTCGACGTCGCCGACCGCGGCGTGCTCGCCGCCGAGCGCGACCGCGCCGTTCGGCACCGGCGCCGGCGCGATGTCGGCCACGGCGCTCGCCGCCGCTGGCGTGCCGTCGGCCTGCGACGCGATGCCGGCGCCGTTCTGCACGTCGACGCCCGAAGGCTCGTTGCTCTCGGTGCGGCCCGCGTCGAAGCGCCCCCGCGTGCGCAGCCGCGGGTCGGTGCCGAGCACGATCGTCACCTCGTCGGCGTCCGGGCCCGCCTGCACGCTGGCGCCGACGCCGAACGTGTCGCCGTCGACCGGCAGCACGAAGTCAGCCGCGCTGGCGCCGCTGACGACGACCGGCACGGAGAACGGCACGACGACGCGGTCGCCGGCGTTGGCGGCGCCGTTCGCGTCGAGGTCCTCGAAGCGCGCCGGGCCGGCGACGACCGGCGCGGTGACCGCGGTGAAGGTCACGGTGACCGTCTGCGTCAGGCGCAGGTTGGCGCCGGTCGGGGCGATCACCGCCGCGACCCTGACTTCACCCGCGGTCGTCGAGCGCATGCGCGACAGCGCGATGCCGTCGGCGCCGGCCGTGACGGCAGCGGCGTCGAACGTGACCCCGGCGGCGCCGGCGCCGGTCGCTTCGAAGCGCACCGCCTGGCCGCCCAGCGAGCGCCCCGCGGTGTCGCGCACGACCGCGGTCAGCAGGATCTCGGTCGCGCCATCGGCGGGCGCCGTCAGCGGGTCGGCGGTCAGGCTCGACAGCGTCGCGCTCGGCGAGACGACGTTGCCGCCGCCGCCACCGCCGCCGCCGCAGGCAGCGAGGAAGCCGAGGGAAAGGAGCAGGGGAAGGGGAGTGCGGGAGTAGTGCATGGTCTTGTCCTCTTGTCTGCCGAGGACAGCGACCGCCTCCCGGGGCCGTTACACACGCGCTTCGCGAATCCCGAGACCCGCTCTAGAAAGGCCTTACGGCCCTTCCCCTGACTCCGCCGCGGCCGTCAGCCGCCCCAGCCGCGCGAGCGCCCGGTGCAGCAGCACGCGGCTGGCGCCCGGCGTCTTGCCCATGCGCTCGGCGATCTGCTCGTGGTCGAGGCCGAGCAGCCGGTGCAGCGTGATGACCTCGCGGTAGTCGTCCGGCAGCTGGTCGAACACCGCCTCGAGCCGCGCCACGTCCTCGCGCGCCGACGCCACGCGGCTCGGACTCAAGAGCGACACGTAGCCGCTGAGCAGCGCCGGATCCTCGACGGCCCAGGCGCGCCCGGCGTCGCGCTTCTCGGCGGCGTAGTAGCGCCCCTTGTCCTGCACCTTGTGCAGCGCGCTGAGGAACAGCCAGCTCTTGAACGCCTGCTCCGAGCGGTAGTCGAAGCTGCCGAGGTCACCGAGCACCTCGCGGCAGACCGACTGCACCAGGTCGTCGGGCGACTCCTGCGCCAGCAGCTTCGGCCCGCTGCGCAGCCGGATGAACGCGCGCAGCTCCGGCAGGAAGCGCTCGAGCAGCAGCGCCAGCGCCTGCTGGTCGCCGCCGCTGACGCTCTGCGCGAGCACCACGGAGTCACACGAGTCGGGGGGCAGGGTCATCGGCCGAACCAGAAGTCGACTTCACTGTACACGGTGGCGGTGACGACGGCGTCGCCGGCGACCGCGACCGACTGCAGCAGGTTGTCGGCCGGCAGGCCGAGCAGCTCTTCGCCGTCTGCGGTGTCGAGCACGTGCAGCACGCGGTCGGTGCCGGCGAGCAGCAGGCGCCGTCCGTCCGACGCCAGCGCCACGCCGCGCATGCGCGCCGACATGTCGCGTCGCCAGCGCACCGCGCCGCTGGCGAGCTCGATCGCCGCGACACGCTGCACGCCGCCGACGAACAACACCGCCTCGTCCGCCGACAGCGCCGCGGCGTCCCACGCGACGTCGCCTGCCCACAGCTCGCACGCTGCGTCACCCGACCAGCGCAGCACCCGACCGTCGGCGCCGGCGCTGACGAACTCCCCGCCGCGCAGCGCGCACAGCCCGTGCACCTCGCCGTCGTGCGCGGCGAGGCGGCGCGGCGCCCGGTCGCCTGCGGACCAGCGCACGAGGTGGCCGCCCGCTTCGGCGCCGACCAGCGCGCCGTCGTCGAGCCAGCAAAGCGTCAGGATCGCGTCTTCGGCACCGTCCAGCGCTTGTTCGCGGCCCCGCACTCGCACCTCGCCGCCGCGCACGAACGCGACGTCGTCGCCGCGCGCCGCCGCGGCGGTCACCGCGCCGTCGACCAACGCGGCCACAGCTTCCCCGCCCGAAGTCGCGAACGTGCGCACGCCGTGCTGGTCGTCCGCCAGCGACACGCGCGCCCCGTCGTCGTGCACGAACAGCGGCTGCCGCAGCGTGCGGCCGGCGCCGGCGACGCGGCGCCGCGCGCGCCCCGCGGCCGGCTCCCACCAGCGCAGCGCGCCGTCCCAGCCGGCCGTGACGATGCGCTCCCCGTCGTCGGCGCGCGACTCGACGGCGACCCCGTAGACCGCCGTCGCGTGCCCGAGCCGGCGCTGCAGTTCGCGCCCGGCGCGATCCCACTGGCGCAGCGTCGCGTCGTTGCCGACCGTCCAGATGCTGCCGTCCCCCGCGAACGCCGCCTGGTGCACTTCGCCGTCGTGGCCGACGCACATCGTCAGCGTCTCGCCGTCGGCGACCGCGAACACGCGCGCGGTGCGGTCCTGGCTGGCCGTCAGCAGCTGCGCGCCGTCGGCCGAGAACTCGAGCGAGAAGACGAAGCCCTGGTGGCCGCGCAGCACTCGTCGCACGACGCCTTCGGTGCTGGTCAACACGACGTCGTGGTCGCGGGCGAACGCCAGCGTCGCGCCGTCCGGCGACACCGCCATCGCGAACACGCCGCGGCGGACCTCGGCCAACACGAAGCCGCCGGAGGGAGCGCCGTTCGCCAGGTCGACGATCCGCACCGCGCCGCCTGCGCTGGCGGCGTAGGCGCGCTGCCGCGGCGCGTCGATCGCCGCGGCGAAGCACACGCGCTGATGCGGCTGCACGGCGACCTCGCCGTAGACCTCGTCGAAGCCGAACTCTCCGCGCAGCGCTCCGGTCTCGCCGTTCCACAACCTCGCCACGTGGTCGCGGTGCCCGCTGAGCACGTGCGCACCGTCGGCGCTGGCGTCGAGCACGAGCACGGCCGTCGTGGCCGCACCGAGCGGGGTGACCGCCGGGTCGTCTCCCTCGCCGTGCACACGCCGCACGACGCCGTCGGCGCCGCCGGTGAACACGCCGCGCGCGGTGACCGCAGCGCGCCGCAGGAACGCCTCGCTGACCTGCAGCCGCCGCACCGACTCGTCGAGTTGACGACGCAGGTGCCACCACTCGAAGCCGCGCAGCTCTTCCGGGCAGCCGTCGAGCTGCCGGAGCGCCGCGCCGACCTGCCCGCTCTGCAGCGCCAGCTGCGCCGCCTGCACGCCGGCGCGGTAGCTGCGCACGCGATCGATCTCGCGCAGCCGCTGCGCTTCGTGCTGCGCCGCGAGCGCGCGGTCGCGCTGGTCGCGCAGGCCGAAGGTGTAGGTCGCGGCGGTCGCCAGGAACGTGACGCACGCCGCGACGACGACCGTCGCACCGACGGGGTGACGCTCCCCCGCCCGCCACAGGCGCACCGCGGCGCCGGGCGGCCGGGCGACGATCGGGCGCCGGTCGATCACGCGCTGCAGGTCGGCGGCGAACTCGGCCATGCTCTGGTAGCGCCGCGTCGGCTCACGCTCCATCGCCACCGCGACGATCGCGGCGACGTCGCGGGACACCGAAGTGTTGAGCTGCCGCAGCGGCGCACAGACGCCGCCTTCGACGTTGCGTCGCGTCGCGGCCTCCCGTTCGGCGAGGAACGGCGAGCGCAGCGTCAGCATCTCGTAGAGCGTCACGCCGAGCGAGTAGACGTCGCCGCGCACGTCGTGCTCGGCGGGCTCGTCGCGCAGCTGCTCCGGCGGCACGTAGGGCAGCGAACCGAGCAGGGCGCCGCTGCGGGTCAGCTCGAGGCCGTCGTCGGCGCGCGCCAGACCGAAGTCACAGAGCCGCGCGTGGCCGGTCGCGTCGAGCACGACGTTGGACGGCTTGACGTCGCGGTGCAAGACCGAGCGACCGTGCGCGTGGGTCAGCGCGTCGGCGAGTTCCTTGGTCCAGCGCAGGCACAGCCGCTCCCAGCGGCCCTCGAACACGCCGCTGTCCGAGGCGGTGTCGTCACCGCGGGTCGGGCGCGCGTCGCCGGCGCGCAGCGTCGCCGGGTCGCGGCCGCGCAGCCGCTGCAGCAGTTCGGCCAGTGAGCCGCCGCGCACCAGCTCCATCGCGAACCACGGCACGCCGCCGTCCTCGCCGACCTGGTAGACCGGCACGATGCCGGGGTGCGAGAGCCGCGCGACCGCCTCGACCTCACGGCGGAAGCGCTCGCGCGCGGAGCCGAGCGCGAGCAGGTCCGGCCGCACCACCTTGACGGCGACGGTGCGGCCGAGCGCGTCGTCGCGTCCTTCGTAGACCGCGCCCATGCCGCCTTGGCCCAGCCGCGCGCCGATCGCGTACGGCCCGAGGCGGTCGGGGATGCGCAGCGCCGGCCCGTCGTCGGCCGGGCGTTCGCCGAGCTGCGAGACGTCGGCGAGCACCCGCCGCACCTGCGCTGCCACGCCCGGCGGGTGCCCGCCGAGCAGCGCCGAGACCGCGACATCGGCGTCAGCGCCCTGGGTGCGCAGTTCGAGGCACTGGAAGACGAGGTCCTCGACCAGGTCCCAGTCGGTGTTCGGCCTGTCGGTCACGGGGGCAGCCGGCGGCGACCGCCGGGCGCGTCAGGCTACCCCGAGGCTGCGGTCTCCGGGGCTACGAAGCGGGTTCGGCGTCGGCATGCCGCGCGAGCTCCGAGACCGCGCGCGCCAGCTCGACGTCACGCCGGCTCAATCCTCCGGCGTCGTGCGTGGTGGTCGCGACGTCGACCCGACGATAGGCGACGCGCCACTCCGGGTGATGCTGCTGCGCCTCGGCCAGCTCGGCGAGCGCGGCCGTGAACGCGACGGCCGCCGCGAACGACCGGAAGCGCCAGCTGGCGCGCAGCTCTTCGCCGACGCGCGACCAGCCCGGCAGGTCGGCGAGCGCCGCGTGCACCGCCGCGGCGTCGAGGCGTTCGACCGTCACTTGCCCTCGTCGAGGTCGAACAGGTCGATCTCGTCGACCGCGAGCTCGCCGCGAGGCAACGAGGCGACGGTCGCCGCCGCGTCGGGTTCGACGGCCTTCGCGGCGCCGTCGCGCTTCGGCACCACCATCAGCCCCATGCCGACCAGGTAGACGCCGGCGGCGACGTAGAACACGTTGGAGAAGCCGATCTGCATGCTCAGCACGATGCAGAAGATCGAGCCGAACACGCTGAAGAACGCGTTGATCGCCCAGCCCCACGGCACCAGCTGCGGGCACTGCTCCTGCGTCAGCCGCACGCCGGTCGGGAACGGCATGCCGAGCAGCAGGCCGGTCGGCACCAGCAGCGCGACCACGACGGTGATGCGCAGCCACAGCTCCATGCCGAGCAGCAGCGGCAGCAGGCGATTGACCGCGACGACGTCGACGGCGATCGCCGCGAGGATGCCGAGCAGGATCAGCCACAGGTGCTTGCGCCCGACGACGCCGATGCGGCCCGACAGCAGCGAGCCGGTGCCGGCCGACGCGAGCAGGCTCAGCAGCACGACCGACAGCGCGTAGGTCGGGTGGCCGAGGAAGATCACCAGCTTCTGCATCAGCGCGATCTCGATCAGCATGAAGCCGAGGCCGAGCGCGGCGAAGTAGAGGAACACGCGCAGCGCGCCCGGCTGACGCATTCCGTCGCGCGCCAGCTTGCGGATCGGCAGGAAGATCATCGCCACCGCCAGCACCAGGATCTGCAGCATCGAGGCCAGCAGCACGTAGTGCCCGATCGGGAACTCGGTGTGGTAGTTGAACGCGCTGACGTCGCGCTCGCCGGCGTCGCTGCCGGGGAACAGCGACGACCACTTGTAGAAGTTGAAGAAGAACGGCGAGTCGTCGGTCGCCGGCCGCACGTCGAACGGATAGCGCTCGTAGAACGCCTGCTTGGAGGCGCCGGTGCTCCACAGCGCGGTGCGGAAGTCCTCGATCGTGTGGTGGACGTGTTGCCACTGGAACTCGATGTCCGGCTTCTGCTGCTGCAGCAGCTGCACGAGCGTGTCCGCCGCGGGCAGCGCGCGCATCGCCGCCGGCAGCAGCTCCTTGGTCGGCGCGGCGCCAGCGGCGACCTTCGCCGCGCCGGCCAGGAACGCGCGGATCGCGTCCAGCTGCTCGGGCACGGTCTTGCCGAGGGTGCGCAGGCGGGCGCGCAGCGGATCCGACCACACCAAGGCCGCGAAGTTCTCCGGCTGCGGCACGATCTCGGCATCGACCGGCAACAGCGGATCGAACACCAGTCCGACGAACGCCTCGTCGAAGGCGAACTTGCGCAGCGCCGCGACCTCGACCTCGGTCCACGGGCTCTGCTTGATCATCGTCGAGGCCCAGTCCTTGCCGCCGCGCATCACGCACACGTGCCGATGCGGCTCGGCCACGCCGGCGGCGCGCAGCCCCTCGACGGCGATGTTGGCGAGGCGCAGCGTCTCACGCGGCGCCGACGGCGCCTTCAGCATGAAGCGCGAGTAGCAGACGATGCCGTCGTCGTTGAGGTGCGCGTAGAAGTCCTGCACCGCCTCGACGGTGTAGAGGTAGCTCTCCGAGAGCGTGTAGGCGCCGCCGCTCAGCGCGGTGTACGAGTCGACGCCGCTCATCTGGATGACGTCGTACTTCTGCTCGTGCGAGCGCAGCCAGGCGCGACCTTCGCTGTTGACGAGGTCGATCTTGCCGGCGAGCGGGCTGGTCGTGAACAGCCCGCCGAGGTAGTCGGCGTAGCGGTCCGTGACCATCTCGATCATCGCCGTGTTGAGCTCGACGGCGGTGACGTGCTTCGCCCCGTTGGCCAGCGCGACCAGCACGTCGACGCCGCCGCCGACGCCGATCACCATCGCCTCGAGGTCGGAACGACCCGCCGCCTCGTGCGCGATGTAGGCCGACGCCGCCTGGGTGTCGTCGAGGAACGGGAACCTGCTCAGGTCCGCCGCGCCCTCGTAGAGCATCGTCGGCGCGGCGCCGTCCTGGCCGACACCGCGCGCGCGGATGGCGATCTCGTCGAGCATGCCCATGTCGCCGCCGATCATCGGCGCGCTGGAGGGGATGTCGGGTCCGACCTCGACCTCGGCGGTCGCGCTGGAGAGCTTGTCGATCAGCTCGTACGGGATCGCCAACGCCTCCTTGCCGACCGCGTAGGGCACCTTCCACTCGACCTTCCACGACGGCACCAGGCCGGTGAACGCGATCACGAACCAGGCGGCGAGCGCGAGGCCGGGCACGGTGAGCACGAGGTAGCGCCGCGGCGCGACGAACGAGAAGCAGAACGCCGCCAGCAGCCCGACGGCGCCGGCGACCGCCACCGACGCGGTGCTGCCGAAGGTCTTCAGCAAGACCACGCTGCCGGCCGCGCCGAGCGCCGAGCCGACCAGGTCGGAGAAGTAGAGCTTGTCGACCGACTTGACGAAGCGCGTCAGCGCCAGGCCGATGCCGAGGCCGCCGAGCAGGAACGGCACGAAGATGATCAGGTAGATCAGCAGCAGCGCGATCAGCTGCGACCGATCCTTCCACACCGCCAGGCTGTCGATGCGCACGAACGTCGTGAAGCAGAACGCCAGCACGACGCTGACGCCGTAGCCGAGGCTGGTCCACACCAGCGTGCGCTCGGCGCGGCCTTCTTGCTCACCGAGGCGCGTCGCCGTCAGCAGGCTGCCCGAGGCGCCGAAGCCGAGCAGGCCGATCGAGATCACCATGTAGGTGAAGTGGTGCCACATCATGATCGCGAACACGCGGGTGAGCGCGATCTCGAACAGGATGATCGACAGGCCGAGGCAGAAGATGCCGGCGAGCAGGGACTTCTTGGTGGCGGGCATGACTTGGGGCCGTCCGGCGCGCGAACGGCCGGACGATTGTGGCCGGACCTGGGACCGCGCCAACCCAAAAGTAGCCGCTGGGTCGCCCGCGGGCGGAAGGCCGCTGCCCACGCCCGCGGGGAAGCGGCGAAGGCCCCGTGCCATCGACGCACCTGCGCGCGCCGTCGTGCATCAGGCCGGGACGGAGCGACCGGCCGACGGGACGCGGAGCTACAGCTCCTCTTCGTAGCCTTCGTCGTCGTCCGGCTGCTCGTCGTCCTCGTCGTCGACGTCGTCGCCGGGCGCCGCCACCATCGCCCGCGCCGCCTCGAGGAAGCTGCCGTCGTCGTCGGCGTCCTCTTCTTCGCCCTGCTGCACCAGCTGCTGGCGCTCCTTCTGCCGCAGCTCGTCGGCGGTGATGCCGGCCAGCACGAGGTCGGCGGTGACCTCCTCGCTGCCGATGTAGGCGAGCACGATGTCGTCGAAGCACTGCTCCTGGTGCGCGCGCAGGTAGCCCTGCTTCATCATCTCGAGCAGCGCGATCAGCGTGCCGATCATGCCGTAGCGGCCGTCGCTCTTGTCGAACACCTCCGAGAACCGCACCTCGCGCTTCTCGCGGAACGTGTCGAGCAGCTTGTGCGTGTAGAAGCCGACGTCGCGCTTCTCGACGCTGATCTCCATCGACGCCTGCTGGCCGATCTCGTCGAGCAGCTTGGCGAACGCGCTGGTCAGGTCCCAGATGCCGAGCTCGCCCATGTCGAGCAGGTCCTCGTCGCCGGCCTTGGCCAGCCCCGGCGGCTGCGGCAGCACCAGGTTGCTCTGCCGGGCGCGGGTGTCGGCGCGCCCGTCGAGCTCGCGGGCGAGGTCGCGGTAGCGCTTGTATTCGAGCAGCCGGCGGATCAGGTCGTCCTTGGGGTCGAGCTCCTCCTCGATCTCGACCGACTCGTTGGGCAGCAGCTCGCGCGACTTGATCTCCATCAACGTCGACGCCATCACGATGAAGTCGCCGATGTCGTGCAGGTCGAGCTGCTGCAGCACGCCGAGGTGCTGCAGGTAGTTCTCGAGGATCGGCGCGATCGACACCTCGTGGATGTCCACCTCCTGCTGACGCACGAGGTGCAGCAGCAGGTCCATCGGACCGGAGAAGACCGGCAGTTCGACGCGGTAGCTCACCGCGGCGCAGGATAGCGGCCGGCGCGCGCCGCCGCGACGATCAGTAGTCGTTCTGCACGATCACGCCGTTGCTGGTGTCGATGTCGAGCGCGAGATCCAGCGCGACCGCCTGCAGGTAGGCGTGCAAGCCGGGCACCACGGGCATCGGCAGGCCGACGCTGGCCGCACCCGCGCCGTCGAGGGACAGCCCCAGCGACACGTCCGGGCTGACCAGCAGCAGACAGCTCGCCCACGGCGCCGGCAGCGGCACGGACACCTGCTGGCCGCCGACCACCAGCACGGCGAACCCGGACGGCGCGCCGCTGGTGATCGCGAGGTTGGCGACGTGGCTGGCGTCCGGCTGCACGACCAGCGTGCAGGCGAGCGTCGTCGCCGCGCACGAGGAGCCGTAGCTGGACGTGCTCGCCGTCAGCCCGAGGCCCAGGTAGTCGAGCAGCGCGAGGCCCATCTCGTGGCCGCACTGCAGGTAGTCGGCCTCGGTGTTCCACGTCACGCCGTCCGGGCCCTTGCCATAGGTGCCCTCGAACGTGATCGCCATGACCGGCGGCAGGAAGTGCGGCGCGTTCAGCCAGCCGTTCTGCGAGGTCCAACGATCGTGCGCCATCGACTCGACGTACGGCCGCGAGCCGAGCGTGCTGCTCTGCGTCGCGCCGATGTCGACGAACTGGCTGCGCGTCTCGAACTTCGAGATCCACAGCCCCTCGGCCTGATGGACCACCGGCAGGACACCGCAGTTGGTGCAGCCAGGCGACCACGAGGGGTTGGACGTGTGCTGGAAGTGGAACGGGAACGCGACACCGTGGGAGCTGTGCAGGTTGAGCAGCACGCGGATCGGGTTGAGCCCCGGATTCTGCGGCGTGCCCATGAACGACTCGATCTTGGTGCGCAGCGCGACCACCTCCGGCTGCGTCGACGTGTACGGCGCGCTCCACTGCGATTCGATCTCCACCGAGTTGGCGTTCGCGCGGTAGTTGCCGAGCCAGACGCCGTCAGGGTTGGGCATCGGCACCACGTCGACGATCGCGTGGTCGAGCAGCAGCTCGGCGTAGGGGTCGCCGCTGGTCAGCCACTCGAGCAGCCCCTGCATCGTCAGGTAGGCGGTGGTCTCCGCCGGGTGCACGCCGGAGTGGATCCAGATGCGCTCCTTCTGCGAGTCGGGCACGCTCGGGTCGGTCAGCTCGAGCATCTGGATCTGGCGGCCCTGCTGCGACAGGCCGATCGTCGTGATGCTGCGCACGCGCGGGTGGCCGGCCATCGCCAGCAGCAGCGCGTTCTTGCGGGTCACGGTGTACGGGAAGTACTTGGCGACGCGCATCGCGACGGTGCCGGCGGGCACCACCACCGAGAAGCGGTGCTGCGTGCCGCCGACGACCTGCGGCACGGCGCTGGTCGGCATGCGCGTGTAGTCGCCGAAGTGGACGCCGTCGCTGGACAGCGACCACACCGGCAGGATGACGTCCGCGTAGCCGGCGTTGGTGACGGTGAAGTTGAGGGTCGCGCCAGCGGTGACACCGTCGACCTGGCAGTGCCACCAACGCCGCCAGGTGCTGGGCAGCGAGCCGTTGCCGTTGTCGTTGGCCATCTGCAGCGTCAGGTTCCAGCTGCCGCCGGCGCCGGCGGCGACGCCCGCCGAGGCCAGGCGCATGTTCTCGCCGGAGTAGGTGACGACCGGGGTCTGCGCGAGCGCGCTGCCCGACAGGGCGATGCCGACGAGGGCGGAGAGGAACGGACGAAGCGGTCGCATGGCGTCGCGCACCTTGACCGCCGCGCGGCGCGTGGTCAACCGGGCGCCCCCACATCGGCACGCCTGCATACCCGCGACCGCAAGCAGGGGAGCGTCACTCGCGCGGCGCCAACACCAGGTCGGCGACGACCTCGGCGCAGCCGTGCGCGATCGTGAAGCCGGAGCCACCGTGGCCATAGTCGTGCACCAGACGGCGCCCGCCCGGCAGGTCCTCGGCCTCGAGCCGCAGACTCGGCCGGCATGGCCGCATGCCGACGCGGGCCGCGCGCACGTGCTGCGGCCCCAACGCGGGCAGGCGGTGCGCGACGCCGGCGAGGATCGCCGCCGTGTCGAAGCCGTCGGGCTCGAGCCGCGCATCGTCATGCTGCGCGGTGCCGCCGACGATCAGTTCGCCCCGACGCGGGATGAAGTACGACGGCCGCGCGCCGGTGTCGTCGATCCAGGCCGCGTCGACCGGCAGGTCCTCGCAGACCAGCACCTGGCCGCGCACCGCGAACAGCGACGAGTCGCCGCACAGCTCCCGCGCGCCGAGGCCGGAGCAGTTGACGACCGTGTCGGCGACGGCGAACGCCGGCTCGATCGAGGCCAGCTCGCGGCGTTCGATCTGCACACCACGCGCCGCGAGTCGGTCGACCAACCACGCCAAGAAGACCGGTGCGTCGCAGATCGGCACCTCGAGGCGCACCGCGGCGTCGTAGCCGAGCGGGACGTCGTCCGGCGGCAGCAGCTGCGGGCGCGACACCGACGAACTCCACCACAGGTCCGGCGGGCCGCGAAACACCTCGACGACCGGCTCCAGGTGCACGCCGGTCGCCGGATCCGCCGCCAACGCCTTCAGATGCCGCAGGCTCGCCTCACCGAGCGCGACGATGCGTTCGCGCGGTTCGGCGAGGAACGGGTACCAGATCGCCCCGGCGACCGCCGACGTGGTGTGCTTCGGGTCGTCCCGACTCCACACCCGCACGCTGGCGCCGCGCGCGCACAGCTCGAGGGCGGCGGTGAGACCGGCGATGCCGGCGCCGACGACGACGACATCGGGGCAGAGCGGATCCTTCATCGCGCGCATTCCATGGCAACCCGGCGATCGAGGCAAGACTCCTGCGGATCCCGTCGGCATGATCTGCGCGCATGAATCGGGAACCTCGCGACGTGAACACCCGCGACCTGCTGCCGCCGCCCAACCTCGGCCTCTCGCTGGGCCTCGGCGCGGCGGCGGCCGTCGCCGGCGCCGCGGCCTGGGCCGCCCTCATCGTCTTCGCCAACCGCGAGCTCGTCTACCTCGCCTTGGGCATCGGCGCGCTGGTCGGCTTCGCCATGGTCAAGGGCCGCGGCCACGGCCAGATGGTCGCTTGCTGCGCGGCCGTGTTGGCGGTGCTGTCGATCGGCACGGGCAAGTTCTACGCCTACCGACACTTCCTCGATGAGACGGTGTCGTCGAACGACGAGCTGTTCGCCGAGTACCAGGCGGACGCCAAGGACTGGGCGTCGCTCGGCAAGTCGCCGAGCGACGAGCAGGTCGACAGCTTCGTGCTCGACCACGGTTACGAGGCCGCCAACGCCGCGGCGTTCCGCCACGGCTGGGCGAAGCAGCTCGAGTGGCTCACCGCCAACACGCCGGACGCGCCGCAGTGGCACGAGCACTGCGCGGCCGTGGCCGCAGCGGACTACCCCTTCGTCGACTACCTGAAGGAGGACTTCCACCTGTTCGACATCCTCTTCGTCGGGCTGGGGCTCGCGACGGCGTACTCGCTGGTCATGCGCCATACCCAGGCGCTGCAGGTGGCCGCGGGTCAGCAGCTGCGCGCCGCGCGCGAGGCAGGCGAGGCGGAAGGAACCGCCGCAGCGGGCGACAACTGACCGCGCCCGTGACACCGCGACGCGCGCCACGCCATCGGTCCCTGGGGCGCCGCCTGCTGTTCTCGATCGTCCCGGTGACCGCGCTGCTGCTGGTCTGCGAGCTCGTCACGCGCGTCGTGCGCGCGCCGCTGTGGTTCGGCAGCTTCCGCGAGTTCCGCCTCGACCTGGTGCGCCGCAACTACCCGGCGATGCTCGACGACACGCTCGGCTATGCGCCGCAGCCGGGCTTCGCGAGCCATGACAACCACTGGGGCACGCAGGTGACGATCGACGGCGACGGGCTGCGCAGCAACGGCGACCAGCCGCGTCCGGACGGTCCGCTGATCGTCTGCGTCGGCGACTCGTTCACGTTCGGCGACGAGGTGGACGACGACCAGACGTGGCCCGCCGCGCTCGAACGGCTGCTGGACCGCCCGGTGCGCAACGGCGGCGTGTTCGGCTACAGCTTCACGCAGACGGTGCTGCGCGGCGAGCAGCTGCTGGATCGCCTGCAGCCACAGGTGCTGATCGTCAGCCTGATCGCCGACGACCTGCTGCGCAGCTGCTACTCGCGGCGCTACACCAACCTGCCGATCCTCGACCTCGACGGCGACGGCCTGGTGCTGAAGGGCGTGCCCATCGACCACGCCGCCCTGCCGCCCGACCCGGCGCGCTGGTGGAAGGACCTGCTCGGCCACAGCGCGCTCGTCGACGCGGTGCTGGCCAACACCTGCAAGCAGTGGTGGTACGAGGACCAGAAGCAGGTGGTCTTGCCGCACCTGTTCCGGCAGCTCTGCCCGCTCGGCATGCGCATCGTCGACCGCATCGACGCGGCCTGCCGGGCGCGCGGCACGCGGCTGCTGCTGGTCCTGCAAGGCGGATGGCGACCCGACTGGATCGAGCCGGTGCTACAGCACGCGGTTCAGCAAGGCGTCCAGACGCTGGACCTCGCCGCGCGCGTCGCCGAGCTGGCCGAGCGCGACCCGGCGCTGCCGGGTCGCTACTTCCGGGGCCACATGACCCCGGCCGGCAACGCGTGGGTCGCCGACGAGATCGCCGCGGCGTTGCGCGAGTAGGCGGCGCAGTCGCCCGGGCGTCAGTCCTCGTCGTCGCTGACCGCGACCATCGTCGCCGCCGGCCGCTCGTTCGCCCGCCGGGCGGCGACCAGCGCGTCGCGCGCGGCTTCGTAGGTGCGCAGGCGTCGGCGGAAGTCGTCACCGCGGCCGCCCTTCTCGATCGCCTGCTGCTCGAGCGTGCAGGCGAGCTCGACCTCGCCGTTGAGGAAGTAGGCGAGCGCGACGGTGTCGAGGTAGTTGTGGTTGAGGTGCGCGCGGCGCTGATCCATGCGCCGCGCGATCGCCAGCGCGACCTCGTCGAACTTGCCGGCCGAGTCCTTCTCGGTCATCAGCTCCCACGCGGCGCTGTTCTGCCGCCCGACGTCGTCGCCGACCTGGTCGACGACCTTGGCCAACGTCGTCCCGGCGCGCTCCTCGTGGCCTTGCCCGCGCAGCCACTGGTAGTGCGACATCAGCGCGCGGCCGCGCGACGGCGAGCAGTTGCGGTCGCGCTCGGGCTGGTAGTGCTCCTCGAGGCGGTCGAGCGCCGCGTCGAGCTGCCCGCGCAGCCGCTGCACGTCCTCGCGCGCGGCGTGCAGCTCCGCGCGGGCGCGACGCAGGTCCTGGTTGATGCGATCGACGTCGGCCGAGCGCTCTGCGGGGCGGGCGGCCGCCGGCTTGGGGTCCTGCGGCTGCTGCGCGTCGTGCGTGACGAACAGGGCCAGCGGGGTCGAAGCGACGAGAGCGGTGAGCGCGAGACCTTTGACGAACATCGGGACCTCCAGACCAGGGACCGGGACGCGCCACCGGCCACCGTGACCAGCGCGCGAGGTCGCCCATGATGCCCAAAGGAGCGGGCCGCGGACGAGGCCAGGGAACATCTCCCGCCTGCGAGCGCCGCGCGGGCGCCGGCGGGAGGGTCACCGCCGCGTCAAGGCACCAGCGCGAAGAAGCTGGTCGGGATCTCGTCCTCGAAGGCGCCGTCGCCGTCGACGTCGACGCGGATGTCGAGCGTGAAGAACCCAGGCTCGAGCTCGAGCCGGCTGCGCTGCGTGCCGTAGACGAAGAACTTGCCGGTCGTCGGATCGGCGAAGAACGGGAAGCCGCCGAGGAAGCTCTCGGACTCGTAGGTCAGCATGCCGTCGAGGTCGGCAGCGAAGACCGCGCCGGAGTAGGAATGGGCAACCGAATCGAGGCGCTCGTAGCGCGCGAACGAGGAGCCGGCCTGCACCGTGTAGGGCCCGAGCTGCACATCTTCGGGGAGCTCGACCTCGAACAGCTCCACGACCTGCCGGTTCTCGTAGTGGAACGGGATCTTCGAGGTGATCGGCCACTGCTGGCTGCCGATGGTGAGCGTGACGTTGAGCAGCTCGAGCGTGCCGTTCGCGACCCAGACGCCGAGGCTCGGCAACGGGCCAGCGATCGTCAGACCCGAGATCTGCATGGTGCCGTCGAGCAGCACGCCCTGGTCGGTGTAGCCGTTGAAGTCGATCGTGAAGACGTCGCCGGTCGTGTACTTGTCGTTGCCGTCACGGTCGTCCCAGGTCAGCGTCGCGGAGGCGCCGAACTGGTCGAAGATCTCGCGCGAGATCAGCGCCGCGCCGAGCCCGACACCGGCCGGCTCGTCGACCGGCCGCGGCACGTTGAGCATGCTGACGCCGACGTAGGTCACTCGCTCGATGTCGAACGCCGAGCGGATGCATGCCCGCGACGCGTCGATCGCGTTGTCGGAGCCCAGGGAGACCGTCGGCTTGAGCTGGAGCTGGGCCGGCGCAGGAGCACTGCTGCCGCTGTTGCAGGCGGCGAGGGCGAGGACGGGGAGCAGGAGGCGGCGCATGGTGACGTGCAGAATGGTGCCACACGACCGTGCACCGGGAAGCCCGCCGGCGAGGCTTCACGGATTCCTAACCGTTCCCTGTCCGGAGCTTCCCCGGCCATCGGGGGCGGCGCGCCGGGCCGCACCCGGACCCGGCGTCAGAACCCGCCGACCTCGACCTCGAGGGCGTTGGACAGATCCCAGTTGACGCCGTCGAACGTCGCCGCCTGGAAGACCCAGAACAGCGTCGGCAGGTTGCCGCCTCCCCACAGCGGCAGGTGCAGCTCACCCAGCGCGTCGGTGGTGAAGAAGGTCACCAGCGCGACGAGCGGTTCGGTCGGCACCAGGTACTCGGTCGGCGTGATCAGGTACGGCGAGGAAGAGGCGCCGATCGCGACCAGCACCATCGAGTTGGGCGGGCCGTCCACCAGCTGGAACGAGGCGCGCGAGTCGGCCGTCGTGAGGTCGTCGCCGCAGATGTCCAGGCGCAGCGCGCCGCCGCCGGCGAAGCCGAGGTCGACCTGGCAGAACTCACACGAGTCGAGCAGCAGGTTCTGGTTGGCGTCGTCGCCGCCGTGGTTGAGGACCTGGTCGAGGTCGTTGACCTGATCGCCGTCGCAGTCGCCTTCGTAGACGGTCGCGAACGCGGCGAGGTCGTCGTCGTCCACGTCGCCGTCCTGATCGAAGTCGAACACCGCCTCGGCGTCGTCGGCCGTGTAGGGCCCGCCGGCGTAGGCGACGCGGAACGCGGCCAGGTCGGTCGCGTCGAGCACGTTGTCGCCGTTGGCGTCGAACTCGCGGCGGCCGAGCGAATCGAGGAACGCGACCACCTTCAGCTGATCCGCGCCCGACAGCGCCTGGAACGCGAGCGCCGACGGGCGCGCCTCGCTACCGAGCGCGGCGTGCAGCTCGATGATGCCACCGGCGCCGAGCATGCGGGTCTGCAGCGTGCCGCCGACGACGCGGCCGTCGTGCCACATCGCGTCGCGCGTGCGAACGCCCCACAGCAGCGGCGTGCGCAGCTCGCCGCCGGCGGCGTCGCCGGTCGGGATGAAGTCCGCCGCGATGCCCATGTCGTGCAGCAGGAAGTCCGAGTAGGGCTTGATGGTCTGGTTGCGGATCGAAGCCTCGAGCGCCGGATCGTTGCGCGTCGTCCACGTCGAGACGTGGCAGTCGGCGCAGCCGACGGCGTCGAAGATCACTTCGCCGCTCATGCCCGAACGGGGCGTCTGCGGCGGCGCCGCGAGGTAGCGCTGGAAGTGCGTGATGCGGTCGATGAAGTCGAGGCCGTTGCCGTCCGGACCGTCCTCAGGGTCGGCGACCGTGTCCCACGTCGCCAGCAGCGCGGCGTTGCCGTTGGGCGCGTTCTCGAACGGCAGCAGCCGGTTGGTGAAGCCCATCTCGTTCTGCGAGGCGTCGCCCGAGAACGACAGCACGGTGGCGATCTGCGACTTCCAACCGAAGCGGCCGGCGCGCAGCGGGCCGGTGGGCGTCTCCAGCGGCGTGACCCAGTGCACCCGGCCGCTGACGTTGACGCTCGGCGGCACCGTCGCGTTGGCCACGATGTCGGCGTCGTCGATCGCTTCGATCAGGCCGAAGCCCAGCGCCGACGGCGTCAGGCGGAACGCCGTGATGTTGGCCGCAGCGGGCACGATCTCCTGGCACGCGGGATCGATGGCGCCGACCTGCAGCAACGTGCCGCCGAGGGCATCCAGCGGATCGAAGCCACCCTTGCCGTCGTCGAAGCCGAACCGCGTCACCTTGGTGCTGCCGGCGCCGCCGATCGGGTTGTTGTGGCAGTTGGCACAGCTGACCTGGTTGAAGATCGGGCCGAGCCCGTTCGGCGCGCTCAGCGCGGTGTTGAAGTCGGCCTTGCCGGTCTCGAACTGCTGCAGCTGGGTCGTGGTCAGCCCGGCGAGGGGCGCCCCCATCTGCGGCTGCAGCGACTGCGCGCACAGCGACGCGGCCAGAGAGGAGAAGAGGAGCGAGAACTCGAAGCTGCGCATGGTGGAGTGACGGGTCTGGGCCGTCCGTCGGGCAGGGCGGAGCGGCGAAACGAACGGTCGGAGTCTAGCAGAACGAGCGAGGGCCGGGCTGCGCAGCAGTGCGCAGCCCAGCCCTCCGTTGGCAACGGGCACGAGGCCCTTACGTCGCGGCGATCAGTGCCAGACGACCTGCAGCGCGTTGGTCACGCCGACACCGAACGGCTGCGCGCCGTCGATGTACAGCGCCTGCGCATAGAGGGCCCAGCCCGGCGGCAGCAAGCCACCGATCGGCACCGGCACGACGAAGTCGCCGCCGGCATCGGCGAAGATCGGGCCGAGCACGATCGGCGCCGGCGAGATGAGCTCGCCGCCGTTCCAAGGCGTCGGGTTGGGGAACAGGTCGTAGACCAGGAGCCCGTTGGTGAACGCCGGCATGTCGACGATCGAGATCGTCGTGCTGGTGCCGGGCGACAGGTCGCCGCCGCACATCGAGAAGCTCGCCGGGCCGACGGCGAGCAGCGGGTAGACCGCCTGGCAGATCTCGCACGAGAACGCCTCGGCCTTGAACACGTCGACGCCGGCCTCGACGATGTGGCCAGTGCCGGTGTCGTTGGCGCGGAAGCGCACGCGGGTCGTCGCCGACGGCGTGATGTAGTCGCCGACGCGGAACGAGTTGGCGAGCCACTGGTTGTTCGACGCGGCGCCGATCACCTCGACGTCGGTCCAGGCGACGCCGTCCGGCGAGACCGAGACGATGAAGAAGTCGTCGGTGCCCGACGAGTAGAACCAGCGCTGGTAGCTGATGAAGCCGTCCGTGCCGCCGAAGTCGAGCGGCGGCGAGATCAGGTCGGTCGGGCCGCCGTCGACGTCGGCCACGCCGGCCGCGCCGCCGGGTGCGCCGTTCTGCGTGACGAACGCGTAGGCGGCCGCGCCGGCCTGCGCATCGTCGAACGGCGCCGCGATGGAGCCGCCGTTGATCGTTCCCACCGGCACGGCCCGCTGCCACGCGCCAGTGCTCAGGCTGGGATCGTTGACGACCGTCCAGCCGTTCGCGTCGGCCTCGAAGTCGTTGTAGTAGAGGATCGAGGTGCCCGAGCCGTAGACCGCGGTGTAGAAGCCGGTCGGCGCGGTCGGCGGATCCGTGTAGGTCACCGAGTTGCTGCCCTGCACGCTCACGTAGAACGACACCTGGTCGGCGCAGCCGAGCGCCGGCAGCTGACCGATGAAGGTGCCGCTGCCGTTGTCCGCCATCGCCGAGGTCTGGAAGGCGCCGCCGTTGACGGCGTAGTGCAGCACGCCGCTGCCGGTGCCAGGCGTCACGCCGCCGATCCCGTTGGCGTCGACCGTCAGCAAGGCGACGTTGCCGGGCGGGATCATCGCCGGCAGGCCACCCTGATAGGCGAACGTCATCCCGGTCGGCGGGTTGTTGACGTAGACCTGGGTGCCGGTGCAGCGGCCGACGACGAGGTCCTTGTAGCCGTCGCCGTTGATGTCGAACACCGCCACGTCGAACGTGCCGACCAGGTCCGCCGGCGTGATGCCGCCGACCACCTGACCGCTGACGATCTGCTCCTGCAGCGTCACGTTCGGCCCGTTGGCGAGGTTGCGGAAGATGTGGCAGCGCCGGCTGCAGCCCGGGATGTCGACGTCGGCGTCGGCGACGATCGCGTCGTTCCAGCCGTCGTTGTCGAGGTCGACGATCAGGTTGTTGCCGCCGAAGCCGTCGTCGCTGCCGCCGCCCGAGTAGGAGAACGAGGTGCGCGGGCCGAAGGTGGCGAGTCCACCGGACACGCCCTGGTGCAGGATGTAGACGTCCTGCCCGTCGTCACTGACGATGATGTCGGGCTGGTTGTCGTTGTTGAGGTCGTTGACGTTGAAGTGGTACGGCGCCCCGTTGGTCGCGATCTGGTAGGTGCCGAACACGCCGGCGGTCGCCGTGTCGTTGTAGCTGATCGAGACCGCCTGCGGCGCGTTGAGCGCGTCGTCCTTGAGGATGTCGACCTTGCCGTCCAGGTTCATGTCGACCATGGCGACCTTCATGCCGAACGACGACTCGAGCATCTCGACGGTCATGCGCGCCGCCGACTCGTCGGTGAAGTAGCCGGTGCCGTCGTTGATCAGCAGGCGGTCGTTGAGGTCGACCGGGCGGGTGCCACCCTGCTGGTAGTCCCCGAAGTAGAGGTCCATGTCGCCGTCGCCGTCGACGTCGCCCGCGGCGACCGAACAGAACCGCTGGAAGCCGCCCCACGGCGTGTCGTCGATGCGCAACGGATCGTCGTAGAGCAGACCGAGCCACACGCCGCTGCCGTTGTCGCCGCGGTTGATGTAGACGCGCGGCACGCGGATGTACTGCGGCTGCGTGTCGGTCAGCGTCGTGGCGAACACCACGTCCTCCCAGCCATCGCCGTTGACGTCGACGATGACGACGTCGCGGTCGTTGGTGGCGTCGAGGAAGGCGCTGCTGCCGGGAACCGTCGAGGTCGTCAACGTCGCCGAGCGGTCGGTCAGCACGCCGCCCTCGTTCATGAACAGCACGTTCGGGTAGTGGCCCGTGCTGGTGAACGGCTGCTTGCGCGCGACCACGAGGTCGATGTCGCCGTCGTGGTCCAGGTCGCCCCAGGCGTAGTCCTTCTCCTGGGTGTCAGCGGTGCCGAGGTTGGCGGAGGCGACCAGGCGGGTGGCGGTCTGGTTGGTGTAGGAGACCCATTGCGCGCGCAGGGATGGCGCGGCGACGACGGCCGCGAGGACGGCCACGGACGAGGAGAGGGTTGGAAAGCGCACGAATACCTCTTTCAGACAAATGCCGGCTGCCACGGGGCAGGCGACCGGGAGCATGGGCGGCAGGTCGGGGGAGGCTACTGCACCAATTCGCGATCGATCAACCCGGGTGCGCGGGGGGCCGGCAAAATGGCCGCGGCGCCGAGGATCCGCTTCGCCGAACGTCGATCAGCGACCGCCCGCCGCCTTGGCCTCGTCGCGCACGCGTCGGGTCCAGTCGCGCCGACCGGTCAGCTCCTCCCACTCGAGGAAGCGTTCGCGCAGCAGCTGCTCGGCCTGGGCCGCGTCCAGGTCGTGCAGCGCCTCGAGCAGCGCCGCGAGGCCCTGGACCTCGGTAGCCGAGAAGATCATGCCCGGCACCCGCGCCGCGAGCAGCTCCGCGGCGCCGTGGTCCCCGCAGGCGAACAGGGCCTGCGCCGCCGACGCGGCGACGAACGGGTCCGGATCGAGCACCCGATCGCGCAACACGTCCCGCGCGCGCGGGTCGCGGAGCGCCCGCAGGGCCGACAGCAGCTGCCGCGGGTCGCAGCCGCGCGGGTCGCGCAGCCGGGCGATCAGGCTCGGCGCGGCGGCCGCGGCGCGCTCGCCGAGCCGGGTGACGAGGTAGGCCGCGAGTCCCACCGCGTCGGCTGAGGCGTCGCTCTGCACGACGCGAGCCAGCGGCGAGACGAGGTGTTCGCCGAGCGCCTCGGCCGCGGCCATGACGTCGCCGAACCGTTCGCGGAAGTGCGCGCCGTCCGGCGATGTCTGCGGCGACAACCACGCCACCAGCGCCTTGGCGCGCCGGTCCGCGTCCTCGACCGCCATCGTCGCCCGCCACGTGGCGCGCGCGACGACGCCGGCAGCGACCTCGGCGCGCACGTCGGCGCACGTCATCTCGCCGTACGCGTCACCCTCGAGTCGCCCCGTCCAGGCGCCGAGCACGTAGGGCCCCGGGTTCATGACCTGCGCGTAGCCGAACGCTGCGTCCCCAACCAGCCAGACCACGCCGCGCGCGGCGTCGCCGTGGTGATGCACCGCCGACCACCGGCCGTCGTCGCCGCACGCCTCGAGGAACAGCAGCACCGCGTCCGGCTCGATCGGCGGCGCCGGCTTGCCCACCATGCCCCAAAGCCCCTCGGTCAACGGCATCTCGGCGAGGCCGCGCACCCGGATCGTGTCCGCGACCTGCACGCCTTCACCCACGAAGTGCCGCACCGTGACGGCGACGCTGCCGTCCGCCTGCAGCGTGCCTTCGACGACCGCGCGCGCCTCGTTGGCCATGCGGAACGCCGACGGGTGCGGCAGCAGCGCGAGCGGCGGCCGCGACGCATCCGCGAGCGAGAACACGAGCGCGGCGATCAGCAGGTTCTGCATCATGGTTCTGGTCAGGTCGTGATGGTTCTGGTCAGGTCGTGCCGTCGGTAGCGCGATGCAGGAACCCCGTCACCGGACCGGGATTGCTGCCCGCATCGAGCCCCTGGAAGCCTCCCCCTCGTCTCATCGCTCGAGCTCGACCGTGCGGGGCGGCTTGCACGTCGACGCGTCGCAGATCGTGTAGGTCACCGCCACGTGCAGCCGATCGCCGGCCGCGACGCGACGGATCGGCACCTTGATCTGGCAGTACCCGTCGAGCATGCCGTGCCCGTCGTCCGACCAGTCGAGGTCGCCGGCGACCTCGAACGCGGAGTCCGGCAGGATCGCGACGGCGACCGGCTCCTGACCGACTGCCTTCGGCGACCACGCATGCCAGCCCTCGGCGATGCGCATGGTGATCGTCAGCGTGGTCGCGCTGACGTCGGCGTCGAGACGCACGAGCCCGTCGCGTTCGTCGCCGACGCGGCGCAGCCGCGGCGAAGTGGCGCGTTCGCCGCGCACCCGCCACTGCCAGCCGCCGGCCTCGGTGAAGTACAGCGCGTCGCGATGTTCGCGCAGCCAGCCGCGCAGCGCCGCGGGCGCCACTCCGGGCACGTAGCGGGCCAGCAGCGCCGCGGCGAGCGCGTCGTCGGCGTCGGCGAGGAGCCGCGCGGCGATCGCGTCGAGGAACGCCGGCGCGTCGTTGGCGACGCCGAGTTCGCGCGCCTGCACGTCGACCGCCAGCTGGTAGGCGGTCTCCCAGTTGCTGCCGTCGTCGATCGGGTGCAGGAACGGGCGCCGCTCGGCGAGCCAGCGCGCCCGCAGCGCCTCGTCGGTCACCAGCTCGGGCGGCACGGCTTCGCCGCCGATGTGCCGTCGCACCATGCCGAGCCGCCGCTCCGGCGGATAGAGGCCGAGGAAGATGCCCAACGCGCGATCGAGGTCGTCGCGCACCGGCCGCAGCCGCAGCGTTTCGACGAGCGCGCCCTTGTGCGCCACCGCGTAGGCCAGCGTGTTGAGGTAGAGCCGCCGCCCGGTGTCGGTCAGCCGCTCCGGCGTCGAGTGGAAGCCCCACATCACCAGCGAGCCGTGCCGCGCGATCGCGGCATACTGCGGCCCCTTCATGTTGATGCCGCCGAGGATGCGCTCCGCGTCCGGCACGTCCTCGAAGCCACCGTCACCGGTGACGAGGCCAGGCTCGTCCTTGTCCCCGCTCGCGGTGAACACCTCGAACGTGCGCACCGTGTCCGGGAAGCCCGGCTGCCACTTCTGGAAGTTGTCGGGTGACGGCGTGTCCTCGAGCTGCAGCTCGACGGCGAACGGCGCGCGGAAGATCGTGTGTTCGGGCCGCAGCACGACGGCCCGGTTGGAGAGGCACAGTCAACCGTGGTGCCAGCTGGTCTTGAGGTGCAGCGTGTCGCTGAGGAAGCCGCCCTGGCCGCCCATGAGCACGACCGGCAGGCCCTGCAGGTCGTCGAGCGCGAGCTCGATGTGTTCGCTCTTCAGCGACAGCTGACCGCTCGCGTCGTGCGCCTCGACCTCGCCGTCGACGATCAGCAGGTCGATGCCCGTGAGCTGCCGTGCCCGCAGGTCGCGGCCGGCGACGAACGTCACCGCGTCCACGTGCGCGCCGAGGAACCGCAGCCAGGCCGCGGTGTAGGGCGTGTCCGCGTTGCCGGCGTAGAGCACGCGCAGCGGCAGCTGTTCGGCGGGATCCCCGTGGGAGACGGGGTCCTGCTGGAGGACCGGCGCTTGCAGCGCCACGACCAGGGCGACCGACAGCATCGCCGCACCATAACCGCGCCGCCGACGCCCGGTTCGTCGAAGGCGCAGTCGTTCCTTCACGCCGCCGACTAACCTGGGCGCCGATGCGGACCCCGCTCTGCCCGACCCTGCTCGGCGCGCTGCTCGCCTTCCCCGCCACCGGCGTCGCCCAGGACGCGCCGCGGCTGCCCGGCCCGGCAGCAGACGGCACGATCCTGCTGCCCAACGGCTGGTCGCTGGCGCCGCACGGCGAGCAGCTGCCGCTGCCGTCCGACCTGCCGGTGCGCATGGCGCTGCACCCGGGCGGGCGCTGGCTCGCCGTACAGTTCGCCGGCTACCGCCAGCACCAGGTCGCGATCGTCGATGCGCGATCGCACCAGGTGGTCGACGAGCACGTGCTGCCGCGCTCGTGGAGCGGCCTCGCGTGGCGGCCGGACGGCGAGGCGCTCTACGCCAGCGGCGGCGCCGACGACGTCGTGCACCGCATCGCCTTCGACGCGGACGACGGCCGCTTCGGCGCTGCCGTGGCGTGGCCGGTCGGCGACCCCGACGCGCTCGACCTGCCGGCCGGGCTCGCGGTCGCGAAGGACGGCACCCTGTGGCTGTGCGCGCAGCGCACTGGCGCGCTGCTGCGGCTGACGGCCGAAGGTCAGGCGCTGCCGCCGATCGCGCTCGGCGACGGCGCGTTTCCGTTCGAGTGCACGTTCACCGCCGATGGTCAGCAGCTGTGCGTGTCGCTGTGGGCCGAGGCCGAGCTGGCGATCGTCGACGCGGCGAAGGCCGAGGTCGTCGCGCGCGTGCCGACCGGCCAGCACCCGAGCGAGCTGCTGCTGCATCCGGACGGCGTGCGCCTGTTCGTCAGCAACGGCAACGAGAACTCCGTCACGGTCGTCGACGTCGTGCGGCAGAAGGCGATCGAGACCATCGACAGCAGCCTGCACCCCGGCGCGCCGCCGGGCTCGACGCCCAACTCGCTGGCGCTCGAGGACGACCATCTGCTGATCGCCAACGCCGACAACAACGTGCTCGCGGTGATCGACGTCGACGTGCCGGGCAAGAGCCGCCCGCTCGGCTTCGTGCCGACCGGCTTCTACCCGACCAGCGTGCGCGTCGTCGGCGACACGGTGTTCGTCGCCAACGGCAAGGGCAGCGCCGGCTCGCACGGCAACCCCGCAGGCCCGCAGCCCGGCAAGGCGCAGAGGACCGCCGACGACTACAGCGGCAGTCTGTTCGTCGGCTCGCTGTCGGTGTTCGAGATGCCCGACGCCGACGACCTGCGCGCGCTGTCGGCGACGGCGCTGCGCTGCTGCCCGCTGCCCGAGGGCGGCGCCGTGCGCGGCGCCGGCCAGCGCCCCGAGGACTCGCCGATCCCGGCGCGTCCGGGCGATCCGTCGCCGATCCGCCACGTCGTCTACGTGCTGAAGGAGAACCGCACCTACGACCAGGTGTTCGGCGACCTCGAGCAGGGCAACGGCGACGCGACGCTGTGCCTGTTCGGCCGCGAGATGACGCCCAACCACCACGCGATCGCCGAGCAGTTCGTGCTGCTCGACAACTTCTACGTCGAGTCCGAGGTGTCGGCCGACGGCCACGAGTGGTCGATGGGCGGCTACGCGACCGACTTCGTCGAGCGGACGTGGCCGGTCAGCTACGGCGGCAAGGGTTCGCAGCGCACGGCCGAGGGCGCCGAGGTCGTCGTCGGCTATCCGGGCGAGGGGCACTTCGCGCTCGGCGTGCCGAAGAACGGCTACCTGTGGGACCTCGCCGCCGCCGCCGGCATCACCTACCGCAGCTACGGCGAGTGGGTCAGCAACGCGGCGAAGCCGGGCGAACCGGGCGCAGCGCGCTCGCCGGCGCTCGAAGGTCACTGCGACCTGCTGTTCCGCAGCTTCGACGTCGGCTACTCCGACAACGCGCGCGTCGATCGCTTCCTCGTCGAGCTCGCCGGCTTCGAGCAGCAGGGCGAGTTCCCGCGGCTGGTCATCCTGCGACTGCCCCAGGATCACACGGCCGGCACCAAGAAGGGCGCGTGGACGCCGCGCAGCTGCGTCGCCGACAACGACCTGGCGCTCGGCCGCGCGCTCGAGGCGCTGAGCAAGAGCCCGTTCTGGTCGACGATGGCGGTGTTCGTCGTCGAGGACGACGCGCAGAACGGCCCCGACCACGTCGACGCGCACCGCACCGTCGCGCTGGTCGCCGGCCCGCACGTGCGCCGCGGCGCGGTGGTGTCGACGATGTACTCGACGTGCAGCATGCTGCGCACGATGGAGCTGATCCTCGGCCTGCCGCCGATGAGCCAGTTCGACGCCGCGGCGCTGCCGATGTTCGACTGCTTCGTCGGCGAGGCCGACGGGCGACCCTACGCGGCGCTGCCCAACCGCGTGCCGCTGGACGAACGCAACGGCAAGCTCGGCTACGGCGTCGAGCAGTCCGAGCGCTTCGACTTCTCCCGCGAAGACGCCGCCGACGACCTGCTGCTCAACGAGATCGTCTGGCGCAGCATCCGCGGCGCCGACAGCCCGATGCCGCCGCCGCGGCGCGCGGCGTTCGTGCGCGTGCTCGGCGAAGCTGACGACGACGACTGATCGTCGGCCGGCGCGGGTCAGCTGCCGATGCGCACCCGCACGCCGTTGCTGGTCGTCGCGCCGAGCGCGTTGGCCGCGGCGTCGAACACGAACGCCTGCAGCCGCACGCGCGCGCCGAGCAGCTGCGGCGCGGCCGGCACGACGATCGCCCAGTCGCCGGCCGTGATCAGCGCGGTGCCGTCGATGCCGGTGTAGGCGAAGCACTGCGGCGCGCCGAGCATGCCGAGCTCCAGCGGCAGCGGCGTCCCGGCCCACTGGTCGTCGTCGCGCCCGAGCACGCCGACCCATGGTCCGCCGACCGGACCGTTGGCCAGCCGCACCGCGCGCGTGCTGCCGACGCGGAACGGGCGTTCGCCGTGCAGCACCGGCGTGCCGTTGCTGCCCGCGCAGCCCACGCCGAACGGCGCGATCGTTCCGGCCGACGCGTCACCGACGTCGGACCAGTAGACCTCGTCGACCGCCGGGAACGCGCCGCGGCCGAGGTCGAAGGCGCCGGCGAACGCCGGCGTCGTCGAACCCACCGCCTGCCAGGCGCCGGCGCGCAGCTCGTACGTGGTCGGCGACGGGATCGCACCGACCACCGCGACGACGACCTCGCGGGCCGCGTCATGGCCGATGCGGCGCAGCACGTCCGGCAGCGCCGGCGTCGCCAGCGCGGTCCAGTCGCTGCCGTCCCACGACCACAGGCCGTCGGCCCACAGCACGCACGCGCCCGCCGCTTCGTCGAACCACATCGCCGGCTGCGCGACCGCCGGCGGCACGTGGGCCGGCGACGCCATCGTCCACGCGGCGCCGTCCCACAGCCACGTGTCGTTCTGCGGCACGTCGGGCAGCGGATCGTCGGCGCCGAAGCGACCGCCGAACAGCACGCAGCGGCCGCGCGCGCGGTCGAACGCCATCGCCGCGTCGATGCGACCGACCGGGAAGTCCAGCTGGCTCCACTGCGGGCTCGGCGACGGGAACGCGTACCAGGCCGTGCCGTCCCATTCCCACGTCGTGTCGGCATCGACGAGGTACTCCGAGCCACCGCCGGACTCGAGGTGGCTGCCGCCGATCATCACCATGCGACCGCGCCACGAATCGAAGGCGCTGGCGTGGAAGTGGCGCGCGGCCGGTCCACCCGGCAGCCGCGTCCACAGACCGTCGTCGCCGCGCGCCCACAGCTCGCCGTGTTCGTAGCCGAACGCGTAGGTGCCGCCGAACTGCAGCAGCTGGCCGCGCCAGGAGTCGTAGACCTGCGCGTCGGCGAAGCGCGGTCCGCGCCCCGGATCCGGCTGCGCCCACGCCGCGCCGTCCCAGCACCAACAGCCGAACGCCTGCTGCGAGAACCCGGTCGGCGTCGCGCCGAGGCCGCTGGTCACGACCAGCCGACCGCGCCCCGCGTCGTACCACGACAGGCTGCTGGCGCGCAGCTCGGACGCCGGACCGGCGCCGAGCGCCGACCACTGGCTGCCGTTCCACAGCGCAGTCGGCCCCCAGGTGAACGGGAAGGTGAAGCCGCCGGTGAAGAACACGCCCTGTCCCGGCAGGGTCGTCATCGAGAAGCCGATGCGCGTGCCGCTGCCCAGCATCGCCCACGCGCTGCCGTTCCAACGGTACAGCACGAAGCCCGGCAGCCCGGGCGAGGTGTCCATTCCCGCCGCGGCGAGCACCGTCTGCGTGATCGGTTCCCACGCCAGGCGCGCCACCAGGACCGGCGGCCCGCCGCTCGGCCACGCCGTCGCCACCTGCTGCCAGTCGACGCCGTCGAACGACCACGTCTCGAGTCCGGCGCAGAGCGCGACGACGACGCCGTGCAGGGGATCGAAGTCCATGCCGAAGACGCCCGGCGGCTGATGCGCGGTGACGACCTGCGTCCACGCGGCGCCGTTCCACGTCCACGTGCCGACGCCGTGCACCAGCAAGCCGTGCCCAGGCCACGCGCAGGTCGCGCCGACCGTCGGCGGCTGCGCCGCGGCGTCGGTGCGCTGCGACCACAGCCCGTCGTCGAAGCGCCACATCGTCGGCGGCGACGAGCCGTCGCCGGCCTGGATCAGCCACGCCTCGCCGCCGACCGGGTCGTAGCCGGCACAGGCGCCGCCGTCGACCCGGAACGGGCTCGGCCGCGTCTCGATCCATTGCGCATGCAGCGCGATCACGGGCAACAACACCGCGAAGACTCCCTTGGCGAACATCGTTCGACTCCGTTCACTGCCGTTCGGCAGCAACGCACATGTTCGCCCAGCGGCGCGCGCCGTCCAGTAGCCGGAGGAGGAAGCCCGTGACCCGCGACCGACCCCACGGGTAGGATCCTCCGCCCGCGATGCCGACCTTCCAGCAGCTGATCCTCGACCTGCAGACCTACTGGGACCGCCACGGCTGCGCCCTGCTCCAGCCCTACGACATGGAGGTCGGCGCCGGCACCAGCCACACCGCGACGTTCCTGCGCGCGCTCGGCCCGGAGCCGTGGAAGGCCGCCTACGTGCAGCCGAGCCGCCGCCCGAAGGACGGCCGCTACGGCGAGAACCCCAACCGCCTGCAGCATTACTACCAGTACCAGGTGGTGCTGAAGCCGGCGCCGGCGAACATCCTCGACCTCTACCTCGGCTCGCTGCGCGCGGTCGGCCTCGACCTCGAGAAGAACGACGTGCGCTTCGTCGAGGACGACTGGGAGAACCCGACGCTCGGCTGCTGGGGTCTCGGCTGGGAGGTCTGGCTCAACGGCATGGAGGTGACGCAGTTCACCTACTTCCAGCAGGTCGGCGGCATCGACTGCCGGCCGATCACCGGCGAGATCACCTACGGGCTCGAGCGGCTGTGCATGTACCTGCAGGGCGTCGAGAACGTCTTCGACCTGCAGTTCGCCGAGGGGCTGAAGTACGGCGACGTGTTCCACCAGAACGAGGTCGAGCAGAGCACCTACAACTTCGAGCACAGCGACGTGCAGTTCCTGCTGCAGGCGTTCGACGCGCACGAGCGGCAGTCGCAGCACCTGATGGAGCAGCAGCTGGCGCTGCCGGCCTACGAGCAGCTGCTCAAGGCCGGCCACACGTTCAACCTGCTCGACGCGCGCGGCGCGATCAGCGTCACCGAGCGCGCCGCCTACATCGGCCGCATCCGCAACCTCGCGCGCGCCGTGGCCAGGAGCTACGTCGACAGCCGCGCGCGCCTCGGCTTCCCGATGGCACAGCGGCCGCACGCCGAGGAAGTGCTGGCGAAGCTCGCTGCGGAAGCGAAGTGACGCGCGACGGGAGGTGACCCCGGGTGTGCTTCGCGGTAGCGCCCGCGCCTACCAGAAGTCCGGCAGCTCCTGCCGCAGCCGGAAGCCGGTCTGCAGGCGGAAGCGCTTCTCGACGGTGTGCAGCTCGAGCTGCTTGCCGAGCCAGTCACCGGTCAGCACCAGCGTGCGGCGGCGACCGTCGACCTGCTGGCCGCGCTGTTCGTTGCGCAGCATCGGCTCGGGATCGACGGGCACGGTCTTGCAGCCCTCGACGGTCTGCCACGGCGACGCCACCAGGTCGCGGCGCCCCGTGCGCTGCGTCACCTGCGCGACGTGGCTCCCCTGGTCCCAGACGAAGTCGAAGGTCAGCTGCGCGCCGGTGGCATCGCGCGTCCAGGCCCGCGTGCCGCGATCGATGGCGAGGAAGCGCCAGCGCGTCGCGTCGGTGATCGGCACCTCGACGCCGTCGAGCACCATGCGTTCGACCGTCCAGACGCCGTAGAGCGCCGACTTCTCGCGCCCCTTCATCCACGGCCGCGGCGCCGTGCCGTGCACGTGGGCCAGCATCAGCGTCGCCAGCACCCACGTCCAGCCGAACGCAACCAGCGGCCAGCGCAGCCAGCCGAACCAACGACCCAAGGGCAGCCGCATGTCGACCGGCGCGGAGGCGCGGTTGCGCACGAACAACGCCGTCAGCGCATGCCGCCAAGGTGCCAGCAGGCACAGCGCGTAGAGCCACAGGTGCGCGGAGAACAGCTTGACCGGCACACCGCACAGCCAGTTGAGCGCGCAGACGTTGCCCATCACCACCAGGGTCAGGCACGCGCCGAGCAGCGCCGTGCGACGATGGAACAGCAGCAGCGCGGCGAGCACTTCGCCGAGCCCGCCGAGCACCTCGTACGGTGGCGACGCCTGCATGAACGTGCCGACCATCGTCATCGGCCACGTGTCGCCGATCTCCTGCGTCAGCCGCGTCAGGCTAAGTTCGCCGAACTGGCTGCCGTACAGCTTGGCGCAACCGTACGAGAGCAACCAGAACGCCAGGTCGAAGCGCACGACGACGTGCAGCCAGCGCCCGAGTCGCGGGTAGCCGCAAGGCCGTCGACGCAGCACCGACCAGAGGCCCGTCAACAACGCGGCCGCGAACAGGTCGGCCAGCACCAGCGCGATGTCGTGCGCGGTGTCGCCGCTGCCGGTGCGCTGATGGATGACCTCGAGCGGCGCCAGGTGGTGTTGGTCGAGCCAGGTGGTCGCGGACTGACGCCAAACCTCCACGTGGCCCAGTTGCTTCTGCCACTTGCCCGGCCAGCGCCACGGCGCCTGCTCGACCCACGCGGTCGACTCCCCGGCGTCGGCCTGTCCGGCGACCATCGCGATCACGCCGGCACCGGTGCCGATCAGGTTGCTCAGCGGCCGCGGGAACGCGTAGAGCAGGTAGTAGACGAGCAGGAAGCGGAACGTGATCCGCTGCCATAGCGGCCACGGGGCCGACGTCTCGTTGGGGGGCGAAGCGCGCCCGACGGGCGGTTCTTGCATGGGGCTGCCGTCCATGCTGCACGATCCTACGGCGACGCGCGGATCTGCCGGCTGGCATGTCGCCCGGGCGAAGGCCCGAGGGCGGACGGCATCTTCCCGGGGCCGACGGACGCAATACGCGACAGGACCGGGCCGACGACTCGCAGGGAGTCGTATCGGCCCCGTACCGCCGGGTCCGGCCTCAGCCGACGACCTTGGTGTCGAGGTTGGTGGTGTAGATGCCGGCGGCGGCATCGAGCACCACACCCTGCCCGTAGACGCGCAGGCCGATCAGGCTCGGGTCGTCCGGGATGTCGAGGTCGGACGTGAACTCGCCGGCGCTGTCGACGGCGCCGCCGCCGAGCATCACCGCCGACAGCGGGTCGAGCTGCAGCGCCAGGTCACCGAACGGCACGGCGAAGGCCGCACCGAGCGCCGCCAGGTTGATCGCCAACGCGCCGGGCGCGGCGACGGTGTTGTAGCGGAAGCGGTTGCCGAGGTGCCCGTTGCCGCTGATCGAGAACGACTCGAAGTCGGTCTGGATCGACGTCACCTCGATGACCGTGCCGTTCCAGGTGCCGTGCACGACGACGTCGAGGTCGTGGAACGCGACCAGGTTGGCGCTCGAGCTGTGCATCTGCACGCCGTTCCACTTGATGACGGTCTCGAAGCCAGGGCAGTAGTAACAGCCGGCCGCGCTGCCGTCGGTCGGCGTGCAGCGGACGCTGACAGGGATCTGGGCGATGGCGGCGGCGGTGAACAGCGCGGTGACGGCGGCGGAGCGGAGGATCATGACGTTCTCTCGGTCGGGCAGGGATCGGGCTCGTCGGAGGCGATGTGCCGCCGACTCCTGCCCAGGGTCAACCGCCATACCAGGCCCCGGCACGACCCGAAACGCCCGGGATCCGGACACCGCCGCCGTGATGCGCACGGGACTCGGACACCGCCGATCGCTACCCTGCCGCGATGAGAACCCTGCTGCTCAAGCTCTCTCTCGCGGCGCTCGCGCTGTTCGCGTCCGGTTGCAAGTCGGGTGACGACGCCGTCGGCATCCCGGGAATGCAGGCCGGGAAGTCGCTCTACACCCAGGTCGGCATGCACTTCGACTTCAAGGGCGGCAAGTACGTCGCGCGCTCGACCAACTACCTCGGGCTGCCGCGCTACGCGCCGCCGGGCACCCACCTGACCTACCAGGGCATGCACCGCGACACGCTCCTGCTGACCGACGACAACGGCAGCGAGTACCAGATCGAGTTCGAGCCGAAGCACTCGCTGATGCCGCTGGCCGAGTGGATGGCGCAGCAGTTCGGCGACGCCGCGCCGGCGATCCCGGAGGACCTCACCGACGAGGAGCGCCGGGCGCTCGAGACCGGCGAGATCGCGGTCGGGATGTCGCGCGCGGCGTTGTTCCTCGTCGCCGGATACCCGCCGCGGTCGAACAACCCGACCATGCAGGAGAACATGCTCCGCTACGAGGTCCGGCGCATTCCGCCGCTGCGCCGCGACGTGCGCTTCGGCGACGACGATCGCATCGTCGACATCAGCCGCTGATCGGGCGACAGGGCCGGAGGCCGCCGGCGAAGGTCATGCGCGGACGAGCCGCAGCCGCGCGTTGCAGACCAGCATCGCGCCGACCGACGCGATCAGCCCGAACAGCACGCCGATCGGCCCGATCGCCCAGGTCGCCAGCGGCACCGCGATCACCGCGACCACGCCGACGATCGGCAGCGACCAGCGCAGGCGCGTGCTCGCCAGCAGCACGACCATCAGGAAGCCGCAGCAGACCGTGAACACGATCAGGGCCGCGACGGCGATCAGCGCGTCCCGTTCGTGGTGCTCGAAATCGAAACCGACCAGCAGCCACATCGTCAAAGCGCCGGTCGCGCAGCCGATGCCGAGCGCCGCCAGCAGGATGCCGGTGATGCGACCGAGCGGGAGCGGTGGAGCCGGCGACGACATCGCCGGGGATGCTAGCGCCGCCCTGGCCCCGGCGCGTCCGCGAGTCAGGTTGTGCGACGAAGCGGGTGCGCCGCCCCCGCGTGGGGCTAGGATCTTCGCCCCGTCATGAGCACCAAGAGCCTGCTGGTCGAACTGTTCGTCGAGGAGCTGCCGCCGAAGTCGCTGAGGAAGCTCGGCGACGCGTTCGGCGCCGTGCTGGTCGCCACCCTGCGCAAGCTGGGCCTGGCGCCGGGTGACGGCCAGGTGACGACGTTCGCCACGCCGCGCCGCCTCGCGGTGCTCGTCGCCGGCGTCGCCGCGCGCGCCGCCGACCAGCAGGTCGAATACAAGCTGGTGCCGGTCAAGGTCGGCCTCGACGCCAACGGCAAGGCGACCGTGCCGCTGCAGAAGAAGCTCGCGCAGCTCGGCGTCGCCGAGGCGGACGTCGCGGCGACGCTGGCGCACCTGGTGCAGAAGAGCGACGGCAAGACCGACACGCTGTACCTCGAGCGCACCGAGCCGGGCGTCACGCTCGACAAGGGCCTGCAGGAGGCGCTCGACGCGACCATCGCGCAGCTGCCGATCCCGAAGGTCATGACCTACCAGCTCGCCGACGGCTGGAGCAACGTGCGCTTCGTGCGCCCTGCGCACCGGCTGCTGGCGCTGCACGGCAACGAGGTCGTGCCGGTGCAGGCGCTCGGCCTGACCGCCGGCAACCAGACCCAGGGCCACCGCTTCGAGGCCAAGGAGCAGGTGCTGACGATCCGCGACGCCGACGGCTACGCGGCGCAGCTCGCCGAAGAAGGCGCGGTGATCGCGTCGTTCGCGCAGCGCCGCGACGACATCGCCCGCCAGCTGCAGCAACAGAGCGCCGCCGAGGGCCTGCAGCCGATCGACGACGACGCGCTGCTCGACGAGGTCACGTCGCTGGTCGAGCTGCCGAACGTGCTGCAGTGCAGCTTCGAAGCGGAGTTCCTGGCGGTGCCGCAGGAGTGCCTGATCCTGACGATGAAGCAGAACCAGAAGTACTTCCCGCTGCTCGATGCGAAGGGGAAGCTGACCAACCGGTTCTTGATCGTCAGCAACATCCGCCCGGCCGACGCCAGCGCGGTGACGCAGGGCAACGAGCGCGTGGTGCGGCCGCGCCTCGCCGACGCCAAGTTCTTCTACGACCAGGACCGCAAGAAGACGCTCGAGGCGCGGCTGCCCGGCCTCGACAAGGTCGTCTACCACAACAAGCTCGGCACCCAGGGCGAACGCGTCGGGCGCGTGCGCGCGCTGGCGAAGGCGATCGGCGCGTTGCTGTCGACCCAGGGTGTGGGCGGCGACGCGCTGGCGCAGCAGGCCGACCGCGCGGCGCAGCTCGCCAAGGCCGACCTGCTGACCGACATGGTCGGCGAGTTCCCCGAGCTGCAGGGCATCATGGGCGGCTACTACGCCCGCAACGACGGCGAGCCGCAGGCGATCGCCGAGGCCGTCGAGGACCACTACAAGCCGCGCTTCGCCGGCGACGAGCTGCCGCGCAACGACGTCGGCACGGCCGTCGCGCTGGCCGACAAGCTCGAGACGCTGGTCGGCATGTTCGGCATCGGCCAGCTGCCGACCGGCGACAAGGACCCGTTCGCGCTGCGTCGCCACGCGCTCGGCACGATCCGCATGCTGGTCGAACGCGCGCTGCCGGTCGACCTCTCGCAGCTGATCGACGCCGCGGTGCAGGTGTTCGGCGCCGCGATCGAGGACCCGCGCGACAAGCTGCAGGACTTCTTCTTCGACCGGCTGGCGACGCAGCTGCGCGACGGCGGCTCCGCGGATCAAAGGGGCTTCAGCGCCCAGCAGGTCGACGCCGTGCTGAGCCTGCGCCCGCAGCGCCTCGCCGACGTCGAGCGCCGCCTCGCCGCGGTGCGCGCGTTCGCCGCGCTGCCGGAGGCCGAGTCGCTCGCCGCCGCCAACAAGCGCATCGGCAACATCCTGAAGAAGTCGGACGACCTCGGCGACGCCAAGGTCAACGAGCTGCTGCTGAAGGACGCGCAGGAGCAGGCGCTGTTCGCCGCGCTGACCAAGGTCGGCAAGAGCGCGCGGCCGAAGTTCGACGCCGGCGACTACACCGCAGCGCTCAGCGAGTGCGCGGCGCTGAAGGCCCCGGTCGACGCGTTCTTCGACGCGGTGATGGTCAACGCCGACGAGCCGGACCTGCGCAAGAACCGCCACGCGCTGCTGCGCGAGCTGCACGCGCTGATGAACCGGATCGCCGACCTGTCGAAGCTGGCCGGCTGATGGCTCGCGCCGACCTCGCCCGCTTCCCGCGCCGCCGCTACTCGCCCGCGCCGTCGCCGATCGCGTTCCTGCCGCACTTCACGAAGGCGCTCGGCGGGCCGCGCGTCTGGATCAAGCGCGACGACACGCTCGGGCTGTTCCCCGGCGGCAACAAGACGCGCAAGCTCGAGTTCCTGGTCGCCGACGCGCTGCAGCAGGGCTGCGACACGCTGGTGACCTGCGGCGCGCCGCAGTCCAACCACTGCCGCATCACGCTGTCGGCCGCGGTGCACGAAGGCCTGCGCTGCCGCTTCGTCATCGAGGAACGCATCCCCGGCAGCTATCGCGACGACGCCAACGGCAACCACTTCCTGTTCCGCCTGATGGGCGTCGAGGACCTGACCGTCGTGCCGGCCGGCACCGACATGGCCGCGGCGATGCGGCGAGTCGCCGACGACGTCGCGGCCCAGGGCCGCAAGGCCTACGTGATCCCGGGCGGCGGCTCCAACGCGCTCGGCGGCCTCGGCTACGTCGCCTGCGCGCAGGAGCTGGCGCAGCAGATGAAGGAGCAGGACCTGCGCTTCGACCGCGTCGTCGTCGGCTCCGGCAGCTCCGGCACGCACGGCGGGCTCGTCGCCGGCTTCCTCGCCGAGGGCCTCGACGTGCCGATCACCGGCGTCGGCGTCAGCCGCGACCCCGCGGACCAGGCGCCGCTGGTGCTGCGCGAGGCGCAGGCGGTCTGCGACCTGCTCGAGCTCGGCGTCACCGTGCCCGCCGAGAAGGTGCGCTGCGTCGGCGGCTACTGGCAGCCGAAGTACAGCGTGCCCAACGCGGCGATGGTCGAGGCCGTGCAGCTGCTGGCGCGCACCGAGGCGATCCTGCTCGACCCGGTCTACACGGGCAAGATCATGGCCGGCCTGATCGGCATGGCGCGCAGCGGCGAGATCGGCCGCGACGAGGACGTGCTGTTCGTGCACACCGGCGGCATGCCGTCGCTGTTCGCCTACCGCGACGTGCTCGCGCCGTAGCGCGACGCGTCAAGCGAGAAGCTCCGTTCGCATAGCCCGGGGACGACGTCCTTGCTACACTCAGGTCCGGGGGCTCTATGGCGCCCGGGGAGGCCCCCCCCAGACTCGGCCAATCGAGGAGACCGATGCGATCACTGGCAAACCCGCCACTCTTGTCTCGCCTGCAAACTGTCACCATCGCGATCCTGATGCTGGCAATGGGAACCAGCGCACAGAACTACGCAGGTATCGGGATGCGTGCGACCCTCTACTATGGATACGTAGGAGGGCCGATCGTAGCGACGTTCGGGGGGCAACTCGGTGGCACGTGGACGAACGGCACCCCGCCGTTCAATGCTCCCAACATTGCGATGTCATCCGCAGTCTCCGCCTACTACTACATCCTCAGGCTCGAGACGCAGTCAAACGCAGTTCGCTCTGCGACCCCTGGCACGAGCGGTGTGTCGGGCAGGCTCGACTGGACCATCGACTTCGGTCAGCCGGTCTCCGTCTACACCAACTCGGCCGGCATCCCAGACCTTTACATGACGCTGGTTGCCGGCAGTTCGCAAGTCCCCTACTCGGCGTTCACCCTCCCTCTCGACTACACATTGGTCGGCGGGCCCAGCAGCCCTGGCAGCCTGTCCATCGATGCCGTGAGGGTCCAGTTGAGCATCAATGGCAACACGCTGCACGTCTACGGCGAACAGCTGTCGGCTGCAACTTACGATGCTGTTCCAACCCAAGCCTCGTCGTCCATCATTCTCACAGCGCAGATACTGCTCGGTCAGTATTCAAGCTCTTCCGATAATCGGGCGATATCACTGACCCCACAGGGCGCATCCCAAGACTTCCCCGTCCTCCCGACCGACGGCGTCAGCTTGTTCAGAAACGGCGGCAGCGCTTCGTGGGTCGATCCCCCGCTGGCACTCGGATACGACTTCGAACAAGTCGGCGGATCTCTGTTCACACAGATCATGTCGCTGCCGGTCGGTATCGACGGCGACGGCATGTTCGAGGTACTGGTGGGCAACCAATCGCTGGGCGAATTCGCCGAAGGCGCAAGCGTCGATTTCGTGCAATTGCTCGGGACTGGAGTCAGCTCGTTCCGGATCGCCGGGATCGACCCGGCAAAAGACGCCACAGACGTCGCGGCGTTCCCGGTGCAACTGGCCTTCGACACACCGATCGCCGACTTCTCCATGACACCCCTACGGTGGCGATCCCTGGGATCGAGCTGCACCGACGCAGCATGTGGCTCTTGTCCGACGACGGCCCTCACGCCGTCCGGGGAAGCTCTCGCAGGCAACGCCAACTTCGGGATGAGCATCGACAACGCCCCCGCCAACAGCGTCAGCGCCACCTTCGCGAGCCTGGGAACCGCGAGCCCAAGTCCGATCCCGCTGTTCTGCGGTGACGTCTTGCTGAGCTCGCCAGTCCTGAACCTCGGTATTGCACTCCTTGCCGGCAACGCGGGCTGCGACGGTTCCGGCAGCTTGGCCGTCCCACTTCCGAATCAACCCGGCGTCTTCGGCACGTTCGTCACCGCTCAAGCCATCACTCTGTGCCCATCTGGCGGCATGGGACTGACAAACGCGATCGAGTTCCCCGTCGGCAGCTAACATGCGGCGCATGAACGTGCGCCCGCTGCTCGCCCTGTTCACCTCGCTGCTGTCGACCGCGCTCGCCGCGGTGCTGCCCGCGCAGCAGCGCCGCCAGCCGGAGTTCGTCGAGTCCGACACCTGCCAGCTGTTCGAGCTGCAGTCGGACGTCATGACCGCGTTCTGGGGCCGACCGATGTCGGTGAAGGCCGGTGTGGTCGTGCCCCCGGACCTGAAGGACGACGAACGCCTGCCGGTCATCTACTCGATCCACGGCTTCGGCGGGTCCTACCGGAGCGCCGCGATCCGCCAGCAGGAGTTGCTCGACGGCATGAAGGACGGCTCGCGGCCGCGCATGCTCTACGTGCACCTCGACGCCAACTGCTCGTTCGGCCACCACGAGTTCGCCGACTCGGTCAACTGCGGCCCGTGGGGCACGGCGCTGGTCACGGAGTTCGCGCCGGCGCTCGAGAAGCGCTTCCACGCCTACGGCAAGCCCGCCGGCCGCTTCGTCACCGGCCACTCGAGCGGCGGCTGGTCGAGCCTGTGGCTGATGGTCTCGCACCCGGACTTCTTCGGCGGCACGTGGTCCACCGCGCCCGATCCCGTCGACTTCCGCGACTTCACCGGCATCGACGTCTACGCCGACGCCAACGCCTTCGTCGGAGCCGACGGCGAGGACATCCAGCTGATCCGCCGCGGCGACCAGTGGGTCACGTCGATCCGCCAGTTCGTCACGCGCGAGATGCAGCAGGGCGACCAGGGCGGGCAATTCATGAGCTTCAACGCGGTGTTCTCGCCGCGCGGCGACGACGGCCGGCCGATGCGCATGTTCGACGTCGAGACCGGCGCGATCGACCGCGCGGTCGCCGAGGCCTGGCGGCGCTACGACATCACGGCGCTGCTGAGGCGCGACTGGCCGACGCTCGGCCCGAAGCTGCGCGGCAAGCTGCACGTGTTCTGCGGCACCAAGGACACCTTCCGACTCGAGGGGGCGTGCTACCTGCTGCGCGACGCGCTGCAGGAGCTCGGCAGCGACGGCGAGGTGGTGTTCGCCGAGGGGCGCAACCACATGGACCTCTACCAGGCGCAGGAGCAGCTGTGGCCCGACGGGCTGCTGCTGCGCATCCATCGGGAGATGTTCGCGGCGTTCGAACGCGGCCGCGGGAAATGAGCGCGCGCGGCCGCCGCGCAGTCGCGCCCCTTGCACCAGCGCGCGGATCCGCGACCATGCGGGCCGTCCGACACCGCGACCCCACGCAACCGATGGCCCAAGCGACGACCTCCCTGCCGGCGGACAATCCGTTCGCCAGCCCGAGCACCCTGCCCTACCAGACCCCGGCGTTCGACACGATCCGCGAGGAGCACTACCTGCCGGCGTTCGCGGTCGGCATGGCGGAGCACCTCGCCGGCGTGCGCGTCATCGCCGCCGACGCGGCGCCGCCGAGCTTCGTCAACACGCTCGAGGCCCTCGAACGGGACGGGGCGCTGCTCGATCGCGTCAGCGCCGCGTTCTTCAACCTGACCGGCACCGACACCACGCGGCGGCTGCAGGAGATCCAGGCCGAGATCGCCCCCAAGCTCGCCGCGCACGGCGACGCGATCTGGCTCGACGCGCAGCTGTTCGCCCGCGTGCAGGCGGTGCACGACGCGCGCGACTCGTTGACCGGCCCCGAGCAGCGCCGGCTCGCCGAACGCTACTACACGACCTTCGTGCGGCACGGCGCGAAGCTGTCGCCGGACAAGCAGCAGCGGCTGCGCGAGATCAACGAGCTGTCGTCCAAGCTGACGACGCAGTTCCAGGAGCGACTGCTGGCCGACACCAAGGACCTGGCGGTGGTGGTCGACGACGCGGCGCAGCTCGCCGGCCTCGACGCGAGCGCCGTCTCCGCTGCGCAGCAGGCCGCCGAGGCGCGCGGGCTGACCGGCAAGTTCCTGCTGACGCTGCAGCTGCCGTCGTCGCAAGGCATCCTGTCGTCGCTCGACGTACGCGAGACGCGGCGCCGCGTCTTCGAGGCGTCCGTCGCGCGCTGCGACCGCGGCAACGAACACGACACCAAGGACCTGATCGTGCAGCTGGCCGCGCTGCGGGCCGAGAAGGCGGCGCTGCTCGGCTACCCGACCCACGCCCACTACGTGCTCGACGACGAGACCGCCGGCACCCCGGACGCCGTCACCGAGATGCTGGCCAGCATGACGCCGGCGATCGTCACCAAGGCCAGGGGCGAGGCCGCCGAGCTGCAGGCGTGGCTCGACGCGCAGCAGCCCGGCACGAAGCTCGCCCCGTGGGACTGGTCGTGGGTCGCCGAACGCGTGCGCCGCGCCCGCTACGACCTCGACGAGTCCGCGGTGAAGCAGTTCTTCGAGCTGGAGCGAGTGCTGCAGGACGGGCTGTTCTTCATGGCGAAGCAGCTCTACGGCGTGACCATGAAGGAGCGGCACGACCTGCCGGTCTACCACCCCGACGTGCGCGTCTTCGAGGTGTTCGACGGCGACGCCGCCGACCGCCCGATCGGCCTGTTCTACGCCGACTACTACACGCGCGACAGCAAGCGCGGCGGCGCCTGGATGAGCAACTTCGTCGAACAGAGCGACCTGCGGCGCCAGAAGCCGGTCGTGATCAACGTCATGAACATCCAGAAGCCGAGCGAGGGCCAGCCGACGCTGCTGAGCTTCGACGAGGTGACGACGATGTTCCACGAGTTCGGCCACGGCGTGCACGGGCTGTTCAGCGCGGTGCACTACCCGTTGCTGGCCGGCACCAACGTGCCGCGCGACTTCGTCGAGTTCCCGTCGCAGTTCCACGAGGACTTCGCCTTCGATCCGGCGGTGCTGGCGCGCTGCGCGGTGCACCACGAGACGGGCGAACCGCTGCCGGCGGAGCTCGTCGGCAAGATCCAGCGCGCCCGCAAGTTCGGCCAGGGCTTCGCGTCGCTCGAGTACATCGCCGCGGCGTGGCTCGACATGGCGTGGCACTCGCTCGCGCCGGGCGCCGTCGTCGACGACGTCGCGCGCTTCGAACGCGAGGCGCTGGAGCAGGCCGGCGTCGCCTGGGAGCTGGTGCCGCCGCGCTACAAGAGCACCTACTTCAGCCACGTCTGGCCGGGCGGCTACTCGGCCGGCTACTACGCCTACCTGTGGAGCGAGGCGCTCGCCGCCGACGGCTTCGCCTGCGTCATGGAGCGCGGCGGCATGAACGGCCAGAACGGCGCGGCCTTCCGCGACGCGGTGCTGTCGCGCGGCCTGACCGGCGAGCCGCTGCAGATGTTCGAGGCGTTCCGCGGCCGCCCGCTCGACACCGGCGCGCTGCTGCGCCGCCGCGGGCTCGCCTAGGCGCGCTCAGGCGGACGGCGTCGGCTCGATCGCAGGGATCGGGCCGTTCGCGCGGCGCGGCAGCCACTTCGCCAGCGCCCAGCCGAGCACCCAGATCGCCGCGCCGATGACGGCCACCGGCCACAGCCACGACCAGATCGTCGGCAACCAATTGCCGGTCGTCGCGCCGAGCGGGCCGAAGCCGAAGTCGATCCCTTCGCCCGGGTCGAGGTCGATGACCACCCCGGTCTGCACGAGCAGCGTCAGGTTGGACATCTCACAGGTCGGCCACGCGGACGACGACCACGGTCGCCACACCACCATCAGCACGGCGCCGAGCGCGATCATGCCGGCGAAGATCGCGCGGTTGCGCCAGCTGCCGCGCAGCACCGACGTCGCCGCGACGACCAACGGCAGCACGATCAGGTTGCTGTGCCGCGCCCAGTCGAAGGCGATGCAGAAGATCGCCAGCACACCGAGCAGCACCAGCCACAGGTGGAGGCGTTCGCCGGCGCTCTCGCGGCGATGCTGGTGCCAGGCGAGCACGGCCAGCACCGGCCCGTAGGCGACGACCCAGTGCACCGCGGCGAGCAGCCACACGGCGACGGTGCCGCCGGGGAACAGCGGATGCGACGCGAAGTAGTCGAAGCTGTAGGTCTGCTGCGCCTGCGCCTTCACCAGCAGGTAGTAGGTGAGGTAGACGGCCATCGCGACGACGACGCAGACCAGGTCGAGTCGCCAACGCGCGTCCTCGCGGCGCCGCATCCACCACAGCCACGGCAGCAGGAACCCGGCCAGCTCATGGTGGAACAGGTTGGCGAGCCACAGCGGCCAGAACACCAGCGGCATGCGCACCGTCAGCATCGACCAGAAGAACAGCGTGTAGCACAGCGGATCGGCGTAGCCGACCCAGTGCTCCTTGTACATCTGCACGGCGGCGGTCAGCGCGATCGCCACCGCCACCAGCGCGCCGTCGACGAACGCGCCGCCGCGACGCCAGCAGACCAGGAACGCCGAGGCCAGCATGACGACGTCGACGCCGCGGAGGAACGTCATCCAGCCCTCGCCGCCGAGCCCCAGCAGCCACGCCAGCGTCGGCGCCAGGATGCGGTGCGGGAACTGCCCGTGCAGCTGCCACGGGTCCCTCGACATCTGCTGCCACTGCGCGCCGAAGTTGACCGGCACGTCGGACGAAGGAACCAACAGGCAGGACAGCCAGTAGGCCGCGGCACCGACGACGACGGCGACTGCCGTGGCCGCAGCCCAGGCCCGCGGGGTTCGTTCGGGGAACTTGGTCGAGGGCTCCGTCATCGCGAGGTCGAGAAGCCTACCGCGCCGCGACCGGCGACGCGGCACGTTCGCGCGATCGGGCGACCGCCCCATCGCATCGCCGACGCGGACGCGCCCGGAGGCCCCGGCTGGCCCCGCCGCCCCCCGCTCCTACACTGCGCGCGATGCGTTCTCCGCTGCTCTGGCTCGCGCTCGCGCTGCACGTCGTGCTGGCGGGCTCGTACGCGTGGGCGACGCCGGACTTCGAGGCCCCCGACGAGAACAGCCACTACGAGTACGCCTGGCACCTCGGCAACGCCGGCGACCTGCCGCTGACGCCGGGGCTCGCCGCGGCGCGCGGGCTGCCGCAGACCGAGGGCTGTGTGCTGGCCCACCACCCACCGCTCTACTACGCGCTCGTCGGGCTCGCGATGCGCGCCGCCGGCCGCGACGACACGGTGTTCGGGCCGCGCATCAACCCCGCCTTCGGCAACCCGGCGGCGCCGTCGCGCGACCACAAGTTCCTGCACGAACGGCGTCCCGACCGACTGCTGTTCGGCCTGCGGCTGCTGTCGGTGCTGCTCGGCGCCGTCACCATCGTGCTGACCCACCGGCTGGCGCGGGCCTGCTGCCCGGCGTCGCCGCGCACCGCCGACCTCGCCACGCTGCTGGCCGCGACGCTGCCGATGTGGTCGTCCCTGCACGGCGCGCTCAACAGCGACGCGCTGGCGACGTGCCTGTCGACCGCCGCGCTGCTGCAGCTCGTGCAGCTGCTGCGCAGCGAACGGCCCGCTGCGCCGCGCGCGGCGGCGACCGGCCTGCTGCTCGGGCTGGCGTGGATCACCAAGACGACGACGCTGTTCCTCGGCGGCCTCGCCGTGCTGGTCCTGGCCGCGCTGTGCTGGCGCGCGCGCCGCACCGGCGACCTGCCGCGCGTGCTCGGCCTCGGCGCGCTGACCGCGGCGCTGGCGCTCGCCGTCAGCGGCCCGGTGTTCTGGCGCAACGCGGCGCTCTACGGCGACCCGCTGGCGATGCACGCCCACGACCAGCTGTTCACGCAGCCGGAGCAGTGGGCGGCGATGCTCGGCCGGCCGTGGTCGGAGCTGCGCTGGTACTACCTGTTCGGCGTCGACCTGCCGCTGCCCGACGGCAATCGCCTGCCGGTGCCGAACCCGTTCGTGCCGACCGTGTTCACGTCGCTGTTCGGCCGCTTCGGCTGGTTCGTCGTCCCGCCGCACCCGGTGCTGGTCGTCTGCGGCGCCGCGACCGCGGCCTTGGCGCTGCTCGGGCTGGTGCGCGCCGCGTTCGACGCATCACGAGCCGCGCTGCCGCGCCCGCTGTGGCTACTGCTGGCGACGCTGCTCCTGGTGCTCGCCGGCACCACGTGGTTCAACCTGTCCGCGCCGCAACCGCAGGGGCGCCTGCTGTTCCCGGCGATCGCGCCCGCCGCGACGCTGCTCGCCGCCGGCCTGCTGCGCATCAGCGAACGGTTGCCCGGCCGCCGATGGCTCGCGCTGTTGCTGCCGGCGACCGCGTTCGCGGTGTTCTTCGGGACGTTCCGCCCGGCGCTCGACCCGTCGTTGGCGCCCGCGCCGCCGGACCTGCGCACGCTGGTCGGCGGCATCGTCGCCGAAGTCGCCGAGCCGGCGATCGCCTGGCGGACCGGGCCACCCGCCGCCGCGCTCGACGCCCCGCCGACGCTGCGCTGGTCGGATCCGACGGCGCCCGACGGCACCCGCTACACGCTCTACGCGTTCGACGAACGCGGCCGCGTGTGGCTGGCGACGCACGAGTGGACCGCCGGTCAGACCGCGCTCACCGGCGGCGAATGGACCTTCCTCGACGCGGTGTGGCAGTTCTTGCCGCGCGGCGTGCCGGTGCGGCTGCGGCTGCGCCGCGTGCCGACCGACCCCGACGTCGACCCGGCCACGCTGCCGGCCAGCGCGACGCTGACGCTGACCCGCTCCTGAGCGCGCTCACTCGATCCGCAGCGCGCCGACGCCCGCCGGCCCGGTCGCCTTGTCGGACTGCGGCGTCTCGACGAAGTCGATCCACACCGTGTCGAACGCGCCGGCCTGCGCCGGCACCGCGACGCGATGATGCATCAGCCCGGCGGCGATGCGCAGCGGCGAGATCGCCGGCGGCGGTTCCAGCTCGGCGAACGCTTCGCCGACGACCGCGCCGTCGCGCACGAAGCGCACCCGGTAGTGGAAGAACAGCCCGCCGAGCAGCTGCAGCCGCAGCGCCGTGGCCTGCTGCGGCGCGGCGAGGCGCACCGCGACGCCGCCGTCGTAGACCAGCTGCACGCGCGGCCCTTCGAACCAGTAGGCGCCCGGCGTGCAAGGCGTCGCCAGCTGCGCAGCGGCGACGTCGAGCCGCGGCGGCTGGCGGTATTGCTCACGGACGAACGCGGTGAGGCCGTCGTCGTTGGCGCCGGTCAGGAGCCGCCAGATGGCGCCGCATCGCGCCGCCGACAGCAACGGGCCGCGCGTGGCCATGAGCAGGTCCTCGTACCACCGCGCCAGCCCCGGGTGCACGATCAGGTTGTCCTGCATCGCCAGCGACTCGTAGTAGCCCTCGGGGATGCGACGCAGCACGTGGCCGATGCGCCAGTGCGTCGGGTCGCGCGCCGGGAGCCGCGCGATGAGCGGGTCACACAGCAGCGGGTCGATGACGTGGCCGAGCGGACCGGCGCCGTAGCCGGCGGAGCCGACCGCGCCGTTGAGCAGGAACCACTGCGCGCCGCGCCCCTCGGGGAACGCCAGCTGCTGCAGCGCGCCGAACTCCGGGATCGCGCGCGATGGCGACCACAGCCCGAGCTCGCGGTAGTACATGCAGCGCTCGTCGACGATGCCGTGCTGCGCGTCGACCTGCGCCAGCGACAGCGGCAGGTCCTGCGCCGGCGAACGCAGCCACGGCGGCAACCCGGCGAACAACGAGCCGACGAGCAGCACGACCGGCAGCGCGGCGCGCGCGCGGCCGCCGCGCAGCCACGGCCCGGCGCAGGCCACCACCACGACGAACGGCGGCAGCAGGAAGCGCCCCTGCATGAAGTCGCCGCCGACCTTGACGACGTAGCCGACGTAGAGCAGCGCGCCGAGCCCGAGCCAGCGCGTCGGCCGCGCCACCGTCGCCGCGACGCCGCCGAGCACCGCCGTCACCGCGAGCACGGGATCCGTGCGCAGCGCGTGCCACAGGTAGCGCAGCCCCTGCGCGGCGACGTCGCCGGCCGGGATGCCGACGCCGAAGGCCTTGGCGTAGGCCGTCACCGGGAACGGACTGCCGTAGTAGAACGTCGCGAACGCGAGCCACAGCGCGAACGGCAGCGCGCCGAGCGCGCCGAGCACGAGCCGGTCGCGCCACGACACGCCGCGCATCGCCGCGACCGCCGTCGGCAGGCACAGCACGGCGAGGTCCATGCGGTTGCTCACCGCCAGCGACGCGAGCAGCACGATCGCGAGGTAGCGCCACCGCGGCGCCGCGCCGCCCTGCGCCGCGGCGACGAACGCCACCAGCAGCCCGAACGTCAGCGGCGTCTCCAGCCCCGAAGTCATGTAGTCGCCATACGCGCGCGCGCCGAGCAGCAGCGCGAACGTGCCGACGATCGCCGCGGGCGTGGCCGCGCGCAGCAGCAGCCACGCCGTCGCCGACGTCGACGCCACCAGACAGATCGCGATCGTCGTGAAGTAGACCTCGCCGGTCACGAGCCTGCCGGCGAGCAGCCCGAGCATCCACAGCGGGTGCGTGTAGGTCTGCACGCGCTCGTCGACGTTCCAGCGCAGCCCGAACCCGCGCGCCGCGTTCTCGACCGTGCGCAGCGTGATGTAGCAGTCGTCGCCGAGCCACGCGAGCCGCAGCGCGACCGCGAACAGCAGCAGCGCGCCGACGATCGCCAGCGCCCACGCGAGCGTCGTGCGCGGCGGCTGCATCACGGTTCGTCGCGGAAGATGCGCACCTCGAAGCGACCGCGTGAATCGGCCATCCCGCGGTACATGCCGGTCGAGTTGTAGTCGGCGACCAGGTTGCCTTCGGCGTCGACCGCGATCAGGCCGCCGTCGTCCTTCTGCAGCGTCTCGAAGATCAGCGCGTGAACCGCCTCGGCCAGCGTCTGCCCGCCGAACTGCATGCGCGCCGCGACCGCGCGCGCGACGCCGTGCCTGATGAACTCCTCGCCGGTGCCGGTGCAGCTGATCGCGGCGAAGCCGTCGGCGTAGTTGCCGGCGCCGAGCACCGGGGTGTCGCCGACGCGTCCCCAGCGCTTGCCGGTCATGCCGCCGGTGCTGGTGGCCGCCGCCAGCCGACCGTCGCGGTCGCGGACCACGCAGCCGACGGTGCCGTGGCGGTGCTGCGGGTCGCTCGGCAGCAGGGCGCCGGTCCGTTCGCGCTCCTTCAGCACCTGCTCCAGCGCGCGGCGGCGCCGCTCGGTGTCGAAGAACGTGTTGGGCACGCGCTCCAGCCCGATCGACTCGGCGAAGCGGTCGGCGCCCTCGCCCGCCAGCAGCACGTGCCGCGTGTCGGTCATCACGCGCCGCGCCAGCGTCACCGGGTGCCGCACCGTGCGCACGCCGGCGCAGGCGCCGCAGCGCAGCGTGCTGCCGTCCATGATCGACGCGTCGAGCTCGTGCTCCCCCTGCTCGTTGAACACCGCGCCGACGCCGGCGTTGAACAGCGGATCGTCCTCGAGGACGCGCACCACCTCCTCACAGACATCGAGCGCCGCGGCGCCGCGCGCCAGCATGTCACGGCCGTGCGCCAGGGCCCGCGTCAGCGCCTCCTCGTAGGCGCGCTGCTCGGCGGCAGGCGCGTTCGGGTCGAGCGTGCCAGCGCCGCCGTGGATGGCGATCGCCCAGCGGATCGTGTCCACCGGCGGCGTCGAAGTGCAGGCGGACATGAGGATCGACACGAGCAGGGCGAAGGTGACGGCAGCGAGGCGCAAACGGAGGCTCCGAGGTGATGGGGATCGGCGCGGGCAGTGTATAGGTCGCAGCGCGACGTTCACGCGCGGCCTTCGACGGCCCGCTGCAGCGTCGCCAGCAGCTCGCCGCGCTCGGGCGGCTTGGCCAGCAGCTCGATGCCGAGGCGGCGGATGCCGTCCAGGTCGTCGTCGCCCCACGCGAAGCCGGTCAGCAGCACGATCGGCAGCCCGGGGCGCCGCTCGCGCATCGCCTCGATCAGCGCGGCGCCGCTGAGGCCGGGCATGCGCAGATCGCTGAGCACCACGTCGAACGCCAACGCCGGGTCCTCGACCAGCTGCAGGGCGCGCGGCCCGTTCTCGGCCTCGCCGACGACCTCCAGGCCGCACAGCTCGATCATGCGACGCAGCGCGATGCGCACCGCCACCTCGTCCTCGACCAGCAGCACGCGCAGCCGCCGGTCCGGCGCGGCGTCCCCGCCGTCGCGCTGCACAGGCTCGCTCTCGTCGGCTTCCGGGCCGGCGACAGGGAACCGGAACTCGAAGCGCGTGCCGCGGCCCAGATCGCTGTCGAGCCCCACGTCACCGCCGAGCTGACGGCAGATGCCGAGCACGGTCGCCAGCCCGAGGCCGGGCGCCTGGTCGAACGCGCGCGTGCTGAAGAACGGCTCGAACGCCCGCTCGCGCACCTCGGGGGGCATGCCTTCCCCGTCGTCGGCGAACACCAGCCGCAGCCGATCGCCGACCAGATCCACTTCGACGGCGACACGGCCACCGCCGCGCAGCGCCTCGCGCGCGTTCTCGCAGAGGTTGACCAGGATCTGCTCGACCTGGCTGCGCGCGCCGCGCATCGTCGGCAACGACGTGGCGCAGCGCAGCTCGAGCCGGACGCCGGCGCCGAGCACCTGCTGCATCGTCGGCCGCAGCGTCTCGACCAGCGCGCCGAGGTCGAAGCGCTCCGGACGCACGACCTGCTTGCTCGCCACCGCCAGCAGGCGCCGCGTCAGGTCGCGCCCGCGCAGGCCCGCCTCGCGCACGCGCTGCGCCAGCTCGACCAGCTCCGCCCGGCCGCGGAGCTTGTGTTCGAGCAGCTCGGCGTTGCCGAGCACCGCGGTCAGCAGGTTGTTGAAGTCGTGGGCGACGCCGCCCGCCAACAGCCCCAGCCCTTCGAGGCGTCGCGCGCGCGACAACTCGGCCTCCAGCTCCAGCCCGCGACGGTGTCCTTCCTCGAGTCGCGCCATCGCCTGCTGCAGGGCGCTGGTGCGCTCCTGCACGCGGTCCTCCAGACCGGCCCGCGCCTCGCGCAGCGCGCGGGTGCGTTCGTCGACGACGTCCTCGAGCCACCGCGCGCGACGCGTCCCGCGGCGGCTGCCGAAGCGATACGTCGACCAGCCGGCGACGAGGCCGGCGACCACGACGGCGGCGACGAACCAGCCGCGCTCCCAGAGTCGCGGCGCGACCACGACGCGCAGCATCGCCGGGACCGGGTGCGCGCGACGATCGTAGCCGAGCGCTTCGGCGACGAACGCATGGTCGCCGGCGCCGGGCAACGTGAAGGTGACCGTGCGCTCGGTGCCCGGCCGGCTCCATTCGCCGCCCGGCTCCAGTCGCCAGCGGAACCGCACGAGGTCCGGTGAATCGAACCGCGGCCCCGTCAACCTCACGACGACGTTGCGTTCGGCGGCTGCCGGCAGCGCCACACTGCCGTCCGGCTGCAGGTGGCGACGCGCCTCACCGACCACTTCGGCGAGGCAGACCGGCGGCGGCGGCACCGGCGACAGCGCAGCGACGTCGATCAACCAGACGCCGCCGATCGCGCTCATCGCCGCCAGCGTGCCGCGCACCGAAACGCTGGGCTGGTTGCCGCCGTTGGCCTCGCCCTCCGGCCCGTTCGCGCCGATCAACGGGCGACAGCTCACCCACGGCGGCCCGTCGCCGATCGCCGAGTCCAGCTCCGCAGGATCGAGCAGCAGCGGGCCGTGGTTGCTGCCGATCAACCACCGCCCGGCGACCTCGATCGCGCTGCACAGGAAGGCGTCCGGCAGGCCTTCGCCTTCGGCGATCGACGGTCGCGAGCCGATCGGCAACGCCACCAACCCGGCGCCGTAGGTCACGCACCAGTCGTGGCCGCCGGGCGTGCGCAACACGGCCCGCACCTCGGCGCCGGGCAGCTCGATGCCGCGGCGCAGCCAGGTCTGCCGCTCGCCTGACGCGGACAAGCGCAGCAGACCGCGCTCCGCCGCAACCCAGAGACCGCCGTCGCCGTCGGGCCGGATCAACTTGACCGGACTGCCGCTCAGGCACGCTGCCCCGGGCACCGGCGCGACCGCGCCCGTGTCGTCGTCTTCGAGCTGGAACAGTCCGACGTCGGTGCCGACGAAGAGCCGGTGCTCGGCGACACGGTGGATCGCGCGCACGAGCCCGGGCACCGGCCAGCGCTGCCCGACGCCGCCGTCCTCGGCGAGCTGCGCGATCTGGTCCGGCATGCCGAACATCACGCCGCGGGCCCCATCGACCAGCAGCGCGGTGACCGCGCGCCCCTTCGTCGCGGGAACCGGCTCGAGCAGCCGGCCCCGGCCGTGGAACAGGCCGTGCTCGCTGCCGACCCACCAACCGTCGCGACCGTCGTCGCAGACGCTCAGCGGTCGGTAGAAGCGCATGGCGCCCGGCAGCCGCAGGACCTGCAGCTCGCGCGCGCACAGCCGATGCAGACCGAGGCCGAGCGAGCCCGACCAGATCGAGCCGTCTCGCGCCTCGACGAGATGGGTGACGACCTCGCCGGCATCGAACGTCGCGACGGGATCGTGACCGGGAGCCGCGCGGAAGATCCGGCTGCCGGCCGCGAACCAGGTCGTGCCATCCCTCGCCGACAGCACGGCACGGACGCGCCCTTCGGACCACACGTTGGTGAGGGCGCAGTCCTCGTCGATCCGCCACAGGCCGTTGTCCGCGGCAACCCACGCGGTGCCGCCGGCGACGCGCGAGCAGCCATTGCACGCGACATCGGTCAGCTCGAGCGGCGCGGGCTCGTCGAGGCGCCACAGGCCATCGCCGCCACCCCATACGACGCCACCCTCGCCAGCATGCAGCCAGGACACGCCGACGAGCGGCGTGGCGTAGCGGCGCCTCGGCGCTTCGCCGGGCCGCACCGTCCAGACGTCTTCCGCCGTCGTGCAGACGGCTGCGCCGTCGGCTCCCACGACGATGCCGCGCACCGGCCGCCCGCCGAGCGACGCGACCTCTTCGAAGTGATCGCCGACGATCCGGCCGACCGAGCCGCTCTGTCCGCCGAACCACATCTCCCCCGAAGCCCCGACGGCCAGCGCGCAGATGCGCGCATCGAGCAGGCCAGGGAGCGTGCCGATGTCGTAGGGCTGCCACTCGCGCCCGGAGAACCGTCCGACCCCGCCGAAGGTCGCCGCCCAGATCATGCCGTCGTCGGTCTCGAGCAGCGCGTTGACCGTGTTCTGCGGCAGGCCGCTGCTCGTGTCCCACGTGGACGAGATGTAGCTGCCATCGAGGATGTGCGGCTGGAGCCGCTGCGCCGCCGCGGCCAGCGCGAACAGCGCGGCCACGACGACCAGTCGACAGCGACTGTGAAGTCCTCGGATCACGGCGAATTCGTACTGCGCTGCCGACACCGGCGCCAGCGTCGGCAGCGAGACGGCGTGCAGATCGCCGGCCTCCTCGTTCCGGGACGTCGAGCGCCCGACGAACTGACGATCGACATCTTGGGTCCCGGTCACCGCGTAGCCTAGGCTGGCGGCCCCATGCGAAGCCTGCTGATGACCTTCGTGCTGCTGGCGCTCGGCGCCTGCGCGTCGTTCGAGTCCGGAGACCTGCCCAACCTCGACCGCTGGCCGCCGCAGGCGCTGGCCGCGGCGCGGCCCGCGCTGCGCGTCGAGGTGAACGGCCTGCCCAAGAAGTTCGCCGGCGGCTGGGTGCAGCAGGCGGTCAAGACGTGCGAGGCGAGCGAGCGGTTCGCCAGCGTCACGACGGAGACCAGCGCCGCCGCCGATCGGGTCGCGCGCTTCGACATCGAGCACTCGCGGCCGGACGGCCTGCCGGTGGCGCGGGTGTGGATGGGCGTCACCGCGCTGACTCTCGGCGTGATCCCGGCGCGCTCCTACCAGCGCTTCGTCGTGCACGCGCACTTCCTCGACGCCAACGGCCACGTGCTCGGCACCGCCGAACGCACCGTCGAGAGCCAGACCTGGGTCGGCTGGGTCATGCTGTTCGCGCTGCCGTTCGCCGGCGCCGGCATGGGCGGGCTGATCGACGACACGACGCGCTCGATCCTGGTCGAAGCCAACGACAACGGCTGGCTGTAGCGGCGGTACGCGAGGCGGGACGACGCGCTGCGTCACCGATCTGCTACAGGCCGCGGCGGTCGGCTACGGCTGCCGCGGGCGCGGCGCAGGCGAGACGTCTGGGGCGACGACCGCCGCCGCGTGCTGCTGCAGAACCAGGGCAACGGCACCTTCGTCGACGTCACGGCGACCGCGTTCCCCGTCACCACCACGGCCGACAACTTCGCCTGCTTCGACTGCGACGACGACGGCGACGGCGACATCGACCTGCCCGGCAAGCCCAACTTCCTCCGCCAGACGTTCGCCCAGACCGCGCCGATGCGCGGCGCCAGCTACAGCGTCGAGTTCCATGCCCGCCCAGGTACGACGTCGCTGATCGGCGCGTGCGGCGCGCTCGGCACCGGCATCCTCGCGGCCGGCCCGTTCGGCGTGCTCGGCCTCGACCCCGCGACCGCCGCGTCGCTCGCGGTCGCGCTGGTGGGCAACGGCCCGCTGACGCTGACCTGGACGATCCCCAACCTGCCCGCGCTCGCCGGGCTCGAGCTCGACTACCAGGCGCTGGTGGTCGATCCGCTCGACGGCCCGGTCGTCAGCAACCGCATTCGCGACGTGGTGCAGTAGGCATCTCGCCCCCGTGGCCCTGCCCCCTCACCCGACCACCGACTCGACCTGCAGCAAGGGCACGCACTCGATGCCTTCGTCGAGCGCGTAGCGACGCGTGCCTGGATAGACGACCAGCAGTCGATCGAGCCGCAGATCCTCCTGCGCAACGCGCATCGACCGGGTGACCCGCGGCGCGTCCTCGCGCTTGAACTCGACGCCGACGCGCCGCGACTGGTGCACGAAGAACAGGTCCAGCTCCGACCCGCTGTGCACGGCGTGAAACCAGGCCTGATCGGGTCGGAACGAACGCAGCACTTCCTCCAATGCGAACCCCTCCCAAGACGCACCGAGCTTGGGGTGCATCATGAGCTGGGCGTGGTCCTGGATGCCCTGCAGGGCATGGAAGATCCCGCTGTCGCGCAGGTAGATCTTGGGGCTCTTCACCTGCCGCTTGCCGATGTTCTCGAACCACGGCTGCAGCGTGCGCACCATGAACGTCTGCTCCAGCGCGTCGAGATACTTGCGCGTCGTGTGCGGCGAGACGCCCATCGACGACGCGATCTCCGACGCGTTCCAGATCTGGCCGTGGTAGTGCGACAGCATCGTCCAGAACCGGCGCATCGCGACCGGTGACATGCCGAAGCCGAGCACGCCGAGGTCCCGCTCGAGGAACGTCGCGATGAAGTCCTGACGCCAGCGGTAGCTGTCGGCCTCGGCATCGGCCAACAGCGAGCGCGGGAAGCCACCGCGCGACCAGAGCGGCAGCACCTGCTCGACTCCGACTTCGCCGAGGTCGAAGCCACGCATCTCGACGACCTCGACACGTCCAGCCAGGGACTCGGCCGCCTGGCGCGACAGTTCAGGGGAAGCGCTGCCCAGCAGGAGGAACGTGGCCGGTGATCCCTCACGATCGGCAAGGACCCTGAGCACGGGAAACAACTCAGGTTGCCGTTGGACCTCGTCCAGGACGACCAGTCCGCGCAGGTCGCGCAGCGCGGCCATCGGCTGTGACAGGGCCGCCGCCGCCGCGGGGTCCTCGAGGTCGAAGAACATGGTCGGCCCACCGCGCGCAAACTCCCTTGCCAGGGTGGACTTACCGCACTGTCGGGGCCCGAGGAGCATGACGATGGGCGCCCGCCTGAGGCCTTCCTTCACCCGCGCTCGGTAGGCTGCCCTGTCGATCATGGTTGACATCCTGCACTGTTCCTGCCGATTTTCAACCTTCTTGGACCCTTGACGCGGGAGCTGGAGCCTCTGGCACGGCCTGGCCTCGGGCACGCCAACTACCTCGCCTACCTCGACGCCTGCGGCATGCAGAGCGCCAAGGTCGCGCAGGGCTTCGCCGACTACGGCACCTTCCAGACGCTGGTCTCCGCGCAGTACGAGAACGGCAACGCGCTCGGCGACGAGGAGCTGCACTCGATCGCGCTGCACGAGCTGACCCACCTGTTCTTCCACGGCATCGCGCCGGCTGGCATGCCGGACTGGTACGCCGAAGGCCTGGCCGAGACCTTCGGCGCGCAGGGCACGTTCGCCTGGGACGGCAAGACGCTGAGCGTCGGCGGCTCCCTGCCGAAGGAGCGCGTCGCGACCGTGCGCGCGGCCAGGATCCCGCTGGCGCTGCTGGTCGACGTGCGCGTGCTGGTGCTGATGGGCCAGGACCGCGAGAAGAGCCGCATCTTCCGCGCCGAGTGCCAGCTGCTGCAGCGCTTCCTGATGCAGGACGACTGCCTGTGGCACGCGCGCTTCGAGCACTTCGAGACGCAGTGCCGCGGCGAGGTGCTCGGCGCCGCCGGGGCCCGCCAGCAACCGGACCCGATGCCGGCCGGCGCGCGCTTCAAGCAGCTGTTCGGCGAGGACCTCGACAAGCTGGAGGCGGCGTCTTCGCCTGGTTGGATCAGCAGTAGCGGCCTGCACTAGACTCTGCGGCATGAGCGTGCCGCGCTGGCTGCCGAACGCGATCTCGGTGCTGCGGGTGCTGCTCGTGCCGGCCTGGGTCCTGCTCGCCGAGGCGGCCAACCTCGGCTACGAGCTGAACCGCGCCGAACGCGGCGACGAGCTGCGCCTGTGGGCGGCGCTGGTGCTGGTCGCGATCGGCCTCAGCGACGTGCTCGACGGCTGGCTGGCGCGCCGCTTCGACCTGCGCTCCAAGCTCGGCGCGACGCTCGACGCGGTCGCCGACAAGCTCGCACAGGTCGTGCTGACGACGTGGCTCGCGCTGCGCGCGGCGCCGGCGTTCCCGGAGATCCCGCTGTGGTTCCTGCTGCTGCTGATCGCGCGCGACGGCCTGCTGCTGGTCGGCTACGTCGTGATCAAGCGTCGCCACGGCGCAGTGCACACCGAACACGAACTGCACGGCAAGGCGTCGAGCCTGTGCCTGTTCGGCCTGCTGCTGGCGTTCTCGTTCGCCGCGCCGCCGGCGGTGACGACGCCGTGGCTGGTAGTGTCCACCGCGATCGTGCTGTGGAGCACGGCCGCCTACGTGCGGCGCGGCGTCGCCGAGCTGCGCCGCTAGCGATCGCGCCGCACGACGCGCCCGGCCATCGCCTCGGTCTGCTGGCCGTCGTCGACGGCGAGCACGCCGTGCACGAGCAGGTAACGCACCCCCTCGGCGTAGCGCTGCGGCTCGAGCCAGGTCGCGTTGTCGGTGAATCGATCCGCGTCGAACACCACCACGTTGGCCAGCTTGCCCTCGGCGAGCACACCGCGATCGGTCAGCCGCAGCACCGCGGCCGGCATGCCGGTCATCTTGTGCACCATCGCCTCGATGGACATCACCTGCAGCTCGCGCACGTAGCGGCGGAACGCCCGCGGGAACGCGCCGAACGAGCGCGGGTGGCTGCCGCGGCCGCCGGCCGGCACGGCGCTGCCGTCGGACGCGATCATGCACCACGGCTGGGCGATGATGCGGTCCATGTCGTCGGGGCTGATGCCGAAGCCGAGGATCGACACGCTGCCGCGCGTCAGCAGCTCGCACGCCAGCTCGAACGGCTCGACCGAGCGCTCCTTCGCCACCTCGTCGACGCGGCGCCCGAGCAGCGCGCGGTCCTGACCCGACAACCCGCCGCCGAGCATCAGCGTGCCCCAGCCGCCGTTGGCCGCCACGGCCTGCTCGGTCTCGTCGCGCATGCGGGCGCGCTCGGCCGGATCCTGCAGGCGCGCGACGAACCGGCCGCCGTCCTTGGCCCAGCCCGGGAAGTTGGTCGCGAGGCCCGTCGACCACGCTTCGTACGGATAGGCGTCGCAGTGCACGTCGAGCCCTTCCTGACGCGCGGCGGCGATCTTCGTCAGCATCGGCTCGAGCTTGTGCCAGTTGGGCGCGCCGCCGACCTTGAGGTGCGAGATCAACAGCGGCGCGCCGGACTCGCGCGCGATGCGGATCGCCTCGTCGATCGCCTCGAGCAGCTGATCGTCCTCGTTGCGGATGTGGGTGACGTAGGGCCGGTCGAAGCGCGCCGCGACCTTGCACAGCGCGATCAGCTCTTCGGTCGCCGTCATGTTGCCGGGGAAGTACTCGAGCCCCGACGACAGCCCGAGCGCGCCCTGCTCGAACGCCTGTTGCACCAGCTGCTGCATTCGCGCGAGCTCTTCGGCGGTCGCCGCGCGACCGACCGGCCCGAGCACCGCGTTGCGCACCGTGCCGTGGCCGACGTAGGCGCCGACGTCGAGCGCGATCGGCCCGTGCTGCGCGGCCCACGTGTCGAAGTCCGGACAGGCGCGCGACGACGACGCGCCTTCGCCGTCCTCGGCGACCCGCTCCGGGAACGGTGATCCCCCATCCGGCCCGACGACGTCCATCGTCACGCCCTGGAACACCTTGCTCTGCCCGCGCGCGTTGCGCCGCAGGTCGCTGTGCGCGTGCGCGTCGACGAAGCCCGGCGCGACGATCAGGCCGCGCACGTCGAGTTCGCGCGCCGCGGTCGCGCCGGCGAGGTCGCCGAGCGCGACGATGCGGTCGCCGCGCACGCCGAGGTCGCCGACGAAGGCCGCTGCGCCGGTGCCGTCGACGATCGTGCCGCCGCGCAGCAGCAGGTCGAACGGGCCAGCGTCGCGCGGCGCCTTGCAGCCGGCGATCGCGGTGAGCACGGCGGCGCCAGCGAGGACCGACCACCGATGCAAGAAGCCACGACGGGTCGACGCGCGGGACATGCCCCCAGTGTCGGCGGCGGCGGCGCCCGCGACAACGCTTCGTTCGCGCCCGGCACGCGCGGCTCGTATCGTGCCGCCCGATGCGCAAGACCGCGGCCGTGTACACCGATCGCCGGTTCCAGACCTCCGACGCCAAGACCGCGCACGGCCTGGTGCGCGGCCCGAGCCGCTTCGACGTCGTCGCGCTGCTCGACGCCTCGGGCGCCGGCTGCGACGCCGGCGAGCTGCTCGACGGCCAGCGCCGCGGCATCCCGACGTTCGCCGACCTGGACGCGATGCTGGGCGCGCTGCCGCAGCGCCCCGACTGCTTCGTCATCGGCGTCGCCACCTCGGGCGGCGTGCTGCCGCCGGAGATGCGCCCGCCGATCCTCGCCGCGATCCAGGCCGGCATGGACGTCGTCAACGGTCTGCACGAGTTCCTCGCCGACGACCCGGCGATCGTCGCCGCCGCGGCGCGGGCCGGCGTGCAGCTGATCGACATCCGCCGGCCGCGGCCGCGCAAGGAGCTGCACTTCTGGAACGGCACCATCCGCACCGTGCGCGCGCCGCGCATCGCCGTGCTCGGCACCGACTGCGCGCTCGGCAAGCGCACCACCTGCCACACGCTGGTCGACGCCTGCGCGCGTCACGGCATGCGCGCGGCGATCGTCTACACCGGTCAGACCGGCTGGCTGCAGGGCATCGAGCACGGCTTCGTGCTCGACAGCACGCCCAACGACTTCGTCAGCGGTGAGCTCGAACACGCGATCGTGCGCTGCGACCTCGAGTTGACGCCGGACGTGATCCTGCTCGAAGGACAGTCCGCGCTGCGCAACCCGTCGGGCCCGTGCGGCGCCGAGCTGCTGCTCAGCGGTGAGGCGAAGGGCACGATCCTGGTGCACGCGCCGGCGCGGCACTGCTTCGAGGACCAGGAACACCTCGGCAACGTCATCCCGCCGATCACCGAAGAGATCGCATTGCTCGGCTACTACGGCACCAGGGTGCTCGGGCTGGCACTCAACCACCACCTGCTGCCCGCCGCGCAGCGCTTGTCCGCGAGCGCGCAGCTGCAGCGCGACACCGGCCTGCCGGCCGTCTATCCGCTGCTCGAAGGCGCCGACGCGCTCGTACCGGCGATCCGCGCGTTCGTCGAGGAACACCGCCGGTGAGGATCGCGCGCGCCGTGCTGCACGCGGCAGACGTGCCGCTGACGCGCCCGTACGCGGTCGCCAACCACGCCACCGACCACGCGCCGATGGTGCTGCTGCGGCTCGAGGCCGACGGCGCGCTCGGCCTCGGCGCGGCGACGCCCGAACCGGAGGTCAACAGCGACACCCGCGACGCGGCGCTGGCCGAGCTGGATCCGGTCGTCGAGCGGCTGCGCGGCCGCGACGTCGCGCCGCCCGCCGCGTTCGCCGCCGAGCTGGCGACGTTGCGTTCGCCCGGTGCCCGCATGGCGCTCGACATCGCGCTGCACGACCTGTGGGCGCGCGCCGCGGGCCGCCCGCTGGTCGAGCTGCTCGGCCGCGTGCACGACGCGCTGCCGACCTCGGTGACGATCGGCATCGGCGACGTCGCGCACACGCTCGACGAGGCGCGCGAGTACCTCGGCCGCGGCTTCCGCGTGCTGAAGGTCAAGATCGGTGAACAATTCGACCTGGACCTCGAACGACTGTCGCGGCTGCGCGAGCGGACCGGCCCCGACGTGACCATCCGCGTCGACGCCAACGTCGGCTACCGTCCGCCGGAGCTGCTGCAGCTGCTGCGCCGCGCCGCAGCGCTCGACATCGAGCTGATCGAACAACCGCTGCCGCGCGACCTGGTCGACGCGCAGCGCGCGCTGCCGGCGGCGCTGACGGCGACGCTGATGGCCGACGAGAGCCTGCACGACCTCGCCGACGCCGAGGCGCTGTGCGCGGCGCCGCGCCCGTTCGGCCTGTTCAACGTCAAGCTCGTCAAGTGCGGCGGCATCGGCCCGGCGCGCGCGATCGCCGCGCTCGCCGCGCAACACGGCATCGGCCTGATGTGGGGCTGCATGGACGACAGTCGCATCGCCATCGCCGCCGCGCTGCACGCCGCCTGCTCGTGTGCGGCGACGCGCTTCCTCGACCTCGACGGCCACCTGGACCTGTCGCGCGACTTCGCCGAAGGCGGCTTCACGCTCGAAGGCGGCGTGCTGCGCCTGCTCGATCGGCCGGGCCTGGGCGTCGCGCCGACCAGCGACTGGTGACGTTCCCGCAGAACGCGACGAGCCCGCGCCTCCGGGAGGAGACGCGGGCTCGCGACAGGTCACGGGCGCGGCGCGCGGGCCGCCTCGCCGACCGCTCGACTCACCACGAACCGGTCATCATCTCGATGCCGTTGCTGGTGATGCCGCCGAACGCGTTCTGGCCGTTGGGCAGCGAGTTGGGCTGGAACAGCGACGCAGCCTGCGTGTAGACCATCAGGCCCAGCGGCGCGTTGGCCGGGATCGACCACGAGATCGTCGCGACCGGGCTCACGCCGACGGCCGGCAGCAGCACGTCGAGGTTGGTCAGCAGCACGCAGCCGGGCATGCCGAGCGGCGTCAGGTCGAAGCCCGGCGCCGGCACCTGCGTGGCGCTGAACAGCTGCACCGCGACATGAACGCCCTGGCCGGGCGCCACCTCGGGGATGTTGGCGATCGAGAAGTTCGTCGTCGAACCGGCGATCAGCGGGTGGTCCGCCGAGAGCGCCAGCGCGGCCTGCGCCACCGGGACCTGGTACGGCAGCGCCGACGTCAGGTTGATCGAGCCGTTGTCGTTGGACGGGCCGCCGGGCGAGTAGCCGACCAGCAGGTTGGTGGTCGTGCTCGGGTCGACCGTCGCCATCGTGTCCCAGGCGATCGTGACCGTGCCGTTGTTGGCGTCGAACTGGAACTGGAACGTGTCGGTGGCGCCGCCCGAGTTGAAGTGCCAGACGTTGTCCCACGTGATGTAGGCGATGCCGCCGACCTGCTCGAACAGGACCTGGCCGCCGCCGTAGACGGACGTTGCGTCAGGGTTGTAGTCGGTCCACGAGTACCAGGCCGTCGCCGGGTTGCCGAGCATCGTCGCAGCGGTCGGCCCCCAGGCGGTCGAGTTGCCAGGAGCCACGGCGACGTGCCCGTTGGAGCAGACCTGCAGCACGCTGGTGACGCCACCCGGATAGACGAACGGCACCGCGAGCGTCGGCGTCGAGACGATCGCGTCGTCCCCGATCGTCAGCGGCGTCGCCGCGGCGGTCGGCGGCACGTAGGTGCCTGCGCTGACCATCAAGTACGACCCGCCCGTCGGCACGAAGCTCAGCGCCGTGCCCTGCAGCTGCGGCCCCCAAACGGCGGCGGTCGCGATCATCGAGTAGGCCGAGTCGTCGTTGGTGGGGCTGGTGTAGCAGCCGGTGCCGTAGTTCGTGTTGCGACCGGCCGGGCAGCTGCTGGCCGCCCAGGCCCAGCCCGGCGCAGTCGGCACGACCAGCAGCGTGTCGTCGACCATGTCGAACGGGTTGGTCGCCGAGTCGAACAGCTCGTAGAGGGTGTCGGTGCTCGTCGACACTCCGGCAGTGATGTCCGTCGCCGCCGGCACCGCAGCGCCGCCGCCTTCGGAGCACCCGACCAGCACGTTGTGCGTGGCGATCGTGACGCGGCCGTCGTACGAGAAGTAGATCTCGCCGCCCGGCGACAACTGGCACTGGATCGTACGCGGCACGGTGCCGCCGAACTCGTAGACGTTCTTCCACGTGATCACGGCCTTGCCCGGGATCGACGTGTTGAAGTGCACCGAGCCGGTGCCGCTCACGGCGTTCAGGTCGGTCCAGAACGGCGCGATCATGGGCCCGCCGCCGACCAGGATCGTCGCATCGCCGTTGCAGCAACCCGAACCACCCGACGCCGGCGTACCGCCGTTCGACAGGTAGATCAGGCCGTTGGTCGAGATGAAGACGTCGGTGTAGGTCGCGCCCGCGAACGGGAAGGCGAAGCCGAGCGACTGCAGCGGGAAGACCGTGTCGTCGCCGGAACCGATCGAAGGACCGAAGTCGGGCTCGCCACACTGGGCTTGCAGGGACGCCGTGGCGCCGAGGGAGAACGCACCGCAGAGCAGCACGGTGGTGATGGACTTGCGCATGGGAATCAGGGAGACACAGACATGCTCCCCGGCAAGGAGGAGCGGGGCATGAGGCCCCAGCGCTATCGCCATCGGCGCCGTGGGAGTAGCCCTCGCGGCGTGGGCCCGGTACGCACCGCACCGCAAATGACGCAGCGCCGCGACCGACGTGCGCTGCACGGGTAACCTGCGCCGCCCGTGTCCACCGCCCCCGCTCCGCCACCGCCGGCCGTGCCGGTCGCCTACCTGGCTGCCGAAGGCCTCATCGCACCGCTGCTGGAGGCGCTCGCCGACCGCGTCGTCGCCGTGCAGGGCCGGCTGGTGCTCGCCTCCGCGGCCACCGACGAGGCCGCCTGGTGGGCCGCCAACACCTGGCTCGAACCGCAATGGCGCCGCATCGCCTCGATCGGCGACGGCGCCAAGTGGCTGCGCTCGATGCAGCGCAACTGGGCGTGCCACGCGATCGACTGGTTCCGCCGCGTCGAGCTGATCGTCGAAAAGCTGCCGCCGCTGAAGGCGAAGCCGCGACCGTTCCCGTTCGAGCTGCCAGACGCGCCGATGGGCAACTGGACGCTGTGGCAGAAGGACCTGATGCTCGCCAGCGCGCGCTGCTCGTCGCCGTTCGCCAATGGCGAGATCGAGTTCGAGGACGACAAGACCGGCCCGCCGAGCCGCGCCTTCAAGAAGCTGCAGGAGGCGCTGACCGTGCTGCGCGCGCGGCCGCAGCCGGGGCAACGCTGCCTCGACCTCGGCGCGTGCCCCGGCGGCTGGACGTGGGTGCTGCAGCGGCTCGGCGCCGAGGTGGTCGCCGTCGACAAGGCCCCGCTCGATCCTGCCGTGCTGGCGCTGCCCGGCGTCACACAACGCGTCGAGAGCGCGTTCGGTCTCGACCCGAAAGAGGTCGGTCCGGTCGACTGGCTGTTCAGCGACGTCATCTGCTACCCGCGACGGCTGCTCGACCTGATCGTGCGCTGGCGCGACAGCAGCATGTGCCGACGCTTCGTCTGCACGATCAAGTTCCAGGGCGCCGACGAGCACGCGATCGCGCGCGAGTTCGCGGCGCTGCCGGGCGCGAAGGTGATGCACCTGCACCACAACAAGCACGAGCTGACGTTCGCGCTGCTCGACGAGGCGTGACGCGAACGTGACCACCTTCCGCCTGCTCAAGCAGTTCAACGAGGCCGACCACGCGCGCAGCGTCGACCGCCGCAAGCGCATCGGGCCGCCGGACGCCGCAGCCTTCCCCGGCGACGGCCTCGCCGACAAGCTGGCGCGCGCCCTGTGCGAGCATCGCGCGACGCGCTTCCGCGAGCTGGTCGAGGCGTTCGAGTTCTTCGCCGTGGCGCGCAAGTTCGCGCGCGCGCCGGCGGTCGTCGACCTGTGCGGCGGGCACGGCCTGGTCGCGGCGCTGTTCGTCGTGTTCGAGCCCGAGGTCGAGCGCGCGCTGGTGGTCGACAAGCGGCGCACGCAGGACTTCGACCTGGTGCTCGCCGCCATCGCCGAGGTCGCGCCGTGGACGCGCGGCCGCGTGACGTTCGCCGAGTCGCGCATCGAGAACGCCCGCGCGCTGCTGCCCGAACGCGCCGGCTACGTCGCCGTGCACGCGTGCGGTCGCCGCACCGACACCGCGCTCGACCTGGCGATCGCCGACCGCGCGCCGATCGCGGCGATGCCGTGCTGCCACGCCGTCGGCGCGTCGGCGGCGCCGGCCGCGCTCAAGCAGCAGTTCGGCGACGCCGCGGTCGACATCGAGCGCACCTACCGCCTCGAACGCGAAGGCTACGCCGTGCGCTGGGACCATGTGTCGCCGCTGATCACGCGCAAGAACCGTGTTCTGCTCGGACGGCCGCGTCCGCGGTAGCCTGGGCGCATGCGCCGCCTCCTCGCGATCCTGTCCCTGCTGTGCGGCCTGGTGATCGCGCAAGACTCGCCCGAACCGCAGCGCCGCCCCAACATCCTGTTCGCGATGGCCGACGACTGGGGCTGGCCGCACGCCGGCGTCTACGGCGACACGGTCGTCGCGACGCCGGTCTTCGACCGCATCGCCGCCGAGGGCGTGGTGTTCGACAACGCCTTCGTGTCGTGCCCGTCGTGCACCGCGTCGCGCAACGCGATCCTGACCGGCCAGGAGTTCTGGCGGCTCGGCGAAGGCGCCAACCTGCACAGCACGCTCGACGTCGCCCAACCGACGTTCGTGCAGTTGCTGCGCGATTCCGGCTATGAGGTCGGACATTGGCGCAAGGCGTGGGGACCGGGCGACTTCAAGGCCGGCGGCTACGAGCAGGACCCGTGCGGGCCCGGCAGCACGTTCGACAAGTTCCTGGCGAAGCGCGACCCGGAGAAGCCGTTCTGCTTCTGGTTCGGCACGTCGGATCCGCACCGCGGCTACGAGCCCGGCAGCGGCATCGTCGGCGGCATCGACCCCGCCAAGATCAAGGTGCCTGGCTGCTGGCCCGACACGCCGGAAGTTCGCTCCGACATCGCCGACTACTACTTCGAGGTGCAGCGCTGGGATCGCGACGTCGGCGACGCGCTGCAGCTGCTCGCGCAGCAGGGCCTGCTCGACGACACCATCGTCGTCGTCACCGGCGACCACGGCATGCCGTTCCCGCGCGGCAAGGGCAATCTCTACGACCTCGGCACGCACGTGCCGCTGGCGGTTCGTTGGGGCCGCGTCGCGTCACCGGGTCGCCGCGAGAAGCAGATGGTGTCGCTGACGGACCTCGCGCCGACATTCCTCGCCGCCGCCGGCGTCGAACGCCCGGCAGTGATGACCGGGCACAGCCTGCTGTCCGTGCTCGACGGCAGCCCCGCAAACGGTCCAGCGCGCAGCTCGGTGGTGTTCGGCCGTGAACGTCACACGCCAGCGCAGGCGATGCCGTCGCTGGTCGGCTACCCGTCGCGCGCGATCCGCACCGAGCAGTGGCTGCTGATCGTCAACCTCGAACCCGAGCGCTGGCCGGCCGGCGTACCCGAAGGCGCGACGCACCCGATCGGCCGATTCGCCGACTGTGACGACGGCCCGACCAAGAAGGTGATCGCTGCATGCGAAGCGGACCCGAAGCTCTACTGGTCCTACCAGGCGTGCTTCGGCAAGCGGCCGAAGGTCGAGCTCTACGAATGCGTCGAGGACCCAGACCAACTGCACGACGTGGCGCGCGAGCGGGACCTGCTCCTGAAGGCCGCGATGCTGCAGAAGCAGCTCTACGCGGAGCTGAAGTCCACCGGCGACCCGCGCTTCACCGACGCCGAGGTGCACTTCGACGACTATCCGTACCGCGCCGGCTACCTGCGGAAGCACCTCGACAAGTGGCAGAAGGCGCAGGAATCGAAGCGCTGAAGCCGCTCAGCCGCAGCTGCCGCAACCGCCACTACCGCACTCCTTCGCCAGTCGCGCCTCGATCGCCTTCGACGTCGGCGTGATCGACAACCCGCCGAGCGCCGTGCAGCGCAGCTCGCGCGCCATGCTCTCGCTGACCTCACGGTGCGCGTCGAGCACTTCGTCGAGCGGCACCAGGTGGTCGTAGCCGCTGAGCGCCATGTTGGCGCAGGCGATCGCGTTGGCGGCGCCGGCGATGTTGCGGCCGAGGCACGGCGCCTCGACGCGGTTGGCGACCGGATCGCAGATCAACCCGAGCACGTTCTGGATCGCGTGACTCGCCGCCGACAGGCTCTGCGCGGCGCTGCCGCCGGCCAGCTCGACCAGCGACGCAGCCGCCATCGCCGCGCCGGCGCCGGTCTCTGCCTGACAGCCGCCGACCTCGGCGGCGAAGCTCGAACGCGTCGCGACGAACACGCCGATCAGGCCGCCGGCGAGCATCGCCCGCAGCGCGCGCTGTTCGGCCTTCGCGTCGCCGCTCGTCTCGCAACCGAGCTGCTCGATCGCCGCGTGGCAGGTGCCGGCCCACGTGCCGCACGAACCAGCGGTCGGCGCGGCGACGAACACGCCCATCGAGCTCTTCACCTCCATCAGCGCCGTGACGGCGAGGATCGCCTTGTTGAGCAGGCCCGACTCGAGCAGCGTGCCGGCGGCCATGCGCGCGGCGAAGAGGTGCGACTGCCGCGGCAGCACGCGCCCCGGGTAGTCGGTGCCGGCGAGGCCGGCGGCGACACCTTCGCGGCCGATCTTGCGCACGTGGCGCATGCGCTGCAGCACCGCGGCCTCGTCGATGCCGCCGCGCGCGGTCTCGTAGGCCAGCGCGAAGTGCGACAGCGGCAGCGCGTCGAGGTCGCCATACGCGGCGAGTTCGCCGGCGTGCAGGAACGGTACCGTCAGTCCGCGGCGCGAGCGCACCGGCAGCACCGCGGCGAGGCGCCGCACGCGTCGTACGGCGGGTAGCGCGGCGAGCACTTCGTCCGCCACGAAGCGCTGGCCCATCGCCACCACCATCGAGCCCGCGACCTGCACGTCGTCGACGTGCGGAACGAGCTGCGCCGCGACGTCCGCCGCGCCGCCTTCGACGTCGAGCAGCGTGACGTCGTAGTCGCCGAACAACGACACCTCGGCGCCGTCGAGCTCGATCACCTCGATCATGCCGCCACCGGTCGACACCGCGACCATGCGATGCGTGACGCCGTCGCGCGTCGCGGTCAGGCGATAGGTGTTGGGGTGCGGGTCGCGCAGCTCGGCGAAGCAGAACTCGACCTCGCAGCCCGCCGCGCGCAGCAGCGCCGCCGACTCCGGCAGCCGCGCGTCGTCGGGTTCGAGCCCGAGCAGGCCGCCGAACAGCCCCATGTCCGAGCCTTGCGTGTCGTGCGTGGTCGGCAGCGAACCGAGCGTGTCGAAGTCGAAGCGCACGCGCTGCGGCGTGCCACCGCACAGATCGCGCAAGAGGCGCCCGATGCGCACCGACGCGGCGCTGTGCGAGCTCGACGGCCCGCGCATGATCGGCCCGACGACGTCGTTGAAGATGCTCGGCGGCAGCGTGGCGGGCATGGGACCTTCGCGTCAGCGGTAGTAGGCCGGCTCGTGCGGCTCGACGCCGAGCTTCTCGTAGTCGAACCCGCTGTGCAGCGGTGTGTAGGGACCGACCAGCTCGACCGACAGCTTCGGCTCGATCGCCGCCTCGCGGGCGAGGCCCCACAGCACCGCGTTGAGGAACAGCCGCCTCAGGTCGGCGCACTCGAAGTCGCGCGCGCTGCCCATCGTGACGTGGAACACGCGCGCCGTCTTGCCGCCGTTGCCGGTCCAGGTCTTGACCCACGCGATCGGCAGCGCCTCCTTGTCGGTGTTGGGCTCGGCGTCGTGGTCGAGCGAACGCAGCGGCTGGCCGAGCAGCAGCGCGGTGCAGCCGTCCGGCAGGCTCTTGCCCTCGGGGTAGGTGCGGTAGACGTCGGTCGGCCCGAACACGTCCTTCACGCCCGTCAGCACCGGATGCGCGGCGTTCGCTTCGACGATCACGCCGCGCGTCGCCTCGCGATGCCAGCCGCCGTGGTGGCCGCGGAACGTGCCGCCGAGCACGTCGTCGCCGAAGCGCACCTTCTTGCCGTCGACCTCGTAGGTCCAGTTGCCCTGGAAGCCGTGGTTGGCGGTGCGGATGCCGATCAGCGGCTTGCCCGAGTCGAGGTAGCGGTTGAGCAGCGCCAGGTCCTCGTCGTGCAGCGTCAGGAAGCGCGTGAACAGCACCAGCAGGTCGGCGCTGGCGAGGTGCTCGAGCCCCGGCAGCTCGTGGAACATCTCCGGGTCGTCGGGCCGCGTCTTCTGCGTCGGATCGACCTTGCCGTCCTTCAGCGTGAACAGCACCGTGCAGTGGAAGCCGTGCCGCGTGCTCAGCAGCCGCGCCAGCATCGGCAGCGCCTGCTCGGCGCGGTATTCCTGTTCGCCGGCGACGAACACCACGTGGGCGCCCTTGCCCGGCGACTGCGCGGCGTCCGCGGCCGGGTAGACGAGCCAGCGCGGGTCCGCAGGGACCGGGTGCTGCTGCGCGAACAACGGCGCCGCGAGCGCGGCGGCGAACAGGGCGGTACGGAACATCATGCGGCTTCGGGTGCGACCGGGACGGGCCGGCGATGGTCCCCCGCCCTCCGCCGGCAGGCAACACCCGAAGCGCGTTCGCCGCGCCGTGCGATCGGCAGCATGAGCCCGGGTACGCCGCCCCATCGTGTGACCCGGTTGGTCTTCGTGGATAATGCCGCGATGCTCGCCAGCCTGCGCCGCCCGCTCCCCACCTCGCTGCTGCCGCTGCTGCCGCTGCTCGCCGCCGCCTGCGGCTCGGGTGGCTCGGGCTCGAGCGAGCCGGTCCCGGCTGCGCGCGTCGTCATCGCCGTCGACGGCGAGGTCGTGCCGGACGATCCGGGCGTGGTGCCGCCGCCGCTGCCGTACCGCGAGCAGATCGGCGTCGACGGCTTCGGCGCGCGACACCGCTTCACGACGCCGGCGGGCGAACCGTTCGCGTTCGACCTGATCTCGTGGACGGAGGGCGCGAGCGGCGGGACCCAGGTCTCGGTGCAGCACGTCGGCGACGCGGGCGCGCGACCGACCGACGGCGTCGCGTCGCTGGCGCGCGCCGGCGTGGTGCTCTCCGGGGCCGGCCTGTGGCAGAACGGCCAGTGGATCAACGTCTACGGCGACGGCTTCGCGCGCATGACGGTGCGTGGTCGCATCGAGACCGAGCAGGTGCTCGCGGTGACCAACGAAGCGGGCGGCATGACGGTGGTGGTGATCGCGATCGGCGACGAGTCGTCGATCAACCAGCCCGAGCCGCAGGTCCCGCCGCACCCGGACGTGCTGTCGCGCGACACCATCTACTCGAGCGACGCCTGGAACTTCGGCCTGCCGGCCATCGCCGTCTCGGGCGACCGCACGACGATCGTCGCCTACGAAGGCGACCGCGCGCTCGGCATGCGGCCGGAACGCTACGAGCTGCGCCTGCAGCACGACGCGACCACCGGCGCAGTGACCGGCGGCGGCGCGGTCGAGACCTCGAGCGACAGCGGCAACTGGCGCGACCACGAGATCGCGGCGCTCTACAACGTGCTCGCCGTGGCGCGCTCTGAGGTCGACGGCGTCACGCTGCGGCTCAGCTTCGACCGCGGCGCGACGTTCGGCCAGGAGGTCGTGCTCACCGACCCCGACGTCTGGGAGCAGTCGCGTCTCGTGCAGCTGGCGATCGCCGCCGACTACACGCTGGCGGTGGTGTTCTGGCAGGCCGATCCGATGACCGGTTCGCTGCAGCTGCGGCTCGTCGAGGGCCGCGTACAGGCCGTCGACGCGACGAACTCGCCGACGTGGTTCACCTTCGACGCGCCGCAGGTCCTGTACACGGTGCCGGCCAACGCCACCCCGATGGTGAGCGGCGTCGCGTGGTCCGAGGGCGGCGACCTGGCGATCGGCTTCGGCCTCAGCACCTTCGGCCCGACGCCGGACGGCGGCTGGCGCAGCACCGCCGAGTTCCACGGCGCGGTGCGACCGTGGGGCGGCGCGTTCACGATCCGCGAGATCGACCGCGAGGAGTTCGTCGGCTACGACCCGAGCGTCGCCGCGCTCGGCCAGGGCAGCGACCTGCGGGTGTTCTGCGCCTACGAACTGCGCGACGGCGTGCGGCTCGCCGTCAGCGACGACGCCGGGCAGAGCTGGACACGCCTCGACGCGTTCGGCGGCGCCGGCGCCCACAACCCGTCGGTGTTCGCGCGCGAGCTCGGCGGCGTGACGGTCGTCGACGTGCTCTACCTGGTGCAGGCGCCAGCAGGCGTCGAGCTGCACCACGCGCGCTGGGACGACTTCGCGCAGGGCACGCGTCAGGACTTCAGCCTGACCACCGCGGTCATGGAGACCTCGCCGCCGATGCCGTCACGGCCGACGCCGTACGGCTTCTGCGCGCCCTACGACTTCGGCCTGCGCACGACGCAGGTCGGCTGGCTCGGCTACGACGCGGTGATCGACGGCGACGAGCTGGTGGTCGTTTACGACGAGGTCACGCAGGACGCCGCGTTCGTCTACTTCGCCATGTGGAGCCCGTGGAACGGCACCGGCGTGCTCGCGGGCGGTGACATCGTGCTGTCCCCCAACTTCGGCGCCGCGACGCCGCCGCCGCTCGCGCCCGGCATGGCGGAGCCGCTGCCGCCGGTCGACCCGGCGCACGCCCACCAGCTGGTGCTGACGCGCATCCAGTGACGGCGCGCGCCGTCACTCGGGGATGCGATTGAGCGTGTAGTAGGCGACGGTGTGCACCAGCGACGCGCCGTTCGTGTCGCGCACGCCATCGAAGTGCAGATCGTGCACGTGCCCCTCGACGAGGCCCTGCACCGTCAGGCGCACACCCAGGCCGTCGTCGTCGACCGCGACCGCCGCCACCGTCGGCACGGTCTCGTCGACCTCCGGGCTGCCGTAGCCCTGCCGGTAGATGTGTGTGAACGAACGCAGCCGGTAGCTGTCGGGCGCCGCGGCGGTGGTCGCGTCGACCGGCAGCGTGAACCGTACGTGGAAGCCGTCGTGCAGCGCCGAGACGGTGTGCACCTCGAACGGCACCCTGCCGGTGTATTCGAGGCGCTCGAGCACGAAGCGCTTGTTGCCGCGCACCGGCCAGCCCCGGTTGGTGCCGCCGGTGATCAGGTAGCCGTCGTCGGAGAACTCGATCGCCAGGATGCCGTTGCCCAGCCCTTCGCGGAACGGATAGCACGCACCCTGCCAGACGCCGCGCACCTGCTCGGTGGTCGCGCGCATGACCAGGCTGAGGCTGTAGTCGGAGACGAACAGTTGCCCGGCGAACGGCCCGAAGCGGCCGCGGCTGCGATCGACGCGAAAGCCGGTGATCGACTGGCCCATGCGGCGATACGGGAACACCACCGCGTAGGGCACCAGCTGCGGGACGCGCGCGCACTCGGTGACGAGGCGCGACGGCGTGTTCGGCTTGACCGGCTTCGGCCCTAGCTGCACGCCGAGCGGCAGGTCGTAGCCGGGGAAGCACACCGGGTGCCCCATGAAGCCACCCTGCTGCAAGTGCTTGAGCGAGCACGAGCCGTTCCACGGCCCCTGGCTCTCGACGTAGAACATCTCGCCCGACTCGTTGGGCCCGACGCCGCCGGCGCTGCGGATGCCGCTGGCCACGGCGGACGTCGAGCCTTCCGCGTCGATGCGGAACGCGAAGCCGCGGTACGGCGCCTTGTAGTTGTAGGAATCGGACAACCCGAGCACGACGTAGACGCTGCCGTCCGGCTGCACGCCCGAGCCCCACGCGAACTCGTGGTAGTGGCCGAAACCCCACACGTCGCTGAGGTTCTCGAAGCGATCCGCGCGGCCGTCGCCGTCGACGTCGGTGATGCGCGTCAGCTCGGTCTGCTGCGTCGCGTAGAACACGCCGTTGTGCACGCCGAGACCGAGCACCTCGTCGAGCCCCTCGGCGAAGCGCTGGATCTCCGGTCGGGGCAGCGCGTCGAAGGCGCCCGACACGATCAGGATCTCGCCGCGGCGCGTGCCGATCGCCAGACGGCCGTTCGACAGCGGGCAGAAGCTGCCGCACTCGAGCGCCAGCGACTCCGGCACCGGCACCTCGACGATGCGGTAGTGCTCGGCCTCGCGGTCGGCGGTGCCCCACGACGCGCCGAGCTCCTGGGCCGACAAGGAGACGCAGCCCGCCACGGCGAGCAGGGATGCGGCGGCGCGCGAACGGAACGTGTGCATCACCTGCCCTCCTCGACGCGGTATCCGATCGTGAGCTTGGCCGAGCCGTCGACCTCGACGCGCAGCCGCAGCTCCTGCTCCGCCTGCCCGGCGACCGTCACGATCGACCACGGCGTGTCGCCGCAGTCGATGCACAGCCGATCGCCGACGCGGACCGAGCGCTCGTCGAGCTTCGTCAGCTTCGCGTGCACCGCGGCGCGCAGCCACAGCGTCGCACGCCCGTCGCAGGTCAGCGACAGCCGCCGCCGCAGCCGCACCACGTCGCCGTCGCGCTGCTCGCGCGCGCCATCGGCGATCGCCACGTCGCCCGCCGTGTAGCGGAACGTCGGCCGCCGCGCCTCGTCGAGGTCGTAGCCGAGCCAACGATCGCCGCGTTCGCGACGCGTCGCCGTCGGCCACGGCGCATCCGGCGCGGCCAGCACGGCCCACGCGGGACCGTTCGGCAGCTGGAAGACATCGCGCGACAGCAGCTGCGCCTGGCCGTGGCCCTGCGACGTCCACACCGGCCGCGCGTCGACGAAGCGCCCCCACCACAGCTGGTTCATGCCGAGGTTCTCGGCGTCGAAGGTGACGTTGACGGCGCCCGGATAGCCGACCGAGATGCCGCGCTTGCCGGCGCCCTGGACCGCGCGCCGCAGCATCACCGCCTCGTCGCCGACGACCAGCTCGATCGCCGGCTGGTGCAGCCCGCTCGGCTTGCGCACGTTGCGGCCTTCGGCGAGGTAGTGCCAGATCGCGTCGATCTGCCGCTGCACCGAGCCGTCGGCGAACTGCGGCCGTGTCGACACGCCGCCGGGGAAGAAGTGGGGCATCAGCGTGCCTGGCTTGAAGCGGAACGGGTCGCGCAGGAAGTGCGCGAACCACTCGGGGCGCAGCCGTTCGCCGGTCGTGTGCACGAGGTCGATCGCACCCATCGTGCCGGCCTGCTCGCCGGCGAAGCGGTGACAGGTGATGCAGCTCATGCCCTGGTCGCCGACCAGCTCACGGCCGACGTCGGTGATCTTGCGCGCGGCGTCGTCGTCGCCGGGCAGCGGCACGACCTCGATCGGCGGCAGCGTGTCCGCCGCGGCGAGCCGACCGGCGAGCTCCGCGGCGAACGCTTCGCCGAAGCCCGGCATGCGCACGTGCAGGTACGGCCGCTCGCGCTGGCCGTGGGCGATCGTGCGCTCGAGCCACGGCCGCTGCAGCTTCGCGCCGACGTCGGACAGCGGCGGCGGAATGCGCCCCTCGTCGCCGAGGTTGGCGTCGTCGGTGCCGAACAGCTGCTCCTGCTGGCGCGCCGCGAGCGCGTCCACCTCGCCGCGGCGGTGACAGGCGAAGCAGCGGCGCTGCGCGAGGCGCTGCCGGACGCGCTGTTCGTCGCTCGGCGCCTTCTCGGCGGCGATCCCGACCCGCAGGGCGCTGAGCTGAAAGGACGTCAGTGTGTAGTGGGGCCACGCGCCGCCCCGGCCCGACATGCAGCCACCCATGACGTCGACGGCCGCGAGCGGCGGCGCCGGCGGCGACGCCGGCAGCTCCGCGGCTGCGCCCAGGTCGTGACAGCGCGCGCAGCGCAGCTCGGCGAACAGCTGCTTGCCACGCGCGGCCTGCTTCGCGTCGACGGCGACCCTGGTCGCGGCGGCCACAGGCTTCGGTCCGACCAGGAAGTTGGCGAGGTCGTTGGCCTCGGCCGGGCTCAGCGAGAAGTCCGGCATGCGCCGCGACGGCCGCGCCTCGTGCGGCGCCAGCAAGAACCGCTGCAGCGACGGGATCGTGTACTTGGCGCCCAGGTAGGCCGGCGCGGTCTCGCCGGGATGGCAGTTGCGGCAGCCGATGCGCCGGTAGAGCTCGCCGCCGCGCGTGGCCGCCGCGGCGTCGACCGGCGTCGCGGCGACAGGCGCCTCCGTCGCCAGCGAGCGCAGGAAGTGCCACAGCGCGTCGACCCGTTCTTGCAGCTCGGCGCCGCGCCACCGGCGCAGCAGGTCCGGCATCACGGTGCCGGGTTCGAGGTCGTGCGGCGAGGCCAGGAACTCGCGCAGGTAGCGCGCATCGACGCGGGTCCCGACGGTGCGCAGGTCCGGGCCGGTGACGGGCTCGACGTCGAGCCCGCCCGGATCGTGACACGCGACACAGCCGAGCTCGCCGAGCAGCGCGCGACCGCGCACCGGATGTTCGAGACCGTCCGCATCGAGCCCGGCGATCACCGGCGGCACGTCACGACGCGCCGGGTCGGGCACGTCGGAGCCGCAGGAGGTCGACACGACCAGCGCCAGGAGCGCCAGCCATCGCGAGAGGGCGTCGCGGACGGGGAACCTCATGGCGACGCAGCATAGTGAGCGCGTCACGGGATCGAACTACGAGGATCGGCGAACGGATAGCATCACGCGGCGCCGAGGAGACCCGATGAGAAGCACGCCCCCTCACCGATTCGCCGCCGTGTTCGCCGCGGGAATGGCCCTCGTCTGCACGATCGCGCCGGTCGCGGCGCAGCTGCCGCCGAGCGTGCGCGAAGTGCAGCTGCGCGTGCTGGACGCGAAGGGCGGTCCGATCCAGGACGTCCGGGTACGCGTATGCGGCGTGGTCGCGAAGAACGAGCGCTTCACCGCGCTGCCGGGCCAGGACTGGCGCACGCTGCAGCCGAAGGACTTCGCCGGCGACCACGCCAAGCTGTCCGAACTGCCGGACGGCGAGCCGGTGTTGTTCGTCGAAGCCGATCACGGCGCCCTGACCGTCAGCAAGAAGTTCGAGCTGCCGGCGCGCAAGCCGATCCAGCTGACGGTGCATCTGCAGGAAGGACTGACTCTGACCGGCACGGTGACGACGCCGGACGGCGCGCCGGTCGCAGGCGCCGAGGTGCGCACGCTCGATCCCGACGAGGAGAACCAGCACCCGTTCGTGCGCGCCATCGGCGCGATGCTGGTCGCGCCGCTGACCAGGACGTGCGGTAGCGCAGCGTGTGCTCGTCGACGCGTTCGACGTCGGCCGACGTCGGCCGCGGCCGCAGCTCCTTCGCCGCCTTCAACCAGATCGCCAATGGCACGTCGCGCTTCGCCAGCTCGTCGGCCGCGCGCCGCCGCGCCTCGCGCTCATGCAGATCGATCGCCGCGGCGAGCGCCGCGACCGGATGCGCCGGCAGCGCAGCCGGTTGCTGCGGCGAGCAGGACACCGCCGCGACGACGAGCCCCAAGAACACCATGCACGCACGATAGGCAACGAGCACTCGCTGCGGCAGCCCCGCCGGGTTGACGCGCCGCAGAGCCCCGGCGATCGTCCCCGAGCCCATGCGAACCTCCGGCCTCCCGATCGCGCTCGTCCTGTTCGCCGTGACCGTCAGCGCGCAGTCGCCGCCCGACGGCGAACGCTTCGTGCTCGACGCCGACACCGGCATCACGCTGCCCGAAGGGTTCGACGCCGAGCTGCTCTACACGGTGCCGAAGGACCAGGGCTCCTGGGTCGCGCTTTGCTTCGACCCGAGGGGCCGCCTGATCGTGTCCGACCAGGACGACAAGAGCGTGTTCCGCGTCACGCTGCTGCCGCCGGACGATCCCGCCGGCGCAGTGCGCGTCGAACCGCTGCCGGGCTTCCCGCAGGTGCCGGTCAAGTGGGGCCGGCGCATGGTCAGCGGCGCGCTGGGCTTCCTGCACACCAGCGACACGTTGTGGATGTCGACGATGCGCGGCTTCTACCGCGTGCGGGACACCGACGGCGACGACGCCTACGACGAGTTCACGCTGGTGAAGCAGCTGCATCCCGGCTGGGAGCACTCGGCGCACTCGATCGTGCACGCCCCCGACGGCAAGTCGATGCTGCTCGTCTCCGGCAACCACTCGGCGCTGCCCGAGGGCGTGCGCAGCCTGCAGCGGCCGGTGTGGGGCGAGGACTCGCTGCTGGCGCCGCTGCCCGACCCGCAGGGGCACGCCGTCGGCATCGGGCCGCCCGGCGGCTGGGTCTGCCGCATCGCGCCCGACGGCTCCGACTGGACGATGATCGCGTCGGGGCTGCGCAACGCCGTCGACCTGGCGGTCAACCGCGAAGGCGAGGTGTTCACCTACGACTCCGACATGGAGTTCGACATCGGCAGCCCGTGGTATCGCCCGACGCGCGTGCTGCACGTCACGTCGGCGGCCGAGTTCGGCTGGCGCACCGGCTCCGCGAAGTGGCCCGACTTCTACGCCGACTCCAACGGCGCGGTCTGCGACATCGGGCCGGGCTCGCCGACGGCGATCTCGTTCGGCTACGACGCGAGGTTCCCGGCGCGCTACCGCGAGCGGCTGTTCGTCTGCGACTGGACCTTCGGCACCATCTACACGCTCGAGCTGCGCGAAGCGGGCTCCAGCTACACGGCCACGGCGCGACCGTTCCTCAGCGGTGAACCGCTCAACATCGCGGCGATGCGCTTCGGTCCGGACGGGCACATGTACTTCGTCGTCGGCGGGCGCAACACCGGCTCCAAGCTCTACCGCGTGCGGCACGCCGGCGGCGGCGACGACGCGGCGCCGGCGACGCTGACGAAGAACCAGGCGCTGCGCGACTTGCGGCATCGTCTCGAGGCGCTGCACGGTCGCGACGACGGCGGCGCGGCGGCGATCGACGCGGCGTGGCCACAGCTCGGACACGCCGACCGTGACATCCGCTACGCGGCGCGCATCGCCGTCGAGTGGCAGGACGTGGCGCTGTGGCGCGAACGCGCCTTCGCCGAGTCCGACGCGCGCGCCGCGATCCACGCGATGATCGCGCTGTGCCGCTGCGGCGATCCGACGCTCGGCCTGCGCGTGCGGCAGAAGCTGCTGACGGTGCCCTTCGGCGAGCTGTCGCGCGACGATCGCCTCGCGATGCTGCGCGCGTGGTCGCTGTGCCTGATCCGGCTCGACGCGCCGACGCCCGAGCAGGGCGCGGCGATCGCGGCGCAGCTCGAGCCGCACTTCCCGTCCGGCGACCGCGTTCTCGACGGCGAACTCTGCCGCGTGCTGGCCGCGCTCGACGCGCCTTCCGTGGTGCGCAAGACGCTCGACCTGATGAAGGTCACCACCGTGCAGGCGCTCGACTACGACGAGCGCATGCTGCAGCGCCACGAGTACGGCAAGGCCATCCTGCAGACGATGGCCAACACGCCCAACACGCAGAACATCCTCTACGCCTACGCGCTGCGCCGCGTGCCCCATGGCTGGACGCTCGACGACCGCAAGGAGTACTTCGCGTGGCTGAAGGACGCGCTCGAGAAGAGCGGCGGCAAGAGCTTCTCCGGCTACGTGCGCGCGATCCGTGACGACGCGATCGCCCACCTGCCGCCGGAGGACGCCGCCACGGTGGCGTGGCTGCTCGGCGAGGTCGTGACGGTCGATCTCGGCGCGCTACCGCAGGCGAAGGGCCCACCCGGCGGCTGGACGACGAGCTCGGCGCAGGCGCTGTTCGGCGATGCGCAGCGCGGCGAGCTACGCGAGCGCGACTTCGCCAACGGCAAGCAGATGTTCTCCGCCGGTCGCTGCGTCGTCTGCCACCGCATCGCCGGCAACGGCGGCTACGCCGGACCGGACCTCGGCTCGGTCGGCAAGCGCTTCTCGATCGCCGACATGCTGACCGCGATCTGCGAGCCGAGCGCGACCATCTCCGAGCAGTTCGTCGCCAGCGTCGTCACGATGAAGGACGGCGAGACGCTGGTCGGTCGACTGATCTACCGCAACGCCGACGAACTGGCCGTCGCCTGCAACCCGTTCGACCTCAGCCAGCTCGAGAAGCGCCCCGCGGCCGCCGTCGCGTCGATAGAGAACTCGCCGGTGTCGATGATGCCGCCGGGCACCATCGCGCTGATGAACGCCGACGAGCTGAAGGACCTGATCGCCTACCTCGTGTCCGGCGGCGACGAGGACCACGCCGTGTTCCGCAAGCCGAAGCGCTGACGAGTCCGGCCGCCGCGACGGCCTCAGCGCTTCTTGCAGACCACGAGCAGGCGCTCGACCGGAAACTGCTGCTGGTCCTGCACGCGCAACAGCTCGGTCGAGACCGGCACGAGCCCGTCCTTGTCGAGCTGATTGAACATCGCGCTGAGGTACTCGTGCTCGCGATACAGCTTGCCGGCCTGCTGGGCGAGCGGCGTCACCGGGTCGCTGAGCACGACGCGAAAGGGCCCGTCGGCCGCCTGTTCGCGGTGCTTGCCCTGGCCGACGGCGGCGCGGATCACGAGAAGGGCGGCGGCAGCGGCTGCGATGACCACTGCGGAGGACACTCGGAGCTTCATGGCGCCGCGCCGGGCAAGCCGCGGACCGCGCGCCACGAACGACCGGTTATTTGGGTTGCGCGGCGGCGGCGCGCCCCGTCACGTGCTGCCATGAAAGCCAGCGCGCGTCACATCCTCGTCGACTCCGAAGCCACCTGCCTCGACCTCAAGCAGCAGATCGCCGACGGCGCCGACTTCGCCGACCTCGCCAAGAAGCACTCCAGCTGCCCGTCGGGCCGCCGCGGCGGCGACCTCGGCAAGTTCGGCAAGGGCCAGATGGTTGCCGAGTTCGACAAGGTCGTGTTCGGCGGCGAGGTCGGCGTCGTGCACGGCCCGGTCAAGACGCAGTTCGGCTACCACCTGCTCGAGGTCACTTCGCGCAGCTGAGACGTGCGAGGAAATCCACGACCAGCGGAGGCGTTTCGACGCCGCCATGCGCGAGCACGATCACGAAGACCGCACGCCCCGCCCCGAACGGCACGGCATCAGCGTCGTGCCGATCGCCGTCACGATCGTGTCGGCGCTGTCGATGGGCGGCGCGCTCGGCGTCGCGATCGGCGCCGCCAACGACGACTTCCCGTTCGGCCTGAAGATCGGCTTCTCGGTCGGCGCCGCGGTCGCGGCGCTCGTCTACTGGTTCGCGCTACGCGATCGGCGCAGCGGCGCATAGCCGCGGCGCGCCAACGCCGGGCTACTTCTTCGTGTAGCCCGACGCGTCGTCGCTGACGGTGTAGAGCTTGCCGTTGCGCAGGTAGAACTTCTCGCGCTCCTCCTTGTCCAGCGGCCGCGAGCCGATGCGGCCGAAGACGCCGATCTGGTTGCCGCTCTCGTCCACGCCGCGGTCGCGGATCATGCCGGTGGAGATGGACACCGCGGGCCCCTTGGTGGCGTAGCTCGCCACCACGCGCGGCGTCGGCCGCGGCGAGAAGCCGTAGGTGCCGTTGCTGCGCGACGGCGTCCAGACCTCCACGACGTCGAGGCCGTCCACGCCGTCGGCGACGTAGGCGAACAGGCTCGCATTCGTCAGGCCGGTGGTCACCGCGGTGGCGTCCTTGATGGCGCCGCCGCCGGTGAACTTCTCGAGGATCTGCGGCGCCTCGAAGTGGCGCATGTCGACGATCACCAGCCCCTCGCGGCCGCCGGCGACGTAGGCATAGGTGCGGCAGAGACGCACACCGCGCGCGTCGGCGAGCGGCACGGTCGCCTGCGGCACGTGCACCGGGTTCTCGAGGTCGGTGATGTCGAACACCTGCAGGCCGTTCGCGTCGGTGATCGCCGCGTAGCGGAACTGCACGTCGATGCCGCGCGGCTGCGACAGGCCCGCGGTGACCGTGCGCACGTGGTGCGGCCGGGTCGGCTGGTCGATGTCCACGATCGCCAGGCCGGCCGGCACCAGCACGTAGAGGTAGCGGCCGACGACCATGCCGCCGTGCGCACCGTTCAGCACGCCGTCGGGGTTCCAGGTGGCGGCGCGCACCAGGAAGTTGTTGTTGGGGTTGCCGTCCACCATCGTGTCCACGTCCACCACCACGAGCCCTTCCTGGCGGTCGAGCACGTAGGCGTAGGAGAACAGCGGGTGCACCGGCGTCTCGTGGTTCTCGGCGATCTGCACGCGCTTGCCGTCGGTCGGCACCGTCGTCGGCAGCAGCACCGCGGTGGCGTCGCGCGTCTTGACGTAGGCGCCCTGCCCGATCGGGCTGAACGGCGCGCTGACGATGCGCTGGGCGACGTCCTTGTTGGCGATGTTGGCGATGTCCAGCACGCGGAAGCCGTCCTTGCCGGCCGCCGTGAACAGGTATTCACCGCGCGCCTGCACGAACACCGCGTTGGCGGTGTGCGTGTGCGACTCGGTCAGCTTCCCGCCGCGCGCCTCGTGGCTCCGGTGCTCGTCTGGCATCGTCATCTTGTGGAAGTCGCTGCCGATCACCGGCTGCGGCTCCCAGCCCTCGGCGACGCGCACCGCGGTCACGCTGTTGGTCGTGCCGAGGTGCACGAAGTTGCCGACGAAGTCGGACGAGTGCACGCCGAGGTTGAAGCGCTCGGCGAGCGCCGCGTTGTTGTCGTTGTCCTTGCTGACGTGACAGCTGGTGCACTGCTGTCCGTGCTTGGCGCTGACCGTGTGCGGGATGTAGGGCGAGAACGCGTGGCCGCTGTGGCCGGACGCGGCGATCGTCGGCTGCTGGTGGGTGACGGTCGCGCGGTTGCCGTTGACGACGGTCGCGATCGGCGCCGACGCCGAGCGGATCGGGGAGATCTTGTTGCCCTTGACGTCGCCGTTCTTGCCGAGCATCAGGCAGTCGGAGCGTAGACCCTGCGAGTAGTAGCCCGCCTCGACCAGGGTCTTCTCGCCGAAGAAGTGGCTCGACGGGGTGCGCCGGTTGGTGCGGCCCGCCAGGTGGCATCCTGCGCAGCTGATCGCCCACGACGTGTGGCACGTGTAGCAGGTCATCTGGTCGGCGCTGTGCGCGTAGCTGTCCGCCGGACGCGACGCGTCACCCCACGTGTCGTTGCCCTTCTGCAGCGTCTTGGCCACGGCCGCCTTGGCGTTGTACTTCGGCGAGCTCTCGTCGACGATGTCGGCCAGCTGCGGCACGGTCCACTCGAGGTTCGGGTCGAGCTTGCTGCGCTGCTTCAGCACGTCGCCGGCCTGCGGCGCCCGCTTGCCGATGTCGTTGCCGTCGGCGTCCACCCAGCGGAACATCTGCCGCCCCGCGGCCCGGGCTTCCGAGAGGTCGTTGCCGCCGGACGGATTGGAGGTCCTCAGCTTCGTGCGCTGTGCGATCGTGCCGTGGCAGTCGGTGCAGTAGATCTCCACGGGGTTGATCATCTCGCCGTAGAGCTTGCCGTCACCGTGCACGTCCTGCTCGGTGTGGCAGTCGATGCAGTGCATGCCGACCTCGTAGTGGTGGTCGGCGAGGTGCACGGCCTTCGAAGCCCAGTCCTTGTCGTTCCAGTCGATCAGGTCGCCGTTCTTGTCGATCGGCTGCCCCTCGTAGTTGAGCTTGTAGACCTTGCGGAACGACCACCCGGAGCGGTGCTGCGAGGTGAACTGCGTGTGGCGCGCGGTCTTGTTGGCCTCGAGGTGCACGTTGGCCAGGTCGGCGCCCTTCTTCGCGTGGCCATCGGCGTGATACAGCAGCGCGCCGTCGGTCTCGCTGTCCCACCACATGATGCCGGCGTAGTTGTCGATCGCGCCGCTGCCCTGGTGGTTGTGGCACGTCATGCACTGGCTGGTCGGGATCCGCGTCGTGAACTGGTGCTTGATCGGGTGGCCCGACTCGCCCTTCGGGATCGTCGGATCACCGTTCGCGCCGTCGGTCACGCCGAGGAAGCCGTGCGGCGCGATGACGCCCGCCATCTTCGGGTCCTCGCTGTTGGCGTAGAGCACGTGGCAGGCGGTGCAGCCGCTCGAGCGGTACTCGCCACCGTAGTCGTTGGTGCCGAGGAACCAGACGTACGGGTCGTTGAGGCGCGTCTTGTGCAGCACGAAGTGGGCGAAGTCCACGCGCCCGCCGGTGCCGAGGCCGCGCTGGGCGGGCAGGCCGCGCTCCGCGGCGCGGAAGATGTTGCCGGGCTGGCTGGCGTTGTAGCGCGGCACCGGGATCAGCTGCTCGACGACGCCGCGCGCCTTCTCCTCCTCGGTCGGCGGCGGCACCGTCTTGGCGGATGCCGACTCGCCATTGGGCATGTAGAACTCGCCGATGACGTAGTTCTTGTACGGCAGCACGCCGTTGTTGTAGGTGCCCGACCCCATGACCATGGCGCTGTGCGTCATCATGCTGGTCATCACCTTGGCGGTGATCTCGCCGTGGCACTTGCCGCACGTCTCCGTCGCCACGCGCAGGTCGCCGGGGTTGATGAAGCGCACGAACTCGAGCCGCTCGCGGTTGAGCAGCGCGTAGGTCCGCTCGGGATTGCGCGAGCCGTTCCACTCCGCAGGGAAGGCCGGCTTCACGTGCGCCCGGTCCATCACCCGCTCGTAGTCCGACGGATAGGGGCGCTGCACCGCGCCGCCGCCCCAGGACGCGGCGGGATCACCACCGTGGCAGTCGGCGCAGCCGATCGCCCACGTGTTGCTGCCGTGCATGTTGGCCGACTCGATGCCCGCGTGGCAGGTCAGGCAGCCCGCGCTGGCGTTCCGCTGCCGCTCGGGCGTGGCCTCTTCCCGCGACGACGGCGGTTGCCAGTTGCCGATGGTGGTCGACGTATCGTGCGCCTTCCACTGCGGGTTGATCGGGTTGGACCAGGTCGCGCACCCGATCGCGACGAACGCGGCGAGCACGAGCGCGGGGACGAGCTTGTTCGACGAGCGCATGGGAGTTCGGGAGCGAGGATCAGAGGACGATGGCGGCGTTGACGAAGAAGGCGAACAGCGCATCTTCGTTGGTGAGATCGGCGAGGCCGCCGGTGGGCACCAGCATCTGGACGCCCGGAGTGATGATGCAGTTGTCGACGCCGAGCGGGCGCCACTGCGCCGTGAGGCTGAGGTCGAAGCCGATGCCGAGGTCGAGGTTGTTCCGGCCGGTCGCCTGCTCGAGCGACGCCGTGTTGACGAAGCTCAGGTAGGCGGCATTGACCGCAGCCGTCCAGTAGTTGGACAGCGTTGCCTCGTAGCCGGTGTGCAGGATGAACAGACCCGGGTTGACCGAGTTGGGCCCCTCGAACGCCTTGGTGCGCAGGTTGGGGTAGAAGCTGTTGGTGTTGGCGATGCCCTGGCCGCCGGCCGCGATCGCCTGGCGATGGAAGAAGCCGTTGGCGCCGCCGGCGAACGCCGGGTTGTCGAACACCGAGTCGAAGCCGGTGCCCTTGCCGTCGTTGACGTTGCTGTCGCCCGACGCGTAGAGGGCGCTGAACACGTAGCGCGCCCAGCTGTCCGGGATCGCGATCTCGAGCGCCGCCATCTGCGCGTTGATGTCCTCCTTGGCCCCGGAGATCTTGTTCCCCTCGTCCTCGCCGAACATCCAGTAGAGCGCGTGCGCGACCTGGATCTTGCCGATGCGCCCCTGGCCGTTGAAGCCGGCGTAGTAGGCGTCGATGGTCGCCGCGCGCGACGTGTCGTGCGCGCCCTGCATCGTGAACTGCACCTTGTAGCCCATCGCCAGCATGTCCTCGAGGAACACGCTCGCCGACCAGTACTGCTGATCGCGACCGAGGAAGCCGCGGTTGAGGTTGCTGAACGGGTCCTTGGCGACCAGGTCGAAGAACGCGAACTCGAAGTCGATGCGCGACTCCCAGAAGGAGCCGAACAGCTTCACGGCGTCGTTGTTGTCCTGGAAGATGAAGTTGCGGAAGTCGCTGGCGAACGCCTGCCGACCGACCCGGATCGAGCCGAAGTCGAGGTAGGGATCCATCTCCCACAGCAGCATCTCGCCGAACATCTCCTGCACGGCGATGTCGCCCTGGGTGTTGCCGTTGTCGACGTCGTCGGCGTTGCGCTCGTCGAAGGCGAAGGTCGCGCGCACGCGCCAGGTCGCCGGCCGGAACACGGTGTCGCCGTGGAAGAAGTCGGCGGTGGCGAACATCGTCGAGCGCACCTCGTCGGCGTGCGTCGAGTTGGCCTTGTCGCGCGATTCGACCAGGTTGTTCCACAGCACCTGCCCGGCGAAGAACGTGTTCTCGCCGATCACCGGCAGGTCGCCCTTCCACTTGTTGGTGTTGTAGACGTCCAGCAGGCCGGCGCCCTGCAGGATCGGATACTCGCCGGTGCCGTCGGACATCGTCAGCGGGTTCCACGGGCGGCGGACGCCGTAGCGGTCGAACGGGTCGAGCCGCAGGTAGCGCGAGAGCACCGGTGAATACTGGAACTGCTCCGACGCCGGGCGTTCGTCGCGCTGCGCCTGCGGTTGCTGCGGCTGCTGTGGTTCGGCGCCGCCGTTGCGGCGCGGCCCGGCCACCTGCGCGAGGGCGGCGCCGGTGAGCATCGCGAACGCGAGGATCGATCGTACGGAGACGCTACGCGCGGACAGGGTATTGGCGAGCATGCGGAGAGCCGGGTCGAGGCTGTGGCTTCGAGGAGGCACGCGACGGGGGAGTGGCTGGCTATTGACCCCGTGCGCGCAATGCGGAGAGTAGATGCGCCCTCCGACCGAGTCAAAGCGCGTCTCGAAACGGCCCCGCCCCCGATTCTCCAGCGACCCCAGCCCGATGCACCACCGCCCCATCTGGACCTGGTTCGCAGCGACAGCGGCGCTCGCGATCTTGCTCGCCGCAGTCTCCAACCCGTCGGCGACGAGCCCGACGCCCACGACCAGCGCCATGCTCCAGGGCCGCGAAGGCGTCGCGTTCCGACACGGTGCGCACCTGTCGCCGACCTGGCGGACCAGTGGACGCGCCTCGCAGCACAGGGAGCACTGCGCGATCTGTCATCCATTCAAGCCAGAGGAACCGCTGGGCATCGTCGTGGTGACCATCTGCACCGATTGCCACGTCAGCGCCGCGAACAAGGACAAGCACGACCCGGCGCGGCTGGTGTTCTCCGGCGGCGAGCGCAAGCGCACCGACAGCGCCCTGAAGTTCGACCACGGCAGCAAGGGCCACCAGCAGCGCGCTTGCAGCGAGTGCCACACGCCGACGGAGCTGCCGCGCGGAGACTTCCTGACCATCGATTACAAGTTCGAGACGGCGACGATGGCCAAGGCGTGCGCGTCCTGCCACGACCACGGCGACAAGGACCCGAGCGCGGACAAGCAACGCAACGTGCGGGCGCCTGCTGGCGCCGCGCAGCCGGCAGCGTGGAACAGGGCCGACAGCTGCGAGAGCTGCCACAAGGCCGGCGCACCGCGCCTGCTCGACGGGCACCGCCGAGCCGCCGAGCGCGGCTTCCGCCACACCTCGCACCTGCCGAAGGGCGGCGGCGCCTGCGCCGAATGCCACGCGATGGACAGGGCGACGGCGGCCAAGGGCGTCGACATCGAGCTCAAGGGCTGCGCGGAATGCCACTTCGGCGCGGGCAACAACGCGACCGCGGCGCTGGTCGACGACCTGCGCGTGCTGCGGGTTCCGACGCGGTTCGCACACACCACCGAAGGCCACCGCCAGGACTGCGCGACGTGCCATGAGATGGCGCCGGGCGCGAACGACCCGGTGGTCGGCAGGCTCTACGTGGACTGCACCAAGACCTGCCACCAGGAGCAGCGCGTCGAGCGGCACGGTGAGTGGAGGTGCGACAACTGCCACCGCAGCAGCTCCCCGGTCAACGAGACCGCGGTCGCGAACAAGTTCGCGATCGCGACCACCGAGGTGACGCGCCCCCGCGACGGCTCGCGCTTCGCGTTCGCGGGGATGGCGCACCCCGGCATCACGCCGACCGGCGCCGCGGTGCACGCCGGTACCGAAGGTCGCGCCTGCACCGACTGCCACCGCCAGCAGGTGCCCGGGCTCGTGCATGCGGCGGAGCCGCAGCCGTTCGGTCACGCCGGACACCTGGTCTCCGTCGCCGGCGCGCAGGACCGCGACTGCACCTCGTGCCACATGACGGTCCGGGAGTCGACCAGGGCGGCGGACACGCTCGCCTTCCAGACCAGGCTGCAGCGCGAGAGCAGCAACTGCACGCTGCAGTGCCACCAGACGCCGGAGATGGCCGTGACCGCAGACATCGCCGAGGTCGCGGTGCCCGTGTTCAGCCACGCACAGCACGCCGCCCGCAGCTGCACCGAGTGCCACGTCGCCGACGGACAGGTCGCCGGGCTGCGCGCCGCACCACTGCAGGACGCCGGCAAGGCCTTCTCCTGCGCGCGCTGTCACGGCCACAAGGAGCCCGAGAAGATCGCGCGGACCGGCGGCTACGCGACCACCGGCCGCGGCGACGTCGACACCTGCGGCGTGTGCCACGCACCGAAGGAGAAGCCGGCCTACGACAAGATCGAGCGCACGAAGAGTCGCTACCAGCTCGCGTCCGGCTTGCCGCAGTACCACTACAAGGGCGGCGACTGCGCGGCGTGTCACGAGCTCGAGCAGCAACGCGCCGAGCCGGCGCGCACGCCGATCCGCATCACCAGTCACCTCGACCCGCACAAGAAACACAGCGGTGTGAAGCTGCCGAACGGCGAGGTCAAGGACGTGCCGGCGGTCGACGACGACTACATCCGCGACCCGAAGAACTGTCTCGACTGCCACGCCTGGACACCCGGCCGCTAGGGCTGCGATCTCGACCCGACCCGTCCCGACCTGAGGGTGACCGCGCCAGCTCCGGGGGCAAACCACGGATCGTCGCCGAATGTGCGTCCGGGGCCGCGACCCGCTGACGGATGAGGCACGATCGGGGGCCTTCCCATCGCCCCCCCGCGCCGCGAAAGTCGCCCGACGCCGATGCCCGAAGACGCCTGGAAGGAAGACCTGATGCGGCTCTTCGCCGAGGGCCTCGAGCTGCCGGCGGCGCAGCGGGCGGCCTTCGTCGAACGCGTCAGCGGCGACGACGCGAAGCTGCGGCGGGAGCTGCGGTCGATGCTGGACGTCGCCGCGACCGAGCTGTCCGGCTTCCTCGAGAGCCCGCTCGCCGGCCTGCCCGAGTTCGACACCGACGCGCCGCCGGCGCCCGTGATCCCGGGCTACGTCGATCTCGAGCCGATCGGCGCAGGTGGCATGGGCACGGTCTACCGCGCCCGGCAGGTCACGCCCGTGCAGCGCATCGTCGCGATCAAGGCGATCCGTCCCGGCATGGACTCGCGACAGGTGCTGGCGCGATTCGACGCCGAGCGGCAGGCGCTGGCGCGCATGGCGCACCCCGGCATCGCCGTCGTGCACGACGCCGGCCACGACGCGAACGGGCGGCCGTACCTGGCGATGGAGTTCGTCGACGGCGCCCCGATCACCGACTACTGCCGCCAGCACCAACTCGCGCTGATTCCGCGGCTCGAGCTGTTCGCCAAGGTCTGCGACGCCGTCGACCACGCCCACCGCCGCGGCGTGCTGCACCGCGACCTGAAGCCGAGCAACGTGCTGGTCGTGCACGGCGACGGTGAGCCGCAACCCAAGGTGATCGACTTCGGCATCGCCAAGGCGCTCGAAGGCTCGCTCGGCGACGACTCGATCCACACCCTCGACGGCGCGCTGCTCGGCACCCCCGAGTACATGAGCCCGGAGCAGTTCGGCGGCAGCGCCGCGGCGATCGACACCCGCACCGACGTCTACTCGCTGGGCGCGATCCTCTACGAGCTGCTGTGCGACGCGCGACCGCACGACGCGAAGCGGCTGCGCGGCGCCGCCATCACCGAGCTCGCGCGGATCGTGCGCGAGGAGACGCCCCCACGCCCGAGCACCCGGCTGCGCGAGCGCGACGCCGCGGCACGCGACGCCGTGAGCACGCGACCGTGGGCGCGGAACCTGCACAGCGACCTCGACTGGGTGGCGATGAAGGCGCTGGAGAAGGACCCCGAGCGGCGCTACGCGTCGCTCCGCGACTTCGCCGAGGACCTACGCCGCTTCCTGCGCCACCAGCCGGTCGAAGCCGGCCCGCCGAGCGGCCTGTACCGGATGCGCAAGTTCGCCCGGCGCTACCGCATCCAGCTCACCGCCGCCGTCACGGTGGCCTTCGCGCTGACCGTCGGCCTGTTCGGCACGCTGTGGTTCCTGCTCGAATCGAAGGGCAACGAGGCCCGCGCCGTGCAGAACGCCAGCGAGGCGACCGGCACCCGCCTCGCCGCGACGGCGGCGTTGGTGATCGAGCAGGACCCCAACCTCGCGCTCTTGCTCGCGGTCGAGGCCGAACACCTGACCCACGACTTCACGGTCAACGAGACGATCCTGCAAGCGTCGCAGCACCACGACCTGGTCGGCCGCTTCCAGCACTCCGACTACGGCACGACCGCGGCGCTGTTCGTCGACGCGCGCCGGCTGCTGTCGTGCGGCATCGATCCGGTGTTCTGGCTCACCGACGTCGACGCCGACGCGCTCGAGCGCCGCTTCGTCGGCCACCAGGACCGCGTGCACGACCTCGCGCTGTCGCCGTCGCGCGAGCGCGTGGTGAGCGGCTCCGAGGACCACACCGCGCGGCTGTGGTCGCTGGCGACCGGCGAATGCGCGCTCGTCGTGCCCCACCCCGACGCGGTGGTGCAGGTGCGCTGGGCGGCCGACGGCGGGAGCGTGCTGACGCTGTGCAGGGACGGCGCCGTGCGGCGGTTCGCCGCCGACACCGGCGCGCTGCTGAGCACCGTCGGCGACGACCTGGTGCACTTCGAGATCGACGCCGCGGACCGGCTCGCGGCGGTCAGCGCCGGCGCGGGCACCGTCGTCTACGACGCCGGCGGCCGGCGACTGTGGGCAGCAGCAGACGACCCGTGGCGCGGCCTCGACGACCAGCCCCTGCCCGTCGCGCCGAGCAGAGGCTCCGTGATGCTGACTCCCGGCGGCCAGATCGTGCGCAACGAGGAACGCAAGGACGCCCGCGGCCGGGTGCGGCTCTACGCCGCAGACGGCTCGCGCCTCGCCGCGCTCGAGGGCCAGGCGCTGCGCACGCTGGGCGACGAGCTGATGATCCGCACCGTGGACGGCTTCACGCGGCTGCTGCTGGCGACCGGCGAGCAGCGCGAGCAGTTCCCCGTCGAGGGCATCACCGTGGTGTTCGCCGTCACCGACGACGGCCGTCACGCCATCGCCTTCGACGGACAGCGAGACATCTGCGTCGTCGATCTCGAGCGCCGCCGCGTCACCGGCCGCCTGTCCGGCGAGAACGACAAGAACCGGGGCAATCGCCGCGTCGCCCTGCACCCCGACGGCGAGCGCTTCGCGATCACCGGGCGAGAGCTGCTGGTGGGCCGCTTCGAGGGTGAGTACGCGCCGTTGGACCTGCCATGGGACGATCGCACGTATCCCATGTCACTCACCGCCGACGGCGAGGCGCTGGTGCTGTTGCGGCATGGCGCCGGACGCGCCGCGCGCTGGTCGCTGTGGAGCATCGATCGCCGCGCGCAGCTGCGCGACCTGCCGATCGAAGGGCTCGACCGGCTGCAGCTGGGACGCGGCGGCTCGGAGCTGCAGGGGTTGCGCCTGCTGGACACCCCCGCCGGCGCCACCCCCGCGGCCGAGGTCTCGACCTTCGACCTGGAAGGGCGTCTGCTGACCCGGGTCACGCTGCCGTTCTCCAACATCGACCACGCGCTGCAGCCTGCGGGCGACCGCTACCTGTTCGCCGAACCGGTCGAAGGGCGCCCGACCGCGCGCATCTTCGATGTCCGCACCGGCGCGCCGCTCGCGAGCTTCGAGTTCGAGAGCGGGTGGCTGGTCTGGAGCGGGCCGGAGGGACGCTACATGTCGACCCAGTGGGGCAGCAGGACGCGCACCGACGTGTTCGACATCACCACTGGCGGGCGGGTCGCCAGCGTGCGCGGGCCCGCCGGCACGGGACACTTCGGGGTCGCGATCGACGAGCAGCGGGACCGCATGCTGGTCGTGCTCGGCGACCTGCGCGCGCGCAGCTACGCGCTGCAGGACGCCGACGCCGGCCCGACCGGTGAGTACACGCGGCTGGTGCGCAGCGACGACTATCCGGCCGGCCTCGTGCCCGACGGCTCGCTCTGGTGGGTGCGATGCTCCAACGAGGTGCACCTGTTCGACGCGGTCACCTGCACACCGTTCGCGGCGATCCGTCTCGACAGCGACTGCGAGCAGGTCGCCGTTCGCGCCGACTCGCGCGAACTGCTGACCGTCACACGCCGCGGTCGCTGCCAGCGTTGGCCGCTCGACACCGCCGCGACCGCGCGCCGCCTCGCCAAGGGCGTGCTGACGCGACGCGAGCGCGACCTCTACCGGATCGGCACCGACGCCGAGCGCGACGCCAGGGAGCGCGAACACCTCGCCGCCAACCCGACCTCGCGCAACCTGGCGCTGCTCGGCGAGGCGCTGCTGGCCGACGGCGACCTCGATGGCGCCATCGACGCCTACCGGCGATGCTGCACGACGGGCCCGCTGGCGCCGATGGACCTGCGCCGCTACTTGCGCCTGCTCGACCTGCTCGGTCGCCGCGACGCGAACGCGGACCGCACGGCAGCCGCGCGTGACGCGGATCTCGCGCTGGCATCGACGATCCTGAAGGAAGCGCTGCGCTGCGGCCTCACTCGTCAAGCGGTCGCCGACGCGCCGCACGTCCACCGGCTGATGCAGCACCCGGACCTGCGCCGATTGCTGCCCTGGTGACGGCGCGGTAGGTTCCTGGAGCTGATGTCCGGCAACCCCATCACCCTCGCGTTGGAGCGCGCCGAACGCGGCGACCCCGGCGCCGACGAGGCCCTGTGGCAGCTGGTCTACGGCGACCTCAAGCAGATCGCGGCGGCGCGGCTGCGGCAGCTCCGGCCGGGCGAGACGCTGCAGCCGACCGCGCTGGTGCACGAGGCGTGGGTGCGGCTCGGCGCGGGCGACAACCAGAACTGGCAGAACCGCGCCCACTTCTTCGGCGCCGCCGCGCGCTCGATGCGCAACATCATCGTCGACGAAGCGCGCCGCAAGCTGCGCCTGCGCCGCAACGCCGGTCAGGCGCCGCAGACCCTCGGTCCCGAAGTCGCCGCGCCGGCTGGCGCCGACCAGATCGACGTGCTGCAGCTCGACGAAGCGCTGAACGCGCTGCAGGCCGAATACGACCGCCCGGCGCGGGTCGTGATGCTGCGCTACTTCGCCGGCCTCGACCCCGCGGAGATCGCCGAGCTGATGCAGGTGACCCGCCGCACGGTCGATCGCGACTTCCTGTTCGCGCGCACGTGGCTGCGTCGACACATGAACCGCGACGACACGCCGACCGACGACTGAGCAGCGAGCGAGCCTTCGCCGCCGGCGCCACCACCAACGCAAACGGCCCGCCGAAGCGGGCCGTCTGGGAGGTGCCGCGCCGTGCGGCGCAGCACTTCGTTCGGATCAAGCTGCTCGGCTCAGTAGCCGAACGTGCCCTCGACACCGTTCGAGGAGTAGAGAGCCAGCGTGTTGCCGAGCGTCAGGCAGACCGACTGCGCCGCCGCGCTCGCGCCGACCAGGGCCGGGTTGACCGGGATCGCCAGCGTCACCGTCGAGCTGCCGCCAACCGAGATGCCCGTCAGCTGGGCAATGGGCGGCAGCGTGATGTGCAGGTTGCAGCCCGGGGCGCCCAGGGTGGTGAGGTCGAAGCCCGGGTCGACCGGCAGCGCGCCGAAGAACGTCACCGAGATCGGCGAGATCGGGTCGATGTTCGAGGTCGTCAGGTCCCAGTTGGTGCCGAGGACCGGCACGTTGGAGAACAGGGCGAGCCCGGAGAAGCCGAACGGGCCGACGTGGGTGTCGATAATGACCGGGCCGGTGGTGGCGAGGTCCGAGTAGTTGACCGAGCCGCCGTCGATGGCCGCATTGCCGGGCGACACGCCGACGAGGCAGTCGAGCAGCGCGCAGGCGCCGTAACGAACCTCGATGTCACCGTTGCTGTTCAGCACGACCTGCACCGTGTTGGAGTCGGCGGCGTTCCACTGGGTCACACCGTCGAACGTGACGATGCACTGGGTCGCGCTCGGGTAGTCGATCGTCACCGTGCCCGCCTGGTTGGGGGCGAGGTCGTCCCACAGGAACGCCAGCTTGGCGACACCGGCCAGGTGGTCGGCGATCGACTCGCTGAGGTCCGTGCTGGTCGTCGCCTGGAACGAGAGCCAGCCGTTCGAGCACAGCCAGATGTTCGAGGTGCCGCCAGCCGGGGACGGCATCGTGAAGCCGAGCGGGATCTGCTGCGTGTTGTCGTCGCCGAACGTCGTCGGCGTGTTGACCGCCGGGACGATCGCGCCAGCGCCGTCGGCCAGCACGTAGCCAGTGCCGGTCCAGGCGTAGGTCTGGCCGGTGTTCGACAGGTCGAACGCAGTGAACAGCTCGTACTTCGCCTCACCGACGGTGTTGGTGAAGCCGCAGCCGGTGCCGTAGCTGCGCGCCTTGGACACGCAGTTGTTCATCGGACCGGCCGCGGCCCAGGTCCAACCCGGGGCGGTCGGGAAGAGGAACAGCGAGTCGTTCGGCAGGTCGAAGGAGCCCGCCGCGAGGAACTCCTCGAACACCGTGTCGTCGGTGGTCGCGCCGGCGACGAGGAAGTCCGAAGCGGCCGGCAGGGTCACGCCGCCGCCGAGGCTCGCGCCGACCAGGGCAGCCGGACCGAAGGTCGAGGTGTTGGTCGCGCCGGGCCCGTACAGGAACTGCACGTCGCCGGACGGGAACAGCTTCATCTGCACCGTGAACACGACGGTCTGGTTCCAACAGACGGCGTTGCGCCAGGTGACGGTGCACTCCGTCGCCGAGCTGTTGACCCAGACCGCGCCGTTGTTGGCGGCGAGCATGTTGAGGTCGGTCCACAGCGGGCAGATGCGCGGCGGACCCGACGCCAGTTCGGCCGAGGTCGCGGTGGCGTCGCCGTTCGTGATCGCGGCGCCGGCGTTCGACAGGTAGACGAAGCCGTTGGTGCTGGGGTGCAGGTCGGTGAACGTGCTGCCGCCGAGCGGGAAGGCGAAGCCGATCGGGATGGCGTTGCCAGAGTTGACGACGACGTCGTCGCCGACGCCGTAGTTGGTGCCGAGGTCGGAGCAGTCCTGCGCCGCCAGGCTGGCAGCGAGACCGAGGGACACGAAACCGAATGTCTTGAGCATGGAAGTCGGATAGCAGGGTACGGAGAAGAGGCCTCGAGCAGGCCGATGCCCGAAAGACTAGCCGGCAGGTCCGGGCCCGGGCAGTGGCCGGGACCAAAAAGTCGCGCTGCAAACTGCCCGATGGACTTGATTTACGGATGGGCGACAAAGAGGTTCGCCCGACCGATGGACGCGGAGATCGGCGGGCCGGAGCGGCACGCCTACCGGCGGGCCTCGGCCAGCGACGCCCGGTCCGGCTCGCTGCACCACGGCGTCCTGTCGTCGCGCCCGCGCCAGGACCGATGCGCGGACACGGCCGGAACACGCGATCGGCGAACGCGACGTGCTCCCCCCAGCATCGCCGACAGCGCTCGCGCGTCCGGCGCCACGGGCGCGCGCTCGACCCCGGTCGACGACATCACGCGCAGCTCCAACCCGCCGCGGCGGCGGTCACGGTGAGCGAAGCGACGTCGCCGACGTGCCACCCCATCGCCGAGCCCGCCGGCGTCCGGTGGACGGCGAAGCCGAACGCTGAAGACCAGGCGTCAGAGCTCGCACACCTCGAAGCCCCGCTTCCCGCCCCGCACCGGCACGCAACACCCTTGCAGCTGCCTGTCAATGGCGCAGCAGCGGACGTATCGTCGTCATCGCCCTCGTCCGACGGTCCCATCCGTGTCGCCCGCCCCGAGCCTCGCGCCTGCCGCTGCATCCGATCGGCTGCCCCTGGCGGCCGCGAACCTCCGCGCCGGCAACAGGCCTGCACGCAGGGCGGTCGCGATCTTCGCCCTGTTCGCGACGCAGCTGCTCCTCGCGTTGTCGAGCAGCGTGGCGCCGCAGAACGACGCGGTCACGCAGTCCATCGCCTGGTTCGCGTCGGGCGTGGGCGTCAGCGGAGTCTGGCTGCTCGGCTCGCCGGGGCTGTGGGCCGTCGTCGCCGCGACGCTGATCCAGCGGCTGATGCTGCACTACGCCGTCGGCATCGCCGTGCCAGAGGCCTTGGGCAGCGGCCTCGAAGCGCTGGTCGGCGCCTGGATCCTGCGTCGTTGCGGCCTTCGCCGCGACTTCTCCCGGCTGCAGGACGTGGGCATCCTCGCGCTGGCGGCGGGTGCGGCACCGTTCGTCAGCATCACGGTGTCGTTCGTCGGTCGCGGCATGGATCGGGCGGCCGCGGTGGAGCTCGGACTGTTGTCCGGATGGGTCGGGTGGTGGTGCATGAACGCGCTCGGCGTCGTCGTCGTCGTGCCGACCGCGCTCACCTGGCACGACACGCTCTCGCGATCGTCCGGGCTGCGCGTGCTGCCCCACACGATGGCCTTCGTCGCCGGCGCCATCGCGTGGCTCGGGTTCGTCGTCTTCCTGTGTCCGGCGTCCTCGACCAGCGTCACGCTGTTGTCCGTCGTGCTGCTGTTCGCGCTGATGGCGGCGCTGCGGCACGGCCCGGTCGGGGCGACCACGGTCGCGGCGTGCAGCGCGGCCTTCCTGGCGGTGGCGACGACCCGCGGCTACGGCCCGTTCCTGTGCGTGCCGCTCGAAGAACGACACGCAGCGGCGCAGGTGTTCCTGTTGACCCTGGTCATCGTGCCGCTCGTGTTCGGTGCGCTCGTCGCGCGGCAGCGCGAGCTCGAGGCGCAGCTCCGATTGGTGCACAAGATGGAGGCCGTCGGCATGCTCGCAGGAGGTGTCGCCCACGACTTCAACAACCTGCTGACGATCATCGCCGGCAACGCCGACGACCTGCGCACCGGCGCGGCTCCGGGCAGCCCCGTGCAGGTGCGGGCGGCGGAGATCGTCGAAGCGGCGCAGCGCGGCGCGGGCCTGACCCGCCAGCTGCTCGCCTTCGGCGGGCGGCAGATCCTCAAGCCCGGCGTGTTCGAGCTCGGCGCGGTCGTCGCGCAGTCGACCGCGCTGCTGCGGCGATTGCTCGGCGACGCGGTGCGCGTCGAGGTTGTCGCCGAGACGCCGGTATGGGTCCGCGCCGACCTCGGCCAGCTCGAACAGGTGGTGATGAACCTCGTCATCAACTCGCGCGACGCGATGCCCGACGGCGGCGTGCTCACGTTGACGACGCGCGGCCGCAAGCTCGCTGGCGCCGAGGCGGCGAGGATCGGGGTAGCGGCCGGGGAGTTCGCCGAGCTCGAGGTCCGCGACACGGGGCACGGCATGAGCGCCGAGGTCCAGGCCCGCGCGTTCGAGCCGTTCTTCACGACCAAGGGACAGGGAGGCGGCTCGGGACTCGGCCTCGCCACCGTCTACGGCATCGCCAAGCAGAGCTGCGGCGGGGTCGCGATCGACAGCGACACCAACCGCGGAACGACCGTCCACGTCTGGCTGCCATCGGCGACGCGACCAGTCGCCGTCCCGCAGGCACCGGCGGCGACCGATCGGACCGGGAGCGCGCGTCGCGTGCTCGTCGTCGACGACGAGCGCGCGCTGCGCGACCTGATGCGGCGCGTGCTGGCGGCGGCTGGATACGTCGTGTTCGAGGCAGAGGACGGCGAACACGCGCTCTCCGTCGCAGAGACCGAATGGCCCATCGACCTGCTGATCACCGACCTCGTCATGCCGCGCCTGGGCGGCGGCGCGCTGGCGAAGCGCCTCCGCGCGCTGCACCCGTCGCTGCCGGTGCTGTTCGTCACCGCCCACCCGCGCAGCGAGGCGGACATCGACTTCGGCGCGTTCGCCGCCGCGGACCTGCTCGGCAAGCCGTTCTCCAGCCGCGAACTGCTCGATCGCACGGCCGCCCTGCTGGCTCTGCGGCGCTGAGGTCGGAAGCGGGACCGCCGCGTGAACAGTCACCGCCTGTGTCGCGCAGCGCGCGTTTCCCGCGCGCCGCCGACGGCGGCAGCCGGCCGGCCAGAACCGGCACGCCCGCCCCCTTCCCCGAAGCCGCTTTGCGCCGCAGCCCTCCGGCCCTACCATGCTTCGCCCCGATCGCCCGGCGCCAGCATCCGGCCCGACCGATCCAGACCGCCGAACCGCGCCCGCCCGTGACCGACCCCGCCCTGATCCGCAACTTCAGCATCATCGCCCACGTCGACCACGGCAAGTCGACGCTCGCCGACCGCCTGCTCGAGCTGACCGGCACCGTCGAGAAGCGCGCGATGAAGCAGCAGCTGCTCGACAACATGGAGCTCGAGCGGGAGCGCGGCATCACCATCAAGGCGCGCGCGGTGTCGATGGACTACAAGGCCGCCGACGGGAAGACCTACCTGCTCAACCTGATCGACACGCCCGGCCACGTCGACTTCAACTACGAGGTGCTCAAGTCGCTGCAGGCGTGCGAAGGCGCGCTGCTGCTGGTCGACGCGTCGCAGGGCGTCGAGGCGCAGACGGTGGTCAACGCGCACCTCGCCGAGCAGGCGCAGCTGACGGTGCTGCCGGTGCTCAACAAGATGGACCTGCCGCACGCGCGGCCCGAGCAGGTGGCGATGCAGATCGAGGACGCGATCTGCATCCCGGCCGAGGACGCGATCGCGGTGTCGGCCAAGACCGGGCTCAACTGCGAACACGTTCTCGAGGCGATCGTCGAGAAGATCCCGGCGCCGAAGGGCGACCAGGCCGGCAAGCTGCAGGCGCTGATCTTCGATGCGGTCTACAACGATTACCGCGGCGTGGTGGTCTACGTGCGTGTCTTCCAGGGCACGATCAAGACCAAGGACGCAATCCGCATGCTCGGCACCGCCAGCGTGCACGAGGTGCTCGAGGTCGGCCAGCTGCGCCCCGAGATGAAGGCCTGCCCCGAGCTGCAGGCGGGCGAGGTCGGCTACATCGTCGCCAACATCAAGGAGCTGGCCGAGGTCATCATCGGCGACACCGTCACGCACGAGGACGAGAAGAAGCGCAGCCCGGCGCTGCCCGGCTTCCGCGAGCCGAAGCCGATGGTCTACTGCGGCTTCTACCCGACCAACCCGAGCGACTTCGACGACCTGCGCAAGTCGCTGGAGAAGCTGCGCATCAACGACAGCTCGTTCACCTACGAGCCCGAGACGTCGGACGCGCTGGGCTTCGGCTTCCGCTGCGGCTTCCTCGGACTCCTGCACATGGAGGTCATCCAGCAGCGCCTCGAGCGCGAGGAGGACATGGACATCGTGCAGACGGCGCCGAGCGTTCGCTACCGCGTGCAGCTGACCAACGGCGACGTCAAGGAGATCCACTCGCCGAAGGACCTGCCGGAGGCCAACTACATCGAGGAGTACCTCGAGCCGATCGCGCACGTCAACGTCGTCGTGCCGAGCGAGTACATCGGCGCGGTGATGAAGATCTGCACCGACCGCCGCGGCGTCTACGTCAAGACCGACTACTACGGCAAGGAGCGGGTCATGATCGGCTTCCGCATCCCGTTCGCCGAGATCATCTTCGACTTCCACGATCACCTGAAGTCGCTGACGCGCGGCTTCGGCACGATGGACTACGAGATCGACGGCTTCGAGGCGTCGAACCTGGTCAAGGTGCGCATCCTGGTCAGCGCCGAGGAGGTCGACGCGCTGTCGTTCCTGACGCACAAGGACCAGGCCGAGTCGCGCGGCCGCAAGATCCTGAAGCAGCTGCGCAAGGAGATCCCGCGCCACCAGTTCGAGGTCGCGCTGCAGGCCGCGATCGGCGGCAAGATCATCGCCCGCGAGAGCATCTCGGCGATGCGCAAGGACGTCACCGCCAAGTGCTACGGCGGCGACATCAGCAGAAAGCGCAAGCTGCTCGAGAAGCAGAAGGAAGGCAAGAAGCGCATGCGCATGGTCGGCAGCGTCGAGATCCCGCAGAAGGCGTTCCTGTCGGTGCTGCGCAGCGGCGACGAGGACTGAGCGCGGGGCGCGCAGAACGCGCCCGCCACGCTGCTCGGGGTCACTGGTCACTCCAGCGCGAACGTGTGCACCAGCTCGTGACGCGTGCCGCCCGGCCGCAGCACGGTGCGCATCAGGTGGATCTTGTCGATGCGGAACGGCGCGATCGCGACGGCGCGTTCGAGCGGCGTCACCGGCGTCGGCGAAGGGAACCTGCCCAGCGTGACGTGCGGGGAGTAGTCGCCGTCCGGCTGCTTCTGCCGGCGGTTCGTCGCCAGGCGCAAGGCGAGGCGGCGATGCAGGTCGACCAGGGTGCCCGGAGCGTCGATGGCGCAGGCGATCAGTCGTGCCGCGTCGGCGCGAGGCAACGTGACCAGAATGCGCGGGCACAGGATCATTGCCCCGATGCCGGCGGTGGAGCGCTCGATCGACTCGCACACGTGCGACAGGTCCTTCGCGGCGACATCGCCGAGGAATAGCACCGTCAGGTGCACGAGCTCCGGCGGAGTCGGCTCGAACGCCGGCAGCCCGCGGACCGCGTCGAGCGCCTGCACCATCGACCTCAGGACCTCCAACGGCGGATAGACCGCGACGAAGAGGCGCTGGTTGCGGACGGGACGGCTCACGCGTCGGCAGCATAGGGCCATCGACGGCACGAACCTCGCCACCGGGCCGTGCCCGGCATTGCCCGACGCCCCCCTTCGCCTACGATGCCGCCCCGCGCGCGGCAACGGCGCGCGGCGCAGAGCCATGAGCAAGAAGAAGTCCAAGAAGACGATCCTGGTCGGCCCCGTGCGGACCAACCTCGAGGCGTTCGGCGTGGCGATCCTCGCCGCCGTGCTGCTCAAGTGGTTCTGCATCGAGGCCTACCAGATCCCGACCTCGTCGATGCAGCCGACCCTGATGGGCAGCAGCGAGGCGGACGTCTACGACCGCATCCTGGTCGACAAGCTGATCCAGACCTGGCGCGAGCCGCAGCGCTGGGACATCACGGTCTTCAAGTACCCGCTGCAGAAGAACCAGAACTACGTCAAGCGCATCGGCGGCATGCCGGGCGACCGGCTGTTCATCGGCGGCGGCAACCTCTACCAGGTCTCCGGCGACGGCGCGGCGCGCACCTTCACACCGATCCGCAAGCCCGACGACCTGCAGGAGGAGATGTGGAAGAACGTCTTCCCGGCGCGCATGGAGACGCGCTCGGAGACGAAGATGCTCGGCGAGATCTGGGCCGCGTCGCCCGGCAAGGCGGCGAGCGAGGTCGGTGAGGACGTCAAGCTGTCGCTGGCCAACGGCGTGGCGCGGCTGTTCTTCCGCGACGAGGCCGACGGCGGCATGGTCGACCGCGTCTGGGACGGCTACCCGGCCGCGGTCGCCAGCAAGATCCGCGAGAAGACCATCGGCTACATGCGCACGCAGGAGATCGTGCCGGACTGCCGCCTCGGGGCGACGGTCACCACCGAGCAGGCGCTCGACGAGTTCGCGCTCGAGATCGACGTCAGCCGGCCGGGCAACCCGAAGCTGACGTTCGCCTTCGTGGTGCGCGGCGACAAGGCCACGCTCGAGGTGCGCGACGACAAGCAGACGCTCGGCAAGAGCGACGAGTTCGCCTGCGCGCTGGCGGCCGGCACGCCGACCGGGCTGATGTTCGCCCACGTCGACGACATGCTGATCGCGTGGCGCGACGGCGACGAGCTGCAGCGGTTCGACGCCGCCGCGTGGGCGATCCGCGACGGCTGCGTGCTGCCGCAGAAGGACGGCAGGCTCGAGTTCCCGATCAACCAGCGCGTGGTGCCGCAGTTCAGCGCCCGCGGCAAGGGCAACGTCACGCTGCAGGAGCTGCGCCTCGACCGCGACCAGCACTACACGCGCGACCAGGCGCCGGAGGTCATCGAGGTGCCCGAGGGGCACTACTACATGCTCGGCGACAACACGCTGCAGTCGATCGACTCGCGCGGCTGGACGGCGATCACGATCGGCGTCGACGCCGACGACAACGTCGTGCCGCCGGACAGCCCCGAAGCGGTGCGCACGCTGCGCGGCAACAAGCGGCCGATGTCGCTGGCCAACCCGCCCGACCGCGACGAGACGCCGATCGCCTACCCCGAGCAGAAGGCGATCGTCATCATCGACGAGTACGGCGAGCTGCACCGCCTGAAGGCCGAGATCGGTCCCAACTGGGGCAACCCGAGCGACGGCAGCCCGGTGGTGTTCATCGGCAAGGACGGCAAGCCGTGGACGGCGCCGACCACCACCAACACCAAGGGCATCTCGTTCGTGCCGCGCTCGGACATCCAGGGCCGCGCGCTGCTGGTGTTCTACCCGTTCCGGCCGATCAGCTGGCTGACCGGCAACGCGTGGCCGGGGCGGTTCGGCTTCGTGCGATGAGCGAGCCACGCGACGACGGCGAACGCCCGACGATCGGCGACGAGATCCTGCGCACCCACGACCTGGTCAAGGCCTACCGCGGCCGCCGGGTCGTCGATCAGGTCAGCATCACCGTGCACGAGGGCGAGATCGTCGGCCTGCTCGGCCCCAACGGCGCCGGCAAGACGACCACCTTCCGCATGGTCGTCGGCATGGTCACGCCCGACGCCGGGCACGTCACGCTGTCCGGCCAGGACGTGACGAAGCTGCCGATGTACAAGCGCGCCCGCCGCGGCCTCGGCTACCTCGCGCAGCAGGAGTCGGTGTTCAAGAAGATGTCGGCGATCGACAACATCCGCTGCGTGCTCGAGGCGCGCGGCATGCGCAAGGCGCAGCGCGAGGACCGGGCGCGCGAGCTGATGCAGGACCTGCAGCTGATGCACGTCGCCGACTCGCCGGCCGAGACGATGTCCGGCGGCGAGAAGCGCCGCCTCGAGATCGCGCGCGCGCTGGCCACCGAACCGCGCCTCTTGCTGCTCGACGAGCCGTTCGCCGGCGTCGACCCGATCACCGTCGAGGAGATCCAGCAGATCCTCGCCGCGCTGGCCCGCACCGGCATCGCCATCCTGATCACCGAGCACAACGTGATCGCCACGCTGCGCATCACCCACCGCGCCTTCATCATCAACCAGGGCAAGGTGATCGCCGACGGCGACAGCCAGACGATCGTCGCCGACGAGCAGGTGCGGCGCGTCTACCTCGGCAGCTCCTTCGGCGAAGGCATCACCGAGGAAGAGGAGCGCGGTCTCGAGCTGGACTGAGACCGGCGGCGTACAAGAACACAGCCGGGGATCGCCCGGCTGTGTCCCGCGGGGTCACCCCCGCTACGGCAAAGGAACCGCTCGTTCCGCCGCGGCGCGACGTCTGCGCGCCGCGGGTGCCGGGCCGCGCCCGGCGTGTATCGAATGTGCTGGTCAGGCGGCGCGATCGCTCACGCCGCCGTCGCGATCAGCCCTGCAGCAGCTGCAGCGCGGCCTGCGGCTGCGAGTTGGCCTGCGACAAGATCGAGATCGAGGCCTGCTGCAGGATGTTGTTGCGCGTCAGCTCGGCCGTCTCGTAGGCGACGTCGACGTCGCGGATGCGGCTCTCGGCGGCCGAAAGCGACTCGGCGGTGACGCCGAGGTTGGCGATCGTCGACTGCAGGCGGTTCTGCAGCGAACCGAAGCGGCCACGCAGCTGCGAGACGCTGTTGATGGCGCTGTCGATCTGCGCGATCGCGTAGCTGGTGTCGCCAGCCGAGCCGACGTCCACCGACGACAGGCCGAGCGAGGTGGTCAGCGCCGGCGTCAGCGAGACGTTGAGCTGGTCGACGCCAGCGGCCGTGTTGATGCCGACCTGGAAGGTCACCGTGCTCGCCGAGCCGTCCAGCAGCTTGATGCCGTTGAACTCGGTCGACTGCGCGATGCGGTTGACCTCGTTGACGAGGCTGTCGAACTCCTCCTTGATCGTGTTCTTGTCGGCGGTCGACGAAGAACCGTTCGCGGACTGGATCGCCAGCTCGCGCAGGCGCACCAGGATGTTGCTGACCTCGTTCAGCGCGCCTTCGCCGACCTGCACCAGGGAGATGCCGTCGTTGGCGTTGCGCGACGCCTGCGACAGCGAGCGCACCTGCGAACGCAGACGCTCGGAGATCGCGAGGCCCGCGGCGTCGTCGGCCGCGGTGGAGATACGGAGACCGGTGGACAACCGCTGATAGTTGCGCGCCAGCCGGGAGGTGACCTGCGCCGTATTACGCTGAGCGTTGATCGACGCAATGTTGGTGTTGACTCTGAGACCCATGACTTTTCCTTTGCCTGTGCCTGATTCGCCGTGAAGCGGAGCCGACTTCGATCCTGCGGCTCACTGAGATGATTCGGTGGGTGCGTTGCTCGCTTGAGCCGCTGGCATCGGAAATCCGCGTTGCCAGCGCGTTCTGACCGCCGCGCACCTCGGGAGAAACCCCCGGTTCGTGGCGCGCAGGCCCCGCGGCGCCCTGGCGCCGGTGTCAGCGCGCCGAGAGGCGCGAGACGACTTCTTCGGGGTTGCAGGCGTGCAGCAGCGCCTCTTCCTGCGTCACTACGTGATGCGCGAGCAGCCCGCGCAATGCCACGTCGGTGGTCTGCATACCGAGGCCGCGGCAACGATTCATGATGCCAGGCAGCTCCTGCAGCCGGCCGGCGCGCACCGCCTGCCGCACCGCCTGGCTGGCCACCAGCACCTCGACCACCGGCACGCGGCCGCCCTTGTGCAGGCGATGCAGCAGCCGCTGACCGGTGGCGCCGCGCAGCACGCTCGCCAGCCGCGTGCGCAGCCGCGGACGCTCTTCGACCGACACCGTCGCCGACAGCTCGGCGAGCGCAGCGGTGATCGAGCCGGCCTCGACGCCGACGAACACCAGACACCCCGACTCGGCGGCCGAGATGGCGGCGTCCAGCGTCGCCGCGTCGCGGACCTCGGCGACGACGATCACGTCCACGCCCGAGGCCATCGCCTGCCGCACACCTTCGACGGCGCTGCCGACGTGGGTGCCGACCTCGCGCTGGTGCAGCAACGCGGCGCGGTTCTCGTGAACGAACTGGATCGAGTCCTCGAGCGTGACGATGTGCCGCCCCTCGTCGTCGTTGCAGGCGTCGACGATCGCCGCGAGCGTCGTGCTCTTGCCGGCGCCGAACGACCCCGACACGACCACCAGCCCGCTGCGAAAGCGCGCCAACGCCGCGACCTGCTCGGGCAGCCCGAGCGCTTCCGCCTTGGGCGGAGTCAGCGGCACCGGCCGCATGACGATCGAGCACCGGCCGCCGAGCTCGGCGACGCTGGCGCGGTAGCGGCCGCCGCTGCGCGCGACGTAGAGCACCTCGACGTGACCGTTGCGCCGCAGCCGTTCGCGGTGGTCCGAGAACAGCAGGTCGCGGGTCAGGTCGTCGACGTCCGACGGCTGCAGGGTCGTGTCGTCACCAGCGACGAAGCGACGCTGGACTCGCAGCGCCGGCGTGCGGCCGGGCACGAGGTGGATGGCGGTGGCGCCGAGCCGTTGGGCGGCGGCGAACAGTGCCTCGAGGCGCGCGGTCTCCATGATCAGCAGGTCTCCTTGACGCCGGTGCGGGTGCGTTCGAGCAGCCACGCCTTCTCCTCGCAGCGCGCGAACACGTCCTCGAGCCGCACCCGCCCCCGCACCAGCAGGTCGAGCAGGCTCTGGTCGAGCGAGTGGCCGGACGTGCCGGTGCCAGAGCGCAACAGCAGCCGCAGATCGTCGAGCGCGCCGCGGCGCACGACCTCGCAGGCCGCATCGTCGACCAGCAGCAGCTCGGTCGCGGGGACCACGCCGGTGTGGTCGGCGTCGGGCAGCAGCTGCCGCACCAACACGCAGCGCAGCACCGCGGCGAGCGACGAACGCACCCGCGCGACCTCGTAGACGGGGTAGAAGTTGAGCACGCGGGTCAGCGCCGCGGTGACGTTGTGGGCGTCGAGGTAGGCGATCACCAATCGCCCTCCCTCGGCGGCGCGCAGCGCCAGGTCGAAGGTCGACGGCGAGCCGACGTCGGCGATCACCATCACGTCGGGGTCCTCGCGAACGACGCTGCGCAGCGCGTCCGCGCGGGCCGCTTCGTCGGCGCCGTAGCGACGCTGCACGACCAGGCCACCGTCGACCGGCAGCGGCACTTCCTGGTCGTCGACCACGATCACGTAGTTGCTCGACTCGCGCGCCGCCAGACCGAGCAGGCCCGCCAGCAGCTCGGCGCGACCGATGCCGCGCTCGCCGACGCAGAGCACCAGACCCTTCTGGTGCTCGAGCGCCTTGGCCACCGCGTCGGGCACGCCGAGCTCCGACGGCGTCGCCGCTTCGTCGACCGCGAAGGTCACCCGCACGGCCACGCCTTCGAACTGGCGGAACGCCGTCGCGGTGCCGCCGGCGACCCCGTCGACGCGGAACGTTCGCACGACGAAGTGCTTCTCGGCCAGCTGCTCGAGCACGTCGGCGCCCATCGCCGCGCGCACGAACTCCCATACCTCGGGGCCGCCGAGCTCGTGGTCGGTCAGGCGACGCCAGCCGTTGGCGACGCGGATCCGCGCGGGGCGCCCTTCGCTGATCACCAGCTCGCTGGCCCGGTTGGCCACCGCGGCGGCGAGCAGCGACCCCGACTCGAGGTCCGCAACCGACACCGCGGCCGCCTCGTCGGCGCAGCGCACGCGCTGCAGCTCGAGGATGCGCTCGAGGGTCGCCTGGTCGAGCATGCCCTGCTCGACCAGGATCTGGCCGATCGGTCGTGTGTTGCCGCCGAGCGCCTGGATCGCCAGACAGCGCTCCAGGCCGCCCTCGTCGATGACCCCGCCCTCGAGCAGGATCGTGCCAAGCCGACTGTCGTGCATGCTCTGCTTCGCCTCCGGCCCATCGCATCGGCGCCAGGCGCCGCGCCGCTTTAGGGACGCTCAGCGCAGCGCCGCGGCGGCGAGCTCGCCGGCGAAGGCGTACCGGTTGCCCGTCAGCAGCACCTGGTTCTGCACCTGCAGCCAACGCCCCCTGGCGGCGTCGCGCTGGCCGAGCGCTTCGTGCTGCATCGCCCCCAGCACGTTGCGCAGCACGGGGTCGCCGAGGTCGAGCCACCGCCGGTCCTCGTCCGAGAGCGCGTGCGACGCCAGCGGCTCGATCGCGGCGCGCGCTGCGGCGAAGGCCTCGCGGTCCCCCAGCGCCACCGTGGCGAGCATCACCGCCCACCGCTCGCGATCGCTCGCGGCTTCCGCTGAGCGACGCAACATATTATCCAGAACGATCTTGCGCTCATCGCCATCGAGGTCGCCGTCCCCGAGCAGGGCGATCGACCCGGCGAGGTCGGGCCGCGGATGGCGGGTCAGCAGGCCGATGCCGACGATGACCGAGACAGCCGCCACGAAGACCAGGGCAGCCGGGGTCAGCAGGCGGTCGCGGGAACGTTCGGCCATGAGCCGCTACATGGCTAACCGATGGCGCGCTCCGACGCGAGCGCGTCCGGCAGCCGGCTGGAAATCGCCGCGGGCTCCCGGCGCCGATGACATCGAGCCGTCGGCAGAGCTGCGGGCCCCGTCCTAGCCGCCGGGGCTATCCGCTGCGCCCGGTTCTGCTAGGATCCCCGTTTCCAAATTCGGCCGACCCCCAGGGATTCGTCCCCTGCATCGAGTGGTATCGCGCAGCGGTTCGTCCGACCGCTTTCGCATCAACGCAATATCGCTCGAGCACCGGCGACCCCGACGCGATCCGCCTCACGGCACATGGCAACCAAGACCTCCAAGACCTCCACCAAGAAGACCAAGGCCAAGGCGACGAAGCGCCCGGCCGGCAAGTCTTCGAGCACCAAACCCACTGGCGGCAAGCCCTCGCCCCTCGACGCCGCCGAGGCGCCGGTGGCGCGCCCGCGAAAGTCCAACCCGGCGTCCGTGTTCCTGCCACGCGCAGTGACCGGCAACGACGACGACGACATCCTGATGGCGAGCGGCGGCGGCGGCGGCGGCTTCGGTCGCTGCGGCGGCCGGCTGCTCTCCAACCGCCTGGAGCAGCAGCTCTGCCACCGCCTCGGCATCGCCGGGGTCGTGCACAGTCACAGCCCGCGCCACTACGAGATCCGGTATCCGGACGGCAAGGTCGCGGCCTACGCGCCGATGATCGTGCTGCGCGGTCGCGGCCGCGAGGGCAAGGGCGTCGTCGTCGAGGCCATCGAGGACCCCAAGGCGCCGATCCTGCGCAAGGTCGTGGCCTTCCGCGAGCAGTACGGTCAGGAGTTCTACATCATCCTGGTCGCCAACGACGAGGTGCTCGACGAGGTCCCGCTGGCCTCGTACGACGAGTCCTGCTCGTCGACGAACGTCAACACGCTGATCGCGCGGCTCGCCGAATAGGCGGCCCCCCCTGCCCCGCCCCCGGGGGGAGCGGGAGTGCAGATCGGGAGGCGGAACCACACTGGCTACCGGCGCGGCGTCCAGGTATCGTCTCGCCCCCGTTTTCCAGCGCTCACCGTGCTTCCCGGGTCCCGAAGTTGACGAACGAACTGGTCCATCTCGCCCGCTCCCTCCAGCTCGACGAACTCGAGACCGCCTGGTCCAAGGCGGTCGGCGCCCCAGCCGCCGAGCACGTCCCGAACTACGCCACCACGCTCGACCTGTTGTGTGAGCAGGACATGGCCAGCAAGGCGCTGGGCATGGCCGCCGCGATGATCGAGTCGCTCTCACAGAAGGGCGAGCGGGCCGCCGCGATGGAGCTCGGCATCCGCGCGATGCAGCGCAGCGCCCACAACGACGCGCTGGTCAAGACGGTCATCGAACTGATCGAGACCAACTACGGCGACCGCGGCTGGCTGCCGGTGCTCAAGCGCCGCGCCAACCTCGACAGCGCGACGGTGTCGGCGATCCTCGAGTTCGATCAGCTGCGCCGCTACACCGAGGGCTACGTCGTCTACCACCCGGCCGGTTGGGGCGAAGGAACCATCGAGAGCTTCGACGCCGAGGCGCAGGAGATCACGGTGCACTTCGCGAGCGGCCGTCGTTCGCCGTTCCCGTTCGACACGCTGCTCGACAGCTTCCGCGCGCTCGACAACGACGACCTGCGGGCGATGAAGCTGCGCGAGAAGGAGCGCCTGCAGAAGGAAGCCGAGGACCGCCCGAGCGACCTGATCCGCCGCGCCGCCGTGCTCTACCGCGGCACCATCACCTCTGCCCAGCTCAAGAAGGAGCTGTCGGGCTCGGTGATCGAGGACAAGAAGTGGGCGTCGTGGTGGAAGCGGGCCAAGACCGAGGCCACCAAGGACCCGTGGCTCAAGGTCGAGGGCACGCCGTCCCGTCCGGTGTTCGTCGTGCGCCAGAAGCCGGTCAGCCTCGTCGACGAGGCATCGACGTCGCTGTCGCACCAGAACAACCTCGGTGAGCGTGTCGCCGTGCTGCGCGACTACCTCGCGCGCTCCGAGGACCAGGAGGTCAAGAACCAGGTGCTCGACCTCGCCGAACGCACCGTCGAGCAGGCGATCGCCGACAAGAAGGCCAACGGCGGCGCCAAGCACGCCCACATCCTCGACGGCATCCTCTACCTCGAGGAGCACGGCCGGAAGGCCTCGGTGCCCGCCGCCGAGGAGCTGCGCGCGCTGCTGCTCGAGGACGGCGCCAACCTGCAGCCGACCAAGATCGACGAGCTGGCGACCCAGGCGTCGCGCGAGCACGCGGTCGAGCTGCTGCCGCAGGCGCTCGGCGGCGACTGGGCGGCGCAGTGCGTCGCGACGCTGACCGACTGGCCGGCCTCGATCGGCGAGAAGGTCGCGGACAAGCTGGTCGCGACCGGCCACGGCGCCGAGATCCTGACCGTCTGGGACCGGGTCGCGCCGTATCCGAAGCGCCACCCGCTGATGACCTACCTGCTCGGCAAGTACTACAGCGACGGCGTCTTCGACGGGCAGGAACGCTGCCCCGACGCGGTCTCGATGGTGCGCGTGCTGCTGCACCTGTGCCGCGTGCTCAACGAGGACCGCAAGAGGAACCAGTTCTCGAGCCGCATCCTGAGCCGCGTCGTCAGTCTGCTGACGGGCAAGCGCGGCCTGCTCGACCGCGCCTGCGACGGCATCTCGCGCGACGACCTCGCGCAGTTCGTCGGCATCATCCAGCGCGCCGGTGAGGACTTCCCGCCGGAGCTCGAGACCTTCCTCGACCGCACCGTCGCGCGCCTCTACCCGGACCTGCACGCCGAGCCGGAGCGCCCGTTCTGGGACCGCGAGTTCATCTTCACGACCAAGGACGGTCTCCGCCGCATCAAGGAGGAGTACCGCGTGCTGGTCGAGGAGAAGATCCCCGCCAACTCGAAGGCGATCGGCGCCGCCGCGGCGCTCGGCGACCTGTCCGAGAACAGCGAGTGGGAGTCGGCGATGGAGGAGCAGCGCAACCTGACGGGCCGCGCGCAGGAGATGGATCAGCAGATCCGCTCCACCAAGCTGATCGAGGACCAGGAGATCCCGGACGACGCCGTCGCCCCGGGCACCAAGGTCGCGCTGACCGAAGAGGTGTCGGGCAAGCAGATCGTCTACCGCGTGCTCGGCCCGTGGGACATCACCGACGACCACACGATCAACTACCTGGCGCCGATGGCGCAGGGGCTGCTCGGCAAGGCGGTCGGCGACGACGCCGAACTGCCGTCGCCGAGCGGCCCGATCAAGGTGCGCGTCGACGCCGTCGAGCGCATCGTCTGATCCCGCCGCCGCGAGGCGCACGCTTGGTCACGACGGAGACCTTCCGCATCGAGCTCGGCGACGGCCACTTCGTGGTCGGCGACGAGCGTCGTGGCGCGGGGCCGTGCTACGTGTTCCTGCACGGCCTGGCCTCGGTGCGCGCCGGCGAGAAGAGCACCTCGCTGCTCACCCACGCTGCGGCGGCCGGCCGCGGCTTCGTGCGCTTCGACCTGCGCGGGCACGGCGAGTCGTCGGGACGCATCGGCCGCGTCGCGGTCAGCGAGCTGATCGCCGACACCATCGCCGTGCTCGAACGCACCGGCCCGGCGTGGCTGGTCGGCTCGAGCCTCGGCGGGCTGGTCGGCGCCTACGCCGCCGCCGCGCGCCCCGACCTCGTGCGACGCCTCGCGCTGCTGGCGCCGGCGTTCGGCCTGATGCCGCGCCTGCGCGAACGCCTCGATCCGCAGGGCCGCCTGTGGACCAGCCAGGGCGACGGCTTCCACGTCGAGGAGCGCGTCATCGCCGATGCGCTCGCCCTCGACGAACGGGGCTTGCCGGCGCGCCTCTCGGTGCCGACGCTGCTGGTGCACGGCACCGCCGACGAGACCATCCCGCCGGTCGTCAGCCAGCACTTCTTCGCCGCGATGCAAACGCCGCACAAGCAGCTCTGGCTGGTCCCCGACGGAGACCATCGGCTCAACACCGCCGCCGCCGAGATCTGGCAGCGCCTCGACCACTTCCCGGTCGACGCGCGAGGCGCCTGACCGTGCTTCCTGTCCCCGAACGACTGCAGCGGCTCGTCGATCAGGTCGACGGTTGGCTCGATCTGCGCTGCCCCGAACGCGCGCTCGAGCTGCTGCCGCCGCTGCTCGACGACCCCGAAGGCCGCGCGCTCGGCCTCGAGCTGCGGGTGCGCGCCAACGCCCGGCTCGGCGAGTATCGCGCCGCGCTCATCGACCTCGACGAGCTGCGCCCGGCCTACCACGACCAGGACTGGCTCGACCTGACCGAGGCCTGGTGCCGCCGCCGCGCCGCCGACCTGCCCGGCGCGATCGCCTGCGCGGCGCGCCTGGTCGCGCGCACCCACCAATCCGGCCTCGGCTGGTTCAACCTCGCGTGCTACCACGCGCTGGCCGGCGACGCGACCGCGGCGATCGACGCGCTGAGCGTCGCGTGCGGGCTCGGCGCCGAGTTCCGGGACTTCGCCAAGGACGAGCCCGACTTCGACTCGCTGCGCCGCGACGAGCGCTTCCGCCACCTGCTGCGCACGTAGCGTCGATGGCATCGCGCCGCGCGCAGCGGCGCTCACCGACACCCCCCGCGCAGCCGAAAGGCGCTGCGGGGGACCACTTGCCGGCAACGACACCTGACATCGCCGCGCCGACGATGCGCGACCAGCTCCTGCGCAACCTGACCCACGTGGTCCGGGTGCCGCAAGAAGTGCTCGAGCCGCTCCTGTGCGCGCTGATCGGCGGCGGACACGTGCTGGTCGAAGGCATCCCGGGCATCGGCAAGACGCTGCTGGCGCGCACGCTCGCCGCGTGCTTCGGCGGCAGCTTCCGCCGCATCCAGTTCACCAACGACCTGATGCCGAGCGACGTCATCGGCACCTCGGTCTGGCAGCAGCACGCCGGCTCGTTCGCGTTCGTGCCGGGTCCGCTGTTCGCCAACCTGGTGCTGGCCGACGAGATCAACCGCACCAGCCCGCGCACGCTGTCGTGCCTGCTCGAGGCGATGGAGAACGGCCGCGTCTCGGTCGACGGTCGCACCGTCGAGCTGGCCGAGCCGTTCACGGTGCTGGCGACGCGCAACCCGATCGAGTTCCACGGCACCTTCCCGGTGCCCGAGGCGGCGCTCGATCGCTTCCTGGTGCGCGTCGAGCTCGCCTACCCGACGGCCGAGCACGAGCTGCAGCTCTACTGCGGGAACGACGCCGAGGCGCGGCTCGCCGAGCTGCAGCAGGTGATGCAGCCGGAGGAACTGATGGCGCTGCGCGCCCGCGTCGCCGCGGTCGCCGTGCACGAGCCGGTCGCCGAGTACGCGCTGCGCGTCGTGCAGGCGACCCGCGCCGCACCCGAGGTGCTGCTCGGCGCAAGTCCGCGCGCCGCGCTGGCGTGGCTCAAGGCGGCGCGCGCCCGCGCGCTGCTCGACGGCCGCGACTACGTGCTGCCCGACGACCTGAAGGCGCTGGCCGTGCCGACGCTCGCCCACCGCGTGTTCCTGCGCGACGGCGGCGGCGCCCGCGGCCTGCTCACCGACATCCTGCAGCGCGCGCCCGTGCCGCTGTGACCGCGGGGCGACGAAGATGACGCACCGCGCGCGGTTGACCCTCCGCCCGACCGCCCTGGGCGGCAAGGGCCTGATGCTGTTCGCCGCGCTCGAGCTCGCGTTCTTCGCCACCAGCTACAGCAACCTGTTCTTCCTGCTGCTCGCCTTCTGCTGCGTGCTGGGCGCGGTCGGGCTGTTGGCGACGGTGCGCAACGTGCGCGGCCTGCAGGCGGTCGCGTTCGACGCGCCGTTGGCGGCCGCCGGCGCGCCACGACAGGTCGCGATCACGCTCGACGGCGGCGCCCGGCGCCGCTTCGGTGTCGACGTCGTCGTGCCGACCGGCGGCGGCCCGTGCGGCGTCGGTACCGCGATGGCAGTCGACGGCCCGACGTTGCTGCACGGCGCGCTCACCCCACTGCGGCGCGGCGTGCACGAAGTCGGCCACGTGCGGCTGTCGTCGTCGTTCCCGTTCGGCCTGTTCGAGGCGCGGCTCGAGGTGCCGACGCGCGGCGAGCTGGTCACCTGGCCCGCTGCGCCTCGCGCCGACGCACCCCCCGGCGGCGCGGCCGACCCCGAAGGCGACGAGGGCAACGCGCCGGCGTTGCCCGGCCGCGGCGCGAGCTGGAGCGGCCTGCGCGAGTTCCGCAGCGGTGACGCGATCGGCGACGTGCACTGGAAGGCGACCGCGCGCCGTGGCACCGCGATCGTCAAGGAGCGCGAACGCGAGCAGGCCGAGACCGCGCAGGTGGTGCTCGACCGCCGCCTCGACGAAGCGACCTTCGAGCGCGCGCTGGTCGAGGCCGCGGCGCTGGTCCTCGCCGCCGCCGACGGCGGTGGACCGGTCACGCTGCACAGCCAGGGCGCTTCGCTGCACGTCGGCGCCGAACGCGTCGGGCTCGACGCGGCGCTGCGCTGGCTCGCCGGCGCCGAGCGGCTGCCCGCCGACGCCGCGGCGCCGCCGCGGCGGCCGGGTGCACGGGCGCTGCCACGCCCGCCGGGAGGTCGCCGGTGATCGAACCGCTGCACCTGATGCTGCTGGCGTTGACGCTGCTCGACCTGGGCTTCGTGCACGCCACCCACGCGGTGCCGGGCCTCGCGCTCGCGCCGCTGTGGCTGCTGGCGCTGGCGTCGCCGTGGATGCGCCGCCTGCAACGCTTCACCCTCTACCGCGCGGCGTGGAACGTCGGCGTGCTGATCGTGTTCGCGATGCTGGTGCAGAACGCCACCAGCACCGGCCTGCTGCACATGCTCGAAGACGGGCTGGTGCTCGCCGTGCTGTGCCAGGTGCATCTGCTCAACAACGTCGGGGAACGCCAGCGGCCGGACCTGACGTTCTTCAACTCGTTCCTGATCGCGTTCGTCACCAGCTTCTTCGCCCCGGACATCTCCTGGTCGCTGCTGTTCGCCGCGCACGGCGCGCTGCTCGTGCCGGCGCTGACGGTCCACGCGCTGCGCGCCGGCGGCCGCGTCGCCACGGCCTTGCCGCCCGGAGTGCTGGCCTACTGCCTGCGCCGCGCGGCCGTCGTCGGCGTCGCCACCGCCGCCGTGTTCGTGCTGTGGCCGCGTGACTTCGAGCGCCGCGGCTGGCTCGACGAGCGCCTGTCGTTCGGCGAACAGCTGCAAGCGGGACTGACCGAGCGCATCGAACTCGACCGCGGCGGCAGATCGCCACCGGGGGACCAGGTCGTGGCGCGCTTCACGCCGCTGTCGGGCAGCCTCGACGAGGTGCCGACGCACTGGCGGGCGATCGCCTTCACCGACTTCGACGGCCGCACCTGGTCGCCGCAGGACGCGGGCCGGCTCGGCTCGCGGTTCGCCACCGACACCGTCTGGCAGTCGCGCAGCGACGGCAGCTGGCGCCGCGACGAACGCGGGCCGCCACGCACGCAGGTGCGGGTGCAGCTGTTCTCGGCCGGCATCGAGGAGCACCCGCCGGTGCCGATGAACGCGACCCGGCTCACGCCCGAACGCGCGGCCGGGCGCCTGCTCGACTCGCGCAGCGACGCCGCCTTCTCGGTCGTCCGCGTCGGCGACGTGCCCGCCGGCCCGATGATCTACACGGTCGGTATCGCCCAGCCCGCCCCGTCGACGGCGCCGAGTGCCGCCACCCGCGCGCTGCTGTCGGCGCTGCCGCGCGAGCGTCTGCCCGACCTGCTGCACGACCTCTCGACCCAGCTGCGCGCGTCGCTGCCGGCCGACGCCGACGACCTGGCGATCGCCGCCGCCGCGAGCGACTGGCTGGAGCGCAACCGCCGCTACCAGCTGCCGGGCGGCCAGGGCTTCGCCGCGAACTTCGGCGAGTTCCTGCTCGGCACGGCCGCCGGCCACTGCGAGTACTTCGCGACCGCGCTGGCGCTGCTGCTGCGCGATCAGGGCGTGCCGTGCCGCCTCGTCGGCGGCTTCCTGGTGCACGAACCGAGCGCCGACGGGACCGCGCTGGTCACGCGCGCACGCGACGCGCACGCCTGGGTCGAGGTGCTCGCCGCCGACGGCAGCTGGCACACGTTCGACGCGACGCCGGCCGCCGATGTGCTGCGCGAGCAGACGCAGGCACAGGGTTGGTGGGACGCGCTGACCGGCGGCCTCGAAGACCTGTGGGCGCAGGTGACGGGGTTCGACGCGGAGGCGCAACGCTCGTGGCTCGCCGCGCTCGCCACGCTGCCGCTGCGCCACCCTGCGCCGACGATCCTGCTCGTCGCGCTGGCGGCCCTGCTGATGCTGCGCCGGCGTCGTCGCCGCGCGCCCGCGATCGCCGACCTCGAACGCGCGCTGCGCCGCTGCGGGCTGCGGCTCGCGCGGGGCGAGACACCGCGAGAACTGCTGGCCCGCGCCCCGGTCGCCGCGCTGCCGCCGACCGCGCGCGCGGAGCTGGAACGCGCCGTTCGCCGACACGAACAACGCCGCTACGCCGCACCCGGAGGCCGCTCATGAACGCCACGTCCGTCACCCGCCGACTCGCGGCGCTCGCGCTGCTCACCGCGCCGCTCGCCGCGCAGGACCGGCCGCACGTCGTCGGGCTCGACCCGCCCGACTGCGCAGCCGAGCTGGACCCTGCAGCGACCACGCACCTGACGGTCACCTTCGATCGCGACATGGACACCGCCGGCCACGGGGTCGGCGGCGAGCGGGCGCTCTGGCCCGCCGTCAGCGCCACGCAGTGGCTCGACCGGCGCACGTTCCGCCTGCAGGTGGGGCTCGAGGCCGACCGCATCTACGCGCTCGACCTGTCGCGCGGCGCGCCGCGCTTCGTCGACGCCGAAGGAGTCGGCGCCATGCCGACGTCCTGGCGCTTCGCCACCCGCGGCGAGCCGCTGCCCGAAGGCACCGTCGCGGCCGCGCTCGAACGCCTGCGCACGGCGCTTCGGGAGCACTACTCGCGGCGCGACAGCCGCGGCGTGGACTGGGATCGAGCCATCGCGGACCACCTGGAGCAGGTGACCTCCAGCCGTAGCGGCCCGGCGCTGGCGCTGGCGCTGACCGACGTGCTCGGCCAGGGCCAGGACGTCGACGTCGACGTCGTCTGGGGCAGGACGACGATCCCGACCAGCGCACCGGCCGAGCCGGCGAACTTCGCGCTGCCGGGCCTGCAGCTCCGCCTGGCGCAGCTGCAGAGGGTCGAGCGGGTCGGCCGGATGGCCCGCACCGAAGACCGGATCGGCTACCTGCAGATCGACAGCTTCGCGCTGCAACGCCGTGAGCTCGACCAGCTGCTGCAGGCGCTGCGCTCACTGAACGACTGCAAGGCGCTGGTCCTCGACGTGCGGACCTGCCACGCCGGCGACGAGGACGCCGCCCGCCGGATCGCCGCGTTCTTCGTCGCCGGAGAGCACACCTACGCGATGCACCGCGAGCGCGACGTCACGGCCGAGGGCGGCTTCCGCGACGTCGTACCGCACACCATGCGCGGCAACGACGGACGGGACGTGTTCGACGGACCGGTCGCGGTGTTGACCGGCCCCGGCGTGCGCGACGCCGGCGAGCTGTTCCTGATGATGATGCAACGGGCGCGCGACGCCGTGCTGGTCGGCGCCCGCAGCTACGGCTCGGTCGGCGCGCCGCAGCTGCACCAGCTGGCCCCCGGGCTCTCGGTGCGATTGCCGCACTGGCTGTTGCTGCGCGCCAACGGCGCGACGTTCGACGGCGAAGGCGTCGAGCCCAACCTCGTCGTCGCCAGCACCCCGGAGCAGCACCTCGCAGGCGATCCGGTGCTCGACGCGGCGCTGACGCGCCTGCGCGGCGAGCGCTGAGGCGTCACCGGCCGGCGCAGTCGCCCGGCGGGGCGTCGTCGTCGGATCCCCAGAACCACACCTGCACGGGCGCAGTCGCGAAGTCCAGCAGGACGGTCAGCGGGGTGAGCAGCAGACGCACGCCCAGCAGCCCCCACGACCACTCGGTCTCCTGGTCGTAGACCGCGACCTGCTGTTCGTTGCCGTCGGCATCGACCTCGGTCTCCGGCGCGAAGCCCCACAGGCCGAGCGTGAAGCAGCTCGACAGCGACAGCAGAAGGGCCAAGACCACCGTCGTCGCCAACGACTTCTGCCGCGGCGTCCGGCAGCGCGCGTCGGTGCGCGACGGCGCGACCGCGCGGAGCTCCGACCGATCGCGGGTCACTGGCCGCCGGCCTGCTGTCCCGCAGCGTCCGGCGACTCGACCACGGGTGACTCCAGCACGTTCACCGCCCAATCGGCGGGCAACGGTCTCCGGTCCGGGAACCCGTCCCGCGCCGCGTCACCGTACCTCTCGATCGCCGCCGCCAACGCCTCACGCATCACGTCCGGCAGGTGCCGCTGCGGTCGCCACGACCACGCCGTGCAGGAGTCCTGGTAGATGCCGTCACCGTCGAAGACACCGAGCAGGTGCCCTTCCACCGGATCGATCGCGACCAGCTGCATGCGGGCGTGCGCGACCTCCTCGTTGATCTGCAGGCTGCTGCAGACGATGCCGGGCACGAGGATGAACGCGACGACGGCAGCCAGCTCGACGTCCGTGCACCCAGGCCTCGGGTGCCAATTCCAGATCATGACCGTGCTGTGCAGACGACCGCCGTACTCGGACAGCACCAGCCGCGGCAGCAGCAGCTGGTGCACGTCGCGATCGCGGAGGCCGGCGACCAACGCCTCCATCTCGTTCGGATCGGCCGGCAGCGCGATCGGCTCGGCCGCCGGGTCGAGCACGCACGCGGCGCCGAGGTGCCGCTGCACCGCCGCGCGCAGCTCGGCCAGGCTCTGTTCGCCGTCCTCGTCCTGGATCAGCTGCGGCGCGCCGTCGCGCCCTCGCCGACCGCTCATCTCGATCAGCGGCGTGCTGTGCGCCGTCCGCCCGCCGGCGTCCTGCGCGAGCACGTCGTCGGTCGCATAGTCGAGGGAAACGCCACAGCTGGCCGCCGGCAGCGACAGCAACGCAGCCCAGAGTCTGTTCACGGCCATGGCTTCCTCCTTGGCACTCCGATGGGTCAGCTCATCCAACCGGGCTGGCGCTTCTCGAGGAACGCGGCGAAGCCCTCCTTGGCCTCGGGCGTCGCGCGCAGGTCGGCGATCCACTTCGACGTCACCGGGATGGCGTCTTCGAGCGAGAGGTGCGATACGGCCTGGATCAGCTCCTTGGCGCTGGCGACCGCACACGGGCCTGCCGACAGCAGCTCGGCGACCGCCTTGGCCACGGCCGCGTCGAGCTCGGCGTCGGGCACGGCGCGGTGCACGAGCCCGATGCGCTGCGCCTCCTTGCCGTCGAAGCGCTCGCCGGTCAGGAACAGCGTGCGCGCGCGGCCGGCGCCGATCTTCTGCATGACGAACGGCGAGATCACCGCCGGCACGATGCCGAGCTTGACCTCGGTCAGGCCGAACAGGCACGTCTCGCTGCAGATCGCCAGATCGACCGCCGCGGTCAGCCCGGAGCCGCCCCCGAGCGCGTGGCCGTGGATGCGGCCGACGACCGGCTTCTTGCAGCGCGCGATGGCCAAGAACATGCGCGCCATGCGGTCGGCGCTCTGCGCGTTCTCGGCGTGCGGCAGCGTCGCCTGCTCCTGCATCCACGACAGGTCGGCGCCGGCGGAGAAGCTCTTGCCGTTGCCGGCCAGCACCACCACGCGCGTCGTGTCGTCGGTGTCCGCCGCGGTGAACGCCGCCGTCAGGTCGAGCACGACCTGGCCGTTGAAGGCGTTGCGCACGTCGGGACGGTCGAGCCGGATGTGCCGGACCGGGCCTTCCTGGGTGACTTCGAGGGTCTGGTAGCTGCTCATCTGCTGCAAAGGTTGGCCGGGAGCAGGTCGCGAATCCAGGCCGGCCCCTGCCCGCCGTCGCGCCGAGCGGCATGATGCGCCGATGCGCTCCCTCGTCCCCGTGTTGGCGCTCGCGGCCGCCTTCGCCGCGCTACCCCCGTCCGCCGCGCTGCGCGCCCAGCAGTTCGCGTTCTCCGTCAACGACAACCCGTCGTACTCCAACAACGCGGTGGGCTGGCCGGCGAGCGTGCTGGCGTTCCGCTTCACGGCCACCGTGCCCGTCGTGTCGGCGGCGCAGGTGTTCACCGGCAACCAGCCGCCTGCCCTGCACACGGTCGAGATCCGCACGCGCAACACCACCACCGGTCTTCCCGACCTGCTCGTCGGCCAGCCGGGTCAATGGTCGACGACGCACACGCGCAGCTTCCAGGGCGCCGAGTTCGCGCAGCCGGCCAACCTGATCGTCGGCGACGACTACTTCCTCGTCTGGCGCGTGACCGGCATGTTCCACCAGCACTCGGTCAGCGACCCGAACGAACCGTCCAACGTGCCGGTCGAGGTGCGCGTCAGCGACGGCGCGACGTGGCACGCGCAGACGACGCTGCCGGCCAAGTTCCGGCTGTTCGCGCCGTACCAGACGGGGTTCACGTTCGCCTACGGCGCCGGCAAGCCCGGCATCTACGGCGAGCCGTCCATCGGCGTGCACGGCTGGCCGTCGCTGGCGAGCCCGCTCGACGTCTGGCTCGACGACGCCGCGCGCAACGCCGTCGCGGTGCTGGTGCTCGGCGCGCCGATCCCGACGGGCGTGCCGCTCGGCTTCGCCGACCTCTACGTCACGCCCGACCTGCTGCTGGCCTTCGTCACCAAGACGCAGACCAGCCCGCTCACCGGCGGCTTCGCCTACACGCTGTGGGTGCCCGACCAGCCGAGCGCGATCGGCCTGCCGATCTCGTTCCAGTGGGGTGTGTTCGACGCGGCGGCGGCCGACGGGTTCTCGCACACCGGCGCGGTCACCGCCGTGCTGAACTGACCGGCGACGACGCGTTCAGCCGTGGCCCCGGGTCGCGCGCAGCACGACGACGCCTTCGCACTTCAGCACCAGCTCGCCGCCGGCGGTGATCGAGAAGGCGCGCGCGCTGGCCAGCGCGTCGCGAAACGGCGCCATCAGCGAGCCGAAGCCGGTCAGCTGCAGCACGCCACCGTCGACCTTCCAGGTGCCGGTGGTGCAGCCGTCCGCCGCCGCGAACACCAGCACGCCACCGGGGCGGAACTCGAGCGTCGGCCGCAGGTTGGCCAGCGGCTGCATCGCACCGGCCTGCAGCACCACCCACGGAAAGCCGCGCAGCAGCTGTCCCGGGTCGCCGCCGACGCCGCGCCACTCCGCGTCGTCGAGCCGCACGGTCACCGTGAACGGGTACGGCATGCCGGTGCCCGGGTCGGAGTCGACGCGCGGCACGAGCGTCGCCTCGAGGCGGCGCTCCCCGTCCCCGGCGAGACAACGCCACCCGCCCCCACCCTCGGGAGACAACGGGGGTGCGACGTCGGCGACGAACGTCGCCGCGTCCCCGAGCGTGCCGAACGCGACCGACTCCTGGTCGATGCGCAGCCACCAGAACGGCGCGGTGCCGTGCGCGACCAACGGCAGGCTCGGCACCCGCGGCGCGGTCGCGTCGCTGGCAGGCCCCGAGCACGCCGCGAGCGCGAGCGCCGCGAGGCAAGCCAAGGTTGTCGGTCGGCGCAGCATGTCCGCCGCGCAGCATGCCAGCCCGCGCCGGAGCCGACAACTCGCGGCCGCGCCGCCCGACTGGATTCGGGACCCGCAGCGTGGCACAACCGCGACCCATGGCCCCCGCCCTACGCGTGCTGCTCGCCGGCGTGCTGTTCGCGTCGGGCGGCGCGTTGCTGAAGGCCTGCGAGTTCCCGTCGCTGCAGCGCGCCGCGCTGCGCGCGCTGTTCGCCGCGGTGACGTTGTTCGCGGTGCTGCCGCAGTGCCGCCGCTGGCCCGACCGCCGCATCGCGCTGCTGCTGCCGGCCTACTTCGGCGCGACCTGCCTGTTCGTCGTCGCCAACGCGCTGACGACCGCCGCCAACGCGATCTTCCTGCAGTCGACGGCGCCGCTGTGGCTGGCCGTGCTGGGGCCGCTGCTGCTGCGCGAACGCACCTCGCGCCGCGACGCGCTGGTGCTGGTCGGCGTCGCCGCCGGCATGACGCTGTGCTTCGTCGCGCCGACCGGCGCGGTCGCCACGGCAACGGATCCGGCGCTCGGCGACCTGGTCGCGCTGGCCTCGGGGGTCTGCTACGCGCTGCTGCTGATCGGGCTGCGCTGGCTGTCGCGCGCGACGCCGGGCCAGAACGCGACGGCGATCGCCTGGGGCAACGTGTTCACGTTTCCGGTCGCGTTGGTGCTGATGCCCGCGGTCGGCCAGACCCCGATCGCCGGCAGCGCGCAGGACTGGGCCGTGATCGTGTTCCTCGGCGCCTGCCAGATCGGCGCCGCCTACGCGCTGCTGGCCACCGCGTTGGCGCACGTCCCGGCGGTGCGCGCGTCGCTGCTGCTGATGATCGAGCCGGTGCTCAACCCGTTGATCGCCTACTTCGTGCACGGCGAACGCCCCCATGTGCTGACGTTGCTCGGCGGCGCGACGATCCTCGGCGCAGTCGCCGGCGGCAACCTGCTGCGGCGCCGGCGCTGAACCCGCACTATGCGGCCCGCAGCTGCCTCCTCGGGCACGGCGGCGGCAGGAGGTGTCTCCACTACACTCGCCGACGAGCATCGCAGAGGCGTTCGCGGCGTGGTGGGCGACGGCACGGGAGGCTCGGTCTCCCTCACGCCGCGCCGCCGACCAGGCTGCCCGCGAAGGCGCGGGCGCCAGCTGCGATGTGTCGCGCCGCGGGTCGCGGGACCGTGCCTTCGACCCGCGGCGCCTTCCCGTCAGCGTCCCGCGGCGCGGGCCGCACGCTCCGCCGCGCGCGCTTCCTTCTCGGCCAGCTTCGCCGCCTCCTTGCGCTCCTTCTCCTGCTGCTTCTCGCGCTTCGAGTTGGCGGTCCTGGCGGCGCGGAACTCGCGCCCCTTGTCGTTCCAGTTGTTGTCGTAGAACGGCCGCCCGTAGTCGACGAACGACTCGAGGTCGAAGTCGGCGAGCTTCTCGAACGGGTGCGCGACCATGCGCTCGTGCACGACCTCCGGGATCGACTTGAGCACCATCGTGCCATCGGCGAGCGCGTAGAAGGTGTCGCGCGGCCCCTGCGTCAGGCGCCATTCCTCGTGCTGACGGTCGAACGACTGCCAGTCACCGCGCACGAGCTCCTCGGCGCCGTGTCGCCGCAGGTGCGCTTGATGCATCAGCGGCAGCATCTCGAGCTTGCGCCGCATCGTGATCGACTCGCTGCGGTAGAGCTTGTCGAGCTCGAGCGCGAAGCGCAGCTCGGTCAGCAGGTCCTCCTTGTGCCAGAAGCCCGGCAGCACGTGCAGCACCGTCTCGTCCGGCGCCATCACGACGAACTGCACGTTGCGGCCGCCGGCGCCGTTGGTGGTGCCGACCGCGCTCTGCTTCGGCGAGTAGCCGTGAGACAGACCGACGTGCAGCTCCTTCTGGATGTTCTTCGTGCCGAGCACGAAGTTGTCGTCGAGGAAGGTCAGGACTTCGTCATCGGGCAGGGTCACGCCCCGCAGGCTCTGCAGAGCGCTTCAAGCAAAGCCCGTCAGGTCGCCGAGCGTCTGCAGCCACAGGATCGGCTTGCCGCTCGCGGTGGCCTCCGCGCGCACGCGGTCGAGCGACTTGCCCCATTCGAGCGCCTTGACCTTCTTGACGTTGGCGGCGAGGTCGCGCCCCCCGCACTTGACGCCCTGCGTGGCAGGGTCGGGCTGCGACGGCGCCGGGGTCGCCGCGGCCGGCTGCGCGGGCACAGGCGGCCGCGGCGCGTCCACGGTGCGCATCAGCGGCTGCGCGGCGAGCGCCGGGTGGTCGGTCGGCGGCGGGGTCATCGGCAGGCCGGGCAGCGGCCCGAACTGCGCAGTGGCGGGGACGAGCAGCAGCGCGCCGACGGTCAGCGCGCCGGCCAGGGTCGCGATCTTCACCATGAGGGGTCTGTTCCGGGGTTCCGGTTGGAGGGGGTCCGGTGGAGGTGACTGCGCCCGAATGGGCAGGCACCGATTGGACCCGACTCGTCGCCCGGCGTCAGGCCGTTCGCCCCGGGAACTTCACAACCAACGCCGAACCCGTTGGCAATACAGCTCGTAGGGCTCGCCGAGGTTGGCCCTCAGGAACACTTCCTCACGCCGCACGAAGTGCCGGTCGAGCACCAGGAACAAGAGCGGCGGCCCGAGCAGCGGCGTGACCGTGCCGAGCAGCACCGCGATGCCAGCCAGGCAAACGACCATGCCGAGGTACATCGGGTTGCGCGTCCAGCGGAACGCGCCGGTCGCCACCAGCGTCGTCGCCGGCTTGAACGGCCGCAGCCCGGTGCCGACGGCGACGAAGCGGATCAGGCTGTGCAGCATCGCCGGCAGCGCCAGCGCCAACGGGATCCAGCCGAGGCGTCGCCACGGCATCTCCACCCAGCGCGCAAGCGGCAGCTGGACGTGCAGCAGCACCATGACGCCGATCACGGCGGCCATCCAGACCGGCGGCGAATCGAGCAGCGGCGTGGCGCGCTTCGGGACGGCGGGGCTCGACGACATGGCCGGCGATCGTAGCGGGGCCGGTGTCGATCAGCGATCGACGAGCGCGATCTGCACGTTGCAGGCGTGCCCGCGGTAGCCGCCGCCGACGATGCAGGCGACGAACAGCGCGGTCGGGCGGCCGTCGTCGTCGAACAGCAGCTGCGGTCGTTCGAGCCGGCTGACCGGCAGCACGGTGCCGTCGGCGAAGCGCAGCTGCTTCGCGCTCGCCAGCGGGTGACGCGCGGGCGCCCAGTCGAGACCGTCGGTCGAGGTCAGCAGCGCGAGGCTCGGACCGGCACCGGTCAGCCGTCCGGAGAAGTCCTTCACCAGCGCGTAGAAGCGGTGTCGGCGACGATCGAACCAGACGAACGGGTCCTCGGCGCTGGCGATGCGGCCGTCGTCGAGCCGCACGTCGAACACGAACTCGTCGCGCGCCCGGAACGGCCCGCGCATCGAGTCGCCGACGGCGACGCCGTGCACGCCGCGCCAGCCCGGGTCGTAGACGTTGCCCTTGAAGTAGAGCAGCACGCGGCCGTCGGGCGCGCGCACCACCGACGGGTTGACGACGATCAGGTTGTCCGGCAGCGCGACCGTGCCGGGCGGCGACGGCGCGACGACGTTGTCCGGTTTGACGCGCGTTCGCGGCACCAGCAGCGGCTCGCGCGGGCGCTCGTAGCGGCCGGCGACGAGCGCTTCGACGGACGGTGCGTGGGCCACGCCGATGCACTGCGACTGCTGGATGCGATCGCGCGCGCGCAGCCTGGCTGCCGTGGGACCGACCGCCGCGGCGCCCGGATCGCGCGAGCCGATGTGGAACAGGTGCACGCCGTCGTCGTCGCGCAGGACGTGCGGGTTGTGCACGCCCTGCGCGTCGAACGCGTCGGGATCGCCTTCGGCGGCGCGGCCGCGCAGCAGCACACCGTCGATCGCGTAGGCACGGTCGGGTGCGGCCGAGCTCGCGTGTGCGATCACCGACGAGAACAGCCACTCGTCGCCGAACTTCCGCGCGCCCGGGCCGGCGTCGAACATCGCGCAGAACATGTGGTAGCGGCCGTCTTCGCCGCGCAGCACGCTGCCGCCCCAGACGTGGTGTTCGGCGTCGCGCAGCAGCGCCGGACTGTCGATGCGCAGCTCGTCGCCGTCGCGCACCACGCGACCGGGGATCGGCTGCAGCAACGCGGCGAAGTCCAGGTCGTCCGGACCGGGGCCCGGCGCGGCGCACGCTGCGAACAGCGCGCACGCGGTCACGGCGACATCGGCGCGGCGTACCCGAGAGACCGGCGCGACGGCAACACGCGATGGCAACGGCATGACTCGCGTTGTAGCGGGCCGGGACGCGGGCCGCATCCCGGATCGGGACGCCATCGCGGCGCCCGCCGCGAAGCAGCCCGATAGGCACCCACATGCCACACCTCGCTCGCCGCACGCTGGTCGGATCCGTGCTCGTCGCCACCGCCGGACTGCTCTTGTCCGCAGGCTTCGTGCGTTCTCGCGCCGAGTCCGCCTGGCAGCATCTCGGCGAACGCGCCGACTCCCTGCATCGCCGCTGGGCGACGCAACAGCGCCCGCGTGCACCGCTGTGGGGCGAGCCGGGCGAAGGTCGCGCCCTCGACCGCTACGTCGCCGGCGGCAAGCTGGCGATGGCGCTCGACTGCATGCAGCAGGGCGAGGTCGGCAGGCTGCTGCGCCTCACCGACCCAGAGCTGGCCGCGTCGCCGCTGCGCGCCGGGTGGCAGGCGCCGCTGGCCGCGCTGGATGCCGGCGCTCACGCGACCGACACGTCGCCGCTTCGGGGCCCTTCTGGTGAGGAGGACATCGCCAACATGCTCGAGCTGCGCGCGCTGGCGAACCTCGCGCAGCTGGAGGCCGGCGCCCGGCGCGCCGAGGGCGACGGGACCGGCGCCGTACGCGTCACGCTGGACGCGATGACGATGGGCGCCGACCTGGTGCGCGACGGCCTGCTGATCAACCAGATGATCGGCTGTGCGATGCTCCAGATCCCGATGGAGCACTGGAGTGACGACGCGCTGCGGGGCCTAGACGACGCGGCGCGGCAGGAGTTCGCCCGCGGACTGCAACGGCTCGACGAGTCGCTGCCGTGCGTCCTGCGCTTCGACCGCGAAGCGATCTACGTCGCCGGCCTGCTGCAGCGCATGCCCGCCGACGCCGAGGACTGCTGGCCCGCGGCACCCGGCCTGCGCTACGGGTTCTCGTCGCGCTGGATGCTCGCCGACGCGTTCCTGATGTTCGCCGACATGGCCGACGAGCTGCGCGCGCTCGAGACGGCGCCGTGGTCGGAGCGCGAGCACGCCTGGCAACGTCACGTCGATCGCATGCTCGCCTCGGGCAACGCCGCCGCCGGCACGATGTGCCCCAACCTGATCGCCGCCGAGACCAACCTGCGGCAGTCGCTGACGCGCGTGCGGCTGCTGCGCACGGCGCTCGCGATGCACATCGATCCGCAGACGCCGGCGTGCGACGACCCGTTCGGCGACGGCCCGCTGCAGCTCGAACGCGCCCCCGACGGCGTCCTGGTGCGCAGCGTCTACGACCACGTCGACCTCAGCCGCCGCGTCACCGAGTAGTCGCGTCGTCAGTCGATCGGCTCGCGGATCTTCTGCACGACCCGGTGCACGACCCAGACGACGGCGCCGATCAGCAGCAGCGGCACCAGCAGGCGGCCGGCGCCGCGCATCAACATCAGCGCGACCAGCGCGACACCGAACAGACCGAGCACATAGACGCTGGCCAGGCGCGTAGAACGGCGAGGCGGCGGCGAGCTCGGGCGCTCGTCGCTCACTGCGGCAGCGGGCCCAGCAGCGGCTGCGACTTGACGAACGCGTCGCGCGCGCCCTCGTCCCACGGCCAGCGCTTCTCCTTGTCCGGCCAGACCATCTGCAGGCACGGGAACGCGTCGCCGTAGGCCGCGGCGGCGAGCTCGAACCAGCGCGCGGTCTGTGCGGCCGGCACCGCCAGCATGCGCACCGGGTAGCCGACCAGCAGGCCTTCGTAGCGCCCGCCGGCGACGAACGTCTTGCCCTCGTCGAGTTCGTCGGTCATCGCCTCGAGCAACTCGCGCGCGACGACGTCCTCGAGGCCGAACACGACCACCTCCGGGTGCTCGAAGCTGTGCCAGAGCCCGACCGTGTAGCTGTAGCACGGTTCCCCCGGACCGCCCTCGACATGGGCGATGTGCACCCCGCTCTCGTTGATGTCGGCGAGCGCCTTCTTGAGTTCGGGGGAGATGTCGTCGGCAGGTGCGGCCATGTCGTGACGGCCAGGATAGCCGGATCGATCGCGACAAGCACTTCGCGACTGCCGTCGCGCTGCGCCACACAACGGCGCGCCCATGGCCATCGACAAGCAGAAGCGCGGCACGGTAATCACCGCCAACGTCCCGCTCGCGTTGGCGCAGGCCGTCTTCGCCCAGGTCAAGAACGGCACGCACGACTCGGCCGGCGGCGTCGTCCGGGCCGCGTTGCGGCTGTATCTGCGACTCGACGAAGACGATCAGCCGCTGCCGACCGACCCGGCGGCGGACGACGACGGGGACGAGCACCGCGACCACCCGCGGCGGCGACGGCGGCAACAGTGACGCGCGCCGACCGGGAGCCTCGCGGCCATCACAGCGCGTTCGCCAATCGCCACAAGAACGGCCCCGCCGGCGTCTCGTCGATCGTCATCACGGCAACGAACGCGCGCTTGCTCGGCAGCCAGGCCAGCGCCGACTGGAAGCCCTGGATGCCGCCGGCCGAGTAGATCACTTCGCCGATCGGGTCCGGCATGCGCAGCAGCATCAGGCCGCGCCCCCACCACAGCGACCCTGGGCTCATCGGCAGCAGGCGATCGAGCATGCGCGCCGCGGTCTCCGGCCGCAGCACGGCACTGCCGAGCAGCGCCGCGTGCCAACGCACCAGGTCGCGCGGCGTCGCCGCGACGGAACCCGCGGCGAGCGGCACCGCATAGTCGATGACCTCGAAGCCGCTCCTGCCGCCGACGACGCTGTCGGGCAGCACTTCGCGCTGATTCGCCGACTTCACCCAGCAGGCCCGCGTCAAGCCCAGCGGTTGCCACAGACGTTGCTCCAACACCTCGTCGAACGGCGCGTCGAACTCGCGCGCGACGATCTCGCCGAGCAGCTGATAGCCGGCGTTGCAGTACGACCAGCGCGTGCCCGGCGCAAACGCCAGCTCGCCGCGCTGCACGGAGGCGAGCACTTCGTCTGCGGTGCGGAACGAACGCGCCGAGTCGGGCAGTTCGAGCGCGGGATCGGTGAGCCCGCTCGTGTGCGACAACAGGTGATCCACCGTGATCTCAGCGCCCCGCGGCAACCCGGGGAACCAGCGATCGACGGTGGTCTCGAGCGAGACGTGCCCCTGCTCGATCAGCTGCAGCACCAACGCCGCGGTCATCGCCTTGGTGATGCTCGCCGCGTGGAAGCGCGTGTCGGGATCGATCTGGAGCTGCGCATCGCGCGAACACGCGCCAACCCAGCAACCGTTGCCCGGCAGATAGACGGCCGCCGACACGGCGCGCCCGCCCGAGGCGTCGAGGCACTCGGGCAGCAGGGCATCGAGCGGCGTCGCCTGCTCCGGCGGCAGCGCGCGACGCAGGTCTTGCTCGACGAACGTCAGATCCGTCGGCAGCGCTGCGTGACGCACCACGTCGGGCGTGATGCGCAGCCCGTCGAGCACGCGCACCGGCGGCTCCGCCTGCCGGCACGCCGCGCCCAGCACGCCGGCGACACACACGACCGTCCAGCGCACGCGAGCCACGACCACCGCCATCACATGCGGAACACCGGCGCGCGCCAGTCCGGGATCTCGGCGTTGAGGCTCGCCGACAGCGCCAACGCCAGCGCCGCGCGCGTCTGCCGCGGATCGACGATGCCGTCGTCCCACAGCCGCGCGGTGGCATACAGCGGGTGGCCTTCGGTCTCGTACTTCTCGAGGATCGGCGCCTTCAGCTTCGCCTCCTCCTCGGCCGACAGCGTCTGCCCCTTGGCCTCGAGCTGGTCCTTCTTGACCTGCGCCAACACGCCCGCCGCCTGCTCACCGCCCATCACCGAGATACGCGAGTTGGGCCACGTGAACAGGAAGCGCGGCTGGTAGGCGCGACCGCACATGCCGTAGTTGCCGGCGCCGAACGAGCCGCCGATCAGCACCGTCAGCTTCGGCACGTTGGCCGTCGCGACCGCCTGCACCATCTTGGCCCCGTCCTTGGCGATGCCGCCGGTCTCGTACTTCCGGCCGACCATGAAGCCGGTGATGTTCTGCAGGAACAGCAGCGGCACCTTGCGCTGGTTGCACAGCTCGACGAAGTGCGCCGCCTTCTGCGCGCTCTCAGAGAACAGGATGCCGTTGTTGGCGACGATGCCGATCGGCATGCCGCACAGGTGCGCGAAGCCGGTCACCAGCGTCGTGCCGTAGCGCGCCTTGAACTCGTGGAAGCGGCTGCCGTCGACCAGCCGCGCGATCACCTCGCGCACGTCGTACGGCGTGCGGGTGTCCTTCGGCAGCACGCCGAGCAGCTCCTCGGGGTCGTAGGCCGGGTCCTCCGAGGCCTGCATCGCCAGCTGCTGCAGCTTCCTGGTGTTGAGGTGCGAGACGATCGAACGGCACATCTGCAGCGCGTGCGGTTCGTCCTCGGCGAAGTGGTCGGCGACGCCGCTGAGGCGCGTGTGCACGTCGGCGCCGCCGAGGTCCTCGGCCGACACGACCTCGCCGGTGGCGGCCTTCACCAGCGGCGGACCGCCGAGGAAGATCGTGCCGTTGCCCTTGACGATGATGCTCTCGTCGCTCATCGCCGGCACGTAGGCGCCGCCCGCCGTGCACGAGCCGAGCACCACCGCGACCTGCGGGATGCGGGCCGCGGACATGCGCGCCTGGTTGTAGAAGATGCGGCCGAAGTGGTCGCGGTCGGGGAACACCTCGTCCTGCAGCGGCAGGAACGCGCCGCCCGAGTCGACCAGGTAGACGCACGGCAGGTTGTTCTCGAGCGCGATCTCCTGCGCCCGCACGTGCTTCTTGACCGTCATCGGGAAGTACGTGCCGCCCTTCACGGTCGCGTCGTTGGCGACGATCATCACCTCGCGGCCCTCGACGACGCCGACGCCGGTGACGATGCCCGCCGACGGCGCGTCGCCGCCGTAGAGCCCGTGCGCCGCCAGCGGCGACAGCTCGAGGAACGGCGCGCCCGGGTCGAGGATCGCGTCGATGCGCTCGCGCGGCAGCAGCTTGCCGCGCTTGTGGTGACGCGCGCACGCCTCCTCGCCGCCGCCCTGCTTCGCCGCTGTGACGTGGGCTTGGATCTCGGCGATCGTCTTCAGGTGATGTTCGCGGTTGTCGCGGAACTCGGGCGAAGCGGGCTTCGCCTGGCTGTGCAGGACTTCGGTCATCGGGCTGATTCCAGGGCGAGCAGGATAGCCCGGCCATCGCGCGACCGCACCCGTTGACGCGATCCGCGTGCGGCACGATGTTCGGGCGCCGCCGACCGCGAGCAACGCAGAGGATTCCAGGATTCATTGCGTCACCGCCAGCCCGGCCGGGCACCTCGTCGCGCAATGACCGGAGAACCGCCCCGCCCACTCGACCTCCTGCTGGCCCAGTCGGACTGGGTCACGGCCCTGGCGCGCGCCCTGATCCGCGACGCGCAGGTCGCCGACGACGTCGTGCAGGCCACCTGGCTCGACGTGGTGCGAAATCCCCCCGAACGCGTGCACGACCCACGCGGCTGGCTGGCCACGGTGCTGCGACGCCAATGGCAGCGGCTGCGGCGCGGCGACGCTCGACGCGAACGGCACGAGCGCAACGCCGCCGACGCACGCCCGCAACCGGCGGCCACGTCGCCCGACGAGTCCACCGCGCGTCTGCTGCTGCACCGCGAACTGACCGAAGCCGTGCTGGCGCTCGACGAACCATACCGCACCACCGTGGTGCTGCGCTTCTTCGAGCACCTGGACACCGAGGCGATCGCGCGCCGCATGCAGTGCCCGGCGACCACCGCGCGGTCGCGTCTGCAGCGTGCGCTGCAGCAACTGCGCGAACGACTCGATCGGGCAGAAGGCGGCCGCGATCGCTGGCTCGGCCCGGTGGCCGCGCTGGCGGCACAGCCGCTCGGCACGGCCGGCGACGCCGGTGCCGCGGGGGCGACGGTCAACGCGGTCTTCGCGATGACGATGAGCAAGAAGATCCTGACCGCCCTCTGCGCTGCGGCGCTGGCCGTGTCGGCGTGGTGGCTGCTGCGCGACCCGCAGCAACCCGCCGCCACACCGACGCCAGGAGGCGCCACGCTCGCGGCTTCGGCCGGTTCCCCCGACCGCCCCGGCCGGGACGCGGCCGCCGCACCGACAACCGAACGCGTCGCCGCCGCACCGGTGACGACACCTGCGCCTGTGCAGCCTTCGCCGACCGCACCGCGCGACGACACCCGCCGCGTCGTCGATCGTGGAGGCAGGCCGCTCGCCGGCGTCGTGATGCGCGCGCGATCGCGATTCGCGGTCGCGTGGCAAGGCGGCGACCGCGGCTGGATCCGCGGTCCGGAAGGTTCGATGCAGATCACCGCCGCCGACGAGGCGCGACTGCGCAGCGACGCCGGCTTCGCGCAGGAGTTCTTCGCCCGTTCTGCGCATCCGGACGAGTGGCGCGCGACCGTGCTCGGCCAGCCGCTGCCGGCGCGCGAAACGGCCAGCGACGACGACGGCGCGTTCGCCTTCTCGCCCGAACTCGAGGCCGCCGGCGTCGACGACGCCGACGTGATCGTAGGTGACCCGCGCTTCGTATTGGTGCGCGCCGGTCGACGCGGCGGCGCCGCGTGGTGCGTCGGTCCGGCGACGCGCGTCACCGGCGTGGTGCGCGACGAGCTCGGCGCGGCGATCGACGCCTCGTTCGTCACCGCGCTGCTGCCCGACGACGGCGGCGTCGAGTTCGCCGAATCCGCCGCGATGCGCAGCGACGCGAACGGTGCGTTCCTGATCCGCCGCGCGCTCGCCGGCGGCGTGTTGCAGGTGCGCCAGAGCGGCTTCACGACCGCGCACGTGCGGCTCGACACGCGGCCCGAACAGTACGTCGAGGTCACCCTGCGCCGCCCCGACCCGACCCAGCGCCGCCTCGTCGCTGGCACCGTCGTCGACGACGCCAGCCGCCCGGTGGCCGGCGCCGACGTCTGGTTCGGTCGCCAACGCACCGAGAGCGGCAGCGACGGCCGCTTCGAGCTGCCGGGCGACGGCGCCGAGCCCGAACACGCGCTGACGGTGGTCGCCGAGGGCTTCGCGCTGCTGCAGCGCGATCGCCTCGGCGCGCAGGTGCTCGACGACGCGGCCGCCGCGCGCGACCTGCTGCTGGTGCTCGAACGCACCCCGCGCACGCTGCGCGGCCTGGTGCTCGGCGGCGACGGCCTGCCGCACGCCGGCGCGATGGTCGGCATCGTCGACCCGACATTGCTCGACATCACGTTCTCGCCGGTCGAAGCGCGGGTCGGCGGCTGGCAGGGCGGCGTCGCCACCGACAGCGAAGGCCGCTTCGCGCTGCCCGGCCTCGCCGAACGCAGCTACCGCATCGCCGCGCTCGATCCTCGCACCGGCGCGCGCGTCGATGCGACCTGGACGCCCGGCATCGACGACGAACTCGTGCTGCGGCTGCCCGCCGACGTGCGACGCGACGTGACCGGGCGCGTGTACCGCGACGGCAGCCCGCTGCGCGACGCCGACGTCGCGGTCGGCTTCTGCACGCACGTGACCCGGGGCGGCGGCACGATGTGGGACTCGACGCCGGCGGTCGCATGCGACGCCAGCGGCAGCTTCGTCTTGCCGGCGCTGCCGCCGCGCAACGCCTGGCTGGTGGTTCGCTCCGGCGGCGCGATCGTCACCGTCACGCCGGTCGAGCAGTGCGGCGCGGCGCCGCTCGACGTCGCGGTCAGCAACGCGCGCTGGCTGCAACTGGTTGGCAGCGCCCACCCGAGGCCCCGCCAGATCACCCTGCTGCGCGACGACGGCACCGTTCGCACGACCGGGATCAGGCTGGCCACCGACGGCTCGGCCCCGCCGATCGCGCTGCAGGCCGGCGACACCGCGGTGATCGTCGACGCCGGCCAGCCCGGCGAGCAGCGCCTGCCCTTGACCGATGACTGGGCCGTGCACCTGCGGGTGCGCTGAGACGAAGCGGCCTGCGAGGTGTGTCGCCACGCGGCCGCCGTTACGCTGCTCGCATCATGAAGACCATCCAGACCCTGCTGCTCGCCTGCACCCTGCCGTTCTTCGCCGCGTGCGGCGAGCAGAAGAGCGAAGTCATCACCCCGCCGAAGTCCGAGACCCCCGCCGCGCCCAACCCGGCGGTCGCGGCGATCCTGGCCAAGGCCGACGCGGTCGACGGCACCACCGACAAGGTCGTGCACAAGTGCGCCGGCTGCGCGCTGCACATGGACGGCAAGGCCGAGCACTCGATCGCGATCGAGGGCTACACGATGCACTTCTGCAAGCCGGCCTGCTACGACCGCTTCAAGGCGGACACGGCGGGCGAGATCCTCAAGCTCAAGGTCGAGTGATCGCCTAGTCGACGTCGATCGCCACCGCCGCGCCGGCGGCCAGCTGCGGCACACCCGGCCCGGCGTCGACGTCGAACGCGATCGGCTGCGCGAGCAGCGAGGCCGGTCGCAGCGCCGGCGGCACGGCGAGCGCGAACGTCGCCGCGCCGACCAGCAGCGGCGCCACGGCGACGACCGCGGGTGCGACCGCGAGCGTGCAGCCCGACGACAGCGGCAGCGGCGCGCTGGCCGCGTCGAAGCCGAACACCAGCAGCGCGAGCTCCGCATCGGCCGGCGCCGCGACGTCGAACGTCACGCCCTGCCAGAGGTCCGGCCGCGCCAGCATCGTCGGCGCCGGCGCGCAGGTCGCCGCGGCGACCTCGGTGACCGTCGCGTGGGTGGCGACGAAGCGCACTCGCAGCTGCGCCGACGCCGAGCCGTTCCAGCTCCACGAGGTGCCCCACGGACCGTTGACGGTGCCGGCCTGCGCCTCGACGCCGGCTCGCACCCGCACGACCAGCGAACCGGGCCCGAACGTCACCGGGATCACCGCCGCGCCGTTCGCCTCGACGACGCCGTCGCCGCCGACGTCGGCCGCGAGCGTCGTCGCGCCGGTGCCGGCCGTCACCGTGGCCCACTCGACGACCACCGCGCCCTGCTGCAGCACCGGCGAGTCGAGCAGGTAGTTCACGTCGCCGAACGCTTCGCCGAGCCCGCTGCCGAACGCCGCGCACGACAGCTGCCACTGCGTGCCGACCTCGACCGCGTCGAACGAATTGCCGATGCCGAGCGCGGCGCTGCCGCTGTTGCCGGACACCGAGCGCCACAGCCCGCTCCAGACGTCGATCCAAGCGGCGGGCGTCGTCGTCGCCACGGTGCCGCTGCGCACACGCGCCTCGACCAGCGTGGCGCTCGGCTGGATCTGCGCCGCGGCCGGCGCGGCGAGCGCGAGCAGCGCGGCGAGCGGATTCGGCGTCGGGTTCCCCACCCACAAGCCTAGCCCACGCAGCGCCGCGATGCGGCGGCCGCACGCGAGGCGCCGTTGCCACCGCATGGACATCGCGCGGCGCCGCCTGCATCATGCGCCGCGGCGATGAGCAGCACCCCAGTCCTGTCGATCGTCGTCGTCAACTGGAACACGCGCGACCTGCTGCTCGCGCTGCTGGGCCGCCTGTTCGACGCGCCGCGCCTGTCGCAAGAGGTGATCGTCGTCGACAACGACAGCAGCGACGACAGCGTCGCCGCCGCGCGCGCGGCGTTTCCGGCGGCGATCGTGCTGCCGCAGACCGAGAACGGCGGCTTCGCGTTCGGCGTCAACCGCGGGCTCGAGGCGGCGAAGGGCGAGTGGGTGCTGCTGCTCAACACCGACGCCGAGGCCGATCCCGAACAGCTCGAGCGCTTCGTCGCCGCGGCGGCGAAGGAACCCGACGCGGCGGTGTTCGGCCCGCGCATCACCGACGAGCACGGCAACACGCAGCGCAGCACGTGGCAGCGGCACCTGCCGCGCCACTACCTGCCCCACGCGCTGTTCCTCGGCCGCCTCGCCGAATCAGCGCAGCCGAACGGCGCCGGCGACGTCGACTGCGTCAGCGGCTGCGTGTTCCTGATCCGCCGCGCGGTGCTCGCCGAGACCGGCGGCTTCGACGAGCGGTTCTTCATGTACTTCGAAGAGGCTGACTTCTGCGAGCGGGTCCGCGGCGCCGGCCATCGCGTGCGCTTCCTGCCGGAGACCGCGTTCGTGCACGAGGGCGGGCTCAGCGCCGCGCAGTCGGCCGAACGCACGTTCGTCGCGTTCCGCGAGAGCACGCTGCTCTACCACGCCGCGTGGCACGGGCGGTTCTGGACCGAGTACGTGCGCGCCTGCCTCGTGCTCGGCCACCTGCTGCGCTTCGGCATCTGGTGCACACTCGCCGTCGTCGGCAGGAGCCGCGGCCGCGCGCGGCTCTACGCCGCGGCGCTGAAGAAGCTGCTGCGCCCCGGCTACGTCGGCGAGCTGTGCCGGCGACCGCGACGCGTGCCGACGCTCGGCTGAGCCGGCTCGCGCAAGACGTCACTCGCCGATCGTGAACTGCATCGCGTCCGACAGGCCGAAGTCGGGCACCAGCGGGCAGCCGCCCTGCGACCACAGCAACCACTGCGACCAGAACGTGGCGCCGAGCAGACCCACGTCGCACGGCAGCGGCACGGCGACCGGGCCAGGGCCGGCGACGATGACGTCCAGGCTCGGCACCAGCGTGCACGGCCCGCACGGGAAGCCCGCCTGCGAGAAGCCGATGATCGCCGCCAGCACCGGCACGGTCGGCGACGACAGCACCAACTGGAAGTTCGCATTGCCGATCACCGGCTCGCCGCTGTAGCTGGCTTCGTTGAAGCCACCTCCGCCGCCGCCGCCACCGCCGCCGCCGGCGACGCACTTGCCGCCGAGCGAGGTCGCCGAGCCGGTGCCGCGCGCCTCGAAGAGCCGACCGCGGATCGTCAGGTTGGACCAGCAGAGCAGCGCCTCGTCGCTGGCGAAGTCGCCACCCGCGCAACGGCTGGCGACGACCGGGGCGGATTGCGTGATCAGCGCAGAGAGACCGGATTCGAGCCCGAGCACGTTGCCGCACGCGGCGCAGGTCGTCGGGTCGAGGCCCATCGCCTTCGCCTGGGTGACGGAACCCAGGCTGGCCTGCTGCAGCCACGTCAGCACGTACTTGTCCTTGGCGAACGCGAGGGCCGGCTGGTCGCGCAGCTCGCCGCTGGACGGCAGGCCCAGCTCGGGCCCCGGCGTCAACGTGCCGGCGCCACAAGCCCCGCTCCAGGTCAGCGTGCACATGCGGATCTCGTCGAGGCCGGAGCCCGAGTGCTGGTGCCACGCGACCAGGAAGTTGGTGCCGTCCGACGAAGCGACCGCCGGATGATCGACCAGGCTCGTCGCGTTCCCTGCCACCGCCACCGGCCCGTGACAGACGTTGGCGGCTCCTTCGAGCACGCTCGCCATGATCTCGTACGGCGAACCGGCGTTGGTGAACGTGACCATCCAGCGCAGGCCCGCACCACCGAACGCCGTGATGCCGACGTGGCGATGGTTGCCGTAGGTCAGGCTGGCCTGGCTGCCGACCGTCGTCGGATCCCCCGCCAGCGGCACCGAGATCGCGCGGGCCTTGGTCTGCGTCGAGTAGCTGTTGTGCCAGGCGACCATGGCGGTGTGTTGCGTGATCACGGGCCGCGAGTCACCACCGACGGCGACGTTGCCGAGATCGACGTCGTAGGACATGGTCGAGTCGAGCAGCACCGAATTGGACATCGCGCCGGTCCCGGCATCGATGGCCCGGACCCGCAGGTAGGTGGTGATGACGGCGCCCGACGGGCTCGTCCAGTTGATGTAGCCCAGCAGGAAGCGGTTGACGCCGTTGACGTTCGCCAGGGACTGGCCGGAAGTCAGCTCCCCATATCCGAACGACATCACGCCACCGATCAGCGCGCCGGTCGGGCTGACGAACTGCCCGAGGATGTCGGAAGCGACCGACCCGCCGCCGGCGTTCCAGACGACCAGATAGCGGGCGTTGGACTCGTCGTAGGCCACGCTCGGGCGCACGTCGTCGACGCCGGCTGCGTTGCCGATCGCGATGACGCTGCCGATCAGCGGATCGAGCACCATCGGGTAGCAGGCGGCATCGACGAACGCCGCCGGCAGCACGTACTCGAGGTGCCCGGCCACGAAGCGCAGCGCGCCCTGCACGGCGAGACCTTCGGCGTCGATGCCGGTGACGCTGCCGATCGTGACGGCACCGATGCCTTCGGTGACGAAGCGCGCCCCCCGGTCGCGGCCCGCTGCTTCGAACCCCAGCTCGGTGTCGAGCCCGATGCGCACGACGAGGTCCCCGCTACCGGCTGGCCGCGCCGAGAACACGAAGCTGTGCTCCAGACCGTCGACACGGGACTCGAACCGCTCGGTCAGCTCGTCGGAGTGCCGGTAGATCACCTCGTTGCCATGCACTTCGGGCCGGGTGGCAGCGTGCCCGCGTTGCCAGACCACGACGTCCCCGCGCGCCACCGCGCTCCACCGCATGTGCACCCGCGCTCCCTCGCCGGCCGGCCGCGGCACGTAGTCGACGCCGCGTTCGTCGAAGCGCGCGGCATAGCCGGGCCCGATCGCCGCCGGCGCCCCGTCGGACGAAACGACGCCATGGGACCGGCTGGGGACGCCCTGCAGCCAGCGCGGCGTCGCGGGTGCAGTCGCCGATGCGATCGGACCTTGCGGCACTTCGACCGAGCCTCCCGACGGCCCGACACGCGAGGAGGAGAACGAGTGACTCTGCGCAGCAAGCGCGGCGCAGGACACGAACAGCAGCGCGGAGAATCGCATGGCTTTCGGGAGCCGATCACCAGGGCCGCCCCGTCGTGACCGACGATCCGCGCCGGTTCCCCTCAGCGCCCCAGGCCGAACGCGACCCGCCACAGCAGGCCCAGGTGCCCGCGCACCGTGCGCGCGACCCGCATCTTGGAGAAGCCGAGCAGCCGCGCTTCGAGCACGCACGGGTGCTCGACGACGACCCCGCCGCGACGCAGCACGCGCACCAGCAGCTCGGCCGTGCCGAGGAAGCCTTCGTGCTGCAGCGGCAGGTCGGCGACGGCGGCGCGGCGGTAGACGCGGAAGCACGCCGTCCAGGTGCGGATCGGCCGGCGCAGCAGCAGGCGGTAGCCGAACGACAGCCCGCGCGACAGGAACAGCCGCCATCCCGGCACGTGCAGCACGCCGCCGTCGGGGTGGTACGGCGACGCGGTGACGACAGCGGCGTGCTGCGCGTCGAGCAGCGCCAGCATCGGCCGCAGCTCGCGCGGATCGTAGGACAGGTCGCCGTCGATCGACGCCACGCGCTCGGCGTCGGTGTGCGCGATGCCGGTGGCGATCGCGGCGGCGACGCCGCGGTTGTGCGGGTGCTGCACGAGCCGCACACCGGGCCGCGACGCGGCGAGCTGCTGCAGCTGCGGCCAGGTGTCGTCGCGGCTGCCGTCGTCGACGACCACGAACTCGCAGCGCGCGACGTCCGCGAGGTCGCGCGCCAGCGCGTCGAGCTCGGCGAACAGCGCGGCGACACCTTCGCCTTCGTCCTTCAGCGGCACGACGACGGCCAGCCGCTCCGTGTCGGACCCGGGCACACGCGACGGCGGCGCGACACGCGGCGGCGGCGCCACGAACGGCGCCGCGGGTGGCAGCCCGAGCGCCCCGGAGATCGTGCCCTTCGCCCTGCTCACCAGTCCGGCGAGCTCCTCGGGCCCGCTGCGCACCGCGGCCTCGTGGCGTTCGCGCGCCGCCGCCGGCAGGCCGCCGAGGCGCGGCTGCTCGCGGTCGAGCCGCCAGGCGTGGAAGCGGGTCGCGACGCAGCCGCCGGCCTCGAGACCGATCACCGACAGCGCCGCGTCGCTGGTCCGCGGTGTCGCGTCCCAGGCGAAGCCGATCGCACGCAAGCCCTCACGCCACCACGCGGCGCCGTCGCCGACCGGCCAGGCGGCGGCGAAGCCCCGCACCTCGAGACCGATCGCGGCGGCCAATCGCTCGCGCTCGGCGCGCCACTGCTCCAGCAGCGCGGCGCGATCCCCTTCTGGCACCTCGTCGAGCGGCACCGCCGTCGCCACCGACAACGCCAGCTCGTGGCCTGCTCCGCACAGCTGCAGACACAAGGCCGGCTCGCGCTCCGCCAGCTGCGCGGGAACCAGGAAGGTCGCGCCGACCGCACAACGCTCGAGCTCTGCGCGCACCGCGCGCACACCGACCGCGAGCCGCGCCGGCAGCCGCCGCCAGTGCCGCACGCCGACGTGTTCGCGCAGCAGCTCGTCGGTGAACCACGCGGCCGCGTCGATGACCAGGGCTGGCACGGCTGGATTCACGCCCGGCGTTGTAGCCGCCGCGCGCGGAGCCGCCAACGACGCGTCAGGCCATGCGCGCGACCAGCGTCGGGATCTCGTGCACCAGCTCGTTGACGACCGAACCCAGCACCGGCGTGCCGAGGGCGCGCAGCGTCTTGAGGTTGCGGCGCACGACCGCGGCGCGGTGGCGGTTGGCCTCGATCACCAGCACCACGGCGTCGAGCGAACGCACGACGAAGCCGGCCTCGGGCGCGCGGTTGAGGCTCGGCACGTCGACGAAGCACAGGCTGTGGTCGACCAGCACCTCGCCGAGCACCTTGCGCAGGTTGTCGCCGGTGAAGGCCCAGAACGGGTCCTCGGTCTCGCCGGCGGGCAGCAGATCGACACCTGCGGCGACCTCGAGCCGCATCGCGTCGCGCAGCGTCGCCTGGCCGCTCAGCACCTCGGCGAGGCCCGGCGTCGGCGTGGCCTGGAACACCGACGCCAGCACGCGGCCGCGCAGCGAGGCCTCGACCAGCGCGGTGCGCTTGCCCTTGCTGCCGAGGAACAGCGCCAGGTTGGCGGCGAGCGTGTTGGAGCCCTCGTCGTCGCCGATCGCGCAGAAGCCGATCGAACGGTGCGTGTCGCCGGCGCCGCGCTGCAGCAGGTTGGACCACAGATAGCCGAGCTCGGTGGCGATGACGTCGGCGCGACGGCTCTTGGAGTCGTGCTTGCGGATCAGGTTGCGCATGGGATCACCAGCCCTGCTCGCGCAGGGCGACGTGGCGTCGCAGGTTGGTGCGGTCGAGGCGCGGCATCACACCGATCACGGCGAGGCCTTCGATCTGCTCGAGGTCGTCGCGCGTGCGCACGACGTTGTCCGGCAGCGCGCGCAGCACGACGACGCCGAGGCCGAGGAACAGGCCGACGAACAGGCCGCCGATCAGCAGCTTGCCGCGGTTGGGCCCTTCCTTCTCCAGCGGCATCGACGCGGCCTGCATGTTCTTCAGCGCCGAGTAGTTGCCGAGGCCGAGCGTGCGCTTCTGCTGCGCCAGCTGGAAGTTGCTGAGCGAGTTGCTGCGCGTCGTCTCGGTCTGGATGACACGGTTGCGCAGGTTCTCGTACTCCGGCTGCAGCGCCAGCAGACGGCGCAGCTCCTCGAGCTTGGCGGTGTGATTCTTGGTGGCCTCGCTCTCCTGCACACCGAGCGCGCCGACCTCGCGGTCGTACGAGTCGCGCTCCTCGAGCGCCTTCATGTACTGCGGGTTCTCGCTGGTCTCGGGCACCAGCGTGTTGTCCGCCTCGGTCGCACGCACGTCGACGATCGTCTTCTCGATCGCCGCGATGGCCTTCAGCTTGTCGCGGATGTCGATGTGGTTCGGGTCCGACAGCTGCACCCTCAGGTTGGTCAGCTCGATCTTGGCCTGGGCGAGCCGATCCTGCAGCTTGTCGAGCACGTCGCTGCGCGACGCCGCCGGCACCATGCGGGTGCGGGTCGGCGGCAGCCGCTCGGGATCGGCGAGGTCCTTCTCGACGCGCTCCAGCAGGCTCTTCTTCAGCGTCAGATCACTGTGCAGCTCCTGCACCCGACCCGCCAGGTCGATCTCCTCTTCCTGCAGCCGCTCCAGCGCGTCGTCGAACTGCGGCACCTTCGCCTTGCGGTCGAGGAACTCACGCATCGCCGCCTGCGCCGTGTCGTGCGCGACGACGCTGGCCTCGTAGGCCTTCTGCGCGTCTTCGTAGAGCTTCTGGTCGTCGTACTTCTCGATGTGCCACTTGATCGCCTCGTCCATCCACCTGGCGAGGATCTCCTGCGCGAGCTCGGCGTTGTTGGCGCTGCAGGTGGCGATCAGCACGTTCTGGTACGGCGGGCGTTCGACCGAGATCGTGCGCTTCAGCTGCTTCAGCGCCTCGTCCTCGGTCCAGTTCTCCTCGGCGACCGCGTTCCACTCCCGCTGCACGGTGAAGAACGCCGCCTTGATCGGGTTGACGCCCTCGACGTCCGGCTGGTACGGCTGCAGCACCCGCGCCGGCCCGAGGTCGCGCACCACGCGCAGCAGCAGGTCGTCGGAGTTGAGGATGTACGCCGCGCTGGTGGCGATCGTCTCCTGGCTCGTCTCCTTGGCCTGGGTCGGGTCGAGCAGGCGCGACTCGGCGCCCGACGACGTGAACACGAACTTGCCCTCGCTGACATAGTTGTTGGGCGTCGTGATGGCGAGGAAGGTGCCGATCAGCACGCCGAACAGCGTGGTGCCGAACACCAGGTAGCGGGCGCGGAAGAACGCAGCGAGCAGCCGCCGCACCGGCAGGCCGCCCACCTCTTCGCCGCTGGCCATCGGCTGCAGCCCGGCCAGCGCCTGGCGGGCCGTGCGCTGCATCTCGTCCGAGAGGTTCTTCGTCATGCTGCGATTCTCGAGTCCCCGTCCACCCACCGGTCCGACGTGCGGTTCGGGACGGGGCATCCTAACCCGACGCCCCCCGCCCACGACACCGACGGCGCCATGCGAACGGCCCGTCCCCGACCTTTCGGCATCCACCGCCACCGGACCTGACCCGGCGGGTGGCGACTGGCGCGCAGCCGGCGCCCAGCTACCGTGTCCTCCCATGTCATGGGCCCGGGAGAACGGTCGCGCCTGCCCGCCGGCGCAGAGCTCGTCGGGCACGGCCGCGCTCGGCGCGCTGTTGGCGCTGTTGGCCTGCAGCGGCGCGCCAGACACGCAGCCGCCCCAGGACGGGCCGCCGCGACCGGCCGCGGTGCGCGACGGCATCGGCGAGGACGTCGACGGTCAGGTCACGACGAGCTCGCTGTTCGGCAACTGGGACGCGTTCGTCGATCCCGAAGGCCTGCCGGTGGTCTACGAGTGGTCGGCCGGGACCGTGCCCGGCGAGGACGACCTGATCGCGTGGACGATGGTCGGCGGCGCCCGCTCGGCCGGCAGCAGCGGGCTCGACCTGCCGCTCGGCGTGCCGCTGTTCGTCAACGTGCGCGCGTCGGACATCCACGGTCACCGCAGCGAGGTCGCGAGCAGCGACGGCGTCGTGGTCGGCGCGCCGCGCGTGGCGCAGCCCATGCCGCCGAGCCCGGAGGCGACGCCGCGGCCGGGAACGGTCGGCGATCGACGGCCGCCGGCGGCGGAGCCGAAGCCCGAACCGGTCACCCAACGCGCCGAGCTGGAACGGCACGACGTCACCTGGACGTTCGCCCGGCCCGCCACCTGCGGAAGGTTCGTCAACGGCGACTGGTGGGTGCTCGGGCCGGTGGACCTCGTCGCGATCCGTCCCGTCAGCCTGCTGGACGGCGACCGGGTGCGCAACGGCGCGATGAGCAACCCGTCGCCGACGTCGATGCGCCAGGGCTACGACAGCTCGATGTTCGCCGACGGCGCGGCCGGCCGCTACGACGCCGCGACCAACGTCGCGCTCGGCGTCACGCGCGAGCACCCGCTGCGCCTCGCGCCGGGCACTTCGCTCGTCTGCTCGGTCAGCCAGACGGCGCCGGCGCAGCTGCCGCAGCTCGAGAGCTGCGCGGTGCTGACCTGCCTCGCCGAGCCGCCGCCCGCCGACGCCTTCCGCCCGCCGTACTGCGGCACCGACAAGCGCTGCCGCTGGCTCGCGGGGCAGCTCGACCTGACGGCGCTGGCGCGGTTGCAGCCGGTGGCCGGCGCGCCCGATCTCGGCGACCTCGTCGCGCACTTCGAACGCACCTGGCTCGACCACGTGCCCGGCTACACGAGCCGCTACCTGCACCCGCGCCGCAACATGCCCGACTACGGACGCGAGCTGGCGGACCTGGTCGGCGCCGCCGCGCTGGCGCTGCAGCTCGACCTGACCAACGAGGACAAGCGGCCGCTGGTGATCGCGCTGGTGCAGCTCGGCATCGACGTCTACGGCGTCGTGCACGGCGGCGGACGCTTCGTCGCCGACGGCGGCAGCGGCAGCGGCCGCAAGTTCCCGCTGCTGTTCGCGGGGGCGCTGCTGCACGACGCCGAGTTGCTGCAGACGGCGCGCAGCGAACGGCTGGCGTTCGCCGAGGACGTGCAGACGTTCTACGTCGAGCAGACGGCGCCGGGCATCTACAACCACGGCCACGGCGGCTACGGCCCTGAGGACGTCGGTCTACCGGAGTGGGGCAACCGCCACGGCGACGACCCGAGCCTCGATCACAAGGCCTGGACCGCCGATCCGTATCGCCGCTGCTGCACCGCAAATGCGTGGGCCGGGCAGGTGCTGGCGACACGCATCATGGGCCTGCGCGAGGCGTGGGCGCACGACGCGCTGTTCGACTACGTGGACCGCTACCTGCAGGTCGAGTCGCCGGGCCACTGGATGCGCGCGTGGTCACCGTTCGCCGAGCGCATGTGGGATCGCTACCGGATGGACTTCTGACGGCGGCCGCCAACACGGCGGACCGCAGTTCAGGAACCACCAAGAATGCAGCAATCGTCGCGTTGGCGCTGGCAGGCGAAATACGCGCCGGATTCGATACTTGCCCCTGCGCCCTCGGGCACCGGGCAATGACCCATCCGAGCTCTGCAATCTCCAACTCCACCGATCCAATGAACGGCAAGCTGATCCTCCTCGCCGCGCTCGCGATTCCCGCGGCGCTCTCCGCCCAGGTCGTCGCCAGCGACAACTTCTCCTACACCGGCGCGCTGACCGCCAACGGCTGGACCGCGCACAGCGGCGGCGGCAACAAGGTCATCATGGCCAACGGCTCGACCGCCCGCCTCGAGCAGGGCTCCGGCTCCGGCGAAGACATCAACATCGCCTTCCCGGCGTTCGGCGCGACCGACGTCATCTACGCGTCGTTCACCTTCAACGTGCCGTCGGGCGGCCAGGTCGTCACGTCCGCCACCGGTAGCTACTGGGCGCACGTCAAGACCTCGGGCACCTTCTACCACGCGCGCGTCGGCTTCCTCACGCCGACGTCCGGCGGCGACTTCATCCTGGCGATCTCCGACACCTCGGACATGACCGCCGGCGTCTCGTGGCCGACCGAGCTGTCGTTCGACACCGACTACTCGGTGGTCGTCAGCTGGGACGCCGGCACGGGCGAGAACAAGCTGTGGCTCAACCCCTGGGCCGAGGCCAGCCCGTCGCTGTCGGTCACCGGCGCCTTCACCGGCGACCTGATCGAGGGCTTCGCGCTTCGTCAGGCGAGCAACCACACCGGCTTCATCGACGTCGACAACGTCGTCGTCGGCCACACCTTCGCCGACGTGTTCTGCGCGTCGCCGAACAGCATCGTCAAGATGGCCACGCCGGACTGCGCCACCGCGTCGCTCGACGTGACGGGCTCGCCGCTCGCCGGCGGCACGATCCTCGCCACCGTCAGCGGCGGCACGATCCCGGTCGTCATCGTCTCGACCGTGCCGGTCAACATCCCGCTGCTGCCGTTCTTCGGCTGTGACTGCATCTTCGTGCCGAACCTCGACGTGTTCGCCGTCGGCGGCGCGGCGCTCAGCCTTCCGGTCGGCCTGCCCGCCGGTCTGCAGTTCTTCATGCAGGGCGTCGACGTGACCGTGACCCCCGGCGCGGCGAGCCCGTGCGATCTGGGCGGCGGCCTCTACGTCGGCGTGACCGACGCGGCCTGCGTCATCACCGGCTGATCACGGCCCACCGACCGTTCGATCCGCGCGGACCGCGGCCGGCGAGCTACTCGCCGGCCAGCAGGTCGCGAAACAGCGCGAGCGACTCGCGCTCCGCCGGCACGACCCTGCCGTCGGCCGCGACGACCATCTCGGCCATCTTCAGGAACAGCTCGCGGTGCGCCGCGGGCACCCGGTTGGGGTCGACCTCCTCGGGATCAGGCGGCACGTCGAGCCAGCCCTTCACCTGCTCGACCTCCTGGTCGGACAGCCGCAGCGCGCCGGTGATGCGCATCACCAGGTCCCGCTCGGGTTGCGACACGTTGAGGTCGGTCCAGACGAACGAGCAGACGAACTTCATCAGCTCGAGGCGCTCGGCGTGGGAGAGTTCCATGGGCGACAGTGGAGCCGAGGCACGCGCCCGGCGCCAGCGGCTACCCGACCCGGACCTGCCAAACGAATCCGGGCCAAGCGCTTGGCTCGACACACGGCCGGGCGGATGATCCGCGGCATGAAGAGTCTCCTGCGAATCGTCGCGCCGATCATGGGCGCGTTCCTGCTGGCTGGCTGCGCGGGCTCGGGCGATCAGCCGATGCAGCCGCACGCGTCGGTCTGCATCATCTCCGGCGAACCGATCGAGGTGGGCAGCCCGACCGCCGACTACATGGGCCACACCGTTCACTTCTGCTGCGACAAGTGCGAGGCGAAGTGGGCCAAGATGAGCGACGCCGACAAGAAGGCCAAGTTCGACGCGATGAAGTGAGGGCGGCGCGATGACGCAGCCCGACATTCCCCAGCGCGCGCCGTTCGTCATGGACTGTCAGCCGGGCAAGTACGCCTGGTGCGCGTGCGGCAAGAGCATGAAGCAGCCGTTCTGCGACGGCTCGCACAAGGGCACCGGCCTGGCGCCCCGCGTCGAAGAGCTCACCGAGGCCCGCAAGGTCGCCTGGTGCGGCTGCAAGCACAGCAAGAACGGCGCGTTCTGCGACGGCTCGCACAAGAGCCTGGCGTAGCGCGCGCCGGTTTCCCGGCGCTTTGCACGCCCGCGGGATCACAGCGGGCATGAACCACCCGCTGCGCACGCTCGTCGTGCTCGCCGCCGCCCAGTGCGGCGGCGAGCTGTCCGCCCAGACCATCTGCTACGACCAGGGCTCCGTGCCCGTCGCTGCGCAGGTCACCCCCAGCCCGCTGCCGCTCGGCTGCCCCTCGGCGCCGAACTGGCCGATGTGGCACCTGCTGACACCGCCCCACCGCGCCCCTGCGCCGCACGTCGGCTTCGTCCCCGGTGACGCGCACGCACTGCCGGTCGTGATCGTGACCTGGCGCTGCACCGGGCTGTGGTTCGCGCCGGTGGTGATCGACGACGTGCGCCGCATGGGCTATGTCATCGACCGCGCCGAGCAGCCGTGCGTCACGCCTTGAGCGGTTGGCCTGCGCAGCGCTAGCATGCGTGCGTGACGGCCGAACGCCCGCTTGCCGACGACACCAGCCTGGACGCCGAACGTCGTCAGTTCGAGATCTGGGCCGGCATGACGCCCGCGCAGAAGTTCGAGGCCTTCGCGCAGTTGATGGCGATGGCGCAGGCACTTGCCGATGCCGGCATCCGGCGGCGTTACCCGCACGCCGACGAGCGTGAGGTGTTCTTGCGCCGCGCGGCGCGAACTCTCGACGCCGAGACGATGCGGCGCTGCTACGGCTGGGATCCGCGCACGGCCAGCTGATGCAGGAACCGTTCTTCGAACCCCTGCGGTTGATCGCCGAGAGCCTCGACCGTCTCGAGATCCCGTACTTCGTCGGCGGCTCGGTCGCATCGACCCTGCATGGTGAGATCCGGACGACTCATGACGTCGATCTGGTCGTCGAGCTCGCGGAAGATGACGTCACGAGACTCGCAGCTGACTTGAGCGAGCACTTCTTCATCGACCAGGACGGCGTGATCGACGCCATCCGGCACTCGAGCTGTTGCAACCTGATCCATCGCACGACGGCGTTCAAGGTCGACCTGTTCTCGCGCAAGGACCGGCCGTTCAGTCGCGAAGAGATGGCGCGGCGACACCGGGTCGCGGTTGCGGGCATCAGCCTGCCGATTGCATCAGCAGAAGACTGCGTGCTGTCCAAGCTGGAATGGTACGAGAAGGGCGGCCGCCTCTCCGACCGGCAATGGCGCGACGTGCAGGGCATTCTCAAGGCACAACGCGACGATCTCGACCTGGCCTACCTGCGGCTCTGGGCACCACGACTCGACGTCGTCGAATCGCTCGAGCGAGCGCTTCGCGAAGCCGGACTCGCACCTCAACCGTGATCGACCGCGCCGAGCGGCCGTGCGTCACGCCTTGAGCTGGTGGCCTTCGCGGCGCGACAGCCACAGGCTGCAGACCAGGTCGCTGGTGACGTTGGGCAGCGTGCGCGTCATGTCGACCAGACGATCGACGCCGAGGATCAGCGCCAGGAACTCGGGTGGCACGCCGACCTGGATCAGCACGATCGCCAGCAGCGGGATCGAACCACCGGGCACGCCAGCGGCGCCGATCGCGGTCAACACCGCCACCCCGACCACCAGCAGCTGCTCGCCGATCGACAGGCCCTTGCCGTAGACCTGCGCCAGGAACAGCACCGACACGCCCTCGAACAGCGCGGTGCCGTTCATGTTCATCGTCGCGCCGAGCGGCATGACGAAGCCGGCGATCTCCTTGGGCGCGCCGAACTCGTCGACCGCGGTGCGGATGGTGGTCGGCATCGTCGCGTTGGACGACGAGGTCGAGAACGCGGTGATCAGCAGCGTGCGCACGCCGCGGTAGAAGCGCCGCGGCGACAGCCCGGCGAACACCCGTGCCAGCGCCGTGACGACCACCAGCTGGTAGAAGATCAGCCCGCCCATCGCGGTGACGAAGTACCAGCCGACCAGCTTCATGACGTCGAAGCCGAGCTTGGCCGAGGCGTGGAAGATCAGGCAGGCGACGCCGATCGGCGCGAACTCCATGACCCAGCCGAGCACCTTGACGCACAGCTCGTAGAGGCTCTCGCACAGCTCGCGCAGCACGCGCGTGCGGTCCTGCGGCAGCCGCGTCGCTGCCGCGCCGAGGATCAGCGCGAAGACGATCAGACCGAGGATCTTGGTGTTGTCGCCGGCGGCGCCGACGACGTTCTTCGGCACCATGTCGACGACCATCTCGAGCCAGCCCTTGGCGCCCGCGCTCTGCGCGATCTTCTGCTGCGCGGTCGACGCGTACTGCTGCTTGATCGCCTCGACGACGTCGGGCGAGACGTTCTTGCCCGGCTCGATGACGCGCACCAGCGTGATGCCGAGCACCGCCGCCAGGCCGGTCGTGCCGAGGAACCACAGCAGCGTGCGGCTGCCGAGCGAGCCGAGCTTCTGCACGCTGCCGAGCCCGGCCACGCCGAGGAACAACGAGCAGAACACGATCGGCACGACGACCATGAACAGCAGGTTGAGGAACAGCGTGCCGAACGGCTTGACGACCTCGTCGGCCCACCACTCGACGCGCACGTAGGCCTCGGGCTTGGGCTCGCCGAGCGGCGGCGCGTAGAGCACGTTGAGCACCGCGCCGACCACCGCGCCGAGGACGAGGCCGAGCAGGATCCTGGTCGGCAGGGACATGCGGCGCCGCGGCGCGCCTTCGGGAGAGGGCTCCATGCGGGCGCAGAACGTAGCGGGATGCGGCGCCGGCGCGACGTCCGGTCTCCGCTATCCGAGCCCGTTCACGGCCGCAGCTCGACGACGAAGGCGTCGTTGACCTTGTCGCGCACGAACGCCAGCGGCACCTCGGCGAAGCGATTCAGCGCCGAGTCCATGGTCAGGAACACGCCGCCGCCGTCGGCCTTCTCGTCGCGCCGATAGCCGACCAGCAGCCGGCTGTGCGAAGAGCCGGCGGCGATCGGCCAGCCGGCCGCGAGCGTCGCGTGCAGGTCGGCCATCTGCGCCGCGTCGAGCCCGGCGCCGCCGCCGATCGGGCGGATCCACCGCACCCGCAGCCGCTGCGCTGCTTCGAGCACGCGTCCGCCGTCGACCAGCGCTTCGGCCGGCGGCGCCTCGTCGCCGCGGAACTTCGCCGCGTAGGGCCACAGCTCGTCGTGGCACATGCCGAACTTCTGCCAGCCGGCCAGCGCACAGTGGAAGAAGTCGCCGTCGTCGCGCCGTCCGGTCGCAGCGTTGGCGGCCCAGTTGCAGTAGTCGACGCTGAGTCGCTGGCCGCGGCCGGTGGCGCGCGCGAGCGCGAACTCGAAGGCGCTGACGGTGGTGAAGATCGAGCAGGTCGGGCGCGCGCCCTGCGGTCGCGGGCCGACGCCGTAGAGCCCGATCTGCGCGCGCAGGTCGACTTCGGGCCTACCGCCGGCCTGATCGGCGGGCCCCGGTGCGTCCTCGGTGACCAGCCGCCGCTCGAGCGCGGTCATCGCACGATGCAGGCGCGCCAGCGCGGCCAGTTCCCCGCCTTCCGGTGCATCCGCCGGCGTTTCGACGAACGCGATCAGCGCCTCGCCGACCTCGACCAGCATCGCCGGGCGCGTGCCCGGCTGCGGCGCGTCGGCGCGTCCCGCCATCGGTTCGTCCGGTGGCTGCTGCACCAGGAACAGCATCGTCTCGACCGCACCCGGGTCGGGCCCGATCTCTTCGTGGCGCACGCGCCGCAGCATCGCCCGGAGCAGTTCGTCGAGGCGCGTCAGGAGCTGCGACGGCACCGCCTTCTGCGTCTCGTGTGCCGGCGAATCCCCGCTCCCGCCGTCCTGCGGCCGTTCCGACCACGCCAGCGTCGCGCGCGGCTGCCCTTCGTGCACTTGCACGGCGACCATCACGTCGCGCCGGCCCGGGCCGCGCTGCAGCAACACGACTGGCGCCGAATCGCCCGCCACCTGCATCCGTCGCCCGAGCGCGCCGCCTTCGAAGAAGGTCGTGCAGGTCGAGTCATCGACGAGCGGCGTCAGCTCGAGCGACCGCTGCTGCGCGGGCAGCTGCGCAGCGGCGAGCAGGGCGAAGGCGGCGAACGACGAGGTGGACCGGGCCATGGCCCGGTCACAGTATCGTGCCGCCCACCACCGACGACAGCCGCACCGCCGCGCCATCCAGCTGCAGGCACTGGAACCACACCGTCGCGCCGACCAGCGCCGGCATGTTGGGCACGCTGCCGTTGGTCGCCACCTGCTGCCCCGCGGCCGGCGTGGCGACCGTCAGCACGACGTGCGTGCCGGGCGTGCCGTAGAGCGGTTCGACCAGCGGCGCGCCCTGGGTCATCGCGAGGTCGAAGGTGCCGATCGTCGCGAACAACCCGAGCGAGCTGCCGGCCGTGCCGACCACCGCGTAGGGCTGCGCCAACCGCAGCGGCGTCGTCATCGACACGCCGACCATCGCCGGATCGGACACGTCACCGGTTGTCGGCCCGGTGAGCCCCAGCGACGAGACGCCGTCGACCAGCTGCGTCCGCGCGTGCAGGCACTGGCCGTATCCCGCCAGCGCCGGGCCGGCCTTGGCCAACGAGAAGCCGCGGCCGTCGCCGCCGCGCAGTTCGCTGTCGCTGAGGTACGCGACACCGCCGACCTGCTCCATGCCCGGCGCGGCGTCATTGGTCAGCAGCGTGCCGAAGAAGTAGCTCCCGCCGTAGCCGCCAAGCATCGTCACGTGCGACGCCACCAGCGTCCCGCCTGCCTGACGCACGGCCGGTTGCGGCACGAAGCTCCAGCCCGAAAGGAAGTTCGCGCCGTTCAGCACGGAGTCCGCGATCGAGCAATGGCCGCCAGTGAGGTTGAGCGCGACCGTCTGATACGAGCCGTAGATCGTGCACCGCACGACCTGCACCGCGCCGGAGCTGACGGTCAACGACGCCGGCACCGCGACGCCGCTCACGTATTGCGTGCCCCAGTAGCAGTCCTCGAACGACACGTCGCCGTCGACGTGCACGTCCCCGCCCGAGCCGGGCCCCGAGCTGCTGATGAAGCCGATGAAGCGCACCCCGATGAAACGCGCTCGCTGCCCGGGGGGCAGCACGACATGCACCGCGGTGTCGGTGAACGGCGGCGTGTAGATGCGGACGTCGGCCGGCCCGAGCACCGTCAGCCCCCTGTCGAGCGTGAAGCCGGGGTGCTCGCCGGAGAGCTGCAGGGTGTCACCGGGGGATGCTTGCGCGATGTAGACGTCGGGGTCGGTGCCGTCGGGCACCACCCAGGTGGTCTGCGCGGCGAGGTGCGAGACGAGCAATGCGCCGATGGCGGCGCGAAGGTGCGGACAGCGGGGCATGGTTCTTCTCCCTTTGCAGGTGGCCATGGTAGTCGGAGTGACGGCGGCGGCAACCTGCCCGCTGCCTCCGTGTCGTGAACCGCTGCGCCGGACCGCGGGCGAGTTGCCGGCATGCCGTCGGAGGCAGTGCCGACGGCTCCACGTACAATGCACGATCCAGGAGGAAGCCATGCCCGGTCCGCGCGCCGCCGTTCTCACCTTCCCGCTGATCCTGACGCTGTCGATGGGCGTCGCGATCGCCCAGGACTTCCAACAGCTGGGGCGCAGCGGGTTGGCACCGGAGCTGGTCGTCGACTGGCGGGTCGCGCGTGCGGGCGACCTCGACGGCGACGGCGACCTCGACCAGCTACTGGCCTGCTTCGGCGCGGCGGGCTCGGGGGACCGCAGCTTCTGGCTGAGCAACGACGGCACCGGCTGGTTCGAACGCATGCCCGACTCGTTCCTGCAGCTCGCGCCGTCGCTGTCCTACGACGTCGCGCTCGCCGACTTCGACGGCGACGGCGACCTCGACGCGCTGTTCGCCAACCAGACCCTCGACACGCTGTGTCGCAACGACGGCTCCGGCGTGCTGACGTTGTCGCTCGGCGACCTGCCGGCGCTGACGCGCGAGACCCGCGCGCTCGCGGTCGGCGACGTCGACGGCGACGGTGACCTCGACGTGGTCGGCGGCTGCGGCGGCTTCGACGTGCTCTACCTCAACGACGGCAACGGCGTGTTCGGCGACGGCAGCGGCAACCTGCCGGCCAGCTGGGACCTGACGACCGGCGTCGACCTCGGCGACTACGACGGCGACGGCGACCTCGACCTGCTGCGCGTCAACCAGGACGCGAGCAGCGAGCTGCTGCGCAACGACGGCACCGGGCACTTCGGCGATCCCACGCCTGCAGGACCGTCCGGGACCTCGGTCGCGGCCGGGGACCTCGACGGGGACGGCGACCGCGACTTCGTGATCGACACCTACTTCGCGGGCTACCCCGGAGCCTTCTTCGGCGGCGGCTGGATGGAGAACGACGGCGCCGGCAACTTCGTCTACCACAGCCTGCCGACGCCGTACGACCTGCCGCGCCGCAGCGTGGTGGTCGACTACGACGGCGACGGCGACCTGGACATCCTGGCCGAAGGCCTCGGCGTGCTGCAGAACGACGGCCACGGCAACTTCACCCCCGTCGGCGACACCGCGAACATCGGCAGCTTCTACGCCGACATCGACGGCGACGGCGACGCCGACCGGATCGGCATCCCGACGCTGCGCAACGACGGCGACGGCAACTTCCTGACGCCGCCGACCGCTTCGCAGCCGATCACCGCGGTGCATGCGATCGCCGACATGAACGGCGACGGCATGGTCGACCTGATCGCCGACTCGCTCGGCTACGTGCGCGTGCTCGGCAACGACGGCTACGGCGCGTTCCCGAACGTGTTGGCGCAGCTGCCGCCGAGCGCGGTGACGGTGACGTGGAACTCGACGCCGTGGGGCACCTTCGACCTGAACGGCGACGGGCTGCCGGACGTGGTCCCGGTCGGTAACGACAGCTACTTCGAGAACGTCGCCGGTGCCGGGCTCGTGCCGCACGCGTTGGCGGTGCCGGTGCGCCGGCCGGTCGCGCTGGACGTCGACGGCGACGGCGACCTCGACCTGTTGACGCAGATGCCGGTCGGCTCCGGTGCGTACGGCGGGCTCGCGTGGATGCCGAACCAGGCGGGCAGCTTCGCGATGACGGTGCTCGCCGGCGTCGCCTGGGCGGACCCGGCGTGCGCCGCCGACCTCGACGGAGACGGCCGCGTCGACGCCATCTACCTGCTCGACGGCCAGGTGCCGGCGTGGTCGCGGGTGACCGGCGCGGGCACGTTCACGGCGATGCCGGCGCTGCCGGGCGTGGCGCCGGCCAGCTGCGTAGCGGCGGCGGACCTGGACGGCGACGGCGACCAGGACCTGCTGATCGGGAACAACGGCATGCTCGGCTGGGGCGAGCGCTTGACGATCCTCGAGAACCGCTGGCCGGCGCCGTTCGTGGTCGCGGCGGCGTTGTTGCCCCCGAACGCGATGCACGCGGTCGAGGACCTGGTGCCGTTCGATGCCGACGGCGACGGGGACCTCGATGTCGCAGTGCGCCCGTACTTGTCGAGCAACCGAACGCTGCTGTTGCGCAACGACGGCGAGTTCGCGTTCACCGATGTCACCGGCGACGGTGCGCCGTGGCGCGGGTTGGTCGCCGGCGCCGAGTTGCTCACGCACGGCGACCTCGACGCCGACGGTGACCTCGACCTGGTGTCCGGCGCAAGCATGCTCAGCAACCTGCAACGCCAGCTGTTCGCGCGCGAACTGCCGACGCTCGGCGCGACCTGGCGCCTGCAGGTCGTGCAGCGGCCGGTCGGCGCGTCGCTGGGCGCGGTGGTGGTCGGGCGCGCGGCGCTGTCGCCGGCGGTGCCGACGCCGTTCGGCCCGCTGCGCGTCGATCCGAGCGGCGCCGCGGTGTTCGGGCCGGTGGCGCTGACGACCTTCGAGCCGGTGACGGTGTTCGAGGTGGCGGTGCCGGACCAGCCGGTGCTGCTCGGCGTCGAGCTGTTCGCGCAGCACGTCGTGATCGACGACGCCGGTGTGCGCCTCTTCGGCGCCGTGCGCGGCGTCGTGCACGAATGACCGGGCGCTGAACCGGTTCTGCGGCCCGCGGGTACGTTGCCGGCGTGACGTCGATCCCCCAACGCGACCCGCAGGAGCTGCTGCAGCACGAGCCGTTCGTTCGTGAGCTGGCGCGGCTCCTGGTCGGCGACCGGCAGCAGGCCGAAGACCTCGCGCAGGACGCGTGGCTCGCCGCGCTCGAGGCCGGGCCGGCGCCGATGCACACGCCGCGCGGCTGGCTGACGACGGTGCTGCGGCGGTTGGCCGGCAAGCAGCGGCGCTCGGCGAAGCGGCGGCGGGACCGTGAAGACTTCGTCGCCGGGCAGCAGCCCGATCGCGCGCCATCGGTCGACGAACTGCTCCAACGCGAACACGCCCGCGCCGCGGTGGTGAAGGCCGTGCTGGCGCTGCCCGATGCCTACCGCGACGTCGTCGTGCTGCGCTGGTTCGAAGGGCTGCCGCCGCGCGACGTGGCGAAGCGCCTCGGCGTGCCGGTCGAGACCGTGCGTACGCGGCATCGGCGCGCGTTCGAGCGGCTGCGCGAAGAGCTCGACGCGCAACACGGTGGCGATCGTGCTGCGTGGTTCGCGGCGCTGGCACCGCTGGCCGACACCTCGCTCGTTGCGGGCGTGGCGACGACGACCCTGCTCGGAGGACTGCTGATGCTGTCGATGAAGACCAAGCTGCTCACGGCCACGGCCGCCGCACTGGTGATCGGACTGGTGACGTGGTCGCTGATGGCGCCACCGATCGTGCCGCCGCCGCCCGACGAGCACGCCTCCAACCCGGTCGCGGCCGCGACCAGCGGCTCCGCGTCGACCCCGAAGGAGGCGGCACAGGCATCCACCGCGGGCGAACGCACCGCCGTCGCCGACGCGCCACCGAGCACGGCGGCGACCTCAGCGGCGACGACCGGCTCACTGACGGTGACCGTGCAGTGGTCCGACGGCGCCGCGGCAGAAGGCGTCGCCGTGCAGTTGCTGGGCGCCGTGACCGACAACCGCCAGGCCTACACCGACGCCACGGGCGTCGTCACCTTCGCCGCGATCCGCCCCGCGACCGTGCTCGCCAGCGGCAACCGCGGCGGCCTGCAGGACTGCGAACCGGTGCCGGTCGAGATCGTCGCCGGCGCCGAAGCGACCGCGACGCTGCAGATGCGCGACGGCCTCGACCTGACCGGCAGCGTCGTCGACGGCGAAGCGCACCCGATCGCCGATGCCGAAGTGCTGGTGGTCGGCCGCGGCGGCCGCGAGCCGGTCGTCGTCGCGTGCACCGACGCCGACGGGCGCTTCCTCGCGCGCGACGTGGACAGCGTCTGCTACGCCGGCGCCCGCGCCGCGGGCTTCGCCGCGAGCGGACTGCGCCAGGTCGCCGGCAGCGTCGGCGGCTCGATCGAACTGCAGCTGGTGCTCGACCAGCGCGGCGGTTCGCTGCGCGGCCTCGCGCTCGACGCCGACGGCGAACCGGTGCGCGGCGCGCTCGTGTATCTCGGGGTGCAAGGCGCGATGCCCGGCGAAGAGACCGCGCCCGCCTACGAGGCGCGGCGCACCGACGACGACGGCCGTTTCGTCTGCGATTCGCTCGCCGCCGGCGAGCTGCCGGTCGCGATCGTCACCCGCAGCATGCACTCGGAGGCCTTCGCCGTCGAAGTGCGCGCCGGGGAGACCGTCGAGCAGACCTTCCGCCTGCAGCCCGGCGCTGCGGTGCACGGCGTCGCGCGCGACTCGCTCGGCCGCCCGGTGGCCGGCGCCTTCCTGTCGGTGTTCGGCAGCGGTCCGTTCGCCGTCGCCGATCGCACCGCGGCGGACGGCTCGTATGCGATGCGCGACATCGGCCCGGGCAACCTGCACCTGTCGTTGTCGACCGAAGGTGGCGACACCGTCGAGCACGACCTCGACGTGGCACCAGGCGAGACGGTGCGATGGGATCCGGTGCTGCCCGTACAGGCGACGCTGCGCGGCCGTGTCGTCGCGCATGACGGCGCGCCGATCGCCGGCGCCACCATCACCGGCACCCACTACCCGGACACCGCCGGGCCGTGGTTCGCGATCGCCAAGACCGACGACGAAGGCCGCTTCGAGCTGAGCAACTGCGAGCCCGCGGTGCCGATCTACCTGACGGTGCGCACCAGCCGCGTGCAGCAGCTGCGCCGCGCCGGCGTCGTGCCGGGCGACGACGAAGTCGTGGTGACGATGCCGACGCCGACCGCGGCGCACATCCGCGGCCGCGTCGTGGACGGCCAGGGCGCGCCGCTGGCCAACGTCATCGTCGGCGTCGCGGCCGACGACGCGCACGCCGGCGGTGTCGGTGTCAGCGAGGCCAACCACCCCGACGGCGGCTTCGAGTTCGGTCCGCTGCCGGCCGGCGCCTACCACCTGGTGCTGCGCGCCGAGGGCTTCGCGGCGATGCGTGTGCCGCAGCGCACGCTCGTCGACGGCGAGACGTGGAACGTCGGCGAGCTGCGCATGCGACGCGGCGGCAAGCTGCGCGCGACGTTGATCGGCGCGCACGTGCCCAGCGATCGCCAACTGCGCATCCGCCGCGGCGATGCGTTCGCAACCAGCGTCGATGTCGTCGGCGGCAGACTGGAGTCGGCGCTGCTGGCGCCCGGCGACTACCTGCTACAGGTCGACGGCGACGACGTCGCCGCCGAGCAGCTGCCGTTCACGATCCGCGACGGCCACGACACCGAGCTCGACGTGCCGGTGCACAGCGGCACGGCGGTGACGATGACGTTCGCGGGCGCCGCGGACGAACCTGCGCCGCGCGAACTGCAGGTCACGATCCGCGACGCCGACAGCGGCGCGCCGCGACTCGTCGCCGGCACCTGGGAGAACGGCGGCCACGTGCTCCGCACGATGCTGCCGCCGGGCCGCTACCGCGTCGACGCGCACGGCCCCAACAAGCTGCAGCACACGCTCGGGTGCACGTTCGAGCTCGAGGTCGGCGCCGCGGCGATCGACCGCACGGCGCCGCTGACGGCGCGCAGGTGACCGGGCCGCAGCCTGCTCGCGTGCGGCTCAGCAGCGCGTGACCAGCGCCGTCGCGTTGTCCTGGCCGCCCGGATTGCCGTCGACGCCGCGCAGCGCGAGGTCGACCAGCGCGACCGCGAACGCTCCCGGTTCGGCGTGCCGGGCGCGCAGCTGCTCGAGGTGCCGCAGCCGGATCGACGTCTCCGGGTGGTGACGATGGCACTCGTCGATGCCGTCGCTGATCAGCACCACCAGATCGCCGGGCACGACGGCCGCGGCGAACGATCGCGGCGGCCACGCGGTGAACGTCTGCGCTCGCCACGGCACGAGGTAGTCGTCGCCCTTCTCGCTGCACGGCACGGCGCGGCCGGCCGGCGGCACCACCAGCGCCGACGAGTCGCCGCTGCACAGCCCGAACAACCGTCGCCGCCTGCGGTCCACCAGCACCACGAGCATCGTCGTCGCGCTGTCGACCTCGTCGACGTCGATCGCCGCCGGCTCCGCTTCGCCGGCGTGGTGCAGCGCGCGCGCGACGAGCTCGGCCAAGGCGTCGGGGCCGTCGGGCAGCGCGTCCGGCGGCACCGCCGCGGCGAACGCGTCGACCAGCGCGTGGCTCGCCGAGCGGCCGTGGTGCCCGTCGCAGACCACCAGCAGCGTGCGCTCACCGTCGTCGCAGGCGAACGCGCAGTCCTCGTTGGGCACCGCCTGGTGCGCCTTCCAGAGCCGTACGTAGTCGCCGCCCGCCGAGATCGCGCCGGCGCTGCGGCCGATGGGGTCGGTCGCCGACGCACACTCGCCGAACGCGCCGTGCGCTTCGCCGCGCAACAGCAGCTGTCGCCGGGGGTGCGGCGCGACGCCCATTCTCAGCCTGCGGCCTCGGGCATCACCCGCGCCGCCGCAGCGTCGTCGACCGGCGGCGTGGCGTCCGCGCCCAGCTGCTGCTGCAGCTCGCGATCGCGCTGCTGCGGCGAACCGGTGAAGCGCGCCACCAGCCCGTAGGTGCCCGGCACGACCAGCAGCGTCGTCAACGTCGCGATCGTCACGCCGTAGAGCACGACCAGGCCGATGGCGATGCGGCCCTCGGCGCCGGCGCCCGACGCGATCACCAGCGGCAGCGCGCCGAGCGACGTCGACAGGCCGGTCATCAGGATCGGCCGCAGCCGCAGCACCGACGCCTCGATCACCGCGTCACGCCAGCCGCGGCCTTCGTCGCGCAGCTGGTTGGCGAACTCGACGATCAGGATGCCGTTCTTGGTGGCGAGGCCGATCAGGATCACCATGCCGACCTGGCTGTAGATGTTGAGCGTGCCGCCGCCGAGCTTCAGCCCCAGCAGGCCGCCGAACAGCGCCAGCGGCACCGTCAGCAGGATCACCAGCGGCTGGAGGAAGCTCTCGAACTGCGCCGCCAGCGCCAGGTAGACCAGCAGCAGCGACATCACGAACGTCAACATCAGGGCGTCCGACGACTCGACGAACTCGCGGCTCTGGCCGGCGTAGGCGACGCCCGGCCGGTTCTGCAGCTGGTCGCGCACGACAGAGCGCAGGAAGTCGAGCGCCTCGCCGAGCGTGTAGTCCTCGGCCAGGTTGGCGCTGATCGCGATCGAACGCAGGCGGTCGTAGCGGTTGCGCGTCGCCGAGTCGGCGAACTCGCGCACCTTGACGACGTTGGCCAGCGGGATCAGCTTGCCGGTGGTCTGCGAACGCACGTAGACCTGCTCGAGGTCGGCCGGCGAGCGCTTGTCCTGGTCCTCGGCCTCGAGCATGACGTCGTACTCTTCGCCGCGCTCGACGAACGTCGTCACGCGGCGCGAGCCCATCAGCGTCTCGAGCGTGCGGCCGACCTCGACCGACGCGACGCCGAGGTCGGCGGCGCGCGCGTCGTCGACCACGACCTCGAGCTGCGGCTTGGTCTCCTCGTAGTCGGAGTTGACCGCGACCAGGCCGGGGTTCTTCCGCGCCGCGTCGAGCACCACGTCGCGCCACTTCGCCAGGTCCTCGAACGACGACCCGGTCAGCACGAACTGCACCGGCTGCCCCGAGCGCCGCAGCAGGCCCGATTCGGCGATCGTGAACGCGCGGTAGCCCGGGATCGCGCCGAGCTGGCGATCGACCTCGGCCATCACCTGCTTGGTGGTGCGTTCGCGTTCGCCCCACAGCTTGAGCAGCACCGTGCCGAACGCCGAGTTGACGCTGCCGCTCGAGTTCCAGCCGCCGGGCACGCGCAGCAGCACGCGCTGCGCCTCGCCCGACGCGATCAGCGCCAGCATCACCTTCTCGACCTGCAGGCCCGCGGCGACCGCGTGCTCGAACGACGCCCCCTCGGGGCCGCGCGCGCTGATGCGGAACTGGCCGCGGTCCTCCTGCGGCGCGTACTCCTTGTGCAGCCCGTCGTAGAGGCCGCCGATCGCCAGACCCAGGCCGACGGCGATGCCGAGCGCGGCGAGCGGCTGCGCCACGAGCCCGCTGACGACCCAGCGGTAGCCGCGCTGGACCGGCTCGAAGAGGTAGTCGACGAAGCGCATCATCAGCGGCGGCTTGCCGCCCTTCAGCAGCAGCGAGCACATCACCGGCGACAACGTCAGCGCGACGAACGTCGACAGCACGACCGCGCCGGCCAGCGCCAAGGCGAACTCGCGGAACAGCCGGCCGGTGTTGCCCTCGACGAACGACACGGGCACCAGCACGGCGACCAGCACCACCGTGGTCGCGATCACCGCGAAGCCGACCTGGCGCGAGCCGAGGTAGGCCGCGCGCAGCGGCGGCTCGCCGTCGCGGATGCGGCGGGCGATGTTCTCGAGCACGACGATGGCGTCGTCGACCACCAGACCGATCGCGAGCACCAGCCCGAGCAGCGTCAGCAGGTTGACCGAGAAGCCGAGCAGGTCGAGCACCAGGAAGGTGCCGATCAGCGACACCGGCACGGTCACCGCCGGGATCATCGTCGCGAGGCCGCTGCCGAGGAACAGGAAGATGACGAGCATCACCACCAGCGCGGTGATGAACAGCGTCGCGTAGACCTCGTCGATCGCGGCGCGGATGTAGACCGACGAGTCGCTGCTCGGGTAGAGCTGCATGTCGGACGGCAGCGACGCGTTGACCTCCGTCATGCGCTGCTTGACGCCCTCGATGACGTCGAGCACGTTGGCCTTGGCCTGGGCGATGATGCCGATGCCGACCATGTCCTCGCCGTTGCGGCGGAACACCGTGCGGTCGTTGGACGGGCCGAGCTCGACGCGGGCGACGTCGGCGAGCCGCAGCAGGTGACCGTCCTGGCCGCGGCCGACGACCAGCTGGCCGAAGTCCTGCGCGGTGTGGTAGCGCCGCTTGACGCGCACCGTGAACTCGCGCGCCGTCGACTCGATGCGGCCGGCGGGCAGCTCGACGTTCTCGCGGCGCAGCGCCGCCTCGACGTCGCCCGAGGTGATGCCGGTCGCGGCCAGCGACTCGCGGCTCAGCCAGATGCGCATCGCGTAGCGGCTGCCGCCGCCGTAGCGCACCGCGGCGACGCCGGGCACGTTGGCGAACTGGTCGGCGACGTAGCGTTCGATGTAGTCGGTCAGCTCCAGCGCGTCGCGCACTGGCGAGGCGAGGTTCATCCAGAACGACGTGTCCGAGCCGGTGTCGACCTTGGACACCTCCGGCGGGTCGATCTCGTCGGGCAGCTGGTCGAGCACGCGCGAGACGCGGTCGCGCACGTCGTTGGCGGCGGCGTCGAGGTCGCGCTCGAGGTGGAACTCGATGTTGATCTCGGCGCGGCCGTCGCTGGTCTGCGACGAGATCGTGCGGATGCCGTCGATGCCCGAGATCGCGTTCTCGACCACCTGCGTGACGCGCGTCTCGACCACCGCCGCGGCGGCGCCGGGGTAGTTGGTGCTGACGCTGACGGTCGGCGCGTCGATGTCGGGCAGCTCGCGCACCGGCAGGCGGAACAGCGAGACGATGCCGAGCGTGACGACCACCAGGCTGAACACCGTGGCCAGCACCGGCCGCCGCACGCTGAGGTCCGAGAGCAACATCAGCTGCCTCCGTCGCGCACGTCGACGACGTCGACCGGGATCCCGTCGCGCACCCGCACGATGCCCTCGACGACGACCTTCTGGCTCTTGACGATGCCCGAGAGCACTTCGACGCGGCCGACCTGGCGGCGCCCGACCTGCACGTCGGTCTGGTGCGCGACCTTCTGGTCGTCGACGACGAACACGAAGTGCTGGTCACCGCGCTGCACGATCGCCTCCTCCGGCACCTGCAGCGACGGCGCCTCGCCGCGGTCGACGTCGACCTTCATCAGCATGCCGGGGCGCAACAGGGTGTCTGGGTTGGGCACGATCGCGCGCACCTTGACCGAGCGCGTGCTCGGATCGAGCCGCGTGTCGATCGCGGACACCGTGCCGGGGAACGGCCGACCGGGCCACGCGTCGCACCGCGACGCGATCGGCTGGCCGACGCGCACCGCCGACAACCACGTCTCGGGGATCGTGAAGTCCACCTTGACCACCGACAGGTCGTCGAGCGTGGCGATCACCGTCGACGGCTGCAGCAGCGCGCCGACGCTCACCTGGCGCAGCCCGAGCACGCCCCGGAACGGCGCCTTGATCACCAGGTCGGCGATCGTCGCCTCGAGCGTGCGCACCCGCGCCTTGGCGCCTTCGAGCTGGGCGCTCGCGGTCTGCACCTCGCTCTCCGGGGCGATGCCCTGCTGGTTGAGCTCCACCTGGCGGTCGTACTGCGCCTGGCGCTCGACCATCACCGCCTTGGCCTCGGCCAGCATCGCCTCCTCCTCGTCGGTCTCCAGCTCGAGCAGCACCGCGCCCGCATCGACCAGCTGGCCGTCGTCGAAGTGCACCGCCTTGACCAGCTCCGAGCGGTTGGCCGTCAACCGCACGCTCTCGTTGGCGACCGCGGTGCCGAGCGCCGACAGCGTGTCGGCGAACGGCGCTTCGACGACCTGCGCCAGGATCACCGGCACCGCCGGCGCGACGCGGGAGGTCTCTTCCTTGCCCGCCGCGTCGGTGCGCGACAGGAAGCCGAACCAGACACCCGCGGAGACCGCGAGCAAGGCGAACAGGTAGGCGATCAGCGACCTCATGGGCGGGGTGAGCCTACTGGATCGGCCGGCCGGTCAGGTACCGCGTCCGTCCCAAGCATCCCGACCGCTCCCGTTCGGCGCCGCGGCCTACGGCCTCCCCACCGGCAGCGAGAACTCGACCACCGCGCCGCCGAGCACGTCGGCGCCGATCGACAGCGCGCAGTGGATCCAGCGAACGGACGGATCCTTGGCATCGACCTCGAGCTCGACCTGGACCCGCGCGCCGGCGCCGGTGCCGCCGACCAGGCCCTGCAGGAACTTCGCCACCCGCCCGCCGACCACCGCGTCCGGGGCGTCGGCGAGCAGCGCGGCACGGTGGCGCGAGGTCACGGCGACGATGCGCGCGGCGAGCAGCTGGTAGGCGAGCGAGCTGCGGGAACGGCTCTCCTGGTTGGCGGCGTCGCGGTTGCCGAACTGCGGCGCCTCGTGGCACGACGGCCCGCGCAGCAGCAGCGCCTCGTCGCGGCCGGCGACGCAGGTCAGCGCCAGCACGCCGCCGTCGGCGAGGTCCTCGACGATCGCTTCGCTCAGCTGTGCCTCGACCGGACGGCCGTCGGCGATCGGCAGCCCGGCGATCGCGCCATGGCGCGTGCCGGTGAAGCGCGTCGGCCAGCCGTGCTCGGCGACGCTGCGCGCGATCAAGGCCGCGGCGAAGTACGCCGGCTCGCCCCACAGCACGCTGCCGTCCGTCTCCCGCAACACGAAGCGGTTGCAGCAGACGGCGCCCCAGCGGGCCGCGTCGTCGGCGCGTGCGCCGCGCCACTTGGCCAGGCCGGGTTCGGCGAGCAGGGCGCGCACCGAGTCGCGGCCGGAGAAGGCCCGCGGGCCGTCGGCGACGACGAACGCCTGGTCGAGCGAACGCAGCAGCGGCGCCTGCACCTCTTCGGCCTGCCGCCACAGCTCGCGCAGCTCGTCGAGCTGCGCCGGGCGGTTCTCGACCGGCCAGCCGACCACCAGCAGCGCCACCGGTTCGTCGGTCTCGCCGTCGAGCTCGGGCTGGAACACGCCCGGCACCATCGCTTCGAGCACCGCGTCGCGTTCGGCGTGCAGCAGCTCGACGCGCGCCGGACTGCGGTCGCCGGCGGCGTGGGTCAGCACGAACTGCAGGCTGCGCCACGCGCGTTCGATGGTCGCCAACGGCGCGGCGCGCACGATCGCCGCGAGCTGCGCCGCGACGACGCCGTCGAGCAGCGCGAGCGCGCGCGCCGCGTCCGGTTTGGGGGCCGGGCGGTTGCTCGAGGTAATCGACGACAGCACGCCGTCGATCGCGCGGGCCGGCGGCGGGGGCGGCGGGGTGGCGGGCGTCGAACCGCCGAGCAGCTCGTCGAGCAGGTCGCGGCCCAGCCGCTGCTGCTCGTCGACGACTCTCGGCGCCGACGACGCACCGGGCGAAGGCGCCTTCCCCAACGCCAGCTCGAGCGCCGGCCGCAGCGCGTCGAGCCCGCGCACGTCGTCGAGCCGCGCCTCGACGTCACCCGGCGCGCAGCGGCCCATGCGCAGGTCCTCGAGCCGTTCGCGCAGCGCGGCGATCGCGCGCAGCTGCGGCACCTGCCGGGCGATCTCCTGCGGCCGGAAGTCGCGCATGCGGCCGATGCGGACCTCGACGGCGAGCTCCTTCGGCGCCGAGGCGAGGTGGTTCGGCACCTCGAACGCGACCCGCACACCGAGCCGCTGCAGCGCGTCGTCGATGCCGGCCGCCGTCACCGGCACCGGCCGCGACGGGGGCGTCGCGTCGCCGCAGAAGCCGTCGACGACGACGATGCGGAACGGCACGGCGCGCACCTCGGGCGGCGGCACGTCCATGCGCATCGCCGCGTCGAACCCGCGCCCGGCGTCGCCGTCGGCGGGCTTCGACGGCATGCCGAACGACATCGACATGCCGCCGTCCATACGCGGCTTCGGCTCGGGGGAATCGCCGCGACGGTCTTCGCTCGTCATCGCATTCGCTCCTGTGCGCCCGGGAGGGGCGACAGGGCGATGCTAGGCGATCGGTCAGCTGCCGACCACGCCGCGACAGAGACCCCGAACGGGCGGCTACGATGGCCGACCGATGTCCGCCCGCCGCCCCCTGATCCGCGCCCCGCTGCTGGTGGCGTTCGTCGCGACGATGAGCCTGGGCGCGGTGCAGCTGGTGCGCAACTGGCCGGAGGCGAAGGCGCCGCCGGAGCCTCGGCTGGGCACCGTAGCGTGGCTTGCGCAGCTGTTCGAAACGTCGCGCGACAAGGCCGAGCCGGCCGATCGTGCGGAGACCGGGGAACTGACAGCCGCGCTGCGCGCCAACCTCGAGGATCGCGACGCCGCGACCTTGGCGATGTTGGAGCTGACCCGAGATCCCCGGGCATCGATGCGCGCCGCGGCTCTGGGCAGATGCTCGAGCGCGAGGAACTTCCTCGACGACCTGCAGCCATCGACCGTCGACGCGATCCGTCAGCGGTGCGTCGAATTGCTCGACGACGAAGCGAGAGCCGTTCGGCTCGCAGCACTGTCGGTCTACGTCTGGTCGTACGAGAGCACCGGCTGCCGAACGTGCGCGCCGGAGGTCATGGCGTTCCTCGGCTCGCTGCTGCGCGCCAGCGACGAGGCGGATCGCGGAGCAGCCTACATGGCCTGCTACTTCGTCGACGAGGAATCGGCGTCGCTGCTGCCACTGCTGCTGCAGGCGCCGCCCGAGACCTCGAAGTCCACCGCGTTCGCCGCCGTGCTCGCCGTGCAAGGCACCGGAGTCAAGACGCTGCAGACGATGCTGTGGCTGCGCGAACGACTCTCGCACCCCGAACCGGACGTGCGCTCGGTCGCCGCGAGCGCCATCGGAGGACTCGGCGAACCAGGTGCGCTGCTCGCCCCCGAATTGCTGGCGCTACTGGCCGACGACGGGCAACGCGATGACGTGGCACGGTCCGCCGCCGGCGCCTTGGCGGAGCTGCCGATCCCGACCGAGATCGCCGACGAAGCGCTGACGCTGTTCGAGGGCCGCGCACAGGAGGCGTCGTTCCCGGAGTCGCACCTCGTCACGCTGGGCCAGCTGGCGCAGCGCGCGAGCGCGGCCGCGGCGGCGCCGATCCACGCGATGCTGAAGACGCGGACCACCGGCAAGGAGGTCTGGGAGGAGCTGGATGCCTACTGCGCGCTCGCCCACCTCGTCTGCACCCACGGCACCGACGCCGAGCGACAACGACTCGCCGACGCGCTGTTCGCCGCGATGCTCGAAGACCAGTTCGACGAGGTCGACCTGTACCTGCTTCGCTACGCCGACGCCCTGGTCGCGCTGGCCAATGCACCGCGCCCGCCGCAGATCGACCTGCCGCTGCTGCGCGCGGCGATCGAGTGCACGATCGAGGGCTCGACACCACGAGACAGGTGGACCCGCCGCCTGCTCGCCAGCCTGCCGCAGTAGCTCGGCTCCCGCGACAGTGAAGTCCACTCAACCGCGATTGAGCCTGGACCTGCGCGCCTCGATGCGCACACTCGTTCGCGCGATGACAAGGACCATCCTCGTCTCCAACCGCCTGCCGGTGCGAGCCCGGCCGGACGGCACGCTCGAACGCACCACCGGGGGCCTGGCCTCGGCGTTGTCGGGCGCCGGCGTCGACGCGGTGTGGGTCGGCTGGCCCGGGCTGCCCGCAGAGGCGATCCCGGACCGCGACGTGGTCTCGGCGCAGCTGCGCGAGATCGGCGTCGCGCCGGTCCTGCTCACGCAGCACGAGCTCGACACCTACTACGAAGGCTACGCCAACGCGACGCTGTGGCCGCTGCTGCACTCGATGGCGACGCGCGCGGTGTTCCGCGCCGACTGGTCGTCCGTCTATCGCGACGTCAACCACAGGTTCGCCGACGCGGTGCTGGCCGTCGCCGCGCCCGGCGACACGGTCTGGATCCACGACTTCCACCTGTTCCTGCTGCCGGAGCTGCTGCGCGCGGCCGGACGCGACCTGCGCATCGGCTTCTTCCTGCACACGCCGTTTCCGAGCAGCGACCTGTTCCGCATCCTGCCCGAACGACGCGAGGTGCTGAACGGCGTGCTCGGCGCCGATCGCATCGGCTTCCACACCTTCGGCTACCTGCGCCACTTCCGCTCGGCGGTGCTGCGCGTGCTCGGCATCGAGTCGGACGTGGACAGCGTGCGCCGCGTCGCCCACACCGCGCACCTCGGCGTGCACCCGATCGGCCACGACCAGCAGAGCTTCGCCAAGGCGCTGGCCAGCCCGGCCTTCGGCGCCGCGATGGCGGCGCACACCACCAACCTCGGCGACCGCAGGCTGGTGCTCGGCGTCGAGCGCCTCGACTACACCAAGGGCGTGCCGCAGAAGCTCGAGGTGATCCGCCGCTTCCTGCACGACCACCCGGAGCAGCGGCGCAGCGTGCTGTTCCTGCTGATCGCGGTGCCGTCGCGCCAGGGCATCCGCGAGTACGACGAGCTGACCGAGGAGGTGCAGCGCACCGTCGGCGCGCTCAACGGCCAGTACGGCTCGATCGGCAACGTGCCGATCGAGTTCCTGCACCAGAGCTTCCCGCAGGAAGAGCTGGCCGCGCTCTACGCGTTGGCCGACGTCTGCCAGGTGACGCCGCTGGTCGACGGCATGAACCTCGTCGCCAAGGAGTTCGTCGCCTGCAAGGTCGGCAGCCCGGCGGCGCGGCCCGGCGCGTTGGTGCTCAGCGAGTTCGCCGGCGCAGCCGCGGAGATGTCCGAGGCGCTGCTGGTCAACCCGTACGACGTCGAGGCCTCGGTCGAGACGCTGGTCGAAGCGTTGGCGATGGCGGACGAAGAACGCGTGCGCCGTATGCAGTCGATGGGCCGGCGCGTGCAGCGCCTGCACGCCGGCACCTGGGCGGCGGAGTTCCTCGACGCGCTGACCGCGCCGCCCCGTCCGACCAGCGGCACCGACGACCTGCCTGGGCTCGAAGGCCTGGCCGAGCGCTGGGCCGCGGAGCTGCGCGCCGGCCGGAGCGCGATGCTGCTGCTCGACTACGACGGCACGCTGCGCGGCTTCACGGCCGTGCCGGACGAGGCGCTGCCCGACGAGGAGCTTCGCCGGCTGCTCGCGGCGCTGTCGGCGATCCCGAACGTGACGGTGGCGGTGGTCAGCGGCCGCTCCAAGGACTTCCTCGAGCAGCACCTGTCGGGCCTCGGCCTGGCGCTGGTCGCCGAACACGGCTTCCGCTGGCGCCTCGCCGACGAGGAGGACTTCGTGCTCGTGCATCCCGGCGTCGACCTCGGCTGGATGGACTCGGTGATGCCGCCGATGCAGCAGGCGGTGGACCAGACGCCGGGCTCGAGCCTCGAGATCAAGCAGTCGTCGCTGGTGTGGCACTACCGCCGCGCCGAGCCGGAGTACGGCGTGTGGCGCGCGCACCTGCTGCTCACCGAGCTGACCGACGTGACCGCCAACCTGCCGGTGGTCGTGCACCACGGCAAGAAGATCGTCGAGGTCGCGAGCCAGATGGTCAGCAAGGGCCGCGCCGTCACCAGACTGCTCGAGCAGCGGGCGCCGGACCTCGTGCTGCTGGCCGGCGACGACCAGACCGACGAGACGATGTTCGCCGTCGACCACACGCTGCGCGGCCGCGCGACCAGCGAGTTCGTCACGGTCAAGATCGGCGACGGCCCGACGCGCGCCCACCACCGCACCGACGGCGACGGGCTGCGCGCGTTCCTGCGCGAACTGGTCCGCAGCGCCACCTCCGCCTGAACACCATGCAGCTCCGCGACAACTACCACCACGGCGTGATCGGCAACGGCCGCTCCGCCGCGTTGATCGACGCCGACGGCTCGATCGTGTTCGCCTGCCTGCCCGACTTCGACTCGGGCACGGTCTTCGCCGCGCTGCTCGACGAGGAGAAGGGCGGATCGTTCGGCGTCGAGTGCGTCGGCGGCCAGGTCGTGCGGCAGGCCTACGAGCCGCGCACCAACGTGCTGGTCACCGAGTTCGAGTCGCCGGACGGAGCGTTCCGCGTGATCGACTTCATGCCGCGCTACACGTTCGACGGCCGCTCCGGCAACTCGGTCGACGTGGCCCCAGACATCGTTCGCGTGCTCGAGCGAACCCGCGGCACGCCCCGCGTCCGCGTGACCTACGATCCGCGCCTCGAGTACGGCCGCTTCACGACCACGCACGAGCTGCGCCCGGGCCGCATCAAGTCGATGACCCTCGGCGAGCTGCACCCGACGCCGTCGCGCGGTCGTCGCGCCAAGGACGCGCGCTCGGTCTACGAGTCGCTCTATCTGTTCACCGACCTCGACACGCGCGAGGTGCTCGACGGCGTGCCGATCGAGCTGCGCGACCAGGCGTTCTTGCTGGTCAGCTACCACGACAAGGTCGAGACGCCCGACCGCGAGCGCGTGCAGCTGATGCTGCAGCGCACCCGCGCCTACTGGCTGCTGTGGGCGGCGCGCACCGTGCTGCCGAAGAAGTACGGGGAGGAGGTGCTGCGCAGCGCGCTGACGCTGCGCATGCTGCAGTTCGACCCGACCGGCGCGCTGGTCGCCGCGGTGACCACGTCCCTGCCGGAGACGATCGGCGAGGAACGCAACTGGGACTACCGCTTCTGCTGGATCCGCGACGCCTCGATGACGGTGTCGGTGGTCCGGCGGCTCGGCCACCCGCGCATGGCGACGCGCTTCATCGACTGGATGCTCGACACGGTGCCGACCAAGGACGACGAGCTGCAGATCATGTACGGCCTGCGCGGCGAACGGCAGCTGACCGAGGAGCACCTCGACCACCTCGCCGGCTACCGCGGCTCCAAACCGGTGCGCATCGGCAACGCCGCGCACGACCAGCGCCAGCACGACATCTTCGGCGTGCTGCTCGACGTCATGCAGCAGGACCTCGGCCAGCGGACGCGAACGCCCGAGGCGCTCGACCGGCTGTGGACGCGCGTGCGCGCCGAGGCCAAGACGGTGGCCAAGCACTGGCGCGAACCGGATCGCGGCATCTGGGAGATCCGCGGCGAGCCGCGGCACTTCGTGTTCTCCAAGGTGCTGTCGTGGGTGGCGATCGACCGCGCGATCCGCTTCGCCGAGACGCTGGACAAGACCGACTGGGCGCTCGAGCACCGCGGCCTGGCCAAGGCGATGCACGACGAGATCTGCGAACAGGGCTGGAACGCCGGCATCGGCGCGTTCACGCAGAGCTACGGCTCGAAGGACCTCGACGCCGCCAACCTGCTGATCGCCGAGTACGGCTTCCTGCCGCCCGACGACCCGCGCTTCGTCGCCACGGTCGAACGCACGCTCGAGCACCTCGGGCGCGACGGCCTGCTGTATCGCTACAGGAACGCCGACGACTTCGGCACGCCGAGCAGCGCCTTCACCGTGTGCTCGTTCTGGATGGTCAAGGCGCTGTCGCAGATCGGTCGCCGCGACGAGGCGCGCAGCATGTTCGACGCGCTGCTCGCCGCCGCCAATCCCAAGGGCCTGTTCGCCGAGGACCTCGACTTCGCCACGCGCCGCCAGCTCGGCAACTTCCCGCAGGCCTACAGCCACCTGGCGCTGATCGACTGCGCGCTCGCGCTCGAGGGCCAGCAGGAGCACCCGCCGACGCGCGCGTAGCGGGGCGGCGGCGCGCCGTCGACGCGCGATCGCATGCAGGTAACCGTCGCGTGAAGGACAGGTCGCCGGCATAGCTCGGGCAGCCGACCGTTGCTGCCCGCGGGCGCTACTGCGCCTTGGCGAAGTGGTCGCGCAGCCGACAGAGGATGTCCTCGTGGTGGTCGGCGACGTCCTGCGCGAAGTGCTGCTTCCAGCCGTGCGGCGTCAGCTTGGCGACATCGGACTCGCTGCCGATGCGCAGGAGCACGTCGCGGAAGTAGTCCTGCGGGTTGATCCCGATCGCACGCGCGGTCTGTAGCAGGCTGGCGAGGATCGCGGCGGTCTTGCCGCCGCCCTCGGTCTGGAAGAACAGCCAGTTCTTCCTGCCGACGGCGAACGGTCGTAGCGATCGCTCGGCGAGGTTGTTGTCGATGTGCAGTTCGCCGTCATCGACGAACACCGTCAGCGCCTGCCATTGGTTGAGCGCGTAGCGGATCGCCTCGGCGACCGGACTCTTGGGCAGCACCTGCGTCTCCGCCCACTCCAGCCAGGCGCGGATGGCCTCGAGTTGGGGCTTGCTGTGCTGCTGTCGCGCAGCGAGGAACTCCTCCGGCGTGGGCTCGCGCTTCTCGGCCGCGGCAGCGTCCTTGACCGCTCGCTCCACGGCGTAGAGCGCACCGATGCGATCGAGCGCCTGCGCGACGAGCTTCGGATCCTTGGACTCAGCGTCGACGAACTTGCGCCGCGCGTGCGCCCAGCACGCGACCTCGGTTGCTCCCTCGGGAACGAAGAACTGGTCGTAGCCCTTGTAGGCGTCCGCCTGAAGGAAGCCCTTGAAGCTGCCGAGCACTCGCTCGGGTCCGTCTTGGCGGCGGCTGGACGTGAAGTCGTACCAGATGCGGTGATCGTGATCGGCGTAGACCCAGACGCGGCCCTTGGCCGGTCGCCCCTTCTCGTCGCACGCGATCGTCACCGGCGTGTCGTCGGTGTGGATGACGCGCTGGGCGAGGATCTCGCGGTTGAGCTGGTTGTAGATCGGCTCGAGCAGCTCCGCGCACTTGGCCGTCGAACGCTGCAGCACGCTGCGCGACAGGTCCAAGCCCTCGCCGGCGTACTTCTGCTCCATGCGGTGGTAGGGCATGTGCATGCCGAACCGCTCGCTGATGACGTGGGCGAGGAAGCTCGGGCTCAGCAGCCCCTTCTCGATCACACGGTCCGGACCGGGTGCGGTGCGTGCGGCGCCGCCGCACTTCTTGCAGCCGTACTTCTTCCGGGCGATCTCGTGCACCAGCGTCAGCTCGATCCGGATCAGCTCGCTGCTGATGTCCTCGCTGATCTCCTCCATCTGGCAGCCGCACTCGCAGGCGAGGCGGTCGGCCGGCAGCTCGTAGGTCGTGCGCACCCTGGGCAGGTGCGACGGCAACTTCTGGCGGCGCTTGCTGGGCGTGCGCCCTGGATTCGGAGGAGTAACCGTGATCGAGCCGTGGGTGCCTGTCTTCTCGGCGGTGCGCTCCGCCTCCGCGACGAGATCGACGAGCCACAGGTGCAGTTGCTTGGTCGGGACTTCGCCGTCGGGCAGCTTGCGATTGCCGCGCTTCTCCGAGCCGCCGCCGAACGCGATGCGTCGAAACACCTCGACGTTGTGCTCGAGCTTGCGGATCAGCTCGTCACGAGCAGCCAGTTGCTGCTGCAGCGCGGCGACCTGGCCGCGAAGGACTTCGAGCTCGCTCGGATCCACATCCTCAGTTGCCACGTCCGTCACGATCGCCACGACGCGCAGGCAACGACAGAGGCTGGCGGATCTTTCGCTTCTGTAGATCGATTCCCTCGATCAGCATCGACAGCTGCGCGCGACTGATCTCGCAACGCGATTCGTCGGTCTTGACGTCGAGCTTGAACGTGCCCTGCTCGAGCCGCTTGTAGTGCAGCCAGAAGCCGTCGCGATCCCACTGCAGCAGCTTCACCCGGTCGCGACCGCGATTGAGGAACACGAACAGGCTGCCGTCGAACGGGTCGTCGCCGAACGCGTCGCGGATCACGGCGAGTAGACCGTCGTGCGCCTTGCGGAAGTCGACTGCGTCGCGAGCAACGAAAATGCGAATGCTCGACGGCAGGCTCAGCATGGCCGCAGCGCGTTGATCAGATCGCGGAGCCAGTCGATGTCCGCCCCGGCAGGAGCCGCGATCTCGATGTCGGCAACACGCACGACGACTTCACCGCGGACCGCTGGCGGCAATTCCACCTCGACGAACGCATCTGCAGGTTGCCGACCAGCAGAATCCTGCCGCAGGCGCCAGCACCACCAGGACAGCGTGCCGAACGGGATCCCGGTCTCTTCGGACAACTCGCGCAGGCTCAGGCCCTCGCGCTCACGCCGCGCCAGCAGCGCGGTCATCTCCTTGCGTCGTTGCATGCCGGCACGATGCCGAGCGCGGCTGCCGCGACCAGATGTGCTTCACGCGACGGTTACGTCGACTGCGTCGCGAGCAACGAAAATGCGAATGCTCGACGGCAGGCTCAGCATGGCCGCAGCGCGTTGATCAGATCGCGGAGCCAGTCGATGTCCGCCCCGGCAGGAGCCGCGATCTCGATGTCGGCAACACGCACGACGACTTCACCGCGGACCGCTGGCGGCAATTCCACCTCGACGAACGCATCTGCAGGTTGCCGACCAGCAGAATCCTGCCGCAGGCGCCAGCACCACCAGGACAGCGTGCCGAACGGGATCCCGGTCTCTTCGGACAACTCGCGCAGGCTCAGGCCCTCGCGCTCACGCCGCGCCAGCAGCGCGGTCATCTCCTTGCGTCGTTGCATGCCGGCACGATGCCGAGCGCGGCTGCCGCGACCAGATGTGCTTCACGCGACGGTTACGCATGCAGCGCGTGCGGGCCAGAGCTTCGGGTCGGGCAACCCGCCGCGATCAGAATGTCTGCACGCGGAAGCTCAGCACGTCCTTGCCTTCGATGTAGGGCTTCGCCGACGTCGCCGAACCAGGCAGGATCAACCGCACGCCGTAGTGGATCCGCCGAGTGCCCGGGGCTGCCGCGAGCACGCTCGGCGGAACCGTCAGCTGGAAGTCCACGGTCGTGCCGCTGACGACGGTTCCCGCCACCCCGTAGGGCAGCGGCGTCAGCTTCTCGAACGCGACACCGGGCGCGTCGGCGTAGGCGAACAGATGGACCTCGTGCCCGGCCATGTTGAAGGTCGGAACGAGGTAGGACTCGACCGTCGCGCGGACTGTGATCGTCGGACTGGCGAACGTGACGATCTGCAGGCCAGTGACATGTGACCCATCCCCGATGAGATCGGTAGTGACCGGGATGCTGATCGGCGACGCCACCGGAGTGCCGTTGCCGATGGCGTCGACCAGGATCACGTCAACGTTGGTTGTCGCGCCCTCGACGAGTTCTCGGACGTAGATGGAGTGGTTGACGTCGTAACGACCATCCGCGGGGCTCGGCGTCCCCGCGACGCCATTGACGATCTCGACGCGGGCGGGTTCGTTCGTGGTGAACTCGATCTTGCAGGTGCTGTGAGTCGTGAACACGACAATTGGCCCACCGACGATGGTCGGCGCCACGTTGTCGGGCGAGGAAAGGCCCTGATTGACCCGCGGATCCAAGCCATACGGCGTCTCGAGCCCATCCGGAATGCCGTCCATGTCCGAGTCTGGGGTCCAGACATCCGATGCCTTGAATGGGGTGTAGGCACCTTCAGAGTCGTTCAGCAGCCCATCGAGATCGCGGTCGACGCCGAAGCGCCAGCCAGTACCGAGCGGCATGCCGAATACCGTGACGGGCAGCCCCGAGTTGAGTGTGTATTGAAAGACATCGTTGTCGGAGAAGACGACCCCGTTGATCCCGGTCTGCCACGCTCCCACCTGATGGTCCCAGGCAAGGGAGAAGCCGAAGTAGCCGGTGCTGAGTTGCACCGTGCCGGCGATGACGAAGTCACAGTTGCCTGCATTGCGTTGGGGGATCACCGTGCTGTTGAGCGCGTTCGTCCAGTCGACCAGCGCATTGGGTCCTGGCTGTAGCGTCTGCTGCCATGCCGTGCTCGGTGCAAGCCCAGTGTCGAAGGCTTCAGCGAACGCCGCGATCTCCGTGCGGAAGTCCGACGACGGGTTCGACCCGTTGACCCCAGGGAACTGATCCACGAAGTTGAACAGCGAGTCAATCGAGCCAGCGTGCGTCAGGCCCCAACCGTTGGTCGTGCGGTTGACGAAGTCCGGACTCGTGTAGCCAGACGAGGTGAACACGGGCACCGATGGCGAGAGCTTGTCACCCACGCCACGCAGATGCGCAACCTTGGCGGAGGCAGCTGGCCCACCCGAGGTAAGAAGCGGCTGCAGTTCGCAACTCGTGCCCAGTGGCAGTCGGTGGCAGGAAGCACACGAAAAGCCGCCAACAGCCAGCTGGTTGCGGAACTTGTCGAGGCCAATGGCCTCCGTCGAAGTGAACACCCGACTCGGCTGCTGGCGTGGATTGCTCGGGTAGACGAGTGAGTTGGTCCCCGCTTCGACCTCGTCGAACTCTTCGACCGTCAGCGGCGCGGACCGCTTCAGCAGACCGACGAAGCCACCGACGTTGAAGTCGGTGAGCTGTGCGCGCTCACCCCGCCAGTGAAGCGGACCGGCCTGGGCCAGGCCACGCAGACTCTGTGTCGCCATCGGCCCCTTGTTGTCGATCTCCAACTGCGGCTTGCCACCGAGGGGCGCGGTGTCGGTGAACGCCGACAGGTCCCACATCAGCATGTCGAAGTGGCCGTCGACGTGACACGAGAAGCACGAGCTGGTGCCCGTGGCGGAGTGGTCAGCGTTGGCGAGGTGGCCGAGGCCGCGCTTGACCGCCGCGGGCGTCGGATCGAATCCCAGAGTCATGGCCGTCGGCGCCGTGGAGCCCGACGCCGTCAGGTCAACGCGCGAGTAGGAGTTGTCGATCCCATTGAAGACCACCAGCTCATCGCCGCCCGGCAACAACACGAGACCACGGGGGCCGCACCGCGAAGGCACGGGAGCCGGAGTCGATCCGCCCGGGGGCATCGGTGGGGTGAGCGGAGTAAGGAGGTGACGATCGACGAGCGTGTAGCCGGACGGATTCGTCGCCGACGTGTCGATTACCAGCACGGCATCGCTCCCGAACGCCGCGACGAAGGCCAGGTCGTTGACGGTGTCGAACTCGACTGCGACCGGTTGCGCGGAGTTGGGCAAGCCGGCATTGGCTGCCAGAGTTTCGAGATCGAGGACCGTGATCGCCGACGTCGTCGGGTCGACGATGCTGATGCGGTTGGACACGACCTGCCCGTCGGTGAAGCTGGCTTCGCCGACGATGCGGTTCAGCGCGTCCGTGTTGGGGATCCACAACTCGCTCTTGGTCGGATGCGCGTGCAAGTTGAACAGGATCGTGCCGACTCCGGAGACCGTCTGGTTGGCGTCGAGGAAGTCGGTCGCCGCGCTCGCCGTGATCGTGATGGCGAACAAGTCCCCGTCCGGCAAAGCCGTGTCGCCTGAAGCAGGCCCCGGTTCGACGATGGACTGAGAACTGGCCGGACCGGCGATCGCGAAGGACAGCGCCTCACGCTTCGCCGCCGTGTTGTTGCCCGAGTAGAACGAAGCCACCCAAACCGTGTTGCCCGCGATGGCAATGCCGCGCGGCGCGACACCGGGGATGGTGATCGACTGGACGACCGAGTAGGTCGCGCAATCGATGACGTCAACCTTGGCGTCCGCCGAGCAGGTGACGTAGGCCCGAGAGCCGTCGGCCAGGAACGCGATACCGTGCGGTTCCTTGCTCACCGGGATCGTACGCATGATGCGCAGCGTGAACGGATCGATCACGCTGACACAGCCGTTGATGGAGTCGGTGGCCCAACCCTCGACGGTCGTAGGCCGGGACTTGAGTGACGTGATGCCGGGACCGGTGAAGATCTCACCGATCATCGTGTCGGTCGGCAGGTAGGTGATCGAGACACGCTGACCAGCGTTGTTCGGCGCGAAGAGGTAGGCGCCGCCCGCCTGGTCGATCGCGATAGGCGAGATGTGACCGAGCTGGTGTCGAACCAGGTTGCCCCGGGTGTTGTCAAAGAAGTTGCCGACCGTGCTGCTGAACACGCTCTGTTCGACGGGGGCCGTGGTCGGAACCACCCCCTGCTGGGCGAGCAAGCCGGCCCCTGGCAGCAGGGCGACGGTAAGCAGCGCGATCGGAGCGAGCGAATGTAGCTGGCGCAGCCGTGACTGCTTGCGACGTAGGTACGACGTGCGGATCGATGGCATTGGGTTCCTTCTTCTCCTGACTCTCGATCGGAGGCCCACGCTGAGCCTCCGAGCATCCCATCGTGGTATGCGTCGAGCAGGAAGTCCCGGGGTTTGTCGAGAAGACTCGGCAAAAGGAAGCGACCGGACGCCGAGGACCTCGACTTCGCCACGCGCCGCCAGCTCGGCAACTTCCCGCAGGCCTACAGCCACCTGGCGCTGATCGACTGCGCGCTCGCGCTCGAGGGCCAGCAGGAGCACCCGCCGACGCGCGCGTAGCGGGGCGGCGGCGCGATCGGCAGACCTACGGCAGACCCACCGTCTGCTTCAGCACGTTGGACGACGCCGTCACGAGCTCGGGCGCACCGAACAGGCCGTCGAGCACCAGGAACTGCGAGTAGACCACCGCACCGATCGCCCCGGACGGCACCGTCAACGGCGTCGTCGACACCGTCCCGACGCCCTGCAGCGGGAACACTTGCCACGCCAGCGGATCGAACACCAGACCGAGGTGGCAGCCGGGAGCGATCAGGCCGGGGATCTGCAGACCGGGGCTGACGTGCGTGAGATCGAGCACCAGCGCGCCGATCGACGCGTTCGCGGGGAAGTTGTCGATGTCCCACCGGACATGCTGTCCCGCCCACATCCGCGCGCCGTAGTTCGGCCCGGGGAACTGCGTCGCCGACATCGGCCGCAACCGGAGGTTCGCCCGCGTCCCCTCGACCATGGTCGTGAACGGCAGCTCGGCCGAGAGGTCGCGCGTCTGCGGATCGACCGATCGCACACCGCCGAAGCCGCCGATGATGCCGCGCGAGAAGCCGACCATCGCGCTGATGTCCGAGCTCGCGCTGCCGGCGCCGACCATGCCCATCGCGCCGTAGCGGAACTCGACGACGCCGGTCGCCTGATGGATCGCACACTGCATGGTGAAGACTCCGTGACCGCCGACGCCCACGCCCGTCACCGAGTTGCTCCGGCCGACGTCGAGCCATGTGGCATAGAACACGGCGTTGCCGGGCCCGCCGCTGGTGTCGGTGAGCACGTGCAGGCCGGAGTTCGGGTGCGTGGCGGTGTTGCGGCCGGCGTGCAGGTCGTGCCAGAACAACGAGAACCGCGGCCAGTAGGTCGTCGTCACGCCCTTGCCCAGGAACTTGTCTATGGACGGGAACGCGTCCGAGAACGTCGTCGAGATGAGCTGCACGTTGCCGTCGGTGTCGGGCGAGACGACGTTGGTCGAGCCGCCCGGATAGGAGAACGTGAAGCCGAGCGGATGCGGCACCGCCGCGCTGTCGGCGACGCTGCTCGGAACCGCGTTGACCTTGCCGCCGTCGACCGGCGGCGCGCCCGCCGTGACGGTGTAGACCGTGGGCGACGGATAGACGTCCGGCGTGATGGTTAGCCCGCCCCCGAGGTCGAACTGGTCGCCCGTCAAGAACCGCTCGTAGAAGGCCGATGGCGAACCGCCGCACGACGCGCCGAGGTATTCGTTGGTCGCCGGGATCAGCGCCGTGCTGCCGCCGCTGCCGACGAACTCGATGGCCATCACCGGCGGCTTGTTGGAAAGATGACCGCTGCTGCTGAAGGCGGTCCGGTAGACACCGCGACAGTGGTAGGGCGTGCCATCCTGGAAAGGCACCAGCGACAGCGGCGCGGCCCCGACCGGCGCGTTGGGCAGCGTGACCTCGAGGAAGAGGTTCCGTTCGGGCCCGGTCGCGTCGAAGGTGAACGCGCCGCCCAGCGCCAGCAGGTCGATGTCGATGACGTAGTCGTTGGGCACCGCCCCCGAGGCCGGCGCGACCACGACCGTCGTCGTGAACGGCGGCGCCAGCGTCGCGGCAGCCCGGTTCACGCTCCAGTTCGACGAGACGAACGTGCTGGCGACGCTCGTCGAGCCGAGCTCGATCTGCACGTTCTGGAACACCTGCCCGCCCAGGTTGCTCTCGCCATCCTCGGCGCGAAACCGCAGGCGCGTGATCGTGATCGGCCCCGAGACCCCGGCGTCGAGGAAGTTCTCGGCGTCGTAGACGACCTGGAAGCGGGTCGCGTAGTCAGCCCACCAGGTGGACGCACCGTTGCTGCCCTCCTGCTGCTGTGACTCGGTGAGCGTCGAGAAGTAGGGCAGCACGAGCTGCTGGCCCGATGCCTCACCCGACAAGGCGCAGGCCAGCGTCAGCGCGGCGGCTGCGAGGGAGGTTCGGGCACAGTGCAGGAGCGCGGTGACTCCCCGGATCGAAGGCGATGGCATGGTTGGTCGTCGGGTTGGATGCACGCCCACCGGACAGATCCTGTCTGCTGTCTCCAGGCGCGCCCGGCCAGCGCAAGCGACATGCCTGGCGGCGCCGCGGCCCGTGGCGCCCGGATCGTGCGCACATCCAGAACGCTTCCGTCCGGAATGCGGACGGTAGCCCCGCGGCCCTACCGCGCCGGCACCACCACCCGACTCTGCCCCGAGCCCTCGGGCCTGATCTCGACCACCGCGCCGATGCGCTCGGCGAAGCCGTCGACGTGCGAGATGACGCCGACCTGGCAGCCGGTGGCCTGCAGCGAGTCGAGCGCGGCGAGCGCGACCTCGAGGTTCTGCGCGTCGAGCGTGCCGAAGCCCTCGTCGAGGAACATCGTCTCGACGCGCGAGTGCTCGGCGGCGAGCGTGGCCAGTGCGAGCGCCAGCGCCAGCGACACCAGGAACGTCTCCCCGCCCGACAGCGACCACAGGCTGCGGCGGTTGCCGCCCATGTCGAGGTCGACGACGACGAAGTCGAGCTCGCCGGTGCCGATGCGCTCGAGCCGATAGCGACGCGCGAGCTCGGCGAGGCGGCGGTTGGCCTCGAGCAACAGCAGGTCGAGCGTCAGGCCCTGCGCGAACACGGCGAACGCGTCCCCGCCGCTGCTGCCGATCAGCTCGTCGAGCGCGACCCAGACCGCGAGCTGCTGCTCGGCCGCTTCGACGCGGGGCAGGAGCGCGCCGAGCTGCTTCTTCGCCGCGTCGTCGACCGCCAGCTTCACGTGCACGTCGTCGCGCTGCCGCTCGACCGACGCGCGCTCCGCGCGCGTCTGCTCGAGCGCCGCCAGCGCGTCTTCCTTGTCGAGCATCGGCCGGTCGTGTTCGTCGTGCTCTCGTCGCCGCTTGGTGCGCTCCTGCACGACCGCGCGCAGCCGCAACACCTCATCGTCGAGCTTGCGCAACGCCTCGGCCTCCACGTGCAGCGCCTGCGCGCCGAGCCGGAACGCCACCGCGACGTCGTCTTCGACGACGCCGCTGTCGTTCAGCGCCCGCTGCAGCGCCTGCTCGGCGGCTGCCGCCGCCGCGCGACGCTGCGCCGCCGCAGCCCCTGCCGCGGCGTGCGCGGTCGTCGCCGTCGTCACCTCGTCTCGCGCGACCCGCCGTGCGCAGCTGAAGTCGTGCAGCGTCGCCAGCGTCGCCACGCGCGCGCCGCCGAGCGCTTCGACGCGGGCCACCAACGGCGCGCTCGCACACGCCTCGCCCAGCTCCTGGCGCGCCTCCTCGAGCCCGGCGAGCGCGCGCTCGGCGTCGCCGTGCAGCGCGGCGAGCCGTGCCACGGCGTCGCGTTCGGCGGCTTCGGCGGCCGCGAGCTCCTCGCGCGCGCGCTGCAGCGCCTGCCGTCCGGCGACCTGGCCGGCGAGCGCGCAGCGCAGCTCGTCGGCCTGTGCAGCCGCCGCGGCATCCGCGGCCTCGAGGTCCCGCTCGCGCGCCTCGAGCCGGCTGCGGGCATGCTCGATCCCCTCGGCCACCGCCGCCGCCACGTCCCCGTGCTCCGGCAACGGCATGGCGATCCTCGACGCGGCCTCGCGCAGCGCCGCCCTCGCGGCGTCGACCCGCTCGCCCAGCGTCTGCGCCGCGGCTGCAGCGTCGTCCGCCGCGCGCTGGGCCGCGCGATGGTCGCCTTTGCGCTCCGACGCGGCAGCGCGCGCCGCCGCGAGGCGCGCCTCGGCCGAGGCAGCCGCCTGCTGCAGCGCGGCGAGGTCGTGCGGGACCGCGAACGCCGCGACGTCGTGCGTGCGCGAGCCGCACAGCGGACAGCCTTCGCCGTCGACGAGTTCCGCGCGCAGCGCCGCGAGACCATGGTGGCGTTCGGCGTGCGCCGCGGCGTCCCGCGCGGCAAGGCAAGCCCGCTCCGCATCGGCGACGTCCGCCACGGCCCGATCGGCCGCCGCGCCGGCGCGCCGCAGCAGCTCGCGCAGCTGCCCCGCCCGCCGATCGCCCGCACCGCGCGCGGTCGTTGCGTCCGACCAGGCCTTGGCCAGGCTCTCGGCGTTGCGCAGCACGTCGCGTTCGGCGGCCAGCGCCGAACGCGCGGCGCGGCGCGATGCAACCGCCGCGCCGTCGTGCTCACCGCGCGCGAGCGCACGCTGCGCGACCTCGTCGGCCGCCGCCAGCCCTTCGACCAGCGGCGCGATGCCCCGCTGCAGCTCTTCGCGACGCTGCGTCGCCTCTTCGGCCGTGCGGACCGCGGCCGGCAGCGCCGACGCCGCGGCGCGACCCGCCTGTTCGGCGCGCGCCAGCCGCTCGAGCAGCGCGCGCCAACGCGGCAACTCCTCGACCAGCGGCGGCACCTCGCCGACGGCGAGCGAATCGCGCAGCGCGCGCCTCAACTGGGCATCGACCGTGTCGTGCCCCCGCTGCACGTTCGCCAGCTCCTTCGTCGCCGCGGCCGACGCCAGCTCCGCCTCGCGCAACGCCAGCCGCGCCTCCTGCGCGACCTCCCAGCGCGGCGCCGCCGCGAGCGCGCGCTGCCGGCGCTCGAGGTCCTGGCGCCGCGCCGCGGCGCCGACGACGCGCCGCTGCGCCTCCTGCAGCCCGACGGTCGCTTCGCTCTCGCTGCGCTGCAGCAACTCGGCCGTCTCGTGCCAGCTGACGTGTCGTTGCGCCGCCTCGACCGCCGCCTTGCACAGCAGGATGCGCTGCTCGAACTGGCCGCGGCGCGCCTCCAGCGCCGCGCGCTGCTCGGCCGGCAGGACCTCGCACTGGGTGATCTGCTCGCGCAGCCGGGCGACGTCCTTCTCGCCGTCGCGTCGTCGCTGGTGCGCCGCCTTCGACAGCCGCCGGTAGATCGACGCGCCGGTCAGCGTCTCGAGCAGCCTGGCGCGTTCGTCGGCCGCGGCGCGCAGGAACGCGTGGAACTCGCCCTGCGCCAGCAGCACCGAGCGGCAGAACTGCTGGAAGTCGAGGCCGAGCCGCTGCCGGATCGCGGCCAGCACCTCGGTGCGCAGGCCGCTGGCGACGACCAGGTCGCGGCCGGGCTCGGTCAGCAGCAGCTCCTGCTTCTGCACGCGGCCGTCGGCCTTGCGGTAGGCGCGACGCACCGACCAGCGCGCGCGGTAGACGACGCCGTCGCGGCCGACGAAGTCCACCTCTGCGAAGCCGTCGGCGGCGTCGCGGCGCAGCAGCGAACGCGGGTCGTTGGCGCGCAGCCAGTCGGCCTGCGCGCGCTCGTCGTCGCCGACCGGGGCGCCGCCGCTGCCGGACAGCCGCGGCGTGCGGTCGAACAGCGCCAGGCACATCGCGTCGAGCAGCGTGCTCTTGCCGGCGCCGACCGGGCCGGTGATGGCGAACAGGCCGGCGTCGGCCAGCGGCGGCTGCGCGAGCTCGACGGCGAAGTTGCGCGCCAGGCTGGCGAGGTTCTGGCCGCGGATGGCGAGGATCTTCACGCCCCCACCTCACCGCCGACGTCGTCGGTGGCGCCGTCGACGCCGTCGTGCTGCACCTGCTCCAGCAACTCGCGGAAGGCGCCGAGCAGCGGCGCCGGCACGTCGCCGTCGAAGCTGCGCCGGTAGCAGCGCACGAACACGTCCTCCGGCTGCAACTGATGCAATTCGCGCGGCGGCTCGGGCGCGCCGGGCGCGCTCGGCGCCGCCAACACCACGTCGACGCGCACCAGCCGCACGTCCTTGTCGGCGACCTCGCGCACGACCCGCTCGGTCAGCTGCGGCGACGGCTGCTCGAGGCGCACCGCGACCTCGAGGAACGGCCGCAGCTCGTCGGGCCGCTGCGGATCGCGCTTCGGCAGCGCGGCGAGCGCGGCGAGCGCCTCGTCGGGGGCCAGCTCGCCGCGCTCGGGGATGCGCCGCAGCTCGACCGCGCGCTCGGTGCGCAACGGCCAGATCTTCGCCACGCGCTCGCCGTCGAGGTCGCAGAACACGACGTGGTGCGCGTGCAGCCGCTCCGGCATCGACAGCGGCAACGGCGAGCCGCTGTAGCGCACGTGCTCGAGCCCGGCCAGCTGCTGCGGCCGGTGCAGGTGGCCGAGCGCGACGTAGGCGCAGTCCTCGGGGAACAGGTCGACCGGCAGCGCGTGCTGGTTGCCGGCGAGCACCTTGCGTTCGCTGAGCTCGCTCAGGGCGCCGCCGACCAGGTAGCCGTGCGCCATCGCCACGATGGCCTGCCCCGGCTCGCGGCGGGCGCGCGCCGCGGCGAACAGCTCGTCGTGCAACGCGCGCATGCCGGCGAGCAGCGGGTCGGCGTCGCCGGTCTCGCCCGGCCGCGGCAGCACGTAGTCGCCGTTCGGCGCGCGCGAACCGCCGGCGCCGCGCGGCGCCAGCGCCATGACGTCGCTCGCCCGCAAGAACGGGATCGCCACGCACCACGCGGCGATCCGACCGTCGCCGTCGCGCAGCGGCACCAGGAGATCGTCGGTGAGCAACCGGCCGTCGGAATCGCGCACCAGCCGGCCGACCACGCGCACGTCGAACGCCGCCAGCAGCTCGCGCGGCGCCTCGAGCCGCTGCGCCGAGTCGTGGTTGCCGGCGATGACGACCACCTGCACCTGCGGCCGGGCGCGCTTCACCTGACCGAGGAACTCGAACCACATGCGCCACACCGGCGGCGAAGGGTTGGCGGCGTCGAACACGTCACCGGCGATCAGCAGCGCGTCGACCTCGCGGGCGACGACCGTGTCGCACAGCCACCGCAGGAAGTGCGCGTGCTCCGCCGCCCGCGAGTGGTCGCGCAGCGTGTGCCCCAGGTGCCAGTCCGCGGTGTGCAGGATGCGCATTTGTCGCCCGCTCCAGGTTGCGCGGCGCGACGGTCACAAACAACTCCCTTCGCGCGACGCCCCCTTCAGCGGGCGGGGACCTGCGACAGGAAACGCGGCAGACAGGCCTGCAGATCGGCGAGGCGCAACGGCTTGCTCAGGTAGCCGTCCATGCCCGCCTCGAGGCAGCGCTCGCGGTCGCCCTGCATGACGTTGGCGGTGAGCGCGACGATCGCCGGCCGCGCCGCGGCGTCGCGGTCGCAGATGCGGCGGGTCGCCTCGATACCGTCCATGTCCGGCATGTGCATGTCCATCAACACGAGGTCGAACTGCTCGCGCGCGGTCAGCTCGAGGGCCTGCGCCGCGCCGCTCGCGCTCGCCACGTCGCAGCCGAGCACCTCCAGCATGCGCACCGCGACCTTGAGGTTGATGGTGTTGTCGTCGACCACCAGCACCCGCCCGTGGAACCTCGGCGGCGCCGTCGCGGCCGTCGGCGTCGGCGCAGCGACCTCGACTGCCTCGGCGCGGATGGTCAAGCGGAACTCCGAACCGCTGCCCGACGCGCTGTACACCGAGATGTCGCCGCCCATCAGACGCCCGAGGCGGCGGCTGATGCTCAGGCCGAGGCCGGTGCCGCCGTAGCGACGCGCGGTCGAGAGGTCCGCCTGGCTGAACGGCTGGAACAGGCGTTCGAGCACGCCCTCGGGGATGCCGATGCCGGTGTCGCGCACCGCGAACGCGACGCGGTCGTCGCCGCCGCGTTCGACGAGGATCGAGACCTCGCCGCGCTCGGTGAACTTGACGGCGTTGCCGACCAGGTTGACGAGCACCTGGCGCAACCGCATGCCGTCCGCGCGCAACACGGCAGGCACGTCGTCGTCGACACGCGCCCGCAAGCGCAGCGCCTTCTGCATGCAGACCCCGCCGAACAGCATGCAGACGTCGTCGACCAGGGCCCGAACGTCGAAGGGCCGCGGGTCGAGCTCGAGTCGCCCCGCTTCGATCTTCGACAGGTCGAGCACGTCGTTGAGGATGGCCAGCAGCGCCTCGGCGCTGCGCGCGATGCCGCCGGCGAGGTCGCGCTGCTCGTCGCCGAGCGGGGTCTGCTGCAGCAATTCGCCGAGGCCGAGGATGCCGTTGAGCGGGGTGCGGATCTCGTGGCTCATCATCGCCAGGAACTCCGACTTGGCCTGATTGCCGGCGTCCGCCTGCTGCTTGGCCCGCGCCAGCTCGCGGTTGGTCTCCTGCAGCTGCGCCAGCGCGTCGGCCAGCTCGTGCGTGCGGGCCTGCACCTGGCGCTCGAGCAGGATCGCGTTCTCGAACACGGCATACGAACTGCCCTGCGCGTCCATGCTCTGCTCGACGCGCTGCATCAACACCTCGTTGATGCGGTGCAGCCTCGCGTTCTCACGCGCCAGCCGCTCCAGCTCGCCCGGTCGCTCCCTTTCCATCTCAGTCCCGCGGCCGGCCGAAGGCGACGCCGGTCAGCGTCTGGTTGACGTGGATGCCGCCGAACTGCTCGCCGTAGGTCGAGAAGCCGATGCAGCGCGCAGCCTCCATGACGGCGCCGACCGCCGCCGTCGCGTCTTCGCGGCCGTAGGCCTGGCGGCGCTGGACACAGTCGAAGGCGATCGTCAGCTGCGGTTCGCCGATCGCCGCCCGCACCTCGGCCATCGCGCGCTCGATGCTGTCGACGATGCCGATCGTCTGCGCTTCGCGCAGCACGATGCCCTCCTCTACTGCGCAGTAGAACGTCAGGCTGTCGTCGAGGTTGACCTTCTGGATCGAGCGCACGTAGTCGGCGCCGCCGATGCGCACGACCACCGGGTGGATCGCCAGCAACTCGGCTTCGAGCTCGCCGACCCGCAGGCCCATCGACTCGGCGAGGTAGGGTGCCGCCGGCTCGCCGTCGAGTTCGTAGACGATGCGCCGCCTGGCGTCTGCCTTGGTGACGACCATCCGCCGCTCTCCCGGTACGAAGTGCTGGGCGCGGAACACCGTGAACGGCAGGTCGGTGTGGACCAGCACGAGCACCGCGCCGTGGTCGTGACTGCGACCGCCGGCGAACACGCTGGTCGCCTCGAAGGCGAACTCGTCCCCGGCCGAACCGCCGACCAGTCGCAGCTCGCCGAGCTCGCTCGACAGGGCGCTCGCCAGCCGTTCCTCGGCAACCGACAACCCGTCCACCAGCAGCATGGCGAAGGTGTTGGCCGGTGAAGGCCGAGGCTCCGCGGCCGCCAGTCGTCGCATCGCCGTCTGCGCGGCAGCGCGCCCCTGCTCGACCACCGCAGTGCGCAGGTCCTCGACCACCTCCACGACGACGCGGAAGTGCTCGCTCGGCAGCGAGGTGGCGACGACACAGCCGTCGCGCAGGCCGCCGCCGCCGATCTCCCCGGCGGTCGTCGCACCGATCACGGGCACACCCGGAAAGAACTGCTGCAGCGCGGCGGCCAGGTCGCGCCGGTCGACGCGCGGCGTGGCGAACACCAGGACCGCGGCGTGCGGCCCGGGGCCGAGCTGTCGGTAGATCCCGTCGGCGGCGGTGCGCGCGTCGGTCGTGGCGACGGTGGCGATCGACAGGATCGAATGCACAGGAGTCATGGCCATCGCGGGGACCATCGGCCTCCAATGCCCCCGTCCGCGCGGGGGTTTCCCCCTGGTTCGACAGCGTCAGGCCAGGATCGTCGCTGTCAACGGCGCGACGGACCAGTGCGCCAGTCGCCGGCGCGACGCCGGCGTCGGCACCACCCAGGTGGTGCAACCACGGATTGCAGCCCCGCCGCAGCGCAGCGTCCCCCGGGCACAGCGAACGAGGGGCTCGTGGCGACGACGACCCTGCCTCCGCACGGGCGGACCGCGCGCATGGGCGCGACCATGGCCGGCGCGCGCTTCCGCCGCACCGCGCCCTGCGCCTATCGTGCCGCCGTGCCCCCCATCTGCTTCGTCACCGGCGCCAGCGGCTTCCTCGCCCGGGCGTTCGTGCCGATGCTCGCGCCGTCGTACCGCCTGCGGCTGCTGGTGCGCGACGAACGGCGACTGCCGCAGTTCACCGGCCTCGAGCACGAACCGGTGGTCGGCAGCCTCGACGACGAGGCGGCGCTGCGCGCGGGCTGCAGCGGCGCCGACGTCGTCGCCCACCTGGCGGCGCTGGTGTCGTTCCGCCCGGAGGACCGCGCGCGTTCGTTCGCGGTCAACGAGGCCGGCACGGCGCGACTGGCGGCGATCGCGCGCGAGCACGGTGTGCGGCGCTTCCTGCACGTGTCGACCATCTCCGCGATCGGCTACAGCGACGACCGCACGCTGCTGGACGAGTCCTCGCCGTACAACTTCGGGCCGCTCGGCTGCGGCTACTGCGACAGCAAGTTCGCCGCCGAGCAGCGCGTGCTCGACGAGGTGCGCCGCGGCCTCGACGCGGTGATCGTCAACCCGCCGTCGATGTACGGCCCGGGCGATCGGCGCAAGGGCGACGACTCGCTGCTCGGCGCGGTGTTCGCCGGCCGCGTGCGCTTCGCGCCGTGCGGCGGACTCAACGTCGCCGCCGTCGACGACGTCTGCCACGGAATGCTGGCCGCGCTGGCCCGCGGCCGCAGCGGCGAGCGCTACCTGCTCGGCGGCGAGAACCTGACCGGGCGCGAGCTGCTGGCGCGCGTCGCGCAGGTCGTCGGCGGAGCGGCGCCGAAGCGCACCGTGCCGCGCTGGCTGATGCGAGTCGCCGCCGCAGCGCTGGCGCAGAAGGAACGCATGTTCGGCAGCCGGCCGCCGCTGACCAGCGAGGTGCTGCGCCTCGGCGCGAAGTTCCTCTGGTTCTCCAGCGACAAGGCCGGGCGCGAGCTCGGCTGGCGCGCCGGGCCGGTCGATCGGGGCATCCGCGCCGCGTGGGACGAGCTGCGCGCGCCGACCTGAGCCGACGATTTTCCGCAGTCGACGTGTGACCGCTGCGCGCTCCGCACCACTGTCCCTCTGGCGACGTGGCGTGCGGACCCGCGACGGCGCCGGCCGCAGAGGCTCTACCTGGTCCGCGGAGGAAGACCGATGAAGCCGAGGTTGCTCGTTCCGTTCCTGTCGGCGCTGCTCGCCGGCGCGCTCACCGCGCAGTCGTGCGCTCACGAGCGCGCCCGCACGATCCCCGCGTCGATCGACTACCAGCTGTTCATGGACTGCGGCGGCATCCAGTTCCGTGCGCCCGGCCTGACGTTCGACACCGGCACCAAGGGCTGCCCGCTGCTGGCGCTGTACACGCCGGAGCACGAGATCGCCGAGCCGACGACCGCGGCGACCAAGGTGGTCGACACCGACGTCGTCTGCGATCTGCTGCTCAGCTTCACCTGCGAGCGGGACTGGGTGATCTTCATCCCGATCGGCAGCAAGTGCGTGCACACCCGCACCACCAACGGCGGCGTGCACCACCGCCGCAAGACCGTCGACTGCATGTCGTAGCCGACCGCAGGGGGAAGAAGCCCGGGGAGGCGCCGCCGCGGCGCCCCCCGGTCGTGCACAGCAGGGACGGCGCGAGCGCGCCGACAGGAGACGACGATGCAACGAACCGATTCCGCAGTCCCGGCGCCGAGGCGCGCCGGCCGTTCCCCGATCACGATCACCGCCGCGGTGCTGTTGCTGGCAGCGGCCGGCGCCGCGCTGTGGCGCCCCGGCGAGGTCGCCCCGACGCCGACCGGAGCGCCGCCGATGCCAGCGGGCGCGATCGCGCCGGCCGCCGCCGCGACGTCCGTCGCCGGCACGCCGGACCGCGTCGCGGCGCCGCCCGTGGCCGCGCCGCCTTCGCCTGCGGCTGCCGACGAACCGCTGGTGTTCGAGGCCGCGATCGAGCGGCTGTGCGAGCTGGCGACGGCCACCGCGGTGTTGGCGCAACAGGACGAGATCGAGGCGGCCCGCGACAGCGACGGCGCGGCCCGGGCGCTGTTCGCCCGCGTGCTGGAGCAGTTCGAGGACACCGGCGAACGCAGCCTCGCGCTGCTGACGACGCTGCTGGCCCCCTTCGCCGGGGCCGCCGGAGACGACGCGAGCACGATCGACGAGGCCCACCGCATCGTGCTGCAGATGCTGCTCGCCGCCGACCTGCAGCGGCGCTACGAGGTGGCGCTCGCCGCGGCGACCTACGATCGCGTCGACGCGCTGACGCAGGCCGCGCTGGACGCCGCGCCCGTGCACACGACCTTGGCGGAGGTCGTCGATGCGGACCTCGACGGGCACCAGTACCTGCGCCTGCCGCACGAGCCGGCCGTGTTGCAGCTGGTGCAGCTGGCCGGCGAAGAACGGTTCCCCCGCGCGGTCGCGACCCACCTGCTGCGCACGCTGTGGGACAACCTCCAGCACAGCGGGCAGCGCAGCTCGGACGAGCTGCTGCGCCTCGCCGTCGTGCTGCTCGAGACCACGGATCCCAGCCAGGCGCTGGTCGCGTGCCGTCACCTGCTCGCCGACCCCCGGTTCCGCCCGCTGGTGCTGACGCGCCTTCGCGAACGCGGCGATCGCGAGCTCGCCGGCCAGCTCGCGCAGATGGCGGCCGCAGAGCTCGAGCCACAGGTCGCGCTCGGCGTGCTGCGCGAACTACACCCGCTGCTCGACAACGCGCGCGGCGACTGCCTCGGCCTGGGGCTGCGCGCGCCGGAGGCCGTCGCCGACGCCTACCGCCTGCACCTGGCCAGCGACACCATGCCAGCGCTGCGCTGCGACCTGGTGATGGGGCTCGGCATGCTGCCCGAGGGGCCCGGGCTCGAGCTCGCCGCGACGGCGCTGGCCGACGATCCTTCGCCCGACGTGCGGCTCCAGGCGGCGTTCGTGTTCACGGTGCGGGGCACCCCGGCTCAGGCAGAGCGGGCACTCGCGCAGCTGCTCGACGATCCGGAGGTCGCGGCCGAGCCCGCGCGTCTGACCGCGATCGTGCTGGCCCTGCAGAACCTGGAGGCGGTCGACGTCAACGTGGTCGCACGGCTCGCCGGGCGGTTGGCGGCCATGCCGCTTCCATCGTCGGGCCGGCGCATGCTCGAAGAGTTGGTGGCGCGAAGCCTGCCGGGTGGAGCCATGTCTGCACTGGGTCGCTGAACGCCCCACTGCCGAGCGGCCCCCCGTGAGGGGCACCGCGCCGAGAAGGAACCCGCATGGCAAGGCCCCCGGAAGAGGACGCCCCGAGCAGAGCACCTCGCCGAAGAGAGGGCCGAGGCCCTGCTTCTTCTTCTCGATGTGCCCCTACTTCTTCTTCTCGATGTGCTTCGTGTGCCGACGCAGGCGCGGGCAGTACTTGCTCAGCTCGAGCTTCGGCGTTCCCGGCTTCTTGAGCAGGGTGTAGTTGCGATCGCCGGACTCCTCGCAGACGAGGAACACGACTTCTTTCTTCTTCTTGGGCTTGGCCATGGCTGCGTTGGGAGGGCCGAGCAAGGTAGCGCCGGGCCGGACCGACGCAAGAGGCTACTGGTATTCCAGGATCACGACCGGCATCTGCCCGACGAAGGGCGCCCACGGCGACGACTGGACGGTGGCCGGGAAGAACAGGCTGTTGCAGCGGTTGCCGACGCCAGCGGAGTTGCAGACCAGCTGCAGGCCGTTGCTCAACGACAGCGGCAACACGGCCCGCGACAGGTCGACCCAGCCCGCCTGCACCGCCAGCCGGATGCCGTTGGGCGCGGTGCCCGGGATGGCGAAGGTCGTCGCGAAGGTGCCAGCGCCGTCGGCCGTTCCGAACCACAGGACGTCCAGCGGAGCCCACTGGTGGCAGCCGGCCATCGCCGGGTCGATCAGCGTCAGCGAACCGCCATAACCCAGGTAGCCAGCACCTGGTCCGCGTGTCTCCGGGCTGAGGCCGACCCACGCCACCGCCAGTCCGCCCGCCGGCGCGCCGGTCAGGCGCAGCGCGGCGTCGGTGCCGTGTACCGGCCCGTGGTCGGCGGTCCAGGAGAGCCGCGTCGGCTGCGACAGGCTGGTGCACCCCCCGTCGCCGACCGGCACGACGTAGCCATCGTCGGCGCCGTCCTCGAACCAGACCGCGTCCACCCACTGTCCGGCCTCGACCTGCAGCGGCCCATCGGAGGTCTCGAACTCGAGGAACAGGGTGCCGGCCGTGACCGGCAGCGGGGTCGAGAACTGGATCTGCACGAACTCGTCCCCGACCGTCGTCGTGGATCCCGGAGCAGGAGTCGCAGCCACCGTCACCTGGGCTGGCCCGAACAGCACCTGGCAGCCGGCGGGACGGTTCTGGGTCACGCTGCCGATCATCTCCGCCGCGAGAGCGCCCTGGAAGGCGCCGCGCACGGTGACCGTGCGGGTCATCGCCGGGTAGGCCACGTCGCCCGGCAGGGTCGAGCGCCGGAGCCGCAGCCCGGTGATCGTGTGCCCGACGAAGCCGCTCGGCAGCAGCGGCGAGTCCACGAACACCTGCAGGGTCCCCTGGCTCCAGCGCAGCGGCATCGAGACCGCGGCGTTCCCGGGCAGGGTCCGGCAGACCGGTGGCAGGGTCGCGGTCTGCTGGGCAGCCAGCGATGCTCCCAACGCCAACACGATCCATTGGGCTGAGACGAACGAGCGCAGCTTCGACATCGATCCGGTCCTCCTGACCTCCATGCCATCGGCAGATGGAGGCGTCGGACTCGAGCCCGATCGGCCGGGCGCGGGGAGCTGCGAGACGAGGTGGAGAAAATGAGAAGGGCCCGGTCCCCACCGGGCCCTTCCGGGGTCGTCCGCAAACTCGACTCCCTGCTTCCCTTCCTGGAGCGCCGTATCGGCGACCAATCCGTCAGAACATGAACGAGAATCCGCGAACCCGACCGTCCGTGACATCGAGGTTGCGCGAAGTCACGCCGCGGGCAGCATGACCGGATGGCCGAGGCCGCCCCGCGTTCCGTCACCATCGTCACCGGCAGCAGCCGCGGCATCGGCCGCGCGATCGCCCACGCGCTGGCCGCGGCCGGGCACCGGCTGGTGCTGACGGCCCGCGACGGGGCCGCGCTCTTGGACGTCGCCGGCGAATTGGAGGCGCGCGGGGCAGAAGTCGCGACGGCGCCGGTCGACCTGCGGTTGCCCGGCGCGGTCGAGCACGTGCTCGCCACCGCCGAGCAGCACTTCGGCTCGCCCGACGTGATCGTCAGCAACGCCGGCACCGCGCCGGCCGACAAGATCGAGAACACGACGCCCGAGACGCTGCGCGAGACCTTCGACCTGCACGTCGGCGTGCCGTTCGCGTTCGCCCGCGCCGCCGCGCCGCAGATGAAGAAGCGCGCACGCGGCTGCCTGGTGCACCTCGCGTCGACCGCCGGTCTGCGCGGCTACCCGTTCACGTCCGCCTACACCGCCGCCAAGCACGGCATGGTCGGCCTGGCGCGCGCGCTGCACGCCGAGCTCGCGCCGAAGAACGTGCAGGTCTACGCGGTCTGCCCGGGCTTCGTCGACACCGCGATCACGCGCCGCGCGGCCGAGGCCGTCGCGGCGATGGGCCGCAGCACCGCCGAAGAGGCGTTCCAGCGCATGGCCGCGCAGAACCGCATCGGCCGCATGCACGATCCGCACGAGGTCGCCGCGGCGGTGGCCACGTTGCTGCGCGACCGGCCGAGCGGTTGTGTCTACGATCTCGACCGCGATCCGCCGGCGTTCGTCGACTGACGCGACGTCGCCCGCGCCGCGCACCCCCACCCTCCCGACCATGAGCGAATACGACTTCCGCTTCGAGCGCGGCGACGACGGCGTCGCGGTGCTCACGTTCGACCGCCCGGAGCAGCTCAACTCGCTGACGTTCGCGATCTACGGCCAGCTCGAGCGGCTGTTCCGCGACCTGCGCACCGACGACTCGGTCAAGGTCGTGGTGATGACCGGCAAGGGCCGCGGCTTCTGCAGCGGCGGCAGCGTCGACGAGATCATCGGCCCGCTGCTCGAGACCGAGCTCGACGGCACGCTCGAGTTCACGCGCATGACCGGCGCCGTGGTGCGCAACATGCTGCGCCTCGACAAGCCGATCATCGCCGCGATCAACGGCGTCGCCGCCGGCGCCGGCGCGGTGCTGGCGCTGGCCAGCGACCTGCGGGTCATGTCGACCGAGGCCAAGTTCGCCTTCCTGTTCACCAAGGTCGGCCTGACCGGCGCCGACATGGGCGCGGCGTGGCTGCTGCCCAAGGTCATCGGCACCGGCCGCGCGATGGAGCACCTGATGCTCGGCGACAAGATCCCGGCCGACGAGTGCCTGCGCATCGGCCTCGCCAACAAGGTCGTACCGCCCGAGGAGGTGCTCGACGACGCGATGGCGATCGCGTTGCGGCTCGCGCACGGGCCGGGCCTGGCGATCGGCATGACCAAGAAGATGGTCTGGAACGAGTGGGCGATGGACCTCGAGGCCGGCATCGAGCAGGAGGCCCAGGCGCAGGCGCTGCTGCTGCGCGCGCACGACCACCGCGAGTTCTACAACGCGTGGATGGAGAAGCGCGAACCGAGGTTCCAGGGCCGATGAGCACGGCCGACACGACCCCGCTCTGGCTGCCGGACAGTGACCTGGTCGGCAGTGACCTCGCCGACGACGACCGCGCGTTCGCGCGGCGGATCCGCGCGTTCGCCGAGGCGAAGCTCGCGCCGCACGCGCGCGCGATCGACGAGCAGCGCGCGTTCCGCCGCGCGATGGTCGACGAGCTCGCCGCCGAGGGCATCCTGGGCGGGCCGCTGCCGACCGCCGCCGGCGGCGCCGGCTGGTCGCCGCTGCGGCTGGCGATCGCGCACGAGGAGCTCGGCGCGGTCTGCGGCAACGCGCGCGGCTTCTGCGCCGTGCAGACCGGGCTGGTCACGCAGTGCCTGTTCAAGAACGGCGACGACGCGCAGCGCGCGCGCTGGCTCGGCCCGCTGATGCGCGGCGCGGCGATCGGCTGCTTCGGCCTGACGGAGCCCGAGGCCGGCAGCGACGTCGCGTCGCTGCAGACGCGCGCCGAGCGCCACCGCGACGGCGGCTGGGTGCTGCGCGGCCAGAAGCACTGGATCACCAACGGCGGCGTCGCCGACGTCATGCTGCTGTTCGCGACCGTCGACCCGGCGCTCGGCGGCAAGGGCATCACCGCGTTCCTGGTCGAGCTGCCGGCCGCCGGCGTCACCCGCACGCCGATGCCGGGCGTCGAGCTCGGCCACCGCGGCAGCGACCACGCCGTGATCACGATCGACGGTCTGCGCGTCGGCGACGACGCAGTGGTCGGACCGATCGGCAAGGGCTTCGGCATCGCGCTCAACGGGCTCGCCGCCGGCCGCCTGTCGGTCGCCGCCGGCGCGGTCGGCATCCACCGCGCGGCGCTCGCCGCGGCGGTGGCGTTCACCACCGGGCGGCAGCAGTTCGGCCAGCCGCTGGCGAAGTTCCAGATGGTGCAGGAACGGCTCGCCGACATGCTGACCGAGCTGTGCGCGAGCCGCGCGCTGGTGCACCGCTGCGCGCGGCGCCGCGCCGACGGCAGCGAGACGCACGCCGACGTGGCGATGGCCAAGCTCTACGCCACCGAGGCCGCAGCGCGCGCCACCGAACAGGCGGTCATGCTGCACGGCGCGCGCGGCTACAGCTCGGAGTTCCCGGTCGAGCGGCTGTGGCGCGACATCCAGGCGCTGCGCATCTACGAGGGCACCTCGATGATCCAGCGCACGATCCTGGCGCGCATGCTGGCCGACGGCTGACGCGCCCCCGGGCCTTCGCGGCGACCGCGACCTTCGTGCTCGGGCGGCGCGCCGCGCGCCGCCGTCGCTCTACCGGTTCTCGGCGCGCGTGTTGGAGAACGACACCACGACCACCGCCTGGTCCTCCCACGAGCCGGCACCGCCGGGCTTGTCGGGCACGACGCTCCACTCGTGCGCGACCATGCCGTCGCGCACCTGCGGATTGTTCGCGACCACGCGACCGAGCGTCTTCAACCGCTCCAGGCAAAGGTCCTCGGACGTCAGCACGCGCCCGGTGGAATCACGACCGATCGGCACCTTCGGTGTCTTGATGGTGATGCGGATCGTCGACGAGAAGCTGAGCGATGCGTCGACCGTGCGATCGAACCAGCCGAGCACCTCGCGCTTGACCGGGTAGGTCTTGCCCGCGGCGAAGAAGTCCGACAGCGGCGCCGTCAGCGAGATCGTGTCGTCGGTCTGCACGATGTCGAGCGACTTGCCGTTCATCTCCTCGTAGTCGGCGAGCACGTCCTTCATGAACTCCTTCATCGCGCCCTCCTGCGCGTTGAGGAGCGGCGCCGGCATCGCCACGTCGCCGGCGCCCGACTGCTGCTCGAAGATGCCGGCGTCCTGGGTCTTGCCGCTGCCCGCGATGTTGAAGGCGAACTGGATCGACTTCTTGAGCTTCTTCAGCTTCTCGAGGTCCTGCACGCCCATCGCGTAGAGCACGACGAACAGCGCGAACAGCAGCGTCATCATGTCCGCGAACGAGATGACCCATCGCTCGTGGTTGACGTGCTCTTCGTGCTTGTGCTTCTTCCCCATCGCGACCTCGGTGCGCCGTCAGCGGCGCGCGCTCCTCATCGGCAAACGGATCAGTGCTTCTTGTCACCGCCGCCGTGCGCGCCGGCGAACACCTTCAACTTGCTGCGCAGCGCCCCCGGCGCGACGCCGGACTGGATGCCGACGACGCCCTCGAGCACCATCGACTTGAGCAGCTGGTCGTGCTCGACGTGGCGCTTGAGCTTGAACGACATCGGCAGGCAGACGATGTTGGCGAAGCCGACGCCGTAGACCGTCGCGACGAACGCCACGGCGATGCCAGGGCCGATCAACGCCGGCTGGTCGAGCACGCTCATCACGTGCATCAGACCGAGCACCGCGCCGAGCACGCCGACCGTCGGCGCGAGCGCGCCCCAGGTCTCCCAGAACTTCATGCCCGCCTTCTGGTCCTCCTCGGCGATGTGCATGTCGATCTCGACCGTCTCGCGGATCGCCTCGGCCGAGCTGCCGTCGATCGCGAGCGTCAGGCACTTGACGAGGAACGGGTCGCCCTGGCCGCTGTTGGCGTAGGTCTCGAGCGCGAGCAGACCTTCGCGGCGCGCCAGGTTGGCGAGCTCGAGGATCTTCTCCATCAGCCCGTGGAAATCGTACTTGCCGGGCAAGAAGAACCGCTTGAGCGAGGCGATCGCGTTGCCGAGGTCCGACGGCAGCGTCGCGACCAGCGTCGCGCCGAGCGAACCGATGATGACGATCATGAACGCCGTCACCTGGACCAGTTCGCCAGGGTGACCGCCTTCCATGATCATGCCGCCGATCACGCCGATGACGGCGAGAGCGAGGCCGAGTGGGCTGAAGATGTCCATGCTTGCCGGCTTCCGTGCTGCAGACCTGAGGGTGCGCTTCTTCGATGATGGACGTTGGGCGCGGTCGCTTTAGCGGCTGCTCGATCCCGCGACGGGAATCCGCGGGCGTCGAGGTTCTCGACGATCACCGCGCGCGGCTGGGCGGACCGACGGCCGCGCGGGTGGTCCGTTCGGCCCATGCCACCGGCCGCTCGGGCGCGCGGCCCAGCACCACGCGCCGACTGTCGCCGACCGCGACACAAACGACACGCCGGGCGGCGGCCTCGCTCGCGCGACGAGCGCTATCGTCGCCCGTCCATGCGCTCCAACCCATGCTGGTTGCTCGCAGGCGTTCTCGTCGCCTGCGGCAGCGAGTCGGCCCCGTCGTCGCCGAAAGGCGTGCAGTCCACCCCGGCAGCGCGCGCGCCAGCCGCGCAACCTGCGACCGGGACTGCGCCGGAACGGTCGAATGCCGCGGCGGCTGAGCAACGGCAAGACGCAGCCCCGCTCGAGGCGAGCCCCGAAGCGATCGCCACCGCACGGCGCATCGTCGCCGACGCGGCGACCGCCGGCCCGGTGCAGCAGGCCAAGGCGCCTGCCGCGCTGCGCGCGCTCGGCACGGCGGCGCTGCCCGCCGTGACCGAGGCGCTGCGCGCCGACGACGTGACTTCGCGCCGCATCGCCGCGCTGACCCTGCTGCAGTGGAGCGACGACCTCCATCGCGACGGCGGAGCCGGCGCGGTGGTCGCGGCGCTCACCGCGGCGCGCGAGGACGCCGACCCGGCGGTGCGCGCCGCCGTGGACCACGCCCTGCGCCGCGCCACCGGCGACACCTCCGAGCTCGACCGGAGCCGCGCCGCCGACGAAGCCGCGCGGCGCCTCGACCGCTGACACCCTTGCATCCTTCCCCGCCCCCCAACCTGCCATGAAGCACCTTCTGCTCTCCGTCTCTGCAGGCCTGCTCGCCGCCGTCACCCCGGCGCAGATGTCAGGCACCTATCTGGTCGACCCGGGCACGCCCGGCGCGTTCGCGTCGTTCACCGAGGCCGTCAACGCGCTGTTCGTCAACGGCGTCAACGGCCCGGTCGAGGTCTTCGTCGCGCCCGGCGCCTATACCGAGTCGGTGCTGTTCCCGCCGATCAGCGGCGCCTCGTCGACCAACACCATCACCTTCCAGCCGCTGCAGGCGGGTTCGGTGACCATCCACGGCGCGGGCGGCGACACCTTCGCGATGCTCGGCGTGGCGTTCCAACACAACCGCTCGGTGATCTTCGACGGCATCTGGTTCGTCGGCGCGCCCGGCCACGCGATCTCCGGCACGACGTGGGTCGAGGACATGGAGATCCGCAACTGCTACTTCGCCGGCGAGCACCGCAGCACGGCCGCCGGTGAGTACCGCCACCTGGTGATCCTCAGCGAGAACCAGACCGGCCAGATTGGGTGGCGCGTGCACCACAACACCATCACGCTCGCCTCCTACACGAACCGCACCAGCTATGGCATCTACCTGAGCAATGGCGGCAACTGGGAGATCCACCACAACGTCATCGACTGCAACGGCGGCGACTACGGGCTCTACCTGATCAACAACAACACCACGCTCGACACGATCTACGACAACCTGTTCGTCGGCACGTTGCACGCGACGACCAGCAGCGGGATCGGTCAGGCGGCGATCAAGGCGGACGTCAGCAACTACAACAACCGGATCTTGCACAACACGTTCGCGATGGTGCTGCCGGCCAACGCCTGCTGCATCTCGTCGGGCAGCACCGCAGCGGCCCAGAACTACATCTATGGCAACATCTTCGAGATCGTCGGCGGCACGGCGATCGTGCGCGCGGTGATCGGCTCGGTGACCAACCTGTCGAGCGACGGCAACGTCTTCCACTGCCTCGGCGGCAACGTCGGTCGCCTCGACGCCTCCAGCAGCGGCACCCCGTACCCGACGCTCGCCGACTGGCAGCTGGCGACCGCGCAGGACGCCGCGTCGCTCGAGGCCGACCCGCAGCTCAACGACCCGTTCGGCTCGCCGCCGGATCTGCGCCCGGCCCCGACCAGCCCGATCGTCGGCGTCGCCGTCAACACGTCGACGTGGGTCACCGACGACTTCGCCGGCCGCCTGCGCGACGCCAACCCCGACGCCGGCGCCTACGAGTCGACGAGCTTCGCCCTCTACGGCCATGGCTGCGCGGGCACCGGCGGACTGGCGCCGGCGCTCGGCAGCAGCGGCACCGCGGCGCTGGGCTCGCCGAACTTCGCCTTCGAGCTGTCGCAGGCGCCCCCGATCAGCATCGCGGTGCTGGCCGGCGGCGTGCAGTCGGTCGCCGTGCCGCTCGGCGGCGGCTGCGACCTGCTGACCACGCCCGACGCGATGGTGGCGTTCGTGACCGACCCGTCCGGCCTGGTGACGGTGCCGTTCGGCATCCCCAACAACCCGGCGCTGTCGGGCTCCAACTCCTACTTCCAATTCGCCGTCGCCGACATCGGCAGTGCGAGCCCGCTCGGGCTGAGCTTCACCGAAGGAGGCGCGCTGCAGCTCTGAGCCTGCCGCGCGTCGCCGACCCGGACGGTGCCGTGCATCGCCCCCTGTGCGGCACCGTCCATTTCTCTCCTTTCACCGCCGGCGCGGGTAGCCGCAGCCGACGCCGGTCAGCGCGAGCAACGGCGCGACCACGAGGTTTGCCAGCGTCAGCACCTGCCAGCGCCAATAGTCCGCGACCCCCACGCCGAGGGTCGCGACCATGAACAGCGCGGTCGGGTGCCACGGCACCAGCGACTCGATCATCGTGCCGGTGTCTTCGATCGAGCGCGACAGCACGCGCCGCGGCACGCCGAGCCCGTCGAACCTCCGGCGGAACGCGTCGCCGACGATGAAGCTCGTCGCGTACTGGTTGCACGTCAGCGCGTTGGTCAGCAGCGCGGCCAGCAGCGCCGCCAGCACGTTGGCCGCAGGCCCTCGCACGAAGCGGAACAACGCGTCGACGACGGTCGGCAGCGCTTCGATGCAGTCCATCGCACCCACGCAGAAGAACACCAGGAAGGCGACGAACACCGCCTGGCTCATCGAGTAGAGCCCGCCGCGTTCGACCAGCGTGCGCACGGCGTCGGGCACTTCGCCGGCGGCCGGCAACAGGTCGAGCCGGAAGCCGTTGGTCAGCGCCGCGCCGACGGCGTCGAGGTCGAAGCCCTGCACGAACACCGCCAGCACCGCGGCGAGCAGGATGCCGAGCCCGAGCACCGGGATCGCCGGCGCGCGTCGCAGCGAACCGATCAGCACGACCAGCGGCGGCAACAGCAGCGACCAATGGAAGGTGAACAGCCGCTCGAGCCCCGCCAGGAACTCCGCCGTGCCGGCCACGGCGCCGCTGCCGGCGGGCGGTGAGACGAGCCCGACCGTCGTGAACACCACGACCGCGATCAGCGCCGACGGCACCGTCGTCCACAGCATCGAGCGCACGTGGTCGAACAGCGGCACGTCCGCGCCGAGCGCCGCCATGTTGGTGGTGTCGGACAGCGGCGAGAGCTTGTCGCCGAAGTAGGCGCCGCCGATCACCGCGCCGGCCGTCACGCCGAGGTCGCCGCCGACGGAACCTGCGACGCCCATGATGACGACGCCGACCGTGCCGGCCGAACCCCACGACGTGCCGGTCAGCGTCGAGAACACCGCCGGCACGACGAACGCCAGCAGGTAGAGCCAGCGCGGGTCGATCAGCCGCACGCCGACGTGCACGAGCATCGGGATCGTGCCGCAGGCGATCCAGCTGCCGATCAGGATGCCGACCGCGAACAGCACGAAGAAGCCGGGCACGCCGTGCGCCATGCGCTGCACGATGCCCCGTTCGATCTCCTGCCACGACCGCCCCGCGAGACGCAGCTGCGCGACGACGAACGCCGCGACCAGCGGGAACAGCACCTCGAGCGGCAGCGGCTGCTGGTCGAGCGCCAGCGGTCGCAGCACCAGCCCGTAGAGCAGCACCGCCGCCAGCACACCGACCTGGGTGAACGCCTGCCAGGGTGGAACGGTGGCCTTCGTCGTCACGGGCGACGGAACATAGCGAACCGGGTATGGCGGCGCGTAGGCTTGTGCCGATGGCCGACAAGCGCCCCTCGCCGTTCTCCCTCGTGCTCGTCCCCGCCGCGATCACGCTCATGGTCACGATCGCCCGCCTGCTCGGCGAACTCTACGAGTGGAGCCCGACGCTGTTCGGCGAGCCCAAGGCCGGCGGCGACAACGCGATGATCGGCATCGGCTGGCTGATCTTCGTCTTCGGCCTCTGGTTCGGATTCCGCCTGCAGCGGTCCGGCCAGGGCACCGGCAACAAGGGCCGCGCGCTGCTGATCAGCGCCATCGCGCTGATGGTCGCGTTCGGCGGCATCTTCGGCGCCAAGGCGGCCGGGCTGGTCACGTTCCCCGACAAGGAGCACCCGGGCGAAGTCGTGGGCGTCGCGTACTTCGCCGGCGCGATGGTGCTCGGCGCGCTGGTCTCGATCGCGGCGTTCCCGCGCCTCGGCGTGCTGATGCTCGTCTACGCCGTGCTCGCGCGCTTGCCGGTCGTCGCGGTGACATGGTTGGCGCTGCAGTACGATTGGAACACGCACTACGTGAAGCTGCCCGACGGGCTGGTGCAGCCGCCCGACGCCGATCCGTTCCTGTTCCTGAGCATGCCGCAATACACGTTCTGGCCTTGTCTCACGGTCATGTTCGGCACGTTGATGGGCTGTCTCGGCGCGTTCCTGGCCGGCGGCGGCAAGCCGAAGAAGTGACCGCCGCGCGACGCGCTCACTTCCTGCCGCCGAACATCCTGCGCACACCCAGGCTCGACGCCGTGCTCGAGCGGTGCACCTTGACGTCGGTGATGGTGTAGATCGCCGACGGGTCCGTGCTCTCGATGCGCTGGATCAGCTTCGGCAGCCGACGCCGCTGCTCGACGACGAACAGCACCTCGATCGGGTTGCCGTCGTCACCGCGACCATCCAACTCGACCACCGAGAACTGGCCGTCGCGCAGCTGCGCCGCCATCGCCACGTCGGGCGCAGTCGAGATCACGCGCACGAGCTCCATGCCCATCGCCAGCTTCGACTCGAGCCAGATGCCGACGTAGTTGCCGGTCGCGTAGCCCGCGGCGTAGCCGAGCGCCATGTGCCAGCCGGTCATGTTGCGCAGCACCATGCCCGCCGCGGTCAACCAGATCAGTGACTCGAAGAAGCCGATCACCGCGCTGCGCACCCGGTAGGCGCGGAACACGAGGATCGTGCGCAGCGTGCCGAGCGACACGTCGCAGACGCGCGCCAGGAACACGAACGACATGCCGAGCAGCGGATGGTCCGCGAGGAAGTCCATCCGGCCATCGGATCACCCACCGCGATGGCGCGCCACGTACTCGCGCAGTTCGGCCGGCCACGGCGCCGTCATGTGAAGCGGTTCACCGGTGAGCGGATGGGCGAACGCCAGCGACTCGGCGTGCAGCAGCTGGCGCGCGACGGCGTCGTCGCCCGGCCGCCGCGCCGGCCCGCCGCGCTTCTGCGCCTCGACGAACTCCAGGTAGCGCGCGTCGTCGTGACCGTAGAGCACGTCGCCGACCAGCGGGTGGCCGAGGTGCTCGAGGTGCACGCGCAGCTGGTGCGTGCGGCCGGTGCGCGGCGTGGCCGCGACGACGGTGGCGTTCGCGAGCCGCTCGAGCACGGCGAACGCCGTCTCCGCCGCGCGGGCACCGGAGGCCCCGTGCGCGACCACGGCGCGCCGCGCCCGAACGACGCTGCCCGCCGCCGGACCGATCGCCGAGCGCACCACCACTTCGTCGGGCCCGAACACCCCGCGCGCGACCGCGACGTAGCGCTTCTGCACGTCCCCGCCGGCGAACGCCCGCTGCAGCGCCGCGAACGCCGCGCGCGAGCGCGCCAGCACCAGCACGCCGCTGGTCTCGCGGTCGAGCCGGTGCGCCGGCTCCAGCATCTCGAGGTCGCGCGGCGGGAAACCGCGACTCAGCGTCGCGACGAAGGTGCGGCCAGGGAACGCGCTGGCGCGCTGCACGACGGTGTGGGCCGGCTTGTCGACCACCACCAACGCGTCGTCGACGAACAACACCGGCACGGGCTCGACGCGGTCGGCGGCCGCCGCCGGCACGAACACCAGCTCGTCACCACCGTGCAGCACCTCGCCGCCGTCGGCCACCGCGCCGCCGAGCCGGACGCGTCCGTCGCGCAGCTGCGCCGCCCAGCCGTCGCGGTCCAGGTAGCGGAAGCGTTCGGGCAGCCAGTCGAGCAGCACGCGTCCCGTCGCAGAGGCGTCGAGCCGCACGCGCAGCTGATCGTGCCCGCCCATGTCAGCCGCCGCTGGCCGGCCGCATCGACGGCAGCACGCGCGCCGGCGCCTGCACCAGCAGCGGCTGCGCCGCCGGATCGAGCCACCGCAGCACCGCCAGCAGGTCCTCGCGGTCCATGGCCGTGCAGCCGCTGGTCGCCGACCCGGGCTCCCGCCAGACGTGCAGGAAGATCGCGCTGCCGCGCCCCGGCACGCAGCCGGCGTTGTGCGCGACGACCATCGCCAGCTCGTACTGATGGTCCGAGCGACGCAGCTCCTCGCAGCTGTTCCAGTGCGCGCGCGGGTCGTTGGGTTCGTCTTCGCCGATGCGCCGCCACTGGTTGTAGTCGGGGGACGAGGCGTCATCGACGAAGTAGTCGCGCGCGTCGGTGCCGCGCCACGGCACGCGAACGCCGTCGGGCGCCGTCGCCGTGTAGCCGAACGCGGTGCCGAGCTCGAACATGCCGGCCGGGGCGCGCCCGTCGCCTTCGTACTTCTGCGGGCCGCGGCCGTCGCGATGCAGGCCGACGCCCCAGCCGAGACCGCTGCGGCCGACGGTGGCGCGGATCGGCGCGCCGATCGCAGCCCAGCCGCCGCCGGCGCGTTCGAGCCGCTGCACGGTCGCGTCGGTCGCGTCCCAGCCGCCGGTCGTCACCAGCAGCACCTGCCGGGTCGCGGCGGGCACCAGCCCGACCGGCAGGCCGGTCTGGGGTGCAGCAGCGCAGGCGCCGAGCAGCGCCCCGCAGACCAGGAGCAACGGGATCCGCCACGGCCTCGCGAGCATGACCGCATTCTCGAAGGCGACCCGTAGCATTGCACGCCTCGGCCGACAGGTCGGCGCCCCGATCGGCGACGCTGGCCCGCCCCGCCGCAGCCCCTGCCCAGCCCATGCAACCCGCACGCACCCTCGGCATCGCGTTCCTCCTGCTGCTGCTCGTCGGCGCCGCAGGCTTCTTCTGGCTCAACCGCTCCGACGTGCCGGCGCCGCCGCCGGGCCCGGAACGCGACCCGGCGAACGCGGCGTCGCCGGCGACGCCGGCCGAGGGCCCCGCCCCGGCGACCGACGCCTCGCTGACGCGCGCGGCCGGCGGCCCGGACGGCGAACGCTCGGCCGCCGCGCCGTCGCTGCCGCCCACCGCCGGGCCGGCGATCACCGGCCAGGTCGTCGACGGCCAGGGTCGCCCGATGGCGGACGTCGCGGTCGTGTGCATGCCGGGCATGTTCTTCAGCGGCGACTTCTCGGCGATCGACTTCGGCGACATCGACGCGATGGCGGAGTTGGGCCGCGCCGGGCCCGGCGGCGACGTCGACCCGCGCAGCTGGAGCGACCAGCGCGCGAGCTTCGCGACCGACGCCGACGGTCGCTTCCGCGTCAACGCGCACGGCACGACTCGCATGGTCGGCGTGCGGCTGCTGCAGCGCGGCTTCCGCGTGCTCGACCGCAACGTGCGGCGCCCGGAGACCGCGGACGTCGACCTCGGCACCCTGACGCTCGAGCGCGGCGGCGTGGTCGCCGGCCGCGTCGTCGACACCGACGGCGCCGCGATCGCGGGCGCGACGGTCACGATGGTGTTGGCGATCGAGAAGCAGTTCGGCGAGTTCGCGTTCGCGCAGCAGGCGTCGTTCGACCGCGCCCGCGTCGGCGAGACCGCGGTCACCGACGCCGCCGGGCGCTTCGAACTCGCCAGCGTGCCGGCCGGCGAACTCGGCCTGCGGGCCAACCACGACGAGCACCCCGCGGCGCGCAAGGACGGCCTGACCCTGACCGCCGGCCAGGAGCTGCTCGACGTGCTGATCACGATGCCGCGCGGCGCCGAGATCCGCGGCCGCGCGCTGGACCTTCCCGACGAACGCGCCGGCATCGTCGTGATGGCCTCGGCGAAGCCCAAGGTCGACGCCTCGCCGATGGGCATGATGGGCATGTTCGGCGGCGCCAGCGAGCTGATGTCGGAGCTCGGCATGCAGATGGGTGAGAAGCAGGCCGACATCGCCGCCGACGGCTCGTTCGTGCTGCGCGGCCTGCGCGCCGACAACGGCTACCGGCTGTGGCTCTCGCGCGTCGATCCGAAGAACCCGATGTCGGCGCTCGGTTCGTGCAGCGAACGCGCCGACGCCGCGCCCGGCCGGCGCGACGTCGAGCTGCGCTACGACCCCGGCGTCGTGGTCACCGTGACGCTGGTCGACGACAGCACCGGCGCGCCGCTGCGCCGCGCGATCGTGCAGCACCGGCTGGTCGGCGGCGGCGGCCTCGGCGACCTGATGGCGATGCAGAACCGGCGCAACCGGTCGCGCGCCCTCGACGCCGGCCGCCTCGTGCTCGACGACCTGCGGCCGAAGGACGAGCAGAAGCTCGACCTGGACGTCGCGGCGATCGGCTACCAGCCGTGGAGCCGCGAGAGCATCGAGTTGCCGCAGCGCGGCGTGGTCGACCTCGGTGTCGTTCGCCTGGCGCCGCAGCCGGTGCTGCGCGTGCTGGTGCTCGACGACCGCACCGGGCAGGCCGTGGCCGGTGCGCGGGTGCGCATCGGAACGGGCGCGGAGCGCGGCAGCAACCCGTTCGCGCGGCTGGCGGCGATGGCCGAGGGCGACGCCACCGACCGCGCAGAGACGGACGCCGAGGGCCGCTGCACGCTCAACCTGCCGAACGGCAACGGCGAGCTGACGGTGGCGTCGAAGCAGCACGCGCCGTTCGCGCAGCCGCTCGCGACTCCCGACGGCGGGCCCCAGGAAGCTACCGTGCGACTGCTGGTCGGCGGTGAGGTCGCGGTCACCGTGGTCGAGGAGGGCGGCGCGCCGGCGGCCGGCGTGGCGGTCGAGCACGACACACCCGACGGCGACACCGACCGGCAGAAGACCGACGAGGCCGGCGTAGCTCACTTCGCGCACCTGGTGCCGGGGAAGCACCGCTTCCGGCTGGCGACCGGCGGCGACGGCCTGTTCGACGTCGCGATGCGCTCGGCGAGCCGCCGCGTGCGCGTGCGCGCCAACCCCGAGGCCGGCTCCGACAACCAGCAGTGGAACAGCGCGGTCGGTCTCGGCGGCGACGCCGGGTCCGAGGAGGAGCCCTGGACGGAGGTCGCCGTGGCCGACCAGGCGACCGCGAACGTGACGCTGACCAAGGCGACCGCCGCGGTGCTGAGCGGCGTCGTGCGCGAGAACGGCGCGCCGCTCGCCGGCGCCAAGGTGGCGTTCGCCGAGGGCCCTGGCGCCGGCGCCGACGACGCCGTGGAGGACATGGTCGGCGGCATGCTGGCGCAGTTCGGCGGCGGCGGCAGCAAGCGCAACACCAAGAGCGACGAACGCGGCGTCTACCGCATCGCCGACCTGCCGCCCGGCGAGCACCGGCTGCGCATCACCCACTCCGACCGCGCGATGCCGACGACCGTCGCGGTGACGCTGCGTCAGGGCGACAACGAGTTCGACGTCGAGCTGGACGCATCGACGCTGCGCGGCGTCGTGCTGGGACCCGACGGCAACCCGGTGTCCGGCGCGCGCATCCGCGTCGGCCCGGCGCCGACCGCGGGCGACGTCGGCGCGATCGGCAGCGACATCGCCGGCTCGGTGACGGAGTCGCTCCTGCCAGGCATGTCGCTCGGCGGCACGACCATCAAGAGCGACGAGTTCGGCCAGTTCGTGCTGAAGGGTGTCGCGCCGGACACGGCGCTGCGCGTGCGCGCCACCGCCAAGGGCTTCGCGCCGACGTTCGGCGAAGCGGTCGTCGCGCGCGGCGAGGACCAGGGCGGGTTCGAGCTGCGGCTCGGCGCCGCGGGCAAGGTCCGCGTCGTCGTCGCCGACCCGCCCGGCTTCGCGATGGCGATGGCGACCTACGTCGGCGACGACGAGGACGAAGACGAGCCCGCTGCGCCGGTCATGCAGATGCTGCGCAAGGGCAAGGGCACGCTGGACGGTCTCAAGCCCGGGCGCTGGAAGGTGCAGTTGCAGACGATGCAGCGCGGCGCCGCCGACGGCGGACCCGCGGAGCAGACCGTCGACGTCGTCGCCGGCGAGACCGTGCAGGTCGACTTCTGACCTGCGCGGAATCGCCGTCACGGACGGTCAGTGCGACGCGGGCGGCGGCTCGTGGCCGTGGTCCGATGGCGTCGCCCCGTGGCTCTTGACCGCGTGCTGGAAGCCCTCGCTGAGCGGTTCGTCGGTCTCGTCGCGCAGCAGCTTCTTGCCGTCCGACATCTTGCCGAACACGTAGTAGAGGCCCGGGATCACCAGCACGCCGAGCACCGTGCCGAACAGCATGCCGCCGACGCCGGCGGTGCCGATGGTGCGGTTGCCGATCGCGCCGGCGCCCGTGGCGATGACCAGCGGGATCAGGCCGGCGACGAACGCGAACGACGTCATCTGGATCGGCCGGAAGCGGGTCTTGCCGCCCTCGACCGCGGCGTCGCGCAGCGACAGCCCTTCGCGGCGGCGCTGCACCGCGAACTCGACGATCAGGATCGCGTTCTTGCCCAGCAAGCCCACCAACATGATCAACCCGAGCTGCGCCCAGACGTCGTTGGCGAGCCCGACCGCCTGCAGGAACAGGAACGCGCCGAAGACGCCGATCGGCAGCGACAGGATCACCGCCAGCGGGATCAGGAAGCTCTCGTACTGGCCGACCAGCACCAGATAGACGAACGCGACGACGACGAAGAAGATGTAGAGCGACGCGTTGCCCTGCCGCGACTCGTCCCAGCTGAGCCCTTCCCAGCCGAGGCCATAGCCGTTGGGCAGCGTCTCCTTGGCCACCTCCTCGATCGCCTTGATGGCCTCACCGCTGGAGAAGCCGGGCGCCGGCACACCCTGGATCGCCGACGACGGGTAGAGGTTGTAGCGCGTGATCTCGTTGAGGCCCTGCTGCTTCTTGATGTGCATGAACGAGCTGTAGGGCACCATCTGCCCGCCCTCGTTCTTGACGAACAGCGCGTCGAGGTCCTCGGGCATGCGCCGGAACTCCGGCCACGACTGCACGTACACCTTGTAGAACTGGTTGAACAGGATGAAGCCCTGCTCGTAGGTGCTGCCGATCAGGATGTTGAGGCTCTCCAGCGCCTTGTCGACCGAGACGCCCTTCTGCATCGCCAGGTCGTTGTCGACGACCAGCTCGTACTGCGGGTAGTCGGACGCGTAGAACGAGAACAGGTTGGCGATCTCCTTGCGCTTGGCGAGGGCCGTCATGAACTTGTCGTTCACCTCGCCGAGCCGCTGGTAGTCGGCGACGCTCGACTGCGTCTTGTCGAGCACGCGCACCGAGAAGCCGCCCGCCGCGCCGAAGCCCGGGATCGCCGGCGGCTCGAAGAACTCGAGCTTGACGTCGCTGATCCGGCGACACTCCTCCTTGAGGATGGCGATGATCTCCACCGCCGTCTGGTCGCGCTCGGCCCACGGCTTGAGGTTGATGATGGCGGTGCCGGCGTTGGAGCCGCGCCCCTCGGTCAGCACCTCGTAGCCGGCGACCGAGGTCACCGACGTGACGCTCGGCAGCTCCCTGGCGATCTCGCCCAGCTCCTGCGACTTGGCGTTGGTGTACTCCAGCGTCGAGCCGGGCGGCGTCTGCAACACCGCGTAGATGATCCCCTGGTCCTCGCCCGGGATGAAGCCGCTCGCCATCCGCGTGTTGACGCCGACGATGCCGAAGACGAAGGCGGCGATCACCGCCAGCGTCAGCACGCGGCGCGCGACGACCGGGCGCACCATGCCGGCGTAGACATTGGTGATGACGTCCACCAGGCGGCTGAACGGCGGCTGCACGAACGGGGCGAGGATCAGCAGGAAGCCGACCGGTCCCCACAGCTCGTAGGCGAGGTAGGTCAGCCCGGCCAGCAGCGGCAGGCCGAGCAGCACCCACACCGCGATCTTGCGCAGCCGGCCGCCTCTCCGCTTGACGACGTGCTCCTCACCGTCCGCGCCCTCACCGTGGCCGTTGCCAGGGTGCGCGTGCGGCTTGAGGATCATCGCACACAACACCGGGGTCACCGTCAGCGCGACGACGCCGGAGAGGATGATCGACGTCGCCATCGTCACGCCGAACTGCCGGTAGAACACGCCGACCGGCCCGGGCACGAACGTCACCGGCACGAACACCGAGGTCATCACCAGCGTGATCGCGACGATCGCGCCGCTGATCTCGTGCAGCACCTCCATGGTCGCGCGGTACGGCGACAGGTGCTTCTCGGCCATCTTCGCGTGCACCGCCTCGACCACGACGATGGCGTCGTCGACGACCACGCCGATCGCGAGCACCATCGCGAACAGCGTGATGAGGTTGATCGAGAACCCCATCAGGCTCAGCACGAAGAACGTGCCGACCAGCGACACGGGCACGGCGAGCGTCGGGATCAGCGTCGAGCGCATGTCGCCGAGGAACATGAACACGACCAGCGACACGAGGATGAACGCCTCGAGCAGCGTGTGCAGGACCTTCTCGATCGAGGCGTCGACGAACTTCGAGACGTCGTAGGCGATCTCGTAGTCCATACCCGGCGGGAACGACGGGCGTAGCTCCTCGAGCGTGCGCTTGACCTCGGCGATGACCTCGGCCGCGTTGGAGCCGGGCGCCTGCTTGAGCACGACGGAGGCCGCCGGATGACCGTCGACGTCGGAGTAGATGTCGAAGAACTCGGAGCCGAGCTCGATGCCGTCGTGCTTGTGGTTGACCGCGTGCTGGTGCGCGGCGCGGTGCTTGTCGGGCTTGTCCGGATCCTTGACCTCGTGACCCGCCGGCGGACCTCGCTCCCCGTCGCCGCCTTCGTCGACGAAGTGGCTGTCCGGCGGCACGCAGACGTCCCGCAGCCGCAGGATCTCACCGTTGGGCTTCGCCCGCAGCACGATGTTGCCGTACTGCTCGGGCTTGTTGTAACGCCCGATGTAGGTCAGCACGTACTCCTTCGACTGCGAGGTCATGCCGGTGGCCTGACCGAGTCGACCCGGCGAGCCGATGATGCTCTGCTCCGCGAGCGCCTCCATCACGTCCGAGACGGAGACGTTGTAGGCGCGCATGCGCTCGGGGTTGAGCCACACGCGCATCGCGAAGCTGCGGTTGCCGAGGTTCCTCGGGATGCCCATGCCCTGGATGCGCTTGAGCACGGGCATGACGTAGACGTTGGAGTAGTTGAACAGGTCCTTCTGGTCGGTGTTCGGATCCGTGCTGTACAGGTTGAGGTACATCAACATGCTCGGCACGACCTGGCTGACGAGGATGCCCTCGCGCACCACCAGCGGCGGCAGCCGGCTCAACATGATGTTGACCCGGTTCTGCACGTTGACGACGTTGATGTTCGGGTCCGTTCCCGGCTCGAAGAAGATGCGGATCGTGGCCTCGCCGGCGCTGGTGGCGTCCGAGACCATGTAGCGCATGTTCTGCACGCCGTTGATCGACTGCTCGAGCGGGATGATCACCGCGTCGATCAGCACGTTGGCGCTCGCGCCGGGATACGCGATCGACACGTAGACGGTCGGCGGCGCGACGTCGGGGAACTGCGCGATCGGGAGCGTGACGATCCCGAGCGCACCCAGGAACAGGATGAGGATCGCGGTGACGAGCGCGAGCGCAGGCCGCGTGAGGATCTTGGTGAACATGGAGCCCCTGGGGACGTGTGCTCTGGGCAGTGGGACCGGGGCCGCCTACTCGGCGCGGTGCTTCAGGTTCTTCAGGACGATCTTGGGATCGCGGAACTCACACTCCACGTGATCCCCGTTGTGCACCTGACGGACGCCGTCGAGCACGATCTTGTCCTTGGCTTCGAGGCCGCTCTCGAGGACGAACACGTCGTCCAGTTCGTGCGCGACGGTGATCCAGCGCTGGTGGGCCACGCCGTCGTCGCCGACGACGTAGACATAGAGCTTATCGAGGATCTCGAAGGTCGACCGCTGCGGGATGATGATCGCGTCGTGCAGCGTGCGGTGCAGCAGCATGGTGCCGGTCTGACCGTGCCGCAGCAGGCCGTCCGGGTTGGGGAAGTCGGCGCGGAACAGGATGTTGCCGGTCTCGTTGTCGAACGTCGACTCGATGGTGATCGTCTCGTCGGCGACCTGATCGAACACCTTGCCGTTGGCGAGCTTCAGCTCGAGCTTGGAGTTGGGGAGCTTGAGGTGCTGCGGGTTGTCGGCGGCGACCGCGCCGGGGATGGACCGGAAGTCCAGGTAGTCGGCCTCGGGCACGTTGAAGTAGACCCACATCACGACGTTGTCCGACATCGTCGTGAGCATGTCCCCCTCCTCCGTCAGGCTGCCCTGCTGCTCGTACTGACGGTCGATGATGCCGTCGAACGGCGCCCGGATCTCGGTGAAGGACAGCTCGGCCGTCGCCAGCTCGACCTTGGCCTTGGCCCGCTCGAGCTCGGCGCGGACGAGCGCGACCTCCTGGTCCGAGACCACGTGATCCTGGAACAGCTGCTCGGTGTTGCGCAGCCTGATCTCGGCGCTCTGCAGCTCCGCCTGGTCGCCGTGCAGCCGCGCCTTGTAGACCACGGGGAGGAGGCGGAAGAGCAGGTCACCCTTGCTGACCGACTGCCCCTCCTGGACCAGGATCTCCTCGAGATAGCCGCGTTCGAGCGCGCGCAGCTCGATGTGCCGCCGCGAGTGGATCTGGCTGACGTACTTCTGGGTGACGACGACGCTCTGGACGAGCGGACTCGTGGCCACGACCAGGTGTTCCGGCTCCTGCTCCTGCTCCTCGGCCTCTCGCTCGTGCTTGCAGGCCGATGTCGAGAAGAGCGCGCAGGCGAGAAGGCAGACCGGGATCGATAGGCGGCTCATTTACGCAGCGGTTCCAGTGGTCGGCAGGGGCTCGGCAGGCTCCGACCATGAGTGGCAGTTGGGCAACTAGGCCGAAGCCCACTGGGGGCCAGGGGGGTAGAACAGTTTTTTTACAGCCCGGCCCCAGCGAGTCACACACCCGGCCTCACCGCCACGCAACTGCTCCAGGGGACCGCCGCCCCATGCCGCGCTTGCCGGATCCCGCTACTTGGCCGGGGACGGCGCCGCACTCGCTGCCGGCTCGGGCTCACCCAGCGCCAGGCGCATCCAATGCGGCGTGTAGAGCGGCCCCCTGGCCGGCTTCGGCGCCTCGGCATGGGCGCGCGCGAACTTCTCGCAGCGCGCCAGGAACTCGGCGATGCCGTGCTCGCCGACGTTGCGGGCACGCAGCGCCGCGCGGTCGTGGATGCGCACGTCCTGGAGCATGCGGCGCGCCTCGGCGGGCGTGACCTTCTCGTCGCCGAAGCCCCTGGCAGCGGCGATGCGCAGGAACTCCACCTCGTGCTCCGGCTGCTGGCACCACTCGACCGCGTCGATCCAGCCGCGCAACAACGCCGCCACGTGCTCGGGCGGCATCCGGGCGATGCGCTCGCGGCCGGCCACGATGACCTCCGGCATGACCCCAGGGAAATCCGCGGTGGTGCCTGCCACGTGCCCGCCCCGACTCATCGCGGCTTCGAGGAACGGCGCGTAGAGCACGGCTCCCGCGAGCCGGTGGGCCACCAGCTGGCTGGCCAGCGACTCCGGGTCCTCGATCACGATCACTTCCACACTCTCCAGGCCCAGTCCCGCCGCCTTCAGCGCCTCGGCCAGGAACATGTAGACCGCCGGCGAATCCTCGTAGATGCCCACCCGCCCACCGCGCAAACCGGCGACATCCAACCCTTTGTCGACCAGTAGCTTGTCTCCGCCGTGCGACCAGTCGATCTCGCCGAGCACGACGACGTCGGCGCCTTCTTCGACGGCGAGTCCGACCGCGGTCCCGGCCATCGCCATGCAGAAGTCGACCTTGCCAGCCGCCAGCGCGTGTGCCGCGTCGCAACCGGAGAAGCTGACCACCTTCACGTCCAGTCCGTACCGCCGCCACATGCCCTTCTCCTGGGCGACCCAGGCCGGCGTCCAGGCGATCCACGGGTCGCACGAGAGCGTGTAGCTCTGTGCGACGAGTTGGAGGCACGACACCACCAGCGCCGACAGCAGCATTGCGACCTTGGACATGAGGCCGCTTTCGATCCCTGCCGGAGCAATACTTGAGAGATCTGGGATCGGGCAGAAGTGCCATGGCATCGCGCGCCGATAGCCGCCGCATGCCGGCCCGTGGCCGGCGGGGAGATCGATGTCACGACTCAGCACCGCCGTGCTCGGCTTGCGTTTCCAGATCATGGCCGGCTTCGCCGCCATGGTGATGATGCTGTGGTACCAGGGCCGCACTGCCAACGAGGCGCTGCACGACGTCGGCGAGACCTTCCAGCGCGCTGGCAAGCAGCTGTCCGACGGCGCCGACCTGCAGCTGCAGGCGCAGGAGCTGCGCGTCGCGGTGTTCCGCGTGCTCGGCACGCAGCACGCCGAACGACAGGCGCAGTTCCAGCAGGCCTTCCAGGCGATCGCCGAGCGCGCCACGGCCAGCGCCGCGCAGCTCGGCTTGGGCGAGGCCGAGCTCCGGGAATGCCTGCGGTGCTACCGCGACGTCATCGCGACGCACCTCGACTTCCAGTCGAAGCGCGCCTACGAGCTGATGAACGGGCGCGCCCAGGAGCTGCACGACGGCCTCACCGAACTGCTCCGGTCCGCGCACGCGCTGCAGCACAGCCGGGCGCTGGAGTCGACCGCCAACAACCTGGCGGCGCAGGCGGATGAGCTGTTCTTCGTGCTGGTGCTGGGCTTCGTCGTCGCCGGCGCCGCCGCGGCGCTGCTGTCGCGCTGGATCGCCTCGCCGGTGCGGCGCGTGAGCAAGGTGGCGCTCGCGATGCTCGACGGTGACTACTCGCAGCGCGTCGGCGGCTGCTTCGCATCCAGCGAGGTGCGCGCCATGGCGCGTTCGATCGACCGGCTGGCGGCGATGCTCCAGGACACAGTCGAGGCGATCGCCGCCGTCAACAGCGAGCTCGGCGCGACGGTCGCCGACATCGACACGGCCGCACACGAGACGCAGCGGCAGTCACAGAGCGTCGCGGCCATGGGCGCGGCGCTGCCCGAACGCCGCCAACAGCTCGAGGCCGGCGTCGGCAGTCTCGCCCAAGGGCTCCGCGACACCAGCGGCATGCTGCAGGGCCTCGGCGTCTCGGCGGAGCACCTGAGCGCCGCTTCCAGCACCGCGCACGAACAGACCGACAAGCTCCAGCGCACGCTCGGCGAGCTCGCCACCAGCAGCGAAGCGATCGACGAGGTCGTCGAGCTGATCAACAACATCGCCTTCCAGACCAACCTGCTGGCGCTCAACGCCGCGGTCGAGGCGGCGCGCGCCGGCGACGCCGGCCGGGGCTTCGCGGTCGTCGCCGAGGAGGTCCGCGGCCTCGCGACCCGCACCACGGCGGCCACGGCCGGCATCGCCGAGCGCATCACCGCGATCCGTCAGAGCGCGCTGTCCGCGCAGCAGAGCACGCGCACGGTCTTCGACCTCGTGCAGAAGGTCAGCTCCAATCAGGGTGAGGTCGCCGACGCGATCACGCGTCAACGCAGCTTGACCCTGTCGCTCGAGCAGGAGAGCGCGGCGACCCTCTCGGCAGTGCACCAGTTCGCGAGCGGGCTCGGCGCGCTGGTGGAAGGACTCGACAGCAGCAGCGCCTCGACGAGCAAGCTCTCCAACACCAGCGGGAAGCTGTCCGGCGCGGTCGACCGCCTCGACCATCTGGTGCGTGGCCTGCTCGGTCAGACGGCACAAAGCTGATCGAAACGCCGGCAGCGCACACGAGCGCATCGCCGCGCTGACGGCTCGCGCGAGGCGGTTGGTCCCACTACGCTGACCCGACCACCTCACCTCGCCGAACCCGCCGCGGAGGCCAGCTCGTGTCGCAGACCGAATCGCCCTACTGGAACCCGAAGACCGAGACCCTGCCGAAGGAGCAACTGCGCCTGCTGCAGCTCGCCAAGCTGCAGCGGCTGGTCGATCGCGCCTGGCACACTTCACCGTTCCACCGCCGCCTGTACGAGAAGGCCGGGGTCACGCCGGACAAGATCAAGACGCTCGACGACCTGCGGCGTCTGCCGTTCATGACGCGCGAGGACTGGATGGCGTGCCAGGCGGAGAAGCCGCTGTTCGGCGACCTGATCACGCGGCCCGAAGACGAGGCGATCCGCTACCACCTGACCTCCGGCACGTCCGGTCGCCAGCCGCTGCGCGTGCTCGACAGCAGGAAGGACTGGTCGTGGATCGCCGACATGTGGTGCTACGGCTTCTGGGGCTTCGGCATCCGGCCGGACGACAAGGTGTTCTTCGCCTTCAGCTACGGCTCGTTCATCGGCTTCTGGGGCGCGCACTACTGCTGCGAGAAGCTCGGCTGCCTGACGCTCGCCAGCGGCAACATGACCACCGAGCAGCGCGTCAAGCAGATCGTCGAGCTGGGCGTGACGGTCGTCTGCGCGACGCCGACCTACGCGCTGCGCATGGGCCAGACCGCCGAGAAGATGGGCATCGACCTGCGCCGTGACGGCAAGGTGCGGCGCGTCGTCGTCAGCGGCGAACCCGCCGGCTCGATCCCCGCGGTCAAGAAGATGATCGAGGACATGTGGGGCGGCAAGTGCGGCGACACCGCCGGCATGACCGAGATCGGCACCATCATGTTCTTCGAGTGCGACCACCAGCCCGGCGGCCCGCACATCATCGAGGACCACTTCATCGAGGAGGTGCTCGATCCGGACAGCGGCGAGCCGATGGCCTACGGCGAGCGCGGCGAACGCGTCGTCACGTCGTTCGGCCGCGGCTTCATCCCGCTGCTGCGCTACAAGACCAAGGACCTGGTGCAGAAGGTGCCGCACACCCGCTGCAGCTGCGGCCGCACCGGCGACCTCTACGAAGGCGGCATCCTCGGTCGCGTCGACGACATGAAGCTGGTGCGCGGCACCAACGTCTACCCGCGCGCCGTCGAGGCCGTGGTGCGCGAGCACCCAGAGGTCGAGGAGTTCCAGATCATCCTGTCGCGCAAGGACAACGTGCAGGACGAGATCTCGGTCAAGGTCGAGCTCAAGCCCGACCAGCAGGACTGCTGGCCGCGGCTGCAGGCGCAGCTGGGCAAGGACCTCGCCGACGCGCACGAAGGCCTGCGCTTCAACGTCGAGCTCGCGGCGCAGGGCGAGCTGCCGCGCTTCGAGCTGAAGGCGAAGCGGCTGCAGGATCTGAGGCCTCAGTACTGATCGAGGAGGAACGACGATGAGCAACGAAGCGAAGGACCTTCTCGGCAACGTGCTGACCGCGGACGAGCGCGAGCTGCTCGAGCTCTACACGCGCTTGAAGGCGATGAGCGCACGCGACGACCTGCCGCCGGTCGCGACGGCGAACGTCAAGCAGGCGATGGTGATGCTGTGGAACGCGTGCAACGACCTGGCGATCGTGCACGAAGAGCCCGGCTGCGACTGAAGGCGCAAATGGCGAAGAGCAAGAAGGCGGAGACTTCCGAGCAACCCGGCGCGAGGCTGACCACGGTCCGCGTGAAAGGCTTTCGCTCGCTGAACGACGCCGACCTTTCGCCCGGAGGCATCACGGTCCTCGTCGGACCGAACGGAGCCGGCAAGTCCAACTTGCTGCAGTTCCTACGCATGGTGTCCATGCTGCGCACGCGCTCGCTGGGCTTGTTCGTCGGCCGCTCCGGTGGCGCTTCGAGCCTCATGCACATCGGAACACACCGAGCAAGGAGCATCGAATGCGAGCTGCTATTCGACGTCGGCAACGGAACGAGTCGCTACCGCGCGACCTGGGAACGCGCTACCGGAGAACGCCTTGTGTTCACCCGTGAAGAGCTCGGCTACCGGACCAACGGTGAGGAGCTGTGGCTCAGCAAGGAGCTCGGCGCGGGCCACTTCGAGTCACTGGTCAAAGAGGTCGCGAAGTCGGATCGAGACCCGATCACTCAGCACTTCAACTGGTGCCTCAAGGGTCTCAGCTTCTTCCACTTCCACGACACCTCTGCGACCTCGCTGCTGCGCAGCGACGCACGTATCGCCGACGGGGCCTACCTTCGCTCTGACGGCTCGAACCTGGCGGCCTACCTCTACGCTCTGCGCAACAGCAGCGACGACGACGATCGTGTCACCTGGCGGAACATCGGGGCCCTCGTCCGCCAAGTCGCGCCGTTCCTCAAGGAGCTTGCGCCGGAGCCGGTCTCTCCGGCCGGGACCCCCGAGGTCCGGGAGACGGATCTCAGCAGCTCCGTGCGTCTCTACTGGATCGCCGACAACGACGAGCGCTTCGGCCCCGAGCATCTCTCGGATGGAACCCTGCGCCTCATCGCCTTGGTCACTGCCCTGACCCAGGCGCCGCACCGGATGCCTCAGTTCGTTTCCATCGACGAACCCGAGCTCGGACTACACCCCGCTGCGCTGGCGTTGGTCTGCGAGCTGGTGCGCGCGGCCAGCCGCCGCACTCAGGTGTTGCTCGCGACCCAGTCGCCTGGTCTGCTCGACCAATTCGCCCCGGACCAGATCGTGGTCTGCGATCGCGCCGCCGACGGGACCACCTTGGCGCGCCTCGAAGAAGACGAGCTGAAGCAGTGGCTCGACGACTACAGCCTCGGACAGTTGTTCCAGAAGGGAGTTCTGGGTGGTCAACCGTGAAGCTGTTCATCGTCGTCGAGGGCGAGAGCGAGAAGCGCTTCGTGCAGCAGACACTGAGGCCGCACCTCCGTCTGGACCCGGTCGCAGTGGAGGTCAGGACCGGAACGACGCCGCAAGGCAGCCCTGCCTACGGCGGTGGTAGCTGGACGAAGTGGCTGGCCGACATCCGCCGGTGTCTGGTGCCGCAGGGCAATCGCCGCGTCACGACGATGTTCGACCTGTATGGACTGCCTCGGGACTTCCCAAACCTGCAGTCCTGCATGGATACCGACACCAACAAGATGGCGACCGCACTCGAAGACGCCATGAGGCAACAGGTCGCAGACGACCGCTTCCTGCCGTTTCTGATGCGCCACGAGTTCGAAACACTGGTGTTGGCGTCGCTATCGCACCTTCGCGACCTGCTACCCACCGCGAAGCACGCGGCCATCGATGCCCTGTCCACGGTAGTCGGGGATGCGCCGGAGGACGTCAACTGCGGCGAGGCGACTGCACCGTCCAAGCGCCTCATCGCCGCAGGCATCGGCTACAGCAAACTCCTCCACGGAGTCCCAGCGGTCGCCGAGGCTGGGCTCGCACCCATCGTCAGCAAGTGCCCGCGATTCAAGGCGTGGGTGGACCAGTTGGCAGCGCTGTAGGCCCGGAGAGGCATTGGAGTGACGGTCGGCCCCACCGCGACATCTCGTTGACAACTGTACGCCGGGGCTCGCTACGGTGCTCCGATCGTCGCCTCGCCGCACAGCTCGCGCCCGCTGCGCATCCTGCTCGCGCTCGCCTCCGGCGTGGCGCTGCTGGGGCTGGCTGGCGTCGGCCTGTGGCGCGGTAGCCGCGAGGCGGAGCAGCGCGCGCAGTGGCAGGCGCAGCGCGACGCCGAGGACTGCGCGCGGGCCCTGCGGGCGGCCCTCGGCGCACGCGAAGTGCTGGCCCACTGCGCGCCGGAGCTGCGCTTCACGATCGTCGATGGACACCCGGTGGTCGATGCCGACGTCGCATGGCTGGAACCGCAGCAGGAGGTCGTCGATGCGCTGTTGCGTGAACGGCTGCGGCAGGCGCGTGTCGCCGAGTTCGTCGCGCACGATGCCGATGCGGCGGCGCGGGCCTACAACGCGCTGCTGACCGAGCCGAACGTCGACGTGCTGCTGCGCGCGGCGTGGCAGGCGAAGCGCGCCGGATGCGACGCGCGCTGTCGCGAGCTGCGCGAGCGCGCGCGCGAAGCGCTCGGCGAACTGCACACCGACGACGTGCGCGCCGACATCACCGCGGCGGCACTCGCTTCGCTGGCGCTGCTCGACGCGGCGACCGGGCAAGACGTGCACGACGCTACGCTGCAGCTGCTCGCCCACGCGCCGACCGCGACGGCCGCGCCGGTACTGCGCCGCCTCGCCGAGCTGTCACCCGCCGACGAAGCGATCCCCGCGGCCCTCGACGAACACCTGCGCCGCGCCACACGCCGCGAACTGCTGCGTCGCGCCGCCGCGTTCGTGCGTGACGACGCCTTCCGCGGCTCGCCGCAGCGTCTCGGCGATCAGCTGGTGCTGTGGTTCCCGACCGGCGACGGCAGCGCGACGGCCGGCGAGGGCGCGATCGTGCCCATGACCTGGCTGGCGACGCTGCTCGGCCACGACGACGCGGCGCTGCCGCCGGTGCCCGCGCGCGGCGCGCTGCGCGACGCACCGACGCCCGACGCCGAACCGCCGCTGCTCGGCGCCGACGGCGAAGCGCTGGCCTGGATCGCGCCGCTGCCACCAGCCGCGCTGCCGTGGTTCGGTCGCCCCGCGCTGCTGCTCGGCCTCGGCGGCGGGTTGCTGCTGCTGTTCGCCGCCAGCGCCTGGGCGACGCTGCGCGGCCTGTCGCGCGCCAACGCAGCGATGCGCGCGCGCACCGACTTCTTGACCGGCGTCACACACGAGCTCAAGACGCCGATCGCGGCGATGCGGCTGATCGCCGACGTGCTGCACGACGACGAGGTCGCGCCGGCGCAGCAACAGCGCTACCTGGAGATGCTCGCCGGCGAGTCGGCGCGGCTGACGACGCTGATCGACAACGTGCTCGACCTCGGCCAGATCGAACGCGGCGAACGGGCCTACGACCTGCAACCGGACTGCGCCGCCGACGCGGTGCGCGAGACGGTGCACGGCTACGAGGCGATCGCGACCCACCACGGCCTCGCGTTGACGCTGCACGAAGGCCTCGCCACGGCGTCCGCCGTGCTCGACCGCGGCGCGCTCGGCCAGGCGCTGCGCAACCTGCTGGAGAACGCGCGCAAGTACGCCGCCGCAGGCGGCCGCATCGACGTGCACACCGAACGCCGCGGCGACACCTTCGCCGTGCGCGTGCGCGACTTCGGCCCGGGCGTGCCCGAGCAAGAACGCGAGGCGATCTTCGACCGCTTCGTGCGCGGCCAGCGGCAGCAGCACGGCAGCGTGCCCGGCGTCGGCCTCGGGCTGTTCCTGTCGCGCGAGATCGCGCGTCGCCACGGCGGCGACCTGGTGCACGTGCCGACTGCGGCAGGCGCCAACCCCGGCAGCAGCGGCGCCACCTTCGAACTGACCCTGCCCCTCAGCGACCAGCCATGAACTCCGCCATCCTGCTCGTCGAGGACGACCACTCGCTGCGCACCGTGCTCGCCGAGGCGTTCGCGCGAGACGGCCACGACGTGACGGTCGCCGCCGACGGCGACGAGGCGCTGGCGACGCTGCGCGAACGGCGCTTCGACCTGCTGGTGCTCGACGTGATGCTGCCGGGCCCGAGCGGCCTCGAGATCCTGCGCTCGGTGCGGCAGCACGACCGCGCGACGCCGATCCTGCTGCTGACGGCGCGCGGCAGCGAGGCCGACAAGGTGCTCGGTCTCGAACTCGGCGCCGACGACTACGTGACCAAGCCGTTCTCGCTGCGCGAGCTGCGGGCGCGGGTGCGCGCGCAGCTGCGGCGGCGCGACGCGCTGCACGACACGCCCGGCGTGAGCAACGGCGGTTCGACCGCGCGCTTCGCCATCGGCGACGCCGACGTCGACCTCGCCGCCTACGAGCTGCGCCGCGGCGGCACCACGCATCGCCTGTCGCCGACCGAGGCCGCGATGCTGGGCCTGCTCTGGCGCGAACGCGGCCGCGTCGTCGACCGCAGCATGTTCTTGCGCGAGGTGTGGAACGGCGCGTCGATCGGCGACCGCACCATCGACACGCACCTGCTGCACCTGCGCAAGAAGCTCGAGCGCGACCCCAGGGCGCCGCGCCACCTGCTGACCGTGCACGGCGTCGGCTACCGCCTGCAGGTGGAGGCGTGATGGCGCCGGACCGCGACATCTGCACGACACCGATTCGAACCCCTCGCGACACGTCCCTTCGCTCGAGACCGTCCATTGCGCCCATGAAGGCACTGCTGCTGTCGTCGTTCGCGCTGCTCGCCGGCGCTGACCTCTCCGCCCAGGATCCGGTCCTTCCGATCGGTCCGCCGCTGCAACTACAGCGCGCCGAGGTGCTCGAGGAGCGCGAAGGGGACATCGCCGCCGCCGAAAAGATCTACCGCGACGTGCTCGCCAACCCTGAGGCCGTCGCCGTGCACGACCGCGCCGCGCTGCGTCTCGGAGCGTTGCTGTGGCGGCTCGACCGCCGCGACGAGGCCGAGCCGTTGCTGCAGCGCGCGGCGCTGGCCAACGAGGAGCTGCGCCTCGCGGCGGCGAAGGTGCGCGGGGAGACCGGCGAGGCGGCGAAGATCGAGCAGGAGCGCGCCGCGCGGGCCACGGCCCTGGTCGAACGCTACGTCGATGTGCTGTCGTCCGGGCGCGACGAGAAGGGCGCCCTGACCGACGCGGCTTCCAGCAAGCTTCGCCAGCTCGGCGACGAGATGGACCGCCTGCCGGACGCCACCGCCGCTGCCATCATCGCCTGGCTGCGCGAACGCTCGATCCCCGATGGCGGCAACACCGCGATGGGGCAAATGCTGGAGCACAGTCAACAGCCCGTGCTGTCCTCACTGGTCAGCAAGCTGTGGACGCTGTCAGGCCCGACTTCGTGCGACTACCTGACCGCCGTGGCCCAGGGCGACGATCTGCATTGGCAGCGCTTCGTCACCTCCGTCGCCTACTCCCCCGACGCGAACGCCCTCCCAGCGATGATCGCCTTCAGCCGCTTGGACGATCCGACGCGGGAACTGTTCCAGAACGTCATCAGGTCGTTTCGCCAGCTGGATCTCGAACTGATCTCGCCGCTGGTCGAAGACGAACACCCGGACACTGCGCTCGCCGCGCTGTTGGCATCGACCCTCAGACTCACGGGCCAGGAGACGCAGGCCTGGGATTCCTTCCTGCGCGCGCACGAGCAACGGCTGATCGCCTGGGCGACGTCCGGCGACCTCCGGTACAGCGAGGCGGCGTGGAAGTTGTTCAGCAACGCACTGCAGTTCGGGAACGCAACGCCGACCTCGTGCTCGATCATCCTCGCGGCCATGCTGCGATCTCCGGCCAATTGCCCGAAGGATGTGAAGGTCCAGGGGAACGTTCCGGACGACGGCGGCATGCTCGAGCAGCTGGCGGCCATGACGATCGGCCAGGCTCCCATCGTCAGCACCGATGCCGCGACGCCGGCGCAACGCCTCGCCATGCAGCTGCTCGCATCGACGCAGCCTGAGTGGGGCAAGGACCGCGTCGAACTGATGCTGCGATTGATCGATCGGGGCTATTGCCTGGGCATCGTGCAGATCCGGGGGATCCCCCGCGCCTACGAACTTGGCGACACGGCGCAGCGTGCCCAGCTGATTCGACTGCTGCCGATGATCGGATACCCACTGAATCTCACCGAACTGTTCGGACAACTCGGTGTCACGCCCGAGCTGTTTCCGGCCATTCGCGAGACCCTGAATGCCTGCCGGGAGGTCTCCTCGCGTCCATCGTGGTGCGTCGGCTCGTTCCTGCAGAGGCTGTTCGAAATGGCCGCATGGAGCGGTCACCCCGAAGCCGGCGACTGGCTCGCCGATCAGATCGACGCGTGGCCCGACATGAACGCGACCATCGGCTTTGACCTCTGCGTTGTCTCGCGTGCCGGCGCCAGCGACGAGGTGCGCGATCGCCTGCGCGCGCTACTCGTCAGCACCGACCCTCAGCAGCGGAACTCGCCCCGGGGCACGCAGGGACTGAACAGCAATCTGCGCACGTGGATGCTCGCCGAGCTGATCCGTGCCGGCGACGTCGCCACGATCCCACTGTTGACGCGGGCCTACCAGCTGGGCCTTCAATATGCCGACTTGTCCCTGCGTGGGCGCAGCCTGCCCCCCGGAGAGACGGACGGCCTCGTCGTGCAACGCACCCCTCCGGGCCAGTCCTTCGCACTGAATCCCTGGCAGATGCTCGCGATGAACCCACCGGGGCTGCAAGCTCCCTGGCACGGGTACGACGATGCGCACCTGGTCGCAGCATGGCGTGAACTGCTGACCGGCGAGGCAACCGACGCGATCTGGCAAGAGCTCGAGCGCAGCGACCTGGCCAACGCCCAGTTGCCGACGTGCACGCTGCCGTTGCTCGCCGAGGAACTGACGCGCCACCCCGTCCTCAAGGTGCTCCACGGCCTTCGCGTCGCGCTCGGCTCGCTGACCCCAACCATGCTGCTCGACCAGCCCGAATTGCATGCGGCCGTGCAGAAGCTGCTCGACAACGAACATCTCGGTTGCCAGGCCTACGGGATGCTGCAAACGGAAGTCGCGCGCTCGTTCGCCGATCACGCGCTGCAGATCCTGCGCACCACTGGCGACATCGACTGGATCGGCGTGCTGACTTCTCGCCAGGTTCCCATCGGCGTCGAGGAGTGGCGCGCAGCGCTGCGCGCCCGGAACGCCAGGCCGGCACTCAGCTCCCTGCCGCCCGGCGCGCCAGCCGAACTCGAAGGCGACGTCGCCGCGCTGCTGCGAGCTCCTTCGGAGGACGTGCGCGCCGCGGCAGCCACCGCGATGGCCCGCGCCTTCCCGACGCGCGCTGCCGCAGCACTGCTGCCGATGCTGCAGGACACCGACGAGAACGTGCGCACGACCACTCGCGAACAACTCGACCTCTTGCGCGAAGCCCAGGAGCAACGCCAGTTCTGGGCGCGCGTGCAAGGCGGCGTCGACCTGACCCCGCAGGCGACCTCGCAGAAGCTCGTGCAACAAGCGCAGTCCGATCAGCCGTCGGCGCAGCGGGTCCTCGCGATTCGTTCGCTCGCCGCGGTCGGCGCGACCGAGGCGTTGCCGCTGCTGATCGAGTGGAGCAAGGACGCCGACGGTGCGGTGAAGGACGCGGCCGACGCAGCAATCGCGGCGATCCTGCAGAAGGCCGAGGCGGCGAAGTAGTCGGCAGGCACGGCGGCTCACCTTCGCAAGCCGCTGTCGCGCTGAGCACTTCCTCGTCCCCGCGCCGCTACGCACCTGGAGGGGTTGGCGGATCGTGAGAACGCGCTACAGTGCCGAAGTCGAGCGAGCCCGAGGTCGCTCGAGACAGTCCCTGAAGTTCTCGACAGACAGGATGAGTGACATGACGGATGACACTCCACCGGGTCGATGTGAGCCCGCGCGCTGCTGAGCGCTCCTAGCGAGTCAGTTCAGCTCAGCGGAACGCGGGCAGACCCGATCACCCCGGCTCGCGCGCCAAACTTCCCGTGCGTTCCGGTCGTGTTCGTGCGGCACGCTCGGCCTGCTTCCCGACAGGCTTCCATCGCCGCAACGCGGCTCTCCCTCCAAGTGAGTTCGAGCCGCACGGACGGGACCGCCGCAGATGCCACCAGGCAGACCTGATCGACGCGCGAGCCGGTTCTTCGTACGGCCCGCGGTTCGGATGCGGTCGTCACGCGACCGCGAAGGGGATCATCAGACGACGACCCAGGTGTTGCCGCAGCGATCCATCGTGTTGGCCGCCGCGCGGCACGCGCCGTTGTCGAGGCAGTAGCCGGAGACGCCGCCCTTCGGCGCGATGCGGCCGCTGTAGAGCTCGGCCGACATGTTGGTGGCGAGGATGTCGCCGCGATGATTGATCATGAACGCGCGGTTGCCGGTCCAACCGCGTTCGATCGGCCACGCGTAACACATCCACTGCGTCTCGGCTGCCGACGTGTCGATCTCGCAACCGCCGACACCGCACGTGCTCTCGGTGACCCAGCCGCCGTCCTTGGCCGGCAAGAACATCTCGAGCACATACCCACCGATCTCGACGCGCCCGTCTTGCACATCGCCGAAGCGGGCACTCACCACCGGCGGAACGAGCAACGCACCAGATCCCCGCAGCGGCACCACACCCGCCATTTCTCCGAGGAAGCCGTACTCGCCCATGCCGTCGCCGTCGACGTCCAGCGCGCCCGACGCCTGCAGCTGCGATTGTCCCGAGCTGATGTTCTTCAGCGTGCCGATGATCATCGACTCGTTGCGGTTGAGGCGCGCGCCGAAGAAGCGCGGCAGACCGATCGCAACGCCGATGGCGGCGGCGACCAACAACGCCCCGTAGGCCACCAACCAACCGCGGCGCCGTCGCTTCGGCAGCTGCATCCGCGCCGCGAATGCGCTGAGATCCGGCGGCGGCGCAGGATCCGACACGACAGGGTCGGCGAGCACGGGATCTGGGTCGTCTTGTTGCATCGTTCGTTCTCCGTCAGAGGTCCAAGGTCAGTCGGTCTCGGTCGTGGCGTGGAGGAAGGTGACGATCGCGCGCACGTCGTCGTCGGCGAGCGTGCGGCCGAGCTCGTGGCGGGCCATCAGCCGCACCGCGTCGTCGAGGCGTGCGATCGAATGGTCGTGCAGGTACGGCCCGGTGCGCGCGGCGTGGCGCAGCATCGGCGCGCGGAAGGCCCGCGGTTCGCGCCCCGGCAACGGCTCGGCGAGGCCGAGCACGTGCACCGATCGTCCGCCGAGGTTGCGCCCGGCGTGGCAGGTCGCGCAGCCCGCTTCGACGAAGGCCACCAGCCCGTCGCGTTCTCCGGCGGTCAGCGCGGCGGCGTCGCCCTCGACGTAGCGATCCCAACGACCGCGGCTCCGCATCGTCGACAGGTGCGCCACGATCGCGACGGCAGCGTCGTCGAGCGAGTTCGCAGCGTCGTCGAGTGCACGCACCGCCGCGTCGTCGCCGAGCCCGGCGCGCTGCACCAGCTCGCGGCGTACGAACGCCTCGAGCTCGCCGACGTCACCGTCCCAGCCGAACACCAGCTGCCGCGCGACGTCCGCCAGCGGCGGCGTGGCGCGCCCGTGCACTTCGCCGTCGGTGCCGAGCGCATCACCGGCATGGCACTGCGCACAGCCGGCGCGTTCGAACAGCCGCGCGCCGAGCGGCTGCAGTCCGGAGCCTGCGCTCGGCGCCGCCGCCCGCGCGTCGAGCGAGAACAGCACGTCGACGATCTCACGTTCGGGCTCGCGCAGGCACGACGAGGCGACGCAGAGGCCCCACACGAACGCGGCCGCGAGCCGCGCGTGAGGACGATGCACAGGACGAGATGGCGGTGTCGAGGTCATGGCGCCGGCAAGCCTTGCCCTATGTGGTGACGCCGCGGTGGTGACGCGCGTCGGCCGGGCTTTCGGCTCGTCGGTGCAGCGACTGCAGCGCGGCCGCCCCAGAACGAGACGGCGCTACTTCGCCGGCGGCCAGCCCGGCGGATCGTCGTCGTAGCCGATCTCCGGCCCGAGCGAAGGCGTCAGCTCGACGTAGCCGCTGCCGTCGCGCCGCACCTGGCCGAAGCGGATCTCCGGGTCGGGATCGGCGGCGAAGCGCTTGGTGCCCTCGACGCGGCGGTAGACGTAGAAGCTGCCGGGCGCGAAGCACAGGCCGATGTCGTCGGCGATCACCACGTCGTGCACCTTGGTCGGCTCCCCGGCGACCGACTCGTGGTTCTCGGCGCCCTCGCGTTCGAACAGGATCTCGCCGTCCACACCCAGTTCGCCGCAGATCCCTTCGCTCTCCGCATACGCCGGCGAGAACAGGCGCACCGCCCGGCGGGTGCCGTCGGCCGCGACCAGCAGCAGGAACACCCGATGCTCCGCCGACGTGATGCTGTCGACCGGGCCGCGCGCGACGATGCGACAGCGGATGCGCGGGCCGAGCTGGTCCGGGCTCGGGGCCGACGACGCACACGCGCCGAACAGCAGCGCCAGCCACGAGGCAGACGAGGGACGCAGGTTCATGCCCCGTGTGTAACCGTCACGGCGCTATCCTGCGCGCCATGTTCCGCATCTTCTTCGCCGCGCTGACGTTCGCCGCGGCCATCCCCGTCTGCGCGCAGAACTCGGGCGAACGGCCGCGCCCCACCGCCGACGAGACCGGGTCGCGTGGCGGCGGCCTCGGCTTCCTCGCCGGCGCGACCGGCGGCGACGTCGAGACGCAGCGGCGGCCCAACGTCGTGTTCGTGCTCGCCGACGACCTCGGCTACCGCGAACTCGGCTGCTTCGGCCAGCAGAAGATCCACACGCCGCGCCTCGACCAGCTCGCCGCCGAGGGCATGAAGCTGACGCGCCACTACTGCGGTTCGCCGGTGTGCGCGCCGTCGCGCTGCGTCTTGATGACCGGCCGCCACCCAGGGCACGCGGCGGTGCGCGACAACCAGGAGCAGAAGCCCGAAGGCCAATGGCCGCTGCCCGCGGGCATCCCGATGCTCGGCGAGATGATGCAGCAGGCCGGCTACCGCACCGGCGCGTTCGGCAAATGGGGCCTCGGTCCACCCGGCTCGAGCGGCGATCCGCTGCGGCGCGGCATCGACCGCTTCTTCGGCTACAACTGCCAGCGCCACGCGCACAGCTACTACCCGAGCTACCTGTGGGACGACGACCACAAGATCACGCTCGACAACGACCCGCCGGTGCCCGGCGGCGGCAAACTGAAGGACGGTGAGGACCCCAACGATCCGAAGTCCTACGCGCGCTTCCAGGGCACGGACTACGCGCCCGATCGCATCCTCGCGGCGGCGAAGCAGTTCGTGCGCGACAACGCCGAACGACCGTTCTTCCTCTACTACCCGTCGGTGATCCCGCACCTGGCGCTGCACATCCCCGACGCCGAGCTCGCGCCGTACGCCGGCAGGTTCGACGAGACGCCGTACACCGGCGGCCACGGCTACACGCCGCATCGCACGCCGCGCGCCGCCTACGCGGCGATGATCTCGCGCCTCGATCGTTCGGTCGGCGAGCTGTGCGACCTGCTCGACGAACTCGGGCTGCGCGACGACACGATCGTCGTGTTCACGTCCGACAACGGCGCCACGCACAGCCCGGTCGGCGGCACCGACGTCGACTTCTTCGCCTCGTGCGGCGAGCTGCGCGGCCGCAAGGGCTCGATGTACGAAGGCGGCGTACGCGTGCCGGCGATCGTACGCTGGCCCGGCCACGTGCCGGCCGGCAGCGAGTCGGCGCGCATCACCGGCTTCGAGGACTGGATGCCGACGCTCGGCGAGCTGTGCGGCACCAAGCCCGCGCCGGGCGGTGACGGCGTCAGCTTCGCGGCGACGCTGCGCGGCGAGCAGCAGGCGCCGCGGCCGTTCCTCTACCGCGAGTTCGCCGGCTACAACGGCTGGCAAGCGGTGTGGCAGGGCGACCTCAAGCTGGTGCGCAGCAAGATGCAGACGAAGCAGCCGCTCGAGGAGCTGTTCGACCTCGCCGCCGACGTGAGCGAGCAGCACGACATCGCGGCGAAGCACCCGAAGGAGGTCGCGGCGCTGGAGGCGATCCTGAAGCGCGAGCACACGCCGTCGGACACCTTCAAGCTGAAGGCGATCGACGGCGAATGACGCGGGGACGGGGTCGATCGCCCGTTCGCACGGCCGCCGTGTGAAAATGCGCGGTCTCCTGCCATCGATCCGGACGCGGCGGCATGGAACCACTGACGATGGCCGACCCGCTGCACGACGAGCTGAGCCGACACGCCCAAGCGCTGCGCGGGCTGGCCCGTGACCTGCTGCGGGACGGGCACGCGGCCGAGGACGTGACCCAGCAGACGATGCAGCAGGCGCTGGCCGCCGGCGAACGCCTGGCCCCCGGCCCGCTCGGCGGCTGGCTGCAGCGCACGCTGCGCAACTTCTCGCTGCAGTGGCGACGCACCGAGCGCCGGCGCGCCGCCCGCGAAGCGCGCTTCGCCGCGGCGACCGGCCTCGACGGCACCGACCCGCGCTGCCCCGCGGAGACGCTCGCGCGCCGCGAGATGCTGCAGGCAGTCACCGACGCCGTGCTGCGGCTCGACGAGCCGTACCAGACCGTCGTCTTCCTGCGCTACTTCGAGGACCTGCCGCCGCGCGCGATCGCGCGGCGCACCGGCGCGCCGGTCTCGACCGTGAAGAGCCAGCTGTCGCGAGGCCTGCTGATGCTGCGCCAGCGCATGACCGCGAGCCGCGGACACGAATGGCGGCCCGCGCTGGCGATCGCGTTCGGCCTGCCGATCGGCGCCACCCTGATCCCCCTGACCGGAGCCCTGCTCGTGAAGACCAGCCTCAAGCTCGCCGCCGCGGCCATCGTGCTCTTCGGCGTCGGCGTCTACCTGCTCGACCAACACGGCCCTGCCCCGACGCCGCAGCAGCAGGGCGAGGCCGGCGCGCGCGACCGGAGTGCGACCGCCGAAGCGACAGTCGTGCTTCAGGACGACCAGCGCGGCGTCGAGCGCACGGCGATCGAGGCGAGCGCGGACGACGGCGCGTGGCTCGACCATCCCTACCCGATGGAGGTCTCGGTGCTCGTGCTCGACACGACCGGCCTGCCGGTGGCCGGCCATCGCCCCGAGTTCTCGCCGCTCGACGGCGGGCTGCGCGACGCCGACACGGAGACGGGCCCCTTCGGTATCGCCGTCGCGCGCTGGAACGCGCGCACACCCCGAGCCGAGATCGAAGTGCTCGATCCGCGCCGCCACCGCCGCCGCGTCGTGGTGCTGAGCGGTTCGACGACGCGTGTCGTGATGGTGCGCGAAGCCCAGCGCGTCGGTCCCGGCCTGATGTTCACCAGCGTGCTGTTCGACGAGTCGCAAGCCGAAGCCGAGCAGCCGCTGCGCCTCGGCAAACCGCGCCGCTCGGACTCGATGTCGCTCGGCCTGCACCCGTTCGCCGTGTTCAGCGAGAACGGCATCCTCGTCGATCGCGAAGTCGAGGCGAATCCGCAACAGGAACTGGGCGCCAGCTTCAACTTCGAGCGCCTGGCGAGCGGCTCGACGTTCCAGCTGAGGATCGGCGACGGCGGCAACATCGTGTTCGACAACCTCGAGAACGTGACGCAGGTCCTCGGCGTCGCCGCGGCGGGAGAGAACGCGGCCAAGCCGACGCTGGCGCGCGTCGAAGGCGTCGTCTACGGCGAGGACGGCAAGCCAGCCGCCAAGGTCCCGGTGGCGCTGCTCCGTGACGGCCCGCAGCCGCAGCAACGCAGCCAGACCGACGACCAGGGAGCCTACCTGTTCGACCGCGTGCAGCCCGGCGACGTCACGGTGCGCGCCGGCGGCGAGAGCGACGGGTTGGCCACCCACCCGCTGCACGTCGAAGCCGGCGACTGGCGCTGCAATCTCCAGCTGCGCCGCGAAGCGTTCGTGCGCGGGGTCGTGCGCGACGCCGACGACCAGCCGCTGGCCGGCGCCGGCGTCGAATGGCACGCCGACGACGGCTCCTGGGCCGACCGCACCGCCACCGACGCCGACGGGCGCTTCGTGCTGGCCAACCTGCCCACCGGCACCGGGCGCCTCTCGATCTGGCCGATCGGCGACCAGTCCGGGTTCCCCGCCACGGTGCTGCCCGGCGTGTTCGCCAATCCGGGCGAGCTGGCCGTGCAGCTCCCGCCGACGCCCCACAACGGCTTCCGCCTGCAGGTGCAGGCGCCCGAAGGGCTTCCCGGCCAACACCAGCCGCGGGTGCGCGTGCGCCACGTCGAGACCGGCTTCAGCCGCACGATGAAGGGCCCGGACGACGAGGACCGCGCCTGGCATCTGACCGACCTGCCGTCCGGGGACTACGAGATCGCGATCTGGATGGCCGGCGCCGGCGCGGTGCAGCTCGGCCACCACTGGGCCGGCGAGGACACCGTGCAGGACCTCGGCACCGTCAAGCTGCCGCGCGCAGGGAGGGTCACGTTCTCGCGGCCCGACGACGCGCCCTTGCCGTCCGGACTCGAGGCCGAGATCGTGCAGCTGCGCGCCGACTTCGACGTGCGCTACGAGGTGCTGCGCGGCTTCGCCGACGCGATCCTGATGCCGGCCGGCGACTACGCGCTGCTGACCAGGATCGAGGGGCGCACCGTGCAGACCCGCCGCTTCCGCCTGACCGCGGGTGCGACCACCGACCTGCCCGTCGCCTGGTAGCGAGCCCGCCGCGGCGGCCTATGATGCTCGCCGCGATGCAGAAGCAAAGGAACGTGCTCGGCACCGAGCTGAAGGCCTGCAGCAAGAAGCCGCTGACGGGGTTCTTCCGCGACGGCTGCTGCAACACCGCCAACGAGGACCTCGGCGCGCACACCGTCTGCGCCGAGGTGACCGAGGAGTTCCTCGAGTACTCGAAGCAACAGGGCAACGACCTCAGCACGCCGCGGCCGGAGTTCGGCTTCGTCGGCCTGTCGCCCGGTGATCGCTGGTGCCTTTGCGCCGCGCGCTGGGCCGAAGCGCTCGAGGCCGGCATGGCGCCGCGCGTCGTGCTCGAGTCGACGCACGAACGCACGCTCGAGTTCGTGCCGCTGGCCGCGCTGCAGCAGTACGCGATCCCGGGCTGACCCCGACCTGCATTCCACCCGACCATGCCGACCCTTCGCCTGATCCTGTGGCCGAGCCTCATCACGCTGCTGATCAGCGTGGCGCGTTTCTTCGCCGAGACCAACGAACTGGTCACCGCACGGTCCGGCGGCGCCCTGGCCCCGCTCGGCATCACCTGGCTGACGTTCGTGTTCGGCGCGTGGTTCGGACGGCAGTTGGGCCGCAAGGGCCAGGGCCCGAAGCGTTCGCCCGCGCTGCCGTTCTTGACGCTGCTGGTCATCGTCGGCGGCATCGCCTGGCAGTTCGGTCCGCTGCGAGACGCCGACACCAGCGACGCGACGTTCGAGCAGCTGCGCCGCGCAGTGCTCGTGCTGGTCGCGATCGCCTGCGCGATGGCGACCGTCTGCGCGATCGTCTGGCCGCGCCTGGCGTGGACGATGCTGTGCTACGCGATCCTGGCGCGTGCGACGGTCGTCGCGCTCACGTGGCTCGCCAAGGTCTTCGAGTGCGACACGCACTACACCAAGTTCGGCCCGACGGGCATCGAGCGCGACCTGCCGGAGACGATGCTGAGCGCGTCGCTGGCGCAGTTCGGCTTCTGGGTGCCGTTCACCGTCGTCGCGGGTGTCACCGCGGGCGCCTTGTTCGGCAAGCGCCGCTGACGTTCGCGCGGTCAGTGCCGCTGCATCGCGCGCAGCTCGCAGGCCTCGTAGACCGGTCCCTCGACGCAGGTGCGCGAGTAGGGCCAGTCGCCGAAGCGCTCCCCCTGCACCTCGACCGTGCAGCCGTTGCAGACGCCGTAGCCGCAGGCCATGTAGGTCTCGAGGCTGAGGAAACACCGCAGGCCGACGCGTTCGCAGAGCGCCGCGACCGCGTGCATCATCGGATCGGGGCCGCAGCAGAACACCGTCTCGCCGGCCTCGACCTCGCCCTTCGCCAGCAGGTCCTCGAGCAGCGCGGTGACCAGACCGTGGAAGCCGTGGCTGCCGTCGTCGGTCGAGGCGAAGACGCGCGCGATGCTCGCGAAGTCGTCGATGCCGCTGAGCGCCTCGCGGGTGCGGCCGCCGAACAGCAGCCGCAGCGGTCGACCGGCGGCGTGCGCCTGCTGCGCGAGCAGCAGGAACGGCGCCAGCCCGACCCCGCCGGCGACGCAGATCGGGTCCTCGATGTCGTCGGGGAACGGCAACCCGAGCGGGCCGTTGACGACCAGCCCTTCGCCGGCTTCGAGGTCGCACAGCGCGCGCGACCCGGGCCCCACCGGCTTGACCAGGAAGCTGCCCCAGCTGCCGTCGGCCGCGCGTTCGTAGATCGAGAACGGCCGCGGCAACTGCACCGGCCAGCGCTCGGCGGTGCGCACCATGAAGAACTGTCCGGGCCCCGTCACCGGGACCGACCCGTCGAACTCGATCGCGAACGAGCCACCGCCCAGGTCACGGCGGCGGCGCAGCGTGTGCACGCGGGACTGCTTCATCGGGGCGGCGAGCATAGCCGCCGGGCAGGACCCGGCCCCAACCCCAACTGCGCATTGCACCGCCAACGACCGCGGGGTAACCAGTCTCCGCAGGAGACGGAGATGAAGCGCACCAACCTGTTGTCGGCCATATTCGCGGCGCTCTGCCTACAAGCCTGCACCTCGATCACGGTCACACCGCTGCCGCCGGGCGTCCAAGAGGTCCTGATCGTCGACAACTCGGCGGTGACGGTCGAGGACTTCGTCGAGGTGATGCGCGGCGCGTTCGAGGACCGGGGCATCCGCACCCGTCTGGTGCGCGAGGAGCCCGCGAGCACCCAGGTCGCCACGGTGAGCTACACAGCCCTCAAGACCTGGTACCTGAGCAGCTATCTCTGCGACGCCGAGGTCACGGTTCGACGCGGTGGCGGCCGTATCGCCAAGGCCAACTACCACCTCATCGGCAAGGGCGGACTGGCCCTCAACAAGTGGAGCTCGGTGAAGACCAAGATGACCCCGGTCTACGACCAGCTGCTGGTCAACTATCCGAAACGGCGTTGACGCCGCCGGACCGGATGCGCGGCGCCGTCGGCGCGGCCACCTTGCGCAGCGTCACCATCGGCACCTCGGGCGCTGCGTCGATGCGGATCGGCAGCAGCGTCACGCCGACGCCGCGGCCGACGTAGAGGCGCGAGCCGTTCTCGGTGAACCAGCCGCGCTCGTAGCCGAAGCGGCTGTGGTGGATCGGCGCCTTGCCGGCGATGCGGATCTGGCCGCCGTGGGTGTGCCCCGACAGCTGCAGGTCGACGTCGACCGCCGCCGCCTCGAAGAAGAAGTCCGGGTGATGGGCCAGCAGCACCGCCGGTTCGCCGCCGCGCCGCCCGGCGAGCGCGCGCGGCAGGTCGGGCTGGCCTTCGGTCAGGTCGTCGACGCCGCACAGCCACAGCGACGCGCCGCCGTGCTCGATGCGCGCGCCGTCGTTCATCAGCACCCGCACGCCGCACTGCTCGAGGAAGGCGCGCCACAGCGAGATGTCCGGACCGTAGAAGTGGTCGTGATTGCCGGGCACCGCGAACATGCCGTAGCGCGGATGCAGCTCCGCGAAGGCCCGCTTGAACAGCAGGATCTCGCGGTCGCGGGTGTTGATCAGGTCGCCGCCGAACAGCACCAGGTCGGGCTCGGCCGCGGCGATGCGGCGGAAGATCTGCACCAGGTCCTGCTCGCCGAGGAAGCTGCCGGCGTGCACGTCGGAGACGAACGCGAGGCGCAGCCCGTCGAGACCTTCGTGTCCCGGCCGCAGCGGCAGCTGCAGGTCGGTCAGGGTCAGCTGGCGTTGCACCAGCCGGTGCAGCCAGTGCCCGACCACCAGCCGGTCCAGGCCGCGGTTGACCCACGCCATCAGCGACGCGAACAGACGACGCAGCGGCGTGCGCCGGCCGGACAGCGGCCCGGTCGGACGCGGCGCCCGACGCGACCCAGGCGCCGTGGTACGGCTCACGAATGCAGCGCCGGCGCGGCAGGCGCCGACTGCGGTTGCAGCTTGTTGAACAACGTGCGCACGCCGATGCCGAGCATCGCCGCCGTGCGGGTGCGATTGCCGTCGCAGCGCTCCAGCGTGCGCTGCACCAGCGCCTGCTCGACGTCCGCCAGCTTGCGACCGACCAGCGCTTCGAACGGGTCCGCCCGAGGCAGCACGACCGTGCGTTCGCGCGGCTCGGGCGACAACCACCGCTCGACCAGGTCGGCGTCGATCGTGTCGCCGTCGGCGAGCAACCCGACGCGCTGCACGACGTTCTGCAGCTCGCGCACGTTGCCGGGCCACGACCACGCCGCCAGCGCCCGCTCGGCGTCGGCGGTCAGCGTCTTGCCCGGGCGCAGGAAGGCGCGCGCCAGCGGCGCGATGTCCTCGGGGCGCTCCCGCAGCGGTGGCAGCACGATCGGCACGACGTCGAGACGATACAGCAGGTCGCCGCGGAAGCGACCGGCCTCGACCTCGGCGGCGAGGTCGCGGTTGGTCGCGGCGACGACGCGCACGTCGACCTTCAGCGTCTGCTTGCCGCCCACGCGCTCGAACTCGCCTTCCTGCAGCACCCGCAGCAGCTTGGCCTGCATCGCCGGCGACATCTCGCCGACCTCGTCGAGGAACAACGTGCCGCCGTCCGCCATCTCGAAGCGACCCTCGCGGCGCCGCGTCGCGCCGGTGAACGCGCCGGCCTCGTGGCCGAACAGCTCGCTCTCCAGCAGCGCCTCGGGGATCGCCGCGCAGTTGAGCTTGACGAACGGGCGGTCGGCGCGATCGCTGCTGCGGTGCACGAGCTCGGCGACGCGTTCCTTGCCGGTGCCGCTCTCGCCGCGCACCAGCACCGTCGCCTTGCTCTTCGCCACGCGCTGCACCATCGCCACGACCGCCTGCATCACCGGCGAACCGGACACCAGCTCGCCGCCTGCCTGCTGCGCGCGCAGGATCGCGTTCTCGCGCAGGATGCGGCCGCGCTCGCGCAGCCGCTCGAGCACCAGCTCCAGCGTGTCGATCGCCACCGGCTTCTCCAGCACGTCCGCGGCGCCCTGACGCATCGCCGCGACGCCGACGTGCATCGTGCCGTGCGCGGTCACGAGCACCACGGGCCGGTCGGGGTCGTCGGCCTTGCTCGCCGCGAGCACCGCCATGCCGTCGGCGTGGGGCATGCGCAGGTCGGTGACGACGAGGTCGAACGACCGGTGCGAAAGCGCTTCGATCGCCGCGCGGCCGTGGCTGACGGCCAGCACGTCGCAGCCGAGCTGCTGCAGCGCCTCCTGCAGGAACTCGCGCGACAGCGGCTCGTCGTCGGCGAGCAGCACGACCTGGCGGGCGCTCACGCGTGCGCCTCCAGCGGCTGCCGCGCGGCGGCCTCGGCGATCACCGGCACCCGCACGCGGAACCGCGCACCCGGCTGACCGGGGTTGAGCAGCTCGAGCTCGCCGCCGAGGAACGACAGCACGCGCGCGCTCAGCGCCAGCCCGAGGCCGGTCCCGCGCTCCTTGGACGAGACGAACGGCTCGAACGCGGTCGGCGCGATGTGCGCCGGCACGCCGGGTCCGTCGTCGGCGACGATCAGCTCGACGCAGCCGGGCAGGCGCCGCGCCTGCATGTGCACCGCGGTCGCCGGCGCCGCCTCCAGCGCGTTGCGCACGAGGTTGGCGAGCACCCGCCCCACGGCGTCGGCGTCGACCTGCGCGTCGAACGCGCCGTCCGCCGCCGGCTCCAGGCGCAGCCGCACGCGCGGCAGGTCGGCCGCGGCGGCGACGCGTTCGGCCACCTGCCGCAGCGTCGCCATGTGCGCCGTCTTCTGCGCCGGCCGCGCGAAGCCGAGCAGCCCCTTGACGATGTCGTCCACGGCCCGCACGCCGTCGCCGATCTTGCCGGCGTAGCGCTTCATGGCCTTGGGGTCCTCGCTGCGCTGCAGCAGGCTGGCGAAGCCGAGCAGCCCGTTGAGCGGGTTCTTGATCTCGTGCGCGACGCCGAGCGCCAGCTCGCTGAGCCCGGCGAGGCGGTCGAGGCGATGGACCTCGCGCTCCAGCTGCTGCAGCTGCGAGCGGTCCTCGAGCAGCAGCAGCTCACCATCGGCCAGCGCGACGCGCTGCACGCGCACCGCGGCGCCGTCGAACGCCACCTCACCCGCCGCGCAGCCGAGCAGATCGACGCCGGCGCGCGACGCCCGCGCGATCAGCCGCTCGGCCTCGACGTTCTGCGTGCCGACGGCGCCGTCGACGCGCAGCGACACGAGCCCGATCGGCAGCGCCGCGAACATCGCTTCGCGCTCGGCGAGCGACTGCTGCAGCGCGCGGTTGCTCTCCTGCAGCTGCAGGTCCACCGCCGCGGCCTGCGTGCGCAGCGCCGCGTAGCTCTGTTCCAGCTCACGCGCCGCCGCGACGAAGCTCGCGAAGCTCTCACGCAGATGGATTTGTTCGTCCTTCACCGCTCGCCTTCGCCCGGCCAGGTCAACGATTCGATCTTGGCGCGCACGTCGTAGCCGCCGCGCAGGTTCATCCAACGGAAGTGCTCCACCGCCGCCTGCGCGGCCTCGCCCCAGCTGCCGAGCACCTGCGCCTGGCCGCGTTCACCGGCCTTGCTCACGTCGCGCGCGGTGATCTGCAGGAACGGCTCGCGCACCTGCTGCTCGCGCTGCTGGTACTCCGCCGGGTTCTTGCCGAGCGACAGGCCCTCGTGCCGCTCGCCGTAGCGGAACAGCAGCTCGCGGCAACGCCCGAGGTAGAACAGCGCGACGAACGGCGGGGCCTTCTGCTCGAGCAGCGGCTGCAGTTCGTCCACCGCGCGCTGCAGCCGCTCGCGGGCGCGGTCGTCGAGCTCCCTGCCGAGCTCCGCCGAGCCGCGGTTGCGGGCCGACTCGCCGCGGTCCAGCAGCACCTGGCCGGCCTTGAACAGGGCCTGCGCGACGCGCATGTGGTCCTCCGAGCCGTGGATCTGCGCCTGCACCGGGTCGAGGCCGAGCAGGTCTGCGTCGCTGATGCGCGGCGCGGGCTTGCTCTCGCCCGATGGCGCCGGCGCCGAGACAGCGCTCGGCTGCGTCGGCATCGGGATGCCGGGTTCTTGTTCGCCGTAGGAGATGCGCGAGCCGCTGGTCGGCACGGTGATGAACGAGCGTTCGCGCTCTTCTTCCTGCAGCCGGGAGGCCGCCGCGTTGCGCAGCTGGTCGACCTCCTTGCGCAGCTCGTCGAAGCGACGCCTGGTCTGGTCGGTGACGGCGGTCTCCTCGCGCAGGCGGCGATCCATCTCGTCGATCGCCTGCGACGAGGACTCGACGCGGCGCGTGAAGACGTCGTCGTTCTGGTCCTTGGGCAGACCGAGGTCGTGGCGCATGCGCAGGTCGATCAGGCGCTCGATCTCGGCGCGATTGGACTGCAGCGCCCGCTGCTGCCGCAGCATGGCCTCCTGGTCGCCGCCTCCCTGCTGCTGCGCGAGCAGCGCCGTGGCGCCGGCCAGGATCATCGACGACAGCCTGACGAGCCTCACCGCAGGATCCCCCGGAACGCGTCGGCGGCGTGCTCGGGCTTGTTGAGCCGCGTGTAGGCCTCACCGATCATGGTCGCGACCTTCGCCCGCAGCTCCGGGTCGCGGATGCCGGGCGCCAGCGGGATCGCCTGGGCCGGGAAGTCCTCGAGGTAGTTGCTGGCGAGCGCCTGCTCGTAGAGCGCGTTGACGACCTTGAACCGCGCGCGATCGCCGATCGCCGATTCCAGCTCGGTCAGCGGCCGCGCGACCGCGATGGCGCGCTGCCACTGGCGGTCGGCGAGCAGCTCGTCGACCAGGAACAGCGTCAGCTCCGGCTCCTCGCCGCGCAGCACCATCTGTTCGAGTTCGAGGTAGGCGCTCTCCTTCTCGCCCAGCGCCAGCGCCGAACGGGCCCAGATCTTCAGCGTGCGTTGACGCCAGGTCGGCGTCATGCGCGACAGGTAGCGGCTGCGCGCCTCGACGGCGGCGGCGCGGCCCTCGACGAACCGGCGCTGCTGCATGTAGGACTCGGCGAGCAGCACGTAGGCCTCGCCGCGACGGGCGTCGTCCTCGGCGTTGATCAGGAACCACTCCAGCGAACGCATCGCCAGCTCCGGCTTGTTCGTGCCGAGCGCGCCGTAGCCGAGCAGGAAGTGGTAGTCGCGGAACTGCGCGGGGCCGAGGTCGTCGAACCGCGTCGACTCGCGCAGCGTCAGCATCGTCTCGTAGACGCGGTCCGGCCGCTCCATCATCAGCTGCGCCTGTCCGGCGAGCAGCCAGACCTCGAGCAGCTCGACGGAGTCGATCAGGCGGATGATGCGCGCCCGCAGCTCCTCCTGGCAGGCCTGCGCCTTCTGCCGCATCACCTCGGCGCTCTCTTCGCAGCGCGCTTCGCCGAGCAACGCCCGGCCGAGCAGGACGGTCGCCTTGGGGATCTCCGGCGCGCTGGGCATGCGCTCGAGCAGCTTGCGGAGCCAGCGCTCGGCCTCGGCGTACTGGGCGCGTTCGCCGGCGCGATCGGTCGCGCCACCGGCGAGATCGAGGTGACAGGCGGCGATCTTCAGGATCGCCTCGGCGATGTGCTCGTGCGGCCCCTGGTCGTAGACGTCGGAGTAGAACGCGATCGCGCTCTCGAGGTCGCCGTTCTCGATCAGCAGCTGACCGAGGTGCAGACGGACCTGCAGCCCCTCCTGTTGCACGACCGGCTCGTACTTCAGCTCGTCGCGCAGGAACGACCGGTACCACTGCCCGGCGATCGCCCGCAGGCGCTGGCGGCCGGACTCGGTGTCGGGCGACGGTACGCGCACGACGTGCAGCGTGACGCGCGCACCCTCGAAGTCGCCGGGCTCGTCGAAGATCGTGTCGGCGCCGGCGGCGACCGCCACCAGCTGCGCGACCATGCGCGGGTCCTGGTCGGCGAAGTTCAAGTCGACGGCGTTGAAGCGCAGGTCGCTCTCGAGCTGCTTGCTCTCGATCGCCAGCACCCAGTTCATCACCGTGCTCAGTTCGCGCAGCGCGGTCAGGCAGTCGACGCGACGACGATCGGCTTCGACCGCGACGCTGGCCGGCGTGCCGTCGGCCGCCGGCGTGCTGGTGACGCGGTAGAGGTCTCCGTCCTGCGGCGCCAGCGCGCAGCACAACGACAACGCGAACGCGGCGATCATCGGTGCTCCTGCTGCTCGATGGTCTCGTTGCGCAGCCGCGTCGCGGCCTCCTCGAGCTCCTTGCGCCGCGCGATCTCGGCGGCGGCGTCGGCGTCGCGACGGTAGCTGTCGCCGAGCTCCAGGTAGGCCTGGGCGACGTGCTTGTAGAGCCAGCTCGGCACCTGCCGCTGCTGCAGGAGGAAGCGCGCCCAGATGCTGCGCAGGCCTTCCTGGTCGCCGTTCTCGATCGCCGCCTTGGCGTCGGCGACGAGATCCTCGGGCGTCTTGTGGCTCTGCTCGATGGCGTTGGCCTGGCGCACGTAGTCCTGCGACCTCGCGAAGTTGCCGAGCCGCGCCGTGTACTCCGAGAGAGCCGTCAGCACCGTCAGGCGGCGGCTCGGCGCCATGCGCGGGTTGTCCTGCAGATACTGCTCGAGGGTCGCCACCGCGCTGCCGAAGTCGCGCCGATCGGCGGCGGCGAGCGCGCGGTTGAACGGCTCGTTGTACTCGCGCGCCGTCAGCTGCGGCGCGGGCTGGTGCTCGACCGCGGGCGGCGGCGTCTGCTGCCCACCCGACGGCGACGGCAGCGACGCGACCACGACCATCGCCACGACGTTGACCGCCAGCATCAGCCGCAGCGCGAGCTCGCGCCCGCCGCCGCGCTTGTGCTTCGTCGGCGCCGCGGGCGCGCGCGTCTCGAGCTGGGCTCGGGCCGTCGCGAGCGCGCGCTCGCCCTCGGCGATCGCGTCCTCTGCCGCGCGCAGCGCCTCGGCCTCGAGGTCGCGCGCCGGCGCCTTGCCCGCCTTGGCCGCGTTGGCGCTGGTGTCGCCCTCCGCCATCAGCCCGGCCAGCTTGCCGTCGCCGCCTGCTGGCGCCTTCGGCTGCTCCACCTTGACGGCGGTCTCGTGTTCCGGCTCGGGATTCTTGTCGGCGTCGTGTTCGCTCACGGTTCAGCTCCAGAGTTCGGCCATTTCTGCCGGGAGGCAGGGGCCGACCGGTTCCCTCATCGGCATGTCATGGGTGGTTTCCCAACCCTCTGTGGCATCGAGCAACGCCGGCGGCACGTTCAACAGGCACACGCGCCGGCCGGCGCGGCGCTCGCGGCCGGCCCGGTCGAGCCAGGCGACGAAGCGCTCGGCGCCGACCTCGAGGCCATCGCAGTCGAGGCAGATGCGGTCGCCCTGCGGCCAGTCGCCGTCGATGCGCGACACCGGCAGGCCGGCCTCGGGGCTGCCGTCGCGGCACAGCCGCAGCTCGAGCCAGCGCCGTTCGTCGTCGGTGACGATGCGCAGGTCGCCCCCCAGGTTGCGCACGCCCGGCAGCTGACCGGGGCGCAGCGCCGCGCGCAGCACGACGAACGTGCCGTCGTCGACGCACTCGACGTCGCTCGAGCTCGGCAGCTGCGCGAGCACGTCGTGCACGATCGCGGCGACGTCCGGCACCAGACGCGGACCGTCGGCGGCCGACGACTCCTCCGGCGCCACCGGATGAGCCGCAGCGGCGAGCTGCTGCAGGCACTCGATCAGGCGCGTCGGGGTGACCGGCTTGCCGAGCACCTCGCGCACCGCGCCGACCCTGGTGACCTCCTCGGGGTGCCCGCTCACCGCCACCGCGGGGCACGGGCAGCGGTCGAGGAACGCCGCGGCCACCCCGTCGGGCAGCCGCCAGTCGGTCACGACGACGTCGAACTCACCGGCGGCGAGCGCTTCGGCGGCGGCGGCGCAGTCCGCGGCGGTCACGACCTCGTGACCGCGGCGCCGCAGCAGCATCGCCATGCCCTCGCGGATCCCGGGCTCGTCGTCGACGAGCAGGCACTTCATGCGCCGACGCACTCCGGGCGCGGCAGGGTCACGGTGAAGCGCGTGCCGCGGGTCAGCGGCACGCAGCAGACCCGGCCGTCGCTGGCTGCCAGCGAGGCCGCCACTGCGAACAGACCGAGGCCGGTGCTGCCGCCGCGCGACCAGCCCGGCTCGAAGATGTGTTCGACGTGCTCGGGCCGCACGCCCTTGCCGTCGTCCTCGACGTGCACCTGCACCTCGTCGCCGAACCGCTGCGCCGCGAGACGCAGGTTGCTGGCGCCGGCGTTGCGGGCGTTGTCGCAGAGGTTGTCGAAGGCGCGGGCCAGCAGCGCCTCGTTGCCGCGCACGGTCAAGCCCGGCGGGCAGCTGACCAGCTCGGCGCGGTGCCGACGGGCGGTGCGCTGCAGCAGCGCCTCGAGGTCGAGCGGGAGCTGGGTCGCCTGCTGGTCGGCGGCGATCCGCAGCCAACCGTCCAGCAGGCCGGTCAGGCGGTCGAGGTCGCGCAGCACGCCGTCGAGCACGTCGGCGCGCGGGTCGCCCTCGTCGACCATGTCCCGCACCAGCATCGCCCCGGTCATCGCCGAAGCGAGCGGGTTGCGCAGCTCGTGGGCCAGGAGGCCCGGGAGACGCTCGGCAGCGACGTTCACGCCAGCACCTTGCGCAGCGGCCGCTTGCCCAGCTCGTAGACGCGGATCTTGTTGTAGAGCGTCGTGCGGTTGATGCCGAGGATCGAGGCCGCGCGGCTGATGTTCCAGTGGGTGTCGTCCAGCACCTTCTGCACCAGCTGCGACTCGAGCGCGCGGATCGAACGATCCTGGCCTTCGAGCACGAGGTTGGTGCGGTCGATCTCGTCGCTGCCGTCGGGCGCGCCGCCGGTGAACTTCGGCAGGTGCAGCTCGTCGATCATGCCGTTCGGGCAGACGATGCAGGCGTGCTCGATGGCGTTGCGCAGCTCGCGCACGTTGCCCGGCCACGCGTATTCGCACAGCGTCTCCATCGCCTCTTCGGTGAAGCCGGACAGGGCCTTGCCCATCTGGCGACCGATCTGGTCGAGGAAGAAGTGCGACAGCAGCGGCACGTCCTCGGCGCGATCGCGCAGCGGCGGCACGTGCACCGCCATCACGTTGAGGCGGTAGAAGAGGTCTTCGCGGAAGCCGCCGGTCTGCACCATCTGCCGCAGGTCGCGGTTGGTGCTGGCGATGATGCGCACGTCGACGGCGACGTCCTGCACCCCGCCGACGCGGCGGAAGGTGCGCTCCTGCAGCACGCGCAGCAGCTTGGCCTGCAGCGTCGGCTCCATCTCGCCGATCTCGTCGAGGAACAGCGTGCCGCTGGCCGCCACCGCGAACAGCCCGTCCTTGCCTTCGCGGGCGGCGCCGGTGAAGGCGCCCGGCTCGTAGCCGAACAGCTCGGCCTCCAGCAGCGCCTCCGTCAGCGCCGCGCAGTTGATCGCGACGAACGGGCCGTGGCGGCGGGTGCTGCGTTCGTGCACGCAGCGCGCGACCAGCTCCTTGCCGGTGCCGCTCTGGCCGGTGATCAAAACGGTCGTGTCGGGGGCGTGGGCCACCTGGTCGATGCGGGTCTGCACCTCGCGGATCGCCGGCGACAGGCCGACCAGCTCGGTCGCGGTCAGCTCGCGCACGCGGCCCTGCAGCCAGGTCAGCTCGTTCTTGAGCTGGCGGGTCTCGAGCACGCGACGGACCACGGCGAGGATGCGGTCGGAGGAGAACGGCTTCTCGATCACGTCGCTGGCGCCCTTGCGCATCGACTCGACGGTCTTGGCGACGGTGCCGTAGCCGGTCAGGATCAGCACGTCCGGCGCCGGGTTGCCCTGACGGAAGCGGGTGATCGACGACAGGCCGTCGGCGCCAGGCAGGTTGAGGTCCAGCAGCACGATGTCGAAGCTGCGGGTCTCGACCCGGCGCAGACCGTCCTCGGCGGTGCCGGCGGTCTCGACGTGCAGCCCCTCATGCTGCAGCAGGGTGCGCAGCCCTTCGCGCACGCCTTCCTCGTCATCGACGATGAGAACTCGGGGGAGACCGGGGAAGCTGAGGTTCTTCATTTGCCGACCTTGTCCTGTTTTCGAGCAGCCCGGGGGGCGGGCCACGAGCAACAGCGGATGTCCTTGCCATGGGGCTTTTCGGCACATCCGGGCGTCGACCTTTTGGTCAGTTCGCAGAATTCGTGGCAAATCCCTGCTGTTCGAATGCCCCCTCCTCAAGGATCCGACAGGTCGTCCGGATCATGACCCCGAAGTCAACGTCCCAAAAGCGGGCAACAGGAGCACCGGGGAGTCATGGGTCTACGAGTCAACACGAACGTCGCGTCCATCAACGCACAACGCAATCTCGCGTCGGTCACCGACCGGCTCGGCAACAACTACCGTCGCCTTTCGACGGGCCTTCGCATCTCGACCGCCGCGGACGACGCGGCCGGCCTCGCGATCTCGGAGCGCCTGCGTTCGCAGACCCGCTCGCTCGAGCAGGCCAAGCGCAACGCCAACGACGGCATCTCCTTCGTCCAGACGGCCGAAGGCGCCCTCAACGAGGTCAGCTCGATCCTGGTCCGCCTGCGTGAGCTGGCGGTGCAGTCGAGCAACGGCTCGGTCAGCAACCAGGACAAGGAGACCCTCGACGAGGAGTTCCAGAGCCTGGTCAACGAGGTCAACCGCATCGGCAGCTCGACCGAGTTCAACGGCATCAAGCTGCTCGACGGCTCGTCCAGCTCGGTCAGCTTCCAGGTCGGCTTCGGCACGACCGCGGGCATCGACACCCTGTCGGTGAGCCTGTCGGCCGCGCTCAGCACGTCGCTGTCGCTGCAGTCGCTGGACATCGGCTCGGGCGGCGTCACCACGACCGCGATCACCAACATCGACGCGGCCATCAACTCGGTCAGCTCGCTGCGCGGCTCGCTCGGCGCGGTCCAGAACCGCCTCGGCAGCACGATCAACAACCTGGCCATCCAGGTCGAGAACCTCAGCGCCGCCGAGTCCCGGATCCGCGACGTCGACGTCGCCTACGAGACCGCCCAGCTGACCCGCAACAACATCCTGCAGTCGGCCTCGATCTCGATCTTGTCGCAGGCCAACTCGCAGCCGCAGTCGGCCCTGCAGCTGCTGCAGTGATCCCGAGCGGATCGCGGCTGCCGGCGACGGCGGCCTGACGCACGAACGGCGACGCCTCGCGAGGGGCGCCGCCGTTCGGCGTTTGCGGGCCGGCGCGGGCGACGCCGCGCCGCTCGTGCCCCGCAACGGGATCGGCCGCGGCGCCCGCCGTACGAAGCTCCGACAGTGCGTTCGACGACGTCGCGACACGTCGGCCGAGCCGGCAACCGACGATGGCAACGTGCCGAGCCTGCGGCGAGAGCCGACAGGCGAGGCGATCGCCGACAGATCCGCCGGTTTTCCCTCCCTCGACCGCTCAAGCGTTGGTCAGGGACACCGAGCATTCCACTGCATCCCGCGCCCGCCCAGGGCGCATCCGCCAGCACAACAGGGAATCATGGGTCTACGAGTCAACACGAACGTCGCGTCCATCAACGCGCAGCGCAACCTCTCGCAGGTCAGCGAGCGGGTGGGCACCAACTTCCGTCGCCTGTCGACGGGCCTCCGCATCTCCACCGCTGCCGACGACGCCGCCGGCCTCGCCATCTCGGAGCGCCTGCGCTCGCAGGTCCGCTCGCTCGAGCAGGCCAAGCGCAACGCCAACGACGGCATCTCCCTCGTGCAGACGGCCGAGGGCTCGCTCAACGAGGTCAGCTCGATCCTGGTCCGCCTGCGTGAACTGGCGGTGCAGTCGAGCAACGGCTCGGTCAGCAACCAGGACAAGGAGACCCTCGACGAGGAGTTCCAGAGCCTGGTCAGCGAGGTCAACCGCATCGGCAGCTCGACCGAGTTCAACGGCATCAAGCTGCTCGACGGCTCGTCCAGCTCGGTGACCTTCCAGGTCGGCTTCGGCACGACCTCGGGCATCGACACGATCTCGGTGTCGCTGAGCGCCTCGCTGAGCACGTCGCTGTCGCTGCAGTCGCTCGACATCGGCTCCGGTGGCGCCACCACCACGGCGATCACCAACATCGACGCGGCCATCAACTCGGTCAGCTCGCTGCGCGGCTCGCTCGGCGCGGTCCAGAACCGCCTCGGCAGCACGATCAACAACCTGGCCATCCAGACCGAGAACCTCAGCGCCGCCGAGTCCCGGATCCGCGACGTCGACGTCGCCTACGAGACCGCGCAGCTGACGCGCAACAACATCCTGCAGCAGGCCAGCATCTCGGTGTTGGCGCAGGCCAACGCCCAGCCCCAGTCGGCGCTGTCGCTGATCGGCTGATCCCGGCCCCGGCGGCCATCGGGCCGACGCACGCGAACGGCGACGCCCCCGCACCGGGGCGCCGCCGTTCGGCATGTACCGCGCCGGAGTCTGGTGATCGCGCCAGGCGGTCGCGCGGCGTTCCGGAGCCGAGACCTCAAACGACCGCCACGCGCGCCGAGTATCGGGATGACCCCGAGGGGTTGCCCCGCACTCGCGCACGATGAGCCTCCGCCTCCAGAACACGGCCCCGCTGCTGTCACCGTGAGTTCGGACACCCGCGTCCCGATCCCGGACATGGACTGTCGGGAAAGCCGACATCGGGACTGCAGTCGTCGACGCGCCTGCCGTGAATCGGGATCGCCGCGGCGGGGTGCCGCGCGCAGACAACCAAGGGGAACAGGGACATGGCACTCACGATCAACACCAACCTCGCCTCGATGCAGGCCCAGCGCAGCCTGTCGTCGTTGACCACGCAGCTCGGCACGAGCTTCCGCCGGCTCAGCACCGGCCTGCGCATCTCGAGCGCCGCCGACGACGCCGCTGGCCTCGCGATCTCCGAGCGGCTGCGCGCCCAGGTGCGCTCGCTCGACCAGGCCCGGCGCAACGCCAACGACGGCATCTCGATGGTGCAGACCGCCGAGGGCGCGCTCGACGAGACCGGCAACCTGCTGGTCCGCCTGCGCGAGCTGGCGGTGCAAGCGAGCAACGGCACCGTCTCGACCGCCGACCGCGACACGCTGCAGCAGGAGTTCTCGGACCTGGTCAGCGAGATCGACCGGATCGCGCAGTCGACGGAGTTCAACGACATCCACCTGCTCGACGGCACCAAGGGCAGCGTCACCTTCCAGGTCGGCATCGGCACCACGGCCGGCGTCGACACGTTGTCGGTGACGCTCGACTCGGCGCGATCGGCCGACCTCGGCGTGGACGCGCTCGACGTCGGCAGCAGCGGCGACCCGTCGGCGGCCATCGACGCGCTCGACACCGCGATCGACGGCGTCTCCGGGCTGCGCGGCCGCCTCGGCGCGACCCAGAACCGCCTGCAGTCGACGATCAGCAACCTCGGCGTGCAGACCGAGAACCTGACCGCCGCGGAATCCCGCATCCGCGACGTCGACGTCGCCTACGAGACCGCCAACCTGACCCGGCTGCAGATCCTGCAGCAGGGCGCGATCAGCGTGCTGGCCCAGTCCAACGCGCTGCCGCAGGCCGCCTTGCGCCTGCTGTCGTGAGCAGCGGCCCGCCGCGGCGCGCCGAGCCGGGCGCGCCCGGTGCGCCGACGCCGCGGTGGCATCGCCGCGTCGTCGACATTCGCGACAGGGTGCTCGAAAAACCGACGGAACACCTTCAGTCGCCGCCCGCCGGTGTGCCGATCCTCACCACGGCGGACGTCCAGGCGTCCACCACCACACCACAGAGCCAATCAACGGGGAGAGGAACCAATGGGACTTCGTGTCAACACCAACGTCGCGTCGATCAACGCGCAACGCAACCTGTCGGGCGTCACCGACAAGCTGAGCGGCAACTTCCGTCGTCTGTCGACCGGCCTGCGCATCTCGAGCGCCGCCGACGACGCCGCCGGCCTCGCGATCTCGGAGCGCCTGCGCTCGCAGATCAAGTCGCTCGACCAGGCCAAGCGCAACGCCAACGACGGCATCTCCCTCGTGCAGACCGCCGAGGGCGCGCTCAACGAGGTCAGCTCGATCCTGACCCGCCTGCGTGAGCTGGCGGTGCAGTCGAGCAACGGCTCGGTCAGCAGCCAGGACAAGGAGACGCTCGACGAAGAGTTCCAGAGCCTCGTCGGCGAGGTGAACCGCATCGGTCGCTCGACCGAGTTCTCGGGCATCAAGCTGCTCGACGGCTCGTCGAGCTCGGTGACCTTCCAGGTCGGCTTCGGCACGACCTCGGGCATCGACACGATCTCCGTGTCGCTGAGCGCGTCGCTGAGCACGTCGCTGTCGCTGCAGTCGCTCGACATCGGCTCGGGCGGCACCACGACCACGGCGATCACCAACATCGACGCGGCCATCAACTCGGTCAGCTCGCTGCGCGGCTCGCTCGGCGCGGTCCAGAACCGCCTCGGCAGCACGATCAACAACCTGGCCATCCAGACCGAGAACCTCAGCGCCGCCGAGTCCCGGATCCGCGACGTCGACGTCGCCTACGAGACCGCGCAGCTGACGCGCAACAACATCCTGCAGCAGGCCAGCATCTCGGTGTTGGCGCAGGCCAACGCCCAGCCCCAGTCGGCCCTGCGTCTGCTGGGCTGATCGACTGGCGGCAGGGGCTCTGAGGAATCAGGACGCCGTCGGGCCGCGAGGTCCGGCGGCGGCCGGAACGACAAGGAGACGACATGGACCTCGACCGCACTTCGCTCGGTGAACGCGCAATGGACCCGCGCGCCCGATCGCTGCCGACCCAGGACCCCAAGGAGAAGGGGACCGCTGACGCTGCGCCACCCGTCGCACCGCGACACGGCGGAGCCCTGGCGAGCAGCCGCACCGACCAGGAGACCGAGGCCAGGCCCGACCCGGACGCCGAGGCGCGACGCCAGAAGGCCATCGAGTCGGTGACCCGCTTCCTGTCGCTTCCCGGCGACGCCGACCTCGACATCGAGGTCGACACGGAGGAGTCCAAGGTGACCTTCGTGATCCGCAACCGCCGCACTGGCGAGCTGATGTACACCGTGCCCGAATCGGATGCCGGGCCGCTGGTGGACCACCTGCGCCAGCACCACGGCGCGCTCGTCGACCGGTCCTTCTGACCCGGTCGACCGCACCCCGCCCGCCGCGAACCGACCACGACAAGGCCGGAATCCGCCGTCAGGGGTCAAGTGACATCGGCACTGTTCCGATAGTCACCAGTAAGCGGTCACGACCGCACCCACTGCCATGTCTTCCGCAGGAATCAGCTTCGGTGGCCTCGCGTCCGGCCTGGACACGAAGGCGATCATCTCCGCGCTGGTCGCCGTCGAACGTCGACCGATCACCGCGCTCGAGACCAAGAAGACCTCGCTGGGCAAGCAGAAGTCGCTGTTCAGCGACCTCAAGGGGCTGCTCGACAAGCTCACGACCGCGGCCAAGAAGCTGAAGACGTCGGGCGACTTCCTGAAGATGAAGGCGACGTCGGACGACGAGTCGATCGTCACCGCCAGCGCCAGCAGCAGCGCGACGCCGGGCTCCTACACGGTCAAGGTCAAGAGCCTGGCGACCGCGCAGGTCAACGCCGTCGGCAACAGCTCGCGCTCGACGCCGCTCGACGGCGGCACGGTGTCGTTCATGGTCACGAGCGGCGGCGTCACGCACGTCGTCAGCACCAACGACTCCAGCCTCGACGGCATCGCCGCGGCGATCAACACCGAGGACGACGCCAGCGACATCGGCGTGCGCGCCGAGGTCATCGACACCGGCAACTCGGACCCGTCGCAGCGCTACCAGCTGGTCGTGCGCGCCAAGGATCCGGGCGCACAGAACGGCTTCACGATCGACTTCGACGACGGCGGCGCGACCTTCCAGCAGCTGATCGAGGACCTCGGCGGCAACCCGGTCTCCCCGGCCGGCGACGCCGAGCTGGTGGTCAACAACATCAGCGTCTTCCGCTCGACCAACACGGTCTCCGACCTGTGGAACGGCATCTCGCTGGACCTCAAGTCCGCCGACGACACCAAGGACGTGACCATCACCGTCGCGACCGACGCCGAGGAGACGAGCAAGAACGTCAAGGAGATGGTCGACGCCTACAACGCGGTGGTCGACTTCTTCCAGGCGCAGAACGCGCTCGACGCCGACGGCAAGGCCAAGAGCCCGGTGTTCGGCGACGCGACGCTGCGCTCGATGCGCAGCAGCCTGCGCCAGATCGCCGGCGGCCTGGTGTCCGACACCGGCAACGACGCCTACCAGCTGCTGTCGCAGATCGGCATCAAGGCGGACACGCAGGGCAAGCTCGAGTTCAACCAGAGCAAGTTCGAGGAGGCGCTCTCGACCGACGAGAACGCCGTCACCGCGCTGTTCACCAACGCCGGCACCGGCATCGCCGCGCGGTTCGAGACGCAGATCGACGTCTACACCGACTCGGTGGACGGCCTGCTCAAGTCGCGCAGCGACAGCTTCGACCGCCAGGTCAAGGACACGCAGCGTCGCATCGACGACGGCGAACGCCGGCTGACGCTCTACGAGCAGCAGCTGACCGTCAAGTACGCCAACCTCGAGACGCTGCTGGCCAAGCTGCAGGGCCAGGGCAGCTCGATCGGCAACATCGCTCAGAGCACCCGCTGAGCCACGACCTTCACCCCCGACATCCCCCACAGGAGACAGAACATGAGCTACGCGCAAGCCGCCGCCACCTACCAACGAAACGCCGTGATGACCGCTTCGCCAGAGAAGCTGGTCCGCATGCTCTACGACGGCGCCCTCAAGCACCTCGAGAAGTGCCGCATCGGCCTCACCGACAGCAAGACGGCCCGTTCGCCGGACGTCGGCCAGTCGCTGAGCCGCGTCATGGGCATCATCGGCGAGCTGCGCGCCGCGCTCGACCACGCCGCCGGCGGCGAGCTGTCGAAGGACCTCGATCGCCTCTACGAGTACTGCCTCGACCAGCTGAGCCAGGCCAACCTGTCGCGCACCCCGGTCGGCGTCGCCAACGCCGCGCAGGTGATGCGCACGCTGAAGGAAGGCTGGGATGGCATCATCCCCGCCTGAGGCCGACAGCGACGCGGCGTTCGCGCTGCGCGAGCTCGCGGCGTGCTGGAACCAGGCGTTCGAAGCGATCGGCCAGGGCGACCTGGACCGCGTCGAGAACCTGTTGGAGCTCGCCGACGAGCAGCTCGTCGCCGCCGGTGACGGCACCGTGGACACCCCGGCCGAAGCGGCGCTGCGCGGCGAGGCGACGCTCGCGTTCGCCCGGCTGCAGCACGCGATGAAGGCCGGCATGGACGGCATCCGCGACGAGCTGGCGCGCGCGCGCAAGGGCCAGAAGGCGCTGCGCGGCTACGGCGGCGATCGCGGCGACCACCGCGTTCGCGCCAGCGTCTGAGCGCCGCGACCTGACGGCTGCTCAGTCGGGCGCGCAGCAGTACCAGACGCCCCATTCGTTGTTGAACAGCACGGCGAGTCGCCCGGGCTCGATCGAGTAGAGCCCGACGACGCCCCGCTTCTGCGAGAGTCGCGAGGCTTGCTCCAACGTCATCGACAGACCGAGCGCCTCGTCGTCGATGTAGACCCCGGCACGCCGATACTGCGGCGGGAACTCGTCCGGACGACTGTGTCGTTCGTCCAGCACGCACAGCTGCGTGTCGAGCCGCGGCAACACCAGGCCTCGGCTGGCCGCCGCGCGCCAACCCTGCCGGCGGATCACGTTGCGCACCCGGACGCGCGTCGGCTCGACGAGGAAGCGATCGACGAAGGAGTGCAGATGCAGCTCGGTCGTCGACTGCTCCACCGGGGCGAGGGCAATGCCGAGTCTCGTCAGGTCGTCACGCATCGCCAGGTGGAGTTCAACCCTCGTCGCGCCAGTATACGCCGGTCAGCAGACCGGTCTTGCACAGCCGGGTCTGCTCACGCCGCAATTCGTCGCGGTAGCGAACCCGATACTGGCGCTCGTGCTGCTCGAAGATCGCGCCGCGTGACAACGGCGCCCACGAGATGCTCACGACGGACCAGCCCTTCTTCGCGATCAGCCGGCGGATGCGGCGCTTGTCGACGAAGTGCACGACGACGCGGATCGTGATCGCCGCGGCGACGAGGCCGCCGAACAGCGGCCACACCCATACCGGCGGCATCAGTTGCCCTCGAGGTTGGCCGGTGGTCGGGCGATTGCGCCGTCCCGTCGCACCGACGTGCCGAGGCTCGCCGCCAGGCTCCGCACGACGCGGCGCATGTCGAGCAGATGGTCGCACCACCACCAGAGCGAGACGCTGACCATGCCCGTGGCGATCAGCGAGATCGCGAGCAGATCCGCGTGATCCCGCGGGTGGAGCAGCGCGGCGAACGGCGCGAGCATCACGGCGAAGAACGCGGCGCGGAGAAAGACGGAGCGGGCGGCGAGCAGGGCTTGGTCGGTCATGGTCAGGGGCGGCCGCGCCGGGTCTTCCAGCGGGTGAGGTGCAACGTGGACACACGCTGGGACCACCTGTCGCCGTAGCCGCGCTCCAGCTGCGGTCGACGCTCAGGCGTCGTGCGCGGCGTGCCGTCGGTAGATCTCGAGCAAGGCGCTCAGCTCCACTTGCTGCCAAGCGGCGATGCCCTCGTCGAGCGCCGCCAGTTCGGCCGCCGAACTCTCCTTCGGCGGGAACTTGGCCTTTCGCGCCCGCAGCGCTCGGATCTTCTGCTCGCGCACCTCGTCGGCGGCACGTTCGATATCGTCGTCCGCCGCCCCAGCGCGCAACAGCCTCACCAGACTCGCCTCGAGCGCGTGGAAGCGATCGTTCTTCTTGGCGTAGCGCGGGATGTAGTTGGTCATCGCCCGGGCTCCGCCATCGCACGTGCCGAGGCGCGTCGCATTGAGCCGCCAGCTCCGCCGCGGTGCCAGAGCGTTCGCATCAGCCACACGCCGGCGATGCCAAGAGGCACCGTGAGGTAGGCCGTCAACCCGCAGAACAGGGGGCCGTAGATGGCGTAGAGCATGGCACTCGGCAACGCCTGGACCTCTCCCCTCAAGAGCTGTGTCCCGGTGATCAACAGCGGCACGAAGACGAACGAGCTGACGAACGGATGCAGCACGCCGGCGGCCAACAGTGATGCCGTAGTGGTCCCGCGGATCAAGGCGCGCAACAGCCCCGCAGCCACCAGCGAGGCGACCACCGAGGAGCCGATCGAGACCAACGACCAGAGCCGGAGCACACGTGCCGACTCGTGGCACAGCGGCGACGCGAGCAGCGTGTGGGCGGCCAGGCCGAGCAGCGCGGCGACGGAGTAGTAGAGCCCGAAGGCGGCAGGTGCGTGCTTGCGACGATCGACCATGGCGCAGTCCCGATCGTCAACTGTAGCCCCAATCGACTCCCGCGTCCGTGGCGACGACGCGCACCGACGCCTCCTCGCTGCCGTTGCGCCAGACCTCTTCGCAGCGCCATTCCGGCAGCGGTTCGCCATCGACGTCGACCAGCACGACGAACCCGGCGCGCACCATCTTGCGCAACACGAGCATCGGCCCGTCGCAGCCGTGGCTGCGGACGAACCGGCAAAGCCACGCAATGCTGCGGCCGTTCGGCTCGTCGGCGACGTTCGTGACGATCTCCTGCTCGACGGACGGCTGCATCGTCGCGAAGCCTATCGCCGACCGACTCGCGAAGCCGCCGGCGTACGCAGCGGCAGAGCCCGCCGACCGTGAGGCCGGGAAGGCTCTGCCGCGCACCTGACACAGGTCGTCACCCGGCGCGCGCTCGTCGCACGCGCCGTTCGACTACCGTGACGGCCCCGTTCAGATCGCGCTCAGGTTGTACTTCGCGTCGGCGTCGTTCGGGTCGATCTTGATCGCGTTCTGGAAGCACGTGCGCGCGTCGTCGAGGCGCTCCATGCGCCACAGGCAGACGCCGCGGTTGTTCCAGGTCTGGGCGTCCTTGCCGTCGATCTGGCAGGCGCGCGAGAAGCAGTATTCGGCCTCGCTGTGCTGCTCCTGGCCGAACAGCACCATGCCCAGGTTGAACCAGGCCTCGCCGTGGTTCTCGTCGGCGGCGATGACGGTGTTGAACGACTTGATGGCGCCGATGTCGTCGCCGGTGAGGTACTGCACGAAGCCGTACTGGAGGTGGTACTCCATCTCGGTCGGGGAGAACGTCGCGGCGGCGCCCAGGTGCGGCAGCGCCTCGTCGTACATCGCCTGCGACAGGTAGGCCTCGGCCGCGGTGCGGTGCACCTCGGCGAGCTTGATGCCGAGCTCCGACAGGCTCTGGCAGACGGCCTGCTTGTCCTGCTCCGCGGCCGGCGACACGACCAGCGGCGGCACCTGGGCGTCGCGCATGTCGCGGATCCGGGTCGGGATCGTCGGGAACCCACTGTTGGGGGTGATCGACGGCGCAGCCGTCGGCTTCTGGGTCATCGTGGTCATCTTCGTCTCCATCTCCGGGGGGGTGTCACGGCCATCAGAGTCTGGCCAGGATCTCGTTGACTGCGGCTGCTTCGTGATCGAGGGCACGCGCCTCGAGCAAGCGCACGGTGTGTCGGCCCATCTGCCGCGCGGCGTCGGTTCTGCCGAGCCGGTGCAGGATGAGCATGGTCTGTTGGCAGGCGCCCGGGCTCTCCGGGTGCTCGTCCAGGTAGCCGGTCAGCGTCGACAGCGCGCGCGCGACGTCGCCCGCCTCGAGCCAGAGCCGCGACAGCGCGAGGTACGCGACCTCGTAGTCGGGCGCGATCGCGATCGCCTGCTCCATCAGCCGGCGGGCGCGGGCGTGGTCGCCGCGCTGCAGCCACGCCTGGGCGATGCCGACCAGCGACACGTAGCTGGTGATGCCCTCCTGGATCGGCACGACCAGGACCTGGCCGCGGTAGGCGAGGCAGCGCCGGTAGTGATGGATCGCGGTCTCGCTGCGGCCGTCGACGAGCGCCAGGCTGGCGGCGAGGTAGTGCAGGTTGGGCGTCGGCACGAAGCGTCGCAGCGCGACGTCGAGGACCTCGCGGGCGCGCGCGCCGTCGCCGGCGCGTTCGGCCTCGAGCGCGCACAGCGCCGCGACCTCGCCGGCGTACGGCAGGCTGCGCGGCAGCGTCGGCGACGCGGCGAGGATCAGGTCGAAGCAGCGGTCGAGCAGCCGGCGCGCGTCGGCGCTGCGGCCGGGCACGCGACGCAGGAAGTCGCCGTACTTGTAGTGGTTGTAGATGTCGTCCGGTGCGTCCTGGAGCTGCCGCTGGAACAGCCGCTCGTTGCGCGCCGTCTTGTCGCGCGAGGTCATCACCTCGTCGCTGTAGCCGTGGTGCACGACCTCGATCTCGGACCCGCGCAGGATCAAGCCCTTGGGCTCGCCGATCGCCTGCAGGCTCGGCGTGACCTGCTCGTGGATGATGTTCTGGTAGTGGATGCCCGGCAGGTTGCGGAACAGCCGCACCATCATCACGCCGATCGTCTTGCCGTTGCCGTAGTCGTTGACGAAGCGCATGTGCACGCCGAGCGTCTTCGGGTCCTCGACCAGCTCGCGCATGCGTTCGCACGCGCCGGGCTGCAAGAACTCGTCGGCGTCGAGCACCAGGATCCAGTCGCCGGTCGCCGCCTCGAGGCCGAGGTTGCGCGGCTTGGAGAAGTCGTCCTGCCAGTTCTGGAACAGCACCTTGGCGCCGTACGACTCGGCGATCGAGACGGTGCGATCGGTCGAACCGGTGTCGACCAGGATCAGCTCGTCGAAGGCGTCCTTCGCGCGCTGCAGGCAGCCGTCGAGGAAGCGCTCCTCGTTGCGCGCGATCATGCACAGCGAGATGCGTGGCTTCCTGCCCTGCCACGGCGCGGGACACGCGGCCTCGGCGACGGCGACGGTCGACGGGTTCGCCGCCGACGACGCGATCGCGTCCTCGACCGGCGCCCACCGCCCGACCATGTCCTCGGTCTCGACCGCGAAGCGCTCCGGCCGTTCGACCGGCGGCGGCGGCACGTCGAGCGCGACGTCGACCGGGATCGGCGCCGGCAGCTTGCTGTCGACGCGCATCACGTAGTCCTCGAGCGCGACGCGGGTGTTCTCGAAGCGCTCCGGCAGCGGTCCGACCAGCAGCACGTCGAGGCGCGGCAGCATCACGCCGGCGATGTCGCCTTGCGCCGCGGGCAGCCCACCCGGAGCCGCGATCGCGGGGCCGACGCCGGCGTGCACCGACAGGGCCGCGAAGGTCGCTTCGTCCGGCGTCATGCCGGCCCGCACGAACCACACCACGTCGCCGCGCGCCTGCGCGACGGCGCGGTTCCACTGCGCGCACTCACCGACCGCTTCGCCGAACAGGATCTCCCAGTCCGCCGGCAGGTAGCTGCGCAGCGCTTCGGTGGTGCGTTCGCGGGCGGCGATGTCGTCACCGGCGAGCAACACCGAGCCGGCCAGGGTCGGGACCTTCTCGCACTGCAGCCAGAACCGTGACGGCGGCGCGCCGTCGAGCCAGTCGACCGGCATCATGCCGGACGCGAACAGGTCGCGGATCATGCGCGGCGGGAACTCGGCGGCGCCCGAAGGCACGCGAAGCACGTCGCGCACGCACAGCCCGGCGGCCGCGGCGGCCGCCAGCACGCGGCGCAGCGGCAGCACCTGCGACGGGTCCTGCGAGCTGCCGACGGGGTCGAACTGACCCGGCCGACCCTCGACGACCATGCGCAGCATGCGCGCCGACTGCACGTTGTCGATGTCGCAGAGCAGCGTGCCGCCGTCGATCAGATTGGCCGCCAGCTGCTGCAGCGCGTCCTCGACGCGGCCCATCGACTCGGTGAGGGCGCGCAGCTCGATCAGCTCGAACGGCCCCTGGCCGACGAGCTCGCGCGTCGCCGGCTGCGGCAGCCGCAGCACGCGCGTCGCGTCGGGCACGAGGCTGCCCCAGCCCTTCGCGGGACCGAGGAAGCCTGTGGGCAGGTTGTCGCCAGTTCGAGCCATTCCTTTGCCGCGATGGACGGCACCGTCCAACGCTTGGACAGCCATCGGCAGAACTGGACCGGCAACTTCAGTCGGCGATGATGTCGGCGCTTCGGCACCACCCGCGCATGACCGACGACGAATCCCTCGAGAATGAGCTCAAGCGCCGCACGCGGTTCGCCCGGCTGCACCACGTGGCGTCGTGCGGTTCGACACAAGACCTAGCGGCTGCCGAACTTGCCGACGGCCTCTCCGACGGGGACCGGTCCGGCGACGCCGTATTCTGGGCCGACCACCAGACCGGCGGACGGGGCCGGCAGAACCGCGAATGGCACGACGAGCCTGGCCTCGACCTGGCGGTGACTTTTTGCGCGACGGTCCGACTGACGGTGCCGACCGCGCTGCCGGCCGCGCTGCCGGTGGCGGTGCTGCAAGCGGCCGAACCGTTCGCCGGCCTGATGCTGCGCATCAAGTGGCCCAACGACGTCTACCTCGACGGGAAGAAGCTCGCCGGCGTGCTCGTCGATCGCGACAGCCGCCGCCCCGACGTCTACCGGATCGGCATCGGCCTCAACGTCAACCGCACCGGCTTCCCGCCGCCGCTCGACGCGATCGCGACGTCGCTGGCGCTCGCCGCCGGCCGCACGTTCGATCGCGGCGAGGTGCTGCTGGCGCTGGCAGAACGCGTGTCGTCGATGCTCGACGCGCTCGAGGCGCAGCGGCACGACGAGCACGAAGCGCTGTTCCGCGCGCGGCTCGGGCTGCTCGGCCAGCGCGTCGAGGTCGACGCCGGCCCGCTGCACCGCGGCGTGCTGACGGCGATCGACTTCGACCGGCTGACGCTCGACGACCAACGCACGGTGCCGCTGGCGATCGTGCGCGCGCTGCGAACGGCTGCGGAATAGCTGCGGGACATGCACGGTCGGATCGGCTCACCAAGAGCACGCCGATGCAGAACCACCGTCACGCCCGTTCGTCCCCCGCCGCCGGCTTCACGCTGATCGAGATCATGGTCGTGGTGACGATCCTCGGTCTGCTGGCGACGCTGGTCGTCACCAACGTCATCGACCGCGCCGACGAAGCGCGCGTGACCAAGGCGCAGACGGACGTTGCCACCATTCGCGACGCCGTGCGCATGTTCCGGCAGGGAGAGGGGCGTCTGCCATCGCTCGCGGAGCTGACGACGGCCGACGAACGTGGACACGTCGCCATCGAAGCGCTGACGCTCGACCCGTGGGGCAACGACTACGTGGTGCGCGAGGGCAAGCCGCCGCATTCGTTCGAGGTGGTCAGCGCTGGGCCGGACGGCTCGCTCGACACCGACGACGACATCCGTTGTTGGCGCGGCGCCGAACGCTGACGCCGCCGCTCAGCCGGCGTCGCGACCGTGCAGCACTTCGAACGCAGCCAGAAGCCGCGCCTCGAACTGCACGATCTTGGTCGGCGGCGGCCCGCTCAGCAGCCGGGTCAGGAACTCCTGGTCGCCGCGTTCCGGACACAGCAGCGGGAAGCCGCGCGACTGCAGCCAGGCGTTGAGACCGAGCCACGCGACCACCGCGTTGAAGTCCGGGAACGGCGCGATGCGGGCGAAGCGCCACATCATGCGGAAGCCCTGCCGCACCGGATGCATGCCGTGGAACACGATCGGCGCATCGCGGTAGCAGCGCTTGTGGTCGAACGAATCGATCAGGAAGCGCAGCTGGTCGGGCTTGGGGTAGTTGATGTAGAGCAGCGCGTCCCACGGCGGGCTGCGGCGCAGGTCGTTGTTGCGGAACCTGGGCAGCTCGGCCGTCATCACGCGGAACAGCTCGACCAGGAACCAGCCGTCCGGCGGCATGCTCTGCGATGCGCGCTGGCGGATCAGCCGAAGGCACTGGTGCATGCCCCGCAGCAGGCGGTACTCCTGCGAGATCGGCGACAACCGCCCGGATCTGCCGGCGATCGCCGCCTCGGCGTCGTCGTCGTCGATGACGAAGCCGCGCAGGCGCAGCGTCGCGGCGACGAACTGCGCGTCGGTCGGGCTCGGGCGCCGCATGCCGTCGAGCGCGCGTTGCGCAGCGGCGAGCAGATCGCCGTCGACGTCGCGGCCGACCAGCCGGTCGGCCAGCGCGAGGTCGATGCGCGCGAGCATGGAGAGAGGCTGTCTGGTATCCCGGTTCGTCACCGCGGGGGGTTTTTCGGCATGATGGCGGGCGCACATGGACGTCAGCTCGAACTCGCCGACCGCCGCTCCCGAACTCCCCGTCGCACCGCCGCCTCGCCGCCGCCGTCGCCGCCGCTGGCTTTGGATCTTCGGCGTGCTGCTGTTCTTGGTGATGTCGACGATCGCGCTGGGACCCTACGCGATCGGGCTGCGCGTGGTCCGCGAAGGGGTCGCCGAGGAGATCTCCAAGAACCTGCGCGCGCCGTGCCACATCGGCCAGCTTTCGTTCTCTTGGTTCCGCGGCCTGGCGATCGGCGAGCTGGTCATCGACAACCCGCCCGGCTACCCGACCGAGCGGCCGAGTATCCGCCTCGAACGCGCGGTCGCCGACTTCGGCCTCGGCTCGCTGTTCTCCGACCGCCCGCAGGTCAGCGTGACCCTCGAGGGGCTGCACGTGTTCGTCGAGCAGAAGGCCGACGGCTCGACCAACCTGCAGGACCTGGCGCCCGAGACGACGCCGAAGCGATCCGACCCGCAGTCGCCCGAGTCGTCGCCGAAGCCCGAGCCGGGCTCCCGGCCGGCGCCACAGGAGCTGCCCCAGTTCGCGTTCGTGATGAAGGACTGCAGCGTCGAGGTGCGACGCGACGGCCTGCTCGTCGAGGCGATGCGCGCGCTGACGGTGGACGCGCACAGCGCCGGCGGCACGGCGCCGATCCTGGTCACCGCCCACACCGACCTGCTCGCCGGCGAGCTCGGCGTCGACGCGCAGATCGACGGCCTCGGCGAGGCGATGACCGGCAAGCTCGTCACCAAGGGTCTCGACCTCGAGAAGTGGCGACCGCTGATCGACGCGCTGATGCCGGAGCAGCTGACGGCGCTCGCCGGCCGCATCGAGGGCACGGTCGAGATGGTCACGCGCGGCGACCGCATCGACGTCGGCGGCGACCTCGAGGTGCTCGACGCGCACGTCGCCGGTCCGGCGGTGCAGGACATGGACCTGCGCGGCGCCCGCTGGAAGATCACGCCGAAGCTCGCGCTCGGCGGCCCGGACGGCGACACCGACACCAGCGCGTTCGCGATCGACCTCGGCTTCCTGACGCTGCAGGGCGCGCCGTCGCCAGGCGCCGGCCGCGCTGCGTTCCGCTACGACCTCGACGTCGCCGCGCTCGCCGAGTTCGGCGGGCCGATCCCGTCGCTGCTGAAGAAGACCGGCAGCCGCATCTCCGGCGACCTGCAGCTGCCGACCAAGGAGCTGCCGCAGGACGCCGCCGGCTGGATCGCGGCGCTGGCCGCCAACGTCAACATCGCCGTGAAGAAGCTCGACGTCGAAGGGCTCGAGCTGCGCGACATCGGCATCGACGTCAAGTTGTCGAACTCGGCGTGCACGATCGGCACGCTCGATTCGTCGAAGCTCGCCGGCGGCAAGCTGTCGCTGCAGCTGCAGCTCGGCCTCGCCGACCTCGACCGCCTGCCGACCACCGCGACGCTGCAGTGGCGCGGCGGCGAGTTGAACGGCGCCACGGCCAATCTGCTGCGCTTCGCCGTGCCGCTGCTCTCGGGCCTCGACGCGAGCAACGCCCAGGTCGACGGCGGCGTGAACCTGACGTTGAGCCTGAAGGGTCCGGCGATGAAGGGCGAACAGCAGGACTGGCTCGGCTGGCTCGACGGCTGGAGCGGCGACGGTTCGGTCGGCCTGCTCGACACGACGTTCCGTCCGGCCGGCGACCTGAAGGGCCTGATCGAGCCGCTCGGCCAGTTCAGCAAGGGGCACTCGCTCGGGCAGGACGGCAAGCTGCGGCTCGACTCGTTCTCGGCGCCGTTCGAGGTCCGCAAGGGCACCGTGCAGACGACCGCCAGCGAGTGGCTGAGCAAGGGCGAGAAGGTCGGGCTGTCCGGCAAGGTCGGCTTCGACGGCAAGGTCGACTACGGCATCGACCTGTCGCAGCTGCTGAAGGGGCACAAGGACGGCGAGAAGGTGCTGAAGGCGCTCGGCGGCTCGCTGCCGAAGGCGAAGCTGACCGGCACGCTCGACTCGCCGTCGCTGAAGCTGCCCGAGCTCGGCGACGTCGCGCAGAAGCTGCTGCAGCAGGAGGGCACCGACCTGCTGAAGAAGGGGCTCGAAGACCTCTTCAAGAAGAAGAAGGGCTGAGCGAACGCCGCTCGGCCCGGCTCAGCTCTCGCGATATCGGTGGCTGATCGGCATGCGCCGGCCGCCCCAGCAGCGCTCGCTGACGCGCAGCGTCGGCGGATACTGGAAGCGCTTCCACTCGGCGTTCTGCACCTTGCGGAACAGCTCGGCGACCAGCTCTCGCGCCATGCCGGTCTTCGCCGCGACCTGTTCGACCGGCATCTCCTGCTCGATCAGCAGCCGCAGCACCGGGTCGAGCTGTTCGTAGGCGGGCAAGCTGTCCGTGTCGAGCTGATCGGGGCGCAGCTCGGCCGACGGCGGCTTGTCGATCGAGCGCTGCGGGATGCGCTCACCGTCGCGGTTGAGCCAGCGACTCATCGCCCAGACCTCGGTCTTCCACAGGTCGGCGATCGGCGCGAGCGCGCCGTTGGTGTCGCCGTAGATCGTGCAATAGCCGACCGCGCACTCGCTCTTGTTGCCGGTCGTCAGCAGCAGGTGGCCGTGCTTGTTGGCGAGCGCCATCAGCAGCACGCCGCGCGTGCGCGACTGGATGTTCTCTTCGGCGAGGCCCGGCTCGGTGCCGGCGAACACCGACGCCAGCACCCCGTCGAACGCTTGCTGCAGCGGCGCGATCGGCAGCACGTGGAAGGTGATGCCGAGGTTCTGCGCGAGCGCGCGCGCGTCCTCGAGGCTGTGGTCGCTCGAGTAGCTCGACGGCATGCCGACGCCGACGACGTTGTCGGCGCCGAGCGCGTCGACGGCCAGCGCCGCCACCAGCGCCGAGTCGATGCCGCCCGACAGCCCGACGACGACGCTGCGAAAGCCGAACTTGCGCACGTAGGCGCGGATGCCCTGCACGATCGCCGCGTGCTGCATCGCCACCGGGTCGGGTTCGACGAGCGGCTCGCGCCACGGCGCCGCGGCGTCGACCACCGTCATCGCCTCCTCGAACACCACCGGCTGCGCGGCGACGCCGTCGGCCGAGGCCGCGAACGAACCGCCGTCGAACTGCAGCGCGACGTCGCCGCCGACCTGGTTGACGTAGATCATCGGCACGCCGTGACGACGCGCGGCGGCGGTGATCATGCGGGCGCGGAACTCGTGGCGCCCCAGCGCCCACGGGCTGGCGCTGCAGTTGACGACCAGCTGCGCGCCGGCGCCGACCACGCGCGCCACCGGGTCGATCGCGTAGACGCGTCGGCCGAAGAACTGCTCGTCGTTCCAGCTGTCCTCGCAGATGACCACGCCGACGCACACGCCGGCGACCTCGAGCACGTTCTGCTCGGGCGCCGAGCACGGCTCGAAGTAGCGGCTCTCGTCGAACACGTCGTAGGTCGGCAGCAGCGTCTTGCGCGCGACGATCGTCGCCGCGCCGCCGCGCAGCAGCGCGACCGCGTTGTGCAGCGCGCGGCCGCCGGTCTCGGCGGCGTCGCTGTTGGCCTCGAGGCAGCCGAGCAGCACGTCGAGCCCGGGCGGCACCTGCTTCGCCAGCGCGGCCAGCGCGACGTCGTGCGCGGCGAGGAACGAACGGCGCAGCAGCAGGTCCTCCGGCGGGTAGCCACAGATCGCCAGCTCGGGGAACACCGCCAGCGCGACGCCGGCGGCGGCGGCGCGTTCGGCGAACGCCACGACGCGCGCGCAGTTGCCGGCGAAGTCACCGACGGTCGTGTCGATCTGGCACAGCGCGACGCGCATCGTGCACCGCGCTAGCTGCGCAGCTCCAGCGGCAGGCTGAACTCGATCGTCTCGGGGATGCCGTCGATCTCCTCGACGGACACGGCGCCGAACGCGCGCAGCCGCTCGACGACCGCCTTGACGCTGCTCTCCGGCGTGCTGGCGCCGGAGGTGACGCCGACCGCCTTCACGCCGTTGAACCACTCCTCGCGCAGCTCGTCGGCGCCGAGCACGAGGTGCGCCGGCACGCCCGAGTCCGCGCCGAGCTCGCGCAGGCGGTTGCTGTTGCTGCTCATCCGGTCGCCGATCACCAGCCACAGGTCGACCTTGCCGCGCAGGTTCTTGACCGCCATCTGCCGGTTGGTCGTCGCGTAGCAGATGTCCTCCTTGCGCGGCGTCGTCAGCTTGGGGAAGCGGCGCTTCAGCACCGCCATCACCCGCATCGCCTCGTCGACGCTCAGCGTGGTCTGCGTCAACACGCCGATGCGCTCGGGGTCCGGCACCTCGACCTTCTCCGCCTGCTCGGCGGTGGCGACGACGATCGTGCGCTCCGGCGCCTCACCGACGACGCCCTCGACCTCGACGTGGTCGGCGTGACCGATCAGCAGGATGGTGAAGTCGCGCGCGGCGAAGCGCTTGGCCTCGGCGTGCACCTTGGTCACCAGCGGGCAGGTCGCGTCGATCGCGTGCAGCTGGTGGCGATCGGCCTGCGCGAACACCTCGGGGGCGACGCCGTGCGCGCTGAAGATCACGTGGCTGCCGGCCGGCACCGTCGACAGGTCCTCGACGAACACCGCCCCCTTCTGCTCGAGGTCCTGCACGACGACCTTGTTGTGCACGATCTCGTGCCGCACGTAGACCGGCCGACCGAACTTGGCCAGCGCGCGTTCGACGGTGTCGATGGCGCGTTCGACACCGGCGCAGAAGCCCCTGGGGCGGCAGAGCAGGACGTTCATCGGGGCGAACAGTCTCGGCCGCGGCCCCACCCGGGGCAAGGGGCGGCGGCAGACGGCGCCGCCGCGCGGCCCACGTCGCGTCGCCCTGGGTGTCAGTAGATCTCGAGCACGAGCCCGACGCCGCCCGACACCGTCCCCGTGGCAGGCGGCAGGGGCGACGCCGTGCCGTCGTAGAACGAGTAGACGCGCGACACCCCGAGCGGGCCGCAAACCGTCGTGCTGCGGCCCTTGGAGGTGATGAACCACATCGGGTTGGAGGTCGGGGAGAACCCCAGCGCCTGCGTGTAGAAGATCGCGCCGACGTTCTGCCGGCCCGCCGGCACCGCCGCGGCGATGGTGCCGAGGCCCGCCGCGTCGCAGGTGCCGATCAGCATCGCCGCCGGGCTGATGTTGAGGTAGCAGTCCGGCGCCGGGTGCTGGAAGCCCACCAGCGACAACGCCGGCGCCGGCAGCGACGGGTTGGCCGGGTCGAACATCGCATACGGCAACGGCCACGCCGGGTTGTCGAGCAACCCGCCCTGGTCGGTCAGGTTCATCAGCAGCAACCACGGCATCGACGGCGGCCCGCCGCTGATCCGCCAGTGGTAGGTGCTGCCGGCGAGCATCGACGTGTCCCCGGTCAGCTCGATCGGCTGGTTGCCGGGCACGGCGCAGAGCGGGTCGGCGAGGCCGAACTCGGCGGTCGGCGCGACGCAGCTGCTGAGGTTGTCCACCCGATAGACGCCGGCCGGCTGATACTTGATCCAGATCTCGATCAGCAGGCTGTCCGCAGCCGGCATGCCCTGGGTCACCGGCGTCAGGCCATACGCCCACGGCGCCGCGAACGGGAAGTCGATGTTGGCGGGCCGCGGCGTCGTGCTCGGCATCGTCACCGCTGGCTGCGCCGGCAACTGGATGACCCGGTCCTGCACCACCCACGTCGCGTCGCTGCCGTAGTTCTCTTCGAAGTCGGCGCTGGCCTGGGACGCCTCGTGCGGGCACGTGGACATCAGGACGGAGACCTGCAGGAAGCCCTTCGCCGGCACGGCGAGGCCGTTGTTGAGGTCGGGACGGATGCGCACACCGGTGATGACGCGCGGGCCTGCCCACGGCAGCTCCTCGGCGTCGTAGATGCACTGGTAGCGACACGCCTGGCTGGTGCCGAACGGGATGCTGGTACCGCCGCCGCCCTCGATGCCGTCCAACGTCGCCGGAACCGTGACGTTCTGTGCGGTCAGGGGCACGGCGCACAGCGACGCGAGCAGCAACAACATCAGCAGCAGCACGTCCGGGCGCAGGCGGCTGACGACGACTGGGCGGGCGGGGAGCGGATCGGTCATGGCGTCCTCCGGGCGACTTCGTTGCGGGCGGAACCGGCGCTGCCATCGACCGTTCGCCGCGCCCGACTGAAGCCGACCGTCCCGATCCTCGACATTCCCGCCCGGCCGCGGTTCTCAGCGCGAGACCAGCTCGTCAAGGGGACGCAGGCCGGAGCCGATCCACGAATGCCGCAGTGTCCTGGTCAACGACAGGAACAAGGAGCCCTTCGTGCAACTGGAAAGCCATGCCACTCCGACCGGAGTGACGCCACAACAACGCTACGCCACCCTTCATCGCGCCGCCGAGAGCGGGCTGGCCTCGGACGACCTGTGGGCCGAGCTGGCCCAGGTGAGCGTCGAGCTCGGCCATCGCGAGGAGGCCGTGCGCTGCATCCGCAAGCTGCACGATCCAGCGCGGCGCGAGTACGTCGCGCGGCGCCTGGCCAAGGCGCTCGGCCTGCCGACGCCCGAGCAGGCGCTGCCGGCGCATCACTCCGACCCTCGCGCGGCTCGTCCGACGCGGCACGGCGGTCCAGGCCCTCATGGCCGCACCCGGCCGGACGTCGCGCCCGCGACGAACGCGACCGAGGCCCAGCCTCCTGCGACGCCAGGGGTGCTCGACCATTTGCTCGATGCGGCGCAATACCTGCTCCATCAACACATGCCGTGGCTGGCGCTGACGACGATGCTGGCGTTCCCGCTGGTGGTCGGCGTCGGCGGCTTCCTGACCGCGGGCGGCTCACCGCTGCTGCTGGCGGCGATCGCGGCCCTGCCGGGCCTCGCGGTGCTGGCCGTCGTCGCCGCGATGGGCCGCAGCATCCTGCTGACCAGCAGCGAAGGCGTGCAGGACGTGCCCAACCTGCCCGAATTCGGCCTGCTGGTGCACGACGCGCGGCGCTTCGCCTTCGACGCCGGCCTCATCACGTTGGTGTTCGCCGGCGTGCCGCTCGGTCTGTTCCTGGTCGGCGCGCCGCTCGCCGTGCTGCTCGCGGGGCTGGCGTTCGGCGTCGTGTTCGCGCCGCTCGCCTTCTCGCTGCGCACGATCCGCGGCGACTTCCGCGCCATCGCGCCGAGCATCCTGCTGCGCGCGTTGCCGCGCGCCGGCCTCGGCTACCTCGCCGTCGCCGCGTGCACGACGCTCGCCTTCGCGCCGGCCGCAGCGGTCGTGCTCGGCACGCTCGGTCGGCCCGTGTGGGTGCAGATCGCGTTCGCCGGGCCGCTCTGCGTGCTGCCGGTGTTCGCCACCGCGCGCCTGCTCGGCTCGTGGTTCGACACGCGCCGCGAAGCGCTGGGCTACCTGCTGCACAACCCGCAGCAGACGCTGCGCGGCGGCGGCGCACCGGTCGCCGAGGCGGCGCCGCAGAAGCCGACGCCGCGCGCCCTGCGCAAGCCTGCCGCGCTCGAGCACTTCAAGGCGCCGGCGCTCGGCAAGCCCAACGCCGCCGCCGCCGGGGCTGCCGGCAGGGCGCGGTCGACCGCCGCCGCTGCTGCCGCCGACCGTGCGCGCACCGCGACCGCGCAGCAGCGTCCGGCGCCGCGCGCCATCGAAGGCCGCCGTCCTGCCGCGGCGCCGTCTACGCAGCAGACGTCCAAGGCAGCGCGTCCACCGGCCGCTGCACCTGCACCCGCTCCGCGTCGGCAACCGGCTCCGGCGGTGCAGGGCGTGCCAGGCGTCGGCGGGAGGACCGTGGTGTCGGGCAGCGAACGCGCCCGCCATGGTGCGGCTTCGCGGCCGCGGCGGTGAGCATGCATCGCGCATCCGCGCCTGCGTGAGACCGTGCACGGCGCGCCGTCACGACCCGCCCACCTGCCGGCGACGCGCTCCTTGCCCCCCCGCGCCCCGGCGGGCACGATCGCCGGCCATGAACCTCGCCTCGTTCCTGCGCGACGTGCCCGACTTCCCCAAGCCGGGCATCCTGTTCAAGGACATCACGCCGATGCTGTCCTCACCGAAGGCGATGCAGGCGGCGATCGATGGGCTGGCGGCGCTCGATGTCGGCCCGATCGACAAGGTCGCGGCGATCGAGTCGCGCGGCTTCCTGTTCGGCGTGCCGCTGGCGATGCGGCTCGGGGTCGGGTTCGTGCCCGTGCGCAAGCCCGGCAAGCTGCCGTGGAAGACCAACCGCATCGAATACGTGCTCGAGTACGGGACCGACGCCGTCGAGATCCATCAGGACGCCGTGCACCCCGGCGAACGGGTGCTGCTCGTCGATGACCTGTTGGCGACCGGCGGCACGATGGGCGCGGCCTGCCAGCTCGTCGAGGCATGCGGCGGCACCGTCGCGGCGTGCGCGTTCGTCGTCGAGCTCGGCTTCCTCGGCGGGCGCAAGAAGCTCGGCCAGCACCGCGTCGACAGCCTGATCGGGATCTAGCCGATCAACCTGCATGGCTGCTCGCGGACCCGGCCAGAGAACTCTCCACAGGTTTTTCCACGACCCGAAGTCCTTTTCTCACGGGCATTTCGGCGATCCGCTCAAGATTTTCCGCGGAGCGTGCTCAACTTCCGGGGCGAACCTGCCGATCATGCGGATCCGACCCCGAAACGGGTCTCGTTCTTTGGTGATCTCGGCTCCCACCAAGACGCTTCTCGAAACGGCAAAGCCGACGAAAGTCGGCGACGCAAAGCCATAGGGCCTTCGACCGGATCCCTCCGGTCATGGCAGCCTGGTTCCCGAAATGAAGCGAGGACTGGCGGACGGAAACCCCAACGCGACGCACGCGGCCATCGACCCGACAGGTCAGGCCACGAATCATCCCCGCGTCGACTTCCAGCACCGTCACCCAGTTCGCGATTCCAGCCGCCGGTCTGAGTCCGGCGCGCAAGAAGACAGACTCACGCGAGTGAGAGGGAACCAGGACGCAGCGTGGTCCACGCGACCGCTCGAGACGTCCGGAGCCGAACCCCGGTCCGCAGGCCTCCCTCCTGCAGATCGGTTCCGTGACCCGCTCCCCCGGCGGGCCGCAACGTCCCTTCCCTCCGTCTTCGCATCGCTGGAATCCTGATCATGGCCAAGTCCTCGGTCGCCGTCCGCACCTCCCGCCGCACCGCCGCTCCCGTCGCCGCGCCCCGCGTCCGCGCCGCCGCGCGCCCGACCACGCAGCCGGCCCTGCCGGTGGCGATGCCGTCGATGCCGGTCGTCAGCGAGTCCGAGCTCGAGGTGATCTGGAAGACCTACAAGCGCACGCGTGACGAGAACCTGCGCAACACGCTGATCGAACACCACATGCCGCTGGTCCGCTCGATCGCCGAGCGCGTGCTGCAGACGCTGCCGAAGTCGATCGACGTCGACGACCTGAGCTCGGCCGGCACGTTCGGCCTGATGGACGCGATCAACGGCTTCGACCTGTCGCGCGGCATCAAGTTCAAGACCTACTGCACGACCCGCATCCGCGGCTCGATCCTCGACGAGCTGCGCTCGCAGGACTGGGTGCCGCGCCTCGTGCGGCTCAAGGCCCACCGCCTGGAACGCGCGATCCGCGCGCTCGAAGGCCGCTTCGGCCGCGCGCCCAACCAGGCCGAGATCGCCGAGGAGCTCGGCATCACGCTCGAGGAGCTGCAGGCGCACGAGGCCGAGGCGAACGCCAAGACGATCTTCAGCCTGTCGGAGAAGTGGGACGACGGCGACGACGACCAGGAGCTGGAGAAGGTCGAGATCCTCGCCGACCGCAAGTCGGTCAACCCGGTCGACACCATCCAGCAGCGCGACGCGCTGGACATGATCACCAGCTCGCTCACCAAGAAGGAGCGCCTGATCATCCTGATGTACTACTACGAGGGCCTGACGATGCGCGAGATCGGCGAGATCATGGAGCTGACCGAGTCGCGCGTCTGCCAGATCCACAGCAACGTGATGGCGCGCCTCAAGGCGCAGCTCGATCGCGCCCACGACGAGGGCTGATCCGGCCCTGCTGGCCGGCGTGAGCGCGCGTCGCGCGCCGCCGGCCGCCGCGCTCCCCGCGCCCGCCGCGAAGAACTCCTTCCGCAGGCGACCGCAAGCCCCCATGCCACCGGCACCGGGAGGCGACGTCGAGTTCGGCTGAACCTGTCCGCACGCGCCGGCCGATACCGCCGCTGAACCCAGGACAGCAGCAGGAACCAACGACAATGACGAAGAACGTTCTGATCGTCGACGACTCCGCCACGATGCGGAAGATCATCATGCGCGGCATCCGTCAGGCCGGCATCGACAACGCGGAGTTCAAGGAAGCAGGCGACGGCGTGGAGGGCATGGCGGCGGTCAGCGGCGGCACGTTCGACCTGATCCTGTCCGACGTCAACATGCCGAACATGAACGGCCTCGACTTCGTGCGCGAGGTCTGCAGCAAGGTCAGCAACCCGCCGCCGATCGTCATGATCACGACCGAGGGCAGCGAAGAGGTCGTCAGCGAGGCGATGAGCCGCGGCGCGAAGGGCTACCTCAAGAAGCCGTTCACGCCCGAGAAGATCCAAGAAGTGATCGGCCCGTTCCTGCAGTGACGCGCGACGTCGTTGCGCGCCCCTGAGTCCGGAGAGAGGAGAGATCTCGTGACCGATACGCTCGCACCACACCTCATCGACGACCTGCGCAAGACCGCCACGGAGATCCTGGAGACGATGGTCTCCATGACCCCCACGTCGGTCGAGGCCGTCCCCGAGGAGACCTCGTCGTTCAGCGCCGAGGTGATCGGCATGCTCGGCTTCACGGGCACGCGCGCCGGCACCTTCGTCGTGCGCAGCACGGAGCAGCTCGCGCGCATGATGGCAGCCAGGATGCTGATGATGGAGCCGGAGGAGTTGGGTGACTTCGCCGAGGTCTCCGACGCCTTCGGCGAGATCGTCAACATGCTCACCGGCAACTTCAAGAACTCCTGGGTGGCGCTCGGCAACCAGATGGAGCTGTCGGTGCCCAACGTCATCCACCACGGCTCCGTCAGCGTGAACAGCGACTCTCGAGAGCTGCGCGCGTGCGTGCGGGTGCAGGTCGAGGGCCACTCCGTCGACATCGGCGTGCACTTCGAGAGCAAGGACTGACGAACCGACGCGCCCACCATGGCAGCGACGATGCTGAAGGCAGGTAGCGGCACACAGCTCCTCGAGCTGTTCGGCCCGATGACCGAGACGATCGGCGAGACCCTGAGCTCGCTGGTCGGCAAGCAGATCCACGTCCAGACGGGAGAGCTGCTGCTGCAGGACGTCGCGACGCTGCTGGCCACGCTGCCACGCGCCTGCGCCATCGCCCGCGGCGGCCTGGACAAGGACTACGCCGGCAAGTCGCTGTGCACGTTGTTCGAGCTGCCCGACGCGATCGCGATGTCGGGCCTGCTGATGATGACGCCGGAGGACGTCATCGGGCAGCGCCGCAAGGCCGGCGTGCTGGAGGGTGAGGACAGCGAGGCGTTCGGCGAGCTCGGCAACGTGCTCTACTCTGGCTTCTCCAACGTGCTGCGCCGGCAGGTGTCCAACGCGGACATCCGCATGCAGGACCAGGGCGTCGTCAAGCCGAAGTCCGCGGCCTGCGACCTGCTCGGCGACGGCAAGATCGTCACCTTCGGCTTCCGCATGAAGGTCGGCGAGTTCCCCGAGTCGCAGGGCATGCTGGTGCTCGACCAGGCGACCGCCGAGGCCTGGAACGGCGCGCCGCTCGCCACGGCCAGCGGCCAGGAGGTCGTCGCCGCCGCGCCGGCCGCGCCGGGGCGCCCGGAGGACGATGGCCTCGACAGCATCCCGGCGGCGCCGATCCGCGGCTCGCTCGCCGCCTTCGTGCTGCAGAACGACGTGTTCCAGACGCTGCGGCGCAGCTGCCGACGCGTCGGTCTCGAGCTGCACCGTCACGGTCGCGGTGAGATCCCCAACCCCGCCGCGCACCGCAACCAGATCGTCGTGCTCGAGGTGCCGCCCGGTGAGGACCGCCGCTTCGACTGGTGCCGCCGCATCAAGGAGCTGTCGGAGACGACACCGGTCGTGTTGTTGATCCGCCACCCGTCGCGTCCGCGCGTGACGCAGGCGTTCTTGTCGAAGGCGGACGCGATCCTGGGCTTCCCGTGCGAGGAGACGCAGCTGTCGCAGAAGCTGGGACAGATCGTTCCCGACGGATCGGCCACGCCGCCGCCGAGCGAGGGCTGACGTGCGCCCGACGCTCGCGCGATCAGGCGCCTTCGCCAGCGCCGCGCGCTGGCAACGCCTGCTGGGTTCGCCGCGCCGCCTCGACGATCAGGCGCAACGCGTCGGCCATCGCCTCGGCGGTGCCGACGACCTTGGCGACCTCGGCCTGGATCTCGATCGTCGCCAGCAGGTTGTTGACCTGATGCACGACCTGTTCGAGCTCGCTGCGGTGAGTCACCGACGCAAGGTAGCCGCTGGCGATGCGCGGCACCACGCGCCGGTGTCGTACGAACGGACAGCAGTCCGTCGTCGATTGCAGCACGTCCGTCGGTCGCAGCACACCGCAGACCACAAGATGTAGTTGTCCGGGCACCTGGCATGTCCAGTGCTCATGGGGAGACGTGAGGTTCCCCATGAAGTCGACTCCCAAGTGGCTGCTGATCCCCCCGGTCGTGGCCCTTCTGCTCGTGCTCGGGCCGATGGCGATGCAGCAGGACCAGGCCAAGGGCGGCAGCGCCGACCCGGCCCCAGCCCAGCAGGCCACCGCCCGCCCCGCCGAAGACGCCGCACCACGCGCCTCCCGAAGCGGGGGCCTCGTGCCGCGCACCCCGGACATGTGGCAGGTCGGCTCGACGATGGTCGGTGTCATCCTGCTCGGTGTCGGCGGCATGCTCGCGCTGAAGAAGCTGCGCGGCGGCGCCGCGCCGTCGAGCCGCACGCCGGTGGCTTCGCTGCGCCAGACGCTGCGCCTGTCGACGAAGCAGGCGGTGCACGCGATCGAGTTCGACGACCGCGTGCTGCTGATCGGTGAGAGCGACAAGGGGCTGACCCTGCTCGACCACGGCCGCCTGCCGGAGAGCATCGCCGACGAGGTCGAGGTCACCAGCCGCGCAGCGGCGCTCGCCGCCCAGGACGAAGACGACGGCGCGGTGCCGAAGAACCTCGTCATCCCGCGCCCGGCCACGCCGCCTGCCCGCCGCCCGGTCACGCCGCCGGCGACGCAGCCCGCGCCGAAGCAGGTGCCGGGCCTCAACGACTTCCGCGCCTTGCTGCAGAAGGCTGGCCGCTGATGTTCTCGCCACGCTCCCTGCTGTCGCGCATCCTGTGCGCCGTGCTGCTGGTGCTCCTCACCACCGGCGGCGCGCTGCGCGCCCAGCGCACGGCCTCGCAGGATCCGCAGAACCCGGCTTCCGCCAAGACGCTCGACGAGTCGCCCGACGTGACCCCGCCCGACAGCACCGTCGCGCCGGGCGTCACGCTCAACATCACCGGCGGTGACGGCAAGCAGAAGCTCGGCACCGCGCTCGAGATCGTGCTGCTGATGACGCTGCTGGCGATGGCGCCGGCGCTGATCATGACGATGACCTCGTTCACGCGCATCGTCGTCGTGCTGTCGTTCCTGAAGCGCGCGATGTCCATGCAGGACCTGCCGCCGGCGATGATCACGACCGGCTTCGCGCTGTTCATGACGGTGTTCATCATGCGGCCGGTCGTCAGCGACATCTACGACCAGGCCTACGTGCCGTACACCGAGGACCGCATGGACTGGCGCGAGGCGGCCGGCGTCGCCACCGAACGGCTCAACCGCTTCATGCTCGCGCAGACCCGCGAGGAGGACGTCGCGCTGATCCTCGAGCTGAGCAAGACCCCGACGCCGGCCACGGCGCTGGAGACGCCGTTCCATGTCACCGTGCCGGCGTTCGTGCTGTCGGAGATCAAGACCGCCTTCCAGATGGGCTTCGTGCTGTTCCTGCCCTTCGTCGTCATCGACCTGGTGATCAGCTCGATCCTCGTCTCGATGGGCATGTTCAGCCTGCCGCCGGTCGTCGTCTCGACACCGCTCAAGCTGTTGCTGTTCATCCTCGTCGGTGGCTGGGACATGGTCGTCGTGTCGCTGGCCCAGAGCTTCTCCACCTGATCGGAGGTCCCCCATGCCCCAAGAGACGATGCTCGACCTCGCCAAGTCCACGCTGATGACGGCGCTGATGATCTGCGCGCCGGCGCTGCTGGTCGGCATGTGCGTCGGCCTGCTCGTGAGCTTCTTCCAGACCGTCACCTCGCTGCAGGAGCAGACGCTGACGATCGTGCCGAAGATGCTCGCGGTGCTGACCACGATCGTCCTGCTGATGCCGTGGATCCTCGGCACGCTGCGCGAATACACCGCCGCGCTGTTCTCCAACCTCGCCGCCTTCGGCCTGTCCGGCTGACCCCGCACCCGTCGCCGACGATGAACCTGCTGCTGGCCGAGGACTACGTGACGTCGCTGTTCCTGCACGTGTTGCGGACCGGCGCGTTCGTGGCCGTGCTGCCGCTGTTCGGCCAGCAGCGCGACTCGTTCATGCTGCGGCTGGTGCTGGCGACGGCGCTCGGCGCGGTGTTCTGGTGGGTCGGCGACCAGCAGGTCGCGACCCCCGACCACCTGCTGTCGCTCGGCGTGATGGGCGTGCGCGAGGTGTTCGTCGGCTTCGCGCTCGGCTTCGCGCTGTCGACGATGACCTCGTTCCTGGTCTCCGCCGGCGAAGTGATCAGCTCCGAGATGGGCTTCTCGCTGGCGCGCGCCATCAACCCGGAGACGGGCATCGACGCCACCGTCGTGTCGCAGCTGCTGCAGGTGCTCGGCTTCCTGCTGATCCTGCAGCTCGACCTGCACCACGAGGCGCTGCGCGTGCTCGAGCAGACCTTCCGCAGCTGCCCGGTCGGTGAGGAGTTCGCCATCGCGCCGATCTGCGACGGCATCTTCTCCCTGATCGGCGGCAGCGTGCAGCTGGCGGTGCAGTACTCGTTCCCGGTGCTGGGCACGATGCTGCTGGTCTCGGTCGGCATGGTGCTGCTCGGCCGCGCCGTGCCGGCGATCAACCTGATGGAGTTCGCCTTCGCGCTGCGCGTGCTGCTGGCCCTCGGCGGCCTCGCGCTGTTCCTCGGCGAAGGCGCCCCGTTCCTCGTCGGCGTGTTCGAGCACGTGCTCGAGCAGGCCCGGTCCATCTTCCCCTACTGAACCGGAGCTGATCGATGAGCCTGTTCGGGGACGATGGCGGCAAGACCGAGAAGGCGACGCCCGGGCGGCTGTCCGAGGTGCGCAACAAGGGCGACACGCCGCTGTCACGCGAACTGATCCAGGGCGGCGTGCTGTTCCTCGCCGCGATCATGCTGCTGTGGATCGGCGAGTGGCTGATGCACGCGCTCGGCGAGGTCATGCAGAACGGCCTGTCGCTCGACGTGCGCACCCGCCCGCTCGAGGACATCAGCGGCATCTGCGCCGAGCTGAGCCGCGCCGTGCTGACCATCGCGCCGCCGTTCGTCACGCTGGTCGGCGCGCTGGTGCTGGCGACGCTGCTGCTCGGCTACGGCCAGATCGGCGTCAAGATCTCACACGAGGTCATCAAGCTGAAGTTCGAGCGCCTCAACCCGATCAACAACATGAAGCGCGTCTTCAGCCCGCAGTCGCTCGTGCGCACGCTGTTCGCCGCGCTCAAGCTGTCGGTGATCGTCGGCGTGCTCTACTTCGTGCTGCGCGACCGCCTGCCGGTGCTGCTGCACCTGCACGAGGTGCCGTTCGCCGCCGCGGTCGGCCAGATCGGCGGCCTCGCGCTGACCTTGGTGCTGTGGATCGGCGCCGTCGTGACCGCGATGGCCGCCGCCGACTTCGCCTTCCAGCGCTACTCGTTCCACAAGCGCAACATGATGACCAAGCAGGAGGTCGAGGACGAACGCAAGCGCGCCGAGGGTGACCCGACGATGAAGGCCCGGCAGCGCAGCGCGCGCAACGAGATGCTGCGCCATCGCATGATGGCCGCGGTGCCGAAGGCCGACGTCATCATCACCAACCCGACGCACTACTCCGTGGCATTGCGCTACGACCGTCAGCGCGACGCGGCGCCGGTGGTGGTCGCCAAGGGCCTCGACGAACTCGCGTTCGCGATCCGCAAGATCGCCAAGGAGAACGGCGTGCCGCTGATGGAGGACCCGCCGCTGGCGCGCGCCCTCTACCGCGCCGTCAAGGTCGGGCAGGGCGTGCCCGCGAAGTTCTACCAGGCCGTCGCCACGGTCCTGAGCCACGTCTACCGACTGAAGGGGCGCACCGCCTGAGCGGCGGACGCTGAGCAACCGAACACATGGTCGAGAGCCACAAGTCCGAGCGGCAGAACAGCGTCCTGGCGATCTTCTTCCTCGCCATCCTGGCGGTGATGTTGATCCCGATGCCGCCGCTGATGCTCGACGCGATGCTGTGCATCAACATCACGATCAGCTTGATGATCCTGATGGCGGTGCTCAACGCCAACCGCCCGGTCGACTTCAGCACCTACCCGAGCGTGCTGCTGTTCACCGCGCTGTTCCGGCTGGCGCTCAACGTCTCGTCGACGCGACTGATCCTGCTCGAGGGCAACGCCGGCGACGTCATCCGCACCTTCGGCAGCTTCGTCGTCGGCGGCAACCCGCTGGTCGGCATCGTCATCTTCCTGGTGCTGGTGGTGATCCAGTTCATCGTCATCACCAAGGGCCAGAACCGCATCAGCGAGGTCGCCGCGCGATTCGCGCTCGATTCGCTGCCCGGCAAGCAGATGTCGATCGACGCCGACCTGTCGGCGGGCCTGATCGGCGCCGAGGAGGCAAAGGCGCGCCGCGCCGCGCTGACCGCCGAGATGGAGTTCCACGGCGCGATGGACGGCGCCGGCAAGTTCGTGCGCGGCGACGCCGTCGCCGGCCTGATCATCACCGGCATCAACATCGCCGGCGGCCTGATCCTCGGCATGATCTACCGCGGCATGAGCCCGGGGCAGGCGTTCGAGGAGTACACCATCCTGACGATCGGTGACGGCCTGGTCGCGCAGATCCCGGCGCTGCTGATCTCGACCTCGGCCGGCATCCTGGTGACCAAGGGCGCCAGCGGCCGCGCGATCGGCCAGGAGATGGGCGACCAGGTGGTGCGCAGCAGCCGCACGCTGCGCATCGTCGGCGTGATCCTCGTGCTGCTGTCGCTGCTGCCCGGCATGCCGACCTTGCTGTTCGTCGCGATCGCGTCGGGCCTCGTGCTCTACGCCGGCGTCGTCGAGCGCACGCAGGAGAGCGAGGACAAGCAGCAGAAGGAGGCCGCGGCCGAGGCCGACGCGCCGAAGGAAGGCGGCGAGTCGCCGGTCGAGGACCTGCTGGCCATCGACCGCCTCGGCATCGAGATCGGCTATCGCCTGATCGGCCTGGTCGAGCCCGGCCAGCACGGCGGACTGCTCGACCACATCCGTTCGCTGCGGCGCCAGTTCGCCCAGGCGCTCGGCGTGGTCGTGCCGCCGATCCGCGTGCGCGACAACGTGCAGCTCGAACCCAACGTCTACCGCGTGCTGCTCGGCGGTCAGGAGATCGCCCGCGGCGAGCTGCGCGCCGGGCAGTTCCTGGCCATGGACCCGAGCGGCGCCGCGCCGCCGATCGACGGCATCGAGACCATCGAACCCGCGTTCGGCCTGCCGGCGCGCTGGATCGGCGAGAAGGACAAGGACCGCGCCGAGCTGCTCGGCTACACCGTCATCGACGCCGCGTCGGTGCTGATCACGCACCTGACCGAGACGCTGAAGAAGGTCGCCGGCGAGCTGCTGTCGCGCGACGACGTCAAGACGTTGGTCGAGAACCTCAAGACGCAGGCGCCGGCGGTGGTCGAGGAGCTGATCCCCGGCCAGCTGTCGCTCGGCCAGGTGCAACGCATCCTCAGCGGCCTGCTGCGCGAGGGCGTGTCGATCCGCAACCTGCAGACGATCCTCGAGGCGCTCGCCGACGCCGTGCTGGAGACCAAGGAGCCGCGCCAGCTCACCGAGCACGTGCGCGCGCGCCTGGCCCGCACCATCGTCGAACCGCACCTCGATCCGGCCGGCACGCTGCACGCCGTGTTCCTCGACCCGGACCTCGAGCGCAACCTCGCCGAGGCGCTGGCCGGCAACGACGGCGCCGCCAACCTGCCGGCCGGCTTCCTCGGCCGCTTCGTCGACCGCACCGCCGAGGCGCTGTCGTCGATGGCCAAGGACGGCCGCGACCCGGTGCTGGTCACGCGCGCGAGCCTGCGGCCGTTCCTCGCCGAGGCGGTCGCCGGCGTCATCCCGCACGCCGCCGTCCTGAGCTACCAGGAGACCTCGCCGGCCAAGAAGGTCGAGACGACGCAGCGCGTCGCCGTGGCGAGCTGATCCACCGCACCCACCCGAAGACGAACTGCCATGTTGCTGAAGCGATTCGAAGCGAAGACCCTGCCCGAGGCGATCGAGCGCGTGCGCGCCAGTTGCGGTGAACACGCGCTGGTGGTCGAGACCCGGCCGACCGCGCGCGGCTTCCTCGTCGTGGCCGCGAGCCCGGACGGCGAGGCGCCGACCGCCGCGCCGACCGCACCGCGCGCCGCCGCGCCGCGGCCTCGCGACCAGGCGGGCACGACGTCGTTCCTGTCGAAGTGGACGCGCGGCTTCCAGCCGCTGGCGCAGAAGGCGCTCGACTTCGGCCTGTCCGAGACCGTGCTGCGCGCCGTCGAACGCGCCCTGCTCGGCACCAAGGTCGAGCTGTCGCGCGCCGGTGACCCGGCGCTGCCGTCGCTGGCCAGCCGCGTGCTCGCGGCGCTGGTGCACACCGAGCCCGGCCTCGAGGACGACAGCGCTGCGTTCCGCACGGTCGCGCTGGTCGGCCCGACCGGCGTCGGCAAGACCACCACGCTGGCCAAGCTGGCGGCGCGCGCGCGCGACCGTGGCGAACGCGTGGCGATCGTCACGCTCGACACCTACCGCATGGCCGCGGTCGAGCAGCTGCGCACCTTCGCCGAGCTGCTCGACGTGCCGTTCGCCGTCGCCCACGACGCCAACGACATGCGGCGCGTGCTGCAGCAATACGCCGACTGCGACCGCATCTTCATCGACACGACCGGCCGCAGCCCGCGCAACCGCGAGCGCCTGCCGCTGGTCGAAGGCACGCTGCGCGCGGCCGGCGCCAGCACGCTGCTGTGCCTCGCCGCCGGCACCCGCGGCCGCGACGCGCAGCTCGTGATCGACGCCTACGAGCCGCTCGGCATCGAGGCGGTGTGCCTCACCAAGTGGGACGAGACCGTCGCGCCGGGCGAAGCGCTGGCCGCGGTCGTCGAGCGCGGCCTGCCGCTGTCGCACGTCTGCATCGGTCAGGAGGTGCCCGCCGACATCCTGGCCGCCGACGCCGGTCAGCTGGCGCGCGCCGCCTTCGACTGCGAGACCGCGGAGGCCAGCGCGTGAGCCAGCGCCCGCACCAGGCCGACGCGCTGCGCGCCGCCACGATCCCGACGCCCGTGCCGCCGGCGCCCGCGCCGTGGCTGTGCGTCGCCGGCGCCAAGGGCGGCGTCGGCAAGACCATGCTGGCCGTCAACCTCGCGCTGCTGCTGTCGCGCGCCGGCTACCGCACGCTGCTGGTCGACTTCGACCCCGGCTGCGGCAACGTCGGCGTGCAGCTGCGCCTCGCCGGACCTCGCGACCTCGAGCACGTCGCCGCCGGCGAGTGCCCGGTGCGCGACGCGCTGGTCGCCGGACCGGGTCGCCTGTCCGTGCTGCTCGGCCGCTCCGGCTCGACGACGCTGGCAGACGCCGACCAGGACGAGCTCGACGCGCTGCTGCGCGCGGTGCGGGTCACCGCCCAGGACTTCGACGTGGTGGTCTTCGACACCGGCGCCGGCCTCGGCCAGAGCACGCTGGCGGTCGCCGAACGCGCCGCGCTGACGATCGGCGTCTCGACGCCCGAGGTCACGGCGATGACCGACGCCTACGCGCTCTGCAAGGTGCTGCACGGCCGCGGCCGGCCGCTGCCGCAGCTGCTGGTCAACCGCGCCCGCAGCCGCGACGAGGCGATGCGCACCGCGCAGCGGCTCGACGCCGTGACCCGCAAGTTCCTCGACCAGCCGAGCCGCCTGTGCGGTTACGTGCGGCAGGACCCGCTGGTCGAGCTGAGCATCCGCGACCAGCGTCCTCTGGCGCTGTTCGGTCAGGGTCAGGGCCTCGAGGACCTGCGCAGCGTCTGCGCCGCGGCGCTGGCCGCGTTGCCGCCGCTGAAGCGCCGGCAGAAGACCGTCTCGGCGCCGGCGCTGGTCAAGCTGCGCCCGGCCGCCTCCTGAGCGCGGGCGCGATCGCTACGGGAAAGCCCCATGCGGCCGCAAGTTCCGCGTGGTCGTCTCAACCCGCGACCGCGGCAAGGCCGATGAAGGACCGGCAGGATCCATGGAATCGGGCAACGGCAGCGCAGAACTGACCCGCCTCGCGGCGGCCTACCTGACGAGCATCGTGTTCGGGGTCTCGTTCCTCGCCGCGTCGCTGTTCGGCGTGGACGGCATGACCGCGCTGTGGCGCAGCGTGACCGCCGCCGGCTGCGCGCTGGTCGCCGCCCAGTTCCTCGCCCCGCCGGTGGTCGAGGTGGTGCTGACGGCGATGGCCCGCGACGAGGCGAAGCGCCGCGCCGAGAACGACCAGGAGGACGACGCGTGAGGGGCGCCGTCAGCACGCTGCGTTCGACCGCCGAGCGCGACCGGTTGGTCGAACAGTACCTGCCGCTGGTGCGCTACGTCGTGGCGCGCCTGCCGGTGACGCTGCCGGCGCCGCTCGACAAGGACGACTTCTACTCGGTCGGCGTCATCGGCCTGATGCACGCCGCCTCGACCTACGACCCGACGCGCGGCGCGTCGTTCAAGACCTTCGCCTACACCGCGATCCGCGGCGCGATCCTCGACGAGGTGCGCAAGCACGACCCCGTGCCGCGCAACCGCCGCGATCGCCTGCGCAAGATGGACCGCGCCAACGCCGAGCTTCGCGCGTCGCTCGACCGCCAGCCGACGCCGGCCGAGCTGGCGCAAGCGCTCGGCTGCACCGAAGAGGACCTCGACGACGACCTGCAGGCGCTGCACACGGCGCGCGTGCTGTCGCTCGACGAGACCTACGGCGGCGAGCAGAACGGCGCGCTGATCGGCCAGGTCGCCGACGAGAACGGCAGCGACCCCAGCGAGGGCGCGCTCGACCGCGAGCAGCTCGAGCGCCTGACCAAGGCGATCAGCGAGCTGCCCGACACCGACCGGCACGTGGTGGTGCTCTACTACCACGAGCAGCTGTACCTGAAGGAGATCGGCAAGATCCTCGGCGTGACCGAGTCGCGCGTGAGTCAGATCCTGACCCGCGCCACCGAGCGGCTGCGCCTCAAGCTCAAGGAGCAGGAGTGAAGCATGGACCCCGTCCGCAACCTTCCCGCACTGCACGGCACCCGTCCCGTCGGCGAACGCCAGCCGGGCAAGCGGGAGGCCGACGCCTTCCGCCGCGCGCTGGGTGACCAGGGCGACGGCACCGCCGCCGAGCGCGAGCCCGAGAAGCCGATGCGAAGGACCCTTCAGCCGCAGCCCCGTCCCGGCCGAAATCAGGAAGGCAAGTCGATGCATGTCGACGTGATCGCCTGAGGAAGCCTTCTCCGTGAACCAACCCGGCACCCGCAACAACGTCATCCGCCGCGACGCCGTCCGCCTGGTCGGCGCCCCGGCGATGCTCGACTGCGGCACGGTCACCAGCGGCAAGCCGTCGCAGCCGATCGCCGTCGTGCCGCTGCTCGACGGCGAGCGCGTGGTCGGCTTCGAGGTGCGCTGCGGCTGCGGCGCCTCGGCGATCGTCGAGTGCGTCTACGACGACCAGCCCCCCCCGTCCGACCAGGAGTCCCTGTGAGGAACCCCGTGATGAATTGGCGTCGACTGTTCGTTCTCCCGGTGCTCGCGCTGGCCAGCTGCCAGACGGCCGCCGACCTGTTCTACGAGCCGCCCGTCACCGATCCCCTCGACGGCTACTCGGGCATCTACTCCCAGGCCGGCATCAACACCGAGATGGACTGGGGTCCCAAGCAGAACCTGCTGCTCGGCCAGTACGAAGCGCTGCTGAAGACCAAGACCGACCTCGAACGCCGCGTCGAGGAGCTGCTCTCGGAGAACAAGAACCTGCAGTCGCAGCTGAGCGGCGAGTCCTCCGCGCTGGAGCGCGAGAAGGGGCTGCGCGCGCAGGCCGAGTCGGAGACCGAGCGGCTGCGGCAACGCCAGCGCGACCTGCAGGCGCGCATCCTCAGCCTGTCGATCGAGAAGACCAAGCTCGAGCAATCGCAGCTGCTCGGCCAGATCAACGCGCTGCGCGACCAGCTCGACCAGCTCGACACCCCCGTCGTGGAGGCGGCCGCTCCGCCGCGCAACCGATGAACACCCGTCTCCGCAGTCTCGGCACCGTCGGCCTCGCGTTCGCCCTCTGCGCCGGCGCCTGCCAGTTCGAGCGACCGCTCGAGCCCAAGGTCATCAACTGCTACCTCGCCGAGCCGTCCGACCTGGCCAACGTGCGCCGCATCATGGTGCTGCCGTTCCGCCAGGAGGCAGACGTGCAGGTGGACACCGCCGCGGTGCGCGACGCGTTCCTCGCCGAGCTGCAGAAGCTGCGTCGCTTCGAGGTCGTGCCGCTTCCCGGCGCGGCGCGCGAGGACGAGGAGATCAACCTGTCGATGGCCTTCGGCCGCCTGTCGACCGAGGCGATGGTGCGCCTGTGCCAGCGCTACTCGCTCGACGGCGTGTTCGTCGGCTCGGTGACCTCGTGGCGCCCGTACCAGCCGCCGCACCTCGGCCTGCGCACGCAGCTGCTGTCGGTGCACTCCGGCTCGCCGGTGTGGGCGGTCGACGCGATCTACGACTCGTCGGACCGTTCGACGGTGCGCGACCTGCAGCACTACGTCAAGAACACCCAGCAGGACGACGGCAACCTGCACGGCTGGGAGATCAACCTGCTGTCGCCGAGCAAGTTCGTCGGCTACGTGGCGCACCGCTGCGTCGGCACCTGGATCGAGGGCTGACTGCCCGAGGCGTCGGGCGCCCCGTCGCGCCGCGCCGAGGAGTCCGGACCACGCGCGGGTAGCGTCGGGACGGCGGGATCCGTATCCTGCTCGCCCCTCCCACCCGGACTTCGCGCGTGTATTCGATCCTGCTGTCCCTCTCCATCGCCCTGCTGCTCGGCTTCAGCGGCACCGTCTTCGGTGTCTGGGGCTGGGGCTGGGCGATCCTGTTCTCGGCGCTGCTGCTGGTCGGCGTCTGGATCCTGATCGCGCGCCGCCTCGCCACCCGCCTGCAGCCAGCGATGATGCAGGTGCAGCGGCAGATGGAGGCCGGGCGCCCCGAGCTGGCGATGCAGACCATGGAGGACATGCTGCCGCTCGGCAAATGGGTGCCGATGCTGAAGGGCCAGCTGCTCGCGCAGATGGGCATCCTGGCCTACCACATGGGCAAGAAGGACAAGGCGTTCGAGCTGCTCGGCGGCGCCAGCCTGCGCAACGCCGACGCCCAGCTGATGCTCGCCTGCATGCGCTACAAGGCCGGCGAGACCGACCGCGCGCTGTCGATCCTGCAGCTGGCGACCAAGATCAACAAGAAGCACGCGCTGCTGCACAACACCTACGCGTGGATGCTGCACAAGCAGGGCAAGGCCGACGAGGCGCAGGCGGCGCTCGCCGCGTTCCTCAAGAAGGACGCCGACAACGCGCCGACCAAGGACAACATGCTGCGCCTGCAGAACCGCACGCGCATGAACATGCAGCAGTTCGACATGCAGTGGTACGCGCTCGGCCTCGAGCAGCCGCCGCAGGCGATGGGCCAGATGCGCCGCGCGCCCAAGGGCTTCCGCGAGCCGCCGAAGGGCAAGAAGCACGGGTAGCGCGCTGATGCAGAAGCACGCGCTGCCGGAGCCGCACTGGCCGACGGCCGACGAGGCGGCGAAGGCGCTGCTGTTCCAACCGATCCGGCTCGGGCCGATGCAAGCGGCGACGCGCACCTGGGTGCCGGCGATGGTGCCGTGGCGCGCGACCGAAGAAGGGCTGGTCACCGACCACGTCGTCGACTGGTACGGGCGCTTCGCCGACGGCCGCCCGGGTGTGCTGGTGGTCGAGGCGACCGGCATCCGCGACGTGCCGAGCGGCCCGCTGCTGCGCGTCGGCCACGACCGCTTCGTCGACGGGCTGCGCCGCGTCGTCGACGAGGTGCGCCGACGCAGCGGCGGCGAGACGCGACTCCTGCTGCAGATCCTCGACTTCCTGTCGATCCGGCGGCGACCGGAGCGGGAGAAGTTCTTCGCGCGGTTCCTGCGCGTCACCGAGCGCCACGTCGCGGCCGCGCGCGAACGCGCCGGCGACGCCGCGGCCGCCGACGAGGCGAACGTGCGCGCGTGGCTCGCCGCACAGGACGACGCGACGTTGCGCGAGGTGCTGACGCGGCGCGAGTTCCGCGACCTCGCCTTCGGCCAGCGTGAAGAGGTCAACGACCTGCATCTCGAACACGTCCGCGCGCTGCCGGAGGTGCTGCCCGGCCTGTTCGCCGCGGCCGCGCGCCGCGCCCGCGAGGCCGGCTTCGACGGCGTCGAGCTGCACTACGCGCACGCCTACACGATGGCGTCGTTTCTGTCGCGCACCAACGAACGCACCGACGGCTACGGCGGCTCACCCGAGGCGCGGCTGCGGCTGCCGCTCGAGGTCTACGACGCGGTGCGCCGAGAGGTCGGCCGTGACTGGTGCGTCGGCGCGCGGTTCCTCGGCGACGAGGTCATCGACGGCGGCAGCCGCATCGACGACGCGGTCGGCTACGGCACCGCGTTCGCGCAGCGCGGCTTCGACTTCTTGTCGATCAGCAAGGGCGGCAAGTTCGACGACGCCAGGCAACCGCACGTCGGCGAGGCGGCGTATCCGTACACCGGCCGTTCTGGCCACGAGTGCATGCCGACGGTGCGCAGCGACGAACGTGGCCCGTTCGGCCGCAACGTGCCGCTCGCCGCGGCGATCCGCAGCGCGGTGCGCGCAGCGGGCTGCGCCACGACGGTGATCACCGCCGGCGGAATCTGCGAGTTCGCGCAGGCCGAGGCGATCCTGCAGCAGGGCCACGCCGACCTCGTCGCCGCCGCGCGGCAGAGCCTCGCCGACCCCGACTGGTGGCTCAAGATGCGCCGCGGCCGCGGCGGCGAAGTGCGCCGCTGCCTGTTCACCAACTACTGCGAAGGCCTCGACCAGAAGCACAAGGAGGTCACGTGCCAGCTGTGGGACCGCGACTTCGACACGCCCGACGCTGACTCGGTGCCGCGCAGCAAGGACCAGAAGCGCCGGCTGCTGCCGCCGCCGTGGATCAGTTAGGTCCGCGCGAAGCAGCCCGACCGCCTACGGCCAGCGCTCTTCGTCGTTGGCGTCGAAGCCGACCGACCACTGCAGCGAGGTGACCTTGTCGTCCTCGATCCACAGGTTGAGCGACCAGGCGTCGACGCTGGCCGGCTGCATCTCGTCGCCGTCCCACTCGATCGCGACCCCGGGCATCGCCGCGCGCGTCTGCTCGAACGTCGTGCCGATCGGCCGCTGGCCGTCGAGCTCGGCGGTCGCGGCGGTGAGCTCGATCGCGCACAGCCGCCAATCGACCTCTTCGTCGAAGCTGAGCGCGAGGCCGCGCGTCCAGTAGTACCACGCCTCGGTCAACGCGCCGTCTTCGTCGCCGTCGGAGACCTGCTCGGGTTCGCCGAGCACCTCGCGCACCGCGTCGCGCGACATGCCGAAGCGCAGCGCCTCGCCCGGCGCGATGTCGAGACCGACCTCTGGAAGGACCTTCATGGATTGCCGGCACCGTAGCCGTTCTCGCGCAGGAACTCCGCAGCCTTCGCCGGCAGATCGGTGCTGATGTGATCGACGCCGAAGTCGAACAGCGCGCGCCAGCCCTCGACGCGGTCGGGCGCGCTCCAGAAGCGCAGCTCGCGGCCCTGCGCGTGCGCCTTCTGCACCAGCGCGCGAACGCGGACCACCTCGTCGTCCATCAGGTCGTCGCTGCCAGTCCAGTCGGAGACCTTGCGCCACGTGTCGCTGACCCACGGCACCAGGTCGACCGGCGGCGGAGTCGCGGCGTCGAGGTCACTCAGGCGCCCGTCGAGCGCGCAGCGGCGGTCGCGATCGGCGGCAACGAGCGCGCGCGGACGGTCGCCCGACAGCAGGATCGTGATCGCGCCGGGTTCGACGCGACCGCCGACGAAGCGCGTCAGCATCGGCGCGAACTCGGCGAGCTCGCGACGCAGCAGGCGCCACGCTTCGGCGCCGCCGGTCTTGATGTCGACCAGCAGCACCAGCGGACGGCCGTCGCTGCGCAGCGCGCCGCCGCGGCGTTCGACCTCGGCGCGCAGCGGTTCCAGATACATCGAACGCAGCGTGCGGCCGGCGCGCAGCTGCCAGCGCTCGTGGCCGACCTGCAGCTCGTCGCCGACCGGGTAGACGTCCGCCTCGAGGCTGCCGAGGCCGAGCTCGAGCGCGCGGCGCAGCGGCACCGGCTGCAGGTAGTCGTTGTGGCCGTGCAGGCGCAGGGCGGGGTCCTGCGCGGGGGCCGGCGCGGTCCGCGGAGCGATGGCCGAGGGCGTCGGCGCGGCACAACCGGCGACCAGCGACAACGCTGCCCACCACAAGGACCTGCGGACACGCGCCCGGATGTTCGCCCGGTTGTTCACGAGCCCAGGCTATCCGCGTGGGTCGTCGGGAAGAACCTGCCAGGGCCCGCGTCGGACGGCGTCGGAACGATCGAGGTCACCCCCTTCGGAGGATCCATGAAGCGCCACGCCACGCTGCTCGCCTGTCTGCTCCCCCTGCTCGCCGCCCCGCCCCGGACCCAGGAAGCGGCCACCGCCACGACCTCGGTCACCGTCAAGGTCGAGGCCAAGGCCGGGACCTTCAAGCTGCCCGCGGGCGAGATCAGCCTGACCGACCTGATCGACCGCGCCGCCGCCTTCCTCGACTGCAACATCCTGGTGGCCGCGGCCGAGATCGCCGGCGCCGCGCCGGTGCGACTGCAGAAGGCCATCGAGACGGACCGGGACGGCTGCCTCGACCTGTTGTCCAACCTGCTCTACCGCAACGGCCTGGCGTTGACCGTGCTCGACGAACAGCTGGACATCTACGAGGTCATCCTGATGACCGGCCAGCGCGGTCGCGAGATCATGATGCGGGCCCAGTGGTGCGCGCCGGAGGAGGCCTTGGCCGCGCCGCGGCGCAAGCTGCCGGTCACGGTGGCAGTCCCGCTGCAGCACATCAACGCGACCATCGCCACCAACGCGCTGCGCCCGTTCTTCGCCTCCAGCGGGAACAACATGGCGGGCCTGACGCTCGGCAACGTCGGCGACAGCGCGAGCATGCTGCTGTCGGGCATGCAGGACCAGGTCGCGCAAGCGATCCAGCTGCTGCGCGCCTGCGACGTGGCCACCGGCGACAGCCAGGCCAACGACCCGCTGTTCCAGCGCATCCAGCTGCTCGAAGCGCGCGTCGCCGAGCTCGAACGGCGCCTCGCGGCGGCCGCCGGCAAGGAGCGCTGAGCCGTGCGCCCGTCCCTCGCGGCAGCGCTGCTGCTCGCCGCGGCGATGGTCTTCTCCCCCGCGGGCCACGCCCAGAACATCGTCGTCGCCGGCAACACGCGGCACGCCGACGTCGCCGCCACCGCCCGCGGCCTGACGCTGCCGGCCGGCACCTTCACCGTCACCGAGCTGATCGACGCGGTCGCCGGCTATCTGTGCCGCATCTACGTCTACGACCTCGACGACGTCGAGCAGCGCGCGACCTTCACGCTGCAGCGCGCGCTGTCGCTCGACGCGCTCGGCAGCGAAGAAATGCTCTACGCGCTGCTGGCAGCGCGCAACCTCGCCGCGCTGCCGCTCGACGAGCTGCGCGGCGTCTACCAGATCATCGCGCTCGACGCGCAGCGGCCGACGACGCCGATCGGCACCGTGCCGTGGCGACGGCCGCAGGACATCCTGCTGCGCCCGCACCTGCGCGAGCTGGTGCTGACCGCAGTGCCGCTCGAGCACCTCGACGCCGCGCAGGTCGCGCAGGCGCTGCGGGCGCAGTTCGTGCTGCAGCAGACGTGGCAGCCGGGCACGCCGACCGTGTCGTCGATCGGCGCGCACGGCCTCGTGCTGCACGGCTACTCCGATCTGCTGGCGCAGACCATCCGCGTGCTGCACGACCTCGACCGCGCGTTCGCGCCGCCGCCGCCGCCGTCACCGCCCGCGGTGCCGGCCGACGTGCTGCGCCGCCTCGACGCGCTCGAGCACGAGGTGCAGGAACTCCGCCGTCAACTCGCCGACCGCCCGACGAAGTGACGGTCGCGAGCGCCGCTCACCGCGCGAGCAGGTTGACGAGCAGGCGAACGGCGCCAGGGTTGCCGATGCGCAGCTGGCGGTAGAGCGCGAGCGAGCAGTAGACGAAGTCGCCCTTGCCGTACTGCGTGACGAGCAGCGCGCCTTCGAAGGGCTGCGGATCGCCGGAGTCCTTCATCGACAAGAGCGGCGTCCACGCCGGGTCCCACGTCTTGGGGAAGTTGAGCCCGCGCTCCTGCACCCAGCCGGCGAACTCCTCCTCGCCGATCTGGTGCGGCCAGCTCATCAGGCGGTGCTGCGGCTGCAGCACGGTGACCGGCGCGTCCTCCTCGGTGACGCGGTCGTTGCCGACGACCAGCGCGAACGGCGCGAGCATCGGGTGGCCGTCGCGTTCGTTCCATTCGCCCGGCTTGTGATACATCGCGACGATGCGGCCGCCGCCGCGGCAGTACTGCAGCAACCGGTCGCGCACCTCGGCCAGCTCCGGGCGGTGGTGGTAGGCGCGGATGTCGAGCAGCAGCGTCGTGAAGCTCTCGAGCCGCGTCGTCACCAGCGCGTCGCGATCGAGCGTCGTGAACGGGATGCCGAGGTCGGCGAGCGTTCGCTCGGCGGAGTCCTCCGGGCCGCGCACGAGGCCGATGTTCATGCCCGGCGGCACCGTGACGTCGACCAACCGCATCGGCAGCGACACCAGCTCGTCGCGGAAGCCGATCGCCAGCCGCGCATCCGGCGTCATCTCGTCGGCGTCGATCGTCGCCCGCACCAGGATGCGCGCGTCGCGCTGCTCGCCGGTCAGGATCAGGTGATCGGGCACCGCGGTGGCGTCGATGCCGGGCCCCATCGCCAACCGCACGCCGGCGTCGGAGCGCCGCTCGCGATGGTTCTCCAGGCTGACGCTGAGCAGCCGCTCGCTCTTCTGCCCACGCGGCACGACGACGACGTCGCGGTCCCACCGCAGCTCGATCGGTCGCACCGGCGTGTAGCGCAGCGTCTCGAAGCAGTCGAACCGGAGGTCGTCGAGCGTGAACGACACGTCGACCTCGACCGCCTCCGGCTCGGGCGTGGTCGGCAACTCGTCGTCGAGCTCGAGCGCGCAGGCGAACGACACCTCGAAGCGCCCCGGCAGCGGCGGCGTCTCCGGTTCGGCGGCGGGCGCGGCCGGGGCTTCGTCGGGGTCGTCGCCCCCCTCCGGCTCCTTCGGCTTGGGCGTCGGCACGTCGTCGAAAAACGTCGGCTGCACCGGCAGCCGCACCGGCTCGGCCGACGCGCCGTCGCAACGCACCTGCAGGTCCTGCAGCAGCTCGTGCCCGTGCACCACCACGTAGCCGGTGCCCCAGCCGCCGAGCGCCAGCTCGTCGTCGGTCAGCCACGCCTCGATGCGCACGCCGCGCATCGCCAGGTAGAGCCGCTGCAGCGCGACGCTGCGCCGGAACAGCAGGCGGGCCTGACGCAACGCGCGCGGCGTCGACACGTCGGCGGCGGCGCGGTCGCGCAGCGCGCGCGCCATGCGCAGCTCGAGCATCACGCCGTGCAGCGGGTCGTCGCCGGCGACGCCGAACATCGAGGGCTGGATCAGCAGCTTGTCGAGTCCGCCGCGAGACCACTGCGACAGGTCACCGGCGTCCGCGTCCGACACGCCCTCGGGGAACGCCACCCGCCAATGGTCCGCGCCGACGCGCAGCGGATCGTGCGCGCGCCACGGCCCCTGACTGACGTGCTGCGTCCACGCCTTCCACGCCAACGCCGCGAACGTCTCGCCGCGCGCCAGGTCGAGCCGCGACGGATCGAACGCCAGCTGCGAACGATCCGGGCCGCAGCGCGAGTACAGCCGCGGCACGTGGCGACCCGCCGCCTGCCGCTCCTTCAGGATCTCGGTGGCCGCCCAGAACGACGCGCGATGGTGGCCGTGGCCGCGGTCGATCGTGTGGTTGGTGAGGATCACGTCCGGGTCGATCTCGTCGATCACGGCGCGCATCGCGTCCTTCAGCCGTTCGGCGCCCCACACCCGCAGCGTCTCCTCCAGCGTCTTGCTGAAGCCGAACTCCGGCAGCCCGAGCCAGCGCACCTCGACGTCGGTCATCGCCGCGGCGCGCAGCGTCTCGGCGACGCGGATGCGCGCCAGCGCCGGGCCGATCTCGCGGCCGATCGCGTTCTGACCGCCTTCGCCGAACGTCGAGTAGACGGTCACCACGCGCATGCCGTAGAGCCGGCGCAGCATCGTGTCGGTGCGCGAAGCCTCGTCGTCGGGGTGCGCCGCGACGTTCAGCACGACGACGTCGCTGCCGGCATCGAGCAGCGCCTGATGCATGGCGACGAGGCCGGCGCTCGGCTCGGCGGACTGCGCCGCTGCGGCGCCGACCAGCAGCGCCGCGGCCAACGAGGAACGCAAGGGAAGGATGGTCATCGGGCGAGACTCCTGAGCCGTTCGCCGGCGTCGGCCAGCACCGCGCGCTCGACGGCGAACTGGAACCGCATGCAGCGCACGCCGGACGGATCGGCGAAGAACAGGTCGCCCGGCACCGCGTTGACGCCGACGCGCTCGATCATCTTCATGACCGCGTCGTATGGCGCGACGTCACCGAACACACGTCGATAATCGGCGAGCACGTAGTAGGCGCCCTGCGGCACCTCGAAGCCGAACCCGGCGTCCTGCAGCGCCGCGCAGAACAGGTCGCGCTTCTGCTGGTACTCGTCGCGCAGGTCGGTGTAGAAGGCCGGCGGCAGCTGCTCGAGCGCGCGCTGCACGCCGCGCTGCATCGGCCGCGCCGCACAGACCTCCATCTGGTCGAACACGACACCGCACTTCTCGACGATCTCGACCGGGCCGGCGAGGAAGCCGATGCGCCAGCCGGTGACCGAGAAGGTCTTGCTGAACGAGTTCATCGTCAGCGTGCGCCCGGCCAGCTCCGGCACGCTCGCCGGCGACACGTGGCGGCGGCCGTCGAAGCACATGTACTCGTAGACCTCGTCGGTCAGCACGATCACGTCGGTGCCGTCGAGCAGGCGCCCGAGCGCCGCCAGTTCGTCCTTCGTCCAGACCTTGCCGCACGGGTTGCCGGGTGTGTTGACGACGACCGCGCGCGTCTTCGGTCCGAGCACGCGCTTCAGCGCATCCGGGTCGAATTCCAGGGTGCGCGGCGTCAACGGCACCGCGCGCGGCACCGCCGAGAACAACGGCACGGTGGTCCAGTGGTAGCTGTAGAACGGCTCGAACAGCACCACCTCGTCGCCCGGCTCGAACAGCGTCATGCCGGCGGCGAAGAAGGCGCCGCTGCTGCCGGTGGTGATCGCGACGTTCTCTTTCTGATAGTCGAGCCCGTTGTCGCGCCGCAGCTTCGCCGCGACCGCCTCGCGCAGCTCCGGCAGGCCGGTGTAGGGCGTGTAGAGCTGCCGATCGCCGCCGGCGATCGACGCGACGGCGCCGTCGACCAGCGGCCGGGGCGAATCGAGGTCGCAGACGCCCTGACCGAGGTTGATGCCGCCCGGCACGCCTTTGATGACGAGCGTCAACGAGCGCAGCAGGTTGGGCTGGTCCAGGTGGCGCCGCCGCGCCGCGGTGCGCGCGAAGGCGCGATGAAGGCTGGTCATGATGGGAGCGCGCGGATGATACGAACAACTGCCGGCCGCGTCTTGAAGTCGGCCAGCCCCCGGGGAGCATCGTGCGCCACGTGACGGACGCGCTGACAGTACAGGACCTGCAGTTCGGCTACGGCAGCCGCGCCACGGTGCGCGGCGTCTCGCTGCACCTGTTCGCGGGCGATTGCTACGGCTTCCTCGGCCACAACGGCGCCGGCAAGACCACGGTGATGCGGCTGGTGCTCGGGCTGCTGCGGCCGACCGCCGGCACGATCCGCGTCTTCGGTCACGACGTGCAGCAGGAACGCCGCCGCGCCAACGCGCTGATCGGCGCCGTCATCGAGCGACCGGGATTCCACCTCGGCTCCACGGCCCGCGAGAACCTGCTCGCGCTCGCCCGCCTGTCCGGCATTCCGCGGCGCCTCGCCAGCGCCGAGACCGACCGCGTGCTCGAGGCCGTCGACCTCGAACCCGACGCCCGCCGGCGCGTCGGCACGTTCTCGATGGGCATGCGGCAACGCCTCGGCATCGCGCAGGCGCTGCTCGGCAAGCCGCGCCTGCTGCTGCTCGACGAGCCGACCAACGGCCTCGATCCCGAGGGCATCGCCGACCTGCGCGCGCTGCTGACGCGGCTCGTCCAGGAGGAGGGCGCGGCGATCATGCTGTCGAGCCACCAGCTCGGCGAACTCGACGGCGTCTGCAACCGCGTCGGTGTGTTGCGCGAGGGGAGCATGGTCGTCGAAGGCGACCTCGACTCGCTGCGCCACCGCGTCGCGATGCGCCACGTGCTGGCCGGCCCGGACCTCGCGGCGCTGCGGCGCGCGGTCGAAGCGCAGGGCCTGCGCGCCGCGCCCGACGGCCACCGCCTGTTCGTCGAGCTCGGCGCGCGACCGGCGCACCAGGTGTTGCGCGACCTGGTGCAGGCGGCGCCGGTGGAGCTGTTCGCCCCGGAGCAGGCGACGCTCGAACGCATCTACCTGACCGCGCGCCACGACGGCGTCGACGACGAACGCGCCTTCGTCGGCGTGCCGGACACGCGCACGCCGGACAGCGCCGGCGAGGGCTCGTGCTCGCCGGTGCCGCTCGGCAACTGCCACAAGCCGTTCGGTCGCGCCTTCGCCTTCGAGCTGCGCACGCTGATGCGACGCTGGATGTTCACGCCGGCGCTGCTGATGCCGTGCGCGATCGCCATGATCGCGATGTGGAACTACGCGCGCCGCATCGGCGAGGCGCTCGCCAAGGTCGACGCGAAGGAGCTGTTCAGCGCGCCGAGCGGCAGCGGCTACGAGGCGGTCGCGCAGGGCCTGCAGCTGGCGACGCCGGTGCTCGGCCTCGGCATGCTGTGGTTCGCCAGCCAGAGCCTCGCCGCCGACCTCGCCGGCGACACGCTGCGCAACACGCTGATCCGCAGCCTGCGGCGCGGCGACGTGCTGCTGGCCAAGCTCGCCGTGCTGCTGACCCTGGCCCTCGCCGCGTGGGCGCTGCTGGTGGCGGTGACGATGGCGGTGGCCGGAGCGACCTTCGGCTTCGGCGACCTCGAGGAGGTCACGCGCTACGGCGACCGCGACGTGCTCGCCGCGGCCGCGGACGTCTCCCCGACCATGTGGGTCGTGATCGCGCAGATGTACCTGCCGATCGCCGGCGCGACGGCGCTGGCGTTCGCCATGTCGTCCTTGGTGCGCCACGCCGCGGTCGCGGTGGTGCTGGCGGTGCTGGCGGTGCTGCTGCCCGAGGTGCTGCGCGGCTGGCTCGGCGAACACGCCGGCTGGCTGCCGACCAGCCACCTGCCGCTGCCGGTCGGCGACGAGTCGGCGCTCGGCTACGCCGCGTCGACCGCGCGCGGCGCCGCCGACGCGGTGTGGCCGTTCGCGGACCACGCCGTGCTCGCCCCGCTATCCTGGCTGGCCGCCGGTGTCCTGCTGGCGACCGCCGTGTTCCGGCGTCGCCGCATCTCCTGAACCCATGAAGCAACCCGCCCCACCCCGCCGTCGCGCCCCGCTGTGGCGCGCGACGCTGGCCCTGCACGCGGTACTCGCCGGCGCCTGCTCGCTGACGAAGCTGCCAGAGGAGCCGCCCGCACTCAGCGACATGCAGGAGCCGCTCGACCTGCGCCACGAGCCCGAGGACGAAGCGGCGCGCGCGGCGATGCCGGCCGGCACGTTCTCCGGCCTGACCATGGCGGACGCGCGCGACACGATCGCCGCGCGGCTCGGCGAGCCGGGCTCGCTGACGATCGCCGCCGTGGTCGAGAACTCCCCCGCCGACCAGGCCGGGCTGCGCGTCGGCGACCTCGTGCTGGAGGTGCAGGTCGGCCGCGAGCAGCCGCGCGAGCTGCGGCGCCCGAGCGAATGGCGCCAGCTGGAGCTGGCCAGCGAGCCCGGCGCCAAGGTGGTGCTGCTGGTCGATCGCGCCGGCCGCGAGGCACGCGCCGAACTGACGCTGGTGCCGCGCGCGCACCCGGCGGTGCGCCAGCCGGGCGAGACCTATCGCGAAGAGAACCGCGTCGGCGTGGTGTTCCGCACCGCGACCGAGGTCGAGGCGCGCAGCGCGGGGCTCGGCCCCGGCGGCGGCGTGGTGCTGATCGGCATGTCGGCGAAGAGCCCGTGGCGCGCGGCAGGCCTGCAGTATCGCGACCTGATCGTCGCCGTCGACGACCTGCCGCTGCTGCACCCGCAGGACCTGCTGGCGACGCTGCTCGACTCGACCCGCGAGCGCGTGCGGCTGACGTTCGACCGCGACGGCGCGCGCCACCAGGTCACGGCGCAGCTGTCGGCGCGGGCGCACGAGATGTCCGAGGTGTCGATCCCGCTGCTGTTCAGCTACGAGGCCGGCCGCGGCAAGAGCGAGTGGTCGCTGCTGATGGGCCTGCTCGGCTACGAGAGCACGAAGGCGGCGTGGCGCTTCACGCTGCTGTGGCTGATCGGCTTCGGCGGCGGCGACGCCGACACGCTGCTGGAGACCGACTCGTGAGGCGCGCGTTGCCGACGATGGTCGCCGCGTCGCTCGCGGCGTTCTGCGCTGCGCAACGAGAACCGCTGAGCGCGCTGCTGCAGCCGCCGGCCGGCGCCGTCGCCACCGGCGTGCTGCTGATGGACGTCGACGGCGACGGTCGCGACGACCTGACGTTGCTCAGCCGCGACGGCGACGAGGTGCGGCGCCTGTCGGTGCACCTGCGGCAGGAGAAGGGCCCGGCCTTCGTGCTGGCGCCGTCGCGCCCGCCGATCGCGCTGACCCGCGACGTCGTCGCGTGCACGTGGTGCGACTGCCTGCCGGGGCCGGGGCGCGAGCTGCTGCTGCTGACCGCCGAACAGGTCGTCGTGGCGACGCCCGAGGCCGACGGCGACGTCGCCTACACGCCGCTGTTCGAGCACCGTCTGGTGTGGCCCGCCGCCGACCACCGCAAGATCCTGCCGCTGTCCAAGGCGCCGCTCGACCTCGACGGCGACGGTCGCACCGACCTGCTGCTGCCGGGGCCGGACAGCTGGACGATCTACTTCCAGGACGCGCCCGACGCGGACGGCAAGCCGGTGTTCTCGCGCACCGCGACCATCGCGCTGCCGACGATCCGCAGCGCGATCGCGCTCGACGCCGCCGAAGGAGGCCTGAAGATCGACGGCGCGTCGCTCGAGCTGCGGCTCGGCGAGGCCGCGCCCGGCGGCGGCGACCGCGGCCCGCTGGTCGACGTGACCACGCGCACGCCGCTGAGCCGCCCGCTCGACCTCGACGGCGACGGGCGCCTCGACGTCGTCACGCTGCGCAACCGCGCGCTGTTCGCGCTGCTGCAGACCGCGCCCGGCCGCCTCGAATCGACCACGTGCTCGCTGCCCGTGCCCGAGGACCGCATCAAGGCGCTCGACCCGGCGTTCGACGTGCAGTTCGCCGACCTCGACGGCGACGGCCGCGCCGAGCTGCTGCTCACGACTTCGGGGAAGCGCGACGACGAGGTCGAGGTGCGCGTCGACCTGTTCCACGCCGCCGCCGCGCTGCAGTGGCCCGAACGCACGTCGCGGCTGCGCATGCAACCGCTGGCGCGTTCGCCGCAGCTGGTCGACGTCGACGGCGACGGCGACCTCGACCTGGTCTGCGTCACGGTGCGCACGTCGGCGCTGGCGGCCGTCACGGGCGCCGGCAAGGACTCGCTCGACGCGCAGCTCAACGTGTTCCGCAACGACGGCGGCAAGCTGTCGTCGCGCGCGATGCTCAACCAGCCGCTGGCGCTGGCGGCCGGCGACGAGGCGTTGGCGCCGCCGTTCCTGATCGTGCGGCCGAGCAGCAAGCCAGGCCGCCCCGGCGACGTGCTGCTGCGCCAGGGCGACCGCGTCGTGCAACGCCGGCTCGTGCCCGACGGCGACGGACTCGAGCTGACCGAGGCGCTGGCCGACGTCAACGTGCCGAAGGACGCCGACGTGCGACCGCTCGACGCCGCCGGCGACGCGATCCTGATCTACACCGACGCCGAGCTGCACCACGTGAGGTTTCCGCGATGAACAAGCGCCGCCCGCTCCTGTCGTCGCTCGCGCTGCTGGCCCCGTTCGCCGCGGCGCACGCCCAGGCGAGCCCGCCCGCCGCCGCGCGCACGCTGCTGCGCTTCGAGACTCGCGACGTCGTCGAGCACCTGCTCGGCGACACCGACGGCGACGGCACGGTCGAGCTGCTGCTGGTCGAGTGCGGCGCGAACGCGCGCGCCGGCGCCGTGCGGCGCTTCGACCTCGCGGCGGGCGGCGGCGAAGGCGAAGCGACGCTGACCGAACGCGGCCACGTGCCGCTGCCGGACGCCGCGCACACGCTGTTCGCGCTCGCGGACCTGCTGCCGACGCCCGGCATCGAGGTCGTCGTCGCCGACGGCCGCGGCCTGTCGTGCGGCGGCTGGCAACTCGGCGACGAGCCGGCGCAGGCGACCACGCTGGTGCGCCGCGCCCGGTTCGACCTGCGCGTCGACCGACCGCGCCGATCGCCGTTCGTGCTCGACCTCAACGGCGACGACCGGCTGGATCTGATGCTGCCGACGCTGACCGGCGTGCGCCCCTACCTGCAGCAGCCCGGCGACGCCGAGGTGCCGCAGTTCCTGGCGATGCAGGAGCTGCCGGTCTCGTCCCGCGCCCGGATCGAGGAGGGGCCCGACGACCTCGACCGCGAGACGACCGGCAACATCAACGTGCCGCAGATCCAGACCGAGGACCTCAACGGTGACGGCCGCCCGGACCTGGTGACGCGGCAGGGGCGCGTGCACAAGTTCCATCTGCAGGAGAAGACCGGCTCGTTCGCGGCGCCGATCGTGCTCGACCTCGAGCAGTTCGTGGACAGCACGCCGCGCGCGACGATCGACCTCGGCGCGACGCTGGTCGCCAGCGACCGGCAGATGCTGTCGCGCGGCGACATCAACGGCGACGGCATCCCGGACCACGTCATCGGCCACCGGCGCAAGATCTGGACGTTCCTCGCCGACGCCAACGGACCGCAGTTCGAACGCGCGCGCACCCAGGCCCTGGCCGAGGATCGCACGGCGATGGTCGTCGTCGACGTCGACGACGACGGCAAGGCCGACCTGCTGACGTTCCGGGTCGACGTGCCGAGCACCGCCACCCTGATCCTCGGCCTGGTGCGCTCGACGGACATCGACGCCGACGTCGCCGTCTACCCCAGCGACGGCACCGGCTTCGAGCGCACGCCGAAGTACCGCCGCCGCCTGACGCTGCGGGTCCCCGCGATCCTGTCGCTGCTCGGCCGTCAGGACGAGCTGATCGAACGGGCGATGGCGATCTTCCAGAAGGTCCGCATCAACAGCCGCGGCGCGTTCCGCAGCGCGCCCGGCACCGAGGACCTGGTGCTGGTCACCGCCGACAACAAGGCGATCGAGCTGTTCACCGGCGTCGCCGCGCAGCCGGGGCTGGACTCGCCGGAGATGAAGCGCGAGCTGCGACGACTGCTGTTCGAGGACGAGAACACCGTGTTCGACCTCGATCGGCTGTTCGCGCTGCTGTCCGGCCTGTTCGACGAGCTGTCGAAGCGCGTGCTCGGCGACCGCCAGTCGGTGGCGTCCCTGGCGCTGCGCGACCCCGAACAGTGGAAGCTGATCGAGCTGCTGGTCGGCGACCTCGACGGCGCGCCCGGCGACGAATTGGTGGCGGTCTACCGCAGCGAGGCCGACGAGAAGGTGCGCGCCTACGACGTGCTGGCCTGGCGGTGAGCGGCCGGCGCGCGGGCGTCTAGCGGTTCTTCAGGTACCAGAGCTCGGCCTTCTTGATCGCGTCGCGGTTGCCGTCGCGGTCCAGGCCCGCGTCGAAGCCGTAGTCGTCGCCGCAGACCTGCTTCAGCGCCTTGCCGGCGGCCCGGCGCTGCGGCTCGATGTCGCTGCGCAGCGCGCCGATCAGATCCGGCATGGCCTCCTTGCCGCGACCGACGAGCCACTGCGCGCAGGCGTCGACGTCGGCGTCCTTCGACAGCGGGCCGAGGTTGATCAACATCACCACGTGCTCGGTGAGCGGGCCGACCGCCTTCTGGAACTTGCGCCGCAGGAACAGCACCGCGAACGCCGTCGGCACCGAGTCGCCGCGCTTCTTCGACAGGTGCGTGCCCGGATAGCCGTCGGTGGTGCTCTGCCAGCCACCGCCCGCCAGTTGCTGATCGACCAGCATGCGCGCGCCTGTCGCATACCACTCGACGCCGTTGCCGACCTCGACGACGTCGCAGAGGATCGCCGCGCGCTCGAGCCCGTAGTGGAAGTAGTAGCTCCAGGTCTCGGTGGTCGAGCCGATCACGTGCGAGTTGGCGCCGAACCAGCCCCAGGCCTTCTCGATGCGGTCGTCGAGCTTCTCGAGCGTGCGCCGCGTCGCCTTCTGCTCCATGCCCTGGCGACAGATCGCCAGCACGGCGATGCCGGCCGCGGTCATCGACGCGTAGCCGCGCGCGCCATGCGTCTGCCGGGCGTAGCCGAAGCTGCCGTCGTCGCTCTGCTGGTCGCCGACCTCGTCGGCCAGCTTCGCCCAGATCTCGCGCGAGACGCTGCCGCCGAGCGCCGCGGCCGCGCGCAGGCCGAGCGCGCCGTACTGGGTGTTGCTGAGGTCCCACGCCGACGGGTTGTCCTCGTATTGGAACGCGCCGTCGTCCGAGCGGTGCCTGAGCAGCGCCTTGGTGTCCTTCTTGGCCAGCTCGGCGCGATCGGGGAACGTCGGGCACGCCTCCAGCACGAGCAGCCGCAGCGCGATGTCGTAGGTCTGCTGCGGCTTCGCCTTCTCCAGCTTGACGATCGCCTTCTTCATCACCGGATCGTCGACCGACACGCCGTCGTGCAGCGCCGCCAGCACCAGCAGCGCCAGCTCACCGGGACGGGTGCTGCGGGTGGTCTCGTCGAGGTGGTCGAGCAGCGCCGGGCGCGCCATGTCGAGCGCCTGGTTGATGCGATCGCGCAGGTCGGCGTCCTGGGCGCACGCCGGCGACACGGAGGTCACCAGCGCCGCGAACGAGGCGGCGACGAGCAGCGGACGGAGGGCCATGCGCCGCCATTAGACCCGGGCGACGACGACACGTCAGGGCCGGGTCGCGCTTCGCCACGACCGCTCGCCCCGTTAGCCTGGGTCACCATGCGCGTCGCGGTCACCGGCTCCAGCGGCTTCGTCGGCGAGGCATTGTGCCCGGCGCTCGCCGCCGCCGGACACGCCGTCGTCCGGCTCGTTCGCGACGAACGCGGCGGCGCCGGCACCGCGCGCTGGGACCCGGCCAGCGGCCGCCTGGACACCGCGGCGCTCGGGGCGGTCGACGCGGTCGTGCACCTGGCGGGCGAGAACGTCGCCGCCGGCCGCTGGACCGGGGCGCGCAAGCGCGCGATCGGCGAGTCCCGCGGGCCGGCCACGCTGTCGCTGTGCCGCTCGCTGGCGGCGCTGCCGACGCCGCCCAGGGTGTTCGTCGGCGCCTCGGCGACCGGCATCTACGGCGACCGCGGCGACGAGCTGCTGCACGACGACAGCCCCACCGGCGACGACTTCCTCGCCCGCGTCGCGGTCGCCTGGGAAGCGGGCGCGGCGCCGCTCGCCGAGGTCGGGGCGCGCGTCGTGCACCCGCGCATCGGCATGGTGCTCGACCCGGCCGGCGGCGCGCTGCAGCGCATGCGGCTGCCGTTCCGGCTCGGCGTCGGCGGCCGTCTCGGCTCGGGCCGGCAGTGGATCAGCTGGAGCACGCGCCACGACCTGGTCCGCGCGCTGCTGCACCTGCTCGACGACGCGTCGCTGCGCGGTCCGGTGCTGGTGACGACGCCGACGCCGGTGACCAACGCCGCGTTCACCGCCGCGCTCGGCCGCGCCCTGCACCGGCCGACCCTGCTGCCGGCGCCGGCGTTCGCGCTGCGGCTCGTGTTCGGCGAGCTGGCCGACGCGGTGCTGCTGGCGAGCCAGCGCGCCGAGCCGCGTCGCCTGACCGCCGCCGGCTTCGCGTTCGAGCACGCGACGATCGACGCCGCGCTGGCAGCCCTGCTCTAGGCGCCGGTCGCGACCTGCCCCTAAAGACGCGGCCGCGCCGACCTGCGGCGCAGAACCGGCGGGAACCACCCCCCGGCGGAAGCGTTGGCGGCGCGCCATGCAATCCCGACCCCTCGGCGCGCTGTTCTCCGCCGCTCTGTTGCTGGCGTCGCCCGACCAGGCGCAGCAGCCCGCCGCAACGTCCCTATCGACCGTCGCGCAGGACCTCGACCGGCTGACCGCCGCGTGCAACCGCTTCGCCGCCGACCTCTACGCCCGACTGCGCGAACACGGCAACCCGACCTGTTCGCCCGGCAGCGTCGCCATGGCGCTGCACATGCTGCTGGCCGGCGCCGGCGGGGAGACCGCCGCGCAGATCGCCAAGGCGCTCCATCTGCCCGACGACCTGCGCGGCGAACGGCTGCGCCGGGCGGTCGACGCGCTGATCACCGTCAGCGGCAAGCGCGCCACCGACGGCCCCGAGATGCGGCTGGTCAACGACCTGTGGGTGCAGGACGGCTACCACCTGCTGCCGACCTTCAGCCAGGCGCTGCGCGACGACTTCCACAGCCCGGCGCAGCCGATCGACTTCGCCGCCGACCCTGGCGCCGCGCGCGACCGCATCAACCGCCACATCGCCGAGGCGACCAACCAGCGCATCCCGGACCTGCTGCCCGGCGACGCGATCGATGAGCTGACGCGCGTCGTGCTGACCAACGCGCTGTGGTTCAAGGGCGCGTGGGCGACGCCGTTCCGCGACGGCGGCACCGCGCCGGCGCCGTTCCACCTCACCACGGACGAAGGCGCCGGCGAGCCGGTCGACGTCGAGACGATGCACGTCACCGAGCTGTTCGCGCTCGCCTCCGACGCGCGCTGGCAGTGCGTCGTGCTGCCGTTCGCCAACTCGCCGATGCAGATGGAGATCATGGTGCCGGTCGGCGCGGCGACGCTCGCCGAAGCCGAGGACGTGCTGCTCGCCGGCGCCCACCTCGCCGCGCTGCAGCACCAGCGGGTGCACGTCGCGCTGCCGCGCTTCGGCGCCGTCGGCAAGCACGACCTGCCCGCAGCGCTGGAGGCGCTCGGCGTCGTCGACGCCTTCGGCGGGCGCGCCGACTTCTCACCGATCAACGGCCAGCACGACCTGTTCGTCAGCCAGGCGGTGCACCGCACATGGGTCGAAGTCGACGAGGCCGGCGCCGAAGCCGCCGCTGCCACCGCGATCGTGCTGAAGAAGCGCGGCATGCCGCACGGCGACCCGATCGACTTCCGGGCCGACCGCCCGTTCGCCTTCGCCATTCGCGACCGCGGCACCGGGTTGTGCTGGTTTGCGGGACGGGTCGAGGATCCGCGCGGCAAGCAGTGACCTTTTGTCGTTGCGCGAACGCGCCGTCGCCGGTCTCGTGCTTCGCCCGAGATCGCCATGACCGCCACTTCGAACACCAACGGCGAAGCCTTCGCCCTCGAGCTGCTCCGTGACAACCCCGCCCTCGACTACGCCGAGGCCCAGCACGCGGCGAACGAAGCGGGCGTCGCGCTGCAGCCGATCCAGTTCGGTCGTGCGCGGCGGCAGCTCGGGTTGACCAGCGCGGCGCCCGCCGCGGCGCCGACGCCGCATCCGGACGCGCCGCAGGCCGTGCCGGCAGCGCCCCAGGTCGTGCCGGCAGTGCCCCAACCGACCGAGGCGCCGGTGCTCGCCGCCGCCAAGAGCGAGCGCAAGGGTGGCTCGCCGGCGTTCGAGTGGTTGGTCGAGTCGCTGCGGAACGACCAGACGCTGAGCTTCGGCGAGCTGAAGCAGCGCGGCGAACCGCTCGGCCACTCGATCGCGCCGATCATGTACGGCCGCGCCAAGGCGCTGCTCGGCCTCGTGCCGGTGCGCCCGCGCGGCGCCGGCAAGCGGAACAAGGGCAAGGTCGCGGTGGAGGCCGCGGCGCCCGCCCCGGCGACGCCGCCGCGTTCGCTGCAGCAGGTCGACTCGGCCGGCGACGCGATCAGCCGCCAGCTCGACGACGTCAAGAGCATCGACGAGCTGGTGCAGGTCGTGCGCAAGCTCGACGCCGAACGCCGCCGGCTGCGCACGCTGCTCGAGCAGATCGCCAACACGATCGACGAAGCGCTCGGCTACGCCGACTGAGCACCGGGCCAGCAGACTACGAGTCGCCGCCGGGCCCGCAGCCGAAACCCCGCCGCCAACGGCCCCACCGGGGCGTGGCGCCGACGACGGGAGGCGCACCCAGGACCGGGTCGCCACCCTCCAGGCGGCTGGGATATCGTTCTCCGCCCCACCGATGCGGAGTGAAGACGCGAGCGCCTGGATCCACGCCCCCGCCGCGCCCACCGCGACCGCGCGGCGCGGCCGCGCGCTGGCGCTGCTGGTGCTCGCCGGGTTCGCGCTGGCGCTGACGGTCGGCGTGCCGAGCGGCATCGGCTCGTCGTGGCGCGAGTGCGACACGCAGGCGATCGCGCGCAACTTCGTGCTCGACGACTTCGACCTGCTGCGGCCGCGCGTCGACTGGCGCGGCGACACCGACGGCGCGGTCGAGTGCGAGTTTCCGCTCTACCAGGCGCTGATCGCGGCGGTGATGGAGTTCGCCGGGCTGGTCGAGTGGCCTGGGCGCGCGCTGTCGATGCTGTTCACGCTGCTCGCCGGCTGGACGCTCTACCTGCTGCTCGAACGGCGCAGCGGCCCCGCCGGCGCGATCGCCGGGCTGCTGGTGTTCTTGTGTTCGGGCTCGGCGCCGCTGCTCGCGGTGCGCGTGATGCCCGACGCGCTGAGCCTCGCCGCCGGCCTCGTCGGGTTGCTGGCGTTCGTGCGCTACCTCGCGAACGGCCGAACAGCCGCGCTGCTGGCGGCGGTGGCGGCGATGACCGTCGCCGGCCTGCAGAAGCCGCTCGCGCTGCAGCTCGGGCTGGTGATGTTCGGCTGGACGGCGGCGATGGTGCCGCAGCGGCTGCGCGACGCGCGGCTGTGGCTCGGCTTCGTGGCGATCCCGGCGGTCGTCGCCGCGTGGCTCGTGCACGCCGCGTCGCTGCACGCCGAGACCGGCCTGACCTTCGGCGTCGTCAGCGGCGGCGACACCAAGTTCCCCGACCTGCCCCACCTCGTCGATCCGGCCACCTACGGCAGCATGCTGACCGCGACGCTGCAGTACGGCACGCCGGTCTTCGGCCTGATCGCGCTCGCGGTGCTGCTCGTGCGCCGACGGCTCGACGCCGCCGACGCGACCCTGCTCGCGGCCATCGCCAGCGGCCTGCTGGTGTCGATGCGCTACAGCTGCAGCGTCGGCCTCGGCCCGCACTACCACGCCTTCGCCGCGGTCGCCGGCGCGTGGCTGGTGGCGCGCGCCTGGCCCGAACGCGCGCCGCGCTGGCTGTGGCTCGTGCTGCTGCTCGGTGTCGCGGTGCACGGCGCGTGGCGCGCGCGCTTCGAGCGCGGCCTGCGCATCGTCGCCAACGACCAGCCGCTGGTCGTGGCCGCGCGCGCGATCGTGCCGCTGCTCGCCGCCGACGACCGGCTGCTGGTGCGCGGCGACCTGCCCCGGCAAGACGAAGAGTGGGACCGCCCGAACAACTTCGAGAACCCGAGCGTGCACGCGCTGACCGGCAGCCGCGGCTTCGTCGTCGCGTTCGACGACTGGAGCGTCGCGACGATCGAGGACCGGCACCGACGCGGCGCCGACATCGCCTTCGATCCGTTCCCCGAGGCGACGCCGCCCGAGGTGCTGGCGTGGCTCGACGATCACGGCGAGCGCATCCACGACGACGACGGCGCGCGCGTGCATCGACTGCGCCCGGCCGCGGCCGAAGGCCGCTAGTCAGTCGCGCTCGATCGCCGCGACCACCGCTTCGCCCGAACGCGCCGCGCCCTCGAGCGTCGCCGGCAGCCCGGTGGCGGTCCAATCGCCGCAGATCCACAGGTTGCCGGCCACCGGCGTCAACCGCCCGGGATCGGGCCGCAGCTTGTGACTGCCTGGCGCAGCGACGAACGTCGCGCGCTGCTCCTTGCGCACGCGCAATGTCGCGCCGTCGACGTCGACACCCGGGTAGTAGCGCCGAAGCTGCTGCGCAGCGCGCGCGGTGATCTCGTCGACCGCGCAGCCGTCGAGGCTGCGGTCGCCGCCCGACAGCAGCGCGAAGCGCCCCGCCGCTTCGCCGGGCCGCCGCAGCAGGAAGTGGAACGGCGCCCCGTCGACCAGCGCCACCACCGGCCCATCGTCGGGCGGCGGCGCCGCGCCGTCGCGCAGCGCGCAATAGACCGTGACGATCGGCGACGATTCGAGCGCGGCGAACGGCTGCCGGAAGCGCTCGCCGAGCACCATCGCCAGCGCGTTCCACGGCAGCGCCGACACCACCACGTCGCGCGGCCCGACCTCGCGCCGCCGACCGTCGCCACCGAGGATGGCAGCGACGCGGTGGTCCTGCACTTCGAGGCCGGTCACGCGCACGCCGCAGTGCAGCGCGACGCCCGCGGCCGCCAGCGCCTGCGGCGCCGGGTCGCCGAACAGCTCGCCCCACGGCCTGAGCGGCACCCAGAACGCCGCCGATCGCGCGCTGCCCGAGAACGCTTCGCGCAGCGTCGCCAGGAAGTCCATCGCCGCGGCATCCTCGGGCTCGACGTTCATCACCGCGCGGCACAGCGGCTGCCACAGGAACGACGCCGGCTCGCCGCGCTGCCCGCGCCGGTCGAACCACTGTGCCAAGGTGCGGTCTGGCGGCGCGCCGAGCACGCTGGTCAGCATGCCGCGCAGCGCGCGCAGCCGGGCGCCCCAGCCGAGGCCGAGCCCGAGCAGCGCCAGCGGCATCGCCAGCGGCACCGGCAGCCGCGACAGCCGCAGCTGCAACGTGCGCGGGGCGGGCGACAGGCTGCGGAACGCCAGCCGAAGGCTGGGATCCTGCTGGAAGCCTTGCTCGGTGCCGAGTCGACGCAGCAGCCGTCGCGTGCTCGCGTAGCAACCGAGCATCACGTGCGCGCCGTTGTCGAGCCGTTCGCCGGTGACCTTGTCCGGGGACGAGAACGCCCGGCCGCCCAGCTGCCGGCGGGACTCGAGCAGCTCGACGGCGAACCCGCGATCGGCCAACGCGAAGGACGCGGCGAGTCCCGCGACGCCACCGCCGAGCACGAAGGCGCGCCGCCGCTCCGGGTTCACGCCTTGACTCCGACCATCACCGACAACGCCAGCACCAGCCGTCGCGACTTGGGCACGCGCGCCCGCGGCGCTCGCAGGTCTCCGCCGCGACGCCTCAAGCGCCGCAGCAGGTCGCCGTAGATCGCGCCCATGATGCGCGCCGGCACGAGGCGGCGTCGTTCGCGCACGGCCAGCTGCTGCAGTTCGCGGCGCGCGGCGGCGAAGTGCTCCTCGCCGCGCGCGACGAGCCGCTGGCACAGCTGCGCCACCGGCCCGCCAGGTGCGTAGACCGGATCGGGGCCGGTACCGAGCAGCCACTTCGCGTCGACGCCGCACTCGGCCAGCCACGTGCGCGGCGCGTAGGTGCGACCGACCTCGGCGTCCCCGCGCAGGTCGCGCAGGATGTTGGTCAGCTGCAGCGCGCGGCCGAGCGCGACCGCGAACCGCTGCGCGCCGGTGCTGGTCGCGCCGAACACCGGCAGACAGGCGAGCCCGACCGCCGAGGCGACGCGATAGCAGTACTCGAGCAGCGCGCGTTCGTCGGCGATGCCGTCGGGCACGAGGTCGGTCGCGCAACCGTCGAGCAGGTCGGACAGCGGCGCGCACGGCACTTCGAAGCGCTGCGCCGCACGTTGCAGCGCGCGGCCGACCGGCGTCGTCGGCGCGGCGCCGTATGCGGCCTCGAGCTCGCTTCGCCAGAAGGCCAGGCGGCCGCGGCCGGTGGCCGCATCCGGGGCCTCGTCGACCGCGTCGTCGACGACGCGGCAGAAGGCGTAGATGGCCGTCATCGCCGCGCGCCGCTCCTCGCCCATGCAGGCGAAGCCGGCGAGGAAGCTCGACTTCGAGCGCGCGGTGATCGACTCGGGCGCGAGCTCGGCCCCAGGCGGCGTCATGACCTGCGTCACACAGCCCTCCAGCGCGGCGGCGAACGCCGCACGAGTCCCGCCAGCACGGTGCCGATCCGTCGCCACTTGCCGAGGTGCACGTCGCCGCCGAGCACGTCGCCTTCGGCCGCGCGGATGCGCGCCAGCACCGCCGCGGCGCCGCGCAGGATCGCGCGCAGCTCCAGCCGCAGGCGGCCGCGCACCGCGTCGACCAGCGGCCAGCCGGCCGCGAAGTCGGCGCCGAGCCGGTCGGCCTCGGCGAGCACGAAGCGGCGCAGCCCCGGGCTGGCGACGTCGGCCCGCAGGTCGTCGATGGCCACGCCTTCGGCCTCGAGCTCCTCGACCGGGAAGTAGACGCGGTCGCGTTCGAGCAGGTCCTCGCGCAGGTCTTGCAGGTGGTTGAGCAGCTGCAGACCGGTGCAGATGCGGTCCGACATCGCGTCGAGCGCCGCGTCGCGGTGGCCGCATACGCGCAACACGAGCCGCCCGATCGGGTCCGCCGAGCGCCGGCAATAGTCGCGCAGCTCCGCGCGGTCGTAGCGCCCCTTCGTGCAGTCCTGTTCGAAGGCATCGAGCAGGTCGGTGAACAACGCGGTCTCGAGCTCCGCTTCGCGCATCGACACGACCAGGTCGCGGAACAGCGGCACGTCGGCGGCGCCGGCGACGTGCCGCAGGAAGTCCGCGCGGAACGCCAGCAACGCCTGCAGGTCGCGGTGTTCGTCGGCGAGGTCGTCGGCGGTGCGGGCGAACGCGTAGATGCGGTGCAGGTGGACGCGCGCACGCCGCGGCAACAACCACGACCCGACCGGGAAGTTCTCGTAGTGCCGCCGCGCCAGCGACAGGTAGTCGCGCGGGTCGTGCAGGGTCTGGGCGGGCGCGGACGTGGAGATCGACAACGGCGGACGAGCGGCGGAGGTGGAAGAGCTCCCGGGCGGCAGGGTACTCGCGTGCCGTTCGACACGAAAGCACGGGCCCGATTCGCCCCGCGCGCGACGATTTCCCGGTTTGCATGACACCGCTGACCGATTCGTGTCCCTGTAGCAGTGTCCGAACCCGAGGAGCTGCCATGGAGATCGACTTCGACGCCGGGGACCGCGTGTCCGACTTCGTCACCGTCCCGTCCGGGACCTACCTCTGCCGCATCGAGGAGGTGCGACCGGGCACCACCCGCGCCGGCGACGAGCGCTGGTCGATGCGCCTGGTCGTCGCCGAGGGCCAGCACGTCGGCAAGCAGGCCGCGTGGGACAGCCTGGTGTTCAGCACGCGGGGTCGCGCCCGCGCCCGGACCGTGTTCCAGGCGCTGGGTCTGCCGACCAGCGGCCGGGTCCAGGTCGAGCCCGCCGACCTGCAGGGCCGCACGGCGCTGGTGGAGATCCGCCCGTCGGAGTACCAGGCTCCGGGAGGCGAGGTCGTACGCCGCAACGAAGTGCCATACGATGGCTACCGCGCGGCCGATGCCCCCGACGAGCGGGTGTCGGGGATCCCGTTCTGAAGTCGGGTCGCAGGTGCTGCGAGGCTCTGGAACCTCTGTATCGAGGCGGTCGCAGCGTAGAAGTGCCGCGACGCATCCGGCGGGGCGTCGTATCCTCGGCGCCCTTCGGGGGCCCCACCCTCAGACCCCAAACGCCAAGACCATGATGAACCCGATCCGTCTGATCGCCCGCCTCACCGCAACCGCGACCGCCGCGTTCGCACTGCTCGCCAGCAGCACCGCCCAGGAGGACGCCGGGGCCGACAAGTGGATGACCGACTTCGAAGCGGCCAAGGCCGCGGCGAAGAAGGACAACAAGGTCATCCTGGCGGACTTCACCGGCAGCGACTGGTGCGGCTGGTGCATCAAGCTGAAGAACGAGGTCTTCTCGACCCCCGAGTTCCAGAAGTGGGCGGACGAGAAGGTCGTGCTGCTCGAGCTCGACTTCCCGCGCACCAAGCAGCTGTCCGACGACCTGGTCGCCCAGAACAAGGACCTGCAGAAGAAGTTCGGCATCCGCGGCTTCCCGACCATCGTGTTCATGGACGCCGACGGCAACGAGGTCGCCCGCAGCGGCTACCTGAAGGGCGGCCCCGCCGCGTGGACCACCGACGCCGACAAGAAGTTGGGCGCCCAGACCGCCGAGGAGTCCTGGGGCACCGACTACGAAGCCGCGCTGAAGCAGGCCAAGAAGGAGAAGAAGCTGGTCATGGCCGACTTCACCGGCAGCGACTGGTGCGGCTGGTGCATCAAGCTGAAGGACGAGGTCTTCTCGACGGCCGAGTTCCAGGAGTGGGCCAAGGAGCACGTCGTGCTGCTCGAACTCGACTACCCGAAGAACAAGCCGCAGTCCAAGGAGCTCAAGGAGCAGAACGCCAAGCTGCAGAAGGAGTTCTCCATCCGCGGCTACCCGACGGTCCTGTTCCTCGACAGCAAGGGCAAGCAGGTCGCGCAGACCGGCTACGTGAAGGGCGGCCCCGAGGCGTGGATCGCCGACGCCGAGCAGAAGCTGGGCATCAAGTCGAAGAAGAAGGGCAAGGGCAAGGCCGACAAGTGACCGACGCCTGATCGGCGACGGCGCCTGATCGCGCGCTGTCGCGCGCCGAGCCCGCGGTGCCAAGGCCGCTTCCCCCGCAGGCAACCGGTCGCCGCGCGAAGCGCGTTGCCGCGGCGCCCTGGCGCGTCCCGGACCGGGACTCCAGCGCCCCTGCGCGCCTCATCCGGCGTGCCCTGCCGAGCCGATCATTCGGACATGCAGGTGTCGCACTTCCCCGCCACTGCCGCCAACTCGCTGATCGAGGGCTACTGCGACGACTTCGTGGCGCTCGCCGCCGTGTTGTCGCAGACCCTCGAGCAGGTGTCGATGCGGGGGCTCGACATCTCGGGCAGTCAACCGGCGTTGGGCCGCATCGAGAACGGCATGCGTGCGCTCGCCGACGCCATCCACGAACTCGTGCAGCGCCTGCCGCCGCCGCGGACCCCGGCGATACACAAGGCAGCATCCGGCCCGCAGGCACCACAACCGGACGCGGCGCCGCGACCGGCAGTCCAGCGGACACCGACGCCGAACCCACCGACCCAGCCGACGGTCGCCCAGCCGGCAGCGGCCCCACCGCTGGCGCCCCCGTCGGCAGCAGCCCAGCCGAGATCGACCCTGCCGCCGGGCGCCCAACCGACGACAGCCAAGCCAGCAGCGCCGCAGTCGCCACGCACTCCGCAACGCCAACAACCGGCGCCCCAGCTGCGCCCGGCGGCGCCGCCCATGCCACCGCACAGCGTTGCGCAGGGCTCGGCCCCCACGTCGACTTCGCGAGCGCCGGCCGCGAAACCGTCGCCTGTCACGGCCCCGCACAGCCCGCCGCAGAACGACCCGCAGCCCCGCAGCGCCACGCCGCCGCGCACTCGCGATCGCGCCCCGGACGACGAGAGCGTGCTGCGCGGCACCAACGACAGCATGCCGCTGTTGTCGGTGTTCCAGTTCCTCGAGCGGACCCGCAAGTCCGGTCTGCTGACGGTCGAGTTGTCCGGCGAGACGATCCGATTCGGCATCGCTGGCGGCTGCGTGCAGTCGTGCCTCAGCTCGGCGCCGGTCGCGGGTGAGCGCATCGGCGACCTGATCGTCGCCGCCGGCCTCTCCGACGCGGCGACGATCGAGGCCGCGGCCCGCGAGCTGCTCGCCGACAACGCCGCTCGGGACGGCCGCGCGCTCGGCGACATGTTCGTCCAGCGAGGCCTGCTGACGAACGGGCAGCTGCTCGAACTGCTCGAGGCCCAGGCGCGCCAGCGCTTCCGTCGCGCCTGCGGCACGCGCGGCGCCAGCTACGCGTTCGCCGCCGGCGACCCCGCACGCACCGACGGACGCATGCGCGTCGCGCCGATGGAACTGAACCACCGCGCCAGCTGGGATCCCGAAGCCTGAGCCTGGCCCGTCGCCGGTTGTGCCACGAACTGGTGCACGACGAGCGCCGCGCGGCTAAACCCTCATGCGGTGAGCCAAGAACCCCGAGCCGAAGACCTGCGCCGGCAGATCCGGACCGCGGACGAGCAGTACTACAACCGCGGCCACAGCGACCTGACCGACGCGCAGTACGACGCGCTGTTCGTGCAGCTGCGCGAGCTCGAGGCGGCGCACCCCGAGCTGATCACGCCCGACTCCCCGACGCAGCGGGTCGGCGCGCCGCTGCCGAAAGGCGGCTCGTTCGCGACGTTCCCCCACCTGGCGCCGATGGGCAGCCTCGACTCGCTGATGGCCGCCGACGAGGTGCGCGCGTTCGTCGAGCGCGCCCGCAAGCTGCTCGAGCTCGGCGCCGAAGACGCTCTGACCTGGAGCTGCGAACCCAAGCTCGACGGTGTCAGCGCCAGCCTGCTCTACGAGCACGGCGCGCTGGTTCGCGGCCTCTCGCGCGGCGACGGCGAACGCGGTGAGGACCTGACGCGCAACCTGAAGACGATCCGCAACCTGCCGCTGCAGCTCGCCGGACCTGGCCCCTTCCCGACCCGTATCGAGGTGCGCGGCGAGGTGATCATGACCCGGCAGGGCTTCGCCGCGCTGCAGCAGCGCGAGGAGACCAGCAGCGAGGGCACCTTCCGCAACGCGCGCAACACCGTCGCCGGCACGCTGAAGCTGCTCGATCCGCGGGTCGTCAAGCGGCGGCCGCTCGACTTCCTCGCCTTCGCGGTCGGCTTCGTCGAAGGCCGCGAGTTCGCGACGCACGGCGAGCTGCGCGAACAGCTGACGGCGTGGGGCTTCACCGTCGCCGCACCCGGCCGCACCGCCGCCGACCTCGACGCGATCCTCGCCTTCCGCGACGAGCTCGAGGCGCGACGCGACGAGATGCCGTACGAGATGGACGGCGTGGTCGCCAAGGTCGACCGCACCGACCTGCAGGCGAAGCTCGGCCGCACCTCGCGCACGCCGCGCTGGGCGCTCGCCTACAAGTTCGCGCCGCGGCTCGCCACGACGCGCGTCGAGCGCATCGGCGCGCAGGTGGGCCGCACGGGTGCCGTGACGCCCGTCGCGCACCTCGAGCCGACCGAGCTCGCCGGCGTCACGGTGCGCAACGCCTCGCTGCACAACTGGGCGCTGCTCGCCGAACGCGACGTGCGCGCCGGCGACGTCGTCGAGATCCAGCGCGCCGGCGACGTGATCCCCGAGGTCGTGCGCGTGTTCCCCGAGCACCGCGGCCCCGATTCCCGCCCGGCTGCGCCGCCCGCGACCTGCCCGGCGTGCGACGGCCCGCTGCAGGCCGAAGGCAAGTTCGTCTACTGCAGCAACCTCGATTGCCCGGCGCAGCTGGTCGGTCGCGTCGTGCACCTCGCCGGACGTCGCGCCTTCGACATCGAAGGCCTCGGGCCGAAGCAGGTCGAGCAGCTGGTGCAGGCGAAGCTGGTGACGTCGGTCGAGGACGTGTTCGACCTCCGGCAGAAGGAGGCGCAGCTGCTCGAGCTCGAGCGCTGGGGCAAGACCAGCACCACCAACCTGCTGAAGCAGATCGACAACAGCCGGCGACCGCCGCTGCAGCGCTTCCTCAACGGCCTCGGCATCCGCCACGTCGGCGAATCCACCGCGCGCGACCTCGCGCAGCACTTCGGCACGCTCGACAAGCTGAGCGCGGCGACCAACGCCGAGCTGCTCGCGGTCGACGGCGTCGGCGACGAGGTCGCGGCGGCGCTGATCGAGTTCTTCGCCTCGCCGAAGAACCAGGCGACGCTGGCCGCGCTGGCCGCGTCGGGCGTCGAGCCGCAGGCCGCCGAACGCATCGGCGAAGGACCGCTGAGCGGGCGCGTGTTCGTCTTCACCGGCGGCATGTCGTCGATGTCGCGCGACGACGCCAAGGCCAAGGTCGAGGCGCTCGGCGCCAAGGCCGCGTCCGGCATCAGCAAGAAGGTCACCGACGTGGTCGCCGGCGAGGACGCCGGCAGCAAGCTGGAGAAGGCCGAGAAGCTCGGCCTGCGCATCCTCGACGAGGCCGCGTTCGTCGCGCTGCTGGAGAGCCTGTGAACGACGCCGAGCACCCAGATCGCCCCTTCCGCCGGGCGGCGAAGCTGCTGGTGCTCGGCCTGCTGATCGGCTCGGTGCTCTACCTCGGCTACCTGGCGACGGGCATGCTGCCGTGACCGCCGAGGCGCTGCTGCACGAGCTGGCGGACCCGGCGTGCTACCCGGGCGCGGCCGCGCGCGGCGGCGAGGTGCAGCTGATCCAGACGCACCTGTCGGTGGTCTGCATCGTCGGCGAGCGGGTCTACAAGCTGAAGAAGGCGGTGAAGCTGCCGTTCGTCGACTTCTCGACGCTCGCCGCGCGCCAGCACGCCTGCGACGAGGAGGTGCGCCTCAACCGCCGCCTCTGCCGCGACGTCTACCTCGGCACCGTCGAGCTGCGTCGCACGCCGGCCGGGCTGCGCTTCGGGCCGCCCGACGCGACGATCGACGGCGAGCTCGTCGATCACGCCGTGCTGATGCGCCGCCTGCCGCAGCAGCGCATGCTCGACGAGCTGCTCGCTGCGCACGACGTCACCGCCGCGCAGCTCGCCGAGCTGGCGCGCCACGTCGCGCGCTTCCACGACCAGGCCGAGCGCAGCCCGCGCGTGCGCGAACTCGGCGACCCGCAGCGCCTCGCCGGCTTCGCCGCCGACAACTTCACCGAGCTCGCCGCGGTGCCCGGCCAGCCGGTGCCGAAGGCGCTGCTGACGCGGCTGGCCGCGCGCAGCGAGGCGAAGTTCCGTCACCGCCTGCCGACGCTGCAGCGCCGCGCCGCGAGCGGCCGCGTCGTCGACGGCCACGGCGACCTGCACGCGCGCAACGTCTGCATGACGTCGCCGCCGACGGTCTACGACTGCATCGAGTTCGAGCCGGCTTTCCGCTGCGGCGACGTCGCCACCGAGGTGGCGTTCTTGGCGATGGACCTGCGCTACCGCGGCGCGCCGGCGCTGGCCCGCGCGTTCGTCGACGCCTACGTGCTGGCGAGCGGCGACACGCAGCTGCCCGAGCTGATGCCGCTGCTGTGCAGCTACCGGGCGATGGTGCGCGCCAAGGTCGCGGCGATGGCGGCGGCAGAGGCAGAGCTGGACGACACTGATCGCGACGGCGCGCGCAGCTCGTGCCGTCGTCACGCGCGCCTTGCGGCGGCGCTGCTGCTCGAAGCGCCCCCGCCGCGCTGGCTGGTGCTGTGCGGGCCGCCGGCCAGCGGCAAGAGCGGGCTGTGCCGCGCGCTCGGCGAGCAGCTGCAGTGGCCGACGCTCGCCACCGACGTGCTGCGCAAGCAGCTGGCCGGCCTCGCCCCGGACCAGCCGGCGACCGCCGCGCACTACACGCCGGAGTTCTCGCGGCTGACCTACGGCGCGCTGTTCGAGCACGCCGCGCAGCAGACCGCCGCCGGCGCCGCGGTGGTGCTGCTCGACGGCAACTTCGCGACGCCGGCGCTGCGCGCCGAGGCGCGCGCGGCGGCGGCGCAGACCGGCACGACGGTGTCGTTCGTGTTCGTCAACGTCGACGCCGCGACCGCGAAGCAGCGCGCTGCCGCCCGCGCCGCCGCCGGCGGTGACGCCAGCGACGCCGACGCCGAGGTCACCGCGCGCCTGCACCAGCGCTTCGTCGCGCCTAAGGTCACCGCCGACGACGTCGACCGACCTGGCGCCGCTGTCGACCAGCTGCTGGCGCGCTGCAGCTGGACGCAGCTGATCGACGACGCTGCTGGCGTGGCTGCTGCTCGACGAGCGCGCCGGCGACGAATGAGACGCGCCTACCCGCCCGCCGGCCCGACCACGTAGAGCTTCGTCAGGTCGACCTGATGCAGGCGATCGCGCAGCTCCTTGCAGCGCGACGCCATGCGCAACGCCTCGGCGTCGTGCGGCAACGCGTCGAACGCGTGCGCGCTGCCGACCAGCACCGCCTTGGTGCGCGCCCGCGACAGCGCGACATTGAGCCGGTTGAGCGACAGGTGGAACGCACCCTGCTGCTTGGACTCGGCGGGATCGCCGGCGGTCAGCGAAAGCACCACGACCTCGCGTTCCTGCCCCTGCACGCGCTCGACGGTCTCGATCGTCAGCTCGTCGGCACCGGACAGCGCCTTGTGCTGGATCGCGGTGCGGATCGCGCGCACCTGGGCGCGGAAGGGGGCGATCACGGCGACCTCGGCCGGCGGCACGCCGTGCCGGCGCACCACGTCCTCGACCAGGTCGGCGACGGCGTTGGCCTCTTCGACCGAACGCTGCCCCGGCTGCCGGTGGTCGATGCGCAGCCACACCATCGGCACGGCGGGATCGAGCACGTCGTCGAGGCGACCGCCCGGCGCGAACGGCAACCGCCGCGCCGCCGCCTCGGCGGCCGGATGCAGCTTGCCGCCGTAGAACGTCTCGCTGACGACGCGACAGACGCCGTCGTTCATGCGATAGGTCGTGTCGAGCAGCAGCGAGCCGAAGCGCACGTGCAGGTGCTCGAAGATCGACGCCGCCGCGCCGCGGTCGGCGTGCGCGGTCGTCACCACCGGCGGCAGCTGCTCGTGGTCGCCGAAGAACAGCCAGCGCGAGCCGCGCAGCATGCCCGGCAGCGCGTGCGGGATCGGCAGCTGGCCCGCCTCGTCGAACACCGTGTAGTGGAAGCGCTCGCGTTCGTGCAGCTTGGCCAGCTGGAAGCACGTGCCGGCGACCACGCACGCCTTGTCGGGAAACCGCGAACGCCGCGCGTCGGCGAGCTGCACGCGGTTCTGCCGCAGCAGCTTGACGCCGTCGGTGGACGAAGACGACAGCTTGAACAGCGGCAGGTCCGGCGCGGCGCGACGCAGCGCCAGCAGCGCGTTGTCGACGGCGCGATGGGTGAAGGCGCAGACCGCGATGCGACACCCAGCCGCGCACAGCATCGCCACCGTCGTCGCCAACAGCCGCGTCTTGCCGGTGCCGGGCGGCCCCTGCACCAGCGCCAGGCTCTCGGTCGCCACCGCCGCCGCGCCGGCCTCGACCTGCGCCGGGTTGAGGCCGGTGCGCGCGAGCGCTGCCTTGGCGCGCTCGTACCGCCCCTCGTCACGCCTCAGCTCGTGCTCGCCGTCGAGCACCGCCACCAGCTGCTTCGACGCGAACGCGCCGCGCACCGCGTCGCGCAGTCGGCCCTGCAGCCCGAGCGGCCGCCGATCGAGCACGTAGGTCTCGCCCGGCTCGAAGAACGGATCGGCGTCGCGCACGAACGGATCGGGTTCGAGCCGCAACAGCCTGGTCTCGGCGTCGTAGCTGCCGTACGACAGCGCGCAGCCGCCCTCGAGATCGACGCCGTCGCCGACCACCAGCGGGTCGCCGGCGCGAAACTTGGACGTGTTGTCGCGCAGCTCGAAGACGAACGACGAGCCCTCGGCGCGGCGGTAGATCGCGCCCTGCAGGCACTCGCCCTCGAGCACGCGCAGCTCGACCGGCTGCGCGCGCAGCTCCCGGCTCGTGCGCTGTTCGTCGCGCTCCTCGCGGGCGAGGAAGCGCAGCAGGCGTTGTTCGAGCGACAGCTGCACGCTCAGTCGTCCCCGTCCTTCTCCGCGCCGGCGCCCCAGCGCGGCTTCATCAGCTGCGCGGCCCACGCGTCGTAGCGCGCCTGCAGCGCCGCCACGCGCTCCGGCTGCGCCGCGGCGAGATCGTTCTGTTCGCCGATGTCGGCGGCGACGTCGAACAGCATCGGCGCGCCCTTCTCCTGGTGCAGCAGCTTGTGATCGCCGCTGCGCACCGCCCAGGTGTCGCCCATCTTCCAGAACAGCGCGTCGTGCGGCGCGCCCTCGCGCTCGCCGCGCAGGAACGGCAGCAGGTCGACGCCATCCAGAGGTTTGGCACCGCCGCGCCCGGCGCCCGCCGCGGCGAGGCTGGTCGGCAGGATGTCGAGCGCGATCACCGGCTGCTCGTAGACCGCGCCCTGCGGCAGTCCCGCCGGCCAGCGCACCAGGAACGGCACGCGGATGCCGCCCTCGAACACCTGCGCCTTGTGGCCGCGCAGCGGCGCGTTCTTCGACGCGTTGTTGGTCGCGCCGCCGTTGTCGTTGACGAAGAACAGCAGCGTGTCGTCGGCGATGCCCTGCTCGTCGAGCGCGTCGAGCACGTAGCCGACGGCGCGGTCGAGCGCGTGGGTCATCGCGATCAGTTTACGGCGACGCTGCGGACCGACGGTGCCGACCAGGTCCTGCTCGGTCGCGTGCATCGGACCGTGCACGGCGTTGAACGCCAGATACAGGAACAGCGGCCGGTCGCCGCGCTCGGCGATGAACTTGGCCGCCGCGCGACCGAGCTCGTCGGTCATGTAGTCGAACGACTCCGGCGCGACGTCGCGGTCGCGCAGCAGCCGGTTGAGTCGCGTCACGCGCTCGAGCGGGAAGTACGAGCGCTGCCCCTGCAGGAAGCCGTAGTAGTGCTCGAAGCCGCGCGACCGCGGGTGGAAGTGGTCGGCGTAGCCGAGGTGCCACTTGCCGAGCGCGACCGTGCCGTAGCCGGCGGCGAGCAACTCGTCGGCGAACGTGCGCTCGTCGAGCGGCAGGCCGTTCTCCTCGCTCCATTGCGGCGGGATGTTCTTCTCGTGACCGAAGCGCTGCTGGTAGCGCCCGGTCATCAGCCCGGCGCGCGTCGGGCTGCAGACCGAGCCGGACACGTAGCCCTGCGTGCAGCGCACGCCGCCCTGGGCGATCGAGTCGATGCGCGGCGTGCGGATGTCGCGCGCGCCCTGCACGCCGAAGTCGGCGTAGCCGGCGTCGTCGCTGACGATGACGATGACGTGCGGACGCTTCGGCGGCGCGCTCGTCGTCGCCGGCTGCTGCGTCGCTGGCTGCTGGGCGACGAACAGCGTCCCGGTCAGCAGCAGCGAGAACGAGACCGCGCGCGGCAGGTGCATGTGGCTGGTCTACCAGCCGCGCGGCAGCAGGTCCACGAGCGGGCCGTACGTGCGACGTGCTCCCCTCCCGCCGCGGCGCGACGGAAGCGAGGAGCACGTTTGAGGATCAGGACCGGGAGGTCCGATCAACCGCTGGCCAGGTCAGTTGTTGACCTTGACCGGCGCGGGCTTGGCCATGCCGTCGCCCATGCAGCAGCCGCCGCCGGCGCAGCCGCTCTCGGCCTTCTTGACCTCGGCCTTGGCGCCGCCTTCGGAGCAGCAGTCACCGCCGCCGGCCGGCGCGCCGGCTTCCGAGCAGCACGAGTCCTGCGCAGGCATGTCCTGACCCACCTCGACGTTCGGCGTCGCGCAGGCAACCAGCAGCATCGGGAGGATCCAACCAAGGCACTTCTTCATGGGCGCAGATGATGGCCCGGAAGGCCGCGACCGGCAAGGTGGTCCAAGGACCCAGGACACGCCCCCCCGGGCATACGGTGAGCCGGGCCGCGAACGACACCAATGAACCACTGCCCCGGCCTGCTGCTGCTCGCGCTGCTGCCCGTCGCCGCCTGCGGCGGCCCGACCTTCGACGCCACCCGCTTCGCCGGCACCTGGAAGGGCGACCTGACCGAGCCCCGCAGCGGCGCCAGGCTGCCGATCACGGCCAAGGTCACGCCGGTCGGCAACGACCTGAAGGTTGGTCAACTCCTTCTGATGCCAAGCGCATCCCCCCTCCCCAAGCATCCACCAATGCTCAACCTCGCTTTCCCTGCGAGACTGGAGGATCGGACCACGGAGGTTCACGCGCCGCCCGCCTCCTCCACCGCCCGCTTCCCCTTCTGCACGAGTTCACACTGCCGGGCCCACCAGACATGGTCGGTTCCCGCGGGTCTCATCTGGAACCTCAGGTCGACAGTCATCCCGCGCTCAACTCTGGCCGCGGCCAGCACGGAACGTGGAAGCCAGACCGTGTAGCTCTCGATCTCGTCGTCTACGACTGAGTAGACATGCATCGTGACACGGGACACGGGTTTGTTCCCCAGCGGACCAAGCAGCGCCATCCCCATCGCGGTTCGTGGTGTCTTGAAGGCACGGAATGGGTCCGCATCAAGTGTCACCTCACGGAGCACTCCCACCCGGTGGTGGGGCGCAC
>JACKHZ010000001.1 GCA_020638735.1 Planctomycetota bacterium | reverse complement strand
GTCGGTCTACCGAGTGGTCGTTGGCGCAGAAGGAGCGCCCGTGCTCCGGTAGGGACCCCGCCCGTCAGCGCGCGGCCGTAGCCCGCTCCCGCGCCGCCGCCGCCTCCACCGCCACAGACGCCGGCGCCGTGCCGCCCGCGACCGTCTTGATGTCGAGGATCGACTGCAAGGCGAGCGCCTCGAGCATCGCCGCGGTCGCCATGGGCGCGTGCTCTTGCACCACCTCGAGCGGCAGCGCCTCGATCTCGACGCCCCGCTCCACCGCGAGCCGCACGAGGCGGCCGGTCTGGTGGTGTGCGGTGCGCAGCGGCTCGCCGGCCCGGACCAGCGACTCGCACAGGTCTGTCGCGTTTACCCACGCCGAACAGGCGGCGCGCATCCGGTCGGTGCGGAACCGCGCGCCCTCGATGTTCGCGACCGCCATGTCGAGGCCCAGCACGATCGTGTCGAAGGCGTCGAAGAGCGGCTCTTTGTCTTCCTGCATGTCCTTGTTGTAGGTCAGCGGGAGGCCCTTGAGCGTCGCCAGGAACCCGACGAGATCGCCAAACACACGCCCCGCCTTGCCCCGCATCAGCTCGGCGCCGTCAGGGTTCTTCTTGTTTGGCATCATCGAAGAGCCGGTCGTGACAGAGTCGCCGAGCTCGACGAAGCCGAACTCCGACGTGGACCACAAGACGAGCTCCTCGCCAAGTCGGGACAGGTGCGTCGCGACCATCGACGCCGCAAACAGGAAGTCTGCGACGAAGTCTCGGTCGCTGACCGCGTCGAGGCTGTTGCGGGTGATCGCGGCGAAGCCGAGGTCGCTCGCGACGCCGGCGCGGTCGAGCGGGAAGCTCGAGCCGACACAGGCGCCCGAGCCGAGCGGCGAGACGTTGGCGCGAGCGCGGCACTGGGCGACACGCTCGCGGTCGCGGTCGAACATCTCGAAGTAGGCCAAGAGGTGATGTCCCAGCGTCGTCGGCATGCCGCGCTGCAGGTGTGTGTATGCCGGCAGCGGCGCGGCGGCGTGGGCGGCCGCGGCGTCGGCGAGGGCGACGCACAGCGTGCGCAGGCGCGCGTCGACCTCGTCGCACGCCGCACGCACGAATAGCCGCACGTCCGTCGCCACCTGATCGTTGCGGCTGCGGCCCGTGTGCAGGCGGCGGCCGGGGTCACCGACGAGCTCGGTGAGGCGACGCTCGACCGCCATGTGCACGTCTTCGTCTTCGGACCGCACCTCGAACGTGCCGTCGCGAAGCTCCGTCTCGACCGCCGCCAGGCCGCGCTCGATCGCCGCCAGCGCCGCAGCGTCGATCACGCCGATTCGGTGCAGGCCGCGCGCGTGCGCCAGCGAGCCCGCGATGTCGTGCGGCCACAGGCGCAGGTCGAACG